>NZ_CANMBJ010000001.1 GCF_947496075.1 uncultured Tateyamaria sp.
GTTTGCAGGGCACCGTCGTCACAAACGAAATGTCGTTCGCAACCAGATCATCGGTAATCTTCTTGTCTATGGTCATGAATATGCTGTCTCCGGCATCAGGGGTGGAGGATGATCTTGGGCGCAGCAACCGCTCCGCTGCGCAAGTCGGCGAAAGCGCGGGCCCCGTCCGACAAAGGACGTTCTTCGGCCCAGTCCAGCGGACCCAAGCGCCCATCGAAAATTGCACTGCATGTGTCGCGGAAATCCTGCGGCGTATAGGTGTACGTGCCGATGAATGTGATTTCCTGCAGTGTCATGCGCCGAATATCGAGACCGCCGGTGTCTTCGCCAAGCCCGATATGAACGATCACGCCGCCAGGTTCCGTGAGTGATGAGGCTGAAGCCCGTGTGGCGGCGTATCCGACGGCATCTACAGTCAATCCGTAGCTGCCTGTCCCCGCGGGGACACATGAAATGTCACATTTCTTGTCAAGAAAGCTGCGCCTTGCCTCATTCGGCTCGGCGATGGTGACATTGGACAGGCCTTGCGCTTTCAATGCCAAGGCTGCGGCAAGACCAATTGCGCCGCCGCCCAATACAAGCGCAGAGCGGCTGGCCGCTGGATCCAATGCTACCAACCCAAGACGAACGGCATGCCAGCTGACCGCAAGCGGTTCCGCCAAAGCAGTCTTGTCCAGAGACACGTCGTCTGGCACGTCAACCAGATTTGCGGGGCGCATCGCCACAAATTCAGCAAAGGCACCTTCGCGCGGCGGCATCGAGATGATCTTGCGGTCCGCGCAGAGATTGTCACGGCCAGAGGTACAAGCGGCACAGATCCCGCAGCCCACCAGCGGGTTGATCGTGACCCTTGTGCCGTCGCGGTCCCCACCTACGATCACACCAGCCGCCTCATGCCCAAGGATCAGTGGCGCGGGTCGTCGGTCATCATGTCCCAAGTAAGCATGCATGTCTGATCCACAGATGCCCGATGCCACCACGCGCACAAGTTCCTGCTCGGGGTCCGGCACTGCATCCGGCACATCGCGAAATGTCAGAGTTTCGACGCCATCATAAACAAGTGCTTTCATTTGCCGGCTCCTCTCCACCGCCACCGCATCAGCAACAGCCTTGCCAATGCCAACCGGCTCAGCCCTCGGCACTCAGATCAAAGTTCTCACCCGGGAAATACTTGGCCAGACGCACGTCCGCCGCGCGGGCGTGCCCCTCCATCCCCTCAAGGCGCGAGATACGAGCTGTCGCTTCTGCCACCGGTTTCGACCCTTCACGGGTCGCACGCTGCCATGTCACGATCTTCATGTATTTGTGTACGGACAGGCCGCCTGTGTAGTTTGCCGCCCCAGATGTCGGCAACACGTGGTTTGTACCAGATGCCTTGTCGCCATACGAAACGGTTGTCTCTTCCCCAAGGAACAGCGAACCGTAACATGTCAGCCGTTCCAACCACCAATCCAGGTCTTCCGCCTGGACCGTAA
This sequence comes from uncultured Tateyamaria sp., assembly GCF_947496075.1. Taxonomy (GTDB): domain Bacteria; phylum Pseudomonadota; class Alphaproteobacteria; order Rhodobacterales; family Rhodobacteraceae; genus Tateyamaria. The sequence continues at coordinate 1,476 of NZ_CANMBJ010000001.1, forward strand.
GGTGCTCTGGCGCGTAATCATCCGAACAGGCGGCCATCTCTTCACGGTCGGCACACAAGATGACCTCGGCATAGTCGCGCCAGGCCGCGGTCGCGTTCTCGCGATTTACGTCCGGCAGATCATCGATCAACTGGGGCACCATTTCCATCACACGCTCAGCCAAATCACGGTTATCCGTGACCAGCCAAACGGGTGAGTTATAGCCGTGCTCGGCCTGGCTCACGAGGTCGGTCGCAACGATATGCGCGTCGGCCTTTCCATCGGCTAGGATCAGGCTGTCAGTCGGGCCCGCAATCATATCAATGCCCACGCGACCAAAGAGAATACGCTTGGCTTCGGCCACAAACTGATTGCCGGGACCGACAAGAATGTTCGCCTTCGGCAAGCCAAACAGGCCAAATGTCATGGCCGCGACGCCCTGTACGCCGCCCATGGCCATGATCTTGTCCGCGCCGCAGATATGCGCGGCATAGACAATGGCCGGCGCGACACCGACACCCGGACGCGGCGGCGAACACGCGGTGATGTGTTTACAACCAGCAACCTTGGCCGTTGTGACCGTCATGATGGCGCTGGCAATATGACTGTATCGACCGCCCGGCACATAACAACCGGCCGCATCGACGGGGATCGCCTTCTGCCCGGCGATCAGGCCCGGCACAACCTCAAGCTCAACATTCGCTACCGTTGCTTTCTGTGTCTCTGCAAACCGGCGCACATTGTCATGGGCAAACCGAATATCCGCTTTCAGCTTGTCAGGTACTTGGGCGACAGCCGCTTCGATCTCGTCAGCAGTCAAAAGCACGTTGCCTTCATACTTGTCGAACTTGGCCGCATACTCCAATGCCTTGGCATCACCGCCAGTTTCGATATCGGCCAAAATATCGCTCACAATCTGGTTGACGTCAGACGCCCCTGATGTTGCGGTCAGCGTTGCTTTCTTGAGGTATTCACGTGCCATCGGATGCCTTGGTTCACTTTGCAGTCCGGCGCACGCTAGGGGGTTGTTGTCAGGCGACGCAAGGTCAGCTGAGACGGGAGACGTGACATTCACGAACAAGCCGCCCCACTTTTGACTATCCGAAAGATATGATAGCCAATTGTCTCAATTTTGGCGCTTCACGTTGGCATAGCATTCACAACCTGAATACTGCGAAGTGAGCGCGCCGCCGGGAAAAGCGCCCGGCGACGCGAGATTCCTAGCTGTCGATCAGGGCATTCAAGGTCCCGGATGGGCGCATAGTGCCCGCCACCTTGGCTTCGTCGGTGTTGTAGTAGCCACCCAAGTCGACCGCCGCACCGCGACCGGCCATGAGTTCCGCTGAAATCGTGTCCACATTGCGACCAAGCGATGCGGCAAGATCGGCAAAAGATGCGGCCAGATCCGCGTCATCGCTTTGTGCCGCCAACGCTTCGGCCCAGTAGAGCGCAAAAAAGAAGTGGCTGTCACGGTTGTCCGGCTGACCGACCTTGCGGCCCGGGGATTTGCCCTCGCCCAAAAGCTTGATGATCGCAGCATCCGCGGCATCACCCATGACGGACGCCTTCGTATTGCCGTGTGCATCACCAAAGAAGCGCAGGCTTTCTGCAATGGCGCAGAACTCACCCAAGCTGTCCCAGCGCAGGTGGTTTTCCTCGACCAGCTGTTGCACGTGCTTCGGGGCGGACCCACCTGCCCCGGTTTCGAACATGCCGCCACCGTTCATCAGCTTTACGACCGACAGCATTTTGGCTGATGTTCCCACCTCAAGTATCGGGAACAGATCGGTCAGATAGTCACGCAACACATTGCCTGTAATGGCGATGCAATTGTCACCCGCAGTGATGACCTTGAGCGCGTGGCGCGTGGCGGCCGCTGGGTCCATGATCTGGAACGCATCTAACTTGCCCTTTTCGGCCAGGATCGGTGTGATCATCTTGATCAGTTCAGCGTCATGGCCGCGCGTGGAATCCAACCAGAAGACCGAGGCATAACCCGTTGTGGCTTCTCGTGAAATCGCCAGATCAACCCAGTTCACAACCGCTTCTTTTCGGGTCGACGCCATCCGCCATATGTCGCCAGCTTCCACGTCATGGCTGGTCAGCACGTCACCGTTGCCCGCGATCACCTTGACCGTGCCATTTGCAGGCATTTCGAAAGTGGTCGGGTGCGAGCCGTACTCCTCGGCCTTCTTGGCCATCAGGCCGATGTTCTGCACGGTCCCGGCCGTTGTTGGATCAAGCGCGCCATTGGCTTTGAAGAAATCAACCGTCTCGGCATAGACCGGCGCGTAAGAGCTGTCGGGGATAACACAGTTCGTGTCGCCCTCTTTCCCATCCGGGCCCCAGCCCTTGCCGCCAGCGCGCAGCACGGCCGGCATTGAAGCGTCGATGATCACGTCGGATGGGACATGCAGGTTGGTGATGCCCTTGTCAGAGTTCACCATGTACATTGGTGGGCGATCCGCCATGACCGCGTCAATCTCGGCCTTGATTTCAGCGCCGTTGGACATGCCCGCAATCACGTCCAGCATGGTGCCAAGACCGGAGTTAGGGTTCACACCGGCGGCTGCGAAATCGTCAGCGTATTTGTCAAAGACAGGCTTGAGGTAGGCGCGAACCGCGTGACCAAAGATGATCGGGTCCGACACCTTCATCATTGTTGCCTTCATGTGCAACGAGAACAGGGTACCGTCAGCTTTGGTGTCATCAATCGCTTTGCCAAGGAATGCCATCAACGCGTCGCGCGACATGTAAGTCGCATCGACGATTGTACCGGCATCCATGCTCAGGCCGTCCTTGAGCACCGTTACCGTGCCGTCCGCCGCAGTATGTTCGATTTTCAGCGCACCAGCCTGCGCATCGGTCAAGGTCACGGATTTCTCATTCGAGCGGAAATCGCCAGCGCCCATGGTCGATACCTTGGTCTTGCTGTCGGCGCTCCACGCGCCCATCGAATGCGGATTGTCCTTGGCATAGGCTTTGACAGCGGCAGGCGCACGGCGGTCCGAGTTGCCTTCGCGCAGCACCGGGTTCACGGCTGAGCCCTTGATCGCGTCGTAGCGAGCACGGATATCATTCTCTTCATCCGTGGACGGCGCTTCCGGATAGTCGGGGATGTCGAAGCCCTGACCTTGCAGTTCCTTGATCGCCGCTTGCAACTGCGGCACCGAGGCCGAAATATTTGGCAGTTTGATCACGTTTGCGTCCGGCGTGGTCACCAACTGACCGAGGGCCGCCAGATCATCACTTTGCGCCTGCGCGTCCGTCAGACGTTCGGGAAATGTTGCCAGGATACGGCCCGCGACAGAGATATCACGCGTTGACACGTCGATGCCTGCGGCAGACACGAATTTACGCACGATGGGCAGCAGCGATGCGGCCGCCAATTGTGGAGCTTCATCCGTGACGGTGTAAATGATGTCGGGAGCGGCGTCTTGGGACATAATGCAGTCTTTCGCTTGTTTCTCACACGAGGGGCGCATGGCATGACGTTCTGCACACCATTGTATGCCGTGCAGATAACGGGTCAGCGGCAAAGGCTCAATGCCAGTCACGCAAGCGCGACAATTGTATCCGTTTTCCCGCCTTTTCAGCACCGAGGATGCCATGGAAACTACCTCGAGCGCATCAGAAAAGCGCGAGACATTCGGTCTGTTGGATAGAAACTGAAATCATCTGCCGCGGAGTCGTTCCGGCCGCGAAAGACCCGACCGCTCGAGATTGAAAGAATCCGCCACAATTCTTTATATTATGCACAGTTGACGCGCAGCTTTTTGACCGCAATGCTCAATACATGAGCAGAATAAAAACGATGTGCGCAGCGTTCGTCGTTATGGCAACCGGGATCACACAGGCCGCAGCCAACAACGACATCGCCTTTTCCTTCGCCGAATGCGCTGGCCGTTTCTCGGCTGAAATGGAGCATGCATGGCTTCTGAATGATCCTGTGGCGCAAGTGTACGAGCAAGACCGGGCTTCTTTTGTCAGTTTGACCGACGCATCACTGGCCCCCGGACAGGGCCGAGCAATCCTCGGTCACAGGGTAGAAGTCAAACTTGCCCACGCAGCGCTCTTGCAGCAAGCCAGCTTTGGAACACGCGCCGACCGCGCCAAGACCGCGCGCCATGTCGCCAACACTCATCTGGCAACATGTCGAACCCTGCTGCTTGGCAGCTGACCTAGGCATATAGCTGCGGCGTGGAAAGCCACCTGTTTACAGGGTCTTGAGCCTTCGGATATCGCGTTGCACAGTACAGGATCAAACTGTGACCTTCCGAAAGGCCGCCAATGACTGCTGCGTCCCAAATCCTGCTTGGCAGCGCGCTTTTGACGATTTGCGCCCTGATCCATGTCGGAGCCGTTGCGATGCTTGTCCCGTTTCTGGCGCGTGCCGCCGATCGTTTGGAAGAAACCGGATCACGCTTGCGGACACTGATCATAACTGGGCTCAACGTGCTCATTCTGCTGGTCGCGCATACAGTTCAGGTCTGGGCATGGGCATTAGCGTTCTTCGCCATGCGGGCATTTGATGATTTTCCGACCAGTTTCTACTTCGCGACCGCGACATATACGACATTGGGATACGGTGATCTGCTATTGGGTTCGGGTTTGCGCATCTTCGGGACATTCGCTGCCATTACCGGCCTTTTGACTTTTGGCATCAGCACTGCGTTGCTGATGGGGGTTATCGTCAGGCTATTGCCGTCCCTGGACGACGACGAGTAGACAACTCACCGGTCTCGCGACTTTTGGTCGGGACGCTTCGCGCAGGCAGGCGACGGTTCGCCTTATGGTGCCAACCAAGAGCCCCGCCAACCATCTTCCCGGACATATGCGGCGCGGCGGTGTTTCTCGCCCAGATGCACGAGATCAATATGGTCAATCGTGCATCGCAATACGGCAAAACGCTCACGGACCGGCGGCTTGTCATAGGCAAACACATCCTCGATCGGTGTGCCGGGATCGGGTGCCGTCCCATAGGACACCCGCGATGCAACGGGAACCCTGTCCCATTCCCGCTCGACAAAGGCTCCCGTCAGGATTTCAACGGTCGTGGTCAAACGAATTTGCAGGCGCGATCGGGGCAGCCACATGTGAAGAGCTGCCTTTGGACATTGGCGCAACGCCTCTATCTTGGCCGTCACGATATCGGTGTGTATCTCGACCACCGCGTCAGGTTCGTTGGCACGGCGTAACGCGACCGTGCGTGCCTCGGGCACGCCGGACGGCGACACGGTGGCAAAGGTCGGATACCGTGCCGGTGATCTGCCATCAGCAACGCCCCGACGCATGTGCCGCCATGCCGTGCCAAGGAAAGCGGTCAAATCGCCCGGGTCACTCATATCCCGTCATCTCCAGATATCCGACGCCATCGTGGCTGCCAGTGATATGCACGGGCCCTTCCCAATATGGAATGGCCAAGGGCATCCATGCCTCAGTATTCAATGCCTCTACAGAAACATCGACGCCCCTGTCGGGCAGGCGGACACGCCACGTCGTCGGCACGTTACGTTCGGCAACAGCACTTTGCGTGACAGGCTCAGCCGTAAATGCACCATCCGGGTACGCGGTCGTACCACCATCCGGATCGATCCATGTGGATGCGCTGTAAAACGTCCCATCGCGTTGGCGCAGTTGAAAGCCCATCAACTTCTCACCGCTCTCAAAAGACAAGGAAAACCAGTCCCACCCCGATTGCGTTTCTGACAAAGGTTGCGACGACCATTCCCGATCGAGCCATGCGCTGCCTGTAACTTGAACAGGTCCCCCCGGCAGAACCAGGATGCCAGTAATGCTATAGAACGGCTGCGAATAGTAGTAACTGGCCTGTCCATCGGCCGATTTTACCGAATACCCGTCTTGCCCTTGAAAAACCAACGGCCCGTCGGCCTGCAACGCCATGTCGTAGCCAAAGTCAGGACCTTGAGCGCTAAGCGAAAGCGTATCCAGATCTGGGCCTTCCATAGTCCATTCATCAATCCACGCGCGAAATGGATCAGCCTGCACACCAGCCTGCCCGATCCCGCCGCGTGCAAAGCGTTCCGTTGCGAAATGCGCGTCGGGTGTTGTGACGGCAGCGTGGGCAAACCACACCTGTGGCGATCTCCAACCCTCGCTCTCACCTGGTGCAAGAGCCGACCGGAACAATGTCCATTGAAGCCCGTATGGTGTGCCATCCGCAGCCTTCAGGTTGGCCGTCAGATACCACCATTCAATCCTGTAATCCGGATGCGGGCCGTGATCGGCGGGAAAGTCAAACTGCCGACCTGGCTGTGGCACGGCGAAACCATCGGCATCGGATCCCAACCCCGCAAAACCCTGCGCCAGCGCCGCAATTGGCCAGAGCAAACAGAAAATCACTGCTCTAACGTTCATTGGCAAACACCTTGAGCAACGTATTTGGCGGTGTTCGCGCCAGCCGCAATGCGGGCCACGCAGCCGCCGCTAGAGCTGCGAGTATGGCGTAGAGACCCAGACGCGCATAATCACCGGGGAACAGGAACATAGGCAAGCGCCATCCAAACGCTTCGACATTAATGACTGCCAGCAATACCCATGCCAGCCCAAGGCCGACAGGCAACGCGAAGAGACATACCAGCCCAGCACAGACAACGGCGCGCATCAATTCAAGTTGTCCAATCTTGCGCCGTGTCAGTCCAAGCGCCCAGACAGGGGCCAATTGCGGGATCCGTAGATCGGCCAATGTCAGCAAACTCATCAGCATGGCAAAGCCAGCGACCGCCAGGGTCAGTACATTCAACGCTGCCGTCACTGTAAAGGTGCGGTCGAAGACCTGCAGTGAAAAGGCCTTGATCGCCGACTGATCCGTAACTGCGTTGTCGGCAATGCCCAAGTCGTCCATTAGAACACCCCGGAGCTGCTGCGGGTCTTGCGTGCGCAAGCCAAATTGGCGGGGTGTAATGTCCGGATGTAGATGGCGGAACAGGGTTTCAGCTACGACAACCTGCCCTTTCGGATTGCCATAATCGGCCACCACCGCGGCAATGGGCAATGACTGTCCCGGCGCAATGTCGATCTGATCCCCGACCCATAGATCCGCACGCCGCGCAAGCTGCTCGTTGGCGACTGCCGCCTCCCCGGCCTCAACCTGATCCCAGGCGTCTGGTAGGGCATCCAGAAACACCCAATTGTCCCGGTATGTTGGGCCAACACGCACACCAAAAAGGCGGGCTGGAAGCCGCTCGACCTGTGCATCCACTGCAAGTAGTGGAAGGACCGTGACCCCCTGCCCGGCCATCGCCGTCTCGATCGTTGCGGCTTGCGCTGCATCCGTGGCTTCAACATACAATTCCGATGCGAGCCTCTGATCAAGAAAGTCCACAAATGTCTGCCTGAAGCTGGACACCATGGTTGCCACGCCAATATTGGCCGACAGCGCAAGCAAGAGCGCCATCAAGGCAAGACTAAGACCCGGCAATTGCTGCCGCGTGTCCGCCCAAAACCAGCGATTTGCCGGGGTTCTCGCAAGGTTTTCCGCGTACCTGAGCAACGGATGGACAACCACCGGCAAAGCCAACGCTGCGCCAATCAGGAAAAACCCCAAGAGCGCAAATCCGGCCAACAAGCCCGACCCGCCCCAGAGAAGCCCAGCCGCACAAAGCAGCAAGGCAGCTGCAACAGCTGCTTGTACACGCTGCATACGTCCAGAAGTCATGGCCCATGCGCGGGGTCGCGCGCTCGCCAGCAGGGGCATGCGCGCGATTTGCCACAGCCGCCCACCAGCGGCAGCAAAAGCCCCAAGCACCGCAATGGCAAGACCCGAAGCCCACCAAGACGCACGGAATTGAAGCGTTCCAGCGACCTCAGTGCCATACAACCCCCGCAAGGTCACAGCCACGTCTGGCAGCAAGATGGCCGCGATCACATAGCCCAGAACAATACCCAAACCTGCGCCAACAAGTGCCAGCAACAGAAGCTCGATCAGCATCAAACTGACGAGGCGTCGCAAAGGCACACCCAGCGCACGCAAGGTGCGCACCAGCCCCCGGCGCTGCTCAAAGGCAAGGCCGATCGTACTGTACACGATGAAGAGGCCCACGGCGAAGCTGAGCAAACCAAAAGCGGTCAGGTTCAGGTGAAAGCTGTCAGTCAGCTCTCCCATATCAGCGGTTTGGTTCGCTCCTTGCAGGCGCAGCCCCGGTGCGACGTCATCAAGGTCGGGCCTTGCCATCGATTGCACAGGTTGCAGCAGAAGGCGCGACAGATCATCACGACCAAGCAATCGTTGAACGACACCGATGTCACCCACCGCGATGCCAGGCGCGATGGCGGGATCAATGACTAACTCGATTTCAGTCTGCAGTCGTGCCGCAGTGGTTGCATTTGCATAGATTTGCCCGGGATCCAGAAAGGCCGTCAGATCACTGGTCTGGGCCACCTGCCCGACGCCAAAACCCGCAGGCGAAGAAAGAGGGTCAAAACCAAGCAGGCGAACGCCTTCGAACCGTCCGTCAAGCACGGGCGAAACCAGCCATCCTGCTCGGCGCAGTTCCACGAAGTCCTGCTGCCCAATACTGTCACCCGTTTTTGGCACGACCTGATCGAACTGACCCTCACCCAGCGTTGCAGCGGCAGCATCATAGCTGGCGCGTGCCTCTGCATTGATGGCCTGCACGCCAGACCAAAGCGCCGTTGCCAACGCAAGGCCCGCCAAAAAGGCAAACAGCTGCATAGGGTTTCGCCGCCAGTGCGACAGCAATGCAGCCATGCAGGCGCGTGTCATGCGAGATGTCCCTGGCTTAGATGCAAGCGTCGATCCATCCGTGCCGCAATGGCCGGTGAATGGGTGACCAAAAGCAGCGCCGCCCCTGTATCCTCAACAAGATGAAGCAATTGGTCCAAGACTTCGGCCGCCGTGCCCTCGTCCAGGTTTCCTGTGGGTTCGTCAGCCAGCAGCACTTTGGGCCGAGCCGCGATCGCGCGCGCGATCGCCACGCGTTGCTGTTGACCTCCGGACAAGGCTTCGGGGTATTTTCGCATTTGATCTTTCAGGCCCAATCGCTGTGAAAGACGCTGGATCAGATCATTGTCTACCCGTCCGGACAGCCGCGCCTGGAACGTGATGTTGTCACCTACCGTCAATGACGGGATCAGATTGAACTGCTGAAATACGACGGCCACGTCTTTGCATCGAACCTCTGCGCGCGCACTGTCCGACATTGCCCCCAGATCATGGCCCGCGACACGCACAACGCCCTCATCTGCCGTTTCAAGCCCACCGGCAATGTGCAAAAGCGTGCTCTTACCGCTGCCAGATTCTCCGGTCAGGGCCAATGTCTCCCCCGCTTCCAGCGTCAGGTCGACACCGCGCAGAACCGGTACAGGTGCTCCACCATTGGCGAATGACTTCTTAACACCGCTAAACTGTAAAACCGGAGGCAAAGCCGTCATGTGTGATCCATGTGCTTAGCCATCAGATCAGCGACCGGGACGCGCGCACGCAACCGATTGGCCAACAAGAACATGCCCGCAACCTTGCGCTGAATATACAGCAAGTCCATTGGAACCGGCGGCGGTACAAAGCCGTCAATCGCCAGTGCCTCCCCTGCCTGTTGCAAACGCTGGGACAGTCCAGACGCGGCAATGTCCAAGAAAGGAGATGCACGTATCTCGTCGAAAACAATCATGATCATATCAAGGATGCATGCGCGAAACGGCTCATCCACCGTTTCAGGCACCAGTTCCATCGCCGCAACAATCTGTGCCACCTCGCCACGTGCCCCCGCACTCCCGGCCCGCATGAGCGCACGCATCTGTTCTGACAGCCTTGGCGGCACATTGCGAGTTGCACCGAAATCCAAAAGCACAATGCTCCCAGTGTCAGGGTCGTGGCGATAATTGGCAAAGTTCGGATCGGATTGCATGGCGCCAAACACAAACAGCTCGCGCAACATCAAATCACACAGGACATACATGACATGATCGCGCTGTTCCTGCGGCAGGTCGGCGACACTCTCGATCCCGTCTGACGGCACAAAGGTCATGACGAGGACCTTGCCCGTGGAAAGCGGGGCGTGCAGTTCTGGCAGAGTTAGGCTCGGGTCGTCCTTCAGCAACGCAGCAAAGCGTTCAAGATGTGCGGCTTCCGCGTGGTAGTCCGCCTCTTCCTTCAACTGCGAACGCGCCTCGTCCAAGTAAGGGTCGATAGCAAAGCCGTCGGGTAACAAGCCAGACAATCGGATCAATCGGCCGATATTTGCAACATCACTGTCTATGCTTCGCGCGATGCTGGGATACTGAACTTTGATGGCAAGATCGGTTCCATCCGGCAATTGTGCCCTATGAACCTGGCCAATCGATGCAGCAGCAATGGGCCGAACATCAAAACGTGCAAACCGCTTGCGCCAGCCTGCGCCCCATTCCGCGTCCAGCACATCGCGCAACTGCTGCGGCGGCATGAAATCCGCATCTGCGCGCAACCGGGCCATGATATCGGCCAGCTCAGGCGGCAGCACATCGCCGGTATCCATCGACATCAACTGCCCGACCTTCATCGCAGCGCCGCGCATACGTGCCAGCTCGTCCGCGATGCGGCGCATGTTTGTGGGTGTCAGCAGCAAATCGCGCGCAACAGGGCGACGGCCCTGCCCCAGTTGCAGCGCGCCACCGAAGGCCATGCGCCCGGCCACACCTGCAGCAAGCGATCCCATCCGCCCAAAACGCGAGATGCGCCCCGCAGGCACCGCCAGCGGGCGCGACAGGTGTGAGTGATCGGTCATGTGCTTTATAGTCCTTGCCTTCAAACCAACCTAAGTGACCCAGGAATGAAATCAATCGAACCACACACGATCCTTACTCAAGCAGAATATTGCGTTCGGCGACGACAGCGACACCTCGGCCAAAGCAACGCACATAGAAAGCTTGAGAGGAGTGGCGGACAGGAGGTCCGTCGGACTATTCTTTTATCACATTAACAATGTGTATTAATTTTAGAGAAGTGAAAATTTATGTCCTAAAATTTACCGCATGTTGTTGAATTCTCTTTCTCCTTCGAAACCGGATACCAACGGTTCGCTGTCTTACCGCAACAGCGCTTCAGCAGTTTTGAAACAACAAACCCAGCCTAGTGAATAGCGCCAAAAGTAGGATTTGTTCCGGCCCAAAGCCGACCTTGCCTGTGTTCAATCGCGCTGCGCCGCAGCGCCCCGACAACGGGCTTTGAATCAATACGCACTTTAGTCGAACAATGTGACGCGTACTGGGGCGTCAAAGTCCGATACCGCAGGAGGCTCAGATGCAAGGAACTCTAAGGTCACCATTCAAGAAGTGTAACCAGTGGCGGCGGGATGGCCAGCGTCTAGGGTTTTACTCAACAGCCACCCACACCAACAGTAAAAAAAGTTGCACTAAGGGAAATAATCTGGAACGGTCGAACGTGTTAGCACAGCAAATGTCACCGGAGCCCCAGTGAAAGACAGCGCCCAGACCCATCATCACATCGACGGCCGCTCTGTCGCTGCCCGGATCCTGAACGCCTGCCGTACTTTCATCGAAGAGAACGGCCCCATTGGGCGGCTTGTCTCGGTCTCGATCGGTGACGTGCCGGAAATCGCGGTCTACGTGCGCAATCAGGAACGCGGCGCCGCCCGCGCCAACCTGCCCTTTGAAACCCAATTCTGGCACGGCGACATCACTCAGGACGAGGCCAAGGCGAAAATCCAGCGCATGAATGATGACGCCGAGGTGCTGGGGATCATTCTTCAGCGGCCTGTGCCTGATCACATCAACCTGCGCTCGCTGCAATCGGCGATCCACCCGCTTAAGGATGTCGAGGGGATGAACCCCGCGTCCATCGGCAACATCGTCTATTCCGACGTGGCACTTGCCCCCTGCACGGCAGCGGCCAGCGTCGAGTTGATCAAGGAAACGGGCCTTGACCTCAAAGGGCTGGAAGTGGTGATGATCGGCCACTCCGAAATTGTTGGCAAACCTGCTGCCATGATGCTGATGGCCGAAGGGGCCACCGTCACCGTCTGCCACCACCTGACCCGGTCGGTTGCCATGCACTCGCGCCGAGCCGACGTGGTGGTCGTGGCGGTCGGCATTCCGCACTTTCTGGGTCCCGACATGATCAAGCCGGGTGCTGCGGTGATCGACATCGGGATCAACCAGATCGACGGGCCAGACGGCACACCCAAAATCGTGGGCGACGTCGACACGGACGCGGTCGGAGACATCGCAGGCTGGATCACCCCGGTACCGGGGGGCGTTGGGCCGGTCACGGTGGCAATTCTGATGCGCAACGCAACCGTGGCGCACCAGCGTCAGGTCGCAGCAGGATGGATGGATTGAGATGGGCAAACCCGACAACCGCTTCGACGTCGCCGCCGCGATAGACATCCAGGTGCGATCGCGGGTGATCGAAATCCACGTGGCCAAGGGGTTCAGTGGGCTGGAACTGACATCAATCACCCACGTGCTGGCCACTGCCAACACGCTTTTGGAACGCGATCTGTTCTCCTGGCGCTACAGCACCGACACACCCGGCATCATCGCGGGTGATCAGGGCGCCCTTGTGCGGGCCGAACCGGCCATTGGCGACCACCGGCTTGCCGACATGATGGTTGTGGTCGGCGGCAAGGGGGCCGCAGCAGGCAAATGGCTGGCGCGGGCACGCGCGATGCAGCGCAAGGCGCGCACCGTGGTGGTGCTGTCCGACGCCGCCACGGCCTATATTCAGGCGACCAAGGCCCCCAGTGGGCGCGTTACCACCCACTGGCGCGACATCACGAACCTTGTCGAAACGGGCTACCATCCCAAGCTCACCACGCATCTCAGTGAAAACTCCGATGGCATCATCACCGCCGCAGGTGCAGGGGCGACGCTTGAGTTGATGGTGGGCCTGGTGGCGCCCTACCTGACCAGCCCGCAGGTGGCCGAGCTTGGCAATCACCTGCTGCTGCAAACCCTCCGCAAAAGCGACGCGGAGCAACCCAAGGGCATGGCGGACAACGAAGGCATGTTTGACGCCCGCCTGACCAAGGTCATCCGCCTGATGGAAGACACGGTGAACGACCCCCTGTCCATGGATGAAATCACGGCGCGGGTTGGTGTCTCGACCCGGCATCTGGAGCGGGTGTTCCGCACCACGTTTAACGACACGCCCGCGCGTTTCTATAAACGCCTGCGGGTGAAACGTGCGCGCACCATGATCGAAGAGTCCCTGCTGCCCATGATAGACATCGCTATTGCCTGCGGTTTTGCCTCCTGCACAACCATGGCCAAGGCGGTCAAAGGGGAATACGGTGTGACGCCGTCCAAAATGCGGTCACGCAAAAGCATCCAGCTTTTGACCTATGAGGGTCGTCAGACCGCCAGATAGCCAATCCCCATGAATACAACCGCGATCCCGAGCCATTGGATACGGGCCACCGCCTCGCGCAGGAATACGGCAGCCAGAATGATGGTCAGCACGCCAAAGGTTGACGCCGCCACAGATGCAAAGGCGGGATAGGCAAAACTGCCCGCCAGCATCACAGCACCAATGGCCGTAGCGTCCAGCACGCCCATGATCGCCAGCACCGACAACGCCGACTTGGCCGGTATGACCGGTTGCCGCAGGATCAGCGCAGCCACTCCAACAACGCAGACCGCAGCCACGCGCGCGACCGCGATGGCTGTCATCTCCGACCCGCCGTCGACGGACAGTTGTCCAACGGCAAAGGACACTGCGAACCCGATGGCCGCCAACGCAGACCACAGGATGGCTGCAGGCTGCGCACCAGCACCTGTATCATCCTTTGACGTGGCGGCAACGAACCCGCAGCCTGTGACCACAATCAGCACCGCAACCCATTGAAAGGCCGTCACGGTCTGTCCATTCATCACGGCCCAGCCCACAGACAGGATGGGAAAGCTCGCGACAATCGGAGCCACGACCCGCACCGGCCCAATCGCCAGCGCCTTATAGAATGCGGCCCCCGTGAGGCCAAAGATCACACCTGACAGAACAGCATAGACGGCAGCATCCGTTGCAAGCCCGCCTGCGCCAAGCGCGCCTGCCAATATGGTTGTGGCGATACATCCGCTCACCAGCACCGGAAACAGGGACTGGAAAACACCCACCCGCTGCGAGATGTAGCGCACAAGCGTATCGTGCACGCCCCAGCAAAACGCCGCGATCAGGCCGAGCGTCAACGCACCCATTGGCGGCCCATCAAACCCTGATATATTTTTCTCACCTAGCACTGCCCCATTGCTTGCGGCATGGCAGCCGCTTCGTTATTCTCACAGTTAAACATTTATTCCGCTAGTGCAAAAATCAGGCGGTATGGGAGGCGACGATGCTTGACGATCCTTATCCCAAGGTGAAGCCCGGTCCGCCGCGTCCCAGCCAGATCATTCAGCCTGCCCAGTTCTCTCTGCCGCCCGGCACCGAACGCTATGTCGTGCAGGGCGGTGGGGCCATACTGATCCCGGTCGAAGCTGGCGATCAGGTGACCATCATCAACGACGAAGGTGGTCAGGTCTGCGAAGTGGTCTGCGCTGATGATCAAGGGCGTGTCGCCGACAGCCTGCTGGATCGCCCTGCGGACGCGCCTGCCAATGGTCTGCGGGCTTTGCTGACGGGCAGTGACCAATCCCTGCGCGGCTTGCGGATGGGCGTTGATGCGCGCCGCATCGACCTTGCCGCAGCGCGCGCAGTTCGGTTGTTTGACACGGGCACCCGCGCCAAGGCCGAAGAAGACATGCGCGTCACCCGCGACGGCACACTGATCATCGCGGCCCCTGGCAGTGCCATGGATCCCGAAGTGCAGGATACCGTCACGCCCCTGACCGTGATGATCCGGCGCGCCACGATCAAAAGCCATGTGAAGTTCGAATTGCCCGATCCGCTGGCCGACCCGGTGGCCGACATCCGTGTGCACAGCGCCACGGCCGAGGCGTTCTTTGTCAAAGCGGGCGACTACATCCAGATCATCGATGTGGATGGTCGCCAGTGCACCGACTTCGAATGTTTTTCGGCCCGCAAGCTCGACAAGGGGATCGAGCACGCTCTCGACGTGACGACGACCCGCACGCTGATGGGCCACGCCTACCCCATGCCCGGCCTGCACGCGAAATACTATGATCAGGAAATGCTGCCTTTGGTCGAAGTGGTGCAAGACACCTGCGGCCGCCACGATGCCTTCGCGCTGGCATGTTCGGCCAAGTACTATGACGACATCGGATACCCCGGTCACGTCAATTGCTCGGAAAACTTCAACACGGCCCTGTCCGCGTTCAACGTCACCGGCCGCCCCGGCTGGATGGCGATCAACTTCTTCTTCAACACATATCTCGACGAACACGGCGTCATGTACTCAGACGAGCCGTGGTCGCGCCCCGGCGACTACGTCCTGCTGCGTGCGCTGACGGACATCGTCTGCGTGTCCTCCGCTTGCCCCGATGACACCACCGCCGCCAACGGCTGGAACCCCACCGACATCCACGTGCGCACCTATAGCGGGCGCGAAACCTTCCAACGCAGCGTCGCCTACCGGCCCACCCCTGATGCGGACCCTAAAATGACCAAACAAACCGCCTTCCACGACAGCTTTGCCAAGCACACCCGCAACTTTGTCGAATACAATGGCTACTGGCTCGCCAACTGCTTTGCCGAAGCGGGCCCGATCGAGGAGTACTGGGCCTGCCGCCAAAAAGCGGTGATCATGGACCTGTCCCCGCTGCGCAAGTTCGAGATCACGGGGCCGGATGCCGAAGCGCTTTGCCAATATGTCTTCACCCGCAACATGAAAACGCTCGCCGTCGGCGGCGTCGTCTATACCGCGATGTGCTATGAACATGGTGGCATGATCGACGACGGCACCGTGTTCCGGCTGGGCAAGGACAACTTCCGCTGGATCGGCGGCAATGACTATGGCGGTGACTGGCTGCGCGAACAAGCTGACAAACTAGGTCTCAAGGTCCTCGTCCGCTCCTCCAGCGACCAACTCCACAACGTCGCCGTCCAAGGCCCAGAAAGCCGCGATCTTCTGCGCAAAATCGTCTGGACCGCGCCGCATAACCCCGAGTTCGACCAGCTGGGCTGGTTCCGCTTCACCCCCGCGCGCCTCAACAACGAATCCGGCACGCCTTTCGTCATTTCTCGCACCGGCTATACAGGCGAGCTGGGCTACGAAGTCATGTGCCACCCCAAACACGCCCCCGAAATCTTCGATGCGATCTGGAACGCGGGCCAGGACCACGGCCTGCGCCCCATGGGGCTGGAAGCGCTCGACATGGTGCGGATCGAGGCAGGGCTTATATTTGCAGGCTATGATTTCTCGGACCAGACCGACCCGTTTGAAGCAGGCATCGGTTTCACCGTCCCGCTCAAATCCAAACCCGACGACTTCATCGGGCGCGACGCCCTGATCCGGCGCAAGGAACATCCCAGCCGCAAGCTCGTCGGCCTCGACATCGACAGCAACGTGCAGGTCGATCACGGCGACTGCATCCATATCGGCCGTGCGCAAGTGGGCGAGGTCACATCGTCCATGCGTTCGCCGCTCCTCGACAAGAACATCGCACTCGCCCGCATCGACGTGGCCCACGCCCACATCGGCACCCAAGTCGAGGTCGGCAAACTCGACGGCCACCAGAAACGGCTGCCCGCGGAAGTCGTCCCCTTCGCTCATTACGACCCGAAAAAAGAGCGACCCCGCTCATGATCCGCCGCGTCTTCCTCATCGCGCTTCTCACCCTCGCGCTGCCCGCCCACGCACAGTCGGTGAAACTCAAGGCACACGAGATCGACGCGCTCCTGTCCGGCAACACCGCCATCGGCAAATGGGAGGGCACCCCCTACCGCCAGTATTTCGCCCCCGACGGCACCACGATCTACGCTCAGGACGGCGCCCGGTCAGCCCTTGGGCAATGGCGCATCGACGTTGAGAAAGACGAATACCAAAGCATCTGGCCCCGGGACGACGATTGGGAAGGATGGTTCGTCATGGAGTGGGACGGCGCGTTCTATTGGGTCAGCAAGACAACCCCACCCACCCCCTTCGAACTGGTCGAAGGCGAACGGCTGGTGGCCCCATGATCCGCGCCACTGGTCTTTTGTTGCTGTGCGCCAGCGCCACCCATGCGAACACGTATTGCGCGGATCTGACCGCACGCACAACCACCGAAATCGCGCTTCCCGATGGCACGCCGGGCACCTGCAGCACGTCACTGGATCTGTCCGGCGCGCAGGCAATCAACTGCCGCTGGCCCTTCGACTACCGCGCCGATGCCGCGACAGCGGCCTTTACCGCGCTACTGAGCGCAACCACTCAATGCCTCAACACCGATGGCGTCACTGATCAGGGCGTCAACCATCCCGACAGCTACGACCTGCGCATATTCCAAACAGAAGCGGCGCAGATCAGCGTGTCGATCAAGGACAAGGGCGCACTCCAGCAGACCTACGTATTTCTCCGCATCGCACCCAAGGATTGAACACGCGGCCTCACGTCGTTTTTACGCAAGACGATCAGACCGACTGCAGCGCAGACTCACGGCATGGATGCGGAAAATGTCTTTGAACCCTTGTTGCACACAACCCAAGCGGTGTGCCGTCAGCACCCGGACGTGCGCGCCTTTGTTCCGTTTCCGACAGACGTAACGCCGCAGCCGGTGACGCCCAAACCCTGCCCCTGCAGCACCTACATGACGCAGGAAACCGGCTGGGACCACGATCCGACCTACGAGGCGCTGTCCAAGGCGATCATCCGCGCCGGACCACACGCGCATTGGCGCGAAACCTACAAGAACACCGATATCGGCGATCATTTCATGGATCGGTTCGGATGCTACTGCATCATCGGACCTGAGGGTCCATTCACATCGCAAACCGCGCGCGTTTTCATGGTCTACATGCCCCCGCATCTTTACTACCCATGGCACCATCACCCGGCAGAAGAGCTTTACCTCGTCCTCTCCGGCGCGGCGATCTTCTGCAAGGCAGACGCGCCCGACACCACGCTGCGGGCCGGAGACGTCAGTTTTCACGAAAGCAACCAGTCGCACGCAATGGAAACGCGCGATGACCCGGTTCTGTGTCTGGTGCTGTGGCGGAATGAGTTCGACACACCGCCGGTGTTAAGTGCGCAGGCCAAGACGACCTCCGCCAAGGCCTAATTCTGCAAGTATACCTCTAGGCTGTCATCCAACGCATCCACCCACGGCGTGTGGTGGATGGGTGCCATCGACCCTGTCATCACCGACGCATAACAATTGTCACGGAAGGTCATGATGCCCTGCTTCTTATGACCCTTCCACGCCTTGAACGCCTGACACGCGCCTTCGACATCGAATGACGGATAATCCGTCTCGGCAATCAATTCCTTGATGTAGTCGCCCTGATACCAGATCGCGTCATAGTCATCTTCACCTGCATCCTCGCGCGCCACACGATCCACAACGTCAGCCTGCATCTCAGCCTTTGACGGCATCGCGATCTTGCCCATGATCGCGTCGCGCACCCACCAGGCTTGGGCGTCGAACATGTTGAAGGTGAACCACTGGTCCTGCATGCCCAGATAAAACAGGGCCGAGTTATCCACCCATGCCACGCCTTTATACAGGTCTGCCGTTGCCAACCGGTTCGCCGTCTTCAGGCGCAACTCTTCTGCCATGAACGGGAAATGGTGCTGGTATCCTGTGCACAAGATCACCGCGTCCACATCGCGGCTGGTGCCATCCTTGAAATGCGCCGTCTTGCCGCTCACATGTGTCAGCAACGGCACCTCGGCCCAGTTGTCCGGCCAATCATACCCCATGGCCGCCGTGCGATGTGACACTGTGATCGACTTGGCCCCGTACTTCCAACACTGAGAGCCGATGTCTTCAGCCGAGTAGCTGGTGCCGACGATCAGAATATCCTGATCCTTGAACTCCAACGCATCGCGAAAATCATGGGCGTGCAGCACGCGGCCCTTGAAGCTCTCGAAGCCAGGAAACTCCGGCACATTTGGGGTCGAGAAGTGGCCCGACGCACAGATCACGTGATCGAACTCTTCTGTGTATTCCCGGTCGTTGGGCAAGTCCTTGACCGTCACGCTGAATGAACCGTCTTCGAATTCGACCCGGCGCACTGTCGTCTCGAACCGGATCCAATCCCGTACGCCCGCCTTATCCACACGGCCCTGAATGTAGTCGAACAGAACGGCGCGGGGCGGATACGATGCGATCTGCTTGCCAAAATGTTCTTCAAAGGAATAGTCCGCGAATTCGAGGCCTTCTTTGGGACCATTGGACCACAGATAGCGATACATCGACCCGTGCACCGGCTCGCCATATTGGTCCACGCCCGTACGCCACGTATAGTTCCACAATCCCCCCCAGTTGGACTGCTTTTCGAAGCAGACGATCTCGGGAATATCCTCGCCATTCTTCTTGGCCGATTGAAAGGCACGCAATTGTGCGAGGCCCGAAGGACCTGCCCCGATGATGGCGATACGTTTGGGCATTGAGCGACTCTCCTGACGATATTTGCGTTGGGTCAATTCGACCGTTATCGCCCCTGCAAGTCAACTATTTTGAACCACAGTAAAATCATACAGTGCGCCTTTTAGGTGTACATGAGTGTGTTTTGCGCTGATGATCCGAGCAAAAGGGACGGAACAAGATATGGCGAAACCACATTTCAGCTTCTGGATCATTGCGGGGTTGGGCCTCGCGTGGAACCTGATGGGCTGCCTGAACTTCGTCACCCAGATGAACCCTGACGCGGTCGCCCAGATGCCAGAGCTGTATCAGCTCATCATTGCCGCGCGTCCGCTTTGGGCCACGCTCGCCTTTGGCTTTGCCGTGTTTGGTGGGGCGCTTGGGTGCATCTTGCTGCTGTTGCGGCGCCGGATGGCCACCGTGGCCCTTGCGGTGTCGCTGCTGGCCATCGGACTGACAGTGGTCCAGACGATTGCAGTTGTCGGCATGGCCCCCAGCACGTTCCTTGCGCTGCTCGTTGGCGCAGCTCTGTTTTGGTACGCTACGATTGCGCAACGCAGCGGCTGGTTACGCTAGATTTCGCGACCGCTCGTCATCGGCGTCAGCTTGCCAGAATTCTGGTTAATTTTCGACGAATGCAAAGTACGCGGGATCAATCCCTTGATCCCGCGTACAAATGTCAAAGCAGTTTAAATCTGGTAGCTCCGCCGCACAGGCTGTCCCCGCGGGGACAAACATCAGATATCCAGCGTGTTGTCCTTCTCCCACTGCGAGAAATGCGCCGTAAAGTCATTCCATTCCTGCGTCTTCATCTTGATGTAAGAGGCCGAGAATTCCTCGCCCATCGCGGCCTTCAGCCCCTTGTCCTTGTCGTATTCACGAAGGGCATCCAGCATGTTCAGAGGCAGCTTTGGCGCGCCCCGCACCTTGTGGCCTTCGGCATACATGTCGATGTCGTGGCGCTTGCCCGGATCGGCTTGGGTGCGGATACCATCAAGACCAGCGGCAATGATAACCGCCTGCAACAGGTAGGGGTTCGTCGCCCCGTCCGGCAGGCGAAGTTCGAACCGACCCGGACCCGGTACGCGCACCATGTGGGTGCGATTGTTCCCCGTCCACGTCACCGTGTTCGGCGCCCATGTGGCGCCAGACATCGTGCGGGGAGCGTTGATGCGTTTGTAGCTGTTGACCGTCGGGTTGGTGATCGCCGCGAGGGCGCTTGCATGCTTCATGATGCCGCCCAAGAAGTGACGGCCCTTTTCGGACAAGCCCAGCTCTGCTGTTTGAGAACTGTCGTTGGGTTCCATCGCGAACACATTGGTTTTCGCATCCGCCCCGGCTGCGTCCCAGACCGAGATGTGGGCGTGGCAACCATTGCCCGTCAGACCCTCGACCGGTTTGGGCATGAAGGTCGCGCGGAAGCCGTGTTTTTCAGCCACGGATTTCGTCATGAACTTGAAGAAGGAATGCTTGTCCGCGGTGCGCAAGGCATCATCGAATTCCCAGTTCATCTCGAACTGACCGTTCGCGTCCTCATGGTCGTTCTGGTACGGACCCCAGCCGAGATCGAGCATGTAATCGCAAATCTCGCGCACCACATCATAGCGGCGCATGACCGCCTGCTGGTCGTAGCAAGGCTTGGCGGCGGTGTCGTATTCGTCGCTGATTTGCTCACCGTCCGGTGTCATAAGAAAATATTCAGCTTCGATCCCGGTCTTGACGTGCAGACCCTCTGCTGCGGCCTCGTCAATCAGGCGGCGTAGCACGTTGCGGGGCGCTTGGGCGACGTCCTCGTCCTCCATCACGCAGTTGCCTGCGACCCAGGCCACTTCAGGTTTCCACGGCAGTTGGATGACAGAGGACGGGTCCGGCACGGCCAGCATGTCGGGATGCGCCGGCGTCATGTCGAGCCAGGTGGCGAAACCCGCAAAGCCTGCGCCGTCTTCCTGCATGTCGGCAATGGCTTGCGCCGGCACCAACTTGGCCCGTTGACCGCCGAAGAGGTCAGTAAAGGAAATCATGAAATACTTGACGCCATTCTCGGCGGCGAACTTGGCAAGATCAGTGGTCATCTATCTGTTCCTGTTGGTCTTTTTATGTGGTGAGGGCGCGTGCTGTGATGGCCGCGCCCTTCGTTGAGTGGTTAGTAAGAGGTGCCGGGCTTGCCAGGATACCAGTCGGTGCCCGCCAGTGGAATTTTCGCCATGGCCGCCGCTTCCAGCGTCACGGCGCAAAGATCCTCCGGCTCAAGATTGTGGAGATGGTTCTTGCCACAGGCGCGCGCGATGGTCTGCGCCTCAAGCGTCATGACCTTGAGGTAGTTGTTGAGCCGCCGCCCGCCTTCGATGGGGTCAAAGCGTTTCATCAACTCAGGGTCCTGCGTGGTGATGCCTGCGGGGTCTTGCCCTTCGTGCCAGTCGTCATAAGCGCCTGCAGTGGTGCCGAGCGCGTTATACTCAGCTTCCCATTTCGGGTCGTTGTCCCCAAGCGCAATCAGAGCGGCGGTGCCGATGGCAACAGCGTCAGCTCCAAGGGCCATGGCCTTGGCAACATCCGCACCCGTACGGATGCCACCCGAGACAACAAGCTGCACTTCGCGGTGCATATCGAGATCCTGAAGCGCCCGTACAGCTTCGCGGATACAGGCGAGGATTGGTTGCCCGACATGTTCGATGAACACGTCCTGCGTGGCTGCCGTCCCACCCTGCATCCCATCCAGCACAACGACGTCTGCGCCCGCCTTGACCGCCAGCGTGGTGTCGAAATAGGGGCGCGCGCCGCCGACCTTGATGTAGATCGGCTTTTCCCAATTGGTGATTTCACGCAATTCGAGGATCTTGATCTCCAGATCATCTGGCCCCGTCCAGTCTGGGTGACGACAAGCCGAGCGTTGGTCGATCCCCTTGGGCAGGTTGCGCATTTCAGCGACGCGATCACTGATCTTCTGACCCAGAAGCATGCCGCCACCGCCGGGCTTGGCCCCCTGCCCCACGACAATCTCAATCGCGTCGCAGCGGCGCAAATCGTCCGGGTTCATGCCATAGCGCGACGGCAGGTATTGATAGACGAGCTTGTTGGAATGGCCGCGTTCTTCCTCAGTCATACCACCGTCGCCGGTTGTCGTTGACGTCCCAGCCATCGTGGCGCCACGACCCAGTGCTTCTTTCGCACCGCCGGACAAAGCGCCGAAGGACATGCCCGCAATCGTCACCGGGATGTCAAGTTGGATCGGGTTCTTGGCAAACCGTGTGCCGAGCGTGACGTTGGTAT
This sequence comes from uncultured Tateyamaria sp., assembly GCF_947496075.1. Classification (GTDB taxonomy): domain Bacteria; phylum Pseudomonadota; class Alphaproteobacteria; order Rhodobacterales; family Rhodobacteraceae; genus Tateyamaria. The sequence continues at coordinate 24,162 of NZ_CANMBJ010000001.1, forward strand.
CGCAGCGCTCGCGATAGCCTTCGAGCGGGTAGCGCGAAATAGACGCGCCCAGAAACAGCAGGTCATCGAAATGGGGCAACTTGCGTTTGGCCCCGCCGCCCCGAATGTCGTAGATACCGGTTGCTGCGGCCCGCCGAATTTCAGCGTTCACCGGGTTGGAGAAGGTGGCCGACTGGATCGGCATTGTGCGTGGTGCGCCCTTTTGGTCGTCTTTCATATTCCGGCCCTCAGTACGCGTTGTCGATGTTGAAGTTATACAGTTTGCGTGCCGATCCGTAGCGCTTGAATTCGGACGCATTGGCATCGCAGCCGCCACGTTCCAGCAACTCTTCGAGCAGTGCGATATGTTCGGGGCGCATCTCTTTCTCGATGCAGTCGGCACCAAGCGATTTCACCGAACCGCGCACAAATAGACGCGCCTCGTAAAGTGAATCGCCCAGTGCCTCGCCTGCATCCCCGCAGACCACCAGATTGCCCGATTGCGCCATGAAGGCCGACATATGCCCGATATTGCCGTGCACGATGATGTCGATGCCTTTCATCGAGATGCCACAGCGCGACGACGCGTTGCCCTTGATCACCAGCGTGCCGCCATGGCCCGTGGCACCTGCATATTGCGACGCGTCCCCTTCGACCACGACCATGCCGGACATCATGTTTTCAGCCGTACCGGGGCCGACAGAGCCGTGCACATGCACGGTGGCCTGCTTGTTCATGCCCGCGCAGTAGTAGCCTGTGGAACCTTTGATATTTACTTCAATCGGCGCATCGAGGCCCACGGCAATTGCATGGCTGCCCTTTGGGTTCACGATTTCCCAATGTGTCTGGTTGGTATTGTCCGCCTGCGCGTGCAGGGTAGAGTTGAGCGCACGAAGTCCCTGCGCTTCCAAGTCAAATGTTTGCATTTATGCCGCTTTCTCTTGCGCGGTTGGGGCCGCATTGTGCGACCAAAAATAGACGGTTGCGGGCTCCGGCTCCCACACTTTGGCGGTGTCGATACCGGGCAGGTTCACAAGTGCCCGGTATTCCGACCCAAAGGCGACATATTGATCGGTTTCGGCCATGACAGCGGGTTTGCAGGCAATCGGGTCACGAACAACGCCGAAGCCGTCCTTGGTGCCCACGACAAATGTAAAGAACCCGTCGAGGTCATCAAGGCTTGAGGTCAGTGCTTCGCCCAGGGTCGAACCGGTCTGCATTTTCCACGTGAGGTAGGCCGCACCCACCTCGGTGTCGTTTTCGGTTTCGATATGCACGCCAAGACGGCGCAGCTTGCGACGTAGCGAGTTGTGGTTAGACAGCGATCCGTTGTGCACAAGGCACTGGTCGATGCCGGTGTTGAACGGGTGCGCTCCCATGGTCGTCACCGCCGACTCGGTCGCCATGCGGGTGTGCCCAATCCCGTGCGTTCCGGACATTTGCCGGATATCGAAGCGGTCTGCCACATCTTTGGGCAGTCCGACCTCTTTGTAGATTTCGAGGGTCGAGCCGTGGCTCATCACCCGCAGATTGGGTCGAATTTCAGTGAGAATTTCACGGGCCACGGCCACCTGATCAGCCTGCAATGAGAGGACTGCATGGGTGTCCTTGATGTCCATCGACACCTTGCCTTTGACCCGCTTGCGCAACTCATTATCGAGCTTGTCAAAGTCGACATCTGGTGTGTTCGATTGAACCGTCAGCTTTGCGTTACCGGTTGTTTCATCACCATAAATTGCGATCCCGGCGCTGTCGGGACCGCGATCAGTCATGGTGATCAGCATGTCCGTCAGCATGTCGCCAAGTTTCGGTTCCAACGCGGCGTCTTTCAGAAAAAGTCCGACAATCCCGCACATGGCGAAGGCCCTCCCAAAAAGTGATCTGTCGTTCGACTCGAACGCTAGCATCGTTACATCACATGCTCAACCAATGGGAAACTATTTTTCACTGCAGTTAAAAAAAGAGTCGCCAGACGAAACGTGTCGTGTTTCACTTTGGCCAGCGTCGCGCACTGCATACGACGGCGCACAAAGCCAACAGTCCAACACGGGGGTTCATCGTGGAAGAGCAAATCGCAGAATTGACGGCACAGATTGCCGCGCTGCAAAGCAAGGGTGGTGTGACCAACACCATGTTTGCCGAGACATTCTATTATCTGACCATCCCGCTGATGATCATCATTCATGCGGGGTTCCTGGCCTATGAAATGGGGGCGTCGCGCCTGAAGAACGTGCTGAGTTCAGGGGTGAAGAACATCCTGGCCTTCGCGTTCATGATCCCGACTTTCTATTTCTTCGGCTGGTGGGTGTATTGGGGCTTCCCCACGGGTCTGCCCGGTGCGGCAGGCCCTGCAGGCATCTCGGGCGTCGAATACGCCAATGCAATCGCATGGGGTTGGGGCGAGAGCGCGCAGTACATGGGGCCGAACATCGCGGATCAGGCATCTGGCGTGTTCTTTGGCGCCTTTGCGCTCTTTGCGGCAACGACCGCCTCCATCATGTCGGGTGCTGTGATCGAGCGGATCCAGACGGTTGGGTTTGTTATCTTGGCTGTGGTTCTGGGCTCGTTTGCCTGGGTTGTCGCCGCCGCTTGGGGCTGGCACGCGGATGGCTGGCTGGTCACGCAGTGGGGCGTGCATGACTTTGGTGCGGCGGGCCTTGTGCACGCGGTCGCCGGATTCTTTGCCCTGGGCGTTCTGATCAATCTTGGGCCACGCATCGGCAAGTTCAACGCGGATGGCAGCGCCAATCACATCGCTGGGCACAACATGCCGCTGACGGTGACGGGTTTGATGCTGATCATCGTGGGCTTCTGGGGCTTCCTCATGGCCTGTGTGATCGTGCCCGGAGAGGCGTGGAGCTGGTTTGCGGACAAGCCATCCACCATCTACGGCACGCCCATCACGTTGTCGGCGCTGGCCTTCAACATCCTGATGGCGGTTGCGGGCGGTATCATAGGTGCATGGGTGCTGACGCGTGATCCGTTCTGGATGATGTCGGGTGCGCTTGCGGGCATCATTTCGACCGCGTCCGGTCTGGATATCTACTATCCTGCCCTGACCTTCATCGTCGCCTTCTCGGCCGGCGTGATCCTGAAGCCTTGCGCCACATGGCTGGAAAACCGCGGCATCGACGATGCGGTGGGTGCGGTCACCGTGCACGGGACCATCGGCCTTTATGGTGTGGTCCTGCTGGGCGTGTTCGCCTCTGGCTATCCGTCGCTGCAAGGGGCGGCAGGCGAAGTACCGACCATCAGCCTGATCGGTCAGATCGTCGGTGCGGTCGTGTTCTTCCTGCTGGGCTTTGTTCCGGGATATGCCGTGTCATATGTCTTGAAGATGTTGGGCATGCTGCGCATCCCTGAAGGCGCGGAAATCGCAGGTATGGACATGGTCAAGGTCCCGGCCGAGGGCTACCCCGAAGGCATCCCTGCACCTGGCGTCAACCTGGCGCCCGGCGAATAATCGAACAGAAAGGACGAAATCATGGGTTTTCCATATGACGAAGCAAGCTGGTCGGTGGTCGACGGGGCAATGTTCATGGGGTGGGGAGGCGCGATGCCGGGCCTTTATACCCTGATCGCGATGGTGATCTGCGTGGCAGTGCTGCTGTTTGGACAGAAGACCGAAAGCGCCAAGACCAAGCAATTCGAGAAGTAAACACGCCAGACGTACGCAAGGGGCGGCCAGCGGTCGCCCCTTATCTATTCAGAATTTGCCCAGCAGGAAAAAAAGTTGCATCGCATTCTTGCTTTTCAAAATAGGCTGAGGCTCAATACGTCACAACAAGACTCATAACGAACAGGGAAAAACACCATGGCCATTCTATGGAGAACATCCGCCCTTGCGGGACGCCACGCCGAAATCGGCGGCGAACTTGAAGACTGGAATGGTATGGGAACGGCGTGGTTCTACGACAACACGCCTGAGCGCGCCAAAGCCGATTACGAGGCGATCCGTACCAAGGCTGGCCTGATGGATGTGTCGGGCCTGAAGAAGGTGCATGTGGTGGGCGAGGACGCCGCATATGTCATCGACCGCGTTACGACCCGCAATGTCGAAAAGATCGCGCCGGGTCGGGCCGTTTACGCCTGCATGCTGGATGATCGCGGGCTGTTTGTGGACGACTGCGTGATCTACCACATCGCCGTCAACTCGTGGCTAGTCGTGCATGGCACCGGTATCGGTATGGAGCAGCTGACGACCGTTGCTGCCGCCAAGAACTGTTCCGTGATCATGGATGATGACCTGCACGACATGTCGTTGCAGGGTCCGAAGGCGGTCGACATTCTGGCCAAGGACATTCCCGGCATCCGCGATCTGGCCTATTTCGGGATCATGCAGACCCGCCTCTATGGCCGCGACGTGATGATCTCGCGCACCGGCTACACCGGCGAGCGCGGCTATGAAATCTTCTGCCGCGCCAAGGATGCAGTGCATATCTGGGACAACGTGCTGGAAGCGGGTGGCGACGACGTGCGCCCGACGCAATTCTCGACCCTCGATATGCTGCGGATTGAGTCGTATCTGCTGTTCTATCCCGGCGACAATTCCGAGACCTTCCCTTTTGCAGACCGCACACCTGCAGGCGACAGCCTGTGGGAACTGGGACTGGATTTCACAGTCTCCCCCGGCAAGGAAGGGTTCATCGGGTCCGAGAACCATTATGCCATGAAGGGCAAGGAGCGGTTCAAGATTTATGGCGTGCAGCTGGAAGGCGACGCGATGGACCAGATGGAGATGTTTGCGCGGGTCCATCACGACGGCAAGGATGTGGGCGTGATCACCTATGGACTGTCATCCGAGTTGAACGGCTATTCGGTTGCGATCGCGCGACTTGATCCGTCCGTGGCTGTGCCCGGCACCAAGTTGACCGTGGTCCAGCCGGACGGAACGGAACTGGCCGCGACGGCGGAGGAAATGCCGTTCTATGACAAGGACAAGTCGATCCGCACCGCCAAGGGCTGATTTTCAAAGGGCGCGAGGAAAGCCCCCCGCGCCCTTTTCATGTGACGAGGACAGGTATGTCGAAATTCGAATTTCCCCCGTCGATCAAAAGCAGGCCGGTCTATGGCACGCTTAAGGCGCGACCGGGCAAAGGGCATCTGATGATTGCGGACGCGGAAGGGGCCGAGGCGATCCTTGGCATCGCAACACCCGATCTGATGGCCAAGACCCACATCATCTATATCCCGCGCGGTGCCGGATTTACCGACCAGTTGCGCGCACTGAACCCCGCGCAGTTTTATGAGGGGCCCACCTATGCCGCGTCGGTGCAGCGCATCCGCCGTGTCTTGCAGGACGCGCATATGGGGTTGCAGGTCTACCTGACCGGCACCGAAGGGTTGATGGGCCAGGCCCAGAACGAGGCGATGCAGGCGGGTATCCCGCACACCGCCATTCAGACCGAACATCGCGGGTCCGTCGCCCGTCGGATGCAGTGCGTGCACTGCAAAGGCATCACCGAAGATGTGGAAACCGACCCGTTTGTGTGCAGCCATTGCGGGCTGAACCTGTTTGTGCGCGATCACTACTCGCGCCGGTTGGCCGCTTATCAGGGCGTGTGCATCGACGCCGAGGATCCGGGCAATGTGCCCGCGCCGAAGGGGATCTACGAATGAGTGCCGCCCCGCAGAAAGCCAAGCCCGGCGCCGAAAAGATCGACGTTGTCATATCGGCGGTGACCCCGATCAATGACCTTGTCACGCGATTCGAATTCAAGCGCCGCGACGGCGCATTGTTCCCGCCCTTTTCCGGCGGCGCGCATACGGTCGTGACCATGCAGGACGGGGATCGCACCCGCCTGAACCCCTATTCGCTGATGTCAGACCCTGCCGATCTGAATATCTATGCGATTTCCGTGCGTCGTGATGACGAGGGGCGCGGTGGGTCGCTTTTCATGCACCGCAGCGTGTCCGTCGGCGACGAGATGACGATCACCTTCCCGGTGAACCTGTTCTCGCTCGACCTGCGCGCGCGCAAGCACGTGTTTTTCGCAGGCGGCATCGGGATCACCCCGTTCATGTCGATGATTGCCCAGCTTGAGCGCATGGGCGGCGCGTGGGAGCTGCACTATGCCTGCCGGACCGAGGCGCTTGGGACCTATGTGGATCAGCTGACCTACAAGCATCCCAACAAGGTGCATGTCTATTACGATGATCAGAACCAGTCGATTGAACTGGAGAGCCTGTTGGACGGCCAACCACTGGGCACGCATGCATATGTCTGCGGCCCGAAGGGCATGATCGATTGGGTGCACGCGACGGCGTCCGCCGCCGGTTGGCCGGATGCCCATGTGCATTCCGAAGAGTTTCTGGCACCCGCACCCGGCGTGCCCTTTGAGGTGCGCCTGTGTAAGTCCGACAAGACCATCACTGTGGGCGAACACGAAAGCCTGCTGGAAGCCATCGAACGCGCCGGGGTCGAAGCCCCGTTCCTGTGCCGCGGCGGGTCGTGCGGCCAGTGCGAGACGGACGTGGCGCGCGCGGATGGCGAGTTTGTGCACCGCGATCACTGGCTGGACGACGATCAACATGCCAGCGGGGGCAAGATCATGCCCTGCGTCAGCCGCTTTATCGGGACATTGGAGCTTGAACGATGACCATTCAATTCAACGACGAAACGTTCCGCGACGACTATTCGTTCCACAACTCGGACTGGGCGATCAAGCGGTTTCCGTTTCCGTTCCACGAAGACAGCTACATGTATGCCGTCAATATGGAGCAGCACCGGGGCGGGCCCGAAGGGTCCGTCTATGAAAAGCGGTTTGATGTGGACGAGCATTACGTGGCCGAGATGCGCGACCGGGCGATGGTGCTGGCGGACGATCCGCTGCGCTGCCAGTCGCTACCACACATGACGCTTGCGGGTTGGGACCTGCTGGAACTGATCATGGTGTCGAAGTCCGAGGATTACCCGGATCTGTTCGAACTGCATCGTGACGGCGACACGTGGCGGTGGGTCAACAAGCCGATGGGCATTGATGACACGTTCACTTTCCTCGATGACACCACCCTGCCCTATGGGCCCATGGAGTACATCACCCGCCAGACCCAAGGCGACTTCTGCGTTCTGGATCAACGGGATAACAACCTGTGGATGGACGCAGGCATGGTGACGACGCAGGCGGACTGGAGCCTGGATTTCGACATCGGCATGAACTTTTTCGAATGGCACGCACCGGTGCCGCTGGCGCATGAAAAGGGCATCTTTGTCCGGGCCCTGAAATTCCTGCTGAACATCCAGCAAGGCGCGCCCGCCCGCCGGTTGAACTGGACGATGACGGTCAATCCGCTGCTCGATACCAGCCCCGAGAACTACCACAAATGGGGCATCCAGAAGACGACGCTGACACCGGAAAACATCGGCGCAAAACAGCATTTGCGGGTCGAATTGCAGACCTTCTTCCGCCTGCCCCGTTCAAATGCGCTGGTGTTCCCGATCCGATGCTACCTCTGCAGCTTCCAAGACCTGATGACGATGCCCAAATGGGGCCGCCGCCTGCACCGCGTGGTGCGCGATCTGCCCGTTGAATTGGCAACCTACAAAGGGTTCATCGACAACCGGCCGATGATGCTGGACTACCTGTCACAGTTCGATGACGGCTTGCCCACCTCACCGGGTGTCTGGCCGGATTTCGAGACGGAGCCGCCGCTGGCAAAATAGTCCTCAGGCGTTTTGCGGATAGCTGATGACCGACAGATAGCGGGCTGGAAGCGTGACCAGCTTTTCCGGCCCGTGCGGTGCGTCGGCATCAAAGAACAGTGTGTCACCCGGCTTGAGCGGATAGACCTCGTCACCGTGGCGATAATCCACTTCGCCTTCGAGCATGTAGATGGTCTCGATCCCGCCGTGCTGGAAGGTCGGGAACACGTCCGATTCAGCTGTCAGCGTGATCAGATATGGTTCAACAATCACGCCAGAGGCGTTCGACCCGATATGGCCGAGCAAGTTGTACTGGTGGTTCGCGCGCGTGCCTTCGCGGTCGATGGACACCCCTTCGCCGGACTTTGTATGAACCGCTTGGCGGCTTTCCTCGAACCGACGGAAAAAGCTGGTCAGCGGTACCGACAGCGCGTTGGCCAAAAGTTGCAGCGTCGTCAGGGACGGAGAGGTATTGCCATTCTCGATCTTGGACAGCATCCCGATCGACAGACCGGTGATCTGTGCCAGTTCGGCCACGGTAATTTCCTGCTGACGTCGAAACACCCGGACTTCGCGCCCGATGGCAACCTCCAGCACTTTTTCGCGTTCGCCGTCGCGTGTGCTGTGTGGGTCTTGAGTAAGCTTGCTGACCATTTCCGCGTCATTTTTCTCTATGTTCACGCCGTCCGCTTTCTAGGCAGCCCAGTGCCACTAAACAATTCCATTTTGCGCCTATAGTTGAGTATCATAGGCCGATTTTTTCCCGAGAGAACACAAAAGTTGAATGACAGTGAAATAATGCAGATCGGTTTTCTGATCTTTCCGGGTTTTCCGATGGCATGTCTGACATCCATCATCGAACCTCTGCGCGCTGCGAACGAGATTGTGGGCGCCGCTGTTTTTGACTGGCATGTCATTTCCGAAACCGGTGCCCCAACCACATCCAGCGCGCGCGTCGTCTTTGAACCGGAAGCAAAGCTGGCCGATGTATCGGACTTAGACATCCTGTTTGTTCTGGGCGCGCCGAACAGCGTTTTTGAGGCGCCGAAGTCGGGCAATGCGACGTTGCGCAGGCTGGATCGGCATGGCGTGGTTTTAGGAGCGATCAGCGGCGGCGTGTTCCCGTTGGTCCGCGCGGGCGTCATGACCGGTTATCGGTGTTCGGTCCATTGGTGCTATGAGGCGGCGTTTCGCAGCGCGTTTCCCGACATCGAGATGACGGATGATGTCATCAGCATGAATGGACGCCGGTACACGGTGTCGGGTGCGGCATCTGCCTTTGATCTGGCTTTGCGGTTGATCGAGGATCGGTTGGGGGCAGACGTCGCGTATGAGGTGGCCTGCTGGTTTCAGCACGCCACCATGCGGGGCGAAGGGGTGCAACAACGCATTCCGATGCGCCCAAGCGCGGCGCCTGATTTGCCGAACCTTGTCGCAGACGCGGTCGCGTTGTTTGCCGAACATATCGAGCATCCGATTTCTGTCGCTGAGGTCGCGCGGGCCGTGGATGTGACCCCGCGCCAGGTGGAACGCGCTTTCAAACGGGCGACGGGGCAGAGCCCGACGCATTATTATCGTGGCATGCGGATGAAGGCCGCGCGTCAGCTTGTGCTGTATTCCAAACAGAATATGCAAAGCATCGCGCAGGCTGTTGGCTACACCTCTGCCACGCCGCTGATAGCCCACTACCGCGTTGCGTTTGGTGTCAGTCCGCAAGAGGATCGCAAGCAGATCAACTCGTTCCGTGTGCAGGGCAATGTGCCGCTGCCACCGGCCTAAAGTGCAGCGACCATTGCCGTTGTGATCGCGTGATGCAACGACCCGGCAGAGGCGCGCGGGCCGATGATGCGGACGGATTGGCGCGCGTCGGTACGGATCACAAAACAGCCCAAATGGTGGATACCAGTGCGCGTGGCGTGGCCAGTGTCAAAGCCGGTCAGGTCAATGTTGCACAAGAGTTCAAGCACAGCATTGACGCGCGGACCCATCAGGTCAAAGCAGGTCCATGCGTCGGTCTGTTCGGTGACGGATGCCGTGTTGGAAAAATGGGATTTGACGTGGACAGCGATATCTTCGTGCGTGTCGAAGTCGGCGCTGAGCATCCACTGGTCCGGCCCCGCCCAAAGAGCCGCATAGTCCCTGCCAATGGCTGCGCGACCGGGTTCCGGCACCGTAGCACCCAACAGGCTCTTGAGTTTTTTTGCACACGCGCTTTCCTGCCCGAGCCGCGCGGCAACAGAGGCGAGCGCGACGTTTGGGACTTCGGTGAGAGTCACGTCGCCGACAGTGTCCACGCGTGGCGTCGTGCCGCCGAGGGCGGTGATTGGGGTCAGATCATGCACGAACGCGTTCTCCTTCCGGGTCGACAAAATGGGCGGAGACCACTTCGACCTCGACAGTTAGGTCTGTCACGGGCGAGACGAGGCGCAGTGTTTCGCCGGTGCGGTTACCGCCGTCCTTGAGGAACCCCAGCCCGATCATGCAACCTAGCGTTGGCGAGAATGCCGCAGAGGTCACATAGCCCTGGTCATGGGCCGCATCGACGGGTCCTGTTGCGTTCATCAAGTGGCCGCCCGCTGTCACCTTGTCGTCCGCCCTGACCGGACGCAGACCGATCTGCATCAGCGCCTTGGCTTCGTTCAGACCGGGCCGTTCCGACAGTTTCGACCCAATGCTGTCCTTGGCCTTGGACACCATGCGGCCCATGCCGAGGTTCAGCGCAGTGGTTGTGCCGTTAAGCTCATTGCCCGCCGCGTGCCCCTTTTCGATGCGCATGACCCCCAGCGCTTCGGTGCCGTAAGGCGTGACGTCGTACTCCTCGCCCTCGGCCATCAGCTTGCGCATGAGCGCATCGCCGTAGCGGGCTGGGACTGCGATCTCAAAAGCCAGTTCGCCTGAGAACGAAATCCGGAAAAGCCGAGCCCGCAAGCCCCCGCAGACTGTGATGTTGCCACAGGCCATGAAGGGGAATCCTTCGTTCGAAATGTCGTGGTCTGGGTCAACGATCCGTTGCAGCAGGCGGCGCGAATTGGGGCCTGCGACCGCGTATTGCGCCCACGCCTCGGTGGTGGAGATCAGTTGCACGTCCGCATCAGGCATCAGGCATTGGCGCACGAATTCCATATGTTGATACACCTTGGCCGCGTTGGCGGTCGTGGTCGTGACCACGAATTGATCCTCGGCCAACCGTGCCGCCGTGCCGTCGTCCATGGCGACACCGTCCTCGCGCAACATGAGGCCGTAGCGTGTTTTGCCCACCGCCAGTTTGGCAAAGCCGTTGCAATAGACCTTATTCAGGAAGGTGGCGGCGTCGGTGCCCTGCACATCAATCTTGCCCAACGTGGTGCAGTCGCACACCCCGACCGAGGCGCGGGTGGCGGTGACCTCGCGGTCCACCGATTGCCGCCAGTGCGTCTCGCCCGGCAGCGGGAACCACTGCGCGCGCAACCAGTTGCCAACTTCGACAAAGACCGCCCCACGTTCCTCGGCCCAGTAGTGCGAAGGCGTGAGGCGGGTCGGGTGAAACTCCTTGCCGCGCATCCGGCCCGCCAGCGTGCCGATGGCTGTGGGTGTATAGGGTGGCCGGAAGATCGTTGTGCCAACCTCGGGAATCGGCTTGCCGGCCAGCTCGGCCATAATGGCGAGCCCGCCCATGTTGGACGTCTTGCCCTGATCGGTGGCCATGCCCAGCGTTGTGTAGCGCTTGAGGTGCTCGACCGAACGGAAGCCCTCCTGGTGGCTCAGCTTGACGTCCTTGACGGTCACGTCGTTCTGCTGGTCAAGCCATGCGCGAGAGCAGCCTTCGACATACCAGAACGGGGTCTGGATGACGGGGCTATCTTTGGCGTCCGGCACAGCGGGGGCGCGGCCCTTGAGGCCAAGCGCCTTGCGGGCGGCGTCCGCCCCGGATTTCAGAGCGCCGTGTGTTGAAAAAATGCCCTGCGCGGCCCCTGCAACCACCATGCCGGGCGGCAATGTGCCGCCGGGAACGAAAGCGGCAAGGTCGTCGTCCCAAGTGGGGCGTCCACGTTGGTGGCAGGTCAGGTGCACGTTGGGGTTCCAGCCGCCGGACACGCCCAAGGCGCCGCATTCGATTGTACGGGTGCTGCCGTCGGCGCACGCGACCTCGACAAAGGTGAGGCCCAGACGACCCTTGGTGTCGGTCACATGCGCCCCTTGCAGCACTTCATAATCCAGGGCGCGCGGCGCGTCGGGGCGGGTATCGATCACACCCGCAATCTTGACGCCCTTGGCGTGCAGGTCTTGCGCGGTGCGGTGCCCATCATCGTTGTTCGTGAAAATAGCGACACGCTGGGCCGGAGTCGCTGCCCAGCGGTTGGCATAGGCACGCAGGGATGCGGCCAGCATGATGCCCGGGCGGTCGTTGTTGTCAAAGGCGATGGGCCGTTCCGTTGCCCCGGCACAGAGCAGAGTTTGCTTGGCATAGATGCGCCAGAGGATCTGGCGGGGTTTGCCCCTAGGTGCTTTGGCAAGGTGGTCGCTGATCCGCTCAACCGCGCCGTAGATACCGTGATCGAATGCGCCGATCACCGTAGTGCGTGCCATCAAACGGACATTGGGTAGAGATGCCAACTCAGCGACTGTTTGCGCTGCCCAATCGGCGCCTGCCATGTCCGAGATGGCGAGCGTCTCGGCATTCAGACGGCCTCCCATGCGGAAATCCTCATCCGCAAGGATCACATGCGCGCCCGTGCGCCCCGCGGTCAGGGCCGCGTTCAGCCCGGCGGGACCCGCGCCGATGATCAGCAGATCGCAGTGACGAAAGCCTTTGTCATATTCATCGGGGTCCGCCTGCATCGACAATGACCCCAAACCTGCTGCCTTGCGGATGATCGGCTCGTACAGCTTTTCCCAAAACGCGGCGGGCCACATGAAGGTCTTGTAGTAAAAGCCAGCTGTCAGGAAGTTCGAGAACCGGTCGTTGATCGCCATGGCGTCGAAGGCAAGGCTGGGCCAGCGGTTCTGAGATTTGGCCGACAGCCCATCGAACAGTTCTGCCGTGGTGGCGCGGGTGTTGGGTTCCTGCCGTGCGCCACTGCGCAATTCCACAATCGCGTTGGGTTCTTCCGACCCGGCGGTCAGGGGGCCGCGTGGGCGGTGATATTTGAAGGACCGTCCCATGAGGCGGACGTTGTTTGCCAACAGCGCCGAGGCGAGCGTGTCGCCGAGGTGGCCGGAATAGTTTTTGCCGTCGAAGGTGAAGCTGAGCGTCGTGTCGCGGTCCAGTTGCCCCCCCGCGAGCCTGTTTTTCTGAGTCATGTCTGTGCCCTCGGTTTGCGGGCCAGTTCAACGGCTGAAATCTCGTGCGTGGTCGTGTCGCGTGTGACGATCAGGATCGACCGGTCGCCGCCTTCGTGGAACCACAACTCGCGGTGCACGCCTGCCGGGTTGTCGCGGAGGTAGGCGTAGCCGTGCCAATCTTCAGCGCTGGCCGTTTCGGGATCGGGGCGATTCATCAATTCGGCGGCACCAAGATAGACAAACTCAGCGCTGTCGCGGGGGCCAAGCAAGGGATGGTTGATGATCATGTCGCGCAGCCCCTCAATGCAAGTTGGGCTGATTGCCCATCCCTTTTTCGTCGATCATATGACCGGTGCGGAACCGATCGAAGCGATATGCGGTGGCTGTCTCGTGCGGCTCGTCTCGCGCCAGCAGATGCGCAAAGGCATAGCCAGAAGCAGGTGTCGCTTTGAACCCGCCGTAACACCAGCCGCCGTTGAAATAGAGCCCGGCGATGTGGGTTCGGTCGATGATGGGCGAGCCGTCCATGCTCATGTCCATGATACCGCCCCACATCCTCAAGAGGCGCGCACGCCCGATCATCGGCATGATGGCCATGCCGCCTTCGCACACGTCCTCGACCACAGGCAGATTGCCGCGTTGGGCGTAGGAGTTGTAGCCATCAATATCGCCGCCAAAGACCAGCCCGCCCTTGTCAGATTGCGAGACGTAGAAATGCCCGGCCCCAAAGGTGATCACGCCCGGCAGAACGGGCTTCAGCCCTTCGGAGACAAAGGCTTGCAGCACGTGGGATTCAATTGGCAACCGCATCCCGGCCTTGGCCATCAACCGATTTGAGTTGCCCGCGACCGCACAGCCGACGCGGCCTGCGCCGATGAACCCCTTGGATGTTTCAACGCCAAGGCACTTTCCATTTTCGATACGAAAGCCGGTGACTTCGCAGTTCTGGATGATGTCGACACCGCGGCTGTCTGCGGCGCGGGCATAGCCCCATGCGACCGCGTCGTGGCGCACGGTGCCACCGCGCCGCTGGGCCAGACCGCCCTTTATCGGGAAACGTGCGTCGTCGAAGTTGAGAAACGGGTATTCCTGCCTGATCTGGGCCTCTGACAGCAACTCGGCATCGGCGCCGTTCAGGATCATGGCGTTGCCGCGCCGGATGAACGCATCGCGCTGCGCGTCCGAGTGGATCAGGTTCATGATGCCGCGCTGCGATACCATGGCGTTATAGTTCAGATCCTGCTCCAGCCCCTCCCACAACTTGAGGGAAAACTCGTAGAACGGCTCATTTCCGTCGAGCAGGTAGTTCGAGCGGATGATGGTGGTGTTGCGGCCGACATTGCCGCCGCCAATCCAGCCCTTTTCGATCACGGCGACACGCTGCTGGCCGTAGACCGATGCGAGGTAGTGGGCTGTGGCCAGCCCATGGCCGCCGCCGCCGATGATGACGATGTCGTAGTGCGCCTGCGGCTCGGGATCACGCCATGCCGGTTTCCAGCCTTTGTGGCCGGTCAGCGCCTCTTTTATCACCTTGAAACCAGAATAACGCATGGAATCGGACCCCCTGCCTTACTCCTACGTGAGTTTTCGTGGAAAAATGAGTTTGAGATGCGACACGCAACATCTGAAATCGGACATTCTGCACAGATTTACCGCCTTTGCGCGCATCACAAAATCATCTCAGCAAGAAAAAAACTTGCTTGATAGGAAAATAATGCAAGAGTGTTGGCACCAAGAAATGGCGCATGTCCGGATTCGAATTCGGACCCTGCACAATGAAGCCATTCGTGATGATCAAGCCGCGACACAGCGGTACACCACTAGGGAGACTATCAATGAACAAGTTTACAACTGCTTTGACGGCGGGCGTTCTTGCCTTTGCGCCAATGGCGCTTCTGGCCGAAGACAGCAGCGATCCGATCGTGATCCCCATCCACAACTGGTCATCACAGATCGTGATGAGCCACGTGGTCGGCCAGATCTTTGAGTCGATGGGCAATAACGTCGAATTTGTCACCACTGACAGCCAGGCCGTGTATGAATCGGTCCGCTTGGGCGATGTGACGCTGGAGCTGGAAGTGTGGGAAGGTGCATTTGGCGCGTCTTTCCGTGCGGCTTTGGAAAAGGGCGGTCTGCATGACGCCGGAGATCACGATGCTGTCACGCGCGAAGACTGGTGGTATCCGATGTGGACCAAGGATGCCTGCCCGGGCCTGCCCAGCTGGGAAGCGCTGAACGACTGCGCGGCACTGTTTGCAACGGCCGAGACTGGCGACAAGGGCCGGTATCTGGATGGGCCGGTTGACTGGCTCAAGCACGGGCAGGAACGCGTTGAAGCGCTTGGCATGGACTTTGTCGTTGTGAACGCAGGCTCCGCTGCCGCCCTCTGGGCCGAAATCGGCGCCGCTGAAGCGGACAAGCGCCCCGTCGTGGTGTTCAACTGGACGCCCAACTTTGCCGAAGCCGTCTGGCCCGGTGAGTTTGTCGAGTTCCCCACATGGGTCGATGGTTGCGACAAGGACCCCGCCGTGGGACCGAACAAGGACGCACTTTACGATTGCGGAAACCCTGCTGACGGTTACCTGAAAAAGGCCGCGTGGGATGGCATGAAAGACAAGTGGCCAGCGGCCTATGACGTGCTGACCAAGATCTCTTTCACCAACCCGCAGATCGCTGAAATGGCGCGTCTCGTAGACGTTGAAGAGATGGAGCCGGAAGAGGCAGCCGCCGAATGGCTGGAAGCCAACCCGGACGTCTGGCAGGGCTGGGCCTCGTAAGGTCGTCAGACTTTGTTGAGACCTTGCGCCCGTCCGGGGTTAAACTCCGGGCGGGCGTTTTGAACACCGGCGCCCAGTCCGGTGAGGAGAGAGCATAAAAATGACCGCCGACACCGTGATTTCCTGCAAAAGCGCGTGGAAGATCTTTGGGCCTGATCCCAAGAGATATCTGAAGTCCATGCCCGCCGGGCACAGCTTCGACGACATCCAGGCCGATGGCTATATTGCCGGGGTCAAGGATGTGTCGATCGACGTCAACCGGGGCGAGATGCTGGTCATTATGGGCTTGTCGGGATCTGGCAAGTCGACACTGGTGCGCTGTTTCTCGCGTCTGCATGACATCACCGGCGGGACGATCACCGTCGAAGGGCAGGACTTGATGTCCCTGTCCGAAAAAGAACTGATTGAACTGCGTCGCAGCAAGATGGGCATGGTGTTCCAATCCTTTGGCCTGCTGCCGCACCGTACCGTGCTAGAGAATGTGGCCTTTCCGCTCGAGATGCGCGGACAGGATAAACACACGCGCCGCGAACGTGCCCTCGAAGTGATCAAGCTGGTGGGCCTTGAAGGGCGTGAAGAGTATTTCCCGCGCGAGCTTTCGGGCGGACAACAGCAGCGTGTGGGCATTGCCCGCAGTCTCGCCATCGAACCGGATATCTGGTTTCTGGACGAGCCATTCTCTGCGCTTGATCCGCTGATCAGACGCGAGATGCAGGACGAATTCCTGCGCTTGCAGGGATTGCTGGGCAAAACCATCGTGTTCATCACCCACGATTTTGACGAGGCGCTGCGCCTTGCCGACCGGATCGCCATCATGAAGGACGGCGCGATCGAGCAATGCGACACGCCCGACCAGATCGTGCTGAGCCCCGCCACAGAATATGTGCGCAAGTTCACCGAGGAAATCGACAAGGCGCGGGTCGTCCACGCTGGTGTCCTGGCCCAAGAGGGCATGACAGGCGAAGGTGACCCGGTGGACGCGACGGCATCTGTTCAGGACCTTGCCCGATTGCTGGTGCAAGATACCCGCGCCATCATTCCTGTCGCCAAAAGCGGTCAAGTGATTGGTGGGATGGACCGCGCGGCGGCACTGGAAATCTTGTTGGAGGCCAGCTGATGGCCGATATCACAAGCGGGCTGAAATCAGACACCTCCGGCGTCGCGCAATGGACGCGGGGCAAATGGGTCTCTGTATTTTTGATCGCAGCCGTTCTTTTGACCATCCTGCGCTATGGCGGGCTTTTGCCGGAAGCGCTTCATCGCATCCCTGACGCGGTGATCCCGCCCTTTGCCAGTTGGCTGGACGTGTTTTTCAATTTTGTGAAGGACGATTTAGGCCTTTTGGCCCTCACCCGCACATTGACAGAAGGGTTGGAATGGCTGCTGGACGCGACTGCCAACCTGATGTTCGGCAAGCGTCGATGGCCCAATCTTGGCCCGATCCCGTGGACCGCCGTTGCGGGCGTGGCTGCCGTGATTGGCTACTATCTGGGCGGCTGGCGCATGGCTACGCTGGGTGCGGGCACGTTTATCTGGACCGCTCTGATCGGGCAGTGGAAAATCGCAATGGAAACCATGTCGGTGCTGATGGTCGCGGCGCCGTTGGCGTTCTTTATCGGCCTCGGCCTCGGTATCCTTGCGTGGAAATACGCAACCGTGAACCGGGCCATCAAGCCGATCCTGTCGGTGCTGCAAACGCTGCCCTTCTTCACTTACCTGCTGCCCGCTGTCATATTCTTCAAGGTCGGCCCAACCGCCGGGGCCGTGGCGACGACAATCTACGCCATCCCACCCATGATCCTGATGACAACGCTGGGCCTGCAAAAGGTGCCGTCCGAAGTGGTCGAAGCGGGTAACATGAGTGGCTGCACCAAGTGGCAGCTTCTGCGCCATGTCTATCTTCCATCCGCCCGGACCGAGATCCTAGTGGGCGTGAACCAGGTCATCATGCTGTGCCTGGCGATGGTGGTGCTGACCGCCTTTATCGGGATGCCCGGCCTTGGTGCCAAGCTGCTGGCGATGATGGGCAGTTTCAAGCTGGGACGCTCGTTCGAGATTGGCGTGACGATCGTATTGCTGGCGGTGATGCTGGACCGGATGTCAAAGGCATGGGTCGTCAAGCAACCCGAGCACTTTGAACGCGACACGCCATGGTGGCGTCGGCATATCTACCTGCTGACGGGCATTGCTGTTTTTGTGTTCTTCTGCATCGCGGCACAATTCGTGCAAGTGTTTGCCGAAATCGGGCGCAAGCAGAACTTTAGCCAAGGCAAAGAGATCGATACGGCGATAAAGGCGTTTCTTGCGTTCGATCCAGTGCAGAACACAACACAGTCAATAAGGTATGTTCTCAATGTCTGGATCCTGAACCCATTTCGCGACTTCCTTTTGTCGATCCCGACGCCCGCCTTTATCATGCTGGTGGTGGCCTTTGCGCTGTCTCTTGGGGGCAAACGCCCCGCCATCTATGCCGCGATCTTCTTTGGCCTTGTCGCGCTTTCTGGGTGGTGGGACCGGTCGGTGATCACGCTCTATTCCGTCATTTCGGCCGTCATGCTGGCATTGTTGATCGGCGTGCCGTTGGGCATCGCCGCTGCCCGCTCGGAAAAATGGTCACGCCGGGTGCTTCTGGCCTGTGATACGGCGCAGACATTCCCAAGCTTCATCTACCTGATCCCGGCCATCATGCTGTTCGGCATCACGGCGACATCGGTTGTAATGTCGATCCTGATCTTTGCGATGGTTCCACTGACCCGCTACACGATTGAAGGGCTGCGGACTGTACCCCCCGAGATGACGGAAGCCGCCGACATGGCAGGCGCCACACGCATGCAAAAACTGCTGAAAGTGCAGTTGCCTTTAGCGTTGCCGACGATGGCCGTGGGGTTCAACCAGGCCATTATGTTTGCGTTTTTCATGGTCATTATCGCGGCCTTTATCGGCACCCAGGATTTGGGGCAGGAATTGCAACGCACTCTGGCAGGTACGGATCTGGGTAAGAACTTTGTTCTGGGGATTTGCGTGTCGCTCATGGCGCTGACATTCGATCTGACGATCATGAAATGGGCGACAGATCGAAAGAAAGCGCTGGGCTTGCCTGACTGAGACAGATCCGTCAGATCAAAGCGAGGGGAACAACGGTTCTTCTGCGCCTAAGTAAAGGCCGTCCTAGAGACGAGCGAGAGACGCGGCTAACGCGTCTACAAACTTTGCCCCCATCGGAAAGAACGTCGTGCTCAGCGGTTAAGCAAACTTATTATGTACTTCGCGTGGATACCGGATGACGCGCTTGGCGTCCAAATCAAGGTGTTTGAGACGTAGGGGAGTTGCTGCCCCAATCCGTACGCCTGTTGGTATCAGCAATGCGATCAACGCCCTGTCGCTTTTGTTGACTGGTGCCATCAGGCATGGCGTCGAAAGCTTTATGGATAACGTCAACCACAGGGATCGGGCGCGGGGTTGAGATCCTCGCAATCCGCGCGCCCTTCAAGGGCTGTTTGAGATAGACCCGCTCATTGTGCCCTAGATCGCGTTTAGACCCACGCAACCCAATGAGCCAGTGGAAGAACTCACACACAACACGCAGCGTATCTTGGCGCCTCGAATGGCCGCTACCGGGTTCTCTCCTGACCTGAGACCTTTCGATTTCCCTACCACTCAATACGTACAAACGGCATCAATCGGAAGAAACCCAGAAAACGCAAGCTTTGCCAAAGTCCCTAGAAACAAAGATCAAAGCCAATTTGAGCGACGTGGGGGAAACCCTGGAAAAAGGTTGGGTGGCGGACAGGAAGGGATTCGAACCCTCGAGACGGTCTCCCGCCTACGCACTTTCCAGGCGCGCGCCTTCGACCACTCGGCCACCTGTCCACCGCCGTCTCTATCCAATTCGGGTATGGGGATGCAAGCAGGTTAAGTACTAAATTTTTCAGCCGTCCAGATGCAGGTAAACACGGCGGTTCATCCGCCCCTTCTTTTCGATCTTGCCGATGCGCAGCGCGCCGATCTCGCCCGTCCGCGCAACGTGCGTGCCGCCGCAGGGCTGCAGGTCGACCGTTGCGTCGCCTTCACCGATGCGAACCAGGCGGATCTCGCTTGCCCCGCGCGGTGGTTGCACCGACAACGTCTTGACCATGCTCGGATTGGCATCCAGTTCCGCTTCATTGATCCACTCGGCACGCACCCGCATGTCGCTGGTCACGTGACTGTTCAATACGTCTTGAAGGCCTTCACGGTCGTCCGGCGCGTCGGCCATGTCAAAATCCAGCCGCCCGCGCCCGGCCCCGACCGACCCTCCAGTCACACCAAAAGGCAGCGCTACAGACAGCAAGTGAAGCGCTGTGTGCACACGCATATGGGCGTAACGGCGCTCCCAATCGAGGCTTTGCATGACGGTCGCACCAAGGCCGGGCAACGCACGTGGCTCGGCCGGGACAAGAATGATGCTGTCACCGTCCCCCTTGATCGCGGTCGCGATATTCAACGCCCCGCCGTCCCAGTTGAGCGCTCCGCTATCGCCCGGCTGTCCACCGCCTGTCGGATAAAAGATGCTCTGATCCAAGATAATCCCGCCCTCGGGCGTGTGACCTGTCACGACACCGCTGGCATCGCGCGCATAGGCGTCGTCGCGGAACAAAGGCGTTGTCATCTGCCATCTCCATCTTCGCCCGGCATATCCGGGTCCATATCGCTTTCTTCCAGATGCGCTTTGGTCGGCGGCGCAGATGGGGGCGTTTTTACTTTGGGACCGGCCTGCAACACCTCGGGATTGCGTAGCCAAACATCCCGCTGGGCAAAGGGTATCTCGATCCCCTCTTCTTCGAACCGGGCAGCGATCTGGTGGTTAATCTCGTTCTTGACGGCCAACATCCAGTTCACATCGCGCAGAATGATACGGATTTCGAAATCAAGGCTGTCGGCGCCAAACCCCATGAACAAGACAGCCGGGGGTGGATTGGCCAGGGCCATGGGATGCGCATCGGCAATCTCTTTCAGTACGGCCTCGACCCGGCGGGTGTCAGTACCGTAGGCCACACCGACCGGAATGATCACACGCCCCACCGTGTTGCCGCGCGTGTAGTTCGTGACAGTACCGGAAATAAGGTCCGCGTTCGGAACAATGACGTCCGTCCGATCAAAGGTTTCGATCCGCGTGGACCGGACAGAGATCGAGCGGACATAACCCATCTGTCCACCCACTTCGATCCAATCGCCCTCTGATATTGGGCGTTCGATCAAAAGGATGATGCCCGACACAAAGTTCGACACGATGGTTTGCAGGCCAAAACCGATACCAACGGACAAGGCCCCGGCGACGATGGCCAGACTGGACAAATCAATACCGGCTGCAGTGATCGCAAACAGGGCAGCCAGAAAAATGCCGACATAGCCAAGACCAGATACAATCGCGACCTGACCGCCTGGGTCGATCCGCGTTTTGGGCAGGACTGACACCTTGAGTGCATTTTGTACGGCGCGCGTGATCAGGTACCCGACCGTGAAGACGATGAGGAGTGTAAAGAAACTGCCCGGCGAAATGGTCATGTCGCCGATGGTCAGTCCCGATCGAATGGTCGCCCACACCTCTGTCAGATCGGTGACACGTGCGCCCCAGATCAGGGATAGCGGGATGATCGCCAACAGAACGACCACAAAGCCAAGCAAAGTCGGCACAAGACTGTCTCGGGCGCCATCACCCGGTCGCAACGTGGCATAGGTATCGCGGATAACACCTTGCAACAGAACCACCATACCGATCAGCGCAAGCGTGAGGATCATGGGATAGGTCAGGAACTTGGCAGCCGCCCCGAACCCAAGTGCTGCCAGAATTGGGGCAACAAGCCCCACCAGGATAACCAACCGACCAACACTGGCGATAATACGGTCACCATAT
The DNA here is from genome assembly GCF_947496075.1 of uncultured Tateyamaria sp. Lineage (GTDB taxonomy): Bacteria > Pseudomonadota > Alphaproteobacteria > Rhodobacterales > Rhodobacteraceae > Tateyamaria. The sequence goes on from NZ_CANMBJ010000001.1 coordinate 45,715, forward strand.
GGGACTTCCTGGTCCGCATCTTCCGCCGCATCGCGCACGCGGCGGCGCAGCAGCCAGCCCAGGCGCGTCAGCATCAGACAGGCCAGAACGATCAGCGGGAAGTTCAGAACCGCATCCGAACCCGCATCGTAACGATCGAAGTCAGAAAACTCTGCCAGAAGGATATAAAGTGCCAAGACAATGCCAAGAGTAACGGCATATATGCGCCCTTCGGCCCGACGACGCGCTGGCACCGTAAATGATACGCGCAGCGCTTCGTCCTTGGGAAACAGTCGGCTGGCGAGCCAGCGGGCAAAGAAAAGGACCAGCCCAACAACTTCCAGACTATCCAGCAGCAGGTCACCGCGCGGGCCAAAAAGCTGCGTGGCGCGTACCGCGCGCACAAATGCCACCAGCCCCAGCATTGGGAAAAGGATTTGCCCAAGGGACACGATGAAGCCGGCCACCCGGGCACCCGACCGCGTATCGGATCTTTGAATACGTACGGCCAGCAACTCTGACCAATACCGCGACCGCGCCAGAAGCACGACGCCAACAACCAGCAAGACGGCGATCAGCGGCAGGTTATCCCTGGCATTCGAGCGGCGGGACGGATTGTGCCATGCTTGCCGCACACCAGCGACTACAGCAATCATCGTATCCTGCGCATGGCGCATCGCACCGGGCCAGTTGGCTGGATTGACCGGCCATGGTCCCATGTTTAGCAGCGCATCGGTTTGGCGCTGGCGCAGGATATCATCAATCTCGGTAATAACCCCGTTGGCGCGACTGAACGCTTCCTCGGCGGTCCGTCGCGGCGTGCTGAGCCGTTCAAGCTGTGCGTTCAGTTCAGCGCGGCGATCCGCAATCTCTGTTGCCTCGTCCTGACCGTCCTCTGGGGCCGGACCAAGGGCTGCAATCTGATCGCGCAGGGTTTGCAAGCGGCTGTCATTGGCACTCAGTTGGTTTTGAAACTGCTGCCGCCATCCGGCGACCTCTGCCCTCAGTATTTCAAATGCCTGGTCCGAGGCGCGGGCGGCTTCGACAGCCTGTTCCGCCCGGGTCGCCGTGTTTTGCCACCGGTCGTAGTCTGGTCCGTCAGCTTGCGCGACTGCCAGCGTTGCCAGCAGCGCCAGACAAACAGACAGAACCGCAGCGCGTAGCCACGTCAGGCCCATCATACATCCTCAAAAACGCCGGGAATACTTGAAGGACCTTGCTCAAGCCATTGTGGCACCGGCAATTCTTTCTCCCGCAAAAAATCCGGATTGAACAGTTTGGACTGATAGCGTGTTCCAAAGTCACACAGGATCGTCACGATGGTGTGGCCCGGCCCCATATCCTTGGCCATACGAATGGCACCAGCGACATTCACACCAGAGGACGCACCAAGGCACAGCCCCTCATGTTCTAGTAGATCAAAGACAATGGGCAGCGCTTCGGCGTCCGAAACGTTGTAGTTGAAATCAGGCGTCAGCCCCTCAAGATTCTTGGTGATGCGCACCTGCCCGATCCCTTCAGCAATCGAACTGCCCTCCATCGCGATCTCGCCGGTGGTGTAGTAGCTGAACAGGCCCGCGCCATCGGGGTCTGCCAAACCTATTTTGACGCCCTTCGGCTGCAAGACCTCGGCCACCCCTGCCAGCGTACCGCCGGAGCCGACTGCGCAAATGAAGCCATCCACCTTGCCATCTGTCTGTTCCCAGATCTCCGGCCCGGTGGTGTCGACATGGGCCTTACGGTTGGCAACATTGTCGAACTGGTTGGCCCAGATGGCACCATTCGGTTCCGTCTTTGCCAGCTCCTCGGCCAAACGACCGGAGTAGCGTACAAAGTTGTTCGGATTGCGGTATGGCGCCGCGGGCACCTGCACCAGCTCTGCACCTGCCAACCGCAGCATATCCTTTTTTTCCTGGCTCTGCGTTTCGGGGATGACGATGACGGTTTTGAACCCCATCGACGCACCAACCAGCGCAAGGCCAATGCCAGTATTGCCTGCCGTGCCTTCGACAATCGTGCCGCCCGGGCGCAGTTCGCCGCTGGCCACTGCTTCCTGGATGATGGACAGGGCCGCCCGGTCCTTGACCGATTGGCCAGGGTTCATGAACTCGGCCTTGCCCAGAATCGTGCAGCCGGTCTCTTCGCTGGCGCGGCGCAGCTTGATCAGTGGCGTGTTTCCAATGGCCGAGGCCAGATCAGGCGCGTAACGCATGGGCGAGTTCCTTTTGTCATTCACGAAAGGTGTAGCTGTGGTATCCGACGACCTCAAGCCGCGTTGGGTCACACAGCGGCGCGCAAACGCGCACGGTGGCGGGCCAACCAGTAGGTGAGCAACGCTAGGGGCGCATTGGCAACCCGGCGATCATCGGCCATCTCAAGCAGATCTACAAAAGACAACAGGTGGCTGCGGATGTTTTCGCCTTCGTCTTCCTGACCACCAATACCGGCACTGTCATCGGGCAAATCGCAGATCCCGACAAACAGATGAAAGAAGTCAGTCGCTGCACCGGGCGAGGCATAACACTCGCCAGCAGGTTCAAGCAGGCGAAACTCAAGCCCCGCTTCCTCGGCCCCTTCCCTCCGCGCGGCTTCTTCCGCGGTTTCGCCAGGATCAATCAATCCGGCAACAGGTTCCATCTGCCATTGTACCGGGTCGTTCCGGCCGATTGGACCCAGACGGATCTGTTCCACCAGCAAAACCCGATCCCGTACCGGATCATAAGGCAATACGATCGCAGCATCGGACGAGATAAATACGGCGCGCTCGATCTGGTCAGACATGTCACCGCCAAAAGTCTCATGGCGCAGCGCCACCTCATCCATGGCAAAGAAATTCGTGTGGGCCCGCGTGTGCGACATGATATCCACGCGCCCATCCAGAACCCCCTGCCCGTGTCGGCCCGATTGCGCCAGTACCTTGCTCCAGGCCCGCGCGCGTATACGCGGAAACCGGCGGGCCACCTCTTTGGCATCCAGTTTGCCAAAGCCATCCATAACCTCATCGGCGGCCCAGACGGTCATTGCGCCCCAGCGCTCTTGCCACGCGGAAAAGTCCCAGACATCGTCAATGGATGAAACCGTTTGACCCGGAACATAGACATCCGCGGCCTCGCCAGAGGTCAGCGTAACGGCGCGCAACTCGTAATCAAAACCACCCTCATAGTAGTTCAACCGTGCGAAATCCTCGGTCGAAAGGCCGCGCACAATGATACCTGCTGTTTCAGCGTTGGCACGTTGACGCAGAACCGGGTAGTGCCCTTCCCGCTCGGACAATGCGATGTAGTCACGCAAGGATGCAGGGGCCAAATCGATGCTGTCGGCGCTGCGCCCCAGAACGCGCTCAAGCAGCGGCACGTGCTGCAACGTGCCATAGCAAAACAGACTGTTCATTGCCTCACCGCCAGGTGCGCCACGCATATTCGGTCAAGATACCGGTGATCACACCCCCGATCAGCAATGTCGCCCAGATGGAAACCGTGCTCATCAAAATCGCCCACTCTGAACCAATCTGAAAAATAGCCAGCAAGGCCTCAAACGCGCCATCATACCGGTTCTTCATGGCGATACGCACCATCTCGTTGCAGGACTGAACAAACAAGGCCCAGAACACCATGACAATCGGACCAGTAAGCCCGACATTGACAGCCGATGTGAGCCCACGCCCCGCGCGCGAGCCGATCACCTTCCAGCCGGTGACAGCCCCCACTACGATATTCACGTAGGTAAACCAGCCAAAGTTCGTGTCTTCCTCGAACAACGGCATGATCATGCCCGACACGATAAAGGCCAATAGCCCAAGGCCCAAAGCGGCCACTAACTTGGCTGCGTCAGGCATATTTTTGGTCTTTCATGGCTATCCAGGTCGTTTGATCGTGATCTGCGTTACGTCGCAGTTGGCACTTTCAAAGGTCGCCGCGCAAGAGGTGAGGTAAAAATTCCACATTCTGCGAAACCGGTCATCAAATCCCATATCGGCAATCTGGTCCCACCTCTGGTTGAACGCCTCATGCCAGCGTCTGAGTGAGATGTTGTAGCTTTGGCCAAACTCAATGGATGTCTCGACGCCCAGACCTGCCTTGATGATCTGCTGACGCAGAACAGATGGGCTGGGAAGCATACCACCCGGGAAAATGTACTTCTGGATAAAGTCGACGCCACGTTTGTAAACCTTCCAACGGCGGTCCTGCACGGTGATGATCTGCAACGTGGCATTCTTACCGGGTTTCAAGCGCTGTTTGACCGTCTCAAAGTAGATGGGCCAGTACTTCTCTCCAACCGCCTCGAACATCTCGATCGAGGCGATGCCGTCATAAGTGCCACGCTCATCCCGATAGTCCTGCAGCTTGAAATCTACAACATCGGAAAGTCCTGCTTTTTCAATGCGATCTTGTGCATACTTAAACTGTTCTTCACTGATGGTCAGACCTGTGACCTTCAATCCGCGTTCCTTGGCCGCATATTCGGCGAACCCGCCCCAACCGCACCCGATCTCAAGGATATGATCCCCAGGCTGCGCCCCCATCTGGTCTACCATGCTGGCATATTTCGCGATCTGCGCAGCCTCATGGCTTTCCTGCCCCGTCTCAAACAGGGCTGATGAATATGTCATCGTGTCATCCAGCCAAAGGCCATAGAACTCGTTGCCAAGGTCATAGTGATAGCTGATGTTCTTGAGCGCTTGTTCGCGATGATTGCGCTGCAGCCAAAAGCGAAACTTCTCGAACCGGCGCACCAGACCCATGCCGGGGAACCCGTCATAGATGTCGTCGTTGTCCGCATGGACCCAATCCATAAAGGATTGCAGATCTGGCGTGCTCCACCACTCGTCAAGGTAAGCATCGCAAAAACCCAAGTCACCCTCACGGATCAGCCGGGCAAACAGGTCATCGTTGTGGATATGCACCTCTGCCACCGGACCGGGGTTTGGTCCCTCGGCCCGAAAGTGGCGACCGTCCGGCAGGATGAAATCCACCCGGCCATTGTTCATCCCCTGAGCCATGCTGAAAACACGGGCGAAATAGCGTGGCAAGCCCGTTTGGCCGTCAGTCGTAGTAAGGATCATACACGCTCCCCGTTCGTGTTTTTGTCAAGTTAGCTTGACACATTGAGCCGCGCAACCATGCGCACGCGGTTGTCATCAGAAATTACGGTTTTCATAAGCACTTAGCGCCCGTTTCCGCCCCTCATCCGCTGGTACAATCGGGCCGGGATAGATGTCATTCGGCGACAGATTCCAAGACCGCGGGATCGCGTCGAAATATGACAGCGCCTCCGGCGCCGGATTGCGCCGGCCTTCGGCAATCCACCGGCTGACATAGTCGCGGTTCTTGTCGAACTTATCCAGTTGGGTCACCGGGTTGAACACGCGGAAATACGGCGTCGCATCGGGGCCTGATCCCGCTGACCACTGCCACCCCATCGCATTGCTTGCCGGATCCCAGTCAATCAGGCAGTCATCAAACCATTGCTGACCGATCCGCCAATGCGTCATCAGATGCTTGCATAGATAGGATGCCACGATCATGCGGCCCCGGTTGTGCATGCGGCCTGTTACGTACATCTCGCGCATCGCGGCATCGACAAACTGAATACCGGTTCGCCCCTGTTTCCAAGCGAGGACCTCTGCGGTTTCGCCTTCGTTCCAAGGAAACCCGTCCCAGTGTTCTTTCCAGTTGCGATCCAGAATATGGGGGGTGTGATGCATCAGGTGGTACGCGAACTCACGCCATACCAGTTCCTTCAAGAATACTTCTGCCCCTGCCTTGCCTTCATGAAGCGCCCGCATGCCTGCATGCCAACACTGGTGCGGGCTAATTTCACCCAAAGCCAGGTTTTCCGACAGGTTCGATGTGCGGTCTTCGGCCGGGATATCCCGGCCCTCGACGTAACCGGCGACTTTGGTTTCGATAAAATCGCCAAGCCGTGACTGTGCCGCGGTTTCGCCAAGCCGCACATGAGGGCGGACAACGCCTGCCCCGCGGTTCATAGCTGCGCCAAGAGCCCAGTCACCCAACACCTCGCTCTCAAGCCAGCTTTCAGGCGCTGGAATGCGCCCCGGCAGAGACAACGGCGCATCAACTTCCCGGTCCTTCACTGATCGCCAGAACGGTGTGTAGACCTTGTAGAAGCCGCCAGTCTTTGTCTCCGCCGTCCATGGCTCGAACATCAGATGGCCACCGAAACTGCGCGCTTCAATGCTCTGATCTTTCAAGGCAGCTTTGATTGCTGTATCGCGCTCCACAGCTTGCGGATCGTAAAGGCGCGACCAATGAACCGCCCCTGCTCCAGTCTCGGCGATCAGCTTTTGCAAAACGTCCAAAGCATCGCCCGAGCGGAAGATCAATCTGCTGCCTTTGTCGGCCAAAGACTGGGCAAGATGTTCAACGCCCAAGCCCCAACGCCATTTTGGCGCAGCGCCCAGATCATCCACACTGGCGTCACGTATCACGACCGGAATGACGGGCCGATTGCTGTCACAGGCGGCTTTCAAAGCCGGATGATCGCTCAACCGCAGATCGCGGCGAAACCATATGATGATCGGTGTGCTGCTCAACGCCCCGTTCCCTTTTCTTACCGAGGCTTACGTAGCACGCGCGCCGATGGATCAAGTTGTCGCAGGTTGCCTTTACGTCAAAGAACCGCGTCAAGGGCCGTTAGAAGCTGATCAATCTCTGCATCATTCGTGTAGTGTGTGAAACTCAGCCGCAAAACACCCTGATCCGGATCGACCCCCATAGCCTGAAGCGCCCGGACTGCATAGAAATCCCCACCTCCGGCCATGATGCCATGATCGGCAAGGCGGGCGGCTACTGCGACCGGGTCACGTCCCAAATCCAACGCAACGGTTGGTGCACGGATCGCTGCGTCCGTGGGACCTATAACACGCAGATCATTGCGGTCTTTCACGGCATCCATGACCCGGGTCAACGCGTCGATTTCTCGTGTGCGCATGAGGTCATGAACGACTTGTCCCCGCGGGGACACTTGTGTCCCACCACCGCTTGTATGGTGATCGTAAAGCGCGTGCACATAATCTGCCATGCCCGCACATGCGGCCACTTGAGCATGATCGGGCCCAGCGGGAGTAAACCGTTTATAGAGGCTGTCAGCGTTGAAGTAGTGTCCCTGGTTCGGCAGCAGCTCTCCCAGGGCGCGCCGGATGACCATCAGACCCTGATGCGGACCGTAGGTTTTGTAAGCCGAGAACAGATAGATGTCGGGGCCAAGATGGCCAACATCGGGGAAGCCGTGCGGCGCGTAACTGACGCCGTCGACACAGACAAACGCCCCGGCGGCATGGGCAAGCGCGGTGATCTCGGTCACCGGGTTGATCTCTCCCACCACGTTTGAGCAATGGGGAAAGCAGACCAAACGGACCTTTTCGTCCAGCAGGTCTTCCAGCACTGCGGTATCCAGATGGCCGCTGCCGGGATCCATTTGCCATTCACGGATTTCGATCCCCCGATCCGCCAGACGCCGCCACGGGCCCGTGTTGGCCTCGTGATCTTGATTGGTCACCACGATCGCTTCACCCGGCTGCATCATCTGGGCGAAGGCTTGCGCCAGGACATAGGTGTTCTGCGTGGTTGATGGTCCAAAACTCAACTCGTCCGTATCCACACCAAGGACGGCAGCCATCCGCACGCGTGCCTCGTCCATCTCTTCCCCGCCTAGCCGTGATGCCTCGTAGTCGGCATAGGGCTGCACCTTGCGCTGCGTGTAAAACCGGAACAGGCGATCAATGACCTGTTTGCAAGTGTAGCTCCCCCCGGCGTTTTCGAAGAAAGCCTGTCCCTGCAACGACGGTTCGGCAAAGGCAGGGAATTGCGCGCGCACAAACTCAAGATCAAGAGGCATCGGCTGGTCCTTTATCTTAACAAGAAAAAGGCCCCAACCAATTGATCAGGGCCTTTCAATGCTATCCCAGCTGTCATCAAGGACAACTGGGAAGTCAGGTCTTACTCAGCCGGCAAGCCATTGCCCGTCGCACCCGGAATTTCCGAATGGACGGCAGGCACGCCTGCGGCCTCGCGGCGACCATCATTATAGATCGCCTTGATCAGCGCGATGCACATCAACGCCATCACGATCGAGAACGGCAACGCCCCAATCACCATGGCCGTCTGAATGGCCCCGGTCCCGCCGGAGATCAGCAAGCCCGCCACAACAAGGCCAAGGGCTGAACCCCAGAACAGGATGTGGGGACGCGCTTTTGGACCTTCGTCACCGGCCGCGTTGATGGTGTTCACGATCAGCACGGCAGAGTCTGCGGACGTCACCAGGAACGTCATCAGCAACACAACGATCAGAACCGCCATGCCCCACGCCAGTGCCTGTGCAATTGGTGCCAACATGAACTCGGTCATGGCAAAGATCTTGTCGCCATTGGCCGCGTCCAGAATGACGCCATTGGCATCGCCGTTCAGTTCCAGGTCAATGGCTGTGCCACCGGCCCATGAGAACCAGACAAAGCACATCAGCGACGGAACGATCATAGCACCCAGCACGAACTCGCGGATGGTCCGACCGCGCGAGATGCGCGCCAGGAACAGACCCACGAATGGTGCAAACGCGATCCACCAGGCCCAGTAGAACACGGGCCACCAGCCCTGCCACTGTGCCAGCAGGAACGCTTCGGATCCGTCCACACCGTCAGACGCGTATACATTGAAGCTGAGCCATGGCAGCGCGATCAGATAGTCCCAGATCCCAACGAAGAAGGCCGCTGCACCAAAGAAGGTAGCGCCGAACAGGATGAAGAAGCCCAGAAGGACAATCGACAGAACCATGTTGATGTTGGAGAGCCACTTGATGCCCTTGCCCACACCGGACAGTGCCGACAGGGTCGAGGCGCCCATGATGACCAGAAGCGCCACGATGATGCCGAGTGTCGTGGCAGAGCCATCGTCGAGCACCAGGCCACCAATCCCGATCCGGGTCAGACCGGCCACGAATTGTTCAACGCCAAAACCAAGCGTTTGCGCCACACCAAGAATGGTTGCCACAACCGCCACGATATCGATGAGGTTGCCCAGAAAGCCCGACAGCGAAGAGCCAAACAGCGGCGTCAGCGACGAGCGGATCGTCAGCGGCAGACCGCGGCGGTAGCTGAAGAACGCAAGCGCAAGACCCGCGATAGCGTAGCACGCCCAGGCGCCCAGACCCCAGTGAAGGAACGACCACACATAGGCCTCGCGCACGTTATCCTCACCCAGCGCCGTGGTGGCGCCTTGGATGACGGAGGGGTTGTTCTTGAAGTGGGCCACCGGCTCGGCCACGGCCCAGGTGAGCATGCCGACACCGATCCCGGCACCGAACATCATCGAAAACCAGGAGAAGTTGCTGAACTCGGGCTTTTCGCCCGGTTGGCCGAGGTTCAAACGCCCTGCAGTCGGCCAGAGGGCGAGCCCAAGGCAGACAAGCACGAAAAACGTCACGACCCAGATGTACCAGGCGGCGAAGTTTTCCAGAATTACGCTGTTCCAGTCGCCCAGAATCGTGCCGGCCTCGGTTGGCCAGACAATGCACCAGACGACGAGCATACTGATGATGATCTTACTGATCACCGCAACGTTGACGCTGAACCCTCGATAAAAACCGCTATCAGCGGTTTTGATCGGCAGCTCCGTCAATGGAGGTTGAATAGACATAGATACCTTCCTGTTGTCGTTTTTATGACAAGAGCAAAGCACGGGTAGAGACATAAACGAAGTGTTAATTCGAACAGTACAGGTCGCATTGGACACCAGAACGCCGTTTTTGTTTCTGATATGAAAAAACGGCGTTCAATTTTCAAAAACTGCGCCGTTTCTTGCGTCAAAAATGGCCGTATTGCCCGCAAAATATGTCTCATTTTTTGAGATTCGCGGCTTTCATTGCTTTCTGCATGGTCGGACCCGACGGTACCGTTCATCCCCGATAACGGCCCAAAATCGTCAAATCACACCCATTTACTGTCGCTGTTTCACCAGTATTCGCCCTGAACCCTGTCACCCTTAATGCACGCACCGCGCGAAGCCGCGGACAAAGGGTGTCGTTTTCAGACCTTACGAAACGATGAAACCCACGCTGGTGCCGAGGTCACACAAGATGGCAGGCCAACTCAGAAACAGGGAGCCAATCTTATGGCGATAAAAGAACCATTCACGGATCTTGATATCAACAAACAGGAGTCAGGGTTCTATGAAGGCTACAGCCTTCCCATCGCCCTCAAGTCCAAAGCGATCATGGTCGCGCTTGTCTTGTGGGCCATCATTTTCCCGGTCAGTGCCAATGGCACTCTGGACGACTGGAACTGGGCGTTGCTGCAGGGCTTTAATGCGTTCTACATCATCTCTGTGGGTGCATTTGCGTTTTTCCTGTTTGCCCTCGCCATACTCCCCACAGGCAGGCGAAAACTGGGGGGCGTCGATACGGTCCCGGAATTCTCCAACTTCTCCTGGTTCTCAATGATGTTTGGCGCCGGACTTGGTGTCGGGCTTATGGTCTTTGCGACAGCTGAACCGCTGGGGCTTTGGGGATCCAACCCCGTTGTTGTTGCGGGGAACGTCGAGGGCAATTCGCCCGAAGCCTTAACATCCGCCTATCGCTACACCTTCCTGCACTACGGATTCCATGCCTGGGCTATCTACGTCGTGACGGGTTTGAGCCTTGCCTACTACGCCTACACCCGCGACATGCCCCTGACGATCCGGTCTGCGCTGACCCCGCTTCTGGGGAAAGTCGCCAACGGAATTGTGGGACACATCGTCGATGTGCTGGGCGTTGTCGCAACCATCCTTGGTGTATCTGTCACCATCGGTTATGGGGTGAGCCAGTTTGTCGATGGAGTGTACGCCGTGACGGGCCTGGATTGGTTGATGGGTGCCAGCGAAGGGGATGCACCACCTGCCCCGTCCACCGTCGGCCTGTTGTCGGCGCTTGCCATCATCATGTTCCTATCGATCCTGTCTGCCGTGTCGGGTGTCGGGCGTGGGATCAAGTACCTGTCGAACCTGAACCTCGTTCTATCGATCATTCTGCTGATGACCTTCGTGATCTTTGGCAGCTTCGTGTTTGCCATGACGACTTATGGAACAGCATTGGTCGACTACATCATCCAGTTCATCCCGCTCAGCTTCGAAGCGTATAGCCCGTTGGCGCAAGATGCCTTTGCCGCCACTCTGCCGGCCGACGCCGCACCGCTTGCAGCCGATCTGTACGGTGGGGCGACAAATGCATGGGGCAGTCTGGATGGCTTTACAGAAGGACTGGAGGGCGCGGCTGCCTCTCTGCCACCCGAGACACAAGCCGCAGCGTACGATGCAGGCAGCCAGGGACGGCTCTTTGGCTGGCAATCGGGCTGGACCACGTTTTACTGGGCCTGGTGGATCGCGTTCTCGCCCTTTGTGGGCCTGTTTCTCGCCCGCATCTCAAAGGGTCGCACGATCCGTGAGTTTATTCTCGGCTGTGTATTTGCACCCGCATTGGTTTGTTTTGCTTGGATGACCATCCTTGGCGGCACCGCCATTGATCTGGAGCTGCAAGGCGTGGCCGAAGGCGCCATCATCGGCGCGTCAAACACCAACAAGCTGTTTGTCACACTCAGCTACATGATCGAGGGCGGCTTCCTGTCTGCCATCACCATCATGTGCGTGGTGCTTATCATGACGTTCCTTGTCACTTCCGCGGATTCCGGGATTCTTGTGATGAACACGATCATGTCCGGCGGCGCGCAGGAAACAGGTATCAAGCACCGGATCATCTGGGGTCTGATCATGACAGGGGTGATCGGCGGTTTGATCATCGCGGGGGCTTCAGGACGCGGGGGCGATCCCCTGGCATCGCTTCAGGACGCAATGATCATAGGCGCCCTGCCCTTTACCATCATCATGGTCCTGATGGTGTTGTCGCTGATCAAGGCATTGTTCAATGACAGCCGCCGCGCCAAAGAGGACGGTGCCATCGGTCAACCAGCCGAGTAAACGCAGGTATGAACGGCGAAGGGGCGCATGTTATGCACCCCTTCCACATCGCAGGTTCAAGCTTAAAGTGCCGCGCGCATCTTCTCTGCATGCGCCTTGATCGCCTCCATATCACCCATTTTGCCCGGTGGGCGCATCGAAACACCGTCGTGACGTGGGTGGATATGAAAGTGCAAATGAAACACCTCTTGGCCGCCCGCAGTTTCATTGAACTGCTGAACGGTGATGCCATCGGCATCAAATGCGGTCTTGGCCGCGTTTGCCACCTTCTTGACCGTGGACATGACGGAGGCCAACTGTGCGTCGCTGGCATCCAGCACATTGCGGCATGGTGTTTTGGGGATCACCAGACAATGTCCGTCTGTGCGCGGCATGATATCCATGAAGCAAAGGGTATCATCGTCCTCGTAGACGGTGACATTGGGGATTTCGCCCCTCAGGATCTTGGCAAAGATGTTCTGGTCGTCATAGGCGGTCATCGCGGGTCTCCGAAAGCTGTTCGAAGACCCGTCTAGACCGATCAGGCGTTCACGTCGACCACGACGCGGCCCTTCACTTGCCCTTGCAAAATGTCTGCACCCAGCTTTGGCAGATCGGACAGAGTGGCGGGCTGAACCATGGCTTCAAGCTTGTCCATGGGCAGGTCTTTCGCAATGCGATCCCAGGCGCGGACACGATTGTCGTAGGGCTGCATGACACTGTCGATGCCCAGAAGGTTCACACCCCGCAGCAGGAACGGAATGACCGTCGCAGGTAAGGCTGCTCCGCCCGCCAGACCTACGGCAGCCACAGAGGCACCGTATTCCATCTGTCCCAACACGCGGGCCAGCATGGCGCCACCCACGGCATCGACACAGCCGCCCCAGGTTTCACCCTCAAGCGGGCGCTTGGTGGTTTCATTGATCTCTTCCCGGGCCACGATCTGGCTGGCACCGAGAGAGGTCAGATAGTCGGCCGTTTCGGGCCGCCCCGTTACGCCTGCAACAGTGTGACCAAGGTTGGCAAGAATGGCGGTGGCAACAGAGCCAACCCCACCCGCAGCACCGGTGACCAGAACCGGACCACTCTTGATCCCATGATCTTCCAGCGCCATCACGGCCAGCATTGCCGTGAAGCCAGCGGTCCCAACGGCCATGGCCTGCCGCGTATCAAGACCTTCCGGCAGTGGCACCAGCCAATCCGCCTTGACCCGCGCCTTCTGGGAGTAACCGCCCCAATGCGCCTCGCCCACGCGCCAGCCGGTCAGCACGACCTTGTCGCCGGGTTTGTAGCGGTCATCATCGGACGCCTCGACTGTCCCGGCAAAGTCGATGCCTGGCACGTGGGGGTATTTGCGAACGAGTCCGCCGCCCGGACCAATGCAAAGACCGTCCTTATAGTTCACGGTCGAATACTCAACCGCTACGGTCACCTCAGCCTGCGGCAGATCATCCAGCGACAGTTCCTGCACCGCAGCGGACGTTTTGCCACTTTCTTCGTCCTTGTTGACCACCAGTGCATTGAACATTTTGTTCTCCATTTTTCTGGGGATGATCCCCTGCTTCATCTTGCAAAGTAAACTTCGGGGTCCGGGGCAGCGCCCCGGTTCCACATCTATAACCAGAACGCCTCTTGTACCGTGGCCCGGCGTATCCCATCGAGGGTGTCGACTTCGAGGTCAGTTCCGGGATCCCAATGCGTCATGCGCACCATACCGATGGCCACGTTGGTCTTAAAGTCCGGCGACCATGCAGCCGACGTCACCTGCCCCACGCGTTTGCCGCCGGCGAGAAGTGGCCAAGGCCGGTCACAGGTCGGCACCGCATCCCCATGGATAACGATGGGGCGAATTTGCTGAACCGGCCCTTCCTTGGACACGCGCAAAAGCGCATCACGTCCAATACAACCGATAGCCGTCTGGGTGTCGCAGAACCGCCCCAGCCCGCACTCATGCGGTGTGTTGTCGTCGGTCATGTCATTGCCATAGCTCAAGAGCCCACCTTCGATCCGCTCAATGGCATTGGGGCAGCCCGCACGGACCTGTAGGTCTTCGCCTGAATTAAACAAAGCGTGCCACAGCGGCATGCCAAGCGCGCTGTCCGGCACATAGATTTCGAACCCGCCCTGCTTGGAGTAACCTGAGCGGGCAATGGCTAGGTCCTGCCCCTCGAACTGGAACATGTCGAAGCGGAAAAAGCGGATGTCGCGCACGCGGTCGCCAAACACGCGCTCCAGCAGATCATCGGCCTTGGGCCCCTGGATGGCCAGCGGCGACACGTCCGGCTCATCCACCAGCACGTCCAGGCGGTAGCCGTTAGCGATGCCCTTGACCCAGAGCAGCAGATCGCTGTCAGCAATGGAAATCCACCACCGGTCCTCGCTGAGCTTGACCGCAACAGGATCGTTGAGCATGCCGCCCGTCTCATCCACGATGGGCACGTAGTAGCACTGTCCCGGCAGCATCCGGCGTAGATCGCGCGGTGTCAGCATCTGCATCAGCCGCCCGGCGTCCGGACCGCGAAGTTCCACTTGCCGTTCGACCGAGACGTCCCAGACCTGAACGTGGTCTTTGAGATGGCGGTAATCTGCCTCGACGCTTTCGAACACGGTCGGCAGCAGCATGCGGTTGTAGATGGTGTAGGCTTTGACGCCTGCCGCCTCGACCCCTTCAGAAAAGGGTGTGCGGCGCAGGCGGCGTGACGGAGATATGACGGCCATCAGTCGTCCTTTGGCATGAACACAATATCAGTAACGGGAGCGGTCAGACCGGCGGCCGTCATCATGGCGTGGACCTGACCCCGGTGGTGGGCCTGGTGGGTGAAAAGGTGCACCACGCAGGTTTCAAGCGGCATTTCAAAGTCCTGCTGTAAGGTGCTGGAATGCCAAGACAAATCGCCCTTGAGCGCGACGGTGTCGAGGCGGTCGCCCCAAAGGCGGATCGTGCCGTCCATGCGGAAGCGCTCCGCACTCCAGACCGCGAATGTCGGGGTGAATTCCTTGTGCTGTTCGGGCGGAACCGACGGCGGAGGCAGGTCCGCGTCGAACCGGCTCATCCAGATCGTGTCGCCCCACAGGATGTGGTTGAGCGTCGCCATGACGGACCCGAAGAACGCACCGCGATCCTTGCGCAGGTCCTCGTCCGGCACGCCTGTGAGCATTTCCGTCAGTTGGCGGTTCTGCCAGGCGTTGTAACGGGCCATGGTACGTACATAACCCGCGTCGATCATGGTTTGGGACCTTTCCAGTCGATCGGGCAGATTTCCGCGGATTTGCCGCCGAAGTCCCAGATGCGGCCGTAGTCACGCACCTTGGATTTCACACCGCGGGCTGCGATGATATCCGGCCCCATCCAGTACTTGGAGTTGGTGATCATCACCGGGTGATCCTCGGACTTGCCGGTGATCATCTCGATCTCGCCCTGGATCTTGCGCCCGATATAGAGGCCGCGTTTCTTGCCTTCGCGCACGATCTCGACCTTTTCACGCTCGGCGCCCACGATGTCGCTGACCAGCATGGTGAAGAGACCCGTAGTGCCGCCTGCGGCGCCAGAGAATATCTGCAGGATGCCATTGTAGGCCTTGCCGCTTGCGCGCTCGTCCACATAGGCCGCGACACGCCAGCCGCCTTCCCCCATACGACCAGGGATATCGACCATCAGGCCGACGTTCAGGCCGCTCAGGTCCTCGCCTTCGAAATGTCCTTCGTCGATGGCAATGGCCATCCACGCGTGGCAATGCCCTTCGGTGGGGGGATGCGCGCCAAGTGAGACGACGCAGGGACAAAAGAGCTCGCACGAACAGTTGAGAAACAGTTCGCCCTTGATAGCCCATTCGGTGGGCGACATCTGCCGCCGGCCCGGGTTGGGCATCCGGCTGTCGATGCGCTGACTGACCGGCAACTTATCCGCGTCGGGGCGTTTTTTCACGGCCATCTTATCCTCCTGAAACAACGGGATATGCGAGCACACTGATACCACCCAGCACCAGTAGAACCCCCAAGGGTTTTGTAACAACATGCCCGATCTGGGGCAGTTTTTCGATCACCATAAACAGCGTGGCAAGGCCCATCCACAAAAGGCTCATCACGCCGCCGACAAAGCCAAGCGCCATGAAGCCCCAACAACAGCCCACGCAAAACGCGCCGAGGCCGAGCCCCATGCGCAACCCGCCCGCAAAGCCGGTGCGCCAGTGGCCGAGAAAATAGGTCATGGGGCTATGGCAAACGCCATGGCAGATTTCCTTCGCTCGGGTGAATTGGAACAGACCGACGGCCAGCAGCAGCAGGCCCGCAAATGTGGTGGTCTTGGGTATGCCCAGCATGTCGATGATGCCACCATAAAGCAAGGCCAGTTGCACAGCCGAGATCAGCGCAGCAAAGGCGACCCAAACCACGAAGTAGCCCAGTAGCACACCCAGCCACCCTACCCGCGTGCCGTTCGCCGACACCATCAGGTCCTCGTAGCTGCGCAAGGTCGGCACCAATGTCGGCAACATCATCGCGGCCATCATGATCGCCCACATGGCAAATAGCGGACCAAAATTGGCCATCGGCATGTACATGGGCATGCGCGGGTCCATGGCAGCCATGCGCGCGCCCATGTCTCCTGGGCGGCCAAACAGGTCCACGTCCATGGAAAGCGACATGGAATACATGACCCACCACGACGCCAAAATCGCGCCGAAGAACCCCAGCCAGAGGGTCGAACGAACGATGTGCGACATGTGTCCTCCCTGACCTCATGCGACTCAATGCTTGCCAGATTAAATGTCAGACATTAAAATGTATGACAAATGAAAATTGATCCCGACAGCACAGTTGATCTCTCTGCCCAGATTGCCAAGGCGATCCGGGATGCCATTATCGCAGGTGATTTGATTGTGGATCAACGGCTTCCAAGCGAGGCCGAGCTTGCCGATCACTTTGACGTATCCCGGCCCACGGTGCGCGAGGCCCTAAAGCGACTCGCGGCGCAATCGCTGATCAGAACCCAGCGCGGGGCCACGGGCGGCGCTTTCGTGAACCGCCTGCGATTCGAAGATGCTTATGCCCAGCAGGTCACGACCTCGACCCTGCTGCTGTCCATGAATGCTGTCAGTTTCGATGTCGCCTGTGAAGCGCGCTATGCGCTGGAGCGTGCCTGTGCCCCGCTTTCCGCGGAACGCCGTACGCCGGATCATTTGGCTACGATGCGCGCGGAAATTCACCGTCAAGGCCAGCCCGGCCTCACCGACGAGGCGTTTTGTGCCTCTGATGTCACCTTTCACCGGGCATTGGTGGATGGCGCAGGCAACAAGGTACTCAGCTATCAGCTTGCCGGTGCGGTCGAGGCGATGCAGCCTCTTATGAACATGATCACGTTCACCGCCCGGTCGCGCGAAGCGATTGTGGCGCTGCACACGGACATCGCGGACGCGGTCGAGGCTCGGGACGCCACCAAGATCGACGCGACATTGGTTAAATTAGAAGCCTACACGCGAGAGCTGGCCCATTCGGTCGTCACTGCCCGCGCGCAAAAGGCCGCAGAAAAGGAGCACAAGACCGCCTGATCCTTCCCCCAAAAGTCGCAAAGGCATCCGAGGGGTCGGGCACTGATCGTCAACCATACGTCAGGGAGGACGCTATGAATTTAAGACCCGATCCCACATTTCACCCCTCGCCCAAGATGGCCATGGAAGCCCCGGTTGAGAAATTGGCGTTTACGCTGATGCTCAGCCCTGATGGGACCAAACCCGATGGCCTTGCGGTTGTCGATGTTGATCCCACGAGCGACACTTACAGCCAGATCGTCCATGAGCTTTATGTCCCCAACCTTGGTGACGAGTTTCACCATTTCGGTTGGAATGCCTGTTCTTCGGCGCTCAGCCCCCTCACCGGCCACGCGTTTCTTGAACGCCGTTACCTGATCATTCCTGGCATCCGGTCGTCGCGCATCTACATTATTGATGTAAAGGAACCGCTCAAAGCCAAGATCCACAAGATCATCGAACCCGAAGAACTGTTTGAGAAGACGGGCTATTCCCGCCCTCACACCATTCACTGCGGACCCGAGGGCATCTATGTATCGACCCTGGGCGGCGGTGGTGAGGATGGCACCGATGGCCCTCCCGGTATCTTCATCATGGATTGCGAAACCTTCGACATTCTGGGCCGCTACGAGATGGACCGCGGCATTCAGGACAAGCATTACGATTTCTGGTGGAATCTGCCGCGCGACTACATGGTCAGCAGCGAATGGGGCCTCCCGCCGCAATTCGAAAATGGTGTGGTGCCAGAGGATCTTCTGTCCAACAAATACGGCCACACGATCCACTTCTGGGACCTGCGCGGGCGTAAGGTAACGAAGTCCATCGACCTGGGAGAAAATCACCAGATGGCGCTGGAAATCCGCCCAGCCCACGACCCGGTCAAGGAATATGGGTTCTGTGGCGTGGTGGTTGATACCACCAACCTGCAGGGTGCGATCTTTACCTGGTGGCGGGATGAGGACGGTGAATGGCAGGCCAAGAAGACGATCACGATCGACCCCGTACCTGCGGACGCGGACGACCTGCCCGATCTCCTCAAGGGCTTTGGTGCGGTGCCACCGCTGGTCACAGACATCGACCTGAGCCTCGATGACAAGTACCTCTACGTTGCCTGCTGGGGTCTTGGTGAAATGCACCAATACGATGTGTCCGACCCGATGAACCCCGTGCTCGCTGGCAAGGTCGAAATTGGCGGCATCGTCAAGAAAACCAAGCACCCCAATGGCAAGGACTTTGGATACGGCCCGCAGATGGTCGAGATCAGCCGCGATGGCAAACGCGTCTACTGGACCAACTCGCTTTATTCCACCTGGGATGACCAGTTCTATCCCGGCGAGCGTGGTGCGGCGATGGTCATGGCCCACGTGGGTGAAGATGGCGGACTGACGCTGGATGAAAACTTCTGGACCAAGTTTCCCGAAGGCTACCGCAGCCACCAGATCCGGCTTGAAGGTGGCGACTGTTCGACGGACAGTTTCTGCTACCCATCCGTCTAGATGGACATGACGACGGCGGCGGGCCTCTGGCTCGCCGTCATCCTCTCCGGCCTCTACCACGGCCTGAACCCCGGCATGGGATGGCCACTGGCCGTGTCGTCGGCCCTGTTTGAACGCAGGCGCAGTGCGCTCTGGCCCGCTCTGGGTGCCCTATCGCTCGGTCACTTCGTGGCGATGCTGGGCATTCTGCTGCCGTTTTCGATGATGACATTGCTGATCGATTACCAAGGCGAAATACGCATTGGCGCGGGGCTGATCGTGATTGCGATGGGCGTCTACCTTGCCATCACGCGCAAACATCCCCGTTTCCTTGCGCGCATTCCTCCGCACAAGCTTACGCTGTGGTCTTTCCTTGTCGCACTCGCGCATGGCGCCGCCTTGATGCTGGTGCCGATCTACCTGGGCCTATGTGCAATTGAGGAACTGGATGCGGGTCACCGCGCAGCCTCCGCCTTGATGGCAACGACAGCGCTGGCCCTTGGCGTGGCTGTGCTGCACACCGCTGCCATGATGGGGTCTGGCGGGGCCGTGGCCTATGCCGTGCACCGCTGGTTGGGCCTCAATTTCCTCAAGCGGGGTTGGTTCGACCTCGAGCTTGTCTGGGCACTCAGCCTGATTGTGGTAGGTGGTGTCGGGCTGTGGACCGCGTTCTGAAAAAGGCATTGACCTGGCGGCAACAGACCGCAACTGTCTGAGAAGAGACGTGCGGTACCGGAATGCCCAATATGTTGCGACTGATCGATAGAACATTGGGTAAATGGCTGCGCCACTTTTTCTTCGCCATTGTGCGCACGTATTTTTCGCTGTTCTACAATGTCAGCTGCTCGGGCAAACACCTGCTACAGGACACGCAAGGCGCGCTGATCCTTGCCACCCATGTCAGCCGCTTCGACGGACCGTTGATCGCCGCGATCCTCTATACGACGCAGCGTATCCGGCCCGTTGTGCACTACAAAGAGTACTACAACTGGATACAATGGTTCCCCATGTTCGTGGCCCGTGCGATCCCGGTCAGTTCACCCAAGTCCTGGCCAGCGGAAAAGCGGCAAGCCCAGAAAGAGGCAAGCATGCAACGTATTCTGTCTGCCCTCGATAGTGGCGAAAGCATCCTGCTGTTCCCCTCAGGTCACACACGACAACAGGAACCCGAGGTGATCGCACCACACCTGTCCGGTGCGCAAGACATCCTGCAAGCCAACCCCGATAGCCCCGTCCTGCTGCTCAGGCTCGACGGTTTGGGCCGGTTCCAACCCGCGCGATATGACTATTTCTGGACGTTCATCGGACGCAGCAAGGGGCGTCGCCATATCTCGGTCGACATCAAAACGGTCGATGACCTCGACCCGGGCATCGATCTTGCGGCCTTCAACAAAGATCTTGAGGACCGGTTGAACACACCCATACGCGACAGCTTCTAGACTTGCCTCGGGCCATACTTGGCCCTACGTGCCGCGCATGATCGACATACTGAACATCCTCGCCGCACTCCTGACTATCGCTTTCGGCCTCTTCGGTTTTGTAGCGCCGCGGTACACGGCCTCCGCTCTAGACCTTGCGCCGACACACAGCACCATGGGGCTGAGCGAAATGCGCGCCTCTGTGGGCGGGCTTTTTGTGGTGGCGGGGCTCGCTGCCATCTGGATCGATGCACCATTGGCCTATGCAATGATCGGCTTTGCCTTTGCCGGCGCGGCCTTGGGGCGGTGTCTGTCTTTAGTGTTTGACAAACCTCCGGTGAAAAAAGTGCTGATCTTTGGTGGTATCGAAGCAGCGCTTGCAGGATGGTTTCTGCTCGCTAATCATTTTTGATCAGAGGCTTACATTCCAAACTTAATGAGCACTATTTTCATTTCCCATTTCAAAAAATTCCCGACCTGAGCGCCTCACAGATTGCAAAAGGTGTGCTCTTCACTTATCTAATCGATGTCCTTCGGGACTATGGACATAAACGCGCTCGTAATAAACGGATCGGACCCGGGGGCGGTACCCGGCGGCTCCACCAAATATCCCTTCGTTTGGGGGATCATGGGGCCGAAACAGGATCGACGGACGTCTAAAGGTGTTAGCTTTGTCTCGGCTGTCTGCCACCGTTACCGGCGAAAACAGTACAATTGCAAACGACAATCGTGCTCCGGTTGCTATGGCTGCGTAAGCAGTCCTAGTCGAACCGACTTTAAGCCCTAGCGCCTAGCCGCGTTAGGCGGGGTTCGCAGGCACCTGGCAACAGAAGCCTGCACTTTCACAAAGATTTTCGTGTTTTCTGAATACCTTCAAGGATTGTTAAGTCCGTGGCGCTATCGCTGTGGTGTTAATAGTCCGATTGAATACGAGGGGCGCATGCCGCACAAGGTCAAGACCCTGCAAGGCTGGTACGACGAGGTGTGGATCAAGGGTGATCTTGACGCGATCCCCAAATTTCTTGCGCCCAACGCCCGCTCGCGCGGGATCATGGGCGATACTCCCTTTTCGATCGAGGACCTCAGCGAGCTTGTGACCATGGTCCGCGAACTGCTTGGCCCCATCGAAATCACCCTGCCAATCACCATGGAGCAAGACGACTGGCTATCGGCGCTGGTTGAGATCAAAAGTCACTCGGCGGACACGGGTGATCCGGTACATGTCTTCGGGCAAGTGATCGCACGGTTCGAGGGAACGCAGATGGTCGAAATTTACACGGGCACAGATTCACTGACGCTATTTGAGCAACTCAGCTTACTTCCCGAAAATGCGATGGCTGTCATGCTTGGCGGGACGCGTCTGCGATAGTGGCTGCAAAGTGTTTTGTTCATACCTTCCTGTCAGCACTCCCATTTTCTCCAGTGTCCACACGAGAAACCTACCATTCAGTAAGCTCTGTTGTGCAGTTGACGATCGTATCCCACATCCGGCAGCCATTCTGCTTCGAAATTCCTTTCTGTTGAAACATCCTGAGCCTGCTACCGGTATGTCGACTTCGTTATGGGGTTGCATTTAAATCTGCAAAGCTTCCGGCAATCCAAAGGGTTGACGGACGCGACATCCAAGCGCAATTTTGTCAGCGGGGCCAACGCGACTGCCCCATCAGGCTGAACATCCTTACTGGCCCAAACGTCGCATCCTTTTGTTGTGCTCAAAGGATGCTGCAATGGACCATTCGTATTACTCCATATCTGCGTTTGAACTACTGACCTTGTTGGGAACAGACAAGGCGCCGTGCCTGATCGACGTATGCCTAACCGAAGACATTAAAGCTGAACCGTGGCGTCTGCCTGGCGCGCAACATGTCCAGCACCGCGACGTCCAGCTGTGGGGTGCTGCACATGCCCGAGACAGACCAGTCATCACTATTTGCCAAAAGGGTTTGAAGCTGTCGCATGGCGCCGCAGCCCAATTGCGCAGCATGGGCTTTGACGCACGAGCACTGACAGGCGGGAACCGCGCATGGTGTACCGCCAATTATCCAGGCATTGCGTTGAGCGACTCTCCTGCACCGGGAACATCATGGGTTTTGCATGCGACCCGCGACGCACATGCGTGTATTGCTGCTTGGGTGATCCTTCGCTGGTATGACCCCCGCGCCATACTGATGTGGGTGGCCTCCGAACATGTGCAGGATGTTGCCGCGCGCTTTGAGGCATATGCTCTGCCAGAAACCCCTCTTGCTCAGAGCTTCGCCGCAACCGGCCTCAGGTATCCTGATCTTTTGGATTTTGTCACATCCGTTGATACTCTGACAAATCCCGTCACATCACTGCTTGGCGTGTTGTCCAATCTTCATGAACGTGATGAAGACTTGATACACGCCGCCCTGCCGTTTCTTGACGCGGCCTGGCTGCTACATCGCCAATCCAATCGGCAGGAGGTCGCATGAGGGAACAGAGCTGGTCCCGGCTGATCCAGGTCTTCGGACGCATCGGTTTGCTGTCTTTCGGTGGGCCTGCAGCACAAATTGCATTGATGCATGACACGCTCGTGTCACGCGAAAAGTGGTTGACCGAGGATCAGTACCTGCGCGCGCTGTCGCTCTGCATGCTGCTGCCGGGACCGGAGGCAATGCAATTGGCCACATATGCGGGCTGGCGGTTGCGCGGCTTTGCAGGAGGGCTGCTTGCCGGATTGCTTTTTGTCATTCCGGGGGCCGCCGTGATCCTTGTTCTCGCACTCGCCTATATTCGCTTTGGCGATATCCCTATGGTGCAGGCCGCGTTCCTTGGCATCAAGGCGGCTGTCATCGTCGTCGTGTCGCAGGCACTTATGCGGCTGGGACAAAAGGCACTGAACGGCCTTATCGCGTGGGGCCTTGCTGGCGCGGCCTTTGTTGCGTTGTTCGTGTTTGGTGCCCCTTTCCCTTTGGTCGTGATTGGCGCAGGCTTGGTTGGCGCGTTGCGTGCCGATGGTGCAGCCGCCGTGACAAACCCCGCCCCGGTCAGGACCCAAACTTCGCGCACCATCGCGGTTTTCGGGACACTCTGGCTCGCGCCGCTTGTTGCGCTATGGCTCACTGCCCAGAGTTTCCTGCTCGAAATCGGCCTGTTCTTTTCCAAACTTGCGGTCGTGACGTTTGGCGGGGCTTACGCGGTGCTCGCCTATATGACCCAGCAAGTCGTCCAGGATCACGGCTGGATTACAACCGGGCAGATGATAGACGCCCTGGGGCTTGCAGAAACCACACCCGGCCCACTGATCCTTGTAACCGAGTTCGTGGCACTGCTTGCGGGCTACGCTCAGGGCGGTCTGACACTTGCCCTTGCGGCAGGCGCGCTGACGCTGTGGGTGACTTTTGTGCCGTGCTTTCTCTGGATCTTTATGGCTGGACCATATCTGGATCACATCGCCACACGGCCCCGGCTGTCGGCCGCGTTGCAGGGTATCACGGCTGCCGTGGTCGGCGTCATCCTGAACTTGTCGGTCTGGTTTGCGTTGCATGTCGTGTTTGCAGATGTCGGCACAGCCAAGATAGGCGCCCTGCCCGTCCCAGACCCTTCGACCCTCAATCCTTGGGCGATCGGCCTGACAGTTGCCGCAGGGCTTTTGATGCTGCGCTTGCGCGTCAGTTTGCTGGCGACATTGGCGATCATGGCGGCGTCAGGTTGCGCACTTTCACTTTTGGGGCTGGTTTAATCCCATTGAACGCGCGCCACCTCTTCCCTCTGCGTTAAATTGGGATATGGTTGATACACGCAGCACGAGGATCACCATGAGCCGGAGCATTGATTACGGCAACCTGATGCACGAGGCCATGCGCGGCCTTATCCGGAAGGTGTTGACGGATGTTGCCCAGAACGGACTACCTGGCACACATCATTTCTTCATTACCTTCGATACAAGCCACCCAGACGCCGAGCTGGCCGACTGGCTGAGCGATCGCTACCCGGGCGAAATGACGGTGGTGATGCAGCACTGGTATGACAAACTTGATGTCGGGGCCGAGGGCTTTGCCGTGACACTGAACTTCGGCGATGCCCCGGAACCCCTGTACATACCCTACGATGCGATCAAGACCTTTGTAGATCCGTCGGTCGAATTTGGGCTCCGCTTTGAGACCCAAGGCGAGGACGAAGACGAAACCGCGCCAGCGACACCGCCGGAAATCTTACCGAGCCGCGCACCCGCCGCCCCCAAACCAGCGCTTGAAGACAAAGCGAAGGCTGACGATGAGGGCAAAGATGCCGACATCGTGTCTCTCGACAGTTTCAGGAAGTAACCCGGCAATCAGTCCCGGGTCAGGAATGTTTCCACTGCACGCAGGATTTCCCCGTCCTGGATGTTCTGGAAGTTCAAGTCCAATCCGCCTTCAGTCAATGTGCGGTCATATTGCTGCAGGCTGTAACCACCATCGGTGCTCACGAACAGGGAATAGACCGTCAGCGTCTCTGCATCGATGCGCGCCCAAACATAGGGTTCGCCTTTCATCGGGTCGAGTTGCACTTCATGACCAAAAACGTTCTTTCTTTGAGCCGCTGCATAGACTTCGCCTCGACCGCTTGGCACAAAATCGACGGAATATGATTTTTCTGACAGCTTACCGGATGCTCTACGCGTGACCGATGTCCACGTGACAGTGAACCCGTATTTCGTCGTATTGATCTTTACGCTCATATCGCGGGGAATCTTTGTTCCGTCCGCTTGAATAACATCGGCACTGCCCGAGTATTCACCGACAAACGGTGCAATATCCGCCCGTACAGGTGCCCCAAGTGCGAGCATGGTAAAGCCTAGTGCAAAGAGGGCAGCAAAAAAGGGCCGCGTCGAGCCGCCAACAAGTGCGCGTGAGACATTCATGAGGTGGTCCTTTTTCCTCCTGTTTCCCCAGATATAGGAACGCTCGCACACGGATGCACCCTCGATTCGCCAATGTGTGATGACATCATCCATGATCCAGCGCACCAGTCCTTGTCTGCGCTGCCCTTGGCCGGTAGATGCATGACATCACGACGACACGCGTAAAAGGAGCCACCCCATGGCCGACACCCGCACTGAATCCGACAGCTTTGGTCCGCTGGAGGTTCCAGCCGACAAGTATTGGGGTGCGCAAACGCAACGCTCCATCATGAACTTCCCGATCGGTTGGGAAAAGCAGCCTGTGGCCTTGGTGCGTGCACTTGGTGTGATCAAGAAGGCCTGCGCCATGCAGAACAAGGCGCACGGCACGCTTGACGCAAAGCTGGCCGATGCAATCATCGAGGCGGCGGGCGAAGTCGTTGCGGGCAAGCTGGATGACAACTTTCCGCTGGTGGTCTGGCAGACCGGGTCTGGCACGCAATCGAACATGAATGCCAACGAGGTGATCGCGAACCGTGCTATCGAAATTCTGGGTGGTGTAATCGGCTCAAAGGACCCGGTGCACCCCAACGATCACTGCAATATGGGCCAATCGTCGAACGACACATTTCCGACGGCCATGCACATTTCGACCGCCATGACAGCGCGCGACGTGCTTTTGCCGGGTCTTGAGAAACTGCACACGGCCCTTGAAGCAAAAATCGCGCAGTTCGATGGGATCATCAAGATCGGTCGAACCCATACGCAGGACGCAACCCCGCTTACGCTTAGCCAGGAATTCTCGGGCTACAGCCATCAGGTCGCCATGGGCATTCAGCGGGTCAAAGACGCGCTGGGCCGCATCTACGAATTGGCGCAAGGCGGCACAGCCGTTGGCACTGGCCTGAACACCAAGGTCGGCTGGGCCGAGGCGGTCGCGGGCCACATGGCCGACATCACCGGCCTGCCCTTTGTCACCGCCCCCAACAAGTTCGAGGCGCTGGCAGCCCATGATGCCATGGTCGAAATGTCCGGCGCACTGAAGACGGTTGCAGCCTCGCTCTTCAAGATCGCCAATGACATTCGGCTGCTGGGCTCCGGCCCCCGCTGCGGTCTGGGGGAGTTGGTTCTGCCCGAGAACGAGCCCGGCTCGTCCATAATGCCGGGTAAGGTGAACCCGACCCAGTGCGAGGCACTGACACAGGTTTGCGCACACGTCATGGGCAATGACGCAGCAGTAGGTTTTGCCGGGTCGCAGGGACATTTCGAACTGAACGTCTACAAGCCGATGATGGCCTATAATGTGCTGCAATCCATGCAGTTGCTTGGAGACGCCTGTTCCGCCTTCACGGACAATCTGGTGGATGGGCTGCAGGCGGACGAAGTGCGCATTGACAAGCTGATGCGCGAGTCGCTGATGCTGGTCACCGCGCTGGCGCCCGAGATCGGCTATGACAACGCAACGAAGGTTGCCAAGACCGCACACAAGAACGGCACAACGCTGATAGAAGAAGCCGTGAAACTTGGCTTTGTCACCGAAGAACGGTTCAACGAGGTGGTGCGCCCCGAAAACATGATCGGCCCCAAGTGAGCACACCGATCAACCTAAACAAGGTTCGCAAGACCCGTGCGCGCGCTGAGAAGAAGGCGCGCGCCGACGCCAATGCGGTCACATTTGGGCTGACCAAGGCGGAAAAGGATCGCGCAAAGCGGGAAAACTCCCGGTCTGCGCGAGAATTGGACGGCAAAGCCGCCGAAACGTCCCCGTATGGCGCGAATGGGAACGACAAAAAGCCATAAATCTTAGTCAAGTTAGCGGCGTTGAGAGTTATAGGTGTTTCATGACACAGATCGATGACACAGCCGTGCGCGACCGTATCCGCGCCCTGCGCCGCGCGCGCCGTTACATTCGTGCCAACCAAGGATCGTTGGCGCGTCTGCTGAACACATATGAGCGTATTGCCGAACTCGACCCGTCACGGCGGTTCTGGGCAGAGCAGTGAGCACCCGGCCACAGAAGCACTCCCTCACCCTCAAGGGCCATCGCACCAGCGTGTCACTGGAGCCCGAATTCTGGAATGCCTTTCGCA
This sequence comes from uncultured Tateyamaria sp., assembly GCF_947496075.1. Taxonomy (GTDB): domain Bacteria; phylum Pseudomonadota; class Alphaproteobacteria; order Rhodobacterales; family Rhodobacteraceae; genus Tateyamaria. Next base: position 72,987 of record NZ_CANMBJ010000001.1, read on the forward strand.
TGATTGCGGAAGAAGAGCGTCGCCCAATCAATGATTTAGCAGCTGAAATTGATGCAGAGCGCGGCACCAATGTTGGACTTGCTTCCGCTATTCGGGTCTTTGTCCTTAAGCGGCTGATGGAGCAATAAATACTCACTTTGCCGCCGCGATCTTAGGCCCGTAGCACGGATCACCGTCTTCAATGACAGTGATCCAGTACGCTCAGTTCCACTCCGAACCCACAATCTCAAAAAGTCACCGGGCTCGGAGCACTTTGTTTTTAGCGAAAAGTCTATGCAACAGATGCCTCGTAAATCTGATTGATATTGCCACCAAGCGCTGCGTGAAAGCCGTCGTCGCTCATGTCGCGCTGCAATCCTTCGGTCAGCGCACGGCTGAAGCTCGCGATCATCTTGTGGTTCTGGGCAAGCCGCGCACTGGCATCCTGCGTCGAGTATCCACCGGACAGCGCTACAACACGCTGCACACGCGGATGATCTGCCAACGCATCATAGATACCGGGTTGCTCGGGCAAGGTCAGCTTTAGCATGATGTCTTGGCCTTCGCCCAACGCCTCAGTCTGTGTCAGCAGGGCTTCAGCCAAGATTGCCTCAGCCTCAGCCTTGGTCTCGGAGTGAATGTTCACCTCAGGTTCGATGATCGGGACCATACCAGCGGAAATAACCTCATGCGCGACGTCGAACTGGTTTGCGACTATCGCCTTGATCCCATCCACATTGGCACCGTGAATCACGGACCGTTCCTTGGTGCCGTAGATGCCCATTGCCTTGGCTGCCGCCAGCGTATCCGCAAGCCCAGGAATAGGCTTGAGCAACTGGACACCGTCGGCCTCGTCCTGCAGCCCCTTGTCGATCTTCAGAAATGGCACCACGCCACGCTTGTCCCATAGGTACGATGGCACCGCCTGCCCTTCGATCTGTTCATGCAGTGTTTTTTCGAACAGGATTGCGCCAATGACCTTGGCGCTTGTGAAATCCGGGCTCAGGATGATGCGTTCCCGCATTTTCTGGATCTCGCCAAACATTTCGTCTTCGGACCCATAGTCCGAAGCATCCACCCCATACAGCGCAAGCGCCTTTGGCGTGGACCCGCCAGACTGGTCCAAGGCAGCGATAAAGCCGCTTCCGTTTTCCATCTGGTCCTGCATCTTGGCAAAGTCGGTCATACCGTGCTCCAAAGTCATGACTTTAATTGCCCCAGACCTAACGCATTAACGCCGTGCAAGAAATCCCGCCAAGCCCCTGTTTGCGCTATCTTTTGCCGATATGAAGCCAAATTCCGTCTTTTGCACGAACAGTCAGGTGTGCCACAGGTACGGGCGCCCGTCCCTCCACGCATGATACCGTAACATCGCGCAACAACCGCGCCAGAATCAGCGGACCTTCGACCATGGCAAATCCGGCGCCCGTACAAACCCGTGCGCCAGCAGAAAATGGAATGTAGGCATCACGCCCACATGTCTTGCCGTTTTCGGTTTGCCATCGGCCTGGGTCGAACTCATCCGGACGTTCCCACAACCGCTCATGACGATGCAAATGCCACGGGCTCAGCACCAGCTGGCTGCCCTGGGGCACCGCGCGATCCCGGAACTTTTCAGGGCAAGACGCCTCGCGCACCATCATCGGGACCGGTGGGTAGAGGCGAAGCGTCTCGCGAAAAACGTCTCGGGTCACAGGCAGCTTTGACATCACGGCGAAATCGCAATCTGACAGCGCTTTCGCCTCTGCAGCCACTTTTTCTTGCCACTCCGGGTAAAGGGCCATCAGATACAGTGCCCATGCCAGCGCGGATGCACTGGTTTCGTGACCCGCTAGGAAAAAGATCGCAACCTGGTCCACCATTTCTTCCGGGGAAAAGGTCTCACCTGTTTCGGGATCATGTGTCGTCATGATCTTGGTCGCCAGATCATCAGGCGCGGTGCCGTCGGCAATCTCTTGTGCTCGCTGAATAACCAACTTGGCAATCAACGCCCGAATACGCGCCGCGCTGGCTCTTGTGTCGCGGCGAAACAGCCGTGGCATCCAACGCGGCAATGGGACAAAGGCGGCAAGGTTCAGAATTGGCTGGCTGCGCTGATAAGCGCGGAACTCGTGAAACACTGCGCTGGCCAACGCGTCCTCGATCGGAATGGAGAAGAGCGTGCGGAAGATGACATCAGCCGCCGCATGACTGGTCTGTTCTTCGATCTCAATCACGCCCTCGGACATACGACTGGCGGCGGCCTCCGAAGCATCCCACATGGCCGGGAACGTCTCGCGCAGGCGCCCGCCTTCAAACGCCGGATCAATAATGCGCCGCTGTCGTTTCCATGTCTCCCCATTGGTCAGAAACACTGAATTCCCAAGTAAAGGGCGCAGGCCCTCACTTACACGGTCAGACTTTGGAAAGTCCTCCGGCCGGTCCTTAAGGACCGTTTTCACCAACTCCGGTTGGCTCATCAGGTAACTGCGAAAAAACGGTGTTCGAAATTCGGCCATCCACGCGCGGTACAAACGTGCAGGCTGGGCCGATAGGATGTCCTGTCGAAAGAGCTGCATGTAGCGCCACAGCGACACACGGTCCGGGCGGCTGGGGGGCTTGGGTGGGATCATGCGGCGACTGACGTATACTTGGACACTGCGTGATCTATGCGTGACTTTGACGGTGGGCGATCTGCGTATCGATCCGCCAATGTCAGCGGCCCCGCCGTGATCCGGAAATAATCATAGTCCTTGGGCCGGTCGAAGGCACAGAGATACTGAAAATGCAGCCGAAAAAACCGCCAGCGCAATTCTTTCCAGCGCGCCGGACTTAGGCTTTGGGTGAAGGCGGCAGAGAACACCAGCGGCCAGCGCTTGTTCTTGGGCGCAACACCCGAGACCGATACGGGATCACACAGTGCAAAGGCGCATCCGTCGCCCGGGGCTGTCACATCGACCCATGTCAATGCGTCCTGCACCGACAGAAATTGAAGATCGGCACGCAGGCGGTGTGCGTCCGGCAAGAAGGACACCATGGGCACCACCTGCCCTAAGGACAGGAATGCCAGTGCAGGTCCATTGGCGGGCACCTGCCCCGCCCGGATCAGGTCTGCCAGGATCGAAACGGCCAGATGGGCACCGGATGAATGACCAACGATAAGCACTTCGTCGACGTCTTCTGACAGGGCCGCTGCTATACTGCTCTGGAAGTCGTGCATACGCTCTTCCAATGCGGGTGGGTTCGCCCCCTTGGATGCAGCCGAATAGGCATAGTCATGCATGAGGTAGTAGGCAAAGATCTTGCCGTCCTTTGCTTTGAACCAGCGCAAAAGAGTGATGAAAGCCGCAGCGCCAAGAAGCAGGCCGCCCCATTCGCCGACGGCACCAAATACCGCACCTACACGCCACAGCGCGTACCACAGACAGAAAGCCAGCAGGGCTTGTCCAAGCAACATGCCAACAGGGTATAGGGCAGCAATCACGGGCCCTTTCCGCAATCTCATCAACCGGCGCAACGCGCCGGAGGCAATGTAGGTCCACGCCGTACGCATCAATTGAAGGTATGTGCCGGGTATCGAAGCCTCCATTGACCCACGCACAATGTCGGACCAGACCAGTACTTCAACATCAGCATGGACGTTGGCACCATCTATTTCGGCCTCAACCTGCCACCCGTAATGTTCGGATTTGGATGCCGGACGCAGCGCAATCTGGTAGCCCGAGATATCCGCCTGAGCCGCGCCTTCCTTGCGATAAAGCTCGCGGTAGCGACGGGGATGAATCGGATCGTAGCCGGGAATGTAGAACACCCGACGACGCGAGACGGATTTTGGATGCGACCTGCTCATTCATGCACCTTTTGATGCAACCTAACGCGCATCTACGGCCAAAGTAAGACTGTGCCTGCCTAGCCCAGTGTGGCGAGTGCCGGGAATTGCTCGAGCAACCAGAACGAAAACCGGGTGAACAGCCCAAACAGCATCGCCGCACCGACCAGCAACAGCAATCCGCCCATAACCTTCTCAATCAAGGCCATGTGCCGCTTGATCCTGTTCATGAAGCCCATCGCGCGGCTCATGAACATTGCGGCCAACAGGAACGGAATACCCAGACCGGCCGCGTATATGCCAAGCAGGAACGTGCCCCGTGTGACCGAAGCTTCGGATGCGGCAAGGGTCAGAATGGCACCCAATTGCGGCCCGATGCATGGTGTCCAGCCAAATGCGAATGCGAGGCCAAGGATATACGCACCAAAAGACGACCCGCCCTGATCTCCCGCATCCATGCGAGCCTCGCGATCGAGAAACGGAATGCGGAATACACCCAGAAAATGCAGGCCGAAGACCATGATCACAGCACCGGAGATCTGGGCGAAGAGTATCTGGTTCTGCAAAAAGAACGCGCCAAAGGCTGACGCGGCGAAGCCGAGAATGATGAAGACGGTCGACAGGCCCAGCACAAAAAACAAAGCAGTGACAGTGGCACGGCTGCGGCCAGACTGTCCTTCTGACATCTCTCCGACGGTCATGCCTGACATGTACGCCAGATACGGCGGCACAATGGGCAGCACACAGGGGCTGAGAAAGCTGATGATGCCTGCCAGAAGCGCAACGCTCATGGCAGGGATCAGGCTTGCGTCGATGATATCGATTCCGAACATATCCCCCACCTAACCGTCCTTGTCCCGCACGTCACGTGCAGCACGGTCACATGTCTGTGGACAGGATGTAACATCGCGCCTATTTCGGCTTTTATGAATGACGCACACGAACTAGATGCGGTCGGGCTACTATGCCCCTTGCCCGTGCTCAAGGCACGCAAGCGCCTGCAAAAGCTTTCCTCCGGCGACTTGCTGATCATCGCCGCTGACGATCCTGCGGCCGTGGTGGACGTGCCCCATTTCTGCACTGAGGCGGGTCACGTACTTGTCTCAGCAGACACCAGCGGTCCTATCCAGCGTTACACAATCCGCAAAGGATAAGGGCGCGCCGCTGGCACGCCCCTTTGTTTACTTACCAAGCGACCACCAGCCGCGTTTTTTCGGCTTGGGTGGGTCGTCCGGAACAGATGCTGGTGCTTCGGCCACGGCTTCTGGCACCTTCACTTCTTCTGCCTGCACTGGTTTCGACACCGGTTCAGACGCAGGCGCATCATCGGCTTTCACCGTCTTGGACTTCGTGCTGCGCGACCGTGTAGAGCGCGTCGAGGTTTTCTTGGGTGCTTCTGTCGCCTCTTCAACTGGCACCTCAGGTGCTTCGACCTCAGGTTTCACCTCAGCCGGTTCAGTTTCAGCGTTCTCCGCCTCTGTTGCCGCAGCCTTTGCGGCGTCCGCTTTGGCCTTGGTGGACGAACGAGACCGAGACGACCGGCTTCGCGTGGTCTTCTTCGCCGGTTTTTCCGCCTGCTCCGTGGCCTCGTCTTGCTTCGGCTCCTCGGCAGTTGGTGCTTCGTCGGAAAGTGGTGCCGCTTCGTCAGACGCCGCTTCATTGGCCTCTGATGTTTCACCTTCTACCTGATCAGCCACCGTCTCCGTGCCGGACGACTTGCTGCGGCTCCGGCTGCGACGCCGACGACGACGACGTTTGGGCTTTGGTTCACCGTCCTCGCCTGTGGATGTCTCTGGAACGACCTCCGACAAGGCATCTTCGTCCTCGTCTATCTGGTCCATGATCGATGTATCGACGGACACCACGGGCGCCTCAACCGCGTTCACAACGCGAGTTGCGGTCTTGAATTTCTCGAGCGAGAAGTCGGGGCTCACCAGATGCGGGTCACCTTCAATCCGGACAGAAAGACCATAGCGGCCCTCAATCTGCGCGATATGCTCGCGCTTCTGGTTCATCAGGAAATTTGCGATGCCAACAGGCGCATTGATCAACACCTCGCGTGAGCGGCGGCGCGTCCCTTCCTCCTCAATCTGGCGCAGAATGGACAGGGCCAGATTATCATCCGACCGGATAAGGCCCGTGCCATGACACGCCTGACAGGGTTGCGTCGTTGCCTCGATCATGCCGGGGCGCAGACGCTGACGGCTCATTTCCATCAGGCCAAAGCCGGAAATCCGACCCACCTGAATGCGGGCGCGGTCGGTCTTCAGGCGATCCTTCATGCGCTTTTCAACGGCGGAGTTGTTCTTACGCTCGTCCATGTCGATGAAGTCGATGACGATCAGACCGGCAAGGTCACGAAGACGCAACTGGCGCGCCACTTCGTCAGCAGCCTCCAGATTGGTCTTGAGCGCGGTTTCTTCGATCGATCCTTCCTTGGTCGCCCGGCCGGAGTTCACGTCGATGGCCACAAGCGCCTCGGTGACGCCGATCACGATGTAGCCGCCCGACTTCAGCTGAACGGTCGGATTGAACATGCCACCCAGATAAGTCTCGACCTGGTAGCGCGCGAACAGCGGCAGGCTGTCCTGGTACTGTTTCACGTTCTTGGCGTGGGACGGCATGATCATTTTCATGAAGTCCTTGGCGATGCGATAGCCGCGCTCGCCCTCGACAAACACCTCATCAATCTCGCGGTTATAGAGATCGCGGATCGACCGTTTGATCAGATCGCCCTCTTCATAGATTTTCGCGGGCGCGATGGACTTGAGGGTCAGCTCGCGGATCTGCTCCCACAAGCGTTGCAGGTACTCATAGTCACGTTTGATCTCGGCCTTGGTGCGCTTGGCCCCTGCTGTCCGAACGATCAGACCGGCACCCTGCGGCACCTCGATCTCGTTTGCGATTTCCTTCAGCTTCTTGCGGTCGGCAGCATTGGTGATCTTGCGGGAAATACCACCGCCACGGGCGGTATTGGGCATCAGGACACAATAGCGTCCAGCCAGCGAAAGGTAGGTGGTCAGGGCAGCACCCTTGTTGCCGCGTTCTTCCTTGACCACCTGCACCAGCAGGATCTGACGAACCTTGATGACTTCCTGAATCTTGTAGCGGCGCGGCCTGGGTTTGCGCGGCGGACGAATGTCTTCGCTGTCGTCCTCATCCGCGACAGATTCGATGCTGTCATCCTTGGATGTTGCATCCGCCCCCTTCGCTTTGACGTCATCGTCCTCAACGGCATCGGCAGTCGGAGCATCGTGCTCTGCTTCATCAGCCTCATCCGTATCTACAGCTTTTTCAGCTTCATCGGCTGCCGAGGTTTCAGATGCAGAGGTTTCATCCTCCGCTGCTGGTTCAACCTTCTCTGCGGTATCATCAGCCTCGGAAATCTCTTCGCCCGCTTCCGGCGTATCAACAGGCGTATCCTTGACCGTTTCCATTGGGGAAGAGGCCTCTCCCTCTGGAACGGCTACATCCGTTTCAGCATCAGCGCCTGTATCGAGGTCGATGGTCTCCATTCCCTCAATCTCGGTCGATACCTTGGCGTCCGTATCAGCGGCTTTTGACGCTTTGGACTTCGACCGCGACGACCGCTTTCGCGTCGGCTTGGGTTTATCCTCTTCGTCATCGCGCGCCTTCAACGCCTCGGCATAGGCGCGCTCTTCCTCCATCAACGCCTCGCGGTCAGCGACTGGGATCTGGTAGTAATCCGGGTGGATTTCCGAGAACGCAAGGAACCCATGGCGATTGCCGCCATAGTCCACAAACGCCGCCTGAAGCGACGGTTCGACCCGTGTTACCTTTGCGAGATAGATGTTGCCAGCAAGCTGGCGTTTGTTTTCGGATTCAAAATCGAACTCCTCGACCTTGTTTCCGTCGACCACCACAACGCGGGTTTCTTCCGCGTGGGTGGCATCGATAAGCATTTTCTTTGGCATGAAATTCCATTGCGCGCCCGCAATCGTCTGGCGCCTGGCGGCGCAAGCGTGTTGGGGGCGTGTCTTGTCTGAGCGAATATGGACGCGCTGCAGATCAGGCCGGAGGGGCCTTCTGCCGGGAACTGTACTGTCCTCACGCGCGTCATCGCGGTTCTTCTCCGACACGGTGCTTTACTGCATCGTGTCCGTTCATAAGCTGCGCCAGACCTTGGTCCGCGTCAGCAATCCTTGGCCATTGCTGGCCCAATCGGTCTGTGGACCGCGGCAGGGTGTCCTGTCCGTTCCGTCCAACAGCGAAACTCAAACGAAGCGACGCACACAGGCGGCTTTGCTTCGTCCCTTTAGATAAGAGTAAGGTGGGGTAAATGACAATGGGCAATCGCCCGAACCGGCAAATGACGCATCTTCCCGTTCCCTCCCGGTACGAAAAAGTGCGCGCAACCTCTCTAGATGACGCGCGTGTCTCGCAGTTGACACCAACCGATCCAGGCAAAAACCAGCGCTCGTTCAGGTTACCAAGATCAAGGGGCGGTGGTCCGATACTTCGGGTTGATCCGGCACATCAAAGGCGCTTTTGGCCATTAAGTCATTGGACACCAACATGTAGTCGGCAAAGCGTTGGCTCTTTGTATAAAGCGTCGTGCGGGTATCCATGATGCGGTGATGGGCAATCAAGTCATGCAGGCCGTTCTGTGCAAATTGCGCAAAACTGGCACTGTCTGGTAAGAGGTTGAAATCCCCCGCGAGTACCGCCGGGATGTCTTGCTGCCAGAGCGAGCGAAAGAGAGCTATCGCGCGTTCGGTCTGCCGTGTACGGGCCGCCGTGTCGCCTTTGCCCGACGGGTCTCGCAATCCATGGAAATGGCCAACGCAAAGCGACTGACCTGTGCCGGGGTCCTGCACCCGTACCACCTGCATCGCGCGTGGCACGGGTTCTGCGCCCCAGCCATCTGGGCGAAACGTGCCATGGACAAAACCCTGCGCGAATTGTGTAACCGCCAAGTTCCGCCGAACCCACAAGCCCAAGCCATGCTCAGAGTGGACGGCAACGCCTTTGTCATCCATTAAAACACCGCGCGTCGCCGCCGCAAAAAAAGATTGGTGGTCTGGAAGCAGCGCGGAAATGTCACCGAACAGGTCCGACCGTTGTGCTAGATCGCGGTAGGGATCGACATAGCGTAACCATTCAGGGCTTTGTATCGGGGCGCGTGTGACCTCCTGCAGGCACAAAACATCAATATCGAGACTGGCAATCCATGGTGCAAGCGCATCCCAGACCTGCCCACCCCAGGCATTTAGACTGACAATCTTCATCGTCGCATGACCCCACCAATGACCCCCTGCTCACGTCGGCACCGTCTCACCGGTGGCGGGGACAGGCAAGTATGCTTCGCGGATCAACGTCAGAGTGCCCTGACCAGGCTAGAGATGAATTCCAAATCCGCCGACTTCTTCGATAGCCGCCCACAAATCGGGCGCAACCCGTTGGCCAAGCGAGGGTAAGGGCGTGTCAACAGGACGCAAGTCCGGCACCTGTACAGCGATGCAACCGGCGCGCACAGCCGCTGTAATCCCGCTGTCGCTGTCCTCGAAAGCCGCACAGCGTGTGGGGTCCACGGCAAGGGCTGTCGCCGCCTGGAGATACGGGGCCGGATCCGGCTTGCGTGCTGGCACCTCGTTGCCGCCTACGACCGCCTCGAAATGTCGCAAAAGCCCGGCTTTATCCAGATGCTGGCGTGCAGTGTCACCATTGGTCGAGGTTACAACGGCCATCCTGGCCCCCTGCCCGGCCAACCGCTCGAGGCTGTCACGCACCGTCGGACGCAAGGGCACGGTCTGCGCCACCCGGCGGGACACCTCAGCATGCCAGGCCACATTAAACCCGGCCAAATCGAATTCCGGGCCCAGAAACGATTCCAGCCGCTGCCGCGCAGCGTCGCCCGAAACCCCGACCAATGTTAGAAAATGCGCATCAACGGCCTGAGCGGCGAACCCATGTGGCACCAGAATATCCCTTGCCACCGCGCCGTAGACCCGCTCGCTGTCCAAAATCAGCCCATCCATGTCAAAAAGGAAAGCATCCGGCATCATCACTGCAATCTCCCAACACCAATGCCGCACTCATGCCACGCCCGCATACGAAACAAAATGACCGCCGAGTTCCCCGGCGGTCACTTGTTTCAACAGGCTGTCACGTAAGGTGATCAGAGATAGTCAGAACGCTGCAAGCCGTATTTGGCCATCTTCTCGTTCAGAGTCCGACGCGGCAGGCACAACTCTTCCATGACGCTGGCGATGGACCCCTTGTGACGACGCATCGTATTGTCGATCAGCATGCGTTCGAAAGCCTCGACATATTCTTTCAAAGGCTTGCCTTCTGTGGTCATCACAGGCTGCATTTCCTCGTGATCGTTCATCAGCAAGGACGCAATGGACCCAGTGCCGCGACGGGCCTGCAACACGGCACGCTCCGCAATATTGATCAGCTGCCGTACATTGCCAGGCCACGGGGCCTGCAACAGTTGCGCAGCTTCTTGGGCCGACACCTTGGGTGCCTCACAGCCATATTCATCGGCAAATTGATCACTCAGCCGGGTGAACAGGGTCAGAATGTCCTCGCCCCGCTGGCGCAGCGGGGGCACAGTGATCTTCAGGGCCGCCAGACGGTAATAAAGGTCAGGGCGCAGCGCGTCCTCACAGGTCCGGCCGGCTTCCTGCATGTTGCAGATGCCCACGATACGGGTCTCTGCCGGTGTGCCTTGCTCGTTGATGATCGACAACAGTCGGGCCTGAAGCGCCTCACTCAGGGCTTCGATATCCTCAAGAACAAGGGTCCCGCCACGGGCCTCCTCGATCGCGGGCAAGGCACTGTCCTCCGGCAACATGGGACCGAACAGACGCTTGGCCAGCGCCTCCTCTTCCCAAGCCGAGCAGCTGACCAATACGAATTTCTTGCCTGCACGGCTCCCGACAGCATGCAGTGCATGGGCGACCAGCGTCTTGCCTGTGCCAGTTTCGCCGTCAATCAGCACGTGACCGTCGGCCTGCCCCAGATCCAGAATATCCTCGCGCAGACGCTCCATCACAGGCGACTGGCCGATCAGCTTTTTCATCAACTGGCCGCCATCGCTCAACTCGCGACGCAGCGCACGGTTATCCATAGTGAGACGGCGGGCGCCCGTAGCGCGCTTTGCAAGCTCACTCATGCGATCAGGGTTAAAGGGCTTTTCGAGGAAATCGAACGCACCCACCCGCATCGCTTCAACGGCCATGGGCACATCGCCGTGGCCTGTAATCATGATGACCGGCAACGCACTGTCATTACCCATCAACTTCTTCAGAAATTGCATCCCGTCCATTCCGGGCATTTTGATGTCTGAAATCACGATGCCAGGATATTCCGGCCCCAGCACCTTGAGAGCATCTTCGGCGCTCGCAAAGGTTTCGGTGTCGTAGCCTGACAAGGCCAGCCATTGGCTGATGGATTGACGCATGTCCTGCTCGTCATCGACGATGGCAATTTTCATGGCTTGTGTCATTGTGGCTTACTCCGCCGCTCTGATCTTGTTGTCTTCACCCCCCGAACCCTCGTCATCGAGAATCGGAAGCTGCATTTCAAAGACGGCACCGCCCGCTTGTCCGTTGCGTGCAACCAACCGTCCGCCTAAATCGTTTACAATGCCGGAAGAGATAGCAAGGCCCAACCCTACGCCATCGCCCGGCTGCTTGGTGGTGTAGAAAGGTTCGAACAGGCTGTCCAAATCCTCGATACCCGGTCCGTTGTCACGCACGGTCAGTGTCGCCGTCTCACCCGCCGACAGGATAATATCAACCTGTGGCTCCCGTTCCGACTTGGTGGCGTCTATGGCATTTCGCAATAGGTTCACCATCACCTGTTCGATCCGCATCCGGTCGCCAAGAACTTCTATCGGTTCCGGGGGAACAACGCGGTTGATCAGAACCCGGCGCTGCCGCAGCTGCGGCTCCATCATCGACAGGCTGGACGCCAGCGCATCGCCCATATTTACAGGGCTTAGCGCGTCCTGACCTTTGCGTGCATAGGATTTGAGCTGGCGGGTGATCGCGCCCATCCGCTCAATCAGATCATCGATGCGACCAAAACCGACCAACGCCTCATCCGGGCGGTTTCTGCGCAGCAGCAGACGTGCACCGGCCAGATAGGTTTTCATTGCTGCCAGCGGCTGGTTCAACTCGTGACTGACCGCTGCCGACATCTCACCCAATGCAGCGAGTTTCGACGACTGCTCAAGGGTTTGTTCGGCCTGCGCGAGGTCTTCCTGAACCCGTTTTCGCTCGGCGATTTCTCGCTGCAACTGCACATTCAGGTGGCGAAGCTCTGCCGACTCCCGTGCGAACAACGCCAGCCGCAAAGCTGACCTGCGGCTCATTGCATAAAATGCGAGCGCTAGAAGAATGGCGAATCCCATAATCTCAAGCGCGAGAACTCCGTTTACGCGCTCACGAACACTAGCATAGGTGGTAAAAGACGTCATTCGCCAGCCACGAAACGGAATGCGTGCCTCAAGCCGCATCACGCCTTCGCCCTGCAAGTAGGCATCGGGCGGCAGCGCGGTCCAATCTGCCGTAGCGCGAATGGCGCGCTCGATCGCACTCTGTGGAGTTTGGCGCGCCAGTGCATCCTCTTCCGTGCGTCCACGCCACCGCGGCTCCGTGCTTAAGATGATCTGACCAGCGCTGTCGGTGACCAATACAGCAGCCGATATACCGGCCCAAGCCCGTTCGAACTTTTGCAAATCCACCTCGACGGCGATCACGCCCAGAACATCGCCCCCCGCCGTCACACGGCGAGAATACGTAAAGTCGAAGCCGCCTGCCTCACGTTCAGTAAGCGTAAAAATGGTGCCGCTCGCTCGCAGCGCATTAATGAAAAAGGGTTCAGTTCGGTGATTGGAACCAAGGCGATTGCGGTCCGTCGCAGCGACAGTCCTCCCGTCACGGTCCAGCAGATATAGATTGGCCGCGCCAATCTCTTCCACAAAGGAAATCAGGCGTTGCGTAGATTGCTGATAATCTTGACTGTTCAGCGCCCCAATCAGAGTTGGGTCGCGCGCCAGAAGCTGTGGAACAATCTGGCTCTGACGCAGTTCGCTTAGCAGGTTACCAGAGTACAGTGCGAGCCTGAGCTCTGCCCTGTTTCGCGTGGTTTCGGTAAACCGATCTGTCAGTAGCCGGTTTGTGAAAAAGACTGTTGTGACCGCTGCAACGGTCAAAAGGACAAGCGCAGCTCGAACACGCCAACTTGTGGCGGATGTGCGGGGCGCAGGGGATCGATCAGCAGCTGGCATAAAGAGGAACCTACGGCGTCGATGGTTCCGGCTCAAGTCACGCGGACGTCAATTGCCCCACCACTGCGCGAAAGAGCGCCTGTCCATCGGTCCCACCATGGCCTGAGTCCGCCGCCCGCTCTGGATGGGGCATCATGCCAAGGACGCGGCGGTTCTCAGACAGAATACCCGCAATGTCATGGCGCGATCCGTTCGGGTTGTCGGTATAGCGGAACGCAATGCGATCATCGCCCTCAAGTGCATTCAACGTGCTGTCGTCTGCAAAGTAGTTTCCGTCATGATGCGCAATGGGAATGTCGATTACATCGCCAGCATTGTAGCCTTCGGTAAACGCCGATTGCGACGTCTCAACTTCAAGGCCAACCGTTTTGCAGATGTACTTGAGCCCGGCATTGCGCAGCAGCGCACCTGGCAGGATTCCGGTCTCGGTCAGGACCTGAAAACCATTACATACGCCAAACACATATCCGCCCTGCTCTGCATGCGCCTTAACGGCTTTGCAGATCGGTGAATTGGCCGCGATGGCACCACACCGCAAGTAGTCGCCAAAGGAAAAGCCGCCCGGTACACCCACCATGTCGACGCCTGCAGGAAGCTCGGTGTCTTTGTGCCAAACCATTTCAACATCCGCACCCGCATTGCGAAAGGCGACGGCGAGATCTCGATCACAGTTCGATCCGGGGAAAACAACAACGGCAGCTTTCACGTTATGCGCTCCTTTGTATTCAGGTTTTGACAGCTACTGAGGAAAAGATTCCAATAAAGCTTGGCCAGCGAGCTAATGTACTAAATCGGTTTATAATGCCGCGGGTGGCTCAGCTCATCTCTACCCGATAGCTTTCGATCACCGTATTAGCCAACAGCTTCTCGCACATGGCCGTCACGTCTGCTTCATTGGTGCCATCCGCCAGGTCGAGTTCGATCACCTTGCCCTGGCGCACCCCATTCACCCCATCAAAGCCCAATGCACCAAGTGCGTGACGCACTGCTTCGCCTTGTGGGTCCAGAACACCGTTCTTCAACATCACATGCACGGTCGCTTTCATGTTCGTCTCTTTCAGTTGATAAGGGTCGGTTTCGAAATGGGTGCCGCGTTCTTGGGCATCACACCCAGACGTCGGGCCACCTCGGTATAGGCATCGGTCAGGTTGCCGAGATCACGACGGAACACGTCTTTGTCCAGCTTCTGGCCTGTCTCAATGTCCCACAAGCGGCAGCTGTCCGGGCTGATCTCGTCCGCAACGATCAGGCGCATGAAGTCCCCGTCATAGACGCGGCCAATCTCGATCTTGAAATCAACAAGGCGGATACCGACCGCCAACATGACACCGCTCAGGAAATCGTTGACCCGCAAGGCAAGGGACAGGATGTCGTCCATGTCCTGTTGGCTGGCCCATCCAAATGCGGCGATATGCTCTTCGGTCACCAGCGGGTCGCCCAGCTTGTCATCCTTGTAGCAATATTCGACGATCGGGCGTGGCAACTGCGTGCCCTCCTCGATCCCAAGCCGTTCGCTCATGGTGCCCGCTGCATAGTTGCGCACGATCACTTCAAGCGGCACGATCTCGCAGGCGCGAACCAACTGTTCACGCATGTTCAGACGCTTGAGGAAGTGCGTTGGCACCCCGATCTGGCCGAGGCCAGTCATGAAGAATTCGCTGAGGCGGTTGTTCAGAACACCCTTGCCTTCGATCACGTCTTTCTTCTGGGCGTTGAAGGCGGTGGCGTCATCCTTGAAGTATTGAACGATCGTGCCGGGCTCGGGGCCTTCGTACAGAACCTTGGCCTTGCCTTCGTAGATCTTTTTGCGTCGCGCCATGGGCGTCCTTTCGCGTGTGCAGGGGTGATGAGTCTCCCTGCCGATGGGCACCTCATAAGCAATCGACCCAAATGCCGCAAGCAATGGGGTTGCGCGGCGTGCCTTGGCCTGCATATCTGGAGGAAAGACAAGCCAGAAAGGGGGGTGACCAATGAGCACCTTTGACGAGCGCGAAAGCGCTTTTGAAAACAAATTCGCCCACGACGCGGAAATGCAGTTCAAGGCGGACGCCCGCCGTAACAAGCTGCTGGGCCTTTGGGCCGCCGACCTGATGGGCAAGACCGGCGACGCCGCCGAAGAATATGCACGTGAAGTTGTGAAATCCGACTTCGAAGAAGCGGGGCACGAGGACGTCTACCGCAAGGTGGCGGGTGATCTTGGCGCCAAGGCGGATGAGGCCACAATCCGCGCCAAGATGGCTGAACTGATGGCGGAGGCGAAAGCTCAGTTGATGAGTGAACTAGAGTAGTATCATTGGCTTGAAGCTTAAAATTGATGTGAAACGAAGCGCGCGCCTTTACCGGTGCGCGCTTTTTGATTTGCATTGTCACCAGTTGCCTCACCTCCGTTAAGAAATGGCACACTCTTGCCCGCTAGCCCTTGATTGGGGACTGCGGGAAAGGGTCGGTACATGCACAGAATTCAGGCGTTGGCGGTGGTGCGCACCGCCCTTCGGGTCGGCATGCCGATGATGATCCTTGTGGCATGTGTCATGCTTCTGGCGCGCCAAATCCCGATGGACGTGGTGGCCAGTCTGCCACAACAGCTGGCCGACATCTCGATCTTACAATGGGGTCTGGCCGCTGTTCTGACCCTTGGAAGCTTTTTCGCCGTCGCCCAATATGACGTGCAGGCACATCGGACTCTTGGCACCGGTGTACCCGAAGGCCAAGCACGGATCACCGGGGCTGTCGGAATCGCCATTGGTCAAACGGTCGGTTTTGGCTTGGTGTCGGGTGCTCTGGCGCGGTGGCGCATGCTGCCGGGGATGAGTGTGACGCAGGCGTTGAAACTGTCCACGCTGGTGTCACTAACCTTCGTCGTGGCCTGGGCCAGCGTGACAGGGCTGGTCAGCGCCGTTTTGCCAGCCCCCGCATGGACGATCCCCTTGTCTGTCGGCGCCATTGCCCTGCTGCCCGCCTGTGCCGCATTGCTATTCTGGTGCCCGACCTTGCGCATTGGGCGCCAAACGATTCCAATGCCCAGCCTGCGCATCGCCGGTTCGATCCTGATCTGGGCGCTAGTCGACATGGCCCTGGCGGCGGCGGCGCTTTGGGTGCTGCTGCCCTCCGGCACAATGGCCTTTGAGGTGCTGTTGCCGCTGTTCATGGTCGCCCTTGGCTGTGGACTGATGTCGAACACACCCGGCGGCGTCGGTCCCTTCGAATTGATCCTCGTGTCGGCGTTGCCCGCCGGTGCCGGGTTCGAGGCGGGTGTTCTGGCAGCCATCCTTGCGTTTCGCATCGTCTATTATGCCGCCCCGGCCTGTCTGGCCATCCTCGCCATGTTGCGGCCCCTGCCCGCCGTGACCAAGTGGCACCAAGCTGTGCCGCCGTGGCAAGCATTGCCACGCAGCGAAGCGCAGGCCCTGCGCCAGAACGGTGGTCAGGTCGATCCGGCAACATCCGGCAGCAGCGCACCGATCTGGCCCACATCGCAAACCCGCACTCTGTTTACGGACCCGCAGGGCCGCGCTGACACCTCTGTATTGACTTGGTTGCACTGTACCGCGCGGGCACATGGGCGCATTCCGTTGCTGTACAAATCCGGGCAGCGGCTGGCCCAAGTGGCGCGTCGCGGCGGTTGGGCCGTACTGCACATTGCCGATGATGCCATTATCGATTTGGCGCACTACGATATCGACACCCCCCTACGCCGAAGATTGCGCCGTAAGCTGCGGGCTGCGCAAAAGGCCGGGATCACCTTGCGATCGGATACCCCTTTGCAACCGCAATCAGCAGCCAATGTCGATGCAGAGTGGCAAGCCCAATGCGGATCCGCGCGCGGCGGAAGTATGGGACGGTATTGCCCGAATTATATTTCGCAGCAATGGGTTGTCAGCGCATATTCAGATAATGAACTCGTTGGGTTCGCCACATTTCATCATAGCCAATCGGACTGGTGCCTGGACATCATGCGTCACGGCGCAGACACACCCGATGGTACGATGCATGCCCTTGTTCATCAGGCCCTAATGGATGCAAAGGCAATGGGGTGCACGCGCGTCAGCCTTGCATCGGTCACTGCCTGCCCAGACCTGAGCCGCCCAATGTGGCGTTGGGCGGCTCAGGTGGCTGTCCGTCATGCCGGAGGCACGGGGTTGCGCCAATTCAAATCCGCATTTGCCCCGCGCTGGGTTCCCCGATATGCTGCCGCTCCAACCTGGGCTGGCCTGGTGCTGGGCTTGGCCGATATCGCCCGTACCGTGCACGCCCCTGATCCGCTGCCGAACCGCATGCCAGAAGCAAATGCAAACGTAGCTCATCATGAAGATGAGAATTATGAACTGGCCTCACGTTCGGCGGCATGACATGTGATCGAAACTCTTCGCGCGAAAGGTTTCCCCATGTCGGATGCTCTGACTACTCTTCTGGCCGAAAAAGGCACTTTGTTGGCCGATGGTGCCACGGGCACCAATCTGTTTGCCATGGGCCTGATGTCAGGTGACGCCCCCGAGTTGTGGAACGAGGAGGAACCCCAGAAGATCAAGGCGCTGTACAAAGGGGCCGTTGACGCGGGAAGCGACGTGTTTCTAAC
Source organism: uncultured Tateyamaria sp. (assembly GCF_947496075.1). Lineage (GTDB taxonomy): Bacteria > Pseudomonadota > Alphaproteobacteria > Rhodobacterales > Rhodobacteraceae > Tateyamaria. Next base: position 90,612 of record NZ_CANMBJ010000001.1, read on the forward strand.
CAACTCCTTTGGCGCCAACGCATCGCGGCTCAAGCTGCATGACGCCGGCCACCGTGCCTTCGAACTGAGCAAGATCGCCGCCGAACTTGGTCGCGAGGTCGCGGATGCCGCCGGACGCAAGGTGATCGTTGCAGGCTCGGTTGGTCCGACTGGCGATATCATGGAACCTGTCGGCAGCCTGACCCACGCAGACGCGGTCGAGATGTTTCACGAAACCGCCGCCGGATTGAAGGCGGGCGGCGCAGATATCGGTTGGTTGGAGACCATTTCGGCCCCCGAAGAATACACGGCTGCCGCAGAAGGATTTGCCCGGGCGGAGTTGCCTTGGGTCGGTACAATGAGCTTTGACACCGCGGGCCGCACGATGATGGGTGTGACAAGTACAGATATGGCGACGCTGGTGGCTGGGCTGGATTTCCCGCCCGTGGCTTTTGGTGCCAATTGCGGCACGGGTGCCTCAGATCTGCTGCGCACGGTGCTGGGCTTTGCCGCCACCGGTACGACGCTGCCCATCATCGCCAAGGGCAATGCGGGCATTCCGAAATACCACGACGGGCATATTCACTATGATGGCACGCCGGAGTTGATGGGGGACTATGCCGCCATGGCCCGCAATTGTGGTGCGACCATCATTGGCGGTTGCTGTGGCACGACCCCGGCCCATCTGGAGAAGATGCGCGAGGCGTTGGACACGCGCGCCGTGCAGGCGGCCCCGTCGCTGGATGCAATTGTTGAAGCGCTGGGTGCATTTTCTTCCGCCAGTGATGGCACCGGTGATGATGACAACCGCCCGACCCGCAAGCGCCGTGGACGGCGTGCGGCCTAGAACAGGCTCAGCTGGGCGCTGGGTGCGCGCGGCGGCCGAAACAGGTCGGTGCGCATCGGTGCCAGATTTTCCTTCAACCCCAGACGCTTGACGGCCACTTTGAACCGATGTGCGACAATCTCGGCATAGGGTCCTTCGCCCCGCATCCGGTGCCCCCAGCGGGCATCATAATCCTTGCCCCCGTGCATTTCGCGCAGGCGCGACATGATGCGGTGTGCGCGGTCGGGATAATGCGCGGCAAGCCACTCCTGCCAGAGCAGCGACACCTCTTGCGGCAGGCGCAGCATGATCCAGCTGGCACTGCCCGCCCCAGCTGCCGCGCCCGCGCCAAGGATCGCCTCAAGCTCGGGATCGGTGAGTGCGGGCACCATGGGCGAGGCCATGATGCGGACCGGAATACCCGCCGCTGTCAATCTGCGCATCGTTGCGAGCCGTCGCGTGGGCGTGGGCGCGCGCGGCTCCATCGCACGGGACAGTTCGGGATCGAGTGTGGTGACGGACAGACCAACCCGCGCCAACCCCTTGGCCGCCATACGCGCCAGGATGTCGATGTCGCGTTCGATCAGCGTGCCCTTGGTCACGATGGCGACGGGATGGTCGCAGGCTTCCAGCACCTCAAGGCAACGGCGCATGATCTCGTGCGTGCGATCGATGGGCTGGTACGGGTCCGTGTTGGTGCCAATGGCGAGCGTTGCCACCTTGTAACTTTTGCGGGCCAGTTCGGCGCGCAGCACGTCTGGCGCATCAGGCCGCGCCACAAGCCGCGTTTCGAAATCCAGGCCCGGAGACAGGCCCAGATAGGCGTGGGTGGGCCGGGCAAAACAGTAGACACATCCGTGTTCGCACCCACGGTAAGGATTGATCGACCGGTCAAACGGCAGATCGGGAGACCGGTTGTAGCTGATCAAGCTGCGCGGGTGTTCGATGCTGACCTCCGTCCTCAGGGTCGGCAGGTCCTCCTCCATTTCCCATCCATCGGCCTCGGCGTGACGGCTGACCTTGTCATACCGGCTGACTGCGTTGGACACGGCGCCGCGGGCCTTGGGGGTGTGAGTTTGCAGATCGGGTTTCATACGCCCACACTAGAACAGAACAGGAACATTTTCCAGAATGAACGCATCACAAGACGCCGCATCGGCATACAACAGCACACAAAAGTGACACTCAGCGTCGCACGCGAAGCGGCCCATGTCGCAATTCAGACAGTCCACCTGCGACATTCTGAACGATAACTCGAAAAAACCAGGCACCGGGTCCGGCACCCACTCAAGAGGAATGCCCATGTCAGACGAAGACGAAATCATCCTGTCCGAACTTGATGACGAAGAGCTTGTCCAGCAGATGTTCGACGACCTCTACGATGGTCTCAAGGAAGAGATCGAGGAAGCGGTCAACATCCTGCTCGAACGCGGCTGGGTGCCTTACGACATCCTGACCAAGGCTTTGGTCGGGGGTATGACGATTGTGGGACATGATTTCCGCGACGGCATTCTGTTCGTGCCCGAAGTGCTGCTGGCTGCAAACGCGATGAAGGGCGGCATGTTCATCCTCAAGCCGCTGCTCGCCGAAACCGGCGCACCGCGCGTTGGCAAGATGGTCATCGGAACGGTCAAGGGTGACATCCATGATATTGGCAAGAACCTCGTGTCGATGATGATGGAAGGCGCAGGCTTCGAAGTGGTCGATCTTGGCATCAACAACCCGGTCGAAAACTATCTGGAAGCGATCGAACAGGAAGGTCCTGACATTCTGGGCATGTCGGCGCTGCTGACCACAACTATGCCTTATATGAAGGTCGTGATCGACACGATGGTCGAACAGGGCATTCGGGATGACTATATCGTTCTGGTGGGTGGCGCGCCGCTGAATGAAGAGTTCGGCAAGGCCATCGGCGCCGACGCCTATTGCCGCGACGCGGCCGTGGCGGTCGAAACGGCCAAGGAATTCGTGGCCCGCAAGCATAACCAGATGGCGGCAGGCTAACTGTCCTGTCGCCCCGGCCCAACCGGAGGACGACATGCTGCTTGATACACCGATCTGCGACTTTGGCGCGCCAGCGCCACAGTTCAGCCTCGTGAACGCGCATGGCGCCGTGCATAACCTGTCAGACCACATGGGTGAGAACGGCGTGCTTGTGGCGTTCATCTGCAATCATTGCCCCTATGTCATCGCGATTGCGGACCGACTGGCGGCGGATGCAAAGGCCCTGAAAACACTGGGTATCGGCGTGATTGCCATCAATGCCAATGACTATGCCGCCTACCCCGCTGATGCCCCGGACAAAATGCCCGGTTTTGCGGCAAAACACGGGTTTGACTTTCCCTATCTCATCGACGCGGATCAGTCCGTTGCGCGCGCCTATGGCGCTGTATGCACACCCGATTTCTTCGGCTTCAACCGCGATGGACAGTTGCAATACCGGGGGCGGCTAGACGACACACGTATGGGTGACGCCAAAGATCGCGTGCCCGAGTTGCTAAACGCCATGCGGCAGGTGGCCGAAACCGGACACGGTCCCCAAGACCAGAGGCCCAGCATGGGGTGTTCGATTAAATGGCGCTGACAGACGCCCAATTGACTGACTCCGGCCTGCCCGCCACAGGCGCGGGACGTATCTTGCTGATTGCCTGCGGTGCGCTCGCCCGCGAGATACTGGATCTCAAACGCACAAACGGCTGGGATCACATGGATCTGACCTGCCTGCCCGCCAAGTACCACTTGTTCCCTGACAAAATCACGGAGGCGGTGGGTGACGCGGTCACCAGGCACCGTGACGGCTATGAAACCATCTTTGTGGTCTATGCGGATTGCGGGACGGGCGGCCTGCTGCAAGCCGCCTGTGCCGAGATGGGTGTAGAGATGATCTCGGGTCCACACTGCTACAGTTTTTTCGAGGGAAATGAAAGATTTGCAGCGCAAAGTGAAAGTGAAATCACCACCTTCTACCTGACTGATTTCCTCGTCCGCCAGTTCGAAGCCTTCATAATCAAACCCATGGGGCTCGACCGCCATCCCGAACTGCGGGACATGTATTTCGGCAATTATGAAAAGCTCGTTTACCAGGCCCAGACCAATGATCCGAGCCTTACCGAGAAGGCGCGCGCCGCGGCACACACACTGGGACTGACCTTTGAACGTCGCTTTACAGGCTATGGTGACCTGCAAACCACTCTGAAGCGGCTTTAACAGCACCTTCTTCTGACCGGAAATACGACGGGGGCGCCGCAGGCGGGGGCAGAGCCCCCTGAATCATGGTGTCGCCTCTGGCGGCCTTGGGATCACGCAGCCGCGGCAACCAACTGAATCCGCTCGATCATGGCCCGAAGCCCATTTGAGCGTTGCGCCGATAGGTGGTCGTTCAGCCCCAGCCGCGCCATTTCGGCCCGCGCATCCACGGCACGCACCTCGGCCACCGGCAAGCCGTTGTATAGCCTGCGCAGCACTGCAATCAGCCCCTTCACGATCATTGCATCGCTTTCGCCGTCAAATCGGAATATCCCGTTTTCGATCTGCGGATGCAGCCAGACCTGGCTGGCACAGCCGTCAACCTTGGTTGCAGGCACCTTGAGCGCAGCGGGCAGAGGGTCCATCGCCTTGCCCTGCTCGATCACATAACGATAACGGTCTTCCCAATCCTCGAGAAACTCAAAATCTTCCACGATCTCTTCAAAGCTGGCCGTTGCCATCCGGTATCCCCACATCATGCCTGTGCCTTTGTGACCTAGGCGCAGCAGCCGCAAAGGTCCAGAGCAGCAATGGATGCTTTTCAACAGCGCCTGCATCCGCTACCACATGTGCCAAAAGCAAATATGCGAGCGGACAATGCGCCTGATCTTACCTGCCCTTCTGGTTGCCACGTTAACCCTGTCGGCCTGCGCCGCTGTGCGTGACAGCCGGGTGAACCCGATCAACTGGTTTGGCAACAGTCGGTCCGGACCAGTTCAGCCCGACCCGAGGGCTGCGACCAACCCGCTGATCCCGGAAACGCGAAGGGCGGGCCTGTTTTCCAGTCTGCGCGACCAGACGGAACTCTATGTCGGCACCCCTATTGATCAGGTCACTGATCTGGTGATTGAACCGGTCCCCGGAGGCGCCATCGTACGGGCCACGGGCATCGCGGGCGAGGACCGTGTGTATGACGTGCGTCTGACCACCGAGAGCGACGAAAACCTGCCTGTTGACGGTGTGCTGACCTATCAGTTGCGAGGCATTCACTCCGACCGCCCCACACGCACGCTCAGCCAGCGTGTGCGCACGGTCACGGCTGCCCGCCGCCTGACCGATCAGGAATTGGCCGAGATCCGCGTGATCCGTGTTGAGGGATTGCGCAACGCGCAATCAACCACGCGGCGCTGACACACCGCGTCAATCCAGTGGAATGATCTGAACGTCGGCCCCGTTGGCCGTAAGCGCAACACGTCCGTCGCACAGCCTCAACGCATCCGTTCCGAACACTTCGGACCGCCAGCCCTGCAGCGCAGGAACATCCCGCACCCCTGCCGCCAACGCATCCAAGTCCGCAGCAGAGGCAATCAACTTGGCCGCAACACCCGCACTTTCCGTTTTGGCCTTGAGCAACACCCGCAGCAGGTCGGCCAGGGCCGGGTTAACCTGCAGCTTTTCACGTGACCGGTCGGGACGCGGCATCATGTCGGGGTCCATGTCCACCCCGCGCTGGACCGCGGCAAGGATGCCATCAGCGATGTCGCCCTTGCGCGCCTCACGCAGCAGCAGTCGTGATCGGCTCAAGTCCTCAAAGGATTTCGGTTTGTTGCTGGCCAGTTCCACCAGCGCATCATCCTTGAACACGCGGTTGCGAGGGATATTGCGTGTCTGTGCGTGGGTTTCGCGGAACGCGGCCAATTCCCGGACCACCGCAAGGAACCGTGCCGAGTGCGTGCGTGTCTTGACCCTTTTCCAGGCGTCATCAGGCTTGATGATGTAGGTGTCGGGGCTGAGCAGCGTCTGAAGTTCTTCCGACACCCAACGCGCACGCCCGCTTTCTGACAGCTTGTCCGCGAGGAATTCGTAGATTTGCCGCAGATGCGTCACGTCCGCAATCGCATAGGTTTTCTGCGCGTCCGTCAGAGGCCGCCGCGACCAATCGGTAAAGCGCGAGGTCTTGTCGAGTGACTGCTTAGCGATCTTGCGCACCAGTGTCTCATATCCCACCTGTTCGCCAAAGCCGCAGACCATCGCGGCCACCTGCGTGTCGAACAGCGGTTCGGGAAAGACCTGCGCATCAACATAGAAAATCTCGAGGTCCTGTCGTGCGGCGTGGAACACCTTGACCACCGATTTGTCGCGGAAAAGGTCGTAGAGCGGCTCAAGCGACAAGCCATCAGCCAGCGGATCAACCAGCACGGCATTGCTGTCATCTGTGCCGGGCATGGCCAGCTGCACAAGGCAGAGTTTCGAGTAATAGGTCCGTTCGCGCAGGAATTCTGTATCGACGGTCACATACGGGTGCGCGCGGGCCTCGGTACAGAATTCAGCCAACGCGTCCGTGGTTGTGATAGTTCTCATGGGTGGTTCTTTTTGTTGCTTTTCACCGTCTGGTTGTCCGGTCCTACACCAACACGCGCACGCTGGCTAGAGCAGGAGGGGCGTTCGATCGCCAGAGGCAAATCGGCGCAGCACAGCCGGGTATAAAATGTGCTCTTGCTGCAGCACCCGGGCGGCCAAATCGTCCGGCGTATCGCCCGGTCGAACGGGCACACGCGCCTGTCCGAGAATCGGGCCATCATCCAGTTCAGGCGTGACCAGATGCACGGTGCAGCCGTGTTCGGTATCGCCCGCCTCAAGCGCTCGGGCATGGGTGTGCAAACCACGGTACTTGGGCAGAAGTGAGGGATGAATGTTCAACATGCGCCCGCGCCATGGCGTCACGAAACCTGCCGTGAGCACGCGCATGAACCCGGCCAGGCAGATCAGGTCCAACTCAAAGGGATCAAGGGCTTCCGAGATCGCCGCCTCAAACCCGGCACGATCCTTTCCGAAAGGCCGGTGATCGACCACCACCGTGGCAAGCCCGGCGTCTTTCGCCCACGCGATACCACCAGCATCGGCCTTGTTCGAAACAACGACGATCGGCGTGGCGGGATGCGACGCATCCATGTCCTCGACCAGCGCACGCATGTTTGATCCGCCACCCGAGACAAAGATCCCGACACGTTTGTTCAAAGAAGCGCCCCGGAGTAGCGCAAGCCCTGCCCTGCTTCGACCGCGCCGATCCGGATCACGACCTGCCCTTCGGCTTCGAGTGCGGCTGTCACATCGGCTTCAGAGGCCGGGTCCACAACCACAACCATCCCGATACCGGCGTTGAAGGTCTTGAGCATTTCGGCTTGATCCATGCCGCCTTGCGCCGCAAGCCATTGGAAGACCGATGGCAGTTCCCATGCGTCCAAATCCACATGCACAGCCATCCCCTCGGGCAGCACACGCGGCAGGTTTTCGGTCAGACCACCGCCGGTGATGTGGGCAAAGCCGTGCACGCCGCCCGCCTTGATCGCAGCCAGCGCAGCCTTCACATAAAGCCGCGTGGGCGTCAGCAGGGTCGTGCCAAGGCTTCCTTCGCCCCATGGGCAAGCATCGTCCCAGCCAAACCCAGAGGTTTCGACGATCTTGCGGACCAGCGAGTATCCGTTGGAATGAACACCGTCTGAGGCCAATCCCAAAAGCACATCGCCCTCGACCACGCCCGCTGGCAGGGCCGTACCCCGCTCCATTGCGCCAACGGAGAAACCGGCAAGATCAAAGTCACCCGCAGGATACATTCCCGGCATCTCTGCGGTCTCACCACCGATCAATGCGCATCCGGAGGCCTCACACCCCCGCGCAATACCTTCGATGATACGTGCTGCCTGATCGAGTTCCAGTTTGCCCGTGGCGAAGTAATCTAGAAAGAACAGCGGTTCCGCGCCCTGGCAGACCAGATCATTGACGCACATTGCCACCAGATCGACACCCACGCCGTCCACGTTTCCGGTATCGATAGCGATCCGCAGCTTGGTCCCGACACCATCCGTGGCGGCCACCAGCACCGGATCGACAAAACCGGCAGCTTTCAGATCGAACAATCCCCCGAAGCCACCCAGCCCGGATGCAACCCCTGCCCGTTTCGTGGCTGCGGCAGCCGGTTTGATCCGCTCGACCAGAGCGTTGCCTGCGTCGATATCGACACCGGCCTGCGCATAGGTCAGTCCGTTCTTGTTACTGGTCATTCTCAATCTCCCCGGGGGCTCGCCTGCCCCTTAACGTGAAGACAGGTGGCGTTGCAAAAGGAAATGCAGTTCTGCGCCGCTGCGCCGCGTTTCACGCGCCCCTCACAGTGCGTCACCCTCTCGTGACACCTCGTATTCGAGGCTGCGAGAACGTGACACAGTTCTTGCACCAACCACTCAAAGGACATCGCCATGACGTTTCACCGCCTGCTCATTGGATCATCCATGACGGCGATCTCGCTTTCTGTGCCCGCTGCCCAGGCCGAGATTGTCGACGTTCAGGATGGCGGCTTCTCTTTCACCTTGGGTGGTCAGATCAACCGCGCCTTCCTGTTCACGGATGACGGAGTAGAGAGCAACGAGTTCTTCGTGGACAACGACAACTCATCGACACGGTTGACCGCGCGGGCAGCTTACAGCTTCGGAAACTATATCGTCGGTGCCCTGGTAGAGTACGAGTTCGAGTTCTCCTCATCAAATTCCGTCAGCCAATTGAATTCGGACATCAGCTCATCCGTTTCCAACGAACGCAAGTTCGAGCTGTTTGCGAACACGCCCTACGGTAACTTCGCCTATGGACAAGGCGACGCTGCCTCGAACGGGATTTCAGAGATTGACCTGTCGGGAACAGCCCTTGGCAACTATTCCGACGTGGGCCTGATTGCGGGTGGCCAGATATTCCGCACGGCTACGGGTGGTTTTAGCGGCAACACTGTCGGCAGTTTCTTCTCCAACTTCGACGGTATCAGCAGGGTCGAACGTTTCCGCTACGACACGCCCACGTTTGGCGGTGGTTTCGTGGCGTCCGTTTCCTTCGGCGAAGACAGCAATAGCGACATTGCCATCCGTTACACCCAAACATTCGGCGATGTGCGTGTGCGTGGCGGTATTGCCTATGCCCAGATTGACGAGGTGGATCGGGTTGCGGGCTCAGTTTCGGCCTTTCACGATCCTACTGGCCTGAATGTCACCTTTGCATCCGGGACCGACGACCTGGATACAGCCGGTCGTGAAGACCCCGGCTTTAACTATGTGAAACTGGGGTATCAGAAGCAGGATCTTCTGCCGTGGGGCAGCACGTCATTCGCTGTCGATTTCTATGATGGCAGCGATCAAGCGGTGAACGGCAGCGACTCTGAAAGCTACAGTATTTTCGCGGTGCAAAAGATCGATCGACTGAACACCGAGGTCTACGGCGGCTTCCGCACATTCAGCGCGGAAACGCCGACCGAATCCTTTCGGGATATCGACGCTGTCTTTATCGGTGCACGCTACCGGTTCTAAGCCGTCGCCTGTCTTGACACCCGGGGTGGCGATGCTATCCCCGGGATCAGGCGGGCCTGTAGCTCAATTGGTTAGAGCAGAGCGCTCATAACGCTTTGGTTGCGGGTTCAAGTCCTGCCGGGCCTACCAACCGCCCTTCATGCTTTGCGGACGTGCCAGCCGACCGTCATAGTGACAACCGTATCACCATCGTCGTCGCGGATATCAACATTGATGTCGAAGGCCGTCTTGCCCACTTCTTGCAGCTCCTTGACCAGTTCCGGCCCCGGACGTTCGGTTTTGGCGTGGGCCTCAAGACGCCCCTTCGCGATCTTGACGTAAGAGATGTTGGCGCCGGATGCGACAGGCCGCGCCTGAAAGATCATGGGACCAAAAGCACCAGCAAGGGCAGCACCTGATGCGGCTTCGCCCAGGGTGAACATGGCCCCTGCATGCTGGCTCTGGATGTGGTTGGATGTTTCAGGCCGTTGGTCCAGTGCTGCGACACCAATACCGTCGCCAACTTCAAGCAGTTCAACCCCAACGTGGTTGGCAAAGGGCACCGCCTTGCCGAGTTGGTCGCGGATCATGTCATACGGTGTCATTTCAGGCGCTCCTGCTGTGCTGTGTCGTCAATAAAACCGATCCGTCCTGCGCGGCAAGCGTGCCGCTGCGGCACGTCACCGGGCGATGACGATATCGGCACGCAGACCACCGAGCCGCTCGCTTTCGCCGAGGCGCAGCACGCCACCATGGGCGCGCGCAATGTCGGTGGCGATGGCCAATCCCAGCCCGACACTACCGCCTTTGTCCTGATTTCGCGACGGATCAAGACGGGTGAAGGGGCGCTGCGCATCAGCGCGGCGGTCTTCTGGAATGCCCGGACCATCATCTTCGACCCGGAAGCGCAGCGACTTATCGGTAAGTGCCACGCTGACCTCGGCGCGCCTGCCGTAGCGCACCGCGTTGCTGATCAAGTTACCAAGCGCCCGGCGCATCGCTATCGGGCGCAGCATGACCGTGCCCTGCCCATTCACCTCGTGCAACGTCACCGGTTGATCACCCCGCTGCGCATCTTCGACAAGTGTTTGGGCCAGTGCAATCGGATCTACCGCCTTTGGCTCGCTTTCCCCGTCGCCCTTCGCGAAGTCAAGAAACGCGTCGATCATGTTCTGCATGTCGTCGACATCCGCTTCCAAAGCGTCGCGCGTGTCGTCATCGACCATCGAAAGGGCCAATCGCATCCGCGTCAGAGGCGTGCGCAGATCATGGCTAACGCCTGACAACATGAGTGTCCGTGTCTCCATCTGCCTTTCGATCCTGTTGCGCATGTCGACAAAAGCAGTCCCGGCTGCCCGCAACTCAGTGGCACCCGCCGGTACATAGGCCAGATGACGTCCCCGGCCAAAAGCTTCGGCAGCCCTTGCAAGCCTCCGGATCGGGCGCAGCTGATTGCGCAGATAGATAAACGACACAAAGGTCGTCAGGACCGAGAATACGACCATGTAGACCAGCAATTGGTGCGGGTTTCGGGCCGAAACGCGGCGTCTGTCAAAGGTGATGGAAACCGGCCCAGTCCCGCTTTCGACTGCAATCTGCACCAAACCGCTCCCGGACAGATCGAAGGAACGGATCGCTGGGATCGTCTCCCCCAGACGTCGGATCACAACACGCCCGGAAAAGTCATCCCAATCGCGTTGATTGGGCGCATCCAGCGCCTCCTCCGGAATACGCTGCACAATCATGGCCAGCGGACCGGTTGCATCTAGTACGGCCTGCGTCACATCGGCGTCAGGTGGCAGATCAGACAAAACGTTCAATACTAGGTTTATCTCGCGCTCGACCGTGTCAGCCATCTGAACCGTCACACCTTCGAAATGGCGCTGGGCGAAAAGGACAGACACGACAAGCTGCACGACCACAACCGGCAGAAGAAGGATCAGCGCGGCGCGCGCGTAGATGCCACGGGGCATATAATGTTTGAGCCAGGCAAAGGACATGGCGTAAACCCTATCGAGCCGCGATCCCAGACGAAAGACCACCATGCTGCCGTCAGACGATTTTGATCCACCCATAGGTATCTCCGAAGTACTGGAACTCGGCCTGCGCCGCATCGTGGCACCAAATCCATCGCCGATGACCTATCGAGGCACAAACACTTACCTTGTGGGCACAACCGCTCTGGCGGTGATCGACCCGGGCCCAGACAGCGCGGCGCACCTTGACGCGGTCATGGGAGCAATCGGTTCAGAACAATTTGTATCGCATATCATCGTGACACATGCACATCTGGATCATTCTCCCTTGGCTGCCCCCCTTTCCAAGGCCACAGGCGCACCCGTTCTCGCGTTTGGAACAGCAACGGATGGGCGAAGCAGCGTTATGCAAGGCTTAGCGGACAACGGGCTTGTAGGCGGAGGAGAGGGTGTCGATATCTCCTTTGCGCCCGACACCCGACTACGCGACGGGGATGTGATCAACGGCCCGGATTGGCACCTTGATGTCATTCACACACCGGGGCATCTCGGCAATCATATCTGCCTTGGGTTTGGCGATGCTTGCCTGACGGCGGATCACGTCATGGGATGGGCCAGTTCACTGGTGTCTCCACCTGACGGCGATCTGACAGATTTCATGGCCTCCTGCGAAAAGCTGCGCAGGAGGCGTTGGCGCGTTTTCTATCCCGGGCATGGAGGCCCAGTGATCGACCCGACCGCACGGCTGGAATGGTTGATCGCGCATCGTCGCACCCGGGAAGCCGCCATTCTTGCGACGCTTGACAAAGGGCCCGCCACCGCAGTGCAGATCGCCCAACTTGTCTATGTGGATACGCCCAAGGCTCTCTTGCCTGCTGCCACGCGCAACGTATTGGCTCATCTGATCGACCTGATGGGTCGATCAGAGATCGAAGCCAGCGATCCATTGGCACATGACACCCGTTTTGCACGCATTGGTGGAGTTTGATTTTTTTGTTCACGGGCCTGCAAAACCCTCTGGACGACCTGAATCGGCCTTGCTATACGGCGCGAACCGTTCCGGCGTAGCTCAGCGGTAGAGCAGTTGACTGTTAATCAATTGGTCGTAGGTTCGATCCCTACCGCCGGAGCCAAAACAACCATTTATTGTCAATGACTTAAGCCTATTTTGACGCATCTCAAGATGGCTTTATCGTGTGTTCTCTGGTTCACTGAACCAGGTTGGTGTAACTCCCGCGCAACCCGTCGTTTCGGCCGACTTTGCTGACTTTGCGATATCGGTACCTACCCGCCAAACTCGATTTGGCGGCCTCCAGCACCGCGAATGAAATCTCCAACCTGTTCAATCAATTCGTCTCCAATGCGCGGCATTACTGCGCACTCCCACACAATCGCCGTACGCCAGCCAAGGCTTAGCAGTTGTGCGACCGCCTTAGCGTCCCTTTCTACGTTTGCATCGAACTTCTGCGTCCAGAACTCGATGTTCGTAGCCGGCTTTGTAGCTTTGCGACAGCCCGGATGCCGATGCCAGAAGCACCCGTGCACGAAGATCACGGTTTGCCACTTTGGCAATACGATGTCAGGTGTGCCAGGCAAGCGTCGCGCATTGATACGAAAGCGGAATCCCGCACGATGCAACGCCTTTCTGAGGGACACCTCTGGCTTGGTGTTCCTGCCCCGAATGTTCGACATCATTCGGGATCTGGTTCGACTGTCAACGATGTCCGCCATGCACGCGACATAACACTCTTGCTGGCAAATTCGAGCTTCAGCGTGACGCGAAACCTGGTACAAGGCCTATCTCAAGGGGACACGAATGACAAAAGAGTTTGCCATCATAGATCTGTTCGCCGGCCCGGGTGGGTTGGGCGAAGGATTCTCTCGGGCAGGTCGGGATGCAGACACGCCCATGAAAATCCATCTTTCGGTGGAAATGGATGATCATGCTGTCCAGACACTCCGTCTTCGTGCGTTTCTACGCTCATTTCGCGAGTTTCCGATTGAATATTACAACGCCCTGAATTCCGGCAGTGCTCTACCGGATTGGGCCGAGCTTTATCCGACGATTTGGAAACACGCTGAGCGTGAGGTCAGGCAAAGGGTTCTTGGTGAGAAGGGCGTCTTCGAGGAACTGGCGGTTGAGCTCGATAGGGCTCGTGAAGCCTACAGCGGAAATACAATCCTGATCGGGGGCCCTCCCTGCCAAGCTTACTCGCTGGCTGGTCGGTCCAGAAATTCGGGAAAGGCAAACTACGTCCTCGAGGAAGACCACAGGCACTACCTGTACCGTGAGTATGTTAGAATTCTCCATCGGCTTCGCCCAGCTGCTTTCGTCATGGAAAACGTCAAAGGCATGCTCTCGAGCAAAGTGGATGGCGGTGGCATTTTCAGTCGTGTTCTGGACGATCTCGAAGCTGCCGGAGACGGCTATGTCCTCCTGCCACTGTCAAAGACAGCGCCGGAAGACGGCACTCGTGCACCCGCGCAAGACTTTCTCATAAGTGCTGAGGATCATGGTGTTCCCCAGGCACGTCATCGCGTGATCGTCGTCGGCATCCGCAAGGATATGGCAGAGGGACTGCATCTCGAAGAACCGCTTCTTGGTCAACCTCAGGCACTGGTGAGTGTAGAACAGGCCATCGGCGACATACCGATTCTGCGAAGCGGCTTGAGCAAAGGCGACACAGTCGAAGCTTGGCAAAAGGCGCTACGTAACCAAGCGTCGGCGATTGCAGCCTCGGAAGCTGTACCGGCGGAGGTCAGGGAAATTGCACGTTCGATAGAAAAGGCAAACGAATTGCCTTTCCAACGCGTCAGCAGCAGCAAGCAACGGCCAAACGGAATGCCTCGTCATTTGCGAGGCTGGTTTCCAGACGATGGCCTCAAGGCCTTGCTACAGCACGAAACCCGTGGCCACATTCCGGGTGATCTCGGCCGATATCTCTTTTCATCAGCTTTCAGCAGAGCTTTTGGCAAAGCTCCCAAGCTTGTCGAATTTCCCGAATTCCTCCAACCAATGCACCGCAACCGCAGCACCGGGAAATTCGCTGACCGGTTCCGCACCCAAGTAGCGGATCGACCATCAACTACGGTGACCAGCCACATTTCGAAAGACGGGCATTACTTCATACACCCGGATCCGCTACAGTGTCGTTCATTGACGGTTCGCGAGGCAGCCCGTCTCCAGACATTTCCGGACAATTATTTCTTTTGCGGCCCGCGCACCAAGCAATATCATCAGGTGGGCAACGCGGTTCCCCCCTACCTCGCTTGGCAGATCGCAGAGTCCGTTCGAAAGCTGCTCGATTAGAGGGCAGCTTTCTTAGGACAAGACGCTCTGTCGAAATGGCGAATTATCAGCCTTGATGCCGCGCTCAGAGGCGAGAACCCTCCTCACGAAGCCGACGTTTCATCAATCTTCGAAAATCCATGTTCTTCGAGTTTCCTGAGCAGCTCGAGCGCAAACACCGTCTGCTTCTCTGTAGGCAATCTCGATGGCATCTTTGAACAGACATCCAAAACGCCAAACTCAGAGGGCGAAAGCAGCTTGTTGGCTCGCCCCCAAACTTTTGCCTCTGACCAGAACGGCGCTCCCAATTCGAAGACCCTTGTTTGTGCCTCAACGCCCTTTGTCAGGTTTTCATCATCAGTTATTTCGCGCTCCTCAATCTTCTCTTCCTCGGGATCGACAAGTATTTGGAAGAATTCATCCGGATAGGAAAGTTCGCGTTTGCGAAACTGTTCCCAACACGCCTGTTTCTTGGCCCATTCGCTCATGTTCCGAACGCCCTCAGGGGGATTGGTGATCAACTGTTGAGCCTCGGCGCCAGCAACCAGCAATGCGCTCTCAAGAGCTGCAGGCATGTCCTGCGATCGCCAAACACGGCCAAGATCAATTACCTTGTCCTGCTCCCGTGCGTCATGTGCAACCTTGGCAATGGCGTATGTCACGATGTTCGCGCGGTAGCCGCCTTCATACCATTCCTGAGCCGAAACGAGCTTCTCCACCTTTCGGAAGATGATTGCCTTCGAAATCAGATGCCTGAACCAAGCCTCATTGATACGATCACCATTCCGACCCCAAGTTTTTTCGATGGTTTTGGCGAAAGCTGCAAAGTTCTTTTGCGCGCCCTTCGAGACATCTTCAGGCTTGCCAGCCCAGGAATTCTCAAATTTGGCAAGATCTGTTTTTGTGAAAAACTGCTTTCGCGGGAACTCAGCATCCCACTTTTTGCGTTCTGAAACTGACAGTTTGCCGCGCTGATCGGCATATTGTCCCCGAGCGCGTTCGTAGAACCATTTGGTTTCCCGATAGCCTTCAGCTCCGGGCGGGGCCAAAATCTTTCTCGAAAGCTCCTCGATCTTTACATGGAACGGATGATTGGCGAAGAAATCGGCAGCATTTACTTTGTTCTGACTGTTCGCAAATTCCGAAATTCTCGGGACCACGGTGTCCGAAAGGATTGGCGGGACAACATTCAACTTCATCTGGACGAAGATGTCCCTGATACCCTCACCGGCCATCTTGCGCGCAGCATGGATGGATGCTGTGGTTTGACCGCCGTTGACGATCTGAAGGTTGTCTGCCCGCGTTATTATCAGGCCAACTTCCGTTTGCTCGAGCTTAACCGCCTCGGCAGTTGCGGCGAGCCCATTATTGTATGCAAGGAACATGTGAGGTTCCTCGACGATAGTTTTCCTGATTCCACGATTCACGTTCCCCCTCGCCTGGAGGAAGCTGCGAACGTTCGATTCAAGAAGACGTGCGCCCCATTTGTCGTAGATCTGAGCGAGCTGTTCGCCCGGGATCACTGCAATGTAGCTCTCGAGCGCTGCATCCGAGCCCGAAGCCTTGAGAACCGGAATGCCACCACCGAAGTGTTCCGCGAAATCGATGGTCAAATCGGCCCGCGCCTTGCCTTGTTCCACATAGGCTTGAAGACGCTTAAGATCCCAAACGTTATATGTGACCGGCTTACCGTCGATTGCGCCGGCAGGCATTGCATCAACTTTGGCCCGATTATCCGAATTGGTGACGAATATCAGTTTGACCTTGTCGATACTGTTCCATCGAGTGCTGATCAGATCAGCCAAACCTGCACCAAGGCTTGTCTCCTCGAGTTCCTCTCTGAACTCCTCCTTGCGTGCGTGCCTCAAGTACTCGACCAGTCTTTTGAAACGGGCCCTGAGAAAGGCCGCATCTGTTATTCTAACTTCGGGTGAAAATTCGAAATCGCAGAGAATGAGGGACAGGATACCATCCGCGTTCAGAGGGTCTCCGCCGGATCCTGTCACCTCAAGAAGCACACCATTCTTACCCGTACCATCGAAATAGGCGTAATCGCTTTGATCGATTTCGCCAGCCTCCGTCAGGATTTCACCGATCACCTCAAAGAATGCTTCTTGTGTGTACAATCCCAAAGCATCGGCATCACCCTGTATGTCGGCGATAAAGGTTTGATGGAATTCCGCAAGATCAGACATCTGCGGCTTCCTTGTTCAGCAGAATATCCAATGCAAAGTTCCGCTCAAATTCCGAGCAGGCATCAAGCCGAATAGTATACTCAACCCCGTCGACTCCCTGTGGCATCGGCGGGATCAACCTTGGAAAACCATCCAAGACCTCGAACGTTCGGTTGGTTCCGAGATGCCATCGTCTTTCCTGCTCAACCTGTTCAGGTGAATATCCAATAGTCGCAAGACGTTGCTCCCAAAGATCAAGCGCCATTATGTCACCATCAAAGAGCCGTTCGGTCTGCTCTACGTGATCTATTAGGTTTTCGCCTTCGGAAGCGAGCGAAGTATCCACGTCCTGAACCCGCAGGAACAAGTCGGCGCCATCGATGTCCATCAGTTGCGCTTCCGAGGAGATGCGCACTTTGGGGTGAGCAGCGCTTCGTCTTGCCTTTATCTCGAAGAATTTCCCGGGGAGTTCAAAATCTTTCGCGCTTTCATCGGGCCCTTTCCATGCTTCCACCGCCTTGAGAGCTCCAAGATGGTGAACAAGCTCCCGTAGAAAGGCCAACTCAGCGACAAGCCCTCTCTGTTCTTCAAGCGACATCCCTTGGTTTCGTCCACCTCTGAGCAGGTGGTGCCATCTCAAGGTTCGCCTCACGGCACGAGCCAACGCACTTTGAAGATCTGGTGCCTCTTCCGCAGCTTTCACCACATCGCGACACAGCGTTTCAAAGAGATCAACATGGGTGCTTTCGCCTAAAGTCACGCAATAGCAATTCTGCTCATCAACCAACTGATAAGAGACGTCGACATGCTTCAGTTTTGGCAGCGGGCGAATTTCCGATGTTTCGTCAGACAACCGCAGCAGGAGTCCCACCGACTTGTCAGGCATCCTGACCCAAAAAAAGTCATGCTTTCCTTGGCTGTCAACACGGCGGGCTTCGCTGATCTGAATGGTATTCCAAGGATCCTCAATCATCTTCCCAAGCCCCTTCATCGTCCTCGTCTGCTCCGTAAATCTCGCGGAATTTCACGGTGTTGATGATGTATTCCACCCGTTCATTTGGCTTGCCCGAGGGTGGAAGGCTTATACTCCAACCGATTACCGGTTCTTCCGGCAGGCGATCCAAATACGGCAGATCGCTTTCTTCTGGCGGGCGCACCTTGACTAAATGAAGCACGAACAATGGCTTGTCGCGCACTTGGCGATAGATCCTGTCCGGGAAGGACACCCGTTTTCCATCCGGTTTCTTGTCCTCCTTCAAATCCCGCAGGTATTGAAGCTCGGCTTCCTTGGCCTTCGCGGGATCAACGCCGACCTTTTCCACGCCTCTGGAAGCGATGCGGGATCTCTTGCCGCTCATTGAAAGGACGTGATCCCGAAGATCCTTGTATCCCACGCTGCGAACCTGTGGCCCAAGTCGCCAATCCACCAATGGAAATGGCTCAACATCACTCGAAACGCTCGTTATGAGAACGTCCCAAAACTCCAGCTCATCGTCCTTCCGATCTCGGATATATGCACGAATTGGTCCAGGCTGCGTCAGGAATGCCTGCTCGTGGTTCCTCCAGCCGAGGAGGAACTCGTCTATCGGGCCAACCGGCACATCCCTCAGTAGATAGCCGCCGCTTACCTTCTCTGCAGCAACCGTTGTGAAACCTCGATCGCCGAGGTCTTGCATTAGCCGCTCCGCAGAACTCTGGTTCGCCGCGATATCGTCTGGTTTCGCACTGATCTTGGCTGTTTCAACCCAAGCGTTCGAAAGACCGATCATAATGTGCTTCTGGCCAGATCCTATCTTGTTGCGGGCGGTCACAAGCAGTGCAGCCGGGTGGCTACGAACCGCGAGGCCAAAATCGGCCGGCGTGGCTTTCGCCTTTTCCATCTTCTTGAGTTCAAGGTGCAGTTCTTCGCTGGCCTCGGCAATATGCGCATACCAGTCGATAGCTTCCGAGGGCATCCAAATCCGACATAGGTCTTCGAAGCCCCCGCGATACCCGAACCAACGCCCCATCTGCATGAGCGTGTCGTACATCATGGTGTTTCGCAGAAACCAAGTCACTGTCAGGCCTTCGAGTGTCAGGCCACGAGAAAGGGAGAACCCTCCAACCGCAATAACCGTTTGTCCGGTAGTGGTGTCACCCGAATAGTCCAAGCCATTGGCTCGGCTGTTCACTTCCACAACTTTCGCTGCCGCGACGGCTTCCAACAAAGCGGCCTGGATGCCCTCCCAATCAGGTTCGGCGTCGGCGTATTCATTCAGCCAAGTCTCGTGCAAAGCAGAGATTTGCGGGTCCCGCAGGCCGTCGGTTCCTCGGGAACCATTCACGCGAAGAGAATCCAAGATTGCCGTCAAATATTCGTGTAGACGATTCCGCAATCTGCCCTGGACGTTTGTGAAACGGCTGGCGTTCACAAGCATGGAACAGTGTGATGCCGCTTGCCCTCGAAGATTTCGAATACAACGTGCAATCAGGAATGCACGGAGAGCTTCTTTCAGGCTTTCAGGAAGTTCTTCGACAGTCTGATCGATCTTGTGTTTGATTGGCAGAATGTCTTCATTGTCAGCAATGTACCTTAGCCAAACAGGATCACCCTCATCCGGGATGCCATCGATGAAAATCTTGCTCGCTCCGAAGTAGTTCGTTGGCGCATCAAGCCCGACTATGAAATGCTTGGGAAAAAGGTCTTCTTTCAGCGCATCATCATACTGATCAGGATCAACAAAGATGTTTGCAAATGGCGTCGCCGTGTACCCGACATAGCAACTGCGATGGAACAGATTCAGTAGATCACGGATTTGGCCGTTGATCTTGGTGATCTCCTCCTTGGAGTACTTCGTGTTGATCGATGCGTTATCCGCCTCATCATCGATCAGAAGCATTGGCTGATCAATCATCAGATCATCGCCACGAGCACTATTCTCGCGCAGCCAATCGAGCAAGTTCCTAAGAGTATTGTGGTTTTTCTTGATTACAAGAACCACTGGCACCTTGTAGGAATCGATCTGGCTCGTGTTTGTCGATGCGGTATCCTTCTTGAAATCGAATAGAGTGTTTGTAAGGCCTACAGGGACATGTCTGTCATCAAATAGTCCGACGCCGATGGCTCGGTTGCCTTTCTTGCCAAGCGTGGCAAGCCTTCCGGTATCACGCCCTATGAAACCCTCATCGATCCGTTCCTGGGTCTGGTTGCGTAGGTTATTGTGGATACCAGCAATAACGATGATCAGGCGGTAACCGGCGTCCGCTGCCTTGCAGATGAGGCCGGTGTAGTTGGCAGTCTTGCCGCTTTGAACGTGGCCAACGACCATACCGCGCCGATCCCACTGCTCGGCGAGCTTGGGGTTGCCGAGCCGGCCGAGAATTCTGTCCGTGACCTCGTCAGTCGTGGTTACGACGTCCTGCGGCAAACCGTTTTTGTGCAGCAGCTTTTTGTAACGATCCCAGTAAAAGGGTTTGATGCTCGACTTGGCATCGTCAAGCCAGGGCTTGAAGCTTTCATCATCCACCATGGCGCCAAGCCCCATGGTGATCCCGAAGCGCTGTTCGATATCACGCGCAAGCTGCTCAAGAGCCTCTTGCTCCGCGTTGACATTCAACGCAACATTCATGGTGGCAATGAAGCTGCGAAGATCGTCTCCGCTCTTGCGCTCATGCGCCAGCGACTGGGACACGACACCATCCAAATGCCTGAGCTGCGCAGTCATGAATTTTCTCCTTGCACAATATCTTCAACGAGGCGCCGAATGGGGGCCTTGTGGTTCAAAAATGGTTCAGTGGAGCCCAGAGTTCGCACCACGTCTGGACCAGACATGCCTATCTTCCGAAGCTCCTTGATTGCCGTTTCGGCCATATCTGCAAGCTCCTGAAAATCCGACTCATCGGCTTCGACGCTTTCTGCGCTTCCAAGCATGTCGGCGTGCAGCGCAGGGACCGGAAGGCCTGATCCGAGCAATGCAATGCACGCTCGAAAGCTATGCCGAAACTCTTCAGGCAAAATCTCCGCAAAGCCCGTGATGGAAGGATGCTCGGTGTTCGGACGATAGATGATCTTTCCATCCTTCAGAACTCGGTTCCAAAGTGGAAGGTTCTCATCCGCCACCAGCTTTCGACCTCGGCGCTGGTAAGTCCGTTTGGAGGTCCCCTGCAATCGTTCCACGATCTTGCGAAGACGCTCTCGAACAACAGGCGGCATCTGGGCAGATGCCTTCTTGACGTCAATCTTCCAATCCGCGTCCATCGTGTTGGGAATGTCCACTCTCACGCGGGATAGCTTCGTGAGCTCTTTTTGCCTTGCAAGGCCCAACCAGCTGCCGGCGATGATCAGTCGCTTCTCCCTGTAGATGTAGAATCCCTGTGAGCGCAGATGGCCCTCGCGTCCTCCGAGTTCTTCCCAAGCCGACTTCGTCATCATCTTATGGTGGGGCAACGTAAAGCACTGAGTGACGACATTGCCATGCGCCAACGGCAAGACCTCTTCGGGGTCTCGTTGGGTCGCTTTATGATCGGTAGCAAATGGGTCGATCGGTGAAAGATGGCGTCCATTCAACTTCAACCGAAGTTTCGGTCTGCTGCCCTCCATAAACCGATGGAAACAGAGGCGCAGGTGTCGTTCGGCACCTGACAGGGCGTTGTTGATCTCGCCGGCTCGCTTTGGCGTGTCATTGCGATAGTTGGTCGAAAGTCGATCGAGCTTTCGCCAGAGAACAACGGTTCCAGTTTCTGGAATTTCTGCGGCCGCAGGCACATCTGAACGATCGTCCTCGAGGTCAACACTCCAGACATTGGATTGTGCGACCTTGTCCAGGTCCCAAGTCGCAGCAGCCACGTTGGCAGATTTACGGGAAATTACGGTCAATTGCCGGCATTGCGAGAAACTTGCGCTTTTCAAGCCAAGCCCAAACCGCCCAAGATCGTGGCCTTCCCGTTCTTCCAGCGGGTTCCGGGATCCCGGTCTCATGGCCTCGATCAATTCGACCTCCGTCATTCCAAAACCATCATCAACAATAGCTATCCACGGTTCATCGGTCGTGGTTTCGGCGAGGATTTCGACCTTTGATGCTCCGGCAGTAATGGAATTGTCGATGATATCGGCCATCGCAGTCTCAAGCGTATAGCCAAAGTCTCGCATCCCTTCGATCAAGGATGCTGCATGAGGTGTTGCGTCTGCCTGCCTTTTCTCCGCCAATTTCCGTTTCTCGATCGTTTGCAAAATTGATTGGGCGCGATTTTATGGCTGCATCACACCGTCGTTGAGAAACTGTTTCCAACGAGAAAATTGGATTTCCTGGAAGCTTGAACTTCTTGAGGCACCGCACTTGCGGATCAATGCGGTGTTAGCTTCAACCAATTGTTTTTCTCAAACCGTCGTTACATTCTACAGCCACTCGCAAGGGCGCCGTAGCCTCGCAAGGCTTTGATAACGTTCGCCGCTAAGTTGAGCAAGCCTGATTGAGCACGGATTCAGCAAAGCCTGAAAAAGCCGACATCGGGTATTTCTGAGACACAATGAATTTTCGTCAGCAACCCCAAAAAAGCAGCATCCTCGGACTTCGTTTTTCTTGTCCTGGCCAATCTAATTGAAGGCCAAGACAAGGAAAAAACGACCCGAGAAAAATACCCACAAGACAGAGACTTTTAACCGCGGGATCGCAGCCCCGCAGACATGAAATCGCGCAAACGAAAGGAGCCGCAAGCCGCCTTGAGCCATCGGCAAGTCCGCCGGTGGCAAGCTGCAAAGGAGGTCCAACATGTTGGATTTTTCGCAAGACACCCTGCGGGATTTTCGGGGGTTCGTTCAACACCATCGCGAGGGGCTGCAAAACGCATCCCTGCTTCTCGGAGGGCAAGCCTGGCTACAGCGCATGCAGGCGCTCATCGACGACGTGACTGGATCGACCGTTCTGACACGTCGGATGAGCGTAGAGCTGCAGGCTCCGGGCGATTTGCTGTCACTGGAGAATGTCCATGACGTTGATCGTATCGAGGCTGCCTATTTCGCGGATCTGGATCCCGCGTCGCCCTATGTCGAGGATATCTGCCTTCTCGCCGAGGCGATGAAGGATCAGACGCTTCGGTGCGGCGCGATCGACGCTGTCCTTCGGCCGGTCCTGATGATCGCTTCCTGAAATGAAGGGCCGCCACCGTTGTTTGCGATCAGAGGCGGTCGCCAATCCCCAGATCAGGAAAAGTGAAAGGATACCCAATGCAAGCGACATTGCAGGACGAACTCGAACGGCTGGTTCTCACGGCCATCAGGAAGGGGCGCTGGCTGGCAGAAGGCTGGCGCGACGCAGGTCTGACCGTGCAAGACCCGTTGAAACGGCTCCTGCCCCAGACGCTGGATCGTCTGACTGCGGGAGAACAGATGGCCATCAACGATGAAACCGCGCTGGACCTGATGGGTGACGCCATCAGAAAGGCGCTGAACGAATTCAGCCCGAAATACGGAGACGTTGTTATGCGAGAAGAATTCTCCGAGCAGGTGTTCCTGCGCGAACGTATCGAGACGCTTCGAAAGCTGGCGGAGCGCTGGAAAGCATATCAGCGTGCCCGCCGCAATGTCCGCGACAGCATCGCCGCTGTGAAGCAGTCATCCTGGTTGCTGCGTCGCGAGTGTATTTAGGTTCGGCAACAGCCAAATCGTGGGGGTGCCCCGAAGGGCACCCTCAAATTCAAAATCGGGTATCGGTAAGAATTTTGTCGATCAACTCGGAGATTCAACCGTCTCAAGAGTGTCGATCAGCGGCGAAATATTCTCCGCGTCGAGCATGCAATATTGTGAGGATCCGCACTCAACCCCGCAAAAACTCGGAAAAGTATTGTTTGATTTCCGATGCTTATAAGAAACTTTGATGTTCGTGCTTCTTTTTTTGTTTGGCTAATGTTCTTTCCGCCAAACGCAACGAAGCAAGGAGCCTCAGCGAGCAAATAGGGACCGGAATTGAGTCGTTCAAGTCCAGTCCACATTCCATCGCTGCAAGAGCAGCAGCCACCCCGAAACATCTTGTTGCGGTCGCTGTGACCGCCCGGACCGACAGGTCTGTAAAAAACCGGAAAAAAGGAAATGGTCATGGAAAACGTCTTTACCCTCCAACAATTGGCTGAGCGCTGGAAGTGCTCGCCTCAAACCATCAGGTCTGCCATCGATAGCGGTCTGGTGCCGTGCTTCAAGGTCGGCAGGATGACCCGCGTCTCGAAGAAGGTCGTCACCGCCCACGAGCGGCGCACCTAAACACCCCAACAATGAGAGCTGATGGCGATCTCCGGAGCCGAGCCTCCGGCCAGTGACCTGCGTCCGATCGCCATCGGCTCTCGGAAAGGACAGACAAGATGGAAAAAAGTTCGACACCCGAGCAGCTCGCAAAGCGCTGGCACTGCTCTTCCAACACCATCCGGAATCTCATCTCAGCCGGCAAACTCGACGCCTACCGCGTCGGAAAAAAGCTGCTGCGCATCCCGGCCACTGCAATCGAGGAGTATGAAAATTGCACGACATCAGAATAGGAAAATATCGCGGTGGTTTTTGCGTCACGTGGTATGAGGTTGTTGACGGAAAAAGGTAGCGGCGTCGGTTCCAATTGGAGGCCAAGACTCTTTCGGAGGCCAAACCGGAAGGGCAAAGGGTCTACAATTCCCAACTTCTATTGTTGGGGTCCGAACTGACCTTCAAAAAGGTCTGGGAGGCCTTAGGAGAGGATCTCGAGGGCCGCCGCACAGCTGAGCAGATGAAATCGATTTGGAAGAACGTCGGACCGTTTTTCGGAAGCTACCATCCTCTCGAAATCGACGACGCATTGGTCAGAAAATATCTGGAAGTGAGCCGAAAAGAATTTCAAAAGAAAAACGGGCGCGAGATCTCAAGAACGACGCTCTTTCATGACGTTAACTTTGTCCAGATGGCGCTTAACTTTGCAAAGCGAAAAAAGTTGATCAAGGAGTCGCCTCACCAGCTAAGGAAACCATCAAGATCACGCCCGGTGGACCGCTGGCTCACACAGACGGAAATCGATACTTTGCTGGCCGAAACCCTGCAAACGCCACATCTTCACATCGCCACAGTTCTTATGCTATCAACTGCTGGCAGATTGGGAGCAATTCTGGAACTCACCTGGGACCAGGTCGACTTCACCAATCGAACGATCGATCTCAGGGACGATGAATTAGAACACGTCAAAAATCGTGCCTTTGTTCCAATGAATGACGGAACAACGGATTTGCTCCTGGATTGGCGTGAATCCTGCTATTCGGACTTTGTGGTTGAGTACAAGGGTGATCGGGTTCACAGCATCCACAACGCGTTCAGGAAAACCGTAAAGCGCGCGAAGCTACCTGGCAAGGTGACACCTCATGTGTTGCGCCACACTTCTGCAGTGCATCTCATCGCCAATGGCCACGAAATGTCCCGGGTATCGCAATACCTTGGACATTCCTCGGCCAAGGTGACCGAAAAGATCTACGCTCGCTATGCGCCGGATCATCTTCGAAAGGAATCAGACACGGTAGACTTCACCAAAGGGCGAGGCTTCCAACTGAGAAAACCTGTATCAAGGAAATAGGGTTTGCTTCCAGAGGGCTTCCATGAGACCCGGCCCGCCGATCGAGGCGGGCCTATTCGTTTTACCACTCCGGTCTTAGACTGAGATCAAGTATCGATCGTTGATCGTTCGTGGTGCTCGGCTATTCACTTATGACGTTGGAGACAACGCTACTATTTGTGCGCAGGTTCAAGGAACCAGGGTCCCGCTTGAAAGGCGCCTCGGATGCATGAACCCATGTGCCAAACACGCCCATATGCACCAAATATCAATAGGTTAGCTGCAGAATACCTGGCTGTTAATCAATTGGTCGTAGGTTCGATCCCTACCGCCGGAGCCAATTCCCCCAAAATAAAATGCGTAGTCAGAACTGCCGCGCCGATTCCGCTGTCAGTCAGATCGCATTGCTGATGCCTGTAACCGGTGTTGTAACGCCAGTGATAGCGGATAGCGCTTTCAGAAATTGGGTGTACGGAGCCTCTACCGCATACAGAATGTCACCATCCCCGATGTTGAACCGTCCGCCAAAGAACAGGTCAGATGGTTGGGTCAGATCAAAGGCATAGATGGCTTGCTGCTGTCCGGTAAAGGCCGCGCCTGCCAACTGTTGCTACCTCTCCGGGGACTCTTCGCCCAGGACAAACACGCTGCTGGGATAGCCCGATTGCGGTGCCAAGCCGCCGACGAGGCCAAGTGTTTCAATCAGGTTGATCGTTGGTTTCGGAAACTCGACAAGGGCCTGCCCGCTCACCGCGCCGATCCCGGTAAAGGCACGTCGGTCCTGCCGGACCGTGATCTGATCCCCCGGGAGCAAAGCAACGTCAAACCGCGGCTCTGCCAAAAGATCATCCAGCCAATATGCTGCCGGTCGTTTCACCGCGTTGTACCAGAACCTCGGTCAGTTCCGATTCGACCGTAAACCCACCTGCACCTCGGTCAGCGTGGTGGGTCCACCAACCGTTTCAAACAGTCCATCATCGACGTTTTCTGAGATCGTCAGGTTCAACAGATCGCCGGAATAAATCAACTCCGCGTCAATGCGGCCATGGGCCAGAAAGCTGTTCGGAAAGCAGCTTCGCGCGCTGAAGTCCTCTGACCCAGCAATGCGTGCAACACGGGCGTCGACGGGAACAGCCAGCACTTCTGCATTCAACGCCTCTGCCAATGCAAGTATTTCACGTGCATTCGGTCCGGGACGCGGGAAGCCGCATGCGACAAGGGCGCAGCAAAGAAGCCCAAGTTAGAGAGTTTTCCGCACCATCCCGATACCGCCGAAACAAGTCTTGCGCACCTGTCGGTGCTGCCGAAAAAACGAGCCGCTCAAATACCAACGCGGGAAAAGGTCTGCCGAACATCCGGCCCTGTCCCGAGCCAACCGGCAATCACATTTGCAACATGGTTCACGATCCGAACGCGCTGGGTCTGCCCCGCCGCCTCTGCATCCAGAGCTTGCTGCCCGCTAAAGGCGACAAGATCTGCCGACACGTCCGGCTCCGCCGCCAGAACCGCACCGCTGCGCGCATCGACGACCTGAATGGCAAAGTTGATGTTGTGCACACCCGCAGCCGAAAGCTGCCTCCGCGTCCGATCCGTCACTGCGTGAAAGCGGGTCACCGTCACGCGCAGATCGACGGCACGCCCCCGATTCCGCAACCCCGCGGCTCCCTTTTCGATTGCCTCGCGCATAATGCGTTCGACCTGTGCGTAGCGGTCACCGGGCAGCTCACCGCGCCACACGATATCTGCCTCTGCAGAGAACGTATTGGCTTCGGTAACGGTCAGCGTCCGCGGTACGTCCACCGACACAGCATTCAGTCGCCAACCTTTCGATTGTTCTGCGCTGGGATTCTGATCGTAGTTCGTTTCCCAAACCTGCGTGCAAGCCGAAAGCGCGAAGGCTGCGAAAACCCCCAAACTGATCTTCCGAAAAGCACGAACTCTTCTCGTCAAACTCACCGTCAAAGCCTTGTACACCTTGAAACCTCAAGCTCTTAGAAACGCAACTCCACACATTCAAAAATCCCGGACACCAGCATCAACGCGGCTTCGTTTAATGCAATAGGGGAAAGGCCAAGAGCACATACACCAGTACACCCTCGAAACTTCTCATGTCCCCCAATACGCAGCACCTGGCAGCATGTTCGGCACGGAGTATCTTTTTACGGTAACGTGTGCTGTCGCGATGTAACAAGCCAGTCGTTTTCAACCGGAACAATTCCGCCGACACGAAATCAAGCGGGACTTCTCCGTCATCAAACGGATCAACGTCGGCTGGCAATCAGTGCCTTGTGCTCCGCACAGCAGTTCAAGGAAATCGAGCCTACCAACCCGCACAACCACCGGCCTGGAACACCGTGGTGTGCGCACCAAAGGAGCCTGTCAAAAACGCTTCGTCCGTCGCACATGCGTTCAAAAGGGAATAGTTCCACTCAAAGGCCGGAATACACGCCGCACGACACAGGCAGCAAGGATCAAGGCAAGGCCAACGTTGCCGGTGGCGCAGATCTGCTTGTTCACCGGCGCACGTAACACGGTACAGGCGTTACGAGCCAGCCAAACAGCCAATCCGATATTTCAACACCCGGAAGCACCGCAGCCCGCTTTGGCGTGCGGCAAAGTCCTGGCCTCGACCACACAAACAGTGTCGGCGTTTTGTATGCCTCAGGCCCCAGCGGTGAACCCATTGCGGAATACTTTGATCACCCCAGCGAACACCGGCACATCCACGACACGCCATAAGATGTCATTTTCATGGATGCGCCGATTGAATACGATGCTTTCTAGCAGTTGACCCATCGCACGGATGGTCGTCAGCGTTCGGCCTTAATCAACCGTTTGTAGGCCGCGCGTAGGCGCAGGAACACAGGGCCGGCCTTGCCGCCGCCAATGACGCGACCGTCAATCTCGAACACGGGCGTTTGCGCACCGAAGGTTCCTGTCAGAAACGCCTCGTCCGCCGCATAGGTGTCCACCAGAGAATAGTTGCGCTCGAAGACGGGGATGCCCTCGGTCCGGCACAGATCAATGACCTTCTGCCGGGTGATCCCGTTCATGCAGTAATCCCCGGTCGACGTCCAAACCTCGCCCTTCTTCACGATAAAGAAGTTGCAGGCATTGGTGGTGTTCACAAAGCCAAACGGGTCAAGCATCAACGCCTCGTCCGCTCCGGCCCGTACGGCATGATTCAGGGCGATGATACAGTTGAGTTTGGAATGAGAGTTGAGTTTCGCATCCTGCGTCAGCGGCAGCCCCCGGTGATGCGGCACGGTATGGAGGCGAATGCCACGCTCGACCACGCTCTCATCGGGCTTTGAATGCTCGGCAATGATGACGATGGTCGCCCCCCACAGGCTCAGATGCGGGTGCTGGAACGGCTTGGCCTTGCGGCCCCGCGTTACCATCAGGCGGATATGCACATCCGTCTCCATCCCGTTGGCAGCGAGCGTATCCCAAACGGCCTGCTTCAGCGCTTCGCGGCCCAGCCCAATCTCGATCTCGGTATACGCCGACGCCTCGAACAGCCGATCCAGATGATCATCAAGGAACGGGATATGCCCATCATACAGGCGCAACCCTTCCCAGATCCCATCACCCAACATGAAGCCACTGTCGTAGACAGACACGACAGCCTCCGCCCGCGGGACAATGCGCCCATCCACATAGATCAGGATGTGATCGTTGCGATCATCCGCCGCCGCATCGTGGGTCGAGATTGGTGTGTCTGTCATGGATGGCCCCCTTGCAGAACCTCATGCCACCGCATTGCGGTACGGGGCAAGAGTGCGCGATTGCAAAACCTGCGGCACGGGGATACGACCGCGCTTACAGACGCTCCATCAACTCGATCCGATTGCCAAATGGGTCAAAGACATAGGTGCGCGCAAACCCTTCCAGTGGCTGGTCGTCAACACAGGCAACACCCGCCGCGTCGCACCGCCCCCGCATCTCGGACAGATCATCAACCACAAAGGCAGGATGCGCCTTTGCGGCCGGACGAAAGTCCTGCATCACGCCAAGGTGCACCTTGACACCACCACGCTGGAACCAGCAGCCGCCGCGTTTCGCAAGACTCTCGGGTTTCGAAACTTCGGAGAGCCCCAGAACACCGGCATAGAAGGCGCGCGCCGCATCTTCCTCCCCTTGCGGCATGGCCAGTTGCACATGGTCGATGGTTTTCAGCATGCCGCCTCTCGGGTTGGATTGTAGTTCCAAGCTGCCATTGCGCACAGAAAAACGAAAGTAAGGACCCCATCGCACAGCGGACGTTTGCCGGAACATGACGAATGCACATTTGCGTCACTCGGTGCACCTTGCCATTCTGTCTGCAAGTGCGGCGCCAAAGTGACCCGCTCCAACCGCCAAGAGCCAGACAACGGGGAACCTCGAAATGATCGGGTATGTGACACTTGGAACCGATGATCTGGACAAAGCCAGGGCATTTTATGCGCCGCTCTTTGAACACATGGGGCTTCCACTCTGCTTTGAGGACCCGCAGGTGGTATCATGGGGTGACAAGGATGACGAAACCGTGCCCCGGTTCTTTGTCTGCTATCCATTTGACGACAGACCTGCCAGCACGGGTAATGGAACCATGACGGCCTTCCGGGTTAAAACCGCGTCCGATGTCGACACGCTGTACGAGACTGCCATGCGCGGCGGTGGCTCTGACGAAGGCAAACCGGGCTTCCGCCCCGAAAGCTACGGTGACAAATTCTATGTGGCCTATGTGCGCGATCTGGACGGAAACAAGCTCGCCTTTGCGTGCTATGATGGCAAAGAAAACCCACATAATTCAGAGGGATAGACGCGCCTCACTCGGCGCCACGGTCACGCAG
Organism: uncultured Tateyamaria sp.; assembly: GCF_947496075.1. Classification (GTDB taxonomy): domain Bacteria; phylum Pseudomonadota; class Alphaproteobacteria; order Rhodobacterales; family Rhodobacteraceae; genus Tateyamaria. Next base: position 120,735 of record NZ_CANMBJ010000001.1, read on the forward strand.
AAAAACACGTCCGTCGGCATCCCGCCTAGCCCGTATTGCCTGTTTGCACCTGACTGCTCCCTTTGACATTGTGCAGGCATGAGCACCACATACTCCATCCGTTCCAACCGTCTGATTGCCACCTTCGATCCCGACGGGGCGCGCATGCGCAGCCTGTGTTTGGACAATGGGCCAAACCTTGTTCTGGACGTAGATGATACAACGTCCCAAGAGCTGCGCGATGCCTATGGCGGCACCATCGTGGGACCAGTAGCAAACCGGGTTCGCGGGGGACAGGTATCAGTCGGCGAAACGACGCATCAGATGCCATGCAACGAAAACGGAACCACGGCGCTTCACAGCGGACCGGATGGGCTGGATCGGGCCATATGGACAGTCGCCGCACAAGACCGCACCGCATTGCAACTGACCCATCACCTGCCAGACGGTCACGGCGGTCTGCCGGGAAATCGCGATATCGAAGTCTGGTTCGAGGTTGCCGACAACACACTGACATTCCGGGTCACGATGACAACGGATGCCCCGACACCCGCTTCTATCGCGCACCACCCCTATTGGCGCGTCACGCCCGAACATACGCTCCACATCCACGCCTCGCACTACCTCCCCGCGGATCATGCCAATCTGCCAACAGGCGTCATTGTGCCCGTTGAGGATACCCCATTTGACCACCGGACCGCGCGGCCCATCGACCCGGGCACAGATCATAATTTCTGCGTTGCCAAACAGGCGAAGGCTCAGCCAGCCCCCATGGCAACACTGACAACACCCTCGTATGTTCTTGAGATTGCCAGCACCGAACCGGGGTTGCAGGTCTATTCTGGAGCTTTCCTTCCCACGATCCCTGAAGCAAACATTGCAACACTGACAGGCGTTGCGCTGGAACCTCAGGGGTGGCCGGATGCGGTCAACCATCCCGACTTTCCAAACGTGATCTGCACGCCCGATCACCCGTATTCACAAGTCACACAGTACACGCTGCAACCCGCCACATAATTGCCACATTTGAACCATCCCGGTGGCACAATTCCATGCTGGGCTGTGTTTACCGCGCACACGAACGCGGAGTGTTCAATGTATGAGGTGTCAAAATGTCGAGCAAAGAACGTCCCAAGCCCCCCAAACAGGGGTCCAAGAAGGACACAAAACCAGCGCCCTACTTTACCGACTACGCCAGCATCTGATCGCAGGTGACAGCACCCGGGGCTGCGGCTAATCTTGCGCCATGAGTGATCCTGTTTCTTCGATCCGCAACCTTGGCCCTGCCATGGACGCAGCCTGCGCGAAGGCTGGCATACCAGATGCTGACGCATTGCGTACGCTTGGTGCGGATGACGCATATGCCCGCCTGTTGCGATCCGGCATGCGCCCCCATTTTATCGGCTACTACGTGCTGGTCATGGGGTTGCAAGGCCGCCCTTGGAACGACTGCAAGGGCGAAGAGAAGAAAGCGCTGCGCAAACGCTTTGACGCGATCAAGGCCCAGGCCTTCGACAAGGGGCTGAGCGATTTTGAGCGGACCTTGAACGAAATCGGCGTCATCGCCAAAGCCTGACCCGTGCCCCTGCCACCGCACGGTGCAGTGACGCGATCTTAACCCGAACCAACAACAGTCTTGGCCGCGCAACATGTTGTATCGGCATCTCTCGTGACCCCAAAGACGGTGTACGGGGGGTGCACAGGGGGTGTACGCATGGTGTACAAAGGGCACCGATGAAATGAGATGGTAAATCTGTTTAATTACAGAACATTAAATAATGATCCTCATGTTGCTCTCTGCAAAAATGATAACCGTTGCCCGACCGCTCCATTAATCCTTGATCAACAAAAGAAAACCGGCGCGCCCATGGGGCACGCCGGTGTCATGTCTCTGCACGGGATGTGCCAGTGGCTTAGCCGACCAGCTCCAGACCCGAGAAGAAATACGCGATCTCAACCGCAGCCGTCTCAGGCGCGTCCGACCCGTGAACCGAGTTCTCGCCAACGCTCTCGGCAAACTCGGCACGGATGGTACCGGGGGCTGCATCGGCAGGGTTGGTGGCACCCATCACTTCGCGGTTCTTGGCAATAGCGCCCTCGCCTTCCAGAACCTGTGCCACGATCGGGGCCGACGCCATAAATTCGCACAGCTCGTCATAGAAGGGACGCTCGGCGTGCACCTTGTAAAACTCGCCCGCTTGCGCCTTTGTCAGGTGGATGCGCTTTTGCGCAACGACACGCAGGCCAGCTTCTTCGAACTTGGCGTTGATTGCGCCTGTCAGATTGCGGCGGGTTGCATCGGGTTTGATGATGGAAAAGGTGCGCTCGAGGGCCATGGGTGTCTCCTGTCAGCCGCAGCCGGGACCGTCCCGACGCGAAAATCTGGGCCCCCGTATCATGGGGTTTTGTGCTTGGAAACCCCTGTCTCGCCCGGCTCCCAAGCGGCGGCAGCGACCGCCATTGTCAACGCCAGGGCAAGCGCCGAAAGCATCAACAAGAGCAGGCCCTCGGGCGTCGCGCCATCGCCCAACACGGCTGTGGTCAACCAACTCAGCACCGCGCCAAGCCCCAACGCGACCGCTCCGCTGAACCCCGATGCGCTACCCGCAAGGTCGGGTCGAACGGACAACGCACCGGCATTCGCATTGGCCAGCGACAACCCGTTGCCGATCCCGACCACAATAGTGCTCAGGAACAGCGGCACCACCAAAACGCCCCCGTTCATGTAGTAGATGATCGCCACCCCCAGCGCCAAAATCGGCAACGTCCGCCCGATCAAGATCAGGCGCATTGGTCCAACCCGCTCAACCAATCGCGCCGACAAACCGGCGCCGAACATAAAGCCAGCAGTTGTCGATCCGAGCGCGATACCGATCTGCGCAGGCTCCAGACCAAACACATCTGCCGCAACAAAAGGTGCCCCCGTCAAAAACATGTAGAACGCGCCGACCCCCAGCGCCTGCACCCCAACATAGGCCCAGAACAACCGTTCACGCAGCAACGCGCCCACCCGCATACTGCGCCCCGGGCCGGGCGCGTGCGTCTCTCCCAGATCGCGTAGGCACCATAGCAGCAACACGGTTCCAAGCAGCGCATAGGTCACAAAGACCGAACGCCAGCCAAATGCCGTTTCCAACAGCCCCCCCACCATCGGGGCAAGCATCGGCGCAATCGCCATGGCCGAGGCAATCAACGACAACTTCGCCGCCGCCAGACGCCCCTCGTACATGTCACGCACCACGGCAGAGGCCAGAATACCGCCACCCACCGCCACGGCTTGACCGGTTCGCGCAATTAGAAAAAGCGTAATGTTCTGGGTCAAAAGACACAGCACGGACGCCACAGCATAAAGGACCAGAAGCCCCAGAATGACAGGCCGCCGCCCCAACCTGTCCGACAGCGGACCCAGCAGCAGTTGCAGCACCGCCGCCGCCAACATGTAAAGCGAGATCGACCGCCCCATGACCGCCTCGGACACGCCAAATGCCTCGCGCATGGCAGGCAAGGCGGGCAGGAACATGTTCAACGTCAGCACGCTCAGCGCCGTCAGCAAAACAAGGGTCGCAAGGTGTGGTTGGGTTCGGGTCATCCGCAGGGGCTAGCACGCCCCTGCCCCCTCTGCTAGAGCGCGGCCATGCTGCGAATATCAGACATCACCTACGCCATTGCAGGACGCCCTTTGTTCGAGGGTGCCAGCGCCGTAATCCCCGAAGGACACAAGGTTGGCCTCGTGGGCCGCAACGGCACGGGCAAGACCACGCTCTTTCGCCTGATCCGGGGGGAGTTGGCCTTGGAGTCCGGCGATATCGCCCTGCCCTCCGGCGCGCGGATTGGTGGTGTGGCACAAGAAGTTCCAGCCTCCGACACATCCCTGATCGACACAGTTCTGGCGGCGGATACGGAGCGCGCAGCCCTGTTGGCCGAAGACACCGATGACGCCACACGCATTGCCGAAATCCAGACGCGCCTGGCCGATATCGACGCTTGGTCAGCCGAGGCGCGCGCCGCCACGATCCTCAAGGGTCTTGGTTTTGACGATGACGAACAGCTCAAGCCCTGCGCAGATTTCTCCGGGGGCTGGCGCATGCGCGTGGCACTGGCTGCGGTGCTCTTTGCACAACCCGACCTGCTGCTTCTCGATGAACCAACGAACTACCTCGACCTCGAAGGGGCGCTGTGGCTGGAATCCTACCTTGCCAAGTACCCGCACACGGTCGTCATCATCAGTCACGACCGTGGTTTGCTGAATCGGGCGGTGAGCGCGATCCTGCACCTCGAGGACCGCAAGCTGACCTACTACCAGGGCCCCTATGACCAGTTCGCGCGGCAACGGGCCGAAAAGTTGGCCAATGCCGCCGCGATGGCCAAGAAACAGGAAGCCCGCCGCGCCCACCTGCAATCCTATGTCGACCGCTTCCGCTACAAGGCCGACAAGGCCCGGCAAGCGCAATCGCGGCTCAAGGCATTGTCCAAGATGCAACCCATCACAACCCCGCAAGAAGCGGGTCTGAAGCGGTTCGACTTCCCCAACCCCGAGGAACTGTCGCCGCCCATTATCCACCTCGATGGCTCCAGCACCGGCTATGGCAACACCACCGTTCTGTCCAAGCTAAACCTGCGCATCGATCAGGACGACCGCATCGCGCTGCTGGGCAAGAATGGTCAGGGCAAATCCACCTTGTCCAAGCTGCTCAGCGATCGCCTGCCGTCCATGTCTGGCAAGATGACCAAATCGTCCAAGCTGCGGATCGGGTACTTTGCGCAGCACCAGGTGGACGAATTGCATGTGGATGAAACCCCGCTTGATCACCTGCGCCGTGAACGTCCCTCGGAATCCCCTGCGAAATGGCGCGCACGGCTGTCAGGTTTCGGACTGATGGCAGAACAGGCCGACACCTTGGTCGGTCGGCTGTCTGGCGGGCAAAAGGCACGCTTGTCTCTGCTGTTGGCAACGCTCGATGCGCCTCACATGCTGATCCTCGACGAACCAACCAACCACCTAGACATCGAAAGCCGCGAAGCCTTGGTGGAAGCCCTGACGAACTACACGGGTGCCGTCATCCTGGTCAGCCACGACATGCACCTGCTCAAACTCGTCGCGGACAGGCTGTGGCTGGTGTCCAACGGTACGGTCAAACCGTTTGAGGACGACCTCGAAGCGTACCGCAAGCTGCTGCTTAGCGATGGCAAACCTGCAAAAGGGGCCAAGGCCGAACCACCGAAAGCCAAAAAGCCCAGCCGCGAAGTTGTCGTCGCGCTGCGCTCCGAACTGCGCAAATCCGAGGCGCGCGTGGAAAAGTTGAACCAGATGCGGAACAAGCTCGCCAACAAACTGGCTGATCCGGACCTCTATGAAGACGCCAAGATCAGAGAGATGGAGGTCTGGCAAAAGAAGTATGCCGAGGTCATGGACGCGCTCGATCGCGCCGAAGCCCTATGGATGCAAGATCTGGAGAAGTTGGAAACCGCGGAAAAAGCCTGACTCTTTCTTCTGACCGAAAATACCACGGGGAGTGTGAGGGGCGGCGCCCCTCATCCCAGAAGGATCAAACGCGCCGAAGGCGCCCCATGTGAAAACACCATGATAGACACCGCTTTCCTTATCACCGCCTTCGTGACCATGTTCGTGGTGATCGATCCCATCGGCCTTGCCCCGCTTTTCGTGGCCCTGACCCAAGGCGTGCCCGAACGCAAGCGCCGCGCGATAGCGGTGCGAGCCTGCGGCATCGGCATGATCATCCTGATTGTCTTCGCCCTGTTTGGCGAGGCGGTGCTGGGCTTTGTCGGTATCTCGATGCCTGCGTTCCGGGTCGCAGGTGGTGTTCTGTTGTTTCTCACCGCGCTCGACATGCTGTTCGAACGGCGCACCAAGCGCCGCGAAGATCAAGCTGACGACGAAGATCATGACGACCCGTCGGTCTTCCCCCTTGCAATCCCCCTGATCGCCGGTCCCGGTGCCATTGCATCAGTCATCCTCCTGACAGGTCAGAAACCGGGGGTTGAGGGATTGGCGCTCGTCCTGGCGATCACCGCCCTCGTATTGGGCGTTTGTCTTGTGCTCTTTCTTGCGTCCGGCATCCTCGAACGCGCGCTGGGAAAGACCGGGATCACAGTTGTGACGCGCCTTCTTGGCATGTTGCTGGCCGCGCTTTCGGTTCAATTCGTGCTGGATGGTCTCAGTAATTTCGGCCTGATGCCGGGCTAACAAACCCCAACACTTGGCTTATATGTGACCCATGAGCGGCGACAACATTGCACAACTGATCTATCTTGGAACCTTCGCGCTGGTGTTGGGGGGCGGGTTTCTTCTGACCTCGAAACTCAAGCTGGGCCAGACGATGCAGATGGCAGCGATCTGGGCTCTGATCTTTATCGGGGCGGTTGCAGTTGTGGGGCTGTGGGGCGATATTCAGGACGATTTGCTCGTCAATCAGACCCGGTTTGATGACAGCGGCACCATCACCATCCCGCGCAGCTTTGACGGGCATTACTACCTGACCCTCGACATCAACGGTCAGTCCACCGATTTCATCATCGATACCGGCGCGACAGATATCGTGCTGAACCGTGCCGATGCCGCTGCGGCCGGATTGGATCCGGCAAATCTGAATTTCCTCGGTCGCGCCGCCACAGCCAATGGTGAGGTGCGCACAGCGCCTGTACGCCTTGATACGGTGGCCATTGGTCCGCACGAAGACACCAACGTGCCTGCTGTCGTCAATGACGGTGCGCTTGATCAATCGTTGCTCGGAATGGGCTACCTACAGCGCTGGGGTCGCATCGAAATCGCGGGCGGAGAAATGACGCTCAGCCGCTAGGCCGCCCCGACGCTTTTGTCAAAAAACCGGCCATGTTCAGGTCTCGGCCTTCTTTTCCCACCGGCCACTTTCTTCGGACCAATACTGTGCGGATGCGCCCGCGTCCTTTAGTGCCTTCCACTGGGCCCGGGCCACGTCCAGCGCAGCAGGATCATTCCCGTCGAACAGGACGCAGACCCGATCAAGCTGTGCCACCTCATCGGCTGTCACCTCTGCTCCATCAATACTCATCACGCAGGTCGCCCCATTGGCCGCTGGTCCGGTGGTCAGCAAGACTGGCTGATCGGCATCATGCGGGCCACCGGCCATCCCGTGCGGCAGAAAACCTTCATCTACTCCGAGCCACAGCTTTTCATCCAGCCACCCCAACCGAGCAACATCAGGCCCACGCACGGCTACACGCCAACCCGCTTGCAAGGATTTTCCCAGAAGCATGATCAGCGTGTCCTCAAGCGGTCGCCGAGTCAGGTGATAGAAATAGGCAGCCCCCATATCACTCCGTCTCGTAACCATCGGCCACAAGGCGGCTCAATGCCATCACCCCCCAGCCGGTCGCACCGGCGGGTGCCAACGCGGTCGCTGACTTGACGGATGCCACGCCCGCAATGTCCAGATGAATCCAAGGCGTTTCGGGTTTGACAAAGCGTTGCAGGAATTGCGCCGCCGTGACGGAGCCTGCAGGCCGACCACCGATATTTTTCATATCCGCAATCCGCGACTTGAGCAGATCGTCATAAGCTTTGCCCAACGGCATGCGCCATGCGCCCTCCTGCTCCTTGTCCGCCGCCTTCAGGAACGTATTGCAGAAGTCATCATTGTTGGAAAACACACCCGCGTTCTCGTGTCCCAGACCGATGATGATGGCACCGGTCAACGTTGCCAGGTCAATCATGCCAGCAGGTTCAAAGCGCTCTTGCGCGTACCACATGACATCACACAGCACCAAACGACCCTCGGCATCCGTGTTGATGATCTCAACGGTGTCCCCCTTCATCGAGGTCACGACGTCTCCGGGCCGGGTCGCATTGCCGGAAGGCATGTTTTCAACCAACCCGACCAGTCCGACCACATTGGCCTTGGCCTTGCGCTTGGCGAGTGCGCGCATGGTGCCCGCGACGACACCGGCACCGCCCATATCCATGGTCATGTCTTCCATGCCCGCTGCGGGTTTCAGGCTGATGCCTCCAGTATCGAACACGACACCCTTGCCGACCAGCGCCAATGGTGCGTCGTCCTTGCCCCCGCCCTTCCACTGCATGACCACGACCTTGGACGGGCTGTCAGACCCCTGCCCCACGGACAAAAGCGTACGCATGCCCAGTCGCTTCAGATCGGCCTCTTCCAACACCTCGACCTCAAGCCCAAGGTCTTTCATGTCGGCCAGGCGATTTGCAAATTCTGTCGTCGTCAGCACGTTGGCTGGCTCATTTACCAGATCGCGCGTCATGAAGGCGCCATCCGCAATTGCCATCAGCGGACCGGCCGCTGCTTCGGCATCTTCCGGTTTTGAGCACATGATCGACACACCGGTGTCCTTGGCCTCTGCATCGGTCTTGTGCGCCGAGAAGTCGTAATCACGCATTACCAGTCCAAATACGATCTCGGCGACGCGCCGCGCACCATCGGCAGCCAGCAGCGCAGCCTTGCCACCGCGCAATTTCCCGAGGGCCGCACCAGCCTTGCGTGCATCTTCCACGGAATGGTTGCGCGCCAAGCAGATCACGTCGAGCGATTCTGCTGCTAGGCCAACGGGCCAATCAAAGGTCGTAACCTGCCCCGCTTTGACCTTCTCGAACGCAGCACTGTCGACAAACCGTTGAATTGCCCCTTTGGTTAGGCGGTTCACGCGACGCGCGCTTTGCTCCAACTTGCCTTCGGGTGTGACAATAACGGCCACCCGCCCTTCGTGCCCGGCAAGAGCATCCAAATCTGTGGCGGTGAAGGTGACGGGGGTCAGGTCAGTCATCATATGCTCCGTTGGTTTGTCTCAGACAGACGTAACCCGGCGCTGCTGGACTGACCAGTAGAATGGACAGTTTAGGAGTTTTCCCCGTCGATCCGTTGAGATAGGTTCGCGGCACACGCTGCCGCGTCTCAATGTAACTAAAAGACACAACCGGGGGGCTCTTGGTCAAGTTCGACCGCTATATGTTGTCACAGCTTCTGTGGCTCTTTGGCTTTTTTGCCCTTGTGCTGGTGGCCGTATTCTGGATCAACCAGGCCGTGCAATTGTTTGATCGCTTGATCGGTGATGGACAAACAGCGCTGGTCTTTCTGGAATTTTCGGCCCTTGGCCTACCGCGGCTAATCACCACGGTTCTGCCGATCGCAACCTTTGCAGCGGCCGTTTACGTTACCAATCGCATGAACAATGAGAGTGAACTGACGGTGATGCAGTCCACCGGATCATCCCCATGGAGGCTTGCGCGACCGGTAGCCGTGTTCGGCTTGATTTCGGCGTTGATGATGTCCGTTCTTAGCCACATGCTTGTCCCTGCCGCCAGTCAGCAACTGTCGGAACGTGAGGCCGAGATATCCAGAAATGTCACCTCGCGGCTGTTGACTGAGGGCGCGTTCCTAAACCCGACCCGCGGCGTTACCTTTTACACGCGTGCCATCGGCGAAGACGGCGTTCTGCAGGACGTGTTCCTCGCAGATCGACGCGCTCCGAATGAGCGCGTGATCTACACAGCAGCCGAGGCATATCTCATACGCAATGGCGACGGCACATCGCTGATTATGGTGGACGGGCTTGCTCAGCGTCTTGCAACGTCTGACAATCGGCTCTCAACCGCGAAATTCCAGGATTTCTCCTTCGATATTTCGCCGCTGATGAGCACTGATGAACAAGTCGCACTGTCACTTCAATTCTTGCGCACTGATGCATTGCTGACCAACTGGGGTCTGTTGGCGGAGTCTCTTGGAACGACAACTGGTTCGATCGCCGAAGAATTGCATAGCCGCTTCGCCCGTGCCGCATTTTGTTTTGTCACGGCTATGATCGGTTTCGCGACGCTTCTTGTTGGTGGGTATTCGCGTTTTGGCGTCTGGCGCGAGATCGTCATCGCGTTTCTCTTGCTGATCGCACTCGACGGAATGCGCAGCACGTTGTCTGGCCCAGTGCTTGCAGATGCGCGTATGTGGCCGATCCTCTATACGCCTTCAGTCATAGGGCTGGCGCTGATCACGGGGCTGCTTTGGGTTTCGTCGAGCGGTGGCCTTAAGCTGCGTAGATTGCGGGAACGCTTTACATGATCCTGCACCTTTACTTCGCGCGGCGTTTTGCTCTGGCTCTGCTCACGATCGCCGCAGTTTTGACCGCTCTTGTTGTTCTCGTTGATCTCATCGATCAGACCCGTGAGTTCGCGGATTTCGATGTTGGGTTTGGTCAGCGGATTGGCCTGACCATGCTCAACGTGCCGAAGACGCTCAATCAGATCCTGCCTCTGATCATGATACTCGGTACGATCGCCCTTTTTGTTTCTCTCGCCAGGTCATCCGAATTGGTGGTGACACGTGCGGCAGGACGATCCGCGATACGCGCACTTATTGGCCCGGTGGCGGTTTCTATCGTTATTGGAGTTCTGGCCACCACAACACTCGGTCCTATCGTTGCGGCCACGTCCAAGCAGTACGCAACCCTCGCTGAAACCTATCGTTCAGGTGGCGTATCTGCAGTATCCATTTCAGAAGAAGGCCTTTGGCTCCGGCAAGGTGGAGAAACGGGCCAAACCGTTATCCGTGCGGCGCGATCAAATGCAGATGCGTCGGTGCTTTATGACGTTACATTCGTTGCCTACGCACCGAATGGAGGACCCGTCCGTCGAATCGAAGCAGGCAGCGCGGCACTGCGGGACGGTGCGTGGTCGCTGCGCAATGCAAAAGCCTGGCCTTTGGCCACCGGGATCAATCCAGAGGCAAACGCAGTCGAGCAGGATGTCCTCGAGATTCCTTCGACCCTAACGCTCGACGGCATACGCGAACGTCTTGGCACACCGGCGGGTGTGTCAATTTGGGATATGCCCGAGTTCATCACGCAACTGGAACAGGCAGGATTTTCTGCACGCAAGCATGTGGTCTGGATGCAATCCGAACTCGCACGCCCAATCTTCCTCATGGGCATGGTTCTTGTTGCCGCAGCGTTCACGATGCGCCATACCCGCTTTGGGGGGACCGGCACGGCTGTGCTGGCTGCAGTGTTGCTGGGGTTTGGTTTGTACTTCATCCGGAGCTTTGCACAGATACTGGGCGAAAGTGGCCAGATACCAGTGCTTTTGGCGGCATGGGCACCACCTGTGGCCTCCATTCTTCTGGCAATGGGCCTTCTGTTGCAGGCCGAGGACGGATGACGTGCGGTTGACCATCAAACACATTGTCACCGCCGTAATTCTTCTGCTGGGAGCGGCCGGATACGCCAACGCACAGGCACAACCTGAGACGCCGACAGATCGACCAGCCCCTGCTGTCCTTGTTGCAGATGACATTGAAGTGACTCGGGATCGTCGACTGATCGCCCGGGGCAATGTTGAGGCATTCCAAGGCACCACGCGGTTGAGCGCGCAGTCCATCGAATACAACGGAGACACCGGGGCACTGACCATCACTGGGCCTATCGTAATCGATGATGGCGCGGGCATCGTCATACTGGCCAGCCAGGCAGAACTGAGCGAAGACCTTCAGAACGGCCTGCTGACGGGCGCAAGGCTTGTGCTGAACGATCAGGTGCAATTGGCATCGGTGCAAATGAACCGCGTTGGCGGGCGGTACATCCAGCTCTACAAGACGGCCGTCACGTCCTGCCGTATATGCGAAAATGACACACGCCCACCCCTTTGGCAGATCAGGGCCAAGCGTGTTGTGCATGACCGAGAAGCGCGCCAGCTTTACTTTGACGGGGCGCAAATCCGGGTACGGAACACGCCAATCATCTACTTGCCGCGTCTTCGCCTTCCGGACCCGACACTTGATCGGGCATCCGGTTTCCTATTTCCCGAGATACGGTCAAATTCGCGTTTGGGTAACGGGCTCGCAGTTCCCTATTTCATCAAGATTGGCGACCATAGAGACCTGACCCTGATTCCGTACCTGACAAGCAAGACACGGACACTCGAATTCCGATATCGTCAGGCCTTCGAACGCGGTCGTATCATCGTCCAGGGTGCATATTCTGACGATGACCTACAGCCCGATGACAAACGCGGATACCTGTTCGCGGCGGGTGAGTTTGCGTTGAATCGCGGCTTCGTGCTCGAATTCGATCTCGAATCCGTGTCTGACGATGCGTACCTCAATGACTATGGTTTTTTTGGCAAAGACCGCCTCGACAGCACGATCCAGGTAGCCCGCACGCGCAGGGACGAATTTATCCAACTCTCTTACGTGAACTTCAAGTCGCTCCGGGATGATGAAGATGATGACCTGTTGCCATCGGATGTTGTTGATGTGCTCTATGAAAGGCGCTTTCACCCAAGCCTGATCGGGGGTGAGATTCGCTTGTCAGCCGAAGCGCATGGGCACGAGCGTCCCTCAAATGTGAACTTCGATGCCAACGGGGATGGCATCGTGGATGGGCGTGATGTCTTGCGTTTCAATTTCGAAGCAGAGTGGTTGCGCACATACCAACTGGGTGGGCTACAAGTACAAACCGATTTGGGTATCGCTGGTGACATTATCCGGGTGAGCGATGACATAACCTTTGACGAAGATAATGGGTTGGCACCAAAGGTTGGTGTAACTTTGCGCTATCCGCTCGTGCGCCTTGGAAACAACGGGGTAAGGCAATTCTTTGAGCCGCTGGTTCAGTTGTCATGGGTCGGCGGCGATGGTCTGAACGTCCCGAATGAGGAAAGCACACGAGTCGAGTTTGACGAAGGCAACCTGCTGTCGCTCAGCCGCTTTCCGGCACCGGACAGACGGGAACGGGGCTGGGCTGTCGCCTATGGCGGCACTTGGGCGCGGCTTGATCCGAACGGATGGTCCGCGACCATCACGGCGGCCCAGGTGCTGCGGGAAAAGGCACAAGCCGATTTCAATGACACCTCCGGGCTTTCCGGCACCGCCTCCGATTTCCTGCTGGCAGGGAAACTGGAATTCGAAGGTGGTTTTGCCATGTCGGGTCGCACACTGTTTAACGAGAGCTTTGATGTGGCCAAGGCCGAAGTGCGGGGTGATTGGAGCAACACTCGTGTGGATGTTGGTGGCAGCTATGTCTGGATCTCGGAAGATACGGACATCGATTTACCTTCCCCTATCGGTGAGGTCACATTTGACGGGTCGTACAAGATTGACCGCTTCTGGACGGCAAGTGCGAACTGGCGCTACGATCTTGAGGAAGGGCGCGCCGCGACTGCAGGGGCCGGAATTGCCTATTCAAATGAATGCGTACGCGTGGGGTTGTCGATCAATCGCAGCTTCGCGGACTCGACAACTCTTGAGCCCTCGACCAGTCTGGGGTTAACAGTGTCCTTGCGCGGGTTTTCGGTCAACACCGGGGACCGGGTGGAAACACGATCATGCGGAAAGCGGGCGAAATGAGCGGTAAGAGAATTCGGCAATCGGTGATTGCGGCATGTGCCTTGGCACTTTGCACAGTTCAGGTATCTGCACAGAACCTATTTGCCCCTGTGGCGGAGGTGGACCAGCGCGTCATCTCGGAATTTGAAGTGCAACAGCGGCAGCGCTTTCTAAGGATATTGGGCGCCAGTGGTAGCAGCCGGACGGAAGTCATCGAAGAACTGATCCGGGACCGCCTCCGCGAGACTGAAACGCGTCAGGCTGGCATCGTTTTGTCCTCGGAAGAGCTGGCACAGGGGCTAAGCGACTTCGCAGCACGCGCTGAGCTTTCGACCGAGGAATTTGTTCAAGGTCTCGCCAGCGAAGGCATCGCGGAAGAAACATTCCGCGACTTCGTGAACGTGTCTCTGGTGTGGCGCGACTACATCCGCGCCCGCTACGGCAACCGGGTACAGATCGATGACCGCGAAATTGATCGCGCTGTTGCCAGTGCGCGCGGCAATTCCGGCATTGAGGTTCTGGTGTCCGAGATCATCATTCCCGCCCCGCCAGCAGAGGCAGAGCGGGTACTGGAACAAGCGGAAATCATTGCGCAAACCACGTCGGAAGCCGAGTTTTCCAACTTTGCGCGCCGCGTCTCCGCAACGGCTTCGCGCGGTGCCGGGGGCCGTTTGCCCTGGACCCCAATCAGTGATTTGCCACCTGTGTTACGTCCCCTGCTCTTGGCGCTTGGCCCGGGCCAGGTCACGGCTCCGCTTCAGATTCCGAACGCGGTGGCGCTTTTCCAACTGCGTGACATCCGTGAAACTGAAGCGCCTCAACAAACGTTTTCGTCCATTGAATACGCGGCATATTACATCAATGGCGGTCGCACGCCGGAAGGTTTGTCACGGGCCCGTGCCATTTCCGCAAGTGTGGATCGCTGCGATGACCTATATGGCATAGCGCAGGGCCAGCCTGAGAATGTGCTGGATCGCGGCAGCCTGCCGCCCGAAGAGATCCCGGATGACATCGCGATCGAGCTGTCAAAACTCGATCCGGGCGAAGTGTCGACTGCATTGACCCGCGCCGGGGGCAATACATTGGTGTTCCTGATGCTCTGTGGCCGCACACCGGCGTTGGAGGAAGATCAGGAAATTGACCGTAATGCGATCGCCAACCAGTTGCGAAATCAGCGCCTGAACGCATTTGCCGAAACGCTGCTGGCAGACCTGCGTGCGGAAGCCGACATACGCATCCTCGAATGACCACAGCTCCGGTCGCCATCTGCTGTGGCGAGCCCGCGGGTGTCGGCCCTGAAATTGCGGCCAAAGCATGGGCCGCTCTCCGGCATGATGTGCCCATGATATGGATCGGTGACCCTCGTCACCTGCCCGGCGACACACAGTGGACCGAAGTTGCGGAATGCGCTGACGCTGTAAGTACTAAGGCGCTTCCTGTCTTGCGTCACGATTTCCCGGCCAGCGCGACACCGGGTCACCCAAATATGGAAAACGCGCAGGGTGTCATCGACGTGATCGCGCGGGGGGTAGATCTGGTAATAAGCGGCGAGGCATCTGCGTTGTGCACGGCCCCCATCCACAAGAAAGTTCTGATGGACGGCGCGGGTTTCGCATACCCGGGCCACACCGAGTACTTGGCCGCTCTGACACAAGCACCACGCCCCGTGATGATGTTGGCATCAGACGCGTTGCGCGTTGTCCCGACAACGATCCACATCGCCCTCGAAGATGTGCGCACAACTCTGACGCCAGACCTGTTGCGCGAGACAATCATGATCACCGCACAATCACTCCGGGATCAATTTCACATCCTTGAGCCGCGCATAGCAGTCGCTGGTCTCAACCCCCACGCAGGCGAAGGGGGGGCCATGGGTACTCAGGAAGTGGAGTGGATCACGGCACTGGTTGCCGATATGGCAGCGGATGGTATCAATGTCACCGGCCCATGGCCTGCCGATACAATGTTTCATGCCGTAGCGCGTCGCCGCTATGACGCTGCCGTATGCATGTACCATGATCAGGCCCTGATCCCAATCAAGACATTGGACTTTGATCGCGGCGTCAACGTAACGCTGGGCCTGCCCATCATCCGGACCTCGCCAGACCACGGCACCGCCTTTGACATTGCAGGACGCGATATGGCCAATCCCACCAGCATGATCGAAGCAATCAAGCTGGCGTATCAAATGGCAAGTGGCACATGAGTGCCATTGATGATCTGCCGCCCTTGCGCGATGTGATCGCGACCCATGGGCTGAGCGCGCGCAAGTCGCTTGGGCAGAATTTTCTTCTGGACCTGAACCTGACAGCCAAGATCGCGCGGCAAGCCGGAGACTTGAGCGGGTCTGACGTACTCGAGATCGGCCCTGGCCCCGGCGGTCTGACCCGAGGTTTGTTGTGCGAGGGCGCACGCAAGGTTCTTGCCATTGAAAAGGACGCGCGCTGCCTGCCCGCCCTCGCCGAAATCGCTGACCGCTATCCCGGTCAGTTGCAGGTCATCGAAGGTGACGCGCTGGATATCGATCCGCTTGAACATCTGACGCCACCGATCAGGGTGGCTGCCAACCTGCCCTATAACGTCGGCACCGAACTTTTGGTTCGCTGGCTCACGCCCCCTACCTGGCCACCCTTCTGGCAGTCTTTGACGCTAATGTTCCAGCGCGAAGTCGCGGAGCGTATCGTCGCGCAGCCCGGATCGAAGGCATATGGCCGCTTGGCCGTCCTGGCGCAGTGGCGGTCTGATGTCCGGATCGTCCTGTCGCTGCCACCGGAGGCATTTACGCCACCCCCCAAAGTATCCAGCGCAGTTGTCCACCTGACTGCCCTGCCTGCGCCAAGGTTCGACGCGGACGCCGCTGTCCTGAGCCGCGTCGTCGCCGCCGCCTTCAACCAAAGACGCAAGATGCTGCGCGCTGCTTTGAAGGGCACGGCGCCCGACATCGAAGATCGGTTGCTTGCTGCGGGCATCAAGCCAACGGATCGGGCGGAACAAGTGCCACTTGAAGGTTTCTGCGCCCTTGCACGTGAAGTGGCCAAGGGCTGAAACGAAAAAGGCGCGCCGCCGGCGCGCCTCGTTTCAAATTGGAAGCACAGCTTACTCTGCCGCTTCAGGTGCTGGCCCATCCGCATCGGGTTGCGGCGCTTCAGGCTGCTCGGCAACCGGTTCGGCCTTGGGCTTGCGCGAGCGGCTGCGCGTTGATTTCGGCTTGGGCTTGGGTTGGCTTTCCGGTGTTTCGACCAACCCGGTTTCTCCCGCAGGTTCGACAATGTCGGGCTGCGGGGCCTGCGCAGGATCGGCACTCGCTTCCTGCTCTTGCCGAGAGGAGCGTTCACGATCACGCTCTGCCTGACGCTCGCGGTTCTGGCGCTCCTGCTCTTCACGGCGCGCCTCAATCTCGCGTTGGGCTTCGGCCAGCATCCGCAGATAGTGCTCTGCATGCTGCTGAAAGTTCTCAGTCGCGACGCGGTCACCAGACAGCTGTGCGTCGCGCGCCAACTGGTTGTACTTGTCAATGATCTGTTGCGGCGTGCCGCGGACCTTGCCCTCCGGGCCGGAACTGTCGAACACGCGGTTGACGACGTTGCCGCCACCCCCACCGGAATTGCGGTTGCGGTTGTTCTTGGACCGGGACCGTGATCTCGAAGACTTCATGGATATATATGGCTCTCTGGCATAACTCTTTGTGATCGCCCGTGCCGCATCATCTTGGTTGCGTGTCACAGTCTCTTGGCGATCTTGTGGATGGGACGCTGTTGCAAGGCAGAAGCCGGTGCATCTGCGTCTGATAAATGAATAAGCACGGACATGGCCCGCCGACAAGGGTTAAAGCCAAATTTTCGCTATTTTTGATCGTTTCATGCTGGATTCCGCGCAAGAATGACACGGTCGCGTCCATCCAGGTCTGGCAACACGTCCACGGTACCCCACCCGCTCCGTTCAAAAATGGTGCGCACTTCAGCGCCCTGTTGCCAACCAATCTCGCACAGAACACGGCCATTGGCCGTCAGATAGCTACCTGCTTGGTCTGCAATCGTTCGATAGGCCGACAGCCCGTCGCCCTCATCGGTGAGTGCCATGCGCGGTTCGTGCTCGCGCAACTCGGGCGACACCTCCTCCATCTCGAAAGCAGAAAGATAAGGAGGATTCGCCACAATTAGGTCAAAACGACCATCGACGGGATCGAACCAATCCCCCTGCTTGATCTGCACGCGTGACGCGACCTCGTGTAGCGCAACATTTGCAGACGCCTGCAAACATGCCGCTTCAGACAGATCGACCCCCACCCCGATGGCATCCTCGCGTTCCGCCAGCAACGTCACCAGCAAACAGCCTGACCCGGTGCCAAGATCCAAAACACGTTCGAAGTCTTCGCTCAATGCCGCTTCGACCAGCGTTTCGGTTTCAGGCCGAGGATCCAACACATCGGCACTGATCTTGAAACGGCGGCCATAAAATTCGCGCTCACCTATCAGGTGGCTGACAGGCACCCGCACTGCGCGCAAGGCAATCAGATGGTCATAGCGGTCCGCTATGTCAGGCGCGATGTCCTCTGGGGCAATGAGTGTGATGCGGGCGGCATCGACTTGCGCCGCATGCGCCAGCAGCACACGCGCATCCCGCGCAGGATCCGGCACACCCGCCGCGCGCAGCCGCGCCGTGGCGGCCACCATGGCTTCGGCGGCGGTGGTCACGTGCCCATCTCGGCCATCAGACGGGCCTGTGAGTCTGCGGTAAGTGCGTCAATCACCTCGTCCAGATCACCCTGCATCACTTGGTCCAGCTTGTAGAGCGTCAGGTTGATCCGGTGATCAGTCATGCGCCCTTGCGGAAAGTTGTAGGTGCGAATGCGCTCGGACCGGTCTCCCGATCCAACTTGCGCGGCTCGGTCAGCCGAGCGTTCGCTGTCTACCCGCGACCGCTCCAGATCATAGAGCCGCGCCCGCAAAACCTGCATGGCCTTGTCGCGATTGCGGTGCTGCGATTTCTCGGAACTGGTCACGACAATACCTGTGGGCAAGTGCGTGATGCGCACAGCACTGTCGGTCGTGTTCACGTGTTGCCCGCCCGCCCCGGAGGATCGCATGGTATCAATTCGAATATCTTGCGACGCAATTTCGATATCGACGTCCTCAGCCTCTGGCAGAACCGCAACGGTCGCAGCCGAAGTATGGATGCGCCCTCCGCTTTCGGTCGTTGGCACACGCTGTACCCGGTGCACCCCGCTTTCATACTTCATTCGGGCAAAGACATTGTCGCCGGTGATGTGGGCCACAACCTCTTTGATGCCGCCAAGTTCGGTGGCCTGCTCTTCGACAATGTCGATCTTCCAGCCCCGCGCCTCGGCATAGCGCTGGTACATGCGCAAGAGGTCTCCCGCAAAAAGCGCGGCCTCGTCTCCTCCGGTGCCCGGACGGATTTCCAGCATGGCAGGCCGCGCGTCCGCTGCATCCTTTGGGAGCAGCGCAAGTTGCAAAGCGGCCTCCGCATCCGGCAACGCCGCCTTGAGCCGCGGCAGCTCTTCTTCGGCCAGTTCAGCCATGTCCGGGTCGGACAGCATCAGCTCGGCCTCTTCCATGTCCGTCACGATCTGCTGATAGGCTTCGATCTGATCAACAACGGGTTTGAGGTCGGAATATTCCTTGGCCAATGCCGCGATGTCGCCGGACCCATCGGCCATAGCGGCTTCAAGATACTGAAAGCGCTGAGTGATCTGGATAAGGCGGTCTTGGGGGATCATAACGTCGGTTTGATCCAAGGCAGGGTATTGGTCAAGGGGCCGGGTGTGCTATATTGCCCAAGATGATGCGCAACGCCTTGATATTCTTGCTCATGGCCAGCCCGACGTTGGCGGATGTCACCTCACCCTCTGGCAAGACGGTTGAGTGTTATTGCACCGACAAATCCGGCGCCCGAGTCGAGTTAGGTCAAACCATCTGTCTTCAGGTGGATGGGCGTATGTTCATGGCGCAATGCCAGATGTCTCTGAATTCGCCCATGTGGCGTGAAGTTCAAGAAGGGTGCCTCAGCTCATCCCTCTTGGGCGGCAGCCAGCAACCGCTCCAATCGTTCCCTGTTGACGCCAAAATCTGAACGGCCAAACCTCAGTCTGGCGTGCATCTTTAGTAGGCCGTCGCTGTATTCAACCGTCGTATAGTCGGGAAAACCAATCCATTTGGACCGAGTCACATACGTCACGCGTCCTTCATCGACAGAGCCGGCGACAACTTGGGTGCGAGACAGAGCGCGCGCGGCAGCATCAACGCGTGCGAAAGCCATATCGTCCGCCTCTACAACGCGGATTGCACCGCCCACCATGTTCTGACTGTTCGTCTCGGCAATGAGCACATGCCACCGCGCAGGATCGGTCGGTGCCAGGCGTACGAAAGCAAGTAACCCCACCAAAACAATACAAATTAAAACAGTGGCATACATTGCGAACTTCATTTCACTTCTTCAATTCCGCCTGATGGGTCCCAGTCGGGATGTTTCCAGCTCAACGGTAGGTAACACCCGGAAGAACACACAACAGTTCGTACAGAATATTGGCCCCAGTCAGGGCAGTGTTGCCTGAGGTATCGTAGGGTGGCGAAACTTCGACAAGATCACAGCCCACAATGTTCAGACCCTTGAACGCCCGTATCAGCTGCAGTGCCTGCGGAGTCGTCAACCCACCAATCTCCGGTGTGCCCGTACCCGGAGCAAAAGCTGGATCAAGGCTGTCTATGTCATAGGTGACATAGGTTGGTACGCTGCCGATATCACGCCTGATCTCCGCGCCCAATTGACCCAGATCGCGCCCCCACAGCTCATGCGCAGGAAACTGTTGGAACCCCCACCCCTGCGCTTCGGTAAAATCCTCGGCCGTATATCCGGTACCGCGCAAACCAACCTGATAAACCTTTGACGGTTGGATCAGCTCTTCTTCATAAGCGCGCCGAAAGACGGTTCCATGCGTTTCCCGCTCACCGAACATTTCGTCGTTCACATCCGCATGGGCATCCACGTGGACCAGCGCGACAGGCCCATGCCGTTTGGCAATTGCCCGAAGAATCGGGAGTGTGATCGAATGATCGCCACCGATGGCCATCGGAGTCGCGTCATAGTTCAGGATCGCCTCATAACTCTCTGCAATAATGCGCAAACTGTCAGCGAGCGAGAAAGTATTGATTGCCAAATCACCAATATCTGCAACATGCAGATTGTCAAAGGGCGCCGCCCCGGTTTGCAGATTGTAAGGGCGGATCATCGCAGATTCTGATCGGACCTGCTTGGGACCAAACCGCGTGCCCGACCGCCAGGAGGTGCCAATGTCCATCGGCACGCCCAGAACAGCCACGTCCAGCTTGTGCAATTCATTCGAGAACGGCAGACGCATGAATGTGTTGGGACCCGAGAACCGAGCCAGGTCATTGCCGCTGAGCGGTTGATTCTTAGGCGCCACCGCGCATCCTCCATCCCAAAAGCTGGCAAATTTCGGTCGCGACATGCGCGCCCGCGATGGCAGTAGCCCCGGTTGTATCAAAAGGTGGGGACACCTCGACAACATCGCCGCCTTGAATGTTGATCCCGGCAAGCCCGCGCAGCAAGGCCGCTGCCTGCGCCGAACTCAGGCCACCCCACACAGGCGTGCCTGTACCGGGGGCAAATGCGGGGTCAAGACCGTCAATGTCAAAGCTCAGATAGACGGGCCTGTCGCCAACGATCTCACGCGCGCGCTTGGCCGCCGCAGCGGGTCCAATGCGATGAAATTCGGGGGCGTCGATGATGTTGACGCCAAGCGTGTCCTCGTTCGTGGTGCGAATGCCGATCTGGACCGAGGTCGCAGGATCCACGATGCCGGATTTCACCGCCTTGTAGAACATGGTGCCATGATCCACCCGGCTCATGTCATCATCGGCCCATGTGTCCGTATGCGCGTCGATCTGGATCAGGGACATCGGCCCGTGTTTTTCTGCATATGCCTTGAGAATGGGGAAAGATATGTAGTGATCCCCCCCAAGCACCACGCTCGCGGCACCGGCGTCCAGAATACCGCGTATATGGGCGGTCAGAGTGTCCGGGAAGGCAGGGATGTTGGCGTAATCAAAGGCCACATCACCATAGTCGATGATCGTACGTTCGCTAAGGACGTCAAAAGGCCAGCCATAGGGCGCATCCGGTGCCTGCAGGCTCGATGCCTCGCGGATCGCGCGAGGGCCCAACCGGGTGCCCGGCCGGTTCGTAACCGCCTGATCAAACGGCACACCGGTCACTGCGATATCCACATCAGTCAGATCCTTAGTGTAGCGCCTTCGCAAAAAGGATGTTGCCCCGCCAAAGGTCAGTTCAAACGACGGCCCGCGCGGATCATCACGTGTAAACGCATGATCCATCTGGTTCTTTGCATCTTCCAGGGCCATCAGCGCCCCACCGGCTGCGCTGTTTCGACAAGGCGCGCAAAGAACGATGCGCCGATGGGCGCAATCTCGTCATTGAAATTGTATTTCGGGTGGTGAACGCCTGCGCCGTCACCCTGCCCTAGCATCAGATAAGCGCCAGGCCGCGCCTCCAGCATGTACGAGAAATCCTCGGCGCCCATGACGGGCTCGACATCTGGATCAACCCCCGGCTCCCCCGCGACATCGGCGGCGATGCGCGCTGCGAACTCTGCCTTGTCCGCATCGTTGACCGTTGGGGGATAGCCAAATTCGAGCTCTAGCTTGGCCTCGCACCCGTAGGCTGCCGCGGTGCCGTCAACGACCGCCTCCATGCGACTTACAACCATTGCCTGCACCTCTTTACTGAAGGTGCGGACGGTGCCGTTGATATAGGCGGTCTCGGGGATCACGTTGTCGGTGGTGCCGGTGTGGATCTGGGTAGTGGAAATCACCAGCTGCTCCAATGGCTTGTGATTGCGGCTGACGATGGTCTGCAAGGCCGTGACGATCGCGCATGCCGCAACCACCGGATCGACCGTGTCATGGGGCCGTGCCGCATGCCCACCTTTGCCGGTAACATGGATATGAAACGTGTCCGCTGCCGCCATGATCGGTCCGCCGCGCGTGTGGAACTTGCCGAAATCCTTTCCGGGGGCGTTGTGGATTGCATAGACCTCGTTGATCTCGAAACGCTCCATGATACCCTCCTGCACCATGACCTCGCCGCCCCCGCCATCTTCCTCGGCAGGTTGAAAGATCAGCGCGACCCGGCCCGAGAAATTCCGCGTTTCGGTCAGGTACTTCGCTGTCCCAAGCAGCATCGCAGTATGTCCGTCGTGACCACAGGCGTGCATCCTTCCTGGATGGGTTGAGGCATAGTCAACTCCGGTTTCCTCTTCGATGGGCAAAGCATCGAAATCCGCGCGCAAGCCAATCGTCGGACCGTCCCCTTGGCCGTTGATAATGGCAACGATGCCTGTCTGCGCGATGCCGGGATGCACTTCATCCACACCTATCTCGGCCAGCCGTTCTTTGATGAACGCTGACGTCTTGGGACAATCAAAGGACAGTTCAGGGATCGAATGCAGGTGCTGCCGCCACGCGGCCATGTCGGGCGCAAGATCGCCGATGCGGTTGATGATGGGCATGGGTGGACTCCGGTCCCTGAGATACGTCACATGTCAGCAAACCTGAAACCGCGAGGGGCTGCAATGGGTGACGATCTGATCCACGATCAAACGGCGGGCATCGAACGGCTTTTGGAAATCATGCGCCGCCTGCGTGACCCGGAAACGGGCTGCCCCTGGGATGTCGAACAAACCTTTCGCACCATCGCGCCCTACACCATCGAAGAAGCCTACGAAGTTGCCGATGCGATTGAGCGCGAGGACTGGGGTGAGCTTGAGGGCGAGCTGGGCGATCTGCTGCTGCAATCGGTGTATCACACGGCCATGGGGGAAGAGGCCGGACATTTTAGCTTTCAGTCTGTTGTGACCAACATCTCGAACAAGATGGTGGACCGTCACCCTCATGTCTTCGGTGACGAGTCTCGTGACAAATCATCCGAACAGCAAACCCGCGACTGGGAAGCCATCAAAGCCGCGGAACGCGCTGGCAAGGCGCAAAAAGGGGCACTGGATGGCGTGGCACCCAACCTGCCCGCACTTCTGCGTGCTGTGAAGCTGCAAAAGCGCGCCGCCCGTGTGGGCTTTGATTGGCCAGAGACAGCGCAGGTGCTGGACAAGATCAAGGAAGAAGCCGCCGAGCTGGTCGAGGCCCGAGACAGGATGGACCACGAGGAAATGGTGAACGAGATGGGCGACTTGCTGTTCGTCGTTGCCAACCTTGCCCGCCACCTTGGGGTTGAGCCGGAGGAAGCCTTGCGACGCACAAATGCAAAGTTCACACGCCGGTTCACTGCGATCGAAGCGGCACTTGCGGCCAAGGGACGCGCGCCGCAAGACAGCACGCTCGAAGAAATGGACATGCTATGGGACGCGGCAAAGGCCGCTGAACGCACTAGGCGAAATTGACGCTCTTCATCCACTCGATCTGCTTCAAGTCTGATGCGTAGCGCGCTGAAAGTTCTGCTTTTTCATCCTCACTGAATGCAGCAAAGCCAGTCTTTGCCGTTTCACCCGCATACTGACTGATAACCGCCTGCCAATCGCTGCGCGACAGGTTTTCACCGCAACGATACCGGACTTGAAGCGCTTCCAATGCGGCATCTGTGGCACTTTGGTTCAAGATGCGCTGCGGCTCCACCAACCCCTCTACCGAGAGGCTTGGCACAAGCCGCTTGAGCAAATCTGTGCTGGTTCCACGCGCCTCGTAGGGGACAACTGTTATGGCTTCGGGCTTCAATATGTCTTGCATCAGTTGGACAAGGTCGGGCCACCCTCTGTCCATATTCATGTAGTTACCGCTTACGTCGCAGAAGTCAGACATTTCATTATCTTCGGCGCGTTTGCGGAAAGCGGACTCAAACAGCTGGTCATATGGGCGCACGACCAGCATCAAATGCGCAATTGGACCTGTCCATGCCGCCCGTAGAGCGGTGCAGCGCATCTCCGCGAAGGGATAGAATTGACCTTGCAGAAAGTGAAACATGCGACCGGGAATATTCTCCTCGGACAAGATGACTGGACGGCCATCCCGATAGGCGTCCAGACCCAGCTTGGCCTTGATCGCGGCGGCAGCGTGATCAACGCGATGACCGGACGGAAGGCGCAGCGCCAACTCTCCCGAAGGGTTGCCATCACGCCCAGGATAAGCGGTTGTCCATCCCTGGCGATCCAATAACTGCCAGTTCTCATGCAAACACATCTGGAAAGACGAAGTGCCCGTGCGATGCGCGCCAGCGTGAATATAGATCGGAGCATCAGCCATAATATTTGCCCTTACGCCAGCCACCCCGCGTCACGCAAGGTTTTGCGCACGGCTGTTCGCCGCTTCTGGACAAGAGTTGCCAAAGAGGCCACGTTGCGCGGAAATCGGCTGGAGAGACCATGGCACCCCGCAAGATCATCATTGACACGGATCCCGGACAGGATGATGCGGTCGCAATTCTGCTGGCTCTGGCCAGCCCGGAAGATGTCGATGTGTTGGGGATCACGGCTGTTGCGGGCAATGTTCCGCTTGAACTGACAGCGAAAAATGCCCGCATTGTATGCGAATTGGCTGGCAAAACTGATGTTCCGGTATTTGCCGGATGTGACCGGCCCCTTGGTCGAGACCTCGTGACGGCAGAGCATGTTCACGGCAAGACCGGGCTGGACGGGCCAAGTTTGTCGGACCCCCAAATGCCCCTGCAGGAACAGCACGCCGTCGACTTCATCATCGAAACGGTGCGCGCTCATGATACTGGCACCATAACGCTGTGCCCCTTGGGTCCGTTGACGAACGTCGCGACAGCATTTCAACGCGCCCCGGACATCGTTGAGAAGGTTCAGCAAATCGTGCTGATGGGCGGGGCGTATTTTGAAGTTGGCAACATTACCCCCACCGCTGAATTCAACATTTATGTCGATCCCGAAGCAGCTGATATCGTTTTTAAAAGTGACGTCGATATCGTCGTCATGCCGTTGGATGTTACGCACAAGGCACTGGTGACAAAACCACGCAACGACGCCTTTCGCGCTTTGGGCACACCCGTTGGCGTAGCGGTGGCCGAGATGACCGACTTCTTCGAGCGGTTTGACAAAGAAAAATACGGCTCTGCCGGGGCGCCACTGCACGATCCCTGTGTCACGGCCTATCTGATCCGTCCGGACCTGTTCACTGGGCGGCATGTCAACGTTGAGGTTGAGACATCGTCAGATCTTACCATGGGAATGACCGTCGCGGATTGGTGGCGCGTGACTGGCAGGCCTGCGAATGCCATGTTCATGGGCGATGTAGACGCGGATGGCTTCTTTGGTTTGTTGACCGAACGGTTGGCCCGACTGTGAGCGCCGCACTTACCCTTGCTACGCCAGAGCATTTTGCACGACTTGATGCGTTGGTCGCTGCTTTTCACGCAGAAGAAGGGATCACCCTGTCTGACGACGCGCGGGCTGCCGGGTTGCAACCGCTGTTGGATGGTATCCCGCATGGGGCCGCATATCTGATTGGTCCGCCGCGTGCGCCCATTGGATATGTTGTGGTCACCTTCGGCTGGTCGATCGAATTCGGTGGAATGGATGGGTTCGTTGACGAAATATTCATTCGACCCGGCGTGCGCGGTCGCGGCATTGCCACCGAGGTGCTGTTGGCCCTGCCCCGCGCTTTGGGTGGCGCGGGCGTCAAGGCCCTGCATCTGGAAGTCGCCACCGACAATACCACCGCACAGCGTCTCTATGCCCGGGCCGGCTTCCGTTTGCGCGACGGCTACCATCTGATGACACGTATGCTCTAGTCACGCGGTGCGTTGCCGCCTATCTCATGACCATGAGCCTGCACATCCCCTTCGACAACAGCTACGCCGCCCTCCCAAACGGGTTTTACAGCCGTTTGGACCCAACACCCGTCAAAGACGCGCATATGCTGGCGTGGAACGAAAAACTCGCCTCCGAGTTGGGGATCGAAGGCACCGACCCCACCGTGTTCGCTGGGTCCCGCGTCCCCGACGGGGCGGCACCGCTGGCACAGCTCTATGCCGGGCACCAGTTCGGCAGCTATAACCCTCAACTGGGCGACGGGCGCGCCATCCTGTTGGGCGAAGTGGTGGACACGCACGGTCAACGCCGCGACATCCAGCTCAAGGGATCGGGCCCCACCCCCTATTCCCGCATGGGCGATGGGCGGGCCTGGCTGGGCCCGGTCTTGCGCGAATATGTGGTCAGCGAGGCCATGCATGCCCTTGGCATCCCCACGACACGCGCGCTGGCGGCGGTTGCAACGGGCGAACCGGTCTATCGCGAACAAGGTGCCCTGCCCGGCGCTGTCCTCACCCGCGTAGCATCAAGTCATCTGCGCGTCGGGACCTTTCAGATCTTTGCCCATCGTGGGCAGATCGACGAATTGCGCACGTTGGCCGACTATGCCATCGCGCGCCATCACCCCGACGCAGACGGCCCCATGGGCTTGCTCAGCGCCGTATGCGCGGCGCAAGCCGAACTTGTCGCTGGATGGATGTCTGTCGGCTTCATTCATGGCGTGATGAACACCGATAACTGCACGATCTCTGGTGAAACGATCGACTATGGCCCATGCGCATTTATGGATGCCTTTCACGAGGGCCGCGTGTTCTCCTCCATCGACCAGATGGGACGCTATGCATTTGGCAACCAGCCCCGCATCGCCGTTTGGAATATGGCGCAGTTGGCCACGGCATTGATCCAGCTTTTTGATGACAAGGATCAGGCTGTAAAGGATGCGACAGCCATCGTTCACGCCATGCCGCAGCAGTTGGAAGACGCATGGCTGCACCGCTTCGGGGCCAAGCTGGGCCTGGCCGATGTCACTGCAGATGATCAGCCCTTGATCGAAGACCTCCTGAACCTCATGCAGGCTGACGGTGCCGATTTCACCAATACGTTCGCGGCCCTGCACACAGATGCTGCGCGCGATCAATTCACCGACCGCGATGCGTTTGACACATGGGCCCAGCGATGGTCGCAACGCGGCCCGGCCGTGGATTTGATGCAACGTACGAACCCACGGATCATCCCGCGCAACCATCGGATCGAAACGATGATCGAAGCAGCCGTGTCAGGCGACATGGTACCCTTCGAACGGCTCATGTCGGCACTGGCAACACCTTATGACGTGCACAGTGACTTTGACGACCTGCGCCGCCCGCCAACACAGGCCGAGATCGTGCCCGCCACCTTCTGCGGCACCTAGCGTCTGTTGATCAACACCAGTCCGACGGCCACCAAAGCAAGAGCCGCCCAGATTGTGACTGTGATATCCTCACCCAAGATCAACCAGCCAAGAACAACGGCAAAGACGGGCGACAAAAAGCTGAACGATGCAACGCCTGAGGCCGGGTAAATCTTCATCAGGAAGAACCAGAACAGAAACCCGAAGCTCGCGATAAACACGATCTGATAGGCAAGACCGACAACGTGAATCATCTCCAGATCACGCAAAAGCGGGCCGAAGGCAGGCGCAAGGATCAGCAAGACTGGGGCTGAGATCAGCAGCTGCCAGAACAGCTGCTGCTCCGCCGGAATACGGCTCAGCGGCGTGACCCGCACGCATAGGGCAATGCCCGCCCAGCACAGCGCCGCCCCCAACGCAAAGACGTCTCCCAACAGATTGCCCTGCCCCGCATCGCGGTCCGCCAGCGCCAACACCACGCCCCCCATGGCAAAGGCAAGACCGATCAGGCGCGTGCCGTTCAGGCGCTCGCCCGGCAGCAGCACATGTGCTGCAAGGGCCAACCAGACAGGCATTGAATAAAACAGGATCGACGTCCGCGCGACGCTGGTCAGATCCAGCGCGATAAACAGGCAAATGAACTCAACCGCGAACAGCAAACCGGCGACAATTCCGCCAGTCCTGCCTTCGATTGGCAGGCGCAATGGTATCCCGCGCGCGCGCATCCAAAGCCCCAGCAACACAAGCGCCCCGAGCGAACGCAGGCCAGCTAAGAAGACCGGTTGAAAGCCAGCGTTCGACACTTTGATAACGACCTGATTAAAGCCCAGGTTCAACGAAAACAGCGTCAGCGCCACGGCACCGATCAGGTCGATATGCGACTTTCGATTCATCGGTGCAGAACGGCCGGTTTAAGGGTCAATGTCAATCGACCCCGAACATTCCCCCCCGTTTGGTCGGCAATCTGTGCAAGACTGCGTCCCAACGATTCCCGGGGAGATGGAGAACATACATGAGCTTGATGAAAACACTGGCAAAAGTGGCCATCGGTGTTGCGGTAGCCAAAGGTGCAAGCGCGATGATGCAAAATCGTAGCGGGTCTGGTCGAGCAGCGGCTGGCGGTGGCCTTGGCGGCTTGCTGGGCGGACTGAGCGGTGGGCAAGCCCAGGGCGGCGCGGGTCTACAAAACATGTTGGGCGGCCTGATGGGCGGCGCGCAAGGCGCTGGCTCCACCGGCGGCATGGGCGGGCTTGGCGGCTTGCTCGAGGGTCTGGGCGGCGCAGGTGGCCAGGGTCAGGGCTTGCAGGGGATGCTCGGCGGTCTGGCCGGTGGCGCGGGCGCAGGTGGCCTTCTGGGTGCCTTGGGCGGTGCCATGGCCAAACGGCCAGCCGACAATGGCGCAAGCTTCGGTCAGGTCCTGAACTCGAACTTCGACCAGACGCCGGAAGATCCGATTGAACCGACAGCAGATCAAGAAGCCGCTGCAGCCCTCATGCTGCGCGCCATGATCCAGGCAGCCAAGTCCGACGGCCAACTGGATGACGCCGAGCAGGAAAAGCTGATGGGCCAATTGGGTGGCGACGTGGATGCAGAAGAGGCCGCTTTTCTCCGCACAGAGATGCAACGGGATGTCGACGCAACCGCCCTCGCCCGAGACGTTCCAAATGGTATGGGCCCGCAGGTCTATGCCATGTCGGTCCTTGCCATCGATCTCGATTCACAGGCCGAGGCAAAGTACCTGCATGGCCTTGCGCAAGCGCTTGGGATGGATGCAGCAAGCGTAAACGACATCCACGCGCAGCTGGGCGTACCCTCACTTTACGCCTGAGCAACCAGGCATATCAGGTGCGCGGCCCCTTGGGCTTCGGCTTCCGACGCCGACGGTTCGACGGTTTGGACGTACCTGGCGCACCGGGTCGCCCACCACCGGGCTTGCCGCCCGGACGGCCGCGCCCGCCACCTCCCCGACCACCTGCAGGCTTCGCGTTGGGATCCGCTATCGGTTCCCACGCACGGCCCGACAGGACAGGAATGGTCATTTTCATGACCTTCTGAATGTCCTTGAGATGATCTATCTCTTCGGGCGCACAGAACGCCACGGCAGAGCCGTCCTTGCCCGCCCGCGCCGTGCGACCGATCCGGTGCACATAGGCTTCGGGCACGTTCGGCAGTTCATAGTTGTAGACGAATTTGACGTCTGGAATATCCAATCCACGGGCGGCTACATCAGTTGCAACCAGCACACGCACCTCGCGCGCCTTGAACGCCGCAAGGGCACGTTCCCGCTGACCCTGGCGCTTGTCGCCATGAATGGCCGCCACGGCAAATCCCTTGCGTTCCAGCGCGCGCGCCAAACGATCCGCTCCATGCTTGGTGCGGGTGAAAACCAATGCTCGGTTTTCCCGATGTTTGTCGAGTAGTTCAATCAGAAGTGCCGATTTT
The DNA here is from genome assembly GCF_947496075.1 of uncultured Tateyamaria sp. Taxonomy (GTDB): domain Bacteria; phylum Pseudomonadota; class Alphaproteobacteria; order Rhodobacterales; family Rhodobacteraceae; genus Tateyamaria. The sequence continues at coordinate 150,712 of NZ_CANMBJ010000001.1, forward strand.
TCGGCTTTGGCGATGAAATGCACCCCTTGAGTGACCTTGTCGGCCGCCTTGCCCGGCGGGTTCACCTCGATCCGCATCGGCTCGTGCAGATAGGATTGCGCGATCTCGTTCATCTGCTTGGGCATCGTGGCCGAAAACAGCATCGTCTGCCGGTCATCACCCATCAGCGATGCGATCTTGCGCAGGGCATGAACAAAACCAAGGTCCAGCATCTGGTCCGCTTCGTCCAGAACAAGGAACCCGGTATGCTCAAGCTTGACAGCCTTGCGCTCAACAAGATCCAGCAAACGCCCCGGGGTTGCCACCAGAATGTCGGCCCCCTTCGCCAACCGCTGGATTTGCGGGTTGATCGACACACCACCCACCACGATCTGCACACGCATCTGGGTCATGGCCCGCAGCACTTGCGCGATCTGGCCAGCCAGCTCCCGTGTCGGCGCGAGGATCAAGCCGCGCGCGGTCTTGGGGGCGGCACGTCCGCCCTCTTCCATCAACCTTGCAATCAAGGGAATGCCAAAGGCAGCTGTCTTGCCTGTACCCGTTTGCGCCAACCCCATCACATCGCGCCCGTTCAGCGCATGGGGAATTGCCTGCGCCTGAATAGGTGTCGGTTGGGTCAAGCCCATCTCGGCCACGCGTTTCGCAAGGTCCGCGGGCAGGTTCATCATGTCAAAATCGCTCATGCCCCCCAGTGAACCCATACCATACCAGCGTCAACCGCAATTGCCCCTGCCTGCAAGCTTCGTTAAACCCCACGGCATGACAGCAAATCGTGCCAGTATCCGCGACCGCAGCGAAGCCAAGGGGCTGCGCATGACCCAGCCCCGCCGGATCATTGCCCAGGTGCTTGAAGAGTCCGACGACCACCCGGATGTCGAAGAGCTGTACAATCGCGCGAGCGCCGTCGACCCCGGCATTTCCATCGCCACGGTGTACCGGACTGTCAAATTGTTCGAAGAGGCTGGCATACTCGACAAGCTGGAATTCGGAGACGGTCGCGCCCGGTACGAAGACGCGGAACGTGAACACCATGATCACCTCATCGACATGAACTCTGGCGAAGTGATCGAGTTCGTCGATGCAGAAATCGAAGCCCTGCAGGAAAAGATTGCGGAAAAGCTGGGCTATGAGTTACGTGGCCACAGGCTGGAACTTTACGGCGTGCCGCGCAAGCGCCAGTAAACAAGCACATTCTTCTTCATCTTTGTCGCCGCTATATGCGCGACCAGAATAAACCCGGCATATCGGCCAAAAGACTAAGGGCACCACCATATGGACAACTTGCGTGGCGCCGGGCTGATGGTTCTGGCGATGCTATGCTTCGCCATCGAAGACATGTTCATCAAACTTCTGGGTGGTGCGATTCCGATTGGGCAGTTGCTGGCCCTTCTGGGCGCAGGCGGCGCGTTCATCATGGCGGGCGCTTGCGTACGGCAGGGACAGCCATTGGTCAGCCGCGCACTGCTGGGTCGCGCGATGCTGATCCGCAACGCAGGTGAAGTGATTGGGTCCCTGGGCTTTGTGACAGCGCTCGTGTTGGTCCCATTGGCGACGGCCTCCGCCATCTTGCAGACGACACCGCTGATGGTCACTCTCGGCGCCGCGATTTTCCTAGCCGAACCGGTGGGTTGGCGGCGTTGGGCAGCCATCTTAGTTGGGCTCTGCGGCGTTCTACTGATCGTACGACCGGGGATCGAGGGTTTTGATTGGAACGTCTTGTTCGCGGTTCAGGGTATGATCGGCCTGTCCATCCGTGATTTGGCCACGCGCCGCGTGCCCGCGACTCTGTCGGCCCTTCAACTCAGCTTCGTAGCCTTCGCGTTACTTGTGCCTACGGGTATGGGTCTCACGCTGGCATCGGGCACCAGTTTCGTTGCGCCCACCCCGAACGAATGGGGCCTGCTTGCCATTGCGTCAGTCATCGGCGCGATCTCTTACCGCTTCATCGTTATGGCGATGCGTATGGGCGACGTCAGTTTCGTCACGCCATTTCGCTATACGCGGATGGTGTTTGCACTGATCATCGGCGTTCTGATCTTTTCCGAAGCACCCGACATGTTGACGCTGATCGGCGTGGCAATCATCATTGCGTCCGGCCTCTTCACCCTATGGCGCGAGCATATCAGGAAAACGCCAGATGCGGCGTAAAGACCCTTGTTGTTAGCGCCAACATCACGTTAGACGCTGCGTAACTTCCCGCTACAGGAGCCTCCTCATGAGCACCATCATCGACATTCATGCCCGCGAAATCCTCGACAGCCGGGGCAACCCCACCGTCGAAGTCGACGTGACACTTGAGGACGGCACCATGGGCCGCGCCGCAGTTCCTTCTGGCGCATCGACCGGCGCCTACGAAGCGGTGGAAAAGCGTGACGGCGACAAGGCCCGTTACAAGGGCAAGGGCGTACTGGAAGCTGTCACGGCGGTGAATGGCGAGATTGCCGAGGCACTGGTTGGCATCGACGCCACCGAACAGGTCGAACTGGACCGCGCCATGATCGAACTGGACGGCACAGACAACAAGGGCCGTCTGGGCGCCAACGCGATCCTTGGTGTTTCCCTTGCCGCCGCCAAGGCCGCTGCCGATTGGACCTCGCAACCGCTCTATCGCTATGTGGGTGGCACCTCGGCCCGTGTCCTGCCCGTCCCGATGATGAACATCATCAACGGCGGCGAACATGCCGACAACCCGATCGACATCCAGGAATTCATGATCATGCCGGTGGCCGCCGCGAATATCCGCGAGGCGGTGCGCATGGGGTCCGAAGTCTTCCACACCCTGAAGAAAGAACTCAGCGACGCAGGTCTGTCGACAGGTATCGGTGACGAGGGCGGCTTTGCTCCCAACATATCTTCGACCCGCGACGCGCTGGATTTCATCCTGAAATCGGTAGAGAAAGCGGGCTACAAGCCGGGCGAAGACATCCATCTCGCCCTCGACTGTGCCGCAACCGAGTACTTTAAGGATGGTGCATATGTGCTTGCAGGCGAAGGCAAAACATTGTCCTCAGATGAGAATGTCGCCTATCTCGAAGCGCTGGTGAATGACTATCCGATCATCTCGATCGAAGATGGCATGGGCGAAGACGACTGGGACGGCTGGAAAGCACTGACCGACGCCATCGGTGATAAGGTCCAACTTGTGGGCGACGACCTGTTCGTGACCAACCCGGTGCGCCTGGCCGACGGCATCGCACGTGGCTGCGCCAACTCCATGCTGGTAAAAGTCAACCAAATCGGCAGCTTGACGGAAACACTTCAAGCGGTCGATATGGCCCATCGTGCGCGCTACACCAACGTGATGTCCCACCGCTCGGGCGAGACCGAGGACGCGACCATTGCCGACCTCGCCGTTGCGACAAACTGCGGTCAGATCAAAACCGGGTCGCTGGCCCGCTCGGACCGGCTCGCAAAGTACAATCAGCTGATCCGGATCGAGGAGATGCTGGGTGAAAGCGCGGAATTTGCAGGTAAGTCCATCCTGAAGTAATCGATGGTGTCGTCGAACCGTGGGCAGCTGCGTTGCCCACGGACGCAACCGCGCAGACCCAAAACCGACGCGGCGCACAGATTGGGCACTCAACGATCCCTTTTGCATATTGCGCCAGAACGTCTGTGCGATTTACTCCTGTGCCATGATCGATCTTGAAATCCATTCAGCCCGCCCCTCCGACATGGACGATGTCGCACGCTTGTGCTGGGCCTACCGTGACCTTCTGATCGAACGATCCGTTGACCTGCCGCAGATGGTCGAAGCCTACTATGCCAAGGACAGCTATGCGGCGCTGGTTGCGGACCTGCCGCGCATCCACGCGCGTCCCAAGGGTGACATCCTTGTCGCGAAACTCGGCAATCAAATCGTCGGCTGCGCCATGTACTACCCATTGACCGCGGCGGGCACGACGGAAATCAAACGCGTCTATGTCGCTCCATCCGCGCGGGGGTCAGGGGCTGGCCGCGCGTTGATCCAGGAGTCCATAGCCCGAGCCAAGGCCGACGGTTACGCCCGAGTTGTTCTTGATACCATGAGCGGACTGACGGAGGCCATTGCGCTCTACGAACGGCTCGGCTTCCAACCCTGCCCACCCTACTACGACGCAGAGCCTTCTTTCCTTCCCTATCTGCGCTTCTTCGAGCATCCTCTTTGAACGATGACCATGACCGCCGAACAAATCATTGCTCACCTGAACCTACAACCGCACCCGGAAGGTGGACACTACCGCCAGACCTGGGTTGCTGAAAATGACGGGCGACCGACCGGCACCTGTATCTATTTCCTGCTCGCCGCGGGAGAGCAAAGCCACTGGCACAAAGTCGATGCGACCGAGATTTGGCTTTATCACGCAGGCGCTCCATTGATCCTGTCGATGAGCAGCAGTGACGATGGACCAGCAGAGGATCAGGTGTTGTCCCCCGATCTGAACGAAGGCGCGCCCCAGATCATCGTGCCCGAGGGGCATTGGCAAGCCGCACGCAGCGCCGGTGACTACACGCTCGTCAGTTGCACCGTCTCACCGGGCTTCCAATTCGAAGGATTCACGCTTGCAGAACCGGGTTTCGACATCCCACGTCAGGGATAGCTGACCGTCCCGCCCCCCACGGCGGCCCGGACACCGGTTGTCCCGGGACAAGATGTCGGCAGACCACGCGCGACGCGCACCGCCAGATAGGCAAAGGCCTGCGCCTCTAACATATCACCGTTCAGTCCCACGGCTTCGACGGGTTGCACCGGGCAATCCAACGACACCTCCAGCATCTTCATCAGAACCGGGTTATGCCGCCCGCCCCCGGTCACGAGCACCGTCGATGGCGGACGCGGACAGTGCTGCATGGCTTCTGCAACTCCCGCAGCACACATGGCTGTCAGCGTGGCCGCCGCATCCGCATCGCTGAGTTCGTGGACCAATTCCACCATTTCGGCAAAATCGTTCCGATCGAGTGACTTTGGAGGGATGCGCGCAAAGTAAGGCTCTGCCAGGAACAGCTCAAGCGCGCCCGCTTCGACAGTCCCCGAAGCGGCAATGCGTCCGCCCTCATCAAAGGGCAACCCAAGCCGGGCCTGCATCAGATCATTGACCGGCGCGTTGGCGGGGCCCGTATCAAAGGCCAAAAGCGCACCCTCGCGTTCCGGGGCATCCGCTGTGGGATCAACCCAAGTCAGATTGCCCACCCCACCTAGGTTCAAAAATGCAACCGGGCTTTTCGCCCCCATCCACTTGGCGCAAGCAAAGTGAAAAAACGGAGCCAGCGGCGCGCCTTCGCCCCCCAGCTCAACATCCGCCGTCCGAAAATCCCAAACAACAGGCACTTGCAGCGCGCGAGCCAGCGCCGCACCATCACCCAGTTGCAGCGTTCCCTGCGCGCGGGGGGCATGCGCCACAGTCTGGCCGTGAAACCCAACCAAATCGACACCGTCGAAGCCGCTCAAAAGCGCCTTATGCGCCGACATAACCACGCCCGTTGCTGGTTCCAGCGACGGTCCGGCCCAATGCCCAAGGGCGGTGCGCAGAACAGATTGTTCCTCGGCAGAATACTGATGGTAGTCATCTGCACCAAAGCCATCAATGACGACGCCATCGGTCCGCAACACTGCTGCATCGACCCCGTCCAGCGACGTCCCGGACATCGCGCCCAGAGCGGTAACAACCGCGCCCTTGTCTCTGACCTTATCCATGGTCTTTTCCTTTGCCCGTCCCCCGCTTATAGACTGCGACGGAGCCGTTCCAAGGACAAGCCAAATGACTTACACACCCCGATCCGATTTTTTGCACGTGATGCAAAGCCGCGGGTTTCTGGCCGACTGCACAGACATGCAGGCGCTGGACGACGCATTGCTGGTTCCGGGGCAGACCGCCTATATCGGCTTTGATGCGACAGCCAAATCGCTGCACGTTGGATCGCTGATCCAAATCATGATGCTGCGCTGGTTCCAGAAAACCGGGCACAAGCCAATCACGCTGATGGGCGGTGGTACGACCAAGGTGGGCGATCCGTCTTTCCGGGCCGATGAACGCCCCCTGCTCGACTCTGCCGCGATTGATGCCAACATCGCTGGGATCAAACAGGTGTTTTCCGCTTACATCGACTACGACGATGGCGCGCAGATGCTGAACAATGCCGAGTGGTTGGATGATCTGAACTACCTCGATTTCCTGCGGGATATCGGGCGCCACTTCTCGATCAACCGGATGCTGTCATTCGAAAGTGTGAAATCCCGGCTCGACCGTGAACAGTCGCTGTCGTTCCTCGAATTCAACTACATGATCCTGCAAGCCTATGACTTCATGGAGCTGAACCGCCGCTATGGCTGCATCCTGCAGATGGGAGGCAGTGACCAGTGGGGCAACATCGTCAACGGCATCGACCTGACCCGCCGGGTCATTCAGAAAGAGGTGTTTGGCCTGACCTCGCCGCTTCTGGAAACCTCGGATGGCAAGAAGATGGGCAAGTCGCAATCGGGTGCGGTCTGGCTCAATGCGGACATGCTGTCGCCTTACGAGTTCTGGCAGTTCTGGCGGAACACGACGGACGCGGATGTGGGTCGGTTCCTGAAACTCTACACCGAGCTACCGCTTGACGAATGCAACCGTTTGGGCGCCCTCGAAGGGTCCGAGATCAACGAGGCCAAAGCCCTGCTTGCTTCTGAGGTGACAACCATTTTGCACGGTGCTGAAGCCGCAACAGCGGCTGCGCAGACGGCCAGAGAAGTGTTCGAAAAGGGCGGCGTGGGCGACGACCTCCCAACCCTGACCCTCAGCGCGGATGACGTGGGCGATGGAATTTCCATCGTGCAGCTGATCGTAAAGTCCGGTCTAGCTGGGTCCGGAAAAGAGGCCAAGCGTCTGATCGCCGAAGGCGGAGCGCGGATGAACGACGCGCCGCTGACCGAAGCGGGCACGATGATTGATCGGGCCGCTCTGGCCGCACCGATCAAGTTGTCAGCGGGCAAAAAGCGCCATGCGCTCGTTCAAATTGGTTAAGGTTTGACCGTACGGTAAATTCTGTCCCCGCGGGGACAGATCACCCCAGCCGTCCGAGGACAGCCCGCGCCGCGCGCAGTCCAGGGTCCTTCCCACCGCGTCCCAGGCGGTCCATCGTCAGCTCCATGGCTGCGCGTTGATCCTCAGCGCCTGCGAGCAGGCCCTCCATCGCCGACACCACGTTCTCAACGTTGAAGTCCTTGCCAACGACCTCAGGCACCACTCGGGTATCCGTCACATGATTGATCAAACTGCCTGTATCGGTCGTCACCATTCGGCTGATGATGGCACGGCTGAGCCAGTGCAGATCATAGGCGCTGACCATCGGGGTTCCAGCCGCTGCCAGTTCCAAAGACACCGTGCCAGAGGTTGCCAGCGCCACATCCGCCGCCGCGAAAGCAATCCGCTTTTCCGTCAGCGCCGCATCTTGGTCGTTCCCTGTGGGATCAAGAACCAGGGGTGCAACAGGCCACTTCACAACCTCATTATGCACCAGATCTACAACTGATCCGGCAGCGGGTAGAACCATTTTCAAGGCTGGCCGCGTCTGCGCCAATCGACCAAGGGCTTGGCCGAAGACCGGGCTCATCCGCGTGATCTCTCCTCGGCGAGAGCCCGGGAGGACAAGCACCAACGGATCGGCGGCCTCCAGCCCGTGATAAGCTCGGAATGCGGCCTTCTCTGCAGCGGTCGCGCGTGGGACAGTGGCGGCAGGGTGCCCAACGAAATCACACTCCATACCTTCCGCTTCCATGTACGGAGGTTCGAAGGGAAACAGAGCGAGGACCTGATCGATGACCTTCGCCATCTTCTTGGCCCGCCCGGGCCGCCACGCCCAAACGGTGGGTGCCACGTAGTGCACGGTCCGAATATCGGAGCGCGCCTTGACCAGCTTGGCAACACGAAGCGAAAAGTCCGGGCTGTCGATTGTGATCAACACGTCGGGCCGCGTGTCGATCACGGCCTGCGCCGTCTCGGCAATGCGTCGTTTCAAATGACGGTACTTTGGCAGCACCTCGGCAATGCCCATGACCGTCAGTTCGGACATGTCGAACCGGCTTGTCAGCCCCTGCGCCTGCATGAGCGGCCCGCCGATGCCGTCATAGGTCACATCCGGCGCTTCGCGGTTCAGGCCCGCCATCAATGCCCCACCCAGGGCATCACCCGAAGGTTCACCCGCAAGGATAAAGACCTTTAGCGCACCCAAAGGAACAGCCCCGCGTCATCCAAGAGGCGCACGACCTCTTCCCGCTCAAGCACCATCACGCCTTCTGCAGCGATGACCATACCATCAAGTCGTGCTTGGATTACGGCGCGCGCGGTTTCAGGCCCGATCGTGGGCAAGTCGATCCGTCGATCCTGACCTGGTTTGGGCGCTTTGAAGAACACGCCACCCTTAGGTTTTGCCCGCGCTTCCGCTACAGGACCAGAAAGCCAGTCCGCCGCGTCGTCGAGCATGTCACCAACAAAATCCATTGCCGCCCCGAATGGATCGCCTTCGGTTGTCGGCATCGGGCGCACATCGTTTTGACACAGGCCGCGCAGCATCGCGTCAGTGCCCCGCGCGTCTTCACGCGCAATGACCTGTTCGTCGCGAATGACACAGGACTGGCCCTCATCCGCGCGGCCCTGTTCTATCGAAACTTGCTCGGCAGCCTTGATTTGCGCCTCAATATCCTGGGGGACCGGTGTACGCGTCAAAATACCCGGCTGCGGCAGCAGCTCGGGCACAAAAGCATGAGCGCCTTTCGCAATCATTCCGCGTTTCTCGAACAGCCCAAGGATGGCCCGCAGAGCGGCATCTTCACCATCCTTGACTGCCCTTGCCAATGTCGGCACCAGCGGCATCGTCCGAGCATCCAGTTTCAAAGGGCTGAAGCCAGGCCTTTGAATGGCTCCGCAAAAGCAGACCTCTGTTACGCCCAATGCCACGAGCTTGTGCAACAAGGTCCCGATTGTTTCGAGCCGGAACCAGATGTCCACGTCCAGATTCTCGGGCTTGTGCCCGTCGAGAGCACAAACGATCGGTCTGGTTGGTTGGTGCGTTGCAACGATCGAGGGCAAGGCGCCGGTCCCGGTGATCAGGGCCAGCATCAGCGCGGCGTCAGGAACGACCGGTCACTGTCGCCCATGACGAATTCGACAATTTCCCGGACATAGGCGCTGTCGGTTTCCTTGCCCAATCGCTCAGCCCGATTGTGGAACGTACCCTCGCCTTGCGCCAGCATCTGGAAGGCCGCACGCAATGCCGTGATGTCGCTGCGACTGACACCACGCCGTTTCAGGCCGACAAGGTTCAGTCCATCCAGCTCTCCGCGTTGTGCCTGGACCAGTCCGTATGGGATCACGTCATTTGTCACCATGGTCACAGCACCAATGATTGCACCGCGACCGATGCGTACAAATTGATGAATGCCCGACAGGCCCCCAACAATCACGTCGTCCTCAAGCACGCAGTGCCCGGCCACCGCGGCTGAGTTCACAACGATGACCCTGTCGCCGACTTGCGCGTCATGTGCGATGTGGCAGCCCGCCATGAACAGACCATCATCGCCGATCCGCGTGATGCCGCCGCCGCCTTCGGTGCCACAGTTCATTGTCACATGTTCGCGAATGCGATTGCGTTTGCCGATAACCAGACGACTTGCCTCGCCCTTGAACTTCAAGTCCTGCGGCACTTCTCCGATCACGGCGAAAGGAAACACGATTGTTCCCTCACCCACCTCGGTATGGCCTGTGACAACCACGTGGCTTTTCAGCACAACGTCTGGGCCGATCACAGCATTCGGGCCAACCACGCAAAAAGGCCCTACAACGGCCGTTGGATCAACCTGCGCGCCCGGTTCCACGACCGCCGAGGGGTGAATACCTGCATCGCTCATGTGGTTGGCAAATCCATCATCGCGGTGAACTCGACCTCACAGGCCATTTCACCATCAACCTCTGCAACACCGGCGAATTTCCAAACTTTTCCCCCCGGCTTGCCGCGGGTTGTTTTGAGGTTCAGTTTCAAAACATCGCCAGGAACAACCATCCGGCGGAATTTGCATTTGTCGATGGCCATAAAGTAAACAAGCAGGTTCTTGTCAGCCAGATCAAGGGCAACGCCGACCATGACTGCTGCCGTTTGCGCCATCGCTTCGACGATCGTCACGCCTGGCATGATGGGTTGCCCCGGGAAATGACCCTGAAAGTGCGGCTCGTTCATCGTGACATTCTTGATGCCAGTTGCCGACTGATACCCGTCGATGTCTTCGACACGATCCACCAGAAGGAAGGGATAACGGTGCGGGATCAGGCGTTGTATCATCCCGATGTCGGCGGATTTCAATTCTGTTATCATGGGACGCCCGAGCCTTTTGTCGTTAGTCTTATCATCGAAAGGTGCCTAGCAAGACAGACGCAGCCTCGCAAGCGCGGCTATTGCTACTCGGTTCCGTCACCCAGGGTCGCATCCATCCGTGAAATCGCAAGATCCGTAATGTCGATCGCATTCGCGCTAACAAATACACTGCGTTGTTCAAGGATAACGCCAGCGCCAGCTTCGCGCATGATGACTTCTAGAACGGGCGCGGCTGACACCAGAAACCGATCGCGGTTTTCTTCCAACAAGTCGGCGATGCTGCGACTTCTGTCTTCGCGTTCATTGCGTATGCCCTCGACCCGTGCATCAAACGCATCCGCGAGTGCGCGAAACGCCTCTGGTTCCATATCCGGACGTTGATCCGTTAAGGCCTGCTCTTCCGCTTCCAACTCTGCCTCAAGACGGCGATTGTCTTCAGCGAGTATCGTTGTCTGTTCCTCGATCTCAGCAAGTACACGCTGGCCGAACGCGCTGTCCCGATAGAAGCGTTCGCTATCAATTGTCAGGATCGGGCTGCGAACGTCTTGCGAGAGGGTTGCCGTGGCCCAAATGAGGGCCACGACCAAGAGTGCACCGGCTTTGCCAAGCCTGCCCATCACATCAGAAGTTGGTTGAGATGGTCAGGTCGAACGACTGCTCACGGTCGAACTCTTCTTTGCGCAGGGCATTGGAAAAGTTCAGACGCAATGGCCCGATGGCCGTATCCCAGAAGATCGAGAAACCAATCACGTGACGGAAGGATCCGCCTTCGCCCTGGACATCCCCACCGGACAGATCGACCTCGTCCAGATCCCACAGGTTGCCCACGTCATAAAACAGCCCGCCACGAATACCCAACTCCTCTGGCAGACCGAGCGGGAATTCAGCTTCAAACCGTGCAGCAACGAACAGGTTACCACCCAGCGGATCGGGATCATCGCCCGCCGCATTGAAATCCCGGGGTCCAATGCCGCCAGGCTCAAACCCTCGGATGATGCTTGGTCCAAGAACAAACCTGTCGACCGTCCGGTTGGTACCGCCGTTCCATGCCAAGTATCCGCCCTCGAGCGTCGCACGGAGTGTGACCTCTTCATTGAACGCAAGTCGTTGACCAACAATGCGGCCACGCGTTCTTATGAATTCGGCATCACCACCCAAGCCAGCAAAATCCTGAGAAAGCTCAAGGAGCACGCCCGCCGTTGGGTTCAAGCCACCTTCGCGTGTGTCATATGTGTACGTATATCCAATCGACGATGCGGATTGTTCGCCGACATCAATCTCACGCTGAACGATCGGGCCGTTCACAACTGGGTCGCGCACAAGCATTTCATTTTCAAGGTAGCTGTAGTTCAGAGACAGCCTCGATCGCTCACCAATGGGGAAAGTCAAACTGGGGCGAAATGTAAGTGACTCGGTATCGTAGTTGGCGAAACTTGAGTCAGACTCGCTGTACTGAAGGTTCAAGCCAAAGGCGACATCACGACCCAAAAACGCCGGCTCAATAAAATTGATACCGTATTGCTCGGACTCTTCCGCTGTTGAGAAGTTGAATCCAAGCGTCTGACCTCGGCCCAAAAAGTTGCGCTCGGTGAAACTCACAATAAGCCCAAAGCCGTCGTCTTGCGAGAATGCACCACCGAAGTTAAGCGAACCGGTTGGACGTTCTTCCACGTCCACATCGATAACAACTTGATCCGGGCTCGATCCCTCCCGGGCGTTAACGTCAGCAGCTTCGAAGTACTCAAGTGCGCGAATACGCTCAGCCGCATCTCTGATTTCCCGTGGATTGAACGGGTCACCTTCGGCGACCTTGAATTGACGACGGATTACACGATCAAGCGTCGTTGTGTTGCCCTCGATATCGATGCGCTCAACAAATACACGTGGACCGCGGCTGAGCACAAATTCGACATCAAGCGTCAATTCACGATCATTTCTGACGATCCGTGGTTCAACCCGTAGAAAATCAACGCCCTCTCGTTGTCCCTGGCGTTCAAGACGGGAAATCTCCGCTTCCACCAATGTGGGAGAGTAAATGACGCCTGGGCGCACTTTGATGAGCTGTTGGTATGCGTCACCGTCAACATTCGGCAGCTCGCTTACAACGGTGATTTCGCCGAAGGAAAATTGCTGTCCTTCCTGAACATTGAACGTCAGGAAAAAGCCGTCGCGTTCTTCGGTCAGTTCGGCATTTGAACTTACGACCCGGAAATCAACATAGCCGCGCGAGTTGTAGAAATCGGTCAGAACTTGTTTGTCGAACTCAATGCGGTCTTCAACCAATGTGTCTGTCTGGATCAGAAAGCGCAGGAGACCAGCCTGCTTGGTTTCGAGCACTCGGCGCAATCTGCGGTCGGAATAGACGCGGTTACCAACAAAGCTGATACGTTCAACTTCGACAACATCGCCTTCGAAAATTTCAAAAACCAGATCAACGCGGTTGTCCGAACGTCGAATGATGCGGGGGCTTACACGCGCCGCAACGCGGCCTTGAGTGCTGTAAGCTTCGGCAATCGCACTTGCATCCCGTTCTGCCTGAGCAGGTGAAAACACCCGTCTCTCTTGGCTTTGAATGATGGCGGACAGCGCCTCGTCGTCCACGCGGCGGTTTCCTTCGAAGGTCAGGCGGTTGATCGTCGGAAACTCCGTGACCGTAATCAGGAGGGTACTGCCTTGCGGTTCTACTGAAACGGTTTCGAACAAGCCGCTTGTTTCAAGGTTGCGGCGCGCATCGTTCACTTGCCCGGCTGACAGCGTTTGCCCCGGAGCGATTCCGGCTCTTGCCAGGACCGCGGAGTCGCCCACGCGCGTGTTTCCATCTACAACAATGCGACTGAATTGAAAATTCTGCGCCTGTGCAGGGGTCAGTGTTCCGACCCAAACCGCTGACAAAAATACGAAAAATGCTAGAATACTCTGCGCCATACGCCAGCACGATTGTACTCGCCCTGCTGCGCCCCTCATCCCCAGTCCCATGGTTTTGCCCCACGTGTTCAGACATACAATAGTCACGTGACTAACGGCATTGCGAGGTGTTGTCAAAAGCGCAAAACCCCGTGGGTCACCACGGGGTCACTGGCACATCTTGTGGATAAATCTGCGTTTTAGAGGCTGCCCAGCCATGCACCTGCCGCAAGAGCGGCCATCAATGTCAGGCCATGAAGTGCACGATCCCAATTCAGCAGCATCAAAAGGCTCAGGCCACGGTATCCGGTTTGAATCATCTGCATCGGTTCATCCTCTGTGTCGAGAATGGGATACAGGGTTAATGCGGCAGGACATGGGATTAATGATGGCAAGAATAAGGCGCTCAACCCAATCTTCCTAGGGACAGAAGATATCGTTCCCCAACGCAAATAGCATGAGCGACAACACGAGGGTCAGCCCAACTGCCATCAAAACACGCAGGGCGCCATCGCTTGGCGGCTTACCCGTGACCGCCTCATAGGCGTAAAACACCAGATGACCGCCGTCCAACGCCGGGATGGGAAACAGGTTCAGAAGGCCAACGGCAGTCGAAAGTACCGCGATAAACCAGATGAAGTCGCTGAGGCCATGACTTGCTGTCGTACCTGCAACCTGTGCAATGCCGATAGGCCCGGACAGATTGCAGGAGCTGATTGCACCTGTAATCAAGTGTCCAAGACCGTTGATGGAACCCGTGATGACCCCAATCATGCGTTCATATCCGCCAGACAATGCCTGCAGCGGTGCGGGTGCTTCGCGGCCCATTTCAAAAGCCTGGCCTCCGCCAAGGCCGATCCGCCATTTCTTTTCAAAGCCGCCCTGCCCGTCTGGTTCGTCAACCAGTTTGGGCGAAAGTTCGATTTGCATTTCTGCGCCTGCGCGCCAAACGGTCAGTTGCACGGGTGCACCGTCAGCGTTCTCGATGACCTCTGGCAGTTGCCCAAATCGAAATACGGGCGCGCCATTGATCGATGTGATCACGTCGCCTGCTTCGAACCCGGCCGCAAGCCCTGCGCTGCGCGGAACGACCCGCGTCACGAGCGGTGGGAACATATAAGGTCCCGTGACCGTCATTACGTCGCCGTCACGATCGACAAGATATTCAAGCTGCGGCTTTTCCGGGATCGTTTCAACAAATGCGGCATAGTCCTCGGAGTTGATGCTGGGCACGGCTTGGCCCTCGATTTCGCGAACGATATCCCCTTCGCGAAGTTCGTACGCGCCAGCCGGGAGCGGCTTGATCTCACCAACTGTCAGCGGATCACGCGGCACGCCCGTGAAGAAGATCACGGCGGCAAATACGATAATCGACAGCGCAAAATTGAAAACGGGACCTGCGGACACTGTAGCAGCGCGCGCCCAAAGAGGTGCACCGTGCATTGTGCGACGCAAGGCGGCAGGATCAGCGGCTGCGTCCTCCATCGCGTCAACATCTTTGCCAGATGCCGCATTCGCATCGCCAGCGAACTTCACATAGCCGCCAAACGGCAAGGCTGCGATCTGCCAGCGGGTGCCCCGCTTGTCCATACGGCTCCAGATCACAGGGCCAAAACCGATCGAGAACACATCCGCCTGAATGCCTGACCAGCGACCAACAATATAGTGTCCATATTCATGAATGGCGACGATGACACTCAGCGCCACGACGAAAAAGAAAATGGTCCAGGCAAAACCGCCAAAGGCGGGAATCACGGCCGAAATATCCAAGGTTTTATCCTGCTCTTTGCTCGATCACGTCGCGGGCGGCTTGTCGTGCCATTTGGTCCGCTGTGAGTACATTATCAAGGGTCATTGGGGCATCAATATGGCCCGGATCAGTACAGTTGAGCACCTCATCGACCACTTCAGCCATCGCAGGAAAGCCTATGTTGCCCGCTATAAACCCATCCAACGCGGTTTCTTTGGCGGCGTTGAATACGGCGCCGGATAGCCCGCCGCGCTCCATCACTTCGCGGGCCAGCCGCAAGGCGGGCCAACGCACTTCGTCAGGCGCACGGAACGTCAATGAACCGATCTGCGCCAGATCAAGGCGCTCGACGGGCAATGGCTGGCGATCGGGCCAATTCAGGGCATAGCCAATTGCGTGGCGCATGTCGGGCGGACCAACATGCGCCATCAACGCGCCGTCATTGAAGCCGACCATCGCGTGGATCATGGATTCCGGGTGGACAAGCACCTCGATCTGATCACCTCTGACGCCGAAATATTCTCGTGTTTCAATCAGTTCCAAGGCCTTGTTGAACATCGACGCGCTGTCGATTGTGATGCGTTGCCCCATGTCCCAGTTTGGGTGCGAAGATGCCTCTGCCAATGTCGCCTTCGCCAGCTTGTCCAGCGGCCAATCGCGGAAGGCGCCGCCGCTGGCGGTGATGATGATCCGCTCAACTGCTGACATATCTTCGCCGACGAGGGCCTGAAAGACAGCTGAATGCTCACTATCGACGGGCAGCAAGCGCGCATCATGAGCCTTAGCCGTAGAGAGGATCAGTTGACCGGCGCACACAAGGGATTCTTTGTTGGCCAAAGCGAGGGTTGCCCCCTGCTCGAGTGCACACAGCCCCGGTGCGAGGCCAGCCGCCCCCACAATTGCGGACATGACCCAATCGGAGGGACGGCAGCCCGCCTCGGTCAATGCGGCCTGCCCTGCGGCTGCTTCAACATCGCTGCCGCTGAGGGCTGCACGCAGGTCATCCAGCCGTGCCTCATCTGCCGTCACAGCCACATCAGCGCGCAGGCGGATGGCATCCTGTGCAAGTTGTTCAATATTGGATGACCCGGTCAACGCCACAACGTCGTAGGCGTCCGGCGCTCTGGCGATCAGGTCGATGGTGTTTTGACCAATCGACCCCGTCGCGCCGAAAATCGACACGCGGCGCATGTTAACCAAGCCCCCAGGGGAAAGCCGCAATCTGAGCAAACATCAGGAAGAATACCGAAGCACCCAGCATGCCGTCAAACCGGTCCAGCACGCCGCCATGCCCGGGGATCAGCGACGAGCTGTCCTTGACGCCCATTCGCCGCTTCATCGCGCTTTCTGCGATATCGCCCATTTGGCTGGCCATGGACACGGCAATGGACACGCCGATCAACTGCAGCGACACGCCAGTGTTGATCGCGAAGAGTGCACCGACAATGCCTGCGCCAACCCAGCCTGAGGCGGTGCCAGCCCATGTCTTCTTGGGGCTGACGCGCGGCCAGAATTTCGGTCCGCCAATCAGGCGACCCGCAAAGTAGCCAACCACATCAGTGACAACGACCACCGCCACCAGCCAGACCATCCAGCCAAAGCCGAGATCATCGCGGACATGCATCATTCCGTATCCGGCCATCAACACGAGCAGCGTGAAGATCATGTAGATCGAACGGTTCTGCTTCAATTGCCCCAGACCAACCATGCAAGGGGCCAAGAGCAACGGCAGCGCAAAACCGGTCGGTAGATACACGGCAAGAAGCGTCGCAACGCCAGACACTGCGCCCAGCTGCACGGCGAGCGATGGGTGATCAGGCGAAATGATGCGGACCAACTCCCACACCATCAGGCCGCAAATCAATGCAATCAGGACATGGAAAACGTCACCGCCAACCCAGATGCCCCAGATACCGACAAGGACCATGACCAGACCGGACGCCATGCGTGCCGCAAGATCTGACCACCGTTCGGTCACCGCTTCACCCCACCGAACCGCCGTTCGCGTCCGCCATAGGATGCACAAAGGCGGGTGAACTCTTCCCTGCTGAAGTCAGGCCACAGAGTATCGATGAATTCGTATTCGGCATAAGCCGATTGCCAGAGAAGGAAGTTTGATATCCGCGCCTCTCCACTGGTACGGATCACCAGATCGGGGTCGGGCAGCACATACGTATCCAGGTATTTTGGAAGCGTTTCCTCGTCCACACTCTCTGGCCGCAGTTTTCCATCAGCAACGTCTTGTGCCAAACGTTTGGTCGCGCGCGCAACCTCATCCCGCCCGCCGTAATTCAAGGCGATTGTCAGGTTCACGCTTGTGTTGCCGGATGTCAGCGTCTCCAACTCATCCATGAGGGAGATCAGCTTGGCATCCAAACGCACACGATCCCCGATGAAGCGCACACGTACCCCAAATTCGCTAAGTGCGCGGGCTTCTTTCGAGATGTAGCGGCGAAACAGGCTCATCAGCCCAGCCACTTCGACCTGCGTCCGTTTCCAGTTTTCGGTCGAGAACGCGAAAATGGTCAGGTATTCGACACCTATATCGGGGCAGGTTTCCACAACTTCGCGGACCCGCCGCGCACCGGCGTGGTGGCCAAACAGGCGCGGCCGTCCTCTTTGTGTTGCCCAACGCCCATTGCCGTCCATGATAATGGCAACGTGGCGCGGGCCGGTATGTACGGTGTCTGTGATAACGCTGTCCTTGGAATGTCTGCGCAAATCCCGTCAACCGGGGGTCCAACTTTGATGACCCAAACACCCCCACGGAGCGTTTGCCCCGACCACATGGCCGAGGTCCGGTTTTCAAACCTGCATGATCTCGGTTTGTTTGGTTTCAAGTGCGCTGTCCACGGACTTGATGAACTTGTCCGTCATCTCTTGCACCTCATCTTCCCAAAGCTTCTGGTCGTCCTCGGACATACCGTCAGCCTTGGCTTTCTTGATCTGGTCCATGCCATCGCGGCGCACGTTGCGGATGCTGACGCGGGCATTTTCGGCGTAACTGCCAGCAACCTTGCCCAACTCACGGCGGCGTTCTTCGTTCAGTTCGGGGATTGGCAGCATGATGATCGTGCCGTTCAGCTGGGGATTGATGCCCAGACCACTTTCGCGGATGGCCTTTTCCACTTTTCCGACCAGACCTTTGTCCCAGACATTGACGGTCACCATGCGCGGTTCAGGTACATTCACCGTACCAACCTGGTTGATCGGCGTCAGGGCCCCATACGCATCCACCATCACCGGCTCAAGCATCGAAGCCGAAGCTCGGCCCGTCCGCAACGATGCGAATTCGGTCCTGAGGTTCGCCATGGCACCATCCATCCGGCGCTCAAGGTCATCAGTGTCGAGCATAAAGTCGTCAGACATTGTATTCCCCGTGTTCGTCCTGGCCCGTTCGGGCGTCTTTCATTTGGGTATAGTGCAACGGGCGGGCGAATTGCCAGAGCGGTTTGAGCTATGCTCAATTTGGCGCTCTGGCGCGCAATAGCGTCAAACTGCAAACACAATCTCTGGTTATCTGAAATCCGCTTTGACCCGGAATCAGAACATGTCAGACAGTTTAAATGCAATAGTCGAAAGAGCTGCCCGCATACTTGGTGTCGCTGAGGCGGATATCGACGTGAATGCTGACGTTGCCGACCTTGGTCTCGATGCAGACGACGTGCATGACATCTTGGAAGAAATCGCGGAAATGTTCGGTGCGCCTTTGATAGACATCGTCAACACGGTTCCGATCTATCGGATCAAGCGCGGCGACATGACGATGGCCAGCTTACAGGACATCGCCGCGTTCTCACCCTGGGCATCAGCGTTGTTATCGGAGCTGACGACCAAAACGGATATCGAGACGTTGACCAGTTTGGCCGCCTCCATTGATGCAGGGCGCTATGTCCCAAGTGGACGAAAGTCAGAAGATCTTCATCTCCCCAAACCGCCAGAGTGGGTCATCGCAAAGGCTGTTGGCATCTGGGCCGCGGCACTTTTGGTTCCGTTGTTCAACGTATTTCGTCCGTGCAATCCATTGGCGCAGTTCTGTTTTACACCAGCTGCTGAACGGTTCTGGCATGTCGCCAGTTACTCACTCACGATTGCGGCGGTGGTGACACTGGTTTGGCTGGTGCCGGGTTTGCACGAATTGTCAGACGACATTCGAAAGCAGAAGGCTCGGCTCAAACGCGGTGCGGGTGAAGCGTAACGCGCGAACAAATTTCACTGCGGATTACCCCTGCACCCGTGTGAAGGTCCCCTTGCCTTCCAAGATCTCCTTGAACCCGCCGGGTGTGTCCAGCGGGAAGACGATCAAGGGAAGGTTGTTGTCGCGCGCGAGCGCGATGGCTGATGCGTCCATGACGCCAAGGCGCTTTGCCAGAACCTCGTCATAGGTCACGACATCATAGCGTTTGGCATCATCATGCTTGGCCGGGTCCTTATCGTAGACCCCGTCCACACCGTTCTTCCCCATGAATATAGCCTCACAGGACATCTCATTGGCGCGCAAGGTCGCGGCTGTGTCAGTGGTGAAATATGGGTTACCCGTCCCGGCGGCAAAGATGCAGACACGTTTCTTTTCAAGGTGACGCACTGCGCGGCGGCGAATGTAGGGTTCTGCAACCTCGTTCATCGTGATGGCGCTGATGACGCGGGTAAAAACGCCCAGCCCCTCAAGCGCGGACTGCATGGCAAGGGCGTTCATCACGGTGGCAAGCATGCCCATGTAGTCGGCCGTTGTACGCTCCATCCCCTGAGCCGAACCCTGTAGACCGCGGAACACGTTGCCGCCGCCAATCACCATGCAAATCTCGACCCCCATATCGTGAACGGCCTTCACTTCCTGTGCGATGCGTTCAACCGTTGGAGGGTGGAGCCCGAAGCCCTGATCGCCCATCAGCGCCTCGCCCGAGATCTTTAGCATCACCCGTTTGAAGGTGGTTGGTGTCTCTGTCTCGGTCATGGTGCGCCCCCGCTCTTTCAAATTGCGCGCAACCTGTCCTAAATGCGATGGGTTTTCAATGGATGACACCACATGATCCGCGATGTAATCGCATCTTTGCCAAGCGAGCTTCCAATACTGATCGCCGGACCGACCGCGTCGGGGAAATCTGCGCTCGCCCTTGCCATTGCAGAGGCGCAGGGCGGCGTCATCGTGAACGCGGATGCAAGCCAGGTATATGACTGCTGGCGCGTCCTCACCGCGCGCCCCTCTGCGCAAGAGGAATCACGCGCTCCGCACCGGCTTTATGGAAACCTCCCCTTTGATGCGCCCTATTCCACTGGCCACTGGTTGCGTGAGGTAACGCCTCTCTTGTCTGGCGAGAGGCCGATCATTGTTGGGGGGACCGGGCTTTACTTTACCGCGCTGACACAGGGTTTGGCGGACATTCCGGCTACGCCACCGGAGTTGCGAAAACATGCAGACCAAATGGACATGGCCGCGATGTTGACGGAGTTGGATGCAGACACGATCACGCGCATCGATGTCGCAAATCGTGCGCGTGTGCAGCGCGCTTGGGAAGTCCTGACCTCCACGGGTCGCGGGCTTGCCCATTGGCAAGACAACACCGCATCGCCGTTGTTGCGGGCGGGGACATATGCGGGGATCGTCATGGACAGTCCCAAGGAGTGGCTAACGCCCCGCATTGCGACCCGGTTTGACGACATGCTGAGTGGCGGTGCACTTGAAGAGGCGCGCGCCATGCAGAACCGCTTTGACCCGGCCCTGCCTTCGTGCCGGGCCATCGGGGTCACGGAAGCGATGGCCCTTCTGCGCGGTGAGATGGATCACGACACGGCTGTTGAGCAGGCCACCATTGCGACGCGACAATATGCAAAGCGCCAGCGCACTTGGTTTCGAGCCAGGATGGCGGATTGGCGCTGGATCACGTCATCTGAGCTGGCCAAAATTTGACCTTTTACGCGTTTCGCGGCACAAATGTCAGTGTAAACCGCGCGCCATATTGTCGAAAACGGACAAACACACATGTCCCTGCCTCCGATCGAGATAAAGCCGCTGGTCCAGCTGATCGCTGGTCAGGATTGGCGCGTGTCGCTTGCGCATGACCGACCGCAACATGTCATCATCTGGATCACCCGCGGACAAGGGCGGCTCTTGCTCAACGGCACCCGACGCGGTGTGGGAACACACAACGCGCTTACCATACCTCCACACACGCTGTTTGCGCTTGAGTTAGGTCGGCAGGGCAGCGGGATGGTGGCGTTGATCCCGGACGGGACGGAGATTCGGTGGCCGACCCGCGCACGGCAGTTGCGTGTGAGAGACGTGGACAGCATTGGCGAAATGACAGCCATATTCGAGGCAGCCCATCGTGAGGTCACACAGGCACGCCCACTGGCCCAAGATGCAATCGACGCGCACATGGCACTTATGTCAGTTTGGTTGCGGCGACAGATCGCCCTGCCCGATCACCTGCCCATCACGATGAACGCGGCCGCGCGGTTGAGTGCGCGGTTTTGCGAACGTGTCAGCAAAAACTACGCCGACGGATTGACGATGGCCGACCATGCTGCCGCACTGGGTGTCACCGCAACCCACCTGACACGCGCGTGCAAAGCCGCCACCGGACGGACTGCGGCAGATTTGCTGACCGAGCGTACGCTTTATGCGGCGCGCATTGCCCTTACAGAAACCTCCGTGCCCGCACAGGATATTGCAAGACACCTCGGCTTTGGATCCGCCGCATATTTTACGCGCTTCATGCAACAGCACACCGGACAAACACCAACCGCTTTGCGAAAGGCAGCGCGGCAAACTCATTGACGCTTTACGTTGCGTAAGGCGGTAGATGTCGCAAATGGAACAGGCAAATGTCGCAAACGTGTAATGATTTTTGAAACCGCACCGTTGACCTGTGTGCGCTTCTGTTGCCTCATGGGTCAGGGAACAAAATGATCGCACGCGCATCGCAACACCTCAGCCACTTTGAGGAACATGCGCCAAGCCCAGATCAATGGGGCACGCGAACACGGGGGAAGTAGGTGTAAACAAATCCGTCACATCACGAGGGCAGCCCGCTAGGGCAGCACCCGAGGCGTACAACCAAAACAAATTGCGCCCGGCAAGCAACAAAGGCGGCACGCACCCGCCTCAAGCCACCCAACAGGGGCACTAAATGGGACTCTTCATACTCAGACGGCTGGGCGTGATGCTACTGACGGCACTTTGCCTGACGTTCATCGTGTTCTTTCTGACCAATCTCTATCCAAACCTTGAGAAACTGGCCAAGACCCAAGGCAACTTCCGCATGACGGACGAAGCTGTTGCAAGCTGGTTGGATGATCGGGGCTATATCGACAATACATTCGTCAAATACGGGCGTTGGCTGGGTGTAGCGCCCGGTTGGGTGACCGAGAAAGAGGATGGCACTATCACCGGGCAGTGCTTCAAAGAAAATGCGCCTGTCGAAGAGCGGCCCACGTTTTGCGGTGTTTTGCAGGGCGATTGGGGCTTTTCACTGGTGTTCAAGGATGAGGTCAGCAGTCTGGTCGCAATACGGCTTGGCGCCACCGGCAAACTGATGGGATTTGTTCTTTTGGTCATGGTGCCGATGTCGCTGATCGTCGGTGTGCTCGCCGGTATGCGCGAGGGTTCGGGTCTGGATCGGTCGCTTTCTACCTTCTCGATCGCGACGACGGCCACGCCTGAATATGTCTCGGGCGTTATCTTTATCGCCATATTTGCGTCATCCGCATTCGGGCTCAAGTGGTTCAAGGGATCCGCAACGCAAGCCATTGAGAATGCAACTTTTGAGAACTTCACGCTGCCGGTCCTGACCATCGCTCTTTATGGCATGGGATACATCGCACGGATGACACGCGCGAGCATGACCGAGGTGATGACCGCGCAATACATCCGGACCGCGCGACTCAAAGGGGTCAGCTTTGGCAATATTGTCCTGAAACACGCGCTCAGGAATGCGCTCATCGCGCCCTTCACCGTCATCATGTTGCAGATCCCATGGCTGTTGAATGGCGTGGTGATTGTCGAGACGCTCTTTAACTACAAGGGCTTTGGTTGGTTGCTGGTGCAGGCGGCGGGCAACAACGACATCGAACTGCTTCTGGCCGTGTCGGTTGTGTCGGTTGTGGTGGTGCTGATCACCCAGCTGATTTCCGACATCGGCTACGTGTTCCTCAACCCGCGCATCCGCATTTCTTAAGGGAGGCTAACCATGGAAGCTTTGACATGGACCGGCCCTCTTGGGCAATTTTTGGACCCGGTGCTGTATGTGCTGTCTGCAATCTTCTTGGTGGCGATCGTCATACAGATCGTACTGGGCCTTGCCAGCGGTGGATCCCGCGTAGTGACAAACCCCGATGGCACACTCAGTTCTGCCGGAGGCGCCTATGACTTTTCGTCGACGGCAACGCGATGGCTGGGCCTTGGGCTGTTCCTGATTGTATTGGCATATGTCGTCATCGGCATTTTTACCGGCCCGCAGGTCGCCGGGATCATTGGTGGGATGAGCCAGCAACTCATGCCGGTCTGGATCGCGCTGATCCTGACCTTCATTGTGTCGATCAGGTTCAAACGCAAGCTGGGTCTTTACGGCAAACTCTTTGACTCCACCGTTGGCATGATCGGCTTTGCGCTTGTGATGTTCTGGGTCTACGCCGGTGTGATGGCTGGGCTGTTCGATTGGATTACGACACATGACAGCCTGAGCCAGGTGTCAGGTATGAAAAACAAGGTGCCCGGGACGCCGATGCGTAGCACTGAGGACGGTGAATATGCCTGGTATCTTCTGGGCGGTGACAACCTGGCCCGCGATGTGTTCAGCCGCCTGTTCAAAGGGGCTTGGGTCGTGGTGCAGATCGCCCCGCTCGCCACGGTCTTTGCCTTCATGGTTGGCATCACTTTGGGTCTGCCAGCCGGGTTCTATGGCGGTCGCCTCGACACGCTGCTGTCGTTCCTTGCGAACCTCATCCTCGCCTTCCCGGTCATCCTGCTGTTCTACCTGCTGGTGACCCCGGAAATCGTAGCGACGGGCATTCCGAACTACATGGCGACGGTCCTGTTTGTCTTCCCGCTGATCTTTGTGGGTGTGCTTCTGAACTCGCGCTACTACACGCAACCCAGTTTCCGCACACCGCTGCTGATTGTCGTTCTTGGGATCATGGGGTGGATATACCTGTCGCTGATCTCCGACGGCGGCACGAAAGTGGCTGTGCTGCCGGAGTTTTTGGACTTGTTCGACATCGACCCCGGCATTCTTGTCGTGTTCGTCTCGGTCGTTTTTGTGAACGCACCCACCGTTTTCCGGATCGTCCGTGGCCTCGCCATGGACATCAAGACGCGGGACTACGTGGCGGCGGCGCAAACCCGTGGTGAGGGTCCCTGGTACATCATGCTGTGGGAGATTTTGCCCAACGCGCGCGGGCCCCTGATCGTCGATTTCTGTCTGCGGATTGGATACACCACGATCCTTCTGGGCACTTTGGGCTTCTTTGGGTTGGGCTTGCAAAGCGAGAGCCCGGATTGGGGCACAACGATCAACGCCGGTCGGCGCTTGTTGTCCGCCTACCCGCACCCGGCGATCGCACCTGCCCTGTCCCTGCTGACCATGGTTCTGGGATTGAACCTGTTGGCGGATGGGCTGCGTGAAGAAAGCTTGAAGGACTGAGTTGAAACGGGCGGACCGGGGGCCAGTCCCCGGTCCCCAGAAGTTTATTTGGCAAGATGAAGGGCAAGACATCTTCACAGCCAAACGGGAGAGATGAGAATGGCAAAACTGGACTATGACGGCCCGATCCTCGAGATCGACAAGCTGAGCATCTCCTTCTTCACGCGGTTGCGGGAAATTCCGGCGGTCATGGACTTTTCGGTGACTGTGAAGCCGGGAGAGGCCGTGGGTCTCGTTGGTGAATCCGGGTGCGGCAAGTCCACTGTCGCCCTCGGGGTCATGCAGGACCTTGGCAAGAACGGGCGCATCGTCGGCGGGTCGATCAAGTTCAAGGGCCGCGACCTGCAAGAGATGAGCGCGGAGGATTTGCGCGACATCCGCGGGTCCGAGATTGCCATGATCTATCAGGAACCGATGGCATCGCTGAACCCGGCCATGAAGATCGGCAAGCAGTTGATGGAAGTGCCCATGATCCATCAGGGCATGTCGGAAAAAGATGCCCGCGCGCGTGCGCTGCAGGTGGTCACAGACGTCAAGCTGCCCGACCCCAAGCGTATATTGAACAGTTTTCCGCACCAGCTGTCTGGCGGGCAGCAGCAGCGTATCGTGATCGCCATGGCACTGATGTCCGAGCCATCGCTTCTGATCCTTGATGAACCAACCACTGCTTTAGACGTGACCGTAGAAGCTGCGGTTGTCGAACTGGTCAAGGACCTGGGCAAGAAATACGGCACCTCGATGCTGTTCATCTCGCACAACCTCGGCCTTGTGCTCGAAACATGCGACCGGATCTGCGTGATGTATTCAGGCGAAGCCGTTGAACGCGGGTCGATCAAGCAGGTGTTTGACGAGATGCAGCACCCCTACACCCAAGCGCTTTTCCGTTCGATCCCCCTGCCCGGCGCAGACAAGAACGCGCGCCCGCTTGTTGCCATCCCCGGCAACTTCCCCCTGCCGCACGAACGTCCACCGGGTTGTAACTTCGGCCCGCGCTGCGACTACTTTGAAGACGGTCGGTGCAACCAGGACACGACCATCCCAATGGCAGCCGCGAATGAGGATGCAAGCCACGAAACCCGCTGTCTTCGCTTTCAGGAGATTGATTGGAATGCGCCGATCACCCTGGGTGAGCAGAAGGAAAAGGGCGAAGTTGGCGATGTTGTTCTTAAGATGGACAATCTCAAGAAGTATTACGAGGTCGCTGCATCAGCCTTGTTTGGGGGTGGTGACAAGAAAGTGGTCAAGGCCAACGAAACGCTCAGCTTCGAAGCACGCGAGTCCGAAACACTCGCCATCGTGGGCGAATCCGGTTGCGGTAAATCGACCTTCGCCAAGGTGTTGATGGGCCTTGAGACAGCGACCGAAGGGACCATCACACTCGGCAACAAAAACATTCAGGACGTGCCAATCGAGGACCGAGACACGCAAACGGTCGCGGACGTGCAAATGGTGTTTCAGAACCCGTTTGACACATTGAATCCATCAATGACCGTTGGCCGTCAGATCATCCGGGCACTTGAGATTTTCAAGGTCGGCAATAACGAAGCCGACCGCAAACAGCGGATGCTGGAGCTGTTGGATCTTGTGAAACTGCCACGCGCCTTTGCGGATCGTATGCCGCGTCAGTTGTCCGGGGGACAGAAACAACGCGTCGGCATCGCCCGCGCCTTTGCCGGAGACGCCAAGATTGTCGTCGCGGACGAACCTGTTTCAGCGCTCGACGTATCGGTTCAGGCCGCTGTGACCGATCTTTTGATGGAGATCCAGCGCGAGCAGAAGACGACATTGCTGTTCATCTCGCACGACCTGTCGATCGTCCGCTATCTCAGCGACCGAGTTATGGTGATGTATCTGGGACATGTGGTCGAACTTGGCTCGACCGAACAGGTCTTTGCCCCGCCCTACCATCCATACACCGAGGCATTGTTGTCAGCCGTGCCAATTGCCGACACGTCGGTGGAGAAGCAGCACATCGTGCTGGAGGGCGACATCCCATCCGCTATGAACCCGCCACCGGGCTGCCCGTTCCAGACGCGATGCCGGTGGAAGTCGGACGTGCCCGGCGGACTCTGCGAGAAGGAGGTGCCGCCGGTGCGTTTCCTTGCTGAAGGGCATCAGGTCAAATGTCACCTGGCGGAAGATATACTGGAACGGATGGAACCTGTCATAAAGGTTGCCGCTGAGTGATCAGAGATATTCCGACGCGGCAGTGTAGTTAGACATGAACTGCCAAAAGGCGGGGATAGCGACCGTTTCGGCCCAGTAACGCAGTTCAGTGAAATTGGCGGCCAGAACCCCAATCATGTAAGCCGTCCAGAACTGCCACGCGCGCTGCGCCGTTCGTGAGAAGATTAGTGTCACCAGAAAGGCGACCGGGGCAATCACAACTGCTGCGATGTAACCGGCAATTTTGAAGTCGGCGAGGATAAGGCCGTAAAGCGTCAGATAGTCGAGCGTGATAATGAACAGGAAACCAATGTTGGATGCAAAAAGAAGGCCCGCGATGCCGCCTGCAAGCGCCCCAGCAACCAACATATCAAAGTGAAACCTCCGGTCCTTGTACGCCTCGTGCACAAGCTTTGCCCTGGGTATCACGACGTCACTGGCGTTTCGCGCTTGGCCGTTGTTTATGCGGTTCAGGCGTTCTTCGAATGTCGATTGACCAGGTTTCATGCTTGCCCCTTTCGCTACCACACATTTCCCGGCGTACGTGCATGGGATGGCGCATTTAAGGCAAAATCGGCGCAATCGAGGGGCGCGCATAAAATACGCCCCGAACGGACGGATTAGCTACCCCAGATGATTTTCACATAGTTCCTGGTTTCACGGAATGGCGGAACGCCGTTGTACTTCTTCACAGCCCCCGGCCCGGCGTTGTAGGCCGCCAGGGCAAGACGCCAGCTGCCAAAAGTGCGGTACTGCGCCTTGAGATAGCGTGCACCGCCTTCAAGGTTTTCGGCTGGATCGTTTCTGTCCACGCCCAAACTGCGCGCGGTTGCAGGCATCAATTGCGCAAGGCCGTACGCACCTTTGTGCGATTTGGCTTTCGCATTCCAGCCGCTCTCCTGTTGTACAAGGCGCAAGAACAGGTCTTCGGGCACCCCGTGACGGCGGGCAGCATCCTTGGCCATATTCAGATACGGGCCGCGGTATTTTCCGCGAAACTTCTTCGTCTCGGTGTCCCACTTGGTTGGGGTCACCACCTTGGGCGGCTGCAAACGCACGGAATTGGAGTACTGCGTCGAAGCGCGGCTATCCAACACCTTGGTTTGAGATTTGAACAAAGAACCACGGCTTTTGGTCGAAAGCGTCTGCGCCGCTCCAGCCTCAACCATGAAGGCAGCGATAATCGCCCCAGCCCAGAGTGCTCGCATCTTTCACTATCCCCAGATCTTACACTGCCACCATTTCTTGACGCGCAATATACGGCTTTTTTGCCATCGCGCCAGTCTTACGCGGTTTTACCCTGCATTAACCACGTGTAGTCTAGCCAGAACGCAAGGCCGTGGCTCGGAATCAGCCCGGCATGGGACAAAAGGGGAAGAACATGGCAGGGTCCGTGAATAAGGTCATTCTGATCGGCAATTTGGGACGCGATCCCGAGGTGCGGACATTCCAGAACGGCGGCAAGGTGTGCAACCTGCGCATCGCAACGTCCGAGACATGGAAAGACCGCAACACCGGCGAACGCAAGGAGCGTACAGAATGGCATTCCGTTGCTATTTTCTCCGAACCGCTGGCACGGGTGGCCGAGCAATATTTACGCAAGGGCTCGAAAGTGTATCTGGAAGGTCAGCTTGAGACACGCAAATGGCAGGACCAGTCGGGTCAGGACCGGTATTCAACCGAAGTGGTGCTGCGCCCCTATACGTCGACCCTGACCATGCTGGACGGCCGTGGCGAAGGTGGTGGCGGCGGTAACGTTGGCGGCGGCGGGGGCGGCGGCCAGATGGGCTATGATGATCGTGACGGCGGCTATGGTGGCGGTGGCAGTGGCAGTGGCAGCAGCCAACCCAGCCCGGCCCCAAGCCGCGATCTGGACGACGAAATTCCGTTCTAAGCAGCTCAGTCAAAAACAAAGGGCCCGTGTTGAAGACGCGGGCCCTTTGCTATTCAAACGCTGTATTCAGTACAACGTGTCTCGATACATTTTTTCGACCGCATCCTGACCCGTTCTTTCGTCCGGAAGCGAGGTGTGATCCCTAAGCATCTCAAGCAAGGTCGCAACTGGGCGGTTCGACGGCCAGCTGTCGGGCTTCCAAAGACCACCGCGCATCGGGGCCTTGCCGCAATGGGTATAGATTTCGTCTGCCGTGATGCGCAGCACTGTCTTGGGGCTACGACCGTTCACCTGGAACTGTTCACATAGCGCAGGATCATCGCTGATCTCCGCCGTCCCATTCACGCGCAAGGTTTCATCCACGGTCGGGATCAAAAACAGCAGCGCCACTTTTGGATGCGCCAGAATGTTCAACAAGCTGTCGATACGGTTGTTGCCGGGACGGTCAGGCAACAGCAGCGTGGTGTCCGTTTCAACCGTGACGAACCCAGCCGGATCCCCTTTGGGTGAAATATCGAGGTTTTGCCCATCAGACGTGGCGAGCACGAGAAAAGTGGCATGTTCAATGAACTGTCGGCAATGCGTATCGAAGGACGTTATGACCTTTGCTGCAGCCCGTTCATGAACCTCACCATAAAGTGCCCGCAATCGTTCCGGTGTCATCTTACAATCTCCCTCTTCAAATAGTCACTTGTCCCGCAGTGCATCCTTCAAAACAGACATCACAGTATCCTCAGGGACATCCGATGTGACAAAGGCCTGACCTATGCCGCGGGCCAGGATGAAATTCAGCGTACCCGCCACAACCTTCTTGTCCTGCCCCATCAGGTTCAACAGACCAGCCGCATCCGGCAAATCGCCCGGAATGTCGGCAATGTCTGCCTTCATCCCCATCGCCTTGATATGCGCGCGCACCCGGCTGGGATCTTCCTGCGAACACAGCCCCAATCGCGCCGACAACTCGAAGGCCAGACCGCAACCGACGGCAACGCCCTCGCCATGCAGCAAGCGGTCCGAGTATCCAGTAGCAGCCTCTAGCGCGTGGCAGAACGTATGGCCGAGGTTCAAAAGCGCCCTGTCCCCCTGCTCCGTCTCGTCACGGGTCACGATTTCAGCCTTCATTTCGACAGATCGTTTCACGGCCGCCACACGCAGTTCCATGTCACCTGCCGCCATCGCAGGCGCATTCTCTTCGAGCCATCCAAAGAACGCGGCATCGCCTAACAGGCCGTATTTCATCACCTCGCCGTATCCCGCAAGGAAATCGCGCGCGGACAGGGACGCCAATACGTCTGTGTCAGCCAGAACTAGGCTGGGCTGGTGAAAGGCGCCTGCAAGGTTCTTGCCCTGTGCCGTGTTGATCCCGGTTTTGCCCCCGACCGAACTATCGACCTGAGCCAGCAAAGACGTTGGGACCTGCACAAACCGCACACCACGGCGCAGGATGGCACAGGCAAAGCCCACCAAGTCGCCAATGACGCCTCCGCCGAGGGCTACAACAACGTCGCGACGCTCGATCTTCTGGTCCAGCAACCACTCGGTGACCTGAGCGAGATGTGCCCAGCCCTTTGTGGCCTCACCGGGCGGCAACTCCATTGCAACCGCCTCAATCCCCGCATCGGCCAGGCCCGCGCGCAAAGCGTCACGATGCAGCGCCGCGACCCGCGTTTCAGTCACGATGGCAACACGTTGGCGCGGCAAGAGCGGCGCAATCAACGTGCCAGCCTCGGCCAACAACCCGGGCCCGATCAGCACATCGTACGCCCGGTCGCCCAGAGGCACGTGGACAGTCTCACGCATCCGTCTTCTCCAACACATCGGGCCGTTCCGCCAGCAACGTGGCAATCACACGGTCCACCATTTCCTCGATACTCAGGTTCGGCAGAGACACAACGGCCACATCCGCCAGCGCATAAAGCGGCACGCGTGCATCATAAATCTCGCCCAAGGTGGCGCGCGGATTGGGTGTGCGCAGCAAAGGCCGTGTATCTTTGTGGCGGACCCTTTGCCACAGCAGATCAAGGCTTGCATTCAGCCAGACAGACACGCCGCGGGCCGTGATGTTGGTCCGGTTTTCTTCCGCCAAAAAAGCCCCACCACCGGTCGATAAAATACCCCGTTCTTCGTCCAAAAGACGGGAAATCACCTGTGTTTCCTTGCTTCGAAAGAAAGGCTCGCCATCTCGCTCAAAAATCTCGGGTACGGTCATGTTGGCGGCGCTTTCAATCTCTGCGTCGCTGTCCAGAAACGGCACCCCCAGCCTCTGAGCCAGCGCACGACCCACGGCCGTCTTTCCCGCCCCCATCATGCCAACCATGACAACGGTCTTGTTCAGTCGGAAGCCTGCCCCCAAGTTGTTATTATGCTGATTTTCGCTCATATGGCCGTCAATGACGTGATTTTGCGAAAAAGGCCATATATGCTTTGAGCAAAACAAAGAACCACCAACAAGAATTCTGGGGCAGGCAAAAACATGATCCGTCTATTCAAGCTGTTGATCTTTCTAGCGATCATCGGATTTATTGGGCTGGTCGGGTATGCCTATGTGGGTGAGTATTTCGGCGCCAACTTCTCGCCACCACAGGATGAAACGCGCGTGCCCGTCACACTGGATGCAGAATAGCTTTGGCCCTCTTCTTGCCGCGCTGATCAGCGCTGGCACCGGTCTGAATGGACAGGAACAGGCCACAGCCCCGCTGAGCGTGATAGACTGGCTTGATACGCAAGAGGCGGTTCAGGCGGCTCAACCCGTTCAACCTGAACCGGATGTCACGTCCAGCGGCATCGTACCGCAAGTCACCGTGCAACCGTTGGGCGATGATGCGGCACAGCGCGTCGGGCTCGCGCCCTCGAACGTGACCGGCTTTCCCGACACGCTTTGGTCTGCCAGCAACGGATCCGACTTGGCCGAAGCGGTCAAAGATCTGCCCGATACGTCATTACCTGCGCTGCAATCCCTCATCATGACCTTATTGCTGGCTGAAGCGAACCCGCCAGGTGGCGATGCGTCGGCCTTCGATCTGGCAAGGGTTGATGCACTTATGCGGTTCGGGGCGTTGGACCCCGCGCTTGCGCTGCTTGAACAGACTGCCGTGAACCGCAGTTCCGCACACCTGAAACGCTACCTCGATTTATCGCTGATCGCGGGAACCGAGGGGGGTGCTTGCGCTCTAACCACGCAAAACCCAAGTCTTTCACCCGCCAAGGTCTACGATGTCTTTTGTTCGGCGCGAGCCGGGGATTGGGATGACGCCGTACTGGTTTTAGGCACGTCTCGCGCCCTCGGCCTCATTGAACCAGCGATGGCAGACGCGCTGGAGCGATTCCTAGATACCGAGCTGTTCGAAGGTGAGCCGCCCCTGCCCGTCCCGTCTACACCGGATCCGCTGGCTTTCCGCCTGTTCCAAGCCATTGGCACGCCAATCCCGACACGCGGATGGCCCGTTGCCTACGCCAACGCTGACTTGTCGCCCAACTCCGGCTGGAAGGCACAGTTGGAAGCAGCAGAGCGTCTGGCACAACGCGGTGCGCTTGGTGACAACCGTCTTCTGGGGCTCTACACACAGCGCCGACCTGCAGCATCAGGCGGTGTGTGGGACCGGGTCGCCGCCGTTCAACGGTTCGAAACCGCGCTTTCGACAGGCAGCCCGGCCGCGGTCTCCAAGACGCTTCCCCGCGCATGGCGTGCAATGCGTGATGCTGGCTTGCAAACCGTCTTTGCCGGACTGTTCTCCGAAAAACTGTCCGAATTGGTCCTAAGCGGCGCAACAGCCGATCTGGCATTCGAGGTGCTATTGCTGTCCCCAAACTATGAAATGGCCGCCGCACAGTTCCCCGCCCGCGCCATGCGCCGCCCGGTGTTAAGCGCCGTGGCAGCGGGTGACATACCGCCCGGTCTCAACGCAGATGGGATTGAAGGGGCGGTCGTTGCCGCATTCTCTGATGCACCACCCGACCCTAAAATCGTGGAATTGGCGCAGTCGGACGCTCTCGGGAACGCACTGCTGCAAAGTATTGCACTGGCCCATGCCGGCAGTTCAGGCGACGTGGCGCAACTGACCACCGGTCTTGCGACCTTGCGCGCGCTTGGCCTCGAAGACGTGGCGCGACGCACTGCGCTGCAGGTTCTTTTGCTGAGAGGAACAGGATGAGCGACCGCTGGATCTCGACCTTTCTGGATGCGCAAGCGGCTGAACTGGGCGCTGCGCGCAACACGCTGTTGGCCTACGGTCGCGACCTCAAGGATGTTGGCGCTTGGCTGGCAAAGCAGAATGCCGAATTTGAAACCGCAACAACCGCGCAGATCGAAGCCTACCTGATCCATTGCGACGCGCAGGGCCTTGCCAAGTCCACCCGCGCCCGACGTCTGTCCGCCATCAAACAGCTTTATCGCTTCGCTTTTGAAGAAGGATGGCGCAGCGAAAATCCCGCAATCCAGATCGCAAGCCCCGGCCAGGACAAACGTCTGCCCAAAACGCTGGACGAAGATGAGGTGGAGCGTCTTTTGACATCGGCCCGCAGTTTTGGGCGTGGCGAACATGACCAGCTGCGGGACACCTGCCTGATGGAGCTGCTCTATGCCACGGGCATGCGGGTCAGCGAGCTGGTCAGTCTGCCCGTATCATCGGCACGCGGCGATCCCCAGATGCTCCTGATCTTGGGCAAAGGCGGCAAGGAACGGATGGTTCCCCTGTCGCCCTCGGCCCGTCTTTCGTTGTTCGAATGGATCAAGCTGCGCGACGCCAAACAACAAAAACTGGAAGACAAGGGCGCCGCGCCATCTCGCTTCCTCTTTCCCTCCCGCGGGGCATCCGGATATTTGACCCGCCACTGGTTCTACGCCCGGATCAAATCACTGGCTGTGCATGCCGGTGTTGATCCCAACAAGGTGACCCCGCATACCCTGCGCCACGCCTTTGCAACACATCTCTTGGCAGGCGGCGCTGATCTGCGGGCGATTCAGACAATGCTGGGCCACGCCGATGTCGCAACGACCGAGATTTATACGCACGTGGTCGATGAACGCCTGACGCAACTTGTGCTGGATCATCACCCACTGGCCAAAGACAGCCGTAAATCAGGGGGCAACACATCCTCCGAAGGCCAGTGACCCGAGCGCAGAGCCTCGTGATACCCATGCGTCAAACCGGCGGCTTCCATGTCTCTGACAGCACCGCCCACATCATATTTCAGACGATGCAGGCTGAGCTGCCCAGATGTCAGCGTTGCATAGGCCGTGTCACAGCTGCCGTCATGCGGAGGCATGCCAACGACGCCCGCATTGATCCATTCACCAGTGCCAACCGGGCGCCGAAACGGAATGCCCGAATGACCAGAGATCACATGATCCAGCGGACCAATGCTGGCCTCCAAAGCCCGGTACTCGACCTCGAACGCATCTGAGGGTGAGGTTGACCACAAAAAGCGGGCCACGTCCGTCACCCCGCCGTGAATGACCCCATAGCGCGCGCCGCAATGTGAAAAGGTTATGATGTCGGGCAAGGCCCGCATCCAGTTGCGATCCTCAGCCCCGATCTGACCGTCGGCAAACCGATACCATCCCACAGACAGCAGGTCGCATGAGCTTCCCTCTTCAAACCCGCATCCGCAATCAGCGGCCCCCTCCGCCAACTGTATCTCGCAATTGCCTGCAACCACCGCGCATCTCGCAGCGCGGATCGCGGCAACGGTTTCGGCAGGCCGCCCGCAATAGGCAACCACGTCGCCTGTGCAAATGGCATATGCGCCTCGCGCCCGGGCCTCCGCCAGAACCGCCTCAGTCGCCTGAAGGTTCGAGTACGGCCCCCCAAAGACCAACACCTGATCATCAATCACGCCCAGATCCTGCACGCGCATCCTGTCGCATCCCTTGATTGCGTCGTCTGTCACCCCCATAACCGATCCAAGATCAAAGGATAAATCACGAATGGACGACCCCTCATCGACGCTCGACGCGGCGTTCTGGATTACAAGCGCTGTGATCCTCGGCTTGCTGGTCATGTCCGGCTTCTTCTCAGGCTCGGAAACAGCACTGACCGCCGCGTCGCGGGGCAAATTGCGGGCCAAGGCCGACAAAGGATCGCGCGGTGCCGAACGGGCACTTCAGATCACCGAGGACAACGAACGGCTGATCGGCTCGGTCCTGCTGGGCAACAACCTCGTCAACATCCTTGCCACGTCGCTGGCCACGGCGATCTTCACGCGGGCCTTCGGGGAATCCGGCGTGGCACTGGCCACGTTGGTCATGACATTGCTGGTGTTGATCTTTGCAGAGGTGCTGCCAAAGACCTATGCCATCACGAACTCCGAAACCGCCGCATCGCTTGTCTCGCGCCCGATCTCTCTGGTGGTGACCGTCTTTTCCCCGATTGTTTCGGCGGTTCGCCTGCTGGTACGCGGTGTCTTGCGGGTGTTTGGCGTCACGATTGATCCCGACAGCCACATCATGGCGGTGCGCGAGGAGATTGCGGGCGCCCTGCAACTGGGGCATTCCGAAGGCGTCGTCGAAAAGGAAGATCGTGACCGCATCCTCGGCGCACTGGATCTGGGTGACCGTGTGGTCGAAGAAATCATGCTGCATCGCTCTGGTATTGAAATGATTGATGCAGAGGACGATCCGCAGGCCATCCTGGAACAGTGTCTGAAATCAAACCACACGCGCCTTCCGGTCTATCGCGGAGAGCAGGAAAACATCACCGGTGTGATCCACGCCAAGGACCTTTTGCGCGCCATGTATCAAGTGATTGGCGGACCCGAAGGGGACGCAGCGGCGCTTAAATCATTCGACATCAGTCAGGTGGCAATGCCGCCCTACTTCGTGCCCGAGACGACCACTCTCGATGACCAGATGCGGCAATTCCTACGCATGCGCACCCACTTTGCACTTGTGGTGGATGAATATGGCTCGCTCCAAGGTCTGATCACGCTTGAGGACATCCTCGAAGAAATCGTTGGTGAGATCACGGATGAGTTCGACCCGGACGGTGAGCATGCCGTACAACGTGGCGAAGACGGGCATTTCCACATCGACGGCGCCATGACGATCCGCGATCTCAACCGTGCAACGGATTGGAACCTGCCAGATGACGAAGCAAACACCGTTGCGGGGTTGGTGATTCACGAGGCCCAGACAATCCCCACAATCGGTCAGGTCTTCAGCTTCCATGGTTTCCGGTTCGAAGTGAC
Organism: uncultured Tateyamaria sp.; assembly: GCF_947496075.1. Lineage (GTDB taxonomy): Bacteria > Pseudomonadota > Alphaproteobacteria > Rhodobacterales > Rhodobacteraceae > Tateyamaria. Next base: position 186,575 of record NZ_CANMBJ010000001.1, read on the forward strand.
AGCGCGCGAAGGAAACCGGATCACGGCGTTGAGAATTCAGACACTCGACTAGCGTGTCTTACAAAAGCTCTTTTGTATCGCTGTGCGTGTTGACCCACGCGCGCACATCATCGAGACGACCGCGGGCAACAGGGATTTCCTGACCATCGGTCAGGGTCAATTTCGAACCGGACAAGGATCGCGCAGTCTGGCGAGCAACCCAATGTGACCGGTGCGTTTGGATTCCATCTTCCGGGCTGACCTGGTCGAGGAATGTCGCCATACGTTCGCGGATAATCTCCACGTTGCCGGACATGTAGATTTCCAGATGGTGCTCAGCCGCCTTGACGCGCGAAATTTGTGTCAGCCCCACTTTGCGGCCTGCCAAAGTGATATCTCGACCCGCACTCTTGATTGCCTTGCGTGCACGCTGCGCTGGTAACAGCCAAAGCAAGGCCACAGTTTCGAAGACATGAGCAACGAACACGTTCCTCAAATTCATCTGCCACGTCATGGAACCAAATGCAGGCTTGCCAGGTTCAAACAAGATCGTCAGCCCGCCGGCCGTAAGGTAAGTGGAAGCCAGCACCAATGGAGATGAGAGGATAATCAAGGGAATCGGGCCGCCAAAGGTCGACCGCCAGATTCGGCAGGTGGCCAGCGCATAGAACATGGACAAGAACAGGTACAAAAAAAGCGCTACAAACCAGAAGGCCAACCGTAGTCCGAAGCTTTCAAACTGCGGCAAAGTCACAGGATGGCCGGTCGCCATGATGAAGAAGCCGACGAGCACCAGAAGCCACATCTGCCAAGACGTATACAGCTCGTGCATTTCGCGTATCGTGAAGTGTGCCTGGTCGCCATTCGAGACAAAAACCTGCACTTCGTGGTTGAAAACCTTCCCCAACATGAGCGCTGCCTACCATGTGACGCTAATTAGAGTAAATGCGTTGCAAAGGTCTATTGGGTGTAGACGGCAGGCAATTCGGTGTCAGTTACAGGTTTGTATCGATTGGTGTTTCCTTTCGTCTACACCGTGCACATCATGATCTCAGGCGAGTACCATCCGGGTCGAACGGAGGTTTTTCCAGTATCTTTGCCCTATGGCTCCTCCCAAGAACCATAACGTCAACCAGATCCCCCGGCTTTGCCCCACTAACGAACCCCAGCGCAAGGCTCATTCCGACGCTGTAACCATACGCACCCGACGTGACCCTGCCAATTCCAACACCGTCTTGAAAAATGGGCTCTCCGCCCGTGGCGTCAGCACCGGATGCACGCACGTTCGCCTCATCCAGATGCAATAGCACCAGCGATTCGCGTGAAGGTTCAGCGATGGTTTTCTCGACGGCCGCCTTGTTCAGGAAATCCTTGTCCATTTTCACCAAACTGTCCAAGCCAACTTCTTGCGGCCAGTATTCCGGACTGTATTCCCGGCCCCAGGATCCATACCCTTTCTCAATCCGAAGGCTCGTCAAAGCGCGACTGCCAACGGGGCCAACACCCATATCCGCGCCCGCATCGATCAATGCAGTGTACAGCCGTATTTGATCTTCGGCGCGGCAATGCAATTCCCAGCCCAGATCTCCTGTGAAAGAAACACGCAGAGCCAGGGTTTTGACCCCCGCAACCTCAATCCACTGCGACCGCATGAACGGAAACGCATCAGTGCCCAAGGACGTGTTGGTCAAGCGCTGCAACAGCGCGCGGCTGTCTGGACCGGCAACATTGAACCCACACATTGCGTCTGTACAGCTTTCAAAGGTGGTTCCAAGGGGCAGAGGTATCTCTTTGAAAAAGCGCTGGTGATAGCGCTCGGCCATGCCAGAACCGATGATCCAAAACTCTTCCTCTGCCAGTCGGGTCACAGTGAAGTCCCCGGCAATTCCACCGCGTTTTCCGATCAGCGGCGTCAGACAGGAACGTCCAACAGCTTTCGGCATCCGGTTGGCAAAGACCGCGTTCAGCCAGTCCTCTGCGTCCGGGCCCTTGCACACATATTTGGCGAAATTCGAGATATCGATGATCCCGACCCGGTCGCGCAGCATGCGGGCTTCGGCCCCGACCACATCCCACCAGGGCTGACGCGTAAATCCGGCGGTATCCTCCACATCACCGAAGTACAACGGATGCTCCCATCCGTAATTCAGGCCCATCTTGGCCTTCATGTCGCGCTGCATCTCGTAAACGGGACGGGTACGCACGGGCCGACCGGCCTCACGCTCTTCCCCTGGAAAATGGATCTTGAACCGATGCGCATATTGATCACCGACACGCGCCTTCGTGAATGCTTTGCCCGCCCACTGGCCAAACCGGGCCATATCCCAAGCAAAAATGTCGTAATTGGTTTCCCCCTCGACAATCCACTCTGCCGCCAACAGCCCCATCCCCCCGGATTGCGAGAAGCCCGGAATGATACCGTTGCAACAAAAGTAACCGGTCAGTTCCGGCACCGGGCCAAACAAAACATTCGAATCCGGTGACCAGATCATCGGGCCATTGATCACCCGTTTGATCCCGGCGGTCCCGATGACCGGCACCCGCTCAATGGCGCGCATCATGTTATCTTCGATACGCTCAAGATCATCCGCAAACAATTCATGGCCAAAACCCTGCGGCGTACCGTCCTCCGCCCAGAACCGCACGTCCTTTTCGTAGGCGCCCACAAGCAGGCCCTGCCCCTCTTGGCGCAGGTAATATTCGCCATCCCGATCCGCGACAGAGGGCAAACGGCGGTCCATCGCCGCCACCTCTGCGATGGTGTCCGTCACGAAATACTGATGCTCTGTCGGTTGCAAAGGCAGGTCAACCCCAGCCAGTGCAGCCACCTCACGTCCCCACAGTCCGGCAGCATTCACAACCCACGGCGTTGCAATATCGCCCTTCTCTGTCCGGACAATCCAAGTGCCATCCGCTTGCTGCTCTGTCCCGGTGACCGGGCAAAACCGGATGATCTCCGCCCCGTTCTGGCGCGCACCGGTCGCATAGGCATTGGTGACCCCAGATGGATCGACATTCCCTCCATCCGGCTCCCACATGATGCAACGCACACCGTTGAAGTCCACCAGCGGATGCAACCGCTCCGCCTCGTCTCGACTGACCTCGTGGAAGTTCATCCCGTACAGCTTGGCCTTGCCCGCTTGCAGCCGCAGCTGATGCTCACGCGCCTCGGTCTGGGCCAGGTACAACGATCCTGGCTGAAAAACCCCGCAGCCTTGCCCGGTTTCCTGCTCCAACTCCTTGTAAAGTCCCATGGTGTAATGCTGAATGCGGCTGATGTTGGTACTGTCGTGCAGGCCGTGGATATTGGCAGCCGCGTGCCACGTGGACCCGCTGGTCAGCTCATCCCGTTCCAACAGGACAACGTCGGTCCATCCCAGTTTCGTCAAATGATACAGGATCGAACAGCCAATGACGCCGCCGCCAATCACGACGGCCTGTGCATGGGTACGCATGGGGGGTGCCTTTGCAACTGTTTCGCTGACGTTCACCCTGCGTCCGAGTGCGGCCCGTTGATTGCCCCGGCGCGACATGCCGCGTCGCTCGCGGAATAACGCGGGCGGATTGCCCATTCTCCGGCTCCCGGAACAATCGGGATGTTGCTGTTGGCACATCAGGCGCGTGCCAGCGCATCAAAACACCCGCAGGATGCCTTGAGCGACATGACCCGTCGCATTCGCGCTTTCCTCAAGCGCATCCATTGGGCTCTATCGGCGCATCAATCAAGGGAAAGCCCATGCAGACCACAACTCGTGTCGCCGTCATCGGCGGTGGCGTCGTCGGCGCCTCTGTCCTTTATCACCTGACGAAACTTGGCTGGTCCGACGTCATGCTGCTGGAACGGTCCGAACTGACCTCTGGCAGCACGTGGCATGCGGCAGGCGGGTTTCATACGCTGAACGGCGACACCAACATGGCCGCGCTGCAAGGCTACACCATCCGTCTCTATAAAGAGCTGGAAGAGATCACGGGGATGTCCTGCGGGCTGCACCACGTGGGCGGGATCACATTGGCCGACAATCAGGACCGGTTCGACATGCTGCTCGCTGAACGGGCCAAGCACCGGTTCATGGGGCTGGAAACTGAAATCGTCGGTCCGGAAGAGATCGCCAAAATCGCCCCGATCACCAACACAGACGGCATCATCGGTGCACTCTACGACCCCCTCGACGGGCACCTCGATCCTTCTGGCACCACGCACGCCTATGCAAAGGCCGCGCGCATGGGCGGCGCCACCATCCACACCCACACCATGGTGCAGGAAACCAACCAGCGCCCAGATGGCACATGGGATGTGGTCACAGACAAGGGCACCATCCATGCCGAACACGTGGTCAACGCCGGCGGCCTTTGGGCACGCGAGGTGGGCGCGATGGCAAGCGTCTACCTGCCCCTGCACCCAATGGAACACCAGTACATCGTCACGGACGACATCGCCGACATCTACGAACGGGGTGAAGAGCACCCGCACGTCATGGACCCCGCAGGCGAAAGCTATCTCCGGCAAGAGGGTCGCGGCCTCTGCATCGGCTTCTATGAACAACCCTGCCGACCCTGGGCCGTTGATGGCACACCATGGAGCTTCGGCCACGAACTCCTCCCTGACGATTTCGACAAGATCGAAGACAGCATCGCCTTTGCCTACAAACGCTTCCCTGTCCTCGAAACCGCTGGAATCAAATCGGTCATTCACGGCCCCTTCACCTTCGCCCCCGACGGCAACCCGCTGGTCGGCCCTGTGCCGGGCATGCGCAACTACTGGTCCGCATGCGGCGTCATGGCCGGGTTCAGCCAAGGCGGCGGCGTGGGCCTGATGCTGGCGCAATGGATGATCGAGGGGGAGTGCGAACGCGACGTGACCGCCATGGACGTGGCCCGTTTCGGCGACTGGATCAGTCCCGGTTACACACGCCCCAAGGTCATCGAAAACTATCAAAAGCGGTTCAGTGTTGCCTACCCGAACGAAGAACTGCCCGCCGCCCGGCCCAACCGCACAACGCCCATGTACGACATCTTCACCGATATGGGCGCCGTCTGGGGCCAGCAATACGGGCTGGAAGTACCCAACTACTTTGCGCGGGGCGATGAGCCCGCCCATGAGACCCCAAGTTTCCGCCGCTCCGATGCATTCGCTGCCACCGCACGCGAGGTGGCGGCAGTCCGAAACGGCGTCGGCATCAACGAAGTCCACAATTTCGGCAAGTATCTCATCACGGGTCCAAGGGCGCGCGCATGGCTCGACCGCATCATGGCAGGCCGCGTGCCACAGCCGGGCCGTGTGTCACTGACCCCCATGCTCAGCCCCAAGGGCAAGCTGATCGGTGACTTCACGATGTCCTGCCTGACCGAGACAGAGTTCCAGCTCACCGCAAGCTATGGCGCGCAAGCGGTGCATATGCGGCACTTTCGAATACATGAAGAAGACGGCGCAAACATTGAAAATATAAGTGATAAAAGGAACGGCTTCCAATTGGCTGGGCCAAGTGCGCGCGATGTGCTGCAGGCCTGCACGCGCTCGGATATCGCGGATATGAAATTCCTCGACATCCGGCCCCTCACCGTCGGCATGACCGACTGCATCGCGCAGCGGGTCAGCTACACCGGCGATCTGGGCTACGAAATCTACTGCGATCCCATGGCCCAACGCCAATTGTGGTGGACATTGTGGGAAGCCGGACAGGCCCACGACATGGCGCCGTTTGGCATGCGAGCCATGATGTCCCTGCGCCTCGACAAGTTCTTCGGCTCCTGGCTGTCGGAATACTCACCCGATTACACAGCCGCCGAAACCGGATTGGACCGCTTCATCTCGTGGACAAAGAACGCGGATTTTGTCGGCCGCGCCGCAGCAGAAGCCGAACGCGCAAAGGGCCCCGCGCGCAAGCTCTGTGCCTTTATCGTTGATGCGGATGATGCCGACGCCCATGGATATGAACCCATATGGCTGGACGGGTCCGTTGTCGGTTTCTGCACCTCCGGCGGCTTCTCGCATCACATGAACGCATCCATCGCGCTGGGGTTCCTGCCCCCACAGCATGTGAAAGAAGGCCAAGATGTCGAGATCGAAATCCTCGGCAAAATGCGCAGGGCGACAATGACCAAAACACCACTCTTTGACGCTGACGGCGCCCGCATGCGCGGCTGATCCCCTGCTTCCCTGTTTCAGGAAAATCCTGGGGGGAGGCGCAGCCGGGGGGCTAGCCCCCCTCATAATGTCGTCGCGCGCAGGCGCGGCCGTGTTGCGACAGATGTTTGACAGCCCTAGGGTTCAAAAATGATGCCGATCCTCATCCTCGCCGCCGGTGCCGCCTCGCGCATGCGTGGCACTGACAAGCTGATGCAAGACGTGGACGGCCAACCGCTGCTGGCACGGCAAATCCAAATCGCGCAAGCCGTCAGCACTGATGTACGCGTGGCGCTGCCGCCACCTCCGCACCTCAGATATGACCTTGTCGCACAAACAACAGCACATCCCGTCACTGTTAAGGACGCCGCCCAAGGGATGGGCGCAAGCCTGCGCACGATCTTTGCCACGCTGGGCCCGCAGCACACACACGCCATGTTGCTCCTGGGCGACCTACCCGACATCACCGAGAATGATCTCCGAAAGGTCCAGCAAGCGATACGCACCTGTCCCGACGCGCTGATCTGGCGCGGCGCAACAGAAGATGGGCGCGGCGGGCATCCGATCATCTTTGAACGCACGCTTTTTCCAGCGTTCGCAAAGCTGCTCGGAGACGATGGCGGGCGCGATATTGTCAAACAGGCGGGCAACAAGGTTCACTTGGTTCCCCTGCCCGGCACGCGCGCGCGTCTGGATTTGGATACGCCCGAGGACTGGGCCGCTTGGCGCGCGACCCGTCACATCACCTGAGACGATCCACGAGGGTGCGTGCCTCGTGCTGCTTCAGTGACAATCGCGCCGAACTATACGTGTCCAGTCCCGCCAGTGTGTCAAGTTCTGGGAACAGGGTCAGAATCTCTTGCCGTTGCTCTGCACCGATGCCGCGCAAGGAGTGATCACCCGGTTGGAAGCTTTCTGACCACGCGCCCTCCGCCAGCACAACCTCATGCTGATCGAACATCAGGTGCAGATAACTGACAGCACCGGTCTCGACCTGATCCACACCGTCCAGGCCGGTCAGGTGCTTGGCGGCAATCAGAACTTCGCGCTCCTGGAACATCATCTCCGCCAGATCGGATTTGACCAGCATGCGGTGCTGCGGCGATACAAGCATATCGCGCTCGGGAAGTTCCTTGCCAAGCGCACCAGCACGGATCAGGACCGGTTGGAACGCCGCGTTCATGCGCATTTCGTCTGGCGTCAGATCACGGCGTCCGACCCAGCGCAGGGTCTGTGCGCCATTGTCACGGGTAATGACCTTGTCGCCCGTTTTCAATCTCTCAACGGCGATCTCGCCTTTCGGTGTCGCGATACGCGTACCCGGAGTGAAGCAAATGATGATCTGCTCGATCTCGGAATAGGTGACGCGACGCGCCACGTTCCCATTGTCGTCAAGCAATTCGACCGTGCCGGATTCCGACCCCGGACCATCGGGCAGAACGTTCGCCCGCACGCCAGACAGATCAAGAACGTCGATATCCATTCCATCGGCATCTTCACCGCCGACAATGTTGTGATTGCCCAATCCGTCGAAATTGAACCGGTCAGATCCTGTTCCACCCTGCGCCTGATCGTTGTCCGGACCAAGGGTGATCAGATCCTCGCCGTCGCCGCCCAGAAGCGTGTCGTCACCTGTGCCGCCCACAAGGGTATCGTCGCCGGCACCGCCGATCAGTTCGTCCTGACCCTGGCCGCCATCAAGAAAATCGTTGCCCTCGCCGCCGTCGATATCGTCATCGCCTTGACCGCCGGACAGGCTGTCGTCGCCGCCCTGACCAAAGATCACGTCCTGACCGCTGCCACCATCAATGGTGTCATCCCCGGCTTCGATCGGCGTCACAACCGGATCGTCGATCAGATCGCCCGAAAACGAGAAACCGGAATTGGTGTTGCGTGCTTCAAGTGTGAATTCGATGAATTCGCGATTTTCAAACGACGCGGAAAACCACGCCTCCTGATCGTCGGGATTGTTGTTGCCACGGCCCTCGGCCGTCACCTGGCCATTGCTTTCAATCACGTTGAGAACAGAATCGCTCGACGTGGCAAAGGCGCTGAAGCTGCTTGCGTTGATCGTGACAGCTTCCTGGTCTCCGGGGCTGTTGCGATCAAGGTCATTGATCGTCGCCGTCGAATTCAACGCAACCGGCGTGCCGGTGGTCGCATTGGGCGTGTCCGGGATGAAGAATTCCATGCGGAAATCGGCGGTGTCCCCACTGCCGCGCCCGTTCATCAGGATTTCGAACCCGTTGCCGCCGTTGAGATCCACGGTCAAACGGTTGTCGGATTTGGACACAAGGACCAGCCGCGCCGAAACCTGGGTGCCGTCCTCAAGCTGGGCGACGTTCTTGTAGACGGCGGATGCACCGGCGTTCACATTGCCGGTGTTCGGCGTCACCAAGTTGTTGATGTCAAGCACCAATGGGGTCGCGTCATTGCCGGGCGCCGTGCCTTCGCCCACATCACCGAACAGGGTGTCATTGCCACCGCCGCCCAGAATGCTGTCGTCGCCGCCTTCCCCTGAAACCAGATCCGCACCTCCAAGGGATTGGATCGTGTCATCCTCATTCGTTCCCTGCAGGGTGTCGTTGTTCGACGTTCCGTTGATGTCGGCCATAGCAGCTGCCCTTCATATCCGCACACAATGAAAGGGGTTATGAACTGCCCCCACAGACCAAACACCCAGGCCACGGTAGTAATTCAAAGTTGAGCCAAATTCAGGGGGAAAAACTGCAAGAAAGTAAACGTGCACGTTATTCGTGCACAAAGATGCCGCAATGCAGTGCCATACGCTACCGTAGAAGAAACAATTGGGCATTATTGCCCGTATTGAACACAGAAAACGGGTGCACCCCCCAATGCCCCGTTCCCTGCGCCCCCGCGAATCATCGCGAGGAACTGCGCATATCTCTCAACACCGTGGCGAATGCTCAATGCGAGAGAAGATGCGCTTCGTGTCTCTTGAGGCTCCGCCGAGCGGAAGCGTAGACACCTGATCCTTGGCCATTTTCCAGTTCCGGGAACAGCTCCAGGATTTCGCTGCGCTGCGCATCCGTCATCGCATTCAACGTCATATCACCCGGCTGGAAGCTTTCCGTCCATGCGCCATCGGACAGGATGACTTCGTGCTGGTCAAACATGACATGGATGTAGGTCGTACCCGACACGTCCACGACATCGATGCCGTCCATGAAAGTCAAATGCTTGGCCGCCACCAGCACTTCGCTTTCGTCGAAATACAGTGCCGTCTTGTCACTCGCCATCAACACACGGTGCTGAGGTGACACAAGCATGTCACGCTCCGGAAGGCCCCTGCCAAGCGCGCCCTGTCGGATCAGGACCGGACGAAGATGCTGCGCACGGGCAAGTTCTTCACCCGACATGTCACGGCTGCCAACCCAACGAATTTCTTGAATTCCATTGTCACGGGTGATCACCCGATCGCCAACCCTAAGGTCCTCGATCCGACGCTCACCTGTTGGTGTCGCAATCAGCGTACCCGGCGTGAAGCAGGGAATGACCTCTTCGATATCGGTGAAAGTCAACGTTCCGGCAGGATCGCCGTTCTGGTCGAAATAGTTGACCACACCGTCAAAGCCGTTGCCCCCCGCATCGGGGTTGGTGAGCACCACCTGAAGAGAGCCGTTGTTTGGCGCTGACCCACGCAGGTCCAGCACGTCAAAGTCGTCGCCACCCCCGCCACCGTCAACCTCTTCACCCGCATCAACATTGATGAACAGGTCACGGTCGTCGCCACCGGACATGATGTCCTGACCACCGTTGCCACCATCGATGGTGTCGTTACCGGTGCCTCCTTCGATGACATCATCACCGGTAGATCCAAGGATCGAGTCGTTGCCGGCATCACCGCTCAGCGTGTCGTCACCAGTGCCGCCGTCGATCACATCGTCGCCTGCACCGCCAGACAGATCGTCCGCACCGTTGCCGCCGATGATGGTGTCGTTGCCGTCACCACCGTCCACCGTGTCGGCCTGGCCGCCTCCGTCGATGACGTCATTGCCTTCGCCGCCCAGAATGGTGTCATTGCCCTGACCACCAAGCAGGCTGTCATCACCGATACCGCCGTCGATCAGGTCATCATCGATCTCGCCGTCGATGGTGTCGTTGCCTTCCTCACCAAACAGCTCGTCATCATCATCGGCGCCAAAGATGAGGTCGTTGCCCTCACCACCGAACACCGTGTCCATGCCGTTGTCAGGGCGCGGATCGGCCGGTAAGATCGGGTTCGATCCGTCATCTTCGATATTCAACTGGTCCAGCCCCAGATCGGGGTCATTGCCCGCAAAGATGGTGTCGTCGCCAACGCCGCCTTCAATCAGGTCGTTGCCTTCCCCCCCCACGATGCGGTCAGTGCCTTCATCGCCGGAAATCTCGTCATCGTCGATGCCACCATCGATGACATCATTGCCGGTGCCACCCACGATGGTGTCCGCGTCATCTCCGGTGCTGATCGTGTCGTCACCTGCACCACCATCAACAAAGTCGAGGTCGTTGTTCGGATCATCATCCGCCGGGAAGCCGAATGGGAAGCCGGGAACAGGTGTACCGTCGTCGTTGGGAAAGCCAAGATCCGGCGCAATGTCGCCGTTGCCGGTTTCGATCAGGTCATCCCCGTCGCCGCCGTCAACCACGTCATCACCCTGACCGGCGATCACCGTGTCGTTGCCACCACCCGCTTCGATGATGTCGTCGTCCGCGTCTTCAGGATCGTTCGAGAAGATGTTGTCGCCACTGTCGACCATATCCCCTTCAGGATCGCCCTCGTAATCCTCGTCGATCAGTTCGCCATCATCACTGCCCTCGACAATCCCGTCGAGCGGGTTCGGCTCGACCGTCACGGTAACCTCAGCGCTGTCAAAGCCGCCCTGGTCATCCGTAATGGTGTAATCGATGACCGCGTCGCCCTCGAACCCGTCATTGGGTGTGAAGGTCAGCGTTCCATCGCCGTTGATGACCACGTCCCCATCGGGCGAGGTCGCCTCGGTCACGCGCAGCGCGTCGCCGTCCACATCCGTGTCATTGTCCAGCACGGGAATGGTGACAGCCGTATTGAACTGCGTGGTTTCCGCGTCATCGGCGGCTTCGGGTGCATCGTTGACCGGGGTCACTTCGATGACCAGATCAGCGGTGTCATTACCGCCATTGCCGTCTGCGATCGTGTAAGTGATCGTCGCGGTACCGTTGAAATTCTCAGCCGGAGTAAAGGTGATCGTACCATCGGGATTGATGGCAGCTTCACCCTGCTCTGACGGCACTACAGCGGAAATAACGGTCAGATCATCGCCGTCCGCATCGCTGTCATTGCCAAGTACATCGACGGTGACCGGCGTGTCTTCGTCAGTCGTGTCAGCGTCGTCCTCTGCAACAGGACCGTCATTGACGGCGCCGACGGACACAATGGCCTCGCCCGTATCTTCCCCGCCATTCCCGTCAACAACCGTGTAGGTGATTGTCGCCGGGCCGTTGAAGTTCGGCGCAGGTGTAAAGGTCACGGTGCCGTCACCATTGTCGACAACCGAACCTTCAGCAGGATCAACGCTCAGCGATCCGATGCTCAGGTCATCGCCGTCCACATCGGTGTCGTTGCCCAGCAGGTCCACGACCACGGCCACGTCCTCGTCCGTGGTTTCGATATCGTCTACAGCAACCGGATCATCATTGACCGGGTTCACCGTCACAGCGACTTCGGCAGTAGACGTGCCACCATGTCCGTCCGTGATCGAATATGTGATGGTCGCATCGCCGTTGAAGTTTTCGGCAGGGGTGAACAGCAACTCGTTGTCCACAATCTCGACCGTACCCTGATCGGCTGGCACCGATGCGCCCGTAATCGTCAGATCATCGCCGTCCGGGTCCGTATCATTGCCAATCACGTCGATGGTGACAGGCGTATCCTCATCCGTCGTCGCGGTATCGTCGTTGGCGGTTGGACCGTCATTGACCGCACCAACATTCACGATGGCCTGACCATCATCGGTGCCGCCATTGCCGTCCGATACGGTGTAGTCGATGGTCGCGGTACCGTTGAAGTTCGGTGCCGGGGTAAAGGTCACGGTGCCGTCACCGTTATCGACAACCGAACCCTGATCTGCGGGGACAGAGACAGACGCAAGTGTCAGATCATCACCATCCACGTCGGTGTCATTGCCCAGCAGATCAATGACAACCGCTTCATCTTCCATCGTGTCGGCCAGATCATCGACCGCGACAGGATCGTCATTGACCGGGTTGACCGTGACCACGACCTCGGCCGTGTCAGTGCCGCCATTGCCGTCCTCGATGGAATAGGAAATGGTCGCATCGCCGTTGAAATTCTCGGCAGGGGTGAACAGCAACTCGTTGTCCACAATCTCGACCGTACCCTGATCCGCAGGGACCGATGCGCCAGTAATGATCAGCGCGTCGCCATCCACATCCGTGTCATTTGCCAGCGCGTCGATGGTGACGGGCGTGTCTTCGTCCGTCGTGGCGGTGTCGTTGACCGCATCAGGTGCGTCATTGACCGGGTTCACCGTCACGTTGACTGTCGCTGTGTCTTCACCACCCTGATCGTCGGTCACGGTGTAGGTAATGGTCGTCGGGCCGTTGAAGTTCTCGTTCGGCTCGAAGATGAGCGTACCATCGGGGTTGATCGTGACAACCCCGTTAGGCGACGTGGCTTCCGTCACGCGCAACGGATCGCCATCGGGATCGCTGTCATTGCCCAGCACAGCGATATCGACGCTGCCGTCTTCATCAACTTCTGCAGTATCATCAACAGCATCGGGACCGCGGTTGATCTCGTCGCCAACGACCTCTTCGATTTCGGTAAAGGTCAGGGTCAGCCCATTCGGATTGCCGTCCGCATCCACGAACACGACCGTGCCGTTGATGCCGTTGCCATTGCTGTCAGGCGTCACGTTGTCCAAAAAGAACGGCCCCTGCCCGGTCAGGTCCAGAACATCCCGATCAGTGTTGTCGGCCGGATTGGTGCTGAAGCCACCGGCCCCGCCATCAACCTCGTCACCTGCACCGCCAAAGATCGTGTCGGCGTCGTCGCCACCGCTCAGCAGGTCAGTTCCCGCGCCGCCCGAGATGACGTCATTGCCCTCTTCACCAAAGACCATGTCGCTGCCGGCATCACCGTTCAACGTGTCATCACCGGATTGGCCATGGATCCAGTCGTTGCCAGTGCCGCCATCGACCGAGTCGTTGCCGGACCCCATCCAGATCTCATCATTGCCAGCGCCACCAAAACCGGTGTCATCACCCGATCCGCCAATCAGGAAGTCGCGCCCGGCACCACCGCCCAGAACGTCATTGCCCCGACCGCCCTCAAGGCGATCATTACCGTCGCCGCCGACAAGGCTGTCATTGTCATCTTCACCGCGCAGCGTGTCATGGCCGCCCTCGCCGAAAATGGTGTCGTCGCCGTCACCACCTTCCAGTGTGTCATTGCCGTCGGCGCCGTCATCCACGATGGGTGCATCGAAATAGACGTCGGTGATGTTGATGCCTGAATTGTCGCCGCCATCCTGTTCATGCTCGATGACAATGCGGGCCACGGGACCCGGAATGCTGACAAGTAGCGAATACTCTTCGGACGTGTCCGCCAGATAACCGCCATTGCTGTCGGCGGTGTCGTTGCCCGCAACGCCATCCGTGTCCAGCAGGGTCAGATTGCTGCCACCTTCCAGGTTGACAGTGATCTGTTGTCCGACGGCGTCATACGCAATGACGCGCACGACACCATCGCCGTCGATGTCATTGATACGGAAAGACACATCTTCGACCGAGGCCGAGAACTCAAGTTGGTATTCCGCCGAATTTCCCTGACCATTCAGAATGTTGTCGAGCGAACTGTTGTTATCGCTCGAATTGCCGTCGCCATCGATGTTCTGAATATTCTGCGTGTCGTTAGACTGGATCGTGCGGGACGCACCGGATTGATCGAGGACTGAAAACGACACTTCGACATTGCCGGTGTCCTGCGTGAAATTGCCCAGAGTGTTGCCATCGCCAAAGGGCGACTTTTCCCATTCAAAGACTTCACGTTCCGACGCGCCCGCACCAGGGCCAGTATAATTGCTGTCGCCAAAGATGACATCATCACCGTCGCCGCCCTGCACGCTGTCATTGCCGCTGCCCGCATACACTTCGTCGTCCGCACGACCGGCCTCAACCGTGTCGTCCCCACCCAGGGCATCCACAATGTCATCATCGCGGCCTTCACCCGGCAGGACTTGATCGTTGGCGTCAATACAGTCGCCTTCCGGATCTTCATCATAGGCTGCGTCGATCAGGTTGCCGTCGTTGTCCCCTTCCACCACGCCGTCAAGGCCAGAGGTATCGAACACAAGGTTGTCGATGGCGCCCGAACCTTTCAGTTCGACTTCCATCCGCGTCACACCTGATACATCGAAATCGACGATCGACTGACCATTGTTGTCCGTATCTTCGATCTTGATCTTGTCGATCTCATTCCCGTGGGCATCGTAAAAACGCACATACGCGCCTTCCTCGATGTCGAGGAAGGTCAGCCGGTTGATGACGGAAGGTTCGTCAAAGACAAAGTTGATCTTGCCACCGCTGCCATTGTCATCCGGGTCACTACTGTCGCCGTCTTCCGAGATGATCAACGCACCCCCGAGGTTCGTGGTCGCCAGATCGCTATCCTGCCCAGTCGGCTGCGCCGTGTTGAACACCATGGCTTGATTTGCCCCACCAGTGGCCGAAATCGTCACGCCTTGGGTGCTGAATTCGTTGTCGACAACAGTGCCCGAAGCGAGGGCGTTGAAATCAATAAACTTGGTCATGTGTCGGAACTCCTAGGCGTGGTTGCGCGCAGCACGCAACGCGACCGGAACAATTGCACAATAAACGGAGATCTTGGCCGCTACGGCCAGGGCTACGAAACGGCAGGTGATTGCCATCTTAGGCATCAACTCTCGGGTGATTTGCCACATCGGTCCGTCTCCATCATTAACTCACTCTTCCCCAAGACGAAGCGACGCACCTATCGGTCGGGCGATCCGCATACACGCCTAACAAATGGAGGGAGAAATGGTCGGCTGCGACACGCAAACCGATACGGACCCGGCAAACGCATCTTTCAGCGGTTGCTCGGCAACGTTGCGAACACACTCCCCACATCTTTCAATGCGTCTTGTGCGGTCGCCCCCTTGACCTAAAGACATCGCCCCCCAGTTGGGCAAGATTGTTCTTACGGTCAGCATTGATGCAAAAAAAGGGAAAAATGTCTGAAAAGTGGCACTATCCACGCAAACAGACGCATACATCGCCCATTTATGTGAAAACTTTTGCCACCCCTGATTGTACTAATATACGCAAAGTACGCACATGTATGGGCAAATACCCGCCTAAATCACTGTAGAAGAACATTTTAAGTGCATTCCCGTTTTTTAACAGATTCACCTTCAAGTTCGCTCCATCACGACAGTTGACCACAGATAATTTTGCCGTGTTTCTGCCAGATTTTGTGGTGCTTATGTTCTCAAACCGCGATCAATGGACAAAAAGATACCATAATGATGCGATCTGCCCAACAAGACAGTGGTTGCCGCGAATCGCTTGGGATCGATTTTCCATAATGACATCGCCGTATAGCGATCTTGCAGTTTCCAAAGCGCTTCGAAAAGGCAATGTCGTCCTCGCCGTCTAACGCAAAGCACTGTCAGGGTTCTAGACAATTGTTATTCAAGATATCGAACAGACCAATCTGAGCACGCCAAAACTGGCCATGCATGATCACATTAGTAGTCAGAGGCTGGTACCCAAGGCCGGACTCGAACCGGCACGCCCGCAAAGGCGGGGGATTTTGAATCCCCTGCGTCTACCATTCCGCCACTTGGGCCTCAGGACTGCCGGATACCGAAGTGCTGCGTCAGGGGCAAGTGCAAAGCGACTTGACCTCCCTTCCCACCCATGGTCTGCCGCCCCGCATGATAAAGCGACTGTACGACTGGACCATGGGATGGGCCAATCACCCCGGCGCGCTCTGGGTTTTGGCCATTGTTGCGTTTGTGGAAAGCTCGATCTTTCCGATCCCGCCCGACGTCCTGATGATCCCGATGATCCTTGCCGCGCCACACCGTGCGTGGCTCATTGCAGGTGTGGCCCTGATCGCGTCGGTCCTGGGCGGATTGCTGGGCTACGCCATCGGGATGCTGGCGTTTGACACGATTGGGCAACCCATTCTGGCCGCCCTGGGCAAAGCGGACGCGATGGAAGCGTTCAACACGCGCTTCAATGATTTTGGCTTCTGGGCTGTGCTGACCGCTGGTGTGACCCCCTTCCCTTACAAGGTGATCACGATCATGTCCGGTTGGACGGGGATGCCGCTTGCCACCTTCATGGCCACATCCGTCCTGGCCCGCGGGCTGCGCTTCTTCATCGTTGCAGGATTGCTTTGGAAATTCGGCGCGCCCATTCGTGATTTCATCGAGCGTCGTCTCGGGTTGATGTTCACCCTGTTCGTCGTGATCCTTGTGGGCGGATTCCTGGCTGTGGGGGCACTATGAAACGGCAAAACCTTGTCGCATTGGCCGCAGGTGGCTCGGTGGCCTTGCTGTTGGGGGCGTTTGCCTTCCAGCACCTCGGCGGTCTGCCGCCTTGCAAACTGTGTATCTGGCAGCGCTACCCACATGTGGCGGCCATCGTCCTTGGTGCTGTGGCGTTGTTTGTGCCTCTCCCCATTTTCATCGCATTGGGTGCAATCGCGGCTCTCAGCACGGCGGGCGTCGGAGCCTATCACGTTGGTGTCGAGCAAGGCTGGTGGGAAGGGCCGACCAGTTGTTCGTCCGGTGCCATCGACACCCTCGATCCCAATGCGTTGTTCGATCAGATCATGGCCGCGCCGCTGATCCGCTGTGATGAAATCGCCTGGCAGTTTGCAGGGCTGAGCATGGCCGGATGGAACATGGTCCTTTCGATCCTCATCGCCGCGGTCTGGATCGCGGCCCTGCGCGTCAGGCCGACTTCCGCGTAGACAGCAGCAACGACGTTTCGCTCGCCACCACCCCATCCAGCTTCCGGATGCGAAACAGAACACTGTCGAACTGTTCCAGCGTGTCGGTGCCAATCTCGACAATCACGTCCCAACGGCCATTGGTCGAATGAACGGCACGTATTTCAACCATACCCTGCAACTGGCGTATGATACGTTCGGTCCCCCGCCCCTCGATCGCGATCATCATCAACCCGCGCACCGGATCGCGGGCAGTGTCTGCGCGCACAACGACGGTAAACCCCAATATGTCACCGCGCGCCTGCAACTTCTCGATCCGGGACCGCACCGTTGTGCGCGACAGCCCCAGACGGATGGACAGATCGGACAGGGACGCGCGTGCGTCGTGACGCAGGGCAGCAATCAACCGATTGTCAGTTTCATCCATTTCCGCCTCCATTTTGATCAATCGTAGTTCGATACGGACAAAATGATCGCTTGTCCACGACACGAATTGCGCAAATCTGTGGTGCAACAGCGATGAGGTGCGGAATGGAAGCCAGAACAATCGATTTGATCGGCGTGCCGATGGACAGCGGCAAGCGCCGCCAGGGCTGCCTCATGGGCCCGGATGCCCTGCGCACGGCTGGCCTGCACCGGGCTTTGGCTGATCTCGGCCACACCGTTTCAGATCACGGCAACGTATCACCTGCTCCCTTCACCGAAGAAACAGACGGACGACTACACGCGCCGCAAGAAACAATCGCATGGACCCACGCCCTGTCCGATGTGGCCCAGAGCGCGTCCGCAACGTCCGTCCCGATCTTCATGGGTGGCGATCATGCGCTGGCGCTGGGAACAGTCCGCGGGGTGGCGAATGCTGCGGCTCAGCGCGGTCGCCCCCTCTTCGTCCTGTGGCTGGACGCACATACCGACTACCACACACCGGCAACCACGGCGTCGGGCAACCTGCACGGCACTCCGATGGGATATGTGACCGGGCGGCCCGGGTTTGACGGCTTTCCCCAGATCACGCACCCGGTCCAGCACGAACACATCGCCATGCTTGGACTGCGCTCCGTCGATGCGGAAGAGCGCGCGGCGCTCGAACAAAGCGACGTTACTTACGTCGACATGCGCCAGATTGACGAACACGGCATCGCAAAACCTCTTGCCGCGTTCCTCGACCGGGTGACCAGGGCAAACGGCCTGCTGCATGTCTCGCTCGACGTCGACTTTCTGGATCCTTCGGTTGCCCCGGCCGTGGGCACAACAGTGCCAGGCGGCGCCACAATCCGCGAAGCCCACCTGGTGATGGAGATGATCTGCGACAGCGGGCTTATGACCTCACTCGATATCGTGGAACTCAACCCTTTTCTGGATGAACGCGGACGCACCGCCCAGCTGATGGTCGACCTTGTCGCCTCGGCCTTTGGCCGCCGCATCTTCGACCGCCCCACCCGCGCCTATTAAGGACCCCGCCGCATATGCTCCAAGCGCCCACTGATGTGGTTATGATCCGACCACACAACTTTCATCCCAACCCCGAAACCGCCAAAGACAATGCGTTCCAGACGGCGGCCACAGGCGACATTGCAGCACAGGCCCGGCAGGAACACGACGCCGCCGTGACCGCACTCCGCGCAGCCGGGATCACAACCCACGTGTTCGATGATCTTGGCACCGACACCCCGGATTCGGTTTTTCCAAACAATTGGTTTTCCACCCATTCCGGTGGCCGCGTCGCGGTCTACCCGATGTATGCCCAAAACCGCCGGCGCGAGCGACGCTGGGATGTGATCGACACGCTCAAGACCCGTTACAGGGTGCAGGATGTCATCGACTATTCCGGGCTGGAACACGATGGCCTCGCGCTCGAAGGGACTGGCGCCATGGTGCTCGACCATATCGCCCACGTGGCATATGTCGCGCGCAGCAACCGCGCCGATCCGCTCTTGCTGGAACGGTTTTGCACACATTTCGGGTTCGAACCCATCGCCTTTGATGCCTGCGACGCCACGGGCACAGCGATCTATCACACCAACGTTCTGATGTGCATCGGCACACGCTTCGCCCTGATCGGGGCCGAGATGATCCGCGACAACGCTCGCCGCCACGAGGTTATCGCACGCCTGGCCGAAACAGGGCGCGACGTGATCCAGCTCAGCGCCGAACAAATCGGGGCCTTTGCCGGCAACGCGATCGAACTGACAGGCCCCGAAGGGTCGCGCCTCGCCCTGTCGACAACCGCTATGGCTGCGCTGACCCCCCATCAACAAAACACCCTGGCGCGGCACACGACCTGCCTGCCACTTGATATCCCCACCATCGAAACAGCCGGAGGCTCGGTGCGCTGCATGATTGCAGGGCTGCACCTGGCCCGCCGCCAAGGAGTAACCCCATGACCCCATCCGACAAGGCCCTCGTGCCCTTTGTGTCCGTCGATCACATGATGCAGCTGATCCACCACGTCGGTGTGCAGAATATGCTGCGCGGGCTCGCAGGCTATATCGAAGACGATTTCAAACGGTGGGAGCGGTTCGACAAAACACCGCGCATTGCTAGCCACTCTGCCGAAGGGGTCATCGAACTGATGCCCACGTCGGATGGCGAAACATACGGCTTCAAATACGTCAACGGCCACCCCAAGAACACGGCTGAAGGGCTGCAAACGGTCACCGCATTTGGCCTCCTGGCGGATGTGGACACAGGCTACCCTGTGCTTTTGACCGAGATGACGATGCTGACGGCCCTGCGCACGGCAGCGACATCCGCCATGGTGGCGCGTGCACTTGCGCCCAAGGGCGCCAAGACGATGGCGATGATCGGGAACGGCGCGCAATCCGAATTCCAGTCGATGGCCATGCAGGCCATTGCCGGTATCAGCGAAGTAAGGCTTTATGATATCGACCCAGCGGCCACCGCCAAATGCGCTGCCAACCTCGCGGGTTCGGGGCTCAAGGTGACGGCCTGCACGACCGCCGAAGACGCCATTCAAGGCGCCCAGATCCTGACCACCTGCACCGCGGACAAGGCCTATGCCACGATCCTGACGGACAACATGGTAGGCGCAGGCGTGCACATTAACGCCATCGGCGGCGACTGTCCCGGCAAGACGGAAATCGCACCAGCCATCCTGAAACGCGGTGACATCTTCGTCGAATACCCGCCGCAAACGCGAATCGAAGGCGACATCCAGCAATTGGCAGATGACCACCCGGTGACCGAGATCTGGCAGGTCCTTGCTGGCCAGGCACAGGGCCGTACATCGGACAAGCAGATCACGATCTTTGATAGCGTCGGTTTTGCAATCGAGGACTTTTCAGCCCTGCGCTTTGTACGCAATCAGATCGAAGAGACAGCATTTTTTCACCCGCTTGATCTGTTGGCGGACCCAGATGATCCCCGCGACCTGTTCGGAATGCTCACACGGGCCAAGGGGTAGCGACCAGGGCAGATACCCAGCCATTGTCGACCCGGTTTGATGGGTCGAAATGCAAAGTAAAGCCAGGTTTGCGGATAAGCTGCTGATCGCTGATCTTATCTTACCGAGTTGCGAGCATTGGCAAGATCAGGCCCCACTGTGTTTCTTGAGGTGGTCCAACCGGTTCGAAGCCCAGTTTTCGATAGACCGAAATCGCGCGCTTGTTTTCAGGGTCTGGATCAGTCGCGATCACCGGAGCGCCTTGATTAAAGAGGGTTTGCATCCTCATCCCGATAAAGGTTGAGCCATGCCCGACGCCGACCAGCTCTGGATCGCCAACATACTGATCGATCCCCCGTGACCCCTCGGGGAGGTGAGCAAAATGATGATTTTCCCATCCGTGCACGGTGTAGTCCTGCATGTACGCAAAGGGACGTTCATCTAACGAGACGATCCAGCGAGACACCCGAGGATCGCTTAACTCCTCCTCATCATATGGTTCGTCTGAGTCCCACCATTCTCGAACATGTGGCTCTGCCTGCCACTTAATTAGCAGATCGAGGTCGTCCATTGTCACACGGCGAAAACAGTATCTTTTGGCAGCGATCATTCCAACAAAATAGCACAGTGTCGGTTTGTCTGGGTTCAAAGCGGCATCCAATTTGCGAGGTACCTTTATAAAAGCGCTTTCACCAGACCAGTCTTTCATCGTCTCGAGTGACTCGGCTCCGCCTGCGCACCTATTCTGACAATATACCCAAGCGCGGTTCTGTCAGTGAAGTGACCACAACCCGACCGTCGGGCAGGGTCACGGCGCCTGTGGTCAATGCATAGGCTCCGCTGGGGTCCTGAAGCGTTTCGATCACCTCGCCGTTCTCTGCCACACGCAACACAAAGCCATATCGCGTGGGCGCGGGACGCAACGCGTCTGGAAGGCGCATGATCATGCGGCGCCAAAAAGGCGCCTCTGACAAACTGTCCATGATCGCGTTGCGCGGGCTCACGAGCCCAACCCAGAACGTCCCGTCTGACGCCGGATTAATGTTGTCCGGAAAACCTGGGAGATTGTCCAAAATTACCTCTCCTGATCTTCCATCCAGCGGAAAACGCCAGATCCGGTAATCTCCTGTCTCCACAACAAAAACTTCATCTTCGCTTTCGTTAAGCGCCAATCCATTGGCAAAGGTCAAATCTGACGAGAAAACTGTCGTTTCGCCCGTAACGGGATCATATTTCAACACGCGTCCATTTGCCGAATGCTCAACCAAATCCAGCACGGAGGCTGCCAGCGTTCCACCGCTTGCTTCAGCGCCAAAACGGGTTGAGGCATCGGTGAAGTAGACCACACCGTCCGCCGTTACGTCGAGGTCATCGGCATAAAGGATCGGACTGCCGTCATCCGCCGCGTCCGTCAGCAGTGTGACCACGCCTGCGCGATCAATAGCCAGAAGACCACGGTAAGCGTCCGCCACATAAAGTGTACCTTCGGCACCAAACTCAATGCCCAAAGGCCTGCCAGCTGTTTGCGCAAAGGATGTGATGTTGCCATCGTTTTCGATGCGGATGATTTCGCCCTCATGGGTCGCTGCATAGACTAGGCCATCGGGCCCGACATCCGTATCCTCCGGCCCGCTGCGCCCATCGAGGTCGATGAACTCTAACGCCGTGAGCCGGTTGTTCGCAGCAAAAGCTCCAACATAGCCTGCATCCTCTGGCGCTGACCATGCTACAGGTTCCACTGGTACCGGCCAAAGCGCCAGGTAGGCGATAAGGCCTACGACGATCGCTGCAATTCCACGAAACACAAGCTTCATGCATCCTCTCCGTCAGGCAGCATAACACTGCCGAAGCCAAACCGTTCTGCAAGCATATCAAGCGCCATCCGGCGGTACCTTACATCATCGTGAGCAATCCGTACGCTACCCTTCGAACGCAAACACAAGGCGCAGCTTTGCGCGCAAGTGGCCGCGGACAGCGCTCCGAGTTCCGAAAACCTCGATGTACTTGCGCATACGTTAACCTGCCGAGCTAAAACAAAAAGGTAGTCAAAGCGCGCGCGCCATCAAAGGGCCCAGATCGCCGACGCCCATAGAGACTTCTCGACACAGCCCACTTTCGAGAATTTGGTCAGCCGCAAGACAAACAGTTTTTTTGCCACATGTCGTTGTTCGGGACGGAAACCCGCCCCGACAACTCGCCATATTGCAGAAACATCGGCTCAGTCGTCGCGATGCACCTTCTCACGGCGTTCGTGACGTTCCTGAGCTTCCAGGCTCATCGTTGCGATCGGACGCGCATCCAGACGTTTCAGCGAAATCGGCTCGCCCGTCACGATGCAATACCCGTACTCACCTTCATCGATCCGGCGCAATGCGCTGTCGATCTTGGCGACCAGCTTGCGCTGGCGATCACGGGTGCGCAGTTCAAGCGCGCGGTCCGTTTCCTCGGATGCGCGATCCGCGACATCGGGAATGTTGCGCGTGCCGTCCTGCAACCCTTCGATTGTATCCTTGCTGCCTGCCAGCAACTCGGACTTCCAGTTCAGCAGTTTGCGACGAAAATACTCGACTTGCCGGTCATTCATGAACGGCTCGTCTTCTGCCGGGCGATAGTCATCCGGCAGGAACACTTCCTGTTTCATTAGCTTCCCCTCGATACGACTGACGTTGGCCATCAACGGTTCCCCAGTTGGTCCAGTGTTTTGCCCCGATCAGCTCCCTGCCGCAGCGTCTATCCGAGGGGCGGAGGATTGTCACTACCCATTCCCACACCAGATTGGCTAAAAGCAGCTTGATCAACACAATGCCGCAACAGGATGAACAAACATGAAATTCCAAGGCACTGATGCCTATGTCGCGACCGACGACATGACCATTGCGGTAAATGCTGCCGTTACGCTTGAACGGCCCCTGCTGGTCAAGGGCGAGCCGGGCACCGGCAAAACCGAGCTGGCCAAACAAGTGGCCCGCGGCCTGGGATTGCGGCTGATCGAATGGAACATCAAATCAACGACACGGGCACAGCAAGGCCTTTATGAATATGACGCTGTCAGCCGTTTGCGTGACAGCCAGCTGGGCGAAGACAAGGTTCACGATGTCTCGAACTACATCAAGAAAGGCAAGCTCTGGGAGGCGTTCGAGGCGGATGAAAAGGTCGTTCTGCTGATCGATGAAATCGACAAGGCGGACATCGAATTCCCCAACGACTTGTTGCAGGAACTCGATAAGATGGAGTTCTTTGTCTACGAGACCGGCAAGACGATCCAAGCGCGCCAGCGCCCTGTGGTGATCATCACCTCGAACAACGAAAAGGAACTGCCCGACGCGTTCCTGCGCCGCTGTTTCTTCCACTACATACGTTTCCCCGACATGGAGACAATGAAGCAGATTGTTGCCGTTCATCACCCAGGCATCAAGGAAAGCCTGTTGACCATAGCGCTCACACAGTTTTTCGAAATCCGCGATCAGCAAGGGCTGAAAAAGAAACCATCAACATCCGAAGTGCTGGATTGGCTCAAGCTGCTTCTCGCCGAAGATATGAGTGCCGAAGATCTGAAATCAGACGGTGCCAACGCCCTGCCCAAACTGCATGGCGCATTGCTGAAGAACGAACAGGATGTTCATCTCTTTGAACGCCTGGCCTTCATGGCACGGGGCCAGCGCTAGATCTGAACGTTCTGCACTTGATTTTGCACCCCGGTACGCGCTGGCGGTAGCGTTGCCAGCGCGCTGCTTTCTGAACTCGAATAGTCAGCCGTTGGGGACATTCACCTCCCGCCAAACACAACAGCGGACACGTAAACCGAGTCTTTTACGCCACAGAAATCTGCTGCAGGCGGACCGCACAAGAATTGTGAATAAAAAGTCTTTCTTTTGCCTGAATTGCTCCATAACTTGACTGCGATGAGAGGCGAAAACGCCCGCATCCAAAATGCTAAAAGGCAGGCAGGCAGTAATAATGACCGGTTCCGACGCACTTACTGTGCGCCCTCTTATCTTGTCGGATCGCCCCGCTTGGGGTGATCTGTGGACAGCATATCTGGCCTTTTACGAAACCACTCGCCAGCAAGACATCTACGACACATATTTTGAACGTCTGTTGGGTGACGACCCGCAAGACTACAATTGTCTTGTTGCGGAACTTGATGGCAAACTGGTCGGCCTGACCCATTTCCTGTTTCATCGCCACGGCTGGAAGGTGGAAAACGTCTGCTATCTGCAAGACCTGTATGCGGACCCCACGGTACGTGGCCGTGGCATTGGCCGCGCGCTGATCGAAGGCGTATATGCAGCCGCTGATGCTGCTGGTGCGCCGTCCGTCTATTGGCTGACACAGGACGTAAACACCGAGGCGCGCCAGCTCTATGACCGCATCGGCACCCTTTCCCCCTTCATCAAGTATGAACGGGGATAAATGCGATGAGTATGATGCGCCGCTTTGTTCTGCCCTTCGTGCTTGCGCTCAATGCGTGTGTGCCGGTTACCCCTGGTGACACGCCGACCCGCGCCCTACCTTACAGCTCTGATCTGCCGCCGATGAAAACATTTGGGGCACCGCGCCCCGACAAACCGATCCGATCCAACAACGATCTGGCTCTGGATTTCATCGAGCTCAGCTTCCAACTCGAATCCGGCCGTGCCCTGCCCGTGTTCACGCGGTTCGAGGGTCCGATCGCGGTCCGGGTGACGGGCAAGCCGCCCGCATCTCTCGGCACCGATTTGCGCCGTCTGATGCACCGCCTGCGCACCGAGGCAGAGATCGACATCTACGAAGCAGCCCCCGGCAACGCAGCGAACATCACCATCGAAGCCGTGTCGCGCAAAGACATTCGCAAGGCCCTGCCCCACGCTGCCTGCTTTGTGGTGCCCAACATCACGACAATATCGGAATACAAGGCGAACCGCCGCACGCCGCGCACAAGCTGGAGCAACCTTCGCACGCGCAAGAAGCTGGCCATCTTCCTGCCTAATGACGCCAGCCCACAAGAGGTGCGTGATTGTCTGCATGAAGAGCTTGCGCAGGCAATTGGCCCGCTCAACGACTTATATCGCCTGCCAGACAGCGTCTTCAATGACGACAATGTACATACCGTTTTGACCGGTTTCGACATGTTGGTGCTCAAGGCATATTACGCGCCTGAACTGAGGTCCGGCATGACCCGCGGCCAAGTCGCTCAGCGCCTGCCGCAGATCTTCGCCCGCATCAACCCCGCGGGAGAGAACCTGCCTGCGAAGTTCGCAACCCGCACGCCGCGTGCTTGGAGCCAAGCGGTGCAAACCGCCCTCGGTCCGGGAGCGACCACAGGACAACGCAAGGAAGCTGCTGAACGCGCGCTGGAAATTGCACGGGCCATGGGATGGCGCGACCACCGCCGCGCCTTTGCACATTACGCCAATGGGCGCTTGCTCTTGTCCAGTGATCCCAAGGCAGCGCAATCGCATTTTCGTGCAGCCGACCAGTTCTATGCCGCCACGCCCGGTGCCAACCTGCACCGCGCATATGTTGCAACCCAGTTGGCCGCCTATGCAATCAGCCGTGGCGATGGGGATACAGCTCTTGTCACGCTGGCCCCCCACATCGATCTGGCCGCGCGCAACGAAAACGCCGCGCTGTTGTCGACCCTTCTCTTGCTCCGCGCAGAAGCGCTTGATCTGCAGGGCCGCACCGCGGAAGCACGTGCCGTCAGGCTGGACAGCCTTGGGTGGGCGCGCTACGGATTCGGCTCTGACTGGGCGGTGCGGGCCAAGCTGCGGGAAATCTCTTCGCTAAGCCCGCTCAAGGGGTGAGATGTCCGCCCCAACACATTGAGGGGCAAGATAAATGATAGTTATCGCAGCGGCTGTACTTGGCGCGTTGATCGGTGGTTTCACCGCAAAAAGGCGCAATGGCAACCGGCTGGACATCCTGCAATACGCGGCGGGCTATGCCCTCGCCTTCGTCATCGTTGGCATGATCGCAACCGTGCTGGTCGACCGCGCGATGCGAGGCTGACATGTTCCTGCCCTTCTTCGAAAGCTTGCGAAAGAACGGCGTGCCCGTGTCATTGCGCGAATTCCTCGTCTTTCTTGAAGGGATGAAGGTTGGACTTGCCACTTACGATGTCGAGGCCTTCTATTACCTTGCCCGCGTGGCGATGGTGAAGGACGAACGGAACATCGACAAGTTCGATCGCGCCTTTGCTACAGCGTTCGAAGGGCTGGAACAGATCAGCATCGATCAGGTGCTTGAGGCCGTAGACATCCCGCAGGACTGGTTGGAAAAACTGGCCGAAAAGCATTTGTCAGAAGAAGAGCGGAAAGAGATCGAGGCATTGGGCGGCTTCGACAAGCTTATGGACACGCTCAAAAAACGCCTCGAAGAACAAAAGGGCCGACATCAGGGCGGCAACAAATGGGTTGGTACTGCAGGTACGTCGCCCTTCGGCGCTTATGGCTACAATCCGGAAGGTGTGCGTATCGGCCAAAAGGAAAGCCGTCACCAGCGCGCCGTCAAGGTCTGGGATAAGCGTGAATTCAAGAACTTGGACGACACAGTTGAACTTGGCACGCGCAATATCAAGGTCGCATTGAAGCGTCTGCGTCGCTGGGCACGCGATGGTGCCGCCGAAGAGTTGGACCTGAATGGCACAATCCGTGCCACTGCCGAACACGGCTATCTAGACGTCAAAACCCGGCCGGAACGCCGCAACGCGGTGAAGGTGTTGCTGTTTCTTGATGTGGGCGGCTCAATGGACCCGCATGTGAAGATCGTTGAGGAGCTTTTCTCGGCAGCCAAATCCGAGTTCAAGCATCTCGAACACTTTTACTTCCACAACTGCCTGTATGAAGGCGTGTGGCGGGACAATCGCCGCCGCTGGGACGCACAGACACCCACACACGAGGTGTTGCGCACCTATGGCCCCGACTACAAATGTATCTTTGTGGGGGACGCCAGCATGTCCCCTTACGAGATTGCGTATCCTGGCGGAGCCAACGAACACTGGAATCAGGAAGCAGGGCAAGTATGGCTGGCCCGTGCCCGCGACCAATGGGCGTCGAACCTGTGGATCAACCCGGTGCCCGAGAAGTATTGGCCCTACACCCATTCCATCAGCATGATCCAAGAGATTTTTGGAGCCGAGGCGATGGTGCCCATGACGCTCGAAGGGCTCAGCCGCGGGATGCGCGCTCTGACCCGTTAGGCCGGACAGCGGGCCCAAGTGATTGGCTGATGCCGAACCACCGGTTGGTTTTCCAAACGCACACGACGGATCTACAGGACTTTCCCCAGCACGCTGCGGATCGTAGTGTTCCGCACATGTCCAATGCTCCCGTTGTCTCGATCGATCCTGCGGCCTTTCACGCTGATCCCTATCCCAGCCTGGCACAGATGCGCGAAACGGCCCCTGTGTGTTTTGTGCCAGAATTGGGTGCGACTCTGTTCACTCGGCGCGACGACGTGTTTCGCGAAGAGAAACGGATCGACCTGTTTTCGAGCTATCAACCGGATGGATTGCTGACCAAGGTCATGGGCTCGAACATGATGCGCAAGGACGGTGAAGCGCACATGCGTGAAAGAAAGGCGCTGTTTCCTGCACTAAGTCCCCGAACCGTGCGAGACATACTGGCGCCGCAGTTTCAGGACATCGTCCAGCGTCACATCGACCGCCTGAAGCCACTTGGTGGCTGTGACCTGGTGACCGAGTTCGCAATGCCTGTTGCAGCGGATGCTTTGCGCCTCATGACTGGCCTGACCAATATGGAACCCGCCGAAATGGATGCGGCGAGCCAAGCGATGCTGGATGCAGCAGCGAACTATCAGCGTGACCCTGACGTAGACACGCGCGGATATCGCTATGCAGATCGCGTACAATCCCTGATTGAGGCGCGTTTGCCAGAACTTCGGGCGCATCCGGATCACTCCATCATTTCAGTTCTTGATCAGGCGGGGCTGACACTCGATGAGATCGCAGGGAATGTTCGTGTCATCATCGGCGGCGGCCAGAACGAACCCCGCGACGCCATCGCGGGAACCGTTTGGGCACTGCTAACCCATCCAGACCAATATGCCCGGATTGCGAACGGCGCGGCGACATGGGGCGATGCCTTTGACGAATACGTGCGCCTTGTCGCGCCAATCGGTATGTCGCCTCGTCGTGTTGCCCGGAATGACACGGCCTGCGGCGTCGACTTTGACGAAAATGAACTGATCTTTTTCATGTTTGGATCAGCGTGCCGGGATGCAGCCCATTTCCATGATCCAGACCGTTTTGACCTGAGCCGCGACACTGGTCCTGCCCTCCCGTTCGGGGCTGGCCCGCACTTTTGCGCAGGTGCCGCGGCCTCCCGCAGCCTGATCGCGGGTCATGCCCTGCCCATGCTGTTTGATCAGTTCCCCTACCTGCGCTTGGAGGGTGATGTCACCTTTGCCGGATGGGCCTTTCGCGGTCCCTTGACCGTTCCTGTCAGCTGGCATGTCACAGCAAGCTTGCCGATGTCTGAAAACGCCCCCATATCCTCAGTATGATCAAGTTTCTGCCCATCCTCCTCGCCCTTTTGTATGGGCTGGCAATGTACCGTTTTTCGGTCTGGCGCACTGCACGCGAACTGGACGAGAAATCCACAGAACTCGCTGATCCAATGTTGCGTCAGATGTGTGACCAGATGGCAGCCGCGCTCGACCTGGATCGCATTCGGGTCCACATCTACGAGATTGAGCCGGTAAATGGCCTCGCAGCGCCGGATGGGCGCATCTTCATCACACGCGGGTTCTACAACAAGTTCAGGCAAGGTGGTGTTTCCGCGTCCGAAATGGCAAGTGTGATTGCGCACGAATTGGGCCACGTCGCCCTTGGACACAGTCGGCGTCGCATGATTGATTTTTCCGGGCAGAACGCACTGCGCACAGCGCTGGCCATGGTACTTTCGCGGTTCATACCCGGTATTGGCGTCTTGATTGCCAATGCCTTGACCACGCTGCTGGCAGCACGTCTTTCACGCAGCGATGAATACGAGGCGGATGCCTATGCCGCGGCTTTGCTGACCAAGGCCGGCATCGGGATTGGGCCCCAGATATCACTTTTTGAGAAGCTCGAGATGTTGACCAAATCCAATTCCGGTGCTGTCCCGGCGTGGTTGATGAGCCATCCGAAGACACGAGAACGGATCAAGGCGCTCGAAGCACTGGATGCCAAGTGGAAACGTGTACCCGCGCCCTAGACCATCGGCGCAGTTCTGGCATTCCATTCACGGTCCAGCGACCTTATGCAGACCGTTCCAGTGCCTTACCCAAGCGCGGCAAACGCGCCTTTTTCATCAGACCTCGCATCTGCCAATCTTCACCAGACAATCGCCGCGCCTCGGACAGCACTTTTTGAGCGGCGTAGTTCACTGCATCCGGCTGCGCCTCGAAACACCCCAGAAGGAACCCGTCAGGATCAGCACGCGACAGCCCTTCCTCGGCCAGAATGTTGCGTGGGAAATCCTTGGCATTTGACGTCAGAATGATGTCGGACGATCCGGCAATTGCGGCTGCCAGAACATGCACATCCGCAGGGTCCGGTAGCCACAGCCGATGCTCCAACTCGGACGGGTGCTTCACATTTGACCGTGGCCACCGGGCACCAAGCATCGCAATCTCACCCCGTGCCTGTGCCTCACCATCGGGGCCCAACCGTGCAGCGGCGCGCGCCCATTCTTCAAGAATTCGGTCAGACCATTGCGGTGCGAACAGACCAGCCGCAGCCACGCCAAGGACCACTTCGCGCATGACGGTGGGGTATAGAACGTTGGCGTCGATCAGCACCTTCATAGGCGGAAAAACAACGCCTTGAGGTAACCGCTTTCTGCCAGTTGTGGCAGCTGAGGATGATCGGGGCCTGCAAATCCGGTATGAAGCAGAGCTGGCGATCGCCCTGCCCGCCCGATGCCACGCGCAGATGCTGCACGAAACTTCGTCAAGTCCGCAGCGTGGGAACAGCTACAGAGCCCCAGAATACCCCCCTCGGCCACCAAGGGGGCCGCAAGACGCGCAACCCTTTCATAGGCCCGCAAACCGGCATCCAGAGCTTTCTTGGACGGAGCGAAAGCCGGCGGGTCACAGATCACGACATCGAACTGCGCGCCTTCGTCATGCAAGGCCGCCAGAACGTCAAAGGCATCACCCTGTCGCGTTTCAAACCTGTCCGCTGCGCCCATCGCCTTCGCGCCATCGGACGCAAGCGCCAGCGCTGGCACAGACCCATCAACACAAAGAGCGGACTGAGCGCCACCGGCAAGCGCCGCCAGACCAAAACCACCAACATGCGAAAACATGTCTAGCACGCGTGCATCAGATGAAACAGATTGGGCAAAAGCGTGGTTCGGTCGCTGGTCGTAAAACAGCCCTGTTTTCTGTCCGGCGGCGACGTCCGCCATATAGGTTGCTCCATTCATTGGAACCGGAATGGGACCCTCGGGCATCTGGCCGGCAAGAATGGCATTCTGATCATCCAGCCCCTCAAGCGCGCGTGTTCGCCCGCTGGCATTCTTGATCAGATTGGGAATTTGCGTGACGCTTTGTATGGCTGCAACGAGATCATCCAAGCGCGTGTCGACCCACGCCGCGTTTGGTTGGACCACGGCGGTATCACCGAACCGATCAATGATCACGCCAGGAAGCCCATCCGCCTCGGCATGGATCAAACGATAGTATGGCGCATCGAACAACGTCTCGCGCAACGCCAAGGCACGGGCAATGCGTCCTTCGAACCACGCTTGGTCGACAACAGCATTCGGGTCACGATCCAGCACACGCCCCACGATCTTCGACAACGGATTGACCGCCACGAGACCAAGCGGTGCGCGGCCATCGTCTTCCAAAACGGCAATAGTGCCGGGCGACAATGCCTTGGTTCGACGGTCCAAGACCGTTTCATTGCCATAGACCCATGGAAACCCGTACCGAATGCGACGCGCATCTGTCTTGGGACGCATACGCAGTTTCGGGCGGTCGGACGGAAAAGAGGGCGCTGTCATGGCGCCCTCCTCTAATCCTATCGACTGTCTTGTGAAAGATCAGATTTGATTCATCGCCTGGATGAAGCCCAATTGCGGGTTCTTGTACCCTTCAACTGTCGTCAATTCCTGGCGGATGACTTCTGCCAAGTGGTTGGTGATCCGCACCTTCTGAGTAAGACCGCGTGCCTCGGCCTGCAAGGCTTGCTGCCCACCAAACCCGTCAAGATCTGCGCGCACCAGGCGAGGCTCGGTCAGCAGTGCACCCGTCTTGGGATTGCGGAGCGTCAGCTCGAAATTGATGTTATGCACACCGCCTACGGTGTAGCGTGCCTTTTCCGACAGAGCATGAAAACGCAGCACTTTGACGTCCAGCGCGACTGGTACAGTGCCGGAGAGCGGATCTGTACCGCGACGCATAGCCGTGTCAAAGATCGCCGCAACTTGCGCATGACGATCACCGATCGCATCACCACGCCACACGATATCGGCTTTGGGCAGATAGCGGTTTGCCTCAGAGACGGACAATGCACGCGGCACACGCACGGTGACGCTGTCCACCCGCACATCGGTCAGCGGGGCAACCAGAGACGTCGCTTCCACCGGTGCAGATTGCGCAAAGGGCAGCGCAGGTGCTTCGAAGGGAACGTTACGCGAGGCAACATTTGTATTTGCACAGGCCGAAACAAGGCCACCCATCGCCAACAGCAATACCAGTTTCATGCGTTTCATCTTGGTCTCCAGTCAGGCCACATTCACTGCGCCCTTTGTGTTCTGGAGTTCAACCTGCGGGGAGAATGGGGCAGAAATTGGACAAATTTGGTTCAAATAAGCGATTGTTTAGAGACGTGGAACAGTTTCAGGCATCGCGCTGGCGGCTGCGCCAACCACCGCGACGGCGAGGTTGCGCGATCTGTTCTTGCCCATCGCGTAAGGTCTGTGTCATCGGGTGATCCGGGAAGTCATCCCCGTACTGTTTCAGCAAGCCCAACAACAAATCCGCCGGAACATGTGTGCCCGGTACGCTCAACGCCCAATCTAAAAAAATGGTCCTGCATTCAGCTGTAGTGATCCCATCAATGCGGTAAGCCTCGAAAATGAGACCCTTTGGGTCCAGGTTATCACCTTTTGGCATCACTCACGTTCCTCGCCTTGCGTGGCCGCATCAATGATCGCAGCGGCACGTTCCGTCATCTCAATCAGTCGGTTTTCTGCCGCGCTCCTTGTTTCCAACTCCACCGCCCGCATCAATACCTCTTGGCCCCCTGCCCCCAGCGCATCCGGATCAACTGCATCCACACTGAGCAAGCGCGAGGCAATCTGCACACGCCACAATAGCGCGTGGGTTTGGGAAAGATGCTGTGCATCCACGTCACTCAAAATGCCTGCGGCGACACAGGCATTCAGACCGTCCCGAACCCCGGACCTTACCTCGCCCGTCAGCACGGCACCAGTTTGTGCGAAAAGCTCGATGTCCTGCAGACGTCCAGCACCAGTTTTTGCATCCCACACAGATGAGGGTTGTCTGGCACCTGCGATGCGTGCCCGCATATCTGAAAGTTCAACGAGGACCGCGCGACGATCACGCACTTGACCAATTATCGAACGACGAAACTGCTCTACATCTTCAGCAAAGCTGTCAGGCCCTGCCACAACTGTTGCACGCACCAGGGCCAAATGCTCCCACAACCATGCATCTTCGCGCTGATACCGCTGGAAGGCGGACCAGCTCGTCGCGACAGGCCCCTGATTGCCTGATGGGCGCAGCCGCATGTCGGCCTCGTAGAGCCGTCCTTGAGCAGTTTGTGTTGTGATCGCCGTAATCATGGCTTGCGTCAGGCGTGCGTAGTAGCTGCGGGTTTGTAGCGGTCGGGGGCCATCGGACTGATCAACACCATCCGGATCATAGACCACAATCAGATCAAGGTCGGATTGGGGGGTCAGGTGCCCGGCCCCCAAACTGCCCATACCAAGGATGACACCGCCGCGTCCTGGTGGGGGACCGTGCCGTTTGGCAAAATGTGCCTGCACTTCTGGCCAGAGCGCTGCGATACTGGCCCTGGCAAGGTCGCTGTATTGCTTCCCGGCCTCTGTCGCGGTCGTCAGCTGGCGCAAATGGTGCACGCCTATGCGAAAATGCCATTCCTTGGCCCAAGCGCGTATGGCGTCCAACTTGCCTTCGTAGTCCGGTTCAGCCGCCAAACGGGCGATGGCCAGATCGGTCAGAGCAGATCCGCCCGGCCACGCGTCAAAGAAGCTGCCGCCAATCACGGCATCGAGCACACCGGCATTGCGCGACAGATATTGTGCCAATGCGGGCGACGTTCCAACGATATCGACCAAAAGGTCGATGAGTTGCGGGTTCGCCTCGAACAAGGAAAACAACTGCACACCCGCAGGCAGACCTGCAAGAAATCCGTCAAACGCGGCCAGCGCCTCTTGCGGTTTTGTGGCCGACGACAGACGCTCAAGCAATACAGGCTCAATGCGGTCAAACAGGGCCGCGCCCCGCACACTGCGAAGCGCAGGATAGCTGCGCCAACGCGCTTGCATCGCATCATCCAGTACCATACTCGGTTTGGGATCGCGGGCGTCCGGAGCAAAGAAACCCTCAGTCTCTGCATGCACGGACGACAGGCGATCCTTCAACTCTCCTTCAAGCGCCGCCCGCTCTGTACCCATCATGGCAGCCAGCCGCTCGAATCCCTCATCGCTGCCCGGCAACTTGTGGGTTTGCGCGTCGCGCTGCATCTGGATGCGGTGTTCAACGGTGCGGGCGAAGCGGTAATGATCCGTAAGTGTCTCGGCAGTGGCAGCAGGCACCCAGTCCTTAGCGGCGAGACGGCTCAGCCCAGTGACCGTATCGCGCACCCGCAAGTCCCGGTCGCGCCCGCCCGCGATCAACTGCCGGGTTTGGGTAAAAAACTCGATTTCACGAATGCCGCCCCGCCCCAGTTTCATATCATGACCGGGCAAGGTTATGGGGCCACCAGTTCCCTTGTGCGCGCGGATCGCCAGACGCATGTCATGGGCGTCCTGCACTGCTGCAAAGTCCAGATGCCGACGCCACACAAAGGGGCGAAGCTCGTCCAGAAAGGCTCGCCCAGCTGAAAGATCGCCTGCACAGGGACGCGCCTTGATGTAGGCCGCCCGCTCCCACGTCCGGCCGAGGCTCTCGTAGTAGCGCTCGGCCGCGCCGGTCGACAACACAACCGGCGTCACCGATGGATCAGGCCGCAAGCGCAGATCGGTACGAAAAACATACCCATCCTCGGTCAGGTCGCTAAGGAGCTTGCACATCTCCTGCACCGCACGCACGCACCCTTTGCGCACACTCGCATAGTCAGACGGATCATGCCGCGTTTCATCAAAAAGGCAGATGAGATCAATGTCGGATGAATAGTTCAGCTCAAACGCGCCCATCTTGCCCATGGCCAGCACAAACAGGCCGACCTTAGTGTCCGGCAAGCGCCCACGGCGCACCTGCTCTTCGACGGCGGCAGACAAAGCAGCGTCACAGGCCATATCTGCAAGTCGCGTCAACGCGCCTGTCACATCCTCAAGCGACCACGCCCCGGCCAAATCTGCTAAAGCCGCCAACAGGGCAACACGGCGCTTCGCCTGCCGAAGGGCCGGCTTCAGCCTGCTCAAATCTTGGCTTGGAGGCGCAAGCACTTGCTCAAAAGCAGCATCAAGGTCGTCCAACGCTGTTGGCAGCCAATCGGCCTCTTTTTCGATCAGCCCTGCCAGATAAGGACTGCACCCTGCCGTTCCCACAATCAGATCGTGCAAGGCTCCGCTGACTGCGGGGACTGAAGACGCCGCCGCCTGTCCCCGTTCAAGGTCAAACGGGCGGGGCATCCGCGTGATATGATCCTTCAAACGCATGGCCGCACCATCAAAGGCAGACTAAGCGCCGTCAATGGCCCTTGCGCATGGTAGCGCGCTAAACGACAACTTCAGATTATGAGTAAAAGCCTGAAACGTGTACGCGCTGCGCTGGACGCGGCAAAGATCGATACCCGGATCATGGAAACGCCGCTGGCCCGCACCGCTGCCGATGCTGCAAACGCCATCGGATGCGAGATTGACCAGATCGCGAAGTCGATCATTTTCCAGGGGCAAGACAGCGGCAGGGCCGTTCTGTTCATCACCGCGGGCGGCAACACCGTTGATGCGACCAAGGCGGCTGTCGTTGCGGGCGAGGCGTTGGGCAAGGCAGATGCTGCCCTCATCCGCGCCCAAACAGGCTTTGCGATCGGTGGCGTTTCTCCCGTGGGACATCTGAATCCGATCCGCACATATTTGGATCCACGCCTTGTGGATTTCGATGTTGTGTGGGCTGCTGCGGGCACACCGCATCACGTTTTCAGGATCAAACCAGACGACTTGCGCGAAATTTCGGACGCACAACCATCTGATTTTGCATCACAATAAGCGGGCATGTGAAAAAGATTTACATTAACCCTTGCAACCCGGGTCCGTGATGCCAATTTTTAGTGATGTGAAACGGCTTCACATACAATCACACATCTTCGGGGCGCCGTCCCCGCATCACGCGAAAGGTTCGAAAATGACGTCCATGTCCACCACTGCCCCCGCCCAGCACAGCGCAGGCGGTTGGTTTTCCAAGACCGAACGCTGGCTTGACGACCGCGGCAAAGGTGCCTGGATCGCGGCGATGGTCCTCGGTTTCATCTTCTTCTGGCCCATCGGCCTTGCCCTTCTGGCCTACATGATCTGGAGCAAACGCATGTTCTCTAAATCCTGCACGACGCGCCGCATGAGCGGTGCAATGACCACGATGCGCTCGACCGGCAACTCGGCATTCGATGCCTACAAGGCGGATACGCTGCGTCGGTTGGAGGAAGAACAGCACAATTTCGAAGCCTTCCTTGAGCGCCTGCGCGAGGCCAAGGACAAGTCCGAGTTCGACCAATTCATGGACGAACGCGCAAAGGCGGCGAAGTCCGAAGACTAAATACATCGGTCCCGGCATTATGTTCGGGACCGCCTCCATTCTTCCCTTCGGAGCATATGAATGCACCTCGCTGACCCAATTACACAACCGCAGTTTTATCGCGACGTGGCCGGGAAACGGTTCATGGCGTGGATCTTGGACACGATCATCATCGGCCTCATCTGCGCGTTGATTTTGCCATTCACCGCCTTTATCGCCGTGTTCTTCTGGCTGGGTTTGTATGCAGTTGTTGGCTTTATGTACCGGACAATCACCTTGGCGATAGGATCGGGCACCTGGGGCATGCGCCTTATGGCAATTGAAATTCGGGACTCATCCGGCGCTCGCCTGGATTTGGGTCAGGCATTCCTGCACACACTGGGATATACGATCAGCTGGGCTGTTGCGCCCCTTCAACTGATTTCAATCGTGTTGATGGCGACATCCAATCGCGGTCAGGGTTTGACCGATATTGTGATGGGAAGCGCTGCATTAAATCGGCGCGCGCGCGCCTGAAGCCACGTTACGCACTTGCCAGCAATGCGTGCACTGGTATCATTTGCGCGAACTTTTGCTGGATACTTATGCGCCACACGCTTCCCCTTGCCCCGCAGTTTTATGTGACTGCGCCTCAGCCCTGCCCGTATCTGGACGGGCGGATGGAGCGGAAGCTGTTCACGGCCCTGCAGGGTGAGAACGCTGAAAAACTGAATGATAGCCTGAGCCAACAAGGCTTTCGACGGTCGCAAAATGTACTGTATCGTCCATCTTGCGCCGATTGCTCCGCCTGCCTGTCCGCACGCATCGACGTGTCCGCCTTCAGCCCGTCAAAAAGTCAAAAACGCACCATTAAGCGCAATGAAAGCCTTGAACGCCGCGCGACATCGCCATGGGCGACCGAGGAACAATACGCCCTTTTCCGGGACTACCTTGATAGCCGACACGCCGACGGTGGCATGGCGGATATGGACGTTTTCGAGTTCGCCGCAATGATCGAGGAAACACCGATCCGCAGCCGGGTGATCGAATATATCGACAAAGATACAAACGAATTGACTGGCGTCAGCCTGACCGACGTGCTGACTGACGGGCTGAGCATGGTCTACAGCTTTTACAAGCCGGGCCTGCAACGCCAATCCTTGGGAACGTACATGATCCTCGATCACGTTCGGATCGCGCAAGAGGCTAATCTGCCGTACGTATATCTTGGCTATTGGGTGCCCGGCAGTCAGAAAATGGGCTACAAATCCAAGTTCTCGGGACTTGAGGTTTATATTGGTGGTCGGTGGCAAAAGATGCGCAACCCGGAAACCTTCAGCCCGGATATGCATCCTCTTTCTACCGATCCTATTGCAGAACAAGTCGCAAACATCTCGCTGCCGGACACACGCCCCACACGCTAACCCTCAGGGACGCCGCTGGCCCTTGATCTGGTACGCAATGGTATTGCCGCACATGCATTTCCTCAGGCGTCCGAATACCTGACTGCCGTCCGTTTCCGCGAACGGATCAATCCAAGTCTCTTCCGCCGTGCTAAGCCTTTGGCATCGCCAGCAGTGCAGCAGCATGAACCGCCCTGCAAACAGGTCCGGGTTGAAATCCACCGGCACTTCTGCAGCTCCGATGTCTATGTGCAATGCACCGCCTTCAAGACCTGTCACGCGCGTCTGAAATGCACGCAATCGGCCAAGCTCTTCCGAAGGTTGCGACACACCGTTGTCCAGTGACGGATACTGACGCATCTGCGAGATCTTGTTGTTCAATGCCTGCGCAACCCGGTCCAGTAAATCGTCAACCGGTAGATACGCACGAAACCGGCCGTCCAGCGCGGAGTAGTTCCAACTGTCGTTTCGAACAGACACCAGCCAGGCCGACATCATCACATCCTCATTCGAACCCCTACAGGTACTGCCTGCCATCCGCCATCAACGGAGGCCAGCGGATACATCGCATCGCGTTTGGAACGAAACGCTAAACGCTTCGCGCCATAGAAAAAGGGCGGCCTACTGGCCGCCCCATATTCGGTTCACTGAACACTTAGTTCGGAATGAGGTCCGGTATCAACGTCACGATGCCGGGGAACGTCCAAAGCAAGGCCAGCCCAGCCACCTGGATCAACACGAACGGAATGATCCCACGGTAGATGTGGCCCGTCGTCACTTCCTTCGGCGCGACCCCTCTTAGATAGAAAAGCGCAAACCCGAAGGGTGGTGTAAGGAACGACGTCTGCAGGTTCACCGCAATCATGATCGTGACCCATTTCGGATCAAACGTGCCGCCGTAGATGACCGGCCCCACGATGGGGATCACGATGTAGATGATCTCGAGGAAATCGAGCACGAAGCCCAACACGAACAACACCAGCATCACGATCAGGAACACCGTGAACTCGTTGTCAAAGGATTTGAGGAACTGCTGGATGTAGTGCTCTCCACCAAAGGAGATGACCACGAGGTTCAGAAGCTGCGAGCCGATCAGAATGGTAAAGACCATCGACGTAACTTTGGCCGTCTCGCGCACCACCGGGCTGAGAACGCCCGAAGTGTAGAGGATCCAGCACGAGAACAGCAGACCGAACAGGGCATACAGGTACGCGCCGTAAGCTACGAAGAACGCGAACCAGCTTTGTGCAGACACACCGCTTTGGTTGATACGCAGGTCAAAGTTCACACCGACGAGGATACAAACGATGATCGCCAGCGTGGACCAGATGATCACCTTCGGGCTGCGGTCCATGTCTGTCAGCTTGCGATAGGCGGCCAGCATGATCGCACCACCGGCACCTAGAGCCGCCGCAGGCGTCGGGTTGGTGATACCGCCCAGAATCGAGCCAAGCACCGCCACGATCAGCACCAAAGGTGGGAACACAACACGCACCAGCTCGTTCTTTGAACATCGCTTCACACCCTCAACCGCACCGTAAAGGATCAGTGCAAAGGGAATGAACATGACCGCCACATAGTAGCCCGCACTGTTGAGCGGCCCGATAAGCAGAATGTCAGCCAGCAGCGCAAGGACCACACCAATACCGCCGATGATCAGTGGCTGGTTTTCCTTGCTTGGTGCGATGCCCTTGGCCGTGGTCAGGATCAGGCCCAGCAGGATCAGCAGGATCGCTGTGCCAGTGCCGATGGGGGCAGCCGACGCGACCTTGGCCTCGATCGCTGCGGCGAGTTCTTCCTCGCTCAGACGTTCAGATTGCTGGACGCCACCCGATGAGTCGATTTCCTCTTGTTGTGCAACAGCGTCGTCCCATGCAGCTTGGCCGTGCAACTCGATCATGGACGCCTTGCACTCTTCTCCGACATTCGTGCGTAGGCTGGCTGATTGGCCAATGTCGGAAAACGCCGACACGGTTGAGGATTGGCTGCCGACAATGTTCAGGTTCCCCAGCAGAATGGTACCCACAATGATCAGGACAGGTGCACCCAGGAACCACGTGAATGCCTCACCGCGCGTAATCGGTTCGGCGTTGGTTGCGCCCATTTCGACTGCAGGTGCCTTCTCAGGATTCAAAAGCGCATAGCCGAAGGCATACAGAGCATAAAGCAGCGCGAGCATGATGCCCGGCAACAGAGCCGCTTGGAACAGCGTACCCACCGACACGACCGCAGGCTCACCCAGATAGGTCAGCGCGTCTGTGCAACCGGCAACCTGTGCCCGGTTTTCCTGAGCGGCCGAGTAAAGGTCGCCAGCAAGTGTGCCCAGAAGAACGATCACGATGGACGGCGGAATGATCTGCCCCAAGGTGCCAGAGGCTGCAATCACGCCTGTCGCGATCTCGGGTGAGTAGTTGTTCCGCAACATGGTCGGCAGCGCCAAGAGGCCCATGGTCACAACCGTCGCACCCACGATGCCGGTCGATGCGGCAAGGAAGGCACCCACAACAACGATGGACACAGCCAGACCGCCCGGCAGCGGACCAAAGACGCGAGCCATGGTTGTCAGAAGGTCATTGGCAATCTTCGAACGTTCCAGCGTGATGCCCATCAGAACAAACATCAAAACGGCCAGCAGCGTTTCGATGGATTGACCCGCCAGCACACGCTCGTTCATCCGGTTCACGACAAAGGACACGTTCCGGTCCAGCGCGACTTCCCAACCGTTGGGGAACACAGGTTCGCCAATGCGCGGCAAGTCGGGGTATCGGAACACGCTGATCGTATCGGGTTTGACCCCCGAATTGACCAGATCACGATAGGCTTGCGCGCTTTCGTCAATGGCTTGGTGGATCAACAGCCCGGCACTGTCCAGCGACGCGATGATCCCGAAGGAGATGACCCCTGCCCCCGCAATCGCAAACGCAACGGGAAAGCCGGAAAGGATGCCGCCAAAGAGGCAGACAAAGACGATGATCAGGCCAATTTCTACGCCATCAAGTCCAAACAACATTGTTTACTGCCCCTAACTCAGTGTGTGCCTTCGTAGGCTTCTTCGCCCTCGCCCAGCGTATCGCGGTCGAGGTATTTGCCTTCGCTCTCTTCGCCTTCCCTCCACTCAAGATACGAGCGGTAGAAGAAGGCGATTGCGTGCAGGAATACGAGCCCCGCAAAGGCGACCAGCAGGATTTTGAACAGGAAGTACCCGTTGAAGCCGTTGGGGCTGAACCCGATCGTTTCAACGTTCCAGCGCACTGCGCGGGCCGACCGCTCAGCGCGCTCAATATCCCAACTTGCGGCCGGTTTGGGCGTCACCAAGTGGCGCCACAGGAAATACCAGCCATACATCCAGATCAGCGTGGCCGAGGGCAGCATGAACACCAGCGAGCCGAACATGTCGATCACGCGCTTGGTGCGGAACTTCACCGCGGAATAGAACAAGTCCACACGCACATGCCCGCCCTGCACGAAGGTGTAGGTGACACACATACAAACAACGAGCGCGTTATAGAGCTTTAGCTCTTCTGCGAACCAGGAGATGTCGAACTGCAACGGGATTCCGAAGCCGATTGAGATATCTGGCCGGGTAAAGATCCGCTGCATGAATACAATGATGATCTGCTGCAGCACCATCAAAAGGCCAGCCCAAGCAAAAAGGCGTCCAGAGGTGTTGGCAATGCCCTCCATCACCCGAACACAGCCCCACATGAACTCGCGTTTCCACAGGCCGACGGCGGTGACAACAAGGATAATGGCGAGGACGGCAAAGAAGAATTGCGTCGACCCGCCGTAGTAAACGAATTTCATCAAGGACAGTTTGTCCTCGGGGGTGTTGGCCCAAGTGACCCAATCCAGCCATGACGCTGGGTGCGTGATGGCATAGGCGATATTGTAGAAGGCCAGGCCAAGGTTCTGAAAGAACCAGAGAACGCCATCTACAAGCGTTGCAAAGGTGCCTGCGGCTTCAGCGCCGTTTTCGTTTTCCATGAATGTGCCCCCTACGATACTACCAGCGCGTGGCTGACTGATCGCCTCAGTTCCTCACGTGAACCAAGGGCCCCGATCATCGGAGCCCCTGGTATTTTCAGAAAGTGTCGGCTTAGCCGCCCAGCACGCGCACGCGCTGTTGGACATAATAGCCGTCGGATTTGTTGATCCAGCTGGCGGAGGTGGCGAGGCTTTCTTCGAACGAGGCGCGTGTTTTTGCAAACAGCTCGTCGCCCATGTTCTCGTCCATAACCTCTGCAGATGCCGCACCGAACGCATCCCAGACGTCGTCCGAGAATTGCAGCGTTTTCACGCCCTGCTGTTGCAGACGTGCCAACGCAGCACCGTTGTTGGCCAGTGTTTCGGCAAGCTGGTAGTGCGTGACCGCGCGCGAAGCGTTGGTCAGGATTGCCTGGTGCTGTGGTGTCAGGTCATTCCAGACATCCAGGTTCACGTTGGCAGCCAGAGCCGAACCCGGCTCGTGGAAACCGGCAGTGTAGTAGACTTTTGCCACTTCCTGGAAGCCGGCGCGTTCGTCAGCCATCGGGCCAACCCACTCCAGACCGTCCAGAGCACCGGACGACAGCGCCTGGTACAGTTCACCACCGGGGATGTTCTGCACGGATGCGCCCAGCTTGCCGAGCACCTTGCCGCCCAGACCGGGCATACGGAACTTCAGGCCGTTGAAGTCAGCAGCCGAGTTGATCTCGTTGCGGAACCAACCACCGGATTGCGAACCGGAGTTACCTGCCAGCAGACCTTTGAGGTTGAAGATTTCGCCCAGCTCGTCGTGCAGCTCCTGGCCGCCGCCGTGCTCGTACCAGTTGGTGACTTCCTGCGCGGTGCCGCCGAAGGGCACGGCCGTGTAGTAGGCATATGCCGGGTGCTGACCGATGAAGTAGTAGTCAGCCGAGTGGTACATGTCCGCCTGGCCCGACGACACGGCGTCGAACACTTCGAACGCGCCAACCAGCTCGCCCGGGGCTTTCTTGTCGATGGTCAGCTGACCGTCCGACATCTCGCCCACGAATTGCTCAAGATAGCTTGCCGCGTCATCCAGAACGGCAAAGCCGCGGGGCCACGAGGTGACCATTGTCAGCGTGCGCTTGCCCTGCGCATAGGCCGGCGCGGCCAGAGTTGTTGCAGCGGCGGCGGACCCACCAAGTGCAGACGTCTTTAGAAAAGAACGACGATCCATAGAGATACTCCTCCCAAATATGATGCCCTTCCCCTCCCAGGGGGGCGGATCGTTTCGAGTGCCGACACACTAGCGATGGCGGCCACGATGAAAATACCTAGTACTGCGTAGAAAGTCGGCAATTCTGCGCGTTTGGTCAGTTTTTTTCACCAATTTTGACCGCGTTTCATTCTACCGCGATCCTGTTAGCGCACGTAATTTTCGCTGTGCCTCTTTGATTCGAGCGGTAATCCGCGTATCGAATCATGCTGTGCGACATGCCCTTTCCAATCTGCGCCTGAGCTATGCGCAAAAGCTGTCACTTGTGGCTGCGGTTCCGCTTATCCTTGCGGTCGCGGCAATCGCTGTCTTGGTTGCCATACAATCCCGCGCGTTGGCCGAGCGGGAGATACAGGCCCTGGAAACCCAGTTGATCGAGGCCAAGAAAAGGGAACTGCGCAACTACGTGACGCAGGCGCGCAACGGATTCTACTTCATCTATGGATCCGCCGCACCCGACGATCAGGAAGCCAAAGATCAGGTGGCCCAGATTCTGTCTGCCATGATCTACGGGGATGAAGGGTTCTTTTTCGTTTACGACTATGACGGCACAAATCTGGTCAATCCGCGCCAAACCGAGATGATCAATCAAAACCATCTTGCGCTCACCGACAGCCGTGGCACGCATGTCGTTTCCAACCTGATCGATATCGCGCGCCAGGGCGACGGATACCTGACCCACCTTTGGCCGAAGCCGTCCAACGGTCAGGAAGCGGAGATGATCACCTATGTCACCTCCTTCCCCTCGTGGCGTTGGGCTGTTGGCACCGGCGTCTATATCGATGACGTCCTGACCTCGGTTGCTGAGGCGCGCGCCGATGTTGAAACCCGGGTGCAACGCACGTTCTACTATATATCCGCCATCACGTTGGCTGCCCTGCTGATGGTCTTTGGCTCCGGCATGGCGCTGAACTTTCGTGAACGCCGTCTGGCCGATGCCAAGCTAAAGAAACTGACGCAACGAGTCTTTGACGCGCAGGAAGAGGAACGCGGCCGCGTGGCCCGTGAATTGCATGACGGCATCAGCCAGATTCTTGTTGGTGTCCGCTATGCGCTCGACAGTGCGCGGCGGCGTTTGGACAAGGGCAGTGGCGACGTAACAGCCCCGTTGACCCAAGGCATAGACAACTTGGGCACGGCCATTTCGGAAGTACGCCGCATCAGT
Source organism: uncultured Tateyamaria sp. (assembly GCF_947496075.1). Taxonomy (GTDB): domain Bacteria; phylum Pseudomonadota; class Alphaproteobacteria; order Rhodobacterales; family Rhodobacteraceae; genus Tateyamaria. Next base: position 230,766 of record NZ_CANMBJ010000001.1, read on the forward strand.
CGTGATCTGCGCCCGGGCGCATTGGATGACTTGGGGCTTGGCCCCGCCCTGAAAGCCCTGATCGAGGATTTTGCGAACCGGACCGGGATAGAGACGGATTTCCAAACCGTGGTGTTCCGCAACCGACTGGATCAGGATGCCAAAATCGCGCTTTATCGCATCGCGCAGGAAGCACTTACCAACATCGAACGGCACGCCGCGGCAACAAACGTGTCCGTCGATCTGCGGGGTCACAAACGCGGGGCAACGCTGCGCATCTCGGACAACGGTGTCGGTCTTGACCAGACCGTCAGCCGAAGGTCTGCAGGAATTGGTTTGCGAAACATGCAGGAACGTGTGGAGCAGCTGGATGGTACGTTGCGCATCCTGTCTGGTGCGGGCCAGCAGGGTGGCACCGTGATCGAAGCAACGGTACCATTGACGCACCTGCTGCCACCAGAAAGCTCGACAACCGGTAAGGAGCGCGCACGCGCATGACTGACTTAATTCGCGTTCTGATCGTTGACGATCACCCAATGGTCGCGCAGGGCATCCAATCTGTTCTTGAGGACCACGATAGCATTTCTGTCGTCGGAACACTTGGCACCGGTCGTGCCGTGATTGATCAACTGGACGCTCTTGATCCGGACGTCATTCTGATGGATCTCAACATGCCCGAGATGGGCGGTTTGACAGCCACCGAACTTGTTCTGGAAAAACGCCCGGGCACACGCATTCTTATCTTATCCATGCATGACAGTCCCGAATACATCTCATCCGCCCTGAGCCACGGTGCGATGGGTTACGTGTTGAAAGACGTACCGACCGAAGAGATTGCACAGGCGATAGAAACTGTCATGAAAGGTGAACGTTATCTGTGCACTGGGGCAGAAGGGGCCATTGCGCCCAAGCGCGCAGATGTCGCCGGCGCGCTGACCGGACGCGAGCAAACCATCCTGCTGCAACTCGCACAAGGGATGTCCAACAAGGAAGTGGCAAACGCCTTGGACATCTCCGTACGGACGGTTGAAACCCACCGCAAGAATATCAAGCGCAAGCTCGGTATCTCTTCGACCGCTGGCCTGACACGCTACGCACTCGAACATGGCGTGCTGCAGGGCACCGGCAACGCGCTTTAGGCGGCGCCTCCTAACGATTTCTAAAGTGATCAGTGGCAATGCTCAGGCATGTCACAACCGTCTTTTCGAACCACGTATGCACCAGAAACGGATACGGAGCGCTTTGCACAGCGCAGGGCTGCCATCGACCTGATTGCAACCACACGGGCGCGGGCCATCCGTTCTGCGTTGTTTGGGTCATATTTGTTCCGCGTAAATCCGCTTGGACCCGAAACCAGCGAAAAGCGGGCGCAATGGCGGGCCGTCCTGAACGAACAGCGTGACGCTATCGCACGTTCGGCGGCAATTGTGCGGGGAACGGACCCCCAAAAGGCCGTGCCTGACTGGGTCTGTGAGTGGATTGGACAGCATGGATCCGAAAACCCCAAGACGGTCGCTGACTTTGTGAGAATGAGCGACCTCACAAACGATGTCGCTCTTGCCGCTGGCGGCGATGATGTCCGACGGTTGCGCGACGCTCTTGATGTCCATTTGCGGGTTGGACGCGGTGGTTTCTTCGAAAGCGTCACCGGGTTTTGCGACGGTCTTTGGGCCAAGTTGGACGCGTCACGTCATGAAGAGGTAGAGCGCGCAAGTGCGGCCGGGGATGCGATCTCCAAAACTCTGACCCGGCTTGAACAGATCGGCAAACATGTCCGCCTTGTGTCTCTCAACGCATCGGTCGAAGCGGCACGTGTCGGCGATGCTGGCCGCGGCCTGGGTGTGATCGCGGTCGAATTCAAAACTCTGGCCGAAGAGATTCAGATGCTGGCCACCACCGCCCGCTCCGAGATAGCGGCCATGACTGGCAGTGAGGATGGCTGCAGCATCGCAAAAAGAGGCAAAAATTACCTTTAATGTCGACAAGAAGGCCTCACGCGAAACAAAGTTTCACATTTTTCCAGCCGCGGGACAGTTTTTTCTGTTTTTCCACTGTTGACCCTCCTTTGGGGTACGCATAATGTTTGCTCACGCAGAAAAGGACCTCAGGGTTAATGACTGAACTAGTCGTCATCGTAGTGGACATGCGCATGGGCCGGTAACGGAAATCCAGATCTACACCCATGCGCCCCCGAAACCCGGGGGTTTTTTTATGCGCAACAGAAACCGCAAATCGGAGCACGCGGAACATGACACGTCAAATGACCGGAGCGAAAATGGTCGTCCAAGCCCTCATTGATCAGGGTGTGGACACGGTATTCGGATATCCCGGTGGCGCTGTGCTACCGATCTATGACGAGATCTTTCAGCAGAACTCGATCAAGCACATCCTTGTGCGTCACGAACAAGGCGCAGTGCACGCAGCCGAAGGGTATGCACGTGCGACAGGCAAGCCCGGCGTGTGCCTTGTTACCTCCGGCCCCGGTGCCACCAACGCCGTGACCGGTTTGACAGATGCGCTGATGGATTCGATCCCGATCGTCGTTCTGACGGGTCAGGTCCCTACGTTCATGATCGGATCGGATGCGTTCCAGGAAGCGGACACGGTTGGCATCACCCGCCCCTGCACAAAACACAATTGGCTTGTGAAGGAAACTGACGGCCTGTCAGGCGTCATCCATGAGGCATTCCACGTGGCAACCGCTGGCCGCCCAGGCCCAGTGCTGATTGACATCCCAAAAGACGTGCAGTTCGCAACCGGAACATACAACCCGCCCAAACCTTCAACCTCCCACTACCAGCCGCAGGTCAAGGGTGACATGGAGGCGATCACAGAGTTGGCTGCCGCAATTGAGACAGCCAAACGCCCGATTTTCTATACAGGTGGCGGCGTCATCAACTCCGGCCCGGGCGCGAGCCAGCTGCTGCGGGAACTTGTGGATGCGACGGGCTTCCCCATCACGTCCACCTTGATGGGCCTCGGTTGTTATCCTGCCAGTGGGAAACACTGGATGGGCATGCTTGGTATGCACGGTCTCTACGAGGCCAACATGGCGATGCACGATTGCGATTTGATGATCAACATTGGTGCGCGGTTTGACGACCGGATCACGGGCCGCATTGACGCGTTCAGTCCAAAATCAAAGAAAGCCCATATCGACATCGATCCGTCCTCGATCAACAAGGTGATTAAGGCGGACATCCCGATTGTCGGCGATGTCGGGCACGTGTTGGAGGACATCTTAAAGGTCTGGAAGTCGCGCGGGCGCAAAACCAATCAGGCTGCACTGGCGCAGTGGCGGGCTAAGATTGATGAATGGAAAGCTGTGGATTGCCTGAAGTTCACGCAAGAAGGCAAAACCATCAGACCGCAGCACGCATTGGCGCGGTTGGAGGCTCTGACCAAGGACCATGATCGCTACATCTGTACCGAGGTGGGCCAGCACCAGATGTGGGCAGCGCAGTACCTCGGTTTCGAAGATCCGAACCGCTGGATGACATCCGGGGGCTTGGGCACAATGGGCTACGGCTTCCCAGCCTCGATCGGCGTACAGATGGGACATCCCGAAGCGTTGGTGATCAATGTGGCGGGCGAAGCATCTTGGCTGATGAACATGCAGGAACTGGGGACAGCGATGCAGTTCAACCTGCCGGTCAAGCAATTCATCCTCAACAACGAACGCTTAGGTATGGTGCGTCAGTGGCAGGAGCTGCTGCATGGTAAGCGCTATTCACATTCGTGGTCCGAAAGCCTGCCCGACTTCGTAAAACTTGCCGAGGCGTTTGGCGCCAAGGGCATCATCTGCTCCGATCCGGACGACCTGGATGAAGCAATCATGGAGATGATCAACCACGATGGACCCGTCCTGTTCGACTGTCTGGTTGAGAAACACGAAAACTGCTTCCCGATGATCCCATCAGGCAAGGCGCATAACGAGATGCTGCTGGGCGAGGCCGAGACACAGGGTGTAATTGATGCCATGGGGAGTGTTTTGGTTTGAAACACGCGATTTTTCTGTTTGCTTTAATCGCAAGTGTTTCTCTCGCTGCTTGCGAAGCACCGGTCATAGAACCGGAGCTGAAAATCGAGCGCTTGGCCAGCGTAAACCTCAGCGATGAGAGCGCGCGGAAGTATCAGGAATTCCGGGAAATCGCGACTGTCTACAGCGCAATGTATGTAACGACGGATGGTATTGGCGGGGGCCGCGCTTGGGGATATTCCAGCCTTGAAGAAAGTAAGCGACTGGCGCTCGGAGAATGCCGTAAGTTCAATTCAGGGCGCTCTTGTATACTGTATGCTGTCGCAGTCCCAACGAATGAGTAAAGGCGCTTTATGCAAGTGGCCACGGCACCAAATGGCTCTAGCCAGAGCAAATTAGCCAAATGGCTCTCAATTTTGAAAGACTAGTGATATGTCAGCTCTGAAAATTAAAAAAGGCTCCACCAGCCACTCCGCATACAACCTACGCCCCACCTTTTCGGACGTGGAAGAACGACACACCTTGGCGGTACTGGTCGAAAACGAACCAGGGGTTCTAGCACGCGTCATTGGCCTGTTCTCGGGGCGGGGCTACAACATCGAAAGCCTGACGGTGGCCGAGGTAGATCACACCGGCCATCTGTCCCGCATCACAATTGTGACCACTGGTACACCGCAAGTGATCGAGCAGATCAAGGCGCAGCTCGGGCGGATCGTATCCGTGCATGAAGTCCACGACCTGACAGTCGAAGGGCCGTCTGTTGAACGGGAACTGGCCATGTTCAAAGTCTCGGGCCAAGGTGAGAAACGCGTGGAAGCGCTGCGCCTGGCTGATATTTTCCGCGCCAACGTGGTCGACAGCACTCTGGAAAGCTTCGTGTTTGAGATTACCGGCGCCCCGGACAAGATTGACGCTTTTGCTGACTTGATGCGTCCACTTGGGCTGGTAGAGGTGGCACGGACGGGCGTTGCCGCCCTGCCCCGTGGCGACTAGGCAAAGGGTTCGCCCACCTTCAGCAAACGCTTTTCATAGGGTGTTAACTCATCTTCCGTGCAGTATCCCGACGCGCGCGCTGCGGCCTTTGCGGCGCCAATGCTCGTACCGAGATGCTCATAGATCATGCGCACGACCCGGTCATTGCTCAGTGTCTCTTGCACGGTACGCGCCACGTACCCAACCCAGACATTGTTTTCAAAAGATGTCACCCGGCTCAGGTAATTGAACGATGCTGTGTGAGACCCCCGACGCGAGATCAGTGCACTCACGCCGTCTTCCTGACGCAAGACCAACCCACGAAACTCGCGCGCCTGCCGCGTGATGGGCATTCCCTGCACACCCAAGGCTGCTTTGGTTTCGTACCCCCGCACAATCGTGGCCCCGTCATCTCTGAAGACGCGTACCAGTCCCGTCACAAATCTGTCGGTGTCCAGAAAGCTGGCCCGGACGAAACGATAAAACCCACTAGGAAACAGGTTCTCATCAATCAGCCCGACCCCGGCGCCGACGAAATCCTTAAGGAGCGGACCAGTAAGTGGATCAGAACCTGACATAATGTTTTGCACAGGTTCAAGCAGCACGCGTGCATCAACATCAAAGAAGTCACAGATGCGTGCCAAGACATCAGGCCGCGGAAAGCTCTCTCCAGAAAGATAGCGATTGAACTGTGTCCGGTTGATACCCAACTGGCGGGACAGCTCAGAAATGGACGGATAGCTTTCGGCAAGAATCCGCAAGTTTTCACCGAACATGCTGCGCAATTCCGCCGGTGATCTGCGCGTTTCAGGCATAGTTGTCTCTTCGTTTTGTGCTCGAATCGGAATGTAATCGTTAATCCGACGCCAATCCGAGCCACTTGCTCAAAACGTGACGCCAATTCGCATCAAAGGTGACGCAAAACTGCTTCTGAACGATACTGTTCCAGACACAAAATGCAAGCGAACGTTACCGACTTAGACATGTCGTAAATGTCTAGAATTGAGTTTGATAAAAACTGTCTAACTCTGGGTAGAGCAATGATTGGTGTCATCCTTTGGAGCGATCCAACAACTGAGAAAGCAGTCATCTGGTGTGAGGACCACGGCGACCTCGCTTTCCTGTCGAGAGACGATTGTGATTCACTACCGGAAGCATTCTTTGATGTTGGCGACATGGTCGAGTTTGATGCTTTTGCCGAACGCAATCTACGTAAGGTAAGGCGCGCGCATCTGCTGCAGCAAAACCATGACACAGCCCTACCCGACAGCCTGCATCGAATCAGACACGAGAAACGCGCACTTGTCGATGTCACGGACTCGGCAGAAATCATTCCTTTCCGCCTTCCTTCCAAAGCCCATCCAGCTCCGGAGCGTATGCCGCAACAGTTGCGCAGTGTCTAAACCTTAGACAACATGTCGGGCACGGAAAAATTCTGTCGAAAATCTGCGCACCTCAACCGCCGTGACACATACCTTGTGTGTCAAACAGCAGGTGGGGAATGCGAATGGAAACGACAACCCTGAGTTCAGTGCGCCGCCCGATTTCGTCTGCACATGGCCTGCCGAACGAACACTACACCAGCCCGGCTGTGTTCGAGGAGGAGCGCGAGGCGCTTTTGATGGCAGGCTGGTCAGGTTTGGCCGTTGCGGCGGGCGTTCCGACACCGGGCGATACCGTTCCGCAGACCTTTCTTGGGATTCCCTTGCTCCTGATCCGGGACAAGTCGGGTACAGTACGCGTGTTTCACAACATCTGCCGCCATCGGGGCATGATCCTGGTCGATGCTCCCCGCAAGATCGAAGGGGCCATACGCTGTCCCTACCACAGCTGGTGTTACTCAACCGAAGGACGACTGGTTTCAACACCCCATGTGGGAGGACCTGGTCAGAACACCGCCGATGGGATCGACAAATCCTTTCTAGGGCTGATCGAGGTGCGCAGCCACGTGTGGATGGGCGTCGTCTGGATCAATTTGTCTGGCGATGCTCAGCCCTTTGAAGAGGCCAACGCAGATTTGCTTGCCCGTTGGATTGAGTTTGACAAACCATTGTACCACGGGGGCGAAGACAGCCATTTCCAACTCAGCGTGAACTGCAACTGGAAACTTGCGGTCGAGAACTATTGCGAGAGCTATCACTTGCCGTGGGTACACCCGGATCTCAACACGTACTCGCGGCTCGAAGATCATTACCACATCGAAGCCCCCAATAGATACTCAGGGCAAGGCACGCGCGTTTATCGGCAATTATCTGGTGACGACAATCGCACATTCCCAGACTTCGAGGGATTGAGCGACAAGTGGGACACCGCGGCGGAATACATCACAGCCTATCCAAATGTGCTGCTAGGTGTGCATCGCGATCATGCCTTTTCCATCATATTGATCCCACAGGGCCCAGGGCGAACGACCGAAAACGTCCACCTGTATTACGCGCAGCCTGACACCAATCCCGCTTTGAGGATGCGCAACGCCGCGCAGTGGAAGCAGGTTTTCGAGGAAGATATTTTTGTTGTGGAAGGTATGCAGCGCGGCCGTCAAACACCGGCGTTTGACGGCGGTCGCTTCTCACCGGCGATGGATGGGCCGACGCACCTGTTCCACACCTGGGTTGCAGAACGGATGATGGCCCATCGCGCGGCGGCCAACGCTGCCGAATGAATGATCTTGAGCAGCGTCTTCTGGCGGCACATACCGATGGCAAACACGCTACTTTGGTCGGTCTGTATCAAGAGGCTGCGACTGCGGCGCCGTCGGAGAATGAACGCGCCTTTTTGCTGACGCAAGCACACGTCTTTGCCTTGGACACGGCACATCCGGATGCCCCGCTTCTGCGTCAAATGCTGATCGACATGGGGCGCGAAACACCGCTTTAACGCGCACCTGCCGCCATTTGCGCATAGATGTGCCAGGATGCGTGCCCAAGCCACGGCAGAACGATCACCAGCCCAAGCAGTCCGGGTAGCATCGCCAGAAACAGCAAAACCACGATGACAGCCGCCCAACTTAGCATGGGGACCATGTGGGCCTGCACATGCCCCCAACTGGCGAGGATTGCGGTCATGTAATCCACCTCGCGCGCCAGCAGCAGCGGCAGGCCAAATACGCACATCGAAAAGAAGATAAAGGCAAAGATGCCTCCGACAACGGTGCCAAGCGCAATCATCATCAAGCCATCCACGGTCAGGAAAACATCAAACGATGTCGTGACGTTCACCATAGGTTTGAGGCCCAGAAACAGTGCGAAAATCATGTGCCCCAGAAAAAACCAAAACAGCAGCGCAACCACCATCAGCATGGACAGCCATGGCAGTTGTCTCCCCCGTTCTTCCCGCAGCTGTGCAAGGATTACGCCGATGCCCGCAGGTTGCCCCATCCCGATCCGCCGCGACACTTCGTAAGTTCCAAGTGCGCAAAGTGGAGCCACCAGAGGGAACCCGAATACGGCGAGGATCAACCAGAACGTGTGACCGGCCCACATTGTCAGGCCAATCAAACCCCAACCCGCAATGACCGAGGCAATCCCGGTCAACAGACCAAAGCCCGGCGCCGCCCGGAAATCACTCCAACCCGCAGATAATGCATGGCGAATAAATGCAGGCCGCGGCGCATCAAATGGCGGCACACCTGCCGGGAGGCTGGGATACGGATTCGCTTCCATTACATGAGATCCTCCATTCCGGGACGGCGCGCAGGCCAGTCCGTCATATCGTGCCATGCTTGTGCCAATCGCAGCAAGAGCGCGTCGCTGCCCCGGCGTCCAATCAATTGTAGTCCCATGGGCAGATCGCGCGGACCGCCAAAACCGGCCGGTACACACACAACAGGCAAGCCAAGCAAACTCGCGGGCACCACGACTTCCATCCAGCGGTGATATGTATCCATCGCCGTGCCACCGATCTCGCGCGGCCAATCAATTGAGACGTCGAAAGGCCACATCTGGGCGGACGGCAGCACAAGCACGTCACAGCTTTCGAACAAGGTCGTGGCGGCCCTGAACCAGCTTGATCTTACCACACTGGCCCTATGCACTTCCATCGCAGACAAGGTGAGACCGCGTTCGATCTCCCAAATCGCTGTGTCTTTCAATTGATCGCGCTGGGCTGGGTCCGCATACAGAACCTCAAGGTTCCCTGCCACAGCCCAACTGCGCAACGTGATCCAGGACGACCAAATAGCATCGCGATCAAACGGGGCATTCAAGGCGTCCACCGTGACGCCGAGCGTCTCCATCTCCGTCAACGCCGCCTTGCACAGATCCAACACACCAGCCTCCATTGGCAGCGCGCCACCCCAATCGCCCAGCCAACCAACGCGCAACCCGTCGGCACCGCCACCGATCTGTGGCAATGCGGGCGGCGCATCGACACCATGCGGCTGGCGTGGATCGGACCCTGTCATCGTATCCAGAAGGGCTGCCAGATCGCTCGGTGTACGGGCCATCGGCCCATTTGTGGAAAGCTGATGCAAGAAGCTATCGCCCATCGGTTCCGACGGCACGAGGCCCCAGCTTGGCCGCATTCCATACACATTGTTCCATCCCGCCGGGTTGCGCAGAGACCCCATCATGTCCGAGCCGTCGGCGACGCTCAGCATCCCGGTGGCCAAGGCCACCCCTGCCCCACCAGACGATCCACCCGCGCTGCATTCAGTATCGTAAGGGTTGCGGGTTGCGCCAAAGACCGGGTTGATGCTGTGCGACCCCAGGCCAAACTCCGGCGTATTTGTCTTTCCAATGATGATGGCTCCGGCATCACGCAACCGGGCCACCATGATGTCATCGGATTGCGCCACCTGCCCGGCAAACAAAGGTGACCCCATAGAGGTCGGCAGGCCCTTGGCGTTTGCCAAATCCTTGATAGCCATCGGGATGCCATGCAACCAGCCTGCCTTAGGCGCTGAATCAGCCGCGCGCGCCTCGGACATCAAAGCGTCGGCATCTCGCAACGACACAATCGCGTTGACCTTTGGATTGATTGCAGAAATGCGATTAAGCGTCTGCTCCATGAGCGCTTCTGCAGTGATGTTGCCCGCATCCAACTGTGTCCGCAGTGCGAGCGCACCTTGCTGGATCATGTGATTGGCCTCCCTTCGAGTTGGCAGGCCAAAGGCGGGTTACTCCGCCTGCGCCTCTGCCCGGGACTTGCCCGATACATCCAAAGCTAACGTGGCCGCCATCAACCCATCAAGGTCTCCGTCCAGAACACCCTTGGTGTCAGACGTCTCGTAATTGGTGCGCAGGTCTTTCACCATCTGGTAGGGCTGCAAGACATAGGATCGGATCTGGTTGCCCCACCCCGCATCGCCCTTGTTCTCATGCATCTCGTTCACAGCAGCATTCCGGCGGTCCAACTCCATCTGATAAAGGCGGCTTTTCAACGCCTTCATCGCAATGTCGCGGTTCTGGTGCTGGGATTTTTCAGAGCTGGTGACGACAATACCCGTGGGCGCGTGGGTGATCCGCACCGCCGAGTCGGTTGTGTTCACGTGCTGCCCGCCCGCGCCGGACGACCGGTACGTATCGATGCGAATGTCGGCAGGATTCACCTCAATCTCAATATTGTCGTCCACCACGGGATAGACACCGACGGAGGTAAAGCTGGTGTGGCGTTTCGCGGCACTGTCAAACGGGCTGATGCGCACAAGTCGGTGCACGCCGCTTTCCGACTTTAGCCAACCATAAGCATTCTGGCCGCTGATCTTGTAGGTGGCCGACTTGATGCCAGCCTCTTCCCCCGCGCTTTCGGACTGCAGTTCAACCTTGTAGCCCTTCTTTTCCGCCCAACGGACATACATCCGCGCCAGCATTGCGGCCCAGTCACAGGATTCTGTTCCGCCCGCGCCCGAGTTGATCTCAAGGAAGGTGTCGTTGCCGTCAGCCTCACCATCAAGCAGCGCCTCAAGCTCTTTCTGAGCCGCCGTTTCGGCCAGTGCCTTAATCGCAGCTTCCGCGTCAGCGACAACCTCGTCATCTTCCTCCATCTCACCCAACTCAATGAGTTCGATATTATCTGCCAGATCCTGCTTGATGCGATCATGCGTTTCCATGGCATCCACAAGCATCTGGCGGTCACGCATCAGCTTTTGCGCAGCCTCGGGATCGTCCCACAGGTTGGGGTCCTCGACACGCGCGTTGAACTCTTCCAATCGGTGCTGGGCCGTTTCAACATCCAGCCGCTGAGCCAACAAAGCCACCGACTTTTCAATCTCTTCGACGACATTCTGAATTTCGGCGCGCATGTCCCATCCTTCTTGGCAGAGCTTCGAGATAGCCCATGCAAGACTGCGCGACAAGATCAGTTGGAGTGCTCCGGACGGTCAGCTTAGTACAGACCGCCCGAACTCAGCGTACCGAAGTTTGCCTTGGGGCCTACAACTGCTTTCTTGCCGGTCGAGGTGGTCACCTGACGGCCACCGCTGCCCACTTCTTCGAACAAGGGCAGATCAGCGCCCATCGCAAATCCACCATCGAAAGTGATGCCGAACGTCGGCTCAAACCCATCCCGGAAACACTCGCTAACCACGTTGTCGCCTGCCGCCGCATCGCTCAAACGCGCACCGGAAAAGCGGTCGATTTTGATGAACATGCATTCCTCAGGCACATCGAATGAACCGCCACCATACTTAGCAATCGCTTCTTGCATGAAGGTGTTGAATACGGGGCCACACATACCGCCGCCAGACGCGCCCTTGCCAAGGCTGCGCGGTTGGTCGTAGCCAATGTAGCAGCCTGCAACGATGTCGCTGGAAAATCCGATGAACCAGACGTCCTTGGCGTCGTTTGTGGTCCCTGTTTTACCGGCAATTGGAACTGGAAGGTTCACGCTTCGTGACGCGGTGCCGCGATCGACCACGCCCTTCATCATCGATGTCAATTGATAGGCTGTCACGGGGTCCATTACGCGCTGGCGATTGGATACCACCCGCGGCGCAATGCCCGGATCAAGGCTGGCCAGTTGCGTGCAGTCACGGCACTCACGTTCATCATGGCGATAAACGGTGCGACCAAACCGGTCCTGAACCCTGTCAATCAGCGTGGGCTGCACCCGTTCACCACCGTTCGCGAACATCGCGTAGGCCGACACCATCTGGTACAGCGTCGTTTCTTCGGACCCCAGCGAGTTGGCAAGGAACAGCCCCATGCGGTCATAAACGCCGAAGCGCTCTGCATAGTTGGCAACAATGTCCATACCGACCTCTTCCGCCAGACGGATGGTCATCAGGTTCCGCGACCGCTCGATACCAGTGCGCAGCGGTGTGGGGCCGTAGAACTTGTTGGACGAATTGCGCGGGCGCCACAGGCCCTGAGGCGTGTTGATCTCGATCGGAGCGTCCACGACGATGGTGGCCGGGGAATACCCGCTGTCGAGGGCGGCCGCATAGACAAACGGTTTGAATGACGACCCCGGCTGCCGCTTGGCCTGTGTGGCGCGGTTGAAGACCGAGTTCTGGTAGCTGAACCCACCCTGCATGGCGATCACACGGCCCGTGTTCACGTCCATGGCCACAAAGCCGCCCTGCACGCGCGGCACCTGACGCAAGGTCCAACGGATAAAGGAACCATTGTCATCGGCCGTCATGGCACGCACATGCACCACGTCACCAACTTCGAAATTGTCAAAGAAGTTGCCCTGGATCCACTTGATGTCTTCGCGCGGAACAACCGCGGCCGGTTCGCTGTCCGTCCACCCTTCGATACCAATGCGCAGCTGCTGGTCTTCGACCTCCAAGACAACAGCGGGCCGCCATGCGCCGTTCAGGTCGATGTCACGCGCAACAGAAACACCCCTGAGGGCCTCTTCCCAATTCTCAAGCTGATCCGCTTCGATGCTCTCGCCGGTGCCGCGCCAGACGCCCTGCCCCCGATCATAGCTTTCAAGCTGGCGCCGCAATGCATAGGCCGCGATGGGTTGCATCTCGGCATCGATTGTTGCGCGGACCGTGTAGCCACCAGTAAAGAACTCACCCTCACCGTAGTCCTCGCTCAGCTGACGGCGAATTTCATCGGTAAAGTAATCACGCGGCGGCAGCTCAGCCTTGAAGCTCTCGAAGTCGCCATTTTGCACGGATCGCAGCGGCATCGCCACCTCTGTCTCGTACGTGACGGCATCGATATATCCGTTCTCCATCATCTCTTTCAGAACGAAGTTTCGACGGGATAACAGTCGATCCGCACGTCGCACCGGGTGAAAGTCCGACGGTGCCTTGGGCAAGGATGCGAGAAAAGCTGCCTCATGCGGCGCCAATTCGGTCAGGGTCTTGTTGAAATAAGTCTGACTGGCTGCAGCTACGCCGTAGGAGTTCTGACCAAGAAAAATCTCGTTCATATACAGTTCGAGGATTTTTTCCTTGCTCAACGCCTCTTCCACGCGGGCGGCAAGAATGATTTCCTTAATCTTACGCTCAGCTTGTCGGTCGCCGGACAGCAGGAAATTCTTCATCACCTGCTGAGTGATCGTCGACGCGCCGCGGACATCCCGCCCGCGACTGCGTACGGCATCGTATGCGGCGGCGCCGATACCACGAAGGTCATAACCGTCATGCGAATAAAAATTCTTGTCCTCGGCCGAGATAAACGCCTGTTTCACCAGGTCCGGGATCGTCTCGGCCGGTGCAAACAGGCGGCGTTCTTGGGCAAACTCGTCAATGATCTGACCTTCACCCGAATAGATGCGGCTGATTGTGGCCGGTTGATATTGGGCCAACGACTCGTGGCTGGGCAAGTCCCGGCCATACATCCAGAATATGGCCCCGATCGACAATGCGACCATGGCAATGCCCATCGTTACGGTGGTGAAAATCCCACCAAAAAAGGAAAGAATGAACCGAAACATGACCGCTCGCACCTGTTTTCAACGGTTGCTTTTGTTCCGGTATACGCGAGGGCGCGGACAGGGTCAAAAGCGAACGGCAGCGCGATATCGCCGATGTGAACGACTACTGTCGGATCAGCGGTTGCATTGCCAGATCATCATCCCGCCATTGCAGAATGCCCGCCGCCAATGCTTCGACCATGACCGCGCGCCAAACAGGGTCGCGCAAGTTGGCAAGGTCACGTTGGTCCGACAGAAATCCGACCTCGACAAGGACAGATGGGATGTCTGCACTTTTAAGCACGGAGAACGCTGCCTCGCGCCGCGGGCGTTTGTTCATCGGACCACCTGCCGCGGCCATATTGTCGATAAGTGCCGTCGCCAAAGTTTCCGTGCGGGGCATGGTTTCGGTGCGTGCCAAATCCATCAGAACCGACGCAACCTGATCATCCGTGCCACTCAGGTCCACACCGGCCAGAATGTCGGCACGGTCATGCTGCGCCGCCAATTGAGCTGACGCCGCATCGCTTGCTTCGTCGGACAAAGTATACACCGTGGCACCTCTTGCCTGACCCTGGCTCAAGGCGTCGGCATGCAAAGACACGAAAGCATCTGCACCGACCTGATGTGCCAAAGCAACCCGGCCCGTCAGCGAAACGAACGTGTCCGTGTCGCGGGTCAATACAACTTCGATACCACCAGCCCTGCGCAATGCGTCGCGCAAGGCCAATCCAATGCCCAGCATCAGTTCTTTTTCGCTGGTGGTCTCGCGCACGGCCCCCGGATCGATCCCCCCATGACCCGGATCGATGACAACCACGAAACCGTCTTCCAGCATTCCGGGCGGTTCGTCTGCAGCCTGCACCCCCCAATCGGCATCACCCGGCGGGCCCGCCAGTTCCGCGAATTCCTGTGCCGAAACCTCTTCCAATGCGATGGTCAGGACCGCTCGACCAGATGAGGGATCGACGGGCATTGCAATTTGCTTTGGTATCATCGGCGCGTTCAGATCCAACACAAGTCGGGACCATCCGGGTTTGAAGGCTCCGAAACGTATCGCTGAAATGCGGCCGGGCTCGGGCAGCAGGGCATCCGGCGAAATACCGGAGAAATCCACCTCTCGAAAATCGACAACCAGCCGCGCTGGGTCCGACAATGAAAAGACACGGAATGGCACGCCCTGGCTCAACGACAATGTCAGATCAGTTGAACCAAACCAGCCGTCAGAAATCTCACTTTCAGTGACATCCACTCGCGCCAGACCGGACAGGTCTTGCGCTATGGCCGAGAAAGCAAAAAACCACATCACCACTGCGATCAAGATCGCCCGCATCACCACTGCCCTTTTCGTTTTGCGTGCAGCATAGCGGCACCCGCTCCTCGCGGGAATCCCCGATTAACGCCCATCCATGAATGTTTTCAGTCGGCGCAGGCCTTCCGCAATATCATCCGTTGTACGCGCGTAAGAAAAACGCAGGGTCTGGTGCCCCCGGACGGGATCAAAATCGAGGCCCGGTGTTACTGCAACCCTCGCCTCGTCCAGTATCCGCGCAGCAAATGCACGGCTGTCATCGGTCAGATCTGACACATCGGCGTAGACATAGAATGCTCCATCAGGTGGCGCGATGCGCGTGAAACCGGCCTTTGGCAGACCTTCCAGCATCAGGGCACGGTTGGTGCGGTAGACATCCAGATTTGCCTGCATCTCGTCCGTTGCGTCCATGGCAGCAAGCGCGGCCACCTGACTGGCATGCGGCGGGCATATGAACATGTTTTGAGCCAGGCGCTCAACCACGCGCACGTGATCCTCGGGCACCACCATCCATCCGGCACGCCAACCGGTCATCGAGAAGTACTTGGAAAACGAATTGATGACATAGACATCGTCACTGACATTCAGGGCGCTGACGGCTTTAGCCTCATATTCGATGCCGTGGTAGATTTCGTCGCTGATAAAGCTGGCTCCGGCCTCTTGCGTGGCATCAACCAGACGCGCCATGGCCGCATGGTCCAACATTGTCCCGGTGGGATTTGCCGGAGAGGCAACAAGCAAACCCCGTAAATCATGGCCCGCAAAGTCATCGGGCACCGGTTGGTAACGGTTGGCGGCGGCCGTCGGCAAATCGACCGGTGTCAGACCCAGGCCCGTCAGGATTTGACGATAGCTGGGATAACCCGGAGCACCAATACCCACACGATCCCCGCTGTCGAACAGCGCATTGAAAGCAAGTATGAAACCGCCAGACGCACCTGACGTTACGATCACACGGTCTGGATTCAGATCAACATCGTACCAGTCGCCATAGAGCCGCGCGATGCGCGCCCGAAGTGCAGGTAGCCCCAATGCAACGGTATAGCCAAGCGGCCCTTCATCCATCGCTTGCCCCAATGCGCGGATCGCCGCCTTAGGTGCCCCTGTTCCGGGTTGCCCCACTTCCATATGGATTATGTGGCGACCTGCAGATTCCGCGGCTCGTGCGGCCTCCATCACATCCATCACAATGAAGGGATCGACATCGCTGCGTCTTGAGGTTCGCATGGCGTCTCCTATGATCGCACCATGACCTTTCATACCCTGGCGCGGGTGGCGTCAATCCTGATCGTGTCGCTTGCGCTTGCCCTGCCAGCGCGCGCGGTAACCCTGTTGCGAGATGCAGACATGGAATACGCGCTGGCACAAGTGGCGGCGCCCGTGCTCAAGGCTGCCGGATTGAGCGCATCACGCACCAAAATCCTCGTGGTCAATGACAGCTCTCTCAACGCTTTTGTGATCAGCAACGATGCGATCTATATCCATTCGGGCCTGATCAGTCGGATGGACCGCGCGGCAATGCTGCAGGCTGTGATCGCACACGAGGCGGCGCATATTACCAATGGCCACATCACGCGAAGGATTACGAACCTCGGAAACGCCCGCACGGCTGCAACGCTTGGCCAGGCGCTGGCAATCCTTGCGGCAGCAGCAGGCGCCGGAGAAGGAGCCGCGGCTATAAGCCTCGGGACGCAAAGCGCGGCACAACGCAACTTTCTGAGCCATACCAGGGCAGAAGAAACGGCCGCCGACCAATCGGGCGCGCGGTACCTGCGCAGCGCGGGCATCGATCTGGACGGCATGCTGGACGTCTTTCGCCTTTTCCGGGGCCAAGAGGTTTTGAGCGCAAGCCGACAAGACCCCTATGTCCGCTCCCACCCGCTGAGCCGTGATCGCCTGCGCACAATCGAAGGGTTTGCAGCGGCGTATGGCGGCTCTGCCACCGCAGACTCCGCCACGTCGGACTATTGGTTTGCGCGCGCAAAGGGCAAGCTGACATCCTTTACCCGTCGCCCGAGTTGGACACTGAACCGATTGGGCGAAAGCGGCTACCGCGACATTGCCTTGATGCGTGAGGCTGCTGCACGACACCAGAACTCGCAAACACGTCGCGCGATTGCTGCCATCGACAAAGCCATCGCTCTGCGCCCGCAGGATCCGTTCCTATACGATCTCAAGGGCCAAATTCTTATGGAAACCCGGCAATTCGCAGCGGCAGCGAATGCGCACGGCCGTGCGGTACAGTTGCGCCCCAACGATGGGCTGCTACAGGCCGGGTATGGCCGTGCGCTTTTGGCCAGTGGAAATGTCAGCGCGGCCCTGCCAGCCCTTGAACGCGCCCGCCGCATTGATTTCCGGGATGGATCGATGTTGCGCGATCTCAGCGTGGCCTATGCGAAATCCGGCCAGCGCGGCATGGCGTCACTTATCACTGCCGAGCGCTACGCCCTGCGTGGTCGGCTCGAAGATGCCGGTATTCATGCAAAGCGGGCCACCGGCCTCCTGTCAGAAGGGTCTGGCCCTTGGCAACGGGCACAGGATGTGGTCCTTGCATCTGAACGCGCAGAAAAGCGCAAGAAACGGAGATAGAGCATGTTCTTCCGCCCCCTCGCAGCAGCCTCTTTTGCCATGGCGCTCGCCTTACCCGCCCAAGCGCTTGATCTGAGCCAGATGACCGACGAAGAGCGGCAAATTTTCCGTGAAGAAGTACGCGCATACCTGATGGACAACCCACAGGTGATTATGGATGCGGTGCAGGTGCTGGAACAAAGGCAAGCTGCAGCACAAGCTCAAGCCGACCTTTCACTTGTGTCCGACAACGCCGAAGACATTTTCAACGACGGCTTCAGCTTTGTCGGCGGCAACCCCGATGGGGACATCACCCTGGTCGAGTTCCTCGACTATCGCTGCGGGTTCTGCAAACGCGCCCATGGTGAGGTTGCCAAACTATTGGAAACGGATGGCAATATTCGCCTGATTGTCAAAGAATTCCCGATCCTTGGAGAACAGTCGCTGCTTGCCTCGCGATTCACTATCGCAACCAAGCAAATCGCCGGTTCAGAGGCCTACAAGAACGTCAGCGACGCTGTGATGGAAATGTCAGGCGATGTATCGATGCGCACGCTGCGGCGCATGGCATCGACCTTTGGCCTCGATGCCACCGCGATCGAAGCGCATATGGAAAGTGAAGCGGTGACGGATGAAATCCGTCGCACCCGTGCTCTAGCCCAAAGATTGCAGATCACCGGCACGCCTACATTCGTCCTGCAAGACGAACTTGTGCGCGGCTTCCTGCCCTTTGATGAGATGCAGGCATTGGTCGACGAAAAGCGGGGATGACCTGCTGAGGTCTTCAGGACGCCCGACCGCCTCCAGAAGAACTCGCTATTCTGCCGCTTGCGCCTCTGCTGCGCTTGCGGCGTCCAGTTCCGCGGCTTTCTTCTCTACCTCTTCGACGATGTGATCGACCATCTGGTCATTGTCCATCCGGTGGCTTTGCTTGCCAGCCAGATACACCATGCCGTGGCCGGCCCCACCGCCGGTAAAGCCCACATCGGTCATGAGCGCTTCGCCCGGTCCGTTCACGACGCAGCCGATAATGGACAGGCTCATGGGCGTCTTGATATGCGCCAACCGGTCTTCCAGCACTTCGACAGTCTTGATCACATCAAAACCCTGCCGTGCGCAGGATGGACAGGAGATGATGTTCACACCGCGGTGCCGCAGACCAAGTGACTTGAGAATTTCGTAACCGACTTTGACCTCTTCCACGGGATCGGCAGACAAGGACACGCGGATCGTATCGCCAATGCCCATCCAAAGCAGGTTGCCAAGGCCAATCGCGGATTTGATGGTGCCGGACGTTAAGCCGCCCGCTTCGGTGATCCCAAGATGGATCGGCGCATCCGTGGCCTCGGCCAACTTCTGATACGCCGCGGCCGCCATGAACACATCAGACGCTTTGCAGCTGATCTTGAACTCGTGAAAGTCGTTGTCCTGCAAGATCTTGATGTGGTCGAGGCCACTTTCCACCATCGCGTCGGGTGTGGGCTCACCATATTTCTCGAGCAGGTGCTTTTCGAGTGACCCAGCGTTCACGCCGATGCGGATGGAGCAGTTGTGGTCGCGCGCGGCCTTGATGACCTCTTTGATCCGGTCTTGCGACCCGATGTTGCCGGGATTGATACGCAGACAGGCGGCACCTGCCTCGGCCGCTTCGATCCCGCGCTTGTAGTGGAAATGGATGTCAGCAACGATTGGCACCGGGCTGTCAGCGACGATCTCTTTCAACGCCTTGGACGACGCCTGATCCGGGACCGAAATACGCACGATGTCCGCGCCCGCCTCTGCTGCCGCCTGCACCTGCGCCACCGTCGCCGCGACATCGGTGGTCAAGGTGTTGGTCATGGTCTGGACCGTGATCGGCGCATCGCCACCAACCGGCACCGATCCCACCATGATCTGACGGCTTTCCCGACGGTAGATGTTACGCCACGGACGGATATGGTTAAGCGACATGAAACACCCTGTTCAGCATCGGCAGTTGTCACGAAAGATAGACAGGTGAAGGCACACCGGCAATGGGGCGCGAAGACTATTCGCTGATCGCTGTGGATGTTGCTTGTGCTTCGGCGTAGCGGGTCAGCCCCTCGTCGGTGCTAACATCAACAGGCAGATACGTCTCTTTCAGACCTGCAATCTCCAGCGGCAAGTTGGATGTCACAGCGCCAGTCGGGCCAACCGGACCATAGAACTTGTTGTTCATTGCGAAGTAGATTGCACCACTCTCGCCAGTGCGCAACGTGGGCGCTTCTTCGGTCAGGGGCGCTTCCCATGTATCGCCTGCCTGCATCGTTGCTTCGTAGATCACGGTACCATCGGCGGCACGCACGCGAACCCAGGAGGGTCGCACGGCAACCATTGTCAGCGCAGGCGCAGTTTCCTCGACCACTTGCGGCACGGTGGGTGCAATCGCCTCTGCCAAGGCGCGATCGACCGCTCCGATCAGCGGTGTGGTGACTGCCGGTTCGGGCGCTGCAAAAGTCCCGATCTCGCGCGGGTCCAAAGTGGCGATTGGCGCATCGCGCGCAACCAGCACAGGGACATCCAGCGCTTGCGGCCGGTACAGGCGATCCAGCGCATCCGCACGTGGCGTATCAATCGTGGGACCCTGCTCGGCCAATGACAGGTTTGAGCTGCTCAATGGATCAAGATCGGACAGAACGACCGGCGTTTGATCCACGGGCGCGACCTGTACGCGTTGCACCTCTTGCAGCACGGAATAGCCGCCAAACCCGATGCCACCAATCAAGGCGAGCAACACAAGCGACGATCCGACGGCGCGTGGCTCAATCCGTGACCAGACGGCCTCGCCTGTTGGAACGAACGGGGTCGCAGGTGCTGCGAAGATATCGGCTCCGTGAGGTTTCTGCAGCCGATCTTCACGCGCGGCTTTCTTAACCACGGACGCTTCTGCTGACATGCCATGGGCAACAGCAAAGCCGCTTTCTGCGCAGAATGTGTGGAAGGAACGATCAGGGTCCATGTTCAGGTAACGGGCATATGACCTAACGTAACCTGCGATGAAGCCCGGAGTGTCGAAGGCATCTGGGTCACAGGCTTCTATGGCGGCGATATAGCTTGCCTTGATCCGCAGCTCACGCTGCACATCCAACAAGGACTTGCCCATCGTTGCACGCTCGCCGCGCATGATGTCGCCTAGGCGCAACTCGAAGTCGTCAAAGCCCTTTGGCTCGACGTCTTCTTGAACTTTTGCGATGTCGGATTTCCGCCCGATCATACAGCTGCCCCGTTGTACCAAGTGATGACAAATCGATCCCACTCGATTCGCTTCACCTCTGTTGTTTAACAGACGGTAACATATGGCAATGTTATTTGCGAATATTAGTGAATTATCCTGCGCTCTCGGCGCGATTTAGCGCACAATGAGACCACAGTTTATCCATAGCTTTTACAAGGGCATCGATCTCTTCCGGGCCATGCACCGGCGATGGTGTAAATCGCAGCCGTTCGGTTCCGCGTGGCACAGTCGGGAAGTTGATCGGCTGAACATAAATACCGTGCTCTTCCAACAGCATATCGCTGAGCATCTTGGTGTGAATAGGGTTACCGACCATGACAGGAACGATGTGACTGCCGTGATCGATAATGGGCAAGCCCATGCCTTTCAGTCGCAATTTCAACGCCTTGGCTTGTACCTGATGGTCCGCGCGCAGGTTTTCAGCTGTTTTCAAGAACGCAACCGATGCAGCCGCCCCGGCAGCGACGGCGGGTGGCAGCGACGTCGTAAAAATAAATCCAGGCGCATATGACCGGATCGCATCGCACATCTTGGCCGATGCGGCGATGTAGCCCCCCATAACCCCATACGCCTTCGCCAGCGTGCCGTTGATGATGTCGATGCGGTGCATCACCCCGTCACGCTCAGCAACACCTGCACCACGCGGACCGTACATGCCCACGGCGTGCACCTCATCGATATATGTGAGCGCGCCGAATTCGTCGGCAAGATCACAAATCTCTTCGATTGGTCCAAAATCGCCATCCATCGAATAGATGGACTCGAATGCGATCAGTTTGGGCGCATCAGGATCGTCAGCCTCCAAAAGCTCCCGCAGATGCTCGACATCGTTGTGGCGGAAAACACGCTTCGCACCACCGTTACGACGCACACCTTCGATCATCGACGCATGGTTCAATGCATCCGAATAAATAATAAGGCCCGGAAAGAGCTTAGGGAGCGTGCTTAATGTCGCGTCGTTGGCGATATACGCGCTCGTAAACAGCAACGCGGCATCTTTGCCGTGCAGATCGGCAAGCTCGGCCTCAAGCCGTTTATGGTACACCGTCGTGCCCGAAATGTTGCGCGTCCCGCCCGAACCGGCACCGGTCGCATCAATCGCTTCATGCATGGCTTGCAGCACAATGGGGTTTTGACCCATGCCAAGATAGTCATTGCCGCACCACACGGTAATTGGTGCCTTGGTGCCATCAGGCCGCGTCCATTCCGCATGTGGGAACTGACCCTTTTGACGCTCGATGTCGATGAAGGTCCGGTAACGGCCTTCGTCATGCAGGCGTTGCAGGGCTGTGTCCAATTTGGCGGTGTAGTCCACGCGAGGCTCCATTTTGGTCTTTGCGTCTTTGTCATTCCGCTGACGCAGTATTTAGAATGAATATAGACAGCGAGATTGGGCTTCAATGCTAATCAAATGCGCGTCATGTCGCAGGTCTGGTATTCCCCACCCAGGCAACCTGCGCTTTGACCCAGATCAACCACTGGACACTGCCCCGCCGCATCGTAGTGTTGCCGCAGCAGTCAAACCAAAGGAAACCCCATGACCCTCGACGCCGTTCTGTCCCGCATCGATGCTGATCTGCCCCAAGCAACCGAACGGTTGCTAGAGCTATTGCGCATCCAGTCGATCTCGACCGATCCGGCATTTGCGGATCATTGTCAGACAGCGGCGGACTGGTTGGTGAGGGATCTGCAAAGCATTGGCATCACAGCAGAAAAACGGGAAACACCGGGGCACCCTATGGTTGTGGGTCACGTAGAAGGCGACGGACCGCACCTTCTGTTCTACGGGCACTACGACGTACAACCTGTTGATCCGTTGGAACTTTGGGATCGCGACCCGTTCGATCCACAGATCGAAGAAACGGCCAAAGGGCAAGTCATCCGGGGGCGTGGATCATCTGATGACAAAGGTCAGCTCATGACCTTTGTTGAAGCATGTCGCGCCTGGAAGTCCGAGCACGGCGCCCTGCCATGCCGCATTACCTTCTTCTTCGAAGGCGAAGAAGAATCAGGCTCTCCGTCCTTGGTCCCCTTCATGCAGGAGAACTCGGAAGAGCTGAAATCCGACCTCGCCCTGATCTGCGACACCGGCATGTTCGAGTCCCGCGTACCGTCCATCGTCACAATGCTGCGGGGATTGCTAGGCGAAGAGATCACGATCACCGCCCCAGACAAAGACTTGCATTCGGGCATGTATGGTGGGGTCGCGATGAACCCGATCCGTGTACTTACCCACGTCCTTGCCTCACTGCATGACGATCAGGGTCGCGTTACGGTCCCTGGGTTCTACGACGGCGTACACGAATTGCCGGATGACATTCGCAGCCAATGGCAAGGCCTCGCCTTTGACCATGGCACGTTCCTCGGCGATGTGGGTTTGTCGGAACCAGCAGGCGAACAGGACCGTACCCCAATCGAAATGATCTGGTCCCGCCCGACCTGCGATGTGAATGGCATCTGGGGCGGTTACACAGGCGACGGCTTCAAGACTGTCCTACCGTCCAAGGCACACGCCAAAGTGTCTTTCCGCCTTGTCGGCGATCAGGACCCGCACAAGATCCGCAACAGCTTCCGACAGATGGTGGAGGACGCCCTGCCCGCCGATTGCGAGGTTGAATTCTCAGGCCACGGAGCCAGCCAGGCATCGACGACAGAAACAACCGATCCGGCCTTCGAAGCGGCGCGTGTTGCGCTCACGAATGAATGGAATGTCCCTGCCGCCTATGTCGGCTGCGGTGGCTCGATTCCGATCGCAGGTCATTTCCAAGACATTCTCGGCACCACCCCCATGCTCGTCGGCTTCGGCAAGGATGACGATCAGATCCACTCGCCCAACGAAAAATACGACATGGAGAGCTTTCACAAAGGTATCCGCAGCTGGGCTCGTATCCTCGACGCTCTGACATGATGACGTTCACGACTGCCGAAGACGTTACCATCGCCCATGATATACAAGGCGATGGGCCTCCGGTTCTGCTTCTACACGGTTTTCCGCAAACCAGGGCCATGTGGCACGCCATTGCGCCACAACTGGCCCGGGACTTCACCGTCGTCACCGCCGATTTACGCGGCTACGGTGCCAGCACCAAACCAGCGCGGATGGAGGATATGAGCTTTCGCAACATGGCCACTGATCAACGGGCGCTGATGGAACATCTCGGCTTTGATCAATTCCACCTCGTCGGTCACGACCGCGGCGCGCGCACCGCACATCGCATGGCTTTGGATAGTGCCAACAGCGTCCTGTCCCTCACCTTGATGGATATTGTACCGACCCATTTGCTGCTGAACGAGGTGACGCAGCAGTTTGCGCGCGCATACTATCACTGGTTCTTTCTGGCTCAACCTGCACCGTTTCCGGAAACGCTGATCGGCCATGATCCCGATGCCTATTTCGAAAGCTGCCTGGCCGGTTGGGGCGGTGGTACGGGCGGGTTCGACGCTGACGCGCTTGAGGCGTATCGCACTTCATGGCGCGATCCCGATTGCATCCGCACGATGTGCAACGACTACCGCGCCGGCATCGATGTTGATTTCGACCTCGACGCCTCGTATCTCGGGCGATCAGTCGATTGCCCTGCCCTTGTGCTTTATGGCGCAGACGGAGTCATGGGACGATCCTATGACGTGGCTGCCACCTGGGCGGATCGGCTGACAAACATGCAAGCGAAGGGGCTGCCCGGCGGACATTTCTTCCCAGACACACACTCCGTGGAGACCGCAAAGGCCCTTACCGATTTCTTGAGTTCGCAAAAGTAAGGCGCAACTGCCGGTGCGCCCCGCACGTCAAATCACGCCCACAAACCTCTCGGGCAACACATACTGGGTAGCATAGTCCGGGCGGTCGAAATGATAATATCCAGTATCGCCACGCGGTTTGAAACTGCGCTGCATCTTCCGACGCAACGGGCGCATGTCGAACTCATCGACCATTTCGAGCTTGGCGAAGTCTTCGAAAACCTCTCGATCCTCCCCCCGCGCTTCTGCAAACCAGTGGCGACCTATCGAGGCTTCCTTGACCGATGCATTCACCTCATCGGTGACCGCATTGCGGTGATCCATCACGCCGACATATGCGCCGAAATCACAGAACTTCAGATGCATGAGGTACAAATCGTCCGGTGTGAACAGCTTGTCGGCCTGCGTGAAATGCCCGCCCCGCGCGATCTTGACTGGGACAGAGATGATGCAAGGCTTGGAATAATGTGGTGCCGGACGCACATGACGGCGCGGACCAATGATGTGATCTGTGATCTCGTCCTGTTCGAGATCGATGCGATGGATCACCTCAAGACCAAGCGGCGTCAACACGCGACCATCAGGCGCATCTTCCAGAAAATCCAGCAACGTACCGCCCGCCTCCGGGTCACGCACGACCAGTTCATCCACGTCACCAACGATCACATGACGGTAGTAGCGCCGTAGTCCCCCAACGAGGTTGTTCAGTAGTCCCCAACGCTTGATGTCGAAATTCTTGTGCGGGTCCCCAGGAATGCCGACGATGTTGCACCCGGCGGCCAGCTCGGCCACTTCGGCACCACGACCATGATTGATGACATAGCAATTCTCGCGCCCAAACATCTCACCGTAGTGGCGCAGCCACGCTTTCAAGAAAAACGCGTCATCGCGCACCATGGTCACGACGGCCACTGTCTGCATCTGCTAAGGTCCTGCTCAAAGGGTTATTTTTGCGCACCCTATCGCAAGGACCCGGCCAAGAGAATCGTTATTTTGCCCCAGAGGCTGCGCATGACACTGCCCCCAGACTTTGCCCGAACCGGCCTGCATGTCAGGCGTGCGGGTGAAACGCCGATCACGGGCTATCAGATCATCGGAGAACGGTCATCGGGCACGAATTTCGTCAAGCGCTTGTTGGGCCGGAACACAAACCTAGTACCAACCGAAGCACTGGGC
Organism: uncultured Tateyamaria sp.; assembly: GCF_947496075.1. Lineage (GTDB taxonomy): Bacteria > Pseudomonadota > Alphaproteobacteria > Rhodobacterales > Rhodobacteraceae > Tateyamaria. The sequence continues at coordinate 256,557 of NZ_CANMBJ010000001.1, forward strand.
TGGAAACATGGCTTTCCCCACATGATGGCGATCCCGTCGGACTTGGCAGTGATCGTCGTTGTACGAAGGGCTGACACATGGGCGCGGTCCATGTTTTCGAAGCCATGGCACACGACACCCGCCATGCAGGCCATGCCTTTTTCAGAGTTCATTCGCGCACCATGGGACACGATCATTGACCGTCCCCGATACTTCGAAGGGCTGGTCCCGGAAGGCAGTGTCGGCCTGCCTTTGCAACATGACAGGCATCCGGCAACGGGCGCACCTTTTGAAACACTGTTTGCCCTGCGCACCGCAAAACTCAACGGGATGTTGTCGCTCCTGAACCGTGACTGCACTTGCGCCATTCTCCGTATGGAGGATACGCAAGAGCGACCACGGGCAACACTCGATGCTTTGACGTCCGGTCTTGGCTCTGCTCAACCGCATGCCGAATACCGCCCCGTCGTCAAACGGCTTGGCTCAAAATTCAAACCCGCCGTTGCAGATCGCCCCGCCCTGCCCGACCGCTGGAGCCCAGAGGACATGACGCACCTGCGCAGCTCTGTAGACACAGACCTCGAAGCGCAATTGGGCTACATCTACTGATCCTCTTTCATCTTGCCAGGTAAACTTCGGGGAGCACGAGGGGCTGGCCCCTCGTTACACCGCAAGGCAATCACAGAGCAATCAGCATGGCTTGGAGGTTGGGAAAAGTGGCGCGGTTGACGGGGCTCGAACCCGCGACCCCCGGCGTGACAGGCCGGTACTCTAACCAACTGAGCTACAACCGCGCATTTTGCCTTTCGGCGTGCCCATTCCTCCGGGACCAGAGAGCAGCAGTGGCGCGGTTGACGGGGCTCGAACCCGCGACCCCCGGCGTGACAGGCCGGTACTCTAACCAACTGAGCTACAACCGCCCGCTGCGTTTGGCGGGTTTATGATCAGCCCCCCGCCCCGTCAAGCGTCTTTTCCCGCTTGGCAGTCGAAATCTGCTGCCAGAATGTCAAAGGCGGCACCAGACCAACGAAACGGCACCATGCGTACCGTCGCCCCAAGCAGTGTTTCGTCGTGGGGGGTGCCCTCTTGTCCTCCCATGCGGACATAGAAGCGGCGGGCACGCGCATTGTCGGCAATCACAACCAGACGCAAGGCGGTGGCGCCCTCTTCCACCAGACACGCAGACATCATCTTCAGCAGCCGCGCACCAACACCGCCGCTGCGCGCGTCCGGATCGACGTGCAGATTGTCCAGAAGCGGCACATCCTGCCGCACCACGGCGGCGAACCCCAGCACGGCATCGCCGTCTTCGGCCAGCAAGATCAACCGGTCGGCAGGCCAGCTATCCCACCGCGCGCGCATATTGTCATCAAGCGGCGCACCCAGGACCTCTGCCGGAACATATGGCGCATAGGACGCCCGCCAGCTTCGCGCGTGCAAGGCCGCAAGCGCAGGTGCATCTTCTGGCTCCGCACGGCGCAAGCGTACCGTCATTTGTCCGGCAGTGGAATGAACTCGCTTTCATCCCCGGGCGGCAATTGAAACCGGCCATGCGCCCAATCGCCCGCGCGCCAAGCCTCCTTGGCCGCATCAATGCGGTCCTGTGATGACGCCACAAAGTTCCACCAAATGTACCGCGATCCCTCCAACGTCGCTCCACCAAGAAGCATCAGTCGCGCGCCCTGCTCACCTGCCGCCAGCGAAATGGCGTCTCCGGGACGAAAAACCATCATCTGCCCCGCGTTGTAGGCATCTCCGGCTACAGTCACCGACCCTTCGACGACGTAAACACCACGATCCTCATGGTTGTCGGGCAAAGGAATACGGGCGCCTGCCTCAAGAACAGCGTCCGCATAAAACATCTCGGAAAACGTCTGCACGGGCGCCGTCTCGCCCCACGCATCCCCGAGGATCAGGCGCACCTCTTTGCCTTCCCCCTCCAGAAACGGCAGCGTGTCCTTGGGCGCGTGCTGAAAATCGGCCGGATCATCCTCGGCGTCCTTGGGCAAAGCAACCCAAGTCTGAATGCCGAACAGGTTATGCGGTTTCTTGCGGATCTCGCCATCCGTGCGTTCAGAGTGGGTAATCCCGTGGCCAGCCACCATCCAGTTCACCGCGCCCGGTTCGATCCACTGATCCGTGCCAAGGCTGTCCCTGTGATGTATTTTACCTTTGTAGAGGTACGTGACAGTGGCCAACCCGATATGCGGGTGCGGACGGACATCAATGCCTTTTCCAGTCACGAACTCCGCCGGCCCCATCTGATCAAAGAAGATGAACGGGCCCACCATCTGCCGCTTGGGCGCGGGCAAGGCGCGGCGCACCTCGAACCCACCCAGATCACGAGCACGCGGCACAATGACAGTTTCAATTGCGTCAACGGCATCCCCTTTGGGGCAATCGGGATCAAGGGCCGGGTTCCAGCTCATGGCATGTCTCCTTACGCGTCATATGATCAAGATAGTTGGGGTATGCTGACCAACAAGCAATTGTCGTCCACGGCCCCTGTGCATCCAAGCACGATCGACGGCGGCCATGCCCGCATCACAACTCGAGATTGATTCAAAGCGCAACTTCTACGAGTAAACTCCTTTGTGATAGGATCAACCTCCCGTATAACGAGCGCAGGTACCCACAATTGCAGGTACCCAGAAAACAGAGGATAACATGAAGACTTTAGTATGTTTCACAGCGGCTTGCGCAGCCGTTGCAGGCCCGGTTTGGGCCGATAGTATCGTACCCACAGACATGGCCCCCACCTGTGTCGTGTCGTCAGACACGATAAACGGCTGGTTCGCCGGAGGGTCAGTTGCAGAAAACGCTGCCATCGACGCCCCGGACTCCGTCACATTTACATCGACGTACAACGACGACCCTGACAGATGCGATTTCTACACTTGGGGTGCGCAGATGTTCCTCTGGCTGACGTCTACAGACGGCACCAAACTGGTACTGGACAGCCCAAATTTCTTCACGATTGCCCCCGTCGACAGCAGCGGCAACCGCGTGTTTATTGAAAACACCGCATCCACCCCAACGGCTTTGCAGGTTCGCAGTGAAAAAGCTGACACACCTGCTGGCGACGACATTGGCGAAATCGGCCAGGCCGGATCATCCGGTGTCCTGATGTCGCAAGACAGTTCCTTGGTCTACTACGGGCTGGCGGCGAACGATGCCTATGCCTACTTCCTGACAGGACAGAAGGATCCGACCTCGAATCTCGCGTCCAAAACGACCTTTCCATACACGCAGGCAGATCTGACCGACTTGCAGACCTACATGAGTGACAGCTGGAGCGGCACCACACTTCTGACTGGCAATCAGCTGGCAATGGAACTCAAGACGTCATGGGTTGAAGCCAGCACGCTCTCGGACAGCGGCACCTACCTGACGATTGAGGGTACGATTCCAAACTTCGTCGCGAATGCCGACAACACGGCCATGTCCGTCGATGCAACAACCCCCACCAAGACCGTGACACTCGCCCTCACCGGCATACACGTTGTGGGCACGGTCCAAGATCACCCGGAATTTGTCTGGGCGACGTTCGAACACTACAACAATGCGCCCGACGCGCCCTATTACTACTTGGCGGATGACGGCACGATCACCCTGAACGATTTTGACAGCAATCACGACTTTCTCTTCATGGCCGAAAGCGGCGCGCAGGACGGTGCCAACATCGAATGTATGAAGGCCAACAAAGATGGCACGATTGCAGTCAATGTCAGCGGTACCGGAGAGCCGGTCTGTGAAGGCGGAATCGTCCCGTCGAATACGGTGCGGGAATATCCCTGGGGCAGCCTTGCCAATGATCCGTCAAGTACAACGGTCACCAACAACACGCTGTTGCTGTCGATCAACAATTCGGTGCGCAGCCAATTGGCGAAAGGTGACATTCGCGCGAATTATATCCAGACCGGCAGCGTCTGGACAACGACACCTCCGAGTGGCGGCGCCGCACCAATTCCCAACCAAACGGCGAACCAGGCCCTGAACCTGCGTGGTTCGACCACCATCGCGAACATGACGATGGAGACTTACACGCAAGGGACCAACTGCTTTAGCTGTCACAACCTGACAGAAGGCACGCCAAACAGCTTTGAAGAGTTCGGTCTGTCGCACGTCTATTCCGAGATTGAGCCGCTGAAACCGGCCCAATAAAATACCGGACGCCGCGCACATATGCGCGGCGTCCAATCGCGCCTCGTGGCACAGACGTCATCCGCTCCAATTGACAAGCATTGGTCAAGACAACGGCTTGCCCTGCAACTGCAACGCCGTCCGTTCCATATCCGCCGCCAAAACGATCAGCCGCGCCACTTGTCGGGCTTCGTCTGACTGAGCGACCTCGAATGCCGCATATTCCAAAAGGTGTGCCGTGACGGCCAACACGGCACTGGTTCTGCCCTCCTGCGGCAGGTCATCCAGCTCACGCAACAAGCTTTGAACGTAGGTGCCCAGCGGCTGACTTTGACTCTCGGTTTCCAGCATGTCCCGGGCCCTTTGAACACATGTTTGATGACTGTATTTTATGAGCGATACCAACAGCCTGTCATGTCACGCAGTTACGTGACAGCCATCAAGGCAAAATAAGCCCTGCCCCGATCCCCTTGACCGCCGCGGTTGTTCGATCAGTCACCCCTAGCTTGGAAAAGATGCGGCGCACCAGAGTATCCACTGTATGAGGCGACAAAAGCAGAATGTCCGCAATACTGCTGTTAGACTTGCCACGTGCAATCCACCGCAGGATTTGGCGCTCGCGCGGGGACAGGTCAACGCCGGAAAAAGACGTCGGGTTCAACTCGCAATACCGGATATGCCCCGCTTGTGCGACAACCTGAAAATCCAAGACAAGCGCATCGCTTGGAAAATCACCAGCCGCATTCATGCCTAAACCAACATAGCCATTGCGCACCCCCGGGCCAAAAACCTGGAATGCAAGACCATCGCCCACTCCAGCATCGCGCATGTCGTTCAGGTATCGCTTCTGATCCACGGTCAGGCGCACAAGATTGCGAATGTTCGACCATCGGAACGGTGCTGTCACGCTTTGCGCAAATTCAGTGATCGGGTCGATAGTATAGAGCTTCTGCTCGACATAATGACACACCCACTCCTCGGAAAAACCATCTGCATTCACGTTCACCGCATCCTGCGCGCGCACGTCTCCGGAAAAATGGTGATAACTGACCTTGGTGATGCCCCGGTCGTGGAAATAGAGCAACAACAGCGCCCACAAGGCACCCGTATCCGTTTCAGCGCGAATGGCCTCCAATGCAGTATGTGTCATTGCAATCCCTTAACTTGAAAACAGGCGAGCACGCCCAGGGCCAAGATCGCCGCCATCCCAGCTCAAATCAGAGATTTGATAACGCCACTGCACGCTTTCAATGCGAACAAGCCACTCAATGCCAAACGAATGTGAGTGAGGCGCAGACAGGCAACAGGAGTGCAGCACAACGAACCCAACACGATGGCTCTGCCCCAAAATTTTCTTGGCGCAACAGATCAGTATTCCTATGCTTGGTCCATTTTTAAAAAGGGAACTGATTATGCTTCAATATTTTCGTGAAACCGCCACCGGGCACTCCATGACCAATGCCTATCTTCTGTCCGTTCTCAGTTTTTATGCATATCATCAACCATCCGTCGTCAACGGCAAATGGTCGGATGTTATACGGGCGCAAGTGCGGGCACTAAGTGATCCGGACGACAAGGCCGAACTGGAAACGGTAGAGTCCAGCGGGTCAATTACCTCAATCTTCGACGTCGAAGTGGCAATTGTCGCCACCAGTCGGGTGATCTTTGTTGTCTTTCGCGGCAGCGAAAGCAACCCGCAGGACTGGATCAGCAATATCAACCATCGCATGGTGGATGTTCCCACGCATTTAGGCGGGGTGACCAACGTGCGTGTCCATCGCGGTTTCTGGACGTCCCTCAATTCGCGCTATCCTGAGATCTTCGCCAAGGTGAAGTCACGCCGCAACAACAACCAAAAGGTGTTTCTGACTGGGCACAGTCTTGGTGGTGCGCTCGCAACCCTTTGCGCGTACCGATTTGCCCGAGCCGAACCATTACCGGTTGACGGCGTATACACGTTCGGCGCCCCTCGCGTCGGAAATCACAAGTTCCGCGATGCCTACGAACACCATGTCAAAGGCCCTACATTCCGCTGGGTGAACAACAAGGAATTCGCGGCCTATCTGCCCATATCCGACAACTTCGGTGTGGACGAAGTATACTACCATGTCGGTCAGCTGAATTTCATTGAACCGGATCAGTCCGTGACACTGGATCGCGATGAACAGATCCTTGACGCCATCCCAAGCCTCTCAGTTATCAAGGACCACGAATTGCAAAGGACCTGCCAGATTCTGCGCAAACATCTGAGTAAAAAGACGCGTGAAAGTCCCACGGACCCTACGCATCTTGTTTACAAGGATCCCGCGCGGGCCCTGTCGATCGTGTAGGCAGCGCCTCGGGTTTCAGTGCATTTTCGAGGCGAAGAACGTATTCAAAATCGCTGACAGCCATTGTTCGGGCGACGGTCTCGGTGGGCCATCGGCACGGCTGTCACCACAGCCAAGTTTACTCGTTGTCGAAACACTGTAGAGGGACGGAGGATATGGTGGGTCGTGAGAGGCTCGAACTCCCGACATCTTCGGTGTAAACGAAGCGCTCTACCAACTGAGCTAACGACCCGTTAGACGCCTCTTAGCGCAAGGTTGTCAGGACCTTCAACCCCCTTCTGCAAGACAGTTCTGTGACCCGTTCGACATGTGGTAGATCACACCCTGCCCACCCGGCAGATCGGCAAAGGCCGCAGGCTCAAGGCCCAGATAGTGACACCGCAGGATGCGCGACGTAATCCCGTGCGTCACAATGACAGTGGGTGCGTTCAATTCTGACAGAAACGCACCGGTGCGGGCATAGATTCCTTCCAAACCCTCGCCGCCCGGGGCGTGGTCATACCACTCCATCCCATCACCTTGGTCGAACAGGTGCGGCACCTCAGCAGCGATCTCGGTCCGCATTTTTCCGGTCCAATCCCCCAACGTGATCTCGACCAGACGCGAATCCTCCTGGGCACCCTCGATCTTGCGGCCCAAGGCAATACGCGCCGTTTCACGACATCGCCCCAGCGGGCTGACGCGGTACCCCCATCCGGTCAGGTCACGCTTGGCCAACAACCGTCCCTGCGCTTTGGCCTGCGTACGGCCAAGATCGGTCAGAGGGCTGTCTGCCGCGCCCTGCATACGCCCAATACGGTTCCACTCGGTTTCGCCGTGGCGCAGGATCAGAAGATCGGGATACCTCATCCCACCCGGCTACCCCTGCAAACGGGTCTTCACAAGGGGCAACACCCCCTCGACAACCGCGCGGATCGCGGGCGCATGCCTGCTGCGCGGGTGCAGAATGCACCACAAGGGACGCACACGCCGTCTGGCATCGGTCACATGCAGACCTTCCGTCTTGCACAATGGCAACCACGCCTTGCCCAAACCCTGGCGCACAGCTGCATGTGCCGCATCCACATCCGAAATACGCAGACAGACAGCCCCGGGTTCAGCCTCTGACCATTGGGCTTGGGGCAAATGCGCCATCTCTTCCACATAACCCACCCAATCGCCGCAACCCGCGACCACAAACGGCACGTCACAGATCTTGCGCGCGACAGCATCCCCCTCGTCACGCGGCTCGGCCATCCGCAATGCAATATCTGCTTCACCGTGCATCAGGCGAAGATTTGAGTGATCCGACAACAGGGACAGCCGGATATTGGGGGCCTTTTCGGACCAGTGCCGCACAACTGGCAACACAGCGCTTTCAACGATCCACGGCACTGCAGTGATACAAACCGAACCAGTCAGCCAACCCTGCCCAGACAGCGCATTGGCCGCCGCCGCCGCTTCGGCCTGCATCCGGTCGATATGAGACAACAACAGGGTCCCCTCTGCCGTTGAACCTGCGTCCGCACCGCGCCACAGAATTTGACCCGTTACCTGTTCCAGCCTGCGCACACGGCGCGCAACCGTGGTTTCATGCCGTCCCATTTCGTCGGCTGCCTTCGCAAAGCTGCCAGCGCGCGCAACAGCCTGAAGTGTTCGAAGATCGTCCCAGTCCCAATCCTGCATTTTTGCAACCCATTACCTTGAAGATATCCATTCACACAGGATTTTCGCAGGTCGATACAGGTACTGACAACAGTGGAGCCGGTAAATGCCCTACCTGATCCTTTTCGAAGATGCGCCAGACCACGATCACGTGCGGGCGCAGTACATGCCGGATCACTTGGCATTCCTGACAGCGCACGCAGATGCAATTCAATCTGCAGGCCCGTTATTTGATGGTGATATCGCAGCTGGCGGCGCATGGATTGTGAATGTCGGATCCATGGACAAAGCACGTGCACTGGTCGAAGCGGACCCATTCTGGCCGACCGGCTTGCGCAAATCTGTTCGCATCCTGCGGTGGAACCACGTGTTCGCCAACGGTGTGGCCATGCCGCCGAAGGCGGCAACATAGGCGGCCCATCCACCGCACTGCCTGCTCACTCACAAGATGATGTAAGGCACATGGAAGCCAATAAAGGAGGGGTGGTGGGTGATAACAGATTCGAACTGCTGACATCTTCGATGTGAACGAAGCGCTCTACCACTGAGCTAATCACCCAAAGTCCGCGCGTCTTAGCCAACTGCACCAGACCATGCAAGGCCCCGGAGGGTAGAATTCTACTCGGCTGCGGCCTTGTCTGACGTATCGGTTGTCTTCGTGACTGTCGTGGTCTCGTCCGTTTGCGTGGCAGCCGGGGTGTCGTTCTGACGAATGCGCGCAACAAACATGCGGCCTGACGCCAACTTTTTCTCGCGATTGATCTTGACCTTGCCCATCGGATGCAGATTGAGCGCGCGCCCGTCTTGCAGAGCCTCGCCGAGAACTGCCAAAGTGGCTTCAACCGCCGGTTTGACATCTTTCTTTTTCATGCCGCTGCGCGCAACAACCGCATCAATCAACTCTTTCTTACGCATCATCGGTCCTGCCACCACCGGAGTCGGTGCATCCACAACAACGGGTGCCGCTGTGGCCGCCTTTGTTGTGGCTGTGGACGGCTTGACCGAGGTCTCGGGTTTTGTGGCCACTGCCTTGGACTTGGTCGTTATCGTCTTCGGCTTTGTTGCAGAGCTGCGCGTCGACGTAGTCTTGGTTGTGGTTTTTGTTGTGCGGGTTGCCATTTTGGCCTCTTCCGTTCTGGACTGCTTGATCCCTGCATAGCGCGGAACGGTGACTCAATCCATAAGTTAGCAACAAAACAATAAAAGGAACTTCGATTGTCGCGGTTTTGGCAACAGAATTGACCAAGCACAACGGTTAGATAGGCACAAAAAAGGCGCACAAACAAAAGCTTGCGCGCCGATCTTCATTCGAGACTGATCAGTGGGCAGTTGCGCCCGCACCAGTATCGCGGGCAGCGGCGGCCGCGGCCGCGGCTGCTTCTTCGGCTGCCTCGTCCCATTCAATGGCGTCCGGTTTCGACACCAAGGCACGTTTCAACACCTCGGTCACGTGGGTGACGGGAATGATCTCAAGCCCCTCTTTCACGTTGTCCGGAATGTCGGCCAGATCCTTCTCGTTCTCCTCAGGTATGAGAACGGTCTTGATCCCGCCCCGCAAGGCCGCCAGCAGCTTTTCTTTCAAGCCGCCGATAGGCATCGCATTGCCGCGCAGACTGACTTCGCCGGTCATTGCAATGTCCCTGCGCACAGGAATACCGGTCAGAACGGACACGATCGAGGTCACCATCGCCAGACCCGCAGACGGGCCATCCTTGGGGGTCGCACCATCCGGCACGTGTACGTGGATGTCGGTCTTGTCGAACAGCGGCGGCTTCACCCCTATATCGGGGCTGATGGACCGCACATATGAACTTGCCGCGTCGATCGACTCCTTCATCACGTCACCGAGTTTACCGGTGGTCTTCATCCGACCTTTGCCCGGCAGCTTGAGCGCCTCAATGTGCAGCAGGTCGCCCCCCACCGACGTCCAGGCAAGCCCGGTGACAACACCGATCTGATCATCCTGTTCCGCCAGACCGTAACGATGCTTGCGCACGCCGAGGAAATCGTCGAGATTTTCAGAGGTTACAACAACCTCTTCAACCTCTTTCTTGACGATCTTGGTCAGCGATTTCCGCGCCACCTTGGCGATCTCGCGCTCCAGGTTCCGCACGCCCGCCTCGCGGGTGTAGTAACGGATGATGTCGCTCAGCGCCTCATCGGTCAGTTCAAACTCCTTGGTCTTCAGACCATGGTTCTTGATCTGCTTGGCGATCAGGTGTTGCTTGGCAATCTCGCGCTTTTCGTCCTCGGTGTAGCCGGCCAGCGGAATGATCTCCATCCGGTCCAGCAGCGGCCCAGGCATGTTGTAGCTGTTCGACGTGGTCAGGAACATCACGTTCGACAGGTCATATTCGACCTCAAGATAGTGGTCGACAAATGTGCTGTTCTGTTCCGGATCCAGTACCTCCAACATGGCCGACGCCGGGTCCCCACGGAAGTCCTGACCCATCTTGTCGATTTCATCGAGCAGGATGAGCGGGTTCGTCGTCTTGGCCTTTTTCAGCGCCTGAATGATCTTGCCAGGCATCGAGCCGATGTAAGTCCGGCGGTGACCGCGAATTTCGCTCTCATCCCGCACGCCACCCAGCGAAATGCGGATGAATTCGCGCCCTGTCGCCTTGGCAACCGACTTACCAAGCGAGGTTTTACCCACGCCTGGTGGACCAACCAGACACATGATCGGGCCCTTCATCTTTTTCGAACGCTGCTGCACCGCCAGATACTCGACGATCCGTTCCTTGACCTTCTCCAGGCCATAGTGATCGGCGTCCAGAATGGCTTCGGCCTTGCCCAGATCCTTCTTCACGCGGGATTTCACGCCCCACGGGATCGACAGCATCCAGTCCAGATAGTTGCGCACAACCGTCGCCTCGGCGGACATGGGCGACATGTTCTTGAGCTTCTTCAGCTCAGCCTCGGCCTTGTCCTTGGCCTCTTTCGACAATTTGGTCTCAGCGATTTTCTCTTCAAGTTCAGCAACTTCGTTCTTGCCGTCCTCGCCATCGCCCAGCTCTTGCTGGATCGCCTTCATCTGTTCGTTCAGATAATACTCGCGCTGCGTCCGCTCCATCTGGGACTTCACGCGGGTCTTGATCTTTTTCTCGACCTGCAGAACAGACATCTCGCCCTGCATCAGGCCATAGACCTTCTCAAGCCGCTCGCTCACCGCCAGCGTCTCAAGCAAGTCCTGCTTCTGGTCCACCTCAATGCCCAGATGCCCAGCCACCAGATCGGCCAGTTTCGCAGGCTCGGTCGTCTCCCCAACGGCGGCCAGTGCCTCTTCGGGAATGTTCTTTTTCACCTTGGCATAGCGCTCAAATTCATCGGCAACAGACCGCAGCAGCGCCTCGGTGGTGGCGATATCGCCCGGCATCTCGGTCAGATACTCGGCACGCGCTTCAAAGAAGTTGTCGTTGTCCAGGTATTCGGTGATGCGCACCCGCGCCTGCCCCTCAACCAACACCTTCACAGTGCCATCGGGCAGTTTCAGCAGTTGCAGCACATTCGCCAGCACCCCGGCTTTGTAGATGCCAGACGCTTCCGGGTCGTCCACGGACGGGTCAATCTGGCTCGACAGCAGAATCTGCTTGTCGTCAGCCATGACCTCTTCCAGCGCGCGGACCGACTTGTCGCGGCCGACAAACAGCGGCACGATCATGTGGGGGAAAACCACGATATCGCGCAGCGGCAGCACCGGGTAAGAGGCGTTCAAAGGCTCTTGCATGCTCTTTTCCTTATCATTGGCAAGACAGCGTGGCCCCGCTCTGCGGCAACCTTGTGCTGTCTCCGTGCTTCGGACTGTCTGATCTGTGATCCCAGCCCCTCGGTTTCAAGGTGTATCCTGACGTGGCAACGACAAGGGTGCAATGGCCCCCGGCAAACTGTCCCCAGTTTTTTGACACAATTTGTCGTGGAAAAGCAGCTCCCACCCCCAAGATACGGCATTCGCCCAGCGCTCTGCGGCACTCCGCACAAACACATTTGCTTGATCCTTGAGCACTCCGGCCTGTCCACCTCCTATTGTGAAGACCTTTGCGCATACACCATCGCCCAAATCTTGGCCGTGCCTGAACATCGCCGGGGATGGTGGGCGGGGCGTCGTGGCGCGCCAAGCGACACGCGCGCCGTCTCTCATCAGTCACACCAGAGTCAGGACCGCCAAGACGGATACTGAGAACCAAACAAACGAAAACACAACAAATGGCATGGCGGTCCCTCCCCAGGGTGCGTGACTGCATTCAATATAGGCCACGCATGCAGCCCGCACGATGGGGGAATTCCTGACCATCGGTCCCCGCTGCGACACCGAGATGGGCATTTACCTGTCACTCAGCGCCTCCCCCACAGTCACGGCACAAGAAAACGACTCCCTTATTACGGGAATCTGCTGCTACACTTTCACCCTGCGCGGTGATTCCCGCGTTTTTTTGAAATTATTTTTAGGAGCAGATTATGGGATTTCCGGCAGACTACGCGAAAGCGATGGAAAAACAGTTTGGATTTCAGGTCATGTGGCCGCCCAACAGGTTGGTGCAGATCGGGGACTACGGCACCATCCACGGCGGCAAGGGCAAGGGCGGAGCATTCACCAAACTCGGTAACATTGCACGAGACTTCAACCTCGCGTTTGAAACCGAAACCAGCGCCCGGGTCGAAGTGGAGTCGCTGCAATCGGACGGTGTGTCGATCGTGAACGCCACCGCCGATGGCGGAGGCAAGGTCGACGGCGTGGATTTCGCCGTCCAACTGTCTGTCCACTTCGAAAAGAAGAACAGCATGGTCTACAACGGCTCCGGCATGGTCCTCAGGTCTATGAAGGACATCGGGTCCATCGGAACCCAATTGGCAAGGAAACTGGCCTCCGGTGACTGGAAGAAGAACTATCTCGTCGTCACCGATGTACACGAGACGGAAGGCATGACCGTCTTGCTGTGCCAGACAAAAAACACCCAGGTGACATTGGGTGGCTCGGCGTCGCTCACCACTGGCGACATCGGCAAGGCCTCCGCCAATGTCGAGGTGATCTCAAACCAGTCTTCGATTGCACACTACATCGCGTCGACGCCGACCACACCACTTCTCAAGGCGCGTGCAGTTAACAAGAAGGGTCTGAAACTGCAGAACGATATGCTGACAAACGGGGCGCTGGCAGGCACCAACGCCATTCCGCTTGAGGATGGCGACACGTTCGAAGAGGTCCTTTTCGACTATTGCGATCTGGACCACTTGCCAAACGCCGACGGCGATTGACACAAAAACAGGTCAGAGCGGCGGGATATCACCTTCCGCTCTGCCCGCATGAAACGCGGCCTGCCACGCCTCGAACGTCCCCGCAGCAATTGCGCCGCGCATCCCTGCCATCAACTCCTGATAATAATGCAGGTTGTGCCATGTCAGCAGCATGCCCGAGATCATCTCCTGCGCCCGAAACACATGATGCAGATACGCGCGGGAGTAGTTGGAACATGCGGGACAGGTACAATCCTCATCCAAAGGACGCGGATCATCGGCGTGACGCGCATTCTTGATGTTGACCACACCGCGGCGGGTGAAAACCTGCCCCGTCCGCCCCGACCGCGAGGGCAGTACGCAGTCCATCATGTCAATGCCACGCGCAACTGCGCCTACAATGTCATCCGGCTTGCCCACCCCCATCAGGTAACGGGGCTTGTCCTGCGGCAACTGCTCCGGCGCATAGTCCAGGCAACCAAACATCGCCTCCTGCCCCTCGCCAACGGCCAAACCACCCACGGCATAGCCTTCGAACCCGATCTCCCTGAGGGCGTCGGCACTCTCGGCGCGCAAATCTTCCTCAAGCCCGCCCTGCTGAATGCCAAACAGAGCGTGGCCCGGACGGTCGCCAAAGGCGTCGCGGGACCGCTTCGCCCAGCGCATCGACAGACGCATACTCTCTGCAATCCGGTCGCGATCGGCGGGCAAAGCCGGGCACTCATCGAAACACATCACGATGTCCGACCCCAGCAGCCGCTGGATGTCCATGGACCGCTCGGGCGTCAAGGCATGCTTGGACCCATCAATATGCGATTTGAAGGTCACCCCCTCCTCGGTCAGCTTGCGCAGGCCCGCCAGGCTCATCACCTGGAACCCACCACTGTCGGTGAGAATGGGGCGATCCCAGTTCATGAACTTGTGGAGCCCGCCCAGACGATCGATCCGCTCAGCCGTCGGGCGCAACATGAGGTGATAGGTGTTGCCCAGCAGGATATCGGCTCCGGTGGCGCGCACACTCTCGGGCAGCATCGCCTTGACGGTGGCGGCCGTCCCTACGGGCATGAAGGCTGGCGTTCGGATCTCGCCCCGCGGCGTGGTGATGGTGCCGGTGCGGGCGCGGCCATCGGTGGCATGCAAATCAAATGAAAAACGGGTCATGGCCCCTCATGCCGCGCAGATGCAGAAATGCCAAGACCCGCTGGGAAGACGCACAATCACCACGCAATCGCCCAACCTGCGTACGATTTATGAACAAGTTAGGACAAATTGCTGCGATAGGCCTCCGGTTCAAACTCCGTTCCCACTGAGGGAAATGACCTGTCAATCAAGACACAAGGCCTTGTCATGCCCACCCCAGAAGAAGACTTCACGACCACGACGATCGAAGACGTCGACAACACCCAGGGTTGGACCAGTATCACCACCAGCGTGGACAGCTCTGGCCTTTTCATGATCAGAACCACGCTCATGGACAGCGGCAGCGCGGTGTTCGAGGCGTTTCTTGGGCCGCAACGGCTGAGCCAAACGGTCACGGACACAGCAGCCAATGACGCCGATTGGGACAGTCGCTCGACCGAGTGGAACTGGTTGGGTCAAAAAACCGCCCGGACCATCAACTATGACAATGGTGACCAACGGATCGAACGGTTCGATGAAACCACCGGCGCACGCACAGAGCGCATCGAGATAGACGGGAACGACGACAAGCCGTGGGCCTCGCTTACAACAAGCTATGATGCCGCGACCGGCGCACGCATCGGCTCGGAAAAGGTGCTGGACAACGGCCGCATCGAAACGCTGACGTTCGACGCAGATACAGGCACCCGCACCAGCCGCACCATCACCGATGGCGGCGATGACAATCCCTGGCAGTCCAAGTCACTGACTTACGACGCGGACACAGGACGGCTGACGACGCGTGAAATCGTTTATGACGACGGTCGCAGCGACACCATCACTTACCAGAATGGCAGAAAGACCTCTCAGGTGCTGACCGACGGGGACAATGACACTTTTGACTGGGTGACCCGCGAAACCACCTACGATGCCAACGGGCGCATCGCCCTGACCGAAGAGGTCCGCGACGATGGCGACCTGATCGTCGAATCCTATGCGGGCGGGCGGTTGACGGAACAAACCACTTACGACAACTCGGGCGACGAAGCCTGGCATGTCGAAGAGATCGCGTTCAATGCCGCCGGCGACATCGTCGATACAACCTACTACGATGAGTCGGGCAATATCCTGATCTTCTGATCCCGCGCACTTGTCCGCCCCTAGGGACAACCACAAAGACCATGCGCCGCCCGATCACAGGGCGGCTTTTTTGTGGGCCAAGCCATCCGACTTGCATTTTGCGTGGGCTTCATGTCTGCCCAAGCAAAGCCTGTCCGTTGTGAGCAGACCTCGCCCACGCTACGGTGCTTAAAAATACTCAACAAAAAAATGGGGACAACATGGACACGTTGAACTTCGGCTGGGAAGAATGGATGTCACTGCCCGAACTGGGACTGCCCGCTCTCAAGGCAAAGATCGACACCGGCGCGCGCACATCCGCACTCCATGCCCACGACATCGAAGTGTTCGGCCCCGCCAAGCAACCCAAGGTCCGGTTCAACGTCCACCCCATCGCGGGCAAGGACCATGTGTCGATCACCTGCTCCGCGCCGATCCTCGACCGGCGCGAAGTCACGTCCTCCAATGGTGAGGCGGAACTGCGCTACGTGATTGAAACCCGGCTGGACGTGGGCGGACAGTCTTGGCCCATCGAGGTCACGTTGACAGACCGCTCCTCCATGACCTCACGCATGCTCCTGGGGCGTCAGGCCTTGCAGGATCACATTACGATCACGGCCTCGGAAAAGCGGCTGCAACCCGAACTCAGCTATGACGTCTACCACTCTTCCGCGATGCGGAAAGTAGCCCCGGCCCGATCCCTGCGCATCGCCGTGCTGAGCCGCGAAAACAACTACTCGACGCGCCGATTGGTGGAAGTGGGCGAAGCGCGCGGCCATACTGTCGAGGTGATTGACACCACCCGCTGCTACATGGCGATCAATGCCATGGCCCCAGAGGTGCATTATGACGGCAAGCGCCTGCCCCGCTACGACGCCGTGATCCCCCGCATCGGGGCGTCCATCACCGCCTATGGCACTGCCGTCATCCGACAATTCGAAACGACCGGCACCTATTGTGTGAACGGCAGCGCCGGGATCACGGCCAGCCGGGACAAGCTGCACGCCCACCAAATCCTCGCATCAAAGAAGATTGGCATGCCCACCACGGCCTTTGCCGCCTCGCCCAAGGACACGGCCAACATCATGGGGCTCGTGGGCACCGCACCTGTGATCGTGAAACTGCTGGAAAGCACCCAAGGCAAAGGCGTTGTGCTGGCCGAAACCAAGAAGGCGGCGGAATCGGTGATCGACGCGTTCCGGGGACTGCGCGCCAACTTTCTTGTGCAGGACTTCGTCAAGGAAGCAGCGGGCGAAGACATCCGCTGCCTCGTCGTGGACGGCAAGGTCGTGGCCTCGATGAAGCGCACCGGGGCCGAGGGTGACTTCCGCTCGAACCTGCACCGCGGCGGCAGCGCTACATCGGTGCGGATCAGCAAGGCAGAACGTGAAGCCGCCGTCCGGGCCGCCCGGGTATTCGGGCTGGGCAAGGCGGGCGTGGATCTCCTGCGGTCCGAAAGCGGCCCAAAGGTGCTGGAAGTAAATTCAAGCCCCGGCTTCGAAGGGATCGAAAACGCGACCGGCAAGGACATCGTGGGCAAGGTCTATGACATGATCGAAGCACGCGTGAAACCGCGCCCGGTGCGACGGCGCAGTTGATCCCCCCTTGCGCCAGGCCAGGATGCCGAAAAGCAGGGCTGATCACTAACGTTTCAACTGATACGTGATCCAATTGCTCCTGTTCGCGTGCCGATCATAGACCGCCCGCGCGCGGTAGTTGGTATCGGACGTCATCCAGCGCACCACGTCCCACCCCTGCTCTTTCGCATAGGCGCCGACGCCCTCGATCATCAGATCGACGACACCCTGCCCGCGTGCCGCAGGAGCCACGAACATATCGTCGATGTAGCCGCCGATAGCCGCGTCCATCGGGCGCTCGAAAGACCGGAAGTGAACAAAGCCGACCAACTGCCCATGCGCATCCGCAACAACAAAGCACCGCGTTTGCGCTGATGGGTCGTGTATCCAAGCCCAAACGCGATCACGCATCTCAGACGTTTGCCGCGCCCCGCCGAATGCGCAATAGGCTTCGAACAGCGTGTCCCATTGCGCACGATCACGCGCTTCTGCCCACCGCAGTGTCACTGCCACGCCAGCCTCCATTGCTTGGTGCATTTCGCAACTTCCGACATTTGGTCGCCGGCAACAAGTGAATGACGCAACGAGCGGATGGGCCACAGCACGAATACATCAAGTCACACGCCCTTTACCGGCCACGCCCCGTTCCCTATATAAACACTCAGGAACAAGTCCGGGGATCCCATGAACCAGCCCACCGAACAGATGGAAGGCACGCCGCTGATCGCGCCCTCGTCAACCGACCACCCTTTGCATGAGGCCGTGGTCGAAGCCTGCCGCACTGTCTACGACCCCGAAATTCCGGTAAACATCTTTGAGCTTGGCCTGATCTACACGATCGACATCAATGCCGAGAACGAAGTGAAGGTGATCATGACGCTCACGGCACCCGGTTGCCCCGTCGCAGGCGAGATGCCGGGCTGGGTTGCAGACGCCATTGAACCGCTTCCCGGTATCAAACAGGTCGATGTGGAACTGACATGGGAGCCGCCTTGGGGTATGGAAATGATGTCGGACGAAGCAAGGCTCGAACTCGGTTTCATGTAAGAAGCGTCACAAAACCATCACGAACGCATTGAGAAACCGTCATATCGGCGCTTCATCCTGCATGGATAAACACCGTCGAAGGATTCTCAAATGCGACTTGCTGCTGCCTGCATTCTGCTTACCACGACCCCTGCCACCATTATGGCCGAAACGGTCGCCATCGATTACGGACCCCGTCCTGCCTACCTGATCGATAAACTTCCCGAAGGCGATCTGAAGACAAAGCTGCAAAGTTGTCAGAGCCAGACACCCGCCAAGTCGGACTTTTCAATTGGCCACCGCGGCGCACCCATGATGTTTCCCGAACACACGGTGGAATCAAACGTCGCAGCTGCGCGGATGGGGGCCGGTATCCTCGAATGTGACGTGACCTTTACCAAGGATCACGAACTGGT
This sequence comes from uncultured Tateyamaria sp., assembly GCF_947496075.1. Classification (GTDB taxonomy): domain Bacteria; phylum Pseudomonadota; class Alphaproteobacteria; order Rhodobacterales; family Rhodobacteraceae; genus Tateyamaria. The sequence goes on from NZ_CANMBJ010000001.1 coordinate 275,142, forward strand.
CTGCCGCCACGCGCAAAACGACCTGCACACGACAACCAACATCCTTCTGACCGATCTGGCCAGCACATGCGCCACGCCCTTCTCGCCCGCCAGCGGCGATGAAGAGGCGACCGCCGAATGCCGCACATCCGAACTGACGCTGGCCGAGTTCCAAACGCTCACTCCCAAAATGGACAGCGCAAACAAGGCCGCGACGACAGCGGAAGAGTACCAAGGCGGCATCGCCGGCTGGCGCACCGACCTTTACACAGACGGCGCACAACTGATGACACATGCCGAGTCCATCGCGCTGTTCAAGTCCCTCGGTGCCAAGTTCACGCCCGAACTGAAATCACCCTCGGTCGACATGCCGCATAACGGCTTCTCCCAAGCCGACTATGCGCAAAAAATGGTCGACGAATACAAGGCTGCAGGCATCCCCGCCTCGGATGTCTGGGTGCAAAGCTTCGACCTCAACGACGTACTTTACTGGATTGAAAACGAACCGGAATTCGGCGGACAGGCTGTCTATCTCGATGACAGCTACAACGTTGATGGCTTCGACCACAACGATCCCGCCACCTACCCGGACAGCATGACCAGCCTCTATGAACGCGGCGTGCGTTACATCGCACCGCCCATGTGGATGTTGGTCACAATGGAAAACGGGCAAATCGTGCCCTCAGCCTACACCAAGGAGGCCAAGGCTGCCGGTCTGAATATCATCACATGGACGCTCGAACGCTCAGGTCCTCTGGGCAATGGCGGCGGCTGGTACTTCCAGTCGATCAGCGACGCGACCACGCATGACGGTGTGTATTATGAACTGCTGGATGTGCTGGCACAGGATGTGGGCGTTGCCGGCGTCTTCTCCGACTGGCCCGCCACGGTGACGTATTACGCCAACTGCATGGGCCTGTAACCCGTACCCGGCGCCATCCCCCCGCGCGCTTCTACAGGTCTGCAAAGGGCCGCCGATCCCCCGGCGGCCCTTTTTTTGCTGGTTTCACAAACGACGCAAAACCCACATCAGCACCCGGCGTCGGCGCTGACTGCGCTTGCGAATTCGCTCCTGCTCTTGCATTTTTGCAAACAGGTCCTGTTCTTTTGCGTAAAGGCTGTTCATTTCCATTGACTTATAAGGGTGCAGCATAATCACTCCTTTCGTTGATAATGACCATATGGCAGCAGCCATGCGGCATTGTCAGACCCCGGATTCGCACCTACATTTGCAATCATGCAAATCACTGACTGGACAGACTACGGACTATTCGCCGCCGTCGCCCGCCACGGCTCGCTCGCGCGCGCAGCCCGGGAAACCGGGCTGAGCCAGGCCACCCTGTCACGGCGCATGACGGCGCTGGAACAACGCACAGGCCGCAGGCTTTTTGCCCACGGCGCTGCGGGCTACACCCCCACGACAGAAGGGCGCGCCCTTCTCGAACGGGCAAAGAAGATGGAGGCCGCCGCCCGTTGCATCGCTCACTGGTCCGCGGAACAATCCGGCGCCCCGCGCGTGCGCGTCTCTGCTGGCACCTGGACCACGCTCTACCTCAGCCGGAACCTGTCCAGCTACTGGACCCGAAGCGATCGCTGGACGCCCGAATTTGTCTCCTGCAATCTCGACATGGATATCGAGCGGCGCGAGGTGGATATCGGCATCCGCAACCGCCGCCCCGATCACGATTGGCTGGCCGGACGGCGCACAGGCCACGTCGAACACGCCGTCTACGCCGTGTCCGAAAACGTTGAAGGATGGATCGGCCCGAGCGACGATACAGCCACCCTGCCCTCCGAGGCATGGACAGTCGCCAATCACGGCTCTGAACTGGTTGCCGTCTCGAACGATCCACAAGTCCGCATGGCACTGGCGCAAAGCGGCGTGGGCCGGGTTGTCCTGCCCACCTTCGCGGCCGACACAGCCCCCGGTCTGACCCGCGTCTCAAGCATCATCGAGGCCCTCACATCAGAGGAATGGCTGGTCTGCCACCAGGACACCCGCCACGACCCAGCCATCCGCGCAGCACTCGACGCAATCGCCGGTATGCTGGCTCGTCCACGCCCCTTGCGGGACGACGCCGAAAGCCCTACCTTAAACGTCGGATAAGCAAAGAGGCGCCCATGTTCTCGATCCCCGGCAAAAACGCCGTCAGCATTACCCCCCGCGCCGCCGCGCAAATCTCCAAACTGATGGAGAAAGAGGGCCATTCGGGCCTGCGCATCGGCGTGAAAAAGGGCGGCTGCGCAGGCATGGAATACACCATGGAATACGTGGACGAAGCCGACCCAAACGACGAAACCGTCGAACAGGACGGCGCACGCGTCATGATCGCGCCCATGGCGCAGATGTTCCTCTTCGGCACCGAAATCGACTACGAAACATCGCTTCTGGAATCCGGTTTCAAGTTCAACAACCCCAACGTGACCGACGCATGTGGCTGTGGCGAAAGCATTTCGTTCAAGGACGTGGACGCGCTCGCCGCCGAGCAAAACGCACAATAGAATGGCCGTCAGCGCCGAAGAGATCGACCACGCGCTCGACCTCTTCTCCGGCCTCGGCCCTCTCAGCACCCGCAAGATGTTCGGCGGCCTGTCGATCTACTGTGACGGCATCATTTTTGCCATCCTGATGTCAGACGGGCGGCTCCTGCTCAAAGGTCAGGGCAAGATGCAGGACAGGTTTGAGGCCATGGGCCTCGACCGTTGGGACTACAAGCGCAAGGACGGCAGCGACACGCATATGCCGTATTGGTTCCTCCCTGACAGCGCCCAGGATGACGCCGACGAAGCAACAGACCTCGCCCGCGAAGCCCTGACGTATCTATAAAGGCGTGCGGGTTCACCGGGTACCCTACACACGCGCCTCCCGCGCCAGCGTTTCTTGAAAGACCCGCATGAACGCCACGCGCTCCGCCGCCATCCCGCGCGCCGGCGCTGTATTGAGCGTATCGGCCACGCCAAACAGTTTCACCCGGAAGTGGTCGAGGGCAAAGGCGGCATCGTCCAACGCCCGCGTCTCTGCCAAAGGATCATTCCCTTCCACCAATCCGGCTCCCATCTGACCAGCCACATTAAAACAGCGGGAAATGCCAATCGCGCCCAAGGCCTCCAACCGGTCCGCATCCTGCAAAACCTGCGCCTCCAGCGTCTCGCAAGGATGACCGGCTGAATAGCTATGCCCCAGAATGGCATGGGCAACTGCATCCTGCCGCGGCAATCCACGCGCCGCCATCCAGGCAACGGCATGGTCGGCAGAAAGCGCCGCAGCTTGCGTCCGGCGCGGGTCATCTTTGGGGACATTGACGATGTCGTGCAGATAGGCGGCAATCAAAAGCACCTGGCGATCTACCGGCGTGTCCAAGGCCTCTGCAATCCGCCGGCAATTCGCCCAAACCCGCCGCACATGCCAGATGTCATGCGCCCCGTCCGTCTGCTCTTTCCACTGCGCCGCAACCTCAGCTTCAAGTTCAGCCTGTAAATTCATGATTTTCCCTGAAGATGCACATAGGTCTCTTCAAACCGCGCGCTCAAATGATCGCCCGCCAACATCACCTCATCCGACCCTTCCGGGGCCACATTGGTGTCATAGGTCGGATTGAAAAACAGCGGGATGGAAATGCGCTCCGCCAGCCCACCGACAACCCGGTGCGGTGTCGCCTTGACCTTGCCCCCGGTCCAGAATTCCAGCATCTCACCGAAGTTGATGATGAACTCACCCGGCGGCGCGCTGACAGGAATCCACCCGCCGCCCCGCTTGCGCACCTCCAACCCCGGCGATCCATCCGTCGCCAGCAGGGTCAGACAGCCATAATCGGTATGGGTTGCAATCCCGAAATCCTTGGCGCCGGCCCAGTCGGGCCGCGCCGGATAGAAATTTCCACGCAACAGGGCCATGGGTGTCTCGAACGCCCCTTCAAAATGGGTTGGATCTGCCCCGATGGACCGGGCAATGGCCGCCAGCAACCCCTTGGCCACTTTCAAAGCATCATCGTAATACTTTGAAATCACTTCTTTAAACACAGGATCATCCGGCCACAGGTTCGGCGCATAAAACCGCTTGTCCCCAAGGGGATGCCCCTCGGGCAACTGAAACCCCACATCAAAAAACTGCTTGTAGTCAGGGTTGGCATCAGGATCGACCTGCTCCGATCCGGGCGCTCCCCAGCCCCGGTTCGACCCGGTGCGGGCCATATCAACCGCCCGCTTCTGCGCCTCGGGCAAGTGAAAGAACGCACGATAGGTCTCGATTGCCTCCTCCACACGTGCCGCCGACAATTCGGTGTTGTGCACGGTGGCAAAGCCCACCCCGGTCGCTGCTTCGCCCAAAACCTTCAGGCTCTCTGCTTCGCCAGCAGCCAATGCCGCCGCATCCAAACGTGGGATCATCTCATGCCCTCCATGCTGCGCGCGCAGCCCTAGCGCAGCCACACCCGCGATGCTAGGACCAAGGCAACAAAACCGGAGAGAGACATATGCGGCGCACATTGGCAGCAGGCAACTGGAAGATGAACGGCACCCCCGAGATGTTGGCAGACCTGGCCACGCTCACAGGTGGTGCGTCGGACAACGCACCACAGATCATCATCTGCCCGCCCGCGCCCCTTCTCACCCGCGCCGCCGAGGCCACGGAAAACAGCCCCGTCGGAATCGGCGGCCAAGACTGCCACGCCAATGCCAAGGGCGCCCATACCGGCGATGTCGCCGCATCCATGCTCAAGGACGCAGGCGCCAGTGCCGTAATCGTCGGCCACTCCGAACGCCGCGCCGACCACCACGAGACCAACGCGCAAGTCCGGGCCAAGGCAGAAGCAGCCTACGCAGCGGGCCTCACGGCCATCATCTGCATCGGCGAAAGCGAGGAAGAACGACTGGGCCCTGACTGCCTCGACATCATCGCCGCGCAACTGGATGGCTCAACGCCGGACAGCGCCACGGCAGAGAACACAGTCATCGCCTACGAACCCATCTGGGCCATCGGCACTGGGCGTGTGCCCACAATGGAACAGATCGTGGAAACCCACGACATGATCCGCGAAAAACTGACCGCGCGCTTCGGCAGCCAAGGCGAAAACATGCGTGTTCTCTACGGCGGCTCGGTCAAACCCACAAACGCAGCCGAAATCTTCCAGGCCGAAAACGTCGACGGTGCCCTTGTCGGCGGTGCCTCCCTTACGGCGTCCGACTTCCAGCCGATCATCGACGCACTGGCGGCCTCATAGTCTTCTTCTGGCTACAAATACCTCGGGGGGTTTGGGGGGCAGAGCCCCCCATCAGCACAAATGAATCGCGTCGCCGCAAGGCGTCATTTGGATCAGCGCTCCGTCACTGCACGATAATCTCCGGCCCCATCATCAGGGTCGGCAACCAGATCGAAATGGCCGGAATATAGGTCACCATGATCAGGAAGACGAAGAGGACGGCCAGGAACGGCAGCGCCGCCCGGACGACCCGCATCATCGGCATCCCCGCCACGCCTGAAGTGACAAACAGGTTCAGCCCCACAGGCGGCGTGATCATCCCGATCTCCATGTTCACCACCATGATGATGCCCAGGTGAATGGGGTCGATGCCCAATTCAATGGCGATGGGGAACACCAGCGGGGCCACGATGACCAACAGGCCCGATGGCTCCATGAACTGTCCGCCAATCAGCAGGATCACGTTCACGATGATCAGGAACACCACGGGGCCAAACCCAGCATCCAGCATCGCCCCGGCAATCTGCTGCGGGATCTGCTCGTCCGTTAGAACATGCTTCAGGATCAAGGCATTTGCGATGATGAACATCAACGTAACGGTCAGCTTACCGGCTTCAAAAAAAGCGTGCTTCGTGTCGCGGTGCACCAGTGCCAACGGCATCCGGGCAAAGTCCGTCGCAATCGAGACGGGGTTCAAATCCAACCCACGCACGATCCGCTCGGCCACCGCGCCCACGGCCGCCAGCGCAAAGCCAATCAGGACAGAGGTGGTCAGGTCGAGGCCGCCCGACACCAGCCAGATGACGATCCCAAGCGCCAACCCGCCCATCAGCGTGATGCCAGTGAAATTGCCCGCCCTTGGCGCCACCTTCGAAAATGGCCCCATGTCGCGGTAGATGAAACTGGCAATCAGGAAGGAATAAACGGCTGCTACGGCGGCGGCTTCGGTGGGCGTGAAGATACCACCATAAATCCCGCCCAGAATGATGATGATCAGGAACAGACCACCCGACGCGGCCCCGGCGGAGGAGGCAACCTCGCCCCAGCCGAGCCAATCCCCTTTGGGCAGGTTCTTGATCTTGGCGATGGCATAGATCGTGACCATCAGCATGGTGCCCGCCATGAGGCCCGGAATGACGCCCGCAAGGAACATCCGCCCCACAGAAACATCCGTGGCCGAGGCATAGACCACCATCACGATGGACGGCGGGATGAGGATGCCCAGCGTGCCCGCATTGGCGATGACGCCCGCCGCAAAGTCCTTGGAATAGCCCACCTGCCGCATACCCGCGATCACGATGGAGCCGATGGCTACAACCGTGGCCGGCGATGACCCGGACAGGGCCGCGAACATCATGCAGGCGAACACGCCCGCGATGGCCAGACCACCGGGGAAATGGCCCACGACCGCGATGGAAAACCGGATGATCCGTTTCGCCACCCCACCCGTCGACATGAAGGTCGAGGCGAGGATGAAGAACGGGATCGCCAGCAACGTGTAGTGCCCCGCCATCGCCTGGAACAGCGTCTGCGCAATTGAGGCGAGCGACGTGTCGCTCAGCACCAGCAGGAACACGATCGACGACATGCCCAGAGCCACGGCAATCGGCACCCCGATCAGCATCATCCCCACGACGAGGGTAAAGAGAATTGCAACTTCCATGGTCTCAGTCGTCCCGGTTCAGGTGTTTGACGTCTTCGATGGCGTCTTCGGCCTCGTGGCTGACGATCAGGCTAGTGGTTTGTCCCCGCCAGACCCTCACAGTCGCCTGCACGAAACGGAACAGCAGCAGGCCCATGCCAAACGGCAGAATGGCGTAGGGAATGAAGCGCGGAATTTTCTCGTATGCTTCACCCTCATTCATCAGAGGTTCGATCCATTTCAGCCATGCGGGATGCGGAATATCGACCGTCTCGTACCACCCGCGATAGGACGAACGCTTCATCTCTTCGAACCCCGTGGGGAACCAGCGGCCCGTGGTCTGCGGCAGGTTGGCGAAGTTGGCCCAATAGTCCCACGCGCCCTTGAAGACGAGGAAGGCGTAGGCGATGCAGATGGCACCTGCGACCAATGCGATAACCCGGCGGACCGGAGCAGAGAACAGGTTGATGACCGCATCAACGCCAAGGTTAGCTGTGATCTTGACCGCATAGCTGACCCCGAAGAGGACCAGCCAGGCAAAGAGGAAGGTCACCATCTCGAGGCCCCAGATAAGGCCGGTGTTGTAGCCGTAGCGCAGCACCACGTTGATGAAGGTGATGAGTGTCATCAAGGCCAGCAGGATCGCGATGGCCGTTTCTTCGATTTCGTTGACCCAGCGGCCAAAGCCCGAGCTGGGATCATAAGCGCCTGCCATGGTCCTGCCCCCTTCCCCAAATTTTCAAGAAAAGATGGGCCCGGCGGATGTCCCCGCCGGGCCGCGTCGCGCGACCTTTAGTTGGTCGCGGCGTTGATGGCTTGCGCCGCGTCGATATTGTCCTGGCCTACGTCGTCCTTGAACTGGTCCCAAACGGGTTTCATCACGGACACCCAGGCTTCGCGCTGTGCGGCGTCCAGCTGGCGCACAGTACCACCGGCGTCGATGATGGCCTGCTTGGCCTCTTCATTGACTTCGAAGGCTTGCGTGTTGCGGGTGGTGGTGACGTCTTCCACGATGGCCGCCAATTGGGTCCGCGCGTCGTCAGGCATGCTGTCCCAGAAGTCCGTGGATGTCACGACGAGGTAGTCGATGATGCCGTGGTTCGTCTCGGTGATCCCATCCTGCACTTCAAAGAACTTCTTGCCGTAGATGTTGGACCAGGTGTTTTCCTGACCGTCCACAACGCCGGTCTGCAGCGCGCCATAGACTTCGGAAAAGGCCATGGGCTGGGGCGAGCCACCGATGGCCGCCATCTGCGCCTTGAGCACGTCGGAGTTCTGGACGCGGAACTTGAGGCCGTTGGCATCCGCAGGTGTCATCAGCGGCTTGTTGGCCGACATCTGCTTCATGCCGTTGTGCCAGAACGCCAGACCCAACAGGCCGCGGCGGGTCATCGATTCCTTCATCGCCTGACCGGTTTCGGACGCCTGGAAGGCGTCAACCGCGTCGATGTCCTTGAACATGAACGGCAAGTCGAAGATGCGGAACTGCTTGGTGAACTGCTCGAACTTCGACAGCGACGGAGCGGCCATCTGAACGTCGCCCTGCAGCAGCGCTTCGAGCACCTGGTCGTCGTTGTAGAGGGTCGAGTTCGGGAACACTTCCATGCAGGCGGTGCCGTTCATTTCCTCGTTCACGCGCTCTTGCAGCAGCGAGGCGGCGATGCCCTTGGGGTGCTTGTCGGTGTTGGTGACGTGGCTGAACTTGATGACGATTTCGCCATCGTCACAGGCAGCGGCCACGGCGCCTGCGCTGACGGTCAATGCCAGGGCGGCGGCGGTCAGGAATTTCATTGTCTGTCTCCTCCCAGAGATCGTGTTTTTGGGACGTGTCCCCGCGGGGACAGCGATTTGGATAAAAGCAGAGCGTACGGTGGGGTACATAGAAGGAAGTTTTTAACTTCTCTCGCCACCGCCTTATCCATTATTTTTCAATATCTTAAAGAACACTTTGGAAGTTGCTCAGGTGTTGCGCGCTGCCTGTGTGTGCGGATTTTCGCACGACCCCATGCAACACTGTGTGGAAATCCACACAGTGTTAGCGCCGATAGTCCTCAGGCCGAATCCCGTATTTCTTGAGCTTGTCGTAGAAGGTTTTGCGCGGGAGCCTCAGCGCTTCGGCAGCCGCGCTGGCATGCCCGTTCTGTCGCCCCAGCGCCGCAACCAGCAATGAGCGCTCAACCCGCGCCATCTGCTCGGCCAAGCCGAGATCAACAGCCTTGGACGCATCCTCGGGCATGCCCAGTACAAAGCGCATGGCGGCACTCATCAACGATCGCGCGTTGCCGGGCCAGTCCTGCGCCATCAGGGCGGCCATATGATCCGGGGCCAGTTCAGGCGGGGTCAGGCCCGCCTGCTCTGCCGCCTGGGCGACATAGTGGCGGAACAGGATGGGGATGTCCTCGGGGCGTTCGCTCAGCGACGGAATGCGGATCGGGAACATCTCGATTTTGTAGTAAAGATCGGCGTTCAAAGCGCCCTCTTCCACGGCTGTGCCAAGGTTGCGTGTGCTGCCAGCGATCAGTCGCGGGCCTTCGCCTGCCTCCAGCGCTTCGAGCAGGGCGAGTTGGCTGGCATGGGGCAGCCCGGTGACTTCATCCAGAAACAGGCTCCCCCCCTTGGCCTTGTCCATAGACTCGGCCAGTGCGCCCGGGCGCAGATCGGCGGCGGCGCGTTTGACAAAGGGCGCCTTGGACCGAAGGGAGCTGAGGTGAATGACCTCGGCCACCTTGGAAATGCCCGTGCCGGGCGCTCCGGTCACAAGCACCTCGGTCTCAAGCGGGGCCAGCAGCCGCACGCGGTCACGCAAGCCATTGGCAAGATCGCTTTCGCCAAAGAGCATACGGGCGGCCGGATCACCGCTTTCCACCAGTTGCCGCAGGCGGCGGTTTTCAAGAACCAGGGCGCGGGTTTTCAATGCACGCTCAAGAACAGCCAGCAACTCATTGGGCGCACAGGGTTTTTCGAGGAAGCCAAATGCGCCGTCACGCATCGCCTGCACGGCCATCGGAATGTCACCTTCCCCCGTCAACAGGATCACCGGCAGGTCCGGATCGATCTTGCGCGTGTGGGCCAAGAGATGAAAGCCGTCGCGCCCCGGCATGCGGATATCAGACAAGATCACACCGTCAAAGTCGCGTGTGATGTGATCTTTGGCGACCACGAAAGAGCCTGCCGGGATTGGCTCAAGATCTGCAAGCTCCAACGTTTGGGCCAGCGCGTCACGCACGGCGGCGTCATCATCGACAAGCAGCACTTGGGTGGTCACGCGGCTACCTCTTGGGTCCAAGGTTGCAGATCGACCGTGAACACCGCGCCGTCCGGGCCATTGTCGCCGTGGATTTCACCGCCAAAGCTTTGCACGATGCCGTATGAGATCGAGAGGCCCAGCCCCATCCCTTCGGATGCGCCGACCTCTTTGGTGGAATAGAACGGGTCGAACACGCGGTCTGGCGTTTCGATGCCCGGGCCGGTGTCGGAGATGATGACCGAGGTGTCATGAATTTCGATGGTCAGCGCGCGCCTGCCGCGCCCCGCCATGGCGTCGACCGCATTCGAGATCAGGTTGACGAAGACCTGCCCCAGCCGCACCTCACCCCCCGACACCCAAACGGGTGCGTCGGGCAGGTTGAGCGTGAGTGTCACATCCTCGTTCCGCATACGCGGCGTGGTCAGTTCCACAGCACTTTGCACCACCTGGGCAAGGTCCACGCGCAGCGCCGGTTCGCTTTCCTGCCGGGCAAAGGCGCGCAGGTTCTTGATGATGCGCCCCATGCGGCGGGCCATGTCGGCGATGCGGCCCAGATTGTCTTCGGCCCGGTCGGGTTTGTCGCGCTGCAGGAAGGCCTGCGCATTGTCGGCATAGGTCTGGATCGCCATGAGTGGTTGATTGAGTTCATGGCTGAGCCCCGCGCTCATCTGTCCCAGTGCACTCAGTTTGCCCGCCTGGACAAGGGCGGCCTGCGCCTGTGCGAGGGCGGCTTGCGCCTCTTCCCGCTCCTCGGCCTCGCGCCGGAGCTGGGTGTTGGTGTCGGACAGGGCGGCGGTGCGTTCAGCCACGCGTTGTTCCAGTTGCGCGTTCGCTTCGGCCAATGTGCGGCGCCGTTCCGTGGCAAGGAACAGCAGCGCGCCGAAGGCAAGGCACAGCCCTGCCACCGCTGCGGCCTGTAGCGTCGCAAGGCGGCGGGCCGGGGCGACATCCACAAGCGCCTCGCCCGTCATGCCGATCACCGGCAAGGGTCGTACAAGGTGCAGGGCGTTTTGCGGCAGGTACGGCCCCCACCCCAATTGCCAGACCTCATGCCGCCCCAGTTCGTAGCTGTCGAAAGGCAACGCCGGGCCAGTGGCCGGTTTCAGGCCCGGCCCCTCGTCCGCGCGTTGCCAATAGACGATTTCGGATCGATTGGTGATGAACACCCGGTCCCGCGCGTCGGTGAAAAACACCGCAGGGTTGGAGCCGACCCAATCCCATTCGATCCCGGCAAGGTCCGCCGTCACAACCACGATTCCGGTGATCCGCGACCGGGCATCAAAGACGGGTGCTGCGTAAGCAAAGACGCGTGTGCCCTGGGCCGTGCGCCCATTGCCCCAGCCCAGCGCCCCTTGCGCCGCACGCGCCACCAGCGGCGCAATATCAAGACCCGGTTGATCGGAGCGCGCAGCGGCTAGCACGAGCCCCTCTGCATTCGTCAGGCGGATGTCTTGCGCTGCCGTTTTGTCTGCAATTTCAAGGAACAGCGCTTCGGCTTGGCTGACATCTTCCCCTGCAAGTGCCGCACTGACACGGGGATGATCCGCCACCAGCACTGCGAGTTCACGGTAGCGCTGGAGCTGCCCTGTCAGGCGGTCCGAGGCAAGCGCAAGATCCGATTGCCCCTGCCGGGCCAGTTGATCAAGCGCCTGGAAGTACCCGTAGCGCCACACGCCGGCGGCTGCCGCCGCAACCAGCGCAACAAAGCCCAGCACCACGCTGATCCGTCTGAGGTATCCGTTTCCCATGGCGGCCACCCTATCCGCGTGCGCAAAGGCTTGCCAAGGCGCGTCCGGCCTGAGACATCTGCCCCATGTTGATCCAGTCCCCGCATGAGCCCGCTTTTGTTCAAGATCCGTATGCATTTTACGACCGTGCGCGGGCCGACGGCCCGGTGCTGTTCTGGCAGGACTACGGGATGCACGCGGCCTTTGACCATGCCACCGTGCATGCGCTTTTGCGCGACCGGCGTTTGGGCCGTGCTGTGCCGGGGCGCGGAGCCGCACCGGCCCATCTGACCGATTTCGATGCGGTGGAGCGCTATTCGCTGCTGGAGCTGGAGCCACCCGAGCACACCCGCTTGCGCCGGTTGGTCCTGCACGCGTTCACCTCGCGCCGGATTGCAGGTCTTGAGGGCGATATTCGCGCCATCTGTGCCGATTTGTTGGCGAGTTTGTCTGCGGGTCCGTTTGATGTGATCCCCGCCTATTGCCAGCTTGTGCCCGTGCGCGTGATTGCGCGCCTGCTGGGTGTGCCGGAGGAGATGGGCCCGGACCTGTTGCGCTGGTCGTCCGCGATGGTGGCGATGTATCAGGCGGGACGTGATCGGGCGATTGAGGATGCGGCGAATGCAGCTGCTGCGGAGTTCTCTGCCTTTCTGCGCGGCTATATCGAGGAGCGACGGGACGATCCCCGCGATGACCTGATCACCGAGTTGATCGCGGCAGAGGAAGACGGCCAGACGCTGAGCCACGACGAGATGATCGGAACGTGTATCCTGCTGCTGAACGCAGGGCACGAGGCGACGGTGCATAGCTTGGGCAACGCCGTGAAGGCGCTGGTCGAGACCGGACAGACCGATGCACTGGCCCCGGGCCGCGTGGACAGGACGGTGGAAGAGGTCATGCGCTTCGACCCGCCGCTGCATATGTTCACACGGCACGTCTATGAACCCATCGAAGTGGGTGGGCACAGCCTTGGCCCCGGCGACGAGATCGCCCTAATGCTGGGGGCAGCGGGCCGCGACCCAGCCGTGTTCGACGCGCCTGAGCAGTTCAACCCGGCGCGGGTCAAGAACACCCATGTCGCCTTTGGCGGCGGACTGCATTTCTGCGTGGGCGCCCCGCTGGCCCGGCTCGAGATGCAAATCGCCCTGCCCATGTTGTTCGAAACGATGCCAAACCTGCGCATTATCGAAGCCCCGAAATACGCAGACAGCTACCACTTCCACAAGCTGGACCAGCTGATCGTCGCAGCGTGAGTCGGGACCGGGTCAAGGATGGCCGGAGGCCACCGCCAGAGGCGGCTTGTCCTTGACGCGGGCGCGACTCACATCACCCTTGATCAGGTCTGCTCAAGACGCAAAGCGCCTTAAGCGACCTCTCAGCAAAACTCCCAAACCTTTCAACCGCCACATCGCCGAAGGCAAAGCGTCGCGTCTCCACTGGCAGAATATGAAATGCGCGGTAGCGCACATTTTTGAAGCACGCAGCGACGCGCGACTGGATCACGTTTCCAAAGGGAGCATCGTGGTGGATTTGATCTCTTCCATTGACAAGAGCGCCGTGACGTTGTGCACCCGCACCTCGGAAATCAGCGCCTGATAAAACGCATCATAGGCACGTGCGTTTTTCACTCGCACCTTCAATATATAGTCGATGTCGCCCGCCAGCCGGTGTGCCTCCTGCACCTCCGGGCGCTCCTGAAGCGCGCGCAAGAACTTGGCTTGCCAGTCCGCCTCATGCTCGGACGTGCGGATCAGGACAAAAAAACAGGCCTCGAACCCCAGCGCCTCTGCATCCAGCACAACGGTCTGCTGACCGACCACGCCCGCATCGCGCAGCTTGCGAATCCGGTTCCAAACGGGGGTCTTCGAAGACCCCACGGCCTTGGCAATATCGTCCAGCGACTGGCTGGCATCACGCTGCAGCTCGGCCAGAATTTTGCGATCTACCTCATCGATGCGAACAGACATTCCAAAGCGCTCCAAATCGGGAAACAGGTGTTCTGCACCTACACAGAGACAGAACAATCATCCTTATCTGCGCCGCTGTCTAGCAGAAAACCGGGATAATTTCCTATATTGGGGGTCAGTTTTACGGGATCGAGGCCGATATGAACCATTTCCCCATCTTCCTGAACACCGCCGGACGGCGGATCGTGTTGTCAGGCGGCGGCGATGCGGCGCTGGCCAAGCTGCGGCTGCTGATGAAAACAGCGGCCCATATTACCGTCTTTGCACCAAACGCCGATAACCAGATCAAGGCATGGGCGACGGATGACAAGCTGCGCCTGATCGACCGCGCCATGGAGCCCGGCGATGCGATGTGCGCCGCCCTCTTCTATGCCGCCGATGAAGATGAGGTGGAAGACAAGCGCACCGCGGCTATTGCCCACGCAGATGGCGCGCTGGTCAACATCGTTGATAACCTCGCCGACAGCCAGTTCATCACCCCTGCCATCGTGGACCGAGATCCTGTCACAGTTGCCATCGGCACCGAAGGGGCCGCCCCCGTGCTCGCGCGTGCGATCAAGGCCGATCTGGAAGAACGCCTGCCCACGTCCCTCGGCACCCTTGCCCGTATCGGCAAGGCCTTCCGCAAGGCGGCAGACGCCCTGCCCTTTGGCCGTCCGCGTCGCGACTTCTGGCGCGACTATTACTTCAATGCCGGTCCCAAGGCGATGAGCGACGGCGAAGAGGCCATTCAACCGGCCCTCGATGGTCTTCTGGCGGATCATCTGATGCGCGACGCCCGCAAGGGTCACGTGGCCTTTGTTGGCGCAGGCCCGGGTGATCCGGAGTTGCTGACCCTAAAGGCCCGAAAAGCCTTGGATGAGGCAGACGTGGTGATCTACGACCGCCTAATTTCGAAGGAAATCCTGGAGCTTGCCCGCCGCGAGGCCACGATGATCGACGTGGGCAAAGAGGCCTTTGGCCCCTCGACCCCACAGGAGACCATCAACGATCTGATCGTGGAACATGGGCTGAAAGGTGCGCAGGTCGTGCGCCTGAAATCCGGTGACGCCACTGTCTTCGGTCGTCTGGATGAAGAGATCGAGGCGGTGACCGAGGCCGGTGTGGAGTATCACATCGTGCCGGGCATCACGGCGGCGTCCGCTGCTGTCGCCTCCATCGGTCAGTCGCTGACCCGCCGAGGCCGCAACTCCTCCGTCCGGTTCCTGACCGGCCACGACACCCGCGGCTTTGCCGATCACGATTGGAAGGCGTTGGCCCGCCCCGGTGAGGTAGCGGCCATCTACATGGGCAAGAAATCGGCCCGTTTCATTCAAGGTCGCCTGATGATGCATGGCATTGATCCAGCCACGCCCGTGACCTTCGTGGAAAACGCGAGCCGCGCTGATCAGCAGGTCCTCTCCACCACGGTGGCCGAGATGGAACCGACCCTCACCGAGGCCGGTCTGGGTGGCCCTGCCCTGACCTTCATTGGCCTTGCCCCGCGTGCGGCCATCGCCGCCATTCCCGAGATCCCCATGCCCCACATGCAGGAGACGCACTGATGCCCAAAGCGTTCACCCCCAAAGTTGTCACCGCCAACCACCTGCTGGCAGGCGACGTGATATACCAAACCGCTGATGGCTGGACCCGTAAGCTGGAAGAAGCCGAAGTGCTGACCGATGAGGCTGATGCCGATCTGCGCCTCATCGAAGCCAGCCAACAGGTGGACGAAGTTGTCGGCGCCTATCTGGCCGATGTGGCGGTTGAGGACGGCGTGCCTGTCCCCACCCATTTCCGCGAAACCTTCCGGGCCACCGGCCCCAGCAACTACGCCCATGGCAAGCAAGTGGAGCTGTCCTGATGTATAGCTATTCCGAGTTCGACACGGCCTTTCTGGCTGAACGAAACCGCCAGTTCCGCCAGCAGGTGGAGCGCCGCGTCTCGGGCGCACTGACCGAGGATGAGTTCAAGCCCCTGCGCCTGATGAACGGTCTGTACCTGCAGTTGCACGCCTACATGCTGCGCGTTGCGATCCCCTATGGCACGCTCAACAGCGCCAAGATGCGCACGCTGGCCGAGATCGCGGAGCGCTGGGACAAGGGCTATGGCCACTTCACCACCCGCCAGAACATCCAGTACAATTGGCCGGAGCTGAAGGACGTGCCCGATATGCTGGACGCGCTGGCCGAGGTGGGGATGCACGCCATCCAGACCTCCGGCAACACGATCCGCAACGTGACCGCTGACCACTTTGCCGGCGCCGCCGCGGACGAAATTGCCGACCCGCGCCCCGTGGCCGAGCTGATGCGTCAGTGGTCCACAGATCACCCTGAGTTCCAGTTCATGCCGCGCAAGTTCAAGATCGCGATCACCGGCAGCCCGAATGATCGCGCCGTGACCAAGGCCCATGACATCGGCATCCGCATGGTCGAGCGCGACGGCGCGCGCGGCTATGAGATCATTGTCGGTGGTGGCCTGGGCCGCACCCCGATGATCGGCAAGGTTATCAATGACTTCCTGCCCGAAGCGGACCTGCTGCCCTATCTTGAGGCCATCGTGTCCGTCTGGAACCAGATCGGCCGCCGCGACAACAAGTACAAGGCGCGGATCAAGATCACCGTGCATGAACACGGTATTGATGAAATACGCCGCCTTGTGGACGAACGGTTCGAAGAGACACGTAAAACCTTCTCGGGCGTGGACGTGCAGATGCTGCGCGAGATCGAAGAACACTTCGCGGCCCCCGCCTTTATCACGAAGTCGGAGGCACCATTCAAAGACGCCTATCACAACGATCCCGTGTTCCGGTCATGGGCAGATACGAACCTGACGGCGCACAAGGCGGATGGGTACAAGATCGTGTCGATTTCGCTGAAGAAACATGGCGATACCCCCGGCGACGCCACGGCTGACCAAATGCGCCTGATGGCGGACCTTGCCGAAGAGTTCGCCCATGACGAGCTGCGCATCAGCCACGAGCAAAACGTGATCCTGCCGCATGTGCATGTGTCCGACCTGCCCGCGATCCACGCGCGGCTGAAAGAAGCTGGCCTCGCCACGGCCAATATCGGTCTGATCAGCGACATCATCGCCTGCCCCGGTATGGATTATTGCGCGCTGGCCACCGCCCGCTCGATCCCGATTGCGCAAGAGATTGCGACCGCCTTTGACGATCTGAAACGCGAGCACGAGATCGGCGCGCTGAAAATCAAGATCTCGGGCTGCATCAACGCCTGTGGCCACCACCATGTGGGCCATATCGGCATTCTGGGTCTCGACCGTGCAGGTGTAGAGAACTACCAGATCACGCTGGGTGGCGATCATACCGAACAGGCCAAGGTTGGCGATCGCGTCGGCCCCGGTTTCTCGGCTGATGACGTTGTGCCAGCGGTTGAGCGGATCGTGGACACATATCTCGACCTGCGCACCGACGAGACCGAGGAGTTCATCGACACCTACCGTCGGACGGGCCTCGCCCCGTTCAAGGCGGCACTCTACCCCGAAACCAAGGTGGCTGCGGAGTAATATCCCATGCTTCATCTTGCCCAGAAAACTTCCCCCGGAGGGCCGGTCCGCCCGGAAGCGCACGTGATGGTCAGCGCGCTCAATGCGCAACTGACCCATCACGGCGCCACGGATGTGCTGCGCGCGGCGTTCGAGGCGGTGCCTGACATCGCCTTGGTGTCCAGTTTCGGGGCGGAATCAGTTGTACTGCTGCACCTTGCGGCCATGGTGAAACGGGATGTGCCGGTGATTTTCATCGATACAGAGATGCTCTTTGTTGAAACACTGGTCTATCAACAGGACGTGGCGGAGCGGCTGCGATTGGAAAACGTAACCGTGATCCGGGCGGATAATATCGTTGCCCAGGACCCGGACGGAAACTTGCATCAGCGTGACACGGATGCGTGCTGTGCGTTACGCAAGACGGTGCCGCTGCAAAAAGCGCTCGCACCCTACAGCGGATGGATGACAGGCCGGAAACGGTATCAATCGGGAACGCGGGCGAAACTGGAGTTCTTTGAGGTCGAGGACGCTACGGGCCGGATCAAGGTGAATCCGCTGGCCCGCTGGGCACCCGAAGACGTGCGCGACTATATGGAAGAAAACCGCCTGCCCCGGCATCCGCTGGTGGCACAAGGATATCCCAGCATCGGTTGTGCGCCCTGCACGTCGCCGGTGGCAGAGGGCGAAGACCCGCGCGCAGGGCGTTGGCGGGATCAGGACAAGGACGAATGTGGCATCCATTTTGTCGATGGCAAACTGGTGCGCGTAGGAGAAAGCAAATGACAATTGTTGTAACGGATCAGGGCTTTGGGCCGGACACTTGGGATGGCGGCTATGCTCCGCTTGGCGAGGCTGCGAATGATGCGGCAGCGCTCGACGTACCAAGCGATGCAGACCCAGATCAGATCCCGCTGAATGCGGATATCATCCGCGTGGATTTCCCCAGCTTTGCCGATGGCCGCGGTTTCACCATTGCCCGGATGCTGCGCCTGCGCGGGTATCAGGGCCGTCTGCGCGCCAAGGGCCACGTGATTTCGGACCAATACGCCATGGCCCGCCGGTCAGGTTTTGACGAGGTTGAGATCAGCCAGGCCCTAGCCGCGCGCCAACCCGAGGATCAGTGGCAGTTCCGCAGCGAGTGGCAAGCCCATGATTATCAGGCACGGCTGCGCGGTGCGTCCAACCACTAAAGCCCCGTCATCTGACCCAGATCAAGGCGCGCGACCTTTCGCGCACTTACCCAGCTACAAAATTCTTCCCAAATAGAGAGGCGCGGGTGTAAACCCGCGTTGACATATACATGACCGAGCAAACACCCGTGAACGAGACAACCGCCGTCAAGGCCACCCCGACCCTGCCCGATGCCCAGACGGTGACGGAGATCGAACACTACACCGATCGCCTGTTCCGCTTCCGGTGTACGCGCCCCGCATCCTTGCGCTTTCGCTCGGGCGAGTTTGTGATGATCGGCCTGATGGGTGACCCGCACCCCGAGACCGGCAAACAGAAGCCGCTTTTGCGCGCCTATTCCATCGCCTCTCCATCATGGGACGAGGAACTGGAGTTCTACTCGATCAAGGTACAGGACGGCCCGCTGACCTCGAAGCTGCAGCACATCCAGCCGGGCGACGAAATCATTCTGCGCCCCAAGCCCGTCGGCACGTTGGTGCATGACGCGCTGCTGCCCGGTAAGCGCATCTGGTTCTTTGCCACTGGCACCGGCTTTGCGCCTTTCGCGAGCCTGCTGCGCGAGCCGCAGACCTATGAGGATTATGACGAGGTCATCATCACCCACACCTGCCGCGAAGTGGGCGAGCTGACCTATGGCCGCGACCTGATCGAGAGCCTGAAGCACGATGAGTTGCTGAACGAGGTCATTGGCGAGGGCTTCTGGAAGAAGATCAAGTACTACCCCACCACCACCCGCGAAGAGAGCCCCAAGATGGGCCGCATCACCGACCTGATGAAATCCGGTGAAGCCTTCAAGGATCTGGACGTCGAGCCGCTGAACCCCGAAAGCGACCGCGCGATGATCTGCGGCAATCTGGCCTTCAACCTCGAACTTAAAGAGATGTTCGAGGAGTACGGGCTGGAAGAAGGCGCCAATTCCAAGCCGGCGCATTACGTGGTGGAAAAAGCGTTCCTCGACTGACGCAAGTGCACCCTTTGAATCAGCTATCCTGATCCTGTGCAATCAGGGTCAGGAACGTATCGATCAGCGTCATGTCTTTGGACACTGCGGGGCCGAACACGCCTTTGTGCGTCCAGCTGAGCGACAGGGCGCTGTAAGCAGCGGCCCATGACAGCAGGTGGGATTGCGAGACATTCAGCGCGGCGGACCACTGCACCGCCCGGCGCAGGATCACAGTTGGGTCAGAAAAAATCGCATCCGATCCAAGCGGGTTTCGGAACGCGTTTGCGAGTTCGTATGTCGCCTCACCCAACACACCTTTGGCGTCAAAGGCCAGAAAGCCGCGGTCGCTGCCCCGCACGTTGTCGTGGTGCAAGTCACCGTGCAACGGGCGGATATTCGTTTGATTGGCCAGCAGCGGCTGCGCCAGTTGGCGTGCGGCTTGTACCGTTGCCCGCACGCTAGACGGACAATCCGGGGTGAAGGTCGCTGCAAAGAGCGCCTCGAACCTATGCGGCAACGGATCAAGGCTGCGCGGCGGGTCTATCCGGCTTTGGTGCAATTGCTGTGCGACATCGCCGAGGATTTGGGTTGCCTGCTGATCGTCCCCCTGACGCACCATGTCGCCCAGCGACGGGCCGTCCAGCCATTCCATCAGAACGGCTGCGCCTGCCCTCTCGAATACGCGCGCCGCACCCTGCCCGTCCAAGGCGGTCAGCAAGTCGAACCCCGGGGCTTCGTCCCGCAAGTCATCATCTGTGTAGCATTTCAAGCAGGCTGTGGTGCCGTCCGCACGTTTGACCCGCCAGAGCGATGCAATGGGCGTATCCGTCAGGTGTTGAGCCTGTGTGATTTGGAAGGCGGTCAGTAAGCTGGTGTCAGGTTGCATGTCGCATGGGTATTGTCCCTGCTTCGACATGTCCAATGCCCGATCAGGTGGGCCAGAAAAAGGCCGCGCCCCAAGGGTTGGGACGCGGCCATATCACCGTTTGCTGACAGCTTGGATCAGAGACCCATCGCCTGTTTCAGCTGGTCCAGAAGGCCTTCGAGCACTTCGGGATTGTTTTGCGCCTGTTCGATCCCGGCTTTGAGCGTTGTTTTCTGCACGACGCTCAACGCTTCGGAGTTGTCGATCATCTCGGCGACCTTGTCGAACTCGAAGCCGTCGACGGTCAGCAGGTCAGCGACACCGCCATCCGTTGCACTTTCAGTTGCTACGCTTGCGGTGTCGGTCGCTGCGTCAGTTGTTGCATCCGTCGCTTCGGTTGCTGCACCTTCCGCAGTGTCGGTCGCGGCATCTGCCGTATCGGTCACAGCATCTGTCGTCGCCTCTGCAGCGTCGGTTGCACCTTCGGCGGCATCTGTCGCTGTCTCGGTCGCTGCATCAACTGCTTCAGAGGCGGTTTCAGTTGCGGCATCCGCTGCATCCGTTGCCGTCTCTGTTGCTGCGTCAACCGCGTCTGCTGCAGCGTCGGCAGTGTCTTCGGCCAGGCTCTGCGCGCCTTCCACGGCATCCGAAGCCGCATCGGCGGCGCCTTCGGCTGCGTCTGTAGCGGTATCGGCCACGGCATCGGCAGCCGCTTCTGCGCCTTCAGCCACCGCTTCGCCCGCGTCCGTTGCCGCATCCACGGCTTCACCCACGGCGCTTTCGGTCGCTTCTGCCGCCTCGCCGACGGCATCACTTGCGCTTTCCAGCGCTTCGGGTGCGTTCACGGCGTCCGCCGCTTGCGTCGCCACGTCTTGAGGGGTCTGACCCGAGTACAGCAGATACGCCCCCCCCGCGATCACGACCGCCACGATAATCCAAATGAGATTCTTCATTGCCCACTCCTTTTGTCCAGCGGTCACCCCCTGTGACCGTGTCTTTACTCTCGGGTGTCAGATGCGCAGGCCTGTGAAAAGGTGCAAGGGGGAAATTTGTAGATTTCGGCGCAGGATGGCCGATTCAGAGGGTTGAAGAAAACCAGGGCAAAGAGTAGGTTTTGGCCTCATATTTTTCGGAACGATCAAAGGACGACCACCATCGCTCGCAGACCCCACAACGCGCCGCCGCAACGCGACACCGGCCCGCGCGTCAACGACAAGATCCGCGCCAACGAAATCCGCCTGATTGGCGCCGACGGCGAAAATGTCGGTGTCGTCACCCCCGCCCGCGCCATGGATATGGCAGACGATGCAGGCTTGGACCTGGTTGAAATCTCGCCCAACGCCAATCCACCCGTGTGCAAGATCATGGATTTCGGCAAGTTCAAGTACGAGACGCAAAAGCGCGAAGCCGAAGCCCGCAAGAAGCAGAAGATCATTGAGGTGAAGGAGGTGAAATTCCGCCCCAACACCGACACCAACGATTACGAAGTGAAGATGCGCAATGTCTTCAAGTTCCTCGAGAACGGGGACAAGGTGAAGGTGACCCTACGGTTCCGCGGGCGCGAGATGGCGCACCAGAATCTGGGGCGTGAGTTGCTGGAGCGCGTGGCCGAAGACACCAAGGAAATCGGCAAAGTCGAGAACTTCCCCAGGATGGAAGGCCGTCAGATGGTCATGATGATCGGGCCGCTGCCGCAGAAGTAACGACCTGCTCTTATCCCAAATTCCAAGGGCGTCGCTTTCGCGGCGCCCTTTTTGGTGTCAGACGGTCTAGACGTTCACGTTGTCTTTCGTATCGTCATCCTCGGATGGCTCGAACAGTTTGGAACTTAGTTCGATCATCTTGCCCGTTTCCGCCGTGTACTGATCAATCGCCTTCTGCAGAAAGGCCATTTGTACCTCCTGCACTTCGGTGGGCGTCTTGGCGTGTAGCAAAGAGTGCTGCAAGGCAACGTCCTCGCGCACCCGTTCAGCAACAAAGGTCATCCATTCGGCACCCATATCGCTCATTCGTTCGATGGAAGAGGCCCCAAACCAATTGAGCGCGCCGAGGCCAGCCGCTTGCCATTGTGACATGGTATCCGCCATGGTTGATTGGTCTGTATCCTTCGGGTGTTTGTCTGTGCGTTTCATCGTGCGCAATCCTCCCTGTGGCGGGATTATGCTAACACGAGTGGCGCCTGCGTACCTTGCGCACAGTCAAAATTGATGTGCGCACGCGGCCCCTTGCCGAAAAAAGAGGCCAACTTGCGTTGGCCCCTTGTCAGGACGAGTATCAGGTCTGCGGATTTGCGGTCGTATCGGCCACAACCACGGCTTGCACGAAGCCGCGAACGGATCGTCAATGTTGCCTGAGCCATCGCGCAGCAGGAAGTCAGCCGTCACAGTCACGGCATTGCCCGATATCCGGGTGATATCCAGGTCAACCTCTTGCTCCAGCACGTGGTGATCGCCGTTGTTGTACCGCTGGCGAAAGCCTTTGAGCATCGCTTCGGCCTTTTGCACTGTGGATCCAAAGGTGACGGCCTGGGATTCCCGCCGTTTGCGCCCGCGGGTTGGATCGAAATGAATAGTCAGTTGGCGAAATTCGACAACCGTAATAGTAACTCCTTGAATAAATCAGTTTTTCAAATCACTGCTAAATATGCAGTGACACTATCATAACGCGAACCCCTCTTTTTTTACCCGTCCGGATCTGTGTCGCCCTACCGAACTTGTGAATGTCTGCATGTGAGCGCTCACAGACCCGGCCTTGACCTCACCCGGGGTGCATTCGACAAGGGGCCGTCATCAACGGAGCCAGAGATCATGCCTGAATTTGCGCGCTACCCGAGCCTTGAAGGCGCACCTGTCCTTGTGAGCGGCGGTGCATCCGGCATTGGTCGGTTGACGGTTGAAGCCTTTGCCGAACAGGGGGCTAAGGTTGCGTTCCTGGATCGGGATGCGGACGGCGCGGCAGAAGTGACAGAGGTGACCGGTGCAACGCATGCATTGTGCGACTTGCGCGACATTGCAGCCACACGGGAAGCGATCGCGGACCTGGCCAAGCAGGTTGGCCCCTTCAAGGTTCTCGTCAACAACGCGGCCCGTGATGACCGGCACAACTGGCAAGACGTGACCCCCGAGTATTGGGACGAACGGATGCAGACCAACCTGCGCCACATGTTCTTTGCCATCCAGGCTGTGGCGCCGGACATGATCAAGGCCGGAGGCGGCTCCATCATCAACATGGGCTCCAATTCCTGGTGGGAGGCTGGAGGTGGCTTTCCCGCATACACCACGGCCAAAGCTGCCGTACACGGCCTGACCCGCACCATGGCGCGCGATCTGGGGGACCACCGCATTCGGGTAAACACGGTTGTGCCCGGCTGGATCATGACGGACCGCCAAAAGGAGCTGTGGGCCACGCCAGAGGCGCTGGAGGCGCACCGCGCACGGCAATGTCTGCCCGACCTGATCGATCCCGTTTATGTGGCGCGGATGGTGCTGTGGCTGGCCTCAGACGATGCTGCAATGTGTACGGCGAACAACTTCATGGTCGAAGCCGGCTCGATCTAGGGCAGTGAGACACCTGCGGACCTTGCACCATCAAACAACTCCCGCAGATGACCGAATTCCGCCACAAGCATGCAGCGTGCAAGGTTCGTGTCCTCGCTGTAGCGGGCAATACACAGCGTGTTTGACGCTCCGCGCTGCACGGCCGCATCCAAAAGCGGCTCAAGCAGTTCCGCATAGCGCTGCATGACCATCGTCAGGTCGTTAAAACATGCTTGGGCCGGTCCGCTCTCCGACCCTTCGCATCTTGCGATTGCCAGAGAAAGGCAATGGGTTTGCATTGGCGCGCGCAGCGCATCTCCCAGACCATCAACAGCCTTGGCACACCCCACAATGTTGGCCCGTTGGAATTGTATGTCCTCCGCAAGCAAACTGCAGGGAAAAAGCAAAAGGGCCGCCAGCAGGCAGCCCTTCGATAGGTGAGTCCAAGCGCGGTTCACGCGGCCGCTGTGACGGCCCGCTTGGTCATCACGGCGCAAAGATGCGCGCGGTAGTCACCCGTTCCATGCAGATCACTGATCATATTGTCGCCGGATAAGCTCAGGCCGACGATGGCATCGGCCGAGAAATTCGACGACAGCGCGGCTTCGGCCTCGGTCCAGCGGAAGACACCGTCGTTGCTGGCACCAGTGATCGCGACGCGTACTCCATCGGCATATTTCGCCACGAACACACCGACGAGCGCAAAGCGCGATGCAGGTTGCACGAACTTCTGGTAATTCGCTTTGTCCGGCACCGGAAAGCGCACCTCGGTGATGATCTCACCTTCGTCCAGCGCCGTGGCGAACATGCCCTGAAAGTAGTCGTCCGCCGCGATTTCGCGCGCGTTGGTCTTGATCGTGGCCCCCGATCCCAAGGCAGCCGCCGGATAACAGGCGGAGGGGTCGTTGTTGGCAAGGCTGCCACCGATGGTGCCACGATTGCGCACGGCCGGGTCACCTATATGCGCCGCTGTCGCCGCCAATGCGGGGTAGCCCCCAGCCTCTGCCGCGACCGTGGCGTGGTTGGTCGCTCCACCAACGCAGATTGATCCGTCTTCTCCTGTGCAAACACCGCGCATTTCGTCGATAGCTGACAGGCTCACCAGCTTGTCCGGGCTTGCAAGCCGCTGCTTCAGCGTGGGGATCAGGGTCTGACCGCCGCCAAGGGGCTGGCTTTCGGTACTGTCCGACAACTCCTTGACCGCATCTGCGATCCGGGTCGGTTTTACGACATCAAAGTTGTACATCTTTGGTCCTTTCTCTCGGCAGGATGCGCGTCTTCATCTTGCCAAATAAACTTCGGGGGTCCGGGGGCTGGCCCCCGGTCCCACACTTTCCATTCAGCCGTTCATTGCCTCCCAAACCCTGTCGGGTGACAGCGGCATGTCGATATGGGTCACATCCGTGCCTGCCGATTGCAGCGCATCGACCACAGCGTTGACCACTGCAGGCGGTGACCCGATGGCCCCGGCCTCGCCACATCCCTTCACGCCCAACGGATTGTGTGTGCAGGGCGTCTGGCTGGAGTGATCCACAGCGAACATCGGCAGATCGTCGGCGCGCGGCATCGCGTAATCCATGTAGGACGCACTTAGAAGCTGGCCGTTTTCGTCATAGGCGCAATTTTCCAAAAGCGCCTGGCCAATGCCCTGCGCAATACCGCCATGGACCTGACCGGTCACGATCATCGGGTTGATGATGTTGCCAAAATCATCGGCGGCAGCGAACCGTTCGATGGTCACCTTGCCAGTGTCCGGATCCACTTCAACTTCACAGGCATAAGCCCCTGATGGATAGGTGAAATTCGCCGGATCATAGAAGGCCGTTTCCTCAAGCCCCGGCTCGATATCCTCAAGCGGGTAGTTGTGCGGCACATAGGCCGCGAGGGTCACATCGCCCCAGGCGACCGACTTGTCGGTCCCCGCAACAGAAAACGCGCCGTCCTTCAACTCAATGTCGGCCTCGGACGCCTCCAGAAGGTGAGAGGCGATCTTCTTGGCCTTGTTGATGATCTTCTCGGTCGCGCGGACCATGGCGGATCCCCCCACCGCGATAGAGCGGGAGCCATAGGTGCCCATGCCCATCGGCGTGTTGGCGGTGTCGCCGTGCACGATCTCGACCATGTTCTCGTCGATGCCGATCATCTCGGCCACCACTTGCGCAAAGGACGTCTCGTGCCCCTGCCCGTGGCTGTGACTGCCGGTCATCACAACCAGACCGCCCGTAGCATTCACACGGACGGTCGCGCTTTCATAGAGACCGGCACGTGCACCGAGTTGCCCGACAAGGTTCGACGGAGCAATGCCGCAGGCCTCGATATAGCAGTTCACACCCAAGCCACGCAGCTTGCCGTTCTTTTCACTTTCCGAGCGGCGCGCGGCGAAACCGGCGAAGTCGCCCATCTCTTCAAGCTTGTCCATGGTGCCGTGATAGTCACCGGTGTCGTACTCGACAGCGACCGGTGTGGCATAGGGGAACTCCGTGATGAAGTTCTGGCGGCGCAGCGCGATAGGATCAACGCCCAACTCGCGCGCGGCCTTGTCCACGACACGTTCCAGCTGGAACGTCGCTTCGGGGCGGCCTGCGCCACGGTAAGCATCGACTGGTACCGTATTGGTAAAGACCGCCTTGACGTTCACGTAGATCAGCGGGGTTTTGTAGTTCCCTGCCATCAGCGTGCCGTGCAGCCAAGTTGGGATCGACGGCGCGAAAGTCGAAAGATACGCGCCCATGTTGGCGTGCGTCTCGGTCCGGATCGCGGTGAAGTTGTTGTCCGCATCCAGCGCCAGCTCGATCTTGGTCACGTGGTCGCGGCCATGCGCGTCCGAGATGAACGCCTCGGTGCGCGAGGATGTCCATTTGACCGGACGGTTGCAGGCCTTGGCGGCGAAGGTGCAGAACGCCTCTTCCTGGTAGTGGAAGATCTTGGTGCCGAAACCGCCGCCCACATCGGGGGCCACGACGCGCAGCTTGTGCTCGGGGATGCCGAGGACGAATGCGCCCATCAGCAACCGGATCACGTGCGGGTTCTGCGACGTCGTATACAGCGTGCTGTCGTCGGTGCCCTTGGCATAGTCACCAACGGCGACGCGCGGTTCCATTGGGTTGGCGACGAGGCGGTTGTTCACCAACTCCAGCGACGTGACATGCGCCGCATCTTCGAACGCCTTGTTCACGGCATCCTTGTTCTCTTCAACAAAGCCCCAGTCGTAGCAGAGGTTGTCGTTGAGATCGTCGTGCACCTTGGTGGCGCCGCTTTCAAGCGCCGCTTTCATATCAACCACTGCAGGCAGTTCGTCGATGTCGAGCACGATGGCTTCGGCGGCATCACGGGCCTGTTCGGCGGTGTCAGCCACAACGGCGGCGACAGGTTCGCCCACATGCCGGACCTTGCCCTGCGCAAGGATCGGATGTGCTGGTTCCTGCATGGGCTGGCCGTGACGGTCCGTGACCTGCCAGCCGCAGGGCATACCGCCCACGCCTTCGAAATCCGCTCCGGTAAAGACGCGTACCACACCGGGCATCCTGGCAGCCGCCGCGGTGTCGATGCTTTTGATCGTTCCGTGCGCGATGTCAGAGCGCAAGAAATGCACATAGGCCTGGCCACGGATGTTGATGTCGTCGGTGTAGTTTCCGGCCCCTGTCAGGAACCGCACGTCTTCGCGCCGCTTGCTGCTGGCGCCGATGCCTCCGTCTTTTGGCATATTGTTATTCCTCCCTGTTGGCGTGACGCGCCTCCCCGCGCGCCTGCTGACTGACAGCCCGGAAGGATATCCGGGCTGCGGAATTTGGTGCTATTCGGCGGCGATGGCCGACACATCTTGGCCGCTGGCAGCCATGATCGCCTTGACGATGTTGTGGTAGCCCGTGCAGCGGCAGATGTTGCCCTCAAGGTATTCCCGGACTTCCGTCTCGGTCGGCTTTGGGTTGTCCTTGAGCAGTGCTGCTGCCGACATCACCATGCCGGGTGTGCAGAAGCCGCATTGCAGTCCGTGATGGTCCTGAAAGGCCTGCTGGATCACGTTCAGCGATCCGTCCGCGTTGGCCTGACCTTCGATCGTGGCCACATCGGCCCCTTCGGCCTCAACAGCGAGCATCGTGCAGGATTTCACTGCCTGCCCATCCACATGCACAACGCAGGCGCCACATTGAGACGTGTCGCAGCCCACGTGGGTTCCTGTCAGCATCAGCTGGTCGCGCAGGAAAGACGACAGCAATGTGCGTCCCTCGACCTCGCCAGACGCAGCCTTTCCGTTCACGGTCATCGAGACCTGTGCCATGGCATCCTCCCTTTTGGCGTTCTTGTTGGGGTCAAGTTAAGCATGGGTCGTGGCACTTGAGAACAGAAAACTTCGCCGCATCCGCGAAATCGCAAGATCGCGCAGTGCCTTAGCATATCAGCTTTCTCTCGGTCGGGGCCGAGTCGGAATTTCCTTGAGCAAGCCGCCAACCCCCATCTGCGCGATGTCCTGCGGGGTCAGGTCCACACCACAGATCAACCGTTCAAGAACCCAGTCTGCGCCGTTGAGTGCTGGCGATCGCGCGCATCCGGGCAGGCCGATCACTGGCCTGTCCTGGTGTGTTCCGAAAAAGAGCAGATTGCCCGGATCAACTGGCATGCCATAGGCAGTGACGGTTCCACCTGCCTCACGCACCGCTGACGGTGCGACATCGTGCATGTCCGATGTGGCGGACGCCGTAAGGATGAAAACAAATTCGCCCTCTGCCTCTGCGACGGCTTGGGCCAGCGGGGCGTCGCGATGCGGCACCACCACCCGGGGCGTCAGCGACACATTCAGGCGGTCGAGCCGACCGGTCAGCGCGGCACGGCCCTTGGAGGACGGTTCGGCATTGCCAACCTGCGTTTCGATCAACGTCGCCGTTGAATATTGCGGGCTCAGGATACGGATTGCATGGGCAGCATCCTCTGTCGCCCTGTCCAACGCGTCCTGCGGCACGGCATAGGATATGATCTTGATCGTGGCGACCATGGTGCGTGCATCGACGCGATGGAATGGCGGCACAGTGGCAATGGTGATCATGGGATCAACCGCATTGATACGCGAGAGCCGATCCACATCCAGCAGGGAGACTCCCGGGCCCATCGCGTAAAGGTTCACGCGCCCTGCCCCGGCCGCACTGATACGCAGCCCCTGTTTCTCGGGCGTTGGCACGACGGCAGCGGCGAGAGCTTCGGCGGCACTGTTTTCTTCGATGTCGCCTGGGTCGAGCGCCGCGACCGTCAGCGTGTCGTGACCTGCCGCAGTCAGTTCTGCAATGTCGTCATCTGTCAGGACGGTTCCCTTGGACACGCGACGGGACTGACCCGCCAACGAATGGGCGAGCGTCGCGCCAAGCGCATCCGCTGCAGGCCTTGGGCCGAACTTCATGCGCCTTGCCTGAGGGTTGCGACCATCTGGGCCAAGATGGACACCGCGATCTCTGACGGGCTTGCCGCACCAATATCGAGTCCAATGGGCCCTTTAATCCGCGCGATCTGGTCTGCGGTGAACCCCGAGTCTTCCAGCCGGGCCACGCGTTTGGCATGGGTGCGCGTGGAGCCGAGCGCGCCGATATAGAACGCCTCGGACTTCAACGCGATGTGGAGCGCCGGATCGTCCAGTTTCGGGTCGTGTGTCAGCAGGACCAGGGCGGTGCGGGCATCCACACCGATCTCGGCCAGCGCTTCGTCCGGCCAGTCATTGATCACGCGTTCACCTGGGAAGCGGGCCTCGGAGCCGAAGGCTTCTCGGGGGTCGATGATATAGGGGTCATAGCCAGCCAGTTTCGCCATGGGCACAAGCGCCTGGGCGATGTGCACACCGCCAACAATCGCCAGTCGCAGCGGCGGGTTGTGAATGGCGACAAAGGTCTTGCCATCCTCCTCCATCCCCGTGCGGTCCTTGGCAAAGCGTGCCGCATGGCCGTCGTAGTCCAGCCGCCTGTCCCAGCTTTCAGTGTCGACCACATAGGCTGCCTGTCGGCGCGTCGCGCGGGCCGTAACAAGCGCATCAAGCGTGTCTTCGGGCATCGCCGACCCCACCGGCTCAACGAGGATCTTGATCGTGCCGCCGCAGGCCAGCCCCACTGCAAAGGCGTCCCCATCGCTGACCCCGTATTCAAGCAGACGTGGGGCGCCGTTTTCGAGCGCTTCCATCGCCTCGACCACCACGGCGCCCTCGACGCAACCACCCGAGACGGAGCCCATCATGTCGCCGTCGCCCGAAACGACCATCTGCGCCCCGGCGCGGCGCGGGGCGCTGCCCCAGGTTTCGATCACGGTGGCAAGGGCCGCGCCCTTGCCCGCTTTGATCCATTCGAGCGCTTGCTCCGGCGCGGTTTCAACCGACGACATGCGATCCGTCCATTTTTGCTGGTTTCATCCGCGCAAAACGTAAGCGGTGACTTCCCGGGAACACAACCCTGACTTAAGCACAGGTTGTTGCGCGTGCTTATGCTTGCGCGTTCCCCGCCTGCGGCCTACATCCGTATGCAAGACCAGCCGGAGACCAGCCAGATGCCAATGCAAGCCCAAGAGATCGAAGACCTGATCCGTGAGAGCTTTCCCGACGCCAAGATCACCATCACGGACCTGGCGGGTGACGGAAACCACTATTCGGCCGAGGTGATCGACGCATCGTTTGCCGGTATGAACCGTGTGCAACAACACCGGGCCGTCACCAAGGCGCTGAAGGGCAAGATGGATGGCAGTCATGGCGAGTTGCATGCGCTGGCCCTGACGACAAAAGCACCTTGATGACTGCCTTGTGGCATATGGTGACTATGCCGTTTCGACGGGCACCGCGGCGTCCATTGTTGGCGCGCCGTCCCGATCGTGACGAGATGGGTCAGACCCGGGTCGTACCGTTGGGTATGGAAGCGACTGATCTGACGCTTGTGAACAAGGTCAACCGACGCAATGACGCTTTGGAGCGTGTAAACCAGGTCAAAACGGATGGAACCGCGAAAAAGAGCGGCTACATGGCGGAAGCCAGCACGCATGTCCAAGCGATGCCCGAAGATGAAACCTATGCCGCGCGGTTTCACCGCGCTTTCCACAAGAAAGGCAAATAGAATGAGCGACGCCGCAAGCCGGATCACCGAAACCAACACCGCCAACGACGTGGTCCTTTACATGAAAGGTACCAAGTCCATGCCCCAGTGTGGCTTTTCCAGCCGCGTGGCTGGCGTGCTGAACTATATGGGCGTCGATTTCGCCGATGTGAACGTTCTGGCTGATGAAGAATTGCGCCAAGGCATCAAGGACTTTTCGGATTGGCCAACCATCCCGCAGCTTTATGTCAAAGGCGAATTCGTGGGCGGTTGTGACATCATTACCGAGATGACACTGTCCGGCGAATTGGACACGCTGTTTGATGAAAACGGCGTAACCTATGACAAGGACGCGGCGGACAAGATCCGCGAAGCCAACGGCTAAGCAGCTGGGCGCACGACACGTGCGCCTTACGTTTCAAAGAAAGAAGGCGTGCCGGGTTGGCACGCCTTCTTTTGTTTCGCGGGAATGCGCAGCAAGCTGCGCTTTACGCTGTCTTCTCTTCCACTTCTGCGGCGAGTGCTTCGGCTCGGGCCGCCAACTCGGCCAGCGTGTCGGTCACCGCTTGCGGCACGACGGGCACCTCAATCCGTTCCGGCTCTGGCGCGCCCATGGTGCGCAGCCCTTCCAGTTCCGCCTCGCGTTCGGCCAGTTTGGCTTCGACCTCGGCCACGCGATCTTCGACGCTCGCCGTCTTGTCCGCCAGCATCAGACCCGCCATCAGCAGCATCCGCGCTTCCGGCATGCGCCCGGCCTGATCGGCCAGCACCTGCGCTTCGTCATCGAGCATCTTGGCTGCGGAGTGCAGATAGCTTTCTTCACCCTCCTGGCAGGCAACCTGAAAAGGGCGTCCGCCGATGTTGATTGTGACCTCAGGCATCTGCGTCCTCCTCTTCCGGGGCTTCGAGTTGGTCGAGCAGCGGGGTCAGCGCCCCGATTATGCTGTTGGCTTCGGCCACATCTGCAGCGCGGGCAGCCCGCAGACCTTCAAGCTCGGCCATCATGGATTTGTTGATCAGGTGCGCTTCCCCGACGCCTTCCTCGTTCGCTGTGCGCAAAGCGGCGTTCGACTCGCGTAACTGCTCGTTCGCCTTGCGCAGCCTTTGGAGTTCAAGGTCCAATTCCTGCACCCGGGCTTGCGCCGCATCGGCATTGGCCTTGGCGTCGGAGGTGGCAGCTTCTTGCCGTTCGGACAGCTTGCGCACCCGCTCCGTCAGCTGCGCGTTCGCAACACGCTCATCATCCAAGGCTGTTTGCAAGGCCGCCGTGTCGTCGGCCCCTGCCGTGTCCAGCCCCTCAAGGCCGGTGGCGATCCTGTCCATCGCGGCGGTCAGCCGCTGCTGCAATCCGTCGATATCGCTCATTTCCTGTGCCTGTCCCCTTTTTCCTCGCGCATGGGCGCAATGGTTCCATCCGCCCGGACTGTTCGAATCGATTTAGCGTCCGGTTGGGCTTGAGTTTAGCCAAAGAGGTATGGAAATGCGCCCCCCTTTGCGATCAACCACTTGCAGGGCGGCTTTGATGTAGCAAAACGCCGCTTGCCGTTAGATGCCCCGATTTGCTTGGGCACAGCGCCTTGATCTTTGGTCTTTGCCTGATATGCAGCCTCAAACCAAATTCCAAAGGACGAGCAATTCCGTGGATCTGACAGCCCTTCGCACCGCCCATCCCGACCACTGGTCCAAGGCCACCGCCATCCGTGCCTTGACCCTTGATGCCGTGGCCGCCGCCAATTCCGGCCACTCAGGCATGCCCATGGGGATGGCCGATGTGGCCACCGTCCTGTTTGAAAAGCACCTGAAATTCGACGCCAAGGCACCGGACTGGCCCGACCGCGACCGGTTCATTCTGTCTGCCGGTCACGGCTCAATGCTGCTTTATTCCCTGCTGCACCTGACCGGCTACGAGGATATGACCCTTGAGCAGGTCAAGAACTTCCGTCAGTGGGGCGCGATCACTGCAGGCCACCCGGAATATGGCCACGCCAAGGGAATCGAGACCACCACTGGTCCACTGGGCCAAGGCGTTTCGAACGCTGTGGGCTTTGCCATGGCCGAGGAAATCCTGCGCGCCCAATACGGCAAGAAGGTTGTCGATCACTATACCTATGCCATCGCAGGTGATGGATGCCTGATGGAAGGTGTCAGCCAGGAAGCCATCACGCTTGCTGGCCGTCACCAACTGGGCAAGCTGATTGTCTTCTGGGACAACAACAACATCACGATTGATGGGCCGGTATCGCTGGCAGACAACACCGACCAGCCGCAGCGCTTCAAGTCTGCGGGCTGGGCCGTGATCGAGATTGACGGCCACGATCCGGAGGCAATTGACGCCGCGATCACCAAGGCGAAGACACAGAAAAAGCCCACCATGATTGCCTGCAAGACGCATATTGCACTGGGTCATGCGGCACAGGATACGTCCAAAGGCCACGGCGCGTTGACCGACCAGACGCAGTTGCAGGACGCCAAGGCGGCATATGGCTGGACCACCGGACCGTTCGATGTGCCCGCCGATGTCAAAGCCGCGTGGGAGGCCATCGGCACCCGTGGGGCCGAAGCGCGCGCAGCCTGGGAAGAGCGGTTTGCCTCCATCTCAGGTTCAAAGCAGGCGCAGTTCAACCGGACCCTCGCCCGTGAGGTGCCCAAGAAGCTGTCGGCTATCATCAAAGCGTTCAAAAAGCAGATGTCGGAAAGCGCGCCCAAGTTGGCGACGCGGGCGGCATCTGAAAAGGCACTTGAAGTCATCAACCCGGTGATGCCTGAAACCGTAGGCGGCTCGGCTGACTTGACCGGATCGAACAACACCAAGACGGGCGATCTGGGTGTGTTCGACACCGACAACCGTGGCGGTCGCTATGTGTACTGGGGTATCCGTGAGCACGGCATGGCCGCCGCAATGAACGGCATGGCCCTGCATGGTGGCATCCGTCCGTATGGCGGCACGTTCATGTGCTTCACTGACTATGCCCGCCCCGCCATGCGTCTGGCAGCCCTGATGAAGATCCCAACAGTGTTCGTTATGACCCATGACAGCATCGGCCTGGGCGAAGATGGTCCGACTCACCAACCGGTCGAGCATCTGGCCATCAGCCGGGCCACGCCCAACACCATGGTGTTCCGCCCCGCCGATGCGGTGGAAACCGCTGAAAGCTGGGAACTTGCGCTGTCATCCACTGAAACGCCGTCGGTCCTGTCCCTGACCCGTCAGGGCCTGCCGACAGTACGCACAGAGCACAAGCTGAAGAACATGACGGCCCAGGGCGCTTATGTGCTGGCTGAGGCCGAAGGTAAGCGCCAGGTGATTCTGATTGCCTCGGGTTCAGAGGTCTCTATCGCACTCGAAGCCCGTGAAACCCTGCAAAGTGCCGGTATCGGTACTCGTGTCGTATCCATGCCCTGCATGGAGTTGTTTGCACAGCAGGATGAGAGCTATCGCCGCAAAGTCTTGCCTGCGGGAGCCGCTCGTATCGGCATCGAAGCAGCGGTGCGTCAGGGCTGGGATCGTTGGCTGCTGGGCGAACGTGGCAAGGCCAACAAGGCCGATTTTGTGGGTATGGACGACTTTGGCGCATCCGCACCTGCCAGCGTCCTTTTCGAAAAATTCGGTATCACGGCGGAAATAGTGGTCAAGAAGGCAAAGGCGCTTATATGAGCGAATGAGTGCCGTTAACGCCCCGGTTGAAATTTTGTGCTGTTCTTAGTGTCTCAGGTGTGGAAACTGGCACACACGTATTTGGAGAGTGAGCGCAAACAATAGGGCACGCGTGATTGGCATATTGATCATAGCCACGATTCTGGCCGCCGGTGGGGCAATAACAGCTTTGGCAATGGGTGCCAGTTGGTGGGTTGCTTTGCTTGTCTATTCGCTCGGCGGGGCGGCTTTGACCGTTGCCATGACGATGCTTGTTTCGCTTAGAAAAGATGCGTGTGATCCAGCCCTACCCATGTCTTCTGCGACAGAACCCCAGGATTCGATGGTAGACGCCAAGATCAGTCCCAAGCCGCACGCGGAAACGGTCTGACATCAGATCGTCCGCGCCAGGAAAATTGTACTTAGCTTAAGGATCAGGCGCGCGAAAGCGATGCAGATACACCGCGCCAGATCGGCGTGATGATCTTTTCCCCAACCGGGATGAGTACAAAGCCCATGGCAAGGCCCAAGATTCCATCAACACCAGCCTTGGTGATCCAAGACACGAAGCCCGACGCCCCCTCGACCATGGCTCCCGCCGATTTGCCGAGGCCATAGATTATCTCTTCCGGTGTGTGCCAACCCATTTCTGCCAAGCCGTGCACAATGATGGACCCGCCAACCCAAAGCATGGCCGCCGTACCAACGATTGTCAGCAGTTTCATAAAGCCTGGCATCACCTTGACCAGCCCACGTCCCAGCGCCCGTGTAAGGCCAAGGCGACCATTGTTTGCCATGGCAAGGCCTGCGTCGTCCGCCTTCACGATCAATGCAACCGATCCATAGACCGCCACCGTGATCATAATGGCCACAGCCGCCAGCGTCGCGGCTTCCATCCAAAAGTTGCTTTCGGGGATTGCAGCCAGTGAGATCGTCATGATCTCCGCCGACAGGATAAAATCGGTCTTGATGGCACCTTGGGCCTTCTGCTCTTCCAGATGCGCCGGGTCTTGAACTT
This sequence comes from uncultured Tateyamaria sp., assembly GCF_947496075.1. Lineage (GTDB taxonomy): Bacteria > Pseudomonadota > Alphaproteobacteria > Rhodobacterales > Rhodobacteraceae > Tateyamaria. Next base: position 310,630 of record NZ_CANMBJ010000001.1, read on the forward strand.
CAGTCTCTTTGCCTGGGTAATCATCGTGCCCATGGCCCCACCCCAGCACATGCGCCACCTTCTCCGCCCCTTCGAAACACAAATAGGCTCCGCCCAGCATCAGAAGCGGCGGAATGGCCCAAGGCGCAAAGTTGGCCAGCAGCAGACCGATGGGCAACAGGAACACGAGCTTGTTCTTGAACGACCCCTTGGCGATACGCCAGATGATTGGCAATTCGCGGTCAGCTGAAAAGCCCGCAACGTATTTCGGCGTCACCGCAGCGTCGTCGATCACAGCGCCAGCCGCCTTCGCCCCGGCCTTGGCTGCCTGCCCAATCACATCATCCACTGATGCGGCCGCCACTTTGGCGATTCCCGCAACGTCGTCCAAAAGAGCCAAAAGTCCGCTCATTTCGCCCGTTCCCTCGTTTTGTCCTTACGTTAGCGCATAACACAGTGTGGCGGTTCCGCATACTGTTAGCGCGAACTGCATACAATGGAACACGTTTATCGCTAACACTCTGATTAATATTCTCTTTTCCCCTTCTCTCATTGCGGCGCAGCGGCTATCACGCTCGCGACATTCAAGCTGCCCCAGCGGAAGGACGACCGGAAACATGACCATCAAAGTCGGAATTAACGGGTTTGGACGCATTGGGCGCTGCACCCTCAGCCATATTGCAACGTCGCTGCGCAACGACATCGATGTGGTGGCTGTGAACGCAACGGGGCCGTTGGAAACTGCCGCCCACCTGATCAAGTATGACAGCGTGCACGGTCGTTTCCCAAACGAGGTGAAACTGACCAACGATACGATAGATCTGGGCCGTGGACCGATCCGCATGATGTCCACCTACGACATGAATGATTTGGACTGGACCGGCGTGGACGTGGTGCTGGAGTGCACGGGCAAGTTCAACGACGGCGAAAAAGCCAGGGTCCACATGGACCGCGGCGCCAAGAAAGTGCTGCTGTCGGCCCCAGGCAAGAACGTGGACAAGACGGTTGTCTTCGGCGTGAACGACGAACAGCTCGCCGCCAATGACCGGATGATTTCCAACGGGTCCTGCACCACCAATTGCCTTGCCCCGCTGGCCAAGGTTCTGGATCGCGCTTTTGGCATCGAACGCGGTGTGATGACCACGATCCACAGCTACACGGGCGATCAGCCGACACTGGACCGTCGCCACGACGATTTATACCGGGCCCGCGCCGCGGCGATGGCAATGATCCCGACGTCAACCGGTGCCGCCAAGGCGTTGGGGGAAGTCCTTCCGAACCTCGCGGGCAAGTTGGATGGCACCGCCATGCGCGTGCCCACACCGAACGTGAGCGCCGTGGACCTAACATTCGAAGCGGGTCGCGACGTCACCGTCGAAGAAGTCAACGCCGCTATGGCCGAGGCTGCAGCCGGCCCCATGGGTCGTGTGCTAGCCTATGATGACGAACAGAAGGTCAGCGTTGATTTCAACCACACCGAACACTCGTCCATCTTTGCCCCCGATCAGACAAAGGTGGTGGGCAACCGGATGGTGCGCGTCCTGGCATGGTATGACAACGAATGGGCGTTTTCGGTCCGCATGGCCGATGTGGCCGTTGCCATGGGTCGCCTGACCTGAACAACGCGACAGGTTGCAAGCATCGGGTGGGGCTGTCACAACAGCCCTGCCCTTTTTCTTTGTGACGCAGCCCCATGACCAACCGCATCGCTCTTGTCCTTGCCCTGCTGATCATCGGCGCGATCACCCTGGATGTGATGCTGTATGGCATGGAACACCTGATTTTCCTGGGCAAGAAATTCGCTGAGCTGCTGGAGTGGATCGCCTTCTGGCGCTGACCCGTGCCCGACATGTCGCACCGATTTGACCGGCATCCCCGGTTGACAATCGCGCCGCTTTGCATTTGTTAGCGGTAACGGCGCACCCCTCAAGTTCGGGGCCGCGTTCAGACATCATTCTGACACCAGACATGGGGGATACCATGGCCATTAAAGTTGCAATCAACGGGTTCGGGCGCATCGGGCGCAACGTGCTGCGCGCGATCGTCGAAAGCGGTCGGACAGATATCGAGGTGGTCGCGATCAACGACCTGGGCCCCGTGGAAACAAATGCACACCTGTTGCAATATGACAGCGTGCATAGCCGCTTCCCTGCCACCGTGACGGTCGCGGGCGACAGCATCGACGTTGGCAACGGCCCCATCAAGGTCACAGCAGAGCGCAACCCGGCCGATCTGCCCTGGAGCCATGTGGACATCGTGATGGAGTGCACAGGCATCTTCACCTCGAAAGAAGCCTGCCAGGCACATTTGGAGAATGGCAGCAGCCGCGTGCTGATCTCGGCCCCCGGCAAGAATGCCGACAAAACCATCGTATATGGCGTGAACCACGACACACTGTCAGGCGACGATGTGGTTGTGTCGAACGCCTCGTGCACGACCAACTGCCTGACGCCCGTGGCAAAGGTCCTGCACGACCAGTTCGGGATCAAGCGTGGCTTCATGACCACCGTGCACAGCTATACCGGCGACCAGCCGACGCTGGACACGATGCACAAGGACCTCTACCGCGCCCGTGCAGCGGCGCTGTCGATGATCCCCACCTCGACCGGGGCAGCCAAGGCCGTTGGTCTGGTCATGCCGGAACTGAACGGCAAGTTGGACGGTGTGGCGATCCGCGTCCCCACACCGAACGTATCCTGTGTCGACCTCACGGTTGAGGTGAATGGCGACGTGACCGTTGAGCAGATTAACGCAGCCATGACCGAAGCCGCCGCCGCTGGCCCACTGAAAGGTGTGCTGGGCGTAACGGACGCCAAACTGGTGTCAATGGACTTCAACCACGATCCGCACTCGTCGATCTTTGCCACCGACCAGACCAAGGTCATGGATGGCAACATGGTCCGTATCCTGAGCTGGTATGACAACGAATGGGGTTTCTCGAACCGCATGGGTGACACAGCGGTTGAGATGGGCAACTACCTCTGACCTGTATCGCACCACAGATCGAAAAGGCGCCCCGCACGGGCGCCTTTTTTGTTTGCAGCCTCGGCCCCGCGACACAACGCAGATATCCGAGTGGCCACTCGATCTTTCCCGCTTGACGCGCCCCTGTTTCTAGCAGATCGTTTTTCGCGATGGTTCCCGGATGCCAACGGCTACCCGGGATGAAAAGGGAATACGGTGAGGATGCCAATTGGCGCCAAATCCGTAACTGCCCCCGCAACTGTGAGCGGTGAGCGACCCCGATGATCACCACTGAACGCCTGCGTTCGGGAAGGATCGGGCAAGCCCGGACCCGCGAGTCAGGAGACCTGCCATCATCGATGTAACTTCAACCCGGACGGGGCGTCCGGACAGGAGGCCATGATGGTTTTTGCGGAACACCCCGCTGAAAGTGACATGTCTGCCGTACGCCTCGAACTATCGCGGAGGGCGACATGGGCCAACCACCACAGAAGATCACGATATGTACATCCTGTCGGCACAAGGGCAGCAATTGCCGACCTGGCTATGAACTGATTGCAAAATTGCGCGCTGCGATTGTCGCGGCGGGCGACAGCATCACGGACGAGTTTGAAATCTCTGGCGTGGCCTGCATGGCCGGATGCGATCGCCCCTGCACCGTTGCCTATCACGGCACCCGCAAGGCCACGTACCTGTTTGGGGATATCGAAGCGGACACAGACATAGACGACCTCGTGGCATTTGCGCAGCAGTACGCACGGATAGACGACGGCTGGTGTTCATCCGTAAACCGCCCCGGAAAACTGCGCACATCGACACTGGCGCGTGTGCCCGCCGCCATCATCGCGCTGGAAGACAGCGACGTGCGTGTGTCATGAGCGCAGCGGACGTTATTGCCGAAAACGTCAGTTGGACACCACAGCGTGGCTCGGCCCCGCTGCTGAAACCGACCAGCTTTCACGTTCAGGCTGGGCAGGTTCTGGGTGTCGTTGGGCCAAACGGGGCTGGTAAATCAACGCTGCTGCGGATGATTTACCGCTACTACCGCCCTCTGACCGGGCAAATTCGCATCGCGGGCGAAGACATCTGGTCTGTCCCGCCGCGCATGGCCGCACAACGTGTGGCGGCGGTCTTGCAGGAACAGGCCTCTTCCTTTGGGTTGACCGTACGCGAGGTCGTGACGCTTGGCCGCACACCGCACCGCGCCGGGTTTTCCACTAGCGGCGCACGGGATGCCGACATCGTCGCAAGAACGATCAAGCAATTGCACCTTCAGGATTTTGCGGACCGGGACCTGGCAACACTGTCCGGTGGAGAACGGCAACGGGTCATGGTGGCCCGCGCGCTGGCGCAAGAACCCCAGGTTCTGGTGTTGGATGAGCCGACCAATCACCTCGATATCCGCCATCAACTGGAGGTCTTGGCCCTGATCCGTCAACTTGACCTGACCATCATCGTCTCACTGCACGACCTGAACATGGCCGCGCAGACCTGTGACGCCATCCTGCTTCTTGAGAATGGCCACACCAAGGGCTTTGGCCCTCCCGATCAGGTGCTGACCGAAGCACAGGTGTCATCCGCATTCCGTGTCGATGCGCGGCGCGAGCGGCTGAGCCCAAGCGATACCAGACATTTTTCATTCCATTTGCCGACGTAAGGACCCCCACAAATGAAACGCACACTCACGATCCTTGCCACCACCTTGTGCGCCACGGGCGCATTGGCGCAAACCACGGTTCAAAGCTGTGACCGCACCGTGACCTTCGATGCCCCGCCACAGGCTGCAATTTCGAACGATGTGAACCTGACCGAGATGATGCTTGTCCTGGGCCTTGCAGACCGGATGGTCGGTTACACAGGTATTTCGGGCTGGAAAACACTAGACGAAGAGATGACGGCGGGCATCGAAGCGCTGCCAGAATTGTCCGCAAAATACCCCAGCAAAGAGGTGCTGATCGGAGCAGACGCAGACTTCTTCTTTGCCGGTTGGAACTACGGCATGAAGGTCGGAGGCGATGTCACGCCTGAAACGCTCGCGCCCTTTGGCATCGACGTGTACGAGCTGACGGAAAGCTGCATTCACATCGGCGACAAAGGCGCGGCCAGCATGGACGACATGTACAACGACCTGCTGAAGCTGGGTGCGATTTTTGACGTTTCTGACAAGGCCGAAGCATTGGTCGCAGACTACCGCGCCGATCTGGAGGGGTTTACGGCGGAGCTAGAGCCACTTGAGGCGGCCCCCCGTGTCTTTGTCTATGACAGTGGTGAAGATGTGCCATTTACGGCAGGGCGCTATGCCATGCCCAACGCCCTGATCGAAGCAGCGGGTGGCGCCAACATCATGAATGACTTTGAAAAAAGTTGGGCCACCGTCGGTTGGGAAGCGGTGGTTGAGCGCAATCCCGAAATCATTGTGATCGTGAATTACGGTGAGGTCACAGCTGAGGAAAAACGCGTCTTCATGATGTCCAACCCCGCCTTTGCCGAGATTGATGCAGTCAAAAATAATCGCTTCGTCACCTTGGAATATGTCGAGGCAACACCGGGTCCCCGCAACATCAACGCGGTGAAGACGCTCGCCGCCGCATTCCGCGTGGAGTGATCCGCATGGAGAGAACCAGTGCAGCTGTAAAAAACCGCACTTTGACGCGCCCGTTCGCGATCATGGTGGGCTTTGCTGTTCTGGTCCTTTCCATTTCTGCAGCTATTGGCCTGGGTGCGATTCCGATCCCGATGTCGGTGGTCTGGGGCGTAGTCGCTAACAAGATATCGCCCGACTGGGTACCGGTGGTATGGTCTTCGGGGCGCGAGGCGATTGTGTGGGACATCCGCTTTCCCCGCGCGCTTCTGGCGTGTTGTGTCGGGGCCGGACTTGCAATGGTCGGGGCCAGCCTGCAGGCCGTTACACGCAATCCGCTGGCCGATCCCCATCTTCTGGGCATCTCTGCCGGAGGAGCCTTTGGTGCCATCCTGGCCTTGCTGCATACGGGTCTGTTTCTGGGCCTGCTCACCGTACCGCTTTTGGCCTTCCTTGGTGCGCTCGCAGCGACGCTGCTTGTGCTGGCGGTGTCCCAGTTTGCCTCGGCAACCAGCGCAGATCGTCTGATCCTCGCAGGTGTTGCCGTGTCCTTCATCGTCATGTCACTGGCCAACATGCTGATCTTTCTTGGTGATCCGCGCGCAACCCATACTGTAGTGTTCTGGATGCTGGGTGGGCTTGGCCTCGCCCAGTGGGGCCAGCTTGTCTTTCCATTTGCAATCCTGGTCGCAGGCGGCGCTTACCTGTGGCTCAACGCCAGCAACCTGAATGCCATGACCATCGGGGATGAAACAGCATCCACTTTGGGCATTTCGGTGGCTCAGTTTCGCCTCTCCGTTTTCGTGGTGGGCGCGCTGATCACCGGTGTCATGGTGGCCTTCTCCGGCATCATCGGTTTTGTTGGCCTGATGGTGCCACACATCGTGCGCCTGATCGTCGGGGGCGACTATGCGCGCGTTCTACCTGCTTCTGCCCTACTGGGTGCCGTGTTCCTGATCTGGGCCGATGTTCTTGCGCGCACATTCATGGCGCCCGACGAGGTGCCAATTGGCGTCATCACCGGGCTCATTGGTGGTGTCTTCTTTGTCTGGCTGCTGCGCAGGCGCGTGGGCTAGACGAAAGTGTCCTCGAAGAACGTGTCGAAAGATCCAGATCAACCGAACCGCTGTTCCAGCGCGTCATTCACAAGCGGTGTCACAAACTTGCTGACATCGCCCCCAAGGCGGGCGATTTCCTTGACCAGCTTGGATGCAATCGCCTGGTGTTCGGCTTCGGCCATCAGGAATACGGTTTCGATGCTGTTATCAAGCTGGCGGTTCATGCCGACCATCTGGAATTCGTATTCAAAATCGGCAACGGCCCGCAGTCCACGAATGATAAGCTGTGCTCCGACGTCACGAGCACAATCGATCAACAGGTTTTCAAAGGGATGGGCGACAATCTCGGTCCCCGTCTGCGCGCTCAACTTCGCGCATTCGGCCTCGATCATTGCCACGCGTTCTTCCAATGAGAACAAAGGCCCTTTGTCGCGGTTGATGGCAACGCCAATCACCAACCTGTCGACCATGGGACTGGCCCGCCGAATGATATCAATGTGCCCCAGCGTGATGGGATCGAAGGTGCCAGGGTAAAGGCCGATGCGCATTGGCGGCTCCGTCAGTCGTCTTGGCCGCAATGCAGCATTTCAGACACGCGATTGCAAGCAAACACGACGCAAGTGTCTGGTCAGTGGCCCATAATCATGCCTTGAAGCGCTTCCTTCTCCATCGACAGCTCGGTCAGCCGCGCCTTGACCACGTCGCCCAGGGTAATCAGCCCCACGAGTTGCCCGTCCTCGACGACGGGCATGTGGCGAAATCGGCCTTCCGTCATCTGGGCCAAGATATCGTCCGCCTTGTCGTCGCGCTGGCATGTCACCAGTTTCGAGGTCATGAAGTTGTCCACCGGCTCGTTCAGGATGGCTCCACCCCGCTTGGCCAGAAACCGCACGATGTCGCGCTCCGACAGGATACCCTCAGCGGTTAGCCCATCTGTTGAGACGACGACTGTCCCGATCCTGCGCTCGGCAAGGATCTTCGCCGCTTCGGACACCTGCGTGCCGGGTTTCACCGTAACAACAGCGTCATCGGATTTGGACTTGAGAATCTGGTGCACAAGCATGGATCTGGACCTCGTCAATACTGCGGCATAACCCAGCGTCTGCCGCCAAGGCCCTGTCTGTCAAGTGTACGAACGTCGCCCGGCGATCCACTGCCGGTTGAAATCTGCCCGTGAGCGCGACCGCTACGCGCTAAATTGGAAGTTGAGCGTATGCCTGCAAGCATTTGATTTTATTCACACACAGCCTTCAAGTCGCGCAATCTCGGACCGGACCCCTTGCACCAGAAGCTCGGCAAACGCGTTCAACCGTCGGTCACGGGTGTCAGACTGATGCCGGATCAGGAAAAAACTGCGCAACAGAGACATCTGGTCCAGAAGCACTCGGCGCAGACCAGATGCGAATGGCAAGGCAAAGTCGTGCACCACACCGACGCCCGCACCCTGCCGCAGTAGGTTCAACTGCACCGCGACCGAGTTGGACGCCAGTGCAACCCGTTCGACCCCGGCATCGGCCAGATAATCCAGTTCTCGATCAAAAATCATGTCAGGGATGTATCCAACAATCCGGTGTGACTGCAGGTCGGTCATCTTGGCCAGCGGCGCAGCACCCTCCAAATAGGTCTCACTGGCAGCCAGATGCAGCCGGTAATCTGTAATACGTTGCACCGTCAGCTGCCCCGCTGTCGGTGCACTTACGCCAATGGCCAGATCCGCCTCGCGACGGGACAGGTTGAACACCCGGGGCAAGGCAACGATCTGAATATCGAGCGCGGGGTGCGCTTTCCCCAAGGCGGCACAGACCTGCGGCAGCACGTAGTTCGCGCATCCATCCGGCGCACCGATGCGCACCTGACCGGTCAACCCGGTCTCAGCTTGGGTAGGCCCTGCCCCGGAAATCCCTTCCGTTGCGGCGCGCATGGCGGCCTCTGCGGTCTCTGCCCGCTCCAGCAACTGCGCCCCCGCATCCGTCAACGCATATCCCTGCGGAGATTTGCGAAATAGAACCACATCCAGATCCCGCTCCAGTCGCGCCACACGCCGACCCAAGGTCGCGGCATCCTTGCGGACATCCGTGGCGGCCGCCGAAAGCGTTTCAGCGCGCGCCACCGCCAGAAACAGGCGCAGATCATCCCAATGTGGCAGCATCAAAACCTCTTTCAGTCTGCAAAAATGCAAAATGGTTTTGCCTACTTGCCTCTTTTGCCAGATATTTTGCAAGACTATCCTGCCGCCAACTTCGAAACTCAACACCCCCTCGGGAGGACGCAGAATGCAGGAACTGACCCACTACATCGATGGTGCCCACGTCAAAGGAACATCGGGCCGTTTTGCCGACGTCATGAACCCCGCCACGGGTGAGGTGCAGGCAAAGGTGCCGCTCGCTTCGGCAAGCGAATTGGCCCATGCCGTCGACATTGCTGCCAAAGCGCAACCGGCTTGGGCGGCCACCAACCCGCAACGCCGGGCGCGCGTGTTGATGAAGTTCGTGACTTTGCTCAATCGCGACATGGAAAAGCTGGCCGAAGCGCTCAGCCGCGAGCACGGCAAGACACTTCCCGATGCGGCAGGCGACGTGCAGCGCGGCCTCGAAGTTGTCGAGTACTGCATCGGCGCGCCGCACCTGCTGAAAGGCGAATACACCGACAGCGCCGGCCCCGGCATCGACATGTATTCCATGCGTCAGGCGCTGGGTGTGACGGCGGGCATCACGCCATTCAATTTCCCCGCCATGATCCCGATGTGGATGTTCGCGCCTGCCATCGCCTGCGGCAACGCCTTTATCCTCAAACCGTCCGAACGCGACCCGTCGGTTCCCCTGATGCTGGCCGAATTGATGGAAGAGGCGGGCCTGCCCAAAGGTATCCTGCAAGTGGTCAATGGCGACAAGGAAGCCGTGGACGCGATCCTGCACCACGACGTGATCCAGTCCATTGGCTTTGTCGGATCAACCCCCATCGCGGAATACATCTATGCCACGGGCTGTGCGAACGGCAAACGCGTTCAGTGCTTTGGCGGGGCCAAGAACCATATGATCGTCATGCCCGACGCCGACATGGATCAGGCCGCCGATGCGCTGGTCGGTGCAGGCTATGGCGCAGCGGGCGAACGCTGCATGGCGATCTCGGTGGCAGTGCCCGTCGGCGACGAAACCGCAGACCGTCTGATTGAAAAACTGGTGCCGCGCATCGAAAAGCTTAAGGTTGGCCCCTACACCGCAGGCAATGACGTGGACTATGGCCCCGTTGTGACCGGCGCAGCCAAGGCCAACATCGAACGGCTTGTGCAAACCGGTATTGATCAGGGCGCCGAACTGGTTGTCGATGGGCGTGATTTCAAACTTCAAGGCTACGAAGAGGGATACTTTGTCGGTCCGCATCTTTTCGACCGTGCGACCAAAGACATGGATATCTACAAGCAGGAAATCTTTGGCCCTGTCCTGACAACCGTCCGCGCACAAACCTACGAAGAGGCCATCGGCCTTGCCATGGATCATGAATACGGAAACGGGACCGCAATCTTCACCCGGGACGGTGACACAGCCCGCGATTTTGCCAACCGAATCAACATCGGCATGGTAGGCATTAATGTCCCAATTCCCGTGCCATTGGCCTATCATACATTTGGGGGCTGGAAAAAATCCGTATTTGGTGACCTAAATCAACACGGTCCTGACGCATTTAAGTTCTATACGCGTACGAAGACAGTGACGGCCCGTTGGCCATCTGGAATAAAGGAAGGCGGAGAATTTTCGATCCCCGTAATGGAATAGCATGCCCATACGTTTTCGCATCATCCCGGACCGCGGCTTGGTCGTGGTCCGGTATTCAGGTTTCGTGACCATAGACGACACACTCGGTGCCACCCAAACCTATTTGGCCCACCCGCACTATGCGCTTGGCCAAAAGCAGTTGGTCGATTTCAGCAGCATCACCGACTATGAACGGGACTATGTTCGTTTCATGCAGATGCAAGCGACCAAAGTAGATCGCTTTGCCAACTCCGGCGTGCAATCGCTTGTTGTCTATATCGCACCAACGCAGATCAGTCAGGAACTGAGCGCGCTGTTCATTAAATCCTGGGACAACGTGGATGCGGTTGTGCCGATGGTGCAGCACTCGGAATCCGAGGCACTGACGCTACTTGGTCAGCCTGAAAAATCCCTTGATATGCTTCTGCCCCCGGTCGGAAAGCAGGCCTTGCAATAGTCCTGCAAACATCGGAATTTAACGTGCGTTCAATTCAAGCCATTGCGCTATGGGAGGCAGCATGGATTTCGCACTGACCGAGGAACAGACCGCAATTTTCGACATGGCCCATGCCTTTGGCCAGTCCGAGATCGCGCCCCATGCGCGCGATTGGGAAGCTGCTGGCACCATCCCCAAAGACCTGTGGCTCAAGGTGGGTGAACTGGGCTTTGCTTCGCTCTATGTCTCGGAAGATGCGGGCGGTGCGGGTCTGTCCCGGCTTGATGCAACGCTGGTGTTCGAGGCGCTGAGCATGGCCTGCCCATCCGTTGCGGCCTTCCTGTCGATCCACAACATGTGCGCCAAGATGCTCGACAGCTTTGCGGGTGACGGTCTGAAGGTCCGCGTGATGCCGGACGTCCTGAGCATGAACACCGTGCTCAGCTATTGCCTGACCGAACCCGGCTCTGGTTCCGACGCGGCGGCCTTGCGCACCCGTGCGGATCGCACGAATGAGGGCTACACCCTGAACGGCACCAAAGCGTTCATCTCTGGTGGCGGATACTCGGATGCGTATGTCTGCATGGTGCGCACTGGAGAAGACGGGCCAAAGGGCGTGTCCACAGTCTATGTCGAAGACGAAACCGAAGGTTTGTCATTTGGTGGGCTGGAAGACAAAATGGGCTGGCGCAGCCAACCCACTGCGCAGGTCCAGTTCGACAATTGCAATATCCCCAGCGGCAATCTGGTCGGAGAAGAAGGCCAAGGCTTTAAATATGCGATGATGGGCCTCGATGGCGGTCGTCTGAACATTGCCGCCTGTTCATTGGGCGCAGCCCAGACGGCTTTGAATGTGACGCTGGCCTATATGGGCGAGCGCAAGGCGTTTGGTCAGCCCATCGACCAGTTCCAGGGCCTGCAATTCCGCCTCGCGGATATGGAGATCGAACTGCAAGCCGCCCGCACTTTCCTGCGCCAAGCCGCATGGAAGCTCGACAACGGCGCGCCTGATGCCACCAAATTCTGCGCCATGGCCAAGAAGTTCGTGACTGACGCGGGATCCAGGGTCGTTGACCAGTGCCTGCAATTGCATGGCGGTTATGGCTATCTAGCGGATTACGGCATCGAAAAACTGGTCCGCGATTTGCGCGTGCACCAGATCCTTGAAGGCACCAACGAAATCATGCGCGTGATCGTGGCGCGAGACATGTTGAAGAACCGATGACCGACATCAAGCGCTTCGATTCGGACAAACGGATGAGCCAGGCGGTTGTGCACGGTCAGACCGCTTATCTTGCCGGGCAGTGTGGTACCGCCTTTGCACCGATCCAGACCCAAACACGCGAAGCGCTGGCCAAGGTCGATCATCACCTTGCCGCCATGGGCACTGACAAAACCCGATTGCTGTCCGTGACCATCTGGCTCGCCTCTATATCCGACTATGACGCCATCAACGAGGTTTGGGACGCATGGGTGCCCGCTGGTACCGCCCCCGCCCGGTCGTGCGGAGAGGTACAGATTGGTGGCGAAGGCTACGACATCGAAATCATCTGCACGGCGGCTTTGCCATGACTGACATCTCCATCCGTATCACCGGGCGCGCGGGCCGGATCACCTTGCAGCGTCCCCAAGCGCTCAACGCGATGACCTATGAGATGTGCCTCGCCATCGAAGCGGCATTGGACGCATGGCGCAGCGATGACAGTGTCGAAGTGGTGGTGTTCGATGCGATCGGCGACCGCGCCTTCTGTTCGGGCGGTGACATTGCCGAACTCTACGAAACAGGGACTAAGGGCGACTATGCCTACGGCCAAACATTCTGGGCCGACGAATACCGACTGAACCACAAGATCTTTCACTATCCCAAGCCGGTGGTCAGCTTCCTGCAAGGGTTCACCATGGGCGGCGGGGTCGGCATTGGCTGTCACGGGTCACACCGCGTCGTGGGCGACAGCAGCCAGATCGCCATGCCAGAATGCGGCATCGGCCTTGTTCCGGATGTGGGTGGGTCGCTGATGCTCTCCCTCGCCCCGGGTCGTTTGGGGGAGTACTTGGGCACCACGGCGGCGCGGATGAATGCAAGCGACGCGATCTTTGCTGGCTTCGCCGACCACTACGTGGCCGAAGCACACTGGCCCGCACTGATAGCCACGCTTGAGGCCACGGGCGACACATCCTGCATCGCTGCTGCCGCCACGGATCCGGAGCGCGGACCACTTCAACAAGCAATGCCTGACATTGACAGGCATTTTCATGGCGCGTCACTCAGCGACGTGCTGACCACGCTGCGGGACGAGGACAGTGACTTTGCTCGCGATACACTCAAGCGCATGGGCCGCAACAGCCCCCTCTCCATGGCCTGTACCATCGAAGCCCAGCACCGCCTGCGCGGTCCATCGCTGACCTTGGACAAGGCGCTGGACCTTGAATACCGTTTCACCGCGCGCGCAATGGAGCATGGTGACTTCCTTGAAGGGATCAGGGCGGCCATCATAGACAAGGACCGCACACCGAAATGGCAATATGCCGACGGCGCGGTCCCGCCCGCCGCGGTCAGCAAGATGCTGATGCCGCTTGGGGACATGGCACTCAAACTGGGAGGAACGGGCATGAAGATCGGATTTGTTGGGCTGGGCAACATGGGTGCCCCGATGGCCGCGAACCTTGCGAAGGCCGGGCATAGCGTGACCGGGTTCGACGTGGCCGGAACCACTGCCGAGGGCGTCACGAATGCCCCAAGCGCTGCTGAGGCCGCTACCGATCAGGACATCGTCATCACGATGCTGCCCAATGGCGACATCCTGCGCGCCGTCGCCGCCGAAGTGATCCCCGCGATGAAACCCGGCGCAACTCTGATCGACTGCTCGACCGTTGATGTGGAAAGCGCGCGTGCGGTCGCCGCACAGGCAGATGCTGCCGGGCTGGGCTCTGTCGACGCACCCGTCTCTGGTGGCATCGGCGGCGCTGCTGGTGGAACACTCACCTTCATGGCGGGCGGCAGCCCAGCGGCGTTCGACGCCGCCAAACCACTCTTCGACATCATGGGCCAGAAGGCCGTGCATTGCGGCGATGCAGGCGCCGGTCAGGCGGCCAAGATCTGCAACAACATGATCCTCGGCGCGACCATGATCGCCACCTGCGAAGCCTTTGCCCTGGCCGACAAACTCGGACTTGACCGACAAAAAATGTTCGATGTGGTCAGCACATCCTCGGGCTATTCTTGGACAATTAACGCCTATTGCCCTGCCCCGGGTGTCGGCCCGCAAAGCCCCGCGGACAATGGCTACACCCCGGGCTTCGCAGCGGAACTGATGCTGAAAGACCTCGGGCTGAGCCAGCAGGCGGCAGAGGCCGTCGACGCGGACACCCCGATGGGTCAACGCGCGCTCGAACTCTACCGCCAGTTTGTCGAAAACGAGGATGGTCTGGGCAAGGATTTCAGCGCCATGCTACCCCGGTTCGAAACCCGCGGGCGCGGCTGATTGCTATTTCCCCACGGTGATCAGCATTAAGCCTGCGAAAATCACAAAGACAAGGAACAGGGCCACGATGATCAGGGCTGGATACCCCCATGTGGCAATGGCCAGCCCCCATGCGACCACCAAGGCCAGTATGCCCAGCAACACGTAAAGCTCCGGGCCAACCACGGCAGAGAACATGGTGCGCGCGGCATCCGATATTTTCTGCATCCCGGCTCGGATAAAACCCAACTGTCGCGCAGCGTTGGTGTTTGTCGTGGTCATGTTTGGTCTGCTCCATCAAAGGTTTCCCATCAGATAGGAGGCTTGGAACCGCATTGAATGCGGCATTCTGACCAAAACAATCGGACTTCCCTGCGTCGCCCTTCACGCGACACGGGAGCCGAACGTGCACGATGCGCAACGTTTACCAGCCTTGCCCGATTGGCGGCTTATACAGCAACTGAAGAACGGTTCAGGACCCGGGCAGGCTCACTTCCCCGCCTGAGCTTTCCTTCACCTTCACATCCATCGGCGCACCTTCCACATTAATGTCGCCCCCGCTGGAGGCGCGTGCGAACAAGGTCTCGGAGACATGGATTTCGATGTCCGACCCGCTTGAGGCGCGTGCATGGACGTCCCGGCATTCCAGATCTTCACCATCAATGTCCGACCCACTGGAGGCCTCGACCACAAGGGACCCGCAGGAGCCGCGCACGTCCAGGTCCGAGCCCGAACTGGCCTTGAGGAACACCGTTTCGGTGTCCAACCCGTCAATATCGACATCGGCACCACTGCTGCTCATCGCTTCGAACGCATCGGTAAACGTGCCTGATACTTCGACATCAACCCCGCGACTGCCAATGATCGACGTCAACTCTGGCATATGCACCGTGACGGTATAGTAATCGGCCATCCCCATGAGGATCATCGACGACCCACCCTGGCGTTTGATCGACAACGTGTCGCCGTCCTGTTCCACCACCAGCCGACGTTCGCGCGCAGTGCCAGAGACATCGGACACAACGCGGTAGTCCGAGCCTGAAAACACCCGGACCGTCACACCATCAGCGGCGATTATCTTGGTAAAACCTGAAAAGTCATGAACTGTTTCGCGAGCCGCCAGCGGGGTGGCCAAGGCAACCACACAGACAGCAGGCACGACGTACAAAGGTCGTCTCATCTTCACTCTCCCGATGTGAATACGAAGATGAGATGGTGTTAATCAGATTAACATTCAAGACACCTGAGCCTATTTACTCTGCTGCCACCCTGCGCTGTGCCAGCATCGGCTTCAGGTACCGGCCGGTATGGCTCTCGGCCACCTCCGCCACTTCCTCCGGCGTACCGGTCGCAACAACCTGACCACCACCATCGCCACCCTCTGGGCCAATGTCGATGATATGGTCAGCGGTTTTTACGACATCCAGATTGTGTTCGATCACAACGACCGAATTGCCCTGATCCACCAATTCATGCAGCACTTCCAAAAGCTTGCGCACATCTTCGAAGTGCAGACCGGTCGTCGGCTCATCGAGAATATAGAGCGTCCGGCCCGTCGACCGTTTCGACAGTTCCTTCGACAGCTTTACCCGCTGCGCCTCGCCCCCGGACAGGGTCGTCGCCTGTTGGCCCACCTTGATGTAGCCCAGCCCCACGCGCATCAGCGCATCCATTTTTTCACGGATCGACGGCACGGCCTGGAAAAACGTCTGGGCATCCTCAACCGTCATACCCAGTACATCGGCAATGGACTTGCCCTTGAACTTGATCTCAAGCGTTTCACGGTTGTAGCGCGCGCCTTTACACGTCTCGCACTCGACATAAACATCCGGCAGGAAGTGCATCTCGATCTTGATGACACCATCGCCCTGACAAGCCTCGCACCGCCCACCCTTCACGTTGAAGGAAAAACGCCCCGGCTTATAACCACGCGCCTTGGCCTCCGGCAGTCCCGCGAACCAGTCGCGGATTGGGGTGAATGCCCCGGTATAGGTCGCAGGGTTGGACCGCGGAGTGCGCCCGATGGGGCGCTGGTCGATGTCGATCACCTTGTCCAGATGCTCCAGCCCCTTGATCGTCTCGCAGGGCGCAGGTGTCTGGCGCGCACCGTTCAGCGCCATGGACGCCGTCTTGAACAGCGTTTCAATTGTCAGCGTGGACTTGCCCCCGCCCGACACGCCCGTCACGCAGACAAACTTGCCCAAGGGAAAGTCGACAGTCACGTTCTGCAGATTGTTGCCCGTCGCCTTGACGACAGTGACCTTCTTTTTGCCCTTCTTACCCTTGCGACGCTCTGTCGGCACCGCGATCTCGCGCTTGCCAGACAAGTAGTCGCCGGTGATGGACCCGCTGGCGGCCAGCACATCCGGCGTCCCATGCGCCACGACCTGCCCGCCATGCACCCCCGCACCCGGGCCAATGTCGAAGACATAGTCGGCCTCGCGAATGGCCTCTTCATCATGTTCCACCACGATGACAGTGTTGCCCTGATCCCGCAGGTTCTTGAGCGTGCCCAAAAGCCGGTCATTGTCGCGCTGGTGCAGGCCAATCGACGGTTCGTCAAGCACATACAGAACGCCGGTCAAACCGGACCCGATTTGGGAGGCCAACCGAATACGCTGGCTCTCTCCCCCGCTCAGCGTGCCACTTGAACGTGACATCGTAAGATACTCAAGACCAACGTTATTCAGGAACCCAAGCCTCTCGCGAATCTCCTTCAGAATGGCCCGCGCAATCTCGTTATTCTGGTCCGTCAGATGCTCCGGCACGGTCTGACACCAGTCAAAGGCCTCGCGGATCGACATCTCGACCACCTGCCCCACATGCAGCAGCCGTTCGGGGTCATCACGTGGCCCGATCTTCACCGCCAACGCTTCGGGCCGCAGGCGGAACCCGCCACAATCGCCACAAGGACGGTTGTTCTGGTACCGTTCGAACTCTTCGCGAATCCAGTTCGAATCCGTCTCGCGATAGCGGCGCTCCATGTTGGGGATCACGCCCTCGAACACGCGCGTCACCTGATAAACGCGCCCGCCCTCATCATAACGGAACGGGATCTCCTCATCACCGGAGCCGTAAAGGAACACCTGCTTCACATGCGCTGGCAGATCCTTCCACTTGGTCTGCGGGTCAAACTCGTAGTGGGCCGCAATCGCCTCAATGGTCTGCAGGAAATACGGCGATTTCCCCTTCCGCCACGGTGCCAGCGCCCCGTCATAGACCTTCAATGTCTGGTCCGGCACCACCAACCGTTCGTCAAAAAACAGCTCGTGCCCCAGCCCATCGCAGGACGGGCACGCTCCAAAGGGCGCGTTGAACGAAAACAGACGTGGCTCAATCTCGGGGATCGTGAAGCCACTGACAGGGCAGGCAAATTTCTCGGAAAAGGTCGTGCGCTCGGGATCACCTTCGCTCGGCGCAGTCTCAAGGATCGCAATCCCGTCGGCCAAATCCAGCGCCGTCCGCAGCGAATCTGCTAACCGCGTCTCCAGCCCCTCGCGCACCACGATCCGGTCCACCACAACGTCGATGTCATGGCGAAACTTCTTGTCCAATGTCGGCGGCTCGTCCAACTCATAGAACGACCCGTCCACCTTGACCCGCTGGAAACCCTGCTTGCGCAGCTCCAGGAACTCCTTGCGGTACTCACCCTTCCGGTCGCGGATGATGGGGGCCAGAAGATAGGCGCGCGTCCCCTCCTCCATCGTCATGATGCGGTCCACCATGTCCTGCACCTGCTGCGCCTCGATCGGCTTGCCAGTGGCAGGCGAATAGGGCGTGCCGACGCGGGCAAAGAGCAGACGCATGTAGTCGTAGATTTCAGTCACAGTGCCAACAGTCGATCGAGGGTTCTTCGACGTCGTCTTCTGCTCGATGGAAATCGCGGGGCTCAGGCCCGAGATGTGATCCACATCCGGCTTCTGCATCATGTCCAGGAACTGACGCGCGTAAGCCGACAGTGATTCCACGTAGCGGCGCTGCCCCTCGGCATAGATCGTGTCGAAGGCCAGCGATGACTTGCCCGACCCGGAAAGCCCAGTGATCACAACCAGTTGGTCGCGCGGGATATCCACGTCGATGGACTTGAGGTTGTGCTCGCGCGCGCCACGCACCTCGATATTCTTCTGCTCGGCCATATCAGCCCCCCGGATTAACGGTTTGTACATAGGTCAGATGGCCGAAACAGCCAATGAAAAAATGAGAACATGTCGTGAACATGTCGCTTACTGCCGAATGGTGTCAGTACGCCGCCGCGTCGCCATCCACGCATGGACCGCAATCCCGCAACCAAAGACGGCGACGCACGTCCAGACCAACCCCGGAAAGCCAGCTATACCCAGCACGGCCAACAACACGGGCGTGCCCAGCGTGTTGCCCAGATTGCCGGTCTGCGCCAAGCCACCATAGGCTTGGGATTGGTGGGCGGCAGTCCGGTTCAACTGCGGCACAGCAGCAAAGCTTGCCCCCTGCACCAGCCCCAAGGCTCCTGCCAACGCCAGGCACGCAGCGGGCAAGCCCGGCGCGGCCCAAAGCCATAACAGAGACAGGATGCACAGCACAAAACCAATCTGCACCAGCATGATCGCAGACATGAACCGCATCGCAAAAACGCCCAGCGTCAGGGACACGGCAATCGAGGTCAAAGGCATCGCCCCCATGACCCAAGCCCGCCATTCCTGCGCGATGTAGGGCGGCAAAACTGTCAGGATCGCCAGAAAGCAAAACGTATAGAACAACCAACCGGCCCCCGGTGCCGCAATGCTGGGGGAACGGTAGATGGTCACGTGATCGCGCAAGATGCCCCGCAGGGACAAAGTACCCCCTGGCGGCACCTCAATTGGGTGCAGGAACACACCAAGGGTAACCGCGAAAACGGCCAGCCAAATGGAATGAGCGACGAACAACGCAGGCACTCCCATCGCATCCACAAGCGGCAGGCCAAGGGCGACCAAAAGGGTGAAGGCGACGGAAAAGAACGTACTCCACAGTGTCAGGGTAAAGCCGCGATGCCGCTCGGCACTCAGCTGCGCGATAAGCGTAGGCGCGGCAACAACCATCGCCAGATGCGACACGCCCTCAAGCGCACGGCTCACCAGCATCAAGGGCAAGCTCGGCAAAGTCGCCTGATAAAGTGACAGCGCCGCACCCGCCCAAAGCGCCCACAGCATCGCCCGCCGATACCGGATGCGCGCGACAACCAGGCCAGCCACGACGCCCAAAAGGATACCCAGAAATCCAACAAGAGACACGGTGAACCCAAGCGCTGCACCAGCATCAGGATAAACAGCGGGCAGCCTGTCAAAGATCACCGAGATTTTGGCATACTGCCCCGCAGCGCCCAACCCCGCGCCCCAGAGAGCAAAGACGAGCGGGAATGAAGTGCGATCAGTCATTCCCGACGCTCATCACAAGCGCCGGGGAGGTGCAAGGCCCGTTAACCGGCGGCTTCGAAGATTTGCACGCGCGTCACGGTGTTGCCGTTGCCGAAAACCCGGACGAGAACGAAGCCGATGAACTGAGAACGGATACGCTCGACCGTATGGTAAGAAGGATCGTACTCGCATCGCCCCGCAATCATTGCCCGCCGCTCCGCCGTGGTAAAGAACGGGTCGATATTGTCCGCCGAGTCGCGTCTGCCGAATTTGTGGACGTTGGCGCGATCCTGCTGCACGATCCCACACACGTCATTCAAAGGCAGGCCGCTTGAGTTGTAAGTGTCCTGTGGTGACAGCATCGCGTAGTACTCAAATGTAAACTGCTGCGCAGAGGTCGGTGCGACTGTCAGCCCCAAACCAAAAAAGGCGGCGGCCAGCATCATCAAACATCTTTTCATCAATCATTCCCCAGAATCAAAAAAACCGATGAGCGTAGGATAACGATCATCAGTTTTTTCAGACAATAAATGTCGCGCCTTACATGTGGATCACACGATCATAGGCATCCAGCACGCTTTCGTGCATCATCTCCGACAATGTCGGGTGCGGGAAGACAGCATGCATAAGGTCTTCTTCCGTTGTCTCCAGCGCTTGCCCCACTACATACCCCTGGATGAGCTCGGTCACCTCGGCACCGATCATATGCGCGCCCAGCAACTCACCCGTTTTGGCATCGAACACGGTCTTGATCATGCCCTCTGGCTCGCCCAGGGCAATCGCCTTGCCGTTGCCGATGAACGGGAACTTCCCGACCTTCAGTGTATAGCCAGCCTCTTTGGCCGCCGCCTCGGTCAGACCAACAGACGCGACCTGCGGGTGGCAGTAGGTACATCCGGCAATGGAGTTGGGTTTGATCGGGTGAACATCGTTCTTGCCAGCAATCAGTTCAGCCACCATGACGCCCTCGTGTGACGCCTTATGTGCCAACCACGGCGCGCCAGCAATGTCGCCGATGGCATAAATCCCCTCGACACCGGTCCGGCAGTATTCGTCCGTCACAACGTGGGTGCGATCCACCTTCACGCCCAGTTTTTCAAGGTTCAGCCCCTCGACATTCCCAACGATACCAACGGCGGAAATAACTGTGTCGAAATCATGCTTCTCAACCTTGCCACCGACCTCGATATGGGCCGTCACCTTGCCCTTTGCTCGATCAAGTTGCTTGACCATCGCCTTTTGCATGATCTTCATGCCCTGCTTTTCGAACGCCTTCTTGGCAAAGGCCGAAATCTCGGCATCCTCAACAGGCAGCACACGATCCATGACTTCCACCACGGTCGTTTCGGCCCCCAACGTATTGTAGAAGCTGGCAAACTCGATCCCGATAGCACCGGAGCCGATCACCAGCAGCTTTTTTGGCATCCGCTTCGGCGTCAGCGCCGCCCGGTAGGTCCAGACAAGATCGCCATCCGCCTCAAGCCCCGGCAACTCACGCGCCCGCGCGCCAGTGGCAAGGATGATGCTCTTCGCTGTCAGCTCCTCGGTGCCCTTGTCGGTCTTGACGCTGACCTTACCCTTGGACGGGATCGTCCCCTCGCCCATTATGACCGTCACCTTGTTCTTCTTCAGCAGATGCTGAACACCGCCGGACAGCTGACCAGCCACCTTGCGTGAGCGTTCAACAACAGCGGGCAGATCATAGTCCACACCGGTCGCCTTCAGGCCAAACTCCTTGGCGCGGTGCATTAAGTGGAACACTTCCGAACTGCGCAACATCGCCTTGGTCGGGATGCAGCCCCAGTTCAAGCAGATGCCGCCAAGACTCTCGCGCTCCACCACGCAGGTACTCAGCCCCAGTTGCGCCGCACGAATGGCTGCCACATACCCGCCTGGGCCAGATCCGATCACCACCACATCAAAGGATTTCGCCGCCATTTCAATGCCCTCGCCAAACGCTGCGCCAGATTTAGTTTACCGTTAAACTATTTCTGAACACTTCACAACGGAAGCATGGCGCGACAAAACGCCTGACGCAAGGGAAGCCCCGCGCCAGCTCGTCATTGAAACAGAAAAAGTTTGTCAGGCAGCCTTGTCGGCCTGCATGCCCCGCAGAACGGCACCATAACCGCCTGCGTCCAGATGCGCTTTTTCCGCTGCCGTCGTGGCCCGTCTCAGAACCGCATTGCGGTGCGGAAAGCGGCCAAATTCGCGGATCACTTCGCGATGCGCACGGGCATGTAGCAGAAACTCGTCATCCTTCATCCGCTCACAAATCAAGCGCACGGCCCGATCCTGGTCACACAGGTTTTCCGAATGCTCAAGCGGCATGTAAAAGAACTGGCGCGCAGGCAGATCTATCCGCATGTCCCAGCCTTTCGCGATCGCGGATTTGGCCGCGGCAAGGGCCGCCTTGTCCGTGGAAAAGGCTGCTGCATCATCGCGAAACATATTGCGTGGGAACTGGTCTGTCAGAATGATATAGGCCAGCGCCCCCGACGGATATGTCAACCAAAGCGCAAACTTGCCTTCCGTCGCCGCCTTCCACGCGCCGCCAAAACGGTCGCGTATTTTTTGATCGAATGCAGCGTCAGATTTAAACCAATCATCCGGCGTGCACTCATCCAACCAGAAACTCAATACTTCGTCCGGACCAACCATGGTTTGTCTCCCGCTTCCCATGCCCCGTACTCAAATCGTTACATAAGTTTTCCACAGACCCCAATCACGAAATACGACAGGTGCGACACATTGCGTGTTAGGATGCCGCTTGTGCGTCATCTTCCGCCTCCAAATCAGCCTCAATGGCGTATTCTTGCGCGAATTCCATGCCAACCGGCGTCGTGGTGGCCTGGGACATCACAACATACGAACCCGTTTCTTCGACGGGAACCGCAGCCCGTTGCGTTCTCCGGTAGGCTGCATAGGAAACCAACGCGGCAAACAGCACACCAGTGAACATATAAAAACCCGATGGCCCCACGCTTTCCATCAGCGCACCAACGATCAGCGGACCGAAAACAGCACCCAGACCATTGATAAAAACCAACCCGCCAGACGCGGCCGCCATATCATCGTGATCAAGAAAGTCGTTCGTGTGGGCCAAAAGCAGGGAATAAAGCGGGTTTGACATGCCCCCCACGACAAAAGCCGACACCAGAAGCATTGCGAAATTGCCACCCAGAATCAGGCCAAGGACTGACCCACCACCGCCGATGGCTGCGACGATCAGGATCAGCGCCCGGCGGTCCATCCGGTCCGAAATCCAGCCAATGGGATATTGCAACAGCATGGCCCCGACAAAGAAGGTCGACACAAAGGCCGAAATCTGCGCGACCGACAGCCCTACTTGCGTGCCGTAAACCGCCGACATCCCGAATTGCGCGGCAAAGACACCTCCCAGCAGGAACATGCCCACACAGCCCAAGGGCGAGGTCGCGACAAGCGCGCGCAGCGACATCGGCTTGGTTGTTTCAAAGGCCGGCACCGGACTGATCGACAACAGGATGGGCGTAATCGCCAGCGACACCAGCACCGACGGGATGACAAACAGGACAAAGCCCGAGGGATCGGCGGTCAGCAGCAAATACTGGCTGACCACAATGCCGAATGTTTGCACAATCATGTACAAAGACAGAGCCTTGCCCCGGTTCGAATTGTCGGCCGCATCGTTCAGCCAGCTTTCCGCCGTGACATAGACGGCAGAAAAGCAAAAACCGATAACAACACGCCCGATGGTCCATGCCCACGGATCCGCAAAGGTTGGGTACAGGATCATTACCGCCGAAATCAGCGACGCGAGTGCCGCAAAGACGCGCACATGGCCCACCCGCTGGATCATCCTTGGGGCCAGACGGCTGCCACCGAGAAATCCAAGGAAGTAAGCCGACATGACAATCGACATCTGGGCGGTCGAGAATCCCTCGATCTCCCCCCGAATACCAAGCAACGTGCCTTGCATCCCGTTGCCCACCATCAAAAGCCCCATGCCAAACAGCAGGGCCCAGGCGCTTGTCAGAACTTGGAACATGATGCGGAACTCCTTGAAGGGGTGAAATCACCCTGCCCTGCATTTGCCGACCGTGTCGCAGATATGTGCGACCAGTGTGTGTCGGTTTCCGGTGTCACGTTTGCGGCAACAAAAGCGACGCATCCCCATATGAAAAGAACCGGTACTCCGATTTCACGGCGTGGTCATAGATGGCGCGAATGCGATCCTGCCCCATCAGGGCTGACACAAGCATCATCAATGTCGATTTGGGCAGGTGGAAGTTGGTCATCAACCCGTCCGCCACGCCAAAGCTGAAACCGGGATAGATGAAGATATCCGTTTCCCCCTCCCACGGCGCGATGCCGCCATCCCGCGCCATCGTCTCGATCAAACGCAGGGCCGTGGTGCCAACGGGAATCACCCGGGCACCGCGCGCCTTGGCTGCCGCTATGTCCCGCGCGGCCCGGCCCGAAACCTGCCCCCATTCGGCGTGCATCTTGTGCTTGGTCACATCATCCACCTTGACCGGCAGAAATGTGCCTGCACCGACGTGCAATGTCACATGGGTCGTCTCGACCCCGTGCGCGGCCAGCGCTTGCATCAACGTTTCGTCGAAATGCAGCGAGGCCGTTGGTGCCGCCACAGCGCCACTGCGCTTGGCCCAGATGGTTTGGTAATCGGTCTTGTCCTGTGCGTCTGCAGGACGTTTGGCGGCGATGTACGGCGGCAGCGGCATCGCACCGGCCTCAGCCAGCGCCGCGTCGAAATCCTTACCCGTCAGGTTGAACCTCAAATGCCCCTGCCCGTCGGCGCTGCCTTCAAGCGTGGCCGACAGATCATCGGAAAAGCGGATCACCTCGCCCGGCTTCACCTTCTTCAACGGTTTGACCAAAGCCGACCATGTGCCGTCAGCGCGGGGCTCCAGCAGGGTCGCCTCGATCCGTGCTTCGGTCAGGCCTTGCGCACTTTCCCGTGCGCGGGTGCCGAACAGGCGCGCCGGGATCACACGCGTGTCGTTCAAAACCAGCAAATCGCCAGGACGCAGCCATGATACAAGGTCCGTGACCATCTGATCGTGGATCGAGTCCCCAACGGCCACCAGCAACCGCGCCGATGACCGCGGTGATGCGGGACGGGTCGCAATCAGCGCCTCGGGCAAATCAAAATCGAAATCATCCAGTTTCATGCGCGCCACGTAGCGACGCAATCACCGATCATCAATGCGTTTTTGCCGTTCAATCCGTCTTTGTTCGGCACGGCTGGGTCCTGTGTCCTCGGGCACAAAGGCCTCCGGTACGACCGGCGCCACCTGCTCCCCTTCGACCCGGGGAACATCCGGCGCCGGGGCGCGGAAAATCTCGCGGAACACGCCGGGCGTCAGCGCCGACAGCGGATTGACCTGCACGCGCGGGTTCGCCGCCGGGCCGCGCAAACGGTAGTTGAAACCGATCAAACCCTCGCCGCGCCGAGGGGTAAAGATGCCGCCGATCCCATTGATCAGAAACAGGGGTGAGATCACGCCCTGCATGTTCAGACGCCCGCCTGCCACATCATAAACACCATCCATGGACAGCCCCATCGATGGCCCCGTCGCACTGGCCTGTGTCAGTGTCATCGTGGATGGGGTCAGGCGGAAAGAGGCATCGACATTCTGAAAGTGAATGCCGCTGCCGCTCATCTGCTCCAACAGGCCGACAACACTAAGCGCATTCAAAAGAGCGGCAATGGCCGGCGCATCCTGCACCCGCGTTTCCTTGACACTCAACGTGCCGTCAAAGGCCGCATCGCCTACAGGCAACAGGGTCAGGGACAAGGACCCGCCGCGCGCCTGTTTCAAAATACCGGCTGAGGCCGCCACACCACCAGCATCGTCCGACGTGATGCGGATCGCACTGCGACCGTTCTGCGGCAGCACCTGGCCACGGATCGGCGTTCGGCCATTCACCCGGGCACGAAACTCGCCATCCAACCCGCGCGCCATGTTGAAATCACCCGTCACGCGATCAAGCGCGATGGTGTCGGTGATCTGCAATCGATCCAATGTCAGGCTCAGCGGCCCGCCCCCCTGCTGCCCGCCGGTGCCCGCACCCGAACCACCAAAATCCGCCGCGCGCAGATCCAGCACGCCGCCACGCACCTCGACCGCCGGCGCAGCGCCCGAGCCACGGCCCCACAGATCCACCGGGCCATTCATCCAGTTTCCGACACGAACAGAGCTGAAACTCGCCCGCTCCAGCCCCCCGCCCGGAATGAACGTGATTGCCCCTTCCGCCTGCAAGCCAGGCGTATCCAGCGCAATCCGATCCACACGCGGCAACGGCCCAAGTTGCCCGGCCAGGGTCAAGGACGCAGCAGCTGACGCAGGCTTCGACCACCCCAGCGGCGGCGATGACAGGCGCACCCCACGCAGGTTGGTCGACAAGGCAAAGGAGGGGACACCGCCGCCCACCGGCAGGTCAATGGTGATGTTACCGGTCCCCCGGCCCGTCACCAACCCGGGCGGAAGGCCCAGTTCAAACGCATCAATCGTGCGCTCTGACAGCTCGATTGTGCCCGTGACCTGGCTCGGTTGCGGCGATCCCTGCCCCAATGGCTGCGCCCAGCGCGCATCAAACGGCACCCCATCCAACGTTCCGGGGCCAGACACCTCAACCCTGTTTTGCGAGGCGATGACCCGCAACGTGTCCGCCGCCAGACGTCGCCCTTCGATCAGGGTGGTGCTCAACACATCCCGGGCAGTGCCGGTCGCATCATACTCAACATCCTGGGGCTTCAGCCCCTTCTTCATGGCAAAGGCCAGCGTACCGGCGGCTTGCAAACGCCCGTCCGCCAGTGTCGGAGACAACCCCGCGCGCTCCATCACGCTCAGCGGTGGCAAATCCAACAGCGACAGGCCCGCCGTCACTGTCCCGTCTGTTTCCAACCGGACGACGGCAGGCACACCCTCACGCGCACGCACATCGGGAATGATGAAGGACGACCCGCTGACATCGATACGGCCACCACGCGGTGACGCGACAAAGCCCTGATCAACGGCAACCACAAAACGGCCATCCAGCAGGCTGGCGCTCCCCCTCGCCTGCTCGACCGGGGGCATCGTCTTGAGGTAACGCACCCGCGCGTCCTCGTAAGCAAACCCGGCATAGGCGACCGTTGGACTGCCGGGCGTATCCCGCAGTGCAACATCAATGTCGCGCATGAACCCATCTTGCAGGTTCTCCAGCACCCATTTGCGGGCCTTGGGTGCATAGCGATCCGGCCAGATCTCAAGCAGACGTTCAGGCATCATGCCCGCCACCTGCGCATCCAGCTCATAGCTCCACCCATTTGGGGCCGCCAACAAGGAACCCTGCGCAATCAGGTTTTGCCCATGGTCCTCAAACAAAGCCTGTCCGATATCCAGCCGAAAGGGATCAAGGCGCAAACGAAAATCCAGCTGCGCCGCCTGCATCTCGATCGGTTCAGGATACAGGTTATCCGGATTTGCACTTAACGACGTGGCCCGAAACTGGCCGACAAGATCATCAAGACCGCCCTGATCGTCCAACCCCAAAACCGCCTGACCGTCGATCTGCGCCGTGATCCATGCGCTTTCGACGGACAATTCGTTAAAGGTCAGGACGGTGTCGCCGGGATCGTAGCTGAAGTAACTGCGCGCCGACTGGAACGGCACCGGTCGTGTCGCGTCGGTTGGTTGAATAACACCCGCGCCGATATTCAGCGACACATTTAGCGGGGCCAGCACGCCATCCGCGCCCACGCCGCCACGCACCGCACCCGATATCGGGGCACGCACCACGTCAAGCCATTCAAAAGCCGGTGCGAGAACCGCAATATCTCCGGCATCCACATCGCTGACCAAGACACCAAAGGTGGCCGATGACTGCCCGACCTGACCCTCGTAATTGGCCTCCAGCGTCGCCACGTCCTCGCCACCGCTCAGCAAGGCAAGGTCCGAAGTAATGCGCACTGCGTCGCCGTCGCGCGCCAATCGCATCCGACCACCGTCAACCGTCCACGCGCGGGAGGATCTGACATCCTCGACCCGCAGGGTCAGCGCCTGAATGTCGCCCGAGGTCAGGGCAGACAAGCCCGGCAAGGTCAGCAGTTCGTCAACGCTTTCGATCAGCAGGGCCAGGTTGGCCGCCCGCTGCGTGGGTCCGGTCAGATCCAGACCGCCGGACAGAATGACCGAGCCATCAATCTCACGCCGCATACTGGCAAAGACGCCGGACACACTGATGTCCGTGGGGCGAAACTCTCCCTGCGCCAGACCGGTCACGGATAAACCAATCCGCATTTCGGAAAAGCCCACAATCTCTACGCCAGCTGTGTTCAGCACTTGCACATTGCTCATGCGGACCCGTGGCTTGCTGCTGTCCTCGACGACAAGATCGAGCGCATCAAAGCGCAGCGACGCCGCGCCCAACGCTTGTCCTGCCCGCACCTCGATCCGGTCGCGCAACCAATCCGGTGCCGCAATCGGTCGCCCGATCAGCACATAGATGGCGGTGCCCAGAATGACGGCAAAGAAAAGACTGAAAAACAGGCTCCCCAGCCCAAGGCGACGCCACAGGCTTTTTTTCCGCCGCGCGGGCGGTTCAGGAGTCGGGTCTTCACTGCTCATGTCTTTATTCTTGTCCGCCCAGCCCTATCATGCCAGTCACAACTTTCCCAAGTCTTATGAAAAGGCCGAAACATGCTCGATATCGCCTCCCCCGCCCCTGACTTCACCTTGCCTGACAGTGATGGAAATGATGTGACCTTGTCGGCGATGCAAGGCGGTCCGATCGTACTTTATTTCTATCCACGCGATGACACGCCGGGCTGCACCAAGGAATCGATCGCCTTTTCAGAACATCTGGCCGAATTTGAATCCGCTGGCGCCAAGGTTTTTGGCATCTCCAAGGACAGCGTCGCCAGCCATGCCAAGTTCGCCAAGAAACGCGAGCTGACCGTGGGGCTTTTGTCGGACGAAAACGGCTCGGTCTGCGAGGATTACGGCGTTTGGAAGGAAAAGAACATGTACGGAAAAAAGTACATGGGCATCGAACGCACCACCTACCTCATCGACGCCAACGGCAGTGTTGCAATGGTCTGGCCCAAGGTGAAGGTGCCCGGTCACGCCGAAGCGGTGCTGGCGGCTGTCAAAGCCCTGTGACCGGATGGCATCTGCCTGAGCGGTTCCAGACGTCAGCAGGTTTTGTTGCTGCTGGTCGATCCGGCACCGGCCCCGCGCTGGTGCTGGCCCATGGCTGGCCCTGGTCGTCCTTTTCCTGGCACCGCGTGATTGCACGCCTGTCCGAACAGTTCACCGTGCACTGGTACGACATGCCCGATTTCGGCGCTTCGGAACATCGGGCCGACCGTCCCAGCGGGATTGATGCGCAAGCGCAGGTCTTGGCCGAGATGCTCGATCATTTCGACCTGCGCGCACCCATCGTGTGGGCGCATGATTTCGGCGGCGCGATTACATTGCGGGCGCATCTGATGGGCGGTGTCGAATATACCCGTCTGGTCCTGATGAACGTGGTGATGATGCGCCCGTGGGGGTCAGGCTTTTTCGATCATGTGAAACGCCATGTCGATGTGTTCTCCGCCGTGCCGCCGCACATACATCGGGGTATTGTCGAAGCGTATATCGGCGGCGCTTTCGCACATGGCATCGCCGGGGACGACATGGAGCAACTGGTCGCGCCCTGGCTGGATGCAGAGGGGCAGATCGCATTCTATCGCCAGTTCGCGCAAGCGGACGAGGCGCTCACCGCAGCGTTCGAGGACAAGCTGGATCAGGTCAGATGCCCGGTTCACATCTTGTGGGGCGCTGATGATCCGTGGATACCCTTGGCGCGTGGGCGCGAATTGGCTTTGGCGATGGACCGCCTACCCATGACAGAACTGCCGGGACTCGGACATATGCCGCAACTCGAAAACGCTGACGCAACGCTCCGGGCCGCCCTGCCCGCCCTCGCCCCATGATGCCCCTTGCGCAAATGGCGGAGGCTGTGCTGCGCACCGCAGATGGCCGGGAAAAGACGGCCCTGTCCCGCAAGCTGGCCGCCGAATGGAAAGCGGCACGGGCCGACGGGCACACACCTGACATCGGCACGGCTTCCCCGCCCATGCACCCGGCCCGGCCATCAACGCCCGAACTGCTCAGCCCCCGTGACGTGCCGCGCCGCCGCCCCGGCAGCCCGCAGGGGCGCATCGCGCTGCTGCACGCCGTGGCCCATATCGAACTCAACGCCGTCGACCTGCACTGGGACATCATCGCCCGCTTCACCCATGTGCCGATGCCCATGGGGTTTTATGACGACTGGGTGAAAGCGGCAGACGAAGAATCCAAACACTTCAACCTGATGTGCGACTGCCTCGAAGAGTTGGGCAGCCACTACGGCGCCCTTCCGGCCCATGCGGGCATGTGGCGCGCCGCCGAAGACACGGTAGAGGATTTCATGGGCCGTCTGGCCGTTGTCCCCATGGTCCTCGAAGCCCGCGGTCTCGACGTGACGCCGGGCATGATCGACATCTTCCGAAAAGCGAAACTCGACAGCGCCGTCGCAGCACTCGAAACCATCTATGCCGAGGAAGTGGCCCACGTCGCTTACGGCTCGAAATGGTTCCACTTCATGTGTGGGCGCTACAATCTTGACCCCAAGGATGCGTTCCACGCCTTGGTTCAGAAATACTTCCACAGCCCCCTCAAACCACCCTTCAACGAAGAGAAAAGGGCAGAGGCCGGGCTGCCCCCGGATTTCTACTGGCCTCTTGCGCTAACGGACTGATCCGTATGGATATCATGCGCGGTTTTCCGCCAATTTGATACATTTCCGCACCGGTTTTACACAGAACGTAGCGTGAGACTTGCCGCCAAAGCGCTGTGACTTTATGCACAGGCGTTAGGGCGTCGTGTTTGGGGATATGAGCGCCGCTGTGGGATGGGAACTAAAGGGACGAGCGTTTTGCGGACACGCCTCGGCATTAAGTGGCACGGACTTCTGGAAAAGTATTTTCCCGAGCGTCGCGTCTTTCTCAAATCGGACAATGACACCAGGTTCATCCGGCTTCGGCCCGGCACACAACTGCTCGCTTTCGCGGGCAGTTCTTTTGTTGTGGCATGGGCAATCGTGGCAACGGCCATCCTGCTCATGGACAGCATCGGGTCCGGCAACTTCCGTGAACAGGCCAAACGTGATCAAACCACCTATCAGGCCCGCCTGAACGATCTGGCTGGTCAACGCGACGCCCGCGCTGAGGAAGCGCTGGCCGCACAAAACCGCTTCAACGCCGCCCTTCAACAGATCTCCGTCATGCAATCAGAACTGCTGACGTCCGAGACACGCCGCCGCGAACTTGAAACCGGGATCGAAGTGATCCAGGCGACGCTGCGCGGCACCATGAAGGACCGTGAAACAGCACGCGAGCAGCTGGCCGCACTGCAGGACCAGGTTGAGACCGGTGGCGCAGGCACGGCACTCGCCGCAAGCGGTGGTGGGGCACCCATGGATTTTGTGGCAGACGCGCTCGCCAAAACCGCTGCCGAACGCGACAAGATCGAACAGGACGCGCAGGATGCGCTGCTTGCCGCCGACGCAATGGCGACCGAAATTGCGCTGATGCGCGAACAGAACGATCAGATTTTCCGCCAGCTCGAAGAAGCGATGACCGTCTCCGTTGCACCGCTGGACAAGATGTTCCGCTCCGCTGGTATGCCCACCGACCGGATTATCGAGCAGGTCCGGCGCGGCTATTCCGGCCAAGGCGGCCCGCTGACCCCCCTGTCCTTCTCGACACGGGGTGAAGAACCCAGCCCCGACACGCTGCGCGCCAATCGTCTGCTGAACCAGATGGACACGCTGAACCTCTACCGGATTGCCGCACAGAAAGCCCCCTTTGCCACCCCGGTCAAATCCGCCTTCCGCTTCACATCGTCGTTCGGCTTCCGCCGCGACCCCAAAACGGGCGGTCGACGCATGCACAAAGGCGTCGATTTCGCCGCCGGTCTGGGCACACCGCTATATGCCACGGCCGACGGCGTTGTGACCCATGCAGGCTGGCAATCGGGCTATGGCAGACTTGTCAAAATCCAACATGAATTCGGGATCGAAACCCGCTACGCGCACCTGTCACGGCTGCGTGTGAAAGTTGGTCAAAAGGTCTCGCGCGGGGACCGGATAGGTGATATGGGAGCGTCTGGACGGGTAACCGGCGTGCATCTGCACTACGAAGTCCGCGTCGGCGGAAAAGCCGTCAACCCGATGATCTATATCAAGGCAGCCAACGATGTTTTCTAAGAGCAAAATCAACGATCCCGCGCCCAGCACCGATGCGGAGAAAAAAGCGGCACCGGCCGCCCCTGCCCCCGCAGCGCCCAAACAGCAAAGCGAATTCAAGGCCAGCGCGCCCAAGGCGAAACCACCCGCATCGCTTCTCTCAGCTGACCTGCACGTCACGGGCAACATGAAAACCACCGGCGACATCCAGGTCGAAGGCACAGTTGAGGGCGACATTCGCGCCCACCTGCTGACCATCGGTGAAAGCGCCACGATCAAGGGCGAGGTCGTCGCGGACGACGTCGTGATCAACGGTCGCATCGTGGGCCGCGTCCGTGGCCTGAAAGTGCGCCTGACCTCGACCGCACGGGTCGAAGGCGACATCATTCACAAGACCATCGCCATCGAAAGCGGTGCCCATTTCGAAGGGTCCGTACAGCGTCAGGACGATCCCCTGAACGCGGGCGGCAACAAGCCCAAGGCACCACCGCAGCAGCCATCGCCAGCGCCGCAAAACGGCTAGGGTCTTTTTCACATGACAGACACACGGGCGCCCCAGACCACTGCGGCGCCCGTTTTTCATCCCGGGTTCTGCGCGGAACGCAGTCGCCCCTACATCCTTGTTGCGGCGGTACTCGCCTCGGCCCTGGGCATCATCGATGGCACGGTCGTAGCCATCGCCCTGCCCGCCATGCGCGACAGCCTGGGCGCGGGGCTGGTACAGGCACAGTGGATTCACAACGCTTATATGCTCACGCTGGCGGCCCTGATCCTTGTCGGCGGGGCCATGGGCGACCGTTTTGGACTGGGCCGCGTTTTTGGGCTTGGCATTGCGCTTTTTGTTGTGGCGTCGATGTTTTGCGCCCTCGCCCCCACGCCGCTCTTCATGATTGTCGCACGCGCGGTGCAGGGTGTGGGCGCGGCCATCATGGTGCCCGGCTCGCTCGCCCTGATTGCCCGCGCCTATCCCCGCGAAAGTCGGGGGCGCGCCATCGGCATCTGGGCCTCTGCAACTGCAGTCACCACTGCAGCGGGGCCCATCATCGGCGGGCTTACCCTGACCATTGGCGGGCCCGAAATGTGGCGCTGGATCTTTGCCATCAACCTGCCGCTGGGCGCTTTGGCGCTGTTTCTGCTGTACCGCCATCTGGGCGACGACCCAGCCAAGGAGAATGCCCGCGTTGACATTCCCGGTGCCCTGACCGCCACTGCCGCTTTGCTAGCCATCGCATGGGGACTGACCTCGCTTGATCATGGCGGCAACGCGACGATGTGGCTGATCGTTGGCGCGATGATGCTGGTGGCTTTCCTCTGGACGCAAACGCGCAGCGATCATCCTATGATGCCGCTCACACTCTTTGCCTCGCGCCCCTTCTCTGCCGCCAACGCGCTGACGTTCACGCTCTATTCCGCGCTGTCGATGATGTTCTTCTTCATGCCGATGACCTTCATCGCAGGCTGGGGGCTCAGCGAGATTGCAGCCTCCGCCGCTTTCGCGCCCATGTCGGTGTTCATTTCACTGTTATCAGCCCGCGCGGGCAAACTGGCTGACCGGATCGGCCCTGCGCCCCTGCTCATTGGGGGATCACTGGTGGTTGCGACGGGCTACGCGGCGATGGCGATCCTCGCATCGTATCAGAATTTCTGGGGTCACATCCTGCCTGCCATGTGCCTCGTAGGCCTTGGCATGGCAGCCGTTGTGGCCCCGCTCTCAACCTCAATCATGGCAGCGGTGGACGAAACCCAATCCGGCACGGCCTCGGGCATTAACAACGCCGTCACGCGGATGGCAGGCCTCATCTCGGTGGCCGCTGTCGGCGGGTTCGTCGCGGCCCTCTACGCAGGCGCAGGGGGCACCGCCAGCTTCGGAATCGAGAGCGATACAGCAGGTCACGGCGCGGCCATGACAACGGCATTCACAGGGCTTGCTTGGATCGCCACAACGCTCGCAGTGATCAGCGCAGGCCTCGGCTGGTTGACCCGACGTGTAAACGAAAATTAACCTTCAACCACTTTTTAATCGTTGAATACTGCAGGTTAAGTCGTTGCACGAAAACGCAAAAAGGGCACACTTAAAGTGTGCCCTTTCAACGTGTCCCCGCGGGGACAGATTTTTATTCGGTGACCGACACCTTGGTCATCACATCCGGCGCACCTTCAATCGCACCCGACCGCGGGTGCCCCCGCTTGATCTGGTCCAGCACCTCAAGGCCCGAGGTCACGCGGCCTACAACGGTGTACTGGCCATCCAGAAACGGCCCCGGCTGGAACATGATAAAGAACTGGCTGTTGGCACTGTTCGGGCTTTGCGACCGCGCCATGCCGACAACCCCACGGTCAAAGGTGACGTCCGAAAATTCGGCTGGCAGATCCGGTTGGTCGGAACCCCCGGTCCCCGCACGACGACCATCATAGTCACCGCTCGTATCTCCGAACTGCACGTCACCGGTCTGCGCCATGAAGCCGTCGATCACCCGATGAAAGGCCACCCCGTCATACTCACCACCTTCGGCCAGCGCCGTGATGCGCGCGACATGTTGCGGTGCCGTGTCTTCCAGAAGATCGATGGCGATGGTGCCATTGGCCTCACCGCTCACCTCAATCTCAAGGCCCGAGGCCAGCGCTGTCCCCGCAGGGACAACAAGTGCTGCGGCGGCGATCAGGTTACGCCACATCGGCGGCCACCTTTACGCTGATCATACGGTCAGGCTCGGCAGGCGGCTCGCCGCGGGTGATTGCATCGACGTGCTCCATGCCAGAGGTCACCTGACCATAAACGGTGTACTGACCGTTCAGGAAATCATTGTCCTTGAAGTTGATAAAGAACTGGCTGTTGGCGCTGTCGGGGTTGGCCGACCGCGCAGCCCCCAGCGAACCACGGGCGTGGGGGACCTTGGAGAACTCGGCCGGAACGTCCGGCTTGTCCGAACCACCTGTGCCGGCCATGCGGATATTGAACCCGTCTTCCATGTCGCCATGCTGCACGTCGCCCGTCTGCGCCATGAAACCGTCGATTACACGGTGAAACGCGACGTTGTCATATTCACCGGCACGCGCCAGTTCCTTCATCCGCTCGACATGCTTGGGGGCCACGTCGGGCAGCAGTTGAATGGTGACGGTTCCGCCTTTGAGCTCCATCAGGATCGTGTTTTCGGGGTCTTTGATCTCGGCCATGTGCGCCTCTTTCCAATTGGTTTGGGCATCTACCTAAGCCGGTGGGCACGCAGGGACAAGTCACCCGGTTGACCCGAGGTGCATTTGCCGCGATGCAAGGGCCAACACAGAGGCAAAGGAGTGCGCAACATGGGCTGGAAATCGCTGGATGATATGGATCTGAACGGTAAGCGCGTGTTGACCCGCGTCGATATCAACGTGCCCATGGAGGATGGCCGGGTGACCGACGCCACCCGCATTGAGCGGATCGTGCCCACCATCAAGGACATCCGCGCAAAAGGCGGCAGCCCGGTGTTGCTGGCCCATTTCGGACGGCCCAAGGGCCAGCCCAACCCCGAGATGTCTTTGCAGCCCCTCGTCCCTGCCCTCGAACAGGCGTTCGGGTGCGCGGTCATCTTTGTCGAACGTCCCAGCCGGGACTGGATCGACGCGCAACCTGCCGACGCTGTCATTCTTGTGGAGAACACCCGCTTTTCCCCAATGGAAGAAGCCAACGATCCGCAGATGGCACAATTCCTTGCCACGCTCGGCGACGCCTATTGCAACGACGCATTTTCTGCAGCGCACCGGGCGCATGCCTCGACCACCGGCGTGGCCCACCTGCTGCCCAACTGCGCGGGTCGGTTGATGCAGGCGGAACTGGAAGCGCTAGAAGCGGCCTTGTCCAACCCGAAGCGTCCCGTAGGAGCCGTTGTGGGTGGAGCCAAAGTGTCGACCAAGCTGGACCTGCTGCAGAACCTCGTGAAGAAGATCGACGTGTTGATCATCGGCGGGGGCATGGCCAATACATTCATCGCGGCACAAGGCGCGGACCTTGGCGCATCGCTGCAAGAGGCGGACCTGCACAACTCCGCGCGGGACATCATGGCGGCAGCCAAGGACGCAGGCTGCACCGTGATCCTGCCGACAGACGGACGTGTCGCGCGCGAATTCAAAGCCGGTGCGGACCATGAGGTGATTGCCCTTGGGCAAGATACGAAACTGGCAGATGACCAGATGGTTCTGGATGCTGGCGATGATGCAGCCGACACCATCGCACGGGCGTTTAGCGATTTGGAAACGTTGATCTGGAACGGGCCACTCGGCGCATTCGAGATCGCGCCATTCGATACGGCAACAGTGACCGCAGCCAAGGCCGCTGCAGCGCTGACCAAGGCAGGCAAGCTGGTCACCGTCGCAGGTGGCGGAGACACGGTGGCCGCGCTCAATCAGGCGGGTGTTGCAGGTGACTTCACCTATATCTCCACCGCCGGGGGCGCATTCCTCGAATGGATGGAGGGTAAAGACCTGCCTGGGGTAGCTGCGCTCACTCAATAGTCAGCGCGAGCCGGTTGGCGCAGACGCGCCTTAACTCATATGATGCCCTATCGATCTGCATCAAATGGGGGACACGACATGGCCTGGACACTGATCACCGGCGCATCCGAAGGTTTGGGTGTAGAGTTCGCGTGCGTTGCGGCCAAGGAAAACCGCAATGTGATCCTGGCCGCGCGGTCCAAGGACAAGCTTGACGCGGTCGCCGAGGAGGCGCGCAGCCACGGGGTTGAGGCGGTGGTGATCCCCGCCGATCTGTCCGACATGGCGGAGGTCGACCGGTTGTGGTCCGAAGCGAGTAACGGACGCGAGATTGATGTCCTCGTGAACAACGCAGGTCTTGGCTATAGCGGGCCGTTCGACGCCGGTCAGGGATGGGAGCGCGAGCTGGCCTCGATCAACGTGAACATGCTGGCACTGACCCGGCTGATGAAGCTGGCGATCCCGCACATGCAGGGTTTGCCCAAGGGGCGTATCCTGAACGTCGCCTCTGTCGCTGGGTTCACCCCCGGTCCGCAGATGGCAGTGTATCACGCCACGAAAGCTTATGTTCTGTCCCTGTCCGAAGCAGTAGCCGAAGAATTGCGCGGATCATCCGTGACCGTGACGGCACTGTGCCCTGGTGCGACTGCCACCAATTTTTTCGATGACGCCGACATGCACGGCGTGCGCCTGCTCAGGATGTCGAAGCCCATGAACGCCAGGGACGTGGCCGAGGCCGGTTGGCTACACGCACGGATCGGCAAGCGGATCGTCGTACCCGGTGCCATGAACAAGATGTTGGCTTTCCTGCCCCGGATATCGCCGCGAACCCTGACAACGCGGATAGCCGCGCAAATGATGGGAAAACACTAGGCCTTGTAAACAAAAGGGATTCACAGCGCGAATCACCTGTGTCATAGTGTTCGAAACCGCCCAAAGAGGCGGGAACAAAGGCAGTAGTTTCACATGACCCGTACAGCGCGCCCCGCCGTGGGCACATTTATCTTCTTCTCGATTACGTTCGCTTTGGCGATCTATTTCACCTTTGCCGCCGTACAGGGGGATTTTGGTCTGTTCCGCCGTGCCGAGATCGAAGCAGAAGCGCGGGACCTGTCGCGCCAGCTTTCTGAGGTCCAAGTGCAGGTGGCACAGATGGAGAACCTGACCAAGCGTTTGTCGGATGATTACCTAGACCTTGACCTGCTAGACGAACAGGCCCGCAGCGTGCTCGGCATGTTGCGCAGTGACGAAATCGTCATACGCTGACCCCTGAAAAACAAGCATTATTGGTGCAAGTTGCCCTCGCGGCAGATTGGCACTCGCCTCGCGTGAACGAATCCTGTAGGGAATAGTTTAACGCTAAACTATTCCTTGTCAGGGAGGTCGCCGCCATGGCCGCGCGCAAAGCCCAAACGAAACCAAACGTGTCAGCGGAGGAGCTGCAGGGCTACTACCGCGACATGTTGCTGATCCGCCGGTTCGAGGAAAAAGCCGGGCAGTTGTACGGCATGGGCCTGATCGGTGGGTTTTGCCACCTTTATATCGGGCAGGAAGCCGTGGTTGTGGGCCTGGAGGCTGCGGCCGAGGACGGCGACAAGCGCATCACGTCCTACCGCGATCACGGCCACATGCTGGCCTGTGGCATGGATCCCAATGGCGTGATGGCCGAGCTGACGGGTCGCGAGGGCGGCTATTCCAAGGGCAAGGGTGGCTCCATGCACATGTTCTCGAAAGAGAAGCATTTCTATGGGGGGCATGGCATCGTTGCCGCGCAGGTGCCCCTTGGTGCGGGCCTCGCCTTTGCTGACAAGTATAAGGAAAACGGGCGCGTCACCTTTACCTATTTCGGTGATGGTGCGGCCAACCAGGGCCAGGTCTACGAGGCCTATAACATGGCCGAGCTCTGGGACCTGCCGGTCGTATTCGTCATAGAGAACAACCAGTACGCCATGGGCACCTCCACCAAGCGGTCAACGAAGTCGCCCAGCTATTGGGAACGTGGTGCGGCTTATGGCATCCCCGGCGAGGAAGTAGATGGCATGGATGTGTTGGCGGTCAAGGCGGCGGGTCAGAAGGCCGTCGCGCACTGCCGGGCTGGCAAGGGTCCGTATATCCTTGAGATCAAGACATATCGGTATCGCGGTCACTCGATGTCCGATCCAGCCAAGTATCGCACCCGCGAGGAAGTGCAGAAGATGCGCGATGAGCGTGATCCGATCGAGGCCGTCCGTTCCATGCTACTGACCGGCAAGCACGCGACCGAGGATGACCTGAAGGCCATCGACAAAGAGATCAAGGAAATCGTGAACGCCTCGGCCGAGTTTGCGAAGGAAAGCCCGGAACCAGCGCTCGACGAGCTTTGGACCGATATTTACGCCTGAGGGGAGACGAGACTTATGGCAACCGAAATTCTCATGCCCGCCCTGTCCCCCACCATGGAGGAAGGCACGCTGGCGAAATGGCTGGTGAAGGAGGGCGATACGGTATCGTCCGGTGACATCATGGCCGAGATCGAGACCGACAAGGCGACGATGGAGTTCGAAGCCGTCGATGAAGGGATTGTTGGCAAGATCCTGATCGCGGAAGGCACCGAGGGTGTGAAGGTGAACACGCCCATCGCCATTCTGGTCGACGAAGGTGAAGAGGTCGGCGACGTATCTGCCGCCCCTGCCCCGGCAGCCGAAGCCGCCCCTGCGGTTGAAGCATCTGCATCTGCCGCTACGGCGGCGCCTGCCGCACCGCAGGTCGACCTGACGCCGGACTGGCCGGAAGGCACCGCGATGAAGGAGCAAACGGTCCGCGAAGCGTTGCGCGACGCCATGGCCGAAGAGATGCGGTCTGATGACACCGTGTTTCTGATGGGCGAGGAAGTGGCCGAGTACCAGGGTGCGTATAAGATATCGCAAGGATTGCTGGACGAATTCGGGGCAAAGCGTGTGATTGACACGCCCATCACGGAACACGGCTTTGCCGGGATCGGTGTCGGTGCTGCGTTCGGTGGCTTGCGCCCGATTGTCGAGTTCATGACCTTCAACTTCGCGATGCAGGCAATTGACCAGATCATCAACTCGGCAGCCAAGACGCTGTATATGTCCGGCGGTCAGATGGGTGCGCCCATGGTGTTCCGCGGCCCGAACGGTGCTGCCGCCCGCGTGGGTGCGCAGCACTCTCAGGACTACGCGGCGTGGTACATGCAGGTTCCAGGTCTGAAGGTGGTCATGCCCTATTCGGCCTCGGACGCCAAAGGTCTGATGAAGACGGCGATCCGCGACAACAACCCCGTCATCTTCCTGGAAAACGAGATCCTCTACGGCCGCACCTTTGACGTGCCGGACATGGACGATTTCACAGTGCCCTTCGGCAAGGCGCGCATTTGGCGCGAAGGTGACGATGTGACCATCGTATCCTTCGGCATCGGGATGCAATACGCGCTGGAGGCTGCGGACAAGCTGGCCGCTGAAGGCATCAATGCCGAGGTTATCGACCTGCGTACCCTGCGCCCGATGGATACGGGCACGATCATCAATTCGGTAATGAAAACAAATCGCTGTGTGACTGTTGAAGAGGGTTGGCCGCAAGGCTCTGTAGGCAACTACATCAGCTCGGTCATCATGCAGCAGGCCTTCGACTACCTCGATGCACCGGTCATCAACTGCACAGGCAAGGATGTTCCAATGCCGTATGCCGCGAACCTCGAAAAGCACGCGCTGATCACCACGGACGAGGTGATCGAAGCCGTCAAGCAAGTCACCTACCGCTAAGGAGCCGCAGACATGCCGACAGAAATTCTCATGCCCGCACTGTCTCCGACCATGGAGGAAGGTACACTTGCGAAATGGCTGGTGAAAGAAGGGGATACCGTATCGTCTGGTGATCTACTGGCCGAGATCGAGACCGACAAGGCAACCATGGAATTCGAAGCGGTCGATGAAGGGATCGTCGGCAAGATTCTGGTCGCGGAAGGTTCGGAAGGTGTGAAGGTGAACACCCCCATCGCTGTATTGCTGGAAGACGGCGAAAGCGCAGACGATATTGGCAGCGCAAGCACCGCGTCGACGGCCCCCGCGCCAGCAACCGTTGAAGCCCCAGCCAGCGAACCTGCAGCCGCGGTAGCCGCTGCACCTGCTCCGTCTGCGCCCAAGAGCAACGACGGAACCCGTATCTTTGCATCCCCGCTTGCGCGACGCATTGCGGCGCAGAAAAGGCTCGACCTGAGTGCGATCAAAGGATCCGGGCCGCATGGTCGCATCGTCAAGGCGGATGTTGAACAGGTAGAGGCTGCTCAAGTGCAGGCTGCACCGGCGACAGCAGCAGCCACACCGATTGCGGCAGCCCCAGCAGGCCCCAGCAGCGACACCATTGCGAAAATGTATGAGGGGCGCGAATACGAAGAAGTCAAACTCGACGGGATGCGGAAAACCATTGCTGCACGGCTCACTGAAGCCAAGCAGACGGTCCCACACTTCTACCTCCGGCGCGATATCAAACTGGACGCGCTGCTCGAATTCCGCAGCACCCTCAATGGGCAGCTGTCCGAGCGCGGGGTGAAACTGTCCGTGAACGACTTTATCATCAAAGCCTGCGCGCTGGCGCTGCAACAAGTGCCTGACGCGAACGCGGTTTGGGCAGGTGACAAAGTGCTCAAGCTCACGCCTTCCGATGTTGCCGTCGCAGTAGCAATTGAAGGCGGACTTTTCACACCCGTGTTGCAAGACGCACATCAGAAATCGCTGTCCGCACTTTCCGCGGAGATGAAGGATTTGGCAGGTCGCGCCCGTGATCGTAAACTCGCCCCGCATGAGTATCAGGGTGGTAGTTTCGCCATCTCGAACTTGGGTATGTTTGGGATCGACAACTTCGACGCGGTTATCAATCCCCCACACGGCGCAATTCTCGCCGTTGGCGCCGGTGTCAAAAAACCAGTGGTAGGCGCGGATGGAGAATTGCAAGTCGCGACCGTGATGTCCGTCACCCTATCCGTGGATCACCGTGTGATTGACGGAGCTCTTGGTGCGAACCTTTTGAAAGCCATTGTGGACAATCTGGAAAATCCATTGGCAATGCTTGCTTGATACAGAAAAAACCCCTGGCGAACGCCAGGGGCTCTACTCGCTATTCGGCTGCACCTGATTTGCCAAGACTAATAAGAAAAACAGCCTCAACAACAAAGACTTTCAGCTAGTTTTCACAATCGCAAGATAGATCGCTTACTGATCCTTACCCAGCATGTGGTTCATGGATACCGAGGGTTGATCACAGCCAGCCTCGCCTACAATCCGCGCCGGAATTCCAGCAACTGTTTTGCACGGCGGGACCTCTTCCAAAACAACAGAACCCGCTGCAATACGGCTGCAGTTACCCACCAGAATGTTTCCAAGCACTTTGGCACCGGCACCAATAAGAACACCATCACCGATCTTGGGGTGCCTATCTTCTTCCTCTTTGCCGGTCCCGCCCAGGGTCACGGAATGCAACATGGATACGTTGTCGCCCACAACAGCGGTTTCACCGATAACGATGGAATGTGCGTGATCGATCATGATGCCCTTGCCAATGTGCGCGGCTGGGTGAATGTCTACACCAAATATCTCGGACACGCGCATCTGGAAGAAATAGGCAAGGTCGGTATGGCCTTCCTGCCAAAGAAAGTGCCCCACACGATACGCCTGCATTGCCTGATACCCCTTGAAGTACAAGATGGGTTGCAGCAACCGATGGCATGCCGGGTCACGTTCATAAACAGCAACAAGGTCTGCGCGAGCAGCCTCTACCAGCGCCGGCGACTTCTGGTAGGCTTCTTCGACAATCTCGCGCACGACAACCATGGACATCTCGTTCGAAGCCAGCTTGGCCGCAATCCGATAAGACAGCGCTTTTTCCACAGATTTGTGATGTAGAATGCATGCGTGTACGAACCCACCGATCAACGGTTCGTCTGAAACAGCTCGGCGCGCCTCTTCCGTAATCTGGTCCCAAACCGGATCAATCGAAGCGATGTTTGTGCGTAGGTCAGCCATAGAGTGTCCTTTCGGATTCTTCCTACCCTATTTAAGACCTTTTCTCCAAACGCAAACCCGTGATGTGTCCCATCTCGAAACTGGATCATTTGCCCATGCTCGCGCAGGCTGGTTCCACGGCAAAGCTCCCAACACAGTTAATGCCGCGCAAGTGCTACAGGCTGCATAGCCCCTGTTCGAATCGCCATGTCATTCAGACCAGATCGCTGTTTTGAACGGCCCTGGCCCAAATCGGGCAGAGTTCTGGGCCACCGAGACCTCAAAATCTCCAGTAAGTCCATCAGCTTGCTGCATAGCGCTTGTGTATGTCCAAGACGGCTCTGATACGACAACTTCACGAACAACTTGTCCAAGCGTCCCTACCCGAACTGTATAGCTCTCTGTCTCTTCAGCCAACGGTACCTCAGGCAAGTCCCAACCGTCACCATCCAATCTCGTGCGACGAACCCACTCGACATCAACACCGGTACCGCTGCTGGCAAGCTTAAGATGAACCGGTGCATAGGGCCTCAATCCATTCCCATTAAAGGCATGAATGGCCTCCGTATAAGATGGGTCGTCATAGCTGCGCTTGGACGGCCCAATTCGGAAAGTTTGCGAGATCCGACGCAAAGAGCGAAGCAGATTGATCTGAGACGGAACACCGTTCATGTGCACGAACCAAGAACCAACTGGCCATTCAATAGGAATATAGGCATCCGTTCCAGCTTGTCCGCGCAACCTGTTGGACAGCAAATACTGGTTCGGCCCAATCAACTCGGCGTCCTTGAACTGGATCAGCTCCCAGTTGTCAGGCGAACC
The DNA here is from genome assembly GCF_947496075.1 of uncultured Tateyamaria sp. Taxonomy (GTDB): domain Bacteria; phylum Pseudomonadota; class Alphaproteobacteria; order Rhodobacterales; family Rhodobacteraceae; genus Tateyamaria. The sequence goes on from NZ_CANMBJ010000001.1 coordinate 353,785, forward strand.
ATCTCCGACAGCAACAAGATTTCCACCGCTCAGAAACGCGGACTCTGGGATTGACTGCAGAGTCCCATGGATCATTTTAACATCAAGTGGAGCACCTCGATCTACCAGCCCGGGCACGGCACGCGGCAAGGGCGAATTCAGAAAGCCGATATTCGCCCGGGCGGCAATCACTGTGTTGAGCACAAAGTCAGAGTCAGTTGGCGACTGATACACCGCCACGCCACCCGGCCAAGGTGAGCCTGTCACGGCCAGATGTGGTGCGTGCTCCACCTCATCCCCAGTGAGCAATGGCAAGTCCATGAATACTGATGTCAATGGAACCGGTGGAACAAACTCACGGACACCTGCCAACTCGTCGGAAAGATCCGAGGGCGTATATACTTCAGGTTCAATCCGCACAGCTTCCAACAACTGCATATGGCCTTGTTCCACCCGGTCCACGCGGTAAAGCCCAGCACCCTCAGATTGATCGGCCGTCACCTCGATAACGTCACCAGCACCTACACCAATTTGTGACGGCGGCAGCGCAAGCTTGATTGCTTCGCGGGCAACCCTCGCCTCGGTCAACCAACGCTCTGCCACCTGCCGACCCTCGGGACGGGTCAACGCCATCACAATCTCACTCGTGGATACGGCATGCGTGGTATCGTCCGCCAGAATGGCTTCCTCCGACAGCACGTCGAAATTCCCGTCAGTCTGTACAAAGCGAACGCGTACACGCCCCGCCAACTCGGCCTCGGATTCGCGCGACTGCTCCAAGCGGCCGTTGAGGTCAGAGTGGATTGCAAGTGTTTCCGGCGGCAGTTCAACCGCCCCTGTTCCAGAGCGCGAGACAAACTTCAGAACACCATCACGCTCAATTGCATCAAAAGCAAATCGCAGCATCAGCGGCTGCAACGCCCCCCGCGCATCAGTGACATCATCAACAACGAACCCACGCACATATCCAAACAGCTCAGATGTGTCGTAGTGTTGTAGCCCGGACCGTTCGCAGATTTCACCAACAACCGACGCAAGCGACCGGCCCGACGTGCGCCCGTTGATCCAGTGACCACGCGGGTAGTTCTCTCCATCGGACCAAATGCGCAGCGAGTTTGGAAAGAATGGATACGGCCTTGCATCCCAAGCCCAGACAAAGGCCCGAGACATGTCCACCATCGGAGCCTCATACTCAACCGATACTGGATTGTTCTCGGTAGCCCGCCAATACGAATGCATCGCCCTGAGGTATTGCTTCTGGATCAGATCGTCGCGCGCGCCATTCGAATACTTCGGCAGGCTGCTCTCAGATGATTTCTGGTCCAAAAACTTGTTGGGCTGGTTCGTACCCTTGTCGATGGCAGCGCACCCAAGCTCTGTGAACCAGATTGGCTTGGACTCCGGGACCCAAGACGTAGGAAGTGCCGACCGCACGCCCGCGATACGTTCATAGTGCGCATTGCCCCACCAGTTGCGAATGTCCTTGTAGCGATACACCCAAGGCTCGTCATGCGCGCCATCTGTGATTGGCGTTCTTATTTGCGCAGTATCGGCTTCCTGTGACCGATAATACCAATCGTAGCCCTCGCCACCCTCAATGTTGGAGCGCAGGTAGTCGATGTTGTATAAGCTCTGCCACTCTGCGTCCGCATGATCTTCGCCATCGCGCCAATCCGAAATCGGCATGTAGTTGTCGATCCCGATGAAGTCGATGTTCTCATCTGCCCACAGAGGATCCAGGTGAAAATAGCGATCGCCACTCCCGTCCTGCGGCTGATACCCAAAGTATTCCGTCCAATCAGCGGCATAGCTGATCTTGGTGTCTGGGCCCAGGATAATGCGCACCTGAGCCGCCAACTCTCGCAGTTTCTGGACGGCGTAGAATTGGTTTCCTGTACCACGAATTTGCGTCAAGCCACGCATCTCCGACCCAATGCAGAACGCGTCAACTCCCCCTGCCTGACGGCACAATGCCGCGTAGTGCAAAATAAACCGCGACAACGTCCACTCCTGCGGGCCGACATACTGGTAATTTCCGTGAGTATTGAAGTGGGATGCATTTACATTACCAAAGAATGCATCAACCTCCGCTTCGGCAGCAGCGGTACCATCCGGTGATCCGTCGATCCCTAGTGCCCGCGACAAGGTGATCCTACCCCGCCAGGGAAGGTAAGGCTGCGTTTCATCAGGTGCGTACGGGTTGGGCAGCTCATTACCTTCCAACTGATCCATCAGAATGAAAGGATAGAACATGACCTTCTTTCCGGATGCATTCATGGCTTGAATAGCTTGCATGACCGACCCATCCGCAGGTGTGCCGCCATAGATCGGGCGATCATCGACACGAGCGATCTCCGCCACCCCTTGGCGTGACACTCCAGCGACATGCCATGGCATGTTCTCAGCCTCAATGTCGCGGCGCTCTACCTTCGGCTGCACCTGGCAAGATCCGCAGCGCAAGTCATTCCCAAACCACGACACAATCAACGAAGCGGCCTCACAATTCGGCAGCTCATCATTCAGCGCATCAAGAGACATGTTAAAGTCGGGCTGGCCTGCCGGCGTGTTAATGTTGGCACTCCAGCGACCGCGATTTTGGTCAACATAGTTCACCGGCGTCGTTGCCAGCGCATATTCTCCGGTTCCTGGCATAAGCGCGACGGCTTTGACAGCGCGGGTGATCTCTTCTTCGGCCCCGGCTTCTTCTGGCTGCTCCGGGCGTACAACCTCGAACGAAAACTGCGGGACCCGATTGCCAAAAGGACCTAAGGCCAGATTTTCAATCACGACATAGGCGGTTCCACGATACGCCGGCACCAACCCCTGCCCTTCAATGGCTTCCATCAGCGGGTCCGGCAATTGATCCTGCGTTCCCTTGTAAACGCGCATGTTCAGATCATTGATCGCAACTTCTTCGCCATCGGCCCAGACGCGGCCGATACGGGCGATTTCTCCTTCGCAGACAGCAAGTGCCATGCTCAGCGAATAGCTGTATTCACGAACCTCGGGCTGTGGTGACGGTGCCGGGCCACCCTTGCCGCCTCCTCCTCCTCCGCCGCCTGTTACGGTAACAGTCTCCAGAAAGTCCGAGGACCAGATCACCTGCCCACCCAAGCGCATACGCCCATAAAGCTGGGAAATCGGTGCGCCTTCACCCGAATTCGACAAGCGAAACCGGTCCACCTTACCATGCTCAACGACCTCAGACCCCTGACCCATAACACGCTGATCAATCACCTTGCCCAAGGTCGCACCAATGGCACGCCCGATGGCAACGGATGACAACCCAAGCGCAGAGCCACCAATCGAGCCGCCAATGGCCGCGCCAGCGGCAGAAAGTACTACGGTCGCCATCAGTCGGCCTCCACATCAGGGAATTGAAAACGGGCCACGATCCGTCGAGCCCACGGTGCACTCAGCGGGCTCTCGACAACGCCGTGACCGCTATAGGCGTGAATAAACTTAGGCGCAGTGCCCACGTCTGACTGAATACCAAGGTGTTTGGCCACCCCGCCCTCGCGCATACGAAACAGGATCACATCTCCACACGCCGCCAATGACACTGTCTTTGGTGACAGATGGCGCAGCGCCGCTGCCCAGAGTTGTTCTTGTCCCTGCGGCTCAGACCAATCCATGCTGTATGCAGGCGGCCGCTCCGGTTCGCTGCCGACCACGGCACGCCAAACCCCACGGATAAGCCCAAGACAATCAGTGCCTGCCCCACGCGCGGCCATCTGGTGAATGTACGGCGTGCCGATCCAGGCGCGCGCTTCATCCACAATAAAGGAATGCGCCAGTGTCATCGCAGGCTGCCTCCGCTGTTTGAGCCGCCGGTTGTCGGATATGCCATCATCCAGTCGTCACTGGGCAAGTCCGGGAAACCTTGGAAGTTCAAAAGGTTGGCAAACTTCAGGCGACAGGTTTCGAACCGCTTGTCACAACCTGCCGTCAAACGCACTTGGTCCTGCGCACTGACCTGGCCGCGCACCGCTTCCCAAAGCTCGATCCGGCGCACACCATCTTCGACGACATCGCGCTTGATCATGCCCCACAGACCACTGGCAGGTCCGGACGTGACATCAAGCCGCCCTCGCATGAACCACTGCGGCTCAAAGCCGCTCAGATCGTTCCACTCAAAGATCCGACCATCGATCACGCGATCTGGCTGCCCTTCGAACCGATACCCCGGCTGCTCCAGATTGAAACGGCATGCACGGTCACCCAGAACGGCGGTACATGGCTTTTGATAGATGCGGCCCAACGGCCGGTTCAATGCCTCGGTCAAGCCGCGCAGTTCAGCGTGAAAAGCTCCACCAGAACGCCGCAGTTCGCCGATGGAGCCTCGAAACTGCAACCAACGAACATCAGGATCAGCCCAGTTCACCAACCACGCGCGGACCTCCGCATTGTCAAAGCGCCCTGCTTCGATCTCGTCTTCGCGCACCGACGCATCAGTCAGCGCGCCCAACGCTTCAGTATTGTCAACGCTCAGTCCAGTGCTTTGCGCCAACGCCGCAGCAGACAGGCCGGTGTCAGCGCGAAACTCAAGCCCGTCAAAGGTCAGCGGCGTGTCATGGTCAGTAAACCCGAAAGTCTTGCCATCCGTCCGCAGAATGGCCCAAGCCCGACACAGGGTCGTAACGCCCTTTGCCGTGTGTGCAAGAAACTCTTCGCTCTGCCCGCTCATCACACACGCACCTCGACAATGGGCACGTTTGGAACGGTACCCGCCTGAAAACTGGCTACGGATGTCTGGATCTGGTCCGTGTCGAAGCGCACAGGCACATCGAATTCAAAGCCGGCCGTGATCTCTTCATCTTGCTCAGGCGGGTGCTGAAAGGTGACAAGCCCGGTGTTCAATTCGACTTCGTAGTCGACCCCTTCTTGCATCTCATCACGCCCAAGACCCACGCGCACTGTTCCGGAAACGGGCTTCGAGATCGGTCGTGAATAGGCAAACTCTCCTGATCGATACGTCTTGAGCAACGGAAACGCGGCTTGCACGCCATCACCGGTGGCAATCGTCTGATCCAGAAAAGTCGGATCAGCACTCGCCGCACCCGACTTGAAGTCCGCCCAATCCTTCCAACGGAACCCGTACATCTGCCCCATGCGTGCTTCAAAGAAAGCAATCAGGGTTTCCACGTCATCCAGTGACCGCATCCCCAGTCCCGCGTCATAGCGGCGACGCGAGTGCGCCCAGGGCGTGTTCCGTTCCTCGAATCCGTTGGCGAGCGTCACAACCTCTGTCCGGCGCTCCGGCCCGCCGACCGAGCCAAAGCTCAAGGATGCGGGAAATCGAACCTCGTGAAAATTCATGGCCTTGGCTCCCCTTCCATTTGTTATCTGTTGCGGTTCGCGCGGCTCAGTGCGCGGTTCATCTGTGCGGCGATCTGGTTTTGCGATCGGGCAAAGCCCTGCACGTCCGGTGTGGTGATGTTCATCACGACGGTCGGGCCGCTTTGCCCACCACCGCCACGCACACCCAGCTTGCCATCAGGACCACGGGCAAGCGGCATGATGGCCTCTGGCCCCGCCTCCCCCATGACACCCATACCGCCCCGCATGCCAAACGGCGTGGCCGAACTGACGACACCGCCTGATGCGAAGGGCATTACGCGCCCCTGGCTGAACGGCGCACCATCGGCAAAGGGCAGGATATTCTCGAGCAACCCACCCGCACCCGAGGCCAGCAATCCACCGACATGATCAGTCACGGGCTTGATGGCCGCATTGTAAGTCGCGTTGATCATCGAGTTGGCCAGCCCATCCAGGGCATCCGACAGGCTCGCCCCATCAAAAACCAAACCATCAAAGGCCTTGCGCAATCCACGCGACAGCCCTTTCTCAAGCGTCGCCACGTCCTTGTTGGTCGCCGCCAGACTCTCACGCATGCGGCGCAATTCGCTGTCGAAACCGGTGACCATGTCCGAGGTTGCACTCAGCGTGAAGCGCAAATCTTCGGCGTTCTCGTCAAGGTTCTCGATCTCATCTCGGTAATCAGTCATTCCGGATCCCCTTCCGACCGTTCATCCGGCCAGGCCGCCATCAACGCGTCCAGACCGTCGCTCAACAGCGGTGCGGCCTGGCCCGGTGTGCCCAGCATCATCTGCAATTCGGCAGGGGTCAGCGCCCAGAACGCCTCTGGCGTTAGGCGCAGCCCCTGCATCCCGGCCCGCATCAGCGCGGGCCAGTCCAATGTCTTTGTCATGCCTCAGGCACCACGAAGGCCCGCGCGATCAACTCGGCCGCAGCACGGGCAGCGCCCATGGGGCCGCCCGCAATGTCAGCATGATCCAACCGATCGACATCAAAGGCGCAGCCGCCCCCAGCCAAACCAGCCTTCAGCACAGCCAGCACGTCCGTACTGGAAAAGCGGCCCTGCTCAAACCGCTCCACCAAGGCAACCAGCGATGGCTCTGCCAATGCCGCCTCAAGCCCCGCCAAAGCCCCAAGGGTCAGCCGCATCACCTGAGGCTGACCGTCGATCACCAGCGTGACCTCTCCCCTCCACGGATTGGTCATCAGGCTACAAGTGCCGTAAAGGTCAATGCACCGGCCGAGGCCAACGACATCTCGTAAGTCGCCTCGCCATTGTGGCTGCCGCTGTACTCAAGCGACGTCACCTGAAACGGCCCTTCGACAACGCCGAAATCAGGAATGATCACCTGAAAATCCGGCGTCTCGCCGTCAAAGAAGATCTGGCGCGCACGCTCATCCGTGCCTTCATCCTTGAACACACCGGCGCCCGTGATGTTGGCGGACCGCACACCGGCCCCCGCCAGCAGCTCACGCCACCCGCCCTGGCTCTCCAGGCTGGTGACATCCACGCTCTCGGCGTTGAAACTGACGCGCGTGGCCCGCAGACCCGCAATGGTTTCGAACTGCCCGTCCGAGGTCATGTCGACCTTCAGAAGCAGGTCCTTTCCGTTCTGAGCACCCATGGGTTTTCTCCGTTAGATATTGGTTGATTGGTTGTCTTCCGTCCGCGCGCGGAACGTCAGGTCGATGCGGCGGCCCGTGCCCTTGTCGATCTTTACGGCACGCGCGCGCTCAAATCGCAGGGACACCAGCCGCCCACGATCAAGCGTCAGAGCGGCATCATGCAGAACATCGCAAACAGCGCCCGCCGCTTCCTTGGCGGCAAGGAACCCCGGCACCTCGGTCACGACCGACACGACAAAGCTGTGGACGGCGCCGCTGCCTGTCTTGTCATCCGCAACACGCACGGTTTCCGGACCAAGGTTGATGTACATGTTCGGCAACGCACCACTGGGCACCGCGTCATAGACAGCGTCGCCAACTGCATCACCAACCGCGATGTCTGACGCAATTGCTGTAAACACGGCACTCTGAAGGGCTGCAGAAACGGCATAGCTCATATCGCGACCTCCTCATCGGTCATGCAGACCAGGTAACGGCCTTCAGGATCACGCTCCGCAACGCTGCGGATGTGAAACACACGGTTGCCATCACGGAACCGCTGATCGGCAATAGGACGCTCCGGGTGCCCCACCGGGGCACCACGAACGACAACCGAATACGGAACGGCGGACACCGCCGCGCCAGTGGCGATCGTCTCTCGGCCTGTCCGTGCAGTCAGCTCGGCCCACAGGACACCCAAGGGCATCCAGCGTTCCGAGAAACCACCGGCGCCATCAGACACACGCGATGGGCTCTCCAGGGTCAGGCGCCGGTTCAGGCGCGGCAGTTTCATCGTGCGCCTCCGCCCAAACGTATGGGCCTGTAACGCTCGATCAGGCTGGTCACGCCAAAGGGCATGCACCCTTCGCTCAATGCCGTCTCGTTGCGGAACTCGTAGTAGTGAGCCGCCAAAAGCATCACGGCCTGCGCCAGATCCGCCGGAATGTCAGACCACACCGCGCCAAACCCGGCGGTGAAAGACACACGCATAGTCCCGGCAGCTGGAATCTGGGGCAAAGAATGCCCGACCGAACGCAACCGCGGACGGTGCGTATCGCGCTCCAACCAATAGGTGTCACCGGCCACACTTGTTTCCGCGCCAGCACGATCCACAAAGGTAACTGTGTGCACCGCCGTCACCGGAGCAACAGGAAATGCAACTGCATCCGTGGTGGCCAGTGACGAAACTGACAAAGAAAAATCATGCTCGATCAGGGCTTTGCCCGTACGAGCCTCAATTGCCGCGACAGCCGCGCGCAGGAAACTGACAAGCACCGCGTCCTGCACGGTATCATTGCCAAACCCACTGCCCAGACGCAGATGCGCCTTGAATTCTTCGACCGGCAGCGCGGCGTCGGGCACCGTGGTCTCTTCGTTCAACATCATGGAACATCTCCAGGAAAATTCTGCCCCTCGGCTCCAAAGGCCCGGGCGCGCGCCAGTCCGCGTTGCTCGGACGGAGGGGAGCAGCTAGACAACACGGCGCACTTCCAGCGCGCACCCGGAACCGGGGGCAGTTGCCCACCCCCGGCCATCCGCATCAGCCGTTCAGGCCGTTGCGAATTTCAGCAGCTTGATCGCCGCAAAGTCGCTCACGTCGCCGCCCACGCGCTTGGTGGCATAGAACAGAACGTGAGGTTTCGCGCTGAAGGGGTCACGCAGCACACGCAGGTCGGGGCGCTCGGCCACGGTGTAACCTGCGTTGAAGTCACCAAAGGCGATGGCGTCGGCACCCGTTCCGGCGTCAGGCATGTCCTCGGCGATCAGAACCGGGTAGCCCATCAGGGTCGCGGGCTGACCGGCAGCCAGACCATCGGACCACAGGAAGCGGCCGTCATTGTCCTTGAGCTTGCGCACGATGCCAGCCGTCTTGGAGTTCATGACAAAGGTCGCGTTGGCGCGGTACTCGGCACCCAGTGCGTACACGACATCAATGATCGACTCGGCAGTCACGTCACCGTCGATACCAGAAGGCACGTAGCCAAGGTTGCCCCAGGCCCAGACATCATTGTCGACCGATGTATGGGTCAGGAAACCACGGGGTTTGTCGATGCCGTCACCGTTGACGAATGCAGCAGCCTCGGCGCGGGCAAACTTGTCGGCAATGCGACCTGCCAGCCACGCTTCAATGTCGAACGCGCTGTCGTCCAGCAAACGCTGCGATGCTTTCGGCAGGGCCGACAGCTCGTGCAGCGGGATGGTGATGCGGTCGATGGTGGGGGTGTCGGTCTCGGCCTGTGTGGCGGTTTCGGTCGCCCAGCCTGCACCTACATCGGTGTGATCGACCAGCACGTCAAAGGATGTCGCCTCGACATTCACCACGGACGCGATGGAACGGATCGACGCGGTGGCATTCAGAACCGATTTCACGGTCTCTGACGTCTGCGGGTCAACGAGGTAACCACCGTCCGAGTTCACGGCAGTGGACAGCGATTTGCCCTCCAGCTCCAGGCCGCGCAGGCCATCATCCTCACCCGAACGCAGATAGGCGTTGAACGCCTTCTGATGGGGGGCACCCGTTTCGACGGCACCTGCCAGAGGGGTGCGCGCCGCAGTCATGTTTTTCCGATCCAGCATGGTCAGTCGCTCTTCCGTTTGTTGAAGTTTGGTTTGAAAGTCGGCTTGGAAGCCTTTGAATTCGGTCACGAAACCCGTTACGGCCTCTGCAACCTCCTGAGCCGGGGACAAACCTTCCCCGGCCCGAGCCTTGATCTCGGTCTTGCTCATCAGCATGTCCTTGATGGTTGGTGTGAAACGGCCCCGCGCTTTAGCGCTGCGCCAACTCCGCGCGCGCAGCCCGCAGGGCCGCCGCCATGTCGCGCAAATGGTCGTCCTGATCCGAAGGCATCTCTTCGGACTTGGCCGCCACCCGCGCACTGGGCAGCATCGGGAAGGTCACAAGCGACACCTCCCAAAGCTCCAGTTCGGTCAAGAGCCGCTGGCCCTTGTCATTCTTCGTGGCCTTCACGGTCCGGTAGCCGATGGACAGACCATCAATGGCCCCGGCCCCGATCAGCTCCGCCGCCTCGCGGCCCTTGGCGATTGAGGGCAGCAAACGCCCCTTCACCCACAGCCCCTTGGCATCTTCCCGCACCTCGTCCCACACGCCGATAGGAAAGGCCGGGTCGTGCTGCCACAGCATCTTCACGTTGCGCCCTTCGGCAGCGATGGCCTTGAGCGACGCCGCATAAGCGCCCTTTCCCACCACATCGCCCCCCTGGTCACAGGCACCGAACAGGCTCGCATAGCCCTCTACACCCAGGCCATCCTTCACCTCGACACCTTCGCCAAAGCGCGCAAATTTCGTCTCCAGACCGGTCTCTGCCTGCATCTGCTCTCTCCTCTTCGATGCGGATCCCTAGTGAGGAATGGCCGCCATAATCGATTGAAATCCGGTCGCCAGCACAACCGCCACGACACCGTAAACGGTCAGCCACAACCGCTTCTCCAACCGCTCCATCAACTTTTCCAACCGCTCCAAACGGTCGGAAATATTGGCAAAATGGACTTCGGTCAGACGCTCATGGGCTTCCAGCTTCAGGCCCGGGCCACAGGCAAACCGTTCCCACAGCTTGGCGTCATCCATCCGCACCGTCCTCGGCCACAGCTGGCAGCCCCAAAAGGCGGCGCTTCTCAGCCACGCTCAGGAAATCCGCTTTGGCCACCCGCGCCCACTGCGCATCCCGCTCGCTCGACAAGGCAGGCACCTGATCCAGATCGGGGGCCAGCACCACATCCTCACCGGTATGCGCGCCCAACCATTCGGCCAAGGCGGCAGCCACACGGGTCGCCAGCGGCAATACGGTCAGACGATAGAAAGCCCGGTTGGCCTCTTGATAGTTGGCATAGGTGGCATCACCCTGAATACCCAACAGCATCGGAGGCACACCAAAGGCCAAGGCAATCTCCCGCGCCGCCGCCTCCTTGGTCTTCTGGAACTCCATGTCCGATGGCGAAAAGCCCATCGGCTTCCAATCCAAACCACCTTCCAGCAACATCGGACGCCCCGCATTGCGCGCACCCGAATGATTGGCCTCAATCTCACTCACCAAACGATCATACTGATCCCCCGACAATTGCGACTGTCCGTCCTGCCCGCGATACACGATGGCCCCCGAAGGACGTGCGGCGTTATCGAGCAACGACTTCGACCATCGCGACGCCGCCGTATGGACATCCAACGCCATCGCCGCCGCCTGCATGGGCGAGAACCCGTAATGATCATCCTGCGGGTGAAAGCTCTTGATGTGACAGATCGGGCTCACCGGCCCTGACGCATCAAAGCGATGTGTCTTGCCCCCCACGGAATAGTCATAGGCCACAGGCCACCCATCGGCGCCAGGCACGACAGACATCCGATCCGACCGCAGAACATGCAACTCCAGCGGCGCGCCGCTTTCACCGGCAACAGCCTCCACATAAGCGTTCCCCGACAACAGCAGCTGCGCATAAAGCGCTTCCAACAGCTCGGCCCGCCCCTGCCCCGGATTGGGCCGCTTGATCAGGCTCAGCAACGGATGCGTCTCAAACCGCTGCTCCACATCCTGCAACACCAAGGGCAAAGCCGCTGCGGCCTCAGCAATCAGCTTGACCGACCGAAACCCGACCGGGTTCCCGGAAAAGCCCGCTCGGGTCAACGACACGGCATCGCGCGGTGACCAGGCCACACGGCCACCTGTCTGCCAGGCCACAACCTTCCCCGTCGCACTTGCCTTCTGCTCTGGTACATCCGCCACAGCCCGGTTCCGAAAGAAATCAAACACGAAGGGTCTCCTTTTGATCCCAAAGGGCCGCCCGGCCCGTCGCTCAAAGAAAAAGGCGGCCCGAATGGAACCGCCTCACCGCAAGGGGCATCCCCTGCTTCATCTTGCCAAATAAACTTCCCCCGGAGGGGAAAGCGCCACACGCGGCGCGCTTACAAACTCCGCACGCCCGGCCGCCGATAGGCATTGCCGGGCTCGATCATCAACTCGTGCAACGCCCACACCAACGCATCGACGCGGTCCGGCGATCCCTCGCCCTCATATCCAACCCGCGTCATCCGGGTCATCTGATCCTCAAGATCACCCAACCCAAGGGCATGTGTCACCCGATCCTGCTCATAGAGCGCTGCCACAGGCTCCGCCCGTGCCACCTTGCCCTTCGAGGCATGTACGGTCTTGAGTGACACCAAAGGATCCACCTGCCGGATCACCTCGCTTACCAGTTGTCCGCCCTGATTGACCTCAGCCACCAGACGGTCAGCATTGTACTTGTCCATCGCGTCTATCGCCACCTTCGCCCATTGGGTGGGCCCAACGCCCTGCACGGTGCAATCAGCAATCACATGGGCCCGCCAGTCCTGCGGCGGCCCATCCATCGACACGCCTGCAACAACGATGCCGCACGCATCAGAAGAGCGTCCCGCGCTCACCGCCGGGTCCAACGCGACAACCACACGGTCCAGCTTCGGCTTACGCTTCCGACGCACCGCATCCAGCATCGCCGTGGTCCAAAACGCGCCTTCGGCATCACGCAGCAAGATGCCTTCCAATTCCTGTCGCCCCAACCGGGTCCCGGCATAGCGACGACGCACCTCTTCCAGAAACGAACCCGCCAGGTTGGCCGCATTGGCCTCGGTCGGCGCGTGCGTAACAACAGTCGATGACTGCGCCAGCAAATCCTTCAACACTTCGACGTTGCGGGGCGTCGTCGTCACGCAGACACGCGGATCATCGCCCAGCCGCAACGCAAACTGCAGCATGTCCCAGGTTTCCTGTCCCCTCTTCCACTTGGCCAGCTCATCAACCCAGGCACAATCAAATTGCGGCCCCCTCAGCCCCTCGGGGTCATGGGCCGTGTGAATGGTCGCGACAGCTCCGTTCGGCCACTCCAGCATCTTCCGCGTCGCATGGAACTTCGGGCGGCGATCAGACGGCGTGCACACCAGCAACCCGCTCTCGCCAAAAATCATCACCTCGCGGACCTGCTCGATGGTTTCACCAACCAAGGCAACCCGCTTGGCCTTGCCCTTGTCCAGCGGCATCGGTCCTTCGACCATGGACCGGACCCACTCAGCCCCTGCGCGCGTCTTGCCAGCCCCGCGCCCGCCCATGATCACCCAGGACCGCCAATCGCCTTCAGGCGGCAACTGATGCTCCATCGCCCAGAATTCGAACAGAAAAGGGAGGGCGCCCAAGGCGCCCTCTCCCAACTCACTCAGAAACTGTTCCTGCGCCTCCACAGGCGCGGAGGCGACCAAGCGCGCACCGTACCTCAGCTCGGGCAAAGTCAAGGTCGAAGGCATATCCGTTCTGGGCGATGCCGGTTCGGGCTTGTCGAAATTCGTCAAGCTTCTTCTCCATACCTTCCAGGTTCACGATCAGCTTGTTCAACGTGACAAGCTGGCTGTTCACCTCAGTTTCCTTCACATCCTCCCCGGCTTCTGCCTTTCTTGTGAAGGCTTTGAAGTGCTTTCGCATAGTCGTCAGGGTGTCATGCATCGACGAGACAAGCTCCTCGCTGCGGTCGCCCTCAGCCTCCGGGGTAATCAATGCCATGTGATATGACCTCTCATGCGTTGGGATAATCTCCGCACGAGCGAAATAGAAAAGCGACCTCCGGGTCACCCCGGGGCCGCTTACCCACTTCTTCTAGCTTGTCACAAGTTATACGTGTGACCGTTCGCAAAGTCAAGCGAAATCCACTTGAGGAAAACCCTCTAACCGTACGGTATGATTAACAAAATCTTACCTCAGTGGTTAAGATGTGGTTAATGCAAGGCGTAAGCCTTTGATCCCCCACAACAACCGTTGTTTGTCCCCGCGGGGACAAACGGGCGGAGAACACCTCGGCCTTACGATTGAACCTTTGCGCCTCGTAAGGCGGACGTGCCGTCCGCCCTACCCGTCGTCCGACTGGTTGGCCCGCTCCGCCTCGATCTCGCGCCACCGCGCGACGTTGCGGTTGTGTTCATCCAATGTCTCGGCAAAGGCGTGCCCGCCGGTCCCGTCAGCCACAAAGAACACGAAGTTCGTGGCATCCGGCTGCGCCGCAGCCATCAGGCTTTCCCGCCCCGGATTGGCAATCGGAGTCGGCGGCAGACCCTGAATGACATACGTATTCCAAGGGGTCGCAGCGCGCAGCTCCGACCGGCGCAAGCCCCGGCCCAAAACGCCTTGCCCCTTGGTGATGCCATAGATCACCGTCGGGTCCGTCTGCAGGCGCATGCCACGGTTCAACCGGTTCACAAACACCGACGCCACTTGGCGCCGCTCCTCAGCCACCCCCGTCTCCTTCTCGATGATCGAAGCGAGGGTCAGCAACTCCTCCGGGCTCTCCAGCGGCAGTGCCTCGTCCCGGGCCTCCCAGGCCGCGGACACCCACAACTCCTGCTGTTCGGCCATCTGCGTCAGGATGTCTGCGCGATTGTCACCGCTGCGCACCTCATAGCTGTCGGGGGCCAATGCGCCCTCCGGTGGGATTTCAGCGACCTCCCCATCCAGCACATCCATGTTGCGCAACGCGTCCACGACCTGCCAGCTCGTCACACCCTCGGCCAGCGCCACACGATATCGCGTGTCCTGCGCGGCGCGCACTTCGGTATAAATCTCAGGCACTTCTTCCTCACCCGGCTGGAACTCGGCGCGCTCCACGAAACGGTTTGTGCCCGGGTCCAACTCACGGACTTGCGCACTCAAACGGTTCACTCCGATCCGATAGACCACTTCGGTGCCACAAGTACTGGCCCCACCACGGGTCACAACATCCACGATCTCTTCCATGGACGCACCGGGTTCCACCAGGAAACTCCCGGCCTTCAACGCGCTTGTCTTGCCCGCGTACTCAGCCCCGGTGCGGAAAATCCAGCCATGGTTGACGGCCCCCTGTTCCTCAAGGTCAGCGCTCACACGGCGAAAATTCGATCCCCGATCCACCTGAACACAGATCGCCTCAGTCAGCGGACCCGCACCCTCATATTGACCGCGTCCCCACAGGATCAGACCGCCCACCACGAACAGGGCCACGATCAGGAATGTCAGTGCGTTCGAGGCGATGGATCGCCACATCAGCTGACCTTTCCAAAGATCACGCTGGCATTTGTACCGCCAAAGCCAAAGCTGTTGGACAGGGCCACGTCGACCTTGCGTTCGCGTTTGGCATTGGGTGCCAGATCAACCGGCGTCGCAACGGCAGGGTTGTCCAGGTTGATGGTCGGTGGGCAGACCTGATCACGGATCGCAAGGATCGAGAAGATGGCCTCGATCGCACCCGCAGCACCCAGCAAGTGGCCGGTCGCCGACTTCGTCGAAGACATGGTCACGTTGGCCGCATGATTGCCCAGCAAACGCTCGACCGCGCCCAGCTCAATGGTGTCCGCCATGGTCGAGGTGCCGTGCGCGTTAATGTAGTCGATATCCGACGGCTCCAGCCCCGCATTGCGCAGGGCTGCTTTCATTGAACGCTCACCACCTTCGCCATCCTCGGACGGCGCGGTGATGTGGTAGGCGTCGCCGGACAGGCCATAGCCCCGGACTTCGGCGTAAATCTTGGCACCACGGGCCACGGCGTGCTCATATTCCTCAAGCACAACAATGCCCGCGCCTTCACCCATGACGAACCCATCACGGTCTTCGTCATAGGGACGGCTTGCCGATTGCGGATCATCAGCACGTTTGGTCGACAGCGCCTTGCAGGCGTTGAACCCCGCGATGCCGATCTTGCAGATGGCCGCCTCGGCCCCACCCGCGATCATCACATCAGCGTCGCCATGCTGGATCAGACGGCTCGCATCACCAATGGCGTGGGCACCTGTCGAACAGGCAGTCACAACAGAATGGTTCGGCCCCTTGAACCCGTACTTGATGCTCACCTGACCTGAGATCAGGTTGATCAGCGCACCCGGCACAAAGAAGGGAGACACGCGGCGCGGCCCCTTCTCTTCCATCATCACGGCAGTGTTCGCGATGGAGTTTAGACCACCAATCCCCGAGCCGATCAGAACGCCGGTGCGCTCCAGGCTCTCGGTGTCCTCGGGCATCCAACCGGCATCCTCGACCGCCTGCTGTGCCGCAGCCAGACCAAACATGATAAAGGTATCGACCTTGCGCTGTTCCTTGGGCGCCATGTAGGCATCGCCATTGAACGTGCCATCCGACCCGTCCCCGCGGGGCACTTCGCACGCGTATGTTGTGGTCAGCCCCTCGGGATCGAACTGCGTGATCGGACCCGCGCCCGATTGCCCGTCCAGAATACGGCTCCAGCTTGCCTCGACCCCGTCCGCCAATGGCGTCACCAGTCCAAGACCTGTCACGACAACTCTGCGCATCTGCTCATGCCCCTCTCGTTTCTGGCTCGCCTCTTACCGCGCCCGCATGCCCCTGTTCAAGTCCCGACGGGGTACGGCTCGTTCGCCTCGGCAAGCCAGAAGCGGTATATAAACAATGTCGTGCGCCGCAGGCGCGCCTTTGGATCACACCTACGGCGGAGACTTGCGCAGTTTCAGTTGAATGGGGCCGTCATCATCTTCGGCCAAACGCATGTCGACATAACCAAGTTGTTCGGCGATGCGCGCCGAAGCGGCATGATCAGGGTCCATCATGCAGACCAAGGGGCCCGTCACCACGCGGTCAAACCAGTCATGGGCCGCCTGGGCCGCTTCAATGCCCAAGCCAACGCCCTGCGCCTCAGGGGCCAGAACCCAGCCCGCCTCCGGCACAGAATCGAAATCCTCACCCAAACCGCGCGCGCCAAAAAAGAACCCGACCTGCCCCACCAGCCGTTTGGATGCATGTTCTTCGATGCCCCACTGGCCAAAGCCGGTCATCTGCCAGTGCCCTGCATTGATCAGGAATGATTTCCAGCTTTCGCTGCGATTGCGTGGTGCACCGCCAATGTAAACTGCAACCTCGGGCATGGCCCAAATCTCGGCAAATCGATCAAACTCGGCTGGTCGTATTGCGCGCAAGGTCACGCGCGCCGTGTTGATGGTCGGCACATGTCTGCCCATGGATGTTGTCCTGCCCGAACGTTTTGTCGTTTTGCATAACTTTGTCCGTGCACAACCGCCAAAGCAAGAGCGCATGATACATGCACAAAAAAACGGCGCCCTTTCGCACGAAAGAACGCCGTTTTGTCGGGCAGTTGCCCGGAATGCTTAGGAGGCTTTCGAGATGAAGCCCACTGCGTCGCCGAAGGTCTGGATGGTTTCGGCCGCGTCATCGGGGATCTCGATGCCGAACTCTTCTTCGAAGGCCATCACCAGTTCCACGGTGTCCAAGCTGTCTGCGCCCAGATCATCAATGAAGGACGCGTTTTCGCTGACCTTTTCTTCGTCCACACCCAGGTGCTCTACAACGATCTTTTTAACGCGATCGGCGATGTCGCTCATATGACTGTCCTCATTTTACCGGGGCAAATATTCGCGCCCCCAAGTGGTGTCCCCGTGCAAGCAGGGCTCTGGTCTTGCCCCCCTGGGGCGGTGAAGCAACAGACCATTTGCATGGTCTGCCGCCGGAATCTGCGCCGCCTATAGCACATCCCGTAAAGATGGCAATACGCGGCGTGTTAGCGCCTACAACATGGCCATGCCGCCATTGACGTGCAAGGTCGTGCCCGTGACGTAGGCCGCCTCGGGGCTGGCAAGGTACAGCGTTGCGGCGGCAATTTCATGCGCTTCGCCCATACGACCGGCAGGAATTTGCCCCATGATTCCAGTCTTTTGGTCGTCAGTCAGCTTATCCGTCATTGCCGTGGCAATGAACCCGGGCGCAATGGCGTTCACAGTAATGCCTCGGCTTGCCACCTCGTAGGCCAGGCTTTTGGACATGCCGACCATCCCGGCCTTGGAGGCCGCGTAGTTCGCCTGCCCCGGGTTGCCTGTGGCGCCCACAACCGAGCTGATATTCACGATCCTGCCCCAGCGCGACTTCATCATGCCGCGCATGACGCCTTTGCACAGTTTGAAGGTCGACGTCAGGTTCACGTTGATCACCGACTGCCATTCCTCGTCCGACATGCGCATAAAAAGGTTGTCCCGCGTGATGCCAGCGTTGTTCACAAGGATATCGACGGCCCCCATCGCCTCGATCGCCTGTTTCGGCAGGGCCTCCACGGCCTCCGGATCGCTCAGGTTGCACGGCAGCACATGCGCGCGTTCGCCAAGCTCTCCCGCCAGCGCCTCAAGCGGGTCAGTCCGCGTGCCGCTTAGGCCCACGGTCGCACCAGCAGCGTGCAAGGTGCGCGCGATCTCGGCCCCGATGCCGCCCGATGCGCCTGTAATCAGCGCGGATTTACCTGTCAGATCAAACATATGAACCTCTTTCGTTAAGTCTGGGCCACGTCCATGTAGACGTCGCAAATGTTGAGGGACGCGTCCTTGGCCATAAAGCGGTAGACCTCGCGCGCCCAACCGGTCCGCGTCAGGTCCCGCGCCTCGACCTCTGCGGTCAGCGCCTGGTAAATGCGCGGCAGCGTATCAAAGGCGCCGTGATGGCGGATGTGGAGGGCCCGCGTTGCATCCACATCGAACATCTGGAAGCCCGGTAAGGGCTTCGGCAGCGGTACGCCGATCCGGATTTCCATATCGTCGCCGTTGACCCGGTACAGCGCCGTTTGGGGACCGGCAAAGAAGATACCCGCCTGCCCGAGCAGCGAATCCATCCGTCCGAACACATCCGGGATCAGCTGGAACCGACGGGAAAACGGCACCGTATCGATCACACCACCCAAGGTTTCAGGCGGCAAGGTGACCAGATCAGCCATCAACGGCCGCCTTCACATCATCGGGTGTGCCCACAGGACGGGTTGCGATGGAGCGGTCGATGCGGCGGATCATGCCGGACAGCGCTTTGCCAGCGCCGATCTCCCAAATCTCGGTCACGCCTTGCTGGCCCATATACATCACCGTTTCACGCCAGCGCACCGAACCTGTCACCTGAGACACCAGATGTGCCCGCAATTCATCAGGGGTACTGCATGCCGTGACCGTAACATTGGGAATCACGGGAACTGCAGGTGCATGGATATCAACCGCACCCAGCGCATCGGCCATCGCCCGGGCTGCAGGCTCCATCAGGCTGCAATGAAACGGTGCGGACACGGGGAGCATCACGGCGCGTTTCGCCCCTTTCCCCTTGGCGATCTCGACAGCCCGTTCAACGGCACCCAAGTGGCCGGACACGACCACCTGACCGGGATCGTTGTCATTCGCGGCCTGACACACTTCACCCTGTGCCGCTTCGGAGGCTATGGCTGTTGCCGTTTCGAAATCCAGACCGAGCAAGGCTGCCATGGCCCCGACGCCAACCGGCACGGCCTCTTGCATGGCCTGCCCGCGTGTGCGGAGCAATCGTGCGGTGTCAGCAACACTCAGTGCGCCAGCCGCGCAGAGGGCGGAATATTCACCAAGCGAGTGCCCTGCAACGAAGCTGGCCCTGTCGATACCGATCCCTTCTGCCTCAAGCGCGCGCATGGCAGCCACGGATGTCGCCATCAGCGCCGGTTGCGCGTTCTGGGTCAGTGTCAGCGTGTCCTGCTCGCCTTCCCAGATCAGCGCGCTCAGCTTCTCGCCCAGCGCCTCGTCCACCTCGTCGAACACAGCGCGCGCTGCCGGGTAGGCATCTGCCAACGCCTTGCCCATTCCAATTGTCTGTGCACCCTGTCCCGGAAATACAAATGCCACGCTCATGGCCTGCCCCCTCGTTGTCGTTTCCACCGGGTGTAAAGGCCATCCCCGCGCCAGACAAGGGATCGGTGCACGGCATATGTGCGGGAATTGCGTGTTGTCCCGCGCGCAGGTCGCATAACATTGAGGGCAAAGGTGTTAGACCTACACACAAACGCCCGGAGACCGCTTATGGCCCTCGCCAACACCGCCAACCGCTACGGCAGCCTGTCCAAGACTTTTCACTGGCTGACCGCCCTTCTGATCCTGACGCTTTTCCCGCTGGGTCTTGTCGCAAACAACATGGCCTATGAATTGCAGAGCATGTCCGCCCCTGCAGATGATCTGGTGGCCCGCACGGCGTGGCTGTTTTCGCTGCACAAGACATTGGGCGTCACCGTGTTCTTCGTGGCACTGCTGCGCATCCTGTGGGCACTGAACCAGCCAAAGCCAGGCCTTCTGCACCCGGATCGCAAGCTGGAAAGTCTGGCTGCGGAAACCGTGCACTGGCTGCTGTATGGCAGTCTGGTTGTCGTGCCTTTGTCCGGATGGATCCACCACGCCGCGGCCAGCGGCTTTGCCCCGATCTGGTGGCCCTTTGGCCAGACCTTGCCACTGGTGCCCAAATCCGAAGCCGTTGCCGCGGCTATGGGCGGCGCGCACTGGGTGCTGACCAAGGTTCTGGGAGTTGCGCTACTCCTGCATATCGCGGGCGCGTTGAAACACCACGTCATTGATAAGGATGCCACCCTGCGCCGCATGTGGTTCGGGCGTACCGATGTGCCCCGGACCAGCCCCGAACACAAACATGCCGCACCGATCACAGCCGCGCTTGCCTTGTGGGCGCTTGCCTTGTCCGGCGGCGCAGCTCTGGGTGTATATGCACCGCACGGGGATGGGATCGCAGTCGCCGAACTGGAAGAGGTTCAGTCCGACTGGCAGGTCCAGGATGGCACATTGGCCATCACGGTCACCCAGCTTGGATCCGAAGTCGAAGGGCAATTCGCCGACTGGACCGCAGTGATCAGCTTTGACGAAACCGTTGAAAACGGCACGGCCGGCGCGGTTGAGGTCACGGTGGCGATTGGCTCCCTTTCCCTAGGGTCGGTCACAGATCAGGCGATGGGGCCGGACTTCTTCAACTCGGCAGACTTCCCAACGGCCACGTTCACGGCAGATATCGTTACGGTGGTGGACGGGTACGAAGCGAAGGGAACGCTCACGATCAAAGAGCAGTCGATGCCAATCACCCTGCCCTTTGGTCTGTCGATCAACGGCGACACCGCCTCGATGACCGGGGGCCTGACGCTGGACCGCCGCAGCTTTGGGATCGGAGACAACATGGCCGACGAAAGCTCCCTTGCCTTTGCAGTCACCGTAGATGTCAACCTGACCGCCCTGCGCGCAGCATCGGAATAGAGTTCACCCCCGCTTCCCTGTTTCAAAAAATCCCCGCCGGAGGCATGGGTCAGGAGGGTCTGAAAAGGCCCTCCTGAATAAAATCGTGTCGCGCGCACGCGCGGCCTTTCGACGGCAACCACGAAAAAAGCCGCGCGAGAAAATCGCGCGGCTCTCAGATACTACGTGAGTGGTGATCTTACTCAGCCTTCTGGGCTTCGACCGAAATCTGCACCTGCACTTCGTCACCGACGGCCGGAGCGAACGCACCCAGATTGAAGTCGGACCGCAAGAGGGTTGTTGTGGCGTTAAAGCCAGCCCAGTCTTTCTGGTTCAGCGGGTTGGCACCCGCCTGGTTCAGCGTCGCGTCGAGAACAACAGATTTGGTCACGTCATTCATGGTAAGATCGCCTGTGATCTGCGCCGTGTCATCCCCGGTCAATTCGATGCCGGTTGATGTGAACGAAATCACATCTTCATCCGTGGCCCCAAAGAAATCATCGGACATGAAGTGGCCATCGCGCTGCTCCCACCCTGTGAACATCGATTTCGTAGGCATCGACACGGTCACGCTGGAATTGGCGGGATCTTCCTGATCAAACATGATCTCGCCTTCAAAGCCCGAGAACATGCCCCAAGTGGTCGAGAAACCGAGGTGGTTGTAGGAAAACAGCACCTGGCTGTGGCTTGAATCCAGCGTGTAGCGCTCTGCTGCGAAGGCGAAAGACGCAGTTGAGGCCAGCGCTGTGGCAAGAAGAAGGGATTTCATGGGGCGTGCTCCACAAGAGTTTATGTATGCAGACAAGATGTCGCATATTGCCGCAGAGGCAACTGCACATCCGTCAACATATCGTGCGCATGGCTGAACATCGCTCATGCGCATGGGGAGTGCCCGATTGAAATTTTAGAGTTTGCCAGCGTCCTGCAAGGCGCCATACAGGCTGGACCACGCATCCGGATCCGGCAGTGTTATTGCAGCCAGAAACGCGCCATTTGCCGCCGTCAATCGGATCACGTCACCGACAGCTTCCGCGCGCCCCAGATCACGGATGGCGATGCGACGGATCACTGAGCGGCGGCGCCCACCCGGTCGGGCGATGCGAACTTCGCGGCGCACGGTATCGATTTGCACTTCAGGGTCCTGCGCCTGAAGCTTGTCCTGCATCAGCGCGAGGCCTGCGAAGCCAAGAAACAGCGACACACCCAGCTTCATCAGCACAAGATCGACGGCCATCTCGGTCCCGGGTTCAATCCAAAGGCCAAGCGAGGCCAGAACAAGGACAGCGCCAAACGCGCGGCTTGCGATCCTCCGCGCTCCCAGGGACCACATGCGCGTGCGCTTGTTTCCCTGCTGTTCAGCGTCGGTCGCTTGTTGTTCGGCTTGGGTCGTTGTTTCGAATGTGGCAGTCATGGCAGTGATCCTCCAGCGTGTTGCGGCGACATTGTCGATCAAAAATGACTAAATTGCGGCCCATCCAAGGAAAGCCCATGATCACGCCGTGGGGCGAGATCTGCCCTTGCACCGCAGCGTCAAGAGTGTATACGAGCGCATCCCTGCAAACCCGTTTTGCCGCGCAGTCTCTCGTGACCATCCCGCAGGGCCTTGATGGATCGGTCTATGAAATGCGCCTTGATAGAAGTGGAGATATCCCATGCCTCTTTATGAGCATGTGATGATTGCCCGTCAGGACCTGTCGAACACGCAGGCCGAAGGGCTCATCGAACATTTTGGCACCGTTCTGGCTGACAATGGCGGTCAACTCGTAGACAACGAGTACTGGGGCGTCAAAACAATGGCCTACAAGATCAACAAGAACCGCAAGGGCCACTATGCCTATATGCGCACCAACGCACCGGCCCCCGCCGTGCAAGAGATGGAGCGCCTGATGCGCCTGCATGACGATGTCATGCGCGTTCTGACGATCAAGGTGGACGAGCATGCCGAAGGCCCCTCGATCCAGATGCAGAAACGTGACGAACGCGACAGCCGTCGCGAGCGCCGCTAAGAGAGAGGGAGCTAAACCATGGCTGCAAAACCGTTTTTCCGCCGTCGTAAAGTGTGCCCCTTCTCGGGCGAGAACGCACCATCGATCGACTACAAGGACACGCGCCTGCTGCAACGCTATATCTCTGAGCGTGGCAAGATCGTGCCCAGCCGTATCACCGCCGTCTCGGCCAAGAAGCAACGCGAGCTGGCCCGTGCCATCAAGCGCGCCCGTTTCCTGGCCCTGCTGCCCTACGCCGTGAAATAAGGAGCGACTGACATGCAAGTTATCCTTCTCGAACGTGTGGCCAAACTGGGCCAGATGGGTGACGTCGTTGACGTCAAGCCTGGCTACGCCCGCAACTACCTGCTGCTGCAGAAAAAGGCGCTGGTCGCATCCAAAGCCAACATCGCAGACTTCGCAGCGCAGAAATCGCAGCTTGAAGCCCGCAACCTTGAAACCAAAAAAGAAGCCGAAGCGTTGGGTGAAAAGCTGGATGGCCAGCAGTTCATCGTGATTCGCCAAGCTTCGGACGGTGGCAACCTCTACGGCTCCGTCACGCCTCGTGACGCATCCGACGTTGCCACGGCTGAAGGTTTCAGCGTTGATCGCAAACAGGTTGTGATCCCGAACCCCATCAAGGAGCTGGGCCTGCACGATGTGCACATCACCCTGCACCCTGAAGTGGACGTGGTCATCCAGCTGAACGTCGCCCGCTCGGAAGAAGAAGCCGAGCTGCAGGCGTCGGGCAAATCGATCCAGGAGCTGGCCGCCGAAGAGGAAGCCGCTGCCGAGTTCGAAATCCAGGAACTGTTCGACGATATCGGTGCTGCCGCATCGGAAGACGAAGAGCTGGCAGAATCCGCAGGCATCGCACCCGAAGAGGCACCCGCCGAGGAAGAGCCCAAGGACTGATCCACCTTCGGAATGAAACACGTAAACCGCGTCCCTTCGGGGCGCGGTTTTTTTCTATGCCTCTCCCATTTGACCTTTGCACATCGCGCAGCCAAGGTGCGCGCATGTTGCGACGCTTCGGCCTGTTCTTGCTATTACTTGCTGCCTGCGATGAGCCCGACCTAGGTCGCGACCCGGCCACGATTGTCATGGCCCCCCGCCCCCAGCCGCAGACCGAGGCCGAAATCGCCTTTGCCGCCGACTTGTTCAATGGGCTTCAGGCGCAATCCATCGATGAGGGGCGCGAATATTGCGGATTGATCGGTGTCGATGCCAGCGGGTCCTATGTCGCGACGACCGCCCGCCGTGGGGGAACCTCGACCTGTCTGCCGCCCCTATCCGCTGGGTCCAACATCACCGTCCTGGCCTCTTACCACACCCATGGCGCTTATGATCCGGAATATCTGACCGAGATTCCGTCCTATGATGATATCCGGACGGACATTGAGGATGGTACGGACGGCTATGTCGCCACGCCCGGCGGGCGTCTGTGGTATGTCGATGCCCGGGCCCAAGAGGCGCGGCTCGTCTGTGGTGCGCGATGCCTGGTGAGTGATGCAGAGTTTGAGGAAGACCCCGCATTTCCGGTACGTCCACGATATTCGTTGCAGGATCTGAGTGGGTTCTGAGCCGGGCCTTAGCGCATAGCCCAAGTGAAGACTTGTAGAAAGGAGCCTAAGGAATGATTGCGTATGTCACCGTTGGTGTTGACAACATTGCGCGCGCAGAGCGTTTTTATTCAGCATTCCTGCCAGCCCTCGGTTACGGGCTGGAGGAGTATCATGGTGACCTGAGTTACGCGTTGCCTGTACCAGCGGGCCAGTCTCCGGTGTCGCCGGAATTTTACGTCAAATCGCCCTTCAATGGAGGGTCAGCCACGGCTGGGAATGGGACGATGATTGCATTCGAGGCGCGCAATCAAAAGCAAGTGCGCGACCTGCACGCGGCAGCACTTGCCGCTGGCGGGTTTGACGACGGGCCGCCGGGATTTCGTGCCATGTACGGGCCGAATTTTTATGTCGGCTATCTTCGCGACCCTCAGGGTAACAAGATCGCATTGTTCTCCAGCAATCCAGACGAACCGGGACGCGACGGATAGCGCGGGTTTCGCCAGCGGAACACGCGCCCGATCCGCGTTTCAGGGCAGAAGTCAGCACACTTGTGGATCGTGGCGGAGCGTCTTGTTTCGCGCCGTCACGATCCTTTTCCAAAACCAATGCAACGCCCTACTCTGCGGGGATTGCGTCGCGCCGAGCAGACGGTGGGACCTCGCGCGCACTGTCGGGTTGCGGAGGGCGCTTTGCGGACAGGGTCAGACCAACCGACAAAGCGGCAACACCCAAACCGATGACACCGGTAAATGTGAGCGTCTCGCCAAAAAGCATCCATGCCATCACCATGGTCACCGGCGGTGACAGGTAGGTCAGGCTGGCAACGCGCGGCGCAGGCATTTGGCGCAGCAAGACAAACATCAGGCCGTAAGCGGCCAGCGACACGACGACGGCCAGCCACACGATAGCAAACACCAGATTGCCGTTCCATTCGGCCTGAAGCCCTTCGATACCCACAGCCAACGGCGCCAAGACCAGCAAAGATGCGAGGCAATGCAGGAAGGTCACCAACACCAACGGTGCCTCGTTTTCGTTGCTGACGGTTGCACTGCGATCCACAAGCGACGCGATGGTGATCGAGATCACCGCAAGAAACGGCAAGGCATAAGCCAGAAACGCGCCACCGAGAGCAACGCCATCTCCGATCACGATCGCCACGGCCACAAGGCCCAGACAAAGCCCAAGCCATTCGCGCGTGGCCACCCGTTCTCCGGTCATCCGTGCGGACAATGCGCCGGTCATGATCGGCTGCAAGGCCGTGATGAACGCCGCAAGACCCGCAGACAGGCCCAGATCAATCGCACCCAACACGGCGGCCAACCACCCCGCATGTGCCAGTGCGCCAACAACCATGTGCCGTGCGACCACGCGGCGTGGCATCCTTTGCCATTGCCGCAGGATACTGACCAGAACGCCCAGGATCACCACGATCAAAAGGTAACGCCAAAACAGGATCGTGAACGTTCCTGCGTAGTCGAGGCCAAATTTGGCCCCGACAAACCCTGAACTCCAAAGCACGACAAAGGGCGTGCACAGGACCGGGATGCCCATCATGCGCGCGCTCATCTCGCGCCCCCCTGCCCTTCGACAATGCGCTGGTAGCCCGTCAGATCATCCAGTTCCATGTAAACCTGTTGGAAGTGCCGAACGCCTTCGTCATCATCAAAGGCGTCCCGCCCATGCAGTACACGATGATTGTTGATCAGCAGGATTTCACCCGGTTCACACCGATAGGACAGCCGGTTTTCAGGGGCATTCACCCGGGCCGCAAGGGCACGCCACGCATCATACCATTGTGGCACCAGATCGAAGGGCACGGTGCGCAACGGCTGCACCGTCCAGTTGGCATATCGCAGGATCACCAATTCCCCCGCATTGTTCAGGATCACCGGCGGGAATTGCGACAGCGTGTCTGCCTTTCCTGACCACAACCGGAATTCGACGTCATGGGTGGTCAGAACCTCAAGCGCCTCGGGGTTTTCGTCGCGCAGT
Source organism: uncultured Tateyamaria sp. (assembly GCF_947496075.1). GTDB lineage: Bacteria > Pseudomonadota > Alphaproteobacteria > Rhodobacterales > Rhodobacteraceae > Tateyamaria. The sequence goes on from NZ_CANMBJ010000001.1 coordinate 380,271, forward strand.
TGCGCCACGACCTGCGCACCATCCACATATTGCGACGCCCCACCCGCCACATCGTTCTGCAGGCAATGGAACACCATCACATTGGGCGGCCATGAGTAGCCCGAGCAATCCGTGTGAAGCGGCAATGCTGCTTTGGTAAAACCCAGCGTGTAGGGATCAACGCTGACCCGAATGTTGGCAACCCGATCGAATGCGATCTCCCGGACATGGGCCAGATGCTCGGCAAAGCGCTCAACCTCGCCCTGCTCGGTCGGCACGTCGATCATCTGCACCAGGCCGAAACGCTGAAAGTCAGCGATCATGGCAGCTGCCGTGTGCGGATCATTCATTACGTGCTGGTAGGAAAAGCTGCGCAGTTCCCGCGTGTTGATGTCGAACCGCTGATCCGAACGGCAATTGTCGCGCAGCCACTGATAGTGGAACCGCGACAGGCCACCGTGCGCCCAATGCACGGTCAGATGGTCGGTGTTGAGATCCGTGGCGATAACGCTTGGTGACGTGAAGTGCGTGTCGTGCTTGCCCACGGGGAACCTCCTTTGCTGAGCTGTACCCATAGAATTGAAGCGACCGTTGCTTTTCAGAAGATGTCACTTATGCGAACCTCCTTTGCGTAAAACGCAAAGCCATGCAGATCGCGAAAAGGGTGGATCATGGACCTCATCGGTGACTTGGAACTCATGCAGGACCTTGCGGAGCTGGGCAGCTTTTCAGCCGTGGGTCGTCAGAGATCACAGGCCGCGTCGAGCATCGCGCGCCGCCTGGATCGGCTTGAAGCCCATGTTGGGGAACGTTTGTTCAACCGCACCCCGACGGGGCTTTTTCTCACTGCCGCTGGCGCGCGCAAACTGGTGGACGCACGGGACCTGACCGCGGCCGCCGCCGCCTTTGCCGAGCGTGACGAGGACAACGGCCAGCTCAGGGGCCATATCGTGGTATCGGCGCCGTCCCGGTTGGGCGAGGTTTGCATCGCACCGATCGTCGGTGCGTTCCTTGAAACACATCCGGCCGTGTCGATTGACTTGCATCTGACTGACGCGGTTCAGGATCTGGACCGAGGCAGGATTGGCCTTGCCGTTCGGATCGGAGGCACGTCCGAGAACCATCATATCATCCAGCGGATCGCCAACAATCGCCGGACCCTTGTTGCCGCCCCAACTTATCTTGCGCAGCATGGAGAGATAAGGGCTGTTGAGGACTTGGACAGGTGTGACGGGTTACTCTTGGGAGACGCACCATCCTGGCGGTTGCTGGGCCCTGGCGGTCGGGTTTACCTTGCCAAGCCACGGGCGCGGCTCAAATGCGTGTCGGGCGATATTGTGCGCATAATGTGTGTCGCCGGACTTGGCGTCGCGCTCAAATCCCATTGGGATGTTCAAAGTGCGCTTGCGGACGGCACGCTGGTGGAAATTCTGCCGGATTGGACCCAGGCGAACCCTGTGGACGTGATGATCGTGATGCCGGACCGCAGGCTAACCTCTGCAACACTGCGCGCCTTCCGCGAGGTGCTTGAAAAGCGGCTGAAATCCATGCTGGCTGTGCCATCGGCATAGGCTGACGCCGACGACATTCCTGATGGCGGGCGCACACTACTCGCGCGTCCAAGATCCGTGCGCGAACTCGAATTGAGGACGGAACGCGGCACTTGAGCCGTCATACTTCAAATCCGGATAGCTGGAACGGGCCCACCAACGCTGCGATGGGTCATCAGCATCGCAGGCGGCGGTTCCAACGTCGGGCCCTTCCGCAGGTCCGACCGTTCTGGGAACGAGCAAGCACCGGTCGCTGTTTCGGTTGCAGATCAGCACGCCGGGCAAGCCGCGGTTCGGTTCGTTGACGATCTCGAAGTACTGGCGGGAGTCATTTGAATTGCAGCCGAACAACTGTATGAAAGGCGGCTCCTCCGCGCTGAGCCCAGTGTCAATTCCAAGACAGGACTGCCCTTCGCTGCCTTGATGATTGCGCCAGACCAACCGGATAGAACCAAAATGCGCCTCGACGGGAACCACCTCGAATGACTGATCATTGAAGTCGCCATCAGCAGTGGCGCACGCCTGCGTACGCACATTCAGCGGGGTTTGCTCTGGAAGGTCGGCAACGGTGATGCACGCATTCAGGTTGGCGTCAAAGAGTTGGTGTGTGGAATACGGGCTTCCGAACTTTTTACGTCTGCGCAGCTTTGCAGAGTTACGCTGGGTGACACTGTTGCCCGGCGCTGCATTGGGATCAACAGAGAAAACTTCGAATGGTCCAAAGCCCAGAAAGCTGGAATCGACCAATTGCAGCTCAAACGTATTGCGCAGTTCGCAGCGCGACGGCAGATCGGTCAGAAACCGCGGCAGGGCAAGCTTGTATGTGTGCGATGTGTCGTCACCGCGCGTGCAATTGAAGAACTCGGATGCCGAGCAATCGGCCTCGAATGTTTCGACCGTGCTGTCGATGCGTGCCCGGCTCCGCCTCAACCGATAAGGCTTGTAGTGGCCGGTATGCAGGCAAGCCGAGGCGGATCAGGTTGTTCGCGCGAATGTCCAGTTTGCCGCGCTGCCCAATCGCGGCATGAGTGCTAGAAAGGGGCGCTGCCCGGTTGCTTCAGGAGTGACCGTGGCATCGCGCAATTCCGCAACGTCATCCCTTTCCTTGACGTCTGTTCCGACGCGCAGCACGGAATAGTCGATCAGCTCGATCACGTAGGACGTCAGTGAGGGCGTTCTGTTGTCGGATCGGCCAAACTCTTGTGCGGCCACCGTTCCCGCGCCGAATACCAAAGCAACAAGGATAGAAGTTGGTTTTCCAAAGACTTTCACAATAACTTCTCGGTCCGTCAGGGTTGGCACAAAGAAATCGTTAAATAATGACTAGCATATCGCAGCCGGACCAAAGCGCACTCTGGCGTTGCAGCTGATCAGGTGGGCCGCATCAGCAGAAGGTCATTGCCGTCAACACGTTGCGCCCACGCAAAACGAAAAAGGGCCACGCCAAGTGGCGCAGCCCCAAGATACTTTCGGAAGAGACGGCGACTTAGTCTTCGTTTTCTAACGCTTCGACGGCCTTTTGAAGATCGTCCTTGCTGACATCCTTGTCCTTCACCGACGCGTTTTCGACGATGTGGTCAACCACCTTGTCCTCGAACAGCGGGGCGCGCAGTTGCTGTTGCATCTGCTGGTTCTGCTGCACGAATTCAAAGAACTGGCGTTCCTGGCCCGGATACTGACGCGCCTGCTGCATGATGGCCTGGCTCATCTCCGCGTCGGTCACTTCGACCTCGGCCTTCTGGCCCAGTTCGGCCAGCAGCAGGCCAAGACGCACGCGGCGCTCGGCCAGCGTGTTGTGTTCGTCTGTCGGCTCGACCTCGGGGTGGTCATGCCCTTCGACATCGGGGTTTTCCTCGTGCCACAGCTGGTGCGCAATCTGCTTGGCTTCGGCTTCGACCAGCGACGGCGGCAGGTCGAACTTCACGATGTCATCCAGTTGGTCAAGCAGCGCGCGTTTCATGACCGCGCGCGCGGCACCGCCATATTCACCTTCCAGCTGTTCGGTGATGCGGGTTTTCAGACCATCCAGATCTTCGGCCCCGTATTTCTTGGCCAGCTCGTCGTCGATCTCGGCGGCAACGGGTTCTTTCACTTCCTTAATGGTGCAATCGAACACGGCCTCTTTGCCGGCCAAGTTCTCAGCCTGATAATCGTCAGGGAAAGAAACAGTTACGGCCTTTTCTTCACCTGCCTTCGCACCCACAAGCTGCTCTTCAAAGCCAGGGATGAAAGAGTTGGAGCCCAGTGCGAGAGGATAGTCCTCGGCCGAACCGCCTTCGAAGGCTTCACCGTCGACCTTACCCACGAAGTCCATAACAACCTGATCGCCGTCCTTGGCCTTTGAGCCTTTTTTGCGCGCTTTGAAGTCCTGCGCGTTTTCAGCAAGCGACCCGAGTGTTTCCTCGACCGCCGCGTCGTCAGCTTTTACAACCAGTCGTTCCAGCTTGATCTTGCTCAGGTCCACTTCGGGAATCTCGGGCAGCGCTTCGTAGGACATCTCGACATTCACGTCGTCGCCTTCTTTCCAGTCCTCGTTGGTCATCTTGACCTCGGGCTGCATGGCAGGCCGATCGCCGCTGTCTTCGAAATGCTTGTTCATGGCGCCATCGATGCTTTCCTGCATCGCTTCGCCCATCAGGCGCTGGCCAAACTGCTTTTTCAGCAGGGCCATGGGCACCTTGCCCTTGCGAAAACCCTTCATCTCGACGTCGGGCTGCGCCTCGGTCAGTTTCTCGTTGACCTTGTTGTCCAGTTCAGCGGCGGTCACGGTGATGGCATAGCCGCGTTTCAGCCCTTCGTTCAGCGTCTCGGTGACCTGCATGTGTGCTCCCATAGCATTAAAGCCCCGTCCATGGGGGCTGATCGGAAATTCGCGCCCTTCTATGCAGCGTGGATGCGGTGTGCAAGGGGATTGGCGCATGTCACGCAAAAATGGGTAGATTGGACGCGCCGGACGGATTGATCCGCGAGGGCTTGCAACGCTCGTGCGCCACCACAAGGCGACCACACAGCAACTTTTTGGTGCGGGCGGGGAGACTCGAACTCCCACACCTTGCGGCGCCAGAACCTAAATCTGGTGCGTCTACCAATTCCGCCACGCCCGCAACTCCGGCCCCTTTAGCAAAGCAATTGCAAGGATGCGAGACGTATTTGCGCAAAAACCACGCGACATTAAGGGCGTGTTCAGCTATTGTGCCCGTAACCTAGAGGCAGGTTACAGAAAGAGACGCCATGAAACCGAATACGGTCGGGCGCGAAACGGGCACAACGATGCCCCCTTTGCGCATTGATATTGCACATGTCGGACTTGTGTCCGGCACCCTTATTCTCACAGCGGACGGTGAAATCCCGGTCGAGTATCTATCGGCCGGTGACAGGATCATCACGCGGAACGCAGGCCTTGTGCCGCTGAACGCAAGCCAGTCCTATCGCACAACAGACGAGGCGGTGAAGATCGCCGCGGGGGCGTTGGGTGATACCAAGCCCACCCACAGTGTCATCATCCCCGCCGCTCAGATGGTGCTTGTACGGGACTGGCGCGCCAAGGCCTTGCGCGGGGCTGCGCAAGCGGTGATGCCAGCCGGGTGTCTGATCGATAACGAGTTCATCACGTCGCTGGGCCCGCGCGAAATGACGCTGGTGCGGCTTGGCTTCGAAGCACCCCACATCATTTATGCTGATGGGCTGGAATTGTCCGTACCGGCAATGGCCCTGACAGGCGCCGCTGCAGCCTAAACGCCTACATCGCGCAGCACCCGCGGTAGCATCTCGGGCAAATCCTCGGCGATCAGGCCCGGGCCGAACTTGCGCGCGCATTCGATATGCAACCATGCGGCGGTTCCGGCTGCTGCCATTGGCTCAAGCCCACGGGCCAGCAGGCCCGTGATGAACCCGGCCAGTACGTCCCCCGCCCCGGCTGTGGCCAACCAAGGCGCTTCACGCCCATAGGCGGCCGTGTGGACAGAGCAACGCCCGTCCGGATGCGCGATCACCGTGTCATGTCCCTTGAATACAACCACGGCACCGCAACGTGCCGCGGCGTGCCGGGTTGCATCCACTTTCGAATACGCCGGGCCTTGATCCGGTATCGCCTGAAGGCTTGCGGCGATATCGGGGAAAAGGCGCGCAAACTCTCCACCATGTGGGGTAAGAATTGCGTTTTCATTCAATGCCTCCAATCGCGTTGCGTCCTGGGCAATGAGCGTCAGACTGTCGGCATCAAAAACGACGCGGCGCGTAAAGCGGAGATGCCCCTCGCCCAGGATGACATCCAGAAGCGCAGCTGCCTGGTCATGCAGCCCAAGGCCGGGCCCGAGACATAGGGCATTTATCCTTTGATCTTCCAGAACAGCGTTCAATGCATGCGCGTCGCTTACCCGCGTAAGCATCAAGGCCGTGACCTGTGACGCAACCTCCATTTGCGCTGCAGGCGGCACACCCAACGTCACCAGCCCTGCGCCGATCCGCAATGCACCACGGGCAGCCAGACGCGCGGCCCCGGTTCGCCCTGCCCCCCCGGATAGGATCAGGGCATGTCCGTGGTCGAACTTATGTTGGAACCTGTGCTTATTGATGTTCGGGCGATCTATTTCTGCAACGTCCACGAGGCGGATCAATTGCTCTTCTGCGACCTCAGCAGGCAGGTCCTCGTCCAATCCAATGGGCTTGACCCGGACGACGTCGGGCGTGAAGGGGAGGCTCATGTAAACACCAACCTTGGCGCGATGAAATGTAACGATCAAGTCGGCGACCAGTGAAACGGGACCGATCTGTTTGCCACTGTCGGAACAGATCCCGGAAGGCACGTCGATAGCAACGTTCCTGCTGAACATGCGATCCGCCAATTGCTGCACCTGCCACTGGAAAACGTCCTGAAACTCCTCTGGCAAAGCACGTCTCAGCCCGGTCCCGAACCCACCATCCACAAACAGATCCATGGTTTCGAAGGCTTTATTCATCTTGCGCATGTCGGATACCTGGCCCACCTCGCGCCACCGCCCGCAATTGGTTTTCGCATCCGACGGAAGCATCTCAGGGTCGCCGTAAAGGAACACCTCAACCGTCCAGCCAAGATCAGCCAGCAATCGCGCCACGACAAATCCATCGCCACCATTGTTGCCAGGCCCGCAGAGAACCACGGCCCGGTGCGCGCCCTCGCTCAGCTCAGGCCATTCCTCGAAGACACCCTCAACAACGCCGGCTCCGGCACGCTCCATCAGCTCGAGGCCAGTCACCTGTCCCGACTCAATCGCGGCCTGTTCAATGGCCCGCATCTGGGCCTGGGTCAGCAGCTCAGTCATGCGCAAATCCTCAAAGTTTTCAAAACGCCCAATTTTTATGCGCGTCGCCCAATTTGAGGGCGCATACCTCACAATCGCGTCTCATCCCCAGCAATCTCTACAGCATGCCATGGACGCCCCAAACCACAAATGGTCCACCGCCAACACAAGGCGCGACAAAGGGAGGCAGCCCCGTGAAAAAGATCGAAGCGATCATCAAGCCCTTCAAGCTTGATGAAGTCAAAGAGGCACTGCAAGAGGTCGGTGTCCAGGGTCTGTCCGTGATCGAGGTCAAGGGATTTGGCCGCCAGAAAGGTCACACGGAACTCTATCGCGGTGCCGAATATGTTGTCGACTTTCTGCCAAAGGTGAAAGTCGAGGTCGTGCTGGACGATGATCAGGTTGATGCCGCCATCGCCGCCATCGTGGACGCCGCCAAGACCGAGAAAATCGGTGACGGCAAGATTTTCGTATCACCCATCGAACAAACCATTCGCATCCGTACCGGCGAGACCGGCTCGGACGCGCTCTAAACTCTACTCAAAGACAGGAAGGACCCATAGGAAATGGCCAACCCCGTTCTCGATATGATCAAGGAAGAAGGCGCCGAGTACGTCGACATCCGTTTCACAGACCCGCGTGGCAAGCTGCAGCACGTGACCGTCATGGCCGACCAGGTCGACGAGGATTTCCTTGAAGAAGGCTTTATGTTCGACGGCTCGTCGATCGCAGGCTGGAAGTCGATCGAAGCGTCCGACATGAAACTGATGCCCGACCAGGCCAGCGCCTATGTCGACCCCTTCTATGCCGAGAAAACCATCTGTGTTCACTGCTCCATTGTAGAGCCGGACACAGGCGAGGCCTATGAGCGCGACCCACGCGGCACCGCCGAAAAAGCCGAAGCCTACCTGAAATCCACAGGTATCGGCGACGCAGCTTACATGGGCCCCGAAGCCGAATTCTTCCTGTTTGACGATGTGCGTTATTCCAACAGCATCAACAAGGTATCCTACGAAGTTGATGCAACTGACGCGTCGTGGAACACCGACACCGAATACGAGATGGGCAACATGGGCCACCGCCCCGGCGTCAAGGGCGGTTACTTCCCTGTAAACCCAACGGACGAAAGCCAGGACCTGCGCTCCGAGATGCTGAGCACCATGAAGCGTCTGGGCATGAAGGTCGACAAGCACCACCACGAAGTGGCGTCCTGTCAGCACGAGCTGGGCCTGATCTTTGACAGCCTGACCAAGCAGGCGGACGAGCTGCAGAAGTACAAGTACGTCATCCACAACGTCGCCGCTGCCTATGGCAAATCGGCTACGTTCATGCCAAAGCCCATCGCAGGCGACAACGGCACCGGCATGCACGTGAACATGTCGATCTGGAAAGACGGCAAGCCGCTCTTTGCTGGCGACAAATATGCCGACCTGTCGGATGAGGCGCTGTTCTTCATCGGTGGTGTTCTGAAGCATGCCAAAGCGCTGAACGCCTTCACCAACCCGTCGACCAACAGCTACAAGCGTCTGATCCCGGGCTTCGAAGCGCCTGTGCTGCGCGCCTACTCGGCTCGTAACCGCTCGGGCTGCGTCCGGATCCCATGGACCGAGTCGCCCAAAGCCAAGCGCGTCGAGGCCCGCTTCCCCGACCCATCGGCGAACCCCTACTTGTGCTTCGCGGCCCTGCTGATGGCTGGCCTCGACGGTATCCAGAACAAGATCCATCCGGGCGAGCCTTCGGACAAGGACCTGTACGATCTGCCGCCAGAAGAGTTGGCCGGCATCCCGACAGTTTGCGGCAGCTTGCGCGAAGCGATGGAAGAGCTGGAAGCCGACATGGACTTCCTTCTGGCCGGAGACGTGTTCACCAAAGACCAGATCGAAGGTTACATCGCGCTGAAGATGGAAGAGATCGAAACATACGAGCACACACCGCACCCGGTTGAGTTCGGTATGTACTACAGCTGCTAAGCTGTTAACCGATCAAACGAGAATTGGAGGGGCGCCCGCAATGGCGCCCCTTTTTCGTACACGGAGCCATGCCGCAAAGAGCGGTCACGTTTGACCCAGAACCACTCTGTTTTAGCCGCATGTCATTAGATGACGCGGCGCGGTCGCATGCGGCAATTTCAGTAAAAACCACATGTCGCGTCACGGCTGCGCGACCGTCAACCCGCCACGCGATACAGCATCTCCGCAAGATCGGCGATGACTTGCTCATATGACGTCTTGGACGCCCTAAGGTCCTGAATTCCTTACTTGCATCCGCTACCAGCAGTTAAGACTATGGCAGCATTACAGAACTATTTTAACCAGGTGACCATATTATGACCACGACACAGTTTTGCTTCCGCGTCTGTATTGCAGCGTCCGCCATTATGGCGCTGCACTTGATCCTGACGCACGTCGCCTAAACAGCCAACAAGGTTGATTTTGAAAACCAAGCGCGTGCAGGTTACTCTGCACGCGTTTTGCAGGAGAGCTAACATGCATTTCAAACAGCGTGCGCGCAGCCTATTTGCCGCTGGACTCATTCTAACAGCAGGCGCCGGATCAGCACTGGCGCAGTGCGGGAACACCTCCGCAGGCTTTGAAACATGGAAGACCAGCTTTGCGAATGATGCGAGGAAAGCAGGCGTCAGATCGTCGGGGCTGCAAGCGCTCGCAAACGCGCAGTATGCGACACGTACGATTGCCGCAGATCGCAATCAAAAGTCGTTCCGCTACTCGCTTGATAAATTCATGCAGGTCCGTGGCGCGGATACAATCGTTGCGCAAGGACGCAAGCGCAAAGCCCGCAGCCCCGATTTCTATGCGGCGCTTGAACGTCAATACGGTGTGCCATCCGGTGTGCTGATTGCCATCCACGGGATGGAGACCGCGTTTGGCGGGTTCATGGGCGACAGCTCTGTTGTGTCAGCCATTGTGACGCTGACCTATGATTGCCGCCGTTCGGACTTTTTCGCACCGCACGCCATTGGCGCGTTGAAGCTGGTGGATCAAGGGTCGATCACAGGCGCGACCAAAGGGGCCAAGCATGGCGAGTTGGGGCACACTCAGTTCTTGCCCGGCAACGCACTGAAATACGGTGTGGATGCAAATGGCGACGGGCGCATCGATCTGTACAACCAAACCGATGCCTTGGCCTCGACCGCCAACTTTCTCCGGCAGAAAGGTTGGAAAACGGGTCAGGGTTATCAGCAAGGGCAGCCAAATTTTGCCGTCATAAAGCAGTGGAACGCGGCAACGGTCTATCAACAAGCCATCGCCATCATGGGCGCGCGCATCGACGGGTGACCTGCGCGCCGTCGTCGCGCTTGGCCATCTTTGCGATGCTCTGTGGATGCAAAACCTGCTCAACGCGCTTGTCATTGCGGCAGCCTCATCATAGATGGTCGGCCATAGGGTTCAGGCCCCTGCCCTCCGCATCTTGGTGAAGCCTGACGATCCGACCCCAATTTCGGTCGCGGGCATGGCAACGCGGAGACCCAGCTGCCCAGATCACGCGACCGGAGAACGGAGACGGATATGGACATCCCACTTCCCTCACGCGCAGCGCTCAAGGCGCAAGCCAAGCGATTACGTGCGGCCATGAACGAGGCTGGCACCCCTTGCACCCATTCCCTGGCGCTGGAAACGGTGGCACGGCAATGGGGTGCGCGCGATTGGAACACCTTGAATGCACGGGCGCAGGACGACAGCCAACACGGGTATCATCCCGGACAACGCGTGTCCGGTCGCTACCTGGGGCATCGCTTTGCGGGTTTCGTGAAATCCGCGCGGCTCATGCCGAACGGGCGTCACGCCCTGACCCTGCGCTTTGACGATGCAATTGACGTTGTCGCGTCGCGGCACTTCTCGGCGTGGCGCAAGCAGGTGAACTGTGTCGTGGATCAGCGCGGGCGCACGTTGCGCACCACGTCAAACGGGCAACCGCATGTGGTTATCCACGATGCCTGGTGCGGCAGATGATTGGGTCAGGCGGTCCTTGGCCCGCCTAACTCAGCCCTGACACGTCTTCGCGCGCCAGCACATAGGTGTGAATGGCAAACACCACCGCACGGCTTTGCGGCAGACGCAGCAGCGTCTGCCGTTCGCTCCTATAATATGGCCCCTCGGTCAGGCCCGCCCCCACTCGTCGCGGTTCTGACTGAGACCGGGGCTGGAACAGTTCTGGGTCCTGATACCAAAGCTGGTTGAACCGCCACAGCGGACGCCCGACCTGAATCCCGTCAAACAGGCGCTGCACGCGGCGTGCAAGGTCACCGGTGTATTCCGAGACGGGTATGTGAATGTCGACCAGAGGTCGGCCAGCTTTCTCGCTCAGCCGCCACGAGGCCGGAAAACACAACACAGCGCCAGTCAACACATGTTCGTCGCCGCGCTTCTGCATCAATACAAAGTCGTTCTGGCACAGCCGCCCCAATGTCTTCATCGGCGCGGAATGATCCAACGATACAATGCGCCCATCCGGACAGGTGACGTCATTGCCATCCCGCTGAAACCCTTGCGCGGGCAAGATGTCGAGCACGGCATTCAGCAATTCATCTGCGGCGTCAAGCGCCAACGGGTCGAGGTACAAGACCTCACCGGCTCGTTCCGCCAACAAGGCCTCACGCCGTGCCATCTGTTCGGCATAGGCATCATCCACGCGCAGCCACAGTCCGCCCTCGGGCTGGATACCCGGCAAGGCGCGGCTGACGCGCATGTCTTCGGGCAATTCACGCTGCAAAATCACGGTCATGGCGCACATTTGCACGGGGTTCGATCAACACGCCACAGCAAAAAAACGCCGGTTCCCTGTCGGAAACGGGCAACTGCACCGCACGAATCCACGGCACCCTGCCCTCAGGGAAGGACGCACCATGAACCAGCATTACCGTGACACGCGCAAAATCGACCCCAATCGCGGCGCCGCGTTGGGCGATGGCACACCGAATGATGCCGACCGCATTGAAATCGGCCCAACGCAACTTGCCTTTGCCGAATGGGAGGCTGCTGGCCTGCAACTGCCCAACCTCGCCAACATGCGCGAATATCGCTGGCGCAGGCTGACCCAGCACATCGTTGATCGCGGCTATGCCGGCCTTTTGATGTTTGACCCGCTCAACATCCGCTACGCCACCGACTCGACCAACATGCAGCTTTGGAACACGCACAACCCGTTCAGGGCCGTACTGCTGTGCGCTGATGGTTACATGGTGATCTGGGATTACAAGAACGCCCCCTTCCTGTCGTCCTTCAATCCGCTGGTCAAAGAGGTGCGGCACGGGGCTGATCTGTTCTACTTCGACCGGGGCGACAAGATCGACATCGCCGCCGATGCCTTTGCCAATGCCGTGCGCGAGATTTGCGCGGAACACGCCCCCGGCCATACGCGCCTCGCTGTCGACAAACCGATGGTGCACGGGCTCCGCGCGCTTGAGGCGCAGGGGTTCACCGTCATGGATGGCGAGGAAGTCACTGAGAAGTCCCGCTCCATCAAAGGCCCGGACGAAATCAAGGCCATGCGCTGCGCGGTCAACGCCTGCGAAGCGTCGATCAAAGCGATGGAGGATTTCGCGCGGGCCAATGTCGGCGATGGCAAGACATGTGAGGATGATATCTGGGCTATCCTGCATGCCGAGAACGTCAGACGCGGCGGCGAATGGATCGAAACGCGGCTCCTGTCCTCCGGTCCACGCACCAATCCGTGGTTTCAGGAATGCGGGCCACGCATCTGCCAGCAGAACGAAATCATATCCTTCGACACCGACCTTGTCGGATCATACGGCATCTGCGTCGACATCTCGCGCAGCTGGTGGATCGGTCCTGACACACCGCGCGCCGACATGGTCTATGCCATGCAGCACGCGCACGAACACATCATGCAAAACATGGAGATGATCAAACCGGGTGTTATGATCCCCGAGTTGACGGCCAACACACATGTGCTGGATGACAAATTCCAGGCCCAGAAATACGGCTGCCTCATGCATGGCGTTGGCCTGTGCGATGAATGGCCATTGGTCGCCTATCCCGACAAGGCGGTGCCGGGCGCATTCGACTACGCGCTTCAGCCGGGCATGGTGCTGTGCGTCGAAGCTGCAGTGGGTGAAGTCGGTGGGGACTTTAGCATCAAGCTGGAGGATCAGGTGCTGGTTACGGAAGACGGGTTCGAAAACCTGATTGGATACGAGTTTGATCCCGCGCTGATGGGTCTCTGATTTCTGAGGACGAGCGCGCCATCCCGGCGCGCATCTTGGAAATCCCCGCCTCTGCGTGCGTGGTGTGGGCAGACCGCAGGTCGCCCTGCATCCATGCCACCCCCGACAACCTGGAAAAGCGTTTCTGCCCGGCCCCAACTTGCCCAGTCTCGATGGAGGCAGGTCTGTTTCAATCTTCGCCCAGGACAATCATGAAAACTGTATGCGGAACCGTATTTCTCGCATAACGTGAATATATCAGTCGAATCTATGTTGGGTTGAAACTGCATTTTTCGCTCATACGCGAGCAAAGTCATTTTTTGGGGATCATATGAACGCCGACGACATTGAAAGCATCGCAATCCACCCGGCAATCGGTGTCGCCCGCGTCGGAAATGCGAACGACGCATATTTCCTTGCCCCCGAGGTGATTGGGGAAACACCGAAAGACACAGATGGTTTTCGCGACGCCCATGGTCACCTCAAACGCCAGGTGGCGCGTTTCCGAGTGTACGCGACCCTCAAATCCGGGGAAGTGCGCGAAATCACGGCGTCCGACGCCCAGATCAACTGGCGGGTGGAAGTGGCCAATCTCAAGGCCGGGTGGTACGAATTCCAGCACGCGATGGACCTGCCGCCTGATCAGGTGTTTGAACCGCCCAAACGCAATGCAGATTTCAATGACGATGACCGCGAACGGCTGAGCATTCGGCCCAACGCGCGCCATGTCAGCGGTCCCAACACAACGTCCGACGCCTTCGACGACGGGACCTTTTTCGGCAAGCCCGTGTATCTGGGTGAACTGCGCACCGACGACCAAGGGCGGCTTTTGTTTTTCGGTGGGCATGGCAAGTCCGAGCCACTGGTGCCCGGCACCGCGCCCACCACTTTTGCCAACAATGATGGCTGGCATGACGACACATGCGACGGCCCAGTGCGCGCGACAATCACCATCGGTGGCCGCGATTTCGAAGCGCAGCCCGCCCACGTGATCGTCGCGCCCCCGAACTTTGGCCCGGGTCTGTTCGGTGTTGTGACGATGGACGACGTGGTACGCGATCTGTTCTTTGGGCTTGGCGTTCTGGACGCCCCGGAACACACTAGCTTCACCCGCGACATCTGGCCCATCTTCGACAGGATGACCGGGCATCAATGGGTGTGCGACGGCATCTTGCTTCTTGCTGGTCAAGGAACGCCGCTGGATGCGCGCGACCCGGCGATCATTGCGCAGATGGGGGACCCTTCGGACGCCAGCGCCGCGTACAGGCAGGCCGTGTTCAATCTGTTCCGCAACAGCAAGACAGAGGCCCTGAAACATGCGGCCCTGCCCCCCTTCTATGGAGACACATACGGAGACCGATATCTTGATGGTCCTCATGAGGGAGAGTTGGTCAATCCGGCACGTGAAGATCTGTTCCTGACCAAGACCCAGTATCAGCACATCGAAAACTGGGCGAACGGCGATTTTGAAGCCGACTGGGATGGTATCCCCGTAATCCCGGATTTTGACAACATCGCCGTGGCGGATCAGCCCCGGGAACTGGATCGCGCCGCGTTGCACGAATGTCTGGGTGGCCCGTTTCACCCGGGCATCGAACTGACCTGGCCCATGCGCCTCGCCTCAATGTGGGATCCGGACAGACCCTATCGGTTGCGCCCCCTGCCCGAGGGTGAGCCGGTGCGCCAGAACTACGGCGTGACGCTCAGCCGTGAACAGGCGCTGGCATCGGATGGGCCTTGGGGACCAACCGGCGCAGGCAGTCTGACGCGCTGGATGGGGGTGCCATGGCAAACGGACGAGGCCTCCTGCAACTCGGGTCTTGTCTATACGCCAAGCCTGTACCTCAGCTCACCCAGTTTCTGGGGCGCGCGTGTCCCGAACCAAGTGCTGCCCATTGAAGCTTACAACATAGCCACCACTCCGGACCTCGCCCCGCTTCAAGTGCAGCGCCACTTCAGCAACCGCCGCTTCTGGCTGCGCGACCTGCAAGGCACGGGCTACGCCGCACGCATCAATAACATGGTGCACAAATGGTGGATGACCGGCCTGGTCGAAGCCCACACTCCACCAGAGGGCGCGGGGCTGCCCGACACATGCTTTGTCGAAACCGGGCGCTCACCCAGTTTCACCAAGGGCGATCCCAGCCTGAGGTTGGCAAAGGGTGTCGTCGCCCTTCAAGCGCAAGAGGACAAGGCCGCCACGCCATTGGGCACTGCGCCAGGCACCGAGGACGCCGTCGAAGAACAGACCTTCGAACGGCTGGGCCGCGGCGAGGTCTAGTGCCTGCCGTTCTCATTGCCGGTGGCGGGCCCGCGGGGCTTGCCGCTTCTATTGCGCTTGCGGAACGCAAGGTACCCGTCACCGTAGTCGATCCATCCGGGGCAGCAGCCGAAACACGTGGCGAGTTGCTTGCCCACGGTGCCGCGCAGATTGTGCGGCGTTTGGGCTTGAGCCACGTTCTGACGGACGCGCTGTTGATCAGCGATGTTGTCAGCCATTGGGGTGCCGCTGGCCTGCAATCCCATGGCGCGCATCCAGGTCTCGGCTTGCACGGCTGGGGTATCGACCGCCGCGCACTTGCCAAAGCGATGCGGGAACGGGCCCTTGATCTGGGCGTGACACTGCACAAGGCGCGCGTGGCCCAAAGCCACCCATCTGAAACGGGGTGGCGTGTGATGGTGAAAACACCCGTAGGCACGGAAACACGGCATGCAGACTACGTGATTGATGCAACGGGCCGCCCGGCCCATATCGCCAGACGTCAGCAGGCCACTGTTTTGCATGGCCCCGCACTGGTCGCCGTTCTTTGGCAATTGGGCGCGCCGCAACATGCAACAATGCAGGCCGAAGCCGCGCCGAATGGGTGGTGGTACATGGTTCCGCACAAAACCGGCGGGACAGTCGGGTTTGTCACAGACGCCGCCACCGCCAAACGCATCAGTGCCAGTCCAACCGCCTTCCTGGACAGCGTGAAGGATACACTGTCGCTTGTATCGCTGAACGGAATATCCACTCCGCCCTGGTCAATGGATTGCCGCAGCGCAGCTCTGGATCACACCTCTGGCGCCGGATGGCTTGCAACGGGCGATGCTGCAGCCGCCTTTGACCCGATCACATCCCAAGGGCTTTTCAATGCCTTATCCGCCGGTTTCTTTGCAGGCAACGCCGCCGCAGATGCGATTTCAGGCGATGCAGAGGCCCCCAAAGTATACGATGCCCTGCTGACCCGGACGGTCGAACGCACGCATGCCACAACCCATCTGCAATACGCCGCTTTACCCTTTGACACGCCGTTTTGGCGACACCACGCACGGGCCGGTCTGGAAAAGAGCAAAACGTCAGCAGTTCCCGCTTGAGTGGAATCTGCCGCATATGCAAGCTGGCCCTATTCAGGTGCCGCATTCACGAATGGTTATTCAGATCATTCCACATTTCTGGGAGGAACGCAGTTGCCCACATTTGAGATTCACCCCCGCATTGGCGTTGCACGGCTTGGGAACAGCTTGACGGACTTTTATCTGTCGCCAACCGAAACCGGTGGCCTGCCCGTTACCTGCGATGAATGGGGCAATGAAACGCCGGACGCCGGGCCTGTCACCGTGTTCAAGGACGCAACCGGCGCGATCAAGCGGCAAGCCGCGAAATTCCATGTTTTTCAAAAGGATGACGATGGAGCTGAACGTAAGGTGTCATTGGACGACGCAGAGATCGACAAGATCGAATGGGTGGCTCATGTCGCGAACAAGAAGCCGATCTGGTACACGTTCTCTGAACTGCTGGGGGACCTCGAATTCGGCGAAAGCAACAGCTACGACAACAACCACGTGCCATGGAACAACCCGGATGTGACCAGCAGGAAAAAGCGGCAAAAGCTGATCATCGACCCCGGCCCCCGCCACATCTCGGCGCCGCAAACCAGCATTGATTTCTCGCGCTACAATATCCCCGAAGACTACAAGCACGGGTCCTTCCCCGACCTATCAAATGGTGGTCAGCAGATTGACACGCTGGGCGAGTTGAAGATGGATGCACAGGGCAATCTCATCGCATTGGGTGGCTTTGGTCGCGTCACGGGCAGCGCAGAAATTTCCAGCTTCCGTGGGGCCGCAGGCTATTGGGACGACATCGCGGATGGTTATGTCTTTGCGCGTGTGACCATGGCCGACGGGACGGTGCACGACACATCATCGGCCTGGCTGGTCGTGGGCAGCCCGAAATACGCGCCCGAAATCGTGAACATCACGACGCTGGCTGACACGATGGACGACGTGGCCATCCGCAAACGCAATGCGCGGCCTGATGTCTTCCCCGGTGGGGATACCTCCTCGGATTGGCCCCGCGACCCACGCAACGGCTATACACCTCTGCAAGGCTTCAACCCGGACTATGTCGTGAACTTCGAACGGGATGTGCAGCCCATCGTCGACCGCATGGGCCTCTACAAATACGTAGCCAACGTCCCCACCATGGATGATTTCGCCAATCCGAAATTCGATATGCGGGATGCCAGCGACGGCAACTCGGACCAGCGCATGCGGTACTTCAACCTGTTCCGCATGCCACTTCTGCCCAAGGACTACAGCGAGTTCTACGCCACCATGTCCAAAGGCCCCGGCCAGCTTTACGCGCTCAAGGATAATGATCCCGACACCTTGTCGGGCCTGCCAATGATGCCGCTCAATTCCGGCGACAACTCGGTCACCAACACGGGCCCTATCTACAAGTTCGAAACGCTGTCACCCACGCAGTATTTCTATCTGTACCAATGGGCATGCGGGCACTTCACGACCGACAAGCCCGACCCGCTGTCACTGACCGAACATATGGACCGAGTGGACGCCAGCAACTGCGTGGGTGCCCCGTTCAGCCCCGGGATCGAAGTGACGTGGAGTGTACGCAGCGCAGCCATCTATGACGCCCCCCTGCATCTGAAGCTGGCCCATGACAAACGCGGCTACGCCAAGATGTCCAAGCATTATGAGAAAGAGGGCCTGAGCGTTGATCACAACGAATGTGCAGGCGGCGGATGCGAGCCCGGCGACCTGACCAAACGTATGGCAATCCCGTGGATGGCCGATTTCCATGAATGCACGGTCCAGACCCCGAACCTGACCAACATCCACGTCAACCAACTGGCAGACGGATCGGGGATCGAGGTGCCGCCGGCCTTCTATGTCTACTGGTGGCCGCCACAAAGCCCGTTCAATGTGACCACCGGCACGCAATTGCCGCAGGATCAAGTGCTCGACGCCTTTGTCAGCGACATTGACGGGCAGACCATCGTGCCACAGGGCCAGAATGTCGAATTCCAACGCGGCATCGATTCCGCACAAAAGATGATCGACTCGTGGTTCATGCTGGGCTTTCTGCTGAACCGCGGCACCGAAGAGGTCCCGTATATCGTTGAAACTGAACGGAACTTCGGACAACTGGCGCAGGCGCACATCACCGAAATCACGTCAGCGGCGGCCGCGGCCTCCACGGCAGCCAAGGGCTGACCGTGGATCAGCACTTCGATGTTGCGATCATCGGCGGCGGACCTGCGGGCACCGCCGCCGCACTGACGCTGTGCAAGCGCACCGACATCTCTGTCACCGTCCTTGAACGCGGCGCTTATGCACAGCCGAAAGTCGGCGAATCCCTGTCACCGGGCGTCCGTGGGTTACTGCAATATCTCGACCTGTGGTACCGGTTCGAACAGGAACAGAGACTCAGCTTGCTGGGAAGCGAGGCGGCATGGGGCAGCGACGCGCTTGGCACCATGGACTTTATCCTGACGCTGCACGGCGCAGGCTGGGCGCTCGACCGCCAGCGTTTTGAACAAATGATGGCGGACGAGGTAGAGCGGCGGGGTGTGCCGCTACAAACCGAAACAAGCGTCATGGCCTGCCACCATGATGGTGCAGTCTGGCACCTGGATTTGGGCGATCGTGTCATGACCGCGCGTTACGTGATCGATGCAGCTGGGCGAACATCGCGATTTTCAGTGCGGGACGGGGCGCATCGACAGCGCAACGACACGTTGACAGCGATCAGCACGCGGTTGCCACGCGCGGACGATGCCCAACAGATGACACGCGTCGAAGCCTTCGAGGATGGCTGGTGGTATGCTGCCCCCCTGCCCACTGGGGACACCATTCTGTGCCTGTTCTCGGACGCCGAACGCATACATGCCTTGCGCCTGTCGGACCCGCAGGTGTGGGCAGACCACCTGTCACAAACACAGCATATCAAGCCGCTGATCAAAGCGGGTCAGACACAGCTATCACAGCTCGAAACCCTGCCCGCCTTCTCCGGCCTGCTGAGCCGCGGAGATCCAAACACTCCCATGGTGGCCGCAGGGGATGCCATCGCCGCGCGTGACCCGCTATCGTCCTCCGGCATACCCAACGCGATCGGCAGCGGCATTCAGGCAGCCCGCGTAGCCGCCGACTGGCTCTTTGGAACCGGCGCATTGAAACCCGCCTATCTGGACGGTGTGGCGCAGGATCACGCGGCGTATCTGAAAACACATTGGCGAACCTACAGGACCGAAGACAGGTGGGCGGACGCACCATTCTGGCGCTTCCGCTCTGCGCAGGTGACCAGAGGGCCCGGTGCAAGAGTTTGCGCCGCTCCCAATGGGGATACCTCGCTTTTTGTGCCGGGCCATGTTGCCCGCTGGATTGCAGGCGAAGCGCAACGGCCGACATCACAGCTTGATCTTGTCAGACAGGCCCGCCAGACCTTTCCCGACATCCCGGACGAACGACTGCTGCTTGCCATCGAAGACCTGACAATCGTTGCTGGTACAGCCCCGTCAGCCTGACATTATCCCGGCAAACCCCGTGTTGTCCGTTCCCGTTTGCACGCAGATTCTCACCCGCGCGGCTCGGGTTCCAGATGGCACACCATATGTCACGGCAACACCTGTGCGTGAGAACTATGTCACGCCCCTTCTTTCCAAAGGCATCCTGTACCATTCTCCCAGTCAAGGAGACAGCATATGCCCACTGAACGCATCACATTCCCCGGTCATGCCGGAACCCTCGACGCCCGGCTCGACATGCCCGACGGGCCACATCTGGCCACAGCCGTCTTTGCTCACTGTTTTACCTGCGGCAAGGATATCCCGGCCGCGCGTCGGATTGCGGCGCGGTTGACCACGATGGGCATCGCCGTGCTGCGCTTTGATTTTACCGGTTTGGGCCACAGCGAAGGTGAGTTTGCCAACACATCCTTCACCTCGAATGTCGAAGATCTTGTGCAAGCCGTCGCATATCTTGAGGGGCGCGGTCTGCCACCCACTCTGATGATCGGCCATTCTCTTGGCGGCGCTGCCGTGCTCAAGGCAACCGCACGGCTGGACCAGATCAAAGCTGTCGCAACCCTTGGTGCGCCTTTCGACCCCGAACATGTGACGCACAACTTCTCTGACGCCCTGTCCGAGATCATCGCGCAAGGGGAAGCCGAGGTGAACCTGGGTGGCCGTCCCTTCCGCATCGGCAAAGGCTTTGTCGAGGACGTGACCGACGAAGCCCTGCAACCTGCCATCGCACGGCTCAACGCCGCCCTTCTGGTTCTGCACGCCCCGCGCGACACGATCGTCAGCATCGACAACGCGAGCGAGATATTCCTCGCCGCCAAACATCCCAAAAGCTTCGTGACGCTGGACGACGCGGATCACTTGGTGACAAAGGCCGAGCATGCGGAGTATGCCGCCGACATCATCGCCACATGGGCCAAGAAGTACTTGCAGCTCAAACCACCCGCCCCGCCCATCGGCGCGCCCGAAGGCATCGTGCGCAGCTCGGAAGCCGATCCAAAGGGGTTCCTGCAGGACATCACCCACGGAACGCGCCACCACATCCTCGCGGATGAACCCCGCGCCTATGGCGGCACCAATCAGGGCCTGTCGCCCTATGGCCTGCTGTCGGCCGGTCTGGCGGCCTGTACATCCATGACCATCCGCATGTATGCGCGCCGCAAGGAATGGCCACTGGATCATGTCCATGTCGATGTCAGCCACAACAAAGTGCATGCGCAGGACGCGGGAACAGGTTCGGGCGACAAGATCGACGAGTGGAAACGCAGGATCAGCCTGACCGGCCGCCTCGATGATGCACAGCGGCAACGACTGCTCGAAATCGCCGATAAATGCCCTGTTCACAGGACATTAGAGAGAACTTCTAAGGTTTTGACTGAACTCGCGCCCGTGGGTGAGGTGTTGGAGATCACCTAACCCTTTACGGGCTCAGACCGGCAATCCGACCCCAAGAATGAAATGAGGCGCGGCCCCGTCAGGGACCGCGCCTCTCATTTGGATCAGGAGAGTGATCAGCCGCGTGCGCGGCCCACCAGTTTCCATGCTGCCGGCAGAACCAGAGCGGCCAGCGCCAGCTTCAGCGCATCCCCCACTAGGAACGGTGTCAGGCCCCACTCAAGGATCGGCTTGTCCCAGCCGTAAAGCTGACCCAGCCACGCAAGGCCCGGAACGTAGATCAGTACGTTGCCGATCAGCATCGCCAGCGCCATCCACAGCACCGATCGGTCCCAGCCGCGTTGCGCCAGTGCGCCCAGCGCAACGGTAGCCATCACATATCCAACCAGGTAACCGCCTGTGCCGCCCATCATGTAGGTCAGGCCGAATTTCTCAGCCGACGACCCGGCAAAAACGTCAAAGCCCAGCGCGCCGACAATCATGTAGCCAATGATCGTGACCAGACCCAGACGCGCGCCATAGGCTGCACCGATGGTCAGCACGGCAAAGGTCCCCATCGTGATCGGAACGGGCCACATTGGCACCTTGATTTTTGCTGCAACTGCAAGAAAGGCAATGCCCAACACCACCAGGGCAACTTGCTTGACGCGCAGCGCCGTACCCTCTGTTGCGCCAAGCATATCGCTCAGCACCTTGTTATTCCACGTCGATTCCATGAGGCCTCACCTGTCAGGTCAAAAAGAAGTGCGCGTGTTGTGCCAAGGGGTCGCGGTTTCTGCAAGTGCAAAGCGGATGTTTGCGATCACATCAGCCTATGCGGCTATATCGGGTCACGCTCAAATAGCCCTTGCGTGGTCCACTCACGTCCCACGTCACATTGAAGGAAGGCCAGGCCGTGAAATCATAGGTTCCGACATAAGTGTCCGGATCGCAAAAGTGCTCGGTGCGACCGCCCGAGCACGGCACTCTGTGAAAGAAACGCCCATCGTCAAAGAACACGGACAGATCCGTTGTCCAGTGGTACTTGCGTTCCGCCTGCATCGGGGCGGCACCTTCCATCTGCAAAACACCTCTTTCGAAATAGTCCAACCCATCTGACACAGGCACCCATCGGGCGGTTCCTTCAAGGCGGACCACAGGCCCGACGGTGGGAGTGATCGTGCGTTCGATGGCCCACGCACCGGCAAAATCTGCCGACGTACGATCAGTCTGCATAGCTGGCTTCCGTGATGTCTCCGCCCTGCCCAACAAAGCGCAACATGTCATTCTTGCGATCCATCATGTAGCAGGCCCACATGTCATTCGGCGGCCATTGACTGCAGTACTGATCATCTTCGATGCGCCAATAGCCCCAGCTTTCACGCCCCTTGTATATATAAAGGGTTCGACCTGAATCGCGAAAATCCTGCGTGGTGTCAGGATAGGCCAGCGTGCGCCCGGTCAGGGCGTCGCGAATCTGCTCGCCCGTCATAGCCTCCCAATCCTCGGCAGCAGCAGGACTGCCCATCAGGGTCAAGATCAGGGCAAAGCGTCTCATATGGGGGCCTTCGTCTTGTCGTTCGTCGGGCCTCAGTCTAAGGACGCGGCACGATATCCGACAGTCACAAAAAGGTGCCCCATGATCCCACGTTATTCCCGCCCCGACATGGTTGCGATCTGGGACCCGGCCACCAAGTTCCGCATCTGGTACGAGATCGAGGCCCACGCCTGTGACGCAATGGCCGATCTGGGCGTGATCCCCCGCGAAAATGCCGAGGCTGTCTGGAAGGCCAAAGACGTCGAGTTTGACGTCGCCCGCATTGACGAAATTGAGGCTGTGACCAAGCACGACGTCATCGCCTTCCTCACTCACCTGGCTGAACATGTGGGCAGCGACGAGGCGCGGTTCGTCCACCAGGGCATGACCAGCTCAGACGTGCTCGACACCTGTTTCAACGTCCAGCTCACCCGCGCCGCCGACATCCTGATTGCCGATCTCGAAGGGTTGCTTGCCGCCCTCAAGCGCCGCGCGTTCGAACACAAGGACACGCCACGCATCGGGCGCAGCCACGGCATCCACGCCGAACCCACCACAATGGGCCTGACCTTTGCCCGCTTCTATGCAGAAATGGACCGCAACCTCAGCCGCATGCGCGACGCGCGGGCCGAGATTGCGACGGGCGCCATCAGCGGTGCCGTTGGCACCTTTGCCAATGTCGACCCTGCTGTCGAAGAACATGTCTGCGACAAGCTGGGTCTCGTCCCCGAACCGATCAGCACCCAAGTGATCCCCCGTGATCGTCACGCAGCCTTCTTTGCAACGCTCGGTGTGGTGGCCAGCTCGATCGAGAACGTCGCCGTCGAAATCCGCCATATGCAGCGGACCGAGGTGCTGGAAGGGGCCGAGTTCTTCTCGATGGGCCAAAAGGGCTCGTCGGCGATGCCGCACAAGAAGAACCCGGTTCTGACGGAAAACCTGACGGGCCTCGCCCGCATGGTCCGCTCTGCCGTGATCCCGGCGATGGAAAACGTGGCCCTTTGGCACGAGCGGGACATCAGCCACTCCTCGGTTGAGCGCATGATCGGCCCCGATGCCACCATCACGCTCGACTTCGCCCTTGCCCGTCTGACCAGCGTTGTCGACAAGATGCTGATCTTCCCCGAGAACATGCTGGACAACATGAACAAGTTCCCCGGCCTGATGATGAGCCAGCGTGTGCTGCTTGCCCTGACCCAAGCCGGTGTCAGCCGCGAGGATGCCTATACCTTGGTGCAGCGCAACGCTTTGAAGGTCTGGGAACATCGTACAGATTTCAAAGAGGAATTGCTGGGCGACGCAGACGTGACCGCCGCACTGAGCAAGGAAGAGATCGAAGAGAAATTCGACCTTGGCTATCACACCAAGCATGTCGACACGATCTTTGCCCGGGTGTTCGCCGAAGGTTGACCTGCGGGGCGGACGACACGTCCGCCTTACTTATTTTTGATCACACAGCATGCAATAAGGCGCATCAGGATGCGCCTTACCTCGTTTTTGTTTTGCGGAACGGCATCTGTGCCCTACCCTTTGTCCACCCAAGATAAAGGAGAGGACAGATGAAGACCAAGACCCTTGTGGTGGCACTGGCGTTCACCCTCGCCCCCACGCTCACACTCGCCATGGGCTGCAACTATGGCAAACACGAACAGCAAGCGATGTCCTGCGCGTCTGGCACTGTCTACGATGCGGACACCAACAGCTGCGTGGCCACGACCGGATAACGCTCACGATTTCGTGATCGCATAAAAATCGGAGGCGCCGGGTTGTCTCTGCATCATACCCGACGCATCCAATACGGAGACTTCCAATGCTGCGCACCTTGATCCTGACCACGGCCATCGCCCTTCCGCTGGCCTTGCCCACAAGCAGCTTTGCCGCCGGCGGCAACGACAATTCAAAGCCCAAGAAAACCGAAACCACACAGAACTGCCTGCAAGCGCGCCAATGGGATCCCGACAAAAAGGCTTATGTCCGCTTCTCGCAGCCCGTGAACGGTGTGTGGGACGCAACGATCGGCAAATGCGTGCGCCCTGACAAGACATCGTATCTGGATGCAGACGAGCTCTACAAAGCCGTGCGTGAACTGGCCTATGCCGGGCGCTACAACGAAGCCAACACCGTGCTCGACCAGATGCCCGACCAAGCGGAAGACCGGGTGCTGACCTATCGTGGCTTCACGGCGCGCAAGACTGGCCAGCTTGAACTGGCGAACGTCTACTACCAGCAAGCCATTGAAACTAACCCCGACAACATCCTGGCCCGGTCCTATATGGGCCAAGGCAAGGTCGTCGAAGGGGACAAGGTCGCCGCCCTGACCCAATTGCGCGAAATCCAGGCGCGCGGCGGTGCCGGCACCTGGGCCGAGCAAAGCCTGCGCGACGCCATCGAAAGCGGGACAACCTACAACTACTGATCCCGGGTCGGGGTTGAGGGATTCTCAACCTTTGCCTGCCACAACGACATCAAATCGTTTCGAGGCAGGACATGACTGATCTGGTACCCGTGTCCGCCACCCCTGCCCCGGTGCAGCAGGGTGGCGGTTTCTCTTCTACCCGCACGCCCCCCTTGCTGTCTCGTCGGGCCAAGGCTGCCATCGTGGTGCGCCTGCTTCTGAACGAAGGCGCGGATATCCCTCTCGAAGAACTGCCAGAAGACCTGCAGGCCCACCTGACCAAAGCGATGGGGTCCATGCGTGTGGTCGATCGCGACACGTTGCAGCTGGTAGCGGCCGAATTTGCCGAAGAGGTTGAGCGTATTGGCCTCAGCCTGCCGGGCAGCATGGCGGGCGCGCTGGATGCGCTCGATGGCAAGATCAGCGCACAAACAGCGGCACGCCTGCGCAAGGAGGCTGGTGTGAAACGCGGCGGCGATCCCTGGCAGCGCATCCGCGAGATGGGGCCAGACACCTTGTTGCCTGTGCTGGAAGAAGAAGCCGTCGAAATCGCAGCTGTCATGCTGTCGAAGCTGGATGTGACCAAGGCGGCGCAGCTTCTGGGTCTTCTGCCCGGTCCGCGCGCACGCCAGATTACCTACGCCGTGTCACAGACCGGGGCAGTGACGCCTGAGGCGGTAGAACGGATCGGCCTGTCGCTGGCCACGCAAATGGAGGCACAGCCGCTACGCGCCTTTGACAACGGGCCCGTCGAACGTGTCGGCGCGATCCTGAACTCCTCGACCTCGACCACACGGGACGAGATGCTGGCCGGGCTGGAGGAAACGGATGAAGGTTTCGCGACAGCCGTTCGCAAGGCCATCTTCACCTTCGAAAACATCCCGACCCGCATTGAACCCCGCGATGTGCCACGCATCCTGCGCAATGTGGAACAGGATGATCTGATCATGGCCTTTGCTGGAGCTCCGGCCATGGGGCTCGACACATCGGTCGAGTTTGTCCTGACCAACATGTCTGCCCGCATGGCGGATCAGATGCGCGAAGAAGTGGAGGAAGCAGGTACGCCAAAACCCGCAGATGTCGAAACGGCCATGGGCAATGTTGTCAAAGCGATCCGCGATATGGAAGCAAGCGGCAACCTGATGCTGATCACCCAAGAGGAAGAAGAGTAAGGTCAGCACCCGTCTGCCTCATCTCGCCTCAGCACCACCACGCAAAACCGCCCGACGCAATGTTCGGCCCGCGCCAACTTTGCCGGGCAGTCACGCACTCGACACCGATTACGGCACCGCGTAAGCGGCACGGATGCAATCGCCAAATCCATCCCGTGCAATCCTCCTAACCATCACCGCCATCATCTGCTTTGGGATAATGGACGTGGCGGTCAAGGCGGTCTCCCCCGCCACAGGCACCCTACCCGCCTTGTGGGCGCGCTATGCCGGGCAAATGCTGATCGTGTTGATCCTGATCGCGCCCCGTTTGCGACAGGTGGTGCGCAGCCGGTATCCCAAGTTGCAAATCGCGCGGTCCGTCCTGCTGATGCTGGCCACGTTCTTTTTCTTTTCGGCCCTTGGTCATATCGGTCTGGCCGAAGCAACCGCAGTCATGGCCCTGAACCCGGTGTTGATCACGCTGGGCGGGGCGCTGTTTCTGGGTGAAACGCTGGGACCACGCCGCATCGGCGCCATTGTGGCCGCACTTGTCGGCGCACTGATCATCATTCGGCCCGGAACGGACGTATTTCAACCCGCCGCCCTTCTTCCGCTTGTCGCCGCCTTCTGCTTTGCCAGCTACACGCTGATCACGCGACGTGTCGGCCCGGATGAAGATGTCTGGACCTCCCTGTTCTATACTGGGCTGATCGGGTCGGTGATTATCAGCGGTCTTGTCCCCTTTCACATGACCGTGCCGACCTTTAACTCCATCGCGCTGCTCGGGGTGATCGGCATCTTTGGAACGATGGGACAGTTGATGCTGATCCGCGCCCTGTCGCAGGCCGAGGCCGGACTGCTGGCACCATTCAACTACGTTGGCCTGATCACAGCGGTGATCTGGGGGCTGCTCCTGTTCGATGAGTGGCCTGACGCGCCGACGCTTATTGGCGCGCTTGTGATCGCGGGGGCCGGGATTTATGTCTGGCATCGGGAAACGCGGGCCAACTGACGGCACGCCCAGAACACGGACCTCAATGCGATACGATCCCGAAGACCTGCCCTGGCGCGTCAAGCTTGCCTACCTCGCCACCAACGCGGTGGCGCGCACCTGTATCGGCGCGGCCCTGGCATTGCCCTATCGCTGGCGCGTGCCCTTCATGGGATGGATCATGTCGCGCGTGGTGGGACCTCCGGCAGGTTTCAATCGGCGTGCTTTTGAACATGTTGCATTTGCGATGCCGCATCTCTCACCTGCCGAGCAACGGCGTATTGCACGCGACAGCCTTGAAAATGTCGGGCGCACCCTGATCGAAAACTATTCGACACGCATTCTGCTGGAACGTCAGAAAGACACCCCCATAACCGGCTCTGGATTTGACGCGATGGTCCAAGCCGCTGAAACAGGACAGCCCGTTATCCTCGTCACGGGACATTTCGGAAATTACGAAGCGCTACGCGCATCGCTTGTCGGGCGCGGGTTTAAAGTGGGCGGGCTCTACCGCGACATGTCGAACCCATATTTCAACGCTCACTATGTGCGCACGATGCAAGCCTTTGGCGGGCCGGTCTTTCCGCAAGGACGCAAGGGTACGGCAGGGTTCGTCCGCCATCTGAAAGCTGGCGGCCAACTGGTTCTTCTCTTCGACCAGCACGTGTTTCAGGCACCAGTCCTGGATTTTCTCGGACACCCGGCCCACACCGCAGTTTCAGCAGCGGAACTGGCCCTTCGCTACAACGCATTGCTGATCCCGTTTTACGGTATTCGGAATGCGGACGGGTTGACCTTTGATTGCGTGATGGAGAGCCCAATTCCGCATTCTGATCCGACAACAATGACGCAAGCCATGAACGACAGTATCAGCGCCCAGATCCAAGCGCATCCTGACCAATGGCTTTGGGTTGCACGCCGCTGGCGTGTCAAAACCCGCTGAACTGTGACTATCTGAGTTGTGCCGCCGCCAGAATGGGACCACTCAGCCCCTTCTGAACCATGACGACCAGTGGCTTTTCGCCGGGCGCATCCGCTTTGATGCTCAGGTCGGTAATGCCATCCCATTCCTGCAGGATTTTCCAATCCTCGGTCACATTGGCATAGGAAATCGTATGGCCCGCGTTCTCACCCCGCGTGATGCGTGCCGTCCGTTCCGGCGTATAGCGCAGCATCTGCACAACCAGTGGACCGTTTGACGCGCTGCTCTGGGCGACGATCTGCACGCTTTCACCATCGCGGGTAACTTCCAATGAAACGGGTGTCGACTTTTCCGCATATTCCATAATCAAACGCGACAATTCCATGGGGCGTGCGCCAACGATGTCCGTTTGCCCGTTGATGATCATCTGCGGGGTGTAGACAGACCGGCGCCCTGCCTCAACAGCGTAACCGCGCTGACGCTTGGCATAAGCTGGGTCCGCAAACTCGTCTTTCCAGCCGATGTAGTCCCAGTAGTCCACGTGCAACGCCAGGGCGATGACATCGTCCCGCTTGGCCAGCTCATGCATCAGCTTGTCAGCCGGGGGGCATGACGAACACCCCTGCGAGGTGAACAGTTCGACCACCACGGGCGACTGCGCTGCCGCGGGACTGATCAGACTTGCAAATGCCGCGAAGGCAACGGGGATCAAACGATGCATCAAGGGGGCGCACTACCTGTTTGGTTCGGTTTTGAACTGTACCGCCTAATTATGAAAGACTTTCACGATTCACCAATCAAGGTTTGTTGAGCGTATGTGACAGCCGGATCACGACAATGCGCACAAAAACTGTATGCAATGGTATACAAAATCGTCGCACACCCCCTAAATGCAGTTGATCGCAGACATCATTTCAGGGCATGACGAACCCAAGTCATTGCCCCATCCGTTTCAGGAAAGGAAGATAGCCCATGCCCATCACCGTAGGTCAAGACACCGCAAAGACGCGCAAGACGCTGACCGTTGGCGATCAATCCATCGACTATTATTCGATCCCCGCTGCCACAGACGCGGGTCTGGGAGACTTTGCGAACCTGCCTGCCGCCCTGAAGGTGGTGCTGGAAAATATGCTGCGGTTCGAGGACGGCAAGACCGTCAGCGTCGATGACATCAAGGCCTTCGCTGAATGGGGCGCCAAGGGCGGCAAGAACCCCCGCGAGATTGCCTACCGCCCGGCCCGCGTGCTGATGCAGGACTTTACCGGTGTGCCTGCGGTTGTGGACCTTGCTGCCATGCGCGACGGTCTCGTGGCCCTCGGTGGTGATCCGGAAAAGATCAACCCGCTGAACCCCGTTGATCTGGTCATCGACCACTCGGTCATGATCGACGAGTTCGGCAATCCCCGCGCCTTCCAGATGAACGTGGACCGCGAATACGAACGGAACATGGAACGCTACACCTTCCTCAAATGGGGTCAGTCCGCGTTCAACAACTTCCGCGTCGTGCCCCCCGGCACCGGCATCTGCCACCAGGTGAACCTTGAATATCTGGCGCAAACCGTATGGACGGACACCGACCAAGACGGCCACGAAGTGGCCTACCCTGACACGCTGGTCGGCACCGACAGCCACACCACCATGGTCAACGGCGCCGCCGTTCTGGGCTGGGGCGTCGGCGGGATCGAAGCCGAGGCCGCCATGCTGGGCCAACCGATCTCGATGCTGATTCCCGAGGTTGTGGGCTTTGAGCTGACAGGCTCCATGGTCGAAGGCACCACCGGCACCGACCTCGTGCTGAAAGTCGTGGAAATGCTGCGTGAAAAGGGCGTAGTCGGTAAATTCGTCGAATTCTTTGGCGAAGGTCTGAACCGCTTGCCGCTGGCCGACCGCGCCACGATCGCCAACATGGCCCCCGAATACGGCGCCACTTGCGGCTTCTTCCCCATCGACGGCGAAACCCTGCGCTACCTGCGCAACACGGGCCGGGATGAGGCACGCATCGCTCTGGTCGAAGCATATGCCAAGGAAAACGGGTTCTGGCGCGGCGACGATTACGCGCCAATCTACACCGACACCCTGCACCTCGACATGGGCACCATCGTGCCTGCCATCTCGGGCCCCAAGCGCCCGCAGGACTATGTGGCCCTCACCGACGCTAAAACTGCCTTCCTCAAGGAAATGGAAGACACCTTCAAACGCCCCATGGGCAAGGAAATCCCGGTCGAGGGCGAAGACTACACCATGGAATCGGGCAAGGTCGTGATCGCCTCGATCACGTCGTGCACCAACACCTCGAACCCCTATGTGATGATCGGCGCGGGCCTTGTCGCACGCAAGGCCGCTGCGCTGGGTCTGGACCGCAAACCATGGGTGAAAACCTCGCTGGCCCCCGGCTCGCAGGTTGTATCCGCCTATCTCGAAGCCGCGGGCCTGCAAGAAGATCTGGACAAGATCGGGTTCAACCTCGTGGGCTATGGCTGCACCACCTGCATCGGCAACTCCGGCCCCATTCAGGCGGAACTGTCCAAGGCCATTGCAGACGGCGATCTGGTCGCCACCTCTGTGCTGTCGGGCAACCGCAACTTCGAGGGTCGGATTTCGCCCGACGTGCGCGCGAACTACCTCGCCTCCCCACCCCTCGTGGTGGCCTATGCGCTGGCAGGCACGCTCGACATCGATCTGACATCCGAACCCCTGGGACAGGACACGGACGGCAACGACGTCTTCCTGAAAGACATCTGGCCGTCCAGCCAGGAAATCGCGGAACTGGTTGAAGCAACCGTCACGCGCGAGGCGTTCCTGACCAAATACGCGGACGTGTTCAAAGGCGACGAGAAATGGCAGGGCGTCGAAACGACCGACCAGAAAACCTATGACTGGCCACCGCAATCCACCTATGTCCAGAACCCGCCCTACTTCCAGGGCATGTCGCCTGAACCAGGCGTGATCACCAACATCGAAGGGGCCAAGGTTCTGGCACTCTTGGGTGACATGATCACAACCGACCACATCAGCCCGGCAGGGTCGTTCAAAGAAAGCACGCCCGCAGGCCGCTACCTGACAGAACGGCAAGTTGCCCCGCGCGAGTTCAATTCCTATGGCTCGCGTCGCGGCAATCACGAGATCATGATGCGCGGCACATTCGCCAATATCCGCATCAAGAACGAGATGCTGGACGGCGTCGAAGGCGGCTACACCAAGGGGCCCGATGGCGCACAAACCTCAATTTTCGACGCGTCCATGGCGCATCAGGAAAACGGCACACCACTGGTGATCTTTGGCGGCGAACAATACGGCGCCGGATCGTCCCGCGACTGGGCGGCCAAGGGCACAGCCCTGCTGGGCGTCAAGGCGGTCATCGCGGAAAGCTTCGAACGCATCCACCGCTCGAACCTCGTGGGCATGGGTGTCATTCCGTTCGAATTCACAAACGGTGACACCCGCAAATCCCTTGGCCTGACAGGCGACGAAACAGTCTCCATCTCCGGCCTCGACACGATCCAGCCGCTGCAAGAGGTGCCCTGCACGATCACCAAAGCGGACGGCACAGTGCACGAGATCATGCTGAAATGCCGGATCGATACCGCGATCGAAATCGAATACATCGAACATGGCGGCGTTCTGCACTACGTACTGCGCAACCTTGCATCTGCCGCGTAAGCCGGATTTTATACTACCAGAACGGGTGTCCCTCGGGGCGCCCTTTTTGTTGGGAGACCGCTATGAAGATCGCACTTGTCACCGGCGCCGCACGCGGGCTGGGCCGTGCCATCGCCGCCGACCTCGCACAAGATCATCATGTCGCCGTCACATGGCGCGGCACCAATCCGGCGAGTCTACTGGCCGACCATCCCGACATTGCCGCCTTCCAAGTGGACCTTGCAGACCCCGGTGCCACAGCAGCCCTGCCCCGGAGAGTCATCGACCGGTTCGGTCACCTCGACCTGATCGTGAACAATGCGGGCAGCATCCTGACCGATGATGCGGAAAACTACGACGCCAAGACGGTCGAAACCAACTTCAATGTCAACGTGAACGCCCCCATGGGGCTGGTCGCGGCGGCCCTCGACCACCTGCAACCCGGTGCCGCCATCGTCAACATCTCCTCCCAAAACGCCCGCATGCCTGCAATGATCGCGCACAGCTATTCCGCCAGCAAAGCCGCCGTCGACACCTGGACCAGGATCGCAGCCAAGACCCTGGGCCCGAAAGGTATTCGCGTGAACGCGGTCGCCCCGGGTGCCGTCAACACACCCGAAGCGACCCGCCCAGAGGACGTGACCGAAATGATCGCAAAGGACACAGCACTCCGCCGGCTTGCCACACCCGAGGATATCGCCGCCGCCGTCCGCTTCCTCGCCTCCGACGCCGCAGCAGGCATCACGGGCGTCATCCTCGACGTTAACGGAGGCTACCGTCTCTGACACACACCCGTCGTTTTCATCGTTGCTAATCGCCCGTTGCGGATACGCACATCAATTGGGCAAAAACAACAACCCAAAATAGAATTTCAAAGCGCTGAATTGACCTGAAATACAAATCATTGCGAAAAATCCGGAATCAATTTAATAATTAAGTATAGAAAGATATATTTTTTACTTTTTTTGACTGGGGAAGGTTATGAAAAAGCTATTTGCCACCGCTCTTTTTTGCACTGTTTTCGCAAGTGCAGCATCAGCAGTCACCATCAACTTCGAAGACTTTGACGAAGGCGACGTGCTGGGTATTGGCACGGATCTTGGTGGTGGTATCCTTGCCGACGTCACGGCAATCGGTGGCATCGCACAAGCTGTTGTGTTCGACACTGCCAGCGGGACCGTCAGCGCCGGAAATGACCCGGACTTGACGTCGCCCTTCACCAACGCCGAGGACAGCAGCGATCGCCGCGGCTTTGGAAATGCTCTGATCGTTCAGGAAAACGCAACCGGTGGACCAGACGATGTTGTTGGTGGGTCTTTGATCTTCAACTTCGACGCGCTGTGGTCTTTCGCCTCGCTGTTCCTGCTCGACGCCGAAGTGGGCACAAGTGCGACCCTCTTCAACGGAAGCGACGAAGTGGCATCGTTCACTTTGGATAGAAGCAATGAGTCCGAAACGGGCAGCAACCCAAACAACAACGAATTCACGCTGCTTGGTTTTGCCGGGGCCGTCGGTGATACTCTTCGGATTGATTTCGCTGGGTCAGGCGCACTTGGTGAGTTCGAACTCAGCGCCGTGCCGCTTCCGGCAGCATTTTCGCTGCTTCTGGCGGGGCTCGGCGGGCTGGTATTGGTGCGGCGACGCCAAACGGCCTAGACAACCTCGGAATAAAAACAAAAAACACCGCAGCATCGTCTGCGGTGTTTTGCGTTGGGTCACTTGCCTTGAGCTTCCTCAAGCGCAGGCAGGAACCGGTTTTCGTAATCTGACCCCACGAGCGGACCCTGATAGCGGAACAGCACGGTCCCCTCACCGTCCAGGATAAAGGTCTCTGGTGGGGCCGTGACCCCCCAGTCGATGGCGGATCGCGCTGCCGGGTCAAACGCGACAGCAACAAAAGGATTGCCATCCTCATCCAGATACCGGGACGCAGGCCCTTCGGTATCGCGGAAATTCACGCCAATGATCGGAATACCGTCCGCCGCCATCTCCAACAGCTTCGGATGCTCGGCACGGCATGGCGGGCACCAAGACGCCCAGAAGTTCACCAGCGTTACCTCACCCCGCGCCAGATCTCCCTCGGCAACGGGTGTGTAATCCGCCAGTTGCGCATCCGTCAGCGGCGGCGCTACCGCACCCACCCGGGTCGAGGGCAATTTATCCGGGTTGTCCCGGAACATCCCCACGGCGGCCAAAGCGACAAAGCCAGCAAAAATCCCGATGGGCGCCAACATGAGCGGAGAGATTTTAGCCATTCCGCCCGCTCCGCTTTTCCACCGCATCCATCTCGGCCCGCACACGACGGCCTCGCCACACGGTCAGCACCACGATGCCCACCAGCAACACAATAGACACGGCATAGGCCGACAGAACCGCGTCCGCATATTTCCCAAGATCAGGCATCACGCCCCCTCCGCATGCAGCCCGGCGCTGCGCGCCTCCCGTGCGATCAATGCCCGCGTCCGACGCAACCGGATCTCGGTTCCCGTGCGGTACAGGACCAGCGCCAGAAACAGCAGGACAAAGCCCCCGATGCACACCAACAAGGGGATATAGAACACGTCGGCCACGTTCTCTTCCTTGTCCAGCGACAGCGACGCGCCCTGGTGCAAGCCCTGGTTCCAGAACAGCACCGCATAGCGGCTCAGCACAGCAAAGACGGTGCCCACCAGACACAGGATCGATGTCAGATCCGCCGCAGTATCCGGGTCCTCAATCGCCTCCCACAAGGCGACATAGCCAAGATAGAAAAGGAACAGGATCAGAAAGGATGTCAGGCGCGGATCCCACGCCCACCATGTCCCCCACATCGGCTGCCCCCAGATTGCCCCGGTCAACAGCGCAATCAACGTCATCACGATGCCCACGGGGGCCGCCGCCTTGGCCGCCAGCGCCGACACATGGTGCCGCCGGATGATCCAAATCAGGGACGCCACCAGCATCATGAACCACGCATTGATCGCCATCAGGGCCGATGGCACGTGCAGATAGATGATCTTGACGGTCGATCCCTGCCGGAAATCATCCGGCGTGAAAAAGAACCCCCAGACCAACCCGACACCCAAACAGATCGCGGCCCCGGCCCACAGCCATGGCTGCACCCGTTCGCTCAGGCGCAGAAACTTGACCGGATTGGCATATTCCCAAAGTGACATGGCTTGTTCCTAAACCCTCGCTTGTCCCTTCTCAATCGACAACGACGTTACCGCAGGTTCACCCGCAGCACAGCCCCTGCGGCAAATGGCATCGCCGCCAGTACGGCCAAGGTGATCCCGGCCAAAAGAAACAGCGGCGTGCTCGGATCAAGACCCTGCGCCGCCCGCCGTGCCGCCTCTGCGCCAAAGATCAGCGTCGGCACGTAGAGTGGCAAAACCAAGAGTGACAAGAGCAGCCCGCCGCGCTTGATCCCCACGGTCAACGCCGCACCAAAAGCCCCGATCATCGACAAGGCAGGCGTCCCAAGCGCAAGGCTCAGCACAAGCACACCATAGCCCGACGGGGCCAGGTTCAACAGCACGCCCAAAACGGGTGCGGCCAGCACCAAAGGCAAGCCAGTGGTTACCCAATGCGCCGCCGCCTTCACGGCAACGATGCCCTCAAGTGGCAGGGGGGATGTCGCAAGCAAATCCAGCGCCCCATCCTCCCAATCCACGGCCAAAAGCCGATCCAGCGACAGCAGGCACGCCAACAACGCACCCAGCCACAGCACCCCCGGCGCAATCTGGGTCAACAACGCCGATTGCGGCCCCACGCTGAACGGCACCAACACGACGACGATCAGGAAAAACGCCAGCCCCAGGCCAAATCCGCCCCCGGCTCGCAGCGCCAGCGCAAGATCACGGAAAAACAGCGCCCTCACAGAAACGCCTCATCGGTCGATGCCATCTGTGCGGCTGCCGCGCGAAAGCCCGACACATCCAATGTCTCCGCCTCAATCCCCAGATCGATATGGGTCGCCATCAACGCCGACCCGCCGCGCGCCAAATGCCCACGCACCGCATCAGCAAAAAGCGCAACCGAAGCGGCATCCAAGGACACCGTCGGCTCATCCAGAACCCACACATCACGGCCCGTCACCATCAACCGCGCAAGACCCAAACGCCGCTTCTGCCCCGCCGACAACTGTCCAGCCCGGCGCTCCACCAAATCCTCAAGATCAAAGGCAGCCAATGCGGGTGCAATATCCGACTGCCCAAACACCGACGCCCAAAACCGCAGGTTCTCGGCCACCGTCAATGCTGCCTTCAACCCATCCGCATGGGCGGCATAGGCGATCCTGTCTTCGGCCCCATGCACCTGCCCGGCCATCGGCACCTGCAAACCAGCCACGGTGCGCAACAACGTGGTCTTGCCCGACCCGTTCGGCCCCCGCAACACCAGCGCCTGCCCCCCCGGCAGGGAAAAAGACACACCAGCCAGCACCGGCGCACCGCCACGGCCCACGGCCAGATCAGTGACTTTCAATTCCATGCCACAGCCGTAACCTATTGCGCGCAAGCACAAAACCCCGCGCGGTCCTTCCCTGTTTCAAAAAAATCCTCGGGGGGATGCGTCAGCATCGGGGGCAGACAGCCCCCTCTCCGCTCTCAAACAGGCAGAACGGCCAGCGCAATGCGCCGTCCTTCACTCAAAAGCACGTTATAGGTCCGTGCCGCCGACGGGGATGACATCACCTCGACCCCCAGACCGGCCCCCTCCAATTGGGACCGCAGCTCAGACGGAATATGCGCAATCTCTGCCCCGGTGCCCATAAACAGGACATCCACCTGCCCGGCCAGGTCAAGCAGCGGCTCAAGATCATCATACCCACCCCAACTGCCGGTCCCCGTCGGGGCAGTCAACAAACCGCCCTCAACGACCTTTCCGCCAATGCGGAAAAAGCCGGGGCCATAGCCCTCGACCGGCTGGGCGTCGGTGTATGTGATCTCGTTAAGGCGCATGCCCCATCTCCCAAATCGGCAGTCCAAGGATAGCGGAAACCGCGATGACGATATAGGCCACGGCGCGAAAAAGTCGCTCGGCCGTCGGGTCAAACAGCCATGCGCCCGCGACATTGGCCATCATGTAAAGGGGCACTAGCACCAGCCCGATCAACACGGCCTGTGCATCCAGCAATCCGAACACCAAAAAGATGCCCAGCATCATCACGTCGATGCCCAGAAGGTACAAAAGAAAGTTGGCGCGGATCACGGCGATGGCCTTGGCAGACGCAATGTACAGCAGGATGACCGGCGGCCCCGGAATACCGGCCAAACCACCCAGAAAACCGCCAAAGGTGCCGACCCCCGCAATCATGCGCGGCCCCATAGGCCCGGAATAGCGCCAGCCCGACAGCAAAGCGCCCAGCAGGATCAAAATGGCGACCGACACGCCCCAGCCGAACATCTCTGGCTCGACAAAGGACAAGGTCCACAGCCCAACAGGCAAACCGACAGCCACACCCAACAACAGGAATTTCGCTTCGCGCAGGTCCCCCACACGCAACGCCGCGCGCAGATTGGGCAACGGTCCCCAAAGCTCGACCACGACAAGAAACGCAAGGGCGGCAAAGGGCGACAGAACCGAACTGGCCGCTGCCATGATGATCATGCCCGACCCGAACCCGGCAAAGCCACGCACCAGCCCCGCCGCAATGATCGCCACCACCAGCCACCATAGCCCGGGCAACGCCAGTGTTTCCGTGATCAGTTGCGCCATCATACCCTACGCTCGCAGCGTTGCGCGCTTGGGCCTAGGGCCAGTTTGGGAACGTGACTAAGCCAGGAAGGCGTCAAGCGTCCACATTCGCAAACTGGTTGCCTGCATTGGCATCCGGCTTGGACCAGTCCCGCTTGACGCCCAACCACAACAGGATGGTCGACGCGACAAAGACGGAACTATAGGTCCCCACGATCACCCCCCAGATCATCGCAAACACGAAACCGCGGATCACATCACCGCCCAGCACATACAGTGAAATCAGCGCCAGCAGTGTGGTCACCGAAGTCATCACGGTGCGCGAAAGCGTCTCGTTGATCGAGATGTTCAGCACTTCGTTCAGCGGCTTCTTCTTGTACTTGCGCAAGTTCTCCCGCACCCGGTCGAACACAACAACGGTGTCGTTCAGCGAATAGCCCACAATGGTCAGAAGCGCCGCGATGATGGCGAGGTCAAACTTGATCTGCAGTTCCGAGAAAACACCGATGGTCAGGATCACGTCGTGCACCAGCGCGGCCACGGCCCCCAGCGCAAACTGCCACTCAAAGCGCAGCCAGATGTAGATCAGAACCGCCCCGATGGCGAGAATGACAGCAATGGCCGCCGTCTGGATCAGCTCGCCTGACACTTTGGGGCCAACCGATTCCACTGAAGGGAAGGTGATCTTGTCATAGGAAAAAGAGAGGCTGTTTACGGTGATACCCGAGCCAGAGGCGCTGTCACTGATCTGATCAAGAATGGCAAATGTACTCCCGGTCGGAAACAGGTACCGCTGTGTGTCCACACTTGTGTCGCGAATTCCGCCGAATTGTTCAAATCGTACAGGGAGCTGGGTTTCATCTCCAGACTGCAGGCTGATGTCCAGAACGAGCCGACTGCCCGTCGCGTTCCCGAGAGCATGCTGCACCTCGCGGATGGTCTCGGGCGTCACCGCCTCTTGGCCCTCTTGCGCCTGAATGCGGATCATCGCCACGTTCTGATCGGCGTCAAAGGTCGGGTCAAACACCTCGGTGATTGAAATATCGCCCAGCTCCAGCACGGCCATCGCGTCGCGGTACACACCGATGTCGACCGGCTGCGTGCTTTCGGTCCGCACCGTGGTGCCCCCCCGAAAGTCGATGCCAAAGTTCAGCCCCTGAATGGCAAAGGACGCAAAGCCCACCACCATCATCAACGCCGAAATACCCAGCCACAGCTTCCACCGGCTGAAGAAATCGAAATTGGTGCCCTGTTTGACCAGCTTCAGTCGCATCTTACACCTCGATTGTCTTGGGGCGGCGGCGTTCAAACCACATCACCACCATCAGCCGCGTCACGAAGATCGCGGTAAACACGGACGTCAAAATGCCCAGACCCAGCGTGATCGCAAAGCCGCGCACCGGGCCAGAGCCCATGGCAAACAGGATCACAGCCGTGATGAAGGTCGTGATGTTGGCATCCAGAATGGCCGACAGCGCCTTCTCGTACCCAAGTTCGATCGCCCGCGCAGGTCCCCGCGCCGACTTCAACTCTTCGCGTATGCGCTCGAACACTAGCACGTTGGCGTCCACCGCCATCCCCACGGTCAACACGATGCCTGCAATACCCGGCAAGGTCAGCGTGGCTCCGATCATGCTCAAAAGGCCAAAGATCAAACCAATGTTGATGATCAGCGCGATATTGGCAAACAGCCCAAACAGACCATAGCTCAGCCCCATGAACACCAGCACCGCGGCAAAGGCGATCATGGTCGCGATCTTGCCCGCATCAATGCTGTCCTGCCCCAGTTCCGGTCCGATGGTCCGCTCTTCCAGGAACGTCAGTTCCGCAGGCAAAGCCCCCGCACGCAACAGAATGGCAAGGTTCGTCGACTCCTCGACATTGAAGTTGCCGGTGATGATCCCCGACCCACCCGGAATATGGCTCTGGATCACAGGGGCGCTCACCACCTCATCATCCAGCACAATGGCAAAGGGCGACCCAATATTCTCGGCCGTGTAGTCCCCAAACCGACGCGCACCCGTGGTGTTGAAGCGGAACGACACCGCGGGGCTGCCATTCTGGTCAAAGCTCGGCTGCGCATCCACCAGATCCTCGCCCGTCACAACAGGCGCGCTCTCGATGACATAAAACAGACCCGGCTCATCCAGCGACGGCACCAGCTTGTTACCAATGCCCGGCGCGGCATTCTCGTCCGAGGTCCGGTTCACAACCGGGTTGAACGTCAGCTGGGCCGTGGTGCCAATGATCTCTTTCAACTCGGCGGCTGATCCGATGCCCGGCACCTGGATCAAAATCCGCTGCGATCCCTGCCGTTGGATGGTCGGCTCCCGCGTGCCGACCTCGTCAATCCGTCGGCGCACAATCTCCAGCGATTGCTGCACCGTCCGCTCGTCGCTTGCCAGCTTTTCCTCGTCGCTCAAGCTGACAACAATCACGTCCGCCCCATCGGCACGGACCACAATGTCATTCGCGCCCACACCCGTCAGGGTCTGCACCGGCTGCGCCAGCGTCCGCACGACCTGCAACGCGCGCTGCAAGCCCGCAGGTTCCCCAATGCGAATGCGCAACTCGTCAGATGCCGAAGGCTGCAAGCGAATGGTGCCAATCGTTGCCCGCTCAGGGCGCAGAATATCCCGGATCTCGGGCCAGCTCGCCTCCATGCGGCTTGCATAGACATCCTCGACCTGCACCTCGGCCAGCAAATGCGCCCCGCCCCGCAGGTCCAAACCAAGGTTCACCAGCGCCGACGGCATAAAGCCCGGCCACTGCGCCAGTATCTCCTGGTTCGCGGGCGTATCAGCGCCCAACTCGATGGCCTGCGCGGCATCATTGTGCTGCTCAACCCGGGTGTAAAACCCGTTCGGCAGGGCCAGGATCAGGCCAAGCGCACACAGCGCCCAGATCAGAACCCGTTTCCAGCTCTCGATCTGAAGCATTACTTCGCGGGCTCGGTCTTGTTCAGAACCTGCGCGATGGTGGATTTGACGACGCGCACTTTCACGCCCTCGGCCAGCTCCACCTCGACCTCATTGTCTTCCTTGACCTTGGACACTTTGCCGATCAGGCCACCTTGGGTGACGATCTGATCACCCCGGCGCAGTTGCTCCACCATGGCGGCATGCTCTTTGACCTTCTTTTGCTGAGGGCGGATCAGCAAGAAATACATGATCGCAAAGATCAGGATCAGGGGAATAAACTGGCCGATGGCTTCCATGGGAATTGTCCTTGGTCTTGGGGCGGATTCTAGGCCCGCTTCAGAGTTTGGCAGAACCTATGGGCGGGGGCGGGTCAGCGCAAGGCACAAAGGGGTTTTCAGGGGCGACAGATCATCCCGACAATGTCAAAAGTCTTTTGCCCGACGCACATTCGCGTCAGAATGGTGGGATGGAGACGACCACGCTGACTATTCCCATGCCCCCATCACTGTTCTGGGGCTTCATTTCTCTCGCATCCATCGCCGGAGCGTCATGGCTTGTTTTTTCGATCTTGCCGGGACAGCAACGCGACCTGCCTTTCCTGACATATTTGCGCGAAAGGCTGGGTGTCCGAAGGATGCCTGTGTGGTCATTTATTCTTGGCACAGTCTTGTGGGTGGGAGTTGTAACGATCCTGACTGCCGGTCTTTTGGGTTTGATAATCGACGTTCTTTCAAACGCTGTCACGCGTCGACAGGTGCCAAACGGCGTTTGGGAATTTCGATTCAAACTGGTGCAGCTGACGGCCCTCACAACTGTCATCGGTGCAGCGATCGCACTGCCGCTCACCATGGCACGCCTCAGATTGACGCGGCGCACAAACAAAACGGCTGAGGATGCATTGTTTAATGACAAGATCAATGAGGCGACCAAGGGGCTCTACGCCCGCAGGCAAGTGAGCAAGCCAAACGCAAATGGCACCTATCAAGACCTTTGGGAAGACGACATAGTCCAACGCAATGCGGCAATAGATCGGCTTGAAGGGCTGGCGAAGGAAGACCCAAAAGAAGTTTCCCGCATCGCCCGCTTGCTTTCTGTATATGTCCGCGAACTCAGCAAAGAGTTTCCGCCCAAAATTCGAGACGACGAGCAAACGGACAACCCAAAAGTAAATTGGGCCAGAAACCTGTCTCCGGTTCGGGCAGACATGGAAAAGTCGGTGCAAACACTTGGCAGGCTAAGCCGAATATCAGACACGCCACTGCGAGATGGCGAGTTCGACTTGCGGGGGTGCAACTTGCAAGCCTTTGACCTTACAGGGGCGCAGCTTGAGCACTGCCTTTTGTCCGGGTCGAGCCTTCAGGGCGCAAAACTGGTCGAGGCGCAGCTGCATGGATCGGACCTGTCATTCGCCCAGCTTGAAGCGGCGTATCTTGTGGACGCTGACTTATCGGAAGCCAATCTGTTCATGGCAGATTTAAGGGTCGCCGCCCTGAACGATGCCAACCTGCAAAACAGCCATTGCTTCAGAACGGGTTTCGACGGGACCAATCTGTCTGGCGCTCTATTTCAACACAGCTCGCTTCAAGGCGCATCTTTCCACGGCGCCATTGTGAAGGAAACTTGGTTCCAAGGGGCGAAGATGGACAGCATCAAACTCTACGACATGTTTTTGCGTCACCCGAGTCAGGTCTTTGATCGCTCAAATCAAATATCCGGAGCAGCGTTGCGGAACATTGATATGACTAAACAGCAGATTTCTGAGTTACCAACTGATCTAGTGTTCGGAGACGCCTCTGTCGTTCTCCCATCCGGTGTTTGCCCTGGCGACGACGGTTGGCCACCGCACTGGCCGGACCAAAAGCTAAAGGGTGATGCGTTTGAAAGACAATGGCGCGCTTGGCAAGAAACCTTGCCCGTAGGATGGCAACAAGGGAATGCATAAAACCCAAACACCAAACCTTTCCTAGTCCCTAACACCCCTCCCCAAACCTTAACGCCCCCCAAAAAGTTAACCAAACTCGCCAACCCACCATCTACCGAAACACGCACTTTCCCCCGCAAAACGTGCGGTTTCCCCAATCCTCACTCAAAACCCCACATATCCACCCCATCAAAACACGCAGTTTCACCCCCAAACATCGCAGTTTGCCCGCAACTCCCCCACCGTACACTACCTTAACCTCTTGGCCCCCGCCCCCTGATCGGGCATAGGGGCGGCACCATAAATTCTGTTCAAAGGATCAGACCAATGCACGACATTCGCGCCATTCGCGAGAATCCCGCCGCCTTCGACGCCGCTCTTGCGCGCCGTGGGGACGCTGCGATGTCGTCGTCTCTGCTCGCGCTGGACGAGGCCCGCCGGGCCAAGATCCTCGCCGCCGAAACCGCGCAGGCCGAACAGAATAAAGCATCCAAGGAAGTGGGCGCCGCCAAGGGTCGTGGGGACGAGGACGAGTTCCAGCGCCTCCGCGCCTTAGTATCTGAAAAGAAAGCGGAAATCGCGCAGATGCAAGAGGAGGCCAAGGCGCTCGACGCCCAGCTGACCGACGCATTGGCGCGCATTGCCAACCTGCCTGCAAGCGACGTACCGGACGGCGCGGACGAGGATGACAACGTCGAAATCCACCGTTGGGGCAACCCGCAAAACTTTGATTTCGACGCAAAAGAGCATTTCGACATCGCGGGCGTTACGGCCTCGATGGACTTCGAAACCGCCGCCAAAACCTCCGGCAGCCGCTTTGTCATGCTCAAGGGCGCCGTCGCCCGCATCCACCGCGCACTGGCTCAATTCATGATCGACACCCATGTCGATCAGAACGGACTGACGGAGGTGAACAGCCCCGTGCTCGTCCGCGACGACGCCATGTATGGTACTGATAAGCTTCCCAAATTTGGCGAAGACAGCTACCGGACCGAGGACGGCATGTGGCTCGTTCCCACCTCCGAAGTGCCCCTGACTTACACCGTCGCAGGCGACATTCTGGACGAGGCCGCCCTGCCCGTCCGCATGACCGCCCACACCCTCTGCTTCCGCTCCGAAGCAGGGAGCGCAGGTCGTGACACGGCAGGCATGCTGCGCCAACACCAGTTCGAAAAAGTCGAGATGGTGTCGATCACGCATCCAGACGGTTCGGAAGACGAACAGAAGCGGATGTTGGGTTGTGCGCAAGGTAT
Source organism: uncultured Tateyamaria sp. (assembly GCF_947496075.1). GTDB lineage: Bacteria > Pseudomonadota > Alphaproteobacteria > Rhodobacterales > Rhodobacteraceae > Tateyamaria. The sequence continues at coordinate 423,849 of NZ_CANMBJ010000001.1, forward strand.
CCTGGAAGCCCTTGAAATTCCTTACAGAACCGTCGTTCTGTGCACGGGAGACATGGGTTTTGGCGCGCGCCGCACCTACGACATCGAGGCGTGGCTACCCGGCCAGAACACCTATCGCGAGATCAGTTCGGTCTCAACCACCGGCGACTTCCAGGCCCGCCGCATGAACGCCCGATTCAAACCCGCAGACGGCGGAAAACCGCAGTTCGTTCATACACTTAACGGCTCTGGCCTTGCCGTGGGTCGCTGCCTGATCGCCGTGCTGGAAAATGGACAGCAGGCCGACGGTTCGGTTTCTCTGCCCGCGGCGCTGACCCCCTATCTTGGCGGCAAGTCAACGTTGTCAGCAGACGGAACGCTGGCCTAAATCTTCAAGGAGCCGGGGCGATAATCGCCCCGCTTCTGCCTGCGCTCGTCGACCGAGGCATGAATTTCCCATTTGGAAAGAGGGCCTTGGCGCCACTTCTTCAACAAGGACCACCCCGTATCGATATCCGCGTCCGCCAGCGGATCAGGGTCGCTGGGTGGAAACCTTGTGCCCGGTTCAAGCGTCAAACGCCCGGCCCCCTGCACCACCCAATCCAGCGCAATCATCGACAATGGTTGGGCCGCACCCGATCCACCCACGATGCTATGGTCGCCCACGAACCAAATCTGCTGATAGGGACGCAGCGGCCCGGTATCCCCGTGGTTCAGGCCCTTGTCGCCATCCAAGTTGTCCCACTTCGCAGGCCTGTACATCACCCGCCGTTCATCCAATGCCAGCGCGTGCCGGGCCGATTGCACAAGGCTGGACAGCGCCATGTCATGGAACTTGTACTGCCTGTTCCACATTGACGCGATCGGCCCCAGCAGTGACGGGGGAATGCCCCGCGCGCCCACAGTATCCCAGACGCCAAGGTATGAAATCTCGACCAATCGGGAGGTATCGTTGCGCCATGCCAAGTCACTGACAGACGTACCGAATTTCGGCGACATCGCGCGCCGTGCTTCGCGGATATGAGGGGTGTCGGGGTGATTGCGCTTGCCCCGTTTGCGATAGAGGTTGAATGCGGCATTCACACCCTCGGTGCTTGTATCGGTAATGATCCCGCACTTGCGTATCATCCCCGCGACCGACCGCGCTGTGAATGCGCCCCTTGAAAAGCCGAACAAATAAATTTCGTCCCCTGCCTGATAGGCTTGAGCCAGAAACTGATAGGCCTGCTTGACCTTGGCATCGAGACCCCAGCCGAACGCCCCGCCGCCCCACCTGTTCAGGAACTTCTTGACCGGGCCATCGAACCGACGGTCAGTGCCAATCCCGGCAAAATAGGCAGCCACTTGTTCCTTGCTCGGATCGTTCACAAGCGCGCGTTTGAGTTTGTGCACGCTGGTGGGTTCTTGCATATCGGGTGAGTTCCATGTCCCATCACAAAAGATCGCAATGCGTGTCATATCTATTCAAGTCCTTGAAATACGGTCGAAAGCACTAAACTATGACAGCAAGGTTACCGGCCTTGTGAAATTTGTAAACGGTGGAAAACCATGCCTGCGGTTGTGCTGATCCTTGCGCTGGCCTTTGCCGCGTCGCCCTTTTGGGTGCCGGGCTTCGGGGGATTTGATGCCGATCAGTTCCCGATCCCGCAGGCGGACCCGCCCGTGCAGCCGGAAGGATATGCTTTTGCCATCTGGGGTGTGATCTATCTCTGGCTCATCGTTGGTGCCGCCTTTGGCGCCCTGCGCCGCTGGACTGCGCCGGACTGGGCGGAGATGCGCATCCCTCTTGCCGTGTCGCTGGCGGTTGGCAGCATTTGGTTGCCTGTGGCTGTGCGTAGCCCTGTCTGGGCGACCATATTAATTTGGGTGATGTTGGTCAGTACGTTGATCGCGCTTTGGCGCAGTCCTCGGCTTGACCCTTGGGCGGCCGCCTGGCCTGTTGGGCTTTATGCAGGGTGGCTAAGCGCAGCCAGTTGCGTCGCTTTAGGATTGCTTCTGGCGGGGTACGGGCTGACATCCCAGCAAACGGCTGCTTGGCTGATGGTGGCTACCGCGGTCGCTCTGGCATTCATAGTCCAAAACGCGCTGGGTCGTGCGCCAACTTATGGCATTGCCGTGATCTGGGCCTTGGTGGCCGTGACCGTTCAGAACGGGTTTGACCTGCGGTCTGTGGGCGCACTGGCGCTGCTTGGGTCCATCATCATGGTGTACCCGGTGATCCAGTCTACGACACAGAAAACATAGTGTCCCCGCGGGGACAGATTTGTTTTCAACACCTTAGGTGCTTTAAACCTGGTTAACGCACTAGCTGCGTCGCCCTTCGGTGTGTTTGCGCAGCTTGGACGGCCCCGCCTTCTTGCGCCCCTTGTAAGGGTTTGCATCATTTTGTCCGCGCATGAACAGACGGATCGGCGTACCGGGCATATCAAAGTCCAGCCGCAAGCCATTCACCAGGTAGCGATTGTAGCTTTCGGGCACCTTGTCGGGGTGCGAACACATGACGACAAACCCCGGCGGCCGGGTCTTGGCCTGAGTCATGTAGCGCAGCTTGATCCGCTTGCCCTGCGGCGCGGGTGGCGGGTGCTGTTCCAACATGCCCGTCAGCCAGCGATTCAGTGCCGCAGTAGGCACACGGCGGTTCCAGACGTCGTAGGCACGCATGATGGCGCCGTGCAGCCGATCCAATCCACGTCCAGTTTTGGCCGAAACGGTAACCAGCGGTGCACCTTTGAGTTGGGGCAACAGCCGTTCGAAGCTCTCCTTCAGTTCTTTCAGCTTGGCTTGCTTGTCGTCCTCGATATCCCACTTGTTAATGGCGACAACGACGGCCCGCCCCTCACGCTCAGCCAGATCGGCAATGCGTAGGTCCTGCTGTTCAAAGGGAATGGCCGCATCAAGCAAGACCACCACCACTTCGGCAAACTTCACGGCGCGAAGACCGTCGCTGACAGACAGTTTTTCCAGCTTTTCCTGCACCTTGGCCCGCTTGCGCATGCCTGCGGTATCGAAGATGCGCATAGGCGTGCCGTCCCAATCCGTGCGCAAACTGATCGCATCGCGGGTGATCCCGGCTTCCGGGCCCGTCAACAGGCGATCTTCGCCAACGATCTGGTTGATCAAGGTGGACTTGCCCGCGTTCGGTCGCCCCACAACGGCAACCTGCAGGGGCTTGGCGTTGGTGGGCTGCGGGACGTAATCGGGATCATCTTCATCCTCGTCCACGGTTACATCTGTTTCCGGGGCCTCTTGGGCGTTCTTTTCTTCGTGGAGATCCGCCAAGGGTTGCAGTTGGGCATAGAGATCGTTCAGCCCTTCACCGTGTTCGGCAGACAGGCGGATTGGCTCCCCAAGCCCGAGCGAGAACGCCTCGAGCACCCCTGCATCTGCGGCTGATCCCTCTCCTTTGTTCGCAGCCAGCAGCACGTGGTCCGCCCGCTTGCGCAGGATGTCAGCAAAGACTTCGTCCGTGGGTGTCACACCTGCCCGTGCGTCGATCATGAACAGGCACACATCGGCCATGTCCACGGCGCGCTCGGTCAGCCTGCGCATGCGGCCCTGCAGGCTGTCGTCGGTCGCTTCCTCAAGCCCGGCCGTATCAATGACGGTAAAGCGCAGATCAGCCAGCCGCCCGGCCCCTTCGCGCAGGTCGCGGGTCACACCGGGCTGATCGTCAACCAAGGCAAGGCGTTTGCCCACAAGGCGATTGAACAGCGTGGACTTGCCCACATTGGGACGTCCGACAATAGCGAGGGTCAAGGTCATGAGGTTTGTATCCGAGAGATCAGATCGCGCACATAGACCATTCGCGCGCCCACTTAAAGGGGGCGGTTTTGACTTAGCGATAAGCCAGCAATTGGCCCTTGCGGGACACGACGTACAGGGTTTGCCCTGCCACCACGGGGGCTGTGGTTGCCCCGCCGGGAATTTCCGTCCGACCTGTTAGCCCGCCCGACACCGGGTCAAAGCTGCGCAGTGTTTCGTCCGAGGATGCAACCAGCAGTCGACCACCGGCGAGAACCGGGCCGTGATGTGCAAACACTTCGGATTGACGCAAAGGGCGATCCTTTACGAAGTTCGGCAAGCGCGTGTCCCAGACACGGGTTCCGTCCTCGGCGTTCAGGCGCACAAGTTCGTTCCGGTCAGAAATCAGGAAAACGCTTCCTGCCACTGGCAACACGGTATCAATTGCCCCTTCGGCGCTGGTCCAGATGGGTGCGCCGGACCCGGCATTCACTGCAACCGTACGACCGGATTGGTTGCCCGCATAGATAACGCCATCCTTGGCAATGGGGCGACCAGTGACATCGTCGACCTTGGCCAGCGCACGGCCCTGCCGTTCACCCAGCACCGATGCATCCCAGCGGCGCAGGCCACCCTGACGGAACACCGCCTGCATTTCGCCGGAGCCAAAAGAGAATACCGCCAGACCATCCGTCACGATGGGCGCAGGCCCACCCAAGACGTTTGTGCGGGTCTCAGAACTGCTGACCTGCCACGCGATGCGGCCACTGTCTTTCTCCAAAGCCCAGCCAGTGTCGTCCCCGGCCATAACATAGACGAGATTTTCAAAGGCGGTTGGGCGCCCAACGCCGATGGCTTCCAGTTCCTGTTCCCAAATCGTGCCGCCCGTTTCGACATCAAGGGCGGTCAGCGTGCCCAGCCCGCTTGAGACAAACAAGACATTGCCATCAACGGCAAGACCACCGCCCGTTCCCTCGCCACTGTTGGCGCGATCCGTCAGGATGTCCCGTTGCCACAGCACCTGGCCAGACGTGGACACCGCCGTAACCGTCGTTTCGGCGTCAAGTGTGAACACACGCCCGTCCGAGACGACAGGGTCGGCCACGATGCGGTGTTTGCGGCTGTCGCCTGCGCCAATATCCACGGACCAGATCGGCGTCAGTGTTTGACCCAGCTGCGGGTGATCGGTTCGAAATGCAGGTGTGCCAAAGCTTTGTGCCGCATCGGTGTTTGCCACTTGTGGCGGAAGGGCGATATCACGCGCGGCCTCAGTCAACGCCTCAGCCTCGGCAGTGTCGGCCGTCAAGACGGCGGACACAGGTTCGCGTTTGCCCGGCAGAATGATCTCCCGCTCGGAACAGGCCGCAACAATCGTCAGCGCCACGGTTGCCAACAGGATACGTTTACGGGTGTTCCAAACCATACCCAAATCCCCCATCGTCCGGCCCATCTTGCTTATTCTCCAGCGGTCTCTGTGGCTTCTGGCGCGCCGCCCAGCGCCACCATTGCCTGTAGGGCACGACGTTGCAAGCCCGGGGTCGCCTCGGCATCATCCATGATGGACTGGAAGCGGGCGATGGCCGCATCCGGGTTGCCGGTTTCGATATCGATCAGCGCAAGCTGTTCTTCGGCCAGAAGGCGCATACGAACGCCCGGAACGGCCAATGCCTCGAACCCCTGACGACGCGTGTCTGCATCCTGCGTTTCACTTTGCAACATCAGCGATTTGAACGTGGCGATCTGGCGATAGATCAGCGGCAGCTCGGGCGATTGTGCAATAGGTTGCAAGGTCTGGATCGCATCGTCTGCGCGACCTGCTTGCGACTGCGCACCTGCTGTCATGAAAGCGAGAATCGCGGCGCCTTCTGCTGTGTCGGCCGTAACCCCGATCAGTGCGTCGGCGCGCGCGTCATCTTCGTTTGATGCCAATGCGGCCAGCATTGCGTCACCCAGCGCTTGTGCGTTGGATTCTGCCTGCGCCCGGCGGTATTCATTGAAACCCGCAGCACCAACGATGCCCACAATCACGATGGCTGCAATCCAGCCATAGCGACGCACATAGCCATACAATCGGTCGCGACGCACCTCTTCGGTGACTTCGTCAATAAAGCTGTCGGTATCACTCACGCCCGCGCTCCCAATATCGTGGCGGATTGGCTCCGCCTCACCCTTGTTTTCCGAGCCGTCTTACAGGGATGCCGCGCCCAAGCCAAGAGCATGCATCCGCTGCTTGCACTGCGTCAATTGGGCATCATTGCGATGCCGCCTCAAAAAAAGTAATCTGAACTGGTTAGTTTAGACGTATGAAACTCTATATAGCACCCGACCCGTCATCACGTTTTGGGTCATTGGTCTACCAAGGAAGAACACAAGATGCGGATTGTTTCGATGATCTTGGCCATTGCAGTTGGCGCAGGATTGTATTTTTGGGTCATTGAACGTGAGTCGACTCTTGCCTTTATTGCCGAATTGACCGGCGGGGCGGAAACAGAAGTCGAGGAAGTCGCAGAGGAATTGGCCCCTGCGGAAACTGAGGATGCGGCTCAGGATACCGACGCGTTGATCAAGGTCGTTGTGCGCAAATCTGTTGCGCGCGAAATCGACAACGCGGTCACATTGCGTGGCCAGACACAAGCCGCCCGCGAAGTTGAAGTACGGGCCGAGACGTCATCCACCGTCATCTCTCCACCGCTGCGCAAGGGCGCGTTCGTCGAAGCGGGTGAATTGATGTGTCAACTTGATCCCGGGACCCGTGCATCCAGCCTTGCAGAGGCGCGGGCGCGTTTAGCCGAGGCCATCGCCAGCAAAGCCGAGGCCGAAAGCCGCGTACCCGAAGCCGAATCGCGGGTGATCGAGGCGCAGGCGCGCATTGATGAGGCAGTGGTAAACCAGAACGCGGCCCGCAGGCTGAGCGAGGGTGGTTTTGCTGCTGAGACGCGTGTGAAAAACGCCGAAGCAGCCCTGGCCGCCGCCGAAGCGAGCTTTGAAGGGGCCAAGGCCAGTGTAGTTGCCGCCAAATCCGGGCTTCAAAGTGCCGACGCCGCGATCGAAAGCGCGGCTGCATCCATCGCCACGGCAGAGAAGGAATTGGAACGGCTCGACATCCGTGCACCTTTCGCGGGTTTGCTGGAAAGCGACACGGCAGAGTTGGGTACGTTGCTGCAACCGGGATCGCTTTGCGCCACGGTTATTCAACTTGATCCTATCAAGCTGGTTGCGTTTGCCCCCGAGACCGAAGTCGCGCGCGTCGCCGTCGGTGCCGCCGCTGGCGCGCGCCTTGCGGCTGGCGGCAGAGAGGTCACTGGCAAAGTTACATTCCTAAGCCGTTCTGCTGACGAAACCACCAGAACCTTCCGGGTTGAGATCGAGGTTCCGAACGCCGATCTTAGTATCCGTGACGGGCAGACGGCAGAAATCGCCATCTCAGGCGCAGGGACCAACGCGCACTTGCTACCCCCATCTGCGCTGACCCTGAGTGAAGATGGCGTGTTGGGCTTGCGGACGGTTGATGACGCTGGCCTTGTTGCTTTCAACCCGGTCAATGTCGTGCGCGATACCGCACAAGGTATCTGGCTGACCGGATTGGCTGATGAGGTCAATGTGATCGTCGTTGGACAGGAATTCGTGACAGCGGGCGTGACAGTCGCGCCCACTTATCAGGAGCAGACCCAATGACCGGTATCGTCGACTGGGCCGCGTCACGAGCGCGAATGGTTGTAGCCTTTATCTTCCTGTCCATTCTTGCAGGCGGCTTGGCCTATGTCGTGCTGCCCAAGGAGGGTGAACCAGATATTGAAATCCCAACTTTGGTGATTTCACTGCCCTTCCCCGGCATCTCTGCCGCGGATTCGGAACAGTTGCTGATTCAGCCCATGGAAACCGAGTTGTCCGACCTTGACGGCTTGGATCGAATGACGTCCACAGCGGCCGAGGGCTACGCCAACATCGTGCTGGAGTTCGAGTTTGGTTGGGACAAGACCAAGGTTCTGGCTGACGTTCGTGATGCCATGGACAAGGCCGAAGCGGATTTCCCGGATGGGTTTGAACAATACACGGTCGATGAATTCAACTTCTCGGAATTCCCGATCATCATTATCAACCTGTCCGGCCCTGTCCCTGAACGCACAATCGCGCGGGTCGCAAAGGATTTGCAGGACGACATCGAGGGGCTTGATGCCGTTCTGGAAGCCAACCTTGTAGGCAACCGCGACGAGATGGTCGAAGTCCTGATCGATCCGCTGCGCCTTGAAGCCTACAACGTAACCGCTGGCGAATTGATCAATGTGGTTCAGAACAACAATCAGCTGATTGCAGCTGGCGAGATTGAAACTGCGCAAGGCGCATTTGCCGTCAAAATCCCGTCGTCCTTCAACGAGGCGCGCGACATTTATGAACTGCCGGTCAAAACGAACGGCGACCGCGTCGTAACTCTGGGCGATCTGGCCCAGATAAACCTGACATTCGAGGACCGCGACTCAACAGCCCGCTTCAACGGAAGCGACACCGTGGCCCTGCAAGTGGTCAAGCGGAAGGGGTTCAACCTGATTGACACCGCGAGCGAAGTGAAGGTGCTGGTTGATGAAAAGGCCGCTGAATGGCCTGAAGGATTGATCGCCGCCGTCGAGGTTGGCACGTCCAACGACATGAGCCGCGAGGTGGCATCGATGGTCGGTCAGCTTGAAGGGTCCGTCCTGACCGCGATTGCGTTGGTCATGATTGTCTCTCTTGCTTTCCTTGGACCGCGCGCCGCGACGCTTGTGGGCTTTGCCATTCCGACGTCGTTCCTGCTGTGCTTTGTGCTGCTGGCAATCATGGGGATCTCGATTTCGAACATCGTGATGTTCGGTCTGATCCTGGCGGTAGGTATGCTGGTCGACGGCGCCATCGTTGTTGTCGAGTACGCTGACAAGCGGCAGCAGGCCGGTGTCGGTCCGATGCGATCCTATGTCGAGGCTGCGAAACGGATGTTCTGGCCTGTTGTTTCATCTACAGCGACGACGCTTTGTGCGTTCCTGCCCATGCTGTTCTGGCCCGGCGTGCCAGGGGAATTCATGGGCATGTTGCCTGTAACGCTGATCTTTGTTCTGTCAGCATCACTGATCGTTGCTCTTGTGTATCTGCCTGTTATGGGCGGTGTTCTGGGTCGCATCATCCAGGCACTCGGCAATGCAAACATCAGTATCGCAGGCATGCCAATTTTGGCCCATCTGCTGTTTTTCTGTGTGGCGGCCGCAATGATGGCCGGTCTCACCGCCATTCCGCTGCTGCTTGAAGGTGCGGGCACCGCATTTGCCATGATGGACCAGCAAGAGATTTGGCGCTCCGTGCTGCCCACATTCCTTGATGTCTTCATGTTCGGGTTGGGCATGCTGATATTGGCCGCTCTGGGCTTTGCCGGCGCGATCATGGCGCTCCTGTCCGTCACGGCCTTGTTCCTGCGCTTGGGATTGGGTGTGAACTCGGGCGTTCGCAAGGTCTTTGGCACGCGTAACCGCAAGGTGCACGCGGGCTATCAGCGGTCGACGTTCGGTTATGTCATTCAAGGCATTGTCGGAAACCCGGTTATGCCGCTTGTGATGATTGGCGTTGTGTTTGTCTTTGTCGGCACCACGCTGATCTATTTCATCAACAACAACCGCGGCGTCGAGTTTTTCGTCGAGACAGAACCAGAGCAAGCCATTGTTTACGTGCTGGCGCGCGGGAACATGTCACTGGACGAAAAGGACGCGCTGCTGACGCAGGCCGAAGAGATTGTGCTGGGCCACCCAGGCATCAAGAGCGCCTTTGCCTTTGCGGGTGCGGGCGGGTTGAACGCCAATACCGGCGGAGCGCAATCGCCCCGTGACACTGTTGGTCAGATCCAGCTTGAAACCATAGCGTGGGAAGACCGCCCTGACGCCTCAGAACCCTGGTTTACCATCCCGTTCACTGACTACACGGTGATGCGCGAGATCAAGGCAGAGGATTTTGACGGCAACACCGTGCTGGACGAGTTGTCGGTCGAATTGGCACAGATACCGGGCATCCGGGCAGAGGTTTTTCCACTGTCACAAGGGCCGGCCTCGGCCAAGCCTGTGCATCTCAGGATCAAGGGGGACAATTGGGAGGACCTGGTGCAAGCCGCAGGTGCGGCGCGCGCGCAGTTCGATACCCTGCCCGGGTTGACGCGCATCGAAGATACACGCCCCCTGCCCGGCATCGACTGGCAGATCGACGTGGATGTTCAAAAGGCGGGCCGCTACGGGGCCGATGTGGCAACCGTGGGCGCAATGGTACAGTTGGTGACCCGTGGCCTGTTGCTGGACACGATGCGTGTCGACACGTCTGACGAAGAGATCGAGATCCGTGTCCGCTTGCCCGAGGATGATCGGGTGCTGTCCACGCTGGACACGCTGAAAGTGCGTACAGCGGATGGACTTGTTCCGCTTGCCAACTTCATCACTCGCACCCCCGTGGCCGAGCTGGCGCAGATCAGCCGTGTGGATCAAAAGCGCTATTTTGACGTGAAGGCGGATGTGCTGGATGGACTGCAGAAAGTGGTACGGACAGTGGACCAGGATGGTGCACAAGTTGAGCAGATCGTTGCAACCGTTCGACCGTCAAGCGATGCGGACCTGACGGCAAATGGTCTGGACTACGGGATCTTTGCGGCAACGCCCGAAGGCCGGTCACTGGATCTGCAGGCTGGTCTGAATGCAGGTGAGCTCCGCCTGATCCCGGTCAATCCCAACGAGCGTATTGCAGAGTTGACCAAGTGGATCGACACCGCGCCCTTCCCGATCGGTATCGACAGCGAATGGACAGGTGACCAAGAAGATCAGGAGGAATCGGGTGCCTTCCTGATGCAGGCCTTTGCAGGTGCTCTGTTCCTGATGTTCATCATCCTGCTGGCGCAATTCAACTCGATCTACAACGCGCTGCTTGTTCTGGGCGCTGTGGTTCTTTCCACGGCAGGGGTGCTGATCGGTATGCTGGTGATGAACCAGCCGTTCTCGATTATCATGACCGGCACGGGCATCGTCGCGCTTGCGGGGATCGTGGTGAACAACAACATCGTGCTGATCGACACCTATCAGGAGTACGAGAAGTACATGCCGCGGATTGAGGCCATCATCCGCACGGCGCAGGACCGTATCCGACCAGTGCTGCTGACAACGGTCACCACTATGGCTGGTCTTGCCCCGATGATGTTCGGCCTGTCGCTCGACTTTGGTGGCGGCGGCTATACCATCGACAGCCCCACTGCGCTGTGGTGGAAGCAGTTGGCCACGGCAGTTGTCTTCGGCCTTGGCATCGCGACGGTGCTGACCTTGGTTGTCACCCCCTCACTGCTCGCAATTCGGGTCTGGATCGTCACATATGTTCGTTGGATCAGCCAATTGCTGGCCAAACTGTCAATGGGCCGCGCCAGCCGGGCTGCACGGGACTGGGCGTTGACACGAGACACGCGCACGGTTGGCAACCACGAACTGGTCTGGGATTTCGGTGACGAACCAAGCCACGCCGAGGCGACGCTGTCACAGGCATCGCTTGGGGCTACGTCGCTGAAGGCCGCGGAGTAAGTTCAAAAGGAAACTGTCGGTGGCAGGTGTTCGAATGCCACCGACACGACATTCTTTCGCCGGAGTCGTGATCCTTATTGCCCGCATCACGTGTGGGAGTATTTTCATGTTCCGATTGATCTACCGACAACGACTTTGCCATCTGTTTGGTGCTTTTTTGCTGCGTTGACAGCTCCCAGCTTTGCCGTTCAGCCGATCACTGACACAGATCGCTGCGAGATCACGCTGACACTCAAACGGCAATCTCTGCTGATCTGGGAAGGGCTGCTCATGTGGTTCGACGCGCTGGGTGATCAAGCGGACCACATGTGCGCCGAATGTAACGACGGATGGGACTGGAGCATGGCGAGCACGTTCCGACGTGAGGCCTTGGCCTTGTTATGATGCGCCGATCAGCTGGGTGCCTCATCCGCCTGCTGGCGATACCACAGCTGGGCATATCGACCATCCTTCGCCAGCAGTTCGTCATGGGTGCCAGTTTCGACAATCTCGCCCTGCTCCAGAACAATGATCCGGTCGGCCTCGGCAATGGTGCTGAGGCGATGGGCGATGGTCAGCACCGTGCGGCCCTGCCCTGCCGCATGCAACGCGTCCTTGATATCCTGCTCCGTCTCGGTGTCGAGCGCGCTTGTCGCTTCGTCCAGCAGCAGGATGGGCGGGTTCTTGAGCAGGGTCCGGGCAATGCCGACACGCTGCTTTTCGCCGCCAGATAGCTTCAGGCCCCGTTCGCCCACGGCCGTGTCATAACCTTCGGGCAGTGCATGAATGAAATCGTGGATCTGGGCGGCTTTGGCAGCGGCTTCGATCTCGTCATGGGTGGCGTTGTCGCGCCCGTAGGCGATGTTGTATCGGATCGTGTCGTTGAACAGCACGGTGTCCTGCGGCACGACGCCAATGGCTGCATGCAGGCTGTCTTGCGTGACTTCCCGCACATCCTGTCCGTCAATCCGAAGTGCCCCGGCACCCACATCATAGAAACGGAACAAGAGCCGACCGATGGTCGACTTGCCCGAGCCGGTCGAGCCCACGATTGCCACTTGCTGCCCCGGCTCCGCCGCAACGGACACACCTTTCAAGATGGGTCGCGCCGGGTCGTAACCGAAATGCACATCATCCAATTCAATACGCCCACCCGTGACGTTCAGGGCCTTGGCGTTTGGAGCATCCACGACCTCGGCAGGTTGTTCCAACAGATCGAACATCTCACCCATATCCACAAGCGCCTGCCTGATCTCGCGGTAGACCGTACCAAGGAAGTTGAGCGGCATGGTGATCTGGATCATGTAGGCGTTCACCATGACGAAATCGCCGACAGTCAGCGTGCCATTCTGAACACCGATGGCTGCCATGACCATCACACCGACAAGGCCGGATGTAATAATGACGGACTGACCGAAATTGAGAAACGCGAGCGAATAGCTGGTCTTGAGCGCCGCAGTCTCGTACCCTTCCATTGCCTTGTCGTAGCGGCCAGCTTCGCGTGCTTCGGCGCCAAAATACTTGACCGTTTCGAAGTTGAGCAGACTATCGATAGCTTTTTGGTTGGCGTCGGTATCTTGCTCGTTCATGACCCGCCGCAGCTTCACCCGCCACTCGGTCACTGCAAATGTGAACCAGACATAGAGGCCAATAGTCACGGCTACGACGACCAGATACCAAATATCGAACAGGATGGTCAGCACGACCCCGATCAGCAGAAGCTCCAGGATCAGCGGCCCGATTGAGAATAGAAGGAAGCGTAGTAGAAATTCGACCCCCTTTACGCCCCGTTCGATGATGCGGCTTAGCCCGCCGGTCTTGCGCGTGATGTGATAACGCATCGACAAGCGGTGGATGTGCTGGAATGTCTCCAGCGCCAACATGCGCAAGGCACGTTGGGCCACGCGAGCAAAGATGGCGTCCCGCAGCTGCTGAAAGCCAACGTTCATCAGGCGCGCCACGCCATAGGCCACGGTCAAACCGATGGCACCCAGCGCAAGATCGGAAACGCCTTCGCCCCCCAGCACGTTCACGGCATCGCGGTAGAGGATGGGCGTGTAAACCGACACCAGTTTGGACAGCACCAAGGCCAGCATCGCGAGTACAACACGTTGCTTTACCCAAGGCTTGTCGGCTGGCCAAAGGTACGGTGCGACCTTGCGGATTGTGCGCATCCCCGAGCTACGCTCGGCCTGGCTCACATCCTTGTTCGGGTCATTGGTCGGGGTTGTCGGATCGGCGGGTGTAGCCGAGGCCGAAGTGTCTGCGGGCATAGAAAAGCATTCCTGAGGTTCAGGTCTGACTATTTAGGACACTGATGCCTGACTTGCCAGCGTCAGAGCGCCAGTAGTGATTAATTCGGTAGGGCAAATACCTGACCAGGGAAAATCAGGTCCGGATTGCGGATGCGGTCGCGGTTGGCTTCAAACACCTGCACATAAAGCGTTCCTTCGCCATAACGGTCGCGGGCGATAGCCCAAAGCGTGTTACCTGCTTGAACAGTGATCTGCGTCGCTGGTGTGTCCTCACCGTCAGCTTCCGCCAAAACCTCGGGATCTTCGCGTCGAAACGGTGTTTCAACCCGGCTTGTCACCTGTCCGGCGTCATTAAGCTCGTCCACGCGCAGCGTGTAGGTGCCCTTGTCGATCTCAGGCAGTTCACCTTTCCATCTGCCATCTTCGCTGACGTCGATATCGGCAACAGGCGTGTTGTTGACATAGACCCTGACAGCCTCTGCCTCGGATTGCGCGCGCCCGGCAAGTTCCACATCGCCGGTGTCAGAATAGCTGATGCTGTCCAGCGCGATGTTGTCCAGCGCCTCGGGCGCAACGTTGCCCAAAACCTCCACACCTTCGGCGGTCGATTTGAGAACGGTCACTTGGGTCTCAGGTTCCGAAGCGCTTGCGCCTGTCTCCGCTGAAACGGAGGTTACCGCGTTGCTGTCATCGGGCGCCACCTCATCGGATACCGGTATCTGCGGTTCCTGAAAAGATTCAACCTGAGCAATGTCTTCGCTGGGCGCTGCGGTGGATGCCGGTGCTGTGATCGCTCCTGCGACATCGGCCTCAACAGGTGTCTGCTCGGCCACCGAAAACGTTGACTGGTCTGTGGGTTCGGCTGCAACCACGTCCTCGGTCTGAGGTTGCTCCGGCACGCTTTCGGCTTCGGCCAAAGCTTCGGGTGCCGCAGGTTTTGCTGATTTGGGCGTGGGTTGCGCTTGCGGGGCGAGGATCACCTCGTCCACCGATGCGATCTCATCCTGACCAACACGTTGGACGACCGTCAACACTTGCGTCTTCGGGCTTGGTGGAAGGATGGTGATTGCTGCAAAGCTGCCGCCATCATCTGTTGTGGTTTCCGTGTTTTCTGTCCCATCCAAAAACACGGCCACCTTGCTTCCAGGGGCCGCACGACCAGCGATCACCATCAGCCCGTCCGGTTCGACCCTCACCTCGTCAATAGAAGGCGGATCGGGTTGCAAAAGCTCTTTTGGTTCTGGAACGGCCGCTGGCTGCACTTCAGTTGTTTGTTCGACATCAGTCGTTTCAGTGACAACAGTCTGCGGTGCTTGAACCGTGTCAGATCGGTTCGCGTTGATGTACAGCCCAGCCCCGACTGCCGCCGCAACGACGACAATCACAGTACCCGCCAAGGCGCCGTTCGATCCGGCAAATGCCGACCATTTGGACATGTTCACCCTTTCCACCGCACCGGTTGGCCCGGTTTCGTTGCGCTTGCATAACAGGCAGCGCTATAGCGGTCAAAAGAACGGCGTCACAAAACCTTCACTTTCGCGCGCCCGTTACAGGAGCACCACATGTCCCCATTTTCCGTCTGCGTCTACTGTGGCTCGCGCCCTGGGAATACTCCCCGCTACACAACCGAAGCCGAAGCCCTTGGCGCCGGGATTGCTGAACGAGGATGGCAGCTTGTGTATGGCGCGGGCGATGTGGGGCTGATGGGATCGGTTGCGCGCGCAGCACAGGCGGGCGGCGCTGATACGTTTGGCGTCATCCCTCGCCATCTGGTCGATTGGGAGGTCGGCAAGACCGACCTGACCCGATACGTCGTGACCGAAACGATGCACGAGCGCAAAAAGGTCATGTTCATGAACTGTGATGCCGTCGTTGTGCTGCCCGGAGGCGCGGGGTCGCTGGACGAGCTGTTTGAAGTGCTGACGTGGCGACAACTTGGGTTGCATGAAAAGCCGGTCGTGCTGGTCAACGTGGGCGGCTATTGGGATCCACTGATTGCGCTGTTGGATCACGTGGTCGCGGGCGGGTTTGCCGACGCATCGCTGCTGGGCTATTTCCAGGTGACCGACAGCGCGGAAAATACGTTATCTGCGCTTTCCAAGACGGCAAGGTAAAACAAAAAAAGGCCGATCTGTGTGATCGGCCTTTTTGTTTGTTCAATACGTACCGGCTTACATCCGGCTGGCAACGTTTTCCCAGTTGACGAGGTTGTCCAGGAAGTTGGTCAGGTAGGCCGGCCGTTTGTTGCGGAAGTCGATATAGTATGAGTGCTCCCACACATCGCAGCCCAGAAGCGCTGTCTGACCGAAGCACAATGGGTTCACACCGTTTTCGGTTTTTGTGATCGCCAGACTGCCGTCTTTTTCTTTGACAAGCCACGCCCAGCCAGAGCCGAACTGCCCAGCACCAGCTGCAGAAAACTGTTCTTTAAACCCATCTACCGAGCCAAAGTTTTCAGTCAGCGCTTTTTCCAACTCGCCGGGCATCGCACTGTCGCCGGGACCCATCATCTCCCAGAACTGGTTGTGATTCCAAAGCTGGCTAATGTTGTTGAATATGCCATTCTGTGCAACGGCGTTTGCGTCGTAAGTACCGACTATGATCTCTTCGAGAGACTTGCCTGCCCACTCGGTGCCCTCAATGGCCTTGTTGCCGTTCACGACATAGGCGTTGTGGTGCAAGTCGTGGTGATACTCCAGCGTTTCCTTGGACATGCCCTTGGATGCAAGTGCGTCGTGAGCATAGGGAAGGTCGGGAAGTTCAAAAGCCATGGGGGCCCCCTTTTGTAGTATTGCAAGGTTGTGCCTGACAGATTGTGCGCGGACGAGCAAGTTCAAGCACCAACCACAAAATACAATTCGAAATGGTGAGTTACTTGTTCTTCAATTGCCCCACTTCGCATGAGCCATTGCCGTTGAACGAGTTTGTGACTCCGGGCATGGAACCTCGCACGATAACTCTTTTGGTGTTCGTGTCGAGTTCGATACGATACCCGATCCGCGCGGGTCGAGGGTTGGCCGGTATGTTGTTCACCCGGTACGTAAAACGAAATTTGCCGTTGCCGCGATCTTTGAGCTTCACAGAGATTGGTTCGCCATGAACAGCATGAATGATTGCATCGTACACGATTGCTGTCTTCGCTGACGGTTCAAATTGCAGTGCAAGTACGGGTGAAATAAATCCATCGCCGGTATCACGCACCTTGCAGACATAATCCAATGCCGCTGCTGGTGTCGCCATCATCGTCACCGCACACATAATTCCGCACAAAGAACGCATAACTTTCCCCCTAAAGTGTAGTGACGTTAATTGACGTCACTACAAGAGAAACTCAATGTGAAAAACGGTTCTCTCAGAAAACATCTACTGCGCTGCCGCGTTGGCTTGCGACCGTTAGCAAGTCAAACACATACTGTGCCTGACTGCGGAAACAGATGATGCGGAAGCTGTCGTTGTCATGCAGCCAGAACGCAGCTGGAACCTGCGCCATCCGCGTACGCCGGAACATGCCGACCGTGAACTGATCCGGCGCAAGATCCACGGGCACCAGCTTGGCCAACACCTCACGTGCGTTGTCACCGGACAAGTCAAACACTGCACGCGCGTCAGACACGTTGACGCAAAGGCTGTGCACGTCGCCCAAGACCCCCTGCATTTGCTTCAAGTTGGTAGATACCGCATCGTAAGGGCAAAGGACCAACAGCTCATCAGGTGACATCCAGCAGATACCGCGATCGTCGACACAGTTGGCCTGCCCGTGCCCGGGCATCTCCAAAGAGGTCGCGCTCATTGCGGCCTTTTTGACCTTCGCATCGGTCAGTTGTCCGCGCAGCGTGATCATCCCCTGCAATGGTACCTCGGTAACGGTCGCGATACCTTGGGCCCATGTAACGCCATTCAATGCACTGACAGCATTAGACATTCTGCTTCTCCCCATCCGGGTCATAGAAGACCGGGCTTACAATCCTGGCCCTATAGGTCGTGCCATCCGTGCCCGGGAAATCTATCACTTCACCCATACGGTCCGGTCCATGTAGGACAAGGCCCATGGCGATCCCCTTGTTCAGGTTCGGCGAATGGTACGACGATGTGACTCGCCCTTGCATGTTGCGCTGGCCGTTGTCGTTGGTGCCCTCCGCAACCGCATAGGCGCCATCGGGCAAATCAGAGCCATCCAATGTTTCTAGGCCCACCAGTTTCCAGCGTTCAGGATCAATCATATGAGGGCGTTCTTGCGCGCGCTTTCCAAGATAGTCCTCTTTCTTCTTCGAAAGTGCCCAATGCAAACCAAGGTCCTGCGGGATGACCGTTCCGTCTGTCTCATCGCCGATCATTATGAAACCCTTTTCGGCCCGCAGAATGTGCAGCGCCTCGGTGCCGTAAGGCATGACGCCCAGATCGGCGCCAACGGCCATAAGCGCATCCCAGAACGCCTGCCCTTTCGAGGCATGTACCGCGATCTCATAGCTGAGTTCGCCGGAAAAGGAGATGCGGTAGGCACGCACGTCGAAGCCGCCCAGCGTGCCATCGGCCCATTCCATGAAGCCGAGAGCCTCGGCCGAGACATCCATTCCCCCGAGCGCTTCAAGCGCCTTGCGCGCGTTCGGGCCGACCACTGCAACCTGCGCGTATTGCTCGGTCACATTGGCGACATAGACCTGCATGTCCCACCATTCGGTCTGAAGCCATTCTTCCATGTGGCCGTGGATGCGTTCGGCTCCCCCCGTAGTGGTGTGACAAAGAAACGTATCGTCATCGATCCGCGCCACAACGCCATCGTCTATGAGAAAGCCATTTTCGCCGCACATCAGCCCATAGCGACATTTGCCGGGTTTCAGCGTGCTCATCATATTCGTATAGAGCATGTCGAGGAACTTGCCCGCATCGGGCCCTTTGACAACGAGCTTACCGAGCGTTGATGCATCAAGAAGCCCGAGGTTCTCTCGCACATTCCGCGTCTCGCGCATGACGGCATCATGCACGGTTTCCCCGTTGCGAACATAAGCATACGGGCGGCGCCAGTGGCCTACCGGTTCCCAATCGGCCCCATTTTTATCGTGCCATTCATGCATCGGTGTGCGGCGTATGGGTTGGAATACTGTGCCCCGCGCTTCCCCCGCAATCGCCCCCATTGAAATTGGCGTATATGGCGGCCGGAAGGTGGTTGTACCTGTCTGGGGGATGGGTTGATTCAGTGCATCAGAAAGGATCGCAAGGCCATTGATGTTGCTCAGCTTTCCCTGATCCGTTGCCATGCCCAGTGTTGTGTATCTCTTGGCATGTTCGACGCTTTCAAATCCTTCCTGCGCCGCCAGTTGTACGTCCGACACTTTGACATCGTTCTGATAATCAAGCCATGCTTTCCCGCGTAGGGCTGCACCTGCGCCTTGGGGCATCAGCCATACGGGTGCCATGGCGGCCTCTTCCACACTGCTTGCGTCCGGTGCCGAGACCTTTCCTGGCTTGTGCCCTGTGGCACGCGCCGCCGCATGCCCCATCGCATGGGCGTCACCAACCAGCTCAGCCAATCCGAAGTGTCCGTTTGCTGACCCAACCGGGCTGACAAACGCGCTACCCTCCGCGCCCGTCGGTGCTTTATCCACATCCGGACGGAACATGGCGAAATCGTTATCCCAGAGCAGTTTGCCACCGCAGTGCGACCACAGGTGGACAACGGGTGACCAGCCGCCCGACATAGCGACTGCGTCGCACGCGATTTCTTCCAGTACCGCGCCCTCGCCCGCCTGCGAACACACAGCAACACCGGTGACCCGCTTGCCGCCCAGAACCTTGGATACGCCGTGGCCCATCAAGACACGGATTCCAGCCGCTTTTGCCTCGGCAATCAGCGGGCTGTCGACCGGCAGCACGCGCGCATCAAGAATGGCGGGAACATCCAGTCCAGCGAACTTCAAAGCGCTTGCGGTGCGATATGCATCATCATTGTTGGTCACGATGACGGTCCGGTCGCCCGAGCTGACACCGTAATTCACAACGTAATCCCGCACGGCGGATGCCAGCATCACGCCGGGGATGTCGTTGCCTGCAAATGACAGCGGGCGTTCAATCGCGCCAGTGGCTGTCA
Organism: uncultured Tateyamaria sp.; assembly: GCF_947496075.1. Taxonomy (GTDB): domain Bacteria; phylum Pseudomonadota; class Alphaproteobacteria; order Rhodobacterales; family Rhodobacteraceae; genus Tateyamaria. Next base: position 443,450 of record NZ_CANMBJ010000001.1, read on the forward strand.
CGACGTGCCCCGCCCTTATGCGCCACAGCCGATGGCGCGGGCCATCGGTTTCCGGTGCATGGTCGTTCAGGCGTTCATATCCCAGCACATATCCGTGGTCATAGACTCCTGCCCCCATCAGGCGCGTGCGCATCGTGACGTTTGGCATCGCCTCCAACTCAGACACCAGTTCGTCCACGACATTATCCACAGGCTTGCCGTCAACATCGCCACCATCCACAGGCGCGCGGCCACCCCAATGCGCGGTTTGCTCAATCAACAGAACCCGTGCACCAGTCTTGGCCGCCGAACGTGCGGCGATCAGACCTGCAATTCCGCCGCCTACGACAAGCACATCACAAAACGCATGAAAGTGCTCATAGGTGTCCTGATCACGACCTTTGGGGGCCTGCCCAAGTCCAGCGGCCTGACGGATGAATGGCTCGTAGACGTGCTTCCACAGCGGACGCGGATGGATGAACATCTTGTAGTAAAAACCAGCTGGCATGAAGCGCGACAGCTTGGCGTTGATCGCGCCCACATCGAATTCCAAGCTCGGCCAATGGTTTTGCGACGTGGCAAGCAACCCTTCGAATAGCTCCGTTGTCGTGGCACGCTGGTTCGGCTCGAACTTGCCCTCGACACCAAGGTTGACCAGCGCATTCGGTTCTTCCGGTCCGGCGGCGACAATACCGCGCGGACGGTGGTACTTGAAAGATCGGCCAACCAGCATCTGGTCATTGGCCAGAAGGGCGGAGGCAAGCGTATCGCCCTCGAACCCGCGCATCTGCTGCCCGTTGAAGGTGAAGCGAACGGCCTTGTCCTTGTTCAGAAGGCGACCGCCTGTGGCGAGACGTGTGCTCATGTGTTGGCCTCATCGCGGCGGCAGGCGTCAAAGCCTCCGGCGGTGGTATTTTCAGTCAGAAGAAACAGGGTCAAGAAAACGCCCTCCATGACCAGTCGGGGCGCTTTTTGCTAATCTTGTCGCAGATCTCTTTCGGAGGTTCGGTAACTTGCGCGGAATAGGTGCCAAAGACTTCGAGAGTTGTCGTGCATCGGGCAGCGTGGAACCACTTGCCACAGCCATAGACATGGCGCCAGCGTTCGAAATGCACGCCCTTCGGGTTTTCGCGCATGAACAGATACTCTTCGAAATCACCATCCGATGACCCGGGGCCGAAACGTTTCAGGTGCGCCTCGCCTCCGGCATGGAATTCGGTCTCTTCTCCAGTCTGGCCACAATTGGGGCAGGTCAGGATCAGCATTGGCGCACTCCGATCATTGGAGCGGACACGCAAAAGGCGGACGTCCGAAGACGCCCGCCTGATGCGGTCCGAATAGTTTGGGAGGGGTTATTCGGTTGGCACCGCCGTGCCTGTTGTGCCGGTCGTTTCGGTTGCCGCCGGTGTGATGGCATTTTGTGTTGGGCCGCCTTCACCACCGCCCGAGCCGATGGAGCCAAGCAGTGCAAGAAGTGCCACAACAGCGACAATGACCGCGAATGAGATAAGGAGCCCGCGGCCTGACACGCCGTCGCCACGATGGATGTTCGGGTTTGGATAGTCTGACATGTGTAAGCCTCCGTTCTATGGGCTTCCATGTCATCACGTGGATACGCTGGCGCAATACTTGGGACCTTGGGTACGGAAAACGGGCTGAGCACAGCCGGTTTGCCCCCAATAGAACGGCTGCATCCCGCCTGTTTTGCGATTTTTCGTGACGCAGCGGTCGTTTCTGTGCAAGTGTCAACTAAAGTTGACAGGAGGTCATTATGGATCACACGACTGGCGCCATCATGGTCTTTGGCGCGATTGCTGCGGGCGCAATCATCATGTTTGTTCTCGAGCGGCGTGCGGCCGCCAAACGGCTGGAAGCGCGGGGCGGACGAGAGATTGATGTCGCCAACCTGATCGCCTTCGGGTCGGCCGCAGGCGAAGGGAAGAAGACGCACGAATGATGTGCAAGACGGATTGAACAAGCCTTGCCAAAAATCTGCTACGGATTTTTGCACTACTTGCTGCATCAGTGCGCCACCCCGGCGGCCACGCTCTCGTCAATGAACCGCCCCTCACGGAACCGGTTCAGTCCAAACTCATCGGTCAGCGGTGATCGTCCCTTGGCAATCAGTTCGGCCATAGCCCAGCCTGATCCCGGGATCGCCTTGAACCCGCCCGTGCCCCAGCCGCAATTGATGAACACACCATCCACCGGCGTGGCCGACAGGATGGGAGAACGGTCGCCCGTCACATCCACGATGCCGCCCCACTGACGCAGCATCTTGAGACGTGAAATCATGGGGAATGTTTCGATCAGCGCGCGCACCGTTTCCTCGATATGGTGGAACGAACCACGCTGCGTGTAGTTGTTGTATCCGTCGGTACCACCGCCGATCACCATCTCGCCCTTGTCGGACTGGCTCATGTAGCCATGAACCGTGTTGGCCATGACCACCACGTCCATACAGGGTTTGATCGGTTCGGACACCAAAGCCTGAAGTGCCACGGATTCGATGGGCAGACGGAAGCCCGCCATGTCGGCCAGATGCCCCGAGTGCCCTGCAACGACGACACCCAACTTGTCGCAATCAATAGCGCCCTTGGATGTATCGACGCCAACGACCTTACCACCCTCTCGCCGGATCGCCGTTACTTCGCATTTTTGGATCACGTCCATGCCCATGTCCGAACAGGCACGGGCATAGCCCCAAGCTACGGCATCATGGCGGGCCGTGCCACCGCGTGCTTGCCAGAGGCCACCCATGACTGGGTAACGCGGGCCATCGAGATGGATAATCGGCACCAGTTCCTTGACCTTTTCGGGACCGATGAACTCAGTCTTCACGCCCTGCAAGGCATTGGCATGGGCCGTGCGCTGATAACCACGCACCTCATGATGGGTCTGGGCCAGCATGATGACGCCGCGCGGGCTGAACATGACGTTGTAGTTCAAATCCTGGCTCATCGTCTCGTAAAGGCTGCGCGCCTTTTCGTAGATCGCAGCCGACGGATCCTGCAAGTAGTTCGAACGGATGATCGTTGTGTTTCGCCCGGTGTTGCCGCCCCCAAGCCAACCTTTTTCAAGGATAGCAACGTTCGTGATCCCGAAATTCTTTCCGAGGTAGTAGGCTGTCGCCAGACCGTGCCCACCTGCCCCAACGATGATCACATCGTACTTCTTCTTTGGCTCGGGCGCGCGCCACGCGCGCTCCCACCCGGTGTGGTAACGCGCGGCCTCTCGGGCAATGGCAAAAGCAGAGTATCGTTTCATGGGCAGCCGTCCGGACCGTGGAATCGCAAAGCGTATACGTGCGGTTTTAATCGCCTTTGTGTCCGAAAAAAGGGGCCGCGCTGGCGGCGTTTTTTGACGGATTTGCGACACATGTCCCTGCCTGCGACATCACGGGTGTGCCATGGACCCTTTTGCTGGTCCTGCGCAGGGGTTAAATGACGACGAACGAACAAGTGTGGTGCGCATGTTATTCTGGATAATCACGGCCCTGTTGACGCTCGCGGTCCTCGCAACATTGGCCCGCGCAATGTTGCGTGGCTCTGTCGGAGATCGCCCGCCCGCAGCCTATGATTTGGATGTCTACCGGGACCAGTTGCGTGAAGTGGACCGTGACCTGGCACGTGGCGTGGTGTCAGAAGCAGATGCGGATCGGATCCGCACGGAAGTGTCACGCCGCATTCTTGCCGCTGACGCAGCCTTGCAAGAACAAGAACAAAGCGCCGGGAAGTCCGGCGGGCTGACAGGCCTTGGCCTGACCCTCGCCGTTACTATTGTAGGGTCTTATGCCATCTACACCCAATTGGGCGCACCGGGTTACGGCGATCTTGCGCTGGCCAGTCGGATCGAGGCCGCCGAGATCCTTCGCGAAGAACGACCCAGCCAGGAAACGGCTGAAGCCAGCCTTGATGAACCGTCCGCGCCGCCAAATGTCGATCCCGATTACGTGGTCCTTGTCGAACGCCTGCGGCAGGCAGTTGTGACCCGCCCTGATGACGTGCAAGGCCATGAATTGCTAAGCCGCGCCGAGGGGCGTCTTGGAAACTATGCGGCAGCGCATACCGCAAAAGCGCAGGTTCTCGCGCTTAAAGGGGACAAGGCCACCGCGACTGACTTCTCGGAATATGCGGATCTGTTGATCCTGGCCGCTGGTGGATACGTCTCGCCCGAAGCGGAAGGCGTTCTTGAACGAACGCTTTCCATGAATCCGGCAGATGGGCCTGCGCGCTACTACTTTGGGCTGATGATGTCGCAAACCGGGCGACCGGACACGGCTTTGCGCGTCTGGGATCAACTGTTGCGTGAAGGGCCTGCCGATGCACCTTGGATTGCGCCAGTGTCGTCACAGATCGAGGAAATGGCCTTTCGCGCGGGTGTGAACTACGCCATGCCAGCGATCGGTACAGGGCGCGGACCTTCCGCAGATCAGATTGAAGCAGCGCAGGGCCTGAGCCCTGCAGAGCGGATGGAGATGATCCAGGGGATGGTCACTGGCCTGTCTGACCGTCTGGCAACCGAAGGCGGTCCTGTTGAGGATTGGGCGCAGTTGATTTCCGCTTTGGGGGTTTTGGGCCAGATGAATCAGGCCAATGCGATCCTGATCAATGCGCGCGAAGTGTTTGGCGACGATCCCCGCGCCGCAGATATCCTGAGCCGCACCGCTGACCGCGTGGGCTTGGAATGATAACGAACGATACTGATGCGTTTTTGGCGGCACTGCCCCCAATGCAGGCCCTCATGGGCCTCGATCTGGGCGACAAAACCATTGGTGTAGCGGTTTCAGACACATTCTGGTCCGTCGCAACACCGCTTGAAACGGTACGGCGCAAAAAGTTCGGTTTGGATGCCGCACGCCTGCAGACCCTCATAGCTGAGCGCAACGTCGGTGGTCTTGTGTTGGGCCTGCCCCGCAACATGGATGGGACCGAGGGGCCGCGGTGCCAGTCCACTCGTGCCTTTGCACGCAACTTTGAAAGGCTTTGGGATGGTCCCATCACCTTTTGGGACGAACGATTGAGCACCGTGGCCGCCGAAAAAGCGCTGCTTGAGGCGGATACGACACGTAAACGTCGCGCCGAGGTGATTGATCACGTCGCTGCCGGATATATCTTGCAAGGACTGTTGGACAGGCTGGCAGCAATAAAGAGGCAGGCATGACAGACGTTCCCCGTTCCCTTGTGTGGAAGCGCGACGAGATCGAAAGCCCCTGCGTGCAGATCTGCGTCATTCATCCCGAGACGCGGCTGTGCACTGGCTGCGCCCGCTCTATCGACGAAATCGGTGGTTGGAGCCGAATGAGCACCGATGAACGGCGCATCATCATGGCTGAACTGCCAACGCGAGAAGCCGCACCGAAGGGTCGGCGTGGCGGACGTGCGGCCCGGCTCAAACGGTAGCGAAATCTGACGCAGTCCCTCGTGGTCCTACGACGAAGGAACAATCTGGCGCATAGTTAGCAAAGCGATCTTTGCGTCAAGGTTGGTTGAGCCAATCCATCGGGTCCGGGAATTCAGGTCGAAAGAATGCGATCATGCGACGCCCGCCTTCGGCCCCCTTCCACGGTTCAGTGCCATGCAGGGCAAAACGGTGGATCAGGAACGACTGGCCGGGTTTTGCACGTATCTGCACCGCCTCACAGCTGTTGAAGACGATGCGCCGCGCGGCATGGTAGGCGTCGGTCACATCCACCTCGCGCGGATCCTGGTCGACGATGGCCTCTCTGAGTGCCTTCTGCATGATCCGATGGCTGCCTTTCCAAACAACCGTTGGAGCGGCAGATACATCATTGAGTGGTAGCCCCAGAATATAGGCGTGAAATTCGCGGGCAAAGCGCTGCCGGTCCAGCCCTTCGGGCAACAGGCCATCCACATGCGCGGCCATGCGCGTGATCCGAAACCGATGATTGGCTTCACTTTGGTCCGCGTCGCGCTTGGGATAACCGGGATAGACAATTGACACTTGACCGGCGTGCATCGGCAAGTCTGGCACATGGCTTTGCCAAGGTCCGGCAAGGGGCACACCCATCACGCTGCCATCTGTTTTGTTTGGCAAAACATCGACACCTACGAACCATGTTTTGCCGTGCCGCAGATTGTGCAGCCTCGTTTCAGGATCATCAGCGGCGTTTGCCGCTGCTTTTTCTGCCGCTGCGGCCCATCGCACCGTCCGATCATCATAGTCAAAAACCACGAAGCCGTCCGGGTCGATCATCCCCACAGCGCCTTGCGCAGCATGTTGAGCGCGACAAGCACAAGGAAAACCGCAAACACCCGCTTGAGCGGACCGGGATCCATCGCATGTGCCAACCTGACGCCCCAGGGCGCGGTCACAAGGGTCATCGCAATAATGACTGCAAAGGCAACTAGGTTCACGGCCCCCACCGTAAATGGCGGCACCGGCCCATCAAGCGAAACCATCAAAAAGCCGATGACCGATGGAACAGCGATCAGCACACCGAAGCCCGCCGCCGTCGCGACGGCGCGGTGAATCGGAACTGAAAACAGGCTCATCAGCGGCACACCAAAGCTACCCCCACCGATCCCCATCAGGACCGAAAGAAATCCCATGCCCGGTGACACGGCAGCCCTGCCCGCACCGGTCGGCATTGCAGGGCCCAGCCGCCAGCTCGTGCGGCCAAACCCCATGTAAAGCCCTACGATCAAGGCAAGAATGCCAAATATGGCCTGCAGGGTGGTCGTGCGCAGCTGTGCCACCAGCAGCATGCCCAATACGGCTCCGATCACGATGCCAGGTGCCCAACTGCGCAGGATGTCCCAGTCAACCGCACCTTTCTTGTTGTGGCTCATCACGGACCGGACCGAGGTTACGATGATTGTTGCAAGAGAGGTGGCCAAACACATCTGCATCAAGTCTGGCCCACCATATCCAAGCGTTTGGAATGCATAGAAAAATGCCGGCACCAGAACGATACCTCCGCCAACCCCCAACAGGCCGGCCAGTACGCCGGCAAAGGCACCGATCACGGCCAGCACGATCAGCATCTGAATCAGAAGAAATGTGTCCGGCATCGCCAGCTCCCGCGTGAAGTCGCGTGGTGCTACACTGCTTTGGCTTCAGGGACCAGTGCCGTGACATGGCACAGGGCGGCCTCGACCAATTCCGGTCCTGCACCGTCACGTGTCGAACCTTCACTCAGAGTACGGCGCCAGCCACGCGCGCCGGGGCGACCGGCAAAAAGGCCAAGCATATGGCGGGTGATCTGATGTAGACGGCCGCCTGCCGACAGGTGCGCGTCGATATATGGCAACATGGCTGCAACTGCCTGTTCGGCGCTGCTGTCACGCCCCTTCCCAAAGATGCGTCTGTCAGCCTGCGCCAAAACATCCGTGGGCTGATGATACGCCGCGCGGCCGACCATCACACCATCAAGCCCACCGTCGAGCAACATTTCGACCTGATCCAACGTGGCGACGCCACCGTTGATCGAGATATGCAGGTTTGGAAACAGTCCCTTCATCCGGTGCACCAGATCATAGTCCAGCGGCGGGATATCCCGGTTCTCTTTTGGGCTTAACCCTTTGAGCCAGGCCTTGCGCGCATGGATCGTTACCCGTTCGCATCCAGCGGCAACGATCCGAGACAGAAATTCCGGCAGAACCTCTTCCGGGTCCTGCTCGTCCACACCGATGCGACATTTGACCGTCACCGGCACATCAACCGCATCACGCATCGCAGCCACGCATTCGGCAACCCTGCCCGGCTCCCGCATCAGCACAGCCCCAAAGGTGCCGGATTGCACCCGATCTGATGGGCAGCCGCAATTCAGGTTTATCTCGTCGTAGCCAGCTTGCGCGCCCAATTGCGCGGCCTGTGCAAGTTCCCGGGCATCGGAACCGCCCAGTTGCAAGGCGACAGGATGCTCTGCCGCGTCGTGGTCCAGCAGATGCAAAGCGCCGCCGCGCACAAGCGCCGGGGCTGTTACCATCTCGGTGTACAAAAGCGCTTGCCCGCTCAACTGCCGGTGCAGGTAGCGGCAATGCCGATCTGTCCAATCCATCATAGGGGCACAGGATAATCTAGCGTGTTGATTTATTTGCATTTTTTGTGTATCTTCAAACTGTTGGCGGCGGATGCTGCTACGCTGTAATACGCCCCAATATCCCCGAATTTGCCCCTCTACGACGACTCATTGCACACACAGCGCACACGAAAATGGCCTCCATCACCAAGCTCCCCTCCGGTGCCTACCGGGTCCAGATCAGACGAAAGGGCCGCTACGCGAGCGAGACGTTCCTCCGCCGCGACGACGCCCATCGTTGGGCCCGCCAGGCGGAGACCCGGGTCGATCAGGGGCTGGCGCCGAACAAGTCGTCCGTTTCCCGCCTCCAGACCTTTGGCGACCTCATCGACCTTCATATAACCGATATGTGCGAGGTAGGGAAACCGCCGCGTCGCAGCAAGGCCGCCACGCTAACGACGCTCAAGCGCGATCTGGGCAAGGAGAAGGTCGGGCACCTCGACCGGCAGAAGTTGATCGACTACGGCAAGATGCGCGCCGAGCAAGGCGCGGGACCGGTGACCCTCGGGATCGATATCGGCGTGATCAAGATGATCATCACCCATGCGGCGGCCGTGCACGGGCTCGATATCTCTCCGGAACCCGTCGATCTGGCGCGCGTCGCGCTCAAGCGTCTCGGTCTGATCGGCAAGGGCACAGAGCGGGATCGTCGCCCCACCACGGACGAATTGAACCGCCTCTTTCGCTGCTTCGATGACAACGATCGCCTGACCCTGCCGATGACACGGATCGTGAAGTTCGCGGTGGCCACAGCCATGCGGCTCGACGAGATCTGCCGCGTCGAATGGACCGATCTCGACGTCGACCGCCGAATGCTCATGATCCGCGACCGAAAAGACCCACGCAACAAGACCGGCAACGACCAGCGGATCCCCCTTTTCGCTGCCACCGGCTTCGATGCCTGGGCGCTGGTCACTGAACAGGCCAAGCATCTGGGTCACACCAACGGACGGATCTTTCCCCATAACTCGAAATCGGTCGGTACAGCCTTCCGGCGCGCCTGCACCGAGGTCAGCGTGAAGGACCTGCATTTCCACGATCTACGCCACGAAGGCACAAGCCGCCTGTTCGAGGCCGGATTCGCGATCGAACAGGTCTCACTGGTCACCGGCCACAAGGATTGGAAAATGCTGCGCCGCTACACGCATATCCGCCCGGAAACGCTGCACCGGCTCGCCGCGTCGCGCGCCCCTTCCCCGCTCGAGACCCGCGCAGCCGAGTGATCCGAGAGGTAGAGGGGTGCCGTCCCGGCCCGTGACGGGTTTGGAGGTCGAGAGAGAGGCTTTCGGCCGCCCGTCGCGGGAGAAAACCCATGAATACCGAAATCATCGATGCCGGGCGTGACATGAGCGGCGGTTACAAGGTGGATGTGTCGCGCGGCACGAATGTCGACCGGGTGTCGTCCGAGTGGTTCTCGCGGCCGGATGACGAGCGGTATCTGTCGCTCGACGATCTTTTCGCCTCGGTCAAGGGCCGGGCGGAACGCAGCCGGACGCGCACGGTGGAGAGCGCGGCGATCCGGGTCGAAGCGCATCGCGACAACCCGGAGAGGCTGGGGCTGGTCCTGCCGGGGGCGGATGAGCCGATCGCGCCGACGCATTGGTCCTTCGGTCAGCTCTCGAGCCTCGTCGGCGCGCCCGCGGCCTATCTTCGGCAACTGCCTGCGCCGCTGGCGGGCATCAACCTGCAATACGGGCTGACGAACCACCGGGCAGAGCAGATCAAGACCATGGAGGTCGCGAATGGCCGCACCGAGCTGCGCGCCGTGACCGGCCCCGACTACGGGCGCATCTACGACCACGAACTGGTATCCGCCGTGCAGCGGATCGCAGGCAACGGCACGGGCGACACGCGCTGGAAGGTGCCGGGCGTCCTCGATTGGTCGACCGGCATCTACAACCCGCGCGTGGACGTGACGAAGGAGACGACGACGCTCTACGCCTCCGACCGCGACGTGTTCCTGTTCCTGGTCGATGACCTCAACCCCATCGAGGCGGGGCTGCTGCCCGATGGCTCACCCGACCTTTATTTCCGTGGGTTCTACTGCTGGAATTCCGAGGTGGGCGCCAAGACGCTCGGCATCGCCAGCTTCTACCTGCGCGCCGTCTGCCAGAACCGCAACCTCTGGGGCGTCGAGGACTTCCAGGAGATCACGATCCGGCACTCGAAATACGCCGCCTCCCGCTTCGCGCACGAGGCCGCCCCGGCGCTGAGCCGCTTCGCCGAGTCCTCGCCCGCGCCGTTCATCGACGGAATCCGCGCGGCGCGGGAGAAGATCGTCGCACGCTCAGACGAGGACCGGCAGGACTTCCTGCGCAAGCGCGGGTTTTCGAAGGCGGAGACGGGGCGAATCGTCGAGACGGTCCTGGCCGAGGAAGGCCGCCCGCCAGAGAGCGTCTTCGACTTCGTGCAGGGGATCACCGCGGTGGCCCGGTCAAAGCCGCAGCAGGATACGCGGTTGGTGATGGAGGGCAAGGCGAAGGCGTTGCTGGAGAAAGCATGATTGCGTTTAATATAACATACATTCAATGCCCTGCAGAGATAAGCTCACGCACTGAATAAAGATTTCGAGGGGCGCTATAGCCCCTCGATCGTGAACTCGGGCGCACCTTGCCAAACCAGCTTCCAGCTCGCGCCAGGGCGGACATTCTGGATGATCCCAGGATCGAAGGCGACAAAGCACCGTCCGCCCGGGTGGCGCACGGAGGGGTAGATCAGCCCGCGATGCCCCTCTGATCTCAGATCCGCCGCGAGGTGCTGCCCGGCCAGATAACCGCGTTCCGGATCCGGATCGAGCGCCTGATGCGCCTCCCCGTGCAGATCGGGGAAGTCCCCAATGAAATCCGCCAGCAGTTCCACGTAACGGGCCTCGTCCTCGTAGCGACCTATGAAGCCCAGTTCGCGGGTCCGGTGAAACCCGACCTCTTGCGCGCTCGTCAGCATCTCCCAGGCGCAATACCAGGCACCGCGGTCACCAGTATTGAAGCGGTTGCCCGAGGGTCTCGTGTACGTGAAGGCCGCGTTGATATGGCTCTGTCCATAGAGGGTCAGGTCATGAGACCGCCGCGCGAAGGCCAGTTCGCGACGGTCGAGTGCGGGGCTTCCCTCGCGCTCGGCGATCAGGCGGGCGCTCGTCTCGCCTTCGATCTCGGCCAAGATGTCTGCTTCCTCGTCGCTGTCGACCAGCCCTCGCAGCACCGGGGGCTTGTGATGGGTCTCGGAAATCAGCCGGACAAGGGCGCGGTCATTGACAGAGGTGATCCTCAAACCCCGCCCCTAAGCGCATCGACATAGCTGCGCACGCGCAGGATCTTGGGCAATCCCCCTTCGATCATCGCGTCCACGGGCCGCGCGCCGTCGAACTCAGGACCCCGGTTGGGCAGCTTCACCCATTCCCGCGAGATCGGCTCGTTGAAGTAGAGCTCGAGCGACTTGTAGAGGCCGATCAGCGCGCTCAGGCGCAGCATCTGGTCCCGTGTCAAATCCCCCGCAAAATCGGGCTTCTTCGCTCGCTTCCAGGTCGACTCAGACATGTCCGCCAGCGCCGCCGCTTCACGCAGGGTGAGCGACCAGGCCTCCGCGATCCGCGCGAAGGCCTTGAGAGCGACACCCTGCCGATCCGGCGCCGGACGTTCCAGAACAAGGTTTTCCATGTGTTGGCGCTCCTTAATAGGTTGACTGATAATATAAGGTCATATGGGTTCCATTACAAGTCCATATGATCCGAATGGTGCCCCCAGAGTAAGAGGGGTGCCGAGTTTTCCGTGACGGGTTTGGAGGTCGGGAGAGAGGCTCCCGGCTGGCCCGTCGCGGAGATATCCCGATGACCAAGCAACAGAAGATCACCCTCAGCGCCTCGCGCGACATCCCCTTCAACAAGCTGATGCTCAGCCAATCGAACGTGCGTCACGTCAAGGCCGGCGTGTCGATCGAGGAACTGGCCGAGGACATCGCGCGGCGGACGCTCCTCAGCTCCATCACCGTGCGGCCCGTGCTGGACGACAATGGTGCCGAGACCGGCATGTACACGATCCCCGCCGGTGGGCGGCGGTTCCGGGCGCTCGAACTGCTCGTCAAGCAGAAGCGCATGAACAAGACCGCGCTCGTGCCCTGCATCGTCCGCACCGATGGGCTCGCCGAGGAGGACAGCCTGGCCGAGAACGTCCAGCGCGCACCCCTGCATCCGCTCGACCAGTTCCGCGCCTTCCAGGCGATGCGCGAGAAGGGTCGCACCGAGGAGGAGATCGCGGCCGCCTTCTTCGTCTCGCCCAGTGTGGTCAAGCAGCGGCTGAAGCTCGCCGCCGTGGCGCCGTCGCTGCATGATGCCTATGCCGAGGAGGAAATGACGCTCGACCAGCTTATGGCCTTCACGGTCAACCCCGATCTCGCGCGGCAGGAGCAGGTCTGGGAGGCGCTGCAGCAGCACTATTCGCGAGCGCCTCATGAGATCCGCCGGATGCTGACCGAGGGTGCGGTGCGCGCATCAGACAAGCGGGCGCAGTTCGTCGGGCTCGACGACTACGTCGAGGCCGGGGGTGAGATCCTGCGCGACCTGTTCCAGCAGGACGATGGCGGCTGGCTGCAGGATGCCGCCCTGCTCGACGTCATGGTGCGCGAGAAACTGGCCGAGGAGGCCGAAGCGATCCGTACCGAGGGCTGGAAATGGGTCGAGGTCGATACCGAGTTCCCCTATGGCCACAATTTCGGGATGCGCCGGGTCCATGGCGAGGCGGTGCCGATGAGCGACGAGGAAGCCGCCAGTAACCAGGCGCTGAAGGCCGAATACGACGCGCTCGAGGCCGAGCATGCGGAGGCCGACGAGTTGCCGGACGAGGTCGATGCCCGGCTGGGCAAGATCGAGGAGGCGATGGAAGCTCTCGAGGCGCGCCCGATCCGGTACGAGGCAGAAGATCTCGCGCTGGCTGGAGCCTTCGTCAGCATCGACAGTTCCGGGCGGCTGCGGGTCGAACGCGGCTATGTGCGGCCCGAAGATGAGCCAGCCGAAGAGGTGGAGGACACCGGCGAGGTCGCACCGGAAGCGGCGCCGGTCGAGGACATCGGCGAGACCGCCGCGACTACCACAGATGAGGAGGAAGAGGATGACGGCCTCAAACCGCTCTCCGACCGCCTCGTTATGGAACTGACGGCCCATTGCACCCTGGCGCTGCGCAATGCGCTGGCCCAGGACCCTCAGGTCGCCTTCCTCGCGGCGCTGCACGCGATGGTCCTGCGGCTCTTCTATCGGTATGCCGTCGACAGCTGCGTCGAGATCGAACCGCGCAACGCGGGTTTCGGATCGCAGGTGCCGGGTCTCGGCGACACGGCCTATGCGCAGGCCATCGACCAGCGCCACGAGACCTGGGCGCGGAACCTGCCGAAAGCGCCCGAGGACCTCTGGGAGGCACTGACCGAGTTCGACAGCTGCAGCCGCGAGGCGCTCTTCGCCCATTGCGTGGCGATTACCGTGAATGCCGTCCACGACCCCTACCAGCGCCGCCCGCGCGCCATTGCGCATGCGGATGTGCTGGCCGGGACCGTCGGGCTCGACATGGCCAAGGCGGGCTGGACGGCGACAGGCGACAACTACCTTGGCCGCGTGACCAAGGCGCGCATCCTCGAGGCCGTGCGCGAGGCGAAGGGTGAGGACGCCGCCGACCGGATCGCCGGGCTGAAGAAGGCGGAGATGGTGGCCGCCGCCGAGGACCTGCTCTCCGACACCGGCTGGCTGCCCGAACCGTTGCGCACGCCGCCGCTACCGGAAGAGGACGCGCCGGAGATCGAACTGATCGACGTGGCGGACGGCGTCGGGGATGAGGCTTCGGACGACGATACCGACAGCGGCGAAGCGCAATCGGCGGAAGACGGCGGCGAACCGGCTATCGGAGACTCCGAGCCTTTGAGCGAAGATGATCCCGTCGCCGGTGACGCCTTCGCCCGAACTGCCGCCGAGTGACCTTCGAGCAGGTCGGAGCTCCTTCCCCCCGAGTTCCGGCAGCCGGGGTCCGCCAGAAATGGCGGGCCCCTTTTTCAATCCACGACAGGAGGCACAGAGTATGCACAGCCCCGCCGCCGACATCGCCCGCCGCCTTGCCCAGGATGCCGAGGCCGTCTGCCGACAGTACCTTTCAAACGGACGCAAGCAAGGCCGCTACTGGATCGTAGGCGACGTGCAGAACACGCCGGGCCGCAGTCTTTACGTTCGGCTATCGGGCCCGACCTCCGGACCCGGCGCGGCTGGCAAGTGGACAGATTCCGCCACCGGGCAGCACGGCGACCTGCTGGATCTGGTCGCCCTCAACATGGGCATCGTCACGCTGAAGGACACGCTTGAGGAGGCCCGCAGGTTTCTAAGCCTGCCGCAGACGGACTTGCACCGCGCCGCCAATCCGCCAGCCAGTCGTGGCTCACCTGAGGCGGCACGGCGGCTCTGGGCAATGGGCCAGCCGATGCCGGGCACCTTGGCCGAACGCTATCTCGAAGGGCGCGGCCTCACTGGGCTGGGCCATCTCGATAGTCTCCGGTTTCACCCGAACTGCTTTTATTGGCGCGAGGATCACGCACTGAACGATCCGCCCGAGACTTGGCCCGCCCTGCTCGCCAAGGTAACGGACCTCGATGGACGGCTCACCGGCCTGCACCGCACCTGGCTTGAACCCGCCACTGCGGACAAGGCCCCGGTCATTCCACCGCGCAAGGCGATGGGCAATCTCCTCGGCCATGGTGTTCGCATCGGCAAACCGGTCAGCGTGCTGGCCGCAGGCGAAGGGCTTGAGACCATGCTCTCCCTGCATCTGGCCCTGCCGGAGTTGCCTGCGGTGGCGGCTCTGTCCGCCAATCATCTCGCAGCCCTGCAGCTGCCCGCCGATCTTCGCCGCCTCTACATCGCCGTCGATGCCGACCCGGCGGGCCTGTCCGCCGCGGACCAACTGGCGCATCGGGCCATCGGGGCCGGGATCGACGCCGTCCATCTCTCCCCCTGTCTCGGCGATATCAATGACGATCTGCGGGCCAATGGCCGCGACGCGTTGCGCGCGCATCTGCGTCCGCAACTGGCGCCCGAGGATGCCGTGACCTTCCTCGACCACGCCGAGGATTGATCGGAGTCGGCGCAGCCAGCCATCGCCTCCGCGATCAGAGCCACGCCCTCCGGCCTTCCGAGAGCGGGCAAAGCGGAGCAGAGCCCGGACGGGCCCGCAACGGCCATGGCCGTCCTCCGCTGCGCTTCGGTTCCACCCCATCGCGCGGGCGCGACGGGGACCCCTGAGAATGCAGACCCGTCCGGCCCCCGCTTTTCCGTTGCCCGGGAAGGCCGCGAGAGGCGCGGTCTTCGACAAACGGAGACGACATCATGACCGACACACATCTTCAAACCCGATCTTCCACCGCCGTCGTGCTCGAGGAACTGCAGCTCTATGGCTGGCGCCCCTTCACGGACGAGCCCGATCCCCGCCCCTTGCCGGAGCCCGACGCCATTCGCACCGCCATCGTCGACATTTTCGACGCGCTCGTCTCGACGCTGTCCGACACGCGCCTGGAACCCGACCTCGAAGATCTGCTCTGGTCCACCACGAACCTCTTTCACCGCATGGCGACGCGGACAGGCCGGGAGCTCGACAGCAACGAACAGGCGCAGAAACGCGCGCAGCGCGAACAGGACGGCTCCGAGGTCCGGTCCGTCGAACTCGAGACCCTGATCGCCGAAGGCATCACACTCATCGAGCGGCGCAATGCCTTTGAGGCCATGCGCGATCTCGCCGCCGAATTGTTCGAGACCCATCTCGGCCAAAACTGGCACCCGCGTGCGGGCAGCCACGTGAACCGCCGCACCCTGACCGCCTCGTTGATCGACAGCCGCGATCACATCGCAGCCAAGCGCCGGGCCGATCTGGAACCGCTCCTGCCCCAAGGCACAAAAATCGCTTTCACTGGCGGGCTGGACTGCAACGATCATACGGCTGTCTGGGCGGCCCTCGACCGCGTCCATGCGAAACACGCCGACATGGTCCTGTTGCACGGCGGCGCGCCACGCGGGGCCGAACGCATCGCTGCAGCCTGGGCCGACAACCGCAGCGTGACACAGATCGTCTTCAAGCCCGACTGGACGCGGCACGGCAAATCGGCCCCCTTCAAGCGCAACGACCAGTTGCTCGACACCCTGCCCATCGGGCTCATCGTCTTCCCGGGCTCGGGTATCACCGAAAATCTCGCCGACAAGGCCCGCGCGATGGGCATTCCCCTCTTCGACTTCCGGCCGAAAGCCGCCCCACCGGCATGACCGGATTTCCGCCGACGCCCGCCCCGGACTCTCCCGGGGCGGGCCGTTTTCTGCTATGATCTGCCCGTGCCAATGGAGGAGGTGGCGGCGCGATCCTTGTTCTCGAAAGGAGTGCCTCATGTTTTTCTCCACCCTCTTCACGCTGTTCGGCCTCGGTGCCCTCTGCTGGATCCTGTTCAACCTGGCCGTCTACGCCCTGCCCTTCGCGATCGGACTGACGTCCGGCATGTATCTGTTTGAAACGGGCCAAGGCGTCTTCCTGTCGATCATTGCGGGCCTCTTCATCGGCGGATTCATCGCGGCTCTCGGAGAATTCGCCTTTGACCGCATCCGTTGGGTTCCGCTCAAACTCGCCATCGGTCTGATCTACGCGGTCCCCGCCGGGATCGCCGGGTTTCATGCGGCAAAGGGTCTTGCCGAGTTCGGCAGCGCGGGCGCTGTGACCATCACCTTCCTGTCTTGGCTGGGCGCACTGGTCGTGGGTGGGACCGCATGGGCGCGTGTATCGGGCTGGTCCGAGGTCAACGCCGTGTCCGACCCGCATCCGCACAGGTCTTTCAACGAACACTGAACGCCCTGTGAAGCTTGCGCGGGTGCTTGCCGTCCGCCACATCGTCAGAATGCGCCGCAACCGATTGCTGCAAAAGGTCTCGATCCTCGCCGTCACTGCAGCGTTGCGGTTGGGCAGGACCGGCTGAGCAAAGCCAGACCACTGAGACCCACGTTGTGGCGCATGGCCCCGGTCGCGCATGCACTTGCAACAACGGCAAACCGAAAATTACGGCAGACAAACGCAGACACCGCGAGAGGGGGCAATCCCGGAGTAGCGAGGCACGTCCGGGACATGCACCGTTTCCGCCTGCACGCCAGAACCTGTCTTTGAACGATGCATACTGCCGGGGTCTTGCGCGGTCCAAAGGTAGCCTGTCATCCCCTCTTCCATGGCATGACGCCACGCGTCCCTTGCGGGCCTCTCAGCGGCTGATCTGACCGGGATCGGCTGACGCCTCGACCGCCTTGGCCGCAACGGCCGGTCCGGACTTTCTTCCCCTGGCGCCCCCGAAAAGTATCGGGTCCGCCATTCCTCGCGGAGCAAGAAAGACCCGCCTTGCCGTCCTCCGCTGGCGCTGCGGGCCACAGGGGCTGCGTCGGCGGATCGTCCCGGTCCTGACGATCGCCATCGAGGCCGCGAAGGGCGCGGGCTCGGACAAGCCAAAAGGAGATATGACATGGCCACCATCGGAACCTTCAAGAAGACCGGCAGCGAATACGTCGGCGAAATCGTCACCCTGAGCGTTCAGGCGAAAGCCGTCCGCATCGTCCCCGAGGACAGCACCCCGAACGACAACGCCCCCTCCCACCGCGTCTTCGTGGGCCGTGCTGAGATCGGCGCCGCATGGTCCAAGCGCTCGACCGAGGGCCGCGACTACCTGAGCCTCAAGCTCGACGACCCGAGCTTCACCCAGCCGATCTATGCAAACCTCTTCGACGATACGGTGATCGAAGGCGGCGAAGAGACCTTCAGCCTCATCTGGTCACGCCCCAACACCCGCCGCAACGGCGACTGATAGCAGACCGCCCCGCCCGGGATCACCGGGCGGGGTGACCTTTACTCATCTTGTGCTGACCGCGAGCGACTCGCGGTTATACTTGACCGCAACGGGTCCGGCCCATTCCGGCCATTCATCATACACTCGGGTGCCGCAGCGAGACTTCCTCAAAGCGGACTTTGATCACTCGTCGAAATCGTTTGTATGCCCGTCCCTACCTTGGCGATAGACTATTAATCGGAAGCAACATTCGCTCTGAGCGGCCAATGCAAACAGATGGATCTAGCAACTTGGAACTAGTTTCGAAGTCGACGAACCGGCTCAATTGGCGGCGCGCTGAATAAAGGCGCGCCGCTCGCCGGTCTTTAATGTGCGATTTCTGTTCCTTTGGTCACATAATCAGCATTGCTTTTGAGCACCTTCCCGAGCATCGACCGGAACTGCGATGCCATCATCGGGGACATGAGCCGACCGATCAGACCCATGCCCGGTGTGAATTGCATGGTCATCGTGACCAGCGTCATATTACCAACCCGTGGGGTCAGTGTCAGTGTCGCCTGCGCGGACCGGATCGGCACGGTCGCCTCGAAAATATCGATGACCATCCTATGCGGCGGGTCATAGCTCACGATCTTTTCGCGGACGAATTGCTTGCCGTTGGCGGACAGGTCGCATTGGCGGCTGGCGCCAATACCAGACTGGGCGCTGCCATCCATAAGGCGTGATGCCTTGATGCCGGGATGGAACCGCGCGACAGCGCCGAAGTCATCCCAACTTGCCCAAACCTGATCGACAGGCGCTTCGACGATTTCCTTTACTGTGACTGTTTTCATCTGATTTCTCCTTTCTGGCGCAGGCCTGACCTAGCCACCAAAAACTGCCGGATCGAAGGCTGGCAGGATGACGACGTTATTGATGCTGGCCGCGCGAGTACGGATCGGAATAAACTGTTCCTGATAGGTGCCGTCCTTGTAGAACTCATCGAAATCCGCCTGGTTCTCAAAACGCATGAGCACCGTCCAGTTGCTGTCCCATGTGCCTTCAACAACCATTGGTGCGGGCGACACAGCCAGAACTAAGGCGCTCGTTGCACCAAGAAGTGC
The DNA here is from genome assembly GCF_947496075.1 of uncultured Tateyamaria sp. GTDB lineage: Bacteria > Pseudomonadota > Alphaproteobacteria > Rhodobacterales > Rhodobacteraceae > Tateyamaria. Next base: position 462,401 of record NZ_CANMBJ010000001.1, read on the forward strand.
AGCTGTGCCTGGCACATATTCGGATTGAAACGCCTCCATGTCGTCTACCTTCAACTGGGCGATGAAATACACATCGTCCTGATCAGCAGCGGTTTGCACGCGTGCAAAAAGATCCTGTGCAATGCTGGACGAAGGCAACGCAACTGCGAGCGAAACGAGGGCAGTAAGAATGATACGTTTCATGCCGTACCTCCCATCCGCTCAATCATGTCGGCGAACATCAGATCGGCCGCCTCGGCAAAGATGGGTGCCGCGCTGTCCGGCAACAGATCAGTCGTCCAGGTCACGTGCGCAGCGCCATTGTCGTCGGTTACTACGATAGAAGCGGCATGTTCCGTCATCGGGAAGGGCGAGGAATGCACGCGATAGGCCAAACGCTGCAGGTCGTGATCAACTGACAGGATGCTTTCCTCAAGGGTCTGTCCATCCGCCATACGACATGTCCGGTGATCCCCTTTAATCACGCTTTCCGTAATCATGCCGGTCAGGGCGGGCACGTTTCCGATGTCGGAAACAACGCTCCAGACATCTGGCGCAGACGCGCGCAGGGTAGCTGTTTTGGTGATAGTGGCCATGAATGGCCTCCTTTCTTCTGATTTGTGTGATGCAGAGTTATGCAGTCTTTGACTGAGCAAAAGTAGATGATAAGACACCAATATGGTGCAAAAACACACCAATACTTCAGGCTGGGACGGGTTGCAGGCAATCCTGCTGGTTGCGCGGCATGGAACCGTGCGCGCCGCTGCGACAGAGATCGGCGTCGCCCACACCACCTTGGCGCATCGGATTGCTGTCGCCGAAAAAGCGATGGGCGTCACTGCGTTTGTTAAATCAGTTCGGGGCTACGCGCTGACGGACGAAGGTGCCCAGATTGTGGAACATGCCGAGCGTATGGCGGCGGAATCCGAGGCATTAGCACGATCATTGGATGGGGCCGGAAAGGTTGCGAGGGGTCCGGTCACGGTCTCAATGAATGCAAGCCTTCTGACCCACGTCGCGGCCGCCTCCGTGGCAACGCTGCGCGCGCGCCATCCCAATATCGCGCTGACTTTCTTGCTCGGAGATGCCTTTGCCGATCTAGACCGGAGAGATTCCGACATCGTTCTGAGGATGCAGAACGCGCCGGCGCCGTCCCTGTTCGGCAGAAGGCTCTGCCAAGTGCGTTCAACGGTTTTCGTAGCCCGGGACGCAAAAGGCTCTCTTGAACAAGCCAAGAGTCCCTTGCCCGTAATCGGTTGGGCACGCGATGCCGTGGTGGAGACGACATTCGCGTCGCTCGGCTTCGACAATGTGCGTGTCGTGGCGACCGTGTCCGACATCGACGCACAAGCTGCGATTGCGCAGACTACACCGGTTGCCGTTGAGCTACCTTGCTATCTTGGCGACGCCCTTCCCCAGCTTGTCAGGCTGGCGCCTACGCGCCTGCGGGATTTGAATGCGTTGTGGATCCTGACACACGATAGTTTGCGCAATTCTCCCCGGATTAGAGCAGCCTTCGAAGCGCTGTCGTCCGCCGTTCTGGATCGACGGGAGATGATTGAAGGCATTGCTCTGCCCACGCGTGAAGAGGCGTAAAGAAACGAGTTGTAGCGGGCCGCAAGTATTCAATCTTCGCCCCTACGTTGACCCTGAAACGGCTTGGGTCGATTGTCGATTACGTCCGGGAAGTAGCCAAAACCGGGCATGATCTCGTCCATTCTGAAGGGCGGAGCACCATCATCTTCGCGCCGGATTTCGCCGTCGATCAGCAGCATCGCGTAGCCATGCACGAGGCTCCAAAGCATCCATTCTGTGCGCCATGGTCCGCCCGGGGCGCCGGCTTTGTCCCAGTCAAGACCATGGGCCACGTCGCGCAACACGCTGTAGCTTGCCCAACCGGCTTGCTTCAACGCATCATCATCCGAAAGGTGGAAACGGCTGGTGAACATGAGTTTGAACAACTCGGGGTTCTCCAACGCAAAGCGCAGGTATCCGTTGCACGCCGCATCGAGGCGCGCCTTGCCCGGCGGATGATCTTCGACGCCGCGCTGCATTTCGGCCGCATGCCGTCGAAACCCGTCAGTCGCCATCGCGGTCAGCAAACCACGCAGCCCGTCAAAGTGGTTCTTGGGTGCTGTATGGCTGACCCCGACCCGCGCCGCGATCGAGCGGAGCGAGACAGATTCGAGCCCTTTTTCCTCAAGCTCTGCCAGACCAGCCTCAACCAAAGCCGCTTTAAGATCACCGTGATGATATTTTTTTCTGTTTTCTTTCAGCAATTTAGAGCCTCCATATTTCCAATGTAAATTTTTCTTCTGGACATTGCAAGAGATTGCACTCAGTAAATTACCAATGGAAATTTACAGTGGTGATATAAAATGACCCCAGAGCTTCTCTTCTCTCATGTTGGCACCGCCGCGATGGCTGGATGGGCATTGCTGATCCTTGGCCCTAGACGTTCCGTGTGGCTCAACGCACTCCCGCTATGGATCATCCCCGCAGGTCTGTCTGCCGTCTATGCCGCGCTGATCTTCAGCCGCTTTTCGGGCATGGGTGGGGGATTTGACAGCCTGTCTGATGTAGCGAAGCTTCTGGCCGACGACTGGGCGTTGCTTGCAGCCTGGGTGCACTTTCTCGCCTTTGATCTGTTCATCGGAGCGGTGATGGCGGCCCGGATGGATCGCGTCAGCATCGGCCGCCTGGTTCAGACACCAATCCTGCTATCGACCTTCATGCTCGGGCCGCTCGGCTTTCTGATCGCTGCGCTGACGGAGTTGGGCCTGCGCGCCCGGCGTCTTCCCACACAAACCAAATCCCTCGAAGGAACGCACAATGTCTTTGCTTGAAACCAATCTGCCCGCTGTCCCGGCCCCTTCGCCGACCCAATTCATCACGCTGACTGTTGTGGCAATCGTGCTTGCTGCCTTATCCATTCTCTGGGGCTTCGTGGACCCGCGCCTGATCGAAGGCGTCCCGGTCTGGATGAAGCCGCTCAAGTTCGCGCTGAGTTTCGCGCTGCTCTTCGGAACTCTGGCGCTCGTGGAAACGCGGCTATCTGCCCCGGCCCGAGAAGGCTGGACAATGCAGATCACGGGCTGGGTCATGGCGGCGGCATTTCTGTCAGAGATGGCCTACATGATGTATCAGGCCGGTCGCGGAGAGGCCTCGCATTTCAACCTGTCCACTCCTTTTACAGAGTTGATGTACACGACCGTTATGGCGATAGGCGCTGTGGCACTGGTTGTAGGGACGGCAGTGGTAGGCTGGGTTGCCAAGCGCGATCAGGCTGCAGCCCTCAGCCCCGCTCTGCGCGAAGCGATCTGGTTGGGCTTTCTTCTGACCTTCGTGCTTACCATGATCGTGGCGGGATACATGAGCGTTGGGAGTACGCGCTTTGTTGGCCTGCATCCCGAAGGAGCGCCGACCCTACCGTTGGTAGGTTGGTCTGGCGTCACCGGTGACCTGCGCCCGGCACATTTCGCATCGCTGCACGCCATGCAGGCGCTACCACTTCTGGCGCTTTGGCTTGGTCGTGCCGGAGAAGCGAACGGTGCCGTCCGGACCATCCGCATTGCCGCATTCGGCTATGCCACACTGACTTTCGCCATCTTTGCACAAGCTCTGATGGGCCTTCCCCTGATCCCCCTTGGATAACACTCTCTCCGGTCGCTCACTCCTGCGCGGCCGGTTTCAACCCCATCTCTGAAAGGACAATAGAATGCCTCTAAAGATCTCAATTCTCGCACTCTGCATAGGTGTACTGACACCAACGCTTGCCTTTGCAACAACGCCTGACGATGTGCTTGGCACATGGAAAACCGGAATAGGTGAACAGCCTGCACCCGATGGCGGCACGGCATATCTGCAAGTGACAACGGTCTTCACTGAAACGGCACAAGACCTGATCTTCGAAATTTTTGCGGACGAGGCGCTGCAGATGCCTCTTTTCAAGTACCATTCCAGCGGCCCCTGGGACCCACAGGGTGCATCGGCGGAAATTCCAGGTGCGATGGAAGTCAACATGACAAACGACTTTTCGCGCGTGGAGATCTTTGTCGATGCGCCCGAAATCTGGGAGGCTCTCAACATGGCCGATTGCCCACTTGAAATTGGAGTCGCCGTCGAAGTGGCCGATTGTGTGAACGGTCCACCGTTTATCGTATCGGACTGCTTGGACATGGACTTGGTGATGGTCGATCAGGATGGTCAGCGTTTGCGCTATGGCGGGGGCGATGTGAACCGATGCGAGGTTCGGCCGACGGAGATGTCGGCCGACGCTTACTTCAAAGTTGAGTAATTGAGCACGGGCAAGGACTGCAAAGCTCTGCGAGGCTCGCTGGGAGTATTTCTCGGCGAGCCTTTCTACTTCCGGACATTACAGCATTGAAGGCCAACTGTCGCATCGGTTCCTTCGGACGTTCGAGTGAAAAATTCACATTGCGGCATTTGGGAGGTAGGCTTCACAGCCGACCTCGAAGATCGCGCGGCAATCCTGTGATAAGATGCCTCGTCAACGTCGGGCTGCCAAATTTGCTGAAAGGGCTGAGTTCTCGACGCCAATTGTTCATCGATGAATGTCTGCTCTTGCAGTTCACTATTGTATTGCGTGCAACTACAGCGAAAGTCCGGAATCCGCCGATTTTCGTAATGATATAAGATAGTTGCAATCGGCCCATTGCGGACGTTGACCTTGTCATTTCGATGCTGCGTTTGCAGCCCGCATAGCAGACATTCAACGTCGGCGCGAAATGCGTAGCGGGCGAAATCACAGATTGCGCAGACATCGCCACCGTTCAAGCACTACCAATCGCAACATGATGGCCGTTGCTCCACTGCCGTGGCGACTGTCCATACAACCTTTTGAACTCTCGGCTGAACTGGGAAGGGCTGACGTATCCCACATCAATTGCCGCCTCGTTCACGGTCATGCCCCCTGCAATCTTCATTGCCGCGTTGTTGAGGCGCATTGATTTCACGAACTGGATTGGGGCCATTGTTGTGACCTGTTTGAACTTGCGATGAAATACGGCACGGCTCATGCCTGCGTGAGCCGCCATGTCATGAATAGAGATTGGCGCATCTAAGTGGGACGATACATGCGCAATGGACCGTGCAATGGCGTTACCAGCACCAAAGGCTTGTCGAACAAACAAGCCAGCCTCGCCTTGCAGGATAGCATAATAGAGTTCACGCAGTCGGGCATCGCCAAGAACAGCAGCGTCGGTTGGATTTGCGCCAAGCTGCAAAAGGCGCTGCAGCGCATCGGTGAAACCTTCACCCCACTCTGCCAGTCTGATCCCCTGCGCGCGCAAGTCACTTTTGAGCGCAGGAAGCGCGCCACCCACATTTTCCATCTCTAAAGTCAGTTCCGTCATGACCCGTTGGTTCAGCGAAATAAAGACACCGTAAAGAGGGTTATCAGTCGATGCATTGGGGGTCCCGGCCTTTACCGGCATCGACATCGGGCAGCACAAATAACTGCTATCGTCGTAGACGTATCTGTGGCCATCCAAGACAGCCTCCTTGGAACCGCTCACAATAGCAACGACGCTGGGTTCATACACCGCCGGAACACAAGGGATAGCTTGTGTTGCCCGAAACAAGCGTACGCCTGGGATGCCAGTTTCCGTCAGACCGTCTTGGTCAGTGCGGTCTTCGATAAGCTGTTTGATACGTTGTTTGCTCATGCGGCCAATCTAGTGCCGCAGACTCCGCGCTGGCAACCTAACTGAGACAATCAGGCAAGTATTCGCGACGATCTCGCCTATTTTCAAGTATCAGCGAGAGCTACCTACACTTTCAGGACACCAACATGCACTGCGCGGCCGATGTGCCGACGTCATAAGGAGCGACACAATGGCAGATACGACATTCGGACCGAAAGGCTGGACGCCAGAGCGCCTCGGATCGCTTGCAGGCAAGACCTACGTCATCACCGGTGCCAACGCAGGTGCTGGTTTCCAGGCCGCACGCACCTTTCTATCCAAGGGCGCAAAGGTGGTGATGCTGAACCGCAGCGCGGACAAATCAACCGCCGCTGTCCAAGAACTGAAAACAGAGTTCGGCGCTGAGGCCGATGTAAGCTTTGTACGTATGGACCTGTCCGATCTTGCAAGCGTGCGGGCGGCCGCAAAAGAAGTGATGAGAACTGTTCCCCAAATCGACGCGCTAATCTGCAACGCGGCTATAGCACAAGTGCCGACGCAGAAACTGACCGTTCATGGGTTCGAAAGCCAGCTTGGCACAAATCACTACGGGCATTTCGTGCTGTGCGGAATGTTGTTTGACCGGATCGAAGCCAGCAAAGGCCGCATCGTCGTTGTCGCCAGCCTTGGCTACAACCTGGGGATCAAGACCATCCAGTTCGATGACATGAATTGGGACAAAAACTACAGCGCGAACCCTGTCTATAGCCAGAGCAAGCTGGCCCAGATGATGTTTGCCTATGAGTTGCAGGATCGCCTGAAGGGAACAGGCTCGAACGTTCAGGTCTACGTCTGCCACCCCGGTGCATCCGCGACATCATTGATAAGCACGAGTGGCGGTTTCCTGACGCGGCTGACGTGGTGGCTGATGAGCAAGACGCCAATGGTTCAAACCGCCGAAAAAGGGGCTTACCCCGAGATCATGTGCGCGACCGAGGACGGGCTAGAGCAGCGCGCGCTTTATGGCCCCACCGGGTTGATGCAAACAGGCGGCCCGGTCGGAAAGGGCACGCTCAATCCTCATGCCTATGACAAGGCGGTCATGGAAAAGCTGTGGGAAGTGTCGGAAGAGGCGACGGGGTTCAGCTGGGTACTCTGATTGCCTCTCTTATGCGGAGTGCTCAACACGAATCGTAGCAGCAGGCATTTGTTCACCTCGTAGTGTCCGGATCAGCCCCGAAGTATCGGTCATCAGGGAAGGCCCAGAGCGGACATCCAACAGCTTTCCACGATGCTGCAGCCGCAGCGAGCATTGCGGATATTGGCGTTCGACGACAGCTCTATCGCCTTTTCGCGAAGTACGCGGACGCCAAGGCGCCTTGACTGGGCGCCCTGTGCCAAATCGGTAAGCAATCGGCAACTAGCGGTGCCCTATCCGTCTAGAACTCAGCTATCTTGAACAAGCGCCCATCCCTCCCATCGTCGTGTAGCCTGAGCACCACCTCTTCATCAGAAAACCGAACAGGCTGATCTTCCAAATCGCGAGGCAGGTCAGTGTCGATCAAGGTAAAAATGTACTGTAGCTTTCCAGCGCCGGTCTGCTCATTGATCACGTCGAGTAAGTTATTCTTTTTTCGGTTGTCTAAACCTTCGAAAACGCCGTCATGGTAAACGAAACGGAAGAAGGGAGCATCTTCGTATACGCTCAAAAGTGCCAAATCAAAGAGAACGCAGATGAGTTTTTGATAACTAGTCCCATCGGACAAATTTGATGTTGTTGTCGAGCTTCCAGGGAGCGACAAGCCAATCTCATAGTCAAAATTGTTTTGTTGGTTCACTCGAAAGTAAACTATTCCATCGTGGTTCAATACCCGCTTACAATACGCGTTAAAGGTGTTTCTGAAGCGGTCAAAGAGTTGATTGGGCCTTTCAACCATAGCCTTCAACTCATCGGTAACCCGCCCCCGATTTCGCTCAACTTCGCGCAGATCGCGAGCGGCGGCAGCGACGAGTTCAAGCTTTTTCTTTTGTTCCTCCAAGTAAACGAGACGAGCTTTGTGATCGGCCAAGCCTTTTTGAAGTTCCTTGAATTTTTCAAAGGTGTCGGTCGCCTTCATGAAATGCAGTCGTTGCGATCGCTGAGCATCCAAAACGCGTTTCCGCTCAGCAAGCTCCACTCGCCTTTCTTCAAGTGACTTGCGTTGCTTGCGCAGCGCGGCATTTCTCTCTTTTGTTATTTTTCGATTGAAAGCCACGAGCTGTTCATAGTCATTGGCGAGTTGCTTTGGGAAATGAAGCTCTACTTCGTCAAAGATGGACTTGACATCTTTCAGATCGAACTTGTCCTTGTGGGCGAGAGCTTCATCTATCTGCCTGATATCAAAACGCAAATTATACAGAGTCGCCGAAATGTCTGATATCTCAGCCTCAATCTCGTTCACGAGATCACGCACAAGTTTCCGCTCTTCTTCGTCAAAACTGAACCCATCCAAAGCGGTCTCACTTGACTGGATGTCTTGCGCTAGTGACGATATCTGCGCGCTTAGCTGTGGTAACTCGTCTTCGGAAAACTGCACTTCACTTTGAAGATGATCTAGCCTTGCTTTCTTCTCGGCATGCTCTTCGTCCAGACTATACTTTTGCTGTACCAAACCATCGTCGAACGCAAACAGCCTCGCGATGAATGGCTTCCAATACTGATCCTTAGATGAGGCAAATTTCTGAAGCTTTAGCTCATCATCCCAATCACTTTGCGCACGCAGAAAGTAGGTAATCGCCTTTCTGAAGCTGAACGGCTTCAAGACGCGCAAATCAAGCCAACTATCCAAAATGACTTCGGCGTCGCTTCTACTCAACTCAAAGTGATCCCACCGTTCTTCCGGTGCATCGACAAACCTAAGTTCTTGGCTTTCGTGTCTCGCGAGCGAGATCAAATTGGGATCATTCACGCCTCGCCTTACGGTCGCAAATCCACCTGAGTTCAACGCAATTTCGACAAAGAACTGATATCCTTCGAACAGAGCCTTGTTTTTGACCAGAAAGTGTCCTGGCCACATGCCCTTCAGTAGGGAAAAGTCTATCAGATGCAGGAGTGTGGTCTTACCAAGATTGTGCGAGTCCCTCGCTAGATCTGACGGATGACGGATTTCGCCCAGGACTACGTTCAATCTTGTGGCCTCATCCCCAAAATTGAAATCCACGGGTGTGAAGGTTTCGTCATGGTTGCTGTACAGGCGGCTAATCTGCATTGTTCACACCGACAAGCTCAATGACGTCGTTTTTTGCGTGATACTCGACACGACCTAGTAGGAAAAGAAACCGCAAAGCGGGAAGAAACATCAGTTCTCCGTCTTCACCAACGCGTCGAATAATCAGCTTTCGGAGCGCTTCAAATGCGACAGCTCCCTTGCGCTTTAGTTCCTTCAAGATCACAGCGGCGATACGAACTAGTGAAGTATCGAGATCAAGATGCTTTTCTGCAGTTAACATGATCAGGCCGCCAGCTCATCTTCGCTCTTCACGCCGATATCGCAGTTACAGTACATGTAATGCAAGAGGATGCTCACAAGACGTCGCTTCCCTTTCAGTGCGTCCCGCTGGCTCTGAACTTTATCATACAAGAAGGTAAATACTCGGTCAAAGTCTGGAAACTGATCGCGCTCCACGATGAGCTTTTGCTTAAGTTCGTCGGCGGCGTCGTGGTACAGTTCTCGGAACTCGTCGTTTCGTGGGTTCTTGAGGAAGCGTTCAATCCTACCGAAATGAAGCATCGACTCCGCTTCGATTACTTGCTCATAGAACTCTTTGGACAATCCATTGATTGGGTTCTTTTTCGCCTTGATCGATATTGTATCGAATGATTGGGCGCTGTCGAAGGCCTCGTCAATGTGCCCGTCCGAATAGGCGTGCAAAGCGGTGATCACCTCAACTATGTCGTCTGGTTGAAACGTGAACGGCTGAGCGTCCCTGGCGTTTGGCAGGGACTGTGCGAGGCTCGGATTTCCTTCAAGTTCGACATCCAGTCGGCCGGTACCAATAATGTGGGCCGACTGAAGCCCAAGATTCATAAGCTCCTTGTGAAGCTTCTTTTCAGCACCGCCTGTCAGGTTCCGATTGGCAAATAGTATGTAGTGCTCACACATCTCATCTTTGATCAGCTTCTTGATACGAGGGTATTCCTCATTCTTCAGCTTCCTTTGGAACGGACGATCCGAATAGGATGCGATCGGAGACGCTGCATGCTTCGCCTGCAAAACGACCTTACCTTTCAGCGGTTCGGCTGAGCTTGGGAAGCAGTTGGCTGTACCCGTGAATTTGCCATCCCTACCACCGTCAGGACCTGGCGCGAAAGGCGTAACTGCCTTTCCCAACCAATCAACCGATATCTTGACACAAAGGTCTTCGAAATCATCGTCACTAAGTTCGTAAAGTCGAAAGTCTCGACGCATGAAAAACCTGAAAAAAATACGCTGCTCAACTATGACGTTAGTCTTTGGGAGGCTGCCAAGTCAACGCTTGGGTGTAGCAATCAGAATGGTATCCAATGTCTGCTTGGCGGAGGCTGTGATTGAAACGTTCCATCCGCAGCGAACGACCGCTTCCCGCCCTCCTCGAAGAGTTTGTTGGTCTTCAAGCCTTCGCCTATATGACTAAGCCATACCCCAGAGCCCAGCATGACCGTCAAGACAACCATCAGCTTCACCGACCGCCACCATCGGTTCCTGACCGACAAGGTGGGCCAAGGCGTCTTCGCGTCGCAAAGCGCGGCTGTGGCAGCGGCTCTGGAGCAGATGATGCGCGATGAAGAGAAACGCGAGCTGGCCCTCGGCGCGATGGCCGAAGAAATTCGGGCGCGGCTCGACATGCCGCAAACCGACTATGTCTCGGCGGAGAAAGCCTTTGCCGACGCCCGGGCCCGCCTTCAGACCGCGCGCGAGGCGTGAGCCATCGCATCCGGTTCCATCCGGCGGTTGCGGAGGATCTAGACGCGATTATTCGCTGGCTGAACGATTATGCCGGCCCTCAATAGGCAGCGCGCAGGTTGGACGAGATCGAAGCAGCTATCGCTAGCCTTACCGAACTGCCCCAAGAGGGCAGCCGTCGGGATGGGATTGCGCCCGGGCTGCGCGGCATTCCTGCAGGCCGCAAGGCCGTGATCGCCTTCACTATCGACGATGATGCACGCGAGGTGTATATCCACGCCGTGACCTATGCCGGGGCCGACTGGATAAGGCGCAGAAAAGCACGCGGGCGAAAGTGCACACCTCGGGCAGCCAACGAAACCAGTGCCACCAAGCAGCCGAGCGCCGTCGTCCAATCCAGCCGCCCAAATCAGATAGGGACTTGGTGATCCTGGAAATCTATTCGGATTCCGAGTGTTCTTCGATCAGCTTCGCTGGGGCCACATCCAGATGCGCTGCGACCCGCTGCAGGGTCTGCAAGGTGACATTCTGCTGACCGCGCTCCATCGCGCTGACATGCGCGCGGTCGACATCCATCGCCGCCGCCAACGCGGCCTGTGTCAGCCCGCGCAATTGGCGGTAGTGCTTGAGATTCCTTGCAAAAACAACGCGGATGTCCATCCGCGAGTAAAGAACCTATCGCGTATTTTGGTGCGACGTATTATTATGCTCATCTGCAGTTTGACTGACCGCAATCCGACCTTGCACATGCAATCTGATGTGCTGTTATGAGCCTTAACGCCCAACGGCGAGGGGGAATCATGTCTGCCACCGGCACCACGCCGATCGCTGATCTCGCACCACAAAGCGATGAGCTGACCGATTACGACCACGCGCACATGACGCTGTACTTGCGCCTGTTTGATGCCGCTGAAAGCGGAGCCAGCCTGCAGGAAGTTAGTGAGATTCTATTCGGTATAGATGCCGCCGAAGAACCAGAGCGTGCCAAAAAGATGTACGACAGCCACCTCGCCCGCGCCCGCTGGATGACGGAGCAAGGCTATCGCAAGCTGCTTGAAGGCCGGACTGGCTGAACTTTGCCCGATCCATCTGAGATCGGCGAACACCCGCGCAGGTTGCGCAAAGCAACCGTTCCTGCCGTCGTTTTGACGCATCACCAAGCTATACTCATTGTTCATCGAAACAGCTGACGCGGAGCTTCGCCATGACCAAGGATTGGCAAGACGAAACGGCGTACAAGCATTTCGACAGTCTCGACCTGTCCGGGCTGGCCTGGGAGTGCTTACGCCGTAATTCCGACTATCGCGCCAATTACCCGCAAATGCGGGATGGATTGAAATCACCGGCCGCATGGGGGTTGCGATTTCCCGGTTGACCCGGACATCGACGCACCCGATGCACCCGTATTCTGGAAGCCATCAACCGCCCCGGCGGCGGTCGGGTATGCTGTACCGGTCCCCGGCGGCGACACCACCGCGCCGCACATTGATGCAGATGATCTGACCGTCATCGGAACGCAGGGCGGTTTGATGTATGTGCGCCTCGCAACAGGCGCATTGCTTGTGCTGGATGCCAAAAACCTCCAACGCCCGATTGGGATTCTGCTGCCGTTGGACGAACATTGGGCGGCACGAGTGGACATACTCAAGGCGCTTCGCGCGCAGCTGTTGTACCGCAAACGATCCCCTCCGCCCCTGACGTCGCAGCAGCGACGGCGCATCCAGCTGGCACTGCGCACGCTCGACGCGCGCCGGGACGATGCCAGCTACCAGACGATCGCGCGGCACTTGTACGGCGCCGAGGCTGTGTCGCGCGAGCATTGGAAGACCAGCTCCCTCAAGGCCCAGATCACCCGACTGTCAGCCCATGGTACGCATCTCACCACCAAAGGCTATCGCTATCTCCTTCTCGGCAAAGGACCCACGGGGCGCTCCAAGCCGCGCAAGTGATCACCGTGCGATCTCCGAAAATCGAACTCCCATCAATCCCTGATCCTGTTGGCCTTTGGGGGTGACGTTTTCACGGCGCGATCTTCGTCATCCCTCCTCACGGCGCTCTTCCGTTTTCATGACCTCCGACAGCCCGCGACGCGCCGTCGCGCGGCCTAGCCACCGGAGATGCTAAAATGCCCGACCCAAATGAAGGACTCCCGCCCCGCTACCTCAGAACCCCGGAAGCCGCTCGCTTTCTCGGCCTCTCCGGACGCACTCTGGAAAAACACAGGACCTACGGGACCGGCCCGCGGTACTCGAAAATCGGCGGGCGTGTCGTCTATGCGGTCGACGATCTGCAGGCCTGGGTCACCAGGGGCGAGAAGACCTCGACCTCAGACGAGACCGAAGACAGCGTTCTGCCCGCCAAACGCCATGCCGCCGTTTCGCCGGCCTATCTGCGGCGGGGGCGCTGAGCCGATGCAGACACTTGTCCACCTCACCTGGATCGAAGGGCGTATCGAGCGCTGGATCCGTTTCGGTCAGATGGCCGGGGAAACCATCCTGACGCGCACGGAAAAGCGCGTGGCCTTCGCTCCCGGCGCGATCTTCGCGCTCGTCCGCTGGTCGTCGAACGACCACGGCACCGTTGAAAGCCGGATCGACATTCTGCGCGCCGTCGGCGCTGGCGAGCCCTGCTCCACGGTGCCCTGTGTCACGCCAGGCGGAGAGCTTTTGCTGCGCCTCTCCGGCTGGCCCAAGGTCGAGGCGGCGCTGCGGTCCGTCGACATCGTGGAAAGCTATGGCATCGCACCGGAAGATGTCTGTCCCGATCATTGGCGGCACGTCCACAACCGCCTGACCGCGGCATTGGAGCCCCGGCCTTACACCCCTGCCCGGCATGCGGCCTGGCTCAAGCGTCGCATGGTAACGACATGAGCGCGGCGGTCTCTCCCCTCCTCGCGGCCGGTTTGTCCCTTAGTCTTCTCGCAGCTGCACAGATCGATCGCGCACCGCGCCTGATCTGGAATGCCACAGCAAGCGTGCCGATCGGCCTCTACGTCGCTCGAGCGTCACACGGGCCATCGCTGGGCGATCTCGTTGCCGTGCGCCTGCCGGAAGACCTGTCATCCTGGGTGGTTGAGCGCGGCTATGTCGGTGCGGATACCTTGCTGTTGAAACGCGTCACAGCCGTCTCGGGCATGACCGCCTGTCGCCACGATCTCGATATCACCATCGACGGCACCGTTGTTGCCCAAGCAGCATCGAATGACCGGCAGGGTCGCCCGCTTCCCAGATGGACGGGATGTGTCACCATCGGCTCGGACGAGGTTTTCTTGCTCGTCGCAGGTGTCGCGGACAGCCTCGATGGACGGTATTTCGGCCCGTTGTCAGGGGACACGATCCTCGGACGCGCCATCCCTCTTTGGACATTTGGAGGGGCGGAAGATGCGTAGTCTTGAACGCGGTCACAGCCGTCGGCACGCGGGCGTCACGACCGCGCTTGTACTGATCCTCTGCATGCCGATGACCGTGGCACCGTCCGCCGTGATCGCTCAGGACCGCACTGCTCCTGCATCTGAACAGCAAGCGATCGACAACTATATCGCAGAAGCCTCGCGCAGGTTCGGCATCCCGCAGCACTGGCTCCGTGCCGTCATGGAGGTCGAGAGTGCGGGCAATCCACGTGCGGTCAGCCACGCAGGCGCCATGGGGCTCATGCAGATCATGCCCGGCACCTGGGCCGAGTTGCGCGCAGCTTATGGGTTTGGCGATAATCCCTTCGATCCACGCGACAACATCCTCGCCGGTACCGCCTATCTGCGGCAGATGTATGATCGGTTCGAATCGCCCGGCTTTCTCGCGGCCTACAATGCCGGGCCTGCGCGCTACCAAGAGCACCTTGATACCGGTCGCGACTTGCCGCGTGAAACCCGCAATTACCTTGCCATCCTCGCGCCACTCATCGGCGACGGGACCAACGTTGCGCAGGCAGTCAGCCGCCCGCGCAGGACACAGGACTGGCGCGACGCCCCGCTGTTCGTGGCAACGGCTGAGGAGGGTCAAACACCGGGTGATGACACTCAACGGATTGCGTCTGACGCGTCTCAGAACGGGATTTTCGTGCCTCTCAGCCAGAGGCGAACACCATGATCCGCGAAATCGCACCATGGCGAGGTCTGGAAAGCCCGGTCGGAGGAATGTGCCGGAGAGGATCGACGCGCACGGTCTCAACAGAAAGAGCGCGAGATAAAAGAGGTGCCGCAAGCGGACCTCAAGCTGTTGTTTCTCTGCGAGGATTTGCGCGGCACATCCAAGCCGCATGCCGCAGGACTTCACCTAGAAAGCTGATTTATGGGGGTTTTTCAAGCGGCAGCTGGCCCTGCAAGCGAGTGTCGCCATGACCCGGCGCGACAATGACCTGCGCATCCGCCCCGGACGCATCCGCGACGGCGGCAGGACCTCTAAGCAATCGACACGCTTCGTCAACGAGGTGATGCGCGCTGCGCGGAAATCCGGACATACCGGCTATCGCATCGGCGCGGGCAGCACGCGTTCCGGCAACACCTCTTTCGGGCGCGGACGGTTTGCCCGAACGGCCAAAGGCCTGACTCGCACCTCCCGGCGCGTCGTCGTGAAGGCCCGCGTCGTGCGCAACCAGGGCAAGCGCTTTCGCTCCGCGCCCATGGCCAAGCATCTCGGCTACCTGCAGCGCGACGGTGTCGGCCAAGACGGGCGTGATGCCGATCTGTTCGAGGCTGAAAGTGGTGATCTCGACCGGGATGGCTTTGCGGCGCGCTGCGAAGAGGACCGGCATCATTTCCGGTTCATCGTCTCGCCGGAAAACGCGGGCGACCTCGAGGACCTTCGCGCCTTCACCCGGGATCTGATGGCCCGTGCCGAACGGGATCTCGGCACCCGATTGGACTGGGTCGGGGTTGATCACTGGAACACCGACAACCCGCATGTGCACATCCTGTTGCGCGGCAAAGCCGACGATGGGCGCGATCTCGTCATCTCGCGCGATTACATCGGCCGGGGGTTTCGAGCGCGCGCAGAAGACCTCGTACAACTGGAGCTGGGCCCCCGCAGCGCGCGCGAGATTTCCCAAGCCCTGGAAACGCAGGTCACGGCGGAGCGCTGGACCGATCTCGACCGCGGCCTGCAATCGCTGGCGGACGATCATGTCGGCATCGCCGACCTGCGCCGCGGCACACCGGAGCCCCGCGATCCGGAACTGCGCCGCTTGATGATCGGGCGCGCCCAGACACTGGAGAGGCTCGGGCTGGCCGAACAGATCGCCCCTGCCGCCTGGGAGCTGAAACCGAGTGCCGAAGACACTCTGCGCGAACTTGGGATGCGCGGCGACATCATCAAGAGAATGCACCGGGCCATGGGCGCCGACCGCCACCGCGCAGCGGGTGATTTCGCCATCGAAGGCACGCCCACGGCCCCGATCCTCGGGCGGCTCATGGAACGCGGCTTTCATGACGACCACGCCGGGACCGGCTACGCGATCATCGACGGTGTTGATGGTCGCGTTCATCACCTGCGCTTCCGGGATCTCGATGCGACCGGCGACACGCCACAAGGTGGTATCGTCGAAACCCGGCTCTGGACAGGGACGACGGACGGGACAGCGCAACTGTCTCTTCTCGGTCGTTCCGATCTGCCGCTTGCCGCACAGATCGACGCCGATGGCGCGACCTGGCTCGACCGCCTGCATCTGGCCCGGGACCGCGCACCGCTGAGTGGTGCCGGATTTGGCGCGGAGGTTCGCCAGGCGCTGGTGCGCCGCTCGGATCACCTTGTCGCCGAAGGTCTCGCCCGACGGCAAGGCCAGCGCGTGACCTTTGCCCGCGATCTGCTGGCCACCCTGCGCAACCGCGAACTGGACGCCATCGCCCAGAACCTCAGCGCCCAAACCGGACTTCCCCATCACAAGCCAAACGAGGGCGAGCATGTCGTGGGCACGTTTCGCCAACGCCTCGATCTCGCCTCGGGCCGCTTCGCCATGATCGACGATGGCCTCGGCTTCTCGCTCGTGCCCTGGACCCCGCAACTCGAACGCCATCTCGGCCAGACCGTCACGGGCACGATGACGCCCGGCGGCGGGATCGATTGGAGCCTCGGACGCAAGCGCGGGCTGAGCCTCTGAGCAGAAAGGACATCACCATGAGCCGTCAGGACACGTCATCGGCCACCAAGATCCTCTGGGGCCAGGTCCTTATCGTCAGCATCGTGGCGCTGCTCTTCGTCTGGGCAGCGACGCAATGGGTCGCGTTTCGTCTCGGGTTCCAACCCCAGCTTGGCGCGCCTCTGACCACCCTGTTTGGCCTGCCAATCTACCGCCCGTGGCAGGTCTTCACCTGGTGGTACTGGTACGACGCCTACGCGCCGCGCGTCTTCATGGAAGGGGCCGCGATCGCCGGCGCAGGCGGGATCGGCGCCATTGCCGTCGCGATCTTGCTGTCGGTCCTGCGGGCGCGCGAGGCGAGCGACGTGACAACCTATGGCTCGGCCAGATGGGCAAGCCCCAAGGATATCACCGCCGCCGAGCTGTTCGCAGACGACGGGGTCGTGCTGGGCCGTCTCGAAAAGCGCTACCTCCGGCATGACGGACCAGAACATGTGCTGTGCTTCGCGCCCACCCGTTCCGGCAAAGGCGTCGGCCTGGTGATCCCAAGCCTGCTGACCTGGCCGGGCTCCGCGATTGTCCACGACATCAAGGGCGAGAACTGGCAGCTGACGTCCGGATGGCGGGCACGGTTCGGGCGTGTCCTGCTCTTCGATCCGACCAACGCGGCCAGCGCCGCCTACAATCCGCTCCTCGAGGTCCGTCGCGGCGAGCGCGAAGTGCGCGACGTCCAAAACATTGCCGACATCCTCGTCGATCCCGAAGGCCAGCTCGAGCGACGGAACCATTGGGAGAAGACGAGCCATTCCCTTCTGGTGGGCGCGATCCTGCATGTCCTCTATGCTGAGAAGGACAAGACATTGGCAGGCGTCGCCGCCTTTCTGTCCGATCCGCGGCGTCCCATCGCTGCCACACTGACGGCAATGATGCGGACGGCCCATCTCGGAGATCGCCCGCATACTGTTGTCGCTCAGGCCGCCCGCGAGCTGCTGAACAAATCCGAGAACGAACGCTCCGGCGTCCTGTCCACGGCCATGTCCTTCCTCAGCCTCTACCGCGACCCCGTGATCGCCGCCGTGACCCGGCGCTGCGACTGGCGGATCGATGATCTGGTCTCGGATGCGCGGCCGCTCACCCTCTACCTCGTAGTACCCCCGTCGGACATTTCCCGCACGAAACCGCTGGTCCGGCTAATCCTGAACCAGATCGGCCGCCGCCTGACGGAAGAACTGCACAACACCAACCGCAAGCACCGCCTTCTATTCATGCTCGACGAATTCCCCTCCCTCGGCCGTCTCGACTTCTTTGAAAGTCAGCTGGCCTTCATGGCGGGATACGGTCTCAAGGCCGTCCTGATCGCCCAGTCGCTGAACCAGATCGAAAAGGCCTATGGCCAGAACAACGCCATTCTGGACAACTGCCATGTCCGCGTCGCCTTCGCGACCAATGACGAGCGCACGGCGAAGCGCCTGTCCGACGCGCTCGGCACCACGACCGAACTGCGCGCGATGAAGAACTATGCCGGGCACCGCCTGTCGCCGTGGCTCGGACATCTGATGGTCTCGCGCCAGGAAACCGCCCGCGCCTTGCTGACCCCCGGCGAGATCATGCAGCTGCCGCCCGATGACGAAATCATCCTCGTGTCCGGCGCAGCCCCGATCCGGGCACAAAAAGTGCGGTACTTCCGCGATGCGCAACTGACGGCGAGAATCCAAAAGCCGCCTATCGTCGGAGGATCTGCACCCGTCAGCTCTGCGGGATCAGACGATTGGAGCAGTCTTCAGCCAGTCGCACCGCCCCAAGAAGCTGCCACGAAAAAGCCCGCTGACGACGGGGATGGTGGCATCCGACGAGAGCCTGAAATCCCAGAACATGAGGATGTGGCGGCTGAGTTGCCGTTCCCGCGCGAGGAATTCGCCGCTCTCGAAGGCGAACCCGATGACGAGGCCCAACGCGCCCGCGCCATGCAGACCCGCTTCCGCGCCGTCGCGCGTCAAGCGGCCCTCGATCCAGACGACGGCATTGAACTGTGAGGTGACGACATGAAGAAAGCCAAGATCACCGCTTATGTCGACGCAGCCCTCTTCGACGAAATCGACGCACTGGCGGCGCGGCGGCGCGTTCCCAAAACCCAGATCATCGAGGCGGCCTTGGCGTCGTTCCTCTCACCCGACAGCGCCGAACAGAGCGAGGCCGCGATCGTCCGCAGGCTGGACCGCCTGACGCGGTCGCTTGAACGGCTGGAACGAGACCAAGAGATCACAACCGAAGCGCTCGCGCTGTTCGTCCGCTTCTGGCTGACGACGACGCCCCCCCTGCCCGATGACACCTACGCGGCGGCCAAGGCGAAGGGCAAAGAGCGATATAGCGGCTTCGTTCAGACGCTCTCACGTCGGTTGGCGAAGGGATCAACTCTCACAAAAGAGCTGTCTCACGACCGCTCTAGCTAAGCATGTTCACTGCAGGCCTAGCCTAGAACAGAGAAGTGCCATCCGCCGTTGGACGCCCCCGCGCGCACGCCGACTGAACAATGAGAACGTTTTGGCACGCAGTCTGTCTAGCCCACTTCCGTCAACCTGCACCCGGAGCCACACCTTGGACCGCTGAACGAAAACGGTGTTTGCCCACTCCCCCTGTTTCAACTAGCTTCAACTCACATCCCTCGCAGAGGACACCTTGGAATGGCCAACGATGACATTCTGACCGTGAGAGAGCTCGCCGAGTATCTCAAGATCGCGGAGAAAACGGCGTATCGCTTCGCATCGGATGGAAAGGTCCCTGGCTTTAAGGTGGGCAGCGCGTGGCGCTTTCGTAAAAGCGAGATTGAGCGCTGGATTTCCGAGCAGGAACAAAAACAAGAAGGGGGTCAAGAATGACAGGCCAGCAGCAACGGGACGAACTGCACCGCCAAATCTGGAGCATCGCGAATGAGGTACGAGGGGCCGTTGATGGCTGGGACTTCAAGCAGTTCGTGCTTGGCGCGCTCTTCTACCGCTTCATCAGCGAGAACTTCACCAGCTACATCGAGGCCGGCGACGAGAGCATCGACTATGCGGGCATGTCGGACGCCGACATACCCGATGAAGTGAAAGTTGATGCCATCAAGACCAAGGGGTATTTCATCTACCCCAGACAGCTGTTCGCAAACGTGGTCAAATCAGCAAGTTCCAACGAAAGCCTGAATACGGATCTGGCGGAGGTCTTTGCAGCGATCGAAGCGTCTGCAAGTGGGTATCCTTCCGAAGAGGACATCAGGGGCCTGTTCGCCGATTTCGACACCACCAGCAATCGCCTTGGCAACACGGTCAAGCACAAGAACGAACGCCTGGCCAAAGTGCTCAAGGGTGTTGCGGGCCTCCCTCTGAAATTCGATGATAACGAAGGAGACCTGTTCGGCGACGCCTACGAGTTCCTGATTTCGAACTACGCGGCCAATGCGGGCAAGTCGGGTGGCGAATTCTTCACGCCGCAGCATGTGTCCAAGCTGATTGCTCAGCTGGCGATGCACAAGCAGACCAGCGTCAACAAGATCTATGACCCGGCGGCTGGGTCCGGATCGCTGCTTCTGCAAGCCAAGAAGCACTTCGACGATCACATAATTGAAGACGGCTTCTTCGGGCAGGAGATTAACTACACCACCTACAACCTCGCCCGCATGAACATGTTCCTGCACAACATCAATTACGACAAGTTCAACATCCAGTACGGCAACACGCTCGAGGACCCCCACTTCGCCGATGAGAAGCCCTTCGATGCCATCGTATCGAACCCACCCTACTCCGTTCGGTGGAAGGGCTCCGATGACCCGACGCTGATCAATGATGACCGCTTTGCGCCCGCAGGCGTGCTAGCCCCGAAGTCCAAGGCCGACTTCGCCTTTGTCCTTCACGCGCTGCACTATCTGTCGGCCAAGGGCCGCGCCGCGATCGTGTGTTTCCCCGGCATTTTCTACCGCGGCGGGGCAGAGCAGAAAATCCGTAAGTATCTGGTCGACAACAACTTCGTTGAAACCGTGATCGCACTTGCGCCGAACCTGTTTTTCGGCACCACCATCGCGGTGAACATTCTCGTGCTGGCCAAAAACAAGACCGACACAAAGGTACAGTTCATCGACGCCACTGGCTCAGAGTTCTTCCGCAAAGACGTTAACATTAACGTTATGCAGGACCGGCACATCGCCAAGATCATGGAGATCTTCGACAGAAAAGAAAATGTGCCCCATGTCGCAGAAAGCGTGGCCTTCGAGAGGATCGCAGAGAATGATTACAACCTGTCGGTCAGCGCCTACGTCGAGCCTAAGGACACCCGGGAGAAGGTCAGCATCGCTCGCCTAAACGACGAGCTTGAGACGACTGTTGGCAAGATTAACCAGCTACGCGCCGAAATCGATGCCATCGTTGCGGAGATCGAGGCGTGAAGGGTCCAGGGTTTCTTGATAAGCTCTTGGCTGGAACAGATGTTGAATGGCATGCACTTGCCGACATTTTCCATATAAAAAACGGCTATACTCCGAGTCGATCAAAAAAGGAGTATTGGGAAAACGGTAGCGTTCCTTGGTTTAGAATGGACGACATACGCGCCAACGGTCAGGTTCTGTACCATTCATTGCTTCAGGTTTCAGAGAGTGCAGTAAAAGGCGGAAAGCTTTTTCCGGCGAACTCCATGATAATTGCAACTTCGGCTACGATTGGCGAGCATGCTCTAATTGGGGTGCCCTATCTCGCCAATCAGAGGTTTACGAATCTTACCTTGAAGGACGATTTTGCCCATAGGTTCATCGATAAGTTCCTTTTCTACTATGGATTTAGACTTGCCACCTGGTGCCAAAGGAATACGACAAAGTCGAGTTTTGCTTCTGTCGACATGGATGGATTCCGCAGGTTTCAAATACCAATCCCATGCCCAAACGATGTAGAACGATCCTTAGAAATTCAGACTGAAATCGTACGAATTTTGGACCTTTTCACCGAGCTTACCGCCGAGCTTACCGCCGAGCTTACCGCTCGCAGAAAGCAATACAAATACTACCGTGATCGACTACTAGGTTTCGAAGGTATCGACGTCGAGTGGAGGACCTTGGACGAGATCGGCGAGTTCATCCGAGGGAGGCGCTTCACAAAGGCAGACTATGTCGATGAAGGCATTGCCGCCATCCACTACGGTGAGATCTACACGCATTACGGTGTCTATGCCCATGAAACGCTGTCCAAAGTCAGAAGCGATATGGCCGACTCCTTACGATACGCCGAACCGAACGACGTCGTCATCGCAGGTGTCAGCGAGACCATCGAGGACGTCGGGAAAGCCGTGGCTTGGCTTGGAGAGGAAAAAGTTGCCATTCATGACGACAGCTACGCCTTTCGCCACAAGATGAACCCCAAGTTCATCGCGTATGCGATGCAAACCGACGCCTTCCATGATCAGAAGGCGAAACACGTTTCCAGCGGCAAGATCAAAAGGCTCCTGATTGATGGCATCAAGAAGGTCACGCTGCCGGTGCCCTACCCAAATGACCCCGAGAAATCTCTTGAAGAGCAGGCACGCATCGTCGCCATCCTCGACAAGTTCAACACGCTGACGAACTCTCTGAGCGAAGGCCTGCCGCGTGAGATCAAACTGCGGCAACAGCAGTATGAGTATTACCGCGACCTTCTCCTGAGCTTCCCCAAGCCCGAGGAGGCGGCGTAAATGAGCCAAACCCTCGAAGAGATTGCAGAGCAGCTGCACGCCGCCGACAAGAAAGTTCAGCTGATCTATGCGTTCAACGGCACTGGGAAGACCCGACTTTCCCGGGCCTTGAAGAACCTGGTCGCCCCCAAGCCCGAGAACGGCGACGAAGGCGAACCTTCACGCCAGAAAATCCTGTATTACAACGCCTTCACCGAAGATCTGTTTTATTGGGACAATGACATCCTGAACGATGGTGAACCGAAGCTGATGATCCAGCCAAACTCTTTCACCGACTGGATCCTGAAAGAGCAAGGGCAAGACCGAAACATCATCACCAACTTCCAGCGCTACACGAACGAGAGGCTGACCCCTAGATTCAACGAAGAGTACACACGCCAAGACGCCAACGGCAACGACACGACGGTGCAGGCATTCTGTGAGGTAACCTTTTCCCTTGGTACAGGGGGCGACGATGCAGCGGGGAACTTCAAGATCTCAAAGGGCGAAGAAAGCAACTTCATCTGGAGCGTCTTCTACACGCTGCTAGAAGAAGTGGTTTCCGTCCTCAGCGTCGCAGAGCCTGGCGATCGGCAAACGGACCAGTTCAACCAGCTTCAGTACGTTTTCATAGACGACCCCGTCAGCTCGCTGGACGAAAACCACTTGATTGAACTGGCGGTAAACTTGGCCGGCTTGATCAAGAACGCGCCACCTGAGCTGAAGTTCGTCGTTACGACCCACAACCCATTGTTCTACAATGTCCTTCACAACGAATTTCAATACAGAACCAACAACTCCACCTACCGACCACGCGATTGCAAGCAGTACCGCCTGGTCAAAAAGGAAGACGGTACGTTTGTTTTGGAAGACCAGCCCAACGATCGCCCTTTCTCGTACCACCTATTTCTGATGTCCGAGTTGCAAACCGCTATCAGGACTGGCCAAATCAGGAAATACCATTTCAATTTCATGCGGAACATTCTCGAAAAGACGTCTACTTTTCTTGGGTACAAGAACTGGGGCGACCTCCTCCCCAGAACAACCGATGGGTCCGCCGACCCATACATGGCTAGGATCATAAATCTGTCTAGCCATTCGGCACATGCTGGCGAAGAGGTGGCGGAACCCGATGAAGATGACAAGCGCGTACTGGGCTTTCTTTTTCGCCATGTAACTGAGAATTACGGGTATAGACCGTTGGAAGAACAGCCGAATGATTGAACGCATAAAGCCCATCGCGGAATCGAAGAATTTTATCGTTCTCGACAAGTACACCCAAGCCTGGGACGTCGCCAATCAATACCAGAGCGAAGATGCTCTGGAGCGCGAGTTAGTGCAGGATCTGATCAATCAGGGCTATGAATTTCTGCCTGCTCTAACAACCCCAGATGCCATGCTTGCCAATGTGCGGGTGCAGCTGGAACAGCTGAACAACGTCACGTTTTCAGATGATGAGTGGAAGCGTTTTGTCGAGACCTACCTCGACAAGCCGAGCGACAGCATCATCGAAAAAACCCGCAAGATCCACGAAGACTACATCCATGATTTCGTCTTCGATGACGGGCGTATCCAGAACATCTACCTCGTCGACAAGAGGAACATGGCCCGCAACAAGTTGCAGGTGATCAAGCAGTTCGAGCAAGTCGGCACGCACGCCAATCGCTACGACGTGACGATCCTGATCAACGGTTTGCCATTGGTGCAGATCGAGCTGAAAAAGCGCGGCGTGGCGATCCGAGAGGCCTTCAACCAGATTCACCGCTACAGCAAAGAAAGCTTCAACAGCGAGCATTCCCTGTTCAAGTTCCTGCAGCTCTTCGTGATTTCGAATGGCACCGACACCCGGTATTTCGCCAACACGACCAAGCGCAATAAGAACAGCTTCGACTTCACCATGAACTGGGCGAAGTCCGACAACGAACTGATCAAAGATCTGAAGGATTTCACCGCGACCTTCCTTCAGAAGCGTACGCTGCTGAACGTTCTGTTGCAGTATTCGGTTTTCGATGTCAGCGACACGTTGCTGATCATGCGCCCTTACCAGATTGCAGCGACTGAGCGTATCCTGTGGAAGATCAAAAGCTCATATGAGGCCAAAAACTGGAGGAAGCCGGAGAGCGGTGGTTTCATTTGGCACACCACAGGCTCCGGTAAAACGCTGACGAGTTTCAAGGCCGCGCGGTTGGCAACCGAACTGGATTTCATCGACAAGGTCTTCTTTGTAGTGGACCGGAAGGACCTCGACTACCAGACGATGAAGGAATACCAGAGGTTTTCCCCTGACAGCGTGAACGGTTCCGACAGCACGGCCGGGTTGAAGCGCAACTTGGCTAAGGATGATAACAAGATCATTGTCACGACAATCCAAAAGCTGAACAACCTGATAAAGGCAGAGGGTGATCTGTCGGTATATGACCAGCAGGTGGTCTTCATTTTCGATGAATGCCATCGCAGCCAGTTCGGTGAGGCACAGAAGAATCTGAAGAAGAAGTTCAAACGATTTTACCAGTTTGGCTTCACGGGAACGCCGATCTTTCCTGAGAATGCGCTAGGGGCTGAAACGACCGCGGGCGTATTTGGGCGCGAGCTGCATTCTTATGTGATCACCGATGCCATTCGCGACGAAAAGGTTCTGAAGTTCAAAGTCGACTACAACGATGTGCGCCCCCGGTTCAAAGCCATCGAAACAGAGCAAGACGAAAAAAAACTAAGCGCTGCTGAAAACCAACAAGCGCTGCTTCATCCAGAACGTATTCGGGAAGTCTCTCAGTATGTACTGAATAACTTCCGTCAAAAAACCCACCGGATGCAAGCGGGCAGCAGCGGGTTTAATGCCATGTTCGCTGTCAGTAGTGTGGATGCCGCGAAGCTCTACTATGAAACCTTGAACGCCCTGCAGGCGGACAGTGAAAAGCCGCTGAAGATCGCCACGATCTTCTCGTTTGCGGCCAACGAACAGCAAGACGCGATAGGTAACATTCAAGACGAGAGCTTCGATGTGTCAGCAATGAATATTAGCGCCAAGGAATTTCTGAGCGCTGCAGTCAAAGACTACAATTCCTTTTTCAAAACGAATTTTAGTGTCGATAGCAGTGGTTTTCAGAACTACTATCGTGACCTTGCTAGCCGTGTTCGCTCGAAGGAAATCGACTTGCTTATTGTCGTCGGTATGTTCCTTACAGGCTTTGACGCGCCAACGCTGAACACCCTGTTTGTCGATAAAAATCTGCGCTTTCATGGCTTGATGCAAGCGTTCTCCAGAACCAATCGAATCTACGATGCGACCAAAACGTTCGGCAATATCGTAGCGTTCAGGGACCTTGAGCAAGCGACCGTTGATGCGATCACGCTGTTCGGTGACAAGAACACAAAAAACGTCGTGCTTGAGAAGAGCTACGACGAGTACATGAATGGGTTCGTTGATCAGGAAACCGGTGCGGCTCGGCGCGGGTTCATTGATGTTGTCAAAGAGCTCACCGAGCGTTTTCCAAAGCCGGACGAGATTGTCAAAGAAGCAGACAAGAAAGAGTTCGCGAAGCTCTTTGGTGAGTATCTGAGAGTTGAGAATGTGCTTAGAAACTACGACGAGTTTTCTGCATTGAAAGCCTATCAAGGGCTGGATTTAGCAGATCCCGCTGCCGTTGAGGAGTTCAAGCAAAAGCATTACTTGAGCGACGAGGACCTACGCGACATGGATGTGATAGATCTGCCTTCAGACCGAGCAGTTCAAGACTATAGATCAACATACAACGACATTCGCGATTGGCTACGCCGGGAAAAGTCTTCGGCAGAGCAAGAACAAAGCGATATCGAGTGGGATGATGTCGTTTTCGAAGTAGATCTTCTGAAATCGCAGGAGATTAACCTCGACTACATCCTCGAGCTCATCTTTGAAAAAAACAAAAAGGTGAAGAGCAAGAGGGATCTGATTGAGGATGCTCGCCGCGTCATTCGCGGTAGCCTTGGAAATCGTGCCAAAGAGGGCCTGATTGTGGACTTCATTAACCAGACTGATCTTGATAAGATTGATGACAAGGCTGGCGTGATCGACGCTTTCTTTAAATTTGCCCGGGCTGAGCAACGCAAGGAGGTCGACGAACTCATTAAGTCAGAGAATCTTAACTCAGACGCCGCGAAGCGTTATATTTCGGTGTCCATAAAGCGGGAATTTGCAAGCGAAACCGGCGCCGACCTAAATGCCGTACTACCTAAAATGAGCCCGCTAAACCCGCATTTTCGGACGAAGAAGACAACCGTCTTCGAAAAGATTTCAATGTTCGTTGAGAAGTTCAAGGGCGTAGGCGGAGAGGTTTGACTGCATGCAGCAAAAGGCAGTCACAACCAAACGAACAATCGCAAGAACTGAACGAAGCACTCCGGATTCGGATGACAGCTCGGTGGATGCGCGTCGCAGTCGCCCTGCCTTCGTACGCAATTGCGCTACTACGCCTTCACGGCTGTTGCCCGTAAGCCAATAGCGGTCCTCTTGATCGGTCTCGTGATCCATCGCGAGGCCAATCATGACCGTTACCCCTTTCAAAACCGAGACGTCTTCCCGCGGCGCGCGCATGCTGCGAACAGCCCTTGGCCCCGGCATCGCCGCCTGGCTCGAGGATGCGGGCGTCGTCGAGGTGATGCTGAACCCTGACGGTCGGCTCTGGGTTGACCGGCTGGCCGATGGGCTGAGCGACACAGGCGCGGTGCTGTCTCCCGCCGATGGCGAGCGCATCATCCGTCTTGTCGCGCATCACGTCGGGGCGGAGGTCCATCCCGCGGCCCCGCGTGTTTCGGCTGAATTGCCGGACACGGGCGAGCGCTTCGAGGGTTTGCTGCCCCCAGTGGTTTCTGCGCCGACCTTTGCCATTCGCAAGCCCGCCGTCGCGGTGTTCACCCTCGAGGACTATGTCGCAAAGGGCATTCTCTCCTCAGATGCGGCTGCGCAGTTGCGCGAAGGGGTCACCAGCCGGGCAAATATTCTTGTGGCGGGCGGGACCTCGACCGGCAAGACAACCCTGACCAACGCGCTGTTGGCGGAAGTTGCCAAGACCTCGGATCGCGTTGTCCTGATCGAGGACACGCGCGAACTGCAATGCCTGACCCCCAACCTCGTGGCTCTCCGCACGAAAGACGGGGTTGCGACCCTGTCCGATCTCGTGCGCGCGTCGCTTCGGCTGCGGCCTGATCGCATCCCCATCGGCGAGGTGCGCGGGCCGGAAGCGCTCGACCTCCTGAAAGCCTGGGGCACGGGGCATCCGGGCGGGATCGGCACGATTCACGCCGGGTCCGCCATCGGCGCGCTGCGGCGGCTCGAACAGCTGATCCAGGAAGCGGTTGTCACCGTCCCGCGCGCGCTGATCGCAGAAACCATCGACCTGATCGCCGTACTGTCCGGACGGGGGGCCGATCGTCGCCTCTCCGAGTTGGCGCGTGTCACCGGCCTGACCGCCTCGGGCGATTACGCTCTCACCCCCCTTTTCCCACCAACACAAGGAAGCCATCCATGACTCTTCTGCCATCATTTCGCATAGCCCTTGGCGCAACCGCACTCGGCCTGATCGCTTTTGCCCTGCCCGAGCCGGCGCTCGCCGCCGGGTCTGGCATGCCTTGGGAAGCCCCCTTGCAAACCATCCTTGAGTCGATCGAAGGCCCGGTCGCCAAGATCGTCGCTGTAATCATCATCATCGTCACAGGGCTGACGCTGGCCTTTGGCGACAGTTCGGGCGGGTTCCGGCGGCTGGTGCAGATCGTTTTCGGGCTTTCCATCGCCTTCGCGGCCTCGAGCTTCTTTCTGTCCTTCTTCTCCTTCGGCGGCGGAGCGCTGATCTGATGGAGAACCCCACCGACATTCCCGGCTATTTCGCGCCGGTGCACCGCGCCCTGATCGATCCGATCCTGCTGGCCGGTGCGCCACGCACCATCGCCATTGCCAATGGCACCCTGGCGGCCGCCATTGGGCTGGGCCTGCGGCTCTGGCTCGTAGGCCTCGCGTTCTGGCTGATCGGCCACCTCCTCGCTGTCTGGGCCGCGAAGCGAGACGCACAGATCGCTGAAGTGGCGCGGCGGCATCTCCGTTACCCGTCCTGGTTCGGGGTCTGAGCCGATGATGCGTCTGGCCGAATACCGCTCCAAATCCGCCCTACTAACCGATTTTCTGCCCTGGGCGGCGCTGATCGCGCCCGGCGTCATCCTGAACAAGGACGGCAGCCTGCAACGCACGGCGCGGTTCCGGGGGCCGGATCTGGATTCAGCCACGCCCGCCGAATTGGTCGCCACATCGGCCCGGCTGAACAGCGCGCTGCGTCGGCTAGGGTCTGGATGGGCAGTCTTCGTCGAGGCGCAGCGGATCCCGGCACAGGACTACCCCACCTCCGAGTTTCCCGATCCTGTCTCCGCCCTAGTCGATGCCGAACGGTGCGCGCAATTCGAAGAAGCGGGCGCGCATTTCGAGAGCGCGAATTTCCTGACGCTGGTCTGGATGCCGCCCGCTGACGACGCGAGCCGCGCCGAAGGCTGGTTTCTGGAGAACGCCCCTGATCGCAGCACCAAGCCTCAGGATCTTGTCTCCAGCTTTGTCGGCCGCGCCGACCGGCTGACCGATCTGCTGGACGGGTTCATGCCGGAGATCGCCTGGCTCTCCGATGAAGATACCCTGACCTACCTGCATTCAACCGTTTCGACCCGGCGCCAACACGTCCGCGTGCCGGAGGTGCCGATGCATCTGGACGCGGTGCTGGCCGATGATCCGTTGGTGGGCGGACTGACACCTCGGCTCGGGGCCGCGCATCTCAAGACGCTGACCATTTTCGAGCTGCCGAGCGCCACCTGGCCCGGACTGCTCGACGAATTGAACACGCAGGGTTTCGAGTATCGCTGGTGCACGCGGGCGATCTGCCTCGACAAGACGGATGCTGCGCGAGTGTTCACCCGCATCCGCCGGCAGTGGTTCGCCAAGCGCAAGTCCGTGGCCGCGATCCTGAAAGAGGTGATGACCAACGAAGCCTCGACCCTGCTCGACAGCGACGCGGCCAACAAGGCGGCGGATGCCGACGAGGCACTGCAAGAACTCGGCGCCGATGTGGCGGGCGCGGCTTACGTAACCGCCACGATCACCGTCTGGGACGAAGACGCAGCAGCCGCCGAGGCCAAGCTCAAGGCCGCCGAGAAGATCGTGCAGGGGCGCGATTTTACCTGCATCCCGGAATCGCTGAACGCGCTCGAGGCCTGGCTCGGCTCCCTGCCCGGCCATCTCTACGCCAATGTCCGTCAGCCACCCATCTCGACGCTGAACCTCGCCCATATGATCCCGATCTCGGCGGTCTGGGCGGGGCCGGACCGGAACGACCATCTGGACGGCCCGCCACTGTTCCACGCCGAAACCGACGGCACGACCCCGTTCCGCTTCTCCACACATGTGGGCGATGTCGGCCATACCTTGATCGTCGGCCCGACCGGGGCGGGCAAATCGGTCCTGCTGGCCCTCATGGCGCTGCAGTTCCGGCGCTATGCCAGTGCCCAGGTCTTCGCCTTCGACTTCGGCGGCTCGATCCGCTGCGCCACGCTCGCCATGGGTGGCGATTGGGAAAACCTCGGAGATGCACTGGCCGACGAAGACCCCGCCGTGCAGCTGCAGCCGCTCGCCGGGATCGACGACGCGTCCGAACGCGCCTGGGCGCAGGACTGGCTCGCGGGAATCCTCGGGCGCGAAGGCGCGACGACCGACCCTGCTGCGCGGGACCATCTCTGGTCGGCTTTGAGCTCGCTCGCCTCGGCCCCGCGCGAGGAGCGCACACTGACCGGCCTCTCGGTCCTGCTGCAATCGACAGAACTCAAACGCGCTCTGAAACCCTTCTGCCTCGGCGGGCCTTTCGGACGGCTTCTCGATGCTGAGGCCGAAGACCTGGGCAGCGCGGACGTGCTCGCGTTTGAAACGGAGGGGCTGATCGGTTCCCCCGCCGCACCCGCCGTGCTCGCCTATCTCTTCCACCGGATCGAGGCACGCCTCGACGGCCGCCCCACGATGATCCTGATCGACGAAGGCTGGCTTGCGCTCGATGACGCCAATTTCGGCGGGCAGCTGCGCGAATGGCTGAAGACGTTGAGGAAGAAGAACGCTTCGGTGATCTTCGCCACCCAATCGCTGGCCGATATCGACGGGTCCCTCATCGCGCCTGCCATCATCGAGAGCTGCCCCACGCGGATCTTCCTGCCCAATGAGCGCGCTTTCGAGCCGCAGATCGCGCGCATCTATCAGAATTTCGGGCTGAACGACCGCCAGATCGACATCGTCGCCCGCGCGACGCCGAAGCGGGACTACTACTGCCAGTCACGCCGCGGAAACCGGCTCTTCTCCCTGGGCCTCGGTGAGGTGGCGCTGGCCTTCACCGCGGCTTCCTCCAAGGCCGACCAGACCGCCATGACCCAGATTCTCGCCGACCATGGCCGCGACGGCTTCGCCGCGGCCTGGCTGCGCCATCGCGGCCTCGACTGGGCGGTCGAGCTGCTTGGCAGCGCCCCGGCGCCACCCGCTCCAGACCCCCAACCCACCGCCCAGAAGGAGACAGAGAATGACCCGCAACCCTGACCGCCCTACCCACCCCCTGAGACTCGCCGCCGCATTGATGGCCAGCGCTCTCGTCCTGACACCGGTCCTCACGACACCGGCTCAGGCCTTCTTCTTCGGCGGTGGCGGGCGGATCGTCTACGACCCCCGCAACCATGCCGAAAATATCCTCTCGGCCGCCCGCGCGCTGGAGCAGATCAACAACCAGATCGCCCAGATCCAGAACCAGGCGCAGATGCTGATGAACGACGCGCTGAACCTTGCAAACCTGCCGCATTCCTCGCTGGCGCAGCTGCAGGACGCCATCGGCGAAACGCAGCGCCTGTTGGCCGATGCCCAAAGCCTCGCCTTTGATGTGGCCACCATCGAACGGGCCTTCGCGCAGGATTACGGCGCCGCCGCAGCTCAGGGCGATTTCGACGCGATGATCGCCGGAGCGCGTGAGCGGTGGGAGACATCCGTCGCGGGCTTCGAGGACGCGTTGCGCGTGCAGGCCGGGGTCGTCGGCAATATCGACGGAGCCCGCAGCCAGATGGACGCACTCATCCGCGAAAGCCAGGGCGCCGTTGGGGGCCTGCAGGTCGCGCAGGCTGGCAACCAGCTGCTCGCATTGCAATCGACACAGATCGCCGATCTGATCGCCGCCATTGCGGCGCAGAACCGCGCCGAAGCGCTGGAAGCCGCCCGCAACGCCTCCGCCGAGGCGCAGGGCCGCGAGAACCTCGCCCGGTTCCTCGATTACGGCGGCGGCTACTCCCCCGGCACCGTGCGCTTCTTCGGGGATTGAGCGTATGGCACTCGACACCCCACAAACCTTGCGCCTGATCGCCTTCGGTATCGGCGGCCTAGCTGCCCTCGCCGCCGTGGTCGAACTGACCCGCACGGTCCTGCCCACCGACACCGGGCATGTGGTCAGGGATGACGCTTTGCGCGGCACCCTCGCGCGTTGCCGTGACCTGACGCCCGAAGACTATGCCACCGACACCGAATGCCGCGCCGCCTGGGAGGCGGCCCGGCAGCGCTTCTTCGATCTGGCTCCAGAGCCGGCCGGGATGGAGTGAGGTAATGGGCGGCGTCAGTGTCATCGACCGGTTTCTCGAAGTCTTCGCCTCCTACATCGATTCCGGCTTCGGCCTTCTCGGCGGCGATGTCGCCTTTCTCGCTACCACGCTGATCGTGATCGACATCACGCTGGCCGCGCTCTTCTGGGCCTGGGGCGCGGATGACGACATCATCGCGCGGCTGGTGAAGAAGACCCTCTTTGTGGGGGTCTTCGCCTATATCATCGGCAACTGGAACACGCTGGCCCGGATCGTTTTCGACAGTTTCGCGGGCCTTGGCCTGGTCGCCACCGGCGGAACGATCTCCGCCGGTGAACTCCTCCAGCCGGGGCGCATCGCGCAGGTCGGGCTCGAGGCGGGCCAGCCGATCCTCGCCTCCATCGCCGACCTCTCCGGGTTCGTCGCCGTCTTCGAGAACTTCATCCAGATCGGGATCCTGTTCTTCGCTTGGTTGGTCGTGCTGCTCTCGTTCTTCATCCTCGCCATCCAGCTTTTTGTCACGCTGATCGAATTCAAGCTGGCCACGCTGGCAGGCTTCATCCTCGTGCCCTTCGGCCTCTTCAACAAGACCGCCTTCATGGCCGAGCGCGTGCTGGGTCTCGTCATTTCCTCCGGCGTCAAGGTGCTGGTCTTGGCCGTGATCGTCGGCATCGGGTCGACCATCTTCAGCGAGTTCACCGCCGGATTCGCGGGTGAACCCACGATCAACGACGCCATGTCGGTCGTCCTTGGCGCGCTGGCGCTCCTCGCCCTCGGTATCTTCGGCCCCGGCATCGCCAATGGCATCGTTTCGGGCGGGCCGCAGCTTGGTGCAGGCGCAGCGGTCGGTACCGGAATCGCCGTAGGCGGGGCCGCGGTCGCCGGTGTCGCCGGGACACGGATGGCCCTTGGCACCGGTGGCGCGGCCTTGCGTGGTGCCAGTGCGGTTGGCAGCGGAACCGCGACCGCTTACCAACTTGGTGCCGCGTCCCGCAGCACTGCGTTGGGCAAGTCCGTCGGTGGCGTGGCCGCTGTCGGCAAGACCGGTGCCGTCGCGGCGTTCAGCCCGCTCCGGCGCGCGATCTCGGACGGCGCGCAGTCCGGCGCCCGCGCAGCCTATGCCGCCACCGGCGGGCGCATTGCGGGTGGCGCCCTGCCCTCCCCGGCCAATGACGGCCCACCCGATTGGGCGCGCCGGATGAAGCGCCAGCAATCCCTTCAACACGGCCTCTCGACCGCCGCCCATGTCATCCGCTCCGGAGACCATGGCGGCGGCGGCACGGTCGTCAGCCTCTCCGAAAGGTCCTCCTGATGTTCCGACGCCCCAGTGTCCGCTATGGCACCACGCCCGAGCCTGTCACCCCCTACCAGAAGGCCGCCCAGGTCTGGGACGAGCGCATCGGCTCGGCCCGCGTTCAGGCCCGCAACTGGCGCCTTATGGCGATGGGCTGCCTTGCCCTGTCCGCCGGGCTCAGCGCGGCGCTCACCTGGCAATCGACGCGCAGCAGCGTCGTCCCTTACGTGGTCGAGGTTGACGATCTCGGTGCGGCACAGGCCGTCGCCCCGGCGCTTGCCGAGTATCGCCCGACCGACCCGCAGATCGCCTGGCATCTTGCCCGCTTCGTCGAGCATGTCCGGCAGGTCCCGGCCGATCCGATCGTGCTGCGCCAGAACTGGCTTCGTGCCTACGATTTCGCTACGGATCGCGGCGCCGTCGCGCTGAATGACCATGCCCGTTTGAACGATCCCTTCGCCTTGGTCAGCGACACGCAGGTCTCCGTCGAGATCTCGAGCGTCATCCGTGCATCAGAGTCGAGCTTCCGTGTCGCCTGGATCGAGCGCCGCTATGGAAACGGTCAGCTCGCCACAACCGAACGCTGGACCGCCATCCTCAGCGTCGTGGTCCAGCCGCCGCGCGATGCCGAGCGTCTGCGAGCCAACCCGCTCGGCGTCTATGTCCACGCCATCAACTGGTCGAGGGAGAGCGCCCAATGAGCCGATTGCCATCCATTCCCGTTGTTCTCATCGCGGCCACCGCGCTGAGTGCCTGCACGGGACAACGTCCCCCCGAGATCGCCTATGATGACACCCTCCCCGCGCTTGCGCCGCCGCCGGCACCGCCCCCGGCCGAGGGGCCGCCCCGCCCGGTTCACACGCCGCCAGCGTGGACGCCCTCCCGTGGCGGCGATCCGGAAGCGGATACGCCGGAAGCGCGCATCATCGCCGCCAATGCCGCCGCCCGCGTCGAGCCCCGCCAGCAGGGCTATTACAACGCCATGCAGGTTTTTCCGTGGAGCGAAGGCGCACTTTACCAGATCTATGCAGCACCCGGCCAGATCACGAATATCGCGCTCGAACCCGGCGAACGCCTGACCGGCCCCGGCCCGATCGCGGCGGGCGACACCGCGCGCTGGATCATCGGCGACACTACCAGCGGCGCAGGCCGCACCGAGCGCGTCCATATCCTCGTGAAACCCACCCGCCCCGTCATCTCCACCAATCTCGTCGTAAACACCGACCGGCGCACCTATCACATCGAATTGCACGCCGACGAGGAGACCTGGATGCCCAGCGTTGCATGGGCCTACCCGGAGGTGCGAACCACGCCCCGCGCCCCGACCATCCTCCGTCCAGAGGTCCCGCCCGAGGCCGAGCGGCACTACCGCTACGGCTTGCAGGGCGACGCCCCGCCCTGGCGGCCGGTCTCGGTCTTCGACGATGGACGGCGTGTCTATGTCGTCTTCCCGCCCGGCATCGCCCAGGGCGAAATGCCCCCGCTCTTCGTGATCGGCGCGGATGGACGCGGCCAGATCGTCAACACCCGCGTTCTCGGCAACGTGCTGATCGTGGACCGCCTGTTCGGGGCCGCAGAACTGCGTCTCGGCGAAAGACAACAGCAGGTCGTGCGGATCATACGGACGGATGGCGTCCATAGCCCACCGCGCACGCCACAGCCGGAGGCGGAGCAGTGACACAAAACCCTGATATCCAAAAGCCGACACGGACCGAGGAAGGCATCGCCCAGGAGCTCCGTCTCAGGC
Organism: uncultured Tateyamaria sp.; assembly: GCF_947496075.1. GTDB lineage: Bacteria > Pseudomonadota > Alphaproteobacteria > Rhodobacterales > Rhodobacteraceae > Tateyamaria. The sequence continues at coordinate 497,327 of NZ_CANMBJ010000001.1, forward strand.
CCGATCCACCCCGTGTCATGCGCCTGTCCCGCCGGGCCATTGCCCTTGCCACCGCGATTGGCGGACTTGGCCTTGGTGCGATCCTGATCGTGGCCCTGCAGAACAACCGGCAGGAAGGCACCCAGACCGAGCTCTTTTCCACCGAACGCATTCAGGCGGCTGAAGGGCTGTCCACATTGCCTCGGGATTACGCCGATGTCCCGCGTCTCGGCCCACCCTTGCCCGGTGAGCTGGGCCGCGCCATCCTTGGGGCGCAAGATCGCGGCCAGCCGGTCCCGGCACCGCCCCTTTCCGGTCCATTGGCCCCCACGGTCGATCCGGAGGAACAACGCCGCCTTCAGGAACTCGACGCCGCCCGGCTGAGCGCCCTTTTCGCGGAGGCGCAAACCGTGCCCCGTGGCGGAGCACAGGCCACACCGACGCCCCCCGCAACCGGCGCGCTCTTCCCCTCCACATTGGGCAGCCCGACGGCAAATGATCCTATTTCGGGCCGGGAGGCATTCCTCACCCGTCCCGGAGATACGGAAACCGTGAGTGCACAACGCATCACGGCACCGCCCAGCCCCTACATCCTGCAGGCCGGAACGGTGATCCCGGCCGCCCTGATCACCGGCCTGCGCTCCGACCTACCTGGCCAGATCTCGGCCCAGGTGACTTCGAATGTCTATGACAGCCCCTCAGGACGATACCTTCTGATCCCGCAAGGGGCCCGTCTGCTGGGAGAATATGACAGCCGCATCGCATCCGGGCAAAGCCGCCTGCTCCTCGTCTGGACCCGCCTCATCCTTCCGGATGGTCGCTCCATTGTGCTGGAACGCGCGCCCGGCACTGACGGAACAGGCGCGTCCGGCCTGCAGGACCGGGTCAACTACCATTGGGGTCGCGTCTTCCTCGCCGCTGGCCTCGCCACGATCCTGAACCTCGGCCTGGAAAGTGGCGCAGAAACCGAAGACGATGTCGCCCGCGCCATCCGCGAGGCCGCCCAGGACACGATCGGACGGACCGGGGACGAGATCGTCCGGCAGCAGCTCGCCGTCCCGCCGACACTGACCATCCGACCGGGCTTCCCCGTCCGCGTCATGGTCACCCGCGACCTGATCCTTGAGCCCTTGGGAGAAGTGAGATGACGAAGCTGAAGCTTGGCCCGATCCATGACGACAAGCCGGTCAAGCTGACCGTGGAACTTCCCGCCGATGTGCACCGCGACCTTTGCGACTACGCGGCTGTCCTGGGCCAACAGACCGGACAGGATCTTGAGCCCGCCCGCCTCGTCGCCCCCATGCTCGACCGCTTCATGGCCACGGACCGCGGGTTCGCTGCAGCGCGCAAAGCGGGATCGACGGCTAACCGCAAGAAGCCAAACCCACCGAAGCCACTGGATTCCGATCAGGGCTAAGTATCTGAGAAATCGTAAATCTCTTGGCGGATCGCATTGCACACGGATCGCACATAGGCACCCCCTACTCGCCTGAAGTTGCGACGGAGTCGAGCCGATCCTCCATAAGCGAAGCGTTCGACTCGCGGTTAATGGCCAATAGCCATCTCCGGTAAACCCGGGGCGTTTCATATTGGCAAGGAAAACGATTAGAAGTGCGGGGCGTTTTCTGCCCCACACAGTGTTTTTCACTATGCGTGATGTTTCGGCATTTTCTGAAACACCACATAAAGGCCCGCCAGAACCAAAGCCGTTCCGACGACGCCGGCATTCCAGGCGGTCACAGGTTCGGTGAATCCGAACAGCCAAGGCGCCGCTACCAAAATCAAACCGTAGGAAACTCCCAGATAGGTCTGGACCAAGTAATGCTTGTTGTGACCGTAACCCGCTACGGTCAAAGCCAAAAGCCCCGAGAGAATGAGCAGTCCTGCATCGCCAACGAGGGCATTGCTTAGAGCCGACTGGCCGCCGAGAAGCATGAATGGCGACAAGATGAGCCAAAGCCCTGAAGCTGTGAAGGTCCATCTGAAAGCTTCGCGATTCTGCATAGCGCGTACTCCAACCTTTGGTTTCAGGAGTCGGTTTCAGGATCCGCGAGATTGCCAAGCTCGACGGCGATAGTCATTTCCTCGTCGTCGACGAAACCATCACCATTTGTGTCGATGTCGCCGAACACTTCCTCGGTAAGTTCAGGGTATGAAACCTGAAGTTCAGCGAAGGATGCCATGCCGTCTCCGTCAGTATCAATTTCGGCAGACATTGCGTTGGCGGAGAATGCGACGGATGTCATGAGGGCAGCTACGAGAGTTACATTTTTCACGTTTTTTCCAATCAAGGTAAGGCAATCCATCATGGATTGCGGTTCAAGTCCCGGCGTATTGCATTCTGCATTTGCGCAAACTGGCCCGCTTTTTCAGGCGGCCGTTATTTATTACGCAAGGGCTTTCCTGGCAGCGTCGAGTTCGTATTTCGTCTTTATGTCGTCATTCGCTTTGTGCGCGGCCTCAGCAGCGTTGTAATGTCTCCAGGCCTGCGTTCTTTTTTTCACCGAAGGGTGCGCCTCCACAGCTGGCTTTGACGGACTTCATCTTTTCCGAGATGGTATTGGTGTTGAGTTTCATTGTGGTGTCCTTTCCTAGGCACTTCGAGAAACAGCGGCGCGCGAAAGAAGAATTTCATTTTAGGGAACTCACACTTGCGCGCCGCTCTAAAACTCGAAAACACACTTCCTGCTGAATTTTCAGCGGGCATTCTCTAGCTAACTTACATTTCAGCTTTCAACGCTTACACAGATCAGCTTGGAGCGATTTGATGTTGGAAAGCGGAGCCTTCAGACATGGTCTACTCAGGGTGCAGAGCGACTGGAAAAAGTCGGGGCGTTGGTGCGAGCCGTTTTCAGAAATATGCTGCTCGCGGCTCATAAAGAGTGGTTCCAATGCCGCAAGCAAAAGTTCGCTTCTACATCATGCCTTCCATACCCTCCATGTCGGGTATGCCGTGGCGGTTCGGCCTGGCGGGTTTATCCGCCACCATCGCTTCGGTGGTAACGAGCAGGCCCGCAACCGATGCCGCGTATTCCAGCGCGATCCGAACGACCTTGGTCGGATCAATGACACCGGCCTTCAACATGTCGCCGTACTGATCCAGCTGCGCATCATAGCCGAACGTCTTGCTGGTGTTCTCAAGTACTTTTCCAGCCACGACCGAGCCATCGACACCGGCGTTTTCAGCGATCTGGCGCAACGGGGCCTGAAGGGCTTTGCGGATGATCTTGATACCCGCATCCTGATCCGCGTTGTCACCTTTTAGACCTTCCAGAACCTTGCCCGCATGGACAAGTGCAACGCCACCGCCTGGTACGACGCCCTCTTGGACGGCTGCACGAGTTGCGTTCAAGGCGTCATCAACCCGGTCCTTACGCTCTTTCACTTCGATCTCGGTCGCGCCACCAACTTTGATCACCGCAACACCGCCCGCCAGTTTGGCCAGCCGCTCCTGCAGTTTCTCCTTGTCGTAGTCAGAGGTGGTCTCTTCGATCTGTGCACGGATTTGGGTAACGCGAGACGCGATGGCTTCTTTGTCGCCAGCGCCGTCGATCACGGTTGTTGTGTCCTTCGTGATTGTAATCTTCTTGGCATCGCCAAGCATGTCCATCGTGACGTTTTCGAGCTTGATGCCCAGTTCTTCGGAAATCACTTGTCCGCCCGTCAGGACGGCAAGATCTTCCAGCATCGCTTTGCGGCGATCCCCAAAACCGGGCGCTTTGACACCGGCCACTTTCAGCCCACCGCGCAGTTTGTTCACCACAAGCGTTGCGAGTGCTTCGCCATCAATATCCTCGGCCATCACCAAAAGCGTCTTGTTCGCCTGCATGACAGCCTCAAGCAGCGGCACCATGGGGGCCAGAGATGTCAGTTTTTTCTCATGAAGGAGGATCACGCAGTCCTCCAGGGTCGCCGTCATCTTGGCGGTATCCGTGATGAAATACGGGCTGAGATAGCCACGATCGAATTGCATGCCCTCGACGACTTCGGTCTCGGTCTCCAGCCCTTTGTTCTCTTCGACGGTGATGACACCTTCGTTGCCGACCTTGGCCATCGCGTCCGCGATCTGTTGACCGATAGCAGATTCACCGTTTGCCGAAATGGTGCCGACTTTGGCGATCTCGGCCGTATCGCCCACAGGCCGTGACATTGCCTTGACCTCGGCAACAACGGCAGTGACCGCTTTGTCGATACCGCGTTTGAGGTCCATCGGGTTCATGCCCGCTGCGACTGATTTCATGCCTTCTTTGACAATGGCCTGCGCCAGAACTGTCGCTGTGGTCGTGCCGTCGCCTGCCTCGTCATTGGTACGGGACGCGACATCCTTGACGAGCTGTGCGCCCATGTTCTCGAACGCATCCGAGAGTTCGATTTCCTTGGCGACCGTAACGCCGTCCTTGGTGATGCGTGGCGCGCCATAGGACTTGTCGAGAACCACGTTGCGGCCCTTGGGACCCAGCGTGACCTTTACGGCGTTGGCGAGCGTGTTGATGCCCTTAAGCATGCGGTCACGGGAGTCCGTGCCGAATTTGACTTCTTTTGCAGACATGTCGGTATTCCTAAATGAAAGATGTGTGAAAGGGGACGCGTAGTTCAGGCCATAATGCCTAAGATGTCGCTCTCCTTCATGATCATCAGCTCTTCGCTATCAATCTTGATTTCAGTGCCCGACCATTTGCCGAACAAAATTTTGTCGCCAGCTTTGACGTCCATTGCGATACGTGCGCCTGCGTCGTCTTTTGCACCGGCACCGACGGATACGACTTCGCCTTCCTGCGGTTTTTCTTTTGCATTGTCAGGGATGATCAGGCCGCCCGAGGTCTTTTCGTCGCCTTCAATAATGCGAACCAAGACACGGTCATGTAGTGGGGTAAACATCATGGAAATGCTCCTTTTCGGGATTTCCGGGTAGGGGTGGCATGCTTAAGGACGCATTGGCACTCGCCACACCTGAGTGCCAATGTATGAAAAATGGCTATCCTGATCGGTCTCTGCAATAGGTTGTTGAACTATATTTAGCTCAAACCTGCTTTTCAGAAATCGCGGCGTAGAAGGCTGTCTTACTTTACCTTTTTCCCACCAATCGCCAGCGCAGGCTTTCCTGCAATGGAGTTGGCTGTGGCAGAGACCTTCGGCTTTTCTTGATTGGGTTTCTTGGGCGCAGGCGAATGATAGAGCTGCCCTTGTGATAGAGCCGTCTGCGTTTTCTGTGACGGTGGGGAAGTTCCCTGCCCTCTTCGCCCCATAAGACATCGGTCGGCGTGATGCGAGCGACGTCTAGACAGGGCGAATTGACGGGTCCGGTACGGTACTGGGAAGACGACGCGGGCACCGATAGAGATTAGCGGCGGCGAGATGCACTCGGGCTGACGGGCACGGCGTTCCGCCAGGCGTTCAACCCCTTGCAGCGCCGACAGATCCGTTCTCCAAAGCCTTCACTCCAGAAAACAGCATCGCATCTCAGACAAGGACGGTTTCGAGGTACGTCGCCAAAGGCCCTTCCGCGGGCGATGTCCGGAAATGCTACGTCGACCGAGGTTTTGTTCGCGATCATATCGAATCCGCGCTGACTTCCGTGCGCATAGCCGACGTCCCTGTCGGTCGTGGGGGCATGCCCTCGTTTTCAGCAGCATGGATTGACGCAATGTCACGTGCGCCTTGTCGCGCCGGGTTCCGGTCCAGGACATCCCTGTCAGACTGGGGCGTCCCGTGCCCGGAGTAGAGATGTCTCAGATGCGCCTCGGAGACCCCGTCGGCCTCCATAACGAGGCGCACCATCGGATCTGCCAGCATTTCCTCAAGGAAGAAGTCGGACAACGCTCTGCCCGTCAGCTTGTCCCTGGCGCGGGCATGGTCCAGATCGGCAAGGGAAACAGTCAGAGTCCGTGCAAGTCCCGGATGAGATATCCGGGGATGAAGCTTCACAAGGACGGAAGCTTTCCAGGCTGCGGGATCCCGTTGATCAGGGGGTGAAGCCACCTCCGTTTCGATCTCGTATTCTCCCGCCGGGAGCGTCTCGTCAAAGCCCGGAACGGTGAAGGGCCGGGAAAAAACCGCAACGGTCTTGCTCGTCAGATCTTCCATTGGTGCGTTCCTTTCCCTTGTCGCTGTGGATGGTCCGCGCCCTTACAGGAATGAGGCGCGTAACCTGTGTAGGTCTCAAGATGTCTTGGACTTGGCGGGTGCATCCTTGCCAGAAGCCTTGGGCTCGGTCTCCTTGGCAGGGGACGTCGCTGTTTTCGCAGGCTTGGGCTTTAACGCAGCCGCAGCCCTGGCGGTCAGGTCCTTGAAGGACATTTCATCGATCCTTTGATTTTCCGACGCCAACTCCTCGTCCATGTCGGACCGGGATGCTTGACGCCAGTGTTACTTATGTGGGGATTGGCGACCCGGTTTACGATAGCGCATCAAAAAGGAAGCCAAGGTCAGTCAGGCCAATTCATCCGTCCAGACCTTGAATTCCGTCAAAGTGTTCTGACCAAATGTCTGGGTCAGAGGGACATCGGCAGCATCGCGACCGCGCGCGATCAGAATTCTGGCAAACCGCAGCTTGTTATTCCGCGGGTCGAACATGTGCCATTCACCAGCGAGAAAGACCTCCATCCAAGCGGCGAAGTCCCCAGGCGGATGAGGCAGAGGTTCACCGATGTCGCTCAGATATCCGGTGCAGTAGCGGGCCGGAATGTTTATGCAACGACACAGGGCGATGGCGAGATGGGCGAAGTCGCGGCAGACACCCTGTCGCTCGGCCATGGTCTGCGATGCGGTGCGCGTCGCCTTCGCCTGCATGTAGTCGAAGCGGACATGTCCGTGCACGAAATCGCAGATCGCCTGCACGCGTGACCATCCGGGGTCCGTGGTCTCGAACAGGCGCCACGCTTCCTCCGACAGAAGGTCGGTATCGCAATACCGGCTTCCCTGCAGAAACACGAGGGTCTCGAACGGCAGATCCTGAACGGCGTACTGCCGCGCGCCGGGCATGGAGGGATCAGGCTGGCCCGTGTCGCGGAAGATGCCATCCGTCGACAGGCAGAAGTCGCCCTCCGGGGCCACCATCCGCGTGCACCAGTTGCCGAACCCGTCGCGGTAGCTTTCCAGCGGCACGCTCGGCTGCGTCACGAGATAGTCGGCACGCTCCAGATCGCCAAAGCGCGAGTAGTGGACGTTCAGCATCGCAATCAGTGGCGTCGGCTGCGGGAAGCTGTAGCGCAGACGGCACCCGATGCTGACGCGCATGCCGGACCCGCCACGACGAGAAAAATCCGCATCACCGTGCAAGGACGCACATCCCGTCAGAGAGCCGGAAGCCTCGATTGCAGCTCCACCGGTTGCCGGATCGGTCGAGATAGGCGTTCTCCGGCAGATCGATAGAGACGCAGGAACCGCTCAGCGGCTCGTACCCACGATCACAGCTCCAGCCCGGTCCATAGGATGCCTCGTCCAGATAGGCATTCGATGGCACGACAACGGCGTCGCATCGGTCGTCGATTCTGACGAAGCCCCTCTCACAAGCCCAGGCGGCGCCGTAGTCTGCGTTGGTCAGATACGCGTTCTCTGGCACGACAATCGGCGAACATGTCCCTGCAAGAGCCTCATAGCCACGATCACAGGTCCATCCAGTCCCCGAGTGATCGTCTGTCAGGTAGGCACGCTCGGGAATTACGATGGGCACGCATGCCTCGTTCTCCTGCCGGAACCCGCGTTCGCATTGCCAATCGTAGCCGGAAGACCGGAGGAAGGCATTGGTGGGCAGCGAGATGAAATTGCAGGATATCCCGTTTACCTCTTCATAGCCACGGTCGCACTCCCACCCCGTCCCGTAGGAGCGCCCGGTTGGATAGGCATGCTCTGGGATGTCGAGCGCAAGGCATTCGGTGCCCGCCACCCGGTAACCAAGATCGCAGACCCATCCGCCGCCATAGCTGCGCGGCTGGGCGTTCTCAGGCATTGGGCCCGTGCCATCCTGCGCGAGAACGGGGAAGGCGAAAGACGCTATCACACCGGCTATGACTGCCGTCTTCGCGATCAGCCTCGCGAGGGGATGCCTCATCGCCGCTTGCTCCTTGGCGGACCAGAGTCTGCCGTTTGCCGCGCGAGTCTTCGATAGCGCAAGCGTGAGCGTTCCAGTCAGCCATCGCGTGGGCGCGGGCGGCGGCGGGGAGCCCCTGGAATTCGATCTCGATGGCATGCCTTCGTTCTCGGCCACCTGGATCGAGAAGTCCTGCGGGACTGTCGGATGAGTGCTACCGGTCATCGGGGTGACAACTTGTACAACGCTGCAGCGGCGAGAGCATGTTCCTTCTGGTGGTAATCGCCGCGGAACTTGCCATCGACCTGCACCTCCCAAATTCCGTTTCGTTCGCGTACCTGAACCCCACCGCGCTGCGGTGGCCTGTTCATGGAAGAACCCTGTTCACCTTTGCTTTTCGGTGGCACGGGTTGCTTGTTGGTCATTTCCGGCTCCTTCGCGTTGGGCGCGCGCGCTTCTCCTAGGAGCATCACCGCGCGAATAAATTCTGCCGCATAATCATCGGTTTCGCGGTGGTCGTGTTCGCGCTGGGCCAATCTCATCGGATCTACGAACCGTTCTCGCAGGTGGTCGACGAAACGCGGCTCGGTACGGGCCATGTAGGCGATTAGAGCTTGCAGGATCCGTTCATGGGCCAGAACGCGCCGTTCAAGATCGGTCGTCTCTGCGGCCGTCGTGGTAAGATCTTTCAATGATGTCATGGCTTGTCATCCTTCACGCTGCGTGGTGTGACGCTGGATGTCGTGTGCTCGGGCGTGCGCAGGCAGGCCCTCACCTCATCGCGATACAACTCTTGCCATCTACCTACCAGCCAAGCGTAATTCGTGCGCTGACCCAGGTTAGGGGCACAGAAATTAAGTGGGTGTGTCTTGCCCAGAAGCGTAAAGAAACCGACCTCGGCAGTCCGAGTGTCATTGACGTGCTTCCGCCATGATTATGGCTGTCAGCCTTCGTTGAAGACTGATTCATTGTCAAAATAGAAGCCCAAAAACCTGCGCGAGATCTTGCCTGAGCGTCATCATGCTGCCTGCTTGCCAATCGCCCAGATGATTACGAGTGCAGACAACGAGAGGAGGAGAATGGCGGCCGCCTCGATCAGTATGTTTTCCGGCGCCATTTCCTTGCCCTGCAGGACGACCAGCCGTCCGACCGCAGTGATCGCAATAAAAATTGGATACACAAACACGGAATTGCGCTTGGCATAATACACCGCAACCATTCCGATCACTTCAAGATAGAGAAACATCAGCAGAATATCGGCCAGCAGGATGGTGCCAAGGCGATATATTGCCACGATTTCGAAGGCAACGGCGAGCAGCGTCATGGCCACGATGACAACCAGCAACAGACGCTCGATGAAGTGGAACAGACCCAGGGCAAACAGTCTTTCGCCGCGCCCCGCGCCATCGTCTTCCTTTGGGGGCAGCGTCTTGTCTCCCGCTGCCGCTCCCGCTTGATACCCTCTATTCATGATTGCTGCCTTTGGCCACGAAACTATCGGCCAACGCCGACATCTGAGCGTGTCAGGATCGGCGTCGCGGGGTCTTGCGCTGGTCGGGGCCTGCCGATTGACGCCACGCCACCGTCGCCTGGGACGCTGCCCGGATCGCGGAGTGGGTCTGCCTCGCCCTGCATGCCGCGCAGGAACTGGAACAGATCGCTGTCCGTCGTCAGGACAAGCGTCGTGTCGTCCGAGATCATATCGCCGTAGGCCTGCATGGTTCGGGTGAAATCGTAGAATTCGACCGAAACGGCATCGACATTGTAAGCACCCGCATAGATTGCTGCTGCGGCGGCATCTGCGGCACCGCGGATTTCCTCGACGGCGCGATAGGCTTCGGACTGGATCTTGTTCAGATCACGCACCCTGTTGCCTTGAATACGGGCTGCTTCGCCGTTGCCTTCCGACAGGAAGCGTTCGGCGATCTGTCGCCGTTCCGAAATCATGCGGTCATATATTTTGGGCCGCACGCTTTCATTGTAGTTTATGCGTTTGAAGCGGATATCGAGAAGCTCGATCCCGAAGACGCGCACCTTCTCCGCCGCCGCTTCGAAGATCTGCTGTTCGACCAGCGCCCGCCCTTTCGTGATGGGAACCAGTGCGCCAATGTCCTGCGCAAGCTCCTGGTCCGTCAAAAGCGTGTCCCGAAGCGGCGTCCGCCCCCTGGTCGTGCGCACAATCTCGATGAGTTCGTGCTTGGCTACGGCGTTGCGCGTCTCGCTGCCGAGGATATCGTCGAGGCGAGACTGGGCGCTGCGCTCGTCGCGTAGGCGCAGGAAGTATTGCAACGGATCGGTAATCGTCCAGCGCGCGAAGAGATCGACTGAGATATAGAGCTTGTCCTTGGTGGGCATGTCCGATGGCGAGCCGTCCCACTCCAGAACCCGGCTGTCGATCCGGTTAACCTCCTGAACGAAGGGGAGTTTCAACTTGAGACCAGCCTCGGTGACCGGCGCGCCGACCGGCTTGCCGAACTGGGTGATGATGGCCTGTTCGACCTCGCCTACGGTGTAGACGGCGGATGACACAGCGACGACCCCGGCAACCGCGATTCCCGAGGCAATAAGCGAAAGGGTCTTCATGGTTGATCTCCTGTCTGTCGATCCAGATTCAAAAGCGGGAGGATGCTTGCTGTGGACCCGTCGACAATGATCTTGGAACCAATTCCCGGCAGAACATCCTGAAGGGTTTCGATGTAGATCCGGCGCCGGGTCACTTCGGGCGCCAGACGGTATTCCGTCAGGAGGGCCGTGAACCGGGCCGCATCGCCCTCGGCTTCGTTGATCCGCCTCAGGCGATAACCATCGGCTTCGCGGATCCGCTGGTCCTTTTCGCCTTCGGCCAGAGGTATGACGCGGTTGTATTCGCGGCGGGCCTCGTTGATGATCCGCTCCTTTTCTTGTTGTGCCTGGTTGACCTCGTTGAACGAGGCCTGAACCGGCTGGGGCGGATTGATGTTCTTCAGCTGTACCTGATCGATACTGATGCCCATCGCGTATTTGGTCGCGAGCGCCTGCATCTTCAGCAGGGCTTCGCTTTCGATTTCCTGGCGCCCGACGGTGATCACCTCGTCGACTGTGCGGTCTCCCACGACTTCGCGCATGACGGACTCCGAGACGTAACGCAGGGTCGCGCTTGGCTCGCGCACTTCAAACAAGAACTTCCGGGGTTCGGAAATCCGGTACTGCACCACCCACTCCACGAGCGCGGCGTTGAGATCGCCAGTCACCATCTCGGTCTCGCGGCGACCGTCCGTCGGGCTCTGATAGGGATCGGAGGCACCCGGAGTCGTAAACCCGAACTCCTGTTTCAGCTGGCGCTTGACCGGGACCAACGTGGTCACGTCAATCCCGAACGGGATCTTGAAGTGCAGCCCCGGAGGGACCTCGGCCGCGTACTTCCCGAACCGTTGGACAATCGCAACGGAGTCGCTCGGCACCGTGTAATACGAGGTCCACGCCCCAAACGCCGCAAGCGCAATGGCGGCCCCGATTGCAAGACGCTTCACCGGTGGCAGACCGTCCGGCAGGATGCCGTGCAGCCGATCCCGGCCCCGTCTGAGAATTGCGTCAACCTCAGGGGGAACGCGGGTCTGCTTGTTTTTCCAAGGTCCGCGATCTTCCGGTCCATTGTTATCAGAAGGCATCGCAAGCTCCTATTTCGGTTTTGGCACTCGGGGCGATGCGTGGCTCGCGCGTTTGACGGTGCGACCCGATTTGCGCCATCACATCGTCGGCTCTGAACAGCATGACCTCAGAGTTCCAGTTCCTTCAGGCAGGCTTGCGCAATGTCTCGGTCTGGGGCATCGGTTCCTGGCATCGTCGCCCAGCCGGCTGTCATGAGAGCGTCGCGCCTCTGGTAGGTTGAAGCTGCCCGGATCGTTGCAAGCTTGTCCGCCCGGGCCGGGTCTGACCGCGCCATGTCGAGGCAGACCGGAACCATTGAGGCGACGACATCGTTACGGGACATCGCAACCGCGCGGTCATTCGAGGTGCCGCCGGTCACCCAGCCACCCCATGAAAATCCGACGACGCCGACAAAGACAGCACCGATCACGGCACCATAGATGCCGGGTTTGAGCCATTCGGGAGTATTCATAGCAAGTCCTCCTGCGGAGAAAGCGCCGCTTCGCTGTGGTTGTTCATCTCAGTCGGACCCAGATCCCGGCTCAGCGCCTCATTCAGGTCGCGCTCTGATATCGTGTGCAGTTCCATCCAACCCGCCCGATCCCCTCTGCCAGGAACGGTCATATGGGTCGCCGTCCTCTGATACGTTTCGAAACCTTGCCCGCGGAGAAGTTCTTCCTGAATCAGGACTTCGTAGTCCCCGGCCGGAAGTTCGTCCGGAAAATCGGCTAGGCGGAACGGGTGCAGGAAAGTCACCCTCAAACTGGATGAACGCACGCTCATCTATGGCCTCCACGATTTTGGCAGATCCGTCGCTCGCCACTGTTGACGGCCCCTTGGGTTCCGGACCTGACCAGTCGAACGATTTCTCCTCTTGTACTTCGGAACCGTTCGACTGGTGCTGACACATGTTAGTCCCGGGCGCCGCGCGGGTAGCGAACACCCTGGGGAGGTTTGCGGGCACTGACCTGTGTAAGGGCGGCGAGACCGACCTGCGCGTATCCTTTGGGAAACAGGGATGATCTGCATTCCTGCAACCCTTGAAAGGATTGGCTATGGCCGACCCCAATGTACTCAACCCGCACCCGCCCGAGTTCGATCGGTTTCTGCATGCGTCGGTCGGCGAGGACAGGAACGGCTATGCCGTGACCGTGCTCTCCACGCTCGCGCGGCTTGGCATCGATCCATGGAAGGAAACCGCTGAACTGGTCATGCTGGGGCACGACGCCGCGCAGGCACGCTTGGGAACGCTGCTTGCCCGATTTCGGGACGTACCCGCGCTCGCAAGCGATCACCGCAAGATCGCACGAGACCTGAGCCAGCTGCTTCCCGAAGGCCGGGAGTCCGGTAGCCTGAAGCGAGCTGCCTCGACGGTGACCGGCGACCGCCCCGGGACAAGCGGAGCGATCTGGGCGGTGCTCGCGTTTATCTTCCTTCTATTTCAGATGTTCATGGTTGGCGGGTCGGGGTCAGGCGAATGACCGCACCAACCGCGACTGCGAAGAGACCGGCACATGCGGCACACAAGTCCGGCACGCTATCACCGCGTGAACAGGGCGTTCTGTGGGACATGGAGGAAGACTTCTGGACCAGTGGTGCCGACAACGCACGGGCGACGACAGCGACCAACGCGGTGATGATTTTTCCCTATCCGCCCGGGATCCTCCAGGGCGACCAGATCTGGCCCCATCTTCGCGAAAGGACCGGCTGGCGTTCCGTCGTCATGGCCGAACGGCGCGTGACGCGATGCGGTGACATCGCGATACTCACCTATCGGGTCTCGGCGGAGAAGCCCGACGTGCCAATCTACAAGGCGCTCTGCGCCTCGACCTATCTTAACGATGACGAGACTTGGGTAAGGATTTCCCACCAGCAAACTGTGGTGACATGAGAAGCGCAGAGGCAATCGACCTGCCGCGGCCGCCAGGACTAACCTACGTCAGTACGGCGTGGCGCCAACATCGGTTAGGTGGGACGTGCCCGCCGAGTATTTGGCGGTGCATCTTTTTCCGAGTACCTGAGAAGCGTGTGGGCGTGTCGATCCCAAAAGGGCCGGCATGTCGGCGCGCTTCTTGTTTCTCGGAAAGTCCATGAAAGGACAATTCCAATGACACCCGAACAGAACAAGACTGCCGAAAAGATGACGTCCGTGAAGGTCGCGTGGGACAAGGCGCCCGCTGGTCCGAAGAAGGACGCGGCGCTGAAGCACTACCAGGCAGCCGAGAAAGCCAACACGGCGAAGAACGACGCCGAGACCAACAAGGAACTCGATGCGGCGACCCACGCGCTCGCTTAATGTCCAGCGTCTGACCTGAACACCGGGGCCGCCCGCCGATCAATGGCCGGCGGTCCTTCTTATTTCAAGAGCGGCCCGGTCTGATCCAGATAGGCTGCATCAAACTCAGCCAGCTCCACCAACCCGGCACGATCTTCAAAGGACACGCGACCGTCTCGAAAGATCACCAGCCCTCTTTCGCGCAGCTGTCGCAGGACGCGATTCACATGAATGGCACTTAACCCCAGCACATCGGCCAAGTGATACTGGGTCAGTGGGCAGTCGTATCCTTCCCGGGATCCCATATCCACCAGTGCCAGCCTCGATCCCAGTTCCAACAGAAAATGTGCCATCCGGGCGTCCGCGTCGCGCCTGCCGATCCCGACAAGGTGTTCGACCACCATTGCCTCGTCCCGCGACGCGGCCCATAGAATGGCCGTCGCAAGCCTGGGCGTCTGCGCGAAGGCGTCCAAAAGGTCACTCTTGAGAACCTCGGCGGCCATGATGTCCACGATCGGCTCGAAACTGTGGTCCGATGTCCGCAGCAGCACGCTGCGCAGGCCGAGGAAATCCCCGGGCACCTGGAAGTCGACGATCTGGCGTGTCCCGTCAGGCTGGAGCTTGTAGGAACAAACCCAACCTTCCGACAGGATATAGGCAGCCTGATCCGACTGCCCCTGATGCACCATATCGCGCCCAGCGACGAAGGAGCGGCGGCGCTGGTGCAGGCGCTCGAGCACATCCAACTCCGCCTTTGACAAAGCGACAAAGGCAGAAAGCTTGCGGGTGAGCGGGCTGGTCGCGAATGGTGTCATAGCTTCTCCCTGACAGGTCCGTCAGCCGTGTGGAAATCGTTTCTTCGACTGCTCTCGATCAGTCCAGCATAGCTCATATCGTGCGAGAAGTATGGGTAGGTCCGGTGCGAATTCGGGCCAGATCGCGAAACAAGAAGGGAATTCCGAAGATGTCTACGGCGAACGAGCATTCAGGACAGGCCGCCCTTTCAATCTGCGAAGCACTTCTGCTTGCGATGAACGATGGCGGACTGCTGCCGGAGCATGAGATCGTAGGTGTTCTTCGCGACGCCGCAGCAACCCATGAGAACGCAAAGGGATCAGAGGCCGAAACGGAAACGCACCGATCTGTTGCGGCACTCATCAACCAGATCATCGCTGGTGGCAACTCCGTTCGGAGGCCGCAAGTGTAAACGCTCAATCACACAGGATTTCTATTGCCGATGAAGCTTTCGTCCTATTCAACCAACAGTCGTCGCCAAGGGCGGGATCGAGAAGAGTTACCGGATCAGACCACCAACCAAGTCCGCAAAGCTCAGCCTCTGAGCGCGCCGCAGCCCCCAGTACAAGCGCGGGCCTCGTCCATTTCGGGTAAGGAGCCGGGCACGCAAAATGCTGCCGGTCAGACTGATCTGATGCGGGAAGAGCCCAATTTGGCTCCTTCAGACTGGTCGCGGGCGATGGCGAAATACCGACAGCCAATCCATTCGCGCAGCATCTTCGAGCTGACTGTAACAGTGGCCCCGTTTGTGGCAATATGGGCGGTCGCCTGGTGGATGCTCTCGATCAGTACTGCGCTGGCAATGGCCCTGGCACTGGTGAATGCGGCGTTCCTCGTCCGACTGTTCATGATCCAGCACGATTGCGGTCACGGGTCCCTGTTTCGCAATCGGCGTCTGTGCGACTGGATCGGTCGCGTTATCGGCGTGATCACGCTGACGCCCTATGACGTCTGGCGCAAAACGCACGCAATCCATCATGCCACGACCGGAAACCTCGACCGGCGGGGTGTCGGAGATATGCCGACCCTCACAGTCACGGAGTACCGAGAAAAGGGGTGGCTCGGCCGGGCGCTCTATCGGCTTATCCGCAATCCAGTTTTCCTGTTCGGGGTGGTGCCGTTCTATACGTTCTTTTTGCAGAACCGACTGCCCGTTCACTTAATGCGGTCGGGCTGGCGATACTGGCTGAGCGCGATGGGAACAAATGCCGCCATTGGTTCGGCGCTGGCCTTGATCGTCTGGCTGGGTGGATGGGACGTTGTTCTGTTCGTCTTCCTGCCAACCATGTTTTTGGGTGCAGTCGCCGGCATGTGGTTCTTCTATGTCCAGCATCAGTTCGAAGAAACCAGTTGGCGGCACGAAGAAAACTGGAACATCCACGAAGCAGCGCTTAACGGAAGCTCACATTACGATCTTCCAGGCGTTCTACGCTGGATTACTGGCAACATCGGTGTCCACCATGTTCATCATTTGGCCAGTCGAATTCCGTTTTATCGCCTGCCAGAGGTGATCGAGGATCACGAGATTCTGGCACAGACCAAGCGCATCACGCTTCGGCAAAGTCTCCGCTGCGCGCACCTCCACCTCTGGGATGAGCATCGCCGCAGACTTTTGTCGTTCGCCGAGGCACGCGCTCTGTCCTCCTGAACCTTCCATGATATGATGCCTGGGCAAAGAGACGCGCGAAGGTGCCTACAGGGCTGCGATGTGAGAGCGGTGCATCGTCCAATTGGAAAAGGCATGTTCATCCCATGATCGACGATGCCCAGACTTTGCCCCATGAGGCCGCCGACAGAATAACAAAGCCATTTGTGCGCTTTCTGAAAATCGAAGCGGCGGCAGGAGGGCTCCTGCTTCTGGCGGTTCTACTGGCCTTGGCGCTGGCGAATTCACCTTGGCGAGAGGCCTTTCTGGGCTTTTGGGAGACGCCCATTGGCCTGACATTCGGCTCGTTGGATTTCACCCGCTCGCTGCGACACTGGATCAATGACGGTTTGATGACGCTCTTCTTCTTTGTGCTTTCGTTGGAGCTCAAGCGGGAAATCGTGCTGGGAGAATTGAAAAACCCTCGACAGGCCGCCCTGCCGTTTGCAGGCGCAGTGGGTGGCATGGTAGTACCGGTCTCCCTGTTTCTTGCGATGATGTACGGGCAACCCGGGATGCACGGCTGGGGAACCGTGATGGCGACAGATACGGCGTTCGTGATCGGATGCCTGGCCCTTTTCGGAAACCGGATCCCTCCAACCTTGCGTCTGTTCCTGCTTTCCCTCGCTATCTTTGATGATGTCGGCGCGATACTCGTGGTCGCCCTTGGATACGGGGAAGCGCCGACTTGGTCGGCCCTCGGGTTGGGCCTGCTGGGAATTGGTATTGTAGCAACCGCCTCGCGCCTCGGGATCAGAAGCATCCCGGTCTATTTCTTCATGGGAGCGGCAGTCTGGCTGTGCTTCGATGCCTCTGGCGTTCACGCGACCATCGCCGGTGTCATTCTGGGCCTCATGACCCCTACCCGAATTTGGGTGAGCGATATTCGCCTGCGTGTGATCCTCGGGCGCGTACTCGCCGCTCCGAACGGCGACCATCGGCAAGGGGATGTTGCAGGCCATCATGACCTTCGTCAGGCGGGCCGAGCGCTCACCGAATCGCTCTCGCCGGTCGAACGTCTTGAGATAGTGCTGCACCCTTGGGTCGGCTTTGCAATCATGCCGATCTTCGCGCTGGCAAATGCTGGCATCACTATTGGCGGTGGCGATTTCGGACAACCGGTTTCCGTGGCGATCATTGTCGGCCTAGTGCTGGGAAAACCGATTGGCGTCCTCGGGTTCAGCTGGCTTGCGGTCCGCTCAGGCTTGGCTGTGCTCGCGCCAGGGCTGTCGTGGCCATTCATCATCGCCGGCTCGTTTCTCACGGGAATCGGTTTCACGATGTCGCTGTTCATTGCGGGCCTCGCATTCGACTGGTCTGTCCTGAATGCGGCGAAGCTGGGCATTCTCAGCGGATCAGCTCTCTCCGCGATGCTCGGAGTCGCACTGCTGATCTGGCTGACACTACGAAGGACGTGACAACAACTCACCGCTGGTAAGATGCGCGACATCGTTCATGTACTGCCAATGTCCATGGTCGATGTCGACGCTACGCGCTGGATGGGTATTGCCACCACGTGCCGCACGTCGCAACGGGCAGGAGTATCGAGTTCGAGGGCACAGCATCCTTCTGATCCCGGGCGCACAGTCCCCTGCTCCCGATCCGTGTCAGTGCAAGGAACAGCACGAAAAAGACAGATCCCATCGTGACCAAGAGGTACATTTAGCCGACGTTTGTGGCTGTCGCATGGAGCACTGCACGCTCAATCGCCCTAGGCATGATCGCCGCGGCTAGCAGGAACATGGCAACGACCGCCACCGACACGGGAAACGCCGGCCTTCAACTCACCAACTCTTTGATGGGCACGACAAGGGACAAATGACTACGTGCCGTTGCAGAGTTGGTGAGATCTCTAGGCCCTCCGGGTCCAACGCGCTTCAGTTCGACCAAATCCACACAACCGCCAAACGCCCGACCGAGTGCGCTAGAACGCGATTTCTTGTTGCACACACAGTGCACACAGAACCGATTAAGATACTGAACTTACTAACTAACCCGTCCAATCCATCATAGGTGCAACGGACAAGCGTGCGGCGCGGGTTATGTTAGCATGTGTTGCCATGGCGCGCGACATAAGCCGTGCGGTACCTTTTGCCAAGAAGAACGGTGCATGGCACGAGCCTCATGGCGTGCTGTCAGATGCAGAGGCAGTGCAAGTCCACAAAGGCTAGGCCAAGGATGGAAGCCACAAAACAATTGCCGGGAACGCAACCAGAAGCGCAATTGTAATCGCGTCCGCGATGAAGAAAGGGGTAACTCCCCTGAACACGTCCTGCACGCTCAGATCATCGCGCACGCCCGCAACCACAAAGCAGTTGAGACCGATGGGCGGTGTGATCAAACAGAACTCGGCCATCTTGACCACCAGAATGCCAAACCATATCGCACACATTGGTCCGGACATGCCAAAGGTGCTGTCCTCCGCACTGACGAATTCGCCCCCGTTAAGCGCCATCACGGCCGGGTAGACCACGGGCAGGGTCAAGAGCAGCATGCCAATTGCGTCCATGAACATGCCCAGCACGGCATACGCCAGAAGTATGCAAACCAGGATCAACATGGGCGACACGGTCAGCGAAGTGATCCAGTCCGAGAATGCACCCGGCAGGTCAGCGAACCCCAAGAAGCGAACATAAATCAAGACGCCCCAGATGATGGTAAAGATCATCACCGTCAGTTTGGCCGTCTCGATCAGCGCGTCCTTCAGCTCAGTCAAGCGCATGCCTCGGTACACCGCCATGAGGAATACAATGAACGCGCCCACTGCCCCGCCTTCCGTCGGCGTCCCCCATGCGTCGCCAAAGGGGTTGTAGACAAAGAAGATGATGATCACGACAACCGCTACGATGGGCAGCGCAGGTGGTAGAGCCAGCAAACGTTCTTTCCATGTGAAACCGGTAACGGGCGGGCCAACGGTTTTGAAGATAACCGCGATACCGATGATCAGAATGGCGTAGACAAAGGCGGAAAATGCACCGGGAATAAAACCAGCCAACAGCAGTTTACCCACATCCTGCTCGACGATGATCGCATAGATCACAAGGATGGCTGACGGCGGGATCAACGACGCAAGCGTGCCACCGGCCGCGACAACACCAGCCGCGAATTGTTTGTTATAGCCGATCTTAAGCATCTCTGGGATCGCGATACGGGCAAACACGGCTGCGGTCGCCACCGAGGCTCCTGACACAGCGGCAAAGCCGGCGGTCGAGAACACGGTGGACACGGCCAAGCCCCCCGGAACCCAGGCAATCCACTTTTTGGCGGCATCGAAGAGGGCGGTAGTGAGTTTGGCGTAGTAGGCCAAATAGCCAATCAGAATGAAGGTTGGGATCAGGCTCAGCGCGTGCGCAGATACCTTTGAGTGAGGTACCTGGCCCGCAACCTTGACGCTGATTTCCAGCGCTTTTCCAAAGCGTTCCGGCGCGTAATCAAAGCCGTTCCAGCGCAACCAGACCAAGCCGACGAAGCCAGCCAAACCAGCCGCAAACGCAACACGCATTCCCAGAAAAACAAGGCACAGCATGCCGCCTGTAACCCACAGGCCAATTGTGATCGGGTCCATCAGTCTGCTCCGTCCAGGGCTTCGGCTTCTGCACGCGCTTGCGCGGCGACACTCTGGATCAACGGCACTGCAACTGGGCGCTCAAGGTTCAGCCAGAAGGCACGCGCATAGCCGACGGCTTGCAGCACAAGTCGGGCACACAGAACAGCAAAGGCAATGGGCACCAGCAGTTTCGATGGCCAGATCGGCAGCGAGATATCGATGGAACTGTCTCGGCTGCAAAACGGACGTGCGCAGTCAAAAGAACGATCGAAATGGGCCCATGCCCCCCAAACCAAAGCAATCATGAGGACAAGGATCAAAACCACCATGATCAGCTCGACCAGCCACAGCAGGCGTCCCCGCATGGCACCGATAATGATGTCCATACGAATGTGCCCACCGTTTCGCTGAACATAGGACACACCCATAATGGCGATCAGAGGCATCAGCATTTCGATCAGGTCGACGTAACCCATCAGCGGTGCTTCGAAAAACTCCCGGCCTGCGACCGAATAAGCGGCAAGGAACATGAGGGAAAAGGCGGCCAGTCCGCTTAACAAGGCCATGACCTGCTCAATTGGCAATAGCGCCCTATCCAAACGGCTTAGAACACTGGAGTCTTCCAGCACTGTGGATGCACCTGCCATCCCTGCCCCCTGTTTTTATGTGTTTAGGGCGGGCCATGTGACCCGCCCCTTTAAGGCTTAGCTTCCGCCTTTGGCGTCAGCGAGTGTTTTGACGACCAGGTCATACAGTTCCTGACCGGGCAAGCCCTGCCCTTCCATGTCTGCGATCCACGCGTCACGTGCGGGATCTGCTGCAATCGACCGGAACTCGGCAATCACTGCGTCGTCTATCTCGACCTTTTGCACGCCCTTCTCTTCAAGAACACTGTCCCAACGCTCGAGCAATTCGGCATAGTTGGCCAGGTAGTGATCAATCGCCTCGGAAACCGAGCTTTCGAGCGCTGCCTTGTGCTCGTCCGACAAGCTGTCATACGCGTCGATGTTCACAACCACCGGGCAGTTCACGGTGCCGGGGTTCAGGTTGGCCGTCCACCAGTCAGCCTGGTTGATCGTACCAAACGACAGGTGTGCGTGCTGGGCAAATGCCACCGTGTCTACAACACCGGACTCCATCGCCTGGTAAGCCTCGGTTGCGGTGACAGATGTCGGAACGCCACCGACGCTTTCAAAAGCCTTGCCCAGGCCACCTGTTGCGCGCACGCGCATACCTTCAAAGTCTGACAGCGTTGTCTTAGGTTCGCCCGTCCCGACCAAGTTGTACTGCGGCATCGGCGAGGTCATCAGAAGGCGTGCGTTCCACTGCTCCATCTCCTCGACGGCAGCTGGGTGTTGGTAGACGGCAGTCGCCACCGCCACTTCTTGCTCCAGGTTCTCGACCCCGAGGAACGGCAATTCCAAAACGGTGATCACCCGGTTCTTGTCCCGGTGATAGCCTGCGCAGAACTGTGCCATTTCGAACGCACCGATCGAGATGCCATCAAGGTTCTCGCGGTTCTTGGACAAGCCACCATAGCTGATGTTCATGGTGAATTCGCCGTTTGTCTTTTCAGACACGAGCTCGGCCAGTTTTTCAACATGCTCGGTAAAGGCACGACGCTTGCCCCAGACCGACACGTTCCATTCCGTGGCCGCGGCTTCGAGCGCAAATGTACATGATACAGCGGCAACAACGCCGCCCAACGCGAATTTGTTCATGATGTTTCTCCCTTGATGCGGGACCTGACGGCCCGCTTAGAGTGGAAGCTAGCGTGGCGGCCTCGCGCTGCCAAGGGGCTGCAAACCGGCCAAATGCCAGCTTGATTCTCGAACAACAGCCGTCGCTGCAATGCAGCAGGTGTTTTATCGCAGCTTTTCAAGTGCGTGACGCGAAGATGCAGGGGGCCACTCTTCAAGGGATTTCGACAAAAAAGATGTGTAAGTCATTGTAATTTATTATTTTATCACCTCATCCGTCACATCACACGGCTTTGGCCTGACCTATACAACCAACGTCCCATTTATTTCCTTCTGCTCTGCATTGCGTATTATCACCAACAGAGGGAGGAGGCCGCGCGCACGGTTGCGTCATCATGGAGGATGGCACGTAAATCTTGCGCACCTCCAACAAGAATAGGACGACCCGGAGGAACCATGCCCGAAACCAAAACACACGCGCCACATCCCGATCTGGCCGCCAATGCACATGTGAATGCGGCCCGCTATGACGAGATGTATGCGGCATCCATGAGCGACCCGGCGGCCTTTTGGAGTGAGCAAGGGAAACGGGTGGACTGGATGACGCCCTATAGCGAGGTCAAGGACGTGTCCTATGATTTCGGCAACGTGTCGATCAATTGGTATGCGGACGGCACACTGAACGTCTCCGCCAACTGCATCGACCGGCATCTTGCAAAACGTGGCGATCAGACGGCCATCATCTGGGAACCCGACGATCCCAATGATACCGCCAAGCACGTCACCTATGCAAAGTTGCATGCAGAGACGTGCAAAATGGCCAATGTGCTCAAGGGGCTGGGCGTTAGCAAAGGTGATCGGGTGGTGATTTACATGCCGATGATCCCCGAAGCCGCCTATGCCATGCTGGCTTGCGCACGTATCGGTGCGATTCATTCCATTGTATTTGCGGGGTTTTCGCCCGACGCGCTGGCAGCGCGCGTATCAGGCTGCGATGCCAAGGTGGTCATCACCGCCGACGGCGCCCCCCGCGGGGGCCGCGTGACCAACCTCAAGGACAATGTGAACCAAGCGCTGATCAACGTGATCAACGATACCAAGTGCCTGGTGGTGCAACGCACGGGACAGCAAATTGCATGGCGCGACGGGCTGGACTATTGGCTGCACGAAGAAGCGGCCAATGTCCCGGCAGAGTGTCCACCAGAAGAGATGGGCGCAGAGGACCCTCTGTTCATTCTTTATACGTCTGGATCGACGGGACAGCCCAAGGGTGTCGTCCACACCACCGGCGGCTACCTTGTCTATGCGTCGCTCACGCACGAGATCACCTTCGACTACAAAGATGGTGAGATTTACTGGTGCACAGCAGATGTGGGTTGGGTGACCGGCCACAGCTACATCGTCTACGGCCCGCTCGCGAACGGGGCCACAACCCTGATGTTCGAAGGGGTGCCGACCTACCCCGATGCCAGCCGCTTCTGGCAGGTCTGCGAAAAGCACCAGGTGGCACAGTTCTATACTGCGCCTACGGCCATTCGTGCCCTCATGGGCCAAGGCAATGATTACGTGACCAAGTGCGATCTGAGCAGCCTTCGCATACTGGGTACGGTTGGTGAACCAATCAATCCGGAAGCCTGGAATTGGTACAATGACGTGATCGGCGGCGGGCGATGCCCCGTTGTAGACACGTGGTGGCAAACCGAAACAGGTGGCCATCTGATGACGCCCCTGCCCGGTGCCCATGCGACCAAGCCGGGCGCGGCGATGAAACCGTTCTTCGGGATCAAGCCATTGGTTCTGGAGCCTGCCACCGGCGACGTCATTGAAGGCAATGGTGTTGAAGGGGTGCTGGTCATCGCAGACAGTTGGCCGGGCCAGATGCGCACAGTCTGGGGCGATCACGAGCGCTTCGAGAAAACCTATTTCTCTGACTACAAAGGCTACTACTTCACCGGCGATGGATGTCGCCGGGACGAAGATGGCGACTACTGGATCACCGGCCGCGTGGATGACGTGATCAATGTCTCAGGGCACCGGATGGGCACGGCCGAGGTGGAAAGCGCACTTGTCGCGCACGCAAAAGTGGCCGAGGCTGCAGTGGTCGGCTATCCCCACGACATCAAAGGTCAGGGCATCTATTGCTATGTCACCTTGATGAACAACGAGGAACCGACCGAAGAATTGCGCAAGGAGTTGCGCACATGGGTCCGGTCCGAGATTGGCCCCATCGCCTCCCCCGATCTGATCCAGTGGGCGCCGGGCCTGCCCAAGACACGATCAGGCAAGATCATGCGCCGCATTCTGCGCAAGATTGCCGAGGATGATTTTGGCGCATTGGGCGATACATCAACCCTCGCCGATCCGTCCGTGGTTGAGGACCTGATCGAAAACCGGATGAACAAAAGCTGACCAAGCGGGGCCGCTTCACGCGGCCCCATGCGGCAACCCGATCACGCCAAATGACTTGCATATTCCGCCAAGCCGCTGGCTTGGTCGGCGAAAAGTGGTCACACTGGCACCATGACCGCGCCGCAAGAAACCTATTACAAGATTGCCCGGACGACCGAACAGTTGTGTGGGCTGTTGCAAGTGGATCCGACCGCCGTGATGCGGCGCATGCGGTTTCCGCCGGACTTTCTGCAAAACGAAGGGCGCGGCGTATCTGCGGCAGACTATTTTGCGGGATGGAATGCAATCCTCGCGGAAGCGGACCGCGAAGACACCCCGCTCATGCTGGGTCGCGCCTATGCCCGCGGGCCATTCAACCCCGCATTCTTTGCCTTTACGTGCAGCCCCAACGTGGCCGTTGGACTGGAGCGACTGTCACTGTTCAAACCCCTGACCGGTCCACTCGTTCTCAGACTCAAGCGCACGCCATCGCAGGCTCTGGAGATCCACAAATCTTCGAACCAACCCACCCTGCCCTTACCCGCGACCTTTGCAGCAACCGAGCTTGTCTTTCTGACCGAGGCCATCCGCGCGTGCACCGGTCATCACATGATACCGCAGGCCGCCCGCCTGCCTGAACGGCTGGCCTGCCATGATGCATTGGAGGAGTTCATCGGCATTCCCATTGAAACGGGAGGACCGAACATGATGATGCTTGCGCCCGAGGATGCCGACCGCAAGTTACTGTCGGCTGATCCGGCGCAATGGGCGCAGCTTGAACCCGGCTTCAAACGTCAGATGCAATTGCAGACCTCGGAAAAGGCGATAACGGCGCGGTTGCGCGCAACACTGGCAGAAATGCTACCCGCTGGAGAAGCCACAATCGACGCCGCAGCACGGCGCATGCGGCTGAGTACACGTAGCCTGCAACGGCATCTGCGCGACGAAGGCACGCGATTTCAACAGGTCCTCGACACCACACGCGCAGATCTGGCGCGCGACTACCTGACCTCAACAGACTTGAACGTGGCCGAAATCAGCTACTTGCTTGCCTATCGTGACCCAAACTCCTTCTACCGCGCCTTCAGCACGTGGACAGGCTAAACACCTCAATCCGTACGCGCCGCTGCCAATACCTAGATGGCCTGTGTCACATCGTGGCGATAGACCCAATCCTGGCGCGCATGTATCAGTCCGGGGGCGATGCGTGCTCCAAGTGCCATTGGTCCATAGAACCCGATACTGCCAAGCGGTGTCGCCTTATGAAACATGCGTGCATTGGCGGCTGACCCGGTCTGGATCCGTGCTGTACGCTCGATGCGCAAGTCAAAATAACGCTGCAATCCGACCTCAACCGATGCGGCATCTTCGAGCACTGCCGCGAGCGTCCATGCATCCTCCAACGCCTGCACCGCCCCTTGAGCCATGGATGGCAACATCGGATGCGCTGCATCGCCTAATAGGGTGACCTGCCCCTCATGCCAGCGGGGCAAAGGCGTCCGATCAAACAGGGCCCAGCGATTCAAAACCCGGGCTTTTGCAATCAGCCCCGCGACGATTGGATGCCATCCGTCAAAGGCGGCCATCGCATCATCACGGCTGCCCTCGATCCGCCAACCTTCAGGCGCTGGCTCCGGTTCTTCAACCATGCCGACGAAGTTCGCCAATGTACCAGCGCGCAACCGCGTGGTGACGGCGTGGCGCTTGTCGCCCGCCCAGACACATGCCGTTGGCGGGGGCGGACGATCCAGTTCATCGACTGGCACCACCGCGCGCCAGGCAATATTGCCTGTGTATCGTGGCTTGTCCGGACCCAGCATTTGCTGACGGATCGCCGAATGCAGCCCATCGGCCCCAACAACCAGATCACCCGAGACCTGAGTGCCATCTGCGAACACAACAGTACCCTTCGGATCATATGTGGAGACACTCAAACCGGTTTGCACGGCAGCGGGTGACAACTCGTTCAAACGCTCCACCAACGCATCCACCAAGTCGACGCGATGGATATGTATGTATGGTGCGCCCCAGCGCTGGGCCGCATACCCTTTCATAGGAAGTGAAAACACCTGACGACCTGATACGCCCAGGCGCATCTCGATCGCTTCCGGTTCGAAGAGCGTCCGCGTCATGTGCGCAGACACGCCCAGCGCCTCAAGCACATGCCAGCCGTTAGGTGAGATCTGCAGCCCAGCACCCACTTCAGTCAACGCCGGGGCCTGCTCGAACACGGACACATCCCAGCCTCGCAAGCGCAAGGCAATCGCAGTGGACAGCCCTCCTATACCACCGCCGACGATCAATGCCTTCATGTCAGCGCTCCGTCCGCCCGAAGCGCGTCAATACTTGTCTGATCGTAACCGAGCTCGGACAGTACGGCCTCAGCGTCCTGCCCGGGTGCCGTCGACGATTTTGGATTACGCGGTGGAGTGTGATTCAGACGGGGCGCGGGTGCAGCCTGCCAAACGTCGTCAACGGACAAGTAGGTACCACGGCCCGCCATGTGCGGGTCATCCCGCGCTTCCTCCATCGACAGAACCGGTGCAACGCAGGCGTCCGTCCCAGCAAAGATGCGAGCCCATTCATCGCGCGGGCGCCGTGCAAACAATGTAGAGAACTTGCCGGTCAGTGCAGGCCATCCGCTTCGATCATTCTGATCCGGCAAGCTGATCGGCTCCAGCTCAAGCCCCGCAAGCAAGGCTGCATAAAATTGCGGTTCCAAGGCTGCGACGGCCACATCACGCCCGTCAGAACAGCGGTAACAGCGATAGAACGGTGCACCACCATCCAACCAGTTCTGCCCAGGTTGATCCGTCCAAAACCCATTGGCCATAAAGCCATGCAGCAACCCCATCATCGCTGGCACACCATCCACCATGGCAGCATCAACCACCTGACCTTTGCCCGTCCGACCCCGTGCAATGACCGCAGAAAGAACCCCGAAAATCAGGAACATGGCCCCACCGCCGTAGTCCGCAATCAGGTTCAATGGCGGGCGCGGCGGTGCATCAACTGTCGCCATCAGGCTGAGCACACCCGTTTGCGCCAGATAGGTCAGGTCATGGCCTGCGGTCTGCGCCAGCGGCCCGTCCTGCCCCCACCCGGTCATGCGGCCATAAATCAACGTGTCCGGCGTGTCATCCGGCCCCAAGCCAAGACGCTCCATCACGCCCGGGCGAAAACCTTCGATCAGGATATCAGCCTGTGCAAGCAAATCACGCGCCACCCCACGCCCGGTATCAGACTTCAAATTCAACGCAATTGACCGCTTGCCGCGCCGGTTCACATCGTACGGATCAGCAGGACCGGAGGCGCGGTCAATCACCACAACATCTGCCCCCATGTCAGCCAGAAGCTGCCCCGTCAACGGGGCCGGACCAAGCCCGGCAAATTCGATCACCTGCAACCCGTGCAGCGGTCCTGTCATCCATGTGCCTCAATCGTGCCATCCACAACCCAGCCATCAAAAACAGCCAGCGCTGCATCCACAAACGCATCATCATTGATGTGAGCGGCAACCTCGGTAAATCCCAACGGTTCTGTAATCACAGCGCGCATCTCGTCGCAGAAGGCGGCCAACCCCTCGGGATCATGCGCCGGTTGACCCGGGCGATCCCATTCCTCGATCCCGCCAGATGGAAGGATCACATGCGCCGGGGTGTCGCTGGCCTTGAGCCGCCTGGCAATTTCTCGTGCGGTCGCACGGCGTTCTTCCGCGTTGAATGCAGAGCATTTGATCAATCGATTATGCGCGTGGAACGGGCGGTCACGATATTGCTCCGGGATCTCCTGCCAGCCTGCAAAGTCAATCAGGTCAAGACAACCCGGCGCGACGATCCGTGGAATGCCTGCGCGCCCGGCATTCAGCATGCGATCTTCGCCGCCATTCACCACGGACCCCGCCATCAGGTTGCCAAGCTCGGACAAGGCAAAGTCCATGACGCAGACGAAGCCACCCTCGCGCGCAATACTTTCAAACGCCATGCCGCCCATGCCGGTGGCGTGAAAGATCGCAACCTCGTAACCCCGCGCCTCCAGCTCTGGTTTCAGGCGCTTCATGTATCGGAGGCAAGATGAGCCAAGCGATGTCATACCAACCATTGGACGATCAGCCGCCGGAGGCTCAACGGCGCGTGCAGCCCCCAATACCGCCCCCGCCGCCTGGCTTAGCGATGCTTTGCAGACCGAATTCAGACCATAGAGGCCACCCGCCCACAGGATCATCTGTATGTCAGCCGACAACCGGTCTGTCGGGATGACTGGCGAAAAACTGACCGTGGACACCACATATTTGGGAACCCCCAAGGGCAACGCCTGACAGATATCCAGCGCCACATCCGTCCCCATGGAGCCGCCCAAGATGACCACACCATCAAACCGGCCTTGATCCAGCAATGACCGCGCCAGCACACTCGCCCCACGCGCCATGATCTGCATGGCCGTGTTTTCATCACCGCTGTCGATCACCGCTTGAATGGTCGTGCCTGCCGCCTCCGCCACTTCAGATTTTGAGACATCGACTGGACGCTCGGGATCACCCAGAACCGAGATGTCCATTGCCAGCACGCCACCACCCATGGCGGTGATACGCTCGGCCATGTAGGTCAGTTCGTCATTCTTGGTATCGTAGGTCCCGACAACCAAAATGGTCTTGTCCGCCATGTGTGCTTTCCCTTGCCGTGCGACGACATGCAATCACAGGCAACGAAACAGGGAAACCGCAAAAGATGTCGCGATCAGCGCCATCCAGACATGAGAGTTCAGAAACGCCGTTCATGGGCGGTGCACGCGACTGGTTGTGGCTGAATGCGCGCGCCAAGACTGATTGCGGCCAGCATCAGGATCCTAGTCCAAAGACACAGCCGCCCAAACAAGGTCGTGGTCTGATAGCGGTTGCCCCGCGTCTGACAGCGACGTCCTGATCCCGCACTCCTGGCACCGCAAACCGCGCCCAGCGATCCAATCCAGCTTCATTTGCCGATCCGGATGTGGCGTGATCAGGCTGGGCCTTGTTGTCGTTCCCTCAGCGGTAAATTCCCACGAGTAGCCGCGGCTTTCAGCCAAGGAAAAGAGAGTTTCCTGACGCCAGTCAAAGTCTGGCGGCATGTGGTTCCCGGTATTCAAATCACCGCCGATCACGACCGGGCCACTTGGCGCAAAATCGTCGATGGCATCCAACAAGATATCAAATTGGCGATGGCGATGTGGCGCATCCGCATTGCTTTCCAAATGCGTGGAAACAACTGTTATGGGTCCCTTCTCTGTCGGCAGTTCCGCCAACAATGCCATCCGACCACCGACACGCGGCTGCTCCGGGTCCGATGCTCCGCTGTCGCCCGCAAACCAATGTCCATGATCATCGAGCCGAACCATCGCCACCCGATCGAAGGGCACGGCGGACAGGATTGCATTGCCATGCCAGCCAAGCACATTGAAGTCGTCAGTGCACAGCGGCAGTTCAGTTGGGCCGCCTAGTCCCAACTCATGGAACTCGACGCCATAGGCGTAAACCATCGACAACGCGTCGGCAAAGCTTGCGGTTGTGTGGCGCTGGCTGGTACGGGCCATACCGTTGTCCACCTCTGACAACAGCACCACATCAGGCTTGATCGGTTCAAGATGATCCGAACAGGCTTCGGGGAACAGACACCGTTCAACGTTCCATGCGACCACCGTAATGTCGCTTGGCAAGCGGTCCCGCTGCGCCCTGCCCCCACATTGAACCGCGTTCATGGCAGGAATACCGTTCAGCAGCTGACGATGCGCGTCCGCCGTGCGCGGGGCAGACAGAATACGCGCGCGCTGTTCTTCGCTCACCGGTTCAAGAACCGTCCGAACATCGGTGATCATATCGCTTTACCGGTCTCCGGTTGGAACAGCCGGATCGCATCCGGTTTGATCTGCAGCCTGACCTCACCCGCATTCGCCAATGACTCCTTGCCGACATGCACGGTAAAGGCGTGCCCCGCCAAACGGCCATGCAACAGGCGATGGGCTCCCAGCTCTTCCACGATTTCAATCGTAAAGGGCGTCGAACCGGCTTCATCTATGACAACGTCTTCGGGGCGAATGCCCATTGTGACCGGCCCGGCATAGGCTTGGTCCGAGGGAGCGGTCAGTACGGTGCTGCCGTTCATACGGATTTCGCCATTTTCCAGTTGTGCATCTATCAGGTTCATTGGCGGCGCGCCCATAAAGGACGCGACAAATTTCGAGGCAGGATTGTGATAGATCTCTGCCGGGGTGCCGATCTGCTCGATCTCGCCACCGTTCAAGACAATGATACGATCCGCCATGGTCATGGCCTCGACCTGGTCATGGGTCACATAGATCGACGTCACACCAAGACGTCGCTGCAAGGCCTTGATTTCGATCCGCATTTGGTTGCGCAATTTGGCGTCCAGGTTGGACAATGGCTCGTCGAACAGAAACAACGCCGGATCGCGCACCACGGCACGCCCCATCGCGACGCGCTGGCGTTGACCACCAGACAGTTGCGAAGGCTTGCGGTCCAGCAAGGCGCTCAGATCGAGCATCTTGGCCGCATCCTGCACCTTCGCCTCGATCTCGGCGGCAGAAGTGCCACGGTTCTTGAGGCCATAGCCGATGTTCTTGCGCACGGTCATGTGCGGATAAAGCGCATAGTTCTGAAAGACCATGGCGACATCCCTGTCCGCCGGATCCACATCATTGACCTCGCGGTCTCCTATGTTCAGCGAGCCAGCGGTTATGTCCTCAAGGCCAGCCACCATGCGCAGAAGCGTGGACTTGCCGCAGCCTGATGGCCCCACAAGGACAACAAACTCACCGTCCGCAATGTCAAAGCTGGAAGGCTTCACCGCCTCAAATCCATTCGGGTAGGTTTTTCCAACCCCGTTCAGTGTAACTTGTGCCATTTGCGGTGTTCCTACTTGTCTGACTCGGTCAGGCCCTTGACGAACCAACTCTGGAAGAAAATGACGATCAGGACCGGCGGCAGCATCGCGATGATCGCAAGCGCCAGGGCCTGGCCGTATTCCGGGATGGAGTTTGCGTCGATCATCGTTTGGTAGATCTGCTTGATGCCCCGCACGAGGGTAAACAACCCCTCGTCAGTGGTGATCAGCGTGGGCCACAGATACTGGTTCCATCCGAAGACGAACATGATGATGAAGATCGCGGCAATCATGGTTTGCGACAACGGAACCAGAATATCGATGAAGAACTTCACCGGACCTGCCCCATCTATCCTCGCCGCCTCAGCCAACTCTTCGGGGACTGAGCGGAAGAACTGCCGGAAAAAGAATGTGCCCGTTGCCGATGCAATCAGCGGCACGATCAGGCCAGTATAGGTGTTGGCAAGGTCGAGGCGCTGAATGGCCTCGTAAGATGGCAGGATGCGCACCTCCAACGGCAACAGCAGCGTTGTGAAGATGATCCAGAACGCAAAGGTCGCAAAGCGAAGCCGGAAGTAAACAAGCGCATAGGCGGCCAGCATCGAAATGATGATCTTGCCAAGGGCAAAGCCCAACCCAAGGATCAGAGAGTTCTTGAGCATCACCATGCCGTCGATTGTGGCAGTGAAGCCTCCCTTTTCGAACATGGCCTTTGAGTAGTTTTCCCCGAGGTGACTTCCCGGAACAAACATGATGCCTTCTCGTGCAATTTGGACTGCGCTGTGACTGGATGTGACGAATGCCAGCACCACGGGCACGAGCATGAAAAGCGCGCCCAAGATGAGGATCGTATGATCGAATACGGGCGCCCACTTGAAGGGCTTGCGGGTCTGTGAGCGTGCCATGACGTGGACCTCAGCTATAGTGAATGCGGCGTTCTATCAGCCGGAACTGAAAGACGGTAAGAACAAGGACCAGAACCATCAGGATCACGGACTGGGCTGACGAGCCACCCAGATCATTTCCGCGGAACCCGTCCATGTACACCTTGTAAACAAGGGTCATCGGGTTGTTCCCCGGCTCGCCCTTCACCAGCGTGTCGATGATGCCAAAGGTGTCGAACAGTGCATATGTGATGTTGATGATCAGCAGGAAGAAACCGGTCGGGGCCAGCAGTGGGAATGTGATGTCCCAGAACCTGCGAACGCCCGAGCGATTGTCGATCATGGCGGCTTCACGCACTGCTCTGGGTATGGATTGAAGACCGGACAGGAAGAAGATGAAATTGACCGGGATTTGCTTCCAGACAGAAACGATGATGAACGCCGTTGCCGTTGAATTGTAATCAACCAGAATTTTGTAATCCCAGCCCAGCGCCTTGAAGAAATCCGTCATGGGGCCGGTGTGCTGGTGAAACAGCATGATACCCATGAAACCCGCCACTGGCGGCGCCACAGCATAGACCCACATCAATAGCGTGCGATAGCTTTTGGCGCCCCGAATAACCTTGTCCGCCTTCACGGCGAGCAACAAGGCGATCGACAGTGAAAAGAAGGTCACAAGAACCGTGAACACCACGGTGAACCACGCGATCCGCATATACTCCGAATTCGCTGTCAGGTCGGTGTAATTTTCAAATCCCACAAATGTCGATCCAAAGCCGAACGGATCCTGAAGATAGAAAGACGACTGAACCGCCCAGCCTGCTGGCCAATAGAAAAATATCGCGATGATCGAAAGCTGCGGTAAAAGCAATGCTACAGGCAGCCAAACGCTGGTGAACCCGGCTCGTTTCATTCGGAATCCCTTTTGCAGAAAAGTGGCGACCGCACTGAACGGTCGCCACCCAAGTATGAAACGTGCGGCTTAGCCTTGGGTCTTGGCGAAGCGCTCCAAGAGTTTGTTGGATTCCGCCTCGATCGTGGCAAACCCGCTTTCTACATCCGTTTCACCGGTCAGGATGCGGCCGTACTCACGGTTCATCACGTCACGGATCTGCACATAGAAGCCCATACGGTAGCCCCGGGTGAACTCGCCCGCAGGCAGTGAAAGCTGCTGGATGCCAACCTCGGCCGCCGGGAATTTCTCGTAGTGGCCATCCGCCTTGGCTGCTTCATAAGCAGCTTCCGTGATCGGCACGTAACCCGTGGCCTGGTGCCAGAAATACTGCGTATCGGACGATGTCAGGTAGCTGAAGAATTCTGCCGCCGCTTTGTTTTCCTCTGCCGATTTGCCGGACATCGCAAACAGGGCCGCGCCACCGATAAAGGTTTGTGTGGGTTCGGTTGTCACACCTTCCCAATAGGGCAGCATTGTCGCCGAGAAATCAAAGCCCAGGTCCTTGGCCAGCAATCCACCGAACGAACCCGAAGACCCCAGCCACATCGCGACATTGCCGTCCTCGAACGGCTTGGCGTTGTCACCCCATCCGGTGCCGTACCACTCAAACAGCCCCTGCTCTTTCCAATCCACCAGCGCGGAGAAATGCGCCTTGATGGCCGGGTTGTTGATCATGATCTGCGTGTCGTTGCTGTCGTATCCGTTGTTGCTGGATGCAAACTGCAGATTGTGCCGGGAAAAGAAATTCTCGGTGAAAATCCACGGCAGGTGCGATTGGCTCAGCGGAATGTAACCGGCCTCTTTCAACGCCGGAGCGGTGACATTGGCGAATTCTTCCCACGTTGCGGGCGGCGTGACACCGGCTTTCTCAAGCGCTTGGACATTATAGTACATGATCGGCGTTGAAGAGTTGAAGGGCATACCGATCATCTTGCCGTCGGCATCCGCATAGAAGTAACGCACACCAGCGATGTAGTCGTTGATGTCAAAATCGATACCATTGTCCGCCAGCAGGTCCTGCACCGGGATAGTCGCACCTTGCGCACCGATAACCGTGGCTGCACCAGCATCAAAAACCTGGATGATGTTGGGTTGTTCACCCGCACGGAAGGCCGCGATGCCGGCAGTCAACGTTTCTTCATACGAACCTTTGAAAACGGGCGTGATCTTGTATTCGTCCTGGCTTGCGTTGAAGCCTGCGGCAACTTCGTTGACCGTTTCCCCAAGCTGGCCGCCCATCGCATGCCAGAAGGTGATTTCGGTTTCGGCCAAGGCCGCTTGGCCTGCAAATGCGATGCTGAAAGCAGCCGCGCCCAGTTTGAAAGATTTCATTACATTGCTCCGTGTGTCGTGAGACTAATAGAGTTTGGCAACTGGTGTCGGGACGTCTTTAGACCCCGGCAAGTCCAGCTGCTGTTTGGTTACAGGGAATAAACTGCCCCATGCTGCACGGAATGTGCACACGTGTTCAGTACGAGTTAAATGTAACGGTGATGCTACGGTTTCAGTTCCGTCTTGAAAAGTTTTTCCTACAACGGGAAGGTGCATGCGGATGCCCCAAACATCAATGAAACGCTTATAAATATGGCCAAACGCAAACGTATTACTGCTCAAATGGTGGCTGATCGTGCGGGCGTTTCGCGCTCTGCGGTGTCTCGTGCCTTCACCAAAGGCAGCTATTTGGAAGAATCAAAGCGCCGTCGAATCTTGGGAATCGCGGCCGAAATTGGGTACCAGCCAAACGCACTCGCCGCGGGTCTGCAGGGCGGACGCTCCCGTTTGGTAGCAGTGATCGAGGGGGACATTCGCAACGCCCATGACACAACCCTGATCAGCCGATTGTGCAGCGCGCTCAATGCAAATGGCTTTTGGCCCATTCTTGTCAGCGGGACGCCGATCAACGGGTATACAGAGGCTCTGGCTTTTCCGCTGGATGCATTGATCGTGCGCGGCGGCAGCATGTCAAAAGACCTTGTCCACCGATGTGCCAAGCTCGGTATTCCGATGATCTGTTACGGGCGCCCGACCGAAGAGCTCAACATCGACTCAGTCCACTGCAAGAACCAGGCAGGGATGCAATTGGCAACCGAACTTCTGGTGTCAAAGGGCCGGCAAAAATTCGGTTTTCTTGGTGGACCGGACCAGTTCTATTCCTCCATGAAGCGGCGGAAAGGAGTGTTGAACGCACTCGAAAACGCGGGCTTGGATTTGCAGGCGGAGGCGGCCAGTGATTTTTCAGTGGATGGTGGTTTTACCGCAGCAAAAACCCTGCTCACTGGAAACGGACACATAGATGCGCTCGTCTGCGCAAATGATGCCATGGCCATTGGCGCACTCGGAGCGGCCCGCGCGCTTGGGATCGCCATACCAGACGCCTTGTCGGTCGTCGGCTTCGATGATGCCGACATGGCGGATTGGCAGATCACAAAGTTGACCACTGTTCGGAATCCGCTTGAGACGACGGTTCAGGAAGTTCTCAATCTGCTTGTCGATCGGATCAACAATCCGGATAGAGAGTGTCGAACGATCCGGGTCGAACCACAGCTTGTAATCCGCGGAACGCACTAGCGTGGTTTGAATGTTGCTCGCCACAGCAAAGTGGCTGCAACACAGCCGCCGCCACCGAAACTACGCCCCAACGCAAGACGCGAGCACTCTTTTCGCCGGTTAGTGGTCCCGCCAATCACAAACCGGCGGGCCAGGTCGCGATTTCAACTCCGAAGGGTGGCGCGACCAGTCTGCGGCCCTATCTTTCTACGTACCCACGTTCAGCACGGAGATCTAGGCATGGCACTTTCACTCAAGATCAATGGCAAGACCCAAGAAGTGGAGGCTGACCCCGGCACCCCGCTGCTGTGGGTCATACGCGATGAACTGAATATGACCGGCACCAAATTCGGGTGCGGTGTTGCGTCCTGTGGCGCCTGCACTGTGCATCTGAACGGCGAACCTGTCCGGTCTTGCCAAACCTACATCGAGGACGTCGAAGACGCAGAGATCACGACAATCGAAGCCATCGGGGACAACGCAATCGGGGCCGCTGTGCAACAGGCATGGGTGGAACTGGACGTGGTTCAATGTGGTTACTGCCAGTCCGGGCAAGTCATGTCTGCCGTCGGCCTCCTGTCCGAAAACCCAAAGCCATCGGCTCAGGAGATTGACGACTACATGCACGGCAATGCCTGCCGCTGCGCCACGTACCAACGTATCCGCGCGGGCATTCAACGCGCCGCAGACATCCTGGAGGCTTGATCATGACTGTGAACACATCCCGCCGCAGTTTTCTCAGGGGTGCTGCAGCCGCAAGCGCCGTATTGGTGGTCGGCATTCGCCCCGATGGCGCGCTAGCCGCCGCTGGAAATCCATCAATGCTGACACCCTTCGTGCAGGTTGGTG
Source organism: uncultured Tateyamaria sp. (assembly GCF_947496075.1). Taxonomy (GTDB): domain Bacteria; phylum Pseudomonadota; class Alphaproteobacteria; order Rhodobacterales; family Rhodobacteraceae; genus Tateyamaria. Next base: position 533,422 of record NZ_CANMBJ010000001.1, read on the forward strand.
CCGATGGGTCGGTGACCGCCATCATCAAGCATTTCGAAATGGGTCAGGGTCCGTCGACGGGCCTTACAACGCTGATTGCCGAGGAAATGGGCCTGTCGATGGACCAGATCGGCTATGATTTTGCCCCGTCGAACCCACAGGTTTACAACAACACCCTCTTCGGCCCGATGCAGGGCACAGGCGGCTCAACCGCAATGGCCAACTCTTATCTGCAATATCGCCAAGCCGGCGCCGCCGCGCGCGATATGCTTTTGCAGGCTGCAGCGGATGCATGGAGTGTGGACGCCAGCTCACTCAGCATCGAAGACGGCATTATCTCCGGCCCGGCGAATGCCGCACCCCTCGGTCAGTTTGTGGAAGCGGCCGCCGCTCTCGATGCCCCAACAGAACCGCGCCTCAAGGATCCATCCGAGTTCCGCCTGATCGGCAACCCCGATGTCCGTCGCCTCGACAGCGCTGCAAAAGGCAACGGGACAGCGATGTTCGCTATGGACATTCGGCGCCCGAACCAGATGGTTGCCATGATTGCCCGCCCCGAACAGCAACGCGCAACCGCCGTCAGTGTCGATGCCAGCGGGGCCGAAGGGACCAAGGGATTCATCAGCGCCGCGATCCTGCCCAATAAGGCGGGCGTGGCTGTCTTTGCCGAAAATACATGGGCCGCAATGCAGGCCCGCGATGCGCTTTCAATCGAATGGGACACCTCAAACGCGGAAACCCGCAGTTCAGACCAGATCGAGGCGGACATACGCACAGCACTTGAGGCCGAACCGACCTATAATGTGAACAACGCAGATGTGCCTGCCGTGCAAGCGGCAATCGACGGCGCGGACACCGTGGTTGAGGAAAACTTCTACTTCCCCCTCCTTGCCCACGCCCCGATGGAGCCGCTCAACTGCACCATCGAACAGACTGAGGATGGCGGCATTCTGCTGCATGACGGGTGCCAGATCCCAACGATCCCCCATGGTGCGATTGCCCAAATCTTCGACCTGCCCTTCGAAAAAGTGCAGATCAAGACCGTGCTGGCAGGCGGATCATTCGGGCGCCGGGCAACGCCCAGCGCCGACTACCAGGTCGAAGCCGCGCTCGCCTTCTCGCTCACCGACCGATCGCGCCCCGTGCATCTGGTCTGGTCGCGCGAAGATGACCTGCGTTCAGGCTACTACCGTCCGGCCTTTGGACACAAAGTGCGGGTCGGGTTGGACGGATCAGGCAACATCGTTGGTTGGGAACACCGCGTCGCTGGCCAATCGATCATGAAGGGCACGCCATTCGAAGCCTTCGCCGTGCATGATGGCGTCGACCACTCCTCGATCGAAGGGACCTCAGACAGCCCCTACCAAATTCCGGGTGCAGCCTTTGGTCTGACAGACACCGAAAAGGCAACCAGCACCTTGTGGTGGCGCGCGGTCGGGCACACGCACACGGCCTATGTCATGGAGGTCATGATGGACATGGCCGCCACCGCGGCTGGAATTGATCCCGTTGAATTCCGCCTGGCCTACCTCTCAGGTGACGGAGCTGACCAAACCCGCAAGGCAGGTGTCCTGAAACTGGTCGCCGAAAAAGCAAACTGGGGCAACCCAGCCGAAGGGCGCAGCCAGGGCATCGCCGTGCACAAATCCTTTGGCTCCTACGTGGCCGAGGTTGTCGAAATCTCCGGCAACGCCGACGACGGGATCAGGATTGAAAAGGTCACCTGTGCCGTCGATTGCGGCGTGGCCGTGAACCCCGACCTGATCAAGGCACAGATGGAAGGTGGAATTGGGTACGGCATCGGCCACAACATGCGCGACAAGATCACGCTGACGGACGGTGTCGTGGACCAGTTCAATTTCCCCGACTACGAACCGCTGCGGATCTCCGACATCGGTGAGATCGAAGTGCACATCGTGCCCTCGGTCGAGGCACCGACAGGCGTAGGCGAACCGGGCACACCGCCCGCGGCCCCGGCGCTCGCAAATGCCATCGCAGCGGCCAGTAACCTGCGCGTCGCGGCACTCCCCATGGAAGACAACGGCGTGTTCTTCGCCTGACCCAAGCCCCCGGCGTCAACGCCGGGGGCCACACTCTCTTGCCCTTCTGGCCGCGATGCCCATGATGGCGCCAAACGCAGGGACAGGAGACGCATATGCCCCACACCACCGCCGTCATCGGCCTTGGCTCAATGGGCTATGGCATTGCCCAATCCTGTCTGGCTGCTGGGCATACAACACACGGATTTGACATCGCCCCGGCGCAGGTCGAACGCTTCCGCACCGAAGGCGGCGCAGCCGGGAACCTCACCAGTATTGCAGACACGCTTGATGCCGTCATCGTAGTTGTCCTGAACGCAGCCCAAACCGAAACAGTCCTGTTCGGAGAGGCGGGGATCGTCCCGCATCTGAAACCAGGCACGGTGGTGATGGCCTGCGCAACCGTCCCCCCGGACTTCGCCAAGGACATGGAAGCGCGCTGCAACGCCCACAACATCCACTACCTAGACGCGCCAATTTCGGGCGGATCGGTGAAGGCTGCCCAAGGGGCCTTGTCCATCATGGCGTCCGGCACGCCAGATGCCTTTATCGCGGCAAAACCCGTTCTGGACGCCACCGCCGAAACCGTCTTCGAACTGGGGGATCATGCAGGCCCCGGCTCGGCTATGAAAGCTGTGAACCAATTGCTGGCAGGCGTACACATCGCCACGATGGCCGAGGCGCTGACCTTCGGCATGACCCAAGGCGTCGCCCCCGATCAGTTTGTCGAGGTGATTTCGAAATGTGCAGGGTCCAGCTGGATGCTGGAAAACCGCGCGCCTCATATCGTGAACGGAGACTACACTCCGCACTCATCGGTCAACATCTGGCCCAAGGATCTGGGCATCGTGCTCGACATCGCCAAGTCGTCCCGCTTCTCCGCCCCCATCACAGCCGCAGCCCTGCAACAATTCATCGCCGCCGCAGGCATGGGGCTCGGGGGCGAGGACGACGCCGCTGTCGCAAAGGTCTATGCCCGCAACGCGAGCCTTACCCTGCCCGGAGAGGACGCATGAGGTTCTCTGCCAATCTGGGCTTTCTCTGGAACGACCGCCCCCTGCCCGATGCCATCCATGCCGCCAAGGCGGCCGGTTTCGATGCCGTCGAATGCCACTGGCCCTATGACATTCCAGCGGAAGACGTGCGCGCCGCGCTCGACGCAACGGGTCTGCCGATGCTGGGTCTCAACACCTCGCGCGGAGACGTGGCTGGCGGTGAAAACGGTCTCGCCGCCCTGCCGGGGCGCACGGATGATGCCCGCGCGGCCATAGATCAGGCGATTGCCTATGCCGGCATCGTCGACGCTGGCGCGATCCATGTCATGTGCGGCTTTGCAAACGGCCCTAAAGCCCATGCCACGTTCATCGAAAACCTGCGCTACGTCTGCGCAGCGACCACGCGCCGGATCCTGATCGAACCGCTCAACCGTCACGACGCGCCCGGCTATTTCCTGCAAACGACAGATCAGGCGCGCGCCATCGTCGCCGAGGTCAACGCGCCCAACCTCAAACTGATGTTCGACTGCTATCACGTTGGCCGGACCGAGGGCGACATCCTGACCCGCATCACAGACCTTGGCGATCTAATCGGGCACATCCAATTCGCATCGGTCCCCGACCGCGGCGCGCCGGATCACGGAGAGTTGGATTACACCACCATCTTCGCCGCGCTCAAAGACTGGCCACATCCGCTGGGCGCGGAATACAAACCCGTTGGAGACACAGATGCTACGCTGGGCTGGATGCAGCGCTATCGCTATCGCTGATCCGGCCAATCGACAGCCAGCTCAGCACGATCATCACAGCCGCCGTTGCAAGGCACAGGGACACGCCGCCAAGCTGGTAGGCCAGTCCTGACAACACGGTGCCGATCAACCGGCCCGCCGCATTGGCCATGTAGTAGAACCCCACATCCATCGTGACCCGTTTTGCATCGGTAAAGGCAAGGATGAGATACGAGTGCAGCGACGAGTTGAGCGCAAAAAGCACGCCGAAGACCAACAATCCGAGCACGACAAAACCCGTCAGCCAAAGCGTCGGCGTTCCCACCGACCAAACGGTCACAGCCAAAACAGCGGGCACGAAAAAGAGTGTTCCGACCCAAAACCGTGCCGCGCGTGCCAAATCCGCCTCGCTCCTCTGCGCGCTGCGCAGCATAGCTGGTGCCTTGGCCTGCACGGCGCCGTAAAGGATCACCCAAACAGCCATGAAAATGCCAATCATGAAGAACGCGGCACGCTGCCCTTCCGGGCTGCCATCACTCAGCACCGAATAGAAATAAATTGGAATACCCACGACAAACCAAACGTCCCGCGCCCCGAACAGGAACACGCGGGCCGCACTCAGCCAGTTCACTCGCGGGTTCTTCGAAAATACCTCTTTGAACTTCGCGTCCTTCCGACCGGCCGGCAGCCCGCCGGGCATGCGTAGCAACACCACCAGCAGGATCACGGCAAGGATCGCGGCCATCCCCAGCACGCTTGGCGCAAAGCCAAACAGCGCCAGCGCCCCGGCCCCTAGTAGAAAGCCAAAGCCCTTGACCGCATTCTTCGATCCAGTCAGCAGCGCCACCCAACGAAACAACCCATCGCCCTCGGCGGGCGCCAGCAGCTTTACGGCAGATTTCGATGACATCTTGGCCAGATCCTTGGCCACGCCGGACAGCCCCTGCACCGCCATCACAAAAACAACCGATGCAGCGACGGACCATGCTGGATCAAGCTCCGCCAAGGCCAGAAGCGCAATCACCTGCAAACCTAGCCCGACATAGAGCGTCGAGGTCAGCCCAAACCGCGCGGCAATCCATCCCGCACTCAGGTTGGTCACAACACCCGCGATCTCGTACAGCACAAAGAGATAGGCCAGCTGCACCGGCGAAAAGCCCAGCGTGTTGAAGTGCAGCAGCACCAACATGCGCAAGGCGCCATCGGTCAGCATGAACGCCCAGTAGGCCGCCGTCACGGCCACATAGGCTGCAAACCCGTCCGGTCGGGTCAAAGGCTGTCACCAACCATCTGCGCCACGTCAACAAGCCTGTGCGCATAGCCCCATTCGTTGTCATACCAGGCATAGACCTTCACCTGCGTCCCGTTCACCACCATGGTGCTGGGGGCATCCACGATGCTCGACCGCGGATCATTGGTGTAGTCGGTTGAAACGAGGGGCCGCGTCTCGTACCCAAGAATGTCCTGGAGCGGCCCATTCGCAGCCGCTTCAAACAGCGCATTCACCTCTTCTACGGTTGTCTCCCGCTCCACCTCAAACACGCAATCGGTCAGGGAGGCGTTCAGCAGCGGCACCCGCACCGCATGACCGTTCAACTTGCCTGTCAACTCTGGATAGATCAGCGTGATCGCCGTGGCCGAGCCAGTGGTTGTCGGGATCAGCGAGTTCAGCGCAGACCGTGCACGCCGCAAATCCTTGGCCGGACGGTCCACGATGGTCTGCGTGTTGGTTACATCATGGATCGTCGTGATCGACCCATGCTTGATACCTAACCTTTCGTGTATCACTTTAACAACGGGCGCTAAGCAATTGGTTGTACAGGATGCAGCCGTTACAATAGGTTGCCCAGTGTAGACGTCATTGTTAACGCCGTAGACAATGTTCGCCGTCTCTCCGTCCTTGACCGGTGCAGACACAACAACCTTCTCTACGCCCGCTTCAAAGTACGGGGTCAGCTTGGCTTCGGTTTTGAATACGCCGGTGCAATCAATGACAACGTCTACACCGTCCAGTGGCAGATCCTCGATGGTCCGGACAGACAGCGCAGGTATGCGCGTGCCATCAATGGTGATGCTGTCTGCATCTGCTGCAAAATCGGCATCCCAACGCCCATGCACCGTATCGAACTCAAGCAGATGCGCATGCATGGCCGGATCGCCGACCGCGTCGTTGACAAACGCAATCTCGCACCCGCGGTCAAGCAGCGGCTTCAGGGCCAGTTTTCCAATCCGGCCCAAGCCGTTCAACGCGTATGTCGTCATGTGTCTTCCTTGGTGCGGCCGATATCATCGACCTCGTTCTGCAGTGATGCGCGGCTTAGCGTGTCAAGCGGCAGCGCGGTAAAGGCGATGATGCGGTTGCGCATCGCGCCAAAGGTGTGTTGGAAGGCAAGTCGTTTTTCGGCATCTGTGCCTTCCGCCTTGACCGGATCGGGCAGACCCCAATGGGCACTGATAGGTTGCCCTTCCCACGCTGCGCATTCCTCGTTCGCAGCCAGATCACAAACGGTAAAGACGAAATCCAGATGCGGCGCGTCCGGGCCTTGAAACTCCGAGACGTTTTTTGCCCGCAGACTACCCGTCTCGATCCCTTTCTGCGCAAGCATCTCAACGGCGAAAGGGTTCAACTCGGAAAATGGCTTCGTCCCGGCAGAATAGACGTTGAACCGGTCACCCGCTTCATGGCGCATAATGGCTTCGGCCAAGATCGACCGGGCCGAATTGCCGGTACAGATGAACAAAACGTTGTGTTTGTAGTCAGACATGGGCGCCATCCTTTGCAGCGGGTCGACCATTGCGGGCGGGCACAAATCGGGCCGACCATTGCAACAATCCGTGAAAAGCTGCGCCACCATGTCCCGCGCCCCGTCCAACTTCACAGCATAGCGCAGAGAATTCCCATCGCGGGTGTGATGGATCAATCCAGCCTTCTGCAAAGCCGACAAATAGACCGAGGTGGTCGAGGGCTTGAACCCCAGCACCTGTGCAACCTCACCCGCTGGCACCGCATCAGGACAGCGCCGCATCAGCAGGCGAAACACGCGCATCCTCTCGGGATGGCTGAGGGTTGAAAGTTGGTCGAGCAGCATGGCCCATATCTATTTCACGATTCCATGAAATATATATGACAGGAGGTGCCCGACCCTCAATCGTAAACGTTACAGGCTCAGCCGAAGAACTCCCGCGGCTGGCAACTTATGCCCCTCTACCTGCACCGGTTGATCGGTGTAGTTGAACCAGAACCGTTCGGTCCCCGTGTCGCGGCATCGCACGCCTTCTGGCATGTGCGTTGTTGCCAGATCAGGCGCAACCGCCTCGATCAGACGCATATGCGCCTCATCATCCACCCATCCCGCGACATAGGTTGTCTGGGCGTCCAGACGCACAGCCACCGGCGCGTCTGCGGTGTGCAAGACAATCTCGCCACCACCCTCAACCTGCTCAAGATACAGATGAACGTGACCACCGCCCTCAATCGGAACAGGCAGATCAGGGCGGATGGATTGCACACGGCTGACAACCAGATCACTGCCGGGCCATGCGGGCGGCAACGGAGTCGGGATATTGAAATCGGCATCCCGCGATGCGGTACGCGGCCCCAGAATGACTTGTGCATCAGAGGCTTGCAGCGCAACCTTCAACTCAATTGGCACATGCATCATGCCCGGCACAATCACAGCCGCATAGCCTGCAAAATCCCGTGTCGATGATGGCAGGATGTCAACCGACAGACCAAGTTTGCGACAAGCCCGATACCAATCAAACACCAACCCGAAATAACTCAGGCCCGCCCCATGCGGCTGCACAGACCACGCCCAATCGGCATCATAATCAAAGACGATCCCAACAGGCGCTTGAACAGGCGTCACATCAGGGGCATCCCCCAATTCTTCCATAACCTGCGCGGCTTCACCAAAGGCCTCGGCAGCAACCGAATCCGGGCGCAACAGCCCAGCATGCATCTGCTCTTGAGCAAAAGGGGCCTGCCGCCAGCGGAAGTAGCACACAGCTTCTGCCCCATGGGCAAAGGCCTCCCAAGTCCACAACCGCACCATTCCCGGCAAGGGGGACGGGTTGTAGGGCGCCCAGTTCACCGGACCGGGCTGCTGCTCCATGATCCACCAGCGGCCCTTGCCCACGGCACGATAGAGATCGTGGTGAAAAGCCTGAAAGTCCGGGTCGCCCTGCCGCGCATAGGCACGCTGATGCGCAGCATCTGCCCCCACACGATCTTCAAGAAACCCAAGCGGGTAGCTGTCCCAAGACGCGATATCCAGATCGTCGCCAACCTTGAAATGGTCAAACTCGGTCACGCGGCCCATATAATTGTGGGCAATGGGCGCATCGGAATGGGCCCGAATGATCTCAACCTGTGCCCGATTGAAGGCCACGACCTCTTCGCTAGCAAACCGCCGGAAGGCGTGCACATGGGCCGGGTTCGGCTCGGTCACTGTCAGGTTCGGCAGGCCGATTTCGTCGAAATCATCATAATCCATCGACCAGAACACATTGCCCCAGGCAGCGTTCAGCGCGTCGATATCGCCGTCATTGCCCTGCCCCGGAAACTGCCCGCGCAACCAGCCGCGGAACCGGCCCCGCGCCGCATCGGAATAGCTGATGACCGTGTCATGGCAGCCATATTCATTGTCGGTCTGCCAAGCGGCCACATGCGGGTTGCGGCCATAGCGTTCTGCGACGGCACGCACGATACCACGGCATTCCTCAAGAAAGCCCTGATGCGAAAAACAGTAGTGCCGGCGTGATCCGTAGCCGCGCGCATGGCCCTGTTCGTCCACTGCAAACATGTCCGGATGCTTCTTGCAGACCCATTTCGGTGGTGTGGCTGTTGGCGTGCCCAGCACGACCTTCAGTCCTGCAGCTCCCAGAGTCTCGATTGCGCGGTCCAGCCAGCCCCAGTCATAGTCACCTTCGCGCGGCTCCATCCGCTTCCAGGCAAATTCGCCAATCCGCACCCATGTCAGGCCCAGTTCGGCCATGCGCTGCGCGTCCTCGGCCCACTGCGCCTCGGGCCAATGTTCAGGGTAATAACACACCCCCAATGTTCGTTTCATAGGATCACCCGATGTTCGCTCTGGCCTGTTGTGCCAGCGGGTCCGTAAAAGGTTTTCCCTCCCTCTGCTTCGTCCAGCCCGACTGCCGCAGTTGTGACGAAAAGCGTGGTGCCATCCGGCCCGCCAAAGGCCGGACAGCTTGTTTGCGATGCGGGCGCATCAATGGCGCGCACGAACGCACCCGCCGGGCTGTAGCCCGCCACACGGCTGGCCCCCCACTGCGCATTCCAAAGGTTTCCATCTGCATCCACGACAGCGCCATCGGGGTTCAGCCCCTCACCCTTCAGATCCAGAAAGACCTCTGGCTCTCCCTCGGGCCAGCCATCTGAATCCAGCACAACTGACTGTATTTGCTGAGAAAACGTATCGCTGAAATACGCACGCGTGCCATCAGGCGCAAAGCAGATCGCATTGGAAATGGTGATGCGATCGAAAAGCTTGCGTAGCTCACCTTTGTAGTAGCGATAGATCGCCCCGGCATAGGCTTCAGTATTCAAGCCCATGGTCCCGATCCAGAACCCACCCTGCGGGTCGGCCCGTCCGTCATTGGATCGCGTGGTCGGATTGTCCGCCTCCAACGCTGTGACCAGCTCCCGATCCCCGGTCGGGACGTCAAAGCGCCACAAGCCAGAAGCCGACGCCATCAGCAGCGTATCCCTGTCCACCCAACCACAGGCGGAAACGTGTTCGTCAAACTGCCATTCGCGGCGCTGCGCGCCTTTGGCAAACATGCGTTTGCCCAGAATGTCGAACCAGAACAGCTCACCCCGCTCGGGGTGCCACATCGGCCCCTCGCCCAGCGCACACGCCGTGTCATCAAAGACCTGCATCACGCCCCCGCGTCGTAGGCCGCCACCATGTCCGCCGCGCGCGATGCCACGTCAGCCACTGACATACCGGGCTTGAACACGGCCGAGCCGATACCAAACCCTGTGATCCCGGCGGCAAACCATTCCGAAAAATTGGCCGGTCCCACGCCGCCCACGGCATAGGTCTTGGTTCCCTTGGGCAACACGGCACCAATCGCCTTCAACCCTTCAAGGCCAAGCAGCGAGGCCGGGAACAGCTTCAAACCATCGGCCCCCGCGTGCAGCGCCGCAAAACATTCGGTCGGTGTCATCACGCCGGGGAAGGACATCATACCCGCCTGCTTCGTCGCCACGATGACGGATGCATTTGCATCCGGTGACACAACCATATGTGCACCCATCTCGTGCAGGCGCTCGACGGATTGCACATCCAGAACTGTGCCTGCGCCGATCATTGCATGATCGCCGTGCGCCTCCAGCATTTTCCCAATGCTGTCAAAGGGATCGGGCGAATTCAGAGGGACTTCGATCCGCGTGATACCTGCGGCGACCAAGGCATCTGCAATCGGAAGGGCCTCGTCCGGGGTCACACCCCTCAGGATGGCAATGATCTCACGGCTCATGCGGCCTCTCCATATATCTGGGTGTATGCGGCGGTCAGGCCCGCCAGTGTCATGTCTTCGGCGTCGGCCTGCTGGCACGGCACGCCCTGCGCCGCAAGGGCCGTGGCATAGGCATCAGACAAGCGATCCGCCCCGATCAGCGCCACCTGCTGGCCCAGCCAATACGGTCGCATGGACGCCAGTTCTGCCCCGATCAAAAGGCCGGACAAACGTGCACGTGCAGCATCTCCGGCCAACCCATCCAGCAATCCCTCGGCCCGCAGCGAAAACAGCGCCGCCGCCAGCCCTTCGGGCCGGGACAAGGACTGATCAACGCCTGCCGCAAACGCACTAGCATCCCAGCCCTCGCCCATCGAATGGCGCAGCACGGATTGCTTTGACAAAAGGCCAAACATCTCGCCCGTCATGGCGGTGCGGAAACTCACGATTTCGCCTGCGCTCACATGCACCCACTTCGTGTGTGTGCCCGGCAGGCAAATCACCCCGTCAAAGCCAGGGGACGTCGCCAGATATCCGGCGATCTGCGTCTCTTCCCCGCGCATCACGTCGGCAGGTTTGGCCTGCTTCACACCGGGCAGGATACGAACATCCAGGTCAGTGCCGGACACCCGAACAGCCTCTGCAGCCGAAGGCGGCGCACAGGGCACGGCACTGTAAGGCGCCTCTGCCCACCCCTGCCGCGAACCCACCATGCCGCAGGCCAGAACCGGCGCGGGCAACGCATCACCAACCAGATCCCGCAAGGCGGGCTCAAACCCGGCCCGGTCCAGTGTCCCCATCCCTTGCGCCGACGACCGCCGATCCAGAACCGACCCATCACGGCGCATCAGCCATGCGCGCACATGCGACGTCCCCCAATCCACAGCGATCCACGCAACTTGCCCCATCAACCTGTCACCACCACACCGCCATCGATCACCATCGACTGCCCCGTCATCATGCGGCTCGTCTCCGACGCCAGGAACAGCGTTGCACCCACTATATCGCGCGGCTCCAGATGCTCTTTCAGGCACTGACGCTCCATATGAGCGGCCAACCCCTCGGGCGTCGCCCACTTGTCCAGCTGCTTCTGGGTCAACACCCAGCCCGGCGCCAGCGCATTCACCCGGATCTTGTCGGGACCGAACTCGCGTGCCAACGACCGGGTCATCCCGTTGATGCCGCTATTCGACCCGGTATAGATCGGATAGCCTGCATTCCCCATCATGTAGCTGATGGAGGAGAAATTGATGATTGACCCGCCACCGGCGGCCTGCATCCCCGGGATCACCGCCTGACAGGCAAAGAAATACGCCTTGAAGTTGATGGCAATCATCCAATCCCAAAACTCGGAATCCACGTCCATCGTGGCATGCCGCTTGTCATTGGCCGCGTTGTTCACCAGCGCGGTGATCGGACCATGGGCCTCTGCCGCCTGCGCAATGCAAGACTTCAACAGTTCTGTATCGGTGATGTCGCATTGCATAAACAGCGGGCGCACCCCGTGCTTCTGCTCCATCTCGTCGCAGAATTCCGTGGCATCCGACCGCCCGACAAAAGCGACATGCGCCCCCTGCTCCATGAACCCATCCGTCAGCGATGCGCCAATGCCCGCGCCACCGCCGGTGATGAACACTGACGCGCCCTTCAGGTCGTGAAATGTGGCTGTCTCTTTCATGGCATCACTCTCAATTCAAAGGGTCAGGCAAGGTCGCCCTTGATCACCCACATCCGTTCCGGGAAACTCCATGGCAGCGTTAGGCCATGATACATCAGATACGCACCGCTCACCACGAACGGCCCGGTTTTGAGCGCATTCTGGCCGCGTGACAAATGGCTCGCGTCGGCGCGGTTTACAAGCTCAACACGATACTTCGCATCGGGTGACAAACGGGTCAGACGCAGGGGGCGCGGGGCAATCTGATCGCTGGTCGCAGCCTTGCCTGCGAATACTGCAAACTGCCCGCCGCCCTCTTCCAGATGCTGCTCGGCAAAGACGGCCGGATCAGCGCTATCAAGGCGCAGGATATCGGCGCCATACATCCAATCCCGGTTCTGCTTCCACCACCCCGTCACCTCGGTCAGCACATGCTTTTCGTCATCCGTCAACTCACGCGGATCCATCTCGAACCCCATGTGCCGCTGGGCCGCAACCCAGGCACGGAAACGGATGTCGAGGGTGCGCCCCGAGGTATGACAGGTGCGCGGCCCCACATGCGATCCAGTCACCGCCATCGGCAAGAAAATCGAGGAATTGTGCTGAATGCGCAGCCGCTCGACGGCATCATTGGAGTCGCTCAACCAAACCCGCTGCGTCCGCTCCATGATACCGAAATCAATCCGGCCACCGCCCGACGCGCAGCTTTCAATCTCAACATCCGGAAACTCACGCCGCAAGCGGTCCAGCAAGGTGTAAGACCCACGCGTCTGTGCCGCATCGGGCATCGGCAGCACACGGTTGTGGTCCCACTTGATGTATTCGATGTCGTGGCGGCTAAGAATATCGCTCATCCGCGCAAACAGGAACGATTGCACCGCAGGCAGTGCCATGTTCAGCGCCATCTGCTGACGGCCCATGATCTGATCCTCGCCCCCCAGCGCCCAATCGGGATGGGCGCGGAAGATGTCGGAATTCTGGTTGATCATCTCTGGCTCGAACCAGATGCCAAAGGTCATGCCCAGCGACTTCACGTGATCAATCAACGGGGTCAGCCCTTGCGGGTACTTGCGCGGGTCAACCTCCCAGTCGGACAACGCCTGCGTGTCATCGTCCCGGTTCCCGAACCAACCGTCATCCAACACAAACCGCTCAGCCCCAAGCTTGGCGGCGCGCTCGGCAATATCCTTCAACTCATCCAGGTTGTGGTCGAAATAGACGGCTTCCCAGCAATTGTAGTGCACGGGGCGCGGCGCATCTGGGCGCGGGAACGTGACGATCCGGTCGCGCAGATGGCGCTGGAAGGCGACGGCGCAGCCGTTCAAACCGTCATCCGAAAACACGGCATAGACCTTGCCCGTGGCAAAGTGTTTCTGTGCTGCCCCTTCAACACGAGCGGCATGACCGAACTGGATCTGACGGCGCCCATCGGGCAGTTCTTCGGCGACCATGCGGTGCCCGCCGGACCACCCATAGTGAAAGGCATAGGCGTGACCGGAGGCGTTCGACGCCCCACGCACTGGTACGATCAAGCCGGGGAAATGCTCGTGCCCTGTCCGGCCGGTGCGGTTCTCGCGATAGCGGATGCCGGGCGACCAAGGCGTGCGGTTCATCTGGAACTCGCCGCACCAGCGGCCCGCAAAGTCGATCATCTCGTCTGCAAGCTGTGGCGCCGGAAACACCGGTGCGGACAGCCAGTGCAAGTGCATGGGTTCCAATGCATCCAACTCGGCACTCGCCTCGATCATGTGCGTGTCGGGATCGATGGCAAACCGCGCGCGATAGGTCAGCACCCGGTCCTGATCCATGTAGGTCAGGATCAGCACGTTGTCGGCCACATCCGACCGCTCAAGGCAGAACTTCGGAAGGAACGGTGTGCCGTCGCCGTGCCGGATGATCAGGCCCGGCTGTCCAGGAAAGGACCGCGTTGCCTCCGGGCAGATGCTGAGTTCGGGATTCGCATCCAGCATTCCACCCGTCACATCAAGGGTATAGGCCTCATAAAGAGTCGTCAGATCTTCTTCGTCCGGCAGGCGCGGTCCCCAATAGACAACCTCCGCCAATCGGCCCCTGTCGGAGCCGAGGACCAAAGTCTGACGCCCGTCATCCAGGCGCCAACATCTTATCACTTAACAGCCCCCAGCGTCAGACCGGCAATGAAGTGCCGCTGCATGAGAAAGAAGCAGACAACTGGTGGGATCGCCGCCAGCAGAGACGCCGCCGACACCAGATGCCAATTATTCACAAACTGCCCGTTCAGCGCTCGCACACCCGCCGTGATCGGCTTGGCACTTTCGCCTTGGGTCAGCACGTTCGCCCAGAAGAAGTCGTTCCAGACAAAGGTAAAGATCAGCACGGCGAGCGCCGCGATGGCGGGCCGTACGAGCGGCAGAACGACGTACCAGAAGATACGCCATTCAGCGACGCCTTCGATCCGCGCAGATTCCACCAGATCAAAGGGCAACGCCTTGATGAAGTTCCGCATGAACAGCGTGCAGAAGCCCGTCTGGAAGGCCGCGTGGAACAGGAACTGTCCCGCGATCGTGTCATAGAGGCCCGTTTGGACCGACATATCCCGCACCGGCACCATCAGGATCTGGAACGGGATGAAGTTGCCCGCCACGAACAGGAAAAACAGCGGCAGAGCGACCCGGAACCGATAGATCGCCAACGCGTAGCCCGCAAGGCACGCCAGGGCGACGGAAATGATAACCGTGGGTACGGTGATCAGAACCGAGTTGATCATGTACTGCGCAGCGGCCGACTGGGTGAAGACCGCTGTGTAGTTGGCGATCAGAGCGAACTCGCTGGGCCAACCAAACACGTTGCCCGAGTTGATGTCCGCCGCCGACCGGATCGATGTGAGGAAAATCGCCAGCAAAGGCAGAAGCCACATGATCAGGGCGACCGGCAGGAACGCCTGGTAGGCCGCCTTGGCCGTGGTGCCGGATTTTTCGATGGGACGTGGAAACATCTCAGCGCCCTCCCTTTTCGTCCTGGTACATGCGCCACAGGAAATAGCTGATGAAGAACAACATGATACCGAACAGCACCGTCGCAACGGACGAGCCATAGCCGTACCGTTCGCCGTATTCGGAAATCGCAACTTCGAACATGTAGTGCGACAAAACGTTGGTTGATCCGAACGGCCCGCCTTGGGTCATAATGGCGATCATATCGAAGGACCGGAGCGCGCCGATCACGGTCACGACCACAGCGATGAAAGTTGCCGGTTTCAATTGGGGCACAACCACGTACCACAGCATCTTCCACCCCTTGGCCCCGTCCAGACGAGCCGCCTCAATCTGGTCAGCGGCCACGTTGTTGAGGCCGGTGAGATACAGGATCATGCAGTATGCAATCTGCGGCCACAGACCGGCGGCAATGATGCCGTAGGTCGCCCACTGTTCACTCGATAGAATATCGGGCACGGGGCGCTCGCAAATAAAGGTCGTGTTGCCAAGGATGTTGGTCGTTTCCTCGCAGAACATCGCCTTCCACACGGTCCCCACCACACCGAAATCCGGGTTGTAGAACCAGCCAAAGATCAGGCCGACCACCACCTGTGAGATCACGAATGGAAAGAAGAACATCGACTTATAAAAGCGCATCCCCGTCACCGTCTGGTTCAGGAACAGCGCGATAAAAAGACCCAGCGGAACCGCGAGCATGTAGAGGACCAGCCACGCAATGTTATTGCGTAGGGACGTCCAGAAATTGGGATCATCCCAAAGCTTCACGTAGTTCTGGAACCCCACCCAAACGGCGGTCGAGTTGCCCTCGGCATCATAGAGACCGTTCCACTGATAAAGCGACAGCCACAGCGATTCAAAGATCGGGATGACAACGTAGATCGCGAAAAAGATCAAGGCGGGGATCAGGAAAATCCACGGGGCGATGGCCAGCTTGTTGCGCCTGAGCCATCCCGGTTCAGACCGGGTTTCGGTTTCGGGCAAGACCGCATGTGTCATGGTCAACCTCCTGAGCTGGGGCATCTGTCCCCGCGGGGACAAACATAACCTTTTGAAACCACACGAATTAATATGTGTTTACAGAAGGTTAATCAATAAAATGAAGAAGGGGTGGGCACGACATGCCCACCCCGGAAAGGTCTTAGTAAACCTCGGCTTGGACTTCATCCAGACGCTGCAGGATCGCGTCTTTCTTGGACGGGTCCAGCATGAACTCCTGGAAGCCTTCCATGCCCGCCTTGGCCATGGCCGCAGGTGCGTCACGGTCATAGAACTGCGCCAGACCGGTGGCCGCGTTCAGCAGGGCAAAGCCTTCCTGGATGAACTTGTCATCCGAGATGTCCGCCTTGGAGTTGATGGGCAGCTGGCCGATGGTCTTGTTCCAATCGGTCTGCACATCAGGACGCGCAACAAAGGCCAGGAATTTCTTGGCGTCTTCAACGTTCTTGGCGTTTGTCGGGATAAAGAATGCGTCCGCAGGCGCTTCTTCCGCCGGAGGCACATCCGCGCTGATCGTCGGGAACGGCATGAAGTCGATCTGGTCTTCGGTCAGGCCAGCGTTCTTGTAGCCGTCGACCGAGAAGTTGCCCATCACGTACATCGCCGCGTCACCGTTGGCGAAAGGCGCAATCGCGTCCTGCCAGGACATCGAGGCGTGGTTGTCGACAAAGCCGCACTCGTTGATCAGCTGCTCCCAGTTGTCGAAGGTCGCGACAATGCGGGGATCGGTGTACTTGATCTCGCCTGCCGTCAGTGCGTTGTGCACGTCATAGCCGTTGGTGCGCAGGTTGATGTAGTCGAACACACCGGCGGCGGTCCAAAGGAACTTGGTGCCGATGGTGAAGGGCGTGACGCCGTTCTCTTTCATCTTGCCGCAGGCCGCCAGCAACTCGTCCCATGTCTGGGGCTCTTCCAGCTCAAGCAGGCCAAAGATATCTTTGCGGTAGTAGATGCCCCACTGGTAGTAGGAATAGGGCACACCCCAGATCTTGCCGTCGCGGCTCATGGTTGCCTTGATCGCCGACAGATCTTCGGAGAAGCCGTTTTCTTCCCACACGTCATCGACGGGCTGGAACAATCCTGCGTCAACAAAGGGAGCCATACGGTTGCCCGGGTACCAGCTGGTCACGTCAGGCGCGTCAGCGGTCAGGAAGTTGCGGATCGCCGTCTTGTGCGCTTCGCGGTCGTTGATGTTAACGATCACGTTGATGTCCGGGTTCTCAGCTTTGAACTTTTCCACGGCATCTTCGAAGCCCTTTTTCGGGCCTGGATTCAGGTCATCGAAGTTGATGACCAGGTCGCGCGCGAATGCTGTGCCAGCAACAGCTGACAGAGCAATGGCCGCAACCGCGGTTTTAAGATTAAGGAACATGGTTCTCCTCCCGTTGGTTCCATTACGCTTCGCCGCCGAGCCTGAAGTCTTCCTGTCGGCGACGAAATTCAGATTTTCTTTGACACCGGCCCCCGCATTGTGGAAGTTCCACATAGTGAAACCGGTTTCCAACTATTGGAACTATGCGGGGACACGACGCGCAGGTCAACAAGTTTCATGCGTGGCGTCTTGGGAGGAGACAGATGAATAATGCAGCCCCCCGTTCGGGGGAGGGAACCATTGCCAAGGCGTTGGAAGTGCTGGACCTTGTCGCCCAGCTGGAGCGTCCTGTGCGGTTTTCCGAGCTGCTGTCATTGTCGCCCCATCCCAAGGCCACATTGTACCGTCTTGTCCAGACGCTGACCGCGCTTGGGATGCTGCGATATGACACCGATCGCCAGACTTATGCCCCCGGTTTGCGCCTTGTCCGCTTGGCACATGCCGCTTGGCGGCAGAGTTCTTTGGCCCCTATCGCACGCCCCTTTATCGACGAACTGAGCACGCAGGTCGGCGAAACTGTGCATCTTGCGCAGATGGATGGCGGTCAGGTGCTGTATGTCGACAAACGCAACGCGGCAGAACCGCTTGAGATGTTCAGCCAGGCAGGCAAGGTCGGCCCGGGATATTGCACTGGCGTGGGCAAGGCGATGATGGCTTTTCTGCCCCCTGATGCGCTGGACATTGCCCTGTCTCAGCAAGCGTGGTTCGCGCATACGGCGCACACGCATACCAATCGCGAATCGCTTTGCGCTGAATTGGACGAGGTTCGCGCCGAGGGCGTTGCGTACGACCGCGAGGAGCACGAGCCCGGCATCATATGTGTGGCTGCCCCGATTCTTTCGGATGCAGGCCGCTCGATCGGCGCGCTGAGCGTCACCACATCCACCGCACGCAAATCCCTAGCCGATCTGGGTCAGCTTGCGCCACATCTTCAATCCACTGCGCGCGACATCGCGAGTGCCGCTGCCAATTGGCAGTTTCCAAGTCAATAAGGGAGGACCACCATGACCGGTGTGACATTGCAAAAGGCCATCAAGAGGTACGGAGCCACACAGGTCATCCATGGTGTGGACCTGACCATCGAGGATGGAGAGTTCTGCGTCTTTGTTGGCCCGTCGGGCTGCGGCAAGTCGACTTTGTTGCGCATGATCGCAGGGCTGGAGGAGACAAGCGACGGCCAGATCAACATCGGCGCACGCGATGTGACCCATATGGACCCGGCCGAGCGCGGGGTGGCCATGGTGTTCCAGACCTACGCTCTGTACCCGCATATGACGGTCGAGGAAAATATGGGCTTTGGCCTGAAAATGAACGGTGTCGACAAGGCCGAGATCAAGCGCAAGGTCGATGGCGCGTCGAAGATTCTGAAGCTGGATGATTATCTGAAGCGCAAACCCGCCGCCCTGTCCGGCGGTCAGCGTCAGCGGGTGGCCATTGGCCGGTCGATTGTGCGTGGACCCGAGGTGTTCCTGTTTGACGAACCCCTGTCGAACCTAGATGCCGAATTGCGCGTGGACATGCGGGTGGAGATTGCCCGTCTGCACAAGGAACTCGGCACCACGATGATCTATGTCACCCACGATCAGGTCGAGGCGATGACGCTGGCCGACAAGATCGTGGTGCTGCGCGCGGGCTACATCGAACAGGTCGGCAGCCCTATGCACCTGTATCAGGACCCGGACAACAAGTTCGTGGCCGGGTTTATCGGTTCACCCGCAATGAACTTCGTCAAGGGCGTTGTGGAAGATGGCGGTGTACGGGTGCCCGGTCTGGCCGACCGCGTGATCCCCACATCTGTATCACTGCCCGCGGCGGGGAGTGAAGTGACCGTTGGCGTGCGTCCACAGGACATGGCCTTGGATCAGGGGACATCACCGATCAAGCTGGACATCCGCGAACGGTTGGGCGGTGTGGCCTATGATTATCTGACCACCCCTACCGGAGAACGTCTGATTGTCGAGTCGCGCGGTGACATGGCGATGGACGAAGGCACCGAGGTGACCGTCAGCTTTGATGATGATCGCGTGATGTTCTTTGACGCCACATCGGAGCAGCGGCTGCGCTAAGCGGTTTCGGACGCAAAACAGGCCGCCATCTGCGATGCAGGTGGCGGCTTTTTTGTGCTTTGCGAAGGGGTCGAGTGAGCTGTGAGTATTTCTTTGTGTTGTCCGTTTATTGAAATTTCTGACACTATATGACCGGCATAAATATAAAATAAAGCTGAAATCAGAATGTAACTTGAGTTGGCGAGCGCTGTCTTGATCCCTGACAGCACTGCAGTACCGCGAAAACCCGCATCACGGCTGAAAATGACGCAAGGCGTTCAAACACCGTCGCCAGAATTTGCTTCTAAACGACTTTGCAGGGCATCAACCCTGATCGCGCAAATAGTCCATAATGGCCGGCCTGACGCTCATATCACCCCTGTGGCGTGCGTCAGCAATGACTTTGCGCACTTCGTCCAGATTTGAACGTCTTAACAAGGACTTGACCGGGCCGATGGACGCCGGGCGCATGGACAGGCTGCGCAAACCTATGGCCGCAAAGCAAAGCGCCTCAACCGGACGACCTGCGTCTTCACCGCAGAACGACAGCGGTGTATCTGTCTGGTCGCAGCGCTCAACGATGCGCTCGATGAAGCTGAGAAAAGATACATTCAGCGTGTCATAGCGCCGCCGCACGCGCTCATTCTCGCGGTCGGCCGCAAAGAAGAACTGCTTGAGATCGTTGCCCCCGATGGACAGGAACTCCACCTCTTCAAAGAACTTCTGAGGGGAAAAGGCGAGACTTGGGGTTTCCAGCATCGCACCCACTTTGAGAGTCTCCGGCAGCACATGGCCCAGCCGCGCCTCACGCTCCATGGCTTTGTCCACCTCGGCGTGGGCACGGGTGTATTCTTCGTATTGCGCGACAAAGGGGAACATCACCGTCAACGGACGCCCGTTTGCCGCGCGGATCAGCGCCTGCAACTGCATCCGCATCACACCCGGTTTGTCCAGCCCCACGCGGATCGCGCGCCAACCCAACGCCGGGTTCGGCTCGTCATTGGGTTTCATGTAGGGCAATACCTTGTCCGACCCGATGTCGAGCGTCCGGAACACCACCGGCTTGCCACCCGCAGCATCAAGAACACGGGCATAAAGCGCCGACAGTTCTGACCGCTTTGGCATCTGATTTCGGACAAGAAACTGCAATTCTGTGCGAAACAGCCCCACACCTTCTGCCCCGGACCCCTCCAGTGAAGGCAGATCAGCCATCAATCCTGCGTTCATGTGCAACGACACAACCGATCCGCAGAGCGTCTCGGCTGCCTTGTCACGGATGGAGGCATAACGCTCAACCGCTGCTGCCTGCATCGCCATCTTGTCGCGAAAGGCCGTGACCACCGTGTCATCCGGGCGCAGGTGAACGATCCCCTGCTCGCCATCTACCATCACATGATCGCCGTTCAACGCCTCAAGCGTCGCCCGGTCCACATGAACGATCAGCGGAATCGCCAGCGCGCGCGCAACGATGGCGGCGTGGCTGCCGACGGAGCCGGCTTCCAGGATGATGGCCCGCAGGTTGCGCCCATAGTCCAACAGTTCGGCAGGTCCGATATTGCGTGCCACAAGGATGGGGTCCGCCGGCATCTCGGCCCCGGTGTCCGCCCCCTGCCCGGTCAGAATACGCAGCAGACGGTTCGACAGATCGTCCAGATCGCTTAACCGTTCCCGCAGGTAGTTGTCGGTCGCCTGCCCCATACGCGCCCGGGCCAGCGATTGTTCCTTTTCCACAGCAGCTTCCGCGCTCAGGCCATTGCTGATGTCCTCTTGCATGCGCCGCATCCACCCTTTGGAATTGGCAAACATGCGATAGGCTTCCAGCACCTGCGCCTGTTCCTTGTCAGCGGCCAGCGCCAGCATCTTGTCGACACCTACGCGCAGTTCCTCAACCGCTTCGGTCAGCCGCTCAAATTCGCGATGTGGGTCATCGGCGATCGGGTTCGTGACAACGACACGTGGCTCATGCAGCCAGATATGTCCTTCGGCCACGCCTTCCTGGGCGACGGTGCCACGCAGCATCGCGGGCTGCGAATGGCGCGCGCCCATGGCAGCACCTTCCCCCACAAAGGCACCAAGCTCTGCCATTTCAGCGAGGACCATGGCGACAACTTCAAGCGCATAGACTTCATCGGCAGAAAATTCGCGTGCCTCCTTGGATTGTACGACCAGCACGCCAAGCGACTCGCCCAGCCGCTGGATCGGCACACCGAGGAAGCTGGAAAACACCTCTTCCCCCGTCTCGGGCATATAGCGGAACCCGCGCGCGCTTGGGGCATCCGCGGTGTTCACAACCTGCCGACTACGGGCCACGCGACCCACCAAACCTTCCCCCAAACGCATCCGTGTCTGGTGCACCGAGTCGGGGTTCAGCCCTTCGGTCGCACAAAGCTCAAGCGTCTCTTCATCTCGGAACAGGTAGATCGAACACACCTCACACCCGATGCTGTTCGCAATCAGATGCGTGATCTTGTCCAGCCGCGCCTGGCCAGGGTCATCTCCCGCCATCGCGTCGCGCAAGCGGCCCAGCAGCTTGCGGCTTTCAGTTTCAAGGCGTTCGGCCATTGCCGCGCTGTCCCCACGTCCATTCTGCGACATCAGCTTAGATCACAGCAACACGCAAAGAGAAACGCCAAAGCGACCTGCCAGTCGCCATTATTCCCGTATGAGTAGTATTTGCGCTGTAATCCGCGGCAGCAGGCGGATCACTCTGCCAACTGGGCAACCATCCTGTCGACATACGCGCTGCACAGGAAAATTCTGCGCCCATTGCGCTTCCAACCGGCTGTTCCGTCACATTGGGCCAAGTCCAGCGTGATGCGGGAGTGCCAATCAATACGGGACAGCATGGTCAGGGCGACCTCGACCAGTTCGCGATTGGCGATGGCTATCGCTTCCAGGTCCGGGTCCGCGCGCAGGCCCACCTCGGTCACGCGCGCCTCTGGGTCGATCCACAGCGGTGCAAGGGTCCGCCGCCAGCTGCGCAACAGTTCGGGGGCAATATCGGCGCAAGTGTCGCGCACGTCTTCGTCCATTGCGTTGCGATCGGCCAACGCGGTGTAAAGATCCGGATCAAAGCCATACAGCAGGCAAATCATGCGCCCGGCCATTTGATCATCCGGGCGGTATTCGGAAAACGGGCCAGGCCGAGCGCCATCGGCGCGATGTTGCGCGGCGCGCGCCTCGATGATCGCTTCGGCCCGGTCAGGCAGCGTGAGATAGATGAAGGTGGTGGCGAAATCCTCGGCAATATCCTCTTCGGGACCAAGGATCGGTAGATCGAATTCGCGCAAAACGGCGTGCCCGGCCTCATGCGCGATGACATGAAGCAGCGCGTTCCCGACCCGTTCGGGCAAAGTGTTGGCCAAGGCCGGGATCGCATAAATGGAGAGGATCAGAGCGTAGAGCATGCGCAACATAGGATCGTCCCTTGACGTCTCGGTTGCGCTCTACATGGGGGTTTAGGCGGCCTTGTCCAACTCGAACGCGTCATGCAGGGCCTGAACCGCTAATTCCATGTATTTGCGGTCGATCAGGACGCTGATCTTGATCTCGGACGTGGTGATGACCTTGATGTTGATACCCTCGGCGCTCAGGCATTGGAACATCTTGGCCGCAACCCCGGTGTGGCTGCGCATCCCGATACCCACGACACTGATCTTGGCCACATCCGTGTCGGCGATCAGTTCGTGGAAATTGATGATCCCTTCGCCCTTGGCTTCGGCCATCGCCTTTTCCGCACGTGCCACCTGGTCTGTGGGGCAGGAGAAGGTCATGTCCGTCCGCCCCTCTTCCGAGATGTTCTGGACGATCATGTCCACGTTCACGCCCGCATCACTGAGCGCGGAGAAGATGGTGGCGGCGATGCCCGGGCGGTCCGCGACCGACACCAGCGTCATTTTCGCCTCGTCCCGGGAAAAGGCCACACCGGCCACAACATTGCTTTCCATGATATCCTCCTCATCGCAGACCAGCGTGCCGGCCTCGTCGGATTGTTCCTCGAAACTGCTGAGCACGCGCAGTTTGACCTTGTAGCGCATCGCCAGCTCAACAGACCGGGTTTGCAGCACCTTGGCGCCGAGCGATGCCAGTTCCAGCATTTCCTCGAAGGCGATCTTGTCGAGCTTGCGCGCCTTGGGGCTCACACGGGGGTCAGTGGTGTAGACGCCATCGACATCCGTATAAATGTCGCAACGCTCCGCGTCGAACGCGGCGGCAAAGGCAACGGCGGTGGTGTCCGACCCGCCCCGGCCCAGCGTGGTGATCCGGCCTTCGGGGCTGATCCCCTGAAAACCTGCGACCACAGCCACGCGCATGCCTTCGCCAAACTTGGCATTGATGTTGTCAGGCGGGATCTCTTCGATCCGGGCGCTGGAATGCGAAGAGTTGGTTTTGAGCGGCACCTGCCAGCCCTGCCAGCTGCGCGCCGGAACGTCCATTTCTTGCAAGGTGAGCGCCATGAGGCCCGCCGTCACGTTTTCACCCGACGACACCACGGCGTCATATTCGCGCGCATCAAACAGGGGCGACGTTTCATTGACCCACCCCACCAATTCGTTGGTCTTGCCGGACATGGCGGACACGATGACGATCACATCATAGCCCTTGGCCACCTCGACACCCACGCGCTTGGCGGCGCGCCGGATGCGGTCCAAAGTGGCCACCGATGTGCCACCAAATTTCATCACGAGAACAGGCATGAAAGGCCCCAATTTTCCGTCCGCCTGCCTTTATCCCCCCACATGAAGAGTTGCAAGGACAGCCCAGCAACACGTGACATGCGGCCTTCTTCTGACTGAAAATACCACGGGGAGCGTGAGGGGCAGCGCCCCTCACAAATCAAATCGAGCCGCGCGCCAGCGCGTCCATTGAACCACAGCTTGACGCATCGCACTCAGTACGCGTGGGCGCGCCCGTCCCATGTTTCAAAACAGCCGGTCGTTTCATGGCTCAGGGTGTCAAACCGCTCCACCAAACCCGACACTGCCTCATCCACCGTAATGTCGGCGCCTCCGCCGCCCATATCCGTTTGAACCCAACCCGGATGATAGATACCCACCGCCACCTCCCCCGCAAGCTCAGAGGCAAGGTTACGGCCAAGGTTCAGCACGGCGGCTTTGGACGCACGGTAGATATAACTGCCACCCGGCGCACGGGTGTGCGAAGCCATCTGCGACGAGATGATTGCGATACGCGGTGCGGGCGCTGCTCGAAGGTTGGGCAACAGGGTCTGTATGGTCAGAAAGACGCCCGTTACATTGGCCGCAAAACTCTGCGCCCACAGATCGGGGGCATAACCGGTCTCAAGCTCATTGCCCTTGTCCAGATAAACGCCAGCATTGCACACCAAGAGATCAATAGGTCGCCCCTCAAGCTGAGCAGCCATTGCGCGATGATCGGACGGTTGGGTGACATCCAGCGTGACCTCGGCCCCAGACGACCGGCCAGTGCCGGTCACATCATGGCCCTGTGCACGGTAAGCCTCGGCCAACCCGGCTCCAATGCCTCGCGTGGCCCCGGTGATCAAAACATGCATGAAAATCAGTTCGCTTTGCGTGATGGAACAAAAGGAAGCGGCGCAACCGGCACGCCGTCTTCGATCAGACGCTTGGCTTCTTCGCGGTTGGCCTCGCCCCAGATCGGGCGATCGGGCTGTTCACCCAGATGCTGTGCCAGTGCCTCGGATGCAAAGTTGCCACCCACATAGGTTGCGTTCTTCTCAACCGTCTCGCGCATCTGGATCAGGGCCGCTTCCACCTCTGATCCGGGTTGGCTCAAATCAGTGCCGGTGTCAGACACGTCAGTTTCCGTCGCGCGCGCGGTGCGGACGCGCGGTGCCATGATCGCTTTGTCCACCTTCGCACTGCCACAGATCGCGCAAGACACGTGCCCAGCTGCCTTGAGACCATCAAAGGCATCTGCGCTGGCAAACCAGCTTTCAAAGCCGTGCCCATCGGCACATTTGAGTGTGTATTTGATCATCGTGCTTCACACATATGCGACCCGGCGGTGCCGTCAAAGGCACAAAGGTCAGAAATCAGACCAGAAACCTTGGGTCAAAGTCACGCAGGATGCGCGACAATTCGGGGGAATCCACCATTTGCGCCGCCTTTTTTCGTGTCACCCATTTGCGCTTCCGCTCTGCCGCCTCAGGGTAGTCGGTGGACAGTGACTTGACCTTCACGGCGTAGACCATGGCCGCGACAGGCAGACCGTCGTCGTCACCCATATGCTTGTTGTACGAAAACATGCCAAGCGGGCGTTGGTCAGCACGACCAACCACACCGGCCTCTTCCCACGCTTCTTGCGCGGCACTATCGCCGGGTGTTTGTCCATCGATCGGCCATCCTTTCGGAACGATCCACCGCTTGGTTCGGCGCGATGTCACCAGAAGCACCTGAACCTTGTCGTTCTTGATGCGGTAGCACAGCGCGGCGAACTGCGTCCGTACGTCTGCTTTCTTGGCGCGCCCCAGCGAAAGGGGAAGCTGTTTTATCATCGGGGCCGTCACTGCCCTGCCCTCCGTTATTCGGACTGTTATACTGGAATTAACCAAGAAAGACCAGTTTCGGCCCGTAACTACGCACCGTAACGTGAAAAAAGCGTTACATGCGCCGGGAACACTGGGGCCGAACCGCACCGTTTTTGGGCTTGAGCGCAAGCCGCCATTGCCCAATAGTTCTGCCCGATGAAAACTCCAAGATGGATCAAGGGCTTGTCCTTCGCTTGTACGGCGTGGCTCGTGGCAACCGCCAGTGCTGCAGAGACCGTCCGGGTCTTTGCAGCCGCCTCGCTGCAAGGTCCACTTGATGAAGTAGCCCACGCGTGGGACGGCGAGGTTGTCATCAGCTACGGCGGCAGTGGTGCAATAGCGCGTCAGGTCAGCCAAGGGGCACCCGCCGATGCCGTTATCCTTGCGAACGTCGCGTGGTCCGATTGGCTAGTGCAAGAGGGTCATGCCCCGGATACAGCGCGGCCACTTCTATCCAATACCCTTGTGATCATTGGCCCTGCAGGGGCGCCTGCCCTGCCCGGCCCCGAACCGGAAACGATCCTCGCGCGGCTTGACGGCCGGCGGCTCGCCATGGGTCAGCACATGTCCGTGCCCGCGGGGATATATGCGCAAGCATGGTTAGAGGGCATGGGCACATGGACCGTGCTGCGCCCAAAGCTGGCCGAAACCGAGAATGTCCGTGCCGCCGTTGCCCTCGTCGCGCGCGGAGAAACGCCATTGGGCATCGTTTATGCCTCTGATGCAACCGCGAGCGATGACGTGTCCGTGGTGTTCGAAGTGCCTGCCGATGCGCACCCGCCCATTTTGTATCCGGGTCTCGCCCTGAGCCCCGGCGGGTCCGCCTTCCTGGATCATGTCGCGACACATTCCGACGTTTTCACCGCCGCCGGGTTTCGCCTGCCATGATGCTGGACGAAGCCGGATGGACTGCCCTGCGCCTGTCGCTGCTGGTTGGCGTAACTGCCACGCTGCTGGCGTTGCCCATTGCCATCTGGATCGCTTGGCTGCTTGCCCGCCGAGACTTCTGGGGCAAATCGGTGCTGAACGCGCTGGTCCATCTGCCTCTGGTCCTGCCCCCGGTGGTCACCGGCTACCTTCTGCTTCTGTCTTTTGGCCGTAACGGCCCTGCGGGGCGCTTTCTGGAAGAGACATTCGGTCTTGTCCTCGCCTTTCGCTGGACCGGTGCGGCACTGGCCGCCATGGTCATGGGCTTCCCCCTGATGGTTCGCGCCATTCGCCTTGCCATCGAAGCCGTGGACCCCAAAATCGAGGATGCGGCCCTCACCCTCGGCGCCCCCGGTTGGGCCGTCTTTGGGTCGATTACCCTTCCCCTGATCCTGCCCGGTGTATTGGCCGGTGCGGTCATGGGTTTTGCCAAGGCCATGGGCGAATTCGGGGCCACCATCACCTTTGTCGCCAACATCCCTGGAGAGACGCAGACCTTGCCCTCGGCCATCTACGCCCTGTTGCAGGTGCCGGGCGGAGAGGATGCGGCGATCCGGCTGGTCCTCTGGGCCTGCATCATCGCACTGGGGGCCGTGGCCCTGTCGGAATGGCTGGCGCGCAGGGTTGCGCGCCGGATCGCGGGTAAATGACTCTGTCTGTCGCCCTCCGTCACCGCTTGGGTGATTTCGCGCTGGATGTCGCGTTCGAGGCCGGGCCGGGTGTGACCGCCCTCTTTGGCCGCTCGGGTGCGGGCAAGACGACCATCGTGAATGCCGTTGCCGGCCTGCTGCGCCCTGATCATGCGCAGATCACCCTTGATGGTCTGCGCTTTGACACGTTGCCCGTCCACAAACGCCGTGTGGGTTACGTGTTTCAGGATGCCCGCCTGTTCCCGCACATGACCGTGGCCGACAATCTGGACTACGCCGGTCGCTACGGTGCGCGGGCTTCGGATCGCCCCCGGATCATCGAAATGCTCGGGATTGGTGCCTTGCTCGATCGCCGACCCGCGACGCTTTCAGGCGGAGAGAAACAGCGCGTGGCCCTCGGGCGCGCGCTTCTGTCGAACCCGCGCCTGTTGCTCATGGACGAACCACTGGCCGCGCTGGATGGCCCCCGCAAGGCCGAGATCCTACCCTATCTCGATCGGCTCAAGCGCGAAGCGGGCGTGCCGATCCTTTATGTCAGCCATGCCGTGGACGAGGTTGCACGGTTGGCCGATCACATGGTGCTGCTGGCCGGGGGGCGCGTGGCACGGCAGGGGCCGATCTTTGACGTGATGGCCGATCCGGCTGCCGTGCCGCTACTGGGTGTACGTGAGGCTGGTGCCGTACTCCGAGCGCGGGTGGAGGCACATGGAGAAGATGGTCTGAGCACCCTCCAGCTTGCTGCAGGCAGGGTCCAGTTGATGGGTGTGCAAGCCCCCGTTGGGGCAGCAGTGCGCCTGCGCGTGCTGGCGCAGGATGTACTCTTGTCCTTGTCACGTCCCGAAGGGTTGAGCGCGCAAAACATTCTGCCGGTGACCATCACTGCCATTCGTGCGGGCGACGGCCCGGGCGCAGCGATCGCACTGGACGCAGGCGGTGACGCGTTGCTTGCAAGGATCACGGCGCGGGCGGTGCAGACCATGAGTCTGCGCGAAGGACAGTCTGTGTTCGCCGTGATCAAGGCAACCTCAGTTGCGCAATCGGCTATCTCAGGCGGCGCTACTTGAGCGCCAGAACCTCGCTCCGGAGCCGCTCGACCATGATCTCGTGCGGCTGATCCGCCTCGACCGCGAGGCGGCGGAGTCCGAAATGCACATGGGCCATGTCGGTGTAATAGCTGGTGTAGGCGTAGTTCGTGGCAGCACCCGCGACAGCGCCCAATACTGGGACGGTCTGTGCCGCCAGCTTTTGCCCCATCACCACGGCAAGCCTTGGAGCAACGCGTGCGACCAACGCCTGCATGGCCGCACCGCTCAGCGCCATACGGGCGGACAGAAAGGCGATATCCGCCCCATCATCATGCTCAAGCGGGCCAGCAGCGGCAAAGACCTGCACGCAGTCAAATCGGACGGAGTCCATGGCGGGATCGAATCCGTGTTCCACGGCCACACCTTCGATCACGCGCAACAGCAGCGTTGTGGTCACGGGCAGCTCAGCCAACGCAGTGGGCAGTCCACCGAAGCCACCTGCAGCCCCCATGGCGGCACTGACGGTCGCATTCAGCCATTCGGCCTGATCCGGCACCACGCCGCGCGACCTGCTTGCCGCGCCCAGCGCCTGCACAAGCGCCGCGCGGGTCGCCCCATCCAATTGATCGCGTACGGGGCCGGGTAATCGACCCAGCAGCCCGTCGGCCCGCGTACCAAGAGTGTTGAGGACCTGAATGCCAAGGCCTCCCGCAGCCTTGTAACGGCGCGCCAGTCGATCCAGTTCTGCATCTGTGTCCAAGGGTTTGGGAACAAGGATAATTTCGTTCATCCCTTCAACATGGGATGACACGGGCGCGTTATCAACCGAAACGCATGACGTCGCCGCGCAAACCAGTCCACGCACCGGCCGTCAGGTCACGGCCCAATACACGTTCAGGGTTGGTCGGCGGCGGCATGATGATACCGGGCAGTTTCTGGAATCCGAAACGGCTGTAATAAGGGGCATCGCCCACCAGCATTACCCGGTCCCACCCGGACTGCACTGCCTGCCTAAGCGAGGTTTCAATCAATTCGCCCCCAAGCCCCTCTCCTTGCCGGGTGGGGTGGACAGCTACCGGCCCCAGCAAAAGCGCTGTCTGAGCCGCGATCTGCACAGGCCAATACCGGATCGCGCCCGCAAGGATGCCATCAATATCCCGCGCCACATGGCTCAGCCCCACCACCGGGGGCACATCATCGCGCAAACGGTAGGATGACAACGCCTCGCGCCCCGGTGCAAAGCACAGGTCATACAGGGCCTCGACCTCCCACCGATCGTCGGGCGTCTCTGTGCTCAGATGATACATGGTCGGTGCGTTTGGTCCGGGGTCTTATGGGCTGGAACCCGCCCTAGCATGCAGGTAACCCTTGCGCAAACGCACGAAACGGAGCCCGCATGTTCTACCGCCCCGCCGATGGCCACGGCCTGCCGCATAACCCCTTCAACGCCATCGTAACACCCCGCCCCATCGGCTGGATTTCGACCCGGGGCAGCGATGGATCCGACAACCTTGCCCCCTATTCTTTCTTCAACGGCGTGGCCTATGTCCCACCGCAGGTCATGTTCGCATCAACCAGCACCAAGCCCGACCGCGACGGGACAAAGGACAGCGTGGCCAACATCCGAGATACGGGCGTCTTCTGCGTGAACGTGGTGGAGTACGCGATGAAGGACTCCATGAACCAAACCTCGGGCGAGTGGTCAGCGGACACGGATGAGTTTGCGCTTGCCCAAATCGACAAGGCGGACTGTTCCGAGATCAACTGTGCCCGTGTCGCCGCATCCCCGGCCTCGCTGGAATGCCGCATGACGCAAATCACCAAAATCGAGGGGGAAGCCAACTATGTCGTGTTCGGCGAAGTTGTGGGCGTGCACCTGCGGGACGACTGCATCGTCGACGGCATCTTTGACGTGCTGCAATACAATCCGCTCACGCGGCTGGGATACCGCGACTATTCGGTTGTGCGCGAGAAGTTTAGCCTGAAACGACCCGGCGAATGACCTTTCCAGACGCCGGACGCGCCTATCCCATCACCCTGCCCGACGGTTCAGAGCATCAGGGCACCGTGTTTCTGAACAGGGTGATCGATCACCCTGGGTGGGAGATCGGTGACTACACCTACGCCTCAAACTTTGCCCCGGTAGCGGATTGGGCGGCGCATCTGGCCCCCTACATGTTCGGATACGGACCCGAAAAGCTGCGGATTGGCCGGTTTTGCCAGATCGCACACGGGGTGCGGTTCATCACATCCGGCGCCAACCACGCCATGGATGGACTGACCACCTTTCCCTTTCCCATCTTCGACCAAACGCAAATGGCGGGTTTTCAACCGGACACCCGCGACACGGTGATCGGACACGACGTCTGGCTGGGATACGGCGCAATCGTGTGCCCCGGTGCGCGGATCGGCAACGGCGTGATCGTCGGGGCCGGAGCCGTGGTAAGGGGCAGCATTCCAGACTACGCCATTGTTGCCGGCAATCCGGCACAGGTGGTCAAGATGCGCTTTTCCGACGCTGATATCGCAACACTCAACCAGCTCCGCTGGTGGGATTGGCCCGCAGACCGCATCGCGGAAGCAGTGCCCGCACTGCAGGCCTGTGACGTCGAAGCATTGACGACCTGCTGATCAAGCAGGTCGGCGAAGCTCTTTAATGTGCCCCGCCACCTGCCAGCCCTACGCCGGATATCAGGGCGCCCCAGACCTTCAGGCGCAGCCCCACCGCCTTGACCACGCCTGTGGCCGCAATGATGTGTCCGGTCACGCCGCTGAGATTGCTGGTATAGGTCTGGACGATGCACCCCGCCCCATCGACCATGATCGCCTCATGCTCGGGGTGCTCAAGCTCAAAGTAGACCAGCATCGATCCGCGTTGCAGCCCGTTTTCCGGCTCAAGCAGCCGACCACCGGGCACCACCTGCCCTGCCGCGATGGCAGGTTGGATGGACGCCACGCGCGCAGGCAGAACCGCATTGCGGAATGACAGGCCGATATTGCTGTCGCAGGCGATCTCGGCGGGCATCCCCTCGTACAACGTGGCGCGGGCGACCTGTGAAAAACCTGCAGTGATACGAATGGGTACGCCTTCGGGTCGGTCAGGGATGATCACCATCGCCGGGCTCAGGATCAGCTGGGACGCCGGGCTGCCCACGCTCATAGCAAGCTGGGTGACGACACCATCAGAAAAGGCGCGCACCTCTGTCTGCGCCAGCGCTACCTGGGCGCGCTCCAGCGCTGCCTCGGCGGCGCGACGCTCGGCCGGGATGGCCTGTGTGATGTCGGATTGTGCCAGATCGGCTTGCGCTTCGGCCGCGCCCTTTTCCGCCTCGGCGACAGCCACGGCGGATTCCAGTTCGCGCACCGTATCCTGCGTCCCCACATTGCGGGCCAGCAAGGTTTGCGCGTTTTCCAGATCGACCTGCAGCTTTTCCAGCGATGCGGTTGCTTCGATCACGCTGGCCTGCGCCACAAGCAGTGTGTCCTGCGCCTTGACCTCAGCGGCTGCGAGGCGGTCAAATTCGGCCTCTGCCTGTTTGACGGCCGCAGCCTGGGCACTGTTTTCAATACGAAACAGAAGGTCACCCTTCGACACGCGTTGTCCGTTCACAGTGGGCAGTTCAGTAACCGGACCGCTGGTTTGAGCCACAACGGACACAGTGCGGAACGGCAGCAGGCCGGAATAGGATTTTGGGTGGAAATAGAAGATCACCAGAAAGAGCGTAAAGGCCATGATCGCCCACAGGAACACCGCCGTGCGCATGTTCCAGACCGTCAATGCCTCGCCTCGGCGCTTGAGTTGGAAATACCGGATAACGACCGGGAACGAAGTCAGGAGCAGTTCAAACATTCCGCGGCTCCACCTGGTCGGTCCCTGTTTGCGTCGCGGCATCGGGGTATTCTGTAGATGGTATTTCGTCGCGACGAAGGTTGAACCGTGACCAGTCCGCCATCAGTGCAATCAGGATTGCGCTGAGCGGCAACAGGATATTGAAATGCCCCAAGGGAAAAATCTCGTAGAGCAGCGCAATGGTCAGCATGGTTGGTATCGTTTTGGCCAGCGGCGTGCCCTTGGACTGATGTTCAGCCCAGCGGTCGAAAGCGGCATACAAAGATACGAGCCCGTAGAGGGCCAGCGCAATGAAGATCAGTGAAATCCATGCCAGGGAATCCCCTTCCCCCGGCGCAACAAACCAAGACGGCGATGCATGCCCGCCCCCACTTTCACCCGCCATATTCCGTGCCCCCAGTCATTTCACTTCTGATCATTCTCTAGCCTGAGTTGTCCATGGGTCCAACTGCGATTGGCAGTTTGCAGAGCATACACGTATTAAGAAAGTGGTCAGGCCAGCAATCAACGATGAGTTTAGGCCGCAAAAGCCCTATGACAATGCGGCGCCGATCGGCGATTTGGCGCGCAATTCCACGCATAGGGCGTTATCGTTTCGAGCCTCAGAAAGCCGCGTGCTAGCGTAGCGCAATATTAAATAGGCTCAGGAGTTCAGCCCATGCGTAAATTTTTTGCCCTCGCTGCCATGGCAGCCATGACGACGGTTGCAGCCTGCGGCGACAGCACGCTTGAACGCGCGGTCGTTGGCGGCGCTATCGGCTGTGCAGCAGGCGAAGTGTTAACAGATGGACGCTGCGTCGAAGGGGCCGTTGTCGGCGCCGGTGTTGGCGTGATCACCAACTAGGAAAAGCCGCAGCATTTCCAAACAAAAGTGGCACGGGCCGGATGACACCGGCCCGATCCAAAAAGCCAACAGACGTCAGTGTCCGCCCAAAATACCAGTGCGTACGCCGTAATCCGTCGCGATCTCGTAATCAGGGTCATCATCACTGTCGACAATCAGGTGACCCGCCTTGGTCAGCAGCTTGTGACAATCATGCGTCAGGTGACGCAGCTGAACGCGCTTCCCAGCCTCTTGATACTTACCGGCCACGGCTTCGATCGCTTGAAGGGCGGACTGATCCACGACACGGCTATCGGCAAAATCGATGATGACCTCGCGCGGGTCAGACTCGACCTTGAACATCTCGATGAAGCCAGTCGCCGAGCCAAAGAACAGCGGCCCTTGCACCTGATAGACGCGCGCGCCCTCAGGGGTGGTATAGGTCTTGGCGTGAATTCGGCGGGCGTTGTTCCACGCATAGGCCAACGCGGAAACGATCACACCTACGACAACAGCGACGGCAAGGTCCTCCATCACTGTCACAACAGTCACCAGAACAATGACGAAGGCATCTGTCAGCGGCACCTTGCGCAGGATCTTGAGGCTGTTCCACGCAAATGTCCCGATTACCACCATGAACATCACACCGACCAGAGCGGCCAGCGGGATCAGTTCGATGATCGATGAGCCGACAAGGATAAAGGCCAGCAGGAACAGCGCTGCAGCAACCCCGGCAATGCGTGTGCGCCCACCCGATTTCACGTTGATCATGGATTGACCGATCATCGCGCATCCGCCCATGCCACCGAAGAAGCCGGTTGCGGTATTGGCGACGCCCTGGGCAATGCACTCCTGGCTCGCCCCGCCGCGCTGCCCGGTCAGATCGCCCACAAGGTTCAGGGTCAGAAGGCTTTCGATCAGACCAATGGCAGCCAGGATGACCGCATAAGGCAGGATGATCTCAAGCGTTTCCCATGTCAGCGGCACCATCGGAATGTGGAATGGAGGCAACCCACCCTGGATCGAAGCAAGGTCACCTACACGCGGCACATCCAAACCAAAGGCAATCACGATGGCGGCAACAATTCCGATACCCGCCAGCGGTGCCGGAATGGCGCGTGTCACGCGCGGCGCCAGCCAGATGATTGCCATCGTCAACGCAACCAGCCCCAGCATCAAGAAAAGCGGCATGCCCGACAGCCAATCGCCACCTGCCATACCATGCCCGGATGCCTCGGCACTGCCCGGCACTTTGAATTGCGTCAGCTGTGCCAGGAAAATCACAATGGCGAGCCCGTTCACGAACCCCAGCATCACCGGGTGCGGAACAAGGCGGATGAACTTGCCCCACTGCATCACGCCCGCAAAAATCTGCAAAAGCCCCATCAGGACGACCGTGGCAAACAGGTATTCAACCCCATGCTGCGCCACCAGCGCGACCATGACGACGGCCAAAGCGCCCGTCGCACCGGAAATCATGCCGGGACGCCCGCCAAAGATCGCGGTGATCAAACCAACCATAAACGCCGCATAGAGACCGACAAGCGGGTGCACGCCTGCGACAAAGGCAAAGGCCACCGCCTCGGGCACCAGCGCCAGCGCCACGGTCAGCCCCGACAGCAAATCCGTCTTGATCTGACCCGGTGTCAGCTTGGTGTCACCCGGCGCGATTGAGAAATCGCCGAAGCGGGTCTTGGTGTTGAGATTATCAAGAAAGGCCATTCGGAATCCGTCTGCTCGTGGGGGCGCGATCGGTGGCGTCTAAACCATCAGAGGGTTAATAACCATTGCACCAAATGCGGGTCTGTTATGTGCGCTGCACATAGCAGGTTACACAGGAATGACACGGTATTTCTGGGTATGCAGAAAACGCTGTCCTGATCGGTGCTTAATCAACACTCAGGACCGCGCAATGCAAACTGCGCCCATCTACCCTTTGGCCAAATCACCTCTCGCATACTCCATCCGCCAAGTGAAAAACCGGCGCTCGAACAGAACCCCCACCCGATCCGACCCTCTCGGTCACACCATGGTGCAGCCCTAACAAAACCCGCGGACGGCGTGAACCAACTCCCGCGTGTAGGGCACTTACTTCCCGACAGATGCAGTCATCGGAACAACGCGATTGCGTTTGCTCAACTCGAACAGTGAAAGGACTTAGAAATGTGGAAATATGATGGGCTGACATATCCTGATGTCGGGGCGGATATGCTGAAGCACAAAAAGCTGGGGCCGATCCTGCGTGCGCACATGAAAGCGAGCATGATGGCCGAGAATTATATGTTCATCGACGCGATGGTCGCCAAGATGAAGACTAAGACACTCTATGAAAGATTCATCGACGACAACTCGAGGGAGGCGGTCAATATTTCGCACAGCATGCGCGAGCCGATGACCCGTGCCGCAGAAATTGGCGACTTTTCGTCCCCGATCTGGGTCAAAAGCCTCAAGGCCGTGTACGGCGAGGTGAACAAATTGATAGCCACGAACATCTACCCAAGTACTCTCGTGAAGAACAAGGCGTTCAGAGCCTACCACAATTCTCGGAAGTGGAAGAACAAGGCCAACCTGATCAACAAATACAAGCTGAGGAAGGAAACCAAAAAGGTCGCGAAGATTCTTGATATGGAATTGACCGATGACAATTACGAGATCATCGCAGAGGCCGCGGCTGCTCTGGAATATGAACCCAAATCGGCTCTGAAACCGATCACTCTGATTGCGAACTCGAGCAAGAAGAAACAAAACGCAAACTCGGTGAAAGCTGCAATTCGGAAGTCCTTCGGCTGATCCCGGCTGAAATTCACGCCTAGAATGGCAAACGCTCAGCGCGGTTCTCCGCGCTGAGTTCCCCTTCGGCGAAGTGGAACCTAACCGCATAGTGGTTGGTCCAATGATGCTGCATCCGTAAATCGCACTCTTCGGCACAGCCCGATCTTCACATCTCACTCGCATGATCGGCCAACGAAAAGCGCGGGTGACCAGTTTATTCCGTTGCACCCAACCTCACCTCACCGCGCGTTGGGGGTGCATGGGGGGTGTACGCAGAGTGCACGGCTGGTGTACGGGTGGTGCTGGCCTGTTTTGGCGCATAAATTTTCTTCTGTCCCGGCACGAGAGACCCTAATGACCCAAACGAAAATCGCCGTGATCGGCGGCTCTGGTATCTACGACATCGACGGGCTGGAGGGGGCCGAATGGGTGCAAGTCGACACACCCTGGGGGGCGCCGTCGGACCAGATCCTGACCGGCACACTGGACGGGGTCGGCATGGCCTTTCTGCCACGACATGGGCGCGGTCACGTACATTCTCCGACGACGGTCCCCTACCGCGCAAACATTGATGCACTGAAGCGGTTGGGCATGACGGATGTGATCTCGGTCTCGGCCTGCGGGTCGTTCCGTGAAGAAATGGCACCGAGCGATTTTGTCATTGTGGATCAATTCATTGACCGGACCTTTGCCCGCGAAAAGTCGTTCTTTGGCACCGGCTGTGTCGCCCATGTTTCGGTCGCGCATCCCACCTGCCCGCGCCTGTCAGACGCCTGCGAAACAGCGGCGCGCGATGCGGGGATCAACGTACACCGCGGCGGCACCTATCTGGCGATGGAGGGGCCGCAATTCTCAACCTTGGCCGAGTCGAAAATGTACCGGGAAAGCTGGGGCGCGGATGTGATCGGCATGACCAACATGCCCGAGGCCAAACTCGCCCGGGAAGCCGAGCTGTGCTACGCCTCAGTCGCCATGATCACAGATTACGACAGCTGGCATCCCGATCATGGTGAGGTCGACGTTACCCAAATTATTCAAACGCTTATGGGAAATGCAGATAAGGGTCGCGAGCTAGTCAAACGCCTCCCCGCCCTGCTTGGTGCGGACCATGCCCCCTGCCCACACGGCTGCGATCGCGCACTCGAATTTGCAATCCTTACATCACCCGATGCCCGCGATCCCGCCGTGGTCGCCAAGCTTGATGCCATTGCGGGCCGGGTGCTTTGACGCAAAGGAATTCATGATGCCTTTTGATCTTTGGCTGACATTCGTTGTCGCCTCCACCGCGCTACTGGTCATCCCTGGTCCAACGCTCATGATGGTGCTGAGCTATGCAATGACCCAGGGGCGTAGGGTTGCCATCGCATCCGCGCTTGGCGTCGCCACCGGCGACTTGATTGCCATGACCCTGTCCGTGATCGGTCTTGGCGCTCTGTTCCTGACGTCAGCGCTGGCATTCACCGTTTTAAAATGGGTGGGCGCTGTTTACCTTGTCTATCTGGGCATTCGTATGTTGCTAAGTGCTCGGACACCCACCGCGACAACGCTGATGAACAAGCCCGATGGCCAGAGCGCCAAGCGCGTGTTTCGCGATCTCACAACGGTTACGGCGCTGAACCCGAAATCCAATACGTTCTTCGTGGCCTTCGTGCCGCAATTCATTGATCCCAGCGCCAGTTTTGCCCCGCAAGCCGCGACCCTGATTGCAACCTTTGTCATCATTGCCGGGATCAACGCGTTGATTTTTGCACTGGCCGCCAATGCCATGCGCAGCCGCATCACGCGCCCCACTGTCCAAATGTGGTTGACCCGCACAGGCGGTGCCACACTTGTGGGCATGGGCCTGCTGACCGCCACCCTTCGGAGAGCCACATGAAGACCGTTCAGGATTACATTCGCACCATCGTCGATTTCCCCCATGAAGGGATCATGTTCCGCGATGTGACCACCCTCTTTGCCGACCCGCGCGGGTTTCGCATCGCCGTGGACCAGATGCTGCATCCCTATGCCGGGCTTGAGATCGACAAGGTTGTGGGACTTGAAGCACGTGGCTTCATCCTTGGCGGGGCCATTGCGCACCAACTGTCGATTGGCTTTGTTCCGATCCGCAAGAAAGGAAAGCTGCCCGGCGCAACGATTTCCGAGGCCTACACCCTGGAATACGGCGAGGCGATTGTCGAAGTGCATGACGATGCAATCAAAGCAGGTGAGAAGATACTGCTTGTTGATGACCTCCTGGCCACAGGGGGCACGGCCGAAGCCGGAATCAAGCTAGTGGAACGGCTTGGGGGCGAGATCGTGTCCTGCGCCTTTGTCATCGATCTGCCCGATCTGGGTGGACGCGCGCGGCTTGAGGCTATGGGCATGGACGTGCACGCCCTGTGCGCATTCGACGGGGAATAACGCCGCAAAATCGGGCATCAAGGGCAGAGCACCTCGGACATCTCCCCCCTCAGTGTGCCGATACATGCAAAATCGGCTAGGCTGACCGGAGGTTAGACGCGGGACCGGACACCATGCCCAATCACGATTCGCGTCGGAAAATTGCACTGGTTACGGGGGGCGGCAGCGGCATAGGCCGGGCCACTGCGCAGCGCCTCGCTGCATCGGGGGCACATGTGGTTCTGACTGGGCGCCGCGCCTCCACTCTCGACAGCGTGGTGGCGGACATCACAGCGCAGGGCCATAGTGCGCAGGCCATTTTGAACGATGTCACCGACAGCGACGCAGTGTCAGCCCTGCACAGCCAGATCCTGGCCGAACATGGTCGGCTCGACATCGCCTTCAACAATGCAGGCTGCCGTGAAGAGCGCGCGCATCTGAGCGATCAATCCCTCGATACCTACACGCGCGTTTTCGATACCAATGTCCGCGGGGTACTGGCCTGCCTGCACAACCAGATCGCGGCGATGCGAGCACAGGGCACAGGCGCTATCGTGGTCAATGCGTCCATCAGCGGTCTGCGCAATCCCAACCCTGGTTTCGGGCTTTACTCCGCGTCCAAGGCAGCCGTGATCTCGATGACCCGCAGTGCGGCAATGGAAGAGGCCCAGCATGGCGTGCGCATCAACATGGTCGCACCGGGGCGCGTGGTCACCGACATGATCATGGAGCCGGGGCTTGACCTTGATGCGGTCGCCGCGACGCTTCCCCTACGCCGGACAGGCACCCCCGAGGAAGTGGCTGAAGCAGTGCTCTGGCTCAGCTCTGACGCGGCGGCTTATGTTGTCGGACACGTGCTTTGCATCGATGGTGGCTTCATGGCGTCTTGACCGCTGCGGCCGAACCCAGAGCAACGGGGGGATTAGCCCGCAGAGCATCCGCGATCCGCATTGCCCAGATATCATAAACCTGTGCCCCGGGGTGAAACCCATCAGCGGCCATGAGACCGGGTTCCAGCGGCAGATCAAAGGGCAGATGTTCCACCCCATCCTGATCGGCACACAGGTCAGCAAGGATCGTATCGAACCGCGCTGCACGTGCCCCCAACACATTGCGCAAAGGGCGCGGCAAAAGCGGGAAAGCCCCAAGCGGCGGTACGCCCGATGCGTAGATGCGCCGCACGCCGTGCCGTCCGCGCAATTGCTCAAGCAGCTTCGCGTAATTGGACAGCCAGCGGGTTGGATGCATCCCGTTTTTTGTGTCGTTCACCCCGAGAGCAATGACCGCCAAGTCAAAGTCATGGGCAGGCTGTGTGTTCAGCATTCGCAACATGCCGGATGTCGTCAGTCCCGATTGCGCCCACAATGCCCATCGCACGTCGTAGTCGGCGTACAGATGTGCGACCAGACGCCCCGCCAGTGCAACATCCTGATGAGCCGCCCCGACACCAGCCGCTGAACTGTCACCCAGAATGAGTACCCGCAGCGGCGGCCCAACCCCTGACTGCCCGCTGCGCGGCCCGTCGGCTTCTGGCAAGCGCATGGCGCGTACCGCGACCCAGACGGCCTGCACCAACAGGATCGGCGTAAGGACAAATGTGGGCAACCCCGCCATCAGACACGCCCTCGGGTCGGTGGGTGGGCGCCTTTCGCGGTC
This sequence comes from uncultured Tateyamaria sp., assembly GCF_947496075.1. GTDB lineage: Bacteria > Pseudomonadota > Alphaproteobacteria > Rhodobacterales > Rhodobacteraceae > Tateyamaria. Next base: position 573,305 of record NZ_CANMBJ010000001.1, read on the forward strand.
ACAGCCTGCGAAACAGAGCCGCCCGGCGACATCAGCCGTTCCGCGCCCGCAACACCGCGCCCGGGTTCATGATCCCGTGGGGGTCAAGCGCATTTTTGATGGCACGCATGGCTGTCAGCTTGGCAGGATCGCTGTAGCGCTCCAAGTCTTCGACCTTCAACCGTCCGACACCGTGTTCGGCACTCACCGATCCGCCCATTTCATGCACCAGAGCGTGGACCACCTGTTTGATTTCGGGCCGTTCGACGTCGTGATCCGAGCGGCTTTTGCCCGGAACCGGAAAGACGTTGTAGTGCAGGTTGCCGTCGCCCACGTGACCAAAGCAATTGATACGGAAGCTGCCAAGCCGCGCAATGCGCCGCCCAGCCTCAGCAATGAACTCTGCAAGCGCGCCCAAAGGCACTGAAATGTCGTGCGAACTGATGGACCCGATCCGGCGGTTGGCTTCCGGGATGCTTTCCCGGATCGTCCAGAAGTCAGTGGCCTGCTGCGCACTTTGCGCGACCATGCCGTCTTGCACAAATCCTGCCTCTGACGCCGCGACGAAAATCTCTTCCAGCGCAGCCGTCGGGTCTTGGCCCCGCGAAAGGCCCAGCTCGATCAAAACGGACCATTCTGGTGTCGCCGCCCATGGGTTGCGGATTTGGGGCAAGGTCTCCTCCAAAAAGGCAAAGCCCTGTGCATGGATCAACTCGAATGCGGATACGCCTTCGCCGACGTGATCCCGCACAAAGGACAACAAAGACAGCGCCGCCGCCGGAGAGGCAACCTGTAGCAGGGCCGTACCCGCCGCAGCAGGTCGTGGCGACAATTTGAGAGCCGCAGCAGTGATAACGCCCAATGTGCCCTCGGCCCCGATCAGCAGGTGCCGCAGATCATAGCCGGTGTTGTCTTTGCGCAGGCGGCTCAGACCATGATAAATTTCGCCGCAGGGCAATACCGCCTCGACACCCAAACAGAGGTCCCGCGCATTGCCATAGCGCAGCACGCCGGTTCCCCCCGCGTTGGTGCTCAGATTACCACCAATCCGCGCCGATCCTTCGGCCGCGAGTGACAATGGGAACAAGCGGCCGACACGCTCCGCCGCCGCCTGTACGTCAGCCAAGATGACGCCGGCCTCGGCGACCAGCACGTTTTCTTCGGGATAAGTGGCACGAATGGCCGTCATTTTCTCAAGCGATAGGATCAGCGGAACAGGGCCGTCCTCGGCCACCTGACCACCAACCAAACCCGTGCCGCCCCCATAGGGCACAACCGGCACACGCATATCCGAAGACATGGAGACAAGCTTGGCCACTTCACCCGTGGTACGCGGCAAGGCAAGCAGCCCTGCCTGCCCGGTGTAGCGACCCCGCGGCTCTTGCAGATATGATGCATCTGCTGAGGAGAAACGATCTTCGGGCAAGATATTGCGAATGTTTTCCGCCAAGTCAGCTGTCAGTGAATTCAGCATGAACGCCCCCCCCTGCCCCTACCCGCGTTTGGTGCCAGAAAGCTTCAGCCCCGACAACGCGAAAGGCACATCTACTCACCTTCCTCGCGCAGCCATTCCGGGCGCAAGACCATGATCGTCGGTCGCGCCGGCAATCGGTCAACTGACACGTCAAGAGATGGTCCACCCACTTCAACCACCTGGAACTCGTCACGCATGCCGGTCAGAAACGCATCCAATGTGAACTCCCCGAACCAATGCATGGGGATCACGATCGAGGATTTGAGCCGCGAGATGATGCGCATCATCGTGGGCAAATCCACGGTCATGCCGCCATCAACGGCAGCCATGACAACATCGAGCCGCCCGATGGCCGCGTATTGCTCCGCACTGGGTTCGTGATGCAAGTGGCCGAGATGCCCGATGCAAAGACCGGCCACCTCGAAAATGAAAATTGAGTTTCCGTTCTCTTCGACACCGGACCATTGCGACCGGATGTCGGTCGAGACATTCCGCACAAGCACCTCTACAAGGTCGACACGATGGTCAATGCCTTGGCCAAATTCCTCTCCCCAGCCGGGCAGAACGTGGGGAATGGCAGGGTCCGGGAAGGCGGTCCAATGCGTTTCATGTGCATGGTTCATGGTGACGACATCCGGGATCATCGGCACGTTGCCGACAAAGCCGGTAAAATCGGTGACCATGTTCAACCCACCCGCAGTGCGGATTAGGAAAGACGCATGGGCGATATAATGGATGCGCACTGTTTCGGGGGCAACCTCCACATTGTGGCTGGCCCGCTGAATGTAACGTGCGCCGTCAATCTGATCGGCCAAGGCGATACAATGGCTCGGTGTTCGAACCTCTTGTGTTGCGGCCATCACTGGCGCGAGCAGGAAAGCAAAAGCAAGGAATACAAGGCGCATGCCTATCAGGTTAGTGCGCAATGCGATTTTTGCAAAACCTTGAGATAGGTCTGGGCCAGTTTTTAGCCTGCGTCAGTACGTCCGCGCCTGTCCATGCGCAAAGCTGCGTAAAGAACATGCGTTCGCCAGCGCCCATCGATCTGAAGATAGCTTTGCGCGACACCTTCGTATTTGAACCCGCATGTCTCCAGCAATCCGCGCGAGGCCACATTTTCGGGCAGGCAGGCCGCTTCGATCCGGCTGAGGTCAAGCCGTGTGAACGCGTGATGCACAACCGCAAGGATCGCCTCGCGCATGTAACCTTGGCGCGCATGGGCCGCACCTGTCCAATAGCCAAGGGTTCCGGCTTGGGCAGGGCCCCGCCGGATGTTGTCCAGCGTGATCGCGCCCAGAAGGGCGTCATCGCCACGCCGGAACAGGAATAAAGGCATCGCGGTGCCACTGGTCACCGACCGCTGCGCCCAATAGACACGGTTGGTAAACGCCTTGCGCGTCAGATGATCATTTGCCCAGCTTGGCTCCCACGGGGTGAGGTGTTCAGCGCTGACGGCACGCAGCGTGGCCCAGTCCCGAAAATCGGAATGCGTTGGCGGACGCAGCGTCATCCGCTCCGTCTCAATCCGCAGTTTCCGCTTGTTCAGGATCATCAGGCGGCGCGCTGCTCCTGCAGGGCAAAGCGTGTCGGTGCAGCGTCAATCGGACCATAAAGCGCAAGCGCCATTGGGGCTTGTGTTGCCATATGCTCCGCGAATGCGCGGACATCCTCCACCGTAACGCTGTCGATTAACGCAACGGTTTCGGTTAACGCAGGCACCCGATCCCAAATCTGCACCAGTCGCGCCAGCCGTTCTGCCCGGTTCGACGGGCTTTCGAGACCCATCAGCAACCCGGCCTTCATCTGGGCACGTGCCCGATCGACTTCGGCGACTGTCATGTCATCAGCCGCACGCTTGATTTCGTCCACAGTAATGGTGGCCAGGTCGGCAACCTGTTCTGCTGACGTACCGGCGTACACCGTCGTCATGCCGGTGTCTGCATATGCCCCTGCTTGCGCGAAGATGGTATAGCAAAGACCTCGGTTCTCGCGCACCTCCTGGAACAGTCGGCTGGACATGCCGCCGCCCAAGGCACTAGCATAGATTTGTGCAGTATAGATCGCATCATCGCGATAGCCGGGCGATTCAAACGCCATCGCGAAATGCGCCTGTTCCAACGCCTTGCTGCGCCGTTCTTCGCCGCCTGCAAAAGTGGCACAGTCGGCAACGCGCTTTGGCCGTGAGCTGAGATGACCGAACAGCTCCTCGGCCAATCGCACAATGGCGTCGTGATCCACCGCACCGGCCGCTGACAAGATCATCTGTTCCGGGCCATAATGCTCGTCAACGAAACGAGACAGATCAGCGCACCCGAAGGACGATACCCGTTCGGACGGGCCAAGGATGGTACGGCCCAACGGCTGTTCGGGATAGGCCTGTTCCTGCAGCCAGTCAAAGATCACGTCGTCGGGCGTATCCAGTGCCTGCCCGATCTCTTGCAGTATCACACCGCGCTCGACCTCGATCTCGCTCTGATCAAAGACAGGGTTCAGCAGGATATCCGCCAGAACATCCAGTGCCAGCGGCACATCGTTTTCCAGAACGCGGGCATAGTAAGCAGTCACCTCGCGGCTGGTATAAGCGTTGATGTAGCCGCCTACATCCTCGATGGCCTCGGCAATCTGTAACGCACTGCGCCGTTCGGTGCCCTTGAACGCCATGTGTTCCAGAAAATGGGCAATGCCATTCTGCTCGGGTGTTTCGTGGCGGGCGCCTGCGCCCACCCAGATACCGATTGAGGCCGAAGCGAGCCCCGGCATATGTTCAGTGACGATGCGAAAGCCGTTGCTCAGGCGATGGGTCTGGGTGGTCAAATTCGTCTCGCTGCTATGTTGTTACTGCGCGCGGTGCGTCATTATGTGGGCCTTGAGCGCCTCAAGATCATTCGGCACGCGTGTCAGCCGCTCCGCGCGTTCATACAGGTCTGCCATCCTGGGTGGAAGGGGGGGCGTGATCCCTGTCGCTGCCTCAACCGCCGCAGGGAACTTAGCAGGGTGTGCGGTGGCGAGAGTGATCATGGGCGTGCCCACCTGCCGCTCGATATCCGCTACATGCACGCCGACGGCGCTGTGCGGACACAAAAGCTCTCCACTTGTTTTGAGCGAGGAGGCGATCTGGGCGCTGGTTTCGTCCTCGGACACCCGGCCCGACGCGTAGTGTTCCTGCAGCACCTGCATTGCACCTTGGCTGATGTCAAAGCCACCCGCCTTCAGCTCATCCATCAACTGCGACACAGCCGCCCCGTCGCGGTCATAGCCATCGAACAGCGCGCGTTCGAAATTCGAGCTGACCTGAATGTCCATGGACGGGCTGATCGACGGGATGGTTTCGCCCTTGTGGTAGCCCTGCCCGCTCAGACACCGGTGCAGGATGTCGTTCTGATTGGTCGCCACCACCAGCTTGTCGATGGGTAGGCCCATACGCTTGGCAATGTAGCCCGCAAAGATGTCGCCGAAGTTGCCCGTGGGAACTGTGAAGCTGACTTTGCGATGCGGTGCACCAAGGGCCAGGGCGGAGGAGAAATAGTATACGACCTGCGCCAACACGCGCGCCCAGTTGATCGAGTTCACACCCGCAAGGCCAACACCATCCCGGAACTCGAAATCGTTGAACATGTCTTTCAGCCGCGCCTGGCAGTCGTCAAAATCACCGTCCAGCGCCAACGCATGCACATTGCTTTCCGTTGGCGTCGTCATCTGGCGACGCTGCACTTCTGACACACGACCGTGTGGGTACAGGATGAACACATCGACGTTGTCGAGACCGCGGAACGCCTCGATTGCCGCCGATCCAGTGTCGCCGCTTGTGGCCCCAACGATCGTCACGCGTTGCCCGCGCCGTTTCAGCGCCGTCTGAAACAGCTGACCAATCAGCTGCATGGCAAAATCCTTGAAGGCAAGCGTGGGCCCGTGGAACAATTCAAGCAGGAAATGCCCCTGATCCAGTTGCACCATTGGCGCACGCGCTGCATGGTCAAAACAGGCATAGGCGCGATCAATGCAGGACCGGAACTCGTCATCGGTGAAGGTGTCACCCACAAACGGGCGCATGACGGTGTAGGCGATCTCTTCGTAGGGGTGCCCCTCCATCCCGGCAATTGTTGCAATATCAAGGCTCGGAATCGTCTCGGGAACATAAAGACCACCGTCACGGGCAAGGCCGGTGAGCATCGTGTCTTCGAAGGTCAGCACAGGGGCCTGTCCACGGGTCGAGATATAGCGCATGGGTTCGTCTTTCTCAGCGCGGGCTGCGGTTGGTGCGCAGCACGAAATAGGCAGTCATCAACACCCAGATTGCCGCAAGCGAAAACCAGGTGATTGCGTATTGCAGGTGATCGTTCGGAATGCCAGCGGTGTCTACAGGCCAAGGCGTCACGCCAAAGTCTGTTTCCGGCGCATCGCGCAGAACGACCATGATGGGTCGAGTGTTCAGCACTTCGGCCATCGCCAGCACATCACGGGCAAACCAGATATTCGTGTCAATCTCAGGTGCGGGTGTAAACCCGTCAACCTCATTCGGGGCATCCAGATTCCCCAAAAGACTAAGTCGCTCTAGCGACACCCCTGGCACATCAATGCCATCTCGAACCCAACCTGTATCAACCAAAATGCGGCCGTAGCCTTCCACTTCAAACGGACGAATAATCCGATAAACAGCCCCTGTGTTTCTACGTGACGCCAGTGCACTCAAATACTCGTGGTCGAGACCAAAAGTCCCGACGATTTTGACAGGGGCGTAGCGCCGAAACTCGGGAGTCGTGGCTTCCGCCAGCGACACGGGCGCGGCGTTGATCTGTGCTTCAATACGCGCAAGCAGATCCTGCTTCCAAGCAAGCCGTTGCACCTGCCAGACCCCAAGGCTGATCAGGATACCCGCCCCCATCAACCCGAATGTCATCAGAAAGAGTAAGCGACGCATGCGTCCGTTTGCCCTGCCCTAAAGTGAAAAACGCGCGGAGACCGCGCGCTTTGATCATTGTTGCGTAAGACGCGGTTTAGTGGTCGAGGCCCGGCATCGTGCCCACGCCCCAGATGTAAACGGCGAAGAACAGGAAGAGCCAGACAACGTCAACGAAGTGCCAGTACCAAGCCGCGGCTTCGAAACCGATATGCTTCTCGGCCGAGAAGTGGCCCTTCATCGCGCGCAGCAGACACACGAACAGGAAGATCGTCCCGATGATCACGTGTGCGCCGTGGAAACCAGTCGCCATAAAGAAGTTCGAGAAGAACTTGTCGCCACCGAACTCCCAGCCTTGGTACAGCAGGTAGGAGTATTCGTAGCCCTGCAGCGCGGTGAACGCCACGCCCAGCACAACCGAAATGGCCAGACCGTTGATCACGTCCTTGCGCGTGCCACCATGCACCAGCGCGTGGTGCGCCCATGTCACAGCGCAACCGGACAGCAACAAGATCAAGGTGTTAATCAGCGGCAGGTGGAACGCGTCCACGTGGTAAATCTCGGGTTGGATGTACTCGGTGCCGACATACTCGCTCATCGGGTACATGGCGTGCTTGAAGAAAGACCAGAACCACGCGGCAAAGAACATCACTTCCGACATGATGAACAGGATGAAGCCATAACGCAGGCCGATGCGGACCACGGGCGTGTGATCCCCGACCTTGCTTTCTGCAACCACATCAGTCCACCAGCCGAACATAGTGTAGAGGACCGCGACGAAGCCGATCAGGAACAGCCAGGGGCCGCTCAGTTCGATCGACTTGAAAAAGATGGTCATGCCGCCGGACATCCAGGCGACAGCGCCAAACAGCATGGTGAAGCCGGCCAAGGCACCCAGCAGGGGCCAGGTCGATGGCGCAAGAATGTGGTAGTCGTGGTTTTTTGCGTGGGCCATTGTCCGTCCCTCAGTTCAGGTTTGTATCGTTCGTTTGCTCGAGTGCTGCAAAGCCTTCGGGCAGGTCGATTTGGTAAAAGGTATAGCTCAGCGTGATCGTATGCACGTATTTTGCGTCACGATCTGTTACGATCTCCGGATCGACATAAAAGGTGACCGGCATCATGACACGTTCACCCGGCTGCAGCACCTGCTCTTCAAAGCAGAAGCAATCGATCTTGGAGAAAAAGCCACCCGCTTCGTATGGCGCCACGTTGTAGCTGGCCGAGCCTGCAATGGGTTTGTCCGTCGGGTTGTAGGCTTCGTAGAAGGCAAGGCCCGTCTCACCAATGCGCAGCTCCATCTCACGCACTTCCGGAGTGAATTGCCATGGCATGTTGCGTTCAAGTGATGCGTCGAAGCGCACCTTGATCGTCTGGTCCAGAATGTCGTCGCTGGCGACTTCGGATATACCCGGCGTGCCGCCAAAACCTGTCACTCGGCAGAACCAGTCGTAGAATGGGACCGAAGCCCAGGCCAGGCCCCCCATGAACACGACCAGCCCAAGTGTCTGAAATACCGTCTTTTGTGGCCCAGAGAGGTGGCGCATTACTGTGTCTCCTCGATCCGGGGCAGCTCGAACGCGCCGCCCGTGATTTTCACAAAGGTCAATGCCAGTACCAAAACGACAAATGCGGCCAGCATCAGACCAACACCCACATTGCGTCCCTTGCGACGTTGGTGGATCTCGTGCTCCGCCTTGATGCTCATGCCCAGATTCCCCAGGCTGCTGGCAGCATCGCTTCGACCAAGATCGCGCCAAAGTGCAGGAACAAATACAGCAGCGACAGTTTGAAGAACGATTTTTCTACAGCATAGCCATCGGCTTCGGCCTGTGCCTCGTTTCGGCGCCAGATATCGAATGCCCCCTTGAGGAACAGCGCGTTCAGAACCACAGCCACGATCAGATAGACTGGACCACCAATGGCCGTAAATGCAGTGCCAACCGCAAGCGCGACCAAAAGTAATGTATAGACCAAAATATGCAGACGGGTTGCCTTGCGCCCATGCGTGACGGTCAGCATCGGCACGCCAGCGTCATCGTAGTCAGACTTCATAAACAGCGCCAGCGCCCAGAAATGCGGCGGCGTCCACATGAAAATCAGGGCAAACATCAGCCACGCCTCAACGGACAGGGAGCCCGTGGCAATGACCCATCCGATGACCGGAGGGAATGCACCAGCAGCGCCGCCGATCACGATGTTCTGCGGTGTCGACCGCTTCAACCACATCGAATAGATCACGGCGTAAAAGAAGATGGTGAATGCCAGAAGACCTGCGGCCAGCAGATTGGCGCTCAGCGCAAGCATCATGACCGACATGCCCGACAGGGCCACGCCCAGAACCTTGGCCTCGTTTGGTGTGACTTTGCCTGCAGGAATGGGGCGCTTGACGGTCCGCTTCATCACGGCGTCGATATCCGCATCCCACCACATGTTCAGCGCACCCGACGCCCCTGCCCCGATGGCAACAAACAGGATCGATGCAAACGCGATGACGGGATGTACGGACACCGGAGCTGCCAACAATCCAACGAGCGCGGTAAACACCACAAGTGACATAACGCGCGGCTTGAGCAGCGCAAAATAGTCACCAAGGCTTGCTTCGGCCTCGTGGGTCTGATGCTGGTAGCTGACGTCCGTCATATGCGTCTCTGCCTGAAAAACCGTAAGGCGGAGGTGTCCTCCGCCCTACCCGATTAGTTTGATGCGACTTGGAAATCTTGCGGTGTGCCGGCGAATTCTGCCTTCGCACCGGACAACCACTCAGCGTATGCTTCCTCGCTCACCACTTTGACGGTGATCGGCATGTAAGCGTGCGCAATACCGCACAGCTCAGAACACTGACCGAAGTAAATGCCTTCCTTCTCTGCGGTGAACCACAGTTCTGCCAAACGACCAGGTACCGCGTCTTGCTTTACGCCAAAGGCGGGAATGGTCCAGGCGTGGATCACGTCAGCGCCTGTAACCTGCACAACGATGGTCTTGCCAACAGGCACGACGACTGAGTTGTCAGTCGCCAGTAGGAAGTCTTCGCGGCTGTATCCAGCATCGACAAGTGCTTGCTCGGTCTCGGGCGTCAGGGAATTGTCACCACCGGTTGCAGGTGCGCCGATCATGTAGCTGTCAAACGCAAACCCTTCGTCTACGTACTCGTATCCCCAGAACCACTGGTAGCCAGTCGCTTTGATGGTCACGTCCGCTTCAGGGATCTCTTGCTGGTGGAACAGCGTGGGCAGCGAAAACGCACCGATGAACACCAGGATAACGATCGGGATGACTGTCCAAGCAATCTCGACCGGGGTGTTGTGGGTGAAGCCGGCAGGCTCCGGGTTGCGCTTGCGGTTGTACCGCACAATCACCCAAGCCATCAGACCGGTCACGAACAGAGTGATCAAGGTGATGATGACAAGGATCATACCGTCCAGCCACTGCAAGCGGCGGGCGATTTCCGTGGCTGCAGGCTGGAAGCCCATCGCACCATCCACGGGGCGGCCAATCACCTCAAGGCCGTCCTGGGCCCAGGCCGGGGCGGCGGCAAGGGCGCTCAGCACACCCGAAATCGAGAAAAGCTTTTTCATCTGGTCGTCCTGATCTTGAGTGATCAACATTTTGGTTCGGAGAAAGGCCGCAGCACTAACTGCGTTCGCCTCCCGTTGTATTGTCGCGACTTACAATCATATCTTGGCTGCAAGATAAAGACATAAGGGGCGCGTCAAACGGACGCTTGCCGTGGCGAAATGCCCCACAGCACACCGGAGTATACCAAATGACCGACGCCCCTTTTGCACCGCTGGATCGGGATATTGACCGCACGGTGGCCTTGCAGGTGTTGCGCGACGCCACAGCTGGCGCGGACGACGGCGAGTTGTTCCTTGAACGCCGCCGATCAGAGGCACTGGTGTACGATGACGGTCGCCTGAAGACAGCCAGCTATGATGCAGCGCAAGGGTTTGGACTGCGCGCGGTAAGAGGAGAAGTGGCTGGATACGCACATTCCACCGAAATTTCCGAATCTGCGCTGCGCCGCGCGTCAGAGACTGCGCGCCTCGCTGTTGGGGACGGCGGCGGCACGCTGGCTGACGCACCACGACCAACCAACTCGCAACTCTATACTTCGGACGATCCGATCGCCGGGGCCAGCTTTCCGGTCAAGCTGGAGACGCTGAAGGAAATCGATGCCTATGTCCGCGATCTTGATTCGCGCGTCGTTCAAGTGTCAGCCTCCCTCGCCGCATCGATTCAGGAGGTCGAGATTTTGCGTCCCGAGGGTCATTCGGTGCGTGATATCCGCCCGATGACCCGGCTGAACATCTCGGTCATCGTCGAACAGAACGGGCGCCGTGAAAGCGGCAGCGCTGGTGGCGGTGGGCGCGTGGGCCTGGATGGCCTGGTCGACCGGAATGATTGGCAGGCCAAGGCACGTGAGGCACTTCGGGTCGCAGTGGTGAACCTGGATGCGGTCCCCGCCCCTGCTGGTGTTATGGACGTCGTTCTTGGTCCCGGCTGGCCCGGCATTCTTCTGCACGAAGCGATTGGCCACGGGCTTGAAGGAGACTTCAATCGCAAAGGCAGCTCGGCCTTTGCCGGCTTGATGGGCGAACGGATTGCTGCGCCCGGTGTAACGGTGCTGGACGATGGCACCATTCCAGACCGACGCGGGTCGATCACTGTGGATGATGAAGGCACGCCGTCAGGCAAGAATACCCTGATCGAGGATGGCATCCTAGTTGGCTATATGCAGGATCGCCAAAACGCCCGGCTGATGGGCGTTAAGGCAACGGGCAACGGGCGGCGGCAAAGTTACGCACACGCACCGATGCCGCGTATGACCAATACGTACATGTTGGCCGGCGACAGCACGCCAGAAGATATCGTGGTTGATCTCAAGGACGGGATCTATGCCGTGGGCTTCGGGGGCGGACAGGTCGATATCACCAATGGCAAGTTCGTGTTCTCCTGCACCGAAGCCTATCGCGTCGAAAACGGCAAGGTCGGCGCTCCTGTCAAAGGGGCAACCCTGATTGGCGACGGGGCCACGGCGCTGAAACAGATCCGCGGAATCGGAAACGACATGGCGCTCGATCCTGGTATGGGCAATTGCGGCAAGGCAGGTCAGTGGGTGCCAGTTGGCGTTGGGCAACCGACTCTGATGATTGGTGGACTGACCGTTGGGGGATCTGCGGCCTGAACGGGCACTGATTCCAATTGTTTAAAATGCATGAAGATTTTGCGCCTTCCCGCGGCTTCGGATGCGGGAAGGGAAGCACCATGTACTTGGGGCATTGGAAGAGAAACCGTTTTCGGATATAAATTTCACAACGAATTCAAAGCATAAGCGCGCGTATTGATATGAAACGACCAGTCTTCATGCGTTGTTAACCTTGCCGATTCTACAACGTTCTCAGCAACGGACGGAGCCTCGGATGACTGAAAAGGATACCCATCCTTCTTCCACTCACCCCCCACTCCCACCCACCTCGGAAGATGACCAGTTTGCCCGTCTCCGTCTGTTGCGCTCACGCCGGGTCGGCATTTCAACGTATAAACGCCTGCTGATCGAACACGGCACCGCGCAAAACGCGCTGGCCGCGCTGCCCCAGGTAGCGCGCGCCGCCGGCGTTGAGAATTACCAGATTTGTCCCGAAGGTGTCGTGCATGCCGAATTGAAGGCCGCGCGCGCAATCGGCGCACGGCTCGTAGCGTTCGGCAGCTCTGACTATCCTGCTCCCTTGAAGGAGCTGAGCGATGCGCCGCCATTCCTGTGGGTACTGGGCGAAACATCGCTGCTGAAAAAACCGATGATAGCGCTTGTGGGCGCACGGAACGCGTCCTCGCTCGGCACCCGCATGGCACGATCATTGGCTCGTGATTTGGGCGCCGAGGGGTATGTCGTGGTTTCTGGGCTCGCGCGCGGTATCGACGCCTCTGCGCATCTCGCCGCACTGACAACCGGCACTATTGCCGTGCAGGCAGGTGGCGTTGATACGATTTACCCGGCCGAAAACACTACTCTGGCAGAAGATATTGCCGCCAAGGGCGCACGCATCAGCGAGCAGCCCATTGGCCTTCAGCCGATGGCGCGGCATTTTCCCGCCAGAAACCGCATCATCTCGGGCCTGGCCCAAGCCACTATTGTCGTTGAGGCAGCGGCCAAGTCCGGCAGCCTGATTACAGCGCGGGATGCGCTTGATCTGGGCCGTGACGTTCTCGCGGTGCCGGGTCATCCCATGGATGCGCGCGCATCAGGGTGCAATATGCTGATCCGTGACGGGGCGACATTGGTGCGTAACGCGTCCGATGTGCTTGAGGCTTTGGCACCGATCGCACCCGCTGCTGCACCAGAATTGCCGATGCAAGCACCGAAAAGGGCTCCCAAGGACCGCCGCACACTTCAAGAAACGGCGGCGCTGCACCAGCAGGTTCTATCGCGCCTCGGCCCCTCCCCCTTAGCCGAAGATCAGTTGATCCGGGACCTTGGTGCACCTTCAGCGGCTGTCGCACCGGTGCTTGTGGAACTCGAGCTTGATGGCGTCATTGATCGCGCCCCGGGTGGCCTTCTGACCCGCGCCAGTTGATCGCACCCCGTTGGACCATGTTGACATTCGGGACTTGCACCCCACATGTTGCGCCGCCATAGAGCAGCAAATTATCCCGTTTGAGGTCACCCCAGTACATGCCTGTCGTCGTTGTTGAATCCCCTGCCAAAGCCAAGACGATCAATAAGTATCTGGGCGACGACTATACCGTTCTGGCCAGCTACGGACACGTGCGCGACCTGCCCCCCAAGGACGGATCCGTCGACCCAGACAATGAATTCGAAATGCTGTGGGAAGTGGCCTCCGACAGTAAAAAACACATGAAAGCCATCGCGGACGCGCTGAAGGACGACAACGCCCTGATCCTCGCAACCGACCCCGACCGCGAAGGCGAAGCAATTAGTTGGCACCTGCAAGAGGCGCTGACCAAGCGCAAGTCGATCAAGAAGGACACGGACGTCAAACGCGTCACATTCAACGCCATCACAAAGACCGCTGTGACCGAAGCGATGCAGAATGCGCGTCAGGTCGATATGCCATTGGTCGAAGCGTATCTGGCGCGCCGCGCGCTTGACTATCTGGTCGGCTTCAACCTGTCGCCGGTTCTGTGGCGCAAGCTGCCCGGTGCCAAATCCGCTGGGCGCGTTCAATCTGTTTGCCTGCGCCTCATCACCGAACGCGAGATGGAAATCGAAGCATTTCGTGCCCGCGAATACTGGTCCGTCAAAGCCGTTCTTGCGTCCCCGCGGGGACAGGAATACGAGGCGCGCCTCGTCAATCTGGCAGGCAAGAAGCTCGAGAAATACGATCTGGAGAACCAGACGCAGGCGGAAATGGCCCAGCAGGCTATCACCAGCCGCGACCTGAAAATCCAGTCGGTCGAGGCAAAACCCGCCTCCCGCAACCCGTCTGCCCCGTTCATGACGTCGACCCTGCAACAGGAAGCCAGCCGCAAATTCGGTATGGGCGCACGACAGTGTATGTCGTCGGCCCAGCGGCTCTATGAGGCGGGCTACATTACCTATATGCGGACAGACGGCATCGATATGGCGCCCGAAGCCGTGCAAAACGCTCGGGACGCGATCAAAGATCGCTATGGCGCTGAATACGTGCCCGCCCAACCGCGCATGTACAAAAACAAGGCCAAGAACGCTCAGGAAGCCCACGAGTGTATCCGCCCCACGGACATGGCGCGCGATGCGGCCAGCCTGAAAATCACCGACGACGATCAGCGCAAGCTCTATGACCTGATCTGGAAACGGACCCTCGCCTGCCAGATGGAAGGCGCACGGTTGGAACGCACCACGGTCGAGATCGGCAGTGATGATGGTCAGGTCGTGCTACGATCCACCGGTCAGGTTGTTCTGTTCGATGGCTTCCTGCGCGTCTACGAAGAGGGCCGCGATGATGATGTTGTGGATGATGACGACAAGCGCCTGCCACAGCTGAGCGAAGGCGAAAGCGCCGACAAGCGCACGGTCACGCCTGAGCAGCATTTCACCCAGCCCCCGCCCCGCTATACCGAGGCGACGCTGGTTAAGCGCATGGAAGAGTTGGGCATCGGCCGCCCATCGACCTATGCCAGCATCGTGACCACGATCCAGGACCGCGAATACGTCCGCAAGGATCGCAACCGCCTGATCCCAGAAGACAAGGGGCGGTTGGTGATCGCCTTCCTCGAAAACTACTTCCGCAAATATGTCGGCTACAACTTTACTGCCGGGCTTGAGGAAGAGCTGGACGACGTCAGCGCAGGGGACCGGAATTACAAGGACGTCTTGGGTCGCTTTTGGCAGGATTTTTCAGCTGCAATTGCCGAGACATCCGAACTGCGCATCACGGATGTGCTGGAAAAGATCAACGAGGTACTGGAACCGCATCTGTTCCCACCATTGGAAGATGGAGGCGACCCACGTCTGTGTCCGAATTGCGGACTTGGCCGTCTTTCGATGCGCACTGCACGTTCGGGTGGCGCATTTATCGGCTGTTCGAACTATCCCGAATGCCGTTACACCCGCCCGTTTGGCCCGCCGGATCCAGAAGCCGAAGCCAGTGCCATCCCGCCCGAGGGCAAGCTGCTGGGTGAAGATCACGGTGACGAAATCCGCATATTCAAAGGTCGCTTCGGACCTTACGTGCAACGCGGAGCGATCACTGAAGAAAATAAAAAACCACCACGCCAGTCGATCCCCAAGGATTGGACGCCCGAGGAACTGGAGCTGGACCGTGCAGTCATGCTGCTGTCCCTGCCCCGCGAACTGGGGCCACACCCCGAAGACGGGATTATGGTCTGGGCCAATATCGGGCGCTATGGTCCGTATCTGAAACATGCGGAAAGCACGTCTGATCGCGGCGGCACCAATGCAAATCTCGAAAGCATTGATGAAGTGTGGACCGTCGGCATGAACCGTGCAGTCCAATTGCTGGCCGAAAAGGTGGCTAGTCGGGGCGGGCGTGGTGCCGCTGCAAAACCGTTGCACGAATTGGGCGAACACCCGGATGAAGGCGGACCGGTCAACGTGATGAAGGGCAAGTACGGCCCTTACGTCAAATGGGGCAAGGTCAACGCCACGATACCCAAAGGGACCGAGCCAGAAAACGTGACCATGGATATGGCCGTTCAATTGATCGCGGAAAAGGCACCCAAGAAGAAGACCACGCGCAAAAAGGCTGCTCCGAAAAAGAAAGCGGCCAAGAAAAGCGCCTGATCTCAGTCCTTGATTTCCAGCGCCTCGACACGGTCAGCGACCTTGCCGAGGAGCCTGATCAACTCGTCCTGCTCTGTGACTGTCAGGGCAGATAAAAAGATTCCCATGTCTGTCAGGTCCTGATCATGGATGGCATCCGCAATCACCTGCCCCTCGGGCGTCAGGGTTAACTGATATGCGCGTCTGTCTCCGGTGCATTGCCTGCGTTCAATCCAGCCGCGATTGATCAGGCGCCCAATCACACTGCTGGCCGTGGTCGCGGCGATACCGAGTGATCCGGCCACAACAGATGCACGCACACCCGGATCAGCGCGCACCATGCCCAGCGTGTGAAAGTCCAATGGATTGAACTTGATGATGTGCTGATGCTCGGGCCCGGTCCGCTCACTGATCAGCATGACGCGCATCACCGTTTTCACGTGGCGCAGAAGTTCGTGTTCCTTGGTCATCCCTAAAAATTGCGCAGACCTCTTGAACCTGCAAGGGGGCTTCCTAAATACTACGATAATCGCAGCAAAAACTGCGAGAATCGTAGCAAAGGAAACGACCATGAAACGCTCGATCATTGCAACTGGTGTCGCACTTGCCCTGGTGTTTGGGGCAGTCACGTCTTCCGCAGCGATGACCTACACCTTCCCGCCGGATGTTCCCGTCCGTAGCGATGTAGATGGTGGTACCCAGACAAACTGGGTGTTTGAAAACTCGTAATTGGCGACAAGAACACAGCGCGCCCGGTTCACCCCGGACGCGCTTGATCAGCCCTAGGGCAGGTCCGCAATTCCAAGTTCCATCGGCGCGATTGTGAATTATTCCACATCACCATTCCGGAGAGTCGCCAGCATGGTGTAATATATCGCGCACGCTCCCCTCTTCGTTGACTTTGACAGTGCATACATTCACATACTGAAGCCAGTGCGACTGCCCTCCCACGGGCTCTCTTGGGGAATAACATGAAGAAAATTTACGGCTCAGCTTCTGAAGCGTTGGATGGGCTTTTGTTTGACGGCATGTTCATTGCGGCGGGGGGATTTGGTCTGTGCGGCATTCCCGAGCTTCTGTTGGACGCAATCAAGGATGCGGGCACCAAGGACCTGACCTTTGCGTCAAACAATGCCGGTGTGGATGATTTCGGCATTGGTATCCTGTTGCAAACACGCCAGGTCAAAAAAATGATATCGTCCTACGTGGGCGAAAACGCTGAGTTCATGCGCCAATACCTGTCCGGCGAGCTTGAGCTTGAGTTCAATCCCCAAGGCACACTGGCCGAGCGCATGCGCGCGGGCGGTTGCGGCATTCCCGGGTTTTATACCAAAACTGGTGTCGGAACCGTCATCGCCGAAGGTAAGGAACACAAGGACTTCGGCGGCGAAACATACATTATGGAAGAAGGCATCTTTGCCGATCTTTCCATCGTCAAAGCCTGGAAAGCCGATGAAACGGGCAACCTCGTGTTCCGCAAGACGGCCCGTAACTTCAACCCGCCCGCTGCAATGTGTGGCAAGGTCTGTATCGCGGAGGTAGAAGAGATTGTTTCGACCGGCAGCCTTGACCCTGACAGAATCCACCTACCTGGTATCTATGTCCACCGCCTGATCCAGGGCGAACATGAAAAGCGCATCGAACAACGGACAACGCGCGCCGCGTGAGGAACCAGGCCATGCCTGACACCATCGAAGAACTACTGCAGGACGACAAATCCTTTGATGGGTTTTCGCGTGCACAGGTTGCCATGGTGGTGACCAATCCGCACCTCGAAGACAATCCAATTGTCTACGTGAACCAGGCATTCACCCGTTGCACTGGATATGCGCGATCTGCATCAATTGGGCGCAACTGTCGTTTCCTGCAGGGTGAGGGAACACTCAAATCTGATGTGGACAAGTTGCGCGCGGGCGTCGAATCCGAAGAAAGCGTCACCGTTGACATTCTTAACTACCGCGCAAATGGCGATCCTTTCACCAACCGTCTTATCGTTGCACCCGTTCATGATTCACGCGGCGAAACCCAGTACTTCGTGGGTATCCAGAAAGAGCTGCGTCAAAATGAGATGGCGAGCAGCGCCGAGGAAGTAAATGCGCAACTGATCGAAATTCAGAACCGCGTTGCTTCTGACCTTTCAATGATCATCGGCATGATCCGCCAGCAATCCGGATCCACGTCTGTGCCCGAGGATTTTGCAGCGCTCAGCCGCCGGATTGAAACGCTCCAGCTGCTCTACGAAGAAATGAAGCTTAGCGATCAGCAATCCAACCGCGACCGCATACAGATGGGCAGCTACCTGTCCCGCCTGTCAGCCGCCATCGCGCATATAGAAGGGCGCTCCGGCATCCGGGTATCGCTGCAGATTGAATCGCTGGAAGTGCCGATCGAAACAGCGACGCGGGTCGGCTTAGTCCTGTCCGAACTGCTTACAAACGCATTTCAGCACGCCTTTGATCGCATCGACATGGGTTTGGTCGAGGTGCGGATGAGCAGGCTGAGCGCCGGTGGCCTGCGTCTGATCGTGGCCGACGACGGCGTGGGCATTCCAGCAGATATGGAATGGCCCGACAGCAAGACTGTCGGAGGCCGTATTGTGTCTGGTCTAATCGAAGGGCTAGAAGGTACATTGCACCTGGGCCGTGGCGCCGCAGGAAGCTTTGTTACCATTGACGTGCCCGCCGGCGCGGCACTCACCGACGAATAGTGAATAAGGACAATCGATGCCCTGGGATCGCAACCAAATGGCGGCGCGTGCCGCGCAGGAACTTGAAGACGGCTGGTATGTGAACCTCGGGATTGGGATTCCCACCCTGGTGTCGAACTATATACCCGACGGGATCGAGGTTACTTTGCAGTCCGAAAATGGCATGCTTGGCATGGGCCCTTTCCCCATTGAGGGTGAAGAGGACGCCGATCTGATCAACGCAGGCAAGCAAACAATCACCGAACTACCCCAGACCGCGTATTTTGACAGCGCGCAAAGCTTTGGCATGATCCGGGGCGGCAAAATCGCCATGGCAATCCTTGGCGCAATGGAAGTGGCCGAAAACGGCGATCTGGCCAACTGGATGATCCCCGGCAAGCTGGTCAAGGGCATGGGGGGCGCCATGGACCTTGTTGCTGGCGTCGGTCGTGTTGTGGTGGTCATGGATCACACCAACAAACATGGCGACAGCAAAGTGCTCAAGGAATGCACGCTCCCGCTTACAGGGAAAGGCGTTGTTGATCGCATCATCACGAACCTTGGTGTACTGGATGTGGTTGATGGTGGCCTAAAGATCGTCGAGGTTGCCGAAGGCGTCACCGAGGACGAATTGAGCGCCGCCACGCAAGCGACCCTTGTCTGAGTTTGACATTCGCCGGGAAGAAGACGGGTCAAAAGGCCGATATGTCCTGACCCGTGATGGCGCAGAGGCGGAACTGACCTATTCGATCCTGTCGCCTCAGACGAGGATTGCGGATCATACAGGTGTACCAGATGTCATGCGTGGCACCGGTGCCGGGCAAGCGCTGGTGAAAAGGCTCGTCGAAGATGGGCGGGCGGAAGGATGGAGGATTGTCCCTCTCTGTCCGTTCGTGAATGCCCAGCGGGCAATGCATCCCGATTGGGCCGACGCGTTTAATGTCTGACAGTAAAGATTTGCATTAGATAATACGGACAGGCGTTTTGCCCGGTTCCAGCATGTCAGTTCAATGCCGCAAACACGCACCCGTCTGTAACAAGTTCCGGTGGTGTCACGCACAGGCCCTTCGCGACCTGAAATGTCGCCAGCACCTTGGGCACGTAATCCCGCGTCTCTGCAAAGGGTGGAACACCCTGATGGGTTCGTACAGACCCCTCGCCCGCATTGTACCCTGCAAGCACAAGCACAGGATCACGTTCAAACGTATCCATCAGCCAATCCAGGTATTTGACACCACCTGCAATGTTCTCGGCGGGGACAAAACTGTCCTGCACCCCGAAACGCGCGGCCGTATCGGGCATCAACTGCATCAAGCCCTGCGCCCCTGCCCCGCTCAGCGCATCCGCCTTGCCCGCAGATTCCACCATCATTACGGCCAGCACCAAAGCAGGCGAGACATCCGTGCCGATGGTTGCCTTGAGAATGTCGATGCCCTGCGCCTGGGCCAAGGCTTGCATTTGTTGCAGACGCGGCACAGGAACCGGCTGTTCCGCCCGGGCCAGCGCTCTCAGCGCCTCATCCAACCGGCCAGGACCCGCCTTGTCCATCTCGGGCGAGATGTCCTGCCAGAACCAATCAAAGCGCGTAGTTGGCGTCTTGGGGGCGGTGGCAACATCGGATGCTTCAGGCACACTTGCTTCGGTCGCTAGCGCTTCGGGGTCGATCTGCACCGTGATCCGTTTCTTCGTTCCCGGCTGCGGCGGTTTCACGCGCTTGGCAGAGAAATCTTTGAAGGGCGGCGGATCATCAGCAAATGCATTGCCACACATCAGTGCAAGCGCTGCCAGAAGCATTACAGACAAACGAACCATGAAACTGCTCTCACTTTTGCGCCCGCTCTTTGGCCGGCTTTCTAAAATTATCGCAAAAATCCGGGTTTCAGGCCAGTCTGCACCGCGAAAAAATGGCAAAGCTGCCACATTTGCCATGCCGATTAACGAAAATTACACCAATTGCAGGTCGCCCTCAAAAATTATCCCTTAAAAAACAACATCTTAAAAAAACACTTCGAAAAAGTCTAACCGAGACGTGAAATCCTCAATTTGCCGTCAAATTCGTGCCCCAATCCCCCGACTATATAGCGGCATACCAAGTCGGACACGGGCCAATGAGAGAGAGCGGCTCACAAAGGACGGCGAGGTTAATGTAAATCTACTGATCCTTTGGAGGGACACTATCATGATCAAATTTATCAAAAACTTCCGCAAAGACGAAAACGGTGCCGTGACTGTTGACTGGGTTGTTCTGACCGCAGCCGTTGTTGGCCTGGCGATCGCAGCCTACACTTCGATCCAGTCCGGTGCAGAAGACCTGACAGCCGCCACCGAGACGTTCCTTGGTGAGCAAACTGTTGGTTCGATCGGCGCACCTGCTGGCGAATAATAGTTCCGGCGTAATCGTCTGAACAAAGGGGCCGTGACCGCAACCGGACGCGGCCCCTATTTTAATTGAAGTCATTCGAGCATGTGTAGAGGTTGATGATGATCCAGTTCCTGAAAAACTTCGGACGCAGTGAACGCGGTGCAGTGACAGTCGATTGGGTTGTTCTGTGCGCGGCAGTCGTCGGCTTGGCAATTCTCATCGTCACGACCATGCAATCTGGCGCATTAACGCTGGCAGGCAATGTCGGAACATTCTTTGATGCTCACTTCTTCGCTGGGGAATAGTCCAGCACAAGAAGCCGTTTATGGTCAAAGGCCCGGCCGCTATATGCGCGCCGGGCCTTTGCTTTTTTAAACAAATACCGACCTGAATGCCTCGTGCCTTCCTCACCCCTTCCCAGAAATCGCCACATTCTTCCGTTAATAAAGTCGCAAGAGGTTCCGCCCGTTCCGGAGTAGGAGCCCAAGCAATGAGGTAATGAAATGCGACTGGTATTCGGATTGGTCTTGCTCGCGGGCATCGCGCTGGCGGGCGGGGCTGTTTACATGGCCAAAAACTATATCGGGAAGTATCAGGTGGCCTTGGCCGCCGAACGCGCCCAACGCGAGAAAATCGTACCGACGATTCCGGTCTATGTCGCGGACCGTCAACTAAAGTACGGTGAAGCGCTAACTGCTGAAGATGTGCGTGCCGTGGATTGGCCCGAAACGTCCGTGCCCGAAGGCGCGTTTACCGAAGACAACCCTCTCTTTCCCGACGGCGTGACCGAACACCGCGTTGTTCTCCGCACAATGGAGAAGCACGAGGCGGTCCTTGCCGTCAAAGTGACGGAACCTGGTGAAGAAGCCGGCCTGACATCTCGTCTTGAGCGCGGCATGCGCGCATTTGCCATTCGAGTCGACGTTGCAACCGGTGTTTCCGGATTCCTGCGCCCCGGTGACCGAGTGGATGTGTATTGGACCGGTCGAGTCGACAGAACCCTGGATCAAAGCCGCGGCGAAGTCACCAAGCTGATCCAGCCCGCCATCAAATTGATTGCCATTGACCAGAACGCTGCCGGAGACGTCGATGGCACGGTCATTGCGCAGACCGTGACGGTCGCCGTCGCCCCGGCACAAGTAGCTAAGCTGGCTCAGGCACAATCCACTGGACGCCTTTCACTGTCCCTCGTCGGAGCCGAGGACGACACCGTCGCAGGTGCCATCGAAGTGGATCAACGCGCCCTTCTTGGCATCGAAAGCAAAGCCGTGAAGGTCGAAGTGGAAGAAGAAAAGACCTGTTCGATCCGGACGCGCCGCGGCGCGGACGTCGTACAAATTCCGATCCCCTGCACCAACTGATTGCCCCCATTTCAATCACTTACACCGGCGTCACCTCTTGTGGCGCCGGTTTTCAACTTTACCTTCTGTTGCCAGTTGTCCACATAAAAGAATCACCTGAACCCATTGATTCTTGCAAAAAAATCTAAACTGCCGCATGGTATCAAGCATCACGGGCATCAAGACCCGGCATCGAGGCGTGATCAAAAAGGCAGGTCACATGAAAATTGACGGATTCTTCAAGGCGGCCCTTCTGGGGCTGTGTTTTGCTGCAGGCCCCATTGTAGAAGTGGCGCAGGCAGAAAACTTGCGGGTGGTACGCAAGTCCACAGATTCGACCCTGAGCGTGCCGATGAACCGCGCGGTCGTGGTCGAAAGCGAAACAGCATTCGCCGAACTGAGTATCGCCAACCCGGCGATCGCAGATATCTCATCGCTCAGCGACAAGACAATCTATGTCTTGGGCAAGGCACCGGGCCTGACGACGCTCACTCTGCTGGATGCAAACGGTCGACTGATCACAAACGTGAACGTGCGTGTGTCGGCAGACATCTCCGAATTCAAAGAGCGGTTACGCCAAATCTTGCCCGGCGAGAAGATTGAAGTGCGGACCGCCAATGACGGTATCGTATTGTCCGGCATAGTATCGTCCAGCGCGCGCCTGCAGCGGGCCCTGGATCTGGCGGAACGCTACGCCGAAGGACGCGTCAGCAACCTGATGAGCGTTGGCGGCATTCAGCAGGTATTGCTGAAGGTGCGCTTTGCTGAAATGAACCGCAGCGTGTCGAAGTCGCTCAGCTCGTCCCTGTCCTTGAACGGAAGCCTGTTTTCCGGTGACGTTGACGTAAACGGTGGATCCGGGACAACGGTGGGATCCGGGGCGCTGCAACGGTCACTTGACAACCTCGTACCAGCCACCAACGAAAACAACGGCGCAATCGTCTTTGGCTTCAATGCCGGAAGCACGCGCGTCGGCCTTTTGCTGGAAGCCCTTGAAACCAAAGGGGTTGTGCGCACTTTGGCTGAGCCAAACCTCGTTGCCCTATCAGGTCAAGAGGCACGTTTTCTCGCCGGTGGTGAATATCCGGTTCCGATTGCACAGGAAGACGGCGTTATCACCGTTGAATTCAAACCCTTCGGTATCCAGCTGAGCTTTATCCCCCGGGTTGTCGACAAGGATCTGATCAACCTGGAACTTGAAGCAGCCGTGTCCGACATCGACCCGAACAACGGCCTGTCCTTCGATGGCTTCACCATTGATGCATTCAGCCGCCGCGAAACCGCGACAACGGTCGAATTGCGTGATGGTGAAAGCTTTGCGATTGCTGGTCTACTCGAAGACAACTTTATCGACGAGAACCAGCAACTGCCATGGCTCGGTGATGTGCCGGTATTGGGCGCCCTCTTCCGGTCAGCGTCCTATCAGCGCGACCAGTCAGAACTGGTGATTATAATCACCGCACACCTCGTTTCTCCGGTTCGTGGCGATGCACTGGCGCTGCCAACGGATCGGATCAAACCTCCAAGCGAGCGGGACTTGTTCCTCTTCGGTCGGACCGCCGCCGGCACACGAGCGCCCGAACAGGGCGGTGCAGGCGAGGTTGCCAAGCAGGACTTCTCCGGCTCATATGGATACGTGTTGGACTAAGGACAGGATCATGAAACCGATCTTCACCGTCGCATTGGCAAGCAGTTTGGCCCTTGGTGCCTGCACAGCATCCAATGATCCCGTCTATACACAGTTCTACCGCGAAGCGGGTGCAGTGGTAGATACGGGCCAGTTTGGAAACTCCACGGCAAACAATACGCTGATCCTGACGGGCGAACGCCAGTACACGTTCGATCTGGCGCGTCGTTTCGCATCAGAGGTCGGCACGACTGTCAATTTCGCGTTCAACTCTTCGCAACTTGATGCGGGTGCGCGTGATGTTCTTAGAGAACAGGCAATCTGGATCCGCCAATTCCCTGAGATCCGATTCCGCGTTTATGGGCATACGGATGCAGTTGGATCCGCTGCCTATAACAAACGTCTGGGCCTTGCCCGCGCAAACACGGTTGTACAATACCTCAGCACCCAAGGGATCAGCCGGTCACGCCTTGAGGCCGTGGCTTCGTTTGGCGAAACCCAGCCTTTGATCGTGACCCAAGGCCGCGAACGGCGCAACCGTCGCACCGTGACAGAGGTGAGTGGGTTCGTACAATCGCATCCCACCGTCCTGGATGGTAAATATGCTCAAATCATCTATCGCGACTATGTTGAATCGGCTGTAGCGCCCACTGGGCTGACCGGCACAGCCGGCGCCGATCTCAGAACCGAACAGTAGCAAAACTCCTGTCCATCTACGTAGGGGGCCCGCAGACAATCCTGTCTGCGGGCCCCTTATCGTTCTGAGATACCCAACAATTGGAGCTTTTTGGCCCAAATCTCGCCTGAATTCGTTGCGACAACTGCCCCTGAGGACACGTATGCCCGGCAAAAGCACCGGGTGAGGGCCGCAGCATCCACATGCCGAAACGGCAAAACCGGATGCCACGCCCATTGAGCAAAGGACGAGTGGGCAATGAGCAGCGCAATGCCGCAACCAGAAACTGCACCAATCACGGCCTGTACCATCAGCCGTGATGTTCAGAATTTCGACTTGTTGATCGAGGACATGGAGCAAGCACTGGGCGAAGCCTGGGGCGATCTTGGTTTTGCCGAAGCCTTGGCCTTTTTCAATCAACCCGATGCCGAAGCCATGGAATTTGTGGCGCTGGCACTGAATGAAGAAGACGAAGACAACCTCGTTCTTCTGGGCGAGATCATCACCCAAGCCAAAGCCCATGGCATAAAGGTGATCCTGATCGCCGAAGACGTCACGCCTGCATCCTTGCATCAGCTGCTGCGCCAAGGGGCTGACGAGTTTGTCCCCTACCCGCTTCCCGAAGGCGAATTACAGCAAGCGATAGATCGCCTGAAATCCAGTGGGCAACCTCAGCCTGCCAATGATGAGAAGACTGCAAACCTAAAATCCGGTGCGGATAAACAAGGTGCCATCTTTGTGTGTCATGGTGTGGCCGGAGGGACAGGCGCCACGACGCTGGCTGTAAACCTCGCTTGGGAATTGGCGTTGCTGTGTGACGGCGATACACCCTCAGTCTGCTTGTTGGACCTTGACTTTCAGTTTGGCTCGACCTCGACCTATCTCGATCTGCCGCGGCGCGAAGCCGTATTTGAAATGCTGTCGGACACCGAAAGCATGGACGACGAAATCTTTGGCCAATCGCTTTTGACATTCGAAGAAAAATTGCAGGTGCTGACGGCACCGGCTGACATGATCCCACTGGATCTTGTCGCACCCGAAGACGTGAGCCGGGTGATTGAAATGGCACGTGCGCATTTCGACTATGTCGTAGTCGATATGCCTTCGACGCTCGTCCAGTGGACAGAAACCGTACTGACCGCATCGCATCTCTATTTCACCACGCTTGAGATGGATATGCGATCGGCCCAGAACACGCTGCGTTTCAAACGCGCCCTGCAAGCCGAAGACCTGCCCATCGAAAAGCTGCGCTACGTGCTGAACCGTGCACCGAAGTTCACCGATCTGGGAGGCAAAGCCCGGGTCAAGCGCTTGTCTGAAAGTCTGGACATCTCGGTCGAGGTGCAATTGCCGGATGGTGGCAAGCCGATCAGCCAAGGCGCTGATCATGGCGTGCCGCTGGCAAGCTCGGCCACCAAGAACCCGCTGCGCCGCGAAATCGCCAAGCTGGCCGCATCCATCCACGAACTCAGCGAGGACCACGCCAAAGCGGCGTGATCCGTTAATCGGAGGATCCCTCGATGTTTTCCAAGTACAAAAAGGCCGAACCCAAGCCAGTCGCAGCGCCGGCGGAAAAGGTCGCGGAATTGCCCAAGGCCGACGAGAAGCCCAAGATTGCGCGCAAGGCGAACCCATCCCAACCCGCGACCGTCACTCCGATGGACAAGGAACGCAAGCGTAAGGAACGCATGGGCGAGATCAAACTCGAACTGCACCGCGCGCTGTTGGACAACCTGAACCTGGCGGCCCTCGAACATGCGACCGAACAGGACCTGCGCCAGGAAATCAGCGCCATTTCGTCCGAGGTTCTGACGGAAAAGAACATCATCCTGAACCGTGAGGATCGCCAGACCCTCAACCAGGAACTGTTTGACGAAGTGACGGGGCTCGGGCCCCTTGAAACGCTTTTGAAAGACGAAAGCGTCAACGATATTCTGGTCAACGGCCCGCAGCAGATCTTTGTTGAGCGGTCGGGCAAGCTGGAACTGACCGACGTCACGTTCAAGGACGAACGCCACCTGCTGCGCATCATCGACAAGATCGTGAGCGCTGTGGGTCGTCGTGTCGACGAATCCAACCCCTATGTGGACGCCCGTTTGCAGGACGGCTCGCGTTTCAATGCCATGGTGCCCCCCATCGCGGTGGACGGCAGCCTCGTCTCCATCAGGAAGTTCAAAAAGGATAAGCTGGGTATCGATGACCTGGTCAATTTCGGTGCTTTCACCGAAGAGATGGCCGCCTATCTGCAGGCTGCGGTCGCCACACGGCTGAATGTGATCGTGTCGGGCGGTACCGGGTCCGGGAAAACGACCACTCTGAATGCGCTGTCGTCCTTCATCGACAATGCCGAACGTATCCTGACAATCGAGGATACGGCGGAACTCCAGCTGCAACAGACCCATGTGGGCCGGATGGAAAGCCGCCCGCCCAACGTCGAAGGCAAGGGCGAGGTGTCCCCACGCGATTGTCTGAAAAACGCGCTGCGTATGCGCCCCGACCGCATCATCGTGGGCGAAACGCGAGGCGAGGAAGTCATCGACATGCTCCAGGCCATGAACACCGGCCACGACGGGTCCATGACCACGATCCACGCCAACTCCGCCCGCGATGGGGTCAGCCGCCTGGAGAACATGATCGCCATGGCTGGGATCGAAATGCCGCTCAAGGCGGTGCGCTCGCAAATCTCCTCGGCTGTGAACCTGATCGTGCAGGCCTCGCGTCTGCAGGACGGCTCGCGCCGCATGACGTCGATCACCGAGATCACCGGCATGGAGGGCGACGTGATTTCCATGCAGGAAGTGTTCCGCTTCCAGCGCGTGGGCCTCACGCCCGACAACAAGATCATAGGTCACTTCACCGCCACAGGCGTGCGCTCGCACTATTCCGAACGCTTCCGCATGTGGGGCTATGACCTGCCCGCATCCATCTACGAACCCGTCGCCGCCCAATAAGGATCCGAAGCCATGAGTGCAGAACCAATTATCTACGGCCTGATCTTTATCGGCGTTCTGGTACTGGTCGAAGGCCTGTACCTTGTCGCCTTTGGTAAGTCGATCAGCCTCAACAGCCGTGTGAACCGCCGCCTTGAAATGCTGAACAAGGCCGGGGGTCGCCGCGAGGAAGTGCTCGAACAACTCCGCAAGGAGATGCAGCAGCACATGGGCGCGCGGTCCATCCCGCTCTATTCGCTGCTGGCGGACAAAGCGCAAAAGGCCGCCATTGCATTCACGCCTCAACAGCTGATCATGATCATGGGTGGCCTGTCAGTGGTGGCCTTTGTCGGGCTCAGCGTGGGGACGGAAACAGACACGCCCGTGCGCATCCTCATGTCCATCGGCATCGGCATCGGTGCGGTGTATTTCTGGGTGTCGTCCAAGGCCAACAAACGGCTCAGTATGCTCGAAGAGCAACTGCCGGACGCTGTTGAGCTCATGGTGCGCTCCTTGCGCGTCGGTCACCCGTTCAGCTCGGCCATCCAGATCGTATCGAAAGAGGTGCAGGACCCCCTGGCTTCGGAATTCGGACTTATCGCCGATGAGAGCGCCTTTGGCCGTGACGTGGGCGAAAGCCTCAAGGACATGGCCGAACGGCTCGACATGCAGGATTTGCGCTTCCTGTCAGTCGCGGTGACGATCCAACAGCAATCTGGTGGTAACCTTGCTGAAATCCTCGCCGGTCTGGCCAAGGTGATCCGCGCCCGCTTCCGCCTGTTCCGCCGGGTCAAGGCGATCACGGCCGAAGCCAAGTGGTCAGGTAAATTCCTGTCTGCCTTCCCTATCGTGGCGCTGATCGTGATCAACGTGACCGATCCGCACTATTACGACGACGTGCGCGACCATGCCTATTTCATTCCCGCCTGCTTTGCCGTGGGTATCTTCCTGGCCGCAAACCTCATGGTGATGCGCGTCCTGACCAACATCAAAGTGTAAGGAGCTTGCCATGGACGCCCTACTGCAACCCATAACGGATGCGCTTGGCCCGCTTGGCTTTATCGTGCTGGCTGGCGTGCTCGGTGTGATGATGGTCGCAATCGTGATCATCATGATGCTGCGGCAACCCGAGGACCCGCTGACCAAGCTCAAGAAGTCGAGCCAGATGGCAACCGCCAGTGGCCCGAACAAAGAGCGCCTGCGCCAGGGCTCGCGCAACGAGCAGCTTGAACGGTTCTCGAAATTCCTTGAACCCGAGGATGTGGCCGAACTGTCCAAACGGCAATTGACCCTGCGTCAGGCGGGCTACCAGTCCCGTGACGCGGTGCGCATGTTCCACGCGGCCCAGTTCCTTCTGGGTGTCTTCGGTCTCGCGTTGGGTGTTGTTTACACCAACTTCATTGTTGGTACGGACAACATGACGACCCAAAAAATCATCATGTTCACCATTGGTCCCGGTGGCGCAGGCTACTACCTGCCCCAGTATTGGGTGACGCGCCGCGTCGAAAAGCGGAAGGAAGAGATCACGCAGGGCTTCCCTGACTCTTTGGACATGCTTCTGGTTTGCGTCGAAGCGGGTCAGTCTCTGGATCAGGCCATCACCCGCGTCGCCTCAGAATTGCGGGCGTCCTACCCCGCATTGGCCGATGAATTCATGATTGTCAGTCTTGAAATGAAGGCCGGTAAGGACAAGGTGACCGTGCTGAATGACATGGGCGAACGCTGCGGCGTGCAGGACGTGGCCAGCTTCGTGACCGTGCTGGTGCAATCCGCCAGCTTCGGTACGTCGATCGCCGAGGCGCTGCGGGTCTACGCGGGCGAGATGCGTGACAAGCGTGTCATGCGCGCAGAAGAGGCCGCCAATAAACTGCCAACCAAGATGACGCTTGCCACAATGATGCTGACAGTGCCGCCTTTACTTATGATCCTCGTGGGGCCATCTGCGCACGGCATTACGCAATTTGGCAACATGAGTTCACTCGGCAACTAGGCCAACGGCCTGACCCGTGCTACAACGCTTGCACCGCGCGTCCTTTTCGGGCGGGCGGTGCAGTCAATAATGAGACGTGGCAAAGACCACCATGATCACAGGCATCCGGGTATTCCTTGCCCTTCCCCTCACATTCGCCCTAACCGCTTGTGGAGAGCCGGGCATCGACGCTTCGCAGACCGGGCCGTTTGCCCCGGGCGTCGACCGCCGCGCAAATGGGGTCGACGGTGTTGAAGTGGGCCACCGCCTCATTGCCGCGGGCGAATTTGAACTGGCCATCAAATCCTTTAATCGCGCCGCACTTGACCGGGGCGGGTTTGATGCTGAAATCCTGTCCGGCCTCGGCACTGCCAATCTCGGGCTTGGCAGATTGAACCAGGCTGAAAAGCTCTTGCGCCGCGCCACCACCGAATATGATCCGGTCCCCTCTGATCTGAACAACCTTGGGGTTGTGTTGATGGAACAGGGCAAAACGGCCGAAGCCGTACAGATCTTTCGCCGTGCATTCGCATTGGATGACGGAGAAAGCACACTTATTCGGGATAATTTGCGCTTGGCACTCGCAAAATCTGAAAATTCTGTTAGCGTAGCGCCCAATGAGAACCAGTATAAACTGGTCCGTCGAGGCAGCAGCGACTTTTTGATCCGCACTGCATCTTGATTTTTCCGCCTTCGGGTGGGTTTGAGGCTGCGCTATCATGGGCGCAAAAGGGATGCGACCGGGCAGCAAAAAGCACGGCGCGAACGAGCAGGAAAAAGGACGCAAACATGCGCCACTCCGTATTCATGGCCGTCGCTCTTTCGAGCGCTATGGCCCTTGCCGCTTGCGATCAGAAAAACGCCGAAGAAACCGTCGAACGGGCCTTTCAGGACGTGAACGTCGTGGATGAAAGCGACCTGAACGACGTCATGCTGACTGTCGCGGACCCGAACGAAGCGGTGGCCCACTTCAGCCGCACAAGCAAAGAAAACCCGGGCCGGATTGACGCGCAGCGCGGCCTCGCCATCAGCCTCGTGCGAGCCAAACGCTATACCGAGGCCAGCTCGGCCTACGCAAGACTGGTGAAACTTGACGGGGTCACGAATGACGACCGCGTGGATTTTGCGGACGCGCTCCTGCGTTCGGGCGACTGGGCCCGCGCCGAGGAAGAGCTGGACAAGGTCCCCCCGACAGTCGAAACCTTCAAACGCTACCGCCTCGAAGCACTTGTCGCCGACAGCAACCAGGAATGGAAGAAGGCTGACAGTTTCTATGAAACCGCCGTAGGCTTGACCACGCGCCCCTCCGGCGTGTTGAACAACTGGGGTTACTCCAAGCTGACGCGCGGCGATTTCGGCGATGCCGAACGGCTGTTCACCGATGCGATCCGTCAGGATCCCAGCCTGTTCACAGCCAAGAACAACCTGATCCTCGCCCGTGGCGCCCAGGGCAACTACAGCCTGCCGGTGATCCCCATGGATCAGACGGAGCGTGCGCAATTGCTGCATACATTGGGTCTCGCGGCGGTCAAACAGGGCAACCTCGAAACAGGCAAGGGCCTGTTGCGCGATGCCATCGAAACCCACCCGCAGCACTTCGAGGCGGCAGTTCGGTCGTTGCGCGCGCTCGAGAACAACGTCTCGAACGGGTAAGACATGATTGCGCTTTCGGCCACGGTGGCCCTATGGTTCCTGCCGCTGCTGGTTCCGCTCTGCCTGTATGTCGCCTATACCGACCTGGCAGAAATGCGGATTACCAATCCAACGGTGCTTGCGATGGCCGCGATCTTCGCGGCCATGGGGCCATTCCTCTACCCGATGGACGCCTATCTGTGGCAGCTCGCCCATCTGGCCATTGTTCTCGTCGTCGGCATGATCCTGAACGCTGCTGGAGCCATGGGGGCGGGTGACGCCAAGTTCCTCGCCGCAGCCGCACCATACGTGGCGCTTGGGGATATTCGTATGCTTATGGCACTCTTTGCCACCGTCCTTCTGGCAGCATACGCGGTCCACACCATCGCAAAACGCACCCCTTTACGCACATTCGCCCCCAATTGGGCCAGTTGGAGCCAGGAAGGGCGCAAATTCCCCATGGGATTTGCACTGGGCCCTACCCTTGCGATCTATCTCGGGCTGGCGGCGCTGTACGGCTCTTGACCTCTTAAAGCCATATTTTGGCCGAAGTGCTGCGCTAGACCACACACAACAATACGCAGCAGAACACAGGCCCGCCTCATGAACATGCAAGTCTCGGACGTGATTGCGCCCCCGGCTCCCAAACGGCTGGAAGAGATGAAACTGCCCGTGGTGATGATGCGGGACATCTTGCTGAAAACCATGTTCCGAAAGAACCTCGACATGGTGTCCGACCTCAGCCCGGCGCTGTGTTTGCCCATTCCGGTTGTCCAGGAACTCATCGACATGTGTCGTGACCAGCGGCTGATGGAGGCGACTGGTACGCTCAATGCCAACAATGGCAATGAAATGGGCTATCAACTGACGGACAGCGGCAAGGCACGCGCCCTGGATGCGTTGGCCCAATCTGAGTATTTCGGCGCCATGCCCGTCCCGCTGGAAGTTTACCGCGCACAGGTGAAACGCCAATCCATCCGCAACATCATGGTCACACGGCAACAGCTAACCGGTGCGATGGGCCACCTCGTCCTGCCCGATGACCTTCTAGACCAGCTTGGCCCAGCGGTCAGCGCAGGCCGGTCGATCCTGATGTATGGCCCCCCCGGCAACGGTAAATCGTCCATCTCAAACGGCATCCGCGATGCGCTGGGGGACAACGTCTATGTCCCGCGTGCCATCGAATATGCGGGTCAGGTCATCACGGTCTATGACCCGATCGTGCACGTGCAGGCCCCGGAAGAGGCACAGGACCCCAACTCGCTGCGGCGCACCACGCCTTATGACAAGCGCTACGTCAAATGCGAACGCCCCACGGTGATCACAGGGGGTGAACTGTCGCTGGACATGCTGGACCTCGTCTACAACCCCACGGCGCGGACCTACCAGGCGCCTCTGCAGCTGAAGTCCACCGGCGGCATCTTCATCGTGGACGACCTTGGCCGTCAGGCCGAACCGCCACAAGCGCTCGTCAACCGCTGGATCGTCCCACTCGAAGAATCCAAGGACATCCTCGCCCTGCAATCAGGTGAGAAATTCGAGGTACCCTTCGACACGCTGGTCGTCTTCTCGACCAACTTCCACCCGAACGAAATCTTCGACCAAGCGGCCCTGCGCCGGATCTTCTTCAAGATCAAGATCGACGGCCCGAACCAGGCGAATTTCCTGAAAATCTTTGCCATGGTGGCCAAGAAGAAAGGGATGGCCCTGAACGAAGAGGCGCTCGTGTACCTGCTCAAGGTCAAGTATCCGACGATCGACAACATCTACGCCAACTACCAGCCAAACTTCCTGGTGGATCAGATGGTCGCCACCTGCAATTTTGAAGGCATCCCGCTTCAGATGACGCCCGAACTGATCGACCGGGCGTGGGCCAACATGTTCGTCAAGGACGAACATATCGTCAAATGATCGGCCTCGCGGGCTGCGGACGCATGGGGCTGCCAATGCTGGCCGCCCTGCGCGACGGGGGCGCGCACGTCAAAGGCTTTGATGTGGTGGACAAGGGCCTGTCTGACACAACCACCAACATCATGGCCTTTGCCCCCGAGGTGGAAACCCTGTTTTCCGTTGTCCGGGACGAAGGTGAAACCAATGCTCTTTTGTTTGACACCCAGAACCTGATGGGCACCGCACCCAAGCTGCGGCGCGTCTTCATCTGCTCCACGCTGTCGCCGCGCTATATTCTTGGCCTGCGCAACAGAGTTCCAAGCCACATCACCCTGATCGACGCGCCGATGTCCGGTGCGGTCATCGCCGCCGAAAACCGCACGCTCAGCTTCATGCTCGGTGGCACACAGTCTGACATCGACGATGCCAAGCCCCTGCTCGCGCTCATGGGCCAACACTTTCACCACATGGGCGCCTATGGTGCCGGGATGCAGGCCAAGGTGCTGAACAACCTGCTCGCGGCATCTCACACCGCCATGACCCGGCTTGTGCTGGACTGGGCGGACGAGGCCGGGCTGGATACCCAACACCTCCTGAACCTGATCGAAACGTCGTCAGGACAAAACTGGCTCACCTCCGGATTCGACACGATCGAGTTCGCGAAACACGGCTACGCCCCCGACAACTCCATAGGCATCCTGGTCAAGGATGTATCAGCCGCCCTCGACGCCGCCCCGGACGGCGCCGACACGTCGCTCCCGAGACAGGTGCAGGCGACAATCCGATCCTTGAAACCACGCAGTTGACCAAATCAGCAACACCTGCCGCTCAGCGCTTCATCGCTGCCTGCAGGATATCTGTTACCTCGTTCTTCCACTTGGACCATTTCGCATAGTGGATGGGCTGCACAGGCGCGTATTCTGCGTCATATGCAAGGGGATCAGCACCACAGTCCAAAAGATGTCGCACGACCGGGGGCGATGAAATCATCGCAGCGCGGTGCAATGCGGTCTCGTCCAGCGCATGACGAAAATTCACGTCCACTCCGGCCTCAATCAGCCTGTCAATCCAGCCGGTGACGTCCTTCGTGCTCAAGGCGGGCGGAAATTGCCTTTCCATTTCCAACAACAATTTCAACGGGCCGTATCCTTCGTCGTCACAAAAGTTGACCGGTACCCTTTGGGCCAGCACCCAATCAAAAACTGTGTAGTGGCACGCATGTATGGCATGGGTTATCCATGATCGCGTGAACGTCGTGTCCTGCCCAAACGGAAAAGGTGGATACGCCTCGGCAACAAACTTTAAAAAGGCGAGGTCGCCTTCAGACATCGCGGCATAGACTTCGTCGAAAAAATCCATCGTCTCACCGCGTTCAATCTCTGACATGGGCAATCACTGACACAGCCACGAAAGCACCAAGCGAAAGCATATGTACCGACCAGAACCAGCGTCGGCGCCCCACCGCACGTTGCGTTAACCCCACCCGTACCGCCCGATGGGGGTGCACAAGGGGTGTACGGATGCTGCACGCGGGGTGACACCCTGCCTTACACCCTTAAACTCCATGAATACCGGGTAAATCCCGCACGAATCGGCTCCATCTTCCCTGTTTCAAAAAAATCCCCGCCGGAGGCTCCCGCACTTCCCACGCGCGCCACACCCGCTACATTGCGTCTCATGACCACCCTCCCCCGCATCTTCACCGATTGGTTCACCTCCAAAGGTTGGAGCATCCACCCCCACCAGCAAGAGATGCTGGAACGCGCAAACGATCCCGCCCTCCTGCTCATCGCCCCCACGGGCGGCGGCAAGACGTTGGCTGGTTTCCTGCCCACATTGGCCGATCTGTCGGAGAACGATCACGAGGGGTTACACACTCTCTACATCTCTCCACTCAAGGCATTGGCCGCTGATATCAAACGAAATCTCCGTACACCTGTCGCGGAAATGGGCCTCGACATCCGGATTGAGGACCGCACTGGCGACACCTCCGCCACCCAGAAGAAACGCCAGCGCGCTGACCCGCCCCATATCCTGCTGACCACCCCCGAAAGCCTCGCGCTACTCACCAGCTACGAAGACGCGCCGCGCATGTTCGCGGGCCTCAAGCGGGTAATTGTCGATGAAATCCACGCGCTCGCGGAAAGCAAACGCGGCGACCAGATGTTCCTCGCCCTGTCGCGGCTTCAAGCCCTGCGCCCCGATCTCAAACGTGTGGGCCTTTCAGCAACGGTCGAGGATCCACAGGCTATCGCCCACCTGCTGGCGAAACACCCCGATCCCTGCGACATACTCCATGCTGACCCGGGCCCCCCGCCAGATATCCAGATGTTGGTGACAGACGAACCTCCCCCCTGGTCTGGCTCGGGGGGCAAGTACGCCATCCCTGCGGTGCTGGAAGAGGTCAAGAAGCACAAGACAACCCTCATCTTCCACAACACCCGCGCCCAGGCGGAGCTTTATTTCCACAACATTTGGCTCGCCAACGAAGACCAGTTGCCGATCGGCATCCACCACGGCTCTCTCGACCGCCAACAGCGCGAGAAAGTCGAACAGGCCATGATTGATGGGCAGCTCAAGGCCATCGTCTGTACCGGCACGCTCGACCTCGGCATAGACTGGGGCGACGTCGATCTTATCATCCAAGTCGGTGCCCCAAAGAACGTCAAACGCCTGGTGCAGCGTATCGGTCGCGCCAACCACCGATACAACGCGCCGTCGAAAGCCCTTTTGGTACCCGCAAACCGCTTCGAAGTGGTCGAATGCGTGGCCGCCTTGGACGCCGTGAAAGAAGGCGCGCTTGACGGCGACCCACGCGGCCATGGCCCCCGCGACGTGCTTTGCCAACACATCCTGATACGCGCCTGCGCGGGCCCGTTCGATGCGGATGCCCTCTTTAACGAAATATCAACCACGGGCGCGTATACGTCTCTGTCTCGCGCAGAATTTGATGCCTGCCTCGATTTCTGTGCCACCGGTGGTTACGCCCTGCGCGCCTACGACCAATGGAAGCGGCTGCAACAACGCCCTGACGGACAGTGGCAACTCCGCGATCCCCGCA
Organism: uncultured Tateyamaria sp.; assembly: GCF_947496075.1. Taxonomy (GTDB): domain Bacteria; phylum Pseudomonadota; class Alphaproteobacteria; order Rhodobacterales; family Rhodobacteraceae; genus Tateyamaria. Next base: position 609,048 of record NZ_CANMBJ010000001.1, read on the forward strand.
GCGCCCAACGCATCCGTATGAACATCGGCACCATTCAAGACACCGACACGCTCAAGGTGCGCTACAAGGGCCGAGGGGGCAAACCTTTAGGCGAGATAGAGGAAGGTTTCGCCGCCTCTCTTACCCCGGGCGACACATTCCTGATCGGCGGGCAGATCGTCCGGTACGATTCCTTGCGCGAAATGACCGTCCAGGTGACCCGCGATGCGGCCAAGAGGCCAAAGATCGCCACCTTCCTCGGCACCAAGTTCGCCACCTCCACCCAGCTCAGCCACCGCATCATCGAGATGTTCCAGCAAGACACATGGCTCGCCCTACCGCCACACACATCCGAGTGGCTGACCCTCCAACGCCAAGTCAGCCGCTTGCCCGAACCGGGTCGCCTGCTGATCGAAAGCTTCCCACATGACAACCGTATCCACACAGCTGTCTACGGCTTCGCAGGCCGCAACGCGATGCAAACACTGGGACTTCTTTTGACCAAACGGATGGAGGAAACGGGCCTGAACCCCCTTGGGTTCCTCGCCACCGACTACGCCACGCTCATCTGGGGCCTGAACAAGATCACCGACCCTGCCCCGCTCTTCGACATCGACGCTCTGCGGGACGGGCTCGACCGCTGGCTTGCAGGCAACGCCGTTATGAAGCGCACCTTCCGCGCGTCGGCCACAATCGCCGGATTGATCGAACGCAACCTGCCCTCCAACCGCAAGACCGGACGACAAGCCACCTTCAGCTCCGACATCCTCTACGACACGCTGGCGAAGTATGACCCGGACCACCTCATGCTGCAGATCACACGCGAGGAAGCGATGCGCGGCCTTGTCGACTTTGGCCGGATCGAGGAAATGTGCGCCCGCATCGGCACCCGCATCGACCTGACAGAACATGATCGCGTCACGCCTCTCGCAGCCCCCCTGATGCTTGAAGTGGGCCGCGTCCCCATCAAAGGCCTCGCCGAAGAAAAACTGCTCGCCGAAGAAGCAGAACGGCTGATGACCACCGCAGGCTTACCACCTGAGCCCAAGAAAAGGGAATGGCGCGTTCCGTTCTAACCTCAGCCTTCTTCCGACCCAAAATACGACGGGGTTTGAGGCAGAGCCCCAACAGTAAGGCGCATCTTGATGCGCCCTTCCCCCGGCGCTATGAACAAAATATGAACACGTGCGATCTCACTCTCGCCGGTGCGGCGCTCAAAGCGCTCGGCTCCGGCGCACTCTACTGGCCCGACCAAAACCTGCTCTGTATCTCGGACCTGCACTTGGGCAAAGCCGAACGCAGCGCCAGACGCAGCGGTATGCAACTGCCACCCTACGAGACGCGCGACACGCTCACCCGCATCGCCTCCGACCTCGAAGCGACAGGCGCACGCACGGTCGTCTGCCTTGGGGACAGCTTCGATGACCTCATCGCTGCGCGCAGCCTGCCCGAAGAAGAGCGGCTCTGGATCAACAAACTGCAAGCAGGCCGCCGCTGGGTCTGGATCGAAGGCAACCACGATCCCGGACCGATAGAAATTGGCGGCACTCATCTGGCTGAACTGCCCATCGGTGCCCTCACCTTCCGCCATATCGCCAAACCGGGCGCCAGCGGCGAGGTGTCCGGCCACTACCATCCAAAGGCGACGTTGCAAACACGGGCGCGCGCCATCTCGCGTCCTGCCTTCCTGATCGACAGCGACAAGCTGATCCTGCCCGCCTATGGAACCTATACCGGCGGTCTGCGCAGCCACAGCCAGACGCTGAGCAAACTGATGCGTCCCGACGCAAGCGCCGTGCTGACCGGCCCACGGCCGGTGCAAGTGCCCATGCCCCGCGGGGCCGCATGAGGGACCGGATCAAAGCCAGCTTTGCCCGGCAAAGCATGATCCAGACCTTTGGCGCCACTTTGGACGCCATCGAACCGGGTCTCGTAACCATCTCGGCCCCAATCCTGCCCGGCAGCCGTCAGCAACAAGGATTTGCACACGCTGCACTGACCTTTGGTCTTGGAGACAGCGCAGCAGGCTACGCAGCCCTCACCACGCTCCCCGAGGATCAGGAGGTCGTCACGGCAGAGATCAAGATCAACCTGACCGCCCCTGCCATTGGTGACCGCCTGATTGCAAAAGGCCGGGTCATCAAACCCGGCCGTCGCCTTATCGTCGTCAGTGCAGAGGTTTTCGCCCTCAAAGACGGGTCCGAAACGCTCGTGGCCGTGCTTCAGGGCACCATGGTTCCGGTCAAGCTGTAGGGCGGAAGTATCTTCCACCCTAGCTTTTAGGCTGTAAGACCTTCGGGCTCTGCGAGGCCGTTGGCCCGGCAGCATGCGGTGACGGTATTGGCCAAGAGACACGCGATGGTCATCGGTCCTACGCCGCCCGGTACGGGCGTGATGGCGCCAGCTACAGCAGCGCAGCTGTCATAGTCACAATCGCCCACAAGCCGCGTCTTTCCCTCGCCCTTTTCAGGCGCATCAATGCGGTTAATGCCCACGTCGATCACGGTTGCACCGGGTTTGATCCAGTCGCCTGTTACCATCTCGGGGCGGCCCACAGCAGCCACAACCACATCCGCCTCGCGCACTTTGGCTTCGATATCCTTGGTCCGCGAATGCGCAATCGTCACGGTGCAGCTGTCACCCAAAAGCAGTTGTGCCATCGGCTTGCCCACAATGTTCGACCGGCCAATGACCACCGCGTTCAGCCCCGACAATGACCCATGATGATCGCGCAGCATCATCAGACAGCCCAGCGGTGTGCACGGCACCATCGACTTCTGCCCGGTCCCCAGTAGACCCACGTTCGAAATGTGGAACCCATCCACATCCTTCGCCGGGTCGATGGAGTTGATGACAAGGTCTTCGTTCAGATGACCCGGCAGCGGCAGTTGCACCAGAATACCGTGAATCTCGGGATCTTCGTTCAGCGCCTTCACAACGGCCAACAGATCGGCTTCGGACGCATCCGCATCAAGGCGGTGTTCCACGCTCTTCATGCCAACCTCGACCGTCATCTTGCCTTTCGAACGGACATAGACCTGGCTCGCCGGGTCTTCGCCTACCAGCACAACCGCAAGGCCGGGTGTGATCCCATGCGCCTCTTTCAGGCGTGCAACATGGTCGGCCACCTGGCCCCGTACCTTGGCCGCAAAGGCCTTGCCATCAATTACAGTCGCGGTCATGTCGATTGGGTCTCCTACTTATCGGATGAAATTCACCTGATGCGCCCAGGTTTCGCCATCGCTGATCACCAGCGTGTCGAATTCCATCAGTTGCAGCAGATCAAAAAAGGTTGCCACGAATTGCAGCTCTTGCGCGCGAAAGAAGTCGTTGTTGCGCATGTTGGATGTCATTTGCGCCAGTACCGCGCGGGCCCGGAACAGGGTCGAAAACACTTCGTCGTCCAGGGCGATGACGGTCAGATGTTTGGCATCCGCCCCCTTGGCAAAAAAGACGAAGCGCGGGCTTTCGGGGGCGGCCAGTTGGGCCACCGTCAAGTTGGTCACGAACTCGACACGCACGCCCTTGCTGGAATCGGGCGCTTGCCGGATCACACGGGTGAAGTCCTCGGTCGAGGTGACTTCCGGATAGTAATACCCTTCGTACCGCTCCTGCGCCTGGGCCGTTGCAGCGGCAAAAACGAGGGTGGCAATCAGTGCAAGTAATCTGGTCATAGGTCGTCCTCCAAGTGATGGAGAGCACGCTGACCGCCGGAGCGGTGTCGGGTCAATGAGATTTCAGCCCCGTCATCGCTTTGTGACGGGGCCGAGAGGGGTTTTGCAATTAGAACAGACCTTCGATCTGGCCTTCATCATTGAGCATGATGTTTTCCGCAGACGGCAGGCGCGGCAGGCCCGGCATGGTCATGATCTCGCCGCAGACGGCCACGACAAAGCCGGCACCTGCAGACAGACGCACCTCGCGCACCGGCACCGAGTGGCCCGTGGGCGCACCGCGCAGGTTCGGATCGGTCGAGAACGAGTATTGCGTCTTCGCCATGCAGACAGGCAGATGGCCATAGCCCTGCTCTTCCCATAGCTTCAGCTGATCGCGGATCTTCTGATCCATCAGCGCTTCGTCCGCGCGGTAGATGCGCTTGGCGATGGTCTGGATTTTTTCGGCCAGCGGCATGTCATCGGGATAGATGGGTGCGAAGTTCGCGGTGTCCGCATCAGCCAGTTCCGCCACTTTGGTCGCCAGATCAGCCGAGCCTTCCGAGCCCAGTTCCCAGTGGCGCGACAGGATAGCCTCGGCCCCCTGTTCGGCCACGAAATCCTTGACCGCCTGAATTTCCGCATCGGTATCGGTGACAAAGTGGTTGATCGCAACCACCACCGGGACGCCAAAGGATTTCAGGTTCTCGATGTGGCGGCCCAGGTTCGGGCACCCTGCCTTGACGGCGTCGACGTTTTCGGCGCCCAGATCGGCTTTGGCCACACCACCGTTCATCTTCATGGCGCGCACAGTCGCCACACAGACGACCACAGAGGGCGCGAGGCCCGCTTTGCGGCACTTGATGTTCATGAACTTCTCGGCACCAAGGTCCGCACCAAAGCCTGCTTCGGTGACCACGTAGTCCGCCAATTTCAAGGCAGTGGTGGTGGCGATGACCGAGTTACAGCCGTGTGCGATGTTGGCGAAGGGACCGCCGTGTACGAAGGCCGGGTTGTTTTCCAGCGTCTGCACGATGTTTGGTTGCATCGCATCCTTGAGCAGAACGGTCATCGCGCCATCGGCCTTGATGTCGCGGGCAAAGACGGGGCTGCGGTCACGACGGTAGGCCACGATCATGTCGCCCAGACGCTTTTGCAGGTCCTTGAGGTCCTTCGCCAGACACAAGATCGCCATGACTTCTGACGCCACGGTGATGTCAAAACCAGCCTCACGCGGGAAACCGTTGGCCACACCGCCGAGGCTGGCCGTGATCTGGCGCAGCGCCCGGTCGTTCATATCCACCACGCGACGCCACACAACGCGGCGGGTGTCGATCTCAAGTGCGTTGCCCCAGTAGATGTGGTTGTCGATCATGGCCGACAGCAACGAGTGGGCAGAAGTGATGGCGTGGAAGTCACCTGTGAAGTGCAGGTTCATCTCTTCCATCGGCACGACTTGCGCGTAACCGCCACCAGCGGCACCGCCCTTCATCCCGAAGTTCGGCCCAAGCGAGGCTTCACGGATACACACGCAAGCGTTCTTGCCAATGCGGTTCAGACCATCGCCCAGACCCACAGTGGTGGTCGTTTTGCCCTCACCCGCAGGTGTGGGATTGATGGCCGTGACGAGGATCAGCTTGCCGTTCTCGCGGTCCTGGACCGAATTGATGAAGTTCTGGCTCACCTTGGCCTTGTCATGGCCGTAAGGCAGCAGATCGGCACTTTCGATACCCAGCTTGGCCCCGATCTCCTGGATCGGCTTCTTCTGCGCCTCGCGCGCAATTTCGATGTCGGATTTATAGGCCATGGTAGCTCCCCGCAGTCCTGAATGGGCACGTCTTTCGTGGCCTGCATACAGGCGTATGCCTAGGGGAGATGCGTGCGATTCCGACATTTTGGGACGTTGCAGCGGCCCAATTGCGATCACCGGTTTCATTTCGGAAACGGTGGGCAGGAACGCGAAACCTGGCACGGGGCGCAGGACACCTGCGCCTTACGAATAGGATTTGCCGCGGTAAGGCGCAGTTCACTGCGCCCGCATGGCAGAGGACACCTCTGCCTTACCGAGTGCCGAACCTGTAAGACGCAAGTGTCCTGCGCCGCTCTTGTTCAGCCTGCGCGCGCCGCCTCCAGATGGGGCCAAACCGGCTGATCAGGCACGTGCAGGGTCAGCATATCTCCCACGGCCAAAAGGCCACCATGTTCGACCCAGGCCGTCACACCGCGCCGTCCCTTGGCCGCAGGCTTGTAAAGCTTGCCCATGCCCTGTGCCTCTTCCTCGATCTCCTTGCCCGGATAGATGCAGGGGCGGTTTTCAATATCAACAGCAAGACCGACGCCGCTTTCCGACATCAAGCGAGACGCAGGCGGCACATGGGTAAAATTCGGAATCCCCTCGATCACCAGAGATGCACCGACCCATGCGGGATCAATGCGCTCCAGCCCCATCTCAGTCGCAGTCGCGGCCAGTTCCTCAGCACTCAGGATCGACAATTGGCGCGTGTTCCGTATTTCTGTTCCGGGTGTGTATTGCGACCGCACCCGCACGCAGGACGGACGCGTCGGTCCACCATGATCCTCGCCCGGAAAGCCATCCAACGTGACGTCGACAGATTCGGCGGCTACAGCCCGCAGGCTGGCTTCCCGGCTTGGAACGTGACCCAGCCACGTGATTTTCGCCGTAAAGGATGTCGGTTTCAGTGCAGGCATGTCCACCCCTCAATCAAGTGTTTCCGAGGTCCTATCAGCGCGCTGCCTGCATGGCCAATGACGCTTTGCTACCGCGCGCGCACAATTCGTGATGACTTACGACTGGATCGGTCTGCGCACACGACGCAAGGCCGGGCGGATCACCAACGGCACCAGGCAAACACCGCACCAGAAGATGGATCGACCGACATACCAATCCAGCAAGTACCAATGCCACAGCGCCAGCGCTGCAGCAGGATAGACCAACAAGTGCAATGACTTCCATTTCCGGTCCAATCGACGCACTGACCAAGCGTTTGACGTCAGTGCAAGGATAACAAACAGCGCGAAACTCAACCAGCCAACGGCAAATTCCAGTTGCCACAGATCGAATAATACGGCGGGCAGACTGCGTTCATGCGCCAAGTAGTACCACAGATGCAGCGCCGCATAGATTGCGCTGCCAAGACCCAGATGCCGCCGCCTGCGCAACAGCCAACGTCCAAATCCCTGCCCACGACCAACACGGCCAATCAACAGCAGGATCGGGGTGACCGACAGCGTCGCGATCAAAAACCAAACCGACCATACGCCGCTGTCATACATCAGGGCCGGATAATAGGCATCAGCGCTCCACAATCCGCGAAACGCGGTCCGTCCCGGCCACAACATGGCAAGATAGAACACAGGAACAGACTGGGCTGCCGCCTGCAAGAAAGCGATTGGGGACCACATGGTTCAGAACCTGACCACATTGATCAAATGGCACAAGCCTGCTCGCACGGACGTGATGTAGCGCCCCAAAGAAAAAGGCCCGCTCAAAAGCGGGCCTTCTTGCATCTATGTCTCAGGATCAGCCTGTCGGCTCGGGTTCCATCCCGCCATCACCCGAAGGACCCGACTTTTTCTTGGCCTTGGGAATGGCTGTCAGGCTGGGCTTCTTGTCCTCAACTGCCGACCCACCGTCCTCATCATCGGGGGCATGGGGCGGCTCGCCGTTCATGACACGCTCAATCTCCTCGCCGGTCAGGGTCTCGTATTCAAGCAAGCCCTGCGCCAGACGTTCGAACTTCTCTTCATTCTCGGTGATGACCTTCAGCGCCCAGTCATAACCATCCTGAATGAATTTTTGGACCTCCTGCTCTACCAACTCCTTGGTGTTGGCAGAGACAGAGAAACCAGCCGTGTTGCCTTGATAGCCCTGGGCCGCTTCGGAATAGTCGATGTTGCCGACCTTGTCCGACATGCCCCATTGCAGGACCATTGCGCGCGCAAGAGCCGAGGCTTGCTGGATATCGCCAGCGGGGCCATTCGACACCGAGTCCGGGCCGTATTTGTGAATCTCAGCCGCTTTACCCGCCATGGTCATGGCCAGACGCTGGTGGCATTCGTCCTTGAACATGTTCAGGCGATCCATCTCTGGCAGGCTCATCACCATGCCCAGTGCGCCACCGCGCGGAATGATCGTCGCCTTGTAAACGGGATCGCACTTGGGCAGCAGGTGCCCGACCAGCGCGTGCCCCGCCTCATGATAAGCGGTCATTTCCTTTTGCTCAGGTGTCATGACCATGCTGCGCCGTTCGGGGCCCATCATGACCTTGTCCTTGGCGCTTTCGAAATCGAGCATGGTGACAAAGCGGCGCCCGATCCGGGCCGCCATCAGCGCCGCCTCGTTCACCAGGTTGGCCAGATCAGCCCCCGAGAAACCCGGTGTACCGCGTGCGATGATGCGCAGATCAACGTCAGGGCCAAGCGGCGTCTTGCGGGCGTGCACGCCCAGAATCTTCTCGCGGCCCTTGATGTCGGGGTTGCCAACAGTGACCTGACGGTCAAAGCGGCCTGGACGCAGCAGCGCAGGGTCCAGCACATCCTTACGGTTGGTAGCCGCGATGATGATCACGCCTTCATTGGCTTCAAAGCCATCCATCTCGACCAGCAGCTGGTTGAGCGTCTGCTCACGCTCGTCGTTACCGCCGCCATAACCGGCACCCCGGTGGCGACCCACGGCGTCGATTTCGTCGATGAAGACGATACACGGCGCATTTTTCTTTGCCTGCTCGAACATGTCACGGACACGGGACGCCCCCACACCGACAAACATCTCGACGAAATCAGAACCGGAAATGGTGAAGAACGGCACACCCGCTTCACCTGCCACGGCGCGGGCCAGCAGCGTCTTACCAGTACCCGGAGGGCCCACAAGCAACGCACCTTTGGGGATCTTGCCGCCAAGGCGGGAGAATTTCTGCGGATTGCGCAGGAACTCGACAATCTCGTCCAGCTCATCCTTGGCTTCGTCAATGCCCGCAACATCGTCAAAGGTCACGCGCCCATGCTTTTCGGTCAGCATCTTGGCCTTAGACTTGCCAAAGCCCATGGCACCGCCTTTGCCACCGCCCTGCATCCGGTTCATGAAGTAAATCCACACACCGATCAGCAACAGGAACGGCAACAATGACAGGATAAAGGTCTGGAACCCGGACTGTTGTTGCGGCTCGACCTGTACAGGCACCTCGTTGGCGATCAGCAATTCGGTGACCGAAGCATCTTCGGGCTTGATGGTCACGAAGTCGTCGGTTCCACGGCGAAAGCGCACCTGCTCGCCATCCAGGGTCACCTGGGTAACAGATCCGTCTTGGACGGCTGAAACGAACTCGGAATACGTGACCTCGCGGCTTTGCAGCGTGTTGCCCGACCCACCAAACAGGTTGAACAGCGCGAGGATCAGCAGAAACAGAACGACCCAGAAGGCGATATTACGTGCGTTTCCCAAGGAAAATCTCCTGATAATACCGGTACGCGGCCCTCGCCCGCACCGTTTCCTCTAAGATAGACATGCTGCGCACATGTTCAATGCGATAAAAGTGCAGCGAAAAAAGCGTCTTTTCCACCGTCCAGCTCGGCGCTCCACTCGTCATCGAGCCCGACAAAGGGCGCCGCGACCAGACGATCCTCGTACCAGACCGCCGGAGACGCCGCCAGTGCAGCGCGCGGAAGACCAATATCACGCCATCCTTCGATGTCCGCCAACGCTTCATACCCAAGCGGGCGCACCTCAAGATCGGGATCGTCTTCCGGACCTGAGATCATCCAACGGTCATCCCACATATCGCCCACTTCGCACACGGTGTCCTTGACCGAGTTCAACTCGCGGAACACCCAGATCTTCCCGTTTTCAACGCAGATATGGCAGCCATCCAAGGTTGCGGGCTGTCCTGCCCGGACCGCCGCTAAGGTGCGCGCCACTGGGTCCTTGCGCGGAGGATAGACACTTTGCGAAGTCCAGCTCAGAGTGTGCAACATAAGCCTGCGCGCGGTTTCCTGTGGCAGCAACCGAAACTTTGCCAGATCAATGGCAATCACGCCATGGACGACTTCGGCCATGTCCCGGGCGGCCAGGAAGGTCTGCCAATCCAGCGCTTCGCGGGCGCGCGCCATGTGTTCGGCCACTTCAACAAGCTTCCCGGTTGTCACGCCCAGCGTCCCCAGGACTGTCAGAGCCTCGCGCACCCGCACACGTTCAAAATCATGTGACAGGTTGCTTGGGTCGTCACACCAGTTGATCCGGGCGTCCCGCAAAAAAGCACGCAAAGTTGCACGTTCAATCTCGAGAAAGGGCCGCACCCACGTGATGCCATGATGCACACGTCGCGCCGCCATGGCACTCAATCCGTCCACACCGGACCCGCGGGCCAGACGCATCACAAAGGTTTCGGCCTGATCGTCAGCGGTATGGCCCAGCGCAATATGACTGATGCGGTTGGCATAGGCCCAATCCGCCATGATCTCGTACCGGGCATCCCGGGCGGCAGCCTGCAAGTTGCCCTGCCCATCCCAGCCGGTCCAGTATTCCACGTGATGTGGCAAATTCCAGCGAACGCACAGATCCGTGACAAGGGCGATCTCGTCCCGGGTCTCTTCCCGCAAACCGTGGTCGACGGTGATGACATGCAGTTCAACGTCTTGATCACGGCAATACTCGACAAGGGCTGCCAGCAGCGCGACTGAATCTCCTCCTCCCGACACGGCCACTGCCATGCGTTCGGGCGGGTTTGCCCCCATGTGCGCCTTAGTCGCCGCGATCAGGGGGGCAATCATGGATCAGGAACAGCCGATATTGCGCATCGCATTCTGGGCGTCGGCAATGACAGCAGCGCCGGGAAAGCGGACCTCAACCTCGGCCAGCGTCACACACGCTTCCTGGGTCTGGCCCAACCGGCCCAAGGCGGCCCCCAACTTGAACAAGGCCTCCGGCGCAAGCGGACCTTGCGGCGACAGGGTAAAGGCAGACAGGAATGCCCGCGCGCCCTCGCGCACATCACCAAGCCCCTCAAGCGCATCACCCCGCCGCAGCTCCGCCTCTATTGAGAGCGGTCCGCCGGGGTAGGTCTGATTAAAGGTCGCAAACTGGTCTGCGGCGGTGCGAAAGTCACCGGTGGCGAGCGCCTCCTGCGCCCGCTCGAAGTCTGCTTTTTCCTGTGTGGCCAGTTGTGGCGCATCCGTCGCGGGTTGCTGGACGACGGGCGCGGTTGCGGTCGGTGCCTCACCTCCGCCCAGTGTCGGGGTGTCGCCGAGGGCAGAGATGTCACAGCCCTCTTCCAGTTCACACAAACGGAACTCCAGATCGCCAACCCGGTTGGTGCCATCGGTCACAACGCTGTTGATGCGAAACTCAAGCTGCTCGGTCTTATCAGTCAGGCGCCGCAACTCGACCTCGATGGTGTTGACGCGGTCCAGTACGGACCCACCCGCCGCACCGCCGCCGACACCACCGGTTGTCGACAGCTCACGCTTCAGACGCTGCACCTCGGTGTTGAGCACCACCAGCTCCTGCCGGATGTCGGCCAGGGTCTGATCCTGCGCCAGCGCCGGGCCCGTCAGACCAACCGCCAGCGCCAATGCGACAAAATACCGTTTCACCAAAGACATTCCCCGTCGTGTTTTCTTAGCTGGTCAAACCACCTGCCAACACCGTAACAGCCCGACGGTTCTTGGCATAGCAGGCTTCTTCGCTGCACACCTCGATCGGGCGCTCTTTCCCGAAGCTCACAACCTGCAGACGGCCCGGCTGCACACCTTGGCTGACAAGGTAAGCACGGGCTGCATCAGCACGACGCGCACCAAGGGCAAGGTTGTATTCGCGCGTGCCCTGCTCATCCGCGTGGCCTTCGATGACGGCGGTGAAATCAGCATTCTGCAACAACCAAACCGCCTGACCATCCAACGTGGCGCGCCCTTCAGGCGTCAGCGTGGACTGGTCCACCGCAAACAACACTCGGTCACCGACAGCCTGTTGGAAATAGGCGGGCGATGCGGGGTCGGACGCGCTGCCCGGCACCACACCACCGCTGTTTGCCAGCGGATCAGTTCCATCAGCCCCACCACCAAAGCGTGCCGGGTCGGTACATGCGGCCAGGCTCACGGCCGCACAGATCATCAGGATCGAAGATTTCAATTTCATGGCCTGTGCCTCTCTGTTTATCGCGCCCACTGCTTGGCGTCTTTCTGGTTGTCTACCACGTTCCTGCGCACAAGAAAACGTGGCCTTTATCGCTGCAATGGCCCCCAAGATGGGTCCGACCCGCCTTCAGGCGTGCGCACAGGGCGCAGGTTTCGGCCCGTGATGTCAACGGAATAGAGCGTCGACCGCCCCGCCGCCCCTTGGGTTTCTCGGGCAAACATGATGACGCGACCGTTGGGCGCCCATGTTGGCCCCTCATCCAGGAAGGATGCCGTCAAAAGTCGTTCCTCGCTGCCATCCGTGCGCATCACGCCAATATGAAAGCGGCCCTTCGACTGCTTGGTAAAAGCAATCAAGTCACCACGTGGCGACCAGACAGGCGTGCCATAGCGCCCCTCGCCAAAGGAAATGCGCCGCGCTTCACCGCCGCCAGCCGGCATGACGTAAAGCTGCTGGGTGCCGGAGCGGTCACTTTCAAATACGATCTGACTGCCGTCGGGGCTGAAGCTTGGCGCCGTCTCGATCGCCGGGGTCGAGGTCAGACGCTGCGATTGCCCCGACCCTACATTCATGGCCCAGATGTCCGTGTTCGCCCCTTGGGTCAGCGAATAAACCACCGTTTGCCCATTGGGGGCAAACCGGGGCGCAAAGCTCATCGTGCCGGGCTGGCTTTCCAGCACACGACGCTGCACGCTGCCGACATCCAGCACATAGATGCGCGGGAAGCCAGTTTCGTAGCTGGTGTACAACACGCGGTCCCCGGTTCCGGAAAAACGCGGTGCCAGAACGATATCCTCGGACCCCGTCAGGTATTGGATATTTGCGCCGTCATAATCCATGACTGCCAAACGCTTGCGGCGGCTATCTTTTGGCCCCGTTTCGCTAACAAAGACCACGCGGCTGTCAAAATACCCCGTTTCACCCGTGATGCGGCTGTAAACAACATCTGCCATCTTATGCGCGATGCGGCGCCATGCGTCGGTGGTGCCCGCCAGTTGCAGGCCCTCCCCCAGCTCCGCGCCCGAGAATACGTCGTACAACCGGAACTTCACCGAAATCTGGTCGCCATTTACGCTGACAGCACCGGCAACAAGCGCCTGCGCGTTGATCGCTTTCCAGTCGGCATATTGCACAGGTGCCGCGAAACTGCTGACCTGACTGATAAAGGCCGAAGACGGGATTTCCCGGAAAAGGCCGGTGCCCGTCAGGTCCTCGGCCACAACGCGGGCGATGCGCTGGCCCCAATCACCAGTGGCTCCGCCTTCGGGCACCAGATCGGGGATGGCGACGGGTAAGGGTTCAATGACACCCTCGGTGATCTCGATCCGCAGGGGGCCGCTTTGTGCTGCAGCCCATGCTGGGGCCAAGCACATCAGCATCAAAAAAAGCGCTCGAACTATCATTTGATACGCATCCTTTCGGGATTGAACGTCATCTCGATTTCCTTCCACTGCCCGTACTTCTCGGCGGGCAGGTCATATCCATCACGTGTACAGCGAATAATCGCCCGGCGCGCTGCTTCAAACGCCTGCTGCGCCGCGGTCTGGCTGCCGCCCGAGCTTGAGGCCAGGCGGATCGACGGAACCACTGGCTTGCCATCCTGCGACATATCTACTGTGACAACCACTGTGGTCTGCAATGCCTCGGACGACAGCGATCCGACATTCCAGCAATTCGAAACCGCCACACGAAGGGCGTCTTTCTCTCCTGCTGACAAGGGCGGGCCTTGCGGCACCTCTTCTTGCTCTGCGCCGCCCAGCGCCTCGCGCAGGGCGTCATTCACGTCGTCCGCGGTATCTGCAGGCTCGGCCGTCTGGGTATCGGGCTGTGCTTCTGTCTCGGGTTCAGATGCGGGTTCTGGTTCGGACGCAGGCTCTGCCCTCTGTACAGGCGGGCTGGGTCGCCGCGCGGGAGGACGCAAGGACGCCGTGGGCGCGCGCGCCGGTTCCTCGGCTTCTGTGACAATCTCGGTCGTCGCCTCTTCCGGCGCCGTAGCCTCCTGCTCTTCGGCCTGTGTCTCGCCATTGTCCGCTTCGGTGACGGCATCCTGCTGCACATCATCCGGCGTCGCCTCTGGCTCCGGCGGAGCGACAGGCTCGGGCGCGACACGCTCGGAGGCGCGCGGAATGGGCCGTGGCGCGACCTCGGGTACAACCACGGCCTGATCCTGCGGCACCGGCTGCACGGGCGCATCATCAACAACTTCGGGCTCAGGGTCAGGTGCGGGCGGCTCTGGCGCAACATCAGGCTCTGGCGCCGGGGTCGGTTCAGGTGGTTCCGCCTCGACCGCCTGATCGGGCACAGGTGTTTCAACGGGATCGGGCTGCACGTCAGGCTCCGCTGGCAAAGCCACATCAGTTGCCGTATCCGGTGCAGGTCCACTGGGCAAAAGCGCCTCGAACGCGTCAGACGAGATGACAGACACCTCCGTCACCTCGAACGGCAACGGCTCGGACTGAAAGGACCCGCCAAACAGCATCCACCCGATCAGGCCTGCATGCCCGATGCCCGATATGACCTGCCCCGTGTTCATCGAGACGTTCAAGGGTTACTCCCCCTCGCCATCCAGCGTCGGGCCGCCAATATCCGTCACAAGGCCGATGTTGGAAAAACCGCCCGCATTGAGGGCTCCCATAACCTGCATCACCTGCTCATACGGCACGGCACCGTCAGCGCGTAGGAACACCCGGTCGCTGTCGCGCTCGGCCGCGATGGCCCTCAGACGACCGACCAGATCGGCACGCTCAACTGCGGTGGTCTGGATTTGCACCTCGCCCGTTGAAGTCACCGTGATGGTCAGCGGCTCTTCCTGATCGCTGGGCAACGCATTGGCTGCCGTCTCGGGCAGGTTCACCGGCACACCCACGGTCAACAAGGGCGCAGCCACCATGAAGATGATCAAAAGCACCAACATCACGTCCACAAAAGGCGTGACGTTGATCTCGGACATCGGACGCGCCCGGCTGTGCTTGCGCCGCCGGGACCCGCCGCCATCCTTTTGAATGACACCTGCTCCCATGGCTTAGCCGTCCAACTGGCGGCTCAGGATGGTGGCAAACTCGTCCGAGAATGCCTCGTATCCCGCCACGATCCGGTCACTGTCCGCGCTCAGCTTGTTGTAGAAAATCACCGCCGGAATAGCGGCCAGCAGACCCAGACCGGTCGCCAGAAGCGCCTCGGCAATACCCGGGGCCACGACCGCAAGGTTGGTGTTCTGCTGCTCTGCAATCTCGATAAACGCGTTCATGATGCCGATCACAGTGCCGAAGAGACCGATGAACGGGGCGGACGACCCCACGGTCGCCAGAACGGTCAACCCGCCCTGCAAACTCTCCGCCTCTTTCGCAATCGCAACGTCCATGCTGCGGTCAATCCGGCTGGTGGCCCCTGCAATCAGCCCGCCATCCTCACGATGGGACCGCTGCCATTCGATCATGCCCGAGGCGAAGACCTTCTCTGAGGCCCCATCCGGCTCCGGCCCAATCTTCTCGAACAAGCCATCCAACGGCTCACCTGACCAGAACGCGCGATCAAATCGATCCGCTTCGGCCCGTGCACGACGGTAAACCAGCAATTTCTGAATGATGATGCCCCACGCCCAGAACGATGCAACGATCAGCACGATCATCACCAATTTCACCGTAAAGGTCGCGCGCAAGAAAAGCCCCCACATCGAGAAATCAACCTCGTGCGCCAGGGCGAGCGTTTCTGCTTCCATACTGCCTGCTCTTTTTGTTTGGCCGCTATTCGGCTCTTTCTTGGGCAGATTTATAGGGCAGACCCAAGGGGAAAGCTATCACTTCGGCGTCAGAACGCGTTTATTTCGCCTGCATTGCGCGGATTTCCGCGGGCAAACGGACGGGTTTTCCGGCTGTCGTCATGGTCACGGCAATGACATGCGCCCGAAAAAGCACCTGCCCGTCCCGCTGCACTTCCTGGTCAAATGTCCATCGTGCGGGGCTCACAGCCTGATGCGTGGTGACCACCTCCAGCCGATCCGCCATGCGAGCGGGGCTGATGTAGTCGGCCTCAACACGCGTGATGACAAAGACTATGCCTCTTTCCCGCATCTCATTCTGGTCCAGCCCCATCTCCTCGACAATGGTTGATCGGGCGCGCTCAATGTAGCGCAGGTAGTTCGCATAATAGACGACACCGGCCAAGTCGGTGTCCTCGTAGTAGACAATTATGGGAAAGCGGTGCGGGGTCATAGGGCCTGCTCAAATTGGGTAACGCCATAGATACCGACCGACGAAAGGCGCGCAAGCCCACCCGGGACCAAGGATGGGGCAGTTGCTTGGGCGGCAACCGAAGACGTGTTGTCGCTTTATCTCGAAGCGGACATCAGCACGCGCTGCAGGTTGCCCGCCCTGCTGGACCAAGCCACCATAGATCAATGTCCGCATTTCGAAAGTCTGAGCCCGCATGGGTCTCCAAGAAGCCAGGAAAACCCCAATGAAGTAGGGAGCGATGTATTCACCTTCTGTCGAGTTGAGGAAACGGCCGCAAAGTGCATTGGGCCACCACCCACCAGACCCGGAGAGAGTATTTAGGGCGCAGTCTTGGCATAGTGGTTCTCTTTCATTCCATCCCTGGGCTTAAGCAAGCAGAGCGCGACATCGCATCTTCTTACGAGGAAGACGGGCATATTGTGTCACTACCGGATCTCTTCGCTGGGGAAACCGCAAAAACCTATGAAGACGGTTTTGCGCTGAAAGATGCACTTGGAGACGACCTCATTTAAGCGGGCATTCGCTAGCTGTGAACTGCCCATCCGAAAACGTACCCTGCAGCAAGCGATCCTAGAACTGCAAGAAACAGATAAAGTAGAAATGGTTTCAGTTTGAGGACCGGGGCAATGGCCATGGCACCCCAAATACTGACCACACCACCCGAGATCAAAAACGCCATGGCAGCGCCCTCGGACATGCCATTGTCAATCAATCCACGCGTCAAGGGCAGCGCGGCATATCCGTCGATGTACGCGGGTGCGCCAACAAATACCGCAGCGGGGATAGCCCACCACTGATCCTTGCCAACATACGCTGCAAGCGCCCCTGGGGTCAGTGCGGCGTTCAGGGCATATTCAGCGGCGAAGGCAGGGATCAGGCAAATCAGGATGAGCCGCCCAGTTGCCCGGAACTGTTTGCCGAAGGATTGCCGCCGCACCTTTGTTTGCCAGACCCATGGATCAAATGTCTTATCTCCGCCACAGCGTGCAGCGCTCAGTTGGCGTGCAAAGCCGTTGTCGCGAAGCGCGTCTCGTGCCCAAGGTGCCTTGGCAAATAGGACGGTCGCTGCGCCACCGAACAAACCCAACCCAATTGCTGCGATCGTCTTGCCGACAGCAAAACCTATGCCAAGCGTTGCAGCAGTCGTTGCGAGCATTGCAGGATCCGTGATCGGGGATGACAACCAGAACGCCATGATCGGGGCAAGAGGCACGCCAGCCGCCAACAACCCAGCCATCAAGGGCAGTACGGTAACACCGCAGACCGGCGTGATGGCCCCGATCAATGATGCGGCCACCACCGTTCGCAAAGTCCTGCCCTCAAACGCACTGGCAATATACGTGTCCGCGCCGCTGGCGATGATCCAAGCCGCCAGAAGAATGCCCGGAATGACAATGGGGGCGACAACAACCAACCCCCACACCACGAACTTGGCCGCGTTCATGGTGTGTTGCGGCCAAACAAAAGCGATGACAACTGACAGAGAGAGGCACATCCCCCAAACCAGATATCTTTTGTTTGTTTGTCGGCGGGCAATTGTCTGATCGGTCATCGCACACTCCTTTGTCCTTGAAAGTTAGTGGCGGGAAAGGCATGTGTGAAACGAATAGTTTTAATATCTGACATTGGAAAAACAGATGGATGATCTGGATAGCGACCTACTGCGCACCTTTGTCGCCGTGGCTGAAGCTGGAAGTGTCACGGAAGGCGCAGCGCGCATCTACCGTTCCCAATCTGCGACCAGTCTTCAGGTCAAACGTCTCGAAACCATCCTGGGCCAATCCGTTTTTGAGCGCCACGGGCGCGGCGTTGTCCTGAGCGACACAGGTCGTCGCTTGTTGCCAGTTGCAAGAGAGGTGACTGCCCGCCTCGACGCAGTACTACGGGACATCTCCCAAGATGCGGTGGCAGGCAAACTACGCCTGGGTATTCCCGACGATCACGGACGATCCAAGCTGGCGCAGATCATTGCAGCATTTGCGCACAACCATCCGAAGGTCGAACTGGACGTGACCTGTGCATTGAGCACAGATTTCCCTGAGGCGCTGGACAAGGGCGCGCTGGACCTTGCGATTTATGAGGTGGAACAGCCGAAAAAGCATGAAGAGGTGCTGTTTGAAGACCCAACCTGCTGGGCGTCGTCCGCACATCGCAGTTTCATAGCCGATAAAACCCTGCCAGTAGCCCTATTCGATCATGCCTGCTGGTGGCGCGACGTTGCAATCGCGTCCCTGAAAACTCTTGGGAAGCCATACCGTATTGTCTACTCTAGCCAAAGCGTGTCTGGCGTGATTTCAGCCGTTGAAGCCGGGATCGCAGTCGGCCTGCTGGGCCGGTCATCGCTACATTCGGGCTTGTCGATAGTCGGAAATGAGCTTGGCCTCAGAAGCACGCCCACTTCGAAACTTGTGATGGTCGGAAATGAGCTCGCTGACGTGGAACCGCTGAGCGCAATGAAAACAGCTATTCGCGCCGCATTTTCATCCAAGCTCTAAACGTTCCAGAAGGTGATGAACAACGGCTGAATGGGCTTCATCAATTCCCCTAAAGCCGGGGAACACATTGACGTCCACGATCTTTGGCCCTTGTGCTCCCAGAAGCACGTCAACTCCGAATATTTCCAGTCCTGTTTCTACTCCCACGGCCATTGCCAGACCGACCAATTCTGGCAATGCATCGAACGACTGTGCAGGCACGTCCGGGTTCCGAGGCCAAGGTTTGATAAGACCGAAACAGCGCGATCCGGCCACATACAACTTTCGATCCAGACCGTCGTTTTCAATGTATTCTTCTACAAGATACGGTCCAGAAAATGGGGCTGCCTTTGGCAAGGTGTTTCGTATGGCAATCACAACCTGTGTCCCCCGGCCGACTGTGCCATCTGCCGCTTTGACGACCACGGATCGCTCAGTCCCTATTCGAATGACATCCGCCCAGTCCGGCAGTCGCTGCCATTTCGGAACGGGCAGACCCGCGTTTCGCAAACGGCACATCAACGTGTTGCGATCTCCTGCCAGAACACTTGATGTCGGGCTGTTGCAGAAACGCCATCCGTCCGCCTCCTTCTGCGCGAGTTGGTCAAGCATTTCTTTGTTCAGGCCCCGATGAACAACCAAGGTATTTTCGGGCCATCGCTCGGTGCCAAGAGTGCGAGAATTATGTGGCAAAAGCACCTGCACCGCCACCTTCCTCGCGATCAGGCTATCGTGGACCAGATCGAAAATTGTGCCTGGTTTGGGCGATTTGCCAAGCAGGCAGGTTACAGAAGGACTCATCATTCCATCATAGATCCTCGGGCTCGGGACAACGCGGCTTGGGTATCAATTGGACGCAAACCAGACCTGCAGCAGCGTAGCACAACTAACTGCAGCAAACGGGTCTTAACGTCGGGAGAGCGGACAATTCGGTCTTTCGCCAGATGCGTGCGAACGACCTAAGTTGAAAGTTGCGTCTGCCATTGCGTCGCGTGTGCGGTTGTTCCGCCGTGCTCGTGGAAGAAACTATCCATAGCGGCGACAGCCTAATCGACCTCATCTTCGCAGATATCCAAGAGCGCGGCTTTGCAAGGTCTCGGGCTCGGGCCACGGTTCTCGCCCGCTTGGCTCAATGGCTGTCCATTGAGTGAACCCACACCTCCGCCTCCGGTTCATGCGGAGCCCGCGTTCCGTCCGTGACGGCGCCGAGCCTCTTCGCCACAGCCTGTGAACGCGTATTTTGCGTGTCTATGTAGCTGTATAGCCGATCTAACCCCAGATCCTCACGAGCCCATTTCTTGACGGCCCAAGCAGCTTCCGTGGCAAAGCCTTTTCCCTCCGCGCCTTCGAACAAATGCCATGCCAGCTCTATGTCCGGCCATCCCAAATGCTTGATCAGGCCCACGCGGCCGACGGGACGCTCCGTCTGCTGTTCTACAACCGTAAAAAAGCCGAAACCGTGCCAATGCCAATGACCAATGCCAGATAGAAACCCGAACCAGGCCTGTTCCGCTGTGATCGTCTCGCCCTGCGCTTCCATCGACAGGGCACTGGTCATGAAACGGGTGAAATCCGGTAAATCATCCCGTTCGGGTCCACGCAAAACCAACCTTTGCGTCGTCAGCATGGGTGCAGTCGAGAGGCTTTGCATGCGCCGCCTTTCCGTTCGCAGGCTTGGGTTTCAGCCAGGTTCAGCATACCGAACGGTCGCGCATAACTGAAAGTAGCCATTCAAACATACCGCAGTATTCTTCAGCAAGAGCCCAAAGCCCCATGTGCTGCAACTCGCACGGGTGTTCGCTTTTCGGAGATGCGTTGCCCGCAGACCACGGGCCGTCCCATTATCATCACCGCCCAAATAGCACACGAATGCTATTTGAAGGAGCAAGCGTGGGATTTCTGGCGAAGCGTTCAGCCGTGCAGTTTTGTAGCCCTAACGTCCGGCTCGACGGGTTCTTACGCCACCTCTGACGTTTCAGATATGTTGCCGCGCAGCCAATTTAACAGAACGCGGTGCTCGGGTTGAACTTGTTCTGCCATGCCTCCACTAAATTCAAGGCATGCATTCGTGTTCAATTCATTGAGGCCAACCGATACTGGCAGGTCAAGATCAACTGCGTCTGCGGCAACCGGACGAAACCCCCGCCCATATGCCAAAGGTCCAGAGTTGGGAATCAGCCGCACTGTCGTTCCGAGCTACCACGTGGAAACCGTATCCTAGCCCAGCTTATGAGGGCGTAATTCCGGCTGGGCGGGCTTGACGTCTAAATCGCCAAAAGTAACTGTAAACTAAGTTAAATGGTGCCCCCACACGGACTCGAACCGCGGACCTACTGATTACAAATCAGTTGCTCTACCAGCTGAGCTATAGGGGCCGTGGGCGCAGCATGTACTCTGAGAGTCGCGCGGTGGCAAGCTTGTTTTTCGTTCCGCGTCAGAGGTTTTATCCGGACGCAAAACAGGTATATCTGAGCCACTGTAACTCACGCCCATCAGGTCGAACTACATGCAAATTGTCCTTCACGCTGGCGCGCATTTCACCGAAGAAGATAGGCTTATGCGCTGCCTATTGCGGAACAAGGAAGATTTTTCAAAACGCGGCGTCGCCGTGCCCGGTCCAGGCAAGTACCGGGCACTTCTGAAAGACACGGTTGCGGCACTGCAAGACGCCCCACCTGCCGCGGATGCACGCGATGTCCTGATGGACCTGATCCTCGATGAAGAAAACGCGGATCGCATGATCCTGAGTCACATGTTCCTATTTGGGGCTCCTCGGGGTTGCGTGCGCGATGGCACAATCTATCGATCGGCGCCGGAACGGATGGCCCAGCTGTCTGCCCTGTTCGCCCATGACGAGGTTGAGCTTTTTCTTGCCATCCGAAACCCTGCCACGTTCTTACCGGCCCTCTTCGACAATGCGCCACAAAAGGACATGAATGCGTTTCTACGGGGCGTCGATCCCTACAGCATTCGCTGGTCCGATACCCTGTCGGCCATACGAACAGCCGCGCCTGACGTGACCATTACCACCTGGTGCTTTGAGGACATGCCGATGCTGTGGGCGCAGATCGTCCGAGAGCTTGCTGGTCTGGAACATGGCGAAAAGATCATCGGTGGTTTCGATCTGCTCGCGGACATCATGTCAAAAGAAGGGATGCAACGGTTTCGTGCCTATCTGAAATCGCACCCCACGATGACAGAAATGCAAAAGCGCCGGGTGATTGCTGCCTTCCTTGATAAGTTCGCGATCGAAGATCAGATCGAAGAAGAGCTTAATGCACCCGGCTGGACCGATGAGACGGTCGAGACAATGACCGAAATCTACGAAGAAGACATGGAACGCGTGGCCCGTATTCCCGGTGTCACCGTTATTGCGCCCTAGACGCCGGGCAGTCCGTCGAACACCTGAACCCCCTCAGGCACTGTGTGAAAACCCAAGGCATCCGCGTGGCAAATCGCAACACGCGGGACAAATCCGCCTGGGTTATCCAGGGTGCCGATCTTGACGATGTATCCTGATGTGTCCTGCCGCGTGGTCACAAGCTGCGTTCCGCATGTCTTGCAAAAGTATCTTGTGACCGCGTTTTTCAAATCTGGGTGTGTGAAATGTGCTGGCTTTCCCGCTGTCCACGCAAACCCATTTGGCGGTACGAGGATGAAGTATTGGGGCGCACCGCCTGACATTCGCTGGCATGGTTGGCAATGACATTGCCCCTTGACCAACGGCGGCTGCGAGACGACGTACCTGACCGCTCCGCAATAGCAACCACCTGCGTTCACTGCGTTTTCAGTGGCTTGCGACGTCATTTCGGTATATCCTGACTGCAACAATAAAACACTGGCAGAGCAGAGTTCAAATGTCAAACCCAGAAGATTCACCTGTGCGTGAAAGCCCTGTGCCGATGTCAGAATGCGGTGCGGCCCTTGCCATCGAACAAGTCCCAGATCGCTGGACATGGTTGATATTGCGGGAAATGTTGTACGGGGTAAGCCGTTTTGCGGACATTCAGGCGGACATCGGAATACCGAAATCCGTATTGTCCGGGCGACTGGCTCAGATCGTTGAAAACGGGCTGGCCAAGAAAAAAGCGTATCGCGATGGGTCGTCGCGTACACGCCATGCCTATGTGCTGACCCAAAAAGGCCGCGAACTTGCGCCCGTGATCCTCGCGCTAATGCAATGGGGTGACAAGCATATCAAGAATGGCGAATCCGCGCTTGAATTGACAGATAAACGCTCAGGGAACCCCGTAAAAATCGGGATTGTGCCTAAGGGCGGCGCGTTGCCACTGCGCTGGCTACACTTTGCGCCAGCGCGTCAAGACAACGAAGGCAAGAGCTGAGGCTAACCGCTCAGCTCATACCAAGCGCTTCCTTATACATCTCCAGAACGGCTTCCTCTTCGGCGATGTCATCGCTGTCTCGCTTGCGCAGTGCAATCACCTTGCGCATCACCCTGGTGTCGTACCCGCGCGCCTTGGCCTCGGCCATCACCTCTTTTTGCTGGTCGGCGATGTCCTTCTTCTCCATCTCAAGCCGTTCAAACCGTTCGACGAACTGACGCAACTCATCCGCCGTGACACGGTAGCTTTCGGCATTGGTGGCAGTCTCGGTCATTGCGCGCTCCTTAGGATCAGATCAGCCCGCTGGATAGCGGGGCGCGCGCGGTGCTGCAAGGGGCGTTGGCACCTTGCCATGACGGCAATGCTCGGATAGCCGGAAGGCATGGAACAAGAGACAGCTTTCACCCTGTTGGATGGCTTGATCTGGGGCGGGGCCGCATTGTCGGTCATCGGCCTGATCGGCCTTGTCTGGTGCATCATCAAAGTATGGCGGGCGCGTGCTGCAGGCCTGAACGATGCTGACATGCGCGCGGTCATGGCACGGGTGCTGCCACTGAATTTGGGAGCACTGTTCGTGTCGGTCATTGGCTTGATGCTTGTCATCGTTGGCATCTTCCTCAGCTGATCAAGGAGAAACCTATGTCTATTGACTGGATTTGGGGCCTCGTCGGCGGCGTAATGATCGGGACAGCGGCGGCGGTTCTGCTTCTGGGGACTGGTCGCATCATGGGAGCCAGCGGGATCGTTGGCGGGTTGATTGACGGAACAGGTCAAGATCGTTCAACCACATTTGCCTTCCTGATCGGTTTGATCGGGATGCCCGCGTTGATGACACTTGGCGGCTGGGCGGCAGACACACATGCCACGTCCCTGCCATGGCTTTTGATCATAGGCGGATTGTGTGTCGGGATTGGAACACGCTTTGCCAACGGATGCACGTCCGGGCACGGCGTGTGTGGGATGTCACGCCTTTCGGTGCGCGGGTTCGTGGCAACGCTCGCCTATATTGGCGCAGGCGCTGCAACCGTCACACTCGCGCGCGTGGGGTTGGGCCTGTGATGCGGGGTTTCATCGCCCTGCTGAGTGGCGCTCTGTTCGGCGCGGGCCTGCATATATCGGGTATGACCAATACTGCCAAAGTACGCGGCTTTCTTGATTTCGCCGGTGCCTGGGACCCAACACTGGCTTTTGTCATGGGAGGCGCCATGCTGCCCATGGTTTTTGCCTGGCGGTTGACCCGTGGCCGCACACCGCTGACGGGCGGCAGCTACCCTGCCCCGCCGCGTTCCGAAATCACCCGCCCCCTGATCGCGGGATCCATCCTGTTTGGTATCGGGTGGGGGCTGGTCGGTCTCTGTCCGGGCCCGGCACTCGCATCCATCACCTATGGCGGTTGGCAGGGTGTGCTGTTCCTCGTTGCCATGCTGGCTGGCATGTGGGCGGTTCCACCACTGCGACTTGGTCTGGACAGACTGATGCCCACGACATAAATCGGTGGCATGGATATTCGACAGATCACACCGACCTATTTTGTGGCACCACAACTGGATCCAGCCGATCTGCCCGATATTGCGGCGGCCGGGATCAAGACTGTAATCTGCAATCGCCCTGATGGCGAAATCCCACCGGCCTTTCAGGCGGACGCAATCGAAACTGCGACTCTCGCGGCAGGGCTGACCTTTCACCGGTTGCCACTGACGCATCAGACAATGACGCCTGACATTGTTGCCAAGCACATGGCGCTGGCCGAGGAAACGGAAACTCCGGTTCTGGCATATTGCGCATCCGGCACGCGGTCGACGGTGGTATGGTGTTTGGGCCAAGCCGGGCGCATGCCAACCGATGACATCCTGTGCACCGCGCGCGAGGGTGGCTACGATCTGGATGCCTTGCGTCCGACCCTGGACGCGATTGCTTCGCAATCGGGTGGGTGACCAGACTAAACAGCCGCCAAATCAGGCAATTCGGACAGGTCTGGAAGGTCTGAGAGATCGGGCAGCGCATCAAGATCAGGCAAATCGTCAAGAGCCGGCAGATTTGCATCTCCGGCCTTCGCATCCTCAAGCGGGCCCGTATCAACCGCTATGCCGTCCGATGCATCAGCAGGTGGCAATGCGGGCAGGCTTGCATCCACCCCTGTCGTTGGCACATTGGGCGCATCTTCTTCCCGCCGTGCTGGGCCAGAGATTTCCTCAACCTGGGGCATCTCGACAAGGGGCTCGTCCGACTCGCGGCGCAGTGGTTGCGTTGCGTGGGACGGCGCGCGTTGAGGTTTGACAGCGCGCACCCCGTCCACATGACCGACAACGCCGCGGCCGACCACGCGGCCTGTATTGGTCGTGATTTGAACGTTTGGAAACGCGGCAGGCGTCAGTGGCAACTCGTCCCCAACGGCCAATGCTTGCAAAGCGTTCAACGGCAGATGCAGGCTGCAGACAATCATGTTCAGATCAGTGTTCAGGCCCATGACCGTATCGGTCATAGTGGGTGCATCACCGCTTTCGTCCTCTGTCTCACCTTCATCCAGGTCGGCATCGCGCGTATCTGACGGTGGAAGAACCAATGTGATTTCACCCTGCCGGGCGCCACGCGCGATATCGACCGTCAGGCGTATCAAAGTGTAATCCTGAGCATCCAGCGCCATTGCAAGCGTGCGCGCGTCTTCTGCTTTTGCCCCAAATCGAAAGCCATCAAGCAGCGCGGCATCCTCTGGGTCCTCCAGTACCGGGCACGTTTTCTCGAGCAACATGTCGATCAACGGCGCGCAAATGGCAGCATCCGTGCGGGTCATCGCCCGTGCCACGCCGCCATCGGCAAGCACAACACCCATGGTTTGCTGTTGGATCAGGCCACCCACTACAATGGGGTCGAACACGGCTGCTCCGGCACGACCATCCGGTCCATCAAGCAGCATCAGCAAGGCGTCGTCGTTCAGTTGTGCCTCAACTGCTTCGCCGTCAACCTTGTCGACCACGGCACCGATGACAGCAATGGGCAGTTCCATGAGCGCATCGGCCACCCTGGCCAATGTAAGACGCAAGGCTTTTGCCAGCGTCATAACACGCGCCTGACGCTCTTCCCGGCCCGCGGTCGCCATCCGTCCCAAGATACTGTTTTTTGCGGTTTCGCTCATAAACTCCGCCGTTTCTACGGCCTGAACATGCACGTCGGGTCTAAGGAAGATAGGTTACCAACCGCTTTATGAAGACAAAGCTTTTGGCACTATTGCGCTGCCAGCGCAGCCCGGACAGGCAAGTGCACAACAAACGCATTGCCGTCAGCGCGCGGCTCGTGGGTGATATCGCCACCAAGACGCGCCATGATCTCGCGACATATGGCAAGGCCCAGACCAGCACCTGATCCATCCTTGTCATTGATCCGAGAGAATTTTTCAAAGATCAGCGACCGCGCTTCAGAGGGTATAGGCGTGCCGTTGTCGTGAAAAACAACCTGCAACCCGTCGCCGCGGTCCATCACATCGATGCGCAACTCGGGTTCTGGCGCATCGCAATACTTCTGGGCGTTGGTGATCAGGTTGATGAACACCTGCCGCAACCGGTCAAGGTCGGTTGTCAGCGGCCGATCGACCCCCGCTTGCTCATGCCTGACCGTCAGTCGCGTGCTCCGGTCCCCCCCGGCAGACAGCACTGCCTGCCCGATCACATCGTTCAGGTTGCCGGTATCCAGGTTCAGGCTCACCTGCCCGTTTTCAAGCACGCTCAGATCAAGAAGGTCATCCAGCAGGCGCGTCAACCGGATCGTTTCCCCATGAATAATCGACGCGTATTTGGTCTTTTCCGACTGCTCCAATTCATCGGTGTCGCGCAAAATCTCTGAGAAAGACCGGATCGATGTCATCGGCGTCCGCAACTCGTGACTGATTTGCCCCAGAAACGCATCCTTCTGCACCGACAGCGCCGTCAGCTTTTCGTTGGCTTCCCGCAACTTGCGTGCGGTGCGACTCAGTTCCGCCGATTTCGCCTCAAGCCGGTTGGAGTATTCAAGGATCTGCGCAGACTCGTCTGCCACAGCCATAAGATCTTCGACCGATACCGAAGCTCCGCCAACCAACTGGCTGATCATCGCATGAGCCGTTGCCGATCCCACGGACCCTGCAAGTTCCCGTTCAAGCGCCTGAAGGAACCCTTGTGTCGGTTCAGGCAAATGGCCGGTCACCCCTTGCCGCTGCGCTTCCGCCCGAAACAACGCCAATGCATCATCCGGTCCAAGGATACGCTGCGCCATGACCATGAGGTCCTCGGACGTCGCAGGGGCAGCGTCCCAGCCGCGCGCCTGTGCGGAATGATCGAAGACGTT
This sequence comes from uncultured Tateyamaria sp., assembly GCF_947496075.1. Taxonomy (GTDB): domain Bacteria; phylum Pseudomonadota; class Alphaproteobacteria; order Rhodobacterales; family Rhodobacteraceae; genus Tateyamaria. Next base: position 636,195 of record NZ_CANMBJ010000001.1, read on the forward strand.
TACGAATTGAGCACCCTGCAAGCGTTCAAGAGGCTGTGGAAAGGTGACAATCGACACGCCAAGGAAGGCAACCATGTTCAGGGTTATGGACCACACGATCGCATGCACGGTTGGGTCGATCCCTTCAACTCCAAACAGCGCTTGCGGTCTCAGCCAGCCCATTCCGGCGATACCATTGTCAAAGACAGATGCACTCAGCACGGCGTCCGGCCCAAAGCTCGGCAGAAGCGAGCAAAAGACCCAGACAGTAAAACCCACCACCAGACCTGCAAGCGCCCCCCACCGCGTGGCACCCCGCCAAAAGATACCGCCCAGCATGGCGGGCAGAAACTGCGCCACCCCGACAAAGGAGATAAGGCCAATCGCCGCCAGCGCAGCGCCGCCCCCGGACAACCGGTAATACAGGTATCCGAAGAAAATGATCAGAAGGATCGAGGCGCGCCGCGCCAGTATCACGACATTCCGCACATCTCCCGACACCTGTGCCCCTTCGGCTTGAGTACTCAGCCAGATGGGCATCACGATATGGTTCGACACCATTGTGGAAAGGGCGAGCGTCGCAACGATCACCATGGATGTGGCCGACGAAAACCCACCAAGGAAGGACAGTGTCGCAAGGCCACCCTGCCCCTCGGCCAATGGAACTGTCAGGACAAACAGATCCGGGTTGCTGCCCGGCGGCAAGATGTCGAGGCCGATCACGGCAATCGGCACCACGAACAGGCTCATGAGCATAAGATAAAGCGGAAATGCCCAGCTTGCGATCTGCAAATGGCGCTCGTCATCGTTCTCGACCACCATGACCTGGAACATGCGGGGCAGCGCCAGAAAGGCTGCTGCGGACAAAGCCGTCAGGGCAACCCAGCGGCTACGATCCATGCTCCACTCTCCGATGGGAGATGAATCGATGCGCTCCAGCATCGGACCGATACCGCCTGCGATCCCCCAAACGACAAAGATGCCAACAGCCAGCAGGGCAATCAGCTTCACCACCGCCTCGACCGCAATGGCAATCACCACCCCGTCATGGCGTTCGTTGGCATTCAGGTTCCGCGTCCCGAACAGGACGGTGAAGATGGCAAGACCACATGCCACCCAGAACGTCGCCGTGGATTGGCTCAGGCCATCGGTCTGGACCGGATCGGAAAAAATGGACACGGACAGTGTCACCGATTGCAGCTGCAGCGCGATGTAGGGCGTCACACCCACCACGGCCATCAGCGTCACAACGATGGCCAAAAGATTGGATTTACCGTACCTCGCTGAAATCAGGTCAGCCACCGAAGTGGCCCGTTGCGCGCGTCCGATGCGGACCAGCTTGCGCAACACCCACCACCAGCCGATCATCACAAGACTTGGACCCAGATAGATGGTGACAAACTCCATCCCGGACCGCGCCGCATAGCCCACCGCCCCATAGAAAGTCCACGCCGTGCAATAGATGGATAGGGACAAGGTATAGACCAGCGGCGACCGCAGCCAGCCACTGCGCCCACGGACTGAGGCGCGCTCGGCAAAGAAGGCAATGGCAAACAGGAACGCCACATAGACCAGACTGACGGCAACCAGCTGGTTGACGGATATCATCGGCCCTGCTCCGGCGGCTCAGTCCCCTCACCGGCTCTTTTGGACAAACCCCACCACAGCGCCAAGGCCGACAGGATCAACACCCCCCAGACCAAAAACACGTATGTGACTGCACCAGACATGGACACGGATGCGGGTGCATCCGGGCCATCTTTTGCATTCGGCCAGAACACCGGGAACAACCACAACAACAGTCCCACAATCGGCAAAAGGCGCAATGCGTCCATCAACCGGCGACGGCGATAACTGCGCCGTTCTAGAAACAGTGTCGTGTTTGTGTTGTGGTCCGTCATTGCGCCAATTGCACAAGATCGCGAACAGCCGTCACCACCTCTGTATTGGAAAACGGCTTGGTCATGAAACGGCTGACCCCTGCCCGCTCGGCCAAATCCCGATCCCTGCTTTGACCACGTGCGGTCAGCATCAGAACCGGCAACCGTTCAAAGTCAGGATCGGCCCGCAACTCGGTCAGAATGTCGATGCCATTCTTGCCCGGCAACATGTAATCCAGCACGACCAGATCGGGGCGCATATTGCGCACCTTGTCGACGGCCGTGGCCCCGTCCGAATGCGTATCAACCTGCCAACCCTCACGGCTGAGCAGGAACTGGATTGCCTCTATGATGTTAGTCTCGTCTTCAACGAGCAGAACATGCTTACCCATGTCTGCGACTCCTCCCCAAAATCGCACCAACCCGCGGCAGTTTCACCTCTTGGTCGGCGCGCCCAACTATGTGCGTATTTGGTCAGGCTGTCAAAAACCTCCGAACCCATCACTCAGGATCGACGGCTCGCGCCGTCCTGCACAACCACCGCGCGGACAGATGCGACATGCGGGACCGATATCTTGGACCGGAACGTCACCTGCCGTGGGACTATCCGGCACCGGCAAAATAAGCATTGCAGCTTCCAAAAGCCGCGGGGCGTTGAAAACCATCGGGCCCACAGGTTCGGCTGCGGCAAAGCAATCAAATACGACACCGTCGCGCGTCGGCATCTGAACCCGCGCACGGATCACTTGCCCCGGTTGCCCCATCACCTGAAACAGCGGCCACAACGGACAAGCTGCCCCGTGGCGCGGGATGGTGAAACCTTCGATATCCTTGCGAAACAGCAGACTGCCCGCGCGGTCAGACACGACCAGCCCGGCATCAAGCCCCGGGACAGCAGCAAGGCGGCGCATCATATGCGGGACAGAAACGCCAAAGCGATCAGACAGCGCAATCACATCCACCCCATCTTCGGCAAGTGCTGCCTGCAAGTCGGTCATCCCGACCTGCGCACTGTCCTGAACCACACGGTTAAGCACCGTGCGGGCAAGATGACGGGATTGGACCGACACCAATTCGGGCGCCCCCGACACAAGGTTGTCAACGCTCCCCGACCCATCCTCAAGGGATACAAAGCCGTAGTCATGCGCCGCCAGAAACTGCGCCACCTCTTCTTGGGGCGATCCAGAGGGCGCGGCCTCACCGGTTTCGGTATCCAGAAAGCCCACAAGCGCCTTCGAGCTGTCGGCAAGGCGGCGACTGTCGGCGTCGATATTGGTGTGGAACCTGTTGCGCCACTCCTCCGTGATCGTCTTATCTTCAGCCAGGATGGAGGCCGTTGACCGGATCGACGCCGCCGTCGACAGAACTTCATGGACCGACGCCGCCAGCTCCGGGTCATGCGCGAGGCGGTCACTCAGGGTTTCAACCGTGCGCTCCAGATCTGCAATCTTGCGGTGAGCCGCCGCCAGCACATCGGCCCAGCCGGGAAAACGACCAGCGAATTCCTCCGCCCGCCCGCTTTCGGAATCAGACATGTTCGCGCGTTGGGCAGCTTCTTGCAGCGAGGCGATCAGGGCAGCCTCGGCGCCCTCGCTTAATACGGTAGGTTCAACACCCAAAGCCGCCGCAATATCCAGCAACAGCTTGCCACCGATTCTGCGACGATTGTGTTCAATCAGGTTCAGATAAGACGCCGAGATGCCGATCTGACGCGCCAAATCAGACTGCTTGAGCCTTCCCATTGTCCTGCGCTCGCGTATCCGTGTTCCTGTGAGTGCGTCTCGCGCCATGACCATTCCCGCCCGTTTGCAAGTCATTTCAACGCGTTTCTGCGCTGCGACATAACAAAGTTTACAAAGCATACCGTCGTATTGTGCAAATGTTTACAAAATAATTCTGCAAAACAAAGGGTTTATTGCGCAATTTTCCAACCATGCGCGATAGTACCTTTGCACGAAAAGTGCATGCGCGATCCGGTTGAGGAGCAGGATCGCGCTTTTCAACAATTGGGAGGATATTCATGTCCAAAATGAATCTGACGCGTCGTGGCGTGCTCAAGACCGGTGCCATCGCAGGCGCCGGCGTTGCTGCGCCAACGATCTTTACGGCGCAGTCGGCCGCTGCTTTCACGAACGAACCCACAGGGTCCAGCGTGACGCTTGGCTTCAACGTGCCGCAAACCGGTCCCTACGCTGACGAAGGTGCAGACGAACTGCGCGCCTACGAACTTGCTGTCGAGCACCTGAACGGTGGCGGCGACGGCGGCCTGATGAACACGTTCTCGTCCAAAGCCCTGCAAGGCAACGGCATCATGGGCAAGAAGGTCGAATACGTCACCGGCGATACGCAGACCAAATCTGACGCGGCCCGTGCATCGGCCCGGTCGATGATCGAAAAAGACGGTGCCGTGATGATCACCGGCGGTTCGTCCTCGGGTGTGGCTGTGGCCGTGCAAGCACTCTGCCAAGAGGCAGGCGTGATCTTCATGGCGGGTCTGACCCACTCCAACGACACCACCGGCAAGGACAAGAAGGCCAATGGCTTCCGCCACTTCTTCAACTCCTACATGTCCGGTGCGGCCCTCGCGCCGATCCTGGCCAACAACTACGGCACGGATCGTAAAGCGTACCACCTGACAGCCGACTACAACTGGGGCTACACGACCGAAGAAGCCGTGCGCACCTCGACCGAAGCCATGGGTTGGGAAACTGTCGCAGCCGTGAAAACGCCTCTGACACAGACCGACTTCTCGTCCTACATCGCGCCGGTTCTACAATCGGGTGCGGACGTTCTGGTTCTGAACCACTACGGCGGCAACATGGTGAACTCGCTGACCAACGCGGTTCAGTTCGGTCTGCGCGACAAGCTGGTGAACAACAAGAACTTCGAGATCGTTGTGCCGCTCTACTCCCGCCTGATGGCGAAGGGTGCGGGTGCCAACGTGAAGGGGATCTTCGGGTCCACCAACTGGCACTGGTCGCTGCAGGACGAAGGCTCCAAAGCATTCGTCAAATCCTTCGGCACCAAATACGGCTTCCCGCCCAGCCAGGCCGCACACACCTGCTACGTTCAGGCCCTGCTCTATGCAGACGCTGTGGAACGTGCTGGGTCGTTCAACCCATGTGCTGTTGCCGAAGCTCTCGAAGGCTTCGAATTCGACGGCATGGGCAACGGCAAGACGCTGTACCGCGCCGAAGACCACCAGTGCTTCAAGGACGTGCTGGTCGTGAAAGGGAAAGAGAACCCGACATCCGAGTTCGACCTTCTCGAGATCGTGGAAGTCACGCCGACAAGCCAGGTCACCTACGACGCGTCGATCTTCGGTGGCGAACTGGGGTCCTGCAACCCCGGCGCCTAAGCCACAAGACGTTGGGTGGGCCCGCCGTGGCCCACCCTTCCCTGGCACCTGATCCCAGGCATCCCGATATTTAACATAATGTGTCCCATCATGGGACAGATGCCCCCCAACCAGAGGTTCGGCCGATGGAAGCGATCATCCTTCAAATTCTAAACGGGCTCGACAAGGGCTCGGCCTATGCGCTGATCGCGCTGGGTCTCACGCTGATTTTCGGCACCCTGGGCGTGGTGAACTTTGCCCACGGCGCCCTGTTCATGATCGGCGCGTTCTGCGCCGTCACACTGAGCCGAATCCTGACCATCAGCCACACGGTTGTAGACGAAACCCAAAAGGACTTTCTGGGCAATCCCCTCAAGGTGGATGTTCCTTATGTCTATGATTGGTTCGGAGAGGCTGCAGGCAACACGATCATCGACTGGGCCGTCCCGCTCTCGATCCTGTTTGCCATCCCGGTGATGATCGCCATCGGGGTCATCATGGAACGCGGCCTGATCAAGCATTTCTACAAGCGCCCGCACGCGGACCAGATCCTCGTGACCTTCGGTCTTGCCATCGTTCTTCAAGAGATCATCAAGTACTACTACGGCGCCAACCCGATCCCGACCCCTGCCCCTGCCGCCTTCAAAGGGTCGTTCGATTTCGGCGCCATGATGGGCTTTGATCCCAACACGATTATTTACCCGTATTGGCGCATCATCTATTTCGCCTTTGCCGCCGTCATCATCGGTGCCGTGTTTGCCTTCCTCCAGTTCACCACCTTCGGGATGGTTGTGCGGGCAGGTATGGCCGACCGCGAGACGGTGCAGCTGCTTGGCATCAACATCGACCGCCGCTTCACGCTGATGTTCGGTATCGCCGCCGCCGTCGCGGGGCTTGCCGGTGTGATGTACACGCCGATCAACTCACCAAACTACCACATGGGCATGGACTTCCTCGTCCTTAGCTTCGTGGTGGTCGTGGTGGGCGGCATGGGCTCCCTGCCCGGTGCTGTCGCTGCGGGCTTCCTGCTTGGCATCCTCGAAAGCTTTGCCTCCATGCGCGAGGTCCTCGCGGTGCTGCCCGGCCTGAACCAGATCATCATTTACCTGGTGGCCATCATCATTCTGTTGACCCGTCCTCGGGGCCTTATGGGCCGCAAGGGCGTGATGGAGGACTGATCCATGTTTGGACTGGACAAAAAAGACTTCCGCCTGCTGCTTCTAGTCGCTGTACTTGTCGCACTGGCCCCCTTCATCCTGAACCCCTTCCCTGAAGGGTCCGGAATGGCGCAGTTCAACGCAGGTTATCCTGACCTGATGCAACGCTTCGTGATCTTTGGCATCTTCGCCATCGGGTTCAACATCCTCTTTGGCCTCACCGGCTACCTGTCCTTCGGACACGCCGCCTTCCTTGGGGTCGGCTCCTACGCCGCGATCTGGATGATGAAGCTGCTGACCATGAACGTGATCCCGGCCATCATCGTATCGGTCATCGTCGCAGGCATCTTCAGCCTCGCCGTGGGATGGATCAGCCTGCGCCGCTCCGGCATCTACTTCTCGATCCTGACGCTGGCCTTTGCTCAGATGTCCTACTCGCTTGCCTATTCGGTGCTGACACCAATCACGGGCGGCGAGACGGGCCTGCAGCCAAAGGTCAACGACCCCCGCATTCTGGACGGCACGCTGGCCAATGGCGCAACACCCAAGGCCAACCTATTCGGGCTTGAGATGGGGTCTAGCTTCAACCTCGATGTCGGGGCATGGGTCTTCACGTTCAACGTTGGGTACTACCTGGCCGGTATCGTGATGCTGCTGGCATTCTACCTGTCGATCCGCATCTTCCGCTCGCCCTTTGGCATGATGCTGCGGGCGGTGAAATCCAACCAGCAGCGCCTGAACTACACCGGCCTGAACGCTAAGCCGTATACCCTCGCGGCCTTTGTCATCTCGGGTATGTATGCCGGTCTGGCCGGTGGCCTGATGGTTGCCATGGACACGCAAGTGGGCGCGGAACGCATGTTCTGGACCGCCTCGGGTGAAGTGGTTTTGATGTCCATTCTGGGCGGTGTTGGCACTCTGATTGGCCCGGTGCTGGGTGCTGGTGCAATCAAGTACATGGAAAACATCCTGTCCAAGATCAACTCAGACATCCTGCACACGTGGTTCGCCTTTCTGCCCGACGGACTTGAGGATTTCGTGGTTACGCTGATCTATCCCTTTATTGGGAAAGGCTGGCACCTGACACTTGGTCTGATCTTCATGCTGGTTGTGATCTTCCTGCCCGGTGGCCTTGTTGAAGGAGGTCAACGCGTTGCGCGCCTGTTTGGCCGCAAGAAGAAGTCTACCGACACGCCTGACGGCAAAACAACGCCTGCGGAATAAGGAGAGAAACCAATGGGTATTCTTGAAGTCAAAAACGTGGGCAAGCGGTTCGGTGGTTTGCAGGCGCTGGGGGACGTGAACCTGTCCGTCGCCGAGAACACGGTCCATGCCATCATCGGACCAAACGGTGCAGGCAAGTCCACCTTGCTGAACTGTCTGGTGGGCAAGCTGATCCCCGACACCGGGTCGGTCATGTTCGACGGGCAGTCCGTGCTGGGCCGAAAGCCGTTCGAGATCAACCAGATGGGCATCAGTCGCGTGTTCCAGACGCCCGAGATCTTTGGTGATCTGAGCGTCATGGAAAACATGATGATCCCCTGCTTTGCCAAGCGCGACGGGGCGTTCACCGCCAACGCTTATGCCGCGATGATGAGGGACAAGGAAATCATCGAACGGGCTGAACACGTGCTTGAGGACATGAACATGGCCGACAAACGGCACATGAACGCGGCCTCAATGTCCCGCGGTGACAAGCGGCGGCTTGAGATTGGCATGTGCCTGTCCCAAGAACCGCGCCTTCTTTTGTTGGACGAACCCACAGCCGGGATGGCCCGGGCCGATACCAACAACACCATCGACCTGCTGAAACAGATCAAGGAGGAGCGGGACATCACCATTTCGATCATCGAACACGACATGCACGTTGTGTTCTCGCTCGCCGAGCGGATCACCGTTCTAGCACAAGGCACCCCGCTGGTCGAAGACACGCCAGACAATATCAAAGGCCACCCGAAAGTGCGCGAAGCCTATCTGGGCGAAGCGGCTGCGGCGTAAGGAGGCAAGACCATGAACGTCAAACCCGACTTTTCCAAAGGCGTCAGCCACGCCGCCACCGCACCCGCTTTTCTGAGCGTGTGGGACATGCACGCTTACTATGGCGAAAGCTATATCGTGCAAGGTATCAGCTTCAACGTGCACGAAGGCGAAATCCTCGCGCTTCTGGGCCGCAATGGCGCCGGCAAGACATCAACCCTGCGATCCATTGCCCGGATTGGCGACCCCGAAGTCACCCATGGCGAGATTTGGCTGGACCACCAGCCATTGCACAAGATGTCGAGCCACGAGGCCAGCCAGGCCGGTCTGGGCCTGGTGCCCGAGGATCGGCGTATCATCCCTGGCCTCACGGTTGAAGAGAACTTGAAGCTTGCCCAGATTGCGCCGCCCATTGGGTGGTCCATCGAGCGGCTCTATAACCTGTTCCCCCGCCTCGGCGAACGGCGCACCCAAGAGGGCACGACACTGTCGGGCGGTGAGCAACAGATGCTGGCCATCGCCCGTGCGCTGGCCCGGGACATCAAGGTTCTGCTTCTGGACGAACCCTATGAAGGGCTGGCGCCGGTCATCGTGGACGAGATCGAAAAGACCCTGACCGTGATCAAGGAACAGGGAATCACGACAGTGATTGTGGAACAGAACGCGGTGCGTGCCCTGCAGCTGGCTGACAGGGCCGTGATCCTTGATACTGGCGGGATCGTGTTCGATGGCACCGCATCCGAGGTGCTTGAAAACGAAGAGTTGCGGGCGGAATACCTCGCCATCTGACTGAACCTGGGAAGGTCGGATGTCACAGCCGGTCCCCTCGTGGGGCCGGTTTTTTCGTTGAAGGCCGCGTCCGGTCCACAAGTCTGCGGCACCGGCATCACCGAAATGTCACAGCGCTTTCCTCTGCGTCATTGCAAGGCTATAAGCGGCGAAGAGCACTACGGGCCGCGTATTGGACTGCGCGGCAACGACCAAACGGTTGAGGACAAGAATGACAAAGAGCAACCATGACGCGGATGTGGCCTTTATCCAGGCACTGGCCGAACTGCTGCGCGAAAATGATCTGACGGAACTGCAGGTCAAACGGGAATATGGCGAAGATGACAGCCTGAACGTGCGCGTGTCGCGCCAAATGGCGCAACAGGTTGTCGCCCAAGTTGCGGCCCCGGCGCCTGTCGCCGCGGCAACGCCCGCAGCGGCAGCTGCCGCGCCGGCATCGGAACCGGCGGCCGATCCAGCAAATGATCCGGGCGCCGTCACATCCCCCATGGTCGGTACCGTGTACATGCAGGCAGAACCGGGTGCGCCGTCCTTCATCAAAGTCGGACAGCAGGTCAGCGAAGGCGACACCCTGCTCATCGTCGAAGCGATGAAAACCATGAACCACATCCCTGCCCCACGCGCAGGCACGATCAAACGTATCCTGGTTGATGACGGCGCCGCTGTTGAATTTGGCGCTCCGCTTGTGATCCTCGAATAAGGGTCGGCGCATGTTCAACAAAATCCTGATTGCCAACCGCGGAGAGATTGCCCTGCGCGTCATCCGCGCCGCGCGCGAGATGGGCATTGCCACCGTGGCCGTGCACTCCACGGCGGATGCCGACGCGATGCATGTGCGCATGGCCGACGAATCCGTCTGCATTGGCCCGCCCGCATCGCCGCAATCCTACCTGAGCTTTCCAGCCATCATCTCGGCTTGCGAGATCACGGGCGCCGAGGCGATCCACCCCGGCTATGGTTTCCTGTCTGAAAATGCGCAATTCGTGCAGATCGTCGAAGATCACGGCCTGACCTTTATCGGCCCAACTGCGGAACATATCCGCGTCATGGGCGACAAGATCACTGCCAAGGACACGATGAAGGACCTTGGCGTACCCTGCGTGCCCGGTTCTGACGGCGGCGTGGCCACGCTGGACGAAGCAAAAGCCATCGGCGAAGAATTCGGCTATCCGGTCATCATCAAGGCCACGGCTGGTGGTGGCGGACGCGGCATGAAAGTGGCGCAGACAGCCGCTGACATGGAAAGCGCGTTCATGACGGCGCGGGCCGAAGGCAAAGCCGCTTTCGGCAACGACGAAGTCTATATCGAGAAATACCTGACCACGCCGCGCCATATCGAGATTCAGGTCTTTGGCGATGGCAAGGGCCGTGCCGTGCATCTGGGTGAGCGGGATTGTTCCCTGCAACGCCGTCACCAAAAGGTGTTTGAAGAGGCACCCGGCCCCGCGATCAGTGCAGCAGAGCGAGCCGAAATCGGACGCGTCTGTGCCGATGCCGTTGCCAAGATTAATTACATCGGCGCGGGGACCATCGAGTTCCTCTATGAGAACGGCGAATTCTATTTCATCGAAATGAACACCCGACTGCAGGTCGAACACCCAGTGACAGAGGCCATCTTTGGCGTTGATCTCGTCCGCGAGCAAATTCGCGTCGCGTCTGGCATGGATATGTCCTTCCAACAGGACGATCTGCAGATCAACGGCCACTCGATCGAAGTACGACTGAATGCTGAAAAGCTCCCCGACTTCACGCCCTCACCAGGTCGTATCACGCAGTACCATGCGCCGGGCGGTCTTGGGGTGCGCATCGATTCAGCACTTTATGACGGCTACTCGATCCCGCCCTACTACGACAGCCTGATCGGAAAACTGATCGTGCATGGCCGCGACCGGGCCGAGGCACTGGCACGGCTCAATCGCGCATTGGGTGAGTTGATCATCGACGGCATCGACACAACCGTGCCGCTGTTCCACGCACTGCTGGCGGAAAAGGACATCCATACAGGGGATTACAATATCCACTGGCTGGAAAAGTGGCTTGAAGCACAAGCTGACTAAGGCACGTTCGATGAATTTTGAGGGGACCGCGGCCTGCGGTCCCCTTTTTTATATGCGACCGGCAGAGTAGTCTGAGCGCAAGCCTGACGGACACCCGGACATGAAAGACGACATTCGACTGACCCCCAACCTGTTGTTGCAGGGCTATGCCGCGGGCATTTTTCCGATGGCAGAATCGCGTGATGATCCGGAAGTGTTCTGGGTCGATCCGCGGATGCGCGGGGTATTGCCGTTGGATGGGTTTCACATGTCCCGGTCCCTCGCGCGAGCCATGCGAAAAAGCGATTGGACACTTCGGATTGATGCCGATTTCGAAGGTGTCGTCGATGGCTGTGCGGATCGGATCGATACCTGGATCAACCCGGAAATCCGAGGTCTTTACAACGCACTCCATGAACAAAAACAGGCGCGGTCCATTGAAATCTGGGAAGGATCGCACCTGGTTGGCGGAGTGTACGGCGTTGTTTTGAAAGGGGCGTTTTTCGGCGAAAGCATGTTTTCGCGTCGCACAAATGCGTCAAAAATGGCACTGGCCGCGGCTGTTGATCATCTGCGCCGCGCAGGCTTTGCCCTGTTCGATACACAGTTTCTGACAACACATCTGGCAAGCCTTGGCGCAATCGAAATCGCAAGGGATACATATCACGCCCGTCTTGACCGCGCGCTGAACATACATGGCGCCAATTTTGATGCCGTTCCCGTTGGAACGCTTCAGGACGTGGTGCAGCGCATGACCCAGACGTCGTAGCGCGCATGCTCCATCGCATTGAGCGCCGGAGCCGACGCAATCATCCAGCCTGAGAAGACCACACCATCGCGGCCAGCTTCCGTAATTTGCAACCCGGCATAGGCGTTGCCTGACGGGTTACCTGCAGGATACCGGCATTCGGTCAGGGTGATGCTGAGCCGTTCGAACCGAACGGTTCGGCCCGCCAGCATCTGAATGTCAACAACCTGACCGCTGAATTTGTCCAGCCCGCGCAGTACGGCCCCCGGTGCGGATTCGGTTTCATCCTGCGCCGCGACCCCGGTGCCCAGCACCGCAATCGCGAGCGCCGCAACCTGTGCGGCGCGCCGGATCATTCGCCTTCACCCCCAGACACGAATTTAAGCAACAATGAAATCAGGCTTACGGATCCTTGAGTGTCAGTGATTTCATCCCCGGCTTCGAAGAAAAAGGGCGATCCGCCCGGCATGATTTCAACGAAATTGCCCCCCAACAGCCCTTCGGAGCTGATGACGATAGCACTGTCATCAGGGATTTGCGTGTCGGTCCGCAGGGACACAACCGTGTCGGCGCGATACGTTTCGGGGTTCAAGGCGACATCTGTGACCGTTCCGACCTTAACGCCAGCAAGGCGCACATCGGTGCCGACATTCACGCCCTCAAGACTACGGAAGCTGGCGGTCAGCGGATAGGCGGAGCCGTTGTTGTTGCCAAGACCAGCGACTTGCGCGCCATAGACGGCAAATCCAATGGCCGCTGCCAGCACAACACCGCCAACCAGAACCTCGGTCGTGTTCTCAGCCATTTATTCGGGCGTCCACGCTTCGTAGTCCGAACGGTCAGCAGGCGCTGAACGTCGAATAGAACCTGTCGGGGCATAGGCCATGGCCGTACCAGTCAGATTCGGTTGATGCGGCTTTTCCCAGTCCTTGCGCTTGAGGGGTTTGTCGGTGGGCGGTTCATCCCATGTGCGATGCAACCAGCCGTGCCATTCGGGGTCCACGCGGCTTGCCTCGGCCTCGCCATTGTAGATGACCCAACGACGGTTATCGTCCTGCGTTTTGTAAAAGACGTTGCCCTGACTGTCTTCACCCACTTTCACGCCCTTGCGGGCCGTAAAAATCTGCGTGTTGAGCGTTTGGCCGTTCCACCAAGTCACCGCGCGCAACAGCGTGTTGAGAATGCCCATGTTTCGCCTCCGACGTTTGGACGAGTCTATGCCGCAATACCGCACAGAGGTCCAGTGGCACAGGCGCCGCAGGTCTTTATCACCTGAAAACTCGCTCAAATTTCAGTGGGAACCCGCTACCTCAACGTGTATCTGAATATCAACAACTCATAACTTGAGGCACGTCATGAGGGACAGCATCGACGCGAGTGAACCATCGTCGGAAATCGCGGCCACTTGTTTCGGGGTGAATGTCCCCGCATCCCCATTCCTGAACGAAACCCGCATCCGCCGCATGAATGAGGGGCGGTACGAGGGTGAGGAAATCAAGGGAGCGTTGGACGTTGTCCAACCCGGTGATCGTGTGCTTGAGCTGGGCGCCGGTCTGGGTGTGGTTGGGGCAGTCATTGCCAAAAACGCGCAGCCGGATGCGGTTCTTTCCTTTGAGGCAAATCCGAACCTGATCCCGCACATCAGAGCGTTGCATCGCTTGAACGGGCTTGAGGACGTAATGGAGGTGCGCCACCAGGTTGTCACTGTCGGCGCAGATCAGCCGGATCATGTCACCTTTCATTTGCGGACGTCTTTCCTTGGGTCATCCCTGATCCAGAATGAGCGACGCCGCACGACGCCGGTCGAAGTTGAAACGGTTTCATACGACACGACCATCAAGAGCTTTCGTCCAGACGTATTGATCATGGATATAGAAGGGGGGGAGTTGGAGCTGCTGCGCCATGCCAACCTGCGCGGTATTCGTGCCATAGTGCTGGAATTCCACCCCGACGCATATGGCAAAGCCGGCACACGCGAGTGCAAGGCCATCCTTCGGAAGTCGAAGTTCACGAAGAACGAAGAGCTTTCGACACGCTTTGTCTGGACCTGCACCCGGGATGAGGTTTGGTCACACCCCGATGCCAGCTGGCCCGACCCCGCCGGAGGCTGGTCGGAGCGGATGCAGACCTGCGAAAATGCGATAGTCAAACCGAGTGAGACAAGTGGGTTCATCAGCTTGTCCGGCGTGCAGACGGCGCAAGGCCATGATGTTCCGATGGCCGCCCATTGGAGAAATCGAGGTCGCACGACCTTGCCGTTCGGTCCTCTGAACGACACGCCCAAGCCCTTGGCCGGGCGTTGGATCTGGGGGGGTGTGCTGTATCGCAACTTCGCCCATTTCGTGGCTGAATCGCTTGGTCGCTTGTGGGCGTTGGATGCCGTTCAGGGTGATATCGACGGGATATTGTTTACACCCAGACGCCCCGACAGTCCGCTTTCACTGAAGTCATTTCAGAGTGATATGTTCGCCGCCATGGGCGTCAACGTCCCGATCAAAGTGCTTGGCAAACCGCGGCGTGTGGAGCAATTAATCGTCCCAGGCCAGGGGTTTGGTCTGGGGGCCATTGTCACGGGTACACCATCGTTTCGACGGTACCACGAAAACAACTTTGCCAAGGACATTGCTCCGGACGGCGGTGAAAAACTCTATATCTCGCGGTCAAAGCTGTCTCTAGAAAAGGGTGGTTTGCTTGGCGAAAAGCAGATTGAAGAGCATCTAAGCGCCCAAGGATACGAGATTTTCCACCCGCAATATCACTCGGTCCGCGACCAGATCGCCCGTTACAAGGCCGCAAAACAGGTGATTGCCTGCGAAGGTTCCGCATTGCATTTGACGGCGTTCTGCGGTGTGACAGACCAACGGGTTGCCGTGATCGCGCGTCGGAAATCCAGCGCAACAGGTATGATCACGCGGCATATTGAAGCTTTCTCGGGCAACAAGGCGTTGGTCATCTCCCACCTGAAGTCCATATGGGAACGTCCTGACACACCGCGCGGACGTTTGGCCATGGGAGAACCGGAGATGGGGCAAATCCAGACAGCTCTCGTCGAGGCCGGCTTTATCACCTCGGGCACGCCTTGGCCTGAGCTCGATCCCGATGACGTTCAAGCCGTTTTGAACAAGCGTTTCAAGAGCGTAGCTTAGCTCTGATTTGGTGCCAACGCGGTGACTTCAATTTCGATCCTGTATTTTGGATCGATCAAACCGCATTCAATCATTGTGGCCGCAGGGGGATGCGCACCAAAGGTGTCTTTCAAGATGGGCCAGCATGGTTCGAACTCGTGTCGGTCCGGCAGCATGTAAGTCACGCGTACAACGTCTTTCCAATCCGCACCGGCCTCGGTCAAAGCAGTGTGTATTATGTCCAGCGCGTTCTTGCACTGCTCAGTTACGGAGTCACCCGGCCCCACCGTGCCTGCAACATGAATCCATCCGCCGGCAACAACTGCGCGGCAATACCCGATCTTTGGTTCAAACGCACCGCCAGAATGAATACGTGAAATCATCATTGCGCTCCCCTTCAATGGCGCACGCACAAGTGCGTCTTACGGTTTCAGTCGAGTGTCCCCGAACAACGTTCAAAAAAAGGCGGGTTTGAAACCCGCCTTACTCTTTGTCCCGCCATGTCAAAATCAGCTCGCTGAAGCTGGTTCTTTCTCTGCCTCGGCATGGATCATGAGGGGCGCCGCGTCGGACATTGCCGCTTCCTCATTCACAACAACTTCCGTGACGGACTCAAGGCCCGGCAATTCAAACATGGTATCGAGCAGGATGTCTTCAAGGATCGAACGCAGCCCCCGAGCCCCTGTCTTGCGTTCGATTGCACGTTTGGCAATCGCGCTCAACGCATCTTCGGTGAAAGTCAGCGTCGTGTCTTCCAGCTCGAACAGCCGCTGGTATTGCTTGACCAGCGCGTTCTTGGGCTGCGTCAGGATGGTGACAAGCGCGTCCTCGTCCAAATCTTCGAGCGTGGCCAGAACAGGCAAACGACCGACGAATTCCGGGATCAGGCCGAATTTCAGCAAGTCTTCGGGTTCAAGATCGGTAAAGATTTCGCCGACACCGCGTTCATCATTGCCGCGCACGTCAGCCCCAAAGCCCATGGCCGAGCCCTTGCCGCGCTGCGCGATGATCTTATCAAGGCCCGCAAACGCGCCACCGCAGATGAACAGGATGTTCGTGGTATCGACCTGCAGGAACTCCTGCTGCGGGTGTTTGCGCCCACCTTGCGGCGGGACCGAAGCCACGGTGCCTTCCATCAATTTCAGAAGCGCCTGCTGCACACCTTCGCCCGACACGTCGCGGGTGATCGAAGGGTTTTCGGACTTGCGCGTGATTTTGTCGACCTCGTCGATATAGACGATGCCGCGCTGCGCGCGTTCGACGTTATATTCAGATGACTGCAGCAGCTTGAGAATGATGTTCTCGACATCCTCACCCACATATCCAGCCTCGGTCAGCGTGGTTGCGTCTGCCATTGTGAACGGTACGTCCAGAATGCGCGCAAGAGTCTGGGCCAACAAGGTCTTGCCGCAGCCAGTGGGACCGATCAGCAGGATGTTGGATTTCGCCAGTTCGATATCACCGCCCTTCTGAGCGTGATTCAGGCGTTTGTAGTGGTTGTGCACGGCCACCGACAACACGCGCTTGGCCATGGCCTGACCAATCACGTAGTCGTCGAGAACTTCGCAAATGTCCTTGGGCGTGGGTACGCCATCGGTGGACTTCAGACCCGAAGCCTTCGTCTCTTCCCGAATGATATCCATGCAAAGTTCGACACACTCGTCGCAAATGAAAACTGTTGGTCCCGCAATCAGCTTGCGGACCTCATGCTGGCTCTTGCCGCAGAAGCTGCAGTAGAGGGTATTCTTGCTGTCGCCGCCCGAGTTCGTGGCCATGTCGCGTCCTTCCCGGCAGATGCCGCCAATCCAGGTGCCGGAAATCTCCGGCGCGCCCCGCGTTGACCGTCAGCTTAGGACAGGCCCGCGGGGTCCACAATCGTCTTTTTACCTGACCTCGCGGCCAAATCACGCACCCCGTGAGGTGCGCGATCAGTTGATCAATTACTCGTCATCACCAGACTTGGCCCGCTCTTCGACGATCTCGTCGATGTGGCCCCAATCCTTGGCTTCTTCCGGTGTCATCCATGTATCACGGTCCAGCGCCTGCTGCACCGTTTCATAGTCCTGACCGGAATGCTTCACATACATCTGGTACATACGCTCGCGTGTGCGTTCGATGTGGCGGGCCGAGATCAGGATATCAGCCGCCATGCCCTGCGATCCGCCCGATGGCTGGTGCACCATCACTTCCGAATTTGGCAGAGCAAAGCGCATGCCCGGCTCGCCACCGATGGCAATGGCCGACCCCATGGACGCCGCCATGCCACAGATCAGTGTCGATACCTTCGGCTTGATGTATTGCATCGTGTCATAGATCGAAAAACCGGCCGTCACCTCGCCGCCGGGCGAGTTGATGTACATGCTGATTTCCTTGGACGGGTTTTCCGCTTCAAGGTGCAACAGCTGGGCCACGATCAGATGGCTCATGCCACTGTGGACCGGACCGTTGATGAATACGATCCGCTCCTTCAGGAGGCGCGAAAAGATGTCATAGGCCCGCTCGCCCCGGCTGGTCTGTTCAACCACCATGGGCACCAGGTTGTTGGTGAAATGTGCATATTGGTCGATGGGATCGCGCATAGTATTCTGCCTCGTCAGACTTCCGCGAGACCATACCCGCAGAGAAGTTACCCGAGTCTTAGTATCGGCGTTCGGGGGCTGCAAGGGCACGCGGACGCTTGAAGCTGTCGCACTGCCGCCTAGCTGGGCTTGCATGACCGAGGCTCTGACACGATTCCCCCCGACACGCACCGCGGCACTTGAGCGCTTGAACAGGTTCCTGCCCCACGCAGGACGTGATTATGCAGCGCGCCGAAACTATGATCTGGGCCGCAATGGGCACGACGCTGTGTCGACCCTGTCGCCCTACATTCGTGCGCGCCTTGTGACCGAGGCAGACGTGTTGGAAGCGACACTGGCTCGCCACAGCGCAAAATCCGCGGAAAAGTTCATTCAGGAAGTGTACTGGCGCAGCTATTGGAAAGGGTGGCTAGAGCAGCGGCCTGCCGTTTGGACACAGTACAAGACGGCTCTCAAAGGGGCGCTCGACAACGTGCAGACGCAGGTAGGCTTACGCGACAGGTGGGAAGCCGCGTGCAAACGTGAAACGGACATCGATTGCTTCAACACCTGGGCGCAAGAGCTTGTTAGCACTGGATTTTTGCACAATCACGCACGGATGTGGTTCGCATCCATCTGGATATTCACCCTGCGTTTGCCATGGGAATTGGGTGCCGACTTCTTTCTCCGGCATCTGCTTGATGGTGATCCGGCGTCCAACACGCTCAGTTGGCGGTGGGTGGCTGGCATCCAAACACCCGGCAAGACATATCTGGCCCGCACCTCGAACATCTCAAAATATACCGAAGGTCGTTTTGCCCCGAAATGGCAATTGGCTGGCGAAGCACCTGCCCTCTCCGGACCACCCAAACCTGACATCATGCCCCTGTCTGATGACGACCTACCAACCTCGACAGCACGAACCGGCCTGATCCTCCATGACGACGATCTGAGCCCAGGCTTTATTCTGGATGCTGGCATCGCGCCGGTTGCGACAGCTGTCATTTCCACGCGGTCCGGCCTGTCCCCATTGTCGGTAGCGGATCATGTCACTGCGTTTGCGCACAGTGCTGCACAAGATACTGCAAATCGTTTTGACGCGCGTCTTGGTGCTGTTTCGCACCCCGCGCCTACGGCGGTTGCGCTCGCTTCTTGGGCAAAGGACGCTGGTTTGGATCAGATCGTGACGGCATACGCGCCGGTAGGACCGACTGCAGATATTCTGTCCCGATTGACTGCGACGGAGGACACGCCGCCCCTACGCACGGTGCGGCGCGCATATGATAGTTCTGCCTGGCCTCATGCGACCCACGGGTTCTTTCGATTCAAGGACAAGATCCCCCAACTACTGGGGGATCTTCGAGGGGTGCGAGCGGCAGAATGATCTATTTCAGGCAGGCTGCCAGTGACGTCGCCATGTTGCGGATCAGGGTTGCATAAAGGTCGGGACCAGGTTCAACCGACACACCGATGGGGTCGATCTCACCCACGCGCACATCGCCCAGCGCGTTGATGATGCCCGGATTGAATTGTGGCTCAGTCAACGCGCAGACAGCGTCGAGCGCCTCGATCTCTTCGCCCAGCTCGGCAAGGCGCCGGGGGCTTGGGTCCTCGGCATCCGAAGCAGAAACCGCTCCGACCGCAGCGACCCCAAAGCGCGCTTCAAAGTATTGATAGGCGTCGTGGAACACGATGAACGGTTTGTCAGAAACAGGTTGCAACTCTTGTTCAATCTCTGCGGTCAGCGCTTTGATTTCGCTTCCGAAAGCTGCGGCGTTGTTTGCGTAAGCCTGCGCATTGTCGCGGTCGAGATGCCCAAGCTCTTCGGCAATCGCGGCCGCCCAGATCACTGCGTTTTGCGGATCGAGCCAAGCATGCGGGTCCACACCGTCAGCATGTGCATGGCCGTGACCATCATGGCCTGCTTCGTCATGCGATGCCTCTTCATGATCATCGTGCTTGTGTTCACCGTGCGCATGCTCATCTTCATGCGCGTGGTCGTCGTGAGCATGTTCATCGTGATCTGCGTGCTCATCGTGGCTGGCGTGCTCATCGTGGCTGGCGTGCTCATCACCATGATCGTCGTGCTTATCATCGTCGTGATCTTCATGATCATGATCATCATGCTCTTCTTCACCATGCCCGTGATCATGCGCAGCGAAGGTCGCACCTTCCCGCAATTCCATGAGCCGGGTTGCAGGCAGTTTCAGCAGTTCGATCTTTTCAGCCCCCTCACCAAGGCTGTCCAACGGCCCTTCCAACCAAGGCGTAAGGCCATGCCCAACCCACACAATCAATTCCGCTTCATCCAGCGCACGCGCCTCAGAGGGTCGCAGGCTGTGGTCGTGCGGCGAGGCCCCGGTGGGCACGATCAGATCAGGCGTGCCGACCCCTTCCATTACAGCTGCTACGATGCTGTGCACGGGTGCAATGTCCACCGCCACGCGGGGCGCATCGGCCAGTGCTGTTGTGCCAAGCAGAACAGCCAAAGTTGTCGGAAGAAGAGTGCGCATCATTGCCCCCAAATTGATATGTTATAACATTCAATCAGGGTTGCTATACGTCATAGTATAACATATCAACCCCCAAATCTGACGGCGCAGCCCCGAGGCCCCATGCCCACCCTTGGTTTTCACAAACACGACCATGCAAGTTGCATCAGTTCGACCCTTGAACGGGCCGAGGCGCATTGTGTTGCGCACAACCTCAAGTTCACGCCTGTCCGAAAGCGCACATTGGAAATCCTGCTGGCCGAACACCGGGCACTTGGCGCCTATGACTTACTGGCTATGCTGTCGGAAGAGGGATTGGGCACAGCGCCCCCCGTCGCCTATCGCGCATTGGACTTTCTGACCGGCGCCGGTTTTGCCCACAAGATCGAAGGGCTGAACGCCTATATCGCCTGCGCGCATCTGGGCGAGGATCACGCACCCGCGTTTCTGGTCTGTACCCGCTGCAAGACCGTGGCCGAGGCCGATACCGCCGCCGACAAGGGCCGTCTGGGACAGGCTGCCGCCGCAACCGGGTTCCAGATTGAAAAGACAGTGATCGAGGCCATGGGCATCTGCCCCGCCTGTGTGGAGGACGCCCCATGCGCCTGATGACCGCCGATGGGCTGACCCTGGGGCATGGCACCACGCCAGTGCTCCGCGATGTCGATTTTCACATCGACCGGGGAGAGATCGTCACATTGGTCGGCCCCAACGGATCGGGCAAATCCACACTGGTCAAAGGGCTGATCGGTGCGATCCGCCCCATCAAAGGCCGAGTGGATCAAGTGCGTGGGCTGCGCATCGGTTACGTGCCGCAAAGCCTTCAAATGGACGGGTTTCTTCCGCTGACCGTCTCGCGCTTTCTATGCCTGCCACACAGGCATTCCAGCGACGCCATGGCGCGCGCCTTGCAAGAGGCGGGCGTGCCCGATCTGGCCAAACGTCAGATGCGCGACCTGTCCGGCGGGCAGTTCCAGCGTGTTTTGCTGGCACGGGCCCTTCTAATGGAACCTGACATATTAATCCTGGATGAGGCCACCCAAGGCCTCGATCAACCCGGGGCCGCTGCATTTTATCGCCAGATCGCAGATGTGCGTGACCAGTTGGGTTGCGCAGTGCTGATGGTCAGCCACGATCTGCACGTGGTCATGGCCGCTTCCGACCGGGTACTTTGCCTGAACGGCCACGTGTGCTGTCAGGGCACGCCGGACGTTGTGCAGGACGCACCGGAGTATCGCGCCCTGTTCGGAACAGGTACGCAAGGAGCCTTTGCCCTCTATCGCCACCAGCACGATCACCACCATCATCATCACGACCAAGACCACGGGCACGACCACGAAGATGCTTGACGATTTCCTTGTGCGCGCGGGCCTTGCCGGTGTCGGCACGGCCCTCGCCGCCGCCCCTCTTGGTTGCTTTGTCGTGTGGCGCCGCATGGCCTATTTCGGCGATGCAACGGCCCATGCCGCCCTGTTGGGTGTCGCACTGTCCCTCGCCTTCCAGGGGCCGATCATGATCGGCGTGCTGGCAACGGCCCTCATCATGGCGACGCTGGTGCAATCCCTGTCGGGTCGTGGATTGGCCGAAGACACGCTGCTGGGCGTGATGGCACATGCAGCGCTGGCCGTCGGCCTCGTCGCCGTGTCCCTGTTGTCGGGCGTGCGGGTGGACCTGATGAGCTACCTGTTCGGCGACATCCTTGCCGTGTCGAAGACCGACCTGGCTCTAATCTGGACCGGCGCCGCCGCCGTGGTCGGCCTGATCCTGTGGCGCTGGCAAAGACTGCTCACAGCCACGCTGAATCCGGATCTTGCACAAGCCAGCGGAATCTCGGCCAAGACCGAACAACTGGTCCTGACGGTTGCCCTTGCCGTGACCGTCGCAGTGGCAATCAAGGTGGTCGGAGCGCTTCTGATCGGCGCCCTTCTGGTTATCCCGCCCGCCGTGGCACGCCCTCTCGCGCGCACGCCCGAGGTTATGGCACTGCTGACAGCGGGTATCGGCAGCTTGTCGGCGCTTGGTGGTTTGGGCGCGGCCTACCAGTTCGATACCCCGACCGGACCAACAATCGTCTGCGTCGCAGCCGGGCTGTTCATCATCACGACCTTGTTTGGCGCACGCACCCTTCGGTGACGCAACGATCAAACACCCAGATAGGTGTTTGCAACGTCCCCGGACACGTCGGCCATCGCCCCGTGCCAGACCGAGCGGCCACGTTCTAGGATCACAGCATGATCCGCAATCCGGCCCAATTCGGCCAGCGACTTGTCCACCACCAGCAGCGAAAGCCCGGTGTCCAGGCGCACGGCATCCAGCGCCGCCCAGATCTCTTGACGCACAACCGGGGCCAGCCCTTCGGTCGCTTCGTCCAGAAGCATCAGGCGCGGATTGGTCATCAGCGCGCGACCTATGGCAAGCATCTGCTGCTCTCCACCCGACAAATGCCCCGCTAGTTGGCCTGACCGTTCCGCCAACCGGGGAAACAGACCCGTCACCTTGCGCAGATCCCATGCCCCCGGACGGGCCGCAGCGATCAGGTTCTCACGGACCGTCAGTCGGGCAAACACGCGCCGCCCTTCAGGCACCAGCCCCAACCCGGCACGAGCGGCCAAATGCGATGGAATGCGGGCCATGTCCCGCCCATCAAATTGCACGGAACCTCGTGATTGCTTCATCATCCGACAGATCACCCGGATCGTCGTGGACTTGCCCATGCCGTTGCGGCCCATGAGAGCCAGCACCTCGCCCTCCTCCACGGCCAGATCAACGCCAAACAGCGCTTGCGCCGCGCCATAGGCCGCTTCGATCCCCTCCAGACGCAACAGGCTCATGGCGCGTGTTCCTCGCCCAGATAGGCGGTGCGCACGTCCGCGTTGCTGCGGATGTCGGCGGGCGTACCCGTTGCGATCACCTTGCCGGACACCAGGACCGAAATGCGATCCGCGAGGGCAAAGACAGCATCCATGTCGTGCTCGACCAGCAGAATGGGTGCTTCGCTGCGCAAACCATCCAGAAACCCGGTCATGCGGGCCGACCCCTCCGCACCCAGTCCTGCCATCGGCTCATCCATCAGGAATACCTTGGGGCGTAGGGTCAGTGCGATGGCCACCTCCAGCAGGCGGCGTTGCCCGTGGCTCAACTCTCCAACACGCATGTCGACGACGTCAGACAGGCCGACGCGGTCCAAGGCCGCCTCGGCTTGGGCGCGCACGCCGCCATCCCGCATGACCGATCGCGCAAAGCGCCACACACGGCGCGACGCACCAACGACACCTAGAACAGTGTTCTGCAACACCGTGTTCTCCATTGCGAGCGCGCTGATCTGAAAGGTGCGACCCAAACCCGCACGGGCCCGCTCAGCCGTGCCAAGGGTGGTCATATCACGCCCATCGAACAGGATGCGGCCCGCGTCAGGGACAAGGCCACCAGCAACTTGCTGGATCAAGGTCGACTTGCCCGCCCCGTTTGGTCCGATCAGCGCATGAATCTCCCCCGACAAAAGGGTCAGCGACACATCGTCCGTCGCACGCAACGCGCCAAAGGACTTGGATACCCCCTGTATGTCCAGAAGCGGATCAGCCATGGTGCGCGCCCCGCCCGGCCAAGGCACCAATGACGCCGCCTCGTGCAAAAAGGACAACAAACAACAGGATGGCGCCGAGGTAGATCAGCCAGAACTCACTGACCCCGCTCAGCAGATGCTCCAGCAGCACAAACAGACAGGCCCCTACCACCGGCCCAAACAACCGACCAATGCCACCCAGCACGATGAAGACAATGAACTCCCCCGACATCTGCCAACTGAACATGGTCGGCGACACAAAGCGGTTGAGGTCTGCAAACAGCGCCCCCGCCAGCCCCGTCACCGCACCGGAAATGACAAAGGCCACAAGGCGCAGATGAAACGGGCTGAGGCCTACGGTTTCAACCCGTGCTGCGTTCTGCCGTGCGGTGCCAAGCGCCAGACCAAACGGGGACCGCTCAAGGCGCCCCATGATAAGCAGCACAGCGGCCAGAACGGCGAACACAAGACCAAAGAACTGGATGGGATCAAGCGTATTGAAACCCGGAAAACTGTTGCGCACATAGATGCTCAACCCGTCTTCACCGCCGTAGGCCGGCCAGGAAATGGTGAAGTAATAAAACATCTGCCCGAAGGCGAGCGTGATCATGATAAAGTAAACACCCGCCGTGCGCAGCGCCAGCAAACCAATCAGCAACGCCGCCAACGCACTGACAAAAACAGCCGTCAGCCAGATCACCGGCATGGACTTGGTGCCCTCGATCACGAACAATCCAAGGTCCAGCGGCGCATAGCTTTGCGCGTGGCTCGCCAGAATGCCCATGGCATAGCCGCCCAGCCCGAAGAACACCGCGTGTCCAAGGCTCACCAGCCCGCCCAGACCAAGGGCAAGGTTCAGACCCACAGCCGCAAGGGCAAGGATCGCCGCACGAGTCGCAAGCGTGATCGTGAACGGCTCGTCCAACACAAGCGCAATGACAGCGACCGCAGGCAGCGCCAGAAAGACAAGGGTGTTCAGAACCGCCTCGCGCTGCATCATGCCGTCCCGTACAGGCCAGTTGGGCGAAAGATCAGGACCACCGCCATCAGGATGTAAATAGACATCGACGCCAGCGCGGACCCGACCGAGGTTGCCGCGGACGCGTTCATCATGCCACTCAGTGCAAGGGGCAACAGAACGCCGCCCAACGTATCGGTCAAACCGACCAGAAGCGCGCCAACCAATGCGCCCTTGATCGACCCGATGCCACCAATGACGATCACGACAAAGGCAAGGATCAGGACAGGCTCACCCATACCGACCTGTACCGATTGGATCGCTCCAACCAAGGCTCCGGCCAGCCCAGCCAGCGCCGCGCCCAACGCGAAGATCAACGTGTAAAGCTTTGATATATCAACGCCAAGGGCTGCGATCATCTCACGATCACTCTCTCCTGCGCGGATTTGGATGCCGATGCGGGTCCGTGCGATCAACAGGAATAACCCTACCGCAATCGCCAGTCCGACACCGATGATCAGCAATCGGTATGCGGGGTATTGAATCCCGCCGGGCAATGTAACCGGCCCCGCCAGTGCCGCAGGTACGTCCAGATAGAGCGGAAAGGACCCAAACGCCCAACGTGTCCCTTCGGACAAGATCAGGATCAGCGCAAAGGTGGCCAATACCTGATCCAGATGATCGCGATCATAGAGGCGGCGGATCACTCCGATTTCAATGATCGCCCCCGCCGCAGCAGCTGCAATCAGGCTTGCGCCCAAGGCCAGCACAAAGGACCCGGTGGCCCCAGCAACCGCAGCCGCCGCAAAGGCCCCGATCATGTACAGCGAGCCGTGCGCCAGATTGATCAGGCCCATGACGCCAAAAATCAGAGTCAAACCAGCCGCCATCAGGAACAGCATGATCCCCGATTGCAGCCCGTTCAGCACCTGCTCGATCAACAGAAGCGTCGTCATTCGCCCCGTCTTGCGAGATCACCTTTGCCTCGCAAGCCTCTCATTTTTATGGAAGGTATGGCCTCGGGCATAACCGAGGCCAATCAGATCAAAGCTTGCAATCCGCCGCATAAGGATCGCTGTGATCCGTCGCAGCCGTGCCGACGATCCGGTTGGTGACCAGATCACCTTCCTTGATCACTTCGCGCATGTAGATGTCCTGTACGGGGTGGTTGTTTGCCCCGAACGAGAATTTGCCGCGCACAGACTGAAAATCCGCCTCTTTCAACGCAGCACGGAAGGCATCGGCATCATCCACATCTGCCTTGGCCGCAGCCGAGGCCAGCAAAAGACCGGTATCAAAGCCCTGCGCCGCGTAGATCGACGGCAGACGACCATACTCCGCCTCGAATGCCGCAACAAACTCGGCGTTGCCGGGGACATCCAGATCCTTGGACCAGTGCGCCGTGTTCTTGGCCCCCACGGCGGCGTCGCCAATGGCACCCAAAATGCCCTGGTCAAAGCTGAACGCTGGACCCGACACAGGCTTGTCCACGCCGGACCCCGCGTATTGCTTCATGAATGAGATCCCCATGCCTCCCGGCAGGAAGAAATAGATCTGGTCGGCATCACTCGCCCGCATCTGCGCAATCTCGGCCGCATAGTCGGTCTGACCCAGCTTGGTATAGACCTCGGCCGCAATCTCGCCTTGGAAGGTGCGCTTGAAACCGGCCATGATGTCCTGCCCCGCAGGATAATTCGGGGCCATCAGGAACACTTTGCCTGCCTCACCACTCAGCGCCGTGCCCGCCGCTTCCGAGAACGCATCGTTCTGCCAGCTCACATTGAAATAGTTCTGGTGGCATCCCTTGCCCGCCAATGCGGACGGGCCAGCGTTGGGCGACAGGTAGAACTTGCCCTGCGCCGTCGCGGCAGGCACCACCGCTATCGCCAGGTTCGACCAGATGATCCCGGTCATCACGTCGACCTTTTCGGACTGGATCATCTTGTCAGCCAGTTGCACGGCGATGTCCGGTTTGCGTTGGTCATCCTCGATCACCAGCTCGATGTCGTCATTGCCCTTCACTGCCAGCAGGAACCCGTCGCGCACGTCGATGCCAAGGCCCGCGCCACCGCCCGAAAGCGTTGTGATCATGCCAACCTTCACCCCATCGGCTTGCGCGCCCGCACCCAGGGCCGCGACGCAGGTCGCAGCCAGAAGCTGTTTGAATGTCATTGAAATCTCTCCCTTGTCTGCCGGACTCTGACGGCCCGTCTTTCGTCGCTATCAGGCGCTTATACGCCCCCATTCTGTCAAGCCCTAGGTCACTCTCTGGCGAGCCATAAAGACAGGATCGTCCCACAACCGGTCTCTCATGACGGTTTCGATGTGGTCCACAGCCGCCAAAACATCTGCCTTATCCAGATACAGCGGAGTGAAGCCGAACCGCATGATGTCCGGCGCGCGGAAATCCCCGATCACGCCCCGCGCAATCAGTGCCTGCATCGCCGCATAGCCATTCTCGAAGCCGAACGACACCTGGCTGCCGCGCTGCGCTGCATCGCGCGGGCTGGCAAGAGTCAGCTCGGGCACGCGCGCCTCAACCTCGCGGATGAACACCTCCTGCAAAGCCACTGATGCGACACGCAAATCCTGCATGTCGATGCCTTCCCACACCTCCAGGGCCGCCTCCAACGCGGTCAATTGGATCACCGGCGGTGTGCCGACCCGCATCCGCTCGATACCCGGCGCCGGGCGATAGTCGAGGTCGAAAGCAAAGGGTGCGTCATGCCCCAGCCACCCGGCCAATGCAGGATCGACGCTGTCCGCGAGGTCGGGCCGCACATAGATAAAGGCAGGCGCACCCGGCCCACCGTTCAGATACTTGTAGGTACAGCCCACCGCGAATTCGCAAGCGCAAGCAGCCAGATCAACGGGCAACGCACCCGCGCTGTGGGCCAAATCCCAGATCATCACGGCCCCGGAACTGTGCGCCAGTTCGGTGATGGCCCCCATGTCATGCACCCGGCCCGTGCGGTAATCGACCTGCGTCAGCATCACCGCAGCCACATCGTCATCAATAGCATCAGCAACCGCCTCGGGCGCGACCACGCGCAACTCGTATCCGCCGTCCAGCATCTGGATCAGGCCTTGCGCCATGTAAAGATCGGTAGGGAAGTTACCGGAATCACTCAGAATAACCTTGCGATCCGGCCGCATCTTAAGAGCGGCAGCCAGTGCCTGATAAACCTTGATCGACAGCGTATCGCCCATCACGACCGAGCCTGCGGGCGCACCGATCAACCGACCCACCATATCTCCGACCCGGCTCGGTTGTGCCATCCAACCGGCACTGTTCCACCCCTTGATCAGTTGCGCGCCCCATTCATCCTGCATCATCTCGGCCACGCGCGCCTTGGCATTCCGCGGCAGCGGGCCAAGAGAGTTGCCATCAAGATAGATGACACCCTCAGGCAGATCGAAAAACTCTTTTCTCAAAACCATCTACAGGGCCCCTCTCACATTCCAAAGCTCAGGAAACAGAACAACGTCCAGCATCTTGCGCAAATAGCTGACCCCGTCCGTTCCGCCAGTGCCGCGCTTGAAGCCGATAATGCGCTCGACCGTGGTGACATGGTTGAACCGCCAGCGGCGGAAATAGTCCTCAAGATCCACAAGCTTCTCAGCAAGTTCATAAAGCTCCCAATGGGTTGCCGGATCTTCATAAACCTTTTGCCACAAATCCTGTACGAGATCGCGCGCAGCCCACGGCCCGGTGTGCGGCTCCCCCGACAGATCGGTCGCGTCGAAATGACTGCCCAATCGGGCCAATGCCACCTGATACAGGCTCGGGCGCACCAACTCCGCGGACAAGATGGCGAACGCCTCGGGCCGATGTTCATGCACCTTGGACACGGCAAGCTGCCGGTTGCCCAACACGTACTCAATCAGCCGGTACTGATGCGACTGAAAGCCCGATGAATTACCAAGGCTGGGCCGAAAAGTCGTGTATTCACTGGGAGTCATCGTGCGCAGCACATCCCACGCCCCATTGAGTTGCTCAAATATGCGCGCCACCCGCGTCAGCATCTTGAAGGCTGGGGCCAGATCCCCCACCGCGATCGCATCCCGGGCCGAGTTCAACTCGTGGATGGCCAACCGCATCCACAGCTCGGATGTCTGGTGCTGGATGATGAACAGCATCTCGTCATGGGCGTCCGAACGCGGATGCTGAGCGGTCAGCAGCGCATCCAGTTCGAGATAATCGCCGTAAGACATGTCGCCTTTGAAATCGAGCTTGGCACCATGGTGTTCGTCATTGCCGGTCATTGCGTGTCTCCCCCGCACGATAATGTTCAGGCACGCGGCGATGTCCATAGCAGCACATGACGGAAAGCCCCGAACGCGACCGATGTGATGCAACCGGTTTTCAACATCCGGCCCCATCAGCAGCCACGCCATTGAAGTCCAACCACGCAGTATTCACAGCCCAAAGGCACGCGCGCTGATAAAACCCGCCCTATTTGACATGGGACAAGTCAACGTGGCGTCGAGTGGCCTAATATCTCCAACGAGAGGTAAAGCCATGACCATTTTGATCGCATTTGGAACGGTCGAAGGACAAACGCGCAAAATCGCGCAATTTGTGGACGACCAGCTTCGCAAAGCCGGACAGGAAACGGTCCTGTTTGATACGGATGAAAGGACCGAAGGGTTGGCGTTTGATGGCGTCGACAAGGTCATACTTGCGGCATCAGTCCATGAGAGACGCCATCCAAAGCCGTTTGAGATCTTCGTCGCAAGCAGTCGCCAGGATCTGGCCAAACGACCAACACTGCTTTTGTCTATAAGCTTGAAAGCCGCATTCCCGGACGGTCGGGAAGAAGCGCAGGACTACGTGGATGAAATGAAGCTTCGCACCGGTCTCACCACCACCCGTGAACTTTTGGTGGCCGGAGCCATTCGCTCGGACAGCTACGACTTTTACGCGTCGCAGGTCTTGCACCACGTTGTTTTGTCGGATCAGACGTTCGATCCCTCGGCACGTGATTACGAGTTCACGGACTGGGACGAACTCGGTTCATGTGTTGCCGACTTTTTGTTGAACGATGCAGCGGGCCTACACGACGAAACCGCAACCTAGTCCGCAGCAGTCCAAAACAACACTTTTCAAGGCTTGCGGCTGCCTTGGCTTCAAACGGGTCATTGGTGCCCATCGCGCCACAGGCCCTCTCGGTCAGTCACTGACGCAAGCGGCAAACGCGTCTGAACTCTTGCAGTGGGACCAGTGGCGGAGGCTGTGGGATTCGAACCCACGGGACGCTCTCACGCCCAACGGTTTTCAAGACCGCCGCATTCGACCACTCTGCCAAACCTCCGGTGGACCCGCTTTATGCGGGCACACGTGATTCGGCAAACCCCACATCCAAGGGAAAAATCGCCGACAAACGAATCACATGCTTTTCAGATCGGGCGGATCAGGCTATGGTTGCGCCAGAACCCTGCCATAGTGGGGCAAATCGCTGTGTCGGACGCGACACCAATAGAGCCCAAAAATGGGCATACAGGCAACAGCAGGCAAGGACTTGGTCCATGAGCAGATATTCTTCCCGTTTCACATTTCGCAGCAGCACCGCCCTCCTCCTCGCCATTGGCCTGTTGGCCGGATGCGACGAAAGCGGTCAGTTTGTGGCGATGGACGCGTTCAAACGCTCCAACACCTCGGTCGAGGGCACGGCACAGGACGCCACGTCGATCAAGACCGTCGAACGGGACGTGGAAGCGCCCGACGTCTTCTCTGCAACTGAGGCCGGCCTTTGGGACGGACGCCCGTCACTGGGCGGTGTCTGGGTCGCACACCCGGACGTGACCGAGCCTGAGCGCGTCATCATCCGCAACACCGAAAACGACAAGTTTGTCGTCGGCGCACTGTTCCGCCGGGAACGCGATATTCCCGGCCCGCGCCTGCAGATCAGCTCGGACGCGGCCGAAGCGCTGAGCATGCTGGCCGGTGCCCCCTCACAGCTGAACGTGACAGCCCTGCGCAAGGAAGAAGTTGCAGTAGAACCCGAATTGACCGAAGCCGAAGCCACCGTGGCGGCCCCTGCGGATATCACCGAAACGACCCTCGACCCAATCGAAAGTGCGGCTGCTGTCCTTGATGCGCCTGCCCAGGCCGAAGTCACACCTGCTGCAGCGCCCACAGCCGCGCAGGGCATCCAGCCCGCTCCGACACCCACCGCGATCCCTGCGGCTGCAACAACGCGGCCCACCGCTTCCAAACTGGACAAGCCGTTCATCCAGATCGGCATCTTCTCGGTTCAGGCCAATGCCGACCGGACCGCCACGCAAATGCGCAATGCAGGGGTCATCCCCACCGTGAAAACCTTTGAGCGCGACGGCAAATCGTTCTGGCGCGTTGTTGTTGGCCCCGCCGGCACATCCTCGGAACGCAGCCAGCTGCTGACCAAGATCAAGGACGAAGGGTTCACGGACGCATACGCCGTCACCAACTGACCAGGAGCATACCCCCCGTGATCCGCCCTCTTGCTGCCGCCGCCCTTTTGATTGCAACCACCGCGCTGCCTGTCACCGCGTTTGAGACGCGAGCGTCAGCGGCCTATGTCATCGATCATACGACCGGCACGGTGCTGCTGAACAAGAACGCGGATGATCCGCTGCCGCCTGCGTCCATGTCCAAGCTGATGACGCTCTATATGGCGTTCGAGGCGATCGAACGTGGGCAAATGTCCATGACGGACGAATTGGTCGTGTCGGCACACGCCAACAGCTTTGGCGGCTCAACCCTGTTTTTGAAACAGGGCGAACGGGTCACGGTCGAGGATTTGATCCGCGGCATCATCGTCCTGTCGGGCAATGATGCCTGCGTCGTGATCGCCGAAGCCCTCAGCCCGGACGGGACCGAAGCGGGCTTTGCCCGCCTGATGACCCGCCGCGCGCAAGAGATGGGGATGACGAACTCGACCTTCGCCAATTCAAGCGGCTGGCCTGCCGCAGGCCACCTTATGTCCATGCGGGACCTGGGCCTTCTGTCGCAGCGTCTGATTGCGGACTATCCCGAATATTACCCTATGTTTTCGGAAACCGAGTTCCTGTTTGACGAAGAAGAAAGCTCGAACCGGTACAACCGGAACCCACTGCTCACGCTTGGCATCGGCGCGGACGGCCTGAAAACCGGCCATACGCAAGAGGCTGGCTACGGCCTCACCGGCTCGGCCAAGCAAGGGGACCGCCGCGTTGTGTTCGTGATCTCGGGCCTCGATACGGCCGCAGGACGGGCTCAGGAATCCGAAGCCATCGTAAACTGGGCCTTCCGTCAATTTGCTGAACGCACCGTCGTCGAAAGCGGGTCTCGCGTTGCCACCGCACGGGTCTGGGAAGGGGCTGAACCCGAAGTCGGGCTTGTCCCGCAAGAGGACGTGACCATCCTCCTGCCCATTCTTGCTGGCAAAACCGTGGATGCTGAAGTGGTCTATACCGGCCCGATCCAGGCCCCCATTTCCGAAGGGACAGAACTGGCCGAGCTGGTCATCCAACCCGAAGGTTTGCCCGAAGTACGTATTCCCTTGGTGGCCGAAGCCGACATCGCGCATGGCGGCTTCCTGGCCAAGCTTTCTACCGCAGCCCTGTCGCTGATTGAACGGATGAATTCAGGCAACACAGCCGAAGGTGACGTGTGACGTCCAAAGGGCACTTTATCACCTTCGAAGGCATTGATGGTTCCGGCAAATCCACGCAAGCGCGGATGCTGGCGGATCGTTTGCGTGAAGAAGGCCACGATGTTGTTCTGACACGCGAACCCGGCGGCAGCCCAGGGGCCGAAGAAATCCGCGCGCTGGTCCTGCAAGGGGACCCCGACCGCTGGTCCGCCGAAACCGAACTTTTGCTGTTCACAGCCGCCCGCCGGGACCACATGGAACGGTTGATCCAACCTGCGATCGACGCCGGTCAAATCGTCATCTGCGACCGCTTTGCCGACAGCACACGCATGTATCAGGGCCTCAGCCGGGGCGACCTGCGCTCAAAGGTCGATGTGCTGCACGACCTGATGATTGCGCGCGAACCCGACCTGACCATCCTGATCGACATGGACCCCGCACAGGGGCTGGCCCGCGCAAAGGGGCGTCAGGGAGTAGAGGAACGGTTCGAGGATTTCGGCGCCGACCTGCAAAAGAAAATGCGCGCAGGCTTTCTCGCCCTTGCCACTGAGTTTTCGGATCGCTTCCGCACCATTGATGGCGCGCGCGCCATCAACAACGTGGCCACCGACGTGCACGCCACGACCATGGCCCATCTGGCTTCTTCTGACTGAAAATACGACGGGGGACGGCGCGGATGCGCCGGGGGGCTGGCCCCCCTCCCCGCTCCGATGCTAGAGCAATCCCATGGCTGACGAGACCCAAGACCCAACCCGCGTTCCCGGCGCACCGCACCCGCGCGAGACGCAGACGCTGATTGGTCAGGACGCGGCACAACAGACATTCCTGGACGCGTTCAACACCGGCCGCCTGCACCATGCGTGGCTGCTCACCGGCCCGCGCGGCGTGGGCAAGGCCACACTGGCATGGCGCATCGCCCGCTTTCTGCTCGCCACACCCGACCCGGACCCCGACGATATGTTTGGCGCCCCCGTACCCGCGACGCTCGATGTCTCGCCAGATCACCCCGTCGCACACCGCATCGCGGCAGGCGCAGACCCGGGCCTCAAATCCGTACACCGGACCGAAAACGAAAAGACCAAGCGGCTGCGCGACCAGATCACCATCGACGATATACGCGCACTTGGCTCGTTCTTCCAACTGTCCTCGACCGATGGGGGCCGCCGGGTGGTCATCATCGACGCCGCTGACGACATGAACGTGAACGCGGCCAACGCGCTCCTGAAGATGCTGGAAGAGCCGCCAGCCCGCACCACGCTCCTGCTGATCTGCCACCAACCCAGCCGCCTTTTGCCGACAATCCGGTCGCGCTGCCGTACACTCAGGCTCGGCACGCTCAGCTCCACCCAGATGGAACAGGCGATGGCGCAAGCGGGCATTGACCCGGGCGCTGATGCCGCCGCACTTGCCGAACTCAGCGCCGGATCGGTGGGCGACGCGCTGCGCCTGTCCCTGCTCGACGGGCTCAAGCTCTACCGCGAAGTCATCCACCTGCTGGGCACCCTTCCAAATCTCGACCGCGCCCGCGCGCTGGCCCTTGCCGAAGCCGCGGCAGGCCGTGGGGCCGAAGAAAAGCTCGACCTGCTCTACACACTGATCGACGTGGCCCTTGGCCGCCTCGCCCGCACCGGCGCCCTCGGCCAGCCCCCGCAGGTCGAGGCCGCCCCGGACGAGGCGGCGATCCTCACCCGGCTGGCCCCGAACGCGGCCCAAGCCCGCGCCTGGGCCGACACCGCGCAACAGGCTCTCGCCCGCGCACGCCATGGTCGGGCGGTCAACCTTGACCCTGCCGCCCTCGTCCTAGATACGCTGTTCAAGCTTACCGACACGGCCCCTGCCCGATGACGCCAGAAATCACCGACAGCCACTGCCACCTCGACTTCCCTGATTTCGACGGACAGCTGCCCCAGATCATCCAGAACGCCGCCGACGCGGGCGTCACCCGCATGGTCACGATCTGCACCAAGCTGCGGCTTGAACCGCAGGTGCGCGCCATTGCCGAAGCACATGCGCCGGTTTTTTATGCGGCAGGCACCCACCCGATGAGCGCAGCGGACGAGCCGCTGGCCACCACAGATCAGCTGATCGCGCTGACAGACCACCCCAAATTCGTCGGCATCGGTGAGTCTGGCCTCGATTACCACTACACATCCGACAGCGCGGACATTCAGAAAACGTCCCTGCGCATCCATATCGATGCCGCACGGCAAACCGGCCTACCCCTGATCATCCACGCCCGCGCAGCGGATGACGACATGGCCCAAATCCTGACCGAGGAATACAGGCAAGGCGCCTATACCTGCGTCATGCACTGCTTTTCATCATCGAAGACACTGGCCCACGCAGCACTCGATCTGGGCTTTTATCTCAGCATGTCCGGCATCACGGCCTTCCCCAAATCGCAAGAGCTGCGGGACATCTTTGCCGAAGCGCCGATGGACCGCATCCTGGTGGAAACAGACGCCCCATACCTCGCGCCGCCACCCCACCGCGGCAAGCGCAACGAACCGGCCTACACCGCGCATACCGCGCGCAAAGGGGCTGAAACCATGGGCCTCGACTACGCCGACTTCGCCGCGCAAACACAAAAGAACTTCGACCGCTTGTTCTCCAAGGCGGCGGCCTACACAGTGCCCGCATGAGCGACACTATAACCTTCACGATCCTGGGCTGCGGCTCCTCCGGCGGCGTGCCCCGGCTGGGCGGCCACTGGGGAGCCTGCGACCCCGAAAACCCCAAGAACAGAAGGCAGCGCTGCTCGCTGCTGGTCGAACGAAAAAGCGATGCAGGCACCACAACCGTCCTCGTCGACACATCCCCCGACCTGCGCAACCAACTGCTGAACACCAACACCGGCAGGCTCGATGGCGTGATCTACACCCACGCCCATGCGGACCATGTCCACGGGATAGACGACCTGCGCATGATCGTCTTCAACATGCGCGAGCGGTTGCAGGTCTGGGCGGATGGCGACACGCAACATGACCTGATCAGCCGCTTCGGCTACGCCTTCGTACAACCCAAGGGCTCACCGTACCCCCCGATCCTCGAGCTTAACACAATCAACGGCGACACAGTGATTGAAGGCCCCGGCGGGCCCATCACCTTCACCCCGTTCAAGGTGAACCACGGCAGCATCGACGCGCTTGGTTTCCGGATCGGCGACATCGCCTACCTCCCGGACGTGGCAACGATCCCCGATGCTGCATGGGAGCATCTGGAAAACCTCGACACATGGATCGTCGACGCGCTGCGCCGAGACCCGCACCCGACGCATAGCCACCTCGAAAACACACTCCAGTGGATCGAGCAGGTCAAACCACGCCACGCCATTCTCACCAACATGCATATCGACCTCGATTACGACACAGTGCTGGCCGAAACCGCAGACCACATCGAACCCGCTTATGACGGGTTGACGGTGACGCGCCACGTGTCCTGACCTTCCCTGTTTCAAAAAAATCCCCGCCGGAGGCTCCCGCCCTCTGACACCGCCGCAAAGGCCTAATCATGCAAGCGCTCCTCGACGTCATCCTGCCCGTCTTCCTCGTGATCGGGTTCGGTTACGTTGCAGTCTGGCGCGGTTTTTTCACCGCACAGGGCATCGACGCTTTGATGAAGTTCAGCCAGAACTTCGCCATCCCCTGCCTGCTCTTTTCGGCCATCGCCACTCTCGACCTGTCCACCAGCCTCGACATCCGCCTGCTTGGCAGTTTCTACGCCGGTGCAGCGACAGGCTTTGCACTTGGCACGGCCGGGGCGTACTTTATCTTCAAACGGGATATCGAAGACAGCATCGCCATTGGCTTCTGCTGCCTTTTCTCCAACTCGGTCCTCTTGGGGCTGGCCATCAACGAACGGGCCTATGGTGCGGATGCCCTCGCCGGAGCCTACGCGATCATCGCCTTCCACTCACCCTTTTGCTACGGGCTGGGCATCACCGCGATGGAGATTGCGCGCAACCGCGGTCAAAGCCCACTTGTCATGGCACGCGGCGTGGTCCGTGCCATGTTCCGCAATGTGCTGGTGCTGGCGATCATCGCAGGCTTCGTCGTGAACCTCAGCGGGATCACCCTGCCCGGCGTGCTCAGCGACGGGCTCGACCTCGTGATCCGGGCGGCCCTGCCCACCGCGCTCTTTGCCCTTGGCGGTGTGCTGATCCAATACAAGCCCGAGGGCGACGCGCGGGTGATCGCGATGGTCTGCGCAATCTCGCTGCTCATCCATCCCGCCATCACCTTCACGCTGGGCAACGCCCTCGCCGTGCCGACAGACGCCTACAAGGCTGCCGTCCTGACAGCCGCGATGGCCCCGGGGGTCAACGGCTATATCTTCGCAAACATGTACGGACGGGCCAAGCGTGTGGCCGCCACCTCCGTTCTGGTGGCAACCGCGCTCACGATCCTGACGGCGTGGATGTGGCTGGTGGCTCTGGGATAGCCAACTTGGCGCGACGTGCCCGGGCCAGTTCGGCATTCAAAGCCCCCCCGAGCAGCACCAGATAGGCGCTGATGAACAACCACATCAGCATCACGATCACCGCCCCGATCGAACCATAGATTTCATTGTACCGGCCAAAGTTCTGCAAATAGATGGAAAATCCGCTCGACGCGGCAATCCAACAGATGACGGCAAAGACAACGCCGGGTGAAATCAGGCGCGGGCGCCTCCCCTCCAAGTTCGGACCCAGCCGATAGATCACGGCAAACCCCACCAGAAGAACCCCGATACCCACGCCCCAGCGCAACAGCTCAACCCCAAGGTTGGCCCAAGGTCCCAAGGGCAGAAACGCAAGGACAACCGGCACCACCACGATGCATGCCATCGCGATAAGGACAACGCCGATCAGGCTAAGCGTCAGCAGAAAAGCCCGCAGATACTGCGACAGCCCCGACCGGTTCGGCGCATCGTAAATAGCGTTCAATCCCTGCATGAGCGCGGCAACCCCCGCACGCGCCGACCACAGGGCAAACCCAAAGGACAACAGGGACGCCCACCCAAGGGTCAGACCATCCGTCGTTGCCAGTTTGGTCAATTGGGCCGTGAGCAGGACATAAACATCCGACGGAATCAGCGCCCGAAATTCTTCAATCTGCTCCAGCGCAAGGGCCGGATCGCCGATCATCCCCCACAAGGCAATGGTCGCCGCAATGCCCGGAAACACCGCAAGGATGGCATAGAACGCAACGCCCGCCGCGATCAGGCCCAGATGCTTTTCATCGTTCAACCGCGCCACATGGGTTATGGCCCGCCACCACAGGGCGACGTCCTTGGGCGGTCTGTCTGTTGTTTCCGGATGCATCATACCGGGCCGAAGGTATGGAACCCGCACGCGTTTCTCAACACTCCTGATGCGGCCCGCAGCGGTATGGCGGCGATCCAAGTCATACCGGACAGGCGATGCCGATTGTCCAATTCACCTGTTTCAGTCAGACTCCGCTGCGCTGGGTTGCAAAACGTCTTCAATCGCGGCAACCGCAACGGAAACACCATCCTCCCCCCTGAGCGTTTGACCCAGAGCACGGGCATTCTCCCGCAAGGTGGGATCACCGACGGCCAAACGCAACGAAGACGCGAGCGCATCAGAGGTCAGGTTTCGACGGGGAACAGGCGGCGCGCCAACGCCCAGCGCGACGCTTTTTTCCGCCCAACCGGGCTGATCCCCGAAGAATGGGCAAATCACGCAAGGCACGCCCGCACGAAACCCTTGCGCCGTGGTCCCTGCCCCTCCGTGATGGACCACCGCCGCCATCCTTGGGAACAACCATTCATGCGGCACCGGCGGGATGGTGATAAGCGCGTCAGACTCCGCCGCTTCCAAACCTGCCCAGCCTGACGCGACTACACAGCGCAGACCAGTGTCGTCCAAAGCCCCGCTGATGATACGCAACAGCAAAGCAGGATCTTCTGACATCATGCTGCCAAAGCCGATGTATATGGGCGCCGGACCGGCATCAAGAAACCGCGCAAGACGGTCCGGTGGCTCATAGTCAAGCCTTAGCGGAAGGAACCAATAGCCGGTCACACTGGCTTCTGGCGGCCAATCTGCCGGTCGCGGCAAAACCGTTGGGCTGATTGCATGAAGGATACGGACGATCCTTGCGCCGGGCGGCGTCAGCACCTCGCAGCCGCCTCGCACCGGTCTCAAGCCAAGCTGATCAACTCGAAAACGGTTGATGGATCGTCTGAACGCACCATAGGAAACAGTGATCAACCAATAGGCAATCCTGGTGTAGCCCGGTATCGGCAGCTTGGGCAGGCCGGTCGGTGGGAAAGCCTTGGTTGGAACGATCATGGGCTGCAACAACCCCATGATCGCAGGAACGCCAAGGGCTTCGGCGATGTGTGGCGCGGCCATGACTTTGGGATGGTAGACAACAAGGTCCGGTTTGGCGGCCTTTGCCGCCTCCCACGCGTCACGGCATAGCAGCGCATTGATCGAACCCGATTTGCGCGCCAACCGCATCCCAGCCACGATACGCGCCAACCTGCCAGAGCTTCCCTCCAGCAACGTCTTGCCGTCTTTCGTGTCCATCTGGTCAAGGGACACATCCGAAATAGGCGCAAACGGAATGCTAAATTCCTTGATCCAGTCTTCAAAGCGCCGTGCTGTGCACAGGGTCACGGTATACCCGCGCGCCATCAGGCCATGTGCAAGAGCGAGAAAGGGCTCAACGTCTCCGCGCGTTCCGTAAGTGAAAAGGAGTATCCTGGAGCTGGCCGCCATAGCGAAATACTTAAGACCCGCTCGATCAAATTGAAGGTTTGCACGCCGAAGACAATCACGCACATATCTGTGCCCATGCCCGCTCTTGTGGTCGTCGGTACGACCCGATACCCAAGAACGCACTGCAGAAGGAGATTTATGCACAGAAGCCTCAGTTGAACCGCATGACGCGGTAAACCGCAGCGTCAATCTGGCGCTGTCTTTCTATGCATAAATATCTCTGGAACCATCATGAAAAACATGGACACACGCATCCGTGCCTACCAAGCGGCAACGGACCTCAACACGCTGTCGACCATCTGGTTTGACGCATCCAGTCTCGCGCATGACTTTGTCGGCCGCGAGCATCTGCACGCACAGCGCACCTTGATCGAAACGCAATACCTGCCCAATGCGGAAACCTGGGTGGCCGTGCAAGACGAACTGCCGGTTGGCTTCATCAGCTTGCTCGACACGTTCATCGGCGGGCTGTTTGTCGCCCCACATCATCAGGGGCAAGGGGTCGGTCGCCAATTGATTGCGCATGCCTTGGACCTGAAAGGGGAACTGTCGCTAGAGGTGTATACTCAAAACGTTCAAGCGCTGACCTTCTACGAAGCCCTTGGGTTCAAAGAGCTTTCAAGGCGCGCAACGGATGACGAGGGCATGCCATTTGAAAACGCCAAAATGCGCCTGAAGCGCTGAACCTGTGGTCAGGCCGCCCAGAACACGCGGCCTGACCTGACCCGGCACAGCCTTCAAAGCGGACTATCCGACACCACCGTCAACCACCTGTTCAGGGTGCTGCTCTGACCAGTCCAGCAGGAACTCCACGATCTCATTCGGCCCCGCCAACTCGATGGCGCGGCGGGGCAACGCCACGCCCTCGTTCAACGCAAGGCGCAGGCAGGTCACGTAATCACGTTCTTCCCGCTGCGGGCAGTTTTCCGATCCATGCAGGATCGTGGACAGAAGTGTGCCGCCATAACCGTTCACGTGGGTCAGGTCCGGCTTCAAGGACAGCAGGTACTCCAACACGTCCGGCAATCCCTCCCATCCCGCGACATGAACCGGGGTCAAACCCTCCGTGTCAGGAAGGTCATAGGCAACACCAACCGAAACCAGCCTTTTGACATGATCCAGCTTGCCCGGGATATGGATGATCATGCGAATGATGTTGCGGTAGGCGTCCGGAATCTCATCCGGGTCCAAAACGCCGGCATTTGGCGCTGCATCCGCAGCTGCCGCCAGACCTCGCTCAATCGCGCTCAACCTCGTATCGGCACCGCGGTCGGCAAGCAAGTGGGCCAATCGCTCATTCCCGAACACACGGGCATAGGCATACGGTGTCGCGCCCTCAAAGCGGCGGTTCAGATCGGCACCATTCCTCACGATCAGGTCGATCATGTCCGGGTCGGCCATCCGTCGCGCGGCCTGGTGCAGGGCTGGCACGACCCAGGGCGCTTCGCCGCCAACATGTGCGCCGTTGAACTCATCCACCTTTGCACCATGGTCGAGCAGCATCTGCACAGCCGTCGTGTCGTGAAAATCCATCGCGCGCAGCAGCGCATTGGTCCCCTTCGGATCGGCCCCATGCTCAAGCAGCATCCGCAAACCTTCGTGATGGCCCAGCTCGGTCGCATGATACAGGCTCTCGTCATCGTTGGGGTTGGCACCATTTTCAAGCAACCAGCGGCCAAGCGGCATGTTATTTGCATGCCCAATCGCAAAATAGAGCGGCGACAGCTTATGGGGATTGCCGTCATACATCGGCGACCCAAGATCAATGTCCGCGCCATTGGCAAGAAGTGCGCGCGCGATGTCCAGCATGTCATCCGCCAATTCGGGCGCATGATGAATCCACTTCGACCGTGCCAAAACGGTCAAAGGGGGCGCGATGTTGCCAATCAACTGCGCCGCCAGGTCCGGGCTTTCCTGCAAAAACGCCAACACATCCGCCTTGCGATACAGGCCCAGGCAAAGGCTAAAGTCGCCTTCCGCAAGTGTTGGCGTATCCGCAAGCAACTGGTCCGCCACGCTGAACTGACCATTATAAAGCGCCGCCTTCAGACGCTGCCGCTTGGCCGCTGTCTCCATCCCAACCATATCGGCGGCAAATTTGAGTGCGGGCCATGACAGAAAGCCATTTTCGCGGGCGATCACATGCAGGTAGTCCGCGTGTTTGAGGGCAACACCTTCGGGGCGCGGAGGATAGTTTGCAATGCGCTGACCGGCGCGTATCTCACCGGCCTCGTGGGCTGTGCGAAGCGCCTTGGCGTCACGGCGCAATTGTTCAAGGGATTTTGTCATCGGAGTTCTCACTTTTGGCTCGACGGTCCGCTGGGCACGAGCATGAGACATACCGAGATGAATGTGTCGGTCTCTGTACTGGGGTGCCGATGACAGCTTTCCGCGGACCTGGATGCTTTCCCAAAAGCCCCTTCATGGTAGACAGCCACTTTTTCACCGGCAAGGTTTTTCTCGGGGTCCCTCAGCCACTCAAGACAAGTGATACGGCAGTGCAGATGGTTAAGATGAGAGGCCCAGCAACGCTCCCAATGCCAGATCAAACCATGTTGTACTGTCCTTCAATCGTCTGTTGTAGGTCAGAAACACGGCACGGCTGAACGCCGGAGCGTCCGGCAATCGGAACAGACGCCCCTCCTCCACCAGCCCCTCAACCGATCTCCACGGCAAATATGCACTGCCACCATTTCGCAAAATGTGCTCTTGCGCAATCGACGCGTTGCCAAAGCTGATGCGTGCAGTGTCCGCATCAGCATAGTGGATTGCATGCTCCCGGCCAAAGGCCTCCCCGGCATCAACAAGGACGTATTTGGGATCAAACCGGACAGGACCATTCGGATCAGTTGACACCAACACCAATTCGTCAGGCTTCAGGGTCATCTGCTCATGCGCCGACGGGCACGCCGACCTGTAGGTAAACGCAAGGTCAGACTTCCCCTCATCCAGCCATTTCATCACATCCGACTGGCTGCCCAGCCAGACTGAAATGCCCAGATCCGGAAACTGATCCATCAAGGTCTGGGCGCGGCGATCCCCCAACCCAAGCCACAGATCGAATTCGCAGGCGAGGTTGCACACACCCGACATCCCGTCGGGCAGCGCCGTCTCTTGCCGCGCCTGCTGCCAAAGCTTCACGATGGTGTCGGCATAGCGATGCAGACTGAGCCCTGCCGCCGTCAGCGTCGCGCCAGACTTGTTGCGGATAAGCAGGGTCTGCCCAAGGTCATCCTCCAGCGTTTTCAAACGGGCGGTCACGGTGGACTGCGTGACGTTCAGCCTCTCCGAGGCCCGCACAAGGCTGCCTGTTTCGACAATTGCAAGGAATGTACGGAGCGCTTGAAGGTTCATGGATAAGTTCGACTATCTCGAATTTAACATGCAATATTATTCAATATCCTGCTTTTAAGCTTCGCGCTAGCCTGCCGCAAGGGAGGATATGCCGATGACTGCAGAACGGTATCAGATGCTGATCAATGGTGCCTGGGTCGATGCATCGGATGGCGCCCGGTTTGACAGCCTCTGCCCGGCAACGGGCCATGTCTGGGCCACGGTGCCAGAGGCCACCCCGCAGGACGTGGATCGCGCGGTACAGGCAGCAGCGGATGCCATGTCAGGTCCATGGGGGCAGATGACGCCTACAGCGCGCGGTAAGTGTCTGACAAAGCTCGCTGATCTACTGGCTGCGAATTCAGAAGCCATTGGCCGGATCGAAACCACAGACACAGGCAAGATGTTCAAGGAAACCGCGTGGCAGGCGACATATATCGCCGAATACCTGCATTTCTACGCAGGGGCTGCGGACAAGATACAAGGGGAAACCCTGCCCATCGACAAACCGGACATGTTTGTCTTCACCGACCGTGAACCGATTGGCGTAGTGGCCGCCGTTGTCCCGTGGAACAGCCAGATGTTCCTGAGCGCGGTCAAGATCGGCCCGGCCCTCGCCGCAGGCAACACCATCGTACTCAAGGCATCCGAACACGCATCAGCCCCCCTGCTGGAATTCGGCAAGCTGGTGGCACAGGCCGGTATCCCCGACGGCGTCGTCAACATCGTCACCGGCGGCCCGGTTTGTGGAACTGCACTCACCACGCATCCCCTGGTTGCCAAGATCGCCTTCACCGGTGGCCCAGACGCAGCCCGCCACATCGTGCGCAACTCGGCTGAAAACTTCGCCGAGGTCTCGCTTGAACTTGGCGGGAAGTCCCCGTTCATCGTCTTTGACGACGCGGATCTCGAAAGCGCGGTCAATGGTTCTGTTGCCGGGATTTTCGCCGCCACCGGGCAAAGCTGCGTCGCAGGCTCGCGGCTCTATCTGCACGAAGACATCGCAGACGCCTTTCTGGAAAGGATGGTCGCGATTGCCAAGAATATTCGCATTGGTGACCCGCAAGCAGACGAGACCGAAATGGGCCCCCTCTGCACCCCGGGACAATTGCAACACATCGAAGCGCAAGTCGCCCTCGCAACAGAAGAAGGCGGCACAGTGCTGGCCGGTGGCCAGCGGGCCGACCTGGACGGGCTGTATTACCAGCCGACCATTATCGAGTGCCCGCGTCAGGGCATGACGATCGTGGACACGGAGCTCTTTGGCCCCGTCCTCGCCGTGCAACGCTTCCGAACCGAGGAAGAAGTTGTCGCGCTTGCCAACGACACCAAACACGGCCTTGCCGCGGGCATTTTCACCCGTGACGCCGCGCGATCCCTGCGCATGTCCAAGCGCGTCAAGGCGGGCATCATCTGGGTCAACACCTACCGCGCCATCAGTCCGATTGCAGCTTTCGGTGGCCTGAAGTCCAGCGGCTATGGGCGCGAGGCGGGCTTACAAGCCGTCTATGACTACACCCGCCCCAAGACGGTTTGGATGAACCTCTCGGACGCACCCATCGCAAATCCTTTCAAGCCAAGGTGAAATCATGAAATTTCAACTCGCCATCAACC
Source organism: uncultured Tateyamaria sp. (assembly GCF_947496075.1). Lineage (GTDB taxonomy): Bacteria > Pseudomonadota > Alphaproteobacteria > Rhodobacterales > Rhodobacteraceae > Tateyamaria. The sequence continues at coordinate 680,083 of NZ_CANMBJ010000001.1, forward strand.
TGGAGCGCATGAACGATACCACCGCGATGACGGATGTACGCGACCATACGCTTGAGATGGTAAAGACAGCCGATCACGCCGGGTTCGAGGTGGTGTGGGCGGCCGAACATCACGCGCTTGAAATGACCATCGCGCCGAACCCGTTCCAACTGATGACATGGTGGGCGAACCACACCCAAAACATCCGTATCGGCTGTGGGGTCGCCAACGCATCCTATTGGCACCCGATCAACCTGGCCGGAGAGGCGGCGATGGTCGATCTGTTGTCCGACGGACGCTTGGAACTGGGACTGGGATCAGGTGCCTACCAGCGTGAGTTTGACCGGATGCACCCGGGCCTTGATCAAAAGGACAGCCATCATTTCATGCAGGAAATGATGCCACTGGTGCGCAAGCTGTGGAAAGGCGATGTCGAACACAACGGCGAAAAATGGCAGTTCCCGAAATCCACCGCCTGCCCCAAACCGTTGCAGGACGAAGTTCCGATGTGGGTCGCCGCGCGGTCGCCCATCACCTTTGACTATGCCGTTGCCAATGATTGCAACGTGATGTGCTGGCCTTTGACGATGCCCATGTCCGAAGCGGAGAAGTACAAACAGCAACTGGATGAAGCCGTGGCCAAGGCGGGTGGCTGGAACCGCACTTTCGCCCTGATGCGCCACACAGCGGTTTATGAGACAGAGGCCGACAGGGCCTCCGTTTTGACCGCCGTGCGCAGCGCCCTCGGCCGGTTTGGCAATCTGATGATGAAAAAGGGGGACGTCATCAATGGCTTCCCCGAAATCGTGCCGTTGGATGAATTGGAAGGCAATGTCAGGGTGGACCCGGACATGCTGGAAGAGAACCTTGTATTCGGATCCCCCGAACAGGTCATCGCCAAACTGAAAGCCTACGAAGCCTTGGGCGTTGACGCCTTTATCTACTACGCCTCGATGGGGCTCGATATGGAGGTACAGAAACGCTCCATGGACCTGTTCATCACCAAAGTCATGCCGGAGTTTGCCTAATGCCTGCCGAAATTCGCAGAACGATCCTCAACATTCAGGACACCCATATCGAGGGTTGGAAGAAGGTCGAAACGCCCACACGCCTTGTCGCAGCAATGGCCATCATCAAAAACCCATGGTTCGGGCGCGGTCATGTCGAAAACCTGCGCCCCGAGATCCGCGAGATCGGGCCGGAAATTGGTGCGCTGCTGACCAAGATGATCCTGGATGTGACCGGCGACAAACTCGAAGGCTACGGCAAGGCGTCTGTTGTCGGAATGGGCGGTGAGATTGAGCACGCCCAGGCACTGACGCACACGCTTTGGTTTGGCAACAAGTACCGCGAAGCCGTGAACGCGCAGTCCTACCTGGTCTTTGCAAACACACGTGGCGCTGCCGGAACATCACTGATGATACCGCTGATGAACAAGGACGATGGCGGCATGCGATCACATTACCAGACCATCCACCTGTCGGTCCAAGACGCCCCGGCCGAAGATGAGATCATCGTGGCATTGGGCGCATCGATCGGCGGGCACCCGAACCACCGGATCGGCAACCGTTATGAGGATCTCAAGGAAATGGGACACGACGTGGATAACCCGGCCGGTGTCTGAGGTTGCGCCAGACGGCACGGCGTATGACCTGACAGGCCCAGCGGATGCGCCCTGCGCGGTGCTGATCCATGGGCTGGGCCTGTCACGTGGGTTGTGGGACCCACATCTGGCCGCGTTCAAGGGCTGGCGCGTGCTCCGCTATGACCTGTACGGCCACGGCGACAGCGCCCCGGCACCTGCGCCCGCCACATTGACCTTGTTCGCCGACCAGATCGCCACGTTGATGGACAGCCTTGGCATCGATCAGGCGCACATCGTCGGCTTCTCCATTGGCGGCATGATCAATCGCCGCTTCGCGCTCGATCATCCGGACAAGTGCCTGTCGCTCGCCATACTCAACTCACCCCACGACCGTGGGACCAAGGCACAGGCCGAGGTCGAAGAACGCGCGCGTGCAGTCCGCGATCAGGGCGCCTTTTCCACCTTCGACGCCGCGCTCAAGCGATGGTTCACCCCTGCTTACCTTGCCACAGGCGATGGCCCAGCGCAGGTTCGCGCATGGCGCGAGATCGTCGATGCAGAAAGTTATGCACAAACCGCCTGGGTTCTGGCCCATGGGGTCCGAGAGCTCACCGGACGCCCAAATGAGATTGCCGTACCTACCCTTGTGATGACATCCGAAAATGACAGCGGTTCAACGCCTGCCATGGCCTATGACATTGCCGCCGAAATTCTGGGCGCTCAGACGATCATCATCCCGCACCTGCAACATCTGGGCCTGATGGAAGACCCCGACGCCTTCACAAAACCCCTTCTGCAATTCCTGGGAACCCAAGCCACATGACCACCCAAATGAGCGGCGGACAGGCTGCAATCGAAGCCCTGAAAGCCGAAGAAACCAGCCATGTCTTTGGCCTGATCGGATCGGCCACGATGGAGATGTTCGACGCACTTTACGACGCGAAGGACATCGCCTTCATTGGTGTGCACGACGAACGAACCGGGACGCATATGGCAGACGGATTTGCCCGTGCTTCAGGCAAGGCCGGTGTGGTGTTGGCCGGTCAAAACGGCCCGGGCGCAACAAATCTGGTGACCGGGCTCAGCCAGGCCAAGGCGGCCTTCTCGCCCGTAGTGTCCATCGCGGGAATGCTGGCGCAGGGTCACATCTACCGCGATGCGTTTCAGGAGGTGGATCAGCAATCGCTTTTCACGCCGGTGACCAAGAAAACATGGACGGTCCCCTCTGCCGATCGCGTGCCGGAACTGTTCCGCGAAGCCTTTCGGACGGCCCTGTCACCGCGACAGGGTCCGGTGCAGCTCAACCTGCCCCGCGATGTGTTGTCAGCGCAGGCAGAGGTCCCACCGTTTCAAGAGCCCAAGGGATACAGAAACATGTCTGTCCCCGCAGGCCACCCAGAGAGCATTGCGCATGCGGCCAAGATGCTCGCCGGGGCGACACAACCGGTCATCATCGCCGGTGGCGGCATCAAAAACACGCGCGGGCACGAGGAGTCGATTGAACTGGCTGAAACGTTGAACTGCCCCATCGTGACTTCGCCCGGGCATGGTGATGCGATCCCCTTCGGACATCCCCTGAACGCCGGGCAGATGGGTCCACGCGGCAATGCCGTCGCCTCGCGTCTGGTCAAGGAAGCGGATGTGATCCTTGCGCTGGGCACACGGCTGGGGTTCAATGCGACGTTCTACACTTACGACAATATCAACCGCGATGCGGCGATCATCCAGATCGAACTTGAGCCAACCGCCATCGGGCGCTTCTTTCCTGTCGATCTTGGCATCTGGGCCGATGCGCCCACCGCCGCCCGGCAACTCACAGATGCGCTCAAAGGATTGCAAAACCGCGCCAAGGCCGACGCCTGGACGAAGGCATTCCAGTCAGAGCGCGCAGCCTTTCTGGCCCAGCGCGACACGGACGCCATCGAAACCAACCCGACCCAGCCGTCCGGCCTGTTCAAGGCCTTGCGCGGAGTCCTGCCCCGCGACGCGGCCATCACGATGGACGCAGGCACATTGTGCCTGCAAGCCACCGATGCGCTGAACTACTGGACCCCCGGCAGCCTGTTCACACCGCTCGATTTCGGTCTGGTCGGCTTTTCCATGGCCTGCGGTATGGGGGTGAAATGCGCGCAACCTGACCGGCCGGTCGTCAGCCTCATGGGCGACGGCGGGTTCGGTATGACAGTCAGCGAACTGTCCACTGCGGTCGACCACAACATCAACACGGTCACGGTCGTGATGAACAACCAATGCTGGGGGGCTGAAAAAGCCTACCAACGCGATTTCTTCAACGGGCGCTACATCGGGGCTGATGTCTCCAGTCCGCGCTTTGATGAACTGGCGGCACTTTACGGGGCCAAAGGATACCGCGCCGACACACTCGCCGATGTCGCCCCGGCGATCGAAGCGGCATTGGCCTGCGGCAAGCCCGCCGTCGTGGACGTGGCTGTTGACCCCAACGCGCTCTACTCCTTCCGGCGCGACAGCTTCAAACACAGAGGTGGCTAAGATGATCACGCGCTATGCGATTTTCGGCGGCAAGGTCAAAGACGGCAAAGAGGCCGAAATGCGGGCGTGGGTCACAGAACACCTCACCCCGCTCTGGCGCAAATTTGCCTGTGCCGAGGAGGTGCGCGTGCTCTACGGGATGGATCAGGACGCCGACGGGCCAAACATCCCCCTGATCCTTGCAATCACCTATGCGGACCGGGCAGCCATGGAAAAAGGGATTACCAGCCCCGCCCGTCACGCCGCCAAGGCGTTGCTGCCAGAGTTGTACGACCGGTTTTATGACAAGATCGAGCTCTGGCACTACCTGATGGATCGAGAGCAGTATTTCGACTAGCGCAGCAAGACGCCGGCCTCACCCACCACATTAAGCCGTTCACATCCGAACGTCTTTTGGATCCGCAAAAGGTCTACGGACACAGCTCTCGGCGCAGAATTGCCTACCGCTGGATGCGGCGCTTGACTCGGACATTCCGATACTACTACTTCAACCTCAAGGTGTCGTATAGCAAGGAGGGCAACTATGATTATCAGCATGTATTTCCTCCCGGGACGCTTCCGTGTCGGAGCTTCCCCGTCCTGACAGCACAAGGCTAACGCAGCCTTTCACGTCAGTTGCAAACGTCCACCCTTCGGACACCCTTCCATTTGAATAATAGGCGCGGCTTTACTGTCCGCGAACGTTCCATGTCCCGCATTACTGCCAGTGGCGCCTTTGCGCGCGTGCTCACCTTTGCCCTGCGTCTTTGGTTGCGCAGGCGTGGCCTTCTTGCGGCCATTCTCTTGCTTGTCCTGACCTCAACCGCAGCCGACGTGGCAATCCCGGTCGTCACCGGGCGCCTTGTTGCCGCCGTCTCTGAAACAGCCTCCCCCTGGGGTGCGTTCGGATTGCTTCTTGGCCTGGGCGTGGTGTCGATTGCTGCCAAAATTCTCAGCTATTTCTCAATCATTGCGCTGACCATTCCAACAATGCGTGTGGCCGAGGCCGAAGCCTTCGCGCATGTCCAGCGACTGCCTGCAGACTGGCACGCCAACGCCTTTGCCGGTTCGACCGTGCGCCAGATCACGCGCGGCACCTGGGCTCTGGATGACATTGCCGACGTATTGCTGCTGGCGCTGCTGCCTTCCACGCTGGTCCTGCTGGGCACGATCGGCACATTGACGGCCTTCCAATGGCAAGTCGGCCTTGTCGCGGCCCTGGGGGCGGCACTGTTCCTCACGCTGTCCCTGCTGCTCACGCTGTTCTGGGTCGCTCCGGCGGCGCGGCTGTCAAACGCGCAGGACAGCCGGGTTTCGGGTGCCCTGGCCGATGCGATCACATCGAACGCCGTTGTCCGTGCCCATGCGGGTGAAGTGCGCGAAGACGACCGGCTGGGCCGTGTCCTGTCGAAATGGGCGCACAGGACACGCCGGACATGGCGGCGTGGCACCTGGTCCGGGTTGACGCAGGACCTGTCGCTTTGGACCTTGCGTGCCGCGGTACTTGGTGGCGCATTGCTTGCATTCGTCAGGGGCCTCGCCGGTGCCGGAGAGATTGCCTATGTCGTGTCGGCCCTTGGCATGCTCGATGGCTACCTGCGGCAGATCGGCAATCACGTGCGTCAGCTCCAGAAGTCGGTGAACGATGCCGAGGAACTGGTCGATCTGATGTCCGCCGTCGCCGAGCGTGACGTGGCCCGCCTGCCCGCCACAGTATTGCCCGCACGCGCGGCAACGCTTGCCTTCAATCACGTGGATTACGGCTATGCCGGGGCGCAATCGCCGCTCTTTAGCAACCTCAATGTGCACATACCCGCTGGTCAAAAGGTGGGGCTGGTTGGGCGTTCGGGCTCGGGCAAGACGACCTTTGTCAAATTGATCCAGCGGATTCACGAATTGACCGATGGGTCGATCACGTTGGGCGGCACGGACATTGCGCAGGTTTCGCTGTCCGAACTGCGCCGCCACATCGCGCTTGTTCCACAGGAGCCCGTGCTGTTTCACCGGTCGCTGGCTGAAAACATCGCCTATGCCCGTCCCGGGGCCACTTTGGATGAGGTCCGCGAAGCGGCAGAGCGTGCAGGCGCGGGTGACTTTATCGCCCGTCTGCCCAAAGGATACGGGACCGCAGTGGGCGAGCGCGGCGTGAAGCTGTCGGGGGGTGAGCGTCAGCGCGTGGCCATCGCGCGCGCCTTCCTGTCGGATGCGCCTGTCCTCGTGATGGACGAGGCAACGTCTTCGCTCGACTCGGAAGCCGAGGCAAAGGTTGCCGAGGCCGCCGAGCGGTTGATGGAAGGGCGCACGACACTGGTCATCGCCCACAGGCTTGCGACGGTCGAAAGGATGGACCGCATCCTCGTCTTCGACCGCGGCAGAATCGTGGAGGACGGCACCCCCGCCGAACTGATGGAACGCGAAGATGGCCTGTACCGGGCGCTCCGCCAGCGCCAGATGCTTGCAGCTTGATGAAAACAGGCGGGGCGCATCTCCTTTTGTTGGAGATATGCCCCGCCATATGTCTGATTTGCGCGGAAAACGCTGCCACTCACGTTCAAGGCTCAATAGCCCACGAATGAACAGCGGCCTTCGCAACGCGCAGGCATCTGCCGTGACGTCTATGGTCTCGAAACAAGATGTGGGAAATGGTGCGGCCGGCGAGACTCGAACTCGCACGAGTGTTACCTCACAGCGACCTCAACGCTGCGCGTCTACCAATTCCGCCACGGCCGCACGCCTTGACTTGGTGAGCGGGGTTTAGCGATGAACGCGCCCCTTGCCAAGACCGAAAACTCAAAGAAAAACCGGGGCCGTGGATCGGCCCCGGTGTCTGTCCTCGAACGAGGTGTCTATCAGTCGCTCGCCAGACCAAAGGTCGGCAACGCAGCAGGCTGCACCGTGGGTTGGGCAGGTGCCACCAGACCGGAGTTTGACGTGCCCAGACGCAGCGATGCCTGACGCAGCAACTCGACACGCTCGGGCTGACCGGGTGCGAACACGGCCGGCGCGCCGGAATCAACGGCCTTCAGCCCTTCGGCATACCAGACACGGGCGCTATCAATCCGTTTGCTGGTGCCAAAGCCCTGCGCCAGATGGTGGCCCATCATCTCACCATAAACCTGGTCGCCCATGGCAAACAGCATCAGGGCCGAGCCCAGCGCGACATCCATGTTGTCCGTCCGGTATCCGACACCCATGCAAATCTTGGCGGTGCCCTGCAACTGCGCGGGGGACATGCCTGTTGTCAGGATGAAGCCCGCAACATCCTGAACCACTTCAGGCTGCGACTTGAGCGCGAGGGACGCCACATAGGGCTGCATCGCCGGACCAAACTGCTCGCACTGCGAGGCAACCTGAGCAGGGGTAAAGCCCTGCACCTTGGCAATCATGTCCTCGCTCGTGGCGATGGCATAGGTCCGCGCCAGGCAGAACTGTTCGTTCAGCGCGACATCCGGGTCGGTCATTGCCGCCGCCGTGGTGAAACCACCATTGGTGTTGGTCAGCAGCGACACGGTGTTGCAATGCGATGCAAGCGATGCGGTTGCACCACCACCAAGGAAGTTGGGCAAGGCGGGTGCGGCCGCTTCGGTGGGTGCCGCGGGTGCCGCTGCTTCGGGTGCTGCTGCGACAACCGTGGTTGTCGTGGTCGTGCCAACGGTCGGCGTGACCGGCTGCGGAGCAACGACAATGGTCGTGTTCGGCGCCAATGGCACCGCAGGCTGTTGGCCCGCCAACTCGGCGCGGTAGGTCTTGAGAAGGCCGCGCGTGCCATCCGGTGTCGTCGCGATCTGCTGCGTGACGGCATAGCCACCCGCCTGCGCACGGTTGTAGGACGTGATCAGCAGGTTCTGCTCAAACGGGGTCAGTTGGCCGGTTGCGGGATAGCCAAGATAGGCTTGGTAGGCCGACACCGCATTTCGGGACCGGCGACCCAATTGCCCGTCGACCGTGCCCGCGTTGAAGCCGAAATAATTCAGCGATGCTTGTATCTCGCGCCCTTCCTGCGTGGATGGCAGGCGTGGCTTGTAGGTCTTCTTGGTATAGGTGCGCTGTGTCGCCTTTCGGCGCTGGTTCTGCTTGGTGGCCGCGTGACCGACGATGCCGCCAATAATGGCACCGGCCACGAAGTCTCCGGCATCCGCGGTCACACGCGTCGCGGGAACAATGGCCATGGACAGTGCAACACAGGAAACAGCAATGGATTTTGTAAACATGAATAACCCTCCAGAATATGCGCATATGCTATCAATTCCGCGCGATTTGGGGAGTCACAAATTCCATACCTGCCCGTTCAGAGGCCCAAAAGCTTGAAACTTGGGCTCATGAGGGTGATGTAGGCCGAACCAACAGCGCCACAGGAGCGCAAATCATGCCCGACACAGACTCACCCGTGATAGATATCGACATCGTTTCAGACGTGATGTGCCCTTGGTGCATCGTGGGATTCCGTCAATTGGAACAGGCTCTGGGCACAACAGGCATGGGCGCGCGGGTGCGGTGGCACCCGTTCGAGTTGAACCCGGACATGCCACCCGAAGGTCAGAACCTCGCGGAACATATGGCCGAGAAATACGGCTCTTCCCCCGAACAATCCGCGCAAAACCGGGCACATATGCAAGCCTTGGGTCGCGATCTGGGCATCGACTTCGCGTTCTCGCCCGACAGCCGCATCGTCAACAGCTTCGACGCCCATCAGCTTCTGGATTTTGCCCTGGCCCAAGGGTTGCAACACCCGCTGAAGCTGGCGCTGTTCAAGGCCCACTTCACCGACCAACGCGATGTCTCTGACCGCACCGTTCTCCTGGATGTCGCCGAAGGCGTCGGTCTGGACCGGTCAGAGGCAGAAGAGGTCCTACAGTCGGGCAAACTCAAGGATAGCGTCCGCGAGAAACAGGCCTTCTGGACTTCGAACGGTATTTCCGGGGTCCCGTCCATGGTCTTTGGAGGCAAATACCTGGTCACAGGTGCGCAAGGGGCGGAGAACTATGCCCAGATCCTCCGCAAGGCGGCCGAGGACGAGGCGAGCTGACGCAATGGTCGAATGGATCACGACCCCAGGGCTGACCGATTACCGAGAGGCCGAGGCCTGGATGGAAGCGCGCGCGACCGCGATTGCGGCGGGTGAGGCCGAGGAATGCATCTGGCTGGTCGAACACCCGGCACTTTATACCGCAGGCACGTCAGCCAGGCCTGACGATCTGACCGACCCTGATCGCTTTCCCGTTTTTGAAACGCGACGTGGCGGCCAGTACACTTATCATGGCCCCGGGCAGCGGGTGGCTTATACCCTGCTGAACGTGGGCAAGCGCGGGCATGATGTGCGTGCCTTTGTGCAGGACCTCGAGGCATGGGTGATCGCCACTTTGGACACGTTCAACGTCAAAGGCGAGATCCGCGAGGGCCGCGTCGGGGTCTGGGTCACACGCCCCGAAAAACCGCTCCGCCCCGATGGCGGCCCGGCAGAAGACAAGATCGCCGCAATTGGCATCCGGTTGCGGAAATGGGTCAGCTTCCACGGCCTGAGTATCAATGTCGAACCCGACCTGTCCCATTTCGACGGCATCGTCCCCTGCGGCATAGCCGAGCATGGGGTGACGTCATTGGTGGACCTTGGCCTGCCCGTGACGATGGAAGACGTGGATGTGGCCTTGCGCCAAAGCTTTGACAGCGTGTTTTCAGACCAATCGTGATCCCAAGGCCGCTTACGCGACACCATGTTTAGGGGGGCTCTGCCCCCGCCTGCGGCTCCCCCGAGGTATTTCCAGCCAGAAGAAGAGCTTAGCCGACCATCCCGGCCAGCGCCCGTGCCTCGTAGCCTTTCATGACCGGGCGCACGCAACGGCTGGCGCACATCAGCAATTCCGGGAACAGCCGGGCGATTTCGGCGGCCACCGCCCACTCTTCGCCGTCACCATGTTCTGCAGCCTCAGCGGCTTCACGAGTGAGATGGAAGCTTTCCGTTGGCGTACCTTCGGCAAAGATCACTTCATGTCGGTCCATCAGGATATGGTAGTAGGTCACCGTCCGCATCGGTGCGCGGTAGATCAGGTCGCCCCGCACAAGGTTTGCAGCACTCACCAGCACTTCGTCAGCGCCAAACAGCATCTGCGCCCGCCAGTCCGAGATCAACATGCGGTGCGCGGGCGATACAATCAGGTCACGATCATTGCCCAGCGCACCGGCCGAGATATGGACAGGCGCAAGCGTGCCCGATCCATCAACCTGACGGCGCAGGACAGCCCTGACTGGCCGGTCGCCATTGTCCCATGTGCGCAGGCGCATGCCTTTGCGCAGGTTTTGCACCTCGACCGGCCCATCGACCGTGTCGATCAGCGCGCCTTTGGTGAAACAGGCCACGTTGGTGTTGTCAAAGGTCAGATCGCCGCCCGTGACACCGGTCATGGTGATCGACCCGCCCAGACCGGTATTGTCGCCGAAATCGCCCACCGACTGGTTCAGGACACCGTCATCTGCCAGATCCGCGCGCAGCTCGAAGATGTTCGTGTAGTATGAACTCAGGTCGATGAAGTCGTTGTTGGTCTGGTCGCCATCCGTGATGGAGCCCGTGTTGCCCGCGTTGAAATCCGTGATGACATCGTCATCGTCGCCCGGGTTGAAGACATAGATGTCATCACCCGCCCCGCCGGTCAGCGTATCGTCGCCTGTTCCACCGGCCAGCGTGTCATCGGCGGTATCCACCCGCACAACGCTGAAATTGTCGATGGCAAAGCTTTCATTGGTGATACCGGAATTGAGCGTGCTGCCCAGTCCCAGGTCCAGCGTTTCCGGCGGATTGTCGATCGTGATCACAACATTCATGATCGTGTCTTGCGAGTTCGACACCGATCCGCCGGTAGTATAGCCCAACTCACCCGTTGCGGTGTTGGTGAAGTCCAGCGTGTAGGTCGCCCCGTCCGCCCCGACAAAGCTCTGGCTGGCCGGAGAGGACGTGTCACCCGCGAGGTGGCTGAAACGGACCTCTTCCCCATTCAGGGTGATGATGAAATCTTCGCCATCCCAGCTGTCCAGCAACAGCGCGTCAAACTCGACCTGCACCTGCTCGGCATCTGCACCCAGATCAAAGCTGCGCTCGGTGGCGATGGTGCCGTCCGGTGATCCAAAGCGGCCCAGCGATGTGCCAAGGTCCGGGTCCGTCTCGGTTGTGTTGTTGGTCCAGCCGCTGGCGCCGCTTTCAAAGTCGTCTTCGTAGAGTGTTGTGGTGTCGGACCCATTATCGCCGACCAGAATGTCTGCCCCCGCACCGCCCGCAAGACTGTCCGATCCCTGTTCCCCTTCCAAGGTGTCGGCGCCACCGCCGCCTTCAAGGGTGTCATCTCCGGTGCCGCCGCTCACACTGTCACCGCCGCCACCGCCGGTCATCGAATCGTCGCCCGATCCGCCCGTCAGCGTGTCGGCACCACCGTTGCCTTGCACAACGTCATCCCCACTGCCGCCATCGACACTGTCATTGTCGGTGCCGCCGGACAGGGTATCATTGCCGCCGTCGCCGGTGATCGTGTCGTCACCCGCACCGCCGTCAATCACATCATCGCCTTCGACGCCGGCAGGCGTGCCCGTCACCGAGTATTCCGGACCCGGCGGCGTGCCGATCATGGATGAGGTCAAAAGGTTTTCGCTGACATTGCCCGTATCCGGCCCACTGATCGTGGCCGACAACGTGTCACCCCCCCGGTTTTCCCAATACCGGATCTGGACCGTGTAGGTTTCGTTCGGGTCCAGCGTGACATCGCCAAAGCGCGTGGTCGTCCCTTGGTGAAAGTCGTTGTTCAGATAGTCCAGCGTGCCGCCGGTCTGGTTGCTGAACTGAAGAGGATTTCCATTGGAATCAAAGATTTGGATGGTTGATCCATCATCTGACGACGTGGTCAGACGGTAGGTGCCGCCGCTCGCAACGTTGAGCGTGCTGGTATAGATGACACCGAAATCTTCGGGGTTGCCGGTGGTGCCACGCACCGTGTTGGTCAGCCCGCTTTCGTTGAAATCAGTGACATAGCCCGATCCGGTCCGCACACCGCTTTCGATGTCAAAGGCCTGCCCCGCCGACGACGAAAAGTCGAAATCGAATGTCTCGAAATGCCAGGCACCTTCGACCGGGCCGTCCCCGCTCAGGACATCGTTGCCCGAACCGCCCGTGATGGTGTCAGAACCCAACCCACCGGTCAGCGTATCGGTTCCGGTAGTACCCGATATGACCTGATCGCCTTCGGTGCCCGGATTGGTATTGTCGTTGGTTGCCATGTTTTGCACTCACTGCTCGACGCATTGATGCGTCTTTGCGGTCGGTTTGGCTGCGGATTCGGGCGTTACGAAGGATGAACAATGCCTTGAATGGCCCTTTATTATGGCATTTGAAGGGCAGTACGAGCAAACTGGAAACGATGCAGCGGTAAACTGCCGATCTGTTTCTGCTTCATAAACGTGCAACCCCCGACCCTGAGTTCGGATCAAGAAGTCAGATCAAAGGGTGCAGGATGTTTCACACGCGACAATTCATCCCGGCCCTTGCGCGTATCTTCCATTGATGCGGGCGGGCCAAAACTCTAGAACCACTCAAGAATCCGCGCGCGGAGAGGGAACCCTGCGCGCGAAGTAACCAACAGCCAGGAGGCACCGCATGGCAGACGCAGCCATTCACGGGCACGAGCACGAAGACGAACGGGGCTTTTTCACCCGTTGGTTCATGTCCACCAACCACAAAGACATCGGTATTCTGTACCTGGTCACCTCGGCCCTCGCCGGCTTCATCTCGGTCGCATTCACTGTTTACATGCGCCTCGAACTGATGGATCCGGGCGTTCAGTACATGTGTATGGAAGGCGCGCGCCTGACTGCCGCAGCCGCGGGCGAATGTACCCCCAACGGGCACCTTTGGAATGTTCTGATCACCGGCCACGGCATCCTGATGATGTTCTTTGTGGTCATTCCCGCCCTTTTTGGCGGATTTGGCAACTATTTCATGCCTTTGCAGATCGGTGCGCCGGACATGGCGTTCCCGCGGCTGAACAACCTGTCCTTCTGGCTATATGTCGTTGGCACCACGCTAGCGGTGTGCTCGGTCCTGGCACCAGGTGGCAACGGCCAGCTTGGCTCTGGCGTGGGCTGGGTTCTGTACCCGCCGCTGTCCACCAACGAAGCGGGCATGTCGATGGACCTCGCAATCTTCGCGGTCCACGTCTCGGGCGCGTCATCGATCCTGGGTGCGATCAACATGATCACCACCTTCCTGAACATGCGGGCCCCGGGCATGACACTGTTCAAGGTGCCGCTGTTCTCGTGGTCGATCTTTGTCACATCGTGGCTGATCCTGCTGTCCCTGCCGGTTCTGGCGGGTGCAATCACCATGCTGCTGATGGACCGCAACTTCGGCTTCACCTTCTTTGATCCCGCAGGCGGCGGTGACCCTGTGCTCTACCAGCACATCCTGTGGTTCTTCGGCCACCCCGAGGTTTACATCGTGATCCTGCCGGGCTTTGGCATCATCAGCCACGTGATCGCGACTTTCGCGCGCAAGCCGATCTTCGGCTACCTGCCGATGGTTTGGGCTCTGATTGCCATCGGCGCTCTGGGCTTCGTGGTCTGGGCGCACCACATGTACACCGTGGGGATGAGCCTCAACCAGCAGGCCTATTTCATGCTGGCGACCATGGTCATCGCGGTCCCAACGGGCGTGAAGATTTTCAGCTGGATTGCAACGATGTGGGGCGGCTCGGTTGAGTTAAAAACCCCCATGCTCTGGGCGTTCGGCTTCCTGTTCCTCTTCACCGTGGGCGGCGTGACAGGCATCGTTCTCAGCCAGGCCGCTGTGGACCGCTACTACCACGACACCTACTACGTTGTGGCGCACTTCCACTATGTGATGAGCCTTGGTGCTGTCTTCGCCATCTTCGCAGGGATCTACTTCTACTTCCCCAAGATGACCGGCCGCATGTACCCTGAATGGGCGGGCAAGCTGCACTTCTGGGCGTTCTTCGTCGGTGCAAACCTGACATTCTTCCCGCAGCACTTCCTGGGCCGTCAGGGCATGCCACGCCGCTACATCGACTACCCCGAGGCGTTTGCCTACTGGAACTGGTGGTCGAGCATTGGTGCCTTCATCAGCTTCGCCTCGTTCCTGTTCTTCTTCGGGGTGATGGCCTACGCCCTGCGCCGTGGCGCCGTCGTGACCGAAAACAACCCGTGGAACGAATATGCGGACACGCTGGAATGGACACTGCCCAGCCCACCGCCAGAGCACACGTTCGAAACCCTGCCCAAGCAGGAAGACTGGGACAAAGCGCCGTCGCACTAAGCATTGCGCTAACCTGAAAATCCAAAGGGCTCCGGTGGCGACCGGGGCCCTTTTTAAATTGAACCGTCAAAAAGCTATGCTGCACGCCCCCGTACTGGACCCGTTTTCAATCGCTTGTGTGTTGGTGCTGTTTGCCCTGAGCATCGTCATGTTTCGACGCCAGCTCTCAGCATCAAGACATGCGCTTGTACTTGCGGGATTGTGCGGTGTTATCGTTGCAATGTGGATTGCGGTTAAAACGCTTGGTCTGCTCGCCCAAGGCTCCGACCCAACCACTGACATAATTGCCGCGGCAAACCGCCCCCTCTCGGTCGCCAGCGAATTCACGGTTCCAGCTCTCATTTTTCTATGCCTCAGCGGGTGGCACTGGGTGATGCACCGTTGGCAGAACCTGTCTTTGCGCCCATTCACCTATGCGATGCACTGAAACATTGTGATCGGCTGGCTTGCCGTAAGCCTTCTGCGCCCCACCAACACTTTTGCGCTCACGCACGCGTTGTCAGATATGTCCGACGCTAAACGTGTCGCATTCTTCGAACAAAACTCCGCTGCCGTTCGTTTTCATGAACATGCAGTTCTGGGATACATTGCCCTTGTCATTGCGATCTTTGTGCTGCCTCTGGTGCTCCGCTTGTGCCGAAAGGTCTGACCCCCTTCACTTTAGCCAGATAGACTTCGGGGTTTGGGGAAAAGCCCCAAGAAACACGTGCAAAAACCGCACTCCCACATGCGTTGTTATGCAATATCACGTAACAAAACTGGGCCATTCGCCGCCCACCTCCCGGTCAAAACGCGCAGATCACCGCCCACGCGCGCGCAAGGCACACAAACCACCTTCCACCGTCTGCACACCGTCCCATATGCAAATCACTACTGCTGCCCGCGGACCGCGTTGCCCGAACACCGTGACCGCTTCCCGCAGGACACCAGACGAAAGGAGCATTTCATGCTGTCGAAAACAATTTTATCCGCTGCCGTTGCAGCCTCGCTCGCCCTTGTGCCTGCCACCCGCGCCGCGGCCGACAAAAAGGACTTTATCGCCGGCGCCATCCTTGGCGGTATCGGCGGCGCAATCATCAACAACGAGGTGCGCAAGAACAAACAGCGCCAGGCCGCCCGTTCGCGCGCCGTGGCGCCCCGCACCTACGCGGCCCAACCGCGTAGCTACTCCGCTCCCAAGAAGAAAAGCTACCGACCTTCGATCCCGGCCACGCCCGAAGGGCGCGAGATCCAGTCCTCGCTCAACTACTTCGGCTTTGACGCCGGTCCGATCGATGGTCAGGTCGGGGGCAAGACCCGGGACGCCATCGCAGACTACCAGCGCTACATGGGCTATCAGGGCACCGGCACGCTCACGACGTTCCAACAGCACCTGCTGACAACGTCCTACCTGCGTGCCGAAGCGGGCGGCAGCCGCACGCTGCAGGACATCGCAAGCCTGCCTGACGGCACCCGTGGCCTGCTGAAGCTCTACCGCGAGGACCTTGCCTCCGGCGGCACGCAACAGCGCAGCCTGAGCCCGGAACCGTCGGCCTCCTATACCGACCTGTAACACCCCCGCCGCTATGCCACCGCCCCTTATACTCCTCCAGGGGGGCGGTGGCACCCTAGCCGCGACAACCTGACCTTCGACTTGTTTCGTGCGCGGCGTATAACATCCATATGCCGTACCGCTGGACAACAGAACCCGAAGCACAGGTGCAGGAACTCCACCTCTGGCCACACAACTCCCTTCCACAAAGGGGTATGGCCGCGTTCGTGCTGGCAACCTTCACCCTCATTCTGATCCCGACACTGCCCTTATTGGGCTCTGTCGTGTTGTGGGGTCTCCTCCCCTTCGCCATGGGGGCCGTCTGGGCGATGTATTTCGCCCTGCGCCGCAACCGTCGCGCGCGCCAGATCATCGAAGTGCTGACACTGGATGCAGACGAAACCCATCTGACCCGCACCGATGCCAATGGCGAGGTGCAGGAATGGGATTGCAACCGCTACTGGACCAAAGTGACCAAGTACGAAGATGAAGGGCCGGTGCCGCACTATGTCACGCTCAAGGGCAAGGGGCGCGAAGTCGAAATAGGTGCTTTCCTGAGTGAAGAAGAGCGCATCGCGCTCTACGACGACCTGACACGCGCCCTGCGGCGTTAACCGGTCTTAACGCCGTCTTTGGGGTGGGGTCCGGAAAATGTGCAGTTTCGGCTCGAAAACACGCAGTTTCGCCAAACAGACCCAAAATCAGTCGTTTCAGGGGTTGGCAAGAGTCGCAGTTTCGGGCCGAAACTGTGCGTTTTTCACAAACAAGCCACCCTTTAGGAGTGCGAAAAAGCGGGCATTAACCTGCTTTAATGCATCGTGCGATCCCCTTAGTGGGCCGCCGCGCAGAGCCGTTCCTTGACCATCGGACCCACCGCGCCGAAATCCATCTGGCCGGTGTATTTCGACTTGAGAACACCCATGACCTTGCCCATGTCCCGGATGCTCTCGGCACCAACCTCGGCAATGGCATCATCCACCGCTTTGGCCGACGCATCCGCGCCCAGTTTTTGTGGCAGGAACTCTTCGATGACCTTGATCTCGGCCAGCTCGCGCTCAGCCAGATCAAGTCGTCCACCTTCTTCATAGGTCTTCGCACTCTCGTTGCGCTGCTTGACCATTTTGCCAAGGATCGCAAGGACTTCACCCTCGCCAACCCCGTCATCCTGACCGGCGGCACGGGCGTCGATATCCTTGTCCTTGATGGCGGCGTTGATCAGCCGCAGCGTCGAAAGTCGGTCTGCATCCTTGTCTTTCATGGCCTGCTTGAGCGCGGCCGAAATCTTGGTGCGCAAATCCATTTGATGTCCATCCCCATGGGCACGTGTTGAAGGGTTAAGGTACGTGATACGCTAGGTTGAAGCAAGGGCACGGCAACTCTGTAAATTATTGATTTAAAACAATAAAGTAAATTCACCAATAGGCTTGACCAATACCAGCCCCCACATTAGTTTCCGCCCAATTTGCCTGCACCCGCTGTCTTTGCCCGCATCAGGAAGCCCTGCCATGACCCCTGCCAAACCCACTGCATGCCTTGCCCTCGCCGATGGCACCCTGTTCTACGGACAAGGCTTCGGGGCGACCGGCCAAACACAGGCTGAACTGTGCTTTAACACCGCCATGACCGGCTATCAGGAGATCATGACGGACCCTTCCTACGCCGGTCAGATCGTCACCTTCACCTTCCCCCATATCGGCAATGTGGGCGTGAACCCGGAAGATGACGAAACGGGTGATCCGGTCGCCTCCGGCATGGTCGTCAAGTGGATGCCCACCGACCCGTCGAACTGGCGCGCAGCCGAAGGGCTGTCGGGCTGGTTGGCATCGCGGGGACGCATTGCAATTGGCGGTGTCGATACTCGACGCCTGACCCGGGCCATCAGGCAGGCCGGCGCACCGCATGTCGCCCTCGCCCACAACCCTGACGGTGTTTTTGATATCGAAGCGCTGGTCGCTTCTGCCCGCGACTTTGCAGGGCTGGAAGGCATGGATCTGGCCAAGGACGTCACCTGCGCCCAGTCGTACCGCTGGAACGAAAAACGCTGGGCCTGGCCTGACGGCTACACCCCGCAGACAGAGCCGAAATTCAAGGTTGTCGCGGTGGATTACGGCGCAAAACGCAACATCCTACGCTGCCTCGCATCCGCCGGATGCGACGTTACCGTGCTGCCCGCAACCGCAACAGCGGACGAGGTGATGGCGCACAAGCCCGACGGTGTATTCCTGTCGAATGGCCCAGGGGATCCCGCAGCTACAGGCGAATATGCCGTGCCGATGATCAGGGACGTTCTGGACAAGGACGTGCCCGTCTTTGGGATTTGCCTCGGCCACCAGATGCTGGCCCTCGCCCTTGGGGCCAAGACGGTCAAGATGAACCACGGTCACCACGGCGCAAATCATCCTGTGAAGGACCTCGATACAGGCAAGGTCGAGATCACGTCGATGAACCACGGCTTTGCAGTTGATGCACAAACATTGCCAGAGGGCGTTGTGGAAACACATACATCACTCTTTGACGGGTCCAACTGCGGTATCCGCGTCGAAGGCAAGCCGGTCTATTCCGTGCAATATCATCCGGAGGCCAGCCCCGGCCCCCAAGACAGCTACTACCTGTTCGAGCGGTTTGCCGAGGCAATGGCCGCTCGCGCCCGTTGAAAACCAAGCGATTACAACAGTCTTAACGACCTGTTAACCACGAGACGCCATTGCTGAAGGTTCCTGAGCCTGGGACCCGCAATGAGCGATCCGCTATTACGTCTGTCTTATCCACAGCCGGTGACCCGGCCTGTGCGTCCTGCTGTGCCCGTGGGACGACAGTTGGTAAACGCCGGACTGATCAGCCAGACTACCTTGCTTGAGGCGCTCGCACTGCAACATCAGCTCGATGCCCCGTTGGGCGAGATACTGGTAGCCGAAGGACATGTTGAGCCTGATGACGTGCTGGCCGCACTTGCGGTGCAACACGATGCAGATCGTGTAGATCTGGCCATCGATCCACCCAATCCGCTGATGAAACAGGCCATGCCTGCACAGATATGCCAACATTTTGGTGTCGTGCCATGGCGTTGGATCGGCAATACGCTTCTGGTGGCAACGGCCCGGCCGGATCAGCTGTCTGCAGTGAGCGACATGCTCGATCAATCCTCCATCACGCTGTTGCCGGTCATCGCATCCATCGACCAGATCCACGACCAAATCACCGCGATCTATGGCGTGCAGCTTGCACATCAGGCCGCGCACAAAGTGCCGCAAGAGGTCAGTTGCCGGACATGGACCCCAAGCGTGTTCGCCGCACTCACTTTGCTGGCTCTTTTGATGCTGTCTCTGGTGCTGTTTCCCGCCTGGACCGCAACGGCACTGATTGGCTGGGCGGTGTTTACACTGGCACTGACCACGGGGCTTAAACTGGCCGCGGTCGTTGCCCGGCTGATGCACCGTTTGCCCGCGCAACCCGAACCTGTTTCCACGCCGTTGGCCGGCCGCTTGCCCCGCGTCTCGGTGATGGTTCCCCTGTTCAACGAAGAACGGATCGCAGAGGCACTGATCACACGTCTGTCTCGCCTGACATATCCCAAGGCCCTGCTGGATGTTGTTCTGGTCCTCGAAGCCAAGGACAGCGTGACACGTGCAACCCTCGCCCGCACGCGCCTGCCAAAATGGATGCGCGTCGTCGAAGTGCCCAATGACGGCACCATCACCACGAAACCCCGCGCTCTCAACTACGCGTTGGACTTCTGCAAGGGCGAAATCATCGGAGTATGGGACGCCGAAGATGCGCCCGAACCGGATCAGATTGAAAAGGTCGTGTCGAAATTTGCGGCTGCGGGCCCTGACGTTGCATGCCTGCAGGGTATGCTTGACTACTACAACGCTCGGCACAACTGGCTCGCGCGCTGCTTCACGATAGAATACGCAAGCTGGTGGCGGCTGGTACTGCCCGGTGTCCAACGTCTTGGGCTGGTTTTGCCCTTGGGCGGCACGACTCTGTTCTTCAGGCGTGCGATCCTCGACGAATTGGGCGGTTGGGACGCACACAATGTAACCGAAGACGCGGACCTCGGCATACGGCTGGCACGCCGTGGCTACCGCACCGAATTGATCCCTACCGTCACTTATGAAGAAGCAAACTGTCGCGCCTGGCCTTGGGTGAAACAACGATCTCGCTGGATCAAAGGGTTTTTTATTACCTATTGCGTACACATGCGGCGCCCCAAGGAGCTCTTGCGTGATCTTGGCTTCAAAAAGTTTCTCGGCGTACAGGCGATGTTTCTGGCCACGGTCTCGCAGTTCGCGGCGCTCCCATTGCTTTGGAGCTTCTGGCTGCCCGCCGCGGGCCTGCCACACCCGGTTACGGCGACACTGGGCGAAACCGCTCTCTGGTCCGCCGCATCATTCTTCATAGCAGCGGAATTGTTGAACATGGCCATCGGGATGCTTGCAGTATCGGACCGTGATCACCGTCATCTCCTGCCTTGGGTTCTGACCGTGCCGTTCT
This sequence comes from uncultured Tateyamaria sp., assembly GCF_947496075.1. GTDB lineage: Bacteria > Pseudomonadota > Alphaproteobacteria > Rhodobacterales > Rhodobacteraceae > Tateyamaria. Next base: position 700,465 of record NZ_CANMBJ010000001.1, read on the forward strand.
ATTTCCCGCTCGGCGCCATCGCCAGCTACAAGGCCATCTACGAACTGGTGCGCGCCCCGTTTTACTGGGACAAAACCCAACATGGCACGGCAAGCGGCGATGTGGTCGAACCGGTCAAAAATACGAACTAAGCTTCGTCGCGCCTCGTCTCTGCATCCTGCTTCAATCGGGTCATGAACGCGACCGAGATATGATCACGCAGCGCCTGCCCTGCCTCGGCTTCGTCCTTGGCTTCGATCGCGCGCACGATACGGTCATGTTCATCCTGGGCGATGCGCGTGCGCCCATCCGCAGCCAGCGACGTGGTCGCCATCAGCGCCATGGTCCTGTGCACAAGGTCAAGCTGTTGAACAAGGTAGCGGTTGTGTGACGCAAGATGGATCTGCGTATGGAAGCGCCGGTTCGCGCGTGCCAGCGCAGGCGGATCATTGATCAACGCATTGTCGGCCTCCACCATCTCGCGCAGGATGCGCACCTCTTCCGCCGTCGCATGCTGTGCGGCCAGTGATGCAGCCAAGCCCTCAAGCTCACGCCGGACGACGTAGAGCTCGGACATCTGGTTGTGATCAAGCGACGCCACGATCAGGCTGCGCCCGTCCCGCGACAACAGGGACTGGGTTTCCAACCGTTGCAACGCCTCGCGCACAGGTGTCCGCGAAACGCCAAACCGTTCCGCCAACTCGCTTTCCACCAACCGATCACCGGGCCGGTAGGTCCCGATGTCGATCGCTTCGAGGATCATCGAATAAGCATCGGTATGTGTCGGGCGTGCGGCGCGCATGGCATCCTCGCAAGTCATTGAATTTCCAAACCATAGTGTGCACGCCCATACTCACGCAACCCCAAGCACTTGCGTACCGCGCGCGCCACGCCTATCCACAACCCCATGCCAGCTGATGATTTTGCACATGTCCGCGCCTGGGTCTTTGATCTGGACAATACACTCTACCCGCCCGCCGTGCGCCTCTTTGATCAGATCGAAGTGCGGATGACGGCCTATGTCATGGAGGCTTTGAAGGTCTCGAAGCGCGAGGCCGATCGGCTGCGCAAGCACTATTGGCACATTCACGGTACAACGCTTGCAGGCCTGATGCGGGAACACGAGATCGACCCAGTGCCATTTCTCGAGGACGTGCATGACATTTCGTTCGATGAGCTGACACCCGACGTGGATCTCGCCGCACGCATCGACACGCTGCCGGGACGCAAGATCGTCTATACAAACGGATGCGCCCCTTACGCCGAACGGGTGCTCGCGGCGCGCGGGCTCTCGGGCAAGTTCGACGCGATCTATGGCGTCGAACATGCAGATTTTCAGCCCAAGCCGGACCGCGCCGCGTTTGATCGCGTCTTTGGCCGCGACGGGCTCGAACCCGAACGCGGTGCGATGTTCGAGGATGAGCCGCGAAATCTGGCCGTGCCCCATGCCATGGGTATGCGCACGGTTCACGTCGCCCCGGCGCGCGCCGATGGGGACCACATCCACCACCATACCGATGACCTCGCTGATTTCCTGTCCCGGCTCACCGGGTAGGACAGGATGCCACCTTGGCACCGGGACGGGGCGGCGTAGTTTGCGGGTATCGGAGGTGCGATATGACCGAAACCTGTGACATCCTGATTTCCGGCGGCGGCATTGCAGGCCTGACAGCCGCAGCTGCTTTTGGTTCGGCTGGGTTCAACGTCATCTGCGTTGATCCAACCGCACCCGTGACCGAGCGCGAGGCCGAGGGCTCGGATATGCGCACCACGGCGATGCTGCAACCGGCGCGTGACTTGCTTGAGCGTGCAGGCGTTTGGGACGCGCTCGCCCCGCACGGCGCTGCACTTGAGGTGATGCGCATCGCTGACGCCGCCACCGACACAGGTGCGGCACGCGAGGTCAAATCCTTCCGTGCGTCGGACGTGTCTGATCTGCCCTTTGGCTGGAACTTTCCCAACTGGCGCTTGCGGCGCGAACTGGTGGCAAGACTTGATGCCCTGCCAAATGTCGACTTCCAACCGGGAACCGGCACCAGCCGCTTCCTGGGTCGCACAGCAGAAGCGCGGGTCACGCTGAGCGACGGAACAAGTATCAAAGCCAAACTGGTTGTGGCCGCGGATGGCCGCAACTCGCCCGTGCGACAGGCAGCCGGAATTGGGGTCACAACCAAGCGCTATGGTCAAAAGGCACTGGCCTTTGCCGTCACGCATCCAATTCCGCACGACAACGTCTCGACCGAAGTGCACCGCACGGGTGGCCCGTTTACGCTCGTTCCGCTGCCAGACCACGAAGGCATGCCATGCTCAGCCGTTGTGTGGATGGATGACGGTGCAAAGTCGGTGGCCCGCATGGCGTTGGAGACCGCGGAATTCGAAGCAGAGATGACCGAACGCAGTTGCCATATACTCGGGCCGCTCACCCTCGCCTCGCGCCGCACGATCTGGCCGATCATCAGCCAGATTGCCGAACGTTTGAGCGGTACACGGGTGGCTCTGATTGCCGAGGCCGCCCACGTCGTACCGCCGATTGGGGCGCAGGGGTTGAACATGTCGCTAGCCGATACCGCGACGCTGCTCGATCTGGTGATGGATCAACCCGAAAACCTGGGGGATGCGGCAATGCTCGCCCTCTACCATAAGGCGCGCTATGGCGATATCCGCATGCGCGTGACAGGCATCGGCCTCTTGAACCGGGCAAGCCAGGCCACATCACCACTGGCTCGCGATGCAAGGGCGCTCGGCCTGAACGCGTTGCATGAGATCACTCCTATCCGCAAATCACTGATGGAATTGGGGTTGGGCGTACGACGCGCGGGGTAAGGCAGACCCTTGGTCCGCAGGGCGCACGGCACGTGCGCCTTACAGCACCTGATCTACGACACGCCGGAGCCGCGCGATCGTGCCGTCCACGTCATAAAGTTTGTCCAAGCCAAAAAGCCCGATGCGGAACGTCCGGAAATCAGCGGGCTCATCACATTGCAAAGGCACCCCCGCAGCGATTTGCATGCCCTGCGCCGCAAAACGCTTGCCGGTCTGCACATCCGGATCGGCGGTGTAGCTCACCACCACACCCGGAGCGCCAAACCCATCCGCCGCAACCGACGTCACACCTTTCTCAGCCAGCATGGCCCGCACGGCATTGCCCAACGCCCATTGCGCGTCCTTCAACTTGTCGAACCCGTACGCTTGCGTCTCAACCATTGTGTCACGGAAATCACGCAGCGCATCTGTTGGCATCGTCGCATGGTACGCATGACCACCGTTTTCATAGGCCTGCATAATCTGGTGCCACTTCTTGAGATCAATGGCAAAGCTGTCGGATGTTGTCTCTTCCATCCGTGCCACTGCGCGCGCAGATAACATCACCAAGCCAGCACAGGGCGAGGCACTCCAGCCCTTTTGCGGGGCAGAGATCAGCACATCGACGCCCAGTGCACGCATATCCACCCACGCACAGCCCGACGCAATACAATCCAGAACCATCAACGCACCAACCTCGTGCGCGGCCGCCGCCATCGCCGCCACGTAGTCGTCGGGCAGGATCACACCGGCGCTCGTCTCAACATGCGGAGCAAACAGGACATCCGGTTTCTGATCGCGAATGGTGGCCACAACCTCGTCAATCGGAGCCGGGGCAAAAGGCGACGGCGACGCGTTTCCGGTCTGCCGCGCTTTCAACACGGTCGTATTGCCGGTCAGCCCCCCGGTTTCGAAAATCTGGCTCCAGCGGTAGGAAAACCATCCATTGCGCACCACCAGCACATCTGAACCGCGTCCAAACTGGCGGGCCACCGCCTCCATCCCAAAGGTGCCGCCCCCTGGCACAACAATCACCGCATCAGCGGCATAGACCTCTTTCAGCATGGATGAGATGTCGTTCATCACGCCCTGAAACGCCGCACTCATGTGGTTGAGCGACCGGTCGGTGAAAACGACGGAAAACTCCTCAAGACCTTGCGGATCAACGGTATCAAGCAATGCGGGCATCATGCGTTCCTTTCTCTTTCCGCAGGACATAGCGGCTTGGGCCAGGCAGAACAAAGCCTATCACCGTATACATTCGCGGCAGTGCGGCATGGCGCGTCGCCTATTGGAACGGTTTTCAGCCGATGGGCCCCGGCCGGCGCTCTTCGCTCAGCAGCACGTTTGCTTCAACCTCCCCTGCGCCGGGCAATGTCATGATCCGGCGCCGCAGCACGCGCTCAAAGTCAGGTAAGTCGCGCGCCACCACCCGCAGGCGGTAGTCATACAGCCCCAGCACATGCTCAACGGTCTGCACTTCAGGGATGGCCGAGACCGCGCGTTCAAAATCCTCAAGGCTCACCCGACCCTTGGTCGCCAACTTCACCCCCAGAAAAACTGTCACACCGAAACCCAGCTTTTCCGCATCAAGGCTCAACCGCTGTCCACGGATCACGCCAGCCTCGCGCAACCGCTTGATGCGCCGCCATGCGGCAGGCTGCGAAAGCCCACAAGCCCGCCCGATGGCTCCTGCCCCCTGCCCCGCGTCGTCGACCAACAAACGCAGAATGGCGAAATCCGTATCATCCAGATCAATCACAGCGGCAATGCCTCATCACTCTTGATCCGCGCCACCTGCATCAGCGCCTCGATATCCGCGATATGGGGCAAGGTCAGGATACGGCTGCGATAAAGGTGCTGATAGTGCGGCATGTCGCGCGCGATGACGGACAGGCGTACGTCCACTCGCCCCAGAAAGGTCTGGATCTCGATCACTTCCGGCACCTCTCGTGCCGCTTCGATGAAGTCATCGAAAGCACGCGCTTGTGTCTTATCCAACGTGACGCGCAAGGACACCTCGACCGCGTAACCCAGTGCGGCCCAGTCAATCACAGCCTGCACCGACTTGACCAATCCCGCTTCGCGCAGCTTGGCCTGCCGTCGCGCAAGTTGCCCGGGGCTGACGCGCGCCCGCTCCGCCAGTTCCGCGGGGGCGAGCGTCGGGTCGGACTGCCATTGCCGCAGGATACGACGATCCGCATCATCTAACATGATTTTCCCGTCTTTCATTTATTTGACGCATGAAACTGCCTTCATCTTGCCAAATAAACTCAAAATAAAACGCTGACCAGAGGCAATAGCCTGAGTATAACGCCCCTCAGCAACCAAACCCGGAGGGACCAACATGCGCGTGTATTATGACCGCGATTGCGACATCAACCTGATCAAAGACATGAACGTGGCCATCCTCGGCTACGGCTCCCAAGGCCACGCCCACGCGCTGAACCTGCGCGACTCGGGCGCCAAGAACGTCGTCGTCGCCCTGCGCGAAGGCTCGGCATCCATCGCCAAGGCCGAAGGCGAAGGCCTCAAAACGATGGGCATTGCCGAGGCGGCAGCCTGGGCCGACCTGATCATGTTCACAATGCCCGATGAACTGCAGGCCGAAACCTACAAGAAATACGTGCACGACAACATCCGCGAAGGTGCCGCCATCGCGTTCGCTCACGGCCTGAACGTCCACTTCGGCCTGATCGAACCCAAGCCCGGCATCGACGTGGTGATGATGGCGCCCAAGGGCCCCGGCCACACCGTGCGCGGCGAATATGTCAAAGGCGGCGGCGTGCCCTGCCTCGTAGCCGTCGACAAGGACGCATCCGGCCGTGCTCTGGAAATCGGTCTGTCCTACTGCTCCGCTATCGGTGGCGGCCGCTCGGGCATCATCGAAACCAACTTCCGCGAAGAGTGCGAAACCGACCTGTTCGGTGAACAGGCCGTTCTCTGCGGTGGCCTCGTGGAACTGATCCGCATGGGTTTCGAAACACTGGTCGAGGCGGGCTACGCACCCGAGATGGCGTATTTCGAGTGCCTGCACGAAGTGAAGCTGATCGTGGACCTGATCTACGAAGGCGGCATCGCCAACATGAACTACTCGATCTCGAACACGGCCGAGTACGGCGAATACGTCTCCGGCCCACGGGTCCTGCCCTACGACGAAACCAAGGCACGGATGAAGGCAATCCTGACCGACATCCAGACCGGCAAGTTCGTGCGTGACTTCATGCAGGAAAACGCCGTTGGTCAGCCCTTCTTCAAAGGCACACGTCGCATCAACGACGAACACCAGATCGAAGAAACGGGCGAAAAGCTGCGCGGCATGATGCCGTGGATCTCGGCTGGCAAGATGGTCGACAAGTCCAAGAACTGAGTTGCCCTACGGAAAAGGCGCCCAATTGGGCGCCTTTTTCATCCAACAGCGGCGGCGTAACGCTCGCCCAATACGAAATCCCAACCGCTGTCATAGTTCTCACGCTTGGCGTGGGCCTCATCTGCCCAGACTTCCCAACCGCTATGGGTCAGCGTGACACGCGTCTTGGCCTCGTTGATCACATCGAACTGAACATCAACGCGTGTTGCGGAATCCGCATTGCTGCCCGGGTGCCAAGTCATTGCCAGATTTCGGCCCACCTCGAACTCCAGCACTTTGCCCCAGTCACTGCGTGTACCGTCATACATCGTCTCATACACCGCCCCGCCCACGTGCGGTTCGATTGTCACTGCAAGCGCAGCTTTCCCTGTCGCGGCAGACACAGCGTGCCGATCCATCGGCCACCATGTCGCAATTCGAGTGACAAAAATATCGAATGCACGGTCAGCCGCACATGGTACGTCAATTGTTTTGATGATTGGACTGGTCATGCGCCGTGCTCTCCATTTGCTGAACATCCTCGGCAAACCCCTGCATCACCGCATCCCAGAACTGATCAAGATAGGCCCGCAACTCCGCGAGTCCTTCGGCCCTGACCGAGTAGATGCGCCGCGTTCCCTCGGCGCGCACATAAACCAGGCCAGCATCTGACAGAACCTTCAAATGCTGTGAAACCGCCGGTCGAGATACAGGAAGGTTGCGCGCCAGAACTGCAACTGAACTGGGCGAATGGGCCACTGCCTCGAACACGGATCGCCGTGTTGGATCAGAAAGGGCTGCAAGCGATTCTTCGTAAGCCATGACTTACGGTAAGCGATGACTTACGGTTTGTCAAAGTCGTGGAAATGCAGCTGCAAACGCCTGTTGCCCCTTGGGTGTCATCAAAACGGCGCGGCTGCCCGCATCCCGTCGCATCCACCCCTGCCCCTCCATCCGGGTCAGCATGGCACGACCAAGGGAACCGGCCAGATGGTTGCGCCGTTCGGACCAGTCAAGGCAGGTCCGGCACAAAAGGGTCCGCCCCTTCTCCAGCGCCACCAGATCAATGCCGAAGCCGGATGCAAAGTCGCGCCCAGTCCCGGTCAGTATGACGTCTTCACCATCTTCAGCCAGCAAGTCACGCGCGATCAGGCTGCGATACATCTGCACCCCCATCCGTCCGGCCAAGTGATTGTAACACACCCGCGCCACCTGCATCTGAGCATCCTTCGGCCCTGTCCGCACCCGCGTGGCGCCACGCCGTGCGGCCAATCCCATCAGCGCTTCCAGCACACCCGCAACCTCGGCATCCGCAAGATGAAAGTATTTGTGACGCCCTGATTTGCGCGGGCTGACCAGATCCGCGTCCGTCAGCTTGGACAAATGCCCACTGGCCGTGGACAACCCCACGCCCGCTTCTTCGGCCAATTCGGACGCGGTCAATGCGCGCCCATCCATCAACGCAGTGAGGATATTGGCGCGCGCCGGGTCACCGATCAGCGCTGCAATTTGCGAGATATCTGGACCTTCCTTCATAGTTCGACCGTAACCGAAGTATTGATGCAAGTCAAAATGCTACATCGGCAGCATGAACGAAAGGACCCCACATGCTGACCTGCATCATTCAATATCAGATCGACCCAACCAAACGCGCGGCCTTTGCCGAGTATGGTCAACGATGGGGCGAAGCGATCCCGCGCTGTGGCGCAGACCTTGTGGGATATTTTGCGCCACACGAAGGATCATCCACACTCGCCTATGGCATCTATCACATTGAAAACCTTGCCACTTATGAAGAATACCGCGCCCGCCTCGCCGCGGACCCGCTGGGACGCGAGAATTACCTGTTTGCACAATCCGAGAAATTCATTCTCAAAGAAGATCGGACATGGCTCACCAACGTCTCAACGCCGCAGGGAGGTTCCACATGATCGCTGTCATCTTCGAGGTTTGGCCCAAGGACGGGCATCGCACACCGTATCTGAACCGGGCTGCCGCGCTCAAAGAACACCTTGGCGATATCCCCGGGTTCATTTCGGTCGAGAGATTCGAAAGCCTTGTGGAGCCGGGCAAGCTGCTGTCGCTGTCGTTCTGGGAAGACGAGGCCGCCCTCGAACATTGGCGCAAACTGCCGGAACACCGCGACGCACAATCCGCAGGCCGCGATATCCATTTCGACAACTACCGCCTACGTGTGGCGGGGGTGATCCGTGACTATGGCATGACGGAACGAGACGAGGCGCCCGCCGACAGCAAGGCGCTGCATGACCGATAGCCCGCGCATCACCGCCGCAAGTTGGGTGATGGTGGCCATCCTCGGTTTCACCTGGGGTGGCACCTTTCTGGTGACCGAGATTGCCCTGACCGGGATCACCCCGTTCTGGCTGGCCGCTGGGCGCATTTGCTTTGCCGCCATATTGATGGTCGCCATTTGGACTGCACTTGGTGCCCCACTGTTCAAAGGCCCTGTCCCATTAAGTACCTGGACATCATTGGGGGCGATTGGTGGGTTCAGCTCGGCCATTCCGTTCATGCTGCTGGCATGGGGCCAGCAATATGTCACCTCAGGCTTTGCCGGCGTCTCAATGGCATCCGTCGCGCTGATCGTACTGCCGCTGGCACATCTGCTGGTTCCTGGCGAACGCATGACCCTGCGACGTAGCCTCGGCTTTGTCATCGGGTTTGTAGGGGTCTGTATCCTGATCGGCGGCCAAGCTTTTGAGGCCAGCGGTGCGCAGTTAGAGACTGCTGGACGGATTGCCTGCATCGGGGCCGCCAGCTGCTACGGCATCTCATCCATCCTGATGCGGCGCCTGCCGCCGGTGGATCCGATCGGGCTTTCGACTGTTCTGCTGCTGATCGCCGCTCTGATCGTGCTGCCCGCCGCCTGGATTGTTGAGGGGCCGCCGCCCCTGCCGAACACACAGACTGTCGTGGTCATCGCCTTTCTCGGGCTGATCCCCACAGCCGCGGCCAACATGCTGCGCGTCTTGGTGATCCGCAGCGCAGGGCCAGTCTTCATGTCAATCACGAACTACCAGGTGCCGGTCTGGTCCGTCGTCATGGGCGCTGCACTCCTGAACGAACCACTGCCCCCAAGCCTGCTTTGGGCCATGTTGCTGATCCTCGCCGGTGTGGGCCTCAGCCAATACGGCGCATTGCAGCGGTTGTTCGCACGCTGATCCCAGCTTCATTTCGCCAGACAAACCGCCCCCGGAGGGCCCGATTGACATCAATGCGAGACGGCAGCTTCCACCGCTTTGACGACATGGTCAACGCTGGCGTTCAGAACGGTTTCGTCTTCGCTTTCCGCCATGACCCGGATCAGCGGCTCGGTCCCGGATTTGCGGATCAGCAACCGACCGTTGCCATTCAACTGGCCCTCGGCCTCGGTGATGGCCGTCTTGACGCTGTCCATATCCAGCGGAGCCTGCCCGGCAGCGAAACGTACATTCTTGAGAAGTTGAGGAACGGGGTCAAAAACATGCAGTACCTCGCTGGCCTGCTTGCCGGACTGCACCAGTTCCGCCAGGAATTGCAGCCCCGCCATAAGCCCATCGCCAGTCGTGGCGTAGTCGGTCATCACGATGTGACCCGATTGCTCACCGCCCAGATTGAAGCCACCCTCGCGCATGCGTTCAACCACGTAGCGGTCGCCCACACCCGTGCGCTCCAGACCGACACCGCGCCCTTGAAGGAAGCGTTCAAGGCCCAGATTGGACATGACCGTCGCGACAAGCGCATTGCCCTTGAGCCGCCCCTCAGCCGCCCAGCGGGCCGCCATGAGGCCCATGAACTGATCGCCATTGCCAACACGCCCCTTTTCATCCAGCAGGATGACGCGGTCTGCATCTCCATCAAGGCAAATGCCGACATCGGCACCATGCGCCACAACCGCTTCCGCTGCCGTTTGGGGCTGCGTGGACCCGCAGCCCTCGTTGATATTGTGCCCGTTCGGCGCCACCCCGACCGGGATGACCGTGGCCCCAAGTTCCCAAAGGGCTTCGGGTGCCACGCGGTAGGCCGCGCCATTCGCGCAATCCACAACCACCTTCAGTCCGTCCAGCCGCATCTGGCGCGGGAACGAGGATTTTACACGTTCCACATAGCGGAAGCGACCATCATCGATCCGCTTCGCACGCCCGATTGTCCCCGCGGGGACAGGGTCAACCCCTTGGGATACAAGGTTTTCTATTTCCGCTTCCGCCGCATCGCTCAGCTTGTAGCCATCGGGACCAAAGAACTTGATGCCGTTGTCATGGGCGGGGTTGTGGCTGGCTGAAATCATCACACCCAGATCGGCCCGCATGGATCGCGTCAGCAACCCGACGGCGGGCGTTGGCACCGGCCCCAGCAGCAAGACATTCATGCCGGTGCTGGTCAGACCTGCCGTCAGCGCGTTTTCAAACATGTAGCCCGACAGGCGCGTGTCCTTGCCGATCACCACGCGGTGCACACTGTCGCCATCCCTGCGAAAGTACCGCCCCACTGCCGCACCGATGCGCAGCGCCATCTCGGCCGTCATGGGTGCGGTGTTGGCCGTGCCCCGGACGCCGTCCGTCCCGAAAAGCTTTGTCATGTTAGCGATGTGCCACGGAAGCGCGCCACAGCGCAATGGCCTGCGCGTGGTCGGCGACGTCATGCGCACGAATGATCTGTACCCCTTGGGCAATGGCGGCAAGGGCCACGGCCACCGAACCGGGCGCACGTGCGGACGCTTCCGGCGCGTTGCCGATGTTGCCTATGAACCGCTTGCGCGACGCGCCCAACAGGATCGGCACACCAAGACTATGAAACAGGCTGATCCGGTTCAGCAGGGTCAGGTTGTGATCCAACGTCTTGCCAAACCCGATGCCTGGGTCAGCAATGATCTTGTCCCGTGCAATGCCCGCAGCCTGCAGGGCGGCGATCCGTGCGGCCAAAAAGTCATACACGTCCAAAAGCACGTCATCGTAGACTGGATTGTCCTGCATGGTTTGCGGATCGCCCTGTGCATGCATCACGCAAACAGGCACGCCACGCTCCGCGCAGAGCGCGGCAAGATCAGGATCGTAGGTGAAGCCCGACACATCGTTGACGATGGACGCTCCGGCATCCAACGCCGCCTCGGCCACTGCGGCCTTGCGCGTATCGATGGAGATCGGCGTGGCCACGCCCGCAGCACACAAGTCACGGATCACCGGTGCGGTACGCGCAATCTCTTCTTCTACATGCACCGTCGCAGCACCGGGGCGCGTGCTTTCCCCACCAATATCGAGGATATCTGCACCCTGCCCGATCAGCACCTGTCCATGCGCAACCGCATCCGCGCGCGCATTGTGCTGCCCGCCGTCCGAGAAGCTGTCAGGCGTCGTATTCAGGATGCCCATGATCTGCGGCGCAGACCCCCCGCTTCGAAATGGCGCGCGTTCTGCATCCGTCAGGTCCGACGCCGGAATGACACGTGCGGCATCGCTGCGCGACAGCACTTCAACATGCGTGAACCAGCACGCGCCAAAGACAATCGCATCGTCCGGGCGCGCTGGTCCCACCTGCATCAACGGGCGGATATAGCGCATTACAGCTTGGCCTGATCCACTGGAACCGCGCGCAGAGCAACCGGCGCATCCGTGGGGCCATCACCGCCAATCACCAGCATTTCCAGAACGTCGAAAGTTGCGGCAAACCACGACGCCAATGCAACGGCATCCGCACCTTTTGCTGAAGGACCGTCCACGGCATCCAGAACGATCTTGGAAGGCGCCCAGACACAGGCCTGACCGTTGCGCATGGCCCAATCCAACTCGGTGCGCGTGTCCACGACCTTGCACCTTGCGTCGCGGGCGGCCAGCACCCACGCATTCTGTTCGATGGCAAGCAAGTCGATGCGCCGCTGCGCCAGCGGGTGGTCGGCCTGGGGCGCATCAATATCGGCGGGCCCGACACAGAAGATCAGCGGGCGGCCCATCGCCTCAAGCTGATCGATCCAGCCGCTCAGATTGTCCGAGGCAATGGCGTCGTTCGACAGATACACCAGTTCCGGGTGCATCACGTCCTCTTCCAGATCCTCAGCCGCGACGGGGCGGGCGGTGCCGCGGCTGCGCACAATCTCGACCCCCAGCGCACCGGGGCCACGGTCCAGCTTTTCGATGCGGACAAAGACACGCATCGCCTGCGGTTCCATCAGGATGCGGTCGGCCACACGTTCGGACAGGGTTTCGAGCAGGTTCAGACGCTCGGCGGCCAGTTCATAGGCGATCGCCTCAGTCACCTTGTCGTAGGACAGGATGCGATCCACGTCGTCATCAATGGGTCCCGTAAGCGGGCGCACTTCGACGACGATATTGAAACAGATGCGCTGGGTCACCCCCCGCTCGGCCTGAAAGGCGCCTATTTCAACCTCGACCGTGTGGTCACGGACCGAGATGCGGTCCAGCGGCGCTGATGTGGCAGTTGCTTCCGACCGTTCAGACGGATGGGAAAAGGCAAGACGGATTTCGGACGCCATGATGCGGACCTATGCAGTCAAAGTTGCGCCCTTCTACCCAAGCTGTCCCCGCGGGGACAGGGTCAAAGACGCCACCCTTCGGCCCGAAAACGTCAGTTTGAGGCAGTACGGAAGGTGTGGCGATAGAAGACATGCACGCCGATGGCGGCCGTCTTGGTGTAGACCCGGCTCCAGCGTGGGCGCACTGCGGTCGTGTGATAGTGCGTGGCACCTTCTGTCAGGGCAGGTGCGCGACCATCCAGAACAGTGCGGGCCACTTTGGATACACGCTCAAAGGCGCGTTGCTCGCGGATGGTTTCCGGCGCGCCATCGCAGGTGTAGGTGAATTGGCACTGGTACTTGCGACCGGTGCCCTGATTGATAACACCGCAGACATTGTTAGGAAAACGCGCGCTGCGCACACGGTTCATGATGACCTCGGCCACGGCAAACTGCCCTTTGACAGTTTCGCCACGGGCTTCGAAATACAGCGCCTCGCTCAGGCACTGCCAATGTGCATCACCTATGGCCTTGGGCTGTGCATCAACCCAGCTGCGCGAGAACGATATGTTGGTATTCGTCTCCGGTTCGGTCAGTAATGCCGCAAGCCGTGTTGACGGCACGCTCCGCAATGCACGATTTTCAGCATTCCTCAATGCCTCACCAGTTACACTCGTATTCTCGGCCTCTGCCGCAGCAAGCTGCGTCCCTGCCAGCATGGACCATGCCAGCAGCGCCTTTACCAAACGTCGCATTGATCACCCCAGGATCGTTTCCGATCCGCGGCATTTAGGGAAAATTGAGCAGTTCGTCCAGTTTTTGAGCGATTTGGTCGCACATGGCCGCTATGCGTGGGCACGATATCGCTTGTGATATGACTCACTATACTGTGGCGAATGGAGTGGGAATCTACCCGATTTTGTGGCCAATTGCCAATTGAGCGGAAGCCAGCCGAGCCACCGGAACCCGGAACGGGGAACACGAAACATAGTCAAAACCGGCCGTCCGACAGAAGGCGATTGATTCGGGGTTGCCGCCATGTTCACCGCATATCGACAGGGTGATATCCGGTCGGGCCGCACGCCCGCGTTCGGAGCCGAGCTTGAGCAACTCCCCCACCCCATCAATGTCGAGAGAGTGAAACGGGTCTTCAACAAAGACCTCTTGCCGGACATAGTCAGACATGAACCGCCCGGCATCGTCGCGGGACAATCCATACGTCATCTGCGTCAGGTCGTTTGTGCCGAAGGACAGAAAGCTACAGTGTTGCGCGATGTCGCCTGCCCGCAGCGCCGCACGCGGCGTTTCGACCATGACGCCCAGACGGTAGTCAAAATCCTCTCCCTTTTCAGCGGCAACGGCTGCGGCAATCGCGTCGACGCGTGCGCGCACCAACTCAACCTCCCGCTTGGCGCTCACCAGCGGGATCATGATCTCGGGCACGACCGGCGCACCGTCGCGCCCTGCATCAAGTGCGGCTTCGAAAATCGCGCGGGCCTGCATCTCGTAAATTTCGGGCACGGTCACGCCAAGGCGCACGCCGCGCAGACCAAGCATGGGGTTGTATTCGGTCATGGCCTCGATCCGACGGGTGACATCGGACAAGGGCAGGTTCAGCGCATCGGCAAGCTCGTTTTGTCCATTGCGATCGGTTGGCAGAAATTCGTGCAGCGGCGGGTCGAACAGGCGGATACAAACCGGCTTGCCCTGCATGATGCGGAAAAGCTGACTGAAGTCAGCCCGCTGCATCGGCAAGAGCCGTTCCAGCACCGCCCGCCTATCGTCGCTGGTTGCGGCAAAGATCATCTCGCGCATGACCGTCAGTCGACCCGGTTCGAAGAACATGTGCTCTGTTCGGCACAGACCAATGCCTTGGGCATTGAAATTGCTTGCGGTTTGGGCGTCGGCCGGTGTGTCGGCATTGGCGCGGATGTCAATATCGCGCTCGGCGTCGGCCCAATCCATCAGGTCGGTGAACGCGTCATCAAGGGCCGCTTCCTGCATCTCGGGCGCGCCCAAAAGGATCGTGCCATTGGTGCCGTCCACCGTGACAACGTCGCCCGCGGCGACTGTGCGCCCGTCCGGCGTCGTCAACAGCCCTTTGCGGGTCTGGAAGCGGATGTCGCTCACCCCCACCACGCAAGGCAGTCCAATGCCGCGCCCGATCACAGCCGCATGGCTGGTGATCCCGCCGCGTTCAGTGATCACGGCCTTGGCCGCATGCATACCCCGAATATCCTCGGGCGAGGTTTCGCGGCGGACGAGGATGCAATCCTCGTTTCGAGCCGCACTTGCTTGTGCTTCATTGGAGGAAAACACCAGCTTGCCTGTGGCAGCACCAGGGCTGGCGGCAATTCCAGTGCCGAGAATGTCACGCTTGGCATGGCGATCCACCTGCCGGTGCAACAACTCATTCAATGCACGCGGTTCGATCCGCATCAGTGCCTCTTGCCGCGGGATGATTCCGTCACGGGCAAGCTGTACGGCAATCCGGACCGCTGCGCGGGAAGAGCGCGCCACGCGCACACCATCAAGAATGTGCAAACCCCCGTTTTCAATGGTGAATTCGACCTGCATCTCTTCGCGCAGTTTAGTGCGCATCAGGCGGGCATGCTCAACCAATTGGGCGAAAACATCCGGCACCAGCTCCTCAAAAGAGGGGCCACGGGGGTCTCGTGTGATGAATAGCGACTTTGCATCGCTCCGCAGGGCGTCGCGCCCCTGGCTTTGGCGCAAATAGCGCCCCGTGATCTGCGGCATGCCGGTCTTTGACGACACCAGCTGCAGGACGCCCGACCCGCTTTCGCCCTGCCCGACGCCGAACGCCATTTGCTGTACGATTAGGCCCAGACCTGCTTCCGCGGGGGCGCCTTTGGCCTGCCGCAGCAGGCGGGCGGAGGTGCCTTCCCACGCACGGGCCATGGATTTGAGAACGCCTGCCAGTTGCTCGGCCTGCGTTGCTGGGAACGCGAATTCCGTTTCAATTTCATAAGCTTCCAAGGTCTGTCGCAGCGCGTCCGGGCCTTCGCCCGTCACGTCATCGAACATGTCCGGGTCCAAGCGGTCGACATGGATGGCGTAGCTTTGCACGAAACGCGTGAACAACGCCGCAGCAGCGTCAGCGCCAAGCGTGTCGCAGAGCGCCGCGTACCGTGTTTTGTTCATGCCGACATTGAGGATGGCGGAGGGGCCGCCCCAATCCGGGTCCTCGGACGAGGGACGGACGCAGAGCAGTGCCTCGTCCGGGAATTGGTCAAGAATCGCTGGAATATCAGGGAGATGGCCGCTGGCGATGTCGTGCACGGCATCGAAGGACAGCGCCACCGTGGGCGGCACTGGCAGGTCGAGCCGGGTCAGCCGTTGCAGGCATTTTGCCCGTCCGCCATGGGTTTCGGTGGTGATGGGGGCGGTGGGGGTGACCAAGGTGGTGTTCGGGTTATTCTGCACTGCGGCATCGCTCCTTTGCGAGGCGCAGCATAGCCGTAAACCTTGACCGCACAAGGGTTTAGGATGTGCAACTTTCGGCCTGTGACAGGGGGACACCCCCCCGTGCAGCATCCGTACACCCCCTGTACACCGGGCGCGGGCGCAGAAACGCGGGTGCGCGCAACGGTTTTCGAGCGTTGGAAGGGGGCCAGCCCCCTTACCCCCGAAGTTTACTTGGCAAGATGAAGGAGATCAGCCTTCGACCTTGGTGAGGTCCGCGACCGACAGGCACAGCGTGCGGATGCGGCTGAGCAGGTTGAGGCGGTTGCGGCGGACCGTTTGGTTGTCAGCGTTGATCTGGACGGCCTCGAAGAAGGCGTCGATGGGGCCGCGCAGGGTGGCCATGGCGGACATGGCGGCTGCGAAGTCTTGTTCCTTCATTGCCGGGGCGATCTTGGCTTCGGCGGTATCGAGGGCTTCGAACAGGGCGGTTTCCTGCGGTTCCTCGGCGAATTTGATGTCGGCGCCGTAGGAGTATTCGACGCCGTCCGCTTCCTCGGCTTGGGTCAGGATGTTGTTGGCGCGTTTGAAGCCCTGGGTCAGGTTTTCGCCATCGTCTGTGGCGAGGGTTTCAGAGAGAGCACGGGCCCGTTTGACCAGCAGGGTGAGGTCGTCGTTGTTCGGCATTGCAATGCAGGCGTCGATGATATCGTGGCGGATGCCCTGGTCGCGGAGGTAGACTTTGAGGCGGTCGTGGAAGAAGGCGAGGAGGTCGCTAGCAAGAGGTAGTGTCTTTGAGCCAACATCGTTGAAACCGAAGGAATGCAGTACTCCCTCTCTATCCGCCTTGATCGCATCAAACTTGGATTGAAAATCGGCATCAAGCCGCAGGTTTTTTTCAAGGTCCTCGCACTCGTCCGAGGATGTGCTTTCCGCGAGCATGGCAACGTGAAGACCAATGCGTGCCGCAAAGGCATTTTTTAAAGCAAGTGCCAACTTGTTATCCAACACCAGCCGAATAATGCCCAACGCCGCCCGACGCAGCGCATACGGGTCTTTCGATCCTGTCGGCTTCTCCTCAATCGCCCAAAAACCAGTCAGCGTGTCCAGCTTGTCCGCCAGTGCGACAGCAACCGACACCGGCGCAGTCGGCACATCATCCGACGGACCCAGCGGCGAATAATGTTCCTCGCACGCTTCCGGCACGCCGTCATTGTGACCCGCGGCTTCTGCGTAGTATTTGCCCATGATCCCTTGCAGTTCAGGGAATTCGTAGACCATTTCGGAGGCGAGGTCGGCTTTGGCAATCCGGGCGGCCTCGGCGGCGAGGTCGGGTTTGGCGCCGACCACTGGCGCAAGTTCGCGGGCCAGTGCTTCGATCCGGGCGACGCGCTCGGCTTGAGATCCAAGTTTGTTGTGGAAAGTGACGTCGGCCAATGGTTTTGCCATGCCTTCAAGTCCAACTTCACGAACGGTGCGCAAGTCATTCTCCCAGAAGAACTTTGCGTCCGCCAGTCGCGCGCTCAGAACCTTTTCGTTGCCCGCCAAAATCGTGACGCCGTTGTCTGCCGTTTCGCGGTTGGCAACCGTGATAAACCGTTCGATCCGACCTGTTTTGGGGTTCCGCACCGAGAAGAACTTTTGGTGCTCTTTCATCGAAGTTTGCAGCACTTCGGGCGGCAGGTCTAAAAAGTCGTCTCCGATCTTGCCCATCAGGACCACGGGCCATTCGACCAGCCCTGCAACCTCGGCCAGTAGGCCCTTGTCCTCGACCACCTCAAGCCCGTTGGCGAAGGCGGCGTTTGTGGCGTCGTTCCAGATGGTGTCTGCGCGCTCGGACGCGTCCAGCACCACGTGGGCGCGCGTCAGCTTGGCGCTGTAGTCGTCGAACGAGGTGACGGGGAAGCGGCCCGGGGCCATGAAGCGGTGCCCTTCGGTGGTGTCGCCAAAGGTAATGCCGTCCACCTCGCCCGGCACAACGCTGTGCCCGGCCTCATCCGTGAGGATGCAGAGGATCGAATGCAGCGGGCGCACCCATTTCAACGGGGCGCTGCCCCAGCGCATGGATTTGGGCCATGGGAAATTGCGGATCGTCGCCTCGAGCACCTCGGCAATGATCTCGGCCGCGGGGCGCCCCGGTTTTTCGATCACGGCAAAAAGGACGTTGCCCTTGGGCGTCTCGCGTTCCTCCACCTGATCGCGGGTCAGGCCCGCGCCGCGCAGGAACCCTTCGATCGCCTTTTCGGGGGCGTCGGCCTTGGGGCCCTTGCGCTCTTCCCGCGTGGTGGGGCTTTGATCGAGCAGACCCTCGACCGTCAGCGTCAGGCGACGCGGCGTGGTGAAGGCGGCGGCGGAAGCGTAGGTCAGTCCCGCCTCGACCAGACCGTTTGTAACCAGCTTTTGCAGGTCCTCGCCTGCGCGCTTTTGCATACGTGCAGGGATTTCTTCGGAGAAGAGTTCGATCAGAAGGTCAGGCATTGGGACGCTCTAGAGATTGACGAAGAATTGGATAGCGATGGCGTTGGCAATATCGACAAAGAAGGCCGAGACCAAGGGCAGGATGACAAAGGCCATGGGCGATGGGCCATATCGTTTGGTCACCGCCGTCATGTTGGCGATGGCCGTGGGGGTGGCGCCAAGGGCAAAGCCGCCGAACCCTGCCCCCAGAACGGCGGCCCGGTAGCCGCCGCCCATGAGCGGGAACAGGATGAAGATCACGAAAGCCAGTGTGGCCAGCGTTTGCAGCGCGAGGATCAACCCGATGGCCGCCCCCAGTTCAACCAGTGTCCAGAGTTGCAGGGACATGAGCGACATGGCGAGGAACGCGCCGAGTGCGATTTCAGAGATGAGCGCCAGTGCGGGGGTCCGCGCCACGGGGATTGCGTTTGGAAACAGCGCGCTGCGGGTGTTGGCGATCAGGATGGCCATGATCAGGCAGGGCACGAAGAGCGGCAGCTTCACACCCGCTTCGATCAGGCCAAGATGGACCGAGAAGCCGCCGATGATGGCGAGGTTGAGGTAGAGCAGCACGCGCGAGACGGTGATCGGGTCGATGGGTGTTTTGGGGCCGTTGTCGGCGGGCAGGCCAACCGTCAGCCCTTCGTCCGGTCGATCCGGGGTCAGGGTTTTGCCTTCGACGAGGTAGCGCGCAATGGGGCCACCAATCAGCGCGGCCAGAACGAGCCCAAGCGTGGCAACGGCAATCCCAAGCTCCGGGGCATTGGTCAGTCCGCTGGCTTCGGCCACCTCGGGCGACCACGCAATTGCCGTGCCGTGCCCTCCGATCAGGGCGGCGGAGCCGAACAAGACACCCGTCGCGGCGGGATAGCCCAACAGGATTGCCCCCACCGTGCCGATCCCGTTTTGCACGAGGATCATCACCAGAGTCAGGATCAGAAGCATTGCCAGTGGCTTACCGCCGGTAAGCAGGTCTTCGAACCGGGCATTCAGACCGATGCCGGCAAAGAACAGGACGAGGAAGAAATCTCTGGCGTCCATCTCGAACGCGAACTGTACATCAAGGAACAAGTAGAGGAGCAGCCCGATCACGGCGGCGATCAGCCCGCCCGACACAGGCTCGGGGATGTTGAACCGTCGCAGGACCTCGAACTTTGCGTTGAGAATTGTCCCGAACAGGAAAACGGCGAGGCCCAGCGTGGCGGTGATGAAGGCTGGAACGGCCAGTGTCATTGACTGATCTGGTCACGGTCCGGGCATTCTTCGCCCACGATGGTGCCGTCATAGGCCTTGTCGCCGCAATCGTTCAATTCGTGCCAGACATAGCCGCGCCCGTCTTCGGTGATCGCGACGATGCGGTCGACACCGAAATCGACGTTCTTTTGCCCGAGGAACGGGAGGGCGGTGCCCGCGTCAAGTTCTGCCGCGATGGCTTCGGCGTCGAAGCAGTCGAACCAGCCCGGCGCGTTGCGCGGCGTTGCCTGTTCCAGCCCCACATAGGTTTCGGTCAGCAGGGCCAGCGACATGTCCGTTGTAAAGCAGGCCCGATAGCGGATGGGCGAACTGTCGGCGTCGATGGCCTGGAAATCGGCAAAGGGGATGGGTTCCGGCGTGTCGGAGACGACGGACACCAGCTGCACCTCAGCCGTCTCAACCTCTTCGTAGAAGCCGTAGATTTGCAGGTAGTAGAGGGTTGCGCCTGCGATGATGGAACTCAGCACGATGACAATCCCGATGATTTTGCCGCTCACGCCGCATCCTCCGGCTGCCAGCCACCGGCCCGCGTTTGCACGAAGGCATCGGCGCATTGCTTGGCCAGCGCGCGGACCCGCCCGATATAGGCCTGCCGCTCTGTGACCGAGATCACGCCGCGGGCGTCCAGAAGGTTGAAGATGTGGGAGGCCTTGATGCACTGATCATAAGCCGGGTGCACCATGATGATGCGCTTGCCGGTTTTGGGGTCGTCATGCGCCTGGGCTAGAATTTTTTCGCACTCGGCCTCTGCCTCTTCGAAATGACGCAGCAACACCTCGGTGTTGGCGACATCAAAGTTCCAGCGGGCGTATTCTTCTTCCGTCTGTTTGAAGATGTCGCCGTAGCTGAGGGCGATGGGTGCTTGCGGGTCGTTGAAGGGCATGTCCATCACGTGATCCACACCCAGGATGTACATCGCCAGACGCTCCAAACCATAGGTCAGCTCGCCCGACACCGGATGACAGTCATGCCCGCCAACCTGTTGAAAATAGGTGAATTGCGAGACTTCCATGCCGTCGCACCACACTTCCCACCCAAGGCCCCACGCGCCGAGGGTCGGGCTTTCCCAGTCATCCTCGACAAAGCGGATGTCATGCAGGTCCATGTCGATACCGATGGCCCGGAGCGAGCCAAGGTAGAGGTCTTGCAAGTCCGGTGGGCTGGGTTTGATCAACACCTGGTACTGGTAGTAGTGCTGCAAGCGATTGGGGTTTTCACCGTACCGCCCATCTGTGGGGCGGCGCGAGGGCTGGACATAGGCCGCAGCCCAGGGTTGTGATCCGAGGCTGCGCAGGGTTGTGGCGGGGTGGAAGGTCCCCGCCCCCACCTCCATGTCATAGGGTTGCAGCACCGCGCAGCCCTTGGACGCCCAATAAGTCTGAAGGCGTAGGATGATTTCCTGGAAGGAACGGGGCGGTGTAACGGTGTCGGACATGGGTCAAGCCATCGATTGAATTGCGTGACTTACCTACGGCCCGCCCCCCGAATGGTCAATTGCGCGCGAGGTGGGTTTTTTATGGGTATTCCACCATTTCCATTAGAGCGGAATCCTGCTTAATCTGCCGCCCACGGAAAGCATGGCACCAAGACCAACCAAGGGGATATCGGGTGATGTTGAAGCGTATTGTGCTGGCGTGGGTTGTCCTGCTTGCGTCGGTGGTGACCGTGAGTGCCCAGGACGACGCCGTCTGGATCCAGATCGAGGCGCGACCCAACCTGAACGAAGCGACCGCGCGTGCCCGTGTCTATGCCGCTGATCTGCCTGATGTGAATGGCTTTTCCCTGGGTGGCGGCTGGTACGGCATTGCCCTTGGCCCCTATGCCCGATCAGATGCCGAACAGGTGTTGCGTGTGTACCGGTCCGAGGGCGTGATCCCGCGCGACAGCTTCATCGCGTTCACCTCGTCTTTCCGACAGCAATTCTGGCCCATCGGTGCGAATGTGCTGAACCGGGGCGTGGTACAGGCCCCTGTGCCAACCGAGCCCGAGGAGACCACGCCCGTCCTAGACACCCCTGCCCCGCCGCCCGCTGACGAAACCCCGGCACAGGCTCAACGCAGCGAACGGCAGTTGAGCCGCGCCGAGCGCGAAGACTTGCAGATCGCGTTGCAGTGGGCCGGAACCTATCAGGGGGGCATTGATGGCGCCTTTGGCCGTGGCACCCGCAACGCAATGGCACGGTGGCAAGAGGAAAAGGGCTTTGACGTTACCGGCATTCTGACGACACAGCAGCGGGTTGTCCTGTTACAGGACTACAATTCCGTTCTGGATGGTCTGGGCCTTGAGGTCGTGCAGGACGAGACAGCCGGGATCGAGATGCTGATGCCCACCGATGCCGTTGCATTTGAGAAATACGAGTATCCGTTCGCCCATTACACAGGCATGGGGGACATTGAAGCAACCATACTGCTGATCAGCCAGGAGGGCGATCAGACGACCCTTTTTGGCCTCTACGACATCATGCAGACCTTGGACATCGTGCCGCTGGACGGTCCGCGCGAGCGCAAGGACCGGTCCTTCGTCCTGGTTGGGGAAGATGCAACGCGCGTGTCGGAGACCCGGGTTGCGCTGGAAGATGGTCAGATCAAGGGGTTTACCGTGGTGTGGCCCGCGGGTGATGAAGAGCGTCGCACACGCTTGCTGGACGAAATGGAAAAGAGCTTTGTTCGGACCGAAGGCGTAATCCCTGCCAGCGCCAGCACGCAGGAACAGGCGATTGATCTGGTCTCCGGGCTGGAGGTGCGCAAACCGCGCTTGTCGCGCTCCGGGTTCTTTGTTGACAATCGTGGCACTGTTCTGACCACCTCCCAAGCCGTGGACAGCTGTACACGCGTAACTGTCGATTCCGAAACGGATGCAGAGGTTGCGGTGGTAAATGAAACGCTTGGCGTTGCCGTACTGAAGCCCACATCCACCCTCGCCCCGTTGGCAATCGCGCGTTTCAGCGATGCACAACCGCGCCTGCAGTCCGAAGTGGCCGCCGCCGGGTTCAGCTTTGAAGGCGTGCTGGGCGCCCCTTCGATGACGTTTGGCACGCTCAGCGATGTGCGTGGTCTGGGCGGTGAGCAGAACCTGTCGCGCCTTGCCATGAATACGTTGCCGGGTGACGTGGGCGGTCCTGTTTTGGACGCCGGTGGCGGTGTTCTGGGGATGCTCTTGCCCCAAGAGCAAGGCGGCCGCGCCCTGCCCGATGGCGTGCGCTTTGCACTGGATCGGGAGGCGCTGCAGGACGTGCTTGCCCAGGCAGGGTTGGCTGCGGCCAGCACCAACAGCGCGGCTCCGATCGATCCGGTTGATCTATCTGCTGCGGCAACCGGCATGACGGTGCTGGTCAGCTGCTGGGACTGACAAGGGTTTCAATCAAATCGAACACACTTCGCCGACGGTCGTTAGGACTGCGTTAACAGGCATGAACACAGATTAAGGCCAAGGCGTGGGAGCGCTGTACCTTATTCAGTGATTGGAGTGTGTCATGTTCAAATCCTTTTTCAAAACCGTCGCTGTGCCTGCCGCAATCATCCTGGCCGGAACCGCCAGCACTGCAACGGCAAGCACTGCGGTCGTTAAACCCTCGCCCGCGTATCAGGGCCAGTGGTGGACCCATCCGCTGGGCTGCGAATACAGCCGCGCGGGGCGCCCCGGCGAAACAATGTGGTTTCTGATCGTCAACACCCGCAAGAAGGGGTGTCCGGCCTATATCGCAGGCACCACGTGGGGCGGGATCTACCGCGCGCAAGGTTCCAAGATGTAATTTGGCGGGCGCACCACAGGTGCGCCTTACCCGGAAATCTCGGGTGTGAGGTGGATCAGGGTTGGCCCGTCCGCGTCGAATGCAGCGCGGACGGCGTCCTGCATCTCTTGTAGCGTCTGCGGAGCAGCCGCATGGGCCCCGAACGCTTCCGCCAATTTGCAGAAATCCGGGTTGCGGGCAACCACGGCGTTGGGGGCGATCTGGGCGCGCACCATACTTTCTTCGATCTCCTTGAGCTTGCCATTGTCCCAGAGGATGATGGGCAGGGATAGGCCAAGTTCGACGGCCACGCCAAGTTCCTGCATCGTGTAGTGAAAGCCGTAATCGCCGATGATCGCCATTGTTGGCTTGCCTTTGCGCGCAACAGCCCCGCCGATGGCCGCTGGAGTTGCGTAGCCGAGGGTGCCGAAGCCAGTTGGGTGGTGCCAGTGACCGGGGCGGTCCATGTCCCAGACTTCCTTGGCCGTGTAAGCGAATTGGGTCATGTCGGAATAGATCATCGTGCCTTTGGGCAGGCAGTCTCGCAGAGAGTCGCAGACTGGGACGATACCGGGACGTTCGGCGTCAACCTCGGCGCGCCAAATGGTGCGCATTCGGGCAATTTCGTCTTCCGTCCATTCTGACGCGGGCTCTCGACGTGTTTCAGCAGGCCATTTGGCGAAAACGTTGGACAAGCCTTCGAGAAAACGTAAAGCGTCTTCTTGGATACGCGTCGACGATGGGTGCTCTTTGATGAGAACGTCAGTGTCAGTGTTCACCACGATTGCATCGGATGCATGCCCTGCGGTTGCCCGCCACAGATCGACTTCTGCCAAATCGGTGCCCACCAAAACAACGCAATCTGATTGCCGAAGAATGGCTTCGCTCGTCGGTCTCGCCAGCGTCGCGCCAAAGCAATATGGATGTTGCGCTGGCAGAATACCTCGTCCGGCGTAAGTAAGAAATGCCGCAGCACCGGTTTGCTTTAGTACGTCAACGGCAGGGCCAAAACGCCCACCGGCGCCAACAGAGCCGCCTCCAAAGACAAAGATCGGACGTTTCGAACGCAAGATACGCCCGGCAATCTGTCGTATTTTTGCTCTGCGTAAATCGGTCAACCCACTGTCAAGAGCGCCGGATTGTGGAAGGCGTCGAACGGTTCCGAATCCTTCATCTTGCCGGCTCAACATCGAAAAAGTTGCAGCTGGTGTTTCCAAACGCTGGATCGGAACCTGAATATGCTTCGGTCGCCTTCGTTGCGTACCAAATTCCGTCAGCGCCTTGTCAATCAGCGCATATGCCGCCTCTGCCGTGCGCGCCTCTTCCGACCAGTCACACACCGTTTCAGCCGCTGCGCGCTGATCCTTCATCTGGTGCAATTGCCCCTTCTTTGCCGCCGTTTCATCCAGACAGGACGAAATCACCAGCATCGGCACACTATCCGAATATGCCTGCCCCATCGGTGTCATGATGTTGGTCAGCCCCGGCCCGGTGATCACATAGGCCACGCCGGGCTTGCCCGTCGCCCGCGCGTAGCCATCGGCCATGAACCCGGCTCCCTGCTCGTGCCGTGCCAGCACATGAGTGATCCCCGCCTCTTCGATCCCGCGATACATTTCCTGATTGTGCACCCCCGGGATACCAAAGATCACATCGACGCCACGGTCTTTGAGCATATGCGAGATTTGCGCGCCAAGGGGGCGAGTTTGGGCCATTAGGCTCTCCAGAATTGAATGGTAAAGATGACGTAGACGGCCATCAGTTCCAGCCTCCCGATCAGCATCGCGGCAGCCAGCAACCATTTGGCCGTGTCATTGAGACCCGCGAAATTGCCCGAAGGGCCGATCTGGTCGCCAAAACCCGGACCGATATTCGCAAGAGCCGTGGCCGCACCGGACAGCGCCGTCACGAAATCGAGGCCCGTCATCGCCAATGCCACCGATAGGACACCAAGCGTCACCACGAAAAACATGAAGAAGGACATGACCGAGTTCAGCACATCCTCGCCCACAGGCCGCCCCGCGTAGCGCGGGGTGAAGATGCCATGCGGGCTGCGCGTCTTTTGCAGCTGTGCCTTGATCGAGGCGAACAGCAACTGATAGCGGAACACTTTGATCGAGCAGGCGGTTGATCCGGCGCAGCCGCCAATGAGGCCAGTAAAGAACAACACGGCAACCGCGAAACTGCCCCACTGACCGTAGTCGGCGTTGGCATACCCTGTGCCCGTCATCAACGACACGGTATTGAACAGGGCCGCCCGCACAGCCCCCTCGTTCACTGCATTTTGCTGCAGCAGATTCCACCCGGCGATCAGCGTGACGATAACCAAGGCCGTGACCAGAAAGACGTGGATTTGCCGGTCCTTCAGCAAGGGACGCGCGGTGCCCGCGCTGAGCTGCACAAAGCGCACGAAGGGCAAGGCCGCGAGGATCATGAACAAGGTCGCGACATAGGATGGCGCAGGGCCAAAGACGGCAAAGGACGTGTCGTAGTTGGCAAATCCGCCCGTTGCGATAGTGGTCATCGCATGCACCGTGGCATCGAATGCGCCCATGCCTGCCGCGATGTAGGCCAGCGCACAGATCAACGTCAGGGCGACATAGATCACCGAGATACGGCTTGCAATCTCGGTCGCACGAGGCAGGATTTTTCCAAATGTATCGAAGGCTTCGGTACGGAAAATCTGCATCCCGCCCACGCGCAGTTCGGGCAGGAACACCATGGCCACAACGATAATACCAATGCCGCCCAGCCATTGCAGGATGCCGCGCCACAACAACAACCCCTTGGGCAGCGCATCGAGGCCCGACAGGACTGTCGACCCGGTTGTGGTCAGGCCCGACATCGCTTCGAAAAAGGCGTCGACAAATCGGGCTTCGGTTGCACCGAGAAAGAAGGGTAGCGCACCAAAAATGGGTAGTGCCAGCCAGACACCGGTGGTCAGAAGAAATGTCTGCTGAATGGTCAGCCCTTGCTTGAGACCATTCTGGCAACTGAGTGCGATCATGCCTCCGACCATGACAGTGATCAGCGCACATTCGGCGAAGACGGGCCAATGCCCGCGTCCTTCTGCCAGATCAACCAGCATGGGCAGGACCATGGCCAGACCAAGTACAGCCACGAGCAGGCCAATCACATATCCAACAGGGCGCAAGTCGATCATTGCGCTCAGCGTTGGCGGGCCGCGCGGGCGGTGTCAAGCAGGTGACACCGCGCCGTAGGGTAAGTCCTCAAACGGCCGGAAACATTACCGGGCCGGATCGGAGTTCACAGATGCATCATGTCGCGGAACACATATGCCGCGATGTCTTCGCGGCGCAGGTTCATCGCAGCCAACTCTTCGTCTGTTTTGGCATTCAATGCTTCAATGCGATTGAAGCGGCTTTCCGCGGCGGCCGACATGGCAGCGGAGTGACCCAGAGCGGCAAAGAAATTGGTGATCCGGTCGAGGATCGCGCTCAGGATAGATGTGTTGGAATGGGTGACATAAGCCATTGGGATACCTTGCATATCATGCGTTTAACTGTGTCCTCCCGTTGACCGAAACATAGGTGTTGGGCCGCAAAAACACCAATGCCGATACTGCATGGCCGCCTTGCGCAATTGTACGCTGTGAGGCGGGGGTGTCCCCCGCCGAAACGAAAAAAGCGTGCCTGTAGCGGCACGCCTTCATGCTTCGTAAGGCGGAGGTGTCCTCCGCCCTGCCGACGATCAGCCCACGTGGAAAAGCGTCTGGAACATGCGTGGGTCGATACTGTCGCCAGCGAACGTGTCCCCTTCGGTTAGGACTGAAACAGCGTCATGGCTGTGCAGGCTTTCCTGATGGCTGGCGACCACACGGAAATCCCCGATGCGTACATCTGCCAATAGCTGTTCGCTGAACAGACGCGCCGCATCCTCGACAAAGATCGGGTTGGCTGCGTTCAGCTCGGCAAATGCCTGTTCGTCCTCGCGCTTGACCATCACCTGCGTTTCCGTTGGGACTGCACGACGGCAGGCGTCAATCAGATCTTCGAACCACAGCGTGTCTGCGTCATCCTCGAGCGTAACCGAGATGCGGGCCACTGACCGTTGCGAGTGGGGTGTCGCCAATTGACCACGGGTTGCGCGGGCATGTTCGCTCAGTTCCAGCGAACATGGGCAGGTCGAGGAATAGACATAGTCGAGATGCACAATGCGTTTGCGCACGCCCGCCTGCTCGACCAATTCCAGCGCGATGTCATAGTATTGGTAGCCCGACAGACCTGAACGCAGGCTTTCCACCTGCACCGGCATGCTGAAACGCATCTGAATGCGCGCGTCAAAGCTGTCGAGATCGGCCTTGTAGTCATCCAGTGCCGCCTCGATTACGCCAAAGGAGAACGTCTCTTCTGCATGCTTGTAGAACGACCGCATGATGCGGGACATGTTGATGCCCTTCTTGTCCGCCTCAAGGCTGACCGTGCCGGTCACGGATGTTTCCAAAGTCAGGGGCGCGCCATCGCGGCTTTCGATGCGCAGCGGCAGACGGAAATTTGAGATGCCAACGTGTTGGATACGTGTCTTTGCCCCTCGGATCAGGCTGGATGGCCCGTTCTGCAGGTCTGGCAAAGTGTTTTTGTATCCCTCATCCACGTCGAAACCGTCGGGATAATCGCGGGAAAAGGCCGGGTACTCGACCCCATCGCTGCCCGGCACAAGCCGCGCGACCGATGGATCGAGTTCGATGATATCTGTTGTTGTGGCGTTCTCGGCCCAGCGGCGGAGAAGATCCAGTGCTGCTTCGGCCTCGTCGCGTTCGGGTATTGCGGTGATGTCGGGCGTATGAATGTTCATAAAGTAGCCCCCCTTTCTGTCTGCGTGCCCAAGGTAGGTAAGCCGCCTTAGGCACATTTCCAATATTGCTAACAGTTACGTGTGAACCTGCAATATGGATGACAATTAAAAGGGGGCGCTGTCAGATTGTGGCACCATGACCCAAAGATGCATTATTGTGCCTTTTCCAAGGCTTGCAGGATATCCGCAACCAAATCGTCACCATGTTCAATCCCTACAGACATGCGCACAAGACCAGGCGTGATACCCAATGCGTCCTTCTGATCCTGCGGCAAACGCTGGTGCGTCGTTGTCGCGGGATGGGTAAGTATCGACTTGGCGTCGCCAAGGTTGTTCGAGATGACCGGGATCGTGAGCGCGTTCAGGAACCGGAACGCAGCCTCTTGCCCACCCGCAAGATCGAGCGACAGGACTGTGCCCCCGGCCCCGCCCATCTGGCGAGCCACCAGATCGTGTTGAGCGTGGTCGGGATGACCGGGGTAAATCACACGCGCCAGCGCGCTATGCCCATGCAGGGCCTCGGCCAGTTGCAGGGCAGATGCGGCCTGTGCCCGCACGCGCAATTCCATCGTTTCCAGCCCTTTGAGCATCACCCAGGCCGTGAAGGGCGACATCGAACCACCAGTATGCTTCATGTAGGGTTCAACCGTTTTGCGGATGAAGTCCTGCGTGCCAAGGATCACACCGCCAAGGGCGCGCCCTTGCCCGTCCACGTGTTTCGTCGTGGAATAGATGACAACATCCGCACCTTGGGCGATGGCATCTGAAAAAACCGGTGTGGCAAAGACGTTGTCGACCAGAACGGTTGCCCCGACAGCATGCGCGAGTTCGGACACCGCGGCAATGTCCACCACCTCTAGTGTCGGGTTGGAAATGGATTCGAAAAAGACCGCCGTGGTGCCCGGCGTAATGGCCGCACGCCACGCCTCTACATCTGTGCCGTCGACAAATTCAACCTCGACCCCGTAGCGGGTCAGGACTTCTTCCAGGACATACAAACATGACCCGAACAGCGCGCGCGCCGACACCACCCGGTCGCCAGCTTTCAACATGGACGTCAATGCCCCGGACACAGCCGCCATGCCGGATGCTGTGGCAAAGCCGTCTTCCGCCCCTTCCAGCATCGCAATCCGCTCTTCAAACATGCGTACGGTCGGGTTGCCGTAGCGGGCATAGATGAACTCGTCATCCCCCGCTTTCTCAAACCGCTGCGCGGCCTGTTCGGCGCTGTCATAGACAAACCCTTGGGTCAGAAAGATGGCTTCGCTCACCTCGCCGTACTGGCTGCGGCGGACGCCGCCATGGACGGCACGGGTGCGGGCATTCCACTTGTCGGACATGTTCAAACTCCATCGCGGGCCTGAAAGGGGTCAGGCCACAAAAAACCCCCAGACGCGGGTCAAGCGAAAGGGGGGCTTTCATCCTGACCTTTTAGCGGAAATGTTTAACGTGGCCCGCAATCCGGTAACAAATCGCCACGTGGTTGGATTACGCCTGCCCGCCAGGGGCGTCAACACCGTCACGGTGCTGTAACTTAAATTTCATGCCTGCGTCATATGGCTAGAGCATAGGAGCTCCACAAAATGTGGTAGGAGGTGCAGCATGCCCATCCTGAGACTGAACGCAGGCCCGGAGGGGC
Source organism: uncultured Tateyamaria sp. (assembly GCF_947496075.1). Classification (GTDB taxonomy): domain Bacteria; phylum Pseudomonadota; class Alphaproteobacteria; order Rhodobacterales; family Rhodobacteraceae; genus Tateyamaria. Next base: position 730,382 of record NZ_CANMBJ010000001.1, read on the forward strand.
TTGTGCTGCATGGCTCTCCGGCCCCGGCCCTGCCCACGCTGCGGAACGCGGCGCGGGGCAACGGCCCAATCATCATCCTGATCCACGGCTTCAAATACGACCCCGGCACACCGCGCTTTTGCCCCCATGGCCGTATCTTCGGACGCACGCGCCACCCCGAAAGCGCGTATCACACACAGTGGCCGCGTGCGTTGGGCTTTGCTTGCGGCCATGCGGACGAAGGATTGGCGATCGCCTTTGGCTGGCGCGCCCGCGGAAATCTGTGGCGGGCACAGCGCTCGGCGTGGGCGGCAGGTGTCGCATTGGCGCAGGCGATCCATACGATCCGCATCGTTGCCCCCCGTCGTCCGATCCACGCCATCACCCATTCCATGGGGTCCGAGGTGATGTTCGAAGCATTGCACCACCTGCCCGCGCATGCAGTGCAGCGCATCATCACTATCACGGGCGCAAGCTATGCCAGCGCCGTGAAAACGGCGATGGAAACACCAGCAGGCCGCACTGCTGAGTTGCTCAATGTAACCAGCCGCGAAAACGACGTGTTCGATGCCATGTTCGAAAAGCTGATTGCTGCTGACGTGCCGCAAGACCGTGCGATGGGGGCGGGTATCAATCTGGCAAATGCGGTTACGTTGCAATTGGATTGCCCACGCACATTGGGCGCATTGACCCGGTTTGGTGGTCACATCCACATGCCCAAGCGCCGGGTCTGCCACTGGTCGGGCTACACCCGGCCCGGTGCATTGCAGTTCTACGCTCGTGCCCTGCGTCACAGCGAAGAGCTGCAATTGCATGCTCTGCAAGACGCCCTGCCGGATGCCTCTGCCCCCCGTTGGTCCCGCATCTTTGCAATACCACATATGCCATCGGACTTGCTTGGTTGGCAGAAAACCGCATCATGACCGCCGGACTGCCCGGAGGATTGCATGATCGACCTGTACTATTGGCCCACGCCCAACGGCTGGAAGGTCTCAATTGCGCTACAAGAATTCGGACTTCCCTACAACGTCCACCTCATCAACATCGGCGCGGGCGATCAATTCAAACCCGAGTTCCTGAAGATCGCACCCAACAACCGGATGCCCGCGATCACCGATCCGGATGGACCGGACGGTGCGCCAATCTCGATCTTTGAAAGCGGCGCAATCCTGCAATACTTGGCCCGCAAGACGGGTCAGTTCGGTGGCAAGACCGAACGAGACCGTATCGCCGTTGATCAATGGCTGATGTGGCAAATGGGCGGCGTTGGCCCAATGGCCGGTCAAACCCATCACTTTCTCAAATACGCGCCGCAGATGGGGCAGGACATTCCCTATGCCAAGGACCGGTACCGGAACGAAACCGCGCGCCTGTATGGTGTGTTGGACCGCCAATTGGCCGGGAATGAGTATGTGGCCGGGGATTACTCCATCGCGGACATGGCGATCTGGCCGTGGGCGTCGCTTTGGGAAGGGCAGGAACAGACCTTGGACGACAAGCCGAACCTGGCGCGCTGGTTGGACACGGTCGGCAACCGACCAGCCGTGCAACGGGGACATGCGCTGCATCTGGACCTGCGCACAACCAAGCAAAGCAAGTCGGCACAAGACACCTTGTTCAACACAAAGAACTGACCAAGACGCCCTGGGGGGAGAAACAAAACATGTTCATGGTCAGCGACTACGTGGCTCCTGAGGCGGTGATACTGTCCGCCGGCGCCGTCTTTACCATCGGCTATCTGATCACAAACCAGATCGTTCTGCGGCTCATGATCCTGCTGGGGACGTGCCTTTACACCTACTACTACTTCACCGCCGCAGACACGCCGTTGTGGGAGGCGATTTATACGTCGATGGTCATGGGCACCGCGAACCTTATCGGTCTGGGCAGCTTGCTCTGGCACCGCTCTAACCTTGCCGTGCCTGCCGCGCACCGCGACATCTACCCCCTGTTCGAAGGACTGCCGCCCGGTGACTTTCGCGATTTGGTTAAACGCGCACGTCGCCACGTGCTGGATGAACGGGCGCAAGTGACAACCGAAGGGGTCCAGCCGGATAAGCTGTACTACGTGATTTCCGGCCCCATCCATATCACGAAACGGGGTGAGCGTTTCACGATGCCGCCCAACCTTTTCGTGGGCGAAGTTGCCTATGCGACTCATCAAACAAGTGCCGCCACAACCCGTCTGGATGCGGGCAGCGAAGTGCTGGAATGGGACGTGGCCGAGTTGCGTAAGCGGGCGCAGAAAAACTCGCGCTTTGCGCTGGCAATCGAGGCGATGATCACCAAGGATCTGGCACTCAAGGTCGCGTTTGCGGTCGCGCCTCACTCCGGGGATTGGAACGAAGACGCAGCAAATGCGCGGAGTGCGCGGGCTTAGGCCCCCTTGGCATCCTCGTCTTCGTCCGAGATCATGTGATCCTGAAGGGCTGCGAACTGCAGGAAGATGAACAGCATCATCGCGATCGGAAATCCGAAGGTTTCGATCTTGACCCACGCATCCGTGGACATGGTCCGCCAGATGACCTCGTTCGCCACAGCAAGGGTGGCGAACATCGCACACAGCCTGCGGGTCAGGATCATCCACCCCTCGTGCCGCATGGGCACTGCATCACTGAGCACAAATGCCAGCCAGCTTTGACCGCGCAGCAGGCCGATTCCCAGAAGCAGAGCGAACATACCGTAGACGATACTTGTCTTCATCTTGAAGAACCGCTCGTCATTGAACCATGCGGTGAGCGCGCCAAAGAAGATGACCATGAACGCGGTGAAAATTTGCATCCGGCTCAACTTGCCGGTCAGGGCCCACAGCACAGCCATAGCGATCAATATGATGGGCACGAAGATCAGCGTGGCCACGATAAAGCCGGAGTACTCGGTCCCCGCCATCTCGTAGGTGTTGTCGCGGATGCGCAGGTAGATCAGGAAAAAGACCAATGGCGGCCCCAGTTCCAGCACCTGTTTCAACAGGGGATTGATCTCGCGCGCGTCTGCCATGCTCTTCCTCAAATTATCCGCCCATCTCGACGATGACCGCCCCAGCAGCGATCAGCGCCATTAGGGCAATTCTGCGCGGTCCTACCGTTTCTTTCAGCACCAGCCAACCGATGATTGCTGCAAACACGGTTGAAGTTTCGCGCAGCACCGCCGCCTCGCCCACTTTGTCGAGGCGCGTCGCCATCATGATGGAGCCGAAGCTGAGAAAAGCAACAATCCCGCCGATCACACCGCGTAACATCAGCGGCGGCAGTGCGGGGGCGTTCTGCATCCGGCGCCAGCGCATGTAAGCGATGGGTGGCATGAAGATACCGTCGATCATGAAGAACCAAGCGAGGAAGGTGAACGGGTTCTCGGTCGCGCGGATGCCGTAGGCGTCGTAGGTCGTGTAGAGGGCGACGAAGAGGCCAGTAATGACGGCGAGGCCCAACGCCATGGGAAGCGTTTCGCGGTTGGTTTGGAGGTGGCGCAGGTTGTAGAGCGCGAGGCCGTAGATGCCTGCCAGCAAGACGCCGACACCCAGCCATTGAACGATGGTGAAGGTTTCGGAGAAGAGGAGGTAGGCACCGATGACGGTGAAGAGCGGTCCGGTGCCCCGGACGACAGGGTAGACCACCGTGAAATCGCCTTTGGTGTAGGCCCATGCCTGCAACAGTTTGTAGCCCACGTGGATCACGAAAACGACGGCGAAGATGGGCCACATATGCGGTTCGGGCCAGGGCACTACAAAAAGAGCGAAGGGCGCGGCCATGAGGCCGTAGGAAGCGTCGATGGCCCCGCGGGTCAGCCAGGGGTCATGCCGCCCTTTTTGGAGCGCGCCAAAAACAGCGTGGAGAAAGGCCGCCAAAATGGCGAGGTACAGGGCCACAGTATGCCCCGTTTCAGTGCCCTCAATACTGGCCAGCCATGCGGTCATTCAGGGGCTGTCTCAGCATGGGACATTTTACAACCCCCTGATAGAACGCGATAAAACACCTTACAATCCCGTTAACGCGGCCGCGAAGTCCTCGGGGTCAAAGGGCGACAGATCGTCGATCTGCTCGCCCACGCCGATGGCATGGATGGGCAGGCCGAACTTGTCCGCCAACGCCACGAGAACCCCGCCCTTGGCCGTGCCGTCGAGCTTGGTCATTACGAGGCCGGAGACATCCGACACCTCCTGGAACACCTTGACCTGATTGAGCGCATTCTGACCCGTCGTCGCATCCAGCACCAAGAGCGTGTTGTGGGGCGCGCTTTCATCCTTCTTGCGAATGACGCGGACAATCTTGGCCAGCTCTTCCATCAGGTCGCCACGGTTTTGCAAACGGCCCGCCGTGTCGATCATCAGCAGGTCCGCACCTTCGGCTTGCGCCTTGGTCATGGCATCGAAAGCAAGGCTGGCAGGGTCGGTGCCTTCGGGCGCGGTCAGCACAGGTACCCCTGCCCGTTCACCCCAGACCTGCAACTGCTCCACGGCGGCGGCGCGGAACGTGTCGCCTGCGGCAATCACCACCGACTTGCCTGCAGCACGGAACTGGCTGGCGAGCTTGCCGATGGTTGTGGTCTTGCCCGAGCCGTTCACACCTACGACCAGCACGACCTGCGGCTTTTGCGGGTAGAGCGGCATTGGTTTGGCGACAGGATCCATGATGCGGGCGATTTCCTGCGCCATGAGTTCCTTGATCTCGCGCACGGACAATTTCTTGCCCATGCGCCCTTCGGCCATGTTGGCGGTGACACGCAGGGCGGTGTCGACGCCCATGTCGGCGGCGATCAGCAGTTCCTCAAGCTGTTCCAGCATATCGTCGTCAAGCGTGCGGCGCATGACGGGGGCCGCGTCGCGGCGGCCCAGCAGGCGGCCGAGGATGCCGCGCTTGGGTTGGTCGGGCTCCGGTTCAGCGTCGACCAGCGATACGGGCGCGACCGCAGCGGGCATTGCCATCGGTTTCGGGGCAACGGTTTCGGGCGCCTCTTGTGTTGCCACAACAGGTTCTTCGGTTGCGACGTCCGTAGGACGCGGTGTGGGCTCAGGCTCAGGCTCAGGCTCAGGCTCAGGCTCAGGAACGATTATCGGTTCAGGGTCGGGTGCAACAGGTGTTTCGATGGGTTCAGACACAGGTTCCGGGTCCGAAATCACCGGCGCTTCGACCGGCGCAGGTTCGGGTATCGGATCGGACACCGTCGGCATTTCGACCGGTGTAGGGGCAGGCGTTGGATCAGGTGTAGGCACGATCTCGGGGTCAGGTGCCGCAGCCTCTTCGACACCGCCGTCTTCGACAATCGCTTCCAGCCCTTCGTCAATCTTGGACGAGGACTTGAACAGCCGATCCTTGAGTTTCTTGAAAAATGCCATGATGCCCCGATACTTGATCTGATCCCTGACCTAATACGAGCGCACGGGCATGAAAAGGTATGAGTTCTGGGCCATCGCCGTGTTGGTCCTTGGGATATGGTCCCCGTTTGCTGCCCTGGCGCGGTCCCCGGGCACCTTATGTTCCACTGGCGCGCTTGGGCCCGTGGGGTGTATCCGACCCGAACACGCAGCGTTCGATATCTGTCAGCATATCGAGGAGGCAAGCCGCAGGCATTTGCTGGATCCCGGTTTCTTTGCCCGGCTGCTATGGCAGGAAAGCCGGTTTGATGCCAATGCGCTCAGCCCGGCGGGCGCGCAGGGGATCGCGCAATTCATGCCCGGTACAGCTGCGTTGCGCGGGCTGTCGGACAGTTACAACCCGGCCGAAGCGATGGAGCGATCCGCGCAGTATTTGGCGGAGTTGCTGCGCCGATACGGGAATGCGGGGCTGGCTGCTGTTGCCTATAATGGGGGCGAACGGCGTGCCGACGGGTTCATCGTGGGGGATGGTCTGGCCGGTGAAACCATTGACTACGTGCAAATCATCACGGGCCTGACTGCCGAAGATTGGCGCGATGCACCGCCCGAGCAGCACGACTTTCGCCTTGATCCGAGCAAGCCGTTCATGCCCGCGTGCCTCGCCATGGCGCGCAACCGAAAGGTCAGTGCGATCAAAGGGATACCGGGCAAGCCGACCCTTCCGAAATGGGGGGCGCAGATCGCGTTCGGCAAGACCAAGGCCGCAGCCCAGAGCAAGGCCAAGGACGCGGCGCGATCTTGTCCCGCCCTCGTGGACGCGCACGTGGATATAGTGTTTGTCAAAAATCGCGTGCGGGGGCGACCCGGCTATCACATGGCGCGGGTGTCTGGAAATGACCGTGGGGCCGTGTCGAAAATCTGCCAGAATGTGCGGGCGCAGGGGTGCCCCTGCGCCGTCTACAAGAACTGGTGATCAGATCTCATCCCCGAAATGCTTCATCGTCAGCTTGATCGGGTTCGGGGCCGCCTGCCCCAGACCACAGATGGAGGCATCTGTCATGGCGGTGCAGAGTTCATCGAGCAGACCCTGATCCCATGTGTCGGCCTGCATCAGCTTGACCGCTTTTTCGCAGCCCACCCGGCAGGGTGTGCATTGGCCGCAGCTTTCATCCTCGAAGAACTTGAGCATGTTGAGGGCTGCGTCACGGGCGCGATCCTGGTCCGACAGGATGACAACCGCCGCCGAGCCGATAAAGGTGCCGTGCGGTTGCAGCGTGTCGAAGTCGAGCGGGATGTCGTTCATTGAGGCCGGGAGCAGGCCCGAGGACGGGCCGCCCGGTTGGTAGGCTTTGAACACGTGGCCGTCGGCCATACCGCCCGCTGCGTCGATGATGTCGGTGATCGTGGAGCCCGCAGGCAGCAGGTACACCCCCGGCTGCGCGACACGACCCGAGACGGAGTAGCTGCGCAGGCCGGTGCGCCCGTTCTTTTCGGTGCTGTTCAGCACTTCGGGCCCTTCGCGGCAGATTCGCGCGATCCAGTGCAAGGTCTCGACGTTGTGCACCAGCGTGGGCTGGTTGAAGATGCCAACTTGCGCCACGTAAGGGGGCCGGTGACGCGGCAGGCCGCGCTTGCCTTCGATGCTTTCGATCATCGCGGATTCTTCACCGCAGATATAGGCGCCCGCGCCGCGCCGCAGGTCGATATAGCCGGGTTTCGCGATCCCTGCGTCTTCCAGCGCCTTGATTTCGCGGGCGAGGATGTCGAGCACGGCGGGGTATTCGTCGCGCATGTAGATGAAGCACGTGTCCGCCTCGACCGCCCAGGCGGCGATCAGCATCCCCTCAAGGAACAGGTGCGGAGTGCGTTCGAGGTAGTAGCGGTCTTTGAACGTGCCTGGCTCGCCCTCATCCCCGTTTACGGCGAGGTAGCGCGGGCCCGCATTGGCACGCACGAAGCCCCATTTGGTGCCGGACGGGAAGCCAGCACCGCCCAGGCCCCGCAAGCCGCTTTCCTTGATCTTGGCCTGCACGTCTTCCCAATTGCCGCTGCCGCGCAGTTGCTTGAGGGCCGTGTAGCCCCCTGCGGCGGCGTAGGTGTCCAGCGTTTCGTAGTCCGGGATATGCGCGTGGGTGTCACCGGCCGCGATGGCCGCCTGCACCTTTTCCGGCGTGGCGTTGTCGATGTGGTTGTGGCCCAGTTCAAGTACCGGCGCCGTGTCGCACCGGCCCATGCAGGGCGCGCGGAGGACGCGCACTTGGGTCGGGTCAAGGCCATCTTCGAGGGCGGATTTGAGCGCTTGGGCCCCCGCCAACTCGCAGCTGAGCGAGTCGCAAACGCGGATGGTGAGCGCGGGGGGTGGGACCTCGCCCTCTTTCACCACGTCGAAATGGGCGTAGAACGTGGCGACCTCGTAGACCTCGGCCATGCTTAGGCGCATTTCCTCGGCCAGCGCACGCAGGTGGGCGGCGGAGAGGTGGCCGTAGGTATCTTGGATCAGGTGTAGGAATTCGATCAGCAGGTCACGACGGCGAGGTTGGTCGCCAAGCAGCGCTTGCACCTCTTGCCAGGCCTGATCTTCAAGCGCGCGGCCCTTGGGGCGGACACGCCCCTTGCCCTTGCCCGATTTCCAGACACCTTTGCCCTTTGCCGACTCGTCCAGCGCCATCACACGCACTCCTGCCCTGATTTGGCCGAAGAATATCAGCGCAGGCAAAGCGCGATCAGCCCAAAAGCGACGCCCCGGCACACAAATCACGCGCGTATCGTCACCATGTCGCCGCCAATGGGTCACGCTTTGGCAGCAAATTGAAGCTAAACGCATCCTCTGTCAGGCTATGATACCGTCCAACCGCGAAAACCGGAGTGATTCTGCATAGATGCCGCCGCTGCTGCCTTTTGTCGTTGCAAGCTTTTTGCCCGGCGCGTGCCTGGCGCTCGCCTGTTTGTTGGGCGGGCCCTGGCCGATTGCCGCTGTGCTGGTCATCACGGTTGTTGTCTTTTTCCTCGACAAGCTGCCTGTGCGTCCTGCGCCCTCAGACCAATCCGGCCACCGGCTGTCCGAGGCCCTGGGTGCTGCCCATTTCATCCTGTTGGGCCTGACGGTTTGGGCCATGGGCACGGATCTTGCGATGCTCGACAAAGGGCTGATCGTCGTGGCCGCCGGGCTGTATTTCGGGCAGGTGTCCAACTCCAATGCGCATGAATTGATCCACCGTGCGGACCGCTGGGCGTTTCGTCTTGGCGCGGCCTGCTATGCCTCTATCCTCTTTGGCCACCACACCAGCGCACATCGTCTGGTGCACCATGTCCACGCGGCCACGATGGCCGACCCCGCCACAGCCCGCCTGGGGGAAGGGTTCTGGGCCTATCTTGCGCGTGCTTGGATTGGTGGGTGTCGCGATGGCCTATACGCCGAACGAAGGCGCCATGGCGGCGCGCGACTTCCGCGCCCCTACCTTTTTTATGGTTTGGCGTCTGCGCTGAGCGTTGCGGTTGCTTATGCGTTGGCTGGTGGTGCAGGCATCTTCGGTCTGATCCTTGTCAGCGCGTATGCGCAGGTTCAACTGATGCTGTCGGATTACGTGCAGCATTACGGGCTGATGCGGCGCAGCCTCCCAGACGGCCAGTTTGAGCCGATGGGTCCGGCCCATTCATGGAACGCACCACACTGGTACTCGGCGGCGATGATGCTCAACGCGCCGCATCACTCGGCCCACCATGCTCGCCCGGCGACAGCATTTCCACGTCTGGAACTGGACGCAGAGACCATGCCTATGTTGCCCCACTCCCTGCCAGTGATGGCCGTTTTGGCGCTTGTGCCGTCCGTTTGGCGTCGCATCATGGACAGGCGGGTGGAACGATGGACGGGTGCCGCGGTGCAAGGCAGGATAACGCCAGCATCCGCATGAAACGACACGTCCTCTGGCAGGTTTCACACAGCTCTGCCACACTGTGCGCATGATCGTTCGCCTCTTGCTGATCCCGCTGGCCTTCATAGGCGCCGCCGCCATGGCAGAGCCAATGACGGCGGCCGAGTTCGAAGCCTATGTGACAGGCAAGACCCTGTATTATGGCCGGTCGGGCGAAGCCTACGGCGCTGAAATCTATCACGAAAACCGACGCGTTACATGGTCCTTTCTGGATGGCGAATGCAGGGATGGAACGTGGTACAATGAAGGGCCCCTGATCTGCTTTGTCTACGAAGATCGCCCGGATCCGCAATGCTGGACGTTTGAGAAGAGAGCCGGCGGATTGATCGCAACCTTCGAGAATGATCCTGCCAGCACCGAGCTGTACGAAGCGCAGGATGTTGGCGAAGAAATGATCTGCCTTGGCCCAAAGATCGGCGTGTGAGCCGGGCGGACGACACGTCCGCCTTACAGATCCTGCATCACCGCGCCACAGACAGGGTGTAAGGCGGAGGTCACCTCCGCCTTATCCGGCGCGAGCTATGCTATGGAGCTTTGCCCGTAAGGCGCATCTTGATGCGCCCTAGAACAGCGATCCCTGTTCTGGCGGTTTGGATGCGGCTTTCTGCGCAGCGCTCTTTCCGCCACCCAGTTTCATGCGCCCGTCAGCGAATTCGATCTCAAGGCCACTGGCCTGTTCCGCCGCGGCCCGGCTGGTCAGGATCTGCCCCTCGCCCCGCACAACGGCATACCCGCGTGCCAGCGTCGCCTTGTAGCTGAGTGTTTCACGCAGCCGATCCATGGCTGCAAGCTTGCGGTGCAGCCCCTCCAATTGCCTCTGACCAGCGGCTTGCATGCGGGCCGTTGCATCCCGCAGCCGTTCCGACTTACGCGCTGCGTCCTGCCCAATCCGCGTCGGGGTCAGGCGGGCCGTGCGCGCCTCCAACCGTTCGCGTTTCGCAGCAGCGACACGGGCCAAGGCGGGTTCCAGTCGCACAGACAGGGCATCAAGACGACGTCTTTCTGCCTCGAGGCTGCGCCGCAGTGTGGCCGGACGCAGGCTGCCCGACACCTCGGACAGACGCACCTTGCGCCGTTGCACACCCGCGATCAGCGCGGGTCCAAGTTGGCCGCCCGTCACGTCAAGCCGTTGGCGCGGCCCTTCGACCAGCGCATCCGCGCGCGGCAAGGCGCGGGCCAGATCGCGCAACCGCTGTTGCCGTCGCTGCATCCCGCCACTCACCGCGCCCGTCATCCGTGCGCTTGCCTGTTCAACCCAGGCCAACAATTCGTGGCGTACCGGCACGGCCATTTCGGCCGCCGCCGTCGGCGTGGGCGCGCGCCGATCCGACACGAAGTCGATCAGCGTGGTGTCGGTTTCGTGCCCCACTGCCGAAATCAGCGGGATGTCCGAGGCGGCAGCGGCGCGTGCGACCGCTTCTTCGTTGAAGCCCCATAGATCTTCGACCGAGCCACCGCCGCGCGCCACGATCAGCAGATCGGGTCGAGGCATGCTCCCCCCGGGCGTCAATGCGTTGAAGCCTGCGATTGCGCGCGCAACTTCGGGCGCACAATTGGCGCCTTGAACTGCGACCGGCCAGATCAGCACCTTGCGCGGGAACCGGTCCCGCAGCCGATGCAGGATGTCGCGGATCACGGCCCCCTGCAGAGACGTCACAACCCCGATCACCTCGGGCAGGTAGGGCAAGGGCCGCTTGCGGGCGTCGTCAAACAACCCCTCGGCGGCGAGCGCCTTTTTACGTTTTTCCAGGAGCGCCATCAGCGCGCCCTGCCCCGCAATCGCGATGCGTTCGGCATTGAGTGAGAATTTGGATTGGAAGCCAGAGGCCGTCATGCGGCCTTCGGCCACGACCTCCATCCCCTCCTCGGGCATGGTGCCCAGACCGCTGACCTGTCCCTTCCACGTCATGCAGGACAGGACGTTGCGATCATCCTTGAGGTCGAAATAGAGGTGGCCGGAGCGTGCCAGTACAACGCGCCCGACCTCGCCCTTGATCCGGACCCAGCCCAGTTCGCCCTCGATCAGCTTGCGCACTTTGCCCGCAATCTCGGACACCGAAAACTCGGGTGTGTTCGAACCGGGAACGGGATCGTCAAGCAGGTCCATGGGCCATCCTTGTGCTGCGGGTCCGGCCAGCTTAGAACGCGGCCAAGTGAAGGCCAAGGAGCAAGTGATGAACATTCTCATTCTGGGCGGTGGTGGCCGCGAGCACAGCTTGGCCTGGGCGGTGTTGCAGAACCCCAAATGCGACCGGCTGGTCGTAGCCCCCGGCAATGCGGGGATTGCGGCTATTGCCGAGTGCGCGAACCTGGACATCAATGATGGCGGCGTTGTCGCGACATTCGTGGAAGAAGAGTGCATCGATTTCGTGATTGTCGGTCCCGAAGCTCCGCTTGCCGCCGGGGTGGCCGACCGTTTGCGGGATGCAGGCGTGCTGGTTTTTGGCCCGAGCCAGGCTGCGGCGCAACTCGAAGCGTCCAAGGCTTTCACCAAGGCCATCTGCGATGCCGCCAATGCGCCAACGGCCGCGTATGGTCACTTCACAGACGCGGCTGCAGCCAAAGCGTATGTCACCGAACAGGGCGCCCCGATTGTCGTCAAGGCAGACGGGCTGGCTGCGGGCAAAGGCGTCATCATCGCCGAAACCGTCGCACAGGCACATGCCGCCATTGATGACATGTTTGGGGGCGCTTTTGGCGGTGCCGGGGCCGAGGTGGTGATCGAGGAATTCATGCAGGGCGAAGAGGCGTCTTTCTTTGTCTTGTGCGACGGGACCGACGTATTGCCCATCGGCACTGCGCAAGACCACAAACGTGTGGGCGAAGGCGACACGGGTCCTAACACCGGCGGTATGGGAGCCTATTCCCCTGCCCCCGTGCTGACCGATGACATTGCCGAACGCGCCCTTGAGGAGATCATCCGCCCAACTATGGCGGAGATGGCGGCGCGGGGCATGCCGTATCAGGGTGTGCTTTACGCGGGCCTGATGATCGAAAACGGCGCGCCGCGCCTTGTTGAATACAACGTGCGTTTTGGGGATCCGGAGTGCCAGGTGTTGATGATGCGCCTGGGCGCGCAGGCGTTGGACTTGATGCACGCGGCAGCTGAAGGCCGGTTGAACACCGCACAGGTCAATTGGGCGGAGGATCATGCCATCACAGTCGTGATGGCGGCAGAGGGATACCCCGGAGACTATGCAAAGGGGGCTGTGATCAACGGGCTCGACACGCTGCCCGCTACCGGCAGCCAGATGGTGTTTCACGCCGGAACGTCAGCACGGGATGGCAAGATCACCGCATCTGGTGGGCGCGTTCTGAATGTCACGGCGCGGGGCGCATCCTTGCACGAGGCCGCCGACAGTGCCTATGCGATGATTGATGCCATCGACTTCCCCGGAGGCTTTTGCCGCCGAGACATTGGTTGGCGGGCGCTCGACTAGAACAAGCCCCGCCCCTTGCTTCCCTGTTTCAGAAAATCCCCGCCGGAGGCACCGTTCGGATGCAACCGGGCAGAGGAGCTGCGACAGCTTAAGACATTGGCGCTTGCGTACAGGCTACCGGATCGTCGCTGATGTCCACAACCTCCTGCACTTCTCCCAGATCATCGGTTGAGGCGACAAACAGGCGTGCATCGCGCAGAAACGGGACCCAGCAATGCTGCACACCGGGCGGGTCGTCATCATAATCAAAGCAGACCTGACCATTGTCCGCCGTCACCATGCCAAAGGCGCAGGTCCCATTTGCGCGCGCCCAGACAGTACGATCGCGGGACAAGAATTGTTCGATCCCAACAGGCTGACGGTTTGGAAAGGTCGCGAAAGACGCGGTTCGGTTGGCAACAAGGTCCAGGAACTGCTCGGGCGTCAGGCGGTCCTGCGCAGCTGCAGGCGCTGCAGCAAACAGCAGGGCAACGGCCAGTCGCATCATTGGCAATCCATAGCGTGGGCAAAGGCTGGGCGGGTCGTGTCGGTGCCCAGGTACATGCGCTGAAACTGTGATCCATCCCAGCGGATGGCCACAAGGTCCGACCAGTTCGCGGTAGCCAGGATCATCTCGGGCACACCCGCGCAGGTGCGGATACCGCCTGCAATGTCCACCTCGCCGATCCTGTGGTTGGTGAGGCCCCGCAGGTCTGCGGCGGCGGTCAGCATGCCATCTTCGAAGCGCCAGATGCGCAATGTCTTGGCCAGATGCGGACGGTCGATATAAGCGATCTCGGTCACGCCATCGCCATCCAGATCAGCCGCCCCCAGCGGGGCAAGCCAACGGTTGCGGGTTCCGATATGGGGCGTCTCGGTGATCTTGCCGTGCGCGCCATAAATCGCAAAGGCAGCCCCGGCGGTGACATCGGCTTCGACCACCAGGACCTCGGGTGCGCCATCGCCATCCAGATCGGCAAGGCGGGGGGCCACGTCTTCGAAGACGTGATCGCGGGGCAGGACAAAGCGGCGTTGCTCTCCGTCCTGCATCTCAAGCTCGAGAGCACCCCATTCGATCGCATCGCCAAGGATGCCATGGGCATACCTGTCGGTCGGATCGGTGTAACGGGCCGCCACGATAACGTCGGCCAGGGCAGGCGCTGAGGGTGCCACGAGCGCCAGCGCGGCCAGCAACACGCGCAGCGGTTGCAACGCGCCGCGGGCGGGCGGACGCAAAAGGCGCAACAGCAGACGCGGCGCCCTGATGGGCATCAGATCTGCTTTTCAGGCATCTGCACGACAAGACCGTCCAGCGCGTCCGTGACCTTCAGTTGGCAGGTCAGGCGTGAACGGGTCACATCCGGTTCGTAGGCGAAGTCGAGCATATCGGTTTCCATGTCGTCCTTCGTCGGCAATTTCTCGACCCAATCGGGATGCACATAGACATGGCAGGTAGAACAGGCACATGCCCCACCGCAATCCGCTTCGATGCCCGGAATGTTGTTGTCACGTGCGCCTTCCATGACCGTCAGGCCATTGGCCACGTCCACAACATGCTCGGTTCCGCCATGTTCGATATAGGTGATCTTGGCCATTCTCGTGCCCCCTTCAATCCGCATTCCGCATATCTCTACCGGGCAGGAGATAAGGCTGCCAGCCCCTTTTGCGACCCCCGACTTTTCCACTTGCGACATGGTATATTTGTTCTATCTTTGTTCTCATGCAGATCTACCCCTCCTCCCCGTCCGGGCATGCGCCCACATGGCCACGTCCCCCGGCGTGTCTGCGCGCGGGCGAGCTGGATGCGCCACCGGTGAATGCGCGGGTGGCGGTGGCAGGGCTGGTGATCCTGCGGCAACGCCCTGGTACGGCCAAGGGCGTGATCTTTCTCACGCTAGAAGATGAGACGGGCGTGGTGAACGTCATCGTTTGGCGTCACGTCTACGAACGCTTTCGCCGTGCCGTGGTGGCCGGGCGCATGTTGAAGGTGACGGGCCGGATGCAGCGGGCCCACAACGTCACCCATGTGCTGGCCGAAGAGATCGAGGATATCTCGCCCCTGCTCGACCAGCTTCTGGCGGAAGGCACCGGGCGGCATATGGGAAGTGAGACACGCACCGACACTTGGGAAAGCCGCAAGGGCGGCTGACGCAGCGGGGCTAGGCAGAGGCCGGGCCCGCAGCTATGTTGCCCTCAAAAGCCCAGCCAGAGGCCCGAGCATGACATTCAGACCCCTCTTCCCGGTTCTTGCCGCCGCATGCATTGTCGCAGCCTGCGCCGAAGATGGCGCAGTCACATCAACCGCAAATGTCGATCCCATTTCGCTGGCAACCGCCCCGCCCGGGGCGGCACCGGGCACATGTTGGGACAAGACGGTGAGCCCTGCCGTGGTCGAGACCGTGACACGAAAAATCCAATTGCAACCCGCACAGATCAGCAGCGATGGGCGGGTTCAGTCGCCCCCGATTTACAAAACCGAGACAAGCCAGCAGGTTGTCCAGCCGCGTCGGGAAACCTGGTACGAAATTCTTTGTGACGCTGATGTCACGCCCGACTTCGTTGCATCGGTCCAGCGCGCGCTGGAGGCGCGGGGGTTCTACAGCGGACAGATCACGGGCGAAATGGACGCGCGGACCCGGGCCGCAATCGGGCGATACCAAGTCGCAGAGGGCCTGGACAGCAAGACCCTTTCCATCGCCGCCGCCCGCAAGCTGGGACTGATCACCGTCGCCAATCCCACCGCAACCTGACGGGCGGGCCGCACCAGCAGGTGCGCCTTACAGGCGGGCACATCGCTGCAAACCCTGAACAAGAAAGGCGCCCCGAGGGGCGCCGTACCTTTTCATATCGATGACGATACTTACTCGGCTAGACTGAGCGCCACGAAACGTGGATCACCCGCCCGACGCACCAGCAACAGAAGCGATTTACGCCCTGCTTCTTTCACGTCATCCAGCCGCGTCTCGAACTCGCCAATGCTGTTGACCTTTTGCTGTCCTGCTTCGGTGATGATGTCACCTGCACGCAGGCCCTTTTCGAAGGCTTCGCTGGTCTCGTCCACCTCGACAACGGCCAGACCTTCCTGATCCGCGTCAGCCCCCAGCTGCTCACGCAGCTCATCCGTCAGAGTGCTGAGCGTCAGGCCAAGCACATCCTTGGTTTCGGCTTCGGCGGGGCCCTCTTCGGGCGCCGCAACGGCGGGCACGGCGCCTTCAGCTTCCTCGCGCCGTCCAAGTGTCACGCGCAGAGTGACTGTTTCACCATTGCGGAACACGACCACGCGCACCGTTTCACCAACGGGGCTGTTGCCCACCTGGCGCACCAGGCCGCGCGTGTCGGCAACATCAACGCCGGCAAAGCTGAGGATCACGTCGCCATCCTGCATGCCGCCATCCTTGGCCGGGCCGTCCGGGACGGATGTGACAAGAGCACCGGTTGTGCTTTCGAGGCCAATCGCTTCTGCAATGTCATCCGTCACGTCCTGAATGCGTACGCCAAGCCAGCCGCGGCGGGTTTCGCCGAATTCCTGCAGCTGGTCGACCACGCGGATCACGACGTTGGAGGCCATCGAGAAGCCGATACCGATCGAACCGCCATTGGGCGACAGGATCGCTGTATTCACGCCAATCACTTCACCATCCATGTTGAACAGTGGACCACCGGAGTTGCCGCGGTTGATGGCCGCGTCCGTCTGGATGTAGTCATCATAGCTGCCGCTCAATGCGCGGTTGCGCGCCGACACGATACCGGCAGAGACTGAAAAGCCCTGACCAAGCGGGTTGCCCATCGCAACCACCCAATCACCGACGCGCGCAGTGTCGCTGTCGCCGAATGGCACGTGCGGCAGAGCCTCATCTGCTTCGACCTTCAGCAGCGCGATGTCCGTGTTCGGATCAGTGCCAACCAGTTCCGCAACCAACTTTTCTCCGCTGAAGAATTCGATCGTGATCTCGTCCGCGCCTTCGATGACGTGGTTGTTCGTGACGATGAACCCATCTTCGGAAATCACAAAGCCTGACCCAAGCGCCGACGAACGACGCGGCCGATCACCCTGGCCATTGCGATCTTGGAACTCGCGGAAAAAATCTTCGAAGGGCGAGCCTTCGGGCACGATGCCTTGGGGGCCGGTCCGCCCTTCGATCACCGTGGATGTCGTGATGTTGACCACCGACGGGCTGATCTGTTCTGCCAGAGGGGCCAGGCTTTCGGGGCGCGCCTGCGCCATGAGCGCCTGCACCATAACAAAGGCCAGCGCCAAAGCGCCCAACCACAGGGCACGAAAGAGGGGCATTGGGGAAAGCCGTCCGGAGACGGCGATTGCCTGTCGCTGCATCAGGTTACTCCTGCATAGTCTTGTTGACCGTTTCGGTCATTTTGCACACGGACGCGCGCACCTGCGCACACCGTGCATGTAGGGTTGCATCCTTGCAACATTAAAGATGGATCAGCGTCTCGTGGTTTCAACAGAGCGTGATGTGCACGTGAACATTCTGAAATGCATTGCCTTACAAACCAATAAAAAAAGCCAGCCAGATAAAGATCAGACCGGTTACGAGAACGAGCGCACCAAACAGACGTCGGGCGCTTTCGGGCATGGTGCGCAGCACCTCAAGCACGCGTTCAATGAGCGAAGGGGCCAGCACATAGGCCAGCCCCTCCACCAACATCACAAGTCCCAGGGCCAGAAGGACCCAAGCCATTACTGTCCCGCGACGGCTGCGGCTGCTGCGTCCGCGGCAGCGGCAGCGGCGTCCGCCGTCGCACCGGTCGGTGACTTCAGGTAGTTGAAGAAGTCAGAGTCAGGTGACAGCACCATGGTCGAGTTCGACCCCTGCAACGACCGCTGGTACGCGGTAAGCGACCGATAGAATTCAAAGAATTCCGGGTCCGCGCCAAAGGCGTCGGCAAAGATCGAGTTCCGGCGCGCATCGGCTTCACCACGAATGATCTCGGCCTGGCGTTCTGCGTCCGACGTCAGTTCAACCACTGTCCGATCCGCCTGCGCACGCACACGCTGCGCCGCCTCGTTACCACGGGCGCGTTCATCGGTCGCTTCCCGCTCGCGTTCTGCACGCATCCGCTCAAAGGTGGCGTCAAGGTTTTCGGTTGGCAGGTCGGTCCGTTTCAGACGCACGTCCACCACTTCGATGCCCAGCGCGCGCGCTTCGGCGATGGCACCGTTGCGAATGCGCAGCATCAAGGCCGCCCGGTCCGAGCTGAGGATGTCGTTCGACGACACCGAACCCAGCACTTCGCGCAACTCGTTCCGCAGAATACCGTCGATCCGACGATCCGCCGACTCTTCGCCACCCGTACCAACGGCTTGCCGGAACTGGTTCACATCGGTGATCCGGTAACGGGCAAAGGCGTCGACAACGAGACGGCGATCATCAAGCGGTGTGACCTCAAGCGGTTCGACATCACGGCTCAGGATACGGTCGTCATAGCGCACAACTTCCTGAATGAGCGGAATCTTGAAGGCCAGCCCGGGATCTTCCTTGATGGCAACGACGCGCCCAAATTGCAGAACCAGCGCCTTTTCGCGCTCATCCACGATGAACAGCGACGACAGGCCGAGGGCGACAAGAACAACCGCAATGGGCAGAAGAAATGTGGATCTCCGCATCAGTTCGATCCTCCACCACGACGCAACTCGTTCAGCGGCAGATAGGGGACAACGCCCTGCCCTCCGGCGCCTTGGTTTTCATCCAGAATGATCTTGTCCACGCGGCCAAGCACCTCTTCCATGGTTTCCAGATACAGACGCTGACGCGTCACATCCGGCGCTTTCAGATATTCTTCCAGAACGGCGGAAAAGCGGCTGGCTTCACCTTCGGCCTGGTTGACCTGCTGGGCGCGATACCCTTCGGCCTCTTCCAGAAGCTGGGCCGCCTGACCACGTGCTTCAGCGAGCACACGGTTGGCATAAGCATCCGCCACGTTCTGCAGCCGGTCCCGCTCTTGTTCCGCCGCTTGCACGTCACGGAACGCGTCGATCACGGATGCAGGCGGGTCCGCCTTGTCAAAGTTGACACGGATCACCGTCACGCCGCTTTGATAGCTGTCGAGCGTGCTTTGGATCAGGTCCTGCAAGCGACCGGCGATTGCCCCACGATCCCGGTTCAGGATCGGTGCCAGATCGGATTGCGCGATAATCTCGCGCATCGCTGATTCCGACACGGCCCGGATGGTTGGGCGCGGATCACGCAGGTTGAACAGGAAGTTGGCCGGATCATTGATGTTCCAGACAACCTGGAAGTCGATGTCGACGATGTTCTCGTCACCGGTCAGCATCAGGCCGGCATCACCGCCACGACCGCCCACACCAATTTCTTCGGTTTGTTCGCGGGTCACGGGGATTACTTCGGCTGTCACGACGGGCCAAGGTGCAAAGTTCAGGCCGGGGCTGCCGATGGACGAAAACTCGCCCAGGAACAACTCGACAGACTGTTCTTCGGGCCGGACGGTGTAGAAGCTCGCCATCCCCCAAAGTACGAGTGCTGCAAGGGCCCCAAGGCCCAACGTGCCGCGCGTCAGGAACGGACCACCGCCGCCGCCTGAACCGCGACCGCTGCCGTTGCTGCCGCCACCACGGCCGCCCATGAGGACACGCAGCTGTTCCTGGCCCTTTTTGACCAGTTCGTCGATTTCGGGGATCTGCGGACCATCATCACCGGGCCCACGCCCGCCATTGCCGCGGCCGGGACCGCGAGAGCCATTGCCACGATCATCGTCGCCGCCGCCCGATTTGCCGCCACCCCCCCAGGGGCCGCCTGTATTGCCAGCCATGTGGTATTATTCTCCTCTTGCCGTGCAGCCAGTGCCGCACCTTGTGCATTACCTGTGATTTTTACCAGAAAATTCAAGCAGTCCGCATTGGCGTCCGCATGGTCACTATCTCTTCCGACATGGTCGGGTGCACCGCAACCGTCCTGTCGAAATCTTCCTTGGTTGCTCCCATCTTAACAGCGACACCCGCCAGTTGGATCATCTCGCCCGCATCCGGTGCGACGATGTGGCAACCCAGCACCTTGCGCGTTGCCACCGACACAACCAGTTTCATCAATACGCGATCGCTTCGTCCGGCAAAAGCCGTCTTCATCGGGCGGAACGACGTGCAGTACACTTCGACTTCCTCCTGATCGCGGGCATCTTCTTCGCTCAAACCGACCGTTCCCATCTCGGGTTGGGTGAACACCGCCGATGGGATCAGGTCATGATCAACCGCTGTCGGGTTGTCTTTGAACACTGTCTCGACGAATGCCATACCTTCGCGAATGGCGACGGGAGTCAGGTTCACCCGGTTGGTCACATCGCCAATGGCGTAGACGCTGTCGATGGCGGTTTTGGAGTATTCGTCCACAACAATCTCACCCCGGCGACCGACTTGGATACCGATATCCTCAAGTCCCATGTCGGTGCTGTTCGGGTCACGCCCAGTCGCAAACAGAACCATGTCGAAAACACACTCCCGCCCGGTCGTGGACTTGACCCAGATCGGGCCACCGCGATCCTTGGGGTTCGGCTTGGTTGCGACCCCACCATAGGCCATGACGTTCTCCTGCTGCGCGCTTGCGCCCATTGCGGCATCAGAAGCCGTTGGAATGGCGTCGGAATGATCTTCGGAGGCCGGTCCCATCTGCACGATGTTTGTCCCGGTGTGCAGATTGATCCCCCGGTCGCGCATCGATTCAGCGATCAGGCCACGCGCCTCGTCATCAAAGCCACGCAGGATTTGAGCCCCACGGTAGTACTGCGTCACCTCGACCCCCAAGCCGTGCAGGATGCAGGCAAATTCGCATGCAATGTATCCGCCACCGATAATCAGAATGGATTTGGGCAGTGTTTCGAGATGAAAGATATCATCGCTGACGATGCCCAGATCTGCATTGGGGATGCTTGGACGCACCGGGCGCCCGCCGGTGGCGACCAGGATGGTCTTGGCCGTCTTCGTCTCACCCGTCGACAATTCGACCGTATGCTTGTCTTTCAGCTTGGCGCGCGCATCGAATGTTTCGACGCCCGAATTTTTCAGGAGGCTGCGGTAGACACCTTCCAGCCGGTCCAGTTCAGTGTTCAGATGGCTACGGAACCCCGGCCAGTCAAAGGACCCCGCCGTCATGTTCCAACCATAGGCGCTGCCGACCTCGGCCAGCTCTCCGAACTCGCTGGCGAACACCATCAGTTTCTTGGGGACGCAGCCCCGGATCACGCAGGTCCCACCATAGCGGTCTTCCTCGGCCAGTGCGACGCGCGCCCCGGCCTCACCCGCGGCCACGCGCGCTGCGCGCACACCACCAGAGCCGCCCCCGATCACAAAGAGGTCGTAATCATAGTCCGCCATGTTTCGTGTCCTTAGTCTGCAAGGTCGGAGAACAGGTTGTCGCTTTCCAAGAAATCGAGCCGATCCTGTTCCACTGTG
Organism: uncultured Tateyamaria sp.; assembly: GCF_947496075.1. Taxonomy (GTDB): domain Bacteria; phylum Pseudomonadota; class Alphaproteobacteria; order Rhodobacterales; family Rhodobacteraceae; genus Tateyamaria. Next base: position 751,445 of record NZ_CANMBJ010000001.1, read on the forward strand.
CCTTCATTGATATCTCGCACCTCGACCCGACCATCGCCGTAGCCGATGACAACGGCGTCACAAATATCGATGAACAAACCATTTTCAACCACACCCGGCATCTGGTTGATCACCAGGCTCAGCTGACGGGGGTTGCCAATGCGCTGCAGATGCAGGTCGAGGATGTAGTTCCCCTCGTCGGTCATGAAGGGGCGCTCGCCGTTCATGCGCAGGCTGGACTGACGGCCCAGAACGTCCATGGAGACAAGGGTTTCCTCGACCAGCGCCTGCGTGGTCTGCCAGCCAAAGGGGATGACCTCGATCGGCAGGGGAAAGGCGCCCAGATGTTCGACCTCTTTGCCTATATCGGCGATCACCACCATTTGATCAGAGGCGGTCGCCACGATCTTTTCCTGCAACAGCGCGCCGCCGCCACCTTTGATCAGGTTCAGGTCGCCATCGAACTCATCCGCGCCGTCGATGGTGAGGTCGAGCCACCTGGCCTCGTCCAGGCTGATCACTTCGATCCCGACCTCGCGGGCCAGATCCGCCGTGCGGGTCGATGTCGGCACACCCTTGAACTGCAAGCCGCCCTCACGCACCTGTTCGCCAAGACAACGCACCAGCCAGGCGGCGGTTGACCCAGTTCCCAGACCTACGCGCATTCCATCCTCGACATAGTCGGCGGCGCGTTTCGCAGCGACGAATTTGGCCTTGTCGATGGGCGACAGTTCTCCGGACATGTATGCGACTCCCCAAATGCTGCTGGGCTTATACGCACGCGGGCGGGTTGTTGCGACCCCAAAGGATGCAATTTGCTGCACTGCGCGGCGGAAACAGACGGTCAGGCAGGTGCACCCAGTAGTTCCATCGCCTCCAGCACCTCGTCCAGAACCACATGGTCATCGCCGTTCAAATCAAAGGTCATCATCGCGCGCATGGCGGCCATGGCCGTTTCCGACATCCCGGCTTCCGCCTTTTTCGCGGCATGGCCCCGCAGCTCAGCCCATCGGACGGTGCCATCGCCGTCCGTGTCCGCGCTTCGATGCCATACCAGAAGGCGCCCCCGCATCGTCGCGGATGCCGCGCGCAGCAGAACGTTCAACTCGTCGCGGGTGACTGTCAGGTCGTCATTCAGATCGGCTTCGAGCAGGCGACGGATTTCGCGCGCCCTCAGTCGCGCCTGTTCCGCGGCGATTGCTGTCTCGATGTCGGCCGCGGTTAATCCTCGCGTCCCACCATAGCCAAGGATCAGGCCCGCCGCCTCTTGAACAAAGGCATCGGGACGCGCACGCATCCGATCCAGTGTCGCCCCCGGCGTTCGCGCAACCAGCACATCGACCAGATCCCGCCCGGACAGTTCCTGAGCAAATGTGGCCCGCCATGGCAACGCACAGACAGCCAGCGACATCAGCAATAGAATCCAGCGCATTCGACATCCTCCGTGCTTTAGGGAAGCGCACCAAGGTAAACGGGTCGTTAATCGTGGCCTTTTCTCCAACGAATTGGTCGTTTTGAGACATCGTTTGCGCCGTGGTCGAAGGTACATGGCATGCATGAGCTACGTTCTGCACTATGCGCCCGACAACGCGTCGCTGATCATCCGATTGGCGCTTGATACGATTGGCGTGCCCTACTCCACGGTCCTCGTGGATCGTTCAAAACAGGAACAGCGCAGCGCGACCTATCGCAAACTGAACCCGAACGGGCTGATCCCAACGCTCGAAACACCCAATGGTATCCTGTTTGAAACAGGTGCGATCCTGCTCTGGCTTGTCGATGAGCACGGCGTCATTGGGCCAAAACCCGGCGAAGACACACGCACAGACTTTCTGAAATGGCTGTTCTTTTGCGCCAACACGGTGCACCCGCACATGCAATTGCTGTTCTACCCGGACAAGTTGATCGGTGACGATCCCGATCGACAACAGACCGTAACAGATGGCGCGCAACGCGCCCTGATGCGGGACTTTGCGATCCTCGAACACGCGGCAAACCAAGCCTTCGGCGACGATGCACCAACCGCCATTGATATTTATGTGGTCTGCATGCTGCGCTGGTGTGCAATCTATGGCCCAGACAATCGCGACTGGTTCACCCTTGCCGACAGCCCGCACCTGTCCCACATCTGCAAACGGGCTGACGCATGGCCCGCCACCGAGATCGCCAAACGGGCCGAGGGATTGGGCCCCGCACCGTTTACAGCGCCGCAGCGCCCCAACCCGCCCGAAGGATCCGCACTCTAAAATGTTCTTGTCCGTATTCGAAATGTTCAAGGTCGGCATCGGCCCGTCCTCGTCACACACCATGGGCCCCATGGTGGCGGCTGCGCGGTTCCTCGACATGATGCGCGCCTCGCCCTTCCAGTTCGCCGGGGTGCGCGCGTCGCTGCATGGGTCATTGGCCTTCACTGGCGTGGGGCATGCTACGGACCGGGCCACCATCCTTGGGCTTGCCGGGTTTGTGCCCGACACCTACGACCACGACAAAGCCGAAGCGACGCTGGTGGCATTGGCCGATACGCACACATTGCATCCCGACGACCTGCCTGCATTGCGTTTCAACCCCAAGACAGACCTTGTGTTTGACTACGACACGCCCCTGACCGGCCACGCCAACGGCATGATCCTGATGGCGACCGATGCACAGGGCGACATCACATTGCAGCAAGTCTTCTACTCCATCGGCGGCGGCTTCGTCATGACCGAAGAGGAACTGGCCGCTGGCAAGGCAACGGACGAAGGCGCCCCCGTCCCCTATCCCTTCAAAACTGCCGCCGAGATGCTTGAGATGGCAGACAGCTCTGGCAAGACCATTTCAGCCATGAAGCGCGCCAACGAAGTGTCCCGCAACGGAGATCCGCACCTGCGGTCGGGTACAAAACGGCTGTGGCAGGTGATGAACGATTGCATCACGCGCGGCCTGACAACCGACGGCACCTTACCGGGCGGTTTGAACGTCAAACGCAGGGCCAAGGGCATCCATGACAAGTTGATGGAAGAGCGCGGCATGAACCTGACGGCACCACACACCATCAACGACTGGATGAGCGTCTATGCCATGGCCGTAAACGAAGAAAACGCGGCGGGTGGACAAGTCGTCACGGCCCCCACCAACGGCGCGGCAGGCGTGTTGCCTGCCACTTTGCGCTACTATCTCGACCATGTTCCCGGCGCGTCCGAAGCACATATCGAGGATTTCCTGCTGACCGCTGCCGCCGTTGGCGGGCTTGTAAAATACAACGCCTCCATTTCAGGGGCCGAAGCGGGCTGCCAGGCCGAGGTGGGCAGCGCCGCGGCCATGGCTGCGGCGGGTCTGTGCGCCGTCATGGGCGGCACACCACAGCAGATCGAAAACGCGGCAGAGATTGCGCTCGAGCATCATTTGGGCATGACCTGCGACCCCATACGCGGGTTGGTGCAGGTGCCCTGCATCGAACGCAACGGCCTTGGCGCGATCAAGGCGGTCAGTGCGGCCAGCCTCGCCTTGCGGGGCGATGGCACGCACCTTGTGCCGCTCGACGCCTGTATCGAAACCATGCGACAAACCGGTGCCGACATGAGCGAGAAGTACAAGGAAACTTCGCTGGGCGGGCTTGCCGTCAACGTACCCAACTGTTGATGCCGTCGCGGTTCCGAAACACAGACAGTCACGGCGCCATGTTCCAGGGTCGGCGGGTGGGCGAATTTGCGCAGCAAAGAGTGCATCCGCAGACCAACAGTACGGCTCATCAAGCGATTTGACGCCAAATAGCGTCACCCAAGTCTCAATACTTGTGTTGCACTCCGCCCATCACTGGGTAGCGTGGCGCCATGACCCATGATCGCCCTCTTCTCGGCATCCTTTTGATGCTGGGCTTTTGCATTGTCGCCCCTGTCGGGGACGCGGTGGCCAAGGTGTTGGGGCAATCGGTTCCTCTTGCCCAACTCGTTCTGGTCCGATTCGCCGTGCAGGCAGTGATCCTGATCCCGATTGTCTGGTTCGGTCGACGGTTGTGGCGCATGCACGGACGGGTTTTGTGGTTAACACTATTTCGGACGGTGCTGCACATCCTCGGGATCGGTGCCATGTTCACAGCCTTGCAATACCTCCCCTTGGCGGATGCCGTAGCCATCGCCTTTGTCATGCCGTTCATCATGATGCTGCTGGGCAAATACGTTCTGGGCGAGGAAGTCGGCAGCCGCCGCGTCTGGGCCTGTGTCGTCGGGTTCTGCGGCACGCTCCTTGTGGTACAACCCAGCTTTGTCGAAGTGGGCTGGCCCGCTCTGCTGCCCCTTTTCGTGGCCGTGAACTTCTCTGTTTTCATGCTCGTGACACGCCAAATCGCCAAGGAAACCGATCCATTCAGCCTGCAAGCCGTGAGTGGGGTCATGGCTGTCGTGATCATGGGGCCCTTGGTCTATTTCCTGCAGGGAAAGAACCTGCCGGGCATCGAGCTGATCACTCCGAACAGCTTTGAATGGACCCTCCTACTGGCCATCGGTGGTCTTGGCACAATGGCGCACCTGCTGATGACATGGTCGCTGCGCTACGCGCCCTCGGCCACACTGGCCCCTATGCAATATCTGGAAATCCCTTTTGCCACGATCATCGGTTTCCTCGTCTTCCGCGACCTGCCCAACGGGCTTGCCTCCGTCGGGATCTCGATCACGATTGCGGCGGGGCTGTATATTGTGCTGCGCGAGCGGGCCATCGCGCGTCTTGAGACGCCTGAACCAGCGCCTGCGTGAGCGTTGGCAGGCAGCGGCGCGGCGCAATCACGATCATCGCAGGGTCTGACATGGTGAGGGTGACAGCCCCTTCCGCCGCATTCGATGTACCAATGGCCGACATTGGGTGAAATGCCAGGCCGTCAATCGGCCAGCGCAACCCCGTCGACGTCCCTTCGACCGCCGCCAGCGGGTAAAGCGATACAACATCGCCGGGCCGTGTAGCCAAGGCCAGGCGCGGCGGACACAGAAAGACGATCTCTTCTCGCCCAATAAGAATACAGGGCCGGTCTGCATAGCGCACCAGGACACTGAAACAGGCCAGTTGATGATCCACCCGTCCCCCCAAAAAACCTGCGGCCAGAACCACGGGGGCGGAAATATGGCGCAGCGCCTTGTCGAAGTCGGTGCTGTTCTGCTCTGCGATATGATACTGACGATCAGAGGGCACCCGGCGCTGCATCTCCTGCGTTACCGAGTCGAAATCACCAATCACGGCATCCAGATCGATGCCCGCCTCAAGCGCAATCTGCGCGCCTCCATCCGCTGCAACGCATGGACCTGCAAGCGCTTGCACCTCAGCCACATCGGCCAAGGTCGCCTCGCCACCGCCAAACAATGCAACGGGCTCAGAACTGTAAACAATCGGGGAAGTCATGCCGGATTAATGCAATTTTTGGAAACAGATCACAATGTCGCCACGAAATGATACCCTCAACGGCACAGATTCGGGCCGCTTTGGCCCGCCGCGCCACATAGGACGACCTTTGCATATCAGCAGAGGACGAGCATCCGATGATGAATAATAATAAAATTTTAACAGTTTCCTACGGTACCTTCTCGTGCACGTTGGAAGGATTCGATGACAGCTTCGGCACCATGAAGGCAATTGCGGAGTACTTCCGCGATCTGGCGTCCGATGACAGATATTTCGGGGCAGAGCCCCCGCAACCCGATGCCGAGATGTTGGCCCGCATCGCCGAGCGCGAGATTTCGCGCCGCGTGGAAGCGCGCGAGCAGGAAGGCCGAATTGTTCTGAGCGCGGAAACGCAACAACCCGAGGCCAGCGTGGCGTCGCCGGTTGCCCTTGCCGCAGCAGCAGCCCCGATTGTCGCGCCCGCGCCCAAGACCGAAACGCCAGCGCCGACACCTGACGCGACGACGGACACCGACGCACAGATTTCAGACGCGGTGAGCGAAGCGGCAATCGACGTGGCTGCAGACGAGACAACGGAAGAGGACGCTGTCGACCTGCCGGTCGATCCTGCAGAAGCTGACGCTGCAGCCGAAGCCGAAGCCGAAGCCGAAGCCGAAGCCGAAGCCGAAGCCGAAGCCGAAGCCGAAGCCGAAGCCGAAGCCGAAGCCG
>NZ_CANMBJ010000002.1 GCF_947496075.1 uncultured Tateyamaria sp.
TCGCGATCCGCGAAGGCGGCCGCACCGTCGGCGCCGGCGTCGTGTCCAAAATCACTGACTAATCGTGCGGTAGGGCGAATACTGCATTCGCCACGCTGTTCGAGACATGGAAAGGCCGCGCATTCAGTGCGGCCTTTTTCGTTGTCTGGATTGTTTAGTTTGCTACCGTATTCGAAACCGGAGCTTTTTGTATGAGATTAATGATTTTGGCCGTTTTCGCGTGCCTGTATTTGCCAGGCGCGGTCGCGGCGCGGCCCATCTTGAAAGATAGTCAGAAAAGCTACGCTTTGGTCTGCCTTGAGGATACGGAAACCCCGCAACGTCTCGTTGGAATCTGCGAAACCGCTCTTGCCGAGTTAACGCAGCTCAATCGTGACTACAGAAACATGCAAGTTGTGCTCGCTGGCGCCTATGCCGATCTTGGGCAGTCTGATGTGGCGATCAATATCCTGGAAAAGGTGCTATCGGATGATAAAACGCACAACGGGGCATTGAACACGCTTGGTTGGGTGTATTGGGACACTTCTGATTACGATGCGTCGATTGACGCCTTTCAAAGTGCGCTCGACGTAGGTGCGTTGGCCGAGTCCTTTGCCGGTCTTGCCTCATCAAGTCGCTACAAGGGCGAGATCGAGGAAGAAGATTATCTGACATTGATCGATACAGCCATTGCCATGTCGCCAGAATACGTGTGGGCCTATCGCGACAAAGCGTGGTACTTCATTGAAACGGGGCGCCCTAAAAAAGCAGAAAAAATTCTAAAAGTCGCGTTGCAACACGACAAAGAGGACCCTTGGACCCTCTATGCACTTGGTGTGGCCTTCTACGATCAAAACGCGTCCGCCGCTGCAGCTGCCCGGCTGAACAAGGCTATTGAGACGCAGCAAGCGCCGACCAACGCCTATCTCTATCGCGCCAAGGCGAACTTCGATCTTGAGAATTATCGCCGTGCACTGCTTGACGCCGAACATGTCGTGCAGGATTGGCCGGCCTCGCCCGAAGGATATGTCTGGAAAGCGCGTTCACTATCTGCACTGGGCATGCGCCCCGCCGGGCAAACTGTTTTGCGTGACTACCTTGAAGAATCCTATGACAGCTACGCAGTCTACTGGCTCGCCGAACTCCTCTATTACGGAGGAGAAGAGATCGAAGCGATCCGCGTTCTGCAGTCGAACTTTGATCAAGGCGATGCCGATTACTACTACCATGAATTCATGGCCATGATGATGCTTGAAGTGCAGGATTTCGATGCGGCCAGAACACATATCGATGCTGCACTAAAGCTAGACGCGGGTGCGCAGTTCCCACGCTTCTATACATCTCTGATCCATGTCGCCGAGGGCAGGTTTGACGAAGCCGAGGCTCTTTTTCTTGATGCGTTGAGGGGGGGGGTTACCACGCCATAGAATTGGGTACTTCATCGGCGCGCTGACGGAAGAAGGCGAGCTACAAAGAGCCGTCGAGTTTCGTACAAAAACCAATTTAGTGTCTGCCGAAGCCGACTGAGCCATCACTTAACACGGGCTTGGGGATGAAAGGCGATCAGCATGTCCGTTGCTCTTTGAACTGAGCCTATTGGTCATGGCTTCAAGTCGAAGAATCGTTCCGGGTTTATTGACACTGACAGGCGTATCTCGGCCACCCACAGGCGTGACATAGGCGGACATAAAGTTTCAATTTTCCCGCCTATGGAGAAATTTTTTGAATGCCGCCTTTGGGTTTCTGCGCCAGCAAAATGGGCTGCAAACTCATTGAAATTGCTCACTCCTCCGAATGCTGCACATGCAAAGGCCGTGCCGCGGTATACGACAGTATTCCGCTAAGTTATTAAAATATATTGATTTTTTTCCGGGACGTCCTCACCATAAGGAGGCGGGAACGGAGAGCATCATGGATCAGGTGAACGTAGAGGCGTGGATCGGACGAAGCCTGTCGGACGTCGGTGAGATTGACCTGACGATGGCGGCAAAACTGCATGCGACACTTGGCCGAGCAGAAGCGTCGCCACCTCGCACAGGTGATCTGCTTCCTCCGCTCTGGCATTGGAGTGCGTTTGTTCCAATGACGCATACCGAGCATCTTGGTCCGGACGGCCACCCGGGACCGGGCGCGCTATTGCCTCCGCTTGGCCTGCCTCGCAGGATGTGGGCCGGTGGTGCTCTACGCTTCCACGCGCCGATCCGCGTCGGAGACATTTTGCATCGTCACACCGCTGTCCGGTCGGTCGACACAAAGACAACGGCGTCCGGCCCCATGGCGCTTGTGACCTTAGATCACAGGATTGTCGGTCCCCGGGGCCTCGCCATCGAAGAGCGCCAAGACATCGTGTATCTGCCGATGCCAGACAGCTTCACACCGCCCAAAAAACGGCCCATGCCCGCGGAACCGGTCGAGCGTCTGGATATGTCGCCGACCTTGCTGTTCCGTTTCTCTGCCGTCACCTTCAACGCGCATCGCATCCACTACGATCAGGACTATGCACAGTCCGTCGAAAAGTATCCCGGCCTTGTCGTGCACGGGCCCTTGCAAGCTGCGCTCTTGATGCGTCACGCTGTCGAAACGCGACAGCGCCCGCCCAGTTTCTTCGACTTCCGGGCCGTGCACCCCCTGTTTGCGGCCACAGCCCTCGACATTTGTACGACGGAAGAAGACGGCGTTCTGTCACTCTTTACAGGCCAGAACGGCCATCAGGGCATGCGGGCCTCAGCGATGTGGGAGGATACGCAATGACCATCTTATCCGGAATGCGCGTTGTCGAACACTCCGCCTTTGTGGCGATGCCACTCGCAGGCATGACACTGGCTCAAATGGGGGCCGAGGTGATCCGCGTAGACAGGATCGGGGGCGGGCTCGATGCGGGCCGCTGGCCGCTTGCGCCTTCAGGACAAAGCCTTTTTTGGGCTGGTTTGAACAAGGGTAAGAAATCTGTCGCGGTCGATACCCGGCATCCTAGCGGCCGCGAGTTGGTTCAGCACCTCGCGACTGCACCGGGCGATGATGCAGGTCTGTTTCTAACCAATCTGCCGGCACGCGGTTGGCTGGATTATGATACGTTGCGCGCGCTGCGGGACGATATGATAACCGTCACCTTGGTGGGGGATAGGCATGGCAAACCCCAGGTTGACTACACGGTGAACCCTGCGCTTGGCATACCACAGATGACTGGACCGGAAGGATCACAAGACCCCGTGGCGCATGCCTTGCCCGCGTGGGACTTGATTGCCGGCAACATGTGTGTGTCGTCCCTGCTGGCCGCGGAACGGCGCCGCTTGCGCGGCGGGGGCGGACAGGAGGTGAAGCTTGCGCTCAAAGACGTGGCAGCGGCGACCATCGGCCACCTTGGGATGATCGGTGACGCCGCACTGAACCCATGTGACCGGGCCAAGGCGGGCAATGCCCTTTACGGGGCCTATGGTCAGGACTTTCTCTGTGCAGATGGTCGGCGGATCATGGTCATTGGGCTGACGGACCGGCAATGGGCAGGTTTGATCAAGGCCACCGGCACGCAACACGCCATGTTTGCTATGGAACTGCGCTATGGCGTTTCTCTGCAGGACGAGGGCGAGCGCTGGCGCCGTCGGGCCGAGATCACGGATATCCTGCGACCATGGTTTGCCGCGCGCCGAGTGTCTGACTTCCGCGCTGACTTCGACCGTGCGGGGCTGACCTGGTCCGAGTTCCGTACGGTGCGGGAAGCTCTTGCACATGATCCCGACCTCGGGCCGGATAATCCGATGTTCGACATGCTGACCCAACCGGGCCTGGGCAGCTTTCCCGTGCCCAAACATCCCGCCAGCTTTGGAACGTCGGAACGACCTACGGCAGGGCAGGCACCTGCGCTGGGCGCACATACCGAGGAAGTGCTGGGGGATGTCGCTGGCCTCTCCGATACTGAAATTGCCGATCTCTTCGATGCGGGCATTGTTCAATCCAGCACCTATCACACTTCCCGTACGGCGGCCTGAATTCATCCTTGCAAACCGGGGACGCGCCGCGTAATTCAGTCCGGCGCGAAGGGGTATAGCTCAGCTGGTAGAGCGACGGTCTCCAAAACCGTAGGTCGCGGGTTCGAACCCTGCTGCCCCTGCCAAAACCAAACTGACATGAACATGCTGATGTTTGCCGCGCAGGAGATGCCAGCTTGAGTATTATTGTTGCACAACACTGCCCTTGGCATGTGCGTCGATTGTTTGAGTCGGGATGATCCACAGCCGCTTTCGAAAAGTTTCTGCCGTCGCACGTGCTGAACGTGAAGCTTATCCATCGGCTCCATGGGCGCACTAAGCGTTCGCTACAATCGAGCCTGTGATACGCTGACCGCAATAGCCAGCCAGACGAATGAAAGTACGGGCGTCTTGATGCTCAAGAGGATTTGAGCGTCTTGAGATAGTCTTGCTTCTTTTTCTCGCCCTGCCGTTCGAAATAGCCGACAACGGGTTTGAGCAGTTTGGGGAACATCATCATCAACGAAGCCATGAAGCCATCGGATTTCGGCAGCCAGGTTTCGAGCCTGCCCTTGTTCATTGCCTTGACCACGTGGTCCGCAATCTGATCCGGCGTCAGTGGCTTGACGTTGCCGATGAAATTCAGCGGCGATCCATCCGGGCTTGCCATCTCGGCTGCGAGCATCGGGGTGTCGATGGCACTTGGGAACAGGCCGCCAACCCCGACCCCATGGGGCTCGAGTTCAAGCGCTAGCGCAGCCTTGAAGCCGCGCAAACCGAATTTCGATCCACAATAGGATGCGCTGTTCTTCATCGGCCCGATGGCGGCCAGCGACATGATGGAGAAGATATATCCTTTCTTCCGCGCGATCATTGCCCGTGCGGCAGCAGCACACAGTACCATTGGCGCCGTCAGGTTGATGTCGACATGCGCCCGCATCAGGTCGTTGGGCAGTGATCCGACTGGCCCTGGTACAATGATTCCGGCGTTGTTGATCAGCAGATCAATCGGCGACTTGGGGTTTTCGAGACGGTCACAAAGCTGCTTGAGGCCCACTTCGCTGCGCAGGTCGGCGACAAGAAGCTCGGCTGGCTGGGGCAGGGCGTCTGACACCTTTTCAAGGGCATCCCCATCACGGTCGGTCAGCACCAGAGTGTACCCTTCGCGCGACAGCCGTTTCGCCAGCGCCTCGCCCACACCGCCCGCGGCACCGGTGATCAATGCGCGTCCCATCATGCGGCCTCCAGCGTCATCCGCGTGTCGGATGATTGCTTGGCCTTGTTGAAGTAGCCCGCCTCGGGTTCATGCCAGCCCATGTGTTTGCGCAGGTTTCTGAACTCTCGCTTCAAGGCATCGATGTTGGCGTATGTGGCGTGGCGGTCGCTTGCGACATATCGGATACCGCCGCTCAGGTCCGGGACGTGGGACTGCATCCGCGCGCGCAGCTTGGCCCATGTAACCGCATCGTCCCGCTGCGCTAAAATCGTGCGCCCGATCAGATCTGCCATCCCATCAAAGAGCTTGTAGATACCGCCATTCGTTTCCGTGAATCCAAGCCCAAAAAGCTGGCTGTTGGCGCGTGAGAACATGTGCAGGTAATTGTCGGGCCGGTTGCCTTTCCAGCTGAACAGGCTGGGATCGACATAAGGCACTTTCCATTCGTAGCCGGTGGCACAGATGACCACGTCGACCTCTTCTCGGGATCCGTTCTTGAACACCACATGCTTGCCCTCAAGCCGCTCGACATCGCCCTTGGCAAGAATGTCCCCGTGCCCAAGATAGTGGAGCAGTTGCGAGTTCACGATGGGATGGCTTTCAAGCACGCGGTGGTCGGGCTTGGGTAACCCAAGCCGAGTGAGATCCCCGTTCAGAACCTTCAGGATGCCGCTGAAGATGCGCTGGGACAACCAAAGTGGCAGGTTTGGTCCTGAATCGGCAAAAACATCCGCGGGCTTGCCCATGATGTGTTTCGGCACAAAGTGGTATCCACGCCGGACAGAGATGAACGTCTTGTTGCCGCTCACGGCTGCATCGCAGGCGATGTCGCAGCCCGAATTGCCTGCCCCCACGATCAGCACGTTCTTGTCGCGAAATTCGTCCATGTGGCGGAAGGAATTGGCGTGGCGGACTTCCCCGTCGAATTGCCCGGCCTCGAGTGCCCAACCCGGGAGCTGGGGATGCCAGGTCGTCCCCGAGACACAGATCAGCCAACGATACGTGCGGCTTTCTCCACTGGACAGTGTCACCGTCCAGGCATCGTCATCGAACGACGTCTCGGTCACTTCGGTGTTGAAGCTGATGTGAGGATAGAGATCATACTCACGCGCAAACGACTTCATGTAATCAAAGATCTGACGGTTCGACGGATAGTCCGGGTAGTGATCCGGCATCGGGAAATCTGAGAAGTACGAGTGCGTCTTGGACGAGATGAAATGCGCAGAATCGTACATCGGCGTGCCCGGGTTCTCCAGATCCCAGACGCCGCCGACCTCACTGTGTCTTTCAAATACGTCAAACGCGATACCCAGATTTTTGAAAGCCCGCGCCAGCGCAAGGCCCCCTGGGCCAGCTCCGACAATGCATGCACGGTTGACGGTGTCTGTCACGGTCTTCCCTCCTAAATATGAGTATCTGTCATGTTTGTAATATGTGAGACTTTCTCATATTAGTCAATCATCGGGATTTTTGGCAGGATGCTCATCGTCATGGAAACGTCGATCAAAATACGGAAAACGCCCGTGCAGGCCCGCAGCAAAGCGCGGGTCGAGCAGATCCTCAAAGCAGCCGAAGAGATGATCTCGGATCACGGAAGCGATGGTTTGAAAATGAGTGCTGTTGCGAAGCGCGCGGATGTACCAATCGGAACCGTCTACCAGTTTTTTCCGAACAAAAGCGCGCTGATACAAACTTTGGCGACTTCGGTCATGTCTGATATCAGGGACAGTATCGATGCCGACTTTATCGGTGTTTCAAGTCTCGCGGATGCCGCGGACCGGATCGAAATATCCTTGCGTGCTTACCAACAATTTCTCAAATCCAATCCAACTGTGCGGGATATACTTTGTTCGACGCAGGGGGACAAAAAACTGCAGCAGCTTGATCTGGATGACAGCCGGAAAAACGGTGAAACGCTCCTTCGTCACCTCAAACCCTTGGTCGACGATTCGCAGCACGACCAGCTTGCAACGATGTGTTTCATGAATATGCATTTGACCGGGGCACTGGTTCGGATGACGGTCGAATTGGACGATAATGAGGCTGCAAGTCTGCTGAATATGTTTATCACCAACTTGCGGACCGAGATCACAAATTTCACCAGCCGCGCCGGGCCATGAACGCCCGCACGTTGGCCGTGCGGGTGGCAACGGACTGACCGTCCGACTTTTTCAGCTATCAGATAGGCAAGGTTCCTGTTCTGCGGATGCGTCGTCCAACAGATAACATGCTGCTTCATGTCCTTCACGCTGCACCATTGGCGGCCGTGCCTTTATGCACTTCGCCATGGCATGCGGGCAGCGCGAAGCGAACAGACAGCCGGGTGGCAAATCCATCGGGCTGGGCAAATCACCTTCCAGCATCTGTGGTGCAATGCGGATATTTGGATCGGGCACCGGCACCGCCGACAGCAAGGCCTTGGCATAGGGGTGCTGTGGTGCACGGACGAGGTCAGCGGCAGGGGCGCGCTCCATCTGGGCACCCATGTACATGACCAGCACCTCGTCCGAGATGTGGCGGACGACGCCAAGGTCATGGGCTACGAACACAAGGGCCAGCCCCATCTCGCGCTGCAATTCTTTGAGCAGGTTCACCACCTGCGCCTGGATGGATACGTCCAGCGCTGACACCGGCTCATCACACAACAACACCTTGGGCTCGGCCACCAGCGCGCGCGCGATCCCGATCCGCTGGCATTGTCCACCCGAGAATTCGTGCGGAAAGCGGTTCGCCTGTGCGGGCGGAATGCCCACCCGTTCAAGCATCGCCAGCGCGGCGGTCTTGCGGTCTGCGGCACCCATCTCGGGCCGGAAGAATGTCAGCGGTTCAGTGACAATCTCGCGGATCGTCATGCGCGGGTTCAACGAGGCGATGGGATCTTGAAAGATCATCTGCATCGTCGCGCGCAATCGCTGCATCGAAGTGCGATTGCCATAATCCACCTGTTCGCCATCAAGGGTCACAGTGCCGGAGACCAAGGGTGCAAGCCCCGCAACAGCCCGGATCAGCGTGGATTTCCCGCAGCCTGACTCACCGACGATCCCAATCGTCCTGCCCGCCTCCAGTTCAAAGGAAACACCGTTGACCGCGTGGACGATGCCCGCAGGCGACCAGGGCCATTTCTTGGTTTGGGCAACGCGGAATTCGACATATGCGTTCTGGACCGAGAGCATCAGGTCAGCTCCTCGATGGGGCGCAGGCAGGCACGGCCGTCGCGCAGTTGGGGCAAGGTTTCGCGGCAAGTGTCCACGACATCCGCGCAGCGGGGCGCGAAGGGGCACGCCACTGGAAAGCGGTGTTGGTTCGGTGGACTGCCTGGGATGGCCGTCAATGCATCCGACGGATCCTCGATATTCGGTACGGCGCGCAACAGGCCGCGGGTGTAGGGGTGACCGGGCTGATCGAACAGCGCCATGGTCTTGGCCGTCTCCATGACGCGCCCGCCATATAGGACAAGCACGTCTTCGCAGAACCCAGCAACCACGCCGAGGTCGTGAGTGATCAACACAACCGATGTCCCAAGGTCGCTCTGCACGTCCTGCAACAACTGCATGATCTGGGCTTGCACGGTGACGTCGAGCGCGGTTGTGGGTTCGTCGGCTAGGATCAGTTTGGGCTGGCACATCAGCGCCATGGCAATGACGATCCGCTGGCGCATCCCGCCCGAAAACTCGTGCGGATAGGCGCGCAGGCGGGCCTTGGCATCCGGAATGCGGACGGCATCCATCACCTCAAGCGCGCGGGCACGGGCGGCACGGCGCGACATCCCCTCGTGATGCTCGACGATCTCGGTCAATTGCCGCTCGATCGTCATGTAGGGGTTCAGCGATGACATCGGGTCCTGAAAGATGATCCCGATCTCTCGCGCGCGGATGCGGTTCATTTCGCGGTTCGAGGTGGCCAGCAGGTCCTGACCGTCCCACATGATGCGCCCCTCGACCTCGGCATTCTTGGCGAGCAGGCCCATGATGGCGAGCGCGATCTGCGACTTGCCGGACCCGCTTTCGCCTACGACAGCCAGACGGCTGCCTGCATCGACGGAAAAGGAAACATCATTGACCGCGTGGACCAGCCCGTCGCCGGTGCGGAAGCGGATGTGCAGGTTCTCGACACTCAGCATGGTCTGCCTCGGGCTTTTGTAGTGTTCAATTGGCTCATCTCAACGCTCCTTCGGGTCGAGCGCGTCCCGCAGCCCGTCGCCGATATAGAAGAGCGAGACCTGGGCGAGTACGAAGATCGCCGCCGGGAAGCCCAACTGCCACAGAGTGCCAAAGGTCATGGTGCTGGCCCCTTCAGACAGAAGGGCCCCCAGCGACGTATTGGGTTCCTGAATGCCAACGCCAAGGAAGGACACGAGGCTTTCCATCATGATGACCTCGGGGATGACCAGCGAGGTGTAGATCACCACCACCCACAGCACGTTGGGAGCCAGGTGGCGGAAGATGATGGCAAGGTCCGACATGCCCAGCATCCGCGCGGCATCCACGAATTCACGGTTCTTCAGCATCATCACCTGCCCCCGCACGATCAGCAGGCCAGCCGTCCAGTTCACAAGGATGATGACAAGGATCATCTGGCTCATCGAACGGCCAAAGAAGGCCTGCCAGACGACGAAGAAGATGATGTAGGGAATCGCCAGCCAGATCGTGTAAGCGCCCAGCACCGTGCGGTCGAAACGCCCACCGTAGTAGCCAGACAGTGCCCCCAGCGTGGCGCCCAGGATCACCGAGACCGGGCCCGCGATGAAGCCCACCAGCAGCGACGTGCGTGTGCCTTGCACGACGCGCGCATACAGATCGCGGCCCAGCTCATCCACGCCGAACCAGTGACCGTTTTCCAGCGACGGGCCACCGTCTTGCTTGATGCGGCCAAGCACGTTCCAGTCGATCTCTTCAAAGGACCAGCGGGAGAACAGGTTGCCGAAGATGGCGAACAGGACCAGGACGCTCAGCATCCCCACCGAAAACACGGCCATGCGATTGCGCAGGAACCGCCGTCCCGCATCCGCCCAGAACGAACGAGAGGCGACCATCTCTCCAGCGCGTTCATCGGCGAAGTTGGCGGAGTTCAGGCGACGTTTGACAGCCCCGATCATGACAGGCCCGCCCGCACCTTGGGGTCGATCCAAGCATAAAGCAGGTCAACCGCCAGTGTCAGCGCAAAGGTCAGAACAGCGTACAGGATCGCAAGGCCCAGCAGGATCGAATAGTCGCGGCTATAGGCCCCATCGATAAAGTCCTGGCCGATGCCACCGGTGGAAAAGAACACGTCGACAAAGACCGATCCGGTGATCATGTAGACAAAGACCGGGCCCATATACGTCAGCGTTGGCAGCAGCGCCGGTTTCAGCGCATGGCGCAGGATGATTGTCCGCTCGGGCAGACCCTTGGCGCGGGCCGTGCGGATATAGGGTGAGCCAAGGACTTCCAGCATCGATCCCCGTGTCAGGCGCGCGACAGACGCCATGTAGGACGTACCAAGCGCGATGGCGGGCATGACAATGTACTGCCATTGCCCCCCGTTCCAGCCGCCGCCCGGCAAAAGGCCCCACGAGAGTGTAAAGAGCAGCACCAGCAGCGGTGCCAAAACAAAGTTCGGGAAAATCTGGGAGAAGATGGCCAATCCGGTCATCGTGTAGTCCCAGAACCCGTTGTGCCGAAGCGCCGCGATGATCCCCAGCGGCACACCCAACGCCAGCACGAAGACAGCTGACCAGAACCCGTAGGTCAGTGTCACGGGAAAGCCCTGCGCGATGACGTCGTTCACCGTCCGGTCCTTTTGCGCAAAGGAGGGGCCGAAATCAAAGCAGCAGATGATGTTCTTGATGTAGGTCCACAGCTGGACATAGAGCGGCTCGTCCATGCCATAGCGTTCAAGAACGTTGGCCATAACGGCGGGCGGCAAGGGGCGTTCCGAGGTGAAAGGTCCACCCGGCGCAAGGCGCATCAGATAGAACGCGAAGATCACGAGGATCAATAGCGTCGGGATCACCATCAATAGACGGCGAAGGGTGTAATTGAGCATTGTGGGCTCCGAGGTTCCGGTGGGGGATATGCCCCACTGTTACGCCCCGGCGCGGAACCGGGGCGTAAGGGTTACGGTCGCGTCAGTCGGCGACGCGGTAGAGGTCCTTGGCGTACCAGTTCTGCTCTACGTTGTTGATCGGCCACCCTTGGATACTGTCGGACAGCATGATGTTGGTTGAGTAGTGGTAGATCGGTATGACCGGCATCTCGGCGGCCACAATCTGCTCTACCTCGGTATAGAGCGGCTGCGGATCCTTAGACGATTTGGCCTCGGCCATCAATTCGTCGACGCGGGCGTTGGAGAACTTGGCATCGTTGTAACCTGACTCGGTGGTTAAGAGGTCAAGGAAGGTCGACGCCTCGTTGTAGTCACCACACCATGCACCCCGCGCCATGTCGTAGTTCTGGGCACCGCGCGTTTCGAGGAAGACCTTCCATTCCTGGTTCTCCAGTGTCACATCCACGCCCAGCTTCTGTTTCCACATCTGCGTGGCGACGATGGCGACCTGCTGGTGTGCTTCGGAGGTGTTGTAGAGGTATGTGAAGCTCAGTTCTTCACCGCCTTCGCCATATCCCGCCTCGGTCAGCAATTCCTTGGCTTTTGCGTCACGCTCGGCCTGCGTCATGCCTGCCATGTCTACGTCCGGTGTCTCGAACCCGGCCGTCGCAGCTGGGGTGAACGAGAAGGCTGGGAACTGACCACCCTGCAACACGCGGTCTACAATCACCTCACGGTCTACAGCCATTGCCAACGCCTGACGGACGCGGACGTCCTTAAAGGCTTCGGGACCGGAGGTGAGGTTGAAGTTAAAGTAGTAGTTGCACAGACGCGGAAGAGCAAAAGCTTCGTCCGGGAACTCCTCAGCCAATGCGGGATACTGGCCTGCGGGAATGTCGGTCATATCCACTTCGCCAGCACGCCATCGGGTCAAACCCTGCGCCTCGTCGCCTATGACAAACGTCGTGACTGTATCCAAAACCGTGTTTTCATTGTCCCAGTACATCTCGTTTCGCGACCGGACCGAACGTTCTTTTGGCACGTGCGCTGTCAGGACATAAGCGCCGTTGCTTACCATGTTCTCGGGGCGGGTCCATTGTGCCCCGTGTTCCTCGATCGCCCATTTGGGGGCGGGGAATGTGGTGGCATGCGTGACCATCTTGGTGAAATAGGGCAGCGGCTGCGACAGTTGTACGACCAGAGTTGTGTCGTCAGGGGCCGAGACCCCAAGCGCGGTTGGTTCCATGTCGCCTGCAATGATGGACGCGCCATTCTCAATGGACATCAATTCCATATACCAAGCGTACGGAGAGGCCAGTTCAGGATCGACCGCGCGCTGCCAAGCATAAACAAAGTCGTTCGCTGTAACAGGTGTGCCGTCGGACCATTTGGCGTTGTCACGCAGGGTGAACGTATAGGTCAGGTTGTCGTCTGATGCCTCGTGATTTAGCGCGACGCCAGGGACGAGGTTGCCATCTGCATCCTGATTATAAAGCCCTTCGAATAGATCACGTACGACGTTGGAGCCATCCACATCCTCTACAACCTGCGGATCAAAGGACGAAAACTCGTCAAGCGTGCGATAGGTAAAGGTCTGCTCCTCTGCCAAGGTCACACCATCGGGGATGTCAGCAGCAATAGCAGGGGTTGTAAGACAAGTTGTTGCAAGGGCGGCGGCAAGAAACGAGCGACGTTTCATAGGGGGGCTCCTCCATTGGTTTTAATTTATGCTGTCCTGGTACTGTGGCTTAGGTGCGACAAAGACCAAAGCCGTGTCGAGTGGAATTAACGCTACGGCACTTGATGGTCGGCGAACTTCCGCCATTGACCAAAGTTTGCTCGTAAAACAATCGCTTGCGCTTCACCCAAGGCAAAGGGTGATGCACAGTGGATCGTCCGGGATGACGCCAGACAACGATACAAGAAATTCAGCTAACCGTCGATATGTGACCGCCTCAGTTTTCTTAATTCCTGTTCTCGACCTGGCCGACACATTTGTCGCTCAAGCCTTTTGTCTTCACTTTTAAAGGGAATTTACGTTGTTGCGCTGGACTGAGAATTCTTGCCCCGCCGAACTGTAGTACCTTGTATCAATTGATACGGGTGGGTTGCCATGCCAGGTTGTGACCCACTGGTATCCACCTTGAATATGGGCTCTGGGTTGTATGTCGGGCATTCCGTAGCGCAGGGTTGATATGCTCTATTCGGGAAGGCTGCAGGCTCATCAACCAGAACGCCCGGAACTAATCAGGGCGGGGTAAGCGAAGGCGCCAGTACTTACTACTAATAACCTGGTCATAAAAAATACGCCTTCGCCCACTGCCGCAGCGGCGACATCAGCGGTGATACCAGCGTAGTAGGTGAAGGTTCGAGCTTCGCTTACTATGCGGTTTTCCATTCGCTATGTCTGCCCTTTCGCAACTTACATGGGGCGCCTCACGAAACGCTTCCATGCACAAACTAACTATGCCCAGAGGCGACATTTAGTTCCTGAAATCTTTCCGAAATTAATCCGAAACGTGGTTTGCGCAGCTACGGTCAACTGTTTCTTGTTGAAGCACGACGCGTGACACACGCGTGCTCTGTGCTTGCGCGACCGCCGTTCCATTCGGCCCGCACGCGTACACATCCAAATCGAACCGTATTGGTGGATGCCCTGGGTTTCTGAAATGCAGCGGAAGCATTTCAGATCGTGAGCATCAGCTTTTCGCAAATGATTTCGCGCGGGTTTCAGGCAAAAAACTACTTCTACGGGAATTTGGCTTCCGTGGAGCCCCCCACACTCAAACTTCAGCGGATCATGCGCTGAAAATACTGACCACAAGGAGACTTGAAATGGCCACCGTTAACGTTCTGATCGCCGTAGACGTCGAGGGAGCCCTGAGCAGCGGCAACCTCGGTGCGAACACCTACATGGTTGATACCAACAAATACATGGGGTCCGGGAGGGAAGGCACAGATGAGCTGCAGACCAAGCTTGCCATCGGCGATACAATCGTCTGGAGCGTCGCACCCATCGACCCTGGCACCTCGGTCGAAATCAACAGCTTTTCAGGCACCGCCGTCAGCGACAAATACATCAGTCCAGTGCAAGACCCGCTGACGCCAACGTCGTGGGAATCAAAGTTCCAACCTCCCGGCGGCACACCTTCCGGTACGTCCTACTAATACACGATGACCCTATCGTTTGAGGGCAAGAATATGACGTTCGATCCGTTCTTGATCGTCGCATGACCAACGACAACTCGTTCGACCGGTCCACACGCGGTCGAGCAAAATCAACAATCGCACACCACAGGAGAAAACACATGTCCACAGTAGACGTACTTATGATGGTTGACATCGAAGGCGCCCTTGCCAGCGGCAACCTCAGCCAAAACATTTATCTCGCCGATACGAACGGATACCTCGGTTCGTACAACGAAGGGCAGGACGAACTCAGCACCAAGCTTCACAATGGAGACACCATTGTCTGGTCTGTTGCGCCTATCGATCCCGGCACCAACGCTACTATTGCAAGCTTCTCGGGCACTGCCGTGGCCGACAAGTACATCAATCCGGTGCCAGACCCGCTGTCTGCAGGTGTTTGGGAGTCAAAATTCCAACCACCGGGCGGAACGGCCGGTAAGTCGTTTCAGTACAACGCAACGCTCAAGTTCAATGACTCCAAGGAATTGACGTTCGATCCGTTCCTGATCTCAGTCGACTAAATGATGTTGATTTAAGCCCCGATGAAGGTCGGGGCTTACATCCGTCCGTGATGATTGGCGTATCAGTTGCTGCGGTTGAAGATCATCCGCCCAATTCCCACTACTCGTCAACATGGCCACGCATTGCCCAGTACAACGTTTTCAGCTTTCGGGATGCTTGTCCCTTTGGGCAGCTATCCTCAAACGCCTTGTCAAGGATTGAGGGTTGAAAGAATATCTGCCGGTTCAGTATCTTGAAGAATGTCGCATTGAACCGGATCTTTTCGGGTGACGTCCGATACGTGTTTCCAAGGATGACATATCGCTCTTCCGAGAACATGCGGTCGGAAATCGCGTACTCACATGTGGGGCCGGTCTTGCGATATGCTTGCAGTGTCAGGGCCACAATTTCGTAGTCACCGACGTAGTACTTGATCTCACCCGAGCAGAACGCTTTGGCCAGATCCACGTGGCTGTCGTATTGTCGGATCGGGGCAGCGGGCGGGTCATCGCAATCTGCATACACCTCTTGCCAGCTGTCATCATTCAATCGGAATCTCTCAAGAATGATGCCGTCGTCGCGGAAACTGCCTGACTGTGCGATTGTCGCGATCAGCGCCAACCCGGACGTCGATCCGCCAAGCGACCCCACCAAGGCTGAACATGTGGCAGCTTCGCCCACTGGTTTTCGTTGCGCATAGGTGACGCCGGACAAGAAAACCGGCGGCGAGGAAATGTAATTCGACAGACGTTTTTTCGTGGCCGTCGTCGGGCTGCATATAATGTCAATCTCGCCACTCCGCAGCGCGGGAAACACCTCGGCCGCCAGAAGTGGAACAACCTCAATGCTCAATTCTGCGCCAAAAACTGTCTGCATTTCAACAAGAGCACTGTCGCAGATGAAGGCGACATAGCCTTCAAAACCGTCTTCTTCCAGCGGGCCGGGAAACGCTGAAAACGTTGTATCGACAAGCGCTTCTGATGTGTGGGCCATTCCGGTTGCGTCTGATCGCACACCAACCATCAGGGCCTCTTGCACATGCAACGCCGGTGCCATCGTGCAGAACAGGGCCGCGCTTAACGCGACTGCCTTCACGCCTGCTCCTCCGACTTTGCGAGCGAGCACAATAATACTGCCGCGAGGCCGGGAAATAGCGCATGGATAAAAAAGTGCAGGAAAGGAATGTGGTTCAGCGGCCACCTCTGCCAGCGTCCATATTCCAGCGACGCCTCGCGACTTAAAAGTGCTGTGCCCGCGCACAAGCCGAACATCAACAGGCTTTGGATGAGCGACACCAGAGTTTCGTTGCGGATGAAATCAACAAGGTCCTGAGGTAGGCCATCTGTTGCGCCCACAACCTGCCACCACGACGCCAAGTAAACGAGCGGGTAAACAACCAATACAGATATAGCCATGATGAAAACCACTCCGGCCAAGGCGTTTTGCGTTGGTTCCCGGTCATTCTGCAAATGCTCGATCAACCGGACGGTGTTGGGCTGGGCCTAGTAGTGTCCGCAACATTGTCATTCCGGATGAACAACAAGGCAAACAGGGCCTGCATATTGTTTCTCAGACGCCCTGCTTTCATGTGAACGGCTTCAATGTTTCCTTCGTTCAACTCGTCACCGACCAAAGCGCTGCGGACTTCTTTGTATTCGCCCTCCATCGTTTCGATAAGCGTCTCGATTGGGCGGTGCTTATGCACCGCAAAAAAACTGGTCTCGGCTGCTTCCAAGGACGGATGCGTAGAGCACGTCGACCGTCTTCAGGCTCTCCAGGATTTCACGAAGAATGCCCGCATTGGGTTCACGAGCCTGATCCTCTGCCAGGCTTTCGTTTAAAGCCATTTCCAGAGGTCCCTTGGTGCGGGGACTGATCGCTGCATAGTTTGCGCGTTTTAGGCTTCCGATGACACGATACACACCACGCGGTATCGCGGCGATCTAATGCGCATAGGACCGCATGACCCTTTCGATCGGGGAAAAGAGGCCGATGGATAGCGCGGAAACGATGGTGGCCGACACAAGAATTGGCTTGCTCAGATCGAAGCCTGATGTCTGCCCGGCAAGATCGGCGTCGTCACCGGTGCCTTCCCGCGCGCCGACGATCGTGAGTGTTGAAGAGTCGGAAGAGCTCGCCGCTTCCGACGCGGCGACGATAGAATAGAGTTCCGTCGACGTTAGGATCGCGGCCTATTCGCAAAGATAAAGTGCGGCATACATCAGGAAGCCGCGCAGCAGCTCCCCCTTGGTGCACAGCGCATCCAGATCTACATTTCTAAGGATCGGATACCGATCATGAGGTTCGACGTCGAGTGGCGTTTAAAACTGGCGATACGCCTCAATGACCAGCGTGACAGCCCCCACAGCTCCCACCGCCCAATATGCTACAAACATTGGACTGGATCAGTAGCAGATCTGGATTTCGGGATTACATGGTCCAGTCGCCTTGACCTTTGTCGGAGCGAGCGAACCCGCCGCTGCAACAGTTGTCGCGAATGCTGTGAACTTAAAATAAAGTACCTCAAAATTCTCCCGGTTAAATGGCAATCAATCAATGCGCGAATATTGGCTAAAATTTGACCAAAACTCAAATTCTTGGACAATCAAGCGCGTGGCGACCTCTCTCTTGCGGTCTATGATTTGCGGTCCGATGAAGGACAATCCCTGAGAATAATCATTCCTTGTCAGAGATTTAGAATCCGCGCTGATCTGTCCTGTCTCAGAACCGAAATCCGCTTTCCGTAGCCATCAAATACAATGCGACTGGGTGGATCACTGTATACTGCTTCGTGCCGGAAAAAGCGCGTAGGCCCGCATCAGTTACGGCTGTCATAAAACATTCACAAACCTGATGGGCCGTCGTTCATCGTCCTGTAAGTCCCGGCGATGGCTTTTGTCGTTACCCCTTTGATCAGCAACCCGCGAAAGCGCTGATCGACGAAAGGGACAGACGATGACTGCGGACCATGACACGTTTGGCAAGGCAAACCCGGTTCTGGCCGAAGGGCTGAAAACGGTTTTGCTTCCAGCGGTGTCGGCTGCAGTTCTCGGCGCGGTGATCTGGTTCAAAGCCACCACTCTCCTCCCGGATGCCCGGATCGTTCTTATCGTCATCGTCTGTGCGTTGATCGGTTGGGTTGCCACCCGGTTGCCGGACAGTCTGGTCGCCCTGATCGCGGCGCTGACCCTTGTGATCATGGGCGCCCAACCGCCCGAGGCTTTGACCGACACGCTCGGGTCACAGATTGTCTGGCTCTTGCTGGCGGCCTTTGTCATCGCCGCTGTGGTCAAGGAGGCTGGCCTTGTGGAGCGCCTCGTCGCGCCATTGACGCGAAGCGCCCCGCGAGTGCTGCCGTTTTTCCTCGTGACTGGTCTGGCCATTTCAGCCACCGCCTTCCTCCTGCCCAGCACCTCGGGGCGTGCCGCGCTCCTGCTGCCGGTCTTTCTTGGGTTGCTGGCTGCTTTGCCGGATCGCAGGCTTATCAAACCCTTGGCCCTGCTGTTTCCAACGGCCATTCTGCTGTCTGCTGGCGGGTCGCTTATCGGAGCAGGAGCGCATGTGGTCGCCGTCGAGGCAATTGACGCGACCGGCGGACCACGGATCGGCTATCTGGATTGGTTGCGCATTGGTGCACCACCTGCCGGCGCTTCGGTCGTTTTGGCCACCGTTTTGATCTTTGCAATCTTCGTCCCTCGGGATTTGCAGCGCGCCCGCATCGTGCCCTCCGCTCAAAGTGGATCTCTCTCGTCGCTACAGCGCCGCATCCTGTTTGTTTTGGCTGGTTTGGTCGTTCTATGGATTGCCAAGCCAATGCACGGTCTGGACGAGTCCATGGTTGCGCTGGGCGGGGCAGTTCTGCTTCTGTTGCCGCCGTTCTGCACGCGCAAACCTAAGGAAGTCTTTCGCTCAGTTGATATGGAACTGGTGCTGTACATGGCAGCGACGCTTATGCTGTCTGTGGCCGTGGTCGACACCGGTGCAGATCACTGGCTGGCGGCAGGGGCCATAAGCCTTTTGCCACCAGAGCTGGCAACGCACACCGGTGCTGTTGTGATCTTCATGTCCGTTGTTGCAGTCGTGTCGCATCTGGCCATCACCTCGCGCTCGGCCCGCGCTGCAATCCTGGTGCCCGCGCTGGCGCTGCCGGTGGCCGGTGTGGGACATGACGCGACACTGACCATCCTGATTGCTGTCATGGGAACAGGTTTTTGCCAGACGCTGATGGCAAGTGCCAAGCCGGTGGCCATCTTCGGGATGCACGAGTCCGCTGGGTTCAGCCAAAAAGACCTGTTTAAACTCGCCCTCCGACTTGCCCCGGTCAAGATCACGCTGCTTGTCGCGTTTGCACTGTGGGTCTGGCCGGATCAGTTGGCCGAGCTTGGCCCTGCAGAACTGCAGTCGCAACCATCGGCGCTTGCTGCATCCGAGCAACCCCTGCCGCGTCATCAGGCTACCGCTGCAACCGTGGCGTCCACCCCGCCATCCAGTAGCCAGCGGCCCATGCTGCGTCCGGGACGCACAACGGCTGCTTCTTCGGATACAGCGCCTATCACGCGCACGATATCCAGTAAGGCTGAACAGCAGCCATATATCATCGCGCAGGCCCGCAGCGATCTCCGGGTCGCGCACAAGCAGATCAAACGCGATCTCTCCCGTCTGTTCCAATGACTGTCATTGCGCAGACGCTTCCAATCCTCCCTCCCAGCTCCCAGACAAAAGGAACCAGACCCATGACCATGACTGTTCTTGTCGCACCATCCGGCTTTAAGGAGTCTCTCTCAGTAAATGCCGTCACCAAGTCGATTTCCAAGGGGATCCTGCGCGCCATGCCTGACGCCCGCATTCTGCAGGCACCCATGGTTGACGGCGGCGAAGGTACAACCGAAGCGTTGGTGCGAGCCACGGGCGGCGCGATTATCCCGGCCTGTGTTACCGGGCCGGTTGGAGAGCCGGTCGACAGCTTCTACGGCATTCTTGGCGGACCCGGGCCACGCACCGCAGTGATCGAGATGGCCGCCGCTGCGGGTCTATCGCTGGTGCCGCAGGATTGTCGCAACCCGATGCTGACCACGTCCTATGGTGTCGGCGAACTGATCCTGCACGCACTTGATACCGGGGTGGAGAAAATCTTGATCGGCTGTGGTGACAGTGGGATCAACGATGGCGGTGCGGGCCTCGCCCAAGCCCTCGGTGCGCGACTTCTCGACGAAGAGGGTGCCGAGATCGGCCGCGGCGGCGCCGAGCTGATGTGGCTTCACCGGATCGACATGTCGGATCTGGACCGACGCCTCAGGTCGGTGCGTATCGATGTCGCGGTGAACTGGCACAACATGTTGCTGGGGCCGAAAGGCGTCGCGCGGGTCTTTGGCCCGCAAAAGGGCGCGACGCCGACTCAGGTGGATTACCTGGATTCCGCGTTGCAACGCTGGGCAACCGTTATCCGGGCCGAAACAGGTCTGGATGTCGGGACCGCTCAGGGGGCAGGGGCATCTGGTGGTCTGGGCGCAGGTCTGATGGCGTTTGCAGGTGCCACGTTGCACCCACGCTTTGACATCATGATGCAGTATCTCGATTTTGACCGCCTGCTGGATCAGGCCGATCTGGTTATTACAGCCGAAGGCAGCCTCGACGGTCAAAGCCCTTACGGAAAAGTACCTTGCGAAGTGGCAAGACGCGCCGCCGACCGGGACATTCAGACCGTGGCCCTCGCCGGTACCATCGGTAAGGGTGTCGACCAGACATTCTCCCACGGGATTTCGGCCTTTGCGTCCATTCTGAAACGACCCTGCACCCTCGAAGAAGCGATCCGCGATGGTGATCAACTTCTGCGCCGCGCGGCAGAAGATGCGATGCGCATGATGTGCGTTGGGTTGCGCATGTCGCAGAAAAAACAGGTCGCATATGCATGAACGTGATGCTGGCGGGTTTCTGGCTCGCCA
Source organism: uncultured Tateyamaria sp. (assembly GCF_947496075.1). GTDB lineage: Bacteria > Pseudomonadota > Alphaproteobacteria > Rhodobacterales > Rhodobacteraceae > Tateyamaria. The sequence continues at coordinate 20,817 of NZ_CANMBJ010000002.1, forward strand.
GCTCTGTCACTCCCATCAGGCGCGCGCAATTCTGTTTGATGGCATCAGGCGGATAGAAATCAGGCACAAATAAGGCATAATTTTAGGCTGAGTTTTTCTGACTGTGGCCGATCCGCACTAGGCAAATCAGAACCCGCTGGGCTAACCGTTGTCGGGCCTGGGGGGGCACGCTTGTCGAGGCATCTTAATGCTCAAAATTTTGACCGCCGCACTCTGTGCGACGCTCTGTTTCTCCGGTTTGGCAGAAGCACAAGACAGGAAACGGCTGGGTTACGGTCGCCTGATCACCAATGACTTCTTTGGCGATGGAGAGGATCGCTGGCGTACCGGTGGCTTCCAGTCCTCGCGTGTCTGGGGACCTACGTGGGACGGCGCGGCGCCGACCGGGTTCGGCCAGTTGCTGGAACTCAGACTATCTGCCGAAATCCTTGCACCTGATGATATCCGCACACCTGATCCAGGGGATCGTCCCTACGCCGGTGCGCTGTCAGCGGGTCTACACACGCATTTCTCGCGGGGACCAATGGAGTATTCCGTCGGTGGGGACATCGTCTTTCTTGGCCCGCAGACCCGCCTCGACGAACTTCAGGACGCATTCCATGACACGTTCAACATTTCCACACCGTCGGATGCGGTGCGGGATGCGCAGGTCGGCAACGATGTTTTGCCAAATGTGGTGGCTGAAGCTGGGCGCAGCTTTGCTATAGGAGAATCCACGTCCCTTCGCCCCTTTGTTGAGGCGCGGGCTGGTGTTGAGACGCTTGTTCGGGTTGGTGTAGATTTTACGTACGGCGCCTTTGGACAAGGCGAGCTTCTGGTGCGCGATGGTGTCAGCGGACAGCGCTACGACGTTGTTCAGTCGGACTGGACCGGGTTTAGCTTCGTGATGGGTGCGGACATTGCGCGGGTGGCGGACAGTGAGTTCTTGCCTGCCAGCAGTGGTGTCAGTCCGCAGGACACGCGAGAGCGGCTGCGCGCCGGTGTGATGTGGCGCAGCGAAACGGGGGTGTCCGGGTTCTACGGCGTGACCTATCTGGGCGAAGAGTTCGAGGGTCAGGACGAGGGCCAGATCGTCGGTGCAATCCGTTGGCGCGTGCCTTTCTAGCATGCGTTGAGATAGCGTGCTGAAGGCCAGTCAGTGACCCCACGTTATCTTCCGCGTGCAACACTCTGGAATCTTGTGGAAATCCATACTTCACAGAAGCGAATCACTTTGCTAACGTGCCCGCAATAAAAAAAGTAAGGCAGGCATACAGGCAATGGAAACGGGCTTTCGTGGCACGTTTGTCATCTCCTGGTCGCAAACGGAAGTGGACGGTCTCGAGGCCGCGCCTTTGCCATCTTTGGCGGTGGGCGCAGCATGGGCGTGGCGTGGGGACGCCGTGCGTGTGGATGGTCCGCAGGATGTATTGCGTCTGGACAGGGCGAACGGAGAAGACGTAATCCGCCGCAGGGCGGCGCGGATGGTGCATCGACTTGTCGGGGCAGCCATCGAAAATACCCCTCTGACACCCGAACCGGACGAGTCGGAGCCGCTGATGACAGACAGCAGCTTTGTCGTTACGGACGGTGCCAAGAGTTACACTGTGACAGTGATAGAAGTGGGGCGCGGTGCGCCGCCATTACTCATGTTCCTGGACGATATTCCACCGCGAAAAACCGACCTGTGGGTTGTGCATCACACGATCAACACCGCCTACGGTGATCCAACCCCGGATGGAGCGGGTGGCGTTATCTGCTTTACGCCCGGGACATGGATCGACACACCCGATGGACCGCGCCTGATCGAAGATCTGCGCGAAGGGGACAAGGTTCAGACACAAGACAATGGTCCTCAGGAGATCTTGTGGACCGGAAGCCGTCATATGACCGGCGCACGGCTCTTTGCCATTCCGCGGTTGCGTCCGATCCGGATTGCGGCTGGCGCTCTGGGGGTGGAGCGCCCCGATCAGGAACTGCTGGTGTCACCGGAACATCGGATGCTGATCAAGGGAGACGTGGCCAAGGATCTGTTCAATACACCCGAGGTGCTGGTTGCGGCCAAAGATCTTGTCAATGGGTCCACCATCACCGTTGATCTCAAGGCACGCAAAGTGACCTATGTTCATCTGCTTCTTCCCAAACACGAGGTGTTGCGTGCCAACGGTGTGGAGACCGAAAGCTTCCATCCGGCCAATACTGCGCTGTCGATGCTGAACGAAGATGATCGCGCGCGGTTGGTGGGCGGCATGCCGAACCTGGAACGTGACCCGCATACCTATGGTAGCTACGCGCGCCGCAACCTGAGCGCCAGCGAAGCCGCAATCCTAAACCACGTCGCTTGATCTGTCGGACGCTGCGGGATGACATGATTTTGAGGCCTTGCCCTCGCCTTGCGGGCGGCCCCATCGTGTTTCCGGTCAAGATAAACGGTTTAGTTGAACCCTGGCGTGCCCTTGTCCTGAGGCGCGCGTTCCAGATGCTTGCCCTTGATCTTTGCTGAAGTATCGCGGGAGCCATCGTGGCTCCATCCCGGTGGGGCAACTGTGTAGAGCAGGCGATCTTTGAGCGTCAGCCCACGTTGGGTGACATCCTTCCAGATGCCGACCCATTCGTGAAACGCGACCCGGATCGGGTTGAAGGTGCCGATGTTCTGGACCAGCCCGTAGTCCGGCTTTTCACTGTCCAGCTCTGGAACAAAGGTGCCGAAAATCTTGTCCCAGATGATGAAGACACCAGCGTAATTGGCATCGAGATACCTAGCGTTGCGTCCGTGATGGACGCGGTGGTGACTGGGTGTGTTCATCACGGCCTCGACCGAGCGGGGCAGTTTTCTGATGGCTTCGGTATGAATCCAGAATTGGTAGATCAGGTTGAGGCCGCCGACGAACAGCACCATGGCCGGGTGAAAGCCGAGCAGGATCAAGGGTGCACGGACAACCATCATGAAGGTGAAGGTGCCTGTCCAGGTCTGCCGCAATGCCGTTGTCAGGTTGTAGTGTTGGCTGGAGTGGTGGTTGACGTGGCTGGCCCAGACCCAGCGGATGCGGTGCCCGAAACGGTGCACCCAGTAGTACCGCAGGTCATCCAGCACGAAGCAGATCAGCACAACCCAGATGCCGGTTCCGAGATCAAATGGGGTGATCGCCCAGAGCCACATGAAAAACCCCCAGGCGATGAAGCCCAAGATGATGCCCGACGCGACACTGCCAGCCCCCATGATCAGCGATGTGACGGCGTCACGTGTTTCGTAGCGCCCGCCGCGATGTTTGATGACGATCCACGCCAGTTCGATGGCAATCGCGACGATGAAGAAGGGGACAGCGAGTTGTACGACGTCGGGGTAGGTCAGGTCGCTCATCATTTTTGGGTGATCCACGTTTGCCAGTCGGTGTATTCGTCGGAGGTGAGATGCAGCCGCACTTTCGGAGCGGCATAGTCATCAAGGTAAAGCGTTGTCGATTTTGCGTTGATGCGGAGCGTTTCGTTGCCTGTCAGCAGTCGGGCGCATGTGTCTGCCCCCATCTGCCACAGGATACCCGGACCGCGCTCTGTCGTGATCCGTGCGGCACGTCCATCGGCGGTGATCATTGTCTTTTCGATCACATCATCCGGGTGCGCGCGCAGCCATGCGGCACTGGCTGTTTCCGGTGTGAAAGGCGGGACCTTGGACAAGCCAAGCCAATGCAACACGAGCGCAATGCCCGCGATGCCACCGACCACTAAAATGAGCAGGATGTGCAATGGCACGGCCTGATCCTCCCTGTTGCCACTTCAGCGTAGCAGGCGCGCAATCGTCAAGCTTGGCGTTGCGTCAGGTTTGTTTATGGAACGCAGGTACAGTGAGCCATGTGTAAACGTATGTTATTGTTAATAAATATTAAAAAATAAGTATCGCTTGCGAGCTGCGGCTTATCGCATCAAAGGCCAGTGGCGTTTGAAGACGATAGTACGTTATCCGCGTGACATGTATCGCGTGTTGTTTTTCTCCGGAAAGGCCTGGATACGTAGCCCCACGGCTGCTGATGTTGCCGCGGCGTGGCCAGGGTTCGAAGCAGACTTTGCCGGGTTGAGCAGAGATGCCGACGAACACGTGTCTAAGGAACACCTTAATGGGCCGACATGGTGATCGTCATGCAACATCGGCAGAAGCGGCTCTTGCAATAGAGGTTTGGTGCCAATTTACGCGATGTGGCTGTGCGTGTCTTGAATGTTCCCGACCGCTTTGGGTTTATGGACCCGGAGCTGGTCGAACTCATCACACCCCGGTTAAGTCGCATTCAGCCAATGAATGGCAGTTAGCTGTCTTCGCGCTCGATCAATGTTGCGATGATCGCCTTGGCGCTGTCCGATGACCAGTCGGCATCGCCGCGAAGGCGGGCGATCTCGCGCCCTTTGGGGTCGATCAGAACGGTGATTGGCAGGCCAAAGATGCCCATTTGCGCGGCCAGCTTCTGTTTCGGGTCTTGATGACGGGGCAGGTTGGTTGCGTTGATTTCTTCAAGGAATTTCACAATGGCGGCCGGGTTGTTCCGGCCTGTCGCGATGGTCACCACCTCGAAGTCGTCGCCACCGAATTCGGCTTGCAATTCTGATAGCATGGGCATTTCGTGCCGACAGGGCGCGCACCATGTGGCCCAGAAATTCACCAGGATATGCTTGCCTTCATAGTCGGCGAGCGAACCCTCACCTTCGCCATCGGCCAGATCGAAGGATTGCATCGACACCGCTTCGGGTGTGCCGTGGAAGATCAGTTTTTTCATGTCGCCGTCCCGCAGGGCTGCGGCGGCATCCGTGTCGGCGAGCGCGGGAATTGCACCAAGGCTCAGGGCCATGTAGAGGGCTGCGACAACAGTTTTTTTCATGTCTCTTCCTTAGGTGGGCGACCAGATGACCGACAAATCCGCGAATGCAATGTGGGGAGGCCGTTTTGCGGCAGGGCCAGATGCGATCATGGAGGCAATCAATGCCTCGATCGGATTTGACCAGCGCATGGCGTCCCAGGACATCGCGGGTTCTCGCGCCCATGCCGCCATGTTGGGCGCCACCGGCATCCTGAGTGATAAGGATGTGGAGGCGATCCGGGAAGGGCTGCTCACGGTCTTGTCAGAAATTGACGCAGGCACGTTTCAGTTTTCGACGGCTCTGGAAGACATCCACATGAATGTCGAGGCGCGGCTGAAAGAGGTGATCGGCGAGCCTGCGGGGCGTTTGCACACGGGGCGCAGCCGGAATGATCAGGTTGCCACCGATTTCAAATTGTGGGTGCGGGAACAGTTTGACGCGGCGGAGGGTGCGTTGTTGTCGCTGATCGCTGCCCTTCTGGATCAGGCAGAGGCGGGCGCCGACTGGGTTATGCCCGGTTTCACCCATTTGCAAACAGCGCAGCCGGTCACATGGGGCCATCACATGATGGCCTATGTCGAGATGTTTGGCCGTGACCTGTCTCGCGTGCGCGATGCGCGCGCCCGGATGAACGAAAGTCCCTTGGGGGCGGCAGCGCTTGCGGGGACGTCTTTCCCGATTGATCGACAGATGACGGCGGAGGCGCTGGGTTTTGACCGGCCTGCCGCAAACTCTTTGGATGCCGTGAGTGATCGTGATTTTGCGCTGGAGTTCCTGGGTGCGGCCAGCATCTGTGCCGTACACCTGTCCCGTTTTGCGGAAGAATTGGTGATCTGGTCTTCGGCTCAATTCCGGTTTGTCACCTTGTCCGACAGATTTTCGACCGGATCGTCGATCATGCCGCAGAAGAAGAACCCCGATGCTGCCGAACTGATCCGGGCCAAGGTGGGCCGTATCTATGGCGCGCACACAGCGCTGATGATGGTGATGAAGGGCCTGCCGCTGACTTATTCCAAAGATATGCAAGAGGACAAGGAACAGGTGTTCGACGCGGCCGACAACTGGATGTTGGCGCTGGCCGCTATGGACGGGATGGTGCGTGACATGACCGCGAATCGCGACAGTCTGGCTGCTGCGGCGGGTTCCGGTTTCTCGACCGCGACCGACCTGGCCGACTGGCTGGTGCGCGTTCTGGGTCTGCCTTTCCGCGATGCGCATCACATCACCGGCAGCCTCGTGGCGCTGGCCGAGGCCGAGGGGTGTGACCTGCCTGATCTGACCCTGGAGCAGATGAAAACCGCGCATGAAAGCATCACTGACGATGTTTTCACTGTTTTGACCGTGGAAAACTCCGTTGCTTCGCGTACAAGTTACGGAGGCACTGCGCCCACTCAAGTCCGTGCGCAGGTCGCCCGATGGAGAGAGGTGATTGCATGATCCGCGTTCTTTGTGTCCTGTCCCTGCTGGCCCTTGCAGCCTGCGGTGCTGATGGTGAGCCGGTGCAACCGCATGCGGGCGTAAACATCGGTGTGGGATCCGGCGGCGTGCACGCAGGTGGCACTGTGGGCGTCAGCAGAGGACCCCTGTCCGTCGGCGTGAGTCTTTTCTGATCCATGGCCCCCATTCGCATGATCTACCTTGGCCTTGCCATTTGGGGGGCCATCCATCCGATGTACTATTTCGTTAGCTGGTTTCAGGCTAACAGCTGGGATTTGATGGCGATGGTTGATGCGTGGCATGTGAACGCTGCCACCAGCGGTCTGGTCTGGGACCTGACCATTGCGGCTCTTGCCCTAACCATTTGGATCATCTCGGAAGTGGCGGTGCGCCGGAACTGGATCGCGCTTGTCGCCATTCCTGCAACATTTTGCATCGGTGTCAGTTGTGGCCTGCCTTTGTACCTGTTTTTACGGTCCCGCCCCGTCACCTGATTGATCCCGGCCAGCTTGCCCGATAAAGGCGCGTGTCATGGATCATTTTCTGTATCGCGATGGCGTGTTGCACGCCGAAGATGTCCCGGTGGCCGACATAGCCGCTTCCGTGGGCACGCCGTTCTATGTCTACTCTACGGCCACCTTGCTACGTCACTTCAAACTTTTTGATGATGCGCTGGAGGGGATGGACCATCTTGTCTGCTATGCGATGAAGGCGGCCAGTAATCAGGCGATCCTCAAGACCCTTGCGCAGGCGGGTGCTGGCATGGACGTGGTGTCGGGCGGTGAATATGCACGGGCCAGGGCCGCAGGTGTGCCGGGCGACAAGATCGTGTTTTCTGGCGTGGGAAAGACGGCCGACGAGATTCGCAAGGCCCTGATCGGCGGCATTCGCCAGTTCAACGTGGAATCTGAACCCGAGCTGGAGGTGCTGAACCGCGTCGCGGGCGAGGTCGGTGTCATCGCCCCCATCACCATCCGGGTGAACCCGGACGTAGATGCCAAGACCCACGCCAAGATCGCAACGGGCAAGTCCGAGAACAAGTTCGGAATCCCAATTGCCCGCGCACGCGAGGTTTATGCCATGGCGGGCGCGATGGACCACCTCGAGGTTATAGGTATCGACGTGCATATCGGCAGTCAGCTGACTGATCTGACTCCGTTCGAGCTGGCCTATCAGAAGGTGGCCGAGTTGACTGTGCAGCTGCGCGAGGATGGGCATGACATTCGCCGCCTCGATCTGGGTGGCGGTCTGGGTATTCCCTATGCCCGTTCCAACGAAGCACCGCCGCTGCCCACCGATTATGGTGCGCTGATCAAGCGAACTGTTGGGCATCTGGGCTGCGAGGTCGAGATCGAACCCGGGCGCCTGATCGCGGGCAACGCGGGGTTGATGGTATCCGAAGTCATCTATGTCAAATCAGGCGAGGGGCGGGATTTCCTGATCCTGGATGGAGCAATGAACGACCTGATCCGTCCGGCGATGTACGAGGCCCATCACGACATCGTTCCCGTGATCGAGCCTGCTCCGGGCACGGAACAGGCCCCCTATGACATCGTGGGGCCAGTTTGCGAATCCGGGGATACGTTTGCCAAACAGCGCATGATGCCGCCCCTTGCGGCCGGAGACCTTGTCGCTTTTCGGTCGGCCGGCGCCTATGGCGCGGTTATGAGCAGTGAATACAATACGCGGCCGCTGATCCCCGAAGTTTTGGTCAATGGTGATCAATACGCGGTGATCCGCGCACGCCCGACCTTTGACGAAATGATAAATCGCGATACCATCCCTGAGTGGCTCTGACGTGTTCAGGGCCTCTTGAGGCTTTGGGCGCTATGGTGCGCCGCGACACCGGCAAGGGACGCGATGAATGGCGAGTTTTTCCAGGCATGACGTTCGGCATGGGCTGAAGGCGTTGCGCTGGCCGCTTGCGCTAACGCGGGCGGGTATGTTTGCCGAGGCGTTCTGGCAAGCCACGTGGCCGCTGGCAACCGTGGTGCTGGGGTGCTTGGCGATGCTTATGCTGGGCCTCCACGACACTGTCATGGTCGAACTGGTCTGGTTCCTTGGTGTCGTCGCGGCGTTGGCAAGCATCGGTGCATTGATCTACGCCTTGCGCCGGTTCCGTATCCCGACGCGCGAGGCGGCACTGGTCAGATTGGACGAAACGCTGCCAGGCCGCCCCATTCAGGCGCTGATGGATGAACAGGCCATTGGGGACGACGATGCCGCGTCGACGGCCGTGTGGCGCGCGCACCAGGCACGCATGGCCGAGCGTGCTGCCGCTGCGCAACCCGTCCCTGCCGATCTACGCATCGCCCGCCGCGATCCCTATGCCCTGCGCTATGTTGCGGTGCTAATCTTTGCCGTGGCGCTGATCTTTGGCTCTATTTGGCGTGTTGGGTCGGTGACCGACATGACACCGGGCGCAGGCAACGGGTTGGCAACGGGCCCGGTGTGGGAAGGTTGGGCTGAAAGCCCGCGCTACACCGGACGCCCAACCATCTATCTGAATGACATTGCAGAGGGGCCGCTTGAAGTCCCTGCGGGGTCGCTGATCACCTTGCGCCTGTACGGCGAGGTCGGCGCGCTGACCATTGCGGAAACCGTGTCCGGCCGCATTGGCGAAGTGCCCCCGGCATCGGACCCGGAACAGGACTTTACTGTTGTCCAGTCGGGCGAGATTGCGATCAACGGACCAGGTGGGCGGACGTGGGGGGTGACCGTTTTGCCGGATATCCCTCCTGCTATCGCTGTTTTGGAAGCCCCGGAAGCGACTGCGCTGGGTGAGATGACACTCCCCTTTGGCGCATCTGACGACTATGGGGTCGAGGCGGGCGAGGCCCGTTTTTTCCTGGATCTGGATGAGGTGGATCGCCGCCACGGCCTGCGCATCGCGCCCGAACAGCGTCCTGAAATTACAGCTTCATTGCCAATGCCGTTCACGGGCGATCGGACCGAGTTTGAGGAAGCGTTGGTCGAGGATTTCTCGGAACATCCATGGGCGAACCTGCCTGTGACGGTCGTTATGACTGCACTTGATGCCGCGGAACAGCAGTCGGAAACCGAACCGTTCCAGATGATCCTACCCGGACGACGGTTCTTTGATCCGATGGCCGCCTCCATCATCGAGCAACGCCGCGATCTGTTGTGGTCGAAAGACAATAGCGCCCGTGTTGCGCAGATTTTGCGCGCTGTGGCCCACCGTCCGGACGACGTTTTCCGCCGCGAAGTGGATCAGTTGCGCCTGCGCCGTGTCATCACACGGCTTGAAACGCTGGCCAGCTATGGCCTGACCGATGAGCAACAGGAAGATGTTGCGCGCGATATGTGGGACCTTGCCCTCGGGATTGAGGAAGGGGACCTGTCCGACGCGTTGGAGCGTTTGCGTCGTGCTCGCGAACGGTTGGAGCAAGCAATGCGCGATGGTGCCAGCCAAGCCGAGATCGAGGAGTTGATGCAGGAGCTGCGTCGGGCGACCGATGATTACATGCAGCAACTGTCCCGTCAGGCAGAGTTGGATCGGCAAGAGAATGACGAGAACCCGCGCAACCAGCCGCAGAACCAGATGCAGATGACGCAGGACGATATCCAGCGCATGATGGATCGCATTCAGGAGCTGATGGAGCAAGGCCGCATGGCCGAGGCCGAACAGGCCCTGCGCGAGTTGCAGGAGATGCTTGAGAATATGCAGGTCACCCAAGGGCAAGGCGGCGAAGGCCAAAGCCCTGGAGAGCAGGCCATGGAAGGGTTGGCCGAGACCTTGCGTGAACAGCAAGGCCTGAGCGATCAGGCGTTCCGCGATCTGCAAGAGCAGTTCAATCCCAATGCGCAAACTGGTGAAAGTCAGGGCAACGAAGGCCGTGATGGCGGTCAGGGTCGGGGCAACCAGCACAGTCAGGGCGGCGAAGGCCAGGGCGAGCAGGGCACCGATGAGGGCGGCGGCGAAGGCAATGAGCAGGCCGAGGGGCAATCCGAGGGATCTCTTGCCGACCGCCAGCAGGCGTTGCGGGACGAGTTGCGCCGCCAACAGGGTAGCCTGCCAGGCGCGGGCACGCCCGAGGGCGATGATGCGCGCGATGCGTTGGATCGCGCAGGCCGCGCCATGGACGGTGCGGAAGAGGCCTTGCGCGAACGTGATTTCGCAGAGGCTATCGACAATCAGTCGCAGGCCATGGAGGCGCTGCGGGAAGGTATGCGCGCGTTGGGCGAAGCGATGCAGCAGGAACAACAGAACGCGCAGCAGGGTCAGGGCACTAGCGAAAGTGATCGCCGGGCCGAAGCGCGTGATCCCCTTGGCCGTGATCCGGGGGCAAATGGTTCTGTAGGTACCGAGGAAGGGCTGCTTCAGGGCGAAGACGTGTACCGCCGCGCCCGCGATCTGCTGGACGAAATTCGCCGCCGCTCGGGTGATGGCGAACGTCCTGACGTGGAACTTGACTACCTCAAGCGCCTATTGGATCGGTTTTAAGGCTTAGCCTTCCTCTTCCGGTGCGGACAGGTTGTCGAGCCAGGTCAAACCCGCTTCAACTTGCCCATCCAGCCAAACCCGTGCGCTGTCGACCTGCGCCACATAAGCACTGAGAAACGGATCGGCTTGGGGAACCGCCCGCGCGATATCCGGCGCAAAGACATAGATCGCGCCAAGGATCACCGCGAGCAGGATCATTAGCGTAAAACCACGACGGAAACTGGACTTGCGCGGCGCCACTTCTGCCAGATCGGTTGCGGTATCTGCCGTAGGCGCAGTCTGGCGGTCACCGGTCGATCGAAGAGTCGAGTTGATTTCCTCTATATCCGGCAACAGGTCACGGCGGGACCCGATAGCGGCCGCTGTCACCGCCGCTTCCGAAACCTGTTCCGGGGCGGCCTCCTCGCCACGCATCCGTGCCATTCGCTCGCGCGCTTCTCGGGCACGGCGATCTGAATCCGTCTCAGCGCTGTCGAGACCAAGGTCAGGTTGACTTTCAAGGCCCTCAGCCTCGGTGGCCCGGGCTTGTGCTTCGATCTCCGCTTCCTGGCGCAGAATGTCGGCAACCGAAGAATCCAGTTCGCGCCGCTGGGGCTCGGGCGCGTCAGCGCGTTCTTCGTCCTCGACCGGTTCATCATCCGGCGGGCTCAGATCCGCAGGTGCTTCCGCCTCCTCCGGCTCCTCAGGGGCGTGGTCGCGATGATGCTGAAACCAGGTCTGGCCGCAGTTAGAACACTGCACATCGCGCCCCTCGGAGGGGATCACGTCATCGACAACCTCGTATTGGGCATCGCAATTGGGACATATCAGCCGCATTTTGGGTCCTGCCTCAGTTTTACGTGTTACCATATGTTGTAGGAATTGTTCAGAAAAGACATAAGTGCGACCACCGCTGTCGGAGCATTCAGATTGAATCCGGCATGGTGCTGAGGCACAACAGGTGCCAAAGGGGCGAGGGCACGCGTGATCGAGCTGGAAAATGTAGCCTACAGCTATGGTGGGGGTGAATTGCTGTCCGATATTTCGGTCAAGCTGGCCCCTGGGTCCTTTCATTTTTTGACGGGCCCCTCTGGCGCGGGCAAGACCACCCTTCTCAAGCTGTGTTACGGGGCGTTGCTACCCACGGCAGGACATATTCGCTTGTTTGAGCGTGATGTGCGCAGCCTTGAACGCGATGATGTGGCAATGATCCGGCGCAAAGTTGGGGTGGTGCATCAGGATGTGCAGTTTCTGGATCATTTGAACGTGTCCGACAACGTCGCCCTGCCTTTGACAGTGTCGGGGCGACAAGCTGAAGCGGCAAACGGTGATCTGACCGAGCTTATGGCTTGGGTTGGATTGACCCACCGGGCTGACGCGATGCCGCCCGAGCTGTCGGGGGGCGAACGCCAACGTGCAGCACTGGCCCGTGCTGTCATCATGTCGCCCGACGTTGTGCTGGCGGACGAACCCACCGGCAACGTCGATTGGGAGATGTCACAGCGCTTGCTCACCCTACTGGTCGAGTTGAACAGGATGGGTAAAACAGTGCTGCTGGCCACCCATGACCTATCCCTGATCCGCGCCGCCAAGGCACAGGTACAGGCACGCGTCTTGCGCATCTCGAACCGCCGGGTGCAGCTTGCGGGGGCCGACCTGTGACTTTTGGCCGGAACACCTTGCGCGCTCTTCTGGTGGGTGATCGACATGCGGACCGGGTTGTTCCGCCCACGGGCTTTACAGCGCAACTGACCCTATTCGTGTCGGGTGCGATGGCCTTTCTGGCGGTTTTTGCGCTTGCCTTGTCACTGGCGTCGGGCCGGTTGGCCGACCGATGGGGAGAGGAACTGGCGCGCACGGCGACCATTCGTATCGTGGCACCGGAAGATCAACGGGCGATCCAGACCGCTGCCGCTTTGCAGGTACTGTCCACAACACCGGGCATCGCAGGCGCGCGTGCCCTGACGGACGAAGAACAACAGGCCTTGCTGGCCCCGTGGTTTGGGCAGGAGCTGCCGTTGGATACACTGCCCGTCCCCCGGCTGATCGAGATTGAAGCGGCAGATCAGGGGTTCGACGCCACGGGCCTGCGCTTGCGTCTGGCGGCGGAGGTTCCCGGGGCAGTGCTGGATGATCATGGCCGCTGGCGCGAACCACTTGTGTCCGCAGCACAGCGGATGCGCCTACTGGGGTGGACTGTGGCTTTGCTCATTGTTGGGACTGTCGCTGCCATGGTGACATTGGCTGCAAACGCTGCACTGGCTGCCAATGCGCAGGTCATTGCCGTGCTCCGGCTCGTGGGGGCGACAGACAGCTATATCGCAAATGCCTTTGTTAGGCGCTTTACGCTGCGGGCCCTCGTTGGCTCTGTCGTGGGGGCCATCATCGGTGTGATCGCCGTATGGCTCATGCCTTCGGGCGGAGATAGCCCCGGCTTTCTGACAGGGCTTGGTTTTACCGGCGCGGGATGGTTGGTGCCCGTCTTTTTGCCCCTCGTTTGCGCGGCAGTGGCATTGTTCGCCACGGCCTATGCGGCCAGCCGCGCCCTAAGGACCCTCACGTAATGCAGATGATCCGTTCCGCCCTGTTCGTGGGCCAGATTTACGTCGCCATGCTCGTTCTTGGCATCGTGTTCGCCCCCTATGCCATCTTCAGTCGCAATGGGGCCTATACGGCCTGCAAGACCTATTGCAAGTGGGTGTTCTGGACCATGGGCTGGATGGTGGGCATCAAGGGTGAAGTGCGCGGCGAGGTCCCACAGGGCGAGGTGCTTATCGCAGCCAAGCACCAGTCCTTTCTGGACATCATGCTGATCTTTCATGCCTTACCCGCAGCCAAGTTCATAATGAAGCGCGAGCTGCTCTATGCGCCGATCATTGGCATTTATGCAAAACGGCTGGGGTGCGTTCCAGTGGCCCGCGGGAAACGGGGAGCGGCCATCGCCAAGATGGTGCGGGACGTGGAAGCTGGACGTGCCAATCCTGGGCAATTGATCATCTATTCGCAGGGCACGCGCGTGGCACCAGGGGTCAAGGCCGCCTACAAGGTTGGAACCGCCGTTCTGTATGAGCAACTTGGACAGCCATGTGTACCCGTTGCGACAAATGTTGGGGTGTTCTGGCCGCGCAAGGGTATCTTGCGCAAGCCCGGCACCGCGATCGTGGAGTTTCTGCCTGTGTTGCCAGAAGGTATGACGCGCGATGCGTTTATGACTGAGCTGGAGGAAACGGTCGAGGCACGGTCAGACGCGCTGATGCGCGAAGGAGGGTTTGAGCCCAATGGAGTTCATTGAAGACATTCCTGCGTTGGAAGCCCTGTACGGCACGCCGGGGCAACCGTCGTTGCGTAAGGTGGCCGACCATCTGACCCCGCTTTACGCCGAGTGGATCGCCGCATCACGCTTTGTGGTGCTGACGACTGTTGGTCCGGATGGAACCGACGGCAGCCCGCGCGGTGATGATGGACCCGTCGTGCTGCAGCTTGACCCAAAAACACTGGCGCTGCCGGATTGGCGTGGGAACCAGCGGCTCGACAGCTTGCGCAACATCGTCGAGGACGGGCGTGTGTCACTGATGTTCATGGTGCCGGGGTCGAATACCGTCGTGCGGGTAAATGGTGAGGCTCGGCTAACAGCGGATGAGGGGCTGAGACAGCAGTTCGAGCAGAAGGGGAGGCATCCGGCAACGGTGATCGTGATTCGCGTGGGAGAGGTCTACACCCAATGCGCGCGGGCACTGATCCGGTCAGGTCTGTGGTTGCGCGACGATGCCGAGGGCCTGCCAACTCCAGGCGAGATCCTTGCAGAAGTGTCTCAAGGGGATGAAGGCGGGGCATCGTATGATGCGGCATGGCCCGAGCGCGCGGCCCGGACCATGTGGTAGCCGTTTTCTGGTACAGAAAACGGGCCGGAAACGCTGTCAGTTTCCGGCACTGCTCGGACCTGTTTTAAGGCAGTAGCACTGCGTCGATGGCGTGGATCACACCGTTCGACGCAAAGATGTCCGGCTGAATGACATTGGCATCATTCACTTTAACGCCTGACCCGAACTTGCCGACGATCCCGTTCACATCCAGTGTACCGCCTTGCACGGTTGTCACGTTCTGGCGCGTGCCAAGCACGTCACCCGCCGTGATCTGGCCCGGTACAACATGGTACGTCAGGATATTGACCAGTTGGTCTTTGTTTTCGGGCAAGAGCAAATTGTCGACGGTGCCAGCGGGCAGCGCGGCGAATGCGTCATTTGTAGGGGCGAAGACGGTGAAGGGACCGGGCCCCTTCAGCGTATCGACCAGTCCGGCCGCCTGAATTGCGGCGACGAGGGTTGAGAAGTTCGGATCGCCAGCCGCGATATCTACGATGTCCGGGTCTTGCGGTTGCGCGCATGCGGCCAGTGTCAACAGGGCAGCGCCGCCCCCGATCAGTTTCAAAGTGCTGCGACGATCCATGATGATGTCCTCTTGTCGTTTGGCAATAATCTATCAGGCCCAGTGGGCTGCCTTATCAAAGAGCGTGGTTTGCCAAAAAGGAAATGACGGGCATCCCTATAAATAGGCGTGAACGCGCCATGCGGCGGATTTGCTCCGAGGGCGAAACCGTTCGGTGGCGGATGGTCGCCAGTTTGAGGCCAGTTCACGTTATCTATGGACAGGTGGCGCTGTGCTCTGGCCCGGCTCGCCTCCAAGAAGCAAAAAAGGCCGGCTCTTTTAGAACCGACCTTCTCGTTAGCATTGTGCGGTGTGACTAGCTATGAATCGCCCCAAGGCCGCAGGCCAGCGCCGCCTCGCGCACCGCCTCGGAGTAGGTGGGGTGCGCGTGGCAGGTCAGCGCCAAGTCTTCTGCCGAGGCGCCGAATTCCATCGCCACGCAGACCTCGTGGATCAGGTCGCCTGCGCTCGGGCCGATGATGTGCGCCCCAAGGATGCGGTCGGTTTCGGCGTCGGCGAGGATCTTGACGAACCCGTCTGCGGCAAAGTTTGCTTTGGCCCGACCGTTGCCCATGAAGCTGAACTTGCCCGCCTTGTACTTACGCCCTTCGGCTTTCAGCATTTCTTCGGTCGCACCGACGTTGGCCACCTCGGGGTGCGTGTAAATTACGCCAGGGATCACGCCGTAGTTCACGTGGCCATGCTTGCCTGCCACTTGATCGGCGGCGGCCATGCCTTCATCCTCGGCCTTGTGGGCGAGCATTGGTCCCTCGATCACGTCACCGATGGCGTAGATGCCGGGGATGTTGGTCTGCCAGTGCGCGTCAACGGCGATCTGGCCGCGGTCGGTCATCTTGATCCCAAGTGCTTCCAGGCCCAGCCCGTCGGTGTAGGGCTTGCGGCCTGTAGCGACCAGAACGACGTCTGCGTCGACTTCGTGTTCGCTGTCATCCTTGCGCAGCTTGTAGTGGACCTTGGCCTTGTTCTTGGCAACATCGACCTTTCGCACGGCAGCACCCATGGTAAAGCTGAGGCCCTGCTTGGTCATGATTTTCTGGAACTGGCGCTGCACCTCGGAATCCATGCCGGGTGTGACGGCGTCGAGGAATTCGATAACTTGTACTTCGGACCCCAGGCGCTTGTAGACCGAGCCAAGCTCCAGCCCGATTACGCCAGCGCCGATCACCACCATCTTCTTCGGGATCTTGCCCAGTTCCAACGCCCCGGTGGAGCTGACGACAACCTTTTCGTCAATCTCGACCCCCGGAAGGGTGGCGACATCAGACCCGGTGGCGATGATGATGCTCTTGGCCTCGTGGACCTCATCTCCGACTTTGACCTTGCCTGCTTCGGGAATGCTGCCCCAGCCCTTGAGCCAGTCGACCTTGTTCTTTTTGAACAGGAATTCGACACCCTTGGTGTTCTGACCGATAGTGTCGGTCTTGTATTGCAGCATCTGCTTCCAATCGACGGATGGCGATTTACCCTTGAGGCCCATGGCGCCGAAATTGTGCTCAGCCTCGTGCAGCATGTGGCTGGCGTGCAGCAGCGCTTTCGAAGGGATACAGCCGACGTTCAGGCAAGTGCCGCCCAATGTCTCGCGCCCCTCGACGCAGGCGGTTTTCAGGCCGAGTTGCGCGCAGCGGATGGCGCAGACATAGCCGCCGGGGCCGGAGCCGATGATGATTACGTCGTAAGAAGCCATGGGTTTGGTCCTTTTGCTTTGGCGTCGGACCGGTGGCGCTGCCCCCGGACCCCCGTGGTATTTTCAGTCAGAAGAAGATCATGTGAGCGCCGCGATTAACATGAAGGGTGCGGAGAGGAAGCCCACGAACCAGATTAGCGACCGCCATGGGGTCAGGCCGAAGTAGTAGGCGGGGATATAGAGGATGCGGGCAGCAAGATAGGTCCAGGCGCAAGCGGCAGTAAAGCGAGTATTGGCGTCTGCGAGCGACACCACCATGACGGCTATGGTGAAAAGCGCGAGGCTTTCGAAGTGGTTTTCCCAAGCCCGGATCAGGCGGGCCGTTCTGTCGGACACCTGATCCTGAATGTCGCCGCCCAAACGATTGCGGTCCCGCGGGGACAGTGTCTTGCCTTGCGGCAATTCGATGTTCGTGGGCACGGCCATGAGTGCGAATTGCAGCACTTGCAGAAGGGCCGCGAGGGCAAGGGCGGTGAGTTCGGGTGTCATCACGCGTGTCCGATCAGGCCCCCAGAAGTGGCAACAGCATCAGCACCAGCCCGCCAAGCGAGGCGAACCACGCGATGGAGCGGACCATGGGGATGCCAGAGGCATAGGCGGGGATGTAGGCAACGCGTGCCCAGAACCAGAGGGCTGCACCTGTGGCACTGGTCGCCGTGCCAAGGTCGGTGACTTTTAGCATCAGGGCGAGGGCGATGAATGCGGGCAGGGTTTCAAGGTAGTTCTTGAGCGCGCGCTGGATGCGGCCAGCGATCAGGTTCTGGTCGCGCTGCTCGTCCTGTGGGCCAAGCGCCCAGCCGAGGCCCTTTGACAGGTCCGAGAACGTGGCCTGAATGATTGCGTGAGCGATCAACAGGATGACTGCGTAGGTCAGGTAGGTGAGTTCTGGGGTCATTGGGCCTCACTTTTTTTCGTTTGGCTGAACTGTGGGTCAGCATCAGCCTCGGCCAACATAGTGCTTGCTTTTGCAGCTTGCCGTTTGCTTAACTGTTTCTGATCTACATTGCTGAGAATTCCATTTAGCAGGCGGAATTCTTCTTCGGTTGCTATATGACCGCGACGTAACGCGGCCTTCACTTTCCCCATTGGGTCACCGACGTCTTCGAAAAAATCGCGACCAGTCCTCTCTTGATACAACTCGGGGATCTTCGCATCGCTCAGCGGATTTTGCTCATTTTCGTCTTCGATGGCTTGCCAAATCCCTTCGACAAAGTCGTTGATCCCTTCTTGAAGCCCTGCAAGGTGCGTCGATGCGGTCCAACGTGTTTTGTCACGCTGATCTTCGGGAACACCTGGCCAGCTCCACTCACGCTGAGCATCAAAGTCCTCAATCATCGTTTCTTTGCTGAGCCAACCGCTTCGAGAAGCTTCACCAGTCGCATCGCCGAGAAACGAGTAGATTTCCGCTAGCCTGATGAATTCGTTCCTGATTTCAGTCCGTGTTCGACGTTTAGACATTACAAATCCATCAACAATCGCCGCGGATCCTCCAGCGCTTCTTTCACACGTACGAGGAACGTCACCGCCCCTTTGCCATCCACAATCCGGTGGTCATAGCTCAGCGCCAGATACATCATCGGGCGGATAACCACTTGACCACCAATCGCCATGGGACGGTCCTGGATCTTGTGCATACCCAATATACCCGACTGCGGCGGGTTCAGGATGGGTGAGGACATGAGCGAACCGTAGACGCCGCCGTTCGAAATGGTGAATGTGCCGCCCTGCATTTCGGCCATGCTCAGCTTGCCGTCACGGGCGCGCGCGCCTTTTTCAGCAATCGCCTGTTCAATGGCGTGGAAGGACATGGCGTCTGCGTCCCGGATCACGGGGACCACGAGGCCTGTGGGCGTGCCCGCGGCGATGCCCATGTGCACGAAGTTCTTGTAGACGATGTCGGTGCCGTCAATCTCGGCATTGACCTCGGGCACTTCTTTCAGGGCGTGGCAGCAGGCCTTGGTGAAGAAGGACATGAAGCCCAGCTTGACACCATGTTTCTTCAGGAACAGGTCTTTGTACTCGTTCCGCAGGGCCATCACCTCGGTCATGTCGACCTCGTTATAGGTGGTGAGCATGGCGGCGGTGTTCTGACTGTCCTTCAGGCGCTTGGCGATGGTCTGTCGCAGGCGGGTCATCTTCACCCGTTCCTCGCGCGCGGCGTCATCGGCAGCGACCGGCGCACGGGGCGCGGCGACGGGGGCCGCCGGGGCAGGTGCGGTGGCTGCAGCTGCAACGGCTTTGGCTACATCCTCTTTCATCACACGGCCATCGCGACCCGTTCCGGTGACTTGGTCGCCACTGATCCCGGCCTCGGCCATCGCTTTCTGAGCTGACGGCGCATTTTCGACATCCGAGCGGCCTGTCCCCGCGGGGACAGCAGCCGGTGCGGCCTCGGGGGAGGCTGCGGCAGGCGCGGCGGCTGCGCCAGAGGATGAGATCACGGCCAATTTGGCCGATGCGTCTACGGTGGTCCCTTCGGGTGCCGTGATTTCGGCAAGGACACCGGCGGCGGGGGCAGGCACTTCGACGCTGACCTTGTCGGTTTCCAGCTCACAGAGCATTTCGTCTTGGGCGACGCTGTCGCCCACAGCTTTGAACCATGTGGATACGGTTGCTTCGGTCACGCTTTCACCCAATGTGGGCACCATGACGTCAACACTGTCTCCGCTCTTAGCGGGAGCGGCAGCGGGCGCTTCGGCCTTTGGAGCAGCCTTGGGCGCGTCGCTGGATGCTGCCGCTGCCCCACCTTCGGCGATGTTGGCGAGCAGGGCGTCCACGCCAACGGTTTCGCCCTCCGCCGCCACGATGTCAGCCAGCGTTCCCGCCACAGGGCTGGGCACCTCAACCGTAACCTTGTCGGTTTCCAACTCGCACAGCATCTCGTCCACTTGGACACTGTCGCCGGGTTTCTTGAACCATGTGGCGACGGTGGCTTCGGTGACGCTTTCACCCAGGGTGGGCACGCGGACTTCGGTGGTCATGGTGTTATCCTTCGATGGTCAGCGCTTCGTTCACGAGCGCGGCTTGTTGGGCTTTGTGCTGGCTGGCCAGACCTGTAGCAGGGCTGGCAGAGGTGGCGCGGCCCACGTAAGCGGGGCGTTGGTGCTTGGCCTTGATGCGGGTCAGGACCCATTCGATATTGGGTTCGATGAATGTCCAGCCGCCCTGGTTCTTGGGCTCTTCCTGGCACCAGACCATTTCGGCCCCTTTGAACCGCTCCAGTTCCTTGACCAGAGAGATCGCCGGGAATGGGTAGAACTGTTCAATCCGCATCAGATAAATGTCGTCAATGCCGCGGGCGTCACGTTCTTCCAACAGGTCGTAGTAAACCTTGCCCGAACACATGACGACGCGCTTGATCTTGTCATCTTTGGCCAGCTTGGTGTCGGAATTTCCGTGCTCAGCATCGTCCCACAGCACACGGTGGAAGGACGAGCCGGTTGTGAACTCGTCGGCCTTGCTGACAGCCAGCTTGTGACGCAGCAGCGATTTGGGTGTCATCAGGATCAGCGGCTTGCGGAAGTCACGGTGAATCTGGCGGCGCAGGATATGGAAGTAGTTGGCGGGCGTCGTGCAGTTGGCGATGATCCAGTTGTCTTGACCGCACATCTGCAAGAAGCGTTCAAGGCGGGCAGAGGAGTGCTCCGGCCCTTGCCCCTCGAACCCGTGCGGCAGCAGAACGGTCAGGCCGGACATGCGCAGCCATTTGCTTTCGCCCGAGCTGATGAACTGGTCGAACATGATCTGCGCGCCGTTGGCAAAGTCGCCGAACTGGGCCTCCCACAGCGTCAGTGCGTTTGGTTCGGCCATAGAGTAGCCATATTCGAAGCCCAACACCGCGTATTCCGACAGCATGGAGTCGATCACTTCATACTGCGCTTGGCCCGCCCGGATCTGGTTGAGAGGGTAGTACCGCTCTTCGGTCTCCTGGTTCACGTAACCTGAGTGCCGTTGGCTGAACGTGCCGCGGGTCGAGTCCTGACCGGCGAGGCGCACCGGGAACCCTTCGGTCAGAAGCGAGCCGAATGCCAGCGCCTCACCCGTGGCCCAGTCAAAGCCTTCGCCGCTGTCGAACATCTTCCTCTTGGCCTCGATCAGACGGCCCACGGTCTTGTGCATCGGGAAGCCGTCTGGCGTGGATGTGAGGGCCTTGCCCACATCGGCCAGGGTTTCCGGTGCGATGGCCGTCTTGCCGCGCTGGTAGTCTTCCTTGTTCTTGTCGAGGTGAGACCACTTGCCGTCCAGCCAATCGGCCTTGTTCGGTTTGTAGTCCTTGCCCGCCTCGAACTCGTCATTCATCTGGGCCTGGAAGGCGGCTTTCATATCCTCGATCTCGCCCTCGGGGATTAGGCCATCACGGACCAGGCGTTCGGTATATAGCGTGAGCGTCGTTTTGTGCTTCTTGATCCGCTTGTACATCACCGGGTTGGTGAACATGGGCTCGTCGCCCTCGTTGTGGCCGAAGCGGCGATAGCAGAAGATGTCGATCACCACGTCCTTGCGGAACTTCTGACGGAACTCTGTGGCCACCTTTGCGGCGTGCACAACGGCTTCTGGATCATCCCCGTTCACGTGGAAGATGGGCGCCTCGACCACCAACGCGTTGTCGGTGGGATAGGGGGACGAGCGCGAGAAGTGCGGCGCGGTGGTAAAACCAATCTGGTTGTTCACCACGATGTGCATGGTGCCACCGGTCTTGTGGCCGCGCAGGCCAGACAGCGCGAAGCATTCAGCCACAACACCCTGACCGGCAAACGCCGCATCACCATGCAGCAGGATCGGCATGACGCTGGTGCGTTCGTGGTCGTTGTTCTGGTCCTGTTTGGCACGCGCTTTGCCCAGCACCACCGGGTTCACGGCTTCGAGGTGCGAGGGGTTCGCAGTGAGCGAAAGGTGGACGGTGTTGCCATCGAACTCACGGTCGGAAGAAGCGCCAAGGTGGTACTTCACATCGCCGGACCCGTCCACGTCCTCCGGTTTGAAGCTGCCGCCCTGGAATTCGTTGAAGATCGCCTTGTAGGGTTTGGCCATCACGTTTGCCAATACCGACAGGCGCCCGCGGTGGGGCATCCCGATCACGATGTCCTTGACTCCCAGCGCACCGCCGCGCTTGATGATCTGCTCCATCGCGGGGATCAGGCTTTCGCCGCCATCCAGACCGAAGCGTTTGGTGCCCATGTACTTGACGTGCAGGAATTTCTCAAAGCCCTCGGCCTCGACCATCTTGTTCAGGATCGCCTTGCGCCCCTCACGGGTGAACTGGATTTCCTTGCCGAACCCCTCGATCCGCTCCTTGAGCCAGCTGGCCTCCTCGGGGTCCGAGATGTGCATGTATTGCAGGGCAAAGGTGCCGCAATAGGTGCGTTTCACGATGGCCACGATTTCGCGCATCGTAGCGACTTGCAGGCCCAGCACGTTGTCGATGAAGATGGGGCGGTCCATGTCGGCCTCTGTGAAACCGTAGGATTTTGGGTCCAGCTCGGGGTGCGGGGTCTGATCACGCATGCCCAGCGGGTCGAGGTCGGCCACAAGGTGCCCCCGGATGCGATAGGCGCGGATGATCATCAGCGCGCGGATGCTGTCTAGGACGGCGCGTTTGATCTGGTCATCACTGACTTCAACGCCCTTTTCCACAGCCTTCGCTTTGATCTTGTCGCCCGCGCCTTTGACCTCCACCGGGGCGGCCCACTCACCCGTCAGCGCCTGGGTTAGATCATCGCCCGGAACCGGAGGCCAATCTGTGCGCGCCCAGGACGGCCCCTCAGCTTCGCGTTTGACGGACACCTCGTCATCGCCCATCGCCTTGAAGAACGCCTGCCAGCTTTCGTCCACCGCGCCGGGGTCATTGGCGTAGCGTGCGTACATCTGTTCGAGGTATTCCGCATTGTGCCCCTGCATGAAGGAGGAGGCATGGAATTGGTCGTTGGGGGATTGGTCGGTCATTGGTGTACCTCAGCACAGAGCTCGGGCGGGAACGTCGCCCTTGAGCCATTGGATCCAAGACGGGTCCAGGGTTTCAAATTGGGCATCATCAGTGTCGCAAATTGCCCGTGTGAAAGTCAGAATTTGGTCCATCTCAAACGCACCTTTCTCGAAGATAAAGTCCCGTGTGATTGCATTTGGTGCGCTTGGAGCGAGTTGGATACCTTTAGGGATAGCAACAACTCGGAATCGGTCCATTGGTTTGGCGCCGTCCGCAACCACGGTCTGCGATGAAACGGCCAAAAACAGGAAACCGACTATCCGGCGGCACCGTCGGGTATCCCCCGACCGCCCCCAAGGGCCGGGGATACTCCCCCACCCACGGTTGGGGGACACCCTCAGAGCATATGACCGCCAGTGCAGCATGCTATGCTTAGCCCTTAATCGCTTCCATAACCGCCTCGCCCAGCGTCGCCGGGCTGTCGGCCACCACGATGCCTGCGGCACGCATGGCTTCGATCTTGTCCTCGGCACCGCCCTTGCCACCGGCGACAATCGCGCCCGCGTGGCCCATGCGGCGGCCCGGAGGGGCGGTGCGACCTGCGATGAAACCGGCAGTCGGTTTCCAGCGGCCTTTCTTCTTCTCATCGGCGAGGAACTGTGCTGCGTCTTCTTCTGCAGAGCCACCGATCTCACCGATCATGATGATGCTTTCGGTTTCATCGTCGGCCAGGAACATTTCCAGCACGTCGATATGCTCGGTCCCCTTGATCGGGTCGCCGCCGATGCCCACGGCGCTTGACTGGCCCAAGCCCATATCGGTTGTCTGCTTCACAGCTTCGTATGTAAGTGTACCCGAGCGGCTCACGACACCCACGCTCCCGCGCTTGTGAATATGGCCGGGCATGATGCCGATCTTGCAGGCGTCGGGTGTGATGACACCTGGGCAGTTGGGGCCGATCAGGCGGGACGAAGACCCTTCCAATGCACGCTGCACTTTCATCATGTCCAGAACCGGAATGCCTTCAGTGATGCACACGATCAGCGGCATCTCGGCGTCGATGGCTTCGAGGATCGAGTCGGCCGCAAAGGGCGGCGGCACGTAGATGACAGAGGCATTCGCCTCAGTCACGTCCATTGCCTCGTGCACCGAGTTGAAGACAGGCAGGTCCAGATGTGTCTGACCACCTTTGCCGGGTGTCACGCCGCCCACCATCTTGGTGCCATAAGCGATGGCCTGTTCGGTGTGGAACGTACCCTGTGAGCCGGTCAGGCCCTGGCAGATCACTTTGGTGTTTTCATCGATGAGTACGGCCATGAAGCGCTTCCTTGGTTTGTCAAGCGCAGACGGACTGGGTCTGCGGCGAGAGAGTAGTTTGAGTGAAGGGAACAACGTCGCGCCTGGCGGTGCCGTGCGCGGTCGCGGAAAGGGTGAAGAGGGGGCGGGCGGCTTCGAAGTAGGCGCGCAGCAGCTTTTGGCGATGCGGCAACCACCCGTTTGGGTATTTACGGCGCGCATCGGATATCTCCACCTCTTCCGGAAGCCGGTCGACAGCGATGAACGTCTTGCCTTGGCGCGTTCCGACATGGACCACGGCAACACGCCCGCGCAACAGCGCCCGACCTTCGAGATACGCTGTGCCGGGTTCCGTAGTGTATGGTGCGGGTAGGGAGATGGGCGTGCCAAAGACCGGCTGTTCAGCCATCTTGGCCTGAACGGCGGCCACGGCATCTGCTGCATGGTTGCCTTGGAACTCCACGGCGCAGCGGCGTTCGGCGTGATCAGGTGTTCCGGGGGCAGGCTCAAGCGACTTGTCCCAGAAGGTCAGATCGAATGGTAGCGGGGCGCCCGCGAGGCTTTCCATGTTCA
Organism: uncultured Tateyamaria sp.; assembly: GCF_947496075.1. GTDB lineage: Bacteria > Pseudomonadota > Alphaproteobacteria > Rhodobacterales > Rhodobacteraceae > Tateyamaria. The sequence continues at coordinate 45,444 of NZ_CANMBJ010000002.1, forward strand.
CGCGAGCACGCTCGACTGTCTGACCTGCTTTGAAACAGTACGATACAAATGCGTCGATGGCCGGATGTGTTCCGGCGGTCGCTGGCATGGCCAGACCGCACAGAGACAAGGCGCCAAGGATATGACGTGCGACTAGCGCCATACAATCCAGACTCCGGTGAGTTTTTGACCCAGAACGTTTGTGCGCGTCACCATCTTCAATCGTGTCCCGGCCGGTGCACCGGATATCGCCCATTCCTGTTGTGCATTTCCCGTGGCCGCGACCGGCGTCAGAGCATAGCCCGCCGCCGTGATAGTGTTCACCAGTGCTTGCGCAGTCGTGGCTTGGTCCTGCCGACGGACAGAAATGTTGCATTGGAAGATATTGGATCGTCCGGCGCCCAGGGCGACACTCATGAAAATGTCACCACGCCGCTGACCTGAGAGAAAGTAGTTTTGTCCCGCCTCGTCCGGGGCAACCCCGAAATCGCGTCGGCTCACCTGATCGAAGCGCTTTTCGACGCCAGCCATGCTGGGCAGCGATGCGACACAGGTATCTGCAAAGGCCTGCGCGGCCAACGCTATGTTTCCGGCTGGTTTCGAGCGGTTGGGCACTGCAGGTTGCGCAGCGGGAGTCGCGACAGGTGCATTGCCGCCGGACACGACCGATCGGATTTCTGACGTTGGGATGTCGCGTGCAGCGCGCACACGCGGCGCGCTGCCTTCACGTTGCTCCAGCCACACGGCCGTCGATGCCAATCCGACAGGCGGCAGGCTCTGCTGGACCGGAATGTCTGGCCGTCTTTCGCTGCTGCATGCGGCAACTGCCAAAAAGGCTGCGACAACTACTCCCGCGCGCACCATCGGCGTCAGCCCTTGACCGCTTTCACGATTTTCTGGGCACCGTCTTTCAGGTCGTCGGCCGCGATCACATCAAGACCAGAGTTGTTGATGATGTCCTTGCCCTGCTGCACGTTGGTGCCTTCGAGGCGCACAACCAGCGGGACTTGCAGGCCCACCTCTTTCACGGCGGCGACAACACCCTCGGCAATCACATCACAACGCATGATGCCCCCAAAGATGTTGACAAGGATGCCCTTCACGTTCGGGTCTGAGGTGATGATTTTGAAGGCTTCGGTCACCTTCTCCTTGGTCGCGCCACCGCCCACGTCGAGGAAGTTGGCAGGCTCGGCGCCGTAGAGCTTGATGATATCCATCGTCGCCATGGCCAGGCCCGCGCCGTTCACCATGCAACCGATCTCGCCATCCAGCGCGATGTAATTCAGGTCGTATTTGGAAGCGGCGAGTTCCTTGGGGTCTTCCTCGGTCTCATCGCGCAGTTCATTGATGTCTGTGTGGCGATAGATGGCGTTGCCATCAAAGGACACTTTGGCGTCGAGCACTTTCAAATCACCGCTGTCGGTCACAATCAGTGGGTTGATCTCGAGCATCTCCATATCCTTCTCTTCGAAGGCTTTGTAGAGCAGGCCCATCAGGCCAACGCATTGCTTGACCTGCTTGCCTTCCAGACCGAGCGCAAAGGCAATGCGACGGCCATGATAGGCTTGATACCCTGTCGCCGGATCGACCGAGAAGCTCAGAATTTTTTCCGGGGTCGCAGCGGCAACCTCTTCGATGTCCATGCCGCCCTCGGTCGAGCAGACAAAGCTGATGCGGCTGGTTTGGCGATCCACCAGCAGGGCGAGGTAGAGTTCAGTTTCGATGCCCGAACCGTCTTCGATGTAGATGCGGTTGACCTGCTTGCCAGCCGGTCCTGTTTGATGGGTAACCAGCGTCCGTCCCAGCATCTTCTTGGCTTCTTCGGCAGCTTCTTCGACCGATTTGGTCAGACGTACGCCGCCCTTGTCGCCTGCATCCGCTTCCTTGAACTTGCCCTTGCCGCGGCCACCGGCGTGGATCTGTGCCTTGACCACCCACATCGGCCCATCAAGGGCGCCCGCTGCCGTCTTCGCCTCTTCTGCTCTCAGAACGACACGACCGTCCGAAACGGGCGCTCCGTAGCTGCGCAAAAGGGCCTTGGCCTGGTATTCATGGATGTTCATGGCGGTTTGATCCCGTATAGATACGTCAACGTTGGGCCTATACGACCAACACTGAACAGCGCGTAAACGGAAAATATGTCGCAGTGGCGGTTTTGTGCGCGAAAATCGGACATTTGTGATCACTGCATTAAATCGTGTGATCACAAATCTGGGTGAGAAAGGGAATCAACCCCCATGGCGACGCAATTTCCTATAAAACCAGAGGAAAATGGCGTGCGCTGGGGCGTGGTAATGACGGCAAGCGAACCGTTGGCCTTGGTCGAAACCAATGTGCGGTGGCACCTCGCAACAGGTGCCGAGACCGTTTTCGTGTTCCTCGACGACCCGAACGATCCGTCAAAAGATACGCTTGGGGCGATCCCAAATTGCTCGGTTCATCTGTGTGACGATCACTATTGGAATGAAGCCAAGCCCAAAAATGGTCGGCCGCCGTCGCAGATGCGGCGCCAAACAATCAATGCCAACTGGGCGCAGAGCCATTGCGATCTGGATTGGCTGTTTCATATCGATGCCGACGAATTCATCTGGCAAGATGGCAATCTCCGGTCCGAACTTGCAGACCATCGCGATCCCCGCACCGAATTGAACTTGCCGGTGTTCGAAAGGGTCTTTCCGAAGGGGCAGCTGCAGTCCCTGTTCGACGGCGCATTTCGCGCGTCATCGGATCTGACGTCGGATCAGGCCTACGCCGTATTTGGGTCTTTTGCGTCGCTCATGAAACGTGGACAGTATTCGCATGGCGCAGGCAAAAGCGGCGTATGTGTGGGGGCCGGTTTGCGCCTTGGGGTGCACAACGCGACACGCACCGGATCGGGCGGGCAGCAGAGACGGGCGGCCAAATGTGTTTCGGAGACGGCGCGCCTATTACACTTTGATGGCGTGACGCCCCTTCATTGGATGATGAAAGCGTTGCGCTACCGCCAGACGTCCTCAGAGGTGCAGGCGAAGGTGTTGCAGCCACACCGCGCGGCTCAAATCAGATGGATGATGGAACGTTCGGACACGATGGACAGTATGCGGCAGGCTCATCGGAGCATGTTTTCACTGACGGACGAGCGACGTTTGAAATTGAACGCCTTTGGTTTGCTGCGCGAGGTTCCATTCAAGCCCAAAGGCGTTTTGGGCGCAGATTGCCCCAACCTCGACCCCGACGCGTTCGATACTGAATTGTTCCGCCGCACTCCCTGGCTACGCGAACTGTTTGAAGAATAGGGATTTGTCATGGTTGTGTCGGCAGCCCGATAACAATAGCGCTTGCCATAGAGTGTCGAGAGATTTTGAGTTCGAAATATGCCGCTTGTCCGCCTTGATAAAACACTGATCTTTTTTGTGCACATCCCCAAGACCGGAGGAGCAAGTGTCGACCGCTATCTTTCAAAGGTTGGAAACATCGCCCTTTGGACGCCCGGAACCATGCAGTGGTCGAAATGCTCGCCACAGCATATCCATGCAGAATTGCACACACGCATGATCCCTCGTGGCTTCTATCAACACGGTTTCACCATCTTGCGGGATCCGGTGGCGCGTATGATCAGCGAGTATAGATACAGGGCGATGCGTCGCCAGTCAGACAGACCCTTGCCTGAGTTTGACATATGGGCGATCCGTATGTTGCAGCGATATGAGAGCAATCCCTATGTTCTGGACAATCATATTCGCCCGCAATCGGAATTCGTCTCGGACGGCCTCAAGCTGTTTCGCTATGAAGATGGGCTGGATCCGGTGTTCGACTGGATCGACGAGATAGGTGGTCATGCGGCCCTGCCGCGCAAATGGCATAACAGATCCTCTGGTCCGCAGGTCGAACCCTCCAAGGATGTTGCGGAGTTGATCCGTGAATTTTATGCGCAGGATATCGCGTTGCTGGATCAGATCTCGTCAGCATAGCGGGTTTTGACAGGTTGCCAACATACCCGGCATCGCCAAACTGATAGCTCAGGAGGCCGCCGTGTCCGTCGTGGGAAGGGTCTTATGGGCACGCCACTTGGTATAAAGGATGTATACCAGAGCGCCCTCCGGAATGGCGGTCACAAGAAACGGCAAACTTGCATATATATCCACCACGATGATGGCGCCCAGTGCCCCAAGAATGCGATTTCGGTCTTTCTTGAACTTTCGGTGGGCTGGCGTTTCCGTATCTGATGACGTGTCGTCCGCCGCCGGGGCAAAAGCCGTTGCGCGGTCAATCTTGGGACCAAGGTTATCAAGGTGTCGTGGGGCGGTGACGCCGTCTGCGACGACCGCATACACACCAACTTCTTCCGCGAGATGTTTGGGGGTCGCGGGTCCAAGCGGGCGCAACTCAACCTTTCCCAGTTTGCCATGTGCATGATCGTACACCTGTTGCGAGATCAGGATGCCGCCCACATCCGCCATCTCTTGCAAGCGCGCGGCCAGGTTCACGCCATCACCCAGCAGGTCAGCCCCTTCGATGATCACATCATCCAGATGAATGCCCAACCGAAATGGTAGCAGATCGGCCCGTGCATTCAGCGTGCGTTGTACGTCTACCGCGCATTTCACAGCGCCGACAACGGATGGAAAGTCAACGATCAGGCCATCGCCCGAGGTGTTGGCGATGCGACCGCCGCATTCTGCAATCGCGCTGTCCATGACATCGCGCGTCGCGCGCAACGCCTGCACTGTACCTTCCTCATCCCGGCTCATCCGACCGGAATAGTTGGCCGCGTCCGCCGCCAGAATGGTGGTCAGCTTTCGTTCAATGGGGCGCGACTGAGACATGTGAACCATATAAACATAAAAAGGGCCGGATGCGACGGCATCCGGCCCCTAAATTCATCGCCGCGGCAAATTTACGCGAGGCTGTCGTCGATGCCCTTGCAAGCCTCCATCAAGCCTTGAACGGCTTTCACGGAGGTGTCGAACATCTCTTGCTCTTCCTTGGTGAGCTTGATGTTGACGATCCGCTCGATCCCGCCCGCACCGATCACGGTGGGCACACCAACATACATGCCTTTCAGGCCGAAATCACCGTCACAATGGGCGGCGCAGGGCAACACGCGCTTTTGATCCTTGAGGTATGCTTCAGCCATTTCGATGCCAGCTGTTGCGGGTGCATAGAAAGCAGAGCCGGTTTTCAGCAGGCCAACAATCTCGGCACCGCCGTCACGGGTGCGCTGCACGATGGCGTCCAGTTTCTCTTGTGTGGTCCAACCCATCTTGACCAGATCAGGCAGCGGAATGCCTGCGACGGTCGAATAGCGGACCGAAGGCACCATCGTGTCGCCATGACCGCCCAGCACAAAGGCGGTGACGTCTTTCATCGATACGTCGAACTCTTCCGCCAGGAAGTGGCGGAAACGGGCGCTGTCCAGAACACCGGCCATCCCGCAGACTTTTTCGGCTGGCAGGCCCGAGAATTTCTGCAGGGCCCAAACCATCGCATCAAGCGGGTTGGTGATGCAGATCACAAAGGCGTCGGGTGCGTTGGCGGCAATGCCTTCGCCCACGGATTTCATGACTTTGAGGTTGATGCCCAGCAGGTCATCGCGGCTCATACCCGGCTTGCGGGGAACGCCTGCGGTGACGATGCAGACATCCGCGCCCGCGATATCGGCGTAGGATTGCGTGCCTTTCAGCTTAGCATCGAACCCTTCCGAAGGGCCGGACTCCGCGATGTCGAGGGCTTTGCCCTCGGGGGTGCCTTCGGCAATGTCAAACAGGACAACGTCGCCCAGCTCTTTCAAAGCTGCGAGGTGGGCAAGTGTCCCGCCGATTTGACCGGCGCCGATCAGGGCAATCTTGGGTCTGGCCATGGGTGAAAATCTCCGCACTAGGGGTTTTTGCTGGCGCGGTGCCTAGCGCGAGATGGGGCGTCACGCAAGGGTGCCGCACCGCAGCGTATCGCAACGGGCGTGCTGGTGCATATCACATTCGCGCGCTAAGGGTGCAGGACAGCACTGTTTTTCAAAGGGTCGTGCGGGCGTGAACCTGGATCTGTGGTTTTTTGCAATCGCTGCACCGGCGGTGGTCTTTGCGGGGGTTTCCAAGGGCGGTTTCGGGTCTGGCGCATCCTTTGCGTCCGCTTCGATTCTGGCGCTGGTGATTGAACCGGGCATGGCGTTGGGGGTCGTGTTGCCCCTGCTGATGCTGATCGATGCAGCGACGCTCAAACCGTATTGGGGCAAGTGGGACTGGCGCGTGTCGGCGTTGATGATTGCGGGCGGGTTGCCCGGCGTCGCGCTGGGCGCGCTGTTGTATTCGCGTACCGAACCGGATGTGTTCCGAGTGCTGATTGGTGTGATCTCGGTCGGCTTTGTCATCTGGCAGGTGGGACGCAGCCGGGGCTGGATCAGAACGGCATCGCACGCCTTGCCCACGTGGGTCGGTGCGCTTACGGGCACAGTTGCCGGGTTCACCAGCTTCGTCAGCCATGCCGGTGGACCACCCGCGGCCGTTTATTTGTTGTCGTTGCGCCCGTCCAAGACTGTATATCAGGCCAATACCGTCCTGATCTTCACCGCGATTAACATCTTCAAATTCGTCCCGTATGCCTTTCTGGGTATGTTCACGGCCCAAACAGCGATCGCAAACATCGCCCTCGCGCCCTTTGCGCTGCTGGGGGCTTGGCTTGGGGTGCGGGCGCATCACCTCGTACCGGAACGCGCGTTCTTTTTGCTGACCTATGTGCTTTTGGTGATGACGGGTGCAAAGCTGATCTGGGACGGTCTGACATGAGTACCCGGACCCTCACAGCGGCTGATACAGCACAGGCCCTGACGTTGTATCGGCATCTTGTCGGAGAACAGCCGCTCGCATCCGACTCGGCATTTGCCGAGCTGATTGACCACCCCGGTACATGGGTGTGGGGTGCCTTTCTGTCGGATCATCTGGTGGCGATGGCAACGCTTCATGTTTTGCCCAACATGACACAGGGTGGTCGCCCCTACGCATTGGTCGAAAATGTGGTCACGCATCAAACGCATCGTGGGACTGGGCAGGGGCGGCGGGTCATGCAGGCGGCGATCGATGCAGCGTGGGCGGCGGATTGCTACAAGATAATGCTCCTGACCGGGCGAACAGCCGAAGCGCGAGGCTTTTATGAAAAGCTGGGGTTCGGCACGGACGAGAAATGGGGTATGACCATCCGCCGTGTTCCTGAGCGGTGATCTGTTGGGTGGATCAAGATCCACCTTACAGTGGGTAATGCGGACATTTGGTCTGCCCCGGGCAAAGCAAAGGCGCACCGAGGTGCGCCTTACAAATGACTGTCAGGATACTGTAAGGCGGACGTGTCGTCCGCCGCACCGGTTCAGGCGTCGCTGCCTTTGGCAGGCAAGGCTTCGGCGAGCGTTTCATAGGCCTGGCCGCTGGCAACAAGGCAGGTCATCCCGTTGGGCGTTGTCACTGTGATCGTCCACGATCCGCTTTCGTCCGAGGCAAAAACCTCGATCACCGAATTATTGGCCCCAAGGCCCATGGATTGGCGTGTCTCGCCATAACCTTCGGCGAGACGGCTCACCACGATATCGCGGGGTCCGCAATTGCGGGCCTGCTGCGCCTGTGCCGCATTCACCATTGCCGCAAGCGCTAGAACGCCCGCTATCATCACATTCATCATCCGTGTCATCACGTTCAGCCTTTCACAAAGGAAGGCGTCACCTCTGGTCATCTGGCCCAGCCGGAACCCCGGCGATGACCGGGCAGCCCCGGTTCACACCCGACCCTTTGCGCATTCCGTGAAGTGTTCGGCGGCCCTGCCGAAACGGCCCTCCCCGCGCTGTCGGATTGGGACAAATGTGCGGATCTAGCCTTGAATAGTGGTTAATGCAGCGTGCGCAGGTCGTTAAAATTTGATGAAAGACTGCTGAACCCAACGAAAGTAGGGCCCCCATTTCTGCAGCGCAGAAAAATAGCGCTTGAACTATCTGGCAAAAAGTGGCCCTTTCCGCGCAACTTTATGACTCGCAAGGATCGCACGCAATGGCCCTCGACCGTCCCCTCCGCTCTGTTCTCTACATCCCAGGTTCGAAACCACGGGCGTTGGACAAGGCGCGCGGACTGCCGGTTGATGCGATCATCTTCGATCTCGAAGATGCCGTATCGCTCGAAGAAAAGGAAAGCGCGCGGGCCACGCTGGCCGATGCGCTGGCCCAAGGCGGGTACGGTGCGCGGCTGAAAATCGTGCGGATCAACGGCTTTGACACAGCATGGGGTCGAGATGATGCGCAGGCAGCCAAGGATATGGGGGCCGACGCGATCCTGTTGCCCAAGGTGTCCTCGCCCGCCGATCTGGATGCATTGGCCGAGATCACCGGGGACACGCCTCTTTGGGCGATGATGGAAACGCCTCTGGGCATGATCAACGCGCCCGCCATCGCTGCGCATCCGAAACTGCAAGGCATGGTCATGGGCACCAATGATCTGGCCAAGGAATTGCAGACCCGCTTCCGGTCCGACCGACTGCCGCTGCAATCCGGGTTGAGCCTGTGCTTGCTGGCGGCCAAGGCGCATGGCTGTGCCATCGTCGACGGCGTTTACAACACGTTCAAGGACGATGAAGGTTTGCAATTCGAATGCGAACAGGGCCGTGATATGGGTTTTGATGGCAAGACGCTGATCCACCCGGCGCAAGTCGACATCACGAATGCCGCTTTTTCCCCGTCCGAGGCGGAGATCGATCTGGCCCGCCGCCAGATCGCAGCCTTTGAAGAGGTGGAAGCCGCGGGTCAGGGCGTGGCGGTTGTCGATGGACGTATCGTCGAGAATCTGCACATCGTGACTGCGCGCGAAACATTGGCCAAGGCCGAGGCTATCGCGGAGATGGCAAAGGGATAAGCGATGTATTGGATTGTGTTGATTGCAGGTGTCGCCTTGTGGTGGGCGGCGCATCTGTTCAAGCGGGTGGCCCCGGCACGTCGGGCATCTATTGGGGATCCGGGCAAAGGCATCATTGCCTTGGTGCTTGTCGGGTCCATTGTGCTGATGGTTATCGGCTACCGGGGTGTGGATTTTGTCCATGTCTGGCTGCCCCCAGAATTCATGATCCACATCAACAACCTGCTCATGCTGATCGCAATCTACCTGCTCAGCCCAGCACCCAAACGGGGCAAGCTGGTGTCAGGCATGCGTCATCCCATGTTGACCGGGTTCAGCCTGTGGGCCATCGCGCACTTGCTGGTGAATGGTGATGTCGCCTCGATACTGCTCTTTGGCGGCTTGCTGGTTTGGGCCATTGCAACCGCGCGTATCATCAATGCAGCCGAACCCGGCTGGCAACGTGGACCAGAGGGTACGCTTGCAAAGGACGCCATGTTCCTTGTCGGGTCCGTCGTCTTGCTGGGCGTAATCGGTTGGGTCCACAACTGGCTGGGTGTCTGGCCGTTCCCGGGGTAAATCCATGAAATTGTACCGCTTTCTGTCCGAAGAGGACACGTCCGCCTTTTGCCACAAGGTCACTGCCGCCCTGAACGCGGGATGGGAACTACACGGCTCACCGACCCAGACATGGGATCACGCCGCGGGGATCATGCGTTGCGGACAAGCGGTCGTGAAAGAGGTGCCGGGGGACTACACCCCGGACATCAAACTAGGAGAGCAGTGATGGCCAAGACCAATGCGGGCCGGTTTTTCGAAGATTACAGTGTTGGCGATGTGCTGACGCACGCGGTTCCGAGGACGGTCGGGGCAGGCGAGCGGGCGCTGTACCATGCGCTCTACCCGGCGCGGCACGCTCTGTACTCGTCAGACACGTTTGCACAGGCGTGCGGGCTGGCCGCGTCGCCGCTGGATGACATGATCGCTTTTCACACTGTCTTTGGTAAAACCGTCCCGGATGTTTCGCTGAATGCCGTTGCAAATCTGGGCTACGCCGAAGGACGGTGGCTACAGCCGGTGTGGCCCGGTGACACGCTTACCTCGCAATCCGAGGTGATTGGGGTCAAGCAGAACTCGAACGGTAGGTCCGGCGTGGTCTACGTGCGGACGACCGGGCGGAACCAGCGGGACGAGGCGGTTCTGGAATATGTGCGCTGGGTGATGGTGCGGAAGGGCGATCTGGATGCGCCAGCGCCTGAGACGGTTGTGCCCGACTTGAACAAGGTTGTCCCCGCGGGGACACTTGCGGTGCCCGACGGTTTGACCTTCGAAAACTACAATTGCGATCTGGCCGGAGAGCCGCACCGCTGGGGCGACTATGCGGTTGGCGAACAAATCGACCACGTGGACGGCGTGACAATCGAAGAAGCCGAACACATGATGGCGACCCGCCTCTGGCAGAACACTGCTAAAGTGCATTTCGACACATCCGCGCGCCCTGACGGGACGCGCTTGATCTATGGCGGGCACGTGATTTCGATGGCGCGCGCGCTGTCGTTCAACGGGTTGGCCAACACGCAGATGGTCGTGGGCCTGAACGCGGGCGCGCACGCCAACCCTTGTCTGGCGGGTGATACGGTCCGGGCATGGTCCGAAGTGCTGGACAAGGCCGAAACCTCTGCCCCCGGTGTTGGGGCGATCCGGTTGCGGTTGGTCGCGACCAAGGGCGGCGCGCCGTTCCAGCTGCGGGGGGAGGACGGCAAGTATCTGCCCGAGGTCTTGCTTGATCTCGATTACTGGGCCCTGATGCCCATGTAAGGATGCCGGGGTGACGCGCGTCTGGCGACGACGCCCCACCCGCCATCCCGCAGGACGCGAAGGAGAGACATCATGCTGCGATACGTGTTGCCGTTTCTGTTGATGCCGGGCATGGCGCTTGCAGATGAAGAGCGCGAGGCCTTCGTCGAGGCCAATCTTCTGGGGGTTTTCTACCACGAACTAGGGCACGCGCTGATCGACATTCTGGCCCTGCCGGTTTTTGGTCAGGAAGAGGATGCGGCGGATGTCGCCTCGATCCTGTTGATCGACGGCTTCTATGAGGAAGAGGCAGCACAGGCGTTGGCCTACGATGCAGCCTTTGGTTTCCTGGGAGAAGCCGCCGCAGCCGCCGGCATCGCCTATTGGGACACGCATGGGCCGGATGAGCAACGCTTTTACAACACGGTGTGCCTGTTCTACGGTGCCAACCCCGAAGCGCGCGAGGATTTTGCAATTGACCTTGGGTTGCCGCCAGAGCGCGCAGAAACCTGCCCTCATGAATTCGCACTGGCGCTCGACAGTTGGGGCCCGGCCTTTGACGAAATCGCGGGGCAGGGCAATACGATCCAGTTCGATCACGGTGGGCATGCCCTGCTGACAACGGACGTTATGCGGGCCGAGGTTGCCGCACTGAACGATGACTTCGATCTGCCCATCACGCTGACAGTCCGGGTCGAGGAATGTGGCGAGGCCAATGCGTTTTATGACCTTGGCACCACCGAAATCATCATGTGCACAGAGTTCGAAGACCATCTGCGCACGCTTTATGACGCGCTTGAGTGACCGTACGTTTGTGAAGTGCACTGTGTGACAGGACGCGCTAGGCTTCTGTCATGTGGCGCTTGGCTTCCATCTGTCTGACATTGGCGTCGCCAGCGCGCGCGTGCGAGTTGGCGCTGCTTTTGGCTGTGGATGTGTCAGGCTCGGTTGATGCCGATGAATATCGTATCCAGATGGATGGTGTGGCCCATGCGTTGCGGGACGGGATCGTGGCCGATGCCCTGATTGCGCAAAATGCGCAAGTGAGCCTTGTGCAATGGACGGGTGCTTCCCGTCAGCGTCAGACAGTGCCATGGACAGCCATCCAGACCTATCAGGACGTGTTGACACTTGCCGACCGGATCGAAGGTGACGCGCGCGTCTGGCGGAACTACTCGACGGCCATTGGTGAAGCGCTGGCTGTGTCACGTGTGTCCTTTGCCCCCGTGGCTCACTGCCAGCGCAAAGTGATCGACGTGTCCGGCGATGGGGTCTCGAACGAAGGGGTGGAGCCGGCGACGCAGCGCAAAGTGCTTACGCAGGACAACATCACGGTGAACGCCATCGCGATTGAGACCGACGATACGGATCTGACGGCGTATTTCTTTGAAAACGTGATCACCGGGCCTGGCGCTTTTGTGGTCACAGCCCAGGGATTCGAGGACTACCCCGAGCAGATCAAACGCAAGCTACAACGTGAGACGACAAAACAGGTGACTTATTCTGCACAGTGACCAATCTTGTGATCACACGCATTTCAACCGTGATCACGTTTGCGCAGAATCCTGCAAATGCGCCAAAAAACCGCGCCAATTGTGAAGGCGTCGCGCGTGACATGTCTGTAAAAAGAGGTATCAAGAAGCAACCGATCACAAAGGATGCACAATGGCAGACGTCAACCGGGGCAATCGCCCGCTTTCGCCGCACCTGCAAATCTACCGCCCACAGTGGACATCGATGTCGTCCATTATGGTGCGCATCACCGGGATAGGCTGCCTGATCGCCTCTGTGCTTGTGGTTGCTTGGCTCTTGGCCGCTGCATCATCCGAGGCTGCATTTGCCGTGGTTGATGGTCTGCTGCGCAGCGTGCTCGGCAATCTGGTCCTGATCGCAGCAGTGTGGGGCATCTTTTATCACATGCTGGGTCGGCTGCGTCACGTGTTGTGGGACTTCGGCCATTTTATCCAGGTCCCCGTGTCCGAAGACATGGCCAAGGGCATGTTCATTCTGGCCACGTTGCTGACCGTTTTTGTTGTGATCGCAGTTTAGGAGGGGGTTCGATATGCGCTTTTTGACAGACCGCAAACGCGCCATGGGCCTGGGGTCCGGACGTGAAGGTACACACCATCATTGGCAGATGATGGTCAGTTCGATCCTGCTTGTGCCGCTCGTGCCAATCCTTGTCATCCTGTTCGCGTCGGCCCTTGGCGGCAGTCATGCCGAAGTTGTGGACTTCTTCAGCCGTCCCATCCCGGCCATTCTGATGGGGCTATCCTTGATCGTGATCGTGCTGCACCTGATGCGTGAAGCACATGCGGCGATCGAGGATTACGTTCATGGGACAGCTGGCAAGTTGACGTTAATCGCAACCACCGCATTTGCCTACACTATGATCGCGGCAGGCCTGTTTGCGATCGCGCGCATCGCGCTTTGAAATAACCAAGCGCGCTTCGCCAGCGCCGCTGTGAAACGAGGAGGCCGAAATGGCTGCATATGATTACGAGACGCATGAATATGACGTCGTGGTCGTTGGTGCCGGTGGCGCTGGACTGCGCGCGACATTGGGCATGGCCGAGCAAGGCTTGCGCACCGCTTGCGTGACAAAAGTGTTCCCGACGCGCTCACACACCGTTGCGGCACAGGGCGGCATCGCGGCGTCCCTGTCCAACATGGGGCCCGATAACTGGCAGTGGCACATGTATGACACGGTCAAGGGCTCGGACTGGCTGGGTGACACGGACGCGATGGAATACCTCGCTCGCGAAGCGCCCAAGGCGGTTTATGAACTGGAACATTACGGCGTGCCGTTTTCCCGCACGGAAGAGGGCAAGATCTACCAACGGCCATTCGGCGGCCACACCACCGAATTTGGCGAAGGACCGCCCGTGCAGCGCACCTGCGCCGCGGCCGACCGGACCGGCCACGCGATCCTGCACACCCTCTATGGCCAGTCGCTGAAGAACAACGCGGAATTCTACATCGAATACTTCGCCATCGACCTGATCATGTCCGAGGATGGTGTTTGTCAGGGTGTGCTGTGCTGGAAGCTGGATGACGGCACGATGCACTTGTTCGCCGCCAAGATGGTTGTGCTGGCAACTGGCGGTTATGGCCGTGCTTATTTCTCTGCCACTTCGGCCCATACCTGCACCGGCGATGGCGGTGGCATGACGGCCCGCGCCGGTCTTCCGCTGCAGGATATGGAGTTCGTACAATTCCACCCCACCGGCATCTACGGCTCGGGCTGCCTGATCACCGAAGGCGCACGGGGCGAGGGCGGATACCTCACCAACTCGGAAGGCGAGCGGTTCATGGAACGCTACGCACCGACCTACAAGGACCTCGCATCGCGTGACGTGGTATCCCGCTGCATGACCATGGAAATCCGCGAAGGGCGCGGCGTGGGTGCCGATGGTGATCACATTCACCTGCACCTCAACCACCTGCCGCCCGAAACACTGGCCGAACGCCTGCCGGGCATCTCGGAAAGCGCGCGCATCTTCGCGGGCGTGGACCTGACCAAGGAACCGATCCCGGTTCTGCCCACGGTGCACTACAACATGGGCGGCATCCCCACGAACTACTGGGGCGAAGTGCTGGCACCAACCAAGGACAATCCCGACAACGTCTCGCCCGGCCTGATGGCCGTGGGTGAAGCGGGCTGTGCCTCGGTGCACGGTGCCAACCGTCTGGGCTCCAACTCGCTGATCGACCTTGTGGTGTTCGGTCGTGCCGCTGCCATCCGGGCCAAAGACGTGGTCGACGCCGATGCACCAGTGCCCACGCCCAGCAAACGCGCGATCGAGGCTGCGTTCAGCCGCTTTGACGGTCTGCGCTACGCGAAGGGCCACGTGCCTACCGCCGAGTTGCGGCTTGAAATGCAGCGTACCATGCAAGCGGACGCCGCCGTCTTCCGCACAGACAAAACGCTGGCGGAAGGCGAAGAGAAGATGAAGGGCGTGGCCGGCAAGCTGGATGACCTGCAAGTCACCGATACGTCGCTGGTCTGGAACTCCGACCTGATGGAAACGCTTGAGCTGACCAACCTCATGCCGAACGCTGTGGCCACCATCACGGCGGCAGCGGCACGCAAGGAAAGCCGCGGCGCCCACGCGCACGAGGATTACCCCGACCGCGATGACGAGAATTGGCGCAAGCACTCTTTGATCTGGTTTGAAGGCAATCAGGCGAGCCTTGGGTTCCGTGGTGTGCACCTGCAACCGCTGACCAGCCACAACGATGGCGGCATTGACCTCAAGAAAATCGCGCCCAAGGCGCGGGTCTACTAAGCCCCGCATGGCCCACGCGGTACGCAGCACGGATGATGTGGCACTCGTCCCCGGACGGGTGCTGCGCGTCTATGGCATGCGCCGCTCGGGCAACCATGCGCTGATTGATTGGATCATGCGGAACACCAGCGGCGGTGGGCTGTTCCTGAACAACTGCAAACCGGGCCGCGACCCACTGGAAACAACGCGCGCCGTCACCGTCTATCGCGACGGTACACAGCTGGACCTGCCAGGCCGGGAAACCAGGATTGCCGCGGCAGGCGACGCGCCCACAGCGCTCGTATCCTACGAGGACCGCATGCCGCCGCTTGAGCACAAACCGCTCTATGCAGCGCCCGAAACTTGCGTGATCATATACCGCAGCTTCTTGCATTGGGCCGCGTCTCTGCTGCGCAAGATCCAGGGCAATCCGGGCTACGGTCCCGTTGATCGGATGCGGGTGATGATGAACGCCGTCAACACCTATGGCACGATGCTTGAGCGGGTGCAGGACGGTGACGTCGTACCGCTGCTCTATGACCGCTGGAATACCGAGGACAGTTATCGTGCCGAGATGGCGGCGCGCCTCGACTTGCCGGGGCGCGACCTGACCAAGGGGCGGGTCCAAAGCTACGGCGGTGGCTCGTCCTTTCAGGGCAAGTCGGTGGCCCCCGAAACACTTACAACGGATCAACGCGCCGCCCAGATGGCAGATGATCTTGAGTATCAGCTGATCCTGTGGACAGCGGCCCGCGACCCCCATTTCATCGCGCGGCTGGCCGAGGTGTTTCCCGAAGACGCGCTGCGCCTGTCCGATCTGCTACGCACCGCCAAAGCCGAGGTAACCCTGACATGATCCGCGCCGCCGCCCTTGTTGCTCTCCTGACGCTTACCGCTTGCGAAGAAACCACCCAAGCGGTGGACAACGTCGCGCGCCGCAGCGCCAAGGCCGCTGTGTCGGAAACCATAGTCACCCGCTTCCCGGCGGTGCCGAAACAGGCAGTCACGCCCTTTACCGACTGCATCATCGACAACGCTTCAGCGCGTGAGATCGGTGAATTTGCCAAGGACGCCGTGATCGGCGTCTCAGAAACAACCGCTGCTCTGGTACGCTCTGTGCTTGAGCGGCAACAGACACAACAGTGCATCGTCGGGGCAGGTCTCTCTGTCCTGACCGCGTGAAAGGAGAACCGCAATGGTCCAACTGACGCTTCCCAAGAACTCTCGCATGACGACAGGCAAAACCTGGCCCAAACCCGAAGGTGCCACCAACGTGCGCAAGTTCAGCATCTACCGCTGGAACCCCGATGACGGGAAAAACCCGCAGGTCGACACCTATTTCGTCGACATGGACACCTGTGGCCCGATGATCCTGGACGCGCTGATCAAGATCAAGAACGAGATCGACCCGACCCTGACCTTCCGTCGCTCCTGCCGCGAAGGCATCTGCGGATCCTGTGCGATGAACATCGACGGCATCAACACGCTCGCCTGCATCTACGGCATGGACGAGGTGAAGGGCGACGTCAAAATCTACCCGCTGCCGCACATGCCCGTGGTCAAGGACCTGATCCCTGACCTCACGCATTTCTATGCGCAGCATGCGTCGATCATGCCCTGGCTGGAAACCAAGACGAACCGCCCGGCGAAAGAGTGGAAGCAGTCGATCGAAGACCGCAAGAAGCTGGACGGCCTCTATGAATGCGTGATGTGCGCCTCCTGCTCGACAGCGTGCCCCAGCTACTGGTGGAATGGTGACCGCTACCTCGGGCCAGCAGCCCTGCTACACGCTTACCGCTGGATCATCGACAGCCGGGACGAGGCGACAGGCGAACGGCTCGACGATCTTGAGGATCCGTTCAAGCTCTATCGCTGCCATACGATCATGAACTGCGCCAAGACATGTCCCAAGGGCCTGAACCCAGCAGAGGCGATTGCCAACATCAAGCAGATGATGGTCGAACGTACCGTCTGATGCGGGTATGAACGACGTCTGGGCGGCCCTTCTGCTGGCAACACTTGCAGGCGGATCGATCCCGCTGGGCGCTTGGATTGCGACATTCAACGCCGCTTGGCCCAACTGGCTCAAGACCGAAGCGCGTCACGGCGTGATTGCATTCGGGGCCGGCGCGCTCTTGGCCGCCGTCGCACTAGTGCTGGTCCCCGAAGGCACGGAGCGGCTTGGGCCCGGCGCGGCCCTTGGCTGGTTCTTTGCAGGCGGTGTCGCTTTCGCCGTGATTGACCGGGCGCTGTCGCGGGCAGGGGGCAAATTCGCGCAGTTTCTCGCCATGATGATGGATTACCTGCCCGAGGCGATGGCGCTCGGCGCCCTTATCTCGGGCGATCTTGGCACCGCGCTCCTTGTGGCGGGGCTTATTGCGCTGCAGAACCTGCCCGAAGGCTTCAATGCCATGCGCGAATTGTCAGAAGATGGCCCCGCGCCGCTTTGGCTCTTTGTACTGATGGTCCCGCTTGGTCCACTGGCCGCTTATGTCGGGGTTTCTCTGCCGCCCTCGCAAGAGCATGTGATCGGTGCAGTCATGATGCTGGCCTCGGGTGGCATACTTTTCCTGATGTTCCAGGATATCGCACCGCAGGTGCCATTGAAGAACGCGCATCTGCCGACACTGGGCGCTGTGTGCGGCTTTGGCCTTGGATTGGCCGGCGACCTGCTGATTTAGACCATTGAGCCCAACGTATCCTACCTCCGCACAGCCCGGCTGCCGCCGAAGGCCGATTTGTGATACCCTGCGTCCAATCAAACGGGGGTGGACATGTCGGATATCACCATTCTCATCGGCACGACCAAGGGTGCGTTTCTTTTGCACAGTGCCACGCGCGACACCTGGAAACTGACAGGACCACATTGTGACGGCTGGGCCATCAACCATGTGATTGGTGATCCGAAGACAGGCCATATCTGGGCCGGTGGTGGCAATACTTTCAGCGGCGCCGGGATCTGGCGGTCTGACGATGGCGGGGCGACATGGCAGCTGTCCAAACTCTCGAAAGGAGAGATGGACAGCTGGGCCGAAGACAATCCGGATGAGGCGGCCCTTTTCGGCTGGACGGCGCACGACACCAGCTTTGATGGCGATGTCACCGCGATCTGGTCCCTGTCACTGGCCAACGGGCGGCTCATGGCAGGTGGCAATCCCGGCCGCCTTTACGAAAGCGCCGATGGCGGCCAGAACTGGACCCGCAACGATGCGCTCAGCGACCATGACACGCGCGACAGCTGGAACCCTGGCGGGGCGGGGCTGGTCCTGCACACGATTGTCCGCGATCCCAAGGATGACGCCAAGATGTGGGTGGGGATCTCGGCGGCAGGCGTTTTTGCGACCGAGGATGGTGGCGCCACATGGGACCGGCGCAACCGGCTCTCCAATGCCGAAAGCTGCGGCCACAATGCACATCCGGCAGCACCCCGCGATGGCGAAACCGGGCATTGCGTTCATAACTTTGTCCGCGCCAGCACGGATGTGCTCTATCAGCAAAACCATCACGGGGTCTGGCGGTCGTCCGATGACGGCCGCAGTTGGGAGGATATCACCGAAGGACTGCCCTCGACCTTCGGGTTTCCCATCGCCGTACACCCCCACAAGCCACAGATGATCTGGACCTTGCCGCTCAACGGTGACAGCGACGGGCGCTATCCCCCCGATGCCAGCGCCGCCGTCTGGCGGTCAGAGAATGGCGGCGACACCTGGACTGACCAGCGAAACGGATTGCCGCAAGACACCTGCTTTTTCACCGTATTGCGGCAGGCCATGGCCACCGATCAGCAGCCGCAAGCTGGGGTGTATTTTGGCACAAACTCCGGCTCGGTTTTTGCATCAAGGGACGAAGGCGAAACATGGGATGAAGTCGCCCGGCACCTGCCCACAATCCTGTCGGTCGAGGTGATGGACCGTATCTGACACTTGCACCCAACGTTCTGGCAGTTAGGCTGCGCGCATGACCGACACCCCCGACTATGCCGACGCTCACCGCGCCACCCCGCCAGTGATCTGCTACCCGCCCGAGACATTGCCGCAACCGGATATGGCGCGCTATGCCCGTGCCCGCGATGGCATGACTAAACTGTCCGCGACCCTTGCCGCCCCGCGCGAGGCGGCAACGTTCGAGGTGCCTGCGGGTCACATCTTTCGCATCTCCTCTGTCGAAGGGCCGCAGGTTGGCGACTTGAACCTGTGGAACGCAAACGACCTGTCCGAAAGGTTCTACTCTGGCAAGACGCGGGCCTTGCACGGCACCCATGTGGACACAGGCGACCGGCTCTGGACCAGCTTTCCCACCCTGCGCCCGATGGCCACGATCATCCACGACACGCTTGATTGGTACGGGTTCGATGAGTTTGGGGGTGGTGTGCATGACGTGATCGGTACGCGGTGTGACCCCTATACAGGCAACCTTTTACAGGGCGGTCACTACCATCACTGCTGCCATTCGAACCTGACCCGCGCGCTGGCCGACCACACCGGACTGTCGCTGGTCGAGGCCGAGCCGCATGTGCATGACGTCATGAATGTCTTCATGTGCACCGGCTTCACCCGCGACACCGGTCAGTACTTCATGAAGGCGTCACCGGTCCGCCCCGGCGACCATATCGACGTCTTCGCCGAGATCGACCTGCTGGGCGCGCTCAGCGCCTGTCCAGGCGGCGATTGCGGGTCCGAGCATTCCTCGGACACCGCGCCCTGCTTCCCGCTCAAGATCGAAGTGTTTGCGCCCGCACCCGGTGCGCTCGATGGCTGGCAGAGCCCGCCGGTCAACGGCTACGACCGCAGCCACGGACGCGCATAGCGCGACGAGGGCCAGCCTTCCCTGTTTTGGAAAAATCCCCGCCGGAGGCTCCGACGAATGCCACATGCATAACGGTGCATTCATCGCGCGTTAAGCAAGACGCGCTACAAGAAAGTTAACCAACGCTTACACGACCGTGACGGTGGGGGTGTACAGATGGTGCACGCGGGGTGACAGGCTTGTGCCACCCCTAATACGCTGAAAAATAGTGCTAAAATAGCGTCGCGTCAGGCAAACGCGGCTTCCAGCGCAATTTCCACCATATCCCCAAAGGTCTTTTCACGATCTTCCGACGGCAGGGCTTCACCTGTCTGAAGGTGGTCACTGACGGTCAGCACAGCCAGTGCCCGGCGCCCGTGACGCGCCGCCAAGGTGTACAGCTCCGCAGCCTCCATCTCGACGGCAAGGATGCCATGGCGAACCATCTGTTCGTCCAGGTCGGCCCGCTCGGCATAGAACACGTCGGATGAATAGATGCCGCCCACATGCGTTTTAGTGCCCTTGGCCTGGGCCGCATTTACTGCTGCCGCCAACAGACCATAGTCGGCACAGGGGGCATAGTTGATCTCTTTGAAAAAGCCCGAGGACGGTGACGTGATGGTTGTCGATGTCATCGCAATGATTACGTCGCGGATGCCCACATGTGGCTGCATGCCCCCGCATGATCCAATGCGGATCAGCGTCTGTGCGCCATATGTGGTGATCAGTTCGTTGGCGTAGATCGACAGGGACGGCATGCCCATGCCTGACCCCTGAATGGTGACCCTGTTGCCCTTCCACGTCCCGGTAAAACCCAGCATGCCACGCACTTCGTTGACCAGCTCGGCGTTTTCCAGAAACGTCTCAGCCGCCCATTTCGCGCGATAAGGATCCCCGGGCATCAGCACGGTTTCGGCAATCTGGCCCGGTGCGGCACCGATATGAACGGTCATGGTCAACTCCTTCGTATGGGAACAGCCATTTCAGTACGCGTTTTCCGCGGAAAGGAGAATAGCATGCACGACAACGGCGCAGATTTGCGCATGGATAGCGCATCAAAACATGGAAGAGCCGCCTGAATCAAAAAGGCCACGTTCCCTTAGCAAAAGGAACGTGGCCTTTCTTGAATTGGCGCGCGGTCAGATTTCCATCTTCTCCGCTGGTGTGCCTGCCTCCACAGCAGCCTTGAACCAGTTTGGCTGACGCCCTTTGCCGGTCCAGGTTTGTGCGGGATTTTCAGGGTTCATGTATTTCGGTTCGGCAGTGGACGCTTTCGCGCTTCCCCGTCCCGGTTTCTTACTCGTCAACTCATCCAGCGAAAAACCATACTCTGCTGCCGCTTTTTGGGCCGCGGCCAAAGCATCATGCCGCTCTGATTTGCGACGTTGCACAATTGCCTCGTCCAGGTCAGCGCGTAGTGCTTCCAGTTCCTTGCGGCTCATCTTGTCGAGTTTGATTGCCATTTTTTGTCCAGTTTATTTTGAGATTACATACTCTATTTGGCGAAATCGTAAGAAAATCAAGAGCCTGACTGATCGTAATTGTGTCAGCGGCGGGGACTTGCCCGTTATGCGCGTTTCTTTCGACCGCCAGTGGAAAACTGACTTGGTGAATTGATGACACCGGAATTGGGTTTCCCGTAGGACGGGAGAGGCCTATGGCAATTAAAACTGAAGACCATTGAAGCGGCGGTCGACGTCGCCAAAGCCTATTCCGATTTGGCGCAATCAGTATCTTCGGCGCTATTGGATGCAACCGCCACCCAGCAAAAGGCACGGCACGAAAACATGATTGAAACCGCGAAACTGTGCGCGAGCGATTTAAAGAATGATTGATCCGGTTTTAGGTCGGGTTGATTGGCTCGACATAGTTAGAGCGTGATATGGCCGAAGAAACAGCGGTGAGTGACCAGCATCACTGATGCTGTATCCCAGACACTGGTGGCCAATGTCGGCACCGCGCAGCCAAACGGCGCAGCGGTTTTTCAGCAGTGCTATGCCCAAACAATAGCGTTCTGCATGCAGAACACAGCCGCCCGATAGCGGCAGGGATAGGTTATCGCCGACACGTCGATGTCCGCTTTGGTGCCCGTCGTGGGCAAGGAAAGGTCGTAGCCCATGGTACAAAAACCCAAACCCGCCAAAAACGATATTTCGGCAGGTTCAGCAGATGCGGACGACACGCAACCCCAAGACAGCAGTCAGTTCGGAGCCGATCACCGGCAAGAGGCGTTGAACACGTTGAATGCGCAGGCCGATGCTTCGAAATCGGCAAGTTCCGTCAATGCCCGGATCGAGGCAACGGTTGTCTTGCTCAACAAGAAAATTGCCAAAAACCCCGGTGAAATCGCGCGTCGGGCTCGAGCTTGCAACATCGCAATCGCTGTCCATCGCCGTTCAGGATGCCGTCGATCACTTGCGACTGATGCAGCTGCTGGCCGAAGCAACGCTGGCGCGGGCGGTCATGCCTGAGGCGAGCAAAGAAGACACGGCCGCGGCATCCGCTACCCAGACCGGAGTGGACACAGCTTTGCAGCCCCTGCAGCGGGTCGCTGACCTCGCTCAGGCAGTATAGGTTTCGAAAAAGGCGCAGTGACGGCTATTCGGCCGCAACAGCCTTTGGATCGGCCAGTGTGACGATGTCCTGCATGATCGTGTTCAGCTCGAAATCCTTGGGCGTATAGACCCGCGCAACGCCCATGGCGCGCAACCGATCGGCGTCGTCATCGGGAATGATGCCGCCGACAATCACCGGCACGTGTCCCAGCCCCGCGGCTCGCATGCGCTGCATCAGGTCTTCGACAAGTGGAATGTGGCTGCCCGACAGGATCGACAGGCCCACCACATGCGCATCGTCAT
This sequence comes from uncultured Tateyamaria sp., assembly GCF_947496075.1. Taxonomy (GTDB): domain Bacteria; phylum Pseudomonadota; class Alphaproteobacteria; order Rhodobacterales; family Rhodobacteraceae; genus Tateyamaria. Next base: position 67,971 of record NZ_CANMBJ010000002.1, read on the forward strand.
CGCGGGCGGCGGTCACGATTTCCTCCGGTGTCAGCCGGATCCCTTCATAGGCGATGTCCATCCCGCAATCACGCGCACGAACAGCAATCTGTTCGGCGCCGTTGGAATGGCCATCAAGGCCCGGCTTGCCCACAAGGAATTTCAAACGCCGACCCAAACGGTCGCTCACAGCATCAACAGCATCGCGCAGATCATCCAACCCCTCGGTCATGTTCGAACGACCTGACGACACGCCGGTTGGCCCGCGATACTCTCCGTGCACCGCACGCATTTGCGCCGCCCATTCACCGGTGGTGACGCCAACCTTGGCGCAGGCGATCGAGGCAGGCATGACATTCTGGCCCGCCTGCGCCGCTGCACGTAAATCGGAAAGGGCAGCGTTCACTGCGGCATCATCCCGTTCTGCGCGCCACGCGTTCAGCCGGTCAATCTGGTCTTGTTCGACAGCCGGATCGACAACCATGATTCCGCCATCGCCGGTCATCAGTGGGGAAGGCTCCCCAGCCTGGTACTTGTTTACGCCAACCACAACGGTTTCACCCTTTTCAATGCGGTTCAGACGCTCGGCATTCGATTGCACCAGTTGGGCTTTCATATAGTCAATTGCCGCAATGGCTCCGCCCATCGCATCAAGGTTTTCCAATTCATGGCGCGCGCCGGTTTTCAACTCCTCGACCTTGGCGTCAACAGCAGGATTGCCATCAAACAGGTCGTCATATTCCAGAAGGTCCGTTTCAAAGGCCATAATCTGCTGCATGCGCATCGACCATTGCTGGTCCCATGGACGCGGCAGACCCAGCGCCTCGTTCCAAGCGGGCAATTGCACCGCACGGGCCCGCGCCTTTTTTGAAAGCGTGACGGCCAGCATTTCGATCAGAATGCGATAGACGTTGTTTTCCGGCTGCTGTTCGGTCAGGCCAAGTGAATTGACCTGCACCCCGTAACGGAAACGGCGGAATTTCGGGTCAGTCACGCCGTAGCGCTTCTCGCAAATCTCATCCCACAGATCGACAAAGGCGCGCATTTTGCACATCTCGGTCACAAAGCGGATGCCGGCATTCACAAAGAAGGAAATGCGCCCGACGACAGCCGGAAAATCGGTCGGGTCAATACGCGGTTTCAGTTCGTCCAGAACGGCTGTGGCGGTGGCAAGGGCGAATGCTAATTCCTGCTCAGGCGTCGCGCCCGCCTCTTGCAGGTGATAGGAACACACATTCATCGGGTTCCATTTCGGTACGTTGGTGTAGCAGTATTCGGCCACATCCGCGATCATCTTGAGTGATGGTTTTGGCGGGCAGATATAGGTGCCGCGGCTTAGGTATTCCTTGATCAGGTCGTTCTGAACTGTGCCTTGCAACTTGGACACATCCGCGCCCTGTTCCTCGGCCACGGCGATATAAAGCGACAGCAGCCATGGGGCTGTTGCATTGATTGTCATCGACGTGTTCATCTGTTCCAGGGGAATATCCGAGAACAGCGTGCGCATATCGCCCAGATGTGCCACGGGGACACCAACCTTGCCGACCTCACCGCGCGCCAGAACGTGGTCGCTGTCGTATCCGGTTTGTGTTGGCAGATCGAAAGCCACGGACAAGCCGGTTTGACCTTTGGCCAAGTTTGATCGGTAGAGCGCGTTGGATGCGGCGGCGGTCGAGTGTCCGGCGTAGGTGCGGATCAACCAAGGGCGGTCTTTCTGTACATGCTGCGACATGGCGTACTCTCCCGTGAATCGGCTGGGTAACAAAATTTCGTATGATGTGAGGTATAGGTAATTTTGTGGCGCAGTCAATCCGCTGCGTCGCGGCATTTTCTGCGTTGCGGCCAGACGGCTACGACAAACATCAGCCATCCCAGAACCCCGACGCTGTGGGCTGACAAGGTGATGGGCCCGGTAAAGGTTAGCAGTGCCAGGATATCTTCCGGCGGGGGCGGCGCCTTGATCACGGATTGCGCAGGCAACCCGTCAAAAATCATGCGGTAGTAGGTATAGTATCCTTGCGGTGATGCCCAAACAAAGGTGATGAAGGCGACCAGCCACACGGGCACCCGGATGATCAGCGGGCGCCTCAGCACCAGCAAACGTGTGAACCCAAGAGCAACAACAGCAAACAGAAGGGATACAACGGCAAGGCCGATCTGTCCCCAAACGGTCAGGGTATGAAAGGAATCTCCGTCGTACATCCGGCCACTTTCAGGCTGCGGGAATGGAAAGACCAGCCCATTTCGCTTGCTCCTACCCCATACGCCTGCGAGGGTTCACGCGATGATGAGATCGGTTGAACTCCCCCTCTGGCTTTTTGCGCTGATCGTGTTGTTCGCAGCCGTGACTTTTGCCTCGCATTTCCTGTTCCCGTCGGTGCGCTGGTTCTTTCGACGGCGGTTGGAGCGGGCGGTGAGCCGACTGAACGAGCGGCTGACACGGCCCATTGAGCCTTTCAAGCTGGCCCGCCGCCACGACATGATCCAGCGCCTGATCTATGACCCGGAAGTGACGGAGGCCATCGTTCAGCACGCGGATGAGAACAACGTGCCCGAGAACGTGGCTTTCGAACAAGCGCGCCGCTATGCCCGTGAAATCGTGCCCAGCTTTTCCGCATTTGCCTATTTCAGCTTTGGTGCGCGTGTCGCGCGGTGGTTGGCAACGGCGCTTTATGACGTGCGGACCGGCCTCAACAACGATCAGCAAATCCAAAGCGTGGACCCGGATGCAACCGTGGTTTTCGTCATGAACCACCGCAGCAATATGGACTACGTGTTGGTCACCTATCTTGCGGCGCGGGCTTCGGCACTCAGTTACGCGGTGGGGGAATGGGCACGGGTCTGGCCGTTGTCGCGCTTGATCAAGTCGATGGGCGCCTACTTTATCCGCCGCAGATCGCGGGGGGCGCTGTATCGCAAGGTTTTGTCCCGCTACGTGCGCATGGCAACTGCGGGTGGAGTGACCCAGGCCATCTTCCCGGAAGGGGGGCTAAGTGTGAACGGTCAGTTGATGCCGCTCAAGATGGGGCTCTTGTCCTATGTCGTTGATGGGTACGATCCAAGCAAGCGGGACGTTGTCTTTGTTCCCGTTGCAATCAACTATGACCGAGTACTGGAAGATCGGGTCCTGATCGCTGCCGACAAGCGGGGAGATCGCCGGTTCGGGGTCAGTATCACCGTGGTGATGGCAGCCATTCTACGCCTGTTGTGGCAATGGATAACACGGCGCTATCGCAAGTTTGGCACGGCTTCCGTTGTCTTTGGCCCCCCGGTTTCCCTTGCGGCTTTGGGTCAGGATCGTGACCTGGATCAACTGGCAGAAACGCTTCGTGGTCGAATACAGGATGTGATGCCAGTCCCTTTTGTTCCGTTGTTGGCACGCATGTTTTTGCAAACGGACACGCCGATCCCGGATACGGATATGACCCATCGGATAAAGATGGCCATGCCATCCGCGCGTGGAACACGGCCGCCATTGACAGACGATGATCTGAGCAACCGCATTTCCCGTGCTTTGGGCGACATGGAACGGCGTGGCATGATCCATTGGATCGACAATGGATGGGCAAAGGTAAGCGACGAACAGGACCTGTTCCGCTTTTATGCCAATTCAATCGACGATCTGTATCCGGACAGCATCACACCGGAAGATGCTGCGCGCGCAAAGTCATAAAATTACAAAAATGCTAATGCACGGGTTGCTTTATTTCGCGGCGAGCCATATTCAGCCGTAACGCAGTCGATTCTGCGCTGCGGCACGGAATTTTCAACCCGGAGGCTCAACATGGCACTCGACACTGGCATCGCGTCCTACGACGCACCTGAAAAAGACCTCTACGAGATGGGTGAAATCCCACCCATGGGGTATGTCCCGAAACAGATGTATGCGTGGGCCATTCGGCGCGAACGCCATGGTGAGCCGGACACGGCAATGCAGTTGGAAGTGGTCGATGTGCCAAAGCTCGACAGCCACGAGGTGCTGGTTCTAGTGATGGCCGCAGGGGTCAACTACAACGGTGTCTGGGCCAGCCTGGGCAAGCCGATCTCGCCCTTTGACGGGCACGGCCAGCCGTTCCACATCGCCGGTTCTGATGCTTCGGGCATCGTTTGGGCCGTGGGTGACAAGGTAAAGCGCTGGAAAGTCGGGGACGAGGTGGTGATCCACTGCAACCAGGACGACGGCGACGACGAACACTGCAACGGCGGCGACCCGATGTACTCGGAAAGCCAGCGCATCTGGGGTTATGAAACACCCGATGGGTCCTTTGCCCAGTTCACCAATGTGCAGGCCCAGCAGCTGATGCCACGGCCCAAGCACCTGACATGGGAAGAAAGCGCGTGCTACACGCTGACGCTTGCCACGGCTTACCGCATGCTGTTTGGCCACGAACCACATGACTTGAAGCCCGGCCAGAACGTTCTGGTCTGGGGCGCGTCCGGCGGCCTGGGATCCTATGCGATCCAGTTGATCAACACAGCCGGAGCGAATGCTATTGGTGTGATCAGCGACGAAAGCAAGCGCGACTTCGTCATGGACCTGGGCGCCAAGGGTGTCATCAACCGCAAGGACTTCAACTGCTGGGGTCAACTGCCCACGGTCAACACACCTGAATATGCGGAGTGGTTCAAGGAAGCTCGCAAGTTCGGTAAGGCGATCTGGGACATCACCGGCAAGGGCGTGAACGTCGACATGGTGTTCGAACACCCCGGCGAAAGCACGTTCCCAGTTTCGACCTTTGTGTGTAAAAAGGGCGGTATGGTTGTGATCTGCGCGGGTACCACTGGCTACAATCTGACCTTTGACGTGCGTTACATGTGGATGCACCAGAAGCGTCTGCAAGGCAGCCACTTCGCCCACCTCAAGCAAGCGTCGGCTGCCAACCACCTGATGGTCGAACGCCGCCTTGATCCTTGCATGTCCGAAGTCTTTGCCTGGAATGACCTGCCTGAAGCGCACATGAAGATGCTGCGCAACGAACACAAGCCCGGGAACATGTCGGTGCTGGTGCAGGCGCCCAAGACCGGTCTGCGTACTCTTGAAGATGCGCTGGAAGCGCGGCGTTAACGCCATACACGCCAAAGATGAGTGTAAACGCCCGCGAATCACCCTGTGGTTTCGCGGGCGTTTTGCTGTTCCAAGGCCAGATGTATTTGGATCAATGGCTTGTAAATTACCACCTCGCTATTTCTGGGGAGGGGAAATACGTGAATTTTCGGGGCAAGTTAACACATGTTATAGTTGTGTTAACCTTTCATTAACCACTCGGGAGTGAGTTTGATCATGAAAAGTGACTGGATACTGGACGTTCTTACGGACCTAAAGACTTTTGCCCGCTCCAACGACATGCATGCGCTCGCTGAGCAGTTGGACGACACCGCAATCGTCGCGATGGCCGAGATCGCCGCGATGAAGGAAACACAGGATGGTCAGCGTCACGACGGCGAGGCAGCCGTTGGAACCTATTTTGGAGGGTTTGGAGCAAGCTGAGGGGCTCGCTGCCCTACAGGCGGCGTCCGAAGAAATACGCGACCACTACAGGGTCGATCACGTGGTGTACCACTGGGTCGATTCCGCCGGGGATCAGTATGGTTGCGGAACGTATTCGGATGTCTGGCGTGACCGGTATCTTGAGCAGAATTACCTGCGTATTGATCCGGTCATAATGGGGTGTTTTCAAAGGTTTCACCCCGTAGATTGGAAACGGCTGGACTGGAGCAGCAAGTCCGCCCGCACCTTTCAAGCCGAAGCCATTGCACACGGGGTCGGGAACCAGGGGTTCTCGGTTCCGATCCGCGGTCCGAACGGGCAATTTGCACTCTTTACGGTCAGCCACTCATGCGACGACAAAACATGGGCCGAATGGACAGACGCGCATCGCCGTGACCTGATACTGATCGCGCACACGTTCAACGAAAAGGCGCTCGATTTCGAACCGGACCGGGCACCGGAACAATCCCAGGCGCTCAGCCCGCGCGAGGTTGACGCGATGACCTTTCTGGCCATGGGATACAGCCGCGCGCAGGTGGCCGATACGCTTTCGATTTCGGAACACACCCTGCGCGTCTACATCGAAAGCGCCCGGTTCAAACTGGGTGCGATGAACACGACACATGCCGTTGCCCGGGCCATGAGCCGGGGGTTGATTGTCGTTTAGAAACCGCTTGTTGCTTGAGAAGGCAACACAACGGACGGGCATGCGTACAAGATATTAACTTACCTTACGGTAGGCTTTTGGTCACACCTCCCCGGTTTGACTAGGAGTACTCCGATGCTGCGTTACGTTTATGCCTCCGATCTTGGCGATTATCCCAAACTTTCTCGCACCATGTTCCGTGACCGTGCGGACCAATTCAAAACCCGATTAGGGTGGGATGTGAACGTGGACCAAGATGGGTGCGAGCGGGACGAGTACGACGATCTAAACCCGCTCTATGTTATCTGGGAAGAACCTGACGGGTCGCACGGCGGCTCCATGCGCTTTCTTCCCACGACCGGCCGCACAATGGTGAACGAACACTTTGGCGATCTGATCTCTGGACCCATTACCAGCCCATTGATCTGGGAATGCACCCGTTTCTGCCTGACACGCGGGGCCGGTGGTCATGTCGCTGCCGCTTTGATGCTGGGCGGTGGGGAAATCATGCAAAATTTTGGGATCGAGCACTTTGTGGGTGTCTTTGACGCCCGGATGGTCCGCATATACCGCATGATCGGTTCTTCGCCCGAGGTGCTGGGCAGCGCGGGTACGGGCCGTGACCAGATCAGCGTTGGTCTCTGGCACTTTGACGAAAGCGCTGCAGCGGTTGTGGCAGAGCGGGCAGGTGTCCCGATGGAACGATCGCGCCAATGGTTTGACCGCGCATTCGGGATGACACGCTACCGCAACTACGCGCGCAGCGCCTGATCTCGCTGGCACCCGCTGCGCCCCATCTATAGGGTCGCGGCATGTCCACTTCCCTTGCCCTTTCTGACGATCAGGCCAGCGCTTTTGACACCGTAACCGAGATGTTGCGCGGTGCTGGCATCGATCTTGATGACGCGCTTCTTATGCCGCCGAAATCCTCGGCCACGTCCGTCATGGCAATCACGGGCAAGGCTGGATCGGGCAAGACACTTCTGCTGTCCGAACTCTACAAGGCGCTCGAAGCTGCCGGGGTCGAGATCGTGTCGGGCGATTACGAATCCCGCAGGCGCAAAGACCGCCGGACCCTTGCCATTCTTGCCCCCACAAACAAGGCGGCAAGCGTGCTGCGTTTCCGCGGTGTGCCTGCGACCACGATCCACCGCATTCTCTATACCCCTGTCTATGATCCGGAATACGAACGCATCGCCGAATGGCTCGCTGGCAATGGCGACCGGCCTGAGGTCGAGGGGCTGACCGACCAGGCACTCGATCGAGCCTTTGCCTTCTACCAAACAAACAAGTCCATTCCCGGCGCATTGGCTGCTGCGGGGTTGCGTGGAAGCGACTTCATCACCGGTTGGAAACGGCGCGAGGAACCGCTGGATATTGGCTTCATCGACGAAGCCTCCATGCTGGATGACAAGCAGTTCGAGGATCTGAAAGAGATTTTCCCAACCCTCTTGCTGTTTGGTGATCCTGCACAGTTGGCTCCGGTCAACCAATCCGGCGCGATGGTGTTCGACAAGCTGCCCGAACGCCGGGTCATGAACCTGGGCCGCATCCACAGGCAGGCAGCGGACAATCCGATCCTCGACCTCGCCCACGCGCTGGCCGACCCGCAGGTCGATTTCTACCGGTTTGAAAAGATGGTGGAGGAGGCCGCAGCTCGTGACGAACGTGTCGTCTGGGGCCAGCGTGTCGAGGTGGACCTGATGGCGCGCAGCCCGGTCCTTGTCTGGCGCAACGCTACACGCATCCGTCTGATCAATGCCTTCCGTGCGGTGTACGAAGCCCCCGATGACCGCCTGATCGAAGGCGAACCACTGATCTGTGACGGTCTGGAACTGCCGCTGAAACACCGCAAGAAACGGCTCGACCTCGAAGCGCGCGGGCTGATCAAGGGCGCGCAGGTTGTTTATCTTGGCGAAGGGCGCAAACCCGGCTTTTCCCGCCTGCACGTGATCGGGGCCGAAGACCCGCAGGTCTCTGCTGCGTCAATTGTGAAGATAGAAAAACCGGACGAGGAAGAACCCTTTATCCCCTATGCCGCGCGCATGGGCGCCACATTCCTCCACGGGGCCGCCGTAACAATCCACAAGGCGCAAGGCTCGCAGTGGGACACGGTGCAGGTGTTCGCGCCTGACCTTTATGTGGCCGCCCGCATGAACCGGACAGAGGCAGGGCAACCCCTCTGGAAGCGGCTGGCCTACGTGGCCATCACGCGGGCACAGAACAGGCTGATCTGGGTGGTTCGGAACAGGTTGTCAAAACCGACAGGTCCGCTGCGCGTCGACGATTTGCGCAGCGTTCCGGCTGCCACCCTCACCCTCGCGCCCGAGGAACCAGAGCTCTAGTTGCGCAACAGTGAAAACGCAGCCGATGCAGTCCATCCGGCTGCGATGGCAATCGCGAGCGACATCAATCCGTACCAGAACGGGTTTTCGCGGCTGAGGACAAAAAGCCAGCGCTCCAGTCCAACTTTTCGGACGTCTATGGTTGTCTCGTAGCTGGCCACCACCTCTGCGTCCCGCGTCAGAAAGATGCGCGTTTCATAGGCGCCTTCTGTCAATGCCGCTGGCAGGCGGATGCGGGTCCGAAACAGCGTGTCTTCATCGACAACAACCTGACCTTCAAGCAGCTGGTAAGTCTCGGCAGCGGTGTTGATGCGGATCAGGGCCGCAACATAGGAACTGGCATCCAGAACCGAGTTTGGCGCGCCGACGGCATTCAGTTTGCTGGTGACAGATACGCGGTGTTCCAGGTTCTCACGAATCCCCAAAACCTCTTCAAGCGGCGCGCTTGATGCCACAGCGTAGTAACTTGGTGCCCCATCAAACTCGACCGCGTCGGTGTTGACCCAGATACCGAAACGCCGCTCCTTGCGGCGCACGGTGACGGGCTCAGGTGGGCCTGCAATGGTGACGATGACACCCAACTCACCCTCGGGGATGGGGGCTTCGCGTTTGACCGCGCCAAAGATCAGGATTTCGGATCCATCAAAGCTGGTGGTGATCGCCACTTCGTCCTGGCTCAGACCCAGTACGACCTCTTCGGCCCAGGTGGGCAGGGCGATGAGAATGAACAGGGCCAACCAGCGCAGCATCAATGACCCCCCACCGCCCCAACAGAGTACAGTTCGGACGGCATGACAAGCAGATCAAAGGCCAGCTTGCCGCAGACAACCAGCACCATCAGGGCCAGCAAGATGCGCAGCTGTTCCGCCTTCATCCGCACGCCGATACGCGTGCCGATCTGGGCACCGATCACGCCCCCAACCAACAGCAACACGGCCAATACCACATCTACCGTAAAGTTCGTCGTGGCATGCAGCATGGTGGTGAATGCGGTGACAAAGATGATCTGGAACAGGGATGTCCCGACAACCACCTTGGTTGGCATGCCCAGCAGATAGATCATGGCAGGCACCATGATGAACCCGCCACCAACACCCATGATGGCGGCGAGGATGCCAACACTCAGTCCGACCAGAAGCGGCGGAATGACCGAGATATAAAGACCAGACACCCGGAACCGCATCTTGAAGGGCAGCTTGTGGATCATCCCGTGTTTCTTGCGGGTGGGCATTGCACTGCCCTTGGCCGTCTTGCGGATCGCATTAAGGCTTTCGACAAACATCAATGCGCCGATCACGCCAAGGAAAACGACGTAACATAGACGAACCAGCAAATCGACCTGACCCAGCGACTTGAGATAGTTGAAGATCAGCACACCCAGTGCCGCACCTATGAGGCCGCCAATCAGCAGCACGGTCCCCATCCTCAGGTCCACCGTCTTGCGCCTGAGATGGGCCAACACGCCCGAGAAGGACGAGGCAACAATTTGGTTTGCTTCTGTCGCAACAGCGACAGCGGGTGGAATGCCGATAAAGAACAAAAGCGGCGTCATCAAGAAGCCGCCGCCAACACCAAACATGCCGGATAGGATACCCACCATGCCGCCCAATCCAAGAAGAAGGAACGCGTTTACCGATACCTCGGCGATGGGCAGGTAGATTTGCATGGGTACTGTTAGGACGGCACGGTATGGGAAATCAAGATGTCATGCCGCTGCGCAGCAAACTGGGGTTAAGTTTGTGGGGAATCTGGACCTATCACGCGGCACATAAGCATGTGCGCCCTATTGTTCGGGCGCCGGTGGCGCATCAAGATGCGCCTTACCGCTCTTTCACATAGGGCTCGCCGCCCGCACGCGGGGGAATCGCCTTGCCCACAAAGCCCGCAAGGATCACGACCGTCAGGATATAGGGCAGGGCGTCCAGAAGCTGGACCTGCACTCTAAACCCAAGCGCGCCTTCGATGATGTCAGGGCGCAGGGCGATAGCCTGCAAGTAGCCGAACAGCAGTGTGGCCCAAAGCGCATGCCAGGGCCGCCACTTGGCAAAGATGAGGGCGGCCAGCGCGATAAAGCCACGACCGGCGGTCATGTCCTTGACGAAGCCAGCTTGTAGACCCGTCGCAAGATAAGCCCCCGCAATGCCACATAGGATGCCGCAAATACCGACGGCCACAAAACGCAGGCCGACGACCGATACACCGGCTGTATCCACGGCCGCCGGGTTTTCACCGACGGCGCGCAGGCGCAAGCCAAAACGGGTGCGGAAGAGCAGCCACCACGTGCCCGGCACGGCCAGAAGCGCCACGTAGACAAGGATTGAGTGGCCCGAGATCAGCTCGGCATAGATCGGGCCAAGGAACGGCACGCCGCGCAGGCTTTCGGCAAAGGGCAGGATAATTGGTTCGAACCGGCCACCGCCGATCAGCGACGGGGTGCGCCCACCTTGCTGAAACCAATCCTGTGCAATCAGCACAGTCATGCCCGCAGCAAGGAAGTTGATGGCGACACCGGAGATCAACTGGTTGCCGCGGAAGGTGATCGAGGCAAGGCCATGGATACCGGACAAAGCCATCGACGCGGCGATACCGGCCAAAAGCCCAAGCCAGACAGAGCCCGTCATGGCCGCTACGGCAGCAGAGAAAAAGGCCGCAAACAGCATTTTGCCTTCAAGGCCGATGTCAAAGATGCCCGCACGCTCCGAGAACAGGCCGGCAAGACAGGCCAGCAGCAGCGGCGTTGCCAGACGGACGGTTGAGTCGAGGACTGAGAGGTCGAAAAGGGCGAGAAAATCCATCGTACTTACTCCGCCGGTTCAACCGATTTGGACGTGCGTGCATTGCGGGCCGCAAGGAATATCCGTTCCAACGGCATCCGCACCATGTTGTCCAGCGCACCTGTGAACAGGATCACAAGCGCCTGAATGACGACTATCAACTCACGTGGAATCGATGTCCACAGCGCCAACTCCGCCCCACCTTGGTAGAGAAAGCCAAAGAGGATCGCGGCAAGGAAAACGCCAAACGGATGGCTGCGGCCCATAAGGGCCACCGCGATGCCAATAAAACCTGCACCCTCAACCGCGTTCAGAACCAGTCGCTCGGCCTCACCCATCACGTTATTGATCGCCATCATGCCCGCGAGGGCGCCTGAGATCAGCATGGCGATCATGGTGATGCGCACGGCCCCTATACCCGCGTATTTGGCAGCGCGGCCTGACTTGCCATAGGACCGGATCTCAAGGCCCAAGGGCGTGCGCCAGATCAACAGCCAGACCAGCACACAGGCGATAATGGCGATAACCAGCGACACGTTTGCCGGTGCTGCCTTGGAGAAGTTGATGCCAATGGGGGCCAGCATCTCGTGTAGGCTCGGCAGATGCACAGCTTCGCGGAACCGCTCGGTGGCAGGGTCCATGCTGCCCGCTGGGCGCAACTGGTTGACGAGCATGTAGTTCAGCACGGCAGCCGCGATAAAGTTGAACATGATCGTGGTGATCACGATATGGCTGCCCCGCTTGGCTTGCAGATAGGCCGGGATCGCAGCCCAAAGTGCGCCAAATACTGCAGCACCGGCCGTTGCAGCCAACAAGGCGATGGTCCAATGCGGCCAGGGAATGAACAGCAAGACGAGAGCAACGCCAAGCCCGCCCAACATGGCCTGACCTTCGCCACCGATGTTGAACAGCCCGGCGTGGAACGCCACGGACACGGCCAGCCCGGTAAACATGAAGTTGGTCGCGTAGTAGAGCGTGTAACCCCAGCCATAGGTCGACCCAACCGCGCCAGTGACCATCAGGTTCACGGCCTCTACCGGATTCTCACCAATGGCAAGGATCACCAGCGCCGACAGAAGCGCCGCAAGGATCAAAGAGATAAGCGGAACAAGGATCACCTCGGCCCATTTTGGCATCACATCCATGGTTCAGACCTCCTTCGACGCATCGCCATGCGCATGGGCCAGGTTGGCTTCAATCTCAGCTAACGTGTGGGGCTTGTCGGTGTCGGTAATGCCCGCCATCAGCAAGCCCAGTTCTTTTTCGTCGGTCTCGGTTGTCTGGCGCTCACCCATGATTTGTCCGTCAAACATGACGGCCACGCGGTCGGCAAGACCCAGAATTTCCTCCAACTCGACCGACACAAGCAGGATGGCTTTGCCCTGATCACGCAGGGCAACGATCTGTTGGTGAATAAACTCAATGGCCCCGATATCCACGCCGCGCGTCGGTTGACCGATCAGAAGCAGGTCCGGGTTCCGCTCAATCTCGCGCGCCAGAACGATCTTTTGCTGGTTGCCGCCGGAAAAGTTCTTGGCCGCCAGATGTGGATGCGGCGGGCGCACGTCAAAGCGCTCCATCTTCTCAGCCGTGTCGGCTTTGATCGCCGCGTTGTTGCTGAGCAGGCCCGAAGTATAGGCCGCGTCACGGTGATAGCCGAACGCGGTGTTTTCCCAGGCCGCGAAGTCCATGATCAGGCCTTCGCGCTGACGGTCCTCGGGCACGTGGGCGATGCCACGGTCGCGGCGCGACCGCCCATCCGAATACTTGCCGGTCAGGTCAATGGGCTGGCCGTTCAAGGTCACGGTCCCGGTTGCGTCCTCATAACCACCTAGCACTTCAAGCAGCTCTGACTGACCGTTACCTGCAACGCCCGCGATACCCACAATTTCACCTGCACGCACCTGCAGATCGATGCCACGCAGACGCTCAACGCCCTGCTCGTCCACAACTTTCAGATTTTGGACGTCCAACACAACATCGCCGGGTGTCGCTGGTGCCTTGTCGACGCGCAGCAACACCTTGCGACCGACCATCAACTCGGCCAGCTCTTCGGGACTGGTTTCAGCGGTTTTGACTGTGGCAGTCATCTCGCCCCGGCGCATCACGCTGACGGTGTCGGTGATGTCCATGATCTCGCGCAGCTTGTGCGTGATCAGGATGATTGTTTTGCCTTCTTCCTTGAGGCGCCCAAGAATGCGGAACAACTGATCCGCCTCTGCAGGCGTCAACACGCCCGTGGGTTCGTCCAGGATCAGAATGTTGGCCTGTCGGTACAGGGCTTTCAGAATCTCGACGCGCTGCTGCATGCCCACGCCGATCTCTTCAATGACAGCATCCGGATCGACCTTGAGGTCGTATTCCTTCTCCAGCTCCAGCAGGGTCTTGCGGGCTTTCGACAGCGACGGCTTCAGCAAGCCACCGTCTTCGGCGCCCAGAATGATGTTTTCCAGCACGGTGAAGTTTTCGACCAGCTTGAAATGCTGGAACACCATGCCGATGCCAGCGGCGATGGCCGCCTGGCTGTCGGGGATCTCGGTCTTGTTGCCCCCGATGAAAATCTCACCCGCATCTGCCTTGTAGAACCCATACAGGATGGACATCAGCGTTGACTTGCCCGCACCATTTTCGCCGATAATCCCGTGGATTGTGCCGGGCATCACGCGGATCGAGATGTCTTTGTTGGCCTGAACAGGGCCGAAGGCTTTGGAAATGCCTTTGAGTTCAATGGCGGGGGCTGTCATGCGGTATCTTCCGTTCCCATGAAACCGACCATGCGCGTCAGCTTGCCGTTTATGTCATGGTCGATGAAATATTGTACACGCGCCATCGGCGCACCGTCACGCGTCAAATCAAGGGTGACGCGCGCGTGCGTATTGTGACGGGATGTTGCGACGATCTTGGCTGCCGCGTCGGGTACGCGTTCGGCGAACACCGTCAGAAAATCCAGAAAAGCGGAAACGCCCTGATACGGGTGCGGTGCGTGCGGGTCAGCATAGTAGAAGTTTTCACTTAAGGCGGGCGTAACCAGAGCGGCGCGCGTTGCGGCGTCGGGCTCACCCCAGGCATCGAAGATGGGTTGTAGTTCCAAAGTCATGCAATGCGCCAGCTTGAACGGCAGGCCGCGCCACATGATGTGTGGCGCGGCCCTTGTTTCATTCAGATCGGATCAGAAGTTCAGCACAGGGCAGCTGTCGTCCGACATGTAGTCGTGAACGGTCAGCGTGCCGCCTGCGATCTCTGCCGATGCTGCGTCCACGGCGGCCTTCATCTCGTCCGAGACCAATTCCGCGTTGTGCTCGTCCAGCGCATAGCCGACGCCGCCATTGGCCAGACCCATGACGTTAAAGCCTGTCTCCATATCCACCCCATCGGTAAAGGCCTGGAAGACGGCGTTGTCCACGCGCTTCATCATCGAGGTCAGAACCTTGCCCGAGTGCAGGTAGTTCTGGTTGCTGTCCACACCGATCGACAGGATGTCTTCGTCAGCCGCGGTTTGCAGAACGCCTACGCCTGTGCCACCCGCAGCAGCATAGACAACGTCAGCACCCTGGCTGATCTGCGCCTTGGTCAATTCCGATCCCTTCACAGGGTCGTTCCAAGCGGCGGGTGTCGTGCCGGTCATGTTGGCAATCACGGTTGCGTCGGCGTTCACGGCCTTGACACCTTGGGCGTAGCCGCACGCGAACTTGCGGATCAGCGGGATGTCCATGCCACCGATGAAGCCGACCGTGCCGGATTCGCTGGCCTGCGCCGCCATCATACCCACGAGGTACGAGCCTTCATGCTCGTTGAAGACAACAGAACGGACGTTGGGGGCGTCCACGACCATGTCGATGATGGTGAACTTGGTATCTGGATAATCAGAAGCAACCTGACCCAGTGCATCGGCAAAGGCAAAACCGGCCATGACGATTGGGTTCGCGCCGGATTCGGCAAAGCGGCGCAGGGCCTGCTCGCGTTGGGCTTCGGATTGCAGTTCGATCTCGCGGAAGTTGTTGCCGGTCTCGTCCGCCCAGCGTTTCGCACCGTTGAAGGCCGCTTCGTTAAAGGATTTGTCGAACTTGCCGCCCAGATCGAAGATCAGCGCGGGTTCGGCCAGCGCAGCACCTGCGGACAGGGCCAGGGCCGCAGTCGCGCCAAGGAATTTCTGCATCATGGTCATCTATCAGGTCTCCCAGTTTTATCATGGTTGGGGCGGTGGCGGCGGACCACCGAACGCCCGGGATCAAAAGATCATACGGGATTAGGCCGCAGGGGCGGGGGGGCGTCAACCGCTTTTTAACCCATGGGGCGGGTGTGAAGGGGGCTAACCTTGCGCAAAGCTGATTGGGTAGGCAGGGTGGCTGTCTGCCCCCGCTCGGCCCTACGGGCGAAGCCCTCCCGAGGATTTTTTGAGAACAGACAAGGGGAGGGCCGCGCGCATGATCAGCGCGTCAGCACGGCTGTCCGGGCGATGGTAGTAGTCCGGACGGGTCGCAATGATTTCAAAGCCTTGGTGGGCGTAGAGTGCAATGGCGTTCGCGTTGTCCGATGCCACTTCAAGAAAGGCGCTGGTGCATGTCCTGGCCGCCTCTGACATCCAGGCGGTCATCAATTTCGTGGCAATTCCCTGACCCTGATGCGCCGGGTCAACGGCGATGGTCAGCAGTTCCGCCTCCGCTGCAATCCCACGCCAAAGGGCGAATCCATGCGGGACCGTGTTTAGATGCGTGTGGGGATTCGCCAGAAGATCGACGAACTCCTGCGCTGACCATGGGCGTTCGTGGGTAAAAGCAGCCCCATGCAAAGCGGCAAGTGTGTCCGGTGTCATGGCAGGATCGGTGGCGGTGCATCCCGCGCCGGTGCCGCATCCGGTGGACGGACATAGAACGGGGCAGGTGGCGGTGTCTCGGTCGGCCAGACAGAGGCGGCGTGCAGCGCGATCGCGGTGGCCAGTTCTGCGGGGGCAGGATGCGGCGCTGGGTTCGAGACTTCCGCAACGGGTCGCAACTGTGCTTTGTCGCCTTCCATGAAATAGGCCATGTCACGGGGGGCCGGGATAGCGACGGTCGTGCGGTCTGGTGCAAGCCGCGTCCGGGCCTCGAAACCTGTGACGCCGTAGGCGGGGCACCCGAGCCCAAGGGCCAAGCCGCGCGCCGCCGACACGCCGATGCGAATGCCGGTGAAGTTGCCTGGTCCGGTTCCCACGGCCAACGCATCCAGATCCGCCCAGGTCATGCCTTGGCCGTTCAACACCTCCTCAAGCAATCCCATCAACCGCTCGGCCTGTCCGCGCGCCATCTCTTCTCCCACCGCAACCAACACCGTATCACCGCGCACCAGCGCCGCCGCACAATGGGCGGCAGACGTGTCAAAGCCGAGGATTAATGGCGCTGTCATTCGGCTACAGTGCCCAATGCGTCACGTGCGGATGCATCGGCACGCGGCAGATCGTCATCGATATGCAGCCACGGCAAGGCACTGCCAGAATGGCTGTGCATCGCGGGCGCAAGCTGCTCCGCTTGGTCAATGATCCCGATGGGCACATAGATTTGGTCCGGCAAGTAATCGAAGGCCGCGCCCAGCGGCGCATGACAGGTGGGACATGTCCAGCGTTCGACACCAGCGGCACCCCGAAATGCATCCGGCAATTGTGCGATCACATCGGCCCGATCAAAGGCGGCAAAGGCTGCGACCGGCGCGCCCGTCCAGCGACGACAATCGTCGCAATGGCAATAAGCCACCGTGAAAGGTGGCTTATCCAGCGTCAGTCGGGACGCACCGCAATAGCATCGGGCCGTGATCGGCCCGGCAGGGTCAGACGGCAACAGGTCGTACCTCTGTCACCTCGGGAATATAATGGCGCAGCAGGTTCTCGATCCCCATCTTCAGTGTGAGGGTCGAAGACGGGCAGCCCGCGCAGGCACCCTGCATGTGCAGGTAGACAACGCCGCGGTCAAAGCCGTGGAAAGTGATGTCTCCACCGTCCTGTGCAACGGCGGGACGGACCCGGCTGTCGAGCAGTTCCTTGATCTGACCAACAACGGCGGCATCTTCACCATCATGCTCGGCATGGCCGGAGGCCGGAGCGTGGCCATCATCCATGACCGGCTGGCCGGATTGGAAATGCTCCATGATCGCGCCCAGCAGGGCAGGCTTGATGTGATCCCAATCGACGGCATCCGCCTTGGTCACGGTGACAAAGTCGGTGCCAAAGAACACGCCCGTTACACCTTCGACCGCAAAGATGCGCTTGGCGAGCGGTGATTTGTCTGCCGCCTCGGCCGTTGGAAAATCGGCCGTGCCCATTTCCAGCACGGACTGGCCGGGCAGGAATTTCAGCGTCGCGGGGTTGGGTGTGGATTCGGTTTGGATGAACATGGGCACAGCTCCTGAGCGTTACACTAGGATATGCGGATGCGACGGCGCACTGTCAAGGTTTGGAACGATTCTAAAGTGGGCGAAGACACACAGATTGCGATCAGGTGATGGCTTCCAGCTTCTCTTTACTCAAATCGCCCGGCACGACGGTCATCGGAATCGGCAGATTGCCTGCGTTGCGGCTCAGCTGCGTGACAAGCGGGCCAGGGCCCTTTTTGTCCGTCCCAGCACCCAGCACCAACACACCGATCTCTGGGTCGTCATGGACCTGCGCCATGATCTCGTCCACGGCCTGTCCCTCGCGAATAACCAGCTCGGGGTCGATACCCTGCTTGTCGCGCATCCACTTGGCGAACACCTCGAAATGGGCGTGGATGCGCTCGCGAGCTTCCTCGCGCATGACATTGCCAACACCGATCCAGTGATTGAACTCGTCGGGCGGGATCACTGACAGAATTGCAACGCCACCGCCCGTGTGGTTGGCCCGCATTGCTGCAAAGCGCATCGCGTTCAGGCACTCACGGCTGTCATCCAGCACCACCAGAAATTTGCGCATCCTGTCCTCCGCTCACGTGCCGGCACAATGGCCCAACGTCCGCGCGCGCGCAATCCCGCGTGTGATCACGAGGCGCGGGCGTGGGCAAGCGCCTGTTCCAACCGGTCATTGCCCCAGAACAACGCGCCATTCACGACAAAACTCGGGGCACCAAACACCCCACGTTCCAGCGCCTCTTCGGTCGCACGACGCAGCAGGGCCTTGCCTTCTGGTGCGGTGGCCGCTGCCAGCACCGGCGCTGCATCCAGTCCAATCTCGTTCAGAAGGGTGGCGATCACGTCGTCGTCCGAAATATCGCGATCCTCGGCAAAATTGGCATGATACACGGCACGGACAAAGGCTCCGACCCACGGGGCATCCGAATGTGCCGCAGCAATGCGTGCAGCCAGCAGGCTGCCCCGCGGAAACGAGGACGGCTTTGCAAAGGGCAGCCCCAGATCGGAACAGCATCGTGCAATGTCCGTCCACATGTAAGCGCCCTTCACCGGAAACATATTGAACGGGGAATCTGTCATGCCCTGCGCGCTAAAGACAGGCCCCAGCAGAAAGGATCGCCAGACCAGCGGCACCCCGGCCTTGGCACAGGCATCTTCGATCCGGGCGGCACTAAGATAGCTGTACGTGCTGGCAAATTCGAACCAGAACTCAAGCGGCTTAACCATGGCTTGCGGCCCAATCCCAATACATCTCGCGCGCGCGGCGGGTGACAGGACCGACCTGGTAGGACGTGTCCTCGAACCCCGACACAGGCGTGACTTTCATCATATTGCCAGACAGGAACACCTCGTCAGCCTCCTCGAAATCCTCGAAGGTCAGGACTTTTTCGATGACCTCCATCCCATCGGCGCGCATGTTTGACATGTGGCGGGCGCGGGTGATGCCGGACAGGAACGTGCCGTTCGGGATAGGGGTAAAGACCGCGCCATCCTTGACCATGAACACGTTGGCAGTGGCGCTTTCGGCCACGTTGCCCATCGCATCGGCCACCAGCGCGTTCTGAAATCCACGCTTGCGCACTTCTGCCAGCATACGGGCGTTGTTGGGGTACAGGCATCCAGCCTTGGCGTTGACGACATTGTCTTCGATCACGGGGCGGCGAAACCGCGTGCGTCCCAACGTAATCGACGTGGATGGATCAGCCATCGGGATCGCTTCGAGGCAGATGGCAAATCCGGTGGCGTCCGGCTTGGGCACGATGCCTGACGCATCGCCGTCCAAACCCCAGTACATGGGCCGGATGTAAACGGCATCGGACGGATCATAGGCTTTCAACCCCTCATGGATCGCCTCCACGATATCCTCGCTTGCCATGGTCGGGGTCAGCATCAACGCCTCAGCGGACCGGTTTATGCGGGCGCAATGCAGATCCAGGTCGGGCGCACGGCCATCAAACCAGCGTGCGCCGTCAAACACCGTGCTGCCCACCCAACTGCCATGATCTGCGGCGCGCATGACGGCAACGTCTTCATCATGCCATGCACCTTCAAAGAATGTGCGGATCTTGGTGCCGGTCGCCATGTCTGTCCTCCCCTACTGGCCCGCAGGCTAGCAGAGACAGGTCAAGGGTCCAGACCTTTTCACTTCGGCTCCTTGCGCAACTGATACACACCTTCGGGCAAGTCCAGTGCCGCAGCCAAATCACGCGCCTGTTCCGGGGACAGGGTGATCTTGACCACGCTGTCGGTGCGCGGGTCATATTGCTCCACCGTGATCACCTCGGCGAACGAGTTGATCACAACATCTTCCTGCAGCGGGGCGGCCCCGTCATCCACCAGCGTGACGACGGTGGCGTCGAATTCATGCTCGATTGTAAACATGGGTTTAAGCGTATGCCATGCGCGCAGAGTTGCAAAGGGGCACACGGCTGCGTGAACAGGGCTGGAAGCTGCCAACATGCGTGATAGTATCTGCTGCGTTTTCTACGAAAGGACATCGCCTTGATCACGCGTCTCTTGGCCGCCCTGACAACACTGGCTTTCGTGGCCGCCTGCGATGATGTGGTAATCGCGCCAGCGCCCACCGGTGGCCCTGCGCCCGCCACGCAGGGCGTGCCAGATGAATTGGGCTCGCGGCAGCAATCCCTTCGTGCCTTTGCCGAGGTAGTGCGCCGTGTCGAACCCGTGGCTGAACGCGAATGCCGTGCCCGGACGCGGGACGTGAACTGCGATTTCAGAATCATCGTGGATGATCGGCCAAACGCCCCTTCCAATGCCTTTCAAACGCTTGATGACGATGGCCGCCCGCTGCTGGTGTTCACAGAGCGGCTGATCGACGACGCGCGGAACGTGGATGAGCTGGCCTTTGTCATGGGCCACGAAGCGGCGCACCACGTGCGCGGCCACATTGCGCGGCAGCAACAGAATGCGGCTGCAGGGGCGGTCATCTTCGGCGGTTTGGCCACAACGCTGACCGGCGGTGATGCAACTGCAATCGAGTCCGCCCAGCGGATCGGGGCGCAGGTGGGCGCACGGACCTATTCCAAGGATTTCGAGCTTGAGGCCGACGCGCTGGGCACCGTCATTACGGCCGCCGCGGGCTATAATCCTGTCAACGGAGCCGAGTTCTTCAACCGCATCCCCGATCCTGGTGACCGATTCCTCGGGACGCACCCGCCCAACGCGCAGCGCATCGAAACCGTGCGCCGTACCGCCGCGGGTCTTTAGACCGGTGCGGATGCACCGCGCCGTTTCAATCGGACCAGGATGCCGACAAGAGACATCGCCACCCAGAAGATCTGCAAAAGGGCCGAGGCCAGATTGAAACTGGCCATCAGCCCCAGCAACACGCAGCTTGCGGCAACGAGGTTGATGCAGAAGTAAGCCAGACAATCGCTGCTTAGGCAGCGGGTGGTCAAAAGGCTGTAATTCGTCACATAAAGGGCAAAGCCCAGAATGCCGATCAGCTCATAAATGGGCATCGGCGGCAGTATTGAAAACGTCATGGGAAAATCCCCGGTTTGAAATTGTCTTTAATCAATCAATGCAGCGGGGATAGCACATGCGGGCCCGTCTGTCGGGTCTGGGAAACCCGACCTTGAAGCAGCTTGGGCACATCCTGACTGACCGCGGCTCGAAATACGCCGTGTCCGGCTGTCCCGTCATATCGCGGGCCGACATTGACGCTGCACTAAAAGACCTCAAACGCGACCGGGCCTATGCCAAGGCCACCCATAATACGTGGGGTGCCGCACTTTCCGATGGTGGCCCGATCAAGGGCGACGATGGTGAGGCGGGCGCGGGTATGGTGATCCTGCGCATGCTCGAACGCGAGGGGCTAACCGATCACTTGGTCGTCGTCACCCGCTGGTATGGCGGCAAACATCTGGGCGGTGACCGCTTCCGCCATGTGCAAAGCTGCGCGCGCGCCTATCTCGACCAGCTTTGATCTAGATCAAGGACCTTCCGCACCGCGCCCGCCAGGCTGGGTCCATCCAAGGATTTCGTCGAAAGGGACGCCCGATGACTGACGCCCGATTGAAGACCCACGCCGATTTGGTCGACCGTATGGCCACCGCCCGCGGTGTCGACCTGCAAGAGGCCGCCCTGCGCGCGCATCTCACACCCTCCGACATCTCGGATCTCGTGCTGAACTGTGTGGGCTGCACCAAGCCCGATGTCTGCGCCCAATGGCTCGAAGCGCAGCCCGGCCGAGTATCTGAAACGCCGGACTTCTGCCGCAACGCCGAAGCATTTGGCGAACTGGCCCGCCGCTCAGACTGACACGCCGAGGGCCACAGCCCCAAAGAAACAGGCGGATGCTGCCAGCACGAAGCTGTGCCAGATCGCGTTCTGAAAGCGCAGCGACTTCTGCGCGTAAAACACCGTGCCCAGCGAATACAGACCGCCGCCCGCCACGATCAACGCGGTCGAGGCCCCGGGCAGGTTCTGCCACATCGGCCAGATCAACAGCACGCTCGCCCAGCCCATCGCCAGATACAGCGCCAGCGACCCGCGCGCATCCGTGGCCCAGAAGCTCAGCTTGGCCACGGCCCCCAGCAGGGCCACCATCCAGACAGCGGCTAGCACCACATAAGCAAAGGCTGACCCGATCAGGACAACCAGTGGCGTGTAAGTGCCCGCAATCTTGAGGTAAATAGCGGCATGATCGACCCGGTGAAACACCGGACGCGACCGCTCCCACGGCAGCAGATGATAGGCCGCAGAGGCCACAAGGGCAAAGACCGCAAGGCCGGTATAGAGGCTGGTCGCAGCAATCTGTGCCGCCCCTTGGGTCTGCACAACATGAACCAACAGCATTGCACTTGCTGTGATCCCGGCTGTCAGACCAAGAACATGAACAGAAGCATCGGCAAGGGTTTCACGAACAGAATTTGGGTATGGCATTGCGGCAACCTGACCTGTGAGATGCGCGTAGTCTAGGCACAAACCCTCACGATTCAGTTGACGTTGCTGCCGCCTGACGCCGCAGGTGCCACTGGTAGATCAGCGGCGCCAACACATGGTCATATGCTTTGGACGCCAGCCAATGGAGACCGGGCAGCGACACGATCCGTGCCAACCAGCGATAACGCGGCATGTCCTGCCACAGCACGATGAAGGCCGGGATGCCCGAATACATCTGACCACCCCGCAACACGTACAGACGGCGCGCCGCCTTGTCCCGGCTCAGCCCCCAATCCGTCATATCGATGCAATTCAGATCTTCAAAGCGGATGGGCAGGGCACGGCCCTCACTATACTTGGCATAGTGGTCAATCTCGAAACTGCAGACAGGGCAATCTGCGTTATAAAGCACCCGGGTATCTTCAGTCATGATGCAAATATAGAGCCGCACAAACGCGGCTCTACAGACAAAGCGCCGCACTTACCGCGGTTTGTTCCCGTCAATCCAGCGCGACATCATCACCTTGTCCTTGAAACACTCCGCCGGGATCTGGCGACGTTTCAGACGGGCGATGCGTTCGGCAAACTGCACCTGCTTTGCACTGGGATAAGCTGAAAAACGGCCCTCTTGGGCTTTGGGCTTGGCCTGATCGATCCACGCCGACAAACTCGCCCGGTCAAGGAAGAGTGCCGCAGGCAAGGGGCGGCCCGTCTTTGCAGCCAGCGTCCGGGCATAGGCAATCTGCTTTTCCGTTGCAGGCTGCGCGTCAAGAGGCAGGGCTGTCTGCACCGGCTCGAACAGGCCGGGAAGGGTAGGATGGATCGACATATCTGTTCTCCTTGCTTTCGCCAGGGTGGAGAACAAATATAGAACATCTTAACCAAAACGCAAGGTTTGTGGGAAAACCGGTCAAATGTGTTGGATATGGACAGGCCAGAACGGGCCGTTGTTCAGCCCGCTGTCACCAGCTTTCCCCACAGATCGTAGTCGCCAGCCTCGTCCACCTCAACGGTGACGATATCGCCGGGGGTCAAATCCTCGAACCCCTCGTCGATGAACAGATTGCCATCGATCTCGGGCGCATCTGCTTTGGTCCGGCAGGTGGCGGCCTCGTCGTCCACCTCGTCCACGATCACGTCCATGCGCTGACCCACCTTGGCGGCCAGCTTGGCTTCGGAAATGGCCGCGGCCTTTTCCATGAACCGCTCCCAGCGCTCCTGCTTTAGCTCGGGCGCCACGTGATCGGGCAGGGCGTTCGATCGCGCGCCTTCCACGTTTTCGTACTGAAAGCATCCCACGCGATCCAGTTGCGCCTCGTCCATCCAGTCCAGCAGGGTCTGGAATTCTTCTTCCGTCTCACCAGGGTAGCCGACGATAAAGGTCGAGCGCAGGGTGATCTCCGGGCAGATCGACCGCCATTCGGCGATCCGGTCCAGCGTCCGCTCGGCGGCGGCAGGGCGTGCCATTCGGCGCAGCGTATCGGTGTGGGCATGCTGGAACGGAATGTCGAGATAGGGCAGCACCAGCCCCTCCGCCATCAGCGGGATCAACTCGCGCACATGGGGGTAGGGATAGACATAGTGCAACCGTACCCACGCGCCCAGTGATCCCAGATCGCGGGCCAGATCAGTGATATGCGCGCGGTGTCCCTTATCCTCGGCATGTTTGATATCGACGCCATAGGCCGACGTGTCCTGAGAGATGACCAGCAGTTCCTTCACCCCGGCCTCGACCAGCTTTTCGGCCTCGCGGACGACGGCATGAGCCGGGCGGGACGCAAGGCGGCCACGCATGTCCGGGATGATGCAGAACTTGCACTTGTGGTTACAGCCCTCTGAAATCTTGAGGTAACTGAAATGGCGCGGGGTCAAGCTGACGCCGCGCGCGGGCAGCAGATCGACAAACGGGTCCGGGTCTGGCGGCACCGCGGCGTGCACGGCATCCAGCACCTGCTCGTATTGATGCGGCCCGGTCACGGCCAGCACCTTGGGATGTGCGCCGGTGATGTACTCAGGTTCCGCGCCCAGGCAGCCGGTGACGATCACGCGCCCGTTCTCGTCCAGCGCCTCGCCAATGGCATCAAGGCTTTCGGCCTTGGCACTGTCCAGAAAACCGCAGGTGTTCACGATCACCGCATCCGCGCCGGAATAGTCGGGCGATATGCCGTAGCCCTCGGCCCGCAGCCGGGTCAGGATGCGTTCACTGTCGACCAGCGCCTTGGGACAGCCCAGACTGACCATCCCGATTGTGGGCTGGCCGGGGCGGCGTGTGCCGTCCAGCGTGGCTTTGGGGGCAATATCGGGGCGCAGATCAGGCGGGTTTGTGCTCATGATTTGCCTCATATGTGATGTGGTGGCCCGGGAAAAGGGTTGGGTGCTATGCGTGCGCTGCGTTACGCTGGTCCCAACACGTCATCAGAACGGAGCAGTTGTCATGAAATGGATTTTGCGCCTGATCGGGTTTGTCCTGGTTCTTGTGCTTGTGGCCGTGGTGTCCTTGTTCTTCCTGCCTGCCGACCGCATCGGCGTCATCGCCGCTGACCAGATCCGCAAGGCAACAGGTCGTGACGTGACCATCACCGGGGTGTCGATGACACTGTGGCCGGTGTTGGGTGTGCGGGCAGATGGGCTTGAGGTTGGCAATGCCGACTGGTCCGAACAGGGGCCCATGCTCACGGCTGAGAATGCTGCGATTGGCGTGGACCTCATGGCCTATATCCGCGACCGCGAAATCCGCATCACCAATATCGAGGCAACACGCCCCACCATCCGGCTTGAAAGCCGTGCTGACGGGCGGGCAAGCTGGGTCTTCACCGATGCAAGCGGAGAGGCGCAGATCGAAACCGAGACGGCACCCACCCGCGACGCGCAGCCTTTGTCGATCCAGAAGCTGCAGATCACAGACGCGACGCTTGTCTATGCTGCGGAAGGGTCAGATACACTTTCATATTCAGGTGTGGATCTGTTTCTTGACTGGCCCGAGCGTCTGGGCCCGGCCACGATCGATGCGACCCTGCGCCCCTCGGGGACACCGGTTGAGGTAGATGCCACCATTGGCGGGTTCGCGGGCTTCATCGCGGGACAGGTGCAACCCGTCAAGGCATCCATCGAAGCAGGCGGGGGGCTATTGACACTGGACGGACGCGCCAGCACTGCCGGAGAAGTTGCGGGCACGCTTGGTTTGAACCTGCCGGATACCGATACGTTTATGGCCGCCTTGGGCCTGCCGCGCCCTGGTCTGCCAGCAAAACTGGGGGAGTCGGTCGAGATGTCGACGCAGCTCACCCTCACCGCCGACCGACGCCTGTCCCTGCGCGATCTTCGGGCAGACCTCATGGGCAACATGCTGACTGGCGCGGCTGATATCAGCCTGAACGGCACACCGACAATCAACGCCCAGCTGAATGCCGGTGCGCTGGACCTGAGCAGTGCAACCGGCGGGGCCAGTGAGGGTGGTAGTGGCGGCTCCTCCTCTTCGGAGACTGAGGTTGGCACCGGCTGGCCCACGGATCCGATCGATGCCAGCGGGCTGGCGGGGTTCAATGGTGAGATCGCATTGGCCGCCTCTTCCATCGACCTTGGCCAATTCAAACTGGGGCCGACGCGCACCCTTTTGCGCAACGATAACAGTCGCATGGTGTTCGAGCTGCGAGAGGTCGCCGCCTATAACGGCACCTTGGTGGGCGAATTCGTGGTCAACAACCGCTCAGGCCTGAGCGTGGGCGGCAACCTGACCGCGCGGGGCCTTGGCCTGCAACCCTTCCTGCGGGATGCCGCGGACCTTGAGATGTTGACCGGCAAAGCCAATGCGCAGGTGAAATTTCTTGGCGTCGGCTCCAACGTGGACGCGATCATGAAGTCCCTTTCGGGCAATGGGTCATTCAATGTCGCGGGCGGTACAATCGAAGGGCTGGACCTTGATGGTCTTCTGAAATTTGGTCGTGGCAACGGCCGTACAACCGTGTTCGAAGATATGAGCGCAAGCTTCCGAATGGAGGGCGGCAACCTTCTGAACGATGACCTTCTTGTCGTGCTGCGCAGCTTCGAGGCGCGGGGTGCGGGCCGGGTTGGACTGGGCCAGCAGGACATCGACTATCTGTTCACACCCACGGCACTCAAGGGCGATGACGGCCCGGATCTGGCGATCCCGGTGCGCATTCGGGGGCCTTGGGCTGATCCCAGTATTCTGCCCGATCTGGACTCGGCCATTGACCTGAAGCTGGACGAAAAACTCGAGGCCGAGAAAGCCAAGATCGAAGCCAGGGCCAAGGACAAGGTCCGCGAGAAAGTGACCAGGGAATTGGGCGTCACGGATGAAGGTCAGGACCTGGAAGATGCCACAAAGAAAAAGTTGGAAGACGAGGTTAAGAAAGGACTTCGGAGCCTGTTTGACTGATGTGTCCCCGCGGGGACAGCCTGTTCGGCGGTGTCACGGAATCTTGGTGGTTTTCTGAATTTGTAATGGCAGCAGGGACTTGGCCCTGCGCACGGTCGGTTTGGGCCAATTTAACCAGATTTTCGGCAAGCTGCCCACGAAGGCGGGCGGCAGTTTGGTGCGGGTACGAGACGGGCAAATGACGGCGTGAGGTTGTGCTGGTTTCCCGGCGTTTTGAAGACCAATCTGACCCGCGCAAGGTTGCGATGCGGCGGATATTGGTCTGGTCCATCGTTGCTGATCCACCTTGGAATTCTGAAAGGGCACCGGCGGTGGCGCGTTTCCAATTCAGTACGGCAGACCAACATAGTTGAGTGCCATTGCCGCTTGCGCCTCTTTGCTGTCGCGCAGGAAGGCAAGTTCGGCCAACTGCATTTTCTTGTCGAATGCGGTTTGTCCGGGGAAGTGGTGCATGAGGGTCGAGAACCACCAACTGAAGCGTTGTGTTTTCCAGACACGAGCGAGGGCGCGTTCCGAGTAGCGGTCGATCCCGTTGCTGTCGCCCTCGCCGTAGAATTGGCGCAGTCCCTGGTTCAGATAGTGAACGTCTGATGCGGCGGTGTTGAGGCCCTTGGCCCCGGTCGGTGGGACGATATGGGCGGCGTCGCCGCACAGGAACAGACGACCCCAGCGCATTGGCTCGCACACGAAACTGCGCAGGGGGGCGATGGATTTTTCGATGGTGGGGCCGGTGATCAGTGTGTCTGCGGCCTGCGGTGGGATGCGGCGGCGCAACTCGTCCCAGAAGGCGTCGTCGGTCCAATTGGACGGGTCATCTGATGTGTCGCACTGGATGTAGTAGCGGCTGAGGTTTTCGTTCCGCATCGAGCAGAGGGCAAAGCCGCGATCTGAGTTGGCGTAGATCAGTTCGTCGTTCACGGGGGGTGTTTCGGACAGGATGCCGAGCCAGCCGAAGGGATAGACCTTTTCATATTCCTGCCGCACGGCTTCGGGAATTGTTTGGCGGCTGACGCCGTGAAACCCGTCGCATCCCGCCACGAAATCGCAGTCGATCCGGTGGTTTTGGCCGTGTTGGGAGAAGGTGACATGAGGCGCGTCGCTGTCGGCGTCGTGTATCACGACATCTTCGACCTCGAACCGCGTGTCGCCGCCCGTTGCGTCCCGCGCATCATAGAGGTCGCGCGTCACCTCGGTTTGTCCGTAGACCAGAACCGTTGCGTCGGTGTGGGTGGTGAAATCCACGCGGAACATGTCGTTGTCATAGGCAATCAGGGTGCCGTCATGCACGAAGCCTTCGGCCTTCATCCGGGCGTCTACACCAGCCTGACCCATCAGGCCGACCAGACCCCGTTCCAACACGCCTGCGCGGATGCGACCGAGGACATATTCACGCGATTTGCGCTCAAGCACGATCGTTTCGATCCCCGCCTTGTAAAGCAGTTGGCCCAGCAACAGGCCGGACGGCCCACCGCCGACGATGACGACCTGAGTGCGCATGATATCCTCCCCAATAATTGTCATACGACATAACTATTTTGAGGAAAGGTCAAGCAGGGTCGGAGTGGCCGGTGACGTCGCGGGCGTAGGCAGCGAAGGCCTCGATTTCTGCATCTGTCGCGGCATGGCCCGTGTAGGCGACGAGGTAGCCCGGCACCATTGCCAGCCGTTCGTCCAGCGTTTCGCCAAGGTTGGCGTCATCGTAGCCAAGCTGCATGTAATAGATGACCCGCGCGCGCGCCTTTGCCTCAAGTTTGGGGTAGTCGAACCGCAGGAACATGTGTGTCAGCGCGGCGATGCGTGCATCGTCGCCCGCTTTGAGCACCGCATTGACCCGGTCGGAGCGCCGTGCCCAGTCGCGGATGGCAAAGTCGAGCCGGTTGTCGAAGAGCGCGGTGTTGATGTTGCAGCGAAAGACGTTGCAGCAGGCTTCGGTGATGGTGTCGGCGGGCGCGTTTGCCTGTGCGACCATGGCGGCCGTGTTGGTGCGTTCCCAGTGCTCGAGCAGGGCGTTCAGCAGGTCGGTGCGGTTTTTGAAGTACCAGTAGAAACTGGACCGTGACACGCCCATTTGCCCCGCCAGTTCCGCCACTTTCACCGCTTCGACCCCGCCTTGCTTGAGGACGGACAGCGCTGCGTTCAGCCAGTCCTGGCGCGTGACCTTGATATTGCCGACAAGCGGGTCCTTGGCCGGATCGTCGCGGTGGAGGAGCGGCTCTGACATCAGCTTGTGGGGGCGCAGCCGCCTGCGGCTGTCCGGTCTGCGATGTACTTGTGCAGGGCTTCTATCCGATCGCCGCTGGTGGCGGGTGGGGTGAAGTCGCGCAGGATGCCTTTCCAGATATCTGTCGCGCGGGTTGTGGCGTCGACGCTGCCGCGTTCTTCCCACGTGCCGAAGTTGGCGAAATCGGCCACGACGGGTTCGTAGAACTCGGTCGCGTAGCGTTCCATCGTGTGCGCTGCGCCAAAGAAGTGGCCGCCGGGTTGGACCTCTTCCAGTGCGTCCATGGCGATCTCTGCCTCGTCAGCGGGTGTGGTTGCGCACAGCTCTGCCATCATTTGCAAAACCTCAACATCGGTGACCAGTTTTTCATAGGAAATGGTCAAGCCGCCTTCCAGCCAACCGGCGGCGTGCAGTGTGACGGTGGCACCGGCAAGCAGGCAACCCCATGTGCCGAATTGTGTTTCGTTGGCGGCCTGCACGTCGCCCAGGTTGGCGGCTGACCCGGAGGCGCAGCGCCATGGCAGGCCGATGTGTCGGGCCAGTTGCCCGGCGGCGAGGGACGCCTTGAAATGTTCGGGTGTGCCAAAGATTGGCGCCCCGGATTTCATGTCGACGTTCGACGTGAAGGTGCCGTAGCAGACGGGCGCGCCGGGGTTGACCAATTGGCCGAGTGTGATGGCGGCAAGAGCCTCCGCGTGGCTGAGCGTCATGGCACCTGCCACCGTGATCGGGGCCATGGCCCCCATGAGGGTGAAGGGCGTGATAATCGCCATCTGTCCGTGGCGGGCGAAGTCCATGACACCCAGCGCCATGGGGATGTCCAGTTGCCGGGGCGAGTTGGTGTTGATGATCGTGTAGCAATGGGAATTGGCGGTGAAGTCCGCGTCCGACAGACCACGGAAGTCGCGCAGCATCTCGAAGCTTTCCTCGACCTGTCCAGTGCCGCGCGCATAGATGAAAGGCAGCTTGTCGGTCAGCTCCATCTGCCCCTTTGTCATTGCGTAGTGGCGCAGGTGGATGGGCACGTCCTGCGGTTCGACCAGTGGCGGGATCATGTGCAGCACGTCATAGTGCTGCGTCAGCGTGATCAGCTCGCGAAAGTCCTGTTCGGTGCCTGGGCGGCGGCCCCGTTCCAGATCCGTGGCATGGGGACAGCCTGCGCCGGGCTGGAAGATCATGGACCCCAGTTCCATCACCAGGTTGCGGTCGGGATGGCCCGCAATCAGGGGAAAGGATTTGGGTGCGGTGGTGAGTGCCGTCTCGACCATCTCGCGCCCGATATGCACCATTTCGGAGCTGTCATCGACACGTGCGCCGCCTGCTTTGAACTGCGCCCGTGCTTCGGGCAGCAGCACCTTGATCCCCAGCCGTTCCAGCACATCCAGCGCTGCCTCGTGCATTGCCGCGATCCGGTCGTCCGAGAACACGTTCATCGGAGGGAACGGGTTGCGCAGGTTGCGGTAGTTGGTGGTGCGCGCTTTTTGTGGTGGCGCACCACGACCGCGGCGACGGCGGGGGAGGTCGGTCATCCCCGCATCGCCTTGCCTGTCGGATCGTAGGGGGAGGGGGCGATCACCTTTGCGGACCGTTCCACGCCGACGACGTGGACCTTCAGGTTCGTGCCTTCGGCTGCTGCGTCAGTGTCGACCAGCGCCATTGCGAGTGATTTTTGTACCGTGTGCCCATAGCCGCCCGAGGTGACGAACCCTACGCGCCTGTCGCCGCTCCATACGGGTTCGTACCCGCTGGCGTCCGCATCATCGGCATCGATTTCAAGCGTGACCAGCTTTTGCGCTGGGCCGTTTCCGTCACGTTCAGCCACGGCGGCGGCCTTGCCCACGAACTCCTTGTCCCAGTCGATCCAGCGGTCCATGCCGGTCATGCCGGGCGTGTAGCCTTGGGTGAATTCGGCCGACCAGATGCCAAAGGATTTTTCCAGTCGCAGGGACAGCATGGCGTTGAAGCCGTATTCTTGCAGGCCGAACTCCTCGCCTGCTTCGAGCAGCATCCGGCGCAGTTTGATGTGGTCGCCGTAGCGGCAGTTGATTTCGTATCCCAACTCACCCGCGACGGACATACGCGCCACCTTGGCCCGGATCATGCCGACATCGAAGTCGCCACAGCCCATGAACTTGAGCGCGCCGACGTCCTGATGGCAAAGCTTTTCGATCACCTTGCGGGAGTTGGGGCCGGTCAGGCCAAAGCCGCACATCTCCTCGCCCAGATCGCGGATTTGTACGCCGTCGATCATGTGGTCGTCGAACCAGCGCATGTGCCAGGCGCGGAGGTAGTAGGAGCCCATGATCCACCACGTGCAGTGTCCAGACGAGTCTGTGCCCCAGTTGAGGACGGTCAGGTCGCCCTTGAGCCGCCCGTCTTCGCCCAGCATGGGCGCCAGTTTGGCGCGACCGGGGGCGGGCAGTTTAGAGGCCATGACGTTGTTCAGCCAGACCTCGGCATTGAGGCCTGTCACTTCGAACCGGGAGAAGCCAGTGATGTCGACCATGCCGACATTTTCACGTACGTTTTTGCATTCGGCGGCCACGATTTGATGCGCGTTTGAGCGTTTGAGTGTCAGGTTCTCTTCGAAATCCTCGGATGGCGCGAAGTAGAGCGGCGTTTCCAGATCCCAGCTTGATCCCCAGCGGCAGCCCGCAGCGGTCATGGCGTCATGGGCTGGGGCCATTTTGAGCGGACGGCCTGCGGGCAGTTGTTCGTTGGGATAGGACATCACGAACCGCCTGGAATAGAACTGGCCGGTGGTTTCCTTGATGTACTGCTTGTTCTCGGCGAACTTACCGTAGCGGGCGACGTCCATGCAGTAGACATCGGCCTCGGGCTCGCCCTCGATCATCCATTCGGCCAGCGATTTGCCGACGCCGCCGCCCTGCAGGAAGCCGGCCATGACGGCGCAGGCCGACCAATAGCCGCGCTTGCCCGGCACCGGCCCGACCAGCGGGTTGCCATCGGGCGAGAAGGTGAAGGCTCCGTTCACCCAGGTCTTGATCCCGACATTCTCGGCTGTGGGATAGCGGGCAAAGCCCAGCATCAGCTCATTCTCGATCCGGTCGAGGTCTTCCTGAAACAGCTCCATCCCGTAGTTCCACGGCGCGCCGTCCATGGCCCAGTGCTGGTGCTCAATCTCGTAGATACCGATCAGGATGCCCTTCTGGTCCTGCCGCATATAGGTGAACCCTTCGAGGTCCACGGTCATGGGCATCTCAAAGTCGTGCGCGGCGACTTCGGGAATCTGGTCGGTGATCAGATAGTGGTGTTTCAGGGGGGAGACCGGCAATTCCACGCCCGCCATGCGGCCCACCTGCTTTGCCCAGAGGCCCGCCGCGTTGACCACGTGTTCGCAACGGATGTCGCCCTTGTCGGTCTTCACGATCCAACCGTCATGCACCTGCTCCAGCGCCTCGACCTTGGTGTGTTCGAATACCGATGCGCCCCGTTTCTTGGCGGCGGTGGCATAGGCGTGCACGGTGCCGGTGGTGTCCACGTAGCCTTCGCGATCGGCCCACATGGCGCCCAGCACACCGTCGGTCGACATGATCGGGCAGCGTTCCTGCGCCTGTTGTGGCGTCAGCAGCTCGCAGTCTTCGATGCCGATGGATTGGAAGACGCGGTAGGCCGATTGCAGCCACTCCCACCGCTCGGGTGTGCCTGCCAGCGTCAGGCCGCCGGTCATGTGCAATCCGATATTCTGGCCGCTTTCCTCTTCAATCTCAGACAGCAAGTCGATGGTGTAGGCTTGGAGCGCAGCCATGTTCGGGTCGGCGTTCAGGGCATGAATGCCGCCTGCGGCGTGCCAGCTTGACCCGGCGGTCAGGACCGACCGTTCGATCAGGGCCACGTCGGTCCATCCCATCTTTGCCAGGTGATACAGGACCGAAGCCCCGACCACACCGCCGCCAATCACGACAACCCGGTATTGCGAATTCATGTTCCGTCCCCGTCGACTCACTGTTGATTGCCAGAAGGGTGCGAAATACTAGACAGTTCTGTCCAGTGCTTTCACGACACGCCGGGGTCAAACTGCGACCCGCGGTCAGGTGGCGCGTTGCAGATTGGGTTTGCCGTGTGTGGGGCAGGAGCTGCGGTCAGGCGTTCTGCTGATCCGGCGCGTGGATTGCGCCAGCGTCGACCAGCGCGGCGATCTGCTGTTCTGAATACCCCAGCGCGTTCAGGATCGAATTCGTATCTGTGCCAAGTGTCCGTGGTGGAAGCGCATCGGCTGGTACGTGCATCCCATCCATCAGGAACGGTAAGCCGGTAAACCCCGCGGCCCCGCGCGCTGGCATATTGCGCTGTGTCGCAGGCGGCAAATCAAGTGCTTCGGCCAGCGTGCGGAGGCGTGCGCATGGAACACCGGTTGCCATCAGGCGCTGTTCCCAATCGTCGGCAGAGCGCGTTCGCAGCACGTCCGCGATGTCCTGCCCAAGGGCCGCACCGTTTTGATCGCGTGCTGCCGCATTGGAAAAGCGTGGATCTGTCAGCCAGTCGGTCCGGTCCACGGCGTGGGCAAGTGCGTGAAATTGTGCATCCTCGTTCACGCCCAGGCTGATCTGCCCGACCTTGCAGTCAAACACACCCGACGAGGGCGATCTGCTGTTCGCCGCGTTTCCACGCGCTTTCGGCTCTGTTCCGGTCAGTTGGAAATCGGTGAGTGTTGAACTCATCAAGCTGAATGCGGTTTCGAGCATGGAGACATCGACAAATGCACCTTCACCTGTGTTCTGCCGCCGCATCAGGGCCGATACCGTGGCGAGTGCTGCCGTCAGGCCAGTCGCGTAGTCGATGATCGGTGCGCCCGTTCGAAGTGGGCCGGTGTCCTTGGTGCCCGTCAGGGTCATCAATCCGCTGATGGCCTGAATGTTCACGTCATATGCCGGTGCCCCCGACATATCGTTGCTGCGTCCGTAGCCGGTCATGGCGCAATGGATCAGCCGTGGGTTGATGGCGCGCGTTTCTGCCTCGGACAGCCCAAGGCGGGCGAGGGTGTCGGGCCGGTGGTTTTCGACCAGAATGTCGGCTGACCGGAGCAGCCGGTCGAACACGTCCCTGCCCATCCTGGTAGACAGGTCCAGAGCAACGCTGTGCTTGCCTGCACTTTGGGTCATGTAGGCCGTGCTCATCCCGGCAGCGGCGCGGGCCTTGTCGGTGCCGCCGCGATGACGCATTGCATCCCCGCGACCGGGGCGTTCGACCTTGATCACTTCGGCCCCGAGCAGGCCGAGGTAGTAGGCACAGGCGGGGCCAGCCAGAACATGCGTCCAGTCAATCACGCGGATGCCATCAAGCGGGGCCGTCATTGTGTGGCTTCCAGATGCGGCGCGCGGGATTGCCGGTTCAGGCTGCGCACGCGCATGACCAGCGCTGTGATCCCGATCAGGAGAAACAGGAGCGCAACCGGTCGTGTGACAAAGATCATCAGGCCGTTGTCCGAGAGCAGGAGGGCCTGGCGAAATGTCTCTTCCGCGCCACCGGCCAGCACGAACGAGATGACAAACGCAGCCGGGTTGAAGTCCAGCTTGCGCATGGCCCAGCCCGCAAAGCCTGCGGCCACCATGACATAGACGTCAAACAGGTTGCCGCGCGAGGTGTAGGCGGCGACGAACGAGGTCAGAAAGATCACCGGGTACAGCACCTTGGTCGGGATACGGGTGATGAACCGTCCCACGAACGCCGCGCCGAAATAGCCGATCAGCCCATAGAGCACGATGCCGATCAGGCCGCAGGCAAACAGCGCATAGACAAGGTCCCGGCTGGTCAGGAACATTGTCGGGCCGATCTGGATGCCGTGGATCAGGAACACACCGATCAGGATGGCCCCGATCGTTGAGCCGGGAATCCCAAGCGTCAGGAGCGGGGCCATGGAGGGGCCGCTGACCGCATTGTTCGCGGCCTCGGGCGCTGCCACACCTTCCAGTGCACCCTTGCCCCACGCCTCGGGATTTTTGGCCCGCCGCTTGCCCTCACCATAGGCGACAAAGGCGGCGATGGCGGAACCGAGCCCGGGCAGCATGCCGATGAAGGCCCCGATAAAGGACGAACGTGCCACATGCGGCAGGCACGGTTTGTATTCAGCCCAGGTCAGCGTGTTGCGCGCGGCGTCATTGCCGTTCTGCACCATCTCGGTCGTTTGTCCGCGCTCCTCGATCTGGGCAAAGACCTCGCCCAGAACAAAGATGCCAATCATCAGCGGCACTAGCCCGATCCCGTTGGTCAGGTCGAAACTGCCAAAGGTGAACCGCTCGGTCGAGCTGATGGGATCAAGGCCGATCATCGCGACCAGCACACCCAAGGCGGCTGAGGCCAGCCCGCGTGTGACCGATTTTCCGATCACGGAACCAATCACGATGAAGGCCGCGAAATAGACTGCAAAGAGCTCGGGCGGACCCAGTTTCAGGGCGATGGTGGCAATCCATGCAACGCCGACGATCAACAGGATTTCGCCAGTGAAATCCCCGATGACCGAAGAGATCGTGGCCACCTTCATGGCTTTGCTGGCCTTGCCCTGTCGCGCCAGCGGATAGCCGTCAAGCTGTGTGGCCGCCGATGCCGCTGTGCCGGGTGTGTTGAACAGGATCGCAGCGATGGAGCCGCCGTAGCGTCCGGATTTGCCGATGACATACAGGAAGGCTAGGGCGGGCAGTGGCTCCATATAGAACGTCAATGGCAGCAGCATTGCGATGGCTGCCGATGCGGTCAGGCCGGGGACTGCCCCCACGATCATTCCGACGATGGCTGCCAGCAGAACCCAACCCATCAGAATAGGATCAGAGAGAACGGTAAGAAGGGCGGGGAAGATATCCATCAATATCCCCCAATGACATCCAGAAGATCAAAGTAGCGACCCAGCGGAGGGAAAACCCCGAGCAGTTTGAAAAACACAAGATGATACGCAGCGGGGCACAAGAGGGCCGCAAGACCAAGGCCCGCCGCGCTACGTATCCCAAAGATCCACAACGCGGCGGGCGCTGCCAGAGCGGTGGCAATCAGGTATCCAAAACCCGAGATGACCCAGACATAGGCAACTGACAGCATCAGCAGTGCTGCGATGGCCGGGAGGTGTTTGCGCTCGGTCGTATGTGTGCCCGGGGCGTTCCGCAGCTCTGCAAGCCCCAACAGAATCAGTGCAATTGATCCCGCCAGCGGAAAGAACCGCGCACCCCAGCGGCCATATTGGTCAAGCGAAATGCTCATCGAGGTTGCTGTGGCGCCGATCCCGATCAGGACCAGCGCCACGCCGACCAACCGAGGGGCAGGAGAAGACCCTGGGGCCACCAGTCTCAGCCCTGTTGCTTCAGCGCGTCGATGACGGGCTGGGTGTCAATTTGCATTTGCTGCAGGCGGGCCTTGGTCTCGTCCCCGCTGAGGAACGCCGGAACATTGCCGCGTTCGCGCATCAGGTCGGCAAACTGCGTTGTCTCGGTGATCTTTTGCAGGACCGCCTCCATCCCCGACACGATATCCGGGGCGGTGCCTTTGGGGGCAAAGAAGACGATGGGCGATGACACCGCGACATAATCAAAGCCAAGTTCGGCCAGTGTTGGTACATCGTCCCGGATCGGGTCCCGTTCCGGCGCGACCAGCGCCAGTACGCGCAATTCGTTTTCGAAACCCGCGGCCTGCTGGATGCCGACAAAGGCAAAGTCGACCTGCTCGCCTATCACGGCTGCGCGGGTCGGGCCGCCGCCCTTGAATGGCACATCCTGCGCCTCAAGCCCATTGCGGTTCAGGAAGCTTTGACCCGCAACTTGATGGAACCCGCCGCGCCCATTGTGGGCCCACCTGAGGCTGCCAGGATTGGCGCGAGCTGCATCGACAAGGTCCTGGACAGATTGAAACGGGCTGTTGGCGGGCACGATGATAGCGGGGGTCAGATTGCCAATCTGTGCGATAATGTCGAAACTGTCGAACGGGTTCACATCCGTGTCCCGCAGCATGGATGTCAGCAGGAAAGAGCCCGCCGAGGTGACCATGACCGTGTTGCCATCCGGGCGTGCAGCTGCTGCTTCGGTGGCGCCGGTGATACCGGACGACCCCGGCTTGTTCACGATAACCAGTGGCACAGGAAGAATGCCATCGGCAGATGCTGCCGCCGCCCGTGCCAGTGCGTCGGTTCCGCCACCTGCGGAATAGGGCAGGATGGCATTGATGGGCCGGCGGGGTGTCCATTCGGCAAGGGCCGGTGCTGCCGCCAGCAGTGTGGATGCGGCCAAGCCGGTTCCGATGAAGTCGCGTCTTTTCATTGTGTCCTCCCATGACTCGTTGGCGTTTTAGGCAACGCACTTGCGATCACGGCTGGACGATAGCGTACACGGTGTTTTAGAAAAAACGCAATTATCAGAAGTATAGATCGAGAAATTCGAAGTTATGAACCTGCGCAGCCTCAAAGTCTTTGTTCTGGTGATGGAGGAAGGCACGCTTGCACGGGCTGCCGCAGCCATGCATCTCAGCCAGTCCGCAGCCAGTCGGCTCTTGCAGCTGCTGGAAGACGAGTTCGACATCTCGCTGTTCAAGCGGGACAAGAAACGTCTGGTGCCCACGGCGGAAGCGGAACGATTTTACCAGGAGGCGTTGCGCATCCTTTCCCAGATCGAGGCGTTGCCGGAGTTTGCACGCCAGATCCAATCCGGGGCGCCGGAACCGTTCCGCATCATCGCGCAGTCCCGTATCGTCAACGGTCTTGTGTTGCCGGCCATTGCCGCACTCGAAAACCGGATCAAGGATCAACCGATCAAGCTGGAGATTCACCGCCGCCGCGATTTGGGGCGCCGGATGATGAATGACCGATTTGATGTCGGGATTTCAGCACTGCCGCTGCCGATTGACCGGCCTGAGCCGATCCGTCTGGGGTCTGCCCCCCTCAAGATCGCCATTTCCAAAGAACACCCATTGGCGAAACGTTCCGTTTTGCGACCACAGGATATTGTTGATGTTCCCTACATCGCGCTGGACGATACGACTGTTATCCGCCGTATCGTCGATCAGGAGCTGACTGCCATAGGCGTGCAGCTTGACGTGGCGCATGAGGTTTCCCTCGGGTCCGCGGCCTATCGATTGGTGCAGCGCGGGCTTGGTTTTACATTTGCTGATCCGGTCGCCTTGGACCCCGAACTGGAGCCGCAGGTTCGCCTGATTGACTGGGAGCCGCGTATGGAGATCGAATTTGGTTTCTTCGCACCGAACCGGGACAGCAAGCCTGAGCTGACAGCGGCGTTTGAAAGCGCTTTGCGGCAGGTCTTTGCAGAAAGATGTGGGACGGCTTAATGCGCTGAGTTGCTGCGGTGTGCTGTTGGTCCTGACCTCGCTTTTTGACACGCCTCAGCCCACCTCAGAAATCGCAACTTGGCATAGGAACGTGGTCGCCAATATCATTAGTTATTAAACCAGTTGACTAATTAACCTATAGGTTAAATAATAGTAACCTATGGACCAGGACGACCAACTAGACGCGGCATTTTCGGCCTTGGCGCACCCTACGCGCCGGGCCATCCTCGCGCGCCTCGCGCAGGGGAAGGCGACGGTGAATGCCTTGGCGGAGCCGTTCGACATGTCACTGCCCGCGGTATCAAAGCACATTCGCGTTCTTGAGAATGCCGGGTTGATCAAGCGTGAGAAGGACGCACAGTTCCGTCCGTGCACGCTCAATCCCAAGCCCATCCAGGACATCGCGGATTGGACGGAAACCTACCGCCCCATATGGGAAGCCCGTTTTGATGTGATGGGGAAACTACTGGACGAGATGAAGGATCAATCATCATGAGTGACACAGAAAACTGGGTGCGCATTGAGCGCGAGTTTGATGCCCCATTGGAATTGGTATGGCGTATGTGGACCGTGCCAGAACTGTTCAAGCGGTGGTACGGCCCCAACGGCATGTCCGTGCCCACAGCTGAGATGAACGTCACGGTTGGTGGTACACGCAAGGTCTGCATGGCGATGGAAACCCCCGAAAGATCCATGTCGATGTGGTTCACAGGAGTTTACAAAGAGGTCACCGCGCCGCGCCGCCTTGTCTACACCGAAAGCATGTGTGACGAGGCAGGCAATATCATCCCGCCGCAAAGCATGGGTATGCCCGATGGCTTTCCCGACATCACCGAAGTGATCGTCGAGCTGAGCCAAGTGGGCGATAAGACCAAGATGACGATGGTGCATGTTGGCGTGGCCGAAGGCACCGCGGGCGCGGGTGGTTGGAACCAGGCGTTCGACAAACTTGCCGCGCTGGCCCAAGCGCAAGCCCAAGTGGGCAACTGATATGCGCGAGCTGGCAATCCTTGCTTTCGTGACGGTTGATGGGGTGATGCAAGCGCCCAGCATGGCCGACGAAGATCGTTCGGGCGGCTTTGACCGGGGCGGGTGGGCCGCGCCCTATTGGGAAGGGGTCATGCCGCATGTGGAAGAGACGGCCATGTCGACGCCTTATGATGTCCTATTCGGCCGGAAGACCTACGACCTGTTCGCAGGTCACTGGCCGAATGCCCCTCGATCAAGAGCGAATGAACGGCTGAACAGTGCCCGGAAGTTCGTCGCAACGTCTTCACACTTGGGGACGGAGTGGGAGAATTCCGAGGTTTTGACGGGCGAAGTTGTCCCCGAGATAGCGCGTCTGAAGTCGCAGGACGGTCCACTGATTCAGGTGCACGGCAGTGCGCAGTTGATTCAGGCGCTCACCAAACATGACCTGATAGACGAGTTCCGGATATGGACGTTTCCGGTTCTGGTTGGCAAAGGAAAACGTTTGTTTGAAGGGGAGCATCAGCCGCGAGACCTGACCCTTGTGTCCGCTGAAGGTCTCACCAATGGTGTTGTGTCGCAAGCCTACCGGACAGCTCGCTGAGCGACATGCATTGCGCAGCGGCCGCTCAGGCGGGTCTGGACCGTTTGTGGGTCTACTTGGTTGCCGGCTTCTCTTCGTTCGAGTGGTCAGGCGAATCCAGAGTGGACCACATCTCGTCATCCGTTGGTTTGGGTGGCGTCATGCACTCACGCGTGTGGATGCTGACCTTGGCAAGGAAATGCGCGGACACCGGCGCCGTTACAAACAGAAAGGCCATGATCAGAAACTCGTGCATCGACGGATCGCCAGAGGCGGCGGCCGTCAGGATCGATGCCAAAAGCAACATACCGATGCCGAGCGTCCCAACCTTGGTAGGCGCATGAAGGCGTGTCATCGGGTCGTTGAATTTCAACAGGCCAATGACACCGACCAGCACAAAGATCGACCCGATCAGGAGTGAAATGGCTGCGCCAATGATTGCAAGGGCTTCCAATGTCATTCGATGATGTCCCCCCGCAGAACGAAACGGGCCAGCGCCACCGTCGATACGAAGCCCAGCATGGCAACGAGCAAGGCCACTTCGAAATACACGCCGACCCCTTGGTGGATACCAACCACCACAACAAGGCCGAGCGCGTTGATGACCATCGTGTCCAGGGCCAGCACACGGTCGCCGCCCGTGGGGCCAATCACCAGACGCACCATCGAAAGCACCTGACCGATGGCGAGTACGACAAGCGCAATCGAAAGCGCGATGTCAAAAAAGCTGGTTGCGAGTGTCATGCGAAGATCTCCTTCAAACGGCGCTCGTATCGATCCTTGATTTCGTCCCTGACTGCGTCTGGGTCGTCGGTGTGCAGGATATGAACCAAAAGGCAGCTTCCTTCGTTCGATAGGTCCGCGGACACGGTGCCGGGTGTCAGGGTGATCGTGCCCGCCAGAACGGTGATCGCCTCTGGCTGTTTCAGGTCCAGTGGCACAGAGACCCAGGCAGGCTTCAACTTGTCGTTCGGAACGGTCAGAACGATCCACGCAACCTCGATATTGGCGACGATGATGTCGCGGATGACCAACATAGAATACGAGATCATCCGGCCCAGCCGGAACCCCTTGGGCGTGCCGGGCCACCATATCGCAGTGATGCGCGGGATGACGATGCCAAGGATGATGCCGAAGACGACCATCCCGGCACTGACTTCATTTTGAAGCAGTATCCAGACGAGAGCCAAGACCAGCGTCAGCGACGGATGCGGGAGGATCCAGCGAAAGGCGCGTCCCATATCAATGGCCCTCCTGCGGTTTGCTGAGCTTGCCGGGTGTGTCCAGTACGGTAGAGATATACGCGTCGGGTGCAAAGAGTTGCGCGGCGATGGTCGTTGTGTAGCCGTGCACTTGCCCTGCAAACACGGTGTGCAGGGTCAGCAGCGTGAACAGCCCACCCACGGCCACATATGACATTGTGGCGGGGCGGTCGGTGTCGGGCACCGGTTCTTCGGGTTGTTCGACGCTGTGCGCTTTCCAGAACACGATACTGCCCGCGCGCGCAAAGCCAAGGATGCTGATTAGGCTGGACGAGAGCACGATGGCCCAGACCCAGACCATCAAGTCACTGTCAAAGGCGGCGTCCAGCACCAGAAGCTTGCCAAGAAACCCGGATAGGGGCGGCAGGCCCGCCATTGCGATGGCCCCGGCAAAGAACATGCCGGCCGTGACAACCGCGCCGATCATGGGCGCTTGGGTTGTCAGATCGACATTGCCGCGTCCGGTTCGAACAAGGTCAGACACCATGAACAACACGGCGCCCGCGAAGGTGGAATGCACAATGTAGTACAGCGCGGCTGCAATGCCCGTTGGACTGAACAGAGAGATGGCAACCATAACCATCCCCATCGACCCGATGACCGAGAACGCAACAAGCCGATCGAGTTTGCGCGCGGCGAGCACACCGACCATCCCGATAGCCAGCGATACCAGTGCCGCGGGCAAGAGCCACACGTCATGCAATCCCGCCGTGACCTCAAGGTCAGGCG
This sequence comes from uncultured Tateyamaria sp., assembly GCF_947496075.1. Taxonomy (GTDB): domain Bacteria; phylum Pseudomonadota; class Alphaproteobacteria; order Rhodobacterales; family Rhodobacteraceae; genus Tateyamaria. The sequence goes on from NZ_CANMBJ010000002.1 coordinate 109,904, forward strand.
GGAAGATCATCGTGTAAACCCGGATGAGGGCGTAAGCGCCAACCTTGGTCATGATGGCAAACAGGGCGGCAACAGGAGCTGGGGCCTCTGCGTAGCTTGAAGGGAGCCAGAAGTGCAGCGGGACCAAAGCTGCCTTGATGGCAAAGACCAGCAGCAGCAGCACGGCGGCCACTCGGATGCCCACGGTCTCTTCCGGCGCGATCAGGCGCACACGCTCAGCGAGGTCCGCCATGTTGAGCGTACCGGTTTCGGCATAGATGGCGCCAAGCGCAAACAGGAACAGGGTCGAGCCGATAAGGTTGAACAGCACGTATTGTATGCCGGCCCGCAAGCGCGCATCGCCGCCTGCATGGATCATCAGGCCATAAGAGGCGATCAGCAGGACCTCGAAGAAAACGAACAGGTTGAACAGGTCGCCCGTCAGGAAGGCACCCAGTATGCCCATGAGCTGGAACTGGAACAGCGCGTGGAAATGCCGACCGCGATCATCCCATCCCGATCCGATGGCATAGAGCAGTACAAAAAGTGCCAGCACCGAGGTCAGCAGTATCATCAGCGTGGAAAGTCGGTCACCGACAATGACAATGCCAAACGGTGCGGCCCAGTCGCCCAAGCGATAGTAGATGACGGACCCGTCCGAAACCTGCCAGGCAAGCCCGGCAGCAAGGCCGATCAGCGCGACCACACCCGCGACGGAAAAGACCCGCTGGATGCCAATGTGGTAGCGGGCGGCCAGCACGATCAGCGGGGCCAGAAGGGCGGGCAGGATGATGGGGGCAACGATCCAGTGGGTCATGGCTGGCCCTCCGTTTCGCGCGGCTCTGGCTGATCATCGATATGATCGTCGTCAGATCCAAGGAAGGCACCAAGCCCGATCATCACCGCAACGGCCGTCATCCCGAATGAAATCACAATAGCGGTCAGCACCAGTGCCTGCGGCAGTGGGTCGGTGTATCTGGTCACGTCATCACTCAGCACCGGAGGCGCACCAATGGTCAGCCGCCCGGATGAGAACAGGAACACGTTCACAGCATAGGTCAAAAGCGAGATACCGAGGATCACCGGAAAGGTTCTGAGCCGCAGCACGAGGTAGATACCACCGGCGGTCATCACGCCAATGGCGGAGGCAACAAGCAATTCCATGTCAGCCACCCTCCTTCACAGGCGCAATTGGATCGGATGATCCTTCGGCCCTTGCTGGATTGATGTCCATGGGGTGTTCGGTTTCGTCCGCATTTGCACGCCGTGCCAGCCGCGAGAAGCTTTCGAGCGACAGCATGACCGCCCCGACAACGGCCAAGAACACGCCCACGTCGAACAGGGCGGCTGTGGCCAGCTCGAATTTGTCGAAGGGCGGAATGCGAACATAGGTGAAGTCCGATGTCAGGAAGGGTTTGGTCACGAACCACGACCCGATGCCCGTGAAGCCAGCCACCAGAACGCCAGCACCGATTACACCATGATAGGGGTACTTCAATCGGGCCGAGGTCCATGTGAAACCACTGGCCATGTACTGCATGACAACCCCGATCGACACGACCAGACCGGCAATGAAACCGCCTCCGGGTTCGTTGTGGCCACGCAGGAAGATGTAGAAACCAACCAACAGAACAACCGGCATGATGACGCGTGTCAGCACGACCATCATCATCGGGTGCATGTCGCCCGCGCGTGGCTGATCGGGAATGCGGTTCAGAAGGCGCGCACGCACGGGTCCGCGCAGCAACGCTTCGGTGAGCGCGTAGATCAGGAGGGCCGCGATCCCCAGCACGATGATCTCGCCGTAGGTGTCAAAGCCACGGAAGTCGACAAGGATCACGTTCACCACGTTGGTGCCGCCGCCGCCCTTGTACGAATTGGCCAGATGGAATTCTGAAATCGGCGTCGCGACCGCGTCCCGCAGCATGTAGTGATAGGCGAGTGCAAAGGCGGCAAGCCCACCAGCAATCGCCACGCCTGTATCGCGTGCTCTGCGTAGAATGGTGCTTTCGGATGGCGTCGTTTTCGGCAGGAAGTTCAGGGCCAGCAAAAGAAGAATGATGGTCACAACTTCGACCGTGAACTGGGTCATGGCAAGGTCCGGTGCGCTCAGGTAGACGAACCCGACGGACACCATCAGCCCGACAATTCCGATCAAGATGAGGGCCAGGAACCGATTGCGGTGCATGAAGACCAGTGCGCCGGTTGCGGCGACCAGCATAGCCCAGCCCGCGATGGGGACCGGTCCGGCAGCCTGCACGGCGCGGGTCGCATCCCCAATCGTGCCGGTCACCCATGCGTGGTAGCCGATGGCGACGATCGCAACGAAGGAAATCATTGCGTACCGGCTGAAAGCGCCATTGTGCAGGGTGTGGGTAAACGTGCGCGCCGCCGATGCTGCGGCTTCGATGATGCCTTCGAATATGACCTTCGCTTCGGGGCGTGGTGCAGCTTCCCATGCATTGGACAGTGGTTTGAAGATGACCATCAGGATCAGACCGCCGACCACGGCAGCAATCGACATGAACAGCGCGGGCACAAGGCCGTGCCAGATCTTGAAATACGCCTTGGGCACTTCCGCGGCCTCACCCAGCAGGGATGCTGTCACGGTTTTCACGAAAGGTTCGGCCAAAAACGGCGCGACGCCGATCACGACGACCAGCACAACGAGAATGGCCGGTGGCAACCACATGCCCGGGTTGGGGTCGTGCGGTTTCGACGGGTAGTCGTCACGCACCTTGCCAAGGAAGGTGTGGCCAATAAGCCGGAAGCAATATGCGGCGGAGAAGAGCGAGCCGACCGTCGCCAGCACAGGCACCAGCCATGGGGTGTTGAACAGCACGGTGTGGGTGGCTTCCTCCAGCATCATCTCTTTCGACAGGAACCCGTTGAGCAGCGGAATGCCTGCCATCGAGAGCGCCGCGAGTGTGGCGATGACGAAAGTCACTGGCATGAGTGTGCGCAGCCCGCCCAAGCGTCGAATGTCGCGCGTGTGTGCCTCGTGATCCACGATGCCCGCGGACATGAAGAGGGCGGCCTTGAACGTGGCGTGGTTCAGGATGTGGAACACGGCCGCCATTGCGCCGAACGCGGTGCCCGTGCCCAACAGCATCGTGATCAGCCCAAGATGACTGACGGTTGAGAAGGCGAGCAATGCCTTCAGATCGTGCTTGAACAGCGCGATCACTGCACCCAGCACCATGGTCACAAGCCCTGCGGTCGTGACAATAGCAAACCATTCGGGCGTGCCCGACAGAACCGGCCACATGCGCGCCATCAAGAAGATGCCCGCCTTCACCATCGTGGCAGAGTGCAGATAGGCCGAGACGGGCGTAGGCGCGGCCATTGCGTGCGGCAGCCAGAAGTGGAACGGAAACTGTGCGGATTTGGTGAAGCATCCTAGAAGGATCAGGATCAGGGCAGGGAGGTACAGGGGATCGGCCTGGATCAGCTCCCGGTTTTGGAGGATGACGCTCAGGTCATAGCTGCCCGCGATTTGGCCAAGGATCAGCATGCCAGCGATCATGGCCAGACCGCCCATACCAGTCACCGTCAGCGCCATGCGCGCGCCCTGACGCCCTGCGGGCAGGTGCTTCCAATATCCGATCAGCAGGAAGGAAGACAGCGACGTCAGCTCCCAGAACACCAGCAAAAGCAAGATGTTGTCGCTGAGCACAATCCCGACCATCGCGCCCTGGAACAGCAACAGATAGGTGAAAAACTCGCCCATATTGTCGTTGCGGCTTAGGTAATGTCGCGCATAGGCGATGATCAGCAGGCCGATGCCCAGGATCAGAAGCGCAAAGAAGAACCCCAGCCCGTCCAGCATCAACGTGAAGTTCAGGCCCAGTTCCGGCATCCAATTCACGCGCGCCGTGACCAGCTCACCGCGCAGGACCTGCGGTAGATTCGTCAGCAGGCCCACAAAGGCGGCGAGGGAAACCGTGAACGTCACGCCTGCGCAGGCCGCGCGGCCAGCAGCATTCATTAGTCCGGGGAGAAGCGCGCCCAGGAAGGGGAGTGCAACGATAAAGAAGAGTGACAATGTCGGGCCCAGTAAGGTTAGTTCGAATCTATCCAACAAGATAGATGGCATTCCGGTGTGTTCAGGCAACCGGAATCGTTGGGAAACTTGCGATAACCCGCTCAATTCCCAGCATCTTGGGTGTCAGTGGGTGCGCTGCACCGCAGAACGGGATGCTCGGGTGCGGTTGACTGATCGTGCGTTGGACGACCCGTTGATGCATTGCGCCGGTCAATGGCCCAGCACGGTGATAGGACGCCATCTTGCACGGTTGCCAGCCATTTGCGCCGTTAACTGGGTGACCGGTGTAAGCGAGGCTGATCGCCATTCGTCGGGTGTGGTGTTTGCTGCTGAGACACCGTTGCCGTGCTGTCAAATGCAGCACTACTCAGATTCACCTGCCTATCTTTTCGGCGAAATCGGGTATTTCGTCCAAAAAATATGCAAAATCTCGGATGACGGCTCATTTTTCAGCCATGCGGCGTGCACTGCGCAGTCTTGGAGCTACCACTTGGCGCGGGTTTCAAAACCCAAGAACGTGCGATGGTGCCGGCCTAGGAAACCAAACACCACCGCACTCCGCATCATATGCGTGGGGGGTGATATGGGTGTTTTGCCTGCAGAACACAACGTCCCTGCGCGACACGCAAAGGGAATGGCAATGTACAAGAAACTACTCGCAACAACAGCGACACTGACAACCATGGCGGCTCTGCCAGCCGTCGCGCAGGATTGCCCAATAAAAGTGGGCGTTCTGCACTCGCTGTCTGGGACAATGGCGATCTCGGAAACGACGCTGAAGGACACCATGGAAATGCTCGTTGAGCAGCAAAATGCCGCTGGTGGCGTGCTGGGCTGTCAGCTTGAAGCCGTCGTGGTTGACCCGGCATCCGACTGGCCGCTGTTCGCTGAAAAAGCGCGTGAGCTGCTGACCGTTCATGAGGTTGACGTTATTTTTGGCAACTGGACGTCCGTGAGCCGCAAGTCCGTTCTGCCCGTGATCGAAGAGTTGAACGGTCTGCTGTTCTACCCTGTGCAATACGAGGGCGAGGAAAGCTCGAAAAACGTGTTCTACACAGGCGCCGCGCCGAACCAGCAAGCCATCCCGGCCACCGACTATTTCCTTGAAGAGCTGGAAGTCGAGAAATTTGCACTGTTGGGAACCGACTATGTGTACCCGCGCACAACAAACAACATCCTTGAATCATACCTTCAGCAAAAAGGCATTGCTGCTGAAGACATCTTTGTGAACTACACACCCTTCGGTCACTCCGACTGGTCCAAGATTGTGGCGGACGTTGTCGCGCTGGGCGCAGATGGCAAGAAAGTTGGCGTAATCTCGACCATCAACGGTGATGCCAATGTGGGTTTCTACAAGGAACTGGCCGCTGCTGGCATCTCGGCGGATGACATTCCGGTTGTAGCCTTCTCGGTTGGGGAAGAAGAGCTGTCGGGTCTCGACACATCCAACCTCGTGGGTCACCTCGCGGCGTGGAACTATTTCCAGTCGGCAGACACCGAAGCCAATGAAGCATGGATCGATGCATGGAAAGCCCGCATGGGTGACGAGCGTGTGACCAACGACCCGATGGAAGCCCACTACATCGGCTTCAACATGTGGGTGAACGCGGCGACTGCGGCAGGAACCACCGACGTGGATGCCGTGCGCACCGCGATGTATGGTCAGGAGTTCCCGAACCTCACAGGCGGGACCGCGGTCATGCTGCCGAACCATCACCTGGCCAAGCCGGTCCTGATTGGTGAGATCCTGGAAGACGGCCAGTTCGACATCATCAGCCAGACCGAAGAAGTGCCTGGCGACGCCTGGACCGACTTCCTGCCGGAATCGGCCGTCCTGGTTTCGGATTGGAAAGAGCTGGGCTGCGGGATGTACAACACCGACACGTCCACCTGCGTGCAGATCAAGTCCAACTACTGATGTGACATTACGGGGGCAGGCAACTGCCCCCGACACTTCTTCAAGGATAACAATTGGATGCCGGTTTTCCGCCAGTTCTGCGCAGCGCTTTTGTCGGTGCTGTTTATCGCGTTTGCAGCCCCATTGGCTGCGCAGGACGCCGACGCGCCCATTCAGCGCTTGCTGCAAGAGCACGGCGAGATCATTGCAAAAAGCTCACGCCGCACCATCGGTCCTGCCATCGATGCGCTCGCTGACAGTGGTTTGCCCGAGGCGCAGGCGGTGCTGGAACGCTGGCGGGCCAAGGAGATGTGGTTCGACAAGGATACCGGTCTGTTTATCTACGCTGAAGAGATTGACCGCCGCACCATCCGCACCTTCGATTTTGCCAACGGTGCCGAGTTGGGGGAGTTCGAAGACAATGGGTTCAAACAGCTCAAACCCAACAGCGGCATCCGCGGCCTGATTGGCGCAGCGTTGGTGAGGTTTCAGTTGAATGATCCCAATCCGGTCGCGCGCGCCGCGGCCCTGATCGCCATCGAACGCGATGCGGATGAAAGCCACCTTGCCGCCTTGCGCGCTGTGCGAGACACCGAAGAGAACCCGCGCTTGAGCGCACGCATCGATCGCCTTGAACGGATTCTGACCATCCGCTTTGCAGAGGATGACGCAGAGCGCGTTGCCGCAATCCAGAGCTTTGAGGGTGATCTGGGTGTCGATGTGCGCGCGGCTCTCAATCCACTTGTCGTTACAATGATGGATGCCGGTACGGACCTGCCGAACGATGCCGATGTGGCGAGGCAGGTGGTGCCCGGTTCAGAGGTGCTTAGCGAGGCTGAGGCCTATGGAATCCTTGTCGCCAAGGAGCTGGCGCCCCCGCTCATTTCGCGCGCTGCTCAAAAGGCTGCGTTGATTGCCAACATAGATGGCACCTCCGTCGGCGGAATTCAGGTTGCATCACTGAATACCGAAGCGAGGCGTGACGCTGCCTATGACGAATTGGTGCGGCAGGGTCGTGTCGAAAATGCAGCAACGGTCACCGATGTGACACAGACGGTAGATGCCTATGTGTTTTTTGAACGGTATTCCGCCGCCGCGCCGACCGTTGCACTTGCCGCACAGGCGGTGCTGTCCGGGATCGAGAACAAGGTCGCCTTGAACCAGACAATCGATCTGGGGCTAGACGCGCTGTCGCTGGCGTCGATCTATTTCCTTGCAGCCATCGGCCTTGCCATCACCTTTGGCGTCATGGGCGTGATCAACATGGCCCATGGCGAGTTTATCATGATGGGCGCCTATACCGGCTATGTGGTCCAGCTCTTTATCCCGGACTACACGCTCAGTATCATGGTCGCCATCCCGTTGGCCTTTGCAGTGACCTTTGGCGCAGGGGTCGCGATGGAGCGGTTGGTGATCCGGTGGCTCTATCATCGCCCGCTTGAGACGCTTCTGGCGACCTTCGGTATCTCGATCGCGCTTCAGCAGCTGGCCAAGAACATCTTTGGCACGCAGGCCCGGCCCTTGACCGCACCCGGCTGGCTGGACGGGTCACTGGTGTTCAACGACATTGTGTCGATCAGCTATATCCGCATCGCTATCTTTGTTCTGGCACTCCTGTTTCTGGCCCTGTTCCTGATCGTGATGAACCGCACCCGGTTGGGTCTGGAAGTGCGCGCCGTCACCCAGAACCCGCGCATGGCGGCCTCCATGGGCATCAACCCGGATCGGATCAACATGCTGACCTTTGGCTTTGGCTCCGGCATTGCCGGGATCGCCGGTGTTGCTATCGGCCTCTATGCCAAGGTCACGTCGGAAATGGGCAGCGACTACATCGTGCAGTCCTTCATGACCGTTGTGGTCGGCGGGGTAGGCAACATCTGGGGCACGCTGCTGGGTGCCACGATGGTGGGCACGATGCAAAAGGGGATCGAGTGGTTGAACCCGTCCAACACCCTTGCGGCCCAGACCTACATGATCCTGTTCATCATCTTGTTCATTCAGTTCCGACCCAAGGGCATCATCGCCCTCAAAGGTCGCGCGGCGGAGGCTTGAGCCATGACAAACGTCGCACTTGATACCGCGCCCGCACGCAAGCCAACGTTTCTGCTGGTGAACAACCCGTCGGTCCTGATTTTCCTGGCTTGCCTTGCCTTGTTCACTCTGGGCGTGACGGTGCTGGCCGAAGGGTTTGGCATCGGTGTGGTCTCGACCAGCTTCGTCAAGACACTCGGTAAGACACTCTGCCTATGCCTTGTCGCGCTCGCTATGGATTTGGTCTGGGGCTATTGCGGCATCCTGAGCCTCGGGCACATGGCGTTCTTCGGCATCGGTGGCTACGCCATCGGCATGTGGTTGATGTACGCCCGTACCGAGATTATCGTAGTACAAAGCCTGTCAGCCGCCCCATTGCCACCAACGGCTCAGGAAATCTCGGACGGGATCGCAGCGCAAATCTTTGGTGTTGTGGGCGCGTCCGAGTTCCCGCCCATCTGGGCTGTGGCCCATTCGCTGCCCTTACAATTGGCGGCCGTGGTGCTGGTGCCCGGGCTGCTGGCTTTGGTCTTTGGGTGGCTCGCGTTTCGCAGCCGGGTGACAGGCGTCTACCTGTCGATCCTGACACAGGCGATGACGCTCGCCCTGTCGCTTTACCTCTTCCAGAATGACAGCGGGTTGCGCGGTAACAATGGGCTGTCCGGGCTACAGAACCTGCCGGGGCTTGGGGATGTGCCGCAATCCACCGTGTCGATCTGGTTCTTCTGGGCATCGGCACTGGCGCTTGGGCTGGGCTACCTGCTGTGTGTCTGGGTGGTGTCGGGCAAGTTCGGCTCGGTCGTTCGTGCGATCCGCGACGACGAGAGCCGCGTGCGGTTCCTTGGTTACCCTGTCGAAGCCTACAAACTTTTCATCTTCACGCTCACCGCGGTCATCGCAGGCATTGCCGGCGCGCTCTATTACCCACAGGCAGGGATCATCAACCCGGCCGAGATTGCGCCGATCGCCTCCATATATCTTGCGGTCTGGGTCGCTATCGGCGGGCGTGGTCGGCTGTACGGTGCGGTGATTGGCGCGGCTTTCGTTTCGCTTCTCTCGACCTACTTCACGGGCGGTCAGGCGCCAGACATCAACCTTGGATTCTATACGATCCAATGGGTCAACTGGTGGACAGTCCTGTTGGGACTGTCATTCGTCGTGGTCACTCTGTTCGCGCCCAAAGGGCTAGGTGGACTGTTTGATTTTATTGCGAGTAAAAGATCACCCAGCCGCCACGGCGCTGACCTTGGCCCCGACGCGGGTGCGTTGCGCGAAAAGGAGGCCGAGACATGAGCACACTTCTTGAAGTGTCCGGTGTGTCCGTCTCGTTCGACGGGTTCAAGGCCATCAACAACCTGACCTTCCAGATCGGCGAGGCCGAGATGCGGGCGGTGATCGGACCGAACGGGGCTGGAAAAACCACCTTCATGGATATCGTCACAGGCAAGACGCGACCGGATGAGGGCCGCGTGCTGTGGGGCGAAAAATCGCAATCGCTTCTGTCGATGTCAGAAAGCCAGATCGCGCAGGCGGGGGTCGGGCGGAAGTTCCAGCGCCCAACGGTGTTCGAAGACCAGACGGTTGCCGAAAACCTGATGCTGGCGTTGAAAAAGAAACGATCCCCCTTTGCCGTTCTGAACTTCCGCGCGTCACGCGCAGATCAGGAACGGGTCGAAGAATTGGCCGGTGAGATCGGACTGGTCGCCGCACTCGCCCGCAAGGCGGGTGAATTGAGCCACGGTCAAAAACAGTGGCTTGAGATTGGCATGCTGCTGGCGCAGGAGCCACGACTGCTGTTGGTCGATGAACCGGCAGCGGGCATGACCCCGGCAGAACGCGAACACACGACCGAAATACTGGTGGAGGCGGCCAAGACTCGCGCGGTTGTGGTGGTCGAGCACGACATGGAATTCGTTCGCCGTCTCGACTGTAAGGTCACGGTCCTGCACGAAGGCTCGGTTCTGGCCGAAGGATCGATTGATCACGTCACATCCAACGAAGCCGTCATCGAGGTGTACCTTGGCCGATAACCTGCTCGAAATCGAAGGGCTGACGCTGCACTATGGCGGCAGCGAAATCCTGCGCAGCATCGACCTGACGGCGCGCCGCGGCGAAGTCACTTGCGTGATGGGCACCAACGGTGTCGGCAAGACCAGCCTGCTCAAGGCTATCTCGGGCACACATGTCCGCAGCGATGGTGTTTATCGGTTGGATGCCGAAGAGATCGGTAAATCCAGTGCCCACGCCCTCGCTCAGAAGGGCGTCGCCTATGTGCCGCAGGGGCGCGAGATTTTTCCGTTTCTGACGGTGCAAGAAAATCTTGAGACCGGGTTTGCCTGCCTGCCACGTAGCAAACACAGAATTCCAGATGAGATTTTTGACCTGTTCCCGATCCTGAAAGACTTTCTGCATCGTCGTGGTGGAGACCTTTCGGGCGGCCAGCAACAGCAGCTTGCCATCGCCCGTGCGCTGGTCACCGAACCCAAGCTTTTGCTGTTGGATGAACCGACAGAGGGCATTCAGCCTAACATCATCAAGCAGATCGGCGAGGTGATCTCGACCCTGCGGGAGCGGGGGCAGATGGCCATTGTGCTGGTCGAGCAGTACTTCGACTTTGCCTTCGGTCTTGGCGACCGTTTCACGGTGCTTGAGCGTGGTGCGGTCAAGCTTGAAGGAAAACGGGCCGAGATTGAGCGCTCTGAGTTGTTGAGCGCTGTCTCGGTCTAGACATCGATGTCATCGCAAAGCGGGTGCTGTGCCGACGTTATGGCACGACAACGATGTTCCCGGTGTGCTGTTTGGCGATGAATGCCGTTTGTGCGGCATGCAGCTCGGACAAGGGGTAGGTGGCTGCCAGAGCGGGTTGGATTTCACCCCGCTCAATGTACCGGACAAGGTTTGGCATAACCTCAAGGTCAATGACGGTCGAACCTGTGAAGGTCAGATCCCGCAGGTAGAATGTGCGCAGATCCATCTCGACAATGGGGCCAGCAATGGCACCGGAACATGTATAGCGGCCTCCGCGCTCCAGCACGTCGACCATCGTGGGCCAGTAATCACCACCAACAACATCCGCCAGCACGGTGACAGCTTCGCCGCTCAAAGCGGTCTTCAGGTTCATTGGCGCGCGGGGCAGCACGACATCGGCACCCAAAGCTTGAACATCGGCATGCTTGACCTCTGACGCCAGGGCAATGACACGTGCCCCACGTCGCTTGGCAAGCTGCACCAAAGCGCCGCCGACACCGCCCGACGCTCCGGGGATCAACACCGTGTCCTGATCTGTCACACGGGCACGGGTCAGCATGCCTTCTGCGGTAGAATAGGAACAGGAAAACGTCGCCAATTCGGCATCCGACAGATCGGATTTGACCGCCACAGCATTGCGGGAGGGTATGGTTGTGTATTCGGCAAAACCGCCATCGCGTTCCGATCCGAAGTAGCCCGTCTTGTTCTTGTTGTTCAGGTCCGTCGGGTCACGCAGCCAGTTGTCTGTGATCACCCGTTCGCCAATGCGCGCCGGATCAATGCCATCGCCGACGGCAACGATGGTGCCGCACACATCCGCGCCCTGAACGCGGGGAAAACTGATAGGTGCACCGCCCCAGCTTGGGTCCTCTTCGCCGACCTCTTCAAACGCGCCGCCTGTCGTCGCCTCGGTCACGGTTTTGGAGTACCAGCCGGAGCGGGTGTTCACGTCGGTGTTGTTCAACCCGCAGGCACCAACTTTGACCAGAACCTCGCCTTCAGCAGGGTCCGGGCGCGGCCATTCGGCGTGCCAGACCATTTGATCCAGATCGCCGTGACCGATCGTGACCATTGCGTTCATTGTTTTGGGAAGCGTCATCTAAAGGGCTCCGGTGTTCTGTTCGTCAGTGGCTCGAACGCAGGGGGATCAGATGAAAACCACACCGCGCGTAATGGCCATGGACCACGGTCAGCAAGGGCGCGTCCAGTGCAAAACAATATCGCTGGGAGGAAGCAGTGCCTTGTTGGATATGCGGTGTATACAGGTTCGACTGACCGGGCGTATCGTTCACCAGACTGCCTGGGGCGGTCTTGGAATTGAAAACAGATGTCGCCTTTTTCTGCCGCAGTCGTGGTTGATCCTCGTCACGCTTGAATGATTCAGGTCGTCAAAGAATGTGGCCCATAGAAGTGTTTCAAAGGGCTTTGATGACTTTAAGATATTGATTATAAATGTTTTATTTCTACTAACTTTTTAGTTTGACAGAAAATTTACTTTGCGCCTATCGTAAGCACAGTCGGCGAAATCCGGCTCACATAGAAATTTGGGAGGACACAAGATGCGCAAGTATCTTCTCTCCGCGACGGCTGTAGCTGCAGTCATTGCGGGGCATGGGACTGCTTTTGCCGATACGGCGGCAGCCCAGAAATGGATTGATCAGGAATTCCAGCCATCCACGCTCAGCAAGGATGAGCAGATGTCGGAGATGGAGTGGTTTATCCAGGCGGCTGAACCCTTCTCGGGCATGGAAATTAACGTGCTGTCCGAGGGTATTCCGACCCACGGCTACGAGTCCGAGGTGCTGACCAAGGCGTTCGAGGAAATCACCGGCATCAAGGTGAACCATCAGATCCTTGGTGAAGGCGAGGTTGTGCAGGCTGTTCAAACGCAGATGCAGACCCAGCGGAACCTCTATGACGGTTATGTCAACGACTCCGACCTGATCGGGACGCACTCGCGTCTGCAATTGGCCTACAACCTGACTGAACAGATGGCGGGTGACTGGGCGGGCACAACCAGCCCGACGCTGGACCTGGAAGACTTCATGGGTATCCAGTTTACCACTGGTCCCGACGGTAACCTGTACCAGTTGCCGGATCAGCAGTTCGCGAACCTCTACTGGTTCCGCAAGGACTGGTTCGATGACGAAGACAACAAGGCGGCGTTCCAAGCAAAGTACGGCTATGAGCTGGGCGTGCCGGTCAACTGGTCGGCCTACGAAGACATCGCCGAGTTCTTCTCGAACGACGTCAAGGAAATCGATGGCGTGGCGATCTACGGGCACATGGACTACGGCAAGCGTGCGCCCGACCTTGGTTGGCGCATGACCGATGCGTGGCTGTCCATGGCAGGCACCGGTTCGGTAGGTGAGCCAAACGGTGTGCCCATCGACGAATGGGGCATCCGCATGGAAGCCGGTTCGTGCAACCCGGCGGGCGCAAGTGTGACCCGTGGTGGTGCGGCCAACGGTCCTGCGGCGGTTTACGCGATCCGTAAATGGGATGAATGGCTGCGCAACTACGCACCACCCGGCGCGGCTTCCTATGACTTCTACCAGTCGCTGCCCGCATTGGCACAAGGCAACGTGGCGCAGCAGATCTTCTGGTACACCGCCTTTACCGCCGACATGGTCAAGCCGAAGTCCGAAGGCAACAACACCGTGGATGACGAGGGCAACCCGCTGTGGCGGATGGCGCCCAGCCCGCATGGCCCATACTGGACCGAAGGGCAGAAGGTTGGCTATCAGGATGTGGGGTCGTGGACCTTCCTCAAATCCACGCCTTCCGAGCGCGCACAGGCGGCTTGGCTCTATGCCCAGTTCGTGACGTCCAAGACGGTCGACGTGAAGAAGTCCCATGTGGGTCTGACCTTCATCCGCGACAGCTCGGTCAACCACGAGTCGTTCACGGAACGTGCGCCCAAGCTGGGTGGTCTGGTGGAATTCTACCGCTCGCCTGACCGCGTTGCATGGTCGCCGACCGGCATCAACGTGCCTGACTACCCGAAGCTGGCCCAGATCTGGTGGCAGCAGATTGGTGACGTGAACTCGGGTGCCTTCACACCGCAGCAGGCGATGGATCGTCTGGCCGAGGAAATGGACATCACCATGGCCCGGATGCAGCAGGCGGACGAAGCGGCTGGTGTCTATGGCGGCTGTGGCCCACGTCTGAACGAAGAGCAGGACGCCGAATACTGGTTCGCCAACGGCGGCGCCAAGCCGAAGCTAGAGAACGAGAAGCCGCAAGGCGAGACCGTGAACTACGACGACCTGGTTGCCCGCTGGCAGCAGTAAACTCCCCGTCGGTCCCCTTTCCCAACATGGGGGGCTGACACCCGGTCGAAGCACGCGCGCGTGCTTCGGCCTCATTCTTTGCGGGTAGGAACAATGACACTCGAGCTGAAAGACGCCACCAAGCGCGTGCGCGGCATCACCCATATCAAGCCCACATCGCTGGTGATGGAGCCTGGACATTTTAATGTCCTGCTGGGGCAGACCGCATCGGGCAAAACATCTTTGATCAAGCTGATGGCTGGCCTCGATCCACTGGCCGATGGCGAGGTCTGGATGGACGGACAGAACGTGTCGCGACTGTCGACGCAGAAACGCAACATCAGCCTCGTGCACCAGTTTTTCGTGAACTATCCGCATATGACGGTTTTCGATAACATCGCCTCCCCGCTGCGGGTTGCAGGCATGGCGAAGTCCGAAATTCAGGGGCGGGTCGAAGAAGCAGCTGACATCCTGCAATTGCGTCCGATGCTGCACCGTCGCCCGCAGGAATTGTCAGGTGGCCAGCAGCAACGGTGCGCGCTGGCCCGCGCAATCGCTAAGGAAAGTCGGGCGGTGTTCCTCGATGAACCCCTCGCCAATCTCGACTACAAGCTGCGCGAAGAACTGCGGGAGCAACTGCCGGAGTTGTTCGCCGGTCGCGGTGCGGTTGTGGTATATGCCACGTCCGAGCCAGAAGAGGCGCTGTTGCTGGGGGGCAAGACGGCGCTGATGGACGATGGTGTCGTCACCCAGTTTGGCACGACGGCTCAGATCTATCGCAAGCCGGACAATCTGACGGCGGCACGGGTCTTTTCCGATCCGCCCATCAATGCCGCGCGGATCACCAAGTCGGGTGAGACCGCTCAGATGGAGACAGGGGCAAGCTGGGCGCTTTCTGGGCCAGCGGCGGAAATCGCCGACGGGGTCTATACGCTGGCCATCCGGCCCCACCACGTGACGCCTGTCCCCACGGGGACAGATTATGTTAAGTTGGATGGCACTGTTCTGGTGACCGAATTGTCCGGGTCAGAGTCCAGCGCGCACTTTCAGATCGGCGATGACGGATGGGTTTCTTTGGCTCATGGCGTGCACCCCTACGAAGTGGGGGAGCGGCATGAGTTCTACATGGATGCATCTCAGGCCTTCTACTTTGCAGAAGATGGGAGGCTCGTGGCGTGACGCGCATCCAATTCAAAATGCTTCGCCTTTCGCTGCCTCTCGCTGTTCGCTCGAACGCGAAAGGCGACACCTATTTGTGCCAAGAACTGGATGCTCTGTAATGGCAAAGATTACGCTTTCGAACCTGCGCCATTCCTATCTGCCTTCCCCAAGCGGACCGGCGGACTATGCACTCAAGGAAATCGACCTCGATTGGCAGGACGGCGGTGCATATGCGTTGCTGGGACCATCGGGTTGCGGGAAGTCCACGCTGCTGAATATCATTTCGGGCCTGCTCACCCCGTCCGAGGGTCGCATCCTGTTCGATGATAGGGATGTGACGGACCTGCCGCCGGATCAACGCAACATCGCGCAGGTGTTCCAGTTCCCGGTGATCTACGACACGATGACGGTGCGGGACAACCTTGCCTTTCCTTTGCGCAATCGCGGGGTGGATGAAGGACGCATTGCGGAGCGTGTGGCAGAGATCGCGCAGATGCTGGAGGTCGAGGAGATGCTCGACATCCGAGCGTCACACCTCAGCCCTGACAACAAGCAAAAGATTTCCATGGGGCGTGGCCTTGTGCGTGATGACGTGAACGTCGTCATGTTTGACGAACCGCTGACCGTCATTGACCCGCATCTGAAATGGAAGTTGCGGTCGAAGCTGAAAGAGCTGCACCAGCGGGTGCGCGCGACAATGATCTATGTGACCCATGACCAGACCGAGGCGCTGACCTTTGCCGATCAGGTGGTGGTCATGCAGGACGGTGAGATCGTTCAGATTGGCACCCCGGTCGAGCTGTTCGAGCGGCCGCAGCATACGTTTGTGGGCCACTTCATCGGGTCACCCGGCATGAACGTTCTGCCTGCCGAAGAAAGTGATGGCGCGGTGCGGTTTCAGGGACGCCAAGTCGCGCTGGAAGGCGCAGTGACCGGGCAGGGGGGGATTACGCAAATTGGCGTGCGCCCCGAGTTTGTGTCGCTGACCGATGCAGGCCTGCCTGCCCGTGTAAACAAGGTGTCTGACGTTGGCCGCCATGCCGTTGTCGAGGCGATGGTAGGCGACACCGCAGTCAAAGCCATCGTGGAGGGTGAACTGCCGGAGCAGGGTGCAGAAATACATCTCGCCTTCCGGCCTGACCATACGCGTCTGTATCGCGACGGGTGGTTGTCGACGGAGGCACAGACATGAAGACCGAAAATCAAAAGGCGTGGTTCTTTGTTCTGCCGGTCCTGTTTCTGGTCGCGTTCAACGCGCTGGTGCCGATCATGACGGTGGTCAATTATTCGGTGCAGGAGACATTCGGGAACAACGTGTTTTTCTGGCAGGGGCTGGATTGGTTTGAGCAAATCCTGCGGTCTGACCGGTTCCAAGCCGCTTTGGGGCGGCAGTTCCTGTTTACTTTCCTGATCCTGATCATCGAGATTCCGCTTGGCATTATCATCGCGCTGTCCATGCCGAAGAAAGGCATGTGGGTGCCCGTGTGCCTTGTGCTTATGGCGCTGCCCATGCTGATCCCATGGAACGTGGTGGGGGCGATGTGGAACATCTTTACCCTGCCGAAGATCGGGTTGCTTGGGTATTTCTTGAACGACGTTTTGGGCATTGCCTATGACATGACCCAGAACCCCTTTGCCGCTTGGGTGACAATCATTGTCATGGATGTGTGGCACTGGACGTCATTGGTGGTGCTGCTGAGCTATGCGGGCCTCGTATCGATCCCGGATGCCTATTATCAGGCGGCCAAGATTGATGGAGCGAGCCCTTGGAAAGTGTTCCGCTATATCCAGTTGCCGAAGATGAAGACCGTGCTGACCATCGCGATCCTGCTGCGGTTCATGGACAGTTTCAACATCTATACAGAACCGTTCGTTTTGACTGGCGGGGGGCCGGGCAACTCGACGACGCTCTTGTCGATCGACCTGGTGAAGATCGCACTTGGGCAGTTTGACCTTGGCCCTGCGGCGGCGATGAGCCTGATCTATTTCGCGATCACGCTGCTGGTGTCGTGGCTGTTCTATACTCTGATGACGAAGGATGACGCGCAATGATGTCGCCCGTATTCCATCATACACTGCGCCTGGAAACAGAGGGCTGTCCCCGACCGCGGGTGGGGGTGAAGCCCCCGCCCCGGGGGTCGGTCGGGGGCAGCCCGGCCATGCCGGGCGGCACGATTGCGCATGAGGTGCGAACATGAAGAAGCGCTCGCTTATCCCGATCCTCTACATCGCCTTCCTGATGTTGCCGATCTATTGGCTGGTGGCGATGTCGTTCAAGACAACGAACGAGATCCTGTCGGGCTTCAGCCTGTTTCCGCAGACCTTTACGCTCGACAACTACAAGGTGATCTTCACCGACCCGAGCTGGTACTGGGGCTATATCAACTCGATCATCTATGTATCGCTGAACACGGTGATCTCGGTCGCTGTTGCCCTGCCTGCGGCCTACGCATTCTCGCGGTACCGCTTCCTTGGCGACAAGCAGTTGTTCTTTTGGCTGCTGACCAACCGCATGGCCCCGGCTGCGGTGTTCGCATTGCCGTTCTTCCAGTTATATTCCTCTGTGGGGCTATTCGACACGCATATCGCGGTGGCGCTGGCGCATTGCCTGTTCAACATCCCGCTCGCGGTCTGGATCCTCGAAGGCTTCATGGGCGGCGTGCCCAAGGAGTTGGATGAAACGGCCTATGTTGATGGCTATTCCTTCCCCCGGTTTTTTATCGTGATTTTCCTGCCGACAATCAAGGCTGGGGTCGGGGTGGCCGCGTTCTTCTGCTTCATGTTCTCTTGGGTTGAGCTTCTGCTCGCCAAGACATTGACGGCGGTGCAGGCCAAACCCATTGCTGCAGAGATGACCAAGACGGCGTCGTCCGCGGGGTATGAGCTGGGCTTGCTGGCTGCTGCCGGGACATTGACGATCATCCCCGGTGCCATCGTGATCTACTTTGTCCGCAACTACATCGCCAAGGGCTTTGCCCTGGGGAGGGTGTGATGAAACGATTGATGTATCTTGCTGCGCTGCTTCCGACGTCGGCTGTCGCGCAGGGTTGGGGCAATGTTGCCAACCAGCAAGAAGAAAAGGGGTTTTCCTGGACCGATCCGCTGTGGCCGGCGTTCTGGATGGCGTGGACACCTGCGACCTTCGCCCTGTTCTGCGGTATATTTAGCGCCATTGCGATCATTGGCGTACTTGAGGTGGTCAAGTATCGCGACGGGATTGAGCGGCGGGGTATCCTTGGGTTGACGACCACCTTGGGCGATCGGCTGTTCATCTCTCTTTTGGGATCGGCGTATATCTTTCTGTTGTGGCTTGGGCTGATGGGCCAACCGCTGTGGATTCCGCTTGGCCTTGCAATCGTGTGGGGTGTCTTCTGTTTCTGGAAGGTGTGAGAAAGCGTTTTGTAAAACGAAAGAGTTCGTATTTACTCACCCGGCGTAATGAGTGAGCGATACGTCTTGGATAGGACGGTATGAGACAAAAGAAGAAAAGCGAACTGCTGACCGAGGTTGAACTGGAGTTCATGACCGAACTTTGGGATCTGGGTGAGGGCACTGTACGGGACGTTCTGGACAAGCTGCCGGAAGACCGGAACCTGGCCTACACCTCGGCCGCGACCATTCTGCGCATTCTGGAGCAAAAGGAATTTGTCACCAGCCGCAAGGATGGCAAGCGCCATGTCTTCAAGCCGACGCTGGGCAAGGATGCGTACCAGACCCGCTCACTCAAGGATCTGTCGATGAAGTTGTTTGACGATACACCCGCGTCTTTGGTCGCGCGATTGGTCAACGATGATGCACTGACAGAGGAAGCATTGGGGCAAATCCGGGCGCTTGTGGATCGGAGGTTGAAAAATGATTCCGGGTGACGCGCTGCTCGACGCATTCATTAATGCCAATATTCTTTTTGTTGTGGCCTACGGCCTTTGGTACGCCGCACGCTTCCTGTTTTACCGGTTGGGTTTGACGCACAGCTACGCAACGCAATTGCGGCTGCTGAACAGTGTTTTTCTGGCCATCGTTTTCTCTCCGTTCCTTATTCTTTTGTTCACGACCCTGCAGTCGAATGGCTATGCCAAGGCCGTGAACGTCAACCTGTCGGATATGGTTGTGGCCTATTATCTGAACGGTGGGTTCAGCATGCAGGCGACCGAGTTCGAGAAGCTCGTGAATATGCGGGACACGTTCCTGAGCAATGTAACCAATGCTGTTGGATGGGGGGCCTGGACGGTCATTGCAGCGTTCTTTATTGGTCTGATTGTCGGAACGGTGCGCTTGGTGTTTTCGATGTTCTGCCTGTTTCGCATCGTGTCCGCCAGCTACGCATGGCGCAGGTTCGGGCGTGTTCGACTGCGTTTGTCCGACAAGACGTTGGTTCCGTTTTCGACACGAGGCCTCTGGTGCTACTACGTTGTCATTCCATCGCACATGCTTGGCCAGCCTAAGGAACTAAGTGTGACGTTGGCGCACGAGTTACAGCACTTGCGTCAGGGCGATATCGAATGGGAGATTGTGCTGGAAGCGCTGAAGCCTTTCTTCTTTCTCAACCCTGCCTATCATGCCTGGAAGCGACAGGTGGAAAACCTGCGCGAGTTTGCCTGTGATACAGAAGTGCTGACGCGCGGCCGGATCGATGTACGTGCATATTGCGATACGTTGCTGTCTGTTTGTCAGCAGACCCTTAGACGCGACCGCATGTTTGTGGTCGCCGTGCCAAAGGTCACATTAGTCACCGCTGATCGGTCGGCCCTGCGCGATGGGCGTATGACGTTCCTTGAACGGCGGATCACCTCGCTTCTTGATATGCGCCATTTGCGCCACCCTCGCTTGTTGTTTCTGGCGACATTGTTGCCCCTGATCGCAGCCATCATGCTGACGGCCATGGCCATTCAAAGGCCAGGGGATTGGAGCCAGGATAGATTGATGCTGTCGACAGTCGTCAATCTTGAACGGCTGGATGAGATCAACCGCCTCTCGACGTTTGGGCGCATTCGGAACTGACGCCTAGCGGTCTACCTTCCATGCACTGTTGTCTGGATAGACCAACCGTTGCATGGGAGGCTCGTCGGGATGGCTGATCCTGTGCATGAGTGCGCGGGCCAAGAAATCTCCGGCCTCGTCCACGTTTTCCTCGAGCACCAGAATGCCCGGCCGAAATCGGCGTAGGAAACTCACTGCCTCTTTCGCGGCAATGTCGAAGTCCTGTTCCAGCACCAGCCCCAGTCTTTCAAGCGCGGAAACCATTGTGACACAACCACCTATGCTGGGTGCAATAAGGGCATCGGGCCGGTCAGCTTGATGGAACAAGGTTGTCATCGCCTGTTCCACAATCGGGACGGTGCTATGTGATGTTGCCCCTTCGATGACAGAGAACTGCACACCTTCATCCGAGGCGGCGGCACGCGCGCCTTCTATCATGTTCTGTGCATAACCTTGGGTTTGTGGTGGTGCCAGCATCGCAATATGTTTCCGCCCCCGTTCCGCCAACGCTTTGATGGCCAATGAGCCAAAGGCGGTGTTGTCATAGTCGAAATAGGCATGCTGCTCGGACAGGGCCGTCCGTCCGTGTGATACAAAAGGAAATCTGTTTTCCAACATGTAACGCACGCGGGCATCGTCCGGTTCGGTCTGGTTGATGATGAGCCCGTCCGCCGATCCGGTTTCGACGATGTAGCGGATGGGAACCATCGGATCCTCATCGGGAAAGTAGGGCGTGATGATCACGTGATATGGCGTGCCTCGTAAGGCGGATGTGACAGCTGAAATCAGGCGCCCGGTGTTGTTCATCGCGTCGTGTTCGGTCGACATCACGAGCGAGATCACGTTGGTGCGTCCGGTGCGCAGGCGCACGCCGGCGCGGTTGGGGCGATAGCCGATCTGGTTCGCGATGTCGCGGATGCGTGTCTTTGTATCTTGCCGGATATCGGGGGCATCGGCGAGGGCTCGTGACACGGTTGGAACGGCAAGGCCAGACAGCCGCGCAATTGTTTTCAACGTCGGTCGCTCACCTGGTGCAAGTTCAATTTTTTTGGGTGTCTCCGATGTGCCTGATTTGCTCATTCCGGCCCCCTTACGGTACGCAAACGCGATTCTGACCTGTGTCGCCTCACGTTCAATCATAACGGAATCAACCCGTTACATATTCGTCGATGATTAATTCGAGCCATAGCAAAATTCTAGCTTGATCGAAAAATCTAAATCGTTGTAGCAATTACTATAACGATTTAGAAGTCAGGGAGGACTCAATATGAAAATAATCGCAAAACTGATGGCGTCCGCTGCACTGTGCACGGCGTCCATGGCGCATGCCGGCGAACTTGAAGTGACGCACTGGTGGACATCGGGTGGCGAAGCTGCGGCCGTTGCCGAGTTCGCAAAAGCGTTTGACGCGACCGGCAACACGTGGGTTGACGGTGCAATTGCCGGGTCTGGCGGCACAGCCCGTCCGATCATCATCAGCCGCATTCTGGGCGGTGACCCGATGGGGGCCACGCAGCTGAACCATGGTCGCCAAGCCGAAGAATTGATCGAGGCTGGTCTGATGACCGATCTTACAGAACTGGCCGAGGCAGAAGGTTGGAAGGATCTGGTCAATCCGTCCTCACTCCTGGATGCCTGCACCTTTGAAGGGCGCATCTATTGCGTTCCCGTGAACATCCATTCGTGGCAGTGGATCTGGTTGAGCCATGACGCCTTTGCCAAGATCGACACACCCGTGCCCTCTGACTGGAGCGAGTTTGCCGCCGCCGCGCCCAAGCTGGAAGAGGCGGGTATCGTGCCTCTCGCCATGGGCCAGCAGGGCTGGCAGCAGAATGGTGCCTTTGGTGTGATGACCATTGCGATTGCGGGTCTGGATGCATGGCGCAAAGTTGTGGTCGACAAGGATGCGGATGCCGCCCGCGGACCGGAATACGCTGCTGTGTTCGAAGCGGCAGTCGACGCGCGCAACTTCGCCGCCAACTCAAACGTACAGGATTGGAATCTGGCGACGAACATGGTGATCACCGGCAAAGCCGGGGCTCAGATCATGGGCGACTGGGCGCAGGGTGAATTCCAGATGGCTGGTAAAGTTGCCGGTGAGGATTACACGTGCCTGCCGGGTCTTGGTGTGAACGAAATTCTCGATACCGGTGGCGACGCGTTCTATTTCCCTGTCATCGACAACGAGGATACGAAAGCAGCGCAGATGGCGCTGGCCTCCACCCTGATCTCGCCCGAAGTGCAGGTGGCCTTTAACCTTAAGAAAGGTTCGCTGCCCGTGCGTGGCGATGTGGATCTGAGTGCTGCGAATGACTGCATGCAAAAGGGTCTCGATATCCTCAAGGCGGGTGGGATCATGCCCTCGGGCGATATGAACCTGACGGCCGACACGCAAACGCAGATCGAGGATCTGATGGCCGAATTCTGGACCTCCGACATGTCGGCGGATGACGCGCAGGAGCGTTACGCCGATATCATCGCGTCCGCAGAGTAAGGGCGCACCTCCCAGCCACCTGCCCGGGTTTCCGGGCAGGTGCACATTTGCATGTAACGGGGTGTGTCATGTCTTCTTCTTCGAATGCGCGGAAGCCCTCCGGGTTGTTCCGCAACCTGTCGGCCAAGATTGCATCGGTGCCGATGGTCCTGACGGCGTTGGTCGTTTTTGTCGGCGGGACAGCGTGGACGGTGTTGTACTCTTTCACGTCGTCCAAGCTGCTGCCCAAGATGAATTTTGTCGGGTTGGACCAGTATGAACGGCTGTGGAGCACGCGGCGCTGGTTGATCTCGATCGAAAACCTGGCCGTCTACGGTTTCTTCTCGATGATCTTCACGTTGGTGATCGGGTTTACGCTGGCCGCTTTGCTGGATCGCAAGATCAGGGGTGAAAACGTGTTTCGCACCATTTTCCTCTATCCTTTCGCCCTTAGTTTTGTGGTCACGGGATTGGCGTGGCAATGGATCCTCAACCCTGATCTGGGGGTTCAGAGTGTCGTGCGGTCGCTGGGTTGGGAAAGCTTCACCTTCAATCCACTGAATGACCCCGACATCGTGATCTATGGCATCCTGATTGCGGGATTGTGGCAGGGAACAGGCCTGATCATGGTGATTATGCTGGCCGGTCTGCGCGGGATTGATGAAGACATTTGGAAAGCCGCCCGCGTTGACGGCATCGGTACCGTCAAAACCTATATTCGCGTCATCATTCCAATGATGCGCCCCGTGTTTGTGACGGCGCTGGTCTTGATCGCCTCTGGCATCATCAAAATCTATGATCTGGTCGTCGCCCAGACCAATGGCGGTCCCGGCATCGCGTCCGAAGTGCCGGCAAAATACGTGATCAACTACATGTTCCGCGCCCAGAATCTGGGTCAGGGCTTTGCCGCCTCGACCATGATGCTGGTCAGTGTGATCGTCATTCTGATCCCGTGGGCCTACTTAGAATTTGGAGGGAAGAAACGTGGTTGACGCTGTGATCCCACGCGGACCAAAACCCCGCCCCCGCTTTTCCCGAACCAATATCATGCTTTACGGCACCCTGATCGTGGTCGCTGCGTACTACGCTCTGCCGCTGTATGTGATGATTGTCACGTCGCTGAAAGGCATGCCGGAAATCCGCATCGGCAACATCTTTGCCCCACCGGTCGAGGTCACATACCAGCCGTGGGTGAAGGCGTGGTCCGAAGCCTGTACGGGCATCAATTGCGAGGGGCTGAGCCGCGGCTTTTGGAATTCGGTCCAGATCCTGATCCCCTCTGTGATCCTGTCCATCGCGATTGCATCCGTGAACGGCTACGCGCTGGCAAATTGGAAGTTCAAAGGGTCCGAGGTGTTCTTCACCATCCTGATCCTAGGGGCCTTCATCCCCTATCAGGTGATGATCTACCCGATTGTGATCATCCTGCGTGAGATGGGGCTGTACGGAAACATCTGGGGGCTGGTGATGGTGCACACGGTATTCGGTATGCCCATCCTGACGCTTTTGTTCCGCAACTACTTCACCTCGGTGCCGGAGGAGCTGTTCAAAGCCGCCCGCGTCGATGGGGCCGGGTTCTGGGGGATTTACTTCCGCATCATGCTTCCCATGTCCCTGCCTATCTTCGTGGTGGCAATCATCCTGCAGGTCACGGGCATCTGGAACGATTTCCTGTTCGGCGTGATCTATACCAAACCCGCCGATTATCCGATGACCGTGCAACTCAACAACATCGTCAACTCGGTGCAGGGCGTTAAGGAATACAACGTCAACATGGCCGCCACTCTGCTGACCGGTCTTGTCCCCCTCATCATCTACTTCGCTTCCGGCAAGCTGTTTGTTCGGGGCATCGCCGCTGGCGCGGTGAAAGGCTGATCCATGACTTCTGTACTTGTCAAAGACCTGACCCTGAAATTCGGCGCGCTGACGGTGCTGGACAACCTCAACATCGACATTCCCGAGGGCGAGTTCCTTGTGCTGCTGGGCGCGTCGGGCTGCGGGAAATCCACCTTGTTGAACTGCATTGCGGGGCTGCTGGATCCTACCGATGGCGAAATCCACATAAACGACCGCAATGTCACATGGGAGGAACCGTCAGGCCGAGGCATCGGCATGGTGTTCCAGTCCTATGCGCTCTATCCGCAGATGACGGTCGAGGGGAACCTGTCCTTTGGCCTCAAAAACGCGCGAATGGCCAAGGCCGAGATCAAAAAGCGTGTCGCGCGTGCTGCCGAGGTGTTGCAAATCGAGCCGCTTTTGCATCGCAAGCCAGCCGCTCTGTCCGGGGGACAGCGTCAGCGTGTCGCCATTGGGCGGGCCTTGGTTCGTGACGTGGACGTGTTCCTGTTCGATGAGCCATTGTCGAACCTTGATGCCAAGCTCCGTGCCGATCTGCGGGTCGAAATCAAACGCCTGCACCACAACCTGAAAAACACCATGATCTATGTGACCCATGATCAGGTCGAGGCGATGACACTCGCTGACCGGATCGCAATCATGAAGGGTGGGATCATCCAGCAATTGGATACACCGACCGAGATCTACAATCGTCCGCGGAACAAGTACGTGGCCGGGTTTATTGGGAGTCCTGAGATCAATTTCTTCGAAGGTGAGGTTGAACAAGGTGCTTTCGCCACCGGCGGAGAGCGGTTTTCATTGGATGGTTATGCGTTCCAAGGTGCCGCGACAGGAGGCTCTGCCTGGTTGGGTATCAGGCCCGAGCACATCCTGTCCGGAGATGCCGCCAAAGACTTGCCTGTGACGGCTGAAGTGACAGTGGACATCGTTGAACCGATGGGGTCGGACACGTTGGCATGGGCCACCTTGGCCGGAGTGCCTTTGCGGATCCGTATGGATGGGCAAGCCGCCGTTTCAACGGGCGATCGCATCCTGATCGGTTTCGATCCTGCGCGCGCGTCCATGTTCGACAAGTCGACCGAGGAAAGGCTCTGACGCTTCATGCTTGACCTCAGTGGCCAATGGCACCTGTCGGACGAGACGGGTCAGTATTCTGCGCCAATGTCGCTGCCCGGCGACGGGATCAGTGCATTGCGGGCCGCGGGCATTATTCCCGATCCTTATTGGGGGCAGAATGAATATGACCTGCGCTGGATTTCGGACCGCGACTGGCTGCTGACCCGGACGTTCCAGGCCACTGGACGAAACGTGACACTGGTCCTGTCGATGCTGGACACGGTTGTTGACGTGTCATTGAACGGGCAGACAGTTCTGCAAGCCAACAGTATGTTCCGTACACATCGCGTGGACGTCTCTGAAGCGTTGATCCTGGGCGAAAACGTGATCACGCTACATTTTCGATCTGCGCCACGCGCGGCCAAGGCGCTTGCCGATGCGCAACCGTTTCCAGTGCCGTTTCAGGCTGACAATTGCCCTATCCCTCATGGCAACATGCTGCGCAAACCGGAGTGCGATTTTGGCTGGGACTGGAACATTGCGCTCGCACCCTTCGGCATGTACGGAGATATCCGGTTGGAACAGCACGGGCCGCGTATTTCCGCCATCGCGGTTGCTCAAGATCATAACGCGACCGGGGCAACGGTCACCGCGACTGTCCAGACCGAAGGGATTGACGACGGTGCAGACCTGCGGGTGTCGTTGTGTGGGCAGGAGGCCTGCGCACCGGTCATATCCAACACTGCAACAGTGTCGCTGAAATTTGATAGCGCCGAGCTTTGGTGGCCTGCTGGCCATGGCAAGCAGGCACTGCATGTGCTGACAGTGGCTGTTGGCGACCTGACTGCAACGCGCCGCATCGGTTTTCGAGATGTTCAGCTTGTGACCGCCAAGGACGAGACGGGCACAGGTTTTGCTCTGCATGTGAATGGGCGCCCCGTTTTTGTGAAAGGGGCGAACTGGATACCGGCGGATGCTCTTGGATCTGCGATCACGCCTGACATCTGCCGTGATCTGCTTCAGTCGGCCGTTGATGCCAACATGAACATGATCCGGGTTTGGGGTGGTGGCCGGTACGAGCCTGACTGGTTTTATGACCTGTGCGATGAGTTGGGCCTGCTGGTCTGGCACGACTTCATGTTTGCGTGCCACCTCTACCCGGCGACTGATGACTTTCTGGCAGCTGTAGACGCCGAGGTGCGCGAACAGGTTGCGCGTCTGAACCACCATGCCTGCATTGCATTGTGGTGTGGCGACAACGAATTGCTGGGTGCGTTGAACTGGTACGAAGAAAGCCGGCAAGATCGTGATCGCTATCTCGTTGCATACGACCGGTTGAACAGAACACTTGAGAAAGCTCTGCGAGAGACCGCACCGCATGCCATCTGGTGGCCGTCCAGCCCATCGCCGGGCCCGATGAGCTTTGGTGACGCGTGGCATGATGACCGGTCCGGCGACATGCATTTCTGGTCCGTTTGGCACGAAGGGCGGGACTTTGATCACTACCGTGATGTGTCGCCAAGGTTTTGTTCCGAATTCGGGTTCCAATCCTATCCATCCATGGACGTGATCCGGCGCTTTGCCGGTCCCGCTGATTTCAACATTGCCGCCCCAGTGATGGAGAGCCATCAGAAGAACGCAGGCGGCAACGCGCGGATTGCCGAGACGATGTTCCGCTATTTCCGTTTTCCGGTTGGTTTCGAGAACTTCGTCTATCTCAGCCAGGTCCAGCAGGCGCTCGCGATCAAGACTGCAGTAACCCATTGGCGCAGCCTAAAGCCGCATTGCATGGGCGCACTGTACTGGCAGCTGAATGACACCTGGCCTGTGTGTTCGTGGTCCAGTCTGGATCACGGCGGGGGTTGGAAACTGCTGCACCACGTCGCGCGTCGTTTCTATGCCGATGTCATTGTGTCGGCCGTTCCCACCGCAGACGGTGTGGAACTGCTTGTCGTAAACGATCAGCCCGACGCCGCGCAGGTAGAGGTCGAAGCCTTTGCTGTGTCCATGGATGGTCGGATGCGGAACGTAGGGACAGCATCTGTCGAAGCCTGCGTCGACACCGCCATTTCAGCACTTGTTGTTCCGCGAGCCGCTCTGAACGATGACGAGATACTGATGTTTGATTGGGCCGCGAATGACAGGCCGCGTCAATCCGATCACTTCGCGGCGCGCCCTTACAAGGCGTATAAGCTCGGACCCGCCAGTATCTCGACCGAAATTACTGAACAGGACGGCCAATATGCCGTCACGCTGACGTCCGCCGCGCTTGCCCTGTACGTTGCCGTCGAGGCGGACATGCCTGGACGTTTCAGCGACAACGCCTTTGATCTGCTGCCGGGCCGACCTGTCACCATAGAGTTCACGCCGGCTGACCCGAGCGTCACCACGGAATTCACAATCCGTGATCTTCATTCCGCCACTCACCATATATGAAAGGCTACCGACATGACCGCATTGTCTTACCAGCTCTACAGTTCCCGCCTGTTTCCGCCGCTTGAGGATACGCTCAAGATGCTGGCCGAGATCGGATATGCGCATGTTGAAGGCTACAGCGCGTTACTCGCGGACAGTGCAGGAGTCGATGCGCTTGAACGTGGGTTGCAAGCACACGGGCTGGCGATGCCCAGTTGCCATGTTGGTCTTGATATGTGTGAAAAAGATCCCGGTGCCGTGGCGCAGCTCGCGTCGCGTTTCGGGATCGAAACGATCGTCATTCCATACATTCAGCCGGATGACCGCCCGACTACGGCTGACGGGTGGCGCGCCTTTGGGCAGCGGCTGGCTGCGGTCGCGCAGGAGCTGTCGAAGTCCGGTTTGAAACTTGCCTATCACAACCATGATTTCGAATTCGTACCACTTGCCGACGGGCCGCTGCCAATGGACCTGATCCTCGAAAGCGCGCCCACCGTGTTGTTTGAGTATGACGTCGCATGGGCCGTGCGCGCGGGTGCCGATCCAATGATCCCCGTTGCAAAGTACGGATCGCGGATCGCGATTGCGCATCTCAAAGACATTGCGCCTGACGGTGAGGCCCAAGACGAAGATGGCTGGGCCGATGTGGGGCATGGGATCATGGATTGGTCATCGCTCTTCCAATCGCTGCGAGCTGCAGGCACGCGACATTTCGTGATGGAACACGACAACCCCAGCGACCACCGCCGTTTTGCGCAACGTGCGTTCGACGCCACACAGACATTTTAAGGGAGACTTCGATGCAAGGCATTGGAATCATTGGATGTGGTAACATCTCGACCGCCTATCTGACGCTCGCGCCCCTGTTCAAAGGGCTGGAGGTGCGTGCGGTTGCGGACCTCAACATCGAAGCGGCCAATGCGCAGGCAGTAGCATTCGATGTTCGCGCGCACACTGTAGAGGATCTTTTGGCGGCGGACGACATCGACATCGTTGTGAACCTCACAATCCCCGACGCGCATTTCGAGGTGACGCGTGCGATCCTGCAGGCAGGTAAGCACGCCTATTCAGAGAAGCCGATCGTGCTGACCCAAGCGCAGGGCGAGGAACTTCGTACGTTGGCAGCAGCGCAGAACCTGCGCATCGGCTCTGCGCCGGACACATTCCTGGGCGGAGCTCATCAGACGGCGCGAGCGGCATTGGATGCGGGCCAGATTGGGGATGTGGTCGCGGGCACAGCACATGTGATGAGCCATGGGATGGAGCATTGGCATCCGAACCCGGACTTCTTCTTCCTGCCGGGTGCCGGGCCAATGCTGGATATCGGCCCATACTATGTGACCAACCTGATCCAGTTGCTTGGTCCGGTGCGTCGGGTCGGTGCGCTGACCACAACACCTGCAGACACAAGAACCATCCTGTCCGAACCGCGCCGTGGCGAAGTGATTCCGGTCAAGACACCGACCAACATCCATGCATTGCTGGACTTCCATTCCGGGGCAAGCATCACTTTGTCGACGTCGTGGGATGTTTGGGCGCACCGGCATGGGCATATGGAGCTTTATGGAACGTCGGGCAGCATGTTCCTGCCTGATCCCAACTGGTTTTCGGGGGAAGTTGAGATCGTGAGTGCCGAGGGCGAGACGACCGCTCTTGAAACGGAGACGCACCCATTCGGAATTCCCAATCAAGAAAACAACGGCGTTGCAAAGGCCAATTACCGCACTGCCGGGCTGGCCGACATGGCTGCGGCGATGAATGCGGATCGACCACATCGCTGCTCGCTAGAACTGGCCCTGCACGCCGTGGATGTGATGACCTCGATCCTTGAGGCCGGGGAACGCGGCGAAATGGTTACGCTGACCACCACTTGTGAAAGGCCCGAGCCGCTTACCGCAGATGCGGCGCAGGCCTTGCTAAAATAGGAACGGTCAGGCGCTTTACGCAGTGTATGCGTTGAGCGCCGCCTCGACCCCGTCTGACCAGATCAGGCGCAACCATGTCTCAAACTGCTGGCTGAAATCGGGGACCTGAGCCAGCTCCTGATAGTATTGGGTTTGTGCCAGCCATGCTTGGGGGTTGGTCTTTGCCTTTTGGGCGGCAATGGTCAGGGTTTCCCAATGCGGATCATTGCTTTCAATTGCACTTCCGTCTTCGCGTGTGCCGGCGCACATGCGGGCCCAAAGCGCCTCGACAAGGCTGAGCCCGGCAATGGCGCCGTTTGCCTGAATGGCATCCCGTAGGATCGGCAAGACAAAGCCGGTGTGGCGGGATGAGCCGTCAAAGGCTACGCGGCGTGTGGTGTCCCGGATGGCATTGTTGGCAAACCGCGGTTCAATTAGGTCAACGTAAGCCGCTGGCGTAAACCCGGGCACTTCGGCGACATGAGGCACTATTTCGTCCATCTGCACCTTGCGGAAAAACCTGCGCAGGGTCGGGTGGGCCATGCAATCGGCGATGGTTGCCAGTCCCAACAACTCACCTGCATTGGCCAGCACCTGATGACCTGCGTTAAGGATGCGGATCTTCATTGCTTCGTATGCATGAACCTGGTCCGTAAAGATGGCACCAGCCTTGTCCCACTCCGGACGACCCGCACAGAATGCATCTTCGATCACCCACTGTCGGAAGTTTTCATGGGTCACGGGCGCTGCGTCATTGATACCAAGCTGGGCGGCGAGCGCAATTTCGTCAGCGCCAGTGGCAGGCACGATGCAATCCACCATTGAGTTGGGGAATGTGGCATGGGTTTCGAGCCAGTCCGCCAAATCCTCGTCCGTTGCGCGGGCCAGTGATACGACAATCGTTCGAAGGATATCGCCATTCCCCTGAAGGTTGTCACAACTTTGGCTGGTGAATGGCCCATGGCCGGCGGCCTTGCGTTTTGACAGCGCTGCAACAATCGCGCCAAACGCAGTGCAGGGGGAATCCGGGTGAGCAACGTCGTGCACGATGTCCGGATGCGTGAGGTCGAGTCCGCCAGTCTTGGGATCGACATAGTAGCCACCCTCGGTGACGGTCATGGCGACGATCCGGACATTCGGGTTGGACATCGCCGCAATCAGATTGGCGTTGTCAGGTTCAACCGGCAGGAAGTCGATCATGGATCCGACCACCTCGGCAGAGGTCCCACTTGGGTCAAGCTCAACCAACGTTGTCAGACAGTCTTGCGCCAGCAGCTTTTCCCGCATGATAGCATCACCTGGGCGCACACCTGCGCCAATGATTGCCCAGTCCTGCGCTAAACCGGCCTGCATGAGCCGGTGCAGATACCACGCCTGGTGCGCCCGATGAAAATTGCCAACGCCTATGTGGACAATGCCGGGCCGCAGCATCGACCGGTCGTATGTCGGGCTCAGGACGCCGCTGGGCAGCATTGCAAGCGCCGCGTCCGTGAGTGGTACGGCGTGCCGTCTTTCTGAACCATCTGCCATCAGCTCATCCATTGTCCGCCATCAACGTTGTAGCATTGGGCGACGATGTATTCGGCCTCGTCGCTGGCAAGGAACACGGCCATGCCGGTCAGATCCTTGGCTGTCCCCATACGGCCATAGGGAACGGCGTCGCCCACTTCCTTCTTCTTTTGCCCCGGTGCTTTGCCCTCGTATTTGGCAAAGAACGCATCGACCCCATCCCAGTGTTCGCCATCCACCACACCCGGCGCTATGGCGTTCACGTTGATGCCGTGCTGGATCAGGTTCAGCCCGGCAGATTGGGTCAGCGAGATAACGGCGGCCTTGGTCGCGCAGTAAACCGCAACCAAAGGTTCCCCCCGCCGCCCGGCCTGGCTTGCCATGTTGATGATCGCCCCTTTGGTCCCCGTGTCGATCATGTGGCGTGCTATGGCCTGTAGAGTGAATAACGTGCCCGTGACATTGATGTCGAACACGCGCTGATAGTCGTCGCGCGTGATTTCAGTAATCGGAGCGGCAGAGAAGATGGCCGCGTTGTTGATCAGAATGTCGATAACACCAACATGTTCGATAGCAGCGGCAAGGCCTGCATCAATGCTGGCCTGATCCGTCACGTCCAAATGTACCGAAAACGCACCATTCCCCAGTTGAGATGCCGTTTCGGCCGCCCGTTCGGTGTCGATATCGGCGATGACCACACGCGCGCCCTCGCGCAAATACGCTTCGGCAAAGGCGCGACCAATGCCACGCGCGGCCCCGGTGATCAGTGCCGATTTACCCGCCAATCGTGTCATGCCATGCGCAATCCATCAGCGCCGAACTTGTGCAGCTTGTCCATCTGCGGCGTGAGATAGATGTCATCGCCATGCGTCACCGCGATGTCTCCGGCGATGCGCACAGTGATCATGTCAGCGAGCCCGGTGTCGTGCACGTGGATGAACGTGTCGGACCCCAGATGCTCGGCCACGCCGACCCGGCCTTTCCACTTGCCTTCGGTGGTGCTGACATCCGTGTGTTCAGGCCGGAACCCGATCGAGGTCGCCCCCAGTTTTTCCGCTTCGGGGCCATCGATAATGTTCATCTTGGGCGAACCGATGAAACCGGCCACAAAGACGTTGCGCGGAGTATGATAGAGATCTAGCGGCGAGCCGACCTGTTCGATGTTACCTGCGCGCAGTACCACGATCTTGTCGGCCATGGTCATGGCTTCGACCTGGTCGTGGGTCACGTAGATCATCGTTGTGTTCAGACGGTTGTGCAGTTCTGAGATTTCCAACCGCATACCGACGCGCAGCGCCGCATCCAGGTTTGACAGGGGTTCATCAAACAGGAACGCCGCCGGTTCACGCACGATGGCACGGCCGATGGCAACCCGCTGGCGTTGCCCGCCAGAGAGTTGCCCCGGCTTCTGCTCGAGATAATCAACAAGGTTCAGGATCTTGGCGGCCCCTTCGACTTTCTTGTCGATTTCGGCCTGGTCCATCTTTGCCATCCGCAGGGGAAAGGCGATGTTCTTGCGCACTGTCATGTGCGGATACAGGGCGTAGGACTGGAACACCATCGCCAGCCCGCGCTTTGATGGCGGCACCTGCGTTGCGTCTTCGCCATCAATCTGGATCTTACCCGATGTCGTCTCCTCCAAGCCCGCGATCAGGCGCAGGAGTGTAGACTTGCCACAGCCCGAGGGGCCAACAAATACCGCGAACTCGCCATCCTCGATGGCCAGGTCCAAGGGGGGGATCACCTGGGCATCCCCAAAGCTCTTGGTCACGTTTTCAAGTACGATACGTCCCATTGGTTTTCCTCTCATGCGCTACCGCTTTGCTACTTGAGCGCGGGCGTTCCTATTTCACGGCGCCAAAGGTGAGCCCTTGGACCAGTTGTTTTTGACAGAACCAGCCCAGCACGATGATCGGGCCAACTGCGGCGGCGGATACGGCAGACAACCGGCCGAAGAACAGACCTTCGGGTGCGCGGTTGCCTTCGATGAGTTTGGACAGGGTGGCAGCCTCGGTCGTCGTCAGGCGAACCGTCCAGTACGCTTCGTTCCAGCAGAAGATGAAACAAAGCAGCGCGGTTGAGGCGATGCCACCCCAAGCCAGTGGGATCAGGATTTCCTTGACCTCGCCCCAGGTGTTCACACCATCCATCTGGCCTGCTTCAATGATGTCCTTGGGAATCTCCTTGAAGTAGGTGAACAGCATCCAGACCACGATGGGCAGGTTGATCAGCATCAGCACTACGATCACCATGAAATGCGTGTCAAACAGGCCCAAGCTCTTGGTCAGGAACGTCATTGGATACAGCACCGCGGCGGCGGGTAGCATCTTGGTCGACAGCATCCACATCAGGACGTCTTTGGTTGCCCGCGATGGATTGAACGCCATGGCATAGGCACAGGGAATGCCGACGGCCAGTGCAAAGACTGTAGCAAAGACCGATGTGATGACCGAGTTGGTCGCAAAGCGCCAATAGTCATAGTTCTCTGTCATGTTTAGATAGTTATCGAGCGTCGGCGTGAAGAAGATCAGGAACTCGGGCTTCACCGCGTCCGCGTCCGTCTTGAAGCTTGTGAGTACCAGCCAGAAGATCGGGAAGAAGAAGATCAGACCCACGATCCAGGCCAGAACGGGCCGTCCATAGATGCTGAATTTGGTGCTGGTTGCAACAATGGCCATGGGATTTACTCCATCAATGTCTTGCCGATCATCCGCAGCAGGAAGATGGCAACAATGTTGGCAAGGATGACGGCAAAGATACCGGTAGCGCTGGCCGCACCGATGTTGTTGTTGGCGAACTCGCCAATCAGATAGGGCAGGTTCTTGTTGCCGTTGCCGCGGCTTACGATCTCGATCTCGGCGTAAAGCGACAGATGAAAAATTGCTTGGATCATCACCACGATTGCGATGGGCCGCGCAAGGTGGGGCAGGGTGAGAAAGCGAAACTGAGAGAGCGCGCCAGCGCCATCAAGAACGGCGGCCTCCTTCTGCTGCTGATCTTCGGATTGCAGTGAGGTCATGAAAATCAGGACCGCAAAGGGTGTCCACTGCCACGTCACCATAATGATTACAGCGTAGGCCGATGTCTGAGTGGCCCGGAAAGAGATGGGTGCAACGTCAGGCCATAGTGAGAAGAACCAGCCGATACCCGGTGCCCCTTGCAATGACGCGATCAGGTCATTGATGCCGTTCACGGCAAGACCCTGCAAACCCAGTACCGGATCAAGGATCATGTTGATCCACAAAACGGCATTCACGGCGGGCATTACGAAGAAGGGCGAGATCAGCAGAACCCTTACAATCCCTTGGCCAGGAAAAGCCCGGTTGATCATGACGGCGATGAGCACGCCCAGGATAACGGTCAGGAACAAGATACTTCCGACGATCAGCAGGCTGTTCTGAATTGCAAACAGGAAGTCCTTGGAATTCAGAACAAATTCGTAGTTACCGAAGCCACGCCAGTTGCTGAAGCTTGGTGTGGTCCACTCCGGCCGACGCAGGTTGTTCAGAACGTAGCGGATGAAAGAGAAGTAGAGCGTTAAGCTCAGGGGAACCAGCATCCAGATCAACAACAGCACGACAGCCGGTGTTTGAAGGAGGCGGGGAAGCTTTCTGTCAGACATAACCCTAGTCCCTAGCATCGCGCGTGTTCAGCGATTCCGTTGGATGTTGATTGCAATTTACGAGTGCCAGCCTAGGCGATTGTGGGGCTTGAGTAACCCCGATGGACCATAGGCCGGGTTAGCTGGGGGGCCCGGTTGGGCGGGCCCCCGCTAAGTCTGGGAAGACCTAGTAGTAACCTGCTTCGCGCATGACCGAGTCTGCGACTTCTTGTGCCGCAGCCAATGCGTCTTCGACCGACTTGGCGCCCGACAGTGCGGCCGACATTTCTTGGCCAAAGGCGCTACCGATTTCCGGGAATTCCGGGATCGCAACGAACTGGACGCCAACGTAGGGCTTCAGATCGGTTGCACCGGGGGCGGCGGAGTCGATTGCGGCCATCTCGGCTGCTGCAAACTTCGCCACGGCCTGGAATTCAGGGATCTCGTAGGTCGATGCGCGCTGACCTGTCGGAACCTTGTCCCAGCCGAAGTCTGGGTGGGTGCCAACGGCCTTCACGTAGTCTTTGGAAGTAGCCCACTCGATGAAGGCTTTTGCCTCTTCTGCATTTTCAGTTCCGGCGGGTACAGCCATCGCCCATGCCCACAGCCAATTCGCACCAACCGGGTTACCGGCATTTGGCGACTGTGCGTAAGCGACATTCGGGTTCTCTAGGAAAGAAGCCGCGATTGTCGCGTCGATCCACAGGCCACACTTATCTTCGTTATAGAGGGCGAGGATTTCGTTGAACGAGTTGCCTTCCGAACCGGGAGGGCCGTAGTTGCTGAGCAGGTCAACATAGAAGCTGACAGCCGCGTTCCACTCGGGCGAGTCGAGCTGCGGTTTGTAGTCTGCGTCGAACCAGCGCGCGCCGAACGAGTTGGCAACAGTCGTGATAAAGGCGGCGTTATCGCCCCAACCCGGCTTGCCGCGCAAACATGCACCGTAGATGCCATTGTCGGGGTCGTGCATCGCAGCAGCAGCAGCTTTCACGTTTTCCCAGCTGTCGTTGTCCGCAATCGTGACGCCAGCCGCATCGGCCAGGTCCTTGCGGTACATCACCATCGAGCTTTCGCCATAGAACGGTGCGGCATAGAGCTGCCCGTCGTAGCTCAGGCCTTCGCGCATTGCGGGCAAGATGTCATCGACATCGTATGCGTCGCTGAAGTCCAACGGCTCGATCCAGCCGGCTTGACCCCAGATTGGTGCTTCCTGCATGCCAATGTTGATGATGTCGTACTGGCCGCCACCGGTTGCTGTGTCGGATGTGACCTGCTCGCGCAGCACGCCCTCCTCCAGCGAAACCCATTCAAGTGCGACGCCCGTTTCTTCGGTGTAGGCTTCCGCAACTTTCTGCATGTTAATCATGTGACCGTTGTTCACGATCGCGATGGTGAGCGACTTTGCATGGCCGTCTGCCAGTGCGCCCGTTGCCGTGACAAGCGACAATGCTGTCGCCGCACGCAGTGCGTTCTTCAAGTACATCCGACTCCTCCCTATTATTGGATGTTACACAGCAAACGCTATCCGCAGACTTATCGCCGCGTCAATTTATTTTTTACGCGCGTAAAGATTTCAGTCAAAGCGCTGGAAACCAAGGCTTTAGGCAGAGTCCCGCATGATCAAGCGCGCCGAGAACAGCGTTTCTTCCCGCCTTTGGAACCGTCCTCCTGATTCGATCAGACGGAACAATGTCTCTACCGCATGGCCCGACACGCTGCCGTAATCATGCGCTGCTGTCGTAAGGGACGGGCAGGTGTAACGTGAGAACGGATGATCGTCGTGCGACGCAACGCGCAGGTCGTCACCGGTGCTGCGTCCGACCTTGTAACCGATCTCGAAACAGGCCGACAGAAATCCGATGGCCAGACGATCATTGCTGCACAGAACCGTGTTGGTGGGCAGCGCTTGCCTGTTGAGAATATCATGTGCTCCTTTGCGTCCGATCTCTTCAAACGCCCAGCCGGAGCCATCCACCTGCATCACATGTGGCTCCAGTTGCAGTCGTTCCATCATATCCAGATAGGCACGACGGCGTTTGTTTGCGTTCGGGTTGGCCGGGTGCTTCATTTCAAAAAAGCACGGCGGTTCGCCTGTTCGGCTTAGATATTCCACGGTTTGCGAAACGAAGCTGTAGTTGTCGGACCCTACAAATGCTTCGCCCATCCCATCAATGTTGCTGTCAAACAAGACCGTAGGCACATCGCGGCAAAAAGTTTCGATCGCGGATTTGTCCGATAGTCGCCCGAGAGGCGCCAATAACACGCCAGCAGGTTTGAGAGACCGCAGCGTATCCAGAATATCCTTTTCTTGCTCCGGCTCACCGTGTGAGCTGAAAAGAGAGGGAGAAAACCCAGCTTCGATACACCGCATTTCGATGACACGAACGATCTCGCCAAAGAACGGGTCGGCAAGGTATGGCACAACAATACCGATATTCTTGGTCAATTGCCGGTTCTGATTCATCGCGTAGATATTCGGGCGATAGTCGTATTGTTCGATGGCCGCCTCAATCCGTGCACGCGTGGATGCGCGAACGCTGGTCGGGTCGTTGAAGTACTTGGACACAGTCGGACGAGAGATGCCGCTGACCGAGGCGAACTCTTCCATGTTCCTGATCTTGCGTTCGCCCATTTCGCACTCCGTCCTACGCCCTGCCAGACAATGCGTCGGACTCACGTCAGATGAACGATAGAAAAAAAACTTTGCGCGCGCAAACTGCCTGGCTGCGGTGTGTGCCTAGTGCATTCATTTGCGCACCACCCCAAAGCGGAATTACGTCTACCCGGCAATTTGCACCGGCGTTTATCTTTGGGCTGCACAATGAAAAAGGAGATGGTTTATGCGCACCCTGGACGACATTCTTGCCATCAGCGCAGATCGCAAAGGCAGTGAAGATATTGTGTTTGCCGGTTTTGAGCCGCCGGTTGAACCGGATGTCCTATCGGAGATCCCTGATCACCGTTGGCTTGACGAAATGACACGCTCCATTTTTCAGGCAGGGTTCAACTGGAAGGTCGTGGAGCGTATGTGGCCCGGCTTCGAAGAGGCTTTTTATGGTTTCGATGTGGGACGCTGCGCCATGATGAGCGAGGATTGGTTTGATGAGCTTTGTGCAAACAAAGCCATTATTCGTTACCCGCAAAAAATCCGGTCTGTACAGCAGAACGCTGTCTTTATTCAGGAACAAGCTACGATCCATGGCAACTTTGGCAAAATGGTCGGCCACTGGCCTTCAGACGATTTTGCAGGCCTTTTGGATCTCCTCAAGAAAGAAGGATCGCGGCTGGGCGGAACAACAGGGCAATACTTTCTCCGATTTATGGGCGTGGACGGTTACATTCTGTCGCGCGATGTCACTGCGCGCTTGATCGCTGAAGGCGTGATTGACAAGCCGCCGACCTCAAAATCGGCGATGAAGGCGGTTCAGGAAGCAATGAACGCCTGGGTGGACCAATCGGGGCGTTCATTGAAAGAAATCAGCCGCATCCTTGCCACCAGTTGCGGTTAGCCTCGTATTTGCGGGGATTGCCCTTCATCCAAATTTTGAATGCAACCGGTTGCAAAATGCAGCGACTCGCCTATCATCGCGGTCGTTGCCAGCCGGGGACTCAGTCCGAGGAGAGACGGTTTTCGGTCGGCGGTCCGGCAAAAATGGCGTGATCCGGACACGCAACTTGGGAGGAAACCATGAAGAAATTTGTGACAGTAGGCGCGCTGGCGATGCTGATGGGTGGCACGGCGATGGCCGAAACCATTGGCGTGTCGGTGGCCCGTTTTGACGATAACGGCCTGACGATTATGCGCAATGGTATGACCGATCATATTGAAACGCTGGACGGTGTTGAACTGATCATGGAAGACGCGCAGGACGACGTTGCGCGCCAACTTGATCAGATCAACAACTTCATTGCGTCAGGCGTGGATGCGATCATCGTGAATGCGGTCGACACCAACGCGACCGAGGCGATGAGCCAAGCCGCTGCAGCCGCAGGTGTGCCGATGGTCTATGTGAACCGTCAGCCCGTTAACATGGACACGTTGCCCGAAGGCCAGGCTTTTGTGGCGTCGAACGAGATCGAATCCGGTACGCTGAAGGCCTTTGAAATCTGCAAGAACCTGCGCGCAGCAGGTAAGTCAGGTGGTGCAACAGCATACATGCTGATGGGCCAGCTTTCGAACCAGGCCGCCGTTCAGCGTTCCAAGGACGTAGAGGACGTTCTGGGTATGGACATGTGCAACTTCATCACCCTTATCGACAAGCAAACCGCAAACTGGTCGCGCGATCAGGCGCAAGACTTGATGACCAACTGGATTTCTTCGGGCGAGCCGTTTGACGCTGTTTTCGCCAACAACGACGAAATGGCAATCGGCGCGATCCAGGCGATGAAAGCCTCGGGCATCTCGATGGACGACGTTGAAGTGGGCGGGGTGGACGCCACCCCAGACGCCCTGGTTTCGATGCAGGCGGGTGATATGGACGTAACGGTGTTCCAAGATCTTGCTGGTCAAGGCGCAGGCTCGATCGATACGGCCATCAAACTGGCGGCCGGAGACGATGTTGATAAAACAGTCTTCATCCCCTTCAAGCTGGTCACACCTGACAACGTGTCCGATTTCCTGAACTAAGCTAGTGAACAGGTCAGGCGGTACTCATGTGCCGCCTGACAGACTTACCCTGACAAAAGAAGCGGCCCGATGGACCGCTCAAACTGGAGGCATCCATGGCCGACGCAACGCAGGGCACCGGCGGGCTGACATTTGACGCCAGAAAGCGCGCCTGGCCGAACGAACTCAATATCTTTTTTGCGCTGATCCTGATCATCTTCGCGTTCGAGGCGGCGGGCCAGTTGCTGCCCTACATGAACGGGCAAAGCTTTCTGTTCGATACACGCGACCGCTTCGACAGTATTTTCAACGAAGCGCGGCTGCGCATCATCATTCTTCAAGTTGCGATCATCGGGATCATCGCGTTGGGGGTGACGCAAGTGATCATCTCAGGCGGCATCGACCTCAGCTCCGGCCCCCTTGTCGGGGCAACGGCTATGATCGTGATGTCCTTTGCACAGACAGAGTTGGTCAATGGCGGTCCAAATCCCAAGGCGGTGTTTGGCGACTGGGCCTTTGACTTGCCGCTTATCATCCCATTGATTGTCGGGCTCAGTTTCGGGGCCTTTATCGGGGCCATAAACGGCAGTCTGATCGCGTACACCCGCATCCCGCCCTTTATCGCGACACTGGGTATGTTCCTAATCTGCCGTGGCATCGCACAGGCTTGGACACGCGGGCAGCCGGTGTCTTTCCCCACCGAGAGCTACGCACTGATCGGCAAGGGTATGATGCCGGTGTATCTGTTTATTGCATTGGCCATACTGTTCCATTTCATCCTGAAATACACCGTCTACGGCAAACACACCTACGCCATAGGCTCGAATGAGGATGCCGCTCGGATGTCGGGCATCAACGTCAAACGGCACAAGGTGATGGTCTATATGATCGCTTCGATGCTTGCGGCCTTTGCTGCCATCGTGCTGAGTTCAAAGAACCTGACGGCGCAGTCTGGCATGGGCATTTTCTACGAACTCTACGCCATTGCCATGGCTGTGATCGGCGGCGTTAGCCTGACGGGCGGGCGTGGGTCCATCATCGGCACCGTGCTGGGCGCCATGGTGTTCGGGGTCATCCAGTCAGGGTTCACTTACATCAAGCTCGACGCCTTCTACCAGTTAATGGCAATGGGTGGGATCATCATTGGCGCGGTCGTGCTGGACAAGGTCCGGCAGGAACGCGCGGCATCGCGAAGTTGAGGGGAAGCACCATGAACGACGACATAGTTCTCGAAACGCGGAGTCTTACCAAACACTATGGTGGGGTGCACGCACTCAACGACGCGAACTTCACCCTGAAAAAGGGGGAGCACGTGGCGATCATGGGCGACAACGGAGCGGGCAAGTCTACCTTTGTCCGCCAGATCACCGGGGTAGAACAACGCACGCGGGGTGAT
This sequence comes from uncultured Tateyamaria sp., assembly GCF_947496075.1. Taxonomy (GTDB): domain Bacteria; phylum Pseudomonadota; class Alphaproteobacteria; order Rhodobacterales; family Rhodobacteraceae; genus Tateyamaria. The sequence goes on from NZ_CANMBJ010000002.1 coordinate 150,831, forward strand.
ATTCTGTTCTACGGCGAACCGGTAGAATTCGACGGCCCACTTGATGCCCGTAAGGCAGGCATTGAAACAGTGTTCCAAACGCTTGCCCTGGCGGACGACCTGGACGTACCCGACAATCTGTTCCTAGGTCGCGAAAAGACCAAACTGGATTGGCTCGGACCTTTTCGCCTGCTCGACTACAAGGCGATGCGGCAAGCCACGATGGACGGGCTCGAAAAGACGGCTGTGAAAATTCCCAATATCCGCAACACCATCCGCAACATGTCTGGTGGACAGCGGCAATGCGTAGCGATTGCGCGGACGGCCACCTTCCACTCGCGGCTCACCATCATGGATGAACCAACTGCGGCGCTGGGCGTGCAGGAAACGGCGCAGGTTGAAAACATCATCCGAACGCTGAAAGAAGCGGGCGAACCGCTGATCCTGGTCAGTCACAACATGCGGCAGGTGTTTGACTTGGTGGACCGGATCGTGGTTTTCCGGCGCGGACGCATTTGCGCGAACCTACGCAAGGAAGACACTGATGGCCAAGACGTGGTCGCCTACATCACCGGCGCCAAGACGCAGGAAGGGTACGAGGACGCGGCCTGAAGAGGTGTGCGACCTTGGGTGCGGCCCGGACGGCGACCAAGTCGGTGCGAGGGTCTGATCTATGGCTGTGACGCTTAAGGATGTGGCCCAACGGGCAGGTGTGTCTCGCTCTGCTGTGTCCCGCTGTTTCACACCTGGCGCGTCGATCAGTGGCAAAACGCGGGAAAAGGTTGAAAAGGCCGCGGCTGAGTTGGGCTATAGTCCCAATGCTCTGGCCTCATCCCTCACAACGGGCCGGACCAAGCTGGTCGGCGTGATCTCCAACAACTTCCACAACCCGATCTTCTTGGAAGTGTTCGATCTCGTTACGCGCGAATTGCAGAAGCGCGGCCTGCGACCTTTGTTGGTCAATCTTTCGGACGAAACCGACCCGTCGAACTCTGTCCGCCTTCTTCAGCAATACTCTGTGGACGCGGTGATCGTGGCGTCCTCTACGCTGCCCGTCAGCTTTGCTGAAAGCTTTCACGAAGCGGGCATGCGTGTGGTTCATTCCTTTGGCCGCCTCACGGACGCGCCGAAGATAAACGTACTTGGCATCGACAATATTGAGGCTGGTCGGATCGCTGCGCGAGAGTTGATCAGGCGCGGTTACAGGCGGGTCGGGTTCTTGGCCGGACCCCTCAGTGCCACCTCAACCCGCGACCGCCACACCGGTTTCGTTGAGGAGCTGGGGCGCCACCCCGAGATGTCGCTTTCGGTCAGCTATGCTGCTGCCTACTCGTTTAGTGCGGGCAGGGATGAGATGGCGCGCCTTCTCTCCATGGGGCCAGCCGAGGCATACTTCTGTGGCGACGATGTGCTGTCCATCGGCGCATTGTCGGCGATCAAAGATGCTGGGCTGTCTGTTCCGGATGACGTCGGTATCCTTGGCCTCAACAACATGGAAATGGCTGCGTGGGAGTTGATTGACCTCACGACGATTCACAACCCGATTGACGACATCGTTCGCACTTCTGTCGATCTGGTCGAAGCGATGCTGGATGGCGCGGAAACCGTGGCACAATCCCTGACCTTCGATTGCCATGTGGTTGAGCGTGGCACCTTGCGCCCGGTTTTGACCTGACTGAGCGAACGACCCGATGAAGTGGCTGTCTGGCCGATTGCGTCGGGTACAAAGCGGCTTACCCGGTCAGGCCTTCGCGGACAACGACGGCCTTGGCAGCATTAGATCTGCCCAGATGGGCAGGTGATCCGACGCGAGCTTTGCCAGTTTCCCTTGGTCGACACCCGCGTCGGCTACCTTGATGGCGCTGGAATGCGCGATGCGATCCAACGCAGCGACCGGACGTGCTGCGTGAAAAGACTGGCCGGGGCTTAGAACGGTAAATTTCGGCGTCAACGGTTCTAGCCCCCTCCGGGCGGACCATTCGTTGAAATCGCCCAGGATAATCGCGTCATCGACGTCCTGAACTTGCGTGGCCAATCTCTCGAGTTGAAGCCGCCGGTGCCGACGCATGAGGCCAAGATGGGCACCCATGACGGCAACCGACAAGGGGCCGAGATCAACTTCAAAATAGACCGCACCACGCGGCTCGAGCCCGGGCAGGTCGATCCGTTTTACACCAGCCGCCTCAATCCCCTTGCGTAAGAGAATGGCATTCCCGTGCCAGCCTAGGCTGACGTCGTTTTGCGCAGTTGGCAGAACCTCAAAGTCGGTGTCTGTCTCGATCATGCGGAACGGCAACGCTGCGGGTCTATCGCCCAGCCTTCTGTCAGCTTCCTGCAATGCTATGACGTCAGCGCCCAGCTCGTTCAGAACGTCTAGGATGCGGCCCGGATTTCGTTGGCCATCCAGTCCGCGCGCCTTGCGAATATTATAACTGGCAAAACGCAGTGTCGGGGGGATGCTAAGCTCGGCCATGGTGCTTACGTATGTAGTGATATTTGAAAAAGAATAGGCCCATGGACCGGCTCAGAAACCAAAACCCTATCTTGTTGATCCTATGGGGTGTCCTGCTTGCGGCGTCCCTTGTTGCTCTTGTCGTCGGCTTTTGGGAACTGGCATTTGTCGCTCTGTTGACGCTTGGGCTCTGTATGGCACCACTTTTTCTGGCTTCCCGATACTCCATTACCGTGCCTTTTCCCTTTCTGATTGCCACGACACTCTTCATCAGTGGTTCCATTTTCATGGGTGAGGCGTTTGGCTTCTATGAGCGTGTCTGGTGGTGGGACCTAGCTCTGCATGGGTCCTCGGCCATCGGGTTCGGTTTGATTGGTTTCTTGTTCATTTTCATGTTGTTCGAAGGTGATCGCTATGCTGCGCCGCCGGTCGCCATCGCGTTTCTGTCCTTCTGCCTTGCCGTGACGGTCGGCAGTCTGTGGGAGATTTTCGAGTATGCGATGGACTCGATCTTTGGTCTCAACATGCAGAAAAGTGGCCTCGACGACACGATGGGCGATCTTATTGTAAATGGCATCGGGGCGATCATCGGCGCCGTCAGTGGGTATTTTTATCTCAAGGGGCGTGAAAGACGTTTGTTTGCGCCCTTCATCAGACAGTTCGTTGATGCCAACCGGAACCTTTATCACCGGGCAAAAGACAAGCTACGCCGCTAAGGCATCTCTCCATGCGCCCAAGCATCGCCTGCACTGGGTCCGGCACGGTGTCCACTGTGAGGTGGAGACAGATTCACTTTGGTAGGCAATGTGTTGCGGTCACCCCAGGGGTAACCGCATGCCGACTGTTCAGCCTATCGAAACATCGGTGGCCGCGCATCCAGCCACGCGCCGTCCTGCTTGCCACTTTCAGCCACCGCGAACACGGCAGCCATTGACCGCAGCCCGTCCTCAGCGCGCGGGTAAAGGTTCGCTGCCGGGTCCATCAACCGACCCTCTTTGCGTGCGCAGATTGCTTCGGCCAGATCGGTATAGATATTGGCAAACGCAAGCGGCATTCCCTCGGCATGGCCGATGGTGACACGGGTTGTGCGATCTGCCTCTGGTGACAGGTTCGCCTCGCCCCGTTCGATCACCCGCAGGCGTTCATTCAGCGGCATATAGTAAAGCTGGTTTGGTTGCTCCTGGCTCCACCTCAGACCGCCTGTTTCCCCAAAGACTTGAATGCCTAACCCATGCTGGCGCCCGATGGCCACGGAGGAGGTCCAAAGTCGTCCAACGGCCCCGCCGTCCATGCGGAAGTTGACCATGGCGTCATCTTCCAGCGTGCGCACGTCGATGCAGGACACCGTATCGGCGCTCAGTTTCTCGACGTCTTGCCCTGTGACGAAGGAGGCCATGTGCAGCGCATGGATGCCGCAATCGGCAAACTGCGCGGACACCCCCGCCTGTGCCGGGTCATAGCGCCATCGGACGCGGGGGTTGTCCGCGTCCGTCGCGTCAGCATGGTGACCATGAGCGAATTCAGCAACCACCAGCCGCACCTTGCCGATGTCGCCGCGTGCGATCATGGCCCGCATGTGCCGGACAAGGGAGTAGCCGGTGTAGCCGTAGTTCACGGCGCAGATGTTGCCGGTTTTCTGGGCGATTTCGACGATCTCTTGCCCTTCCTCGACGGTCATGGTCATCGGCTTTTCGCAGAGCACGTGGAAACCGCCTTCGAGGAAGGCTTTGGTGATCTCGTAGTGGGTGGCGTTGGGCGTGGCGACGGTGACAAGGTCGATGCGGTCGTCGCGCTTTTGCTCGCCTTCCAACATCTCTTGCCACGAGCCGTAGGCGCGGTCGCCCAAGCCTAGACGCTTGCCGTAATCACGTCCTTCTTCAGGCCGGTGATCGAGCGCGCCCGCGGTGAAGTCGAAAAGCCCGTCCAGCCCGGCTCCGAGCCGGTGAGCCGGTCCGATCTGGCTGCCTTCACCGCCGCCGATCATGCCCCATTGCAGCTTTGCCATGGCTCAGGCTCCTTCAAATCCGATGGATTGCAGATAGGCGCGGTTCAGTTTCGCGTCGTCGATTGGTGACGTGTCGCCCGCCGGGTCGCAATCCTGTTCAACCGTGCACCAGCCGTCGAACCCGTTGTCCAAAAGCACTTGCCTAGCCGCAGGGAAGTCCACATCCCCGTCGCCTAAATTGCAGAAAATGCCCTGACCGCAGGCGTCGTAAAAGCCGGTGCGTTTGGTGATGACGTCGGCCTTCACCTTCGGGTCGATGTCCTTGAAATGCATGTAGCTGATGCGGTCGATATGACGTTTCATGAAGGCCACCGGGTCAAAGCCCGCATAGGAGTGGTGCCCGGTGTCAAAGCAGATTTTCAGGATGCTCTCATCAACCTCGTCTAGCAGGCGCTCCAACTCAGGTTCAAAGTCAATGAACCCAGCTGCATGGGCGTGCATGCCGACCGTCAGCCCGTATTCCTCTGCCCCCATCTTGGCGACTGTCGCGATGCGGTCACGGAAGGCGGTCCACTCCGCCTTGTCCATCTGCTCGGCCTCATCCGCGCGCCCCGCGGTGGGGGCACGGCGGTCTGAGATGCTGTCGATCAACACCAGATGCTGCGCGCCATGGGCCTTGAGCGCTTTGCAGGTGCGCACCGCGCCGTCCATGACGTCATCCCACGCATCCGGATCATGGAAGGGACGGAAGACAACACCGCCCACCAATTCCTGCCCGAACTCCTCAAGCGCGTCGCCCAAGGTGGCAGGGTCTTCTGGCATGAAGCCAACAGGCCCCAATTCGATCCCGGTATAGCCTGCATCCGCGTTCTCTTGCAGTACCTTGCGCCATGCGGGGTTGCGCGGGTCGTCCGCAAATTCCACGCCCCAGGAACAGGGGGCATTGCCGATCTTGATCATGGTGTTTGCCTTTGTTCAGAAATCCGCCACGTTGACCCAGGCCTCTTTCCGAGAGGACGCAAGGGCCGCAGCCACAACTTGATTGACCCGCAGACCTTCTTCGAATGTGGGCCAGACGGGATCGCCCGTATGGATGGCCGTCAGAAAGTCCTTGGCTTCGATGATGATCTGGTCCTGATAGCCGGTGCCGTGACCGGGGCCCTGACAGAAGGGCAGGTAGTCGGGATGCGCGGGGCCGGTCAGGATCTTGCGAAATCCGCGCTCGGCCTCTGGCCCGTCCGCGGTGTAGAGCCAGAGCGAGTTCTGGTCCTCGCCATCGAAGCGAATGGCACCGCCCGTGCCGTAGATGTCATAGGCGTAGCCCATCTTGCGCCCAGTTGCTACGCGGCTGATGAAGAGGCTGCCGTTGATGCCGGAGGCAAAGCGCAGGGTCAGGTAGGCCTGATCGTCATTGGTGACCTGCACGCCACCCCGCTCGGGATGCACAGTTTCGACCCGCGCAAAGAGCGCCTCAATCGGGCCCATGAGCGCCTGCGCGCAGTTGATGGGGTGGGGGGCCAGATCGCCCATGCAGCCATTGGCGTCACCCTGCGCCCGCCACGTGCCGGGGTCGTTTGGGTCGGCAAAGAAATCTTCGGTCATCTCGCCCCTGAAGGACGTGACCTGCCCGATGCGTCCCTCGGCCACCAGTTTACGAGCATATTGTGTCGCCGGTGTCTTGGCGTAGTTGAAACCCACCATGTTGGCGACGCCCGCCGCCCTGGCGGCAGCGACCATCTCGCGTGCATGATCCGGTGTCTCAGCTAACGGTTTTTCGCACAGAACAGGCTTGCCCGCTGCAAAGGCTGCGAGTGCAATGTCGCGGTGCGTGTCTTGAGGCGAAGCGATAACGATGGCATCGACTTTCGGATCATCGACCAACACGCGCCAATCATCCGTCGCGCGCGCGAAGCCATAGGTCGCGCGGTACTTCTCAGCGGACGTTTGCGATGTGGCGCACACCATTTCCAGTCTTGGACGCAAGGCGGTGTCGAACACTGCGGCTACAGCGCCAAACGCCACCGCGTGGGCTTTGCCCATATAGCCTCCGCCGACAATGCCAATCCCGATCTCCGCCATCCGGGCCCCTCCAAAAAGTGTTTGCAACCGGTTGCAATACCGGTATCGTCATTGCGACAGACGGGTCAATACAGAATCGTCGATAAATGAAATCGCGCAGCCATGGGAGGATAGAATGGCGGGCAGCGACACGGTGCGTCTAACGACAGCGCAGGCGATCATCCGCTATCTTGCGGCACAGTACATCGAGATCGACGGGCAAGAATGGCGCCTTTGTGGTGGTGGCTTTGGCATCTTTGGCCATGGCAACGTGACGTGCCTTGGCGAGGCGCTCTATGACCACAAGGACGTGCTGCCACTGTATCGCGGGCAGAACGAGCAGAGCATGGGATTCGCGGCGGCAGGCTATGCCAAGACGTGGTTGCGCCAGCGGTTTATGTTCTGCACCGCCTCTGCCGGACCTGGCACGGCGAACCTGCTTACGGCCTCGGCCCTGGCTCATGCCAACCGGCTTCCGATGCTGATGCTCTGCGGAGATACGTTTATCACCCGCTTGCCGGATCCGGTTCTGCAGCAGCTTGAGCATTTTGGCGATCCTACCTTTGGGGTGAATGACGCGTTCAAGGCTGTCACACGATACTGGGATCGCATCACGCATCCCGCACAGATCATCCAGTCACTGCCCAATGCGATTGCGACGATGCTGGACCCTGCCGATTGTGGGCCAGCCTTCCTCGGGTTGCCGCAGGATGTGCAGGGCTGGGCCTATGACTACCCAACCGTGATGTTCGAGGAAAAGGTGCACCGCATTCGGCGCCAGTTCCCGGATGCCGCAGAGGTGGCGGATGCCGCCGCGGCACTGAAAGCAGCCAAGCGGCCCGTGATCATCGCGGGCGGCGGCGTGCAGTATTCGCGGGCAGTGGAAGAACTTACATCCTTTGCGGAGGCACACAACATCCCTGTGGTCGAAACCATCGCGGGCCGTGCCAACATGATCGACACGCATCCATTGAATTGCGGGCCCATTGGCGTGACGGGATCGGACAGCGCCAATGCAGTGGCCGAAAAAGCAGATGTGATCCTCTCGGTCGGCTGCCGGTTGCAGGACTTCACAACCGGATCCTGGACCGCCTTTGCACCTGATGCCCAAATCATCGGTCTGAATGCCGGCCGGCATGACGCGGGCAAACATCGGTCGTTGCCCGTCGTAGGAGATGCCAAGCTGGGGCTTGATACACTGGGAGCGGCGATGACGGGTTACACGACGCCATCCGGTTGGGTCGACTTTGCCAAGGGTGAGCGTAGCAAATGGGTCGCCTATGTCGCGGACAACGTAGCTCATGGGAACCGTCCCAATTCCTACGCGCAGGCGATTGGCGTCGTGAATGCCAGCTGTGATCGGCGCGACCGGGTGGTCGCAGCAGCCGGTGGGCTTCCTGCTGAAGTGACCGCCAACTGGCGCACCCTGGACATCGGGACCGTGGATGTGGAGTTCGGCTTTTCCTGTATGGGCTATGAGATTGCGGGGGCATGGGGCGCGCGGATTGCGCAGGCCGAGAGAGAGCCAGATCAGGATGTGATCACCTTTGTTGGGGATGGGTCATACCTGCTGATGAACTCGGACATCTATTCGTCGGTTCTGTCGCGGAAGAAGATGATTGTGCTTGTCCTCGACAATGGTGGCTTTGCGGTCATCAACAAGCTGCAGAACAACACCGGCAACGAGAGCTTCAACAACCTGCTGAGTGATGCGCCGACGATCCCGCAAGCCTTTGCCGTGGACTTTGAAGCACATGCTGCCAGCATGGGAGCATCGGCCGAGACAGTTGAAAATCCTGCTGAACTGGGCGAGGCGTTCAAGCGGGCGAAGGCCAGCGAGACGACCTATGTCATTTGCATGAAGGTCGACGCCTATGAGGGGTGGACTACCGAGGGCCATGCCTGGTGGGAAGTGGGCACGCCACATGTGACAGACAATGAAAAGGTTGCTGCTGCCCATGAAGATTGGGAATCGTCACGTCCGAAACAGCGGAAGGGCGTGTGATGCAAAGCTTCACGGCTGAAACGGCTGATCCCGTTGCGATTTGCGAAGAGTTGCTGAATGGTTCCGGCGCGGTGCGCATCAAAGGTCTGTTCTTGCCTGAGCAGATCGCCGATGCGCGGGCGCGCATCATGGCGCATTCGAACGGAGAGGGTGAGAAGGTCACTCACTTCCAAGGCGCGGCGATTGAGGAGGGCCGCGCCAACCTGCAGCGCCGTGTCTGGAACCTGCTGGCCAAGGGCGATGTATTCTCGGACATGGCCACGCACCCTGTCATTATGGCGGTGCTGCGTCGCTGGTTGGGGTCAGAGTTCATCATGGGGTCGATTGCGGCGAACCGCCTGTTACCGGGTGGGCCGGGGCAAGAGCCCCATATTGACTTTCCCTATTGGGATTTTCACCAACCCGACACGCATCCGATGGGCCTGAACGCCAGTTTTCCCATGAACGCACAGGTGACCATCGCGCTTGATCCCTTCACCGAGGAAAGCGGCGCGACCGCCTATCTGCCCGGGTCGCAAAAGGACATGCGCTATCCCACGGCAGAGGATCGCGACCATTTCTACGACAACTGCGCTCGCATGACGGGCGAGCCCGGGGACACAGTGATCTTTTTTGGCGCGGCGTGGCATTGTGCCATGCCAAACAACGCCGATCACGACCGCAACGCATTGCTGATCAATTACATCCCGAAATTTGTCAAACCGCTGGAGGATATGCCGGGGGCTCTGCCACAATCCTTCCTTGATGCAGCCAGCCCCGAGATGCGGCAGCTTCTGGGTTTCAATTACAAATACCCGGAAATTCTGGATGATGCTGATGCTGTGAATGCTGAGGGGATCAAGTGAGCGGGCTTCTGGAGGGCATAAAGGCCAATGACTTTGTCATCGTGGGCCGGGCAGGGATCGATTTCTTCACAGATGTTGGTGTGCGCGCCGAGGATGCGGAACGCCTGACCGTGGATCTTGGGGGGTCGGCGGCGAATATCGGCGCGGGCATCTGCAAGCTGGGAGGCAAGGCGGCTCTGGTGACATCGGTGTCAGACGACTCGGTGGGCAGCTACTGTGTGAACCGCTTGCAGCACTACGGCGTGAACACGGATCATGTGCAGCGTGTGGGTGGAGAGTTCCGCAACTCGCTGGCTTTCTATGAAAGCGTGCTGGAGGGGCACCGGAACGTCATCTACCGCAACGGCGCGGCTGATTTTCAGATGACCATGCAAGATGTCGAAGCAGTGGACTACTCCAAGTTTGGCGCACTGATCACTGCGGGGACTGTGTTTGCGGCTGAGCCGTCGCGGACCGCCACCTTCCGCGCCTTTGACCTGGCCAAGACGGCAGGCTTGCCGATCATCTTCGACGTTGACTACCGCCCGTACTCTTGGCCCTCAGCAGAGGTTGCGGCCGATGTTCTCAGCCGCGCAGCCGAAGCCTCGGACATGATTGTGGGCAATGACGAAGAGTTTGGATTCATGGCGGGCGGCATGGACAAGGGACTGGCCAAGGCCAGAGCCTTGTCAGAGACGACTGCTGAAATCGTGATCTACAAGATGGGTGAGAACGGGGCTGTCACCTATGCGGGCGGTGAAGAGATTGCCACTGGCATCTACCCGGTTACGGCGGTCAAACCAAACGGTGCAGGAGACGCGTTCATGGCGGGTCTCATGACCGGAATGGCCGATGGGCGCGATCTGAGAACTGCAATCCTTCGTGGGTCGGCTTGCGCCTCAATCACCGTCTCGCAACCGGGTTGCGCGCCCGCGATGCCCACCCCCGACCTGCTTGATGATTTCCTGACCAACCATCCCGGTCCGACACCAACGTAAAAGGAGGCACGCCGATGCATATCGCGCCTTACGACAACCAGAACAAACCGATCGTGGATGCCGACGATGCCACTGTCCCTCTCAACTACTTCAATATCGTGAAGCTGAAAAAGGGCGAGGCATTTGAATATGCCGTACCCGGCTACGAGACATGCATCGTGCCCGCGACCGGCACCGTCGATGTGAATGTCGAAGGGTTCAAGGCGGATGCCTTGGGCGGGCGCGGCGTAGATGTGTGGGATGGCGAACCCGAAGGCGTCTACGTGCCCACAGCGGCCAAGGCCGAGATGGTGTGCACTTCGGACGAGGCTGAGGTTTTCGTGGCGGGTGCCAAATACGACAAGGTGCTCGACGCCTTTGCCGTACGCAATGACGAACTGGATCTGGTGCAATACGGCTCTGACGACACCAAAACGCACCGCAAGATCAAGCATATCCTGGGCACCAAATACCATGACAAGGTCGGCCGCCTGCTGGTGTCCGAACTGTTCACGGTCGGGCAGGGTGGTTGGTCCGGCTTCCCCAGCCACAAGCACGACACCGACCGGTCCGAAGGCGGTGAGATCATTGAGACGCGCCACGACGAGACCTACAACTTCCGCTTCCGTCCCAACCACGGCTCGGGCGTGCAGATGCTGCAACGGAACGACAATACGGCGGGCGACGCCTATCACATCGTGGATGGCTCCACGATCTGCCTCGACAACGGATACCACCCCTGCGCGGTGCTGCCGGGCTACGAGATGTATTACTTTACCATCCTCGGTGGTCTGAGCCAGCGCAGCCTGGTGCAGTATTTCCAACCCACCCATGCCTACCAGATTGAGACGATCCCAGGCATCAAGGACATGATCGCGAAGTTCAAATGACCCTTGCAACACTGGCAGAGGTGCTGGGCCCGGCCAAGGCCCAAGGCCACGCTGTGGCTGGTCTGGTCACGCTGGGCTGGGAAGACATGCGGGCCTACGTCGCGGCGGCGGAGGCGGAGGCATGCCCTGTTATCCTGCAAGCCGGACCGTCCTGCCGGGAACACACGCCACTGCGGGTGCTTGGCAAGATGTTCCGGCATCTGGCCGAAGGTGCAAGCGTGCCAGTCGTGGCGCATCTTGACCATGGGTACACCTTCGACGAGTGCAAAGAGGCGCTCGATAGCGGCTTCACGTCGCTCATGTTTGATGGCTCGCGCAAGCCGCTGGCCGAGAACATTGCCGAGACGGCGGCTATTGCCGAGATGGCACACAAGGCGGGTATTTCCTGCGAAGGTGAGATCGGGTTCGTCGGCTATGACAACGGTGAGGCTTCGGCGGGCACGGATCCGGACGAGGCTGCGTTATTCTCCCGCGAGACGGGCGTGGATGCCATGGCGATTTCGGTTGGCAACGTGCACTTGCAAACCGATCAATCAGGCGGCTTGGACGAGGACCGTATCGCGGCCATCCAGGCGGTCACCGATGTGCCTTTGGTTATTCACGGTGGGTCTGGCGTGCCCGCCGCACAGCGCCGCAAGCTGGCGACCCAAACGAATATTTGTAAGTTCAATATCGGGACTGAGCTGCGCCAAGCTTTTGGCAACGCGCTCCGCGATGCCGTGAACAGAGACCCCGACCGGTTCGATCGTGTGCAAATCTTGAAAGATACGCATGATCCGGTGGTCGCAGCGACGCGCACCGTCTTGCAGACAATGAGAGGCTAAGCCCATGATTAACATCGCACTTTTGGGCTGTGGCCGTATTGGGCAGGTCCATGCGCGCAGCCTGATGGGGCTGGAAGGTGCCCAAGTCGCCGCTGTCGCCGACGCCATGCCAGAAGCTGCCAATGCGCTTGCTGCGCGAACCGGCGCTCAGGTCATGGGGGTCGAAGACATTCTCGCGGCGTCGGACATCGACGCGGTGGTGATCGGGACACCGACGACCACGCATTACGACTTGATCCATGGGGCTGCGCGGGCGGGCAAGGCGATCTTCTGCGAAAAGCCCATCGACCTGAACGCGGGGCGCATTCGAGATTGTCTTGCTGTGGTCGAGCAGCACGGCGTGCCTTTCTTCATCGCTTTCAACCGCCGTTTCGACCCGAATTTCCGGACCCTCAAAGGGCAAATCGATGAGGGCCGCATCGGGAAAGTTGAGATGGTGACGATCCTGTCGCGCGACCCGTCGCCGCCGCCCATCGGATACATCAAGACATCCGGTGGTCTCTTCCGCGATATGATGATCCACGATCTTGATATGGCGCGCTTCATGTTGGGTGAAGACCCGGTGGAGATTTTTGCCCATGGTTCGTGCCTTGTGGACCCAGAAATTGGGCAGGCTGGGGATGTGGACACTGCGATGGTCAGCTTGCGCACAGCATCGGGCAAGCTCTGCCAGATATCGAATTCCCGTCGCGCGACCTATGGCTATGACCAGCGGATCGAAGTGCATGGAGAAAGAGGGATGCTTCGGGCGGATAACGTTCTGACCTCGACCGTTGAAGTGTCCGACGCGCAGGGCTTCACCCGTGCCCCGACCGAGCCGTTCTTCCTTGAACGGTACGCAGCCGCATATACCGCAGAGATGCAGCATTTCGTCGAGGTCGTTACAGCTGGTACTTCGCCAAATCCAAGTGGCGTTGATGGATACAAGGCACAAGTGATGGCCGACGCGGCGCAAGCCTCCTATGAAGGAGGCGTGCCGCAAGCCCTGACATTCGACTAAACGTCAGATTGCAGCGCTGTAAGTGCGATCATCGGATTTTTCGTTCTGATCGGTGGTCAAAGTGCCAGCGATCATCCGAACCAGTGGGTGAGCCCACCGCGCAATGCTGAGCGTCCTGCCGTTCCAGGTCACGGCGTCGCCAAAGCGTTCGACAATGTGCAGAATGGCGGTCAGGATGATTTGCTCTGCCAACTGCGCGTCGGACAGTGTTGCGGTATGGTAGCACATCAGCTGTTCGACCAGATCGGCTTTCAGATGGTCCGTGTCGCTCAATTCATAACCACGCCACAAAGCGGATTGCCCCGCTTCGACCTGCGCGGCGTATTTGCCGGTGACTGGAATGTTCTGCGCAAATCCCTGCGGATAGGTTGAAATGGCCGAAGCGCCCAACCCGATCAGGTAGGGCGCCCTGTCGTCGGTGTATCCCTGGAACGAACGTGTCAGGCGTTTGTCGAAATAGGCTTGCGCCAACGCATCGTCAGGCCGTGCGAAGTGGTCGATGCCGATCTGAACATAGCCTTGGCCCAGAAGGGTCCTGCGGGCCAGGTCAAACAGGGCAAGGCGTTGTTCAGGTTTGGGCAGTGCATCACTGGGTATCAATGATTGGCGTTTGGACATCCAAGGCACGTGGGCATATCCAAAAAGCGCAATCCGCCCGGGATCCATCTCCAGCGCTGCTTCGAGGGTTGCCGACAGCGTCTTCTCTGTCTGGAAGGGCAAACCATAGAGCAGATCGAAATTCAGTGCGTTGATGTCCAAACCACGGAGTTGCTCAACGACGTCGGCTGTGAGGTCGCGGGATTGATGTCGACCAATTGCTTTTTGCACTTGAGGGTCAAAATCCTGAATACCCAGACTGACCCGTGACATGCCGTGCTTTTTCAGCATCGCCAGCCGCTTTGGGCCAACATCCGTGGGGTCCACCTCGACGGAAAATTCCTCAAGTTGGTCAAGTTCCCAGATGTCGTTCAGACCGGTTAACAGGTGATCCAGCAGGGAAGACGACAGAATCGTTGGTGTCCCGCCGCCCAGATGCAGGCGCCTTGGACGTACCCTGTTGGCGAAGCTGTCACGGGCCGACTGTGCCTCGGCTAAAATCCGCTCAACATACGGTGCCAACGGGGCATCGTTTCTCGTGCCTTGGGTTCGACAAGCGCAGAACCAGCAAAGTCTGCGGCAAAAGGGAATGTGGACATAAAGGGAAATCTCTGCATCCTCGGGAGCAGTGGATTGCCAAGTGCGCACGCATTCCTCACCGACAGCATCGCTGAACCAATTCGCGGGCGGGTAGCTGGTAAAGCGTGGCACCTTGGCGTCAAAAAGCCCATGACGGCGGAGGTCTGATACGTGTTTCATGCTCTTAAGCTGAGTGATCTGTCGGCACCACGCATTGACACAGATCAACGGAGGGTGTGGTGAACAAAGTGCTGCCCATCATGGAAAGCTGTGCAAGCTGCCCGATCCGTCACCGCGCCGTGTGCGCGCGTTGCGATGATGACGAACTGGAACAGCTGAACCAGATCAAGTTTTATAAGACATATGCCGCAGGCCAGACGATCGCCATGCGAGGGGATGCGCTGGATGTGGTGGCTTCAGTCGTTGCAGGTACGGCAACACTGGAACGCGCAATCGAAGATGGTCGGACCCAATTGGTTGGCTTGTTGCTGCCGTCAGACTTCATCGGCCGGCCCGGGCGCGACACGTTGCAATATGATGTTACGGCTGTGACAGATGTCACGCTGTGCTGTTTCCAACGTAAGCCCTTTGAGGCGTTGTTGATCCGTATTCCCCATGTTCAAGAACGGTTGCTGGAGATGGCCTTGGATGAACTGGACGCCGCTCGCGACTGGATGCTCTTGTTAGGCCGCAAGACAGCGCGTGAGAAGATCGCAAGTTTCCTTATGCTCATTGCCAAGCGCACCGTTCACCCGGATGGACGGGTTCTGGGGGACCTGTCGCGTATCGAATTGCCGATCAGCCGCGAGGCGATGGCAAACTTTCTGGGCCTCACTATCGAGACAGTCAGCCGCCAGTTTACCGGCTTGCGCAAGGACGGTGTGATCGAGCTGGATGGCAACCGGAGTGTGCGCATTCCTGACCTTGAGACGCTGTTGCTGGAAAGCGGTGACGATTCAGATGGTGGGCCCCTGATCTGACGTTGGCTTGATCCAAATCAACGCGGCGGTGCGACGCCTTCGCTATCCCTTCTGACCGAAAGGCCAAAGGAGGGCTTGCACATGTATTCCAACATCCTGATCCCCGTCTTGTTCGGCGAGGGACGCGATCATCCGCAGGCTGTGGCCGTCGCCAAGCATCTTGCATCTGAGGGCGCGCGCATAACGTTGCTGCACGTGATGGAACAGTTGCCCATGTACGCCGCTGAATACGTGCCGGCGGATACGGTGGCGGGCAATCGGGAGCGGATTGCAACGCGGTTGAAGATGATGGCCAGTGAATTGCCAAACGGGCAAAGCGCCGTGATTGAAGGCGCAACCGGTCGCAGTATCACCGACTACGCCGAACAAAACGGTGTCGATCTGATCGTCATTGCGTCCCACCAGCCTGCTTTGTCCGATATCCTGCTGGGGTCGACAGCAGCGTGGGTCACGCGTCACGCGAAGTGTGCGGTGCATGTAATTCGGTAAATCGGCCTCTCTTGATCCAGATCAACGCGGCCCGACGCGGGCGCATCTAATCAGCCAACATACGAACAGGTCTGTTGTCCCCGCGGGGACAGCACGCAACCGCGAAGGACGAACCATGTGGGACTATGTTAAATTGATCTTGCTGGGTCTGGTTGCTCTGGTCGCTGCAATTGCAGCGGATTGGGGCCACGATCTGGCCTATAAACTGCATGCCGCGCTGATCATGTTGATCGCCGGTGGCATGTTCATCTGGCAATTGCGCCAGATCGGCGAAACGCGCGCTGTCGTTGATGACACCGGTTACATGGACAACGTTGTTCGTGCGGGTGTAATCGCCACCGGCTTCTGGGGTGTCGTCGGATTTCTGGCGGGGGTGTTCATCGCCTTTCAGCTTGCTTTTCCCGGCCTGAATTTTGATTGGGGCCAACCTTTTACAAATTTTGGTCGTCTACGCCCACTGCACACCTCTGCGGTGATTTTTGCGTTTGGGGGCAACGCCCTCATCATGTCGTCCTTTTACATCGTTCAACGCACCTGCGGGGCACGGCTCTGGGGCGGTAACACCGCCTGGTTCGTTTTCTGGGGCTACCAGCTGTTCATCGTGATGGCTGCGACCGGCTACCTGCTGGGGGCGACGCAGTCCAAGGAATACGCCGAACCTGAGTGGTATGTGGACATCTGGCTGACCATCGTTTGGGTCGCGTTTCTGGTTGTCTACATGGGCACGATCTTCAAGCGGCAAGAAAAGCACATCTATGTCGCCAACTGGTTCCTTCTCGCCTTCATCATCACCGTAGCGATGCTGCATATCGTCAACAACCTGAGCATTCCGGTTTCGCTGCTGGGCTCCAAGTCCGTGCAGGTCTTCTCGGGTGTACAGGATGCCATGACGCAGTGGTGGTATGGCCACAACGCAGTGGGCTTCTTCCTGACTGCCGGGTTCCTGGGCATGATGTACTACTTCGTGCCGAAACAGGCGGGTCGTCCGGTCTACAGCTACAAGCTGTCCATCATCCACTTCTGGGCGCTGATCTTCCTGTACATCTGGGCGGGTCCGCACCACTTGCACTACACCGCATTGCCTGACTGGGCATCGACCTTGGGCATGGTGTTCTCAATCATCCTGTGGATGCCGAGCTGGGGGGGCATGATCAACGGCCTGATGACGCTGCAAGGCGCATGGGACAAGTTGCGGACTGATCCGATCATTCGGATGATGGTGATTTCGCTGGCCTTCTACGGCATGTCCACCTTCGAAGGACCGATGATGTCCATCAAGGCCGTTAACTCGCTCAGCCACTATACCGACTGGACCATTGGTCACGTGCATTCCGGCGCACTTGGCTGGAACGGCATGATCACCTTTGGTGCGCTCTACTTCCTGACGCCGCGCCTGTGGGGCCGCAAGCAGATGTATTCGATGGCTGCCATCGACTGGCACTTCTGGCTCGCGACCATCGGTATCGTGCTTTACGCGGCATCGATGTGGGTGACCGGCATCATGGAGGGCCTGATGTGGCGCGAAGTCGATGCCCAAGGGTTCCTGGTGAACTCGTTCGCCGACACCGTGAGCGCGAAGTTCCCGATGTATGTGGTGCGTGGATTGGGTGGGGTCCTGTACCTGACCGGTGCCTGCATCATGGTCTGGAACATGTGGATGACCATCCGGGGCGGCCAGCCCGTCCGGGTGGCCCCGCCCGCGGCACCTGTTGCTGCCGCTCAACCTGTACAAGCCGCATAAGGGAGACCGAAACATGGCTTTTCTCAAGCGACACCAGGTTCTGGAACGCAGCCCGACGCTTCTGTTCGTCTTCTCGCTGCTCACTGTATCGGTCGGCGGCATTGTGGAGATCGCACCGCTTTTTTACCTCGAAAACACGATTGAAGAGGTGGAAGGGGTGCGACCCTACAGCCCGCTGGAATTGGCCGGGCGAGACATCTACGTTCGCGAAGGCTGCTATGTCTGCCACAGCCAGATGATCCGCCCCATGCGGGACGAGGTTGAACGCTACGGGCACTACTCCCTGGCGGCTGAATCGATGTACGATCATCCGCATCAATGGGGATCGAAGCGGACCGGGCCCGATTTGGCCCGTGTGGGTGGACGGTACTCGGATGCGTGGCATGTCGATCACCTGATGGACCCGCAATCGGTTGTGCCTGAATCGATCATGCCGAAATACGCCTTCCTCGCGGATGCGGTGATAGATGGCGAGCACATCGAGGATCTGGTCAAGACCCACCGCTTTGTGGGCGTGCCCTATACCGATGAGATGGTCGCAGCCGCTGCCGACGATTTTCGGGTTCAGGCCGATCCCGACGGCGATTGGGATGGTCTGGTCGAGCGCTACCCCGGCGCGGTCGTGTCCAACTTTGACGGCCAGCCTGAGCTGACCGAGATGGATGCGCTGATTGCTTACCTGCAGATGCTGGGCACCTTGGTCGATTTCTCGACCTTCACGCCTGATCCAAGCCGATAGGAGGTTTTGATGGACACGTATTCCTTCCTGCGAGAGTTGGCTGACAGCTGGGTGCTTTTGGCGATGGTGATCTTCTACATCACCGCCTGCCTTTGGGCCTTCCGTCCCTCGGCGCGTGCGGCCAATGAAGAGGCGGCCGGTATTCCACTGCGAAACGACACTGATGCGCATCTTGCAGCGCAAGAACCGGAGGCCGACTAATATGGCTGACAAACAAGAAATTGATGATGTCACCGGGACCGATACCACCGGACACGAATGGGACGGCATCAAGGAACTGAACAACCCGCTGCCGCGGTGGTGGTTGTGGACCTTTTACGGCACGGTTGTCTGGGGGTTGGCATACACCATTGCCTATCCTGCGTGGCCGCTGATCAATTCGGCCACGACGGGCTTATTGGGATACTCCACGCGCGCAGAAGTTGCCGAACGGATTGCAGAAGTGGATGCGCAGAACGCGGAATTGACTGAACGTCTGGCGTCTGCGGATTTGGCGACACTTGCGCCTGACGATCCTGCGCACCGGTTCGGTGTTGCAGGCGGTGCTTCGGTCTTTCTTGCTCATTGTTCGCAGTGCCATGGGTCCGGTGCTGCAGGCGTTCAGGCGGCAGGCTATCCCAACCTGCTGGATGATGCCTGGCTGTGGGGTGGCACGCTGGAAGACATTGAGTACACCGTGAGGCATGGTATTCGGAACGAGACCGACCCAGATGCGCGGTGGTCTGAGATGCCAGCGTTCGGCGACATCATGTCAGACGAGGAGATCGGCCAAACCGTTGAGTACGTCCTGTCCCTATCTGGCCAGGACCATGATGCAGCCATGGCTGAACAGGGCATGGTTTGGTTCCAAGAGCAGTGCTCTGCTTGTCACGGCGACAACGGTGAAGGCATCCGGGAACTCGGCGCGCCTACTCTGAACGATGCGATTTGGCTTTATGGCGGGGATCGCGAAACCCTGATCGAGACGGTGACCTATTCACGCTTTGGTGTGATGCCAGCTTGGGGTCAGCGTTTGGACGAAGAAGAGATCAAGGCAGTCACCTTGTATCTGCACCAGTTGGGCGGCGGCGAGTAACCCTCGCCGTATCGCTCCATGCTGCGTATCGGGCTCGGGCCCATCCAGGAGGGATACGCGGCGCTCCCGGTCTCTGTCCTGTTCGTACCAAGCGGGGACCGGGATTTCTCCCCATGCTTGATCCAGATCAAGGTGTTGGCCGTGTGGGCCATGCAGTTTGAACCTACGAACAGGACAATTGACAATGACACAATCTCCGGCCTCTCCGCCGTCTCTTTATGTCGCGCGTGAACCGATCTTTCCCCGTCGGGTGAAAGGCAAGTTCCGTACGCTCAAATGGTGGATCATGGGCGTGACGCTTGCGATCTACTACCTGACCCCATGGATCCGCTGGGACCGTGGTCCGAACCTTCCTGATCAGGCCGTTCTTGTCGATTTGGCCGGGCGTCGTTTTTACTTCTTCTGGATCGAGATTTGGCCGCACGAGTTCTACTTCGTCGCGGGCCTGCTGATCATGGCTGGGCTTGGCCTGTTCCTTTTCACATCTGCTTTGGGCCGCGTTTGGTGCGGTTATACATGCCCTCAAACCGTGTGGACCGACCTTTTCATTCTGGTGGAGCGCTGGATTGAGGGCGATCGCAATGCCCGTGTCCGCCTCTGGAACGCTGACTGGTCGTTGCGCAAGGTCCGCCTTCGCGTCACGAAATGGATAGTGTGGTTCCTGATCGCAATGGCGACAGGTGGCGCCTGGGTTTTTTACTTCGCGGATGCTCCAACCTTGGCTGCTGATTTAATGACGTTCAGCGCACCCTTGGTCGCCTATTCCACCATTCTGATCCTCGCTGCGACCACCTTTGTCTTTGGCGGCTTCATGCGCGAGCAGGTCTGCAATTACATGTGCCCCTGGCCGCGCATCCAGGCGGCCATGATGGACAATGACACGCTGACCGTTGCCTATCGTCACTGGCGGGGCGAGCCGCGCGGCAAACACATCAAGGCGGAAGGGGCGGACCAGCTTGG
This sequence comes from uncultured Tateyamaria sp., assembly GCF_947496075.1. GTDB lineage: Bacteria > Pseudomonadota > Alphaproteobacteria > Rhodobacterales > Rhodobacteraceae > Tateyamaria. The sequence goes on from NZ_CANMBJ010000002.1 coordinate 170,945, forward strand.
CGATTGCATCGACTGCATGGCCTGCGTGAACGTTTGCCCTGCTGGTATCGACATCCGCGACGGGCAGCAGATGGAGTGCATCACTTGTGCGCTGTGCATCGACGCCTGTGACGAGGTGATGGAGCGGATCGGCAAGCCACGCGGTTTGATTGACTATCTGGCCCTGTCGGATGAAGAGGCCGAAACCCAGGGCGCGCAGCCGCGCCCGATCTGGCAGCATGTGCTGCGCCCGCGTACCATCCTGTACACAGCGATGTGGTCGCTGATCGGTGTGGCACTGGTCTATGCCTTGTTCATTCGTTCGGACATCGACCTGACGGTCGAACCTGTGCGCAACCCGCAGTTCGTAACACTGTCGGATGGAGCGGTGCGTAACACCTACACCTTGCGTATTCGCAACCTGACGGCAGAGGATCGCGACTTCCGGGTCATGCTGACATCAGAGGAGATCCTGCGCATCGATGTCGAAAGTGATGGGGCGGTCGCCAACCACGTCACCGTTCCCGCCAATGAAACACTGCAGGCGCGCGTCTATGTCATTGCCCGCCCGCAGGATGCAGCGGCTGATGCCGAAACCACCGATCTACGTTTGTGGGTCGAGGATGTGGAAACAGACGACCGTGCAGGCGTCGCCACCATCTTCAACGGAAAGGGCTAAGGATGCAGATCAAGGAACTCACCGGCTGGCACGTATTGGCCATCTTCGGGACGGCGTTTACCATCATCATCAGTGTAAACCTTACGCTTGCTTTCCAGGCCGTGCACACTTTTCCGGGGCTTGAGACCAAGAATTCTTATGTTGTCAGCCAAGCCTTTGAAGAGGACCGTGCCGCTCAGGAAGCGTTAGGCTGGCAGGTGTCGGCAGATGCGGAAGACGGAACACTGGCTCTACACATTGATGATGAAATTGGTCCAGTGGTTGCCACGATCACATCTGCGACTCTGGGGCGTGCCACCCATGTGGGTGAAGATCTAACTCCGACCTTTCGCCACGATGGTGCCCGGTTTGTGGCTGACATTCCCGAGCTGGCGTCTGGAAACTGGAACCTGCGTCTGACTGCGGTTGCGCCAGACGGAACAGACTTCCGCCAGCGTATTGTCCTTCGGGTGCAGCGATGAGTGTTGCCTCCTGCCCAGGCTGCATAGCCGCTGGTGAGGTCGCTGAAACGGTGGGCCGCGATGCGGGTCTTCCGACGCATGAGCTGATAGTGCCGGGCGTTCACTGCGTTGCCTGCATCCGATCGGTTGAAGGCTTGCTGAATGCCCGCCCTGATATCGCGGCTGCGCGCGTGAACCTTAGCCGCAAGCGAGTGGCAATCACAGCGGAACCGGGGATTGATCCCGCGCCATGGATCGAGGCCCTGACCGATATCGGGTTCGAGGCGCACGAGGCCCGCGATGCTGGCAATCGCGGCCAAGACGATGGACTGACCATGCGCCTTGGCATCGCCGGTTTTGCGATGATGAATGTCATGCTGCTGTCGGTGGCCGTGTGGTCTGGCGCGACCGATGCCACGCGCGATTTCTTCCACTGGATATCAGCAGCGATTTCATTGCCTGCCGCAATTTATTGTGCGCAGCCGTTCTTCCGTTCGGCAGTGTCTGCCCTGCGTGGCATGCGGCTGAACATGGATGTACCGATTTCACTTGCCATCATCCTGGCCTGTGGCCTGTCTCTTTACGAGACGTCTCAGGGTGGAGAGCACGCGTATTTCGACGCGGCGTTGTCACTGACGTTTTTCTTGCTTGGTGGCCGTGTGCTGGAAAAGCGCATGCGGCAAGCTGCGCGTTCGGCGGCCGCTGATCTCGCGGCACTTGAACCTTTGCGCGTGACGCGCATCGACGGTGAAACCCGGGTGAGTGTCCCTGTCGATGATGTGGCCGAGGGTGACACGCTTTGGCTGGCTGCCGGGGCGCGCGTGCCAGTGGATGGTGTGCTGAACAGCGATGCAGCGCAGGTGGATCGCAGCGCGCTCACTGGGGAAAGTGACGAGATTGCAGTGGCGCGTGGTGCTGCCCTGACGGCGGGAGAAATCGTTCTGACCGGCCCGGTCACAATGCGCACAACCGTTGCCGCCAAGGGATCGACCCTGCGCCGACTGATCCAGATCGCGGCCCATGCCGAAAGCTCCAAAAGCCGCTATACCAGCCTTGCCGACCGGGCTGCGGGCGTCTATGCACCGCTCGTCCATGGTCTGTCTTTTGCTGCATTCATAGGCTGGTCCATGGCGACGGGTGACATGTATCACGCCCTCAAGATCGCCATTGCCACGCTGATTATCACATGCCCCTGCGCCTTGGGTCTTGCTGTCCCGGCGGTGGCGACCGTTGCAACCGGGCGATTGTTCCGCATGGGCTTGCTGGTCAAATCCGAGACGGCGCTGGAGCGTTTGGCAGAGGTGGATACGGTTGTTTTTGACAAGACCGGCACACTGTCTGCGGCAGCGCTTGTACCATCCCAAGAGATGCCGGTTGAGGCACGCGAGATACTTAAAGCGTTGGCGCAGGCTTCGGCACACCCACTGAGCCGCTCCGTTCTGCCTCTGCTAAAGGATGTCAGGGTCGCTGATCTTGAAGGCATATCCGAGCACCGCGGCAACGGCGTTTCCGGGCTTTGGAACGATCAGACGGTGCGTTTTGGCAATGCCGTCTGGATCGGAGCTGGTCAGGGCACCGTCCTGCAAGTCGGCGATATGATTTACCCTCTTGAAAGGCGTGAACAAATTTTTACGGATGCCGCCGATACTGTCGAGCGCCTTCGAGAGATGAGCTTTGATGTGCATATGCTGACCGGTGACAGCGAGCGGAACGCGACACGTGTCGCTGCAGAATTGGGCGTCACCCATGTGCACGCCGAGGTGGACCCGGAGGCCAAGCAGGACCTGATCGAGCAGTTGCAGACCGAAGGCCGCAAGGTCGTCATGGTCGGCGACGGCCTGAACGACACGCTGGCCCTGACGCGGGCTTGGGCGTCCATTGCGCCGGGCACTGCCTTGGAGGCCAGTCAGAACGCGGCAGATGTTGTCCTTTTGGGTCAGCATCTGTCCGGTATTCCAGCGGCAATTGGCATCGCGCGCAGTGCAAGGCGGCGCATTCTTGAGAATTTTGCGCTGGCGGCCTGTTACAACGCTGTGGCGATCCCGCTGTCCCTTGCTGGTTTCGCATCACCGCTGATGGCAGCGCTTGCAATGTCCACCAGTTCCATCACTGTTACCTTGAACGCTCTGAGAACAAAGGCATAGCCATGAATGTTCTTGTTATCCTGGTTCCGTGTTCGCTCATCCTTGGGCTTGGTGCACTGGTGGCCTTCGTCTGGACGATGAAGAGCGATCAGTATTCTGATCCCGAAGGTGATGCCCAGCGCATCCTGTTGGACGATGATGAGACGACCTAGAACGCGACGCGATCGCCACCTTTGAGGTCCAGAATGTCCCGGGCTTCATCTGGGCTTGCAACCTCGCAGCCCAAGTCTTCGACGATACGCCGGATTTTGGTGACTTGTTCGGCATTCGACTGCGCGAGCCGTCCACGTGTGATAAACAGGCTGTCTTCCAACCCGACCCGCACATTGCCGCCCATTTGGCTGGCTGTGGTGGCAAGGGGCATCTGCGCAGCGCCAGCCCCGAGCACCGACCATCGGTAGTCGTCGCCAAAGAGCCGGTCGGCGGTGCGTTTCATGAAGATCAGGTTATCAACCTCGGGCCCGATGCCGCCCAGAACGCCGAACACGAATTGTAGGAAAACTGGTGCCTTGAAGAGGCCGATATCCATACAGAATTTCAGATTGTACAGGTGGCCGACGTCATAGCACTCATGTTCGAACTTGATGTCGTGCGGTGCCAGTTCCGTTGCTGCCTGCTTGATGTCTGCAAAGGTGTTGCGGAAGATGTTGGCTTCTGATCCCGCGATGTATTCCTTCTCCCAATCGTGCTTCCACGTGTCGTAGCGGTCGGCCAACGGGTGAAAGGCAAAATTCATCGATCCCATGTTGAGCGAGCACATCTCGGGGCTGAATCGGACCGCGGCCTTGATCCGATCCTTGATAAGCATGGTCGGCGCACCACCGGTGGTGATGTTCAACACCGCGTCTGTCGATTGCTTCACACGGCCGAGAATGCCCACGTAGTGCTCTGGCTCAACTGATGGGCGGCCATCTTCAGGGTCGCGGGTGTGCAGGTGCAGAATTGATGCACCTGCTTCCGCCGCCGCAATGGCCTGTTCCGCGATGTCATTGTGTGTGATGGGCAAGTGGTCGGACATGGTTGGGGTGTGAATGGCCCCAGTGACCGCGCAGGTGATGATCGTTTTTTGCTTGGCCATGGTCACGTGTCCTTTGGATCGTTCAGTTTGATGCGGTAGCTCAGGGGAAAAAGCTCAAGATCGTAACGGTCGCGGATCAGCCCCCAGACGCCTTTGGGTGCCTTCAGCATCACCACGATGGCGACCGCGCCGAGTACCATCAAGTAGATGGTGCCGAAATCGGCCAGTGTTTCACGCAAAAGGAAGAACAGGAGCGTGCCGATGATCGGTCCCTCAAGCGTGCCGATGCCGCCGATCACGACGATGAAGATGACAAAGGCCGTCCAGTCGTTGACCGAGAAGGCTGCATCGGGCGAGATGCGTAGTTTTTGCAGAAACAGGAGGCCACCGATAATCGCTGTGAAGGCGGATGTGACAACATAAACCTCCAGCTTCGTGCGCCAGATGTCGATGCCGAGGCCGCTGGCCGCCACTTCACTGTCACGGATGGCTGTCAGCGCAAGACCACGACGCGAACGCAGGAATAGGTAAACAGCCGTGATCACGAGGATTGCGGCACCCAGCGCGAGCCAGTAGCTGAGCGCTTCGCGCGCCGAGCGCCCGTCAGCTAGCGAACGGACGATGCCCACCGGCAGGGAGCTTCCGGACCCGCCGCCCAACGCAGAGATCTGCGCGAAGGTCAGGCGAAAAACTTCGGCAACCACCCAAGTGCCGATAGCAAAATAGGCGCCTTTAAGTCGGAAGATGAGGGCTGCAATTGGGACCGACAGGACGGCAGCCAGCATGCCGGCCATCAGGATCGCCGTGATCGGATGCAACCCGCCAAAGATCGTCAACGCGAACAGCATGTAGCCGCCAAAGCCCACGAACGCCTGCTGGCCGACGGACACGAGACCCGCGTAGCCCGCCATCAGGTTCCACAGGCAGGCGAGGGACAGGTAGAGGAAAATCTCGCCCATCAGGCGCAGATCTGCGCGGCCCGCCCACCACGGGGCTGCAGCCAAGACGATCAGGGCCAACACGGCAACGATCATTGCGATGCGGCTGGCACGGGTAGCGCGGTATACGGTTGGGATGCCCATCAGTGCTGGACCCGTGGGAACAAGCCGTTCGGACGCACGGCCAAAACGACAAGGAAGGCGATGTGACCCGCGAGGACTTGCCAGCCTGGATCGATCTTGGCCCCGATAGTTTGGGCGACGCCTAGGATCACGCCGCCGGCGAGCGTGCCCCACAGGTTCCCAAGGCCACCGATTATCACAGCTTCGAACCCGAAGATCAGGCGCCCACCGCCGATAGAAGGATCAAAGCTGGTGCGGATGCCCAGCAGGATGCCCGCGATGCCGGTGACGGCAAGGGCCATCGCCATGGCGAGGCCAAAGACATGCGCCTTGTTCAGGCCCATCAATTGCGCGATGTCCTGGTTGTCGGACACGGCGCGAAAACCACGACCAAGGGCGGTGGCGTAGAACATCCATTGCAGCCCGGCGATAACGCCGACAGCGATGGCAAAAGTCAGCAGGGGCAGGATGCCAACTGTCAGGCTGCCCAGATTGACGCTGGCCGTCTCGATGGCCCCGGCGGACAGTTTCTGCGGATCGGCGGAATAGCCTTCAAGCAGCGCGTTCTGGATAATCACAGACAAGCCAAAGGTGACCAGCAGTGGTGGCAGGATGTCCGGCCCCAACGTCTGGTTCAAGATGCCGCGTTGCAAGACGTAACCGATCACCGCCATCACGGGCAGCACCAGAAGGGCGGCGGCAAAAGGGTGGACGCCGAATGTCATTGTGGTGCTAAGCCCGAGATAGGCGGCGAGGATAATGAGATCTCCATGCGCGATGTTCACCAGTCGCATCACGCCAAAGATCAGCGACAATCCGGCGGCGAAAAGGGCATAGAGACCGCCCAGCAGAACGCCCTGTACGATTACGCCAATCCACTCGATCATGCGGCAACTCCGAAATAAGCGGCGGTGATTTGGTCTCGGGTGACGTCACCCGTAGCCCCGCTCAGGGACACGCGCCCTTCTTGCAGGCAGAACACGCGAGAGGAGACCTCGAGCGCTTTGCTGATATCCTGTTCGACCACCAGCGCTGTCATGCCGCCGCCGATGATGCCCGGCAGGGCGTCATAGATCGTTTTGATGATGACGGGGGCGAGACCGAGGCTGATTTCGTCGAACAGGATCACTTCGGGGTTGGCCATGAGGGCCCGGCCGATGGCGACCATTTGTTGTTGACCGCCCGAGAGGGATGTTGAGGCTTGGCTGCGCCGTTCCTTGAGAACCGGGAAAAGCTCGTAGACCTTGCCGAGCGACCATGGGCCGGGGCGGGCAACCTTGCCACCGAGCAGCAGGTTTTCCTCGACCGAGAGTGATGGGAACAGCTGGCGTCCTTCGGGCACCAAGGCAATGCCGCGATAGGCGACCTCGTCCGCGCGTAGGGTGCCTATGCCCTCGGTCTTGAACCGCACCTGTTCCGGCGCGTTGGACATCAGCCCGGAAATGGAGCGCATAAGCGTGGTCTTGCCCGCGCCATTGGCGCCGATGATCGCGACGACCTCGCCCGCGTGGATATCCATGTCTATGCCGTAGAGCGCCTGGAAGTCGCCGTAGTGCGCATCAAGGCCACTGAGCGACAGGATAGGGTCAGACATCAGGGTCCACTCCCAGATAGATTTCCTTGACCTCTGGGCTGTCCATAATCTCCTTCGGTGCGCCCTCGGCGATCTTCTTGCCGAAGTCGATCACGATCAGCCGGTTCACCACAGCCAGCAGCGCGTGGACCACATGTTCAATCCAGATGATTGTAGTGCCCTTGGCATGTACAGCCTTGATCGTGTCGATAAGCGCAGTGCATTCGGCTTCTGTCAGCCCACCTGCGATCTCATCGAGAAGGAGGAGTTTGGGTTGCGCCGACAACGCACGCGCCATCTCAAGCCGCTTGCGGTCTAGCAGAGTGAGTGTGCCTGCACGTTGGTTTGCCTTTGGCAAAAGCCCAGTGTCCGTCAGGACCTGCAGCGCATGGTTTTCAGCTTCGCGACCCGAGAGGCCCGCGCCCTGCATAGCCCCGACAAGCGCGTTTTCATAGACTGTCATCCCGCCAAAGGGCTGGGGCACCTGGAAGGACCGGGCAATGCCAATCTTGCAGCGTTTGGCAGCGGAGGTGGCAGTAATGTCTGCCCCTTGAAAGATGATCCGGCCCGCATCAGGGCTGAGCGCGCCGGTGATCAGATTGAAAAGCGATGTCTTGCCCGCGCCATTGGGCCCAAGGATGCCCACGGCGTCGCCTTGGGCGATCTCGAAGCTTGAGTCGTCGGCGACCTTGACGGCGCCGAACGACTTTTGCAGGCCGCTAATAGACAAAAGGGCAGACATCGCGGTGCTTTAGCCCAAGAGTTGCAGGTCGCCGCCCACCGGAATCTGTGGTGCGTGGCTGTTGTTTGTGATGACCAGCTCGACTTCATCGCCTCCTTTCTGCCATTGCCCCGACACCAGCGGTGTTTTGGACACATTCGGCACAGGGCCGTTTGACCAGTTCACGTCGCCCACGATGGTCGAGATGTTGGTGCCCGCGATGGCGGCGGCGTTGGCCTCGAAGTCATCAAGGTCCTCGGACCGGGAGATGACATCTGCCACCACTTCGAACAGCGCGTGCTTGAAGCCGATGGGCTGCGTCCACGGACGGCCTGTAGCAGCAGTGAAACCGTTTGCCAGATCACCTGCCGAAATGCCGGTCAGAGACGAGTTGAACGGGTGGTTTGGGGACCACCAGATTTCGGTCGTCAGACCAATACCGCGATCACCCAAGGCCTCAATGGCCGAGGGGAACAGCAGCGCCTTGCCGATGGTCGCGACCTTGGGGTTGAAGCCCTGTTGTGCGGCTTGCGCCCAGAAGGTGCCGAAATCCGGCGGGATCATCACGCCGGTGATGATTTCGCAGCCTGCATCCTTGAAGGCGGAGATGTAGTTCGAGAAATCGTCCGTCAGAGGTTGGAAACGACCGGGATCAACCAATTCGAACCCTTGTGCAGCAAGTGGTTTGGGCAGGCCCAGTTCCGCGTCACCCCATGCGTTACCGTCTGCGTCATTCGGGAATAGGCCGCCCACTTTCTTGGCAACACCGCTGCCGTCCCAAAGGCTGGTGAAATTGGCGATGACATCCTCAAGTCCCCAGAAGAAATGGTAGGTGTATTGGAAAGCTTCCGCAGGGTTGCCGCCACGGCCAAAGAAATAGGGCTGCCAAGGTGCGTCTGTCGTGATGCAGGGCACTTCATTGATCTCGGCCTGATCTGCCACTGGGTTCGTTGTGTCAGGGGTCGCGGCCGCGGTGATGATGTCCACTTCATCCGACAGGATCAGTTCGGCGGCCACTTCAGCGGCCCGGTTGGGGTTGGACTGACTGTCCTTCTTGATGATCTCGATGTTGTAAGACTTGCCGTTGTTGGTCACGCCACTTGCGAAGTGGGCACGCAAACCTTCGAGGATGTAATCATCGGCTTCCGCGAAGCCGGCAAGCGGGCCAGTAGACGGTGTCACGAACCCCACCTTTATGGTCGGATTGGCAGCGTAGGCCCGCGTGGAACGCAAGATTGCCGGGGCCGCAACGCTCGCGCCCAGCCCAGCCAACATACGGCGGCGTGTGATATAAGTTCTCATGTTTTTCCTCCCAAAGATGCGGTTCGGGTATTCGCCGATCCGGTTGCGCGGACCATTTTTGGCATGGCTTGGCGCAGTCTCGCTCTCCAGACCTATCACATGCAAAAGATGATCCTGATCCGATTTGAATGGTCATTTATAACTCTGCGTTATGACTCGGCAGTGTTTTGTAACATCCCTTCAAGTGCGCTTAAGTGAAGTGCGACTCGCGTTTTCGTCCGTTCAAAATCGTCTTGGGTCCATTTGCGAAACCCATAACCCGAAGCCATACCGGTTCGATCTTCATCCAACAGCGCTTGGAGTAAGGGAGACGGATCAGGCCGCGCATCGAGGTCGAACAGAACTTGACGGTGTATGTCCTGAGTGAGTTCCAACCCGACAAGATCGGCGTTTTCGAGCGGCCCAAGAACAGCGAGACGACGGCCGAAACTGGCTTTCACCACGTCATCAACAGTCTTGGCAGAACAGATCCCATTTTCAACAAGGCTGATCGCCTCGCGCCACAGCGCGTGTTGCAACCGATTGCCGATAAAGCCGGGCACGTCCTTTTCGACAAGTGCTGGGGTTTTGCCTGAGTCCGCCAGCAGGTCAATCATCTTGTCCGCGACTTCGGGATCAGTCCATTCTGTTTTTACCACCTCGACCAGCGGGATCATGTGAGGCGGGTTCCACCAATGGGTGCCAAGCGCGCGTTGGCGAAGTTTAAGGTGCTCCATGATCTTGGTGATCTGGATAACCGACGTGTTCGAGGCGAGAATGGCGTCGCGAGGCGCGTGTGCCTCGACCTCGGCAAAAATCGCTTGTTTCAATTCCAGCTTTTCGGGTGCGGCTTCGAAGATGACAGCTGCATCGCTCACTGCTGCTTTGATCCCATCGCACAGCTCGATCCGTTTGAGCATCCTTGCGATGTCATTGTCGGATGTATCTAGCAGCCGCAGGCTGTCGGACACGCGTTGTGGCAGGCTTTGCAGCGTTTCCTGTGCCGGATCGTGTACGGCGACGTAGTGACCTGCACGCGCAAAGGTCAGGGCAATTCCGTGCCCCATCAACCCTCCGCCGATCACCGCAATTTGTTGGTTCTTATTCATGCCTCACCCCGCCGTGTAGCCGCCATCGGCATAAAGTATGTGGCCGGTGTAGAAGTCTGAGGCGCGGGACGACAGGAACAGGAGCGGTCCTGCCAGATCCTCTGGCTCGCCAAGGCGCCCCTTGGGCACGCGTGTCAGGAACCCTTCGCGCACGGCTTTGGCATCGTCGGTGTCTTCGAACATCCACGCCGTGAGCGGGGATCGGAAGACAGTGGGCGCAATAGCGTTTACGGTGATCCCGGTTGGGCCGAGTTCGCATCCCAATGCCTTGGTGATCCCGTCAACTGCCGCCTTTGAAGCGCAGTAGGCGGTGTAACCCGCCGGGTGTCCCAAAAGGCCGCGGGCAGAAGACATAAGGATGATCTTGCCACCGTCGCCCTGCGCCTGCATTTGCGCACTTGCGGCGCGGGCCATCAGCCAGCTTTGGGTGACGTTGGCGTTCATGACGCCTTCGAATGTGTCAGGGGCCATGTCAGCGATCTTGGCCACCTTGTTCATGCCCGAGGCCACAACAAGAATGTCCAACCGTCCGAACGTCTTGACCGTTTCTGACACCAAAGCGTCGCAGGCGATTTCAGTATCGGGGCGTGCGTTGATCTGGTGGGTGTCTCCGGTGCACGTGTTTGCGACGTCTGCCATCGCGCCGGCATTTCCTGCGGCAAGAACAACCTTGGCACCGGCGCCAGACAAACAACGGGCCGCAACTGCTCCAAACGCACCGGAGGCACCAGTGATCAGGGCGACCTCGCCGGAGACATCAAAGAAGGACAGCGGATCGTCGAGGCTCATGGCTGTTCTCCAGTGGGATAGGGGATCACAACAAGCATTTTGCAAACGTGATTGCTGCGGTTTTCGATTTTGCGCACTTCACCTGGCGGGATCGTGCAACTGTCCATGGGACCAAGCACTGTGTCCGCGCCGTCAACGGTCACGGTCATTTCCCCATCCAGCACGACATAGATCTTTTCAAATGGCGTCGCATCGGGCCCGGCACCGCCGCCGGGAAGGAACTGCGAATATCCGACCCATTGGTTTTCCGGTCCACCGTCCTCGAACCCCTGAAGGCGCAGGCCAGTGACACCCCAATGGTTTGGGGCGTCATAGGGTTGAGCATCGGCGAAGCGCTTTACAAGCATCAGAAATCCTCGCCCGCCTCGATGCGATAACCTTGGGATTTGTCCATCATGGCAACAAGGCGGATGATGCAACCGTCGCCTCGGTCCCAGTTCCAGGGGAAGAAAGCAAAGGTGACCCGCTTGCCTGTAACGCGGTCAAGGTCGCCGCCAACGTTCTCGATGCCCAGAATACCATTGGTAAAGAGTTTCTGGTGCACGGGTTCCCATTCCGGGAAATCAACCTCCCACGGAGTGCCGCCAGACCATTCGAGGTACTCTTTCTCAAGGTGCGGCAGGATCGGGCCATTGCGCTGTGGGCCGATCGCGGTGGCCAACGGGTGATCGTTGGCTTGCGTATCGTGGCCCACGACCTTTACGCCCCTTTCAACCATCCAATCGGCGGCAGATGGCACAAGACCAGGGCAGTAAGCAAAGTAATCACCATCTTCGTATTGCTTGTGCCAGCCCGTATTGATGATGAGCACGTCATTCCTACGGATCGCGTGGCCGCAAGCCTTTTCAAGATCATCACCGGTGATCTGTTCCCATTTCTTCTTTGGGATGCTGACAACGAGGCCAGAGCCGAAGAAATGGGGCAGGGGCACCTCATCAATGAAAGGGGTTCCCTGGACCACATGGGCGGGTGCGTCGATGTGAGTGGTGACGTGCATCGTCGTTGTGATCGTCTGGCTCAGCACTCCGGACTTCGCCATGTAGTGCTTGCGATCGATCTGTACATCTTTGAAATACGGCCAGTTTGGGCATTGGAAACCATACCGGTGGCTCAGGTTCACGAACTCGAGGCCCATGTCGTTGTTGTCGTTTTCTTGGAAATCGATCCCGCGAATGTTGACGACCATCGGCTCCTCCCAAAGCTTCGTATTGCTGTCCCGTATTATGGTGCGTATGTATCACATAGCGGTCAACGTTTGATTTGACGGAACATAGGAAACAAGCGTTTTGCTGCTGTCTGGTCAAAATGCAATCGATACAAGAGTTCGCTGCAAGGTAAAAAGATGTCGAAAAATCAGGGTATTCAGGTCATTTCGCGTGCGGCTGACATTCTGCGCTTGTTGGGCCGTGAGACAGGCGGGTTGAGCCTTGGCCAGATTGCCAAGCGGGTTCAGCTGCCCCGCTCTACGGTACAGCGCATTATTGCGGCGCTTGTGACTGAAGGATTTGTATCCACCGAGCGTGGAGATGGAGGAATCAGGCTTGGCCGCGAAATTCAAAGCCTGGCCCAGGCGGTGTCATCGGACATGCGGACGCGCCTGCGCCCCGTCATGGAACGGCTGTCGGACGAAACGGGCGAGACGGTTGATTTGGCAGTTCTTGAAGGCGCACAAATGTTGTTCGTCGATCAAATCGAAGGCAGCCATCGCCTGCGCACCGTGTCGCGGATCGGAGAGTATTTTCCCCTGACCACGACCGCCAATGGGCGCGCAGCGCTGGCTTGCATGCGCCCTGAGCGGGCGCTTGCCCTGATCCGCGCCGAACATAGGTCACGTGGCCCATATGCACCGCCATTGTCGGACATCATCGACGGTATCGATGCTATCCGAGAGGGTGAACTGGCATGTGATGAGAACGAACACACGGATGGTATTTGCGCGATGGGATTTGCTGTGGCGGACCAGACGGGTGACATTTTCGCAGTATCAGTTCCCGTCCCAAGCTCACGTTATGACCGGGTTAAACCTGCTTTGGCCGACTCTGTTCGCGCCGCTATTTCAATGCTTCAGGCATAGCGCAGACGCCACATTGTGACCGCGATATCTGGGCGGTTCGTTCTCGGCTTGGTGCGCGTGATGCGGGAACTGAAGCCGTTCGTAGCGATGGGGATCGGATGGTCGACAGGTAACTTCACAAACTACCTAGTTGGCACGTTCCGATAGCAATGCACTTGCCGTTTGGTTCGAATACCACTCTGGTGCAGGTAGGCCGAATAATTGTCTGCAACTCCTTATGCCCTCTGTCGAGGCAACCGCATGCCATGTCTAAGTTCCTGCAAAACTGATATTTTGGGTTTGCAAAACCCGATCGAAATTGATGTCAGCCATCGGTGTTATGCTGCTGACGCAAAGGTGCTCGGGCTCTGGATAGTTTTCCCGGTGGGCGGATCGATTGACGCTTTGATGGCGGCGGAACTACGCTTATCGCGTTTGACAGAAAAACCCATCAGTAGTTGAAATTTTGTGGGTTTATTTCTTTTATCGCCTCTTTTCACAAAGATATTTTTCGAGGGTCTTCGGCCAATGCCTTTCGATCTTGCTTGGGTGGATTTGTTCCGACTCTACATTCTTCGGGACGAGGCGACAACTTGGCATGCAGTCCTCTCCATCATCTACGTTGAAAGCTACGAAACGGCGACGGTGCCGGGGGGAACCGTCATTCGCAGCGTGGCGCGGTTTTCCGGTGATGTCGATCTCCCTAGCTTTGATCCCACCACAGGCACGCTCACTGCCGGCGCTGCAAACGCGGAAGGGCACCCTCGAAACCAACCTGATCGGTCTGAACCATGGCTCGACATCACGGACACTCGGGTTGAGTTTTTCATGACCGTACCGCGCGTCGCGGGCGCAATCATCGCGAACGGGGTCGCGACAGTTCCAGGGGGTGACGCTGACTTTCAGCCGATGCGTGATGTTCTTGATGCGCTGGACACGCCGCCTATCCATCCACCACCGTCGGACTATCCCAATACGGGGTTCACGCTGGATCTGATCCTAGCCGGGATCGAATTATGGCCACCTTTCCTGCGACCGGCAGAGATGCGGTCAGATGGTTTGCTGATTCCGCACACGAAACGCACGGGCGTCGTATTTCATCTGCCCAAGATCAAACTGCGCGTGACACAGGGATCAGATGCCAACGCGCAGGTGCAGGTATGTCTGGTGTCGCTCGGTGCAACGGGTCTGGATGATCCGGGTGCACTGGCCGCAGCTGAGCTGGTTACGATGGAGCCAAGCCACGCCTTCATAGGGCCGGGCCGCGTTGTCGGGTTTGGATTTCGCTCAGCTTACCTTGATCTGTCGGACGGCTACACGCCGCCGGAAATCCTCTCCCAATTCGGGTTTGATGAAGCATGGACCGGGCTCTACCTGCCTGAAATCCGCATCTTCTTTGCACCAAACGGAGCCGACGACTTTGCGGTCAATGCGGGTGTTGAGAACCTGCTGATCGGGCTTGACGGGTCGAATGGCGTTACCGGTGATTTCGATGTTGCAGTGATCAACCAAGGCAGTGGTGATCTTGCCATAGGTGCCCACTTCTTCACCGGTAACCGACAGGGCATTGGGATCTCCAGAACCAGCCCCGGTGCTGCAACGCCTGCCTTACCGGACACCACACGGCTGGCCGTGAATGTGCGCGGTGGCCGCGGGCCTCGTAGCGTGACTGTCGATCAGACCATCGCGCAAGGCCATAGTGCAAAGGTGCGCGCGCAACGGGTGATCTCAATGGCGGCTCGCATGGGCATCGCCCAACGTGATGGCATGGGATTACCGACCTCGGATTTCATCCGTCTCCATCGTCCGGCCGCAGCCTTTTCGCTTGTTCGCGATCTCGTCGAACAAGGCGGGTTGGGACGGCTTGAACCAAATTGGGAGGGGCCGAGCGATGCTACGGTCATCCCACAAACAGCAGATGTCGCCGACCCGGATGGCAGTGATGGCGCCAACCTAACGCTCTTTCTCGCAGCAGCCTTGTTGAGGTGAACAACAGCGCCACGCGCAAAAACAGTGTTTTTTGAAGGTACCTGGTGCCGCTGAAGGGACTCGAACCCCCGACCCCATCATTACGAATGACGTGCTCTACCAGCTGAGCTACAGCGGCCTGATGGCGGGGGTTATACTTTATGTGCACCGCAGGGCAAGGGGACAAGATCAAGAGTTGGAGCAGTTAAGTCCACCTTAAACTCGATGATCTAGATGCCTACTGAATATGGTTTAAAAATGATGTGACAGCCTTGGTGAAATTGCTTCTGACAGCCATCCTCGTCTCATGTTGCGCGACACACGCGGCGGCAGGGGAACAAACAACCGTCCGTGGCTTGGCGGATCAGGCCGTGTTGGTTCACCGCATAACCAAATCCGTGTGTCTGCTCTTTGTCGGGGCACAAACCCCCGTGCACGCGGAAGATGTGGCTGCATCAGTGAGGGAGCTCAACAGTTTGTCGTCAGCTATCGCCGCGCAACCCGGCGCAGATATCGGCCTAGTAGATGAGGTTGCAACCCTGACAAAATCCGCACAACAGATTGTTGCAGGGGATCGGCACACCGTTCCCGTGACCTTGCTGATAAAGACCAACCCGACGCTCGCATCCCGCTACAGTCAGATGCGCTATCGGGCGGCCTCCGAGGTAGCAAGCAAGTACCAAAACTCTTATGCAGTACTGCACGAACTGCGTGTCGTTTCGCAGGCCTTTCAACGGGATTTGTGCCTGTTCCTCACGGGCCTGGCGTCAGCAGGCGCTGAGCGCGCGATGATTGAGCGCATTGCCTACTTCAAAGCGTCCCTTGACGCTCTGGTGTCCGGCGACCGGGCGACTGGTCTGGAGGCTGCGCCAAACATTCACATCAAGATTACGCTGGGAAAAGTTGCTGCCAAGTGGAACACCTTGCAACCTATCCTGTCCGCGGCGGCCTCGGGTGGTCCAATAGATCCGCGCGACGTGCAGTTGGCCTCGGTCCTAGGGGACGCGATATTGAACAACCTTGATCAGATTTCTGACCGGTTTCTCGACCTGTAGGGTCTATGCCTGCAGGGCTTTCACCCCCACATCTCCTTGTGACTGTTCACGGATCGCCAATGCCGCCGCATAGGCCCCGGCAGCCGTCGTGAAATAGGGAATCTTGTCATACAAAGCGATCGACCGGATTGATTTGCTGTCCTCAACCGCCTGTGCGCCCTCGGTCGTGTTAAAGACCAACTGAATGCCATGGTCTTTCATCATATCGGTGACGTCAGGACGTCCTTCGTAGACCTTGTTGACCGTACCGCAAGGCACACCGTTCTCTTCCAGCCAGCTTGCCGTGCCGCGCGTTGCAACCGTTGTAAAACCCAACCCGTGCAGGATCTGCGCAGCCTCCAGCATTTGTGGCGTCTTGTCCATGTCCTTGATGGAGATGAACGTGCATCCCGCATCTGGCAGAACCATGCCCGCTCCCATCTGTGCCTTGAGGAATGCGCGCGCAAAAGTGCGATCCCATCCCATGACCTCTCCGGTCGAGCGCATTTCCGGTCCCAGAATGGTGTCTACGCCCGGGAACCGTGCAAACGGCAGAACAGCTTCCTTGACCGAGAACCACGGCATATTCGGGTCGGCCAAAGTCATTGGATCTGCCAGTGGAAGCACACTGTCGTAGCTTGCATCAGCATCATATGCGGGGCGTTGCGGGAAATTCGAGAGCGGCTCACCTGCCATGATACGCGCCGCGATGGACGCAATCGCACTGTCCGTAGACTTTGCCACGAACGGCACGGTCCGAGAGGCGCGCGGGTTGACCTCGATCAGGAAAATGTCGTTGCCCTGAATGGCAAACTGGACGTTCATCAATCCTACGACATTCAGCGCCTTTGCCAGTGCGTGTGTCTGAATTTCAATCTCGGCAATGACATCAGCAGACAGTGAGTATGGGGGCAGTGAACAGGCGCTATCGCCGGAGTGCACGCCTGCTTCCTCAATGTGCTGCATGATGCCAGCAACATGTACGTCTGTGCCATCGCACAGAGCGTCTACATCCAGCTCGACGGCACCTGCGAGGTAGCTGTCAAGCAACACAGGGCTATCACCGGAAACCACCACGGCTTCGGAAATATAGCGCTCAAGGTTGGCCTGGTCGCGCACAATCTCCATCGCACGCCCACCCAGGACATAGGATGGGCGGATCACCAACGGGAACCCGATCTCACCGGCAATCTCCAGCGCCTCGGCGTCTGAATGCGCGATACCGTTCTTGGGTTGTTTCAAGCCAAGATCGTTCACAAGTGCCTGGAACCGTTCGCGATCTTCGGCCAAATCGATGGCGTCTGGCGTCGTCCCAAGGATCGGAATGCCAGCTTCATTCAGTGCGTTGGCCAGCTTCAAAGGTGTCTGCCCGCCGAATTGCACGATCACCCCGTGTAGCAGGCCATTCTCCTGCTCAACCCGCAGGATTTCCATGACATGCTCAAAGGTCAGCGGCTCGAAATAGAGGCGATCCGACGTATCGTAGTCCGTCGATACCGTTTCGGGATTGCAGTTGACCATGATGGTTTCATAGCCCGCCGCCGTCAGGGCAAAACAGGCGTGACAGCAGCAATAGTCAAACTCGATCCCCTGACCGATCCGGTTTGGACCACCCCCAAGGATCACGACCTTCTTACGGTCCGACGGGCGGGCCTCGCATTCAACCTCGCCGAAGACAGGCGTTTCGTAGGTCGAGTACATATAAGGCGTTTGGGCTTCGAATTCGGCAGCACAGGTGTCAATCCGTTTGAAAACGGCGCGGACACCCAGATCCTCGCGTACGCGGCGTACCTGGTCTTCGTCGCTATCCGTCAACTGGCCCAAACGCGCATCGGTGAAGCCCATCATCTTGAGCGCACGCAGCCCCTCTTCGGTCGCGGGCAAGCCTGCACTGCGGACCTTGTCTTCGGTGTCCACGATTTCCCGAATACGGGCCAGGAACCATGGATCGAACTTGGTCGCACCAAAGATGTCGTCATCGCTCAACCCGTGCCGCATGGCTTGCGCAATAAGGCGCAGCCGGTCCGGAGTCTGGGCCGAAATGGCCTTGACCACTGCGGCCTTGTCTGGCGCGCCGGGGATATCGATGTCGTCCAGACCGGTCAGGCCGGATTCCATGGATGCCATCGCCTTTTGCAGGCTTTCATGGAACGTGCGACCGATGGCCATCACTTCGCCTACGGATTTCATCGCTGTGGTCAGGGATGCCTCGGAACCAGGGAATTTCTCGAACGCGAATTTCGGGATTTTGGTGACGACATAGTCGATGGTCGGTTCGAACGAGGCCGGCGTGACCTTGGTGATGTCATTGTCCAACTCATCCAGCGTGTAGCCAACCGCCAGCTTGGCTGCGATCTTGGCAATCGGAAAGCCTGTCGCCTTCGAAGCCAGCGCTGAAGACCGCGACACACGCGGGTTCATCTCGATCACCACCATGCGCCCGTCATCAGGGTTGATCGCCCACTGTACGTTGGACCCGCCCGTTTCCACACCGATCTCGCGCAGCACTGCGATCGAATGGTTGCGCATGATCTGATATTCTTTGTCCGTCAGCGTCAGGGCAGGGGCCACGGTGATGCTGTCGCCGGTGTGCACGCCCATCGGGTCAACGTTTTCGATGGAACAGACGATGATGGCGTTGTCGGCGGTGTCACGCACCACCTCCATCTCGTATTCCTTCCAACCCAGCAGGCTTTCGTCCACAAGGATCTGGCCCACGGGCGACGCGTCCATGCCAGAGTGACAAATCGCCATATAGTCGTCGCGGTTGTACGCAACTCCGCCGCCCGTGCCGCCAAGGGTAAAGGCCGGGCGGATGATGGCAGGCAGACCAATGTCTTCCAGTGTCTCAAGTGCAATGGCAACACCAGCAGCAAGGTCCTTGTTGCCATTCTCGTCCTTGGGGGCCGTCACGATGGTGGCGCGCGGATTCTCGATTCCCAGCCGGTCCATCGCCTCGCGGAACAATTTGCGGTCTTCGGCCATCTCGATGGCATCGCGCTTGGCGCCGATCATCTCGACGCCGAACTTGTCCAGCACGCCCATTTCTTCAAGCGCAAGGGATGTGTTCAGGCCGGTCTGTCCACCCATCGTCGGCAGTAATGCGTCGGGGCGTTCCTTCTCAATGATCTTGGCAACCACCTCGGGCGTGATCGGCTCGATATACGTGGCGTCGGCCAGGCCCGGGTCGGTCATGATGGTCGCGGGGTTCGAGTTGACCAGGATGACCCGGTACCCTTCTTCCCGCAGCGCCTTGCAGGCCTGCGCGCCCGAGTAGTCAAACTCGCAGGCTTGGCCAATCACAATGGGACCCGCGCCGATAATCATGATCGACTTGATGTCGGTACGCTTTGGCATCTTGGCCCCCCGGCAGTGATTCAGTCCGCACCGTCAGGGCGCGAGCAAATTGTCCTGCGTTATAGGGATGGCGCAAGAAGGTGCAAGAGGGGCAAGGCATGCAGAATGCGGAATCTGCGGTCAGGCAGAGACTCTTTTCGGTTGGCGCCCGCTCGCTATGGGGGCGGAAGCATCATAGAGATAGTCTCGCGTCAACGGTACAGCCGCGCGCTTGTGCGCCAATTGCAGGTGATAAACGCCCTGCATCTGATGCTCAAAGGCCAGAATGCAAACCGTCAGATAGTAGCGGAACATCCGGACAAAGCGCTCATCATAGGTCGCTGTAATCTCGTCCAGATGTGCATCAAAACGATCACGCCAGTGTCGGATGGTCTTGGCATAGTGCAAGCGCCAAACCTCAATATCGGTCTGCCACAGACCTGACCGTTCCATCGCGGGCGCCAACTCGGAAAGAGAGGGGACATAGCCGCCGGGAAAGATGTATTTGTTGATCCATGATGAATGCGCGATCGGCGGCGCCGACCGGCCAATCGTGTGGATCAAGGCCACACCATCAGGATCCAGCAATTCGGCCACGCGGCCGAAATACGTATCGAAGTTGGGGACGCCGACGTGTTCCAGCATCCCGACCGATACAATGCGATCAAAAGTGCCCTTTGTATGTCGGTAGTCCTGTAATCGGAATTCGATCCGATCCGACAACCCCGCTGCATCTGCCCGCTGCCGGGCGGTTGCCAACTGGTTTTCGCTTAGGGTGATACCGGTCACGCGGCATCCATAGTCCTGCGCAAGGGTTAACGCCATGCCGCCCCAGCCACACCCTATATCCAGCACATGCATGCCCGGCTCCAGACACAGTTTGCCCGCTATATGCGCCTTCTTTGCGGCTTGGGCCTGCTCCAGTGTCATCTCGTCATCCCGGAAGTACGCACAGGAATACTGCATGTCCTGATCCAGAAAGAGCCGGTACAGATCGTCCGAAATGTCATAGTGATGTGCGACGTTCTTGCGCGATGTGTTGGGCGTATTGTTTTGAATGAAACGACGCATGTGAAACCGGGCACGATTGGCCATCAGCATCCAGGGCGGAATGGTCCCCTTGAACCGGTTGCGGATGATAAGCGTCAATGCGTCATCCAGCGTGCAGTTCCTCGGCGTGATTTTTTCTTCCATATACCCTTCGCCAAGGCCCAGATCCGGATTCAGAACCAGCGCGCGCAGGGTTGCCTCATCGGAAATCTCAAGGTGAGCCGATGCCCCGGTGTCTGGCCCATAGTCCCGCGTCGTTCCATCCGGATAGGTCAGGCTAAGACGGTCCTCCACCATCATGCCTGTCAGAAAACGGTCAAGCAGTGTGTCCCACATGATCGCACTCCCCCAAAAAAAGCACTCCGATACTAAAATTGGGGTGGCTGTTGGGGTTACGTCAAGTGTTAGGGCGCTTCTGCGTCCAGATACGCCCTCACGGTACCTTCAAATGCGCGTGGATCATCTGCGTGCAGCCAATGCCCCGCATTGGGTATCTTCACGAAACGCGTTCTGGGAAAAAGGGTGCGGATGATTGGCCGGTGTTCACGCGTGACATAGTCGCTTGCCCCGCCCGAGAGGAAGAGCGCGGGGCCCTCGAACGACGTGTTCATTTTGGGAAAATCAAGAATTGCAGGCATGTTTTCTGCCAATGCATCCAGGTTCAGGCGCCACCGCGCTTCGGCCACGTCCAGCGATTGGGTCAGAAAGCTGCACAAAGCGGGCTCGACTCCCAGGGCTGCAAGTTGGTCGTTTGCCTCGGATCGTCGAGTGACTTTGGTTAGATCAACAGCTCGCATTGCGTCGATGTATTGCATCTGGCTGTGGCCATAGCCCACCGGCGCAATATCGCCGACCACGAGCCTGTGCACAGTGTCTGGGCGGTTCAGCGCCAGCATCATGGCGGCTTTGCCCCCCATGGAATGCCCAACGACATCCATCGGCCCACCCAACGTGTCAATCACCTGTGCCAAATCGCCCGCCATATCGGCATAGCCATGATCATCCGACCAAAAGCTCTGCCCGTGGTTGCGCATGTCCACCGTTATGACGCGCCGCGTGTCAGATAGGCGCTTTGCAATCACCCCCCAATTGCGGCCCGATCCATACAGACCGTGGGCGATCAGGACAGGTGTGCCATCGATGTTGCCGTGTTCGGAATAGCTAAGCATAAGGGCAGACTTAGCCATGTTGGGCAGGCGCCACCAGAGGGATTGAGCGCTGGGGGACACGAGGTTAGAAAACGGTATGGAAACGCAGGACAGCATTCAGGCCCGCGCAGCCCGCGTTCAGGGCGCACTGGCCGCAGCATTTGGCGTGCGCGCCAAGTCGCTGGAGGTTGCCCTGCGCCGCACCGGTCGTCGATTGCCCAAACGCCTGCACGCCGAGGCGAAGAAGATCGTCGCGGCACAATCGTTCGGAGCGCACCCCCGCCTGATGCGGCAGGTAGATGGCGCAGCGCTGTCTTTGGCCGAAGACCGGATTGTCGGCTTTTTGAGTGGGATAGACCGGGCCGACCGTCGCAAGGGGATGTGGCTGGGGATCGCAGCCGCTGTCGCCTTCAACATTCTGATGGTGTTCACAGCAGTGATTGTCTGGATGTGGTGGACCGGTCGGCTTTAGTCGATGCTGGATGTTTGCAGCAGGGTGTGACAAGGCTTTGTCCGCCATGGCTTTGAATTACAATCAGGATTTGACCAAGCAACACCATCGCATAGTCGTTTTGGGGGCGACCGGTACAATCGGTCGCGCGACCACAGTGGCACTGCTGCGCAACGGGTATAACGTGACCTGCGTTGTGCGACCAGGTTCTGGTACAACGGACCTGCAGATCAATCTGCACGGCGCAGAGATTGTTGAGGCAGATATCACGGATTCCGACGGCTTGCGCAGCACCGTATTCGCCAATGCCTCATTCGATGCGGTGATTTCGTGTCTTGCATCTCGCAACGGTGCACCCAAGGATGCCGTGGCCATCGATCATCACGCCACAGTCCGGGCAATCGAGGCGGCGAAGGCGGAAGGGGTTGCGCATTTTGTGCTGCTGTCGGCGATCTGTGTGCAGAAGCCGCGCCTTGCCTTTCAACATGCCAAGCTTGCGGCGGAACAGGCGCTCGTTGCCTCGGGTCTGACCTTTTCGATTGTGCGTCCGACGGCCTATTTCAAGTCACTCTCCGGCCAGATCGCGCGGCTGCAGAGGGGCAAACCGTACCTGTTGTTCGGGGACGGTGAACTCACGGCATGTACGCCAATCAGTGACCGGGACCTAGGGGAATACCTTGTATCATGCCTCGCCGATCCGGGGCTACGAAACCATATCCTGCCCATCGGTGGGCCCGGACCAGCGCTGACCCCGCACGCGCAAGGCGAATACCTGTTCTCGTTGCTTGGACGTAGGCCCAGGTTCAAATATTTCCCGGTTGGCATGATGCGCGGCATTGCAGGGGCACTGGGCGCGGCAAGCCGCTTGGTGCCATCGCTGTCTGCAAAGGCTGAGTTTGCACGGATCGGGCTGTACTACGCGACGGAGTCCATGCTTGTACTTGACCCCGAAACAGGCCGCTACGACCGCGCGGCGACGCCTTCAACCGGTCAGGATACACTGTTTGACTACTATGCCGCCGTCATCAACGGCGAAACCACTGTCGAGCGCGGAGAGCACAGCGTGTTTTGAAAGCCCCCCTCGCGATGCAGGGGGCTTTGTGATTTATAGGTTCGGATAAAGTGGGAAGCGGGCGCACAGCGCGGCCACTTCTGCTTTCACCTTGGCCTCAACAGCCGCGTTACCATCCTCGCCGTTTGCAGCCAGCCCATCAACAACCTCGATGATCCAGTCACCGATCTGACGGAACTCGGTTTCGCCAAACCCGCGCGTGGTGCCTGCGGGGGACCCGAGGCGGATACCAGACGTGATTGTCGGCTTTTCGTCATCGAAGGGCACGCCGTTCTTGTTGCAGGTGATATGCGCCCGGCCCAAGGCCTTCTCGGTCGCGTTGCCTTTGACGCCCTTGGGGCGCAAGTCCACCAGCATCACGTGGGTGTCGGTGCCGTGGGTGACAGTGTCCAGACCGCCCTTGTGCAGTTGATCAGCCAGCGCTTGCGCGTTCTTAATCACCTGCTGCTGGTAGGTTTTGAAGGACGGGTCCAGCGCCTCGCCAAAGGCAACGGCCTTGGCGGCGATGACGTGCATCAGCGGGCCGCCCTGAATGCCGGGGAAGATGGCCGAGTTGAACTTCTTGGCCAGCGCCTCGTCATTGGTCAGGATCATGCCTCCGCGCGGGCCGCGCAGGGTCTTGTGCGTGGTGGTCGTCGCCACATGCACGTGCGGGAAGGGTGAAGGGTACTCTCCAGCCGCGATCAGACCGGCAAAGTGCGCAACGTCTGCCAGCACATATGCGCCCACCTTGTCTGCAATCTCGCGAATGCGTGCAAAGTCGATGACACGCGGAATGGCCGAGCCACCGGCAATGATCATCTGCGGCTTGTGCTCAAGCGCCAGCGCTTCGATCTGGTCATAGTCGATGTCCAGCGTGTCGCGACGCACGCCATATTGCACGGCATTGAACCACTTGCCCGACTGGTTGGGGCGGGCACCGTGGGTCAGGTGACCACCGGCGTCCAGCGACATGCCAAGGATGGTGTCACCGGGCTGTAGCAGCGCCTGGAACACACCCTGGTTCGCTTGGGAACCTGAATTCGGCTGCACATTGGCAAAGCCGCAATCAAAAAGCTGTTTGGCACGTTCGATGGCGAGGTTCTCGGCCACGTCTACGAACTGGCACCCACCATAGTAGCGGCGTCCGGGATAGCCTTCGGCATATTTGTTCGTCATCACCGAACCCTGCGCCTCAAGCACTGCGGCGGACACGATGTTTTCTGACGCGATCAGTTCGATCTCGTCCCGTTGACGACCAAGTTCATCGCGGATTGAGCCGAACAGCTCGGGGTCACGATCGGCAAGGCTCTGGGTGAAAAAACCATCTGTGCGGTGGGGCGCATTCATGGGAACTCTCCTGCGTGGACTGAGTCGATTTGATTTGCCGTTTCCTATCGGAAACTGGCCCTTTGAGCAAAGGATGTATCCCGACCATTTGCGCACTACCAGCGACAAAGCGCGCTCAGTACTGGTAAGGCGCGAAAAGATATGGTTCTTTCGGCGCAGAACGAACGCCATAGGAAACACCGATGTCTCTCAAGATCGCCTTTGCGGCCAGCCGCGCGCCGGTTGCGCAAACAGCGCGGGCGACATTGATCGGGCGCTATGGTGATGTGTCCACCGAAGCGGCGGACGTCATCGTCGCGCTGGGCGGCGATGGGTTCATGTTGCAAACCTTGCACGCCTCACAACATTTGAACGTACCTGTCTACGGCATGAACCGTGGGACAATCGGCTTTCTGATGAACGAGTATGGCGAGACCGATTTGGAAGCACGCCTCGAAGCGGCCGAGGAAGCGGAATTGAACCCGCTGTCCATGACGGCTTTGGATACCGAAGGCAAAAGTCATCATGCGCTTGCCATCAACGAGGTGTCTATGCTGCGCGCGGGCCCGCAGGCTGCAAAGTTGCGGATCACAGTGGATGGCCGCCTGCGTATGGACGAACTGGTTTGTGACGGTGCGTTGGTGGCCACGCCCGCAGGTTCAACCGCCTACAACTATTCAGCACACGGGCCTGTCCTGCCCATCGGATCGGACGTGCTGGCCCTTACTGCTGTTGCCGCGTTCCGTCCACGCCGCTGGCGGGGGGCATTGCTACCAAAAACGGCCAATGTCAGAATTGACGTGCTCGAGGGCGACAAGCGCCCGGTCATGGCCGAGGCGGACTCGCGGTCTTTCCGCGACATTGCCGCGGTGGAAATTCAGTCGGAGCCGACTGTCGTGCACCGCATCCTCTTCGACCCCGGTCACGGGCTCGAAGAGCGGCTCATTTCCGAACAGTTCAACTGATTAGCCCTGTGGCGTGATGTAGCCTCTGGCGATTTTCGTGGCCTGCGCCACGTCCAGAATGGGCGGCAACAGGGTTAACAGCTCACCATCGCCATCCAGAAGATGCACGAAGCTGCCATGGGAGTAGATCCAGCCGTATTCCGGGTCCTGGAACAGCGGCTCAATCTCGACCTTGAAGGCATCGTAGGCCACCTGCAAAGCATCCTCTTCACCAGTCAAACCGATGAAATCCGGATGAATCTCCGCAAGCGGCGCGCCCATCGTATCGACCTGATCCTGATCCGGCGCGACCGTGATCATCACCGGCGTCACATCGATCCCGTCGGCGGCCAACTCATCCACCACCTGCGCCATCAACGGCAGGGCAGCTGAACAGATGTTCAGGCAATTGGCATAGCCAAAGAACAACAACTGGTGCTTGCCGTCCGGATCAGCTTGTGTGCGTGTCTGGCCGTTCTGATCCAACAGCGCATAGGGCCCACCAATATCCACCGGAAACGGGCTTTGGCTTGCGGCGGGCATCCCCGCCACAAGCGTGATTGCCATCAAAGCTGCGCGCACCACCTCAGAAGTTGTCCGCAATCCAGGCCTCATCGAGTTCAACTCCCAAGCCAAGATATCCTTCTTCAGCGATGATGGATTTGATGCGCGGATCCCGCCGGAACCACGGTCCCTTACCTTTCGCTTCGGGATGCTCGGCGGCCCAGTTCTTGGTCCACTTGTTCGCCTTGATCTTGTCGCCACCACCCGGCGGCACAATGGTTTGCACCAGATAGACATTGTTGGCCCCAAGCTCGGGGTCATCAATCATCAGCCCGTCCACGGTGATGGTCTGGTTGCAGAAGGGCTGCAGTTCCACCGCCGCGCCGGTAAAGGCTGGCTGGCTGTTTTTCATTGGCAGGATCAGCGTGTCATCGGCCGTGCGCAACAGGCCTAACTGACGCTTGCCCGCACCGCAATCTGCAGGGCAATCGCCCGTGAAGGTGCACAGAAGGTCAACGACGGTCGCTTCGAACTTGGCCGGCACTTCGGCATACAGGTTCCAACTGCGCGCCTCGGACCCTTCCGAGAAGTCCTGCGCGGCGAGCGGGCTGGCCATCATGGCCAGAAGAGCAATCAGTTTCTTCATTTGTTCGGATCCGGGATCGAGAAAGGGGGCACGTTGCCATAGTCGTCGTGGTTCTGGTTGGTGATATCGAGGTCGGACACCACGTCGGACACAACAAGGTAATTCAGGCCGTCACGCTCATAGAGCATGCCGTCGGCCTCGACGGTATGTGCCGCCAGTTTGAGGGTCGTGTCTCCACCGGCCGTCTGGTCATCCTCACCCACCTTGAGCACCATGTAGACGGTGCCGTCTTCGGCAAGCAGGCCAACGGGGATACCGCCCGCACTGCACCACAAGGCGCAGGTGTGGTGTGCCGACCCCACCACCGCATCGGGACTGCCCATAACACCAGAGTAATAACACCAGGTGTCAATAATCTCCCCTGTCACCTGAATACGTGTGCCTTCCGCAGCATGTCCCGCCAGCGGTAAGCTCATCGCAGCAAGCGCGCTCAGAATGAGTGATCGCATGATACGGCCTTTCCTGTTCAACTGTTTTTTTACGCTGACAGTTGTAACCAATCCGGTCAAATCACGCTTTTGGTTTCGACCGTTTTGTGATCGCTTGGCGCTTGGCTACGGCTCTGTTATCCTGACGTCCAAAGACAGAGGCAATGAACCCGCCCGCCGAAGTACAGGTATGACAGCACTCAGCAAATATGATCGGCTCGAAGCAACGGGCCTGTGGCGTGACACGGCGGATGCGCAACGGCGCGAAGTTATCGTGTCCATTGGGGATGCAACCTTGATCATCTCCGATCTGAATGATCGCGCCATCACCCATTGGTCACTGGCTGCCGTCGAAAAGGCACCTGCCTCCGACAAAGGAGGCGCGGCTTTTCATCCAGATGGAGACCCGGACGAAGTTCTGGAACTGGGTGCGGACGAGGCGGCGATGATCGACGCCATTGATACGTTGCGCCGCGCCGTTGCACGCGCACGGCCCAAGCAGGGCCGGCTGCGTTGGGTCGGCGCAGCGGTTTCTGTATCTGCCGTGGCCGCACTCGCGGTTTTCTGGTTGCCGGGCGCACTGGTGGACCATGCCATGCGTGTGGTCCCCCCGGTCAAAGAGGCCGAGATCGGTGCGGCCTTACTGGCCCGGATCGAACGCGTGTCCGGTCAACCCTGCAAAAGTATCGAGGCACGCCCCGGTCTTGTTGCGCTGGCAGGGCGCACCGGGGTGGCACGTGTCGTCGTATTGCCAGCGGGTGTCCGAGAGGCACTGGCCTTGCCCGGTGGTACAGTGTTGGTGAACCGGACGCTGGTTGAAGACTACGAAGAACCGGATGTCGCGGCGGGGTACATCCTTGTCGAACAGACACGCAGCGCCGAAACACCACCTCTGCGCGCCTTGCTGGAACATGCTGGTCCGCGCGCCACGGGCACCTTGTTGACAACCGGATCGCTTCCATCCAGCGCGCTCGAAGCGTTTGCGGAGGACCAGTTGGCCAAAGCCGTTGTTGAAATGCCAGCCGAAACCCTTTTGCCAGCTTTTGCAGCAGCAGAGGTTCGCAGCACGCCGTACGCGCGGGCGCGCGACATCTCGGGCGAGGCGACCTTGCGGCTGATCGAAGCTGACCCGATGTCAGGTCAAGACCCGGTCCCCATTATGCAGGACCGGGATTGGCTTCAACTGCAGGCGATCTGTGAAAGCTGACCACTACTTCCTGACAAAGGCGTCGGAAAAACCCAACGCCCGGCTGCGCGTCAGCCCGTTTGACAGGTCAGCAAACGACCCGAACGGTCCGGCCAGGACAACCTGATATGATTTGCCGCCGCGCTTGAGCTTGCCAATGCGTGCAGGCAGACCAGACCGTGCAATGCGTTGTGCCGCAGCCTTCGCATTGGCCGGCACACCATACGTTCCCACTTGAACATACCGGCTTTTGAAAACTTGCGTCGACGCCTTGGGGACCGCACGCGCGGCAGTTTTCACGACGGGCTTTTCAGCGGACCGCGTTGAAATGACAGGTTGCCGCGCTTTTTTGCGCGTCTTGCGCTGCACCCGTTTCATGAGCTGCCCGTCGCGCTTCACCAAGGTCACAGTGCCAAGGTCACGCTCTTGCGTTGCGACATCCACGTATGGGTACACGAGTGGAACGGTCGCTGTAACATCACGACCAGTGCGACGATCGATCAGGCGCCGTGGCACAGTGCGTGTCCAGGCAAGTCGGGTTTGCGCAATGCCATTCAACGACTGCTCCGCACGTCTCCGGTTCAGGCGGTCATCCTCCCAAACTGGTTGGTACCCCTCAGGTATCGGTGCGGGGCGCTGCGCAATCCGGTTGTCATACACGTGAAGCGGAACAACCCGTGTTTCGGGATCAACCGCTTTCGGTTGCGCGGAATTGTTGATTGATGCGACCGGTACCCGACGGACAGTCGTGTTCGGCACCACTCTGGCTTGTGCGACAGACGGGACGGTCCTCTGTGCCGCAGGCACCTGCACGCGGGTGGGGGCTGCGGTACGTGTAGCAGCTTGTTGAGGCGCCGTTGCTGCAGGTACGGACCGACGCACGATCACCCGCCGGGTTGGTTGCGCGGGCGCTGCCGGTGCGGCTTGTGTCGTCCGCACAGTCGGGCGCGGTGCCGGTGTTGACTGTACTGCAGTTGCCGTGCCCGAGGCAGAAGGCGCGATTGTAATCTGCTCTGGTGCTGCCCCCGCCGATTGGTTCGGCGTGACACGCGCCGCAGCGGCAGCCGCGGACGACAGGCTGGGTGTTTGCCCGCAAATCAACTGGCGCTGTCGATTGACCCGAGGGACCCAAGTTACATTGCCATCAATGCCCGCACGGACAAAGACACAGCCCTGGCTGTCGACATATTGTGTCCCTTTAAAGGACGCGGGTGGAAACTCGGCCGGAGCTTGCGCGTTTCGTAAGGATTGGGCGTGGCCAAACCCGATAGACAACGCCGCCGCGATAACAGCCCAAGCTGCAATTCTAGTTACTTTCATTATATCCCCCACAAGATATGGGAAATACGATGCCTCAACACCCGGCGTGAGTAAAGCGGCGATACCTGCTATTTGGTGCCAAACATGCGATCGCCTGCATCGCCAAGTCCCGGAACGATGTATCCCACGTCGTTCAACTGATCATCGACGGCAGCCGTCACGATGGGCACGTCCGGATGCGCTTCCTTCATGCGTGCGATGCCTTCCGGGGCAGCCAACAGGCACAGAAAGCGGATATTGGTCGCCCCGGCCTCTTTCAACTTGTCGATGGCCGCGGCGGATGAATTGCCCGTGGCCAGCATCGGATCAACCGCAATGACCAGACGATCTTCCAATGATTCCGGCACCTTGAAATAGTATTCGACGGGTTTCAGCGTCTCTTCATCCCGGTAAAGACCCACAAACCCGACCCGGGCCGATGGGATCAATTCCAGCACCCCGTCCAGCAACCCATTGCCCGCCCGCAGGATCGAAATCAGGGCCAGCTTCTTGCCATCCAGCGTCGGTGCATCCATCGCCTGCATCGGGGTCTCGATACGCTTGGTGGTCATCGGCAGCCCGCGCGTCACCTCATAAGCAAGAAGTTGCGAAATCTCCCGCAAAAGCTGCCGAAACACGGCCGTCGGCGTGCCCTTGTCACGCATGATGGTCAGCTTGTGCTGGACAAGCGGGTGATCAACGACGGTCAGATGTTCGGGCATGGGGCAGCTCCTTGATGATGCCCTCTTCTGCCGTGTCGAACGTGCAACGACAATCCCCAGTTTCTTCTGACCTGAAATACCACGGGGTTTGGGGCAGCGCCCCAACGCGCGTCAGCGCCATGAAAATCGCGCGGGCCGTCAGGCGCTCATTTCGGTGAAACACCCAAGTGCCGCGCCACCAAATGCGCAACATCCTGAAAGCCAATCAACCCCAGCGGCGCGCCATCCCCGCCATGCACCAGAACAGGCACCCGCTCGCGCGTGTGGTCGGTGCCCACCCATGTGGGGTCGTTGCCATGATCCGCCGTCAGGACCAGCAAGTCATCCGCGCGCAATTGCGGCAGAAGACGACCAATCTCGGCATCAAACCACTCCAGATGACGGGCATACCCCGAAACATCCCGGCGATGCCCATACAGGCTGTCGAACTCGACAAAGTTCGCAAAGATCAGGCTGCCATCCTCAGCCGAGGCAACCAGATCAGCCAAATGACCCATCAGGTCGGCATCCGCGCCCTTGCGCACCTCGTCAAAGCCCTGCATCGAAAAGATATCGCCAACTTTCCCAACGCCGTAGACCCGGTGCCCCGCATCCTGCACCCAATTCGTCAGAATGGGGGCGGGCGGTGTGATGGCATAATCCCGACGATTGACCGTTCGCTCAAATGCGCCCTCCACACCGACAAAGGGGCGGGCAATCACGCGGCCTACGCGCATCTTATGCAGTACGGGCGCCACGGCTTGGCACAGGTCCAAAAGTCGGTCCAGCCCGAAATGCTCTTCATGTGCGGCAATCTGGAACACGCTGTCGGCAGATGTATAGCAGATCGGTTTGCCAGATCGGATATGTTCGGCACCATGCTCGGCAATGATGGCAGTGCCCGACGCGTGGCAATTGCCCAGTATCCCGTCAACACCGGCAGCAGCACAAACGGCCTCAACCACCTCGTCCGGAAAGGCCGGGCGTGTGTCAGGAAAGTAGTGCCACTCCCAAGGCACCGGCACGCCCGCCAATTCCCAATGGCCCGAAGGCGTATCCTTGCCCTGCGACACCTCTGTCGCGGCACCCCAAGGCCCCGCAGTGCCATCTTGATCATTGGCAAGGGCGGCGGCCTCAAACAACCCAAGCGCCCGCAGATGTGGCACATCCAGCGGTCCGCTGCGGCCATCTTCCGCACGCCCTGCGGCACAGGCTTCGGCAATATGACCAACCGTATTGGCGCCCGCGTCCGGCACATCCCCATTGAAATATGCAGCCGCGTCAGGTGCCCCGCCAATCCCGACGGAGTCCATGACGATGAGGAACGCGCGCGGCATCAGCCGATCCGCTCTGCGATCAGGTCCGGCACATCCCGCGCTTGCCTGCCGATAGTGATGGCCCTGCGCACCGCAGCCTCGGCCCGATCCGCATCCGCCGGACGCGCCGCATGGATGACGCACAGAGGCTGCCCCTTGGACAGTTTGCTGCCCAACCGGGCCACGTCAGACAGGCCAACGGCCGGGTTGATCACGTCCCCTTCGGCCTTGCGCCCACCGCCTAGATCGACAACGGCCAATCCCAGCGCCTCGCCATCAATGGCGCAGACATGTCCCGGGGCCCGCGCGTTGATTTCACGAATGACGGTCGCTTCCGGCAGGAACCTCGACCAGTTCTCGACAAACTGCAGCGGTCCGCCCATCGCGGCGATCATGGTCCCAAACCGTTCCGCCGCACGCCCATCTGAAATAGCGGCGACAATGGCATCTGCGCCCGCCTGCACGTCGTTGGCCAAGCCGCCATTGGTCAGAAGTACACCACCCAACGCGGCTGAAATCTCGACCAGCGGCCCCTGTGCCGGGCCGGTCAGGGTGCGCATGGCCTCTGCCACCTCAAGGGCGTTGCCAAGGGCCGGGGCAAGGGGCTGCGACATGTCCGTGATCAGCGCCGTTGTCTTGCACCCGGCGGCATTGGCAGTCTTCACGAGCGCATCCGCAAGGGCGCGCGCAGCTTCCGCATCTTTCATAAAGGCGCCGGACCCCACCTTGACGTCCAGCACAAGCCCATCAAGGCCAGCGGCGAGTTTTTTCGACAGAATGGACGCGGTGATCAGGTCCATGCTTTCGACCGTGGCGGTCACATCGCGCACCGCGTAAAGACGTTTGTCTGCAGGGGCGACCTTGGCCGTTGCACCAACGATGGCGCAACCTGCCTTGGTCAACACGTCCCGCAACCGCTGCTCGCTCAGCTCGGTGGATACGCCCGGGATGGCGTCCAATTTGTCCAAAGTACCGCCTGTGTGACCCAACCCGCGCCCCGAGATCATCGGAACGTAGGCCCCACAGGCCGCAAGGGCAGGGGCCAGCACAAGGCTCACGCAATCGCCAACTCCGCCCGTCGAATGCTTGTCTAGGACAGGACCATCCAGATCCCAGTCCAGAACCTGCCCACTGTCGCGCATCGCCATGGTCAACGCGACCCGGCCCACATCGCCCAGGCCGTTCAAGCAGACGGCCATGGCAAAAGCCCCGGCCTGCGCATCGGTAACTGTGCCATCGGCCAGCCCTTCGGCAAACCAGCTCAGTTCCTCACGCGATGGGGTTTGACGTTGGCGAAGTTTGGCAATGATGGATCGTGCGTCACTCATGCATCGCCATCCATATGGGCGGCAACAAAGGCGCCAGGCAGCAATTCGGCCAACGTGGTGACCTGTTCCACGCCTCCGGTGGTGGCCATGGTCACGCGCACATCGCCCGAACCGAATTCTGCCAGCTTCTGACGGCATCCGCCGCAGGGCGTGACCGGCATCGGGCTGCCCGCAACAACATAGGCTTCGGTGATTTTGCCCTGACCGGCGGCCACCATGGCCGCGATGGCTCCGGCCTCGGCACAGGTCCCCTCGGGATAGGCGACATTCTCGACATTGCAGCCCACAAACACAGTGCCATCTGCCGCACGCAGGGCTGCACCCACCTTGAAATTCGAATACGGCGCATGTGCGTTTTCTCGCACGGCCAACGCCGCCTGCTTCAACTCGTCCATATGTATCCTCGTATCGGAGCCCCGACACTAACCAAGCGTTCCAGCGTTGGCTACCGCTTTCAGATGGGCAAGGATCACGAGACACAGCCCGTCATCGCCAAACACGACATCCTAGTCGGTGCGCGTTCCGAACGCCCCCGGCAACGATACCTCAAGCAACTCGATGTCATCAGACAGGTTGGTGTACCGCGTGGCCATATCCGGTGGAATAACAAAGGCATCCCCCGCCTCGAGCACTTGCGGACCGCGCCCTTCGCCCTCAAGGGTCATCGCGCCTTCAAGCACAAAGGTGAACAGGATGTCGCTATCATGCCGGGTCCACGCAGTGTTGCCATGTCCCTTCCGCGCCACCTGAACGCCAGCAACACCAACGGTGCCCGCTGCAATACCAGTGTCGCAGGCCTCAAATCCTGGTAGGCGAAACGGCCCCCACGCTGCATCCTCGACCTTGTGGTGCACAAAGGACTGTCCCTGGAACCGCCGATCCGGGTTCGCTGGACCGTTCGGAAGCTCCATTTCGTGATCAATGGTCGTGACATGCTCTGCAGGCACACCGATCTCGATCACCTCGATATTTTCGCTCGCATACAGCACACGGTGCCGGATCTCGGGCGGCTGGATCACACAGCATCCCTCCGCCAAGCGAAACGGCTCCCCCTGATCCTCGTACACAAGGTCCACCCAGCCGCGATAACAATAGATCAGCTGAAACCCGACGGTATGATAGTGCACCATGTCCGGCACCGGCCCGCCATCGGGAATGCGGATGTGGCTTGCAATGATAGACCCGCCCAGCCGGTCCGGGATCAGATCGCGATAGTGCATACCGGCTCGCCCGATGATCCAGGGGGCCTGATCGGTCAGGCGTCGCACCACAAAGCTGTGCGCGGTCTCGGGCATGACCAAAGGCGGGTTCAGCTTGTCAATCTCGACGCGTGTGCCATTGGGGGCTGTCAGGACGCGCTGACCATCTGCAAACCGGTCCGGGTCATCGGTCAGAATGCGCAGCGTCCCGGGCGGCTCTTGCGCGCCCGCTTCAATCCGCACCCGCAGCCCATGACCGGAAAACACGGCCACCGAAGGATCATCAGCGGGATAGATCATGTCCATCCGCATGCCCAACACTTTGGTGAAAAACGGAATGTCATCCCGCAATTCCTGCGTCGGCAACCGTATCTCGGCGCGTATCTCAGCCATTTCAATCCCCTTCACTTTGCCAAATAAACTTCGGGGGAATTGCGAATGCAATGGGGGCAGAGCCCCTGAAAAAAGTCGTGCGCGCAGCGCTCATTTGGGTCACGATGGCTTGACGTGACCAAACGTTAATTGGCGACTTCGAAAAAATAGTTTAACGCTAAACCAAATCCGAACACCCAAGGGGATTCCATGTCCGATACACCGAACCTGCGCGACGCGGCACTTGCCTACCACGAATTCCCCAAACCCGGAAAACTCGAAATCCGCGCGACCAAGCCAATGGCAAACGGTCGCGACCTCGCGCGCGCCTATTCCCCGGGCGTGGCCGAGGCCTGTCTGGAAATCAAGGACGATGCCGCCAACGCCGCCCGCTACACCGCACGCGGCAACCTCGTGGCCGTGGTGTCGAATGGTTCAGCAGTGCTGGGCCTCGGCAATATCGGTGCTCTGGCCTCGAAACCGGTGATGGAGGGCAAGGCGGTCCTCTTCAAGAAATTCGCCTCCATCGACTGCTTCGATATCGAGGTGAATGAAAGCGACCCCGAAAAGCTCGCCGACATTGTCTGCGCGCTCGAACCCACCTTTGGCGCCATCAACCTCGAAGATATCAAGGCGCCCGAATGCTTTGTCGTTGAAAAACTGTGCCGCGAGCGCATGAACATTCCGGTCTTTCACGACGACCAGCACGGCACTGCCATCGTTGTGGGCGCGGCCGCCAAGAACGCGCTGCACGTAGCCGGTAAAAACTTCGAAGACATCAAGATCGTCAGCACAGGCGGCGGTGCAGCGGGTATTGCCTGCCTCAACATGCTCCTGAAACTGGGCGTCAAACGCAAAAACATCTGGCTCTGCGACATCCACGGCCTCGTCTACGAAGGCCGGACCGAAGACATGAACCCGGCCAAAGCCGCCTTTGCCCAAAAGACCGACAAGCGCACGCTCGATGACGTGGTCGACGACGCGGACCTGTTCCTTGGCCTCTCCGGCCCCGGTGTCCTGAAACCCGAACACGTCCAGAAAATGGCGAAACAGCCCATCATTTTTGCCCTGGCCAACCCAACCCCCGAAATCCTGCCCGAAGATGCCCGCAGCGTTGCCCCCGACGCGATCATCGCCACGGGCCGCAGCGATTTTCCCAACCAGGTCAACAACGTCCTGTGCTTCCCCTTCATCTTCCGCGGCGCGCTCGACGTGGGGGCCACCACGATCAATGACGAGATGCAGCTGGCCTGCATCGACGGTATCGCGGCACTCGCCCGCGCCACCACCAGCGCAGAGGCGGCAGCGGCCTACCAGGGCGAACAGCTCAACTTCGGCGTAGATTACCTGATCCCCAAACCCTTCGACCCGCGCCTTGTGGGCATCGTCAGTTCCGCCGTTGCCAAAGCGGCGATGGAGACGGGCGTTGCCACCAGACCCATCGAGGACCTCGATGCCTACAAGACCTCGCTTGACGGGTCTGTTTTCAAATCCGCCCTTCTCATGCGCCCCGTGTTCGAAGCGGCCCGCGTTACCTCGCGCCGCATCGTGTTCGCAGAAGGTGAAGAAGAACGCGTGCTGCGGGCCGCCCAGGCGATGGTCGAGGAAACGACAGAACGCCCAATTCTGATCGGGCGGCCAGAGGTGATCGAGGCACGGATTGCCCGCGCAGGCCTCACGATCAAGATCGGCGATACGGTCGACCTCGTGAACCCCGAGAATGACCCGCGCTACCGCGACTATTGGGGCACTTATCACGAGCTCATGTGCCGTCGCGGCGTCACACCCGATCTTGCCCGCGCCATCATGCGCACCAATTCCACTGCCATCGGTGCGGTCATGGTCCACCGTGAGGAAGCCGATAGCATGATCTGCGGCACGTTCGGCGAATTCCGCTGGCATCTCAATTACGTGCAGCACGTGCTTGGCCGCGACTCCTATCACCCCGTGGGTGCGCTCAGCATGATGATCCTCGAAGACGGGCCGCTTTTCGTGGCGGATACGCAGGTGCATCTGCATCCCAATCCAGACGAGATCGCAGAAATCGCCATCGGTGCCGCGCGCCACGTGCGCCGCTTCGGCATCGAACCGAAAATCGCCTTCTGCTCGCAAAGCCAGTTCGGCAACCAGGGCGACGGCTCCGGCTGGCGCCTGCGCGAAGCGATCCGGATGCTCGACGCACAGAACCATGATTTCTGTTACGAGGGCGAAATGAACATCGACACGGCGCTTGATCCCGAGCTGCGCCAGCGTCTGTTCCCGGGCAGCCGGTTGGAAGGGGCCGCCAACGTGCTGATCTTCGCCCACGCCGACGCTGCTTCGGGTGTCCGCAACATTCTCAAGATGAAAGGGGGCGGGTTGGAGGTTGGCCCGATCCTGATGGGCATGGGCAACCGTGCCCATATCGTGTCGCCGTCCATCACGGCGCGTGGATTGTTGAACATGTCAGCCGTGGCTGGCACGCCGGTGGCGCATTACGGCTAAAGAATAGCCAACCCAGCCTGAAAAATCGGCACAACCCGCAGGTGTATTTTGGCGTCTTGCACCCTATCTGTATCCGAGTGGACAGACCGGGGTGATCATCATGCGTGCAATTCTTGTGCTGGCTCTATTGGCAGCTGCGGGCTGCGCCGAGGTGGTCAGCGAAACCCGCGGCACCTATACCGAGTTCGGGCGCACATACCCATCGGTGACGCGGGTCTATCAGAACGACGATGGCAGCACCTATTCTCGGACCACGATCATCTCGGGGGCCGAGCGCGTGACCTGTATCACCGGTGACAGACGCGACTGCCGCACGGCACTGATCGACACAGTCAACCGGGACCGCGACGGAGAACCCTGACGCCGCCCAACCTGCCACCCTTCCGAAAGGAGACATTGATGCGAATGATTGCTTCCGTTCTGATGCTGCTCACAGCCGCGGCCTGTACCGAGATCACTGCCGAACGCGAGGGCACGTTCGAATACCGTGGCGATACGCTCCGCGCTGTGACGCGTGACTATTCCGCGAACGGCCGGACCTTCACCAAGCGTGTCATTTACGACGGCCCCCGACGTGTCAGCTGTTCCGCGACCGACGATCTCGATTGCCGCGCGGCCATTTCCTACGAGCGTATGGACAGCAACGACTGATATTTGCGCCTGTCCACGTGATATTCTGCCACAGTTGGCGCTCTCAGCCCTTGCCCCCGACAGTTGTCGCCGCGTAACCCTGCAGGCGACTATGACGGAGGAGTATGGGCCATGGGCTATCGGGCGGAGTATGACAGTTGGAAAGCGGACCCGGAGGGGTGGTGGATGCAGGCGGCGGAAGCCATCGACTGGGTCAAGGCCCCAACCAAGGCGCTGAGCCAACGCGGCGAACACCTCTATGACTGGTTTGCAGACGCGCAAGTGAACACCTGCTGGAACGCCGTCGACCGGCATGTCGAAGCGGGGCGTGGCGACCAGGTGGCCATCATCTATGACAGCCCAATCACCGGGGCCAAATCCAAGACAACCTATGCCCAGCTGCGGACGCAGGTCGCGTCGCTCGCCGGTGCGCTGGCTGCCAAGGGCGTCACGGTGGGGGATCGGGTCATCATCTACATGCCCATGGTCGCCGAGGCGCTGGTGGCCATGCTGGCATGTGCACGGATCGGGGCGGTCCATTCGGTTGTGTTCGGTGGCTTTGCTGCCCACGAACTGGCTGTGCGCATTGACGATTGCACCCCCAAGGCGATCATCGCCGCCTCTTGTGGCCTCGAACCGGGGCGGATCGTTGCGTACAAACCGCTGCTCGACGGCGCGATCGAAGAGGCGGACCATACGCCCGACTTCTGCGTGATCCTGCAACGCGAACAAAGCCCTTGCGACCTTGGCCCTCGCGATGTCGACTGGCATGCGGTGCAAGAGGGGGTAGACCCCGCACCCTGCACACCCGTTGCCGGGACCCATCCCGCCTATATCCTCTACACGTCCGGCACCACCGGCGCGCCCAAGGGCGTCGTGCGGGCCACGGCAGGCCACCTCGTGGCGCTGAACTGGACGATGAAGAACATCTACCAGATGAACCCGGGCGAGGTGTTCTGGGCCGCCTCCGATGTGGGCTGGGTCGTCGGTCACTCTTATATCTGCTACGCCCCGCTGATCCACGGCAACACCACCATCGTGTTCGAGGGCAAGCCCATCGGCACCCCCGATGCGGGCACCTTCTGGCGCGTGATCGAAGAACATGACGTCAAATCCTTCTTCACCGCCCCCACCGCCATTCGGGCCGTGAAGCGCGAGGATCCCAAAGGCGAATATCGCGCAAAATACGACCTCAGCTGCCTGCGCGCGCTCTATCTGGCAGGTGAACGGGCGGACCCGGACACCATCGAATGGGCCAAGGACCTGCTGGACGTTCCGGTCTACGATCACTGGTGGCAAACCGAAACCGGCTACACCATCGCGGGCAATCCCGCTGGGCTCGAAGCATTGCCGGTCAAGGTGGGTTCACCCACCGTCGCCATGCCTGGTTATGATGTACAGATTCTGGATGATGCGGGGCACCCCGTCGCGCCCGGCGAACTTGGCGCCATCGCGGTCAAGCTGCCGCTGCCCCCAGGCACTCTGCCGACCCTCTGGAATGCAGAGGATCGGTTCATCAAATCCTACCTCCACACGTTCCCCGGTTACTACGAAACGGGTGACGCGGGGATGATGGACGAAGACGGCTACCTCTACATCATGGCGCGCACCGATGATGTCATCAACGTCGCAGGCCACCGCCTGTCCACCGGTGCTATGGAAGAGGTGCTGGCCGGCCACCCGGATGTGGCCGAGTGCGCGGTCGTGGGCGTCTCGGACCAACTCAAGGGGCAGTCACCTGTCGGTCTGTTGTGCCTGACCAACGGCGTGAACCGGGCGCATGACGAGATCGTCAGCGAATGCGTGAAGCGGGTGCGCGACCAGATCGGTCCAGTGGCCGCCTTCAAACAGGCGGTGGTCGTGGATCGCTTGCCCAAAACCCGCTCCGGGAAAATCTTGCGCGGTACAGTGGTCAAGATCGCGGACAATCAGGACTTCAAGATGCCTGCCACCATCGACGATCCCGCCATTCTGGACGAGATCAAGGACGCGCTGCAAACCATCGGCTACGCCAAGGGGTGACGGGCGGGGCGGAGGGCACCTCCGCCTTACGACATATCGCCAAACGCGTGAACCGCTGCGCTGACACCGCGCAACTCCAAAGGGCCCAGATCGGACAATCCGGTCTGGCCCGCCGCCACCTCGTCCGTGACCATGATCGCGTGGCCCTGGCGCTTGCCCGCATCGCACAGGCGCGCTGCCACATTGGCAGCCAGGCCGATCACGGTGAAATCCAACCGCGTGCTTGACCCGATATTGCCATAAGTGACGCGACCAAAGGCGATCCCGATGGCGCAAGACGTCTGCGCTGTCACCTCATCCTCTGCCACCTTGGCAACCACCTCCCGCGCCGCCTCAAGGGCCGAGGCGCAGGCCGTCGCCGCATCCTCACCCGCGGGGAAGACTGCCAGCACAGCGTCGCCAATGAATTTCAGAACCTCGCCGCCATGCGCGTCCACGATGGTCGAAGTGATGTCCAAAAACGCGTTCAGAAGTGCAATATACTCATCCCGCGGCAGCTCCTGCTCCAACCGGGTCGATCCACGCAGGTCACAGAACATGATCGCCGCATCGATCTCGTCCCCATCGCCGCGCCGGATCTCTCCGCCCAGCACCCGCGCGCCGGACCGCTTGCCCACGTAAGTCTCCAGCAGCGCCTGCGCATTCTCGCGCTGCATGAACACTTCGTAGTACCGGCTGATGACGGTCGCACATTCAAACACCAGCCCCAGGTTCTCGGTCGTGAAACCGTCGGGGTGGTTCGTGGTCAGGGTCAGCACATTCGTGCGCCCATCGGAAAAGGGCAGGGGCATGGCCACATAATCGGTCGCCCCCTCGGCCCGCAGATCGTCCATAATGGGAAAGCGTGACGCCTCGTCCGTATCCCCCAACCGCTGTCGCACGCCGCCCAGACCCTTGGACACATGCTGCAATGGGCTGTTCACAAAGCCCGGATAGCTGTGAATGTCATAGGATGGGGCAAAGGTCTGCACGTCATCCGTATCTGCGCGCCAGATATAGTTCTTGCCCGCAATCATTGGATGCAGCGACCAGATCAGAACGGCAAGGCGTGATACGGCGATCCCGTTCTCACGCATCTTGGTGGCCAGGGCGCGTGTAAAAGCCTCCGGGTCGGGCAGCGTACCCGCCTCGCGCATCAGCCAGTCGACCAGCGGCCCGGTGATGTTGCCATCGCGCTCGGTCTGCAACTGGTTTTCGCCCAATTCGACGCGCGTGGCAGCATTGGGCATGAAGCCGACATAGCCTTGAATACCCTTGCTCTCGGGCAATGCGGACACATAACTCCACACCCCGTTCAGGATCGTTTCGCTCTCCAGCAAAACATTATGATAGCTCGCTGTGCCCTTGAACGGGCAGAAGGTTTGCAGGTCGGTCTTGGGGCCAAGGTCGACCAGAATATCCTCACGCGGAACGTAGATCGCCGTAGGCAACCGTGTCTCATACATCGCGCGGGCGCGCGTGGTATCGGCCAGCAATACGTCGTCGTGCCAGATCCGCACCGGGTGCGTCAGTGGCTCAACGTCGATGCTGTAGCCCTCAGGTCCGGGCAGGTCGTCAAGGCTCATGGCAGGTCCCCCTAAGCGTTCACCCTACATGGGCGCACAAGGTCAAACCACCAAGAGGGGCAGGGCATTTTGAATGACTGCGGCCTCTCGGCCGCCAGCTTGAAATTTCTTGGTTAAATTTGACTGAAACAACAGCTCGGTGGGTGAGGGCCTTGAAAACAGGCGCAAATCACAAAACCCTAAAGATCGCGCAAACCCGCAGAACAGGTTGTCCCCGCGGGGACAAACCCCACGGGGACGGATGTTCGCGCTCAATTTGGTGCAAAAACCCTCACAAATCCGCAGCTGTTTTCCGCAATTCGAACTTCTGGATCTTCCCGGTCGAGGTCTTTGGCAACTCCTGAAACACAACCTGCTTCGGGGCTTTGAACCCGGCCAAAGTCTCACGCGAAAACGCGATCAAATCCGCCTCGCTCGGGTTGGTGCCGGGCTTCAATTCCACAAAGGCACAGGGCACCTCGCCCCATTTGTCATCCGGTTTCGCCACCACAGCGGCAAGGTTCACGTCCGGATGCCCCATCAGCACACCCTCCACCTCGACGGAACTGATGTTCTCCCCACCCGAGATGATGATGTCTTTGGCGCGATCCGCGATCTGGATGTAGCCGTCAGGATGTTGGATCGCGATGTCGCCCGAATGGAAATACCCGCCCTCGAATGCCTCTGCCGTCGCATCCGGGTTTTTTAGATACCCTTTCATGACCGAGTTCCCACGGATCATGATCTCACCCTGCGCGGCCCCATCCATCGGCACCTGAGCCATATCGGCGTCCATGACCGTGATATGCTCCATCATGGGAAAGGCCACGCCCTGCCGGGCCTTGATCGCTGCCGTGTCCTCGGCTCCGTCCCAATCACTGTTCCACAGGCATTCCGTCACGTGGCCATAGGTTTCCGTGAGGCCATAGACTTGCGTCACGTTGAACCCTAACGCCTCGATCTTGGCGAGCGTGGCCGGGGCCGGGGGCGCACCGGCTGTAAAGACCTCGACCACGTGATCAAAGGTCCTCCGATCTTCATCCAGCGCGTTCACGATCATGTTC
The DNA here is from genome assembly GCF_947496075.1 of uncultured Tateyamaria sp. GTDB lineage: Bacteria > Pseudomonadota > Alphaproteobacteria > Rhodobacterales > Rhodobacteraceae > Tateyamaria. Next base: position 212,826 of record NZ_CANMBJ010000002.1, read on the forward strand.
AGGACAATGGGTGCACCGCCGAAATGGGTCACGCCTTCGTAGTGGATCGCATTGTAGATGGCCGTGGCCGTCACATCGCGGCAGCACACCAAGGTGCCGCCCAGCATCGGCATCATCCACGTGTGGTTCCAGCCATTGCAATGAAACAGGGGTACGATGGCCATGAACACCGGATGCAGAACCATGCGCCATGACACGACCGTGCCCATGGTCATCAGGTAAGCTCCGCGGTGATGATAGACGACACCCTTGGGCCGTCCGGTTGTGCCCGAGGTATAGTTGAGCGCAAGGCTCTCCCATTCGTCCTCTGGCATGATCCAGCCAAAGGCAGGATCGCCCGTTGCAAGCAGATCCTCATAGGTCTGATGCCGTCCCGACGCGGGGAACCCGGCATGGGGGTCCGGGCATTCGATCAGAACAGGCGCCGAGCCGTCCATCTGCTGTGATGCAGCCTCCGCCAGCTCCAGGAACTGGGAATCCACCAGCACGACCTTCGCGCCGCCATGATCAAAGATATAGGCAACCGTATCCACGTCGAGACGGGTGTTGATCGTGTTCAGAACGGCGCCGCATGCAGGCACGCCGAAATGTGCTTCTGCCTGGGCGGGCAGGTTTGGAATCAGGGTCGCCACGACATCGCCCGCGGCCACGCCCTTGGAGACCAGCGCGGACGCAAGGCGTGTACATCTCTCGTAGTACTGCGCGTAGGTCACGCGGTGCGATCCATAGATCACCGCCACCCGGTCCGCAAAGACCGAAGCCGCCCGCCGCAGATGCGACAGCGGTGTCAGGGGCACATAGTTCGCAGCCGTCTTGCCGAGGCCTGTTTCATCTGCCATCCAACCCATATCGGTCCTCCCCGTATCGTCTTGCGCAGCGATGTTGCGTCGTTATGGCGAGGGGCGCAAGCAATGGAAAGTCCCATGACGACATATCAGAGCCGCCACCCGACAGCCGCTGCGCTGAACATGGTGGGGGCAATGTGCGTGATCGGTGCCATCGATATCTATGTCGCCGTGATTGCCGAGACGATTTCGGTGTGGCAGTTCCTGATCATGCGGCTGCTGCTCGCGGCCCCCATCGTGTTTGCCCTGTCAGCCTTGGGCTTTGGGACCTTGCGTCCCCGCAGGGTCGGCGCCGTGGCGTTTCGGTCCATGCTTATCGCAACCGGCATGTTCTGCTACTTCGGGGCGCTTGCCTTCATGCCCATCGCAATGGCACTGGCGGGACTTTTCACCTCGCCTATCTTCGTTCTGCTACTGACGGCCTTCGTTCTCAGGCAGCGGATAGGTCCATGGCGGATCATTGCCGTGGCTGTTGGCTTTGCGGGCATCCTCGTTGTCCTTGGCCCATCCGGGGGCACCCTGGGGTGGGTCGCAGCGCTGCCAGTGGTGGGCGGGATCCTCTACGCCTCGGGCGTCGTCGCGACGCGGGCGCTGTGCGATGGAGAAAGCACGCTGACTTTGCTGTTCGGTATCTTTGTCGCGCAGGGCGCACTCGGGACGGTCGTGCTTGCGCTCATCACCGTTCTTGATCCTCCGGTCGGCGCAGGAGGCATGGCCTTTCTGACGCGCGGTTGGGTCTGGCCCATTGACGCGGCATGGCCCTATCTGCTGGTGCAGGTGTTTGGGTCCGTGCTGGGCGTTGGCCTGTTGAATCGCGCCTACCAGATCGGCGAGGCCAGCCATGTGGCAGTCTTCGAATACTCGATCATGATCTTCGGGCCTTTCTTTGGCTGGATATTGCTGGGTCAGCCCGTCACTTGGCTGCAAGGTGCCGGAATTGCATTGATCGTGGCGGCCGGGTTCATCATCGCAGTGCGCAGCCGGGAAAGGGCGGCTAAGCTTGCGTCATGATCCTGAGCACTGGCCGCAAATACATCTTTGTCCACGCCCCCAAGACCGGAGGCACGGCCATGGCCCAAGCGCTTGAGGCGCGGGCGATGAAGGACGACATCATGCTGGGCGACACGCCCAAGGCTTTGAAACGGCGACGGCGGTTGGAGGGCGTCAAGACGCGCGGGCGTTTGTGGAAGCATTCAACACTGGCGGATATCGAGGGGTTGGTGCCCAGCCTTGACGGTCTTTTTGCCTTTACCCTTGTCCGCAATCCCTGGGATCGGATGGTCAGCTATTATCATTGGTTGCGGGAGCAGAGCTTTGACCATCCTGCCGTCGCGCTGGCCGGTCAAATGGAGTTTTGCGATTTTGCCTGTGCGTCCCATACGCGGTCGTCGATGCAGGCAAACCCGGCGCGTCGCTACATGACCGATGCTGCCGGGCGGGAGCGTTGCGATCTTTACATACGGCTTGAGCATTTTGACGCGGATGCTGAACCGCTTTGGGATCACTTGGGGTTTCGCCTGCAATTGCCCCCACGCGTCAACGCATCGGACAGGGTTGCAGATTACCGCGGTTATTACTCGGATGATGCACGTGATGCCGTCGCCGAAGCTTGCGCCGAGGACATCGAAAGATTCGGTTATTCCTTCGAATGACACCCCATTTACCCGCATGCGCTGAAAACTGTCCTTAATTTGTAAACAACGAGGCAGTGGCTGGGTCACTGGAGCCGTTTGGGGCGACAGTGCCTCATTCCCGCCCAGATTGCGGCCCGTCTTGGCCTTGGGAATCACTGCAATTGGCGACATCAGAACAAAACCGGCGCGCTGCCAGCGCCGCACCATGGGGATGGAAAAGATGTTTGGATGGGCAAAGACGCAAGCGCCACGCCGTATGCCGGAATCGACGGCAGCTTGGGATGGTGGGGTCATGACAACGCGGGGGCTGTTGGCAGGCACGCGGGTGGCAACGTCGATGGGGTGGCGGGCGGTGGATGCGTTGGCCGCGGGCGATCTGGTTCTGACATTCGACGCAGGTTTGCAGCCCCTGGTCGAGGTGCGGCGCGACATTTTCTGGACCGCAGATGCGTCGGTGCCTTCCGCCTATCATTCGGTCCTTGTCCCCGCGGGGACACTTGGCAACAGCGCTGATCTTGAGCTGTTGCCTGATCAGGGTGTGCTGGTGGAAAGTGACGCAGCTTGCGATGCCTTTGGCGATCCGTTTGCAGTTCTGTCGGCCAAGTCGCTGGAAGGGTATCGGGGTGTCCGTCGCATGGCGCCGCGGACGCAAATCGAAATCATCACTCTGGTTTTTGCCGGGGAACAGGTTGTGTATGCCGAAGGGGGTGCTCTCGTTCATTGCCCCCGGCATATGATGCACCTTGATGAACTGTGCGCCGCGGTGCCGGGCTACGATGTGATCCCGGCCCGCGATGCGGCTTTCCTGGTCGAATGCATGAAGGTCGAAGACGCACGCTACGGGATTGTGGCCTGATCCGGGGGGGCTCAGGTGCCGGGCAGCGCCCGGTAGCCTTTGACAATCATTGTCAGGCCCACGCCCGTCAGCCCGGTCCCGGTCAGCACATGAGGGTTGAGCCAGCGTGAGGCCGCGCGGTTGACCGTGTGCATTGTCAGCAAGGCGTAACCGATGATCGACAGGGCATCGAGCACAAGAAAGATCGCCCCGTAGATCAGGGTTTGCATCAACACGCTGTGATCAGCCGAGATGAAGGCCGGAAACAGCGCCACGAAAAACACGATGGCTTTCGGGTTCGAGACGCAGGCAAAGAAGCCTGCCCAGAACGTCACCTTGTTTGCCGCTGTTGCCCGAAACGTGGTGCCATTGCGCATGGCGGTAAAGGATTGCAGTCCCATCCAGACGATGAAGATCCCCCCTGCAATTTGCAACGGCGGCAGGATTACGTCGGACAGCGCCAGCAGTGTGGCCAGTGAACTGGCCGCAATGGTGATGTGAACGATTGTGCCCAGTCCATCCCCGGCGACCGTGATGAACAGACCGCGACGCCCGTGTTTCAGCCCCTGCGCGGTGGCGAATGCCACCGAGGGGCCGGGGGCTGCAACGAACAGCAATGTCGTGGTGATGAAGGCGATGAGCAGGGTCGGGTCCATTATGTCTTCTCCGATGTCGAGGTGTCGCGCCCACGCGCGTATTGGGTCATGCCGGGGAAGGTGAGTAGCCAGGGTTCCCGGCGGATTGTCCATAGTTCGTAGGTTGGGGTGAATTGCCCGGGTTCGTCGAGCGCACCCAGGTGGATTTCGACCTCACCATCGCTGATGGCAAAAACGGAGGAACCGCAGGTGGTGCAGGTGTGCCGCCCGGCATGACCCAGCGTTTCCCCCGTGATTTCAACGGCTTCGCGTGGGAAGATGGCTGCGGCAAAGAACAGGGCGCCGTGGTGCTTGCGGCAGTCCAGGCAATGGCAGATGCCCACCCTGTCGGGCTGTCCCGTGGCCACTAGGCGCACGGCACCGCAGACGCAACCGGCGGCCGTGATCTGATCCATGTGCATGCTTCCCCCATTGTCGCGTTTGCAGTATGCCCGCGGGTCCGACCGCGTCCACAGGCGAAACCATGAGACGCTGTCATGCCGTGCCAAGGAAGGCCGATGTTCGCTGGTTCAGGCGCTTTGCCAAGCGGTGCGGTGCGCTGCGACAAAACAGGTCCTATGGTCGCGACACACGGCATAAACCGGGGCGTAAACCATTGTTTTTATATCGCAAGCTTGGGATCGAAGATGCGGCGGCGTGGCTTGCTCTGCGCCATGAAGGTGCCGCTGTCGCGCCCAGTGGGTTTTTGGTGACCGAGGCTGAAAGCCGCGCGATGACTGTCGAGACCGCCAGCAAGGTTCTGGCTTATGGCGGACTGCGCGGGGTGTTCGACGAGGATGTTCTGATCGGTTTTTGCGGGTATCGCCCGCAAAGCATGGAGCGCACGCGGCATCGCGCTGAGCTTGGGCCGTTCTATGTGACCCCGGACTTTCAGGGTACGGGTGCGGCGCAGGCGATGATGCGTGGCGTTCTGGACGAAGCGAAGGAGGGTGGGGTGGAGCAGATCGAACTGAGTGTGGCCCCGGCAAACACCCGAGCGATCGCATTCTACGAACGTCAGGGGTACGTACAGTTCGGCGTGCTACCGGATGCCATAAGAGACCATGGTACGTCAGAGGACGCTCTTTTGTACCGTTTGAAATTGAGTTGGTAACGTTCGAAGCAATTGCTTCAAAGCAAAAGGGGCCGCGCAGAACGCAGCCCCTTGAATGATTGCCTTTGGGTGCCGATCAGGCTGCCGCGGCTTCCTTTGGACCGAAGCGGCCATAGAAGCTCTGGTTCTTCTCTGCCATCTCGCGCAGCAGGGCGGGGCACTTGAACCGTTCGCCATATTTGGCTTCGAGTTGGTCGCACCGTTCGGCGGCGTAGGGTGCACCGATGATGTCGAGCCAGCTGAGCGGGCCACCGGACCACGGGGCAAAGCCCCAGCCGAGGATCGCGCCCACGTCGCCTTCGCGGATGTCCATCAGCACGCCTTCTTCCAGCGCGCGAACGGCTTCGAGGACTTGGGAGAACAGCAGGCGGTGTTGCACCTCACCCAGTTCGGGCTGCTCGTCGAGCAGCGGATACTTGTCGTGCACGCCGCGCCAGATGCCCTGACGTTTGCCCTTCTCATCGTAGTCATAGAAGCCTGCGTTCGCCTTGCGGCCCAGGCGGCCCAGCTCTTCCAACCAGAAAATCAGGTCGTCGGAGGGGCTGTCGGGATAGTCGTCGCCCATGGCGGCCTTGGTCGCGCGGGCGATCTTGGCACCCAGATCGATGGCCGTCTCATCCGTCAATTGCAGCGGACCCAAGGGCATGCCGACCATCTTGGCGGCGTTTTCGATCAGCGCAGGCTCGACCCCTTCGGTGACCATCCGCGTCCCTTCGTTGATGTAAGGGATGATGCAGCGGTTGGCGTAGAAGAAGCGCGCGTCGTTGACCACGATGGGCGTTTTGCGGATCTGGCGCACGTAGTCGAGCGCCTTGGCCACGGCCCGGTCGCCGGTGTTGGCGCCCTTGATGATCTCGACCAACAGCATCTTTTCGACGGGCGAGAAGAAGTGGATGCCGATGAACTGGTCCTGGTTTTTGCTGGCCTTCGCCAGTTCGGAGATCGGCAGGGTCGAGGTGTTGGAGGCAAAGATGCAGTCGTCGGGGATGATCGCCTCGACCTTTTGGGTGATCTCGGCCTTGACCTTGGGGTCTTCGAACACGGCTTCGATGATCAGGTCGCAGCCTTTGAGGGCGTCCAAGTCAGGCGTGGCGGTGATGCGGGACAGGAGCGCGTCGCCCTTTTCCTGCGTGGTCTTGCCGCGCTTGATGCCGCCTTCGACATATTTCTCGGAGTAGTTCTTGCCCCGATCCGCGCTTTCCTGATCGCGGTCGATCAGCACCACTTCCATGCCCGCCTGAGCGGAGACAAGCGCAATGCCCGCGCCCATCAGGCCCGCACCCAGCACGCCAAGTTTCTTGACCCGCTGATCTTCGATGCCTGCGGGGCGCACGGCCCCTTTTTCAAGCGCTTCCTTGTTCAAGAACAGCGATCGGATCATGGCACCCGACGAGGGGTTCAAAAGGACATTGGTGAACCAGCGCGCTTCGATCTTCAGCGCGGTATCGAATGGCACAAGCGCGCCTTCATAGACGGCACTCAGCAGCGCCTTGGCGGCGGGATAGACGCCTTGGGTCTTGCCGTTCACCATGGCGGCCGCACCAACAAAGGTCATGAAGCCCGCAGGGTGATAGGGGGCACCGCCGGGCATTTTGTAGCCCTTCTGGTCCCAGGGTTTCACAAGGTCCGCGTCAGTGGCGTTCAGCACCCATTCGCGGGCAGCGGCAACGGGATCAGCGACGACTTCATCCACCAGCTTGCCCTTGGCTTTGGCGGGCGACACCATCTTGCCTTCGAGCAGGAAGGGCGAGGCGTCCATCGCGCCCAGCTTGCGCGCCAGACGGGTCGTGCCACCCGCACCGGGGAAGATGCCGACGAGGATTTCGGGCAGGCCGACTTTGGCCTTCGGGTTGTCCGCGATGAAAGTGCGGTGCGTGGCCAGCGGCAGCTCCAGACCGATGCCAGCGGCGGTGCCGGGCAGGGCGGCGGCAATCGGCTTGCCGCCCTTGTTGGTCTTGGGATCCATGCCCGCGCGTTCGATCTTGCGCAGCAGACCGTGCATTTTCATCGTGCCTTCGAACAGGCCCTTGGCAGGGTTGTCGCCTGCCTCTTCCTTCATCTTGGCGAGCAGGTTCAGGTCCATGCCGCCGGCGAATGTGTCCTTGCCGGAGGTGATCACCACGCCCTTGACCGCGTCATCGGCGAGCACGTCGTCGATGTGGTCGTTGAGTTGCGCCAGCCCTTCGAGGGACATGACGTTCATGGTCTTGCCTTCGACATCCCATGTGATGGTGGCGATGCCGTCGGCGTCTTTGGTCAGTGTAAAGTCAGCCATTGTTCTCTTCTCCCCTTACACGCGTTCGATGATTGTGGCGGCACCCATACCGGAGGCGACGCAGAGTGTGGCAAGACCGGTTTCCTTGTCGGTCCGCTCCATCTCGTCCAGCAGCGTGCCGAGGATCATGGCACCGGTGGCGCCCAGCGGGTGGCCCATGGCGATGGCGCCGCCGTTGACGTTCACCTTGCCGTGGTCGACGTCGAATGCCTGCAGGAAGCGTAGGACGACGGCGGCGAAGGCTTCGTTCACTTCGAACAGGTCTATGTCACCGATGTTCATGCCGTTGTCGCGCAGGATCTTTTCGGTGACGGGCACGGGGCCGGTCAGGTTGATGGTGGGATCAGTGCCGATCTTTGCGGTGGACTTGATGCGCGCGCGGGGCTTGAGGCCAAGCTTCTCGCCCAGTTCCTCGTTGCCGATCAGCAGGGCTGCGGCGCCGTCAACGATGCCCGACGAGTTGCCTGCGTGGTGCACGTGGTTGATGCGTTCGAGGTGGGGGTATTTCATCAGCGCGACCTTGTCGAAACCGGGCATGACCTTTCCCATGGCTTCAAAGGCTGCGTTGAGGCTGCCCAGCGACTGCATGTCCGTCTGCGGGCGCATGTATTCGTCATGATCCAGGATCGGGAGGCCGTTCTGGTCCATGACCGGGATGATCGACTTGGCAAAGCGCTTGTCATCCCAAGCCTCTTTCGCGCGACGCTGGCTTTCGACCGAGTACTGATCGACGTCATCGCGGGAGAACCCGTATTCGGTGGCGATCAGGTCGGCGCCGATGCCTTGGGGGGCAAAGTAGCTTTCCATGGCGATGGAAGGATCCGCAGCAATGGCCGCCCCGTCGGACCCCATGGCGACACGGCCCATCATTTCGACCCCGCCGGCGATGTAGCCGTCACCGGCCCCGCCGCGCACTTGGTTGGCGGCGATGTTCACGGCTTCAAGCCCGGAGGCGCAGAAGCGGTTGATGGCGATGCCGGGGATGGCCTCATCAAGGTCGGAGGCCAGAACAGCGGTCCGGGCGAGGTTGCCGCCCTGTTCCATGACTTGGGTGACGTTGCCCCAGATCACATCCTCGACCACGTGGCCATCGATGTTGTTGCGCTCTTTCAGGGCGTTCAGGGTCAGGGTCGAAAGGCGCAGCGAGGTCACCTCGTGCAGCGCACCGTCCTTGCGGCCCTTGCCGCGCGGGGTGCGGATTGCGTCGTAGATATAGGCTTCGGTCATCGGATTGGTCCTCCTGCCAATGGCGTGTCTTTGTCTTCAAGTGGGGTAGACCGGATGGTCTAATCAAGGGTGACGTTGCGGCGCTTTACGTAAACTTACGCGCGGTCGGCAGGCGAGCCGGGCATGAGGTCGTACGGGGCCTTCCAGCCGGGCGTGTTCGAGATGTTCGTCAACCAGCGGTCGATATTGGGCCAGTCGGCGCGGTCGAACCCGAACGGTTCGGGGTAGTAGAGGTAGCCGCAGCACGACAAATCGGCATTGGTCAGGCTGTCGCCGACGATCCAATCGCGACCTTCGAGGTGGGCGTCGAGGACGTTGTAGGCGGCCTTGAGACGGCCCTGGTTGAAGGCGATGACCTCTTTGGGTTGCTTGTCTTCGGGCAAGAAGTTCATCAGGAACCGGGTGACGCCGCACATGGAGCTGAGCTTGTGGTTGTCCCAGAGGACCCAGCGCAGCACTTCGTATTTGTCGTCACCTTCACCGCCGAATTTACCGGTCTTGTCGGAGACGTATTTCTGGATGACGCCCGACTGGCTGATCTTGCGGTCCCCATCCACCAGCAAAGGCGCCTCGCCCATCGGGTTGAGGGCGCGGTATTCGTCTGTGCGCGCGGCGCCGCCGAAGAAATCAACGAAGACGGGCTCCCAATCGAGACCGGAGAGTTGCAGAGCGAGGGCTGCCTTGTAGGAGTTCCCGCTTTCGCCGAAGCAGTGCAGTTTGAGGGTCATTGGTGCGGGCCTTTCCGGTCTTGAGATTTGGGAGGGCAAGACCGGTGGGTTTCACACCCCCCGGACCCCCCGTGCGGTTTATCTGGCGAAATGAAGATGATCCCGTTTACGCCACATTAAGGTTAATGCCCCGAAGATGAGAAGGTATGGCAGGCTGCGGAGCTGAGCCATGTGCGAAGTGAAACCCTGCTTTCCCGGCCTCGGTGGACGCCGCCCGCGGAAAGCAGGGTGGACCCCACCTTCATTTCGCCAGGTAAACCGCCCCCGGAGGGCCGGCTGGCGGCAAGCGCCAATGCGTTTCGCATCAAAACGCCCTCGCAATCAGCTCTTTCATGATCTCATTGGTGCCACCATAGATGCGTTGTACCCGCGCGTCGGTCCACATGCCGCCGATGTCGTAATCGTTGGTGAAACCGTAGCCGCCATGGAGTTGCAAGCACTCGTCCAGCACCCAGGCTTGGGTGTCCGTGGTCCAGTATTTGCACATGGCGGCTTTATCTACGGTCAACTCGCCGCGGATGTGTTCGGCCATGCATTCGTCAAAGAAAGACCGGCTGACCATAGTTTTGGTCTTGGCCTCGGCCAGTTTGAAGCGGGTGTTCTGGAATTGCAGGAGGTTGCCGCCGAAGGCCTCGCGTTCCTTGCAGTAGGCTAGGGTGCGCTCGACCGCGCCTTCCATGGCTCCGACAGCAGCACAGGCGATGACCATGCGTTCCTGCGGGAGTTGCTGCATCAGCTGGTAGAACCCCTGGCCTTCGCTGCCGCCAAGGATGTTTTCGGGAGCGATCTCGACGTTGTCGAAAAACAGCTCGGATGTGTCCGACGCGTGCATACCGATCTTGTCGAGGTTGCGGCCGCGCTGGAACCCTTCGGCGCCGTCGGTTTCGAGCACCACCAGCGACACGCCTTTGGAGCCTTCGGTCGGATCGGTCTTGGCCGCGACAACGATCAGGTTGGCGTGCTGACCATTAGTGATGAAGGTCTTGGAGCCGTTCAGCTTGTAGGCGTTGCCGTCTTTGATGGCGCGGGTCTTGATTGCTTGTACGTCAGAGCCGGTGGAGGGTTCGGTCATTGCCAACGCGCCGACCAACTCGCCCGTCACCAGCTTGGGCAGCCAGCGCTGTTTCTGATCCTCGGTACCGTATGCCAGAACGTAGTGCGCGACGATGCCGGAGTGAATGCCGTGGCCCCAGGCCGCCAGGTTGGCGCGGGATGCTTCGACAAGGATAGCGGCTTCGTGGCCGAAGTCGCCTCCGGCTCCACCGTATTCTTCAGGGATCGACGGGCAGAGCAGGCCCAACTCGCCCGCTTGTGCCCAGGTTGAGCGGTCCATTTCGCCCTGCTTGCGCCAGCGTTCGAAATGGGGCGCCCACTCATTTGTGATGAATTGCGCCGTCATGTCGGCGATCATCTGGTGTTCCTCGGTCATCCACGTAGACGGACCGGCAGCCATATCTTTCACTTGTTTCCTCCCAGAAGTGAATTGAACAAAAAAGCCACAACACACACCACAAAACTCAAAACGAACAACAGAAAGGAGAGCCCCATAAAATAACCTGAGGCAATTCCTGAGTACACGAAACCTCCGACTTGAACTCCCAAGACTGAGCAATCGGGTTCTGCAGCTGCCGTAACTCGTCCGCATCCCGCTACTTTGCCAACAGCCCATGTTGCTCCAAAGTGGAGCAGTACCAAGGCCATCGGCACCAGCCCAAGGCCAATGATCCAGCGTGTGACGGCCTGCATTATCTTTTGCGCGCCTCCAACTCGGAATTGAACAGCCGCAGGCGGGCTGTCAGGTTTTCCTCGTTCATCACGCTATCGAAATTCTCGAACAGGAACGACAGGGCCTCGCCCTCGTCCAGACCCGCTTCGGCGGCAAACCGCTTGAGGCGGCGATACCCGTCTTCGGTCATCGCGACGGGAAAGCGGCGGGTGAGGCGAAAGCGTTTGGGCATAAGCGGTCCTGCAAAAAAAGTAAGGCGGGGGATACCCCCGCCTTACCAACTTTAGAAGTTTGCCGCTTCCAGCGCCATCACAGTGTCGGCACCGGTCTGGATGCGTGTCAGGTGCAACGCTGTGGCGGGCAGTTGGCGTGCCATGTAGTAGCGGCCCGTTGCCAGCTTGGTCTCAAAGAATTCCGGGTCGGACGTTCCACCCGCCAGTGCCTCACGCGACGCCTTGCCCATCTTGGCCCACATCAGGCCTAGGCAGACATGGCCGAACATATGCATGAAGTCGTAGGACCCGGACAGCGCGTTATTCGGGTTCGTCATGCCGTTCTGCATGAAGTACATGCCCGCGGCCTGCAGGTCCTTGGAGGCTGCTTTCAGCGGTTCCAGGAACTCGTTGTCGTAGGCCTCGTCCTGACCGGAGTTGTCCTTGATAAAGCCTTTGACCAGATCAAAGAACGCCATCACATGCTTGCCACCGTCTTGCGCCAGCTTGCGGCCCACGAGGTCCAGCGCCTGCACGCCGTTGGCCCCTTCGTAGATCATCGCGATGCGGGCGTCGCGGGTGTATTGCGACATGCCCCATTCCTCGATGTAGCCATGACCGCCATAAACCTGCTGGGCCTTGATGGTGTTGTCGTAGCCAACATCCGTCAGGAAACCCTTGATGATCGGGGTCAGCAGCGACACGAGGCCGTCGGCGTCCTTGTCACCAGCCCGGTGGGCGGCGTCGATCATTGTCGCGCCCCACAGGATGAACGCGCGTGCGCCTTCGGCAAAGGACTTCTGGTCCATCAGCGAGCGGCGGATGTCGGGGTGCACGATCAGCGGGTCGGCGGGCTTTTCAGGGGCCTTGGCACCTGTCACGTCGCGCCCCTGCAGACGGTCGTTGGCGTACTCAACGGCGTTCTGATAGGCGACCTCGGCCTGGGACAGGCCTTGCATGCCCACACCCAGACGCGCTTCGTTCATCATGGTGAACATGGCGCGCATCCCCTTGTGCTCTTCGCCAATCAGGTAGCCCACGGCCCCGTCATAGTTCATCACGCAGGTGGAGTTGCCGTGAATGCCCATCTTCTCTTCGATGTTGCCAACAGCGACACCGTTGCGGGCACCCAGCGAGCCGTCTTCGTTCACGAGGAACTTGGGCACGATGAAGAGCGACACGCCTTTGATCCCCTCGGGGCCGCCAACGATTTTCGCCAGCACCAGGTGGATGATGTTGTCGGCCATGTCGTGCTCACCGGCAGAGATAAAGATCTTCTGGCCGGAGATTTTGTAGCTGCCGTCGTCTTGCGGTTCGGCCTTGGTGCGCATCAGGCCCAGGTCCGTGCCGCAATGCGGCTCGGTCAGGTTCATGGTGCCGGTCCATTCGCAGGACACCATCTTGGGCAGATAGGTTTCCTTCTGGGCTTGGCTGCCGTGCGCCAGAATGGCCGAGGCCGCACCATGGGTCAGGCCCTGGTACATAGTGAAGGCCATGTTGGCGGACGAGAACATCTCGCCCACGGCAGTGCCGATGACGTAAGGCATGTTCTGGCCGCCGAACTCTTCGGGCATGTCCAGACCGGGCCAGCCGCCCTCTTTCACCTGCTCGAACGCATCCTTGAACCCGGTGGGGGTGTAGACAACGCCGTTTTCCAACCGGCAGCCTTCCTTGTCACCGACGACGTTCAGGGGCGCCAGCACTTCGGAGGTCAGCTTGCCTGCTTCGTCGAGGATCGCGGAGGTAAAGTCGGCCTCCAGCTCATCGTAGCCCGGGATGTCGGAGCCTGTGACGTTCAGAACGTCGTGCAGGATGAATTGCATGTCTTTGGTGGGGGGCGTGTAGCTTGGCATAAGTCTCTCTCCCTAGTGCGGCGGCGCTTATTCAGCGGCCTTCTTCGTGGTATTCATCGAGGCGATCATCTTTTCGCCCCACTTCAACTGGTTCCGAAGGTCATCGATGGCTTCGGTCAATTCAGCGCGTTGGTGCTCCATGTCGGCCAGGCGGTCACGGGCGATGTCATAGGTGCGCGCCAGTTGCGTCTGTTGCTGGTCACCCATGTCGTAGAGGTCCAGAAGCTGGCGGATTTCTTCGAGGCTGAAGCCAAAGCGCTTGCCGCGCAGGATCAGCTTCAGGCGGGCCCGGTCGCGTTTTGTGAACAGGCGCTTTTGGCCTTCGCGGATCGGGAACAGCAATTCCTTGGCTTCGTAGAAGCGCAGGGTCCGCGGCGTGACCTCGAAGGCGTCACACATTTCGCGGATGGTCATGGTTTTATCACTCATCGGATCACTCGCATATCCTGTTGCGGTCATCACATGGTGGAGACGCGGATTCGATGCAACCGGCAGATGACGTTGACGTAAACTGTACGTTGCGTCACGAAGGAAGTTGACGTGATTTTTTGCAACGTCAACCGCCGACGCGCCGGGTTTTTGCACCTTGATGCATATCAAGGTGGCGCGTTCATCGCCTCGCTACGCTGCGTATGCAGTCAAAGAAGGGAGTGCATGATATGTTCAAGAGAATTGTAGTTGGGGTCGATGGCTCGAGTACATCGGACAATGCGGTGCGCATTGCCTGCGATCTGGCCGGCAAGTACGACAGTGCGCTCTATCTGGTGCACACCCCACAGCCGCAAACGGTTGCTTTTGCGCTGGGGGCCGTAGCAGGATACCACGCCGTCACCACGATGCCGAGCCTCGAAGAGGTGGAGGAAGCGGCAAGCAAGATTGTGGAGGGCGCCACCGCAATCGCGAACGAATGCGGCAACGAGATCGTCGAAGCACGTACGGATCAGGGGGATCCCGCCCAGAAGATCACGGCATGCGCACAGGATGTGGGTGCCGATTTGATCGTCACGGGACGGCGTGGTTTGGGCAGCATTGGGTCGCTGGTCCAGGGAAGCACCAGCCAGCAGGTCAATCATCTGGCGAAATGCGCGACCCTGTCCGTTATCTAGGGTGCTTTGAAAAGATGACCGGGTGCGGCGATGTGCGCTGCGGTCGGTTTAACCCTTGAGTTCCCCGGCAACGCTGTCGCGCAGGCCCTGTAATTCGTCCCGCGCTTCGTCCAGTTGTTTACGCTGCTCGTCCAGTTCTTTGAGCTGCCCGTCGGCAAGTTCGATCCAGGCACGCATTTGGGCCTCGGTGCCTTCGTGTTCGTAGATGAGTAGCCACTGCCGAATGTCTTCCAGTTGGAAGCCAAACTTGCGTCCGCGCAGGATTAGTTTCATGCGCGCGCTTTCCCGGGGGCCGTAAAAGCGCGATCTGCCTTCGCGGTCCGGTTGCAGCAATTCGATGTATTCGTAGTAGCGCAGCGTGCGCGGCGTCACATCAAATTCCGCGCACATCTCTTTAAAGCTCAAGCGGTCGTCTGCCATGACTTCCTTTGTCTCCATCCCTGGACTTCAAGCCTAAGGCGCGTGCGCGCGGCACGCAACAGGTGCCTTGCCCAATCTGCGCGCAAGACCCATAACTTGCATCCACGACCGTGTGACGAGGCCATATGTCCGATCCAGACAAACTCAAGCTTGCCCGACAATTCATTGAAGCCATTCCACATTCCCGAGATTTGGGGATGAAGCTGACTGAGATGGAGGATGGTGTTGCGGTAATCACCATGCCCTATGATGACCGGTTGATCGGCGATCCTGAGACGGGCGTGATCAGCGGCGGCGCTGTATCCGCATTAATGGACACCTGTTGCGGGGCCGCAGTGATGAGCCACCCGGAAAACCTTGGCGGGACGGCCACGCTTGATCTGCGCATCGATTACATGCGGGCGGCCACGCCCGGCCAGGCCATCACCGCCCGCGCGACCTGTTACCATGTCACGCGATCGGTGGCTTTCGTGCGGGCCACCGCCTGTGATGATGACAGCGACAATCCTGTGGCCACGGCCACGGGCGCTTTCACGGTGGAGGGCAAGCGATGAAGCGTCCCGAGCCCGTGCAGGTCGTCAAGCAACGGCGAGATGCTGCGCTATCGGCGCTGGTCAGCGGTGTGCCCTATATCCAGTATCTTGGACTGACCTTTGATCGGCGCGGGGACGAGTTGACCGGCGTGCTGCCCTTTGATGAAAAGCTGATCGGCAACCCGCTGTTGCCCGCGCTGCATGGCGGGGTGACGGCTGCGTTCCTTGAAGCGACGGCGGTGATCACCTTGTCCTGGTCCTACCTGTGGGAAGACATCGAAAGCGGTGCGCTGGACTTTGATCCGAGTACCGCACCCAAACTGCCCCGTTTGCCCAAGACGGTCGATTTTTCGGTCGACTATCTGCGCTCAGGCTTGCCGCGTGACGCCTACGCCCGTGCGCGCATCAACCGGTCGGGGCGGCGCTATGCCTCGGTCCATGTGGAAGGCTGGCAGGACAATCGAGACCGGCTGTTTGCGCAGGCCACCGGGCATTTTGTCATGCCGCAACGGCGCTAGATGGAGGCGGCAGCCACCACCGAACCACCAGCGCCGCTGACCCACAAGCGGGTGCTCAGGATTGCGCTTCCCATTGTGTTGTCCAACGCCACCGTACCGATCCTGGGGGCTGTGGATGTCGGTGTCGTGGGGCAAATGGGAGAGGCCGCGCCTATTGGCGCCGTGGCTATGGGTGCCATTATCCTCAGCACCGTTTATTGGATTTTCGGGTTCCTGCGCATGGGCACCGTCAGCCTTGCCGGACAAGCGGCAGGCGCAGGGGATGATGACGAGGTATCAGCCTGGTTGACCCGCGCCTTGTTGGTGGCTGGCATGGGCGGGGCGGGTCTGATCCTGCTGCAATTCCCGATCGTCTGGCTGGCTTTCCAGCTGTCGCCTGCCAGCGCCGAGGTCGAGAGCCTGGCCCGCGACTACTTGTTCATCCGCATATGGACCGCCCCGGCGGCCATTGCCGTTTATGCGCTGACCGGCTGGCTTGTGGCGATGGAGCGGACGGGTGGCGTGTTCTGGGTCCAGCTGGTGATGAACGGGGTGAACATCATCCTGAACTTTGTCTTCGTGCTGGGCTTTGGCTGGGGGGTGAGCGGTGTTGCCATTGCTACCGTCATCGCCGAGGTGCTTGGCGCGGGTCTGGGGCTATGGTTCTGCCGAGCCGCCTTTGATCGCCCCGCGTGGCGTGACTGGCCGCGCGTGCTGCGCCGGGCGCAACTGATCAAGATGGCGCTTTTGAACACGGATATTCTGCTGCGGTCGCTGATGCTGATGATCATCTTTTCCAGCTTCGTGTTTCTGGGCGCGCGGTTCGGTGATGTGACGCTGGCGGCAAACGAGGTGTTGATCCAGTTCATGTATATCACGGCCTACGCCATGGACGGCTTTGCCTTTGCCGCTGAGACCCTGATTGCGCGTGCCTATGGTCGCCGCGATCCCATGCGCGTGCGCCGGTCGGCGTTGATGACATCCATGTGGGGCATGGCTATTTGCTGCATCACCGCGGGTGCGTTTCTTTTTGTCGGTCCGTGGCTCATTGATGTGATGGCCAAGGATATCGAGGTGCAGATGGTGGCGCGAGAGTACCTGTGGTGGATGGTTGCCGCCCCGTTGGTGGGGTGCGCGGCATGGATGTTCGATGGCATATTCATTGGCGCTGGCCGGGGGAGGGACATGCGCAACATGATGGCGATATCCTTTGTGCTGTATTGGCTGGCCGTGCTGATCCTGCTGCCGCTTATGGGCAATCACGGGCTGTGGGCTGCGATCCTTATTTCATTTGTCGCGCGGGGGGTGACGCTGGGGCTACGTTATCCGGCGCTGGAGCGGGCGGCCGGGTGAAGGACTGGGGCGCTGCCCCAGACCCCGTGGTATTTTCAGTCAGAAGAAGCTTAGAGCCAGTTCTTTGTTTCCGTGCCGACCGCTTCCGCCACGGATTGGAAGCTGTCTTGTTGCAGTTGGGCGTCCAACCCTTCCGCGATGCGAGCTGCGAGGCTGAGACCGCCATAAACGAGGCCTGTGTAGAGCTGCACCGCTGACGCCCCGGCCTTGATCTTGGCGTAGGCTTGTTCGGCGGATGCCACGCCACCGACCCCTATCAGAGGAACCTTGGTCAGGTTGTGCAGTTTGGCGAGGACGCGAGTGGATTTTTCGAACAGCGGAGCACCGGACAGGCCACCCTTTTCCTGAGCATGCGCGCTGCGCAGGCCGGTGCGGTCCAGTGTGGTATTCGTTGCAATGATCGCGGCCACCCGGGCGTCTTCGGCCACTTTGGCGATGTCGGCGAGGTCCTGATCGGTCAGATCCGGAGCGATTTTAAGGAAGACCGGGATGTCACCGCGCACCTGCATCACGCCGTCCAACAGCGCCGCCAGCGCCATTGGTCCTTGCAGGTCCCGCAGTTTTTCCGTGTTGGGGCTGGAGACATTGACCGTGGCGAAGTCGATGTGCGATGCGCAGTGTTGCAGCACCTTGGCAAAGTCTTCGGCCCGGTTGGCGCTGTCCTTGTTGGCGCCAAGGTTCAGGCCCACGGGCACACCTTTGGGGCGTTTCGCCAGGCGGGCGGCAATCGCCTCCATCCCGTCATTGTTAAATCCGAAACGGTTGATGGCCGCTGCATCTTCGGTCAGCCGGAAAAGCCGCGGTTTGGGGTTACCGGGTTGGGGCAGTGGGGTGGCGGCGCCGACCTCGATCCAGCCGAAACCGGCCCGGCTGAGGGGGGCGATGGCCGTGGCGTTCTTGTCGAAGCCCGCAGCAAGGCCCACGGGGTTGGGCAGATCCATACCGGCCAGCGATGTGCGCAGACGGTCGCTTGTGATCGGGCCTGGGAGCGGCGCAAGCGGTGTGTGCAGCGCCTTGAGGGCCAATCCGTGCGCCGTTTCCGGATCCAGCCGGCGCAGGGCTTGGGTTCCGATGCGTTCCAGTGCTTGTTTCATCCGAACGACGCGCCCTTGTCTGCTGGTTTGCACCGGATCAGGCGCGAGGTTTTAACTGCTGCCTGTCGGTGCACCACAGCGCGCCTGTATTCAGGATCTGTGACCATGGCGAGGAAGGCACCTGCAGTCGGGTAGCGGGCGATGAACACGGCGTCCCATGCCTCGTCCGCGGGTCCGATCAATGTGGTTTCAAACCCGCCGCGCCATGCAATCCAGCCACCGACCTTGTTGAGAACCGGGGCCGACTGCTTGCCATAAAGCCCATAGGCTTGCGCGCCGGTCAGTCCGTCGCGCGCCAATTCGTGGTCGCCGGGGTAGTTGGCGAGATCGTTGAAACGGACGAGGTTGAGCATCTCGATCGGTGTGTCGCGTGGCAGGTCCTTGAAGGCCTGAAACTGTTCTGCTGTGGGATCTATATGGGTCATGTGTCGAACCCTGCGCCCGGCGGGAACTGGTGATGTCCGTTTTCCAGTGGCAAGGGTTGGGCCCAGTGGACATCTGCCAGCCACATCTCGCGGTACAGATGCGGGAACTCGGCCCCGCCGCGGGACACTTCCCATTTCAGGTTATCACCCAGGGCGCCTGTATCGACCGCGATCAGGAACAGGTTGTCTTCGCCTGCAAAATGCTTGGCGGCGGTTTCGGCGGCCTGTGTGGCGGTCGAGAAATGGACATAGCCGTCCTGCACATCAATCGGCGCGCCGGGCGTGCTGCCGTTTTCGCGCAGATGCGCCCATTCGGGGGCGCGGAAAATCTTGTAAATCAGCATGGGTGCGTGATGCAGCTTGCTTACGCAGTGGTCAAGTGCGCGCTGTCATGGATTTGTTGCGCGCTTTCCCTAAGGAACCGCTTTGACTCGTGGTGCAGATTGTTGTCACGATACTGTCATAACCAATGAGGGAGACACCAGATGATC
The DNA here is from genome assembly GCF_947496075.1 of uncultured Tateyamaria sp. Classification (GTDB taxonomy): domain Bacteria; phylum Pseudomonadota; class Alphaproteobacteria; order Rhodobacterales; family Rhodobacteraceae; genus Tateyamaria. The sequence goes on from NZ_CANMBJ010000002.1 coordinate 231,829, forward strand.
CGACTTCTGATGGGCACTGCTGCGCTGGCGCTGAGCGCGGGCATGGCATCCGCCGAATATACGCTGCATATTTTGCACACCAATGACATGCACAGCCGCATTGAATCGATCAACCGTTTCGATTCGACCTGCAATGCCGAGGGCGAAGCCGAAGGCGAATGCTTTGGGGGTGTGGCGCGGGTCAAGACGGCCATCGACGCCAAGAAGGCATCGCTCGACAACCAGAACGTCGTCGTACTGGACGCAGGCGATCCGTTTCAGGGCTCGCTCTTCTACACCACCTACAAGGGCGCGGCCGAGGCCGAGTTCATGGAGCAGATGGGCTATGATGCCATGGCCGTGGGCAACCACGAGTTCGACGATGGCCCGCAGGGCCTAGCCGATTTCATCGAGAAGGTCAGCTTCCCGGTGATCTCCGGCAACCTTGATCTGTCTGCCGAAGAAACGCTGAGCGGCAAGGTCGAAAATCACGTGGTGCTCGAAGTCGGCGGCAAGAAGATCGGCGTGATCTCCGCGCTGGCCACTGACACGGTCGAGACATCCTCGCCCGGCCCCAACGTCGTTTTCCAGGACGAAATCGAGGCGCTGCAAGCGGACGTCGCCACCCTGCAAGGCGAAGGCGTCGACATTATCATCGCACTCAATCACGTGGGCCTGAACAAAGACCTCGCGATTGCCGAGGCGGTCGATGGCATCGACGTGGTGATCGGCGGTCACAGCCATACGCTGATGTCCAATGACGATGCAGAAACACCGGCCTATCCCACAATGGTGGGCGATGCGGCAGTGGCGCAGGCCTATGCCTATACCAAGTACCTGGGTCACCTGACGGTGACTTTTGATGACGACGGCAACTTGACTGCAGCCTCGGGTGATCCGATGCTGCTGGACGCTTCCGTTGAGCCCAACACTGATTTCCTTGCACGGATCGCAGAGATGGGCGCGCCCATCGAAGAGATGAAAACGCGGGTCGTGGCCGAGGCGGCGGAAGCCATCGAAGGCGGTCGCGACACATGTCGTGCGATGGAATGCCCCATGGGCTCGCTCATTGCCGATGCAATGTTGGATCGGGTGAAGGATCAGGGGATCGAGATTGCGATCCAGAACGGTGGAGGCATTCGTGCGTCCATTGACGCGGGCGAAGTGACCATGGGTGAGGTGCTGACCGTGCTGCCGTTCCAGAACACGCTGTCGACCTTCCAGGTGTCTGGTGCTGCTATCGTGGCTGCTCTTGAGAACGGTGTAGGCCAGATTGAGGATGGCGCCGGACGTTTCCCGCAGGTTGCGGGAATGAGCTATGCCTTTGACGCGGCAAAGCCCGCCGGTGAGCGGGTTAGTGATGTCATGGTCGGCGGCGCGCCCATCGACATGGACAAACTCTATGGCGTGGTCAGCAACAACTACGTGCGCAACGGCGGCGACGGATATGCGATGTTCGTGGATGCGGAAAATGCCTATGATTTCGGCCCGGATCTCGCAGACGTGACAGCTGAGTATCTGGCCGCGCAAGGGCCGTTCACGCCCTACATCGACGGTCGGATCACGGCCAAGTAATCTGGCAGGGCGCAGGACACCTGCGCCTTACAGTATCAAGAGTAAGGCGGAGCTGATGCTCCGCCTTATTTTTTTTGTACCCAATCGTAAGGCGGAGGTGTCCTCCGCCGCGCTGGCGGATCAAGATCCGCCTTACGGTTTTGGGATATACGAGATAGCGTCATCTGCATGTGTGGACGTTTTTCTATATCGCTGGCCCCTGAAGACATGTCCGAGATGTTTGCTGCGGTTGCTGCGAATGACATGCCCGACATACCCAACTTTAATGTCTGCCCGACCGACGCCGTACACACCGTTACCCTCCAGCGTGGGCAGCGATGGCTGACCCCAATGCGGTGGGGGTTCATCCCGCATTGGTACAAGACACCCACCGACGGTCCGCTGCTGATCAATGCGCGGGCCGAAACCATTGCCGAAAAACCCGCTTTCCGGGCCGCTTGTCGGGAACGGCGCGCCGTGATCCCGGCCTCTGGCTTCTATGAATGGACCCGGGAGGGTGATACGCGCTTGCCTTGGTACATCACCCGCAGCGATGGTGCGCCGCTCGTATTTGCAGCAGTTTGGCAGGAGTGGGCGCCAAAGGACCCCAATGGTGATCGAATCCGTACAGCGGCCATTGTGACCACTGCTGCCAACGCACCCATGTCGGCCATCCACCACCGCATGCCGGTGGTTCTGGAGCCTGAGGATGTCGCACTTTGGTTAGGCGAAAAGGGCAAAGGGGCCGCCACGCTTATGCGCGCCGCCCCTCATGATGCTCTGAAGTGGCATCGGGTTGATGCAGCGGTCAATTCGAACCGAGCGTCTGGTCCGGACCTCATCAACCCAATTGGCACTTAGTCGAGTGGTGCGTCTGCAAAACTCAGATTGCCCTCGACGAGGAAGGATCCATCCTCCTCTGAAATGGCATTGGCGTCGTAGAACGTGGTTTGAACGCCCTGTTCAACGACCATGGTCATGGATCCCTGATCCGCGATCGGACCAAGTGCCCAGCTCTCATGTTTCGAGATGATGTTGTGTTCCGAGCCGGTGAGGTTGGTGAATTTCACCGTGTCGCCCTCGTCAAGATACACAACCGACGGGAAATAAGCGTCCGGTAGGATCAGAACCTCGTGTTCAGCTGCAGAGACCGCGGTCGCAGCCGTCAGCGTGGCCAGAACGGCCCCAATTTGCATCGCGCGCTTCATGCCAGCACTCCTTTTGCTTCGGCCCCACCCGGAAGACAGAATCGTATCTGTTGTCTATGAGTGGAGAATGAGGCCGAATTGGGGCAGGCTTGCGTCCAGCCTGGGGCATGTCACCCGAATTGGTCTGGCCCCAAGTGCCGATGACGCATGGTGTTGCCAGCCGCGTCGCACTACATACCGATTGAAAGACATGCCGATCCGGCACACGCAGATGGATGGAGGACCCTATGAACGTCGAGACAAAGATCCTGAAGGCCAAGGATGCGCCGGACCTCGGGTCCTTTGACTGGGCCGATCCGCTGCGCCTGGCCGATCAGTTGAGCGAAGACGAACGCATGATTCAGGCCTCGGCCCACGCCTACGCCCAGGAAAAACTGGCGCCCCGTGTGGTCAGTGCTTTTGCCGATGAGACGACGGATGCGGGTATCTTCCGCGAGATGGGGGACATGGGTCTTTTGGGGGTGACACTGCCCGAAGAGTATGGCGGGCTTGGCGGCTCGTATGTCTCGTACGGTCTGGTCGCGCGCGAGGTCGAGCGGGTCGACAGCGGGTATCGGTCCATGATGTCGGTACAATCCTCGCTCGTCATCTATCCGATCTATGCCTACGGATCAGAAGAACAGCGCAAGAAATACCTGCCCAAACTGGCGTCGGGCGAGTGGATTGGGTGTTTTGGCCTGACGGAACCTGACGCAGGCAGTGACCCGGCTGGTATGAAGACCACGGCCAGGAAAACCGAAGGCGGCTATGTGTTGAACGGGGCCAAGATGTGGATTTCGAATGCGCCGATTGCCGATGTCTTTGTGGTTTGGGCCAAGTCCGACGAACACGGCGGCAAGATCCGTGGCTTTGTCCTTGAGAAAGGCATGGCGGGCCTGTCCGCCCCCAAAATCGAAAACAAGCTTTCCTTGCGCGCCTCGATCACCGGTGAGATCGTTATGGAGAATGTGGAGGTGGGTGAGGATGCGCTGCTTCCCGATGTTCAGGGGCTCAAAGGGCCGTTTGGTTGTTTGAACCGGGCCCGTTATGGTATTTCTTGGGGGGCGATGGGCGCGGCCGAGTTCTGCTGGCACGCCGCGCGTCAATACGGACTGGATCGCAAACAGTTCGGCAAACCACTGGCGCAAACGCAACTGTTCCAAAAGAAGCTGGCCGATATGCAAACCGAGATCACACTGGGTTTGCAAGCCTCATTGCAGGTGGGACGTTTGATGGATGCAGCACAGGCCGCGCCCGAGATGATCTCGATCGTCAAACGCAACAACTGCGGCAAGGCGCTTGAGATTGCGCGTGCGGCCCGAGACATGCATGGCGGGAACGGGATTTCCGGGGAGTTCCAGGTGATGCGCCACATGGTGAACCTTGAGACAGTGAACACCTATGAGGGCACCCATGACGTACATGCCCTGATCCTTGGGCGTGCACAGACAGGTTTGCAGGCATTTTTCTGAAGGTGACTGGCAGACGATTTCGAACAGGGCTGGGGGCACATCGCTGTGCTGCCCCACGCCCTGCGATAGCGTGGTTTCAGTTGTTTAGAGCGCACGAAGATAGAAGCCGAAGATCGTGACGCCCGCGTAGAATGGAACCGCTACACCCAAGACAATGAACGCGAAAACACCGGCGGCTTTCACGAGTCGCATATCTTTGGCGTTGGGCGGCACCTTGTGAAAGTTCAGGATGTCCATAATCGTGCTGCCTGCATTCCCGAAGCACAACCCAAGCCCGGTCAGCAGGGTCAAAAACCCCACGCCCCAAATCATGATCCCTTCCGGCAAGCCCGCCAAGCGCCCCAAATCAATTGCCGAAAGAGGCGCCTCGTTTTTGACGGCGGCACGCATCATTTGCGCACCGACCGCTGCCAGCGATCCAAAAATCGCGTAGTTCCGGAGATACGTCCCGATGTAGTTTACAGTGTATGGGTTGGGTGTGGTGTCGTCGGTTTTCATACGGTTTGACTTTCATAACTGGGTGGCGTGCAGGGCCTGATATGCCGCCTCCCGGGATGCGCTCAGACACCTTGAGGGACTGATGCGTGACGCGATCTTGGGGGAACTGCATGGCCTGCCGCCTGGTGTAGGTATTTTCATTCACTGTCTGAAACGCGACCGAAGGTCATCATGATCCGTCGCTCGGGTCATAAACATGCCGATCCTCGCGCATCCCGGTAAGGATCGGGCGGACTGCGACAGTCTGGGCCGGTCCCTATCCTTGGGGTTCGATCGGTCCTTGAAACCATGGCCGATTCGCCGGAACGGTACGGGCGCGCGGTGTGGCAACGCTTTCGGTTGAGCGGACAAGCGTGGGTCTCTGGTGGCTGCGCGTCGCCACATTGGCGACCGATGATGAAAGTTTCATCGCGCGCTAGGCGCGCGCTGCGATGCAGCAGTGTGCAGGCTGGAATGCCCGGATCGTGAGACAACAAAGCCGTAGCAAAGCTCATGAAATGAAGGCCTTCTGATCTGCACTGCGCCTTTCGCAGGCTTGCTGCGTCGCAGCATGCCCGATTGCCCAAAAGCCGTGCATTCGCCTTTTCGAAAGACCCGGTCGGGTGGTTGCAAACAGGTTTTCAGACGGTTTTGCACACGTGTGCAAAAAACTGTTGCCAAGTCCCCAGCCCGGTGTCTAGCCTAAAACAACAACCTTTTGGCCGGGGGGTCTTATGGCAGAAATCCAGCTGCGTAACATCAATAAGCGGTGGGGCACTTTCGTGGGGGTCGATAACTTTGACCTGACCATCGCAGATGAGGAATTTCTGGTTCTGCTCGGCCCATCAGGCTGCGGCAAGACGACGACGATGCGGATGATTGCAGGGCTTGAAGATGCCACCGAAGGCGACATCATGATCGATGGCAAGCGTGTCAACGATCTGGACCCCAAGGACCGGGACGTGGCCATGGTGTTCCAGTCCTATGGTCTTTATCCGCACCTCAACGTCTATGAAAACATCCGCTTCCCACTGAAGGTGCGCAAGGTCGATCCGGCCTCGCACGACGAAAAGGTGCGCCGCGCCTCTGCCATGGTTGAGCTGGACGAATTTCTGCACCGCAAGCCTGCCGAGTTGTCGGGCGGTCAGCGTCAGCGTGTGGCACTTGCCCGCGCAATCGTGCGCGAACCCAACGTGTTCCTCATGGACGAACCGCTATCGAACCTGGATGCCAAGCTGCGCGTGTCGACCCGTGCCCAGATCAAGAACCTGAGCCACGAGTTAAAGGTCACGACCGTCTACGTGACCCACGACCAGATCGAGGCGATGACGCTGGCCGACCGTGTCGTCGTGATGAAGCAGGGCAAGGTCCAACAGGTTGGCACGCCGACCGAGATTTACGATCGGCCCGCAAACACCTTTGTGGCGAGCTTCATCGGTTCGCCCGCCATGAACCTGATGGACGGTACGATCAGTGGGGGCACGTTTACGGGTGACAATGTCACGATCAGCGGTCTGACCGCGCCCGATGGTCCGACCACACTTGGCTTTCGGGCCGAGGACGCGGCGCTGGCCGAAAGTGACGGTCAGATCACCGCGCCCATCTACACGATCGAATTGCTTGGCGATGCCACCATGCTGACCGTCCGCGCGGGCGGGCAGCTTGTGTCGATCAAGGCGCACAAAGAGTTCCGAGCCGAGATTGGCGACACGGTGTCCTTCTCGGTTCCTGCGGGCATTTGCCACGCATTTGATTCTTCTTCCGGCGAACGTCTTGCCTGAGGAACTTGTTTGTCCGGGGGCACCCGGGCGGACCAATCCGGCCAGTGCAGCCTTGCAAGATGCACTGGCGTCAAACAAAACAGGGAGTCTGTAAATGTATTTGAAGAAACTGGCACTGGCGGGCGCTGTCTCGCTTCTGGGCACCACGGCCTTCGCCGCGTGTTCCTATGAAAACGAGGTGCCGCTCAAGTCGCTGACCGCCGGGTTCGAAGCGTGGAAGGCCGTGACCGATGCCATGGCCGAGTGTGGCAACTTCCAGGCCGAGCTGGATCAGGAATTCCGCACCAAGCAGCCCGCCGCATTTGAAGCGAACCCGTCGCTGTATCAAATCGGCGGTGTGTCAAACGGCACGATCACGCCGCTCTTGAACGCGGGCACCATTCGGCCGCTGGACGATCTGGTGGCGAAGTATGGTCAGAACCTGTCCCCCAATCAGTTGATCCGCGTGGATGGCAAGATCATGGCCGTGGCGATGATGGTGAACACGCAGCACCTGATGTATCGCAGCGACATTCTGGCGGATCTGGGCATCGACACCCCTACCACGTGGGACGAAGTGTTCGCTGCCGCCGATAAGATCAAGGAAGCGGGTGTCGTCGATCACGCCATTGGCGCGACCATGAAGTCGGGCTGGAACCTCGCCCAGGAATTCGTGAACATGTATCCGGGCTTTGGTGGGGCGTTCTTTAACGACGACAACACTGCTGCAGTGAATTCGGACGCCGGGATGAAGGCGCTGGCAGCCATGAAGAAGACGCTGGATTACACCGATCCAGAGGTTCTGGTCAGCGACTCTACTTACGTTCAGCAGCAGTTCCAGCAGGGCAAGATCGCTATGGCGAACCTGTGGGCATCGCGGGCCGGTGCGATGGATGACGAGAATGAAAGTCAGGTTGTCGGCAAAGTATCGATGGCTGCGGCACCCATGGCGATGGATGGCGGCGCGCCTGCCACGACCCTGTGGTGGGACGGTATTGTGATCGCCGCCAACATCACGGACGAGGAGGCGGACGCGGCCTTCCGTCTGGCGATGGAAGGGCTGGACACCGAGATGGTGCAGGGCGCAAACGAGGCCGCCATTTGGCTCGTGAACGGTTACCAGCCCGGTCCGCTGGCCGAAGGCGCGATTGCGACAGCAACCGCAAACCCGGCACCGCCCGCATACCCTTCGACCACTCAAATGGGTCTGCTGCACACGGCGTTGGGCAACGAGTTGCCCGCGTTCCTGACGGGTGACCGTGATGCGGCGGCGACGCTTGCCGCTGTGGAAGAAGCCTACACCACGTCGGCCAAAGAGGCTGGCGTGTTGCAGTAAGCAACTTGGGCTGGCCGTGGTGCATCCTCGGCCAGCCACTTCTTTGATGGGAACAGATGACCGTTGAGTTCAACCATATCGATGTGAGCGGTGGCTCTGCCGGATGCGTATGTATCGCGCGTCTTGCTGAACGACCGGATACACACTCCGGTGCCGTGACCATGATGATCGAACGCGAGGTCGGTGTTGCCTTGCGCAGGGTGGAAAGGACAGCAGCATGAAGTTCAAAACCTTCTTCTGGTTCGTGGCACCATCGGTGTTCATGATGCTGCTTTTCATCGCGGCGCCTCTGGTTTCGGTCTTCATACAGTCATTCCAGATCACCCAACCTGTCATGCAGCAGATTGAGGTCGAAACCTGTACTCCTGGCTTTTTGACCCAAACCTGCACGACGGAAATCAAGACGGTTCCCGTGATCGATGGGGAAACGGGCAGGACGCAGACGACAACGGCATGGGTGGGTTTGCAGAGCTACAAAAACGTCTTGCAGATGGACAAATTCTGGGCCGCCATCGGGTCCGGGAACTGGGGTGACATCCTTCAGATCGACTTCTGGAAGGCGCTGCGGTTCACGCTGATGTACACGCTGGTCACCCTGCCACTTGTGGTGGGGGTCGGTTTGATGATCGCGCTGGCGGTCAACAACGCGGCCAAGGTGCTGCGCGGGCCGGTGATCTTTGTGTCGCTTCTGCCGTTCATCATCACGCCGGTTATCGGGGCACTGTCGATCTATTGGCTGTTTGTCGGGGATGGCATTCTGACAGCAATGCTTGAGCGTTGGCTTGACCGCGACATCGCCATGTTTGCGCAGGCATGGACCATTGAGCTGCTCATATATTTCTACAGGGTCTGGCACGTGGCCCCGTTTGCCTTCGTGATCTTCTATGCCGGTCTACAGACCGTGAACATGGACACGCTGGAAAGTGCGATCATTGACGGGGCCAACAGGTTCGAGCGGCTGCGCTACGTGATTGTGCCGCACCTGATGCCGCTGATCATCTTCATCGCGTTGATACACCTAATGGATTGCTACCGTGCGTTCGATGAAATCATCGGCTTCCGTAGCGAGGCCTACGTGACGTCGCTGCAATGGCTGACCTTCGATTTCCTCACACCTGACGATGCGGGCAACCGGGCGATCAGCCGTGCGGCAGCCAGCGCCATGCTCACGATGATCGGGATCGTGTTCCTGCTGATCCTGCCGCTGCGCCGCACATGGCGCGACCACAAGGGAGGGGCGCACTGATGGCCTCGAAAGCTACTGCACAGCCGCTTTCGCTCAAGATTGCGTCTGGTGCGTTCCTCGCTTTCTGGTGCGTGCTGGCTGCTTTCCCAATCGCGTGGATCGCCGTCATGAGCGTGAAGTCCCCGCGCGACGCCTTTGCTGCGAGTGCGTGGGATGTGATTACCGGACCGGTTACACGGGACAGCGGCAATGGGTTGAGTTTCATTGATATCGCGCTTGGCCTGACGTTCCTGTTTTTTGCGGTGCGCTGGGCCTTTACGCGCCTGCCCAGGATGGTCGAGCAATTCTCGCCCCCCGGTTTCATCGTGCTTGGATGGCTTGTCGGATCGGCTGTGTACGGCATTCTGTTCGTTCTGATCTTCTTTGGTGTGCTGCCTTCCGTTTTTGGTGCGCTCAACAGTATTGCAGGGCCGCTGGGTACGCCGATCTTGGGCCTCACGACCGAACATTACGTGGCGGTTTGGGCTGAGAACCAGTTCTACCGCAACTTCATGAACTCAATGATTGTGACGGCCGGTGTTGTCACAATCTCGCTGACCGTGGGCACCCTTGCAGGGTACGGGCTGGCACGATCGGGATCTAACCTGGCCTTCTGGCTGCTGATCCTCGCGCTTGTCTTCCGCGCGCTGCCACACTCGGTGCTGGTGGCCGGTTACTTGCCTTGGTTCATCAACTCGGCAGAGATCCTTAGACCGATTTTTGGAGACCTGAGTCCAACGCTGTATGGCCAGCCTTGGGCCGTCATCGCGGTGCTGGTGTCTATCAATCAGCCCTTCACCATCTGGATGCTTCGGTCGTTCTTCCAGAACATCCCGAGTGAGCTGGACGAAGCAGCGCGAGTGGACGGCTGCTCTCACTTCCAGGCGTTTCGTCGAGTGATTATGCCGGTCATGTGGCCAGGAGTTATCACCACGGGGCTGTTCAGCTTCCTCTTGGGCTATAACGATTTCCTGGTGACGGCGCTGCTGCTTGATGCGCAGAACCAGACCATGGTTCCGGCCATCGCGGGCTACTTCAACCGCGAGACGACCACGACCGATCAGGTCGAGGCCGTTGCCGCTGCCGTGTCCATCACGGCACCCCTGTTCCTTCTGGTCATGGTGTTCCAGCGTCAGATCGTGTCGGGACTGACAGCGGGCGCGGTGAAGGGGTGATGATTTCTTCTGACTGAAAATACGACGGGGTTCGGGGCAGAGCCCCGGTTCGGCCCTATCACAAAGGAAAAACACTGATGAAAGGTTCCCGACCGGAACAAGCGGTACTGACCCGCGACACAGACATGACCAAGACCGACGAAACGCGCGCGGTCATTGAGGGTATGGTAGATGGTCTGAACGACCACCGCATCGATGATATCGGCCAGTTCTTTGCCCAGTCCTTCCGCTGGATGGGCAACACAGGCTGCGGCACCAAGACCGGGCTGCAAGAATTCCAGGACAACTGGCAGCGCCCGTTCCAAGTGGCCTTTGCCGACAAGGTCTGCGTGGATGAAGCGCGGCTTTATATGGGGGAATGGGCTGCAGCTTTCGGTCGGCAGGAGGCCACGCATGCTGGTGAGTTTATGGGAATTGCGCCCACCGGCAAGCGGATCGAGATCCGGTACATGGATTTCTGGAAGGTCGAAGATGGCCGCATCACCGACAACTACGTGATGGTCGATTTTCCCCACGTCCTCGCCCAACTGGGGCGGGACGTATTTGATGGTGAAGGCTGGGAAGCCTTCGATCGTGGCGACAAGACACCGCCGCGCCCGGATGTATGAGGTGACGAGATGACAATCGAATATTTGAAACGCGGCAAGCCCGAGGCGGAGCGGGCTGAAGACGACGCCAAGACACGGGCCATCGTGGAGGCGACGCTGGCCGATATCGAGGCGCGCGGGGATGCGGCGGTGCGGGATCTGTCGGAGAAGTTTGACAGCTACAGCCCTGGCAGTTTTCGCCTGACGCAATCCGAGATCGACGCGCTGATGGCAGAGCTGACCCCGCGCGAGATGGAGGACATCAAGTTCGCGCAGCAACAGGTCCGCGACTTTGCGCAAGCACAGCGGGATTCGATGCTGGATATCGAGGTCGAGACGATGCCGGGCGTGATCTTGGGCCACAAGAACATCCCTGTTCAATCAGTGGGCTGCTATGTGCCGGGGGGCAAGTTCCCCATGGTGGCGTCCGCTCATATGTCAGTGGCTACGGCGTCTGTCGCCGGTGTGCCCCGTATCATCGCCTGCACGCCGCCGTGGCAGGGGAAACCGAACCCGGCTGTGATTGCCGCCATGCATCTGGGTGGCGCGCATGAAATCTATGTCATGGGTGGTATTCAGGCCGTGGGCGCCATGGCTATCGGGACCAAAACCATTGACCCGGTGCACATGCTGGTCGGCCCGGGCAACGCCTTTGTAGCGGAAGCCAAGCGGCAGCTTTTTGGCCGTGTCGGCATTGACCTGTTCGCGGGCCCAACCGAAACAATGGTCATTGCGGACGAAACCGTAGATGCCGAGATGTGTGCCACCGACCTTCTGGGTCAGGCGGAGCACGGTTACAATTCGCCCGCCGTGCTGCTGACTAGTTCGCGCAAGCTGGCCGATGAGACAGCAGCAGAGATCGAGCGCATACTCGGCATTCTGCCCACCGCCGATACCGCCCGAAAAAGTTGGGACGATTATGGTGAGATCATCCTCTGCGACACGTATGAGGAGATGCTGCAGGTGGCGGATGACGTCGCCTCGGAACACGTGCAGGTGATGACAGACCGCGACGACTGGTTCCTCGAACACATGACCTGCTATGGCGCGCTGTTCCTTGGCCCTCGCACCAATGTGGCGAATGGCGACAAGGTGATAGGCACCAACCACACCCTGCCGACCAAGAAGGCAGGCCGGTATACGGGTGGCCTCTGGGTCGGCAAATACCTCAAGACGCACAGCTACCAGAAGGTCACCACGGACGAGGCAGCGGCAGAGATCGGGGCCTACGGTTCACGGCTATGCATGCTCGAAGGGTTCGTGGGACATGCCGAGCAGTGCAATCTGCGGGTTCGTCGCTATGGCGGGATCAACGTACCGTACGGCGAGGGCGCACCGGCACGTGATGCGGCGGAGTAGGCACGCGCCTCGCAACAATTCTGGACAGGCAGGGATAAGATGGATCCTCACTCGCGGCACAAGGCCCTGATCGCACCTCTCCGACAGGCTTTGTACGACTTTGACCGGGGCGCTGTGCGGGCGCAGTTGCATACCCTATGCGCGCTTGACGCTGTGTTCCGCCTCGCTTTTCCGTTCGAAAATGTGACGGGTGTGGATGCGCATGTGGACCGGGCCTATGGTGCGTTGGCCACGGCATGGCCTGACCTTGAGCGGCGGGACACCATCGTGATTGCCGGGCCGACACCGGACGGTGCGGATTGGGTCGGCTGCGGTGGCTACTACACCGGCACATTCGCGGCCCCGTGGCTCGATATCCCGCCGACGGGCCACATTGTGCACATGCGGTTCCACGAATTCTACCGTTTCGAGAATGACAAGATCGTCGAGATGCAGGCCCTTTGGGACATTCCAGAGGTGATGATGCAGGCGAACGCCTGGCCGATGGTGCCATCATTGGGTCGCGAATGGCATGTGCCGGGGCCCGCCACTTGCGACGGTTTTGTTCAAGGACCACGTGATGATGTGACCAGTGACGCATCCTGCCAGCACATCATCGACATGTTGGATCATCTCAAGAAGCACCCAAGCCAGGGTGGGCCTGAAGTGATGGAGATGGAGCGGTTTTGGCACCCCAAGATGATGTGGTATGGGCCAAGCGGTATCGGGTCGGGGCGCGGCATCTCGGGGTTCCGCGACTGGCATCAGATTCCGTTCCTGAATGGCATGCCGGATCGCGGGAAATACGTTGACGAGATCACCTACCACTTCTTCGGTGATGGGCCTTTTGCGGCGGTGACGGGCTGGCCGGACATGTACCAAACCATCACCCATGATGGATGGTTGGGCATCCCGCCCGTGAACAAGCGGATCGAAATGCGCAGTCTGGACTTCTGGCGCATCGAAAAGGGATTGATCCGAGAGAACTGGGTGATGGTCGATCTGTTGCACATGTATGATCAGATCGGTGTCGATGTTCTGGCCCGGATGCGCGAATTCAACAAAGCGCGCGCGGGTTTCGATCCTGAAACGGGACGAGCGATATGACCCTGATCGTTCATGGGCGTGCGACGTCGTCCAATGTGCAGGCGGTGATGTGGGGGGCTGCCGAATTGGGCCTTACTGTCATGCGGAAGGACGTTGGCGGTCGGTTTGGCGGCACTGAAACGGCGACCTTCCGATGTATGAACCCAATGGGGCTGGTTCCCGTACTGGAAGATGGTGACACGGTGATGTTCGAAAGCGCCGCTATCCTGCGGTATCTTTTGGCAAGATATGGTGCAGGCGGCCTTGTGGCATCCCCGCGCGATGACATGTGGGCCGAATGGGCCAAGCATACGCTGTGTCGGTCCTTTACCGTGCCGCTGTTCTGGGCCTACTACCGCACCCCCGAGGCAGAGCGGGACATGGCAGCCGTGGATCGCGCTTTGCGCCAGTTCGAAGCCCACCTTGCCGTGGCCATGTCGGAAAGGGGCAAGCGTGCTTGGATGTCGGGAGAAGACCTCGGGCTTGCGGACATCTGGGTTGGTCATGTTCTCTATCGCTACTTCACGCTGGGTCTTGACCGGCAGGTGCCGACGGGCGCGCAGGACTACTTCGACGCCTTGACCGCGCGGCCTGCGTATCGGACGCATGTGATGGTGGATTATTCTGAATTGAAAGGGAGGCTGTCGTTTTGACCGAACTGCCCCGTACCCCATCCTTTGATCTGTCTGGCAAGCGCGCGCTTGTGACCGGTGCGTCGTCCGGCATCGGCCTTGGATGCGCTGTGGCTTTGGCAGAGGCGGGCGCGCATGTCGTGTGCGCCGCGCGCCGTGCAGATGCCTTGGCCGATGTGGTTTCTGCCATGGCTGATCAGGGGTGGAGTGCTGAAGCCATGCCGCTTGATCAGTCAAGTATCGAAGCGGTCAACGTAGCCTTTGATGAACCATACGATATCGTCCTGAACTCTGCGGGGCTGGCGCGCCATGGCCCGTCAATGGAGACGAGCCCCGACGAGTTCGACGCAGTGGTTGGTATCAACCTCAAGGGGGCTTACTTCCTGTCCACGGCGGCTGCGCGGGCGCTCACAAAGGCGGACAAGCCGGGTTCGATCATCCATATCTCATCTCAAATGGGCCATGTGGGGGGCATTGATCGCGCCGTCTATTGCGCCACGAAACACGGGGTCGAGGGGATGGTGAAGGCCATGGCCATCGAGTGGGGCAAGGCAAATATTCGGATCAATACCATCTGTCCGACTTTCGTCCGCACAGCATTCACCGAAAAGTCGTTTCAGGACCCCGAGCGCTATGCGTGGATCATGGACAAGATCAAGTTGCCACGCGTGGCAGAGGTCGAGGATATCATGGGGGCAGCCCTGTTCCTGGCATCTGACGCGTCGGCGATGGTGACCGGCACATCCATGTTGATCGATGGCGGGTGGACAGCGGACTGATGCCCGACAAGGTGACAGCACTTGATGTGGCCGCGCGGGCCGGGGTCTCCAGGTCGGCGGTCTCTCGTGTGTTCACACCGGGGGCGTCGGTGTCCAAGCGCACGGCTGACAAGGTGCGGCAGGCGGCAGATGCGCTGGGCTATCGTCCCAATGTGCTTGCGCGCAGTCTGATCACGGGGCGCAGTCGTATCATCGGTCTCGTCGTCGCCTATCTGGAAAACCACTTCTACCCCGAAGCTATCGAACGGCTTAGCCGCAAGCTGCAGGAACAGGGCTATCACGTTCTTGTTTTCCTCTCTTCCAACAGTGGTGAAGAGGCGGATGAGGTTATGGCTGAATTGCTCGACTATCAGGTGGACGGCATCATTGCCGCCAGTGTCGGAATGTCTAACGATCTTACGCAGCGGTGCGAGGCGGCGGGGATTCCCATCGTTCTGTTCAATCGGGCGCAGGATGATGATCGGTTATCTGCCGTGACCTCTGACAACTACCATGGTGGCCGCAAGCTGGCCGAGTTTTTGGTGGCGGGAGGTCATACGCGTATCGCCCATGTCGCGGGGTGGGAGGGCGCTTCGACCCAGCGCGACCGCGAGGCGGGGTTTGTCGCGGGGCTTCAAGCCGCCGGTCAGACGCTCTTTGCCCGTGGGGTAAGTGACTTCAATTTCGAACAGGCAAAGGATGTTGCGCGCGAGATGTTTGCAGGGCCCGACCGTCCCGATGCTGTCTTTTGCGCCAATGACCACATGGCCTTTGCGGTCATGGATGTTTTACGGTTCGAATTGGGGCTGAGCGTGCCGGGGGATGTCTCCGTCGTTGGCTATGACGATGTCACCCTTGCGGCGTGGCCCAGCTACGATCTGACCACCGTGCGCCAGCCCGCCGGTCAGATGGCCGAAGCCACGGTCGATATTCTGATGGACCGGCTCGCCGATCCCGACACCAAACCCCGCCGCGTCGCGCTGGATGGACCGCTGGTCCTGCGCGGGTCGGCTCGTATTCCCAAAGGATGGACCTCATGAAGGGTTTTTCGAACCGGTGGAAGGATTTCCCCGACTACATCATCGGCATCACCAAAGAGATCTGGGAAGACCGCGGCATCGCGACCCTGCATCACTACTACAGCCCCGACATCGTTGTGCGGTCGCCCGGGTCCGTTGTGATCGGCAGTGAGAAGGTGATTGGGGCCACCATGGCGACCCTGGCCGAGTTTCCCGACCGGACGCTGCTGGGTGAGGACGTGATTTGGAGCGGAACGCCGGAGGAGGGCATGCTGTCCTCGCACCGCATCTTCTCGACCGCGACCCACATGGCGGACGGGGTTTATGGCAAGGCCAGTGGCAAGACCCTGCAGTACCGCATCATCGCGGACTGCCACGCCATCAACGACCAGATCAACGACGAATGGTTGATCCGCGACCAGACCGCCATTGTGAACCAGATTGGGTGGGAGGCGAAAGCCTATGCCGCTGACCTGATCGAGCGCGAGGGCGGGATGGAGAATGCGGTGCGTCCGTTGACACCTGTGACGGACCAGCCCGGACCCTACAAGGGGCGGGGCAATGACAACGAGTGGGGTGCGAAATACGCTGACATCCTGACCCGGATCATGGGTGCGGATATGGCGGCAATTCCCTCTGAGTATGATCGTGCCGTACAATCCGAGTATCCCGGCGGAGTGACAGGTCATGGCACCGGTCCGGTGGATCGGTTCTGGATGGGCCTGCGTGCGTCCTTTCCCGACGCCACATTCACCATCGACCATCAGATTGGGCGAGATGACGATATGATGCCGCCCCGTGCTGCCATCCGCTGGGCGTTGCATGGCAAGCATGACGGTTGGGGCTATTTCGGTACGCCCACAGGAGCAGAAGTCTATGTGCTGGGCATTTCCCATGCTGAGTTCGGGCCATGGGGTTTGCGCCGCGAATATGCGTTATTTGATGAAACGGCGATCTGGAAACAGATCCTGCTGCAGACGGGGTGACCCATGGATCGCTACGATCATCTGATGTTCACTGATGCCGTGAAGGCGCTGCAAGAGGCAGATGGCTCGGCCGAAATGTATGCGCGCAGCTACGGCGCGCGCACGCATGCCCTGTCAGCGGATGAGGTCGCGTTCGTTGCCTCGCGCACGTCATTCTACATGGCGACGGTCTCTGAAACCGGATGGCCCTACATCCAACATCGGGGTGGGCCTGCTGGGTTTCTGAAGGTGCTTGATGATCACACGCTCGCTTTTGCGGACTATCGCGGGAACAAACAGCATATCAGCGAGGGCAATTTGGCTGGCGACGATCGTGTTTCAATGTTCCTGATGGACTACCCTCGCAAGGCGCGGATGAAGCTGCAAGGGCGCGCGACGTTTGCACAAGCACAAGACAATCCCGACCTTGCGGAGCAACTGGCAGTGGACGGGCAAGGTCGTGTTGAGCGTCTGGTAACCATCCGGCTTGAAGCCTTCGACTGGAATTGTCCCCAGTTCATCACACCGCGTTTCGATGCTTCCGAGATCGCGCAATTGGTTGGCCCGGAGATGGACAAGCTAACCGCGCGAATTGCTGAGTTGGAAATCGAGAACGCGAAGCTGAAAGGGCAAGGATGACCGATCTGTACCGCGCCGCCGAACGCCTGATGGGGATGCAGGATGCCGATTGGCGGCGTCACGCGAACCCGTGGAGCGTTTGGACGCGGTTCTCGTGCCTGCCGCTGATTGTTCTGGCCATCTACGCCCGCCAGTGGATCGGCTGGTGGTGCGTACCGCTGATCTTGCTCGCGATGGCCTGGACATGGATCAATCCGCGCGCCTTTCCGCCACCCGTCGATTTCGGATCTTGGGCGTCGCGTGGCACTTTGGGCGAACGCATCTTTCTGGCCCGCGACCAATATGAGGTTCCAGCCCATCACATGCGTGCGGCCAATGTGCTGACGACGTTGGCCGCTTTGGGGGTGTTGCCACTCATTTACGGCCTGATCTTTTTGAAACCGTGGGCAACGGCCCTCGGTATTGTCGCGACCATCCTGCCCAAGGTCTGGTTCGTTGACCGTATGGTCTGGCTTCACTCTGACATCACCAAGACTCTACCGGGTGATCCGTTGCCCGACCCACCCCTCCCACATGAAAGGACCCCTACATGACCCCCGCCGAGATGGAGCCGCGCATCGTGCGCTATGGCGACCTGATGCCGTGCAAAACTGCGTTCATTGACGCGCACACGCCGGGTTCGGACCAAAAGGAAAACTTCACCATCATCGGCGGCGGCGTGTCGGAGAGCCCGGATCAGCATGTCCATATTTCAATACCGCATGGGTTCAACATCGGGGCAGCGGGACAGCCGCCGAAATGCCGCAACTCCCTGCACAGCCACCGCACGGCCGAGGTCTTTTTTGTCTTGTCGGGCCGTTGGCGGTTCTTCTGGGGACGCTGGGGAACCGCGGGCGAAGTGGTTTTGGAAGAGGGTGACATAATCAACATTCCCACGGGCATCTTCCGCGGGTTCGAAAACATCGGCACCGATTACGGGATGATCATGGCGATCCTTGGCGGGGATGATGCTGGTGGCGGTGTGATCTGGGCCCCGCAGGTGATTGAGGACGCTGCGGATCACGGACTGGTGCTGGGTGAGAATGGCAGCCTCTACGACACAAAGAAGGGTGAGAGCCTGCCCGACGGGGTGAACCCCATGCCTTTGCTGACCGAGGAGGAACTTAAGGACTACCCCGAAATGGCCCCCATGCAGGTCGTGGGCATGGGCGTGCGCCGCTATTGGGACATGATGTGCCTTGCCAAGGATGCGCCCTGCAAGGTGATCGGTGAGACAGGAATCATCCGCGACAAGCCGGGATTCGAAGTGGACCTGATTACCCGCAGCAGCGCCAGTGACGCCATGCACACGCATGAAAAACCCGCTGTGCTGATGCCGATGCGGGGGCATTGGCGCATCACGTGGGAGGGGGGCGCCACCACGCTCGCCCCAGGCGATACGATGAGTATGCCGGAAAATCTGCCACACAGCGCAGTGCCTTCCATGACGGGTGAAGCATCACTGTATCATATCGTCGGTACGGACGATCCCGCTGGCCCCACGTGGACAGGATGACAGCGGGTCCTGATGATATACGCGGCGTCTATGACCGCCAGGCTGCGGTCTACGATGCCCAACGATCCCGCGCGTTGTTCGAGGCGCGCTGGCTTGCGCGCTTTGCCGCCGGGCTGGCGTCGGGCGCGCGGGTACTCGATCTGGGCTGTGGCACTGGCGAGCCCATAGCACGCTGGTTCAAGGCCGAGGAGTTCCACGTTACAGGCGTCGACTTCTCTGAGCCGATGCTCGACATCGCACGCCGCCGCTGGCCCGACGGGGATTGGCGGCAGGCCGATATGCGCCTCCTTGATCTCGGCGAAACCTTTGATGGCATTATCGGGTGGAACAGTTTCTTCCACCTGACCGAAGATGCGCAGCGCGGTTGCATTGGACGGATCGCTGGCCACCTTGAACCGGATGGCATTCTGATGCTCACCGTCGGCCCTGACGCGGGCGAGGCGCACGGCGCCGTTGGCGGTGAGCCCGTCTATCACGCGTCACTGTCTCCTGCTGAATATGCCACATGCCTTGAGGCAAATGGTTTGCGTTTGACCGGTTTTTTGGCCGAAGACCCCGAGACCAATCGCCATTCCGTTCTGATGGCGCGCAAGATTTGAAGGAGAGTACCATGCCTGTTACCACCACCCACGTGGGATCACTTCCCCGTACGCAGAAGGTTGTCGACTTCATCTTTGCCCGCGAGCGGGAGGAGGTGTTTGACCAGGCGGCATTCGATGCGGCCATGGCGGAAGCGGTGGATGACACCGTCGCCAAGCAGGTGGCTGCGGGCGTGGATATCGTCAGCGATGGCGAGACGTCCAAAATCAGCTATGCCACCTATGTCAAGGATCGCTACTCAGGTTTTTCCGGGGACAGCCCGCGTAATGCACCCGCTGATCTCAAACAGTTCCCCAGTTTTCTCAAACGCTTGGCAGATGATGGCGGTACGCCGAAATACGCCCGCCCTATGTGCACGGGTGAGGTGAAGAGCAAGGGACAGGGCGAGCTGGAAAAGGATATTTTCAACCTCAAGGCTGCGATGTCCAAACATGGGGTTGAGCGCGGGTTCATGAACGCAGCCTCGCCCGGTGTGATCTCGCTTTTTCTACAGAATGATTTCTATCCAACCCGCGACGCTTATCTCGCCGCCCTCGCGGATGCGATGAAGACCGAATACGAAACCATCGTTGGGGCAGGTCTGGATCTGCAACTGGATTGTCCGGACCTCGCTCTGTCAAGGCACATGCTGTTCAACGAGCTGAGCGATGCGGAGTTCCTCAAGATCGCCGATGCGCATGTTGAGGCGCTGAACCATGCGCTGGCCGATGTTCCTGCCGAGAAGGTCCGGGTACATATCTGCTGGGGCAACTACGAGGGGCCGCACACATGCGACATTGCCATGGACACAGTTTTCTCGACACTGATGGCGACCAAGGCGCGCTATGTGCTTTTTGAGACGTCGAACCCCCGCCATGCACACGAATGGACCGTGTTCCGTGATCGCAAATCGGAAATTCCAGACGACAAGGTGCTGGTTCCGGGCGTTGTCGATACAACCACCAATTTTGTTGAGCACCCTGAAGTGGTGCGCCAGCGCATCGAACGGTTCACCGGCATTGTTGGGCTCGACCGGGTTATTGCAGGCAGCGATTGCGGTTTTGGCACGTTTGCGGGCTTCGGATCGGTTGATCCGGAAATTGCCTTTGCCAAACTGACCGCGCTGTCCGAAGGCGCAGCACTTGCGAACGGGTAAGCCATGGATGACGCGCTGCATGACCTGCTGAAATCGGTCGACACACCAACAGTTTGTAACGCCATTGAAGTGGCTCAAGGCAGACGGGGGTTCAACGCGTTCACGCGGGGTACGATGCTAGCCTCTGACCCTGACGGGGTCATCGTTGGTTACGCTCGCACCGCGCGCATTCGGGCACTGGCCCCGCCAACTGAACCCGCGGACGTGATCAAGGCGCGGCGCATGGCATACTACAAGTACATGTCAGAAGAGGATCGCCCTTCGGTCTGTGTCGTGCAGGATCTGGACGTGCCAAATGCGATTGGGGCCTATTGGGGCGAGGTGAATACGAACATCCACAAGGCTTTTGGCCTGTCCGGCACATTGACCGATGGTGTGATGCGTGACCTCGGTGATCTGGCGGATGGCTATCCTGTCGTCGCCGGTTCAATTGGGCCAAGCCACGGTTTTGTTCACGTTGTCGACTATGATCAGCCGGTACGTATTCACGGCCTCGACATTTGTCCCGGTGATTTGGTGCACGCCGACCGGCACGGTGCGGTTGTCATACCCGGAGATGTGGCGCCCAAGCTGGCCGAGGCCATCGCCACGCTCGTGCGCTCCGAGACCATCGTTTTTGATGCGGTCAAAGGCAAACGCATCGGCTTTGACGAGTTTGAAGCCGTGTGGGCCGCATTCGAAGCGGCGCGCACATGATCTGCTGGGCGGCAGCCACTGTGCTGCTATGTTGCGGAGCAATGGCACAGGCGCAAACCCTCGATCTGGACCCGCAATGGGAATATGTGGCCGATACGGTTATGGGCGGCGTCTCGAGAGGGCAGGCAACGCAAGAGGTTGTTCAGGCCCGCGACGCAACGCGTCTGTCGGGTTTGGTTTCGCTCGACAACAATGGTGGTTTCGTCCAGATCGCATTCGACCTTGCCGGGGGCGACACGTTTGATGCGAGTGCGTTTACGGGCATCGCTCTGGACGTGCTTGGCAATGGCGAAACCTACGACTTGCGCTTACGGACCGACGCGCTGACGCGGCCCTGGCAATCGTTCCGAACCGAGTTCACTGCACCTGTCAAATGGACAACAATTGAAATTCCATTCACCGCGTTCACAGCACACCGAACGGACGCGGCCTTTGATCCACGACGCCTGCGCCGCGTTGGCATCCTTGCCATCGGGCGCGAGATGCAGGCTGATATCTCGGTGTCGGCTGTGCGCTTTTATCGCTAGTCGCGCGGGGCCGGCGCACCGCCTTCGAAGTTATTGCCCTTCTCGTAGTCGCACAGAGCGTCTTGCATCTGCAGATGCAACCCGTCTCCAGTATATGGGTGCGCGCGGGCCAGTGCCTCATCGACCTCAATGCCCAAACCAGGGGCGCTGGGTGGCGTTATGAACCCCTGTTCGACGCGAATGCTTCCTTTGATCAATTGATCGTGGAACGGCGTTTCGATTGTCTCGCACATCAGTAGATTCGGAATTGACGTCGCAAAATGGATGTTGGCGGCCCATTCCACGGGTCCGGCATAGAGATGCGGTGCCATTTGTGCGTTGTAGACCTCGGCGATGGCCGCGACCTTCTTCATCTCCCATATGCCTCCCGCGCGGCCCAACGCCGGTTGTAGGATTGTGGCGGCGCCGCTGCGCAGAACTGAGGCGAACTCCGCCTTTGTTGTCAGCCGCTCGCCAGTGGCAACCGGGATGCGCACGGCGCGCGCCACTTTGGCCATCTCTTCAACGGCATCCGGTGGGATTGGCTCTTCGAACCACAGCGGGTTGTAAGGCTCCAGCGCCTGCCCAAGCCGAATTGCCCCGGCGGTGGTGAATTGGCCATGAGTCCCAAACAGCAGATCGGCCCGGTCGCCCACGGCCTCGCGGATGGCCTTGCAGAACGCCACGGATTGCGAGATGTCACGCATCCCCGGCATATGCCCACCGCGCATGGTGTAGGGACCAGCGGGATCGAATTTCACCGCTGTGTATCCCCGGTCCACACAGTCCAGTGCCGACTCTGCTGCCATCTCGGGTGAGGTCCAAAACGTATCCAACCCGTGATGGGGCAGGGGATACAGGTAGGTATAGGCGCGGATACGGTCATTTATCCGACCGCCCAACAGCGCCCCGACAGGCCGCCCGCGGGCCTTGCCCAGGATGTCCCAGCACGCAATCTCAAGACCCGAGAACGCCCCCATGATGGTCAGGTCTGGGCGTTGGGTAAAGCCCGAGGAGTAAGCGCGGCGAAACATCAGTTCGATGTTTTCCGGGTTTTCCCCACGCATATGTCGGTCAAAGACATCCTCAATGACGGCCCGCATCGCGTCCGGCCCAACGGACGACGCATAGCATTCCCCCCATCCGACAATTCCGTCATCGGTCGTAACCTTGACCAAAATCCAGTACCTGCCGCCCCAACCGGGCGCTGGGGGTGCCGTAACGATAATATCCAGGTCCTTGAGTTTCATCCGAAAGCCCCTCTTCTTTGTTCCAAAAAATCCCGGGGGTGAGGCCAAAGGCCGAGGGGGCTGGGCCCCCTTACGACCTGTCAAACAGAATCACGTTTCGCCTTGCCGTGCCCGATTTCGTATCTGCAATCGCTTCATTGATCTGATCCAGCGACCACCGGCCGGATATCAGGCTGTCGAGCTGTAGTCGGCCCTGTTTATAAAGATCCACCATCCAGGGGATGTCGCGTTGGATGACGACATCGCCCATCTTGGACCCAACCATGCCTTGTCCGATCGCGGCCAGAATGACGGGTTCGTACGTGGCGGTGTCGCCCGAGTGCGGCATACCCACCATGACAACCTTGCCACCACGGCCCAGATACTTGGGTGCCTGCTCATAGGCGGGGATAGCGCCCACCGTGACGATCACCGCCTCGGCCCCCTTGCCACCAAGGGCTTTGTAGCTGGCGCGCCATGGCGATTTGCGCGTTGCCAAAATGCCGTGGGTCGCACCAAACGCCCTGGCGTCGTCCAGCTTTTCTTCGGTCATGTCGACCGCGACGATGCGGCGGGCCCCCGCGATGCGGGCACCCTGAATGGCATTCAGACCGACGCCGCCCGCACCAATGACAACCACATCCTGCCCCGCGCGAAGGCCGGCGGCGTTCACAACGGCGCCGACACCGGTGATGACCCCGCACGCGATCAGGCTCGCCGCCTCTTTCGAGATGTCGCCAGAAATCTTCACGAGCTGCTTCTGATCCACCACAACCTTCTCAGCAAAGGCGCCGCAGGCCATTGCCTGATGCAGCTTGCCATCATCGGTGGTGCGAATTGGCCCCTTGTCGCCATCATACGGTGTTTCACACACGGTGGGTTTGCCGCTTGCACAAGAGGGGCACGTGCCACAAGCCCGGATCAGCGTGACAATCACACTGTCCCCTTCTGACAGGCCCGTCACACCGGGACCAACCGCGCTGACCACACCGGCCGCCTCGTGTCCGTAAACGGCAGGCAGACTGCCGCCCCACGCGCCATCGGCATAGGAGATGTCGGAATGGCAGATTGCGACCGCGTCGAGCGTAACCTCGACCTCGCCCATCTCGGGGGCACGTATCAGGATATCTTCGACTACAAGCGGGGCGCCAAACGCGTGGCACACAGCGGCTTTGATTTTTTGCATGTCGTCCCTTTGTCTCCCTTTCCGGAGACGGTGACGCAGCGGCGTTTCGCAGGCAAGTCGGAAAACGACCGATCTAGGGCGCAGTTGAACCACTGACGTTGTGTGAGGCCGTTGTTCCCGCTTTCCGAACAAAAACCATCAGCGCCACCGCCATCAAAACAGCAGCCAATAGGAACGGTGCGCCCGGCAGGTACACGCCTGTCTCCGGCGTTGTGAAAGTATAGAAGACTGAAGTCATCAGCAGTGGTGATACTATCATTGCGAGAGCCGCAATCGAGACAAGCGCGCCTTGCAATTCACCCTGCTCATCGTCGCCCACGGCCTGCGACATGATGCTTTGCAACGCGGGCGTAATGACTGCTGGCAGGGCGGCCAATGGGGTCAGGATCAGCAGCCATGTCCCGGAGCTGACAAAGCCGATAAGCAGGAACACGGCGACATCTGCAATGTGGCCGTAGACGACCGCGCCGCGCTCCCCAAAAACGCGCAGCATGGGGCGGATCAATCCGCCCTGCACCACGGCCATCGAGATGCCAAACAGGCTGAGTGATAGGCCGACCATACCAGGCGACCAGTCGAAACGCTCTGCCGTGTAGTAGGCCCAGATCGCCGGATAGACGATGAACGCGATCTGGTAGATGAAGAACACCAGCAAGAGTGGTCCAAGACCGGGTAGTTTACCCAAGTGTTTGAACAGCCCAAAAGGATTTGCGCGCGACCAGGCGAACGGGCGCCGAATACGGTCATCAACGGTTTCTTTCAGAACGATATAGCCGAACACCGCATTTGCAGCGGCGAGGCCCGCCGCCGCGTAGAATGGTGCACGGGTACCATATTCAGCCAGAAATCCACCCATTGCGGGGCCCAGCACAAAGCCAATGCCAAAGGCGGCTCCGATCAATCCGAAATTGGCGGCCTTCTGTTCGGGTTTCGAGATGTCGGCCATATAGGCGTTAGCCGTGGATTGGGTGGCAGCGGTGATGCCTCCGACAATCCGACCTAAAAACAACAACCAAATGGTGCCCGCGACGGCCATGACCAAATAATCGAGCGCCAGCACAACCAGTGACACAAGTAGAATTGGGCGGCGTCCGTAACGGTCAGACAACGCGCCCAGAAGTGGACCAAAGAGGAACTGCATGGCGGCAAAGATGGTCGACAGCACTCCGCCCCACAGGGCTGCGGTGCCCAGCCCCATCCCCTGCACCTCTTGGATGAGGTCCGGCATGACCGGCACGATCAGGCCGATGCCCATCGCGTCGATCATGACCGTCAGCAGGATGAAAATGACGGGCAGCTTCACAGGGTTTTCACCCGATTGGCAAAGGCGCGTGCGTCTGCGGGGGCCGTGCCCAGTTGGGTGGATGGGTCAAAAATGCTGTCGGGTAAATCAGGATGTGCGATGCGTGCGACGCTCTCCAATGACTGCTTTGATGCGATGGCGTCAGCAATCAAAGCCTTGGTCGCTGCCTGCGCGTCAGGCCGGGCCATCTGCTGTGCCAAGGCAAAACTCAGCGCCTCTGCATGAACGCCGCCAAGGCCGTCAAACTTGGATGCCATGGCTGCTGTATTGGGGTTCCAGTTTTTTACAAGCGCGTGCGCGACGTTAATTGACGCTGCCCAGCACAATGCAATCTGAGGCACCACCATCCATTCTGTGAACCAAGCCGCGCCGTCACGCTGGTGCTGGTGTGCTGCTGCTGCCTGCAACGATGCCCGCAAACCCGTCATCTGATGGCCGAGAGCCACCAGCGTTGATGGCCCAACCGGGTTTTGCTTCTGTGGCATGGTCGAGGATGATCCCGCCGCATCCAGTGCAATCTCCTGAGACTCCGTGGCTGCAAGCGCGACAGCAGTCTGCCCCATGGAGGAAAGGGTTGCCACGATCCGTCCCATCCAATCCGCAATACGCATAACTGGCCCACGGTCAGTATGCCAACTGCGGCGGGGATCGTGCAGTTTTAGCGTATCGGCCAGCTCTGCCCGTGTTTCATTCGCCTTCGGCCCCAATGCGGAAGCCGTCCCTGCTGCGCCGCTGAGCGACACCCACAAAGAGTCATCCCGCAAGGCCGGCAGTTCCAGCATCGCATCGGTCAAGGGTTGCCCCCATTGCGCCAGCACCGCGCCCCAGCTGGTGGGCGTCGCATGCTGCCCATAGGTTCGGGCGACCATCGGTGTCTCGGCATGCATCTCCGCCTGAAGCGCCATCGCTCTAAGCACATCGCCAAATACATCTTGCTGCGTGCTTAGCGTCTGGCGCAGGCGCAACATCAACGCAGTGTCGATAATATCCTGACTGGTCGCCCCCCAATGAGCGTATTGCGCATGCTCGGGCGCTTCCATGGCCTTGCGGAATTCGGCCACGAGGGCAGGGACGCTGACCCCGTTCTGTCCCGTAGCGTCAGCAAGGCCCGCAGGATCAATTTGGACCTCCAAAGACGAGCGATGGATAAAGGCCGCACTTAACTCCGGGATGACGCCCTGTGCACCCTGAACTTTGGCCAATGCGCCCTCTACCAGCAGCATTGCCCGCACTTCGGCGCTGTCGGACCACAACCGCCCAACCTCACCCGTGGGGAACAATTTCCCATACAGGGCTGACGAAAAGACCGATGCCGCCATGTATCAGATGTGCCCCGTCGCACGCATGAAGTCTGTCAGCACGCGGGCGAATTCTTCAGGTCGCTCGACGCACGGCAAATGGCCTGCCTTGCGGATCAGGTGGAACTGACTGCCGGGGATCAGATCGACGGTTTCGCGCACCAGGTCGGGCGGGGTCGAGCCGTCTTCTGACCCCGCTATGCCCAACGTGGGCAAGCGTAGCGTGGCCGTCGTCGCATAGAAATCCGTGCCCGAGATCGCAGCCGAGCATCCTGCGTACCCTGCGTCCTCTTGCCGGACCAGCATGTTGCGCCACAACTCCAGGTCCGTGTTCCGATGAAATTCCTTTGAAAACCAGCGATCCATGACCGCATCGGCGAGCGCCTCGATCCCGCCGGTCTTCACATCCTGAATGCGGTCCGCCCACATCTCTTTGGTGCCGATCTTGGCCCCGGTGTTCGACAGAACCATGGCGCGCATCAGGTCCAGCCGTTTCACGGCCAGCCCTTGGGCAATCATGCCGCCGATAGAGAGGCCCACGAACATTACGTCCTTGAAGCCATGCAAATCCATCAACTGTTCACAGTCACTGACAAGCTGACCCATGGCGTAGGGCGCAGGCGGGCAGGTCGACAGGCCATGTCCCCGCTTGTCGAACCGAAGGATGCGCAGGCCATCGGGCAACAAAGGCAAAATGGGGTCCCACAACCGCATGTCTGTCCCCAGCGAGTTCACGAAAACAATCGGCGCGCCATCGTCCGGTCCGTCGATGCGGTAATGCAGGCGTACGTCGCCCAAATCCGCCATGTGCATGGTATTAATCCTTCAACCGCATATGCGCGATGATCTGCCCGTGATCCGAGGCCAGCTTGTTGTACGGAGCCTCGGCGTGGCTGCCATCGGTCAGATGATCGTTCAACACGCTGAAATAGTCCATCTGCCCGATGCTTCCCTTTGCGTCAGGTAGAAAATGGCGGGACATGTAGATCTGGTCGATGCTCTCGTACACGCCGCCAAACGCTGCCGTATACACCATGTCGCGGGACGACTTGCGGATGAACTGTTTTTCCGCCGAATGCAGGCGCACCGTCTCAATATCCTCGCGTATTTGCGCGTCTTCTTCCTCTGAATACCGGTCGCGCGGGGTTTCGGCATCGTGCCGCAGCATCCATGCGTAGTTCTTGAAAGGATGCTCGCCGCTGATGATTTCCGAACTGACGGCATGCTCACCATCGTTGAAATCGCCCATGGCCATCACCGGGTGTCCGGCCCGTAATTCTTCGACAATGGCACGGCGCAGCACCCACGCCTCTGCCATCCGGCGCAGGGATGCGCGCAGCCCCCCCAAGGCGCGACCCACCGGATCATAACTGGTCAAATCCACTTCGGGGGGAAAGTCGGAACCTTCGGGCGGAACAAACTCACCCAGTTTCGACTTCAGATGGCAGTTGAAAACGGTGATGATATGATTGCCGACAGGGATGCGCACCTTAAGGATCGGGCGGCTCAGCCGGGTCAGGCGAAAGCTGCCGCCGCCATCCGGTCCCATCGGGCCAAAGTCGATGTCCAAGGGTTCAGGCAGATCCTGAATGATCTCTGGTTGACCTTCAAAACCGAACCGCGACAGGATCGCGACACCTGGACGGCGCTGCCCCGGCCCGCCGTCGTTCACATTCGGGGCCACGGCCAGCGCTGCGTTGGTATAAGGACGATAGGCCAGCTTGCGAAAGATTGCCTTGCGCCGATAGCGTTTGTTGGGACCGGGGATATGCTGGGCATTGTCGGCCATGCCTTCAATGTCCGCGGCATCAATTACCTCGCGCAGCGCGCGCTCCTCAAAAATCTCTTGAAATCCCACGATGTCGGCATCCATCGTCTGCACCTGCTCGGACAACCAATCGACTTTCCAAGCGTATTCTTCGGGCGTGTATTGCTGAAACTGGTAGTATTCCTGATCCGGTCCGATCAGGTTCTTGACGTTGAAACTGGCGATGGTGAATTCGGTCATGCAAGCGTGTCCAATGCGCGTTTGAAAATGTCAGGGTCCACGTTCCCGCCAGAGATTGTGACGATCACGTCGTCCCCGTCTATCTGGTCCTGCCGACACAAGGCGGCAGCAAGGGCCACGGCCCCGCCGGGTTCAGCGACGACTTTCAACCGCAAAAAAGCCTGTGCGACAGCGTGCAAAGCCTCGTCCTCGCCGACGACAAGGCCGGGGCCGCACAAACGCTTCATGATGGGAAAAGTCAGGTCGCCGGGCTGTGGGGTGATGATGGCGTCACATATGTTGCCCGATACCGCGTTGTTCCGCTCGATCCCGCCTGAGCGCAGCGAACGAGCCACATCGTCGAACCCTTCAGGTTCCGCTGGGCGCACACGCAAGCCCGGCGCCTCAGCCTCAAGCGCAAGGGCAATACCGCTGGTAAAACCGCCGCCGCCGCAACAGACAATCACGTCAGCAGTCGTCACCCCGACAGCCGCCGCCTGTTCCGCGATCTCCAGCCCGGTCGTGCCCTGGCCCGCAATCACCTGCGGCTCATCGAAAGGTTTGATCAGTGTCAGGCCGCGCTCCTGGGCTAGTTGTGTACCGATCGCGTCGCGATCACCTGACCCACGCTCATATAACACCACCTCAGCGCCAAGCGCCTTGGTATTCGCAATCTTAAGAGCAGGCGCATCGCTAGGCATGACGATGACAGACGGCACGCCATGCATCTGCGCCGCAAGCGCCACGCCTTGCGCATGATTGCCACTGGAAAAGGCGATGACACCTGCGGCCCGCGTGGCCTCGTCCAAGGCTGACAGGGCCGACCACGCCCCACGGAACTTGAAGCTGCCGGTATGTTGCAGGCACTCTGGCTTGATCCAGACACGGCGGTCCGCGATCTCGTCAATAAATGGGGAACTCAGGAGAGGGGTCTTGCGCGCGTGCCCTTCCAGCCGCGCTGCCGCCGCGCGGATCATTTCAATATTCAAAGCAGCTTCTCCATCCATGTCCGTACTGCCGCCAAGGCTTCGGGCTCATCCAGAAACGGGACATGACCGCGCCCCGGGACCTCGGCAAGGATCATGTCGGGGCGACGATCCTGCATTTTCTGCGCTGTCTGCGCGCTCAACAAGTCAGATCCTGCACCGCGGATCAGGGCCAGCGGCTTGCCCGCCAATGCATCGAAGAATGGCCACAGGTCCGGCATCTCGCCACCTGCCTCGACCGCATCACGCAGACGCGGATCGTAGGTGATGTCGAGGCCGTCTTTCGTTTCGACAAAATGCGTGTTTGCTTCCTGCACCCAACGCTCTGCGGGTACGCCTTCGAAGCCCTTTAGGACATGGGGCAAAGCTGTCGCCGCCTCTGTCAAAGTGCGGGCGGCCGGGCGGCGCCCCAGATACGCCATGATGCCGGACAGCCCCAATGGGTCGAATTCCGGTCCAACGTCGTTCAAGGCAGCACCCAGCAGGCGATCCGGCGCACTTGCCGCTAATCCCATGGCATTCAGTCCGCCGCGTGAGGTGCCAAGGATGGCGACCCCTGACAACGACAGATGATCCATCAATTCCATCACATCTCGCACCTCGACCGGCAAGGTATAGTTCTGCCACTTGTCATCCCACTGCGATTGCCCGCGCCCGCGATAGTCCATCTTGATCAGGCGGCAGGGCGGAAGATGTGGTGCGATGTACTGGAAATCTTGCGTGGTGCGGGTCAAGCCGGGCAGGCACAGCAGCGGCAGCCCTTCGCCATGATCCTCGAAATACAGTGACAGGCCATCCGACGTTTGAAACGTGCTCATGCGCGGGCCAGCTGCGGGATGCCAGTCAGGTCATTCAACATGTGCTGCGGCGCCCACGGTAAACGGTCCACAGGCTCACCTGCGCGGTTCACCCAAGCCGTGTTGAACCCATAACCGGACGCGCCTGCGGCATCCCATCCGTTTGAGGACACAAAAAGCACTTCGTTCGCGGCACATCCAAAACGTTGGCCGACTAGGTCATATACCCGGCTGTCCGGTTTGAAGATGCCGACGCTTTCCACGGACAGGCAATCGTCCAGCACATCGCCAATCCCAGCCGATTGAACAGCCCCGTTCAGCATATCTGGCGATCCGTTGGACAAGATAGCGGTGTTCATCCCGGCATCTTTCAAAGCATGCAGCATCGCTGGCACTTCAGGATAGGCTTGCAATTCCCAGTACAGTGCCAGCAAACGCTCGCGTAGGGCTGCGTCGCCTGCAAGGCCGTTGCGCTCCAATGCCCAATCAAGCCCCTCCTGCGTGACCTGCCAGAAATCGGTATGCGCATCAGTGATGGCGCGGAGCCATGTGTATTGCAATTGCTTCTGCCGCCAGTGCTCGGCCACCGCAGGCCATGTGTCGGCCAGCTGCGGAAAGGCTGGCTCTGCTGCGGCAATGCGTGCGGCTGCCGCCACATCAAAAAGCGTGCCGTAGGCGTCAAAAATACAAGTCGTGATAGGCATTGGTGGCACTCCTTTGGGCGCAGACTGGCACGGAGGCACGCGAACGAAAAGGGGCGAGGTGGGGTTTACCCTACTGCCATGGGCGGGCAGTGTGTGCCATCTGTTAAATGGACAGACATGTTGGGAGATGGGTCATGACCGCGATCAAGGACGGCGACACCGTGCGCATCCACTACACCGGGACTTTGCTGGATGGCACCGTCTTTGACAGCTCGGACGGGCGCGACCCGCTGGAGTTTGTTGTTGGGTCCGGTCAGATCATTCCTGGACTTGACGTAGCTCTGCCGGGCATGACCGAGGGTGAGAAGAAGAAGGTCAATATTTCTTGTGATCAAGCCTATGGTCCGATCAACCCGGCGTTGCGGCAGGGCGTGCCGCGTGATGCGATCCCCGACGAAATCCCGCTTGAGATTGGTCTGCAACTGCAGATGCAAACACCGCAGGGTCAACCGATGCCTGTGACCGTGGTCGAAGTGGGTGAAGCTGAGGTCACGCTCGATGCCAACCACCCGCTGGCAGGCAAGGACCTGACCTTCGATTTCGAAGTGGTGTCTATCGACGCTGGATGACCTGTGTTGCCGCTGCGGTGCAACGCCGCCGCGCCATTGTCCTATCAACCGCCCGGGTTTAGACCGCGCAAGGTGTTCGCAAGGGCGTCCGCCTTTTGCTGAGTGTCATCGCTTGCCATTTTCGTTTGTGGCAATGTGCCTGCGCGGCGCACCGGCACCACGTCCCTCGGCATATGACGTACGTGCACAGGTTCTGGCGCTTCAAAATTTGCAGGTTGCGACCGCTTTGGGACATCGTGGGCCATTGCCACAACTTCTTCCACGATCCCGGGATTTAACCGCAACGCCAAGAGAAGCCCCATTCCAGTCAGCGAAAACAACAATCGTCCCAACCATTTGGATCGCCGGGTGCGTGCCGCCCTGCGGTTCAATATGCGCGCTTGACGCGCGGGGTCGTGACGATCTTTTGCCATGGGGAACAACCTCGCAATTCAAATTGGCGATTTTGCGGCAAATTGTGGGGTAAATCCGTTAAATGAGACCTAATCGGTCCCAGACAGCCTATGTGAATCCTCGGGTAGAGCCCATTCAACCTACTCGCCGCGCCCAGTCATTTGCACTAAACACTGCAATGGCAGAGGAGGCGCCATGAGTGATCACTTGCAGATAGAGCAGGAAATCGAAAGCTGCCGAACTCAGTTGCCGGGACGGACTTTGCCAACCTTTCTGACGATTGGCGCGATGAAATGCGGCACATCTACTCTGCACGCACATCTCGCTTCGCACCCAGACGTTTTTGCACCGCAACGAAAAGAAGTGCACTTCTTCAATCAAAACTTTCTAAAGGGACTCTCTTGGTACGCAGATCAATTCAGCGATGCCGGTGACAGGATGTGCTTCGAAACAACACCTGCCTACCTGTTCGAGCCTGACACGCAGCACCGCGTAAAGGCCGCGCTGCCAGATGCGAAATTCATTGTCATCCTCCGTGACCCGGTGGAAAGATGTGTGTCACACTACCATCACATGCTGCGTGCAGGCCGGGAGAAAGAGAGCTTCGATGTCGCGTTATCATTGGAAATGGAACGCACGCGCGATGCCTACGAGGGGGTCAAAAATCGGGAACTGGTGCACAGTCCGCAACTGAATTGGTTCAGCTATGTGCGGCGGGGTTACTACATCGATCAATTGGAAGCATGGGTCCAAGCCTTTCCGGTGGATCGATTTCTGGTGTTGGATTTCCTTGACCTGTGTGAAAACCCGCAATCAGTGGTCGATACCGTGACAAACTTTCTTGGGGTGCCGGGCCTGCTGATTGACCCTGTGCTCAGGGAAAACGCGCATCCAAGGGGCACGTTGCCATCGGCGCAGAAAGGGCGTCTTCGTGAGCTTTATGCCCGGTCCGACGCGCGGCTTGAACAGTTTCTGGGCCGCAAACTATCGTGGATGTAGTTCCAACTGCTCACAGGTGATCCGGCTGTGGCATACCCAGCACATGAAAGCCGCCATCGACGCGAATGATCTCGCCCGTTGTGCAGGCCCCGGCGTCTGAACACAAATACACTGCGGTGCCGCCCACGGCCTCAAGCGTGGCGTTCGAACGCATCGGAGCGTTCTGATCCGTGTGTTTGTAGGTCTTACGCGCTCCGGCAATGGCCGAACCTGCCAAGGTCTTCATCGGACCGGGCGAAATGGCGTTCACACGGATGCCCTCGGGGCCCAGATCGTTGGCCAGGTACCGTGTCGCGGATTCAAGCGCGGCCTTGGCCACACCCATCACGTTATAGTTAGGCACGACCCGGTTCGATCCTTGGTAGGTCAAGGTCAGCAACGTGCCGCCATTCTCAATCATCATTGGATGTGCACGGCGCGCAACCTCGATGAAGGAATAGGCCGAGATGTCCATCGAATGCTTGAAATTCGCACGGCTTGTATTCAGGAACCGGCCAGTCAGCTCGGATTTGTCAGAGTAGGCAACGGCATGGACCAGGAAGTCGATTGTTGGCCAGCGGGCTTCCAATGCTTCAAATGCAGCATCTAGGGACGTATCGTTTGTGACATCGACGTCGACCATGAAATCCGACCCGACACTCTCGGCCAACGGGGCAAGCCTTTTACCAAATGCCTCGCCTTGATAGCTGAATGCCAGCTCTGCCCCAGCCTCATGCATCGCCTTGGCAATGCCCCAGGCAATGGACCGGTCGTTTGCGACGCCCATCACAAGGCCGCGTTTTCCGTCAAGCAATCCTGTCATAGTGAATTCTTACCCGTGAAACTTTGAAAGGATCATCGATCCGTTGGTGCCGCCGAATCCAAACGAGTTGGTCATCACCGAATCAAGACCCGCATCCGCGCGCATCTCGGTTGCGATCTCGGATGCGTTCAGGCCCGGATCGAGTGTTTCGACATTGATGGACGGCGTGATGAAATCGTTGTCGAGCATCAACAAGCTGAAGATGGCCTCGAGCGCGCCCGCAGCACCCTGCGCGTGGCCGGTCATCGACTTGGTTGAGCTGACGGGCGGCGTGGTGCCCTCGCCAAAGACGCGGCGTACGGCTTCGATCTCACCCACATCACCGACAGGGGTCGAGGTGCCGTGGGCATTGATGTAGCTGACGGACCGGTCTTGCGGCAGTGTCTCCAACGCAGCGCGCATCGCCCGCTCACCACCTTCGCCCGAGGGGGCCACCATGTCATGGCCGTCAGACGTTGCAGCATACCCTGTCACCTCGGCATAGATTTTCGCACCACGTGCGCGGGCGTGCTCCAACTCTTCCAGCACAACCATGCCACCACCGCCGGAAATGACGAACCCGTCGCGATCCGCGTCAAAAGCACGGCTCGCCCGTGCAGGGGTGTCGTTGTATTTGGATGACATCGCGCCCATCGCGTCGAACAGACAGGACAGTGTCCAGTCCAGTTCCTCTGCGCCACCGGCAAACATCACGTCTTGCTTGCCCAACATGATTTGTTCGGCCGCATTGCCGATGCAGTGCAGCGACGTCGAGCATGCGCTGGTGATCGAATAGTTGATCCCTTTGATCCTGAAGCCTGTCGCAAGGTTCGCGCTGATGGTTGAGGACATGCATTTGGGCACGGCGAATGGACCAATGCGCTTGGTCGCACCCGTCTTCAACACCGTCTGATGTGCAACCAACATCGCCGATGTGGACGGCCCGCCCGATCCTGCGACAAGCCCGGTGCGGGGATTTACGATATCGCTTTCTTCCAGACCAGCGTCTGCAATGGCTTGGGTCATTGCGATGTGGGCATAGGCTGCTCCCGGCCCCATGAACCGCAGGGCGCGCTTGTCTACATGTTCCTTGACTTCTAGCTTGAGCGTACCAGCGATCTGGCTGCGAAAGCCATGTTCCGCCATCTCTGGGCTGGCTTCGATTCCCGAACGGCCCGCCTTGAGCGACGCCAGCACCTCATCGGTGTTGTTTCCGATGGATGAGACAATCCCAAGTCCCGTCACCACGACGCGTCGCATGTGCGCACTCCTTCGTTCTAGTCAGGGGGTATGTAGGACGGGGGGGCAGGTGGGTGCAACCGCCTTGCTTCGCAAGTCAATTGCCGCCCGTGTTCGGATAGTGTGAAAAAACGACTTGATTGGCACCAAATCTGTGCAGTCGCGTGACTTCTTGAAAGCCAAGGCGTCGCAAAAGACGATGGGCTGGCGCGTTGCGTTCCTGAGTTTCTGCCATGATAGGTCGTAGGCGCTCATCGTCTGCCCAGCGGTTCAGCACGCGTTGACAAGCTTCATATGCTAGCCGTTGCCCCAGTAGCGGGGATCGAACTGGAAGGACAATTCTGGCGCCGCCCCGTCATGATGCGGGGTGACAAAGACCGATCCAACAGCGATGTTTCCGCCGAATTTGGCAAGCCAGACATGTTCGTCACGCCGCAATTCGAGATATTTTCTAACAATGCCGTCAAGCTGGTCTGCTGGGACAACACCGCCAAGATAGGCGCGAACACGCAGATTCTGAACCAATCGCTTCACAAACCCACTGTCATCAACGGTCAGGGGATCAAGTGCCAGCCGTTCCGTCATCAGTCGGGATGCTGGCATGGCGCGATCAACTTTCGCTCAACGCAACCCTCATGTCCTTGACCTCGTAGATGACGTCGCCGTCGGCTTCCACAATGCCATCCGCGACGCCCATGGTCAGCCGACGGGTCTGTATGGCCTTGGTAAAGTCGATCTTGTAGGTCAGCATCTTGCGGTCAGGGCGCACCATCCCTCTGAGCCTCACTTCGCCCACACCCAACGCATAACCGCGGCCTGTCCAGCCGCGCCAACCCAGATTGAAGCCGGTCAGCTGCCACAAACCATCAAGGCCAAGGCACCCGGGCATGATCGGGTTACCGGGGAAATGGCAGTCAAAGAACCACAAGTCAGGTGCAATATCGAACTCCGCTACGATATGGCCCTTGCCATGTGCGCCACCATCGGCGGACACATCCGTGATCCGGTCCATCATCAGCATGGGCGGCTCTGGCAGTTGCGCATTGCCGGGGCCGAACAGCTCTCCGCGTGCGCATTTCAACAAATCATCCTTGTCGAAGCTGGTGGGGTAGTCTGCCATTCGGGCCTCTTGTTTGTCTCGGGTCTGGTCCCGTTATTGGGTCCGGTTCGTCTAGCACCGGCCGGGCAAAGGGCGCAAGAGCGGCGACTTGTCTGGTCTTGGAATGTGGGGCAGGGTCAAACGATGAAAGACATTATCGATCTCGACCGCTACCCGCTGCATCGCCCGCATTCGCCGGAATGGGACGCACTGGTAGCTCATGCGAAGGACGGGCTTGCGAGCGACGGCCTGTTCAATCTGCCCGGTTTCATGCAGCCCGCGGCACTCGCTGCGGTCCTCGACCACGTGCACCCGCGAATGCAGGTAGAGAGCTTTCATCACAGCCGCTTGCACAACATCTACTTCCAGGATGCGGTTGACGGGCTTGCCGACGACGATCCGGCGCTGACCAAGGTTGAGACGGCCAACCACACGCTCTGTCACGACCAGATGCGGGGCACAGCGTTGGACGAAATCTACCAATGGCCAGCCTTTGCGGTCTTTCTGGCGGCCGTGATGGACAAGTCGCAACTCTACACGATGGACGATGCGCTGGCAGGACTGAACGTGCTGGAATACCGCTCAGGCGAGGCACTGAACTGGCATTTTGATCGCTCGATCTTCACCACGACACTGCTGTTGCAAGAGGCCACGAAAGGCGGGCTTTTTGAATATGCCAAGGACTTGCGCAGCGATGACGACCCCAATCACGCGGGCATCGCCGCACTTTTGGCTGGGCGGATCACACCGACCCAACTGACCCAGGATGCTGGCACGCTGAACGTGTTTTTGGGTGTCAACACGTCGCATCGCGTCTCTACTGTTGGTTCTGGGACATCCCGAATTGTTGCGGTGCTGTCGCATTATGACACACCGGGCAGATCCTTTTCAAAGCAAGAGCAGATGGGGTTTTTCGGGCGTGTGGCATAATGCCATAAACCCTTTTGCGATTGAATTGCAGAACGATGGCCCTTTATATGTAAGGCAAGGGTAAGAGGACCAGATGACCGAAACACAGCACAAAGTAGGAAGCGAATGGCTTGCAGGGGCCGGGCTACGCCCGACACGGCAACGCGTAACGCTGGCGGCGCTGTTGATCGGTGATGGTCAACACCGCCACGTCACGGCTGAAAGCCTGTTTGAAGCGGCCAAGGACCAGGGCGAAGCGGTATCGCTTGCCACCGTCTACAACACCTTGCGTGCGTTCTGTGATGCTGGACTGATGCAAGAGGTGACGGTTGACGGCTCGAAAAGCTACTTCGATACCAACACGCACGATCACCCCCATTTCTTCTGGGAAGATGATGCGAAACTGACCGATGCGCCGTCGGATCAACTGGTTATTGCGCAGCTGCCCGATGCGCCTGACGGGGCGGAAATCGCATCTGTAGACGTTGTGATCCGGTTGCGCCGCAAGGATTGATTTCAGCAAAAAGCCGACGGACACCGCTGGAGGACGCAACCCGGCGTATCCTATAATTCGCTTCTACAAGCGGTCCTTCAGTCTTCTGGCCAAAATACTTGTCAGGAGCGCAGCGCCAAAAGTGAACAGCGCTCCTACCATCCAACCAATTGGGGTCGAATATCCTTCGGCGATAGCACCAACAAGGATCAGACCAATGGTTGCCCCCAATTGCTGCACCAGCGAACGCAACGACAGCATGGTAGACCGTTGATGGTTCTCCACACTGGAATGCAGAATGCTGCTGGCAGGTGTTTCCCCAACGCCGAGGATCACGAAATAGATGATCAGGACAATCACAAAACCCACCACACCACCTTGCAGAGCCAATGCAATCTGCAGGACAGCAAGGCATCCCACAGCAGCTGCAAGTGTCATCGCGTTCTGGCGCCTGAATACTCGGTTGATATGTGGCGACAGCGATGCGCCGATGGCGATCGAGAAAAAACAGGCTGCCGTCAACATGCCAACCACGGTGTTGGCATAACCCTCTTCCAGCATTGGCTTTACGTGGGTGGGCCAAAGCACTTCGACCGGGTTCGTTGCCATAAGCAAAAGCGCCAAGGCCGCTAGAAGCAGTGAAAGGGTGGGGTGCCTCAGGGCGAGCAGACCGGCGTCCCGGACAACAACCGGAACGTTTGCAAATCCCTGAGCAAGCGCCCTTGGATGCAGCGGTCGTGGTTCTTCGGTGATGGCAACAATCGTGTAGATCAGTACCGCCGTCATCATTACAAAACTTGCCGCGTAAGCGACGTCATAGGCACTGAAGCCAAGCGGGGTCGCTACCTCGCCAAAGGCGTCTGGCAGCCACCCCCCAACAATCGCGCCAAACGCCAATCCCATCCCGTTGGCCCATTGCGCCTTTGCAAGCGCTGGCTGCACGTCCACGTTTTGTGCCTTGGTCCGGAAGTTTTCGACAAACCAGGCATCCAATGTGCCGGAGCGCAGCGCACGCCCGAAACCGATGAAAGCAAATGACAGTGCGAGAACGTAGAAGTCGCTTGATGACAGGAACAGCGCAAGGGACATCAGGCTTGCGCCCACAGCCGCGAGAAAGACTGGCTTGCGTCCAACGTTGTCTGCCAGTCCTCCAAACGGCAACTCCATGGTCAACGTTGTGACTGAATAGGCGCCAAACAGCAGCGAAATCTGGAACAGATCCATTCCTCGGTCGATCAATGCCAAGGCGACCACGGATACGGTGAGACCCATTGCGAACCGGTCCAGGAATTGGTGAACCTGAAACACACGAATATGCCGCTGCGCGGCGGGTGTAAGCTTGCGGAATGAAAACTCGATACCGGAATCCATTTGTGCACCTTCGGCTGCATGGGTCCCGGGCACAAGAGCACTCGGGCCGCCTACGCGAAGCTGCGCATAGTAAGGTTTTGGTTTTTTGGTTGTAGTGACAGCACTGCTCACCCTGCGCCGGAGCAACGCCAAAAGCATTAACCCCCTTCAAGCAAATCCGAAGAGCGCTAGCCGCACTGGCTGCCTGGTCGCGGTGCTTAACTAAATCGAAGGGTCGATCGCGCGTAACGTTCCAGCCGTTAGAACCATTGCCCCGGTTCCATTAATCCAAGGTCCAGCAACTGCCGCGAATGCCATTCGAACGGGGCAGAGTTGTGCCATTTGAATGTCTCGATGTCATAGGTGCTTCCAGGATTCAGTTTCAACGCCTTTGCAGTTCGGAACGAACAGATCGCTGCGGTCAGGTTGTGGTGCCATTCGCAGGCATAGGTGTTGTATTCCTCGTCGTTGAACGTGTGATCGTTCCGCAGTTTTAGGCCGGGTTTGGCTTTAAAAAGGGAAATACGATCGATCTTGCGCCGTACTTCGGGTACGTGTTCTTCAAATCTCCAACGCAAACCACCGTAGAAGTTAAGTTGCCGTTCCTTCGGATGCCCTTTTTCATCGGGACGGGCGAGCGCGTAATACCCGGATCGATCCAGATGTGCACGATCTAGTGACACCGCGTTGGGGCAAGACCAAAGGTCATCTGCATACAGATCCACCACATAGGTTAACATCGCATCGCGTCGTTCTTCGGTATGAAATGTCAGCATCTCGCCGACTGACCTTGTTTCGCAAAACGGGTGGAACAGGAATTCTGCATTATAGCAGTAGTACATCCATGTCCCCGCGGGCACCGCAACAATCACGCCGTTCACGGCCGTCTCAAGCGCATCCGGCGCCGAGGTGTCAAAATCTATCCGTATCAGCGTCTCTGATAGGTCCCGGGCAAGTTTGAACCGTTTCGGCATGAACGCGATGACCTGCTTGAAACCGGCTTGCTGATGGTGGCGCAGGGTCGTGTCCACCTCAATGTCGTCCTCAACCACAACAACCGCTATCGGTCCCTTTTGTGGAACGGCGTCCTTGTCACGAATGAAGTTGCTTAGACTGTCGAATTGCATTTGCGTGCCTCGGTTGGCGTCTTTTGGCGCGGTTGAGATCAAATTTCGGTTAATCCGCGCCGCATTGCAAGATGTCTGGCAGGCTGGTACAGCCCCCACTCCATCCGCATGATCCGGGATCGAAGCCCATGACGACGCAGAAGAAGCTCTTTATCAAGACCTATGGCTGCCAGATGAACGTCTATGACAGCGAACGGATGGCCGAGGCGCTGGGCGGTCAGGGTTATGTCGAGACGCAGACGCCTGATGATGCGGACATGATCCTGCTGAACACCTGTCACATCCGCGAGAAGGCAGCGGAAAAGGTCTATTCCGAGCTGGGTCGGTTCAAGGGGCTGAAGGCGGAGAAGCCAGACCTCAAGATAGGCGTGGCAGGCTGTGTCGCACAAGCGGAAGGCCAAGAGATCATGCGACGTCAGCCTTTGGTGGATCTGGTTGTGGGCCCTCAAAGCTACCACCGACTGCCCGAGATGGAAGCAAAGACGCAAGCCGGGGAAAAAGCGCTCGACACGGACTTCCCGAAAGAGGACAAGTTCGAGAAACTCAAGAGCCGTCCAAGGGCTCAACGCGGTCCGACCGCGTTCCTGACCGTGCAGGAAGGCTGTGACAAGTTTTGCGCCTTCTGCGTGGTGCCGTATACCCGCGGGGCCGAGGTGAGCCGTCCAGTGGATCGCATCCTGACCGAGGCGCGCAATCTCGTGGAACGCGGTGTACGCGAGATCACGTTGCTGGGTCAGAATGTGAACGCGTACCATGGGGTTGGTCCAGATGGGTCCGACTATACGCTGGCCAAGCTGATCTGGGACCTGGACAGGGTGGACGGGCTTGAGCGTATCCGCTTTACGACCAGCCACCCCAACGATATGACGGATGACCTGATCGAAGCGCATGGCACCTGCGCGAAGCTGATGCCCTACCTACACCTGCCTGTGCAATCGGGCAGCGACCGCATACTGAAGCGCATGAACCGCAGCCACACCGCCGACAGCTATCTGCGGCTGATCGAACGCATCCGTGCAGCGCGGCCTGACATCCTGATGTCTGGTGATTTCATTGTTGGCTTCCCCGAAGAAACTGAGGCTGATTTTCAAGCGACGCTCGATCTGGTGGAAGCGGTGAACTATGGCTACGCCTATAGCTTCAAATACTCGACCCGCCCCGGCACACCCGCCGCAGAACGATCGCAGGTGGAGCCAGCAGAGGCGGACGACCGGTTGCAAAGGCTGCAAGCCCTGATCACGCGCCAACAGCGATCCATACAGGAGGGTATGGTGGGTCAGACTGTGAATGTGCTGTTTGAAAAGCCTGGTCGCCTGCCGGGACAAATGGGCGGCAAAAGCGATTATCTACATGCTGTCCATGTCGCAAATGCCAACGTGAAAGCGGGTGACATTGCACCCGTGAGAATCGTTGAAGCCGGAGTGAACTCTCTTGCGGGGGTGATCGACTGATCCGGGTTACTGCCAAAAATTTGTGCACAAATTGCTCGGTTCAATTGTAAGCCGGCCCAATTATGGCACAATATGTGGTGAAAAGCGGGTTCACAGATTGTTAATAATTGCCTACGCTTTTGCTCAGAGTAGCGAGGGTCAGCTTGTTTCAAGCATGTTGGGGATCTTTGCGGGGGATCAACATAAAGGGACAGGACTGTGGCGAAAATCTTTTCGAAAACAGTTGATAAGCTTATAACCACAGTGGCTGCCACCGCTGTGGCGCTGACATCACTGATGGCCGCCGATGTGTCTGCACAGGCTTTTGGTCAAACACGGTCGCAGGAAGGGCGTGACAAAGGCCAATACATTCCGGGTATCTGGGTCGATCCCGATGGGTGCGAACACTGGGTCATGGATGACGGAGCGGAAGGCTATATGACGCCCCACGTCACCCGTAAGGGCATACCGGTCTGCCGCCGTGGCAATCTATGTGGCGTCATGAACACCGATCAGTTCTTCAAGACCGACAGCTTCCGCATCCACAAAGCGGGGCGCGAGCGCCTTGCTCAATTCTTCCAGGGTTCCACTGCACAAGCGTTTATCATCACAGGTCACACAGACAGTCGGGCCAGTGATGCGTACAACCTGCGTCTGTCACTCAACCGCGCGAATGCGGTTGCGGCCGTTGCACAGCAGTCGGGCGCGCGCATTGCGGATGTGCGTGGTTACGGTGAACGTCTGCCAGCGCAGCCCAACAACACTGCAAAAGGCATGGCTGCAAACCGCCGCGTCGAAATCATTTGCATTCAATAGGGGACGCATCATGACAAAACTGAAACTCGTCACGCTTTCCATTGTCTGTCTGTCTATTGCAGCTTGCTCCGATGGTTTGGGAGACGGCTTGTCACCAGACAAGACAATCGACCGCGGGACAGATCGAAAGAGCCTAAGCCAACTTCAGGCGGGCATCTGGGTGGACCCGAATGGCTGTGACCACTGGATCATCGATGATGGGATCGAGGGATACCTGTCGGCACGGCTTGATAAATATGGGAAGCCTGTTTGTTCCGGGGTTGCGCCGCCAACTCAAACTGTTGGCGATTTCAAAGGCGGATCGAAAATCAACGACCCCAATTGACCGACAGTGACACACATTTCGAGGCCGGAGCGAACCTAGCGCTCCGGCCTTTTTTGTTTCAAATGTGTGAAAAGGGCCAACATCCCGTTGCGCACCCAAGCTGAACTTGCAACGCTGGGTGAAACACAGACTCAAGGAGTGACATTTGACCCTAGACCAACCGTCCCAGGAAATGGTCCTGGAATTTCCCGACAACCGTTTGCTGATTGACCTGTGCGGTCCTTATGACAGCCATTTGACGGCCATCGAGTCCGCCCTTGAGGTGCAGATCGTGAGACGGGGAAACGTGTTGGCTGTGCTGGGCGAAGAGGGCGCACAGAAGCGGGCTGCTGATGTTTTGAATGCGCTTTATCTGAGGCTGGAGACAGGCAAGGATGTTGAACCTGCCGATGTGGATCGTGAGTTGCGCATGGGCCAGTCCGAAGAAGGCACAGGCACCCGGCAAGGCGATCAATTGGAGATGCCCGTTGGCACCCGGATCGAGATCAAGACGCGAAAGAAACTGGTCGAACCGCGCACCGATGCGCAAAAGGCCTATGTTC
The DNA here is from genome assembly GCF_947496075.1 of uncultured Tateyamaria sp. Lineage (GTDB taxonomy): Bacteria > Pseudomonadota > Alphaproteobacteria > Rhodobacterales > Rhodobacteraceae > Tateyamaria. The sequence continues at coordinate 275,012 of NZ_CANMBJ010000002.1, forward strand.
AGGCACTGTTCGAGAATGAAATGGCGTTTGGCATTGGTCCTGCCGGCACTGGCAAGACGTATCTGGCTGTCGCAGTCGGCGTGTCTATGTTCATATCGGGCCACGTGGACCGGATCATTTTGTGCCGCCCCGCAGTAGAGGCGGGCGAGAGGCTGGGGTTTCTGCCGGGCACGCAGGAAGAAAAAGTCGACCCCTACATGCAGCCCCTTTATGATGCGCTGAACGACTTTCTGCCCGGCAAGCAGCTTGCCAAGCTGAAAGAGGAAAAGACAATCGAGATTGCGCCGCTTGCCTTTATGCGCGGGCGGACCCTGTCCCGCGCTTTCGTGGTGCTGGACGAGGCACAGAACGCCACGACTATGCAGATGAAGATGTTTCTAACCCGCCTGGGCGAAGGGTCGCGCATGGTTATCACCGGCGACCGCACTCAGATCGACTTGCCGCGCGGCGTTTCCTCCGGCTTGGCCGATGCTGAACGGTTGCTCAGAACCATTCCGAACATCAGCTTCAACTACTTCACGTCAAAGGATGTCGTGCGCCATCCGCTTGTCGCCGCGATCATTGAAGCGTACGAGGCAGATGCAGAAGCGTCCTGATACGCTTTTATCTTGCTTAGTAAACTCTGGGGATCCGGGGGCTGGCCCCAGGTGCTGACAATTGCCATACCATATCGACATCCTGATGGAAGATAGCCGCTGGCAGGATGTCGGTCTTGAGGCGTTAGCTGACACTGCGATTGTCGAAACCTTGTCAGCGCTGGGCTTGGCGCGGGCTGAGCTATCGGTGCTGGCCTGCGATGATGCGCGCATTTCCGTTTTGAACGATGATTTTCGTGGCAAGGCGACGCCGACCAATGTTCTGAGCTGGCCGGAAGAGGACTTGTCGCCTGAAGTGGATGGCGCGGTACCTGTACCACCTCAACCCGATCCGAGCGGTTCAATCAGCCTTGGCGATATCGCCATCGCCTATGACACATGCGCGCGGGAGGCCGCCGAGCAAAGCAAGCCCTTGGCCGCTCATGTGACCCATTTACTTGTTCACGGAGTGTTACATTTGCTTGGTTATGACCATATCCGTGACCATGATGCCACGCGGATGGAAGCACTTGAGGTCGAAATACTTGGCAAACTGGGGGTGCCTGACCCATATTAGGTCGCATTCAGGGCCACGTGGCCCAAACGAACTGGATAGGAGCCAATGGGCGACATCGACGGATCGTCTGACGCGGCGCGACGCGCGCAGTCAGATAATGACAGGACCGAACCTTCCCAAGGTGGTGGATTTCTGGCGCGCGTGATTGGCGCTCTCAGCCCATCGGACAACACCCCCAATATGTCCGAGGTCCCAAGCCCGCGGCCACAGTCTCATGGCATGATCAACCTGCGCCGTTTGCGGGTCGAGGATGTTGCCGTGCCCAAGGCTGACATCACTGCTGTGCCGGATACCGTCTCGTTGGACGAACTGGTGCAGGTTTTCAAAGAAAGCGGTTACACCCGATTGCCGGTATTCGAGGGGACGCTGGACACGCCCGTCGGTTTTGCCCACCTCAAAGACGTGGCGCTGCAACACGGTTTCAACGGAGGTGCAGCCAACTATGATCTGCGTGCAAGGTTGCGCCCGCTGCTGTTTGTTCCGCCTTCGATGACCATCGGTGTTCTGCTGACAAAGATGCAGACCGAACGGCGACACATGGCGCTTGTCATTGATGAATATGGCGGTGTTGACGGGCTCGTCACGATCGAGGATCTGATCGAGCAGGTAGTTGGCGAAATCGAGGACGAACATGACGTCGATGAAGGCGCTTTGTTCACGCGCGAAAAGTCCGGATGCTACCTTGCGCTTGCCAAGACACCACTGAAGGAGTTCGAGGCTGAGATTGGGATATCCCTGACGACGCATGACGATGTGGATGAGGAAGATATCGATACGCTTGGCGGCTTGGTCTTCATGTTGGCGGGGCGCGTGCCTGCGCGTGGAGAGGTGGTGTTGCACCCTGACGGTCCGCAGTTTGAGGTGATTGATGCCGATCCGCGTCGCATTAAACGGATGCGTGTGCGCCTGAAGGGCCCGGAGCCTGCCGAATGAACCGATCCCGCGTCCATGTATCGGCATGGCCGATCTGGGCGCAGGTTCTGCTGGCCCTAGCGGCGGGCGGTTTCGGGGCATTGTCCCACGCGCCTGTTGATTTCGCTCCTGCGATAACTGTTCCGGTCATGGCCATGTTCCCGCTTTTGCAGGTGGCGCGCAGCGCGCGCCATGCGGCCCTGCTGGGCCTCGCTGTCGGCGTTGGTTACTTTGGTGCGACGCTGAATTGGATCACCGAACCGTTTCAAGTCGACGCTGCCGATACCGGTTGGATGGCGCCTTTTGCGCTTGTTCTGTTGTCGATCCTGCTTGGGCTGTTCTGGTCTGCAGCTCTTGCTCTGGCAAAGTGGTGCGGGGGGCAGCTTTGGATTCTGGTGTTCAGTTGGGCTGGGGCGGAAATCTTGCGGGCTTATCTATTGACGGGATTCCCTTGGGCTACGCCACCGCAGGCCCTTGTGGGCAGCCTCGCCGGACAAGCTCTCGCATTTGGTGGGCCGCATGGGATGATGCTTGCGTTGCTCGCGTCGATGGCATTGATATTCGCTGTTCAGCGTGTCTGGTTGCAAGCGGTTCTGTTGATGGCCGTTTTGGTACCAGTCCTTTTGCCAACCGCAGGAGGCCAGGCGCCACTGACCGATCATACGGTGCGTTTGGTTCAACCCAATGCGCCACAGGACGAAAAGTGGGATCCCACACGCATTCCTGTCTTCATCAACCGTCAGATCGACTACACCGCTGCTGGGTCGGTTCCTGATCTAATTGTCTGGCCCGAGACGGCCCTTCCTTACCTTGTTGAAAATGCACAACCTGCCTTTGACGTTATCGCCGATGCAGCGCGGGGCGCACCGGTTGTTCTGGGCATTCAACGCCGCAGCGAGGACGCATATTTCAACAGCCTTGTGATGCTGGATGCAGCGGCGCAGGTCACACAGACGTACGACAAGCACCATCTAGTACCCTTTGGAGAATACATGCCTTTGCCAGGGCTGTTTCGAGGCTTGGGCATTCGTGCACTGGCCGAAAGGGCGGACAGCGGGTACGGGCGCGGGCCGGGACCTCAGATAATGGATATGGGTCCTCTCGGATCGGCCTTGCCGCTGATCTGTTATGAGGCCGTTTTTGCACATGATGTTGGTGGCGCGTCCGAACGCCCGACGTTTCTTATGCAACTGACCAATGATGCTTGGTTTGGAATGCGGTCGGGGCCACAGCAGCATCTTGCACAAGCACAGATGCGGGCTATAGAGCAGGGACTGCCGCTGATCCGAGCGGCCAATACCGGCATCTCTGCAGTGATCGATCCGAAGGGGCGCATCACCGCTTCACTTGCTCTCAACGAGGCGGGCTATCTTGATGCCAAACTACCGGCGCCAGCTGCCCCAACATTGTACAGTATGACGGGTGATTGGCCTTGGATTCTGTTGGTCTTGTTCAGTCTGATTGTATCAGTGTTGCATCGCGCCCGAACGCGTCGCACGCCCCCCATTGACGCGCCAGCACTTCGGGCGTAAATCCGTCCGACCCCGTCACAACGGCTTCCTGACGTGACGCGGATTAACCCAATGGAGCGCTTATGTCCCGTCAGAATTACATTTTTACCTCGGAGTCCGTTTCCGAGGGCCACCCAGATAAGGTTTGCGACCGAATTTCAGATGCAGTGCTGGATGCATTTCTTGCCGAAGAACCCGAAGCCCGTGTTGCTTGCGAGACATTTGCCACAACCAATCGCGTCGTCATTGGCGGTGAGGTCGGGCTGAGCGATCAGGGTAAACTTCATGACTACATGGGCAAGATCGATGAAATTGCCCGCGCCTGCATAAAAGACATTGGTTACGAGCAGGACAAGTTTCACCACGCCACCTGCGAGGTAACGAACCTGCTGCATGAACAATCTGCGCATATCGCGCAAGGTGTAGACGCTGCAGCGGACAAGGACGAAGGCGCAGGAGATCAGGGGATCATGTTTGGCTATGCCACGAATGAAACACCTGATCTGATGCCTGCACCGATCCAATATGCACATGCGATCCTGCGCAGATTGGCCGAGGTCCGCAAAAACGGTACGGAGCCCGTGTTGGGGCCAGATGCCAAGTCGCAGCTGTCGGTGATCTACCGCGATGGCAAGCCCGTTGGGATCGGCTCGTTGGTCCTGTCGACACAACACTTGGACGAAACTCTGAGCAGTGAAGATATCCGTGCCACCGTAGCTCCTTACATCGAAGAGGTGCTGCCTGATGGCTGGTTGACGGATGCAACCGAATGGCACGTGAATCCCACTGGTAAGTTTGTCATTGGTGGTCCGGATGGTGATGCCGGTTTGACTGGTCGCAAAATCATTGTGGATACATATGGCGGGGCCGCTCCGCATGGCGGCGGCGCATTCTCCGGCAAGGACCCGACCAAGGTGGACCGCTCGGCCGCATATGCCGCCCGCTATCTGGCTAAAAACGTGGTTGCTGCGGGACTGGCCGACAAATGCACCATTCAGCTGAGTTACGCCATCGGTGTGTCGAAACCGCTGTCGATCTATTGCGACACGTTCGGTACGGGCGAGGTTGCAGATGCCGTAATCGAAGCTGCCGTGGCACAGGCCATGGATCTGACCCCGCGTGGTATTCGCGAACATCTGTCTCTGAACAAGCCTATCTACGAGCGCACCGCAGCGTATGGCCACTTTGGCCGCGCGCCAGATGCTGATGGTGGTTTTAGCTGGGAGCGAACCGACTTGACCGACGCCCTGAAGGCGGCTGTCTAAGACATAGCAGGCGCGGCTTTCAGCTGCGTCTGTTTCAATCTATCACCAAACGGTGGTTGGTATTTGAGCCCGACCTGACCTAGCTTTTACCTGTTCGCAGATAGAAGGCATTGGCTTATGGGACTTTTTCGCACGACTTGCATGGCGGCCATACTAGGTGGAATGGCTATCTTTGGTGCGGTGCACGCGCAAACAACGCCGCAGACCGGATCCGAGGCCGAAGTGCTTCCGGATTCCGATGCACTTCCCAGCGCACCGGTGGAACCGCCAATGACGATGCTGCGCATGGCAGAGATCATTCGCGCCATTGATCCGGAAGCGCAGCCTGCCGGCAACGCCATTCAGTTCACCATCGACGATATACCAGTCATTGTGATTGCAGATCCGGCCGCAGACCGGATGCGCGCCATGGTGCCTATTCGGTCTGCTGACGGACTGAGCGCGGAAGACTTGATGCGTTTGATGCAGGCCAATTTCGATAGTGCGCTTGATGCGCGCTATGCCGTGGCGCAAGGGCGGCTTTGGGGCGTGTTCATCCATCCGCTTAGCCCCCTGGAGAAAGATCAGCTGTTGTCGGCATTTGTCCAAACGATCAATGTGGCGCGAACATATGGTCAAACCTATTCTGGAGGCGCCACCGTGTTCGGGGGTGGCGATAGCAACGGAATCTATCAAGAGCTTCTGAAAGAGCTTCAGGAACTTGGTGAAGAGATTTGAGATCTACGTTTTCTAGTGCCGCGCTTTTCGCATGTAGCGGAAGACGCACATGAGCAACGCAAGGATGGCCAACAGCCCAAGCATGTCGCCGATCATGTATTTGAGCATGCTTACGATAAAGTCATCCTGCGGGATGTTCCGGTGCCTAATGACGTGCACCAGGACCGAGATGATAACGGACGAGGCGGCCCCGCCCACAATCATCGTGCGCCATGCCTGCCCGGCTGTTACGTTTCGGCGATCGTTACGAATGGTCCAGTCGAGCATGGCGAATATGGCGGGTGCTGTTCCATAGCTGGCAGCCCATGCCGCGTAAGTGGTGAGTGCGTCAAAAGGCATGTTCACCCAGTACATGTTGCCAATTGCAATGCCGGGCGTCATGTAGATGATTGAGCGCCATCCTTCAAAAAAGGCTGATATGACTTTTATTCCGAAGGGCAGGTAGAACAGCGTTGCCAGAGTGGGCAGCATCGTCATGAAAAGCTTCTGCCCGGGCATGATCAGTTCCCAAGTCACGACATACGCGATCACAAGAGCGCCGCTGTGCAAAGCGGTTTTCACAACGAAATCGTTCGTAAGGCGAATGGGTTGATTTACGGGGTTTGACAAGCACTTTGCTTTGCTGTTTGGGCGGCCAGCCCTCTAAAACTGGCCTGACGCGCGATCAGAGAGCCGATAAAGACCCATTGGAAACCCCTCGCACCGCTCGATCAATCCCCGTTTGATCAACTGTTTGAGAGTTCTGTGAAAAGTTGGCTGCGAAATCTCTTTCACGATCGGGTTGGCTCGAACCACATCCGTCGAACACATCTCGTCGCCAGCTTTATTCTCTTTGATACATGCACAGAACGCTAAGACGATGTCACGCTCATTGCGCGACAACTCATGCATTCCGAAATCCTTCTCCATCTCTTCGAGCAGTGAGCGCAGTTGTGCGATCTGCCCTAGTATTTTTGTATCCACTTTACACCTTTAACGCCACACCATCGCATCCAGACGTTGTAATCAACGCATAGTCATTTCGACAACAACAAATCGGCAGGAAACCGCGTCTCCTGCCGCTATTCAGTAAGTTTTCCAGTTCTCTATGCCCCATCATCGTAGCACGTTCGGAAAAACGCGTTTGTCACTGCAAAATGCAGGGCAACCGACGTCTCATATTTCGAAGCTGGCAGGCGCAGACTTGCATCCGCGATGTAGGAGTGATGCGGGTGCAAATCCGTTTCAACGAAGGAGCGTGACATGATCAGAATTGCCAGTGTGCTGTTGGCATGCCGAAGCTTGGCGAGATCGGCGATTGTACCATCGAGGTCCGGGATCATATCCAGATCAACAGCGAGCAGGGTTTCGGATCCGTCGCAGCGCGCAGCCAATTGTAGTGCTGATCGAAACTGGTTCAGGATCGTGAGGGACTGCATGCTGTCAGACAACTCAGTCAGCATAGACGTTGCGTTGGAGCCGCTTGGACAAATCAGAAAAACGTCCCGTGCCCACAGATCATCACCCGTATGCGGGGCGAATGCATCATTTGGTCCGCTGGCGGTATTGTTCTCGGGCTGATCATTTCGCTGGGTAATAAGCGGGAAAGGCACCACGTTACTTCGAGGGCGTACATCCAGTCTTGCAGTAGTCGAGCCGTTCTTGGAAACGGCATCGTAGCTGTAATTGCTTGAAAAGTCGTTATTATCCGGTTCAAATCCCGATTCGTAATAGTCCATCTTCTTCCCCAGGATAGTCCAAGTGAGAATTGTTGTTCGGGAGGGGTCGTGAATTTTCCCCTGTTTTTTGGGGGTTAGAGTTGCGTGCTACCCCCAGTGGTAGTCATTATGACTTTGGTCTCGGGTTGTCAATTCGGTCTTGTGTCTTAAGCGCATGCTAATTTCGGTCGCCCCGTGACTTACCGACCCTTCGACTGACCGACAAAGTTGCATGGTGGCGGAGGTTATGATGCTGAGCGTTCGAATGGCTTGACCGCGATGCGTCTTGTCACTTTGACCGAGCTGATCTATACCGCGCCCGTTGACGCGGCGTGACGAGTCACGAGGAAATGCAGGGCCCCGGTTCATCGGTGGCCCTTAACTCGTTTGTCCCAACGCGACGTGTTGGCCAATAGCTCAACTTGACAAGACCGGCGGAGACAACCGCGCGGCCCGTAAAACTGAACATAGTTAGGAAAACGACGCCACATGGCTGATAAATTGATGGAGGAATTCGAAGCCCTCCTGCAAGAAAGCTTCGAAATGGACACGCCCGAAGAGGGTTCTGTTGTCAAAGGCAAGGTTCTCGCCATCGAGGCAGGCCAAGCCATCATCGACGTAGGCTACAAGATGGAAGGCCGCGTCGAGCTCAAAGAATTCGCAAATCCCGGCGAAGCACCAGAAATCTCCGTTGGTGACGAGGTAGAAGTCTACCTGCGCGCCGCCGAGAACGCCCGTGGCGAAGCCGTCATCTCGCGCGAGATGGCCCGCCGCGAAGAAGCCTGGGACCGCCTGGAAAAAGCATATGCCGACGACGCCCGCGTCGAAGGGGCCATCTTTGGCCGCGTCAAGGGTGGCTTCACTGTCGACCTCGGCGGTGCCGTGGCCTTCTTGCCCGGCTCTCAGGTTGACGTCCGCCCCGTGCGTGACGCAGGCCCGCTGATGGGTCTGAAGCAGCCGTTCCAGATCCTGAAAATGGACCGTCGTCGTGGCAACATCGTTGTGTCGCGTCGTGCGATCCTCGAAGAATCGCGTGCCGAGCAGCGTGCTGAAGTTATCGGCAACCTGACCGAAGGTCAGAACGTCGATGGTGTGGTCAAGAACATCACTGAATACGGTGCGTTCGTTGATCTGGGCGGTGTTGACGGTCTGCTGCACGTCACAGACATGGCATGGCGCCGGGTGAACCACCCGTCCGAGATCCTCACGATCGGTGAGACGATCAAGGTGCAGGTCATCAAGATCAACAAAGAAACCCACCGCATCAGCCTGGGCATGAAGCAGTTGCAGGAAGATCCATGGGATCTGGTGGCCGCGAAGTACCCGCTGGAATCGACCCACACTGGCCGCGTGACCAACATCACCGACTACGGTGCGTTCGTCGAGCTGGAGCCCGGTGTCGAGGGCCTCGTTCACGTGTCCGAAATGTCCTGGACCAAGAAGAACGTGCATCCCGGCAAGATCGTTTCGACCTCGCAAGAAGTCGAAGTCATGGTTCTGGAAATCGACGGTTCCAAGCGCCGCGTGTCCCTGGGCCTTAAACAGACCATGCGCAACCCATGGGAAGTGTTTGCAGAAACGCACCCCGAGGGCACCGAGGTCGAAGGCGAAGTCAAGAACATCACCGAATTCGGTCTGTTCGTTGGCCTCGAAGGCGACATCGACGGCATGGTTCACCTCAGCGACCTGTCATGGGACCAGCGTGGCGAGGAAGCCATTCAGGATTACCGCAAGGGCGACATGGTCCACGCGGTTGTGTCCGAGGTGGATGTCGAGAAAGAGCGCATCTCGCTTTCGATCAAAGCGGTTGGCGGTGACAAGTTTGCCGAAGCCGTGGGCGGCGTGAAGCGCGGCTCGATCGTGACCGTGGAAGTGACAGCTATCGAAGATGGCGGTGTCGAAGTGGAATACGAAGGCATGAAATCCTTCATCCGCCGCTCCGACCTGTCGCGTGACCGCGCCGAACAGCGCCCCGAGCGGTTCTCGGTCGGTGACAAGGTTGATGTCCGCATCACCAACATCGACAGCAAGACGCGCCGTCTGGGCGTCTCGATCAAGGCACGTGAAATTGCCGAAGAGAAAGAAGCCGTGGAACAGTATGGTTCGTCCGACAGCGGCGCATCGCTGGGTGACATCCTTGGCGCAGCCCTGAAGGGCGACGAATAAGACTTTGTCCAACTGACAAGTTCGCGAGGGGCCCTGCGGGGCCCCTTTTGCTGTCCGGAACATGGTATCGAATCACGTATCGGTTTGGCTGTGCACAATGCTGCATCGCTGGACACGGCAGCGGATCAATGCTGATTTTCGTGCCATGGTCCTGTTCAGACATCAAAAAAACTGACTTCGCCCAAAATGGGGCTATTCCCGAAAGGCCCGTTTGTTCCTATAGTTACCGGACGCATAAAGACAAAAAACCGAGTCCCTCGGGAGGAATTAAAGATGATCCGGTCAGAGTTGATCCAGAAGATCGCAGATGAAAATCCACACCTGTATCAGAGAGACGTGGAGCGGATCGTGAACACCATATTTGACGAAGTGACAAACGCGATGTCGCGCGGGGATCGCGTCGAGTTGCGCGGCTTTGGTGCTTTTTCCGTCAAGAAGCGGGATGCGCGTACTGGTCGGAACCCCCGCACCGGCGAAACCGTGGAAGTCGAAGAAAAGCACGTACCCTTCTTCAAGACGGGCAAGTTGCTGCGTGATCGTCTGAACGGGAAAGCTTGATGCGCTACATTCGCTATGCCTGCATTGCCATTTTTGCCGTGGCTTTGATTGCCGTTGCGCTGGCCAATCGCGGTATGGTGACGCTCAAGTTGCTTCCGACCGAGATTGCGGGTCTCTTTGCAGTCGCTCCGACTGTTGAACTGCCGTTGTTCGTCGTGATCTTTGGCGGGATAGTTGCGGGCTTGTTGGTTGGTTTCGTGTGGGAGTGGATGCGCGAACACACCGTCCGCGCTGAGAATTCCCGCAACGCACGCGAAGTGCGGCGGCTGGACCGTGAGGTCAAGCGCCTTAAATCCGAGAAGCACGAAGGCAAGGACGAGGTGCTGGCGCTTTTGGACGAAGCCAGCTAAGCACTCAATATGCCCGGCGTGTCTGTCAAAATTTGCGGCCTGAGCCGCCCCGAGCACGTGTCTACAGCGGTGGACGCGGGCGCCAAGTACATTGGCTTTGTCTTCTTCCCGAAGTCTCCGCGCAACGTAACATTGGAAACGGCTCGAACGCTTGCACTGGCTGTCCCGCCAGGCGTTGCGAAGGTTGCACTTGTTGTCGATCCTGATGACACATTCCTGGACGAGTTGACCGCGACTGTGCCGCTGGACATGCTGCAATTGCATGGTCAGGAAACACCCGAACGTGTGTCAGAGATCAAGAAACGCTACGGTCTGCCCGTCATGAAGGCAGTAGGGGTGGCGGATGCTTCTGATATTGAGGCTCTGGACTTATATGGCCGGGTGGCGGACCAGATACTGGTCGACACCAAAGCCCCCAAGGGAGCTGATCGACCCGGTGGGAATGGGCAGACATTTGACTGGAGCCTGATTGCCGGTCGGCGCTGGCCCGTACCGTGGATGTTGGCCGGCGGATTGACCCAGGAAAACGTTGCGCAAGCAGTGGCTGCGACGGGTGCGCGGCAGATTGATCTAAGCTCTGCCGTGGAAACGGCGCCCGGTCAGAAGGATGCGGGCCTGATCCGCGACTTTATGGCGGTCGCAAAGGCCGTCAGCTGACCCTTTACCCGGCCCACTAACCCCGCTAGGTCAAAGGCTCTGCAAGTGAGGTGCGCGATGGCCAACGATCTTTTCAACTCCTTCATGACCGGCCCGGATGAAAACGGGCGCTTTGGCGATTTTGGCGGACGGTTCGTGTCCGAGACGCTGATGCCGCTGATCCTGTCCTTGGAAGAGGAATATGAAAAGGCCAAGACTGACGATAGTTTCTGGGCTGAGATGGACCATTTGTGGAAGCACTATGTGGGTCGTCCCAGCCCTCTGTATTTTTCCGAACGCCTGACCGAACATCTAGGCGGTGCCAAGATCTATATGAAACGGGACGAGCTGAACCACACCGGCGCGCACAAAATCAACAACGTGCTGGGCCAGATCATCCTGGCCCGCCGTATGGGCAAGACCCGGATCATCGCCGAAACCGGGGCAGGGCAGCACGGTGTTGCCACGGCCACCGTCTGTGCGAAGTTCGGTCTGAAATGCGTTGTTTACATGGGCGCGCACGACGTTGAACGTCAGGCCCCCAACGTGTTCCGCATGAAGTTGCTGGGCGCGGAAGTGATCCCGGTGACGTCGGGCCGCGGCACGCTCAAGGACGCGATGAATGACGCCCTGCGCGACTGGGTGACCAACGTCCGTGATACGTTCTACTGCATCGGCACCGTGGCAGGTCCGCATCCGTATCCGGCCATGGTCCGTGATTTCCAAAGCATCATCGGCAAGGAAGTGCGTGAACAGATGGTTGAGGCCGAGGGGCGCTTCCCCGACACGCTCATCGCAGCCATCGGCGGCGGATCAAACGCAATGGGTCTGTTCTTCCCGTTCCTCGATGAGAAAGAGGTTGGGATCATCGGCGTCGAAGCGGGCGGCAAGGGCGTGAATGCCAAGATGGAGCATTGTGCGTCGCTGACCGGCGGACGCCCCGGCGTCTTGCATGGCAACCGTACCTATCTGCTGCAAGACGACGATGGACAGATCCTCGAAGGCTTCTCGATCTCGGCTGGCCTTGACTATCCCGGTATCGGGCCCGAACACGCTTGGCTACATGACATCGGGCGGGCAGAGTACGTGTCGATCACCGATGTTGAGGCGCTAGAAGCGTTTCAGCTGTGCTGCACGACCGAAGGGATCATTCCAGCACTCGAACCCAGCCACGCGCTGGCCCATGTGATGAAAATCGCTCCGGAGCTTCCGTCCGATCACATCATCTGCATGAACATGTGTGGGCGCGGAGACAAGGATATCTTCACGGTCGCGCGCCACCTGGGCTTTGATATGTCTGGGCCGGAAGGGCGCAACGTCGAGTGAATCCACGCAGGGGTTTGAGGGGCGCGGAGCCCCTCAAACCATGATGGTTTAGGCCAAAACAAAGTCGTTTTCGCCCAGGTCGAACCAGAACCGGTTGCTTGCATCATCCACAATCAGCGTTTCGGACCCGAAACGCACTGTCACGTTGTCCCACCCGGTTTGCCGTATGTCGAGTTGACTGAATGAGGTCGCACCCCAATCTGACACATCGATCAGGTCTTGTCCCTGTTCGAACGACTCGATGCGGTCTGTGTCCCCGTCGTAGCTGAGCACAAATACGTCCGCGCCCGAGCCACCATTCAACGTATCCTGACCGTCTCCATCTGTAAGAACGTCATTTCCGCGTCCGCCTTCCAGTTTGTCGTTTCCGGTGCCGCCCTGCAAACGGTCGTTGCCACGCCCGCCTTTAAGCCAGTCATCGCCAGCGAACCCTTCCAGCGCATCGTCGCCTTCCTGTCCGCGCAAACGGTCGTCAAAGAGTGAGCCGAGAACATAGGCGTCGCCGCCGTGGTGACCGGTCGAGGTGAAGAACAGGTTGATGTCCTCGACCCATGTGGTGTCACGGCGTTGGTCCGACAGATCTGCGATCACGATCACGCTGTCACGGTCAAGCTCGTCATAGAACTCGGACCGCAGAATGGTATTGAACGCATTGAGATAGGCGTGATCGAGATGAGCTGTCCACGCCAGAAGGTTAACAGGCGACGCCCCTGCCGAGAAAACCGGCGTATCATAGAGGTCGTTGAACAATACGACGTTGTTCGTGCTGAACGCGTAGTCGTTGGAATTGCCCAAAAGCTGCGGGATGCCGTCGACAATGGCTCCGCCAATCGGGTCGTTTTCGAAGTCGAACGTGAAAACCTCGGCCCCGTTTGATAGGATGGCTGCGCCATTTTCAACCACGTAGTGTGCGGCGGCGCCGATGTAGTTGGCATCGACAAAGAAGCCGTCGAGAAAGCTGTCGCTGGTCTCGGCCAAGTTCACGGCCGCTCCGCCACCAAGCGAATGACCTGTCACCAGGATATCATTCGCATCCAGTCCATTGGTCTGCGCAAGATCATGGATCGCCGTTAGCACGTCTGAGAACGCTTCTTGCGTGTAATTTGGATTAGCGCTTAGAAACTCGAGATAGTCGACTACGTCGCCCGCAGTGTCGCCGATGAGACTGTCAATCGGGCCCGATGTGCCGCGAATAACAAATCCGATTTCCGCCAGATTCCCTGCGGCATCGTATTTTCCGAGCACATCGGCCTGAGCATTCTTGAATTGAGGAGTCACGCCCGAAAAGGTGTGGAACGCATCGGTGCGGCTGTTTGGCAAACCCAAATCTGCCGCCGTCAATACTGTCCATCCAGCGGTTGTCACATTCGAAACGGCAAGGTCATTGCGGGCGCCACTGTCGGCGCCGAACAACACCTCAATGCCGGTGCCAGCGACACTGAACGGATTATACCCATCTTCGAGATACCGTTCACGCTCCCCCGCGAACAGACCGTGATACGAGTAGTCGATCAGTGCCATTGCGTCTTGCACAAGTGTGCGGCCATCCTGACCGCGATAGTCAAATAGTCCCATGTTTTCCTCCCTGGGCACGCTACCAATGCGTGTAGTTGCAGCGTGCGAGAGGCAGGTTTTTTACGTCAATCGAAGGGGCAGGCGGACCAAACGTCAACTTGGCGATGACGTTGCGTTCCTTTGGTAAGGTTGCCCGGACTTCCGGAAAGATATTGATTTTATGCAGAAAAGGTAGCGCTCATGCTATTCAGGCTGCGTGTTGCTGCAGAACATCCAATGGCACGATGTCTAGCGCGCGTTGGTGTGTCGCGGCGAGCGACACTTTTGGTGCGCAGCCTTCGTCGTGGGCCTGTAGAAAGCGGGAGGCACACAAGCACCAGCTGTCGCCGGGCTTTAGCCCTGCAAAGCGGAATTCAGGGCGCGGTGTGCTCAGGTCATTGCCAACATATTTTGAATACGCGAGGAATTCGGCCGTCATCACCGCACATACTGTGTGACTGCCTTGGTCTGCGGCGCAGGTATTGCAATGCCCATCCCGGAAGAAGCCGGTGACAGGGTCCATGCCGCAGGCTTGCAGTGCAGTGCCCAGCACGTTGACGCTTTCATCCGGTTCCATCTCTCACTCCGTTGCGACCACGATCTCGCGGAACATGTCGATGTTGGCATCATTCACGCCCGCTTCGCGAAACTGGCGATCAGCCGCAGTCGTGACGATTACGACACCTGCCTGCTGATCGATATAGAGGTATTGCCCGTAGATACCACGCCCCATGAACTGACCCTCGGTTGCGCCAGCTGGAATCCACCATTGATACCCGTAACCGATGCGACCCGGTTCTGTCGGCGCGCTGGCGTGGGTCGAGGCAGCGATCCAGTCTGCGGGCACGATCTGTTGGCCTTGCCACAAGCCGTTCTGCAGGATCATCTGCCCAAAACGGGCGTAGTCCCGCGTGGTGATATTCAGACCGCCAAGCACAAAGGCGACACCGACGCCGTCTGTCAGGTAGAGGGGGGAGTGTTCAAGCCCGAGCGGCTCAATCAGCTTTTTCGCCATCAGATCGGGGATATCGCGCCCCGTGGCGCCGCGCGCAACCATTCCAACAATATGGGTGTCGATTGACGTGTATTGCCACGTCTCGCCCGGCTGGACGAAGGTTTCGGTCAGCCCGGCTGCGAAGTCATCCATCCTGCCGCCCAAGGCTAGAACACGGCCCATCCGATTGATATCGCTGTCATAATCAAGGTAGTCCTCGTCAAATGTGACGCCGCTCGTCATTTGCAGGACATTACGGATCGTGGCGCCATCATAGGCTCCACCTTTGAGCATGGGCGCGTAGTCTGTGACCGGGGCATCCAGTGATGTGATGGCACCTTCATCAACCAGAATGCCGAACAGGGCTGAGAGATAGCTTTTTGCGACGGACCAGCTGATCCGCCGGTCATCGGGTTTCGTGCCTTGGTAGTACGCCTCGTGCACGATTTGACCGTCTTTAAGCACCAGCGTCGATGTGACTGTCCTGTCGGTGACCCAGGTTTCATAGGTGGTGGGCATATCCATGGCCGCGCCCACGAGCAACGGGCTGACTGGTCCCGAGCCGTTGGAGATTTCTCTGTGGAGAAATGCCCCATCCATGTTGGAGAAATTCGACACGATCCGATCTTCGTTGAATAACGAGTTGACTGCGAGCAATCGCATGATCTCCTCTCGCTTCCAAAAACCAACCAACGCAACTGCAATAATCAACGCAATGATTGCACGGACTATCCATTTTAAAACAATTCGCATCTTTATCCTCCACCCCGCGCATTTATTCACAGGGCCGCATCGTCAGGCAATTGTGCCCCTGCGTCAGCCTGTCCAGTTGATCCAGCGACCGTGAAAGTCGGCACGACCGAGGTTCAAGGTGACGTCACCGGGCCAGAGCCGCAAGGTCAGAGCCGCGCCAATCGCGCCAGTGGTGTCACCATCGGTCTCCATTTGCATCCAGGCAAGAGGTGTTTCCGGCGTTGCATTTGCGCCCGCCGCTTCGATCAATACTGTGCCATAATCTTGTTTTTCTTTGGGAAAATACTGCCAGGCGACCGTGTGTTGGATCATGTGCATATGCCCTTCGGGCGCGGAAGCGAGGCGGGTTTCGAGCCAGTCAATGGCGTCCCCTTTGTCCACCTGTGCTGACAGGATCGACATGGCGCCGCGCGTCAGTTCCACCCGGTGTGGCTGGTCTGCCCAGAGGTAGGATAGCAGACGCAACGTGTCATTTTTATTATTGAGATTCAACGGATTGAGGTCCACGCCTGACCTGTCGACGACGTGTGGGTGACTGGTTGGTGGTGTGGGGCCTGACCATTCTGGTTCCAGTGTCAGCACAGCATCTTGCGGGCCGAAGCGGTCACCGTTTGCTTGGAGCGCGAAATGATCCCACATCAGGTTCAAACCACCGCTTGCGCCCAGCTCGGACAGAACGATTGGTCGATCGAAGTAAGACGTCGCTACCCGGGCCATGGCAATCAGCGCAGCGCTGCGCCGGACTTCATTTGTCTGGGGTGCGTTCAGTGTCCAGTCGAGGAGGAAATCCTCACTTGTTTTCAGGGCATTAACGACAGCTGTCTCAAGGGTTGCATCATCTGCTATATTCGGAGGATAGGCGGCCACGAGGGCGGGGTCCTTGGCCTGCAGCACAAGTGCGTGCAGACCGCCTCCGATCCGTAGAGGCAGGGAATGGCCGGCCGGGCCAATATCCCCCTGATATCCCTCCATTTTCTGACCCAATGCGCTGGTTGCGTCCCATCGATTTGCGAGGATTTTCAACACACGTCCCATGAGGGGGGAGCCCATACGGGTGCAGGTTTCGGATTGATCGAGGAAGGCTTGGGTCAACGTCATGAAAAACGGTCCATCAGTTTCTGAAGAGCGGATCGTGTGTCTGCCTCCTTGGTTTGAATATCTTCCGAAGTCTTTGGTTTTTCAGGCTTTTCCCTGCCTGACCCCGACCGTGGTGGGGCGGTGCGCAGGGCAACGGCATTCATGAACTTTGGCCCATCCCCGGTCGCCAGATGCGGCGCGCCGTCTGAACATCCGCGGATCACGTCATCAAGCCATGCCTCATCAGCCTTGGGAAAGTCGCGCAGCACATAGCCGGGCACGGCATCCTTATGGCCCGGGTGGCCGACCCCCAGACGGACGCGAGCATAATCGGCACCGATATGTGCATGCAGGGATCGCAGCCCGTTGTGACCGGCGTGACCACCGCCCACTTTCCAGCGTACCTTGCCGGGGGCAAGATCGATTTCGTCATGTAAAACAATGACATCCTCTGCATCTAACTTGTAGAACCGCATCGCGGCCCCCACACTGTCACCCGACTTGTTCATGTAGGTTTCGGGCTTCAGAAGGACCGCGCGGTCGGACCCGAATCGGCCTTCGGACACGACGCCCTGATGCTTGGATTTCCACGCCGGGAAGCCATGATCCGTGGCAATCCGGTCCAGAACCATGAACCCGATATTGTGTCGGTTCCGGGCATATTTCGCGCCTGGGTTTCCCAGTCCGACGATGAGTTTCATTGCGGTCCTCACTTGATATTGCAGCGCAGCATAGGGAAGGGGGCATGGGTGGTCCAGCCAAGTCTAAACGCACCGTGCGATGGGGGTTTACGCGATGTGGCGGATGAAACTGCACAGTTTCAGGCTTAAACCGCGATATTCGGCCGGTCTGAAATCCCCGGGTTTCGACCGGTTTTCCGCAAACTGCACAGTTTCACCACCAAATTGCGCACATTGCCCGTCCCATGGCCGTTAACGCATTGGTATGCATTAACCTTTGCGCCGAGGGGGTTACGTTTTGTTAAGGATCGGTGGCCTGACCCCAAAACAAAAGGGCCGCCCCGATCAGGAGCGGCCCTCGTACTATTGGTCCGTGGCAGGACGCTTTATTCTTCACCACCCTCTTCGGTGGTGGCCTCTTCGGCTTCGTCCTCAGCACCTTCTTCGTTCTCGGAAGACCGCAGGCCGGACGGCGCGGTGATCGTCGCGATCACAAAGTCACGGTCGATGGTCGGCTTGGCGCCTGCGGGCAGTGTCACCGACGAGATGGTGATGCTGTCGCCGACTTCGGCTTCGCTGACGTCGATGCTGATGCTTTCAGGGATATCACCGGCTGTCACGACCAGTTCCACCTCGGGGCGGACCAGCGACAGCACGCCGCCTTTTTTCAGGCCGGGCGAGACGTCTTCACCTTCCACATCAACACCGATGAACAGGTTGATCTTGGTGGTGCGGCGCAGGCGCATGAAGTCCACGTGCGTCGGCAGGTCCTTGACCACGTCGCGCTGCACGTCGCGGCAGATCACGCGCACGTCGTCGTGGCCGTCGACCTTCATGTTGAACAGGGTCGACTTGAAGCGACCGGCTTTCAACATTTTCAGCAGCTTGTTGAAGGGCAGATTGATTGGCAGCGGATCGTTGTCACCACCAAAAACAATCCCTGGAACCATGCCGTCGCGGCGGGCCTGACGAGCGGCGCCCTTGCCTGTCCCCGTACGTTCCAGGGCTTCGAGATCAGGAATCTCTCCAGCCATAGTATTTCTCCAAAGTTAGGGCAGGGTGCCTCCAAGGCTGTCACCCCGCGTGAAGGCTGCGTCTTAGACCGGTTCCCGCCGCTTGAAAAGATGCAAAATGCGCAGTCTGGGGCTGGACCATGGCAGCGGCCCGTGTCACCGCTTGGTCATGCGGATATTGAGCGATCTCTTTGCGTCTCGCCGCGCTTTGGCGGGCTTTGTTGTCGTTGGCTTTGGCTGGGCCGCGTTTTCGGCGCAGATGCCTGTGATCAAGGCGCAGGTGGGCGTGGGCGACGGGGCCTGGGGCACGCTGATCCTGATCGGGTCGACCGGTGCATTGATGGCGATGTGGCTCGCACCATTGTTCTATCGTCTGTTCGGGCGGTGGGCGATGATCGTGGGGGCGGCCTGCATGGTGGCGGGGTTCGTGTTGGCCGGTGCTGCGCATACGCCCATTGTCATTGGCATCGCGCTTTTCTTTGCGGCCGGGGGCTCCGGCATTGCGGATGTGTTGGCCAATGCCGAGGTCAGCGAGGCCGAGGCGGATACGGGCCGCAGTCTGATGAATCTGAACCACGGCTTGTTCTCGGTTGCCTATGCGGTGGCCGCGATCGGGGTTGGGATTGCGCGTGAGGGCGGGTTTGGCCCCGTCGCGGTCTTTGCTGCCATGGGCTTGGCCGTCGCCGTCCTGTTCCCGTGGATGGTGCTGCCCATGCGCGCGCAGGCCGAGGAAGACGCACAGGACGCGACGGGCATGCCCCGTGCCCTTGTGTGGGTCGGTGGACTTGTGGTTCTGGCAGCCTTCCTGGGCGAAGCGGCATCCGAAGGCTGGTCCGCGCTGCATGTCGAACGCACGCTGGGCGGTGGCCCGGCAGAGGGCGCGATGGGCCCGGCCTTGCTGGCGGTTGGCATGGCTGTTGGCCGCCTTGGCGGGCATGTGTTCGGGGCAGGTTGGCCGCCACTGCGCGTCATGATGCTGGCGTCCTGCATCGCAGGCTTCGGGCTTGCGCTGGCGGGTATGGCACCGGGGTTGAGCACGGCCTACCTTGGCTTCCTGCTGGGGGGCTTGGGGGTTTCGGTTGTCGGCCCACTGGCGCTTGGCCTTGTGGGGCAGGCCGTGCGTCCAAAATATCGTCTGGCGGCGATTAGCCAGGCGGCAGCACTGGGATACGCTGCGTTCTTCCTTGGGCCGGTCATCATGGGCTTCGTGGCCGAAGGGTTTGGCTTGCGCGTATCCTTCTATGTCATCGCGGGCATCATGTTTGCGGTCGCGGCCATCCTGTTGCCTGCATGGAGCCGGATGCTGACGGCGCGCACCACGTCCATGTCTTCTTCTGGCTGAAAATACCGCGGGGTCTGGGGCAGAGCCCCAGCCGGTCGCCTCAGTATAATGAGGCGAAATCCCTTACTGCCACTGGCCTTCGAAGCCTTTGGGCACCAGAAGATTATGCCGCCCGAGATTGGCCACGTTCGTCTCGCCACACAGGGCCATTGTCGTTTCCAGCTCGCGGTGAATCACGTTTAGTGCTTCCGTCACGCCAGCCTGCCCCATGGCGCCCAGCCCATAGACAAAGGCACGGCCGATATAGGTGCCTTTTGCACCCATCGCCAACGCCTTGAGCACGTCCTGACCGGAGCGGATCCCGCTGTCGAGATGCACTTCGATCTGATCGCCCACGGCGTCGAGGATCGGGGGCAGGGCGCGGATGGAGGACAGCGCACCATCAAGTTGTCGCCCGCCGTGGTTTGACACGATGATGGCGTCGGCACCGACCTTGAGCGCCATTTTCGCGTCATCCGCATCCAGAATGCCCTTGAGGATGACCTTGCCGCCCCATTGCTCTTTCAGCTTGGCGACCTTGTCCCAATCGAGGGTCGGGTCGAACTGCTCTGCCGTCCACGCGCCCAGGGATGAAGCATCGCTGATCCCGTCCACGTGGCCCACGATGTTGCCGAACTCGCGCTGTTTGGCTGACAGCATTTCGATGCCCCAGGCCCATTTGGTGGCGAGGTTCGCAAGTGTCCTGGCCGTCAGCTTGGGCGGGGCGGAGAGGCCGTTTTTCAGATCCTTGTGCCGCTGTCCAAGGATCTGCAGATCGAGCGTGATGACGAGGGCCGAACAGTTCGCATCCTTGGCCCGCTGGATCAGGCGGCTGACATAGTCCTGATCCTTCATCGTATAAAGCTGGAACCAGAAGGGGGCGTTGGTGAAGCCTGCCACATCCTCGATCGAGTTGATGGACATCGTCGACAGGGTGAAGGGAACGCCGAATTTTTCTGCCGCCCGCGCCGCCTTCATCTCTCCGTCGGCGTGCTGCATGCCGGTAAGGCCAACGGGGGCGAGGGCCACGGGCATCGCGACGTCCTGCCCGATCATCTGGGAAGCGGTGCTGCGCCCGGACATGTCGACGGCCACGCGCTGGCGCAGGCGAATGTCATCAAAATCGGAGGAATTGTCGCGGAATGTCTGCTCGGTCCAGCTTCCGGATTCGCAATAGTCATAGAACATCCGGGGCACGCGGCGTTCGTAGAGGCGCTTGAGATCTTCGATATTGGTGATGACGGGCATGGCGAACCTTCGGTATTGGTTAGGTTTGCTTACCAATTTGGTGCATTTCAGACAAGAGATGATGTGGCGTTTAGGGTGTAGTACGAAATGGGACTTGTTTTGTGCGATATCGCATTATATCAGCTATATAGTTCGAAATCGCACCAATGGAGACGCCAATGCCCCTATCCCGTCGTAAAACGCTTGCCCTGATTGGAGGTGGATCGATCCTCGCCGCCTCTGGTGCCGGGGCGTTTGCCGTGACCCGCACGCCGCAGACCGCCCTGAAACCGTGGTCGCTTGCGGGCACCTATACCGAGCCCCGGATGCGGGCGCTGTCCTATGCCATCCTCGCCCCGAACCCGCACAACCGGCAGCCCTGGCAGGTTGATCTGCGCACCGCAGGCGAGGTCACGCTGCGTGTCGATACGGATCGCTTGTTGCCCCATACCGACCCGTTCAGCCGTCAGATTGTGGTGGGCCTGGGCTGTTTCCTGGAGCTGATGGTGCTGGCCGCGGCGCAGGATGGGATTGGGGTGGAGCTGGATGTGTTTCCGGATGGAGAGGACACGACCGCGCTGGACAATCGCCGGGTGGCCGTGGCGCGGTTCACGCCTGGCGCGGCAGAGCCGTCGCCTTTGTTTGCGCATGTGATGGATCGGCGATCGTTGAAAGAGCCATATGACACCGCGCAGCCCGTGGCGCAGGCGGTGTTGCAGAGCATCATGGCACCGGTCATCCGGGGGTCGGGCGTTGAGACCGGCAATGATCCGGACCGCGTTGCGGCCCTGCGCCTGCTGACCGCCCGCGCCTTTGACATCGAGTTCGAGACGCCGCGCACTTACAAGGAAAGCGTGGACCTGTTCCGGATCGGGCATCGCGAGGTGGATGCGAACCCAGATGGCATCGACTTTTCCGGGCCGCAATTCGAGGCCCTGCGCCTGGCTGGTCTGTTCAATCGCGAGGCGGCGATGGACCGGGATGGGCTGTCTTACAGGCGGGGGCTTGAGATGGTGAAGGCCACGGCGATGATCGGCATGGCCTATGTCTGGCTGACGACGGCGGGCAACAGCCGCGCCGATCAGATCACGGCGGGGCGCGATTGGTTGCGCCTGAACCTTGCCGCCACAGCCGCCGGGTTGGGCATGCAGCCGATGAGCCAGGCGTTGCAGGAATTCCCGGAGATGGCTGCCCTTTACGACGAAGCGCATGGGATGCTGGCGCAGGGGGGCGAAACCGTGCAAATGTTGGGGCGATTGGGCTATGGCGCGGCTGTGCCGCACAGCCCGCGTTGGGATTTGGAAAGCAAGATCGTGCATGCATGACACTGACCCGTCGGTCTTTTTCGAAGTATTCAACGAGATCGGCATCATCGAACAGTTGAGCCGCGCCATCCTTGAGGCGCGGCTTCCGTATGGGCTGATTGCCCCGCATTTTTCCGTGTTGAACCATCTTACCCGTGTGTCGGATGGGCGCACGCCGATGGAGATGGCGCGCGCCTTTCAAGTGCCCAAGACATCTATGACCCACACTTTGAAGGGGCTGGAGGCACATGGGTTGGTGGAAACACGGCCCAATCCCGAGGATGGGCGATCAAAGCGCGTTTGGCTGACGCAGGCAGGCCGCGATCTGCGCGCCGAGGTGATTGCTGCCCTTGGGCCTGACTTCGCGAAGCTCACCCGAGAGTTTGACGTGGCGCGGTTGGTCGAGATCCGACCGGTGTTGAGCGATCTGCGTGCATATTTGGACGCCGCACGCGATTGATGCCGGGGTGGCGCAGGACACCTGCGCCTTACGCCATTGCCCCGGCGCGGGTGGCGCGATACATGCGCGCCCATGACAGAACGCCCACACCGCAACTTCTATGGACGTCTGAAGGGCAAGGCCCTGAAGGACAGTCAGAAACGTTATCTGGATGAGGACCTTGCCGCCTTGTCCCCGGGGCCCGTGTCCTGGGAGGACAATCCGGCGCGTGATCCGCTTGATCTGGATGCGCTGTTTGGGGGGAAGCCCGTCTGGCTTGAGGTTGGCTTTGGCGGTGGCGAACATCTTGTGCATCAGGCCGCTCAGAACCCGGATGTGGGCATCATTGGCGCGGAGCCGTACATCAACGGTGTCGCGATGCTGCTGGGCAAGATCCGGCGGGCCGGGGTGGACAATCTGGCGGTGCATCCCGGAGATGCGCGGGAGCTGATGGATGTGCTGCCCGAGGCGTCGATTGACCGGGCCTTTCTGCTTTATCCCGATCCGTGGCCCAAGGCGCGCCATCACCGCCGCCGTTTCGTGACGCCGGAGCATCTGGAGCCCTTGGCCCGCCTGTTGAAGCCCGGGGCGATCTTTCGTGTGGCGACGGATATCCCGGACTATGTACGCCAGACGTTGGAAGAGGTGCCCAAGGCCGGTTTTGAATGGCTGGCCGAGCGTCCTGCTGATTGGCGGGTGCCGTGGGACGACTGGATCAGCACGCGCTATGAGCAGAAGGCGCTGCGCGAGGGGCGGGTGCCGCATTATCTGACCTTTCGGCGGGTTTCCTAGGGAGATCTTGGGGGCGCTGCCCCCTGCGCGTTCCGCGCTCCCCCGAGGTATTTTCAGCCAGAAGAAGAGACAGGCGCGTGCGCGGTCTGGACGGGCTTGTGCGGGCGGGGTAGGTCTGCGCCGAAAGAATTGATGCGAGCGCAAACATGTCCAGCCACGGTGATCCGATACCCATGACCTCTTCTGCCTGTGGGCCCTTGTCGGGGACTGCAGACGTGCCGGGCGACAAGTCCATTTCGCATCGGTCCCTGATCCTGGGGGCTATGGCCGTGGGGGAGACCACGATCACCGGGTTGCTGGAAGGGCAGGATGTGTTGGACACGGGCCGGGCCATGCAGGCCTTTGGCGCCGAGGTGATCAACCATGGCGGCGGGTCGTGGTCTGTGCATGGTGTTGGTGTGGGGGGCTTTGCCGAGCCTGATCAGGTCATTGATTGCGGCAATTCCGGCACCGGGGTGCGCCTGATCATGGGGGCGATGGCGACATCCCCCATTTCCGTGACGTTTACCGGCGATGCCAGCTTGAACGGTCGCCCGATGGCGCGTGTGACCGATCCGCTGGCGCTGTTTGGTTGTGAGGCTGTGGGCCGGTCTGGGGGGCGTTTGCCCATGACCTTGGTGGGGGCCGCAGACCCGGTGCCTGTGGAGTACACCGTGCCGGTGCCTTCGGCGCAGGTGAAGTCCGCCGTGCTGCTGGCGGGGTTGAATGCGCCCGGGCAGACGGTGGTGATCGAGGCCGAGGCCACCCGCGATCATACCGAGCGGATGCTGGCGGGGTTCGGGGCCGAGATTTCGACCGAGGTGACAGACGCGGGCCGTGTCATCACCTTGAAAGGGCAGCCGGAGCTGAAGCCGCTGCATATTGATGTGCCGCGCGATCCGTCCTCGGCCGCGTTTCCGGTCTGTGCGGCGCTGATTGTGCCCGGATCGGATGTTTTGGTGCCGAATATTGGGTTGAACCCGACTCGGGCCGGGCTGTTCACCACGCTGCGCGAGATGGGTGCGGATCTGGTCTATGAGAATGAGCGGGAAGAGGGCGGGGAGCCAGTGGCCGATCTGCGCGTCCGGTTCTCGCCCGATCTGGTGGGCATTGAGGTGCCTGCGGAGCGTGCAGCCAGCATGATTGATGAATATCCTGTGCTGTCGGTTGTGGCGTCCTTTGCCAAAGGTCGAACGCACATGCCCGGGGTGAAGGAACTGCGCGTCAAGGAAAGTGACCGGATCGACGCGATGGCGACCGGTTTGCGTGCCGCAGGTGTGACCGTTGAGGATGGGCCGGATTGGTGGACGGTGACTGGCCTGGGTCATGGCAATGTACCGGGCGGCGTGACCTGTGCCAGCCATCTGGATCACCGGATTGCCATGTCGTTCCTTGTCATGGGGATGGCCACGCAGCAGCCGATGTCGGTGGATGATGGTGGGCCGATTGCCACGTCTTTTCCGATTTTCGAGCCGCTGATGGGTGGGCTTGGCGCGCAGTTGCGTCGCGATTGATCCATGAGTTCCGCGCCTTTCACCGTTGCGATTGATGGGCCTGCGGCGGCAGGCAAGGGGACAATCAGCCGCGCGATTGCCGCGCATTTCGGATTTGCGCATCTGGACACCGGGTTGTTGTACCGGGCGGTTGGGGCGTTGGCGCTGGACGGGGCGGACCCGATTGAGGCGGCGCGGGCGTTGTTGCCTGAGGCGCTTGAGGATGATCGGCTGCGCACGGCAGAGGTGGCGCAGGCGGCCAGCCGTGTTGCTGTCATACCAGAGGTGCGCGCCGCCCTACTGGACTTTCAACGGGATTTTGCCCGCCGTCCCGGTGGTGCGGTTCTGGATGGGCGGGACATCTGTACGGTGATCTACCCCGATGCCGAAGCGCAGCTGTTCGTCACCGCGAGCGCCGAGGTGCGGGCGGAGCGCCGATGGAAGGAATTGTCCGGAAAGGGCGATGACCGCACCCTGGAGCAGGTGCTGGAAGATGTGCGTATTCGGGATGCGCGGGACAGCGAGCGAGATGCGGCCCCGATGAAGCCTGCAGTGGGTGCGCGCGTCATTGATACCTCTGATATGTCGATTGAAGAGGCAGTCGCCGCGGCCATATCACATGTTGAGATGTGCCGAGGGGCAACCGCCACCTAGCCGGCTTGCAATGCGCAGTTCAATTCTGCCGAATCGACGATGACATAGGACGTGCAGGTGATCCGCCACTCCCCATCCGCGCCCCGTTTCAGGAGCGAGAATGCAGGATAAGGTTGCTGCACCAGAATATCCCGACTGAGCAGCCGGGTTTCATGTGTCGCTGCAACTTCGTTATCGCTTCGGAAGCTTGCTGACACGCAATGGCGGGCCATTATGGTCACCTGCTGTTTGACCAGGTGAGCGTGTACCGCGTCGAATGTGGTCTTCAGATCTGCACGGGTGTGTATCTGGCGCTGCCCTTCAAGCGTTTCCAGATCGTAGGGAAAAGAGAAGCACTGGGCAAAGCTTTCAAAATCTCCCGACATCAATGCAGTCCCGGTGCGCGCAAGCAGATGCTCTGAAACTTCAGATGGGGATCGTAAGTCGTTCGACATCGTTAACCACTGTTCAGGTACTCGTACAACTGTGCCACATTTGTAAAAAAACTCAATGATTTCAGAAATTTCCCGCAAGGCGGGAAGTCTGTTTCTTGAGTGGGTCAGGCGGCGTGTGCACCATCCGCCAGCGTTTTGACAAAGGCCAGCACCGTATCGACGCTGTCACCGGCTGCGATCCGGCTCACGATGGCCGAGCCCACAACTGCGCCGTCTGCCACCGATGCGATGGCCTTGGACTTCTCAGGCGTGTTGATGCCAAAGCCAACAATCACCGGCAGGTCGGTGGCGGATTTGATCCGTGCCACTTCGGGACCCACATCGCCTGCCTCGGCTTCGGCGGCACCGGTGATGCCGGTGATTGATACGTAGTACACAAAGCCGGACGTGTTTTGCAGCACGCGCGGCAGGCGCTTGTCATCGGTTGTGGGCGTGGCCAGCCGGATAAAGTTCAGGCCCGCGTCTTGCGCCGGGATGCACAATTCGCTGTCTTCTTCGGGCGGGAGGTCAACGACGATCAGGCCGTCGATTCCTGCGTCCTTTGCCTTTGTCAGAAAGGCGTCGACGCCACAGGAGTAGATCGGATTGTAGTAGCCCATGAGAACGATGGGCGTCGTGTCATCTGTTTCCCGAAAGCTGCGCGCCAGGTCGAGTGTGCGGTCAAGCGTCATACCGGCTTCGAGCGCACGCTGCCCGGCAAGTTGAATGGTTGGTCCATCGGCCATCGGGTCCGTGAAGGGCAGACCAAGCTCAATGATGTCCACGCCCGCTGCCGGCAATCCCCGGACGACCTCGAGGGATGTATCGTAGTCGGGGTCACCCGCCATGATGTACGACACAAAAGCCTTGCGTCCTTCGGCTGCCAGGGCCGCGAATTTGGCGTCGATCCGGGTTGTCATCTCAGTCTCCTGTCCGTCCTGTCCCACCTGCCAAAGCGATGCAGGAAAGGCAAGCACTGTCAGAATTTGAAATGATACCGGATGGAATAGGCATTCATGCCCGGATTGACATCTGCCAGGTCGGCATTTGATTTGTGTGAAATTACCGCAGAGATCGCGTGCCCGTTTTCGAACTGGTATCCGACCCCGAGAAGAGATCGGATTTGAAACGTGGACCCAAGGAAATTCTGAAACGTGCCTTCTTCGTAGAGGCCGGGCATGATGCTGTTATCGATGAACCAGCCACTGTTCCACTGCCAGCGTGACCAGACACCACCGCCTATGAACGCATCACCTTCGCCAGTGAGGCTAAGGCTTGCGCCCCAAGCGACGGAAAGAATGCGCTTTTGCACAAATGGTGTGTGGCGATACTCAAGATCAAAGGCCGCACCGTCCCGTCCGCCTTCGCCAAAGTCTGATGTCCCAAGCGCAAAGGTCAATTCTTGTGCGGATGCGGCAGTGATGCTGAGCAGCAGTGAAATGATGGCAACATAAATACGGTTCATGTTGTTCTTCCTAATTCCAAATTTCCGCCGCAGCTAATATCTATCCGCGGCCCGAACCACCATGGCCAATGCGGCTGCATCAATTCAATTTCTTTCAAGAAAACGCGATCACTTTGTCTGAACCTGTCACCGCCTTGCACCTGTTCACTGTCCTGCTAGAAGCAGCGCAACGGCTGAAAGGACGATGAGATGGGTTTCAAGATGGGAATTGTGGGTTTGCCGAACGTGGGCAAGTCGACACTTTTTAATGCGTTGACCAAGACAGCGGCCGCGCAGGCGGCAAATTTTCCTTTCTGCACGATCGAGCCAAATGTAGGCGAAGTTGCTGTTCCTGACGCCCGCTTGGACAAGCTGGCGGCAATCGCGGCATCCAAGCAGATCATACCGACCCGGATGACTTTTGTAGACATCGCTGGCCTGGTCAAAGGCGCATCGAAGGGCGAGGGGCTGGGCAACCAGTTTCTGGCAAACATCCGCGAGGTTGATGCGATCGCGCACGTCTTGCGCTGTTTCGAGGATGGAGATGTCACCCATGTTGAGGGGCGTGTCGATCCAGTTGCCGATGCCGAGACCATCGAGACGGAGTTGATGCTTGCCGATATCGAGAGCCTGGAAAAGCGGTTGCAAAACATCGTGCGCAAAGTGCGCGGTGGCGACAAGGAAGCAGTCCAACAGGAGCGTTTGATGAAAACAGCGCTTGGTGCCCTGGAAGATGGTCAACCGGCCCGCGTGGTCGAGGTGGATGACGAAGACGCCAAGGCGTGGGCCATGCTGCAACTGCTCACCAGCAAGCCTGTTCTATATGTCTGCAACGTCGGAGAGGCCGAAGCGGCGGAGGGCAATGCCCATTCTGTCAAAGTGGCTGATATGGCGGCGGCACAGGGTAACAGCCATGTCGTGATTTCGGCCCAGATCGAGGAAGAAATCAGCCAGCTTGAGGATGACGAAGCACAGATGTTCCTTGAGGAAATGGGACTGTGCGAAGCGGGGCTCGATCGGTTGATCCGCGCAGGCTACGACCTGCTACATCTCGAAACATACTTTACTGTCGGCCCCAAAGAAGCACGAGCCTGGACGATCAAGGCTGGGACGTCTGCGCCCAAGGCGGCTGGTGTCATTCACGGCGATTTCGAGAAAGGTTTCATTCGTGCAGAAACCATTGCCTATGACGATTTTGTCACCTTGGGAGGAGAGCAGGCGGCCAAGGACGCTGGGAAGATGCGCGCCGAAGGCAAGGGATATCAGGTGAAAGACGGGGATGTCCTGCATTTCCTGCACTCGTGAAAGGCCGAGGAGCGCGGTGATCTGCAGCACACCCGGCCAAGCGTTTTATACCATGCGCACAAGCACCTTACCGGTGTTACCGCCGGTATAGAGCAGGTTGACGGCGTCCACCGCGTTCTCCAGCCCATCCACCACATGAAGCGGCAGTCTCAGCTCACCCGCCTTTACCCATGCGCCCAGATCGGCCTGCACTTTCGGCATGAGATCCATGTAATCGAGGATCACGAAGCCGCGCATGCTCAACCGTCGCATGATAATGTTGCGGAACATGTAGGGACCGGGCACCGGGTCCTTTTCAGTGTAACTTGAGATCAGCCCGCAAATCACGACACGCCCGAAGTCGCGCATATGCGTGAGCGAAGCGTCAAGAATGTCACCGCCGACATTCTCGAAGCACAGGTCGATGCCGTCTGAACAAGCCTCGCCAAGGGCCTCCGTCACATCCTGGGTTTTGTAGTTGATCGCCGCGTCGATCCCGAAGTCTTCTGTGAGCATCCGGCATTTGTCATCGGAACCGGCAATGCCAATCACCCGACACCCCTTCCTCTTTGCCATTTGGCAGACCATCAACCCCACGGCTCCTGCCGCTCCACTGACAACAACTGTCTCGTTGTCTTGCAGCTCACCGATGTGGTGCAGGCCGACATGTGCCGTGGGACCCGCGATGCTCGTGACGGCGAAGGCCTGCCCCAGATTTTCTTGCGCTGGGAAAGGCGTAAAACTTGTCTCATCGCCAACCACCTGGTTTGACCACGAGCCCATGCCAGAAGCAAAACTTCCAACTGGAAATTTGGCGTTTCTGCTTTCTATGACCTTTCCGACGACGAAGCCGCGCATTGGATCGCCGATGCGTACGGGATCCATGTAGATATCCCAGTCCGACACCCACACACGGTTCGTGGCGTCGAGGGATAGGTAGTGGGTCTTCACTCTGAACTGACCTTCCAACAGGTCAGTCAAAGTATGTTCCCGTAGGGTGAGGGTTTCTGTCGTAAATACATCGCTGGGGCGCTCGTTAAAAAACCAAGAGATCGCTGTATGTTTAGACATAATCTTTTCCCGGGTTGAAGTGTTGCATCGGATGGTGCAATTTCAATCCAAGGTTGAATTTCTTGCTTGTGCAAGGATTCTATGTTTCGCGGCCTGAAGCGCCAATCAAACTGCATCAAATTGCATCAGCGCTGCTCCTTGTTGGACGCTCTGCTTTCTGCTTGCTCTGGCTGGAGTGGGAGGATAGGCGGGTCAGCGGAGACGTGAACCCGATATGACAGATGCCCGAAGGTCTTCCTGTCCGCGATCGCTCTCGCCGCACTCGTCATTTACTGGCTATGAGTCCTGACCCTAGTGATCCTCCTCCAATGACGTGGTCCGTAGGCACGTTTGCAAAAATGGAGGATCAAGGTCGCATCACATTTTCCGGATGCTGGATCTGTGCGTTTACAACCGGGCCGGGGCAGCACGCTGTGTGGTCGTGTCGCGCAAGATAACCGACCGTAAAAAATGGGGTTTGGCCTGAATAATAGCAATTGGCGCATCGCTTGATGACCTGCGCCCAACAGGTCCGTCTATCACAGCTGGTTTCTGGTTTCTGCGTTGTTCGGTGACGGCCCTGCATTGCATAACGAGTGACCCTCTTTGGTTTCAACGGCGTGTAATGCGCGGTGTCGTAAAGTGGTCGAATCGACTGTTTTGTACAAGTGTAGTCAGATTGTTTGATGAATGATGTAACGATGTGCCCGGTGCCCTTCATGCGGTCCGCGAACTTACGTAGGGTTAGTTGAGCCGGAACCTTTTCAGCGTCGAAACAAGTCCGCGTACTAGTTAATTAACTCTGTAGAATGAGAATTATGGCGTTGCTTGCAGGGCTTGAAACACCATCAAGTCGTGGATACTGGCGAAAACCGCGAGTGGAGAGTCTTCACTTTCTCCGCCATGTGCATAGCCTTGCAGTGCCAACAACTCTCCGTTAAAAAAAATCATTATGAATTTTTTAGACTAGTTGGGGAAAAATTATGGGTAACGGAATGGGCTGGACCCGAATGGGCTGGACCAATTGTGCTGACCACTATCGACGGACGTGCGAATTCACCGTCCTTCATGGAGTCGCTGTTTTCTTAACCTGGTTTGTTGTCGTTCCACTGCAATCAGCACTCTTGGGAGGTTGGTTAGGTGAGAAACTGTTCCTGGTTCCTGCGCTCCTTTTCTTGCCGACGGTGATAAAGGCGCTGGCTGCTTGGATGTACGGGTGGTGGGCCGTGCTATACATCATGCCGACAGCACTGTTGCAGTACGCCATCGTCGGGCAGCCATTCGATCAGATGCAGTTCATGAAACTGGCAGCTTACTTGATTTCGGCACCTGTTGTGCGGAGTTGCCTGGCGCGTATTGGTCTCGATCCTTCGAAGTGTCGCTCATTGCATACGTGGCGCTTTCTGATTGTGATTGTGGTGCTGTCATCAGTGATGCTGGCGGCTGTGTTTCTGATTCTGTATGCGCAAAACCTTTCGCTGCAGGAGGCCGGACTTTTTCTCGCGTTGTTTGTTCTGGGAGACATTGCAGGATCTGCATTTGTTCTGGTCGCTCTGGTGTTTGCGGTCAGGTTCAAAGAGCGCCGTCTGCGTACTGCTGGCGTGCGCCGGGAAATCTGAGCGGGCTTTCGTCCGCTACAACACTGTTCGGCTGGTGCCAGTCCGCCCTTCTGGACAGACGTTGGCGGATCATTGGTTGTCGTTTGCAAGCGACGGAGCCGTTCAGCGTAACGCGTGAAAGCTGCACAATCGAGCACAAGGCTTGTCTGCCGACTAAACCAAAGGTCAAAAAAGTCGACATGAGTGGTTTGTGGGGTGATCGCTGAGTGCCACTTAACACAATGCTATGCAAA
Organism: uncultured Tateyamaria sp.; assembly: GCF_947496075.1. Lineage (GTDB taxonomy): Bacteria > Pseudomonadota > Alphaproteobacteria > Rhodobacterales > Rhodobacteraceae > Tateyamaria. Next base: position 306,625 of record NZ_CANMBJ010000002.1, read on the forward strand.
TGAGTTAAAAATTATCAAATTGATAAAAAAGTTGACGAATTTATATTCTTAAAATATCAAAATGATAATTTTAAGCAGATGAGACAGGGGCCCTCATGAACAAGCCGCATCGTGGAAAATCATTGAACATCCCAACCGAGCAGCGCTCGATCATGGCATGTGCCGCTACCTTGGGCGAGCATCAGTTGGGAGCGATTGTCGTTTCGACCGACATAGATACGCTTGGAGTAGCGTCGACCTGCGCGAATGCGCGCGAATTGGAAATACCAACCCAAAAAACCGCGCGAGTCCGGTTCTTGAAGAAATGGGCAAGAGAACAACGTCGGCGCGCCCGCAACGGTGGCATCTGGAGCTTGCTGATCCTGCCCGTATTTGCCAGCGCGGCGATGGCGCAAAGCGAGGCTGGCGATGGCATTGTATCGGCAGTCGTTCAACCGGACGGCACATTACTCGTCACGTTTGAAGATGGATCCACTGTGGTCGTGCCAGAGGAATCTTATACAGTGTCCGCGGACGGTCAGTATGTCATCGATGCCAGTCTTCTGCCCGGTGCCGAAGCTTCAGTGGGCGGAGCAGCGGCAGCCGGACCCGGCGCATTGGCCGGCGTGGTAGGCGCAGTTGGTGTCGCAGGGGGCCTGGGCGGAGGTGGTGGTGCCGCGGCTGCGGCAGCGACCACGACGGGCGTCGTTCTTGATGGTTACATCTCGGGCGCAACCGTGTTCAGAGATGCAAACGGCAATGGCGTCTTCGATGATGGTGAGACGTCGACAACCACCGATCAACAGGGCAACTTCTCTCTCGGTGGCGATACGAGCATTCCAATTGTCGCGGTGGGCGGGACAGACGTTTCGACTGGGTTGATCTTTGAAGGAACACTGAAAGCGCCTGCGGGTTCAACGGTGGTTTCTCCGGTGACCACGCTTGTTCAAGAGATCATCGAGGCAGATGATACCGGTGAGACTTCGATTGAAAGCGCGATCGCAACCGTCAATGCCGCGCTCGGCCTGCCCGAAGATACAGATCTTCTGAACGCAGACCCAGTAGCCGATGAAAACCAAGAGTTATTTGCCGCCGGTGCCAAGGTCGCAAACATCGTCTCAGTAGGCGTTGCGAACGGTGCGGACGAAGCATCTGTTGTCGAAGCTCTTGCCCAGGCAATTGTCGATGCGGAAGACGACGAAGAACCGCTCAATGATGAAGCAATCATTGAAGATGTTATGACGGATGCGCTGGATGGCGAGCAAGGCAACAGCGACCTGGCGGCCGTTGCTGGAACGCTCGCAAACGCCAACAATGCAATCGACGACAGTGACATTGATGAAATTGCGGATGTGCAACAGGTGGTGGTTGGCCAGATTGCCGACGAGGTCGAAGACGGAACGGTATCTGAAGCGATCACGCAGGAAGACATCGAACAGGCAGCAGATGAGGCGATTGATGTCGTTGACGGTGCCGTGACGTTTGACACCGATGTTATTGGCTCCGACACAGATCTTTCCGTTTTCGGTGTGGAGATCAATTTCACGCTGGACAGCTATGAGGTGACTTCGGGTGTCGAGTTTGCTCTGACCATGGCTCAGGCGGATGGCCTGGTCATAACCGGCGAAGGTACGGTCAAGTTGGTGGGTGCCTTTGACGCGAGCGTCGATCTGTCAGGAATTGCCACGCAGATTGACGCGACCGAAGTCTCGCAGTTCGAACTGACGGTGAACGCTGCGCAGGCCAACGCCCTGGCTATCGATGTCGCAGAAGACGCATCTATTATTGTCGATGTGGACTATGCTGATCTCAGCCTTGATAACCAGTCTCTTGTGCCCGAAATCGACCTCTCGGGGATTTCGGTGAACGGCTCCAGCGGTCCAATTGGCCTGTTCAACGTGCTTGATGCGGGCAGTATCGAAGACACTTTCAAGCTGCTGTGGAGCTATGGAGACAACGCATATTACGATGTGCTGCCGGGCGGTACGCCTGAAATCAATGCGGCAAACATCGAGCTTGGCAATCTGTATGCGCAGTACCTTTTGGACGGCGGCGCGCCGATCCTTGATGTCGTCCAAACCAAGGTATCAGGCGAACCGAACTACGCTGAAAGACAACAATCGTTGCACGACAATCTGCTCGGAAACATCAACGATAGCGCGGTGTTGAGCAGGCTGAATTCGAATGCGCTCGACAGTGACAATCGTAACGACGCCGGACTGGAGTTCGGGGATCGACCTTACCACGATGGTTCGCTTGCCGATGTGCGTGTTTTTGGTGAGGCAGCCGATGATGGAGGACTGCTGACGAGTTCGGCAGTCACCTTTGTGAACGATCAGGATGAAACAGGTATACAAGTGGACCCTGACTGGGGTGGGTGGCTTTACCAAATCGGCAATGGCACGGACGGTGATCTCCAATTCCTGCTCCAAATCGACGGCAGCGTCATTGCGGCTGGATCAGTCGATGCTGAAACGAACCTGTTTTTAGGTCTGGACCCAGAACTGGCGGCTGGGCAAACCGTGGATCTCTTTACGTCTGATGACGGGGGAGAAACCTATTCGCTCGTCGAATCCAGTTTGTTTCCGCCTGCCGACGCACCCACGCAGGACTACGACGATTCAGTCGCGCTTGACCCACAGCTTGATGGCGGCACATTGAGTTATGTTGACGGTTCGAGCAGCGACCTGCTTGCCACCCAAATCTGGGATCTCGCAAACGGGCACGCGCGCAGCGACTTTGACGTTGACGAAGGCGAAATCTATGTCCTGAACGGCGATACAGTCGCTGACGCAGATGATGGTGTTCTGGGAATCCAGCCCTTTACAGACTTTTCCGAAGCGCTTGCTGCCGCGGGGGAGGGTGCCTATGTCGTCGTTGGTAGCGGAACCTACACCGAGAACCAAAGCGTCGTAATCGACGGCTCGATCACCATCTTTGCCGAGGATGGCGCGGTTCTTGAAGGCGGCTTGCGTGCTGAAACCGGCGCATCCGAAAGTGTTGTCAGTGTCACCGGACTGGACATCGATATGGCTGGCACGAACTACGGTATCTACCTCAATGGCACTGATCTTACGCTCAATGTCACGAACGTGGATATTGATGGTGGGGGCAGTTCAACGTCGCGCGGCATCATCAACCAGTCTGGAGCTGACCCAATCATTAACGTCAGCGGTGGCTCACTGACCAATTTGCAATCGGGGTCCTATCTGAACCCAGGCGCAACACTGAACATTGATGGTGCGTACATTGCCGGGAACACGGCGGGTATTGGCACGGATGACCCGGCGGCACTGAACATTACAAACTCGACGTTTGACGGCAATGAAGAAGCCATTGGGATCAGCGGTGATCACGACAACTCTAACGTCACGCTCAGCAACAACGACTATGTGACCGGAACAGATCAGGTGCTGGTATACTTCGCGCGGGAAGACCCCGTCGCAATCCCAGGCGAGCTTCAGGATGCGACAATTGTCCAAACCGTCGAAACCGATACCAAAGAGGATCTAGCAGTTGTTGTTGGAACGGATGGGGCCGATGTCATCGTCGACAATCCATCTGAAACCGTAATCGATCTGTCGGCCGGTGGTTCGGACTTCGTTCTTTTGACTTTGGATGGGGCGAGCGACGGTTACAATCAAATCTTGAATTTCACAGCGGGCTCAGCCGAAGGAAGCGACATACTGGCATTCCGGTACGAAGACGGAATCGAAAGCGGTCCGCGCGGTCAGGGCGTGGAAACCCTTGCAGAAGGCGCTGCCCTTGGGGCCGATACCGGTTTCGTCATATTCACGACCGAGTTGGCAATCACATCATCATACGAAGAGATCGCAAGTTCGGGTCTTCAAGCCGATGAATTGTCCGAACTACTGACGGCCGCAGACGCTTTGGAGGGCGGCGACGACGGTTTGGTTGTTATGGCGGTTTCGAACGGTGACGATACGCTCGTGTTCGGCGTCGATCTTGACGAAAGCGCACCCGATGCCGATCGGGTCGTGGATTTGGCCTATCTGGAAAACGTCGCAACCCAAGACCTGACAGCTGATAACCTTTTCGACTTCAGTTCAGTAGCAGCCAACACCTAATCGAACTGCGGCAAGGGCCAAGCACATGTGTGCTTGGCCCGGTTTGAAGGACGCATATTGATGCCATTTGAAAAGTTAGTGCCCGTTGATGCTCATCTGCAAGGCATGTGTTGGCAAAGGTTTAAGGATTACAGCTTTGCAAAAGATGATCTGGGCAAAGCGATTGTCGCGGCGGAAGCGGGATTGGTTGCGAGCTTTGCTCCGTTTCTTTTCCAGCGCACCGGCGATGAATACATACCTTATGCGCTGTTCTCGCTGTCAGGGACGGGCAATGCCTTTGTCTCACCGGATGGCGTTTGGAAAGGTACCTATGTTCCCGCCCGAATGCGCAGCGATCCCTTCTATCTGATGGGGCGCGGCTATGCGGCGATAATATCGGTTCGAAACGACGCCGTTCTGAAGCACTCCAATGGCGCGTCCGAAAATCTGCCGTTTCTGACCGAAACCGGAAACCTGACGCCCCCGATCAGACAGGTTTTTCGTTTCTTGAAGCAGCTTGAGGAAGAAACAGAAAAGACGCAGCGGCTGGTGATGAAGGTCGCACGAATGGGGCTTCTGAAACCCTACGAACACCGAACTTTCACACGAAACGACCGCAACCAGCTTTTCATTGTGGACTTCAAAAAGGTACATGAAAACAAAGAAATACAGGAGTTTATTTCGAAAGATGTATCGGTGCATGGGCTGCTTCAAGCGCACGCCATTTCGCTGGCGCAGGTGAACCGATTACATGCTGCCGAAGCCAACCGCGCGGCCGCGGGCCGTGGACATATCACCGCTCCGAAAGATGTCAGCGGGTTTCTCTCTGCGCTTGGCGATGCGCTGGAGTTGGAGAGCTGAAATGATGACGATCTCCAGACTGATGTTGCCTTTGATCGTTTTACTTGCCGCGTGCCAGTCGACTTACGATCAAGGTTTGGCCGCAGCGGAACAAATCGTAGCGGATATTGGTGTCGAACCTGCGTCAGGGGTGTCCAGGCCGGCGGCGGATGTTCCGATGAGTGTGTCGTTTCAAAACAGCGCGTTCCGCCAGACGATCCGTGATGCGGTACTGAGCTTTCCCTCACTTTCCGGCCAGCAGGCCGGAATACAGTCAGCCGTCGCGCAGATGGATGCGGTCGTTGGAAATTTGCGTCCACAACTGATTTCAGAGCTTGATGCAGGGCAAACTTTGGTTGGCGGCGATGACGAAGCTGTCGCAGGTGTATCTCTGACTGCGCGGCAGCTTGTCTTTGACGGGGCGACAACAAAAAGACAGATCGCTCAGGCGCGTATCAATCAGCTTCGGCAAAGTTTTGCGTTGGATGGCCTGCTGTCCAGCCTTTCACAGCAAATGGTGTTAGCGTGGTTGAACCTGTGGCAACAGACACAGCTAGAGCGCTTGGCGAAAGAGGACGTCAGTGCCCATCAAGAGTTCCTTGATCGCACCCAAGCGCGTGCGTCCGGTGGTGTTGTTGCTCCAAGCGACGTGCTGCCAGCCCGCAGCCGTTTGGCCGATGCCAACGTCAGGTTGGCCCGGACGCAGGCTGCAGTCGGGCAAGCCGTGGCGAACTTCACAGTGTTGATTGGGCCCGCGCCGGCGACAATTGCCTTCCCGCCGACGTTGCCCCACTTAAGTGCTGATGCCGCGCGAAAAAAAGTTCCGCAAAGCAGCCAGCTCACGATGGTTCGATTGCAGTTGTCGCGCGCAATCAGTCAACGGGACGTGGTTGTGTCGCAGCGCTACCCAGAGGTTTTTGTGGATTTGACGGGTTCCCGGGACGGCATCTTGGGAGGGGGGCCAGACCATGATGTTTCTATCGGGTTTTCGGTCGAGCATGATTTTTCGACAGGCGGGCAGCAGAGTGCGCGAGAACGTGAAGCGCAGAGTGGCATTTCTTCGGCACGAGCTGTCGTCGAAGAAGCGGAACTTCAACTTGGTCAATCGCTTGAAACCGCGCTGGCAAACCGCGAAGCGGCACGGGTAGAAGTTGATGCTTCAGCTACCGCCGCCCGTTCAAACAGGGAAAACCTCGACGTTGTTCGGGAGCAATTCGCAATCGGTCGTCGCAGCATAGTTGAAATCCTCGATGCACAGCGAGATCTTAGCCAGGCCTTGTCCAACGAAGTGACCGCGCGGGCTCGGCAGGTGGAAATCGAACTTGAGATACTGACACTCACCGGCGATTTGGCCCCTGTGTTTGGGATCGACTACGATCCGTATTCGGCAGTTCTGAACGGAAATGATCTGACCGTCGGGCCACCACTGTCCATTGATCAATAAGCTAGCGAAGGCAAAATCATGTCAGTGTCAGAGCCGCAATCCAAGAAGAAAGCCATAACGCTTCTGGACGCAGATTCACTGGTGAACTGCCTTGTGGCAGCGGCTCGGGAGTTTGGCCAATCCTTGTCGCCAGCGTCAGTTCACGCGTATCGTGCCGGTTTGAATCCCGAATTTACGTTGGAAGACATAGTCGATTTGGCAGAACGATTGGGGTTTGTCGCAGGCCTTGGCGAGTTGGCGCCAGAACGCTTGGACAAGGATCTGTTCCCGGCAGTCCTGTTCGGCCAGTCCGGCCGAGCGGTTCTGGTAACAGACCTTCGCAAGGATGACTTTGTCGTATTGGACCCGACAATTTCGGATAGCGAAGCGGGCCTTGTCACACGTGAGCGTCTTGCATCCGCTTATGGGAACAACGTCCTGTTTCTTAGGCGACGCAATGGCGTCAACAACGTCGAAAGCGTTAGCGACCGAGCGTTTCATTGGTTTTGGTCAACCATTTTTGATAACAAATGGGCTTATACTCAAGTGCTAATGGCAGCGGCTATCTCAAACGTGCTTGGGTTAGCCACGTCCATCTTCATTATGGTCGTCTACGACCGAGTTTTGCCAAATGAGGCGTTTGACTCGCTCATAGCGCTCACGGTCGGTATCGGTGTTGCGTTACTCTTTGACTTCTCCATAAAGTCTCTGCGCGCGGGCTTTATCGATCGTGCAGGGCAAAAGGCGGATCTCGTGATCGGTCGCCTGATCTTCGAGCAACTTTTGGACATGCAGATGCGCGCCAAGCGTGGATCGACCGGGGCGATAGCCAATGCGATGCGTGAATTCGAAACGCTGCGCGAATTCACGACATCCGCCACACTTGTTGGCGTCATAGACTTACCGTTCATCGCCCTGTTCATTTTCGTCATCAGTCTGGTCGGTGGACCACTTGCGCTGGTTCCGGCGATTGCTGTGCCGCTTGTCTTGGTCATCGGGGTTGCCGTGCAACCCGTCATGAGCCGAATGGCGGATCGGAGCCATTCGGAGAACCAAACAAAACAATCGGTTTTGGTTGAAACTGTGTCCGGTTTGGAGACAATCAAAACGGTAGGTGCGGCGGCAGTTATGCGACAGCGATGGGATCGAGCACTGACCCATCAGTCTGGTTACTCTTCCAAATCCCGTGCTGTTTCCCAGTTTGCGTTGAACGCAACGGCGTTCGCTCAGCAAGCAGCGCAAGTCTTGATCGTGTTTTATGGCGTCTTTCTCATCACCGCCGGTGAAGTGAGCATGGGTGCGCTCATAGCGTGCGTAATCCTGACAGGTCGCACGCTTGCACCGCTCGCCCAGCTCGCTCAAATCATGTCGCGTTTCAGTCAAGCCAAGGCATCCTTCCGCTCCATAAATGAGCTGATGCAGCAACCCACCGAAAACCATCCCGCGCGGAACTGGCTTTCTCGTCCGCGTCTTGCAGGCAAGATCGAGTTTCGCGACGTCTTGTTTCGCTATCCGGAGGAAAAAATACCCAGCCTGAACAAGTTGTCGTTTCAGATCGAAGCCGGTGAGAAGATTGCCATCATGGGTAAGGTGGGGTCCGGCAAGAGCACAATTGGACGACTGATCACCGGTCTTTATTCAGCGGATGAAGGTCAGGTTCTGATTGATGACACGGATGTTACACATATCGCGCCGCACGACCTCCGAAACGGTATTGGATCACTCTTGCAAGACATCTGGCTGTTCAGTGGTACAGTCAGGGAAAACATCGCCGTCGGGGCCATTCGTGCCAGCGATGACGCGATACTCGAAGCAGCAAGACAAGCTGGGGTGAGCGACTTTGTATCGCGTCATCCGCTTGGTTTCGACCTGCGGATTTCCGAACGTGGGGATAAGCTTTCTGGCGGGCAGCGTCAGTCCATCGCATTGGCGCGCGCGCTTGTGGGACGCAAGCCAATCCTGTTCTTGGATGAGCCGACAAGCGCCATGGACGTTCAGTCTGAGGCCACTTTTATCTCTCGCCTTGCCGATACTGCAGCAGATTGCACGCTGGTCCTGGTGACACACCGAACCGCCATGTTGGAAGCGGTCGACCGCGTGCTTGTTCTTGAAAACGGGCATATAGTCTTTGATGGCCCGAAGGAAGCTTTGTTGCGCCAGAAAATGCGCTCGAGGAATGGACCTGTTGTGTTGTCAAATGCGGGGTGACGACACGTTCATAAACCTTATGAAACAGAGGCGGTACAATCGCAGTTTTCGCGGTTCCGTACTTTTGTTTTCCATCCTGCTTTTCTTCGTCTTCGCCTTTTTTTGGGCGGCAAGAACGGAAATTGACGATGTCACGCGAACAGACGGTCGGGTAGTTCCAAGCAGCACTCTCCAGGTTGTTCAGGCACCGGACGGCGGCGCGGTGAACGCTGTTCTGGTACGCGAGGGCGATTTGGTCGAAACCGATGTTCTGCTCATGAAGATGGACCAAACTCAGTTTGCGGGACACTTGGATCAAGAGCGTCAACAGGCCTTTGCACTCAGAGCGCGCCTTGTTCGATTGCGGAGTGAAGTTGAACGACGCGACCTGGTTTTCCCCGAAGAGCTTGAGCGATACGCACCAGAATTGATTGCCTCGGAACGCGCCCTCTACGATGCCAGACAGATTGAACTCGCCGCAGAGATCGATGTGCTCGGTGTCCAGCGGTTACTGCAACTGGAGGCCTTGGAGGAAGCGGAAAATCTTCTTTTTTCAGCGCGGAACACAATGCGTTTGGTCAATCAGCAACTTCGCACCATTGAGCCATTGGTTGAAAGCGGTCTTGAGCCACAAACATCGCTTTTGCAGCTTCAGATTCAAATGAGTGAGTGGGAGGGGCGGCTCGCTCAAGCTTCGTCACAAGTGGTGCAAGAAAGGGCGCGGATCGAGGAGATTGATCAGAGGATCGCTGCCATGGACGTGCGGTACCAGTCGGAAGCACTGGAAGACCTGAACCGCACAACGAGCGAACTGGCTGGTCTCAACCCGATGTTTGCCATCCTCGAACAGAGATTGCGTGAAACCGAGATCCGGTCGCCTATACCGGGAATAATCAACCAGGTGTTCGTTTCCCCGCACGGTGGCATCGTGGCCGCAGGCGCAGAACTTCTCGAAATTGTCCCGATCGAAGACAGCCTGTTGGTTCAGGCATACGTGCAGCCATCTGATATCGCCTTCTTGCACGTCGGGCAGCGCGTGAACGTAAAGATCACGGCTTACGATTTCTCGAGATACGGAGCACTTGAGGGGCAAGTGGATAGGATTAGCGCAGGGCCTTCAATACATCCTGAACGCGACGAGAGTGTATTCGTCGTGGATGTATCGACGAAAAACCAATTGAAAGACGCAGCCGATCAACCGCTGCCGATTGTTCCTGGCATGGTGGCAGAAGTCGAGTTGGTTTCGGGTCAGAAGTCAGTCCTAGACTATATCTTTCAGCCTGTCGTGCGCGTCAAAGATCGAGCTTTTCGCGACTAGGCGCCATCCGTTGTCATGACAAACGCGACGGCGCTGTCCAGAATTGTTTCAATCATGCGTGACTGGCGCCACATCTGCGGTTGTTAGGCTCTGGTTCGTCGACTGCACAAACGGGTGTGGATTTTAAAATAATCATATTGACTTTTTTTGAAGGATTGTCAGAGTAATGCAATACGCTGTCGTCCAGTCGATAAATCGTCTTGACAGCGAAAACCGGATTTAGGACGTGACGCGATGGTCGAGCATGATGAACCCCCAGCAGACGGAGCATTTGTCGCGATCTGTTTCATTGGTGTAGTTGTCGGGTTCACGGCGATGGTCTTGTGGCTGTTTATCGGTGTATTCGTGTATTCCAAGCCCTTTTGGATTGCCTTTCCTCTGTACATGGCGTTTGGGGCAGTCGGCGCTTTGGCCACGTCTCTGCTGATCGCATACAGAGCGGGAGCGGTTGACGACTCTTCAGTTGCCTCTCGTCAGAACCTTTCCGGTGACAGACGCGCGTCGACGGACCGCGGAAGTTTGTGCATGGTCGGCGGCAACGGTCATGATGGACCCCGGCGGCGCGTCATCGCTTCACAAAAAATTCATTATGATGAAAAATTGGCCAAACGCCTTGGTGCCAACCTTTGTGATGCTTCAATCGGTGACAGGTCCGACAACGACGCCGAAGAGACATTTGTCAAACCTTCGCCAAGCGTGTCTTTGTCCGACAAGTTGTTTGATCCCAAGCGGCACGCGAGCCAAAGATCATTTTGGACGGCTGACACAGCCGTTGCCTACTTCGGTGGGCCAGGCCTTGACAACTTTCCGGACATCTCAAGCTGGGCAAATCAAAACCGCGAAGCTCTTGTTACGCTGTCACCGGGAGAGGCAAACTGGAATGTCATCCAAAGTTTGCTTGATGAGACAAGCTTGTGCTTCGTGGACTCTGACGCGATGGGCGATCTCGAAGATACAGTGGATCTTTGCCTAAGGCTGAGGAACTGCGCTCCTGAGGTACATCTTATTCTAATTTCGAGCGAGGTGCGGGGCCACGATCTAACGGCGGAACGAGCGGCTATCTGTGATGCAACGCTGAAATCACCACTCACGGAGCGTGCCATTGATGCCGGAGTATCTGCTGCAAGCAACAACTTCGTTGAAAAGTTCGTGGCTCCATTCAGCCCTCTTCGCAAAAAAGGCAACGGTCCAGCCTAGCCCCTCTTTGACTGGCCGAATGCAAATCCAATGCGAAGGGGCGAGTTCCTGCCGTCCGCTGAATCTACCCCCAAGATAGCACTTAGCGGACGGCAGGGCTTAACTCTCCCGCGTGCGAAACCTTGTCTATCCTCGAACAGTATCAAATAGCTTCGCCGCCGGCGTCAAGACGCCGATACGCGTTGATGTAGCTGTTTCCTTGCCGTAGACAGAAGTTGGGCTTGCAGGACAAATGAATTTGACGCGAGGTCAGCATTTGATCAGATTGACTTTTTTCAGTCAGAAATGTAGCGATTGACACACTGACCGCCATGCTTTTTGAGAGTAAATGCATCAAAAATTGAGACACCGGCGGTGGTAAGGAATATTATTAGGACGACAAGGGGACAGAACTTGCGATGGCCAGCCGCCAAGACCGACTTGTAAGACTTAGCTGTCCAAAGAATAAGCAGGTTGTTGCAGCCTGATGCGTAGGTTGCTGACAATCAAATTACCCAGACTACTTTTCTACTATGCGATCAGAATAGTGTGTTGAGGTTCGGGGCAAGGTCTAAGACATTTTATGAACGATAGCAGTAAAATAACAACGGTTGCGCGTCTCCGTGAACTGCTTGCCACTATGGAACAGGACCTTGGCCTTGAGACACTCAGCGCCAATGAGTTGGATGTTCTGTATGTGGTCAGGCTGCTTTGTGATGAGAAAACATCGTCCGTGGCCGAAGCTGCCGACATACGTGCACACGCGATCACACGGCACATGAGCCAACCAACTCTCAGTCGGACAGTGAGAGCGCTTATCGAAAAAGGGTATCTTGAAACGGCACCTAACTACAAAGCGAAGCGCTACAGATTGGGTCCGAGCGCCGCTGAGATCTAAGTAGATTAGTCAAAGGAATGACGGTCTTGTGTTTTTGGTTGCTGTCCGAAGTTCATGAGTTTGAGTGGCCTGGGGCGGCGTGTGCCAAGGCGTAAATTGTCTTAAGGCTCTCCAGTATTGGTTGAACGTGAAGGCAAGACCGAGCGCACTTCTGCGCTTTGTCCAACCCGGCTCAAACCCATCGGAGACGTGAGCATGTCGTGTTGTCGAACGGGCCATCGCGGGGCCCAGATCATCCTCAGCCAACTGCTTCAGTCTTGCATGCAAGGCGGAGGGGGCCGCTCTCTTTTCATGCCCGGGGCCATTTCAGCTTGGGACGATCACCTAGTCGGGGTCGGGAAGTGGTGGCAATTGCCTCAGGTATAGGATGATTGCATCCAGGTCATCCGGGGAGATTCGTGCGAAGTATTTGTAACCCATCGGTGGCAGCATCCTGCTACCGTCGGGACGCTGGCCCAAGGTTATCATGACTTTGAGCTCATCATCTGTGTAGTTGGACACACCGTCATTGTGGGGAGTGAGGTTGGGCGCGCGGGATGTTCCCCAAGGCCCATGAAACTCATGTCCACCTGCCCCAAGGTGAGTGTCCAGCATGGGGCCCTCGGCTCCAAGTGTTGTGTGACAGTCAACACAATGGGCAACGGGGCCGGCGAGGTACTCTCCGTACTCGACTGTGACGCCCTCTGGGATGGAACGAACGCTGACGATGGCTGGGCCATAGTTCTGCGGGAGCGGGATGTTGTAAACGGAAGGCGGTGTTTCGATGTTACTCGCTGGAACCGTCCGTAGAAACATCACAATGGACATCAGATCATCGTCCGAAAGCCCGCGATAGATAGCGACCGGCATTGGTGGCCCGATGACGCTGCCGTCAGGTCGAATGCCTTCGCGAATTGCGCGCGCCAGCTCTTCATCTGTCCAATTTGCAATCCGGCTGCCGGGTGTGATGTTTCCTGCCCACGCCTCGAACGCGTCAGATTTTACTACAAGGAAGCCCGCAAGTTCTTTTGACATGTCCGGCCCGTCGGTCCCTTGTGGCGTATGGCAATTTCCACAGGCCGCAGGACCTCGTACCAGGTATTCACCGCGCTCCAAACTGGGTCCGGCGCCCGCAGCGATCGGCAATAGAGCAAGAAAAACGATCAATAGATATCTATACATTTGGTTCCCTTTTCGCGGTTTACGCAAAAGCGAATGGATGTGATGGAGCCGCAGCTCTGGTACTCTTCAGAGTTGCGCGGGGTATCTGCCGAACTCTGTCCCGAACAGGATCAAAGGTCTCGCCAATAGTGTGAGCACTCTCATGCCATTGCAATAAAAAAATTCAAAATGAATTTTTATTCATCCCGTCCCGCTGCACTCAAGGTTGATCTCGTGCCGGAGGCTTCTGATCAGTCTTCGACGGAGTTTGGGGTCGCGGACTTGGCCCGCGAGCAGAGGATGCATCGAGGAGCACTGTTGATCGAAACGCCGCAATAGGTCTCGCCCCACAGGCTGCCTACTCCTCGTGAACGGCAATATCTTCGTTCCAAAGCGCGGGTTTTTCGAAGATGAAGCGTTCCATCAGCGCGATGCAATCCGGATCGTCTGCAATAACGACCTCAACACCTTTCGAGCGAAGAAAGCTCTCATTGCCACCGAAGTTCTTGTTCTCGCCAATGACTACTCGAGGGATCCCGAACTGGATGATCGTACCGGAGCACATCATGCATGGGCTAAGCGACGTATACAGGGTCATGTGCCGATAGGTTTTCTGCCGCCCTGCTTTCCGCAGTGCATCCATCTCTCCGTGCGCGATCGGGTCCCCTTTCTGGACGCGCTGATTGCGCCCACGGCTTACGAGATGGTTCCCGTGCGCAAGGACAGATCCAATAGGGCAGCCTCCTTCCTTGAAACCAGACAGTGCCTCCTCATAGGCAATCCGTAACAATCGCCGATCAGTTTCGTTTAGCATCGGTGTTAACTCCTTTCTCAGACAAAAGGCTCCATCAGAGCCTCTCTCTCGCAATTGCCGTTGCCAGCCTCGGGATCATCGTGCTTGGGCGTATGGCATCGCTGAAACGGTTCGATTTTATCAATAGGTTTTGATGCGTGTGCGCCACCTCTCTTACCGGTTCTCTTCATCGGTAGGTTGGCTCCTTGTTTCTCGGCCGCTTGGATTAACAACGACCATCGTATCGGTAGCAACAGGTATCCGCTCTCGTATTTGTCCGCAGGCGCGAAGCCGGAATGTACTGTCAGGTGCCAATCAATTTCAGCTAGACCGCGCCGTACAATGGACGACTATCGGCCTCGTCCATAATTGGTCAAAATGAGAAATTAAGCTAGAAGCCTTTCGATGCCGAGGCAAGTTTGACCTCCAATTGAGCGTCCTGGACTCCAACACCCATCCAGCGTGCCCAAGGGGACTGAGTAGGCGCTTGAGCGCAATTTCCGTTCTCGCCCTGGGCTGCTTCGCTTCACTTGTCTTGTTTTCACTCGCCTGGTCTCAGTCATAAGCAGGGATTGTTCAGGCAAGACCGGAAGGGATAACTATCTGAATCAGATGGTAATTTTCTAGTGCGACGCTCGAGGCGTGCGCGCTGATGACTTGTCACTCGGATGAATGCCGGCAAACCGTAGTTGGCATTGCGTCACGAGCGGAGTATTTTTGCCCCTATGACGATGCTGCCCCATACGGAATTCGACACTGCCACGTTTGCGGTGGAGGACCGTTTGGATGCTGTGGTCGACCTCTGGCGAAACTATCTATCGTTCAAGTTCGATCCTGGTCGGAATGACTTTTTTTTGAATACGAATGTTTGGTGGATAAGCGACTGCGCTCTGGTTCATTCCCTTGCCGCACCGATGACATGTCTTCGACCGCCTCCACCCGAAGAAGAAGCCTTGATTTCTATTTCTTTCCTTAGGTGTGGCACACAGGACTATTTCGCTGGCGACGCTTTGCGACGTCAGACTCCAGATGCCGTGCACGTCAGCAGTCATCGCGATCAGATGCTCCGACGCTGCCATACCGACAGTGAAATCATCATTCTCTACGTACCCAACAGCAGGCTTGGCCTGTTCCCCGGTGAGCCGCTGCCGAGCCGCATTTTCCCAATAGCGACACCTGTTGGGGCAGTGCTGCTCTCGATGTTGCTTAGGTTAAGGGAGACCTTGGATGAATGCATGCTCGAGGATGGCGGCATGTTGGCGGACGGAATCTGCGCTTTTCTCGAACCTGTGTTGCGTGACGTTGCTGATCTTAATGCCGCAGCTGCATCCGAAATGCGGCGCGCAGCGATCCAGCGTTACATCGAGATGAACATCAATAACCCGTCGTTGGACCCCAGCCTGCTTTGCGAACGGTTTGGAGTGTCGCGCGCGTCGCTATATCGCTTGTTCGACGAAGCGGATGGTGTGAAGGCATACATCGCAAGACGCAGGACGCAACTTGCCATGGCCGAACTGTGCCGATCACCTGCTCGACGTGGTAACGTTCGAAGTGTTGCCGAGAAATTCGGTTTTCATGACAGACGGCAATTCAATCGGGCGTTTCGCAAGTTCACGGGCACAACTCCGATCAGTGTCATCGGGAGCTCGATCTCTGGCGCGCCAGATTTCCACAGTGCAACGAATTTGCCCGTGAGACGCGGGCGCCGCAGGCCGTTAATTCTTTCTAGCGCTTCGCAGAGCGTTCCCAGATAAAGGGGTGAGTGGACGGGGTAGACTTCCCCATGACCAGCCGGCCTCTCTGGTTGACGGTCCTGTGAGAACTTCAGCTTAAGCTGATTGGTCGGGTCCGAGGTGTCATTTGAGTCTGGTTAGGTCGACCTGACATTGATGCAGACAAAATGGACAGATTGGACTATCATTCGACAACCGACCGAGCTGCAACTGCGCGCTGGGAATTTTGCCATAGTGTCGAAACCCCCTGGGCAAAACGGTGGCTGAGTATGGCCCCTGAGCAAGAATGGGGACCGCGAAAGTGTCGTTGGGATGACCGTGCGGGCTAAAGCAAATCCGGTGATGCGAAGCCATCAAATACTCTGCGGATCGTACCACAATGTCGAATTCAATCCTCGGTGTCCCCCAAAATGCTGCGCCCGACGCGCAACGTGAGATCCGACAACAATGTCGGCCGGTCAAGTTCACGGCAACAACGGCTAGCGTGGATGCCAAGGACCGATTGGATTACTGGAACTGGATTCAACAACCCGCCTTTTCGCTGTGGCCGACTGACGGACGAGCGGACGGCCTCAATGCGTCGCTTGACTGGTGGCATACGGGCGAAGTTGCCTTTTCTGATATTCGGTTCAGAACTGACGGCAAGCGCCCTTACGTATTCGAACTTGGACGGCTCAATCGCGAGGTCTTGGCGGTCCGCGCATTTCGGCACTCGAACCAAATTGGGCTTCTTGGCAACGAAGAAGTAGCCTTCAGATCCGGCGAAGTGCACATTTACCCATTTGGCCGAGAAGGTCGCTTCATTACGAGCCATGTGGACCATGTGACGGCCTACATTCCGTTCGCCATGGTCGGCTACGACTTGTCCAAATCATCAGAGCACATTGTATTTAAATCGAATTCGCCTGTCGCACGCATTCTCAATGCTACTTTGTGCTCGACGTTTGACATCATCGACGACGCCACCGCTAGTGAAGCACGTGCGTTGGGTGAGTCCTTTACAGGACTCGTGCGCAGCATTATCGACAAGTGTCACGGAGGGCTTAGCAGGCGCGAAGTCTTCGAGCGCGCGAGGGGGGCTGCACTGCGGTCCTTCATTCACGACCACCTGTGTGACCGCGACTTGACTATAGACTTGATATGCAGTGCCTTTGGTGCGTCGCGGGCCACGGTCTATCGCGAATTCGAGCCGGTCGGCGGCATCGCCCGCTATGTCAAACGCCAAAGGCTCCAGAGGGCGATGTTGGATCTCGCTATGACGGCGGGCGCCCGCGGTGTGATTTCCGAGGTCGCGCGGAAGTATGGTTTTCAGGAAACCAGCAGCTTCACACGGGCGTTTCGGGATCAGTTCGGCGCGGCGCCAAGCGATTATGTTGGCCAGGTGGATGGTTCAAGGGCACTTCAAAAGGAATTCAACAAGGGCTGGTTGTCGCCGTCGGCGACGCAAATTGACAGTTGGTTTGTTTCAGATCGCTAGATCCTTTCCACGACAGGACAGTGTGAAGTGCCACGTTTTGGTCTGATGCGCCCAAATCCTGACCAGAGGTAATGTGATAGCCTGCCTGCGTATCGGTCGGGTACTACTGGCATTCGTGTTGGAAAGAACCGCTACGCGAGATCGAGCTGCGGCTCGAGGCGGCAATGATTGGCACCGCCTGCGGCCGGTATCTGGGCGTCGACAAAGGTCTGCATCATGTCCGCTTCGCAGACAAAGCACCTGTAAGGGAAATTCTGGATGCGCAAGATTGTTTAGACAACTAGCGAGACCTTGTGTCCGCAAAACTGAGACGCCGCGCTAACGACACCAAAAGCACAGTGCCTTATGAAAGAGCGCTCAAACCTTAGGGAATTACAACACCCTAAACGCAAGCGAGTCAGAACTGTAGGGCGCCCATGGATGGATGGAGGAGCAATGAGAGCAACTGCGAGGACGGATACACGCCAGCCTGAATACATCAATTGCCCGGTCGAACGACAGCTGATCGCGGACCAGAATGATTTGTTCCGAAGGGTTTGGCCGCTCGCACCAATGCTGGGCCGTTTCAAGATGGCAAGTGACATCGCCGCTCGATCAGGCGAATTTCAATTGGCCTGCCTTGAGGCCGTCCGACACTACGACAATTTCACTCTGGACACTGATCTACAGGGCACACATCGTACCGGCGCGTTCAAGGTAGAAGGCGAAACAGTCTGCTTTGAGATATCGCTCTTGGACGAGACCTGCAAAAACCGCTCTGCAGCCCCCGCCGATCTGGGCAAGACAAGGCGGGTCCTCACGATCTATTCTCCACAGGATCTGTAGCTACATTGCGCAGCCAGGGCTTTACGGATCAAACCGATCCCCCGGTACCACTCGACGCATCTGGGAAGTGAAGCTCCATTTCGGCAGCTAACTTTCTTCGAGCGACTCAGCGTAAGAGACGCGGCCGCGACATACGAGATGAGCCGGGTCTTTGCCAACCAATCGCATCAATTGCTCGGCACAGTACCTGCGCTTGTCCTGACTTACGATAGGTACCGGGCCCGAACCAATGCAGTAAGGGTTGCCATCAACGATCATTGTGCCG
This sequence comes from uncultured Tateyamaria sp., assembly GCF_947496075.1. Taxonomy (GTDB): domain Bacteria; phylum Pseudomonadota; class Alphaproteobacteria; order Rhodobacterales; family Rhodobacteraceae; genus Tateyamaria. The sequence goes on from NZ_CANMBJ010000002.1 coordinate 324,746, forward strand.
CTGCCCAAAGGAGGGTGCCAATACGACCACTTGCCACCTGGTCGGAAGGTCACTGGATTGTATCTTGACGGCTCGCAATTTTAGCAATTCGACACTTTGCCATCTCGCCCACCAAGGGCAGGTTGAGTGGATGCCGATGATACCTTTGTTCGTGTATTGTTTCATATCGCATACATAGCTGCACAGCACTCGTACGAACGGCTCCGGCCGTCATAGCCGTTCGCCGTTGCTGGGTTTGCGAGTGCAAAAAACAGAACTTATCTGGAACTGTGCTGTGTCAGATTTGTGCCAAAACGTGACACAAACGCCCAGAATTTCAACGAAAACCAACGAAAACAGCAAGTTAGCATTTTGTGATTCTGTCGTGAAAAAAGTGGTTGTTATTCAGTATCTTGAAACGTATTCAGGTCAGCGGAGACGTGGCCGAGTGGTCGAAGGCGCTCCCCTGCTAAGGGAGTAGGCCCGGAAGGGTCTCGAGGGTTCGAATCCCTTCGTCTCCGCCATCCACCATTTTCATTCAATCGCGTTCGATGCTGTTTATCCCCTTATGAGGCTGTTTTTGTTGGTTTATCCGCATTCGTTGTTGCTATTGGTTTTCTTCGACTAGACTCGTTTCTATTCACTACGTGGTAGAAACCGTGGTATTTTGTGGCTGCTCTGAACGGAAAGTTGACGAAGAATCTGGTGAGGACCCTCGGTCCTGGTCGCCACGGCGACGGGAGCGGGTTGTACCTTGTGGTCGATCCGTCCGGTGCTCGACGCTGGATCGTAAGGGTCACTGTCAAAGGTCAGCGCAACCGCGAAGGCAAGCCGCTGTGCACCGACTTTGGCCTCGGCGGAGCAGACGTTGTGACTCTGAATGAAGCACGAGACCGGGCCTTGGAGTATCGGCGGCTCGCAAAGCAGGGCATCAATCCGCGCTACAATAGCCGATGAGGCTGGCCTTGATGCAGAAGACCTTACCCGCCAGTTGATAACCCTACGCGTTGGAGTGAACAGATCTTCGGAAGATGGTCCTTTTCCCAGTGTCCTGCTCCAGGCGTGCACTGACGATATTCTGGCCTTGGTGGAAGCTGGACCCGTCTTTGTCAGAGAAAAAATGCGCGGTGACTTTGTGATCGTCTCTTGTGAGCGGTATATGGAATTTGGCTCGTCAAGCTGACGTTTGCATTCCTTTGGGTGCAAATGCTCAGGACCAGGTGCACCTGCAGCCTCTGGAAAGGGGCTCTGCCCCTTCGCCGCTGACGCGTCTCATCCCCGGGATTTTTGGGGCAAGATGAATGCAAGGTTCTGGCAGACCACTAAGAGGATGCGGATGATGCGAGAGACTGGCAGCGGAAAGTTGGACGGAAGGCCGTGGTTTGCCGAAATCCAAGAAAGACACCTTCGCCAATTGCAAGCCGACGGCGCATACTTGATCCAACGACGCGTGGATAGAGAGTGGGTCCGAGTGGCGCCGGACGGAAGCGAAGCGAAACTTGGCTATCGCGACGAAAAATGAAAATTGGAGCGGATCATGTTTCTTAAGGTTTCGTTTCGATCCAGGGGGGGGCGGAAAGCGGACTTTCGCTGCATTGCATAGGCAGTCTTCGGACGATCTCCAACACGGACGTTCGACTAGACCCCGCTTTCAATAAATCATCTGTTTACGTTGCATCTTGGCTTGCTTGGATGGTATTCCTCCTCGCTGTCAAACGATTTGTCCTTTCTTGATCCAGAATTGGCGTCCACAGTCGTTCTTCTGATGGATCGACGAGTTTATCGTAGGCCGTAGCCAAAAGTCTTCTGAGCTTCGCCATCGCAGCCTCTGGTTGGGGATGAGCGAAGGACTTGTGACTTCTCTGCAGCCATCAGGCCACTACAACACACGCCCATTCCTTGATGTCATCATTCTCAATTACCGTAAGCTTATCCGTTCGCATAATTGAGCGGTCTGGCAGTGTCGAGGCACGGTCCGTAAGAAAGTCGAACCGCAGCAGGTGCAGCCATTGCAGGAGTTTCGAAGTGGTGTATCTCGTCTCAATTCACCATGTTCAGAAACGGTTGCGCATCTCCTCCATCGAGTGTTGCAGCAGGGGCAATCTCGTCCAGTTATTGACTGTCTTGGGACACCCAGAGCCGGGCCATATCGAAAGTATGATCCGTTGATCGACACTTCGTTCGGCTGGCTTTGGGATTGAATGCGTAGATCCAGGACGCTTGCCAATCCTGTCTTTATTCCCTGTGCGTCCAAGAGTACTGCGAGTCGCCTTTACTGATAATGCAGCGTCATTTGCGGCAATTTGGACGGTCTGGGGGACTCTTTTCGAGCCAAAAAACCGAAATCTTTTGTGCGAGCTGCGTGAATTGCTTTGCAGCGTTACTAAACTGGCAAGAACCAGCCTGCGCTAAGCGAATTGACACTCAGCTGTGTCTCCTGCAGTTGACACCTCGTGCGGTGCCTTTGCTAGGATTGCCTGTGTACAAGGAAAGGTGTTGAGTTGGACCGCGTTCTTATGCCGACAATACAGCTTTGAAAGTCGCGGCTGAAATTAAAGCAAGCGATTTTAGCACTTGGTTGGGTGCACATGCTCTTCCAGTCCAGTGCATCTCTAACATACTGACGCGTATCGGTAATTTAAAGGTGCGCGTGCCTACTACCCCTGTTTCGATAGGCCTATCGGAATACGAAGCGTGGTCGTTCGCAGCGAACGCCATGGCTCATCAGTTTCCCGATCATGCCGAGTTCATTCTAGACGTTGCGCGCAAGACGCAGGTCGAATTCGTTACGGAAGATGATGGAGTCCAGCGACCCTTTACTCTACATCGGTGTGCTGGTGATATGCCGTTCGTTTCTATCCGGTATTCAGGTTACGGTGCCGATCTGCTTGCCGTAGCACATGAATTCGGACATGCGGTACAACTTGCCGCCAATCCAGGCCAATTCATTCCACCAATTCACCGAGAGATTGCTGCATTCTTAAGCGAGCGGGCTTTGCTGGTCTATGCAGACATGCCGGGCAGTGCGATTGCGGGCATCTTACAAACGGCCCATCGAGACGATGATGCGATTTACCTTGGTAATGACGCGGTGGAACTTGCAGTAGCGCAGCAGGATCCAAATGCAGTTTACAACTATCGTTGGAATTATCCGGTGGCGCGCATGCTGGCCGCCCGAGCGTTCAGACATCAGCAGCCAAAAGAGCTTTGGTCCACTTTTTTGGGTCAAACTGCCTTGCTAGAATTGACCGATCTCGTCGGTGGAGGGAACATGTTGAATACAAATGAGAACTACCTGCCCGCAGTTCCCAAACCAGACAAAGAGCATCCTGCCATAAACGGCTATCGTTCGCTGGGAATGATGGCGCAGCTGGACATTGATTACTGGCAGGGTCAATCAGAGATGCCGATTGGTGACTACCATGCATCATTGCTTCGGCACGTGCAGGATAGGTCTGCGTTCATCGCGTTTTCGGAAGAAATGATACCTATCGGATATGCCACGTGGAGCCGGTGCCCAGACGACGATGAAGCGATCCAGATCACACGGCAAGCGGCGCCGTTTGGCGATCATTTGGCCCTTCAGAAGCACCTGAAATCTCACTTGGAGAAGCATAGGACGGTCACGTCGCGCCATGCTCGCAGCGCGCGAGAGGTGCAGACGGCATGGTGAACCTCGATTACTATTTATCGACCGGCTATGCGCTCGATTTGCTCGCAAGGTCGCCCTACCACAAGCAACAGCAGCTGGGGCACTATTTCCGCACGGAAATTCTTCCTCCGCTTTGGGAAAACCAGGTCAAGTTTTACGTAACCAAGAATTATATCCCGACCGCGATGGTGACGTGGGCGTGGCTCAACGAAGATGTCGAACGCGATGTGCATGGCTCGGGCCGAACGCTGAAGCACGAGGAGTGGAACTGTGGTCGGAGACTGTTCTTTAATGACTGGATCACACCTTACGGCAATGTGCGCGAAGTGTTGCATGACGTGCTGCGCAACCTCTTTCCAGATGAAAAGTCCGCCACGAGCATTAGACGAAATATGGACGGCTCTGTACGGCGCATCTGTCGCTGGACCGGTATTAATGCACGCTGCGTGAAAGAGGACCTCGCGTTATGAACGTGGCTTACCCCAAGTCTGGTTACACAACGCCTGACCAGACACTTGATGGATTCATCCAACTGGTACAAGCTGGGTTCGAAAATCCGGAAGGGCGCCGCGGCACAGTGCGCGTTGTTGTCGATGGGTATCCCCACTTGGGGTTTCGTGCGCGCTTTTTCGATGATTTGCGCGTCGATCGACCACAAGAATACTACGAAGCGGATACTGAAATAAGATTCTCACTCTCAACCCTTGAGTTGATTTTTAGAGAGTTCGAAGTCGTGGACTGGCGCAGCCCTGAAGTCATAGGCAGCACTGAACTCAAAGGCGATCAAAGCCTCGCATTTCTTCTGGCGTTTTCCTGCTTGCGACCAAGCGACTGGACCCGGGAACGTTTTGCCAAGGTCGCGCGAAAGCACAAGCAAAAGGGCTACCGGGACGGAGTTGTGATCCAGCGCCTCGAAACCCCAAGCCAATATCAACTCCTGGAAGCTATGGAAGAGAGCCTGCCCATCATTATCACCGGGCTTGAACCCACGCCGCCTTGCGATGATTGGTCGCTTGACCGTCTCGAACAGGAATATGGGGAAGCAGTTGTCTTCATGAGATCTGCCTCCGACCACGTCACTATGAAGCGCTTTGTTGCAGAACTGCGTAATCCTGGCGAGGGTCAGGTCAAGGGTGGATCATCGCTGGAATTCAAGAGCTATACCGAAGGGTCACGTCTTCCCGATGAGATGGCGGGCAATTTCGGCACGATGTACTTTGAAACCGAAGACTTCGTGCCGCCGCAGCTTTGGTTTGGTGCCGTTGCGACTGACGTTCCGGCAACGCCGCTACACCGCGATCCATTGACCGGCTTTCTGTTTCAAGTGATCGGGCGTAAACGCCTCGATCTATACTCGGCCGATCAAGCCGAGTTGTTGTACCCCTACAAGTCCTACAACACGTATCAAAAGTGCTGGTTTCAACCTGACAAGCCCGACTTTGACAAGTACCCCGAAGCAAAAGCAGCCACATGCACATCTGTGGAACTGCACCCCGGAGAGTTGCTTATCCAGCCTGCAGGATGGTTTCATCAGGTCTACGCTCTGGATAGTCCAACGATGTCAGTAAGTTACTTCTGGCGCTACTAAACAAGGGAAAGCGCCTAAGTCAGATTGCGATTGGAAGCCGGCCGGCTTTTTGATCGTGAAACGGGTGACGGTTGCCGACCAGACCAACACCCAAGTGAGCCGCCGGGCGACATGCCTGGCAAACAGCAACAGGTGGAACCTAAAAGGTCGCTGCCTGCATTCTAAAGGAACAGGTTATGTTTACTAAAGATGATGTTTGCACAAATGAACTCTTCGCTCCGATCAGTTTTGGCGGTGGTGGTGGCGGAGGTGGCGGCGGAGGCGGAGGCAACCGCTTTGGCTCATACCGCGGAGCAGGTGGCGCGATCAGAGGCGTGCTCAATGATATTGCTGAAAACCATCCGACCTATAGTGTTCCGGAGGTTGATGCACTGGCTGAACACCCCGAGGCGAATGCTGTGGGACACCCAAACGGCGACGCCTATTCAGGCCACGCTGGCGGCGATTGGGACGGTCGCTGAACGCTCATTGTGCCACCCAGTCATTGTCTGGGTGGCGCTACTGCGATGATTGGGTGGTGTAAAATCGGTCTACTGACATATCAAACGCCCGTTCAAAACAGATTTCCCACTCTTCAGAAGGCCCCACGCATCGATAGAAATCAAAGATGGCGTCTTCATCAGTTCGATCCAGAAGATATTTTGCCGCAATAAAGCCTTTCTGATAGTGTAGCCGGCCATATTCCGCACGTCTGTCGAAGCGTTCCATTTCTGCAAGTGTAAAGCTGTTTGGCGGAATTTGATTGCGGGAAAGCTGGACCACGCGGTCTAGCCGATCCTTGCCGAAGCTGGATATCTGGCTGAACAGAACTGCAACGCCTTCAAAAAGCCAAGCAGGTCCAACAACCTCCGTCAACGATTGTCCGGGGGCGCGGAGTCCGCCGTCTGTCAAATCATTTTGCACGATATGCACCATCTCGTGCGTGATGTCAGAACAGATTTCGTTGTATTGAATTCGCTTTGACCAGTACGCTTCATCGCCGACACATAGGCTGATTGTTTCGCCGGTAACAAACAGGGTGCCACTCGCGGGGTCACCACAAAATGTGTCATCAACATAGGTGTCTTCAGTCAAAGTAATTTGGCCAGCATAGTGATCTTCGATCAATGCATCTAACGTGCGCTTGTCACGGGCCACGAAAAATGGAATTCGGGCCTGGGATGTACGAAACTTGAGCAGACCTGTTTCTTCCGCGCACTGATCGAGAGTTTCGTTCAGGAGAGGGCTGGCAAACGCTTCCAACTCTTGAACAACCTTGACACTGAAGTGCTGCGTCTCGTGATCAACAACGCCATCGGCCAGCAGTGGAAGCGGGGCGCAGAAAATTGCAACCGCGAGGCTGCGTATGTTTGTGTAGCGACCTGCCGTCAGAATTGGTCGAACACTACCTCTCAGCACTGTCTACACCGCGATTTTTGTTTTGTTCAGAAGTGGTAGAGTCGCGGTTTTCAAGATGGTCGGGCTTTGTTGTCCCGCCAGTGGCGCGCCAGATCTTGTGCTGCTGTGAGTCAAGGGGTGTGCGCAGCTTGATCAATTTCTTTAGGTTCCAGATCAACACCGCCAAAAAAGCAAGAATTGCGTAACCGAAGAGCCCCAGAGACTGAAAAAACTCGATCATTTGTCGGCATCTTACCTTTCACCAAGGGCAGATTGCGCCGCCTCAACTATAGGGGCAAAGAAGTAGCTTATCAACCGGCGGCTATCTGTCGTCACATCCACGGTCGCGGTCATGCCGGGCCTTATCGTGAAGGCATCACTGCCGTTTTCCAAAGTGTTTCGGGCGGGTTTGATGCGCACGGCGTAAGTCCACTCGCCTTCTGTGCTTTCGGTGGAGTCTGCAGCGACATTTGAAACCTCACCTTTGACAAAGCCGAAGCGGGCCGAAGGATAAGCATCCAATTTGATATTGGCCTGTTGGCCTACCTCCAGAAATCCAATGTCGACGTTGGTAAAAGCCGCTTCGATTTCGACGACTTGATCTTCGGGAACAACACGCAAGATATCGTCGCCGGACTGGATCACTGCTCCGATGGTGTGAATATCAAGTTGGTCCACCACCCCCGTTTTCGGCGCGCGCAACTTGGCCGCTTCTATACGCCGATTGGCTGTCGTCAGCTGTTCGCTGAGCGTCGTAAGCTGCGCTTCGATTTCGGAACGTCGATTTAGAAGGGAGCTGCGTTGAGAGGCAACAATGCTCTGGCGCTCAGCGAGAATGGCGCTTTCGTCAGTCTGTTTTTTGGCCAACTCCCGCAGGTAGACGTCGCGCTCTTTCTCTAATGCGGTGAAGGCTTCTTGAATGTCCAGAAAGCTTGCGCGGCTTGCAATTTCTCTGTCCAGCAGCCCCTGGGCGATCTCAAGTCGCTCGCTTTGGATCTTCATGGCCGCCTCCACCCGGTCAATGTTGGCGTGGGTGACCGCAACCGATTTCCTATTGGCTTCAGTCCGTGCAGTTATTTGGTTCATCAGCGCCTGTAGGCTGTCGATCTCGGCCGCCAGTAACCTGCGTTGTTCTTTGTAAAAAGGACGGGTGTTAAACTCCGGCAAGGTGAAATTGCTCATCACTGTTTCGCTGGCGTCGGCGTGATCAATGACGCCTGCGTCGATACTGGACACCAAATGAGAGATGCGCGCACGTTCGATCAAAAGTCGATCCATGTCCGCCGTCACCGTATTCACCTCAGCCGCGGCGTCGGTTGTATCAAACTCGATCAGCACCTGATCTCGCTGCACTCTCGCGCCGTTGGCTGTATGGATCGCCACGATCTTTCCGTCGAATTCTGGCTGGAGGACTTGAACACGGCTTAGCGGGACGACTTTGCCCTGGCCTCTTGCGACGACTTCAACTTTGAATATGAACGCCATGGCAATGACCGCGGTAAATACCGCCATCGTGAACAATATTGTGCCATGCAGGGTCGGCGATTTGATGCTCATCGGCTCGGCAACGCGTTTCATGCGAGGGCCTCGAAATCAACGATTTGGTCTGGATCTTCGAAAATCTCAGGTCGATGCGTAATGACAATCAACGTGGTTGTCGGCTTCAGGCGTGCCAGCTCTTTGGCCATTTTTCGCTGTGCTGCATCGTCCAGTGCATTTGTCGGTTCGTCCAGGACCAGAACCTTGGGTTTCTTGATGAGAGAGCGTGCAATTGCGATCCTTTGGCGTTGGCCACCTGAGAGGGCGGACCCACGCTCCCCGACTTGTGTCTCCAACCCCAATGGAAGGCGCGCCACAAGAGTGTCGGCCGCCGCAATGCGCAGGGCCGTTTGAAGATCCTCTTCACTGACATCCTGTTCACTGATCAATAGGTTTTCCCTGAGCGTGCCAGCGAACAGGTAGGGCTCTTGTGGGATATAAGCGATCTTGGATCTCACATCGTGTGGTTCGAACTTGGTTATGTCCTCCCCGCCCAGCCGAACGACACCTTCGGCAGGGACATCGATCCCTGCTGCCAGCCGTCCGAAGGTGGACTTACCTATGCCCGACGGCCCGACCACAAGCGTAAGAGTGTTTGGTTGGGCCACAAATGAGAAATGGCGCAGAACGAGTGTACCCTTCGTGTAACCGAAAGAGACCTCTTCAAAGGTGAGGCGCGGCTCGATTACGGATAGAAGTCGGGGTTGTGCATCGAAAGGCTCCATCGGTGAGCTTACGATGTCACCCAGGCGTTGCCTCGATACCTTGATGTTTTGCCAACCTTCCCAAAGCTGCGAAAAGTTGGCAATTGGATCGGTCACCTTCCCGGCCAGAAGGTGAAACGCAATGAGCTGTCCTAGTGTCAGTTCTCCGGCAAAAACGAGGTTCGCGCCGACATAAATGATCGCGATGGTGACGCTGCGTTCAACAATAAATGTCAACTTGTCGCTTACTATGTTGAGCAGGCTTACCCGGTAGCGCGCGTTTAGACTGTCATAGAGCGTTTGATCGAGACGCTCTAACATCTTGTCTTCAGCACTGAGAGCCTTCACGGCGGCTATCCCAGAGATGTTTTCGACCATCTGTGTCTGATGGCGCGCGCCAGCATCGAACTGGACTCTGAGGCGCTGTCGCAAAAAGGGGCCCAAAACAAAGTAAACAAGTGCCTGAAGCGGCAGAGCGATCAGCACAATCATCGTCAAGGGGACAGACAATGCCAGCAGAACACTGATGTAGATGACGACAAAAAGGAGGTCGAGAAAGACACCAGTTGTTGTGCCAACTAGAAAGTTGCGGATCGTCTCCGTCTCTCTCACCCGGGCGATAGTCTCTCCGACGGACCATTTTCGGAAGTGGCTGAGCGGCAATTTGAAAAGGTGATCGAAAATGCGGGCTCCAAAGTCTCGCGTCACCTTGTTGGCTGTCAGCACCCCCAAGAGGTTGGAAAGGATTTCAAACCCCATCTGAAACAAGCTCACCGCCGCAAAGATTGCCACGACGACAACAAGCGACGCCTCTCGCTGGAACGGCAGGATACGATCAATGATAACTTGAAAAATAAACGGTTCGACTAGGCCAATCAGGCGAAGGCAGATCGCAAGAAAGACCAGTTCGACATAAAGAGGAGTGTACTTCCAGAGAGATCGAGTGAACCATGAGAGAGGGATTTCTCGTGCATTGGAGTCTTCAGTGTTCACTCGTCGATCTCCACAAGCTTACGTCGCAACGCAGCGTCAACAGTGTTTGCTTTCAGGCTGAACTGACTGGTCAAGTGCTTTCTAAAACTTTGCAGCGTTGGCCGGTTGTATCATATTAAAATTTCGTGTGGCTTGTTTTTGCTTCAAGCTTACCAAGTATGCTTCGCAGAGCGTTTGTCGATCAGGCGCTGAGTAAGGGCGCTTGAAAATGTGAAGGTTTCCAGTGGCTGGCAGCGTGCGGTAGTTCATAGGATTGCCCCGTCAGTCTTCGTCCGCGCCCCTTTTGTCTAAGCAATTAAACGACTGAGCGAGGATCAAACGTTCATTCGGCTATAGACGTGCATGCAAGCGCGGAATGGTTCTGACCTGTTCCACACCCAAGGTTTCCTCTTTCATAACGAGAGTCTGCGGGTCTGGTTTTCGTGATCTGTTTTGGGGTCGTTTTTGCCATCCTGTATTGCGCCTATTTCGAGAACGAAGAGTTGGGTAAGGCTGCGCTGACACGGTTTGATGAGTGGATAGGGCGGGCTGTAGACAAGCAGCTTTACCTTAGGAGGATGTTACTCATCTCAAATACCCGTAGCTTTAGTTGGAGTGCGTCTCCTCGAGGGTTGATCCGTATTAACTGGAAAATGTCGTTTGAAGGATTGGCGTGCCAAGACGGTTTCGGAATTCGCATGGGTATGAGCCGTGGACGACCACACCCGAACAAGACAGTGCGGGCGTTCTTAGACAGTCACGCAGACGCGTCCCATCTCTTTTTCGCAAAGCACATCATGCCGGACATTGCCTCGTCTGACATTGATGTCGAACACGAAATCACCAGTCTACTTCGCCGTCTTGGACAAGAGGATGAGGAGGTCGAGCATGAAATTCTCTAGGTCCAGACCGATTCTCCACTTCCACAACAGAGAGGCGCAGATTGGTTTGTTGGATCGTGTTTTCGTTCGCAATGAAGGCAAAAACCCGGTTTTAATCGGAGGATGTTTGACGAAGATTTCTCTTAGATTTTCCACTACTCCAACCGGCGAAGCGGCGCTCTCTTCGATGTGGCCACCAGCAATCGAGACTTGACTGAACGACTGCTCGAATCCGTAGACACTCGATACAGTCCACATGGGGTCCAAGAGACCGTTAGAGAATGGACAGAAGAAATCGCAAACAAGCTAATCTGGTTAGGTAAGGCGTACTATCATCTTTGGGATGACCCAGACACCGCCGGCATCAGGATCAGTTCATTCGGACCAAGCGGCGTATCGACATTGCTGGGCGTGACATTTCAATGGATGCCACGCCATTCGGAAAGGCAGTGGGACCGGGATGATGAGGAAAAACCGTCAGAATTGCGATTACTTGATGGACACAAAGCCCTTCGCTTCAAGATGCCAAAAGAGCTGAGACAGATTCTGCGCGCACAGAACAAGACTTTGGCGACCATTGACAGACATCAATACGGATTCTCGCCGAAGCAAACATTTAGTCAAACATGTTGGAAACCGGTTTGTCCGCATTGCGCGCGTTCACCTGGTTCGAAATTTCGCAGTCGTGGCAAGTGTCCGGAATGCGGGCTGCAGACGCGGCGTTCTTACGACATGCTTAAGGTCGGCTCAGGGCCGTTCGAAAGCATGAAACCGTGCTGGGCGTGGACTCCAAAAGCTAACGTTGTGAAGACCGGTAGCGTCCGGAAGTGGCATAGTAATCATCAAACCCGATCCGTGCGCGCAGGTCGGCAAAGTCCATCTGGGCCGGGCGCTCGTCATCACGCATGGCACGCAGGGTCGTGACCATTGCTTGCATTGCCGCCGCCATGAGCGACAGGGGATAGGCCGCAATGCTGTATCCGATGTCGTGCAAGATAGCGTTTGGCAGATCAGGAGTCTCGCCGCCCTCAACTATGTTGGCCATCTTTGGACCCGGTAAAGAGGTACAAACCTCGCGCATTTCCTGTTCGGACCGGGGGGCTTCTACAAACAGGATATCTGCGCCAAGCTCAGCGAATGTGGCAGCGCGCTCAATCGCTTCCCCAAGACCGTGTTCATGCCGCGCATCCGTCCGAGCAAGGATCAGGATATCACTGCCTTGAGCGCGTAGCGCGTCGCGTTCGTCCACCGCTGCGCGCACACGGTCGAAAGCCTCATCACGGGACACCACCGCCTTACCCGGTGTGTGTCCGCATCGTTTGGGTGCCAGTTGATCCTCGATCATGATCGCGGCGGCCCCGGCCTTGGCAAAGCCCGCCACGGTGCGGCGCACGTTCATGGCGTTGCCGTACCCGGTATCCCCGTCACCGATCAGCGGAATGGTGGTTGCATCCGTGATGTTGCGCACCTGATCAAGCACCTCGGCGTAGCTCATGAGGCCCAAGTCGGGGGCACCAATGCGGCTGGCCGACGCGGCAAAGCCAGACATGAACGTCAGCGCATAACCTTCCTGCGCGATCAATTTGGCGGACAGTGCGTCGAAACAGCAAGGCATGATGTGGCACGTATCCTGCTTAAGCAGGTGGCGCAGGGTTTCGGTTGGGGTCATCGGGCTGGTTACCATTTGAAGGGGATGTAGAGGGCGAGGTCCGGCAGGACATACAGCAACACAACCGTGAAAAGCATCAAAGCCAGAAATGGCCAGACGCCCCGCGCGACATTCGAAAGGCTGGTTCGGGCCACCGATTGAATGACATAGAGGTTCAAACCCACGGGCGGTGTAATAAGCGCGCATTCCACCATAATGACCATGTAGATTCCGAACCAGATCGGATCGAAGCCCATACCGAGGGCCGCAGGCAACAGAACCGGTGTCATGATGAGGATCATTGAGAGCGCCTCGAACACCAGTCCCATCAGCAGAAGCACTATGGACACCACGAGGATGAACATGATTGGCCCGTCGATGGTTTGCGTCAGGAAGGCCGAGATATCCTGGGGTATGCGGTATAGCGCGATGGCTTTGCCAAAGACCTTGGCGCCCGCCACGATCAGCAGGATTGCCGCCGTGGTAATGGCGGATTCGCGCACGGCTTCCCACAGTGTCGCCCAGGTCAGCGTGCGCAGCCAGAAGGCCACGATACACAAGGCCGCCGCCGATCCGACCGCCGCAGCCTCTGTCGGGGTGAAGGCGCCGGAGTATAGCCCGATGATCACCAATGCAGCCAAGGACACCGAGGGCAAAGCACGTTTTGAGGCTTCTATCCGCTCGGACATGCTGGCCTTGGGGACATTTTCAAAGTTGCCTGACAGCTTCGCGTGCAGCATCGCAAACACGATGAAAAGCATAACCAGCACAAGCCCCGGCCCGATGCCCGCGAGAAACAGCGCAAGAACGGATTGTTCGGTTACGAAACCGTAAACGATCATCGGAATCGAGGGCGGGATCAGAATGCCCAGCGTGCCGCCTGCGGCCAGCAACCCGTAGACGAAGCGCTTTTCATAGCCACGGTTGATCATTTCCGGGATCGCCACCGTACCGATGGTGGCGGCTGTGGCCACCGAAGACCCTGAAATCGCGGCAAACAGCCCGCAACTGATGATCGTGGCCACAGCGAGGCCACCGGGCCAGTGCCCGACCCAGGCTTGAACGGCAGCAAAGAGATCGCGCCCGACGCCGCCTTTCAACAGCAGGTTCGACATCAAAAGGAAAAGGGGCACGGCCAACAGGATGAAACCGTCCAGTGTGGACAGGATGGATTGCGGTGCCATCAGCGGGGAAAAGCCGCCCAACAGCAACATGCCCAGCCCCATGCCACCCAGTGCAAAGGCCACCGGCACACCCAGAAGCAGCAAAGCAAACAGGCAGGCGAGGATCAGAAGGATGGTCATTCGTGCGTCGCTCCGAGATGCGCGGTATCGGAGCCGCGCAACTTGATCAGTTCCACGACGCCCTGCAGCGCCAGAAGCCCGAACCCGATTGGAACAGATGCCTCCGCGATCCACACAGGCAGGTTCAGAAGCGAGCCGGTTGTGCGACCGCGAACGAAACTCTCAAGAAAGATGTCGAAGCCCCAGAAGGCGACAATCATAGAAAAGACGACGACGATCACCAGCGCAACAGACGCGCAAACCTTTTGCGCCATGGGTGGCAGGAGGGTCGTGATCGCATTCACGGTGATGTGCCGCCGCAAGGTCAGCAAATGTGCCATGGCCAGCAAGCAGCCCCAGATCAGGCATAGCTGGCTCAACTCCGCGGCCCAGATCGTAGGGCGGATGAAGAAATAACGTGCGATGACCTCGTAGGTCAGCATGACGCCGGTGGCCGCCAGCATGACCGCCCCGAGGGCACAGGCCCCCTGTGACAGCGATGTTATGACTTTCATGTCGCGGACAAACAGGCGGCCCAAAGGTCGCCTGTAACATTGTGCTGTGTCATCTGGATCAGGATCCCGAATTCACACCAAGCGCGTCCAGCACCTGCTGCCCGGCCTCACCCGTGGCGGCCAGATAGCCGTCGATCACCGGCTGGGAAACTGCCTGCCATGCCGTGAGTTCCTCGTCGGTAAGCTCCACGATATTCATGCCGTTCTCTTCTGCAGCCGCGTAGGCATCCGCCTCGATCTGGCTCATACGGTCACGCACATCGCTTTGCGCCACGTTGGCCGCATCGCGGATATGACCTTGCGTTTCCGCATCAAGACCGGCCCACCAGTCATTGTTGACCACAACGACGAATTCGATGTTGGCGTGGTTGGTCTTGGTGATGGTGTCCATCACCTCCCAAAGTTTGCGGGATTTCACGCCGGAAACCCCGGTCATACCGACATCAACCGTGCCACGCTGATAGGCAAGGTATTGCTCGGAGCCGGAAATCAGTGTCGGCGCACCGCCAGCAGCCGTCACAAAATCACCCAGTGTTTTGCCAAATACACGGGCCTTTTTGCCCTGCATGTCGGCAGGCGTGCGGATCGGTTCATCCTGCGACAGCAAGATCGCCCCGCCATATGCTTGCCAATAAAGGACAGAGCCCCCGGTCTTGGCGATTTCCGTTTCCAGGATGTTCCGCACAGGCGAGCCTTCGGCAACCGCGGCGCGCACCTTTTCCTCTGTGTTGAACAGGAATGGCATGTAGAACACATCGACCACCGGCGCATCGCCCACATAGCGGGTCAGCGACGCGACGCCGGCCTCGATCGCGCCAGAGCCAACAGCAGCAGGCACTTCCTTGTCCTTGTAAAGCGTGGCGCTGTCATAGATTTCTACGTCGATCGCACCGCCTGTGCGTTCCTCCACCTCCTTTTCAAAAAGGATGAGGTTTTCACCGAGGTGGCTGCTGAGTGGAAGTTGTAACGAAACCCGCATCTTCTCTTGTGCGATGGCGGCAGTGCCCAGCAAAGACAGGCCGGCGGCAGCGATTATGGCTCTGTGAAACATTGTATCCTCCCAGAAACAGTACCGATTAGGATTCCCGAGTGGCTTGAAATTGGCAACCGGATATTCGTTTGGGTGCACCGGTTGCGGTTCATGGACAGACCCCGATTATTAAAAACACCGTGCGCAAATGACTTGATTTCGGGGCGGCCCGTCTCGGCAGCGCGACTCCGTCCGACGTCATGCCCCCGTATTCGCCCGCATGACAGCCCTAAGGGCGGGTGGTGAGGCATGGTCAAGATGGATGTCCGTTCCTTAGCCAGGCTCGATGCCATGATATCGACCACTTGCATCTTGAGCAGGGCGCAGAGCGTGAATGGCGGTCGGCAAAATATTGCTATGATTGACCCGCCGGTCCACCACTCCAGCGCTATGATGCTGCTGTGCCGCCGCAGTCCAGTTTCAGTACATGACACCCATTGGTCAAGTCGCAACGAGTGGCGGCTCTTTAGCCCAATATCGAAGCCATATAGTTCTGAAGCTTGGTCTTACCGCGAACCGGCTTATCTGCCGTATTCGTCTTTCCATCGATCATCCGGCGAGTCATGCAGGCATAAGAAGCCGCCGCCTCTTCCGAAAACCCGAAGCTGCGGAATGTCTCTTCCAGAGCCTCGCGCGGAATTTCCTGAACCTGAACATCACGGCCTATTACTTTTGCAAGCGCGGCGGCGACTTCGTTCGCCGTATATCGCTCCGGTCCTTCGATATGCTTGATGCCCACGTCTTCGGTTCCCGACAAGAGGCGCCGCGCGGCGGCCTTTCCCAGATCGCGAGGCGCAACCATGGGGATGGAAAGATTGGCTGGGAAAAAACTGAGCAACGCGCCGGACTCTCTCACGGGCTCGACCATCCCGGCCCAGTTACTCATATAGTATCCCCCCCTGTTGATTGCGGCTGGGATCGGCTGCTCCCGCAACGCATTCTCAAACGCGTGAAGGACGGTGAGATCGCCGCAGCGCTCGCCTTCAAAAGCCCCGTAAGTTGATTGCGCCACGACTTTTTCAAGCTCTGAGCCCTCGAGTGCCGAAATGATGGCGGCCATGTTCTCGCGTTCTTCTTCATCGGTATCGCCCGAAGGTTCCGCTGGCGGGTTGAGCAGAAAAGCACGCGTGCCGGTTCGAAAAACGTCTCGCAAAGCATCGACATTGCGAATGTTGACCTCGGCGATCTGCGCGCCGGCCTGCTTCAATGCGGCGCCATGATCCCTATCGCGCGAGACAATCGTGACTTTTTGATCTGCGTCCAACAAAGCGCGTGCCGTCGCCGAGCCGACCCTTCCGGTTCCACCGAGAATGATATGCATACTGACCTTCTGCCTTGTTTTCGGTCAGAGCCTATCCTTGCATCGCGTCAGGACTTGTCAGGAACATGCCTCAGACGGTCGAGTGGTGCTCGAGGCGGCAAAAGGGAAAGAGAGCGCAAATGGGCAAATGCTGCGAGTGGCAAAGAGAATTTCATTTGAACTGAGCGTGACGGTTTTGGTCGTATGCATCTGATCCGCTTGCGTCGGAAGCTGTGGGGCGACAAGGGCATACGTCTCTGCATCCCGGGGAAACGGCGCAAAAAGACGGTGATATACTACAAACCCAGTTGCAAATGACGCTCTCGGGTCGAGATCATGTTCGGAAAACTCAAGGATTGGCTGCGTTGGGCAACCCGTTATGACCGCTGTCCAAAGGTCTTCGTTTCCACAAATCTTCTCGCTGCACTCGTCATCTTTTGGCCATGAGCCCTGAGCTTCGCGTCCGGCCGTCAGACGGGGATTTCAACAACGCTTTTCGCATTGCCTATATACAAGCCAACAACAGCCGTCGTGTGTTGTCAGCTGTCATCTCGACCGGATTTCCACCGGTACTGGGGTCGCTCAGCGCCCCGGCGACGACTCGATCAATATCAATGCTGTTGATCCCCATTTCGGTGAGGGTTTTGGGAATTCCAAGCGATGCATTGAACTCATCGACAAAGGTGCAGAAGCCGTCGAAGCGGCCCTCAATGTTCAGGTAGTTCGCGGCCTGTTCGATGACGCCAGAGATTGCGGGCTTGTTGAATTGCAAGACGGCGGGCATGCACACGGCATTGGTGGTGCCGTGATGCGTGTGGTACATGGCGCCAATCGGGTGAGAGAGAGCGTGAATGGCCCCCAAACCCTTCTGGAACGCCGTCGCCCCCATGGCCGCCGCTGACATCATGTGGGCACGCGCCTCAAGATCAGTGCCATCTGCATAGGCGCGCGGCAGGTAGTCTTTGACCAGACGCATACCTTCCAGCGCCATACCCTGTGACATCGGATGGTAGTGAGGTGAGCAGAACGCTTCGACGCAATGGGCAAAGGCATCCAGACCGGTGCCCGCCGTGATGAACTTGGGCATTCCAACCGTCAGTTCAGGGTCGCAAATCACCACGGTCGGGAGGAATTTCGGGTGGAAGATGATCTTCTTCTCTTCGGTTTCGGAATTGGTGATGACGGAAGCACGACCAACCTCTGACCCGGTGCCTGCGGTGGTGGGAACCGCCACGATCGGGGCAATCGCATCTGCATCGGCACGGGTCCACCAGTCACCGATATCCTCAAAATCCCATAGTGGTCTGGTTTGACCTGCCAGGAAGGCGACGAGCTTGCCCAGATCAAGGCCAGAGCCGCCACCAAAAGCGACAACGCCGTCGTGCCCGCCATCCTTGAAGGCCTTCACCCCGGCGGCTGCGTTCTTTTCATTGGGGTTCGGATCGACATCTGCAAAGATCGCCCGGCCCAGACCTGCGGCCTCAAGCAGATCCAACGTTCTGGTCGTGATTTCCATGTCCGCAAGGCCGCGATCCGTGATGAGCAGCGGTTTGTGGATATTCGCGGCGGAACACGCCTCAGCGATTTCCGAAATGCGCCCCGCGCCGAAACGTATTGCGGTGGGATAGGACCAGTTTGCAGTCAGAGCCATGGCGTTCAGGCCTTTTTCAGGTGGAAGGATTTTGGACGTGTGAGGTTGTGGTAGCCGATGACCGACAATCCCCCTCCGCGTCCGGTATCTTTGCAGCCGGTCCAGCACAGTCCGGGGTCAAGGTAGTCCGCCCGGTTCATGAAGACGGTTCCGGTTTCAATCTGGTCTGCGATGGCTTCGGCGCGCGCGGTTTCGCGGGTCCAGATGGATGCAGTCAGACCGAAATTGCTGTCATTCATCAGTTTGATCGCCTCGGCATCGTCCCTGACCGGCATGATGCCGACTACCGGGCCAAAGCTTTCGTCGCGCATGACGCGCATGTCATGGGTCACGTTGGTCAGAATCTGCGGTGTGAGGTAGGCGCCGCCATCATCCTCTGGAAAGGGTTCGATATGGGCCGTTGCGCCATCGGCAATCGCTTCGGTGGTCTGGGCGCGCACTTCGTCCGCAAAGCGTTTGTGCGCCATCGGACCCAGCGTGGTGTCCGGGTCAAGCGGATTGCCCAGCTTGTAACCACGCACAATCGTGACAGCCTTTTCAACAAAGGCGTCGAAATGTTGTTCAGCCACATAGATGCGTTCAATCCCGCAACAGCACTGGCCAGAGTTGAACATGGCACCGTCGATAAGCGTGTCCGCAGCTGCATCCAGATCCGCATCGTCACAGACATAGCCGGGGTCCTTACCACCTAATTCCAGACCGATGCCGGTGAATGTGCCTGCCGCCGCCCGTTCGATCGCTTGCCCGCCGCTGACCGAGCCAGTGAAGTTCACGAAGCCGAAGGATCGTGCCGCGATCAGGTCGGATGTCGTTTGATGGTCGAGAAAGATGTTTTGGAACACGTCCTCGGGAATGCCCGCAGCATGGAAGGCCTGTGCCATGCGTTCGCCGACCAAGGGCGTCTGGCTGGCATGTTTCAACATCACCGTGTTGCCCGCAATCAACGCTGGTGCAACTGTGTTGATCGCGGTCATGTAAGGGTAGTTCCAGGGGGCAACAACCAGAACCACCCCATGCGGCACCCGCTTGATGACACGGCGGAAGCTGTTGCTGTCCTCAACCTCGATATCTGCGAGCGCGTCCTTCGCGATATTGGCCATGTAACTGGCGCGCTCATCAAAGCCGCCAAACTCGCCGCCGTAGCGGATCGGGCGGCCCATCTGATGGGCCAGTTCGGGTACGATCTGATCGTTCATCTTGCCCACATTCGCGACCCCGGCTTGCACAAGGGCAATGCGATCTTCCAACGGTCGCGCCACCCAGTCCGCTTGCGCCGCCTTGGCACGCGCCATGGCGGCGTGCGCGCCATCAGCGGAGAGGGTAGGGCGCTCGGCATAGACCGCGCCATCAATCGGCGAAATGCAACGGATCATGCGTCAGGCCCTTTCAAAGCCACGGGCGATTTCCCAATCGGTCACCACGCGGTCGTATTCTTCCTGTTCCCACTCGGCACACCGGGTGTAGTGCGCGACGACATCTTCGCCAAACGCCTCCTTGAGAAAGGCCGAGTTGCGCAGTGTTTCGGTCGCAGCGCGCAACGTTTGCGGGATGTCCTGTGCGCCATCCGCGTCGTACACATCACCGGTGGTTGGCGGTGCCAAGGTCATCTTGTCTTTGATGCCCTTGACGCCCGCCGCAAGCATGGCCGCTTGTGCAAGATAAGGGTTCAAATCGCTGCCGCCGATGCGGCATTCCACGCGCACGCCCTTGGTGCCGTCCCCGCACAGACGGAACCCGGCGGTGCGGTTGTCTACGGACCAGACGGTCTTGGTCGGTGCGAACGTACCTTTGGCAAAGCGTTTGTAGCTGTTGATGTAGGGCGCCATGAAAAACGTGTAGTCGGGTGCATAGGTGATCAGTCCCGCCATGTAGTGATCCATTAGCGTGGATTTTCCCAAGTCGGCGTCCGCGTCATAGAATGCAGGTTCGCCATCCTTCCACAGTGACTGATGCACATGAGAGGAGCTGCCCACCTTGGTGTGGTCCCATTTGGGCAGGAAGGTCGCCGCATGTCCCTTTTGCCACGCGATTTCCTTGATCGCATTCTTGGCAATCGTGTGGTGATCGGCGCAGTCAAGTGCGTCCGCATAGCGGATGTTCAGCTCTTCCTGACCGGCCTCCGCCTCTCCCTTCGAGTTCTCGATGGGCAGTCCGGCGGCGAATAGATTGTTGCGGATGGGGCGCATGACGCCCTCTTCCTTGGTGGTTTGAAGGATGTTGTAATCTTCGTTGTAGCCGCTGATCGGGGTCAGATCTCGGAAGCCGTCCTTGCGGATGTCATCGAAACTCTGTTCGAACAGGAAAAACTCCAGTTCGGTCGCCATCATCGCGTTATAGCCAAGGGCTTTCAGCCGCTCGATCTGACGTTTCAGGACCTGACGCGGCGCGTGGGGAACCGGCGCGTGGGTGTGGTGATCAAGAATGTCACACAGAACCATAGCGGTGCCTTCCAGCCACGGAACGACGCGCAGGGTGGTAAGGTCCGGCGCCATGACATAATCGCCATACCCGCCTTCCCAGCTGGATGCGGCGTAACCGTCGGGCGTGGCCATTTCGAGGTCTGTGGCCAGCAAGTAGTTGCAGCAGTGGGTTTCCTTGAATGACGTTTCCACGAAGTTCACCGCGTGGAACCGTTTGCCCATCAGGCGGCCCTGCATGTCCGGAAAGCAGGTCAGAACGGTGTCGATGGACCCGTCTTTGACTTTCGACTTGAGGTCATCAAAACTCAACAATCCCGGCATGCGCGTCTCTTTCGTAATGGTGAAGGGGGCGGTGTCGGACCGCCCCCGTGCGATCTGTTTATCCGTAGCGGTATGGCCGTCCGGCTTTGACCATGTCGGCGTTGTACTTCTTGAAGATGTCGACCACCTTGCGCTTCGTTTCGCTTTCGGCGGCGATCTCCTCCCAGAAGTCCTGCGCTGCATTCTCGACCTGCGCCCATTCTTCGTCCGGGATCGTGGTTAGCTCCATTTTGGTGCCGTTCACGCGCAGATCGGCTTCACCCCCCCAGTACCAGTGCTGGCGGTAGTAGTGGGACTGTTCACAGCACACCTGGAACAGTTTCTGCAGATCTTCCGGCAGTTCGTTCCAGCGGTCCATATTGGCAAAGAAGTGACCGATCCATGCACCGGAGATGTTGTTGGTCAGGAAGTAGTTGGTCACGTCTGCCCAGCCCACGGTGTAGTCTTCGGTGATGCCCGACCATGCGATGCCATCCAGCTCGCCGGTCTGCACGGCAACCTCGATGTCTTCCCATGGCAGGTTCACGGGCACGACACCAAACTGGCTGAGGAAGCGCCCAGCGGTTGGGAACGTGAAGATACGTTTGCCCTTCAGGTCCTCAAGGCTGCGGATCGGGTCCTTGGTGGCAAAGTGGCAGGGATCCCACGCGCCTGCGCTGACGTGTTTGACACCAACGGCGGCGTATTCCTCGGCCCAGATGTCGTTCAGCCCGTAGCGGTTGAACAGCACCGGTACGTCAAGCGAATAGCGCGAGCCAAAGGGGAAGTAGCCTCCGAACACCGTGACTTCGGTGGGCGAGGCCATCGAGTCATCGTCAGACTGCACCGCATCAATGGTGCCGCGTTGCATGGCCTGGAACAGCTCGCCCGTGGGCACCAGCTGGTCGGCATAGAACAACTCGATCTGCATGCGGTCGCCCGCGATGTCGTTGAACATCTTGATCGCCGGGTCGATCACCTCGGCCGCGAGGGCGGCGCCGGCATAGGTCTGCATCCGCCACTTGATTGTGCTTTGCGCCAGCGCTGGGGCCGCCAATGTCGCCGCCGGTGCTGCGATGGCAGCCCCTTGGATAAATTTACGTCTTGTTGTCATAGTTCTACTCCTAGTTGGTTGGTGCCGGTTGGCCCGGCTTATGAATTCATTTTCCGTAAACGTAATTTGGAAGCCATGTGGCGAGCTCTGGGAAGCTCATGACCAGCGCGAGCGCGAGGGCCATCACAAGCACAAATGGGGTAATCGAGGCGTAGATGTCGCGCAGGGAAATCTCGGGCGGGGCCATCGCGCGCATGAGGAAAAGGTTATAGCCGAAGGGCGGTGTCATGTACGCGATCTGGGTCGTGATCGTGTAGAGGATGCCGTACCAGATCAGGTCGAACCCAAGCGCGCCGACCAACGGGACATAGAGCGGTGCAACAATCACAAGCATCGCCGTATCATCCAGGAATGTACCCATCAGGATAAAGCTGAGCTGCATGAGGATCAGGATCATCCAGGGGTTCAGGTTCAGCCGCTCGGTGAACAGGCTTTCGATGGCCTTGACCGCACCCAGACCGTCAAAGACCGCGCCAAACGCCAGTGCGGCAAGGATGATCCACATGAACATGCAGGTGATGCCCAACGTGTTGCGGACCGAGTTTTCAAAGACTTCTCGCGTCATGCGCCCCTTGAGGACTGCTGCCGCAAAGGCGGCCAGAGCGCCGATGGCCGAGCTTTCGACCAGCGATGTCCATCCGTTGACAAAGGGTACCATCATCACGGCAAAGATGATCAACGGCAGCAGCCCGGCGCGCAACAGCCTCAGCTTTTCGGCGCGGGGCATTGCACGATCCGCGTCACTCAGAACCGGACCAAGGGCAGGGTTCAAACGGCAACGGATCGCAATGTATGCGATGAACATCGCGGCCATCATCAACCCCGGTACGATGCCCGCCAGCCAGAGCTGTCCGACCGGTTGCCGCGCAATCATCGCATAAAGAACCAGCACCACCGAAGGCGGCACAAGAATGCCGAGGGATGACCCAGCCTGAATCACCCCTGTCACCATCCGCTTGTCGTAGCCGCGTTTCAGAAGCTCGGGCAGGGCGATGGTTGCACCGATTGCCATGCCGGCAACGCTCAAACCGTTCATGGCCGAGATCAACACCATCAACCCGATGGTGCCGATGGCCAACCCGCCGCGCAAACCGCCCATCCAGACATGGAACATGCGGTAGAGGTCGTCCGCGATCTTGGACTCGCTCAGCACATACCCCATGAAGATGAACATCGGCAGCGTCAGAAGCGGGTACCACTTCATCAATTTCATGGCAGCGGCAAAGCCGATGTCATACCCCCCGCGGTCGCCCCACAGCAGCAGGGCTGCTACAACCGCGATGAACCCGATGGCACCAAAGACACGCTGCCCCGTCAGCAGCATGAGCATCATGGACGAGAACATGAGCGTGGCGATCATCTCGTAGGGCATCAGATCTCGGCCCCTTTGAGACGCAGGATGTCTTTGAAGAATTCTGACAGGCACTGCAGGATCATCAGCAGAAAGCCGACAATCATAACGGCCTTAATGGGCCACATGTAGGGACGCCAGGCCGAGGAGGATT
Organism: uncultured Tateyamaria sp.; assembly: GCF_947496075.1. Classification (GTDB taxonomy): domain Bacteria; phylum Pseudomonadota; class Alphaproteobacteria; order Rhodobacterales; family Rhodobacteraceae; genus Tateyamaria. Next base: position 348,204 of record NZ_CANMBJ010000002.1, read on the forward strand.
GTTCAAGCCGCCCAACCTCCTCGGTGCCGATTAAAACGCCAAGCAGGTAGGAGAACGGCGCATCTTTCCAGTATCCCAACGAATAGGCGGTGGAGCTGACAGCACCATAGAGTAGGACACAAAGATAGAAGATCAGCAGCAGGACGGTGATGGCGTCGAACCACGCTTTGCGCCGAACCGACCAGCTGCCGTAGAGCAGGTCCATCCTGACATTCGAGCCGAGTTGCAGCGAGTACGGCCCGCCCAGGATATAGTAGCCGACCATGACGAACTGTGCCATTTCCAGCGTCCACAGCGACGGTAGGAAAAACGTCTTGCTGATGGATGACCACAGCAAAATACCCATCAGGGCAAAGATGCCGTACATGGCCACGCGGCCAATGCGATAATTCACCGCGTCCACGCCCTTGATGTAGCTGCGCATCAAGCCTTGCATGATGTTTGCTCCAAGCTGACACCAAGCGTGGCAAGGGCGTTGACCGTCCAGCTGCTCAGTGTTTTTGCCATGCCAAGCTGCGCAGCTTCACTTGAGATCAGATCGTTGCGGATCTCGATCATTACATTCAAATGACCATGTGGCACTGCGTGTGTCTTGAGCGTGTGGGTGACACCATGCTCGGGGCCATAGGGCGCGTTTCGCTGAACCTGCAAGTCTGTGTGGTTCGGCGCCGTTGTCAGGAAGGCGTCCGCCAGTCGCGCGTCTGCATCGTGCAGGATTCCAACTTCAACATCGCGGGCGGAGCCGTTGTAGACCGGTGTGAAACTATGGATCGTGATGATGATGGGGGACGTGCGCGCCTGTATCTGTTCTGCCAACGCGCGGTGGAACGGATAGTAATAGGATTGCGCGCGCTGGGCGCGATCCTGCGTCGTTAGACCTTCATTGCCGGGAATGGCAAAAGCCTCGCTCCTTGCTGGCATGGCATCGTTGGCTTCTGGCGGGCGGTTGCAGTCATAAACCAGTCTAGAGACCTTCGCCTCGACCAGTGCAGCCTCTAGATACTGCGACATGCCCAATGCAACGCCTCGTGCGCCAGGATCCCAAGCGACATGGCTGCGTCTTGCGGGTTCGGGCAGGCCCAGATCATCAAACTTAGCCGGGATATGGTGATTGGCATGTTCGCAAACCAATACGACCGACGAGGCCGCATCGCCCCGCGTGATCTGAACCACATTTTCGGTCTGGTTGCTGTGTGCCATTCGGTCCCCTGCGAACAAACTGGTTGCCAAAAGGCGCATCTGTCAACACAGTTGTGAAAAATTTATCACAAGCAGAGATGACCTGATAAATTATTGAACAATAGGAGGGCACATGGGGGAGGCGACCCAAACAATCTCGGATCTGATCCAGAGCAAGCTTGATGACCTGACCCGTGCCGAACGGCAGTTGGCGCTGTCCGTCTTGCAAAACTATCCGGCATCGGGCCTTGGTACCCTGACAGCGCTGGCACAGAACGCGGGCGTGTCTGTTCCAACCGTTGCGCGCATGGTGCAAAAGCTTGGATACAAGGGGTATCCCGAGTTTCAGGCGGCGCTACGCGAAGAGCTGAAGGCGAAGGTAAAAACCCCGATCGCAAAGCACGAGACGTGGGCAGAGGCCGCACCTTCGGAGCATATTCTCAACCGATTTACCGACGCCGTGATCGAGAATATCCGCCTGACCTTGAGCCAGATTGATCCAGACGCGTTTGATCAAGCGTGCCGTTTGATTGGCGACGAGACCCGGCATCTTTACATTGTCGGGGGGCGCATCACACACACGCTGGCCGAATACCTGTTCATGCACATGCAGGTCATCCGCCCAAATCTGACACATGTACAAACAACGTCGAATACGTGGCCGCACTATTTGCTCAACGTGCAAGAGGGAGATGTCATTGTTGTTTTCGATGTGCGTCGCTACGAAAACAACACGCTCAAGCTTGCCGAAATGGCGGACAAACGCGGTGCGAAGATTGTCCTCCTGACAGATCAATGGCGCTCGCCGGTGCATCAACTGGCGCACATATGTTTGAGCAACAGGATTGTTGTTCCGTCGGCATGGGATTCGGCCACGACCATCATGTTGCTGGTGGAAACCATGATCTCGGCCATACAGTCGCTGAATTGGGAAGCCACAAAAGAACGCGTTGAAAACCTGGAAGACATGTTCGATCAGACCAAGCTGTTTCGAAAGTTTACCTGAGTAGCCTTGATCGACGCCACGTATCCGTTTTTCGAATTGGCCCAATTAATAATATCAACGGGCTTTCTTGCTCTACCAACACGAGGAAGGCGCTCCAAAGTTGGATAGAACCTCGTGATACGGACTGGTCAAACATCCCCCCGTTCCTGATTGTACAAGTATGCACTTCGAGTACTGCGGCGACTCGCCCATCTGCGCATTCTGAAAGTAAGCCGTGGACGTATGAGGGAGTAAGCACCAGTTCTGATGGTATATTTATCTTAAAATCAAATACTTAATATCGTCAACGACTTCAAATGATGAACGCACCTCAAAAATTTATTGACATGATGTACGTTCCTCAAATAGCGTTTCCGCAGGGTCAACGCTCAACGATGACCCATAGGGAGGATCATATGAAAAAAATGACTTCAGCCGCCGTGGGTGCGGCCCTAATGACGTCTGTCAGCGTGCCAACCATGGCCATGGCAGAGGATTTGACACTGTGCTGGGCCGCCTGGGATCCAGCCAACGCATTGGTAGAACTGAGCAAGGAATTCGAGGCCCAATCCGGCCACAGCATGAATTTCGAATTCATCCCGTGGCCCAATTTTGCCGACCGGATGTTGAACGAACTGAACTCGGGCGGCAAGCTTTGCGACCTGCTGATCGGCGACAGTCAGTGGATCGGCGGCGGGGCTGAGAACGGCCACTACGTCAAGCTGAACGACTTCTTCGATGCCGAAAGCATCAGCATGGACGACTTCGCGCCTGCGACCGTATACGCCTATTCCACATGGCCCAAGGGCACGCCGAACTACTACGCGCTGCCTGCCATGGGCGACGCCAACGGCTGGTTCTATCGCAAGGACTGGTTTGCTGACCCAGAAATCCAGGCCGCCTTCAAAGAGGCGACAGGTCGCGATCTGGGTGAGCCGCAAAGCCAAAAGGAAATGCTGGAAATCGCCCAGTTCTTCCAGGGCCGCGAGATTGATGGCAAGACCGTCTACGGTGCCTCCATCTTCACCGAACGCGGGTCCGAAGGGATCACCATGGGTGTGACCTCTGCGCTCTATCCATGGGGTTTCAAATATGAAAACACCCCCGGCTCCTACGATATGGAAGGGGCGGTGAACTCTCCCGAAGCCGTTGAGGCGCTGGAATTCTACAAAGAATTCTACGAAACCGCGACGCCGCCGGGCTACACCAACTCCTACATGGGTGAATCGCTCGACGCGTTCAAATCCGGTCAGGTCGCCATGGCGATGAACTGGTTTGCGTTCTTCCCCGGCCTCTACGCTGACCCGAACACCGGCGGGGACAAGATCGACTTCTTCGTAAACCCACCCCAGAACCAAGCCGGTTCGACATTGGGCGGGCAGGGCATCTCGGTCGTGGCCTACTCGGACAAACAGGACGCAGCGCTTGAATACATCAAGTGGTTCGCCAACCCCGATGTGCAGGCCAAGTGGTGGGAGCTGGGCGGCTACTCAGCCCATAACTCGGTCTTGAACGACCCGGGCTTCAAGGACAGCGCACCCTTTGCTGGTGACTTCCTCGAAGCGATGGGCGCGGTACAGGATTTCTGGCAAGAGCCGGCCTATGCCGAACTGCTGCTGGCTATGCAGAAGCGCGTCCACGACTACGTTGTTGCCGATCAGGGCACGGCGCAAGAAGCCCTCGACAAGCTGATCGAGGATTGGACCGAAGTGTTCGAAGACGAAGGCAAACTTTAAGCCAACCCCGGGTGGGCGACACAGCCCACCCTCTCTCTTCCCGTAGTCTTTGACACTTCCACGGGTGGGCCCACGGGCCCACCCCACAGGACAGGTTTGCCAGATGACAGACACCATCGCCAATCGCGCGGCCAAGGCCACACCCCAGAAAGTGGCGCGCAAGATCAAGGGCCTGAGCGACCGCGCCATCGCGTGGATCTTTGTCGCCCCCACGATCTTCCTGCTGTTGGCAATCAACATCTTTCCTTTGATCTGGACGATCCAGCTCAGCTTTACCAACTACAAGGCCAACCGCCTGAACCGCGAACCGGAATTCATCGGCCTGCGCAACTACGAGCGGATCCTGACCGACAGCGACATCTGGCTGAACATGCAGGCCACCGCGCATTTCCTGTTCTGGACGATCGCGCTGCAGGTGCTGATCGGGTTCACGCTGGCGTGGCTGATCAACAAGAAGTTCAAGGGCAATGACCTTTGGACCACGATCATCGTGCTGCCCATGATGCTGTCGCCTGCGGTGGTCGGGAACTTCTGGAAATTCCTCTACCAGCCGCAAATCGGGCTCTTCAATTACATCATCGCCTTCTTCACGGGCAAGGAACCGTCAAGCTTCGAAATGCTCGGCTCGGTCCAACTGGCCCCATGGTCTATCGTCATCGTCGATACGTGGATGTGGACGCCCTTCGTGATGCTGATTTGCCTCGCCGGGCTAAGGTCAATCCCCGACTACATATACGAAGCGGCCGAGGTCGACCGCGCCAGTAAACTCCGTCAGTTCTTCACGATCACCATCCCCATGGTGCTGCCCTTCCTGATGTTGGCCGTCCTGTTCCGGGGCATCGAGAACTTCAAGATGTTCGATCTGGTGGTGCAACTCACCGGCGGCGGCCCAGGTTCGACAACCGAACTCACCTCGATCAATCTCAAACGCGAAGCGTTCGAGAAGTGGCGCACAGGCTATGCCTCCGCCTACGCCATCATCCTCTTCGTCACGGTGTTCGGCCTCGCCAGCATCTACGTCAAAGCCCTCAACAAGGTGAAGGAGCGCTGAGCATGATCACATCCTTCGCCGTCCAAGAAAATTCGCAGAATTTTCTTATCCCGCTGATGCCAACCGGAGCACTCAAATGAGCGCCTATTCCGTCACCGAACCCAGCACGCGGTCCAAATGGTTCGCCGGATCGCTGGTCATCCTCTACGCGCTGATCACGATGATCCCGCTGGCCTGGATCATGCTCACCGGGTTCAAATCGCCATCCGATGCCATCAGCTACCCGCCCAAGGTCGTGTTCGAACCCACGCTCGAAGGCTATGTGAACCTGTTCACCACCCGCACGCGGCAGACGCAGGACTTCCTTGAGGCCAACCCGCCGCAAAACTGGGCGGACGAGATCGTGCGCGAATACGACATGGTCATTGTCGGCCCCTCGAAATTCGGCGAACGGTTCCTGAACTCGGTCATTATCGGCTTCGGTTCGACCTTCCTCAGCATCTTCCTCGGCACACTCGCGGCCTACGCCTTCAGCCGGTTCAAGATCCCGCTGGCAGACGACCTTCTATTCTTCATCCTCAGTACCAGGATGATGCCGCCCATCGCCGTCGCGATCCCGATCTTCCTGATGTACCGCAACCTCGGCCTCAGCGACACGCATCTGGGCATGATCCTGCTCTACACGGCCGTGAACATCTCGCTCGCTGTCTGGCTGCTCAAAGGGTTCATCGACGAAATCCCGCGCGAGTACGAAGAGGCGGCGCTAATCGACGGCTACACAAGGTTCCAGGCGTTCTACAAAGTGGTGCTGCCCCAAGCGGCCACGGGCATCGCCTCCACTGCCATCTTCTGCCTGATCTTTGCCTGGAACGAATACGCCTTCGCGGTGCTGCTGACATCTGCCACAGCCCAGACAGCCCCGCCCTTCATTCCAACCATCATCGGCGTTGGCGGCCTCGACTGGCCCGCGGTCGCAGCGGGGGCCACGATCTTCCTGCTGCCCGTGATGATCTTCACCATCCTGCTGCGCAAACACCTGCTGCGCGGGATCACATTCGGAGCGGTGCGCAAATGACCCGTTTATGTCGGACCACAACATCTTGGTGCACCGGGGGGGTGCCGGTGGGGTGCACAGGGGGTGTACGGATGCTGTACGGATGTCACCCCCCCGTTTTAAACCAATCGGAGGGCACATCATGAGAGGGTTCTTCACAGGCCTCATGCGCCTGCGCCGCGGCCCGTGGGAGGCGCTGGCGACCATCATCATCGCCCTTGGCGTATTCATGCTGATGCAGCCCTTCGTCCTCTGGGCCTTCACCTATTCCTTCATCACAACGCTGGTGGGCACGGTTATGTTCATCGTCGTCAGCCACTTTCCGGAGGGTGAATGACATGTGGGAACAAGCCTGCCCGATCCTGCCCTCGCGTGACTTCGACGCGACCCAAGCCTTCTACGCTCAACTCGATTTTGACACGTGGTACAAGGATGATGGGTACCTTCTGATGAACCGCGACAAGGTGGAACTCCACTTCTTCTCGAAGGCGGATCATGCGCCTGAAACCTGCGACCATGGGGTCTACATCCGGCCCAAAGACGTCGATGCGTTTTCGGATGAACTGGTCAAGCTGGATCTGCCGCGCGCGGGCGCGTTTCCCAAGTTCATGCCCGTGGAAGACAAACCCTGGGGCATGCGGGAAGCCGCGCTGTGGGACCCCGACGGCAACCTCTTGCGGATTGGCGAGGTGATCTCAGATGGCTGAAATCGTTATAAAAAATGTCCGTAAGGAATTCGGCGATTTCGTCGCGGTTCGGGAAAGCTCCTTCACCATCGAAGACGGAGAGTTCTTCATGCTGCTGGGCCCGTCAGGCTGCGGCAAGACCACGACCCTGCGCATGATTGCGGGCCTCGAACTGCCAACAAGCGGAGAGATTTATCTCGACGGCGAAGAGATTGGGCAGCGACCGCCATCGGAGCGCGACATCGCCTTTGTTTTCCAGATGTTTGCGCTCTATCCGCACATGAATGTCTACAAGAACCTCAGCTACCCGCTGGTCAGCCAGGGCATGCCGCGCGCGCAGGTGCGGGCGAAGGTTGACGAGGTCGCGACAATCCTCGGGATCAAGGACATTCTCAAGAAACCCGTGGGCGGGTTGTCGGGCGGCGACCGCCAACGCGTAGCACTGGGCCGCGCCATCGTACGCGAGCCCAAAGCCTTCATGATGGACGAACCACTGGGTGCACTTGACGCTGAATTCCGCGAACACATGGCCGAAGAACTGCGCGCCCTGCACGACCGCATGGGCGCCACCACCGTCTATGTCACCCATGACCAGCTAGAGGCCATGCAGATGGGCGACAAGATTGTGGTGATGAACAACGCCGTGGTCGAACAGTTTGGCAAACCACAAGACATCTACGACATGCCCGCCACGATGTTTGTCGCTGACTTCATCGGGTCGCCCTCCATGAACTTCCTGAATTTCAATGGAAAAGTAGGTAAAGGACAGGCGCAGATACAGCTGAACAATCAGCCCATGGCTGTCCCTCAACTGCGCGAGGGTGCGGAAGGCGATCTGGTTTTTGGCGTCCGCCCCGAGCATATCCACCTGTCATCAGACGGCGATTACCGCAGCAAAGTGCTGGCCACCGAATACCTTGGCACCACTCAAATCGTGACACTCGACACGCCCAATGGTGAGATCAAAGCACGTATCGCGTCCGACCAACCCGCAAGCGTCGGCGAAACGGTCGGCCTTGGCTTCAATGGCCGAACAGTGACGTTGTTCGACAAGGCATCCGGCCGCGCGCTGCGGTCGGAACTCAATGAAGGAGTGCTCGCCCATGGCTGAGGTGCAACTGAGCGGCGTCTCCAAATCTTTTAAGTCGACAAAGGCCGTGATTGACATGGACCTGACCATTCCCGATGGCGCGTTTGTCGTGCTGCTTGGGCCAACAGGGGCGGGTAAGACCACGACCCTGCGCCTGATCGCAGGGCTGGAAAAGCCGGACACGGGGGACATTCACATTGGCGGCACCTCTGTAACGGATCTGACGCCGGCGCAACGCGACGTGGCGATGGTTTTCCAGCAATACTCGCTCTATCCGCACATGTCCGTGCGGGACAATTTGGCCTTTCCGTTGCGCTCGCCCATTCTGAAAACACCCGAGGACGAGATTGCGCGTAAGGTGCAAGAGGTGGCCGACGTGCTGCACATCCCGCACAAGCTCGACAATAAGGCAACCGAACTGTCGGGGGGCGAAATGCAGCGTGTGTCCATCGGGCGCGCGCTTGTGCGCGATCCGCAGGTTTATCTGATGGATGAGCCGCTTAGCTCGCTCGATGCCAAGCTGCGCGCCGACTTGCGGGTCGAGTTGAAACGTATCCATGCAGAGCTTGCGGCGACACTGCTTTATGTCACACACGACCAGATCGAGGCGATGACCATGGCCACCTATGTGGGCGTGCTGGACGAAGGCCGTTTGGTGCAGTTCGGCACCCCGCGCGACATCTACGAAAACCCGCGCACGGCCTATGTAGCCGCGCGTCTAGGCCAGCCCCGCATCAACCTCCTTCCTGTTGGTTTGTTGGGAGAGGACGCGCCTGCGGGCGCGCATCAAGTTGGATTGCGACCTGAAAACATCCGGCATGGATCGGGCCGTGATGCTCAGGTTGTGCGCGTGGAACACCTGGGGGACCAGACACGGTTGCACCTGAAAGTTGCGGACCATGATGTCATCACTTTGACGGATCCACATACGTCGTTGAACGCGGGCGAAACGATCCAGATTGCACCGGAAAACCCCGTCTTCTTTGACGCCGCAGGCGCGCGGATCACCTGAGAAAGGACAAGCACATGACACAATTCGTCAATGCGAAAGAGGATTTGGTCAAGGAAGCCATTGACGGGCTGCTGGCCTGCTCGGGCGGGGCTTTGACAAGGCTCGACGGGTATCCGCATATCAAGGTGGTTTACCGGTCTGACTGGAGCCGTGATCGGGTGGCGTTGATCTCTGGCGGCGGCTCGGGCCATGAACCGGCACATGCGGGCTTTGTGGGTCCCGGCATGTTGACCGCCGCGGTCTGTGGAGAGGTGTTTGCCTCACCTTCGGTCGAGGCTGTGCTGGCTGGTATTCTTGCCGTGACTGGAGGGGCGGGCTGCCTATTGATCGTCAAGAATTACACCGGAGACCGGTTGAATTTCGGCCTCGCGGCAGAGCGCGCCCGCGCGCTGGGGCGCAAGGTCGAGATGGTGGTGGTCGATGATGACATTGCGCTGCCCGATCTACCGCAACCGCGTGGAGTTGCGGGCACGCTCTTTGTCCACAAGATTGCGGGTGCCATGGCCGAAGCGGGCAAACAGCTTGAGGATGTGGCGGCTGCTGCGCGTCGGATCATAAAGAATGTGGCGTCCATCGGCACCAGCCTCGACACCTGCACGGTTCCGGGGTCGCCCAAGGAAAACCGCATTCCCACCGGCAAGGCAGAGCTGGGCCTTGGAATCCATGGTGAACCGGGTGTGGAACAGGTCGACTTTTCGGGCGCGGCAGAGGCGATGGATCTGGTCCTGACCAAACTGCGCGACCATGCGCCCGATGGTCCATGTGTTGCATTGGTCAATAATCTTGGATCGACCACACCCCTCGAGATGTCCGTGCTGTGCCATAGGCTGGCACAAGCGGGCATTGCCAGCCATGTCATTGGCCCGGCCTTGATGATGACATCGCTTGATATGCACGGGTTCTCCGTATCGGTTTTGCCCACAACACAAGAGGATTTGAACGCGCTGGCTGAACCCGTCCCGATGGCGGCATGGCCGGGAATGCAGGCACTGGTGGATGTGCCTGTGACCGCTTTGCCGGATGGGTTGACCCCCATCGAACCCATCCCCTCTGCCAACGCGCAGACCCGGAATACGATTGCTCAAGTCGCTGACGTCCTTATCGCGGCGGAAAGCACCTTGAACGAGTTAGATGCCAAGTCCGGTGATGGAGACACGGGCAGCACCCTCGCGACAGCCGCGCGCGCGCTCAAAGACCGGCTGGATGCAATGCCACTTGCTGATCTTACGCAGCTTTTCCCGGCACTTGGCAATGAGTTGAGCCAGACGATGGGCGGATCATCTGGTGTCATCCTCGCCATCTACTTCAACGCGGCAGGGGATGCTTGTGCTGGTGGCGCACCAGTGCACAAGGCGTTGGCCGGAGGCCTGAAGCGCGTGAGTGACGTGGGCGGGGCGCAGGTGGGTGATCGGACGATGATCGACGCGCTTGCTCCGGCGCTGGAGGCACTTTCAGACGGGATAGATGCGTCGGCGGCTGCGGCCCGCAAAGGGGCCGACAGCACGGCGCATATTCACCGTGCAAAAGCCGGACGTGCGGCGTATGTGCCCTCGGAGAATTTGAAGGGGCACAATGACCCAGGGGCCGAGGCAGTAGCGATGGTCTTTGAAGGGTTGGCCAAAGCCATGAAAGGGTAGGCGCGGTTGAACAAGCAGGACGCCAAGACCGGTATCAAACCAACCGTCAATGACATTGCGCGCGTGGCGGGCGTGTCGCTTGCGACGGTTGATCGAGTGTTGAATGCACGGCCTGGCGTTCGATCCGTGACTATCGAAAAGGTCAACAAGGCCATTGCCGAGTTGGGTTACGTTCGTGACACGGCTGCTGCAAATCTGGCGCGCGGTCGGGTCTATAACCTGCTGTTTATCTTGCCGGATACGGCCAATGAATTTGTGGTGGCGCTGGATCATCACGTGACCGAACAGGCCATCAAGCTACGCCACCAGAGGACAACGCTGGACACAGTGCGGGTCCCCCCCTTCGACCCGCAATCTATCGTTCAGATGCTGGACAATGTGGATGCAAGCCGAACAGACGGGGTGGCGGTGTTCGGGCCAGAAACGCCATCGGTTCGCGATGCGGTCAAGCGCGCCCGCGCCCGCGGGATCGTTGTCGTCGCCCTGGTCGCGGATTTGCCCAGTTCCGAGCGTGACCACTTTATCGGCGTTGACAACGTGGCCGCTGGCAGAACCGCGGCACACCTGATGGGGCGCTTTGCCAGACAAAGCGGGCGTGTGCTGGTCATCACGGGATCACGGCTGGCCCGCGATCATCTTGAGCGGCGCAAGGGCTTTGATGCCGTCATGTCCGAACATTTCCCGGAGTTGGATGTTGTTGCTTCGATCGAGGGACGGGATGATCCAGAGCTGATCCGCAAGATGCTGCCAGACGTCTTTGCGTCCTACCCTGATCTTTGCGGGATATATTCCTCAGCTGCTGGCAATCCCGGCCTGATCCAGTACCTGAGCGATAATCCGCACCCCGGTCTGACCGTCATTGCGCACGAACTTACACCCACTTCGCGCATCGCTTTGAACAATGACGTGTTCGATGCCATCATATCGCAGGATACCGGTCACCTTGTGCGATCTGCCATACGGCTGATGAAAGCCACGGCAGACCGTCAGCCCATTGATCACACGCAAGAACGCATTCGCATCGATATCTATCTGAGGGAAAACATGCCGACCCCCTGATCGGCATGATGGGAGGAGACACCATGAAAACTATCAAGGGTCCGGCGCTGTTTCTGGCGCAGTTTGCAGGCGATGACGCGCCGTTTAATTCTTGGGATGCCATCACCAAGTGGGCCGCCGATTGCGGCTACAAAGGCGTGCAAGTTCCCAGTTGGGACGGGCGTTTGATCGATTTGGCCACGGCGGCAGAAAGCAAGGATTATTGCGACACGTTCAAGGGGCAGGCCGCCGAAAACGGGGTTGAGGTGACCGAGCTGTCCACCCACCTTCAGGGGCAGTTGGTTGCAGTGCACCCGGCTTATGACGAAGCGTTTGACGGGTTCGCTGCTGAATCTGTGCGCGGCAATCCCAAGGCGCGGCAGGCATGGGCCGTGGATCAGGTGAAACAGGCGATCTCGGCCTCGGCCAATATGGGCATCGGTGCGCACGCAACGTTCTCGGGCGCGTTGGCATGGCCCTATATCTATCCGTGGCCTCAGCGCCCGGCAGGTCTGGTCGAGACCGCCTTTGACGAGCTTGCAGCCCGTTGGCGTCCGATCCTTGATCATGCCGAGGAAAACGGGGTCGATATCTGCTATGAAATCCACCCGGGTGAAGATCTTCACGACGGGGTGACCTTCGAGATGTTCCTTGAGCGTGTGGACAATCACGCACGTTGCAACATGCTCTATGACCCGAGCCACTATGTCCTGCAGTGCCTTGATTACCTTAATAATATAGACATTTACAAAGATCGTATCCGGATGTTCCATGTCAAGGATGCCGAGTTCAATCCGACGGGACGGCAGGGCGTGTATTCCGGATATCAAAGCTGGGTCGACCGCGCGGGTCGATTCCGGTCGCTCGGTGACGGGCAGGTCGACTTCGCAGCAGTGTTTTCCAAGATGGCAGCCAACGACTTTGATGGTTGGGCTGTGGTGGAATGGGAATGCTGCCTGAAGCATCCCGAGGACGGGGCGCGCGAGGGTGCCCAGTTCGTGTCCGATCATATTATCCGCGTAACCGAACGTGCTTTTGACGACTTTGCCGATGGTGGCACAGACCAGGCAGCCAACCGCAAGATGCTGGGGATCGACTGATGGCAGACCGTATCAAGCTGGGTATGGTTGGCGGCGGCAACGACGCCTTTATTGGCGGGGTACACCGCATCGCCAGTCGGATTGACGACCGGTTCGAACTTGTGGCCGGTGCGCTGAGTTCGACGCCGGAAAAGTCTCAGGCCAGCGGTGCGGCTCTTGGCCTGCCGCGCATCTATGACGACTACAAACAGATGGCGCAGCGTGAGGCGCGGCGGAAGGACGGAATTGACGCGGTCAGTATCGTGACACCCAACCACGTGCACTATGCAGCGGCGCGTGAGTTTTTGAAGCGCGGTATTCACGTGATCTGTGACAAGCCGCTGACATCGACCCTTGCCGATGCCAAGAAGCTGGTGAAAGCGGCCGAGGACAGTGAGGCGCTGTTCATCCTGACTCACAACTACACGGGCTATCCCATGGTGCGGCAGGCGCGGCAGATTGTGGCGAATGGGGACATTGGGACCATCCGTGTGGTGCAGGTCGAGTATCCGCAGGACTGGCTGACCGTCGAGCAGGATTTCAAGCAAGCCGAATGGCGCACCGATCCGGCACGGTCCGGTGCTGGCGGGTCTACGGGTGACATCGGCACCCACGCATTCAACCTTGCTTGCTTTGTCACAGGTTTGGAGGTCGACAGTCTGGCTGCAGATCTGGAAGCGTTCGTGCCCGGTCGTCAGGTGGATGACAACGGCCACGTGATGTTGCGATTCAACGGCGGTGCCAAGGGGATGCTGTGGTGTAGCCAAGTGGCGCCGGGCAATGAAAACGCACTGCGCATTCGGGTCTATGGCGACAAGGGTGGTCTCGAATGGGCGCAGGAAGATCCGAACTACCTGTGGCACACGCCGTTTGGAGAGCCCAAGCGCCTTATCACACGCAATGGGGCTGGGGCAGGGGATGCCGCCGGGCGCGTCTCACGCATCCCGCCCGGGCATCCAGAAGGCTATCTGGAAGGGTTCGCCAATATCTATACCGAGGCTGCTACTGCCATCGCCGCTGTCAAGGCGGGCGAGGCGGTGCCGGAGGATGTAATGTATCCGACGATACATGATGGACTGAAAGGCGTGCAGTTCGTATCGGCCTGTGTCAAATCCTCGGCACGCAATGCGGCATGGGTGAAACTGGACCACTGACAAAACGGGTACAGGGGCGGCTTGACCCGCCCCGGCCCTTGGCATATCTCAACACCCGGAGCTGCGGGCGTTGTGTAGTGGTAAGACCTTAGCCTTCCAAGCTAATGACGCGGGTTCGATTCCCGCCGCCCGCTCCAACCCCCTCCCATGCGCTGCCCTGTCCACTTGACCTGACCGCTCGGGTGCGGGCATGTGCGCACTGCATATGTTGCCGGAGACCGCATGGCCGACCATACGACCACACCAGTGCCCCCCAAGACAGGCACGCCAGAGCGCGAAAAGTCCAAACAGCTTAGCGCTTTACGTGCGCTTTGGCCTTTTGTTCAGCCCTATTGGAAGCTAATGTTGGCCGCCATTGCGGCGCTGGTGTCCACGGCGATTGTATCATTGGCCCTGCCTTTGGCCGTGCGTCGCGTGGTGGACAATTTCAACACTGAACAGTCCGAGATTCTCGACCTTTACTTCCTCGCAGCTATCGGAATCGCCGGCCTTTTGGCCGTGGGCACAGCCGTGCGCTATATGCTGGTGACGCGCCTGGGAGAGCGCGTGGTGGCAGACATCCGCAAAGCGGTGTTCAACCGCGTCATCGGCATGTCGCCCAGTTTCTACGAAAATATCATGACAGGCGAGGTGCTGAGCAGGATCACCACCGACACTACCTTGATATTGAGCGTAATCGGATCATCGGTTTCAATTGCCCTGCGCAATCTTCTAATCTTTATCGGTGGGCTTGTCTTGATGTTACTGACCTCGGCCAAGTTGACCGGGCTTGTGTTGTTGATCGTGCCTGCTGTCATCGTTCCGATCCTTGTGTTAGGGCGCCGTTTGCGGGTGCTGAGCCGTGAGAACCAAGACTGGATCGCCGCGTCCTCGGGTCGGGCGTCCGAGCAGTTGAGCGCGGTGCAGACTGTTCAGGCCTTTACCCATGAAGCGGCCAGCCGGGACATGTTTTCCGAAGTGACCGAGCAAAGCTTTGGGTCGGCGCGCAGGCGGATTGCGACGCGCGCCTTGATGACGGCAATTGTCATTTTCCTAGTCTTTGTCGGGATCGTTGGCGTGCTCTGGATCGGGGCCAATGATGTGCGCTCTGACACGATGACCATGGGCGCCCTGATCCAGTTCGTCATCTATGCGGTCATGGTTGCGGGTGGGGTTGCCGCCTTGTCCGAGATCATAGGCGAGTTGCAGCGTGCCGCCGGTGCGACCGAGCGCTTGGTGGAACTGCTGCAGACCACAGATGCAGTTCAGGATGTCGAGCAACCCTTGCAACTGCCTCAGCCCGTGTCTGGGCACATCACCTTCGATGACGTACGCTTTGCCTACCCGGCACGTCCGGCGATCAACGCGCTGGATGGCGTGTCATTGGATATTCGACCCGGCGAAACCGTTGCCTTTGTTGGTCCTTCAGGTGCCGGGAAAACCACCATCATCCAGATGCTCCTGCGCTTCTATGATCCGCAGGAAGGACGCATTTTACTGGACGGAACTGATGTGGCGCAGATGGAGCGGGAAGCGTTCCGTCAACACATCGCCCTTGTGCCGCAAGACCCGATCATCTTTGCAGCATCTGCCGCTGAAAACATCGCCTTCGGACGTCCCGGCGCAACGCAAGCCGAGATTGTCGCGGCAGCACAGGCCGCTGCGGCGCACGATTTCATCTCGGCCTTGCCGCAGGGATATGACAGCCCGTTGGGCGAGCGTGGTGTCATGCTTTCAGGCGGTCAGAAGCAGCGCATTGCCATTGCGCGGGCCATTTTGCGGGATGCCCCGGTCTTGCTGCTGGACGAGGCAACCAGCGCATTGGATGCCGAAAGTGAACGCGCGGTTCAAGAGGCGGTGGATACGCTGGCGCAGGGACGGACCACGCTGATTGTGGCGCACCGGCTCGCAACGGTCAAAAAAGCAGACCGTATCGTCGTTCTGGATCAAGGTCGTGTTGTGGCGCAGGGTCCTCATCATCAATTGGTGTCCGAAGATGGTCTCTATGCCCGGTTGGCACGTCTGCAATTCACAGACGGCGTCGCCGCAGAATAGCGCGGGCGCTTTGTGACCCTAGGTTACTGTATCTGACGCGGCGTCCCGGCAGGTCCCAGCCCCTTGCAATGCTTGAACATTGCGGCAATCCACCGCATCTTGTTGCGGAGGAATTATTGCGCCGTAACAAAAAATACATGGCGCTACAGGGAGGATGACCATGCCATTTGCCGGGATCGCGGACCGCGACGCCATTCAGAACGAGATGCCCTGGGAAGAGCGTGATGTCGCCAAAACCCTATTCGGTATGTTGAGCAGAACGGCCGAGAAATACCCCAGTCACAACGCCATCAGCTACCAGATCTTTTCGGACCCAAAGTCCAAAGCCGAGACGCTGACATGGGCACAGCTTCAGGGCCGCACGGCGCAATGCGCCAACATGTTCCGCAAGCATGGCATCGGCCCGACCGACGTTGTTGCCTACATCCTGCCCAACGCAACCGAGACGGTTATCACGCTTCTGGGTGGTGCGACTGCGGGCATTGTGAACCCGATCAACCCGCTTCTGGACGCCGAACAGATCGGTGCCATCCTGCGCGAAACGGATGCCAAGGCCGTGGTTACCTTGCGCGCGTTTCCGAAGACGGACGTGGCCGAGAAGACCACTGAAGCGGTGAAGCTGGCCCCCAATGTCAAAACCGTGTTCGAGGTTGATCTGCTGGGCCATGTGTCCGGTCTGAAATCCTTTATCATCCCGCTGATCCGTCCGAAGTTCGAGAAGGCTTCGGGTGTCACCTATCTGAACTTCAACGCAGAATGCGCCAAGCATCCGACAACGCTGCAGTTCGAGGATGTGCAGGAAGATCGCGTCGCGTGCTACTTCCACACCGGCGGCACAACCGGCATGCCGAAAGTCGCGCAGCACAAGTATTCCGGCATGGTCTACAACGGATGGGTTGGTGCGACCGTTCTGCTGTCGGCTGAAGATAACATATTGGCACCATTGCCACTTTTCCACGTCATGGCGGCTCATGTGTTGCTGCTAGGCGCGGTTGCGTCCGGTGCGCATTGCATCTTCCCCACGCCGCAGGGTTACCGGGGTGAGGGCGTTTTCGACAATATCTGGAAGCTGACCGAGCGGTGGAAAATCACCTTTATCGCGTCGGTGCCCACGGCCATTGCGGCCATGATGCAGCGTCCGATTGATGCGGATATCGGCACCGTGAAATCGACATTCTCGGGTTCGGCCCCGCTGCCGCAAGAGCTGTTCAAACGCTATGAGAGCGCTGCAGGCGTGGAGATCGTTGAGGGCTACGGCATGACCGAGGCAACCTGCCTTGTGTCCGGCAACCCCATCGACGGCGAAAAGAAAATCGGCTCTGTTGGCATCCCGTTCCCCTATACGGACGTCAAAATCTACAAGGGTACACCGGATGGTCCGATTGAGGCCGGTGTGGATGAGATTGGCGAGATTTGTGTGAGCAATCCGGGCGTCTGGGCGGGCAACACCTATACCGAGGCCGACAAGAACAAAGACTTGTATTACAACGAGAAATACCTGCGGACGGGCGATCTGGGCCGCTTTGACGAAGACGGGTATTTGTGGATCACGGGCCGCGCCAAGGACCTGATCATTCGTGGCGGTCACAACATCGATCCGGCCGAGATCGAAGAGGCGCTGCTGGGTCATGAGGCCGTCGCCTTTGCCGGTGCGATTGGTCAGCCTGACCAGCATTCGGGTGAGCTGCCGTGCGCTTATGTCGAGCTGGTCGACGGTGCGACGGTGACACCGGATGAGTTGATGGCGTTTTGCAAGGAACATGTCCACGAGCGGGCGGCACAGCCCAAACACATGACCATCATGGACGAGCTGCCAAAGACCGCTGTCGGAAAAATCTTCAAACCCGATCTGCGCAAGGAGGCGATCACGCGTGTCTACAACGCGGCGCTGAGCGAGGCAGGGCTGAAGGCGCAGGTTGTGGCCGTGACGGATGACAAGAAGCGTGGTTTGGTCGCGCAGGTCGCCGCCAATGGCGAGGGCGAGACAGCGATCCAGACCGTTTTGGGTGACTTTGTCCGTCCGTGGGACATGGCGTCCGAGGCGATGGCAGCCCAGTAAATCCTAACGCACCGTGCGGTGCGGTTTGACAACGTGAAAGGCGCGGAACTGCGAAGTTTGCCGCGCCTTTTGCGATCTTTGGACCCCTGTATTTGCATTGATTTCGGGATGTTCGAGGCATTCCGCGCATTTTTGCCGGGAAACTGCGCATTTTGCCCCCGAACGCCTGTTAATCTGCGCTTTACCAACGCCGTACAGTTAACCTTTGGTGACCCGCGTTAACGATGCGTTCATGGGTCGCTCAGACCTGACGGAGACGTGACCGCATGTCTGTTTGTTCTGTCCTATCGTTCTGCCAAGAGATGTCGGAAAAGGGGACAAGATGCCGAAGTCGAAAAAACGTGTGAAGGCGGCACCATCGAAGTCGGAGAAAAGTGGGTTGTCACGCCGGTCGGTGATGGGCGGTGGCGCGGCTGCCTCGGCCGTGGTTCTGGGTGGTGGGTTTTGGGGGGTGAGTTCGTTCCGGAGCTATGCGGCTGAGCATGATCTGACCCGCGTGGGCAAAGGCGACCTGGCGATCGTGCAGGTCCATGACCCGCAATGTCCCACTTGCACGGCTTTACAAAAACAAACACGCAAGGCGCTGCGCGATTTTGACGATTGCGGATTGGTGTACCTTGTTGCCGATATCAAGACGCCCGAGGGCGCTGCCTTTGCCCGGCGGTTCAATTCACCGCATGTGACGCTGTTGCTGTTTGACGGGCAGGGTGAATTGCAGCGCAGGGTGCAGGGGATGCAGCAAGCCTCGGCTTTGGTCGAGGTGTTTGCAGATTACAAGGCGACGGCCTGAGCTGAGGACCTGGGCACGGAATCAAGCCGAAGGCGCCGTGCCAGTGGCGGCCCGTCCCGGCGGGCTGCCGCTACGTTTCCGTTGGCGCGCTGTGGACCTGTCATAGGCAAATGACCACGATAAAGTGCGCTGAAAGAGCGATAGAGCGGCACCCCACGGGCCACCACTTGCACGGCTTGGATTCAACTCAGGAAAGTTTTGCCCTTCATCGTGTCGGGGATGTCGGCACCGAGGCGGTTCAGGATCGTGGGGGCCAGTTGCAACTGGTCGATCACGGTGCCTGTGTCGGGGCCCTTAGCCTCTCCGAAATAGTAGAGCGCTGTTTCCTGTTGCAATGCGCCACGCCCGCCATGGTGCCCGCGGTCATCCTGCCCGTGATCGGCGGTCACGATCACCTGGTATCCCATGTCGCGCCAGCGCGGGATGAAGGGGGCCAGCATCTCGTCCATGACAAAACAGGCCTGATCCATTTCCTGACAATCGTGGAAGAACCGGTGCCCCATACTGTCGAGCGTACATGTGTGCAGCATGCCGTAGGTCAGGTCGAACCGGGTGCAGAGGCTGGTGAGTGTGCCGAAGAGGTCCACGTCGGACGGTGTCATCTGGTTGTTGGCGCCGTAGCCTGTCATTGTGTGAAAGCGACCGTGGTTGATCGTGTCGCTGGCTGGTTCGTCATATTCGATGTCGCGGACAAAATCGAAGGGCGCGCGGTTGAAAAACTCGGACCAGAAGGAATGGGCGACGGCCCCCGTGGTGCCGCCTGCCTTGCGGACCTGCCCGAACACGTCAGGGTGGGTCAGGCGGGACACGTTGCCGTTGCCGGTGCAGCCATGTTCGGCGGGCGTGACCCCGGTGTGGATCGACGCATAGCAGGAGGCGGAGATTGACGGGATGACGCTGCGGTGTGTCCACGTCTGCGCGTCGCCGCTGTCCACCCAGCCTTCGAGATTGCCGAAGAGGCGGCGGAAGTTTCTGAGCGGTACGCCGTCAAGAATGATGAGCAGGAGTTTGTGTGTCATGGCCGGTCCCTTCGTGTCGGGGCACTGTAGGCATAGGGATATGTCGGCACCAAGACGTTGTTGCGCAGGTCAGGTTGCAGAATTGAAAGATGGGCCGGATCGGACGCGCTTTGCCAATGGCAAAGACGCCCCGCCCACCATCCATTTTGGGGTGTCCTTCAGTTGCCTGCGCTTTCCATCTTGCGATTGGCAATGACGTCTTCGAGCCAGCCCAGTTTCATTTCCGGCACAGAGCTGAGCAGGAGGTCGGTGTAGTCGTCGAACGGGGGCGTCAGCACTTCGGACTTGGTGCCGTAGCGCTGGACCTTGCCCTGATACATCACGGCGATGCTGTCCGAGATGGCGCGCACCGTGGCCAGATCGTGGGTGATGAAGAGGTAGGCGACATCCTCGATCCTTTGCAGGTCGAGCAGCAGTTTGAGAATGCCGTCGGCCACCAGCGGGTCGAGTGCCGATGTCACCTCGTCACAGATGATCAGCTTGGGCTTCGCCGCGAGGGCGCGGGCGATGCAGACCCGTTGTTTCTGTCCACCGGAGAGTTCTGCCGGGTAGCGGTCCTGAAAGCCTTGACCGAGTTCAATCTCGTCCAGAAGTTCCTGGATGCGTTTTTGTTTCTCTGCGCCTTTGAGGCCGAAATAGAATTCGAGTGGACGCCCGATGATCGTGCCCACAGTCTGGCGCGGGTTCATGGCGGTATCCGCCATCTGGTAGATCATCTGCAACTCGCGCATGTCTTCGATGCTGCGCGAGGGGAGGTCGGGGCTGAGCGTGCGGCCGGCAAAGGTGATCTTGCCTGCCGTGGGCGGCAAGAGGCCGGTGATCACGCGGGCGAGGGTGGATTTGCCGGAGCCGGATTCGCCCACCACCGCCAGCGTTTGTCCCGGGCTGATGTCGACGCTGACATCGTGCAGGACGTCGAAATTGGTGCCTTTGTAGCGGGCGGTGATGTTTTCCACCCGCAGGACCGGTTCGGTGGGTTGCTTTTCCTCGTGTTCGATAGAGCGGACGGAGACGAGAGCCTTGGTGTACTCTTCCTGGGGGGTGTTGATAATCTGGTCTGTTGTTCCGTATTCGACCTTTTCCCCATGTCGCAGCACCATGATGTGGTCGCTGACTTGCGCTACGACCGCGAGGTCGTGGGTGATGTAGAGGGCGGCGACGCCGGTGTCGCGGATCGCGTCCTTGATCGCTTTCAGCACGTCGATCTGGGTCGTGACGTCGAGGGCCGTGGTGGGTTCGTCGAACACGACGAGGTCGGGTTCGGGGCAGAGCGCGAGCGCCGTCATGCAGCGTTGCAGTTGTCCGCCCGAGACCTGGTGCGGGTAGCGGTTACCGATGGTGTCGGGGTCGGGCAGGCCCAGCTTGGTGAAGAGTTCAACGGCGCGGGCCTGTGCCTTGGCCTTGGAGAACTTGCCCTGACCCACGGACGCCTCAATCACCTGTTCCATGATCTGCTTGGCCGGGTTGAACGAGGCAGCGGCCGACTGGCTGACATATGTCACCTCGGCCCCGCGCAGCTTGCGGATGTCCTTGAGCGGTGCCTTCAGTACGTCGCGCCCGTTCACTTCGACAGAGCCTGCGGTGAGTTTTACGCCACCTCTTCCATAGGCCATGGAGGCAAGGCCGATGGTGGATTTGCCTGCGCCCGACTCTCCGATCAGGCCAAGCACCTTGCCCGCTTCGACATCGAAGTCGACGCCGTGCACGATTTCGATGTCGTGGGGTTTTTCGCCGGGCGGATAGACGGTGGCGCCGATCTTGAGGCCGCGGACTTTGAGCAGTGGTGTTGTCATGTTGGCATATCTCCGGGGCTCTGCCCCGGACCCCGAGGTATTTTGGGCCAGAAGAAAGGAAGGGTTTGGGTCATCCGCGGCCCCCTTTGAGTGAGGTGGTGCGGTTCAGGATCCAGTCGGCAATGAGGTTCACGCTGATGGCAAGCGTGGCGATGGCCACCGCCGGGTAGAGCGCGGCGCCGATGCCGAAATTGATCCCTTCCTTGTTCTCTTTCACGATGCCGCCCCAGTCCGCGAGCGGAGGCTGCACGCCGATGCCGAGGAAGGACAGTGTAGAGATGAAGAGCACCATGAAGATGAAGCGCAGGCCCATTTCGGCCACAAGCGGTGAGAGCGCGTTGGGCAGAATTTCGCGGAAGATGATCCAGCCGAGTTTTTCGCCCCTGAGCCGGGCAGCTTCCACGTAGTCCATGACGCTGATGTCTACGGCCACCGCGCGGGCGAGGCGGTAGACCCGTGTGGAGTCCAGAAGGCCCATGATGACGATCAGGGTCAGCACCGTGGCCTCGATACTCGACAGGATCACCAGCGCGAGGATGAGCGACGGGATCGACATGAAGAGGTCGACGAGGCGGCTCATCACCTGATCGACCCACCCGCCCGAAACAGCAGCGAGGAAGCCCAGAACAGAGCCGGTCGTGAAGCTGAGGATCGTGGCGGCGGTGGCGATGAAGATCGTCGTTTGGCCGCCGAATATCATGCGGGTGAGCAGGTCGCGTCCGATCTGGTCGGTACCAAGCCAGTGGGCGGCGGAGGAGGGCTCCCACACGTCACCCACGGTTTCGGCCATGCCGTAGGGGGCGATGAGCGGCGCGAAGAGGGCTGCGAGGAAGTAGGTGCCGGTGATCAGAAGGCCGATGGCGGCGGAGAGGGGGATGTTTTTTAGCATGTTATGTTCCCAGAATAGCGACCGGGTGCCTCCCCGCGCCTTTGCCTTGCAAAGACGCTTGGTCGCACGAAATGAGTTTTCTCGGTGAAAAACTCATTTTGGGTGCCTCAAACGCGGGTTGGCGAGAATACTCACCACGTCAGCGACAATGTTCAGGATGATGTAGACGGCGGCGAAGATCACACCGCAGGCCAGCACGACCGGTACGTCCCGTTTGACCACCGCGTCCACAAGGTATTGGCCCATGCCGGGATAGGCAAAGACCACTTCGACCACGACGACACCCACCACAAGGTAGGCGAGATTGATCATCACCACGTTGACGATGGGGGCGATGGCGTTGGGGAAAGCGTGGCGGTAGATGACCTTGAACGTGGTCAGGCCCTTCAGTTCAGCCGTTTCGATATAGGCCGATTGCATCACGTTCAGGATGGCTGCGCGTGTCATGCGCATCATGTGCGCCAGAACCACCATCGTCAGCACTGCGACGGGCAGTGAGATGGCGTGCAACTGATCCAGCAGCGGCATGCCCGGCGATACTGAGGCGAACGATGGCGCCCAGAAGAGTTTCACCGCGAAGAAGAACACCAGGATGTAGGCGATCATGAATTCGGGCAGCGAGATCGAGGCGAGCGTGATGCCCGAGATCAGCTTGTCCGGCCAGCGGTTCTGGAAGCGCACGGCGATGAGGCCCAGCAGGATGGCCAGCGGGACCGAGATGATGGCCGCCCAGAAGGCAAGGAACAGGGTGGAGGACATGCGGCGCGCGATCTGTTCACCGATGGGCAGTTTGTTGGTCAGCGCCACACCCATATCCCCGGTGACGATGCCGCCCAGCCATTCGACGTAACGGGTGACGGCGGGGCGGTTCAGCCCCATTTCCTCGCGCAGGTTGGCGAGGCTTTCGGGCGTGGCGGATTGGCCCAGAATGGCCTGTGCCGCATCGCCGGGCAGGATCTCGGTCAGGCCGAAGATCAGGGCAGAGGCCGCGAACAGCAACAACACACCAAGGGCGAGGCGCTCTGCGACAAGTTTTAGAATGGGGTGCATATGGTCGGGTCCTGATGGGACCGATGCCGCCCGGCTAAGGGCGTGCGTAGGGCCGTGAATTGAAAAACCGCGCCCGTTTGTGTGCGGGCGCGGTGTGATGTGGGCTTAGGCTTTCCAGGTGTACTTGCCGGTTTTCCAGTACATCTGCGGGCCGTTCGGGTTCGGTTCCCATCCCTGGACCGATGCGGAGACCGCATCCACGAAATCGTTGAACATGGGCACCATCACGCCGCCCTCTTCGTTCATCATGCGACCCATCTGGGAATAGATCTCTTTCCGCTTGCCTTCGTCGATCTCGGCGCGGGCTTCCAGGAGCATGGCGTCGAATTCAGGGCGCTTCCAGCGTGTGTCGTTCCAGTCTGCCGTGGACAGGTAGGCCGTGGTGTACATCTGGTCCTGCACGGGGCGACCACCCCAGTAGGAGCAGCAGAATGGTTGCACGTTCCAGACCTCGGACCAGTAGCCGTCATTGGGCTCGCGCTTGATTTCCAGCGGGATGCCTGCCGCCTGGCAGGACTGCTGGAAGAGGGCTGCGGCATCGACCGCGCCGGGAAAGGCGCCATCGGCGGTGCGCAGGATGATGGGCGACCCATCGTGGCCGGACTTCTTGTAGTGCTCTGCCGCTTTTTCCAGATCAAAGCTGCGCTGCGGGATCGTTTCGTCAAAGAAAGGATAAGCCGCATTGATCGGCATGTCGTTTCCGACGGATCCATAGCCTTGCAGGATCTTTTCGACCATTTCCTCGCGGTTGAGCGCGTGTTTCAGGGCCAGCCGCAGTTCGTTTTCGTCGAACGGCGCGGTGTCCACGTGCATGATAAAGACGTAGTGGCCGCGTCCTTGGGTCGACAGCACGTTGACGGTCGGGGCACGGTCCAGCAGCTTGGCGATCTTGGGTTCCACGCGGTTGATTGCGTCGACCTGACCCGATTGCAGGGCTGCCGTGCGCGCGGTGGCATCGTTCAGCACGATGATTTCGACTGCGTCGTAGTGGGCCACTTGCGTCTGGTCGCCGCCCCAGTAGTCCGCTTTGCGGGCGAAGGTCATGCGCACGCCGGGCTCATCCGTTTCCAGCGTGTAGGGGCCTGTGCCGATGGCCGCTGCCGGGTCGTCAAAGCCGCCGCCGGGTTGGATGATCAGGTGATAGTCCGCCATGAGGTAGGGCAGGTCGGCGTTGCCGACGCCCAGCGTCACTTCGAACACGTCGCCGTCGGTGCGCATGCTTTCGATGCCCTGCACGATACCAAGTGCGCCCGATTTCGATTCCTCGTTCGAGTGGCGTTCCATTGTCTTGAGCACGTCGTCGGCGGTGACCGCCGCGCCGTTCGAAAACGCGACGCCGCTGCGGATCTTGAACCGCCAGACTGTGGCGTCGTCCGAACCTTCCCAGCTTTCGGCGACCAGCCCCTTGAGGCTGCCGTCGGCGACCAGTTCGACCAGGGGTTCACCCCACAGGAAACCGCCAGCAAGCGGGACATCGGAGGCCCACGTGGCCGGGTCCTGGCTGTTGGTGGATTCACCACCCTGAATACCCATCTTGAATGTACCGCCCGCGACCGGTGCGGCCTTGGCTTCGGTGGCGAGCATCGAGGATGCAACGGCCGCCGTGACACCAAGGGCTGCGGCGCGCGCCATGAATTCACGTCGCGTCATCTTGCCTGCCGCCACCTTGGCTGACAGGTGTTCCAGTTCATTTGACATCAATTTCTCCCGGTTGGTCCCCTGCGCCTTGGCGGCGCGTTTCTTGTTTGCGCCGTTAGCGTACCCATTTGATGACACCCCGCAAGGGGTAATCCGGGAATGTTTTCAGCATTGTGAGCGTCAGCGGCATGCAGCGCCTATAGGTTCCGCCGCGGAACCCTGTCGGTTATCTCGCGTTCGTAAACACGTATATCGTTCTCGAACGCGTCCAGTTTTGCGTTGAGGTGGAAGTGGGTGGTGTCGGACCACATTGCACACTGCGCCTCGGTGCGCAGGCGAATATCATCGCGTTCGATTTCGTCCGTCCAGTGGCAAGTACCCCTTGCAGACAAGGGATCATCGGGATGGATGTCCCACCGTTCGCGGGCGATAGAGCCGTGGACCAGGCCGTGGTCCAGATCGCGAACCTTGCCGAAGTCGTCTTCGATGATCAGGGAGGTGACGCCTGTGACCATGTCGGTTTCCTGACGGCGGGTGTGAGCTTCGAGGCGAAGTTCTTCGGTTTGCCAAGGTGCTGCAGCGTCCGGTGGTTCGAAGTGGCAGGTGTCAGCGTCAGTCAATGCGTCAATCGACAGTGAACCCGCGTGCAGCGTGACGGTGGCCGCTTCGGGCGCAGGCCAAATCAGGGGCCAATAGGCCGTGGACACAGAAACGCGCATGCGGTGGCCTGCCGGTACAGAATACGCAATGTGATCCAGATGAAGGTAAACGGCTTCTCGCTGTCCGGGCGCCAATGCTCTGCCCAGGTGGTCTGCGAGGTTGAGAAGGCCATAAGTGATGCGCGTAGAGGCGCCGTCGGGATGTATGTGGTTCAGCCGCACGGCGATATGGGCAACGGGCTTGTCAGCGCTCAGGTTCAGGCGAATGACCGGGGCGCCTGTAATTGCGAGTTCTGCACCCAGCGGCGCGCTGTCAAAGCTTGCGCTCAGTGCATCGTCGCGCCTCTGATCTCCGGGCAATTCCGGACCCAGCCAGATGGCGCAGTATTCCCCAGCATCGGCGCCGGTGTCTTGGGGCGATGCGATCTCGCGCTGGATTGTGCCTTGCTCCGGGCCGAGGCCGGTGTCGGTCATGTACCAATGCTGTGTTTCAGTTTGCGCATCTGCAAGCCATCGTCCAGGCCGGTTGGTATACCAAGTGGCCGGTCGAATGCCGTCCATGAGGTAAGTGCGCAGGTCCGGGTCATCTTCGACCCCGGTGTCCGCGTCTTTCAGCCAGCGATCCCACCACCGCAGCGCCTCTTGCAGAAAGCCGATGCGCGGTTCGGGGACGGCGAAATGTGGGTACTTGTGCACCCATGGACCGATGATGCCCTTCGCGCCGGGCAGGTTCTGCACGATCTGCGGCACGGCGTTCTTGTAAGCGTCGCCCCAACCGCCAACGGCCAGCACCTTGGCCTTGATCGTGTCGTAGCTCTCGCAGACCGAGCCGTGTTTCCAATAGTCGTCCCGTGTCTGGTGACGTAGCCATGTGCTGGGCAGGAAGGGTTCGTTTTCGAGCCGCTCCAGCCACATCTCGCGCCAGTCGGGCCGCAGGGCCGGGTCGGGGGCGCGGGACGAATAGCTCCACATCGTGGCGCCCCAGCCGAGGTTTTCGTTGAGCAGACAGCCGCCCTTGTAATGGATGTCATCTGCAAAACGGTCGACAGTGGAACACAGCGTGATGATGGCCTTCAGCGGCTCCGGCGCCATCGCTGCGACCTGAAGGCTGTTGAAGCCGCCCCAACTGATCCCCATCATGCCAACATTGCCATTGCACCACGGCTGGGCCGCCGCCCACCTGATTACCTCGACCGCGTCGTCAAGCTCCTGTTGCGTATATTCATCTTCCATCACCCCGTGGCTGTCGCCATTGCCTCGCATATCGACGCGCAGACAGGCATAGCCGCGCTGGGCGAAGTAGGGATGTGTGAGCGCGTCGCGGGCGCAGGTCCCATCGCGTTTGCGGTAGGGCAGGTATTCGAGGATCACCGGGACCGGATCGTCAACGGCATCAATCGGGCACCGCATTCGGGCGGACAAGCGGGTCCCGTCGGCGAGGGTGATGCCCAGATCAGGCTGCTCTTCGATCTCGCGGAGTGTGTTTTTCATGGACGCACGGTGAGCCGCGCCTTGCGAGACTGTCAAGCGGCAGAGGGGGCCAGCCCCCTCGCGCTCACGCGCTCACCCCCGAGGTATTTTGGGCCAGAAGAAAGAGATTGTTAACCTGAACAGGTCATGTAGCGCATACGGTACAGGCGGAGGCGCCGATGGCCGTGCCAGGAGAAGGGGTTACCTTTCTTCATGAGGGGAGGGCCGGGCGCCTTCCCCTTTCTTCTTCTGGCCCAAAATACCTCGGGGGAGGCCATAGGCCGGGGGCAGCGCCCCCTGAAAATATGTCGTCGCGCAGCGGCCTTTGGATCACGCCTTGTATGCGATGAGCAGGTCCATGACATTCGTGCCCGTAGGGCCAGTGATGACAAGGCCGCCGCGGTCTTTCAGCCAGGGATAGGCGTCGGCGCGCGCAAGTGCGTCTGCGCCGCTGTCTGCCCATGTGGTGCCGTCGATCAGGGCACCTGCCGCGTCGGTGGGGCCGTCCGTGCCATCTGTGCCCGCCACGAGGATGCGCAACCCTTGGGTCCCGGCGATCTCTCGGGCAAGCGCGAGACCCAGTGCCATGTTGCGCCCGCCTTGTCCCGGATTGTCGGGCAGTTGAACGACGGGCTCACCGCCGAAAATATGCAGGCCGGGTGCGGCATCTCGCAACATCCGGCCGAGGCGCGGCGCGAGGTCCGTGACATCGGCATAGAGTGTTTCGCTGTTTGTCAGCACGGCCACGGGGCTGGCCTTTGCCACCGCCTCCCGCGCGATGGCGTTGCTGGCGATGATGTGCGGTGCGAAGGTAAAGCTAGGATCGGATGGCGCGTCCCCGATGCCGGAGCCGATGGTGCCCAGGCTGTCGCCCTCTACATCCGACAGCGCCAGCGTTGTGACATGTGCCCCTTTGAAGCGGGCCAGCAGTTTGCCGCCCTTGATCTGTGACCGGGACGTGCGGTGCGCGTTCATGTCTCCGATCGGCGCGCCGGAGGCCAGAAGTGCCTGCGTTTCGGCCTTGAGTGCGTCCAGTGTCATGTCGCCTGTCGGAACCTCTGCCAATGAGGACGCCCCGCCTGAAACAAGCATGAGGAGATGACTGCCGGGTTTGCAGGACTGAACCGCATCGATCAGGGCCTGTCCCGCCGTTACGGAGGCCGCATCCGGCACCGGATGGGCGGCCTCGATCACTTGCGCCCCGGTCGGTGTTGTTTCGGCGTGGCCGTATTTTGTGACGATCAGGCAAGGCGTATCAGGCCAGGTTCGTGCCGCGGCGGTCGCCATGGCGGCGGCGGCCTTGCCGACAGCTATGATCCTATCAGGTGCCTGCACGTCTCCGGCGGCAATTGTTCGGCTGACGGCGGCATCCCCCCCGACGGCATTCACACCCGTATACCAGAGGTTGAGAAGATCAGGTGACTTGGGCATGGGGTGACCTCGTTGCGGCAGTAAGTGAGTCCGAATCAACACAATATGTACCTGGAAACGCTGGAAATTGTGATCGGTTGAAAAAAAGACTCTAGCCCTAGAATCATGATTCGCTTATCACTGCCTGCAGAACAAGTGGTCAGCACGGCAAACAATGTCGGCGGCGCGTTACCTGAAGGGACTGCACCAAAGCGGTCTGGGGCGAGAGTGGTGGTACTGAGATGAAGGCGATTGATTTCGTCGTCCGCGATGGCGCGGGCGCATTGCAGCGTGGAGTCGTGCCCATTGATGGCGCTACAACGGTTTCACTGGCAAGCGGGCAGGAGATTTCGTTCAACCTGCGGCAAGTAGATCTGGCAGGTCAGCAGCGCAGCGGCGACGATCTGATCATCACCCTTGTTGATGGGCGCCAGATCACTCTGGAAAACTATTTCAATGATGCTGGCGATGCGAACCGGCTGTTCATCTCTGCCGATGGCTACCTGAACGAGGTTGCGTTTGTCGAGACCGCTGACGGTGAGCTGTTTGCCCAGTTCGGGCCGACTGAGCAGTGGGGCAAGTGGAGCCCGTCGGACGACCTGATCTATCTGGGCCGCACGGAGGTGGCTCAGGCCGCTGTCGCTGACGAAGAAAGTGTGTCGATGTTGGGCGCGACCCTTCTTGGTGGTGGTCTTTTGGGGGGTGGCGCTGCGGCGGCTGCCGCTGTGATTGGCGGTGCTGCCGTCATCGGCGGCGGTGGAGGCGGCGGCGGCGGTGTTGGTACGCCAGCTGACACTCCGGCGGACCCGACCGTAGACAATGTGGGCACATCTACGAATGTGGGTGGCGACGACACGTCAACCCACCGCTTTACCGTGTCCGGCACTGGTGAACCCGGTGATACCGTTCAGGTGACGGCTGGTGGGCAGGTTCAAACTGTTACCATCGCCGATGACGGCACATGGTCGGTCGAGTTTGCCGATGGCACGTTCCCGGCGGATGGAACAGTGGAGACGTCGGCGCTCTTTACCCATGCGGGTGGCGGGACGACCACAATTGCCGGTCCGGCGTTTGTCATCGACACAACCCCGCCCGAAGTGGCCGTGACCGAAGGGGTCGACTCGGTCGGTCATATCGTGAACGGCACGGAGCTGTCGGGTGGTGTGACACTTGAAGGCACCGGCGAAGCAGGTGCAACCGTCGCCATCACCGTTGCGGGTGTCACGCGCACGGTGACTGTGGCCGAGGACGGCACTTGGGAGGCCACTTGGCAGCCTGGCACGATTGCCGACGGGGAATATTCAACCGATATTGCCATCGTGGCGACGGATGCCTTTGGCAACAGCACGACCGTCAGCGATACGCTGGTCGTTGACACTGTTGCTTCGGTAACGATGGAGACTGCGACGGTCGAGACGGACGGTGTTGTCAACGCGGCAGAAGCCTCGGATGGCGTGACACTGACCGGCACGGCGCAGCCCGGATCGACGGTCGAGGTGACCTTTGGCAGCGTGACGCGTAGCGCAGCGGTGGATGCTGCGGGCAACTGGTCGGCGGTCTTCGTTGCCTCTGAAATTCCGGCGGGTGAGACTGAGGTTGCCGTGACGGCTGTGGCAACGGATGCCGCTGGGAACAGTGCAACGGCAACCGGGGCGGTCACTGTGGATACGTTGGTCAATGCGCTGGGCTACACCTCCACCGCGGGCGGAGACGGGACAATCAACGCGGCTGAGGCGGCGTCGGGCCTGGTGGTCACGGGCATCGTCGAGCCTGGATCGACTGTTGTCGTAGCTCTGGGCGGTGTCACTGCGAATGCCGTGGTTGCTGCGGATGGCACATGGACCGCAAGTTTTGCGCCGGGGCAGGTGCCGACCGGGACCTACACGACAGACATGGTGGCAACAGCCACCGACGCTGCGGGCAATACCAGCAGCGTGACCCAATCGGTGAATGTCGACACGCAGGCAAGCGTTCTGACGCTCGACGGTCCGGTTGAGGGGGATGACATCATCAACGGGGCCGAGGCGAGCGACGGGGTGGTCCTGTCGGGCACCGCTGATCCCGGTGCGCTGGTCAACGTGACGTTGCACGGTGTCACGCATCAGGCCGTTGCAGGCACCAACGGTGTTTGGCAGGCGTTCTTCAATGCGACCGAAGTGCAGCAAGGCACCTACGATGCGCAGGTCACTGCAACCACAACCGATGCCGCCGGAAACACGGCCACGGTGACGGATACGGTGCACGTGGATACGCGCGTCGACAACCTGTCTGTCGCGGCGGATGTGATCGAAGGCGACAACGTGATTTCCGGGGCTGAACGGGCCGACGGGGTTGTCGTCAATGGAACGACAGAGCCCGGATCGACCGTAACAGTCACCTTGGGCAGCCAGACGGTGCAGGCCATCGTGGATGCCAACGGGAACTGGCACGCGCCCTTCGCGGCCTCGCAAATTCCCGAGGGCGAATACACGACAAGCGTATCTGTCACCGCGACCGACCTTGCGGGCAACGTGGCCACGGTGTCGGACACCGTGCGGGTCGACACGCTGGTCAACCAGCTTGATATCCAGGACAACGTGACCGCTGACGATGTGGTCAGCGGGGCTGAGGCCCGCGAGGGCATCAACCTTGGCGGACAGGTCGAGCCCGGCTCGACCGTCATGGTTGATTTCAATGGCACTGTTCTGGCGGCAACCGTAGATGTGGCTGGAAACTGGTCACTGGATATTCCGCCATCGGCCATCCCCAGCGGGGAATATGACGCGGCGATCACTGTCATGGCGACAGACGCTGTAGGCAACACCGAAACCCTCAGCGACACGGTCCGCATCGATACAGACGCCCCTGATGGTCCTGTCATCGCCAGCTTTACCCGTGATGCGGACGGTATCCGCGGCATCTCGACCGAGCAAAGCGATGGGGATCTGGCCGTGGCGCAGGTCAACGCGGACGGGTCGATCACTGACGTGGCTGCGACGCAGATCGATATTGATGTGCTGGGCGAAACGAACTTCCAGTTCCAGACCGATGTACCAGATGGCTCGCACCTTGTGGTGAGCAGCGCGGATGCGGCGGGCAACACCGTTGGCACCTACGTGGTGCTGGACGATGAAAGTGCCAATTCCACCGTCAATCTGGGCAACCCGGCTTTGGGCAACTACCAGATCGAAGCGGTTGAGCTGCAATTCGCGGAAGAGGCCAACCTGACGATCACCGAAGCGCAGCTGCTTGGGCTGTCGGACAGCACCAACACGCTGACCATTCATGGCGGCAGCGACGACACGGTGACCATCGCAGGGGCCACGCGCACGGGATCGACCACCGTGGATGGGCAGGCCTACGACATCTACAGCCTTGGGACCGAAGGCACGATTATTCTGGACGACGATATCGCAGTCAACACGGGCGTCGTCTAGGACACTGACAAAACGAAATTTTCACTGGGCAAGAGCAACTACAAAAAACAATCGAGCACACTCCAGAACGATATGAGGCGCGGACCGGGTTCCGTAACCGCGCCCACACAACCCAACGATAAAAACCCGAAACGGGACAGGACTATGGGGCAAGGTGGTATCAAGTTTGCGGCGTTTTTCGCCGCCGTCTCGCTGACTGCGGGGTGTACAGAGTATATGGGCGACGTGCCCTTTGTTTCCCGATTGAACACGGGCGTGGCTGACACTGCGGCGCCCGTATCCCAGGCCGCGTTGCGGGCGACACCCACGAAACATGATGAAACACTGAATACCGAAAGCCCTGTCATTCAGGGCTTGCTGGAGCGCCAGTCCGTGCTGCCTGTGGGCAGTGCCTATGAAACAGTTGCCACGTCAGTCTTGGCCGTCAATGCACGGGCGGCTGAAACAGAGCTGCGGGCCGCGCGCCTGCGTGCGTCGGCGGCGTCGAAGAACTGGTTGCCAACCATTGGACCGCGCGTGTCGCTGAATTCGTTGGGCGATGTGATCACGCAGATCGTTGTGGATCAGGTGATTTTCGACAATGGCCGCAAGAAGGGTGAACGCGCCTTTGCCAAAGCCGATGTCGAAGTGGCGGCTGTGGCACTGGCCGAAGACACCAACGCCCGGGTGGCCACCGGGCTTGGTCTGTATCTGGACGCCGTAGAAGCGCGCGAGAGTGCAGCCGTCCACCGCGCGACCCTGCGCGAGATGGAGCATTTCGAATACATCATGTCTGAGCGCGTCCGGGGTGGCGTGTCCGACATGTCGGACCTGAACGTGATCCGCCAGAAATTGGCTGAGATCCGGGCCGCTATCGCTGCCAGCGATGAAGCGGCGAACACGGCCATTGCAGAGTTGAACGCGATGTCGATCCAGCCGCTTGATGATGTGCGCGGGCTGGAAGCGTTGACCGTCAGCGGCACAGCCTCTCAACCCCTGTCCGTCACCCGCGCCGAAGCTGAGAAAGAGCGCAGCATCGCGCAGGCCCAGATTGATCGCGCCAGCCAATTGCCGGGCATCAACGCGCAGGCCACCGTTGGCGAAAACAGCGGGGCGGGGATCACGGCGGGGGGCATGTCGCTTGGCCTTGGCACCGGCGCGCGCCTGCGGGCGATCGAGGCCGCCAAGGAAGCCGCTGGCCGACAGGTCGCGCAGGCGAATGAGGATGCCAACCGCACATTGCGACGGCTTGAAGGAGAGGTTGCTGCGACCGCCCGTCAAGCAGGTGAGGCGCGCGGGTTGACCGCGCAGGCCAAGGCGAACCTGGACCTGTTCCAGGAACAATATCAGGCCGGGCAGCGGCAGGTCATGGACGTGGTGGGCGTCTATGAAACCTTTGCCGCGCGCCAGGTGTCGGAAGTGCTGCTGAAATACGAGGCCATCAGGCTGCAGGTCGAACTGGCCCGCGTGCAGGGTGTCCTTGCCGATGGAGAGCAGATTTGACCGACAAGCGGCCCTTTACCCTGACCGTCACCAATGGCAACCGCGCGCAGATCAAGGCAGCCCCGGTCAAGGAGGCACCGCGTGCGGACAACACCAACCGGATAGCCGATCGACTGAATGCGCGGGCGGATATGGCGGTCGCCTATGCGGGGTTGCTTGGCGTGTCCTCGGCCCGGTCCGACATGGTGGAGACGCTGTCGCTGCAATCGCGAGAAGGGGCCAGCGACAAGGTCGAGGCCAGCGCCATTGCAACCTGTTTGCAGGCCGCTGGATTGCGGGCTCAGGTCCAATCGGTCCAGACGCCTGGGTCTGATCACTGGCCCGCGCTGGCCTATATGACCAGTGGTCAGGTCGTGCTTGTCGTCGGCCAGGACCGGGATGATCTGGTCATTTTTGACAAGACCTGCCCGGACAACCGGGCGCATGTGCCGCTGACGGAATTTACACCTTTTTTCAAGGGTTTGCTGGTCAAAGCTGAGGCACCGCTTGAACGTGTGGCCGAGGTGCACAAGACCTTCAAGGTGACAAACCACTGGTTCTGGGGGCAGTTCCCGCGCTTTCGCAAGGCGCTGGCCGAGATCGCGCTGGGATCCTTTGTCGCGAACCTGCTGGCCGTCGCCGTGGCGCTGTTTTCCTTGCAGGTCTATGACCGCGTGATCCCGCATCAGTCCGAGGCGACATTGTGGGTTCTGGCCGCGGGCGCATGTCTGGCGCTGCTGCTTGAGGCGTTCATCAAGATTGCCCGTGCTCGGTTGATGGACGGGGCGGGGCGGCAGATCGAGCGGTCGGTGCTGACGTTGCTGATGCGGCGTGTGATGGGCATGCGGTCGGATGTGCGCGGGCAGTCGCCCTCGATGACCTTTTCGGCCATGCGCGAGTTTGGCTCCGTGCGCGAATTCTTTACCGCGTCGACCATCGGCACCATTGCCGACATTCCGTTTATCTTTGTTTTCTTGCTGCTGGTGGCGTCCATCGCCGGGCCGGTTGTGTGGGTGCTGATCCTGGGTGGCATCCTGATGGTGGTGCCGGGTTTCTTCCTGCAAAAGCGGATGCTGCGGTTGACACAAGAGACGCAAGGGGCCTCTGCCAAGTCGTCGCGCCTGTTGCACGAGGCGATCTTTGAGCGGGATACGGTCAAGACGCAGCGCGCCGAGGACCGTGTGATGCGTCTGTGGCAAGAGTTGACGACGCTGTCGGCCATGAAGTCGTCCGAACAGCGGCGGCTGGCGTCCGTTCTGACGTTCTGGTCACAGGGCATGCAGCAGATGACCTATGTGGCTGCGGTGATTGCGGGCACTTATCTGGTTTTTGCAGGGCAGTTCACTGTGGGGTCGATCATTGCCGTGGGCATTCTGACCTCGCGTACACTGGCGCCGCTGACCCAATTGGCGGGGACCATGGCCCGCTGGGGCAACGTGAAGGCAGCACTGGATGGGCTGGATGCCATTGCCGAGGCGCCGCAGGATGTGGATGAAAGCCGGACCTATCTGCGCCGGGACAGCCTGAAAGGCCATTTCGAGCTGCGCGAGGTGCAGTTTCAGTACGAAGACGACGGCGCGCCGACGCTGGATATTCCGGGCGTGCAGGTCATGCCGGGGCAGCGTGTGGCCGTTCTGGGATCGAACGGGGCGGGCAAGTCATCGCTTTTGAAGATCCTGTCTGGGGTCTATGCGCCGACCAAGGGCCGTGTTCTGATCGACGGCACGGATATGAGCCAGATCGAGCCGCGCGACCTGCGTCGGTTGATCGGCTATCTGGGGCAGGATGTGCGCCTGTTCTCGGGCACGCTGCGCGACAACCTGAACCTGACTTTGCTGGAGCGCGACGATGACCGCCTCTATGCCGCACTGGACTTTGCGGGACTTGGTCCATTTGTGAAGGCGCACCACAAGGGGCTTGATCTGGAGATCCTTGATGGTGGGCAGGGCCTGAGCATCGGGCAGCGACAGTCCATTGGTTGGGCACGGCTGTGGTTGCAGGA
The DNA here is from genome assembly GCF_947496075.1 of uncultured Tateyamaria sp. Classification (GTDB taxonomy): domain Bacteria; phylum Pseudomonadota; class Alphaproteobacteria; order Rhodobacterales; family Rhodobacteraceae; genus Tateyamaria. The sequence goes on from NZ_CANMBJ010000002.1 coordinate 383,535, forward strand.
CCCGGCCATTTGCCTGCTGGACGAACCCACCGCCGCGCTGGATCAGATGCTTGAGAGCACTCTGGTCAGTCGGTTGGAGACATGGATGAATGGCCGCACGGCCATCATCGCCACGCACCGGGTGCCGATCCTGTCGCTGACCAACCGCACATTGATCCTGCAGAACGGACGCATGACCGTGGACGGCCCGCGTGACGAGGTGCTGAGCCATATCGGCAAGACCGGTCCACTGAGGGGCAAGATCGCATGAGCATCGCGGGCACCAATCTGAGTGGTCAGCTTGAGGCCGATATGCGCGGCCCGTCGCTGGTGGTGTGGCTGAGCGCGGGCGCCGTTTTGGTGTTTGTGCTTTGGGCAGCCGTTGCGTGGGTGGACGAGATCGTGCGCGGGTCGGGCGAGATGATTTCATCTTCGCGTCCGCAGATCATTCAGAACCTCGAAGGGGGTATTCTGGCTGAACTGGCCGTGGCCGAGGGCGATATCGTCGAGCGCGGCGATGTGTTGGCCCGTTTGCAGGGCACCCAGTTTCAGAGCCAGGCGGATGATCTGCAGGACCAGATCACGGCACTGGCCGTGCGTCAGTTGCGCCTTGAGGCCGAGTTGGCGGGGCAGTTCGACTTCGCCGTGCCCGGCGGGCTGGAACGACAGATGCCGGGGTTAGTTGCGTCTGAACGGTCGCTTCTGAACGCCCGCCAGACTGACTTTTTGAGCCGCCGCGAAGGGGCGCAACGCGTGCTGGATCAGGCGGCCAAGGAACGTGCGCTGCTGGAGGACCTGCTGGAGCGCAAGATCGTGGCTCTGATCGAAGTGACCCGCGCCCGCAAGGCCCATGCGGATGCCCGGATCAAACTGGATGAGATCATCACTCAGACTGAACTGGAACGCGCGCAGACTTATTCGGACACACTGAAAGAGCTGGGCACATTGCGCCAGACCTACAAATCGGCGCAGGACCAGTTGAACCGGACCGTGTTGGTCAGCCCGATGCGGGGCATCGTGAACAATCTGAGTGTGACGACCATCGGTGGTGTCGTGCGTCCGGGCGAGGAAATTTTGCAGATCATTCCACTGGATGAAGAATTGTTTGTGGAGGCACGTGTATCGCCCAAGGATATTGCAGGGGTGCGTCCGGGGCAGGAGGCCAGCGTGAAGCTGAGCGCCTATGACTACACGATCTATGGTGCGCTCAAGGGTGAGGTGAAGCTGATCTCGGCCGACACGTTCAAAGACGAGCGCAAGCCGGATGGTGATCCGCATTACAAGGTGACAGTGCGCGTGGATATGTCGGCCCTGACGGAGCGGCAGAAATCTGTGTCTATCCGTCCGGGCATGCAGGCCGAGGTCGAGTTGCACACGGGGTCGAAGACGGTGCTGCAATACCTGATGAAGCCGCTTTACAAGTCACGCGAGGCGTTCCGGGAGCCGTAGGGTCGGGTCAGCTTAGAACCTAAGGTGGCGAATGCTGTGCGACGCATGAAGGTCTGCTTTCACCTAGGCTTTCTTGTATTGTATGATCGATCATGTCTGTTTCCAGAGTGATGATCATTGGTGGGCCAGGTTCAGGCAAAACCTGGTTAGCTAAGCGAATGAGCAGCCAACTGGATCTGCCTGTCTACTCTGTTGATGACGCGGTCTGGGATTGCGACGGCAATTTGAGACCGGAAACGACAATAGATGCACTGGTCCGCTCACAGATCTCTAAAGAGCGGTGGATCATTGAGGGTGGCAACACACGTACATATGAAGAACGGGCGTTGAGATCACACCTCATCATAAGGCTGCACCCTCCAGTCTTGCGTCGTTTCATAAGAGTTTTGCGCCGAGATGGTCCGAAGTTTTCCCTGCTTTTTTGGACATTTAGATACGACAAAGTCTTTGGGGATAAGGATCAGGCGATCCTACGATCTGCAAAAGACATCGCAAACTGTGTTGAACTTAGGTCCAGCAATGACAGCAAAGCTCTTCTTAACAAGCTTGCCGCCGAACAATCGACATTGGGGTAGCTGCAGCGAAAGCTAACTTCGTCCCGCTTTTGTACAAGCTGCGGCGCGAACTGGTCGATGAATGCGATTTGCAGGCCACATCCAATCAACGCAGATCGGCCCTCAACACGCCCAGAACGTCTTGCAATCCAGGCCCGAGCAAACATGCGAGGTTGTTGTCTAGCGATCATATCAGATCCAACCGTTTTCACGCAGCACGGACAAACGAGACCTGGCAATTGGAACTTGTTCGCCATCTGACAGAACTATTACCTTGTCGCGTCCTCTCGTCTTGATGTGCACAACTGCCTCTGGCGAAACCCACCATGACCGATGAACCTGCAGGCCGGACGTGTGCGCCAGGAGAGCAACGGCGTCTTTCATCCGCCCTCTGACAAGACAGCACCCCTCTTCCAATCTGAACTCCAGATAATGATCGTAAGCCCTGACAGCCATCACCCCCGATTTTGGCCAGTCCGACGTGGCTGATGCACCCAAATTCTTGTCTATGCTGATATGAGCCTCGACTTGCCGTTCATTGCCAAGTCTTTCGGGGCTGTCACGCCTCTGATCGAACAAGATCCAGATCAAGACCGTCACACCAGCCAATGGCAGCACCGCTGGAGAAAGAAAAACGATGAATTCCAGCATGGGATCAGGGTCTTTTGGCAGCAGACCGATAACCTTCATGCCATGAATTTCAAATCCGGCAACGATGTTTGTCGCCAGCATCGAACCGAGTGCAGCCAGTGTCTGGGAAATCCATCCATCCGACATGGCCCATAAAATGAGAGCTCTGAACAGGATCGCCTGTGCCACGACAAGCACCTTGATTGTCGTCCATAGGATCAGGCGATGATCGAGGCCAAGCTCACCGGTGTCATAGGCACCTGCCACCGAGAACAAAAGCGCAAGCGACAACGCCATCAAACTGCACAGCACTACACAGTTTCGCGCAGCTGCACGCGAGCGAGGGATCTCCCGAAGGTCCGGATGATCGGCATAGTGCACGTCGCCGACTGGTTGCTCTGACAAGTGAGTATGTCGGCCCAAATCGTCCATCCTTTCGAGCGGGAACAGCGTGTAACATGTTCCGCGCGTTGGCGCGGCTTCTGCGTTAACGCGTGTTGTTGGTAAAAAGCCTGACACCCGGCAGGCGCGCGAGGCTCTTTGGATCGACACGAAAGACAGCGTTTGGTGCTCCGGCCGCCGCCCATACTTCGTTGTACTTTAGGAGCGCACTGTCCATCCAAGTGTCCAACGCACACAGATGCCCAATCGGTGCAACTCCGCCAATGGCAAACCCGGTCTCGGACCGCACTCGCTTTGGATCTGCCCGCTTGAGCGGTTCGCCGAAGTCTGCGGTGGATCGGTTCAGATCGAGATCATGGCAACCACTGACAAGGACCAACTTGAGTGCTGAGCTTTGTGTCCCCTCGAAGACCAGCGACTTTACGATCTGTCCGACTTCGCAGTCACAAGCCAGAGCTGCATCCGCAGCACTTCGTGTTGTCTCTGCCATTCGTCGCACAGTCAGATCGAGACCGAGGGAGTGGGCGGCATCGTGAACGCGTTTGATACTTTTTGACATAAGAATCCTATTTTAATTTTTGTATACAAAAATATTTATTGAAGACATTTTATCCCTCGTGCAAGGCTGCGAAATGACTTAGTGAGCGGATCATGGCCAAAACAAGCACACGCAATGGAGCGCGCACGCTCCAGATCGCAGAGGAACTCAGGCAAAGCATTGTCCGTGGCGAGTTGGCGCCCGGTACGGTCCTTAGACAGGAAGACCTGGCCAAGAGGTTTGAAACAAGCAGAACGCCGATCCGGGACAGCCTGCGTCTGCTGGAACGGCAGGGCCTTGTCTCTGTGCCCACGAACAAGGGCGCGGAGGTCACCCTACTGAACGCAGATGATTTTGCGGAGATTTCGGAGATGCGGGCGCTCGCCGAACCTTTGGCACTGCGGCACGCCATTCCCAACCTTACGAACCGGCACCTTGAGGTGGCAGAGAGAATTCAGGCCAAAGCGGAGACGGCCTCGGTCGAGACATTTTCGGACCTGAACAAGGCATTTCACGCCAGCCTTGTTGCGCCATGCAACCGGCCCCGGCTGCTGGCGCATCTTGCCAGCCTTAGTGATCTCAACGAGCGTTACTTGTCGTATGCCGTGACGACATTGGATTACGTTGCGCGGTCCCATGACGAGCATCGCGAGCTCTTGCAAGCATGTTTTGCGCGCAATGCAGATCAAGCCTGTTCGCTGTTGGAACAGCACATCAACGACGCGAAAAACTCGCTACTGGCTCGGATGCAAGACGCGCGGGCGGTCATCCATGACGGGGGCTATGACATCTGCCCATCCTGATTCTCGAAGGGCGCGTCGCAACAGTTTGTCCGGAAGATGGGGTGGTCGCCACCGGCCTGGCGACAAACTGCCCATCCCGTGCCGGGCATGTCACGACAATTGCAGACACTTCACGCCTTTGATGTTCTCTCTGCGCGTCCTCTAGCGATAGCTTGCGTCATTATACCTCGCGTCTCCGGCCTCCAGTCGTCCATGTGCGAAAAACACGGACGCCTGCGTCCCGAGACACATCACCCAAAATGGAGCCGTGTCATTGTTGATCGCATTTCGAAGATATTTCGCCAGCCCGTCGTTGGTTATCCGCCCGATCGCCGCCGCGCTGGTCTTATTCAGCACCACACCGCAGCCGCTCTTGTCAAAAGATGTAGCTGAGACGCCTCTACCTCAACGCGAGATTGCGCTGAGCTTTGATGATGCACCACGAGGCGACGGCCAGTTGCTGGACGGGCGTACAAGAACCGTCATGCTCATCCAGGCGCTGGAGAGAGCGGGTGTCGAGGGAGCGGGGTTTTTCGTTCTGACGGGGCAAATTGCTGAGACCGACGGCGGATCAGAACGTATCGCAGCCTATCAAGCGGCGGGCCATGTGCTAGCCAATCACACGCACACACATCCGTCCCTCAACAGGACGGAGGCCGACGCATTCCTGGCGGATGTCGACTTGGCCGCGGAGGTGCTGTCGGAGTTCGGTGGTTCTATTGACCTGTTCCGCTTTCCCTATCTGCGCGAAGGTGACACGACGGAAAAACACGTAGCAGTGCGCGACGGGCTTGCGGACAGGGGGCTACGGAATGCCTATGTGACCGTTGATAACTATGACTGGTATCTGCAGGCCTTGGTCGACGAGGCGGTCAGCGCAGGGCACCCGCTGGATCGCGCGGCTCTGGGACAGCTCTACGTGGATGTCCTTGTTGATGCCGTCGAGTTCTACGATGCTGTCGCAAAGCGCGTTCTGGGTCGATCGCCACGGCACATTCTTCTCCTACATGAAAACGATCTGGCAGCGCTTTTTGTCGATGACCTCGTGATCCGCCTAAGGGAATTGGGTTGGACCATCATTTCCGTGGACGACGCTTACGAGGACGACATTGCAAATCAGCAGCCCGACACGCTGTTCCACAACCAGGGGCGGGTGGCTGCTTTGGCCCATGCGGCCGGGGTTCAGCCCAAAGAACTGATTAATGTCACCGAAGACGAAAGCTATTTGCGGGCGCTGTTTGAAGATCACGGACTTCTACCCAAGCCAGACAGCCCCGGGAGCGATTAGGTCACCGCACCAAAGAGCGCGTACCGCCCCGCCCGCGGTGACCGTTCGCGACATGAGATGACATTTGGCGCCCCTCGGGCTTTCGCAACTCGCATTGGGCGGGTTAGTCGCCAGCATCGATAGATTTCCGCCTCACGGATCAGTGCCTTTGCGCGCACCCTCAAAGGGTCAATAGAAGCCTGCTCAACATGAAACCCATCGCCCTCGCTGCAGCTATTGCCTGCGCCATCCCGTTTGTCGGTCAAGATACATCGCTTGCACAGGATCGGCATGAGGTCCCGCCGTTTCGGACATATGGTGCGGTGTCGGATCAGGCCCATGCGGACAGTATCGTCCAGTTCCTTGCGGCGTTCAGGACCGCTTGGGCTGGTCAGGATATCGATGCGCTCACCAGGCTGCATGCCTCCGATACTGAGTGGACCAACGCTTATGCGCGCATTTTTCAGGGACGCGCGCCTCTCATGAATTTCCTGCGCGACAGTCTCTTTCCAACCTTCGGGTCAGAGGTTTCCCAAACCGAGATGCAGACGCTGAAACCCATTTCCATCCGCTATCTCGGCGAATACGCAGCGGTCTTGCATCTCTATGCCGATAGCAGGCGCGGCGCATCGCGCAATCCGGGCGAAGATCTGCGTCGCACGCATATTCACCTCGTACTCAACCTCGACAGGCAGGGTTGGCAGATCGTTCATACCGCCATCATGGATGCACGATGACATCAGGATAGCCGTCGTCCTCGCAAGATACCGTCACAGCGATCCAACGAATTAACTATGTCAGAAAAAGGAGAGATTGATATGCGATTACAGGTATTGGCCATGGTCATTCTGGTCTTCCAGGCTGCCAGCGCCGCTGCGTCAGAGGTGATAGAAGAACGCGACGATTGGGCAGCCTTCTTTTCGGATGCAGGTGTCACCGGAACCATTGCCGTCATTGACGAGCGGGAGGAAGGAGCTGTTTTTGTTCACAATGCAGACCGCGCGAAGCAGCAATTCTTACCGGCGTCGACCTTTAAGATCGCCCATACGCTCTTTGCTCTGGATGCCGGTGTCATCGAGGATGAGTTTCAGACTTTTCCCTGGGATGGCATAGAGCGGTGGTATGACGCGTGGAATGCCGATCAAGATCTGAGGTCTGCGATGCGGCATTCCGCCCTGTGGCTATATCAGGAATTTGCCAGAGACATCGGAGCAGAACAGGAGCGCAAATACCTACAGCGCGCGGCGTATGGCAATGCAACCATCGGCAGCAAGGTGGATGAATTCTGGATCGATGACACGCTGCGTATCTCGGCCTTGGAGCAGGTGGCATTCCTGCGCAATCTTTACCACAACGAACTGCCGTTTTCGGTGGCTGATCAGCGTCTTGTTAAGGCTCTGATGATCAATGAGGCTGGTTTGAACTGGGTCCTGCGCGCCAAAACAGGTTGGGGTGTACGATCGAGTGGGAACCTCGGCTGGTGGGTCGGTTGGGTTGAAACGCCCAGAGGGGCGGTGTTCTTCGCGCTCAACATTGAAATGCCCCAGGGGGGTGACGACGCTTTCAAGCGCAAGGGCATCACACGGGCGATTTTGCAGGATCTTAATGCACTTGATCAGGAAAAAACAAATTGATGCGGGCATGGCTCCGATCATCAGGCCCGGCGTTTGGCCCAAGTAAACTGCTCAGGCCAGCTAAGGAAATGCACGATGAACAGTTGCGGCCCTAGGAAAGAGATATCCTACTACACACGCCTCGAAGTTGCCTTCGGGGCGTGTTTCGGCATCCTCGGCGGCGCTGCTTTCGGCGACGCCAGCACGTGGATCGCGCTTGGCCTCGGGTTGGGGTTGGTCATCGGCAATCGTTTCGGAGTTTGGAAGCAAAGGCGGTCAAGGGACGAGGGAGAATAACCATCTCGCGATGTGAACCGCATTCACTGCGGTCGACGTTGCTGTTTCGTCAAACCGCACGCCACGCATTTAAGATTGACCAAGGTCGAACGTCCTGTTTTGTCCGCGGCACGATCATTGCAGGCTTCGATTGAACTGTAACAATCAGCTCTTTGATCTCGGCCGTGTAGCCGATTGAAGCGCTCAAGCGCTATCCGTCATGTTCTGCGGTCTTGTATGCTGTAGGTCAGATCCACCAAACCGGACTGAAATTGCTTTGAACCCTCGAGAGTCAAATCGATATCGTGCAGGAGGTCGCCGAAAATTCGGATCCCTTCGCCAATCAAGATTGGGACGATCGTAATCTTCATGTCGCAAATGAGCCCCTCCTTGAGAAAGGATTGGATCACGGCGCCGCCATCGACGTAGGCACGTTTGAAATTCCGCGCGGACAAGGAGCTCATAAGTGTTTGGGGCGTATGGCTACTGATCTCGACCTTTTCTGCTAGTGGCGAGGGAATATCCCGCTGATCAAGTGTTTTGCTGAGCACGATGACCCGTTTTTCGTATGGCCACTGCTCAAAATCCAGAACGGTTCTGAACGAACCGCTGCCCATGACAATGACGTCGATACTTCTCTGAAACTCTGCAAAGCCGTGATCTTCTCCGTCAGTTTTCTGCTTCATCAACCAGTCGAGTGAATGGTCTTTGCGAGCCACAAAGCCGTCTAGGGTCATCGCCATCATTATGTGTCCGGTCGTCATGAGATCATGCTCCTTGATCATGTGATTGGGTCTCGACTATTTTCGTGAGCTTTGCTTCCTCAGGCTTCCCGGTTCGGCTCAAACTTCAGTTGGGTGTTTTGCAATGGTTTCTTTTTTGGCCGTGTTTGAACCAGCAACGTCAATGACAACCTTGCCGATATGCTGTTGAGCGTCGAGCCGCGAAAATGCGGCTCGCGCGTCCTCGAAATCAAATCGTTGCTTGTCCAGAACGGGGTGTAAGCCATTGCTGTCGAAGAAGGCCATTGTGTCTCTGAGCATGCGCGCGCTTCCAACATAAATGCCGTTCAACGTGACGGATTTGAAGATGATGCTTGTCGGATCTACCGCACCTTCGACGCCGGCAAGAACCCCGACTGCCGAGATACGCCCCCCGAAGGCAACTGCGTTTAGGGACCGTTGAAACGTCGGAGCGCCACCGACTTCGACAACGACATCCACACCCACCCCTCCCGTTAGTTCGAGCACTGCACGGTCCCAGTCTTTGACCTGTCTGTAGTTGATGACGTGATCCGCTCCGGTTTCTTTCAGAACGGTTTCCTTCATCTTGCTGCCGGTCAACGATACAACGGTGGCACCCATGGCTTTCGCGATTTGCAACGCAAACATCGAAACGCCGCCGGTGCCCATGGTCAATACAGTATCGCCCTGCTGCAATGCTGCCTTTTCAACCAACGCATTCCAGGCGGTTGCCCCGGCACATGGGAACGACGCTGCCTCGGCGAAGTTGAGAGTTGACGGGATTCTGACAACAGCATGCGCGGGCAGCCTGACAAATTCACTCAGCATGCCGGGGCGTTGGTGCCCAAGCGATCTCTCATCGCCATTTGGGTCTCCATCGCGCCAATCTGGAAAGAACGCTGCTACAACCCGTTCACCAATCTCCAGTCCGATTGCGCCAGGGCCTTTTGCAACGATACGCCCGGCGCCATCGGACAGCGGCACATGCTCGGCACCGCCGTTGTCGAGAGGCAGTACACCGCGCGCTAAGACAAGGTCTTTGTAGTTCAAAGTTGCGGCTTCGATCTTAACGATCACATCAGTTTCGTCTTTGGGAGCTGGAATGTCCCCATGCCGCATCGTCAGGTTTCTGATGCTACCGACCGGCGCAAGTGCGTAGTACCGCATGGCAAGGTTCCCTTCTCACTTTGCTGCTGCAGAAAAGTAGATCGGCGAACGTTGACAAAGAAGACGCGGGTTGTTCACTCAAAGGTATCGATTTGGTTGACAAAGGGGCTGGAAATGGCGCTGAAAACGAAAGTGTACCTTGCGCGTACCCTGATTGCTGCTGTCGAAGGTGGTAGCATCGCCAACGGGGCACGAGCGCTGAACATCACGCGAAGTGGGGCCAGCAAGAATATCGCCGCTCTGGAAAGCGCCTTGGGTGTAAAGCTCTTGAATAGAAACGCGCGCAACATGTCTTTGACCGAAGCGGGCGAGACGTATGTGCAGGGCGTCAAGTCCGCACTTGACCAGATCGAAAGCGCCGAAAGCGCGGTCTCGCAGTATCGCGCGGAACCGTCTGGCGTGTTGTCTATCGAGTCGACGATCCTGTTCGGGCGGCTTTATCTGGCCGAAATGGTGCGCAAGTACCTGCGCGCATATCCCAAGATGAGCGTTGATCTGCGTTTGAATGACAGCGCGCCGGACGTCACAACAGGCGAGGTTGATCTGTATTTTCGCACCGGACGGATCAAGCATCTGGACATGATCGCGATAAAACTGATGGATATATATTTTCGAACCGTGGCGTCACCTGAATACATCGAGATGTTTGGAGTACCTAACACGATCGCATCATTGGCAGATCACAACTGCCTCAACTTCCGGTTTCCATCTGATCACTCGATCTTTCAGTGGCGACACATGATGGAAAGCGAAGCCGTTTTTCAGAACTTCAACGGGAATTTCATCTCGACGGATGTTGCAGAAATTCACAGCGCCGCCCTGGCCGGAGAAGGTATCGCTCAGCTTCCCAATCAACTCGTGGATGAGGACATTCATTCGGGCAGACTTGTTGAGCTTTTCCCAAACGCGGCATTTGCCTCCAACGCGCTCCATATGTGCATTCCTTACAACCGCAAATCCGATCTGAAAGTGACAAGTTTCAGGGCGTTTGTAGCAGATCACAAGTTTTGAAAGGGTGTTTGTCGGATGTCCGCGGCAAACGCCTTGTTGTTTGATACCGCTCGCCGGAGTGATCCTTGATCCACGGTCACTCATCCTTTGTAAAGAGTGGTTCCCTCTATAGCATCTTCTTTAGATTTCCGTAGCGGCGCCTACTGACCGGGATTTCGGTGCCATCGTCGAGGGTGCAGACATAAGCGCTGCCAGAGCGACGAACTTTTCTGATGTGCTTGAACCTGACCCAATGCGACCGATGGCATTGTATCCCTCGGAAGGTACTGAGTGCGTTCACGCAATCAGCAAAGGCCAGTTTCAGTGTCGCAGTTCCTTGGGTGGTTGTGATGGTGACATAGTGATCCTGGGCTTCGGCCTGCATGATGTCATCACCCAGTTGGTGGGGAACAGAGGGCAAGACGCTGCGCAATGTGGGCTCGGGAAGATGTCGGGATCGCAGGACTTTCCGGTATCGCTCAGCAATGTCCGCTGCGCGATAGGCAAATATTGCGACCAGGGCGGAGAGTCCCAGAGACGGCGGAGCCAAAGCCACGAGTTCCGACAGGTAGAGGCGACCAGCACCAGCCGCCGTGATACCAGTAAAGCGCACACCTTCAAGCAGGGCCTCGGCAGCCAAGGAAAACGGCACGAGTAGAAATGGCAAAATGCAAACGGCAAGGATCAGTGGCCATGGCATCTTTGCACCCAACAGAACGCCGAGCGCCGTCGTACCTGCAAGCAAGCAAGCAGCCACAAAAAGATGGGTGAACCAATGCACCGCCGACAGCCAAAGCGGAAATTGTGCGGTTACAAGAGGATCAAGGCTTGTAATCACAAGCCCACCAATGGCTGAAAACGCCACGCAGTATTTGGTGAGCTGCCGCCACGAGGTGTCTTGCGAGCCGAAAAGCGTCAGCAACACTGCTGAAAGCTGGCGTACGTCCCTATCAATTTGGTTGTCGCTGTTTTGCATCGCACTTGGTTCTCATCTGGCGGTTCAATTCGCCCAACGTACGGAGTCGCCACGCAAGCTAGAATGGCAAATTCGCGAACGGTAACAAAACGACCGTTCGTGAATGGCTGCCGACCGCTGACGCATTTTTCGGCCGACTTCGAGAACTTGTTGTTCTCAAGCCCCTCCATCTTTCGCTGTTTGAGCGCGCGCCAATTGCTTGGACGTATCGCAAGACAAATCAAACACTAAGAAGAGGATGCTCCCATGTCGGGACCTTACAAAATTTCGCTGCCGTTTTACAGCGCGCTGGTGTTGGCAGCACTGTACGGGCAGCAGGTTTTTGCAGATGAAACTGGACGTGACCTGTCAGGTGTGATCGGTATCGGGTTAAGCTCGGCACCGGAGTTTTCTGGATCGGACGAAGACGAGACGAGCATCATTCCGATCATCGATCTGACCTGGCGTGACCGCTACTTTCTGAACGAACGTGGGCTTGGGTTCTATGCGCTCAGGAATTCGGGGCCACAGAATTTGTCGCTTGGCTTTTCCGTTGGCTACGATTTCAACGAACGATTGGCAGAGGACGACGCTCGCTTGACAGGTCTGCGGGATGTGGAAGCTGGCGCGTTCATATCGGCGCACATGGAATTCCAAGTGGGTGTTGCTGCTGTTGAACTGGAAATCAACCATGGGATCAGCAGCGACGGACATGAAGGAACCCGCGCCATCGTTGGAGCAGAGTTTGGCCGGACACTTGGAGAGCGCTTGCAGCTCTCGGCCAAACCGTTTCTGGTTTGGTCCGATTCATCATATGCCAGCGCATTTTATGGTGTCAGCGGGCAAGAGGCTGCGGCATCCTCATTTACCGCCTATGATGCCGGGTCGGGTTTTGAGCGCGTCGGGATTGAACTGCAAGCCTCCTATAGCCTGACATCCCGAACCGGGCTTTTTGTGAGTGTGGAGCACTCTCAACTGCTGGGCGACGCAAAGGACAGCCCGATTTCCTTCGACAACGCTCAGACAGGGATCTCGACCGGCGTTTTCTTTCGCTTTTGATCACTGGTTGGTGCGGCGGGTCAAACGGTCGCCGCATCCGACGCCAATTATTCCATGACATACATCGAGGTTCGACATGAGACCTGTTCTGTACATCCCTGTTTTGGCAGCTCTAATCCCGATCGCGCTTGTCTTCGGCATCCAGGACGACCCTGAGCGCACCAACCCTATCTCGGCGGAAGCAGAGATGTTGAAGCCCGCCATTTTGCCCGTGACCCAAGGCTTTACACTTGCGCTTACACAAGACGAGGCAGGGAGGCCCGCTCCGCTTTTGGTCACGAGCCTGTCCGGAGCAGAGATTTCCGCGATTGATCTGACCGAGCACGGTGCAGAAAACACCAAAGATCTACTTGGTGCGATGCGGGACGTTGGAGAGCGGCAGCTCGCAATCCTGTTTCGTCAGGCGCAAGAACCCAATAACGCCGATCTGACAAAATCCTATGGGTTCGACGGGCTTTTGTCTGTTGCCGGTTCCGAGAACCGGCATGTGGCGTCAGGCACCAATTTTGTAGAGCACGCGGAGGAAACCCAAAGCCAATCCGTCTTTAACTTTCCAAAGTTCGGCCAACCGACCCCGCCAGTCACGGAAGTGACACACGCCTCCGGAGTGCTGCTCGATTACGAGGTTGAGCTGTGCATGCTATTCGACCGCAGCATTGCCACCATTGATGACTTTGACGAGGCGGAAAAGGGTCTGTTTCTTTGCGGTGATTTTACCGATCGCGCGGTGTTGTCCCGGATGATCGACGTCGACAACTTCGATTCAGGTTCGGGGTTCAGCGATGCCAAAAGCGGGCCTGATTTCTTTCCCACCGGCGGCTTTCTGGTGGTGCCCAATGATTGGAAAAGCTTTGTCGACAACGAACGGATCGTCACCTTCCGCAACGGTCAACTACGTCAGGATGCACGCGGAGGCGAAATGATCCTCGACTTTCGTCAACTGACCGAACGGGTGCTGGCAGATGCGACGTCGACCCGGTTCGTCTATCAGGGACGCGCTAATACTCTGATAGAGGATCGCAGGATAGCCCGGGGTCAGGTTTTGATGTCAGGTACACCCGAAGGAGTTATTTTCATGCCTCCGAGCTGGCGGCAGATGACCCGGGGGATCATTCGATACCTTTGGTCCGGTGCGTTTCTGAACGGAACTTCAGGATACGAAGGTGTGGTCAATTCCTTTATTCGCGATGAGTTGGAATCCAAGAGGTTTCTCCAACCTGACGAGCAGATCACCTATGTGTCCGCCTCTATGGGCACTGTAAGTGTTACAGTCGTTGGGGAGGATGGCGACGCCACAGGATTGCAAACCGCGTCCTCACTACCAGTTGAGATCGAGTGGAACGACCCCAGCTGACAATCGTAGCGTGCCGGTCGAACGAGCAGTTTCATTTGAGGTGCAAGCAGTGGCGAAAGTCTTGATCCTGACTTTCGGAACCTGAGGTAATGTCCAACCCTACGTCGCCATCGGAAGCAGTTTGGAGACCAGAGGACACGATGCGACGCTGTCAGCCGGCGTAGGGTTTTGTGATCTGCTTAGCGCGCATGAGTTTGTCTCGAAACCTTTGTCCATCCGTGTTCGCGATTTGATGGATACGCTTGAAGTGCAGTCCGCGCTTGTCCATTGGCTTTGCAGACTCAAAGCCATGTGCAGCATGAAGGGAGGGTTGAACAGGCAACTCAGTAAGATGTGGTAGGTCACACAAGAGGTTCAATCAGATCTGGTCATTTACCTCTCGGTGTGCCGCAACTTGCTTAGGCGACCGGTGCCACTGCAGTCCCGAGCTTTCTGCAGCTGACCTTTGTTGTAACGCGGGATTCCCAGCCATTCTGGTTCCAACATTTCCGCTTGGTTCAACGGGAAACAAGTTGGTTGTTCTCGCAATTGCAACGCTAGCGCGGGTCAATCTGACCTTTTTCTTGTATGGCTGTTTGGCACTGCCAGCTTCATTTGCTTACTATGGTAGCGACTGGCATCCCCGCTAAGAACAACGCAGCAGTGCCAATTTCAGAATTCGTTGCCTGCCGATACAAAGCACTTGGATTTTCTGAGTTTGCAGCAGATTTCGACGATCATCTCTACTCAGCAACACAGTCTTGGCCAGAAGCGCGGAGGCTTCAAGTATCGCGCCGGTTTTGACCAACGCGTGCCACCCACTTTGCTACAGATGCGCCTCTTTTTTTGCGCCAGCAACACGTTGTTTTTCTGCAGAATGGGCGGAAAGCAGTCATTCGCTTCGGCGGCAATGACGCAAGCAACCGCTGACCAATGTGTATCCTTATCACACTGGCCCATTGATTGGTTGGCACGCCAGCTTCAGATTTAGGGGGACTTCCAGCAGCGGCATACATTCCTGCAATTGGCAATGTCCATTGCTCCACTTTTAAACATGCAATTCAACTTCAGATTGACGTGCTGTCCGCCAGTGTGATCCACGTATCCAAGATGTCTTTAACAGGCTTCTTTGTTAACAAGTTCCGAGGATATTATGTCGAGTATCACAATCACCCTTACAGATAACTCTGGCCTGACCGCGCCAACCGGCACTGTTTATGTCGCTGGCTGGATCAATGGCGGCAGCGCAGATTTCAAGGTTCTGGGCAGCGACGGCACATTCGCTCCGCTCACGTCCGGTGCCACGACACTATCGTTTTACGAAGTTTCCAGTATCCCTTCCGTTGTGTTGACTGACAGCACCAACGGCAATGATCGGCTATTGTTCACAGCCTGCCCAAACGCTCCGGCCGCGCTGGACCTCATCGCTAACAGCAGTGGCGTCTATGACGACGTCATGATGTACACGCAGTACCCCTATCTTCCGGCACCCGGCGTCGCCCCCGGGGGTCCGTATGACGTGTTCGAATTCGGAATGAACGCAGCCTTTGACCTTTCGTCTGTAAATGGCTTTGGGTTGAACTTGCGCTTCTCCGTACCTGCGAATGGCAACAACCCGGCACAAAGCTATGGCGCACAAAGCGGTGTAACTCGCAAACAGATGGGAGAGGCATTCGCCGCATTTCTTGCCAATCAATCCGGCATTCCGGGGGCTTCTGCGTTTTCCGATCTGCTGTACGATGGCGCGATGCCAAACAGCACATACACACCGCCCATGATGGACAGCCAATTCTTTGCCATTGCAGATCCCAACGATTTTCTGGCAGCGAGCACCGGGAACTATGTTAATTCCACCACAAGCGGCTTGCAAACTTATTGGACCTCTACGCTGCAAGCCTTCTTTGCCGCAGGGAACACACTGGCCATCAGCGTCCCGGTCGCCGGCGATCCCGGCAATATCTACTCTGGCTCCTGCGTCACCCACACCAACCCGCACACAAACACAGAGATGTTGGCCTACAAACTGACCAATTCCAAAGGTGACAAGACATACTACTTCTACAACCCGCTGGGCGCCGAGCCTATCAATTCCCCCAATGACCTTCAGGGCGCGCAGTACGTGTTCCAACAGGCCTTCACCGATACGCTGACGCCCGGCATCATCGGCGAAAGCGAAGCGATGCTGGTTCAGGATACGATTTGGGAAGCCATCTGTCGCGGCGTCGTTATGAATGGCACATATGCCGACGCCTTCCTTACAGAGGACGCGCAATTCAGCACCACGGCCTGGAATAATCCTACCACGTGGTATGGCGATTCTGCCCCCAGTCACCTTTATGCAAAATTCCTTCATTGCAGTGACGTGAACGGTGACGATCATCGGACGAAGGGCACAGAACCCATCATGCTGGGCGGTGCAGCCTATGGCTTTTCCATGGATGAAGCCCCGATGGGTACATATTCCGGTCCACAGGTGCCATCAAAGACCACATACAATATCAGCTCTGGCACGGTCGCGTTGACCGTCGGGGCATGGACCTAGCTGTCCCGAAATCCAGATGACTTGTCTCCGGCCCGACAAAATGGGCCGGAGACGTACGACATCGGCACGTGGCGTCAATCCATCGCAATCGGGTCCGCGCGTCTATACAATGGAACGGACACCCGATAAGGGGCGGTCTTTAACCTTGGCTGATGCACCGCCTGCAATACCGCAGCACTCACATCGCCGGGCCGAGACAAAGAAAACGCCGCCGTGAAACAAACCATCGCCGACGCGCTGGCCCGCAAGGGTTACGACACGCTTACCCCGGTCCAGCAGGCCGTCACAGAACCTGAATTGGCTGGTCGCGACCTTTTGGTTTCGGCGCAAACCGGTTCGGGAAAAACCATCGGGTTTGGTCTTGCCATTGCGCCTGAACTGCTGGGGCCAGAGGACACATTCGGGCCATCTGGCGCGCCGGTGGCCTTGGTGATTGCCCCGACGCGGGAACTTGCACTGCAGGTGAAACGGGAGCTTGGTTGGCTCTACGCAGACGCAGGCGCCTTCCTGACATCCTGTGTTGGCGGCATGGACATGCGTGACGAAAGACGCGCATTGGCGCGGGGTGCACATATCGTTGTGGCGACACCGGGGCGGTTGCGCGATCATATCATGCGTGGCTCCATTGATTTGTCTGCCATCCGCGCCGTGGTTCTGGACGAGGCCGACGAGATGTTGGACCTCGGGTTTCGCGAGGATCTGGAATTCATTCTGGATGAGACACCGGCAGAGCGCCAAACCCTCCTGTTTTCGGCCACCGTGCCGCGCGCGATTGCCAACCTCGCAACACGCTATCAACGGGACGCGGAACGGATCAGCACCGTTGGCGAACGGACCCAACACGCCGACATTGAATACCGCGCAATGATGGTAGCCCCGCGTGATGGCGAAAACGCGATCATAAACGTCCTGCGCTATTATGAGGCACCAAATGCGATCGTGTTTTGCAACACGAGGGCCATGGTGGCACGTCTGACGGCACGTCTGTCCAACCGCGGGTTTTTAGTTGTCGCCCTATCCGGAGAGTTGAGCCAGGGCGAACGCTCGAACGCCTTGCAAGCCATGCGCGACGGACGCGCCCGGGTGTGCGTCGCCACTGATGTCGCCGCGCGCGGGATCGACCTGCCAAACCTTGATCTGGTGGTCCACGCAGAGCTGCCCAAGACTCACGAAACCCTTCTGCACCGTTCTGGCCGGACAGGACGTGCGGGGCGCAAGGGGGTCAGTGCACTGGTCGTGGTGCCTTCCTCGCGGAAGAAAGCAGAGCGTATTTTGAAGCTTGCCAAGCTGACCGCGGATTGGGGCACCGCCCCGTCTGCCGAAGAGGTCACTGAGCGCGACATGGCACGCATGTTTGCCGCTGATGACTGGCACGCAGAGATTGCGGACAGCGAACGTACATCAGTCGATCAACTGGTCGAAAAGTTCACACCCGAACAGATCGCGGCGGCTTACTTGCGCCAGTACAAAACACGCCACTCCGCCCCCGAAGAGCTGGGAGATGTGAAAGCTGAGGCACCGAAACCGCGCGCTGCCTTTGGCCCCAGCATCTGGTTCTCGGTCTCTGAAGGGCGCAATCAAAACGCATCGCCGCGGCATTTGCTGCCCATGCTGTGCAAGGCGGGCGACATCACCAAGGACGACATCGGCGCAATCCGCATTGCCGATGATGTGTCTTATGTCGAAATCCGGGACAGCAGTGTTGCGGGCTTCTTGGCGGCCATTGGCCCCGACATGAAAATCGAAGGTTCCAAGGACGTTGTACGCCTGGATGGCGCACCGGACCTGCCCACCTTTGAACGGCCAAAATCCAACCGCTCGTTCAAGAACAAACCACGACCTGCCGAAAACGACGCTGCGCCAGTAGATTGGAATGACGCGCCAACGCCGCGCCGTCGGAAACCCAAGCCCGAAGATCGCAAGCCTGCAAAACCGGCGAACCAGCAAACCAAGGCTGACGGTTCAAACACCTCGGCTCACGGACCGGCACGGCGACGTGGACCCACAGCGGCAACCGACAATGCAGCAACTGACCCTGGCAAGAAAACCCGTGGCGACAAACGCAAAGATAGCGGTGCCAAATCACGGGGCGATGCACCAAAAGGGCCTCCTCCTCCGAAGGGCAAGCCCAGCAGCAAGAAGAACCGGGCACGCGCCACAGCGGCGAAAGCATCAAAAGGAGGGAATGCTGTTCCGAAACGGCGGGCAAAGTAAGCAAGGCGTGGGTACTGTTAAGCGGTTGCTAAGACATCCTTTGCCGGCATTTGGGTTGCAATACGCTCCGTATCGGCCATCGAAGTTACAAATGTGGGCCTTCTCTTCTCGATCAATAGCAAGGACACGCATCAGGTAACGTCACACCAAGCTCAGCACCGAGATACCGGACCATGCTGTCCATTCTTGTATGACCAAATCACTGGCTCGGAGCTTGCTGTCGATTGCCACTTTGAACAGCGCCAGATCGCGATGATTGTCGGCTAGCTCAAGTCGAACCCGAATTGTCCACGTGTGCTTCGGATTCAGCGGTCGTGTCTGGCCGATGATCCTTGTTCAAAGCTGGGCCGAGCGCATGAATGGCAGATAAGTTTGATGTTTCCACAACTAATCCTGCAATCCGCCATGGGCTCCCGCAACCAAACCCCGGTGTTGCTGGTCAATCGTATCGCAGGATGCCGCAGAGGCATTGCGTTTCGACGCAGATACCTTCGACTTGGTTGTGAGTTATCTCAGCCTTCTGGACATCTAGGGCATCGAAACCGCGCTCGACGAGGTTGTCCGTGTCTTACGCCTTAGTGGGCAGTTTCAGATTGCAAACCTGACAGGTTTCGCAACCGCCGGTGACATCAAGGGTGGTGGTTGACGCATCTTGCCTGACGGCAGCCGTGAATTCGTCATGCACCGCTTTTTAGAGCCTCACTCTTTAGTCGTAGAGTGGAAAGGTATCGCCGTCACTAACTGGCATCGGCCGCTGTCCTTCTACATGACCCAGCTATTGGAGCGAGGCATGACGCTCAGATACTTCGATGAGCCAGCAGTTCTGCAACCGGCGGACCCAAAGGAAGCCGCCTACAACAACGCTCCCTGCCAACTGATCATGGAATGGCAGAACCCCCATTGGAACTAGGAGATATTGCCTTGCCGCAATTGCGAATTCTGCCGGAGCAGACCTTCGAGTGAACGCGGTGAAATAGCGCTCTGTCCCGCACCGCGGACGATTTCAAGCTAACCAGCCTTAGTGTCCAGCCAAATTGTCACGGGCCCGTCATTTGTTAAACCCACGGACATATCTGCGCCGAACTGCCCCGTTTCCGTTTCGACCCCAAGGTCACGCAGCGCGTGGGCAAATTGCAGGTAGAGCGTTTCCGCCTCATCCGGTTTCGCCGCGCCCGAGAACCCGGGGCGGTTGCCGCGTGACGTGTCGGCGGCCAGCGTGAACTGGCTGACCACAAGGGCACTGCCCCCTGATTGGAGGATCGACAGGTTCATCTTGCCTGCCTCGTCCTTGAACAGGCGTAGTTTGGACACTTTGGCCGCAAGCGCCTTGGCCGTGTCATAGGTGTCGCCCGGCATCGCGCAGACAAGGATCAGGAGACCTGGGCCGCACCTGCCAACCGTTTCGCCGTCCACGGTGACGGAGGCTTCGGACACACGTTGCAGAAGCGCCCTCATTCCTTCCACTCCATGACGTCAGCCACGTCCGCACGGTCTGTGCGGAAGCTGTTGGCCGGGTGGTTCTGATCGGCATAGCCGAAGGAGATGGCGCAGAGGATCTGGCGATCTTCGGGAATGTCGAAATGGCTGCGGACAAAGGGGGCCTGTGCGGCAATCGCCGCTTGCGGGATCGTGGCAATGCCCAAGGCCTGCGCGGCAAGGCAAAAGGCTGTGACGAAGCCGCCCGTGTCCATGGCGCCATAGGGGCCGAGCACCTTGGGGCTGGTCACAATGGCGACATGCGGCGCGCCGAACAGCCGGTAGTTTTCCATCATCTGTTTGGTAGAGGCGGCGCGGTCCCCCTTTTCGATCCCGACCGCATCATAAAGCTGGAAGCCACAGGCGCGGCGGCGGTCGCCATAGATGTTCGGGTATCCTTCGGGCCACGGCATGTCGGGGGCCGGGGCGGTTGTGCTGGCGGTTGCATAGAGCGCATCGCGGAACCGGTCTGTTTCGGCGCCTGACGTGACGATCAGCTGCCAGGGTTGCGCGTTGCACCAGCTTGGCACCTTTTGCGCGGCAGAGATGATCCGGGCAACTGTGTCTTGCGGGACAGGGTCCATCAGAAAGCCGCGGCACGAAAAGCGGTCCGACAGAATGTCGTTCAGGGTGTCGTATTGGGTCATTGTTGAAGAGCCACAATTGCGCCGATGGCTGCGGCCACGATCAGGCCCACGATCACCGCGACGGCGATCTTGCCCGCGGACCATGGCCTTTCACCCTGCACGCGCCCCGTGCGCCCGTTGACGACGAAGCGGTAGGTTTCGCCGCGGTACTTGTACGCGGCGAGCCAGACGGGCAGCAGGATATGCTTAAAGGTCACGGCTCCCAGTTTCGTGTCGATGGAATGGATGCGTTGGCGGTCGCCCCCAATGTCAAACTTCACATCCCGGGCGATCACCCGGTCCATCCGCGCGAGTGCCTCTTCAAACCCTTCTTCCAACTCAATGGCGTAGCCTTCCGCGCGGAACCCGGCCAGGAATTCGGGCGCATAGGGTTCAAGCGCGCTCAGGTCCCATGGCTCAAGCGCGTCGGTGAACCGTTTGGGCAGCGATTTGGACGCCAGCACAAGCACGTCGTCGAAGAAGCGGGCAACCTTGCCCCGTGTGCGCCGCCAGCGCACCTTGGTCACGCGCACCTGTTGGCGCTTGCCGTCCCGCATCACGGTTTTGGTCTCGTGATAGACGGTGCCGCGTTCGCCTGTATAGGCGCTGCGCGTGTCGGCGTCGAAGGTCCAGTAGGGCACGTAGATGCCCTGCATCGCGCGGCCCTTGCGGGCATAGTTCTGCAGCCCGTTCGGGGCAAACCACAGCCCACCCAGCCAGTCGGTCATGGCCTTGCGCGCCTGCGCTTCGGTCATGGCAAAGGGCAGAACGCCGCGTGGTTTGATATGCCGGTGTGCGCC
The DNA here is from genome assembly GCF_947496075.1 of uncultured Tateyamaria sp. Classification (GTDB taxonomy): domain Bacteria; phylum Pseudomonadota; class Alphaproteobacteria; order Rhodobacterales; family Rhodobacteraceae; genus Tateyamaria. The sequence goes on from NZ_CANMBJ010000002.1 coordinate 404,930, forward strand.
GGTGTCCGTCACCACCGGCGTGGCGCAGAACGGGCATTCGGTGGCGTGGATGTCGGCGTTGAATTCGACCTGTGCCGCGCAGTTGGGGCATTTCGAGACGCGCGTTTCCTCAATCTCTGCCGCGGGCAGGTCGGCGTTCAGGGCGGCACGGTAGTCCAGTTCGGCAATGGGCGCGATTGTTCGGGGGGCGTTGCTGTCCATATGTGCAGTGTTGCCGCAATGGTCGCAGACCAGCTGCCCCGCGCCGGGATCAAAGCGGAAGTCCGCGCCGCAATTGTCACAGGGAAAGCGGTGGTCGGCGAGTCCGGCGGGGCCGCCCAGGTCGTGAAGATCGGTCATAGCAGTTTGTGCATTGAAGTTGGTGTCATCCGGCGCAAGGCCCCATCGCCAAGCGCCGTGTGCCGCCAGAGGTGAAAGATGGCGTGCAGGGCAGAGGCCGACATGAGGTAGAAATAGAGGTTGGGCAGGGATGGACCTGACCATGTGCCGCCCAGTTGCGACCACGCGGTGAGCGCAGCCACGACGCCAAGGGCGGCGTACATGGCGCGGCTGAGCCATGGATGTGCGCGGCGCAGGGCCCCTTCGAGTTTTGGGCCTGGACCGTTCATCACTCCCTGCGCCACGGCCAGCAGGCACATGGCCAGACCGGACAGGGCAAAGGCCCATGCCACGACGGGGATTGGCCCGCCCGCCACCAGCAGGATCAGCAGCACCAAGGTGAGCCAGTGAAGCGCAATCGTGGCCTTTCGGCGCATGTCTGTTCCTTCAAGTGGAACGGTGCGTGGGCTGCGCCATCGACCGTTCGGTGTTTCACGGCCAGCGTAATGCTGCCGGATCAGGAACGCTACATGCAAGCGGCGTTCTCTCCGTGAAAGTTGATGTGGGGTCTTTGGGCGTGGGGCCTGTGTTCCGGACCTAGTGCCCGCCGACTAGGTCGGACCATCTGCGCCCGTAGGCAGCGTGGTCTTTGGAGGCGGAAATGGTTGGTTCTTCCTGCAACGCTTCGGTCGGGCTGTCCGTCATGCGGGCCAGCAAGGCCGCCCCTTCGCTAGTGCCGGTGATGCTGGTCATGGCTTGCACGGTCGTTCCGGTCGCCGAGGTCAGCATTTTCAGGTAGCTTGTGTTTCTTGCGAACGGTCCTTCCACGAACACCGGCCCTTGGTGTCCGGTCAGTGTCAGGCAGTGGGAGGTGATCAGTGCCAGGTAGAAGCTGACACAGGCGCTGCGCAGGCCTGTTCCGGGCGCAGGCTCTGTGCCGACCCAGCGGGCCGACATGCCCTGGAACGGGCCGGTGTCGGAGACGATGGCAGGCAGCAGCATGGGGCCTTCGTTGAGTGCGGTCGCGATGTCTGTGTCATCCGGCTCAACGCTGTTGCCTTGCATCAGGATGTCGTGTTCGCGCCCCCCCATGAACCGGGCCGACGGCACAGGGTCACCAAGGGCGTTCACGTTGACCAGCGTGTCCTTGGTGGGGTCGAGTGTGACCGTGTCCCCGCCGATGGTCATGCAGATCACCCATGTACCGGTTGACACAACGTTGAACGGTGGGGTGCGTGCCACCAGATGTGCAAGAAGCGAGGCGTTGGAATCGTGGATGCCGCAATAGACTGGGGTGTCTTGCGGCAGGTCGGTCCGTTGTGCGATGGAAGGCAGAATGGGCCCAAGCACCGCGTTTGGTTTGCGGGTGGGGGCGAGCTGCCGTTCGATCCCAAGCCTTGCGACCAGGGATGATGGCTGTCCTTTGAACGGGTTCCATAGGTCGGTGTGGCACCCAAGTGACGTGACATCCGTTGCGGCAATGCCTGTCAGCCGATAGCCCCAATACTGTGGATAGGTCACGATGTGGCGTGTCCTTGCCTTCAGTCCGGGATCTGTATCGAACTGCCAGAACAGTTGTGCGCCGATGTTCAGACCACCGCTGAGCCTTGGGGTGCCGGTTTCTGCGAAGGGGGGACGAATTGCATTATACGCCTCGTTCAGGGCGTCCGGGCCGGTATGTTCGTAGTCGAGGATCGGGGCAGCGAGCCCGCCGTCCTGTCCGATCAGGGCGATGGACGCGCCGTGGGTCGTTATCGAAATCGCGTCAACGCGGTGCGTCGCGTGAAACCGGGCAAGCGCGTCCAGCAGGAAACCCCAATGTCCGTCCACGTCGAAATGCGGCCAGGGCGGTCCGGGGATCACCGTGTTTGGGCGGGTGACCACGGCCAGTTCTGTCAATGTGTCCAGATCGACAAGGGCCAGCTTAGCGTTGGTCTTGCCGATGTCGATGACGGCGACGTGGGTGCGGGTCATGGCATATGAAACATGGGCGTCAGGGGCACTGCGACCGGCGCGTTGTCGGGATGGGTGTCCATGATATCGGCCATATGCGCCCACCATCGTTGCATGATGTCATGGGTAGGCAGGGCATCCATTCGGTGATCATCCCTGCGCCAGAGCACGCCGAAAAGGCAGTTCGTTTCTTCATCCAGATGGATCGAATAATCCGAGATGCCTGCCTGTTTCAGCAGGGTGACAAGTTCCGGCCAGATCTCGTCATGTCGCTTGATGTATTCATCCCGACAACCGGTGTTCAGGCGCATTCTGAAGGCGTATTTCTCCATTCACCCTCTCCATGTCTGCCAGAGCCGTGGCAGCGCGATGACCGAGATCAGGAGCGCGCCGATCACGATGGACATCACGATACCCGGCACGTTCAGCAGACCCAGACCAAAGGTCACCAATCCCATGACAAAGGCTGCGATCACCACGCCGAGGATGGAACCTGAACCGCCAAGGATGCTGACGCCGCCCAAGACCACCATGGTGACAATCTCAAGCTCCCACCCGAAGGCGATGGAGGGACGGGTCGAGCCAAGCCGGGAGGTCAGGCAGATTGCGGCGATGCCGGCCATCAGACCGGCCAGTAGGAACAGGATGAATTTCACGCGGGCCACGCGAATACCGGAAAACAGCGCGCCGGTTGGGTTGTTGCCGATGGCATAGACGGCCCGCCCGAAATTCGTCTTGTGCAGCAGGATGGCGTGGATCACGGCGAGGATGGCGAACAGCACAAATTCAAAAGAGATCACCCAGAACACGTAGCCCTGCCCGAAAAAGGCAAAATCGGGTGGATAGCCGCGATAGGCCTGATCGCCCAACATGATATAGCTGATGCCGCGAAACAGGCTCATCGTGCCGATGGTCACAACGATGGAGGGCAGGCCCATCACCGTCACTAGGAAACCGTTGAAGGCCCCGCAGATCAGCCCGACCCCCAGCCCGATCAGCACAAGACCCGGCGTATCCACCCCGAACTGCACGGCCGCTCCCATGGCGGTCGAGGCGAGCGCGATGATGGATGCAACGCTCAGATCAATCTCGCCCGAGATGATCAGCAGCGCCATGGCAAGGGCGATCATCGCCTTTTCGGTGAAGTTGAAGGTCGCGTCGCTGAGGTTCCAGGCGTTGAGGAAATAGGGGGAGGCAAAGCTGTTGGCGATGAACACCGCGACGGCCACAAGGATCAGCAGGCTTTCCCAGCTTTTCAGGTGCCGTTCGAGCGGCGATTGCAGCCGGTCCGGTATGAAACGTGTTCTGTCGGTCATGTGGCGTGTTCGGCGCGTTTCAGGATGATGCGCCCCTTTTCCCGGTTGGCCTGCGCATTGAGCGCCACCGCGATGATGATCGCGCCACCCGAGATGGCGAGCTGCCAGAAGGGCGAGATATCAACGACGGGCAGCGCGTTCTTGATGACCCCGAGGAACAGTGCCCCCAGCATGGCCCCCATCACGGTGCCGATCCCGCCCATAATTGCAACGCCACCGATCACGCAGGCGGCGACAACGTCCAGTTCAAATCCGCCTGCAAGATCGACATAGGCCACCGCGTAGCGGGACACCCAGAGATAGCCGGTCAGCCCGGCAAGAGCGCCCGAGATGGTGAAGGCCCAGAACTGCGTCCGCCCAACGTCGATGCCTGCATAGGTCGCGGCATGGGGATTGCCCCCAGCGGCATGGAATGCCCGGCCCAGCGTCGTGCGTGCCATCACAATCGAAAACAGGAGAACGGCGAGGATGGCGATCCAGCTCATGGTCGGCAGGCCGAGGAATGTGGCGCGGGTGAAGGCTTTGAACCCGTCGCCGATCTCGTGACTGTTCACCCATTTCCCGTCGGAAATCACGAAGATCAGACCACGGAAAATCGTCATTGTCCCCAGCGTGACGACGATGGGTGGAATGGCGAGTTTCCAGACAAGGATGCCGTTCACCATGCCCAAGACTGCCCCCAGTGAAATGGCGATGGTGATGATGATCGGGACGGGCAGGCCGGGCATGGCCACGTTGAGCATGGCCACAAACATCCCCGTCAAAGCCAGATTGGCCGCTACGCTGAGGTCGATGCATTTTGTCAGGATGACGATCATTTGCCCGATGGCCAGCAGGATCAGCGGGGATGTGTCGTTGAACACGTTGCCCAGGTTCTGCGGTGTCACGAAGGCGGGGAACCGTGTGGAGATGACCGCGAGCAACAGAAGGATGGCCCCGGCCAAGAGCGCTTCGCGCGACATGAGTAGACGTTTCAGCATGGCGGCGCCTCTTTGATCCCGGCCGCGTGGCGCACCAGCGTTTCGGGGGTCATATCATCGGCGTCGAGCTCTGCGGCCATCCGACCCTCGCGCATGACGATCACGCGATCCGACATACCAAGGACTTCGGGGATTTCGGAACTGACCATGATGACGGCAAGCCCTTGAGCGGCCAGTTCAGCCATGAAGGCGTGCACCGCCGCCTTCGATCCGATGTCGATGCCCTTGGTCGGTTCGTCCAGAATGATGACCTTGGGCTGGGTGGCGAGCCATTTGGCGATCACGACCTTTTGCTGGTTGCCGCCCGACAGGTTGCCCACGGGCGTGTCGAGGGAGGCCGCGCGCAGGTCGAGCCGTTCGGTGTAGTCGCGCGCCAGTTTGAACTCTTCGGCAAGGCGCAGAAATCCGGAGTGGGATGTACGGCCCAAAGAGGGAAGGGTGACGTTCTGAAAAATGGGCAGCGCACCGATGGTGCCTTGCCTGCCGCGATCCTCGGGGACGTAGACGATGCCGTTTGCGACCGCATCAGCGGGTGAGCGGATGTCGATGGTCGTACCGTCGATTGTTGTAGTTCCGCCAGAGCGGCGGGTGATCCCGAACAGCGCCTGCATGAACTCGGACCGCCCGGCCCCGACAAGGCCGTAAAACCCAAGAATTTCACCGCGATGCAGGGTGAAGGTTATGTCAGCGAATTCAGTCGGGTGCGCGTATCCTTTGACCGCGAGAACCTCGTCTCCGATATTCGGTGTCCGGGTCGGGAAGATCTGGCTGACATCCCGGCCCACCATCATCTTGACCAGTTCGGCTTCGGTGACAGCGCTGATCATGCCGTCTCCAACCAGCTCACCGTCGCGGAAGACCGTGTAGCGATCTGCGATGCGGAAAATCTCATCGAATTTGTGGCTGATGAAGAGGATCGCCTTGCCCTGCGCCTTGAGCGTTTCGACAAGGGCGTAGAGTTCTTCGATCTCGTTCTGGCTAAGGGCGGCGGTGGGTTCGTCCATGATCACCACACGGGCGTCGATGGACAGGGCGCGTGCGATGGCCACAAGGTGCTTGTTGGCGATGCCCAGATCCTTGAGCTTGTGCGTCGGATCAATTGCAGCGCCGATGCCGCGCAGGATATCCGCCGCCTGATCCATCATGGCGGCGGTGTCGATCAGGCCGAACCGGCCGCGCGGCGCATGGCCGAGAAAGATGTTTTCGGCCACCGACAATTCGTCAAACAGGACAGTTTCCTGGTGGATGGCGGTGACGCCTGCCGCCCCGGCGGCCTGCGGTGTTGGAAAGGCGATGGCCGTGCCATCCAGCGTGATGCTGCCCCCATCGGGCTGATAGATGCCCGTCAGGATCTTGACCACCGTGGATTTGCCCGCGCCGTTTTCGCCAACGAGGGCCGTCACTTGCCCCGGATAGAGGCGCAACGATACGTCGGACAGGGCTTTGACACCGGGAAACAGCTTGGTCACGCCCTCAAGTGCGATGACCGGAATGGCGTTGCCCTTCGATGGACCGGAAAGATCGGTTTCTGATTGCATCAGCATCGGGTCTGGGGTCCGCCGGAAAATGCCCCGGCGCGATGCGTGCTGCACCGGGCCGGGACCAGGGGGAGTATCAGAAGATCGACTTGAACTGGTCGATATTCGAGGCGTCATAGACAAACGGATCCGCCATGGCGGCCGCGTTTGTGTCGTCCAGCGTGACCGATCCCATGCGCCCCATTGGGATCTCGGACCCCGGTTCGGCGGTTGCCGCTTCGGTGGCAAGCGCGTGGGCGATCATCGTGGCCGAGTAGCCCAGGTCGATCGGGTTCCAGATCGCGAACGATTTGGACGCGCCTGACTCGATGGCGCCCGCCATCTCCGAGGGCAGGCCGAGGCCCGTCACGTTGATCTCACCCGCCTTGCCAGCATCGGCGACGGCTTGCGCGGCGGCGACGATCCCGACGCTTGTGGGTGCGATGATGGCATCCAGATCGGGGTGGGACTGCATCAGGCCCTGCGCCTCGCGATAGGATTTGTCGGCCAGGTCGTCGCCGTAGACAGTGCTCACCACGTTGATGCCGGGATAGTTGCCCATCACCTTGGTCATCTCTTCGATCCAGATGTTTTGGTTCGTTGCCGTGGCAGAGGCTGACAGCACAGCCACTTCACCGCCATCGGGCAGGTGATCGGCGGCCAGCTTGATGATCATGTTGCCGATCAGGGCGTTCGATGACGGGTTGAGATGCATCTGCCGCCCGTCCTCGGCCACACCGGAGTCCCAAGAGATCACGGTGATCCCGCGCTGCATGGCGCGTTTGAGGGCGGGCACAAGTGCATCGGGGTCATTGGCTGAGATCGCGATGGCATCGACGCCTTGCGCGATCAGGGAATTGATCACCTCAATCTGGCCTTCGGCCGTTGTGTCGGTGGGGCCGGTATAGATGATCTCGACATTGCCGAGTTCGGTTGCGGCCTCTTCCGCGCCTTCGGCAGCGGCTTCGAAGAACCCAATGCCAAGCGCTTTGACCACCAAAGCAATACGCATGTTGTCTTGCGCCATGGCGCTTGTGCCCAACAGGCTTGCGCCCAAGCTCAGGCCCGCAACCAGCGACGTAAATGTCCTACGTTTCATTTCAATCCTCCCAAATTGTCTTTTGCACGAGGCCGATTAAGAGACCTCCTCCTGACCGTTGCCCGGTTGGGCGACGACCAACGTCACGTCCGCAGCGTCCAGCATGGCTGCCGCCTTGTCCGAGATGCCTTCGTCCGTAATGACCGTGGTGATGCGGTTGAGCGGACAGAGCACGAGGCTTGACCGCCGTTCAAATTTCGAGCTGTCGGCAAGCACGACCAACTCGTCCGCTTGCCCAATCAGTTTCTGTTCCGCCTGGATCAGCAGCGGGTCGGCTTCCATCAGGCCAAGCGGACCAAGCCCCTGCGCACCCATGAACATCCGCTTGGCATAGAAATTGCGCGTCACATCATTGTCGAAGGGGGACAGGATGATGTTTTGCTCGCGGTAGATCGTTCCGCCGGACAGCATGATCGTGTTTTTCGAATGCTTTAGCAGATGTTCGGCAATCGGAAACGAGTTGGTGAACACCTGACAGCGGCGCGTCGCGAGCGGGTGCACCATCTGAAAGGTGGTCGTGCCGCCATTAATAATGATGGAATCGCCGTCTTCGCACAGGTCCACCGCCGCCCGGGCAATGGCCTGCTTTTCCGAGGTCCGCATGGTTTCGTTGACGGCAAAGGTGCGCCCGGCCAGCCCGACAAACTGTGGCGGATTGATCGCCTCGGCGCCGCCGCGCACGCGTCGCAGCTTCTGTTGAATGTGAAGCGTGGCGATGTCCCGGCGGATGGTCGCCTCGGACGCGCCCGTCAGGTTACAGAGTTCAACAACCGTTGCGACGGGCCTGTCCTGCACTGCGGACAGAATGATCCTATGCCGTTCTTTTTCGTGCATGATGCCTCCCGTTGACAAAGCCTGTGCAGATTCGAAGATTCTGTCAATCACAAACAATCAATAGCAGTCATTAATGTGCATTTTGAGATTGATAATGATTGAAAATGATTGACATACTGTCGCAACCTGATCACACACGCTATGGGTGGTGATCTGCCTGCAGGCCGCAGAACCGGGAGGATGTCGTGCTGAAAACCTTCGAAGATCAGCTGCTTGAAAACCGTTGGGACAACAATGCGGCGGCGGGGCTGAGCGAATCCGAGCTGCTGCTGTATCGGTCGAATATCCTTGGCGCAGACAAGCGCGTGACGAATTACGGCGGCGGAAACACCTCGGCGAAGGTCATGGAAACGGACCCGCTGACCGGGCAGGAAGTTGAGGTTCTTTGGGTCAAGGGATCGGGCGGTGACATCGGGTCGATGACGCGCGACGATTTTGCGACCCTGTATATGGACAAGCTGCACGCCTTGAAGTCGTTATATCGCGGGGTTGATTTCGAGGACGAAATGGTTGGCTACTTGCCCCATTGCACGTTCCGCCTGAACCCGCGCACTGCTTCGATCGACACGCCGCTGCACGCCTATGTGCCGCGCACGCATGTCGATCACGTACATGCGGACGCCATCATTGCGATTGCCGCGTCCGAGAATTCGAAGGCGCTGACGCAGGATATTTTTAGCGACCGGATTGGTTGGCTGCCGTGGAAGCGGCCGGGATATGAGCTTGGGTTGTGGCTTGAGGCGTTTTGCAAGGACAACCCGGAGGCTGATGGCGTTGTGCTTGAGAGCCACGGGCTTTTTACCTGGGGCGATACGGCGCGGGCCTGCTACGACACGACCATTGATATCATCAATGTCGCGACGACTTGGTTGAACAAAAAGATGCAAGGCGTGCAAGCCTTTGGTGGCGCGTGGCATGACAGTCTGCCCGCGCTGGAACGCCATGCCGTCGCCGCGCAGTTGATGCCCGCGATCCGCGGTTTCGTCAGCGGTAATCAGCATATGGTTGGGCATTTCGACGACAGTGATGCCGTGTTGGACTTAGTCAACGCACATGACACGCCATCACTTGCGGCGCTTGGCACATCCTGTCCTGACCACTTTCTGCGCACCAAGATCCGCCCACTGGTGATCGATTTCGATCCGGCAAAGGGGAATGTGGACGAGGTGTTGGCGGGCCTGCCTGCACAAATCGCAGCCTACCGCGATGACTATTCTGCCTATTATGACCGGTGCAAACGTCCCGACAGTCCGGCCATGCGCGATCCCAATGCGGTTGTCTACCTGGTCCCCGGGGTTGGCATGATCACCTTTGCCAACAACAAGGCCACGGCCCGCATTTCGGGTGAGTTTTATATCAACGCGATCAACGTGATGCGGGGCGCGTCGGCGGTCAGCACCTATCAGGGTCTGCCTGAGCAGGAAGCGTTCGACATCGAATACTGGCTTTTGGAAGAGGCCAAACTGCAGCGTATGCCGAAGCCGAAATCGCTGGCGGGACGTGTGGCACTGGTCACCGGCGGTGCGGGCGGTATTGGGGCAGCCACGGCTGAGCGGTATCTGCGCGCGGGCGCGTGCGTGATGCTGGCCGATATCAATGCCGACGGGGTGGAGGCGGTCAAGGACCGGCTTGTCCAATCCCACGGTGCGGATGTGGTGCGCGCGACGATCATGGATGTCACGGACGAGGCGGCCGTGATCCGCGCCATGGCGGACGCTGCCGTGGAATTCGGTGGTATCGACATTCTGGTATCAAACGCAGGCATAGCGTCATCCGCACCGGTGGAAGAGACGACACTCGCACTGTGGAACAAGAACATGGATATCCTGAGCACCGGTTACTTTCTGGTCAGCCGTGAAGCGTTCAAGCTCATGCGCGTGCAGGACATGGGGGGCTCAATCGTCTTTGTCGCGTCCAAGAATGGCTTGGCCGCGTCGCCCAACGCCTCGGCCTATTGCACGGCGAAGGCGGCGGAAATCCATCTGGCGCGATGTCTTGCGCTGGAAGGGGCGGAGGCCGGTATCCGGGTCAATGTCGTCAATCCCGATGCTGTATTGCGCGGCTCGAAAATCTGGGAAGGCGAGTGGTTGGAGCAGCGGGCGGATACCTATGGTACCGACAAGGAGGGGCTTGAGAAGATGTACCGGCAACGCTCCATGCTCAAACTCTCGGTTCTGCCCGAGGACATTGCCGAGGCGTGCTATTTCTTTGCCAGCGATACGTCGTCGAAATCCACGGGTAACATCCTGAACGTGGATGCGGGCAACGTGCAGGCGTTCACGCGGTAGGAGGGGCAGATGGGGTACGACAGCGCAAGGGACGCCTTTGCCGAGTGGGGTGTTGATACCGAAGCGGCGATCCGCCAGCTCACGACCATCCCGATTTCCATGCACTGCTGGCAGGGGGATGATGTGGTTGGGTTCGAACCCAAGACAGGCACATCCGGTGGCGGCATTCAGGCCACGGGCAATCACCCCGGTCGCGCGCGTACGCCCGACGAGTTACGGGCCGATCTGGAATTTGCCTATGCGATGATCCCCGGCAAGCACCGTCTGAACCTGCATGCCATGTATATGGACACGGATGAGGCACCCGACCGGGACGCGATTGAATACCGTCATTTCGCGCCCTGGGTTGATTGGGCAATGGAGCAGGGGGTTGGCCTCGACTTCAATCCGACCTTTTTTGCGCATGAGAAGGCGGACGATAACCTGACCCTCTCGCACCCCGATCAGGGTATCCGCGATTTCTGGATCGAACATGGGCGCCGCACGCGAGAGATCGCAGCGCAGATTGGCGCGGCTCTTGGGACACCGTGCATCAACAACATCTGGGTGCCTGACGGGTACAAGGATGTTCCGGTTGATCGCATGGCTGCGCGGGCACGGCTCGAGACGTCGCTGGATGAGATGTTGGCGCAGCCGCTGTCAGGTATGCGCGACGCGGTGGAATCAAAGCTGTTCGGGATCGGGGTCGAGGCTTGTACCGTGGGCAGTCACGAATTCTATCTGGGCTATGCGATACGCAAGGGCACGCTCTTGTGCCTTGATATGGGGCACTTTCATCCGACCGAGAACATAGCCGACAAGCTGAGTGCGGTGGCACTGTCGCTGGATAAAATCCTGCTGCATGTGTCGCGCCCAATGCGGTGGGATAGTGACCATGTGATCCTGCTGAACGACGATATCCTGACCATGGCGCATGAATTGGTCAGTGCCGACCTGCTGGGTCGGACGCGTATCGGGCTGGATTTCTTTGATGCCACGATCAGCCGGACGGCGGCTTGGGTCATTGGCACACGCAACATGCAAAAGGCGCTGTTGCGGGCTTTGTTGACGCCCATGGACCGCTTGCGTCAGGCAGAGACCGCGCTCGACTTCACGACGCGGCTGACCATGACCGAGGAATTCAAGGACCTGCCATTTGGCGATATCTGGTCCGAATTCTGTCGTCGCAGCGACCGCCCAACCGGTCTGGGTTTGATCCGCGAACTTGATTCGTATCAAGCGCGCGTTGCCGACCGCGGCTAGGATCGTTTCTTACGCGCCGGGCGGAGGGGGCGGGGGCAGAATGGTGAAGAGCTGGGCAAGCTCGGTCACGTCCTCGGCTTTCATCCAGCCGTCCTGACCCGCCGTCCAGACATACGTCTCACGGCTCAGCTCACCTGCGGCTGCCATGCGTCCCAACTGCGCCTTGGAAAACGGCCCCTTGGTTTCGCCGTTTTCGGCCACGTGCCAGACATGTTCGACCGGCGGAGGGGGTGGTGTGGCTGCCGCAGGTTGACGTGCGCCCCACGGACCGCTGGACGCCATCTGGCCCATCTGCATCCCCATCGCCGCCCCAAGACCGGCCTGCATTGCACCGCTGGCATCGCCACCTTCACGGCCCAACGCCTCGGCGGCCTGGAACTGCATGTATTCGTTCAGATTTCCGATCACCCCCATGGAGGACCGTTTGTCCATCACCTCTTCGACCGCCGGGGGGAGCGAGATGTTTTCGATGTAGAGCTCGGGCAGGGTCAGGCCATATTCAGCGATCTGTGCGCTGATTTCCTTGGCGACCAGTTGCCCCAGCTCGCGGGTGTTGGCGGCCATGTCGAGCACCGGAATGCCCGATTTGGCAAGGCTGCGCGACATTTCCTGCACGATGATGTTGCGGATCTGGAAGCTGATCTCGTCCATGGTGAACTCACCATCGGTGCCGACGATCTCGACCAGGAAGCGGGCGGGGTCAGCCACCTTGACCGAATAGGTGCCGAAGGCGCGCAAACGCACGGGGCCAAATTCAGGATCACGGCAGATGATCGGGTTCTTGGTGCCCCATTTCAGATCGTTGAACCGGGTTGTGTTGACGAAATACACCTCGGATTTGAACGGGCTTTTGAAACCGTGATCCCAGTGCTGCAGCGTCGTCATGATGGGCATGTTGTTGGTCTCAAGCATGTAGAGACCGGGGGTGAACACATCGGCCAGTTGCCCCTCGTGGACAAAGACCGCCGATTGCCCTTCGCGCACGGTCAGCTTTGCGCCGTACTTGATCTCGTGGCCCTCACGCTCGAACCGCCAGACCATGGTGTCGCGGCTGTCGTCCACCCAGTGGATGACGTCGATGAATTCGCCGGAGAGGAAGTCGAAAATGCCCATTGGATTACTCCTGCCTGTGTTGCCCACAAGGATACGTGGCCTTGAGGGGGTGATTGGTGAAACGAGGCCAGCTCATTCGCTGCCCTCTGTTGGGGCGCAAGGGGTGGGCAGCAACCAGTTGCCATCCGCATCCTTGCCCATGAAATCTGCGTAAATCGCAACCATCGCACCATCCGATCCGCGCAAGCTGGCCACTGGATAACCGCCGTCACCCCACCCGGTCTGAAAGGCCGGAAAAACATGGCCACCGGGCAATTTCAGGAATTTGGCAAAGCTGTGAGTGCCGTCGATTTGCGGCTCCATGAAGCCGCCATAGAGGTCACCTGTTTCTGTTGCGATCCTGTCGAGTGCTTCGGCGGCCTTGCGATCCAGAAAGGCACCTGTACCTGTGTCCACTGGCATGGTTGCCAGATCCTTGCCGCAGCTGGGATCCGCATCCGAAAAAATCAGGGCGGCCTTGGACACGCGTCCGGTTTCGTCATCATAAAAGACGTGAAAATCCGCAGGCCCGTCGGGCACATCGATGTATGGCCAGGAATAGCTTGGTTCGTAAGTCAGGCTGTCCACTCCGATGATCGGACCATCCGGATCGTAGCTTCCGATCCGTGCTTCTTTCAGGGGCTGTTGCGTATGTGTCGTGATCCAGTCCACAGCGCCCGGGCCCGCTTGGGTGGCAAAGGGTAGAAGGATGAAAAGGGCAGCGGTTCGGATTGTCACAGCCCAGGCTCCGTTACCTCACGGGCGAGGGTGCGCACGATCGGGCGCGCCTCGGTCAGGCCGATGCCGGGGCGCAGGCGGTCGTCGTAGAGCATCCCCAACAGGTGCACATCGTGGTCGGTGAGCAGCGCAAATTCGTCGTCGTCGTTGAAGATCGAGGGGCGCGCGTCCGGGCTGTCATTGGCGAGGCCCAGCCCTTGAGCAAGTTCCTCATGAATGCAGGACAGGCGCAGCAGATCGGGGTTCTCGGACCGGATCACGGCGACCGCAGCCGTATAGGTCGACCGTTCCGGCCCGCTGGCATAAGCAGCCACTGCGCAATAGGCGTCGGTCGGCAGGTCACGCACTGGGCCAAGGTTGATCCGGTTCACACCCGACAGGTCTGTTGCCCGTGCGTTCAGTGTCTCGGTTCGATCATCTTCCGAGACGAAGAACACGAGGAAGTTGGGGTTGTTGGAGACCGACACCGGGTGGCCCGTCGCCCGCGACAGCCTGCGTGCATAGGCGATCACGTCATTGGTGTCGCGCGTGCGTTGGCTGGGTGGCACTGATGCGCCAAACTCGATCCCGATGCGCACGGGCTCAGACCAGCGGCGCAGGGCGCTGGACGATCCAGGGCGTATGCCGGGTCCGGCGTATTCGTTGAAGAACACGATCTCTTCGAAGTTGCGGGCCAGCATGTCAGAGGTAAAGGGCGTGTCGGGCCCGCCGCCATCCTGTCGTAGCAATCCAGCCGTCAACTGGCTGGATTGCACCTGTGCGAGGTAGGCGCGCAAAGCGGCACTTTCCTGTGATGTGGCCTGCACGTCGGGTACCGGCGGGGGCACCAGACCGGCTGGCCGCACCTTGGGCGTCAGCACGGGTTCCACCGGCATGAACACATCGCAAGCCGCAAGCAGGCCCAGGGCGACAAGGCCGCCCCATGCTTTGATCCTGCTTTTGGTCTGTGCCCCTGCCATCGTGGCGAAATCAGCCCGGAACGGCGGTGCCAGCGTTGTCGCCAACCCCGTCTTTGCGGGCCTTGGCCGAGGCCAGCGTGTCGCGCAGTTCGGTTTCCATCTTCTTCAGCTCTTCTTCGGCTGCAGCGCGCTTGGCCTTGCCTTCGTCAGCGATCTGCAGCGACTCTTCGATGGTGCCGATCAGGTCCGCGTTGGCCTGCTTGACGGCTTCGATGTCAAAGACGCCGCGCTCCATCTCTTTGCGGATCATCTTGTTGCTTTCGCGCAGGTTGGCCGCGTTGGCGGTCAGCAATTCGTTGGTCAGGTCGTTGGCATCGCGCACGGCGGCGGCCGCTTCGGCGCTGCGCTGGATCGTGACGGCCTGTGCCAGCTGCGTTTCCCACAGCGGTACGGTGTTGACGAGGGTCGAGTTGATCTTGGTCACCAGCGACTTGTCGTTTTCCTGCACCAACCGGATCGAGGGCAGGGATTGCATCGTCACTTGCCGCGTCAGCTTGAGGTCATGCACTCGGCGCTCCAGATCGTCTCGGGCGGCGCGCAGGTCGCGCAGTTCCTGTGCTACCATGACCTGATCATCCTCGGCTGCGGCCTGCACATCGGCTTCTTTCGCGGGGATGATCGTGTCGTCCAGTTCCTTGATCTTCTCTTCGCCCGCCGCGATGTAAAGCGCCAGCTCGTCATAGAATTGCAGCGTCTTTTCATAGAGCAGGTCGAGGGACTTGATGTCCTTCAGGAGCGTATGTTCATGGGCCAGCAGGTCGTCAGTGATGCGGTCGATCTGGTCCTGCACAGTTTCGAACTTGGCAGTGAACTTGGCGAAAGGTGCAGCGCGACCGATCAGTTTTTCCCAGAAACTGCGTTCCCGGCGCACATCCAGTTCAGAGACCGAGAAGCCACGGATAGTGGTGACGATGGTGCGCAAGCTGTCGCCTGCCGGACCGACATCCTTGTTGCGGACGTCCTGCAACATGGCCTGGCTGATTTCCTGCAACTCGGCTTGGGCGGCGGACCCGAAGGACACGATGGATTGCGTGTCCTCCATGTCGATCTCGTCCATACGGGCGCGGATTTCTGCGCCCACGGGCGCGTCGGCCTGTTCCAGCGGTACGATGGCGGTGGCCTCGGCCGGTTCAGGCAGCACGACGGCTGTCACCTCTTCAACCTGCGCAAGTGCGGCTTCGGCTTTTTGACGAACTGTTTCGGACATTTATGCCCCCTTTGGTTTTATATGTCATCGGCGGGCGACACGCGCACGCCTTCGCGCTGCAATCGGTCGCGCAGCACGTCGATTTCGATCGTGAGGTCGGTGCGATCCTCGGTGAGCAGCTTGCGCGTGCGCGCTGCGAAATTTTCCTCGAGATCGTCCAGCAGGGCCGCATAGTCGACGCGGGCCTGCGTGTCGCGGCTGCGGCCGTAGATATCGGCAAACTTGACCGTCGCGTCGCGTGCGCCGATCAGGTAGACGCCCAGATACTTGCGGGCGGCGGTCAGGTCGCGGGGGTCTTCCTCGACCGTCTGGATGAGGTCGCGAACGGTGGTCTGGAACTGGTCAAGGCGCAGTTCCATCTTGCGGTCCTGTGCACGTTTCATCGCATCGCGCATGTCGGTCAACAGCTCCTCGGCGCCATCGACGACACGCGCCACGCGGTCTTGCTGGAAGGTGTCGACACCTTCCATACCCTTTGATTTCAAGGGATCGATGCCGAAAGCCGCCAGATGCAGCCCAAGGGCTGCGAGGCCATAGAGCACAGGCGCGACAATCCCTGGCTCCGACCGGTAGGCGGCCAGCGCGATTCCGAGGCCCACGAGGAGGGCGGCAAGGATTTTGCGGGGCAGGGCAGGGCGGCGCGCCACCTTGCGGGCGACATACGCCGCTTCGGCCTTGAGACCCTCGCGCAGCATGAACGCGCCGCCGGTCAGCACGGCGGCAGAGGTAAGGGCCGTTATCAGCCCGGTCGCCCCGTCATTCAGAGCCAGGAAAACCATGGGGACGGCGGGCAGAAACATCAGGTTCGCGCGGGCACCGACGGGGTCAACGCGCGCCTTGTCAAAGGCGGGACGGTCTTTGGATGTGGGCGTGTCTTTGGGATCGGGGCTGAATTTGCCGCCATAGCGCTGCGCCATATCGTCAAAGCCCCCCAAGCAAGCCTGTTGTCACGCCGAACATCAGCGCGATCAGAACCGCGAATGCGATCTTTTGAAAAGCGGTTGGCTCCATCCCGTAAGTCCCTGTTGGCTATGAGACATATAGCCGGTTTGCGGATGCAGCACTAGGGGCGCGCGCATGTCCATCATTGCAACAGGGGTGTGACGCGCAAATGACAGGCGCAAGGGGAATTATTTGAGTCTCGCGTCACAAATGGGGAGCGGCAAATGGTGGACGTCTACCGCGGCTTGCGTGTCCGGCGCGGTTTGCCGCGTGGTTTGGCCGGTTGCGCGGCCGGTTCCGGTTCCATGCCCAATTGGTCGCGCATCACCCGGCGGCGCACTTCTTCGACAGTCCCTTGTTTCAGTTCGCCCAACTGGAACGGGCCATAGCTGACCCTGATCAGGCGGTTCACGGCAAGGCCAATGCTGTCCATGGCACGGCGAATCTCGCGATTCTTGCCTTCGCGCAGGCCCACGGTCAGCCATGCATTGGCGCCTTGTTGCCGGTCGAGCGTCACCTGCATGGGCTGAAAGCGTTCGCCGTCAACCGTGATGCCCTTGCGCAGTGGTTCAAGCTGCGGGTCGGTGGGACGGCCATTCACCCGCACGCGGTAGCGGCGCATCCAACCGGTTGAGGGCAGTTCCAGCTTGCGCTTGATCCCGCCGTCATTGGTCAGCAGCAAGAGGCCTTCGGAATTGAGGTCGAGCCGACCGACACTCATCACCCGGGGCATGTCCTCGGGCAGGGCGTCAAAGATGGTCTTGCGGCCCTGTTCGTCTTTCGTGGTGGTCACGAGGCCCGCAGGTTTGTGGTAGAGCCACAGCCGCTCGGGCTCGGGCGCGCTCAGCGGCTTGCCGTCCACGGTGATCTTGTCGGAAGGCGTGACATTCAGGGCCGGGCTATCGATGCGGTTGCCGTTTACGCTGACGCGTCCGGCAGTGATGATCTCTTCCGCGCCACGGCGGCTGGCAATGCCCGCGCGGGCCAGAACCTTGGCGATGCGATCGCCTTTGGGGGTGTCTTGGGTCATGGGCAGGCCATAGCGGTGGGTTGCGCGCGGGGCAAGCGGCGTGGCAGGGGAAGGCATGGAGTTTCGGTCGTTCATGGATCAGGCGCTGGAGGAGGCGCGCGCGGCAGGTGCGCGGGGCGAGGTGCCCGTGGGCGCCGTCGTGGTGTCCCCGCGGGGACAGGTCTTGGCGCGGGCTGGGAACCGGACGCGTGAAATGTCGGACCCAACTGCGCATGCTGAGATACTGGCCATCCGCGCGGCCTGCGCTGAAGCAGGGTCAGAGCGTCTGGTGGGCTATGACCTGTATGTCACGCTTGAGCCCTGTGCGATGTGTGCGGCGGCCATTGCTGCGGCGCGGATAGGGCGTGTGTATTATGCGGCTTCTGATCCCAAGTCGGGTGGGGTCGCCCATGGTGCGCGGGTGTTCTCACATCCGCAGGCGCACCATGCACCCGAGGTCTATGACGGCATCGGAGCGCCGGAGGCCGAAGCCTTGCTGAAGGACTTCTTTGCAATGCGCCGCTAGGTGTTTTCCGGCTCAGAGTGTGATGGGCTGCATCACCTCGGGTTCGATTACCTTCACACCCGGCAGGCCGTTGCGCAGCACCTCTGCGGATTGTTCGAGAAGTGGGAAAGTCTTGTAGTGACAGGGAATTACAGTGTCGAAGTGGAAGTATTTGCGCGCGGCATAGGCGGCCCCGGCCATGTCCATGGTGAAGTATCCGCCCGCAGACAGGATGCCGATATCGGGTTTGTGGTAGTCCCCGATCCAGCTCATGTCGGCGTGGATGTCGGTGTCACCCGAGACGTAGATGGTCTTGCCTTCTCCGCGCAGGATGAACCCGCATTCCTGGCCCGCATACCGCATGGTGTCGTCCGTGCCGATGGAGGAGGAGTGCGATGCCGGAACGAGGGTTGCCGTGACATCTCCGATACTGATTGTTCCGCCACGGCCAAAGGCGTGCCCTTCGATCGCACCCTGGGCAAAGAGCAGCTTGCCCAACTCGTAGACCGCTGACACCGGCGCGCCCGTCTTCTGACTGATCCCGACGATATCTGCCGTATGATCGAAATGGCCATGTGTCACGAGGATATGGGTTGCGCCGTCGATGGCAGCCTCATGTTGGTCTTCGGTCAGCATGGGGTTGCCGTTGAACCATGGGTCGATCAGCAGGATCTGATCCCCAATCTCGATCCGGAAGCTGCCGTGGCCAAGCCAGATGATGTTCATAACGTGTCCTCCCTTTGGGGCGAGTTTAGCGCCGAATTGAGAGTGCGGGAGCCTCCGGCGGGGATTTTTTTGAAACAGGGAAGATGGGGCCGATTCGCGCCGGGGTTTACCCGGTATTCATGGAGGTTAAGGACGTATGGCAGGGTGTCACCCTGCGTGCAGCATCCGTACACCCCCTGTACACCCCCAACGTGCGGTAGGGGTAGGGTTAACGCAACGCACGGTGCCTTGAACGGCCACACCGTTTCAAGAACGCGGGCATTGATTATGAGGCATAACCAATTGCCGTGCTCTCCTGCTTTGTCTCTTGACCTGCTGGCGGGGCATCGTAGGTGACGGGTCATGGAATTGTTGCGTGAGATCGACGGGTATTGCGAGCGGTTGGGTCCGGGGTATTGGGCTGAACCGGTGAACGCGGTGACCAATGCGGCCTTTGTCATTGCGGCGCTTTGGATGTGGCGGCGCAGTGCGGGTGTGCCGATGGCCCGGGCTTTGTCGGTTGTTCTGGGCCTGATCGGGATCGGCAGTTACCTGTTTCACACCCATGCGCAGGTCTGGGCGGCGATTGCAGATGTGGCGCCGATCGGTGTGTTCATTCTGGTCTATCTGTTTGCCGTGAACCGGGATGTCTGGGGGATGCGGCCTTGGGTGGCCGGAGCGGCCACGGCGGCGTTCATCCCCTATGCCGCGCTGACCGTGCCGGTGTTCCAGGGGTTGCCTGTGCTGGGCGTGTCGGCGGGATACATCCCTGTTCCGGTGCTGATCCTGATCTACGCCGTATTGTTGTGGCGGCGTGCCCCGGTCTTGGCGCGGGGTTTTGTCATCGGCGCTGTGATCCTGTTCCTGTCCCTGACGGCACGGTCTGTGGATGAAATGCTATGTGCTCAGATCCCGCTGGGCACCCATTTCCTGTGGCATATCCTGAACGGGATCATGTTGGGCTGGATGATCGAGGTGTACCGCCGTTACGTGTCGTCCATAGCTGGACGCAATCAAGTCGTGTCCGACACCTGATGCACTTCGATGACGTTGCCGTCCGGGTCATAGAAAAAGATCTGGTCCCAGCCTTCCACGGCTTGATGGCCCCAATCGGCATAGGGAATGCCCTGTGCGTCTAGATGCGCCTTGAACGCCGCGAGATCGTCGGTGCGGTAGGCGATGTGGCCGTGGCTGACCGGGTTGACCATCTGCCCTGACCGGAACCCCGCCAGCGGATCCTTTTGCGCAAGATGCGTCTGGATGGCCCCGTCGGTGACAAAGGCAACGTCGCCCGCATATCCCTTTTTCTTTTCCAGCGTGGGCAGGCCGTCGGTTTCCCGGTCCAGCCCGAGGATGTCGCGATAGAACGCGTCCATCCGCGCCACATCGTCTGTCACAAGGTTCACATGGTGTAGTTTGAGCTTCATGGGGCCTCCTTCCTGTTCAAATCTGAGGTGATTGGTCCGGTGGGGCAAGGGCCAAGGCTTGAAGGTGGTC
The DNA here is from genome assembly GCF_947496075.1 of uncultured Tateyamaria sp. Classification (GTDB taxonomy): domain Bacteria; phylum Pseudomonadota; class Alphaproteobacteria; order Rhodobacterales; family Rhodobacteraceae; genus Tateyamaria. The sequence continues at coordinate 425,131 of NZ_CANMBJ010000002.1, forward strand.
CATCCCTTCGCTATTGCCCGACAAGACGAGAACACGAGGGGTTTCATGTCCATTGATCAAAGCACCGCCGCCCGCGTGGCGAAACTGGCCCGGATCAAGGTCGAGGAAGACCAGCTTCCGGCGCTGGCGTCCGAATTCAACACCATCCTTGGCTTTATCGAGCAGCTGAGCGAGGTCGATGTGGAGGGCGTGGAGCCCATGACATCCGTGACCCCGCAGCGCCTGAAGCGCCGTGTGGACGAGGTGACCGATGGCGGGCAGCAGGACAAGGTGCTGGCCAACGCGCCTGATGCGCGTGAGGGGTTCTTTGCTGTGCCGAAGGTGGTTGAGTAATGGCTGAATTGAACAAGCTGGGGCTGGCCGAAGCCCGTGACGCGCTGCGCAACGGCGATGTAACGTCTGTCGAGTTGACCGAGGCATGCCTGACCGAGATCGACGGCGCGGGTGCGCTGAACGCCTTTGTCCACAACACGCCCGAGATTGCGCGGGATCAGGCCAAGGCGGCGGACGTGCGGATCAAGGCGGGCGATGCGCCGGATATGTGCGGGTTGCCCATTGGCATCAAGGACTTGTTCTGCACCAAAGGTGTGCCGAGCCAGGCCGGGTCGCGCATTCTGGAAGGGTTCCTGCCTGAGTACGAAAGCACTGTAAGCGGCAACCTGTTGGATGCGGGTGCGGTGATGCTGGGCAAGCTGAACATGGACGAGTTTGCCATGGGCTCGTCCAACGAGACGTCCGTTTATGGCAACGCGGTGAATCCGTGGCGTCGCGGCAATGATGATGCAGCCTTGACCCCCGGTGGGTCGTCGGGTGGGTCGGCCAGCGCCGTGGCAGCCGACCTGTGCCTTGCTGCGACCGGTACGGACACGGGCGGATCCATCCGCCAGCCTGCTGCCCTTACTGGCATCACGGGCATCAAACCGACCTATGGGCGGTGTTCACGCTGGGGGGTGGTGGCCTTTGCCTCGTCCCTCGATCAGGCGGGGCCGATGACCAAGTCGGTGCGTGATGCGGCCATCATGCTGGAGGCCATGTGCAGCCATGACCCAAAGGATTCGACCAGCGCAGATCTGCCGGTGCCGAATTTCGAAGCGATGCTGACCGGCGACATCAAGGGCAAGAAGATTGGCATACCGGCGGAATACCGCATGGACGGGATGCCCGAAGAGATCGAGACGCTGTGGACGCAGGGTCGCGAGATGCTGGCCGATGCTGGGGCGGAGATTATTGATATCTCGCTGCCCCACACAAAGTATGCGCTGCCTGCCTACTATGTGATTGCCCCGGCCGAGGCGTCCTCGAACCTCGCCCGTTATGACGGGGTGCGCTATGGGCATCGTGCCAAGCTGGACCAGGGCGATGGCATCACCGAGATGTATGAGAAGACCCGTGCGGAAGGGTTTGGTGACGAGGTGAAACGCCGTGTGATGATAGGCACTTACGTGCTGTCGGCAGGCTTCTATGACGCCTATTACAACCGCGCGCGCAAGGTGCGGACCCTGATCAAGAAGGATTTCGAGGATGTGTTCGCCCAAGGGATCGACGCGATCCTGACCCCTGCGACGCCGTCGGCGGCCTTTGGTTTGGGCGAGGTGTCGGATGATCCTGTGCAGATGTATCTGAACGATGTTTTCACTGTCACAGTCAACATGGCGGGCCTGCCGGGCATCGCTGTCCCCGCGGGGACAGATGCCCAAGGGCTGCCCCTGGGCCTGCAGCTGATTGGCCGCCCATGGGAAGAGGGTGATTTGCTGAACACCGCTTATGCGCTGGAGGCCCGAGCCGGGTTTGTGGCAAAACCGCAGAAATGGTGGTAGTCCACTTCGACTGTACCAAAGAAGTGTAGAGCAGATGATACTATTTCGCAGTTTCCTGATCCTCGGCGCCGCAGTCGCTGTATCGGCCTGTCAGCCTGTTGTCCCCGACAGCGGGGGCGGCGTTGTTGATCCAGGCCGCGGCGTTGGTTTCGACAATCCCAACACCTTGGCGGCGCGCGAGGCACGTGATGCGCAATTGACGTCGGCAGCGGTGCCCGCGGCCCCGGCAGTGGGCACTCAATCGCTGCCGCCAGCATCTGGTACGCCGTCTGCGGCGGCTACACGCCCTGCGCCTGCAACCACAGCGCAAGGGCGCACAACGCCACGCGCGGTGTCAAACCCGGCGAGCCTGGATGCGGAATTGGCGCAGATCGCAGCGCAGAATGATGCGGCAGCGGCACGTGGCAACTCTGGACAGGCGGTACTCAATGCCAGCCCGTCGAATGCGGCACCCGTGATCCTGAACAATCCCGGTATCTCGGACGAGAACAGTTTTGATGCCGTGGCATCGCGCGAAAGTATCGAAAGCGATGCTGCGCGTCTGGAGGCGAACCGCCAACAGTACCAGGTGGTGCAACCAACCGCGTTGCCGTCACGTGCGAGCAGCGCGCAGCCCAATGTGGTGCAATACGCGTTGCAGACCCGGCACCCCAAAGGCACCCGTGTGCATCGCCGGTTCAGCGTCGGCTCTGCTGCGAAGTTCCAGCGCAATTGTGCCGAATACAGCTCTGCCGACGAGGCGCAGATTGACTTTCTGGCCCGTGGTGGACCCGAGCGTGACCGCCGCGGCATTGATCCCGATGGGGATGGCTATGCCTGCGGTTGGGACCCGGCGCCGTTCCGCCGGGCGGCTGGCAACTGATCCGCCACTGGCAGTTTTCGCCGAATTGCGGCCCGCGGCGTGACGGTCTGACGCCGCGCTTTGTCGTGTTGCACTATACGGCGATGGAAACGGCGGAGACTGCAATTGAACGCCTGTGCGACCCCGAAGCCGAGGTGTCGGCGCATTACGTGATTTGCGAGTCTGGGCGTGTCACTCAGCTGGTGCCGGAAGGGTTGCGCGCGTGGCATGCGGGGGAAGGGGAGTGGCAGGGCCTTTCTGACATGAACTCGCGCTCCATCGGTATTGAACTCGACAATGACGGGCGGGGGCCATTTTCCGAACCGCTGATGCAAAGCCTTGAGGTGCTGTTGCGCATGATCTTGCAAGGTTGGCATATCCCATGCGCCAATGTCATCGGTCATTCGGATATGGCGCCGGGCCGCAAGTTCGACCCCGGCCCCTGGTTCGATTGGGCGCGCCTTGAGACACAGGGGCTTGCCGCACGGCGGGGACATGATCGTGGCCCTGGCGATCCAGACCTTGAGAGTTTTGCAAAGCTGGCCAGATTGGCCGGTTACACCGCTGATACCGATCCCGAAACACTGCTGGCGGCTGTGCGCTTGCGCTTCAGGCCCTTCAAGGCTGGCCCAATCGAGCCGGAAGACTTCACTCCGATCGGACACAGGGCTATGTGGACTTGAGCTCCATGTTTCTTCTGACTGAAAATACCACCGCCGGAGGCTCCCACACCGACAACATGGGCCAAGGACCCCATTGACGCGCCCCCGCTCCCGCACGTAAGGGCAACCGGCGCGGAGGGGCGGATGGCCGCGGCAGAGATGTCGAGGAAAGTCCGGACTCCCAGAAGCAACGGTGCCGGGTAACACCCGGGCGGGGCAACCCGACGGACAGCGCCACAGAAAACAAACCGCCCCACATGCGGGGTAAGGGTGAAACGGTGGGGTAAGAGCCCACCGCCGGGCTGGCAACAGACCGGGCACGGCAAGCCCCACCGGGAGCAATGCCAAATAGGGACCGCGCGCTGGGCAACCAGCGGGGCCGCTTCTGCCCCAGCAGGTCCGGGTTGGCAGCTAGAGGGATGTTGGCAACAGCATCCCAAGATGAATGGTCATCTCGGGCAGGGTAACCTGCCTAGACAGAATCCGGCTTACAGCCCCTCCGCGCACGATCATCTGCCACGAAGAAAGGGCAAGCGCCTGCGCACTTGCCCTCGGTATTCAATCCAATCCGAACACGACCGGGTCCGACTGGAATTGAACGCTCTGTCAGAGTTCTTCGACCGGCGTGCTGCGGATGTCCGTCCACTGCGTTGCCGCCTTGGAGATCGTTCCGGCGCGGTCCTTGTTGAATGCTTCGAAGATGTCGGCGTTCAGGAAAACGTAGAGCTTGTTGTCGATCACGGCGGCATAGTCGGGATCGCCGTCGAACTTTTTGCCCACGGACACGCCGAAGGTGCAGAAGCCCCCGTTTTGCGGCAGGTACTCTGCCGGTGCGGCCTTGAATGTCTTCAGGTTGGCTTCGGATGCAAAGCGGTAGGCAACGCCGTCATGGACGACCGTGTGTGCGGCAACACCTTCGATGGGATCACCCGATGCGATGAAGGCTACGGGATCGACACCGTGCAGGCCAAGGGGAGCACCGGCAGCCGTGATACCGGTCGAGACATTGTATTCATCTGCGGCCATGGCTTGCGAGGTGAAGGACAGCGCTGCGGCGCCTGCGATGATGGTGGCAAGTGTGAGAGTGCGAAACATGGGTTTTCCTTTCGTTTCGAGGGGTGTTGGGCATAGCCCGGTTGGTTTGGCGCAGCAGCTGCCATGCCAAAGAGGAGGTTTCTGAGAGGGAGAGAAGGTTTTTGGGGTGAGGCCTTAGAGCAGGCCCGGCTCGGCGGTATCAGCCTTGTGCAGAGACACCACCACAGCCACGGTTGCGCCCAAGACCCAGTAGTAAGCGGCGTCGAGACCGGAGAACCCGAAGAGGAACGGTGCAGCGAGGAATGCGCCACCAACGACACCATCGACGGTGAGGTGCAGTTTGTAGGGCAGGACCCGGATCAGGCCGAGGTGATGATCGGTCAGCACCGTCAGGACAAAGGCCGCGACACCGGTGATGACAGAGAGCCAGAAGGCCATAGGGTGCGATTGACCCAAGCCCACAAGACCCGGCATGGCCATCAGGCCAATGGCCACGGGATAGTCGAGATAGGCGTGGATTTCCTTGCTGACAAAACGCAATGACATGAGTTTTCCTTTCGAAATCGATGCGGCGATCTGTGCCGCTGTGATGAAAGAAAAATGTGCGTTTCTGCCCCTGAATTCCATTTTCGAACGTTCAGCTTTCTTGACCAATCGTTCGGATTTCTGGACTAGCTGGCGATCTGGCGCGCTTTTTCGATGTGTTCGTTCCGAAATGCGGCTGGGCTTTGTCCAACTTCGCGTTTGAAGACACGTGCGAATGCGGAATCCGAAGCGTACCCGACATCCCGCGCAATCTCGGCGATGGGTTTGTTCTGCGTGATCAGGTCCTGCTGTGCGATCTGCATCCGCCAGTCCGTCAGGTATTGCAGCGGCGTCACGCCCATCTTTTGCGCGAAGTGCACCGCGAACCCGGTGCGCGACTGTCCGGCAGCGCGGGCGAGGCTTTCGACGCTCCACCCTTCGGCGGGTTGCTTGTGAAACGCCATGAGTGCGCGCGAGATGTGCGGATCGGCAAACCCGGCGAGGCCCGTTTGCGTGGCGGCATCTGTTTCGATGAAGGTACGCAGGGCTTGGGCAAAGATCACCTCGGAGATTTTTTGGGCGATCAAGTCACTGCCCAGCTTGTCCTGCCCGGTTTCGTCGGCAATCAGCCGCAGCGATGTTTCCATCCAGCGCCCGGCGCTTTCCCCGTAATTGGGGATCAGGATGTAGTCCGGCAATTGGTTCAGCAACATATGCGATGCGTGATCCGCCAGCGAAAAGTGGCCGCAGATGAGTTGTGTGTCCCTGTCATCCTCGACGCCGCCATAGACCAGGACACCTTCACCACTGTAGCCCGAGCTTTCCAGCACCGTTTCCAGTGGCAGAACGGTATCCTTGTCATGCCGCCCGCTGAAAAGATCATGGGCCGCACCGTGCGGAATGATGATCAGGTCGCCTTGGGCCAGCGAGACAGTCGTGCCAGACGGTTTGATCCGGACGCGACACTCCCCGCGATGGGCGAAGTGAAAGCGCGCGACCTTCTCGTGCGTGGGCACGGCCACACCCCAGGGTGGGGTGAAGGACGTCCGAAAGTACAAGGTGCCCTTGAGCGTGAGTCGGGTCAGGATATCGCTGAGTGGGTCAAGCATGGTTCTGAGATGGGCATGCAGCGACCCACCTGTCCAGCAGTTGGAACGATCGGCACACTAAAGTGAATGCGCGGGCGGGTTTTCGGAGTGGAATCAACCGGGATATTGCCCGTGAGATGGGGGGATACGGAAAAATCGGACCTCGCCCTACGTTCCCGGCCTGCGCGGGGTTGACTCGGGGGGGCACGCGGGTAAAAGCCCACCTCTAGACGAATTTCCCGCCAGCGGGCCGACTTGGCTTATTTGGCGATGCAGGAGACACCAGATGGCCAAGCCAACCACGATCAAGATCCGCCTGAACTCGACCGCAGGCACCGGCCACTTCTATGTGACCAAGAAAAACGCGCGCACCATGACCGAGAAAATGGTCGTACGGAAGTACGATCCCGTGGCGCGCAAGCACGTGGAATACAAGGAAGGCAAGATCAAGTAAGATCGCCCCATCCTTCGTGATTTCCAAAGCCGCGCCGCAAGGACGCGGCCTTTTTCTTTTCTGGAGGCTCACGTGATTATCCGACCCACGACCAAGGCGGACATGGCTGCTGTCGATGCGCTGTTGGCGCGGACCTATCCAAAGCTGCTCAAGGCGGACTATCCGCCCTCTGTGCTTGTGACAGCCTTGCCCATCATCAGCCGCGCGCGGCCAGAGCTGTTGGTGTGCGGCACGTATTACGTGGTCGAGGAGGACGGAGCGGTCCTTGGGGCCGGTGGATGGACGCGCGACAAACGTGATCGGCGCCTGGGCCATATCCGCCACGTTGTGACCGATGATCGGGCGCTGCGCCGTGGGGTGGGGCGGCGGCTGATGTCACATTGCTTTGATGTAGCGCGCGCCGCCGGGGTCAAACGGATGGAATGCTGGGCCACGCGGACGGCGGTGCCGTTCTATGCAGCCGTCGGGTTCGTGGAAGCTGGACCCATCGACGTGCAGTTGCAGAGCGGGATCGTGTTTCCGTCTGTGCGAATGCTGCGCGATTTGTAGCCGCCTAGCCTGGTTTGGTGCTTGGCGTGCCATCGAGCGTTTCGTAGCGGCGGCTGTTACTTGTCCGGTCATTGATCAGGACACGGTCCAGCGTGGGATATGTGACACGGTCCTGTGGCGCGCGCGTGCCAATCACGACATAGCGCGCGTCGGCGCGACTGTCGTTGCGCAGGTTGTGGCCCACGGGCGTGCCTGCGGCCCATGTCGCGGCGTCCCCTTCCGTGAGCGTGGTTTCGGTGTCGTCCTCGATCAACGTGACGGTGCCTGATAACATGAGAATCATCTCGTCCTCGGTCGCGTGCCAATGGTTGTAGGACGAGGACGAGCCCGGTGGCAGCGTCTCGATGAACGCCCCGAACTGTGTAAGGCCGCCCGTATCGCTGATCAACTCGGCGGTGTAAGGCCCCAGCGGGTCGTCGGCTTTGCCACGGTCCGTGCGGGCTGTGCCGCGCTTGATCACTGTCATGTATCCCCCTTCCGAAATAAAAAAGGCCGGTCGCTTGGACCGGCCTTTTCGTCTGTCTGTGCATGCAGGTTATTCCTGCTGCCCCATGAACATGAGCAAGAACTGGAACATGTTCAGGAACGAGATATAGAGGCTGAGCGCGCCATCAATGGCGGCTTTGTCCAGCCAATCCTGATCACCATGTGCGGCATGTGCCACATAGGTGTTCTTGATGTCCTGGGTATAGAACGCTGTCAGACCGGCAAAGATCAGAACGCCGATGGCTGAGATTGCCATCATCATAACGCCCGATTGCAGGAACAGGTTGATGATCATCGCCACGATCAGGCCGATCACACCCATCATCAGGAAGGTGCCCATGCCGCTCAGGTCTTTCTTGGTGGTGTAGCCATAGAGGCTCAGACCGGCAAAAGCGATCGCGGTGACCAGGAAGGTCTGGGTGATCGAGAACGGCGTGAAGACCAGGAAGATGGAGCTCATCGACACGCCCATGACGGCGGCGAAGATGAAGAAGCCAAGCTGCACGGCGGCTGCAGAGCCACGACGCATCAGCGCGCCCCAGCCGAACAGCAGGAAGGCGAGTGGTGCAAACATGACGACCCAGCGCAGCGGGGTGGTGTACAGCACTGTGCCGAGGCCTGTCAGGTACTGGCCTTCTCGCAGGGCAACGGTTGCACCTGTCGGGTCGGATGTGACAGCGAGGCCAGCAATGGCCCATGCCGCCAATGCGGTGATGAGCATGCCGACCGACATGGTCCCATACACTTTGTTCATATGCGCGCGTAGGCCCGCATCGATCTGGGCGGCGCGTGTACCGGCCGCGGACCGGATCGTATTCAACTCAGCCATGACTGACCTCCAAATTGATACCAATTCCGGCGGCTGATCCGCCGGTCGCGGATTTACGCCCGCGTTGTGCTAAATATCGGGTCAGTTTCCCTTTCATTCAAGGGTTTTTAAGGGCTTTCCTGCTGGTTGGATGCGACATTCCGACCAATTTTGTCATAAATGCCGCACACTTCACGTGTACCGCGTCAATTGATCAGTCCCGCCATGTGGCAGGAACGTCCCAGATCGGCTTTGCGCTTTCGCGTGTGGCGCGCTCTGAATTGATGCCGATATCGTCCAGGCGTTGTGCATCCAGGCGGGCAAGGGCGCGGCGGGATTTCCAAACATCAAGGATCATCCTCAGCGTCGGAAGGCGACGTGCCGCAGGCTTCATATTGGTGTGACGGGTGGTGATGTCGGTAAATGCCATCGGGCTGTCCTTTCTAATTCCGTGATGAATGACCAGGGTCAAATCAAGTGTCTTGATGTATATGGGGGAATATGGCACATTCTTAAAGCGAATGTTTTTGATATAAAGTATCAAGGAGTGTGATGTGAGAAACTTGGACATCACGACGCTTCGGTCGTTTGTCGCCGTTGCCGAAAGCGGCGGTGTAACCCGTGCTGCGGGGTTTTTGCATCTGACCCAATCGGCGGTTTCGATGCAGTTGAAGCGGTTGGAGGAATTGTTGGGCCTTGACCTGTTCGACCGATCCGGTCGGACCATCGCGCTGACCGCCTCGGGCGAGCAGTTGCTGGTCTTTGCCCGCCGCATGGTGGCGTTGAACGACGAGGTGATCACCCGTCTGACCGATCAGGCCTATGAAGGTGAGATCACACTGGGTGTGCCGCACGACATCGTCTACCCGGCCATTCCCCGCGTGTTGAAGCAGTTCCATGCGGCTTTCCCGCGTGTGAAGGTGCAATTGGACAGCTCTTATACACGACGTTTGAAAGCCGAGTTCGCCAAGGGTGCCTGTGACATCATCCTGACGACGGAAACGGGTATGGATGCCGGAGGGGAACAGCTGTGCACAAAGCCATTGTGCTGGGTCGGGGCCCCGGGGGGGTCCGCGTGGCGGCAACGGCCGTTGAAATTGGCGTTTGGGCGGCAATGCACGTTCCGCCCGCGGGTCGTTGAAGGATTGGACGCCGCGGACATCCCCTGGGACGTCGTTGTCGAAACTGAAAGTGACCGCACGATCGAGGCCACAGTCAGCGCGGATCTTGCCGTGCATACCATGATCGAAGGGACTGAACCGCCGCATCTGGATCGGATCGAACACGGGGGGGCGTTGCCTGACCTGCCGATGCACAGCATCAATCTGTATGGTGCAGGTGGGGCTGTGAACGAGGTGCATGACGCGCTTGTCGGTTTCCTGCGTCGCGCTTTTGCGGCACCAGATGCCACGGCCTTGCGCGCGGTCGCGAACCGCTGACATCGGGGCGTATCGGGGGCGATTGGGCGGAATTCGGCCCATCGAAGCGCATGTCTGTCGTTCCTGCTGACGTAGATAAAATTGTGGTTACTTTGGCAATCATCACGCGTTACCGCGCTGCCGGATCGACGGAAACTGTAAGTATTTTGGTTTAGTGTTTTGAAAAGTAAAGAGAATTTGATTTTCATTTTGACGTTGGCACCGTTTGGCATCCCTCGATGCGCATGCACTCCTTGGTCAGCATTTCACTTATGGCGACACGCCTTATGGCTGAAAGCCGCGCACGAAATTCCCGTCAAGCGGGTATCTTTCATTGAAAATTGCGTGCGTGATACGTAGTATACTGCCACTGAACACGGCGCGAGAGAACAACATGCGCCATTCTGATGGGCGCAAAGCGCGCCCATAGCGACATCACAGGGTTGGGAACATTATGGCACATTTGGTTGACGTACATGTCGGCAAGCGTATCCGGCAGCGCAGGTGGCTGATCGGGATGACCCAGCAAAAGCTGGCTGACATGGTTGGCATCAAATTTCAGCAGATTCAGAAGTACGAGACCGGTGCAAACCGCGTCAGCGCGTCCCGTCTGTGGGATATCGGAGAAGCGATGGGCGTTCCTGCTGCCTTTTTCTTCGAAGGTCTGAAGGAAGATGTCAGCCAGGCTGCGGCGACCGGGGCTGTTCCCGCCGATATGCTCAGCGACAAAGAGGCAATGGAGTTGGTCCGTACATACTACGCGATCCCCGAAGCACAGCGCCGCCGCCTGTTCGAGCTTGCACGGGTTCTGAGCGACGTCGCCTGACCCCTTCAATTGTAGTCCGGGCTTGCGTCACGGGTGCCACTCTGGCACCCGATTGGCATGAGCATTCTGATTTCTGACTTAACTGAAGTGGCCCATGCCATGGCTGATGCGGCCGGCGATGCCATTCTGCCGCACTTTCGGGCACGCGACCTTGATGACGAAAACAAAGCGTCTGATGGGTATGATCCGGTGACGATTGCCGATCGCGCTGCAGAGCAGGCGATGCGCGCGGTGTTGGCGGACAGACGTCCGGACGATGCTATTCTAGGTGAAGAGTTTGGTGCGCATTCCGGTTCTAGTGGTCTGACATGGGTGTTAGACCCGATTGATGGCACCCGCGGGTTTGTATCGGGGACGCCGACTTGGGGGGTTCTGATTGCTGTTGGGGACGTGACCGGCCCTTTTCTTGGCATGATCGACCAGCCCTACATTCGAGAAAGGTTCTGGGGGGCTGACGGACGTGCGCAGATGCGCGGCCCGCTGGGGGAACACGCGCTTGCGACGCGGGCGTCACGTCCGTTGACCGATGCGGTTCTGTTCACAACGTTCCCCGAGGTTGGTACCGAAGCGGAACGTGCCGGGTTCGAGGCCGTGGCGCGGGGCATCAAGCTGGTGCGCTACGGGATGGACTGTTACGCTTACGCTCTTCTGGCGGCGGGTCAGATCGATCTGGTGATCGAGGCCGGATTGAACAGCTATGATATTCAGGCGCCCATCGGTCTTATTGAGGCGGCCGGGGGGATTGTCACGGATTGGTCCGGTCAGCCTGTGCATGAGGGTGGCCGCGTGGTTGCTGCAGCGAATGCCAATATTCACCGCGCGGCGCTGGACATTCTGGCGGGACACCTGTGACGGCAACCCTGATCAGGTGCGCGGCATATGTCGTGACCATGGACAATGACCGTCGCATTCTGCGCGATGCCGATGTGTTGTTGCAGGACGGGCAGGTGGCCGAGATCGGGCATGGACTTCAGGCAGCGGCCGAGATCGTTGACGGGGCGGGCTGTGTTGTCGCCCCTGGCCTGGTCAATACGCATCATCACCTCTATCAGACCCTGACCCGTGCGGTGCCGCAGGCGCAGGACGCGCTTTTATTCGGCTGGTTGCAGGCCCTTTATCCCATATGGGCGCGCTTCACGCCTGACCATATGTTCACGTCAGCGCAGATCGGGTTGGCCGAATTGGCCCTGTCCGGCTGCACATTGTCGTCTGACCATCTGTACCTCTATCCAAATGGCGTTCGGCTCGAAGACACGATCGCCGCGGCGCGTGAAGTCGGGTTGCGCTTCCATCCGACACGCGGTGCCATGAGCATTGGTGAGAGTGCGGGAGGGTTGCCGCCGGATATGCTCGTCGAGGATGAAGTAGCCATTCTGGACGACATGATGCGGGTGATCGACAGCTTTCACGACGCCGCGCCGGGGTCCATGTGCCGGGTGGGCGTCGCCCCGTGTTCACCGTTCTCTGTCAGCCGCGAGCTGATGCGCGATGCGGCGCTGTTGGCGCGTGACAAGGGCGTGATGATGCACACCCATCTGGCCGAGAATGACGAAGATATTGCCTATTCGCTCGCGCAATTCGGTTGTCGGCCCGGGCAATATGCCGAGGATCTGGGCTGGGTCGGCCCGGACGTGTGGCATGCGCATTGCGTGAAGCTGGATGCCGAAGAAATCGACCTGTTTGCCCGGACGGGTACGGGTGTTGCGCATTGCCCGTGTTCGAACTGCCGCCTTGGGTCCGGTATTGCGCCGGTACGGGCGATGCGGGATGCGGGCGTGCCCGTGGGTCTGGGTGTTGATGGATCGGCCAGCAACGATGCGGGCAATCTGGTGGCCGAGGCGCGGCAGGCGATGTTGTTGCAACGGGTGGCAAAGGGTGCGGATGCGATGAGCGCGCAGGAAGCGCTGGAGATTGCGACGCGGGGCGGGGCCGACATTCTGGGACGGCCTGAGTGCGGGCGGCTGCAGGTTGGGTGTCGCGCGGATGTCGCCGTCTGGGATGTCAGCGGGATCGAAGCGGCGGGCAGTTGGGACCCGGCGGCTTTGCTGCTGGCCGGGCCAACGACGGTGCGTGATCTGTTTGTTGAAGGGAGACAGGTTGTGCGGGATGGTCAGATGACGACGATTGATCTGTCACAGGTCATCGCGCGGCAGAATGAGATGGCCCGAAACCTGAGCGCCACCTTATGAAACATGTTTTGCTGTTCATTGCCCTGATCCTGATGGCTGCCGCCGCAGCTGCCGATCCGACAGCGCTGGCCGCCATCAACGCCGAGCGTGACGCCCAAAACCGCGCGCCACTTATCTATGACAGCACGCTTGAGGCCGCGGCCCGTGCACATGCACAAGACATGGCGACCGCTGGTTTCTTTGCGCATACAGGTTCGGATGGATCAGACATTGGTCAGCGGTTGGATCGTGTCGGCTATCGCTATTGCTTTGGCGCGGAGAACATTGCTGCGGGTCAACGCAGTTTGGCCGAGGTGATGACGTCATGGATGGGGTCACGCGGGCACCGGCGCAACATCCTGCATCGCAAAGCGCAGGCAGTCGGCCTGGCCCGCGGACCGGGCAACCTGTGGGTTATGGTGCTGGCAGCGCCCTGCTAGCTGCGGCGCGTGCCGCCCACCCAGACATCCGCGATAGCGCGGTCATCGCCCATCATGAGCGTCGGGAACACTGCGTCCCAAATGCTCTCGGCCCGTGTATGACGCTGCGCAATGGCTGGGGTCGAGGCGAGGTCGAGGATACACAGGTCACCGGCCAGTCCGGGGGAGATGCTGCCAATCTCGTCCGTGCGGTGCAGCACGCGGGCCGATCCTGCTGTCGCCAGCCACAGAAGCTGTGCAGCATGCACGGCGGTCCCGCGCAACTGTGCGATCTCATATGCAGCGGCCATGGACCGCAGCACTGAGAAGGATGAACCACCGCCTGTGTCCGTCGCGAGGCCCGTGCGCACGCCGCCAGAGGCAAGGCCCATGAGATCGAACAGGCTTGAGCCGATAAAGGTGTTGGACGTCGGGCAGTGAACGAGACCCGCCCCCACCTCGCGCAGTCGGTCAACCTCACGCGTCTCAAGATGGATCGCGTGACCGTAGAGGCCACGTTCGCCCAAAAGCCCGTGCTGTTCATAGGTGTCGAGGTAGTCGCGCGCCTGCGGGTAGAGGCCACGCACCCACTCGATCTCGTCGACCTGTTCGCTCAGATGGGTTTGCATCAACGCGTCGGGGTGTTCGGCCCATAAGGCGCCGAGGGCGGCCAGTTGATCCTCGGTCGAGGTGGGAGAGAAGCGCGGTGTGATCGCATAGCGGGCGCGGCCCTGACCATGCCATTTCTGCAGCAATGCCTTGCTGTCGTCATAGGCTGTCTGCGCCGTATCCCGCAGCCCGTCCGGGGCATTGCGGTCCATGCAGGTCTTGCCCGCGACCACGGCAATGTTGCGCGCGGCGGCAGCGGTGAACAGGGCATCGACGCTTTCAGGGTGGATCGTGCAGAAGCTTGCGACTGATGTGGTGCCGTGATCAAGCAGCAGGTCCAGATAGCGATCCGCAGTTTCATTGGCATAGGTGGCATCGCCAAACCGCATCTCTTCGGGGAACGTATAGGTGTTCAGCCAATCAATCAGGCGCTTGCCCCATGATGCGATGATGGCGGTCTGGGGATAGTGCGCATGAGCATCGATGAAACCGGGGCAGATCAGGTGACCGGGATAGTCATGGCGTGTTGCCTGCGCGCCTTGCGTCAGTGCCGCGCTGCCGACGGCAGCAATCTTGCCACCCTCAATCAGTAAGGCACTGTCTTCAAGAACGTGGACGGCTTCGACCCATGGTTGAACAAAGGGATCGCCGTCGAAGGTCAGCACATGGCCGGTCAAAAGATATGCATCTGTCATGGCTGTCTTATGCCGGGGGCTTGCTGAGGGCGCAAAGCGAAATCCGGGCCATTGTCAGTACAAGGGCCGCCCCCTATGGTCGCCCACGACGCGACGGAAAGGGAGACGCACGCCATGTCAGATCAGACCGACGTGATCGATCCCGCAGCAGACGACAATGCCTATGTCCTTGAACGCAAGGATGTTTCTGCGATCCTTTACGCCGTCGACATCGAGGACCGCGACCAACTGACCAAGTTGATGGAGCCGCTGCATGCGGCGGACATCGCCGACCTTCTGGAACAGATCAACGCCTTTGACCGGTCGCGCCTGATCCGTCTGTATGACCGCGAGTTCGATGGTGACATCCTGTCCGAGCTTGACGAGTCGATCCGGGAAGAGGTGATTGCCGTCCTGAAGCCCACTGTTCTGGCTGACGCTGTGCGCGATCTGGACAGTGACGACGTGGTCGACCTGATCGAAGATCTGGACGACGCGCAGCAGGAACAGATCCTGGATGTGCTGGAAGACACGGATCGGGCGCTGGTTGAGCAGTCGCTGGCCTTTCCCGAATATTCCGCCGGTCGTCTCATGCAGCGGGAGGTTGTCATGGCGCCCGAGCATTGGACGGTCGGCGAGGCCATTGATCGGTTGCGCAGTGCGAACGAAGAGGAATTGCCCAAGCAGTTCTATCACATCGTGCTGATTGACCCGCGCCTGCATCCGGTGGGCAATGTGACCCTCGGCAAGTTGATGCGGTCGCGCCGGGAGGTACCACTGGCCGATTTGGTGGAAGAGACCTTTCAGGTGATCCCGGCCAGTCAGGATGAAAGCGACGTGGCTTATGCTTTCAACCAGTATCACCTGATCTCGGCCCCGGTTGTCGATGACGAGGGGCGGCTGGTTGGTTTGATCACGATCGACGATGCGATGGCCGTGCTGGACGAAGAGCATGAGGAAGATATTCTGCGTCTGGCAGGGGTGGGCGAAGAGTCCGCTTTGTCTGACCGTGTGCGCGAGACTACGAAACGGCGTATCCCGTGGTTGGCTGTGAACCTTGTCACGTCGATCCTTGCGTCGATGGTCATTGCTCAATTCGAGATGGCGATTGCCCAGATCGTGGCGCTGGCCGTGTTGATGCCCATAGTGGCGTCCATGGGTGGGAATGCGGGGACGCAATCCTTGACGGTTGCGGTTCGGGCCATTGCCACCAAAGATTTGACCGGTGCGAACGTGTGGCGCGTGATCCGACGCGAGGTGCTGGTGGGGTTGATCAACGGCGCTGTTTTTGCCGTTGTGATGGGGATTGTCGGGGTGATCTGGTTCGGCTCACCTGCGCTGGGCTATGTGATTGCAGCGGCCATGGTGGTGAACATGGTGGTGGCGGGTCTGGCCGGGACCGGCATTCCGATCGTCCTGGACCGCGTGGGTATCGATCCGGCATTGGCATCGGGTGCGTTCGTGACCACCGTGACGGACGTGGTCGGGTTCTTTGCCTTCCTTGGGC
This sequence comes from uncultured Tateyamaria sp., assembly GCF_947496075.1. Classification (GTDB taxonomy): domain Bacteria; phylum Pseudomonadota; class Alphaproteobacteria; order Rhodobacterales; family Rhodobacteraceae; genus Tateyamaria. Next base: position 441,017 of record NZ_CANMBJ010000002.1, read on the forward strand.
TTGCTGCTTTGGTGTTGTTGTGACGGGGGCGGACGCTGTTTGCCTGCGGCAAAGACCCCCCGCCCACCGTCCCGATGGAGGCCCTTCATGTCGTTGACCGAGGACAAGGCCGCGATCCGGAAACAGGCGTTTGCTGCGCGCAAGGCGGCCTTTGACCTCGACGCCGGGGGGGCGTCGGGCCTGTTGTCATCCGTGTTGGCGGGGTATCGCGGAGTGCCTTTGTCCGGTTACATGCCGATCCGATCCGAGATTGACCCGCTGCCCGTGATGGCGGAGGCGGCTGCGCATGGCCCTGTGGCTGTGCCGGTCATTCGGGGCGCGGGACTGCCGTTGGTGTTTTCGAAGTGGACGCCCGGGTGTGCCATGACGGAGGGGCCGTTCGGGGCACAGATCCCTGCGGTCGAAGACATGTTCGAGCCTGAGATTGTCATTGTGCCTTTGGTGGCCTTTACCCGCGCGGGCGGGCGGTTGGGATATGGTGGCGGGTTCTATGACCGCACACTTGAAGGCTTGCGTGCGACACGGGCAATCCTGGCCATCGGTTTCGCCTATGGTGCGCAGGAAATGATAAACCTGCCATTGGAGCCTACGGACCAAACGCTCGACATGATCGTAACGGAGACGGAAGTGATTGAGGTGGGGAGGGGGCCAGCCCCCCGGCGCTGATGCGCCGCCCCCCGGGATTTTGGGGAAACAGGGAATGGGACAGGTCGTGCCTTTGGACTTGCCGTTCTGCCATATGGAGGCATATGGGGCCGTATGAATTTGCTTTTCTTGGGTGACGTCATGGGCCGGGCTGGCCGACAGGCGATCACCGACCATCTGCCGCGCTTGCGCACCGATTGGAACCTCGATTTTGTCGTGGTGAACGGAGAGAACGCGACCTCTGGCATGGGCCTGTCGGGTGCCCATGCCAAGCTGCTGCTCGAAGCCGGTGCAGATTGCGTGACCCTGGGCGATCATGCCTTTGACCAGAAGGACATGTTGCGCTTCATCGAGGAAGAGCCGCGCATCATCCGGCCCCTCAACTTTTCCAAGGCGGCACCGGGCAAGGGCGCGCGCCTGTTCACGGCGCGGAACGGAAAGAAGGTTCTGGTGGCGCAGGCCTTGGGGCAGGTTTTTATGAAGCGCCCATTTGATGATCCGTTTTCAGCGCTCGAGACCGTCTTCCGCACTCATCCGCTGGGCGGGCAGGCGGACGCGATCATCATAGATTTCCATTGCGAGGCAACGTCCGAGAAGATGGCGATGGGCCATTGGTGCGACGGGCGCGCGAGCCTGATGGTTGGTACCCATACGCATGTGCCCACCGCTGATGCCATGATCCTGTCCAAAGGCTGCGCCTATCTGACCGATGCAGGCATGTGTGGCGATTACAATTCGGTCATAGGCATGCAACGGGACGAGCCGCTGCGCCGTTTCATCACCGGCATGCCCAAGGAACGGTTTCAGCCCGCCCTTGGCTCCGCGACCCTGTCGGGTGTGTATGTCGAAACCGGGAATGACGGCCGGGCCACGCGTATCGAAATGGTGCGCGAGGGTGGTCTGCTGCAAACCAGCCGTCCATGACACGCGAGGCCGCGCTGGGCTTTACCGCCGTCCTGATCCTGTTAGGGGCAGGGTGGGGCCTGACCATGCCGCTGACCAAGATCGCGGTGAGCACCGACTACCAGCATTTTGGCCTCTTGTTCTGGCAATTGGCGATTGGCGTCGTGGTCATGACGATGCTGGGGCTACTTCGCGGTGTGCGGCTGCCGCGGGGTCGCGCGCATCTTCGCGTCTATCTTGTCATCGCCTTGATTGGATCCGTGTTGCCGAACTCGGCCAGCTACCAGGCTGCGGTGCACCTGCCATCGGGCATCATGTCAATCCTGCTGTCGATGATTCCGATCTGGGCTTTTCCCATCGCGCTGACCCTTGGGCTGGACCGGTTTGAGTGGCGGCGATTTGCCGGGTTGCTGATCGGTTTGACCGCTGTGCTTGTGATCGTGCTGCCCAACGCCGCGATGACGGGTGCGATCCCTGTCATTTGGGTCGGAGTAGGGCTGATCGCAGGTCTGTTTTACGCGTTCGAGGGCAACTATGTCGCGCGCTGGGGCACTGCGGGCCTCGACGCCATACAGGTTTTGTGGGGCGCGTCTATTGTCGGTGCCATCATCGCCTTGCCGCTGGCCCTGTTCAGCGGGCAGTGGATTGATCCGCGCCCACCCTTTGCAGCCGCGGATATCGCGCTTGCCATCAGTGCAACGACGCATGTGCTGGTCTATGCCGGATATGTCTGGCTGGTGGGGCGCGCAGGACCCGTCTTTGCGGTTCAGGTCAGCTTTCTCGTGACGCTTTTCGGCGTGTTCTGGGCGCGCTTGATCCTTGGCGAAGCCTATGCCCCGACAGTGTGGGGCGCGCTCGCTTTGATGATGGTGGGTATGTTTCTGGTCCAACCACGTCGCGCACGGGTTGCAGAGGCTGGTCCCTTGGGGGACAGTGCGCGCTGACATGCGCAAGAACAGGGGCCGTGCCTATGGGGCTGATCGAGCTTTCGCAAACAGGCAATGCCATTCTGACACTGGTGGTCGTCGGCGTGATGTTCGTGCTGTTTTTGCGCGAAGTCTTTCCAACAGAAGTCGTGGCCATTGGGGGGGCGGCCCTGATGCTGGCGACGGGTGCGTTGCCTTACGATGATGCGCTTGCGGTGCTGTCGAACCCGGCACCTTGGACCATTGCGTCCATGTTCATCATCATGGGTGCGCTTGTGCGCACGGGTGCGCTTGATGCTTTTACAGGGCTGGCAGATCGGAAGGCCCGCACCAACCCGGCGATTGCCGTCGTCCTGTTGATGACCTTTGTGGTCTTCAGTTCGGCCATCGTGTCGAACACGCCGGTGGTTGTGGTCATGATTCCGGTCATCATCCAGCTGGCCAAGACAATGGGGCTGAACCCGTCCAAGATGCTGATTCCGCTCAGCTATGCGGCGATACTCGGGGGCACGCTTACTCTGATCGGCACCTCGACCAACTTGCTGGTGGACGGGGTGGCCCGGACCCAGGGAATGGAGCCCTTTACGATTTTCGAAGTGACCCCGCTGGGCATTATTCTGGTGATCTGGGGCATGATCTATCTTCGGTTCTTTGGTCCCATGCTGCTGCCGGATCGGGACAGTATGGCGGGGTTATTGAGTGACCGCAGCCGAATGAAGTTCTTTACCGAGGCGGTGATCCCGCCGGACTCCAACCTTGTGGGGCGCGAGGTCACGGGCGTTCAGCTGTTCAAGCGCGATGGCGTGCGTCTGGTCGATGTGATCCGCGGGGACGAATCCTTGCGTCGCAACCTGCAGGGGGTGGAGTTGCGGGTTGGGGATCGCGTGGTTCTGCGCACGCAAATGACCGAGCTTCTGAGCTTGCAACGCAACAAGGAACTCAAGCGCATTGATCAGGTTGGTGCGGTCGAAACCACAACGGTTGAGGTGTTGATTACGCCGGGGTGCAGAATGGTGGGTCGGTCGCTGGGAACATTGCGTTTGCGCCGCCGCTATGGCGTCTATCCCTTGGCCGTGCATCGCCGGAACCAGAACATCGGGCGGCAGCTGGATGAATTGGTGGTCAAGGTGGGCGACACGCTGCTGCTGGAAGGGGCGCCCGAAGACATTCAGCGTTTGGCGGCAGACATGGACATGGTGGATGTCTCCAAACCCTCGCAGCGCGAGTTTCGGCGGAGCCATGCGCCCATCGCGCTTCTGGCCTTGCTTGGTATCGTCGTGCTTGCCGCGTTTGGCGTGGCACCAATCCTGATGTTGTCGGTTCTGGCGGTGGCTGTCGTCCTGATCACCCGTTGCATTGACGCGGACGAGGCGTTTTCCTTTGTCGATGGCCGCTTGCTGGCGCTGATCTTTGCCATGCTGGCAATAGGGGCGGCGCTCGAGGCGACGGGGGCGGTTTCTTTGATTGTCGATGCCATTGCGCCCGGCCTGATGGTTCTGCCGCCCTTCCTGATTGTATGGGCCGTGTACCTTTTGACCTCGGTTCTGACCGAGCTTGTCAGCAACAATGCCGTTGCCGTTGTCGTCACGCCGATTGCGATTGGGCTCGCTTCGGCCCTCGGGATTGATCCACGTCCATTGGTTGTGGCTGTGATGGTGGCCGCGTCCGCGTCGTTCGCAACGCCCATTGGCTATCAGACCAACATGTTGGTCTATGGCCCCGGTGGTTATAAATTTACGGATTTCATGCGCGTCGGGATTCCACTGAACCTGAGCGTTGGGTTGCTTGCTTCGGCGGTTATTCCGTTGATCTGGCCACTGTGATGGCACGGCATACGATGTTCGACACACCTCAATACGGAAACACCTGATGACCCTAGTCAGAGATAGCCTGCTTGCATCCGTGACCAAAGATATGCTTGGTCTGGAAGTCGCGCCATGGTTCAACCCTATCGCCCCGCGCAAGGCCGGCTTTAACGTGCGCACCCTCGACGTGTTCGATGATCAGCAGCTGATGGCACGTGCGAAGTCTGACCCAACCGTCCTGCCCGAAACCTATGATCGTCTGGAAGCTGTTGACTATGTCGGCAGCGCGACCGAGATTGCGTCACTTGTCGACGCGTCAGACCACGGGGCCTTTGACTACGTGGTCAGTTCGCACAATTTCGAACACCTTCCAAACCCGATTAAGTTTCTTCAAGGCTGCGAGGCGTTGTTGAAGCCCGGAGGGCAGCTGATCATGGTCCTGCCGGATGGGCGCAGCTGCTTTGATTACTTTCGCGCCCATACGGATATCAGCGAGTGGCTGGAGGCCTATCTGGAAGACCGTGTTCAGCCGAATGGACGCCAGGTGTTTGCCTTTTATGCGTCTATTGCCACTACTGAGCATGCCGGCATCTCGGGTCCCACGGCAGTCAGCGAAACGACCCCGACCAACGCCATCGAAATCGAGCGTGAGATTTCCAAACAATGGGATGATTGGTGCGCCGGCAAGGCAGAAGCGGCCTATGTCGATACACACTGTTCCGTGTTTACGCCATCCTCGTTCCACTTGCTGATCGCAGAGTGCCGTGCCTTGGGATTGACTGCATTCGAGGTTGCCGAAGTGGGCGAAACACACGGTGTCGAATTCTGCGTGCGTCTGGTGCGCTCCGAAACACGTCCGATTCCGGACGCCGCCGCGTCCTGTCGTAGCATACGCACAGGTCTGTTGCGTCAGGTGTGGAACGAACATGCAGTGCGTTATTCTGCCGTAGGTACGCAATCCGTCAAAGATGCCCTGCGCGCCCGCGTCGACCTCCAACGCGGTGGCATCGTACAGCTGCTGCGCAGATGGAACCGCAAGCGATTGCAGAAGCGGTGTGACCGGCAGGGCTGATATCGGCTCTACATGAACTCCGGAAAGACGCTGTTAAGCCACGGGCGTTATGACCTGTGGACCCCACCATAGGTGCCGCATGCCTGACCTTCGCCGACCCTCAAATCTCATCACCCCCGCTTACGAGGATAACGGGCTGTTCCGCTCGCCTGTGCGTCGGATCACCGTTGGGCTTGTGCCACAGATTCACCGCAACAACCGGCAGGATCTGGTCGTGCGTGGTTTTGTGCGCGATGGGGCTGCCATTCAGGTGCTATTTGCCGGGCGGAGGGCCAAACAGGCCAAGGGGCTTGAGGCGCGGCTGCGGTCGATGTTGTTTCAGGCGCGGTCGAAAACCCCTGGTTGGCGTGAAGAGGGGATCGATACGATCCAGTTGCCCATGCGGGTAGAAGGGGTTTGGCGGTCGCGCTTTTCACGCGATGCATGGGGGTGCGAGACGCGGTATTTTCAACTTGTCGCGGCCCGCTGGGCCATGTTCGATGACGCTGGCGTTGCGCATCTCTTTGGCGAAGCGCCGGTGCATTTGCACCCCGCACACAGAGCAAGGGTTGGTGGGCCGTCAGGCGATTGACTGCGACCTGCCGGCGTTGCGACCCGAGAAGATGCAGCCGCCAAGGAACGTGCCTTCAAGTGCATTGTAGCCGTGATAGCCACCACCGCCAAAGCCCGCCACTTCACCCGCGGCGAACAGGCCGGGCACGGGCTGCCCATTGGCCCCGATCATCTGGCTGTCGAGCGTGGTATGCAGCCCACCCAGCGTCTTGCGTGTCAGAACGTGCAGTTTGACGGCAATCAGGGGACCATTGGCGGGATCAAGGAACTTGTGGGGTTTGGCCGTCCGCAGTAACCGATCACCGCGGTAGTTCCGCGCGGCGTGGATCGCCATCATCTGGGCGTCCTTGGAAAACGGGTTGTCGATCTGCGCATCCCGCGCTTCGATCTGGCCGCGCAGTTTCGCCTCGTCAATCAGGTTGCCGCCTGCCACCTGGTTCATACCACGCACGAGGGTCGCAAGGTCATTGCCGACAACGAAATCCTCGCCGCGCTCCTTGAACGCCTCAACCTGAGCTGTCGCGTTCTTGCCGGACAGCACGCGTTGCTTGATCACCTCGGACCACTTCTTGGACGTCAGATCCGGGTTCTGTTCAGAGCCCGACAGCGCGAATTCTTTCTTGATCACCTTCTGGGTCAGCACGAACCAGCTGTAGTCATAGCCCGTTGCCAGGATATCGCGCAGGGTCGACATGCTGTCGAAACCGGGTAGGGCGGGGGGCGCGAACCGGTTGCCTTCCGCGTCAAACCACATCGATGAGGGACCGGGCAGAATGCGGATGCCGTGGCTGGGCCATATCGGGTCCCAGTTCTTGACCCCTTCGGTGTAGTGCCACATGCGATCGCCGTTGATCACATGCCCGCCTGCGGCCTCGGAAATGCCGATCATGCGGCCGTCCACGTGGGCGGGGACTCCGGCTACCATGTCTTCGGGCGCGGGTCCCAAACGGTCGGTGGGCCATACCTTGCGCACCATGTCGAAATTGCCGCCAATCCCACCCGAAGTGACAATGACCGACGGTGCCCGTAGGGCAAACTCGCCCACCGCATCGCGGTTGGTCTTCTGCCCACGCTCCGCACCGTCTTCGGCCAGAACTGTGCCGCTGACCCCCTTGGCCGTGCCGTTTTCCATGTCGATCCGGTCGACCTGGTGTCGAAAGTTGAATTGGATCAGGCCCGATTTCTCATGCTCTTCGCAACGACGCACGAAATGTTCGATGATGCCGGGGCCCGTGCCCCACGTGATGTGAAAGCGGGGGACCGAGTTGCCATGTCCGTCGGCATAGCTGCCGCCCCGTTCGGCCCAGCCCACAATGGGAAACCAGCGCAGGCCCATGGAATGCAGCCAGGGCCGCATCTCTCCTGCCGCAAAGTCGATATATGCCTCGGCCCATTTGCGGGGCATTGCGTCTTCGTCCCGGTCGAACTGGGCGCTGCCCATCCAGTCGTTCAGGGCCAGTTCGCGGCTGTCGCGGATGCCCATGCGCCGTTGTTCGGGGGTGTCGACCATAAAGAGACCACCAAGGGACCAGAAGGCCTGACCGCCCAGAAAGCTGCGGGGCTCCTGATCCACGATGATGACCCGCTTGCCCCGGTCGCCCAACTCGGCAGCGGCGGCCAAACCGGCAAGGCCCGATCCCACAACAATGGCGTCTGCCTGATCCATCACTCTCTCCCTTAGCGGCTGCGGAACCACGCCACGAACGGCGCGGCGACAATGTACATTGTGATGCCATACACGGCTGAGGGCAAAGCCATGGCGCTGAACCCTTCAGACTGGCCAGAGATCAGGGCGGCCAGAGTGATGCCCAGCGTGGCGTTCTGGATACCTGTTTCAATCGAGATGGTCTTGGACTGGCCCCACGGCAAGGCGCCTGCGCGCGCCAGGACAAGACCCAAGGCCAACAGGAGGGCGTTCAGGATGATCAGGGCCGGGCCCAACGTGCCGAGGTTATCGACGAACAGCTGCCAGTTGCCTGCGAGGGCAGCGAGGACGATGACAACAAACAAGACGGTTGCGATCCGGGTCAGCAGCGGTTCTATGCGCGTGGCAAAACTGGTGGCGAAGTGGCGGATGAGAACCCCAATCAGAACCGGCAGGGTTGTGATCAGGAACATGGCAATGGCCAGCGACGTGACGGACACGTCGGGCGCATCGTCACCCATGAAGTGCACGACGGACCATGCTGCCAGCACAGGTACGGTTATGATGCTGAGGAGGCTGATCACGGCGGTCAGAGATACCGATAGGGCGACATCCCCCTTGGCCAGACGCGAGATCATGTTTGATGTCACCCCGCCGGGGCAGAAACTCAGCAGCATGAATCCCACGGCAATTTCGGGGGGCAGGCCAAAGGCACGGACGGTGATATAGGTCACCACGGGCAACAAAATGACTTGCGCCACCGCACCGATTGTAAAGGCTTTTGGGGTGCGCAACACACGTCCAAAGTCGCCAAAGGTCAGGCCGATGCCGAGGCTCAGCATGATGATGGCGAGCGACAGTGGCAGCACCACGTTAATCAATATGTCCATAGTCTTTCTCCCTGCGGGACACGTTAGACGCGTGCGTCCGCAGCGTGCAACGTTGACCCTTGGTCAGCCGTTGTCAGGCGTGTGTTCAAAGCGGCCAAAACACGAGGATGGCCGGGATAGATACAGCCACCACGATCACTTCGAGCGGCAGGCCGATACGCCAGTAATCGCCGAACTGGTAACCACCGGGGCCAAGGATCAGCGTGTTGTTCTTGTGTCCGATTGGGGTCAGGAAAGCCGACGAGGCTGCGACCGCGACCGCCATCAGGAAGGGGTCGGGGGACACACCGAGGGTCTGCGCCATCTGAATGCCCACGGGGGCAGCCACGATGGTGGTTGCGGTGTTGTTGAGTACGTCCGACAGGCTCATCGTGACCACCATCAGCACTGTCAGGACGGCCCATGCGGGCAGACCTTCGGTCAGATTAACCAGCCACCCTGCGATCAGTTCCGTTCCGCCCGAGCTTTCAAGGGCCGCCCCCAGTGGGATCATGGACCCCAGCAGCACGACGACGGGCCATTCGATATGGGTATAGAGTTCTGACAGGGGCACGATGCGCGACAGCACATAGGCGACCACAACAAGTCCAAGGGCGATGGGCAGGTAGAGCAGGCCGACGCTGGCGGCGGCCACCGCGCCGACAAAGAGCCCGATAGCGAGCCAAACCTTGTCATCTGCCGTGACCGACAAGCCCCGCTCTGCGAGCGGCAGGCAGCCCAGCCAGTTGGTGACATCATTTCCGGTGTCGCGCGGGACCAGCAGGAGTAGGATATCGCCGGTTCGGATTTCGGTCTGGCGGATCTGCCGGGTTACACGCACACCTGCCCGCGACAAGCCGAGCAGCACGGTATTGTGTCGCCAGGCGAGGCCCACGGATTGCGCAGTGCGGCCCACCAGACGGCTGCTGTCGGTCACGACAACTTCAATAATTTCAACACCTTCACCTGCGGCATTCAACTTCTCTTCCCGATCCGCATCTGCCACTGCAAGGCCGATGGCGGCGCGAAATTCATCCAGCGCGTCTGGCGTGGCCTCGATCACCAGTACGTCGCCTGCGCGCAGTTCGGAGTTGCGGGCGCGACCGTAGCGGCGCTTGCCGTCGCGCAAGAGGCCAACAAGGGCCACGTCGGCCTTGTCCGCATCTGTTTCTAATTCAGCCAACCGCTTGCCGATATGCTTGCTGTCCTCTGGCACAACCAGTTCGGCGATGTAGCTTCCGATATCCTCAAGTTCGGCGGTGGCATCGGCCCGGGCGGGGATCAGGCGCCATCCGATCAGGGCCACAAAGGCAAGCCCAGCGATGGCAGCAACGCCGCCCACCGGGGCGAAATCGAACATGCGGAAAGGCTCGCCAAGGCTGTCTTCGCGGATGGAGGCGATGATGATGTTGGGCGGTGTTCCGATCAGTGTGACCATGCCGCCAAGGATTGTAGCGAAGCTTAAAGGCATGAGGCTAAGGCCGGGGGAACGCCCGGCTTTACGCGCGGTCTGGATATCCACAGGCATGAGCAGGGCGAGCGCTGCGACGTTGTTCATGAAGGCCGAGAGCACGCCGCCGATGGCGCCCATGAGCGTGATATGCGCCCCCAGCGAGCGGCTGGCATCGACGAGGGTGCGGGTGATCAGGAAGACCGCGCCGGAGCGGACCAGGCCAGCGGAGACAACGAGAACCAGAGCCACCACCAGAGTGGCCGGGTGGCCGAAGCCGGAGAAGGCATCATCGCTTGGGACCACCCCGAGTACCACGCCCAGCATGAGCGCGGAGAAGGCGACGATGTCATAGCGGAAGCGGCCCCAGAGCAGCAGGCCGAAGACGGCACCGAAGAGGGAGAAGAGGATAATCTGGTCTGTGGTCATGCAGGGCACGTTAGGGGCGCGGGGGCGGGGGTGCCAGTTGTTTCTGAGGGGCGCGATTCAGTGCGCGCATTTACTTTGTTTTCATGGAGATTGACGTCATAGACCGGGTGTCACCCTGCGTGCAGCATCCGTACACCCCCTGTACACCCCCATCGGGCGGTGGGGCACGGGTTAACGCAACGTTCGGTGATCCAAAGGATGCTGCGCGACGCGATTAACTGAATGAGGGGCTCTGCCCCTCAAACTTCCCGAAGTTTATCTGGCAAGATGAAGCAGTTTGATTATGACGTATTGCTATGTGGGGCGGCCAAGGGTGATTTTGCGTGTTGCTGGTTCTGACCAGTCGACCTTTGGCCCCGCGGGGACAATGCCGAGCGGGTTTCGCAGTTCGGACTGAGAGAAGTAGCCCGCCTTGTAGATGTCCGGTTTGACCGTCTCGGCCACGCCGGGCAGGGTGTAGAGGGCGCGGGCATAGTCCCAGAGCGCGGGGTAGTCGCTGAGTTTGGCGAGGTTGCATTTGAACGCATAGTGGTAGGCGACGTCAAAGCGGGTGAGGGTGGGGAAGAGGCGCAGGTCAGCTTCGGTCAGTTTGTTGCCCACGAGCGTGGGGTGCGCTGAGAGGTGCTGTTCCAGATCATCCAGCGTGTTGAAGAGGTCAGTCACGGTTATGTCGTAAGCCTCTTGCGTGCGGGCGAAACCCGCGCGGTAGACACCGTTGTTGATCTTTGCGTGGATCAGGGTGTTCCAGCGGTCGATCTCGGCCACATGTTGTGGCGGGCACAGTTGGCGGTTGGTGTCGAACGTCGTTGCGAGCATGCGCACAATGTCCGCGCTTTCGTTCGAGACGATCTGTTGCGTGTCTTTGTCCCAGAGCACTGGCACCGTTATGCGGCCCGTGTAGGCCGGACGCTGGCGGGCGTAGACCTGATGCACCGCTTGTGCGTCTAGTTCGGTGTCGGCGTATTCTCCTTCACTATCAAACACCCAACCCTGATCGGTGCGGCGCGGTTTTGCGATGCTGATGCTGATTGCGTCCTGCAGGCCCAGCACGGCCCGGACCAGCAAGGTCCGGTGTGCCCATGGGCAATTCCACGCGACAAAGAGGTGATAGCGGCCCGCGTCCGGGGTGAAGGGGCCGTCTGTCGTGATCCAGTTCCGCAGCGTGCTTTTCGCGCGTTCATAGGCGCCGTTTTTTGTGGTGCCGGGGCCGGGGTCTTCGGCCGCGTACACGCCTTCGATCATCACGCCCATTGTCGTCTCCGTCCTGTTTGATCGTAAGCTAGCATGGCTCAGAAGGGGCGCCACGCACGGGTGGGCTGCGCGGGTGCACAGGGTGGCCTTGCCCCGCCCTCGGGCAATGTCCTATAGACGCTCGGACCACCGAATTTGCGAGACAGGAGGCGCGCATGGCCGGCCACTCAAAATGGGCAAACATCCAGCACCGCAAGGGGCGTCAGGACAAGCTGCGCGCCAAGCTGTTTTCGAAACTGTCGAAAGAGATCACCATCGCTGCCAAAATGGGCGATCCCGATCCCGACAAGAACCCGCGCCTGCGTCTGGCGGTGAAAGAGGCCAAGTCGCAGTCGATGCCCAAGGACAACATCGACCGCGCGATTAAGAAGTCGATTGCGGGCGAGGGCGAGGATTACGAAGAAATCCGCTATGAGGGCTATGGTCCAAACGGCGTGGCTGTCATTGTCGAAGCGATGACCGACAACCGAAACCGGACGGCATCGACCGTGCGCTCGACCTTTACCAAGAATGGCGGGAACCTGGGCGAGACCGGGAGCGTGGGCTTCATGTTCGAGCGCAAGGGTGCTGTGAGCTATCCGGTTGAGGCGGGCGACGCGGATACAGTCATGATGGCTGCCATCGAGGCTGGAGCCGAGGATGTAGAGAGCACCGAGGACGGTCACGTGATCTGGTGTGCGGATACCGACCTCAATGAGGTGTCGAACGCGCTGGAGGGGGATCTGGGCGAGTCCGAGTCCAGCAAGCTGATCTGGCGCCCGACCACCACGACCGAGATGGATCTGGAAGGCATGCAGAAGCTGATGAAGCTGATTGATGCGCTGGAAGATGATGATGACGTGCAGAACGTCACGACCAACTTCGAAGCCAATGACGAGGTGATGGCGCAGCTGGACGGCTAATCGGTGTGCTGACAGGTGGCCTCGGTTCTTTTGCGCGATTCACGCATGCGTTCGGTAGACTATGAATTCCGTATTCGTTGCCAATCGGTCATAGAGCGTTCGTGCAGCGCTGTTGTCCCTGTGCGTATGCCAATAGATATCTGACACGCCCCGCGCCTGGCACAGGTCGCCCACGGCGTGAATAAGGGCCTGTGCAACCCCACCACCGCGCGCCTCAGGCACGGTGAAGAGGTCCTGCAGGTAGCACGTGTCAGCGATCTGAATCAGGTTGCGATGAAAGACTATGTGTGCCAACCCAACAACGTCATGATCCTGTTCAGCGAAACACCCAATCACCGGCTCGTCGGGATCTAGTAGACGTGCCCAGGTGCAGTTGATGACGGCCTCGGAAAGGGCCGTGTCGCCGTCCCGTCCGTAGAAGGCATTATATTGGCGCCATAGATCCTGCCACGCGGATTTGTCGCAAGATTTTGGCGGGCGGATCGTGACGGTCAATTCTAAACCCTTCGGACAGTGTGTTGTTTGCTGGTCGCCACGGTCGTTTACTACATGCAATAGATCAATATGGCGTACCCGATTGTTTGGAGGGTTACGGCCCTGCAGAAAAGCAAAACGCCGCCCAGTCGCTGGGGCGGCGTTGTTCGTGTGCCTTTTGGGCTTTTCTTCTGAGGATCAGAAAAACAGCTGGCGGGCGACCTGGCTCCAGCTTTGGGAGCTGTCGGCGTGTGGGGCCGGGGTCTGACGGCGCAGGCGGCGCATCAGCCCTTTGAGATCATTCAAGCGCGTACGCGCAGCGGCACCGCCGGCGCGGCTTTGCACCGACAGGATCTTTTCCTGTGTTTGGAGCGCGGCCTCGATCAACTCGAGGTCCTGCTTGGTCAGATCGACGGTATGTGTATCGTCAAGCATCGGATTTCATCCTTGTTATCGTTGACCAGCATATGGGGTCTGTAAGGTCATACGCCAATCATCAAAGATCAGATCAACGTGATACCCGCATCAGTTGACACCTGCTGGCAGTAGTAAGGCATGTCGTTGCACGCCGGTCGGAGTGACATAGGGACTGTTTCCGCAATATGCTCTGCACATTTTTGCAAGGCTGATGTGCAAAAAGTGTATAGCTCGGGCAGGCTTGCGCACTGCAGTTGATTTGGCTACGTCTGGACGTCTTGCAATTTGAGCAGTCACATGGCGTCCTTCCTCCCCGGTTTTTTTCTGTCTTTGTCGTTGATCCTAGCGATCGGAGCACAGAATGCGTTTGTGCTGCGGCAGGGTTTGCGCCGCCTGCACGTGTTCTGGGTGTGTCTGACCTGCGCGACCTGTGATGCGGTTCTGATTGTTGCCGGGGTGGCGGGTTTTGGTGCCTTGGCAGAGGCGGTGCCGTGGTTCGAACCGTTGATGCGATATGGCGGAGCGACGTTCCTGATCTGGTATGGCTGGCAAAATGCGCGGTCTGCATGGAAAGGGGGCGCAGTGTTGGACGTTGCAGGCGAAAACACCCAGAGCCTGAGTGCCGCGATTCTGACCGTGCTGGCCCTGACCTGGTTGAACCCGCATGTCTATCTGGACACCGTTGTTCTGATCGGGTCGATCTCGTCCCAGTACCCGGACCGGTTGATCTTTGGCGTCGGGGCGGTTCTGGCCAGCTTTACGTTTTTCTTCTCTCTGGGCTATGGCGCGCGGCTGCTGGCGCCGCTTTTTGCAAACCCGCGCGCGTGGCAGGTGTTGGACGGAATCATCGCTCTGACCATGTGGGCCATCGCGCTCAAGCTTCTGCTGCTTTAGCGGCTTGCCCTTGGCGCGGGTTTCGGGGTTCATGCGCGAATGACCTCTGCCCCCTCTCGTCCGCTGGTTGGCATCTTCTGGATGCTGGTGACCGGGTTCTGCTTTGTCGCTGTGACCGCGTTGGTCAAATATATGGGCGACCGTATTCCACCGGCTGAGGCGGCGTTTCTGCGCTATCTGCTGGGTCTTGTGTTTCTGCTGCCCATGCTGCCCTCCTTGCGCGAGGCGCGGTTGACGGCCCGGCAGTGGCGGTTGTTTTCCTTGCGGGGTGTTTTTCACACCGGCGGCGTGATCCTGTGGTTCTTTGCCATGACGCGCATTCCCATCGCCGAGGTGACGGCTATGAACTACCTTGCCCCCGTCTATGTCAGCATCGGTGCGGCGCTGTTTCTGGGCGAACGCCTCGCCCTGCGCCGGATCGCGGCCATCGTCGTAGCCCTGATCGGGACGGCGGTAATCCTGCGCCCCGGATTTCGCGAGGTCGCGCCGGGCCACATCGCCATGCTGTTTTGCGCGGTGAGCTTTGCGGGCTCATATCTGTTGGCCAAGATAATGGCGGATGAGGCGAAGCCTGCGGTGGTAGTTGCCATGCTCTCGATCGTGGTGACCGTATGTCTGGCGCCTTTCGCTTTGACCAATTGGGTCATGCCCACGGCGACCGAGTTGGGCCTGCTGTTTCTGGTCGCTTGTTTTGCGACTGCGGGGCACTACACGATGACCATGGCCTTTGCCGCGGCACCTGTGACCGTGACGCAGCCTGTGACCTTCCTGCAGCTTGTGTGGGCCGTGTTGCTGGGGGCTGTGGTTTTTGCCGAGCCGGTGGACATTTGGGTGATCCTTGGCGGGACGCTGATCCTGGCGGCTGTGTCATTCATCACGTGGCGTGAGGCCGTGTTGAAGCGCCGCCCGATCACCCCGCCTAGCCCCGCAACCAAGCTCTGATATTTTTATTGATTGACTGATCAATAAAAAACTTGCAACTTGCGTCGCATCTTTGGAAAAGGGGATGCGCGTGCCGAAACTGGGGATGGAACCGATCCGCCGTGCGGCGCTGGTAGAGGCAACGATCGCCGAGATCGGAGAGGCCGGGTCGCTGGATGTGACCGTGAGCCAAATCGCCAAACGGGCGGGCATGTCGTCGGCGCTGGCGCATCACTATTTCGGCGGCAAGCACCAGATTTTCCTTGCTGCCATGGGGCAGATCCTACTCGACTATAGAGCCGAGGTGCTGGAAGCCCTGTCCAAAGCTCGCACGCCGCGTGCGCGGGCCGAAGCGCTGATTGAAGCCAGCTTTGCCCCATCCAGTTTTGCGCCGGCCACCGTTGTTGCGTGGATGACGCTGTACGCTCATGCCACCACGCATCCCGAGACGTATCGCCTTTTGATGCTGTATCAGAAGCGCCTGCGGTCGAACCTGACCCATGCGTTGCGCGGGATCGGCGCGGACCCATGCAATGATGCAGAGATGTTGGGGGCGCTGATTGATGGTCTGTACCTGCGGGCGGCACTGGCCAAGGATGAGACGGGCGACTCTGCCAAGGCGACAGCGCTGCGGGCCCTTGATACGCTGACGGGACCACATCAATGACTCGGCCTAACATTCTGATTTTCATGGTCGACCAGCTGAACGGCACACTTTTCCCAGATGGCCCTGCGGATTGGTTGCATGCGCCCAACCTTAAGAAATTGGCCGCCCGGTCGACCCGCTTTCGCAATGCTTACACCGCCTCGCCGCTTTGTGCGCCGGGACGTGCTGCATTTATGTCTGGCCAGTTGCCAAGTGCCACGGGCGTCTACGACAATGCGGCCGAGTTTCCGTCGTCAATCCCGACCTATGCGCATCATCTGCGCCGCGCGGGCTACCAGACATGCCTGTCCGGCAAGATGCACTTTGTCGGTCCCGACCAGCTGCACGGGTTTGAGGAACGGCTGACCACCGATGTCTATCCGCCCGACTTTGGCTGGACGCCGGACTATCGCAAGCCGGGCGAGCGGATCGACTGGTGGTATCACAACATGGGATCGGTCACTGGTGCGGGTGTGGCCGAGATCACCAACCAGCTCGAATATGATGACGAGGTTGCCTATCACGCGACCCGCAAGATCTATGATCTGGGCCGTGGGCACGATCCGCGCCCATGGTGTCTGACTGTCAGCTTCACACACCCGCACGACCCTTATGTGGCGCGCAAGAAGTATTGGGATCTCTACGAAGACTGCGCGCATCTGATGCCCGAGGTCGGCGCGATTCCCTACGAGGATCAGGACGCGCATTCACAGCGCATCCTTGATGCCAATGATCGCGACAACTTCAACATCTCGGACGAGGATATCCGTCGGTCGCGCCGCGCCTATTTCGCTAACATCTCTTATCTCGATGACAAGATCGGTGAGGTTCTGGAGGCGCTGGAGGGTACACGGCAGGAGGCGATCATCCTGTTCGTGTCCGATCATGGTGACATGCTGGGTGCGCGCGGGTTGTGGTTCAAGATGTCCTTCTACGAAGGATCGTCGCGGGTGCCGCTGATGATCTCGGCCCCGTCGATGGCACCGGGACTGGTGGCAGATCCAGTCAGCAATATCGATGTGTGTCCCACTTTGTGCGATCTGGCGGGCGTGGACATGTCCGAGGTGATGCCGTGGACCGCCGGGCAATCGCTGGTCCCGCAGGGGCAGGGTGTTGAGCGCACCGAACCGGTGGCGATGGAATACGCGGCCGAGGCGTCATACGCCCCTATGGTGTCGCTGCGCTATGGTAAGTGGAAGTACAACCGCTGTACGCTGGACCCCAATCAACTGTTTGATCTTGAGGCCGATCCGCATGAGTTGACTAACCTTGCGCATGTGCCGGCCCATCAGGGCACGTTGACCCAGTTGCAGGCCAAGGCGGACGCGCGCTGGGATCTGGACCGTTTCGACGCAGATGTGCGGGCCAGTCAGGCCCGCCGCTGGGTGGTCTACGAGGCGCTGCGCGAGGGTGGCTACTATCCATGGGACTACCAACCGCTTCAGCAGGCGTCTGAGCGTTACATGCGCAACCACATGGATTTGAATGTTCTAGAGGAAAATCAGCGCTTTCCGCGCGGAGAATAAACCACCGCATGAAGGCCCTTGGTGCGGGGCGGCGGTGGATCAACAAAAAGGCGCCAAAGCCAACGGGTCAACAAGGAGGGACCTTACCTATGCTCACGACGATTATATCTTTCGGGGTGTTATTGGCCTTTGTGCTGGTGGCATTCATCACGATCAAATACTGGAATGTGCGCCTGACCGGGCCGCAGCCCGTCAGCCTGTTCGTGTTCATTGCAATACTGTTCACCTCGGGCCTTGATGTGGGCCTGATCATGTTTCCGATTGCCTTTGACTTCCCGCTTTATGCCGACACGGCGACGGAACCTGCCTATGCTTTCACGAACCCGCTGGCGCTTGAGTTCGGGTTCTGGGGCTTTCTGATCTGGGCGTTCTACTTCCTGACGGCATTCTATTTCTGCGCCATCGAGCCGCGGGTGAAGTTCTTTGAGAACGGGTTGGTCAAGCTGATCAACAACCTGGTCATCATCACGACCTGTGCCTTCACCGGTGCGCTGTTCCTGATCTACATGCCCTACTACATTCCCGAAGTTGGCGACGGCGAAACGGTGATCCCGGCGTTTTATATCATCTGCTTTGGTGTCATCCTTGCTGCATCGTATTCATCGACGGACATCAAATATGTGAAGATTCTGTCCGTCGCATCGACCCTTGTGTTCTTTGCGTTGATCGCGGGCATGTGGGTCAACGGCCGGATGGGTTTTGGTGAGTTCCTGTCCACGGGCAGCAACATCGGCGGCTACTTCGCCAACATCCACAAGTTCATCATCCCGCTGACGGATTATCACGAGTTCTATCTGTTCTGGTGGTTCGCATGGTCGATCATGATCGGGCAGTTCACGTCGCGTTTCGTAGGCGGTCTGACCACGTGGCAGCTGCTGGGGGCGTTGTTGATCTTCCCGTCGATCCCGCTGGGTGTTTGGTTCACGGTGGCCTACTGGTATCACCTGAACGCCATCGACATGACCGGGCTGGTCAACTGGTCGATGACCGTTGTGGGTATCCTGTTCGTGATCAACTCGTTTGACTCGTTGATCCGGCTCTACACCGACAACCTGAATGTTACCGCCGACCGCTTTGGCAAGGTGCAATACGTGCTGGGCAATGCCGCCCTGCTGTTCGTGCTGACCCTGCTGTTCCAAGGCCAGTGGTTGCAGATCCAGTGGGTCGGCACCGCCGTCATTGGCATCTACCTGGCGTGCCTTGCCTGGGTGCTGATGCGCCGTGACACGCTGGATGACCTGAGCAGCGTGCACGCGGCCCCGGCAGAATAGACATCGCGGGGGCGGCGGGCCTGTCCCGCCGCCCCATTCAACACATGAGGATTTGAATGCAAACCCAACCGACGGCGAGCCATTTCATTGGCGGCGAATATGTTGAAGACACGGCCGGAAAACCAATCGACGTGATCTATCCGGCGACCGGCGAGGTGATTGGCCGGGTGCATTCCGCGACACCGGCCATCGTCGATCGCGCGCTGGAGGCTGCACGCGGCGCACAGGCAGCATGGGCGGCCATGACTGGAACCGAGCGGGGCCGCATTCTGCGCCGTGCCGCCGACATCATGCGCGAACGCAACCATGAGCTGTCGGTGCTGGAGACCTATGACACCGGCAAGCCGTATCAGGAGACGAGCGTTGCAGATGCGACCTCGGGCGCGGATGCGCTTGAGTATTTTGGCGGCATGGCCGCGACCCTGACCGGCGAGCACATCCAGTTGGGTGAGGACTGGGTCTATACCCGTCGCGAACCTTTGGGTGTGTGTGTGGGCATCGGGGCGTGGAACTATCCCACCCAGATTGCGAGCTGGAAAGGCGCGCCTGCGCTGGCTTGCGGCAACACGATGGTGTTCAAGCCTTCGGAAACGACGCCGCTCTGTGCCTTGAAGGTCGCCGAGATCCTGCATGAAGCGGGTGCACCTGCGGGTGTGTACAACGTGGTGCAGGGCTTGGGCGACGTGGGCGCGGCGCTGGTATCTGACGCCCGTGTCGACAAGGTGTCGCTGACCGGTTCGGTGCCGACTGGGCGTAAGGTCTACGCTGCTGCGGCGGCCGAGATGAAGCATGTCACCATGGAGTTGGGGGGCAAGTCCCCGATGATCGTCTTTGACGATGCCGATATTGAGAATGCGGTATCGGGGGCGATCCTTGGCAACTTCTATTCCTCGGGGCAGGTCTGTTCCAACGGAACGCGGGTGTTTGTTCAGAAAGGCATCAAGGAGGCATTTCTGGCGCGGCTGTCCGAGCGGTTGGGGCAGGCGGTGATTGGCGATCCGCAGGACCCTGCGACAAGTTTTGGTCCGATGGTCAGCGCACGCCAGATGGAGATCGTGCAGGGCTACATCGCCAAGGGGCAGGATGAAGGCGCACGGCTGGTCTGCGGTGGCAATCGGCTGCAGCGTGATGGCTTCTTTCTGGAACCAACGGTGTTTGCCGACGTGACCGATGGCATGACCATTGCTCGCGAAGAGATATTTGGCCCCGTCATGGCGGTGCTGGATTTCGAGGATGAGGGTGATGTGATGGCCCGTGCCAATGACACCGAGTTTGGTCTTGCCGCAGGCGTCTTTACCCGTGATCTGGCGCGCGCGCACCGTGTGGCTGCCGGGTTCGAGGCGGGCACCTGTTACATCAACACGTACAATGACGCGCCGGTCGAAGCGCCATTCGGCGGGGTGAAGGCGTCGGGTGTGGGGCGCGAAAATTCCAAAGCGGCCATTGAGCACTATAGCCAGGTGAAATCTGTCTATGTGCGCATGGGCGATCTCGAGGCGCCGTTTTGAGAACGCCCTTTTTCGGCAAGCCGCCCACCCACCCACCCCGTCTTGCCGAAAAAGGGTGGGCAGGGGGTGACCTGGGCATGCGTGTTTATGTGAAGGATTTTTGCTGAGAGGTGCTTGAGGGCGCGATCTGCGCCTCAAGACACCTGTTCGATGATGAGATGCGATTCCCCGATGCCTCAAGGACAAGCCGCGCGCATGCGCGGTGCTGCGCATCCTTGACCCACCGCGGAATCACGGAAGGTGAGACATGGAAGCAGATTATGTCATTATAGGTGCCGGGTCGGCCGGCTGTGCTGTGGCCTACCGGCTGGCGGAGGCCGGAAAATCGGTGCTTGTGATCGAGCATGGTGGTACTGACGCCGGGCCCTTCATTCAGATGCCTGCGGCGCTGTCTTATCCGATGAACATGAAGCGGTACGATTGGGGCTACAAGTCGGAACCGGAGCCGCATTTGGGTGGACGCCAGCTGGTCTGTCCGCGGGGCAAGGTGGTCGGTGGGTCTTCGTCCATCAACGGCATGGTCTATGTGCGCGGGCATGCGCTGGACTATGATCATTGGGCGGAGAGCGGGGCCGATGGCTGGGCCTATGCCGATGTGCTGCCGTATTTCAAACGCATGGAGAGCTGGAACGGCAATGGTCATGGCGGCGATGCGGGATGGCGCGGCGCCGAGGGGCCGCTGCATGTCACACGGGGGCCGCGCAAGAACCCCCTGTTCCGCGCCTTTGTCGAGGCAGGGCGGCAGGCCGGCTACGAGGTCACCGATGATTACAACGGGCAAAAGCAGGAAGGCTTTGGTCCCATGGAGCAGACGGTGCACAAGGGGCGTCGCTGGTCGGCGGCGAATGCGTATCTCAAGCCCGCGCTGAAGCGGCCCAACTGCGATCTGGTGCGTGGGCTGGTCGAACGTGTGGTCATGGAAGACGAACGGGCCGTGGGCGTTGCCCTTGCGAGTGGCAAGGTGGTACGGGCCCGGCGCGAGGTGATCCTGGCTGCGTCGTCTATCAACTCGCCCAAGATCCTGATGCTGTCGGGGATTGGTCCGGCTGCCCATCTGGCCGAGCATGGGATTGACGTTGTGGCGGATCGCCCGGGTGTCGGGGCAAACCTGCAAGATCATCTGGAGATGTACATTCAGTACGCCTCCAAACAGCCGATCACGCTCTACAAGCACTGGAACCTGTTTTCCAAAGCGTTCATTGGCGCGCAGTGGCTATTCACCGGCACGGGGCTGGGCGCGTCGAACCAGTTTGAAAGTGCTGCTTTCATCCGCAGCAAGGCAGGCATCGCGTATCCGGATATCCAGTACCACTTTCTGCCCATGGCCGTGCGCTATGACGGGCAGGCGGCGGCCGAGGGGCACGGATTCCAAGCCCATGTGGGGCCGATGCGGTCGCCGTCGCGCGGGGCTGTGACCTTGCGGTCTGCCAACCCTGCCGACGATCCGGTGATCCGGTTCAACTACATGAGCACGGAGCAGGATTGGGACGAGTTTCGCACCTGCATCCGCCTCACGCGCGAGATCTTCGCTCAGGACGCTTTTGCGCCGTTCGTGAAACACGAGATTCAGCCGGGTGCTGCGTATCAGAGTGATGACGAGCTGGACGACGCGATCCGGGAACATGCCGAGAGCGCCTATCACCCCTGCGGGACGTGCCGGATGGGGCGCGCCGATGATCCGATGAGCGTGGTCGATCCCGAGGGGCGCGTCATTGGTGTCGATGCCCTGCGCGTTGTCGACAGCTCGGTCTTTCCGCGCATCACCAATGGCAATCTGAACGGGCCGTCGATCGTGACCGGTGAAAAGATGAGTGACCATATCCTTGGGCGTCATCTGCCGCGCAGCAATGACGTGCCTTGGGTGCATCCCGAGTGGGAGACTGCGCAGCGTTAAGTATTGCTGAACAAACCGTTTGAAGTCTGGGCGTGACATCTCCAAGTAAAGGGAATGTTAAGACTTTGTTCGGTGCTTGTTCTCTTGGTATGGCCCGCGTTGACGTGGGCCGATCTGCGTGGTGCGGTGCGTGTCATTGATGCGGACACCGTGGATGTGGGAGAGACCCGGGTCCGGCTTCACGCCATTGATGCGCCGGAGCAGGAACAGCTTTGCCAGACCGATCAAGGTGCCGATTTTGCTTGCGGTGCTTGGGCCACGGCGCGGGTTGTGGAAGCCTTTGAGGGGCGGCGCGCCACGTGTGATCATGTGGACAGGGATCGCTACGGACGGGTGGTGGCCAGATGTTCGATGCAAGGCGTGGATATGGGCCGGCATATCGTACGCGAGGGATGGGCCTTTGCCGCGCGTGCCTACGGTCTGGACTACGATCTGGACGAAAAGGTCGCGTATGTCGCGGGCCGGGGATTGCATGCGTTCCAGTTGCAATCGCCCACGCAGTTTCGGCAGGCACAGGCGAAAGGCCGTGTGCCGCCGCACCCGTCCTGTGCGATCAAGGGCAACATTTCCGACAATGGGCGTGTTTTCCATATGCCGGGCCAGAGGTTTTATCAGCAGACAGAGATCCACGAAGCCAGCGGGGAGCGGTGGTTCTGTTCCGAAGCGGCGGCATTGCGGGCCGGGTGGCGCGCAGCGTCGTACTGAGGGTTGAGGCCAACCGCCCCTAGTTCACTGTGTAGGGCAGCAGACCGCGGGTATCGGGATCGACGGACAATTGCCGTTCCAGAGGCGGGACGGAGCGCTGGTGGCAGGTCTTGCGCTCGCAGATCCGGCATGAGATGCCGATGGGCTCAAAAGCTTCGGTGCGGGTGATGTCCATCCCGTCCGCATAGACCAGTTGTCCCGCGTGCTTGACCTCGCAACCCAGTGCAATTGCGTAACGGCGTGTGGGCGCTCCAAACCGTCCTCCGGTCTTGGATACGTCGCGCGCGAGGCTGATGTAGCGCACCCCATCCGGTGTTTCGGCCAATTGGCGCAGGAAGTGCCCCGGCTGTTCAAAAGCGCGGTGCACGTTCCAGAGCGGGCAGGCGCCGCCGAAACGTGCAAATTGCAGGCGCGTGGCAGAGTGGCGTTTGGTGATCGTACCTGCCTGATCGACCCGTACGAAGAAGAAGGGCAGGCCCTTGGCCCCCGGGCGCTGCAAGGTCGACAGCCGGTGGCAGACCTGTTCGATGGAGGCTCCGAACCGGGTTGCAAGTTGTTCCAGGTCATGCCGCGTGTCCTGTGCCGCCTGCAGGAAGCGGGTGTAGGGCATGAGCGCGGCCCCCGCGAAGTAGTTGGCGAGGCCGATCTTGGCGATGGAGCGTGCCTCGTCCGTTTGGAAACGGGCGAAGTCGAGCGTTGCTTCGAGCAGCTTGTCCTGTTGCAGCAGGGCGACCTGCAACAGCATTTGGAAGGTCTGGCTTTCCTGGTTGGCACGGTTCGAGATGGTCAGCGTTTTGCTGTCGGTATCGTAGTGGCGCAGGGTGTCCGTGTCGTCAAAGGTGACGTCGGCCCCGATATGGGCCAGTGCGGCCACGGCAACTTGTCGAATGCTGTGATCCGTGCCTTCGGCATTGGCAAAATGCTCGGCCGCCCGGTCCACGGCGTCGATGTAGTTGTCGCAATAGTGGAAAAAGTCGCGCACCTCTTCCCAGGGCGACGGGCGGGCGCGGGCGTCCTCGCGGCCCAGTGCCTCGTCCAGTGACGCAAGCCGTTCGTGGGTTTGCCGGTAGGCGCGGTGCAGATCGAGGAAGGCGTGCGCTAGGGCTGGTGCGTTGGACGCCGCAAGCCGCAGGTCGGCCAGGGGCGGCATGTCGCCGGAGAACACAGGGTCTGCCAATGCCTCACGCATGTCCGACACCAGACGTTCGCCGTCACCCGAGCTGAGCTCGGTCACATCGAGCCCGAATTCCTGCGCGAGGTTCAGCAGGACCGTGGTGCTGACGGGCCGGTTGTTGTTTTCCATCTGGTTGAGATAGGGCAGGGACACGCCCAACTTGGCTGCAAAATCCTTTTGCGTGAGTCCAACGCGCGTGCGTACCTCGCGCAGTTTTGCTCCGGCATAGAGTTTGGGGGCGGCCATGATGTGTCCGTTTTGCAGTTTTGCAGTGGGCGTAGGCTAGTTTTGCAAAGTGCTCAGCGCAACCACTATGCGTGGGTCAAACGACGCTCGCGACGATAGACTGCGCCGATGGCGATCAGGGCGCAGATGCCCGTGATACACATGATGTAGAGCAACGGGTATGCTCCGGTTTCAGGCGTTAGCAGGAAACCGGCGAGCGCAGACAGCGCGGCCCCGCCGCCGATCATGATCGCCCCGCCGAGACCTGATGCTGTGCCCGCCAGATGCGGGCGGACAGAGAGCATGCCCGCGGTTGCGTTGGGGATCACCAGGCCGTTGCCGAGGCCCACAAAGGTCATCATCCCGAAGAATGACACGGGCGTGCCTGCACCAGCGAGGAAAATGGCCAGTGACAGGAATGTACCCACTGCGTTGGCCAGCGTCCCCCACAGGACCAGTCGATTCACGCCGAACCGTGTGGCGAACCGGCCGCTGAGCCCGTTGCCAATAAAGTAGCCGATGGCGGGTGCGCCAAAGAAGAAGCCAAGCTGTGCCGGTGACATCCCGAACACTTCGGTTCCGACAAAGGGGGCGCCGCCCAGATAGGCAAAGAACGATCCCGAGCAGAAGGCAGCCGCCAGTGAATAGCCCCAGAAGCGGGGTGAGCGCAGAAGCTCGGGGTATTCCTTGAACTGACCGACGAGAGATTTCGAAGAGGGTTGAGCCGTTTCGCCCACATCAGAGTGCACCAGCCAAAAGAGCAGGCCGCCGGTCAGGAAGAAGAACCAGAAGACGGATTTCCAACCGAACACCTCGTCCAGAACGCCACCTATTCCCGGCGAAATCATTGGCACAACTGCCATACCCATGGTGACGTATCCGATCATCGAGGCGGAGTGATCCTGGTCATAGAGATCGCGGATAATGGCGCGGCTGAGCACCATGGCGACGGCGATGATGGCCTGACACATACGGAAGAACAGAAAAACCTCGGCATTCGGGGCAAAGATGCAGCCCAGTGTTGCCAGCATGAACAGTCCGATGCCCCACATAAGCACCTTGCGCCGACCAAGGTTGTCCGAGATGGGTCCAATGATGGTTTGCATGATTGCGGACACGGCAAGATACAGCGCGACCGACAGCTGCATCAGCCGATATTCGGTGTCGAAATACGCTGTCATATTTGGCAAGCTGGGCAGGAACATGTTCATGACCATGGCCGAGACCCCGGCCAGCAGGATCAGCGTTGCGATATGAGGCGGGGTTGTGCGGTCCAGAAAGCGGACCTTGGGCGGCGCTTGCATGTCGGTTGAGGTATGCGCGGGAAAGTGAACTGTCCAGTGCAGCTGCGCACAGGGTGATGTGATTTGCTGATTTGCAATTTGCACAAAGGCTATTGCGAAAAGTTTGCAAATATTCTGATTGACGCTTCAACCGACGGCTATTGCACTTGTATAAGGCCCGAAATCACCAGCGGGGACAGCATGAAAGATATTCTGACCGAATTGGAAGCACGGCGCGCGGACGCGCGTCTTGGCGGCGGACAAAAGCGCATCGATGCCCAGCACGGGCGTGGCAAGCTGACGGCGCGCGAGCGGATTGATTTGCTGCTGGACGAGGGCTCGTTCGAAGAGTTCGACATGTTTGTCAGCCACCGCTGCACCGATTTCGGTATGGAAAACCAAAAACCCGCAGGCGACGGCGTTGTGACCGGCTGGGGCACCATCAACGGGCGGCAGGTCTATGTGTTCTCGCAGGACTTCACTGTTCTGGGCGGCTCTGTTTCGGCCACCCACGCGGCCAAGATATGCAAGATCATGGACAAAGCGGTTGAGAATGGCGCGCCGGTCATCGGCATCAACGACTCGGGTGGTGCGCGTATTCAGGAAGGCGTGGATAGTCTGGCTGGCTACGGCGAGGTGTTCCAGCGCAACATCATGGCCTCGGGCGTGGTGCCGCAAATCAGCGTGATCATGGGGCCGTGTGCGGGTGGCGCGGTGTATTCCCCGGCGATGACCGACTTTATCTTCATGGTCAAAGACAGCTCTTACATGTTCGTGACGGGCCCTGATGTGGTCAAGACCGTGACCAACGAACAGGTCACAGCAGAAGAGTTGGGTGGCGCCTCGACCCATACCAAGAAGTCGTCGGTGGCTGACGCGGCCTTTGACAACGACGTTGAAGCACTTGCCGAGGTGCGCCGCCTCGTTGACTTCCTGCCGCTGAACAATCGGGAAAAGCCGCCGGTACGTCCATTCTTTGACGAGCCTGACCGGATCGAAAGCAGTCTCGACACGCTGGTGCCGGACAATCCGAACATGCCGTACGACATGAAAGAGCTGATCGTGAAGATGGCCGATGAGGGCGATTTCTACGAGTTGCAGGAAGAGTTTGCCAAGAACATCATCACAGGCTTCATCCGCCTTGAGGGGCGCACCGTGGGTGTCGTTGCGAACCAGCCGATGGTGCTGGCGGGTGTGCTGGACATTGACAGCGCCCGCAAGGCGGCCCGTTTTGTCCGGTTCTGTGATTGCTTTGACATTCCGATCCTGACGCTGATCGACGTGCCCGGCTTCCTGCCCGGCACCACGCAGGAATATGGTGGCGTGATCAAGCACGGTGCGAAACTGCTCTTTGCTTACGGTGAGGCGACAGTGCCCAAGGTGACGGTCATCACGCGCAAGGCCTATGGTGGCGCCTATGTGGTGATGGCGTCCAAGCATTTGCAGGCCGACTTCAACTATGCCTGGCCCACGGCCGAGATTGCGGTGATGGGCGCGAAAGGCGCGACCGAGATTATTCACCGCGCCGATCTGGGGGATGCGGAGAAGACTGCGCAGCATACAGCGGATTACGAAGATCGTTTTGCCAACCCCTTTGTGGCAGCCGAACGCGGTTTCATCGACGAGGTGATCCAGCCGCGCAGCACGCGCAAACGTGTCAGCCGCGCCTTTGCGTCATTGCGCAACAAAAAGACGCCAATGCCGTGGAAGAAACACGATAACATCCCGCTCTGATGGCTCGGTCTGGTTGGCATATCCTGAAGGCCGATGCGGGCGTGACCCTGTGTCGTCATCTTCCGCCGCGGTTTGATTTTACGGTGAGTACGGTGCTGCCGAGTGGTCGAGCCGTTCGACTGGCGCATCAGATTCGACAAGATCTGTGGCGAGCGCTTCAGATGCTGCGAGGATTTTCGCCTGTGGTGCGCTTGGAGCAGATCGCCGAGGGTTGGCAGGTTATAGCGGGTGGGCGTGTTGCTGTTCCTGTCACCACAGCGGTCACCGCGCGTGCCCAAGCCGTTCTGGATGACCCAAGTAACCGTGCCCGGTGGGTGCGTTCCGCAGGGTGTGCAAAATGAGTCTCTGGAAAAACCAGGCGTTTGCCATCAGTCATGCAGATAACAGTGCGTTCGAAGGCGCTGGGCTGCGTCCGTTCTTTGAGTATCGTCAGCTTGGTATCGCTGAGGCGACCAAGGGCGCCTACGGTGCCCATGTCATCCGAGCCGTGCCGAGTATGGAAAGTCCGGGAACGTGGCACAGCCATGAGCTGGACTTTCAGATGGTCTATGTCACACGCGGCTGGGTGGTTTTTGAATATGAAGGGCAGGGCGAGCATGTGCTGCGCGAAGGCTCTTGCGTTTTGCAACCCCCGGGCATCGTGCATCGTGAAGTTCGGCACTCCGACGACCTTGAATTGATTGAAATCACGTCGCCTGCAGACTTTACAACGCAAGAAGAAGATGCACGATGATGCGCGGACGGCCGCTGAATAGCACAGTGCGACGGGTTATCACCGCACGCACAGCAGCCCCGGAGGGAGGAGCCCGGACCCGCAATCGGGGATGGGTCCGGGGCTGCGTATACGCCGTGTGTTTGTCTGTAACATCTGCTTCTGCCCAAGATGTGCCGTCGGGCCAGCCCGTGTCGTTGTCCGAGGTTCTGCTGGATGCTGTAGGAGCGGAAAGCTGGGTGCGGTTCCGGTTCATCGCACCGGAGATTGCCAAGGATGTGGGCACGGTCAGCTACGCAAAAGCCGAGGATGACTTTCAGGCATTGTGCGATGGCTTTGCTCTCACTTACATGACCGATTTCGAGTTGACGGCTGACGTAGTGGTCATTTCGCTGATGGACCGTCCGGTGCCGTTTGGAACGTCTGATCCAGACGCGACTCAGTTTTTCGAAGCGTTCCGTCCCGGGGCGGATGGATGTGTTTGGGAGGCTTTTTGATGCACCGGCGGATTTTTGCATATGCGGCATTGAGGCCACAACCCGCGCAAGCCTGTGTGCCACCATATCATTCGCCCGGAAAATCACGTATAGGCGGAACAAGCGGTCTTTATGATCGCCTTACCTCGCATCGGGTGCGTTTTTTCGCGTGCCTGGAAGTTGACTACAGGAGAGACAGATGTCGAAGAGCATCAAAGTTTTGGGCATGGTTAGCCTCATGGTTCTGGTTGCAGCCTGCGGCCGCAACAACAACGACGACGATTTCGTGGTTGTCGAGCCTGAGCCCATCAGCCAAGAACCTGTCCACACCGGCAAGTTCAAGTAATTCTACAGGGCGGGCGTTTCAGCCCGCCCTGACATACCCCTTTGCCGCGGGGGGCAGCACATGCTGAAACATCGCGGTTTTCCCGGTCGTTTGACGGGCACTGATTTCCAATTCACCATTCGTCGTCCGAACCCCAAGGGTGTGACACCGCTTCAGCGGCGCGAGCGCTTTGCCGATCGCAAACCCGCTGATCGGCGGGCCGATGTGGCGTTTATGGCTGCCCTTTGGACGCACTTTGGGGCTGAACCGTTCGAGCGCGGAAATCTGGATGCCGGTCGGCTGTCGTGGCTGTTTGGTCGCGAGGTGATTCCGGCCACAGATCCGTTTGATCCCGCTGATTATGAAGCGCTTTTGCAGATCGACGAAGGTATTGCTCGTGCTTCATTTCCTGACGCATTCGGGGAGCATTGCGATGGGTAATCGTGCAACTGTCGGCGCTTTTTCGCCATCTAGTTCCCGTTATTGGCGAAACCCGGCTCATTTCCGCCCAGAGCCATCCTCGCCCTTCCTACGTGATAAAAAACCATGCAACCGTACAGTTACGGAGCTGCTTCCCCAGGTTATCTGCGGCGACGTGTACCATTTCCGTACCCCTTCCCCTGGTGGGCAGCGAATGTCGCAAGACATTATGCTGCCCACCTTTTTTTTGCTGCATCGCGCGGACACGGGGCGTGATATCACGACGTGCAACGCAAGTGCACGTGATCGTCGGCAACCCCGCGCCAACACCCGCGCGTTTCGGCAATGCGATGCGCATTCTTCCGAGTCTTGTCCGGGATCGTTGATCCCATATGGCGTTTGTCACACCAAGAAGGTGTCAAACAAAGGAAGACCAACATGCGTATCAAAGCCCTTGTTCTTGTCACTGCCGCGGCCCTTGGGCTGGCGGCCTGTGGTGACACAGTCGGCGAGCAGGCTGTTTTCGGCGGTGCCGCCGGTGGCGTCGGAAGCGCAGTGCTCGGAGGCAACGCGATTGCAGGCGCAGCCGTTGGTGCCGGTGCAAACGTGCTTTATTGCGACCGATACCCAAGCCGCTGCTAAGTTTTTCCCGCGTCTGACGCGCGGTTTCAGATCACACGCGGAACGCCGTCCTGTCTTCGGGCAGGGCGGTGTTTTGCGTTCCAGGACCCAAAGAAGTGAGGCCCCATGTTCAAGAAACTCCTGATAGCCAACCGGGGCGAGATCGCCTGCCGCGTGATCAAGACTGCGCGCAAGATGGGTATTCCCACCGTTGCGATCTATTCCGACGCGGATGCGCAGGCGCTGCATGTCCAGATGGCCGACGAAGCCATCCATATCGGTCCGCCGCCTGCGAACCAGTCCTATATTGTCATCGACAAAGTCATGGATGCGATCCAGCAGTCGGGCGCTGAGGCTGTGCACCCCGGCTATGGGTTCCTGTCCGAGAACGCCAAGTTCGCCGAGGCCTTGGATGCTGCTGGTGTCGCCTTTGTTGGCCCACCCAAAGGTGCGATCGAGTCAATGGGCGACAAGATTACCTCGAAGAAGATCGCGCAGGAGGCCGGTGTCAGCACGGTGCCAGGCTACATGGGGCTGATCAAAGATGCCGACGAAGCTGTGAAGATCTCGAACGAGGTTGGCTATCCCGTGATGCTCAAGGCTTCGGCCGGGGGCGGCGGCAAGGGGATGCGGATCGCGTGGAACGATGAGGAGGCCCGCGAAGGGTTCCAGTCGTCCAAGAACGAGGCGGCCAACAGCTTTGGTGACGACCGTATCTTTATCGAAAAGTTCGTGACCCAGCCACGTCACATTGAAATTCAGGTGCTGTGCGACAGCCACGGGAACGGCATCTATCTGGGAGAGCGCGAATGTTCGATCCAGCGCCGGAACCAGAAGGTGGTCGAAGAGGCCCCGTCGCCTTTCCTGGATGAAGCCACACGCAAGGCCATGGGCGAACAGTCCGTGGCTCTGGCCAATGCCGTGGGCTATGCCAGTGCGGGCACAGTCGAGTTCATCGTGGATGGCAGCAAGAACTTCTACTTCCTTGAGATGAACACGCGCTTGCAGGTGGAGCACCCGGTGACCGAGCTGATCACTGGCGTTGACCTTGTGGAACAGATGATCCGCGTCGCGGCTGGCGAAAAGCTGTCGATCACACAGGATGACGTCAAGCTGCACGGTTGGGCCATCGAAAATCGGCTGTATGCCGAGGATCCCTATCGCGGGTTCCTGCCCTCGATTGGCCGTTTGACGCGCTATCGTCCGCCCGCCGAGACCGAAAGCTACACTCCCGGTGTAACGCCGGACAGCATCGTGGTGCGCAACGATACCGGCGTCTACGAAGGCGGCGAGATCAGCATGTATTACGACCCCATGATCGCCAAGCTGTGCACATGGGGTCCGGACCGGGCCACAGCGATCGAAGCAATGCGCGTTGCGCTAGATAGCTTCGAGGTTGAGGGCATTGGCCATAACCTGCCATTCCTGAGCGCTGTCATGGACCATCCGAAGTTTGTATCGGGTGACATTACAACCGCCTTCATTGCCGAAGAGTATCCCGATGGTTTCGAAGGGGTCGAACTGGGTGAAGAGAACCTGCGCCGTGTCGCGGCTGCCTGTGCTGCCATGCACCGCGTGGCCGAGATCCGGCGCGCACGCGTGTCGGGCCGCATGGACAATCACGAGCGCAAGGTGGGCAAGGACTGGAATGTCAGCCTCCAAGGTCTGTCCTATGACGTCGTTATCGACGCAGACCACGAGGGTGCAACGGTGGCCTTCGAGGGCGGGTCGGCCCTGCGTGTGTCCGGTGCATGGACACCAGGTGATCAATTGGCCGAGATGACGGTGGATGGCGCGCCTTTGGTTTTGAAAGTCGGAAAGGTGTCGGGGGGCTTCCGCATCCGCACCCGCGGTGCGGACCTGAAGGTTCACGTGCGCTCGCCACGCCAGGCTGAATTGGCTCGCCTGATGCCGGAGAAAACGCCGCCGGACACATCCAAGATGCTGCTCTGTCCCATGCCGGGCCTTGTTGTGAAGGTCGATGTGGCCGAGGGCGACGAAGTGCAGGAAGGGCAGGCCCTCTGCACCATCGAGGCGATGAAGATGGAGAATATCCTGCGCGCCGAGAAGAAGGGCATCGTGTCCAAGATCAACGCGGGCGCGGGCGACAGCCTGGCCGTTGATGATGTGATCATGGAATTCGAGTGAATTGTGCGTCCCACATAACTGGCTGGTCTTCAGCCAAGCCGTGGGATGCATGTGCTTTCCGCAGGCCTGTTGATTGTGACATTCGAAACCTCACAGCACCGGGCCAAATCGCTCAGCCGTCAGACTCCCGTCTTTCGCGGATTTCGCGTTGCCGACTCGGTAATCGATCAATGCTGCGCATCAGTTCGCGTACACTCCAGGGGAAAGGTTTGCGTAGCAACACGCTGCCATCCTTGCTGACAAGCACCATCATGAAACCACGCGGGCGCAATTTCTGGCGCAAGGCGCTGTCTTTCGACGGATCGGTGTCCGTGAGTACAACCACATCGCGCTCAGCCAACTCGTCGGCGCGTTCTTCCAGAAACTCTATCTGTTGCCGGAAGTTCGGGTCATTTGGGCTGTCCGCGAACACGACGATAGGCCGGTTTTCCCAGACGAATTCGTTCAAATCCTGCACATCTGTTGTGATGAAGATGGAAGATGCGGCCGTATCTCCGCTTTCCGCAATGACAGCCGAGCCGCCGAAAAGACCAACCAGAACAATGGGTAATACGTGTTTCATCTGCCCTCCTGCCTTCCCCAATGTAGCGGCTTTTTCGGCAATTACGACGGCTGCTCGCGTCAATTTTAGCTTTAATCGCTCGGCAAGCCTTTGCGTGCGACGCCTTAACCATGATCGCCGGGGTTTTGCCGGGCGATGTGCGGCCATGGAAAAGGACACGAACGGCATGAAGGTCATCTTGCATATCGGTGCACATCGCACCGGAACCACCTCTTTCCAGGCTTATGTCCGCCGAAATTGCGACTTCATGCGCACCCGTCATATCGGTTTCTGGGGCCCGTTGCGCACTCGTAAGGGGTTGTTTTCAGGTATTCAGCCCGGTGCCGGCGTTGGAACGCGGTCGGCACGTCGGGCACGCGGGCGCGTCTTGCTGCAGATGAACAAAGCTGAATGCAATGGGACCACGACACTCATCGTTTCCGATGAAAACATGCTCGGCACGATGCGCCGCAATATGCGTGCTCGGTCGTTGTACAACGATGTCGGTGAGCGCATGTCCCGCTATGCTGCTGCCTTTGACGGACAGATAGACACCGTCGTTTTGTCGGTGCGCGCATTGAACCATTATTGGCGTTCCGCCGCGTCCTACTGCGTCGCTCGGGGTCATTCCGTGCCGGCGCCTGATCAATTGGTTCGTGTGGCGTTCGGCCCGCGCACGTGGCGTGATGTGATCGCTGACGTTGCCTGCGCAGTACCGGGCGCAAAAATTGTCGTCGTGCCGTTTGAACGCACGGCAGGTCGACCGGATGCCATGTTCCGTGCTGCAACCGGCCTGTACGGTCCGCGCAACGCGGCAGAGACGTGGTTGAACCGGTCGCCCACTGCGCCGGAACTGCGCAGCATACTTGCAGACCGGGGCGACAACCCGGACTGGATCAGTGGGTTGTCACCCCGATGGACACCCTTTGATCCCGCCGCCGCAGCAGCACTGCGCGAGGCATATATGGATGACATCCACTGGCTCACCGCCGGTGCCGACGGACTAGCAACACTGACAGAGGATTTGGGCCACAGAGGAGCAGGGCAAACCCTGCCGCATGGCCCGCTGACAAGAGGACAAGGACATGACGACCAAGAAAGACGAATGGCAGAACCTGGCTGAGGGCGAGCTGCGCGGCCGTCCGGTCGATGATCTGACGTGGGAGACGCTCGAAGGCATCAATGTCGCCCCGATCTATACCGAGGATGATCTGACCGATGTCGATCACCTTGGCACCATTCCCGGTCAGGCCCCGTTCACCCGTGGGGTCAAGGCCACGATGTATGCGGGTCGTCCGTGGACCATCCGGCAATACGCGGGCTTTTCCACGGCCGAGGAATCCAACGCCTTTTACCGTCGCGCTCTGGATGCGGGTCAGCAAGGGGTGTCGGTTGCCTTCGATCTTGCTACCCACCGCGGCTATGACAGCGATCACGAACGGGTTGTGGGCGACGTCGGCAAGGCCGGTGTGGCCATCGATAGCGTTGAGGATATGAAGATCCTGTTTGACGGTATCCCGCTTGACAAGGTGTCGGTGTCGATGACCATGAACGGCGCGGTTATTCCGATCCTCGCCAACTTCATCGTTGCGGGCGAGGAGCAGGGCGTGGACCGTGCGGCCCTGTCCGGGACCATTCAGAACGATATTCTGAAAGAGTTCATGGTCCGCAACACATATATCTATCCGCCCGAACCAAGCATGCGGATCATCGCGGACATCATCGAATACACCTCGAACGACATGCCCAAGTTCAACTCGATCAGCATCTCGGGCTACCACATGCAAGAGGCTGGCGCGAACCTCGTGCAGGAGCTGGCCTTCACCCTTGCCGACGGCCGTGAATACGTGCGCGCCGCCATCGCCCGTGGCATGGACGTTGACAAGTTCGCGGGCCGTCTGTCGTTCTTCTTTGCGATCGGCATGAACTTCTTCATGGAAGCGGCCAAGCTGCGCGCCGCGCGACTGCTGTGGCACCGCATCATGTCCGAGTTTGAACCGAAGAATCCCAAGTCCTCCATGCTGCGCACCCACTGCCAGACCAGCGGCGTCAGCTTGCAGGAACAGGACCCGTACAACAACGTGGTGCGTACCGCGTTCGAGGCGATGAGTGCCGTGTTGGGCGGCACACAGTCGCTACACACCAACAGCTTTGACGAAGCCATCGCACTGCCCACGCAGTTTTCCAGCCGGATTGCGCGGAACACGCAGTTGATCCTGCAGAACGAGACGGGCGTAACCAATGTCGTCGATCCGCTTGCCGGGTCCTACTATGTCGAAAAACTGACCCACGATCTGGCGGAGGAGGCCTGGAAGCTGATCGAAGAGGTCGAGGAGATGGGCGGCATGACCAAGGCCGTGGGCTCCGGCATGCCCAAGCTGCGGATCGAAGAAGCCGCGGCCAAGCGTCAGGCAATGATCGACCGCGGTGACGAGGTGATCGTGGGCGTTAACAAGTTCCGCCTCGAGAAAGAGGACGAGATCGACATCCTCGATATCGACAACGCCGCCGTGCGGGACAGCCAGATCGCGCGTCTGACGCGCATCCGGGCGGAGCGGGACGAAGAGGCATGCCAAGCCGCGCTTGATGCGCTGAGCGCCGTGGCTGCAGCAGACGGCAACCTTTTAGAGGCCGCAGTCAACGCGGCGCGGGCACGTGCAACGGTGGGAGAAATCAGTATGGCGATGGAAAAAGAATTCGGGCGCCACCGGGCCGAGGTGAAAACACTCGCTGGTGTATATGGTGCTGCCTACGAGGGCGACGAAGGGTTCGCTGCCATCCAGAAATCGGTGGAGGACTTCGCGGAGGTCGAAGGCCGCCGCCCGCGCATGTTGGTGGTCAAGATGGGTCAGGACGGGCATGACCGTGGCGCCAAGGTGATCGCGACGGCCTTTGCCGATATCGGCTTTGACGTGGATGTCGGCCCGCTGTTCCAGACCCCGGCTGAAGCGGCGCAGGATGCAGTCGACAACGACGTGCACGTTGTTGGGATTTCCTCGCAGGCCGCCGGGCACAAGACGCTGGCCCCGCAACTGGTGCAGGCGCTGAAGGACGCGGGCGCCGAGGATATCATCGTGATCTGCGGCGGGGTGATCCCACAGCAGGACTACCAGTATCTCTATGACGCAGGCGTCAAGGCGATTTTTGGTCCGGGCACCAACATCCCGGATGCCGCGCAACATATCCTGAACATCCTGCAGGGTGGTGAGGCTGCCGCCTGATCTATGAGGGCCGCCTCGCACGAGGCGGCCGTTGCTTCTGTTTTCTGAGCGGGCGCTGATAACCTCGGCACCGGGCCGATTGTTCGAGGCATATGTAAACCACTCACCATCGAACGGCGAAGCCCCTTCATTTCCGTTTCCAGGGCTGCAATACATCGACTCTTGGAACCCGATATGCGGTCCGCCAATGCGGAGCAGGAGGCCCTGATGCTGTTTGACCATCTTGTTGTCGGATCAACTGATCTGGGCGCCGCGCGTGCCCATGTGGAGGATGCGCTGGGTGTTTGCATGCAGCCCGGCGGTGCGCATGCGGTGTTTCAGACGCATAACGCGCTGATGGGGTTGCAAGACGGGCTCTATCTTGAAGCCATCGCGCCGAACCCGGCGGTGTCCGCACCCATCCGTCCACGGTGGTATGATCTGGATCGGTATGTGGGTGATGCCGCCCTGTCCAACTGGGCCTGTGCCGTGCAGGATATGGACGCGGCCCTTGCCGACATGCCGGACGGGGCAGGGGCGCCGGTGCCGGTCAGCCGCGACGCACTGTCGTGGCGCATGGCAGTGTCGGCGGATGGCACAACCCCATTCGACAATCTGTGGCCTGCCCTGATCGAATGGCCCGAGGGCGTACATCCCGCCGCCAACCTGAAACCAACGGGTGTGCGTCTGCGCCGGTTCACATTGGTGCATCCTGATGGTGAAGCTTTGGCAGCTGCGCTTGCCCGGCACCTGAGCGATGATCGGGTTGCGGTAGAGGTTGGACCGGTTGCTTTGCATGCGGCCTTTGATACGCCGAATGGGCCACGTTCGCTGTGATCCGAGATGCAACACCAGACGATGCACGCTGGATCACGGACATCTGGAATGACGTGATCGCGCACACGCACATCACGTTCACCACGACACTGAAAACCGTGGCCGAGATCGAAGCCATGATCCGGGATCGCGTGGTGCTGGTGCTGCCGGAGAAGGGCGGATTTGCCACCTATGGTGAGTTTCGCGGTGGTCCCGGATACGCCGCGACGGTTGAACACACCGTCTTTTTGGCAAAGCACACGCGTGGCAAGGGATGGGGCAGGGCATTGCTGTCGGCCTTGGAAGGCCGCGCGTGCGATGCTGGTCATCATGTGACGGTGGCTGCGATCAGCAGCGTAAACCCGGCGGCCGTCGCATTCCACAAAGCCATGGGATACGACACGGTTGCCAGAATGCCCGAGGTCGGCCGCAAGGACGGTATCTGGCTGGATTTGATCCTGATGCAAAAGCAACTGGGTGCGACCGTGAGTGCCAGCGCCAAGCCGCAGGATAGGGTATAGGCTCGCCCAATGTCTCTATGGGCTCGCATATCAGACGCGCTGGCAGCGCTGACCGCAGGCGAAGGTCTGGCGGAGGTTTTTGACAAGCTGCGCGCGCCACCCGAACGCAGCGTGGCCTTTGCCATTGCGGTGATTGCGCTTGGCGCAAAGATGGCCAAGGCGGACGGCCAGGTGACGCGGGACGAGGTCACTGCCTTTCGCGAAGTGTTCCACATCGCTGACAAGGACGAAGCGGGGGCTGCAAAGGTCTTCAACCTTGCCCGGCAGGACGTGGCCGGGTTCGAAGACTACGCCACGCGCATCCACGCGATGTTCTCAAGCCAACCCGAAACGCTGACCGACCTGATCGAAGGTCTGTTTCACATTGCTATGGCGGATGGCTTCTATCATCCGAACGAAGATGCGTTTCTGGAAGAAGTGGCGCATATCTTTAACATTTCGGACTCTGATTTTCGTGCACTTCGGGCGCGATTTGTGCCGGATGCGACGCCTGATCCTTACTCGGTCCTTGGGGTTGATCCCGGTTGGGCACTTGAAGATATCCGCAAGGCATGGCGCAAGCTGGTCCGCGAAAACCATCCCGACGCCATGATGGCCCGTGGAGTGCCCGAAGAAGCGGTGCGCTTGGCCGAAAAGCGTATGATGGATATCAATCGTGCCTGGGAAGAGATTTTGGGCAGCAGTGATTGATGCGTTTCGCGACCTACAATGTTGAGTGGATGAACAGCCTGTTCGATGAGGATGGGCAGCTTCTCAACGATGACGGTTGGTCGTCGCGCCATGATGTAACGCGGGCGGCCCAAACGGATGCGTTGCGCACTGTGTTCCGTGCCCTTGATGCGGATGCCGTCATGGTCATTGAGGCGCCTGACAACAGCCGCAACAGGGATACGATCAAAGCGCTCCAGACCTTTGCCCGGTTTGCGGATTTACGCGCCCGCGAGGCAGTCATTGGCTTTTCGAATGACACGCAGCAGGAGATTGCGCTGCTCTATGATCCTGATGTGCTGACTGTGCTTCATGATCCATTGATCCATCAGGATGCACCCCGGTTCGATGAGCGCTTCAGGATCGATCTGGATATCGACGCGACACAGGACGACGTTGTGTTTTCCAAACCGCCGCTTGAGCTCGAGGTTGAAACGGCGCAAGGTCTGTCGCTGCGTATGATCGGTGCACATCTGAAGTCCAAGGCCCCGCATGGTGCGAACAATCGCGATGAGGTCATGCGCATATCGATCGCCAACAGGCGCAAACAGCTGGCGCAAGCAATCTGGTTACGCGCGCGGATCAATGGACTGCTCGCGGATGGGCATCCGGTGGTCTTGATGGGTGATCTGAACGACGGGCCAGGGTTGGACGAATACGAGAACCTGTTTGGCCGTTCGTCGGTAGAAATCATCATGGGAACGGGTGATACCGCTCTTTTTGACCCCCACGCGCGTCAAGCATTGCAACGCCGTTTGGGGGCAATGCCGACAACGGCCCGTTTCTGGATCAGACCCGAGCAGCGGTATCTTCAGGCGCTGCTGGATTATATCATGGTTTCGCCCGATCTCGCGGGGCACGAGCCGGTTTGGCGTATCTGGCATCCGCTTGATGACCCGGATTGTTGGGCACACTCAGCACTCCGGGATGCGCTTGTCACCGCCTCTGATCATTTTCCGGTGAGTTTGGATATCGTGCTATAGTGCCCATATGAGGCCTATGAAACACATCAGTGTTGCCCTTTGTCTGGTCATCTCCGCCACTTCCGTTTCTGCCCAGGAAACCGAAGAGGACCGTGGTCTATCGCTGATGGAACGCGGCGCACAGATGCTGATGGAAGGGCTGATGCGCGAGATGGAGCCTGCGATGGAAGGGCTGCAGGATATGGCCGAAGAGTTTGGCCCTGCCTTGCGTGACTTCACGGCCCAGATGGGACCCGCCTTGCGCGATCTTCTTGAAGAGGTCGAAGACTGGAGCGTCTATCACCCGCCCGAGATACTGGAGAACGGCGATATCATCATCCGTCGCAAAACGCCGCAGGAACTGAAGGTTGAACCCGACCCCGACGCCCAGATCGACATTTAGGGCTGCCGTCTTTTTTTCACCGTGACATTGGCACTTAGTGACGAAGCCAGCGAATTCAGCCGGGCCTCGGCCACTTCGCCAAACAGGGGCATGGCGTCGGGGGACAGGCGTAGCTCCAATTCCCGTTTCTTGGGAAACCACCGAAACTCGCCCCGCTCGGCGTCTTTCTCCATCCACAGCATGGCACCAAAGCGCATGGCCTTGCCCAGTATCTCTGCGTCACGCTGCATCTTTTCGTCGATCAGATCGTAAAGCCCCTCGAAATGGGTGCCTTCGCGCTTGTTGGTGTATCGGTGCAGGAGGGCGAGACCGAGGAAAATGCGTTCCGAATGTTTGAGCCCACCAAGATTGGCGCGTGTGGCATTGTCGAAACAGACCTCGGCCCGATAGTCAGGATGCGCCCGCCAACTGACGTCGTGCAGAAGGCACGCGGCCTTGATCAGGCGTTTGCGGGGCAGGGGGGCTGATTTGAAGATCGGCTCGATGAACTGGTAGAGCAGCTTGCCAAAACCCGGCATGCGCGCATCCTTGGCCTCGGCAAAGCGGCACGCTTCGATCAAGGGGTCACGGTCGCGCAGACGCTGCGGCATCTGTTCATATAGCATCCCTTCGCGGATGCCGTAGCTTGAAACGGCGATGTCCTTGGGGTGGAACGCTTTGACCAGCCGGGCGAGCACTTCGGCGGCCAATGGCACCAGGGTCATCCGGGCAGAGGAGATGCCACATGCGCCCCGCAGCGCATCGTGATTGTCGTGTTCCTTGATGTATTTCACCGTGCGCTGCACGGATTGCGGTGACATCCGGTATTCGTGCAGTACGTTCAAAAGGTAGCCGCGCCGATGCATATCGATCCGCGCGATCGCCCGCCATGAGCCTCCCACAAGGAACAGGCGGTCGCGTTGCGGACCCATCTCGGTTTGCAGATGTTCCATGACGGCCTTGATATGGTTACGCCGCCCTTTCTTTCCGCCCTTGACTGTTTGCAGTTTCAAGGGGCCGAGGTCAGAGGTGACACGCTTGCCCACGATCCCGTCCGAGATTTCTGCCAGTTCCATGGAAGAGCCGCCGATATCGCAGACAAGGCCATAGGAGCCTGGCCATCCCAAAAGGACGCCTTGTGCCGACAATCGAGCTTCTTCGCGTCCGTCGATGACGCGGACATTCAATCCGGTTTCGCGCAGTACATCCGCACAGAAGTCAGGACCGTCGGTGGCATCGCGCACCGCGGCAGTTGCAACGACAGACAGGTCGGACAGGCCCATACCTTCGGCAAGGCGCTGGAAGCGTCTGAGGGATTCGAGGGCGCGCACCCGTCCTTCGGGGTTCAGGTGCCCGGTGTCGGACAGTCCAGCGCCGAGGGCACACATGATCTTTTCATTGTAGAAATAGGCAGGGGACCGGGCTGCCCCGTCAAAAACCACAAGGCGGACAGAGTTTGATCCGACATCAACTACACCGACTCGGGACAGGGCGCGAGCGGACGGGTCGTCAAACAGCGGGCGACCAAAAAGGCCACCGTCGCCTGCGTCTGGCGAAACAGAAACGTTCATGGCCCCCCCGTGGCATCTGTTTACGCCCGTTGATGGACCAGCTTGCTACGTGCGTCAATGATCTGGTCGGCTGGGTGACTCTGTTTCGGCTTGCGCCGAAAAGCGCCCACCCACCGACCCTTGGGAGCGTTAATCTTCGGTGTGGGTCAGCTTTGGCACGTCCGCGGCACCCGCTGATCCCCGTCCGGAGAGCGACGGGTTTTCCATGAAAAACCGGTGACAATTGAACGCGAAGGTGCCAGCGGGCAAGTCTGGGCGTTTGAACGTGCCGTCAGGTGCCATCACCCAACTTTGCGCGACATCGGCAAGGTTGGCCGCCATCACTTGGCTCACGATCTGTGCCTTGACGGTGTTGTTCTCGATCTCGACCAGAGTTTCTACACGCCGGTTCAGGTTGCGCCCCATCCAATCCGCGGAGGAAATGAACACCCGGGCCTTCTTTGATGGCAGTCCACGACCATTGCCAAAGCACACGATACGGCTGTGTTCGAGGAAGCGACCGACAATGGATTTTACCCGGATGTTTTCGGAAAACCCTTTGATGCCTGGACGTAGCCCGCAGATGCCCCGGATGACAAGGCTGATCTTCACGCCCGCCTGGCTGGCGGCGTAAAGCGCGTCAATCACTTCACTGTCGATCAGCGAATTCATCTTGGCCCATATTTCAGCCGGTTTGCCTGCGCGTGCATACTCAGCTTCGGCGGCGATCATCTCCAAAAGGCGTGGCTTCAGCGTCGTCGGTGAAATCGCGAGGTTGTCCAGTCCTTCGGGCGGGGCATAGCCGCTGAGATAGTTGAACACCTTGGTTGCATCGCGCCCCAGCTTGGCATCGCAGGTGAACAGTGAAAGGTCGGTATAGATGCGTGCCGTGATCGGGTGATAGTTGCCGGTTCCGTAGTGGGTGTAGGTGACCAGCTCCTTGCCTTCCCGCCGAACGACTGTGCTGATCTTTGCATGGGTTTTGAGGTCGAGAAACCCATAGACGACATGAGCGCCCGCACGTTCCAGGCGGCGCGACTGGCGAATGTTGGCCGCTTCGTCAAAGCGGGCCTTCAGTTCCACAAGTGCAGTGACGGATTTGCCGTCCTCCGCTGCTTCGCACAGGGCTTCGACGATGGGTGATTTCTTGGACGTGCGATAAAGGGTCTGCTTGATCGCCACGACATTTGGGTCACGCGCCGCCTGCTGAAGAAAGCGCACCACCATGTCGAAGGTTTCATACGGATGATGCAGCAGCATGTCCTTTTGCCGGATGGCCGTCAGCATATCGCCTTCGAAATCAGTGACCCGTTCGGGCACGCGGGGGGTAAACGAGGGCCAGAGCAGGTCCGGCCGATCATCAAGCACCAGCTCGCTGAGGTCGGACATGCCCAGCATACCCTCAACCTCAATCACTTCGGCGTCGCTGACGCCAAGCTCTTCCATGATGACCGCTTTGAGGGCTTCGGGTGCGCCAGCCGAATGGGTCAGACGCACAACTTCGCCGCGACGACGGCGTTTGAGCGCGACTTCGAATTCACGGACAAGATCTTCGGCTTCTTCCTCGACCTCAAGATCACTGTCGCGCAGCACCCGGAACCCAAAGTGGGATTTCAGTTTGTAGCCGGGAAACAGGCTTGGGATGTTCAGAACAAGCAGTTCCTCAAGGGGCAGAAACCGATGACCCTGACCCGGCAGCGCCACAAAACGGTCAATCTGTCCGGGAATGGGCAGCAGCGCCTGCAGGGCACGCTTGTCCTTGGCGCGCTCAAGTTGCAGGGCAAGGGCGTGTCCGGTGTTGGGGATGAACGGAAACGGGTGTGCAGGGTCAATCGCCAGCGGGGACAGAACAGCAAAGACCCGGTTCAGAAACACCTCTGACAGGTATTCAGTGTCATCTTCGGTCAGGTCATCGCGCGTGAGAATTGAAATACCGCGCTCTTCCATCTCGGCCGTGAGGCCGGCCAGAACCTTGGTTTGATGCAGGATCAGCTGACGCGCGTTTTCGTTGATGAGAACCAACTGTTCAGCGGGCGTAAGACCATCGGCCGCGGGCGTCGTGCTGCCCGCGATGGCCAACTCGCGCAGGCCCGCAACACGCACGGTATAGAACTCGTCGAGGTTACCCGCACTGATCGACACGAAACGCAGCCGCTCCAGAAGCGGGACGCGCGGGTTTTCAGCCTCTTCCAAGACCCGCCAGTTGAAGCCAAGCCAGCTGAGCTCACGGTTGAAGAAGCGGCCGGGGCCGGTTGTATCAAGGTCTGGCAGGGAAACCGGCTCGGGAAAGTCCGAACCGAGAAAATCGGCGTTGGTCATGCGCGGGTTATGTCGACGGGGTGTAAAGGATGAGTGACACTATCCGCCGGATCACCCCCGATTGTCCAGACACGCAGCGGCGAGGTTTCGCGTAATGGGCTTTTTCTCCGCAAGACTGGCTGTGTCTAGGTCTGCAACGATTTGGCGGGCAGCGGCAAAGCTGCGTTCCATATGTGTGACCAGATAGGGGATCACGTCCGGTCGAGGTGTGAGCTGACGGTCAGAAAAGAGCTTTGCCAGAACTGCACCCAGAAGGCTGTCGTCCGGCGCATCAAGCGCTGCGTGTCCTGCCGCGTCCACGCGGCTTTGCAGATCGGGCAGGGACAAACGCCACAGGTTGGGGGCGGTCACCCCGGTCATCAGCAGCGGATGGCCCGATGCCTGGAGTGCATTATGCAAATGAAACAGAGCAGTCTGCCGGTCGATGTCTTGTGCAATCTGATCGACATCTTCGACGGCGACGGGGCCGTCAAAGAGTGCGTCAACGGTGGCATTTTCCAATGCTGCGGCTGCAACAATCTGCGCGCCACTATCCGCGGCCCACACATGTGTGAGATGCGTTTTACCTGCCCCTTCGGGTCCTGTCAGGACGAGCTTGTTCAGCGGCCAGTTGCGCCACGCGTCGACCATGGACAAGGCAATGGCATTGGACGGCGCAACCAGGAAATCGTCACGCCCCAGTGCGACACGCACCGGCAGGTCAAACCCAAGTTGTCGGGCCATTGGACTATTCCTCGGCCTCTGGTTCGGATGTACCACTTACGCCGGTGTAAAGCCTGCTGTTTCGATATTGCTCAATCAGGAAGCGGACCAGCACGCCAAGGGCCGCGGCCATCGGGACAGCAACCAGCATGCCGACGAAGCCAAACAACGCTCCGAAAACAGACAGCGACAGGATCAGCCAGACGGGATGCAGGCCCACACTGTTGCCCACGAGTTTCGGGGTCAGAAAGTTGCCCTCGGCGATCTGGCCGATCTGGAACACCACGGCCACAGCCACGATCCACCACCATTCGCCCCAGAACTGGAACAGGGCCAGCCCAACCGCAAGGCAGCCACCAACGATAGCACCGACATAGGGAATGAACGTCAGCAAGCCTGCAACGAACCCCACGACCAGACCAAACTGCAATCCGATCAGCATCAGCGCTATTGCATAATAGGCGCCAAGGATCAGACAGACGGTTCCCATCCCCCGGATAAACCCGGCAAGAGTCTTATCCACGTCACCAGCGAGGCGACGGATGACCGGCGCGTGGTCGCGCGGCAGCAATTCGTCCACACGGGCAATCATCCGATCCCAATCCAGCAGCAGATACACCGCGACAACCGGAACGATGACAAAAAGAACGATGACATTGATCAGACTGGCCGCGGACGTAAGCGCCGTTTCCAGCAATTGCCCTCCTCGTTCCGAGATCGTCTGACCCAGTGAATTCAGGCTTTGCCGCACGGTCGAGGTTTCGTCCAACAGGCTTGGGAAACGTTCGGTCAGGAATGTACCAAGGTCTCGGGCCAGCTGCGGCACAGCATTGAACAGTTGGATTGCCTGTTCGATCAGTGTTGGGATCACCAGCAAGGCCAGAACCACAAAGATGATAATGGCGCTGATGGTAATGATGCCCGTTGCGATGGCGCGACTGAACCCGTGCGCTTCAAGCCAATCCGCCACCGGATCCAGAAAATACGCGATGGCCGCCCCCAGGAAGAACGGCAACAGTTGGTCCCCAAGCGCATAAAGCAGAAAAAAGAAGATCGCCGCCGCGATCCCCCAATACTTGAATTGTTCGCGGACGGGCAGTGCCATAGTGTGTTCCGTTCCTTGAGTTGTGCTAACAGATGCGGGGTTTTGCGCGTTTCTTCAAGGGGGCGGTTGCGTGCTTTGATGCATGCGATGGAATGGCGCGACGCGTCAGGATTTTCCCAAACGGTCCAAGGGGCCGTTGCGGGTGTGCCGCCTTTGTCCTAATCAGGTCGAAATCTTGTGAGGGAGCGCGCATATGCGTTTGAGCCGTTATTTTCTGCCCGTGCTGAAGGAAAACCCCAGCG
This sequence comes from uncultured Tateyamaria sp., assembly GCF_947496075.1. Lineage (GTDB taxonomy): Bacteria > Pseudomonadota > Alphaproteobacteria > Rhodobacterales > Rhodobacteraceae > Tateyamaria. The sequence goes on from NZ_CANMBJ010000002.1 coordinate 485,888, forward strand.
AGGCGCAGATCGTCAGCCACCGCCTGATGCTGCGCGCAGGGATGATCAAGCAATCAAGCGCAGGTATCTATTCCTGGCTGCCTATGGGCTTCAAGGTGCTGCGCAAGCTGGAAAACATCGTGCACGAGGAACAAGTGCGCGCGGGTCACATCCCCATGCTGATGCCCACGCTGCAATCGGCGGATCTGTGGCGCGAAAGCGGACGGTATGATGACTACGGTCAGGAAATGCTGCGCATCAAGGACCGGCACGACCGCGACATGCTCTATGGTCCCACGAACGAAGAGCTGATCACAGACATCTTCCGCTCGCATATCGGCAGCTACAAAGACCTGCCGCTGACGCTCTACCACATCCAGTGGAAGTTCCGCGACGAGATCCGCCCGCGTTTCGGCGTGATGCGGGGTCGCGAGTTCTTTATGAAAGACGGCTACAACTTCGACCTGACGAAAGAGGATGCGCTGCACGCCTATAACCGTCACTTGGTCACATACCTGCGCACCTATGAACGCATGGGCCTGCAAGCCATACCCATGCGCGCAGACAGCGGCCCCATCGGCGGTGACAACACGCATGAGTTCCTTGTTCTGGCTGATACGGGCGAGAGTGAGGTCTTTTATGACAGCGCTGTCACTGACCTGACCTTTGGTGATCGAGAGATCGACTATGACAGCGTGGAACAGTGCCAATCGGTGCTGGAGGAGTTCACCTCGAAATACGCGCGCACGGACGAAACCCATGACGAAGCGCTGTTCAATGCAATCCCCGAAGACCGCCGACGCGTGGCACGGGGCATCGAGGTTGGGCAGATCTTCTACTTCGGCACCAAGTATTCCGAAGCAATGAATGCGGTTGTTCAAGGCCCGGATGGCAAGCAGGTACCGGTGCATATGGGCAGCCATGGAATTGGTGTGAGCCGCTTGGTGGGCGCCATCATCGAAGCCAGCCATGATGACAACGGCATCATCTGGCCCGAAGGCGTGACGCCCTATCACTGCGGGATTGTGAACCTGAAACAGGGTGACGCTGAAGCGGACGCTGCCTGTGATGCGTTGTATGCAAGCCTGACGGCACTGGGGCTTGAGCCGCTCTATGATGACCGGAATGAGCGGGCAGGCGGCAAGTTTGCCACCATGGACCTGATCGGTCTGCCGTGGCGGATCACTGTTGGGCCGCGTGGTCTCAAGAACGGCGTGGTCGAGTTGACCTCGCGGCGGACCGGCGAAAGCGAAGAGTTGCCGCCAGAAGAAGCCGTGAAGAAAGTGGCGGAGATTTACGCGGGGTTGTGATAACCTGATGCAAATGCAGGCTCTTTTCAGGTTGGTCTTATATGCGGCGCTGCTGGCACTGCCCACGCTTGCCAGCAGCGATGACGCCACACCCGCTTCCGTTCACCGCAAACTTGAGTCCGCCTTTGCAGACTGGCTGACCGCGCAGGGTACGTCCGGCATGATGGCATCTGGCGTGGTCGGGGCAGACGGCACCTGGAACGTCGATCTGTACAACGACACTGCTGACGGCGTGATCCGTTCGGGCGACTTGGCAAGCGTATCCAAGTCCATAACTGCCATATGCGTTATGCATCTGGTGGATGAGGGACGTCTGGAATGGTCCGACTCCCTGCGGGATTTCGTCAGTCCCGCGCCGGATGTGACGGTGGCAGAGTTGCTCACGCACACGTCGGGCCTGGCTCCTGATGTTACCCAATTGGCCATGCTCGGGTGGCTTGGTCAGACCGCGGCGCAGAATGGCCATTTCAGCGCGCAAGTTTTGGATTTGGTGAATGCCCGGCCCACGCAGACCGGAACCCGTGGCGCATACGAATACAACAACGAGAACTACGCGCTGCTGGGGCTGGTGATCGAAGGCGTCACGGGCATGTCCTATTTCGACGCGTGTCGCGACCTGTTGGGCTTGCCCGCAAGCATTCAACCCGGAGACCGTGCCGGCGTGTTCCAGCCTTGGGGTGGTCTGGCGTCGGACCCCAACGGATACCTGACATTCCTCCAGACGCATTTCGGACCGGGCAGCCGCGTTGCCAACGATCCCTTTGCCCTGCCACATGTCGCGCTGGGCGGCGGTGCCTATTACGGCATGGGCATGGTGTTCCGGCCCTTCCAGGATGGTCACAACTTCTGGCACTTTGGGGCTTTGTGCTTTCCCGGACGTCTCAACATCGGCAGCTTTGCCGTCATTTGGGAGGGTAAGGTCAGCGTGATCGCTCTCTATGACGCCTGTTTGGACGGGGACGCCATGGGGAGCTTGGACATGGCGCTCAGTGCCGCTGTCTATGGCAAGCGTCCATGATCCTGCGCGTGCTTGTGCTGGCGGGCGGCGTAGTAGGCGGTACGCTCGCGTCGCAATTGCCCGAGTTTTCACAGCAATACCGCCAACGTCTTGGCGGAGCAGTGGATGCACTGGCCCAAGTGGTGGCAGATTTCGATGCCTCTGCCCAAGCCGAGGGACTGACCCGAACGGCGGCGCTTGCACAGATGCATGGCACCGCGTTTCTGGATCGCCGTAGGGCGGACATGACCCGCACATTTGCGCGCTATGACCAACTGCGGTCGGATTTGGTTGTGCTGAACGGGGCCGGACCTTTGTTGCGCACCTATCATGTGGCCCGATCAACAGATACCGAAGTAGCCACGGCTGCCCTGTCCAGTTTCGAACCTGCGGTGCCGTTGACGGCGGCCGGGGGGATCTTTGCTGCAACCGGCCTTCTCACCGGACTCGTGACCGTTTGGGCGGCGCTCAAGCTCTTGCTGTGGCCCTTCGGACGGCGGCAACCTGCGCGCGGGACTTGACCTTGGGGGCGGACCCCGCCACATCTCGTCCCAACCCGAGCAGGAGCCGTAAATGGCCAAACCCACAGCCCCCTTTGCCCCATTCGAGTGGATGATCGCCTGGCGCTACCTGCGTGCCCGGCGCGCCGAAGGCGGGGTCAGCACCATGACTTGGATCAGCCTGATCGGCATCACGCTCGCCGTCTTTGCGCTTGTTGCGACCCTTGCGGTGCGCGCGGGCCTGCGCGCAGATTTCGTGGATGCGATGCTGGGCGGAAACGCCCATATCGAACTGCGCTATGTCGCTGTACAAGAAGACGGGCGTGCGCCGGATACAACGATCCCCAACTATAGTGACATCCTGCCCGGCATCGAGGCGCTGCAAGGTGTCGACGATGTGGCGCCGCTGGTCCGCGCGCAGGTCATGGGCAGCTTTCGGGGCAGCAATGCGCCGGCGGATGTCTATGGGATCAGCCGCGCTGACCTGCTCGAATACCCGCTTGTGGCAAATGCGGAAGGACAACAGGGCACGCTCGACCGCTTTGACGAAGGGGTGGCCGTCGGGTCGCAGCTTGCCGCACAGCTGCGCATAGGCATCGGCGACCGTGTCAAACTGATCTCGCCTGACGGTGCGCGGACCGCGCTTGGCATCACGCCGCGCATTTCGGCGTATGAGGTTGTCTACATCTTTTCGACCGGGCAGCCCTTCATGGACCAGTCGCGTATGTACCTGCCGCTGGCCGAGGCACAGAGCTTTTTCAATCGGGAAGGTGTGGTGGACCAGATCGACCTGCGCCTTGCTGAGCCGGAAAACCTGACACCTGTAGTGGATGCCTTGCGTGAGGTGGCCGGTGACCGCGCCTACAGCTGGACCTGGCAGGACCGCTTTGGCGGGATGCTGCGCGCGCTTGAACTGCAGAACAACGCGATCTTCATCGTGCTTGCCATCGTCGTGCTGATTGCCGCGCTCAACATCGTCTCGGGCCTGATCATGCTGGTCAAGAACAAGGGGCGCGACATCGGTATTCTGCGCACAATGGGGCTAAGCCAGGGATCAATCCTGCGTATCTTCTTTCTGTGTGGGGCATGGGTCGGCACGGTTGGCACGGTGCTGGGTATCGCGCTGGGGGCACTCTTTTCTGCCAACATCGAACATGTCTACCGCTTGGTGAACATGTTGACCGGCAATGGGGTCACAGATCTGGAAGGCCGGGGGTTCATCTTTCCCTCTGCGGTTCTATCGGCGGGTGATGTGCTGTCAGCAGCGGTGCTGAGCCTGACGCTGAGCTGGCTTGTGACGCTGTTCCCGGCGCGGCGTGCCGCCCGCATGAACCCGGTCGAGGCGTTGCGTTATGAGTGATCAAGTCCTGTCGCTGAACGGTATCACCAAGACCTACAATGCTGGCCTTCCGGGTCAGGTCGATGTCTTGCGCGGTGTGGACCTTGATCTGCAGCGAGGCGAAGTGGTTGCCCTTGTCGCCCCCTCGGGGGCCGGGAAATCCACACTGCTGCACATCGCGGGCATGCTGGACACGCCCGATACCGGTACTGTGACTCTGAACGGCCAGAACATGACCGGGCAATCGGACCGGCGCAGAACGCTGGCCCGGCGGGCCGAGGTCGGGTTCATCTACCAGTTCCACCATCTGCTGCCTGAATTCTCGGCCATTGAAAACATCACGTTGCCCCAATTGGCGGCGGGAACGTCCAGAACGGATGCAGAGGTGCGCGCGTTGTCGCTGTTGGACAAGGTCGGCATCGCCGAGCGCGCCACGCACCGTCCGGCCGAGTTGTCCGGGGGCGAACAACAGCGCGTTGCGTTTTGCCGGGCGCTTGCCAATGGTCCGGCCCTGCTGCTGGCGGATGAACCCACGGGCAACCTTGATCCGGCCACATCGGATCAGGTCTTTGATGCGCTGATGACGCTGGTGCGGGACACGGGGCTGTCTGCCTTGATCGCAACGCACAATCTGGAATTGGCCTCACGTATGGACCGCACGGTTCGGCTGGACGCCGGGCACTTGGCTACGCCATCATGACCGTGTTTCTCTAAACAGCGACCAATTGTTTCTTTTCAAAACGGTTTCAGAAAGCCGGAATGAAAACCGTAGCTTGACGGCTGCGTTCGGGTTTGCTCTGTCTTGATCCCGCGGCAATGACCGTGGGGGAAAAAGAAAGATGCCGGGAGTTTCGACGGCAGAGATTGAGCGCACCGTGCAAGCGGCACTGGTGGCGCATGGCGCCGGGGCCTTTCCGGCGGCAGAGGTGGCACGTGCTGTTGCACAAGCCGAAGCGGCAGGGAACCGGATCTGTGGCCTCTATTATTTGGAGAGCTATTGCCAGCAATTGCGCACCGGGCGCGTCAAAGGCGACGTCGTGCCAGTGGTGAGTGCACCGCGCCCGGCCGCCATCTACGTTGACGCACTGATGGGATTTGCCCAACCCGCTTTTGCATACGGGTTGGCCCCTGCGCTGGACGCAGCGCGCCAATTCGGGATTGCGAGCCTTGCGGTCGGCCATGCCCACACCTGCACCGCGCTGGGATACTTCACCGAACAGATCGCCCGCGCCGGATTTATCGGCTTGGGCATGACAAATGCCTCCCCCATCGTGGCACCGCCCGGGGGCAAGACGCGCATGATCGGGACCAACCCGATTGCCTTTTCTGTACCGGACGGGCAGGGCGGCCTGGCCATGCAGTTCGATCAATCGACCACAACGGTTGCCCTGGGCAAGATCACCATGGCCAAGGCCGCCGGTGAGGCCATTCCCGAGGGATGGGCCGTCGATGCGGATGGCAATCCTACGACCGACCCTGAGGCTGCACTGGCCGGTTCGCTTGTGTCGACCGGCGGATACAAAGGTTGGGGGTTTGGGCTGATGGCTGAACTGCTGACTGCCGGTCTGACGGGTGGTGTGCTCAGCCGGGATGTGAAGCCGCTTAAAGCGCCCGAAGGGCCACCGCATGATCTTGGGCAGTACTACATCCTGATCGATCCCAGCACATCGGGCGCCTTTATGGACCGCCTTGCGCAGCTCGAAGGGCTTCTCGCCGAAGACAGCGCCGGTCGTCTGCCCGGCCAGAACCGCGTTTTGGCTGATCCCGTGGACGTGGATCCGGTCGCATGGGCCCAAGCGCAAGAACTGGCTGGTATCACGGACTGAATCAGGCGAGCTGGGTCAACCAGACGCCCAGGGCCATAAGGGCGATGCCCCCCATGCGGGCCATGCCAAGGGACGTCGCCTGCGCGCCAAACAACCCGAAATGGTCAATCGCCGCGGCTGAGATCAATTGGCCCAGCAGCACGAAGAATACGGCGTTCCCAATGCCAAAATGTGGGGCGATGTAGGTAATGCTAAGCACGTAGAAGGCGATCAGAACACCCGCTAGAAAGAGGTGTTTTGGCGCCGTGGACAACTTGGACAGCCCCTGCGCGCCCGTCAGGACGAACACGACCGCTGCCGTCCCGAAGGCGATGACAAACAGAACCGTTGCGGCGGCCGCCGGACTGCCCAATCGCGTGCCAAGCGCAGCATTCAGCGCAGCCAAGACTGGGATGCCGATACCGGCCAGCAGCATGATCACGGCATATTGGGCCATTCCGGCACCTCCATCTTTCTGATTTGGATTACGCACAAATCCCGTTCACCTGCACGCCATCCCAAGGCAAGCGCACGTCATGTTGCCGGGATTGCGGCAGGGGGGAGACGGGCATCGCTTGTGAGATCAGGGCGTGCAGGCGCTGTGTCCGCCCGCCTTGAGGGTCCAGCGCCCGGCAGCATACGAATTCCTCGACAATGGACCCTTGCTGTTCAAATCCAAAGTCGAGGAACTTCCGCTCCGCCGACACGTCAAAGAGGTAGGGATCGTCACTGAACCGATGCTCGCGCGCGGCCTTGAGAGGGGAGTATCCAGTGATCTCCCGGTTCTGCCACTGCCACACATGGGTCAACTCATGGGCCAACAGCATGGCTGCGATCAGGTTGATCTCTTGCGGATAGGCGGGGACGTAATCGTCCAGATACCAGTCCTTGTCGAACAGAACGTTCTGCCACAGGGCAACAGCCGCCGGTTTTGCGGTGATCGTGTCGCTGGTCGGGGGCGGTAGGATACGCTCACGGCAGGTGGTCCGGGGCCGGGCTTTGCGCTTGAACGTAACGGCGCGGGTCGGCGCCCCGTCAATCAGGCGCACCCGCTGATGGTTCAGCTGATCGCCATGGATGCTGTCTGCGAAAGCACGTTCGGCATCGGTCAGCGTACGGCCACAGGCGGCCAGCAGGCTCAGGATCAGAAACAGGCGCAGGATCATGCCCGCAGTAGGGGGCAGAAAGGGGCCGGGATCAAGGCTTGAAACCACGCGATGCCTCGCGCCGCTGTCGCATCTCCGTGATCAGAGGTGATGGGGCAGGGGGTTTTTGTGTCAAACCTCCGCGCCCACCTCTTTCCTATCATCGCGGGGGCCTTCTCCGCGGATCGCACCGCAGGCCACCACTCACGTGTTCCCGGCCTGCCTGGAAAGGAGAGTAGTGATGGAAAAGGTTATCATTCCGACCGTGTTTGGCTTTGCCGCCATGATGAGCTTGTGGGTCATCGTCGGCGCCACGGTCTAAGACGTTCCTGCCCCCGGTGATCTGGACGTCCCGGGGGTGGATCAGCGCGGCGGAGGGCCCTTTTGGTTCCCCCTTTTAACAAGTCGGCCCTCCGCCGCCGTTACAACGCCCAGAAAGCGCCTTGGTTGAGTAAGCGCTCGTTAACCCGACCCGAGGCATATCAAGGAGGAAGCGGATCGAGATGTATCCCGCTTCGCGTATCGAGTGGTGGCGGAGGCGAAAGCCTCCGCTTTTTCCCAGCGCCCGCACAGCGGGCGCGTCGCCCGGCAGGCTCTTTTCGAAGAAAAGATGCCGAGAGGAGCCGGGTTTATGGATTCGTCACGTCGTCCAGCAGAGCATCGTTCTGTGAAGCACAATAGGATTGCCCCACGCGGCCGTCCGAACAGCGCACCAAAGGGCGGAATCAAGCCGCAGGCGCCGCCCCATCCATGCGCCTGCAAGGCAGGCGCGTAGACCGGCAGCGTATTGCGTAGCAATGCGCGAGAGGGGCCGGGCCGCCCCCCGGCACGGCGATATGGTTGGCGTATGCGCGTCGTTCAGATCGAAGATGTACGTGGCAGTCATAACGCACTGCTGCGGAGAGGTCAGATCACCGCTCCGCGGCACGTCGATGAGGTGGCCTACCCCTTTGTCGAATTCGCCGTTGTTGAAATGTGCTTCTCAACTCATCTATTTGTCGTTCAACTCGTCCAGTATCTCTTTAACGGGAACCTTGTATGCCGAGTTCTGACTCATACTATTGGCGTAACCCAGCTTCTCCGCGGCCTTATGCAGAAAAGACATATTGATTTGTCCTTGGCGCAGCGCTTCATCAACCTCGTCATCGGTCATACTGTCGATGCGGCGGGCGATTTCTTCCATAAACGTGTCGCTGTTTCGGATCGCAAGCAAGGTTGGCAATATGCGATCAGAATCGCGGCGCTGGGTCAGCCATTCCAGCTGTTCGATTGAACGCATTCCGTCCATGAATTTGCAAAATCGCAAGCGCGCTGCAATGAGGTAGCGGGGACTGCCATCAGGAACTTTAAGGCTTTCGATGGATGCGTGGATGTGCCGATCAAGATTGCGCAGGTCATGTTTGAAGCGCTTGAATGACATAAAAAGTCTATAGCGGTGGGTGATGTACTGAACCAGAATCGTGGCCAGTGTGCCAAAGGCCGCACCAACCAGCGCGGGCCTTAGATCCGAGGCGATGCCCAGTGCCTCAAACATCCAACTCCTCCACAAACCGCGCATTCTCCTGAATATACTGAAACCGCATCTCCGGCTTCTTGCCCATCAGGCGCTCCACAAGGTCTCCGGTCTCGCCCGGTTCATCCTCGTCAATCGACACGCGGATCAGCTTGCGCGTCGCGGGGTTCATGGTGGTGTCTTTCAGGTCCTTCGCGTCCATCTCGCCCAGACCTTTGAAGCGGGACACGTCGATCTTGCCCTTGCCGCCCAGACCGCTCTCCATCAGCGTGTTTTTCTCAACCTCGTCCAGGCAATAGACCCGTTTGGCTCCTTGGGTCAGCCGGAACAGGGGCGGGCAGGCCAGATACAGGTGACCGGCATCGATCATGGGCCGCATCTGGGTGTAGAAGAACGTCATCAGCAGCGCCGCGATATGCGCGCCATCGACATCCGCATCCGTCATTATGATGACCTTGTCGTAGCGCAGATCATCGATGTTGAACTTGGCCCCAAGGCTCACGCCAAGCGCCTGCGTCAGGTCCGAAATCTCGGCATTCGAGCCCAGCTTGGACGAAGCCGCGCCCAGCACGTTCAGGATTTTGCCGCGCAGGGGCAGCAGGGCCTGGGTCTTGCGGTCCCGCGCCATCTTGGCCGACCCGCCAGCCGAGTCGCCCTCGACAATGAACAATTCCGTGCCATCGCGTGTTGATGAAGAGCAGTCCACCAATTTGCCGGGAAGCCGAAGTTTCTTAGTGGCGGATTTGCGTTGTGTTTCTTTCTCGGCCCTCCTGCGCAGCCGTTCCTCGGCGCGCAGGACCAGAAAATCAAGGATGGCGCCGGCGGATTTCGTGTCGGCGGCCAGCCAGTTGTCAAAATGGTCGCGGACCGAGTTTTCGACCATCCGTTGTGCCTCGACCGTGGCAAGGCGGTCCTTGGTTTGTCCCACGAACTCAGGTTCGCGGATAAAGCAGGACACCAGCGCGCCCGCGCCTGTGATCAGGTCCTCGCGCGTGATTGTGTTGGCTTTCTTGTTGTTCACCAGCTCGCCATAGGCCTTGATCCCCTTCAGGATCGCAGCCCAGAACCCGGCTTCGTGCGTACCGCCCTCGGGCGTGGGCACGGTGTTACAGTAGGATTGGATGAAACCGTCGCGGCTGGGCGTCCAGTTGATCGCCCATTCGACCTTGCCCGGCACCTTGAACTTCTCAAAGGACACCGACCCGGCAAAAGGGGCGTCGGAATAGGTGGTGGCCCCACCCAACGCTTCGGTCAAATAGTCGGACAGCCCGCCGGGAAAGTGGAATGTCGCCTCTTGCGGCGTGTCGCCATCGGCGATCGCCGACTTCCAGCGGATTTCCACGCCTGAGAACAGGTAGGCCTTGGACCGCGCCATCTTGAACAGGCGGGCGGGTTTCAGTTTCAGCGACCCAAAGATTTCCGGATCGGGATGGAAGGTAACGGACGTGCCGCGCCGATTGGGGGCGGCACCGATCTTTGCCAATGGCGCTTGTGGGGCGCCCCTGGAAAACTCCATGGCAAACAGCTCGCGATTGCGCGCCACTTCAACGCGCAGATGGTCGGACAGGGCGTTGACGACGGAGGACCCGACCCCATGCAGACCACCCGATGTCTCGTAACTGTCGCCCGAGAATTTGCCGCCCGCGTTTAGCGTGCAAAAAATGATTTCCAACGCGCTTTTGGACGGGTCCTTGGGATGCGGATCGGTTGGAATGCCGCGGCCGTTGTCACGCACGGACACATGGCCGTTTTCGTGCAGCTCCACCTCGATCCACGTGGCGTGTCCGGCGACCGCCTCGTCCATCGAGTTGTCGATGATCTCGGCCACCATGTGGTGCAGTGCGCGGTCGTCCTTGCCCCCGATATACATGCCTGGGCGCAGGCGCACGTGCTCCATATCCTCCAGCACCTGAATGGAGGAGGCATCGTAGTCAGAAGGCCCACTGGCCCCGGCAAGAAGATCGGACATGGCTGCTGCTCTTTGTTGGTTGCAGCGCACTATGCCAGAGCCGGTCAGACGGGGGAAGAGCGTATCAACCCGGCCAGTGTGCCCGTAGATGCCCCGACGTCTGCTGTTCGTCGATAACCTTACGGTAGTGCTTCATACTGTGATCCGGGCCAAAGACGGACCGGCGTGCGCGGGCCTTATGCACGTGCCCCATATGGTGAAACGACCCCGGCAGATCGCACACGGCGTCATCGTCGCGGTTGATGCACAGGCACAGGTTCGAATGCTTGATGGCACCGGGGCTGCGGCGCGGGCGTGGGGCGGCGAACCCGATACCGGGCACACCATAGGTGCGCACAAGGATTTGTGTCGCAGCCGCCCCAAGCGAATGACCGATGATGTATTTCGGGCGGTGGTTCTTCTTTTGCAGCCAGTCAAAGATCCCCTTGGCATGGGCCAGAAATCCCTGATGCCACACGGTGCCGGACGCGCCCTTTTCCGTGTCATCATCCGCCAGCCGGTATCGCTTGCCGCCGATGTTCAGAACGCGCAGGTTGTACTTGAGGTAATCCATCACAGAATTCGATCCGGGGATCAGCAGAATGTCTCCTTTGAGGAAGATCGCCTGAACGTCATTTTCGTCCAGACCGTCCCGCCACGCGTTGGCCAATGAGGCATTGCTTCTGCCCGCGTAAGAGGCTTCGGCCATCTGCGCGGCCAGCTTGATATCGTATCTATGGCTCATGAAAATATCTCCGTGCTTTGAAATGCGACAACTATGACGCGCTCAAAGCCACTTGGGAAGACATCAGCCAAGCCAGTTGTTCATGATCTCCACAATGGCATCGGGCTGCTGGTGCAGCAACCAGTGGTCGGCATCCGAAACATGCGCACGGGTCAGTGACGGCGCAAAATCCTCCAAGCCTTCCGTCGAAACAGGTAACAACGCCGTGTCGCCATCGGCCCAGATCAGCAAATGCGGACAGCCCACCTGCAACCGATCCAAGGGAAGGTCGGGCATTTCTACGGGCACGCCGGGGTCAGCCACGATCAGAGGCGAGGCGCGGTACCAGTTGATCATGCCGCGCAGCCCCGATTGTCGCCACACGGCCTTGTAAGCGTTCAGCCGGTCGCCTGCGAGCCAGCTCATGTCCATCTTGGCCGAGAACAGCTTGAGAAGCTTCCCGAAATCATCTGCGGCAAGCGTATCCTCGGACCCCTCGCTGCGCAGGAAGTTGATGTACTGGGATGCCTCGGATTGTGCTCCACCCGCCGCCATCTCGCGCTGAAAGGGGACCGGGTGCACACCGTTGGCAATGATCAGGTGCGACACCAGTTCGGGTCGGAACATGGCCAGGCCATAGGCGACAGAGGCGCCCCAGTCATGGCCCATGACAATCACGGGACCGCGATCGGCGATAAGGTGCACCATGTCACCAACCAGTTTCGACGTCGCATATTCGCCGACATCGTCGGGCGCATAGCTCGCACCGTACCCACGCTGGTCGGGGGCGACGCAATAATAGCGGTCAGACAGACGTGTCGCGATCTCATCCCACGCGCCGCCATATTCGGGAAACCCATGCAGCATCAAAATCATCGGATGCGCCGAGTCCCCCCATGTCCTCACCGTGAACGTGTGCCCGCCAAGTTCGCGTGTGGTGACGTCCATCACTGACCCTTTGGCAGCGTTTCGAACCGCAGACCCTTGGCCGTGCGCGGCGCAAATCCCTGCCAATAGGTGTGATCCTCGGTCGGGTTGCCCGCATCATCAAGGTCAACCAGCCCGTTGCGGGAATCGGGCACCAGCTCAAGATACTCGGCCTTGGCCGCATCACCCTTGAGGTGCAGATCGAAGAACACCGTGGCGAAGTGCTGGGCGATGTTATTCATTCGCGTCGTATCCCACACCGCATCGGCATAGTGCTCGAAGGGAAGGAAATCGAGACCCTCAACAGGCTCCCAGCTTTCTATGGGGGCCGGGATCGGGGCCGCGGCGTTGTGATTGGCATAGTCAAACGTCAACAGATGACGATCCGCGCCCACCGCGCCGGTAAACAGCTCACGCATGGCGTCATAGACGGAAACATCGTCATCCCCGCCTGCCATGAACATCGTGGGCACGCGCAGGCCAGCCGTCCCGCTTGTATCCCAGAACCCCGCGTTGTTGCCCCAAGGCCCAATGGCGATGATCGCTTTGACGCGGTCATCCATCAGGGCCTCGTGACTGTCGGACATGGCCAGATGCGCCTCCAGCAGATCATTCGGCGCCCCCCAGCTGAACTCGGTCGAGGCTTGGGTGACACCCGCACCCCCAAAGATCAACGCACCATAGCCACCCATGGAATAGCCCACGACGCCTGTATGATCGGCATCAATGATGTCGCCCAACGGCCCCTGCAATTCAGCCATGTGATCCAGCACAAAGGCTTGGTCCAACGGGCGGTTGTACAGGGTCGATCCAAAGGCGGCTTGGTCGGAATAGGTGCTGTCCGTGTGATCAATCGACACAGTGACATACCCCTTGGATGCAAGGTTTTCGCCCAAATGGCTCATCAGGAAACGGTTCCCGGGATACCCATGGCTGATGATCACCAGGGGAAAACGGGCGCCGCTTGCAGGTTGTGCATCTCGCGCGGCGCGACCGTTCAACGTGACCTCGGTTGCTCCGTCACGCAGGATGGCGGTGTATGTGCCGCCTTGCTCTGTCCCCTCCGCTGCCGGATACCAGACTTCCAGTGTCAGGGGGCGATCATAGGTGGGCATGGTCTTGCCCTTAACATTCACGACATCGATGCTGTCGGGAATTGTCACGTCAAGGGTTTGCACACCGATTGGGAAGGCACCGTACTGCGCCAATGCAGGTGCGTCCGGGCGAATTTGATCAATCGAGTTCGCCCAAGCGCCAGCCGTGGTCAGGGTTGCGGCCAGCGCCGGACCTATTGCGCGTGAGAGAGTCATGGAGGCATCCTTTGGATAGATTCAACCTATGGTAATGCTTTTCCTACTGTGACAGAGCCACTCGCAGGTGCAAGTGGTGATCTGTGTCGCAATGCCTCTTCTCCGGGCGGGCTGTCGCGCAATATGCAAATCGGGGTTGAGGCGGCGCACCGCCTTGCCTAAATCTGGGCAATGTCATTTCGTCGATCTCTTGCCGTTGCCGCGGCTTTGGTCTTGTCCGCCAATGCGGCGTCGACCCATCCGCACGTGTTCGTCGATACCAAACTGAAAGTTGTGGTCAGTGCCGATGGCACTTTGGAAGGCGTCGAGGTGCATTGGACCTATGACGAGTTCTATTCTCTGCTTCTGATGGCAGATCTTGGACTGGATCCAGATGGTGATGCCGAACTCACGGATGCAGAGCTGGCCCGATTGAATGGTTTCGACCTGCAATGGATCGAAGGATTTGAAGGGGACAGCTACGCGACGCGCAACGGAACCTCCGTGGCGCTTGGAAAGCCGTCCGGACGGGGCGTCTCGGTCAGCGATGGGCGGATCACGTCCGCGCATTTTCGACCCGCCCGAGGTCCGGCCGAGGGGGTCATCCTCAAGGCATATGATCCGACATTCTACACGGCGTATCACTTGATCGGTCCGGTCGCCATGGATGGCCCGTGTACCGCAACAATCCAGCCCGCTGACCTTGATGCGGCGTATACGCTGGTGGAAGAGCTGTTGTACGCCACGCCAACGGCTCAGGCCGAAGAGTCTTATCCGGAAGTCGGTGAGTCCTTTGCTGACACGGTCACGCTGTCATGCGCGGGCTAAGGATCGGCGTTCTTCTGGCCTGTGCCGCAGCGCTTCTCTGGCTCTTTGGCTTTGGCGGCATGGCAGATATCGGTCAATGGGCCGCCGCCCAGCAGCGTGAAACGCAAACGGCGCTTGCGGGTGGTCTGCGCGCCGTCCGGGCAGGGGAGCCGGGCGCATGGTTTGCCCTGATGGGCGTTTGCGCAGCCTACGGTTTCTTTCATGCGGCCGGGCCGGGACATGGCAAGCTGGTAATCGGGGGCTACGGCGCTGCCGAGCAGGTGACCGCGTGGCGCTTGTCATGGCTGGCGGTGGCATCTTCCCTGGCGCAGGCGCTGATGGCGGTGCTGCTGGTGGCGCTCGGGGCATGGGTTCTGGGATGGGGCCGCAGCGAATTGACGGACGCGGCCGAAAAAGTGCTGGCCCCCGCCAGTTACATGGCGATTGCGCTCGTCGGGCTCTGGCTGATGGTGCGCGGCATGCGCCGTGCGCGCAGTGTCGTTGTGCATTCCATTGACGAGAATGGGCATTGCAGCAGTTGCGGTCACGCACATGGACCCAGCGTCGATCAGGCGGCTTCGGTGTCTTCATGGCGGGATGCGATTGCCATCATCGGCTCTATCGCCATACGGCCCTGCACCGGGGCCGTGTTCCTGTTGATCCTATGCTTTGGTCTCGGCATCCCGTGGGCAGGGGTCGCGGGGGCTTTGGTCATGGGGTTGGGGACGGCCAGCGTCACGGTCCTTGTGGCACTTGTCGCGGTCAGCGCACGGGAATCGGCGTTTTCGGGCTGGTCGGGTGCAGGCAGCATCCGCGCCATGGGTGTGATCGAGATCATGGCCGGCGCATTGATCGCACTCGTTGCGACAACGCTCGTTTGGCCGTTGCTCTAAGGGGGAAGGGCGGCATCCCGTCACCCGTGTGACGCTGGGGCTTTTCTTGCACAAAAAGCAGGCGTAAGGGTGGGACATGTCCACCCAAAAGATGTCATATGGCGCGCACGCGCGTGCAATCCTTGCCCTTGGCCTGCCGTTGATCGGTGGGCACCTCGGACAGATTGCAATCGGCGTGACCGACACGGTCATGTTGGGCTGGTACGGGGTCGAGGAACTCGCGGCCCAGGGCGTTGCAGGCAGCCTGTTTTTTGTTTTGTTCCTCATGGGCTCAGGCTTTGCCTGGGCCGTGATGCCCATGGTCGCATCGTTCCATGCCGAGCGGGACGAAACCAACTTGCGCCGTGCCACGCGCATGGGGCTGTGGTTGAGCTTGGGCTTTGCGGTGCTGGCCTTGCCGGTCATGGTCATGGCCGAAAGCGTGTTGCTGGCGCTGGGACAAACCGAACAGGTGGCGGCCCTCGGGGCCGAATACCTGAGCATCGCGGGCTGGGGGATCATTCCGGCCCTGCTCGTCATGACGTTCAAAAGCTATCTGGCCGCGCTCGAACGGACCCAGATTGTCCTTTGGATCACCCTGGCGGCTGCGCTGACCAACGCGTTGGCAAATTATGCGTTCATCTTCGGAAACTGGGGTGCCCCGGCATGGGGGATCGCAGGAGCGGCGGTGGCATCGCTGGTGACGCAATTCGTCATGGTGATCGGTGTTATCGGCTATGCGCTGATCGTGCTTCCCGAACACCAACTGCTCAAACGGCTCTGGCGTCCAGATTGGGAGATGTTGGGCAAAGTGTTTCGCCTTGGGCTGCCCATCGGTCTCACCAACCTCAGCGAGGTCGGGCTGTTCGCCGCCTCTGCTTTCATGATGGGTTGGCTCGGAACCATTCCGCTCGCCGCGCACAACATCGCCCTGCAGCTGGCATCCATCACCTTCATGGTGCATCTCGGGCTCAGCAATGTTGCAACGATCCGGGCGGGCAACGCCTATGGCCGCGGCGATCTGGACCACATGCTGCGCGGCGCCCGCACCGTCATCGTGATGAGCCTTGGAATGGCCGTTGCCACGATCGTCCTGTTCATCGCGCTGCCTGAACCGCTGATCTCACTGTTCATGAACCGTGATGAACCCGCGCGGAACCAGATTCTCGAAATCGGAGTGCTGCTGCTGGCCCTTGCTGCACTGTTCCAGCTGGTGGATGGGGCGCAGGTGATCGCGCTGGGCCTGTTGCGCGGAGTGCAGGATACAACGGTGCCCATGGTGCTTGCCGGGGTGTCTTATTGGCTGGTTGGGATGCCTGCCTCGTACATTCTTGGGTTCGTACTGGATTGGGGTGGTCCGGGCATCTGGCTGGGCCTTGTGCTTGGGCTGGCCTGCGCCGGCGTGGCGCTCATGCTGCGGTTCTGGACGGTGTCCGTGCCGCGACTGGGACGCATTACCGGACAGAGATCTGTCTCAGCCCAATGAAAAAGGACAGGGCGGTGAGCAAGCCCCGTTCCTCTCTCAATTCCACTGTGTCTAAAGAATGAAATCCGCCGCTTCGACCGCATTGACCCAGACCAATTCGATCATCTCGTCGACTGCGCCATCACCATCACTGTCGATCTGCACAAAATCGCCGTCAAACAGCACCTCGGCCCGTGTGCCCGAGAACGTGTTACCCTCAACGAATGTCAGACCCCCAAAGGCGGTCAGGTCGATCTTGTCGATGATGGAGGTAAAACCCCTGATCTCATCCATCGTGCCATCTGTCGTGCCGCTGTCGCCCGGGTTGAAGACAAATACATCGCGTGCCTCGACGTCTTCGTAGTCAAGGATCAGGTCAGCCCCGGCGCCTCCCGCGACGCGATCTGCTCCATCGCCGCCAGATACGGTGTCGTTGCCTGTGCCACCCGACAAAACATCGATCCCATCGCCGCCGTGCATGTCATCGTTGCCGCCGGACCCGATCAACCGGTCGTTCCCGTCGTTGCCGCGGATGCTGTCATCGCCGCCCTGACCGTAAATTGTGTCGTTACCTTCTCCGCCGTGCAGCGTGTCCTGCCCGGCTTCTCCTCTCAGCAGGTCATTGCCTTCATCGCCGCTGATAGAGTCATTGCCACCATTGCCGTTGATGTCGTCGTCGCCTTCGCCTCCGCGCAAGGTGTCGAAACCGCCTGCACCCCGCAACGCGTCATTTCCATCACCGCCAGTGACACTATCGTTCCCCGCGCCAGCCAGAACAGTGTCGTTGCCGCTGCCACCATGGGCATTGTCCGCGCCGCGGCCAGCGAACAGCACATCGTTGCCTTCATCGCCCCATAGGGTGTCGTTGCCGCCATCCGCACGCAGACTGTCATTGCCTATGTCGCCAGACAGCACGTCATTGCCTATGCCGGCCCAGATCGTGTCGTCACCTTCGTTGCCATACAAGCGATCATTACCCGCACCGCCGTTGACGAAATCATCGCCTTCACCGCCGCCAAGCCTGTCTTCGCCGTTTTGACCAAGCAGGGTGTCGTTGCCACCTTCACCCCACATCTCATCAAATCCGACCTGACCATTAAGATAGTCGTCGCCGTCACCACCGGCCGAGGTGTCGTTGCCACCGCCGCCAAACACCGTGTCATCGCCAGCCCCTGCCCAAATCTGGTCGTTTCCAGCGCCCGCGGTAAAAATTTCATGTGCCGCATCTGCCAAGGCAAAGCTGTAGTCGCCGGATCGCAGGGTTTCGGCGGCGTCCGTGCCGTACACCCGGCTTTCGCCGTTGACGAAATAATTCATCCACCCCGCAACATCGGTGACGCGCTCGTTCTCATTGCCGTCTTCATTTTCGAACCGGCCATCAACGATGTCGAAACCGAGGTGGTAGATCGCGTCAGCCACTGTATCGATGAAGTCGCGCCCCCGGAACTCCAAGGCACCGCCATCACCTTGAACAAGGTGAAACCCGGTTTCCTCGTTGCCCTCGTCGTCGCCGTGCCCCTCAATGAACGCCGCATAAAGGGCAGCGTTGTTCTGAATGTATGCGGACAGGATGTACAAATCTTCAGGTGTCAAAATGCCATCGGTATTGACGTCGGTGGCGGTCATCGCCGTTTCGAACACTTCGTTCATTTGACGCGCGGCGTCTGCGCCGCCTTGGATGTCCTCGGGATAAATGTTTACGATCAGGCCCGGTTCTGTCTCAACAAGCTCTGCAATGGTCTCCAGACCGTTGGGTGTGATCGGCGCGATGGGTGGCTGGGGCATTTGCATGTCTCCTGGCTGATTGATCGATCCAGCCAGTGCCGCCAAGCCGTTCCATTGCCTAGCATCACCTACACCGCCGCATATCGTCGGCGGAAAGTGATCAAATTTATCCTAAAAAATTACATAATTTCAGTGCCTATCCGCCGAGCGGATGCGACGGACTGTGTCAGCCTTTCGTCCCTTTCATCAGGCGGTCTGCCTTCTTGCGCACCAGTACGGATCTCAGATCGTGCATCGCCAGCAGCAGGGCGTCAGTCACGTCTTCCAACTGATCCTCTGTCGCGCGGCTTTGCGCCCAATGGGTGGTCAGGTTCAGGTAATCAATCGCGCGGTGAATGTCGTCAATGTCGCGATGGGCCAGCACCTGGGCCCGGTTTTTCATCCATGCCTCGATCCGCGCCAGGTCGTCGGACGACAGGGTGCGATCGCCATGGGGCTTGATCTCGCCATTGCGGATGTTGACCACCGCGATCTGGTCCATCTCAATCCGGCGTTGCCGGTTCTCGGTATCCACCCGAAACACCGCCGCTCCGTTCTCGCGTACACGGAAGTAATAGTCAGGAAGCTCCGCGCCCATATGCCAACCCTCGTTATCTCAGCCCCGCACAGAAGGTCTGGATGCGGGTGCAGGCCTCTTTCAGGGCCTCGTCCGACGTAGCGTAGCTGACGCGGAAGTTTGGCGATAGCCCAAAGGCGGCACCAAACACGACCGCAACGCCGGTCTCTTCTAGCAGCGCTGTGCAAAACGCCTCGTCATCGACAATCTTCGCGCCTGCGGCCGATGTCTTGCCGATGCAGCCCGCGATGGACGGATAGACATAGAACGCACCGTCCGGAACCGGACAGGCGATGCCCTCTGCGGCGTTCAGCATCTCGACCACCAGATCCCGACGGCGCTTGAACACGTCGTTGTTGGGCGCAATGAACTCTTGCGTGCCGTTCAGGGCCTCGACTGCGGCGTATTGGCTGACCGAACAGGGGTTCGACGTGGATTGCGACTGCACCTTGCGCATCGCCTTGATCAGCTCTTCGGGTCCCGCGGCATAACCGATGCGCCAGCCGGTCATGGCATAGGCTTTGCTGACCCCGTTGACGGTCAGAGTGCGGTCATAGAGGCGCGGTTCGATCTGGGCTGGGGTCGTGAACTCGAAGTCGTCATAGACAAGGTGTTCGTACATGTCGTCCGTCATCACCCAGACATGGGGGTGACGCATCAGCACGTCGGTGATCTCTTTCAACTCCTCACGGGTATAGCCCGCACCGGTCGGGTTAGAGGGCGAGTTGAAAATCAGCCACTTTGTCTTGTCGGTGATGGCGGATTCCAGCTGATCGGCGGTCAGCTTGAACCCGGTCTGAAGCGATGCCTCGGCGATGACCGGCGTGCCACCTGCCAACAGAACCATGTCTGGGTAGCTGACCCAGTAAGGGGCAGGGATTACCACCTCATCGCCCTCGTTCAGCGTCGCCATCAGCGCGTTATACAGGATCTGTTTGCCACCCGTACCAACGGTCACTTGTGCCGAGCTATAGTCCAAACCATTGTCGCGCTTGAATTTTTCGACAATCGCCTGCTTCAGCTCTGGAATGCCGTCAACCGGAGTATACTTCGTCTTGCCAAGCGCGATGGCCACCACGGCCGCATCCTTGATGTTCTGCGGCGTGTCAAAATCCGGCTCACCAGCACCAAGGCCGATGATATCCTTGCCCTGCGCTTTCAGCGCAGCCACCTGGCCTGTCAGGGCGACAGTCGGGGACGGTTTAACGCGGTCGAGTGTCGCGGAAAGGAATGTCATGTTGGCCTCGGGGCGTTAGGAGGTTATCGAGACCCTCATAGGCGGCGTACCCCGCGCGATCAAGCGCCAGCGCCGAGAAGGAGAGCAATCCCATGGACGATCAGCAGGACTGGTACAGCGCCGAAGCGGCAACATTCGGTGACCGAGTGGCCGGCGCACGCGAGCAGGCCGGCATGACCCAAAAGCAGCTTGCCAAGCGTCTTGGCGTGCGGCTGGCGACACTGCGTGCTTGGGAAGACGATCTGAGTGAGCCGCGCGCCAACCGTCTGTCGATGATGGCGGGCTTGCTGAATGTTTCGATGATGTGGCTGATCAATGGCGAAGGCGAAGGCCTCGATGCGCCCGTGGTCGAAGAGCCGCTGACCGCCGATATGCGTGATCTTCTGACCGAGGTGCGCGACATGCGTTCGGACATGCTGGCGCGCGCCGAACAACTGGGTCGGCTTGAGAAAAAGCTGCGCGTCGCGATGCAGACCCCAACCGATGTCTGACGAGCCGCGTGAACATCGCTTGAAGCGGCTGCACATGCGATCGATGCGCCGCGGGATCAAGGAAATGGACCTGATCCTGTCAACCTATGCCGGGCGCCATCTGGCGGGTATGACGGATGCCGAACTGGACGTGTATGACACCCTGCTGAACGAGAACGATCAGGATCTGTATCGGTGGGTGACCGGGCAAGAGGCTGCGCCAACACATCTCGCTGATCTGGTCGGTGCGGTGTCACGCACGTTTCAGCCCGAAAAATAAGGGCCCCGGCGCATTTAACTGAATATTTCCGAATCAACCGCATCTTCTGGCCAGAGCAGATGATGTCGGAGAAAAACGGATGAGCATTCAGGACCCTATCGGCCAGGTCCCAGGCATGGCCGACAAAACGGCTTCCAACGCAGGCTTCATGGTGGGTTACCTTGAGGCGCTATCGCTGGTCGAACGGCTGCACCGTTTGCTGCTTGATGTGATCAAGGACGAATTCGAACGGGTCGGTGTGCTCGAAATCAACGCGGTCCAAGCGCTGCTGCTGTTCAATATCGGCGACAACGAGGTGACAGCAGGCGAATTGAAAAGCCGCGGTTATTACCAGGGCTCGAATGTCAGCTACAACCTCAAGAAGCTGGTCGAAATGGGCTACATGCACCACCAGCGGTGCGAGATTGACCGCCGGTCTGTCCGGGTGCGCCTGACAGAAAAGGGGCGCAAGATCCGGGACGTGGTGAACGAACTGTTCCTGCGCCATGCAGATGGCCTGCAATCCAAGGGCGTGCTTGGCCCCGAAGGGATTATTGATATCACCGCGTCGCTCAAGCGCATGGAACGGTATTGGACAGACCAGATCCGCTATATCTATTGATCGTCTTGGCCCGGAATACCGGGCCCTGACGGTGGGGACGCTGCCCCAAGGATCAGCGTTTCCAGTTCCCGTTCCAGCTTGCGGGCCATGGCAGCGGCGTAATCCTCGAAACCCAGCGCGGTTTCGACGAAGCTGTCCGATCCGACAATCACATTGTTCTGGAAGTAGGTGGAAAGCGCTGAGATTTCGCCTTGCTGCACATCGCCCATGCCCGGCGCATCCACCCCGATCACCAGGGCATTGATGGTAATGCCTGTATCTTCCAATTCAGGTTTCACATCCACGGGGCGGATACCAAGGTTCGACTTGCCATCCCCCGACAAGTCCAACGTACGCTTCCAGCAGTCCGGACGTTCCGCCAGATGCGCCGCGCCCTCGCGCATGGCCAGACCAAGCGCCGTGCCGGGGCTGGCCTGTCGCCGCTCGGTCGCCCGCAACTGACCGATCACAGCATTCAGAACTGCCGTATTGTCAATCGCTGTCCAGGGCAGGATCACTTCCGGGTCTTCCGGCCCACTCCATTCATAGACCAGCAGATGCACAGGCGCGGACGGCACCTGCAACAGGGCCTGGCGCACCTTGCTGCTGTCCAGAGCAGCCGCCAACCCATCCATCTGCAAACGATACTCCAGGGCATCGACCGATCCCGACACATCCAGCCCCAACGCCAGTGCCTGACGACAGGCCGTCTCGGCCCCGGCACTTGTTGCGGCCATGCACGCGGCCCAGATAAGTGCCGCGCGGATCATCCGTCGCTGCGGTGCAGGTCAAGCACACCGATCACGGGCGGCGTCAGCTCGCGCTCAAGTTTCCGGCGCATCGCACGCTCGTAGTCCTCAAAGCCCTGCGCCACCTCCAGAAAGGCACCGGGGCCACGCAACACCTCACGCTTGTAGAACTCGATCAACATGGTCTCCGATGTAAATTCGGCTGCATTCACAACCAAACCATTCACCGTCACTTCGTCAAAGGCAAACTCGCGATAGGCAAGTTGGGGGCCAAAGCCTTCGTTGTTCTGCCCGTCTCCGGCCATATCAATGGTGCGGTACAGGCAGGACGGCGCACGCCCCAGCATCTCGGCCCCGAAACCAAGAGCATAGCCCATCGCCGTAGGGAACTCGTTGTGGGACCGCTTGCTCGCGGCGACGGTTTCGGCAGCGCTCAGCAGCGCCGAGGGACTGTCGATCAGGGTCCAGTCCAGCACAACCTCCTGATTGTACCGCCCCGACCATTCGTACACGGCCAGTGCCACGGGCGCATCAACGGCAAAGAAAGCTGCGCGCACCTCGGGGGCCGTCAGGGCAGCCACCAGGCCACCCCGCTGCAACTGGTCCTCGGTCGCGTCGACGGATGATGACACATCAAGGGCCAACAGCAACGCCAGCCGACACGCCGCCGCGGGGGATGCGGCGACGCAGATGGCCAAAACGGCCGAAATTCTTACCAATGGCCTGTGTTTTCCATGCTGGCCCATGGCTCGGCCGGGGGTAGGGGATCGCCGGCCTGCAACAGCTCGACCGACACGTTGTCAGGCGACCGGACAAAGGCCATGTGCCCATCGCGCGGCGGCCGGTTGATGGTCACACCATTGTCCATCAGGTGCTGGCACGTCTCGTAGATATTATCGACGCGGTAGGCGAGGTGTCCGAAATGACGACTGTCATCGGGCAAGCCTTTATCGCCATCCCAGTTGTGGGTCAACTCGACAGGGCATTCCGGCTGTTCGGGTGGGGCCATGAAGATCAGCGAAAACCGACCGCCTTTGCTGTCATGGCGCCGCGTCTCCTCAAGGCCCAACAGTTTGTAAAATGCCATCGAGGCGTCCAGGTCTTTCACCCGGACCATTGTATGCAGATAGGTCAGTGCCATGTGCGGGGTCTCCGTCAGGGGTTGGTGTCGCGCCTAACCTAGCATACGGCCCAAAAGGGGCCAGAGCCTCTCAGAACTTTGATTGGATACCCAGGGTGATTGTGGTTTCGTCGGTCTCGAACCGGTTCACATTGGACGCCTTGCGGCCCGTACGAATGCGCAGATTGGGGGCAAAGCCCGCGAAGTCGTAATCGGCAAAGAAAAAGGAAACGTCGCCGTAAAGGCTTTCGTCTTGGCGCCCCGGTATCAAACCATTTGAAACGAAGAACTCATCATAGTCTGTATAGCCAAGGGTCAGACCGGTCGAAATCTGAACCGGACCAAGTTGTTTGCCAAAGACGTAATTGGCGCGAAGACTCGCAGTCGTGGAGTTACCGTTTACGAAGTCCGAGCTTTGCTCCTGGGCCCTCAGGCCTACACTCAGTTTGTCACCGCCTCGTAGATTGTGGCTGATCGTGCCGCCAATGGACAGGATATTGGCGTCTCTGGCGTCACTGATGACCCCAAACCGTCTTTCGAACCCACTGTGTAGCCGCAAGTGAGTTGCCTCGGACAGCTTCAGACCCCGGGAAACCGTAAGCTTCGTCGAATCGTAAATCCGCGTGTCGTTCGCCCACTTTGCCCCAAGTGTCGCACCCACGCTCACCGAGTTGCCGGGCGCGCCTAGAGCAAACGTATGTTCTAGACCGACGTCTGCATAGGTCTCGTCGAAGTTTGAATTTGTCAGCGGTGTGTCCCGGCGACTTGCCGCGTCCTCCTGCAATTCCCGTTCTGATTCTGCAGACAGTTTGACCCGTCTGACATACAGGCGTCCTGACGCTGTCGTTCTGCTTTTCTGGCTCTGGGCCAGGCGATAACGCAATTGGACGTCAAGTGTTCCAACAGTGCCATCAAGGGCACGTGAACCCGCTTGAATGCCCGAGCCTGTCGGAATGCCATTGTTGACTTCCAGCACATTGTCGGTTCCGCCGTTCACATTGTTCGACGGGGCCACCGACAGATTGATGTTGAACCGCAGCGGATTGGCCCCGCGCACTCTGGAATAGTCGCGCGAAAGCACCTCGTCCTGTCTGGGCGTTTCGGCATGCGTCGCGGCCAGTCGCAACCAGATCTGCGATGCCGTTGGACGTTCCTGCTGAAAGGCGATACTCGCAGCCGTGCGGGCCGCGCCAAATTTTTGCGCGGACGTTTCACTGTGTTTGTAGGACAGGCGGGCCGCTGAACGAGCCTCCTTGGGGTCATTCAGTCGCGAATGCGCAGCGGCCAACACGCCATAGGCGTAGGCATCCTCGGGATCCGCACGCACAAGCACTGCGGCTACATCTCGCGCCAGATCGAAGCGGCCCGCGTAAAGCGCTTGGCGCGCAAGAACGCGCGCCTGTTCCATGGTAAGCGTCTGACTGTCTTGGGTTTCGGGGGCCGTCAGCCCCACCGACGCCCACAGCGACAGCGCAGTTGCAAAAAGCGCTCGTTTCATTGGCCTTATGGCTGCAGAGCGTTTACACAGATCGGATCAGTGTTCCCCGCGACACACAAGTCGAGGACAAAAACGCCGTGCTCGATTTCACCCTCAAAGCTGTCGGTGAAGTCGGTGACGCGAGTGCCGCCGGCGACAAATTCACCCGATGGCCCACCAATTACACCGGCAAAATCACCGATGTCGCTTGCGTCGCTGATCGGGAAATCCGGGTCGCTTTCATCTTGCTCAATGTTGCCGCTGAACGTGCCATCGTCGGTCAAAGTGCCATCGACTAAGACGAGGTCCGGTAGATCAATGTCGCCGCCAGCGGTGGTTGCAAGCCGATTGTAAATCTCCCCCTCAACCGACAGGTCGTTCAGGTCAACGTTCACAAACATCAACCCGCGGATATACGCAGTCTGGCTGGGTGTATCCACGCTCGGGTCCACACCGGGCGTCGGGAGTAGGTCAGTAACAGGACCCGCCCCATTCAGACCAGCGGCGTAGTTGCCATAATAGGTAACGTCAAAGCGGCTTTCCGGTGCCGTAGGGGCCACGTATGCGCCGGTACGTTCAAAGAACGAACCGCCAAAGAAGGTGTTGAACTGCGGCCCGGTCATAACCACGCCTGCCTGAACACCATCCCGGCTGGCGACAAAAGCCGTTGCGTGGCGGCCCAGCGGGTCATTCTGACCTGTAAAGGTCTCATATCCATCCACAAAGCTCGTCGCGACGCGTGTGTATTCGTTCACCACGGGCGTACCGTCTTGGGACAGACCGGTGACGGTCAGCGTATTTGTCGCTGCGTTGAAATTAATAGAGCCCAGATCGCCAGCGATGGCGTCAGGAACGCCAGTGTCGGTTGGCGGATCGGTTGGCGTGCCGCCACCTCCGTCCGTATCACTCTCTTCTCGAGGGCCATTGCCACATGCCGCCACCAGAGCGGTCAGTGCGCACACTGCTACTATCCGTTTCATGCCTGAAAACCTTTGCGGTCTATGTCCTGCCTCTTTTGTGGCAAGAAAGCGCCGTAACCCCCCAGAAGTCAACGGTTTCGTGGTCGTACTGATTCGCACCGCCCGTGAACCGTTGCCAAAAAACGACCCCGATCTAGCGGTTCTCATCAGCCAATCCACAATATAAGGTGTAGGCCTGATAGATTCTGTGGATAAAGGACGCGCCCCATGCCGCTCAGCCCCGAACAGCTTGCCGAAATCGAAGAGCTGCGCAGCCACACGCAGCCCACGCTCCGTGCCACCGTCCCGGGGATGGAGGCGCATCTCTACAAAGCCCAGCCTGTGCTCGACCACGGCTTTGTCCGCGTCATCGACTACATGGGCGACGACAGCGCCATCTGCCAGGCCGCACGCGTCAGCTATGGCAAGGGCACCAAATCCGTCCAGAATGACGAAGGGCTGATCCGCTACCTCATGCGCCACTGGCACTCGACGCCCTTCGAGATGTGCGAGATCAAGCTGCACGTCAAACTGCCCGTCTTCGTCGCCCGCCAGTGGATCCGCCACCGCACGGCCAACGTGAACGAATACTCGGCCCGCTACTCGATCCTCGACCGCGAATTCTACATCCCCGAACCCGACGCGCTTGCCGCCCAATCGGTCGTCAACAACCAGGGCAGGGGCGAGATGCTGCAGGGCCAAGAAGCCGCCCGCGTCCTCGAAATCCTCAAGGCCGACAGCACCCGCGCCTATGACAATTACGAGGCGATGATCAGTCAGGAGGGGCAGTCCGGCCTCGCCCGCGAACTCGCCCGCATGAACCTGCCCGCGAACATCTATACCCAATGGTATTGGAAAGTGGACCTGCACAACCTGTTCCATTTCCTGCGGCTGCGGGCGGATGCGCACGCGCAATACGAAATCCGCGTTTATGCGGATGCGATCTGCGAGATGGTCAAGGATTGGGTGCCTGCGGCGTATAAAGCTTTCGAGGACTATCGCATGGGTGGTGCAACATTAAGCGCTACAGCTCTTGCGTGTATTCAGAGAATGTTGAAAGGTGAAGAGGTAACGCAGGAGAATTCCGGCATGTCCAAGGGGGAATGGCGGGAGTTTTGTTCTGTAATTGATTAGTAGTAAAGGTTGAGTAATGAGTAGATTGTTGACTTTTGAGGAAGCGCTCGATGCGAGCGAAGGCCATCCACGCCACTTACTTCTGGGAAATGGTTTTAGTATCGCGTGCAAACCGAAGATTTTCACCTATGGTTCACTGTACAGCAAAGCGGACTTTAGCCAAAACCCAAAGCTGCCAGAAGTATTTAAGAAACTTGAAACACAGGACTTCGAGCTTGTAATCAATGCTCTTGAGCGCTCCAGTCGTCTAATACCCATTTACGACGAAGACTCCATCACCGCGTCACAAGAAATGCAGGCAGACGCCAAAGCTCTCAAGAAAATTCTCATTTCTACCGTTACAAAAAATCATCCAGATGGTCCTTTTGACATTAGCGAAGAGGAATACTTTGCTTGTCGTCAATTTTTAGCGAACTTCATTGGTACAGATAAAGGAAAGGTTTTTACGCTTAACTATGATCTTCTGTTGTATTGGACAGTAATGCATACTGAGTTCTCAGATGGCGACTATGTTGAACTCATTGCGCGTGATGGATTTGGTGATGACGACCCAGATGTCAAAGAAGACTATGTGGTTTGGCAAAGTGAGGCAGGATCGCGTGCTCGGGCGTCGATTTATTACTTGCACGGCGCCCTCCATCTATTTGACGATGGTTCTCAATTAAAAAAGTTTACATGGGTGCGTACAGACAAGAGATTGAAAGACCAATCCTGGCAGGCAATAGAGCAGGGCGCTTTACCATTATTTGTTGCTGAAGGCACTTCAGAATCAAAGAAAAATAAGATTATGCATAGTGGTTATCTGCATCAAGCATATCGAGCCTTCAAAAGTGCCGTAACGCAAACTCGCGCTTCGTTTTTTGTTCACGGGCATTCGTTGGCGGAAAGCGATGATCACTTCTTGAGGCTTCTGGGAGCGGGAAAGTATCCAAGACTCTTTGTCGGACTACACGGGGATCCCAGCTCGAGTTCCAATCAAGCAATCGTCAAAAAAGCCCGGGCGATCGCGGATATGAGAAATCGACCTCCTCTGGAGGTGGCGTTTTATGATACTGGTACGGCTGCCGTTTGGGGTTAGACGAACAGGCTTTTTTCTCGGCGGTGAACCGAATTCTTCGGTTCAGGATGAACATGTAACAGCGCGGAATCAACGCCAAAGGCCGCCGTGCCAGCGCCGACCCCGGGGCTCCGCCCGTGATGGCCTCAAACGATCCCCCGGATCGTTTGTCACTGCGTGAATCGGCAATCACCCCACTCGGGCCGGCGCTACATGACCACCAACGCACCGCCCCACCAAACTTACTCACACCACAACCATAAACCGCGCCGTATCACCGGTGCTGCGCCAACCCGCGGTCCGGCGCTGCCGCGGCTCAGCGCCTAATTGAAACGCGCCCCGGGGCTCCGCCCGTTCGCAACTCAAACGATCCCCCGGATCGTTTGCCGGGCATTGCCCGGACCGGTGCTCACCCCGCCGAAACCTCGACCAATTGCGCCGCGCATCGCCTCACCGGGGACGGCCTTGCGCCATGGACCCTCCAAAGCCTACGCTCCCCCATGGACCCGCGCACCCAACTCCACGCCCGCCTCGGAACCCTCGATGCCGAGGATGCAGCAGGCGCACACGCCCAGGCCACCGTGGAACTTGATCAGCAAGCCGTGGGCCGTCTCTCCCGCATGGACGCCCTCCAGAACCAGGCCATGGCGCAGGCCCAGGCCCGGATGCGCAATGCCGAACGCCAGCGCATCCACGCTGCCCTCAAGCGGCTCGATGACGATGAATATGGCTATTGCACTGATTGTGGTGAGCCCGTCGAAGCTAAACGCCTGATGGCGGACCCGACCATTCCCCGCTGTCTCGATTGCACGCGCGGTTAGAAGCGGTTTATCCACAGCGCGTCATAAAACTGTCACATGGCCTGAAAGCTGCTATCTTTGGGATATGTGGAAATTCATCCCTTTTCTCCTGCTCGGTACACCCCTCGCGGCCAACCCGATAGCCGAGGTGATCTGCGCCCCCACCAACCAGATGCAAGCCAGGCTGAAACAGCAATTCGGCACTACGCGCACCGCAACCGGCATGCGCAGTCCCGAAGAGATGATGGAGGTGTGGACGGACAGCCGTGGCGACTGGACCATGGTGGTGCGGTATGCCAGCGGCACGTCCTGCATCGTGGCCATGGGCGAACACTGGTCCGAGGTGAAAAACCCGGCCTAGGGTGCAGCACGATCCCTCAATTGGGCCACCAGCGCGCCGTTGTCCTCTTCCCACATTTTCCATGCCCGATACCCTTCGATCTGCGCCCGGGGTCCGGTGAGGTCACCTGCAAAATGCGCCTTAACCGCATGGTAATGGCTCATGCAGCGTGCCCATTCGGTGGGCGACGGGAATTGCGTCTCGGCCGACACTTGGCACGCGTAGTAGAGGGACAGCAGCCGCATCAATTCGGTCATCGGGATACCCGCAGGTTGTAGTGACTGTTGCCAGCCTAGCCACAAACCGGCAAATTCCGAGTAAATCATGCGTGCGGTGGTGTGATCCGCAAAAAAACTGGACTTGTGATCAGCCAAACGGCATCGTTTGCATAGATTTCGTGGTGTGTTGAAGGAACGAGGGAAGATATGCCATTCACCAAAGTGATGACAGCCGCTGCGGCCTTTGTGCTTCTCGGGGCAGGGGCGGCTCTGGCGCAGGATCAAGCCGGCCCCAAGATTTACGCCTTTCACAGCCAGCACAATTACTGCCCAACCGGTCTGCAACCCGTGACAATCGATGGCACCATCTGCTGTGGCCGTCCAAATCAGGACATCAGCTACCAACAGGCACTGGCCCACGCAGCGGCCAAGAAACGGCATCGCGTCCGTCAAAGCAGCTGCCCGGTTGGCACCAAGGGCTGCACGTTCAACTGATCACCGCGTACATCAATGCAAGCGGCGCAGGATAGGCTCGTGCGCCGCTTTGTCGTGTGTATCAGGGGGTCAGAGCAGTTTCAGCTCGCCAGCCATCTGGCGCCCATCCCTGCCTTCCAGCAGTTCGAAACTGACTTTTTGGTTGTCGGCCAGCCCGGTAAGCCCGGACCGTTCGACGGCTGAAATATGTACAAAAACGTCTTTGCCGCCCTCATCCGGAGCAATAAATCCGTAGCCTTTCGTGGTGTTGAACCACTTCACGGTGCCAGTTGGCATGTTCCCGTGCCTCCTTTACCTTGCAGTCTCCCCCAAACGCGGAACATCGTGCCAGGGGCCGTCATCGCGCCAGCAATATCCAGACGCTGCCGCCACTTAATGAGATTGCACTTATGGCGCGAAATTCAAGGTTGAGGGGTGTAATCCGCGCGGGTTGCCGCTTAATTCAACGCAAAGGGCAGAGGTGGATATGGAAATATACGGATTGAAAACATGCGACACCTGTCGCAAGGTGATCAAGGCGCTTCCAGAGGCGCGTTTTGTGGACGTGCGGGCCGATGGCGTACCGACCGATGTGATGGCTGCGGCCTTCGCCACGTTTGGCGACAAGTTGGTGAATACGCGGTCCACCACATGGCGCGGTCTGTCGGATGCTGAACGCCAGGGTACGCCGCAAGACTTGCTTGGAGCACACCCTACATTGATGAAACGGCCGTTGGTCGCTGATGGCGACACTCTGCACCTTGGATGGACCAAAGATGTGCAGGCGGCGCTCGGCGTGGCCTAGGCTTCGGCAAGCGCAGGTTTCGGGGCAAGGGCGCGGTCAAAGGACAGCGGCCCGGCCCCCTTGACCACCAGCACCAGCAGCAGGAACACCCACAATGAACGCTGGTCCATGATCAGGCTGTTTGATGGCGCATCGAACCACGCCCCCAAAACCAGCCCGTCGCCCCATTTGTCATGGCCATTCAGGTCGGTCAGCGATTGCACCACGATGAAGCCAATCATCCCAAGCGACGCGAGGCGCGTCAGCAAACCCGCGATGATCAGCAAGGGCAATACGAATTCTGCAACCGTGCCTGCCGTGACCACAGCCCAGTGATACAGGCTCAGCTGGGTCACGTCGTAGCCCACATTCTCCATTACCTTGGGAAAGATCTGTGCATAGGCGCCCAGCGAAGGCTGGAAGATGCCAAAGATCCCGTCGCCCAGTTTTGTCATCCCGGAGACCCAGAAATACACAGCAAGCACTGCGGCAAACAGGAAACGGGCCAACGTCGGCAGCAACCAGTCAGCGCGTTCAAGCGGGCCAAAGATCGCAGTATGTAGACGGGAAAGGGCGGTCATTGGGTCATTCCTTTGGGGTGATCATGTCAGTAAGGGCGTTGTGCTGGATCAGAAGGGTCAGCAGCGGGCCAAGGTCGAATTCGGGGTCCATTTCCGTGGCCGCATCTACGGCCTCTTCCAATGTGGTATTTGCACGGATGGCACTCAGCCATGCGAATTGCGCGTCCGAGATAGCATGGCGTTCCGGGTCGAATTCCGTGCGGGTCACCAATACAGACTGGGCAATCCCGCGCGGCTTCTGTGCGCCGTCTTCCATATTGTAGCGCCAGATATCAAGGATCGGCCAGCGGGACGACAACACCTGCACGGCTGGGGCCAGCCTAAGGCGGGTGCGCATCAAGACATCGGGGGCGATTGCCCCCAGTCGGGCCGCGTCCAGCGGTGTACTGTCCGCCGCGTGATAGGATTGGCGCACCGCCAACTCCAATCTTGCGACATCCGAAAGATACCCGATATGGGCCAGCGGCTCGAACCTGTCGAGAAACGCAGGCAACACATCTCCATAGTACATCATCAGCGGGGACGCAGGCGGATGTGCACGCGCAAACAGACGGGCCAGCTGGTCAAAATTCTGATCGCCCACCAGCTTCACCAGAACCGGAAAACCAGTGCGCATTGCATCGATCAGGGCGACCGTCACGTTGTTGCGATACACCGAAAAGCGGCGGGTCGTTGGGCGCCCATCTCCGTCAGTCAGGCCATCTGGCACCGGACGGTCCGGATCAAGGATGGCCGCGCGAAAGTCGGTTTGCGAGGATGCCATGGCGCTACCCGGCGTTGATCGTGGCCAGCGCGGCCGCGGCACGGTCGGCTTCGGCGCGCAGGATGGGCCATTCTGGCACGTCATTGTCCCATTCAACAAGAACAGGGGCAGGACCCGTGCCTGACAGTGCATGATCCAGCAGGGCCCAAACAGGCTCTGCGGCCTCGCGCCCATGACTGTCGATCAACAGTGGCGCGCCATGATCATCCTCGTCTTCGTCATGGCCGCCAATATGGATTTCGCCGGCAGCTGACAGGGGATAGGCATCCAGATATGACTGCGGCGTGTAACCCAGATTGGTGGCCGAGATGAACACGTTGTTCACATCCAGCAGCAGGCCACAGCCTGTGCGGCGCACCAGTTCAGCAAGGAAATCCGTCTCGGACCACGTGCTTTCGGCAAAGGCAAGATAGCTCGACGGATTCTCAAGCAGCATCCGGCGGCCCAGTGCCTCTTGCACCTCGTCGATGTGATCCGCAACGCGGGTCAGGGTCGCGTCGGTATAGGGCAGGGGCAGCAGGTCATCCAGAAACTCGGCACCATGGGTGGACCACGCCAGATGCTCGGAAAAGCTGGCGGGTTCCAGCCAGCCGACAAGATGTTTCAAACGGGCAAGGTGATCCGGATCAAGGCGGCCTTCGCCACCGATCGACAGACCCACGCCATGCACAGAGATAGCAAAGTCATCACGTAGTGCGCGCAATTGAGCATGTGGGCGTCCACCGTCGCCCATGTAGTTTTCTGCGTGCACTTCGAGCCACTTGACGGGGCCGGGGGCGGTGCGCAGTTCGGTGAAATGCTGGGCTTTGTAGCCAACGCCGGGGGCGGATGGCAGGCGAGGCGGTGTCAATGTCGCATCCAGCATGTCTGAGCCTCCAGAACGTCGTTGGAAACAGATGCGCCGGACCTGTTTAGGTCCGGCGAAGGCGTGTGACGTCGCCTTATGCGGGCAGGTCGCGGCTGAGTTCTTCCAGCGAACCTTGACGCGGTGTGCCGTCGGCCAGTGCGGGCAGCTCGATTTCGGCACATGTGCCTGCGTCAACAAGTGTCCAGGCGTTGCCCTGGTAATCTACAGTCGACGTGCCGGCGCAGGTGGTTCCAGCGCCTGCGGCACAGTCATTTTCGCCAGCCAGCGAAATGCCATAGCATTTCTCTTTGCCTGCAGCGGATGCAGTGGTTGTGGAATGTGCGGTCATTGCGGCAGCAACTGCGCCAACAATCGCAACGGATTTCATCGTCTTCGACATCTTCAACGTCCCTTTCGGATATCGGTTACAGTACGGTCGTGAGCCTTACATAGGTCGGCTTGGATGGAAGTTACCACTCACGAGCCGGTGTGTCACAGAGCCGTTATCACTTGTTAGAAAAAGGGCCGAAATCCACGCAGATTTCGGCCCAATTGTTGCAATGCGGTGTGCAGATGTTGCAGACGCAGGTGTCAGCGCATGTCCGGTGGCGTGGCATCGACGCCAAGTTGCGCCGCAACCTCTGCCAAAGGATGCACACTTGTCCGCTTCTCGCCTAGGCGTCTGACGGACACGGTCTTTTCCTCGACCTCGCGCGCACCGACAGCAAGAATGACCGGCACCTTGCCGACAGAGTGTTCGCGGACCTTGTAGTTGATCTTTTCGTTGCGAATATCGGCTTCGGCCCGCACGCCCGCCGCGCGCAAGGTCTCGACAACCTCTGCCACGTAATCGTCCGCCTCAGACGTGATCGACGCAACGACGACTTGGCGCGGGGCCAGCCAGAAGGGCAGCTTGCCCGCGTGTTCCTCAATCATGATGCCCACGAACCGTTCGAAGGATCCAAGGCAGGCGCGGTGCAGCATATAGGGGCGCTGCTTGCTGCCATCGGCGGCGATATAGGTGGCTCCTAGTCGCTCGGGCAAGTTCGGGTCGACCTGGAACGTGCCGCACTGCCAGACCCGTCCGATGGCGTCAGTAAGGTAGAAATCCAGCTTGGGGCCATAAAAAGCCCCGTC
Source organism: uncultured Tateyamaria sp. (assembly GCF_947496075.1). GTDB lineage: Bacteria > Pseudomonadota > Alphaproteobacteria > Rhodobacterales > Rhodobacteraceae > Tateyamaria. The sequence goes on from NZ_CANMBJ010000002.1 coordinate 519,856, forward strand.
ACCCGGCTCCGGCGTAAACTCGCGACCGGTCGCCTTGATCGCACCTTCAAGCGCGCCTTCGACGTGATCCCAGCTTTCATCGCTGCCAACGCGCTTTTCGGGGCGTGTGGCGAATTTGATCTCGAACTTCTCGAAACCCAGATCGGCATAGACCTCGGCGAGGTAATTGATGAACTTGGCGCATTCATCTTCGATCTGATCTTCGGTGCAGAAGATGTGGCCATCATCCTGCGTGAAACCGCGCACGCGCATGATGCCATGCAGCGCACCCGAAGGTTCATAGCGTGAACATGATCCGAATTCGGCCAACCGCAGCGGCAGGTCGCGATAGGATTTGAGACCTTGATTAAACACCTGCACATGGCAGGGGCAGTTCATCGGCTTGAGCGCGTTGACCGCCTTTTCCTTGGCATGTTCCTCTTCGACCTCGACGATAAACATGTGCTCTTGGTACTTGTCCCAGTGCCCCGAAGCTTCCCAGAGCTTGCGGTCAACGACTTGGGGCGTGTTGATCTCTCTATAGCCACCTGCGCGTTGTTTGCGGCGCATGTAGTCCTGCAACTCGGTATAGATCGTCCAGCCGTTTGGGTGCCAGAAAACCTGGCCGGGGGCTTCTTCCTGCATGTGGAACAGGTCCATCTCGCGGCCCAGCTTGCGGTGATCGCGCTTGGCGGCTTCCTCCAGCATGTTCAGATGGGCACGCAGCTTTTCCTTGCCGGTAAAGGCCACGCCATAGATGCGCTGCAACATCGCACGGTCGGAATCCCCGCGCCAATAGGCACCTGCGATGGACATCAGCTTGAATGCATCACCCGGCACCTGACCGGTGTGCTGCAAGTGCGGCCCGCGACACAGGTCCTGCCAGTCGCCATGCCAGTACATGCGCAGCGGTTCATCACCCGGAATGCTCTCGATCAGCTCGACCTTGTAGGGCTCGCCCCGGTCCTCGTAATACTTGATCGCCACATCGCGGTCCCAAACCTCGGTGGTGACGAGATCGCGCTTGTTGATGATCTCCTTCATCTTCTTCTCGATGAGGCCGAGGTCATCCGGGGTAAACGGCTCTTCCCGGTCAAAATCGTAGTACCAGCCGTTCTCGATCACTGGCCCGATGGTGACCTTGGTGTCGGGCCAGATTTCCTGCACGGCACGTGCCATGATGTGCGCCAGATCGTGGCGGACCAGCTCATTGGCCTGCGCTTCATCCTGCATGGTGTGGATGGCGACCTGTGCATCGGCATCAATGGGCCATTGCAAGTCCCAGTGCTGACCATCGACGGTCGCACTGATGGCTTTCTTGGACAGGCTCTTGGAAATACTCTCGGCCACGGCGGCAGGGGTTACGCCCGCGTCATAGGCGCGCGCATTGCCATCGGGAAAGGTAAGGGAAATCTGGTGCTGATCTTTGGCCATATCGGCATCCTCGTCAGTTTGGCGCCCACGGAACGCCCGGTTGCTAGGTTATGTCATAAGGCGATGTGACAGGGTGGGCCGATGTCGTCAAGGTTCATGGCGCAAGCGCCGCCACATTTTGAGGCGCCATTTGTCCGGCATACAAAGGCATGCCGAGAAAACGACAAAAAACTGTCGATTTGCGACGGTTTGCACTGGACGCGCGGACGCGAATCCTTAATTACAAGGGTGTTCACTATCGGAAACTTCTGATCGCGAGAGGAACGCGCAGTGCCCAAGTACAACAAGACGTTTGAGTTGTCCGTTGAAGACCTGGACCTGATCGAGGATGCGTTGCGCGCGTCCAAAAACGCTTCTATCAATGACGACCTTGCCGAAAAGGCCGCCAATGACAACGTCCGCCAGATCCATGATCTGTTGGGGCGGTTGCACAATCAAAAGACATTCTACCGCCCCGCCAAAGGGCCTTATGTCGGCGGCTGATCCAGCCGCAGGCTGAAACGTGGGCCTGTGCCACTGCGGCGCAGGAACCCCTCGCGTTCATAGAAGCGTCCGGCCTTGCGATTGTCGGGATGCGTGCCCACGGTCATGAAACTGCAATCTTGCTCTCGCGCTTCTGCCTGACAGGCGCGCACAAGCGCTGCGCCGACACCGTTGCCCCGTGCATCTCGGCAAACAAACAGGTGGTGCATGTCCATTCCGCGCACGCCGAATTGCAATTGCGCCATGGGCAAAAGAGCGGCATAACCCAATAATTGCGATCCGCCATCGGCCACCAGAACTGTGGCCCATGGGTGTGGTCCCAGCGCATCGCGGGCCAAGCGTTCCGCGTCAATATCCGGCACATCGTCGTGGCACGTGGCCAAGCCGTTGATCATGGTCACGACCTCCGGCACGTCGTCCTCGGTCATCTTTCGTATGGTGATGGGCATCTCTGCCTCCTTCCTTTCAAACGCGCCGCGTTCGGGAAGGCAGGGGAAAAGCCGCTCGAACGCGGCTTTGGGTGGGCTAAGCAGGCACACCAAAAGCACGCAGGGAATGCGTGCCATAGTAATACTGATGTGCAATGCGGTTGATCATGGGGGCACTGAAACCGGCAAATCCGCGCCCGTCAAGGGCGCGGACCGGCATTAAGCGGCAAAAAATGCCCAGGCCATCACTAGGCAACACAGCCAGCCGCCGGTAAAGATCAGCGGTCGGGCCGGGAAACCGGCCGTTCCGGTGATGTATCCCACCGCATGGGCCACGCGCAGCAGCAGGAATGCCACGCTTGTCCACACTGTCAGGGCGGTGAAGCCGTCAACCCGATCTAGCAGAAGCACCAGGATGGCAAAGGGAACCGATTGCTCAAGCAGGTTCAGATGAGCTCGGTACGCACGGCGGACCCAGGGGCGGTGTACATTCGGATCCGGTGGGATGATGAAGCCATCGGGCGCATCTGCCGGGATTGACCCTTCGGGCGCTGTATTGACCCCGATGATGTACGGAATCCACAGGGACGCTGCCATCACGGCCAGCACGCCCAGGATGATAAGCTCGGTTGCCATCTCCTACGCCTCCGCCGCGTCCATGGGGCCGATATGGGCATCCTCGCCTGTCTCAAGCCAGGTTTTCAGGCCAGCCGCCCAGCGCACCCATCCATCCGCGACACCCTCGCCGGGCACGGCAGGTACACCCAGATCATAATGCTCGATGGTCAGACGGATGAACTCCCCTTCGTTCCGCAGCAGATAGATGACGCGGCTGGCGGGAATGTCTGCGGTGGGGTCCCAATGCGGCTCGAATGTCCATTCCTGGCGGCTTTTCGGGTCGGATGACAGCAGCCGGTTGGTCAGCATGGGCGATCCATCGGGAAGGTGCATGGTGATCGCATCACCGTTGCGTGTCGCCTTGCTGCAGATGAAGTGGTAATGCGGGATCGCATCTTCATCCAGCAGCACATCCCACAAACGGTCCTGCGTGGTCTTGATATACGTCTCCATCACGAAATCGGGTTTCGACATCTCGGGGTCTCCTTCGTCTTCAAGCTGATATTTGAGGTCGAGTACCGCTCGGGCCGCAGGTTTGACCCGATAGGGGTCGATCCAGCGGTCAATCGCTTCCTGCAGGGGCAGGGCGTTGAGGTAGTGGTGCTTGAAGCGCCCCACCTTTTTCGTGGTGATCAGTCCAGCCTCTTCCAGAACACCCAGATGCTTCATGACACCGAACCGGGTCATGTCGAGCAGCCCCTGCAAATCCTGCAGGGTCTGACCGTCGCGGTCGCGCAGGCTGTCCAGCAGCGTGCGGCGGGCGGGGTCTGACAAGGCTTTGAACAGATCATCCATGGGAGTCCTATATGTGATTATTTAGTCACGTGACAAGATGGTCACGTATAAAAATCCCCCAGCGTCAGGATGGACAGATGCGGCGTGCTTGCAGATGATCCGCCAAACGAAGAGGAGGGGACATGAGCGGACCAGACTATCTCGACACGCCACAAGGGCGGCGGCTCGCCTATCATCGGAGCGAAGGAACGGGGCCATGGGTCGTGTTCCTTGGCGGACTGAAATCCGACATGGAAGGGACCAAGGCCATCCACCTCGAAGCCTGGTGCCGTGCCCAGGGCCGCGCGTTCCTGCGGTTCGACTATTCCGGTCACGGGATCAGCTCCGGCACCTTCGAAGAGGGGTGTATTGGCGACTGGGCCGAAGACACTGCTTACGCCATGCACACCCTGACCGACGGCAAGTTGATCGTGGTGGGCAGTTCCATGGGCGGCTGGCAATCGTTACTTTTTGCCCGCACGCACCCGGATCGGGTGGCGGGGCTGGTGACCATTGCCGCCGCCCCCGACTTCACCGAAGATGGCTATTGGGCCTCCTTCACCGACGCGCAAAAAGCAACGCTGGAAGCCGAAGGCCAGATCGCTATGCCGTCGGATTACATGGAGCCTTACATCATCACCAAGCGCCTGATCGAAGACGGGCTTAACAACCTCGTTTTGCGCGACCCGCTGCCGCTGCCGTTCCCCGTGCGCTGCCTCCAGGGCACCGCCGACACCGCCGTCTCCACCGAAACCGCTGTCCGCCTTCTGAACCATGCCGACAGCCCCGACATGCGGCTGAACCTGGTCAAAGGCGCCGATCACCGCTTTTCCGACGGTCCCTGCCTCGGCCTGATCGAAGACGCCATCACTGACATTCTGGAGAGCGCATGAAAACCTTCGGCAAGGCGCTCGGCCGCATCCTCCTCATCCTCGTCCTGCTGATCGCGGGCCTCTGGCTTTTCGGCCCCTACGAAAAGGCGCCGCTGACCCCCACGATCACCGAGATAGGTGAGGACCTCGACGCACATTTCGCAACTGTCGAAAGCCGGTTCGACGATATCACCCCCGGCACGAAAAAGCGGATCGTCTGGGCCGGTGACGCAGGCGCTCAAACCGACTGGTCCATTCTCTATATCCACGGCTTCTCCGCCACCTCCGAAGAAATCCGCCCCGTCCCCGACCGCATCGCTGAAACTCTTGGCGCAAACCTGATCTACACACGGCTTCAAGGCCACGGACGCAGCAGCGACGCGCTTGCCGAAGGAACGGTCCAAGGCTGGGTCAACGATCTCGCCGAAGGGCTGACCGCCGCGCGCGCCGCTGGGACCAAGGTACTGATCCTCTCCACCTCCACCGGGGCCACACTCGTCACCGCCACGGCCCAAGACGCAGACCTCATGGAAAACGTTGCGGGCATCATCCTCGTTTCACCCAATTACGGGCTCAGCAACCCGCTCGCCAAACTGCTCAGCTGGCCCGCTGCCCGCTATTGGCTGCCGCCACTGGCCGGAGACCGGCGCAGCTTCAAACCCCGAAGCGAAGAACATGGGCTATACTGGACAACCGAGTATCCAAGCGTCGCCGTCATGCCGATGGCGGCCCTGATTGACGCGGTCGCTGACATGGATCACAGTACCCAAACGATCCCGGCGCTCTTCTGGTACGCGCAAGCCGACGAAGTCGTCCGCCCGGACCTGACAGCCCAAGTCGTACAGGCATGGGGCGCCCCCACCCACATAGTCAACCCGACCATGGGTGCGCAGGACGACCCGCAATCCCACGTCATCTCGGGCAACATCATGTCTCCCGGCCAGACAGACGCGACAGTTCAGGGTATGCTCGACTGGATTGCCACGCTGGAGAACTGACATGGACCAACGCGTCTCGCTCATCACGCTCGGTGCCCGCGACATGGACAAGCTGGCGGCGTTCTACGAGGCGCTGGGCTGGCAACGGGTCGACAGCCCCGATGGGGTCATCGCCTTTGACCTGATCGGGCAGACGCTTGGGCTCTACCCGCTTCAGGCCCTCGCGGACGAGATCGGACTGCCCATCGATCAACTGGGGCGCGGGGCCATAACCCTCGCGCACAATGTCCCGGACAAGTCCGATGTCGCTCCGCTCCTTGCGCAGGCCGCGGCCGCTGGGGCCAACATCCTGAAACCGGCCCAGGACGTGTTCTGGGGTGGGCATCACGGCTACTTTGCCGACCCCGAAGGAAACATTTGGGAAGTCGCCCACAACCCGTTCTCCCCGCTTGGGCCAAACGGCGAATTCCAATGGAACGGGGCAGCTTGAATGCGCCGCCCCGGCAGCATGTGGAGCCTTGAAAACCTTGGCCGCGTGCGACTGTCCAAGCACTTCTACATGCGCGACTTCCTCTATTCGGAAATCGGCAACTACCACGAAATCCAGAACCTTCCGCGCGACCCGGACCTCGCCATCGCCAATGGAAAGCAGCTCTGCACCCAACTGCTCGACCCGCTCGAAGAAACCTTTGGCAGGCTTGCCATACGCTCCGGCTACCGCTCGCCTGAACTCAACCGGTACGGCAATGAAAACAGGCTGAACTGCGCCCGTAACGACAATCCCATTGAATGCCACATCTGGGATTGGGGGCAGCGGGATGCGGCTATCGCGGGCACATCACTCGCGATCCCATGGTTCACCGACCAATACGAACAGGGGCGTGACTGGCGCGATCTGGCATGGTGGGTTCACGACCATTTGCCCTATTCCGGCATGTGGTTCTTTCCAAAACTCTGCGCCTTCAACCTTGATTGGCGCCCAACACCACACCGCATGATTGGCAGCTATATCGCGCCCAAGGGTCTGCTCCTGCGCCGCGGGGACGACCCCGCCGAGCCGTTGGAGCAAAGACAGCGTCGCTATGCCGATTTCCCACCATTTCGCGGAATCGCCTACCCTTGATGCAGTGGGTGCGATGCAATATGTGTCAACCTGTATACTTTACACCAATATCTGGTTTGTGAGTTGACGTAGCCCAGCAAAATAAGGGATTTTGCGCCCCAATACACCTGGGGGGACAGGCAATGAAACGATTCTTGGGAGCGGCGGCGCTGGCATTGGCTGCGTCGGCCACGACGGCTGCGGCACAGGCATGCGGCGGCGTCTACACGGTAGAACGGGGCGACAGCCTGTCCGTGATCGCTGACCAGCAATACAAAAACGCGACCAAGTGGACAGAGGTGCACCGCAATAACCTGTCTGTCATTGGAGAGAACCCCAATGCCCTACTGGTCGGAATGGAGTTGCGCCTGGGCTGTATCGACGGTCTGCCGGTCGGACTGCCCGGCGCGACGACAACCACTGCACCCGTCATACAGACGGCGACGACAGCCCCCACACGGCGCAAACTCGAACAGTCGATCAATATCGTAACGGCAGGTGACTTTGCCCCTTTCACCGACCAAGCCCTTGAAAACGAAGGGCTCATTACGGATGTCGTCCACACGGCGATGCGCAGCTCGCAATCGAATGACAACTACCGTGTGCATTGGGTCAACGACTGGTCATCGCACCTCGATCCGCTGATGACCAACGCCATGATGGACATGGCTTTTCCCTGGTACAAACCCGATTGCGCAGGCTCCCCGGACAATTACCGCTGTACGAATTTCCACTTCTCGGACCCGATGTTCGAGATGCTGATCCTGCTCTTTGTGGACAAAACCCGGCCCATCCCCTTTGCGCAGGACAGCGATATCGAGGGGCGCACACTTTGCCGTCCGGCAGGGTATTTCACCCATGATCTCGACCGCGCTGACCGGCGTTGGATCACCGATGGCAAAATCACTTTGAAGCAGCCTCAGACCGTGAAGGGATGCTTTGATATGCTGGTCGCAGGTGAGGTGGACGCCGTTGCGATGAACGAATTCACGGGCCGCGCCGCGATCAAGGATCTGGGCCTAAAGGATCAGGTCGAAGTGGTGCAGGGCCGCCCGGTGTCTATCGAAGGGTTGCACGTCCTTGTCCACAAGGATCACCCCAATGCAGACGCGCTCTTGTCGACCATCAACGGTGGGCTGGATGCGATCAAGCTTTCCGGCGAATACCAGCAGGTGATTGACCGGCATATGTCAAAGATCTGGGCTGATTTCTGATGTTGCGTCGTCTCGTTCTCTCGACGGCTGCGTGCCTCGGGTTTGGCTCGGCGGCCATGGCATGCCAGCCTTCTCTGGTCGTGGCGCCGGGTGATACGCTGTTTTCGATTGCCGAAGAGCAGCTTGGCGATCTGTCACGCTGGTCGCTGATCTTCTACAACAACCCGGACATTCAGGGGGGCAGCCTGCTGGACCTGCCTGCGGGCACCGTGTTGTCCATTCCGTGCCCGGATGTGGTTGCACAACCCCAAGCACCAACACCGACAGTGCAGGCGGACCCCAAACCCTTGCAGCAAGAGGTCGAAGCCGAGATCAAGCTGGTTACCGCCTCGAACTATGCGCCATTCACCGATCTGGATTGGCCGGGGCAGGGGATGCTGACCGAATTGGTCAACGCTGCGTTTGAAACCACGCCGAACCCGCTGACTTATTCCATCGAATGGGAAAATGACTGGTCCAAGCATCTCTTTCCAATGCTCGACAGCAAGGAGTTTGACATGGGGTTCCCGTGGTTCAAACCGGACTGCGCGGGCAATCCGTCAAACGAACGCTGCGCCAATTTCCATTTCTCCGAACCGCTTGTCGATCTGGTCATCCTGCTGTTTGCTCGAGCCGAGGACCGGTTCACGTTTGCGCAGGACACGGACTTGCACGGGAAAACCCTGTGTCGGCCTGCCGGGTATTTTACCCATGATCTGGATCGCGCCGACCGGCGTTGGCTGAGCGATGGGTTGGTCACGCTGGCGCAACCCGCCACACCTGACGATTGCTTCAAGATGCTTGTGGCGGGTGACGTGGACGCCGTGGCCTTGAATGAATTTCTTGGCGTGCAAAAGATGTTCGAGATGGGGCTGACGGACAAGGTGGCACCTTTGTCCCGGCCCGTGTCGATCGAGGGGTTGCATGTGTTGATTTCCAAGAAGCACTGGCGGGGAACAGCGCATCTTTATCGCTTCAACGCAGGGCTGGCGAAACTCAAGCAAAGCGACCGCTACAACGAGATTGTCAGCCGACACCTTGCGCTCTTTTGGGATCAGATCAAGAGTTGATCGACCGGCAGGGCTTGCCGCCGCCCGCGCGGCAGGCCATGGTAAACAAAACGTTAATCAGCAGGCAGCAGATGGCGCGAATGGCAGGGCAGGGGCATGGCTGAGCCCCTTGTTTTTCTTCCCGGAATGATGTGCGACGCGCGGCTCTTTGGTCCGCAGATTGCTGAATTGTCTTCCGAATTTTCGGTGATGGTGTCGCCTGTAACCCGCGGGGAACGGATCGAGGAGATCGCAAGCGGCCTGCTCGACGAACTTCCCCAACGTTTCGCGCTGGCAGGTCTATCCATGGGCGGGATCGTCGCAATGGAAATCCTGCGCCGCGCTCCGGATCGCGTCACCCGACTGGCGCTGATGGACACCAACCCGCTGGCTGAAACGCCGCAGGTCGCGGCGGCCCGCGAGCCTCAGATCGTGAAGGTCCGGACGGGGCGGATGCAAGAGGTGATGCGGGATGAGATGAAGCCCAACTACCTCGCGCCCGGACCTTATGTGAACGAGATCCTCGATCTCGTGATGGACATGGCGTCTGCCCTTGGGCCGGAGGTTTTCATGCGCCAATCCCGCGCCTTGCAACGCCGCCGGGACCAGCAGGGCACGCTGCGGAAATGTAAGGTCCCGACCTTGGTTCTGTGTGGTGCGCATGATGAATTGTGCCCGGTCAAACGGCATACGTTCATGGCAGAGCTGATCCCGGGAGCCGAGCTGAAAGTGTTGGACGACGCGGGGCATTTGCCGACGCTGGAGATGCCAGCGGAGACGACACAAGCGCTGCGAGACTGGTTGAAACAGCCGCTGATCTTGCGGTGAGAACGGGTTTGTCCCCGCGGGGACAAGCTGTTCGGTTCAGAGACGAATTCTCAATGACTTCGGGATTGTCGTGGAGAAAGAGAGGGTTGGCCCTGCGCACGGTGTGATATGTGCATGTTAACCGGTGGCGAGGCAGACTGACCCTCGGAGGGGGGGCGGCATTGTGACGGCTGGAATTAAGTCTGTCGCAAAGACCCCACATTGGACTGTTAAGTTGGTATGCCCAGACGCGGGTTTTGTGCAATCCGGCTGAGTGTCTCTCCGAGCCCATCTGAATCATTGCGGCTTTGCATTGCGTGCCCTCGCAGCGCAAATGACTGCTGCAGGTGCGGGTGATCGCACATCAAATGCCAATGCGCAGAAGCGATGCCTCTTCTGCTCAAATCCGTCGAAGAGGCATCGCACTTTACTTTAAGACCGTTGCCAAACTTCGTGGTCTAGCAAGCGCGTGCGCCAAGACTGCAAGGCGCACGCGTCAAAGTGTTGGCTCACCCAACCAGAATGTCATCCGGATTGGTGTTGATACCAATAATCAGCGGATCGTGATCGGACGACGCAAACAGGCTGTCTTCGAAGAAGTTCGCGTTGTTGAATGCCGAGTTGTAGTTCAAGAGGTCTGGTTCGTCGGCGTTGATGTGCCACTCGGCTGCACCGGTGATCCATCCGGCCATGTCATCCGAGGCGATGGCATGATCAAGAGAACCCCGCTGACCGTCAAAGACAAAACTGTATGCCTCGTCTTGGCCGATGAACTGATCAATCAGGTCCACCAGACCGGGATCATCGGCAAGCGATTGCACCGGATCTTCCTGTGCATAGGCGTTGAGATCGCCCATGATGATGAAGTTGGACACACCACCGCCCATGTAGTCATTTTCGATCCAGGTCTGGACCTCGGCCGCGGCGTCGGCGCGAACCTGGTTCCAGAACGCCTGACCGTCCCCCTGGTCGTAATTGGGGTCGTTGATCAGCGCATCGATATCGGCCTGCGTGATGTCCGTGCCACCGCCGTCCAGATAGTCTTGCGCGGCTTCGACCAGATCGTCCAACCCGCTTGGGCCTTTCGATTTGAAGTGGTTTGAAACGATGGTGAACGTCTCGCCAGTCTCATTGTCTTCGAACGTGGCCGCGACCGCAGGGCGGTTCCGTTGGAAATCACCAACTTGAGCATCTGACGGCACCACAGCGTTCAGAACCTCTGCCAGGGCAAAGGTTGTCGCGGCTGAACTTTCGTCGAACGCGAGGAATTCGGAATGCACAACCGACACAGCGTTGGCGTCATAGACGATGCCGGTTGTAATAGCATCGGTTCCGATAAAGCCTGCGTCGGTTGTTGGATCGACAAAGGCGTAGTTGGCGCCTGATCCGGTGTCCGTCGCTTCCACGTTCAGCGCATCGACCAGGGTCGCGATGGCCGAGTCCGCTCCGAAACCGCCGTTCTCGATCTCTTGCAGGGCGAAAACCTCTGCCCCGGTCCCTGTGATGGCGTCCACCAGCTTGTCGGTCTGCCGTTCAAGATCGGCCTCGGTTGAGGCCCCGCGCGGGTCCAGACCATTCGGGCCAGAGCCGCCTTCGCCACGCAAGGTAGAGAAGTAGTTCAGCACGTTGACCGATGCGACCTGGATGTTTCCGCCAACGTCCGGTGCTGTTTCTTCACGCGCGCCGGAATTGGTGCTTTCGTCGATATCCAGCGTCCCTTCGACCAGCATGCGGTATTCGCCAAAGCCAAAACTCATGACGCCGGTGGTCGGCCCGTCAAGCTCTGCGCCAAGGCGCAAAGTCGGTCCATCCTCGGTAAAGGTGTCGCCTGAATCAAGGAAACCATTGCCATTGTCGCCATCTGTCGTGTTGGCAATGTACTGGAACTCGTCCGGGTTCTGCTCTGACACACCGTCGTCGATCAGCAGCCGGTTATTAGCATTCTCTTCAGCCAGGGCCGCAACGTCTGCCGCTTCGGTTTGCGCATCGAAAATCTGGGTTGGTTGGGTCTGTATGCCCGCCGAGACGGTGATTTCACCAAAGCGGTCAAGGTTGAAGTTCTCGATCACCGTGATGTTTTCGCCTTCGACACCGCTGTCGAGTGTAAAGCGCATGCCTTCGATGGCCTCAAAGTTCTGCGCGGCACCGCTGAGCAAGACGGTGGCTGCGGTTGGAAGCGCATTGCCCGATGACACGACTTGTATCCGATCCTGGGACAGTTGTGTCTGGCCAAAGAATTCGTCAACCACGCCGCGTGTCACGACCAGATCGCCAACAGCCGGTTGGTTCTCTCCCCCGGTGAAAACGAATATCCCCTCCGAGGTCAGGGCGTTGCCGTCATCATCAGCGTCCTCTTCCTGCAGGAAGTACCCGTTCTCGGTCACGTAGGTGACGATCGCTTCGACCGTGACGACCTGATCCACCAATTCGCTTTCAGCGCCTTCACCCTGAATGTCGGAAATCAGCACCCGGTCGTCATCGTCCAACACTTCGACCGACGCCGTTGGGATCACGATGTCACCGCCCACTGGGTTGGTGAGGGTCACGGTGAAGGTTTCATCGTCTTCGATCACCGTGTCGCCCGTCACTTCAAATGTGACCGTGGCGCAGGTTTGGCCTTCCGCAAACTCCACGGTGCCGGTCGGGAGGGTGCCGCCAAAATCCTCTGCATCGACATCGCCGCCGATGGTGAACTCAACGCTGCCTGCCTCGGACACGTCGCCGTCGCGTGTGATTTCAAAGCTGACTTCGGTCACGCCGTCGTCGCCTTCAAACACGTCGCCGCTCAGCGCGGCAATGGAATAGGTGGGGGCTTCGGGCTCTCCTGTTCCGCCGGTCCCCTCGATGACGAGGTTTTGAAAGGCAAACGCCTCGGACCCGCCGTCGGTTTCGGCGGTGAAGGTCAGGTTCAGGGTGGACCCGGTGCCTTCGATCGATCCGGTCAGGGTTTGCAACATGTTGGACAGAACCTCGCCCGATCCGGCAAGGGTCAGAGGGTCGCTTAGCGTTTCGACGCTTCCGCCCGCGAGGGTGTAGTCGAGTGACGCTGCTTCGTCGGCGACGAAGTCGAACAGAGACATCTCGGTGCCGCCGTCGATATTGTAGGTGAAGGTGAAGCTGTCGGAGCTTTCGAAATCGCCCATGGCGCCCGCGTCAATCGACAGCATCAGGTCGCTGAAGCCGGAAATGTCAAAGGCCCATGTGGCGGACACCGGACCGGATGTGTCGCTGTTGACCGTATCTGTTGCGCCAAAGAACGGGTCGGTGTTGGTGCTGCTGTCGATGATGCCGAGGCTGTCGCTTGGGAAGCTTCCGGCGCTGTCATCCACAAGGCTGAACGGTATGGACCCGCTTGTGCCCACCTGGAAGATCCCGAATCCGTCCCCGGCGCTGGAAAAGTCTGGCGCGTTGTTTGTGAAGGAAATCAGGTTCACATCCGCACCACCCGTCAGGGTCGACGCAACCACTTGGGGGCCAGCGGGTGTCGCCGCTTCGATCACGAGGTTCTGGATGGCAAACGCTTCTGATCCGCCATCCGTGTTGGCCGTCAGAGTGACGTTGAGAACGGACCCTGTGCCGGCCAGATCGGCGCTGAGCGTTTGCAGAACATTGGACAGTACCTCACCCGTTCCGGCCACGGTCAGCGGGTCATCCAGCGTTTCGACGTTGCCGTTCGCTAGCGTGTAATCCAGCGTAGCATCCTCATCCGCGACGAATTCGAACAGCACGACATCTGCGCCGCCATCGATGTTGTAGCTGATGACAAAGCTGTCGGAGCTTTCGAAGTCGCCCATGGCGCCCGCGTCGACACTCAGGCTGAGATCGCTTTCGCCGGCGATGTTGAACGACCATGTGGCTGTGACATCCCCATCATTGTCGTTGTTTTGCGTATCGGTGGCGCCAAAGAAGACATCGGTGTTGCTGTTGCTGTCGATGATGCCGAGGCTGTCGCTTGGGAAGCTGCCGGCGCTGTCATCAACAAGGCTGAAAGGTACAGAGCCTGACCCTGCTTCAAAGAAGCCAAACCCGTCTCCGGCGCTAGTGAAAGTCGGCGCGGAGCTGACGAAATCGAGCAGGCCCAGCGATGCGCTGCCGACCATGTCAAATGCAATCGTGCTGGTTCCACTGCCGCCCGTTTGAGGGGCGGGGATGACTTGCACTGCGACGCTGCGGGTGGTGGTTTCGGTGCCATCGGACACTGTCAGATCAAGGTCGTAGATGTTGTCCCCGCCTGCGTCGAGCGGATTGTCCACCTCTGGCGGTGCGACAAAGCTGATGGCTCCGGTCTCTGCATCGATTGTGAACAACTCGGCATCGTCGCCTGACAGCGAAAAACTCAGCGTGTCGCCGTCGGGATCGTCCGCGCTTATGACGGCTTGGAACGTGCTGTTGCCTTCGATCAAGCAGATCTGGTCGACGGCCAGCAGGTTTGGCGCTTCGCCTTCACCTTCGATGGTGACGGTGACTGTCGCCGTTACTGTGCTGCCGTTGCCATCAGTGACCATGTAGGTGAATGTGTCGGTTGCGGTTTCTCCGGCACCGAGGCTGTCAAACACCGAACCCGGATCATACGTCACCTCGCCGTCAACGAGGCTGACCGTGGCGCCGGAGGCGCTGGTTTCCGAAACAGCCGTAATTTCAAGCGCATCACCGTCCGCGTCCGTATCATTGGCTAGCAAGGCAGCCGTCGTTATGGTCAGGACGCCGCTTTCGCTGACGGTTGCTGTGTCATCACCTGCGATGACCGGATCATTTTCGCCGGTGATTGTAACTGTGACGGTGGCCATGTCCGTTCCGCCATTTCCATCATCGACGACATAAGTAAACGTGTCCGTGGCCGTTTCACCTGCGCCCAAATAGTCAAAGACTGTGCCCGGATCATAGCTGATTTCGCCATCGTTGAACGTGACCTGCGCACCGGCTGCGCTGACGGCCGAAACGGAGGTGATCTCGATCATATCGCCGTCGAACTCGCGATCGTTGTCCAAGAGCGCGTTGGCCGTGATGGTCAAGGTCGTGTTTTCCAAAGTCGCAACTTCGTCGTCGCCTGCAAGAACGGCGTTGTTCTCGCCGTTCAGGAAAAGGGTATAGTCGTCTGCCGCAAAATAGAGGGCCTCGACACTGTAAAGCGTGTCGCGGCCCGCATCCTCAACACTCGGGTTGATGGAGGTTACGGTGGTTGGGCCCCACCAACTGCGTACGTTGATGGAGTAGTCGTCGATTGATCCGGCATACTGTGCCGTATCAAACCCAAGGCCACCAAAGATCCGATCGTTTCCGGCGCCGCCGTCAATGACATCATTTCCGAAACCGGCAAAGATCCGGTCGTTTCCAGCGCCCGACGTGATGGTATCGCTTCCGCCAAATGCGAAGATGTAGTCTCGTCCATCGGTGCCTGTCAGGACATCATCTCTCCAGGATCCGAATTCAAAGTTACGATAGTGGCGGCTCATATCGATTCCCCTTTAGGAAGACTCTTGGGTGTTGTGTTCGCATCAAACTGTGAAAGTTTTTGAACAATAGAGCGACAGTATCGGAGGCCGATTTTTTCTCCAACTGGTTGTATTCAAGACGGTGCAGTATCGGCCAAATTCTGCGTGCATTTTGTGCAGAACCTAATTTGTCTGGACGCGTACTGCGTCCGGCACACCTCATATGCTCAATAATCCGGCGGCCGCGCCAAGCAGGGCGGGGACAGGAGGGGCGGGAGAGCTTGTTCTTGGGCCTTGCGTGCCGCAAGCTGGAAGACCGCGAGCCCGAGAAACTGGGTTCATACCATTGGCACCTGACTATGGAACGGCTGTAGATGATCACCTTTGAAGGCGCGCAGGTCTATCTGCCGGATGGTATCGCGGAAACCAGTGTAACAATCGACGAAGGGCGGATTGCCGAGATCGGCGGCCCCGCGCAAGGCGCGGTGATTGATGCGCGCAGCCTGATCCTTGCGCCTGCCTTGATCGACGTGCATGGCGATGCGTTCGAGCGGCAGTTGATGCCGCGCCCGGGTGTGTACTTTCCGACCGCAACCGCGGTGATTGATACCGACCGGCAGCTGGCCACGAATGGCATCGCGACGGCTTACCACGCAATCACCCTTGGGTGGGAACCCGGCCTGCGCGATGTGCATCGTGGACGCGATCTGATGCAAGCCATGCGCGATCTGGCCCCCCGGCTGACGGTGGAAAACCGGGTGCAGTTGCGGTGGGAAACCTTTGCGTTCGAGGCGCTGGACGTGATCGAATGGGCACTTGCGGGACCGCTGTTGCCATCGATCGCCTTCAACGATCACACATCAATGGTGATGCGCGGCTATGATGTCCCGATCCAGGAACGGGCGTTCGAACTGTCCCCCGAATTCTCGGTTGCCGCGTTGGATGATGACCGCATGAAGGTGCGCACCGTTGCAAAGGCCCGTCGTGCAGGGTTGGGCGAGGACGACTACATCGCGCTTCTGGGCGAGGTTTGGACCCGGCGCAGCGCGGTTCCCGATATGATCGCCAAGGTGGCCGAGATGGGCCGCGCGGTGGGCGCACCGATGCTGAGCCATGACGACACGCGCGACGAAACCCGTGCTTATTTCCGGACACTTGGCGCCGATGTGGCCGAATTTCCGATGGTGTTGGAAGCCGCAGAAGCCGCACGCGCAGGCGGCGACCCGATCATCTTTGGCGCACCCAACGCGGCGCGGGGCGGCAGCCATATCGGCTCTCTCAGTGCCGGCGATATGGTCGAGGCGGGTCTGTGTGATGCACTGGCCTCGGATTACTTTTACCCTGCCATGCTGGCCGCCATTGCAAAGCTTGATGAAGAGCGCCGTGCGGATCGCCACGCGCTTTGGTCGTTGATCTCAACCGGTCCGGCACGAGCGATGAAGTTGAACGACCGCGGCGAGATCGCAATCGGCAAGCGTGCCGACCTTGTTCTGGTCGACTGGCCGGAAGCGTCTGTTCCGGCCGTGCAGGGGACATGGGTGGCCGGCCGCTGCGCCTATCGTGGTGTGCCTTTTGCGTCGAGCAGTCCGGCGTGACCCGTTGACCCGTAACACAGCTTAACGTCAGTGGATGTTTGGCCGCCCCCTTACTCTTCGACAGCAGAAGAGTTTGACGGGCAGTTTGGCGCCTGCTTACCACAATGTGGTTCAGTGATTGAATTGTGGTTTTAGGCTGTTATCCGACAAGGGGAGCCGCCGCGGAGGCGACAAGCAGAACCTCAAATTCATGTCTGCGGTGCACCAATCATGGCCACGCATGAGGGGTTTCTAGAAAGAGTTAACCCCGGTTGGGATAAAGTCCGGCACGTTCCTTATCCGACACCACGTGGATGTTCCGGACGGGCGTTCCGTCTGCATTAAAAAACGGTGTCTGTTTCCATAGGCCCGTGATCCGCCGCGATAGCGCACGTTTGGCGAAACCGAACATGAATTTCAGACCACCTTCATTCCCGCGTTTGCCGTTTGGTTTGCGGACAAATGCCCGGGCCACGACTGGCCCAAGTGCGCTGTCATCCTCAAGCCGATCTGTGCGGAACGAGGCAAAGGGCATCTTGGGGGTGCGCATCGTTTTGAACAGGATGGCGCCGCAGCAGCGGGCTTGCCACTGCAGGAGCCCCTTGTCAGAGAGGGAGAAGACGGCGAGCTGGTCTTTGCCCGCGTCGAACCGCACACGGTCCGGCACGGTTTGATACAGTTGTACACCGCCCGGTGCCGGGTCGGGCTGACCGGCATAAAGTTCGGTCGCACGGCAATCGTGGCAATAGCATTCGACGCGGGTGCCGTTTGTGGGGGACACGCCCAGAAGAGTGCCCCGCAATGTCCCACAGTCACAGGCGAAGGGAATATCCGCGCCTGCCATGGCTTACGCTGCTTTGTTTTTGTTGGCCGCCTTCTTCGGAGGTGTCTTGGGGGAGTTCGCGTCGATGAACTCAAGCACAAGGGGGCGGATGTTGTTGCGCCAGCTTTTACCCGCGAAGATGCCGTAGTGGCCTGCGCCGGGTTCCACATGGCTCGCCTTCTTCTCGTCCGGCAGGCCCGTGCAAAGGTCGAGCGCGGCAACGCATTGGCCGGGGGCCGAGATGTCGTCGTTCGCGCCTTCGACGGTTTTGACCGCGACAGTTGTGATCTTGCCGATGTCGATCTGCTTGCCGTTTACGGAAAAGATGTTCTTGGCAATCTCGCAGCGTTTGAAGATGCGGTTGACGGTGGACAGGTAGAACTCGGCCGTCATGTCCATCACGGCAAGGTATTCGTCGTAGAAGCGATTGTGCTTGTCGTGGTCGCTTGTTTCGCCCCGCGCGGCGCGCCCGATTTGGTCTGTAAAGGCTTTGGAGTGTTTTTCGGCGTTCATCGACATGAACGAGGCCAGCTGTAGAAGGCCCGGATAGACCATTCGTCCGACGCCCGGGTATTTGAAGCCCACGCGCTGGATCATCGTTTCCTCAAGCTGGCCCATGGTGACGCGGCGGCCAAAGTCGGTCACCTCCGTCGGCGTGGCGTCGGGGTCGATGGGACCGCCGATTAGGGTCAGGGAACGCGGTTGCGCCTTTGGGTCTTCCTCGGCCAGGTAAGCGGTGGCGGCGAGCGTCAGCGGTGCGGGCTGGCAGACGGCGATCACGTGCGTGTCGGGGCCAAGTTCGCGCATGAAGTCGACAAGGTAGAGCGTATAATCCTCGACATCGAACTTGCCGGCGCTGACCGGGATGTCGCGGGCGTTGTGCCAGTCGGTGATATACACCTCGCAATTGACCAGCAGCGATTTGACGGTCGAGCGCAGCAGCGTGGCGTAGTGGCCTGACATGGGGGCCACGAGCAGGATCTTCCGCGGCTGGGTCTCGCGACCGGACACGTTGAAGTGGATCAGATCGCCAAAGGGCTTTTCAACCACCTTGTCGATACTCACAAGGTGATCGCGGCCATCTTCGCATGTGAAGGTGCGAATGCCCCAGTCGGGTTTGGCGACCATTCGTTCAAAAGTACGTTCCGTCACCTCACCCCAGGCAGACATCATTTGCAGCGCCGGGTTGGGCAGGGCGGCAAAGGCGGGGTAGGCACCAATTGCACGGGCCGTGGCGCCCAGCCACTGGTTCGTGTTCCGCATGGTTTCCATGAAGTCGTAGCTGATCATGTAGCGCATGGCGCTTTCCTTCACTTTGGGGCGGGTACGCACGATCCCGCGTCGGACGGTTTGTCGCTTTGCCCCCTGAAACATGCGACCATAGATAAGCGGCGACTGCCGCGTGCAAACATTGCTGCACGTGCGAACACTACGGGGAAGACCTTAACATGACAACCAACGACACAACCGGTGGTGCTGTCTCGGGGGAAAACCTCGATAAATTGAATAGTAATCTCCGTAAGGTTGAGGAGTTGACGCAACGACTCACCCAGGTTTTGACGCACCGCAGCACGCATAATGCTGCACTCGACGGGCCGAATCAGGAGCTGTTCACAAAGGCGGCCACCGCGTACTGGCACGAAGCCTTCCGCGATCCAGCCAAGGTGCTGGAGCACCAGTTGCAGTTCTGGTCGAAATCCGTGACCCATTTTGTCGAGGCGCAGCAAGCGCTGGCATCGGGCAAGTTGCAAGCCCCGGTCGATCCCGGCCCCAAGGATCGCCGCTTTGCCAATCCGCTGTGGGACACGCATCCCTACTTCAACTACGTCAAGCAGCAATACCTGATCAACGCAGACGCCGTTACCCAAGCGGTCGAGGGCGTGTCGGACCTCGATCCGAAGGAGAAGCAGCGCCTCGCCTATTTCTCGCGTCAGATCGTTGACATGATGGCGCCCACGAATTTTCTGGCGACCAACCCGGATGCGCTGGAAAAGGCAGTGGCCACCGAGGGTCAAAGCCTGATCGACGGGCTTGAGAACCTGATTTCCGATCTGGAGGCCAATAACGGCGAACTGATCGTGAAATTGGCTGACGACAAGGCGTTCGAGCTGGGCGGCAACATCGCCACCACGCCCGGCAAGGTCATCTACCGCAACCGGATGATGGAGCTGATCCAGTACACGCCCACCACCGAGAAGGTGCACAAGACACCGGTGGTGCTGTTCCCGCCATGGATCAACAAGTTCTACATCCTGGACCTCAAACAGCAGAATTCGCTGGTGAAGTGGATTGTCGAACAGGGGCACACGCTGTTTGTCGTGTCCTGGGTGAACCCCGACGCGACCTATGCCGGGGTCGGGATGGAAGACTACATCGAGGACGGATATCTGGCCGCGATCCGCGAGGCCAAGGGCATCACCGGCCAGAAGCAGGTCAATGCCATTGGCTATTGCATCGCTGGCACCACACTGTCCCTGACCCTCAGCCTGCTGAAACAGCGCAAGGACAAGTCGATCAAGTCCGCCACGTTCTTTACTGCGCTGACTGATTTCGGTGATCAGGGAGAGTTCACGCCGTTCCTGACCGATGACTTTATTGACGGGATCGAAGCGGAGACAAAGGACAAGGGTATTTTGCCCTCGGTCATCATGGCGCGAACATTCACTTTCCTGCGGTCCACCGACCTCGTCTATACGCCCGCGATCAAGAGCTACATGATGGGCCAAACGCCACCTGCATTTGATCTGCTCTATTGGAACGGGGACGGGGCCAACCTGCCAGCCAAGATGGCCATGCAGTATTTGCGCGGTCTATGTCAGCGCAATGAGCTGGCTGAGGGCGGGTTCGACCTGATGGGGCATCACCTTGAACTGGGCGATGTTGATGTGCCGCTTTGCGCCATCGCGTGCGAGACGGATCACATCGCACCCTGGAAAGACAGCTATCGCGGCGTGCAGCAGATGGGGTCCAAGGACAAGACGTTCATAATGACCCAATCGGGTCACATCGCGGGGATCGTGAACCCGCCCAGCAAGAACAAGTACGGGCACTACACCAATGAAGATATGAGCCTGGATCACGAGGCGTGGTTGAAGGCTGCGGATTTCCACGAAGGGTCGTGGTGGCCGCGTTGGGGCGCCTGGCTGAAAAAGCGGGGTGGGGCGATGGTGAATGCACGTAAGCCGGGTGATTCTGCCCATCCCGTGCTGGAAGATGCCCCCGGATCCTATGTGACTGTCAAAGCAAGACCCTGATTTCCCACGTCCTTTCCGCAACGGAAAGCTATTTTTGCTGCAGTGCAGCAAAAGGGTTGATTTGCTGCACTGCAGCATGTATATCTTGTGCAGACGCAGAAACGTGGGGATGGGCCCGCAGCGCTCACAAGGATTGAAGACAATGGCCAAGCAAGCACAAGACATGACCGCGATGTTCAAAGACATGATGGGTGCATTCCCCGTCGACACAGCGGCAATGGAAGACGCATTCAAAACAGCGACCACGCTGAACGAAAAACTGAGCCACGTCGCCATCGACGCGGCCGAAAAATCCACCGAAATATCCTCGAAGTGGACCAAAGAAACTCTGGCGAAACTGGGCGACATGTCCAAAGCCAAAGCAGAGCCTGCCGACTACGCCAAAGCGATGACCGACTTCGCGTCGTCCTACGCTGAAGTGACAGCCGAGCACATGGCCGCTTTCGCTGAGGTTGCCAAGAAAGTCCAAATGGACACGGTTGAACTGATGATGGCCGCAGGCAAAGACATCAGCGAAGACGCGCAAGCCGTAGTGAAAAAAGCGACCGGTGACATGACCGCCGCTGCCAAGAAAGCTGCTGCTGCGAAGTAAGTCGCACACGATATATCGCGCCAACTTTCCTCCCTGAAAGGCGCGGTGACTATGGCGGGCCCCAAGTGGCCCGCCTTTTTCTTTGCCCTGGCCCGTGCCATGCTGCTGCGATGACCGTCCCCTGCACAGTTGAAAAATCGGTTGTTGCGATTGTGCGCGAATTTACCGTGCTTGCATTTCGCCATCCGCAGGCGGGGGTACAATTGCCCAAGGGCACGCGTGAGCTTGGCGAGTCTCCGGAGGAGACGGCGCGGCGTGAGGTGTTCGAAGAGGTGGGGGTGGTGCTGTCGGAGCCCTTGCTTGCGCTGGGTCAATGGATCTGTCCCGACCCTACCTCGATCTGGCATGTCTTTGTTGCCGATGCGCCGCCCGGGTTGCCCCCTACGTGGAGGCACGCGCCCACGGGCAGTGACGAGGAACGCCGCCATGTCTTTGACGTGATCTGGGTGCGGATGGGCGATGCGCTGGACGTGTTCCATCCGCTCTTTCACCCCGTCCTGAACGTGGTGTGCGCCCATCTGGATCAGGTGGGCAATACGCGCGCCAGCCAATCATAGACCCGCCGCACACGCGGGATGCGCCGCAGGTCCGGGTGGGCTGTGAGCCAGAGCGGCATGCTGCCCACATCCATATCCTTTGATACTCGAACCACGCGTGGATCCGCGTCGCCCACGCGGCGTTGACCAAACCCAATGCCGTATCCGGCCACCACCATGTGCCAGCACAGGACCTGGTCATCGCTGCGGAAGGCAAAGAAGTCGCGGCCTACCTTGAACCCACGCTGGGCAAAGCCATCGATGATCAGGGAGCTGCGGTCATAGCCGATCATGCTGTGGTGCATCAGGTCGTCGAGCGTGTCTGGCGCGCCGTGTCTTTCGATGTAGCTGGGGGCGGCATATGCGCCAAGCGGCAGGTCCGCGATGTGTTTGGCGATCACGTCGGGCTGGGTGGGGCGGTACATGCGCAATGCGATATCCGCCTCGCGTCGCAGCAGGTTCTCGGTTGTATCGGACGCAATCACCTCGATCTCGATCCCAGGATAGGTGGCGTGCAATTCGCACAGGATCGGGGGAAGGATGAAGTTGGCGACAACATGGCTGGCCGTCAGTCGGACGGTGCCTGCAATCTCTTTTCCATGTCCATCGCGATCCGTCCCAAAGCGGGCGGCGGCATCGGCCATCGTTGTGGCATGTGCCAGCAGGTCGGTGCCCTCATCCGTCAGGACCATACCGCCGCTTGAGCGATCGAAAAGGCGGGTGCCCAAGGTCGCTTCGAGCTGGGCGATGTGGCGGCTGAGCGTGGGTTGGCTGCTGTTCTGTGCCCTTGCTGCGGCGGAGAGTGAGCCATGTTCAGCGACCGCGGCGAAGGATTGGATCTGGGACCAGTCTGGTTGGGTCATCTATTCATTTATGGATGGTTTGTTTTGAATTGACGTGGATCATATTCGAATTTCGTTCCTCTAGATAGGGTCCAGTTCAGAAATCGAGAGGACGAACACATGGCATCAGTCATTATTTTGGGTGCAAAGGGTCGGTTCGGGCGCGCGGCTGCGCAGGCCTTTGCAGAGGCGGGGTGGACAGTAACACGGGCCGGTCGCGGTCTCAGCGGCGCGGATTGTGTTGAGGTGGACGCGACGGACGCACAGGCACTGCAGGAGGCCTGCGTGGGGCAGGATGTGATCGTGAACGCGGTGAACCCGCCCTATGATCAATGGATGCGGACCATTCCTAAGCTGACCGATGCGGTGATTGCGGCGGCCCGTGCTGTTGGGGCGACCGTGATGATCCCGGGCAACATTTATAACTACGGACGTCTCTTGCCGCCTGTGCTGCGGGAGGACACGCCGTGGATCGCAAATACGCGAAAGGGCGGGATTCGCATTCGTATGGAGCAGACCTATCGTGACAGTGGGGTCCGGACCATCGTGCTGCGCGGCGGCGATTTCATCGATACCCAGCAGTCGGGGAATTGGTTCGAAAGCTACATTGCGCCCAAGGCGTCGCAGGGCAAGCTGACCTATCCCGGCCCGCGGGACTGCGTACATGCCTGGGCGTTTTTGCCGGACATGGCGCGGGCCATGGTGGGCCTTGCGGAGAAACGGGATCAGTTCAGCCCGTTCGAGGAATTCTCCTTTGAAGGATACGCGCTGACGGGCGATGCGCTGATCGCGCATGTTGAAAGAATTATGTGCAAACCGATGCGCGTGTCTCGATTGCCGTGGATCGGGGTTTGGGTGATGGGCCTCTGGTCTCCGTTGATGCGGGAAGTGTTCGAAATGAGATACCTGTGGCGCAGGCCGCATGCGATCGATGGGTCCAAGCTGCATGCTGCGTTGCCGGAGTTTCAGGCGACCCCGGTTGAGAAGGCCCTTGCTGTGTATCTGACTGAAAGTACGGATCCGTATGTTTAGGGGCTTTTCACTGCCTGAATTGCCGCAGGTGCACACACCCTTTCTTTTTTCCGATGCCGCGCCTAAGCTGCGTTGCAGCACGCGGCACCGGGGAGAACAGGCACGTGACAGACAAACCAGCACCACTGTTGATCAAGCGCTATGCCAGTCGGCGGCTCTACAACACTGAAACAAGCGACTACGTGACGCTCGAGGATATCTCGGGATTCATCCGCGACGGACGCGAGGTGCAGATTGTGGACCTCAAGACCGGGGATGACCTGACCCGCCAATACTTGCTGCAGATCATCGCCGAACACGAGAGCCGGGGCGAGAGCGTTCTGCCGGTGGATGTGTTGAACGACCTGGTGCGCAGCTACATGGGCGGTGGGGCGTCCGTGGTGCCGCAGTTCCTGCAAGCCTCGTTTGAAATGCTGCGCGATGGGCAAAGCAAGGTCATGGAAAACATGAATGCCATGAACCCCATGGCCAAGATGCCTGGCTTCGATTTGATGCAGGCGCAGCAGGAGGCATTCATGAAGGCCATGACAGGTGGGTTGGGCACTGGCTGGGGCGCGTCCGGACCTGCACCTGAAGCCGAGGACAAGGATGGTGGCGAAGACCTTGACGCCATCAAGAAACAACTGGCCGAGTTGCAGGACAAACTGTCGAAGCTGTCCTGACACCCGAAGGCACTGATCGCCTCGAAGCGTCAGTGCCTTCTACGGCTCACTCAGGTGAGCGGTTGGGCATTGTCAGCATGTCCCGCGCCGAAACAGTGCACGTTACGCTGGCGTCAGCCCCAAGCCTGACAGGGCGCGAATATGCGTGATGATATCCTCCACCCCCTTGCCATGGCGTAGGGCGGCAAAGACGAAAGGCCGCGTGCCCCGCATCCGCTTTGCGTCCCGTTCCATAACCTCAAGCGAGGCCCCCACATGGGGTGCAAGATCCGTCTTGTTGATGATCAACAGGTCGGATTTGGTGATCGCAGGCCCGCCTTTGCGTGGGATTTCCTCGCCCGCTGCAGTGTCGATGACATAGAGCGTGATGTCGGCCAGCTCTGGCGAGAAGGTGGCCGAGAGGTTGTCGCCACCGCTTTCGATCAGGATCGCTTCGACGTCCGAGTGCCGGTCCCGCATCTCCGCCACGGCGGCAAGGTTGATCGATGCATCCTCGCGGATGGCCGTGTGCGGACAGCCTCCGGTCTCAACGCCGATGATCCGGTCTTGTGGCAGGATTTGGCGACGCATCAGTTCCTCGGCATCTTCCTGTGTGTAGATGTCATTGGTGATCACACCAATGGAATGCTGGTCCTTGAGGGCGGCGGCAAGGGCGGCGGTCAGCGTTGTCTTGCCCGCGCCCACGGGACCGCCGATGCCAATGCGAAGGGGGCCGTTGAGTTGTGTCATGTGCGAAAGATCCGAGGCTGGAGGGTTTCGTGGCGCATGGCCGCGATGTCGGCGGCGAAGCTGGTGGAGGAGATCGCGTCAAGCGGCGTCACTTGCGCGTCTCTTGCGGTGGCAGCGATGGTGGGGGCAAGGGCTGCCAGCACCCGCTGGCCGTCAGTTTGGCCGAGGGGCAGGGCGCGTTGGGTGACCGAAACGAGGTTCGATGCGAAGGCGTGCAGATAAAGCGGCAGGGCATCGGCCAGCGGGATGTCCATGGCGTGGGCGGCAGTGCCGACGGCAACGGGATAAGTGAGGCCCGTGATCTTGATCCCCCAGACGGTGCGGGCGGTGTCACAGAAAGCCGCGCCCTGCAGGTCGGTTTCCTTGAGCCGTTCTGCACTGGCGGCAAAAGCGCGGGCCGTTGCATCGACATGTGCCGGTGTGTCCGCGTCATAAGCTGCGGACAGCAGGATCGCATCCGCACGGCCAGAGCCATGGGTGAGCAGCGCCTCCAGCCAGTCTTGCAGTGTTTCGGCGTCCGTGACCGTCTCATCCGCGATGACCTGTTCCAACCCATGCGAATAAGCAAATGCGCCCACCGGGAAGGCGGGCGACAGCCATTGCATGAGTGTCAGCGCGTGGCTCATGTATGGCTGTGTGAATGATCGTGCCCGTGGGTGCGCCCGTGGCCATAGGCACCGCCCTCGGGGGTGAACGGTTCCACCACTTCGCGTGTGGTTGCCCCGATCTTGGCCAACATGTCGGCCATGACGTGATCGCGCCGGATCAGCAGGCGATCCGCTTCGATCTGGCAAGGGGTGTGGCGATTGCCGATGTGCCACGCGATACGGTGCAGGCTTTCGCCGGTGACTTCCAGAAGAGGCTCAGGGGCGGCCTCGATCATGATCTCGGATTTGTCCGTGGCGATGAGCGCACCGCCATGGTCGAGCGATGTGGTCTGGGGCAGGTCAACCAAGAGCTGAGCACCGGAGGCAAGTGTCAGGACTTTGCGCCGCAGAAAGCGGTCTTCGTAGGTGAGCGACACGTGGTCGCTCACCTGACCGTGAGTGTGACTGTGGTAGTGTTGGGCTGTCAGCATGGGGTGGCCCCCGTGCTTACGACCAATCCCCGTTGATCATGATCTGATGCGCCGCATCGCGTCGCTTTATTCCACGGGCTTTCAGTTCCGCATCCGTCAGGGCGTAGACCGCCTGTGTTTGCGCCAGCGCGCCGTGCGGCAGGCTGATGGAACTTAGGAATGCGGCGAGTCGCTGAAAGAGGGTCATGGGGCACCTGTTTTGTTTCTCCTTCTGGCATGTAGGCGATGTTTTGCTGCGCGGTCAGATGCGCGCACGCATAGCCGCATTTCGTGAGGCGCATGATTTCAGATTTCTTCAGCGTGGCGAGGGTAGCCCCCGGCCGCGGGTAGCAGAGTAGCTCCCGCCCATGGGGGCGGTCGGGGGCTGCCCCCATGGGCGGGCGTGACGGATAAGGGCTGGTTCGCCTCAAAACAAGAAATACCGCTGCGCCATCGGCAAAACTTCTGCCGGTTGACAGGTTAGCAATTCGCCATCCGCCCGCACCTCGTAAGTCTCAGGATGTACCTCGACATGCGGTGTCGCATCGTTCAGCTTGAGGTCCTTCTTACCGATGTTCCGGGTGTTCTGGACCGCAACCGTGTCCTTCGCCAAACCCAGCGAAGCGCCAATCCCTTCGGCTTGCGCGGCGGCGGACACGAACGTAACGGCGGAGCGTTCGACCGACCGGCCATAGGCCCCGAACATGGGACGGGTATAGACCGGCTGCGGCGTCGGGATGGATGCGTTCGGATCCCCCATCTGGGCGCATGCGATGGTGCCGCCCAGCAGCACCATCTCGGGCTTCACCCCGAAGAACGCGGTGTTCCACAGGCACAGGTCCGCGCGTTTGCCGACTTCGATCGACCCGATCTCGTGGCTGATCCCGTGCGCAATCGCCGGGTTGATCGTGTATTTGGCGATGTAGCGGCGCACGCGCATATTGTCGTTGTCGCCGGTTTCTTCGGGCAGCGGCCCGCGCTGTTTCTTCATCTTGTCAGCCGTTTGCCAGGTGCGGATCAGCACCTCGCCCACGCGGCCCATGGCTTGACTGTCGGATGCGATGATCGAGAACGCGCCCATGTCGTGCAGAATGTCTTCGGCGGCGATGGTCTCGCGCCGGATGCGGCTTTCGGCAAAGGCTACATCCTCTGGGATGGATTTGTCGAGGTGATGGCAGACCATGAGCATGTCTAGATGCTCTTCGAGCGTGTTCACGGTGAATGGGCGCGTTGGGTTGGTGGAGGAGGGGAGGACGTGTTCCTCCCCGCAGATTTTGATAATGTCCGGCGCGTGCCCGCCACCTGCGCCCTCGGTGTGGAAGGCGTGGATGGTGCGGCCTTTCATGGCGGCGACGGTGTTTTCGACAAAGCCGCTTTCGTTCAATGTATCGGTATGGATCATCACCTGTACGTCCATGTCGTCTGCGACTGACAGGCAGCAGTCGATGGCGCCAGGGGTGGTGCCCCAATCCTCGTGTAGTTTCATCGCACAGGCGCCTGCCTTGACCTGTTCTTCCAAGGCGGCGGGGAGGGAGGCGTTGCCTTTGCCCGCAAATGCGAGGTTCATGGGGAAGGCATCAGCGGCCTGCAACATACGGCCCAAGTGCCAAGGCCCGGGGGTCACTGTCGTCGCGAGTGTACCGTGCGCTGGGCCGGTGCCGCCGCCTAGCATGGTGGTGAGGCCGGAATGCAGCGCATCCTCGATCTGCTGCGGGCAAATGAAGTGGATGTGGCTGTCAAAGCCCCCGGCCGTCAGGATCTTGCCCTCGCCCGCGATGGCTTCGGTTCCCGGCCCGATAATGATGTTGACGCCCGGCTGCGTGTCGGGATTGCCCGCCTTGCCCACGGCAGCGATGCGCCCGTCTTTCAAGCCCACATCCGCTTTGTAGATACCCGTCCAGTCCACGATCAGCGCGTTGGTGATGACGGTATCGACAGCGCCGTCCGCCCGTGTGACTTGAGACTGCCCCATCCCGTCACGGATGACCTTGCCACCGCCGAACTTGACCTCTTCGCCATAGAGCATGGCGTTGTCACCGCTGCCGCCGGTGGAGGCTTGGCCCGCTGCCTCGGCGGTCAGGTCACGCTCAACCTCAATGATCAGGTCCGTGTCGGCAAGCCGCACCTTGTCGCCCGTGGTGGGGCCGAACATGGCGGCGTAGTCGCGGCGGGAGATGGATGTGGGCATGTCAGGTCTCCGAGCTTGGGACATGTTTTGCGATGATCGCGTCTATGTCGACTGGCTCGCTCGCAAAAAGGGATGTGTCAGGTGTTAGCGTTCCGATAGAGACGCCGTCTCGTTTGACGTCTTCAACAAGCAGTGTGGCTGTTGGCTTGCCCGGACAATAGATATCGGCCAACAATGAGCGCCCATACTCCATTGCAATTGTATAACCGCCGCACTTTGTGCCGTCGGGCAGTTGCGCGCGTACATTGCATCCAACAAAGCAAGTGCCGCGCCGCACTTCGAGCAAGGCCATGCCTGACGGGCCTTGAACAGTTGTGCTTGGAGTGCATGCAGCGATCAAAGGAATGGCAAGCAATGCAGACGCCCGGGCCGCGCAGCGGACCGGATCACGCCCGACCCGCCCCCCAGGGCGGGCGTGATACGCCCACCCTCGGGCCGGGCGTGATCCTCTGTTCGGTGTGTGACAGATCATACTTGGAAAACCTCATCCACCGGCACCTGCATCGCTGTCACCAGCCCGTTGGTCTGCATCGCCATGCCGATCACGCTCAGCAACTCGCCGTGCTGCGCCAGCGTCATCCCCTTTCCATTGGCCGCAGCCGTGTGGGAGTGGATGCAATATTCACACCCGTTCGCCACGGACACGGCGATATACAGCATCTCCTTGACCAGCGGATCCAGCTCGCCCGGACCCATCACCTCTTTCAACCGCGCCCAAGTGGACGCCAGCAGCGCCGGATCATTGGCCAACGCCCGCCAGAAGTTATTGATGTAATCCGTGCCACGGGTTGCACGAATGTCGTCGAAAACGGCCAGCACCTCGGCGCTGGCCTCCTCGTCCGATATGAGTGGCAGGGTTGCCATCAGACCATCGCAAAGATGCGGGCGGGACCACCTGTGCCACCCACGTGATTGGGCGCACCCACCACAAGCGTCGCTCCGGCAGCGGGCACGTTGTCCAGACCGGCCAGGTTCTCGATCCCGTAACGGCCTGACGGCAACCACGCATAATGGGTGGCAAAATCAGGAGACGGCCCATGGTCAAGCGAAAGGGTGTCCACAGCCATGGCCACAGCCGTGGTCTCCTCAAGCAGCATTTGCGTGGCCTCGATATGGAAGCCGGGGAAATGTTTGACGTCATCGGCGTCGTTTCCGACATAGGCCGTGGCATCACCGGATTTGGCCGCCCAGCCTGAATGCATGGCGATGCATGCCTTGTCCGGGATGTCGCCATTGGCCGCTATCCATGCCTTCAGATCATCGGGTGTCACCTGGGCATCGGCATCCTCTGCCGCTTTGGCCGCGATATCCACGACACAGAGTGGGATGACCAGATCGCTCACCGGTATCTCGTCCACCGATGTGCCATCTGCGGAAAAGTGCAGCGGCGCGTCTATATGGGTCGCCGTGTGTTCGTTGATGGCCAGGTTCATCAGGTTGAAGCCGTGTTCTGCAAAGTTGAATTGCTGCTCCATCGAAATGCCGGGCACGCCGAAGAAGGTGGGAAAGTCCGGGCTTAGCTTGTGGGACATATCGACCACACCGCCATGGCCCGCAGCCATGGCCGCTGGTGCGGCGGTCATGCCCACTGTCGCTGCCGCGCCCACTGCGGCGCTGGTCTTGAAAAAGTCCCGGCGCGAGAGCATCCGCTCTTTCACCGCTTTCATCACACATACATCACACATCGTCTTTTCCTCCCTAAGGGTTTGCCCTGCTCAAAGGTCGCCCATCACCTGCTGGTTAAACCCGTATACCTTGCGCGCACCGCCGATCGGGATCAACTGTACGTCACGGGCCTGTCCCGGCTCGAACCGCACTGCGGTGCCCGCCGCGATATCCAGGCGCATACCGCGTGCGGCCTCGCGGTCAAACTCCAGCGCGCTGTTGGCCTCGCCAAAATGGTAGTGGCTGCCGACCTGCACGGGACGGTCGCCGGTGTTGGCCACATGCAGCGTGATGGCCTGTGCACCGGTGTTCAGTTCGATATTCCCGTCTGCCGTGATGATTTCGCCGGGGATCATTTGCGCCTCCATGCCGCCAATGCCGCCCCGACGATCAGCGCGAGGCCCATGGCAACGATCCAGGGCTCCGATCCATGCGGGTGCGCGTGAGCGCCTGAGTGCGCCAAGGCCGGTGTGGCCATGGGCAGCAGGGCGGCGAGGGGGGCAAGCGGAGTCTTCATGGATTTTCCTTTGGGGATTGTCAGCGGATGGGATTATGGACGGTGACCAGCTTGGTGCCATCGGGAAAGGTGGCTTCGACCTGCACGTCGTGGATCATCTCTGGCACGCCGTCCATGCACTGGTCGCGGGTGATGACCTGTGCACCGGCTTCCATCATGTCGGCCACACTGCGCCCGTCGCGTGCACCTTCCACTACCGCATCGGTGATCAACGCGATGGCCTCCGGGTGGTTCAGCTTGACGCCGCGCGCCAGCCGCTTGCGCGCCACTTCGGCAGCCATGGAAATCAGCAGCTTGTCCTTTTCACGGGGGGTGAGTTGCATTGGATTACAGTCTCCAGCAGATGGGCAGGTGACCACCGGTGAGGTGGTCCAGAATGGGCAGAAGCGCCTTGCGCAGGTGATAACCCGAGAGGGCGAGGGCGCGCAGAACAAGCGTGTCGTCGGTCAGCAGGCTGGCCCCACCGGTGTCGGGCAAATGGGCTCGAATAGTGGCCAGGTGCGCCTCGGCATCCGGCGCGATGTAGGTCAGGCTGACCATCGCCGTAGCGTTACCGCCGATGGCGGACCGGGACATCTGCGCGGTCATATCCCCGGATAGGGTCCACGCATCCAGCACCAGAGGCGTGCCATCGCGGGTGATCGAGATGCGGTCCGCGAAATGGCCTTGCACTGCGTCTTCGCCCATGGCGATACGGCCCAGGCACATCGGTTCCACGATCAGCGCGCGGGCGGTTGGGGCAAGGTCGCAGGACAGCCGCCGGGTAATCGCGCAGCCGTCGAACACAAGCGTTTCCTGCGGCAACCACCAAAGCGTTGCGTCGTCTTCGGCGGTAAGGCGGGTCTCGACCCGCCCGACCTCGCCCGGTTGCGCGCGGTAGGCGCGTTCGCAGGCCTGCGTGGTCATCGTAAGATGCGTGCCCGCCCCGGCAGTGGCTGCGTAGTCAAACCTGTCCCCGCCCGTCACACCACCGGAGGTGTTCAACAGCACCGCCGTCAAACCGCGGGTGGCGCGCGGAAAGACCACCTTGGCCGCGCCTTTCTGGTACAGTCCGTCAATGACCGTTTGCCCTCCCACCGGCTTGGTCGATAGGCGCACTGACCCGATGGCGCGTGGTTGCGCGCAGGTTGTGGCAGCAGTCAGGGGCAGGTGGGCAGTCATTCGGTTTCGTGGTCGTTCATACCCTTCGATATGACCATTGCGAAACGTGTTCGGCCAGCCTCTGACCCCGACCTGCGTTCTATTCCTGTGCGGATCGCCTATTTTTCGGGCAGTTTTCGCAGCAGATAGGTATCCATGATCCAGCCGTGGGCCGCGCGGGCCGTGGCGCGGCGCTCCACAATGCGATCCGAGGCATCGGCCAATCGCCCATGATCAAGGATCTGTTCCGGCATGCCCAGGTAGGCCCCCCACCAGATATCATAGGCGTCGCCGTCGAGGGTCTGGAAGGTGCAATCGCCATCCAGCATCACCACCAGCGTTTCGCACCCGTCAGGCCAGCCATGGTCGCGCAGACGCCGCCCGGTCGAGATCGTGACAGGCGCGTTCAGGGTATTAAGCGGAATGGCATGAGCCGCTGTCAGGGCCTGTATCGATGTGATCCCGGCCACCACACGGACCTCCGGCATTGGGTCCAATCGGGCAGCGATGCGCAGGGTGCTGTCATAAAGCGAAGGGTCACCCCAGACCAGCAGCGCGACCTTCCGGGCGGCGGGATATTGCGCCATAGTGGCGGTCCAAAGCGCTGCAATCTCATCATGCCAAGCGTCGACGCGGGCGATGTAGGGTAGGCTGTCATCCCGAACAGGCATGTCAAAGAGAGCGATAGGCGCGTCATCGCGCAGATCGGCAATGATCTGTGTCCGCAGATCGGCCAGATCGGATTTGCCGTCCCCCTTGTGCGGAATTAAAAACAGATCGGCCTCAGCCATCACGCGCCGGGCCTCTCCCGTCAGGTGATCGGGATTGCCGGTGCCGATGCCAATCAAGAAAAGCTGGGTCATGGTGTAAAAAGGGCCGCGCGGTGGCGGCCCCTTCCTTATTCCTATGTTGCGGGATCAAGCCGCGTCATGCAGTCGGTTGGTGAAGATGCCACTGCCTTGCGTGCCGCGCAGCGCCTTGGCGCCCGCCAGAACGGCCAGATCGGCGATGGGCTCGATCAGGATGACCAGCAGATAGGCACCACCGAAGGCCAGTACAGATTGGATGTTCTCGGCACCGACGCCTTGGCCGTAGATCGCCCAGAACGCGACCCAGGCCACAACACCGCCTTGGTACACGGCGGACATCTTCAGCACTTGGGCATAGTCGAGATCCACATAGGCCGTGGCGTTCGGTACAATGCGCTTGGCCAGCGCGTGTACAGCGAACAGCGGGAACAGCAGGGTGGTCATGTTGACAAAGAACATGGGCATGTCGGACGGGGCAAAGAACGTGCCCTGCATCAGCAGGCCGAACACAAGGCCGAAGGCAGCGGCGGCAGGGCCGAGCAGCAGGAACAGGGTTGTGCCAAGGATGAAGTGCACCTCAGAGACGCCAACAGCGAAATGCGGCAGCACTTCGAAGAACACGAACGTGCCCACGGTCGCCATTACGGCGCGCAAAATGAAGGACGGCACGCTGTGCTGTTTCAGGTCCTCGGCGGCCAGTTTGAAGGAATAGCCCGCGGCAGCTGCGGCAGTGCCGTAGGCCAGTGCCATTTTCGCGCCATCCACGACGCCCGGTTCGATATGCATCTCTCTGTCTCCTCGCCACCAACCCCGGCGGCATTATGGCCGGTGACCCGGCAAGTTTCATTTGTCGATGGCAGGTCTCCTGACTGCCGGGTCGCTGCGGGGCCGGACCTTCCCAACCCCATCTTGGGGCCAGTGGTTCATGCCGGGCCGCTCGCCGGTCACAGTTGCGGGGGCAGTCCGGGACTTTCACCCGGTTCCCTTTTCAGACCCCTTTCGGGGCCACCATCGTCAATCCACGTTTACAATGATTCCCCAGCGGGACAAGTCCGGAAGCGGCATTTGACGACGCGGAAAGGGCGCGCTCAGCTTTCCGCAAGCGCGCCGTACAGGATCAGGGCAGGGGCATCACTAACACCCCGGCCCAGTTCCTCGGCCAGTTCCGAAACCGTTGTGCGGTGCAGCTTCTGCGCGTCGGTGGACACACCCTCGGCCAGAAGCGCGGGTGTATCAGCGGGCAGCCCAGCCTGCATCAACATTTCCGCAAAATTGGGAAAGGTGCGCTGACCCATGAACACAACCGTTGTGGCCTGCGCGTCGGCAAGGGCCGCCATGTTCAGGTCCTCGGGCAAGGCGCCGCGCACATCGTGGCCGGTGACAAATTGAACTCTACGCGCTGTCAGCCGCCGGGTCAGCGGAATGCCTGCTGCCGCCGCAGCCGCACAGGCTGACGGCACACCGGGAATGATCTCGAATGGGATGCCTGCGGCCTTCAGAGCCTCTGTTTCTTCTTCCAACCGCCCGAACGTGCCGCCATCGCCGGATTTCAGCCGGACGATGCGCTGACCCTCGGTTGCGTAGTCAACGAGCAACTGGCTGACATGGTGCTGCTTGGGCGATGGGCGTCCGGCCCGTTTGCCCACACCCACAAGGTCTGCACCGCTGCGCGCATGGCCGAGGATGGGACCCGCACTCAGGTCATCGAACAGCACAGCATCCGCGCGCTTCAGCCGATCCACGGCCTTGAGCGTCAAAAGCTCGGGGTCGCCGGGACCGGATCCCACAAAGCTGACAAACCCGGTCATGCCGTTTCCCCGGTGATCAGGTGAAAGAACGTGCCGGTGACATGGCCACGCCGCGACCCGGTCTCAGGCACCGGGTTGCCGTCCGCATCAGACACCTGCGCCAATGGCTCATCGGGTTCGTCAAGGATCGTGGTGTAGTGAAACTCGTGCCCGCGCAGCGCTGCACCGGCGGCAAAGCCAGGCATGGGCGCGTCCAGCACCGCGCGGCGGTAGCCCAAGTGGAACTTCCGCTTTGCAAAGCTGGTTTCAAGGCCAAACAGACCTGCCATCTCGTGCCGCGTGCCGTCCTTGTCGGTCAGACCGGCCCCCAGAACCATATAACCACCACACTCACCGTGAACCGGCTTGGTCTTGGCGTGCTTGCGCAATCCTGAAAGGAACGTGTGTGCCGTCGCCAGTGTGCCACCATGCAATTCGGGGTAGCCGCCGGGCAGCCAGACCAGATCGGCGTCTGGCGCAGGCGCTTCATCGGCTAGCGGAGAGAAGGGCAGCACTTCGGCCCCCGCTGCGCGCCACCCTTCCAGCAGATGCGGGTAGGTAAAGGAAAACGCGGCATCGCGGGCCAATGCGATCCGTTGCGCGGGTGGTGTTGGCAGCGGATGCGTATCAAGGGCTGGACCGGCTTGCGCCACGGCCTTGATCGCATCAAGGTCCACGTTTTCGCGCAGGAAGTCGGCGTATCCCGCGATCGCTGCTTCAAGATCGGGATGCTCAACCGCTTGAATAAGTCCAAGGTGGCGCTCGGGCAGCTTCAGATCGCCGCGCCGGGGCAGACAGCCCAGCACCTTCACCCCTGCGCGTTCCATTCCCAACCGGGTCAGCCGTTCGTGCCGGGGACTGGCGACCCGGTTCAGGATCACACCGGCAAAAGGCAGGTCTGGGTTGTAGCTTTTGAACCCCAGCGCTGTGGCCGCCGCCGATTGTGCCTGTCCGCCCACGTCGATGACCAGAATGACGGGCCAGCCCATGGCAAGTGCGGTTTCCGCGCTGGACCCAAAGCCCGACTGACCGCGTGTGGCTACACCGTCGAACAGGCCCATGGATCCTTCGGCCACGCAGATATCGGCCCCCTGCGATTGCGCCGCGACGCCGCCCAGCAGGTTGCCGTCCATCGCCCATGTATCGAAGTTGAACGAGGCACGCCCGGCGGCTGCAAGATGGAATGCCGGGTCGATGTAGTCTGGCCCGCTCTTGTAGGGCTGCACGACCATGCCATCATCCCGCAGGGCCCGCAGCAGGCCCAGCATCACAGTCGTCTTGCCCGTGCCTGAGGCCGGGGCTGATATCATGAGCCCCTTAGTCATCGCCGTGACTCCAGCTGGCCCATGGACTGTCCGCGCTTTGTGGGCGGTAGCGGCGGTCGTAGTCCGTTGAATACAAACAGCTTTCGTCAAACCACTCAGCCCCGATGGCATGGCCTACAAGGATCAGGGCAGTGCGGCTGATGCCGTCGTTCATGGCGTCTTTCAAGGTGGACAGCGTGGCATGGATGATCTGCTCGTCCGGCCAGCTTGCGCGGTAAACCACCGCGACAGGACAGTCTGCGCCATACGCTGGCGTCAGGTCGGTGATGACCTGATCCAGATTGCCAATGCTTAGGTGGATGGCCAGTGTTGCACCGGTGGCGGCGAAGTTTGTCAGCGTCTCTCCGTCTGGCATGGATGTCGCCCGCCCCGGTGTTCGGGTCAGCACAACGGATTGGGCGACGCCAGGCAGTGTCAGTTCCGCGCCCAATGCTGCCGCCGCCGCAGAGAAAGAGGGCACGCCTGGCGTCACCGTGAACGGGATGCCCGCCGCCTTGATCCGCCGCAGCTGTTCCCCCATGGCAGACCAGACCGACAGGTCACCCGAATGCAGCCGCGCGATGTCCTGCCCTGCCGCATGTGCGGCTTCGATTTCGGCCATGATGGCATCAAGGTCCATGGAGGCCGTGTTCACGATCTTTGCGCCCTCGGGACAGTGACCGAGGATCGCCTCCGGCACCAGCGACCCGGCATAGAGGCACACCGGGCAGGACGCGATCAGGTCGCGTCCCCGCAGGGTCAGAAGGTCGGGGGCACCAGGGCCTGCGCCAATAAAATGTACGGTCATGTGTCTGGTCCTTCGGCTATGGCACAGGTGGCCATGCGATCTTGGGATATGGAGCGGGTGCTGATCAACCGCGCGCCGGGGCCTGCGGCGGCAAGGGCGGTGGCCTCGGCCACGCTGGGCGTACCTTTCTCGGCGCTGCTGCGAACCGACTGGGTGCGCGTTGTCTGGCCTGCGGCCTGGTGTTGGGTGACTGCGATGACGGTCAGGTTCATAGATTTCGCAAATGCGGTCAGGCTGTCCGCCTTTTCTGCCAGAGTCGCCAGCGCATCGGGGGCATCCGCGTGTTGTGCCAACGCGTCGGCAAAGCTGTCTGTGGTCGCCTGTGTGCTGAACCCGAACCCTGCAACAATCATCGGTCGAGGCTCCATTGCACAACGGGGTAGGCGGACGCCCAACCCCGTTTCGGGCCCAAAGGTGCGGCGTGGCCGAGCGCGATGCGCATCAGGTCGCCGCCGTGGATAGCCTGCGCCGCGCTCAGCAGGGCCTCGCCCTCGAGTGTCACAGCGTTGACGACTATGCGGGCCGGGGTGGCAACGGCGGCATCGAGCACGGGTTTGGACAGACCCCCACCAATGAAGATTGCGTGTGCTTCCTTCAGACCCGGGAGCGCGTCGGGTGCGGCGCCCTCAATCACCGTCAGCCGGTGATCGAGACCAAGGTCCAGTGCGTTCTGTGCAATCCGCGCGGCGCGATCGGCGCGGGGTTCTACAGTGGTCGCGGTGGTTGTTGGGTGCGCGAGCAGCCACTCCAGCGCGATGGACCCCGAGCCGCCGCCGATGTCCCACAGATGTTCGCCGGGTTTCGGGGCCAGTGTGGACAGGGTAATGGCGCGCACCGGGCGCTTGGTGATTTGCCCGTCGCTTTGGAACGTATCGTCGGGTTGGCCGGATGCGGCTGTAAGAGCAGGGCCATCGCCCGCCACTTCGACAGCAGCGCAGAGCGGGTGTTCGAATGTGCCGGTGATCGTGTCGGCGCGGTGTTGCGTAAGGCGGTCCTGTGGCCCGCCCAAATGCTCCATCACATGCAGAATACTGTCGCCAAAGCCTTGCGTGTCCAGGTAGTTGCCAAGCGCTGGCACGGCATCCCCATCGCGCAGCGTCACGATCAGGCGTGCGCGCCGGGCGAGATGTGGTCGCATCCGGGCCATCGGCGCGGCATGCAGGCCGAGACACGCGGTGTTCTCCAACGGCCAGCCGAGCCGTGCAGCAGCGAGGGAAAAGCAGGAGGGGCCGGGCAGGGCGATCCATTCGTCAGGGCCGAAGCTGCGTGCGATGACGGAGCCTGCGCCGAACCAGAATGGATCACCCGAGGCCAGCACGACCACTTGTTTTCCAAGCAGGGATGCAAGGATGGCTATGCCATCCGCGAAAGGAACGGGCCATGGGATGAGATCTGTCCCCGCGGGGACACTTGTGCTTAAGGGGTTGTTAACCACAAGATCGAGGTGTCGTTGAGGTCCCATGATAACCTCCGCCTCAGTCAGTGCGGCTTGACTTGCGGAACTCAGACCGGCAACCCCATCCTCGCCTATTCCTATGATCGTCAACCAAGGGTCAGACATGCGCGCCAACCTCCTGATCCTTGCCGGTACGACCGAAGCCACCGCCTTTGCCAACG
The DNA here is from genome assembly GCF_947496075.1 of uncultured Tateyamaria sp. Classification (GTDB taxonomy): domain Bacteria; phylum Pseudomonadota; class Alphaproteobacteria; order Rhodobacterales; family Rhodobacteraceae; genus Tateyamaria. The sequence goes on from NZ_CANMBJ010000002.1 coordinate 557,901, forward strand.
CTGCCGCAAAAGCGGGGCTGGCCGGTATGGTCAGCTTTGCGGGCCGTGTCGAGAGGCCCAAGCGCCAACCTTTGCCCCAGCGTATCGGCGGATTTGGCGGGGTCGACGGATTGGTTGCGCACATGCGCGATGAACAGATCACCCATGTGATTGATGCGACCCACCCCTTTGCCGCGCAGATGAGTCGGAATGCGGTGGAGGCTTGCGCTAAGGCTGACGTTCCGCTGATCGCACTGACCCGCAAGCCGTGGAGTGCGCAGGCCGGAGATGCCTGGACCCGTGTGCCTGACATTCCGGGTGCTGTGGCCGCCCTGGACCAACCCGCCGTCCGCGTCATGCTGGCCGTCGGTCGGATGCATCTGGCGGAGTTCGCGCCGAATCCGCAGCATTTCTATCTTCTGCGTCTGGTCGATCCGCCCAAAGACCTGCCGCCCTTTCCCGATCACCGCGTGCTGGTGTCGCGTGGACCGTTCACCGAAGCTGACGACCGAGCACTGATGCAGGAGCATCGCATTGATCTGGTTGTGTCCAAGAACGCAGGCGGGACAGGCGCTTACGCCAAGATCGCTGCCGCGCGCGCCTTGGGCCTGCCGGTCATCATGATCGACCGACCGGCTGTGCCGGACCGACAAGAGGCGCATTCCGTGGCGCAGGTGATGGATTGGCTGCGTCATTCGGGCGTCGACCTGGGCGTGTAGACGATAGGTGCCCCATCGCGCGGGATGATCCGGGTGCGGGAAGAGCCCACAATGACCATGGTCCGCATGTCCGCCATATCGGGCGTGGTTAGGGACAGAGGCACGATTTTGATCTCTTCATCGGGGCGCGTTACGTTGCGGGCGAAGATCACCGGACGGTCATCGCCACATGCCTCTTTTAAAACGTCGAGCGTGCGTACGAACCCTTCCGGTCGGGATTTGGACCGGGGATTGTAGAAGGCCATGGCAAAGTCACCTTCGGCAGCGAGGCGCAGGCGCTTTTCGATCAAGCTCCATGGTTTGAGGTTGTCGGACAGGTTGATCGCGCAGAAGTCGTGGCCCAGCGGCGCGCCGCAGCGGGCGGAGGCCGCGAGCATGGCGGTGATGCCAGGGAGCACCGAGATGTCGAGATTGCGCCAGTGTTCGGGCCCGTCCTCGACCGCCTCAAAAACGGCGGCGGCCATGGCGAAAACGCCGGGATCACCTGAAGAGACGACAACGACGTTCTTGCCTTCGCTCGCCATTTCAAGCGCGTGGCGAGAGCGGTCGATTTCGACGCGGTTGTCAGTGGCATGTAGGGTGAGGCCGGGCCGTTCCGCGACACGCGCAACATACGGGATGTAGCCCACCACATCTGTAGCCTTGGCCAGCACATCCGTGACTTCGGGCGTGATCAGGGCGTCATCCCCCGGCCCAAGGCCCGCGATGCGCACCCAGCCTGTCATGGCCGGCGGCCCTGTCCATGCACAACGATGATCGAGAAATAAGGGGTCACTTTCCCCTCGGCCTCGCACAGTTTTTGAACGTTTTGCTCGGGCATGGCGGCGTACTCGACGAGGTAGGCATCTTCGTATTTGCCAGCACGGCGCAGAGCGGTACAGACCTTGTCGATATTGCGCCCGATCTTCATCACCACCAGGGCATCAGCCTGTTCCATGCCAGATACAAGAGTGTCTTCGTCCAGCGTACCCATCAGCACCGTGAGGATGTCGTCGCCCCATGTGATCGGCGCACCGGTGGCTGTCCAAGCGCCAGACATGCCGGTGATGGCGGGCACGACCTGCACTGGCACATGTGGTTCGAGCCGCGTGTAGAGGTGCATGAAGGAGCCGTAGAAGAACGGGTCGCCCTCGCACAGCACGACCACATCCTCGCCTTGTTCGGCGAGTTGGCGCAGGTGGGCGGTACAGTCTGCGTAGAATGCGCTGAGGATTTCGTTGTAGCGTGGGTCGTTCAGCGGGATTTCGGTGGTGACCGGGTACTCCATGGGGAACTCGACGGCATGGTTGGCGAGCATGCCGTTGACAATGGTGCGTGCCTGACCCGGACGGCCTGCCTTGCGGAAGAATGCCACGTGTTGGGCGTTTCGCACCAGCCGGTCCGCGCGGACGCTGAGCAGGTCCTGCGCGCCGGGGCCAAGGCCCACGCCGTGAACGGTTCCGGGGGCGGCGGCCATTATTCTTTCCGGCTCGCGATGGCATTGACGGCGGCGACGGTGATGGCACTGCCGCCCAGCCGTCCCTGCACGATGCAACAGGGAACGGGTTGATCGGCCCAGAGGGCATCTTTGGATTCCACCGCGCCGACAAAGCCCACGGGGCAGCCAATGATGGCGGCGGGGCGCGGGCAGTTGGGGGCTTCGAGCATGTTCAGCAGATGAAACAGCGCAGTGGGGGCGTTGCCAATGGCGACAACTGCGCCTGCCAGATGGGGGCGCCAAAGCTCGAGGGCGGCGGCGGAACGGGTGTTGCTCATTTCTGCGGCCAGTTCGCGGACGCCGTCATTGTGCAGTGTGCAGATCACCTCGTTGTGAGCGGGCAGGCGCGGGCGTGTGATCCCTTCGCTGACCATGCGCGCGTCACAAAGGATCGGTGCGCCGTTTTCCAATGCCGCGCGGGCGGCAGGGACGAAACCGGGCGAAAAGCGGCAGTGCTGTTCGAGGCCAACCATGCCTGCGGCGTGGATCATGCGGACAGCGACCTGTTCCTCGTCCTTGTCGAAGTGGGCGAGGTCGGCCTCGGCCCGGATCGTGGCGAAGGATTGCAGGTAGATGGCCGCGCCATCGGTTTCGTATTCGTAGGGCATATTAGCTCGCCGTGGTCAGGAGGTCATTTGGCGTGAGGCCGCGTTGGCGGGGGGCATCCCATGGATGGCCGTTCTCTACAAGGTCGAACGCGCCGTCGCGACCTACGAGCGTAGTGGTGGCGGGGCGCGGGTGGGCGCAGCCTTTTGAGCAGCCCGAGATGTGGAATGTTCCGCTGTGATGCGGCGCGAGTTGTCTGGCAAGGGCGCGTGTATCGACTGTCGCGGCACTGCAGGCGGGCGCGCCGGGGCAGGCGTGGATGCGCAGGAGCGGATCGGTGCGGCTGGTGACAAATCCGTGCGTATCGCAGGGCAGTGCGTCTTCCAACAGGAAGGTGCGCCAGGGGGTGACGCGAAGGGCGGTCGCTTGGCTGTCCTGGATTAGTCTGGTCATGGCACGCGCGTCGATGCTGCCAAAAGGCGCGCCATAGACAAATCCGCCGGTTACCGCGCCGGGGGTGATGGAACCCGTGGCGGGCGATGGTTTAGTATCCTGCCACGTGTCTGGAAACGTTTTTGTTTTCAGATGCTTGGACATCCGGCCCGCGGCGAAACCGTCGGATGCGACGAACCATTTCGCCAGTTCGATCAGCGCTGTCGGGGCGTTCTGTTCCGAGACGCGCTTGCCTTTGTGTGCACCGTCAGCGCGCAGGATGAGATCGCCTGTGTCCGCCCGTTCAAACCGGAAATCGGCGGACGTGTCGGACAGAACGGGGCCCGTTCCCGCATCGATGGCAACGCCCATCTTGGGAGGTAAGTCGGGCAGGTCGGGCAGGGCATTGAGCAAGGCCGCGTGCAAACGTGTGGTAAGGTCGCCCGCTTGCCACATGGGCGTGACGACGATGTTGCGCCGGGATTCGTCTTCGGCCGTGGCATCGAGCAGGTTGAGGTGTTGGAGGGCTGTCAGGACGTTGCCGTGCTGGTCTTCCGCAATACCGCGCATCTGCAAGTTGGCACGGCTGGTGAGGTCGATGATGCCGTTTCCATGGCTTAGCGACAGGGCGCAGAGGCCGAGGACCTGCTCACGGGTAAGGCGTGCCAAACGAGGGCGGATACGGATGATCAGCCCGTCACCTGACATCATCGGGCGCCATGCGCCGGGGCACCAGCCTTTGACGGTCATTGTGCCGCCTCGAGCGAAGCGCGGATCGAGTTGCGGCGGGTGTGCCAGAGGCCTGCGGCGTCGAGTGCTGCGAACTGGTCCTGCATCGCCTGGTATGCGCCGGGGTTGGCGTCTTGCAGGAAGGCTGCCACCTCGGGGTCACCGAGGGTGGCGTCATGGTACACGTCGAAGAGGTGGGGGCCGACGACCCCCGCGAGATGGGCAAAGGCGGCCATGTGGTCGAGCGTGGCGGCGATCTCTGCTCCGCCGCGGAAGCCGTGACGCATCATGCCGCGCAGCCACTGGGCCTGCGTCGCGCGGGCCTGAACGACGCGGGCGATTTCCTCGGGCAGGGTGCGCGCGCGCGGGCGGTCGGGTTGCGTCGTGTCGAGGTGGTAGAGGGCTGCCTTGCCTCCGGTCACCGCTTGGGCAGCAGCGAACCCGGCTTCATGCGCGGCGTAGTCCGAGGCGAGCAGGACATCTGTCTCTGGCAAGTCTTGCAGGTGGACAAAGCTGTCGGCTGCGGCGACGCGGGCACGGATGCCATCTTCGTCCTTCGTCGCGGTTGAGCCGTCAAGGGCATAGGCGCTGGCTGCGAGCCACGCTTGCCCTGCGGCAGCCCGGGCGTCTTCGGTGAACGTCTCTATGTCTCCGCCCATACCAAGGCCAAAGCTACCGGGGGCGGGGCCGTAGACGCGGGCATCCGGTACCGTGCCGGCGTAGGGGTTCCAGTCGGGAGCCTCGTCGCGTTGGCTGAGCGCGCGGACGGCTTGGGCAAAGAGGGCCGAGAGCGTGGGGAATACGTCGCGGAAGAGGCCGGAGACGCGCAGGGTGACGTCGATCCGGGGACGGTCAAGGTCGGTAATGGGCAGCACTTCTATGCCGGAGACGCGTTCGGAACCCTGGTCCCAGACTGGTTTCACGCCCAGAAGGTGCAGGGCCATCGCGAATTCCTCACCCGCCGTGCGCATCGTTGCGGAGCCCCAAAGGTCGACGATCAGGCCCCGGGGCCAGTCGCCTTCTTCCTGCAAGTGGCGGCGGACCAACTCCTCGGCCAGCTTGACGCCTTGGGCATATGCGGCGCGGGTTGGGACCGAACGGGGGTCGGTGGTGTAGAGATTGCGGCCCGTGGGCAGCACGTCGCTCCGCCCGCGGTGGGGGGAGCCGGAGGGGCCACCGGCGATGCGTTTGCCATTGAGCGCGTCGATCAAGGCGCTGCGCTCGGTGTCAGCCCCTTGACCCCAGATGTGTAAACCGTCGCCGAACTGGCTTTCCTTGATGTCACAGACGAAGCGGTCAATGCGGGTGATCGCCTCTGCCGAACAGCTGGCGCGGTGGAGGCCAAGGTCATTTTCGACCCCAATGGCCTGCGCCTCAGCCCGGATGTCGTCTTGCAGACGGTCGCGGCGCTTGGGGTCGAGGCCGTCCGCGTTCGAGAATTCGTCGAGCAGGGTTTCGAGCCGGATGAACCTGTCGGGTGTGGCGCTGTCCTTCATCGGAGGGGGCAGGTGGCCAAGTGTGACAGCCCCGATGCGGCGTTTGGCTTGGGCAGCCTCGCCCGGGTCGTTCACGATGAAGGGGTAGATGACAGGCAGGGTGCCGGTCAGCGCCTCGGGCCAGCATTCTTCTGATAGGGCGACGGATTTGCCGGGCAGCCATTCGAGAGTGCCGTGTGCGCCAATGTGGATCAGGGCTTGGGTTTGGCTTTGGAGCCAGAGGTAGAAAGCGACATAGGCGTGGCGGGGGACGCGGCTGAGATCGTGGTAGTCGTCGTCCCGCGCGTCGGGTGTGCCGCGTTCTGGTTGCAGGGCGACCAGGACGTTGCCCCGGCGGGTGGCGGGGAAGTGGAAGTGTCCCTTGTCAGCGTCATCGTCGGGGCCGCCCCATGCAGCATAGAGATCGTCTCGTAGTGATTGGGGTAGAGTTGACAGCGCTGCCTTGTAGTCGGTGAGCGGCCAAGTGATCGTCTCAGTTTCGAGTGCGCTTGTGACGGGTGTCAGGTCGGTATTGTGGCCCGTGTTTTGCAAGTCGGCAAGGATCGCATCGGTCGAGGCGAGCGCATCCAGACCCACGGCATGAGCCATGTTCCAGTCCTTGCCCGGGTAAGTGCTGAGCACAAGCGCGAGGGTGCGTTCCTTTGCCGGGGTCGTGGCAAGGTCTGTCCACGCTTTTACCCGGTCCGCAACCATCTCTATGCGTTTGGTGTCGGCCTTGTGCGCATAGCGGGCGAATTGCAGGTCGTCGTCGCGCGGCTGCGGTTCTTTGAACGATGCAACACCGGCAAACAGGCGGCCATCCACCTCGGGCAGAACCACGTGCATGGCGAGGTCGGTGGGGGAAAGGCCGCGCTCTGCCTCGTCCCAGGCCTCTCGGGTGGACGTGGCGAGTGCGATCTGGAAAACCGGGACATCGCCCGCATCAAGGGGTGACGCGCCGTTTGCGCCGATGCCGGAGAAGGCGGTGGCGTTGACAATGGCGGTGGGTTTCTGATGTGCGATCTGGCGGGCCATCCAAGCTGCCGCGTCCGGGGTTTTGAGCGAAGGCGCGAAGAGGCCGAGCACGCGGAAGCCACGGGCACGCAGGGCTTGGAACGTCGCCTTGATCGGTGACAGGTCCGCAGCGGACAGATAGGCGCGGTAGAAAGTCGCGATGATCAGGGGGCGGGTATCGGCGCCATGCACCAGCGGACAGGTCACGCCATCTTCGGGTGTCCATGCGCCGACGGTTGGCAGTGCCTTGGAGCCTTTGACGGGACCCGCGTATAGACCGGAGGCCAACGCCATTTGTGCAAGTGCTGCTTGCGCCGCGACTGCGCCGCCAGTGTCACAGAGATGCGCGAGGCGTCGGAGAGTGGATACGGGGAGGGTCGAGATTTCATCCAGCCGCGTATCGGGCCGCCCATCGGCGGGCAGGACAGCCAGCGCGATGCCCTTGGCGCGACACAGTGCTTCGACCTGTTGCAACCCGTAGGACCAATAGGGCACACCCCCGATCAGGCGGATCAGGATGCCCTTGGCCCCTTCAAGTGTCTGTTCGACATAGGTGTCGACGGACAGAGGGTGCTTGAGGCCCACCAAATTGGCGAGCCGTACCGTGGGCAGCTTGCCGTCCGCCCGGTGCCATGCCGCCGCGAAGGCGCCAAGGTCGCTGTCCGAGAACGACAGCACCACCAGATCCGCAGGCGTCTGCCCCAGATCGGTGGGTGTCTCGGTCTCTTCGAGCCCGTGGCTTTCGCGGAAGACGACATGCATGGCTGGGGCCTTGGGGCGGTTTCGTTACTCGGCGGCTTCGGTGACTTGGACCAGGGCGGCGCGAATGGCTGCTTCGTTCACGTCGTCATGTTCGGCAATCACGACCAAACGGCCCTGCCGCGCCTCGTCCGGCCCCCACGGGCGGTCGAACTGGTGGCGGACACGGGCACCGACGGCCTGGACCAGTAGGCGCATGGGCTTGCCAGCGACGGCGGCGTAGCCTTTGACCCGCAGGATGTTCTGCGTCTTGGCCATCGCTTCGATGCGGGCAACCAGTTCCGCCGGATCGCTGGCTTCGGGGATGTCGATGATGACGCTTTCAAAGTCGTCATGTTCGTGGTCGTCATGCCCGTCGTGGTGGGACGGGCGCGCGTCCATGTCGTCTTCGGCAGCCGCTTCCAGCCCAAGGATCACGCGGGGATCGACTGCCCCTTCGGCGACTTCCACAACAGGCAAGGTGCGGGGCGCTTCGGCGGCGATCACCTCTTTGGCCTTGGCGATGCCGTCGGGGCCCGCAAGGTCGGGTTTCGTCAGCAGGATGATGTCGGCGCAGCTGATCTGATCCTCGAACACTTCCGAAAGGGGAGTTTCGTGATCAAGGCTGTCATCGGCTTCGCGCTGGGCGTCGACGGCCGCCACATCCGGGGCGAAGCGGCCCGCGGCCACCGCTTCGGCATCGGCCAAAGCGATAACACCGTCCACCGTGATGCGGCTGCGGATATCGGGCCAGTCGAACGCCTTGAGCAGCGGTTTGGGCAGAGCGAGGCCGGAGGTTTCGATCAGGATGTGTTCGGGCTGCGGGTCGAGTGCCATCAGTGCCTCGATTGTCGGGATGAAGTCGTCGGCCACGGTGCAGCAGATGCAGCCGTTGGCCAACTCCATGATGTTCTCGGCCGGGCAGTCGGGAATGGCGCAGCTTTTGAGGATCTCGCCATCGACGCCCACGTCGCCAAACTCGTTGACCACGACGGCAAGGCGCTTGCCCTGCGGGTTCTGCATCAGGTGGCGTACAAGGGTCGTTTTACCCGAGCCGAGAAAGCCGGTGATGACGGTGACGGGGACTTTATTCAGGTTTGCCATGGATCAAAACTCCTGCGGTGGGATGCGGGCGATGCAGTTTTTGCGGAAATGTTCGGGGCGCTCGCGCCACGGCACGATGCCATCGGAGGTGGCGGCATATTTGCCGATGCCTTCAACCACCATGTCGGCGTCGCGGTCTTCCATCAGGTTGCCGTAGACATAGGTCCAGCGCTGTGCCCCGCCGCGCACGGCGACCGAACAGCCGGAGGAGCAGTTGGACAGGCATTCAACGGCCTTCAGGGTCACGCCTTCGGGCATGGTGCGATTGGCAAGCTCGGCATGTAGCGCTTCGCCAGGGCGGGTGCCGTCCTCAGGCACCTCCAACTCGCGGCGGCATTTCACGCAGACCAAGAGTTCCACGGGGGGCAAATCGGCCATGTTCTTTCCCTGTCAGAGGACAGCATGGCAGATGGCGGGCGGCGAGGGGGCCGTTGGTTCCCGACACCCGGCACACCCCGTCCGGTTTCGTCTTCTCTCGCTGGCAGGTCTCCCGGCTTGCGGATTTCGAGGCGCCTCTCCATTGAGAGCGGGCCTCATCGGCCACCCTGCCTTCCCGGCGCTTGGCCAGTGGCGTGGGGGGACCTCTCCGGTCACGGTCGCGGGGGCGGCTGCTTTGACAAGAATTTTCACTCGAAAATTCCTGCGCGGCATTCCCTTTTCACCCGAAGCGGACCCCGGGCACCAGCAGAACCGTAGTGCGCGGGCGGCGATACAGAGTCAAGCGGGAACGCAATGGTGAACAATGGGGCGTTGCGTTACGGTGGGGCTCGTTTGAGTGAGCGGAGCTTGCCATGATGGAACAGGTCATTGTTTGGGATTTCGATGGTGTTCTGAACGGCAACATTGTGGACGGACGATTTGTCTGGGCGGATGCTCTGTTTGACGATTGGGGTGTGCGGCTGGACGCCTTGCAATCGCATCTGTTCCGGCCCGAGCGCATGCGCTCTATCATGCGAGGCGAGCGAGACCTGCGCGACGCCCTGTCCGAGTGGATCGCCGGGTTGGAGCAAGAGGTCGACGTGGACGCCTTTCTTGCCTACTGGTTTGCCAAGGATGCCCGTCCTGACCCGGCTGTCCTGCCGCACTTGGAGCGTTTGGCGTTTCGCCACGTGATCGGCACAAATAACGAGGCGCGCCGGGCAGCGTATATCGAGACAGAGATGGGGTTTGCCGATCGGGTTGAACGGGTCTTTGCCTCCGGTCGCATGGGCTGTGCGAAACCCGAGGATGCCTATTTTGCGCAGATCGAGGATTGGACGGGCGCACCTGCTGCGTCCCATGTTCTGGTGGACGATTCGAAACGGAATGCTGACGCAGCACAAGCGCGTGGCTGGCGCGCCTACCATTTTGCCGATAACACGCGTGCTGGTCTTGGGCCGTTTCTGGATCGCTTGACCTGGTCTGCACAAACGCCTCTGGTCGCGCCGGTCAAATAGTGGCACCACTTGGCCGACATATACCGGAGGACGCCATGGACGACATCACCGAACGCCACAATGCCAAGATGAAAAAGATCAAGGCCGCCCGTGACAAGATGATGGCGACCAAGACCGAGGAAAAGGGCCTGATCATGGTCCATACCGGACCGGGCAAGGGCAAATCCTCGTCCGGGTTCGGGATGATCATGCGCTGCATTTCGCATGGTATGCCGTGTGCGGTGGTTCAGTTCATCAAGGGCAATTGGGACACCGGGGAAAAGACGTTCCTACGGGATCGCTTTGCCGATGAGTGCCGGTTCTTTGTATCCGGAGAAGGGTTCACATGGGAAACCCAGGACCGGGAGCGGGATATCGCGGCGGCGCAGAATGGGTGGAAGATTGCCAAGGAGCAGATCCTCGATCCCGAGATCCAGTTTGTCTTGCTGGACGAGATCAATATCGCGTTGCGCTACGATTATCTGGATATCGACGAGGTTGTGGATTTCCTGATGACAGAAAAGCCCGAGATGACGCATGTGGTGCTGACGGGCCGGAACGCGAAGCCTGAGTTGATCGAGGCGGCGGACCTCGTGACCGAGATGACGCTGGTGAAACACCCCTTCAAGGATCTGGGCGTCAAAGCGCAGAAAGGGGTGGAATTCTGATGCTGCCCATCGGACAGCAAGGGCTTAGCTCAAAAGTGCTGCCACGGTATCAAGGTCAATGGCCCAAGCAGCGGCTGGCACTGCAATAGCCAGCCCCATCAGGATCATCGTTTTGCGTGCCCGCGCCTTGGCCGCGCGCTTGCGGCGTTCGGGTGTGTTTGTGAAATCCAACATGATCTTTCCGTTTCGTTTGTGTGGTGTCATGTAAGTGATCGTCGCATCAGCATGCGCGACGAATCTGGCATTTCTGGGTTGTCAGGATGGAGGTATCATGGCGAAAGCCCTCATGTTTCAAGGCACGGGCTCGAATGTCGGCAAGTCGATGCTGGTGTCGGGTATGTGCCGCGCGGCAAAGCGCCGAGGCCTGTCCGTCGCCCCTTTCAAGCCGCAAAACATGTCGAACAATGCCGCCGTGACGACCGATGGGGGCGAGATTGGTCGCGCCCAGGCGCTGCAAGCCATGGCCTGTGGGCTTGAGCCGCATACCGACATGAACCCGGTGCTTCTGAAGCCTGAGACGGATGTGGGCAGCCAGGTCGTGGTTCAGGGCAAGCGCGTGACCACCGTACAGGCCCGCGAATACGCGGCGTTGAAGCCGCAGCTCATGGAGCATGTTCTAGACAGCTTTGGTCGGTTGAAGCAGGAACACGATCTAGTGCTCGTCGAAGGGGCGGGCAGCCCGGCCGAGGTGAACCTGCGCCGGGGCGACATCGCCAATATGGGCTTTGCCCGCGCCGCCGACTGCCCGGTGATCCTGGCCGGTGACATCGACCGGGGTGGTGTGATCGCGCAGGTTGTTGGTACGCAGGCGGTTATTGACCCCGAAGATGCCGCGTTGATCCAGGGGTTCCTGATCAACCGCTTTCGTGGTGATCCGCGCCTGTTTGACGATGGTTATACCTTGATCGAACAGCACACGGGATGGCGTGGCTTTGGCGTGGTGCCTTGGTTTTCGGATGCCTGGAAACTGCCAGCAGAGGATGCGCTGGATATCGCGACACCGCGCCGCCCGGATGGCCTGCACATCGTGTGCCTCAAGCTGTCCCGTATCGCGAATTTCGATGATCTTGACCCGTTGGCACAGGAGCCGGGGGTGCGGTTGACCATGCTGCATGCGGGCCAACCGTTGCCTGCGGACACGGATGTGGTGATCATCCCGGGTAGCAAGTCAACGCGGGGCGATCTACAATTTCTGCGGGACCAGGGCTGGGACGAGGATATCCGTGCCCACGCGCGGCGCGGTGGGGCTGTCTTAGGGATCTGTGGCGGGTTCCAGATGCTGGGTCGCGTGGTAGATGACCCCGAAGGCATTGAAGGGCCGGCCGGCGCCACGGATGGGATCGGATTGCTGGATGTCCAGACCATGATGACCGATGACAAGCGTTTGACCACCATCGAGGCGGTCCATGTGCCAACAGGGCAAGCTTTTCAAGGATACGAAATTCACATCGGACGCAGCGAAGGACCTGACCGCGCGCGTCCCTTTGCGCAGGTTGCTGGTCAGAACGAAGGTGCGATCAGTGCGGATGGACGGATTGCGGGCAGCTATCTGCACGGTATGTTTCGCGACGATGGCTTTCGGCGGGCTTGGCTTGCGAGGTTCGGACTGAACCACGGCAACGCATCCTACGCTGATACCGTGGAGGTCACGCTCGATGCATTGGCGGACCATCTCGAAACCCATCTTGATATCGACGCGCTTTTGGCTTGCGCACGATAGGGCGGGGGCACAGAGTTCGCACATGCCTCATATCGTGATCGACTATTCCGCCAATCTTGATGATCAACTGGACATGCACGGCCTTTGCCTTGCGCTAAAGGATGCAGCGGCGGCGACAGGTGTGTTTCCCGCGGCGGGCATTCGGGTGCGCGCACATGCTGCACATCACAGTGTGATCGCGGATGGCGACAAGAAACACGGCTTCATCGACATTGTGATCCGGTTGGCTGCGGGGCGGACCGAGGACCAGAAGACCCTGACAGCAGATACTGTCTTTGAGGCGGCCAAGACCTTTACCGCGGATCACATGGCGCATCACCCTTTCATGCTGTCACTTGAACTTCGAGAGATCGACCCGAACCATAGCCGCAAAACCAGTTCGATCCGCAACTACCTGCCGCCGGAGATGCACTAGAGATTTCTTTTGACTGAAAATACGACGGGGGAGTCCGCAGGACGGGGGCAGCGCCCCCTAGAAAATGTCGTCGCGCAGCGTCCGTGGGATCATTCGAAGGCGAACTCAGGAAGCTGATCGAAGGCAACTTTCAGTGCATGACCCCAGCCATTCGACACCGTCTGAAAATAAGGATCGTCCGCTTCGATCCGTTCTGCATGGCTGATGGACAGACTGTCCATATCATAGGTCACAAAATCAAGTGGCAGGCCAACCGACAGGTTGGATTTGATGGTCGAATCGAAACTGACCATTAACAACTTTATCGCCTCTTCGAACCGCATGGCGGGATCGTGGGCACGCACGATGATGGGCTTGCCGTATTTTGCCTCACCGATCTGGAAAAAGGGCGTGTCCTCAGAAGCTTCGATGAAATTTCCCTCTGGATACACCAGAAACAGACGCGGCTCTGACCCTGCGATCTGTCCACCGATGATCATCGTTGCGCCAAAGGCGCCGTCGGCCTCCATTCCTGTTGTGGCATTGGACTGGATCACCTCTTTCAGCGTCCGGCCCACTTCGCGTGCAACCTGGAACATAGATGGCGCTTCGAGGATCGATGGCTTGCGATCTTCGGGAGCCTTTGACCGTTCGTCCAGCAGCGAGATCACCGATTGCGTGGTCGCAAGGTTTCCGGCTGTCATGATCACGATGACGCGCTCACCAGGCATTTCCCAAGTGTGCATCTTCTTCACGGTCGAGATGTTGTCGACGCCCGCATTGGTGCGTGTGTCGGACATAAAAATCAGTCCGGCATCCAACCGCATCCCTACGCAATAGGTCATATCTTGTGTGTCCCCGCCCCGAGTCGCGGCAAATCTGCGCTATTGCTGCTGCACCTGCAAGGTCACAGACATATCTTCCCCGGCGTTACCATAGCGTAAACCGGAAATCGGGGCGGCCCCGCGATAGTCAAGGCCCGTGGCGACACGCACGTAACGTGCGTCGGGCGAGATGCCGTTGGAAATGTCGAACCCCACCCAACCCAAGCCTTCCACATACGCTTCTGCCCAGGCATGGCTGGCGTCCTGATCGACCCGATCATCCATCATCAGGTATCCCGAGACATAGCGGGCAGGAAACCCGAGTAGGCGGGCCGCCGTGATGAACACATGGGCATGGTCCTGGCATACACCATGACCTGCCTCCATCACGGCTTCCGCCGTGAGGTCAGAGGCCGTCTGATCAGTTGAGTAAGGCACCTGTTCAAGAACATGGGCGGACAGGGCGTGCAGCCGATCCAGATCGCTGCAGTTTGCGGGCGCGCTGTCTGCCAACGCCTGCACGTGCTCACCCGGTTTGGTCAGCACCGTACTGCGCCGGAACAGCCACAAGGGAACATATCCGCCTTGCGGTCCTACAATGCCCGCCTTGTCTTCGACGTCGACAATGCCGGCACAAGTGATCTCAATCTCGGTCTGGCCCGACGCGAAGCTGACCAGATCAACTGCATTTGCGTGCTCATCTTCGAACGACACCTCTACCTGCCCCCCGGTCACATCGATACGCCATTCTTCGACCAATTGACCAAGGCGGGACTTGGGACGCAGGCGGACCTGCTGCAGCCCGTATGGAACAGGCGCGTCGTAGGTGTAGTGGGTTTTGTGAAGAACGTTCAGGCGCATGGAGTCATTCAATAAATCGGTAGTCAATTTCGATCTGGCGACCCAGGGCCGCGCTGTCCCGCAGGAAATCCGTGATGAATTCGTGCAGACCATAGTCAAAGATGGCGTTCATGTCGTGCGCCTTGAATTTCGAACAAAGCGCGTCGGCGAGGGATTGGCAGGTGTGCCGGGTCGCGTATTCCTGCTCGAGGTAGCCGAGGTTGTCGCCGATCTTGCCATAGCAAAAGGCGAGGCTGCGCGGCAGACGACCGTCAAGGATCAGGAACTTTGCGATCGCTTTGGGGTCTACCTCTCCGTCGTGCAGGGTTTGGTAGGCCCGTGTCGTTGATGTGGCGCGCAGGATCGTGTCCCACTGCACGTTGTCGGATGGGCTGCCCACCAGCCGGACCGAGGGCAGCAGGATATAGTATTTCTGATCAAGGATGCGCGCCGTGTTGTCAGCCCGTTCGAAAAAGGTGCCGATCCGGGCAAAGTTGTAGATGTGGTTGCGCACCATCGTGCCGTGCAGCGCCCCGCGCACAAAAGCGCTGCGTTGACGGATCACTTGCAGCACCCGCGGCAGATCGCGGTCTTGGACTTGCTGAGCCAACAGTCGCTTCAGCACCATGTAGCACTCGTTCACCGCCTCCCACACTTCTCGGGTGAGCGCAGTGCGCACAACCCGGGCATTCATGCGCGCGGCTTCGATCCCTGCCATGATCGAGCCGGGGTTGTTCGGGTCGCGCAGCAGGAAGTCGATCACCTTTGGGCCATCGGGCGCGCCGTGTATCTCGGAATATGCTGCGCTCAGGCCGGTTGAGGACAGGATTGACGTCCATTCGCTTTCCGCAGCGCTCGATCGCGTCAGCGAAATGCGCAGCCCCGCGTCGATCATACGTGCGGTGTTCTCGGCCCGTTCGAGATAGCGGAACATCCAGAAGAGCCCGCCTGCGGTCTTGCCCAGCATCGCGCTACTCCTCCAGCACCCAAGTGTCCTTGGTCCCGCCACCCTGCGATGAGTTCACGACAAGCGACCCTTCGGTAAGGGCCACACGTGTCAGCCCACCGGGCGTGATGTCGATCCGGTCAGGCGAGACAAGGACAAAGGGGCGCAAATCCACGTGGCGCGGCGCAAGGCCCGCATCCGTCAGGATAGGCACTGTGGACAAGGCCAAGGTTGGTTGGGCGATGTAGTTGCCGGGGGCGGCCTCCAGCTTGGCGCGGAAGTCCTCGATCTCTTTCTTGGATGCCGCAGGGCCGACAAGCATCCCGTAGCCGCCCGAGCCATGCACTTCCTTCACCACCAGATCGGCAAGGTTATCGAGCACGTATTTCAGGGCCTGCGGTTCCGAACAGCGATGCGTCGGGACGTTTTGCAGGATTGCCTTTTCGCCGGTGTAGAATTCGACGATGTCCGGCATGTAGCTGTAGATCGCCTTGTCGTCCGCGATCCCCGTGCCGGGTGCGTTGGCAATCGTGATCCCGCCGGCGCGATAGACGTCCATGATGCCGGGTACACCCAAAACGCTGTCCGGGTTGAAGTTCATCGGATCGAGATATTCATCATCCACCCTGCGATAAAGCACATCGATAGGTTTGTAGCCCCGTGTGGTCCGCATCGCCACACGCCCGTCCACGACGCGCAAATCATGCCCTTCAACCAGCTCGGCGCTCATTTGATCGGCAAGGAACGCGTGCTCGTAATAGGCCGAGTTGTGGATGCCCGGTGTCAGGACGGCAATGGTCGGGCGACCATTGCAGGCATCCGGTGCGCAGGCTGAAAGCGATTTGCGCAATGATCGTGGGTACTGGCCGACAGATTGCACTTTGATCTTGCTGAACAGCTCCGGGAACATGTGCAGCATCGTCTCGCGGTTTTCGAGCATGTAGCTCACACCCGAAGGGGTGCGCGCGTTGTCTTCCAAAACAAAGAACTCGTCGTCTCCGGTGCGCACCAGATCGGTGCCGACGATATGGGTATAGATGTCGCCGGGGGGCGAGACGCCGATCATCTCAGGCAGGAAAGCATCGTTGCGCGCGATCATTTCGGCAGGCAGGCGGCCTGCGCGCACGATCTCTTGTCGGTGGTAGATGTCGTGCAGAAAGGCGTTGAGCGCGCGCACGCGTTGTTCGATGCCCTTGGCCACCTTGGCCCATTCGCGGGCGGCGATGATGCGCGGCACCAGATCGAAAGGGATCAACCGTTCGGTGGCGTCTGGATCGCCGTAGACGTTGAAGGTCACGCCGATCAATCGGAACAGCGCTTCGGCTTCCTCTGACTTGGAGAGTAGGCGGGCGGTGTCTTCGTCCGCGAACCATTTGGAGTAATCGGCATAGGGGGCACGTGCGGCTGTGCCGTGGCCAAACATCTCGTCGAAATACGTGGGTCTTCCAGACATGACCTTTAGCCTGCATATTCCACGCAATGTCGCAACAAAAACGACGCAATTGGCGGGTTTCATGTGAAATCCTGTCGAATAATCAGGCGTTTGCTGTGCCAACTGTGCTTCTCACGCCAGAGTGGGCCACACTTGGCACACAGTTTCAGTGCGCGCACGCACTGGACGTTTCGCCGGGTTTCAGGGACGATGTTGCGAAGCATTCCGAACGAGGCGCCTCATGTCCGACCCCTGCATTATCTGTGTCGCTATCACGGGCTCGGTCCCCCAGAAATCGGACAACCCGGCAGTGCCGATCACGGTGCCGGAACAGGTCGAAAGCACCCATGCCGCGTTTGAGGCGGGGGCGAGCATCTGTCACGCGCATGTGCGGAATGACGATGGCTCCACAACATCCGATCCCGACAAGTTCGCGCTTTTGAAAGAGGGCGTGGAAAAGCACTGTCCCGGTATGATCGTACAATTGTCGACCGGGGGGCGGTCTGGTGCGGGACAGGTGCGTGGCGGAATGCTGCCGCTGCGCCCGGACATGGCATCGCTGTCTGTGGGGTCGAACAATTTTCCGACGCGGGTTTACGAGAACCCGCCGGACCTTGTCGATTGGCTGGCGGCCGAGATGATCACCTATGATGTAAAGCCCGAGATCGAGGCGTTTGATCTGAGCCATATTCTCAAGGCGGCAGAGATGCATGCCAAGGGTCAGATCAAGGATACGCCTTACGTCCAGTTCGTGATGGGGGTTAAGAATGCGATGCCTGCAGATCGGCATGTCTTTGATTTTTATGTGCAAACCGTTCAGCGCCTGTTTCCGGACGCGCCGTGGTGTGCGGCGGGGATCGGGGCGAACCAGATCGTGTTGAATGAATGGGCCGTTGCCGCGGGTGGACATGCGCGCACGGGACTTGAGGACAATGTGCGTCTCGACAAGCAGACCCTCGCGCCCTCGAATGCGGCGTTGGTCGACCGGTTGGTTGATGTTTGCGCCAAGCATGACCGCCCCGTCGCGACCCCAACGCAGGCCCGTGCGATCCTTGGTTTGCGGGCCGCGTGATCAAATTGCCCTAGCGTCACGTCCATGATCCGGTGGACACGGTCCGGTTGATCCGCCACCCTGCCAGTCATCAGGAGGAGATCATCATGGATATGTCATTCACGCTACGCCCCGAGAACCGTGACCTCCTGGACAGGGTGGCCGCCATGATCCGGGATGAGATCATGCCGCTCGAAGAAGAATACGCAGCCGAAGTCGCCAAGGGGGATCGGTGGCAATACACCGACCGGCAGACTGAGATCCTGGAAGGGTTGAAAGCCAAGGCCAAGGCCGCAGGGCTTTGGAATTTCTGGCTGACCGACAGCGACAAGGGGTTTGGGCTTTCGACCGTCGAATACGCCCACTTCGCCGAGGAGATGGGCAAGACACCGCTTGGCGCCGAGGTCTTCAACTGCTCCGCCCCCGACACCGGCAACATGGAGGTGTTCGAGCGCTACGGCACCGACAAGATGAAATCCGACTGGTTGGCGCCCCTGCTGGAAGGGAAAATCCGCTCGGCTTACTTAATGACGGAACCCGATGTGGCTTCGTCCGATGCCACCAACATCTCGATGTCCTGCGTGCGTGATGGCGACGATTACGTGCTGAACGGCGAAAAGTATTGGGCCTCCGGTGCGGGGGACCCGCGCTGCAAGGTCTATATCGTCATGGTGAAAACCGGCGGTGATGACCTGCCCAAGCACAAGCGCCAGTCCATGATCGTTGTCCCCGCGGGGACAGAAGGGATCGAGGTGCTGCGCCCCATGATGGTTTACGGCCATGACGATGCACCGCACGGGCATATGCATATCAGGTTCACGAATGTGCGCGTGCCTGCCGAAAACATCCTTCTCGGTGAAGGGCGGGGGTTCGAGATTGCACAAGGCCGCCTTGGGCCGGGTCGCATCCACCACTGCATGCGTGCCATCGGTCAGGCCGAAGGAGCACTTGAGCTGATGTGCAGACGGTCGCTGTCCAAGGAGGCGTTCGGCAAGCCACTGGCCCAGCTGGGTGCCAACTACGACATCATTGCCGAGTGCCGGATGGAGATCGAAATGGCCCGGCTTCTGTGCCTCAAGGCCGCGTGGATGATGGACCAGGGCGATGCGCGTGCCGCCGCCCCATGGATCAGCCAGATCAAGGTGATTGCGCCGCGTGTCTCGCTTAAGGTCATCGATGAAGCGGTGCAGATGCATGGCGGGCAGGGGATCAGTCAGGACACACCGCTGGCCATTGCATGGACGCACCAACGCACGTTGCGTCTGGCTGATGGGCCGGATGCTGTGCACCGCCGTCAGGTGGCCCGGGCCGAGCTGAAGAAATACACGCAACAGGCGATGTGATTGTCAGAGCCATGCCGCGGCCTGCATGAACGGGCCGAATTGCGCAAAATGACTTGCCACAAGGCCGACTCTTGGCCCTATTGAAGGCATGAAAGATCATGTCCCACATACAGAGCCGTTGCGCCCACCTGAAACGGTGATGCGCCTTGCGCGCATGGGACAAATGATGCCCACAAGGCTCAGCTTTTTGCGCGTGCTAGTCCGGCGGTTGTGCACAGAGCGCGCTGCTGTTCGGCGCATTCATTGGAATGTGTCGGATGAAGGCCATGGTCAGGCCGCCTATGCCGTTGATTTGGGTGGTAGCACCTATTCGTTGGTCGCAATCTCGAACGACCTGCCTGCAGACCAACGCAGTGATCGGGTGATCGCAACGGCATGGGATGCCGCCTTTGTCCTCTTTGACGGGATCGCTTCATCGGATGACATCGCGCGCATTGCCATACAGGCCCCAAAGCAAGAGGCGGGACGTTTCAGCCCGCGTGACCTTGTACTCAGCCGGGCCAACAAATCTGTCCGCATGTGGGACTCAACGGTTGCAGCCCTGCGGGCAGGGGAACAACCCGACCCCCAGATGATTTGTGACATCGGCTACCTGATGCGCACGACGGCGGTTTATGGCAATGGCAAGTTCGGCATTGCAGATCGCACGTTGGTTGCGGATCGCCCCGGGCTTGAGGGCCCATTTGCCGCCGAAATGCTGACCGTCTACCTGATCCGGCACTTCACGCTTGATCTGGTGCAGCATGTGGGCGGCGGAACGCTTGATCCGAACCTTGCGCGGCACATCGGTATCGGCAATGCGACCGGGCTGGGCATGGCACCTTTCCTGGTTAACCACCCGGTCCTGCTGCACAATTGGATGCAAGCGCGTGAAACGGCTCTGGCCCGCGTGTTGGCGCGCGAGACGATGACCGAAGCGCAGGCCACGCGGCTGAGAATGCTCGCGATGCGGGCGCAGCACCATCTGGCGGATTGGATTGTCCCGGCCGAGGATCACAATCGCATTCTGCGGCAGCTGGAAGAGGATTGGGCATTGTTTGCCCATCATTTTGATGCGGTGCATGCAGAGCGATCCTTTGCCGCGCTTTGGAACGCAGCGGCAGGTGAAAGTGACACGCTACAAGAACTTCTAGCCGCGCTATTGATCGAAGTCTGCCCGGAAGATGTGGATGACCTGGCGCAAGATATGGGGGATAGGTTCGGGCCTCTGATCGTGCCTTTTGCGGATACTGAAGCACTCAAGTCTGCCATCGAAGCCAAATGGGGCTGGGCGCTTGCCCATGACTATGAGGACGCCGACCAATGCCGGCGGTTTTGGTACGTGAGCGAGGCCAAGCTGGAACCGCGACTGGGCGACCGTTTTGCCGAACCCGGAGCCGAGTTGGAAACGCCTTTGGATATCGCGCGCCGTGTTGCACAGCTTTATGCCGATCTTCCAACTGCCGCGCTGCCGGTGTCGGAATTCACGGCACAACATCCTGATCACGCCCATGCCATCAATCGGGTCGCCCTTCTAAACCGCTACTCTTACGCAGAAATCCACGATAATCTGATTGCTGCGACCTGTCGCCCCATTGATATGCTGCGTTGCAAGCTCAGTTTCTTTGGTGCGACAAAGTTCGATCCCAAGTCCGACCTGTGGACCCGCATCACGCTGGCACAGGGCGCACCCCTTGGGGATGAACTACGTCCCGAGATGGATGATTGGTGGCTTCCGGCGATGGAGCGATGAACATGTCATGGACCGAAGTACAGACGCTGGGGGTCAAAGCCGCCAGCGGAGCAGGGGTGCCGCCCGCCCAGGCGCTGGCCTTTGGCGCAATGCTGGCCCGCCATATCGCTGATGAAGGTCCGCAGGGCGCTGTCGCTGCGGCTTTGTCCAAGCCCGAGAAAATCGTTGCCTTGGCACACCGGGTTGAAACGATCGTCGAAGCGGCGTCAGTGACGGCCAGACCCGTCGACGCAATGGAAGAGGATGCCGGAACCCGCGCCATGCTGGTCAGCTGGCTGGCTGCTTTGCCCTGCAAGGCTGAACTGGATATCGCGGGGCCAAAGGTGCGGATCAGTCTTTCGCTGTCCGAACCCAGTGCACGGACGCGCCCGGAACGGCTTCACCTCGATCCATCTCTTTCGAAGCAGTTGGATGTTCTGGCCGCCAAGACGTATGTGCCTGACAGTGATGCGTCGCGATCTGGCGGTGCGGGTGCCGGGCTGATGGAACTGGACTAGGCGAACGGATCGTCCGGATAGCCGACCCCGGCCAGATACAGCCCATCCGGCGGGCAGACCGGTCCACACGCGGCGCGGTCACATGCCTCAAGTGCATCCTTGACGTCATCGGGACGCCACGCTCCGGCCCCCACACGCTCCAACGTGCCAACAAAGCTGCGCACCTGGTTGTGGAGAAAGGATCGCGCCCGCACATCAAAATGAACCTCGGGCCCATGTACGCCGTCCACCTTGGTGACATCCAACCGATCCAGCGTTTTCAGCGGGCTGTCTGCCTGACAAATGGACGAGCGGAAGGTGGTAAAGTCATGCCGCCCGACCAGGTGGTCCGCTCCGGCCTGCATGGCATCTGCGTCCAAACGGTTGTTGACACGCCAGACCAGCCCCCGCAGATGCGTTGCAGGCGCGCGGCGCATCAGGATGCGGAACAGGTAGCGGCGTTCAACGGCAGAAAAGCGTGCGTGCCAATCATCCGCCACAAGGGCGCAGGCGACAATCGCAACCGGGTGCGGTTTCAAATGGTGGTTCAGCGCTTCGGACAGGCGAAACGGTTCCCAGTCCTTTTCCATGTCGCAATGTGCGACCTGCGCCAGCCCATGGACGCCCGCATCGGTACGCCCGGCAGCGGCAATGGTGTGATCCCGGGGTTCCAGCCGAGCCAGCGCGCTTTCAATCGCGCCCTGCACAGACGGTTGATCCGCCTGTCGCTGCCACCCGGCAAAAGGACCACCATGATATTCGACTTTGAGGGCATAGCGCGGCATGAAAGCCCACCTAACTCCAAACACAGTCTCCTGCAACGGCGCGCATCTGGTCCTGCCTTCCCTGTTTCCAAAAAATCCCCGCCGGAGGCTCCCGAACTCACACCCCTAGCGACACTGAACTGGTGCAGGACCGTGCAACACCTTACATAGGCTCCAAGACATGAAGGGGGCCGCACGTGGTTCTGACGACAATTGCCGATGGCGTGCTAGATGTGGCCCAGGGCATTTACGATACTGGGGCGAACCTGTTTGGTGACACGACCATCCGGCTGGGGGTGACCGGGCTAGCACGCTCAGGCAAGACGGTATTCATCACGTCGCTCGTTGCGAACCTGTTGGATCAGGGGCGGATGCCGCACTTGCTGGCCGCCAGCGAAGGACGGATCGCCGCCGCCTATCTGCAACCGCAACCCGACGACACGGTGCCGCGCTTCGATTACGAGGCGCACATGGGCGCGCTGACCGGCAATCCGCCCAGCTGGCCCGATAGTACGCGTGCTGTCAGCGAGTTGCGGGTGTCGCTGAGGGTCAAGCCAAACGGTTTGCTGGCGGGGTTGCAGGGCCCCCGGACCGTGCATCTCGATATCATCGACTACCCGGGCGAATGGCTTCTGGATCTTGGGCTTCTGGATCAAAGCTATGACGAATGGTCCGCGTCCGTGTTGTCTCGCCTTGAAAAACGCGACAGCGCCGCCGACTTTCGCGCGGTTCTTGCCCCTGTGGATGGCGGGGGCAAACTGGACGAGGTGCAGGCCAAAACACTTGCCGCCGCCTTCACAGAATACCTGCACGCGGCCCGCGCCGCAGGGTACTACGATTGCACGCCCGGTCGCTTCTTGCTGCCTGGCGATCTGGCCGGGTCTCCGGTCCTGACCTTTGCGCCGCTGCCGCCCGGGGATGCGCCCCGGCGGTCCTTGCGGCGTGAAATGGCACGGCGCTTTGAGGCGTACAAGTCGCAGGTGGTGCGCCCATTCTTCCGTGATCACTTTGCTCGCATCGACCGCCAGGTCGTGCTGGTGGATGCGCTTGGTGCCATCCACAACGGACCAGCTGCGGTCGAAGACATGCGGGCCGCCATGTCCGAAATCCTGGCTGCCTTCCGCCCCGGCAGAAATGCGTTCCTGAGCCAACTGTTTCGGGGCAAACGGGTGGAGAAAATCCTGTTTGCCGCGACCAAGGCCGATCATTTGCATCACAGCCAACACGCCCGCCTGACGGCCATCATGGAGGCGTTGACCCGCGAGGCGCGCGACCGTGCGCGCTTTGCCGGGGCAGACACGCAGGCATTGGCACTTGCTGCGCTGCGTGCCACGACGGAAGAGACCGTGCAACATGATGGCAGCCCTCTCGACGTTGTGCGGGGTACCTTGCTCGAAAACGGAAAACAGGCAGCCTTCTACCCCGGTGCGTTGCCGGATGACCCGGCGCATATCCTTTCGCCGGCAGCGAATGGGGCGCAGGATTGGCTGGATGGTGATTACAAGGTGATGCGGTTTGCCCCGGCGCCTCTGACTTTGCGCCCGGGCGATGGCCCGCCGCACATCCGGCTCGACCGCGCCGCACAGTTCCTGTTCGGGGACAGGCTGTGAGTGTGTTGCTCAGGGCGGCCCAGCCAACGGATGCAGGCGCGGTTGGGGCGATCCTGTCGGGCTTCATCGATGGTACAGATTGGATGCCACGCATTCATACGCGGGCCGAGGACCTTTCTTTTGCCGGACATATGATCGAACAGGGTTGGGTCACAGTGGCTGAAGGCGGTGGGCAGGTCCACGCCTTTTCGGCGCGCAACGGGGCCGATGTGCATGCACTGTATGTTGATGTGAGTGCACAAGGGCAGGGCATTGGTGCTGATCTACTGGCGCGGATGCAAGCCGACGCGGATCATCTGACGCTCTGGACCTTTCAGGCCAACACGGGTGCGCAACGGTTTTATCTGCGGCACGGCTTTGCCGAGACGGAACGCACCGACGGCGCACGCAACGACGAAGGTTTGCCCGACATTCGCTACGACTGGCACAAAAGGAATACGTGATGGCCAAAGGTCCGGTACTGATCGAGATCGATGAGGAGCCTGTTCCGAAAGTGGCAGAGGCGCCACCTGTGCCCGACCCCATCCCCGTCGCCACTCCGCGGGGCGAGGCGATGCAAATGGCCGCCCGTGTCGCAGCGCGCAAACCTTCGCGGCTTGGTCGTTTGTTCTGGGGGTTGGCGGGCGCAGTGCTGACGGCGGTTCTGAGCGCCGCGGCTTGGGAGTTCGTGACGGGTTGGATTGCCCGCGCGCCAATTGTGGGCTGGGCCTTTACCGGGCTGTTGGGGGCCTTTGTCCTAACCCTACTTATCATCTGCTTGCGGGAGCTGGCGGCACTTCGGCGGCTTGCACGGCTGGACGGTTTGCGCCACGCGGCCGCGCAGGCAACCGAACAGAACGATCTTGCCGCCGCCCGCGTGGTGGTCGACCGGCTTGATGGGCTGTATCGCGCGCGGCCGGATACGGAATGGGGACGCGCGCGTCTGGCCGAGTTGCGTGGCGACCAGATGGATGCGACCGGGTTGCTCAAATTGGCCGAAGACACGCTTGTGGCCCCGTTGGACAAGGCTGCTGAGCGGGAAGTTGAAGCTGCTGCACGTCAGGTTGCCACGGTCACAGCCTTGGTGCCGTTGGCACTCGCCGACGTGGTCGCGGCGCTGACCGCCAACCTGCGCATGATCCGGCGCATTGCCGAGATTTACGGCGGGCGCGGGGGGGTGTTGGGCAGTTGGCGCCTGACCCGTGCCGTGATGGCGCATCTGGTTGCAACGGGGGCCGTTGCTGTGGGCGATGATATGCTGGAACCCGTTTTAGGTGGTTCAATTTTAGGCAAATTGTCCCGCCGATTTGGCGAAGGCCTGGTAAACGGCGCTTTGACAGCCCGTGTCGGTGTGGCCGCCATGGAAGTGTGCCGGCCACTGACCTATCTCCCCGGTGACAGGCCCAAGGCACGCCGCCTCGTGAAACAGGCGCTTGGTGGTCTATTTCAGAGCCAGAGAGACAAAGGAAACGACTGACAATGGAAACTTTTGCCCCCGACCTTGCCACAATGGTGCGCACACCACTGACCGATGAGCATGTGGATGCGCTGCGCCGTGTTGGAACCGTGATGGAGGTCAAGGCGGGCGAATACTTCCAACGGGCAGGTGAGCGTATCGACACTTTCCACTATCTTTTGTCTGGAGAAACGGAGGCGGTAAATTCGTCCAGTGGCAAACGGTATGGGAATGCAACGCTTGGTCCCGGTCAGTTCTTTGGCGAACTGGCGTTTCTGAACGGCGGTCATGCTTTCATGGGCGCGCGCGCGGTGCAAGACACGCAGTTGCTCTGTGTTCCGCGCGACGAGATGCTGAAACTCATGTCGGACGTTCCCGAGATGTCGGACATCGTCATTACTGTCTTTGCCGCGCGGCGCCGCCGCATGCTGGACATGTCCGAAGGCGGGCTGACCTTGATCGGTGGCGAGGTGAACCGCGATGTGCGACGCATTGCCAGCTTCGCCTCGCGCAATCGCATTCCGTTTGTTGAGGTCGAGATTGACAGCACCGAGGGTAACGATCTTGCCAACACATGCAGTATAAATCGCGCCCATCCGGCGGTGGTTTTTGCCAAGCATCAGGTGATTGATCCGCCCACACCCCGTGGGGTCGCCGCCACACTGGGCCTTGATATGTCGCTGCGCAAGGAAGACGTCTATGACGTGGCCATTGTGGGCGGTGGGCCCGCTGGCGTGGCGGCCGGGGTCTATGCCGGGGCCGAAGGGCTGTGCGCCGTCGTGCTGGAAGACCTCGCAATCGGGGGTCAGGCAGGCACCTCGTCGCGGATCGAGAATTACATGGGCTTTCCCACCGGCATCTCGGGCGGTGACCTTGTGGGCCGGGGCGAGGTGCAGGCGATGAAGTTCGGCACACGCTTTGCCGTGCCCGTCCGTGCGACCGAGCTGATGCAGTGTGAAAAGCATCTGTTCCACATCAAGTTAGACAATGACGACTGGGTATCGGCCAAGTCGCTCGTTGTGGCGACGGGTGTGCAATACCGCCGTCTCCCGCTTGAGCGGCTTGAAGAGATGGAAGGCAATGGCGTCTACTACGCGGCCACCGATGTGGAAGCACGCTATTGCAAGGACGCCGAAGTGGCCGTGATCGGTGGCGGCAATTCAGCGGGTCAGGCCGCCATGTTCCTGGCGCGGACGGCCAAGCACGTTCATGTGCTTGTGCGTGGTGAAACCCTGTCATCCTCAATGTCGGATTACCTCCTGCAACGTTTGGAAAGCCACCCGAGGATCACCATCCACTTGTGCACCGAGGTCAAGGAGTTGCATGGCAATGATCGGCTGGATTCCATCACCATCCATGACCGGCGCGGTGGTCAAAGCTGGCAATTGAACACCAAGGCGCTGTTTATCATGGTCGGGGCCGCGCCCAACACCAATTGGCTGTCTGATCTGGTCGAGTTGGACGACAGAGGTTTTGTCAAAACCGGATCGGATGTGGGCGCTGTCACCGGTTATGAAACTTCGCGCCCTGGCATTTTCGCGGTCGGCGATGTGCGTGCAGGCTCTGTCAAGCGGGTGGCGAGCGCCGTGGGTGAAGGATCTGTGGTGATGTCTGCTGTTTGGGCCCATATCGCGGACGACTGACGCAACAGCGTTCCATGGTGATGCAAGGCCGACCTGCAAAGGTCTGGAAAACCTTGCCTTTTGTGTCGGGCGACTGTGGTCTATCCTCATGCCAAAATGGGTGTGAGGGATGGATATGGAAGGGATGCTTGTCCTCGGAGGGTTGATAATCCTCGCGATTCCAATTGCGGTTATCTATCTCTTGGTCGCCGTCAGCGGCCTGCGCAGCCGGATCGTTGATCTTGAGAGTGCGCTGGCAGGTCGGTCACCCGAAGCTCCAATCCCGGCCAGAGCGGGCACGGCACAGACCGGGCCATCGCCTTGGGAGGCACCCGAGAAGGGCGCTGACCAGTCCGACGTGGACACCGCCGAGACCACTGAGCCCGAACCGAAATCAGCGGAACCAGCCGCCGCGCGGGTTGTCGCAGAACGGAAGGCCCAGATGGCCTCTAAACCTGTGGAACCTGCAGGGCCGACGCCTCTGCAACTGTTCGGATCGTGGCTGATCGCCAACTGGTTCTACGCCGTATCTGCGGTTTCGCTGGCGTTGGCGGGGCTGTTTCTGGTGCAATACGGGATTGAAAACGACCTGTTCCCGCCAACCGCCCGCGTGCTTGCGGCCCTTGCGTTCGGCGGGGCGTTGATCGCCGGGGGCGAGGTGATCCGCCGACGGTTCGGGGACAGCCCGGATGTTGCCACGGCCTATATTCCATCAGTGTTCTCCGGGGCGGGGCTTGTGTCCCTGTTCGGCGGCATTGCCGCCGCGCGGTTGCTTTATGAACTGATCGGGGTCGAGGTTGCATTTGCGGGTATGGCCGCGGTTGGGCTTCTGGGTGTTGGACTGGGCTGGCTGAACGGTCCGCTTTTGGCAGCGGTTGGTGTAATCGGTGCGTTCACGGCCCCGCTTCTGGTGGGCAGCACCGTGCCTGCGACCCCCTGGCTCTACGTTTACTTTTGTGTCACTGCTGCGGTCGGGCTTGGGATTGATACGATCCGGCGCTGGGCTTGGGTATCGGTGCTGAGTGTCGGCCTTGGCTTTGCAATGGGGTGGCTGACCGTTTTGAGCGGTGACGAGTCCATGGTGCTGGGTTTTCAGGCCTATGTCGCGATCCTCGCCGTGTTGGCGATCCTGGTCCCGGCGCGGTCGTTCCGGCCCGATCACGGCGGCACCCTTGTTTCGGCATTCCTGCTGGACCCCAAAGGTGACCGCCCAGAGTTCCCAACATTGCTTGCGCTTGCAGCCGTGCTTGTCACATCCGGCTCTGTGGGTTGGAGCGCGAGCGCGGGTACCGAACCATTCTGGATGGCTGTCGTCATCCTCACGATCTTTGCGATCGCGATTGTCTACTGGACGTTGTCTGCACCTGCGCTGCAGGAGTTGGTGCTGCTTCCGGTTGCGGCAGTCATTGCCGTGATCGCGATTGAAGGGATCGAATTGGGGCCAGTCATCACCGCGTTCCTAGCCACTTATGACACGAACCCAGAGGCTGATTTCCCGCTCGCGGTCTCGCTTCTGTGGGGTGTTGGAATGGTGCTGAGTGCGGTTGCAGCGCAAAGAGCCATGCGCCCGGGCCTGTCCCTCGCCTGGGGGATGGGAGGTGCGTTGGTCGCGCCGGTTCTTGCGGTTGTACTGGAACTGACATGGAGGCCCGCCGAGACAATTGGGGCATATGCCTGGGCCCTTCATGCCATTGTTATGGCGGCCATGATGGTAAGCTTTGCCTTGCGCTTTGCCCGTGCTGACGCACCGGATCGCACACGGACCTCCATATTTGTGTTGTCCGCGCTGGCTTCGATCACCTTCGCTATTGTCTTGATCCT
Organism: uncultured Tateyamaria sp.; assembly: GCF_947496075.1. Classification (GTDB taxonomy): domain Bacteria; phylum Pseudomonadota; class Alphaproteobacteria; order Rhodobacterales; family Rhodobacteraceae; genus Tateyamaria. Next base: position 586,207 of record NZ_CANMBJ010000002.1, read on the forward strand.
GTCGCTGGCCGCGCTGACCGTTGCGCTGGCAGTGACTGTGCTGGTCGCCGCCTGGCTGGATCGGCAGTTCAAATTGCCACTCATGCAAGTTTTCATCGCAATTGGCGTTGCGGCGGTCGGTGCGCGGTTGGTCGGCGATCCGGGGCTGTTCTGGGCGCTGGACGCCCCGCTTTGGGAAATGGTGTTGGCCTATGCCGGTTCACTGGCTGCCTTTGTCGCGGCCATGGTGTTTTTGCGCGGGATGGAACGAAAAACCGCAACCCTCATCCTGGACACGGCGGCATGGTCGACCGGAGGGATGCTGGTGTCATTGCTGCTCATCCGCTTCCTCGATGATGTGCTGCCCGGCCACAACACCGACACCCATTGGGCGTTGGGTCTGTTTGCAGTGATCTGGTTGGGCCTGATGCTGGTGCAGCTTCTGCGCGTCGAAGGTTTGGGCGGGGTGTTGGCGTTGGTTCGCGGTGGGTTGGCGCTTGTGTTTGGTGTGATCGGCTTTGGTGCATTGGCGCTTGGCTTGACCGTTTTGTCGCCACTTCTGAATACATGGGGTGATGATGTGGCGGGGCCACCGGTATTGAACACGTTGATCCCGGCCTACCTGCTTCCCGCACTTGTGCTGGCCTTTGGCGCGTGGCGCTTGCGGCATCGGGTGTTGCGCTGGGGGCTTGGAACCGTGGCGGTCGGTGTCGCCGTGTATTGGGCCTTTGCGACCGTGCGCCATCTTTGGCAGGGCGCGCAGGGGATGGATTTGGACAAAGGCTTCCTGCAGCCGGAACTTTACAGCTACACGGTTGCGATCTTGCTGACGGGCGCCGTGCTGTTCTATCAATCGCTTGCCCGTAATGCGACGGCCCTGCGTCGCGCGGGTTTGGCCGTGATTGGACTGGCGGTGGCCAAGGTGTTCCTGATCGACATTTCCGGGCTTGAGGGGCTGACCCGCGTGTTGTCCCTTGTGGTTCTGGGCCTGTCGCTGTCCGGGCTCGCGTGGCTCAATCGTTGGGCACAGGGCAAATCCGAACCAGCGGATTAGCGCAGCGGATCACCCTTTGAGAATGCAGGCAGCAACGTGCCGCACACCAGGTGGGACAGGATGCGCGGTACTGGCGGGATCATCGACACCGGAAACAACACTCGGTCACGCAAGACCGGCAACCACCGGCTGTCGGATTGGTATTGCGGGGTGAAGGCCCAACTCATCGTCTGGTAAGCGCGCACATGCCAGCGCCGCGCCTTGGCATAGACGGGCAGGGCGGCTTCCGGCCCGTGCGCCTCAATGGCTTGGGCGAGTGCATAGGCGTCGAGCAACGCCATGTTTGCGCCTTGGCCCAGTTGCGGGCTGGCGCGATGCGCCGCATCCCCGATATGCACCACGCCACGCCCATAAGGCACCCTGAGTGTGCCATGCGCGTACCGCGCCATGGTGAACTGATCGGGATCAGTGATCTGATCGGCAAAGGCAGCAAAAGCTGGCCAAAGCCCGGACGCCTGTTCTTTCCATGCATCCAGACCCGTGGCACGCCATGCGGCGTATCCGTCGCTGGGCAAGGACCAGAAGATGGCAGCCATCGGTCCGGTCGCATCGGGTGGTGTGCCAATGGGCAGCACACCAACCATGTTGCTGGCCTTGCGATAGGTTTGGCGCAACTGATCCATTGGTAGATCGGTACCATCCGCCCATGGCACGTTTGCGCACAATGCGCCGTAGGGCAGCTGGGTCGAGCGTATCGGCGTCAGGGGCGAACGTGCACCAAGCGCATCAATAACCAGATCGAAACCTGCGGCATTCTCCCGACCCTCAAGCTCCAGACATCCGCCGCCTGCACCCGTTACCTTGGCGTTCAGGTGCATCGTGGTACCTGCGGCAGCGGCCCCTTCCCACAGCGCCGAAAACAGAGCATTGCGATGAAGGGCCAGCCCCACATCTTTGCCATTGCGCCGATCATACCAGACATCCAGCACGCGCCGCCCATTTTCGGCCTCATGACCCAGCATCCGGCTCACCCGGTTGCCGGTCGCCATGACCCGGTCGAGCACGCCGCAAGCCTCCAGAACGGTTTGTCCGACAGGTTGAATGACCAGCCCTGATCCCACAGGCTCGGGTGCAATAAACTGGTCGAACACGGACACCTCGGCGCCGCGCTGACGCAGCAGGATTGCCGTAGCCAGGCCTCCGATGCCCGCCCCTGCAATTGCGATCTTCATTTCCGGTTCCGTTTTGACGCCTGTTTGCGTCACCCTAGGGATTTGCGCTTTGCAGGAAATGAGGCATCTTGGCCCACTGGACGCTTCCGCAGACCCCGCCTATAAGGCCGCTATGATGCGGAAGATCATCATTCAGCGAATTATATCCCCGGCGCTCTGACCAACCATTGAGACGCCGGGTAAAGGTGCTTGAGGCCACTCGCACCGCACCTCTCCGCTTTGCACGATATACGACCGATAAAGGACGCCACCCATGTGCGCCGACACGCCTGAATACAAACACACCCTTAACCTGCCCAAGACCGACTTTCCGATGCGTGCGGGTCTGCCCAAGCGCGAGCCCGGATGGCTGGAGCGGTGGGCGCGGATCGGTGTCTATGACCGTCTGCGGGAGAAGGAGGGACGGGAACCGTTCACCCTGCACGATGGTCCGCCCTATGCGAACGGCCACCTGCATATCGGCCACGCCCTGAACAAGACGATCAAGGACATGATCGTGCGGTCTCACCAGATGATGGGCCGCGACGCACGCTACATCCCCGGCTGGGACTGCCACGGCCTGCCCATCGAGTGGAAGATCGAGGAACAGTACCGCAAGAAGGGCCGCGACAAGGACGAGGTGCCGATCAACGAATTCCGCGCCGAGTGCCGCGATTTCGCCGCCGGTTGGGTCGACATCCAGCGCGAAGAGTTCAAGCGGCTGGGCATCACCGGCAACTGGGACGAACCCTATCTGACCATGGATTTCCATGCCGAGCGGGTGATTGCCGAGGAGTTCATGAAGTTCCTGATGAACGGAACGCTTTATCAGGGATCGAAGCCCGTTATGTGGTCGCCTGTCGAACAAACGGCCCTAGCCGAGGCAGAAGTCGAGTACCACGACAAAGACAGCTTCACGATCTGGGTGAAGTTCAAGGTGGTGGCGGGACAAGACCTGCCAGCGGTCACGCTGGACGACACCAAGGGTCACGTCGCACCTTTGGGCGATCTGGAAGGTGCGCATGTCGTGATCTGGACCACGACTCCTTGGACCATGCCATCGAACAAGGCGGTCGTTTATGGTCCCGACATCTCTTACGGCCTGTACGAAGTCACGGGTCGGCCCGAGGAATGCTGGGCAAACATCGGTGATCGCTACATCCTTGCCGACAACCTCGCGTCGGATGTGCTGGGTCGCGCGCGGCTTGATGAGACCATGTATCGCCGCCTGCGCGATGTCACGGCCGACGAGATGAGCCAAGTGCGCCTGACCCACCCATTAAAGGGCGCCGAGGATGCAAATGGCGAATGGGACGACATCCGCGACTTCCGGGCTGCCGACTTCGTTACTGACACGGAAGGCACCGGATTTGTACATTGCGCGCCGTCCCACGGGATGGATGAGTACGAACTCTATCGTGAACTGGGCATGCTCGAACAGGTCATCACCTACAACGTGAACCCCGATGGGCGGTTCCGGGACGACCTGCCGTTCTTTGGCGGCAAGGCGATCCTGAAACCCAACGGTAAAGAGGGTAACGCCAACGCCGCCGTCATCGACAAGCTGGCCGAAGTGGGCGGGCTGCTGGCGCGTGGGAAGATCAAGCACAGCTACCCGCATTCCTGGCGTTCGAAAGCGCCGGTGATCTACCGCAACACGCCGCAATGGTTCGCGGCCATCGACAAGCCTGTGGGCGACGGGCAGGACACGCACGGGACCACGATCCGTGAACGCGCGCTGACCGAGATCGACAATGTGAACTGGACGCCCCGTTCGGGCCGCAACCGTCTGCACTCCATGATGGAGGCGCGCCCGGATTGGGTGCTGTCGCGTCAACGGGCATGGGGCGTACCGCTCACCTGCTTCACCAAGAAGGGCGCGCTGCCGACGGATGAAGACTTCCTGCTGCGCAACCCGCAAGTCAACCGCCGCATCACGTCGGCATTCGAAGCGGAAGGGGCCGACGCCTGGTACGACGAAGATGCCAAGCAGCGTTTCCTCGAAGGCGTCGTGAACCCCGACGACTACGAGCAGGTGACAGATATCCTTGATGTGTGGTTTGATTCAGGGTCCACCCACGCCTTTGTCCTGCGTGATCGCAAGGACGGCACAGAGGACGGCGTGGCCGATGTCTATATGGAAGGCACCGACCAACACCGTGGCTGGTTCCACTCGTCCCTGCTGCAATCGGTTGGCACCACGGGCCATGCGCCTTACCGCAACGTGGTCACACACGGCATGACGCTGGACGAGAAGGGCTTCAAGATGTCGAAGTCCATCGGCAACACGATCGTGCCGGACGAGGTGGTCAAACAGTACGGCGCCGACATCCTGCGGCTTTGGGTGGCGCAGACCGACTACACCGCCGACCAGCGGATCGGGCCGGAGATCCTGAAAGGTGTGGCCGACAGCTACCGCCGCCTGCGCAACACGATGCGGTTCATGCTGGGCTCGCTCTCGGACTTTACCGAAGCGGACCGGACCGACGCCGCCGATATGCCGGAACTCGAACGCTGGGTGCTGCACCGCTTGGCCGAACTGGACCAGACGGTGCGCGAGGGCTACGCGGCCTTCGACTTCCAGCGCGTTTTCTCCGCCGTCTTCACCTTTGCCACCGTGGACCTGTCGGCCTTCTACTTCGACATCCGCAAGGATGCGCTGTACTGCGACGGTGATACGGCCGAACGGCGTGCGGCGCGCACGGTGCTTGATCTGCTCTATCACCGGCTGACAACATGGCTGGCCCCAATCCTCGTGTTCACGATGGAGGAGGTCTGGCTGGAGCGTTATCCCGGCGATGATAGCTCGGTCCACCTGACCGATATCCCGGAAACGCCGACCGCATGGCGCGACGATGCGCTGGCCGTGAAATGGACGGGCGTGCGCAGCGCGCGGCGTGTGGTGACGGCGGCTCTGGAAATCCAGCGCACGGACAAAGTCATCGGCGCATCGCTCGAAGCTGCCCCGGTTGTCTATGTCGAGGATGCGAATCTCGCGGCGTCTCTGACCGCGTTGCCCTTTGCAGATATCTGCATCACGTCGCAGATCAACGTGATAACGGATCCCGCGCCGTCAGACGCATTCCGTTTGCCCGAAGTGCCCGACGTGGCGGTGGTCTTTGCCAAGGCAGACGGCGCGAAATGCGCCCGTTGCTGGAAAGTGCTGCCCGACGTGGGCACGCATGGGCACGAAGGTGTCTGTGGGCGGTGCGAGGACGCTCTGGGATAGGCGAAAAGCGCTTTGCCTTGTGCGCGATGGATCTTCGCAGATCCACGTTGGACACCGACGACCTTTTGCGGACACAGGGAAAGGCCCCTGTGTCCGTACAACCTTGCGAAAGTCCTCGCAGATTTTGGCGGCTCGTGATGCTTGAGGTCCTATCCACCTGCCGACAGACAAAATAAAGCGCCGTCTGGGTCACGTATTAGATAGCGACACTCCCCCGTGCTTTCTAATACCGATTTTGAAAGCTGGCTGGCATCCAACGCCTCGGCCGCTTGCAGCGCAGTGGCCGTGTCGACCACGTTGATGCAAGGCACCCACGATGCCTGCACATCCGTCTGGGACAGTCCCGGCAGATGATGTGCAACAGCTTTGCCTGACAGACTAGAGATCACCGCGCCGCCCCTTTGCGGATCGCGCGGTTGGCTCACTGACCAACCAAAAACTTCCGAATAGAACTGCGTTGGGAACTCGGACGTGCCAGTTAGATAGATTTCGTTGCCGAACTGTCGCGCAGGTATCGGAAACGCATGTTGAGACTGTGAGATCCCGACCACGGCGCCCAACGGATCACGCACAAGCGCATTTCGTCCAACACCGGGAACGTCAAACGGGGCGCGGACAACTTCACCGCCAAGTGATTCCACGTACTTGCTGGCAGAATCCACATTCGGAACCTCTGCATAGGCAAGCCAGCCGCCTGACATTCCTTTGGGGGTTTCAATAAAGCCAGCCCCGGCTTCGTTTGCCAACATCGCCAAAACGAAGTCCACCTGACCGCCACCCCATGCAAAATCGGTGGCATGTTCGACGGCAAAGGACCACCCGGCGACACGTTCATAAAAAGTCATTGAACGTTGTCGGTCAGTCGAAAAGAGATCGTGCCAGACGATCTGACCAGACTTGTCTTGTGGCATCCGACTACCTCCTCTTGCTTATCTGCTTCGTGATCTCGCGCACCATCTTTCCGAATGCCTTGTCCTTGGCGCGGCGCTCGGACAGGGTGGCCGAATTGAATGCGTCTTCGGCCACGAGTTTGCGCCACCGTCCAAGCCGCGCGGCGTCGATCTCATTGTTTTCCATCGCTTGCAGCACAGCGCATCCGGGTTCCGTTTCGTGTTTGCAATCGTTGAATCGGCATTGGGTGGACAGATTGTTGATGTCCGAGAACACGTCCTGAATACCCGACGCGGCGTCGGTCAGTTGCAGCTCTCGCATGCCCGGGGTGTCCAGAACCAGACATCCATCTTGCGTCGCAAAAAGTTGCCGCCGTGTCGTCGTGTGCCGCCCCTTCGCATCATCTTCCCGAATGGATTGCGTTTCGATCGTTTCGGTTCCCAAAAGCGCATTGGTCAAGGTCGATTTGCCAACACCGGATGATCCCAGAAACGCGACAGTCGCCCCCGGTTTGCACCAGTCCGCCAGTTTGGATCGCGGCGCGTCGCCTCTCGCGTCCAGCGCGACAACTGCCACGTCAGGGGAAATTGCGCGCGCCGCGTCGATGTAGTGTTGATGATCGGACGTGAGATCGGATTTTGTGAGGAGGATGACCGGCGTGATCTGCGCCTCAAAGGCAAGCGCGATGTATCGTTCAAGCCTCGCGACATTGAAATCCTGATTGCAGGACGTGACAACAAAGGCCGTATCGACATTGGCCGCGATCAACTGTTCGCGCCGATCCGTGCCGGGCGCACGCCGCTTGATCAAGCTCTTGCGTCGCAAGACCCGACTGGATTTCGGATGATCGTGATCAAACATCAACCAGTCGCCGACGGTGATGCCTTCGGTGGGCGGTATGACCTCATCAAGGCCGTCCCCGACAACATGCAGCGCATTTCGATGGACTTCGACGACCCGAACAGGGGGGCTTTGCGTCAATTCGTCAACATCTGTTTGTTGGGCGAAAAAGTGTCGCCAGCCAAGCAAGGCGAGGGGGGACTGAGGCCGTTTTTCGGCTTTCAGGTCGGACGATGGGGGAAAAAACTGTGAATAGTCGCGTGTCATTGTGAAGGAGTTCCATGTCTCGATCATGCCGGGGCATGATTTTAAGCGGTAAGGGAAAAATGCGGGCAAACATCAACATCGGTCCGCCAGAGGTTGGCGAAACAAGATGGTCGCTGATTTTGCATTGGGAGGACTGCTGCCTCCCCGCCTTACCGGGACATAAACTCTCCAATTCGATGCCATAAATCTACGAGTTCGCAACGAGTTTTTCAACTGTCTGGATCGGCAATGAAGGATGGTCGCGGCGACAGGCACATTGATTTGCACATCTGCAACTACGCCGTGATTGGATGAAGCATCCCTCGGGATCGCAGATTGGATTTTCCACATACCAACTCGCGAAGCCGACTGTTCCAAGGAGCTGTGCAACTCCATCGGACGGCCTTTTTGCAGCCCGATTCCGTCGTCAGCTTCCCATGTTTGGCTGCAGTGTTATTTTATTGGAAATACTTTCAATGTGTTACGTCTAAATCTTCGACATGCAAAAAACGCAAACCACATATGACTTTTCACCGCTTGAACGGTGTTTTTTTCGCGCCTAAATGAGCAGCACAACGCTGACAAGATCAGCACAATCTATCGAAAAAAGGACTGCTGCAATGGCTGCTTTCGACACCACCCGCCCCGCATATGGCGCTGCACCTGTTGCAGGCCAATTCTCCGGCTTGTTTTCCAAATTGGTTGCCCAAGTGGCCGCCTGGAACCATGCCCGCTTGACCCGCAACGCCCTGAACGCCCTGACTGACCGTGAGCTTGAAGACATCGGTCTGGTCCGTGGCGACATCGATGACGTGGCAAACCGCCACTAAGACGTTCCAATCCTCCCCTTTGGACGCGCTCTGACAAGAGCGAAAGCCGCGGGCCTGAGAGCAGGCACCGCGGCTTTTCTTTTGGAGGGGCTTTTAATTCAGTCTACGAAGGGTTCAAGAAAGCCTGCAGCAAACTGTGTCACCGGGTCTATCTGCATCAAATGAGAGCTGAACTGTTCCAGATGACCGCCCTGCTGCAGCTTTGCAACGCGCTCGTTGTACGTGATGTCGCCCAAAGAGGCGAGCATCAGTCCCTTGAACACGAAGAACCCTGTCACAAGCGCGAGCAGCCCTCTGATCGGAAAACCGCGACCCAGACGGCGCTTGGGCTTGAGAACAATCAGCCCATCGCCCCGCAGTGTTGTCGTATACCCATTTCCCAAGGCCGCGTGTTTGCGGCCAAGTATGGTCAAGCGCTCTTCAAAGTTTTGGCGAGTTTCAACCATGGCAGCCTCGTACATCGAAATGGCCCCCACCGATTTCGGCGTAGACGGTGCGCCTCAATTGTGGCGAAATCTGGGCAAATGCGTCAAAAGCCGCTAAAAATTCTGACAAATCATGGCTTTTTGTGAAGGGTGAGGGTCGTCCACTCTCCAATCTCTTCCCTGTGCGCCAGACTGTTTCCGTGATCGATATAGTGCGCAGCGACCTCGTCAGCCTGTTCGTTGAGGATTCCGGACAGAATCGCATATCCACCTGTGGTGAGGCGGGCACTCAACTCTGGTGCCAATGCGATCAGCGGCCCTTTGAGGATATTGGCAAAGACCAGATCAAATGGACCAGAAAGGTCCGCGTGATCAAAGCCTGCCGCTTCGGCCAGTTTGACCTTGGCTTCCATCCCGTTGGCTTTCAGGTTGGCCCGCGCCACGTCGACGGCCTGTGCATCAATGTCGCTGGCAATGATGTCCGCATCCCAGATCGCTGCAGCGCCCATGGCGAGGACAGCGGTGCCACAGCCGATATCGGCCGCGCGTTCTGCCCGAAATCCGCCATCTGCCAACCGATCCAGCGCTTTCAGGCAGCCCAGCGTTGTGCCGTGGTGTCCGGTGCCAAAGGCCATCGCCGCCTCGATCAACAGGGCGTGCTTGCCTGCGGGCACCTGGTCGGCATCGTGCGAGCCATAGACGAAGAAGCGACCAGCCTCGACTGGCGCCAACTCGCGCTTCACATGGGCCACCCAATCGGTTTCCGGCAGTTCCGAAACTGTGAACGGCTTTGCGCCGAGGGCGGTGGTGAGCAGTAAAAGGGCGGTGTCATCCGGCTGGTCCTTGAAATAGGCACCCACTTCCCAAAGTCCGCTGCCATCTTCGACCTCGAACACACCGACGCCGGTTGGTTCCGGTGCCATGTTCTCAAGGGCCGCGCCAAGCGCGTCCGCCTGTGCCTTGCCTTCAAGCGTTGTGAGGGCGGTCCATGTGGTCATGTCAGTCTCCGTCTGTTGCCGGAGCCTTAGCGCCGACCATGGCAGGCGGCAAGTGGCGCGCTACTCTGCAGGGGCGGGCAGTTTGACGCCCAGTCGGGTTTCATGGCCAGGCACCGGGTGGCGCGGAATGAGCAGGGCGAGGCACAACGACGTTGCGGCCATGCCTGCAGCCAGCAGAAACACCGCCCCGGGCGACAATAGCCACAAAAGGCCCAATGGTACCGGCAGGCCCACGGCAGCGATATGGTTGATCGTAAAGGCCACGGCCGCCGTCGGCGCGATGTCTGCCGGGTCCGCGATCTTCTGGAAATAGGTTTTGAGCGCCAGCGCCAACCCAAAAAAGATGTGGTCCAGAACATAGAGGGCGGCAGCGATCATCAACCCCCACCCCATGAAGTAGACACCGCCGTAAGCCAGAAACACGCACACAAGCCCGGTATACTCAAACACCAGCGCCTTTTGCTCGCCAAAGCGTGCCACAATGCGCCCCAGAACCGGTGCAACCAGGATGTTGACCATCAGGTTGATAAGGTAGAGCGCTGTCAGCTCATGCACCTGGAAGCCGAATTTCTCGACCATCATGAAACCTGCAAAGACCATGAAGATCTGCCGCCGTGCGCCCGACATGAATTGCAGGGCGTAGTACAGCCAATATCGCTTGCGCAACACGAAGGTTTTCAGTTGCGGAGTAGGGGCTTCGAACTGGGGATAGGCCAGCATGGCAAAGACTGCGATGGCCGCCGTGATCCCGCCACCAACCATGTAGACAACGCTGTAGGTCAGCCCAAGAGGCTCCCACAGAACCATGATGACGAAGTAAACGAGGAACGTGGCCGTTGATCCGGCAGCGAGCAGCCAGCCTAACATCTGCGGGGCGCGATCCTTGGGCAGCCACTGCAATTGCAGCGACTGGTTCACCGTTTCGTAGTAATGGAAGCCAATCGAACTGATAAAGGTCAGTGCCAGAATACCACCCATTTGCGGGAACTGCGCCGTCAGGGCGGTGGCAACGCCCAGCATCACGAGTGACATCAGCCCAAGTACCTGTTCGCGCATGAACATGATGACGACGATGACACCGACGGCCAGAAAGCCCGGAATCTCCCGGATCGCATGCAACAGACCGATATCGGCCCCGTCAAAGTTGGCTGCATCCACAACAAAGTTGTTCAGCAGCGCCAGCCAGACAGAGAACCCGATGGGCATGGCAAAAGCCATCAGGAACAAAAGCGCAATGGGCCGACGCCAAGCGGGCAGACTGCTTGCGTCGTCAAGGGTAATGTGCTGGGCCATAACCTGCCATTACGCCTTTTGCACGGCCTTGGCGAGGGCATGGTATGTGCGCGGGAGCACATGTGTTTTTCATCCCCGCATCACAGGATATGTCGTAGGCATGGGGAAACGTAACTATCTGATCGAAGGTGTCTCGGGCAGCGGCAAAACGTCTGTGTGCCACGAACTGCGCAGGCGCGGATATCATGCGCTTGACGGCGACAGAGAGTTGATCCCTGACGAAACACGCTTACAACAGTCGTCGTTGGCCGAAGCCGGTCCCGAGGGCAGTGTCGAGCGCGCGGCATGGATACATGGCCAGCATGTATGGGATGTGGACAAGGTCAGATCTCAAGCGGCATCCAAAGGTTCTGAAATGTCATTTTTCTGCGGTGGCTCCCGGAACTACGCCGATGTCATCCATTTGTTTGATGCTGTCTTTGTGCTGGACGTGGATCAAGAAACCTTGCAACGACGGCTTGCGCTACGCGATCGCGACGCGTTCGGCGGGCGGACGGAGGAGCAAGAGTACATCCTGACACTGCACAAAACGAAACAGGACATCCCCGCGTTTGGTACCGTCATCGATGGCACCGCAGCGCTTGATGAGGTGGTGGATCAAATCCTTGAGCATTGCTTGTAAGCAATCTGCGCGGAAAGGTCCGGTGGGTTTTTTGCGCGCGCAACAGTGATCAGAACGGACTTGGCCGCAGCAACCCCAAGGTCTGCCTCATGCGCTGCATGATGTCCCAGTCGAGCACCCTTACGATGTTGAATTCTGCGATCTGTTGGGACACAGTTGGATCAGGCCTTGCTCGGGCCTCCACCCTCCATCTGGGAAGCATTTGTCATGTAGAGCGAAGTCATTTTAACCTGTCTCGTTCGAGCGCGTGCATAAGGAGGGATTGCGGAAGCAGCTCGAAAGAGGAGGACTAAAGATGCACATTTCCGCTCCTGTCTATCATTTGAAGCGACAGGCCAAACTGTTGGCCCGCCAGACTGGTACGCCGTTGAACAAAGCGCTGGACCAGATCGCAACTTCCGAAGGCTTCCAAAGCTGGGGGCATCTGACTTCATCCTTGCCAAAAGGGCGTGCCGCCGAAATCGTCTTGCCCCAGCTCCACGCAGGCGACCTCATGCTCCTGGGTGCGCGGCCCGGACACGGCAAAACGCTTCTTGGCCTGGAATTGGCATCAATGGCAGCAACTCTGGGCCGGAAGGGGTTTTTCTTTACCCTCGATTACCACGAGCCAGCCGTTGCAGATCGGTTTGCAGATTTAGGCATTGACCAGGTATCTGCGCAGAAGACCGTGGAAGTTGATACGTCGGATGAAATATCGGGCGGCTATGTCGTCAGCCGGCTTGAGCGCTGCCACACACCTGTTGTGGCCGTAATTGACTACCTTCAACTCCTTGATCAAAGGCGCACCAATCCAAACCTGCCGGACCAGATCGCTTCACTGCGGACTTATGTGAAGGCCACCGGTGCGATTTGCGTGGTGATCTCACAAATCGACCGATCGTTCGACCTGAGCGGCAAACCCATGCCGGACGCATCAGATGTACGTTTGCCCAACCCACTTAATCTGTCGGCCTTCGACAAAGTCTGCTTCCTGCACAATGGTAAGGTTCAGGTTGATCGGGCCGCGTAGTCGAACCGCAAGGGGCGGTGCGGGCATTCAGCGAATACCCGTGCCGTCCAATGTGGCGCTAAACCCCGCTGTTGCGAACCGTCGATCCGGGGATCAGGCGAAAGCCAATATCGGTGCAGGTCGGTACGGGTTCGTCCGTCAGGCGCCCCATCATCATCTCGGCCGCTTTCTGGCCGAGCTTCAGATGTGACACGTGGCACGAGGTGAGGCGCCGGTTCATCACCGATGCAATCGGCAGGTCACCCCATCCGGCAATACCAATGTCATCCGGCACCGATAGCCCCTTGGCCGCGCAATACTGCAAACCGCCAAAGGCCATCGCGTCATTCTGATAAAAGATGCACTCGATATCGCGGGCGGCGGCCAGCAACTGCTCTGTTCCGTAAAAGCCCGGGTAGTAGGTGGCTGTATCATGCAGGCAAAGCTGCTTTACCACTGCTCCGCCGGCACCCTCGACCGCCTTGCAGAAGCCATTCAGTCGCTCAGTTGCCGCGTTCGCGGTGTCATGCGACGTCCCCACATAACCGATATTCTGATAGCCAAGCGATGTCAGGTAGCGCCCCATATCAAAACCGCTGTCGAAGTGGTTGATGCCCACGCTCATGTCGAGGGGGCTGGAGTTCAAATCCCAAATCTCGACCACAGGAATACCCGCGTTCCGCAACATGTCCGTCGCGCGGGGCGAGTGGTAGCGACCGGTCAGAATGAGGCCCGCCGGTTGCCACGACAAAACCGTCCTGATCCAGTTTTCTTCCTCTTGCTGGGTGTGCTGCGTGAGCCCCAGAACGGATTGGTATCCAAAGGTGCCCAACTTGCGGTCGATCCCTTCGAGGACCTGGGCAAAAACCTCGTTTCCCAGATCCGGGATCGACACGCCGATAAAGGTCGAGTTCTGATCGCCCGCAAACACGGTTGCCAAACGATTCGGTAGGTAGCCAAGGACGTCGACCTGCTCCATCACCTTGACACGCGTTTTTTCCGAATACCCACCTTCACCACGCAAAACCCGGCTGGCAGTCATCTTCGACACACCTGCAGCCTGTGCGACCTCAGACAGGCTTACTTTATTGTTTTTACTGCTCTTTTCCACGTTTCACGCCATCTTACGTTACGGGTAACTTAAGCCTTGACAGAGCGTGTGCTCTGACCTGATGCTAGCGGAATGTTACGGGTAACTCAACGGGGAGGTTGGGGCCCGGCATCCCGGAGGAGACGCCATGCCAGACCTGCAGTCAGGTTTGTTTTTTGACAGCATCGACAAGCATTTTGGCGGCACCTATGCGCTCAAGGATGTTTCGTTGACGGTGGGGCGAGGCGAAATCGTTGCCCTTCTGGGTGAGAACGGTGCAGGCAAGTCGACCCTGATCAAAGTGCTTGGTGGCATCCATACGGCAGACGCTGGCCGCGTGTTGATTGATGGTGAGCCGTACCAGCACAAACCGGCAGGGTTTGGCGAGCGGCAGAAGGTGGCCTTCATCCACCAGGATCTTGGCCTGATCGAGTGGATGACGGTGGCCGAAAACATCGGCCTCGCTCTGGGCTTCTCTCGCAAGAATGGGCTGATCCGTTGGAAGGATGTCGAACACTTTGCCGTGGAAGCGCTCCTCAAGGTGGACGCCGAATTTGATCCGACCGCGCGGGTCGAAGACCTGACACGGACCGAGAAATCGCTGGTGGCGATTGCCCGTGCGCTGGCTGTAGACAGCGAATTTCTGGTTTTGGACGAGCCCACCGCATCGCTGCCCGCGGATGAGGTGGAGCGGCTGTTCGCGGCCATCCGGCCCCTGCGTGAAAAGGGCGTCGGGATGATTTATGTGTCCCACCGCTTGGACGAGATTTTTCAGATCGCAGATCGCGTGGCCGTGTTGCGCGACGGTGCGATGGTGGGCGTGCGCAGCATCGACCACACCACGCCCGAAGAGCTGGTGCAGAAAATTGTAGGCCGCAAGACCCGTGAAACAGTCAAGGCGACGGATGCGATTGGCGAAGCGGTGCTGTCCCTGCGCAACTTCGAAGTGGCGGGGATGCAGAAACTGGATTTCGATCTGCAAAAGAACGAAGTGTTGGGCCTTGTGGGCCTGCGTGGTGCAGGGCACGAGGCCATCTCGCGTGCGCTCTTTGGACTTGTGCCCTTCGATGGAGAGGTGACGCTGGGTGGGGTGCAACCCGACCTGTCGAACCCGCAGAAAGCGCTGCATTCCGGTGTCGGGCTGGTCGCCAAGGACCGGACCGAAGAGTCCGTGGCCATGAGCCTTTCGATCCGGGAAAACACCTTTCTCAACCCCGATGGGATTGGCCGCAAACTGCTCAACATGCTGTCCCCGAGGGTCGAAGCCGAACAGGCCGCCATCATCGGGGCCGAGTTGGGCCTGTCACCGAATGATCCGACCCTCGCGATCGAGGCGCTGTCTGGCGGCAACCAACAGAAGGTCGTCATTGGCCGCTGGCTTGCCACCAAGCGCAAACTTCTGATCTGCGAGGATCCGACGGCGGGTGTGGACGTGGGGGCCAAATCCGAGATTTATGCACTTCTTAACCGTGCGCTTGGTGACGGGGTCGCGATCCTGATCATGTCCACCGATTTCGAAGAGATCGCCTCAATTTGCCACCGGGCCATCGTGTTTAGCCAAGGGGCGATTGTCGATGAACTCAGCGGCACACGGCTGACAACTGAAAACCTGATCCAGTCGGCTTCGGCCGGGAATATCAAGACAGAAGGGGGCGGTGCGAATGCAGTCGCTTGAATCCAGCGCACTCGAGCCGACCAAGGCCGAACTCAAAGGACTGCCCATGGGCAAGCGTCTGATGCGGTTCCTGCCGGTCTACGGTCTGGTCATTCTGACAGTGTTCCTGATTGGCCTGTTCTCGGTCCTGTTGCCCAATACGTTCCCGACGATGCTGAACCTGCGGTCCATCATCTCGGACAAAGCAATCATCGCGCTTTTGTCGCTTGGGGCGATGATCCCCATGGCAGCGGGGCGGATCGACCTGACCGTGGGCTACGGTATCGTTCTGTGGCACATCCTTGCCATCAGCCTGCAAACCATGCTGGGCCTTCCGTGGCCCATAGCCGTTGCGATTGTGCTTCTGCTGGGGGCATTGACCGGGTTCCTGAATGGGCTGCTGGTTGAGGTCGCCAAGATTGACAGTTTCATCGCCACGCTGGGCACCGGTACAGTGCTTTATGCGCTGGCGCTGTGGCACACGGGCGGTCGGCAGATGGTGGGGCTGTTGCCCGACGGGTTCTATGCCCTGAACACCACCTTCGTCTTTGGCCTGCCCATCACCGCATACTACCTGGTCGTGATCACGGTCGTGATGTGGATCGTCCTCGAATACACGCCTGTGGGTCGGTACCTTTATGCCATTGGTGCGAACCAGCGGGCAGCACAGCTGAACGGCATTCCCACGCGGAAATACGTGATTGGCGCCTTTGTCGCGTCCGGCTCCATGACCGCTCTGGCCGGTGTGCTGCTGGCCGCGAAACTGCGGATCGGACAGGCGTCGGTGGGGCTCGAGTTCCTGCTGCCCGCGCTCGTTGGGGCCTTCCTGGGCTCAACCACGATCAAACCCGGACGGGTCAATGTCTGGGGCACCGTTGTGGGTGTCGTCATTCTGGCCGTGGGTATTTCAGGCATTCAACAATTCGGCGGCTCCTTCTGGGTCGAGCCGCTTTTTAACGGAGTTACCCTGCTGGTTGCCATCGGCATCGCAGGATACGCTCAGCGCAAAAAAGGTGCAGACAAGCGCTGAGCACAAAATTGCAAAGGGAGGAAACTATGCAAAAACGTACATTCATGGCCGGATTGATGGCCACGACAATGATGACTGCCGTGCCGGTACTGGCAGCAGATTGGGATGGCCCAACCACCGGACCCGCAGCGGCGGACGGCAAATCCATCGTTGTCGTTGCAGGTGATTTGAAAAACGGCGGTATCCTGGGCGTGACCACAGGTGTTGAAGAGGCCGCAGCGAAAATCGGTTGGGAAGTTCGCGTGCTGGACGGCGCCGGTTCTATTCAGGGTCGTACAGCCGCGATTGGTCAAGCGCTGGCGCTGAAGGCCGACGGCATCATCATCAACGGCTTTGACGCCGTGGAACAGCAGGCCGCCTTGGAAGGCGTGGTATCTGCAGATGTACCCATGGTTGCTTGGCACTCCGGCCCCGTTATCGGATGTGACGCGCCTGGCGGTATCTTTGCCAACGTATCGACCGACGCCATGACGGTGTCCGAAGTGGCCGCCGAATGGGCCATCGATGATGCCAAGGCTGCGGGCGAAGAGATTGGCGTGGTGATCTTCACCGACAGCACGTACCAGATCGCTATCGACAAGGCCGACCGGCTGAAAGAGACGGTCGAAGCAGCGGGCGGCAAGGTGCTGGAATACGTGGACACGCCGATTGCGGACACATCGACCCGCATGGGCCCCCTGACCACGTCGCTGCTGCAGAAATACGGTGAAAGCTGGACCCACGCGCTGGCGATCAATGACCTGTATTTTGACTTCATGGGACCATCGCTGGCCGCTGCGGGCCTTGCGCCTGATGCAGGCCCGCAAGCCGGTTCCGCCGGTGACGGATCAGAGGCTGCGTTCCAGCGTATCCGGTCCAACGGCTATCAAGCCATCACCGTGGCCGAGCCTCTGAACCTGCAAGGCTGGCAACTGGTGGACGAGCTGAACCGCGCCATCCAGGGCGAGGCGTGCTCGGGCTATGTCACCTCACCTGCGCTTGTGACGCCGGAAGGTCTGGCCAAGTTGGGCGACAGCAACCAGTTCGACCCCGACATCCCCTACCGGGACGCTTACGCCACGATCTGGGGCAAATAGTTCTCCCCCGCGGGGTCGGACGGCAAGGTCTGGCCCCGCACCTTAATCCGAATATTTTGGGCGCGTGCGCAGCCCGATCTATCCGAGCCACCGGAGGAAAGAGATATGGCTGATACGCCACTCGTGCAGATGCGCGGAATAACCAAACGGTTCGGCGGCGTGACCGCGCTGCAGAATGTCGACCTGAGCGCCTATGCGGGCGAAGTGCTGGCGATCGTCGGCGACAACGGCGCCGGGAAGTCGACCCTGATAAAGGTGCTGACAGGCGTCTACCAGCCGACCGAGGGCGACATCTATATCGACGGCGAAAAAGTCGAGTTCTCCAACCACGCAGACGCAGCTAGGGCAGGGATCGACGCCGTCTATCAAACGCTGGCCCTGGCCGACCACCTTGATCCCGCCGCCAACATGTTCCTGGGCAATGAACTGACCAAGAAGGTGTTGGGCGTCACCGTGCTCGACAACAAGAAGATGCGATCGGAGACCGAGCGCGTTTTGATGGAACGTCTGGGCGTGCGCCTGAAGTCGCTGGATGCGCCCACCGACAGCCTGTCGGGCGGCCAACGTCAGGCCGTTGCCATTGCGCGCGCCGTCTATCACGAGGGGCTGCGGGTTCTGGTCATGGACGAACCCACCGCCGCTTTGGGTCCGCAGGAAACCGCGCGGACCCTGAAATTGATCAAGGCACTGAAAGCCCAAGGCTTGGCGGTGATCCTGATCAGCCACTCGCTGGATGATGTGTTCGAGGTTGCGGACCGTGTTCACGTGCAGCGCCGCGGCCAATGCGTGGGCGTGGCACTCACCGCTGAAAGCTCGACCCAGGAAGTGTTGGGCATGATCGTTGGTGCCAAGGAGGACGCCGCATGAACACCGCAGTTGACACAGACTACAAGCCACCGCTGAGCGAACGGCTTGAGCCGTACATGGCGGTCATCGCGCCGATGGCAATGATTGCCGCCATCTTTCTGTTCATGGCCGTAGCCTCGCCCGATCGGTTCTATCGGATCAGCAATCTTGAGCTGATCCTACAGGACGCGGCCCTCTATATGCCGATGGCGATGGCGATGACCTTTGTCATCACCCAACGCGGCATTGACCTTTCCGTTGGGTCGGTGGCCGTGCTTTCGGCCATCATCATGGCGTTTCTGGTCAAGCAATACGGCTTTTCGATCTATGTCGGCATTCCGATTGCCCTGACCATCGGGGCCCTTCTGGGCCTGATCAACGGTCTTGTGATCACGCGCTTCAACGTGCCTGATTTGATCGGCACACTGGCAATGGACCTTGTCTACAAAGGTCTTGCGCTGCTGTTGGCCAAAGGTCTGGTTCTGGCACGTTTCCCCGACATCCTGACGGAAATGGGTCGTGGTCAGACGCCGTTCTTCATCCCCACACCGGCGGTGATCGGCATTCTGACCATGGTGGCGGGTTACTACATCCTGCAACGCACGCATTTTGGCCGCTACACGGTCGCCATCGGCTCCAGCCCGGAATCGGCGGAACTGACAGGCATCGGCGTGAAGCGTCACAAGGTCTATGCCTATGTGTTGTGCGGAGCCTGCGCCGCGCTTGCGGGTCTGATGCTGACCGGCAAACAGAACGCCATTCAGGCGACGATGGCACCGTTCTTCAATCTGCACGTCATCGCGGCGGTGGTTGTGGGGGGCACATCCCTGTTCGGTGGCCGCGCGTCCATCATCGGATCGTTCTCGGGGGTGCTGCTGCTTGCCATGATGCTGAACGCTTTGGTGACGCTGCGCATCGAGTTTTTCTGGCAGCCGGTAGCGTCGGGCTTTGTGATTATCAGTTCGGTCGCGCTCTATGCCTGGATCCAGAAGAAGGACCGCGATGGTGCAGGCGGCTGGTTTGCCGATCTCAAAACAGCCGAAGGTCAGAAATTGGTGCGCTTTTCTGCGCTACTGATCGGCGCACTGATAGCCCTTTTGGCTATCGGAGGCGTCTTTGCCGGGGATATCGCACCAAGCGGATAAACCGGCCAATGCGGGGTGGCCAGGCCGAGGGTGCAGCCCCGACCTGGCCGATGGCCCCGCTCTCATTGCAAAGGGAGGAACCAAGATGAGATTTTTAGCAACCACAGCCCTCGTGGCAACAGCGATGACCGGAATGGCACTGGCCGACGGCCACGCAACCCTGCCGCTGAAGGAACTGCCGGATATCGCAGAGCGCGACCACTGGGTGCCTGACGAGGTGAACGCCGAAGGCAAGCTGGAAGCCATGCAAGCCGTCGTTGGCGGCGAAGCGGTGAAGTTCAGCGGGACGCAAGAAGCGCCCATTCAGATCGCCCTGATCTACCCTTCGTCGGACACTTCTGACTTCTGGGCGCGCAACTATCTGGCGATGACCAAGCGTCTCGACCAGCTGGGCATTCAGTACGAAACAACCGAGTTTGCGTCACGCCAGATCGAACACTCGCTGCAAACGACCTATGCCAACCAGGTGGTGCTGGACAAAGACATCTATGACTATGTCGTCTTTGGCCCGTCGGAACTGGCCATTCAGGGCGACAACATCGCGAAACTGGCGGCGGAAAAAGACGACCTGACGACCTATGTCTGGGCGTTCCACACCCCGCTGAAAGACCTCGCGCATCAACCTGCAGCATGGTTCGATTTCTCGTCTGCTGCCGGTGCCCTGACCATGTGCGACTACATGATCGGGCGCTTGGGCGAAGGCGTGACCATGGCGATGAACCGCGGCATCCCCGGAATCACCGACAACCAGCGTTCAGGTGATTTCAAAGCCTGCGTCGAAGAAAAGGCGGGCTGGACCACGGTGTATGAACACTATGGCGAGTATCAGCGCGAAGGTGGTTTTGCCGGCACATCGCTGATCCTGCAATCCTATCCGGAAGCCACGATCATCCACAACGCGAACACCGCGATGGCGATGGGCTCGGTTGAGGCGCAGGTTTCAGTTGGCAAAGAGAAGGAGATCTTCTCGACCGGTTGGGGCGGCACGGGCCTTGAGCTGGACGCCATTCGCCGTGGCGAGCTGGATGCGACACCGATGCGTATGGGGGACGACGTGGGCGCCGCAACGGCCGAAGCCATCAAGGCTGATCTTGAGGATCGCGCGGATGAGCTGCCCTTCGTCTTCCTGGGCCGGATCACCGTGGCCCATGATCAGATGAGCGCGGAAGAGATCGACGCGCTGGAACAGGAAGCGTTCCGTTTCTCGGGTGTCGGCGCGCTCAAGCGATAACAAGTCTCTGCGCCATCCCTTCTCGGGGTGGCGCGCACATTTCACGTTGACGGCGTGTGGCCCATAGGGCGCATCTCCGCCTACCTACTCTCAACGTACCAGGGTCAGTGCCCTCTAACGTGAGGTTTCCGCAAGCTTCGGATTGCGAGACGTCCCTGACTGCACCACATTACACGCATGAAACAGGCGGACGTGCATACCCAATTCGGGGACCTGACAGTAACCGAGGATCAGGGCGCCATCATTCGCGTCTCATGGGGCGTGTCCGGCTGTGCCGATCGCTCAGAGGCGCTGGACGCCGCGGTCGCGCAACTGCAAGCCTATGATGCCGGTGAGTTGGAGACATTCGATCTGCCAATCGCCGTGCGCGGCTCGCAACTGCAGCGGGATGTCTGCGCCGAGATGTCCAAGATCCCCTTTGGCCAGACCATGACCTATGGTGACATTGCCAAGACGCTCGGGGTGCCTGCTCAGGCCATCGGTCAGGCCTGCGGTGGCAATCCCATTCCCGTCATCATTCCCTGCCACCGGGTGATGGGGGCGAAGGGGCTGACCGGGTTTTCCGGGGCAGGAGGGGTTGAAACCAAGGTGGCCCTTCTGCGCCACGAAGGCGGGTACTTGATCTAGCGTTGCGGGATTAACTGCTGCGCCATACCGGCAAAGACCAGATACAGTGACGTGATCACCAGACCCCAATGCGCCCAGCTTTCGGGGTGGAAGTCGACCCACGCCGCCCAACCGGCAAAGAAGGTCCACGCCAGCGCCATCGGCAAGCTCAACCAACGCCAGCGTTCGGTCCGCACCGGGTGGATGAACTTGATCGGCAGGAACATCCCGACAGCCAGCACGCTCACAAGGGCCAGCGAGACCCAGAAATTCGGCTCAAGGGCAAAGAT
The DNA here is from genome assembly GCF_947496075.1 of uncultured Tateyamaria sp. Classification (GTDB taxonomy): domain Bacteria; phylum Pseudomonadota; class Alphaproteobacteria; order Rhodobacterales; family Rhodobacteraceae; genus Tateyamaria. The sequence goes on from NZ_CANMBJ010000002.1 coordinate 607,721, forward strand.
GACCAGCACAACCATGTTCCAGCACCCCGGAAAGCCCGAGAACGAATTGTCCTTTGTTTTCATGCGGGTGTCGGCGAAATACATGGCCGAAGCAAAGGTGATCAGGATGATGGCCACCCAGCCCGTCCAACCTGCCATAAGGCCCGAGGCAAAAAGCGCAAATGCCGGGATGAAAACATAGGTCAGATAGTCAATGATCAGATCAAGCAAGACGCCGTCGAACTCGGGCGCATTGGTCTTTACATTGTATTTCCGGGCAAGGGGGCCGTCGATACCATCCACGAAAAAGGCCACGACAAGCCACAGGAACATTAGGTCCCATTTCGCCTCGACGGCAGCCAGCATGGCCAGCATTGCGAACACGGCGCCGGTGGCCGTCAGAAGGTGAACGCTCAACGCGCGCATTTGCAGTGTCATTTGCCTGTCATGCTGCATGATGCGCAGGGTTGCAAATGCAAAACCGCGCCGAAGGGGTCGGCGCGGTCAGGTGCAAGGCCAAAAAATAGCCCGTGTGCCGGCTACTGGCCCAGGCGCACTTCTTCGAGGGGGTAACCCAGATAGTCCTGCGCTTCCCAGCCTGCGTGACAGTCATGGCAGAAGCTCTGCTTGACCTTCATCACCTTGCCATTTGGTTGCAGCCCGGCATAAAGCCATCCGGCGGTGTCGGGCGCTTCGTCAGTACCCACCTTGGTCATGATGAACAGCGGACCAGGGCGCGCGGCCTTCTTCTTGATCGAAACCGTGATCGACTCCTTGGCCAGGATCGACCCCACCGGCATTTCAAAGCCTTCTTCCTCGAACTTCAGATACTGTTCGGCGGCCACGTCATTGGCATATGTGTTCAGAAGGCGGTTGCCATGCGGTCCAGCCACGGCTGGGCGCGATGCCGTTGCGGCCCAACTGCGGTAGTTCGAACCGATCTCGTCACCTTCCTTGGCATAGCCGGTTGCCATCTTTTCCTGAAGGCAGTCGTAAAGAACGCCGATCTGATCCTCGGTCAGGTCAAAAGCGTCCTCAACGGTAATGGCTGTACATTCTTCTGCGCTGGCGGCTCCAGCAGTTATCGCAAAAACGGCTGCGTATGTTAGCTTGCGTAGCATGTTCCGCGTCCCCTCCGTGTTGATTTTGTATGCCACGGCATGCTGACGGAAGGACGGCCCCGCGCATAGCCTAGGGGCGATCACCTTTTATGCACATTACCGTGAGGGTGGGGCGCCTACGCCTTCGGATGGGCCTTGGCGTAGACTTCCATCAGCCGAACCGTATCGACCGCCGTGTATGCTTGCGTGGTCGAGAGCGACGCATGGCCCAGAAGTTCCTGAATGGCCCTTAAATCGCCGCCCGCATTCAACAGATGCGTGGCAAAGCTGTGGCGCATGGCGTGAGGTGTCGCACTGGCTGGCAGACCCAATTGCATGCGGGCATTGGCCATCACCTTCTGAATGGCGCGCGGGGCCAGTGCACCCCCGCGAACAGCGCGAAAAAGTGGTCCGTCAGCGGGCAGGTCATAAGGACAGGCGGACATGTACGCCTCAACAGCGTCACGGGCCGCATCAATCACCGGCACAATCCGTTCTTTGCCGCCTTTACCCACAATGCGCAGGACTTGGGGCAGGGGCGCTTGACCCGCCGTCAGGGACAAGGCCTCGGATATGCGCAATCCACAGCCCCAAAGCAGGGTCAGAACAGCGGTATCTCGTGTTCCGATCCACGGCTTGTCCGATTGCAGTGGGGTGATGTCCAACAACTCGCGCGCCGCCGACTCGTCCAGTGGGCGCGGCAGCTTTTTGGTAAATTTCGGAGCCCGCGTACTGAGTACCGCAGTGGGTTCAAACCCTTCCCGCGCAGCCAACCACTTGTAGAACGCCTTGACCGCAGACAGCTTGCGCGCCAGCGACCGCGCGCCGACCCCGCCCGCGCGTGTGCGGGCCATCCATGCGCGCATGTCGCGCGTATCAATGCGCGCCAAGGCCCCAAGGCCCTGTGTCTGGCCCGAATGCTCGGTCATGAAAGCAAGGAATTCGGTGATGTCATTGCCATAGGCCGTGACGGTGTTTTCGGCCGCCCCCTTGATCGCACGTTGATGCGCCAGAAAACCTTCCAGCGCGTCGCGGGCGGCGGGGGAAATCAGGCTCATCCCAACCAGCGCCGCATGGCCCGTTCGAAGACCCCGGTGAAAAAGGCTAGAAGGTCGGTGCCTTGTTGCGGGCCAAACATGTGCGGGTCTTCGGCACCCATGACCAAAAGGCCGGGCAGGCGGCCATCGCCAAAATCGAGCTTCAAGCACGCTTCAGATCGGATCCAGGTTGCGTCGTCGCCATAAATTTCGGGATCCGCGTCCTGCACTTGGCGCAGGGTGACTTGCCGCACATTGCCGCCACGCCCATCGGTCAGGTAGTCGTCGATGAAACCGGGTTCCGCTACGCTCAGGACTTCGCCCAGGCGCTGAACGGCAGGGTCGTTGTCGTTCTGCACGGATTCGAGCACCAGTTTGACGGCGTCCACGCGCAGAATTTCCGCCACTTCCCCACCCAGATCGCGCAGGAAGGGTTCGAATTCCATCGGGTCCAGCATCCGCAGGATCGCGCGGTGGATCTGATTGGTTCCGGCCAGGTTTTCATAGGCGGCAGCAATGACCGAACGGTGCGTATCCTCAAGACGGTCCAATCGCGCCTCAAGCCGTTCCATCGCCAGTCCACGCAGATCGACAATGTTGCCACCCATCGCACGTTCGTTCGCGGCGATCAGGGCATGCATCAAATCCTTGTCGTCCAGAATGACGTCCGGACGCGTAATGATCGCCTCTCGCAGGGCGTCGTCAATCTTGGGCTGGCTGCTCATACCGTACCTGTTCTTTTTCTTGGCCGCTTCCATAACACAGCGGATTCGCGAAATCTGCCCTGAACTTGGAATAATTGTTCAGAAGGCAGCGTGATGTTGCCAAGTGACGCTACGACCGGGGAAGGGGCATGATTTTCTCCCCGTGAACGGGAATTTTTGTCCGTCCATATCCGCCCCATGGAACACACACGCGAAGCCACCACTCACGGATCCGGACCCGAGATTTTTCCCTTGGGACCGGATGCGCTTCGGGTGATGCTGAGACGGGCCAGAGAGATCTGAGTTAAAGGATCTTCTGACCCGTCTTGGCCCAATCCTTCATAAAGGCATCAAGGCCCTTGTCCGTCAGAACGTGGTTCGCCAGCTTCTTGATGACATCCGGGGGCGAGGTGATGACATCGGCACCGATCTTGGCGCAATCCTGAATATGGTTTACGGACCGGATCGATGCGGCAAGGATTTCCGTCTCGAACCCGTAATTGTCATAGATGGTGCGGATGTCCTCAATCAGCTCAAGACCGTCGATATGGATGTCATCCAGCCGTCCGATGAAGGGTGAAATGAAGCTTGCCCCGGCCTTAGCCGCCAGCAGCGCCTGGTTGGCCGAGAAGCAGAGCGTGACATTGACCATCTTGCCTTCGCCCGACAGTACTTTGCAGGCCTTCAGCCCGTCCCATGTCAGCGGCAGCTTGACGGTGATGTTTTCAGCGATCTCGGCCAATTTGCGCCCCTCAGCGATCATCGCGTCGGCTTCCAGCGCGACCACTTCCGCGCTGACAGGGCCATCGACCAGGTCACAGATTTCCTTGGTCACTTCCAGAATGTCGCGCCCTGATTTCAGGATCAGCGAAGGGTTCGTGGTGACACCGTCGACCATTCCAAGGTCGTTGAGTTCTGCGATGGCATCAATCTCGGCAGTATCTACGAAGAATTTCATGTGCGGTCCCCTTGATGGCTTGGCGTTTGCTTGTGATGGCTTTACCTCATGGCGGGTGAAGACTGAACCCCTCATATGTTGGCGCTAACATGACGCCCTCGTTTTATGACGAAGGCGCGTTGCTGGCCGTGATGACCACGCAGCCGCTGGACCGGGCGCTTGACTACAAGGCGCCCGAAGGTGGCTGTCACCTGGGCGCCTTCGTCGAAGTGCCACTTGGCCCGCGCAAAGTGCTGGGCGTGGTGTGGGGACCCGGCAAGGGCGACTATGACTACAACAAGGTGCGGTCAGTCCTGCGGGTGCTGGACGCCGCCCCCATGCGGGACGAGATGCGCGCTTTTCTGGAAAAGGCCGCAGCTTACACGCTCACACCCATGCCCGCCATGCTGCGGCTCGCCACCCGCGCACCGGGGCTGGGCGATCCGCCGTCGATGCGCAAGGTCTACCGCCGCGGTCCATCCGAACCCGATCGGATGACGGATGCTCGCCGCCGCGTGCTAGAATTCCTTAGCGAATACGGTGATTTGTCATTCACACTTAAAGAGCTCGCAGAGCTGTCGGGCGTCACATCCTCCGTCATCAAGGGGCTGGTGAAGCAAGGCGCTGTCGCCGAGGAAGACAGCCCCCGTGATCTGCCATTCCCGCCCATGGACCCCGCCCGACCGGGCAAAGAGTTGACGGAGGATCAAGCAAGGGCAGCAGGGCATATCGCCAAGGCCGTGCAATCCGGTGCTTACGGAACAACGCTCCTGCGAGGTGTCACCGGATCGGGCAAGACCGAGGTTTACCTCGAAGCTGTCGCCGCCTGCCTGAGCGCAGGACGGCAAGCGCTTGTCCTCCTGCCGGAAATCGCCCTGACTGCCGAATTCCTCAAACGGGTCGAGGAACGGTTCGGTGCGCGCCCCGCCGAATGGCACTCGGGTGCGACCATGACCGAAAGGCGGCGTATCTGGCGCATGGTGGGCCAGGGCAATGCGCAACTGGTGATCGGCGCGCGTTCAGCCCTGTTCCTGCCCTATCAGAACCTCGGCTTGATCGTCGTGGATGAGGAACACGACACCTCTTACAAGCAGGAAGACGGGGTACTCTACAACGCGCGCGACATGGCCGTGCTGCGGGCCTCGCTGCTCGGGGCGCAGGTGGTGCTGGCCTCGGCCACGCCGTCGCTCGAAAGCTGGGCGAACGCTGAAAGTGGCAAGTACACGCGGCTGGACCTCGAAGCGCGCTTTGGGCCCGCGGTCATGCCGACGATGCAAACCATCGATATGCGGGCTGAAAAACTACCCTCGAACCGATGGGTCTCCGAAGAACTGAAACGCGCGGTCGAGGCGCGGCTGGCGGCAGGCGAACAGGCCATGCTGTTTCTGAACCGGCGCGGCTACGCCCCGATCACGCTGTGCCGTGCCTGCGGACATCAGGTGGGCTGTGATCAATGCGATGCGCGCATGGTCGAACACCGGTTTCTCAAGCGTCTGATGTGCCACCAATGTGGCGAGACGAAACCGATGCCAACTGTCTGCCCCTCCTGCGAGGCCGAGGATCGGATGGCCCCCGTCGGCCCGGGTGTCGAAAGACTGGGTGAGGAAGCGGTCGAATTGTTTCCAGACGCCCGCGTGGCGGTGCTCAGCTCGGACATGTACGGCTCGGCCCGCGCGCTCAAGGCCGAGATCGAAGGGATCGCCGAAGGCGCTGCTGATGTTGTTATCGGCACGCAACTGGTGGCAAAGGGGCACAACTTTCCGAACCTGACACTGGTGGGTGTGATCGATGCAGACCTTGGCCTGCAAGGGTCAGACCTACGTGCCGCGGAACGGACATTCCAACTGATGCGGCAAGTGGCTGGCCGGGCGGGCCGTGCAGAAAAGCCGGGCACGGCACTGTTGCAGACCTATCAACCGGAACACCCGGTGATAAGCGCCATTCTGGCGGGGGACGAGGAAGGGTTCTGGCGGGCTGAGGCCGCGCAACGCGAGGCGGCAGGCGTGCCGCCTTATGGCCGGATGGCGGGGATCATCCTCAGCGGTCCGGACGTCGCACAAGTGTTCGACGCCGCAAACGCATTGGCACGGAACACAAGCCCGTTGACCCGAGTGGGCGCGCAGGTCTTTGGCCCTGCGCCTGCGCCCATTGCCCGCGTTCGTGGACGGCACCGGGTGCGGCTGCTGGTCAAAGCGGGCAAGGGTGTCGCGCTGCAAGGGGCGATTGCGCAATGGGTGGGGCAGCTGCGGCTCAGGGGTGACTTGCGGCTGGCTGTCGATATCGATCCGCAAAGCTTTTACTGACGGACACGGCGCACGGCACGTGCGCCTTACCTCTTGGCGGATGTTCGCGTTTCGTGCTACTGACAGGCAAAAGCCAAAACAAATCGGGCGAGGGCAGCACATCATGCGAATCTTGGGGATCGACCCTGGCTTGCGCCACATGGGTTGGGGGATCATCGATTGCGACGGTCCGCGCTTGCGCCACGTTGCCAACGGCATCTGCCATTCGACGGGCGATGACCTGTCCTTGCGCCTGCTCAGTCTGTTTGACCAACTCAGCGCCGTGATCGCCGACCATGCCCCGCAGGCGGCAGCCGTCGAACAGACCTTTGTGAACAAGGATGGCGCAGGCACCTTGAAGCTGGGGCAGGCGCGGGGCATCGCCATGCTGGCCCCGGCGCGTGCAGGGTTGTCGGTGGGCGAATACGCCCCGAACGCGGTCAAGAAAACGGTTGTGGGCGTGGGCCATGCCGATAAGCGGCAGGTGGCACATATGGTTCGGGTGCAACTGCCCGGCGTCGACATTGCGGGCCCGGATGCAGCCGACGCGCTGGCCATTGCCATCTGTCACGCTCATCACGGTGCGGGGCAGGGGCTAGCCGCTGCCGTTGCGAGGGCGCGTGCATGATCGGAAAACTCTCGGGTCGGATTGACTACAAAGCCAGTGATCACATCCTGATCGACGTGCGCGGCGTGGGCTACATAGTCTATTGCTCGGACCGGACGCTGGCGGCGCTGCCACCGGTAGGTCAGGCCTGTGCGCTGTTCACAGACCTCGTGGTGCGCGAGGACTTGATGCAGCTTTTTGGCTTCCCGACGCTTGCGGAAAAGGAATGGCACCGCCTGCTCATGTCCGTGCAGGGTGTGGGGGCCAAGGCGTCGCTCGCCATCCTCGGCACGCTTGGGACGGACGGTACCAGCCGTGCCATCGCCTTGGGCGACTGGAACGCGGTGAAAGCGGCCAAGGGGATCGGCCCCAAGATTGCGCAACGGATTGTATTGGATCTCAAGGACAAGGCTCCGTCGGTCATGGCTATGGGCGGCACGGTGGCCGAAGCAACCGGCGATGCCGTTGCCGAAGCTGCCGCCGAGGTGATTGAACCCATGCCAGCTTCTGCTCCGCCCTCCTCTGCACAGGCGGATGCGCTTTCGGCTCTGGGCAATCTTGGCTACGGCCCGTCCGATGCGGCCGCCGCCGTGGCCCAAGCTGCCGGAGAGGACCCGGGCGCGGACACGCCCGCCCTGATCCGTGCGGCGTTGAAACTTCTGGCACCGAAAGGGTAGGGGTGGGCGGACGACACGTCCGCCTTACGAAGGAAGATGATGACCGACGCCTCTGATCCCACCCTGCGCGGAGCGCCTTTGCCTGACGATGATGCGGGTGGTTTCGACCGTGCACTGCGTCCACAGCTTCTTGAGGATTTCGTGGGGCAGGCCGAGGCCCGCGCCAACCTGCGTGTCTTTATCCAGTCCGCCAAGCAGCGGGGCGAGGCGATGGATCACACACTGTTTCACGGCCCGCCCGGTCTGGGCAAGACGACGTTGGCGCAGATCATGGCGCGCGAGTTGGGCGTCAACTTTCGGATGACCTCCGGCCCGGTGCTGGCCAGAGCCGGTGATCTGGCTGCCATCCTGACCAATCTCGAAGCGCGTGATGTGTTGTTCATCGACGAGATTCATCGTCTGAACCCGGCGGTCGAAGAGGTCCTCTATCCCGCGATGGAGGATTTCGAGCTAGACCTCGTGATCGGTGAAGGCCCGGCCGCCCGGACGGTTCGGATTGAGTTGCAGCCCTTTACCTTGGTGGGGGCCACCACCCGCATGGGTCTGCTGACGACGCCCTTGCGGGACAGGTTCGGCATTCCGACTCGGTTGCAGTTCTACACCGAAGACGAATTGTTCACGATTGTTGAACGCAACGCCCGCACCCTCGGTGCCCCTGCCGATGAAGGCGGCGCCCGCGAGATCGCCCGTCGTGCGCGCGGCACGCCGCGGATTGCTGGACGCTTGCTGCGCCGGGTCGTGGATTTTGCCGTGGTAGACGGGGATGGTCGGGTGACGCGGGAGTTGGCGGATGCCGCGCTGACGCGTCTTGGGGTAGATCATCTTGGTTTGGATGGTGCGGATCGTCGGTACTTGCAACTCATGGCGGACCACTATGGCGGTGGCCCTGTAGGCGTCGAAACCCTGAGTGCTGCGCTGAGTGAGAGCCGCGATGCTTTGGAAGAGGTCATCGAACCCTATCTTCTCCAGCAGGGTCTGATCCAACGGACCCCGCGGGGACGGATGCTGGCGCAGCGGGCGTGGCGGCATCTGGGGCTTGAGGCGCCGAAATCATCGGGCGACCTGTTCGACTAGGATATGCATATGAAAGCAGATGATATTGAAGCGCTGTTCAGGCGGGAAAGCGGTGATTATGCCTTTGCCCGCTGGGGTCGTCCGATTGCACCTGTGGTGTTTGGGGTGCAGGACGAAACCCTTGGCACGATCAAGGGCGCGGTTGAGGCGGTGTGCCAGCTGGCCGGGCACGAGACGGCTGAGACGGATCCCGAACTGGGGTCGAACTTCATGTGGTTCTTCTTTTCCGACTGGGCCGAGTTGCCCGAGGTTCCGGGGTTGGACAGGCTTGTACCCGATCTTGAGCCGTTGGTGGCGCGGCTGCAACGGGCCGACGCGAACCAATATCGAATCTTCCGGTTTGATGAGGCGGGGGCGATCAAGGCCTGCTTTGTGTTCCTGCGGATGGACCAGAATCTGAGCAAGGTCCCCGCGGAGACGCTGGCCCTGAGCCAGGTGGTGCAGTCGATGCTGCTGTGGTCCGATTTGGCCTTCCGGGACCGATCGCCGCTGGCTGTGGCGGGGGAGGCGACGGTGTTGCGGCCCGACATCGCGACGTTGATCCGGGCGGCCTATGACCCGGTGATGCCAGTTGCGGCCAATGACGCATCCCATGCGTTGCGGTTGAGTGCGCGCGTTACAACAGCAAGTTGATCTGTCCCCGCGGGGACAGCCTGTTCGGTCAATCCACGGGATTTCAATCGGTCCGTGATCCACGCGCCCTTTCAAGGGCTTGTGGTAACGCACTGTCGCACAAGCAGAAATTAACCACGCGCGGCCCATGCTGGTGCCGAGGACGGGCGGCGCGGTTTAGCCGCCCAATGACCGCAGCAACTCAACCGATGGATCGCCTGTGGCCGGCAAACCGCGGCTGGTCTGGTAGGCGGTGATTGCCGCACGGGACTTTGGCCCCAAAACCCCATCTGCACCGTCCGTGTCAAACCCTTGTGCCGTCAAGCGGCGTTGCAGATCGACGCGGTCATCCTTGGTCAGCCCGTAACGGTCGGGCGGGAAACTGCCACGCAAGGGACCGCCGCCAGCGATGCGGTCAGCCAAATGGCCCACGCCAATCGCATAGCTGTCGGAGTTGTTGTAAGTCTTGATGACCCGGAAATTGCGCGTGACGGCAAAGCGTGGTCCACCGGGTTGGGGCTGGATCACGGTGCCCGCAGCGTCGCCGGTCACTTCGCGTCCCCAGCTTTGGCCCGATTGCCAACCGTTGCGCGACAAATACGCAGCGGTGGAAGCAAGGCTGTCGCTTGGATCATCCGACCAGATATCGCGCCGCCCGTCGCCAGTGAAATCCACCGCAAAGGCCTGGTAAGACGTGGGGATGAATTGTGTGTGCCCCATGGCTCCGGCCCAGGAGCCGGTCATGTTGGCCGGGCTCACATCCCCCGATTGCAGGATGCGCAGCGCCTCGATCAATTGCTTTTCAAAGAAGGCCCCACGGCGCCCATCAAACGCGAGGGTGGACGTGGCCGAGATCACCGGCACATCGCCGCGCCGTTCGCCATAGAAGCTCTCCAACCCCCAGATCGCGGTCACGATGTTGGCGGGTACGCCATAGCGCGCCTCGACCGCGTTCAGAGTGCTGCGGTGGCGGGCATAGGCGGCACGGCCCTTGGACACGCGTTCGTCCGAGGCGGCGATGGACAGGTAGTCTTCGAGCGTGCGGGTAAATTCGGTCTGGTTGCGGTCGCGCCGCACAACGCCCGGGAGATAGCCGGTGCCACGGAACGCTGCGTTGAGCGTGGACTGCGAAATGCCTGCGCTCGCGGCCCTGCCGCGGAAGCTGGCGACCCATGCGTCGTAGGCGGCGTTGGGGGTGGGGCGCAGGTCTGCTGGTAGGCCCGTGCTGCTGCTGCCGATGCGTGTCGCCGTGGTGGTTGTGGCGCAGGCGGAGAGGGTCACGGCGCCAAGACCGAGAAGGGCAGTTCTGCGGGTGAGATGCATGGGTTGCCTGTTTTTTTATTGACTGCTGAGCAGAGGGTAGCCTGTGGAGGAGGTTGTGCAAAGACCGCGTGGGTCTATCGGCGGTTTCGTGGCGTTTGTTGGGGGAGGTGCTTGCGTTCCTGAACCACATTTCAGGTTGAGTGCAGAACGCCAGTTTTGCGCCGCTTAGGTGCTGGGCCGCATAGCATCCCAAAGTGTTGAATGCTGTGCTTGGGTCGAATGGCCGCTTTTGCGTTCTAGCCGCTTGTCATGCCCGCGATCATTGCACCAAGTGCAACGAGGTGGACGAGCATGAGCGCTTTGTCATTCCACAGTGCTCCGACAGCAAACCAGCCGATGACACCAACGAGGAACAGATACAGATTCCAAGGCGTCCAACCGAACCCGGTGGCAGTGTAGCCCATGATCTGAACAGCGGATGCCCCCCATTTGACTGCAAAAACAAGCCGATCCCGGGACAAACCAATGACAACGGCTTCAGACGGCACGGGTCAGCCCGCCGTCGATGCGCAGGTTTTGCCCTGTCATGTAGGTCCCGTTCTCAGAGGCAAGCCACGAGATCAAAGAGGAAACTTCAGCCGCATGCCCGTATCGTCCCATGGGAATACGCGCCTTGCGATCTTCGGTTTCCGGCAAGCTGTCGATGAAGCCCGGAAGGACATTGTTCATGCGGATATTGTCTGGAGCGTACTTGTCGGAATAGAGCTTCGTAAATGCTGCCAGTCCGGCCCGGAACACTCCTGATGTGGGAAAAAGCGGATCGGGTTCGAACGCCGCAAATGTCGAGATGTTGATAATCGCACCGCCGCCTTGTGCCTGCATCACCGGCGTGACGAGCCTGGTCGGTCGGATCGCATTCATCAGATAGACTTCCATCCCGTGATGCCAATCTTCGTCGCTGATTTCCAAGACCGGGCCTTTCGGACCGTGACCAGCAGAGTTGACCAACACATCAATGCGCCCCCAACGGTCCATGGCACCCTCGACCAACTGGGTGAGCGCATCACTATCGAGATTGGAGCCTGTGACACCAAAGCCGCCAAGTTCGATACCAAGCGCTTCCCCCTTGCCGGAAGAAGAAAGGATGCCGACCATGAAGCCGTCTGCCGCGAGTTTGCGTGCGGCATCCGCGCCCATGCCGCTCCCGCCTGCCGTGACCAGCGCTACTTTTACTACAGACATCTCGTGCTCCTCTGTTTCGCCTTGCGATATCTACTTCGGCGGAAAAGGGAGATCGAATTAGATTTGATATTTCGTAGCAGTAGAAATACTATTGCCACATGTCCGAACTTCCCCCGCTGAATGGTTTGCGCGCCTTTGATGCTGCCGGACGCCGGCTCAGCTTTCGTGCAGCTGCTGACGAGCTTGGCGTTACGCAAGGCGCTGTGGCGCAGCACGTCCGTCACCTCGAAGCGCATCTTGGTGTCACCTTGTTTGACAGGGTGCCAAAGGGTTTGGCTTTCACGACAATCGGTCGTGTCTATCACGCCCGCATTGCAGCCGTCTTTGCAGAGCTCCGCGCGACAACGGCTGACCTGAAGCCGGAGCCGGATAAAGTTCTGATCAGTGTCACGCCGACCTTTGCAGCCAAGTGGTTGATCCCAAATTTGCCGCGCTTCACCGAAGCCCATCCAAATATCGACCTGCGGATCATGGCGACCGAGAAAGTCTCCAGTTTCCACAGTGATGGGATAGACTTGGCCATTCGCCAAGGATCGCCACCATTTGGTGCTGCGCTGCAGGTTACCAGGCTGTTCAAACAGGAACTGGTTGCAGTTGCCGCGCCTCAGCTTGCGGGCGACGGACAGGAGCCGCTTGATCCCGATATCCTCTCAGGACAACCGAAGATACATGATACCCATGATCTTTGGCCGAGGTATCTTGCCAGTATGGGTCTTCACGACGCGGCGTCCCGAGGTCTTCGACTAAGCCAAACGTCGCTTGCGGTTGATGCTGCCATCGCTGGGCAAGGCGTGGCCTTGGTGAGCCGTTTTCTGGTGGCGCATGACCTTGAGGCGGGTCGTTTGTTAGAAGTTGGAGAGGCGTGGACCGCCGGAGGAAACGACTTTTACCTCCTCATGCAGCGCACGGCCAAACACAACGGGGCTGTGTTGGACGTCGTGAAGTGGTTTACATCGCATTCGGACGAGGGGAAGTGGCAGCCATTGGGCCCTGAGAGCGAACATTCAAATGATTGATGCAAAATACATTTTTGTCTCTCAGGGAATTATCCCAAGTCGTCGATTATCGGGCAATCTGGTCGGTGATCACCTTGGCATGACGCGACCAGATACGTGAGCTTGTCGTGCAATGGCTGTAATTCCCGTTGCTTCTCTTTGATCTCTTCAAGTTGCTTGGATGCTGCGGAAATGTTCATTCGGGGCGATGCTTGACATTCCAGTTACTGGAAGGATTGGGTTCCCACAACATGGGATCAAGACTAGGCCGCAGATAGTCCTCGATGGGGAACGCATTGGTGGTTTCGATGATCTGAGTGCGGATGTGGGCAAGCCGCCCAAAGCGAAAGATGCCACAATTCATAAACCTGTGGCGCTTTTCTCTGTCGCTGCATTGATGAAGGTCGGCATGGCACTCTGGATGCTCTCAAAACTGTGATCTGATACCGTTTGACCCTCCACTGACTGGAAGGTGTAGCCATGGGAAGACGAGCAAGAAGCAAGAAAAATAATGAAGACAACCCTCTCAATCACAGCAGCTATCGCCATCAGTGTCGTGGGATACGTGCTTTGGCCTGGCACCGACCAACCCACGTCATCGCAAGAAGTCGAAGTTGCTGTCGCTGACAAGGCGTTGGCGGACATCGTCCTCCCAGACACTCTCTCTGTGAATGCACAGATCGGCAAACGTGGCTTCGACGCGAACTGTGCGGCCTGTCATGGCACCAATGCAGTTGGTCAGGATGGCGTCGCGCCTCCATTGATTCACATCATCTATGAACCAAGCCACCACGGTGATGAGAGCTTTCAACGGGCCGTCGCCATGGGCGTTAGAGGGCATCATTGGCCCTTCGGAAGCATGCCTCCGATCGAAGGTCTCAACCGTGGAGACGTTACGATGATCACAGCGTATATTCGTGAAGTACAACGGGCCAACGGCATCAACTGATGGCTCTGAAAGGAACAAGAATGAAGAAGACCTTCCTGACCAGTATCACATTGATCTGGGCAACTGCAGCGGCTGCGCATTCACCATTGGAATCTACCGTCCCAGTGAATGAGGCCGTTGTTGAAGAAGTCCCAAGTGAGATCGTCCTGGACTTCAAAGGCAACGTTCGTCTCACCCGTGTAACGCTGACCCACGCAGCGCATGAAGCTGACCTCGACCTGGATGGCTTCAACGGGTTCGTTTCTGACTACACAATCCCGATGCAATCCATGGGTGCAGGAACCTATCAGATCGAATGGCGTGGCCTTGGTGACGATGGTCATACCATGAATGGGACCTTCAGCTTTACGGTAGAGGAATAGTGCCGGACATCTGGGGTTTGGCCGCGATGGCCACGAAGTTTCTGCTGTACCTTGGGGTGCTGACATCCGCAGGGACAGTCTTTGCTGTTATCATGTTCAAAATTTCGGGCGTCAGGGCCTTTGCCAGCATCTTTGCTGCTGTTGGTCTGGTCGCAGCGGTGCTTGGGTTTTTGCTGGGCGGAGCCGCACTGACGGGTGATGCCAGTGGCATGACCGATCCAGAGATGCTGGGATTGCTCTGGGCGACCCCTGTAGGAACGGCGCTGGCCTATCGTTTCGTTGGCTTGGCACTCTTGATCGTCGGACTTCCGCTTGGTCATCCCGGCCTTTGGGCGTCGGCGCTGGGTGGTCTACTCGCACTTTGGTCATTCGCCATTGTTGGGCATATTCCCGACCGCGAACTGCTTTGGTTGGATGCCCTCCTGCTGATCCATCTGATCGCCATGGCAATGTGGGTTGGCATCCTGACACCGTTGAGACGGCTGGCAAATGTCGGGGCTACATCAGAGACTGCTGACCTCGGCCAACGCTTTGGCCGTCTGGCTATGCTTTTTGTCCCCCTGCTCATTCTGATGGGGCTGGTGATGAGCTATATCCTCGTTGGATCAATCAATGCGCTTCTCGGCACGGGATATGGGCAGGCCCTGATCGTGAAAGTGTTGCTGGTGGGTGTTCTGCTCAGCCTCGCAGCCCTAAACAAGGTGCGCTTTGTTCCCAAGTTGATGGCGGGTGAAGCCCAGGCCTCTGAACATCTATCCCGCTCCATCTCTTTTGAGTGGATTGCGGTCGTTGCTATCCTGCTGACGACCGCCATTCTGACATCTGTACTGACGTTGCCATCGTGAGGATTGCCATGAACCGCCGCCAATTTCTTGCAAGTTCCGCCGCCATTGGGCTGCTGCCGCGTCAAGCCATTGCGGGATCGTCGATGTATCGCCTGCGGGCCGAGGAGGTCACAAGTCAGGTCCTGCCAGCCGGCGACGGAACAACACGCATGTTGGGCTTCAACGGCTCAATGCCGGGTCCGGAACTTCGTGTGCGACGTGGCGAACGGGTGACCATCGATGTCGAAAATGGCCTGGACGAAGGCACCGCTGTTCATTGGCACGGCATACGGCTTGAAAACAGCATGGACGGGGTGCCGGTCCTCACCCAGAACATCATTGATCCAGGCGATACCAAAACCTACAGCTTCGTGCCGCCTGATGCTGGCACGTTCTGGTATCACTCTCACTACATCTCTCACGAACAAGTCGCCCGGGGGATGATGGGGCCGCTGATCGTTGAAGACGATGAACCGGTCGATGTGGATCATGACATCACGGCCATACTCTCTGACTGGTTGATAGAGCGGGACGGTGCTCTGATCGAGGAATATGCAGACCGCCACAGTGTCGCCCATGCGGGGCTTCTGGGCACATTTGCCCGGGCGTTCTTCTCGCCCAGCGACGTCAGGGTTGGCGATCGGATCAGACTTCGCCTCATCAATGCAGCAACGAACCGGATCTTTCCACTTGCGGTGACCGGGGCCACGGGCCGCATCGTTGCCTTGGACGGTATGGCCCTGCCTGAACCACGCGCGTTCGACCAAATCATGATGGCGCCCGCGCAGCGGGTCGATCTTGTTCTCGATGTGTCAGGTGCGGTGAAGCTGGACATGATGAGCAGGCAAGGCCCCTATGAGCTTGGCACTATTGAAGCCGAAGGAATGAATGCGGCCCGTCAACCTGCACCCATCGCTGCTTTGCCTTCACATGCAATTCCCGTGGCCGCTGATCCCAGCAAGCATCTGACGTTGCGCATGATGGGCGGTGCGATGGGTGGGCGTCACGGCGGTGACAACATCTGGGCTTTCAACGATGTTTCTGATCTCCAATCTGCGCCTTTTGGGGCATTCAAACGAGGCGAGACGGCAAAGTTCACATTGGTGAACGACACGTCCTTCCCGCACGGCATCCATCTACATGGTCACCATTTCTATGAGTTGGGTGAAGACGGCAGCTCAGGAGATCTCAGAGACACTACGCTGGTATTTCCCAACCAGAGCCGCGACATCCTTTGTACCTTCGACAACCCGGGCAAGTGGATGCTGCACTGTCATATGCTCAGTCACGCAGTCGGGGGCATGCGAACATGGGTGGAGGTCGTATGAGACGGCTGGCGGCAATTTTTTTGGTGTTGGGAACTCCGGGATTTGCCGATCATGAGTTGTTGGACCGCGATATCATCGCGGGTCAAACGCTCTACCAAGCGCAATGCGCCGCGTGCCATGGAGCGAACCTTGAAGGGCAGCCAAATTGGCGATCACCGAATGATGATGGCGTATTGCCGGCCCCGCCTCATGACGAGACAGGGCATACCTGGCACCACGACAATCAGCTTCTGTTTGAATACACAAAGCTTGGAGGTCGAGGTGCTCTGGCAACCCGGGGCGTGACTGATTTCAACAGCGGTATGCCCGCCTTTAAAGGTGTCATTTCTGACGACGAGATTTGGGACATTTTGGCTTACATCAGATCAACATGGCCTGAGCGGGTGCAAGAGATGCATGCCAACCGTAACCCGCCGCACTAGCTTGGCCGCTCACTGAATTTACAAGTACGTGACAGCTCCCTTTTGATGCAGTCGTTGGCGGGCTATGGATCATCACACCCTTCCAAAAGCGCATATCGGCTCAGGCCAAACCCGCGTCACTTCGATGACGGGCTGGTCGCGTGTACGGGATGTCAGGGGTACGCGTTTCCCAGGCTCTGATCATGCCGCGACTTGCACCACCATTTCCACCTCGATCTGAAGATCCGGACCTGCCAAGGCGGCCACGCCGATGCCGGTCAGGCTTGGTTGTGCGCCGTCGAGGAACCGCAGGATGCCACCCATGGCGCTGTCTTGGGTATCGTCCCGCAGATCGGTCAAATAGATGTGCATCTGGACGATGTCGTCGGTCGATGCCTGAAGGGCTTCGAGCGCTCCTTTCAGGTTCTCGACGACGATAGCGGTCTGTTCGGCCAAAGACGCCGGTGGGGGTGTTCCGTCAGGTCGCCAGGCCACCTGACCTGACACGAAGGCCAGCGCGCCCGGACGCACAATCGA
Source organism: uncultured Tateyamaria sp. (assembly GCF_947496075.1). Taxonomy (GTDB): domain Bacteria; phylum Pseudomonadota; class Alphaproteobacteria; order Rhodobacterales; family Rhodobacteraceae; genus Tateyamaria. The sequence goes on from NZ_CANMBJ010000002.1 coordinate 624,631, forward strand.
GATTTGCGAGTACCCGACCTTCCCGGTGTCCGGCAGGGCTGGTGGGTTCATACGATCAATTGAAGCGGACATATCTGCCTCCTTTGCTGGTTGTCATGGCAAAAGACTTAGACATTGCGAGTGGCGAATTGTGTTCGCCCCAGTCCCGATCAAAATGCTACAATTGAACATGATCGGATCGAAGGTGAATGACATCCTCCTCTTTCTTTCGGTGGTTGAGACCGGAAGCTTCGTTGGAGCGGGCAAGATGTTCGGGCTATCGCGCTCGACTGCCGGGAAGGCCATAGCACGTCTTGAAGAAGGATATGGCGCCCGGCTTTTGAACAGGAATACACGCGCGCTGGATCTCACCGAGGAGGGAAAGCGCCTCTACGAACATGGGCAGGCCATTCGTGAGGCGATCGAGGCCGCTGACGACAGTATCGCCAGTGACAGTGGGGTCCCGCGCGGTGTTTTGCGCATTACGGCGCCTGACGCTTTGGGACGCAGACTGTTGCTGCCGACGGTGCGCCGGTATCTGGAAACCTGGCCTGAGACACAGATCGAGATGGCGCTGTCGGATCGGGTCGACAACATCATCGAGAAGGGCTTTGATCTTGCGATCCGGATCGGTGTGAGCGCGCCCGACCAAGGGTTCATTGCGCGGACACTCATGCGGGATGAAGCGATCTTATGTGCGGCCCCGGACTATTTTGATGGGCGTGACCGTCCCTTGAACATCGAACAGCTCACGCGTCACGATCTGCTTCAGTTTGCCAGCCGCGGCGAGCGGCAGGGCTGGCATCTGCAAGAGGAAGACGGCACCTGCGTCCGCGCCCAGGGTCAGGTCCGCCTACGACTCGACAGTGCCGAAGCGCTGCGTGCCACGGCTTTGGATGGTCTCGGTATCGCTTTGCTACCGCGGCTTCTGGTTGGGTCCGACATTGCAGAGGGCCGTCTTGAGCGGGTTCTGCCTCGGCTCAGCCATGGCCAGATTCCAATCCTCGCACTCTATCCCCACAAGCGTCTGCTGGAGCCGCGTGTCCGTCGTTTTATCGACATGCTTGGTGAGGATCTCAAGGCGCTTAGTTCAGGCAAAGCACGCTAACGCATCTGATAGTCCTTGCGATGCAGAATTTGGGAGTGATTTGGGCTCTAGGGAGCGCTGGCTACGAAATGCTTGAACGGCGGCTTTGAGCCCAAACTCACCGATGCTGCGATACCCATAAATGTCAGCATTGTGTTGGAACTGGCAAAGATATTGATGTGCCACTAAAGGTTGGGGACACTCAAACGGTCAGGGCTGTAGAACACAAAAAATGATCTATCTCATTATTCCTATCGTCATGTTTTTCATTTTGAGTGGCTTAGCTTTTTTCAGTTTCAAATTCGCATCCACCCACCAAAGTGAGGGTCAGGATTCTGAACCAGCACGTCGCGGTTGTCTTTTGACACTGGCAAGCCTGTTGCTTCGGCCTGTTCCGGTGATCTTCGCCTTTTATCAGTTCGGATTTGAGGCGGCTGTCCTCTTTGCGCTAGCTATATGGTTGATCCTTCGTTGCTTCGGGCTTTACACAGGGAAAACCCGGTCAAGCGCGGATTTGCGACTATCCGTTTTACCGATCGGAGCGATATTAACGTTGTGCACCGGGAACTTCATCTACTTTCAACTTATTCCGAGTGCTTGGTGTGTGCTGTCCGGTTTGGAGCAATGCGTCGGATTAGTGCTAAAGAAAGTCCACCTGTTCGCTGGTGACAGTGGCGAAACGGTTTTTTCAGAAGATGAAACAAAGTTGGCACGTTGGGGCATAATCAGTGCTAGTCTTGTCGCTCTATTGATCAGCGAGTATGTGCGGCACAACTTTTCGCTGTCTAGCTGGGTCTGGTATTACGGATATTTACGACTTGAGCTTTTGCCGATCATGTTGGGATCAATCGCTCCTGCAATGATCAAGATGTTTAAAAGGTCAGAAAGTGAACCGAGATAGCCTTGTGCCTGGGGTATAAGGCCGACCGTTGTTGTGGCTTCACACAACTAGTACATCTGTCTTTCGCTTCCCTTTGCGGCCATTGGCGCAAGCGCAGCGAATTGGCACTTCGTCCGCATTTGGCAGGTTCGTTTGGTATTCGGCTTTGCGGACGCAGCGAATGTCCGGTGTGACGGGCCGCATCGCAGCAATCTGACGCAGTGTTCAAGGTCGTCCTGGGGCCGAAGAATGACATCGTTGGAGATAGTCGGCGGCTGGTATCCTGCTATGCCACCAAGGTCGGCGTTGAACCCAACCTGTGAATTCGAGTTTTCTGCTGCGCACGCATGCATCGTTACGATCGTCGCTATCCGGCGCTGCGTATTCCCAGAGAGATGCCGCAGTATTTTCAATAGTAATACCGCAGGCCGACAGTGAAATGGATACGCAACTCCGGCCGACGCCAACCCATGCAAAACAGGGCAGGCTTGTCGGACCATTCGAAGAAATTTTCTTCTATCGAGTGCCTGGTTAGCAGAGTTGCGTTTTGCGCCAGTTGCCCGGTTTCCCGCGCTCTGCTGAGCCAATTGAGGTAAGGTCACCGCCCACATATTGACGCGCACTGATTTGCGTCATCTGCTTTTCGGGCTAAGACGTTCCAGCCTTTGCCAAATCGATAAATGCCCGCAATCGACGCGTCATATGTCGCTTGCTTTGGTAGTTGATCGAATAGCGAGGCATCGGTGCGAGATGAGATCTGAGCACCTCGATCAAGTCATGGTTCGCCATGTAAGGCGCAGCAATTTCGCGGTAAACATAAGCCAGCCCCAATCCTTGTGAGGCATAGTGCAGAAGTGAGCGCATATCGTTTGCGACAAGCCTTGGCTTTGGCTGAACAACGAATGATCCATCCGGTCCCTTGAAGCCCCATGGAGCCAACCGATCACCTTGTCCAAAGGCGTAACAGATGGTGTCGTGTTCCATCACATCGCTCGGATGCATCGGGGTCCCGCGTTGCTCCAAATAGCTGCGGGCGGCCAAAATTGTCATGTTCAATTCTGGTCCAACGGGTACCGCGTGCGTATCCGGGGCCATCATGGTTTGGGATCGGATCGCCGCATCAATGCCGGATGTCAGCAGGTCCACCTTTTTGTCATCGTAGATGACCTCTGTCTGAACGGTCGGATAGGCCGCTGCAAAACGGGCAATCAGATCGTCGAGGAAAAACGGCCCCGCACTATAGGGGGCTGAAATCCGCAATGTCCCACTCACCTTGCCCTTTTCTTCGTCCAAGGCGTTGATCGCCCCTTCAAGATCGGTAACGGCGGGCAGGCTGCGTTTATAGAACTGTTCGCCGATTGGCGTCAGCGCGACCGCGCGCGTGGATCGTTCGAACAACCGGACACCTAGCCGGTCTTCAAAACGCTGAATGGCCTCGCTAACGGACGCGGGGGCTTGGTTCAGATGTTCTGCGGCGGCGCGGAAACCACCACGACGAGCAACTTCGACAAATACGCGGATATCTCCGAAGCTGTTCCGACTCATTGTTTGTTTTTCCGATCACTATGTAAGGAAAAGGGCGGGTTATCCTTACGCTACCAGTCCCCTAACTTCATGGCAAGCCACAGAAACAAGGAGCTTGCCATGACAGCCACTACTGAGATTTTCGTTTTGAAGATGAAGGACGGCGCGCATGTTGATGCGGTCCGCGAGGCTGCGCGCACGGATTTTGTGGCATTGGACGGTGTCACGTCTTGGGAAACGCTGGTGTCCGTCGATCCGAACAAACCGACGCTTTACACCGACATCTTCACGTTCCCGGATCATGAAACCGCCAAACACGTGACCCCTCAATTCGCAGAGCGGTCCGCAACCCAAGCCTTTCTGGCCGAAATTGACGAAATCATCGTTGGCCAGTTTTTCAAAGCTCACAACCCTCAGACAACGGAGTAGACCCATGAGCGTACGTACAGAAATCGAAGCCGTCATCAACACCTGGAACGGCGGCCTGGACGGCGGCGACATCGAGCAGATGGTCAGCACTGTTCACCCCGACACCGTGACCGTGAATGAACGCCAACCCGTCACTGTCGGTGCACAAGCCATCCGTGACAAATACAACCCCCGCATCGCGGCGGCGGAAATCACATCCGGTTTCGACATCGAAACCCTGACCGAATTTGGCGACACCGTTGTCGTCGTGGGCCGCTTCTATGGCACCATGAAGATGCGCGACACCAGCGATGTGCGCAGCCCCGAAGGCCGTCTGGCTCTGGTTTACCAGCGGGATGAAAACGGTGCGTGGAAGATGATCCTCGACATGGACAACAACGGTCCCCAATGAACCGCGCTGGCCGCGCCAGACAAGGCGCGGCCGCCTCTCTCCGCCCAGCCGGAATTTCACAGGAGTTCGAGATGTCTGCGCTTGAGATCGTCACCAAGGAAATCGTCGATTTGCATGATTTCTTCACCCGGTGGTTCAACGGCACCGTGGACCGTGCACAGCTTGCCCCCAAGTTCCTGTCGCATCTGGATGACAACGTCATCTTCATCCCGCCAGAAGGACACATCCTGACGGGTGAGATGCTCAAGGGCGGGTTCGACAGCGGCTATGGCTCGAACACCGATTTCCGCATCCAGATCTGCGATGTCACCATCCGGCAGGAAATCGGGGATCTGGTCATGGCGACCTATACCGAATGGCAGGTCGGCGCCACGCAGTCGGCCCACAAGAATGCCCGCGTCACCAGCGTTCTGATGAAAATGACCAGCCCTGTCACGTGGCTGCACATTCAGGAAACCTGGTTGCCCGATAACGTGCGCGACACCGGTTCCTTCGACTTTTAATCCAAACCAACCAGAGGCTTCCCCATGTCCCAATATATCGCAAAACGTCCCCGCGACATCGCGGATTGCGTCAGCGCCTATCTCCAGGAAGGCGATCTTGACGGTATCACCACCATGTTTCACCCCGACTGCCAGATCTTCTTTCCGCCTGATCAACCACCACTCACGGGGCTGAGCGGTGCACGCAAAGCGTTTGAGGAGTTCATTGAGCTCAAGCCGGCCATCAAAAGCGATGTGTTCTGCGAGGTGATCAATGGCGACGTCGCCCTGCTGCGCGCCAATTGGAGTGTTGTTGCGCCAGATGGCTCGCTCATGGCCGAAGGGCAGTCCACAGAAGTCGCCAAAAAGCTCGAAAACGGCGGCTGGGGCTACCTGATCGATTGCCCGAACGGCCCGCCCGCATTGTCCTGATCACAACACGACCGGAGGATTGCCATGACCGTCAAACATTTCCACGAAGGTGAGCTGCGCCTGCAAAACCAGGTTGGCATGCGCGAAAAGATCGATGTGCTGACCAAGCACCTGATGTGGGATCACATGCCGGATCAACACCGCGAATTTTTCGAAGGGCTGGAATATATCTTTCTGGGCACGGTGGATCAGGCGGGCCTGCCCCACGCCACGATCCTGACTGGACCCCAAGGGTTTGCATCCTCCCCTGACCCCAAGACGTTGACCATCAGGACAGACGACCGCACTGGCTTGCCTGCCTTTGATGGGCTTGCCATCGGCCAGCCGGTCGGTGTCTTGGGGCTGGATTTGTCGAACCGGCGGCGCAACCGGATGCACGGGCGCGTGTCAGCGATAGATGATGGGCAGATCAGCATCACGGTTGTTCAGAGCTATGGCAATTGTCCGAAATACATCAGTCTGCGGGATATCTCTGTCCGTAACCTGGCCCCTGCACCGGCCACTGCGACGCCGCGGCCTCTGTTGGAAGCCGCCGATATCGACTTGATCGGGAAGTCGGACACCTTCTTCATCGCATCCTATGTGCAGGACGGCTCTGGCGCGCCCTATGAGGGGGTCGATGTCAATCACCGTGGCGGGCAGCCGGGCTTTGTGTCCGTGGACAGTGCCACCCAGATCACGATCCCCGACTACCGCGGCAACGATCTCTACAACACCTTTGGCAACCTGCTGCTGAACCCGGATGCGGCCCTGTTGTTCATCGATTTTGAAACGGGCGACCAGCTGCACATGCACGGCACGGCTGCGCTGATCGAAGATTCTGACGCAGCCGCAGCCCATCCCGGTGCCTTGCGTCTGTTGCAGGTCACAATCACGAGTGTGACCCGCCGCAAGGCCGCCACAGGGCTGAGGTGGCAATTCATCGAAACATCGCCCGTCAGTCCCGACCTGAGCCAGCACTAGGAGCCGAGCAATGCCTCTCAAAATCCTCGCTTACGGCGCGAACGGCGCCCAGATGTCCGCAGGCACCCAAGCGCTGGTCGACGCAGGCCATGCGGTCCGCGCATTCACACGCTCCCCCAAGGGGGCAGAGCGTTGGCAAGCCGCAGGGGTTGATGCGTTCACGGGCGACATGGCCGATCTGGATGCGCTGCGCCGCGCCAGCGAAGGGCAGGACGCTCTGTTTATGCACGTACCCCTGATCACCGACCCAAATGATGACCGCAACGCCTATGGTCTGAATGCGCTGCGGGCCGCCAAGGACGCAGGGATCACGCGGGTTGTCTGGAATACCGGCGGGCCGATCATGGATCCGTCCTCGACCACCGATCCCGGGGCTGTGCTGTGGCGCACATTGCAAGAGGATGGGTTTTCCTTCCTCGGGCTGGTGCCGATCACCTATATGGAAAACCTGCTGGGGCCCTGGACCATGGAAGGGCTGAGGCAGGGCAAGCTGCTCTATCCGACCCCGGAGCCTTTTAAGATGCAATGGGGTGCTGCCGCCGACTTTGGCCGCGTCGCGGATAAAGCATTGCAAGGCGACCTGCCCAACGAGGTTTTGCGCCTTGGCGGGCCTGCTGCATTGGACGGCGATGATCTGGCCCGCATCATGGGCGAGGCGCTGCGGCGGGACCTGACCTATGACGTCATGACGCCCGCTGCGTTCGAGGCCCAGCTTTCGATTATGGCCGGAGCGCGTGTCGCTGGCATGATCGCGGGCATGTATGGCGGCGTGCAGGCCAACCCGGATCAGTTCCAACCCGGTTTTCTGACCGACCCCTCGGAGATCGAGGCCCGCTTCGATCTCAAACTGACATCCTTTGCCGACTGGGTGTCAGATCATCGCCTTCACTTCACCCAACAAGGATAGTTTCATGAAGCTCTATACTCACCCTCTGTCCGGCCACGCCCACCGGGCTACTGCGATGCTTTCACTGCTGAATGTCGCGCACGACGTCGTCATCATGGACCTGCAAAGCGGCGCCCATAAGCAACCCGACTACCTGAAAATCAGCCCGCTGGGTCAGGTGCCCGCGCTGGTCGATGGCGATGTCATCTTGCGCGACTCCACATCGATCCTGACCTATCTTGCCATGAAATACGACGCGGACCGCACATGGCTACCGACTGATCCGGTCACAGCTGCCCTGATCCAGGAGTGGCTGGCCACAAGCGTTAAGGAAGTGTTCGAAGGGCCCTGTGGCGCCCGCATCTCGAAATTCTTTGGTGTGCCAATCGACTATGACGGCGCCGTTCAGAAGACAAATAGCCTGATGAAAACCATGTTCGAGCCGCGCCTGGCCCAGCATGACTGGCTGGTAGGAGACGCGCCGACCATCGCGGATGTGGCGAACTATGGCTACATTGCTGCTGTCGAGGAAGCAGGTGTTTCATTGGCGGATTACCCCAATGTCAAAGCATGGCTGGCACGTCTGGAAGCCTTGGAAGGTTTCCCGAAAATCCAGTCCGTTGCCGAAATCATGGGAACAGCCGCCTAAGGCTGTTCCAGAGCGGAGCAGATTCTCGTGAGCAAGATCAAGATCATCTATGGGCACGACACCCTGTGTGGTTGGTGCTTTGGTTTCACGCCAACGTTGGATGCCTTTGCTGCGGCACACCCGGATGTTGATATCGACGTTGTTCCGGGTGGGTTGGTCAAAGGGGAACGTGTGGGCAGCTATGCCGACATGGCCGATTACATCGCCCAAGCCGAGGTTGATATGACCCGGGTCACGGGACGCGCCATCGGGCAACCGTTCCGGGATATGTTGCACCGTGAGGATGCTCCGCTGAGCATTTCGGCGCCCCCCAGCCATGCCATCCTTCAAATGAAAGCGTTGGCGCCCGATCGGACGCTGGAATTTGCACATGCCATTCAGGATGTGCATTTCCTGGAGGGTAGGGACCTCAATGTCGCAGAAACCTATGACCAGATTTGCGCAACACACGGGTTTCCCAGGCTGGATACCGATGCAATCGTCGGCGCCACCGAAGACACTTCTCTGGTCGCGGAGAGTTACGCGCTATCCGCGTCGCTTGGCATTCAATCCTATCCGACAATTCTCGTCCTAACGAATGAGGGGAAGCTATTGGGTCAAATCGACTCCGTGTACGATCTCAAGACCTTTGAGGCAGAATTCAAACAGATTGTGATGTCCAAGACGGTAGATCATATTCGTGCGCTCATGACCTAGATCGAAGTCCAGACATGTGGGCTGGAGTGACAGCGGACCATTCTGGTACGGCCCGTTACTTCAGGCAGCATGTGGCACCGCCAAGATATCTGGCAGGGCCACGTCCCGCGAACCGACTGATGTTGTGATGTCGAGGCGTAGCGCAATTTAGAAAAGCCAAGCTGATAAGGTGGTGACCAAATACTAGCAAAATGCAAAATAATGAAATTCGAATTATCCCGATAGTTTCTAAAAGCAATAAGAATATCTTCTTTGGCATGACAGAACCGCTCGTTCTTCTGACTGCCAACCCCATTGCGTTGGGTACGGAAAACGAGCCAGCCAAAGGAGAATATTATGAAACATACACTCACGGCAGCGGGCCTCGCGCTTGCAAGCTTGATGACGTCGCCCGCTTTCGCCGGCGACGTGCAGGTCGGCTACGAGACGGTGGACGGCGTCAAGATCTTCTATCGTGAAGCGGGAAACCCGGAAAACCCTGCGATTGTCCTCTTGCACGGCTTTCCAAGCTCTTCACACCAGTACCGCCATTTGTTGGACGAACTGTCTGATGACTACTACCTGATTGCGCCCGACTATCCCGGTTTCGGCGCGAGCGATTTTCCGTCACCTGACAGCTACACCTACACGTTCGACAACATTGCCGAAACAGTAGACACATTCCTGGAGCAAAAGGGTATCGACACCTTTTCGATGTATCTTCAGGACTACGGTGCTCCGGTCGGTTTTCGCATCGCGACCGTCCATCCCGAACGGATCGAGACTCTGATCATTCAGAACGGGAACGCCTATGAAGAGGGTGTGAACCCGGAGACATGGGCGCCTGTGACCTACCTTTGGGAAAACGGGCGCGATGCGGAATACGAGCAAACGCTGATCCCGAACATTTTCAGTGTTGAAGGGTTGCGCTGGCAGTATACCCACGGCACTCGCAATCCCGATGGAATCCTGCCGGACAACTGGTTGCTGGATCACCAGGCCATGAGTCGGCCCGGAATGCATGACGTCCAGCTTGGACTGATTTACGACTACCGTAACAACGTCGCCAAATATCCTGAATGGCAGGCATACATGCGCGAACACCAGCCGCCTGCGCTGATCGTTTGGGCCAAGAATGACGCGTATTTCCCGGTTGCCGGTGCCGAAGGCTATCAGCGCGACCTTGTCGATGTGGACTACAATATCCTTGATACAGGGCACTTCGCGCTCGAAGAGGATGGTGACGTCATCGCCCTGCGCATTCGGAACTTCTTGTCGAAGCGCTTGTCACAGGCAGACCGGAACTGAACTATGATCTCATAGGGTTTTCAGGCGCAGGCGCTTTGGGTGCCTGCGCCTCATACGATGGAGAGCACGATGCCCGACGCAGATGTAACGATCAAAGAATTGAACAGATATCCGGTCAAAGGTCTGTCGGCGGAGCGACTGCAAACCGTCACGCTAAGTGCGGGTGAAGGGTTCCCTGGTGATCGCCTGTTTGGGTTTGCTCGGTTCAATTCCGGTTTTGATCCCAAACACCCCAAGCCCCTGCCCAAAGATCGCTTCATCGTTCTGCTAAAGGTCGCGGGACTTGCGGGATTGAAGACCGCCTTCGACGATGAGAACGAAGTACTGGATGTTTCCGACGGACAATCACCTAAGACGTTCGACATGAGAGATCCGGCACAGGCGGAGGCCGCTGCCCGTTTTTTGCACGATCACTTGGCTTTGCCCGACGCAGAACCGCCCACATTCGTATCGTCCGCCCCGCATCGATTTACGGACGTATCCGTTGTCTCTCCGCAGATGATGAACGCGATCTCTGTCTTGAACCTCAACTCTTTGCGCGACATGGAAAAACGGATCAGCACGGAGCTGCACCCGGACCGCTTCCGGGCAAATGTTGTGATTGATGGATTGCCACCCTATGCGGAACTGGACGCTGTCGACAGAACATTGGCGTTTGGAGATGTGACGTTTCGTATCCTGTCCCGAACAAAGCGCTGCGCGGCGACCGAGGTGAATCCAAAGACAGCTGAACGCGACGTGAAGGTTCCCTATCTGCTCCGCAAAGAGCTCGGCCATATGGATATGGGTGTCTATGTCGAAGTTGCCGCCGGCGGGGTGTTGAACATTGGGAAGACGGGAACCTTATTGTGAGGGTGGTCCAACACGCACGATAGTCAGTTCAGTACTGAGGTCGCCCGTAAGCGATCTTTCGCGAGTTCGATGAAAGTGCGGATCTTGGCAGGCGCCCGACGCCCTTCGACATGCACAAGGTGGATCGGGAGGGGCGCGGGTTCGAATTCTTCCAGCACGGTTTGTAATGTGCCGTCCTGCAGATCCGGGCCGACCTGGTAGGACAGGACACGGCATATCCCCCAGCTCCGTTTGGTCACCGATATGGCTGTGGCGACACTGCTGACTGTCAGGCGCGGACTGATCCGAACGCCGTCCTGCATGTCTTGGCCAAAGCGCCATTCATTCGTCGGGCTGACAGGCGAGGCTGCAACGATCTGATGCTTTTGCAGATCCGCAGGCGTTTGAGGGATGCCGTTCGCTTCAAAATAGCCTGGTGTTCCGCAGACGATCCGCCGCACCTGGCCAACACGCACGGCTGCAAGTCCGGACGAGGGCAACTCGCCGATCCTCACGGCCAAATCAAACCCTTCTTCGACCATGTTCACAATCCTGTCGACCATGAGAACATCCGCGCTGACCCCCGGATGGGTGTCTAGAAACTCGGTAAGGATTGGTGCGACGTAGATGCGACCAAACTCGTTGGAACAAGTGATCCGGAGCTTGCCCACCGGATTCGTGGCGGCCCCTTTTGCTGCATCGTCTGCGGCCTGCATCTGGTCAAGGATATGCCGCGCATCTTCAAGATAGGCTTGTCCAACCTCTGTCAGCCGGACCCGGCGTGTCGTGCGGGTAAAGAGCCGCGCGCCGAGCCGGGCTTCCAATGAGTTAATGCCACGAGTCGCCGATGGGGCGCTGAGCCCGACACGCCGTGCACCCTCCGCAAAGCTTTCTGCCTCCGCGACAGCAATGAAGACCTCAAGACTTTGGATGCGATCCATGGGGCAAGGCTCCTACAGATATATGTCATTTTGCGAAATAATGAGTTTCACATTTAACGCATTAATTCGACAGTTGGCATGTTTTATCAAGAGTGTAAGCGCAGCTCAGCGCTATGAGCATTTGAGATAGAGAGATCACCCCATGACGCAGGAACCACCCCGCCATCCGCTTCCACCGTTCAGCAAAACGACGGCAATCGAAAAGGTTCGACTGGCCGAAGACGGTTGGAACGGACGCAATCCATCGAAGGTCGCTTTGGCCTACACACCTGACAGTAAATGGCGAAACCGGGCGGAATTTCCGCAAGGGCGCGCTGAGATCGAAGAGTTCCTGACCCGCAAGTGGAACAAGGAACTGGACTACCGCCTGATCAAAGAGCTGTGGGCCTATACCGACAACCGCATCGCTGTGCGCTACGCCTACGAATATCACGACGACAGCGGCAACTGGTTTCGTGCCTATGGCAACGAGAATTGGGAGTTTGACGAGGACGGCTACATGGCCAGTCGTCACGCCTCGATCAACGAAAAGCCTATCACCGAAGAAGAGCGAAAGTTTCGTTGGCAGCTTGGCCGTCGCCCCGATGATCACCCGGGTCTGAGCGACCTTGGCCTTTAGTCTTGAAGAAGAACTGGAAAGAAAATGACCCCCATCAAACTCTATCGCAATCCGAAATCCGGTCATTGCCATCGCGTCGAACTGATGCTGGCGCTTCTGGACCTGCCCTATGAAACCATCGATCTGGACATGGCTAACGGCGCCCACAAGGCTCCGGAATATCTCAAGATCAGCCCGTTCGGGCTTGTCCCTGCCATCGATGATGGTGGTTACACGATGGCCGACTCCAACGCGATCCTGGTCTACCTCGTGCAGACCTATGCAAAGGAGTCAAAGTGGATGCCGCAGGGTCCGAAACAGGCGGCCGAGGTGCAGCGTTGGCTTACGGTAGCTGCGGACAATATCTATTCCGGACCTTGCGCGGCCCGTCTGGTCAAGGTCTTTGGCGTGGATCTGGATCACTCCGCAGCCGTGACGAAAGCGCACGACCTGTTCAAAATGATGGACGCCCATCTGGACGGTCGAAATTGGCTGGTGACGGAGGCGATCACCATCGCGGATGTGGCAGGCTATAGCTATATCGCGCATGCCCCTGAAGGGGGCGTTGACCTGGCACCTTATCCGAACGTACGTGCCTGGCTGGCACGGGTTGAGGCGGAGCCGAAGTTCGTCAGCATGGCGACATCGCCCATTCCCGAACTGGCGTAACCGCCGCTGGCTGGCGTGTCCTACGCCAGCTGCCATCCTTCACGAGAAAGGTCTGTGTCATGGTTGAAATCATCTCTGAAAATCCATTTCACGCAGGTGAGATAGAGGCCCAATCGAGGGCCGGGGTAGAGGACGTCGCCCAATGGGCAGGCGGGTTTATCCGTGACCACCTGCCCGAGCAACATCGCGCGTTCCACACGTCACTGCCTTTTCTGGTCATGGCAGGGGCGGATACCGAAGGTCGGACCTGGGTAACACTGGTTGACGGTGAGGATGGGTTCATCCAATCGCCCGATGCAAAGTCACTGACCCTGGCGACCGACGTGGACGACGGCGATCCGCTGGCAGCAGCGCTTGAGGCGGGAACGGATATCGGTGTGATCGGGATTGAGCTTGCGACGCGCCGCCGGAACCGGTTCAGCGGGCGTGCCCGAAAATCGGAGAGTGGTTACAAGATCGACATCAGTCAGACCTTTGGTAATTGCCCTCAGTACATCCATGAACGGGCCTGGACCCGTGTCGAGCGCGGCGCGCCCGGACTTTCGATTGCAGGCACGACACTGACCCCTTCGCAGGTCGCCTTGATTCAAAGCGCGGATACGTTGTTCATTGGATCTGGTCATCAAAGTGGCGACGACGTCCCTTCGCGCGGCTATGACGCCTCGCACCGTGGCGGTGCGCCGGGTTTCGTACGTGTCTCTGACTCGGGTCACCTGCATATCCCTGACTACGCGGGCAACAACTTCTTCAATACAATCGGCAATCTGTTGATCGATCCACGGATCGGCCTTGTCTTCGTCGATTTCGAAACCGGGACCCTCTTGCACGTCACGGGTCGCGCGACCGTCGATTGGCAACCTCGAAATTCACATGATTTCGACGCGTGGCGCATGATCAATGTCGAGATTGATGCAGTCGTCGAGCGCCCTGGAGCCGTTGCGCTGAGGTGGACGAAGCAGGATCATCTGCTCCACCGCCTGAGGGTCAAGAAGCGTGTGGCGGAATCAAATGACATCACGTCGTTCTATTTGAGCTCTGCCGACGGCCAACGCCTGCCTCCGTTTGAGGCCGGACAGCATCTGCCTATCGAAGTTCAAGTCCCCGGTCAGGTCGGCGTTTCGAAACGCAGCTATTCGCTGTCCGGTGAGCCCGGCGCGGGCGACGGGTATCGCCTGAGTATCAAGCGCGAGGACAAGGGGCTCGTATCCCGTTTCTTCCACGAGCAGATCCGGGAGGGAAGTTTCATTCAGGCCTCACAACCTGCGGGTGATTTTGTCATTCCGTGCGGCAAATGTCCTTTGGTTCTTGTCAGCGCCGGTGTTGGTGTGACGCCGATGATTGCGATGCTGCACGCCGCCAAAGCGGCAAACGGGTCGCGCCCTGTCTGGTTTGTCCATGGGTCCCGGAATGGCAAAGAACATGCCCTGCGCGAGGATGTCGATGCGCTTCTCGCGGACTACCCGGCGGCGCAACAACAGGTGTTCTACAGCCGACCAGAGGATGGAGACAGCTTTGACAAGCGGGGCCGTATCACCGGTCGTTCGCTGCTGGAATTGGGAGTTGGATCTGACGCGCACTACATGCTGTGCGGTCCAGCGCGCTTCCTGTCCGAGATCAAACGCGATTTGGAGGCCGGCGGCGTGCCAGCTTCAAACATTCACTTCGAAACGTTTGGACCATCAGTCTGAGCCGAGTTTCCGAAAGGTCTGACAATATTTTTGTACTGAACTACTTTGCGTTCTTTGCCAGATCGATGAACGCCCGGAGCCTCATCGGCATATTACGCTTTGTAAGGTAGTTGATCGTGTGTCTTGGGCGGGGAGGTACCATGCCTTTCAGAACCTCAACAAGCTGTCCTGTTTCAATCAAAGGCCTGGCGGGGAATGTGTAAGTGTAGGCAAGTCCGATGCCTGACTTGGCGTAGTCTATGAGCGTGTTGATGTTGTTCACAACAACCCGTCGTTTCGGCGCAACCGAATAAGTTTCTCCTTCGTTACCGAAAACCCATGGTGCCGGATTTCGTGCGCTCCCGATCGCAAAGTAAAGCCCGTCATGCTCCAGCAATTCATCAGGGACGTGCGGCGTGCCACGTGTGTTGAGATATTCAGGGGCTCCAACCACGGTCATGTCGAGGTCAGGTCCGATTGGCACGGCATGAGTGTCAAGTTCCAGCATATGCTCAAAGCGGATGACTGCATCGATCCCGGATGTGACAAGATCCACTTTCCGGTCATCATATGTGAGTTCAACACTCGCATCGGGATAGAGGGCACAGTATTCGCACACCAGCTTGTCGAGGAAAAACGGCCCACTGCTCTTGGGCGCATTGAGGCGCAGGACACCTCCAACCGTTCCTTTCGCATCATCAAGTGAGCGAAGGGCGCTTTCCAGATCGTTGATCGCTGGCAAACTGTCCTCAAACAGTTGCTGACCTAGGGTGGTTAGGGAGATTTTCCGAGTGGTACGATCGAACAGGCGGACACCAAGGCGATCTTCAAGGCGCTGGACCGCCTCGCTTACCGAACCGGCACCGAGGTTAAGTCGTTCAGCAGCCGCACGAAACCCATTCGCTTGAGCGACCTCCACAAAGATCGAGATGTCGCTCATTTCGTTCCGCTTCATTGATCTGAAATCCGATCATTATGTTTCAGTATGTTCTATATACCCATTCAATAGGGGCTTTTATCCTTGGGCTCAATACACAGATCCAACGAGGAGACAGACCATGAAATCCATCGCTTCACACAGTAAGACCGCCACCGTGCTCCAGACGCTGCCCATCGCAGGGTGGGGCATGACGGGCGCTGCACTCGCCTTTACCATGATGATCACCGCCGGGTCTGCACATGCGGCTCCGACAAGCTATGGCTATGAGAACGTGGAGGGCATCAAGATCTTCTATCGTGAGGCAGGCGATCCTTCGAAACCCAGCATCGTCATGTTGCATGGCTTCCCAAGTTCGTCTCACCAATACCGGGATCTGATCACAGACCTCAGCGACGACTATCATGTCATCGCACCTGATTATCCGGGCTTTGGTTCAAGCGACTTCCCAACGCCCGACACTTTTACCTACACCTTCGACAACCTTGCTGACGTCATGGATACGTTCATTGAGCAACGTGGCATCGAAGAATACTCACTTGTCATGCACGACTATGGCGCGCCTGTTGGGTTCCGGATCGCCTTAGAACACCCCGAGAGAGTTTCCGCTCTGCTGGTTCAAAACGGCAATGCCTACATCGAGGGCGTAAGCCAGGCTGCAACAGAACCTTTGCAGGCGCTGTGGGAAAACCGGACCGACGAGGCTGACGCAATGGTCGCGGCCAATCTGTTCACGGTCGAGGCGCTACAGTGGCAATACACCCATGGCACGCGTAACCCCGAGAGCATCCTCCCCGACAATTGGCTGATGGATTACGAGCGTGTTCAGCGCCCGGGGCAGTATAAGGTCCAGTTGGACTTGCTGACGAACTACACCTCCAACATCGAGGCCTATCCGGCATGGCAAGCGTATCTCAGGGAACACCAACCGCCAGTTCTGGTGACTTGGGGCAAAAATGATCCGTTCTTCACGCCTCCCGGTGCCGAAGGGTACGCACGTGATGTGAAAGACATCGAGATACACATGCTGGACACCGGACATTTTCCATTGGAAGAAGATGGACCTTTCATCGCCGAGACAACCATCGAATTTCTGAAAGCACGCGGCATCGAATAGCTTTTCTCGACCGTGCGCACTGCCTGGTGTCATGATCTGATGCAGCCAAATCTCGATTTGGCTGCATATCTCGTTGTGTTCGGAGCGTGCCGCGAGGTTAGAGGCAAAGCGTCTGCAATCTCTGGAGCCTCACAGATTCAAATGGCGATCTGAGCCGCTCATTCCCGCAGCATCAAAGATCCCACAAATCATCTCCACATGCCTCATTGACCCAATGACCGCGTTCGAGTGTCTCGATCTGGTCTTTGAGAAAGGCAATCTCCTTGCGCTGCGCTATGACGGTTTCTTCCAAAGCTTGGACTTGTACCGCACGCGGCGTATTTTCAGTCTTCAGGTCAGACATGTCTGGTACTCCCTTGTATGAGGAACCCTCGGTTTGGGTATGTGGACAAAGTATCAAAGATCCGGCTTGCGAAGCAGGATGACCGACCCTTGGCCGCCATCCGCGCAGACCGATACGATGGCATGAGAACCCGGGGCTTCTGCCATCATCGAGGCAGCGCAAACCAGCACGGAAGAGAAGCCGAGTACACTTGGATCAAGCCCGGCTTCGAGCCATGCTTCCCGTGCGATATTTGACACAGACGCGCTTGGGATCATTTGACCCCAAGCGACGAAGTCGGGTGTCGCACCCTGCGCCATGGCCTGCAAAACGGGGATCGACAGCGGGGGGGAGTTTTGGGTTGCAAATTCTGCACCCGCTTTGACGAACGATGTACGGACCCCGGGGACAATGCAACGTTTCATGGCTTGTCTCAAATCGAGCTTGGGCCGAGTGGAATGTGTACGCGGTCAATTTGATCTGGCCGCGTACACTTTTTCATAGACGCAAGTGCATGCGCGTCAGGCTGCCCGAGACGCTTTCACGTGCGGGAAGTCGACTTCGACGTCGAAAACCTCGAACATGTAGTTGGTCAGGACGTTGATCGCGACATGAGAGACAATCTCGACGAGTTGGCCATCGGAATATCCGGCCGCGCGAACAGCATCGACGTCGCGTGCGTCAACCTGACCTCGGTTTTGCGCGACCTTCAGCGCGAAACGCACAGCCACGTCGGCTTTCGCATCGTTGGATGAACCTTTCCGGTTTGCTGCAAGCTCGTCTTCATCCAATTTGACAAGGTTCTTGCCCAGATATGTGTGCGCGCTGTTGCAGTAGTCACAGCCATTGTGGTTCGCGATTGCGAGGGCGATGCGCTCACGCGTCGCTGCGTCAAGTTCACCCTTACCAAGAGCGCCGTTAAGGCCAAGGTATCCCTCCAGCGCAGCGGGACTGTTGGAAATCAGGCGAAATCCATTCGGTGCAGAGCCGAGCATTTGCTTGACACCGTTCAGCAGCTCCTGGCTGCCTGCGGGAGCATCTTCGATGGTTGCGGGGGTAGGTATGCGTGACATTGGGACTTCCTTTCTTAGTATCATTTGCGCAGATCGCGCGGTTCGAGTTCGAGATAATGAAGCTTGACGGCAAAATAATATGCGGCTCGTGAACTGCTTTATTTCGCCGTGTGACTGTTATTTGCGGAGTTTTGGCCGCATTCTGGCTGGCTCGCTTACGAGAGATCGCGAATTCAGAACTTGGGGGAGGCACATCCGCTGGGCGTGTGACGGGGCAGGGGGGAGCCTGCGCCGTCAGTCTTCGCAGACTTTCGAAACAATTTGGAAGCGGCCGCCGCTCAGCCCCAACTTTTGATGTGATCCGCGACGCTGGTGAGTTTCACGTCAAAGGTGGCTTCCAGTGCCTTCGTATCGATGGCCATTGTGTCACCGTCGAGTTTCGCAATTGCTCCATAAAGATCGCCAAGGGCAAATGCAGCGCCTGGGCTGCCTAATGCGTCGCCAACACGCTGGCCAAACTCCTCCGGGGTCATGGGGTCGAATGTGACGTCGCGCGCCAGCCAGTTCCCCATCAGGCCTGCCAGCTCGGTACCGGTCAACGCATCGGGTGTGCCGATCTCGAACGATTGTCCGGCCAGATCAGGACGGGAAAGGGCCGCCACAGCCAAAGTCGCCTGGTCCTTTTGAGAGGTCCACTGCATCTTCATGTTGGGGCCGACGGGCGGATAATCCAATTTGCCTTCTGAGCGGAGGAGCGGCAGGAAGATCTCGGGCTGGAGGTTCTCCAGATACACTGCGGATTGAAGCACAATTGAAGGAATGCCGGAGTTCAATACCGCACCCATTCCTTGGGTTGTGGCATCGACAATGACCGAAGAGGGGAAGCGGTCGCCCGACGGACCACCGGTTACGAAGACCAGCAGGGGCAGCCCAACCTTGTGCGCTGCGCCAAAAAACGCCGCAGCCCAATTTTGGCTGTCGTCTGGACCGCTGGGCATTGGGAAATGCAGGAATGCCGCATCAACACCTTGAAGGGCTTCTGCAACAGCATTTTCATCAGCCAGATCTGCGGCAACGGCGATGGCATCGGGGTGGGTGGCCTTGATCTTTTCCGCATCTCGCGCAATCGCACGGACGGTGTGGCCTTTGGCCAAAGCTTCGCGGACAACGGGGGCACCTTGAGCGCCGGTTGCACCGAAGATGGCGACGGTTTTGGTGGTTGACGAAGTCATATCTTGCTCCTTTCGATTGTCGCTAGACGGTTTCTAGTTCTTTGGGGTTTGAGGGGACGGCCTTTGCCCGGCCGTAAAACGATTGATGGTCAACCTGTGTGACGTCATCATCTGCTACTCTGAGGACTGTCGGGACGCCGCGTGAGCCAACCGCGCTCATCCATGCTTGCGCTTGGGCAGAAATCTTAGCGGCTTCGGCGGCGAGTTCTGGTGTACCGACACGCTCGGCCTGATCGGCTGGAACACCTTCTGCGATCAAGGCATCCACGATGGCCTGCCGATTGGACGAGGACATGCCTTCGCCAAAGTGCAGATTTTCCAAGCGGCGCCTAAGGGCAAATTCTCTTTGCGGACCTTGGTCATGGATCAAGGCAGCTGCCTGTGCTGGCAGCCCGGATTCCAGTATTTCGGTCTCTGAAAGAGCGATCTTTGATTTGAACGCTTCCGAAAACACCTGTCCGGTCAGTGCCTGGACATGAGGAATGGTTTGCAGGATCTGCGCGCCTTTTCCTTCGCTCATCTTGGGAGCAGACGCACCTTGAAAAAGATGACGGTGCAAAACTTCCACCTCAGCATCCGTCTCGATCAAGGCGTCGAAAACGGGGGATGCGCCGTAGCACCAGCCGCAGAATGTGTCGTAAATCACTATGAGTTTTTCGTCTGGCATCGGAGCCTCCTGTCTGGTTCTCACCACAGGTAACCCGCTGCTTTCGTCAACATAAGGCAAAGTGAATTGAAGCACTGTCAGTGAAAAGCTAACAGTTTGGTATGAGCCGTCGATATAACCTGAATCGCCTAAGTCACTTCGTAGCCACTGTAGATGCTGGCACAATCACCGGTGCCGCTGAGGCGCTTGGGATCAGCAAAGCTGTGGTCAGCAAACAGCTTCAGCGGCTCGAAGAGGATGTCGGAACACCACTGCTCTTGCGCAATACACGTCACCTTCAACCGACCGCGGCGGGGCGGCAGTTCTATGAGGATGCAAAATCAGCGTTGACACAGGCCAACAATGCCTTTGAACGTGTTCAAGACAGGGACAGGGTACCGAAGGGCACTTTACGCATTACGGCCCCAGTGGATTTTGGGGTCTCTTATGTTGCTCCGTTTCTGGCCAAATTCCAGGACACCTATCCCGAAGTCATGGTGGATCTGCATTTGTCAGATGGTCTTGTCGACATCATTGAAGACCGTTTCGATCTTGCCTTTCGAATTGGTTGGTTAACCGACTCTAGCAACTTGGCGCGCAAATTGCTGGACTTTGAAGTGATCGCCATCTGTTCGCCCACAACAGCCGCGCGTGCCAATATCCGCGAACCGGAGGACCTATCAGAGATTCCCTTCGTCCAGAGCAGCGTCATGTCCGGAAGAACAGAATGGGTGTTCGAGAAAGACACTCAATCCAAAGCTGTATCTCCGAACGTCATTTCTGAGATCAACATCACACTGGCAATGGTTGCCCATGTCATGAACGGGTATTGCTATACCGTGCTTCCGGACTTTTTGCTGAAAGACGACTTGCGACAAGGGCGGTTGAAACGTCTGCTGCCGGATTGGTCTTTGATGAAGGGTGGCGTGTACACCGTGACACCGCCAAACCGCGTGCGCTCAAATGCGCTTAAGCGTTTCTTGGAGTTGGCGCATCAGAACATCTCAGTATAGCGCGTTTAGATCGTTCGCATTTGGCTGACACTTATTCCGTACAAACTCTATTTAGCTGACAACCGCCATCTCATACCTTTTGGATAACCCTGGCACCGTCGTGTCAGGTTTCAGAAAAGAGGATGAGCCAATGGAACTGGCAGGTTGGGATCGCGAAACGTCACCCTTTCACTCGGGGGAGCAGGAGCTGCAGGATCGGCTGGGCATCAAGGTCAGCAATTCCTATTGGTATTAGAAACTGGACGGCCCTTGTCGGCACGGTGGGCATCTAACAAGATCACTGAGTGGCGATGCATCGCTGGGGTCTTACCGGCGGAAGATGGTCGTGAAAAAACCCTAAGCGATACTCGCGGGACTGCCGCGACACGGTTGCTCAACGCAGGCCTGACGCTGGCTGAGATCGCAAACTACATGGGGTGGTCCGTTCGCTATGCCGCTCAAGTTATTGAATACTGTGCAACTGTCTCGCCGAGTGAGTCGATGGCCGTTTTGCCTAAGTTGCAAGCGGCAATGGGACGTAAGAGTTCTGTGAACTTGTAAACGCAACTGTAAACGCCCTGCAGCGGCACAACATAGGAGAAAGCTAAGTGCTTGAAAATAAATGGAGGCGAGTACCGGAATCGAACCGGTGTACACGGATTTGCAATCCGCTGCGTCACCACTCCGCCAACTCGCCGTCCATGGTGTGTGAGCGGCGATAGACCATTAAAACGGGCCGTGCAAGGCTGTCTGGCCACGATGCGCCGGAATTCTACGCCATTGGCCACCTGCTGCGTTGCCCACGCGCGCTGACTGTGGCACATGTAAGCAAAAGAACCTGAACGAATGAGTTTAGCTGTAATGCCCGACTTCTCGACCCGGCGCACCATGATGGTAGACACGCAAGTCCGTCCCTCTGATGTGACGAAGTTTCCGATCATTGACGCAATGCTGACTGTCCAGCGCGAGGACTTTGTTCCGGTCGCGCAGCGCGAGACCGCGTATATGGGTGAAAACATTGATCTTGGGGAAGGGCGTGTTCTGCTTGAGCCGCGCACTTTGGCTAAGATACTGGATGCGCTGGATATTGCTCCTGACGAGCTGGTGCTGGATGTTGGATCCGCGCTTGGCTACTCGGCTGCCGTTATTGCCCATATGGCGCAGGCCGTTGTCGCGCTGGAAGACAACGAAGCCATGGCGACGGAGGCGCAAGATGCGCTGATGTCTGCGGGTATCGACAACGTCATCACGCATGTCGAGGCGTTGGAAGTTGGCGCAGCAGAACACGGTCCCTACGACGTAATTGTTGTTGAAGGGGGGGTGACCCAAGTGCCGGGTGAACTACTCTCTCAACTGAAAGACGGTGGACGCATTGCGGCCCTGTTCATGGACGGTCCGTTGGGAGAGGTTCGGATCGGATACAAGATAGACGGTGCGATGTCGTGGCGCCGGGCATTTAACGCAGGGGCTCCGGTTCTACCGGGGTTTGAAAAACAAGACGCATTTACGCTCTAGTCCGAAAAACATCGGGCAGTTGGATCACCAAGAGGCAGGTTGAGATGATAGGCAAGTTGGCGCGGAGATTTCTGAGTACAACAGCGGTGACAGGAACACTTGTTCTGGGTCTTGGTTCTGCACAGGTGACCGCCGATACGCTTGCGGACGCCATGGTTGGTGCATACACGCACAGCGGGTTGCTTGATCAGAACCGTGCCTTGCTGCGTGCGGCGGACGAGGATGTGCCGATCGCACTGTCGGCACTGCGTCCCATCATAAATTGGACCGGCAGCATCACGCAGGAATTTGGGGATGTGACCAGCCAGGCCGGCATCTCGGGAAGTGCGGAATCCACAGATGTCATTCTGGCATTGAGTGCATCATTGCAATTGTACGACGGCGGTGCCGACCGGGCGCGGGTCGAGGCGACAAAAGAGACAGTACTTGCCACCCGCGCATCCTTGTTGAATGTCGAACAGGGGCTGCTTTTGCGCGCGGCGACCGCCTTCATCAACGTTGGACGACAGCAGAATTTCGTCGCTCTGAGCCAGAACAACCTGCGCCTTTTGCAGGAAGAACTGCGTGCTGCGAATGACCGTTTCGAAGTGGGCGAAGTGACGCGTACCGATGTGTCCTTGGCCGAGGCTGCCGTGGCACAGGCACGCAGCAACCTAGCGGATGCACAGCGCAATCTGATCCAGGCGCAGGCAGAATACACCAATGTTGTTGGGCGGCGCCCGTCACAGCTATCGCCACTGCCTGGACTGCCGCGTACCGAGACAAACGTTGCTTCAGCCCAAGCTGTGGCCGTGCGCAACCACCCGGACATGGAGACCGCGCGTCGGCAAGTGTCTGCGAGTGAGTTGCTCGTCACAGCGGCCGTCAAAGATACATTGCCGGTCGTGTCGTTAGAGGGAGCTTTGGGGGTTCAAGAAGATTTCGGCAATCCGGACAGTGGCAGAACCGGATCGATTGGGGTTGAGGTGACCGGTCCAATCTATCAGGGCGGTAGTCTTTCGGCGCTCGAGAGACAGGCAATGGCATCACGGGATGCATCCCGCGGGAACCTCCACAATGTGCGTCATGGCGTGCAGCAGGACGTTGTAAATGCCATTTCGGATCTGGAAGCGGCACGGGCCAGCCTGGCCGCATCCGAACGCCAAATTCGCGCGGCCCGCATCGCATTCCAAGGTGTGCGCGAAGAGGCAACATTGGGGGCCCGGACAACGCTTGACGTTCTGGACGCCGAACAGGACCTGCTTGATGCGGAAACCAACCGCATCGCGGCGCAGGCTGATCAATACATCGCTGCATATTCGGTTTTGGAATCGATGGGGCTGTTGACAGCGCAACGTCTGCAGCTTCCGGTGCAGCTGTATGATCCGGCGGCCTACTACAACCTGGTCAAAGACGGTCCTGCAAAGCGATCGAGGCAGGGTAGGCAACTGGACCGGGTACTTCGGGCACTTCAAGTAGACGATTAAGGTTTTCAGCATAGTATTGTGCGACTCTCACCCGCGGGGTAAGCTGAGGCCGAGGTTGAGAGTGGTACTTTGACATGTCTGATCCAATGACCAACACCGAGGTGGAGGACGTCTTGGCGTCTATTCGTCGTCTGGTGTCCGATGACAACCGGCAAGCGCCGGAGAGCGAAGCGGCAGCGTCATCCGACAGGCTGGTCCTGACGCCTGCGCTGCGCGTGACCGACGATGTCGAAGAGGAACGCGACAGTGTGGACGAGGCCGCGGCCGATGATGTCACCGATATCGCTGACCAAGAGGTTTCGGAAGCCCAACAGGATGATCTGCCTGAGGACGAAACGCCTGCGTTCGAACTGACGCATGAGGCCCCTGACGAGGGCAGTGATGATGGCGATGAAACCACTCTTGATGACGTTGAGGACAAGCACGAAGACACCTCTGCGCCCGAAGAACATCCCATAGCACTTGATGCGGTCAATCTGGATCAGGACACGCTCATGTCCATTCAGGATGCATTTGACGATGTCGATGACGAGGATGCACTTGCGACAGCAGAGGCCGAGCCGACATTGAACGATGAGGCGACGACACTCAGCGCAAAGATTGCAGCGCTCGAGACGCTGATTGCCGGACAGACTGACGAATTCGAGCCGGACATGGCTGGGGATGGAGAGAATGCGGGCACGGAGCCACCCGCTCTTGCTTGGGAAGATGCGGATGAAGAGGTGAGCAACCCGGATCCGTCTCCGCATGTTGACGTTGAACCGGATACAGAGACTGCCAATGTCGAGGGCGCGCAGATATTCTCCAGCGACGAAGATGTGCTGGATGAAGAGGCACTTCGTGACTTGGTGAGTGACATTGTGCGCGAAGAGCTGCAGGGCGCATTGGGCGAACGCATCACACGCAATGTGCGCAAACTGGTTCGGCGTGAGATTCACAGGGCACTTGCCGCGCAAGACCTGGAATAGAGTTGCCAGCGTTCAGCCTATTTCGCTGTCCGGAGCGGTCGTGAATACGCCAGCTCATTTACTTGTTGGCGCTGCTGTATTTGGTGGACGCACGCACCACAAAATCCTTGTCGCTGCCTTTGTTGGGGCAATCCTGCCGGACCTGTCGCTCTATGTTATGGCAGGTATATCCCTGTTCGTGCTGGGGATTCCGCCAACGATTGTCTTTAACGATCTCTACTTCTCGAACACGTGGCAAACTGTGTTTGCCGTCGACAATTCGTTTGTCGTTTGGGGGGTATTGTTCGGTTTGGCCTGCTGGCATCGGACACCATGGGCTGTCGCTTTGACCGGTGCGGCCTTGCTGCATGTGTTCCTGGATTTCCCACTGCACCACGACGATGGTCGACCGCATTTCTGGCCATTCAGTTGGTGGGTGTTCGAAAGCCCCATCAGCTACTGGGACCGTGGCCACGGTGCCGCATGGATTGCGCCGATCGAAGCCGCGCTTGCCACATTTTCTGCCGTGATCCTTTGGCGTCGGGGGCTGCCAGCGTGGGGCATTGCGTGTGTCGTACTCCTGTTGCTCGCCGAGCTTTGGGTTGTACGCCAGTGGCTGTTCTTCTTTTCAAACGGATGAGCAAAAGAAAACGCGCCCCGTAGGGCGCGCTCTCTTTATAGCAGCGATGGCTGCGATCAGGCCGCTTCGGCCTGTTGTGCCGCATTGCGGCGCTCTGATTCTTCGCGGCTCAGGGCGACAGATGTGCGGACGCCTTTGCCCACGAATTCCATCAGGCCTTCCACAACCCGTTCGTTCGGGTCGATACCCGCACAGCTCAGCACTTCGCGCCCGTCGCGCGAGCGTGCCCAGCGGGCGATCTGCTCTGGCCCGTTGCCATATTTCTTGTCGTCGGCGATTGCATCGTCGAGTGCAGCCAACACAACGGCTGCGAATAGTTTGCGTGCACGGTTGCCTTGCTCATTGTTAAAGGCAGTGCCGTCAACGAAATCTTTCATTCGTCGTCCTTCCTTTATTCTTGCTCTTGTCTTTCCGGCGTGGCGCCCGTTATGGACGAACTGCTCCGATTCGGATACCCTGTTTTTGCATGGCTGCCCTGCATGAAATGCATGCCTAGCTGCTGACGCAGCACAGTATTTCGTTGTCTTGCCGGGACCCACTACGCGAGATATAGGGACCAACAACTTTTCATCAACCTTTCGTCAAGGTTTTGCCACATGCCAAAAATCAACGGAAACGAGATCCGCCCCGGAAACGTGCTTGAGCACAACGATGGTCTATGGGCCGCGGTAAAGGTGGATCATGTCAAGCCCGGCAAGGGTGGGGCCTTTGCCCAGGTCGAACTGCGCAACCTGCGCAACGGATCGAAATTGAACGAACGCTTCCGCAGCGCCGACAAGGTTGAACGGGTCCGGCTGGAGCAGAAGGACCAGCAATTCCTGTACGAGAATGACGGGATGCTGGTGTTCATGGATGCCGACACCTACGAACAGATCGAACTGCCTGCCGAACTTCTTGGCGACCGGCGCCCGTTCTTGCAGGACGGCATGACCATCGTGGTCGAATTCTACGAGGAAGAAGCGCTGAACGCGACCGTACCGCAGAAAGTCACCTGCAAGATCGTCGAGACGGAGCCGGTTGTGAAAGGCCAGACTGCGGCGAACTCGTTCAAGCCCGCAATCCTCGACAACGGGGTCAAGGTGATGGTGCCGCCCTTTGTCGGACAGGACGAAGACATTATCGTGAACACCGAAACGATGGAATACGCGGAACGCGCCTGAGGCGTTTGCATCAGTCTTTATAGACGGTTCGGCGGGGCGCATTGCGCCCCGCCTTCTGTTTGTGCCGTTCGTTTCCAGACGCGGTCGCTTTGACAACTCACTGCGCGGGTATCTGCCACAGCTGCTCAAGGTCGTTGATCATCCCGAAAAGCCTGCAATAGCTGCACGCAATGCAGTTGCGGGGCACGCATCACCAACATGAGCCTGGCCATTTCAGAACGGTGTCCCGAAAACAGTCCATGACGCACGCAGCGCACTCCCCTCTCATGATACGGCCAAGCCTCTGGTTACATGGTGCCAGCCTGACCTGTGCAACCTGGCGGAAGGTCATTGATGGTTTGCCTCTGGCCCAGACACCGAACTTGCCCGCAGTCGAAACGGATGCGCGCGTCGAAGCATATGCCGACATGTTGCAGCCCCTCGCACCCGACGGAGCTGTACTCGTTGGGCACTCTCTCGGGGGGATGGTCGCCTTGGAACTGGCCGCGCGCACCCGGCCTGCGGCATTGATCCTGATCGAAGCTGTCCCAACGGTTGTCGATACGTTTGCGGGTCGACTTGCAGGGCGTGTCCTTCCGGCGGTCCTAAAACGCATCCCGCCGCGCCATCTCGCCGGTCTGACCGGGGTAGGTGAGCCAAAAACCGTCGCTCGGGAATTGCGTGCGCAAATCCCGCATTGGGGCGCTGATGCGATTGCCGATCAGATGCGCGCCGCTGCGGCCTATGACGGGCGGGGTCGGCTCAGTAAAATCGCGGCTCCAACACTTCTGGTCCGCGGCACGCGCAACCGCGCCACCCGTCGGGGTATGAACGCGCTTGCAACAGGGATCGTCGATTCAGAATTGCTAGAGCTTGATGGAGGGCATAACCTGCCACTGGAAATGCCAGAGACCGTGCGAGTGCAGATCGACGCGTTTCTGACCCGCAGGCTTGGTTCATTGCAGCAGATACGCCAGACTTGAAAGAAGCCGCTTCAGCCGTCGCTGCGCGTAACGGTGGCTTCCCCGGCCTGCATGGTGCCTTTGGCCCGGTCAAAACGCAGATAAGCGATGGCCCGATCTCCGGCCCGTGACAACAGCGTCCCGGCAGCCTTGCCATCCGCCAAAATCTCGGTCCCCGGCGCGGCATCCCCGGTCACATCCACCTGTGCCAAACCTTTGCGCAGGGTCGTCTTGTGTTTCATGCGGGCGGTCACCTCTTGTCCGACATAGCAACCTTTGCGGAAATCCACGCCGTGCAAGGCCTCAAACCCGACCTCAAGGATGAATGTGTTGGACGTGAGCTCCACGTCTGTTTCAGGGATCAGGTGCGCAACACGCAGCGCTGTCCAATCCGTGTCGTCCTCGGCCTGTGGCGCATCACGATAGGCGCGCCAACCCAAATCGGGGTGGCGCGGGTCTGCGAGCCCGTCTTCTGGAGTATCCCCAAGCCCGCGGTGCAGGTGCAGCGCTGTATCCTCCAGCGTGACGTTCGCGCGCAGTTTGTACATGCTCAGCCGCTGACGCAGCATATCGGCATGATCTTCATGCGCATCCAGGAGCACCTTGTCCCCGTCGGCGGCCAGAAAGAAATCAGAGATGTATTTGCCCTGCGGCGTCAGCAAGGCGGCATAGACCAATCCGTCGGCCAGCCCATCCACATCATTGGTCACCAGCCCCTGCAGGAAGCTGTGCGTGTCAGGCCCTGACAGGCGAAAGATATGGCGGCGCGACATGGGTGTTCCTTTTCGATCTTCCTCTTGTCATATAGCAGCGCGAACTCCATCCGAAAGGGGCCGAAGTGCCTGCGCCGATCTCCGTCATCATTCCGACACTGAATGCCGAGGCTGCACTGGGTCCAACCCTTGCCGCCTTGATGGAGGGTGTGGATGGAGGCCTTATTGCCGAGCTGGTTGTGAGCGATGGCGGTTCAACCGATGACACGCTGAAACGCGCGGATGCCTGGGGGGGCAACATCGTGACGGGTCCATCGTCGCGGGGCGGACAGCTACGTCGCGGATGCGAGGCTGCCCGGGCAGAATGGTTCCTGGTGGTGCACGCAGACACCGTTCTGTCGCCTGGCTGGTCCGAGGTTGTGTCGGCCCATTTGGGCCAACGGGACGCGGCGTACTTCAAGCTGCGCTTTGATCGGGGCGGCCGCGCGGTGGCCGCGTGGGCCAACCTGCGCGCACGCCTATTTGGATTGCCTTACGGGGATCAGGGCCTGTTGATCCGCCGCGATCTCTACGCCCGTGTGGGCGGCTATCCCGACATTCCGCTGATGGAGGATGTGGCACTCGCCCGTGCCTTGCGCGGCCAGCTTGTCCCGCTTGACGCGACAGCCGTGACCAGTGCCGAGAAGTACCGCCGTCAAGGGTGGGTGCGCCGCGGGGCACGCAATCTCTGGACGCTGACCCGATACCTGGCTGGTGCTGATCCCGAGGTGCTGGCAGCTGCTTATCGACGTTAGCCGAACAAGCGCGACCTCAGCCGCATGAACAGGCCCTTTGATGCGTTGTTCTCGTCCCGATCGCCCAGCACGTCAGACAGCGGTGCGTCGATGATTGTTTTGCCATCCTTAAATTGCAGGCGGTAGAGATCAGCGTAGATGCCGCCGCGGTCCAGCAGCTCTTGATGGGTTCCCGTGTCCATAACCTCGCCGCGATCCATGACGATGATCTGATCCGCGCTGCGGATCGTCGAAAGCCGGTGAGCGATCACCAATGTCGTGCGCC
Organism: uncultured Tateyamaria sp.; assembly: GCF_947496075.1. Lineage (GTDB taxonomy): Bacteria > Pseudomonadota > Alphaproteobacteria > Rhodobacterales > Rhodobacteraceae > Tateyamaria. Next base: position 653,722 of record NZ_CANMBJ010000002.1, read on the forward strand.
CTGCGGACAACCGATCAAGCGCGTCCTGAACCACTTTTTCAGATTGCGCATCAAGCGCCGAGGTTGCTTCGTCCAGCAGCAGGACGGGCGTGTCGCGCAGCAGGGCGCGCGCAATCACCACCCGTTGCCGCTGCCCGCCAGACAAAGCCGATCCGCGTGGGCCGACATGTGTTTCCAATCCGTCAGGTAGCTTTTCCACGAAGTCGGTGACATGCGCGGCATCCAATACTTCCTTGAGGCGTTCGTCGCTCACGTCGGTGCGCCCAAGCAGGATGTTTTCCCGCAGGGATTCATCGAACAGCAGTGCTTCCTGCGTGACCACCGAATACAGGCTACGCAGGGCTTCAAGGTCCATTTCGGTTGTCGGAGTGTCGCCGACATAGACGGTACCAGACTGCGGATCGATTAGCCGCGTCAGCACATTAAAGACGGTGGATTTTCCGGCACCGGATGCACCCACAAGAGCTGTTGTCTCTCCGGGCTTGGCTATCAAAGAAACACCACGCAAAACCGGTGCCTCACCATAAGACAATTCGACATTCTCAAGGCGGATTTCCGGAACACCAGCCGGTGCAGGTTTGGCGTTCGGCGGGGATGTCAACGCCAACGGTGTATCCATCAATTCCTTGACCCGTTCAATGGACGCCGCAGCCGCTTGCCACAGACCTGAAATTGCCCCAAGTCGCCGCATTGGGTCAAAGGCAAACCCCATTGCTGTAAAAAATGTCATGAACTGGCCGATGGTCTTGTCGCCCGAGATGATCTCGGACCCGCCGTACAGGATCACAGCCATGAACCCGACGCCCGAAATCATGTCAATCATCGCAGGAATGGCGGCCCCACCAAATGCGGTCCGTGTTTCGGTTCTGATGAACCGATTGGTGAGCCCACGATATTGTCGCGCCTGATAGGCTTCAAGGGCGTTCAGCTTGACCTGAACGATCCCATGGAAAACTTCGTCCAGACGGGTCGAAAGACCGGCACCCAGATCACGTGACTTACGTGCCTGTTTACGCACATAGCGTTGGGCCATCGCGGCTGGAAGCACCAGAACCGGGATACCAATCAGCGCCAGCATCGCCCAGATCGGGTCGACGCTGATTGCTACGCCAAGAAGGACGATCAGTCCCAGGAAATCACGCCCCGCGCCGGTGATGATCGCACGCCACACATTGCCCACAGCCCCAACATCACCTTGTACCCTCTGGATCAGATAGCCCGGTGGATGGGATTGGTGAAATGCGCCGTCTTGCAGCATGATCCTGTCCAGAAGGTCCATACGCAGAGCGGCCGATGTTTTTAACGCCACCTGGGTCAGGATCAGCTTTTGGATAACCGATGACGTGGCCCGCACGATAAAGATGCCGACGACAAGAGCGCCGACCCAGACCAGCATGGCTGAATCACCCTCAACAAATACCTGATCGAACATGGGCTGCATCAGGTAGCTCAGGGCACCCAACATGGATCCTTCGATCAGCATGAACATAACCGCCACACTCATCAGGCCGCTGTGTTTCTTCAGATAGCCGCGCCAGATCCAGCTCAAAAGCTCGCGGGAATCTTCGGTGGGGGTGAAGGGGGCTTTGGGCTCTGTCACGCGTGGTGTCTGTCGGCGTTACGCCGCGCTCCGGTAAGGGACGTTGGATGGAAGCTCTAGCGCGGCGCGCGCTGGGGGGCAAGCGCAGCAGACCGATTGACGCCGGGACGCTGCGCGCTACGGTGCGCCGGTCAATTACATGGCGGAGAGCATTCATGACATCACCATCCAAAGGTCGTTCGGGGCGCGAATATCTGGCCATTCCCGGCCCTTCGGTGATGCCCGACGCGGTCTTGCAGGCCATGCACCGCGCCGCGCCGAACATTTACGCGGGCGAGATCGTGGATATCGCGGCCAGTCTGGTCCCAGATCTCAAAGCCGTGGCCCGAACCCAGGGGCACCTGGCCATGTATATCGGCAATGGCCACGCGGCATGGGAGGCGGCCCTGGCCAACGTGATTGCGCCTGGCGACACCGTGCTCGTGCCCGCAACGGGCCGTTTTGCGCATGGATGGGCTGAAATGGCCGAGGGGCTGGGCGCAACGGCGCAAATCCTCGATTTCGGCAAGCGCGCGCCGTGGAACATGGATCAGATTGCCGAGGCGTTGCGCGCGGACACAGCGCACAAGATCAAGGCGGTCCTGGCCGTTCATGTCGATACCTCGACCTCGGTGCGCAACGATGTTGCCGCCTTGCGGGGGGTGATGGATGAGGTCGGGCATCCCGGCCTGTTGATGGCCGACTGCATTGCGTCACTGGGGTGCGACGCATTCGAGATGGACGCCTGGGGCGCTGACGTGATGGTCGCGGGGTGTCAAAAGGGGCTCATGGTCCCGCCGGGCATGGCCTTCGTCTTCTTCAATGATAAGGCTGACGCGATGCGCCGCGCGATGCCACGTGTCAGCAAATACTGGGATTGGTCACCCCGGGCCAATCCCGAAGAATTCTACATGTATTGGAATGGCACCGCGCCCACGCATCACCTCTACGGTCTGCGCACCGCTTTGGACATGATCCATGCCGAGGGGATGGAGGCGATATGGGCGCGCCATACCAAACTGGCCCGCGCAATCTGGGCCGCATGCGAGGCGTGGGGCGAGGACGGCCTGCTTGAGCTGAACGTCGTGGATCGCGCGCACCGCAGCTGTGCCGTCACGGCCCTGCGGCTGGAAAGCCCACATGCCACCGCGCTGCGTGATTGGACCGAACAAAACCTTGGGCTGACACTTGGGATCGGGCTGGGCATGGCACCTCCCGGTGACCCGGCGTGGCACGGCTTTTTCCGCTTGGGCCACATGGGGCATGTGAACGGACACATGATCATGGGCCTGCTCGGCGGGATCGAGGCCGGGTTGTCGGCTCTGGGCGTTCCACATGGGCGCGGCGCATTGGACGCTGCGGCTGGAGTGATCGCTGACGTCTGAATGCGGACGCCCCGGGCAAAGCGTACAACAGCAACAGGCCGATGGTCAGGCAAAGCATATGGATGAACACTACAAGGAACAGACGCTCGTAGAGCTTTATGACACCGTGAACGCGTCGCGGAATGATTTTGATTTCTACTGCGCGCAGTTGCCCGACCCGCCAAGCCGCATCCTTGATGTTGGATGCGGCACAGGGACGTTCGCGATCGAACTGTCGGTTGCAGGCTACGCTGTCACTGGCATCGATCCGGCCGGCGCGATGATTGCTGCCGCACGGGCCAAACCGGGGGCTGAAGATGTGCGTTGGGTTGTGGGTGAGGTGTCCGATCTGGATCCAGACATGCGCTTCGATGCTGTCGTCATGACCGGGCATGCGTTCCAGTGTCTGCTGCGCGACGATCAGATCATGGGCCTGTTTCAAAACATGGCGCAACGTCTGGCACCGGGTGCTTCGTTTTGGTTCGAAACCCGGAACCCGGCGGCAAAGCCCTGGCTGCGCTGGACCCCGGAACATGCCGGGCCGCCCAAGACACTTGCGGACGGGCGCATTCTGCAAGTTACCCATGATGTCCAATCGGTCGAAGGTGAGTTCGTCACCTTTTCCGAGAGCTACGCGTTCCAAAACGGGCACGAGGCGCTGTCCACGCAAAGCTGCCTTCGGTTTCTGTCTCTCTCTGCCATCAAGGGGTTGGCAGCGCGCACGGGCCTGTCCGTTCATTCGGTAAGCGGGGACTGGAACGGGGAAGCATTTGACGACCGCAGCCCCGAGATCATTCTAGAACTAAAAAGGCTGGACTAGCCAACCCGGACAGCACCGCGCGTGCGCTGCGCGGTCTTCAGATCTGTTTGCCTCTGCGGATGGACGCCGCCTGTCGCTGCGCGGCCCAGACTTTGCCACGCTCAATCAGATGGTTCACACCCAGACCAAGCAGCATTGCCGCAATCAGGCCCCAGATCGCCCAGATCGCAACCAGGATCCACGTAATGTTCACCCCGAACATCACGATGCAGGCGTTTTTGTAGTTGGGCGCGGTTCCGATGTTGTGATCGTCCACTGCGGCCTCCGGGTTCTCCCCATCGACTATAATACGGCAAACCGCCCTGTCAGCCCTTTCTCGCGTCATTGAGAGCGGTCGGGAGCGCCGTGGCAAAGGCATCGAGGTTTTCAGCCGTGCCACAACTGACCCGGATGCAGCGGTTCTGGGGCGCGGCAAAGGGCATGCGAACAAAGATGCCGCGCGCGATCAGCCCGTCCAGAACGGCCTTGGCAAAAGCGCCATCCGCACCGCAATCAATGGCGACAAAGTTGGTGGCCGAGGGCAGGGCGGCCAGCCCGTTGTCGCTTGCGATCCGGGCAATGCGATCGCGCGCCCCGCCAATCTGCTCCTGGACATGGCCCAAATAGGATTGATCTTGCAGCGCGGCCAGCGCTCCGGCCTGTGCGGCGCGGTTCATGCCAAAATGGTTGCGCACCTTGTTGAACGCATCAATCAGGGGGGCTGCCCCGATGGCATAGCCGACGCGCGCGCCCGCAAGACCATAGACCTTGGAAAAGGTGCGCATGCGGATCACGCGCGGGTCGCCCGGATCGATCTCCGGCGCCGTGCCCGGTGGCGCGCATTCGATATAGGCTTCGTCCAGAACAAGAACACAGCCATCGGGCAATCGATCCAGCGCCCGTTCCAGCGTCTTTCCATCATGCCACGTGCCCATGGGGTTGTCCGGGTTGGCAAGGTAAACCAGCTTCGCGCCGGTCTCTGCTGCCTTGGCAAACAGCGCCTCGGGGTCTTCATGGTCGTCGCTGTAGGGGACGGTGTGCAGCGTGCCGCCATAGCCCGCAACGTGGTAGTTGAAGGTCGGGTAGGCACCCAGCGATGTCACGACATGGTCACCCGGCCCCACGAAAAGGCGCACGAGGTAGCCCAGCAGGCCATCGATCCCTTCGCCCACCATGATATGCTGCGCATCGATCCCGTGATGTGCGGCAAGTGCTTGACGCAGATCGTGATTTTCCGGGTCGCCGTATTTCCAGAGGTCCACTGCCGCCATGGCTTCGGCAACCTTGGGCGAGGGGCCAAAGACGCTTTCATTGGCGCCCAGCCGCGCTTCGAACGCGGCACCGCGTGCGCGCTCCTGTGCTTCGGGGCCGACAAAGGGCACGGTAGAGGGCAGGCTGGCGGCGAGCGGGGTCAGGCGAAGATCGGTCATATCGAGAGGGGTAGCGCGGCACGCCATGGCGGGCAATGCCCTTACGTTCTGCTGGTATGGGATGCCGGTTTGCGCTTCTCTCGCTGTCAAAGGAGATTGCCCATGTCAGATCGTGTATCCGTTACCTACGAAAACCACATCGCCCATGTGCGCCTGACCCGCGCGGACAAGATGAACGCGGTGGATCAGGCCATGATTGACGGGATCATCGCCGCCGGGAACGAGGTGGCGGCCAGCAACGCCCGCGTCTGCGTGATCTCAGGCGAGGGCAAAGGCTTCTGCGCAGGCATCGACATCGGCGGCTTGGGCGCCATGATCGGCAAGGACCCGGTTGATTTGATGATGCCGCGCACCCATGGGGACGGAACCACCAACCAGTGGCAAGAGGTGTCCATGGTCTGGACCCGCGTGCCCATGCCCGTCATTGCCGCTGTGCACGGCGTGTGTTTCGGTGCCGGGATGCAGCTGGCGCTTGGCGCGGATATTCGGATCGCGGCACCCGATGCGCGGTTCGCGGTGATGGAGATGAAATGGGGCATCGTGCCGGATATGGGCGGCATGGTGTTGATGCCACGGTTGTTGCGGTCGGATGTGATGCGCAAGCTCACCTACACGGCAGAGCCGATTTCAGCCGAGCAGGCAGAGGCTTGGGGCCTGGTCACTGAACTGGCGGATGATCCGTTGGCAGCGGCGATGGCACTGGCTGAGGCGCTGACGTTGAAATCACCAGCTGCCTTGCGGGCGGCCAAGGCGTTGATCGGATATGCACAGACGCACGCGCCTGACGACATCCTGTTGGAAGAGAGCCGCGCGCAGGCGGGACTGATGGGCACGCCCGAGCAGATGGAGGTTGTCGCGGCGCAGATGCAGAAACGGCCACCTGTGTTCAAAACCTGAGGCGCGGGGGCGGATATTCCTTGGTTGCATGCGGATGAATGGCGCGATGCAAGTGCCGCCTGTCAGACATTCTGATCATTGGGCACCTGTCAGCCGGGTGATCCACAGGCGTGTAGCAACTGAATGAAGCACGCGCTTGGTGCGTTCGACACATGCTGTGGCGCTCGACTTCGGCAAAACTGAAAGCCGGATCGCGCTTTCAATTGAGTTATCGATGCATCTCCTGCGTGGTTTCAGGCATGATGAAGCGGTCCTGAGGGATCTCTGCGATACCGGTGATCTCGATCAGCAGTCTGTGATCATAAAGGGACGACACTTCCAAAGTGGTTGTCACAGGAAAGGGCGCTTCAAAGAAGTTCGCCCTGATCTCGCCGCACTGCATGAACGCCTGAATATCCGTCGTGAATTGCTGAAGGGACACGATGTCGCTCATCTGTCCACCCATCGCGCCAAGGATGTCGGCCACGTTGTGCAAGACTTGTGTCACCTGAGCCGACATATTACCGTCACCGACAATCTCGCCGTCACGGTCGAGTGCGACCTGTCCTTTGAGGTAAATCGTCTTTCCGCCACCCGAGATGACGGATTGTGAGAAGGCCCCGAACGGGCTCCAGATATTGGGTGGATCGAAGCTCTTTGCCATGCTGCGCCCTTTCAGCCCTGAAACAGGGGGTGGTCGAATGTCGAATGCTGCAAGGCGACCTTACCGCTTTGAAACCACGCAAGCGATGGAAAGTCTCGGGGCGTTCACTGTACCCACATTTCCAGCACGATGGGCGAGGGGCTGACCTTGCGGCGGATCATCCAAAAACGCTCTGGACGTGGTGTGTAAGGCACCGCCCGGAAGGACCAAACGATGCGGCGATTTGCCTGCCGGTCGGCCTTGTCTTTGAATGGTGGGGCAAAGGCGCCTCGTGTGACCGAGGAGCGGCGCGATCTTTGGATCTTGTCGAGCAAGACGAAATCTTGTGCTGTGGTCAGGGGCGTTTGCAGGGCTATGAGGCCACAATCTCACCCCTTCCTTTTCATTTGTTGCGCAAGTGCGCAATATTGTTGCGCTGCGGCCACAGGGTTTCCGCAGCGTCATTTCCACTGTTGAGCGAATCCTGCATCCCATGGATACAGCGCCTCCCGACAGTTCAGGTCGGACCCTAGCGGCAAGAGGTGATCACTCTTCCGGTGCGGGCGGCGCTGCCGACCTCGTATACCAGGGCCGGGTTGACCCAAGGGACGTGGTTTGGGTCCACGCACGATGTGTAGCTCAATCGGTAGAGCATCAGACTGCGAATCTGAGTGTCTTGGGTTCGACTCCCGTCACAACGACCATGGGTAAAGTGGAAACACTTTGGGTTCGACTCCCACAAGGGCTGTCAAAGGCTCTCACACTTTTGGATCCGGGGTTGCCCCAGCAGGGCGGACCTCGCGGCATGATGGCTTCGGGCATTGCGCCAAGGTATCCGCACCTGCTCTGACCTCGGGTCGGGCACGTGACTGATGGCGCGCGGGCGCAGGTCCAGGCCGGGTGGATTTCGATCCACCCCATGCCCCGACCGGTGTTCAGACGTCCTCTCGTTGCGGCCCCACCTTTGGTTTTGGCGCGGGGCGGCTCCGGGTCTTTCCCGCCCGTGACCGGGCTTCACACCTGTCAGCCATGATGGCTGCAACCCTCTGAAACCAAGAAGGAGTTCGCGCTTTGCGACGACGATGATCCGAAAGATATGAAGGAGACACGACATGACATTGATAGATTTTGTGATGGGGCGGCGGATGCTGACCCTGACGGAAACCGAGCGGGCGCTGGTGATGCGCAAGGGCCGGTTTGACACCATTCTCGGGCCCGGACGGCACGGTATTGCATGGCGCAACACCGACATACTGCGGTTCGACATGTCGGAGCCTCACTTCAAGTCGGACTATATCGACGCGCTTGTGAAAACGCGGCCCGATCTGGCCCATGCGTACCTGACTGAGGTGCGGACCGGAACCGATGAGGTGGCAATCCTGAACCGGGATGGCCGGGCGTTCGAGGTGGTGACACCTGATCAGCGGACCTTTGTCTGGACCGATGCAGGGCCGTGGACGGTGGATCGGATTGACCTGACTGAGGGTCACGAGGTGCCTGTTGCGCTGGCGCAGCGGCTCATGCGGTCGGGTTTGACCCGGGCGCTGACCTCGACCGAGGTGTCGGCCGGTCATGTGGGCATCCTGTCGATCGACGGGGTTGTCACGCGGCAGCTGCCCTCGGGCACGCACTGGTTCTGGATGCTGGGCCGGAAGCACGGGGTCAAGCTGGTTGACACACGGTGGCAGGCTCATGAGGTCGGCGGGCAGGAGATCCTGACCCGGGACCGGGTGTCGCTGCGGGTGAACCTGTCGGCCGACTACCGGGTGACCGACCCTATGCGGGCGGTGGCAGAGGCGCGGGACTTTGTCGGTGCGCTGCACCTGTCGCTGCAGCTGGCGTTCCGGAAAACTCTTGGGGCGCTGACGCTGGACGAGGTGCTGGCCGACAAGGTGTCGGTCAGCGCGGATGCCGCGGCTCAGGTGCGGACCGACATGGCGGCCCTGGGCATCGAGGTGGGTGAGATCGCGCTCAAGGACGTGATTCTGCCCGGCGAGATGCGGGACATCCTGAACCAGGTGGTTGCGGCCCAGAAAGAGGCCGAGGCCAACGTGATCCGGCGGCGCGAGGAAACGAACGCAACACGGTCGCTGCTCAACACGGCCAAGGTCATGGCGGAACATCCCGTCATGCTGCGACTGAAAGAGCTGGAAGCGCTGGAAACGATTGCCGGCAAGGTCGAGCGGCTGACCGTACACAACGGGGCCGAGGGGCTGATGCGGGACATCGTCCGGCTGGAGGACTGAAGCAAAGGTCCGATCCGGGGTGATCCCGGGTCGGCCCATTTTCTTGCGGGCGCGGGCAAGCCGCGACGCGATTTTTTTTGAATGGGGGCTCTGCCCCCAAACCCCCGAAGTTTGTCTGGCAAGATGAAGAAGGATCAGAGTTCTTTGAGGCGGGTGGGGGCTCCTTGGAGTTTTTGAGGTGTGATTTTTTCGCCCACGTCGATGACGTCAGCGATGGGCAGGCCGAAGGTGTCGCCGGAGGCGGTGAGCGCGATGGTGCCTTTGGGGAGACTTGTGTCTCCGTTTTGAGCCTGGCGAAGCGCTGACGGCGCGCCTTTTTGCGTGTTTAGGAGGTTTGGATCTGCGGCTCGAACCCTTTGAGTAGGCGAGGAATATTAGCACTGGCGGGCACATGAATTTGCGCGGGGGCGAAGCGGATGGCTTCAATCAGTTTGATCACCCAGTTGAGTTATCTGTCGGCTTCACTGTTGACCAGATCGGCGGTGAAGGTGGAGCCGTTGGCGTGGATCAGGTGCTTGGACCGCGCCTTTTGCGGTCACAGGTTTTCGATGATTAAGGATGTGATCGGGTGCAACAAGATCAGACATTGGTCGAATACTCGGGCGTAGGTGGCTTCGTTGATACTGGGCTTGCCGTTGGAGGGCATGTGCGCCGTCGCGCCCATCGGGATGTTGTTGCGTTTGGTGACCTGATAGTCGCCGAAGCCGTGGGTACCCGTGATCTTGACCGTGCCGGAGCCGAATGTCGCGTTGGGGTATCCGCCGAGATCAAAGATCGAGCTGTTTCGCGACAGCAAGGGCCACGGGGGCTGGGTCGGCGATGTCGGCGCGCGCGGGCCTCTACGGTGCCGGATGCGGGCAAATCGGCGTCGCAACTGGTGCTGGACACTGCGCGTGCACGCGATAGGTTCGCCCGTGACAATGCCCCTCGGCAGACAGGAGTGTCCCCATGGAAAAATTTGGCAAATCCCAGCCCGTGAAACGCCGCGAGGATGTGCGGTTCTTGACCGGAGAGGGGCGCTATGTGGATGACATTGCCCCGGCGAACGCTTTGCAGACCTTCGTGTTCCGGTCGCCGGTCGCGCATGCTGTGATTACCGAACTGGATGTGAGCGACGCGCGCGAGGCCGACGGAGTGCATGCCGTCTATGTTCTGGTGGACCTCGAAGCGGCAGGCATGAACGTTGGAATGCAGGGTGCGACGGTCAAGAATCGCAACGGCACGGATGGTGCTGCACCTGAGCGGCCCATTCTGGCGCGCGGCCATTTGCGCTTTGTGGGCGAGCCTGTTGCCGTCATCGTGGCTGATACGCTGGCACAGGCCCGTGACGCGGCCGAGATGATTATGCTCGACTATGATGATCTGCCCGCCAAGATGGATATGGCGTCAGGTGGCGAGGTGGTGCACGCCGAAGCACCGGACAATGTGGCCTATGACTGGCATATGGGTGACGAGGCGGCGACCCAGGCGGCCTTTGACGCAGCGGCGCGCATCGTGTCGCTGGATGTGGGGGACAACCGCGTCATCGTGAACTCGATGGAGCCGCGCGGCTGCTATGCAGAGCCCGAAGGGAACCGCGTGCATGTGGCCATCAACGGGCAGGGCGTGTGGGGGCCGAAAGACCAATTGGCCAAGGCGCTGAACGTTCCAGCAGACGATATCCGCGTGACCAACCCGGACACCGGCGGCGGTTTCGGGATGAAGGGGATGATGTACCCGGAATATTTCGTCGTGGCCCATGCCGCCCGCACCCTGAAGCGTCCCGTGCGCTGGATGTCCGAGCGGACCGAGGCGATGTTGTCGGACAATGCAGGCCGCGATCTGACTTCGCTGACCGAACTGGCCTTTGACGAAAACCATCGCATCATCGGCTACCGCGTGTTCACCGAAGCGAATATGGGCGCCTACAACTCGCAATATGCGCAAGCCATTCAGACGCAGCTGTTCAGCCGCGTGCTGACCGGGGTTTATGACATGCCCGCCGCGTATCTGCGCTCTGTCGGCTACTACACCAACACCACACAGGTCGACGCCTACCGGGGCGCGGGGCGGCCCGAAGCGATCTATATTCTTGAGCGTGCCATGGATCGGGCAGCGCGTGAATTGGGTGTGGACCCGCTTGAACTGCGCCGCATCAACTTCATCAAGCCCGCGCAGTTCCCCTATGACACGCTGGTCGGTGAAACCTATGACGTGGGCGATTTCGACAAGGTGCTGACCCGCGCCGAGGCAGAGGCGGATATCCCCGGCTTTGCCGCGCGCAAAGCTGCCGATGCGGCAGAGGGACGCCTGCGCGGTCTGGGCCTGTGTTACTATATCGAAAGTATTCTGGGTGATCCTGCCGAAAGTGCGAAGGTCGAATTCACAGAAGAGGGCCGTGTGAACATCTATGTCGGCACCCAATCGAACGGGCAGGGGCACGAGACGGTCTATGCCCAGTTCCTTGCTGATCAGACCGGAATCCCGGTGGACATGATCGACGTGGTGCAAGGGGACAGTGACCGGATCAAGCAGGGTGGCGGCACGGGTGGGTCCCGGTCCGTGACCGTGCAGAACACCGCGACACTGGCGACGGTGGATGTGATGCGCGAGGCGTTTGTCGCGTTCCTGAGCGAGGAAGAGGGGGTGCCTGCCTCCGATATCTCCTTTGATGATGAGCAGTTCCGGATGGAGGGGTCGAACATGACGCCGACCATGCTCGAGGTGGCCGAGATGGCCCGCGAGAAGGGGCGCGAGGACATGCTGGTGCATGAACAGCGCACCAAGCTCGAGGCGCGCAGCTTCCCCAACGGCTGTCATGTTACAGAGGTTGTTGTGGATCCCGACACGGGTGTCGTGGCCGTGGACCGTTATGCTGTCGTTGACGATTTTGGCAATCTTATCAACCCGATGCTGGCCGAAGGTCAAGTGCATGGCGGGGTTGTTCAAGGCATCGGACAGGCGCTGACAGAGCATGTTCAGTTCGACGAGGACGGCCAATTGCTCACGGCAACGTTCATGGATTATGCCTTGCCCCGCGCCGATGACGTTCCTTACATCGGGTTTACGTCAGAGCCGGTTCCGTCAACCGCGAATGTCATGGGCATGAAAGGATGTGGCGAGGCTGGCACGGTCGGTGCGTTGGCTGCGGTGTCCAACGCGGTGCAGGACGCGCTGTGGGAGCACGGCGTGCGGCAGGCGGATATGCCATTCACACCGATGAAGGTTTGGGACTTGATGAAAGATGCTCGGATCGCGGCTGAATAATGCCATCTCGAACTGGTTGAAGAACCGGTTCGGGGCAGGCTTGCCAAAAGTGGCCCCGCCGACGCGGGGCCAGACGATCCATGTCATCATCATCGATGGCACCATGTCGACGCTGGAACCCGGCGATGAAACCAACGCCGGACTGACGGCCAAGCTGCTCGGAGAGATGGGCAGCGAGGTGTCGCTCTATTACGAGCCGGGCCTGCAATGGTCGCATTGGCGCAAGGCGGGTGACGTGATCTTCGGTCGCGGGATCAATCGGCAAATCCGGCGCGCCTATGGCTATCTTTCTTCGCGCTACCGGCCTGGCGACAAGGTGTTCCTGCTTGGATATTCGCGCGGGGCCTATGCCGTGCGGTCGTTGGCGGGCATCATTGATCGTGTGGGGTTGCTGAAGCCAGAGGCGGCAACGGAGCGTAACATTCGCGACGTCTACCGCCACTACGAGTGCAGCCCTGACGGCGATGCTGCGCGTATTTTCGCGCGAAACAATTGCCATGCGCAGGTCGAGATCGAGATGATCGGGGTATGGGATACCGTGAAATCCCTTGGCCTGAACATGCCGTTCCTGTGGCGGCTGAGTGCGCCGCGTCATGCGTTTCACGACCATCAACTGGGCAGGTCCGTGAAACACGGGTTTCACGCGGTGGCCCGGAACGAAACCCGCGTCGCCTATGCTCCCGTGATGTGGGACACCACCCGGGACTGGGACGGGCACCTGGTCCAGATGTGGTTTCGCGGTGTGCATGGCGACATTGGCGGGCATCTCTCGGGGCGGCGCGCATCGCGCCCGCTGGCCAATATCCCGCTGGTCTGGATGCTGGAACAGGCGGACGCCTGTGGCTTGCCCTTGCCCGAAGGGTGGGCCACGCGGTTCCCGCAAGATGCCGAAGCGCCATCCATGGGAACCTTTGCGGGCTTCGGCAAATGGTTTGTCACCCGAAAACCGCGCCGCGCTGGGCTGGACCCGTCAGAGCGTGTTCACCCCTCTTTGACGCAGGCCCCATCACCACGATCCTGGTCGGAATGGGTGGCCGATCTGCGTGGAACGGGGGCCGACGCTCTTTGATCCTGAGCGGATCAAATTCGCCCGGCCCACCGTCCCAGGTGGGTCAGCGCATTTTCATGATGATGCAGGTTGTGGAGCCCGTGGCATAAAGCTTGCCATCGTCGACACCGCGAATTTCGCCCGTCGCGACACCTGTGCTGCGCCCCGCGTGATCGACACGCCCGGTGCAGGCGATTTCCATGCCCAATGGGATGCCGCGCGTCAGATTGATCTTGTATTCAAGCGTTGTGTAGACCGATCCGGCGGGCACCTTGGTCATCACGGCGCAAGCCATCGCACTGTCCAAAAGCGTGCCGTACCAACCGCCATGGACAGTTCCCATCGGGTTGGTCACGTCGAATTCCGGCGTGCCGCGGAAGGTGACCAGGCCGTCCTGTACTTCATGTAGGGCATATCCCAACGTGTGGCCGATGGGTGGTCCGGGAACGGTGCCGTCCAGAATGCCCTGCATGAAGTCGAGGCCAGACATCGACAGGAGCTCGTCCTGGCTGGGCAGGTCCGTGATGCTTTGGGCGAGGCGGGGCATGTCTGTCTCCGGCTTGTTTTGCCGAGACGGTAGTGCGATCAGACCGATTGGTCTAGTGGCAAGTGAAGGAAAGGGTCAGCCCCCGCTTTGCGGACGCCACGGGAGTTGACTTGGCGAGACGAAGTCGATCAGGCGACGTTGCGCATTTGCCTGGGCCGAACGAGGCCAAGCGCGCGACAGACTTTGAGCGTGAGGTCGGGACGATTGAGCGTGTAGAAATGGAGCTTGTCCACACCTTCGGTGATGAGCGTATCGCACAGATCGGCGCAGTGGGTCAGGGCAAAGAGTTGTGCCCGGTCTTCGCGGTCGGCCCGGTCAAACGCGGTTGCAGTCGCCACCGGAATGGGCGTGCCGCATCTTTCTGCAAAGCTGCGCGCGCGCGTCCAGTTGGCCACGGGGAAGATACCCGGAGTGATGGGCGCGGTGATGCCGGCAGCCGCGCAGGCATCACGGAAGCGCAGGAAGCTGTCGGCCTCAAAGAAGAACTGGGTGATCGCTTCGGACGCGCCTGCCTCAATCTTGGCCTTCAGCCAGTCAATGTTTTGCTGGGCCGAGGCCGCGTCCGGGTGGCTATCGGGGTAGGCGCCCACGCGGATGGTGAACTGGCCCATACCCGACAAGGCGCGGATCAGGTCGACACTGTCCGTAAAGCCGTCTGGGTGCGGTGCGAAGGCGCCGCCGCCCTGTGCATCGCCGCGCAGGGCCACGATGTCCTTAACCCCGCTGGCCGCATATTTCTCTGCGGTACGCAGAACGTCGTCGCGGCTTTGACCCGTGCAGGTCAGGTGCGCTGCAACCGGCAGGCCGGATGTCTTGCGCAGGGTCCGGGCGGCTTCCTGTGTCAGCGACTGTGTCGTTCCACCCGCGCCATAGGTCACGGAGACAAAGCGCGGGTTCAGGGGGGTGAGCGCCTGCACCGTGTCCCACAGGTGGAATGAAGCGTCGAGGGATTTGGGTGGAAACGTCTCGAACGACAGGGCGACATTGGGCGTGGGCATGCGGCAGGCTCCTTTGGGCTTGTTGTACAATGCCCTGACGCGTATCTTGAGGCAAATTCATAACTCTCAAGATAAACATGAGTTCCGTATGCATATCGAGTTTCGCCATCTGCGCACGATCAAGGCCATTCACGAAGCCGGTGGCTTGGCACGTGCCGCGGATCAGTTGCACATCACCCAGTCAGCGCTGAGCCATCAGATCAAGGGGCTGGAGGATCAGGCCGGTGTGGAGCTGTTCGTGCGCCGCTCGAAGCCATTGAAACTGTCAGCGGCCGGACTGCGCTTGCTGCGGTTGGCCGAACAGGTCTTGCCGCAGGTCGAGGCAGCGGCAGCGGAGTTTTCCTCCTTGCGCGACGGGTCGTCGGGTCGCTTGCATATCGCCATCGAATGTCACGCCTGTTTCGAGTGGCTGTTCCCGGTGCTCGAAATGTTTCGCAAAAGCTGGCCGGATGTGGATGTCGATATTCGCCCGGGCCTTGCCTTTGATGCACTGCCCGCGCTGATGAAGGAGGAGGTGGATCTGGTGGTGTCTTCGGACCCTGAAAATCTGCCTGGGGTGACCTTTGTCGAACTCTTTGATTACGCCCCGGTTTTTGTAGCTGCATCATCCCACCCGCTGGCACAGAAACCATATGTTGATGCGGCGGACTTTCGGGATCAGACCTTGATCACCTATCCGGTGGAACGCACCCGGCTGGATGTGTTCAGTCAATTGCTAATCCCCGCAAAGGTCGAACCGGCGGCTGTGCGTCAGGCTGAACTGACGGCTGTTATCTTGTTGTTGGTCGCTTCCAATCGCGGCGTGTCAGTATTGCCCGATTGGGTGGTGCGCGAGGTGAAGTATTCGAGCGATTACGTCACACGCCCGCTGACCAGGGAAGGGTTGACCCGGCGTCTATATGCAGCGGTGAGAGATGATGATCTGGGCAAACCTTATATGGACAAGTTGCTTGATCTGGCGCGTGTTGAAGCACGGAAACTGCAGGCAGCGTGAGGTCGGGGCTGGCACTGTTTGCTACGCAAATGCGCCCACCCACCGACCCAACAATCCGTGTCACACAAGTTTGACGATCTGTTTGCCGACATTTTTTCCTTCGAGCAGACCGATGAAAGCCGCAGGCGCGTTTTCCAGCCCCTCGGCGATGTCTTCAACAACCTTGATCTCGCCATTCAGGACTTTGGGGGCGACTTCTTTCAAAAAGCTTGGCAGCCGGTCCCAATGGTTTGAGATGATGAAGCCGTTGACGGACAGGAATTTGACAAGGATGGGCCGCCAGAGTGCGGGGGCGGACAGCGGTGTGTCGGCCCCGGCGCCCAAGCCCCCGGCGTTGTACCACGAGATCATACCGCAGACTGGGATACGCCCATGTGGGTTCATTAGTGGCATGACTGCTTCCAGAACCTTGCCGCCCACGTTTTCGAAGTAGATGTCGATGCCCTTGGGGGCTGCGTCCTTGATCGCGGCGCGGAGCGAGCGGGCATCTGCGTGAGCACGGTGATCGATGCAGGCGTCGAAGCCGAACGTGTCAGTTGCGAGTGCGCATTTATTTGCGCCGCCTGCAATGCCGACGGTCCGCAGGCCAAGGGATTTGGCAAGCTGGCCGACCATGGAGCCGACGGGGCCTGTGGCGGCTGCGACCACGAGCGTTTCGCCCTGTTTGGGCCGCCCGTATTCCATCAGTCCGTGCCAGCCGGTGAAGCCCGGCATGCCAAGGACGCCGAGGGCTGCGGTGAGCGGGCCCATGTTCGGGTCCAACTTGCGCAGCATCTTGGCGTCAGCCACCGCATGTGTGGCCCAGCCGAACATGCCCAAGACCATGTCGCCGGGCGTAAAGCCGTCAGCGTTGGACGTCAGCACTTCGCCCACGCCGCCGCCTTCCATCGTGCCGCCGATCGGTACAGGCGCCGCGTAGGACTGGGCGTCGTCCATGCGCCCGCGCATGTACGGATCCAGTGACATGTAGTGGACGCGGACAAGAACCTCACCTTGCGCAGGCTCCGGGATGGGGGCAGTTTCAAGGGCGAAGTTGTCTGGTGTCGGGGCACCCGTGGGGCGGCTGGTGAGTGTGATGTGCTGCATTTGGTCGGGCATTGTGTATCCTTTCCTGTTGGCATCAGTCGATCAGTCCCGTGCCCCCTTGGCAACCGTGTATCCGCGGCGTATAGCGCGCCCTTGATCTTTCCCATCTCCGGAGCATCCCGATGCAAGGCAGCGCAAATCTCAACATCATGATGAAGGCCGCGCGCAAGGCAGGCCGTTCGCTGGTCAAGGACTTCCGCGAGGTGGAGAACCTGCAGGTGTCGATGAAGGGCGCGGGCGATTTTGTGTCCAAGGCCGACCTCGCCGCCGAAGAGATCCTGAAGGAAGAGCTGCGCACCGCACGTCCGAACTATGGCTGGTTGGCCGAAGAGGGCGGCGAGGAAGACGGCGAAGACCCTACGCGCCGCTGGATCGTGGACCCGCTGGATGGCACCACGAACTTCCTGCACGGTCTGCCGCATTGGGCCGTATCCATCGCGCTTGAACACAAGGGTCAGGTCGTGGCGGGCGTCGTCTATGACGCGGCCAAGGACGAGATGTTCTTCGCCGAAAAGGGCAACGGTGCCTTCATGAACGACAGCCGGTTGCGCGTGTCGGGGCGGCGACAGCTGATCGAGAGCGTGTTTGCCACCGGGCTGCCCTTTGGCGGGCGGTCCGATCTGCCCGAGACACTGAAGGAACTGGCACGCCTGATGCCCACTTGCGCCGGGGTCCGTCGCTTTGGCTCGGCAGCGCTGGATTTGGCCTATGTCGCGGCGGGTCGCTATGACGGCTATTGGGAACGGCGCCTGAACGCGTGGGATTTGGCCGCTGGCTTGCTGATCGTGCGTGAAGCGGGTGGGCTGGTCGAGCCTCTGACCGAAGGCGGCAGCATCCTAGAAGATGGCGAGATCATCTGTGCCAACGAACACATGTTCGCACCCCTGGCCAAGATCATTCGCGTTTAAGACTTTAAAGTCGCGCGTCGATCGGACCTCAGTTTAGCGGCTCTCCGGCTTCTTATCCGGAGCCGCATCCGACGGGTGATTCACCCCATCATGCCACGGGATCGGTTCGTGGTCCGCCGGGTTCACCCCGTCAAGCGCACCCATGTTCACCCCGATCTCGTCGGGGTTCGAGCGGCGGTTGTGGTACATGTATATGCCGCAGACATTGCAAAAGTGATGCTTGGCCGTTTTCGTACCCCATTGATACGTCGTCAGGTTCTCCGCGCCCCTTATGATCCTGACGCCATCCTTCGGCGCGGTGACGGCGGGCGCGGCCCGGCGGCGGCAGAAGGAACAATCGCACCGCCCGGCACTCGCCAAACCGTCGCTCAACGTGACCTCAAGCACGACGGCACCGCAATGGCATGACGCTCTCATCGCCGCACCTTGGGGATGCGAGACATGGCATAACGGGCCTCGGGATGGGGCGGGTGCCCCTCCGTGCGCTGCCAGAATGCGGGCCCGCCGCGCCTCAGCCAGACCGGAATGGTCAGAAGGATGCCCGCGACAAAGCCGCCTGCATGCGCCCAATACGCCACACCACCGCCGTTCGGATCACTGCCGACGCCACCCACAAACTGCATGCCGAACCAGATGACCAACATGATCCAGGCGGGAATGGGGAAGATGCGAAAGATGATGATCAGGATCAGCAGAATGTCGACACGCGCCTTGGGAAAAAGCAACAAATACCCGCCCATCACACCGGCAATGGCCCCCGACGCACCCACAACTGGCACCACCGACCCCGGGGCAGACAGGATGTGGATCGCACTCGCCGCGATTCCGGTGGTCAGGTAGAAACCAAGGAAGGGCATATGCCCCATCTCGTCCTCCACATTGTCGCCAAAGATGTACAAAAACAGCATGTTGCCTGCCAGATGCAACCAACCGCCATGCAGGAACATGGAGGTGAGCAGCGTCGAAAATCCGTCCCCGGACAAGATGCGCGCGGGGATCGCGGCATAGTCAAAAAAGAAACGGTTCAGCGCGCGCTCATCGGCAAACAGGCTGACATAGCTCAGGAACACCACCACGTTGATCGCCATCAGCGCGTAGGTGACATAGGGCGTGCGTCCGGAAGGGTTGTGGTCACGGATTGGAAACATGCAGCCACAGTTGGGGTTGGCGTAGCAAGCGTCAAGGACTCAGGGGCCCGGCCCGTCATTTCCCACCGACCGCTCCATGCGCCACAGCGCAGTTTTCTAATCAAACGGGAAAATTTCGCCAAACAATTGTCTTTTTTCCGCGGTAACACGTCTGCAACACGCTCATTGCTGACTGGAAAAATGCAAGATGGCCACAGACCCAACGTCGAAGACAACGCCCGATATGTTCCTTGAACAAGAGGCGGGGCGCTATCACTACAACCGTGTCTTCACCTTCATATCCTGGTGTTTTTTCGGCGTGGCGATGCTGACGCCGCTGGCGACGGTCCATGTTTTTGCGGATCCGTCCAGTTCTGACATGCAAAACATAAAGGCACTGATTGCGCTTTTGCTCAGCCCGATCCTGGCGTTGACGACCTACAGCCTCGCCCGGAACTTCAAAGAGATCAGGATTGATCGCGCGGGCATTAAGGTGCTGCCCTATGGCCTGCACATCGCATCCGAACATATCGATGACATCCGCTACGGCAAAAACTTCGCGGGCGTCAGAACGATCGAGATCAAGGTAAACAAGCCCTACAGGGTGTTCCAGATGGCGTTGTGGTCGCTGGGTCGCAAAGTAACACTGGGCTTCAACCCGAAACTGTTCAGCTCTGCCCACGGTGAAGCGAACTAGGGACAGGTGCCAATGATGGTTTGATCCCGCAGGGGGCGAAACATCCTGGCCGCCTTGCGTATTGGCAAGGCGGCGCCCATGCGGCAGTGTCCCGGATTGGCGTCTTTGACGAAACGCGCTACCATTGGGATATGCAGCCTGAGCAACCCAACCCCCTGATCCGCCTGTTCCTGAACAGCACCGCTGTGGGATTTGCGCTTTCGGCCGTGTTCGTCACGGGCATCTGGTTGCTTGACATTGCGGGCATTCACACACGTGCCGCACGCAGTGACGATGCGTTCCTGATCCTCTTCATCCTCTGGTTCTTCCATGGCCTCCTGTTCGGGGCCGTGCAGATCAGCTATGTGGTCTGGCAAATCGGTCGGGACGACCAATAGACTAGGGGAACCACAATGCGCGCCATGCAAGTCACCGCCCTCGGGCAGCCGCTCGAACTGCGCGAGATCGATACGCCAACCCCCAAGGCAGGCGAGGTGCTGGTGCGCATCCACACCTGCGGTCTCAACTTCGGCGACACGCTGATCGTCAAGGGGACCTATCAGGAAAAACCGCAACTCCCCGCCACCATCGGGATGGAAATGTGCGGCACTGTCGAGGCATTGGGCGAGGGCGTCACGCACTTGACCAAGGGCCAACGCATCGCCGCCTATGCGGGCTTTGGCGGGCTGGGCGAATACGCGGCGCTGCCCGCCAACATCTGCGTGCCCATCCCCGATGACATGACCGAGGTGGATGCGGCAGCCTTCCTCGTGGCCTATGGCACCAGCCACGTCGCGCTCGACTACAAGGCGCACCTGAAACCGGGTGAACGGCTGCTCGTGCTCGGTGCGTCGGGTGGGGTCGGCCTCACCGCCGTCGAGCTGGGCAAGCTGATGGGGGCAGAGGTGATCGCCTGCGCCCGGGGCGCCGACAAACTGAAAATTGCGTCTCATGCAGGGGCCGACCACCTGCTCGACAGCGACATCTGTGATCTGAAGGCGGATGTGAAAGCTCTGGGAGGTGCGGATGTGGTCTATGACCCTGTCGGCGGCGACCTCTTTGATGCGGCGCTGCGCGCCTGCAACCCCGAGGCGCGCCTTCTGCCCCTTGGCTTCGCCTCTGGCACCGTCCCTCAAATCCCCGCCAACTACCTGCTGGTCAAGAACCTGCATGTGCTCGGCTTCTATTGGGGCGGCTACATGCGGGTGAACCCATCGGTGCTGACCGACAGTTTCAAGGTGCTCTTTGGCTGGTATGCCGAAGGCAAGCTGAAACCCCATGTCAGCCATGTGCTGCCGCTGGACCGCTCGAACGAAGCGCTCGACCTGCTGCGGACACGCAAGGCGACGGGCAAGGTCGTGATCCAGGTCGACGGCTAGATCTTACCCAAAAGTTATCGGACCCGCGCAAACCTTAACGCGGCAGCAAAGTTAACAGGGTGTGACTGCACTCTGCGCGAGGAGAATGCGCAGTTTTGGCCGCAAAATGCGCGGTTTTCTGGAAACAAGCTCGAACCCCCTGTTTTCGCGGGGTGTAAAATACGCGGTTTCCGCCTCAAAATGCGCAGTTTTGCGGCATCAGCGCACCGCGCGGTGCCTTAACCATTGCGTCCCCGGACAGGCCGCCGGTCGCCACCCCGCGCTTTTTGTTGTTCCCGCAGAAACACAAACAGACCTGCGCCCAGGATCAGAAGAATGCCGATCCAGACCTCAAGTACCGGCAAATCCCCAAATACCGCCCAGCCCCAGAACACGGCCAGGGGCAGACCAACGTATTCGAAGGGTGCAACTGTTGCCGCATCGGTCAGGCGGTAGGCTTGGCTCAGGCAATATCCGATGATGGCCGAGTTTACGCCCAGTCCGAAAAAGACCCATATATCAGCACCTTGCGGCCAGACCCAAGCCCGCAGCAGAAAGATCACCGATCCGTTTGTCGCGCCTTCGGCATACCGCCCATCACCGGCGACAGCGAAAAAGCCCAAGGATACGATGACAAAGGTCGCCTGGATATAAACAGCCATCGCGCTGGCCTTGCTGGCCACACCCAGTTTCCGCGTAAGTATTTGATTTAACGCATAAGTCAAGGCCGCCAGCACCGGCAGCAGCAACACAACCCGGCTCACCTCAAGCGTACCCGCATCCGCCCAGGGGCGTTGCATGATGACAACCCCGGCAAATCCAACGGCCACCGCCGACAGTCGCAAGACACCAACCCGTTCACCCAGAATTGGTATAGATAACAATGTGATAAACAGGGGCGCGACAAAGAACAGGGCCGTCACATCTGCCAGTGGCAGCACCGCCAGCCCCACGAAAAAAGTCATGTTGGCAATGACGATCAAAATGCCCCGCAGCGCGTGCTGCCATGGGGTGTTGGTGCGCAGAATGCCAAAGCCACCTTCGTACTGAACGATGATCAGGCTGAACAGAATGCCGATGCCAGAGCGGGCAAAGACAATCTGATGCAGTGGATAGTCCCCTGATAACTGCTTGATAAGCATGTCATTTATCGAGATGCAGAATACAGCGATCAGCACGCATAAAATGCCCAGCCCAGCGATGTTCTGACGTGCATTGTCCATATTTCCAGCCCTATCACAGCATGGAACCGAATGGCTTGCGAATAGCGCATAGCGCAAATGCATGCGCTGCGGTATCACGGGCCAAAGAGCAAGGGAGCCTCCTCATGCAAATGTCCGATACCCGCCAGATCGCAGCCACCCCGTCCGAGGTCTATGCAGCCCTTCTGAACCCCGAAGTGCTCAAGGCATGCGTGCCCGGCGCGACCGAGGTGACAGGGACCCCCGAAGACGGGTTCGAAGCGTCCGTGACCCAAAAGGTCGGCCCGGTTAAGGCGACTTTCAAAGGTCAAGTGACCTTGTCCGAAATGATTGAGAATCAAAGCCTTACAATCACTGGTGAAGGCAAGGGCGGTGCCGCTGGCTTTGCCAAGGGCGGCGCCGAGGTGCGCATGACAGAGGTCGATGGCGGAACAGAGCTGTCCTATGATGTTGAGGCGAAAGTGGGCGGCAAACTGGCCCAGCTTGGCAGTCGCATCATCGACGGTTTTGCCAAGAAGATGGCCGATCAGTTCTTCAGCAACCTGCAGGACGCATTGGAAGGGCCGGCCGCACCCGAAGCGGAAGCCGAAGCAGAAGATACGCCAAAGAAGGGTTGGCTTGGCCGCCTGACGGGCAAAGAATAGCGGTGCACATGCGGCTGTGCGTGGGCGCGCTGGCGCCGCGTTCCCGCGCAGCATAATTCTGCGCCATCCAATAGTTTTGATCCATCCGAAATGAGCCGGAGTATTCATGGCGACGATCCTGAGTATCCAGAACCTGCGTAAATCCTATGCAGGCGGTTTCGAGGCGCTCAAGGGCGTCAATCTGGACATTGAAGAAGGCGAGATCATTGCTCTGCTTGGCCCCAATGGCGCAGGCAAGACGACTTTGATTTCAACGGTTTGCGGCATCACAATGCCGACCTCGGGGACGGTGACAGTTGCGGGCTATGACATCCTCAACAATTACCGGCAGGCGCGTAGCCTGATCGGCTTGGTGCCCCAGGAAATCGCGTTGGAGCCGTTCGAAAAGGTTGTCAACACGGTGCGCTTTTCCCGTGGCCTGTTTGGGAAGGGACGCAAGGACAGCGCGGTCGAAGACATCCTGAAACGCCTGTCTTTGTGGGACAAGCGGGACAACCAGATCCGCGAATTGTCCGGTGGCATGAAACGTCGCGTACTGATCGCCAAGGCATTGGCCCACGAACCCCGGGTGCTGTTTCTCGACGAACCCACGGCGGGTGTCGATGTTGAGCTGCGCAAGGACATGTGGGAAATTGTCGAGCAATTGCGGGCGGATGGCGTCACCACGATCCTGACCACACACTACATCGAAGAGGCCGAAGCCATCGCGGATCGGGTCGGTGTCATCAGCAAAGGCGAAATCCTGTTGGTCGAAGACAAGGACACCCTGATGGCCCGTATGGGTAGGAAGCAACTGGATGTTCAACTGACAACGCAACTGGACGCCGTGCCCGATGTGTTGGCGGCCTATGACCTGAGATTGGGTGATGGTGGTTGGACGTTGATCTACAGCTACGACGTGAATGCAGAACGCACCGGTATCACCAAACTGCTGAATGACGTTCAGGCATCGGGCCTACAGCTTCGTGATGTTGTCACACGTCAATCCAGCCTTGAAGATATCTTTGTCTCACTGGTCAACCAGCCGGAGGAGATGGCATGAACTGGACTGCGATCCGTGCTATTTACGTCTTTGAAATGGCGCGCTTTTTCCGAACCATCGCGCAATCCCTCATTTCGCCTGTGCTGTCCACATCCCTCTACTTTGTGGTGTTCGGCGCCGCCATCGGCAGCCGTATAGATCAGGTCGAGGGCGTCAGCTATGGCGCGTTCATCGTGCCCGGCCTCATCATGCTGACGGTGATGACCCAAGGCATTTCCAACGCGTCCTTCGGCATCTACTTCCCCAAGTTCATCGGGACAATTTACGAGCTGCTCTCGGCACCCATCAGCTTTCTTGAGATCGTGATGGGCTATGTCGGGGCGGCCGCCACCAAGGCGATGTTTATCGGGATTATTATCCTGATCACGTCGTTTTTCTTCGTAGATATCCAGATACAAAACCCCGCGGCCATGATCGCATTTCTGATCCTGACTTGCGTCAGCTTTGCGCTGTTTGGCTTTATCATCGGCATCTGGGCGGGCAACTTCGAGCAGTTACAACTGGTGCCGCTGCTGATCGTGACCCCACTCGTGTTCCTTGGCGGGTCGTTTTATTCCATCTCGATGTTGCCGCCGGTCTGGCAGACGATCTCAATGTTCAATCCAGTTGTCTATCTGATCTCGGGTTTCCGCTGGGCGTTCTTCGGTGTCGAGGATGTGCCGATACTGACATCCCTGGTGGCCATCGCAGTGTTCACTTCGCTGTGCTTGGGGGCGGTCTGGTGGATCTTCAAGACGGGTTGGCGCATTCGGCAATAACGTTACGACGCGCAACTCCTTTTAATTGCGGCCTTGTTCTGTGTGGGGCTGCATTCTACATGGGCTTGGATGAAACGCTGGATCCCTTTCATGAAATCCGACCCGACAGTCGCCGTTGTGCGACTGCAAGGGGTCATTGCCGGTGGGTCGCGCGGCACGCTGAACGATCAGGCGCTGGCCAGTTCCCTTGAAAAGGCGTTCAGCCGGGGAAAGCCCGCTGCTGTCGCACTCGAAATAAATTCGCCCGGCGGCAGCGCGGTACAATCCTCGCTGATCGGTGCACGCATTCGCAGGCTCGCTATTGAAAAAGATGTGCCCGTCATCGCGTTCGTCGAGGATGTGGCCGCGTCCGGTGGATATTGGCTGGCAGCAGCTGCGGACGAAATCTATGCGGATCCGTCTTCAGTGGTCGGGTCCATTGGCGTGATCTCTGCCAGTTTCGGTGCGCATGAGTTGCTGACACGACAGGGTGTTGAACGCCGGGTTTATACGGCAGGCAAGTCCAAAAGCATGCTGGACCCGTTCCGCCCGGAAAAGCCAGAGGATGTCGAGCGTCTGAAGGGGCTGCTGAACGACATTCACACGAATTTCATCGAGCATGTGAAAGCCCGCCGCGTGGGCAAACTTGATGCCGAAGCCGACTTGTTTACGGGTGAAGTCTGGTTGGCGGAAAAGGCCAAGGCGTTGGGGCTGATTGACGGGATCGGGCACCTCAAGCCCATGATGCAGGACCGGTTTGGCGACAAGGTGAAGTTCCGCCAGTATGGCGTACGACGTCCTTTCTTTGCCCGATTGGGGGCGCATCTGATGGAGGACGCCGTGTCATCCATCGAAGAACGCGCGGCCTACGCCCGGTTTGGACTGTAAGTCATGATGTCCAAGATCGTCCTTCTGTTCCTTGCCTTCATTGCGGTGTTGGCCGTCTTTGGGAAACTGCACTGGATCGGGGGTAAGCGATTGGCAGCTGCCAAATGTGCTTGCGGACGGTATCGGATTGGAAAGGGCAAGTGCAGTTGTGGACGGGGTGGAACCTGATGGCGGTTGCAATGCCGTGGCTTCTCAGCGGGCTTGGCCTCGTCATCCTGCTGCTGGCGGGGGACTCGCTCGTCAAGGGGGCCGTGAACTTGTCATTGCGCCTTGGCGTGCCTGCACTGATCGTAAGCCTGACAATTGTTGCATTTGGGACGTCTGCTCCTGAGCTTCTGATCGCCATTCAAGCTGTTTTGGAAGGTGCCCCGGGCATCGCCATTGGTAATGTCGTGGGCTCCAACACGGCCAATATCCTTCTGGTTTTGGGCATTCCGGCTTTGCTGGCGACAATGCACACCTCCGAATGCGAAACAAAAAAGACCTACAACTTCATGATTGCGGCGTCGATTTTGTTCATCGCATTGGCGTTCCGCGGCAAATTTGACTGGATCGCAGCGATCGTTTTGCTGTCCGCGCTTGCATTCGTGCTGTGGGATGCCGCGCGCGAAGCCAGCGGTCACCGTGCTGCCTGTGCCGATGCCACGGTAGATGAAGAAGAAATTGAAGGGGTGGATCCGGATCTACCTGGCTGGCGTATTGCGATCTTTCTGATCCTTGGCCTGATTGGCCTGCCGTTGGGCGCGGATTTGCTGGTCGACAATGCAACGATCATTGCCAAAATGTACGGGGTCAGTGACACGGTGATCGGTCTCACGCTTGTGGCTGTGGGCACGTCCCTGCCTGAGCTGGCCACAACCGTTATGGCCGCACTGCGCAGGCAGGCGGATGTCGCTTTGGGCAATGTAATCGGATCGAACATGTTCAACCTGCTCGCCATTATTGGCGTGGCCAGCTTTGTCGGTACGATCCCCGTGGACTCCGCGTTCCTAAGGTTCGACCTCTGGGTCATGCTGGGGGCATCGATCCTGCTGGTGCCGTTTGTCTACATGCGCCGTGATATCACCCGGGTGTGGGGCGTGATCTTGACCGTCCTCTATCTGACCTATCTGGCTATCGTACTAAGCTGATTTCAAAGAGGGAGGGTGCGATGACGCGCGCACTAGTAACAGGGGCAGGGCACCGCCTGGGCCAGGCTATGGCCGTCTATCTGGCGGGGCGTGGATATGACGTGGCTGTACACTACGCCAGCTCAGGCAAGGGCGCGCGCGAGACAGTCGCACAGATCGAAGCCAAGGGGCAGCGTGGTGTTGCCTTGCAAACCAACCTGCTGGACGAGGCTGACACACAAACGCTGTTCGGACGCGCCGTGGATGCGCTGGGTGGTCCGATCACCTGCCTGGTGAACAATGCCTCCATCTTCGAATACGACACCGTAGAGAGCGCCACCCGGGACAGCTGGGACCGGCACATGGAAAGCAATCTGCGCGCGCCGTTCGTACTGACACAGGCCATGGCGGCCCAGGGGCTGATGCCCACGCAAGACGATATGAATGAGCCGGTCGCGGCCGGGCTGATCCTCAACATGGTGGATCAACGCGTGCGCAAGCTGACGCCCGAATTCATGACCTACACCATCGCCAAGATGGGGCTCTGGGCGCTGACCCAGACCAGCGCACGGGCGTTGGCACCGCGTATTCGTGTGAACGCGATTGGACCGGGGCCGACACTACAAGGCGGGCGTCAAAGCGCCGAGCATTTTGCCAAGCAACGGGCGGCAACTGTGCTGTCGCGTGGATCAAACCCTGCGGACATTGTTGGCGCTTTGGGATACTTCCTCGATTCACCGGGCATCACGGGGCAGCTTTTGTGTGTCGATGGGGGGCAGCACCTGGCGTGGGAAACACCTGATGTGATCGGGGTCGAGTAGGTTACGCTAGGTGAGTTTTGCACTGGATTCATTTTGGTTACAAAACTGTTACCAAAAGCCCTGTGATTTCAGTGACTTGTTGCTTATGTAATAAAAATATACGTGAAAACAATGCGTTACATATGTGCCTAAAAATTAGGCATTTCAGCGAAACGCCCAAAAAACAAAGAAAAAACCTGAACGCCCAGAAGTTACCCGCACACTTATCCACATGATCCGTGGATGCAAGTATGCTTGATCGGCCAGTCAAATAAGTGCAGCCAAAACAGGAAAGACAGCACGAATCGCATGGAGAAAAACGAGCCATCCTCACACGCCCAAATTGAACACCCCGCGCCCGTCGGGCACGAGGTGATCCAGGGCTATCTCAAGACGTTGGATTCATCCCCCGGCGTCTACAGGATGCTCGACCGTGAGAGCCGGGTGCTCTACGTGGGCAAGGCGCGCAACCTGCGAGCGCGGGTGTCGAACTACGCAAGGCCCTCAGGTCATAGCAGTCGGATTGCCCGCATGATTTCGATGACGGCGTCGATGATGTTCCTGACCACGCGGACGGAAACCGAAGCGTTGTTGCTGGAACAGAATCTGATCAAGCAGCTCAAGCCGAAATTCAACGTGCTGCTGCGGGACGACAAGAGTTTTCCGAACATCTTTGTGACGGGCGATCACGCCTATGCGCAGATCAAAAAGCATCGCGGGGCAAAAAAGCAGAAGGGGGCGTATTACGGACCTTTCGCCAGCGCAGGTGCGGTGAACCGCACGCTGAACCAGCTGCAAAAGGTGTTCCTGCTGCGCAATTGCACCGACTCTATGTTCGAGAGCCGCACGCGCCCCTGCTTGCTATACCAGATCAAGCGGTGTTCAGGACCATGCGTGGGCCTGATTTCGGAAGCCGACTACGCTCAATCGGTCAAGGATGCCGAACGCTTCCTGTCCGGCAAAAGCACTGACATTCAGGCAAAGCTCGCTGACCAGATGCAGCAGGCCTCGGAAGAGATGGAGTTCGAACGCGCCGCCGCTCTGCGCGACCGTATCCGTGCGATGACGCAGGTGCAGTCGGCACAAGGTATCAACCCGCGTGGCGTGACTGAGGCTGATATCATCGCGCTTCACATGGACAGCGGACAGGCTTGTGTGCAGGTGTTTTTCATCCGGGCGAACCAGAACTGGGGCAACCGCGATTTTTATCCGCGCGTGGGAGCCGATGTGGACGCTGCAGAGGTGCTGGAAGCATTCTTGGGCCAGTTCTACGACACCAAAGAACCGCCCCGGCAATTGATCCTGTCGAACGAGATCGAAAACCCCGATCTCATGGCCGAGGCGTTGACGCAGAAATTGGGACGTAAGGTTGAGTTGCTGGTGCCGCAGCGCGGGGAAAAGGCGGAACTTGTGGACAGCGCTCTGCGCAATGCTCGCGAAAGCCTGGCCCGCAAGATGGCCGAGAGCGCGACACAGGCCAAACTGCTGCGCGGGCTTGCAGAGGCATTTGAGTTGTCTGAACCGCCCGAGCGGATCGAAGTCTACGACAACTCTCACATCCAGGGCACCAATGCCGTCGGTGCAATGATTGTCGCTGGCCCGGACGGGTTCATGAAAAATAGCTACCGCAAGTTCAACATTCGGGGGGATGATCTGACGCCCGGCGACGATTTCGGGATGATGAAAGAGGTGCTGCACCGCCGTTTCAGACGGCTGTTGTCCGAAGATCCCGATCGGGCCAAGGGCATGTGGCCGGACCTGCTTTTGATTGATGGTGGGGCAGGGCAGGTGAATGCCGTTGCCCAGATCATGGCCGAACATGGTGTTGAGGATATCCCAATGGTCGGCGTGGCCAAAGGTGTGGACCGCGATGCCGGCAAAGAAGAGTTCTACCGTGTCGGCCAACGCCCGTTTGCGCTGCGCCACAATGATCCGGTGCTTTATTTTGTGCAGCGTATGCGAGACGAGGCGCACCGCTTTGCCATCGGGACGCACCGTGCCAAGCGGGCCAAATCAAATATGAAGAACCCGCTGGATGACATTCCCGGCGTGGGTGCGTCGCGTAAGCGCGCTCTGCTGGCGCATTTCGGGTCGGCCAAGGCTGTGAGCCGCGCCAATCTTGCGGACCTCAAAGCAGTGGATGGTGTATCCGAGGGGCTGGCGCAGAAGGTCTACGATTTTTTTCATGATCAGTAGGGCTTGTTAGTGCGGCTTGATACATGATCCATCGGCTCTTCCCGCTCCTGCAAGTTCACGCTAGACCTGCCGCATGACCTGGAACATCCCGAACACACTGACGACTCTTCGATTGATCGCCGCCCCGCTTGTGGCGGTCATGTTCCTCTACTTCACACGACCTTACGCCGACATCCTTGCTGTGATCCTGTTCGTGGGCGCCGCTATCACTGATTGGTTCGACGGCTACCTTGCCCGCGCATGGGGGCAGCAGACGAAACTGGGCACAATGCTGGACCCCATTGCGGACAAGGCGATGGTGGTGATTGCCTTGATGGTCATCATCGGTTTTTCCAGTTGGTCACCCTGGCTTGTCTTGCCCGCGACAATGATTCTTTTCCGCGAGGTTTTCGTGTCGGGTCTGCGTGAGTATCTGGGCGATACGGCTGGAACGCTGAGTGTCACGAAACTGGCGAAATGGAAGACGACGCTTCAGATGATCGCCATTGCGGTTCTGTTCTCGCAAGGGGTGTTCGAGCACTATTTTGGCATGTCGATCTGGGGCATGGATCAGGCGATGGTCAGCGCCATCCTGAATGGCGATGAACCGGATCACATGGGGCTGTCTTGGAAACTGGCCGGGGCCGATTGGTCTGGTCGTATAGGCCTTTGGTTGCTGTGGATCGCCGCCGCACTTACCTTTATTACCGGCTGGGATTACTTCCGTAAGGCCATGCCGCATTTGAAAGGGTGACAAGGATGGACGTGCTCTATTTCGCCTGGGTCCGCGAACGGATTGGCATTCCCCGTGAGGCGGTCGAAACTAAGGCTACAACAGTCATGGACCTTGTGGACGAACTGCGTGGGCGCGAAGAGCGCTATGCCGCTGCTTTTGCCGACATCACGGCCCTGCGCGTGGCAGTGGACCAGCAGTTGACGGAGTTTGATGCGCCTCTGGACGGTGTGCGCGAAGTTGCCTTTTTTCCTCCGATGACGGGCGGCTAGCGTTATGCGCGTCGTGGTACAGGACACCCCATTCGATTTCGGGGCCGAGGCGGCGGGTTTTGCCGAAGGTCGCGCTGTATCTGGCGCTGTAGTCACGTTCACGGGCATTGTTCGGGATGTGGATGGCGGGTTGCAGGCGATGGAGATCGAACACTATCCCGGAATGACCGAGGCCGCCCTGACCGAGATTGCGGACCAGGCCGTGACCCGATGGTCACTTGAGGATGCGTTGGTGATTCACCGCCACGGGCGGTTGGATGTGGGCGAGATGATCATGATGGTCGCCACCGCCGCGCGGCACCGCAAGGATGCGTTCGAGGCCGCCGAATTTCTGATGGATTACCTCAAGTCCCGTGCACCGTTCTGGAAGCGGGAGATCACCAAAGATGGTGCAGAATGGGTCGCGGCGCGGGATGAAGACGAAGACGCACTTACGCGCTGGTAATGGCGGATCAAGATCCGTCTGACGACAGTAGGCGAATGAGAAGCCCTCAAGATTGCTTAGGAGCGGCGGATTGAAATCCGCCTTACGCCTTACCAACCATCCTGTAAGGCGGACCTTGATCCGCGCCGCGCGTCAGCTCGCTTGCTGTCGATCAATCCAGGCGCGCAGCTCTTCCGTCTCGTGGCGCGCATCGCGCAAGCCGTCCATGGCGGCACGCAATTCGGCCTCGGTCTGGCTTAGTTGATTGGTCAACTCAGCCTCGCGTTGCTGCAGGTATGTGATGGCCTGATCGCGCGTCTCTTCGGCTTCGTGCAGTTCCTGGCTCATGCGGTCCAGTTCTGCAACATCCCCGGCTGCGACACGGGTAAAGCGATGGATCAGCCAGTTGGCGAACCAGCCAAGGCAAAACGCAATGAAAAGAATGATAGCTGTCGCGATGACAAACTCAGTTCTGCTCATCGTCCCGTCCTTCGGCGCTGTCCTCTGTGCCCGCCTCTGTATCGCCTGTTCCGGCCAGGGTTTCCAGCGTTGTTTCACCTTCCGGCGCGGAAGGGGCTGGGCGGATCAACCTGAATTCGATGCGCCGGTTGGCCTCGCGCCCTTCCTCGGTGTCATTTTCGGCGATAGGATCGGCCTCGCCATATCCTTTGGCCGAATAGGTGGACGTGAGCACACGTCGCGCGCGCAATTCGTTCAACACCGATTGCGCCCGCGCCTGGCTGAGGTTCAGGTTCATCTCTTCACGGCCCTGACTGTCTGTATGCCCTTGAATTTCCAACCGCAGATCACCGCATTGGCGCAGCACTTCGGCAATATCATCCATGGTGCCAAGGGCACTGGCATCGATGGTTGCGCTGCCTGGCTCGAACCTGATTTTCGAAGATGATAGGATCGTCGCAATTTCTGCCTCGCATTCGTCTGGCGTCGGAAGTGCGGCAATGGGGTCGAGTTTTTCCTGATAGATGACACGGATGTCGAACTCTTCTGCTTCGCCGAGTTTCGAGGCGAGCAGCGAGGCGATGTTGGTACTGGCCTTTGGGTTACCCGTGTTTCCGGAAACGGTCAGCGTGTCGGGTGTTACGGTCACAGCACCGTTCGAAAGCTGTGACAAAGCCTCAAGCCCAGTGAGCACGCGAACGGGCCAGTTCGACGGCAGGTCGTCGACGATACGCGTCGCGGTATAGACGCTGTCAGTGCCGAAAGCAGCTTGCGCATAGCTGTTCACGAGCGAGCGAAGGTTTTCATCCGAAATCCGACCACGCAGCTGAACGAGGCCTTCAGGGCTGAGCGTGGCGACGAACTCGGGTGGGCCCTGGTTGGGGTCCACTGTCTCGGGCAGCTTGGCGTACAGTGCAAACACCTCGGGGAGCTCATTCTCCAATTCGCCGACCACGCGGTCGAAATCGGCTTGCGGCGTGCCCTCGGCGGCAATCAAGGTGATGTCCGCATCGGAAAACGTCACTGAGCCTGCGCCCAGTTTGGATAAGGCCCCGATGGATTGCGTGACGGCGGTGCTCCATTTCGGGCTGGGCACACCCATGCCAACGGTGCAGGTCGCAGAACCGGTCAGTCCGGCTTCGAGGGCCGCGGTCACAATCCGTGTCCGTGCGGCTTCTGTGTCGGCGGAACAGGCATCAAAGCGTGTTCCGTTCTCGTCCTTGACCAGTCGTAGCGTGAACGGCGTGATGACGGGGCGCGGGGCCGCGATGTCCAACGCCACACGCAATCCGGGTGGCGCGGCGCGGTTCAATTGTGTTTCAAGCTGCGCCTTTTCCTCGGCGCTGTCGGTGATGGCGCGGATGGAAACACGGCCCGCCGTGACCGATACCTTGGCGCGTGGCAAACGTTCCATAGCGGCGAGCGAAAACCCAAGAGAATCCTCCCAATTTGCGGGCGCCGGATAGTCTGCTACCTCGATCAGGTCGGTCACCTGTAGGTCGCCTGCAATGGCCGTGATGCGGTCGATCACGGCGGTTCGATCTGTTGTCGCGGGGATCAGGCCGATGATGGACAGCCCCGCGTCGTTGCGCAGGATTTCAGCAGAAAAGCGGGGCGGCGCAATAGCCGCCGCAGCCTCGACCTCCATCTCGTCGATGACACGGGCGGCGTCAACAACGCTGCCTGCCGTGGACAGAGCGGCAAATCGCACAGCTTCCGTGGGTGCGATGCCTGCCAGCGTGACCTGTAAACCGTCTGCTTCAACCTCCGCCCAGGTCAGGCTCGCTTCATCCAGCGCATCCCGGACCCCGATTTCCGACGTTTCCTCGATCAGTTTTACCGACAGATTGGCCGTCACCAACGCCAGCACAGCCGCTAAGGCAAACGTGGTGACGACGATCAGAAGGGACGACAAACGCATTACATGCAACCCTTTCTAAGGTCAGTAGCGCGACCCGGTTTACGCGGCTTGGAGCTGGGGTTCAATCATACCAGCAATGCTGCGCAGAAAAAGAGGAGCGGAATTGCGCCCGTGTCTCGATTGGCCCGGAACAACTGCAGGCATTTTGCCGGGTCGTCGATGTCCAGCCCGCGCAGTTGCCATACCATATGCCAGCCCATGGCCCATGGTCCCCCCAGTGCCAGCACCATCGCCAGCACATTGGCGGCGTCGAGTGCGGCAAAGATCACGGCGATCCCCATCAGACCCACGGTCGCCATCAGGAACCTGCGTAGCCATTGGGCCGTGTTGTTACCAAACAGGCGCGCGGTTGACTTGACACCGATAAGAGCGTCATCCTCGGTATCCTGATGGGCATAGATCGTGTCATAGAACAGCGTCCATGCGATTCCTGAGAGGTAAAGCACCACGGCTGGTGCCTCCAATTGCCCGGTGTGCGCTGTCCAGGCCAGCAGTGCACCCCAGTTGAAAGCAAGACCCAGAAAAACCTGTGGCCACCATGTGAACCGTTTGGCAAAGGGATAGACCGCGACCGGTAGCAGCGCGAGAACGCCCAACAGGATGGCAGCCGTGTTGAAGGTCAGCAGGATGGCAAAGGCGATGAGCGATTGCAGGCACATCCAGATGACGGCACCACGCACGGTGACCTGACCCGAAGGGATGGGGCGCGACCGTGTGCGCTCGACCTGTCCGTCAAAGCCACGGTCGGTGATATCGTTCCACGTGCAGCCTGCTCCACGCATCAACCAGGCCCCCAACGCACAGCCAATCGCGATCCATGCGTCTTCCCAGCGTGGGCTTTGATCGTGGATCATTGCAAGCGTCAGCCCCCACAGGCAAGGCAGCAACAGCAGCCATGTGCCAATGGGCCGATCCGCGCGGCTCAGGCGAAGGTAGGGGCGGCTCCAGGCGGGGGCCAGCGTGTCCACCCAGTTGCCCGACACTGCGTCGGCGACTTGTCCGTCTGGTGATGGCTGCGTGTTGGTCATATGTAGGGGCTCATGAGTGATGCGAAGATCCGCCTTTATGTAGAACACCCGTTGGGGCAGGGGCAATCCGTCGTCCTGTCGCGGGAACAGGCCCATTACCTTTTTGGCGTCATGCGCCTTACCGGTGGGGCAGCGGTCTCGCTGTTCAACGGGCAGGATGGTGAGTGGCGGGCCGAAGTGGTCGAGGTTGGCAAGCGCGGCGGTACACTTCTGTGCGAGGCTCAGACCCGACCACTGCAAATGCCCCCGGACTTGTGGCTGATGTTCGCCCCGATCAAAAAAGCACGGACAGACTTCATCGTCGAAAAGGCGGCCGAGATGGGTGCACGGCGCATCGTACCGGTCCAGACCGATTTCACGAATGCGGGGCGCGTGCAGCGTGATCGCTTGCAGGCCCATGCGGTTGAGGCAGCAGAGCAATGCGGCGGAACCTATGTGCCCGAGGTGACTGACATGGCCCGGCTCGACCGGGTGCTGGCCGATCTTGGCGACAGGCAGGTGATGTTCTGCGATGAGGCCTTGGCAGGGGCAGGGGACAGTTCCGCGTTGCCGGACATCTCGGGGCCATGGGCGATCTTGATCGGTCCGGAGGGTGGGTTTTCATACAAGGAACGCACGCGCCTGCATGCACTGGATAACGCACATGCAGTGCAGCTCGGGCCGCGCATCCTGCGGGCTGACACGGCAGCCGTCGCCGCGCTGACAGTGTGGCAACAACAGTTGGGGGATTGGCGGTGACTGGGTCGGTGACCACCCGTTACTGCCGCGCCGGGCCCGAAGATGCCGATGCCATTGAAAGTTTCTTGTCCCGGTATTCAGAGACATCCATGTTCCTGCGTTCCAATCTTGCAGAGTGCGGTATCGGCAATAGGGAAGGGGCGCATGCAACGGATTACATTCTGTGGCGCGAAGACGACGATATTCGCGCGGTGTTTGGTCTGACCAGATCCGGTTACCTTCTTGTGCAGATGCCAGATCGCGTGCCTGATCTTGCAACCTTGATCCCTTTCTGGGCTGGTCGCCACGTTTTGGGTATGAGCGGTGCCTCGGATCAGGTTGGCAATGTGTTGCCAGCGCTGGGACTTTTGCCTGACCAAGATGATCTTGTGGCGGATGAGCCCTTGCTTGCCCTTGATTTGCACGATCTGGCAACTGGAGACGACACGCTGCGTGCTGTGTGTTCGGGGGATGGCGACATTCTGTCGAACTGGTTCTGCAGCTATGGCAAGGAAACGGGTCTGCCGTTTTCCAAGGTCGATATTAAACGGCGCGTTCAGAGTGCTCTGGTTGATGGATTGGTGCAGATACTCGAAAGCGAAGGGCAACCCGTTGCGATGACATCAGTGAACGCCGCTGTTGAAAACACGATCCAGATCGGTGGCGTGTTCGTGCCTCGGTCAGTTCGGAACAGGGGCTATGGTCGCCGGGTTGTGGCGGCACAATTGGCGCAGGCGCGGGACAATGGTGTGCGTTGTGCCATCCTGTTTGCGGCAAACAAGGCGGCCGAAGCAGCATATGTTTCCATTGGATTTCGCCACGTTGGCACATACCGCGTGGTCATGTTCAACACACCAAGGACGATTGCGGAGTAACGGATGTTCTTTCGACCTGAGGCAAAGGCCACGCTTTGGCGTTGGCGCGAGGTTCTGGCAGGCATGGCGCTGGCCGTCCTTGCGCTGTGGTGGCTGGCGCAAGCGCGCGGTGTTCTGGGATACATCGCGCCTGTTATGCTGGTGGGTGCAGGTGCGCTGATCATGGTCGGTCTGCAACGCGGGCGTTTTCGCGGGGCTGGTGGAGGCCTTGGCACGGTGCAAGTGGATGAGGGGGAGGTCACCTATTTTGGGCCGCTCAGCGGTGGGTCGGTGTCCATGCGTGAAGTGCAACGTTTGATTTTGGACGGCGCGCAGTCGCCCGCGCATTGGCGCCTTGATCAACCTCATCAGCCGCCGCTGATGATTCCTGTGGATGCTGAAGGGGCAGATGACCTGTTTGATGCCTTCGCTGCGCTGCCAGGGCTCAAAACCGAACGGATGTTGGCCCAACTGCGTTCCAGACCAGACATTTCGGTTCTGATCTGGGAGCGCAGCGCACCGACACTTGCGCAAATGGAGCCACGCGGGCGGGCGTAATGGGCAAGGCGGTTTGTGACCCGTTGCGCATGGATGCGCACAGCCCCGTGATTTCACGCACGTTCCCAGCGCATTGACACCTCCGACAATTCGCCCCATCCCTTGCAGCCTGAGACAAACGCAAAGCGGAGCGCCCCATGTCCATCCCTCAGTCCGGCGGCGGGCCAATCGAACATCACGATCAGCTGGTCCAATACATGGTTGATGGATGCAAGCCGAAGGCGGACTGGCGTATTGGGACCGAGCACGAAAAATTCGGCTACTGCCGCGACACACTGAAACCGCTCCCTTACGAAGGGGCACGGTCGATCGAGGCGGTTCTGAGCGCACTGCGCGACCGCCACCATTGGGGTGAGTTGCGCGAGAGCGGCAAGTTGATTGGCTTGGAAAAGGATGGCGCTAACATTTCTCTCGAACCCGGTGGGGCGCTTGAGTTGTCCGGCGCGCCGCTTGAGACGATCCACGAGACCTGTGACGAGGTGAATCAGCACCTGCGTGAGGTGATGGACATCGCCAACGAGATTGGCGTGGGGTTCATCGGTCTTGGTGCAGCACCAATCTGGAGCCACGAGGAAATGCCGCTGATGCCCAAAGGGCGTTACAAGCTAATGGACGCCTACATGGGCAAGGTCGGCACGATGGGTCGGACGATGATGCGTCGGACGTGTACAGTGCAGGTGAACCTTGATTTCGGGTCCGAGGCGGACATGGTACAAAAGATGCGTGTGGCCGTGGCTTTGCAGCCGGTGGCCGTAGCGCTTTTTGCCAATTCGCCCTTCTTTGAAAACAAGCTGAACGGCCACAAGTCCTGGCGCAGCCGTGTCTGGCGCGATCTTGACCCGGCACGCACCGGCATGGTGCCCTTCGTGTTCGAAGAAGGCTTCGGGTTTGAACGCTGGGTCGAATATGCACTCGATGTGCCCATGTACTTCGTATATCGAGACGGCAAATACATCGATGCGCTAGGTCAATCCTTCCGAGACTTTCTGAACGGCAAGCTGCCAGCACTGCCGGGCGAGACGCCCTTACTCAGCGATTGGGCAGACCACCTGACGACCGCCTTTCCCGAGGCGCGGGTCAAAAAGTTCATTGAAATGCGCGGGGCTGATGGGGGACCGTGGCGTCGCTTGTGTGCCTTGCCGGCGTTCTGGGTCGGGCTGACATATGACCAGACTGCTTTGGATGCGGCCTGGGATCTGGTCAAGGGACTCGACGCTGAAACTCGGAGCGGTTTGCATGTGGCAGCTTCGGTCGATGGGCTGCAGGCTGAGGTGAACGGCGTGAAAATGCACGACCTTGCGCGCGAATCGGTTGCAATCTCACATGCGGGTCTGAAGGCGCGGGCGCGTCCTGGGGCCGGAGGATTGGTTCCGGACGAGACTCACTTTCTTAACGCTCTACAGGAAAGTGTTGAGACCGGCAAGGTTCCGGCAGATGAGTTGCTGGATCGCTACCATGGTGATTGGAACGGTGACATTAGCCGGGTGTTTTCGGAATACTCTTACTGACAACAGTAACTGTCGCAGCAAGCGCATCTCGATACGGAAACATGCATTCCGATTTTGTGCGACGGCAACCTACGCGGCGGGACGGCTCAGGATAACGCGATTGCGCCCCTTCGCTTTCGCCCCGTAGAGCGCTTTGTCTGCGCGGTCGAGCAGTGCCTCGGGCTTTTGCGCGACGGTCGAGTGAGTCCCGTTCACCGGATCAATCACAGTCATCCCAATCGAGATCGTGGCATCGACTGGGGCCGTCCTGTCGGGCACCTCGAAGGGGGTATTTTGGATGATCTGGCAGAGCCGTTTGGCGGCCCTTCGGGCGTTTCCAAGGCCAACGCCGGGAAGCACGATCAGAAATTCCTCACCTCCGATCCGCGCCACGAGATCAACGGCGCGCAGGTTCTCTTTCAACCTGCGCGCCGTTTCGACCAGAACGGCATCCCCCGCAGCGTGGCCGAGCGTGTCATTGATCCGCTTGAAGTGATCCATGTCCGCAATCATCACCGCATAGGGTTTGCCCGTGCGCGTTGCACGCTCTGCAATGCGTGACAGGTGCGGCATTGCATAGCGGCGATTGTGTAAACCGGTGAGCGGGTCGATCACTGCCGCTTCGATGCCCGAACGCACGGTGTCGCGTAGTGAATCGGTCACCATCTTCCTGCTCAGCAACGCTTCGAGGCGCAGCGCCAATTCCTCGGACGACCGGGTGCAGCGCATCAAGTCATTGGCGCCCATGTCCAGCATTTGGGCACCAAGCGTCGCATACTCACTGTCCAACACCGCAAGAATTGCGCAGTGACGTGTGTTGGCTTGACTGCGGATCGTTGCCAGCAACTGCAACATCTGCGGGCCTTCATCCGGTCCGATCACCAGCACAAATGCGTCGGGTGTGCATCCTGGCTCCGCTTCCGACACCGCTGCGGCGGGTTTGGCAAATACGGTTCGTGCATTGATACGGTCAGATAGTGCCGTGATCCAGGGGGCAGCAGCGGCTCTGTCCTCGGCAACGATGCGTAAAGTCTGCGCCGGCGAAAACGTCGCTATCTCTTCCCCAAATCCCAGCGCGCGCGACGTGCCCTCGCGCAGGGTCCATTCGCTTGCAGTTGCATAG
Source organism: uncultured Tateyamaria sp. (assembly GCF_947496075.1). GTDB lineage: Bacteria > Pseudomonadota > Alphaproteobacteria > Rhodobacterales > Rhodobacteraceae > Tateyamaria. The sequence goes on from NZ_CANMBJ010000002.1 coordinate 692,820, forward strand.
GCGCGAATGATCGACCGGGTTCTGGCCAGAAGCAGTGCGTCATTGATTGGTTTCTGAAGTACATCGTCGATGCCTCCCGCAAGCAAACGCAAGCGTTCGGATTCGCTGTCCGCGCAACTCAATGCGATGATCGGCATCTTTCCGGCCAATCCCATCTTGCGAATCCGAGAAAGCAGCCGCAGCGGATCTCCATCAGGAAGAGTTCCCGCGCACAGGATCAGGTCGGGTGTATCCTGCGCCAGAACTTGCATGGCATCTGCAATCGAACCGGCTTGGAGCATGTTGTAGTGACTGGCCGCCAGCTTGACACGCAACACAATGCGGTTTGTCGCAATTGGGTCGATAACGAGGACCTTACCGTGCATGAGACGCTTCCAATTCATTGCAAAAGCCGTGCATTAGGTTTTTGATCGTTTAGGTTAACAAAGCGTTTCCATCAGACTGCAAAGGCCAAACTTGATGTCCCATTCGCAAGAATCCGCCGAAGTGGTCGGTTTGCAGGCCATCGCATGGATGGTCGGGAACGAAGAGTTGCTTCCCGTCTTCCTTGGTGCCACCGGTGTCAGCGAAGCCGACATGCGGGCCGGGGTAGGAGATCCGGCCTTCTTAGGGGGCTTGCTGGATTTCATAATGATGGATGACGCGTGGGTGGCAGAATTTTGCGATGCTCAGGGTTTGACTTATGATACGCCCATGCGTGCGCGTACGGCTTTGCCAGGCGGTGGAGAATTTCATTGGACGTGACTGTATCCGGCTGTCCTGTTCGCGGGATCATCTTTGACAAGGATGGAACGCTTTTTGACTTTTCTACGACGTGGGAGGCTTGGGCCGCAGCGTTCTTGCGTCGCGCGGCATGTGGAGACGAAGAACGTGCGCAAAGGGCTGGTGCCGCGATTGGCTTTGATCTTGCGCGCGCACGGTTCCTGCCCAAAAGCATTGTGATCGCCGGTACGCCCATCGAAATTGCGTCTGAGTTGAATGCCTATTTTCCGGATCTGTCGTTTGATGAGTTGGTGGCGCTATTGAATGACGAGGCGGCTCACGCACCCCAGGCCGAGGCTGTTCCTCTCAAGCCACTTTTGACCACGTTGCGCGCGCGTGGCCTTGCGCTGGGCGTTGCAACAAATGATGCCGAAGCGCCCGCCCGCGCGCATTTGCAGTCCGCGGGTGTAGACGGCTTTTTCGACTTCATCGCAGGCAGCGACAGCGGTTTTGGTGGCAAGCCTGCGCCAGGACAGTTGCTGGCGTTCTGCGCCGATACCGGGCTTGCAGCCAAAACAGTCGTTATGGTGGGGGACAGCACCCATGATCTGCATGCCGGCAGAGCGGCCGGGATGAGTACGGTTGGCGTTCTGACAGGCATGGCGCCACTTGATGTTCTGGTCCCGCATGCAGACATCGTTTTATCCGACATCGGTGCGCTGCCGGACTGGCTTGATCAATTGGCAACGGTCTGACGAGTGCAAATTCGCCACTTCGACTAAGAAAAACGACACAGCCCGTCGCAAACGGAGATGTACCGAAAGGCTTGCTGCGGTGTCGTGGTCTGCACATGCAGTTCGAAGGGACGATACGATGGCAGACACGGCGACACGACGCAGGACGCGTGGCGGTGGCAGGGCCGGGGCGGCGGCCCGCAGGGGTGCGGCTGTCATTGAACAGATGCCATGGAATCCGCCCGTCATTACCGATCCGCCGGTGGAGCCTTTGCGTCCCGAAGGCGTCGAGGCAATCCACGACGGGGCCATGCGGATCCTTGAAGAGATCGGCATTCAGTTTCTCAACGAGGAGGCACTTGGCATTCTGCGCGACGCTGGGTGCCGTGTTGACGGCGATATTGTCTGCATGGACCGCGATTTCGTGATGGAAATGGTGCGCAAGGCACCATCCGAATTCACCATTAAACCGCGCAACCCTGACCGGGCGATCACCGTAGGTGGCAAGCATCTGCTTTTTGGCAACGTGTCGTCACCGCCCAACTACTGGGACATGGAAATTGGTACGAAGGTGCCGGGCACGCGTGAGAAGTGCGCCAACCTTCTAAAGCTTACCCAGTATTTCAACTGCATCCATTTCGCTGGCGGGTATCCTGTTGAACCGGTCGATATACACGCCAGCGTACGGCACCTGGACGTGCTTTATGACAAGCTTACACTGACTGACAAAGTCATGCACGCATACTCGCTTGGCAAAGAGCGTGTTGAGGACGTGATGGAGATGGTCCGCATTGCCAGCGGGTTGAGCCACGAAGAATTTGACGCAGCTCCGCGAATGTATACCAACATCAATTCGACCTCTCCGCTGAAGCATGACCACCCCATGATCGACGGCTGTCTGCGCATGGTGCGCCGTGGTCAAGCGGTTGTGGTGACACCGTTTACGCTGGCGGGGGCGATGGCTCCGGTCACTATGGCAGGCGCCGTGGCGCAGTCAATTGCAGAGGCACTGTGTGCGATTGCGCTCTTCCAATATGTTGCTCCGGGTGCACCCTGTGCAATTGGCACGTTCACATCGAATGTCGATATGAAGTCCGGCGCGCCTGCCTTCGGAACGCCAGAGTATATGCGCGCAACCCAGATGACAGGCCAATTGGCGCGGTTCTACGGCTTGCCGCTGCGATCGTCGGGCGTGTGCGCAGCCAACGTGCCGGACGGGCAGGCCATGTGGGAAACCTCGAACAGTTTGTGGGCGGCGGTTCAGTCAGGAACCAACATGGTTTACCACGCGGCTGGATGGCTTGAGGGTGGGCTGATCGCGAGCCCGGAGAAATTCGTCATGGACTGCGAAGTTCTTCAGCAAATTCAACGCTATATGGAGCCGTCGATTGTAGGAACAGGCACGGATGATATAGCGCTGAACGCCATTAAATCGGTAGGAAACGAGGGGCATTTCTTTGGCATCCAGCATACGCAGGATCGCTATAGCACCGCCTTTTATCAACCTTTCCTGAGCGACTGGAAGAACTATGAAGGGTGGGAGGCAGCCGGTGCCGTATGGACGCCTGAGCGGGCGCACCGGCTGTTCAAGGAGATTGTCGCAAGTTTCGAGGCGCCAGCGATGGAGGTGTGCATTCGTGAAGAACTTGCCGATTTCGTGGCGCGTCGCAAAGCCGAAGGTGGAGCCCCAACAGATTTTTGAGCCTTTTGGGTCCAAAAACTAGGTCAAATTGCATCTGTTAGAGGATTGTTTAGAGCTGATTGCGCATGGTGCTCCCGTGGAAATGGGAACGTCGTGCAATGCATGGACTGATCAATCGGGCAATTCAATGTTTCGTAACAGACAGTTATGGAGCGGACAAATGGGTCGAGGCGACCCGGTTTGCGGATCTCGACTTTGTCGAATTCGAGTCGATGTTGATCTACGATGACGACATTACACCGCGTATTCTGGATGCCATCAGTCAAATTCTGAATCGACCTCGCAGCGACGTGATGGAGGATATGGGTACATATCTGGTGTCCCATCCCAATGTCGAAGCGCTACGACGACTGCTCCGTTTTGGCGGCGTGACATTTGTTGAGTTTCTGCATTCGCTCGATGATTTGCCGGATCGTGCCCGTCTTGCTGTCTCTGATCTAGATCTGCCGCGGATCGAGTTGCGCGATCACTCTCCGACGCATTTCAGCCTGATCTGCGAAAGCCCCATTCATGGGTACGGACATGTGATGATGGGTATTCTGCGGACAATGGCGGATGATTATGGTGCTCTTGCACTTCTCGAACACACTGGGCGTGGCAATGGCATCGAGACGATTTCGGTAAGCTTGGTTGAAACCGAGTTCGCAGAGGGGCGTGTTTTTGATTTGGGGGCGCGGGCATCATGATGGATCAGGCTGCACTGATGCAGGCGATGGATGTGCTTTGCCCGATGCATCTTGTGCTGGGGCCAACTGGGCATGTGGTGCATGCCGGTCCCACGCTTCAGAAATTACGTCCTGGCAGTCCAATGGTTGGTCGGCGGTTCCTCGAAATTTTCGACCTGAGGCGGCCGCGCGCAATAACTTCGATCGATGGTCTGCGTGCCACGGCAGGAACAAAGCTTCACTTGCAGTTTCGCGACGCCCCCAAGACCGAGGTCAAAGGGTTGTTGGTTGCTGGCCCGGAAGAAGGACAAAGCATTGTAAACCTGTCATTTGGCATCTCTGTGGTTGATGCCGTGTCGGATTATGCTCTTAACAGTTCTGACTTTGCAGCTACCGATCTCACGATTGAGATGCTGTATCTTGTTGAGGCCAAGTCAGCTGCAATGGAGGCGTCACGCAAACTCAATTTGCGTCTGCAAGGCGCAATGATTGCTGCAGAAGAACAGGCGTTCACTGATACATTGACCGGGCTCAAGAACCGTCGCGCAATGGATCACGTGCTTGCTCGTCATATGGATTGGGGTACGCGCTTTGGCTTGATGCAGATAGATCTGGATTGGTTTAAAGCCGTGAACGACACGCTTGGGCACGCAGCCGGTGATCACGTGTTGCAAACGGTCGCGCGCGTCATGGTCGAAGAAACGCGGGAGAGTGACACCGTCGCGCGTGTTGGCGGTGACGAATTTGTGGTCATTCTCCCCCACGCAAAAGATGGCGATGCGATGGAGGGGATTGGCCGTCGAATCATTCAGCGACTGTCACAGCCAATTCCGTTTCAGGGCGAGTTATGTCGCATCTCGGCAAGTATTGGGTCAGCCATATTTGATCCGGAATCCGAACAGTCTGCGGCAGAAGTCATGGATGATGCCGATGTCGCGCTCTATGCGTCCAAACATGGTGGCCGCGGACAACAGACTCACTACATACCAGTCTTGCGACAGAATGCTCAGAACCTGGTGCCCCCGGTGGGGCGGGACGCCGCAAGCAATGCTTGATCCAGCTTGTCTGTTGCTTCGGCCAGTTCCGAGAGATTTATGTGGGCGATGTTTACTACATAAGGAGGTGAGGTAGAACGATGCGTGACGCTTCGCTTGCCGAACCCAGTACAGTGTGCCGATGTCATCCCCAAGTGTCCAAGATGACCAACATCCAACGCGGCGCGGTAAGCCTAAGGGATAAACACCCCGCAAAACCAAGACAAAGTATTGAAGACTGGCAGCCCGTAGGGGAATCGAACCCCTCTTTCCAGGTTGAAAACCTGGCGTCCTAACCGATAGACGAACGGGCCAGCGCTGGTGTGAGCGCTCAGATAGGCAATTCAACGATGTTGCGCAAGCGGAAAAAACGTCCGACTAGCGATATTTCTGACGAATGCTTGTCGCCTTTGATGTCACGCCCGAGCGGCATCTTCGAGCCGCAGTTGAACGGACTGTCGACCGCGGAAAGAATTGACCTCAATCCGACCCGCCAGGTGGAATGGTGCACCGCCATGATCCATCAGCGTTTGGCCCAATGGACCGTCGAAAGCACCAAACGCGATGCCATCCAGACGTGCCCCGCCGGGTTCTCCAAAAGTGAGCTTCAGATGTGCTTCTCCCACGCGCCGGGCTTGCAGAATTCGCATCGCCGCAAATGCATAGCGCGGGGCAGGGGCGCCCGCTCCGAACGGACCCGCTGCGTCAATCTGGTTCAGCAACTCGACGGTGGCCGCACCGGGCATCAACACGCCATCAAGGCGCAGGTCCGCGGGGCCGAGAGCATCGGCTCCTTGCTTCGCCAACAGATTCGACAGACGCTCCATGGCTGGCTCGATCTTGTCCGCTTCGACCGTAAGGCCCGCGGCCATCTTGTGCCCGCCGCCTTTGATCAACAAACCTTCGGCTGCCAGCCTCTGAATGGGCGCACCTAGGTCAATGCCCGACACAGATCGGCCCGATCCCTTACCGATCCCATTCTCGACCCCGATGACGATCGACGGGCGGTTGGTTGCCTCCTTCACACGCGATGCCACGATACCGACCACGCCGGGGTGCCACCCGGGACCCGCAGCCCAAGCCAAGGCGCCATCCGCGCCGCGTGTTTCGCATTGCGCGATGGCTTCGGCGCGGACGTGCGCTTCGATCTCGCGCCGCTCAGCGTTGAGCGTATTGAGGCGTTCGGCCAGCGCTGCCGCCTCGTGTGGATCGGTTGTTGCCAAGAGGCGCGCCCCCAAATCCGCCTGTCCGATGCGCCCACCTGAGTTGATGCGTGGCCCGAGCAAATAACCGAGGTGATACGGTGTAGGCGCGGTATCAAGGCCAGCGATATCGGCCAAGGCAACCAGTCCAACGCGTTCACGCCGAGCCATCACTTTGAGCCCCTGTCTTACAAAGGCGCGATTGACACCGACCAAGGGCGCAACATCAGCCACGGTCGCCAAACCCACGAGATCGAGCATGGCCATGAGGTCCGGCCCTTGCTTTCCCCCTTCTCGCAACTGGCGACCCGCTTCGACCAGTGCCAAAAATACGACCGCTGCCGCGCATAGATGGGCCAATGCCCCATCCTCATCCTGCCGGTTCGGGTTCACGACTGCATAGGCATCGGGCAGTGTTTCAGCGCCAAGGTGGTGATCCAAAACGATCACATCTGCTCCTTCCGCTGCGGCGATCGGGCCATGCGACAAGGTCCCGCAATCGACGCAGATGATCAGGTCATGCGCAGCGGCGAGCCGCGCCATCGCCTCGTCATTTGGGCCGTATCCTTCGTCAATGCGGTCGGGCACATAGAGCGTTGCGGCTGTCCCCATCGCTCTGAGCCACGTGATCAACAATGCGGCAGAACTGCCGCCGTCCACATCGTAATCTGCAAAGACTGCTATTTTTTGACGTTTCTGCACGGCGTCCAGAAGCCGGGTGGCGGCAGGTTCCGTGTCGCGCAAGGAACGCGGATCAGGCATCAGATCCCGCAGGGTGGGGGACAGGTAGGTCTCTGCCCTTTCGGCGGATACGCCCATGCGGGCGAGGATCTGACAGACAGGGCGGGGCAATTGCGTATGCTGCGCCAGGGCTTCGGCAGCACGTTCGGTCGAGACGTCCGGGCCGATCCAGGCCCGTCCGGTCAGTGACTGTTCAATCCCCAAGAATGCCACAGAGCGCCTCCCCTTCGCGCAAGATTGCGCCAGTTTAGGCGCGGGCGCACCTGTGGCAACAATGTCGTAAGGCGGACGTGTCGTCCGCCCCGCACGTCAAACCGTATGCGTTGGCGTCCGGTAGTTGATGCGGCGGACCGATCCGGTCTTGGATCGCATCAGCAGTGTCTCGCATGTCAGCCAACCGGGCTCGCGCTGCACTGCGTGCAAGAGCGATCCGCTGGTGACGCCGGTTGCGGCAAAGATAACGTCCTGTGTCACCATTTCGTCCCGGGTGTAGATCCGGTTCAGATCAGTAATCCCGGCCTTGGCCGCACGGCCTTTTTCGTCGTCATTTCGGAAAAGCAGGCGGCCATAAATCTGTCCACCCATGCATTTCAGAGCTGCAGCGGCCAGCACGCCTTCGGGTGCGCCACCTTCGCCCATGTACATGTCGATGCCTGTGGTCGGGTCGGCGCAATGCATCACGCCAGCGACGTCTCCGTCGGTGATCAGGCGGATTGAGGCGCCCGTGCCGCGCACGGCAGAAATGACTGCTTCGTGGCGCGGTCGTTCAAGGATACACACGGTGATGTCCGACGCAGAGCATCCCTTGGCCGTGGCAAGAGCTTCGACACGTTCAGATGGGCTCATATCCAGCGTGACAGTGTCCGGGGCAAAACCCGGGCCGATGGCCAGCTTGTCCATATAGACGTCGGGCGCGTGCAACATGCTGCCGCGTGGGCCCATCGCAATGACGGTCAGCGCATTGGGCATGTCCTTGGCCGTAAGGGTCGTGCCTTCGAGCGGATCAAGGGCGATATCGACGCCGGGACCGGTGCCCGTCCCAACCTCTTCGCCGATGAACAGCATTGGCGCCTCGTCCCGTTCGCCTTCACCGATGACCACGACGCCCGCGATGTCGAGCATGTTCAATTGCTCTCGCATCGCATTCACCGCGGCTTGGTCTGCGGCTTTTTCGTCCCCGTGGCCAACAAGCCGGGCCGAAGCAAGCGCGGCGGCCTCCGACACGCGGGCAAGGCCCAGTGAAAGCATGCGATCCTGGAATTGTGCGGTGGCTGTCATCTTAGTTGATCCTTTGGGGAGGTATGAAGTTTCAGACGGACTCGATGCGTAAGACAACGGGGTTCGAAGCAAGGACGCCGGTGCCCTGCATCGCGTTGATCGCCTCGTTGACGGCTGCGCGTGTGCAGGTGTGGGTTACAATCAGAACAGGGGCGGTTGTGTCGCTGTGGCCGTATTGCCGCATGCGGTCGATGCTGACGCCGGCCTCTCCCAAAACGGTCGCGATCTTTGCGAGCGCACCGGGTTTGTCGACCAGCGCCATGCGCAGGTAGTAAGGCGCAGGCAGGACGGATGCTGCGCGCGGCGCAGTTTCCAGCGTTCCGGCGGGTTGACCAAAGACGGGCAGAGTGAAGCCACGGGCGATGTCGCAGACATCGCCCATCACTGCGGACGCTGTGGGACCTTCGCCTGCGCCGGGGCCGCGCAGAACGACTTGTTCTACAGCATGCCCCTCGATGGCGACCATATTGGTGCCGCCCTGCAACTGGCCGAAGGGCGACGTGTCGGGCACGAGGCACGGCATCATGCGCTGTTCCAATCCGCGCCCGGTTTTCTGGGCGACACCCAGCAGCTTGATCTTGAAGCCCATGTCGGCGGCATGTCGGATGTCGTCAATGCTGATGCGTTCAATGCCCTCAAGCTCGATTCCGTCGAAATCCACGCGGGTGCCGAAAGCAATCGACGAAAGGATCGCCAGCTTGTGCGCCGCGTCGATGCCACCGACGTCAAGTTGCGGATCCGCTTCGAGATATCCAAGCCCGTCAGCCTCGGCAAAGACCTCTTCATAGGTCAGGCCGGCACTTTCCATGCGGGTCAGGATGTAGTTGCACGAGCCGTTCATAACCCCAACGATGCGCGTGATCTCATTGCCGGCAAGTCCTTCCGTCAGGGACTTGATCACGGGGATGCCGCCTGCAACGGCAGCCTCGTAGCGCAGGCTGATGCCCTTGGCCTCTGCCGCTTCAGCGAGAGCTTGGCCGTGAATGGCAAGCATGGCCTTGTTCGCAGTCACCACATCCTTGCCCGCCGCAATGGCGGCTTCGACGGATGCTTTGGCCGGGCCGTCCGTACCCCCCATCAACTCGACGTAGATATCAACGTCTTCGCGCGCAGCGAGTGCAACGGGATCATCCTCCCATGCATAACTGTTCAATGGCACGCCGCGGTCCTTGTCGCGGGACCTGGCGGAGACAGCGCTGATTTCGATCTTACGACCTGTGCGCGCTTCCAGCATCGCGCTGTGCTGGCGAATAATCTTGACCACGCCGATCCCGACGGTGCCCAACCCTGCAATGCCAAGCCGAAGCGGTGCGTTCATGTTGGGGTCCTTTGAGCGATACGTCATCGCGGGCGATGTAACGGGTTCGTGGGCCGGGTGCAATTGCCCTTGCTTGTAGGGCTTAGCCCAAGCGTGCGCGCATCCTGGCTCGCGTGGCGGGGTCGACTATACTGCGTTGTTGCAGTGCGCGTGCCCGGGCCCTGAGTGCGGCAACGCGTGCCTCAAGGGTTTTCGTGGTCTCAACCGGATCGCTCACAACCGGTGCTGCACCAGCCAGAAGCGGCTCCAGCGGCACAAGAGCAGGGAACTCCGACGCTTCGACTTCGGGGGAGACTGTATTGTCCAACTCGGGAAACTGCGTGCAGGCAGTCAGGGTCAGACAAAGAAGGGCTGTCGTTGCGCGCATAGGCGAGACGCTCCGCAAATCTGGTGTTGCCTATGTGATGCACCAAGCCCTTGCATCGTGCAAGTGCGGCTTGGTTTTGAACATACGTTCAGATAATTCTTGCCCATGGCTCGCACCACTGGCTCACATTCCGACATCACCGGCCCGCGCGTTCGCGAAGCGGCACTGCGATTGTTCGCGCGGCACGGCTATGCTGCTGTTTCCATGCGCCAAATCGCGGGAGAGGTCGGGGTGCAGGCAGGGGCGCTCTATAATTACACACCAGACAAGCAGAGCCTGTTGTTTGCCTTGATGCGTGATCACATGGTTGAATTGCTTGATGCGGTGCCGGTCATGGATACGGATGCGCCGGTGGATCAGCTTGAAGCCTTCGTGCGGTTTCACATTGAGTTTCACCACGCACGACCGGACGCTGTATTCATTGCGTATATGGAATTGCGCAATCTGGAGGCGCAGAACTTTGCTGAGATCGAAGGGCTGAGGGGGCGCTACGAGGCTGTTTTGGAACGGATTTTGCAGGATGGTGCGGAAGCAGGGGTGTTCGAAGTGGCGGACCCGAAGATCGCGACCCTCGCCGTGATTGCGATGTTGACCGGCGTGACGACATGGTTCCGGGACGAGGGGCGCTTGAGCCTTGCGGACGTGCAGGATCAGTACTGGGACATGGTGCGCAAAGCCGTGATGGCGTGACGGCGGGTCGGACGCTCTTTGCCGTTGGCAAAGTCGCCCCACCCGCCGTCCCGTTTTGCCCTAGTGCTGGGGTTGGATGAACGTGCCGTTGCGCAGGTCGCGCATGGCTTGCATCAGCTCTTCCTGCGTGTTCATCACAATCGGTCCGTGCCATGCGACCGGTTCATTGATCGGCGCGCCTGAGACAAGCAGGAACCGCAGGCCGTCGGGGCCGGCCTGCACCGTGATTTCATCGCCCGTGCCGAAGCGGATCAAGGTCCGGTCCCCGGAGAGGTCACGGATATTAACCTCTTGCCCTGCAACCTCTTTTTCGAGCAACACACCTGACGGATCGGAGGCGTCGGCAAAGGCGCCTGCGCCTTGGAACACGTAGGCGAATGCGCGCCGGTACGTGTCGATTTTGAACGTTTTCCTCACCCCGGCAGGGATGGAGATATCTAGGTATTGCGGGTCAGCCGCGATTCCGTCGACCGGGCCTTTCCTGCCCCAGAATTCGCCTGTGATCACACGCACCCGGGTGCCGTCATCGTCGATGACTTCGGGGATGTCGGACCCGGCGATGTCCTGGTACCGCGGGGCTGTCATCTTCTGGTCCGATGGCAGGTTGCCCCAGAGCTGGAAGCCGTGCATTTGACCGCGTGCGTTGCCGTGCGGCATCTCTTGGTGGAGGATGCCAGACCCGGCGGTCATCCATTGTACGGATCCCGCACCCAGCGTGCCGGAATTGCCGAGGGAGTCGCTGTGTTCGACCGTGCCTTCCAGCACGTAAGTGATTGTTTCTATTCCTCTATGTGGGTGCCAGGGGAACCCTTTTTCGAAATGCGCGGGGATGTCGTTTCGGAAGTCGTCAAACAGCAGAAACGGGTCCAGTTCCGATGGGTCCTGGAAGCCGAATGCGCGGTGCAGGTGCACGCCTGCGCCTTCGAGTGTGGGCTGGGCCTGACGGGTTTCGAGTGTCGGTCTCAGGGACATGGTTGTCTCCTTTCATCTGTGCGTTGAGGCAAAGATAGGCCCGAACGTAAAGTGCGCAATCCGCGGCCACGAACCGGTGCTGTGCGCAGGTGCAGCGCAAGATGTTGGGGTAAGGTGACGGGACCACCACAACCGTTTGGTTCTCTCATTCCCGAGGACCTGTATATACAGGTGGGCGCCAGGTAACCGGACCAGGGCCCGGACAGAGCCAGCTCCCTCGGAATTGCTTAAGGCCACCGGAATGCAACCTGTCACGAGAAGGGTAGAACCCGCCACCGCGCTACATAGGGGTGTGTGGCGTCCGGGACAAGGTGGATCCGGTCGGCGTCTTGGCTGATCGACCCTTCGGGGAGGATTTTTGGAAACAGGGAAGGTGGATTTGCACGTTTGGAACGTGCGCTGCGTTAATCGTGGGTTCGGGAGCCGTTTCGCGGCGGGTTTGGAGCCGTGACTTGGGCAAACTGCGATGTTTGGACGGGAAACTGCGTATTTCGGTCGGGTCAAAACGGAGCTGTTTTACGCCGGTTTTGGCAAAGTGCACAATTTGAGCCCGAAAATGCGCATTTTGTTCCGCGCGCCGGATTTGAGGCGCGCGGACGGGTTAACGCGATACCTTATGCCGCAGGTTGGCTGGTCTCGGGCCGGGCTGTTTCGCCGTTCAGGTGATCGCGCAGGCTGTCTTCGAAAAAGTGTTGCCAGCCGCGTTGGCAGATGTCGAAACAGGCGATCTGTGGCGAGAGCCCTTCGTGGGTCAGCGTGACCGTGCTGCCGCCCGAGGCGGGGGCGATCCGCCAGACAAGGCGGGTGCCTTTCCATTCGCCCGGATCGTCCACGCCCTCCATGATCATGTGGGCGTCGGTGCAGGTCCATGTGAAGCCTTGCGCCGTGCTGCCGGGATCGATGGCAAAGGTGGCGTGGCTTGTGTTGAAGCGGATGGTGAAGCCGCCTGGTCGGCGGTCCACGCGGGTGGACCACCAGAGTTCAAGATCGTCGGCAATCTGACGCGCGGCCTGTTCGGGTGGCGCGCTAGTGGTGATCGTGGCGGTGTAGTCCATCAATCCTCTCCATGGATGTCGTTTCGCATGCGCATGAGGTGTTCATCCCAGCCGTTGTCGAGCGAGAGGATGAGGCCGAAGGCGGCTTCGCCCTGGGGCAGCCCTTCGTGTGTCAGCGCCAGTTGCGTGCCGCCCGGGACGTCCGAGAGCGTCCATTTCACCGTGCTGACCGCATCGCCCATCGGGCCGACGGTGAACGTGTATTCGAGGTAGTCGGGGGCGTCGGCCTTGATCACCTTGCCCCAGATCAACAGGTTGCCGCTGGTCGTGCCGTACATTTCCAGCTTTTCGCCCTCGGTCATGGGGGTTTTGGGGGCGTGGAACCATTTGGCGAGATGGTCGGGCTGGGTGAGATAGTCCCACACCATCTGCCGCGGTGCTTTGAGGAAGATGGTTTTCTGCAGGGTCGCATCGGTCATTGGAGGTCCTTTTCGATGGCGGTTTTAAGATCGGACAGGCGGTCATCCCAGAAGCGGTCGAAGAATTCGAGCCAGCTGAAGACCGGGGCGAGCCCGGCGGGATTGAGCGTGTTGATGCGTTCGCGGCCGCGTGCTTCGACCGTGATGAGGCCGCCGTCGCTGAGCACGGTGAGGTGTTTTTTGACGGCGGCGCGTGTCATGTCGAAGCGGTCGGAGACCTGGGCGATGGTCATGTCTTGCCCCGACAGCATGCGCAGGATGTCGCGCCGGGTCGGGTCGGCGAGGGCGCGGAAGGCGTTTTGGGTCGGGTCCGTCATTGCGTCACCGGCAGGAAGTCGAACGCGCCGTCCTGGTAGAGCATGGTGATGCAGGGGCTGTCAGAGACGCAAGCCGAGATGTGGGGCATGTTTGCGGGCACTTCGTAGTAGCCGCCGGGGCCAACCGTGGTGGCGGCATCTGCGCCGAGGGCCGTGTGCGTCATCTCGCCCTCGATCATCACGCCGTACATGTTGAAGGTTTTGACATGAGGCGGGCTGGTCGTGCCTGCGGGCAGTTTGACCATGGCGAAGTAGGCTTCGGTCAAGCGGTCACCGGAGAGGGCGGCAAAGGCGACGCCTTCGGGAGTGGTTTCCCAGTCGAGCGCGCCCGCTGGGGTGAGGGTGATTGCGGGGTCAGCCAGCGCGGGGGTGGCTGCGAGCAGGAGGAGGGCGAGGGATTTCATCGGGTGTCTCACATATGATGCCATTTGGTATCATATTAATGAGATACCTTTTGGTATCATGTCAAGCCGCTTAAATCCGTGCGCAGGTTGGGTGCGCTAAGCTATTCAGAAGATTGCGTAAATCCGTATGTCTCAAGTTCCTCCGGCAGCAGGACATATATCTGGTTTGGTGGCGTCGACAGGGCGTGCTGCATGACAAGCGGGTCGATTCCCATCTCGTTCAGGTAGGTCATCACCTCAGCCTGGCCGCGCTGGATGTCTTCGACTGCGAAGGCGGCGGGCAGGAAGGTGTTCTGGCCGAAATAGTGTTGGTGCACGCCGACCGATGCCGCGTCGTCGATGGTTCGTATTGTCCCAGCCGCCAGAAGGTAGGGGCAGGCGGAATAGCAGAATTCGCCTGCGAGCATTTGGGTGCCGATCCCTTCACGCCGGATCACGCGCCCCAGTGCGAGTGCGTCTTGGACCGACCCTCCGGGGCTTTGCAGGATCAGCGTTTCGGGGGCGGGGTCAGCCTGCGCGATAAGGTCCGCGAGCCGGTCTGCGTCGCCTGCGCTGATTTCGCCCTCGAGCCGGTAGGTGGTGCCGCTGGCCTGTGTCAGTACCAGTCGGTTGGGCAATTCGCCCGGATCGCGGGCGGGTTGGGTGACGGGGCGGTCGCGGTCGGGGCGGAAGGTGCGGCGCTGGTCGCCGGGGCGCACCGGTTCTGTCAGCCGTGGGGCATCGGGGCCAAAGCTGGGTAGGCGCAGGCCCTGCATGTCGCCAAGGATCAGCAGCCCGCCGATCCCCACTTGGAAGATCAGCACCCCCATCAGCACGCGCGCGATGGGATTGCGCTGCTTGCCCGTGGCGGTCGTCATTCGGCGACCCGTTTGGGTGGGGTTGGGGCCTTCACCGGCTCGGCCGGGGCGGTCATCGTGGTTTCGACGTCGCGCAGGGCCACCATGGCTGCGCGCAGTTCGGCCAGTGTCAACGTGTCCTCGACCGCCGCCCCTTCGCGTCCGCCGCGGATGGCGGATTGGGTGATGGCCAGGATGAACACCAGGACGGCGGGCAACAGGTCGATGGCGATGGCCCCTGCCCAGGAGGGCACGAAATTGCGGGCGTAGAGGATGACCGCGTCGGCGGAGGAGATCGGCGTGTAGGTCACATCGGTGGCCGGTTCCAGCGCCTGTACCGTCTGGGCGGCTCGTTCGAGCGTGGTGGCGCGTTGGGCCAGCACTTCGAGCACCGAGGTGATGGTGGCTGCCTGATCGGTGCGCCCCTGTTCGGTTGTGCTGTCAAGCTCGGGCAGGACAACCGAGGCGGCAAGGTCCTGGGCCGCGCGTTCAACAAGCGGGGCCACCGAGAGCTGGCGTATTTGTGTGATCAGGCCCGCGAGCCGCACCGCCTGTTCCGAGAATTCGACGCTGCGCGCCTCGACCGGGCCGGGTTCGACAGTGAGCGCGCGCATGCGGGAGAGGATCACGTTGCCCTCGGCAAAGGCGCTTTCGACAAGCGGGGTTTGCGCGCTGATTTGCCCTTCGAGCCCGGAGAGTTCGGCGGCTTTCTGGCGCAAAACACGGAACACGGCGCCGCGGCCTGCGAGGCCCGAGAGCGCGCCGGCGGCTTCCTGTTCGGAGAGATCCTCGAATGACTGGCGGACGCGGGCCACGTCGCGTTCGAGGGATTGGCCTGTCAGCGCGACTTCGTGCGCGCGTTCGAGGCTGTTCTGGTAGTCCTGCACGGTTTTGGCGAGGTGCTGTTCGACCGCAGCCGATCCGGCGAGGGCTGCGGCGTTGAGCCAGGATGACATGGCCACGATGGCAAGTGATCCGACGCCCATGGCCACGATCAGCCCGATGCGGGCGCGGGCCGAGCGGACGGCGGGAAACAGGCGCATCATGTAGGACCAGAAGACGAAGATGCCGACCGACACGGCGACCGAGTAGGCGATGGCGGCAAAGACCGACATGGCGCCGTTTTCATCCAGAAGGGACGAGACCCCCAGATAGGTGTAGATGCCCGACGCGACGGCCAGCACGCCAAGTGCCGTGCCCGAGAATGTGTCGAGCCAACCGAGGTGCCCCTCAAGCTCGCGGGCGTAGCGGACCCCGCGGGCCTGCCCCTGGGTCAGGCGTGTCTCATCACTCATGAACGGTCCCTTCGTGCTGTCGGCTAAAGGTAGGCGCAGGACAGCGGAGCGCCAAGGGGAAAGCCCGCTCTTGCGTTTGTTCAGGTTTTGTTCATATTCTCGATCTTATGCAAACCACACTTGATCCCGCCACGATGATGCTTGGCCAGTTGCTGGCCCGGGGTGTGTCGCGCCATCTGGCCAGCCTTGGTCTGGCGGCGGTGGAGGAGTTGGTGCCCGCACGTGGTTTGCGGGTCGATGTGATGGCGTTGGGGACGAAGGGCGAGATCTGGGTGATCGAATGCAAGTCCAGCCGCGCAGATTTCATGTCCGACCACAAGTGGGAAGGGTATCTGGAGTGGTGCGACCGTTTCTTTTGGGCCGTGGACGGGGATTTTCCCGTTGATCTGCTGCCGGAGGGGACCGGGTTGATGATTGCGGATGCCTATGATGCCGAGATCATTCGTATGGCCCCCGAGGACAAGCTGGCACCGGCGCGGCGCAAGGTGATGGTCCAGAAATTCGCCACCCATGCCGCGCGGCGGTTGCAGAGCTTGCGTGATCCTGGGGCTGGGCTGGGGTGGTCCTGACCGGGTCCTCTTGCTGCGGCTGCCTGTAGAGTTGCAGGTTTGCGCGGCGATTTGTTTCGCATGTTGACGGTCGCTGTGCGGTCTTTGTCTGGCTTTCACGAAATTTTGGGTGGCTGATCAATCAGCGCGTGTGTAAGTGTGCGCATGCTGGTCCTCTGCTTGAGCGGCCAAACGACTTCGCCACATCCTGTCTGACCCCGCTCTGCCAAGGGCCTATGTGATGAACGTGATCCATGTTCCCAAAGCGATGTACCTGGCTGCTTTTCCGCAGATGGCGGTGTCACTTGCCAGATGCGTTTTGCCCACTGTTTTGATTGCAGTTGTGGCCCTGTTTGGGATGGGTGACATGAGCAGTCGGGCGGATACGGCCGAGACTCGCAGGCTTATGCATCAGTTGCAAAAAACACGGTTGGACAACCTGATCCGGCACCAACCGGAACTGGCGGCGCTTTTGTCAGGTGTCGGATCGGGTGCCCTGAACGCCGATGTGACAGACGATCACGGTGTGTTGCATTTTTCCAGTGGTGTGGATGCGCCGCTTTGGGCGCGGGTGATCGGGCGGTGGGACGACAACGGTAAACGGAAGGTCAAATACGGATTTGGTGCGATGGGTCTGCATACCTATGTCACGCCGACGCTTGTTGTTGGCGGCATGATCGAGGCGGATTACCTGTCGCAGGCGGGTGCCCAGTCCGACAGGGCGGGCGGGGGCGTGATGGCCGGGTCCTATTTCCTGGCGCGCCACGCCAATCAGCCTTTGTTTGTCGAAGGGCGTCTTTTGCGGGGGCGGGCCTCTCATAGCATCCGCGGTTCCGGTGATGGCGCGCTGTGGCCGGACACGCGGCGCGGTCTGGCGCAACTGAAACTGACGGGTCAGCTGCGCTACGGCGTTACGACCCTGACCCCGAGTTTTCTGGCGTCATACGCCACGGATGATGTGTTGCCGCGCGGGAGCGATCCGCTTGGGGTGCAAGGCATTCAGCAGCGCCAGATGCAGTTGGGATTGGAGTTTCGCCACACGCTGCGTGAGGCGAACGGCGCCCCCATCATCCTGACAGGGGGCGGCGCATTCTCGCGGACATCGACCCGCCGCTTTGGGCATGATGCGTTGGCGTTGCCAGGCCAGCGCAGTGGTAGCGGTCGCGTGAGCTTGGGCATCAGATTTTCGACCCAGGCGGGCGGCTCGATTGCGATCGACAGCTTTTGGGGAGGTTTGGGGACGTATGCCCCGGAGAACTACGGCCTGAAGGCTGGCTACGACATTCGCTTCTGATCGATTGTCTGCGGTCGTCTGTGATCAGCGATTCTCGAAGGGTTTTGACGCGCTGAACGTCACCGTTGGATGAAAAGACTGGCACCCTGCGCCCACATGATGGCATCAAACGGCGCCGCGAAGGGCGGAGCACAACAAGCGCACCGTACGCGGCGTTAGCGTTTCATGGCCCCGGCAGCTTTGGCGGCCGCCTTGATCTCATCCGCGATTTCATCGGCCTCTTCGGGGTCGAAATCCATTGGAATTTCAACGCCTTTTGCCTCGACATAGATGCGCACCATGCCCGCGTCGGTCGGGCCGATCTGCAGGTTGGCTTCGATGTCGCTTTCTTTGTTGATGCCCATGGTCATCTCCGGCGGAAGTTGAAGCCGGGTGCTAGCCCGATCGGGATTGAAAGGCAAGAAGGCGTCCGCCATGGTCATGCCATGACAGATGTAGCCATACGCCCGTTTCGACCCGAAGACACCGATTGGTTGGTTGATCAGCACGACAGTCTTTATGCGCGCGAAGCCGGGTTCGATGACAGCTTTGGTCCGCTGGTTCGGTCCATCCTCGAGGCGTTCAATGCCGAGCATGATGCATCCTGTGAGCGTGGGTGGATTGCCGAGGCGGATGGGCGGCCTTTGGGGTCGATCTTTTGTGTGCGTCACAATGAAACGACGGCCAAGCTGCGCTTGTTCCTGCTGGTGCCCGAGGCACGGGGCAGGGGTGCGGGGCGGATGCTGTTGGATCAATGCATGTCGTTTGCGCGCGAAACCGGATATGCCGGGATGACCCTGTGGACCCATGAAAGCCACGCGGCGGCGTGTGCCCTGTATGCTCGTACGGGGTGGGATATGGTGGCATCGAAACCTGTCCATTCCTTTGGACAGGATTTGGTGGAACAGACGTGGGTTTATCGCTTTTGATGGTCTTGCAATCGGTCGGCGGCATAGGTATTTGACGCGCAGTGCCGCCGTAGCTCAGTTGGTTAGAGCGCCTGATTGTGGATCAGGAGGTCCCCCGTTCGAGCCGGGGCGGTGGTACCATCCGCACTTTCGAACGAAGTGAGAAAGTGACGGTGAGGTGAGAGTGTTTTCGAAGAAAACACGCGGCCTCACACGCCTGAACATCTAGGCGCTGCCATTCGCAATCCAATTGAGCGCCTTGCGGCGTGTTCCATGGTTTGCCTTGGCTTCCATTTCACCAAGACAAAACCTCAGTCCAGGGTGATGGTCTGGCGCAGGGTGCCGGTGACCTGATCGTAGATCAGGATTTCATCGTTTTCCGTTACGATCCCGAACCAATCCGATCCAACGGTAAAAGCCGTGGCCGTCGTGCCGTCAGGTAGCGTGACCTGATCGGGCAGGGGGAGCGGCGCGGGGTCGGCATTCAGCCGGATGACAAGCAGGGCGACCACCGTTACAACGCCCCCGATCATGATGATCGTCAACACCGTCACCAGCCGCCGCAGAAAGGTCAGGTTGGCCGGCATTTCTGGGGTGTCCATGTCGTCCACGTCCGTCTCCTTTGTCATTGCGGCTGATCCGCCCGCGCGTCTTGATAAGGCCATCGCCCGCGACGTGCCAGAGGGCGCGGCCCTGTCCCGCACGCGCTTGGCGCGGCTCTTGGCCGACGGGGCTGTGACCGTGGACGGGACAGTTGCGTCGGACCCCAAGGCCAAGGTGGCCGAGGGGGCTGTGGTCGAGGTGACCGTGGAAGCCGCTGAGGAGAGCCATATCGGGGCCGAGGATATCCCGCTGGACGTGGTGTTTGAAGATGATGACCTGATCGTCGTCAACAAGCCTGCGGGGATGGTCGTGCATCCGGCGCCGGGATCGCCCTCGGGGACTTTGGTCAATGCGCTCATGCACCATTGCGGCGATGATCTGTCTGGTGTTGGTGGCATGAAACGTCCGGGCATCGTGCACCGGATCGACAAGGACACGAGCGGGCTGCTTGTGGTCGCAAAGTCCGACGCGGCCCATCACGGGCTGGCTGCGCAATTCGCCAAGCACACGGTCGAGCGCTATTACCGTGCGCTTGTCTATGGCGTCCCTGACGGGAACGATCCGCGTCTGCGCGGTGTGAAGGGAGCGTCCTTTGAACCCGGCAACGTGTTGAAACTGACCACGCAGCTTGCGCGCCACAAGACCGACCGGCAGCGGCAGGCCGTATTGTTTCTGGGCGGGCGTCACGCTGTCACGCGGGCACGGTTGGTCGAGCGTTATGGCACGCCGCCCGTGTTGAGCCAGGTGGAGTGCTGGCTTGAGACGGGGCGCACGCACCAGATCCGCGTGCACATGGCCCATGCTGGCCACGGGCTGATTGGCGATCCGACCTATGGCGGCAAGCGCAAACTGGCCCGTGGGGCGCTGTCCGAAGCCGCTGCTGCGGCCGTTTCCGGTTTTGCGCGGCAGGCGTTGCATGCTGCGGTTTTGGGATTCGAGCATCCCGTGAGCGGTCAGATGTTACGGTTCGAAGCCCCGTTGCCGCGGGATTTTGCCGATTTGCTGGCCGTTTTGGAGGCTTGAGCGCCCAAAAACCGCTCGGTCCGACGGTCTTTACATAACCCTGTAATGAACAGCACATGCGCGTGACTGCACGGTTTGAGCCCTGCAAAACCGCCGTTCTGCATGCGATATTGGGTGCGCGACGACACCCGCCTCTTGTATGCGGTCGGTCGCCGTCCCATATGGAATGTTAAGCCCCTAAACATGAAACGGGGATACTGGAGGGACATTATGGCTAATTATGCAAATCTTCCCGCACCCACGCCGGAAGGCGGACTGAACCGCTATATGCAGGAAATCCGCAAATTTCCCCTGCTGGAGCCGGAAGAGGAATACATGCTGGCAAAAGCCTGGGTCGAAAAAGAAGACACAGGTGCCGCCCACAGGATGGTGACAAGTCACCTGCGGCTCGCGGCCAAGATCGCCATGGGCTATCGCGGCTATGGATTGCCGCAGGCCGAAGTGATTTCAGAGGCCAATGTGGGCCTGATGCAGGCCGTCAAACGCTTTGACCCGGAAAAGGGTTTCCGCCTCGCCACTTATGCGATGTGGTGGATCCGTGCGTCGATCCAGGAATATATCCTGCGGTCGTGGTCGCTGGTGAAGCTGGGCACGACATCCGCCCAGAAAAAGCTGTTCTTCAACCTGCGCAAGGCCAAGGCCAAGATTGGTGCATTGGAAGAGGGCGATCTGAGGCCTGAAAACGTCAAGCGTATTGCGACGGATCTGGGTGTCACCGAGGCCGAGGTCATTTCCATGAACCGGCGCCTGTCGGGCGGCGACGCGTCGCTGAACGCGACCGTCGGGTCCGAAGGCGAAGGCACCATGCAATGGCAGGACTGGCTTGAGGACGAAGATGCCGACCAGGCGGCTGACTACGAGGCCCGCGACGAGTTGGAAGTGCGCCGCGAGATGCTGGCCGAAGCACTGGACGTGCTGAACGAGCGCGAGAAGGACATCCTGACCCAGCGCCGCCTGGCAGATGCGCCTGTGACGCTTGAGGATCTGTCGGGTGAATATGGCGTGAGCCGTGAACGTATCCGTCAGATCGAGGTGCGCGCCTTTGAAAAGCTGCAAAAGAAGATGCGCGAGATCGCCAAGGCCAAGGGGCTTATGACCCCGGCCTGATCTCTGGCAAATACTTGATTGAGGCACCCCGCCGGGTTCGGCGGGGTGTTTTCGTTTCGGCCCCTTTTCTTGCCGCGCTTTGAGAACAGAGCAACTTGAGGTAGGCTTTGCCTATTGTTTGAGTTCATTCATCAAAGGGCGGGGTCGCCATGCTTATCTTGAAACGATGGAGCGTCATTACGATCATGGGCCTGATCGGGCTGGCGTTGTTGGGGTATCTGATCGGGTCGGATGCAGGAGAGGCCATTCTGCTATCAGAGACGCCGGACGGTATCGTGCCGCAAGGTCCCGACACTGGCGGAGACATTGCCGCTGCCGTCACGGCTGTTGCAGGCGCTGTCACAACGCTGGGTGCGGCCGTCTTTGGCCTGTTGGGCAAGTGGACCGATTATCGCAAAGCGCAGCTTGAGGTTGCGGCCAAGGAGCTGGAGCTGGAGCAGAAGCGCCAGGCAGCCAAGGCCGAATGATCTGGCGGCTGGCGGTTGGTCTGGCCCTTTTGGCCGCACCGCTTTGGGCGGAAACGGATGGTCTGGACGAGGCCACGATACGCCCGGACGACCGGTCCGTCACCGAGCGGTTGCTGGTGCGCGCCGGGTTCGGTGAGCTGCAGAAAAGCTATGCCCTGATTGTTGGTGTCAGCGATTTTGATGAATTCACCGACCTGCCAACCGCCAAGGACCCGTTGCGCATGCGGGACTACCTTGTCGACGAGGCGGGCTTTGACCACGTGCATATCCTGACCGGCGACAAGGTTACCAAGGACCGGTTAGAAGAGTTGATGCTGGATGATTTCCGCCAGCTTGTCGGGCCGAATGACCGGTTCCTGTTCTATTGGTCCGGACATGGAGAGACATTGGGTCAGGGGCCGGGTGCTCGCGGCTTTCTGCCCTTGAAAACCAGCCGCAAGGGCCGGTTTTCGACCATGGTGTCGATGGATGATATCGCCGATTGGGACAGCTACATCATCGCGCATCAGGTGCTGTACCTGATGGACAGCTGCTTTTCCGGTTTGGTGGGGTCGGCCCCGCAGTCCGATCTGGCGGATATCACCCGCGCCCAGTTGGGCGGACCCGCGCGCCACGTGATCACGGCCGGGCGTGCAGATGAGCAGACCATCGCGGTAGACCAGTTGGGCGGCTCTGTCTTTACCCATGCCCTTCTCAACGGGTTGCGCGGGGCGGCGGATGCGACAAACGCGCTGGGCAAGGATAATCTGGTCTCGGTCGGTGAGTTGAAATCCTATCTGGGTCAGGAGGTGACGCGTCTGCGCACCCGTTTTGGCTGGCAGCGGTCTATCACGCCGCAGATCCGGGATTTGACGGGATCAGATGGGGCATTCTTCTTTCCCGTTCCTGCCGCGTTCGCCCCCGAGGAGGATGATCCCGAGCCTGATCCACCCGTGTCGGATGGCGTTGCCGAGATGCAGCAGGCGCTGATCGATCTTGGTTATGACACTGGCGGCGTCACAGGCGTTTTGAACCTGAGGACGCAGGTGGCCTTGGTTCTGTTCCAGCGTGATCAGGGGCTGGAGGAAACCGGTCAGGCCGATGACGTCACGCGGCGCGCGATCATTGCCGCCCTTGCCGGGCTGGCGCAGCCGCAGGGTGATGGGGATGTGTCCGGGGAGGACGGCCTGCCCGAGACAGTGATGGCGATCGAGCGTACGGAGCGGGCTGCAATAGAGCCCGCGACACCAGCGCCCCTTCCGCCGCAGGATATACGTGTCCGACCTTGTGAGACGTGCCCGGAGTTGATCCGCGTGCCGGGCGGAACAATGGCTTATGGCCCGCGTCCTGTGGATGATCCGATCCCGTCGATCACTGAGGAGGTTGCGCCGTTCTTTATCTCGGCCACCGAGGTCACCATTGGCCAGTTCCGGGCCTATGCGGAGGACACGGGCGTTGCCTTTGTTGATGGCAAGACGTCCGAGGGGCCCAGTTGCTTTGACTGGCAGGAGGGCGACAAGCTGCGCAAGACTGCACAGGCCTTTAACCAGGGAAGTGACCTGAGCAGCGATCACCCGGTGTCCTGCGTCAGTCGCAGGGATGCGATGGGGTATGTTGATTGGTTGAACGAGCAGACCGATGGGCCGCGCTACCGCCTGCCGACCGAGGCTGAGTTCGAGCTGTTACTGGAACGCCAGTTGAAACATCGGATCGCTGAGGAAGGGTTCAACCGTGACCTCAACAACGATGCAGATGTGGTCTGTGCGCTGGGCAATTTCGGCGATGCCACGTCGCAATTCAGCTGGCGCAACCAGTCCTGCAATGACGGCAATCCGGGCGTGGCGCTGGTCGCGTCCTACCCGGCTGATGCCAATGGCCTGCACGATCTGGCGGGCAATTTGTGGGAATGGGTGGCGGATTGCTGGCGGGGCAACCTGTCTTTGCCACGTGCACTGGAGGGGTGCGAGAGCGGGACGCTCAAAGGTGGGTCGTTTGATGACCCGATCAAGAATGCCGCACCGGAGACACGGCAACCCGTGCCCGCAGACCGGCGCCAGACCAATATCGGGTTCCGCGTGGCGCGCGATCTGGAGTGATCAGTTCAAGCGTGCCTGCAGCACCCGCACCATGTTGCCGCCCATGACCTTGCCGATGGTTTCGGTGTCGAGCCCTGCCTCAAGCAGTGCATGTGTCAGGCTGGACAGTTTGGACGTGTCGAAGGCGGTCTTGACCGAGCCGTCGAAATCCGACCCGAGCGAGACGTGATCGGCACCCACGGTATCGACGGCCTTGGCGATCATGGCGGCAATTGCTTCGGGCGTGGCGTTGCGGCACAGGATGTCGCCCCAATAGCCGAGGCCGATCACGCCGCCGCTGGCGGCGACGGCCTTCATGATGTCATCCTCGAAATTTCGGGTGACGGGGCAGAAGCCGTGCAGGCCTGTGTGGCTGACAATCACGGGCATGTCGGTGAGGGCCAGCACATCTTGCGCCACCGCCGGGCTTGCATGGGCGAGGTCCAGTACCATGCCGCGTGCCTCGATTTCGGCCACGACGGCGCGCCCGAACTCTGTCAGGCCCATGTCGCGCGTGCCGTGCAGGGAGCCGCCCAGTTCATTGTCAAAGAAGTGTTGCAGCCCGATGATGCGGTGCCCGGCCTCTTCCAACCGGTCGAGATTGGCCATGTCCCCTTCGAGCGCGTGCGCTCCTTCGATGCCCAGCAAACCACCCACGGCGCGGCTGCCCGCAGCGCGGGCGGCGAGATGCGCGTCCAGTTCGTCCCGCGTGGTGATGACCGTCAGCCGGTCGGGCATCTTGGCGGCGACCTTGTGCAGACGCTCGGCCTGATAGATTGCGCGTTCGGCTAGCGACCCCCATGTGCGGGGCGGCCAGAGCTGGCCGATGGCGAGGGGCGTGATGTTGTCGAAGGCGTCGGCGGAGTTCGCCTCGTAATTCTGTCCTGCAGGGGATTTCGTGACGGCGGCAAAGACCTGTAGCGCCACGCCGCCTTCGATCAGGCGGGGCACATCGACATGGCCACGATCGGCCCGTTTTTCGATGCTGCGTTTCCAGAGCAGGCTGTCGGCGTGCCAATCGCCCACGATCAGGCTGTCATGCAGTGATTGTGCGGCGTCCGACACGGGGTAGGGATCATGCGCGACAATTGCATTTCGGCTGCGTTCGACATGTCCCGGCGCGATGGCCAGAAAGGCCGTAACGCCTGCAACCACCAGAACCAGAAGCCCGATCAGGCCCCGTTTGATCCAACGCATGACGTATCCTCCCTTGGCTGGATGGTATCATAGGACCGTGCATGTGGCGCGTGCCAGACTGACGGGGCGGCAGGCATCGCCTTGTGCCGGGATCATGGCGCGATATGGTAGCGCAAACGGTGTTGGATGCAGAGAGGGAGATGGCCATGAAAGATCCGATCAGGTGGGGTATTCTGGGGGCCAGCAACTTTGCTCTCAATGATATGGCCCCGGCCATTCACGCGGCCCAAGGGGCCGCATTGACGGCCCTGGCTACTTCATCACCTGCGAAGGCCGAGGGCTTTTCCGCCTTTTGTCCGGGCCTGCGGATCCATGACAGTTATGATGCATTGCTGGCCGATCCTGCGATTGACGCAGTGTACATCCCGCTGCCCAACCACTTGCATGTGGAATGGTCATTGAAAGCGCTGGAGGCTGGGAAACACGTCCTGTGTGAAAAGCCGATGGCGATGGCCGCCGCTGAGTATGAGGCGCTGATTGCGGCGCGGGAGGCGTCGGGCTGTTTTGCAACCGAGGCCTACATGATCGTGCATCACCCGCAGTGGCAGCGCGCACGCACCCTGTACGAAGAAGGGGCCATCGGGCAGCTGATCCATGTTGAGGGTCTGTTCGGCTATGACAATTCGAGCGAACCCGGCAATGTGCGCAACCGGCCTGAGACGGGCGGCGGCGGTATTCCGGACATCGGGGTTTATACCTATGGCTGCACCCGCTGGCTGACGGGTCAGGAACCGGACGAGATCACCCATGCCGATGTGGATTTCGAGAATGGCGTGGATGTGCTGGCCCGCGTGTCGGTCCGGTTCCCTGGCTTTTCTGCCCATTGGGTCAACTCGATGCGCATGCATCCCGTTCAGGAGATGACCTTTGTCGGCTCTGACGGTGTGATCAAGCTGACCGCGCCGTTCAACCCGGCGCGCTTTGCCACGGCGCGGCTTGAGCTACAGCGCAACGTACATGGCGGTGCGGGCGGTGCAACGGTGACCGAAGAACGGTTTCCCGGTGTGGACCACTATGTGCTGCAGGTCGAGGCGTTTTCGGCGCATGTTCGGGATGGTGCACCATACCCTTGGCACCTTGAAGATGCGCGTGGCACGCAGAAGGTCATTGACGCGGTGTTTTCCAAAGCCAAAACTACCAGTGGTTGATCGACCCTCTTTTGGGGATTCTTTTGGGTCGTAATATGGAGCGGGATCATGGCAGGGGGATGGGCCAAGGACGGCGCTGTGTCGGAACAGATCGAGGCCTCGATCTCGGACGAGCTTGCGCGGATGCAGGCCCGCAAAACCCCCGTTGGCGAAAGTCTGACCTATTGCGCCGAATGCGATGAACCAATCCCGGAAGCACGACGCATTGCCGTGCCCGGAGTCAAATTATGCGTGGAGTGTGTTGCTGAGCGGGATGCCATTCGTGTCCAGCGTGGCGGCATCAATCGGCGTGGGTCGAAGGACAGTCAATTAAAGTAAAACTTGTCTAATGCCATTGAGAAAAGAGGATTTTTAGTGCCGCGCGGCAGGCGGCAATCTGAAGTTTCAAACGATTAGAGAGTATGGTTCGCGTGTATATTCAACTCGATACTGCCCGAATTTTTTTTGATACTGTTGGCGCCCAGCTGGAGCTTAGCCCCGACATCATGCAAGAGCGGCCGACGCTGCTGGTGCTCCATGGGGGGCCAGGTTTCGACCACTCGACCTTGCGCCCTTATTTTGACCGTTTTGCCGATGATTTTCAGGTGATCTATCTGGATCATCGTGGCAGCGGGCGATCAACCGGTGATCCCGAGACATGGACGCTTGACCAATGGGCCGATGACATAGCCGCATTTTGTGATTTGGTGGGCATCAAGCGGCCGGTGGTCTTTGGACAGTCTTTTGGTGGCATGGTCGCGATGCACTATGGTGCGCGGCATCCCGATGGGCCGTCCAAGCTCATATTATCCTCCACCTGTGCGCAATTCCGTCTGGACGAGACCATGAATATGATGCGCAGACTGGGTGGCGATGCGGCCGCGGAGATGGCGAACGAGTTCTTTTCCAACCCGTCGCAGGAGCGTTTTGATCGCTATGCCCAGATATGCCTGCCGCTGTACAGCCAGACGGAAAACCCCGATGCTGCAGGCTTTCGCAAGCGGGCGATCCAGCGGCCCGAGGTTGCGGTCCATTTTTTTGGTCACGAAATGAAGGACATGGACATGCGCGGCGAGGTTTCCGGCATCACATGCCCGACCCTCGTCCTTGGCGGCGCGCTTGATCCCGTCACGCCGCCGGTCTGTTCGGAGGAGATTGCGCGGGCCGTGGGTGGCAATGCGACGCTCGAGATGTTCGAGGGGTGCGGACACGGGGTGCACCGCGATGAACCGGATAAGGCCGAGCGCGTGATGAGGGCGTTTCTGGTGGGCGGCTGAGGGCCGCCCGCCGGGACCCTGTCAGTCTTCCATCGCTTCGAGTTCGTCGATGAAGCCAGAGATCATGCTGAGCCCCTTGTCCCAGAATTTCGGGTCCGAGGCGTCGAGGCCGAAGGGGGCCAGCAGTTCCTTGTGGTGTTTGGAGCCGCCTGCTTTCAGCATGTCGAAATACTTGTCTTCAAACCCTTCGGTGCCTTCCGCGTAGACCGAGTAGAGCGCGTTCACCAAGCCGTCGCCGAAGGCGTAGGCGTAGACGTAGAAGGGCGAGTGCACGAAGTGGGGGATATAGGCCCAGAAGGTCTCGTACCCGTCCATGAATTCGAAGGCGGGTCCCAGGCTTTCGCCCTGCACGCTCATCCAGATGTCGTTGATGTCTTCGGGGGTCAGCTCGCCACCCCGGCGCGCTTCGTGCAGTTTGCATTCGAAGTCATAGAAGGCGATCTGGCGCACGACCGTGTTGATCATGTCCTCAACCTTGCCGGCCAGCATGACCTTGCGCTGGGCGTCGTCCTTTGCCCCGTCGAGCATTTTGCGGAAGGTCAGCATTTCGCCAAAGACGGAGGCGGTTTCGGCCAGCGTCAGGGGCGTTGAGGACAGCATCTCGCCCTGACCGGCGGCCAGTACCTGGTGGACGCCGTGGCCCAGTTCGTGCGCCAAGGTCATCACATCGCGCGGTTTGCCGAGGTAGTTCAGCATCACGTAGGGGTGCACGTCTGTCACCGTGGGGTGGGCGAAGGCTCCAGGGGCTTTGCCCGGCTTTACGCCTGCATCAATCCAGCCCTTCTTGAAGAACGGGTTTGCCAGCTCACCCATGCGCGGATCGAAGGCGTTGTAGGCGTCCATCACCGTCTTTTCCGCTTCGTCCCAGTTCACGATGCGGGGGTCTTCCATGGGCAGGGGCGCGTTGCGGTCCCAGACCTGCATTTTCTCGAGGCCGAGCCATTTGCGTTTCAGCTCGTAGTAGCGGTGGCTGAGTTTGGGATAGGCCGCGACGACGGCGTTGCGCAGCGCCTCGACCACTTCGGGTTCGACCTGGTTCGACAGGTGACGCCCGGTCTGGGCCGTGGGCATCCCGCGCCAGCGGTCGAGGATTTCCTTTTCCTTGGCCTGCGTGTTGTGCACGCGGGCGAAGGTCTTGATGTTGCCCGAGAACACTTCGGCCAGTTCGCGCGCCGCCGTTTCCCGTTTTTTGCGGTCGGGGTCGGTGAGGAAATTCAGCGTGCCCTCGATGTTCAGGGCTTCGCCGTCGATGTCGAAGGTCAGACCGGCAATGGTTTCGTCAAAGAGCCGCTCCCAAGCGTCGCCCACAACACCGAGATCGTGCAGGAATTTCTCCAACTCGTCGGACAGTTGGTAGGGTTTCATCGCTCGGATCTTCTCGAAGACCGGCTTGTAGCGAGCGAGGTCGGTGTTCTCGTCCAAGAGGCCGCTCAAGTGGTCATCTTCCAGCCGGTTGAGTTCCAGTGTGAAGAACACAAGCGGGGTGGTGAAGTTGGTGATCTTCTCCTGCATGTCCGACATGAATTTGGCCCGGTCTGCGTCGGTGGTCAGTTGGTAATAGCGCAGGCCCGCATAGGACATGATGCGACCGGCAACCTGATTGATCCGCTCTTGGCGCTGGATGCACTCCAACAGTCCTTTGGCGTCCAACTGGTCGAGCTTATTTTCGTAGTCGGCGGCAAAGCTCTTGCATGCGTCCTCCAGCCAGTCGAGGTCGCGTTTGAGTTCGGCGGCATTTTCGCCCGTGTAAAGGTCATCGAGGTTCCATTCGGGCAAGTTGCCCAAGGGCTGATCCCCGGCAGAGGCGTTTGCGTCGCGGACGGGGAAGGGGAGTTGGAACATGTGTCGGCACCTTTGGTTACGTGTTGCGCCCATAGGTATGGGGCGTCGTCGGGAGGAGCAAGGGGTTCGCCGCGCCTTGTGCGCGGCGACCGGCTGGGGCTCTGCCCCAGACCCCGAGGTATTTTTGGCCAGAAGAAAGGCTAAGGGGTGAAGAGGCGGTTGGGCGTGTCGAGGAAGATCTTTTGTCGTTCTTCTTCAGTTGTGATGGATGACAGGTTGTCGGCCAGTGTGGCGGCGTGGGGCATCTGCGCGCCGTTCAGCATGATGTGGGGCCAGTCGGAGCCCCAGAGGCAGGCATCTGGGTTGGCGTCAATCAGGCGGCGCATCAGAGGGTGGGTTTGGATGATGTCGTCCGTCAGCCGGTAGGGAGCGGAGAGTTTGACGAAGGCGTGACCCTCGGCCAGCAGGGCACAGAGGGTGTCGATGGCTGTTGTGTTCGGGTTGAGGTTGGTGGGCCAGCCGCAATGGTCGATGACCAGTGGGACGGGCAGGGCGCAGATGTCGTCGGCCAGCTCCTCGATATGCTGGTCGGCGTGCAGCAGCATCTGGATGTGCATCCCGTGATCGGCCAGCGTGGACGCCATGGCCTTGGCTCCGTCCCATGTGAGCACGCCGCCGTGGACGTAGTTCAGGCGGACGGCGACGATTTTGTTGTCTGCAAACTGCCTGATGTCGCGTGTCGGTGCGCCATCCGGCAGAAGGCCCACGCCTTTGAAGCCCTGGCCCATGGCGCGCACCGCTTCGAGCGTCACGGTGTTGTCGGTGCCGTAGAGGATGGAGTGCACGATAAGGCTGTTTGAGCAGCCAAGCGCGTCCAGGTGGGCGCGGTAGCGGGTGAGCCAGCCATCGAAGCCGATGCCTTTGGCCGGGTTTTCTGCGCGGGTGGGCGAGAGGGGGTGTTCGGGGCCGCCCAGCAGGTGCACATGGGCGTCCCATGCGCCTGTGGGCAGTGCCGTTTCGGGGGTTGTTGGTGCAGGCGGCGGCAGGGCGCTATCCATAAATTGCAAGCATCTCGTTCAGGTCGTCGAGGCTGTTGGCCTCTTGCACGGGTTTGTCGTGCCGCCACCGTGACATGCGGGGAAAGCGCAGCGCCACCCCTGATTTATGGCGGGAAGAGGCCTGGATGCCCTCGAACGCGATTTCGAACACGTGATGGGGCGTGACTTGGCGGACAGGGCCGAAGCGTTGTTGGGTGTTCTTTTTGACCCATGCGGTGATCTTGCGGAACTCTTCGTCAGTGAGGCCCGAATAGGCCTTGGTGAAGGGGACGAGGTCATTGCCGTTCCAGACGGCGAAGGTGAAGTCAGTGAACAGGTTTGCGCGCCGCCCGTGGCCCGATTGGGCATAGATCATCACGGCGTCGATGGTGAGCGGGTCGAGCTTCCATTTCCACCAATCGCCTTTTTTGCGGCCTGTGAGGTACGGGCTGTCGCTGCGTTTCAGCATCAGCCCCTCGGCCTGCGCATCGCGGGCGGCGGTGCGGGTTTGGGCGAGCGTGTCCCAACTGTCGAACGGCACGGTGGGAGAGAGCCTGACCGGCGCGTCATCGGGCAGTGAGGCGCACAGGGTTTCGAGGGTTGCGCGGCGGTCCTGAAGTGGTGTTTGCCGCAGGTCCGCGCCGCCCCATTCGAGTAGATCGTAGGCATAGAGGATCACCGGCGCTTCGCTCAGCAGCTTCTTGGGCACCGTCTTGCGCCCGATGCGCTTTTGCAGAGCGTTGAAGTTTTGTGGGGCGCCGTCGCCCCATGCCAGCAATTCACCATCGAGTACCGTGCCGTCGGGGATAAAGTCGCGGGCGCGGGAGAGTTCGGGGAAACGGTCGGTCATCAGCTCTTCGCCACGGGACCAGACGAAATGTTTGCCGTCGCGCAGGATGAGTTGGCCGCGGATGCCGTCCCACTTCCATTCCGCCTGCCAATCCTTTGGTTCGCCCAGGTTTTCCGGTTCATCTTCCAGCGCGTAGGCGAGGTAGAACGGGTACGGGCGCGAGGCATTGGCGGCGGGGTCATCTTCGAGGATCAGGCGTGCCCATGTGGTTGTGGCCGGGTCCCAATCGCCCATCAGACGATGGGCCATCTCGGCCTCGTCCTTGTCCGTGGCGCTGGCCAATGCGCGGGTCATCAGTTTTTGGCTGACACCGATCCGGAAGCCGCCGGTGAGCAGTTTGTTGAAGAGGAAGCGTTGAGTGGGATCGAGAGAAGCCCAGGCGTCGAGAACGAAGGCCTTGCGGCCTGGCTCTTCGACTTGAGAGAGGTCGCGCAACGCATTGATCCAATGCGTCAATCCGTGATCCGTTTCAGTGTCGGGCGGGGGCAGGACCAGTGCGATGGTTTCCGCCAGATCACCGACAATGGGATAAGCCTCTTCAAACAGCCACAGCGGGATGCCCGCCACCTCGGCCCCCCATTCGCGCAGGCGCGTGGTGTTGACCGCGCGCTTGGGGCGTCGGCCCGAGAAGATGGCGATGGTCCAGATACGGTCTTCTTCGGGGGCCTCTTGGAAATACTCTGCGAGGGCTGCGACCTTGACCGTGGTTTTTGTGGATTGGTCGATGGCGTTGAACAGCGCGGCAAAGCGTTTCATGCTGCTTCGTCCTCGGCATCCTCGCCGCCGAACTCGGTTTGCAGCACTTGCGCATTCCAACCCTGATCATTCAGATATCGCGTGAATATTTCCGTGTAACCATGTGTGACGTATATGTTTTCAGCGCCGGTGCCCGTGATGGCGGACAGCAGGTCGGACCAGTCTGCGTGATCCGAGATGACAAAGCCGCGGTCGCCTGCGCGCCGACGACGGATGCCGCGTAGAGCCATCCACCCGGAGGCGAAGGCGTTTTCCTGTGCTCCGAATTTGCGCGCCCACGCGGACCCGAGCGCCGAGGGCGGTGCCAGAACAATTGCGCCCCGATGATCCTTGGGGTTCAGGTCGGGCCCGGCTTGCACAGTGTCTGGCAAGGCGATCCCCTGTGTCCGCATGACCGCATTGGTGTTCTCGATGGCCGTGTGCGTCAGGATCGGGCCGATGTCGGGGTTCAGCATGGACATGAGCCGTTGCGCCTTGCCCAACGCATAACAGCCGAGAAAGGCGGTTTTGCCTGCTGCGGCGCACCCCGCCCACCAATCGTTGATTTGCGCAGCGATGACGGCCTGATCCTGCCAGCGGAAGACGGGCAGGCCGAACGTGCTTTCGGTGATGAAGTGGTGACATTTGACCGGTTCGAACGGGGTCGAGAGGCCGTCATCCACCATCTTGTAGTCGCCTGAAGCGACCCACACTTCGCCCTCCACTTCGACTCGGATCTGGGCTGAGCCGGGCACGTGTCCAGCCGGGTGAAACGACACGGTTGCGCCGCCGATCTGTAACCGCTCGCCATAACCAATTGTGTCTATGGACACATCGCCGAGGCGGTGGCGCATTACTGGCGCGGCAATATCAGTGGCCAGATACGATTCCATCCCCCAGCGCGCATGGTCTGCGTGGCCGTGGGTGATCAGCGCCCGGCTCACCGGTTTCCACGGGTCGATGTAAAAATCACCTGCGGGGCAGTAGATGCCTGCGGGGGTAAAGGTCAGTGCGCCGCTCATGTGAGCGAACCTAGCATGTCTGGAGGGTCAGACCAGCCTCAGGCTGCGTCGGCGAAACGGGCGGTCATGGTGTCAAAGATGCCCGTGCGGGCCTTGGCAGCTTCCATAAGCACTTCGTGCTCACCGCCGTGGATCAAGTGCAGGTTGCCGTCTTCCCAACTGTCCATGCGGTTGTGGATGCGCCCCACATGGACAATGCGCTCGTTTGTTCCAAGGAAGGTGTCGCAAGGCAGTTTCGGGGCCGCCATGCGCGACAAGGCCAATGTTTCATCCAGTGCCTCGCGCAACCACACGAAACTGGGGCCGCCGAGGGCGAGGTCAGGATGTGCGTGCAACTGGTCGCGCATCATGTCGAACATCTCGAGATCGGTGGTGAGCAGGTTGTCTTCGAACGGTGCCGTCAGAACATAGGAATCGATGACGGTGCCCGGCGGCAGGCGGTGGCCCTGTCCGATGGCAGGCATCATGCGGCCCAAGGCCCAGGCGACCGGGCGCAGGTGGGCCGAGATGCGGATGCCCCACATCGGGCCCGTAAAGGCGGCAGCACTGACAGGCAGCCCTTCGTAGAGCGAGCGCAGGCCGATACAGCCGCCCATCGAATGCCCCAGCAGGAAAAATGGCTCTGGCAGGCCCAGTTCCCGGGCTGCAGTGACCATCGCGGTCACATCATGCTGATAGTCGGAAAACGCAAGAACGTGGCCCATCCGGGCATCGTCCAACATCCGGTCGGCCAGACCCTGACCACGCCAATCGATGCTGATTGTCGCGAAGCCGCGCTCGGCAAGCTCACCTGCCGACGGCGCGTATTTCTCTATGTACTCGGTGCGGCCGGGAAACAGCAGGACTGTCCCCTTGGCCGCGTCAGGCCGCCAAACTCCCAACCGAATGCGCACACCGTCCTCTGCGGTCACCCAGTAGGCGGTGCCGTCCAGCGGTGCAGGATGCACATCGGTGAAAAGGGGGGCAGCCGACAGGGTCATCAGGCCAGCACGGACGCCAGTTTCATGGCCATGCCCATGTCGCCATCGACCTTGAGCTTGCCCGTCATGAAGGCAGATGTCGGGTTCGTGTCGCCCTCGAGGATGGAGCGGAACGTGTCTGCGTCTGCCGACAGGGTCACGTCGGCCTCTTCATCGGCGGCACGTGCGCCATTTTCGTCCATCATGATGGCGCCTTCGCCTTCGATGTCGAATTTCGCGGTGCCGGTGAAATCTGCGCCAGCCAGCTTTTCGTTCAGGACGGCCACGGCCTCGGTCACTGTGTCACTCATCTTTGATGCCCTTTTTGGTCTGTGGACGGGTGCGGTCTCTGGAATTTGCGGCCCGGCCTGTTACATTCATTGTTATGGGCACTCACTTGCGTAAACTCTACCCTGTCGTCACGGCACTTTTACTGACAGTAGGGAATTCCTTACCCGCCTTGGCGCAATCATCGCTTGACGAGAAGTTGCAGGCTTTGCAGGACGCTGAACCGGCCGAAGCCACGCGGCTCACGCGCGAGATCGAGCGGGAGTGGTCGCAATCGGGCTCCACGTCGCTTGATATGCTGCTGCGTCGTGGACGCGACGCGCTCGAGGAACAGAAGCCGGACATTGCGATCGAGCATCTGACCGCCTTGATTGATCATGCTCCTGATTTTGCCGAAGGCTGGCATGCGCGCGCCACTGCTTTTTATATGAAGGACCTCTATGGCCCGGCGATCAGTGACCTTGAAAAGGCGCTGACCCTGAACCCGGACAATTACAATGCCATGTTCGGTCTGGGCGTCATGTTTCAGGAGTTCGGGGACAACGTGCGCGCGGAACGGGCTTTTCAACAGGTTCTCGACTTGCATCCGCACCATGAAAACGCCACCAAGGCGCTTGAGCAGCTGAAAGCCCAAGGGATCGGCCGCACTCTGTAAGTACCGGGGGACAGCCCATGTCGGGCGACGCGCGGGTGGTTGCCGTTCTCGGCCCCACCAACACAGGCAAAACCACCTATGCCATCGAACGGATGCTGGGCCACCGCACAGGTGTGATTGGCCTGCCGCTGCGCCTGCTTGCGCGGGAGGTTTATGACCGCATCGTTGCGCTGCGCGGCCCGTCTGTCGTGGCGCTGGTGACAGGGGAGGAACGGATTGTCCCACCCCGCACGCAATACTGGGTCTGCACGGTCGAGGCGATGCCCGAGGGCATGGGCTGTGATTTTCTGGCCGTGGACGAGATCCAGCTTTGTG
This sequence comes from uncultured Tateyamaria sp., assembly GCF_947496075.1. GTDB lineage: Bacteria > Pseudomonadota > Alphaproteobacteria > Rhodobacterales > Rhodobacteraceae > Tateyamaria. The sequence continues at coordinate 727,778 of NZ_CANMBJ010000002.1, forward strand.
CCGATCCCGAGCGCGGTCATGTCTTCACCGACCGGCTGCTCAGGGCGCGCGGCCTGCATGAAACGCTGTTTCTTGGCTCTGACACCATGCGCGGGCCGATCTCTGCCCTTGTGCCTGAGGCGCAGTTCATGCGGCGCGAGCGGATGTCGCAGCTTGTCTATTCTGGTCAGAAGAAGATTTCGCGCATGCGGCCCCGGTCGGCAATTGTCGGATTCTCGGTTGATAATGTCTATGCCATCGCCGAGCTGATCCGCCGTCAAAAGGGCGGGGCGGCTGTGGTGATGGGCGCGCTCAGCCCCCGCACGCGCAATGCGCAAGTCGACATGTACCAGAACGGCGAGGTGGATTTCCTCGTCGCCACCGACGCCATTGGCATGGGACTGAACCTGGATATCGACCATGTGGCCTTTTCCTCGCTCACCAAGTTCGACGGGCGGCGGATGCGCGCGCTGGCGCCCAATGAATTGGCGCAGATCGCGGGCCGGGCGGGGCGGGGGCAAAAGGATGGGACGTTTGGCGTCACGGGCGATGTCAGTCCGCTGGATGAGGGTGTTGCGCAGGCCATCATGGACCACCGCTTTACCCCGCTCAGCAAGCTGCAATGGCGCAACCATGCCCTGCAATTCGGCACCATCGACGCACTGGTGCGCAGCCTTGAGGCGCCCTCGGATCACGAAGTGCTGGTCAAGGCGCGCGAAGCTGACGACTTGCAGGTCTTGAAATCGCTCGCCGAAAGCGCCGAGGTGACGGCCCGCTGCACGGATGCGCAATCGGTTCGCCTGCTGTGGGATGTGTGTCGCGTGCCGGATTTCAGAGGCATCAGCCATCAGGAACACTCCAGCCTGCTTGACGTGATCTTTCGCTACCTGCACGAACGCGGATCTATCCCGAATGACTGGATGGCGCGGCAGATCAAGCGGATTGACCGTGCCGATGGTGACATCGATGCCATATCAAAGCGATTGGCGTTTATCCGCACATGGACCTATGTCGCCCAACGCAAAGGCTGGGTGGACGACGAAAGCCATTGGCGGGACGAGACGCGCCATGTAGAAGACCGCTTGTCAGATGCTCTTCACGAGAAACTGACTCAAAGATTTGTAGACCGGCGCACGAGCGTGCTCTTGCGCCGGCTAGGCCAGAAGGAGGCCATGGTGGCCGAAGTAAATGACGCAGGTGAAGTGACTGTCGAAGGCGAGTTCGTCGGCAAGTTGGACGGGTTCCGGTTTTCTCAGGACAAGGGGGCGGGGGCGGCCGAGGCCAAGACGATCAAGACCGCCGCGCTGCAAGCACTGGCGCCGCATTTCCACCTGCGGGCCGACCGGTTCTATAATGCGCCGGACACCGAACTGGATTTCACCGAACAGGGTGGCCTGATGTGGGGCAGCTCTGCCGTGGGCAAGCTGGTGGCGGGACAGGACCCGCTGAAGCCCATGGTCGAGGTGTTTGTGGATGATGTTGCAGGCCCCGAGGTGGCGCAGAAGGTGCAGCGCCGTCTGCAACATTTCATCGACCGCAAGGTTGCTGCGTTGTTCGAGCCGCTGATTGCGATGCAGAAGGATGAGGCGCTGGCCGGTCTGGCCAAGGGCTTTGCCTTCCAGATGATCGAAGGGCTGGGCGTGCTGCCGCGCGCCGCCGTCGCCGATGACGTCAAAGCGCTGGATCAGGACGCGCGCGGGCTGCTGCGCAAGCACGGCATCCGCTTTGGTCAGTTCACCATCTTCATGCCTTTGCTGTTGAAACCCGCACCCACGCGCCTGCGCCTGGTGCTGTGGTCATTGGCAAATGGGCTTTCTGAATTCCCTGAATCTCCACCCCCCGGTCTGGTCACCGTGCCCGCGATGGCGGATGGCCCACAGGGTGTGGACACGATGTCGGGCTACCGCAATGCGGGCGAGCGCGCGATCCGCATCGACATGCTGGAACGGCTGGCCGACATGCTGCGCGCCGAGGATTCGCGCGGCGGGTTCGAGGCCAAGGCCGATATGCTGTCGATCACCGGCATGACGCTTGAACAATTCTCGGGCCTGATGGAAGGGCTGGGCTACAAGGCGGAGAAAGGTGAGCGCGAAAAGGTCAAACTTGCTGACGCAGTTGCGACAGCCGACGCAAAACCTGAGACCGAGGCCACACCGGCAGAAACTGCGGCTGAAGAGGTGGAGACACCCGAAAAGGCCGAAAAGCCAGAAAAGACTGAAGCGCCACAAACAGAGAGTGCCGAGGCTGTGGACGCGCCCGAAGCCACGTCGGAAGACGTTCCGGTTGCCGATGGTGACGAGGAAGCCGTCGGGCCAGAGATGGAGGTCTTCTATACCTTCACCTGGGGTCGCAGCGCCGGGAATCGCCGTCCGCAACAAGGCGGCAAACCACGTGGTAAGGGCGGCCCCAAAGGTGGCAAGCCCAAGGGCAAAGGTCCGCGTCGTGATGGCGGCAACAAACCTCAGAACTTCTCGAGCCGACCGCCGAAGAAGGAAAAGGCAATCGATCCCGACAACCCCTTTGCTGCAGCCCTTATGGGGTTGAAGGACGGCAAATAAGTGGCTGATGAAGCTGGCAAACTGCGGCTGGACAAATGGCTGTGGTTTGCGCGCTTCTTCAAGACACGGTCGTTGGCGGCCACGCGTGTTGCCGGTGGTGACGTGCGCGTCAACGGCGACCGGGTCACCAAGCGGTCGACCACGATCAGTCCCGGTGATGTGCTGACCTTTTCACAAGGTCGTGTGGTCCGGGTAATCGAGGTCAAAGCCATCGGCACACGCCGGGGACCTGCTCCCGAAGCGCAGGCGCTTTATAATGATATGTCCCCGCCACCGCCGCCCAAGGAAACGCCTGTTCCGGAAAACCCGAGGTTCGAAGGAAAAGGACGCCCGACCAAGAAAGACAGGCGGCAAGCTGATCTTTCCCGGTCGCGCCATCTTGAATGATGGCCTGCACTCCTTTAGCTAAGCTATGCCCGACAAGATGAGACACCCCTTATGACCTATATCGTCAACGACGCCTGCATTGCCTGCAAATACACCGACTGTGTCGAGGTATGTCCGGTCGATTGTTTCTATGAGGGTGAGAACATGTTGGTGATCCACCCCGATGAATGCATCGACTGTGGGGTGTGCGAACCCGAATGCCCGGCAGACGCGATCCGCCCCGATACGGAGCCGGACATGGAAAAGTGGGTCGAGTTCAACCGCAAGTATTCCGAGATGTGGCCGGTGATCATCACCAAGAAGGACCCGCTGCCCACCGCCGAAGAGATGGACGGCAAAGAGGGTAAGATGGATCTGTTCTCGGAAAATCCGGGCGAGGGTGGCTGAGCGACCGAATCGCTTTGAGGTGGTTCCTTTGCCCTGAAATCGAGACGGAATGACTTGGAAAATCAGGGACTTCTGAAAGTTTCCTTTGAGTAAACTTCCGAGAGCCCGTTTTTTGTGATATACTCTTCGAACAACAGACAGATGGACGCTGCCCTGATCCGTCGCCAACGCGACAGATTTGACTGAAATTTTGACCCGAACCGCACCAAGACGTGGCAGCGCATGCCCCGCCTGATGCGGTTTTGACTGTCAAAAGGCTGGCCAACCCGGAGTCGCATGAGGATCAGGAATGACAAAATCTAAGAAACTCGACTTCCGCCCCAATGAATACGTCGTCTACCCCGCGCACGGTGTGGGGCAGATCACGTCCGTGGAAAAGCAGGAAGTGGCAGGTATCGAACTGGAATTGTTCGTCATCTCGTTCGAGAAGGACAAGATGACACTGCGCGTGCCCACCAACAAGGCGACCGAAATCGGGATGCGTGCACTGTCCAGCCCCGATGTCATAAGCCAGGCCATGAGAACCCTTAAAGGCAAGGCCAAGGTCAAGCGCGCCATGTGGTCCCGCCGGGCGCAGGAATACGAGCAAAAGATCAACTCGGGCGACCTGATCGCCATTGCCGAGGTGGTCCGCGACCTGCACCGTACCGACGACCAGCGCGAGCAAAGCTATTCCGAGCGTCAGCTATATGAAGCAGCACTCGAGCGTCTGACCCGCGAAGTGGCCGCCGTGTCAGGCGGGGACGAGATTGCCGCCGCCAAGGAAGTGGGCGACGTGCTCAGCAGCCGAATTGCTGCTTAAAAACCGGTTAACAAAAATCGTAAGCCGCTGAAAACAAATGTGTCCCCGCGGGGACACATTGCCTTATTGGGTCAAGGTCGCCAGCGTCAACAGAACCGCGATCTCGGCCAGGATCTGTGTCGCGCCCAGAATGTCACCCGTTTGCCCACCGATCTTGGCGTTTGCAATCAGTCCTACGCAGACGGTGACGGCCCCCGCCACGAGGGCAGCAAGCAGTCCGGCCCCTCCGGTCAGCAGCATTGCACCCACACTTCCGATAAGGACCGCAGCTACGACGGCACCCGTGTTCGGCGCACCGACACTGTGAGACAGACCTGTGCCGCGCGCGTGGGGCAGGGCCAGCATCAGCGGGGGCATCATTGCGCGGCTCAGCATCAGGGCTGCGATCAGGCCGGTCCATGTCACCTCAGCCAGTCCCAGCCAGCGCAGGCCCATCACGAGGATCAGCGCCAGCACGCCATAAGCACCGATGCGGCTGTCCTTCATGATCTCGAGCCGCCGCTCGCGGTCGTGCCCGCCCCAAAGCCCGTCTGCCGTGTCGGCCAGCCCGTCCTCGTGCATTGCGCCGGTCAGCATGACAAGGGCGCCGAGTGTCAAACCGGCGACGATTGGTGCGCTCAAGCCCAGTCCATTCAGGACAGCGGCGAACAGTGCAAGGAGGCCGCCCAAGACCAAGCCGACGACCGGGTAGGCCCACACGGCCCGAGCACCGTGGGCAAAGGCATGATCGGGCAGTGCGGGTATGGGCAGGCGCGTCAGCAGGACCAGAGCGGCCGGCACGTCCCAAAGGCGTGCCGCAAGGGCAATGTCGGAATCATTCTGTGCCATGTCCGGTCCTGACTTGCGGGTGCGTTCCGATTGGGTAAAGAGCGTGGGACGAACAGGCAAGGACAAGACCCATGAGTTTTGAAAGTTTGGATGCGCTGCGCGTTCTATTGGCTGATATGCCCGGTCCTGACAGCGCCGCCAGTGCAGGTGCGGCAGAGCGCAATGGGCAGTTGACCAAACCGCCGGGGGCTTTGGGGCGGCTTGAGGATCTGGCGCAGTGGTATGCGGGCTGGCGGGGCGATGCGCGCCCGTCCATTGATGCGCCGCAGGTCATCGTCTTTGCCGGCAACCATGGCGTTGCTGCGCGCGGTGTGTCCGCCTTTCCGCCGGAAGTGACCGTGCAGATGGTTGCGAATTTTGAACAGGGTGGGGCTGCGATCAACCAGTTGGCCAAGGCTTTTGGCGCGCGGATGGACGTCGTGGCTCTGGATCTGGACACACCGACAGCAGATTTCACCCAAGGCCCGGCCATGACGGAGGCCGAGGTTGTAGACGCGTTGCGGGCCGGCTGGGATGCTGTTGCCGAGGATGCGGACCTGTTGGTGGTCGGAGAGATGGGGATTGGCAATACAACCTCGGCCGCGGCTATCGCGGCCAAGCTGTTTGGTGGCGAGGCTGGTGATTGGACAGGGCGTGGCACCGGCGTCGAGGGCGACGCACTGGCGCTCAAAATGCAGGTTGTTGCGGACGGGGTGGCCTTGCATGCTGCCGCGACAGACGGGCTCGACGTACTGATGCGTCTGGGCGGGCGTGAGCTGGCCGGGATGGTCGGGGCCATTGCCCGCGCCCGAGCTTTGCGCATTCCAGTGATCATGGACGGCTTCATTTGTACCGCTGCGGCTGCGTGCCTTGCCAAGACGCAAGAGGATGCGCTGGATCACGTGGTGGCGGGACATGAAAGCGCCGAAGCGGCGCATGGCCGGATGCTGGATGCTCTGGGTAAGGCGCCGCTATTGTCCCTTGGTCTGCGTCTTGGTGAAGGGTCCGGTGCGGCCTTGGCCATGGGGGTGCTCAAGGGAGCGATCGCCTGCCATTCCGGTATGGCGACCTTTGCCGAGGCGGGTGTGTCTGACGGCTGACGGGTGCTCTCTTTGTTGTGCAAATTCGCCCACCCGCCAACCCTGGCTAACGCGGTGTGTCAGGCGCGTTTGGGTTGTTCCTGCCGTGCGGACAATGCCGCTTCGAGCGACTTTTCGAGCGATTTGGCACGTTCGACATAAGCATCGTTTTTGGATGCAGGTATGTTGGGGTCCCACACTTCGGCCAATTGGCGCACCGCATCCCGGTCATGGGCGTAGAACACCCGCTCGGCTTCGGCGGCTTCGTATTCCGTAAGGCCCAGATTTTCGAGCGCGTAGCGTCCGGCGCGCAGCGAGCCGTCGAACATCTCGCGGACGATGTCGTTCGCGCCTGCCTGATAGAGCCGGTAAACGTGCACCCGGTCATAGGCTCGTGCGATGATGTGAATATCGGGCCGTGTCTTGCGAGCATAGGCGACGAGCCGGGTGGACGCATCCTTGTCATCCAGCGCGACGACCAGAATGTGTGCGCTGTCGAGGCCGGCGGCGTGCAGGATATCGGGGCGGCTGGGATCGCCCAGAAACCCTTTGAACCCGAACCGGCGCATCAGGGCGATGGTTTCCATATCGTGGTCCAGAACAACCGTCTTGAACCCGGAGCCTTGCAGCAGGCGGTTCACGATCTGCCCGAACCGGCCAATGCCCGCAATGATCACGGGGCCGTCTTCGTCAATCTCGTCGGCTTCGATTTCGACCCCGCGCTTGGCGATGCGGCGTGATTGCAGCTCGTAGAGGATGAAGAGCAGGGGGGTGATCAGCATGGTCAGCGCGATGACGAGCAGAAGTGTTTCAGCCACGCCTTGCGGGATCACGCCTTGACCGACCGAGAAGGCCACGAGGACAAAGCCAAACTCGCCCGCTTGGGCGAGGCCCAGGGTAAAGAGCCAACGGTCGCGTCCCCGGATCTTGAACGAAACGGCCAAAAGGTAGAGCAGGACGCCCTTGATCCCGATCACGAGGATCGCCATCGAAAGGAGCGCGGGCCAATCGCGGAACAGCAGGTCGAAGTTGATGCCCGCGCCGACCGTGATGAAGAACAGCCCCAGCAACAGCCCCTTGAAGGGTTCAAGGTCGGATTCAAGCTCGTGTCTGAATTCCGAGCTGGCCAGCACCACACCGGCGAGGAAGGCCCCCAGTGCGGGGGACAGGCCGACAAGCATCATCAGGAAGCTGATCGACACGACGATCAGGAGGGCAAGGGCCGTGTACATCTCGCGCAGGTGGGCCGCGTGGATGAACCGGAACACGGGCCGGGTGAGGAAGACACCGGCGAGGATCACGGCAATGACGGCACCGATTGTCACCAGCGTGACACCCCAGGCGGGCAGGCCTTCAACGAGGCTCATCGTGGCACCATGACCGTGGTCGCCATGGTCTTCGCCAACCGCGCGGGTGATGGAGCCGTCCCCGGTGATCTGTACCGGCAGGGTCACCACAAGCAGGGGCAGGAAGGCCAGGATCGGGATCACCGCAATGTCTTGTGTGAGTAGGACCGAGAACACGGATCGCCCGCCGCTGGTCTGCATCAACCCCTTTTCAGACAGGGTTTGCAGGACGATGGCGGTCGAAGACAGTGACAGGGTCAAACCGATGGCAAGCGCAATACCCCATGGCTGGTTGTAGGCCATGGCGACGCCCATCAGTGCCAGGGCGGACAGAACGATCTGAAGCCCGCCCAGGCCCAGCAGCTTGTGCCGCATGTCCCAGAGCGCCCTGGGTTCCAATTCCAGACCGATCAGGAACAGCATCACGACCACGCCGAATTCTGCGAAATGCTGAAGATCTTCGGTTTCGGCCCCGACCAGTCCCAGAACGGGACCGATGGCGATACCAGCCGCCAGATAGCCCAGAACGGACCCCAGCCCCAAGCGCGACGCCAGCGGCACTGCAATCACCGCGGCGGCCAGGTAGATCGAAGCTTGGTAGAGAAAACTTTCCATGATGGACCCTGTACGTTTCGGTCTGTTCTCAAGATGCCTCGGCGTTCGGGAAATACAAGGCGAGGGGAACAACTTGGCTTGAATTGGCTTTGGGGTGCCGCGGATGCGCGGCGGTAATAGGCGAAATCGTTCTTATGCGCCCGGGTATGATCTTGGCTCTGGCCTTGCGCGGACATAGCAGACGGGGGCACCGCCGTGGTCCTTGCGGGGTCAGGTTGGCAGTGGTCCGTCGCGTTTGAGCTGATCCATCACGATCTGACTGTGCACGCGTGCGACGGCGGGATGGGGCAGAAGCACATCGTGGATCAATGTGTTCAGCGCCGTCAGGTCGGAACAGTAGACCCGCAGCAGGTAATCGGCCTCACCCGTCATGGTCCACGCGCTTGTCACCTCGGGCTGCGTGTCGATCAGACGTGCGAAGCTGGCGGCATGCTCTGGCCCGTGCACGGACAGTTGCACCTGCACAAATCCCTGAACGTTCAAACCGAGCCGTTTTGCATCCAGACGCGCGACGTAGCTTTCGATGTAGCCCTCAGCCTCGAGACGCTGACGTCTGCGCCCCACCTGGCTGGCCGACAGGTGCAGCATGGTGCTGAGCTCTTGCGCCGTCAGATGCGCGTTTTTCTGAAGGGCGGCGAGAAGACGGGTGTCGATGGAATCAAGCATGTGCGGGGTTCCGTCTGGTTTTGCCCACATGATGCGCGAAAGGCGCGTGGATTGAAAGTTCTATGCAGCATTATGCGCGGATACCGCGCGCCCGAGGCCTCATATTTGCATCAAACCTGAACAAGGAGGCACCTCCATGGGCCCGTTCCCGCACAACGCACCGAAATCGACCATTTCTGCAGACAACCCCGCTGGCACGGACGGGTTTGAGTTTGTCGAGTTTGCCCATCCCGAGCCGGAAGAGTTGCGCGCGCTCTTTGCCCGGATGGGGTATGCGAAGGTTGCCAAGCACAAGACCAAGAACATTGAGCTGTGGCAGCAGGGCGATATCACTTACGTGCTGAACGCCGAGGCGGATAGTTTCGGGGCACGCTTTGTTGAGGAGCATGGGCCTTGCGCACCGTCGATGGGCTGGCGTGTTGTGGATGCGCAGCATGCCTTTGAGCGGGCGGTGCAGCTTGGGGCCAAACCGTATGAGGGGGATGGCAAGGTGCTGGATGTGCCCGCGATCTACGGCATTGGCGGCAGTCTGATCTATTTCGTGGATCAGTACTATGACACCTCGCCCTACAATGGCGAATATGAATGGCTGGCGCAGTCCAAGCCGCGCGGTGTCGGGTTCTTCTACCTCGATCATCTGACCCACAATGTGCACAAGGGGAACATGGATAAGTGGTTCCGGTTTTATGGGGACCTGTTCAACTTCAAGGAAATCCGGTTCTTTGACATCGAGGGCAAGTTTACTGGCCTGTTGTCCCGTGCGCTGACCTCGCCCTGTGGGCGCATCCGTATTCCGATCAACGAAGACCGGGGCGAGACCGGGCAGATCGTGGCCTATCTGAAAAAGTACAAGGGCGAAGGTATTCAGCACATCGCGGTGGGGTCAGACGATATCTATGACAGCACCGATGCGATTGCCGCACATGGGTTGAAGTTCATGCCGGGGCCGCCAGACACCTATTACGATCTGTCCAAGGATCGGGTTGTTGGCCACGAAGAACCGATTGAACGGATGAAGAAACACGGCATCCTGATCGATGGCGAAGGTGTCGTCGACGGGGGCGAGACCAGGATCCTGCTGCAGATCTTCTCCAAGACGGTCATTGGCCCGATCTTTTTCGAGTTTATCCAGCGCAAGGGCGATGATGGCTTTGGCGAGGGGAACTTCAAGGCGCTGTTCGAGAGCATTGAGCAGGAGCAGATCAACAGCGGTGAATTGGTGGCCGATTAGCGCCACGCGATCGTTTTCTGAAAAAACCAAAAGCGCGGAAACCCTATCGGTTTCCGATTAGCCCTTTGGCATCTTCAGGACGAGGTTGCGGTTGCCTTTCTGGTACCGCAATTCGCTGTCGCCGATGGCCGAAACGCGCCCGCCGTCAAAGCGGTCACCCACCTTGACCTTTTGATAGCGACCGTTTTTCAACCGGACCAGTGCGCGGCGGTTAGACGGTGTGCCATAGACGCCGATCAGGTTGACACGGCTGAGGTTGATGGCGTTGCGCACGGTTGCTTCGCGGGTGACCGATGTGGACGAGGGAATGGATGGCGTGACCGTTCTGGGGGCCACAGCGGCCACACGTTGCGGTGCTGACGCGGTGGCCGTGCGGCTGGCGCGGGCAACGACGCGATCAAAGTTCCTGGGTCGCGTCTCGGGCCGGATGGACTGTGCTACGGCGAGCGCGCTGATCGGTTCCGTCACGACGCCTTCGGCAAGGTCGGTGGTGTCGACGTCCTGCACCGGTTCCGCGTCTTGGGGGGCGGCAGGGCGCAGACGTGGTCGCAGCAGGGCCAGTTCGGATCGCAGCAGACCGCCCAGCGTCGCGCGTTCGTTCTGTTCGACCAAATCGGTCGGACGGGCCTGCGGGCGGACCTGTGCAAGCGCCGCGGTGTTCGGCGTGTCACTGCTTGTCTCCGGCGCTTCCTGCTGCTGCAGACGGGCTGCGGGTGGTTTGAGTGGGGGTGACCCCAAGAATACCGTAAACCCATCGGGGCTGAGTGCGCCGTCCTCGGTCGGGACAATGCGCCCATTGTCGTCCACCGCAAAGCGCGTGCCCGGTGGCGGAGGCGATGTGATCTCGGGCAGGGCCGCGTCGGTCAGGTAAGACCGGGTGCTAGGCACGGCAATTGCATCCAGTGCCGGGCTGATGGGGTCGATGCCGGTCACATAGAGGTCTTCGAGGACGATCAGGTCGGAGGGCGACGGGGGAATTTCCGGTGCCTTTGGCCAGATCCCAGTGACCGCATAACGCGCTTCGAGCGCGGCACTGTCGATTTCTTCCTGCTCGGTTGGATTGGGTTGCCGATCCCGCAGCGCGTCCAGAACGGCGGCATCTTCGGCTGTCAGACCGTCGTCGCTGATCCCTTCGTTCAGCGACACGACAATCATCTCGTCACCTGTCTGCTCCGTAGGTTTCAGATCAACCGTCGCGCCCACATCCTCGGCCAACGCCCCTTGAACATCAGCGGGGAGGGTCGAGGCAAGGGTGCGTTCGCGTTTGGGAAACAGCTTGGCCAGACCGTCGTCGAGAAAGACCGAGGCCCATGCCGCGACACCGGCGAGAAAGACCAGCAGGATGACCGTCAGGATCAGGCCCAGAAAGCGCGGTTTACCCCCCACTTGCGCATCTGCCCGTGCGCCAAAGACGGTCATGCGCTGTGCTTCGGCATCTGTCACCGCTGCTACGGCCGCTGCAGGTGATCCCACACGCGCAGCCTGCGCAGGTGCTTGCTGGATCGAGGGTGGGGCGGGCGGTATCCGTTTGGGCTTTCGCCGAGACAGGAAGCCGCTTTTCTCTGCGGGCGCCTTTTGTGGTGTCGGTGGCGTTTCGGGTGGCAGATCTTCAATGGGCGGGGCTGCGCGCAAGCTTTTGGCTGCTGCCTGCTGTGGGTTGAGGGCAGGCGTCTTGACTGCTGCCGCGCTGGCAACGTTCAGCCGGGGTGCGGGGCGCTGTGCCGGCGCATCGCGGGTGACACCACCCAGAGGCGCGGCGGACCCGCCGTCTGTCGTCGCGCGGCGGCGTGTTGCGAACCCCATCAGAGCGGATGCCTCATCCGCCGCTTCACCCTTTGATGCCGGGGCTTTTGCAGCCTCACCTTCTTCGGTCTCGGGCACAATATCCTTGGCCTGCAGCGTAAGCTGTTCGCTCACGTTTTTTTCTTCTGCGGCTTTCGGCTTGGCCTCTGGTTTCTTTGCGGCGGGAACCTGTGGATCAGTCTTGTCAGGCTTGTCGGCCACCGCGACGTCCGGCGGCGATGTCACATCGTCCTTTGCCCCGTCGATGTCTTTTGAAAGAGGCGTTTCGCTGTTGTGAGCCGCGGACATCTTGCGGTCATCAGGTGCGGCCTTTTCTTCAGGTTCCGGCGCACTTTTCGCGGCGGGTGCGGGTGTGTCGACCTTGGCCGTCTGCGCGGGTTCAGGCGCGCTGTCATCGGCGGTTGCATCCTGCGTCGACGCAGCTATTTCTGGCTCTGGCTCTGGCTCTGGCTCTGGCTCTGGCTCTGGCTCTGGCTCTGGCTCTGGCTCTGGCTCGTGCGAGACGATCACGACGCGAATACCGTCTGGCTCGACCTCTGTACCTTCGGCCAGAACATTGTCTGCATGCGCCGTTTGACCAAAGAACGGTTCGCCCAGAAACCCGTCGCCCTCGGGGGCCGCGACAAAGCTGACCGGGTGAAAGCGGTGCTCGACAGCAAACGCTTCGGCCTCGGACAGGGTTTCGCGTGCAACGGCAGCGATGTGCGTTTTGTCCCCATCGATCGAGATGTCGAAGGCGAGCGCATCAACAGCGTAGGGGGTGGCACCGTCAAGCGCGTCTCTCGCTGCTTCGCGCCGCGCTTCGGGATCGATGTCTCCGGTTTCGATTGTCAGATATTTGATCTGATTGTCCGGAACAATCAGCTTTGTACGGACCCGTTTGTTCTTAACCTCGTTGGCTTGTTTGCGCAGGGCCTTAAGGCTTCCGGTCAGGTCGTCGGTGCCGACATCCACTGCACCCACTTCACGCCATCCCCCTGCCGCGCGGTGCAGCAGTCGGATCCCGTCAAAGGACAAGGATAACGCAAATTCAGGCTTCATAGTTTGCCCATAACAACTGTGCGTTCCGAACGGAACACTGGGGGTGGTTGCACAAAGAATAAAGCAGGTCTTTGCCCATGCAAAGAAAAAGCCGCGTGACCGGCTTGCGCATGTGCGACCCACGCGGGAAATGTTGGAACAATATTAACGTTGGAGATTGCTATGAAACTGACTTTGGTAAGTGCCGCGATCTGGATGATGGTGGCAGGCGCGGTTGCCGCGCAGGATGACGGACCCGTGTTGTCCGTGTCGGGTGAAGGTCGGGTGGCCGTTGCCCCCGACATGGCCATGATTTCATTGGGCGTTGTGCATGTCGACAAAACGGCAGGCGATGCGATGGCCAAAGTCAGTGCCGATGCGACGGCCTTGATTGCAGTGCTGTCAGAACAGGGGATCGAGGCGCGCGACATCCAGACGTCGCAGTTGAACGTTAATCCGGTCTGGAGCGGCTTTGACTCGACCGACCGCCAGATCACCGGCTTTGAAGCGCGCAATGCGGTGACCGTGCGCGTGCGGGATCTGGATGGTTTGGGCGGTGTACTGGATCAGGTGCTTGCGGTTGGGGCCAATACGTTCAACGGATTGCAATTCCAGTTGCAGGACCCAAGTGCGGCCGAGGCCGAAGCGCGGGCTGCTGCCGTCCGGGATGCGATGGAGAAGGCGGCGCAATTGAGTGAGGCCGCCGGTGTGACCCTTGGCCCTGTGCTGAGCCTGAGCGAAGGGGGGCAAACGGCGCGACCCGAGATGTTTGCAGCCGCGCGGTCTGCCGATGTGCCTATTGCAGCGGGCGAATTGGCCGTGACGGCGCGTGTGTCGATGAGCTTTTCGCTCGAGCCTTGATCCAAAGGGCGCGCTGCGCGCGACGACATTTTTCAGGGGGCTCTGCCCCCGGCCTTCAGCCTCCCCCGGGATTTTCCTTAAACAGAGAAGGGGCGCAGCGTGAACCGCTGCACCCCTGAGTTTTCCGGATCAGCTAACGGCTTTGGACAGGGCCTGATCCAGGTCCGCGATCAGGTCGTCTGCATCCTCGATCCCGATAGAGACCCGCACCACTTCGGGCGCGGCCCCTGCGGCGCGTTGCTGTTCGGTCGTAAGCTGGCGGTGCGTGGTCGAGGCCGAGTGGATGATCAGCGACCTTGCATCGCCAAGGTTCGCCACGTGGCTGAAGATTTCCAGCGCGTTCACCAGTTTCACGCAGGCGTCGTAGCCGCCCTTGACCGCAAAGGTGAATAGACCACCCGCGCCGCGCGGGCAGATCTTTTTCACCCGGTCAAAATAGGGTGAGGATTTGAGGCCCGCGTAGGTGACGTAATCGACACGGTCATCTTTTTCGAGCCATTCCGCAATCTTGACCGCATTCTCGACGTGCCGGTCCATGCGCAGTGACAGTGTTTCGGTGCCCATCAGGGTGTAGTGCGCTGCCTGGGGGTTCATCGTCATGCCCAGATCGCGCAAGCCGATGGCAATGCCGTGGAAGGTGAAGGCCAGCGGACCAAATGTCTCGTGGAACTTCAGGCCGTGATAGGCAGGTTCGGGCTGGCTGAGCGACGGGAACTTGTCATTGGCGGACCAGTCGAAGGTGCCGCTGTCCACAACGCACCCACCTGTGACAGTGCCGTTGCCGGTCAGGTACTTGGTTGTCGAGTGCACGACCAGCGTTGCGCCATGTTCGATGGGGCGGCACAGGTATGGCGTGGCCGATGTGTTGTCGACGACCAGCGGGATTTCAGCCGCATCGGCAATAGCTGAAATGGCGTCGAGGTCGGTGATGTAGCCGCCGGGGTTGGCGATGGCCTCGCAGAACACGGCGCGGGTCTTGTCATTGATGGCGGCCTTGACGGCGTCCAGATCGTCGAAGTCGACAAAGGTGGCTTCCCACCCGAAGCGCTTGATGGTCTGGCCGAACTGCGTGATGGTCCCGCCATAGAGCCGGGTGGATACGACCACGTTCAGGCCGGGGGCCATCAGCGGGAACAGCGCCATGATCTGTGCCGCGTGACCGGACGAACAGCAGACAGCACCTGCACCGCCCTCGAGCGTTGCAATCCGTTCCTGCAGAACGGCAACGGTGGGGTTGGTTAGGCGAGAGTAGATGTAGCCAACCTCTTGCAGGTTGAAGAGGGCGGCGGCGTGTTCTGCGTCGCGAAAGACAAAGGCGGTCGATTGATAGATCGGTGTTTGCCGCGCACCCGTTGCCGGGTCGGGCCGCGCGCCCGCATGAATTTGAAGGGTGTCAAAGCCGTATTTGGGGCCGTCGGTCATATTTCTCTCCCACCTCCGGCGGGGACCGCCGGGTCATTTGCATTGCCTGCATGGTTAGGCAATGCAACGGATGTGGGCAAGGGCAGGCGCGTTCGCGTTCCCTTAGGCGGTCTGCATCAGGGGTAGCGACGCGCAGACCTCTGGGAACCCGATGGAGGTGTAGTCGATCATCTCGATCTTGGGATGCAGGGCCATCCTGTCCTGAAATACCGCATAGCGCACCTGGCTGGTGCATTTCAGGGTGCCCGCCTCATCGAAGTGATCCCATTCCGTCCAGACCTGGGAATACCCCTTGTTCGGGATACCCGTGGCGACCACCCGCGGCGTGATTTGGGCAATGCGGGATTTGCGGGCCACGTTTCGATACAGCTCGAGGGCTTCCATCAGCACACCGGATGAGCCAAAAACCAGCAACTCGCCCCGTGTATAAAGTGGCAGCGGGTAGGTGAAGTGATCGGTCAGCAGGTCCAACCGATCATTGCAGAATGCGTGCGAAAGTGTCGTCAAAAAACGTGTAAGGGATTGCGTCATCTCAGCCATCCGAATGTGGGGATCAATTTTTATTGACTGAGCAATTAATATCCCCGCGTACGTATGTAAGGGGGAAAATGGCGCAATTTGTCTCAAAATTGCCGCGCGCAAAGTTTTTGACGCAGCGTAACCGGTCAGCGCATCCAGAACCCGTTGGATTTGATCCGATTGCGAATGGCCTGTTCGCGCCGTGGCATGTCGTTCTGATCGAACAAGGCACGGACCTTGGCACCGCGCCCCTGAAAGACCATCCGCTTGATCGGATCGTAGCCTTTGAGGACTTTCTTGATCTTGTTTGGGGCCGTGACTTCCTCGAGGGTGTCGATCACGCTTTGGCTTTCGCGCGCGTAAAGAAGGGGAAAGATGCGGTAGTGGCAGGTGACGCTGCCGTCCAGCAGGCCATGCACGGCGCTGTCACGTCCGCCGCCAAAGCTGTGGATTACGAGAGGCAGGGCCACCTGGTCAAGCCAAGGATCAAGCGGCTGACAGACCAGCGGCGCCGGTGGCGTGTCGCGGATCGCCAGTGCATAGTTCAGAAAGCGGGAGCCAAAGGCATGCGGGCAAGCGCCAAAGAAGAAGCCCGCGTTGAAGTACAGGTAGCGCTTCCAATACTCGTCAGGTTCGGTGGTATCGAGGCTGGATTCGAAATCCAGACCGAACTGGTCATAGAGGGATTTCCAGATCTCGGCGTAACCGGGGCCATAAAGCTCGATCTGCGGCCACGTGCCTTCTCGCCTGAGTGACGCAGACGGGTAATCGAAATCGAATGGCACGGTGGTCAGGTCGCCTGTAACGAGCGTGTCGCTGTCGAAGAATACAAACGGCTCGCCTTCTGGCAAAGCCGTCAGCATCTCGATCTTGTTGCCATAGGGGTAGTGTGCGCCGAAATGCTGGTTCTGAAAGCTGACAATTTCTGCGCCGAGCGCTTGCAAAGCCTCGCGCACATCGCCCGTCATACGAGGGTCTTTGGGCCATAGTGGCCCCGGCTGAGGTTCGGCTATCAGCACGCGTCCCGTGAAGTCAGGGCTTTTGGCGCGCAAAGAGGCAACAAACAACAGCGCCTCGTAACCAAGCCGCCCGGATTGGCCTACAAGGGCAATGTTGAACGTGGGCGGTGCCGATGTCTTGGGTTTGCGTGCCATGTGCCTGTCGATATGCGTTTTCGCTATTTTGTCAGCACTATACGCGGCAGACGGGAACGGCAAAAGCCCCAGATCCGGTCATTCTGGGGGCGGATTCAAAAGATCGTAGAGTTTTTGCAGGCCGGTCAGGATCACAAAGGCGCCGACGGCCCAGATCAGCAGCTCGAACGGGGCGAAATCCGTACCGCGCAGCCATTGACCGACCAGCCCGCCTTGGGGGCGCAGCGCATCCACGCCAAACAGCCCGTCACGCGGCCAAAGGCGCAGGTACCAGAACCGGGAGACATAGAACAGGATCGCCGCCGTTACTGCCGCGATGATCAGCCAGACGATGCGCTTCATTCTGTCACCTCGATCGTGTCCACGTCGATTTCCCAGATCAGCAGATCACCGTGCTTGGTGATCTCGCCCTCGGCAGTGATGAATTGGGCCACGTGGTCATAGGCTTCGCGCGGCAGGCGCGTGCCATCGGGGCCGACAACGAGGAGGAACTCTTCGCCCAGCACAGGCTGGGTGGATACGAAAATGGGTGGCACGTCGCCCAGCAGGCACAGGTTGGCACAGGCCTTGTGCGCCAGCCCGCGCCCCGGGCGCATGGCGCCTGCAAGGCACTTGCCGTCGCAAATCTCGCCCGCCAGTTTCCAGCGGCCCTGCGGTTCGGGCGTGATGTCCGGGGCATCGCCCTCGGCCGCTTGTATTCCGTTTCGACCGCCGCGCAACTGCATCATGTAAAGATCACCGCGTTCCAGCACGATGCCGGACACCTGCGCAAGTTGGCCGTTGAGGGGCATGGCGCGGCCGTCGACACCGGATTTGCCGCCCGCTGTCATCATGAAACTGTCGCCGGGCTTGATCCGATCATTGCCCTCGGTCACGTGGATGACGGGATAGGGCGTCATCTCGACCACGCCGGTGACGGTCTGGCGACCATAGTCGAAGCGGAAGGCACCGGGGCCGGGGTCGTCCTGTGCGGCACCCATCAGGAAACCCGCACCTGCGAGGCCCGAAATCAACAGGATGCAGGCCGTCAGCAGGAATGTCCTCAAGGGGCCGGGGGCGGGCAGGTAGCCGACGAAAAATGGCTTCTCGCTCATGTCGTGGCTCCTTCCTCGGGCAGGTCCGGCTCGGGTTCGGGCAGGGCAACCGGTTCCACATATGTGCCGGGGGGATTGGCGTCCGGGTGCACCTCGACCATGTCCCCCATCACGCGGATGCGGTAGGTGGGCACCTTTTCGGTGAACGGTGCGGGCGAGCGTCCATTGCGCACGTCGTATTGGAAGCCATGCCAGGGGCATGTGACCAGACAATCGATGATCTTGCCCTCGCCCAGCGGCCCGTTCTGGTGGGCACAGGCGTTGGAAATGGCGCTCAGCTTGCCCTCCATCAGGTAGACGGCAACACGGTCGCCGGTCGCAAGCTTGGCGATCTTGGCATAGCCTTCTTGGAAGTCGCCGACGTGCGCCACCTCGGCCCACGCACCATCCTTGGCCGCTGCCTCCGACCGTTCCTGCATCCATGCTGCCAGATGCAGGACGATGACAGCCCCTGCACCCAAGAGGAACAGCACCGTGAACACATGGTTCTGCTGATCCTGCAAAATGCCCAGGGACACATGCGCCGCGACCGAAAAATAGGCCGCATAGATCAGGTAGTGCAGCCGTTTCCACACCGGCGGCGTCAGGAACTTGAGCCAGAAGTCGTGGGATGTCGCAGCAAGGATCAGCAGGCAGACCAGCGCAAATATGCCAAATATTTCAAAAGGAAAGCCCGCGATCTGGCCAAAGCTGGAATTGGCATAGAGCAGGCCTACGTATTTGTCGGAACTGGAAAAAGCGAAATACCAGTTCAGGATGTAGCCCGCGTGCGTCAACGCCACGAAGGCTGTCATCACCCCGAAATGCCGGCGATTGTAGAGCAGAGGCAGAAACCGCTTGTCCAGCCGCGCGGCAGGCCCGATGCACAGGATCACGGTCAACATGACAAAGGCGCAAGCGCCAAAGGCGCGGGCATTGTGGATCTGCGGGTTGATCGGCCACTCGTGGCTGAGCGCGCCGGGCGTGAGGTACAGAAACACCCAAAGAAACGCGGCGACACCCGCCAGCATCACGGCGTCATAGACCCACTTGTTGGGGTTCCACTGAACGGGGATATACTTGACGCTCATTGGCTTGCCCCTTCGGTCAATTGCACTGGGGCAATGTCAGCGGGCCAGGTCTGGCGCACGCTCAGGCCAGCAATGACAATGACCAAGATGCCGATGCTCATGGCGATGATCGCCAGACCATAGGAGGCACGCACCGGGCGATAGCGGTTGGCCCATGCGGCACGTTCGGTTTCAATCTGCCACCAACGCCACAGGACAATGGGCCAGATCAGCAGCACACCGGGGATCAGGAGCGGGCGGAAAACATAGGCCCCGCGCGCATCTTCATCAATTCGGTCGATCCCGATGGTCAGGAACACGGCGGCAACAAGTGCGCCGATCATCCCCCATGTTTGCATCGCCATCACGAGGGCCTGTGCCACGTCCATGGGGTGTCGTCCTTGCGTCAGTTCTGTCGTTCCGCACTGACCCTAACAAGCTGATCCCGTTTGCCCCAAGCGCAAACTGCCGCTTTTGCCGGACAGAGCGAAATTGTGATCATAGTGCGCGGACCACCGCGCCCAAATTCATCGCGTAGGCGGGTTTGGACTGTAAGTCCGTGCCGGTTTGGGTCTATCACTTGGCCCATCTTCTGCGAAAATACCGCCAGAACAGGGAGCAAACTTATGAAAAAACTCGCATTTGCCGCAACTTTGATGTTGGGCACCTCTGCCGCATCCATCGCCGCCGCCGAGTGTGGCGAAGTGTCGATCACGGAAATGGACTGGGCCTCGGCTGCTGTGGTCACCAATGTCGCCAAGTTCCTGCTTGAGCAGGGCTATGGCTGTTCCGTCACCGTAGTGCCCACGACCACCGTGCCTGCCATGGCATCCGTGGCAGAAACGGGTGAACCCGACATCCTGACCGAGCTGTGGACCAGCTATACCGAGGTCTACGAAGACTTGCGCGGCGAGGGGAAACTGGTCGAGCTGTCCAAGGTCCTGTCCGATGGCGGCGTCGAGGCGTGGTGGATCCCGGACTACCTGGCCGAAGCGCATCCCGAGCTGAAAACGCTGGACGGCATCAAGGCCAACCCGCAGCTGGTCGGTGGCCGTTTCCACGATTGTCCGTCGGGCTGGGGTTGCGACGTCACCAACCACAACAACTTCAAGGCCGCCGGGCTGGCGGACTCGGGCGTCGAACGCTTCCAGCACGGCTCGGGCGAAACGCTCGCCACCGCAATTGCGGCAGCCTACGAAGCCAAAGAACCTTGGTTCGGCTACTACTGGGCACCCACATCCGTGCTTGGCAAATATCCGATGGTGCAGGTGGAAATGCCCGCCTATGACGCTGAAACACACACTTGCAACGGTCTGGAAGACTGCGCCACACCCGGCCTGTCCGCCTATCCGGTGTCCAACGTGGTGACGGCCGCGACGCAAGCCTTTGTTGACCGTGAACCCGACGCTGCGGCGCTGATGGGCAATGTCACCTTCACGAACGCCCAGATGGGCGAGGTGCTGGCGTGGCAGGAAGCCAACGAAGCCTCGAACGAAGAGGCCGCCGTGTACTTCTTGACGACCTACAAGGATGTCTGGGGTGGTTGGCTGAACGACGAGGCGCGCGGCAACCTGTCGGCTTTGCTGCAATAAGCTAAGGCGCCGGGGTTCGCCTCGGCGCAACCTTCGCCCCCTTTTGGGCGCAAGATCAAGAAACTGGGGAACGACATGGCAGCCTATGATGGCATCTTCGACGGCCTTGGCCTGCGGGATTGGTGCGACGTGGGCAAGGAAGATGCGCCCATGTCCATGGCGCAACTTCTGGCCCAGAGTGGCGGCGGCGGCGCAGTGGCAGAGGAGGGTGGTTTGCCGTTTCCATCCCTCGACGTGCTGCACGAGGCCTGCGGGCGCATCGGCCAGACCCGCGACTTGACGGCCGGTATCGAGCGGGGGTTCCTGTCGATCCGGTCCGAGCTGAAATTCGTCCTCGACCCCATCACGCAGCCGCTGAGCTGGATGCTCGACGGCACGCTTTGGGTGTTCCAATCCGCACCCTGGTGGGTGATGATTCCCGCGCTGTTGCTGATCACATGGCTGGTCAGCCGCTCGAAATCCGTGACCGCTTTCGTGGCCCTCGTCCTGCTGTTTTTCGGCTTCATCGACCACTACGAGGTCGCGATGCAGACCCTCGCCATCGTGTTCGTCTGTACCGGGCTTTCTGTCCTGCTTGGCGTGCCCATCGGCATCGGCATGTCCAAATCGGACACGGCGCAGCGCACCATCGTGCCCATCCTCGACCTGCTGCAAACACTGCCCACCTTCGTCTACCTGATCCCGCTAATCTTCCTGTTTTCCGTCACGGAATCAAAGCTCTACGGCATCGCCATCATACTCTACGCCATCGTGCCGGTCATCCGCCTGACTGATCTTGGCATCCGCTTGGTGGACCGCGACGTGATCGAGGCTGCCAACGCCTTTGGCCTGACCGCATGGCAAAAACTCAGCCGGGTTGAGCTGCCATTGGCGCTGCCCAACATCATGGCGGGCGTGAACCAGACGATCATGATGAGCCTTGCGATGGTGGTGATTGCCTCGCTTGTCTCGGCCCCTGGCCTCGGTGTGCTGGTCCTGCGGGGCATCCGCAACCTCGAACTGGGCGTGGGTATTGTCGCGGGCTTGGGCATCGTGCTGCTGGCCGTGATCCTTGATCGCGTGTCCAAGGCCGCGCTCGCCCGTGTCGACACCGGACGCAAGGAACGCTGACATGACTGCAAAAGTGTCCCTGCGCGGACTGTACAAGATCTTTGGGCCCGATGACACGGCGATGGTGCCCCATGTCCAAGCGGGTATGGACAAGACAACCTTGCTGGAAAAGCACAAACATGTGCTGGGTCTGCGGGACATCAACGTGGATATGCAGCCGGGTGAGATCACGGTCATCATGGGCTTGTCTGGCTCTGGCAAGTCCACCCTGATCCGGCACCTCAATCGTCTGATTGACCCATCGGCGGGCGAAATCCTCGTCGATGGGCAGGACGTGATGAAGATGGGGCAGGCGGCCCTGCGGACCCTGCGGCAGAAACAGATGTCGATGGTGTTTCAGAAATTCGCGCTGCTGCCGCACAAGACCGTGCTGGAAAACGCGCAACTGCCGCTGAGTGTGCAGGGGGCGGACAAGGCGACCTGCGATGCCGAAGGGCGCAAATGGCTGGCACGCGTGGGGCTTGAAGGGTTCGAAGATCGCTATCCCGCGCAACTGTCGGGTGGGATGCAGCAACGGGTTGGCATCGCCCGTGCGCTCACCGCCAACACCGATATCATGCTGATGGACGAGGCGTTCTCGGCCCTTGACCCGCTGATCCGCACCGACATGCAGAACCTGCTGCTTGAACTGCAAAAGGAACTGCACAAGACCATCGTCTTCATCACCCACGATCTGGATGAGGCGCTGAAACTGGCCGACCACCTCGTGATCCTCAAGGACGGCGCGGTGGTGCAACAGGGCGAACCGCAGGGCATTTTGCTTGCGCCCTCAGACCCTTACATCGAAGACTTCGTCAGCGACATCAACCGCGCCCGCGTGCTGCGTGTCCGGTCGGTGATGAAACCCATCCAAAGCGACAACTTCGACGGAGAGGTCGAGGCCTCCCGCAACCTCGAAGATATGATCGCGCTGACGGGTGGGGATACCAACCACGTCTACAAAGTGACGGATGGAGGCGAGGTTGTCGGTCAGCTCGACATGAAGGACCTGGTCAAGGCGCTCGTGCCGCGCGTGTCTGGGTCATAGCGGGCGGCTTAGGGTTTGAATGGTGGGCGACCTTGGAATCGAACCAGGCGTGCGTCTCCGGCAGGTGAGGCACCCGAAATGCTTTTGAAACTGCAAGCGCACAAACAGCGCCAGTCTATATCAAAAGTATAGAGATGAATTTGTGTTGGCACATTTGAATGCAACTCTTGTTCAGTTTGGGTGGATTTTACTAAGGATACTGTTATGCAAAACAGCTAATTCGAGGGCGGGGATTTGGATAAGAAAGAGACATCAGATTTGTTTCTAAAGGGCAGGGAGGCTTGGATTCGTTGGGCTGGCGATATGACACACTCTCGCCCTGCGACATCAAACACATCGTACCAAAAGTGGAAGCGGGATGCTCGAGTGGAATTTGAAAATTTTTCATTCGCTGCGGACTTTGTTCTTGGTGCATACGGTTTCCCTGGTGACGTAACATTCAGAAATTGCCGTTTTGCAGGAGAAATAGAGTTGCCGTCGCTGGAATCTCGTCACCACTGGACTTTCCAACAATGTGGGTTCCAAAGTGGGATAAAAACACAGCAAGGTACAGTGAACCAGGCGCTCACTTTCAGTCATTGTACCTTTTCGACGCCAAAGAAAATGAGTCCATTAGTTTTGGATGACACCTCATTTTCGAATTCGGTTGTGATCAACTATTCAAATGTTGCGTCAATTAGCTTAAAAAAGGCAATTTTTAGCCAGGGGATAGATATCTCCTATTTAAGCTGCGGCCGTGCAGACTTTTCGGGTTCACACATCAATCACAGATCGAGTTTCTTAAGGTTTACAATCCGATCAACATCCAACTTTTGGGGAGCGAGGCTAGCTGGTGTCAAGTTTGAAGAATCCAAGCTTCATCTCGCAAGATTCCAATCGGCTGACATCTCAGGCGCAAGGTTTCACAAGACGTCACTTATCGATGCCAATTTTACAGGTGCGACTTTTGATCAAGGCACGTCTCTGGAAAACTCAAAGGTGCAAGGTTGTGTAATTTCGCGTATCGACTTGGACACGATGGACAACTTCGGAGGTTTAACCGTCGGAGCGCGAATGTCGATGAGTATTTCCGACGATACTGCAGATCTAAGGCAAAGCTACTCTGGCTTTTTTGGAACTTTGCATACTCTGTCACTGTTTGTGTTCTGTTTCCCCTATCTGTGGTTTCTACTGCAACGCTGGTACGAAGCCAATCTGGCAGTGGATATCAAAGTGACAAAGGTGCCGCTTTGGCAAGCATTCGTCCGATATGTGTACTCGGGAGGAGAAGCTTGGAGGACCGCGGCTGAGGTGAGCTTGTCGTTCTATGTTTTCTTAGCAGCGCTGTTGTTAAACGGACTGCGGGTCGCACTGCTTCTAAAGACCAAGCAACTTGAGCGAGTTGAGGAAGTCACCGGCGTTCCAGCTCGTTTCAGCCTCAATGATAAGACTTGGTTTGGCCTGAGGTGGCGCCATCTTGCAGCAATGATGACTGGCGTCAGCATACTCTTTGTCCTGATCACACTCTACAACACCTATAACTTTTCTCGAATAGGCGTTCCAGTCTGAGGGTTTGTTGCTTAGTCAACGCTTCGAAGACCGGTAGGAAACATGCAGAAACGGTCTGCTGATCTTCAAAGCGGGGTTCGGCTTGAGCTGCAACAAACGGCTCATCTTTGCTCTGTCTGAGAGCATCTGAGGAGTGAGGGGTTGCGCCTATTCGACCTGTAAACGATTTGTAAACCGTCAAGTCAGAGGGCAGCCTTGGGCATGCATAAGGGTGCTTAAGTGTCTGAGTTTATAGTGGTGGGCGACCCTGGAATCGAACCAGGCGTGCGTCTCCGCGAGGGAGTTACAGTCCCCTGCCACACCTTGCGGCCTGTCGCCCACTACGCCATTAGGGCCTGAACCCCGGTGGCGTGAGCGCGTGATTACCGGGACGTATATCAAGGGTCAAGGCACAAAATCAGACCCCAAGGGCCAAAGGTGCAAAGATGAAAAAACCCAAATGGGTCGTCGAAAAGGAACAGGCGAAAAAGGCGGACGCGGCAGCAACCGTCTGGCTGTTCGGTTTGCACGCGGTGCGCGACGCGCTGCTGAACTCAAAGCGCGAAAAACTGCGCCTCATGGTGACGCTGAATGCTCACAACAAACTGGAAGACGCCATTCTGACCGCGGGGATCACCCCGGACATCATTGATCCGCGCAAGTTCAAGCCGCCCATTGATCCCGGCTCGGTCCACCAAGGCGCAGCGCTTGAGGTCAAGCCGCTCGACTGGGGCAGCCTTGCGGATGTGGCCATCGGGGCCGAAGCACCGCGTCTGATCCTGCTCGACCGGGTGACGGACCCGCACAATGTGGGGGCGATTCTGCGCTCGGCCGAGGTGTTGGGGGCGTCCGCCGTCATCGGCACGCGCCATCACGCGGCACCCGAGACCGGTGCGCTGGCCAAAACAGCCTCCGGTGCGTTGGAACGCCAACCCTACGTGCGGGTGCGCAATCTGGCGGACGCCATCGTTGAGTTGCAGGGCATGGGCTACATGGTGCTGGGCCTCGACGGCGAAGCCGAGGCGACGATTGAGACTACCCTGAATGGTCAAAAGGATCGTGCCGTCGCGCTGGTCCTTGGCGCCGAAGGGCCCGGCCTGCGCCAGAAAACCCGCGAAACCTGTGATGCGCTGGTGAAAATCGACGCGGCAGGTGGGTTTGGCTCGCTCAATGTCTCAAATGCGGCTGCGATTGCCCTATATGCCTCCAAGGACCACGCATAGGAGGCGACCATCGCCCACCCCACGAAGATCGCCACCTGCTGCTATTGCGGCACCCGTGCCGCCCTTGTTCTGACAGGGCGCGAGCGCCACGAACTGGCATGTTCCAATTGCGGTGCCCCGCTGCACGACCTGAAGATGTTGCCCAGAAAGCGATCAGGTGACCGCGAAACCGTGCGACCCTCGGCCATTCGCCAAAAAAACAGGCCGAAACCCAGCAAGAAAAAGTACAAGAAGCGCAAGTCGCGTTGGGCGGATATTTTCGACGATGCGTTTGATATCATTGAAGACATTTTTGACTGAGCGCTGCGCTGCGGCTGGCCGGCCAAATCCGATCTTTAAGTTTTCGTTCACAGATTTGCGAGAGGGTCTTTTGCAAGACGTGAGCGATCATATCTTTAAAGGTGAACCACAGGTTTGGAACTCCTGTAGGTTATTTCACTGTCCCTCGTTCCGCACCTCCGCGCCCCTTTCGCTTTGCGATCGGGGCGTTTTTTTGGGAACGTGACCGGACAGGGGGAAATCATGTCCGAAACCTATACCGATGCGCATCTGAAACAGGTCCTGACGGCAACCAAGGTTGTCGCAGTCGTGGGCGTGTCCACCAACCCGGTGCGGCCCAGCTACTATGTGGCGCGGTATCTCGCGCTCAAAGGGTTCACCGTGATCCCCGTGAACCCCGTCTACGCGGGTGAAACGCTGTTTGGACGCCAGATCGTCCCTGATTTCGATTCGTTCGATGACCCCGTCGACATGGTCGATATCTTCCGCCGATCCGAAGCGGTGCCCGAGATCGTGGATACGGCCATGGCCCGCATTCCAACCCTGAAAACGATCTGGATGCAGATTGGCGTGGAGCATGCCGAAGCCACGGCCAAGGCGCGTGCGGCGGACCTGACGGTCATTCAGAACCGTTGCCCCAAGATTGAGTATCAGCGTCTGTTCGGTGAGTTGCGGATGGGCGGGTTCAACACCGGCATCATCTCATCCCGGCTCTAGCCGCTTTTCTGTTTTCATCAGTTCCCGCTGGGCGGACACCACATTCGCGAAAAGCGGGCGCAATACATCACGTCGTGTGCAGGCGAAGCCTTTAGAGAGAATTGCCGTTCAGCGCACACGCAGCCAGATCTGACTCTGGCAAACGAGGCCCAGACAACCCGACACCGTCATCCGATTGCCATTGACCCGCATCCTGGCGTTGTAGTTGCGATTGTGCGCTGGCACGAAAGCGCGGCCCTCATAGACGTTGCTGGACCCGATCATGTCCCAGAACACGCGCTGACCGATTGTGGCCGCACTGATGGGTTCGCCAGACGGGGCAAAGACTGTAACGATTGTCCCGCAATAGGCGACGCCGCATTTCTTGGCATCCACATGCGCAGTCTGGCCCTTGCGGTCGGGCGGGGTCAGCCACACGCCCTCCGGTCCCGATGCCACCGGAGCGGGAAGAATGCCCAGCCACAGGGCTGCGGCGGGCATGACAAATTTAGCCAACAGACGTGTCATGATACACGGCATTGTACCACAGAACGCGATGAACCCCGATGGGCGTCTTGGTCGGTCCGGGTTCCGCGCGTACGGACTAGGACCAAACCGGGGGATCGGGTATGAAAAACCCCGTGCCAAAGGGCACGGGGCATGGGCCAAAAGACGCCTATGGTATCAGTTCACGCGCGACCATGTCTGCTTTTTACAGAACGGACCGACACAGCCCGACACGTTCAGGCTGTTGCCGCTCAAAGCCATCTTTGACTTGAAGACCTTTCCGGTCGACGGCTGCCAGATCTTGCCCGAAGCATAGCTCCCGCCGCCCTGCGGCTCCATATCCCAAACAAGCTGCTTACCGACATTCTCGGACGCAATGGGGCCACTGGCGTCAAAGGCCTTGGCAATTGTGCCGCAAATCTTTGCGCCGCACTTGCTCATCGCGATATGCGCATAAGCCCCATCGTCAACTTCAGTTTTCCAAGTGCCCAGCACAGGATCGGCCATTGCGGCTCCCGCGCTGGCGATCGCCACACATGCGGCTGCAATCAGGTGTTTCATGAGTGTCTCCTCCGTAATGGCCGGAACTCTGATCCATCGGGAAGCGATATGGCAAGAATGACCTTGGGTCGCGTTGCGAATCTTGACGATAGGTGCAAGGACGCGAACAGACAGTGAAAGGCCTGACAACATGATCCTGTACCCCGCCATCGACCTTAAGGACGGCCAGGCCGTGCGCCTCGTACATGGGGACATGGACAAGGCCACCGTGTTCAACGACGACCCGGCGGCACAGGCGCGCGCCTTTGTAGAGGCTGGATGCGAATGGCTGCACCTTGTCGATCTCAACGGCGCCTTTGCAGGTGAGCCGGTCAACGCGGCCCCGGTCGCGGCGATCCTGAAATCCTGTGACGTGCCTGCACAGCTTGGCGGCGGCATCCGGGACATGGCGACAATCGAAATGTGGCTGTCCAAGGGCCTGCAGCGGGTCATCCTTGGCACCGTGGCGGTCGAAAACCCCGATCTCGTGCGCGAGGCGGCCAAAGCCTTTCCCGGTCATGTCGCCGTGGGCATCGACGCGCGGAACGGCAGGGTCGCGACCAAAGGCTGGGCGACCGAAACAGATGTGGATGCCACTGACCTCGCCAAATCCTTCGAGGATGCAGGCGTGGCCGCGATCATCTACACCGACATCAACCGCGATGGAGCCATGGGGGGGCCAAACATCCCCGCCACGCAGGCCTTGGCCGAAGCAGTAGACATTCCCGTCATCGCAAGTGGCGGGGTGTCGTCACTGGATGATCTGACGGCGCTCAAGGCGACAGGCGTGATCTCAGGCGCCATCTCGGGCCGCGCGCTCTACGATGGGGCCATTGACCTCGCCTCAGCGCTCGCGGCCCTCAAGGGCTAGCGCTTATTGCGCAGCGCCATCGGTAAACTTGCCCAACGCGCCGGTCATGGTCTGGACGTAAGCGGCATCGTCAGCCACCCCACCCAGCTTGCCCAACATCGCCGCCGGGTCTTCGTAGGCGATCATGGTCTTGCCGGTCTCGTCTTCGAACACCGCGATTTTCATCGGCAGGAACAATGCAGATGTCCGGTCATCCAGCATCGCCTGTGTGCCCAGTTTGGGATTGCCAAAGATCAACAACTCCGAGGCGCCGATGTCTTCGCCCACACCTTGCGCACCAGCCCCGTGATCAACACGGGCAAAGATGGTCAGCCCAGCCCCTTCAAGGGCTGCCTGGAGCGCATCCATTGTCTCGCCCACACTCTTCGCGGATTCCTTGCGAACAATCCCGTTGTCACCAGCCATTGCCGTACCTGCCAAAAAAACGCTCATCACCAGAGCCATAAAAATCCGCATCACGCGTCTCCTCGCTTGCAATAGCCTGAACCTGTCATATGAGCGAGCGAAGGCCATGCACCTTTCCGTGAAGGGGCGCAGATGGGCGGAAATACTCCATCATCTTGCGGAATAAACTCCGGGGGAGGCCGCAGGCTCGGGGCAGAGCCCCTTTCCCCGCTGTCAAATCCACGCTACCAGACGCGCATGTTGAAAACGCGCATCATACCATGTCTCGATGTTGCCGACGGCCGCGTGGTCAAGGGCGTGAACTTTGTCGACCTGATCGACGCCGGTGATCCGGTCGCGGCCGCACGCGCCTACGACGCCGCAGGCGCGGACGAGCTGTGTTTTCTGGACATCCACGCAACTCATGAAAACCGCGGAACGATGTTCGACCTGGTGCAACGCACGGCAGAACAGTGCTTTATCCCGCTGACCGTGGGCGGTGGTGTCCGGACGGTGGCGGATGTGCGGGCGCTGCTGCTGGCAGGGGCCGACAAGGTGTCGTTCAACTCCGCCGCCGTGGCGGACCCGGATGTACTCGCGCGCGCCGCCGACCAGTTCGGCAGCCAATGCATCGTCTGCGCCATCGACGCCAAGACGGTTGCACCGGGGCGCTGGGAAATCTTCACGCACGGCGGCCGTAAACCCACAGGCATCGACGCCGTCGACTTTGCCCGCACCGCCGCCGAAAAGGGGGCAGGGGAAATCCTGCTGACTTCCATGGATCGCGACGGGACACGCGCAGGGTTCAACCTGCCTCTGACACGCGCCATCTCTGACGCCGTACCGATCCCCGTGATCGCAAGCGGCGGCGTCGGCACGCTCGATCACCTTGTTGATGGTGTCACCGAAGGGGGCGCATCCGCCGTTCTGGCCGCCTCCATCTTCCACTTCGGTGATTACACAATCGCCCAGGCCAAGGCGCACATGGCGGCCGCCGGTATCCCAATGAGGCTGACATGACGCTGGACGACCTCTTCGCAACAATCGAAGCCCGCAAAGGGGCCGATCCCGACAGTTCCTGGACCGCCAAATTGTTGGCCAAGGGGCCCGAGAAATGTGCCGAGAAGTTTGGCGAGGAAGCGGTCGAAGCCATCATCGAAGCGATAAAAGACGACAAATCCGCCCTGACATCCGAAGCAGCAGACGTGCTCTACCACCTGCTGGTCATGCTGGCATCGCGTGACGTCGCCCTGTCGGATGTGATGGATGAACTGGCTCGCCGCCAGGGTGTTTCCGGGCTTGCTGAAAAGGCATCCCGACCTGGCTGAGTTCAATAGTTATATTGCATAACTACCTGTCTTCATCTTGCCAGATAAACTTCGGGGGTTTGGGGGCAGAGCCCCCTTTTCAAACATTAATCGCGTCGCGCAGCGCCCTTGACATCACCGTACGTTGCGTTAACCGTCAAACGTCCGCCCGTTGGGGGTGTACAGGGGGTGTACGGATGCTGCACGGGGGGTGACACCCGTTTGGGGCGTCAATCTCCATGAAAACAAGGTAAATGCAGCCCAGCGACTCACCCGCCCGAAACAGTTTGTATGTCAGGGCGCCCAGGTCAGAAAATTGTGGATCATGCGCAGGCCGATATCCTGGCTCTTCTCCGGATGGAACTGCATCCCCAGCATCGTGTCCCGCCCGACAACGGCGGTGACATCTCCGCCATATTCCACATGGGCGAGCCGCATGGCGGGGTCCGCCACCTCGAAGTGATAGGAGTGCACGAAATAGGTATGATCGCCCGTCGCCACCCCTTCAAACACAGGGTGTTGCGCCTCCAGAACAAGGTCGTTCCACCCCATATGCGGCACCTTCAAAGCCGTGTCTGACGGTTTGATCGGCACAACTTCACCGTCGACCCAGCCCAATCCGGGCGTGTCGCTGTATTCCCGCCCCCATGCGGCCATCAACTGCATGCCAACGCAGATGCCCAGAAAAGGTCTGCCTTTGTTTTCAACGGCTTCGACAAGTGCTTCATACACGCCCGAGCCACGCAAAGCCGCTGCACATGCGGGAAAGGCCCCGTCGCCGGGCAGCACGATCCGGTCGGCCTTGGCCACCACATCCGCGTCCGAAGTGACAACGACCATGCCCGCATCCGCCTCGCGCGCCATGCGCTCAAACGCCTTTTCGGCCGAGTGCAGGTTACCGCTCTCGTAGTCGATCAGGACCGTCAGGCTCATAGGCTGCCCTTGGTCGACGGGATGGCGTCCGCCATACGCGGATCGACCTCAAGGGCCACGCGCAAGGCACGGGCCACGGCTTTGAAGGCCGCCTCGGCGATGTGGTGGCTGTTGATCCCGTGCAGCATGTCCACATGCAGCGTGATGCCGCCATGGGTGCTGAGCGCCTGGAAGAATTCGCGCACCAATTCGGTGTCGAACGTGCCGATCTTGGGCGTCGGCAGGTCCACGTTCCACACAAGGAAAGGCCGTCCCGACAGGTCCAGTGCTGCCCGGACAAGGGCGTCATCCATGGGCAACAGGCAGGACCCGTAGCGCTGGATTCCCTTCTTGTTTCCAACGGCTTGACCGAGCGCCTGTCCAATGGCGATGCCCACATCCTCGACCGTGTGATGGTCGTCGATATGCAGGTCCCCCTTGCAACGCACGGTCATGTCGATCAGCGCGTGGCGCGCCAGCTGATCCAGCATGTGGTCGAAGAACCCGACGCCCGTGTCATTGTCATATTGACCGGTGCCATCCAGGTTGAGCGAGACCGAGATATCGGTTTCGGCGGTGGTGCGGGTAAGGGTGGTGCTGCGCATCACGCGGCCTCCTGCCTAGGGTGTTCGCGTGCCTCTATAGGCGGGCAGGACAGCGCCGCCAAGGGGCGGACCATCACGCTTGCAGGCACCTGTGCAGACGTGCCACTACAGGGATATGCACCGCAGTTGCCCAAGGCCATGCCCATGACCACTTGTGTCTTCATCCAGATCCGCTGCCGCCCCGGTTCCACCTACAAGGTCGCCGAAGAGATTGCGCTGCGCGAAATCCATTCCGAGCTTTATTCGACCTCGGGTGATTATGACCTGTTGATGAAGGTCTACATTCCCGAAGGGCAGGATGTCGGAAAATACATCAATGATGAGTTGCTGGATATCGATGGCATCGAACGATCGCTGACAACGATGACTTTCAAGGTGTTCTGAAAAACGGGTCCGATTGTCAGATGGCATCAAGCATTTAGGGCGCTCCTGCCACATCGCCAGAGGGCAAGCGATCAGTTGTATTTGGTCGCTATCACTGAGTGTTGCTTGGCCAGATGCCGTTTCGACCATCACCTAAGAAACAAAAAAGACCGCCAAGCGGCGGCCTTTTTGACACTCCCATCTGGGAGGATATTGGAGCGGGCGAGGCGATTCGAACGCCCGACCCTAACCTTGGCAAGGTTATGCTCTACCCCTGAGCTACGCCCGCTTCCTTGGGTGAGGCGTGGAATACTTTTACCCGCCTCGCGCTGCAAGAGGAAAATGGACAAGATTGCAAAAAATTTGCGAACAGGCGACGGAAGGCCGATGACCTTGCGTTCAAGCCATATGATCTGCCACTCACGCGTCATAATAGCGGTCCTTGCTCTGCTTTCGGTCTGTGGTTTTCCTTTGGCGACCGAAGCACATGATGGGCCGCATAGTCCCGCGATGATGGCTCGGGTCGAGCGGGCAGTCATGGCGGGGGCCCAAGTGGACATACGCCTGACCCTCACGGGGTTGGGTGGTCCATTGGTCCTTGAGGCGATAGCCGTGCCGGGGGCATCCGCGCAGTTTGATGAGCCAGTTACCGTCAGCTTTGCACAGGACGTTACGGTGAATGCGATCCTGACATTCGCCGCGCCGCCTCAAGGTTCAATCACCCTGATCCTCGATTTTGGCGTTGCAGGGCAGGGTGCGGTCACCGTCATTCCTTCACTTGTTCAGAACACGCTCAGCAGAAAGGATCTCTGATGAACTTCAGCCTGTCCGCCGCGAAATCAATGACGCTTGCCTTTGCAATTGTCCTCGGGTGTGCTGTCTCTGGCGATGCAGAGCCGCGATTGAGACATCATGTGAACGTTGGGATCGAGCTGGTTGGTTCCGCGCTTTTCTCAGCCGCTGCTATCGTCGAAACGCAGGTCGAGACACTGCTTTAGGCGCGTTGGATCAGGTCCCAGCGGTTGCCAAAGGGGTCACGAAAGACCGCCACGCTTCCGTATGCCTCGTGCCGCGGTTCTTCTTCGAAGATGATCCCGCGTGCCATCAGCCGCGCATGGTCTTGCGCAAAATCATCCGAGTGCAGAAACAACCAGACCCGTCCGCCACCTTGGGCGCCGATGCTGGCGATTTGCTCTGCTCCGTCCGCCCGGGCTATGATGATGGAGGTCTGCGCACCGGGTGCGCGCACTTCGACCCAGCGTTTGCGCCTTTGGTCGATGTCGGCCACCAGTTCGAAGCCCAGCGTACCACAGAAAAAGTCCAGGCCTGCTTCGTAATCCGGGACGAGGATGGAGAAGGATTGGATGT
The DNA here is from genome assembly GCF_947496075.1 of uncultured Tateyamaria sp. Lineage (GTDB taxonomy): Bacteria > Pseudomonadota > Alphaproteobacteria > Rhodobacterales > Rhodobacteraceae > Tateyamaria. The sequence continues at coordinate 760,868 of NZ_CANMBJ010000002.1, forward strand.
GCATGTGTGTACCGGGTTTGTCTGTCGCGCGCAGGCGGGGTGAGCCTCATCTAAGCCTGATCCGGGGAAGCTGCAATTGTGGGTTCAAACTCACCAGACTTCATGGCGACGTGAAAGAAGAAGCGAGCATTCTTGCATGTGCGGGTTCGAGCAGCCATGAGCACGCGATTTCCCATGCAAGTGCTGCCCGTTTGATGATGGGGGTCTGTGCTTCTGACCAGGTGGCCGTGTCAAAGAGAGGATGATCGCGACGTGCTTCATCCCAATCAATCAACGTGACCGTGCCGTCGGTGTCCGTCAGGATGTTGTTCGGGTTGAGGTCGCCATGCACATGGGTGGTTTCGAGGCTGATTGCCGACCAGGCTGCCCTGAGTTGGACAACCAGATCCGGTGGCATTTCGGCCAGGTCGATGTCACCCCCGGACTGTGCGGTTAGAAGATCGCGTGCGGATGCAAACCCGTCACGTTGGGGCAGGTCAGCGGCAGTGCTGTGAAGGTGTGTGATCTTGTCGGCAATTGCCTTTGGAGGTGTGGGGCCTCCCGCGCAGAACGGTTCGCATATCCAGCCATCAACCACGAAGGTGTTGAGGCTTGACCGAAGAGGCGCGGGCACTTTCAGTCCGCAAACTTCGGCATGGCGTGCCACAGGCAGGAGCCACCCAATGGCTGCCTCTGACCGCCGCGTTGATTTGAGCACGTGCTGCCCGACCCGCAGCACTGCGTTGCGATGCCCGCCCGGCAGGGGCACAGGTTGCCCTGTCAGCCCCCATGCGCCGAGCGGTGGGGTCACTCCAACTCGACCAGCAGATCCTTGGCGTCGATCTGGCCCCCGGCCGAGATGTGTACGGCTTTGACAACCGCGTCGCGCTCAGCATGGATGCCGGTTTCCATTTTCATGGCTTCAATGGTCAGAAGCAGGTCGCCTTCGCACACTTCCTGGCCTGCCGTAACACCAACGCTGGCGACGACACCGGGCATCGGGGCACCCACGTGACCTGCATTGCCATCTTCCGCCTTGGGACGGGACACGGTTTGGGACTTTACCAGACGGTTTGGTACGCGGATCGTGCGCGGTTGGCCGTTGAGTTCGAAGAACACGCGCACTTCGCCGTCTTCGTTGGTTTCCCCAACAGCCTGCAAGCGGATTTCGAGCGTCTTGCCCGGATCGATTTCCGCCGTGATCTCGTCGCCGGGCTGCATGCCGTAGAAGAAAGTCTTGGTTGGCAGGGTTCGAACGGGACCGTATGTGCGGTGACGGCCCATGTAGTCTAGAAACACCTTGGGATACATCAGGTAGCCCGACAGATCCTCATCATCGATGACCTTGCCTTCAAGTTGGCCGGACAGGTCGGTACGCGTGTCTTCAAGGTCGACGGGGGGCACATCCGCGCCGGGGCGTGCCGTGTTGGGTTCCTCGCCCTTGAGCACCTTTTGCTGGATGCCATGCGGGAAACCGCCCGGAGGTTGGCCCAGGTTGCCGCGCATCATGTCCACGACGCTGTCGGGAAAGGCGACCTCTTTGTCTGGATCCTCGACCTCGTCGCGGGTCAGCCCTTGGGACACCATCATCAGGGCCATGTCGCCGACCACTTTGGACGACGGCGTGACCTTGACGATGTCGCCGAACATTTGGTTCACATCCGCATAGGTGCGGGCGACCTCGTGCCAGCGCTCCTCCAGCCCGAGGCTGCGGGCCTGTGCCTTGAGGTTGGTGAATTGACCGCCCGGCATCTCGTGCAGATACACCTCGGACGAGGGTGCCTGCATACCGCTTTCAAACGCCGTGTAGTGCGCGCGGACAGCTTCCCAGTAATCCGAGATGTCACGGACCGCGTCGATGTCAAGGCCAGTGTCGCGGTCGGTGTGTTGCAGCGCTTCGACGACCGTGCCGAGCGTGGCCTGAGATGTGTTGCCCGACAGCGCATCCATGGCACAATCGACAGCGTCCACGCCGGCCTCGGCTGCGGCGAGGATCGTCGCAACGGCCACGCCAGCCGTGTCATGTGTGTGGAAGTGGATCGGCAGACCAACCTCTTGTTTCAGAGCGCGGATCAGTTGCGTGGCGGCGGTTGGTTTCAAGAGGCCCGCCATGTCCTTCAGCCCCAGCACGTGGGCACCTGCGTCTTTCAACTGGTTGCCCATATCCACGTAGTACTTGAGGTCATACTTGGCCCGATCCGGGTCCATGATGTCGCCGGTGTAGCAGATCGTGCCTTCGCAGATCTTGTTCTGCTCTTGCACTGCATCCATGGCGACGCGCATGTTTTCGACCCAGTTGAGACTGTCGAAGACGCGGAAAACGTCGATGCCCGTGTCGGCTGCAACGCGCACAAACTCCTGCACCACATTGTCGGGGTAGTTGGTGTAGCCCACACCGTTGGCCCCGCGCAGCAGCATCTGTGTCATCAGGTTGGGCATACGCTCGCGCAAGTCGCGCAGGCGTTGCCACGGGCATTCCTGCAGGAAACGGTAGGCCACGTCGAAGGTCGCACCACCCCAGCATTCCATGGAGAACAGCTGTGGCAGGTTGGCGGCATAGGCGGGTGCCACTTTGATCATGTCGTAGCTGCGCATGCGGGTGGCGAGCAGAGACTGGTGCCCGTCGCGCATCGTGGTGTCGGTGATCAGCAGTTGCTGTTGCGATTTCATCCAGTCCGCGACGGCCTGCGGGCCCTTTTGTTCGAGCAGGTTGCGCGAGCCCATCTGGTGAGACGGGTCGGCCTGCAGCGATGGCGGCTTGGGGTCCCTAATGTCCGTGCGAGGGCGAGGGCGGTCTTTGACCTCTGGGTGTCCGTTCACAGTAATGTCGGCGATATAGGTCAGCACCTTGGTGCCGCGGTCGCGACGGCGCGGGAATTGGAACAGTTCGGGTGTCTCGTCGATGAACTTGGTTGTGTATTCATTCGACAGGAAGGTCGGGTGTTTCAGCAGGTTTTCGACAAAGGCGATGTTGGTGGACACCCCCCGGATGCGGAATTCGCGCAGGGCGCGGTCCATGCGGGCGATGGCGATCTCGGGCGTTGGGCCTTTGGACGTCACCTTGGTCAGTAGACTATCGTAGTAGCGGGTGATGACGCCGCCCGCATAGGCCGTGCCGCCATCCAAACGGATGCCCATGCCCGTGGCCGAGCGGTAGGCAGTGATGCGGCCATAGTCGGGGATGAAGTTGTTTTGCGGGTCCTCAGTGGTCACACGGGTCTGTAACGCGTGCCCGGTCAGGACGATGTCCTTCTGGCTGGCCTTACCGGTCGCCTCGTCAATCGGCTTGCCCTCGGCGATCAGGATCTGGGCGCGGACAATGTCGATGCCGGTAACCTCCTCGGTCACGGTGTGTTCGACCTGCACGCGGGGGTTCACTTCGATGAAGTAGAACTTGCTGGTTTCCATATCCATCAGGAACTCAACAGTGCCTGCGCATTCGTAGTTCACGTGTTTGCAGATCTTGTAGCCAAGCTGGCAAATCTCATCGCGCTGCGCGTCAGTCAGGTAGGGTGCGGGCGCGCGTTCTACGACTTTCTGGTTGCGGCGCTGGACAGAACAATCGCGTTCAAAGAGGTGGTACATGCCACCATGCTTGTCGCCGAGAATCTGCACCTCGACGTGCCGGGCGCGGGTGATCATTTTTTCCAGGTAGCCTTCGCCGTTGCCAAAGGCAGCCTCGGCTTCGCGACGGCCTTCGAGGACCTTTTCCTCGACCTCATCCTCGCCAAAGATCGGGCGCATGCCGCGGCCGCCACCGCCCCACGATGCCTTGAGCATCAGGGGGTAGCCGACCTCTTTGGCCTCTTTGCGGATCGCATCCATATCGTCGCCAAGTACTTCCGTGGCAGGGATGACGGGCACACCAGCCTCAACTGCAACGCGGCGGGCGCTGGCCTTGTCGCCCAAGGCGCGCATGGTTTCGGATTTGGGGCCGATGAAAGTGATGCCGTTTTTCTCGCAGGCGTCTACGAAATCGGGGTTTTCCGACAAAAGGCCGTAGCCGGGGTGAATCGCGTCCGCCCCACTTTCGCGGGCGACGCGGATCATTTCGTCAATGCTGAGATAGGCGGCGACGGGGCCGAGGCCTTCGCCGATGCGGTAGGCTTCGTCCGCCTTGAAGCGGTGCAGGCCCAACTTGTCCTCTTCGGCAAAGACGGCGACCGTCTTTTTGCCCATCTCGTTCGCGGCCCGCATGATGCGGATGGCGATCTCACCCCGGTTTGCGATGAGGATTTTCTTGAAGTCGGGCATGTAAGTTCCCCCCGGGGCCGTATTTTGCAGTCGCGGCATTCTCTATGACGTTTACGTGACGCAAACAATACGTGGTTGTGGGTAGATGGCCCTGCAGGAGAAAAGGTGCCCGGCGTGGCCGATGGAGCAGCTGACCTAGTCGCCGGCATTTGTTTGAACAAAAACTGCACTCTCATTGTCACGCAAAAAGAGGCAGGTCACTGACCTGGATGTTTGCCAATACGCCATGCGGAGTTTGCCGACGGTCGGCTTGTGCTGGAAGGTTCTAGCTGTGCAAAAACGGTTTGGGCAGGTCCTGAAGCGCGCGCGCTCCAAGCTGCCCCATGTTGGCCTTCAAGTCTTCGGACAGAATGTGGGTCAGATGATCGATCCCGTCGGGTCCAAGGGCGGCCAGTGCATAGTGCCAACCTCGGCCCAGCATGACGAAATCCGCACCCGATGCCATGGCCCGAAGTATGTCCAATCCACCCTCGATCCCGCTGTCGAAGATGATGGGCAGGCGTGTCGCGCGTCGGACGGCTGGAAGCACTTCGATTGTGGCAGGGGCGGCATCGAATTGCCGACCGGCATGGTTCGAGACCCAGATGGCATCGACGCCAAGCCCTTGGAGCCGTTCGGCATCCGTGCCGCGCATCACCCCCTTGACCACGAAAGGCCCATCCCAGGCATCCCGCAGCCATGACACATAGTCCCAGTCTGGCGACGTGCGCAGCAGGTATCCGACATGTGCCGTGACGGGTAGGTTCTTGGTCGCTGCAGTGGCATAGGCATCCAGCATCCGCATATGCGGCATGCCCTTGCGCGCCATCGCCATGGCCCATGCTGGCCGCATGGCGACCTGCGCCATAAGGCGCGGGGTCAGGCGGGGTGGGTTGGTAATGCCGGATCGTGTTTGCCGTTCGCGCCGGGACGCGACGGGTACATCGACCGTCAGCACCAATGTTTTGAACCCGGCGGTACGGGCGCGGTCCAGCATGTCCTTGCGAATGCCTTCGTCACGTGGGGGGTACATCTGGAACCAGGCGTCCTTGCCCAGAACAGGGGCGACATCCTCCGGAGAAGCGGCGGCGACCGTGGACAGAGTGTAGGGGATGCCCAGACGTGCCGCACCTTGCGCCAGATGGCGTTCCGCATCAGGCCACATCAGGCCTGACATGCCGACCGGGGCGATGCCAAAGGGCAGGGGGCGCTGCTGTCCCAAAAGGGTCGTTGAAAGATCGGCGTCGAATTCGCCATGCAGAATGGATGGAAGCAGTCCCACACGGTCAAGCGCCGTGCGATTGCGGCGGCGCGTGGCCTCGTCGCCCGTGCCGCTGTCCAGATACTCCCAAACGAATTTCGGGATTCGCTGTTGCGCGCGGGCGCGCAGGTCGCTGAGGGCGGGATAGCGGCTGTTCAGATCCATGCGCGCGACTATGGACATGGGGGTGCGGCGCTGCAAGCCGTTGAATTCACGCATGCTCTGCCTGTTGGAGCCTCCGAACTGCGGTTTTGAAAGCGGTTAAGAGCGATGGAACATCGCGTGAACATCGGTCTTTTCCTTTGAGTGCGGGCGCGATACATTGCGGCATGAGCAGTTTTGATGATCTTGACGCCTTTGAAGGGGCCTCTCTGTCCGCACGCGCCATGGCAGCGCGCCCGCAGCCTTATCTGGACGGCCTCAATCCGGCGCAGCGCGCGGCGGTCGAGAAGCTGGATGGCCCTGTGCTGATGCTGGCGGGCGCGGGTACAGGCAAAACCCGGGCGCTGACTGCGCGGATCGTGCATCTGTTGAACACCGGGCGGGCGCGTCCGAACGAGATCCTGGCCGTCACCTTTACCAACAAGGCAGCGCGCGAAATGAAAAATCGCGTGGGCCAGATGCTTGGGCAGCCGATTGAGGGTATGCCGTGGATGGGCACGTTCCACGCAATTTGCGTGAAGCTGCTGCGCCGTCATGCCGAACTTGTGGGCCTCAAATCGAATTTCACAATTCTGGACACAGACGATCAGATCCGCCTTTTGAAGCAGCTGGTTCAGGCGGCCAATATCGATGACAAGCGCTGGCCTGCGCGCCAGTTGGCCAGCATCATCGACGGGTGGAAAAACCGCGCTCTGACACCTGACAAAGTGCCCGCCGCGGATGCGGGGGCCTACAATCACAAGGGCGTTGATCTTTATGCCCAGTATCAGCGCCGTCTGGTCGAGCTGAATGCCTGCGACTTCGGCGACCTGCTTTTGCATATGGTCACCATCTTTCAGGCTCACCTGGATATTCTGCAACAATATCAACGCTGGTTCGCGTTTATTCTTGTGGACGAGTACCAGGATACCAACGTCGCCCAGTACCTGTGGCTGCGGCTGTTGGCGCAGGGGCACAAGAACATCTGTTGTGTTGGTGATGACGACCAGTCGATCTATGGCTGGCGTGGGGCCGAGGTGGGCAACATCCTGCGGTTTGAAAAGGATTTTTCCGGCGCGCATGTGGTGCGGCTGGAACAGAACTATCGCTCGACTCCGCATATCCTAGCGGCGGCGTCCGGTGTCATTGATGGCAACGAAAACCGTCTGGGCAAGACGCTGTGGACCGACAAGGACGAGGGCGAGAAAGTGCGCCTGATCGGTCACTGGGACGGCGAGGAAGAAGCACGCTGGATCGGGGAAGAGATTGAGGCGGCGCAGAACGGCACACGAGGTGTGCGTCCTATGTCATTGGAAGACATGGCTATTCTGGTCCGTGCCTCGCATCAGATGCGGGCGTTTGAGGATCGGTTCCTGACCATCGGTTTGCCCTATCGCGTCATTGGCGGCCCGCGCTTTTATGAGCGGATGGAGATCCGGGATGCGATGGCCTATTTCCGGGTTGTCGTCTCGCCCGATGATGATCTGGCCTTTGAGCGGATCGTGAACACGCCCAAACGCGGTTTGGGGGACAAGGCGCAGCAGACCATTCAGATCACGGCGCGGGCCAATGGTGTGCCATTGGTGGAAGGAGCGCGGTTGGCCGTTGAGCAGGGGTTGATCAAGGGCAAGGGCGGCAAGGAATTGGGCGCGCTTGTGGATGGGATTGCCCGCTGGAATTCCAAGCTGCGGGGACCGCGCATTGAAGTGGCGCAGGATGATTCAGTGATTGATGAGGGGGTGGCTCCGCTGCGTGTCGAATATGGTCCGCCGCCGGTGAGCCATATCGAGTTGGCCGAGATCATTCTGGATGAAAGCGGCTACACTGCCCATTGGCAGAATGACAAGACACCCGAAGCGCCCGGCCGATTGGAGAACTTGAAGGAGCTGGTGAAAGCCCTTGAATCCTTTGAGAATTTGCAAGGCTTTCTTGAGCACGTTTCGCTGGTCATGGACAACGCCAGCGAGGATGCCGAGGCGAAGGTGTCGATCATGACGCTGCACGCCGCCAAGGGTTTGGAATTCCCGCAAGTGTTCCTACCGGGGTGGGAGGACGGGCTGTTTCCGTCGCAACGGTCGATGGATGAAAGTGGGATCAAGGGCCTCGAAGAAGAACGCCGCCTGGCCTATGTCGGGATCACCCGTGCGGAAGAGGTTTGCACCATATCCTTTGCGGCCAACCGGAGGGTGTTTGGTCAGTGGCAATCATCCATGCCATCACGCTTTGTCGATGAACTGCCCGAGGATCATGTGGATGTGCTGACGCCACCGGGCCTATATGGGGGTGGCTTTGGTGCTGCAGCCCCAAATATGGGGGGTGAGTCGCGGTTGCATCAGGCGGCGGCGGACGCGAATGTCTACAACTCGCCCGGCTGGAAGCGGCTGCAGGCGCGGGCCGGTGAGCGGCCCATGAGCCAACCCAAGGAAAGCCGGAACACGGTCATTGATCTGAACGCGGTGTCGGCTTTCACCATGGGGGAGCGGGTGTTTCACCAGAAGTTCGGTTACGGCGTCATCATCGGGATCGAGGGTGACAAGCTGGAAGTGGAGTTCGAGAAGGCGGGCACGAAGAAGGTTGTTTCGCGCTTTATATCCGGCACGGATGACATTCCGTTTTAGAGGTGTGGGGCGGCGCGGTTAACGCGCCGTGCGGTCCTTTCAATCTGGTAAACTGCGCGTTTTTCGCTGGAAACTGCACATTTTGATCCCTCTAAAACCCGGTGTTTTGGTGGCGTTTTTGCCAAACTGCACATTTTGGGGCCGAAACTGCGTGTTTTGCTTGGCCGGACCGCGTTAACGATCCGGTCATTCTTGCACGTTGTTTACGTTTGCGCGGAGGGCTTAACTATTTTGAAAGCCTTGCCGTCGGGCGGCTCTGTTTGCTGGCGCAAAGGCGCCCGCCCGCCGACCCGGTTCGCGATCATGTGTGGCAGCTTGTCCGGGTTGCGCATTGTGTACATCCAGCAGATCTGGCCCTGGCTGTTCAATGCCACAGTGAACAGTGTTTCAGCCCGACCGTTTTCGGTCATCAGCAGCGCGGGGTGGCCATTTGCGGTGACCGGTGTAGGCGCGAGGACACCGGCATGTTTCAGCGTGACCGCGTGCGAGACCAGAACAATATCATCCGGGCCGATGAGCGGGCGGCGGGCCGCGCGGGCCTTGGCCCCGCCATCCGAGATCGCGATGGCGTCTTCGGCCAGATATGATTTGGCGGCGTCGAGATCATTGCTGACGATGGCGGCGAGAAAGCCGCTGATCTGCGCGGCCCGCTTGCCCGCCGGTTGTGTCAGGTCCGGGGAGGATTGTGCGACGCGACGGTGGGCGCGGCTGACCAGTTGGCGACAGGCGGCTTCGGATTTGCCCAACGTCTGTGCGATGTCGTCATAGGATGCATCGAACGCCTCGCGCAGGACAAATGCGGCGCGTTCGCTGGTGGGCAGCGTGTCCATCATCCAGAGCAGCGCCAGTTCACAGTCCTGCGCTTGGGCAAAGCTGTCTTCGGGCGTGTTTTCATCCACGATCAGGGGTTCGGGCAACCATGGCCCCACATAGGATTCGCGCCGGGTCTTGGCCCGCCGGAGGCTGTCGATGGCAACCCGTGTTGCAGCGGTGCGCAGCCATGCGGCGGGCGTCCGAATGGCTGTATGATCCGCCGCCGCCCATTTGAACCACGTGTCCTGAACCGCGTCTTCGGCGGCGGCACGTTCGCCGAGCATGCGGTAGCACAGGGCCGTGAGCATCGGCCGCTGTGCTTCGAATTGGTCGGTCCACGTCATGCAGCAACCGGGTGGGTGAGCGTGATGGACGTGCCGTTCACATCCAGCCGTTGGCACAGTTTGCCGTGACCCATGCCGCGCTTGAGTACGGGGTAGGCGCGGGTGAACGCAGCGGCAAAGGACGCTGCAACAACGGCGCGCGGGCCATGCGTCGTTTCGATCCGGGCGCGCAGCGCGTCAAGGGTTTCGTCGCCCCGGATCGCGGCCCAGGCAAACTGGTAGCCGAGGCCGAAGTCACCTGCCGCATCGGGCGCGCCGTTCAGGCTTGCCTGGATGTCTGCCGCACGTGCGCCATGGGCCAGGGCCATATCGACGGTTAGTTGCGCGCAGGGTCCACAATCGCCCTCGACAGCGGAGCCGACCATGGCCCCCATCCGAACATGATGTGCGGATTTGGGGCCAGCATAGGCGCTGACCTTTTGAAACAGGGTCAGGCGCAGACCTGCGCGCGGGTCGGTGTCGATCAAGTCGTGCATGTACTGTGTATTGTAGTTGAACTGCTTGCCAAAGCGGCGGGCGCCGGAATGAAGAAATGCGCGGATCATGAGGTTTGCTCCTTGGGTTGCATTGAGAAAGCGATTGCAAGGCTTGTCCAGACCGGAAGCTGGATGCCCAACAGGTTGACGAGGGTGATCATGTCAAAGGCAAAGTCGCGGTTGGCCCATATCGCGAGGTGATAGAGGGCGTGCAGCGCGGGCCAGCCCAGCCCGACAATCAGGACATCGCGTGACCGTGTGCGTGCGGCGTGCAAGATGGCGAGCCCACTGACGCCAAACACCAATGCAATGTCGCGGATGAAATGAAGGTTGAACGGACCCATGGCTGCAACACCCGGAGTGTTGGCGTACCAGAACTGCGGCTGCGTCCACATCAGGACGCCCGAGGCCAAATAATAGATCCCTGCGATCCAGAGAACACGCACCATGCGACTGTATCCTTGCCGTTGTCATGATGATGACGTGGCAGGTCGGGTGTGTGTGACATCTCCGAACGAGTTTCTTGAATGTGGAAACAAAAAAGCGGCGGTCCCCAGGGAGGAGGGGGCCGCCGCCTTCGTCATGCCATCCGGTCAGGGAGGAGGAGGACCGGTTTGACAATCTCTGCACCGTTTTTGGTGCGGTATTCGTGCGACGACATTCGGGAGGAGGTGAATGCCGCCGCTCTTGCAACATCGCGTCGGTCAGGGAGGAGGAAGACCGAAAGTGCGATGTATTGCGGTGTTAAAGTGCGGCGACGCCAGGGAGGAGGAAGGCGCCGCCGCCAATTTCAGATGCCCCAGGGAGGAGGAGGGGCGATCTGATCCGTGTATTCCTTGTTTAGGCTGCGAGGTCGTTCGCAGATTCCCAAGCCACGCGCTTCAGTTCCGACCGGTGCAGGCCCAAATCGGCCAGTTCGCGGTTGGACAGTGCGTTCAGCTCGGTGAACGTGGTGCGGAAGATGCGCTGTTTAGCGCGACGCTCTGCAGCAGCTTCAAACACGCGGGCAACCGTGCCGAGGGTACGTTCGACCAGGTCGCTGCGACGTGCTACATCATTGTAATAGGCCATGTTCTTTGCCTCATGCTCGTTTCGTTGACCTGAATATAAGCCAATGCTGCGGGTGCACAATACACACCAATTCAATGCTGCTATGCAGCAATTGCATGGGGTTGAGGTCCAAAGCCTAGGCAATGTGCACAAGGATGCGGCGTTTGCTTCGGGGCGGTTTGCAAGCTCTTGTAAGACGCGAAATTTATGCCATTTCTTTCACCATAAAGCGGGGAAATCGAGCATGGCTGTCACGAAGCAAATTGTTATGGACGCGCTGACGCGCGTGGGAATGCCGGACGGTGGTGATCTGATCAGCCGAGATTTGATTCGCGCGGTGCAGTTGCAGGGCAATGCCGTGCAGTTTGTGATCGAGGCACCCACCCCGGAGCTGGCGGCGCAAATGGAACCGGTGCGTGCCGCCGCCGAGGCGGCGGTGCGGTCGTTGGAGGCCGTGGGTGATGTGCGCGTTGCATTGACGGCACATGGACCTGCGAAAAAGCCTGCGGCCCCGCCCAGCCTGAAAATCGGGGGACATCCAAAGCCACAGGACGGACCCACCAAGCCCACAGGTGTCAAACGCATCCTTGCCATCGGATCCGGCAAGGGCGGTGTCGGTAAATCCACCGTGTCGTCGAACCTGGCCGTGGCGCTTGCCAAGCAGGGACGCAAGGTCGGGCTGCTGGATGCAGATATATATGGTCCGTCTCAGCCCCGGATGATGGGGGTAAACAAGCGGCCGGCGTCGCCCGATGGCAAGACCATCATTCCATTGCATGCCCATGGCGTAACGCTGATGTCCATCGGGTTCATGATGGAAGAAGGCAAGGCCGTGGTTTGGCGTGGCCCCATGCTGATGGGCGCGCTGCAGCAGATGCTGGGGCAGGTGGAATGGGGCGAGTTGGACATTTTGCTTGTCGACCTGCCGCCGGGCACCGGCGACGTACAGCTGACGTTGTGCACCAAGTCCGAACTGTCCGGGGCCATTGTTGTCAGCACGCCGCAGGATGTCGCGTTGATTGATGCGCGCAAGGCGCTGGACATGTTCGCCACGCTCAAGACGCCTGTTCTGGGGCTGATCGAGAACATGTCGATGTTTGTGTGTCCGGACTGCGGATCAGAGCATCAGATTTTCGGCCAAGGTGGTGTGACCGCCGAGGCAGAAAAGATGGGCGTTCCGCTTTTGGGCGCATTGCCCATTGATCTTGAGACACGTCTGGCCGGGGACGGGGGCACGCCCGTGGCCGTGGGGGATGGGCCGATGGCCCAAGCCTACGCCCGTATTGCAGAAGGGTTGATCAAGGGTGGGATGGCCTGAGCCGGGTGGCTCAGACCTCGCGCCCTTCGACGGCAATGCCATATAGAGTTGTCAGGATGCTTGCGCTGACCAGCGCGAACAGAACCGAGGTGATCACGCTGACCACACCAAGTATGTAAGGCGCAGGCAAGGCGCTGATCACGAGGTTCAGGACAAAGTCCACGACGCCCAGAATGATGGTCAGCCCGATGATTGCACCCGACAGTGGGCGGGATGTGGCCCAGCTTTCAGTCAGCTTCATGTCTTTGCCGATCGTGCAGGCCGGCAGGATCAGGCTGAGCCGCAACAACACCCAGCCGAGAATGGCAAACAGTGGGATCGCAACCAGATTTGTCAGAACATCGTTGCCCGCGGATGCAATGATGCCCAAAGGCACAAAGAGCGGGATGGCAGCGATGCCGACGATGATGCCCAACAGAAGGCTGCGCCCGAAATAGCCCAGCACGATACCCGCGCCCGGCGTGAAGCCACCGTCGCGCTGCCCCTCGGGCAGAAGCACATAGCGGTGCCAGGCGGCGACCATCATGATGTAGCCAACAGCCATAACAAGGATTGCCACAACTGCGGCGCCTGCGTTGCCAAATGCGTCAGGGTTGAACGCGTCTGTTTCGGTCGCAAGCATCATCGAGCCGAACATGTTTGGTGCCAGGGTCAGGAACAGGACAACCGACAGCGCGACAAGGCTGACGCCCACATAGGTGGCACGCAGCGTGGCGCCGAGATCATGGAAGACCATTGTGAAGGCGTGTGTGAAGATGCGAACGGCGTTGGACATGTCTGCTCCTGTGTCGGATACCCGCTGCGTGTTGCCGTGTTGCGCGAGGGTGCGCAAGGGATTTCATGGGTGGCGGGAGAATATGGCGCCACGATCATGGGAATTCATGGTCAAACGGTATCAAACTTGATCTGATTCGAATCAATTCTGTGTTTATTGCTTGCATTGCATGAGAACAAAATAAAAACATCCGCAGGTGTTGCGGTTATGGTGAAATTTTTTTGGGAATTTATGGGTTATGCCGCATCAGGTGGGTGAGGTCTACATGTTGTGCCTGATTTCCAGTGAGCAACATGATAGGCGGTATTTTGATCGGTTTTAGGCTTAAATATGGGATTTTAGGCGTACATATAGATGCGCAGCTATCCTCAAGGGGCGCAAAAAACCATTGCTTCCCATGTTTTCCCACGTCATACCTAATGACATCAGATGAGAACGAGCACGGGGCAACAAACGACCCCAAGCAAAAAACAAAACTCTAGCAGGTTTCATACAGGCACCTCGCTTTCATCAGACCAGAGATCCGGCGCGCGAGCGAGCAGACATCCCCCCAGGTGGCGCGCGCAGCTGGACATCCCGCGAGACGGGACGAGGGCGGCGGGTTGATCAGTGGCAGCAGATCAACCCGCCGTTTCCATTTCTCGCCCCCGAAGGGTGGCGGGAAACACAAGCCCCGGCAAGAGGGCGCAGGTGACTGGGGAACGAATTTGAAGCGCTGGGGCGCGGAAACGAAATAGGGACGGGCCAAACAGTGGCACGCAGGTTCAGAGGCGAAAGCGACCACAAGGTGGACGCAAAGGGGCGGGTGTCTATCCCGGCCTCGTTTCGTCGTGTGATCGAAGCCTGCGACCCCGACTGGACTGACGGCCTGCCACCCCGCGTGATCATCGTCTATGGTGGCGCGACCCGCGGTTACCTTGAGGGCTTCACAATTGAAGCCATGGACGAGGTGGACGCCAAGATTTCCAAATTCCCACGAGGGTCCGCCAAGCGGAAGGCGATGGAGCGGCTGTACAGCGCGCAGGCCATCGAAACCGTCGTGGATGACACGGGTCGCATCGTGCTGCCCGCCAAGCTGCGCGAGAAAATCGGTCTTGATGGCATGGCGCGCTTTATATCGTCGGGCGATACGTTCGAGATCTGGCAGCCCGACGCCTATGACGAGAGTATAGCGGCGCTGGACGATGATGGGTTCGATCCGGACCTGGACCCGTCAGCCTACCTTGACGGGGACATGGACTAGGAATGGCTGGGGGGCCACATATTCCGGTTCTGATCGACGCGATCCTGCAGCACTGTGCGCCGATTGAAGGCACGTGGCTTGATGGCACATTTGGTGCGGGTGGGTACACGCGCGCTTTGCTGGAGGCCGGGGCTGAGAGGGTTATTGCGGTGGACCGTGACCCCGTGGCTTTCGAGATGGCTGCTGGCTGGGCGGATGCCTATGGCGACCGTATCACGATGCAACCCGGTGTGTTTTCCAAGCTCGATCAATATGGCGCGGGTTTGGACGGCGTTGTGCTGGACCTTGGTGTAAGTTCAATGCAGCTGGATCAGGCTGAGCGCGGCTTTTCCTTCATGAAAGACGGGCCTCTGGACATGCGCATGTCGCAGGATGGGCCATCCGCTGCGGATATCGTGAACGAAGCCGATGAAGGCGTGCTGGCTGATATTCTGTTTCAGTATGGAGAAGAGCGGGCGAGCCGCCGTATTGCGCGGGCGATCATCACGGCGCGTCCAATCACCACGACAATGGCGCTGGTGGGCGTGATCGAGAAATGCCTGCCGCGTCCCAAGCCCGGTCAATCGCATCCTGCCACACGCAGCTTTCAGGCGCTGCGCATTGCGGTGAACAACGAATATGATGAGCTGTATCAGGGGCTTATGGCCGCAGAGCGGGCATTGAAACCCGGCGGCAAGCTGGCTGTTGTGACCTTCCATTCGGTCGAGGACCGGATGGTCAAACGTTTCATGACGGCGCGGGGTGGGCGGCAAGCCAACCCCAATCGTTACGCGCCCGAGGTCGAGGCCGCACCGGCCCAATTCGAATTGAAGACCCGCAAGGCCATCGGGCCCGACAGGGATGAGCTGGACATGAACCCGCGCAGCCGGTCGGCCAAGCTGCGGGTGGCGGTGCGCACCGATGCGCCCGCCGGAGAGATTGACGCGAAGAGTATTGGTATGCCGCAGGTCAGGGGGGCCATCTGATGCGCACGGTTTTGTATATTTTGACCACGTTGGCCGTGATTGGCCTGGCTTTCTGGGCCTATCGCGAGAATTACGCGACGCAAGAGGTGCTATCCAAGACGGACAGGTTGCATCGCGACATTCGCATGGCGCATTCGCGGCTGGCCGTTCTCAAGGCCGAATGGGCCTATCTGAACCGTCCGGACCGGTTGCGTGATCTGGCCGACATCAACTTTGATCGGCTTGGCCTGATGCCCTTCCGCCCTGACCAGTTTGGTCACGTGGATGAGGTTGCGTATCCTGCGCCCCCGCTGCTGGTCATCGACAATGCGGTCGAAGTGTTCGGTGAATTGCCCGAAGATGGAGAGCAGCCATGACCCGCACGCCCCTGCGCCCATTGGCCCGCATTCTGCCTGCACGCGCTGCCGGTGAAAGCACCGAGGCAATCGAACGTGAAAACCTGCGTGCCCGTCACGAGGAAATGCGCGACCGGTCGCGTCAGCGCGCCGAAGGGCGTTTGCTGGTTTTGGGGCTGTTCTTTTTCTGCGCCTTTATAACGGTCGCCGTGCGCATGGGTGTGCTGGCGACGTCCGAACCGGTTGAACCGCGTGCGAGCGCACAGGGTGCGGCCATTTCAGCGGCCCGCGCGGACATCGTGGACCGGAACGGGCGCTTGTTGGCCACGAATTTTGAAACCCATGCGCTGTATGCCCAGCCACCGCAAATGGTGGACCCCGCGGCATCGGCCAAGGGATTGGCCGCGATCTTCCCCGATCTGAAGGAAGAGGAGCTGCTGAAGGACTTCACCGGCAAGCGCAAGTTCCTTTGGATTCGTAAGAAAATCAGCCCCGAACAGATGCAGGCCGTGCACGAGATCGGCGATCCCGGGCTGCTGTTTGGTCCGCGTGACATGCGGCTTTACCCCAACGGAACGCTTGCCGCCCATGTTCTGGGCGGGGCGAGTTTCGGCAAGGAAGGTGTGAGTGCGGCAGAGGTGATCGGCGTTGCCGGTGTCGAAAAGCAATTCGATGACTATCTGCGCGACCCCGCCAACGGGCAGAAGCCGCTGGAATTGGCGCTGGACCTGACGGTGCAGGCGGCGGCGGAACGTGTGCTTTATGGCGGCATGAGGCTGATGAATGCCAAGGGCGCGTCGTCGGTTCTGATGGATGTGCACACCGGTGAGGTAATCTCGGTCGTGTCGTTGCCGCATTTCGACCCCAACAATCGTCCGCGACCGGCCACGAAAGGTGATCAGAGCGACAGCCCGCTTTTTAACCGGTCGGTGCAGGGGGTGTATGAGCTGGGTTCGGCGTTCAAGATTTTTACGGCCGCACAAGCCGTGGATCTGGGTATTGTATCACCGTCGACTATCATCAACACCGCGGGTCCCATGCGAGTGGGTGGCTTCCGCATCGGGGAGTTCCGCAACAAGAATTACGGCAAGCTGAGCGTCGCCGACATCGTCGTGAAGTCGTCGAACCGCGGCACGGGCCGCCTGGTGTTGCAGATCGGCAAGGAGCGGCAACAGGAGTTCCTGAAGAAGATGGGCTTTTTCGAGCCCACGGATTTCGAGATCGTGGAGGCGCGCACCGGCAAGCCGCTGCTGCCGAAACGCTGGACCGACCTGAGCGCTGTGACGGTGAGCTATGGTCATGGTCTGTCGTCTTCGCCCATGCACCTTGCGGCAGGCTATGCGGCCATTGCCAATGGTGGCCGCATGGTCAAGCCCACGATCCTCAAGCAGGATGGCCCCCGTTTCGGCGAACGAGTGATGAGCGAGGGCACTGCCCGCGCTGCGCGTGCAATGCTGCGTAAGGTGGTGACAGATGGTACAGCCAGCATGGCCGAAGTGCCGGGATATGCCGTGGGTGGCAAGACGGGCACCGCCGACAAGCCCAAGCCGCGCGGTGGGTACTACGACGACAAGGTGATCGCGACCTTTGCCACGATGTTCCCCGCGCATGATCCCAAATACGTGCTGGTCGTGACGTTGGATGAGCCGGTGGAGACGAGCGGAGACAAACCGCGCCGCAGCGCCGGGTGGACGGCGGTGCCTGTTGCTGCCGAGATGATTGGCCGGATCGCGCCGCTTCTGGGCCTGCGCCCAAGCGTTGAACCTGTCACTCTCGCTGATATAACGCTGACCAGCAGCAACTGAGGTGCATTTCGCATCCGAACCATAGGGCCAGCAATATGGGCGCGCAGGCACGATCACTTTCATCGCTGGGCCTGACCGCCCGGGGTGGGGCCAATCCCGATATCACCGGCATTGCCGTGGACAGCCGCGAGGTGAAGGACGGGTTCCTATTCGCTGCCATGCCGGGCAGTCGCGTGCATGGGGCGGAGTTCATTCAATACGCAGTGCGCATGGGCGCGGCGGCGGTTCTGACCGATTCCGAAGGCGCCGCGCTGGCCGCTGACTGGCTGGAGGGTGTCGTGGTTGTCGTCACCGATGCCCCGCGCGAGGTGCTGAGCCGAACCGCCGCCCTGTGGTTTGGTGGTCAGCCCGATGTGATGGTCGCCGTCACCGGGACCAATGGAAAGACATCGGTATCGACCTTTGTGCGCCAGATCTGGATCGAGATGGGGTTGCCCGCCGTGAACCTTGGCACAACGGGTGTTGAGGGGGCGTGGACCGCTCCGCTTGCTCACACCACGCCAGAGCCGATCACGCTGCACCGCACCTTGGCAGAAGCGAAGGTCAATGGGATCACCCATGCGGCGATGGAAGCCTCATCTCACGGCCTTGATCAGCGCAGGCTGGATGGCGTGACGCTGAAAGCAGCTGGGTTCACGAACTTTACCCAGGATCACCTGGACTACCATCACACGTTCGAAGCGTATTTTGATGCCAAGGCCGGCCTGTTTGCGCGCGTGCTGCCTGAGGATGGCGTGGCTGTGATCAACATGGATGATGCGCGTGGCGTGGACATGGCCGCCATTGCACGCGCACGCGGTCAAAAGGTTTTGGCCGTTGGCCGCGACGGCGGTGACCTTTGCCTGACAGCACAGCGTTTCGACGCCACGGGGCAGGATGTGCGATTTGAATACGAGGGCAGGGCCTATACTGCGCGCTTGCCCCTGATAGGAGGCTTTCAAGCCGACAATGTGATGCTGGCCTGCGGGTTGGTGATTGCCTGTGGCGCCGAACCTGCCGAGGTCTTTGAGACATTGCCGCATTTGGGAACTGTCCGGGGGCGTATGCAGCTGGCCGCAACACGCGAGAATGGTGCTGCCGTTTTCGTGGACTACTCTCACACGCCCGATGCGGTTGAGACGGCGCTCAAGGCGATGCGCCCCCATGTCATGGGCCGCCTGATCGCCGTTGTTGGCGCGGGCGGTGATCGGGATGCAGGCAAGCGCCCATTGATGGGGCAGGCCGCGGCCGAGAATGCGGATATCGTTTTTGTCACTGACGACAACCCGCGCAGCGAGGATCCCGCGTTGATCCGTACCGCCGTGATGGAAGGGTGTCCGGACGCGACCGAAGTTGGCGACCGGGCCGAGGCGATCCTGCGCGCTGTGGATGCGCTTGGCCCCGGTGACGCGCTTTTGATTGCGGGCAAGGGGCACGAGACGGGCCAGGTGGTTGGCGATGATGTGTTGCCCTTTGACGATGTGGAACAGGCCAGCGTGGCAGTGGCTGCCTTGGAAGGACGATTGACATGACGCTTTGGACCTCAGCCGAGGCTGTTGCCGCAACGGGCGGTCGGTCCACGACGGATTGGACGGCCACGGGTGTCTCGATCGATACGCGGACCTTGCAGCCCGGTGATGTGTTTGTGGCGCTCAAGGCAGCGCGGGACGGGCATGATTTTGTCGCTCAGGCGCTTGAGAAAGGGGCCGCGGCGGCCCTTGTGACCCATGTTCCGGACGGTGTGGCCGAAGACGCGCCTTTGCTGATCGTCGAGGATGTTCTGGAGGGCTTGGAGGCGCTGGGTGTTGCGGCGCGTGCCCGCACGGAGGCCCGTGTGGTCGCTATTACCGGATCGGTCGGCAAAACCTCGACCAAGGAAATGCTGCGCGCGATCCTGTCCGATCAGGGGCGCACCCACGCCTCTGTCGCCAGTTACAACAATCACTGGGGGGTGCCGCTGACCTTGGCGCGGATGCCCAAGGATACGGAATATGCCGTGATCGAGATCGGGATGAACCATCCCGGAGAGATCGCTCCGCTGGCCAAGATGGCCCGCCCGCATGTTGCGATGATCACCACCGTGGCGGCGGCGCATCTGGAAGCCTTTGAGAATATCGAAGGCATCGCGGTTGAAAAGGCATCAATCATCGACGGGTTGGAATATGGTGGCGCAGCGGTGCTGAACAATGATTGTTCGACAGCCGCGATCCTGCAGGCCAAGGCGCATGATGCCAAGCGCCGCGACATTGGCTTTGGCGAACACGGCTTTGATTTCAAATTGAAATCTGTTGATCTAAAGCGCGATACCACCGTGGTTCAAGCCGAAGCGCATGACGTTCCGCTGTTGTTCAAGATTGGTGCGGTGGGCAGGCACTATGCCATGAACGGTTTGGGTGCGTTGGCCGCAGCCGAGGCGCTGGGCGCGGATCTGGCGCTTGCCGCGCAGTCGCTGGGCCGCTGGTCGCCGTACCAGGGGCGCGGTGCGAGAGAGGTTGTCGTGCTGGATCCGGTTGAAACGCATATGACGCTTGAACTGATCGATGACAGCTACAACGCCAATCCGACATCGATGGGCGCGGCACTTGAGGTGTTGGCGGCAGCGGAAGTGACCCATGACATCGGGCGCGTCAGCAAGGGGCGGCGGATCGCCTTTGTCGGTGACATGAAAGAACTGGGCGATGAAGGCCCCGCGATGCATGCCGAGATCGCCGAGTTGCAGTCGGTGTCAGCCATTGACGTGATCCATTGCGTTGGCCCGTTGATGAAGCATCTGCACGAGGCGTTGCCTGCGGACAAACAGGGGCAGTGGACCGAAACGTCAGATGAGATGGCAGAACAGGTGCGGCGCCGGCTGGACAGCGGGGACGTGGTGCTGGTCAAGGGATCGCTCAGCATGAAACTGGCGCTGGTCGTTGACGCGATCCGCAAAATGGGCCATCCGATGGTTAAGGGCGAAGACCCACAAAATAATGCGTAGGGACAGGCAGGCATGCTCTATTGGTTGACGGCACTTTCGGATGGCGGGGACTTTTTCAACCTGTTCCGCTATATCACTTTTCGGGCCGGGGGCGCGTTTCTGACGGCTCTGGTCTTTGGATTTCTGTTTGGCCGTCCGCTGATTGCGGTGTTGCGGCGTAAACAGGGCAAGGGCCAGCCGATCCGCGATGACGGTCCCGAAGGGCACTTTTCGAAGGCCGGGACGCCAACGATGGGTGGGTTGTTGATTGTTGGCGCCCTGGCGACGTCAACGCTGTTATGGGCGCGCTGGGACAACCCGTTCATGTGGATTGTGCTGGGGGTCACGCTTGCGTTCGCCCTGATCGGTTTTGCCGATGATTATGCCAAGGTGTCCAAGCAAACCACGGCAGGTGTGCCCGGTAAGGTGCGGCTTTTGCTTGGGTTTTTGATTGCCGGCATTGCTGCCTATTTCGCAACGATCAGTCATCCGGACGATCTGCAGAACCAATTGGCTGTGCCTGTGCTCAAGGATGCGCTGATCAATCTGGGCATACTGTTCATTCCGTTTGCCATCATCGTCATCGTCGGTGCTGCCAATGCCGTGAACCTGACGGACGGGCTGGATGGGCTGGCCATCATGCCGGTGATGATCGCGGGTGGGACGCTGGGTATCATTGCGTACGCCGTTGGGCGGGTTGATTTCACCGAGTATCTGGATGTGCACTATGTGCCCGGCACGGGCGAGCTTTTGATCTTTACCTCGGCCTTGTTCGGCGGAGGATTGGGGTTCTTGTGGTACAATGCGCCGCCTGCGGCCGTTTTCATGGGCGACACCGGGTCTTTGGCACTGGGTGGTGCTTTGGGCGCGATCGCCGTGGCAACGAAACACGAATTGGTTCTGGCCATCGTAGGTGGCTTGTTCGTGGTCGAAGCGCTGAGCGTCATCATCCAGGTCCTCTACTTCAAACGGACCGGCAAGCGGGTGTTCCTTATGGCCCCGATCCATCACCATTATGAGAAAAAGGGATGGGCCGAGCCGCAGATCGTGATCCGGTTCTGGATCATCTCCCTGATCCTCGCGATGATCGGCCTTGCCACGTTGAAGGTGCGGTAGTGCCCCGTGCGCTGATCACCGGCGGCAACCGAGGGATCGGATATGCCATGGCGCAGGGCCTGCTGGCGCGGGGATGCGACGTTGTGATCGGGGCAAGAGATGCGCAGGCCGGGGCAAAGGCCGCGACCGAATTGGGCTGCGATTGGGTGCATCTTGATCTTGAGGACGCCGCCAGTTTTGCACCGGCCATTGAGGCTTCTGGTGGTGTAGACATCCTGATCAACAATGCAGGTATTCTGATCGAGGACAGCATGGTGCGCCATCCCGAAGGTCTGCGGCGGTCTATGCAGGTGATGTTCCATGCACCGTTCGAGCTGATCCTGCTATGCCTGCAGCATATGGAGCAGGCTGGGCAGGGGCGGATCATCAATGTGAGCTCGGGCTGGGGTGCTTATGACGAAGGTATGGAAGGCCCCGGCGGATATGGTGTGGCCAAAGCCGCGCTGAATGCACTGAGTTTTGCACTGCCGCGCGATCTGCCGCCGGGAGTGACCGTCAACGCGATGTGCCCCGGTTGGGTGCATACGCGCATGGGAGGTGCTGCTGCACCGGGGACGCCTGAGCAGGGCGCCGATACAGGCATCTGGCTTGCCTTGGACGCGCCTGCTGATGTTACCGGGAAGTTCTTTCGCAACCGTCAGGAAAAGGCGTGGTGATGATCCTTCTTCTGGCTGAAAATACCTCGGGGGAGGCCGCAGGCCGGGGGCAGAGCCCCCAAGGAGCACCGCAATGATCCCGGTGCAGGGTCTGAACGGTGCGCGTGTGGCGGTTCTTGGGCTTGGACGCTCAGGCCTTGTTGCGGCGCGCGCGCTGAAGGCGGGTGGGGCGACACCGATCTGCTGGGACGACAATCCGGACGCCCGCGCCAAGGCTGAAACCGAAGGGTTTACATGCCTCGACCTCAAGAAAGGCGGTGCTTTTGACAATGTTGCGCGCCTGATCGTAAGCCCCGGCATTCCGCATCTTTATCCGTCGCCAAACCCGGTGATTGCGGCGGCTTGGGCGGCCGGTGTGCCGGTCGACAATGACATTGGTCTGTTCTTCCAATCCTTTGCCACATCCGAGTGGAACCGCTTTGACACCGTGCCGCGTGTGATTGCGGTGACCGGATCCAACGGCAAATCGACGACCTGTGCCCTGATCCATCATGTCATGGAAGTCGCGGGCCGTCCCAGCCAGCTTGCGGGCAATATCGGTCGTGGTGTGTTGGACATCGACCCGCCCCATGACGGAGAGATCGTGGTGCTGGAGCTGTCGAGCTACCAAACCGATCTGGCGCGCAGCCTGACACCGGACGTGGCCGTGTTCACCAACCTGTCGCCCGATCATCTGGACCGGCATGCGGGTACGGGTGGATATTTTGCCGCCAAGCGCCGGCTCTTTGCCGAAGGTGGCCCGGACAGGGCCGTCATTGGCGTTGACGAGCACGAAGGGCGATCCCTTGCAGGGCAGCTCAGCGAGGGGCCAAGCGATGATCGCGTGATCCGCGTGTCTGGTGCCGAAAAGCTGACCGGCCCGGGATGGCAGGTCTTTGCCAAGAAGGGGTTTCTGGCCGAGTATCGCAAAGGACGGCAGGTGGCGTCGATTGATTTGCGCGACGTTGCAGGCTTGCCCGGTGCACATAATCATCAGAACGCCTGTGCGGCCTATGCCGCTGCGCGCGCTGTTGGTGTGGCCCCCAAGGTGATCGAGCAGGCGTTCCACAGTTTTGCAGGCTTGCCGCATCGCAGCCAGACCATCGCCGAGGCGGATGGTGTCAGGTATGTGAACGACAGCAAGGCCACCAATGTGGACAGCGCGGCCAAGGCGCTTGCGGCGTTCAAGAACATTCGTTGGATTTGCGGCGGATTGCAGAAAGAGGGCGGGCTTGACCCGCTCAATGATGCGCTGTCCGGCGTGCGTAAGGCCTATGTGATTGGCCGTGAAGCGGCACAGTTCGCAATGCAACTGAATGTCGAGACGCAGGTTTGTGGCAGCATGTCGGCCGCTGTTGCGGCTGCCATGGAGGATGCCGAGGCCGGGGACGTGGTCCTGCTGGCCCCGGCGGCGGCCAGTTTCGATCAGTATGACAGTTTTGAACGCCGCGGCGAGGACTTTGCCGCCGAAGTCACGAAACGACTGTAATCCAAAGGCGCGCCTGCGGCGCATTCCATTTTGATTTTGGGCGCGCCTTGCGGCTTCTTTCGGGCTTGGATTAATTCTCGATGGCGCGTGCCGCGGCCATGGCCGATGACCAGGCCCATTGGAAATTGTACCCGCCCAGCCAGCCGGTGACATCCAATGCTTCCCCGATGAAGAACAGACCGGGGGTGGTTTGCGACTCCATGGTTTTGGAGCTGATCTGGTCGGTGTCGATCCCACCTCGGGTCACTTCCGCTGTGCGGTAGCCTTCTGTGCCGCCCGGCGTCAAAAGCCAGTTTTGCAGGTCGTGGGTCAGTGCCTTGATCCGCGCGTCCGACATGTCACCCAGACGCCCCGACATATCCATTTGAGTGCTGAGATGGTCGACAAGCCGTGCGGGCAGGTGGCGTGCCAGTTCGGTTGTCAGTGCTTTTTTTCCGTCTGTTTGCCGTTTGTCGCGGAGAATTGTGGTCAGGTCCGTCTCGGGTGCCAGATGCACGGTGATGTCCTGACCTGCATGCCAGTAGCTGGAGGCCTGCAGAATGGCCGGACCAGACAGACCGCGATGCGTGAACAGCATGGCTTCGTCAAAGCTGGTGCCATTTGCCGTGACCCGCGCGGGGCATGCGACGCCCGAAATGTCGGCAAAGCGGCGGTCGGGGAAGGTGAAGGGGACAAGGCCAGGTTCGGTTTCGGTCACCCGGTGCCCGAACTGGCGTGCGATATCATAGGCAAAGCCGGTAGCCCCCATCTTGGGGATGGATTTGCCGCCTGTCGCCATGACGATGTGCCGGGCCTTGATGTTCCGCCCGTCATGCAAGGTTGCGGCAAAGCCGCCGTCGCGCTTGGCCAGTTTGGTGACCGACGTTTGCAGGTGCAGTTCGGCACCTGCCTGCTGCAACAGACCGCGCAGCATGGCGATGATGTCCTTGGCCGAGGTGTCGCAGAACAGTTGGCCCAGTGTCTTTTCGTGCCACGAGATGCCGTGCCGGTCGATCAGGTCGATAAAGTCCCATTGCGTGTAGCGGGCCAGCGCGGACTTGGCGAAATGCGGGTTCTGGCCGATGAACGCATGTGCGTCGCAATAGAGGTTTGTGAAGTTGCAGCGTCCGCCGCCCGAGATGCGGATCTTTTCGCCGGGGGCCTTGGCGTGATCGATCAACAGCACACGCCCCCCTGCATGTGCTGCGCACATCATGCCCGCAGCTCCGGCCCCTATGACAAGCGTGTCGTATTCCATGACGTCCCCGTGCAGCATCGCACATAAAGGGTCAAGCTCTTGGGGTTGTGTGGGCCTTTGCATTTCCTAGGTCGAGAAGAATGTTGCAAAAAGAAAAGGATATGCAGAATGACAGCTTTGGCCGCAGGGAGTGCTTTCCCCAAACTTGATGTCGCCAGATTGGGTGGCGGTACGTTGTCCCTTGGAACGCCGAGGGGCGGGCACGACTGGCAGTTGGTTGTTGTTTATCGCGGTCTGCACTGTCCACTTTGCAAGAAATACCTCGCCCAATTGCAAGAGCTTGAGAGTGATTTCAACGCCTTGGGCGTGGATGTTGTGACTGTATCCGGTGATCCGGAGAATAAGGCGCAAGCGATGGTCGATGAGAAGGAATTGAGCCTGGCCATGGGCTATGGGCTGAGTGTGACGCAGATGGACGCGCTGGGCATTTACATATCCGATCCACGCAGCCCGCAGGAAACCGATCAGCCGTTTCCAGAGCCGGGCCTGTTTGTCGTGAACGGTGATGGCGCCATTCAGATGGTCGATGTGTCGAACGCCCCGTTCTTGCGCCCCGATCTGCAAAGCGTGCTGAACGGTGTCAAATTCGTGCGTTCGAATGACTACCCGATCCGCGGGACACACAAGGCGGCATAACCCCGCTGGCGGGCCAGTAAACAAAGGCTGGCCCGCGTGATCATTTGCCGCTATGGTATCGCGCAGCACCTTGGATCAACCAAGGGCGTGAGGCAGTACAGGCAGCAAGGCGGCAGATCATGACTGAGATGGTCTATGGCGCGGTCCCGGTGCGGGACGGCGAACCGATTCTTCCAAAATGGTGGCGCACCGTTGACAAGTGGTCACTGAGTTGTGTCCTTTTTCTGTTCGCCATTGGCCTGCTTTTGGCGCTGGCGGCGTCGGTTCCATTGGCCGAGAAAAACGGCTTTCCTCCTTTTCACTATGTGGCGCGGCAAGCGTTTTTTGGATCGGTTGCGCTGATCCTGATGATCATCACGTCGATGATGTCACCGGTCGTGGTGCGCCGTTTGGCGGTGTTGGGTTTCTTGGTGTCCTTTGTGGCGCTCGCCCTGTTGCCGTTTTTTGGGACGGATTTTGGAAAAGGGGCGGTCCGTTGGTATTCGATGGGCTTTGCCAGTATTCAGCCGTCCGAGTTTCTGAAGCCGGGCTTTGTCGTGGCCGCTGCGTGGATGCTAGCCGCCAGCCAAGAGCTGAACGGCCCGCCGGGGCGCACGTGGTCCTTTGCGCTGTGTGTCTCGATCGTTTTGATGCTGGCCCTGCAACCTGACTTTGGGCAGGCCTGCCTTGTCCTGTTTGGCTGGGGTGTCATGTATTTCGTGGCCGGTGCGCCGATGATCCTGTTGGTCGGCATGGCCGGGCTGGTCGTTTTTGGTGGCACCATTGCCTATTCCAATTCGGAGCACTTTGCCCGTCGTATTGATGGCTTTCTAAGCCCTGATGTCGATCCGCGGACTCAGCTTGGATATGCAACAAATGCGATCCAGGAGGGCGGGCTTTTTGGTGTTGGTGTTGGTGAGGGGCAGGTGAAATGGTCACTTCCCGACGCACATACAGATTTCATCATTGCCGTGGCGGCCGAGGAATACGGTCTGATCCTCGTGTTGTGCATCATCGCGCTTTACACCGGTATTGTCGTGCGGTCGCTGATGCGGTTGGTGCGCGAACGCGATCCGTTTATCCGCCTTGCGGGTACGGGGCTGGCTTGCATGTTTGGTGTTCAGGCGATGATCAACATGGGTGTCGCCGTGCGCCTGTTGCCTGCCAAAGGCATGACACTGCCCTTTGTCAGTTATGGTGGTTCGTCCGTGATCGCGTCGGGTATTGCCGTCGGCATGCTGCTGGCCTTCACCCGAAGCCGTCCGCAGGGTGAGATTTCGGATCTTTTGGGGCGCCGTCGATGACGAAACAGCCGCTTCTTCTGATCGCAGCCGGTGGCACCGGTGGTCACATGTTCCCGGCCCAGGCTTTGGCCGAGGCAATGCTGGCGCGCGGTTGGCGGGTGAAGCTGAGTACGGATGCGCGCGGCGCCCGCTATACGGGCGGGTTCCCGCACACGACCGAGATTGAACAGGTGTCCTCGGCCACCTTTGCGCGTGGCGGGGTGC
This sequence comes from uncultured Tateyamaria sp., assembly GCF_947496075.1. Lineage (GTDB taxonomy): Bacteria > Pseudomonadota > Alphaproteobacteria > Rhodobacterales > Rhodobacteraceae > Tateyamaria. Next base: position 787,759 of record NZ_CANMBJ010000002.1, read on the forward strand.
TGGCCAAGATTGCTGTTCCGTTTCGTATTGCTGCGGGCATAGCGGCAGCCAAGATCAAGATGCTGCGGGACAGGCCGGCTGTTGTCGTGGGGTTTGGTGGGTATCCGACCATTCCGGCGCTTGCCGCCGCCGCGATCCTGCGTGTTCCACGTATGATACATGAGCAGAACGGTGTGCTGGGCCGCGTGAACCAACTGTTTGCAAAGCGCATGGACGCCGTTGCGTGCGGAACCTGGCCCACGGAACTGCCCGAAGGTGTCGAAGGCACCTATGTGGGCAACCCCGTGCGCAACGCGGTGCTGGAGCGGGCAGGGGCCGGATACATCGCCCCGGGTGACTACCCGATGGAGATTTTGGTGATCGGCGGCAGTCAGGGTGCGCGCATCCTGTCGGATGTCATCCCGCCTGCCATTGCAAGCCTGTCCATGGACCGTTTGCGTAACATCCGGGTCAGCCATCAGGCGCGCGGCGAAGATGAAGACCGCGTGCGCACCTTCTATGCAGAAAACGGCATCAATGCCGATGTGCAGCCTTTCTTCCACGACGTGCCGCGCCGGATGTCCGAGGCGCAGCTCTTAATCTCGCGCTCGGGCGCATCATCGGTGGCAGATATTGCGATTATTGGTCGTCCGTCGATCCTGGTTCCGTATGCGGCCGCCACAGCGGATCATCAAACCGCAAATGCGCGCGGTCTGGTGGATGCAGGTGCTGCAATTCTAATCCCGGAAAGCCAGTTGAGCGTCGAAAACGTGGCGGAACAGATCAACGCCGTGCTGGACAATCCCCACGGCGCGTTGCAGATGGCCAACGCCGCGCTGACCGTGGGCAAACCGGATGCCACCGAACAGCTTGTCTACATGGTCGAAACCCTCGCCCAGAAAGGGACCTGACAATGAATGCCGCAACCAAACTGCCCGGAGATGTGGGACCAATTCACTTCGTCGGTATCGGCGGGATTGGGATGTCAGGCATCGCCGAGGTGCTGTTGAACCATGGATATGTCGTGCAGGGGTCGGACCTCAAACGCACGCCGATCACGGATCGGTTGCAGGAACTGGGCGCGCATATCTTCGTCGGTCAGAATGCCAAGAATGTCGAACAGGCCGAGGTGGTTGTGATTTCGTCCGCCATCAAGCCGGGAAACGCGGAACTTGACGCCGCCCGCGCACGCGGATTGCCCATTGTGCGGCGGGCCGAGATGCTGGCGGAGCTGATGCGTTTGCGGTCCAACATTGCCGTGGCCGGAACCCACGGTAAGACGACAACCACAACCATGGTTGCGGCCCTGCTGGATGAGGGCAAGTTTGACCCCACCGTCGTCAATGGCGGCATCATCCACGCCTATGGCTCGAACGCCCGGAAGGGTGATGGCGAGTGGATGGTGGTTGAAGCGGATGAGAGCGACGGCACCTTCAATCGCTTGCCGGCGACGATTGCCATCGTGACCAATATCGACCCCGAGCATATGGAGCATTGGGGCACCGAAGAGGCGCTGCACAAGGGTTTCTATGACTTCGTGTCGAACATCCCGTTCTACGGTCTGGCGGTGTGCTGCACCGATGATCCGGATGTGCAGGCCCTTGTTGGCAAGATCACCGACCGCCGCGTGACGACCTATGGCTTCAACGCGCAAGCCGATGTGCGGGCCATGAACCTGACCTATGAGAATGGTGTGGCGCATTTCGACATTGCCTTGCAGGCTGAGGATCAGGTGATCGAAGGTTGCAGCCTGCCGATGCCCGGCGATCATAACGTGTCGAACGCTTTGAGCGCTGTGGCCGTGGCCCGCCATCTGGGCATGAAGGCGAATGAGATCCGCACGGCTCTTGCCAATTTCGGCGGCGTTAACCGTCGGTTTACCCGCGTGGGCGAGGTTGAAGGCATTACGATCATCGACGACTACGGCCATCATCCAACGGAGATTGCTGCCGTGTTGAAAGCTGCGCGCCAAGCGACAACCGGCCGCGTGATCGCGGTTCACCAGCCGCACCGCTACACGCGGCTGCATCATCATTTCGATGATTTCTGTTCCTGTTTCAATGATGCCGATGTCGTGGGGATCGCGGACATCTTTGCCGCGGGCGAGGATCCGATCGAAGGGGCCAGCCGCGATGATCTGGTTGCGGGCCTGATCCGTCATGGCCACCGCCATGCTCGTGCTGTGGTCGATGAAAACGACCTGGAACGGTTGGTGCGCGAACAGGCGCGCCCCGGTGATATGGTCGTGTGCCTTGGGGCCGGGTCGATCAGCGCATGGGCCAATGGTTTGCCTGCGCGGTTGCACAAGGGGGCGGCGTGAGTACCCTCGCGATTATCTTTGGCTTGTTGATGATGCCTGTCGGTATCCTGCTGCGCATGCGCAACCTGCCCATGGTTTTGGGTGCACTGATTGTGCTGTGCGTGATCCTCAGCTTGTACAACCTGTTTGCAGGTGCTCCGGGGTCACCGTTGTTCTTTGCTGGTCCGGCAGCGCTGGCGTTGATGTTGGGCTGGACGCTCGGCACACGCTTTGGAGGGGACAGCTGATGTTGATCTGGGCGTGTATCGGTTGGGTTTTTGCCGCGACAATTGTCGCGATGCTGCCCATGCGCCATCAATACATTCCTGGTGTCACTCTCTTGATCGTAGCGCCTGCGTTGATCCTGTGGGTTGGCATCAGCGTTGCCTGGTGGGCGGGTGCCCTCGCTCTTGCCGCGTTTGTGTCGATGTTTCGCAACCCGCTGCGCTATTTCCTGGCCAAGGCCCGTGGCCAAAATCCTCAACTTCCGCCGGAGCTCCGTTCATGAGCCTTTCTCTGATCCTTGCGTGCCTTTGGGGCGTCGCGGCAAACGTGCTTGCCATGATGCCAAGCCGGGACAACCATTGGACCAATGCGTATGCGCTGATTGCCATTGGTATTCCGATTATCGGTTACGTCACGTGGCAGCACGGCCCCTGGCTGGGTCTTGTCGTCATGGTCGCGGGGATGAGCATTCTGCGGTGGCCGGTCATCTACCTGAGCCGCTGGATCAAAGGGAGGGTGATCCGATGATGTATGCAATTGCGCTTACGGCGCTTGGTTTGGGTATTGTAGCTGGATGGTCGATGGCCTCGCGTTTCATGTTGCGCAGTTTGGCGGGCGTATTCATTCTGCTGGCCTCGGCGGTCTTGTGGGTCAGTCTGGCGCCCACCACGCTTCCGGGTGATGGTTTTGCTGTCGTGGTTGCTACCTTTTTGGTGGCATTGCCCATGGCCTCCGGGTTGCTGGGCGGCGCTGTGTTTTGCGGCTTGATCCGCCGTCACGCCAAGGCGACTTGACCTCTTCCACCCATGGCGGCATTGCAGCGGCATGAGTTATGACCTGCCAGCCGTACGCGGCACACTGACCCCGAACAAGGACTTGTCCGGCCTGACCTGGTTGCGTGTTGGCGGCCCGGCGGATTGGTTTTTCCAACCTGCTGACATCGAGGATCTGAGCGCGTTTCTCTCTGCCCTTGATCCCTCTGCACCGGTCTTTCCCATGGGGGTTGGCAGCAACCTGATCGTGCGCGATGGCGGCCTGCGGGCCGTGGTGATCCGTCTGGGACGCGGCTTTAACGGCATCGAAGTGGAGGGTGATACGGTCACGGCAGGGGCGGCGGCACTTGATGCACATGTCGCCCGCAAAGCAGCGGATGCAGGCATTGATCTGACGTTTTTGCGCACCATTCCGGGTGCCATCGGTGGTGCCGTGCGCATGAATGCGGGCTGCTATGGCAGCTACACGGCAGATGTTTTTGTGAAGGCGCACATCGTGCTGAGGGATGGCACGATCACTACCTTGGACGCCAGCGACCTTAACTTCCAATACCGCCAAACCGACCTGCCCGAGGGCGCGGTCCTGACCCATGTGACGCTGCGCGGGCCCAAGGGCGACCCGCAAGAGTTGCATGCGCGCATGACGGACCAATTGGCCAAACGCGATGCGACCCAGCCCACCAAGGACCGTAGCGCAGGGTCCACGTTCCGTAACCCGGCAGGGTTCTCGTCCACCGGGAAGGACGACGATGTGCACGATCTGAAGGCTTGGAAGGTCATTGATGACGCGGGCCTGCGTGGCGCGCGGCGCGGTGGGGCGCAGATGAGCGAGAAGCATTCCAACTTCATGATCAACACTGGGCAGGCGACCGCCGCTGATCTCGAAGGATTGGGCGAAGAAGTGCGAAAAAAGGTTTACGATTCCAGTGGCATCACGCTAGAATGGGAAATCATGCGTATTGGTGATCCGGCATAGGGTTCCACGCGCAAGGCAGGCCGAAAATCGGCGTATAAATCGAGGGTTCGCAAAAGGACCCCGGGACTTAGAGGCACATGTTGGGGCAGTCGAGCAGACGTTCCAAAGTGGCGGTGTTAAAGGGTGGCCCCTCGGCTGAGCGCGAGGTGTCGTTGTCAACGGGACAGGCCTGCGCAGCCGCGCTGAGGGACATGGGATATGATGTGGTTGAGGTCGATGCCGGCCCCGATCTTGTTTCCGTTTTGCAATCAATATCGCCTGATGCCGTCCTGAACTGCCTGCATGGCCGTTGGGGCGAAGATGGCTGTGTCCAAGGTATTCTTGAATGGTTGGGTATCCCGTATTCGCACTCCGGGGTGCTTGCCTCGGCCCTTGCCATGGACAAACAACGTACCAAGGACGTCTTTCGGACCGTTGGCTTGCCAGTTGTCGATAGCGTGATCCGTTCGAAAGAAGACGTGATGGCCGATCACGTTCTGCCGGTGCCCTATGTCGTGAAGCCCAACAATGAAGGGTCGAGCGTTGGTGTTTACCTCGTCAACGAGGGGGCCAACAGCCCGCCGCGCCTGAGTGACGACATGCCCGAAGAGGTCATGGTTGAAGCCTTCGCGCATGGGCGCGAGCTGACCACCACCGTGATGGGGGATCGCGCGTTGGGTGTGACCGACATTATCACTGACGGTTGGTATGACTACGACGCCAAGTACAAACCCGGTGGATCGCGCCATGTGATCCCGGCGGATGTGCCTTCTGAAATTGCCGACATGTGTCAGGATTATGCGTTGCGGGCGCACCAGGCGCTTGGGTGCCGAGGTGTCACGCGCACCGATTTCCGTTGGGATGAAAGCAAGGGCGCCGCAGGTTTGATCCTGCTTGAAATCAACACGCAGCCCGGCATGACCCCAACATCGCTGACGCCCGAGCAGGCGCAGGCGGCGGGCATGTCCTTTGGCGAGTTCTGCGCCTGGATGGTGGAGGATGCGTCATGCAACAGGTAAAGCGTGCCGATCCTGCACCTTCGCGCTGGTCATGGCGGATGCAGCGGTTGATGCTGACGCCCGGTATCCGGCTGATGCTGCGCGCGGGCGTGCCGTTTGTCCTGTCATTTGGTGCCGCGACATGGTGGCTGTCAAATCCTGACACCCAGGCCGCCATTCATGCCACGGTTGCCGAGGCCCGTGCGAGCATCGAACAACGCCCGGAATTCATGGTGAACCTCATGGCCATTGATGGCGCGGACACTGAATTGTCCGAAGCCATCCGCACGGCTGTTCCGCTCGATTTCCCGATTTCCTCCTTTGACCTTGATCCGGCAACCATCCGCGCGACGGTGCGCGAGATGCCCCCGGTCAAGGAAGCCTCTGTGCGGATCCGCCCGGGCGGCGTCTTGCAGGTGGACATCACGCCCCGGGTTCCCATTGCCATCTGGCGCAAGCCCGAGGGTTTGACCCTGATTGATGACGCCGGAGCACTGGTTCGACCGATTGCACGGCGTGGGCTGCGTCCCGATCTGCCCGTGATCGCGGGGGAGGGGGCCGCGAGCCACGTGGATGAGGCCATGAAGCTGATCGCAGCGGGCGCACCGCTTGGTGATCGGATGCGCGGGCTTGTCCGCCTGGGTGACCGGCGTTGGGACGTCGTTTTGGACCGCAACCAACGCATCATGCTGCCCGCAGACGGTGCGGTGCAGGCGCTGGAGCGGGTGATTGCCCTTGATGGTGTGGACGAGGTGTTGAAGCGCGACATCGCCCGCATCGACCTGCGTTTGGAGGATCGCCCGACCGTGCGCATGACAGACAATTCCACCGCCGAATGGCGGCGTATCAGACAGTTGACCCCGGGGACCGAGTAGTAGTGATGACCGACCTTTATGCCAGCCAGCGCAGCATGCGTAACATGCGCAAGATCGCGATGCAGCGGGGTGTCGTGGCAATCCTTGATGTCGGCAGTTCGAAAATTGCCTGTCTGGTTCTGCGTTTTGACGGCACGAACCAACTGGGCGAAGAGGGTGAGATCGGCTCGCTGGCCGGGCAATCCGGCTTTCGGGTCATCGGGGCCGCGACAACCCGGTCGCGTGGGGTTCGTTTTGGCGAGATATGTGCCATGCAGGAAACCGAACGTGCCATTCGCACCGCGTTGCAGGCCGCACAAAAGATGGCCGGTATCCGCGTGGATCACGTGATCGCATGTTTTGCGGGGGCTGAGCCACGTAGCTATGGCCTTGATGCGCGGCTTGATCTTGAGGGGGGCATCGTCTCTGAACAGGATGTGGCGCGCGTGCTGTCGCGCTGCGATGTGCCGGACTATGGGGAAGGACGCGAGGTGCTGCATGCGCAGCCTGTGAACTTCGCGCTTGATCACCGCTCGGGCCTGTCTGATCCGCGCGGCCAGTTGGGCAATGAATTGGCTGTTGATCTGCATATGCTGACTGTCGATGCTTCTGCCGTGCAGCACTTGGCGCATTGCATCAAGCGCTGTGATCTGGAACTGGCGGGTATTGCCTCATCGTCCTACGCGTCCGGGATCGCCGCACTCGTGGAGGATGAGCAAGAACTTGGCTCCGCCTGTATCGATCTGGGTGGTGGGTCGACTGGCGTGTCGATCTTTATCAAGAAACATATGATCTACGGTGATGCGGTGCGCATGGGCGGGGACCATGTGACCAGCGACATTTCCATGGGTTTGCAAGTGCCTATGGCCAATGCCGAACGGATCAAGACGTTCTATGGCGGCGTGCATGCCACCGGTATGGATGACCGCGAAATGATCGAAATCGGTGGTGATACAGGCGACTACGAACATGACCGCCGCACGGCGTCTCGGGCTGAATTGATTGGAATCATGCGCCCCCGTGTGGAAGAAATATTGGAAGAGGTACGCGCCCGTCTGGATGCTGCGGGCTTCGATCACCTTCCCAGCCAACAGATTGTTTTGACCGGTGGCGGCAGCCAGATCCCCGGCCTTGACGGTCTCGCCTCTAAAATCCTGGGCCAGCAGGTGCGTCTGGGCCGGCCTCTGCGTGTTCACGGTTTGCCGCAGGCGGCGACCGGGCCCGGCTTTGCGTCGGCTGTCGGTCTGGCCCTGTTTGCGGCCCATCCGCAGGACGAATGGTGGGATTTCGATATCCCCGCGGATCGCTATCCTGCGCGCAGTCTGCGGCGCGCGGTCAAATGGTTCCGCGACAATTGGTAGGCGACCGCCTATTCGCGATTGTGCTGGCGGTGCTGTTTGGGCAACCGGGCACGGCCCAACAGCGGATCGCCCCCGAAGAGTTTCTGGCAAGGGTCACGGGTAAAACAGTTTCGTTCTATGATCGCAGCCGAGGCAATCTGGTTGGCGTCGAGCAGTTCCTATCCCCAAGGCTTTCCGTTTGGCGCGGTCGCGAAAACAGATGCGTATACGGTGAAATCACGACGCCCGACGGGCAGGTCTGCTTCCTTTACCGTGATCTAGATCAGACCGAGCCGGTGTGCTGGGTGCCTTACGACACGGAGGGGACTCTTATGGTCTTTGGTCTGGGGCGTGGCTTTGGGCAAAGCCAATTGGCGCGGCTCAACGATCAGGATCTGGGGTGTCCGGAGGTGCCGCTGAGCTAGGGAATCGCTTGATTGTCAGGGCGTTATGGACCACCCTGCGTCCAACGCCCGAAAGAGGCGCGCGGCACATGGCAGGCCGCAACACATGGCAGACCGAGCAGTTTGCACCCAAACCCGTTCTTTGCACGCCTTCGCGGCGCGCACTGTTGTGTTGCTTGTGTCATTGCCGCTTTGAGACCCAAGATGTGCATGTTTCGGCGAAATTTTGCGGATCATCATTCGAATATGGCCATATTTTGCGGTGAAACTGCGATTTGTGGGTGACGTTGGGGCGTTGAATCGCTAAGATTGCGGGGATTTAGGCACAAAAACACCCGCGAATGCGGCAAACCAGACAGGCGGAACTGATCTATGACCCTCAACCTCTCCATGCCCGGACATGACGAGCTGAAACCCCGCATCACCGTGTTTGGTGTTGGCGGTGCTGGTGGCAACGCCGTCAATAACATGATTGAAAAACAACTGGATGGCGTCGAATTCGTCGTTGCCAACACCGATGCGCAGGCGCTGCAACAGTCCGCCGCGACCAACCGGGTCCAGTTGGGGATCAAGGTGACCGAGGGTCTTGGCGCAGGGGCGCGCGCATCCGTGGGGGCCGCAGCAGCCGAAGAATCGATTGAGCAGATCGTGGACCACCTTGCGGGTGCCCACATGTGCTTTATCACTGCCGGTATGGGCGGCGGCACCGGTACCGGTGCTGCGCCGATCATCGCGCAAGCGGCCCGCGAGCTGGGTGTTCTGACCGTTGGTGTTGTGACCAAGCCCTTCCAATTCGAGGGCGCCAAGCGGATGCGTCAGGCCGAGGACGGCGTTGAATCGCTGCAAAAGATGGTCGACACGCTGATCATCATCCCCAACCAGAACCTGTTCCGTCTGGCGAACGAGAAAACGACCTTTACCGAAGCATTCAGCATGGCTGATGACGTGCTTTATCAAGGTGTTAAGGGTGTGACTGACCTGATGGTGCGTCCGGGCCTGATCAACCTCGACTTTGCAGACGTGCGCGCCGTGATGGACGAGATGGGCAAAGCCATGATGGGCACGGGCGAGGCAGACGGTGAAGATCGCGCGATCCAGGCCGCCGAAAAGGCCATTGCGAACCCGCTGCTGGACGAAATCTCGCTCCGTGGCGCGAAGGGTGTTCTGATCAACATCACCGGCGCACACGACCTGACCCTGTTCGAACTGGACGAAGCGGCCAACCGCATCCGCGAAGAGGTCGATCCAGATGCGAACATCATCGTGGGTTCGACCCTCGACACAGCGATGGAAGGCAACATGCGCGTAAGCGTGGTTGCGACAGGCATTGACGCATCCGACGTAAACAGCGAAATCCCTGTGCCGCGCCGCTCGATGGCGGCACCGCTCAGCCAACCGGTCATGTCGGAAGAGCCTGCGCCTGCTCCGGCAGCAGAGCATATTCCAGAACCCGCGCCAGCGCCGGTTGCCGCAGCAGCAGAAGAGCCATCGCTGTTCCAGGAGATGGACGTTCAACAGGTGGCGGCACAGGACATGGCCGAGGACATCTTTGCGGATGAAACGCCTGCCGCGGCAGGGGATGATCTGCCTCCGCCAGCCTACCAGCCGCAGGTGGCGGCGTTCGAACCGAAGCCGGATCCGGAAATCACTCCTGCAGAAGAATTCGTCGCGCCTCGCGCCCCGGCACCCGGCACCCCATCGCCCGAGGCGCTGGCTCGGTTGCGCGCCGCCACGCAAAAGGCAGCACCTGCCGCGGCACCTGCACCGCAGCCTGCACAACCTGCCGCGTCGGGCGCAGAGAAGCCGCGCTTTGGTATCAACTCGTTGATCAATCGCATGACCGGCACCGCCGAAGGCGCGCCGACAGCGCCTGAACGCCCTGCGCGTCAGCAGCCTCCGGTTCAGGGACATGGCGCAGCTCCGGCACCCGCACCGGCGCCACGGCCCGCCGAAGCAGTTGACCCAGATCAGGAACGGATTGAAATTCCGGCCTTCCTGCGGCGCCAAGCAAACTAAAAACCGGTCACAAACCGGCATGAGGGCTGCCTTGAGGCAGCCCTTTTAATTTATATTTTCCAAATACTTACTGACGCATGCGCGCATTGCTGCGCAGTCGTTACATCCATGTTTCATACCGTTGCAAAGAGTGAGTTGAGTGTTTGCCCGTGCCACCTTAGCTCTGGCGATGTCATGAAACTGTAATGGGTGGGCCCCGTGCAAACGACCGTCAAAGGACCAGTTGTTTTTACCGGATGCGGATTGCATTCCGGGAAACCTGCGCGTTTGACTGTGCGTCCGGCCATGGCGGAACATGGCATCTGGTTCCGACGTACTGACATCTCGGATCGCGATGCGCTGATCCCGGCGCGCTACGACGTGGTTCGCCAATCCCCTTTGTGCACGACACTCGTGAACGAGGCGGGTGTGTCTGTTGGGACCGTGGAACATATCATGGCCGCCATTGCAGGCTGCGGTGTCCACAACGCCCTGATCGAAATTGACGGACCGGAAGTGCCAATCGTCGATGGATCGGCTCTGCCGTTTGTACGTGGCATCATGCGGCGCGGCCTGCGTCGTCTGCCGGCTCGTGTGCGCGCGTTCGAAGTGCTGAAGCCGGTCACTGTCACCCAAGGGGATGCGACAGCCACCATTGCGCCTTCGGATGTTGTGCGGATCGACTTCCATATTGATTTCGCGGATGCAGCCATCGGGCGCCAGTCGAAGTCTCTGAACATGTCCAATGGCAGCTTTGCACGCGAACTGAGTGACAGCCGCACCTTCTGCCGCAAGGATGACGTAAAGCAGATGCAGGCCAACGGCTTGGCCCTGGGCGGTACGCCCGGTGTCAATGCGGTTGTCTTTGACGGGGACCGGGTATCGAGCCCGGGCGGCTTGCGCCATTCGGACGAGCCCGTACGTCACAAGATGCTGGATGCACTTGGTGATCTGGCGTTGGCCGGAGCGCCGATTATTGGCCACTATACGGGCATGCGTGCAGGCCATACGCTGACCAATCAGTTGCTGCGTGAACTGTTCGCAACACCTGACGCTGTGCGCATGGTGACCTGCGACGCTGAGATGACGGCGCGCCTGCCCGGATCGGGCTTGGTATGGGATGAAATCCCTGAAGTCGCCTGATCCGCGCCATCCGGACAAATCGTCATTTCATCCTCCCGAAACTTTGTGCTAGAGACGGGCAAACAGCCTGAAATGGGCGGTGCTGAGCATCTTGGGGGTGGCAAGGAATGACCCGCGTAAAATCCATGACGCGTCTCGCGGCTGTCGTCACGATAACCGCTCTTGTTGCGGCTTGCGGCAACAGCAGCGGGCGACCAACCACAGGCGGCTTTTTCAACCGTCAGGAAGTACCGCTCGAAAACTTCACCGCACAGCAGATATTCGAGCGGGGCGAGTTCGAACTGGAGCAGGGAGAGCTGCCGGAAGCAGCCTTCTACTTCTCGGAAATTGAACGGCTTTACCCATACTCTGACTGGGCGCGACGGGCGCTGATCATGCAGGCCTTTGCCCATCACCGGGACAAGGATTATCCGAACAGCAGGTCCGCCGCGCAACGTTTCATCGATTTCTACCCGGATGATGATGATGCGGCCTATGCCCAGTACCTGCTTGCGCTCAGCTACTATGACCAGATCGACGAAGTTGGCCGGGACCAGGGCCTGACATTCCAGGCGCTGCAATCGCTGCGTGAGGTCATCGAACGCTACCCGGACAGTGAATATGCCAGATCTTCGATCCTGAAATTTGATCTCGCATTCGACCACTTGGCCGGGAAAGAGATGGAGATCGGTCGCTATTACCTGCGCCGCGACAACTTCTCGGCTGCCATCAATCGCTTCCGTGTTGTGGTCGAGGATTTCCAAACCACGAGCCATACGCCCGAAGCGTTGCACCGTCTGGTCGAAGCCTATCTGTCGCTCGGCCTCACGGATGAGGCACAGACCGCTGGCGCCATCCTTGGATACAACTTCCAAGCCACGGAATGGTATCAGGACAGCTTCAACCTGCTGACGGGTCAAGGTCTTGAACCGAACGCGCGCGGAAACAATTGGCTGTCGCAGATCTATCGACAGATGATCCGGGGACGGTGGCTCTGATCTTAGGGCGGGGCCTGTCGACCTTCATGAGGGTCTGTTAATGCTGCGCGGGCTGGATATTTCCGACATGCTGATTATCGACCGGCTGGAATTGCAGTTCCAGCCCGGCCTCAACGTGTTGACCGGAGAAACCGGCGCGGGCAAATCCATCTTGCTGGACAGTCTTGGTTTCGTTTTGGGGTGGCGGGGCCGTGCTGATCTGGTGCGCCAGGGGGCTGCCCAGGGCGAGGTGACAGCATGGTTTGACCTGCCCGATGATCATCCCGCGCGGGCCGTGTTGGATGAGGCGGGATTGCCAGCCGAAGACGAGTTGATTCTGCGGCGTATAAATACTGTGGATGGGCGCAAAACGGCTTGGGTGAACGACCGGCGTTGTTCGGGTGAAGTGCTGCGTGCGCTCTCTGACACTTTGATCGAATTGCACGGCCAGCATGATGACCGTGGATTGCTGAACCCGCGCGGCCACCGTGTCATCCTGGATGAATTTGCGGGGCTTGATGCTGCACGCAGCAAGACGCGCAAGGCGTGGCGGGCAATGGGCCAAGCACGTAAGGCCATGGCCGCAGCCGAAGCGGCGATGGCGGCCATCCGTGATGAAGAGGATTTCCTGCGGCACGCAGTTGCTGAGCTGGATGCTCTTGATCCACAACCCGGGGAAGAGGCCGAGCTCGACACCCGCCGCCGGTTGATGCAAGGGGCCGAGCGCATTCGCGAAGATGTGCAGCGCGCGCACCAGATACTGGGCCATGACGGGGCCGAAGGGGCCATGAGTGATGCCATCCGCTGGCTTGATGGTGTTGCTGAAAAGGCCGAGGGCCAACTTGATGCGCCCCTTGCCGCATTGGCGCGTGCGATGGTCGAGTTGGACGAGGCAACGGACGGTATCGTATCCGCACTGGATCATCTGACTTTTGACCCGACCGAGCTGGAGGATACCGAAGAACGGTTGTTCGCCATTCGCGGGTTGGCGCGCAAGCACGATGTGTCCCCGGATGACCTGGCCACATTTGCGGATGGGTTGCGCGCAAAACTGTCTGCGCTGGACGCAGGGGATGCCGATCTGGGCCGCCTGCAATCGGCTTTGGCAGAGGCCGAAGCGGCCTATGACACAGCAGCAGAAAAACTTGGTGCAGCGCGTCGGAAGTCGGCCAAGGCGCTGGACAAGGCCGTGATGGCGGAGCTGGCCCCGCTCAAGATGGAGCGGGCGGTTTTTGAAACCCAGATCACCGCGGATGAACCTGGGCCCGATGGCCGCGATGCCGTGGCGTTTACAGTTGCCACGAACCCTGGTGCACCGTCTGGCCCCCTGAACAAGATTGCATCGGGTGGTGAACTCAGCCGTTTTCTGCTGGCCCTCAAGGTGTGCCTGACGCGCGAACAATCTGGCCTCACCATGATTTTTGACGAGATTGACCGCGGGGTTGGCGGCGCGACGGCAGATGCCGTGGGCCGCAGGCTGAGCCAGATTGCCCAAACGGGGCAGGTGCTGGTGGTGACCCACTCACCGCAGGTGGCGGCTTTGGGCGCGCACCACTGGCGCGTGGAAAAGCAGGTGTCGCGCGGCATGACCACCTCGCAAGTTGTGCCGCTTGCGGCGCCTGAGCGTGTGGATGAGATTGCGCGCATGCTTGCGGGCGACACGATTACGGATGAAGCCCGTGGCGCAGCACGCGCGCTGCTGAGCGGTTAAGGTCACAGTCGCCGCACTGTGATGGTGCGAGGGCTTTCGCAGGCGCAGCAAAGGGCGTAACCGTTGAGCAGCCACGTATCTATGTAGCCCGGCCTCATGTCCGCCCCCGACCGATCTGTTCTGTCCCAGCAACTCGACCTTGCAGTCACCGCCTGCAAGGATGGTTGGCATGTGTTGCGCCGCCGCGGTCCCAGTCAAATCCAGTTCTGGTTCATCGCGCTTGCCATCGGGATTGCTGCCGGATTTGCGGCCCTGTTTTTCCGCAAGGGGATCGAGGCGCTGCAGGCATTTCTGTACGGGACCGAGGATGTGCAATACCTGCACACATTCGCGTCGTCCCTGCCGTGGTACTGGATTCTGGTCATTCCGATTGTCGGTGGATTGATCACCGGTTTGATCCTGCACAATTTCACCAAGGATGCCGTTGCCCGCAGCGTTGCGGACGTGATCGAAGGGGCTGCCCTGCGCGATGGGCGTGTCAGCACGCGGGCAGGGGTGGCCTCCGCTTTCGCCAGCTTCATCACACTCTCTACAGGTGGTTCGACAGGACGAGAGGGTCCAGTGGTGCACATCGCCGCTGTGATCTCGACCAAGGTGTGTCGCTGGATCAAGGCGGATGGCGTCACGGGGCGCGACTTGCTTGGTTGCGCTGTGGCCGCCGCCGTTTCTGCCAGCTTCAATGCGCCTATCGCCGGGGCGCTCTTTGCCCTCGAGGTAGTGTTGCGTCATTTCGCGGTGCACGCCTTTGCGCCCATCGTCATCGCGTCGGTCGCCGGAACCGTCATCAACCGGCTTGAGTTTGGCGATGTGACAGAGTTCAGGCTGCCCGAAGCAAACGAACTTGTGTTTTACCAAGAGCTGCCTGCATTCCTTATTCTTGGTCTTTTGTGCGGCTTGGTGTCGGTGGTTCTGATGCGCTCCATCTTCTGGACGGACGATTTCGCATCGCAATTTCAGCGTCGGACCAGGATGCCCCGCTGGTTGCGGCCTGCGGTGGCTGGCGCACTCTTGGGGGGAATGGCGATCTTTTATCCGCACATCATCGGGGTGGGGTATGAAACCACATCGATGGCTCTGACCGGGCAACTTGCCCTGAACGAGGTGATGGTGTTCATCGTGATGAAAACCGCAGCGGTCGCCATCACCATGGCGGGGCGTATGGGGGGCGGTGTGTTTTCCCCATCGCTGATGATTGGGGCGTTGACCGGGCTCGGCTTTGGCCTCGTGGCAACGGGGATTTTCCCGGATGTGTCAGGGTCCGTAACGCTCTATGCATTGGCGGGCATGGGGGCTGTGGCTGCCGCCGTTTTGGGCGCGCCGATTTCCACAACGCTGATCGTGTTCGAATTGACAGGCGACTGGCAAACGGGGCTGGCCGTGATGGTGGCTGTATCCATGTCGACAGCGCTGTCGTCGCGGCTGGTGGATCGATCTTTCTTCCTGACCCAATTGGAACGGCGCGGTGTGCACCTTGCCGCCGGCCCGCAGGCCTACCTTTTGGCAATGTTCCGGGTCGGGTCCGTCATGCGCAAACCGGGCGATGCCCGCATGGCTGACGAAGCACGCTGCTGGGAAATGATCTCAGACGGTATTTATGTCGATGAAAGCGCGACGCTGGAAGCCGCGTTGCCGATTTTTGACAGCACAATGGTACCCTTCATTCCGGTGGTCACGCTGACCGGCGAAAACGCGGCCCCGGAATTACAGGGCGCGTTGTTCCACGTCGATGCGCTCAAGGCTTACAATCGCGCACTCGCTGCCACCGCGGCAGAAGAGCATAGCTAGTCAGATTTCCTCGACCGTGACGCCGTTGCCGCCATAGAAGGCAAGGTGGTCCTTGATCCGCGCGACGTCGCCTTTGGGGTCCTCATAGGTCCAGACAGCGTTCGCCAGCGTCTGAGATTTTGTGACGACGGAAAAATAGTTGGCGTCGCCCTTGTGCGGGCAATGGGTGGTCTTGTCTGTGCGATCAAGGAACGCCATCGCAATGTCACCACGCGGGAAATAGATGACGGCGGGATAGTCACCTTCACTCAGCTCAAGCGCATTGCTGCTTTCACCCAGAACGGCCCCTCCTGCACGTACTGTCCATGTGCCGGGTGCCTTGCGGATCTTGATGTGATCAGCCATGCCTGCGCCTCCTGTCGTCAGTGTTCTTGCTGTGATGAAGGGCAGGTGTAACAGATCAATGAAACCGCGGCCAGACTTACAGGGGCGCGCAAGCCTGCGTGAGCCATTCTCGCGCATCATCCGATACGCGCGGGCCAATTTTCTCAAGAGTTTCAGCGTGGTAGGCGTTCAGCCACGTACGTGACGTTGCGTCCAGCATGTCCGGCACGATCAGGCGGCGGTCAATGGGCGCGAAGGTCAGTGTCCGCCAGCTGAGCATCTCTCGATGGGCATCGCCGCCGGGTGGACACTCCGCCTTTTCGACCACGATCAGGTTCTCGATCCGAATACCGAACCCACCTTCCCGGTAATATCCTGGCTCGTTCGACAGGATCATGCCGGGCTTAAAAGGCACGGTGCTGAGGCGGCTGAGGCGCTGCGGTCCCTCATGCACCGAAAGATACGTACCGACACCATGACCAAGCCCATGATCAAAATCCTGGTGCGCATACCACAACGGGGCCCTGCCAATCGCCTCGATATCCCGTCCGGCCAGCCCAACCGGCCAGATCAGGCGCGACATGCCGATCATCCCAAGCAACACGCGGGTAAATGCGGTGCGCGCCTCGTCGGGGGGGGCGCCAATGGCAATTGTCCGCGTAATGTCCGTGGTGCCGTCCAGATACTGGCCGCCGCTGTCCAGAACGATCAGATGACCATCCTCCAGCGTGCTGTCTGTCTCTTCCGTCACGCGGTAGTGCATGATGGCACCATTCGGCCCGGTCCCCGCGATTGTCTCGAAACTGATGTCCTGCAGGGCGTTGTCGCGCCGGCGATACTGTTCCAACTGCGTGACGACCTGCGTTTCGCGCAAGCTGCCGGGGGCCTGTCGGTCCAGCCACGCCAGCAACTCGACCACTGCAGCACCATCGCGCAAATGCGCTTCGGCAGTGCCCGCAATCTCCGCGGCATTCTTGCAGGCCTTGGGAAGGGCACAGGGGTCGTCCCCCCATTGCACGCGATCCGCGATGGCATCCGCAATGATCACGGGGACCGACGATTTTTCAAGGCGCACGGGCCCCTCCAAATCGGCGAGCGCACTCAGAAAGCTGTCTGGCGCATGGCAGGTCACGTCATCCCCAAGATGATCGCGCACCTCGACAAGCTTGATCGCATCCATGAACAGATCGACCGCCCCTGAGGCGTGCAGGATGGCGAAGCCCTGCGCAATTGGATTGCGGGGAATGTCAGAACCACGGATGTTCAACAGCCAGCACAGGCTGTCGGGCAGGGTGATGACGGCCGACTTTGCACCTGCGTCCGAAAGCGTCCGGGCCAGCCGTGTGCGCTTGTCCTTTTGGGACTCGCCCGCAAAGTCCAGCGGATGCACCTTGGCGGGTTCTGTTGCCGGTGCGGGTTGATCATCCCAGATGCGGTCCACAAGGTTCTCGCACTGCACAAGTTCAATGTCAGTTCCTTTCAGCTCGTCCTCTGCCTGCGCGATCTGTCCCGGCGTGTGCAACCAGGGGTCAAAACCGACCTTGCCGCCCTCGGGCAACTGGTCCTTCAGCCAACTTGCCAGGGACACCTCCGGCCATGGAACAGGGGTGTAGTCCGAAGCCACCTGTGCCTTCACCTGGGTGCGATACCGCCCGTCAATGAATACGCCTGCCACGTCACGCAAGGCGGCACAAAACCCGGCAGAGCCTGTGAACCCGGTCAACCATGCCAACCGTTCATCGCGGGCAGAGACATACTCGCCTTGGTGCGCGTCAGCGCGGGGGATCAGAAATCCGTCCAGACCATCCTTGCCCAGTTCAGCGCGCAGTGCAGCCAGCCGAGGCGGCCCTTGTTCCGGACGTGCAGTGACTTCAAAGCTCTGGAACATCGCTCGGCCTCTTCCCTGTTTCAAAAAATCCTCCCCGAAGGGTCGATCTCAACTGGCCTTCCGCATCCCCATGACACGCGCCCGCGCACGTGGATCACTGTCAAACAGCGCAGCCAATTGTTCAGTCATTGCACCGGCCAATTGTTCGACATCGGTAATGGTCACCGCGCGGTCATAATAGCGGGTCACGTCATGCCCGATCCCGATGGCCAACAATTCAACGGCCTTCTTCCGTTCGACCATAGCAATCACATCTCGCAGATGTTTCTCGAGGTAATTGGCAGGGTTCACGGACAGGGTGCTGTCATCGACGGGCGCGCCATCCGAAATCACCATGAGGATCTTGCGCGCTTCGGGACGCCCCGCCATCCGGCGGTGCGCCCATTCCAGCGCCTCACCGTCGATGTTTTCCTTCAGCAGGCCTTCTTTCATCATCAGCCCCAGATTGGGCCGTGTCCGGCGCCAGGGCGCATCGGCCGACTTGTAGATGATGTGGCGCAGGTCGTTCAGACGCCCGGGCTGGCTGGGGCGTCCATCGTTCAGCCATGCCTCGCGGGCAAGGCCGCCTTTCCAGGCGCGGGTGGTGAAGCCGAGGATCTCAACCTTCACATTGCACCGCTCAAGCGTGCGGGCCAGAACGTCGGCACAGATAGCCGCAATTGAAATCGGACGCCCACGCATGGACCCAGAATTGTCGAGCAGCAGCGTGACGACCGTATCGCGGAATTCAGTATCCTTTTCGACCTTGAAGGACAGCGGCGTCGTCGGGTTCGCTACCACGCGCGCCAGACGCCCGGCGTCCAGAATTCCTTCCTCGCGGTCGAACTCCCAGCTACGGTTCTGTTGCGCTTGCAAACGGCGCTGCAATTTGTTGGCCAATCGTGAAACAGCACCCTTTAATGGCTCCAATTGCTGATCCAGATAGGCCCGCAGGCGTTCCAACTCGACCGGCTCGGCCAGGTCCTCGGCGCCGATCTCTTCGTCATGGGTGTCGAGGTAGACTTTGTAGTCCGGATCAGCCTCGGACACCGGCTGCGGGGCAGGGGGCTCCAGCGGCGCCTCGCCTTCGGGCATCTCCGCCTCTTCGCCCATCTCCTGATCGGCCATGTCATCCATGGACACCTGGGCCTCTGAGGCATCTTGCGTCTCGTCCTGCGAGCTTTCAGGTGTGCCTTCGGCGTTCTCTTCGTCCTGATCGTCCTGACCAGTGCTGTCGGGTTCCTGCTCTTCTTCCTGGCCTTCCTCGGCCTGGTCTTCCTGATCCTCGTCCAGCTGATCAGGATCGTCACCCAACTGGTCACCATAACCGAGGTCCGTGATCACCTGCCGCGCAAAACGAGCAAAGGCGGCCTGGTCGTCCAGAATGTCACCAAGGTTTTCAAGCGTCCCACCCGCCTGATCCTCGATAAACCCGCGCCACAGCTCCATGGCGTTCTCGGCCCCTGCGGGCAGAGGGCGACCGGTCGCCAGATGGCGCACCAGATACCCGGCAGCTGCGGCCAACGGCACGTCAGACGCCTGTTTGCACTGATCATAGCCCTTGCGCAGAGCCTCGTTGGCAATCTTGGCATCAATATTACCAGCCGTGCCCGGCATATCCCGCGCACCCATCGCCTCACAGCGCGCCGTTTCCATGGCTTCATAAAGATCCCGCGCCATCTCGCCCTGGGGAGAGTAGCGCGCATGGGTCTGCCCGTTGTGATAGCGGCGGTGCAAGGCCAAAGCGTCAGCCGTCCCGCGGGCCAAAAGCACCTCTTCGCGGGTCATGCGACGGGAAACCTGTGGCAACCGCATGGAATCGCCGGACACACCCGCCGGATCGACGGAGTAAGAGACGTTCAACTCGGGATCGTTCGCCATGACCTTGGTGGCTTCGGCGAGGGCCTTCTTGAACGGATCGGCGGGGTTGTCGTTTTGGGTGCTCATGCAGAACCGCCTACGGAATGGACAGATAGGGTGGCGCGCCCGGTTGCGAGGGCAACCAGCACATCCACATGGATATCAAGCGCATCGATGACTTCATAGCCCACGTCGCGCCCGTCAAAGGCCAGATTCAGATCGGTCCCCGCCAGAACGACGGCCTGTGCGCCTGCGTCAACCAGCTTGCGGCCCTCTTCAATGAAGAAAGCGCGCTGAGTGTCTGTACAGCGGCCAGCAAGGGCCATGTCGGTATAGGCCGATCCGACACCGTCGATATCTTGAGGTGCAACCGCCTTGGTCTGCGCAAGTTGACCATACAGTTGCGTCCGCATCACGACACCCGTTCCAAGCAAACCGACGGTTTCAAAGCCTTGTGCAACGAAAAAGGCGTCAAGCGGGCTGACCGCGCTGACCAGTGGCAACGCAGACAGTGCAACAGTTTCCTCAAAGCAAAAGTGTCCGCCGAGCGAGGTGATAGCAGCACAGTCCGCACCCGCCGCCTTCAACCGTTCAATGAGCACGGCGTAAATCTCTGCCTGCGCCTCCGTATTCCCTGCCAAATTGTTGGCCAGCAGCGTAGACGCCTCAGTATTTACAATCGTCAGGTCCAAAGGTGCATTCAGCGCCCGCATCGCGTCGGTCAGGCGTTGGTAATATACAACGGTTGCCGCGGGACCAATGCCGCCGATCAGGCCGATATGCATCTTTACAATCCTTGCACCGACAATGCTGAGTCACAGTCCATGAGAGTCTCTGGCTCCGTTATTGGTTCCGATGGAACAGGGAGCAAAGAAAAGACTCCAGCGTCGTATTCTGAGCGTAGTCCGAGAGCAGCCTTTCCAAGCAAGTCCGCGGTGTTTCTGTACAAGATCGCCAGAACCTTGTCAGTGGTTTCGGCGAGGGTCTTCTTGAACGGATCGGCGGGGTTGTTTTTTTGCTGTGCCATGAGTGGCCTTACTTGGCGGTTTTGCGGATCAGGCTGCTTACTTTAGTGTGCCAACCAGGATCATTGACGGCTATCAGTCACTAACAGGATGGCTTCGTGCGTTCCAGTAATGCGACCTTTGCAATCAAGACGCACGAGTTATTTGTGCCTTGTCTCTAATCAAGCGGCTGCAAGTGAGCAGGTCGCTTTCAATGAGTTTAGGGATGACGGCCTGCCCTCTTGATGACTGGACCTGGGCCGAAAAAAACACCAATCCGTATGTCGCCGCATATGCTTCGACATTTCTTTGCGATTGCTTCTTGGCGGCGGAAGCGACGTTTGGTTTTCTTGGATCAGTCTTGACGAGTTCGGCGGTGGCCAGCCCGTTAAAAAGTGCAGAGCTGATCGCCAATGCTGCGAACATGTTTCGCTGCTCGGCAGACATGTTTTTCATGTTTGACGAACCGAGTTTAGCGAACAAGCTTTGTAAGCCGGCGCAGCGGGAATACTGTTCATACTCATTGATCCGGCCAGCCCGAATGTCCTGACTCAGCGTCTGCGAGAGCTGCTTTGCAGGCGGTTTAGACGTCGGTGGAGCCGGTTCACAGGCCGATATGCACAGCGCCGAAACCAAAATAGCTGCAACTTTGGGTAATGCATACATGCGTCTACCCCAAGCTCACGCTTGCCGCACTTTCCGGCAATTCCTCGTCGAACAGACGCTGGTAGAACTCCGCCACTGTCTGCCGCTCCAACTCATCACACTTGTTCAGGAAAGACAGTCGGAAGGCGTAGCCAACATTGCGGAAAATCTCGGCGTTCTGTGCCCAGGAGATCACCGTCCGAGGCGACATCACGGTCGACAAGTCACCGTTCATAAATGCGGTGCGGGTCAAGTCAGCCACAGTCACCATCTGCTTGACGGTCTTGCGACCTTCGGCGGTGTTGTAGTGCGGGTTTTTGGCCAGGACGATCGCCGTCTCGGCATCGATCGACAGGTAATTCAGCGTTGCCACCAGCGACCAGCGGTCCATCTGGCCTTGGTTGATCTGCTGCGTGCCGTGATAGAGGCCGGTTGTGTCGCCCAGACCGACCGTGTTGGCCGTCGCAAAGATGCGGAAATAGGGGTGGGGGTTGATCACCTGGTTCTGGTCCAGAAGCGTCAGCTTGCCGTCAACCTCCAGCACACGTTGGATCACGAACATCACGTCGGCGCGGCCCGCGTCGTATTCGTCGAACACGATGGCGGTGGGGTTACGCAAGGCCCAAGGCAAGATACCTTCTTGGAAATCAGTGACTTGCTTGCCGTCTTTCAACTTGATGGCGTCCTTGCCGATCAGGTCGATGCGGGAGATATGGCTGTCGAGGTTCACACGGACCGCAGGCCAGTTCAGACGCGACGCCACCTGTTCGATGTGTGTCGACTTGCCCGTCCCGTGATAACCTTGGATCATCACACGACGGTTGTGGGAAAAGCCTGCAAGGATCGCCAGCGTGGTGTCGGGATCAAACTTGTAGGTGCTGTCCAACTCGGGCACGCGCTCTGTCCGGTCTGCAAAACCTTTGACCACCATGTCCGTATCAATGCCAAACACTTCGCGGACCGAGATTTCCTCGGTTGGTTTTGCATTGATGTCCATTCCACCGTCCGCCATCTCAAATTGTCCTTCAGCATAGAAAACGCGCCCCGGATGGGCGCGCTGATCGTGGTGCAACATATAGCCGGAAAGGGCAAGGGGAAGGGGGGCGGGTAGCCCTGGAAATTGCGCAAGACCTGCACAAGCAGCAGATCAGTCTCTGCACAACCCTTGGTCACATTGGGATCGTCAACAAAGGAAATCTCATCGTGACATGCTTCATCCAACCCTCCATTCGACTGCACAGCGCCATCCTGACCGGCATAGGTGGTGGTGCAACAGCGCAAGCCATGAGCCTGTGGGGCGGCGATTTGGCGCGCTTTCTGCCACCAACATGGCTTCTGACTTTGACAGCTGTTTTTGGTGCGGCTTGCGCAGGCGCCATCCTGGCCAGCGCATTGGGCCGCAGTGGGTTGATAGGCGTGGTGATCTGCATCTTGGCCTGGCCGGTCGCCACCGCACTAGGGGCGGCCATCGCTGCGGTGCCGTTCGGCCTATCAGGAGCCGATATGCGTTACGGCGTGGCCGGTGGTTTCGTCACTGCCATGACAGATGCAGTTCCCTTGGGCCTTTTGGCCGTCGGCGATGGCATCAGCACCAATTGGGTGGTCGTCGCCGTCTGGGTGTTGTCGGCGGCTCTTGTTCATGTCGTCTTGCGTGTGGAAAGGCAGGTATCTATTTGAAATTTCGGCTGTCTTTGATCTGATCCCAAGCCCACACAACCTCTTGCAGCTGCTCCTCCTGGCTGCGGTCCCCGCCATTCATGTCGGGGTGCAGCACCTTGATGAGCGCCTTGTAGGCCTTGCGCACTTCGGCCTTGGTCGCATCGGCCGTGGCGTCCAGGATCTCGATCGCCCGTTTTTCCGTGGGCGGCAGACGGCGGGCTGCAGCAGAGCCACCGCGACCGGGGTTCTGCGTCGCGTTCTTGCCGAGCACCTGGTGCGGGTCCTCGATGCCCAAGCGTGCCCATGCGCGCGCTTCGGGGTCGCCCATCGGTTTGGTCTGACGTTCCCACACCTTGTCCTTGGACTGCTGGGCGTTGATCTCGGCCTCGGTTGTGCCGTCAAAGAAATTCCACTTGGTGTTATACTCGCGCACGTGCTGCTGACAGAACCAGAAAAAGTCGTCCAGCACGTCAGGCGCTTTGGGTGCCCGGAACTTGCCCGCTTCTTCGCAACCCTCGTGATCACACACCCGAGTGGACGTTTCGGACGCGCCTGACATACCCCTGCGTCCGCGCGGGTTCTTCTTCTTTGCAGAAGACACGGACATATCAAAACCAAATGGATCGTGTTTGGGCATGGGAAGGGGTCCTTTCCGACTCAGGCCCACAAGTTTAGAGTCTGCGGACAGAGATTGAAGGGGGTGAATGAAAAAAATGTCAGGTGAAATGACCGTTCGGCAAGAAATTGAAGACAAGCTGCGCGCCGCGTTCAGTCCGCGCGAGGTTGTCGTGGTCGATGACAGCGCCAGTCATGCGGGCCATTCCGGGGCGCCAGCTGCGGGGCAGAGCCACTTTAATGTCATGCTGCGAAGTTCTGTTTTTGAAGGGAAAAACCGTGTTTCTCGTCATCGTGCCGTGCATACAGCGCTTGGACCCGAGCTGATCGGGCGCATTCATGCGCTTGCGCTGGATCTGGATGTTTAAAAAGCTTTAATCTTTTGCGTCTGCACTGCCACGCTGGTTTGCCAGGTTCTTGAGCGACGCGGTCATGCCGGATACCGGACTGGTTTCTTCGACGCCATTGTCAGATGCCATCTGCGTGGCGCCTTCACCGGGCGCAAATGTCGCATCTACATGCTCGTCCTCTGCTTCGACATCGGTCGTACTCGCTTCCGTTTCCAAGGCTTCGGTTGGCGGTGGAAGCAGCTCGGGTTCAAACTCGTCAATCGGGTCGCTGACCGTCCGACGGAACACCAGAAGGTTGCGCCATTCGGTCGTGCTGCCTGTCAGACCGGACCGTTCGATCGAAGGCAGCGTTTCAGCGCGCTGAAACTCCCAACCTTCACGGCCCATATCGTTCATCATTGCCTCAAGCGCATGTGCAAACCGCGCTTCCGGACCTTTGACGCCCTTACCCTTCACACCCTTGGTGGGGGCGGGTACGACCTTGTATTCCCAACCTGACATGATCTTTCCCCTCGTCATGTTTCGCGCGGATATATCCGGCAGGGTCAAAAGTGGAAAGCCCGTCCCTTACGTACGGCGAATACCGATGCTGGCGTGCACGCCTTCTGGCTTGCCCAAGGTCGCATGCGCTTGTGCAACGTCCTTCACCCGCGCCAGCACGTCATCGGGCATCGGTGCCACGCGGGGGCCTGATTGGTCCACATGCAACGTCATCGTTTCGCCCGTCGCCGCCAGCCAGCCGTCAGCATGGCGCAGCTCCTGAAAGGAATGCAGCCGCTTTGCATCAAAATCCACAAGGTGGTAGCTGACAATCACAGGATCATTCACATGCAATTCGCGGATGTAGCGGACATGGAACTCGGCCGCATAGGTCGTGTTGCCGGTGCGTGACTGATAATCCGGGCCGAACCCAAAATGTTCGAACATCTGGTCCGCGCCCATGTCGAACAGCACGCCGTAATAGGCCATGTTCAGGTGGCCATTGAAGTCGATCCACTCGGGTTTGACCGTCATCACGGTCGATTGAAACGGGGCTTGCATGTGACCTCCTGCTGGCGCGTCCCACCGGATTGCATGCGCGGGCAGGGGTGGTAAAGCTGAAAACCATTGTTTGAATGGATATGCCATGACCGACACCGTGCGCGCCCAGTACGAGGCGTTTCCCTACCCCGAGCGTAAACCCACGGACGAACGCAAACGGCTGATCACCGGGTCGCCGTCGTTGCCGGTTGAAATGGACCACTGGCTCTGGGGCGGGGCACGGGACTGGTCGCAGCGCCTCAAGGCGCTGGTCGCCGGCGGCGGGACAGGCGATGCCCTGATCCAGCTGGCGCAGAAGCTGACGGATGCAGGCCGGTCCTATGACATCACCTATCTAGATCTGTCACAGGCCTCGCGTCGGATTGCTGAGAAGCGGGCAGAGGTGCGTAAACTTAGCGGTATCACTTTTGTGACTGGGTCACTGCTTGATGCAGGCGACTATGGTCCCTTCGATTACATCGATTGCTGCGGTGTGTTGCATCACCTGTCGGATCCGCAGGCGGGGTTCGATGCGCTTGCGGGTGCGCTTAAACCGGATGGCGGCATTGGCCTCATGGTCTATGCCCCTCACGGGCGGTCTGGCGTTTACCCGCTGCAAGACGCCTTTAACACACTGCTCCACAACCTGCCGCCCGAGAAACAACTGAAGGCCGCCAAGCGCGTCTTTGACCGTCTGCCGGAGGCGCACCCGTTCAAGCGCAATCAACGCCTTGTGGATCACAAGAATGGAGACGCGGGATTCTATGACCTGCTGCTGCACAGTCAGGATCGACCCTTCACGATCACGGCGCTGATCGAGGCGTTGAACGCCGCCGGGTTGGACTATGCGGGCGCGCCCGAAGCGATGCTCTATGACCCCGCACCGTTGCTGGATGATCCAAGCGGTCTTGACCCGGTCGCAGACATGCAATTGGCCGAGGACCTGCGCGGCACGTTCAAGACC
Source organism: uncultured Tateyamaria sp. (assembly GCF_947496075.1). Classification (GTDB taxonomy): domain Bacteria; phylum Pseudomonadota; class Alphaproteobacteria; order Rhodobacterales; family Rhodobacteraceae; genus Tateyamaria. Next base: position 813,484 of record NZ_CANMBJ010000002.1, read on the forward strand.
CACATCGCCTATGCCCGTCCCAAGGGACAGGTGATCGCGCCACCATTGGGTCGGCCTGACGCGGTGCCGCTCTTGCGCGACATGGATGCCGCCGCACTGGCCAGCCATCTGGCAAAGGGGCAGGGGCTGACCATCGACACTGCGGGGACATCATTTCATTTCGGCATCCCGGCACAGGCCGCGCCGCTGGTTGCGCGGGTGGATGGGCATCGGCCTGTGGCAGATATCGCGCCGTCGGAAATGGACCTGCGCCACTGGGCGGCGGTCGAGGCGGCGCTCTGCCCGTCGGGGCTGATGCACTATTCCCACCTGTTGGTCGGACAAGGCTGAATCGGGCACGCTAGCCAACAACACGCAATGGTGGAACCCTCCGTTTGGGGGGATTGTCGAATGGTACGCAGGCGTTAAATCTCGATCGTATTTTTTGTTATCTTTGAAAGGTTTGAATAGATGCGATTGAGAATTGTGTTTGGTTTTGTGGTTGTGCTTCTGGGATTGGGGACGGCCGTATCTGCCCAAAACAGTGTCGACTTGCGATCACAGCAGACAGGCATTCGGAATCAAGGAAACCAGAATACATGTACCCATTTTGCGGCCATCGCCGCAATCGAGGCCGCGTATCTACGGCGCGGTATCCGCGTTGATCTGTCCGAAAGCTTTGCGCGGAGCGCGATCAAGACGATGTGGCTGACGCGGTGGACCAATGTCGCGGCAGGGACCGCCGCCCAAACCGAGAACCAATTGGCCTATGCGGGCGGGGGCACTGCCACCGAAACGCTCAAACTGTTGTCGAGTGGTATCAAGGTGCCAACAGAACGCGATTGGCCCTATCGCGACCGCTATACGGTAAATGACGACCCCCGGGTCGCCAACCGCTGGAATGCACCGTTTTGGCAAAGCCAGCGCACGATGAACAATTTCAACCTGACCAGCGGTATCTGGCCGCGCGAAGCGCTGGAAGCGCCGCGTTACTATGCTGGAACGGGGTACACTGACATCAGTTTTACAAACGGCGTCAATGCTGCCATCCGCCAGATCGAGGGGCGGCTTGCCCAAAACCGAGAGGTGACAGGCGGGTTCACCAACGGCAACGGTGTGATCCGGACGGCAGGGTCGCGCGATACGATCCTGGTAGATGATTGCCCAGGCGGATGTCCTCCTGCCGGTCATGCCATGTTGCTTGTCGGCTATGACAAGACAGACCCGAACCCTGCCAACCACTACTTCATCGCCAAGAACAGTTGGGGGGTATCGAACGGTGCCACCCGGTCCGACGGGTTTACCTATCTCACCTACGCGTTCATGCGGGGCAATCTGGTCAATGCTGGTTACATCACCGGGGTCGTCGAACCGAAACCGTGGCGCGAGGCGGCTTTTGTTGGCCGTTGGAACATCATCTTTGATGGGCATCGCGGCGTGATTGACATCAACAAGGTTCCGGGTGTGATGACCAGCATCACCAAATCCCGTGACGACCTGCAGGATCGGCGCATCGGGACATACTTTGACGCCACCGGCACGGCATACCGGGTGAACGGCGCGATTTCCGGTAATCGTATCCGCTTCTACATCGACAAGAACAATCCGAATGCGCGCTATGATACGCTCACGGGCCGAACGTTCGACTACACCCTGACCGAGGATGCGAGCTTTGCCAGTGGTCAGCATCGTGACACGGACGGGAAAGTCTATGGCGGGTACATGTGGCGTGACGATGTGGATGCACCACAGGCTCCGGCACGCGTGTCCGGCATCGACTGGCAACGCGCGCAGGGCACATGGGACGTCCACACCGGGGCCGACGGCCCGGTCAGCACGGTTGAGTTGCGATATGACCCGGCACAAGGGCAGCCGCGCATTCTTGAGGGCGGTGTGCTCTACGATACGACGATGCCGCGTGTCCGGAACCAGCGATCATTTGTCTTCGCGCGCGGACAGCGCGAGATTGGCATGTTCCACGCCATGAGCTGGGATGCCAATCGTGCAGTCGGGCGTATCGCCTACGGTCCTGCGGCCACGCTGGTGCCAGCCGTTTTTATAAAACGCTAAGTATGGGCGCGGGCGAGCCAGTGACCGCCCGCGTGCATTACCCCTGAAGCTTCTTGGCGACGATTTCGTTCACCGCCTTGGGGTTGGCCTTGCCGCCCGTGGCCTTCATCACCTGACCCACGAACCAGCCCGCCAGTTTTGGGTTCGCCTTGGCCTTTTCGACCTGCGCGGGGTTGGCGGCAATCACCTCGTCCACGGCGGCTTCGATGGCACCTGTGTCTGTCACCTGTTTCATGCCGCGGGCCTCGACGACCTCAGCCGGGTCACCGCCCTCGGTATAGATAATCTCAAAGAGATCCTTGCCGATCTTGCCCGAGATGTCGCCCTTGCCGATCAGGTCGATGATGCCACCCAACTGGGCCGGGGACACAGGGCTGTCGGTGATGCCCTTGTCATCGTCTCGCTTCAGGCGGCCGAACAACTCGTTGATCGTCCAGTTCGCGGCTTGCTTGCCATCGCGACCCTCGGCCACTGCCTCGAAGTAGGCCGCCGTATCCACATCTGCGGTCAAGACGGACGCGTCATAGTCGGTCAGTCCAAAATCCCCGATGAACCGGGTCTTCTTGGCATCCGGCAGCTCGGGCAGCGACGCCGCAATGTCATCCACCCATGCCTGCTCGATCTCAAGCGGCAGCAGATCGGGATCGGGGAAATAGCGGTAGTCATGCGCCTCTTCCTTCGACCGCATCGACCGTGTTTCGCCCTTGTCCGGGTCATAAAGGCGTGTTTCCTGATCAACGGAGCCACCGGCCTCGACAATCGCAATCTGACGCCGCGCCTCGACCTCGATCGCCTGCTGAATAAAGCGCATCGAGTTCATGTTCTTGATCTCGCAGCGCGTGCCCAGATGCGAAAAATCCTGCGTTTCCTGATATTTCTCGTACTGACCGGGCCGACAGATCGAAACGTTCACATCCGCGCGCAGGTTGCCGTTCTGCATGTTGCCATCACATGTGCCCAAGTAACGCATGATTTGACGCAGCTTCACGATGTAGGCGGCAGCCTCTTCCGGGCCACGAATGTCGGGGCGGCTGACGATTTCCATCAGGCAAACGCCCGTACGGTTCAGGTCCACGAAGGACATGTTCGGATCCATGTCGTGGATCGACTTGCCTGCGTCCTGTTCCATGTGGATACGTTCGATCCGCACCATGCGCGCGGTGCCGTCACCCAGTTCGACCAGCACCTCACCCTCGCCCACGATGGGATGATAAAGCTGCGAAATCTGGTAGCCCTGCGGCAGGTCCGGGTAAAAATAGTTCTTCCGGTCAAAAGCAGAGTTCAGGTTGATCTCGGCCTTGAGACCCAACCCGGTGCGCACCGCCTGTTCCACGCAATATTCGTTGATGACGGGCAACATGCCGGGCATGGCCGCGTCCACGAAGGCAACGTTTGAGTTGGGTTCGGCGCCGAACTTGGTCGAGGCACCTGAAAACAGCTTGGCGTTGGATGACACCTGTGCATGCACCTCCATCCCGATCACCAGTTCCCAATCGTGCTTGGCACCGGAAATCACTTTGGGTTTGGGAAGGTCATAGGTCAGGTCAAGCATGGTCTCACCGATCTGCATCAAGGGGCTATCGCGCGGTGTAATGCGCTGCTGCAGCGCTCGCAAGAGGGCGCGACGATGCGGCGTCTTTGCAGAAGGGGCGTATCATGCAAGCTGGCGCCATGAAGATCGATGAAATCCCGGTGCCGCAGGGCACGTTGATCGCGCCCTACGCTGAAAAAGAGGCGCACTATACCGATTGCTTTGAGACACCGGTTTCAGCGCCGGTGTCACTGGAGACGTTTGTATACGCCTTCTACACCCAACCCTTGTTCAAGGCAGAACGGGTGGTTCTGCGTTTGCTAGCGCAGCAGGCGTCAACAGATGCCGAGGCAGAGGCGCTTGCCAAGGGAACGACAGACCGGTTCGCGGTGTGGCAGGTCGAAGGCCGCACTCCGGCCGAGATTCTGATGGCGGACCGGGCAGGGCGCACGATGTCCTGGCTGATGGTGACAGAGGATCACCTGCGGTTCGGATCCATCGTGGTCCCGCAGCGCACCAAGTCTGGCAAACTGACCCTTGGCCCGGTGTTTCACAGCCTGATCGGCGCGCACAAAGTCTACTCTCGCGCACTTCTGTCAGGCGCGGCACGCCGGGTTTAGAAGGACTGAAGCTCGGGGCCGTGGTCAGTGAAAACCACGTTTTTGCCCGATACCAATTCGCGGCGAAACAACTGGGTCAGATAGCGCAAGGCATCGGCGTGGCCTGACGCGGCAAACCGGTCTGCACAGCGCACGCGCAACCCGTTGTCAAACCCGCGGGCGGCGTGGGCCCAGACCATCGGGTGCACTTCGGTCAGATGCTCGCGCACAACCTCGTCGGCGGCCGCGGCTATCTGAATGCGGATATAATCCGTTTCGTCATCCCCCGTGGGTGCTGCACCCATCGTATTGGCGCAATAGGCCGCAATCAGGTTGACCGTATGCTGATCAGGGCTGTGTTTCAGAATGTCATTCAGACCATCCAGAAAGAAATCCAGATCAAGCCGTGCACAGGCTTCGCTGTCTTGGGCGATTGCATCGAACATCACCCAAGCGTAGGCGCCGGACCCCCACAAATCAAAACTGTGACCGGCGGCGCGGCGGGCTTCGACGTCCAGACGCGCGTATGAACCTCTCCAGCGTGGCAGCAAATGGGTGCCCATCGCCCGAAAGGCGCGCGGGTTCTTTGGATCCAGATCAATCCAGGTCTCGTAGTTGGACACGACCCTTGACGTCGCGCCGCCCTGTCCGGTGATCAAGGCACAATGCGCCGCAGCAAGCAGGGGCGAAGCATGTTCTCTCGCGTCGAAATCCATCAGGATGTCGGCTGCCCTGTCAAAATGGGCGGCAAACGCCTCGCGATTGCGTTCAGGCACTTCAACGTCCCAGCCCGTACCGCGCCAGGCCCACCCCAGATCCATGTGTGTTTGCGCCACGATGGTTGCGATGACTGGGTTTGCAGAGTGCTCTGCCAGAACCCTCTCCAGCGCCTCGATGCCAGCCAAAAGGGGCGCACCCGGATCGGGGCGACCGGAAATCAGGGCATGTTCGGCCGCGCTCACCACGTCCGCGCGCGCACCAAAGGCCAATAGATCTGCAACAGGCGTGCCGCCCAGTGTCTTTTGCCTGGCTTTGTCGGTTCGGGTGATTTCGGCTGTCAGCCGGGACCATTCGTCAAGGCGAGCCAATTTCAACCCGCGCGCCTGATGGGTGTCGCGAGCGCGTTCTTCGGCCGTCGGATTGGGGCAGGGGATCGACAGTTTTCCAGCGGGTGTTTCGGCTTGGCAGGGTGAAAGCGGGTCGGATACATCGGGCGCCTCGCGTCCCATCTGCAGAACGCCATCCGAGGCCATGGTGAAATGTGGCGTCGCAAACATGTTGCGAATATGCGCCCATGGCGCCCTGAGGCGTTCTGCAAAAGCCATAGTTACCTGTCCGCTACTCGTTACAGCATCAAACTTGCCCGAAAAATGGGTCACAAAAGGGGCGAGGCCGGGACAAGTTCGGGCCTTGTATGCAGCCATTTTTGGCAAACTCGCGCGCTGGTTTTATCAATGCACCGCATGCGTGCAGATTGTTGCCAACGCGGCCACAGACCGCGGATTTCAGCCTGTGCGCCGGGTGGACAGAGTCGGCAGGAAACGCGCATATTTGCCGTCATGTCCGGTCTGCGCATACTGCTTGTCCTCGCCACCGCCCTGTTGATGCCGAATCTTTTAGAGGGGCAAAACAGCGATCCCTATGGCGGGCTGCGCCCGCCCGCGCGAACGGGCGACGTACCACGGACCCGATGGACGCATCAGCCGGGTTATGTTCTTTGGAACCGCGCCGCGCTGTCCGCGCTCAAGGGGCATGGCAAACCGCTGGTGGACCTAGTGCCTTCAGACATCAAGGATTGGTGTCCGCGCTATCCCGTTGCCAATGATGATGACCGCCGTGCGTTCTGGCTTGGTTTCATGTCGGCCTTGGCCAAGTATGAAAGCACCTACAAACCGCGTGCCGTCGGAGGCGGCGGGAAATGGTACGGGCTTTTGCAGATATTGCCTGCAACAGCACGCGGCTATGGCTGCAATGTAGGGACGGGTGAGGCGCTAAAAAACGGGGCTGCGAACCTCAGTTGCGCCGTGCGGATCATGGCCACGACCGTCCCGCGGGACGGGGTGATCTATGGGCGTGGCGGCAAGGGCGTGGCCGCCGATTGGGGGCCGATGAGATCTTCGTCCAAACGTGCCGACATGGCCGGTTGGCTCAAGCGTCAAAGCTATTGCGCGCCCTTGGATACGGTCCGTCCGGTGTCCAGACCTGCTCTGACGGTGGTGACCGACTAAGCGGCGCGCCCTGTCGGGCGCACACGATGTTTTGCAGCCCCCTCCGGCGGCTGTTTTGGTGCGAGGCTCTGCCTCGCGCTCCGTGGTATTTTCAGTCAGAAGAAGCCTGGGTCAGTGTTGATGCGATGTGATCCCAGACTTGTGGGTAGGTGAGCAGGATCAGGTGGCCGTGCCCATTGATGAAGGTGGCGCGCGCATCGGGCAGCGTGTCGACGAAGCGTTGCGTCGGGCGCGGTGGAAAGACCGGGTCGACGGCCCCGTGGTAAAAAGAGATATCCGCCCCTGCCAATGCTTCGGGATCGGGGTTCGTCCAGCGCCGCAAGTCACGGGTGTGACGGCGATAAAGCCCGTTTTCAGGCAACTCGATTCGCTCGTCATTGGCGGCAACCAATGCGTCCGCAGCCTCAACCGTTTCCGGGCGCGTATCGACATCGGGACCATAGGCGAGGCGGCGATAGTATTCGAGCCACACCTTGCGCGGGTTCAGGCTGCGGGCGCGGGCCGCTGCTGCGGCAGTTCCAGCCGCGCCGCGCAGCCCTGCCAGCACGGGTTGGGGTGCGGGCAGGGCAGTCGAGATGCCGATGACATGCACTTCGACATCCGGAGAGGCTGCGCGAATGTCCTTGGCCGCTTCCAGCGCGATCACCGCACCTGTGGAATGGCCGATCAGGTCGATGCGTTTCAGATCATAGGTTCGGACAAGGCGCGCAATCCGTGCCGCGGCGCGGTCTAGCACGATACTTTCCTCTGCAGGACGGCCGTCAAACCCTGGCAGGCGGAAATAGGCGACGGCCCGGTCCCTGGTTTCCAATTCATCGATGGGGCGCAACACGCGGATCGACGTCATTGCGCCGGGGATACCAATCACGACGCTATCTGCCTGTGCCAGCGCCCTTGCATCATAGAGCAATGGGTCAGTGGGAGGGCTGGCTTCCTGTACCGCGCAGGCGGACAGCCAGAGGCTTGCGGCGAGGGCGCAGAACCACCTCATCCCAGCAGCGAGAAATGGTGCCGTTTCACGGTGATCCCCCGGTCTGTTAGCACGGTTTCGAATGTGTCTGCAGGCGGGGTCGCTTCCAGTGGGACGCGCACCTTGCGTCCCGAGGTCAGCACTGCACTGGTCCGCACCGAGAAATCGAGGCGGGTGTCGAGGCGGATATGGTCGATCTTGTCCCATGCAATCTCTCCGGTGCGGCGTCCCGCAAACCAGCTCAGCCCATCTGACGCCAAAGCGATGCCTGCGCTGCGCCCGGAGACCAGATCATAAAGCGCGGGCGCCGTGCACAGCGCGATCAGCGCCATTAGGATCAGCGACGCGTCAAGCAATGCGATGGCCGCAAGGATCAAGGACCATACGACCACCAGCGCAACCAGCGTCCGCCGGTTGCGCCCGGTTGTTTCGTACCGGTATGGCGTCATCGCCCGCCGGTCACATCAAGGGTCGAGCCGGTGACATAACTTGCCCCGTCCGAGGCGAGCCATAGGATCGCCTTGGCCACTTCTTCGGCCGATCCTTCGCGGCGCATGGGCACCATGTGGGCCAGTTTCTGTGCGCGCCCAGGCTGGCCGCCCTTGGCGTGGATCTCTGTGTCGATCAATCCGGGACGCACGGACATGACGCGAATGCCATCTGGCGCCACTTCGTCTGATAACCCCTTGGTAAAGGTGTCGATGGCGGCCTTGGAGGCGGCATAGTCGATGTATTGATTGCCCGAGCCCAACCGGGCTGCGGCAGAGGAAACGTTAATGATCGCGCCGCCGCTGCCCTGCGCCTGCATACGTATCACAGCCTCCTTTGCGACCAGCATCGCGCCGATCACGTTGACATTCATCATACGTGTCAGGCGGGCATGGTCGATATCGGTCAACGTGGCGGACTGATCTACGATGCCTGCGTTGTTGATCAGCACGTCGACACGGCCAAAGGCATCGTCGGCGGCCTGGTAGATGCGGGCGATGTCCTCGGGCTCTGCCACGTCGCCCTGCACGGTGATGGCCGTGCCGCCAGCCGCTTCAACGGCAGCCTTTGCAGCATTCGCGCCACCCAGATCGGACCGGTAGGCCAGAACGAAATCATAGTCTGCAGCACCAAGCCGGACACATGCGGCACCAATACCGGCGGACGCGCCAGTGATCAGGCAGACAGGGCGTTTGGACATGGAATAACCTTTCGAATTCAATCAGTTCAGGGGTGTGTCGGACACGAAACTGGTGCCGGGACCGTAGATGTGGAACCCATCCAGATCACCCTTCCCAACCTTTGCACCGGCCATCCGTACGGTGGCATAGGCAAGGGTCAGATGAAACTGGGCGTTGGGCAGGGCATAGAGCAAAGCATAATCGCGGCCCGATTGGGTCAGGGTTGCCTCTCCGGCAATATGAGAAATCTCACGCTCCTCGGTGCCGTCGAACGCGCTTCTGTCCAGCTGATCCAGAAGGAAACGCATGTCGTGGGCCAGCGCGAGGATTGCGCCCGGATCGGTGTCCATCGGCATCTCGGGCACCTCATCGCCCATCAGGGGCATCACCGTGCGCGCGACATAGCCCAAGGCCACGCAGAAATGCTCGGACGCGGAAAAGCTGTCGGGGGCCAGCCGTGCCTCAAGCTGCACCGGATCGTCAAGGCAGGACAGCAGGCGCTGCACCGCATCGGTGAGCCGCTTCAAAGGGGGGATCGTTACGTCGTATATGTCCATTGTCGGCTCGGTTATAGTGTAAGGACCGGGGGCTCTGCCCCCGGACCCCCGAAGTTTACTTGGCAAGATGAAGGCGGATCAGCCCTCGCGAATACGTGTAATCATCTCGGTTGTGTCGCGGCTCAGGTTCGGGGTCGAGGCGATGCGCTCCAACTCCTTGCCGATCATCGACTGGCGGATCGCGTCGTAGCGGCGCCATGTCTGGAAGGCGGAACACATGCGCGCGGTGGTTTGTGGGTTCACCGGATCAAGCTTGATCAGCCAGTCCGCCAGCAGGGTGTAGCCCGATCCGTCCTTGGCATGGAAACCGGCGTGATGCGCCGCAAAAGTGCCCAAGGTTGCGCGGAACCGGTTGGGGTTCTTCCAATTGAAATCTGCGTGCTTGGTCAGTGCTTTGGCCGTGTCGGCAGCATCATCCGGCTTGGCCTCCATCACCTGCAATCCGAACCATTTGTCCATCACCAGGCGGTCATGCTTCCACTGCGCCTCGAACTGGGCCAGGGCCGCATCGCCGCGGCCCGCGCGGATCAGGTAGGCAAGGGCCGCCAATTGCTGGGTCATGTTGGTGGCGCCGTCGAACTGTGCCTGTGCCATGTCCCCGCCATCAAGCCGTGTGAGCAGAGACAGCGCCGCGTTCCCCAATGCGCGCTGCCCCGATTGCTCTGCGTCCGGGGCATATGGGCCGTGCACCTGATGGCGTGTGTACAGGTCGGGAAGGGCGTTCGACGCGCGTTGTGCCAGCGCCTGTCGGTGGCTTTCGCACGCATCCCAGATCGCGTCCGGGTCCGGCGTTGTGCCGTTGGCATGCAGGTCGGCGGCCAATTGCGACTGACCGGGCAGGGCCAGGCAATAGGCGCGGTAGGCGGGGTCGAGCGTGTCGTCGATCAGCAGGCCCGCCACCCCGTCGAGCCATTTGGCGTCGGGCGCGCTGCCTTTTGTCACCGCACTGATCAGGGATGCTTTGCCAAGGTTGCGCGCGGCTTCCCAGCGGTTGAACGGGTCGGTGTCATGGGCCAGCAGGAATGCGTGGTCGGGGGTATGCTCCAATACGATGGGCGCCGAAAATCCGCGCAAGATCGATGGCACTGGTTTGGCACCCAACCCCGGAAAGCTGAAGCTTTGGCTGTCTTTGGTCAGTTCCAGCACCTGGGTTGGCAAAACCTCGTCCCCGTTTGGACCTAACAGGCCGACAGCAATCGGGATCACCTGCGCCTGCGGTTCCGGAGTTGCGGCAGAGGGTGGAGTGAGTTGCTCGAATGTCAGCGTATATGTGCCATTGTCAAAGCTGTCCGTGACGGCGACCCGTGGCGTGCCGGCTTGTGAATACCAACGTTTGAACTGCGTCAGGTCACGGCCCGTGGCATCCTCGAAAACCTTGAGCCAGTCTTCGATCGTGGCCGCGTCGCCGTCGTGACGGTCAAAGTAGAGGTCGAGCGCTTTGCTATATCCCTCATCGCCCACCAGCGTCTTGAGCATGCGGATCACCTCCGCCCCTTTCTCATAGACTGTGGCGGTATAGAAGTTATTGATTTCCTGAAAGCTTTCGGGGCGCACCGGGTGGGCGAGTGGCCCCTGATCCTCGGGGAACTGGCGCGCGCGCAAATCGATTACATCGCTGATGCGTTTTACCGGTTCCGACCGCATGTCGGCGGTGAACTGGCTGTCGCGGAAAACGGTGAGTCCTTCTTTCAGACACAGCTGGAACCAATCCCGGCAGGTGATGCGGTTGCCGGTCCAGTTGTGGAAGTATTCATGGGCGATGATCGCCTCGATCCGTTCGAAATTGGTGTCGGTCGATGTTTCGGGTGAGGCCAGAACGGCCGAGGCGTTGAATATGTTCAGCCCCTTGTTCTCCATCGCGCCCATGTTGAAATCGTCCACCGCCACGATGTTGAAGACATCAAGGTCATAGGCACGGCCATAGACATCCTCGTCCCATTTCATCGAATCCTTCAGTGCCTGCATGCCAAAAGCACATTTGCCCTCATCCCCGGGCCGGACGTAAAGGGCCAGGTCCACCTTGCGCCCCTCCATGGTGGTGAAGCTGTCGCGATGGGCGACCAGCTCTCCGGCCACCAGTGCAAAGAGGTACGCGGGCTTGGGCCATGGATCGTGCCATTCGGCCCAACCGTCACCAGACGCCACCGGATTGCCGTTTGACAGCAGCACAGGGTGCGGTCCGTTGACCCGAACCGAGAAGGTCGACATCACGTCGGGCCGGTCGGGGTAATAGGTGATCTTGCGGAACCCTTCGGCCTCGCATTGCGTGCAATACATCCCGTTCGACAGGTACAGCCCTTCAAGCGCCGTGTTGGACGCAGGATCGATCTGCACCTCCGCCTCCCATGTAAAGGGCACGTTGGGCACGTCGCAGGTCAGCCCTTCGTCTGTGAGCTTCGGTTTGACCGCCTCTCCGTCGATCTTTGCCGCGATCAGCGACAGGTTTTTGCCATGCAGGAAAAACGTCTTGTCGGTGGCGTCGGGGTTTGGCGAGAACTTGATGCGCGATGTGACCCGCGTGGCTGAGGGCGCCAGATCGAAGGTCAGATGCACCTCATCCACAACGTAGCCGAAGGGGGTGTAGTCCTTGAGGTAGATCGTCTGTGGGGATGCGTCGCGCATGGGGTCGCCTTTGTGGTCCAGGGTTGCGCGGACGGTAGGCCGATGGCGCGGCAGCGGCAAGAGTGTCGCGGGTGGGTTGGCAAGGATGTGTTCACTGCTAGCTTTTGGCGCATGAGGACGGTGGTTTGGTTCAAACGAGATTTGCGGGTGACAGATCACCCCGCGCTTGCACGGGCAGCGGCGCAGGGGGGTGTGATCCCTCTTTATGTGTTTGAGCCGGACTACTGGGCGCAGCCGGACGTGTCGGGCCGTCAATTCGCGTTTGTGCGTGAGAGCGTTGACGACCTGGCAATCGATCTGGCGCGGCTTGGTGCGCCTTTGGTGGTGCGGGTCGGGCGTGTCGTGGATGTGCTGGCTGATCTTCATGCGTGTGTCGGATTTGATGCGCTGGTCAGCCACGAGGAAACGGGCAGTGCTTGGACCTTTGCGCGGGATCGCGAGGTGGCTGCCTGGTGTCGCGACAACACTGTGGCATGGGAAGAGTTGGCGCAATCCGGCGTGGTCCGCCGCCTGAATGGTCGCGACGGGTGGGCCAAGCAGCGCAACGCTTTTCTGCGACAGCCGCAAGTGGATGTCCCCGCGGGGATGACGGGACCTGTGGTGCCGTCGGATGATGTGCCGCCCTTGGTGGCAGGTGATCATTGTCCGGAACGGCAGCTTGGTGGGCGTCAGATGGCGTTGTCCCTGTTGGGTTCATTCCTGACGGAGCGGGGGCAGCATTATCGCAAGGACATGTCGTCACCGGTGACCGGTGAGTGGTCCTGTTCCCGGCTGTCCCCTTACTTGGCGTTCGGTTGTTTGTCGGGGCGCGAGGCGTCTCAGGCCGCTGCAGCGCGACAGCGCGAGGTGAAGGGCACGCGGGAAGGGTGGGGCGGGTCGCTGAAGTCCTTTCAGGCAAGGCTCGCCTGGCGCGATCACTTCATGCAGAAGCTCGAGGACGAACCGGCGCTGGAACACCGCTGCCTGCATTCGGCCTACGAGGATATGCGCCCCAAGGTGCCGGATGCCGAACGGCTGGCCGCGTGGGAAAAGGGCGAGACCGGGATCCCCTTTGTCGATGCTTGCATGCGGTATCTGGCGGCGACGGGGTGGATGAACTTTCGGATGCGGTCGATGTTGATGGCTGTTGCGTCCTATCACCTGTGGCTCGATTGGCGGGTGACCGGGCTGCATCTGGCGCGCCAGTTCACCGATTTTGAGCCGGGCATTCATTGGCCGCAAAGCCAGATGCAATCGGGGACCACGGGCATGAATACCGTCCGCATATATAACCCGGTCAAGCAGGGGAAGGATCAGGACCCGACCGGCGTGTTCACACGAAAATGGTGTCCTGAACTGGCACCCGTGCCGGATGCGTTCTTGCAGGAGCCATGGACGTGGGAGGGGGCGGGGACGCTGCTAGGCAATGCCTATCCAGCGCCTATTGTGGATGTGTCGGAGGCGGCCCGCGAAGCGCGGGACAAGGTCTGGGCCGTGCGTCGTGGTGGGGCGTTTCGGGAAGAGGCGCAGCGCGTTGTGCACAAGCACGCCAGTCGGAAGGACCCGCAGGGACATTTTGTTGATGACCGCGCCCCAAGGCGGCGCAAGGCATCGGTGTCACCAGCCAAGGACAGTCGACAGATGGGGTTTGATTTCTGATGGGTCGGATGCGCAAGAAGGCTGATCTGCCCGAAAAAACATGCCCAGTTTGCGACCGTCCCTTCACGTGGCGAAAGAAGTGGGAAAAGGTCTGGGACAAGGTGAAATACTGCTCGGATCGGTGCCGTCGCGAGGCGCGGACAAAGCCGTTGCGGCGGCCTTGAGGCGATTTGTCCCCGCGGGGACACGCGTTTCGGTCAGCTCATTGAATTTTCATGGTTTTGTGAAAGTGCCGATGGATCAACGGGTTGACCCATCGCGCGGTGTGTTTTGTGGATTTTAACCACCGGGAACGCACACTGCACCCCGAAACGGGGCGGCACTTTGTTTGGTCGCAACGGCGGCTTCAAATCCATCAGCGATGATGGCCTTCTAAGACGTCGCCCGGCGTTGATGCGAGCGACGTACGGTTCGAGCAAAGACTGCATTACAGGGTCGGGCCGATCACTGCGGTCTTGGTCCTACGCCGTAATACATGTCCGACAAACGCAGCTGCTTTCCGCAACGCGGTCTAGGCAAAAATCGCTTTGAACCTGTCGACACAGAGTCGAAACCCGTCTTCGAAGTTACCATTGCCGGGATGGTACACGCTTTCAAAGGAAATCACGCCGTCATAGCCATCGTCCTGCAGGGCGCTGGCCATCGGCTCAAACTGGTCCGTAAGCTGGCCGTCACCCATGCGGCGCACTTCAAGCGTGGCGCGCGGCGTGTCGACCACGACATCCTTGATGTGAACATGGCCCAGATAGCCTCCGCGCATTTCTTCATAGCCATCGGGGTAGGCGCGTTCATGGCACCAACAATTGTTGCCCGGGTCCCAAAGCACTTTCAGCGTTTCCTTGGCATCCAGATCGTCAATGAGTTTCCGCGCCGTGTAACAGGAATTCACAAGCGTGCCGTTGCCCGTCTCAACCGCCAGAACCACGCCTTCGGATTTTGCCAGTTCAACGGCTGGCGCGATCAGCGGCGGCATCGTGTCCCAGACACCGTGGGCGACATTCCATTTTTCGGCGCCATGACTGCCCCAAAGGATCTGTTCCTTGCGTTGGGTCATGATGCGAACCAACGGCGCGCCGACGACATGTGCCATGTCGATGACCCGTTTGAGTGCATCCATGTGTTGGGTGTGCAGCGCATCGCCCGGTCGGTTGGCCGCCGTCAGTCCCGCAAATATGTGACGGGAGAGACAGGACACGGGCTTGCCCCGGTCACGCAGAAGGCTGTCTATCTTGGCGATTTCCGCTTTTGAGTGATCGCCCACCTCGGTGTCGCCAACGAATTGCAGCTCGGCATATTCGAGGTCAAATTCATCCATCACGTCGATGGCGTGGCCAAGATCACGGCTGATGCCGTCGCAAATGACGCCCAGTTTCATGTCGAACCCTCCGGATTGCGGTGCAGCTGGGCGCCGACGATGTCTTCGATGACGCGGGTGCACACCCAGTTGTCACCGTCCGGGTATTTCGATTTACCCGCCTGGAAAATCTGCATCGCGGCCGAAGCGGTGTGCATGGGCACGCCAAGATTGGATGCCAGTTCGAGCGATATGGTGAGGTCCTTGTGCATGGTCGAGATATGGCTGCCCGTGCCTTCGAATTGCCTGTCGATGATGTGCTCCAATGCCGTGTTTGCCACGCCGCAGCCTGCGCCGGAGGTCGAGAAGACGCGCAACAGGGCACCGCCGGGTACGCCCGCTTTTGCGGCAAGGGCGCTGGCCTCGAACGTGGCGGAAAAGATCGAGCCGATCAGTGTTTGCAGGCAGGCCTTCATGGTTTGCCCATCGCCTGCCTTGGTGCCGACGTGATGGATGGTCGCCGAGACCGCATTCATGACCGAGGCATTGGCGTCAAGCACCGCAGCATCGGCTGCGGCCATCATGGTGAGCGTTCCGTTCTGCGCGCCTGCGAAGCCGCCGGACACGGGGCTGTCAATCAGATGTACGCCTGAGCCTTCCATCGCGCGACCGATCGACTGTGCCTCTGCCGGTTTTATCGTGGCCGTGAGGATGATTGTGCCGTCCGGGGACATGTTAGCGACAAGTCCGTCGGAGCCCAGAATGACCGATTTTGCCTGATCGCCATTCATCACCATCACGAAGACACAGTCCGACTGTGCCCCGATCTCGGCCGGGCTGTGTGCCGGGGTTCCTCCCATCTCTTCAAACTGGGCCATGCGATCTTTGCTCAGATCGAGGCCCCAGGTTTGAAACCCATTTCCAATGAGGTTCTTGGCTAGGCCGCTGCCCATGTCGCCAAGTCCCACTACGCCTACGGTTTTCATAAAAACCTCCCGCTGTTTTAGGCAGCCGCATTCGGGTGCTGGCTGACATTTCGAAAAGATGCCAAGGGGCATCCAATTTCGCGGGGATTTCACACGCCGGAGCACGGCGTTGGGCGAGTCCGGAAGACACCCCGCTGCCCAGTTAGGTGAGACAAGGGAAGCCGGATTCCTGGATTTCTGCAAGAAAAATTGGGTGCAGATGCGTGCTGTGTCTTTCGGCGCCGATCGAAAGCGGGGTCGTGACCCGAGGATGAACCGCGTTTCCGGAGCTAACGGACGCGCCTATGAGGTTTTTTCACGCGTGGTGCGTCTGTGTTTGAGGTCTTATGAAGCTGCACTTTTCGACTGGAAAATGGCATTGGTAAATTTTTTTGACCAATGATGTTTACGATAGGAAACTTTTTCTCTAAGCCTTGCGATGAGTCGTAATCCAAGGCCAGGAGGGCATCCTATGACAGCTTATGTGGACCGCAGTGATTTGAAAGTGGCGGACAGCCTTGCGCATTTCATTGAAACCCATGCCCTGCCGGGCACTGGCGTTGCGTCGGCCGATTTCTGGGCCGGGTTTTCGGCACTGGTGCACGATCTGGGTCCAAAGAACCGGGACCTGTTGGCCGAACGGGAAAGCATGCAGGCCAAAATCGATGATTGGCATGTAGCGCATCGCAGTGCGGACCATGATCCGGCGGCCTATCGCGCGTTTCTGGAAGAGATCGGGTATCTTGTTCCGGAGGGGCCTGATTTCGAGATTGAGACCCAGAATGTCGACCCCGAGATTGCATCGACACCGGGCGCGCAGCTGGTGGTGCCGATCATGAATGCCCGTTTTGCCTTGAATGCCGCAAATGCGCGGTGGGGGAACCTGTATGACGCGCTCTATGGCACGGATGCGCTGGGCGACCTGCCGACGGGCAAGGGCTACGATCCCGCCCGTGGTGCCCGTGTGATTGCGTGGGCCAAGGCGTTTCTGGACGAGGCTGTGCCGTTGAGCGAAGGCTCATGGGCTGAGGTCAAGTCTTTGGGCGTGTCTGGCGGGGCGTTGGATCTTGGGGCCTTTTCCTTGTCCGACCCGGCACAGTTTCTGGGCCGTGGCGGAGACGAGGAGGCGCAGACCTATTTGTTCCACAACAACCATCTGGCGATCGAGATCGTGGTGGACCGCAATGATGTGATCGGCGCCTCTGATCCTGCGGGCATTTCTGCGGTCAACCTTGAGTCCGCGCTGTCCACCATCATGGATTGCGAGGACAGCGTGGCCGCCGTTGATGCCGAGGACAAGGTTCTGGCCTATGGCAACTGGCTGGGCCTGATGAAAGGCGATCTGGAAGAAAGCTTCGAGAAGGGTGGCAAGGTCATCACCCGCCGGATGGCGAGCGACCGGACCTATACTGCGTCTGATGGGTCTGACCTGAGCATGAAGGGTCGCAGCCTGATGCTGGTGCGCAATGTGGGGCACCTGATGACCAATCCGGCCATTCACGACCGCGACGGCAATGAGGTGGGTGAGGGGCTGATGGACGCCATGATCACCTCCCTGATCGCCATGCACGACCTGAAGAAGACAGAAGGGCTGCGCAATTCGGTGTGCGGGTCGGTCTACGTGGTGAAGCCCAAGATGCACGGGCCGGTCGAAGTGGCGTTTGCCGACGAGATTTTCACCCGCGTCGAGAAGGTGCTGGGCCTGCCTGCGAACACCGTCAAGCTGGGCATCATGGACGAGGAGCGTCGCACGTCGGCCAATCTCAAGGAGTGTATCCGGGCGGCGAAGGCGCGCGTGGCCTTTATCAATACTGGTTTCCTCGATCGTACCGGTGATGAGATCCATACCTCGATGGAAGCGGGGCCGATGATCCCGAAGGGCGAGATGAAGGGCGCGGCGTGGATTGCGTCCTATGAGGATCGCAATGTCGATATCGGTCTCGCCTGTGGTTTGAAGGGCAAGGCGCAGATCGGCAAAGGCATGTGGGCCATGCCGGACCGTATGGCGGAGATGCTGGAGCAGAAGATCGGGCATCCCCAGTCGGGCGCGACCTGTGCCTGGGTGCCATCACCAACGGCCGCGACACTGCATGCCACGCATTATCACAAGGTGGACGTGATGGCCCGCCAGGACACGTTGAAAGCGGGTGGTGCGCGCGGCACGCTGGAGGATTTGCTGACCATCCCTGTCGCCGTGGGTCGCAATTTCTCCTCCGAAGAAATTGCCCGCGAGATGGAGAACAATGCGCAGGGCATCCTTGGATATGTTGTGCGCTGGGTGGATCACGGCGTTGGCTGTTCCAAGGTGCCGGACATCAATGATGTGGGGCTGATGGAGGACCGCGCGACATGTCGGATCAGCGCGCAGGCCATGGCGAACTGGCTGCATCACGGCGTGGTGAGTGAGGATCAGGTGATGGCGTCCCTCAAGAAGATGGCCGAGGTTGTAGACCGTCAGAATGTGGATGACCCCGCGTATCTGCCAATGGCCCCGGGTTTTGACGGCGTGGCCTTTCAGGCGGCGTGCGATCTGGTTCTGAAGGGCCGGGTGCAGCCATCCGGTTACACCGAGCCGGTGCTGCATGCGCGCCGTTTGGAGTTCAAGGCGGCCTGAACCGCGTTTTGAACTGGTGGGACCGAGGGGCGCTGCCCCTCGGGCTCCCCGTCGTATTTTCAGTCAGAAGAAACTGGGGCGATGGCCCCGATCAGGAGACAAGACATGTCGATTTCGTTGCGCAAGGCGCGGACTATTATTCGCAAAGCGTTGGAAAAGGGGCGGGAGATGGAGTTGAAGCCTCTTTCCGTCGTGGTTCTGGATGCAGGTGGGCACGTGCAGGCCTTTGAGCGTGAGGATGGCGCGGCGCCCGGTCGGTTCGCGATTGCGCAAGGCAAGGCCTATGGCGCTGTCATGCTGGGCATGGCGGGTACTGCGCAGATGGCGCGGGCTGAACAGCAGGCTTACTTTATGGCGGCGGTGAACGGTGTTTATGGCGGGCAGGTTGTGCCTGTACCGGGCGGTGTGCTGGTGCGTGACAGGAAAGGGGCCGTTATCGGCGCTGTTGGTGTAACTGGCGACACATCGGACAACGATGCCGTTGCTGCCGTTGCGGGCATCGAAGCTGCGGCCTTGGTGGCTGAAATTTAGGCATCGGCCGCATCTGCGGCTTTTTGCACAGGTCGTTGCGCGCCCGTCTCTCTGTTCAGGAGGCGGGCGTCTGCGTATATCAGGTCAAACGCAACCAGTGCAGAGGACCCCATGGCCCGGCCCATCATCGGCATCATTTCGAACCACCACGTGATCAATGACGAATACGAGGTGCAGGCGGCTGGCCTGATCAACGTGTCGGCTGTCGCAGATGTGGCCGAAGGCTTGCCCATGCTGATCCCGGCGGAGCCTGCGAAGGTGCGGATTTCCGATCTGCTGGAGCATTGTGCGGGTTTTGTGTTCACCGGCGGGCGCGCCAATGTGCACCCTGAAGAGTATGGCGAAGAGCCAACCGAGGCCCATGGGGCGTTTGACCGGAACCGGGACGGCGTGACCTTGCCCCTGATCCGTGCCTGTGTAGAGCGCGGCCAGCCCTTTCTTGGCATTTGCCGGGGTTTTCAGGAAGTGAATGTGGCCATGGGTGGCTCACTCTATCCAGAGATCCGTGATCTGCCGGGCCGCGACAACCATCGCATGCCCCCTGATGGGACTCTGGAAGAAAAGTTTGCCTTGCGCCACGATGTGACCTTTTCCGAGGGCGGCGTGTTTCATCGTCTGATGGGGCGCCAGTCCGTGCCCACGAACACACTGCACGGGCAGGGCATCAAGACTGCTGGCCCGCGTATTGTGGTGGATGGGCATGCACCTGATGGTACGGCTGAAGCCATCTATATCGACGGTGCGCCCGGTTTTACCCTTTCGGTACAGTGGCACCCGGAGTGGAATGCCAAGTGCGATCCCGTTTCGCGCCCGTTGTTCGAGGCCTTTGGCGAGGCGTGCCGCGATTGGGCGGACGGCGGGCGCGCGCGCCCGGTTTTGCGCTCGGCTTAAACGCCCGTTAACCAAGAGGTGGGCAGGGTGGCGGTATGCCACGTTATGTCCGCTCTGATTGCCCCGGTTCCACTTATTTCTTTACTGCCCGCGCCGCGCGCCGCGGCACTGATCTGTTCTTGCGCGAGATAGATCCGCTGCGTGCCGCCATGCGCAAGACGCGGGAGAGGTATCCGTTTTCCATAGAAGAGATCGTTGTCTTGGGGGATGTCATACATACCCTGTGGCAGTTGCCCGAAGGAGATGCCGATTTTTCCACCCGCTGGCGGATGCTGAAAAGCCTGTTTTCCCGGTCCGTAGATGCGCCGCAGGATGTTGCTGCGCTGCGTTTGCGTGCGGGCGAGAAAGGGCTGTGGCAGCGCCGCTTCTGGGAACATGTCATACGGGATGGGGATGATTTGGCGGCCCATCGGTATATGATTTTTTCGGCCCCTGTACAGGCTGGTTTGGTGAACCGCCCGGAAGACTGGCCGCATTCGTCAATTCACCGGGCCATTGCGCAGGGACGATATATTGCTGGCGGCCCTGTTGGTCGGGCATACCGCCCTTTGCCAGCGGCGGGGCGCACGGCACGTGCGCCTTACGATGCGGGAACCGCGGCCATGTAAGGCGGGGCTTTGCCCCGCTGACGGACATCCGAACTGCGCGATGAATTGATGTGTAAGGCGGAGGTGTCCTCCGCCATTGGCGGATCAGGATCCGCCTTACGCTGTCTGCCCGCCAGAGATCTGGATGCATTGGCCGTTGATGCTTTGCGATCCCGGACCGACGAGCCAAAGCGCGGCAGCAGCCACTTCGTCGGCGTCGATCAGCCGTTTGTGACGGTTGGAATCGATCATCACCTGCCGCGCGTCTTCTGTGCTCATTCCGGTGCGTTCGGCTATGGCGACCTGGTTGCGGTCGACAATCGGCGTGTCGACATATCCGGGGCAGAGCGCGTTGAAGGTGTAGGGTTGGCCCATGTAGTCCTCACTGAGGCTGCGGATCAGGCCAATCAGCCCGTGCTTGGAGGCCGAATAGGCCGCACCGCCTGGCAAACCACGCAGCCCTGCGATGGACGAGACGGCAATCACGCGGCCCCAGTCGGTCTCGCGCATGCCAGGCAGACATGCACGGATGGTCAGGAACGCGCCGTCGAGGTTCGTGGACATCATGTTCCGCCAGAAATCCAGCTTGGTTTTGTGCAACGCCCGCCCTTCGGCGATGCCCGCATTGGGGACGCAGATCTGGATAGGACCGCGTGCTGCCACGGCCGCGTTCACCACCGTATCGACCGATGCTTCGTCCCGCACATCCATGGCGGCACCCCACAGTCCGTCGCCCGCGACCGCATCCAGGACCTCTTGCCGTCGGCCCGTGATGGTCACCTGCGCGCCGCGCTGGGCAAGGGCGTGCGCAATGGCAAGGCCAATGCCGGTGCCACCGCCGGTGACAAGAGCGTGCTTTCCGGTCAGGGACGTATCGGATGTCATGATGGTGTTCCTTTTTGTGCCAAGGAGTGGACCGAGATTGGGCCGTTTGCGCTGAAGGATCAATCACAATCCACCGGTTGAATGCGCCATTGGTCGCGGTTTCTTTGCAAGGCGTTGACAGTGGCGCGCATTTTCTCTTCAGGTACATCCACTTCTCTTGTGTGCCCAATGATCAGCCTATTGCATATCCCTCCGGTCTGGCTTGTGTTCTGCGTGTTTCTGGCGTGGTGCCAAGGACGCTATCTGCCGCTTGGGATGAGTGTGGATCACCCGGTGACGCACATGATGGCAGGTCTGATGATTGGTGCGGGTTTGCTTTTGATGGCAGCGGCGTTGCGCGCGTTCTGGCGGCACAAGACAACGGTGATCCCGCACCAGGAGCCGCAGCGCTTGATCACCGATGGCGTTTTTGCCCGCACCCGAAATCCGATCTATCTGGGCGACACACTCCTTCTTGCGGGTTTGATCCTTCGCTTTGACGCGGTTCCATCCCTGGTGTTGGTTCCGGCCTTTGTCTGGTGGATTGAGCACCAGTTCATCATCCCGGAAGAGGACCGGATGCGCCGCATTTTCAGAGCGGAGTTTGCGCGCTACGAACAAAAAGTGCGCAGGTGGGTCTGAAATTTTTCGAATCTTACTTTTATGACGCAGGGGCGCTTCTTGTATCTCGGGGATGGGTTGGGTAGTGGACAGCTTACGGCGCTGCGCCACATCGCCTTTGGGTTAAGCGCGAAATTGACTGCCACGAACGGATGGGGGTTCTTCGAATGAAGATCGGAACACCAAAAGAGATATTTGAGGGAGAGCGCCGCGTCGCCATGACGCCGGAGAGTGCCGCAGCCCTGCAAAAGCTGGGTCACGACTGCGTTGTCGAGACGGGGGCGGGGGCCGAGGCCGGGTTTTCCGATGCCGATTACAAGGCGGCCGGTGTCGAGGTGGTCAAGACCGCAGCCGCCCTTTGGAAAGCCGCAGATGTGGTTGCCAAGGTACGCGCGCCTGACGCGACCGAGATGAAGCGCCTGCGCGAAGATCAAACCCTGATTTCGTTCTTCAGCCCCGTGGCCGACGAGGCCAAGATGGCCTCTGCCGCCAAGAAGGGTGCCACTGTTGTGGCGATGGAGATGATCCCCCGCATCAGCCGCGCCCAGAAGATGGACGCGCTGTCATCCATGGCGAACATTGCGGGCTACCGTGCCGTCATCGAGGCGGGCAACAACTTTGGCCGCTTCTTTACCGGACAGATCACTGCCGCCGGTAAGGTCCCACCGGCCAAGGTTCTGGTGGTCGGTGCCGGTGTGGCCGGTCTGGCCGCCATTGGGACGTCGACCAGCCTTGGCGCCATCACATACGCCTTTGACGTGCGGCCCGAAGTGGCTGAGCAGGTTGAATCGATGGGGGCCGAGTTCGTTTATCTCGATTTCGAGGAAGAGCAGCAGGACGGATCGTCGTCCGGCGGCTACGCCTCTGTTTCTTCGCCTGAATTCCGCGAAGCGCAGCTGGCTAAGTTTCGGGAATTGGCACCGGAGATGGACATTGTCATCACCACGGCCCTGATTCCGAACCGCGAAGCGCCGGAGCTGTGGACCGAGGACATGGTGAAAGCCATGAAACCCGGTTCGGTCATTGTGGACCTCGCGGCGGAAAAGGGCGGGAACTGCAAGCTGACCGTCGCGGATGAGAAGATCGTGACCGACAATGGCGTGACCATCATCGGCTACACCGACTTCCCCAGCCGCATGGCGACGCAGTCATCGAGCCTTTATGCCACGAACATCCGTCATCTGATGACGGACCTGACGCCGGAAAAAGACGGTGTCATCAACCATGACATGGAAGATGACGTGATCCGTGGCGCGACGATCGCCCACGCAAACGAAGTCACGTTCCCACCGCCACCGCCCAAGGTGGCCGCGATTGCCGCAGCCCCGAAAAAGGAAGCGGCAAAGGAACTGACGCCTGAAGAAAAACGCGCTGCAGAAGTTCTGGCGTTCAAGGCCCAGACGAAGAACCAGGTCACCTTGCTGGCCATTGGTGGCGGGTTGGTGCTGCTCGCAGGGCTTTATACCCCGGCCAGCTTCATGCAGCACTTTATCGTCTTCGTACTGAGCGTCTTTATCGGCTTCCAGGTGATCTGGGGCGTGGCGCACAGTCTGCACACACCGCTTATGGCGGTGACAAACGCCATTTCGTCCATCGTGATCCTTGGCGCACTCATACAGATCGGATCAAGTTCAGGGGTCATCACGTTCCTGGCGATATTCGGGATATTCATGGCAGCCATCAACATCTTCGGTGGCTTCCTCGTGACACGGCGCATGCTCGCCATGTTCCAGAAATCGTAAGTAGGGGCGGGAACTATGGAACTCGGATTTACTACCGCCGCGTACGCTGTTGCGGCTGTTCTTTTCATTCTGTCCCTGGGCGGTCTGTCCGGTCAGGAAAGCGCCAAGCGGGCCGTCTGGTATGGCATCGTGGGCATGTTCATCGCTGTAGTGGCGACGTTGATCGGTCCGGGATCGGGTCTGTGGCTGTTGTCGCTGGTTCTGATCGCCGGTGGTGCTGTCGTCGGCTATCAACTCGCCACCAAGGTCGAGATGACGCAGATGCCCGAGCTTGTGGCTGGTATGCACGCCCTTGTGGGGCTGGCCGCCGTCTTCATTGGCTTCAACGCGCATATCATGATCGGCTACGTGGATAACCATCTGGCCGAGAACGGGGCACAACTGGGCGGCGCGTTGGCAAATGGCACGTGGATTCAGTCGGTCGAAAAGGCTGTGCTTGAGCCGCTTTCGGCCTTTGGTCAGCTCATCGCCAAGAAGACAACCGTTGAGATTACGATCCTGAAAATCGAGCTGGTGCTGGGTGTCTGGATCGGTGCGGTCACATTTACCGGGTCCTACGTGGCCTGGGGCAAGCTGTCGGGCAGGGTCGACTCTGCGGCGACCAAGCTGCCGGGCGGGCACATGCTGAACGCCGCTGCTGCCGGTGCGTCGCTGATCCTTGCCATCATCTACTTCGCCACGGGTGGATTGCTGCCGCTGGTTCTGCTGACGCTGCTGGCGCTGTTCATTGGTTGGCACCTGATCATGGGCATTGGCGGGGCGGATATGCCGGTCGTGGTGTCGATGCTGAACAGCTATTCCGGCTGGGCGGCAGCGGCCATCGGTTTCAGCCTTGGCAATGACCTCTTGATCGTTGTGGGTGCGCTTGTGGGCTCGTCCGGTGCCATCCTGTCCTACATCATGTGTAAGGCGATGAACCGGTCCTTTGTCTCTGTCATTCTGGGCGGCTTTGGTGGCCCGGCAGGGGAGCAGATGGCCGTTGAAGGTGAGCAGATCGCTATTGAAGCAGATGGCGTCGCCACGGCCCTGAACGAGGCCGATAGCGTCATTATCATCCCGGGCTACGGCATGGCCGTGGCGCAAGCCCAGCAAGGTGTGGCCGAGTTGACGCGCAAGCTGCGCGCTGCGGGCAAGGAGGTTCGCTTTGCGATCCACCCCGTTGCGGGTCGTTTGCCGGGTCACATGAACGTGCTGCTGGCCGAGGCGAAGGTGCCTTACGACATCGTGCTGGAGATGGACGAGATCAATGACGACTTCCCGGACACGGATGTGGCCATCGTTATCGGCTCGAACGACATCGTGAACCCGGCCGCACAGGACGATCCCAACAGCCCCATCGCAGGTATGCCAGTGCTTGAATGCTGGAAGGCCAAGCAGGTGTTCGTGTCCAAGCGTGGGCAGGGCACCGGGTATTCCGGCATCGAGAACCCGCTGTTCTTCAAGGAGAATACGCGCATGTTCTACGGTGATGCCAAGCAGTCCATCGACAAGCTGTTGCCGATGATCGATTGACGGACCTCCATTCGCATTGAGTCAGGAAGGCGGGTCGATTGGCCCGCCTTTTTTGATTCCGGGTGCACCGAAGGGGGTTGAATGACTTCGGTATACCATTGCACCCCGATAAGCCATTGATAAGATATGATAATCTTGGTTGACTTTGGCTGATTTGATATTATTTGGGCAATACTAATCATCGGAGCGAGCATGGCCCCTATCGAAGATCATCCCCTGCGCTATCAACTGGCGAATGAGCTACATGCCCGCCCGTTTCCGTCCATGCGCGCGCCGTGTGCTGCGGCTTATGTCGCGTTCAAGCAGCCGGAGATGGCGGTCAACCGCGACCGCGCCAAGGATGTTGCGCATTTGCAGGCTTTGCTGGATCGCCACGGGGCACCGCATCCGCAGCCGGGGGCCACGCACTACTATGGGCAGATCGGGCGGCATTGGCTGAAATGGGAACAGCATACCGAGTTTGTGACCTACACCATCTTTTCGGATGGGGTCGAAGATCGCCCCTTTGACGCCCGTGCGTTCGAACCGTTTCCGCAAGAATGGCTGGAAGCCGCGCCAGGTCAGCGTTTTACATCGGTCCTCATTCGGGTTGAACCACGACCGGAAGAGGCAGAGATTAAAAACCGTTTGCTGGACTGGTTTGTGCCGGAAAGCTTGGCCGTCAGCTCTGTCTTGGATGATGCCGCTGTCATTGCTGGGGATTTTCGGATCGATCAGAATGGCAATATGCGCTTCGCCGCCTTCATTTCTGAACAGACGGGCCAGCGGCGCGTCGGGCGGATCGTACAACGCCTGTGCGAGATCGAGACATACAAATCCATGTCGATGCTGGGCTTTGCCCGCGCCCGCACGACCGGTGCGCAGTTGACCGCACTCGACACCCGGTTGATCGAATTGGTCGAGAGCATGTCGGGCGAACATGCGGAAGCCGAAGAGACCCTGCGGGCGCTGTTGTCCATTTCCGCAGAGCTGGAAAGCCTGTCGGCGCAATCTTCGTTTCGTATCGGGGCTACCCGGGCCTATGAGGCTATTGTGAACGAGCGGATCGAAGCCTTGCGCGAGGATCGCTACCAGGGACGCCAAACCTTTGCCGAGTTCATGATGCGCAGGTATCAGCCCGCGATGCGAACGGTGCAGTCCACCGAGCGGCGGTTGGCCGCCATGTCGGACCGCAGTGTGCGCGCCGCAGACCTATTACGGACACAGGTGGACGTGGAGCGGTCTGCCCAGAACCAGGCACTTCTTGAAAGCATGGACCGGCGGTCGGACCTGCAGATGCGCTTGCAGCGTACCGTCGAAGGGTTTTCGGCCGTGGCCATCAGTTACTACTCGGTGTCGTTGCTGTCGTACCTGTTCTACTCGCTGGAAGCGACGACAGGTGTGTCAAAGAATCTGATGACCGCTTTGATCACGGTGCCTGTGGTGTTCCTTGTCTGGACGGCGATCAAGCGCTTGAAGAGCAAGGTGGAGCGCTAGGGACGGGGTCGGACGCTGTTTGCCTTTGGCAAATGCGCCCCGCCCGCCGTCCCTTTGCCTATGTGCTACATTGGCTGAAACCGAGGAGGGGGCGCTGCCCCCGCGGCTTTGCCGCCCCCCCTGTGGTATTTGTAGTCAGAAGAAATCAGCGGCCGCGAATGCGTGGATCGAGAGCGTCGCGCAGGCCGTCGCCGAGATAGTTTACACCCAGGACCGTTAGCGAGATCAGGATACCCGGCAGCACAACGCGTTCGGGGTACTGCTCCATCCGTTGCACGGCGTCGGCCAGCAGTTTGCCCCATGTCGGGAAGTCGGACGGGAAGCCGACGCCAAGGAAGCTGAGCGCGCTTTCGGTGATGATCGCCGTTGCGAGGCCCAGAGTGGCAGAGACCATAATCGGGGAGACCACGTTGGGCAGCAGATGCCGCCGGATGATCTTGCCCGAGGTGGTGCCTATGGAGCGGGCGGCGAGGATGAACTCGCGCTCCTTGAGCGCCAGAATGTCGCCGCGCACGATGCGCGCTGTTTGCATCCAACTGGTCAGGCCCACGACGCCTACGATCAGGATGAACATGCCGCCTTCGGGGCCGAAATTGGCCCTGAGCGGTTCGCGGAACAGGGTTACGGCCACCAGCAGCAGCGGCAGGATGGGCAGGGACAGGACGAGGTCTGTGAAGCGCATCAGCCAGAAGTCAGCCTTCTTGAAATACCCGGCGATCACGCCAATTGAGGTGCCGATCAGCAGCGCAAGGACCATCGCGGCCCAGCCGACGGCCATGGAGGCGCGCCCGCCGGCGATCAAGTTGGCCAGGATATCACGGCCCAGATTGTCGGTCCCGAGAGGCCGGAACCACCCGACCTTGGCGTCGCCATTCCAGAGGGCCACGTAGATGGGCCGCATATCCTTGTTCCGGATATCCAGCTTTTGCGGATCGACCTGCCAGATGTATGGCCCGAGGATCACCGCCAGGGTGATGAACACGAGGAAGCCACCGCCAAAGAGCGCGCCCTTGTGCCGTTTGAACTGGTCCCACACATCCTTCCACTGGCTGCGGGGCGCTTTTGGCGGCTCCTTGTCCTGGAGCGCGGCATAGGGGTCTGCTGCTTGATCAGTCATAGCGGATCCTCGGGTCGAGCACGCCGTAGAGCACGTCGGCAATCAGGTTGAAGAGCACGATCAGGATCGCGAAGATAAAGGTCAGGGTCATCACCATCGGGATGTCGTTGGCAAAAAGTGCTGTCAGCAGCAGTTGCCCGATCCCGTTCACCTTGAACACGTTCTCGGTGATGATGGCGCCACCGAAGATCGAAGGAACGCCAAGTGCGATCACGGTGATGACAGGGATCATCGAGTTCCGCAAAACGTGCTGCATGACGACAACACCTTCGCGCAGGCCCTTGGCCCGCGCCGTGCGCACGTAGTCCTGCCCGAGATTGTCGAGCATGGAAGACCGCATGTAGCGACTGATCTGGGCCGTGGTCTGGAGCGCCAGCACCATCACGGGCATGACCATTTGCATGAACTGTACTTTGAAACTGGCCCAGTCGGTGACCACGTGCGTCGTGTCATAGATCGAGGGCAGCCAGCCCAGTTGTACCGAAAAGACCACGATCAGCAGGGGGCCGGTAAAGAAGGGTGGGATCGAAAAGCCGATCATCGTGATGAACGTGCCGGACTGATCGAAAACGGAGTATTGCTTGTAGGCGGAGTAGATGCCGATGGGCAGGGCAATCAGGATACCGACGATATAGGACAGGCCAACCACCCAGAGCGTTTGCGGGATACGCTGCACCACGATGTCCATGACCGGGCTGCGGGTCTGCCAAGAGATCACGCGTTGCTTGCCTTCGGCGAAAGAGGTGCCGAACCAGTGGTCAAAAAGCACCTGCGGTTCGATCCAGAAAAACTGAACGATCCATTTCCAGTATTGGATATGGATGGGCTGACCGAGGCCAAGCGCTTCGCGCATCTTTTCTTTGACTTCGGGGGGAACGGTCAGCGGGACCTGCGCCATCGGGTCGCCCGGGGCGAGCTGCAACAGCAGGAAAATAACAAGGCTGATGAACAAAAGCGTCGGGATCGACAGGATCAACCGGCGGATTGTGAAGGTCAGCATATGAGGCCAATCCTTTTGCGGAGGTCTTTTTGTTATTGGTCAGAGAGCGGGGCGGGCGATATCGCCCACCCCGAAAATCTGATCACTTGACGCGGTACCAGTCCGCAGTGTTCCAGATCTCGCTGTCCCAGACGTTCAGCTTTACGCCGCCCAGTGTATTCGAGTGGGCGGACACGCGGCCACGGTGCACAAGTGGCACAATGGTGAAGGTGTCTTTGGTAATCATGTTGTTCATCTTGATCGCGATTTCGGCGCGTTTTTCGATGTCACCCGTGCGGGCCAGTTCATCGATCAGTGCGTCATATTCGGGATCGCAGAAACGGTTGATGTTCTCACCCTGCCATTGGCTTGCAGGACGTGGTTCGTTGCCACACCGGTAGGCCGCCAGGTATTGCTGGGGGTCGGTGCCGTTGAACGTGTTGGCGTACATTTCAACATCGGCATAGAACTTCTGGAACGTGTCGGGCGAACCCGGGTCACCGCCGAAGAACACGGAGGCGTCAAGGTTGCGCAGTTCCGTTTCCACGCCAATCTCTTCCCACCATGCCTTGATCAGCGCCTGGAAGTCCTGACGCACGGCGTTTGTCGACGTTTGGTACAGGATCGACAATTCGACGCCGTCCTTGTCGCGGATGCCGTTGCCATTGCTGTCTACCCAGCCTGCTTCGTCCAGAAGCGCCTTGGCGCCATCAATGTCCTGTGTTGCACAATGCATGTCGCCGGAGGCAAACATGTCCGGTGCGGGAACGAGGTCACAGGTCACCTTGCCTGCTTTGCCATAACCCACCTCAACCAGAAGCGGACGGTCGATGGCCATGGACAGGGCCTGACGTACAGCCATATCGCTCAGGAACGGGTGCGGTTCAGCCACGGTCGACCGCGTCTCTGCCGGCAGCGATGGGGACGGGTTCGTCAGGTTCATTTCGAGCCGCTCAACAAGCGGGCCAAATCCGGCGATGGCCTTGCCCTTGCCGCCTTCTTCCATCTTGGCAATGACGTCAGGGGCAAGTTGCAGGTTCCAGGCGTAGTCGAACTCGCCCGTTTCCAGTACGGCCCGGCCAGCAGCGGTTGCGTCACCGCCACCTTTGAACGTCACGCGTGCGAAAGCGGGTTTCGCTGGGTCGCGGTAGTTTTCGTTCGCGACCATGGTGATCACGTCGTTGGGACGGAAGTCTTCAACCTTGAAACCACCTGTGCCGATGGGATTGAAGTTTGCCTCGGTGCATTCGGGGGCCTTGGCGCCCAGGCATTCGGCGAATTGCGCTGCCTGGATGATCGGTGATTGGCCACCCACGAATGGGCCATACGGGTTGGGTTTTGGTTGGTTGAACGTGACCTTCACGGTCAGATCGTCCAGTGCTTCGACATTCTCCACGCCATCGAAGAATGCCAGCTGCGCGCAGCCGCCTTCGGGGTGCATGCAGTACTCGGCGGTGAATTTCACGTCAGCCGAGGTGAACGGGGTGCCGTCAGACCAGGTGATGCCTTCCTTGATCTTCCAGGTGATGGTGGTGAGGTCTTCGCTCACGCCGCCGTTGCCGACAGTCGGGATTTCCGCAGCCAGCCAGGGTGTCAGGGCGCCGGTTTCGTCGTAACGGGCGAGGGGTTCGATGATCATGGAGGCGGATTCGATATCCTTGGTGCCGCCCGAAAGATACGGGTTCAGGATCGATGGCGCCTGCCAGTAGATGATCTTGAGTTCGCCATCCGAGCCACGCTCGGCAAAGGCTGCCGGGGCAAGTGCCACCGATGCCACAGCACCCATGAGAAGGGTTTTGAGGGTCATATCATACTCCTTGTTGGACGGCAGGTTTGGCCTGCTCGTCAAATGCACGCCAAACCCAGTATGGCGCAAATCCAGCTTGAGGGGAGGATACGTGTACGCGATAACCTACGGTTTCCCCGTAGTTTTTACTCTTGGCCCCCAAGCGACAGGCAATATCGAAACAGCTTTTGGGGAAATTGCAAGCGTTGCGTGCGGTCAACGATGAATTTCGTAGGTCTATGTTTGACAGTGCCCGTACCTTCGCCCACTCTTTGGAAAACCTGAGCCGAAAAGGCTCGATTGCGGGGATACGAATGCTCGACCACACAGATACGTCGCCGATTGCCAACATTCAGAATCTGCGCGTGCAGTTTCAAACCAAGGACGGCCCTGTCCTCGGTGTCGAGGATGTATCGTTCGAGGTCCACGCCGGTGAAACAGTTTGTGTCGTTGGCGAATCCGGGTCCGGCAAGTCGGTGTCGTCGCTGTCACTGATGCGGCTTGTGGAGTTCGGTGGGGGCGAGATTGCAGGCGGTCGGCTACTGTTTGATCGCAAGGCAGCGGATGCCGTCGATCTGGCCAACACGGATCAAAACCTGATGCGCACCATTCGCGGCAACGAGATTGGTATGATCTTTCAGGAGCCGATGACGGCGCTGAACCCCGTGTTCACCGTGGGGCGTCAGCTGACCGAAGGTTTGCGCCTGCACAAAGGCTTGAACAAGGCGCAGGCTGAAGAACGTGCCCTGTCGCTCTTGCAGCAGGTGCGCATTCCGGAACCTGCCCGCCGGATGAAGCAATACCCGCACGAAATGTCGGGCGGGATGCGGCAGCGTGTCGTGATTGCTATGGCGCTGGCGTGTGAGCCGCGTTTGCTGATCGCGGACGAGCCGACGACTGCATTGGATGTTACGATCCAGGCGGAAATTCTGGCCCTCATGGACCGGTTGAAGCGCGAAACCGGCACGGCGGTGATGTTTATCACCCACGACATGGCCGTCGTCGCGCAGATGGCGGATCGTGTCGTTGTCATGTTCCGCGGCAACAAGGTCGAGGAAGGCCCGGTCGCCGAGATTTTTGAGAACCCGCAGCACCCTTACACCAAGGCATTGCTGGCCGCCGTGCCCAAGTTGGGCGAGATGCGAGGCAAGACCTATCCCGAGCCGATGAAGCTTTTGGGCCGGTCGCAGGGTGAAATCGCCCCGATCCCCGGCACCGATGAAAAGCTGCTGGAAGTGCGTAACCTGACCACGCGTTTTCCGGTCAAGGGTGGGTTTTTCCGGCGCACAGTGGCGAACGTGCACGCTGTCGAGGATGTGTCCTTTACCATCAACAAGGGCCAAACCCTGAGCTTGGTTGGGGAATCGGGCTGTGGCAAATCGTCAGCGGGTCGGTCGATCCTGCGTTTGGTCGAGCCGCAATCGGGGCATATCGTACTGGATGGCACCGATATCATGGCGCTGAATGATCGCGATTTGCGCGAAGCGCGGCGTGACATGCAGATGATCTTTCAGGATCCGTTTGCGTCCCTGAATCCGCAAATGCAATTGGCCGACCAGGTGGCCGAACCGATGCACAATTTCGGCATGTTCAAGGGCGACGAAGGCACCAAGCGTGTTGAAATGCTCTTTGACCGGGTGGAACTGCCACGCAGCTTCATGCGCCGGTATCCGCACGAACTCTCTGGAGGTCAGCGGCAACGTGTCGCCATCGCCCGTGCGCTGGCGTTGAACCCCAAGCTGATCATCGCGGATGAGGCCGTTTCAGCGTTAGACGTGTCCGTTCAGGCGCAGGTTTTGAACCTGATGATGGAGTTGCAGGCAGAGTTGGGACTTTCCTTTCTATTCATCAGCCATGACATGGCGGTGGTTGAACGGGTCAGCCACCATGTGGGCGTCATGTATCTGGGCCGCATCGTCGAAATGGGACCGCGCGCCCGTGTCTTTGAAAACCCGCAGCACGCCTATACTCAAGCCTTGATGAAGGCCGTGCCGATTGCTGATCCGCGCCAGCGCAAGGCCGAGAAAGACCTGAATTTCAAGCCGATCCCATCACCCATTCATCCGGTCGATTATGATCCTGCGCCATCCGAGTATAGCGAGGTTGAGCCGGGCCATTTCGTCCTGACGACAGACAGCGGTTACTGATCGCGGAGGAACTGCGCCGCATCGGCATCCAAATCGGAACGTGACCGTAATGGCACGGCATCGTGGGCAATGCGCAGTCCCGCGTCTGTTTGGACGATGTGCTTTGCCGAGACGATGTCACTGCTTTCCTGTAGGGGCACAACGTTGAGATGTGCATGTGCAACCCCGAACCCATGCACCACGTATCCAACCCGTTTGGGCGCGAAGACCTGCATCATCCGCCGTCCCAACCGTTGGCCTGTCACCATGATGTGCGCCGCCAGATCGTCGGACAGGTCGGTGAAATGATCGATGTGCTGCAGCGGGATCACCATGAACTCGCCCGGATGTAGTGGGCGAAGGTTCATGAAGGCCATGCATTGATCATCGCGGTGCACGACGCTTGCGGGCGCATGACCTGCTATGATGGCGCAAAATATGCAGGTGGTGCTGTTGTGATCGGCCAATTCCTTGGCTCAAGTCCGGAGTTCTTGCACTGGCGATAGGTCAGCACTACGCCTAGGCTGAACGCGCATCAAACGGGATCCAAATGACACGCAGAATGACGCCGCTTGAGCTGATGACCAAGCTCATCAGTTTTCCGACAGTGAGCCGCGACACCAACTTGCCCTTGGTGGATTGGGTCGAGGGGTATCTGAACGACCACGGCATTTCGGCGCATCGGTATTATCACCCGGAGGAGCCCAAGGCGGCCCTTTACGCCCATGTCGGTCCCGAGGTTGAAGGGGCTGTTGTTCTGTCCGGCCACACGGATGTCGTGCCTGTGGATGGGCAGCCCTGGGACACTGATCCGTTTGTGGTGACCGAAAAGGACGGAAAGTATTTCGGACGAGGCACATGCGACATGAAAGGGTTCGATGCGCTTGCCCTTTGGGCGCTGGTGGAGGCGCATTATGCGCGTGTAAAAACACCTTTGCAGCTGGCGCTAAGCTTCGATGAGGAGATCGGGTGTTTGGGTGCACCACCGATGATCAAGGCCATGCAAGGTGTTGTGCCCAAGGGTGGTCCGGTCATCGTCGGCGAACCTTCGATGATGAAAGCCGTGACAGGCCACAAGGGCGGGCAGGGGTTTGACACGCATGTGGTGGGCTTCGAAGTGCATTCGTCCCTGCTTCCCCAAGGGGTAAGCGCGATCCTTGAGGGTGCAAAGATCATCGACTTTGCCAACCAGCGGAATGCCGAGAACATGGCGGCTGAACCTTCGACGCTGGCGGCTATGTTCGACCCGCCCTTTACAACGTGGCATGTCGGGCAGGTACACGGCGGAACGGCGCACAATATCACGGCCAAGGACTGTCACTTCGCGATGGATTTTCGCGCAGTCCCGGGGGATGACTTGGTTGCCCTGAAAGAGGGTTATCTGGCCCATGTTGCAGAGATTGAAAAAGGGATGAAAGCCATACATCCCGAGACCCGGGTCGAGATCGAAACCCGGTTTGATGTGCCGCCATTGAAACCGGAAGAGGACGGTGAAGCCGAGGGACTTGCACGCGCCATTACAGGCGACAATGGCACCCATGTGGTCAGCTACGGAACCGAGGCTGGGCAGTTCCAGGCAGCCGGTTACTCTGCGGTGGTCTGTGGACCGGGCGACATTGCGCAGGCGCACCAGCCCAACGAGTTTATCACTATCGCCCAGTTCGAAGCCGGGCACGCATTCATGCGTGATCTGGTGGCGCGCCTTGCTTAGGGCACGGGGACACAAGGCGCGAAACGGTCCGGAGCCTGTGCAGTGTTGTCTTTGGCGAATGAAACCTGGTGCAACACCTATCGGTTTGGCATGACCGGTTTCCCTATCGACGATGCAACCCCCGTGACCTGGCCCGGCCCACCGCCGGAAGAGACAGATGTGGTGGTGATTGGCGGCGGTGTCATCGGCGTCTGCACTGCCTTGTATCTGGCTGAATCCGGACAACGAGTCGTTCTTTTGGAAAAGGGCCGCATTGCCGGGGAACAGTCCAGCCGCAATTGGGGGTGGATTCGTCAGCAGGGGCGCGATCCGGACGAATTGCCCATCATGGTCGAGGCCAACCGCCTGTGGCGCGATCTGGCCCAGCGAACCAATGTCGATATCGGTCTGACGCAAGGTGGGGTGACTTACCTGGCGAAAACGGATGCCGAAATGGCGCGCTATTCCGATTGGATACACCACGCCGCAGCGCATGATGTGGATAGCCGCCTGCTGCGCGCAGGCGAAGTGGCCGACCTTATCCCAGGGATGTCGCGGGGCTATGCTGGCGCGCTCTATACCGCATCTGACATGCGGGCCGAACCTTGGGTGGCCGTGCCAGCGCTGGCGGGCGTTGCCGCGCGTGCAGGTGCAACCATTGTTGAGAACTGCGCGGTTCGGGCACTCGATATACAGGCGGGTCGCGTTGCGGGGGTTGTCACCGAACAGTGTCGGATCGCAGCGCATGAAGTGGTCCTTGCGGGGGGCGCCTGGTCCGCATTGCTGCTTCGCCGTCACGGTATTGCGTTACCGCAGCTGTCGGTGCGTGCGACTGTTGCCGCCACTGATCCACTGCCGATGGTATTTCCCGGCGGTGCTGCTGATGACGGGATTGCATTCCGACCGCGCAAGGATGGGGGCTATTCCCTTGCTGCAGGTGGGTTTCACGAATTGTTCGTTGGGCCGGATGCGTTTCGGGCCCTGCCGAAATACCTGGCACAATTGCGCGCCGATCCGTTCGGCACGCGGTTCCTGCCAGCCGCACCGCGTGGGTATCCCGATGCGTGGTCAACGCCGCGCCGTTGGGATGCCGATGGTCCAAGCCCGTTCGAAACGATGCGCATTCTCAACCCGGCACCCAATCGCCGCAAGGTTGCGCAATTGACCAGCAGGTTTCACGCGCTGTTCCCCGATATTGGCCCCGTGCGGATCAAGACCGCATGGTCGGGCATGATTGACACCATGCCCGACGTAGTTCCGGTCGTGGATCGGGTGGCTGCATTGCCCGGGCTGACAATTGGCACAGGGATGAGTGGTCATGGTTTCGGTATTGGACCGGGTATGGGAAAGGTGTTGGCCGCTCTGGTCATGGGCGACGATCCGGGTCATGATCTGACACGGTTCCGCCTGAGCCGTTTTTCCGATGGCAGCAAGATGCGCCTCGGCCCATCTGTCTGACAGGATCACACTATGCCCATCAAGAATCGCCTTGCTGAGACCCACGCTGAGATCACGGGCTGGCGTCGCCACCTGCACGCGCATCCGGAACTGGATTTCGACGTGCATGAAACGGCGGCTTTCGTTGTGGAACGGCTGCGAGACTTCGGTGTTGACGACATCACAACGGGCATCGGCAAGACCGGCGTGGTTGCAGTCATCAAGGGCCGTACGGACACGAAGGGTCGCGTCGTTGGTCTGCGCGCCGATATGGATGCACTTCCGATCGAAGAAGCAACCGGGCTTGACTACGCGTCGAAGCACCCGGGCAAGATGCATGCTTGCGGCCATGACGGGCACACGTCGATCCTGCTCGGGGCAGCGCAATATCTGGCTGAGACGCGGAACTTTGACGGCACGGTTGTGCTCGCCTTCCAACCTGCCGAGGAAGGTGGCGGCGGGGGGCGCGAGATGGTCAATGACGGGCTGATTGATCGCTGGGGCATTCAGGAAGTGTATGGTCTGCACAACATGCCGGGTCTGCCCACGGGCAGCTTTGCCATTCGGCCCGGGGCTTTGCTGGCCTCCGCCGATGAATTCGAGGTCACGGTAACGGGCAAAGGCGGCCACGCCGCCGCGCCACACCAGTCCATCGACCCCAACGTGGCGGCGGCCCATATCATCCTTGGCTTGCAAAGTATTGCGAGCCGGAACGTGGACCCGCTCGCCTCGGCCGTTGTGTCGGTGTGCGCGCTGCATTCCGACATCGACACGCACAACATCATCCCACAGGTCACACGGATGACCGGTACGGTTCGCGCACTGGACTCAGAGGTGAGGGATTTCGTGGAAGAGCGGGTGACCGAGATCGTAACCGCCACAGCTCAAGCCTACCAATGTGAAGCCAAGGTGGACTACACCGTTGGGTATCCTGTGACCATTAACCATGATGAACATACAGAATATGCGGCGGCGGCTGCCCGCGCCGTGGCCGGGGACGTAATTACCGATATCCCGCCCATCATGGCAGCCGAGGATTTCTCGTTCATGTTAAATGCCTGTCCCGGTGCCTATATCATGCTGGGGAATGGAGATGGGCCGATGGTGCATCACCCCGAATATCAATTCGATGACGAAGCTATTCCCGCAGGCGCCAGCTGGTTCGTGGAACTGGTCGAACAACGTATGCCTGCGCAGTAAACAAAGGACGCATGAATGCCCATAAAGAACCGCTTTGCCGAAATGCACGCCGACATCACTGCGTGGCGACGTGACATCCATCAGCATCCCGAAATTCTGTTCGATACCCATCGCACCAGCGCGCTGGTGGCCGAAAAGCTGCGCGCTTTTGGCTGTGATGAAGTGGTTGAAGGGATCGGACGCACCGGCGTCGTGGGCGTGATCAAAGGGAAGGCTGATGGATCGGGCAAGGTCATTGGTCTGCGCGCAGATATGGATGCGCTGCCGATCCATGAGGCGACAGGCGTAGAATATGCGTCGAAAACCGACGGGGCAATGCATGCCTGCGGCCATGATGGGCACACGGCGATGCTGCTTGGGGCCGCGCAGTATCTTTCGGAAACGCGGAACTTCGACGGATCGGTTGTCGTGATCTTCCAGCCTGCGGAAGAGGGTGGCGGCGGCGGTCGCGAGATGTGCAACGACGGCATGATGGATCGGTGGGGCATTCACGAAGTCTATGGCATGCACAACTGGCCGGGTCGGCCTGTGGGCGAGTTTTCTATCCGTCCGGGGCCGTTTTTTGCGGCAACCGATCTGCTTGAAATCGAGTTCGAAGGTCTTGGCGGACATGCTGCCAAGCCGCACGAGACAATCGATACGACCCTGATGGCGTCTCATGCCGTGACGATGCTGCAATCGATCGTGAGCCGCAATGCGGACCCGATCGACCGGATCGTGGTGTCCATCACGTCGTTCGAGACATCGTCTAAGGCGTTTAACGTGATCCCGCAAACGGTGCAGATCATGGGCACGGTACGCACCATGAGTGCCGAGGCGCGCGATCTGGCCGAAAAGCGGGTGGTGGAAATCTGTGAGGGTGTTGCCAGCACCTTTGGCGGCGTGGCGCGGGTGAATTACAACCGGAACTACCCGGTGATGGTGAACCATGACGAGCAGACGGAATTTGCTGCTGACGTGGCGCGGTCGGTGTCAGGGCACTGCGAGGAGGCGCCTTTGGTCATGGGGGGCGAGGATTTCGCATTTATGCTGGAAGAGCGGCCCGGGGCTTACATCCTTGTTGGCAATGGCGACACGGCGATGGTTCATCACCCGGAATACAACTTCAATGATGAGGCGATCCCTGCCGGGTGTTCATGGTGGGCGGAGATTGTGGAGCAGCGGTTACCAATTGCGTCGTGACGGCGTGTGACGCTCCTGCCTTTGGCAGATCGCCCCACCCACCGTCCCTTCAGGTGCTTAGAAGATCTCTGTAGATCGCGATGATTGCGTCCGCTTCCTGCTGAAGCTGGAAGTGGTCGACCATGTGCTTGCGGGCATTGTTCGACCATTCGGTTAGTTTGTCTGGATTGGTCAGCAGCGCGGTCGATGCATCCACCATCTGGTCCACATCTCCAGCGTCGATGAGCGTGCCTGTTTGTCCGTCAACGATCAACTCTTCGAACGCGCCGACGCGGGTTGCAATGGCGGGCGCACCGCAGGCCATGGCCTCAAGTGGTGTGAGGCCGAAGCCTTCCCACCGTTGGGGTGCGATATAGATGTCGAGGGCCTGGTAGAAGCGGGTGGTTTCCCAGACGGGAACCTCCGGCAGAAAGAGCAGCCGATCAGCGAGGTCGGCTGCCTGCACACGCGCTTTGAGGTCGTCGAGAAAGCTTTGATCCTTGTCGACGGCCCGGCCCATGACAATGGCGGCAGCCCGTTGATGATCGTTCAACACCCGGATCATTGCATCAACGAAGACATCCGTGCCCTTCTGCGCCCGAATGCGCCCGAAACAGCCCATGAGTGGACCATGTGGCAACCCGAGTTCTGACCTGAGTGCTGCCTTGTCCGGATGCGGCACAAAGGTGTTGGTGTCGATACCATGGTGGATAACCGTGGCACCGCGCTCAAGATAGCTGGCCGTCTTAGCAGACGTGGCAATGATCGCGTCCATGCGTGCGATCAGCGCCTTGGTCAGCCCCGTATGGTGGCGTTGGCTGGCTGAGGTAAACAGCAGCTTGAGCCGCTTTCCCAGCAGCCCGCGCAGGGCCAGGCCAGCGATCATTTCGACATTGCGCCGTGCATGCCAGACCCGTGCGCCGGACGGACCGCTGCGCGGCATGTTCAGAAGGCGGGACCATGGGACATTTGGTACGTCGTCCGGCATTTCGGGGGCGCAGGCGGTAATGGCGATGGACTGCGCTTGCAGCGGCACCAGCCGCGCAACGGTGGCTGTTACACCCGAAAGCCGTCGTTTGAAGTTTGGCGCAATAACGTCGATGTCAGCAAGGTCAGGCATGAGGGTCCATAGCCTGACCATCCATCAGAGAGAAGAGGCGGTGCGCAATCGCATCCAGCGCTTCGGTGCCCGTAGGGGCAAGTGGGCGGGCGTTGGCGGCCAGTTGCGCGGCGCGGCTTGGGTGGGTGAGGAGTGTGTCGATCTCTGCGGCGAGTGTGGCGCTGTCTGTCACTTGCACGCTCGCGTCCTTCATCTGGAAAGCGGCGTAGGCCTCCGCGAAGTTTGCGTAGTTCGGTCCGTGCACGATGGCTGTGTGTGCGGCCGCCGGTTCGAACGGCGTGTGGCCTCCGACATCCGAGAAAGAGCCGCCGAGAAACACGATTGGACTGAGCGCGTACCAAAGGTCTGTCTCGCCCATCGTGTCGGCGAGATAGACTTGCGCAGGTGCGTCCAAACTCTGCCCCATGCTGCGCTGTGCGACGCTTAGGTTGGACTCACCGATCAAGGGCAGGATATCGGTGGCCCGTTCTGGATGGCGTGGCACAAGGATCAGGTACAGGTTCGGGTGCGACTTCAGTAGCACGTTGTGGGCAGCCAGCACCTGTTCTTCTTCGCCGGGATGGGTTGAGGCTGCGACCCAGACAGGTCGTCCTCCCAGCGCGCCGTGTGCCGCATCCAACTCTTCCGGTTTGACGCGGGGCGCTCCGAGGATGGATTTGAGGTTGGTGCCCTGTTCAGCCTCAATGAGCCCCATATCCCGCAAGTGGTCACGGCTCCGCCTGTCCTGGCAATGCGCCCAGGTAATCCCGCGCAGAACATAGGACGCGGTGGTTGGAAATTTTTTCCACCCATCCGCGCTGCGATCTGACAAGCGGGCATTGAGCAGTGCAACGGGCAAATCCCGTTGCGCGCAGATATCCAACAGGTTGGGCCATAACTCGGATTCGACCAGTACACACAAGTCGGGGCGCCAACGGTTCAGAAAGCGGGTGAGGGGACCCATGCCGTCCAGGGGACTGAACTGGTGCAGGACGCCTGTGGGCAGATGACGAGCAACAGCTTCGGCTGAAGTGGCGGTGCCCGACGTCAGCAGCACTTGCACATCCGGAGCCACATCGCGGATGCGCTTGATCAGCGGCAGCACCGATTTTGCTTCGCCCACCGAAGCGCCATGAAACCAGATCAATGGTCCAAGCGGACGTTCAGCACTGGAGTGTCCCAGCCGTTCATGCGCGCGATCCACGGTAACCCCAGCCCGCCGCAATTTGTTTACAGCAGAGCGCGCGGCAAAGGGCAGGGCCACCGCGCTGAGGGCGCGGTAAAGCCGGAACAGGGCCGTGGGGTGCATGGGCGTCCTAGCCGCCCGTATGGCTCATGTGCCGGGGCATCTGCCCATCCAGCCTTTGACGAGAATAGTCGAAATCATGTCCCTTGGGCTTGAGGGCAATGGCCGCCCGAATGGCCTCCTTGAGCGGGCCGTCGTCCTCTGGAAAATCACGCAAGGGCGCGCGCAGGTCGGCCATATCTTCCTGACCAAGGCACATGTATATCTCGCCCGTGCACGTGATCCGCACGCGGTTGCAGCTTTCGCAGAAATTGTGGCTCAGCGGGGTGATGAAGCCGATCTTTTGGCCCGTTTCTTCCAGTCGGACATAGCGGGCGGGGCCGCCTGTGCGTTCGGCGAGATCGGTGACGGTGTAGTGTTCAGCGTAGCGCGCGCGCACATCCTTCAGTGACCAGTATTGGCCCAACCGGTCCTCGTTGCCGATGTCGCCCATGGGCATGACCTCAATCCAGGTGAGGTCCATGTCGCGTTCAGCGCACCATTGGGTGATGGTCGGCAACTCGTCTTCGTTGAAGCCCTTGAGTGCGACGGCGTTGATCTTGATCCGCAGGCCGGCTGCCTGAGCTGCATCAATGCCGCGCAGCACCTGGGGCAGGCGGCCCCAGCGTGTGATGTCGGCGAATTTACCCTCGTCCAGAGTATCCAGCGATACGTTCACCCGACGGACACCCGCAGCATAGAGATCCTTGGCGAAACGCTCCAGCTGACTGCCATTTGTCGTGAGCGTCAGTTCCTTGAGCGATCCCGCATCGAGATGCCGACCCATGCCGTTGAAGAACGTCATGATGTCCCGCCGCACCAGCGGTTCGCCGCCTGTAATGCGCAGTTTTTGCACGCCGAGGTCGACAAAGGTCGAACACATGCGGTCCAGTTCTTCCAGTGTAAGCAACTCTTTCTTGGGCAGAAAGGTCATGTTTTCCGACATGCAATATACGCAGCGAAAATCGCACCGGTCGGTAACGGATACGCGCAGATAGGTGATGGCGCGCTGGAAGGGGTCGATCAAAGGGGCTGTCATAGGTTAATTGGTATGCATCGCGCGGCCTACCTGCAAGGGGCATTGCGCGACAATGGACCAAAGTCGAGGTATGCGAATGCGCTGGTTTATGTTGAGTGTCTGCGTTCTGAGTGTGGCGGGATGCGATGCGCTGCCCCAATGGGCGGGCGGTGCCAGGCCTGCACCAACGGTGGAGCAACCGGGCGATGAACAGGCCGAAGGGCTGGCACCTGATGCGGAGACAGCGGTTGACGAACAGTCTTCTGAAGCGCCTGATGACGCGGCCGAGGTGTCGATTGGAACACTTGGGCGCACCGTTGCATCGCTTGGGAACGCCGCTGAACCGGGGCTGTGGTTGAAGACGCCGCTGGTGTCCGTCGAACAGTCTGGACGTGTGTATTATGCAGAAACCAACACGACCGTGGACGTCACATTGATACCCATTGATGGACCCAGCACGGCCGGAAGTCGCTTGTCCCTTCAAGCGATGCAAGCGCTGGGTGCGCCTTTGACCGGACTGCCGGAAGTGGATGTTTTTGGCGCGTAGCGCTAGGCTTTCAGAGGTACTTTCCCGCCTCACGCCGCGCAAAGGGTTTCATCGCATCACCGTATGTTGCCAAGAATTCTGTGGCGCGCGGGACGTCGTGTTTTGAAAGCTCACGCACCCACCATGCAATCGCTTTCTGGATGAACCACGTCTGATCCGGCACATAGGTTGCGGCCCAGCCCAGTACGCGGTCACGTATTTCAATGTCCTGCGGCTTGGGATTGTTCTGCTTGGTCCACGGGAGGGTAATGACCAGAGCCGCCCGACGCGTCCACATGTGATCCGAGCCTGTCCAGGCTTCGACTTGATCCGCTCGTGTTGGGTCAGCGACAAGCCGTTTTTGACCCGCCATGCAGGCGTGATCGGCGATGGCCCAGCTGTCGAAGTCGGGAACCCATGACGCAATCAGAGCCCAGGCATCCTCGTCGGGCCGGATCCGCGCTTGTGTCAGCAGCTTGGCGGCAGCAACGCGCGCTTCGTAAACGTCTGTTTGCCAAAGCCCGTCAGCCAGGGTGATGCGCGCCGGCACGTCCAGCGCTTGCCGCCATTGCTTGGACAGGTCGTTCAGAACCGGGTTCGGCACGCCTAAATGCAGCCGGTCAGACTTGTGATAGGCTTTGGCGCCCGCTGCACGTTCGACATCGGCATGCGCATTTATCTGATCCAGTGCCTCTTCGGGGGTCATTCCACGGTCACGGATTTGGCGAGGTTGCGGGGCTGATCCACATCGGTGCCTTTGGCGACAGCAGTGTGATAGGCCAGCAACTGCGCGGGCAGGGCATAGAGGATGGGTGCGACGATATCCGGACAGTCGGGCATGGCGATCTCTGACCAAACGCCATCCCCGGCTTCGGCAATACCGGCCGCGTTCGAGACCAGAACCACTTTGCCCTTACGAGCCATGACTTCCTGCATGTTTGACACCGTCTTGTCGAACAGCCCGTCCTTGGGCGCCATGACAACCACCGGAACATGTTTGTCGACCAACGCAATAGGGCCGTGCTTTAGTTCGCCTGATGCATAAGCTTCAGCATGTATATAGCTGATTTCTTTTAGTTTAAGCGCGCCTTCCAAAGCGAGTGGGTACATGACGCCACGCCCGAGGAACAGGATATCCCGCGCCTCGGCCAGCTTGCGTGCCGTGCGCTTCATCACGGCGCTTCGGTCGATGCCATGTGTCATCAGCGATGGCAGGCTGCGCAGTGCCGATACATGATCGGCGAAGGTTGCAGCATCGATTTCTCCGCGATCTCGCGCCGCGCGCAGGGCCAACATCAATAGAACCGTCAACTGGCAGGTGAACGCCTTGGTCGACGCCACGCCAACTTCGACCCCTGCATGGATCGGCAGGGCGAGGTCGCTTTCGCGGGCAATCGAGCTTTCGGGGACGTTGATCACGGATACGATCTTGTCCGCCTTGCCGTCGCAATAGCGCAGGGCGGCAAGGGTGTCCGCCGTTTCGCCCGACTGGCTGACAAACAGGGCCAGCGTCTTGCCGGGGATGGGTGGCTCACGGTAGCGGAATTCGGACGCGACATCGACCTCGACCGGCAGGCGAGCGATCTGTTCGAACCAGTACTTTGCGGTCAGGCAGGCGTAGTATGCAGTGCCGCAAGCAACCATGGTCAGCCGCTCAATGTTTTTGAAGTCGATGCCGGGGTCGGGCAGGGTGATTTCGCCATCGCTGCCCAGATAATTGGCAAGCGTATTGTTCAGAACATTGGGCTGTTCCGCGATTTCCTTGGCCATGAAGTGCTTGTGACCGGCTTTGTCCACGCGGGCCGCATCGATCTGGATTTGACGTACCGCCCGGTTGGCCAAAGTGCCGTTGGCATCCCGGATCTCGACCCCCTGGCGGGTAACAACCGCGCGGTCGCCTTCCTCCAGGTAGGTGATGCGATCGGTCAGGGGGGCCAACGCGATGGCATCTGACCCGACAAACATCTCACCCTCACCATGACCAATGGCAAGGGGGGAGCCCTTGCGTGCGGCGATAATCAGATCGTCGTGACCATCAAAAAGAAAGGCGAGGGCGAATGCGCCCTCAAGCCGGTCCAGTGTTTTGAACGCGGCCTCAACTGGCTCGGCACCTTGCTGCATGTGGTGATGCGTCATCAGG
This sequence comes from uncultured Tateyamaria sp., assembly GCF_947496075.1. Lineage (GTDB taxonomy): Bacteria > Pseudomonadota > Alphaproteobacteria > Rhodobacterales > Rhodobacteraceae > Tateyamaria. The sequence goes on from NZ_CANMBJ010000002.1 coordinate 857,508, forward strand.
GCGACGGTTTCGGTGTCTGTCTCGGTCTCGAAGCTGATCCCGGCGTCGGCCAGTTCAGCACGCAATTCGCGGAAGTTTTCGATGATACCGTTGTGCACGACGGCAACCGGACCGGCGCGATGCGGGTGCGCGTTGCCCTCGCTTGGGCCGCCATGTGTGGCCCAGCGGGTGTGACCTATCCCCGCTTTCCCAGCCAGGGGTTCATGCACCAACTTGTCGCTCAGGTTCACGAGCTTGCCAACGGCACGGCGCCGGTCCAGGACACCACCATTGATCGTCGCAATCCCGGCACTGTCATAGCCACGGTATTCGAGCCGCTTCAGCGCCTCGACCAAAATGGGGGCCACTTCATGATCGCCCAGAACGCCTACAATTCCACACATTTAACTGCCTCTGCTCTGACGGGCCTTCTTGGCGCGCAACATTTCAAAGAGTTTGCGGGCCATACCCGGTTTTTCGACTTGCGGCGCGCGGGCGATGGCAAGAGCGCCATCCTCCACATCGGATGTGATGACCGAGCCGGAGCCGGTCATTGCCTCATCACCGACGGACACAGGCGCCACAAGCATCGTGTTGGACCCGATAAAGGCACGCGCACCGATTTCGGTCCGGTGTTTCATGACGCCGTCGTAGTTGCAGGTGATGGTCCCCGCGCCGATATTGCTGGCCTCGCCCACCGACGCGTCACCGATATAAGACAGGTGATTGACCTTGGCCCCGGTGGCCAGTGTCGCGTTCTTGACCTCGACGAAATTGCCGATGCGCACATCCTCGGCCAGCTCGGCACCGGGCCGCAGACGGGCATAAGGGCCGACGATTGCACCGCGCGATACGTGGCACCCCTCCAGATGCGAGAAGGCGCGGATGGTTGCGCCGCTTTCAACGGTCACGTCAGGGCCGAAGACCACATTTGGCTCGATCAAAGCATCCCGCCCGACGACGGTGTCAAAGGACAGATAAACCGTGTCGGGGGCCATCACTGTCACGCCGCTGTCCAGCAATTGAGCGCGCGCGCGGGTCTGAAAGATGGCGTCGGCCTCCGCAAGGTCAGAGCGGCTATCGACACCCAGGGTTTCGGCCTCATCGCACTTCACCGCCGTGACCTTCAGTCCGCGCGCATTGGCCAGTTCTGGCACGGCAGTTAGGTAGTATTCGCCTGATGCGTTGTCGTTTGTGACCTCAGACAGAAGCTCGAACAGCACCTTTGCGTCACAGGCCATCAATCCGCTGTTGGTAAAGCGGATGGCCCGTTCGTCTTCGGTGGCGTCCTTGTATTCGACGATCTTGATCAGGCGGTCCCCGTCCATGACCAGACGTCCGTAGCGGGGCTGCAGCTCGGCGATGTCAAAGCCCAGTACGACGACATCGTGGGTGCGCCGGGCCTCAACCATACGGGTGAGGGTGTCGGGTTGCAGAAAGGGTGTGTCACCAAAAACGACAACCACGTCGCCCTCAAATCCTTCAAGCGCTGCGCGGGCCTGATCCACAGCATGGCCGGTGCCAAGCTGTTCTTTCTGAAGCACCACCTGAACGCTTGGGTCAAAATCCATCGCTGACGCGCGCACCTGATCGCTGCCGTGTCCTGCGACCACGATTGTGTGTGCGGGTTCGAGGGCTGATCCGGCCCTGAGCGTGTGGTGTAGCATCGGGGCGCCAGCAATGGGATGAAGGACCTTGGGCAGGTCCGATTTCATCCGTGTGCCTTTGCCCGCGGCCAGGATGATTAGTGCAACGCTCATGGCTTTCTCTTTGTATTTTTGTTTGGCCCTGTTTATCCGCTGGGCGCAAAGGCGCAAGCGTGCGGCAATCAAAGAAGATTTCGGCTTGCAACAGGAACGGGCGGTCATCCGCCAGAAGGGGCGACACATGGCGGCAGTGATTTTCGATCTCGATGGCACATTGGCAGACACCAGCGGGGACCTGTTGGCCGCAGCCAATCACTGTTTTCGCGACATGGGTTTGGGTGATATTCTGGGGCCGGATGATGCGGGTGTGGCGCTGCGGGGTGGCCGCATGATGCTGCGCACTGGCCTGACACGCGTGGAGCAGATGGATGATGCGATGGTCGATAAATACTACCCGCTGCTTCTCGAAGCCTATGCGGCGGATATCAGCAGTCGCACAACACTGTACCCCGGCGTTATGCAAGCTATCGCGGCCTTGTCCGATCAGGGCTATGCCATCGGCATTTGCACCAACAAACCCGAAAGGTTGGCGGAACAATTGATGCAGGACCTTGGTGTACGGGACGCCTTCGGCAGCCTGGTCGGGGCGGATACACTGCCGGTGCGCAAGCCTGATCCAGAACCTTTGTTCGAGGCAACACGCCGTTTGGGCGTCGATCAGCAGACCTGCATTCTGGTCGGCGACAGCGATACCGACCGCAACACTGCCCGCGCAGCCGGCGTGCCTTCGGTGCTGGTGACCTTTGGGCCGTCTGGCGACGACATGGCGGCCTTGGAACCCGAAGCATTGCTGGATGACTATTCTGCACTGCCCAGCGTTGTCACCACGCTGCGTCCACTGGCGTAATCCCGCAGGTTCGCTTTCGGAACATGAAATAAGTGGCAGATGTCTTGACGGGTTCTGCGCCACATCTCACAAACACCACCATGACAGAGCATTTTACCGGCAGTTTCACCCAGCAAGAGCCCATTCCCGAAGCAGGGATCGAGGCGGCGATTGCAGTTATGCGGCATGGCCGCCTGCACCGATACAATACGGTCGAAGGTGAGTTGTCGGAAACGGCGCTGCTGGAACAGGAGTTTGCAGCCGAGGTCGGCGCGCAATACTGCCTTGCCGTGGCATCGGGCGGGTATGCCATGGCGACGGCCCTGCGTGCGGTCGGGGTGCAGGCAGGGGAGAAGGTGCTGTCAAATGCCTTTACCCTCGCGCCGGTGCCTGGTGCGATTGCATCGCTTGGTGCCGTGCCTGTGTTTGTTGGGGTGACTGAAAGCCTGACCATCGATCTGGACGATCTCGAAGGCAAGTTGGACCAGGCCAAGGTGCTTCTGCTCAGTCACATGCGCGGGCATATCTGCGATATGGACCGCTTGATGGTCATGTGCAACGCCGCTGGCGTGACGGTGGTCGAGGATTGCGCCCACACCATGGGGGCCGCATGGAACGGTGTGGCCTCGGGGCGACACGGGGCTATCGGATGTTATTCGTGCCAGACATACAAACATGTCAATTCGGGCGAGGGCGGATTTCTGGTCACCGACGACCCGCATCTTGCTGCCAAGGCCGTAATGCTGTCCGGCAGCTACATGCTGTTCGAGCGTCACCTTGCCGCCCCGCCGAAAGAGGCGTTCGACGACATCAAATACCACACACCCAACATCTCAGGGCGTATGGACAACCTGCGCGCAGCAATCCTGCGCCCACAGATTGCGGATATTGCAACGCAGTGTCAGCGCTGGAACGACCGCTACTATGCGATTGAGGACGGTTTGCGTGACACGCCCGGCCTGACCGTAATTGATCGTCCCAAGGCAGAAACGATTGTTGGGTCGTCCATTCAGTTTCTTTTGCTGGATTGGGCTGCATCTGCGGTGCGCGAAGTCATTAGCCGATGCGGTGCACGTGGTGTTGAATTGAAGTGGTTCGGCGCAGCAGAACCGGTTGCGTTCACCAGTCGCTATGACAGCTGGCGCTACGCCCCTTCAAAACCGATGGCGGCAAGTGACCGGGTGCTGGCGGGCATCGTGGACATGCGTGTTCCCTTGACGTTCAGTCTGGAAGACTGCGCGTTGATTGCCCGGATCATTCGGGACGAAGTCACCCGTATCAACAATCGCATGACGGCCTGAACGTGGGTAAATAGGCGGATGGGCGCCGCTCTAGCGGGCTCAAATGCTTTGTCCGGACACGAATTGGCGTGCGTCCCGGCACGTTGGTGATAGCATTTGGTGCATTCCGTGCGGCCTATGACCGGCAGCACGACATTGACCAAAAGTTATCAACGATGCGCAGAGAAAAGAAATCTGAAACCCTCGAAGTTCGGGTGAGCCTGAGTGAAAAATCCGCCTTTGCAGCCCGCGCGGCTGCGCGAGGCGAATCTATGAGTGCTGCGCTGCGCAGGCTGATTGCAGAAGATGCCGTGCCTCATCTTTTATCCAATGAGGTTCCCATGTGGCGCAAATTCATCTTTGCCGGTGCGCCGGCTGCCCTTACTGCTTCTGTCCTGATCGCTGTCTCTCTTGCCGGAGCGGAAGCCAAAACTGATTTCAAGGGCAACTTTCGCTCCTTGGATACCAATCGGGATGGTGTGGTCGACCGCGCAGAACTTGTGGCGGACATGACATATCAAATTGCACAGGCAGACATTCCACGTGCGTGCAAAGGCACGCAATGGGAAGAACGCTGGACCGCCACACCCGAGAAGTTGGCCGATGGGCATATGGAATTTTATGACGCAAATGGTGACGGGGAAGTGACGCTGAAGGAATACATAGCCTCCTTTGAACGTCAGAGAGCAAACGACTTCGTTGATGCAGACACGGACAACAGCGGCTTTGTCACCCTGAGCGAGCTTGAAGCGGCGTATCGTTTGGATGAAGCCAAAGTGAGTGCCAAATGCCGTGCGGCAATCGGGATGCAGAGCGCGGCAAAAGCCCCTGACATCCTCGAGTTTCTGGACGCCGATGGCGATGGCCACGTGAGTCTGCGGGAATTCGTGGACCACTGACCGGGACTCGACACTGAAATCCTTCCTCGCTATTATTGAACGTGCGTTCAATTTACGGGCGAATATCGGGGGAGGACCCATGTTCCACGCATCAATGACTTTCGATCTGGGTGACGAGATCGGCGCGCTGCGCGATATGATCCACCGTTGGGCACAGGATCGCGTGAAACCGATGGCGGCCAAGATCGACACGGACAACAGCTTTCCGCCCGAACTTTGGCCCGAGATGGGTGAGCTTGGTCTACTTGGCATTACCGTGTCAGAGGAAGACGGTGGGGCGGGCATGGGCTATCTCGCCCATACGGTCGCTGTCGAGGAAATCGCACGGGCCAGCGCTTCGGTCTCTCTCAGCTACGGTGCGCATTCGAACCTTTGTGTGAACCAGATCAAACTGAATGCCACCCCCGAGCAGAAGGCAAAGTACTTGCCCGGATTGGTCAGCGGGGAAAATGTCGGCGCGCTTGCCATGTCGGAAGCTGGCGCTGGCTCGGACGTTGTGTCGATGAAACTGCATGCCGAGAAACGCAATGATCGCTTTATCCTGAACGGTACGAAGTATTGGATCACCAACGGACCGGACGCCGATACGCTGGTTGTCTACGCCAAGACTGATCCGAACGCTGGTGCCCGGGGCATGACAGCATTCCTGATCGAACGCAGTATGGTCGGGTTCTCCACATCCCCACATTTTGACAAGCTTGGTATGCGGGGGTCGAACACGGGTGAGTTGATCTTTGAAGATGTCGAGGTCCCGTTCGAGAACATCCTTGGCCAAGAGGGTCACGGCGTGGCCGTCCTGATGTCGGGCCTGGACTATGAACGGGTTGTTCTGTCGGGGATTGGCCTTGGCATCATGGCGGCATGTCTGGATGAGGTCATGCCCTATGTCACCGAACGCAAGCAATTCGGTCAGCCCATCGGAAACTTCCAATTGATGCAGGGAAAGATCGCAGACATGTATGCCGCGATGAACTCGTCCCGCGCCTATGTCTACGAAGTCGCCAAGGCCTGTGATCGGGGCGAGGTCACGCGGCAGGACGCGGCTGCATGCTGTCTCTATGCGTCCGAGGAAGCCATGAAGCAGGCGCATCAGGCCGTTCAGGCCATGGGTGGCGCAGGATTTCTGAACGATGCACCCGTTGCGCGGATTTTCCGCGACGCAAAGCTGATGGAAATCGGGGCGGGAACATCGGAAATCAGGCGCATGCTGGTGGGGCGTGAGCTGGTTTCGGCCATGATGTGATGCCGCGCCAGGTTGTCATTACAACGGCCACTTTGGTTGTTCTGGCCGCGCTCGGTGGCTTCTGGCTGGGCCAGCGGCAGGTGAACCTGGACGCGACTGGTGTGATCGAGGCAGTCGCCGATGCCCATGTGGCAGCACATGGCGGCGATCGCAGCCAATGCGTTGGGTGGCCCGGGGATGACAGCGCTGTCTTTTTGGTTCGTTGCGGTGCATCACTTTATGCTGTGGACAGGTGGGGGCGTGTCTCTTTGATTGATCAGGAGGGCGGTGCATGAACATGGCGGCCCAATGCCTGAAACATCCCGACGAACAGGTCTCAATCATTGATCTCGCACCAACCGGTCGTGTCGACGTGACCTATGCCGATTTGTCCGAGATGGTGGACGGATTGGCCCGCGCTTTGCAAGCCGAAGTGAGACCGGGTGATCGCGTGGGCGTGTTGTTGTCACAGTCGCCTTGGTGCGCTGCGGCGCATCTGGCGATCTGGAAAATTGGCGCGATTTCAGTGCCTTTGTTCAAGTTATTCAAGCATGATGCGTTGCAGTCTCGTATCAAAGATGCGGCGATTCCTTTGGTTTTGACGGATCCGGAAGGTGCCGCACTGGTTGGGGAGCTGGCCCCGTGCTGGCAGGCCGATCAGGCAGGCATCCCGGGTGATCCTGTGCCTTTCGCATCTGCGACGGCAAAAACTCCGGCCGTTCTCATCTACACATCCGGCACCACCGGCAGCCCGAAGGGCGCACTGCATGGGCACGGGGTTCTGGACGGCCACTTGCCCGGTGTCTCGCTCAGCCATGATGAGCTGGGCCGGGCGGGCGATTGTTTGTGGACACCGGCGGACTGGGCCTGGATTGGTGGCCTCTTTGATGTGTTGATGCCGGGGCTTGCCTTGGGCGTGCCCGTTGTCGCCGCACGCATGCCAAAGTTCACCGTGGAAGGTTGCCTGAAAACTATCGAGCAAGCATCTGTACGGAATGTGTTTTTCCCTCCAACGGCTCTGCGCATGTTGAAAGCTGAGGGTGCTCGGATTAGCGGATTGCGGTCGGTTGCCAGCGGCGGCGAACCATTGGGCGCGGAAATGCTCGCCTGGGGTCGGGACGCGCTGGGTGTTACGATCAACGAGTTTTACGGCCAGACGGAATGCAACATGGTGGTGACGTCCTGCGCCGCACAGTACGAGACCAAGTCCGGGTGCATGGGCCGCCCGGTGCCCGGGTTTGATGTGGCGATCATCGATGAGGATGGCAGCATAACGGAAGGTGAGGGCGACATAGCGGTCAGGCGTGGCGCACCATCAATGATGCTTGAGTATTGGCAGCGCCCGGGGGCCACAGCAGACAAGTTTCGAGGAGAGTGGATGCTGACCGGGGATCGTGGTCAACAAGACGGGCCCGATATCCGGTTTGTTGGACGCGATGACGATGTCATCACGTCGGGCGGTTATCGTATTGGACCGGCCGAGATTGAAGACTGCCTGCTGACGCATCCGGACGTCGCCACTGTTGGTGTCGTTGGAAAGCCCGACGCACTAAGGACTGAGATCGTCAAAGCCTACGTTGTGCCTAAACTGGGTAGGCATCCGGATGCGAAGTCTTTGCAAGCTTTCGTCAAAGACCGGCTCGCAAACTATTCATATCCAAGGGAAATCGAATTTCTGGATGCCTTGCCCATGACCGTCACAGGCAAGGTTATTCGCAAAGAGCTCAAGGCGCGCGCGGTCCGCGAGGTGCAGGACTGATGCGCGCCTTGGCCTTAGAAGCGCCGCACGTAGGCAAAGTTCAGAACGATTGGATCAATCTCGGCGGTGCCGACGTTTGCACCGTTCAGGGTCACGTCGCTGTCGATGTCGATCCAACGGATGTTGGCCCGGAAGGCGTCACGATCACTGATCGCATAGTCGACACCGGCCTGCACAGCCACACCCCAGCTGTCATCCAGCTCGAGGTCGCCAAGACGCGAGGATTCGTCCGAGAAGGTGGTGTAGTTCACACCGATGCCCAGATAGGGTTTCCAGGCGGAATCAGTGGGGAAGTGATAGTTGACCGACAAGGTCGGAGGCAGGTGTTTGACCGACCCGATATCGCCCGAGGTGGACAAGGATACGTCGTGTTTAAATTGGGTTGCGGCCAAAAGTTCTATGCCCCAGTTGTCGGCAAAGAAGTATTCACCGGTAATGGTCAGCGCATAGCCGTCATCGACATCTGCAGTTTGAGAGGCAACGGTCCCATTGTCAGAGTCGGGGAAAACCCCACCCAGACCGACACCAAGGGTCCAGTCCCCTTTCGATTGAGCGGCTGCGCCACCGGCAAGAGCCAGCACTGCGCAGGCGGCGATTACGAATCTACTGGTGTGTTTCATCTCTTTTTTCACCTGTTTTTGAGTTCCTGCGTATCTTTTGCCCAAGCGGCAATTTCTCGCGATGATCCAGATCAATCGCAGTCACAATTCGGTTGCGACATTCCGTCCGCCAATCTCTCTACATACGGAGTTATGCCATGCGCCTGACCTCTTCGGTCCTGACCGGGTCCGACGATTTTCGTTCCAACCGCGCGGCGCATCTGGACGCTTTGCGCGTTGTTGAAGAGGCGGCGCACGCGGCGGTGCAAGGCGGCGGCGAACGGTCACGCGACCGGCACATCAGTCGCGGCAAGATGTTGCCGCGTGATCGTGTGGCAAACCTGTTGGACCCCGGTTCGCCTTTCCTTGAGGTTGGGGCGACGGCGGCGCATGGGCTCTATGACGGCGCGGCGCCCTGTGCGGGGGTGATTGCAGGTGTGGGGCGCGTCATGGGGCACGAGGTCATGGTGGTGTGCAACGACGCCACTGTGAAGGGCGGCACCTATTACCCGATGACCGTCAAGAAGCATTTGAGGGCTCAGGAGATCGCGGAACAGAACCATCTGCCCTGCATCTATCTGGTCGACAGCGGTGGTGCGAACCTCCCCAATCAGGACGAGGTTTTCCCGGATCGTGACCATTTCGGGCGCATCTTCTTCAACCAGGCGCAGATGAGCGCAAAGGGCATTCCCCAGATTGCGGTCGTCATGGGGTCTTGTACGGCGGGCGGCGCCTATGTCCCTGCCATGTCCGACGTGACAATCATCGTGAAGGAGCAGGGCACGATCTTTCTGGCCGGGCCGCCACTGGTCAAGGCCGCCACAGGCGAGGTCGTAAGCGCCGAAGACCTTGGTGGCGGCGACGTACACACGCGTCTCTCTGGTGTGGCCGACTATTTGGCCGAGGATGATGCGCACGCACTGGCTTTGGCGCGTAGAAGCGTTGGCAACCTCAACCTGCGCAAGCCGACCACCGTCACGCTGCAAAGTGTTGAGGAACCTGCTTATGACCCCGAGGAAATCCTTGGTGTCGTGCCTGCCGACCTGCGCACACCTTATGACATTCACGAGGTGATTGCGCGGGTCGTTGACGGTTCACGCTTCGATCCGTTCAAGGCGCGGTTTGGCGAAACGCTGGTCTGTGGTTTTGCCCATATCAAGGGCGTGCCCGTCGGCATCATCGCCAACAACGGTGTGCTGTTTTCCGAAGCGGCTCAGAAGGGCGCGCATTTTGTCGAACTGTGTTCGCAGCGCAAAATTCCCCTGGTGTTTCTGCAGAATATCACTGGCTTTATGGTTGGCCAAAAATACGAAAATGAAGGGATCGCGCGCCACGGGGCCAAGATGGTGACGGCTGTGGCGACCACGTCGGTGCCGAAGGTGACGATGCTGGTCGGTGGATCCTTTGGCGCGGGCAATTACGGCATGGCCGGGCGCGCCTATTCCCCAAGGTTCCTTTGGTCATGGCCGAACTCGCGCATATCCGTCATGGGCGGCGCACAAGCCGCGGGTGTGCTGGCCACTGTGAAACGGGACGGGATCGAGCGGGGCGGGGGCACATGGTCCGCCGAGGAAGAGGCCGCGTTCAAACAGCCGACCATAGATATGTTCGAGGAACAGTCGCACCCGCTCTACGCCTCTGCGCGCCTTTGGGATGACGGTGTGATTGATCCCCGCAAAGCGCGGGACGTTTTGCACCTCAGCCTGTCCGCAGCCCTGAATGCACGGATTGAGGATACACGCTTCGGCGTGTTTCGGATGTGATGCAGGTGTTCCGGGGGCAGGTTGACGGCATGTTTGAATTGAAAGGCAAAGGGCATGTTCTTCAACTTACAGAAGTTCTTGGTCACCCGCGCAAGGGTATAACTTTGAGCGTGGTTGGCCAGCGATGCCGGGTCGTCGAAGTCGGGCGCAATTCAACCGATGGTCAAGCAGTGTCGACCCGTTCGTGTTTGACTGGAAAGCCTGTCGCTCCTTATGGACACGTCTTGGTCAAATGGATCTCCGAAGCCCCACTGGCAAGCGATATTCATGGGAATTGGGTTGAAGAGGAAATTCATTGATGTTCGACACAATCCTCATTGCAAACCGGGGCGAAATTGCGTGCCGTGTTATGGAAACTGCCCAAGCCATGGGTGTGCGTTGCGTGGCGGTGTATTCTGAGGCCGACGCGTCAGCCAAACATGTGCAAATGGCAGACATGGCTATGGCTATCGGTGGCGCGGCTCCTGCTGACAGCTACCTGAAAGGCGACGTGATTGTTCAGGCCGCGTTAGACACTGGTGCGCAAGCCATCCATCCCGGCTATGGCTTTCTCTCCGAAAACCCGGATTTCGTGGAAGCGGTCGAGGCGGCGGGTCTGGTCTTTATCGGACCATCAGCGCAAGCAATCCGGGCCATGGGGCTCAAAGACGCGGCCAAGGCCCTGATGGTCGAGGCCGGGGTGCCTGTTGTGCCCGGCTACCATGGCGCGGATCAGTCCGACGACCTTTTGGCGGCCGAGGCGGGCAAGATGGGTTATCCCGTTCTGATTAAGGCCGTTGCAGGCGGCGGTGGCAAAGGTATGCGCCTTGTGGAAAGTGCCGCGGACTTTGCCGATGCGCTTGCCAGCGCCCGAAGTGAGGCGCAGACCGCCTTTGGCAATCCCGATGTGCTGGTCGAAAAGTTCGTAACGCACCCCCGGCATATCGAAGTGCAGGTCTTTGGCGACGGTACGAACGCTCTGCATCTCTTTGAACGCGACTGTTCGCTGCAGCGCCGTCACCAGAAGGTCATCGAGGAGGCGCCAGCGCCCGGCATGACAGACGAGATGCGGGCGACGATGGGGGCTGCCGCCGTGCGGGCAGCGGAAGCCATCGGTTACAAGGGGGCAGGGACGGTTGAGTTCATCGTTGATGGCTCCGGCCCGCTGCGCCCAGACGGCTTCTTTTTCATGGAAATGAACACGCGCCTGCAAGTGGAGCACCCGGTGACAGAGGCGATCACCGGCGTCGATCTGGTCGAATGGCAATTGCGCGTCGCGGCGGGGGAGCCTTTGCCTGCCGCGCAGGACGTTCTGTCGATTTCGGGTCATGCGTTCGAGGCGCGGCTTTATGCCGAGGATGTTCCCGCCGGGTTCCTGCCCGCAACCGGGACACTGACGCATCTGAGTTTCCCGGATATGGCTCGGGCTGATAGCGGCGTGCGCGCAGGGGATGAGATCAGCCCGCATTACGATCCTATGATCGCCAAGGTCATCGTGCACGCGCCGACGCGTGATATTGCCCTGAAACGCTTGTCGCAAGCATTGGCAAAGACACAGGTTGCAGGGACGGTGACCAACCTTGCTTTCCTTGGCGCGCTGGCGGGGCACGAGGGCTTTGCGGCTGGCGAGGTAGATACCGGCCTGATTGCGCGCAACATTGATGTCTTGACCACGCTATCAGAGGTTCAGCCAAGGCACGCCATTGCGGCTGCGATGGCTGTGTCCGGTCTGGATGGCGTTGTCTCCAACGCCGGGTTCACTCTCTGGCAGCCACTGCGACGCTCAGTACCGCTGATGTATGGCGACGACGTATTGGAGTGCTGTGTCGAGGTTCTGGATCAGGACACGCAGCGCTGGCATCTTGATGGAACCGATGTGTTAGCCGAGCGACAGCAGGGACAATGGACGGTCGATGGTCAACTTGCTCCGGATGTGCACGTTGCCGATGGTATCGCCACGGTCTTTGACGGCTATGGAATTGCGTTCCAAATTGTCGACCCTTTGAATGTGAACGCCACGGCGGCGGGTGACGGCAATGTGGTCGAGGCACCGATGCCCGGTCTGGTCAAGGCGGTGTTCGCTGCGCCAGGGGCGGTTGTGGCCGAAGGCGATAGGCTCGCCATTCTCGAAGCGATGAAAATGGAGCACGTCCTACTGGCGGCCCGCGATGGAACGGTGGCCGAGGTGTTGGCGTCCGCAGGCGATCAGGTGGTCGCTGGCGCTGCGCTGGTGCGGTTGGAGGATCAGGCGTGATCACGCTGCATCACTGCCCCCAAACCCGGTCCATGCGGTCGCTATGGTTGCTGCACGAATTGGATGTGGACTTTCGGGTCCACGTGCACCCATTTGATAAATCGTTGCGCGCCCCGGAGTTCTTGAACCTCAGCCCCGCTGGTCGGGTCCCCGCGCTTGAGATTGACGGTCACCGCATGTTCGAAACCGGCGCTATCACGCAGTATCTGTGCGAGCGTTTCAGCCCCGATGGGCTTGGCCGCAGCCCCAGTGCGCCGGAGCGCATGGATTGGTTGGTCTGGGTGCACTTCGCGGAAACCGTCAGCCAGCACGCGGCTGCGCTGACGCAGCAACATGTTGTTCTCTATGATGACAACATGCGCAGCCCGACCGTGATGAAGCTTGAGGCGGCGCGTCTGGGAAAGTGTTATGACGCGATCGAGGCGCGCTTGTCCGACCCGTCCGCTGAACGCGATTATCTGCTTACGTCAGGGTTCTCTGCTGCGGATGTTTCCGTTGGGCAGGCTGTCTATATGGCGCGGTACTTCCGTACCTTTGATGATCATCCAGCCTTGGCGCGCTGGTTTGAGCGGATCACCGAACGCCCGGCATTTCAGGCAAGTTTGCCGGATGTGTCCGACCGGCTCTATGATCAAGACTTCTATCCTGCTTGGGAGGCATAAATGGACGCGGTTGAAATCTACGAAGTTGGACCGCGCGACGGTCTGCAGAACGAGGCTGGAGAGATCCCCGTTGCAGACAAGATCGCCCTTGTCGACAAACTGAGCGCAGCAGGCTTTCGGCGGATCGAGTGCGCGAGCTTTGTCAGCCCCAAATGGGTGCCGCAGATGGCGGGCAGCGCCCAGGTTCTGGCGGGTATTACCCGTGCACCCGGTATCCGCTATGCCGCCTTGACCCCGAACATGCGCGGTTTTGACGACGCGCGAACCGCTGGAGCGGATGAAATTGCGGTGTTCGGCTCGGCCAGCGAAGGGTTTTCGCGCGCCAACATAAACGCCAGTATTGACGAGTCACTGGATCGGTTTGCCCCCGTCATCGATGCCGCGCGCGCCGTCGATCTGCCCGTGCGGGGCTATGTTTCTTGCGTGGTGGAGTGCCCCTACGACGGCACGGTCGAACCCGAGGCAGTAGTGCGCGTCGCGGACCGCCTGTTCGCCATGGGCTGCTATGAAATCAGTCTGGGGGACACCATTGGGCAGGGCACGCCAGACGCGGTCGCGCGCATGCTGCTTGCCGTGCGTGACGTGGTGCCAGTGGGCCGTCTTGCCGGGCATTTCCACGACACCAATGGAAAGGCGCTCGACAACATTGATGCATCTCTTGCGCTGGGTGTTCGGGTCTTTGACACCGCCGTTGGTGGTCTGGGCGGATGCCCCTATGCGCCAGGGGCGGCGGGCAATGTTGCGACTGAAGCGGTGGCTGCGCATTTGACACGTCTGGGATACGAGACCGGGCTTGATCAAACCTTGATCGAAGAAGCTGCCGAGTTGGCGCGCAGCATGCGCAATACCGCATAAGGCAAGGAAAAGAACCGTGACTGACACTCTTTCGATCACTGTCGATCCACGCGGCGTTGCAACACTTCTGCTGAACCGCGCGGACAAGCACAATGCGATGAATGCGGCCATGATTGCGGACCTGCACAAGGCAGCCAAGGCGCTGGGCAGCGACGACGCTGTTCGTGTTGTCGTGCTTGCCGCCGCCGGCAAAACCTTCTGCGCGGGTGGCGATCTGGGCTGGATGCGTGAGCAGATGCAGTCGGATGCGGACACAAGAGCGCATGAAGCTGGCAAGCTCGCTCATATGCTGCACGCATTGAACACAATGCCGAAACCCCTCATCGGTGCCTTGCACGGCAACGCCTTTGGGGGCGGGGTTGGCATGGCGTCGGTCTGCGATGTGGCGATAGGGGCTGATCACATTAAGTTGGGACTGACCGAGACTCGGCTTGGCATTATTCCAGCAACAATTGGTCCCTATGTGGTCGCGCGAATGGGCGAGGGGCGTGCCCGGCGCGTATTCATGTCTTCGCGGCTGTTTGATGCGTCCGAAGCGGTTGAGCTTGGCCTTTTGGCCAAAGCGGTGCCGGCGGATGATCTGATGCAGGCCGTCGAGGACCAAGTGACCCCGTATCTGAACTGTGCACCCGGCGCCGTCGCCGCCGCCAAGGCATTGGCGCGGGAGTTTGGTTCCCGGATTGATGACCAGACGATTGCCACGTCCATTGCAGCACTGAAAGCACGCTGGGAAACGGAAGAGGCCGCAGAAGGCATTGACGCTTTCTTTGCCAAGCGCAAAGCAACCTGGGTGCGGGCCTAGTCTTCGTCCGTACCGGCAAAGGCAGAACGTTTCCTGCGCAGCGCGGTTGAGACAAATTCGGTAAAGGTGGCGATGCGTGGTACCGCACGCAAATCTGCATGGGTCAGCACCCATATGGGCAGGTAAGGCATAAGCGGGAGGCCGGGCACGCGGGCAAGGTCCGGATCCGTGTCGCCGATAATGCAAGGAACACGCGAGGCGCCAAGATCGGCCCGTATCGCCCCCAGCATGGCCACCATGTCATCAAGGGCCATTGCGGTTCTGGTATTGGGATATGTGGCCATCACTTCCTTGGGCGTTGGCTGCCAATGCAGAAAGCGCAGCCAGTGCAAACGGCGATTGGGGTCGCTTTCCAGCTTTGCGATATAGGCTTTGCTCGCATAAACAGCGGATTTCTGGACCGCCACTTGCCGTCCGACCAGATCCGGATCGGGAGTGTCCGAGATTCGAATGGCCACGTCAGCTTCGCGTTCTGCAAGATTCAGCGTTTCAATGCTGCCTATGATCGTCAGCTCGATGTCGGGGTGCGCTTGTGCAAAATCGCCAAGGATTGGCGCAAGCACAGACTGCACCATCAAATGGGGGGCCGTGACGGTCAACGGACCGCTTAAGGCAACATCGCGTGCGGCAATCGCACGCGACAGGCTGGCATGCTCGATTTCAAATGCTTCTGCGGTGCGGGCTGCATCACGGCCGGCTTGTGTGGGCACATATCCAGAGGGGCGGCGGTCAAAAAGTGATGTTCCAAGCGCCGCTTCTGCTGCCGAAATCCGGCGCGAGACAGTGGCGTGATTGACCCCAAGCGCCCGAGATGCGCCGCTTATACCGCCGTGCCGAACAGTCTCCAGAACATATTTCAGATCACTCCAATCCATATCGCCCTCGTCCTCACTGCCACACTTGATCATTTTTGCACATGGTTTGCGCAAATACTCTCATTTTCCTCACAGGTCGGGCGTGGTCAAGATATGTGGAAACTCCAAAAGCAATGGATGGAAAACATGACCACGCATGCCGTCGTGATGATGCGGATCACAAACTCGGAAAGCCTGGCTCAATATCGTGAGCAGGCTGCTGATGCACTTGCCCGCCACGGTGGGGAAGTGGTGCAGGCTTCTCCTGATCCGATTGCACTTGAGGGCGCGCCAGTGATGCCAGACGTGCTTGCGGTCCTGCGGTTTCCTGATCGCGCTGCCGCTGAAGCGTGGAAAGCCGACCCAGAGCTGCAGAGCATCCATGAATTGAGACGCGCCAGCGGTGGCTCGGATATAATACTGATGTGATTGCTGCGTGACTCAAAGCAATCGTTTGTGCAATCGTTGGACGCAAACGCAAAGTCCGATGGGCGGGTCAGCCCTTCGGATCGTTTTTGTTTTACCTAGCGTCAACATTTCGATATTTCTCATTGAGTACGCTGCGCTATACTGCGCATGACGGGTTGCGTAGTGGATCTAGAAAGATGGCAGATTTTGCATTTGATTTCAGCCATACGGACGAGTTTGATAAACTTGCGCGTGCCATAAAAACGAAGCTGAACTGCCAAACAAGCATGATCAGTGTACGGCAAGACGACGCGATCCTTGCTTTGGGTCATTCGACCAAGTCAACGCAGCTCGAAGATCGCCTGTTTGCCGCGCAGGACACGATCTGCACGTACACGGTGAAAATCCGGGCGCCGCTGCGTGTGGTTGATGTTCCAAGCCATAGTTGCTGGCGCCACGCGCCGGTTACGACAACCCTGAACATAGGCGCTTACCTGGGGGTGCCTGTTCGGTTGAACGAAGGCAACCCAATCGGCGCCGTGTGCGTGCTCTCAAGTGCGCCGCGCATCTGGAGTGATGAAGAGCTTGCTTATCTCGAGACAATTGCTGACCTGATCGGCAGTAAAATTGAGCGCCTTATGCTGCGATACGAGCAAAAGGCACTGAGTGATGCGCTTGCTGAGAATGATGCAATCCTGACTACACTCGCCGAGACAAGCGGCAAAGCCATCACTGTTCACAATGATGCAGGCGAACTGGTCTTTGCCAATGCCGCACTTCGGGCGGATTTGGAACTTACATATCAGGAACTGCTGACACTGCCGCATGTCGCGCAGCGGCTCGCCAGTGATGGCGCAAGGTCCGGCGCGGTATCGGTCAGCGCGCCAGGTCGTCCAAGCCAGGCACTGCACGTTCAGCTCTACGCGCCGAAGGAAGGACTGACGCTCGCCGAGTGGAGCAGGAGCGACGCGTCGATCACATTTATCTGAAGACGCTGCGTCGAAATCACCCGGTAATTTCCGCGTCTTCGTGCACCTGCCTTTATTGACGCTGCCGGGTGGCGCGCGTAAACCCGTTGTCAGCCAATCATGCCACTTGACCTGGCGCACTCACGCTCGCGCCAAGAAAAGGAGCCCAACGTGGAAGAGATGTTGCGGGAGTATCTCCCCATTCTCGTATTTCTGGCCGTCGCCATTGGCCTCGGACTTGTCCTGATCCTAGCTGCTGTGGTCCTTGCTGTACGCAACCCGGACCCTGAAAAAGTGTCGGCTTACGAATGCGGGTTCAACGCATTTGATGATGCGCGTATGAAGTTTGATGTGCGGTTCTACCTCGTGTCGATCCTTTTCATCATCTTTGACCTCGAAATCGCCTTCCTCTTCCCCTGGGCCGTGGCCTTCAAGGATGTGAGCATGGTCGGTTTCTGGTCCATGATGGTGTTCCTGGGCGTTCTGACCATCGGCTTTGCCTATGAATGGAAGAAGGGGGCGCTGGAATGGCAATGACAGACACCGCCGGTCCCGCCTATGCAGGTGGAGACAAGGACCATGCCGCGCAGGCCCTGAATGCCGAGCTTCAGGATAAAGGCTTCCTGCTCACGTCAACCGACGACATCATCAACTGGGCGCGCACCGGTTCGCTGCACTGGATGACTTTTGGCCTCGCCTGCTGCGCGGTCGAGATGATGCACACCTCCATGCCGCGCTACGACCTCGAACGCTTCGGTACCGCGCCCCGCGCGTCGCCACGCCAGTCCGACTTGATGATCGTGGCAGGTACGCTGACGAACAAAATGGCACCCGCCCTGCGCAAGGTCTACGACCAGATGCCCGAGCCGCGCTATGTGATCTCCATGGGCTCCTGCGCCAATGGCGGTGGCTACTACCACTACAGCTATTCCGTGGTGCGCGGCTGCGACCGCATCGTGCCGGTCGACGTCTATGTCCCCGGCTGCCCACCCACAGCCGAGGCACTGCTTTATGGCATCCTGCAGCTGCAACGCAAAATCCGCCGCACCGGGACGATCGTACGGTGATGTCTATTGAGTTCAGCAAGCCTGATTTGGAAGTGGCCAAGCTTTCAGCTTCAAAACGGCTTGCGGAGATTTTGACGGTATCCGGTGCAACCCCTTGCGATGAGTTGTTGGAATTTACTTCAAATTTCGACAACCAAAAGGATGCGCTGAAGTGTCGGGCCGCAGTCAAAGACGCGTTCTCCGCAGGAAATGCTTTTGTAGGTGCAGCCAAGCTCCATGCTTTGGTTTTCACCAACCACGAAAATAGCTCGATCGAACTGATCGTAGAAGCAGTGTGGCGACTTGAGGCCACCAAAATTGCAGAAGCGGTTCTTGGAATGGATCACTACGCCAAAGAGTTTGGAGGCAGCAGAGTGACTTGGAAACTCGCCGATACAGAAGACACTGGCAGTAGGGTGCACTAAATGTCCGAAGCAATGACCGAACTTGGCACCTATCTCGAAGCCAAGCGCCCCGATTGCGTGCTGGCGTGGGACGTCACCCATGGCGAGCTGAACATCGACGTGGCCCCGTCCAGCCTGACTGGCTTTGTCGAATTCATCACCTCTGACAGCACCTGCAAGTTTTCGTCGCTCGTAGATATCACCGGCGTCGACTACCCCGGCCGGGCCAAACGGTTCGACGTCGTCTACCACTTCCTGTCGATGTACCAGAACCACCGCATCCGCCTGCGCGTTTCGATCCGCGAGGACCAGATCGTGCCGTCACTGGTGGACATCCACCCCTCGGCCAACTGGTTCGAACGCGAAGTATTCGACATGTTCGGCATCCTGTTCTCGGGCCACCCGGACCTGCGGCGTATCCTGACGGACTACGGCTTCCGCGGCTATCCGCTGCGCAAGGATTTCCCGACGACGGGCTATACCGAAGTCCGCTATGACGAGGCGGAAAAACGCGTCGTCTACGAACCCGTGTCGCTGGTCCAAGAATACCGCCAGTTCGACTTCATGTCGCCTTGGGAAGGGGCCGAATACATCCTTCCGGGTGATGAGAAAGAAGCGGAGGCGAAGTAGTGGACATGATCTGGTGGCTTCTGATCGCTGCGGCAAGCATCATCCCGATGTTCAAGCTGCTGCCCCATTTCGGGATCAACCAGTACTGGGCACTGTTCTGCATCCTGCCTGTGGGCACCATCGTACTGCTCTGGGTGATGGCGATGAAGCTGCAAGAGCTGGAGAAGCGGTGATGTGGTTTGATGTGATCAACACTGCGATTGCGGCAGCTGGCTTGGTGTTGGCTACTGCTCCCCATTTTAAAAAACAGGTAGCCCGCAGGGGACTCGGAATCCCCCGAAAAGCTAATGATTTCAATGCGCAACTTGCCAGTGGTCACCCTCTTGGTCACACGCTCGGTAAAGGAAAGGGGCGATGATGGACGGCTCCAAATTCGACGACGCCCTTACGGGCGAACAGAAAATCCGCAACTTCAACATCAACTTCGGCCCGCAACACCCTGCGGCGCACGGGGTTCTACGGCTTGTCCTCGAACTGGATGGCGAGATTGTGGAACGCTGCGACCCGCATATCGGCCTGCTGCACCGTGGCACCGAAAAGCTGATGGAAAGCCGGACCTACCTGCAAAACCTGCCCTATTTCGACCGGCTCGACTACGTGGCACCCATGAACCAGGAACACGCCTGGTGTCTGGCCATCGAAAAGCTGACAGGCGTCGAGGTGCCCCGCCGCGCAAGCCTCATCCGCGTGCTCTTCTGCGAGATCGGCCGCGTCCTCAACCACCTGCTGAACATCACCACGCAAGCGCTCGACGTGGGCGCGCTCACGCCGCCGCTCTGGGGCTTTGAAGAGCGTGAGCAGTTGATGATCTTCTACGAACGGGCCTGCGGCGCACGCCTGCACGCGGCGTACTTCCGCCCCGGCGGTGTCCATCAGGACCTCCCGCCCGAACTGCTCGATGATATCGAGGAATGGGCCCACAAGTTCATGTCCGGTTTCATGGAGGATATCGATGGCCTCCTGACCGAAAACCGCATCTTCAAACAGCGTAACGCCGATATCGGCATCGTGACCGAGGATGACATCCTGAAATACGGCTTCTCGGGCGTCATGGTGCGGGGCAGTGGCCTCGCCTGGGACCTGCGCCGCTCGCAGCCCTATGAATGCTACGACGAATTCGACTTCCAGATCCCTGTGGGCAAGAACGGTGACTGCTATGACCGCTACCTCGTCCGGATGGAGGAAATGCGCCAATCTGTGTCGATCATCAAGCAGGCCATCGGCAAGCTGCGGGATTGCCCCGGCGACATTCTGGCGCGCGGCAAGATCACTCCGCCGTCACGCACCGACATGAAAACGTCGATGGAAGCGCTGATCCACCACTTCAAACTCTACACCGAAGGGTTCCACGTGCCCGAGGGCGAAGTGTATTGCGCGGTCGAAGCGCCCAAGGGCGAGTTTGGCGTGTACCTTGTGGCCGACGGATCCAACAAACCCTACCGCTGCAAAATCCGCGCGCCGGGCTTCCTGCACCTGCAAGCGATGGACTACATCTCCAAAGGGCACCAACTGGCCGACGTCGCCGCAATCATCGGCACCATGGACGTGGTGTTCGGGGAAATTGACCGCTGATCCACCTTCATCTTGCCAAATAAACTTCCGCCGGAAGCTCCCGCAGTTTCCACGCAGACCAAGGGAAGACCATAATGCTCCGCCGTCTCCACTCAGAACAACCAGACAGCTTCGCGTTCACCCCGGACAACCAGGCATGGGCCGAAGCGCAGATCACCAAGTACCCCGAGGGCCGTCAGGCCAGCGCCATCATTCCGCTGCTGTGGCGTGCGCAGGAACAAGAGGGCTGGCTGACCCGTCCGGCGATCGAAGCAGTCGCGGACATGCTGGACCTCGCCTATATCCGCGCGCTGGAAGTGGCCTCTTTCTACTTCATGTTCCAACTACAACCCGTTGGTTCTGTTGCCCATATTCAGGTTTGCGGCACGACATCCTGTATGATCTGCGGGGCTGAAGATCTCGTCGCGGTCTGCAAGGACAAGATTGCCCCAAAAGCGCATCAGTTGTCCGTCGATGGCAAGTTTTCATGGGAGGAAGTCGAATGCCTCGGCTCCTGCGCCAACGCGCCCATGGCCCAGATCGGCAAGGATTATTACGAAGATCTGACCGCTGCGCGGATGGGAGAAATCATCGACGAACTGGCCGCTGGCACAGTGCCAACGCCCGGGCCGCAGAACGGGCGCTACGCGTCAGAACCCTTGAGCGGTCTGACCAGCCTCAAGGAATTTGACAGTGGGCATACGAAATACAACGCCTCTGTTCAGCTCGCCACGGACATTGGCGACACGGTCAAGCGTATCGACGGGGCCGAG
This sequence comes from uncultured Tateyamaria sp., assembly GCF_947496075.1. Lineage (GTDB taxonomy): Bacteria > Pseudomonadota > Alphaproteobacteria > Rhodobacterales > Rhodobacteraceae > Tateyamaria. The sequence goes on from NZ_CANMBJ010000002.1 coordinate 878,727, forward strand.
GTGCCATTGCTGGCACCATGGGGGAAGGCGAACGCATCGGCGGATGCCAGCAACGCCAATGAAAAGCCTGCCGCGAAGGTGGCGAAGGCCAAGGCGAAATCCAAAGCGGACGCACCGGTAACGAAGAATAAATCCAAGGAAAAACAAAAGGGTACCGCTGTCCCCGCGGGGACAAAACCCACGTTGCTTTCGGAAGCACGCGATGGCGGGGCGGACGATCTCAAGCTGATCAAAGGCGTCGGACCCAAGCTGGAGGGTGTTCTGAACGGCATCGGCGTGTTCCACTATGACCAGATCGCAGCCTGGAGTGATAACGAAGTCGCTTGGGCGGATCAGAACCTCGTGGGCTTCAAAGGTCGGGTGAGCCGTGACAATTGGGTCACGCAGGCGCAGGCCCTCGCGCGGGGAGAAGAGACAGAATTTTCCCAACGCGCGAAAAAAGACGATATCTATAAAGAATAACATCCTTAAACAGGAGAGGTATCGTTATGAACAAGAACGAGGGAATGATCAGTTGCGCAGTGGGCTGCTGGCTGGTCGCGCTGCTGGGTGGTGTTTTGGCAGCGATGCTGCTGATGGTGCTGGGCGGTTGGACGTTTATGCAGGGCGTGTTTATGGGCGTCGTTGTATTTGTCGTCGCCGGTGCGCTTCTCAGCTGGATCATTTGCAAACCGCTACCGGCGGTCGGCGAAGCATCAGTTGACGCGGCGAAACCGGAAGAGGCTCCGCGCCCTGCTGCAAAATCGACAGCTCCAGCCGCTGCAGCCTCCGCAGCTACGACCGCAGAACCGGAGATCAAACCTTCGACACCGTTGCCGGGCGAAGCTGATCTAGCGGCACGCAAGGGCGAATGGAAATACGAGGCTGAGCCGAAGGCCGACGAAAAGCCAAAGGCGAAGAAAGCTGCCAAGAAACCCGCGGCCAAGAAAAAAGCCGCCGAGCCAGCCGCTGCGCCAGGCGAGGGCACCAAGCCCGAGACGCTTTCAGCCGCACGCGAGGGCGGTCCTGACAACTTGAAAGAGATCAAGGGCGTCGGGCCAAAGCTTGAGGCGCTTTTGCATTCAATGGGCTTCTATCATTTCGATCAGGTTGCGGGCTGGGGTGCTGACGAGGTGGCCTGGGTTGATCAGAACCTGCAGGGTTTCAAGGGCCGTGTTAGCCGCGACGACTGGGTCGCGCAGGCCAAGATTCTTGCCGAGGGCGGTGAAACCGAGTTCTCCAAGAAGGTTGGCAAGGGCGACGTTTACTAACGCATGTCTGATCAGCTTGATCCGAAACTGGCCCGGCAGGGTCGTATCGCGGCCCTTGTCATTGCAGGGGCCGCTTTGTTGTCTGTGTTCGCGCCGGTGATTGTGCAGGGCCTTGGTTTACCTGCGCGTTACGAAATTCTGATTTTGCTTTTTGCACTGGCTGCGTTCATTTGGTCTCTGGTGGTTGCCATCAGGATTTGGCAAAAGAGCCGCGACAACTGATGGCCCCGCGCACAGGGCTTCAAGGCAAAGGATAACACCCATGCTGGCTGACAAGGATCGTATCTTTACCAATATCTACGGTATGCACGACCGCACGCTGAAAGGTGCGCAGGCGCGTGGGCATTGGGATGGCACGGACAAGCTGATCCAGAAGGGTCGCGACTGGATCGTGCAAGAGATGAAGGACAGCGGCCTGCGCGGTCGTGGCGGTGCTGGATTTCCCACCGGCCTGAAATGGTCCTTCATGCCCAAGGAAAGTGACGGGCGTCCAAGCTATCTTGTTGTAAACGCAGATGAATCAGAGCCGGGCACGTGCAAGGACCGCGAGATCATGCGCCATGATCCGCACACGCTGGTCGAAGGGTGTTTGATTGCGTCCTTCGCTATGAACGCTAACGCTTGCTACATCTACATCCGTGGCGAATACATCCGGGAAAAGGAAGCGCTGCAGGCAGCCATTGATGAAGCCTACGACGCTGGCTTGGTTGGCAAGAACGCCGCAGGGTCAGGCTGGGATTTCGAAATTTACCTGCACCATGGGGCAGGGGCCTATATCTGCGGTGAGGAAACCGCCCTGCTTGAATCGCTCGAAGGCAAGAAGGGTATGCCCCGCATGAAGCCGCCATTCCCGGCGGGCGCGGGCCTTTATGGTTGCCCGACCACCGTGAACAACGTGGAATCCATTGCGGTTGTTCCGACGATCCTGCGCCGTGGCGCGTCGTGGTTCTCTGGCTTTGGTCGTCCGAACAACGCCGGGACCAAGCTGTTCGCGATCTCTGGCCATGTGAACAACCCCTGTGTCGTCGAAGAGGCGATGTCCATCAGCTTTGAAGAGTTGATCGAAAAGCATTGTGGCGGCATTCGCGGCGGATGGGATAACCTCAAGGCCGTCATCCCCGGCGGGTCGTCTGTTCCTTGCGTGCGCGGAGAGAAGATGAAAGACGCCATCATGGACTTCGACTATCTGCGGAACGATCTGCAGTCGGGTTTGGGCACGGCGGCGGTGATCGTGATGGACCAGTCGACCGATATCATCAAGGCGATTTGGCGGCTGTCCAAGTTCTACAAGCACGAAAGCTGCGGTCAGTGCACGCCATGCCGCGAAGGCACGGGCTGGATGATGCGCGTGATGGACCGTCTGGTGCGCGGCGAGGCGGAGGTCGAAGAGATCGACATGCTGCTCGACGTGACCAAGCAGGTCGAAGGGCACACGATCTGTGCGCTGGGTGACGCGGCGGCTTGGCCGATCCAGGGGCTGATCCGGAATTTCCGAGATGAGATTGAGGATCGGATCGCAGGCAAGCGGATCGCGGCGGAGTGATGTTACCAGTGCGATGAGAACTGAGTGAGGTAAATTTGCCCAGCGACGATCAAGATAACATCTCACACTTAGGTCTAAAGATTGGCATCGTCTTTGGAGGTCTGCTTGGCGCATTCTTGCCAGAAATGATGCCGGTTGGGCACTTAACAACTCCGCCAGTTGTGGTGTTCTTCATGATTATCGGTTGCGTACTCGGTGGGATCGTAGGGCTTATCGTGGGTGCATTTGTACCCGATATTTTGTCTAGCATCGAAAAGTCTGTCCGAACGCTTTTGGATATTCCTAGAAGCCTTTCGCAAGCAATTCTGTCATTGTTCCGTTTCTTGGGGAGCTACTGGTGGGTGATTGTTGCCTTGCTGATTGGTTACTTGGTGGCTTCGCGATCCGGTGGTTAGAAAAAAACGATGCACCTCGCTGAATTCAACATCGGCACTCTAAAGTACGACTGGGAAGATCCGCGCGTGGCGGACTTCCTAAACAACCTCGACCGTGTCTATGACATCGCGCGTCGCAGCCCCGGCTATGTCTGGCATCTGGAAGGCGACGAGATGGAAGCGGCGCAGCTTGACCCGAATGGCCCGCTGGGTGGCAATCCACGCACGGCCAGCACGCTATCGGTCTGGAAAGACGTCGAAAGCCTGCACAACTTCACATTCAACACGGTTCACAAGCAATTCTATGACCGCAAGGGCGAATGGTATGATCCGGATCAGGGGTTGCGCTTTGTCATGTGGTGGGTGCCGGAGGGGCACAAGCCTACGATCAGCGAGGCAATCGACCGCTTCCATCATCTTGAAAACCATGGCAATACTGACGACGCCTTTGGCTGGGATCACCTGCCGCAGTAAGGCCAGAACCCCGGGGGAGGAGACCGCATTGACCAAGACAAGAACCCGTGCACTGCCAGATATGCGCCCAGCACTTTTGACCGGTGCACTGCTGATCGCGGCTTTGCTGCTGTCTGCTTGTCAGGAACGGCGTTCCGAGCGTGTCGCCTTTGATGGCGTGTTTTTCCGGGCAAGTTCAGGCAAAGTCGACAAGCAGCGGGAACAATTCGAAGTAAGCGTGAGCCCGGTCTCTGCATCCCTTGAGGGTGCCCGTGAAGCGGGGCGCTATGAAGCCGTGCGCTATTGCATCAATCAGTTTGGTTCTTCTGATATCGCTTGGATCGAAGGGCCGGATGCCGAGGACGGCAGGCTGCGCATTTCCGGAGATAAGCTGCTCTTGCGAGGCACCTGCACGCCGGCGTGATAACAACCCGTTTTCAAGGCGACATTTTGCGTCCTGACGGGTTGTGTCGGCCCGTGTTATTGCATAGCACAGACCTGCTTTCCCACATGGCGTCAAAGTGATGCAGCACGTGGAGAGAAAATGATGCGCGCGATGACCATGGCCTTGATCCTTAGCCTGACTGCCGGGATAGCCTCGGCGAAGCCACACCTTCGGGATGTGCCTGAAATCGACGGTACCATTCTGGCGATTGGGATCGCGGACGAGATCCGCAAGAACTGCCCGAGTATTTCGGCCCGGATGTTTAGGGCGTTTAGCGTTGCGAACGGGTTGAAGGCCCGTGCCCGGAACCTGGGCTACTCGGATGAAGAGATTGATGCCTACCGCAATTCTGACGCTGAACGGGAGCGGCTGAAGGCAAAGCGCAGGGCGTATCTGAAACAAGGCGGCGTGACCGCTAGCCAGCCGGCAAGCTACTGTGCGCTTGGCCGCGCAGAAATCAAAAAAGGCGGCCAGATCGGCGCCCTACTGAGGATGAACTGACGCATGAGCGACCTCCGCAAGATCATCATCGACGGCAACGAGATCGAGGTGGACGGGGCAATGACCCTGATCCAGGCCTGTGAAGAGGCGGGGATCGAAATTCCGCGCTTCTGTTATCACGAGCGTCTGTCGATCGCTGGCAATTGCCGGATGTGTCTTGTGGAAGTTGTGGGCGGTCCACCCAAGCCCGCGGCGTCCTGCGCGATGCAGGTGCGTGACTTGCGCCCCGGTCCCGAAGGGCAGCCGCCGGTCGTGAAAACCAATTCGCCCATGGTCAAGAAGGCCCGCGAGGGCGTGATGGAATTCCTGCTGATCAACCACCCGCTGGATTGCCCGATCTGCGACCAGGGCGGTGAGTGTGATCTGCAGGATCAGGCAATGGCTTACGGTGTCGATTTCAGCCGCTTCCGCGAGCCAAAGCGTGCCGTGGATGATCTGGATCTTGGTCCGCTTGTTGAAACCCACATGACCCGCTGTATCTCCTGCACCCGCTGCGTGCGGTTCACGACCGAGGTCGCGGGCATTACGCAGATGGGTCAAACAGGCCGAGGTGAAGACAGCGAGATCACGTCCTATCTGGGCGAGACATTGGATTCGAACCTGCAGGGCAACATCATTGATCTGTGCCCCGTGGGTGCACTGGTGTCGAAACCCTATGCGTTCACCGCCCGTCCTTGGGAACTGACCAAGACCGAGAGCATCGACGTGATGGATGCGCTTGGGTCCTCCATCCGCGTGGACACCAAGGGCCGCGAGGTCATGCGTTTCCTGCCGCTCAACCACGACGGCACGAACGAAGAATGGATTTCCGACAAGACCCGCTTCGTGTGGGACGGCCTGCGTCGTCAGCGGCTTGATCGGCCGTATATCCGCGAGAATGGCAAGCTGCGTCCAGCTTCTTGGGGTGAGGCATTGGGCAAAGCGTCGGATGCGATCAAGGGCGCGTCTTCGCTCGCCGGTTTGGTCGGTGATCTGGCTTCGGTTGAAGCCGCCTATGCGCTCAAGGAGCTGATCGAAGGGCAGGGCGGTCTCGTCGAATGCCGCACTGATGGCGCGAAGCTGCCCTCGGGCAACCGGGCCGCATATGTCGGGACGGCTGCTGTTGAAGACATCGACACAGCTGAAGCAATCATGCTGATCGGCACCAACCCGCGTCTGGAGGCGCCCGTGTTGAACGCGCGTATCCGCAAGGCCTGGGCACGTGGCGCCAATGTGGGTGTGATCGGTGAGATGCCGGACCTGACCTATGAGGCGAACCACATCGGGACAGATGCAACCGTCATCAATGATCTGCTCAAGCGTGATCATTCAGAGGTGCAGGAAAAGCCGTCGATCATAGTTGTCGGCATGGGTGCCCTGACCCGGGGTGATGGCGCGGCAATCCTTGCCGGGGCGCAGGCGCTGGCGGAAAGCACCAAGTCGGGCCTTATGATCCTGCACACGGCAGCGGGCCGCGTCGGTGCGATGGATATTGGCGCCACAAATCCTGATGCAATGACGGCCATTGAGAAAGCGGATGTCATCTACAACCTTGGCGCCGATGAAATCGAAATCGGTGACGGGGCGTTTGTCATCTACCAGGGCAGCCATGGCGACCGCGGCGCGCATCGTGCCGATGTGATCCTGCCGGGGGCGGCCTACACCGAAGAAGGCGGGCTGTTCGTCAACACCGAAGGGCGACCACAGCTGGCGCAACGCGCTGGTTTCGCACCGGGCGAAGCCAAGGAAAACTGGGCCATCTTGCGTGCGCTGTCGGGTGAGATGAGCGCAACGTTGCCCTACGATAGCCTTGCTACTTTACGTCAGAAACTGGTGGGCGACCATCCGCACCTCGGCGATGTGGATGTTGTTGCGGAAAATACTGGGGACGCGTTGGAAGCTGGCAAGATTGAAGGTGGGGTTCTGACTTCGACCGTCAGCGATTTCTACCTGACCAACCCGATTGCCCGTGCCAGCCAGTTGATGGCCGAACTGAGCGCCAATGCCAAGGCGCGCCGGACCGAGGCAATGGCCGCCGAATGAAGGCCAGTTGGCTCATATCCCTGACACCGCTTATGGCCTGCGAACCCGTGCCGACAGCTGAACAGTTCATCCCCGACTACCGTGGGGTCGAAACGAAGCTCTTGGCCGAGGATCTTGTGCAGTTTGATGTTGAGATGACCAACGCGCTGACAGCAGCCGATGTTGAGGACTACGCCGAATGTGTCGCCGCTGGATATACGTTGATCCGGGGTTGGGGATTTGCGCGTCATTTGCGCACAAATGTGAATGAAGAGGCTGGCGTGTGGAGAGCGGATGCTGTTTACACGATTTCGCCAGCCCTCCCGCGTGGGATCAAGACCATCGACGCCGAAGTCGTGGCCGCTGCCTGTGCGGAGAGGGGAATACCGACGGTGTGAGGACTGATGGCTGATTTCTTTACCACTCCTGGCGGCATCGCCGTCCTGATTTTGGCCCAAGTGCTGGCCGTCGTGGCGTTCGTCATGATCTCACTCTTGTTCCTGGTCTATGGTGACCGCAAGATCTGGGCCGCCGTGCAGATGCGCCGGGGGCCGAACGTGGTGGGTGTCTACGGCCTGCTGCAAACCGTGGCCGACGCACTGAAATACGTGGTGAAAGAGGTCGTCGTGCCTGCTGGCGCAGACAAGACCCTGTTCATGCTAGCTCCGATGACCAGTTTCGTACTTGCGATGGTGGCGTGGGCGGTGATCCCGTTCAACGATGGTTGGGTGCTGTCCGACATCAATGTTGCCATCCTCTACGTTTTCGCCATCTCGTCGCTTGAGGTTTATGGCGTGATTATTGGCGGCTGGGCGTCGAACTCGAAATATCCGTTCCTTGGATCGCTGCGGTCCGCAGCACAGATGATTTCCTACGAAGTCAGCATTGGCTTGATCATCATCGGAGTGATCCTGTCGACCGGGTCGCTGAACTTCGGCGCGATCGTGAACGCACAAGATACAGGCTACGGCTTCTTCGGTTGGTACTGGCTGCCGCACCTGCCGATGGTGTTCCTGTTCTTCATCAGCGCCTTGGCTGAAACGAACCGTCCGCCGTTCGATCTGCCGGAAGCGGAATCTGAATTGGTCGCCGGCTATCAGGTCGAATACTCCTCGACCCCGTTCCTGCTGTTCATGGCGGGCGAATACATCGCCATCTTCCTGATGTGCGCGCTGATGTCGCTGCTGTTCTTTGGCGGCTGGCTGTCGCCCATCCCCGGCCTGCCGGACGGCGTGCTGTGGATGGTTGCGAAGATGGCTTTCTTCTTCTTCCTCTTCGCCATGGTGAAGGCGATTACGCCCCGCTACCGTTATGACCAGCTGATGCGCTTGGGCTGGAAAGTGTTCCTGCCGTTCAGCCTGGTCTGGGTCGTGTTCGTGGCCTTTGCCGCCAAGTTCGACTGGTTCTGGGGCATCTATGCCCGCTGGGCCGTAGGGGGCTGATATGGGATTGGCCACTGCCATCAATGAAGCGCCGGAACACCATCTGGATGACCTTGTGTCGTTCCTAAGTTCCGAGTTCGCCATTGGAACGACCGATGAAGACGGGGCGCTTGACCGCGCGGATCCCGGGGAAGTCGTCTCGGCCCTCAAGGCCTGGGCGTATATGCATCTTAACGACGGAACACAGGGAGACTAGCAATGACGCAGATCGACTACGGCCGCGCCGCCAAATACTTCCTGCTGCAAGACTTCTGGCAAGGTATGAAGCTGGGGCTCAAGTACTTCTTTGCGCCCAAGGCCACTCTGAACTACCCGCACGAAAAGGGGCCTTTGTCCCCACGTTTCCGCGGCGAGCACGCGCTGCGCCGCTATCCCAATGGGGAAGAACGCTGTATCGCGTGCAAGCTGTGCGAGGCGATTTGCCCGGCGCAGGCGATTACCATCGACGCTGAACCGCGCGAGGACGGCAGCCGCCGCACCACCCGGTATGACATCGACATGACCAAATGCATCTATTGCGGCTTCTGTCAGGAAGCGTGCCCGGTCGATGCCATTGTCGAAGGTCCGAACTTCGAATTCGCCACCGAGACCCGCGAAGAGCTTTTCTATGACAAGGAAAAGCTGTTGGAGAATGGTGAGCGATGGGAAGCCGAGATCGCACGCAATCTTGAACTGGATGCACCGTATCGCTGATGGGAGCCTGGGGACCACATAGCTTTGACAACGATACAGCAGCCGACTTGCTGGAAACGTTGAAAGACCTCGATCAGCCGTTCGAGCAGGCCGAAGCTGTTTGCGAAAGCTTTGAGGCAGTGTTTGAGGCATCGGCGGGTGATCTTGATGCGGATCTGGCATCGACAGCGGTGGCCGGAGCCGAGGTTATTGCGGCGTGTTTGGGTCAGCCGAAGGACGGGGCCGAAGCGCCGTTTGATCTCGAAGCCTCGTTCAAGTTTTACGATGACGCAGTCGGGATGGCTCTTGCGGCTTTGGACCGGGTGACCACCGCAGGCTCAGAACTGGCTGAACTGTGGGACGAGACCGAAGATGCGAGCACGTGGCGTGCAAGCGTTGCTGATCTTGCCGCGCGTTTGAAGGCCGCGGCGAAAGTCCATGACCTTGCGACAGATTTCGCACCCGACGTGTCTGAGGCTGACCCTGAACAGGCGCTGCGCAGTGACGTAGATCAAGTCTATGCCGACATGATGGTTGAGATCGAGCGTCTCGCCGATGGCGCGGCGGGTAACGTTCAAGTCGAGGTTCTGCGCCATTTGGTGCGCAAGCTGCATCTGATCCACAGCGACATCAACAACACGCGCTATTTTATTGCGGATAGCCTGGATGCACTGACCGCCCGCATCGAAGGTCTCGAGGGGCAACGCTCATGACAGATGACAAGAACAACCCCTTTGCCGCGATGCTGGCCCAGATGCAGGAGATGACCAAAGCGTTTCCGCAAATGGCGGCGTTCGATCCGTCGAAAGGGTTTGATCCCAAGATGTTCGAGGCCCTGTGGCCGACCATGCCCAAGGATTTGATGGAGACGTGGTTTGGCAACAAACTCAATGAGAATGGGCTGGATGCCAAAACCCGGCTCCTGCTGACCCTTGCCGGGCTGACCATGCAAGGTGCCCAGGCTGATACGGCCATTCGCCAGACCGTGCGACACGCACGCGAGGCGGGTGCCACCGACCAACAGATTTCCGAGACTTTGGGCATGATGGCGATGTTTGCCGGTGTGCCCGCCATGACCCGTGCGATGGCATTGGCCCAAGAGGTCATGGGTGACGACGAGGACGAGACATGACTGTATTTGCCTTCTACCTCTTTGCGATCAGCGTGATCGCGGGCGGCCTGTTCACCGTGATCAGCCGCAACCCCGTCCACTCGGTCCTATGGTTGATCCTGTCCTTCCTAAGCGCGGCGGGCTTGTTCGTGCTCTTGGGCGCTGAGTTCGTCGCGATGCTTTTGATCATTGTCTATGTGGGCGCGGTCGCGGTGCTGTTCCTTTTTGTTGTGATGATGCTGGACGTGGACTTTGCCGAGCTGAAGGCGGAGATGGCGAAGTACATGCCGCTTGCGCTGCTGATCGCCGTGGTGATCCTGATGCAGTTCGTCATGGCTTTCGGCGCATGGGAGTCGAATGCTGCCGCCGAAGGGCTGCGTGCTCAGGTAACACCGGTGGATCGGCATAACACCGAGGCGCTTGGGATGATCCTTTACGACCAATATTTCCTGCTCTTCCAGCTTGCGGGTCTGATACTGCTGGTCGCCATGGTGGGTGCAATCGTGCTGACCCTGCGCCACCGTTCAGACGTGAAGCGACAGGACGTTATCGCCCAGATGATGCGCGACCCTGCGACAGCGATGGAGCTGAAGGATGTCAAGCCGGGGCAGGGGCTGTAACCCTTGATTCAACGGTGCATATATCTTGCAGCATTTGTCGCGATGCTTGGTGGTGAGGCCGTTGCCTTGGCCCTGACCGATTGTGACCGCACCACGCATATCTCGCATGGCGGTCAGGCTGACCACGTCGATCTGGGCGAGGGTCGCGTGATGTGGCGTGACTGGTGGAGCCAGGAAGGGACGGCGACGTCGTTTTCGGTTGTAGATTGCGCGCCCGGCACAGCTCTGAGCTTCCGTACGCAAGAAGAGAACATGGGCAATCGTTTGCCCTTTGACCGGACCGAGAAGGCGCTGGCTGTGATTTATCGCCACGAAAGTGGGGCACGGGCTTTTGCCAGTTTTGACCGCATGGCCGCCGATCTGGACGGCATTGCGAGAGACATCGACATCATCACGCTGGACGCAGAGCCTTGTGCCTGCGCGGCACTCTATCCCGAGGCTCGGGGCGAGAAGACGGAATTCATGCTGGGCTGAGCCCCGCAACAGACGACAAGCGGGGACACACCCCGGAGGGACGACATGATAGGACTTGAGCATTACCTGACCGTCGCGGCGACGCTGTTCGTCATTGGCATCTTCGGGCTTTTCCTGAACCGCAAGAACGTGATCATCCTGCTGATGAGCATCGAGTTGATGCTGCTGGCGGTGAACATCAATCTTGTCGCCTTCTCGTCTTTCTTGGATGACCTCGTGGGGCAGGTGTTCACCCTGTTCGTGCTGACCGTCGCTGCGGCTGAGGCCGCCATCGGTTTGGCCATCCTGGTCTGTTTTTTCCGCAACCGCGGCACCATCGCCGTCGAAGACGTCAACGTGATGAAGGGCTAAGTCACAATGGAAACCATCATCCTCTTTGCCCCCCTCGTTGGCGCGCTGCTGTGCGGGTTCGGCTGGCGCATTTTTGGCGAAACCGCAGCCATGTGGATCGCGACGGGCCTGTTGTTCCTGTCGGCCATCCTGTCCTGGATCGTGTTCCTGACCTTTGACGGCACGACCGAGCAGATCCAGATTCTGCGCTTCATCGAAAGCGGGAGCCTCAGCACTGATTGGTCCATTCGTCTCGACCGGCTGACGGCCATCATGCTGATCGTGATCACCACGGTATCGTCGCTCGTTCACCTGTATTCCTTTGGCTACATGGACCACGACCCGCAGTGGAAAGAGGGCGAAAGCTACAAGCCGCGCTTTTTTGCTTACCTATCGTTCTTCACCTTCGCGATGTTGATGCTGGTGACAGCAGACAACCTTGTTCAGATGTTCTTTGGCTGGGAAGGCGTGGGTGTCGCCTCGTACCTGTTGATCGGGTTCTACTATCGCAAGCCGTCGGCCAATGCGGCCGCTATCAAGGCGTTTGTGGTCAACCGCGTGGGGGACTTCGGTTTTGCCTTGGGTATTTTCGCGCTGTTTTTCCTTACCGACTCAATCAAGTTCGACGACATCTTTGCGGCTGCACCCGAGCTGGCGCAAACGCAGCTGACCTTCCTATGGAGCGAGTGGAACGCGGCGAACCTGATCGCCTTCCTGTTGTTCATCGGGGCCATGGGCAAATCGGCGCAACTGTTCCTGCACACCTGGTTGCCTGACGCAATGGAAGGGCCGACGCCTGTGTCGGCGCTGATCCACGCCGCGACCATGGTGACGGCGGGTGTGTTCCTTGTGTGCCGGATGTCGCCGCTGATGGAGTTCGCACCCGAGGCGATGGCGTTTGTCACCTTCCTCGGCGCGGCCACCGCGTTCTTTGCCGCGACCGTGGGTCTGGTGCAGACCGACATCAAGCGTGTGATCGCTTATTCAACCTGCTCGCAGCTTGGTTACATGTTCGTTGCGGCAGGTGTCGGCATGTATTCGGCAGCCATGTTCCACCTGCTGACACACGCCTTCTTCAAGGCGATGCTGTTCCTTGGCGCGGGTTCGGTCATCCATGCGATGCATCACGAACAGGACATGATGAACTACGGCAACCTGCGGAAGAAGATCCCCTACACGTTCTGGGCGATGATGATCGGCACATTGGCGATCACCGGCGTTGGCATCCCTGTCTGGATCTTCACGCTGGGAGAAATCCCGATTGGCTTTGCAGGCTTCCAGTCCAAGGACGCGATTGTGGAAAGCGCCTATGCAGCTGGCACCGGGTTCAGCTTCTGGGCGCTTGTGATTGCCGCGCTGTTCACCAGCTTCTACTCGTGGCGTCTGATGTTCCTGACTTTCTACGGCGAGGCGCGGGGCGACAAGCACACCCATGACCACGCCCATGAAAGCCCAATGACGATGATCGTTCCACTGGGCGTTCTGAGCATCGGCGCGATCTTTGCCGGGATGGTCTGGTACGGGTCTTTCTTTGGTCACACGGATCAGGTCGCCAAGTTCTATGGCATTCCTTATGCGGAAGAGAGCCATGGGGATGACCATGCCAAGGCTGACGATCATGGCGATGATCATGCCGAGGGCAAAGCGGATGATCATGGCAAGGCGGACGAGCATCACTACATGTTCGCCGGGGAGCCGGGGCAGGGCGCCATCTATATCGGCGAGGGCAACACCGTTCTGGATGACGCCCACAAGGTGCCCTACTGGGTGAAAACTTCGCCCTTTGCTGCGATGCTGATCGGCTTCCTGTTTGCATACTGGTTCTACATCAAGAACCCTGAGCTGCCGAAGCGCCTAGCCGAGAGCCAGCGCCCTCTCTACCTGTTCCTCAAGAACAAGTGGTACTTTGACGAGCTCTATAACGTCGTCTTCGTTCAATCTGCCATTTGGATTGGCAAGAAGCTTTGGAAGAAGGGGGATGGCAACGTCATTGACGGGACCATCAACGGCGTGTCGATGGGCATCGTGCCCTTCTTTACCCGCCTCGCGGGCCGCGCGCAGTCCGGCTACATCTTTACCTATGCCTTCGCCATGGTGATCGGGATCGCGGTCCTTGTCACCTGGATGACGCTCAGCGGAGGAGCGAACTGATGGACAATATCCTTTCCATCACCACTTTCATGCCCGCGCTGGCAGCGTTGATCCTGGCGGTGTTTCTGCGGGGCGAGGATGAAGCTGCGCAGCGCAATGCCAAGTGGGTGGCCATGGCCACGACAGTTATCACCTTCATCGCGTCGCTGTTCATCCTGTTCGAGTTTGATCCTAACGACACCGGCTTCCAGTTCGTGGAAGAGGGCACGTGGATCATGGGCCTGACCTACAAGATGGGGGTCGACGGCATCAGCGTTCTGTTCGTGATGCTGACGACGTTTATCATGCCGTTGGTCATTGCCGCGTCTTGGTCCGTGACGGACCGGGTCAAGGAATACATGATTGCCTTCCTACTTCTGGAAACGCTCATGCTGGGTGTGTTCATGGCGCTGGACCTGGTGCTGTTCTACCTGTTCTTCGAGGCCGGTCTGATCCCGATGTTCCTGATCATCGGCATCTGGGGCGGGGCGAACCGCATTTATGCGTCGTTCAAATTCTTCCTCTACACCTTCCTCGGCTCGGTACTGATGCTGGTGGCGATGGTCGGGATGTATGCCGATGCCGGCACCACCGATATCGAGACGCTGCTGAACCACCAGTTCCGGACAGAGACGTTCAGCTTGCTGGGCATTCAGATTGTCGGCGGGATGCAGACGCTGCTGTTCCTCGCCTTCTTCGCCAGTTTTGCAGTGAAGATGCCGATGTGGCCGGTGCATACGTGGTTGCCAGATGCGCACGTTCAGGCCCCAACGGCCGGGTCGGTCGTGCTGGCCGCCATCCTTCTGAAGCTTGGTGGCTACGGCTTTATCCGCTTCTCAATCGGCATGTTCCCGGTTGGATCCGATGTGATGGCCCCGCTTGTGCTATGGATGTCGGCGATTGCGATTGTCTACACCTCGCTTGTGGCGCTTGTGCAAGAGGACATGAAGAAGCTGATTGCCTATTCGTCGGTGGCCCACATGGGTTTTGTGACGATGGGCATCTTTGCCGCCAACCAACAGGGGCTGGATGGTGCGATCTTCCAGATGCTTAGCCACGGGTTCATCTCAGGCGCGCTCTTCCTGTGTGTTGGCGTGATCTATGACCGGATGCACACGCGGGACATTGACGCCTATGGCGGTCTGGTGAACCGGATGCCGGCCTACGCGCTGATCTTCATGTTGTTCACCATGGCCAATGTAGGCCTGCCGGGCACGTCCGGGTTTGTCGGCGAATTCCTGACGCTGATGGCGGTGTTCCAGGTCAACACATGGGTCGCGGCTGTGGCGACGACCGGTGTGATCTTCTCTGCCGCCTATGCACTATGGCTCTATCGCCGAGTGGTTATGGGTGACCTGATCAAGGAAAGCCTGAAGTCGATCACCGATATGAGCCGCCGAGAGCGGGCAATCTTTGCCCCGCTGGTGGTGATGACGATCCTGCTGGGTGTGTATCCGGCGCTGATCCTCGACATTATTGGCCCGTCGGTGGCTGCCCTTGTGACCCAATACGATACGGCACTGGCCGCGGCGGAAGCTGCGACGCAGTTCGCCGAAAACTAAGGACGCTGATATGTCTGCTGATCTGACCATCATCCTGCCCGAGATCCTGCTGAGCGTCTTTGCCATGCTGGGTCTCATCGGGGCGGTTTACACGTCCAAGGACGGCCTCGCGTCACCTTTGCTTTGGGCGACATCAGCCGTGTTCCTGGCCGTTGCCGCTTGGATCGGGTTTGCGGGTGAGGGGACGAATGTCGCCTTTGGCGGCATGTTCGTTGATGACGGGTTTTCGCGCTTTGCCAAGGTCACGATCCTTGTGTCCGCCGCCGCAGTCCTGTTGATGAGCGAAGGTTACATGTCGCAGCGTGGGCTGCTGCGCTTTGAATACCCGATGCTGGTTGTTCTGGCGGTGGTCGGCATGATGACCATGGTCTCCGCCGGTGATCTGATGGCGCTCTATATGGGCCTCGAATTGCAGTCGCTGGCTTTGTACGTGGTGGCGTCCTTGCGCCGCGATTCTGTGAAGTCGACCGAGGCGGGTCTGAAGTATTTTGTGCTGGGCGCATTGTCCTCCGGCTTGCTGCTCTATGGTGCGTCGCTGGTTTATGGCTATGCGGGCACCACGCTGTTCTCCGGCATTGTGCAAGTCGCGGAAGAGGGCGTGTCGCTTGGCCTGCTCTTCGGTCTCGTCTTCCTGATGGCTGGCTTTGCGTTCAAAGTTTCGGCTGTGCCCTTCCATATGTGGACACCGGACGTTTATGAGGGATCGCCCACGCCGGTTACAGCGTTCTTTGCAACGGCCCCCAAGATGGCAGCCATGGCGTTGTTTGCCCGGGTGATGCATGACGCCTTTGGCGGCGCGGTGGCCGACTGGCAGCAGGTGATGGCGCTGTTGTCTGTGCTGTCGATGTTCCTTGGGGCCTTCGCTGCTATCGGCCAGACCAACATCAAGCGGCTGATGGCGTTTTCGTCCATTGCCCATATGGGCTATGCCCTCATGGGGTTGGCGGCAGGCACCGTACTGGGTGTACAGGCGATGTTGGTCTACATGGCGATCTACGTGACCATGAACGTGGGTACCTTTGCCTTCATCCTTATGATGGAGAAGGACGGGCAGCCGGTGGTCGAGATCGACTCGCTCAAAATGTATTCCAAGCGCGAACCGGGCAAGGCGCTGGCAATGCTGGTGTTGCTGTTTTCGCTTGCTGGCGTTCCACCGATGCTGGGCTTCTTTGGCAAACTCTATGTGCTGCGCGCGGCCTATGAGGGCGGACTGGCATGGTTGGCCATCGCGGGTGTGATCGCATCCGTGATCGGTGCCTACTATTACCTGCGCATTGTCTTCTACATGTACTTTGGCGACACGGATGAAGAGCGTCTGAACGGCGGTAAATCCCCGATCCTGTGGGCGATGCTGATGGGCTCGGCCGCCGTCATGGTGCTGGGGATCATCAACATGTTCGGTGTCGAAGGGGCTGCTGCCGCGGCTGCGCTGACCTTGGTGAACTAGGGCGCCTTTGACACACCGGCCCTTCGGGGAGGATTTTTTGGAAACAGGGAAGTCATGACCGCTTGGCCCTCAGGATATGGGCGGCGCGTACTGCCGTCGGTGGATTCAACCCTGAGCGAGGCGGCGCGTATCGCATCCGATCTGGCGGGACCGGAGTGGCTTTTGGCGCTGGAGCAAACCGCAGCGCGTGGGCGTCGCGGTCGGACTTGGGCGATGCCGGCCGGCAACTTTGCTGGCACGTTGGTGTTGCCGTTGGACGAGGCGCCAGGGCAGGCTGCCTTGCGGTCTTTTGTCATGTCTCTGGCCCTTCGCGATGCGTTTGTGGCCGCAACGGGTCGAGAGGATGTGTTCGCTCTGAAGTGGCCCAATGATGTGCTGCTGCGCGGTGGCAAAGTGGCCGGTATCCTGCTGGAGAGCGTTGGCAGTGGTGCGCGGGTCACTCATTTGGCAATTGGGGTGGGCGTAAACCTTGCTGCAGCGCCTGACGCATCTCAGGTAGAAGAAGGGGCGCTGCCGCCCGTGGCGCTCAAGCCGACGCTCGGAGCGGATATCTCGCCGGAAAGCTTCCTGGACTTGCTAGCGGCTGCCTACGCGCGTTACGAAGACCAATTCCGAACTTATGGGTTTGATCCGATCCGCACCGCTTGGCGCGCGCACGCGGCCAAAATGGGCGAGGTTATCACGGCCCGCACGACGCGCGACACACATGTCGGTACTTTCATGGACGTGGACCGCGATGGTCAACTTGTTCTAGAGACGGCCAAGGGCCGGATCACCATCCCGGCGGGCGACGTCTATTTCTGAAAAGGGGCATACGATGCTTCTAACCATCGATTGCGGCAACACGAACACAGTCTTCTCGATCTGGGATGGAAGAGAGTTCCTTGCCACATGGCGCGCCTCGACCGAATGGCAGCGCACTGCGGATCAATACTATGTCTGGCTGTCGACCCTGATGGAGTTCCAGAAGCTGGACGTGGACATCACGGATGTCATCATTTCATCCACGGTTCCCCGCGTTGTCTTCAACCTGCGCGTCCTGTGTGACCGCTATTTTAACTGCCGTCCTTACGTTGTGGGCAAGTCTGACTGTTTACTGCCAGCACCGCCGCGCGTGGATGAAGGGACACAGATTGGTCCAGACCGTCTGGTCAACACGGCGGGGGCTTATGACCGGTGTGGCGGCGACCTGATCGTTGTGGATTTTGGGACCGCGACCACCTTTGACGTCGTGGCCTCCGACGGTGCCTATGTCGGTGGGGTTATCGCACCCGGTGTGAACTTGAGCCTTGAGGCCCTACATAGTGCAGCGGCAGCACTGCCACATGTCGATATTACCAAGCCGCAGGCCGTTGTGGGCACGAACACCGTGGCCTGTATGCAGTCTGGCGTCTTTTGGGGTTACGTGGGCCTTGTTCGTGAGATATGTGCCCGGATTAAAGCGGAGCGCGCCCGCGAGATGCGCGTGATCTCGACAGGAGGGCTGGCCCCCCTGTTTCAGCAGTCCGAGCCGCTGTTTGACGACTTTCAAGACGATTTGACGATGCATGGCCTGACGGTCATCCATCGCTACAACAAGGAAAACAACTGAACTTATGAGCAGTGAACGTTTGATCTACCTGCCCCTTGGGGGAGCGGGTGAAATTGGCATGAATGCCTATGTCTATGGCTATGGCCCCGAAGATGCCGAGCGGCTGATCGTGGTCGATCTGGGCGTGACCTTTCCAGACATGGACAGCACGCCCGGTGTGGACCTGATCCTGCCCGACATCACCTGGTTGGCTGAGCGGAAGGATCGCATCGACGGTATCTTTGTCACCCACGCCCACGAAGACCACATCGGGGCCGTCGCGCATACCTATCGCCAGCTTGGCGCACCGATCTATGCACGGCCTTTCACGGCCAATATCGCGCGTCGCAAGATGGATGAGCACGGGCACCCCGACGATGCCGTTCGGGTCGTGGCTGGATGGCCGGATCAGGTCCATGCGGGCCCTTTCCAGGTGGGCTTTCTGCCGATGTCCCATTCGATCCCGGAAAGTGCTGCGCTGATCATCGACAGCCCCGAGGGCCGTTTGATCCATTCGGGCGACTTCAAACTGGACCCGACACCTGTTGTCGGCGAGCCTTTTGATCCAGACCTTTGGGCCGATGTGAGCAAGGATGGGGTCAAGGCGCTGATCTGTGACTCGACCAACATCTTTTCACCGCATGCAGGCCGGTCCGAGATTTCGGTGGGGCCGGAGATCGAAAAGCTGGTGCGTGGCCACACCTCGGGGATCGTGGTTGCCACAACATTTGCATCGAACGTCGCGCGGGTCAAAACGCTGGCCGAGGCGGGTGAGCGGGCAGGGCGGTCCATTGTCCTGCTGGGGCGCGCCATGCGCCGGATGATTGAGGCCGCCGTTGAGACTGGCGTCCTGACGGAGTTTCCATCGGTTGTCAGCCCGGAGGATGCCAAGAACATCCCGCGTGAAAACCTGATGCTGCTCGTCACCGGCAGTCAAGGCGAACGGCGTGCGGCGTCGGCCCAACTGGCGAATGGCAAGTACATGGGGTTGGAGCTGAAAGAGGGCGATCTGTTCCTGTTTTCATCCAAGACCATTCCGGGCAACGAGCGCGGTGTGATCCGCATCATCAACCAGCTTTCCGAAAAGGGTGTTGATGTTGTCGATGATTCATCGGGGCTCTACCACGTATCGGGGCACGCCAACCGGCCCGATCTTGAACGCCTGCAGGACATCGTGAACCCTCAGATCGTTGTTCCCATGCATGGTGAACACCGGCATTTGCGGGAACATGTCAAGCTGACCGAGGGTAAGGGGCGCGCAGGTGTCCTTGCTGTGAATGGCATGATGATTGACCTGAGCGGCAATGCCCCGAAGGTTGCGGAGTATATCGAAACCGGGCGGACGTATCTGGATGGGTCCGTGCAGATCGGTGCGTTGGACGGTGTGGTCCGTGACCGTATCCGCATGGCGCTGAACGGGCATGTGCTGGTCACGCTGATCCTGGATGAAGAGGATGAACCGCTGGGTGAGCCATGGTGTGAACTGATGGGCCTGTCCGAGACCGGGCGCAGCAATGCTGCGCTGGTTGAGGTGCTGGAAGAAGACCTGAGCCAGTTCCTTGGGCGGGCAGATGCCAAGACCTTGCGTGACGATGATAGCTTGACCGAAGCGTTGCGGCGCATCGTGCGCAAGTCGGCGCAGGATGAGATCGGCAAGAAGCCTGAAGTGACGGTTGTGATCAGTCGGATGCACTGAACAAAAAAAAGGCGGGCCAAGGCCCGCCTTTTTCTTCATAAGAATGCGATGGTCAACTCGCCATACGCTCTTCAAAGCTCAGGCCAATGAAACTGGGCGTATGATCACCCAATCCAACAACCTTGTTGCCACCACGATCATCGCGGGACGACCGGCTGCGGCTGGAGGATGAGCGGCTGCGCGATTTCGAAGAGGTGTCCTCGCGCGGCGTTTCTGCCTTGGCTTCGGTTATCGCTTCGACAGGTGTTTCGGTTTTCGGTTCCGACTTTGACCGTGACGACCGGCTGCGTGTCGATTTCGGCTTCTCTTCAGCCTCGGGTTTGTCAGCCGCCACAGGTTTGGACGGCTTCACCGGGTTGTCGAGGCGCGGGATTTCCTTCTGGATCAGCTTCTCGACCGCGTCGAACTGCTTTTCATCGCGGGGCACGCAGATGGTAATCGCCTTGCCCGCGCGCCCGGCGCGGCCGGTCCGACCGATGCGGTGAACATAGTCCTCGGGGTGGCCGGGGACATCGAAGTTGAACACGTGGCTCACCGACGGCACATCAAGGCCGCGCGCCGCCACATCCGACGCCACAAGGATACGCAGTTCACCGTTGCGGAAGCCATCCAGTGTGCGGGTCCGTTGTGACTGATCCAGATCACCGTGGATCGGGGCAGCATCATATTTGTATTTTTTCAAAGACTTGGCGACGATATCTACATCCGTCTTGCGGTTGCAGAAGATGATCGCATTGGTCAGCTTTTCGCCTTCGGCATCGATCAGGCCGCGCAGAACCTTGCGCTTTTCGGACGCCTCACGGTCTTTGCGCGAGCCTTTGAACATGACAACGCCCTGTTCGATCGTCTCGGATGCCGTGGCCTGACGGGCCACTTCGATACGTTCCGGGTTTGACAGGAAGGTGTTGGTGATGCGCTCGATCTCGGGCGCCATGGTGGCCGAGAAGAACAGCGTCTGGCGGGTAAAAGGCGTTAGGCCAAAGATGCGTTCGATGTCAGGGATGAAACCCATGTCCAGCATCCGGTCCGCTTCGTCCACGACCATGACCTTCACGTCATTCAGGATCAGCTTACCGCGTTCGAAATGGTCAAGCAGACGACCGGGGGTGGCGATCAATACGTCGACGCCCTTGTCGATCAGCAGGTCCTGTTCCTTGAAGCTGACGCCGCCGATCAGCAGTGCCTTGGTCAGCTTCACATGCTTGGCATAGGTGTCGAAGTTCTCGGCCACCTGTGCCGCCAGTTCGCGTGTCGGACACAGCACAAGGCTGCGCGGCATCCGGGCGCGGGCGCGGCCACGGGCCAGCGCGGTGATCAGGGGTAGTGTGAAGCTCGCGGTCTTGCCGGTGCCGGTCTGGGCGATCCCCAGAACATCACGCCCGTCCAAGGCGGCGGGAATCGCACCCGCCTGAATTGGGGTTGGCGTTTCATAGCCAGCTTCATCGATGGCTTTCAGCACCTTGGGATTCAGGTTCAGATCAGAAAATTTTGTCATGTATGTCCGTTGGTTGCGGACACTGACTTGGCCCGCGGCGTATGATGATGTTAGCCGGAGTGGCCCAAAGGGAGCACCGTGCCCCAACATGCTGCGCGTCCATAGCAAAGGCGCTGCTTCGCGTCAAACCGCGCCGTTGGGGAAATGCTTGGCCATCAGGGCGTCGAGGTTCAAATCGACCTCGCGCAAGAGACCGTGCGCTTGCAATCGGGCACGCATGTCGGGGCTGTCGCCGATCACCTCGTCATAAAACGCACGCAGCCCATCTTCGCCCTCAGTCGCTTCCAGATGCTTGAACATCTCATGTAGTGTCATCCCACCTTTCTCGGGTGTCATGGCAGGCTTGAGGTCCGCGCGGTAGGACCCCTTTTCGAGCCGGTATGCATAGGTGGCCCGCCAAGCCTCCCAGGATTTGGCGTGACAATGCGCGAGTTCTATCTCGGGCAGTTCGACAGCGTTCGCTAACATCTGGCCGCTTTGAAAGGCATTGTGGATGCGGACCTGGATGTCCGGCAGGCCGGTGCGGACAAAAAGCTTGCCTGCAACATGGCTGAGGAAGCCACCTTTCACATATGCGCCGAATGTGGGGTAGGTCGCGCGTACGATCTTTGCCCTGTTCGAACCCGGTGGCAGATATGCCTTGAACGCGTTGTCAGACCCGCCCAGCACTTCCATCGGGCGGACGCGGGCGTGTTGTTGTTTGGTGTCCAAAGCCACCAGACGCTCTGAAACTGACTGGTCTGGCACCAGAAATTCGTCAGCATCCATGTGGATCAACCAATCCACCTCGGGCCGCCGGTTGTACGCATGTGTCGCATTCTTTGTCTGGCGCACCTGATGCTTGACTGGACGCCCACCCTGTTGCTTCCAGTAGGTGGCATCGCATGTTTGAACGCGCACTTTCGGGTGCTTTTTCAGATGGTTGAAAGCGTCCTGATTGTCATCGTCCAGATAGATGTAGAGCCGATGCGCGCCCAGCTCGATGTGATGGGCCGCAAAGCGCAGGATGTCTTGGGTCGGGGCAAGAATGGTTGCTGAGAGACCCCACTTGACCATCCCTCAATCCTCCAGATTTCCGAAGAAACGTTCGACCTTGGCATCCAGGTTCAGCGCTTCTACGCGAAGCAAACCATGTTCCTTCAAAAGCGCAATCCGCTCACTTGTCGGCACACAAAGCTCTGTATGGAATGCACGCAATGCGTCTGGTTCCGGGTCATCCATCAAAGCTCTGAACAGGTGACCCCGCAGGTTCGTTTCACCGTTGCGGTCATGGTAGCTGCCCTTTGACAAGCGGTAGGCCAAATGCCGTTCAAACGTCTTGAAATCGGGGGCGTGGGCGTGCCCGAGTTCGACACCCGGAAGCAGTGCGGCCCCCGGAACCGGCTGACCGGCATGGTGCAGCGCGTGGATGCCCAGGCGGACATTTGGCAACCCGGTGCGTGCCGCAATTTTTGGGGAACGTGTGCCGATGAACCCGCCGGGGATGTGCTCTCCGAACACCGGGTAGATGGTACGTCGGATCGTCTTTGAGGCCGGGCGTTTGAAGTGATGCGGGTCTAAGGAACCCTCCATCATTTCAACAGGTTGCAGTTCGATATGCGACGCATCGGGCTCAACTGCGGCCAACAGCTCGGCGAGGGGGTGCGGGCTCAGAATAAACTCGTCCACATCGATATGTATCAGCCAATCCAGTTGGCTCACCCGGTAGGTTCGGGCGGCATTGAACATTTGCCGCCTCTGGTGGGTTGCCCGGGCACGGCTGGGCTTGCCTTGCCAATACCTGTCGTCACATTGCGTGAAGCGCACCCGTGGATGTGCGAGCCGTTCAGCGATGGACGGGTCAGGTACATCCAGATGGATGCGGATGCGTTGGGCGCCAAGATCGAGGTGAAAGGCGATGAATTCCGCGATCTTGCGCAACGGCGCTTTGACCGTGGACACGATGCCCCAACGCAGTTTTGCCGGGTCTGTTTGAACCGGCTGCGGGACCGGGATTTGCGGCCCGTTGGTCATGTCGTCAGACCATCATTTCCTTGGTCGCGCTCAGTGTTACATCCGGATAGTCGCGGGCCACGCGGTCGATGTCCCACTGCAGACGGGTCAGGTAGACGATGTCGCCATCGTGGTCGTGGCTGATGTGCTGTTTGTTACTTTCCGAAAATTTATCAACGGCTTGTTTGTCACCGCTCACCCAGCGGGCAGAGGTGAATTGTGATTGTTCGAACCGCACGGGCAGCCCGTATTCCAGCTCGATCCGGCTGGCGAGTACTTCGAATTGCAGTGCGCCAACTACACCAACGATAAAGCCCGAGCCGATGGACGGTTTGAAAACCTTGGCCGCCCCTTCCTCTGCAAATTGCATCAACGCCTTTTCCAGATGCTTGGCCTTCAATGGATCGCCAGCGCGGACACCTTGTAGCAGTTCAGGCGCAAAGCTGGGAATACCTGTAACACGCAAAGCTTCACCTTCGGTTAACGTGTCACCGATGCGCAATTGGCCGTGGTTCGGAATGCCGATGATGTCGCCGGCCCAAGCCTCTTCCGCCAGTTCGCGGTCGGAGGCGAGGAACATGACAGGGTTCGAGATCGCCATGGGTTTCTTGGATCGCACGTGGGTCAGTTTCATGCCGCGTTTGAAGTGACCCGAGGCCATTCGGACAAAAGCCACGCGGTCACGGTGCTTGGGATCCATGTTGGCCTGCACTTTGAAGACAAAGCCGGAAACCTTTGTTTCTTCGGGTGAAATTTGGCGCGGTTGGGCGGATTGAACCTGTGGCTGGGGGCCATAGTTGGCGATGCCGTTCATCAGTTCCTTGACGCCAAACGAGTTGATCGCCGAGCCAAACCAGATCGGTGTCAGCGTGCCTTGCAGCATCGCCTCGGCATCCAGCGGTGGCAGCAACTCGCGGGCCATTTCAAGTTCTTCGCGGAGCTGGTTCAATTGTGCTTCGGGGATGTACTCGGCCAGCTTGGGGTCGTCCAAGCCGTTGATTTCAATGCTTTCCGCGACCTTGTTGCGGTCCGCGCGGTCCATGAGTTCCAAGCGGTCGCGCAGGATGTCGTAGCAGCCGATGAAGTCGCGTCCCACACCGATGGGCCAGGAGGCCGGAGTGACGTCGATGGCAAGGTTTTCCTGAATTTCGTCAATGATCTCAAAGACGTCGCGGCTTTCGCGGTCCATCTTGTTACAGAATGTCAGGATGGGCAGGTCACGCAGGCGGCAGACCTCGAACAGTTTTTGGGTCTGACTTTCGACCCCTTTGGCGCCGTCGATCACCATGATCGCTGCATCCACGGCTGTCAGCGTACGATAGGTGTCTTCGGAGAAGTCGGAGTGGCCAGGCGTGTCTACAAGGTTGAAGCGGAACGTATTGGTTTTGCTTGTGAAATCAAAGGACATCGCCGAGGCTGAAACCGAGATGCCGCGGTCTTTCTCCATCGCCATAAAGTCGGAACGGGTGCGCCGTGCCTCACCCTTGGCGCGGACCTGTCCAGCCATCTGGATAGCCCCGCCGAACAGCAGGAACTTTTCGGTCAGGGTCGTCTTGCCCGCGTCGGGGTGCGAGATGATCGCGAAGGTGCGGCGACGGGCAATTTCGGGGGGCAATTCAGGGCGGTTATCCAACATGAGCGCCGTATATCCGGGGTCTTAAACCGGGGCAAGCGCAGCATGTTTCGGGGTCAGCAGCAGGGTGTCACCCCCCGTGCAGCATCCGTACACCCCCTGTGCACCCCCAACGTGCGCATCGGTCAGTGCACGTTAACCCTTTGGTGACAGTCTTGCCCGGTGCGCAGATCGCAATCAGGAGCCGAAGCCATGCACCAGAGCCAACGCAAAGCCCAACTGGACCTGATGGTGACGCTGGACCGTCATCAGGGCGAGATGCGGTACAAGCATATCGAAGAGTCGATCCCGGCCGCCTGGAACGGGCTGGATAGCTTCGATGGCGTCAAGCCGCACAAGACGCGTGTCACCATTCGACTGGATGCGGACATGGTGAGGTGGTTTCGCAAGTTGGGGCCGAACTATTCCCAGCGGATGAATGATGTATTGCGCATCTATTGGTCTGCACTGATGGGTGGTCAGATCACGGCCTTTGTCGGGGACGATCCGATGCCGCGGATGTCACTGGAGATGAATGCGCTGAACAAGCGGATGAAAGAGCTGAACGCGGAAATGGGGATCACCTGAGCCGTCGTGACAAAAACTGTCAGTGGGACGGCGTAGGGTTGGGATATTCATTTCAACGAGGATATCGCCATGACGCTAAATGAAATTGCCGACAAACTGGTCGAAGGCTGCCGCAACAACACCTCGGCCGACAATCTTGACGCGCTCTATGCCACCGATGCCGTTTCGGTCGAAGCGATGGACAATGGCATGGGGCGGGAGGTGCAGGGTATTACAGCGATCCGGGGCAAGCATGAATGGTGGGAGACCACGTTCGACGTTTTGGATGCCTCGGTTTCGGATGCGATGCTGCACCCGGACGACCGCTTTGCCGTGATCTTTGAGCTGAAGGCCAAGCACAAGGAAAGTGGTGAGGTCACCGACATGAAGGAAGTGGCGCTGTATACGGTTGCGGATGGGAAGATCGCGCGGGAAGAGTTTTTCTACTCGGTCTGAGCTTACCCGTTTGTTTCTTTCATCAATGATGTGCGCGAGAGGCGCATCGAAGTCTCTCGCGCTCTTTCAGCAGTCTTTGTAATGCTGGTTAAGGTCTTGCGATCAATACATCGCACAGGGGTTCCCGCATCAGGTCGGTCGCCAGTGAGCCAAGCAGGCTGCGCGCCGCACCAACTCGCCCGTGGGCACCCACTGCAATCAAGTCAACGTTGCCGGTGTCTACCTTGCGGCGCAGAATGGGGTAGGGCACGCCCGCCAGAATTTCGAGCTGCTCCATCTGTTCCGATGGCAGGTCCTCGCCTCGCATCCAAGCTTTTGCTGCACTTTCTGCTTCTTGTCGGAACGACGCTTCGATTGCGTCGGCGGCGGCCTTGGTCTGCGACAGCATGCCAGAATAGGGGATGTGCAGCGCGTGCACCGGGTGAATGGTGGCGGTGGGCGCCAGGGCGTGCGCCATCCGCATGGCGCCGCTGCAGGCCGGGGAAAAGTCGCAGGCAGACAGAATCGTGGAATAGGCATGGTCGACCCGGTCCGTCACCAGAAGAACAGGTGTTGATATGCGCCGCACGATGCGTTGCATCGTCGTTTCACGCACGGCGTCCAGAAACGGGCGTTGACGGTGCGTGCCCATGACAAGCAAATCCACCTCGTCCGTGCAGGCGCGAATGATGTTGGCGCTGGGATCCCCTGGTTCGGCCTTGATCGTCACGTTCACCCCGTCGCAGACCGAGGTGACGAACCGGTCCAGCGTGGCGCGGGCCTTTGCGTGCAGGGTGTCGATGATCTCCAATGGCATCGCATCGTCCAGCACCGTCAGAACCGTCAGCGCAGCACCATGTTCACGCGCGATTTGCGCGGCCCGGCGCACGGCCCGATCAGACCGGATGGACAGGTCTGTGGCAACAAGGATCGAGGTCAGCTTGGTCATTGATGTCTCCGTTTCAGGTGCTTGAACCTGATGTGGAGATTGCGACGCCTGCTTGCCTTGATATGCGTCAAGCGTCGGCGGATTTCAGCGCGTTGATGCCCGTTTGAGCAATTCGGCAACGTCTGGACGGTCCAAAAGCGTCTCGGTCACATCGAGGCCGGACAGGCCCGCGTCGGTGTGCGAGGTGAGTTGCGATGACACCTCTTTGGGCAAGACAGGCATTGTCCGTGTGTCGATCAACATGGATTCCGCCGCAATGCCTTCGGCATAGATGATCTGGTGGGTGTCGAACAGAAGTTCGAAATAGTCCACGAACCCACCATCCTGTACCGTTACGCTGTCATTGTTGACCAGATGCCTGGCCTTGACGAGAAGTTCGGAACGGCCAGCACCGAGACGATCCTTGCGCTGGTAGATGAACAGCCGGTGATCGGGTGAAACGATCAGGTCGCGGTCGTTGTTCAATGTGCCTGCGCGAATGCGGATGGGGGCGAAGTCGCCCGTCGCCCGAACCGTCGATTGACCAACCCATCGCACCTCTTGCACACCATCATTGCGCGTCAGCACGCGCTCTCCGACCACCAGGTCTTCGATCGGTTTTTGGGCGCCGGAGGCCATAGTAATATGGGTGCCGCGGGTGAATCGGGCGCAGGTGAGATGCGCAAGTTTACTACGCGCTTCGTCCCGTTCGATGCCGACAAGGGCGTAACCGATCCGCGAAGCCAGCCGGGCGAGTGGCAGCAGGTAGACCTGATTGATATTGCCTGCAGCGTCCACTTCGACCAGCACGATGGCGTCCGTGATGTGCCCATCAGGCGACATGAGCGTGAGGGCGCAATCGAGGTGGATGGCCGCCCCGGGTGCGCCGCATTCGCTGCCTTCCGCGACGGTCAGGTGAGCCGGGTCACCGGCATGTGTCGACAGCCGCATGGGTTGGGCTGACGCCGCCAGCGCATAAATATCATCCAGCAGCATATCGTCCGCATACGTCAAAGGGTCGCCCAGATTGGCGCCTTCACTCACCACAAAGTCTTCTGCGCGGAAGACGGACATGCTTTGCGCTGGTGTATGGGCGATCTTCGTCATCTGATTTGCTACTTGGGTAATATGCCACCCACTTAAATAGAATTGTGCCCCCCTCGGTCAACGATTTGGTCTTTTACTGGCGCATCAGTGAACGTCCCGTTACCTGTTGGTGTGAAAACTGAATGGGAGAGCGATCATGGATCTTGGAATTGCAGGCAAGCGGGCGGTTGTGTGCGCCTCGTCCAAGGGGCTGGGTCTGGGATGCGCCGAGGCGCTGGCGGCTGCGGGTGTGCATCTGGTCATGAATGCGCGTGGCGCCGAGGCGTTGGAGGCATCGGCAGACGCGATCCGCGCGGCGCACGGCGTTGATGTGCAGACGGTCGCGGCTGATGTGACAACGGCCGAGGGGCAGGGCGCGTTGGTCGCGGCTGCTAGTGATGCCGACATTCTGGTCAACAATGCAGGCGGCCCGCCCCCCGGCATGTGGCATGACTGGGACCGCGAGGATTTCATCAAAGCGCTTGATGCCAACATGCTGGCCCCCATTGCCCTGATCAAAGCCCTTGTCCCCGGCATGATGGAGCGCGGCTGGGGCCGGGTGGTGAACATCACGTCACAATCGGTGAAAGCGCCCATTCCCGTGCTTGGGTTGTCGAACTCGGCCCGGGCGGGTCTGACCGGCTATGTCGCGGGCACCTCGCGGCAGGTGGCGAACAAGGGCGTGACCATCAACAACCTACTTCCTGGCATTCATGCCACGGACCGTGCCGATGCGCTGGACGGGGGCGTGGTGGCGGCCAAGGGCATCACGTTGGAGGAGGCACGCGCCGAGCGTGCAGCCACCATTCCGGCGGGCCGCTATGGCACACGCGAAGAGTTTGGCGCCGCTTGCGCGTTCCTGTGCTCACAGCACGCAGGCTTCATTGTTGGGCAGAACCTGCTGCTGGATGGCGGCGCGACTGTGGCGACAATATAAAGAGCGGTGGCATCGGCAGACGCGGCCAGTGGCAAGGGTCGCTTCTGCTGCCAAAAACTGTCAGCGTCCCGGGGCTATTGGGACTATGCACGCA
The DNA here is from genome assembly GCF_947496075.1 of uncultured Tateyamaria sp. GTDB lineage: Bacteria > Pseudomonadota > Alphaproteobacteria > Rhodobacterales > Rhodobacteraceae > Tateyamaria. Next base: position 907,494 of record NZ_CANMBJ010000002.1, read on the forward strand.
ACCATCTTTGCATTGAAGGATAGACCCAATGGCCAAGGCGCAGCCGACTTTTTCGCTGAAAGACCAACTTTTCAACGCGGAGTCCTTGGGTGACTTGGCGGATGAGTTTGTAGCGGGCGTCCCTGGCTTTGACCGCGATGCTTTTCATGTGGCTGCCCTGTCGGGCATCGCCGAGCGGTCGCTGATGGAGTGTCTGGATTGGTTTGCGGACTGTTTGGAGCCGCATCTGGCGGCCGATTTCCCGACGATGGCGGACCAGTTGCAGGCGGCGATGCCGCCCCGGCTTGACCCCACGCTGCGCGATGACGATTTTGGTCGCTTCATTCACGCAGTGCCGGGCGTGCTGGCGGTCCGGCACGGACTGGAGGATCACCGTGAGCGCGCGCTGGACCTGCTCTATGAAGCGACCCAGCGCTTTTCCATGGAGTTTTACATTCGTGCTTTCCTGAACCGGTGGACCGACGAAACACTGGCCCGCCTGCAGATGTGGGCCGATGACGAGAATTATCATGTACGGCGATTGGTCAGTGAAGGGATGCGGCCCAAGCTGCCCTGGGCGCGAAAGGTCGAGCTGACGCTGGATCAGACCTTGCCGCTGTTGGACCGTTTGCAGGCGGATCCCACGCGGTTTGTGACCCGTTCTGTCGCCAATCATCTCAATGACGTGGCCAAGACCGCGCCTGATGCCGTGCTGGAGCGGCTGGCCGCTTGGGAGGCGCAAGCCACGCAGGACGCCAAAGAGCGCGCGTGGATGCGCCGCCATGCCTTGCGGACGCTGATCAAGGATGGGCATCGGGGCGCGATGGACATGCTGGGCTATCGCGGTGATGCGGACCTGTTGGTATCTGTTGATGTCGCGACGCCAAAGGTGCCGTTGGGCGATGGGTTGGCATTCACCGTCACGCTGGAGGGGGCGGAGGCAACCCCCGTGCTGGTTGACTATCGCATTCGCTTTGCGCGGCCCGGGGGTAAAACCGGTGAAAAAGTGTTCAAGCTGAAGGTGGCCGAGGTGAAGCCTGGCAAGCCGCTGGTGCTTAAAAAGGTGCACAAGCTGAAGGCCAATGCGACGACCTTTGAATTGCACCCCGGCGCGCATGGGCTGGTTGTGCAGGTGAACGGTGTGGATCGTGCCGAGGCGTCATTCGACATCGTTTAGGGTCGGTGCGTCCACTCTTTGCTGCGCAAATTCGCCCACCCACCGACCCTGGTGATCATTCAGCCTGATCCATATTGATGGTCATGATGCTGTTGTTGGCACCGTAGGACCACTTGTCCTGCGCGGCGACAATAGAAGCGGTCACAAGGCCAACCACCAAACCAGCGGGCGAAGCGGCGCCCACTGCGGTGCCGTTCAGGACTGGGTTGACTGTTTGTTTGCCGCTGAGGCCGGGTGCCTTGCAATCAACGCGCAGGGCGGTTGGTTGCCCTTTGAAGATGGGCATGCGCACGATGGCTGGTGTGACGACCGAGCCGGTGAGTTCGGCTGAGTCAAACGTGCAGCGCGCGCCCACAACTTCGCTTTGATTGCCGTCCTTGCGCACGAATGTACGCATCGTGGGTTCTGTAAATCCGAGTACTTGGCGTCCGCTTGTTTTCATGCTGACCTCGACGGGTGCTTGCGTGACCTCGGCATAGTCGCAGCCCGCCACAAGGAGACATGCGGCAAGCACACTGGCTTTCAGTTTCATGATGGTTCCGTACCTTTGTTGGTTTTTTTGGTGCCGCAGTCTTGCCATCCCCGGTTGATGCATCCAATCGGCGATTGACGCGACCTAACGTCAGCTCACAATCCGGTGCAGACGTGCAACATGCGTGGCCAACCCCGAACGTCAGTGTTACCGCTGCGATCAAATAAAATGGGGTGAGCAGCAATGGATCCATTTGTATTGATTGTACTTTTTGTTGTCCTGATCGGGGCGAGCGTGCTGTCGGCGCCGCGCCGCGTGTCGGTCGAGGGGTTTTATTCGGGGCAGGCGGCGGGGCAGGCACCCAGTTTGTGGGTGCTGGTGCTAAGCCAGGTCACAACCTGGATCTTTGCCCGCAGCCTGATGAACGCCGCCATTCTTGGCTATTTCTACGGAATTGCCGGCACGCTGGCCTACACCGCTTACTACGGCAGCTTTCTGACAGGTGGCTTCATCGTCGCGCGGTTGCGGGCGAAGGGGGCAATGTCCGTTCAGGATTGGTTGCACGACCGGTTCGGAGTGCGCGGCACCGTGGCTTACAACCTTGTCATTGCGCTGCGCCTGCTGTCCGAGGTGTTTGCCAATCTGTTGGTGGTTGGGTTGATTGCAGGTGCCGTGATTGAGGGTAGTGGCACGTGGGCCATCCTGATCGTGGCCGTTGTCGGGCTGGCCTATTCCGCGTGGGGAGGATTGAGTGCTGCCTTACGTACAGATGTCGTCCAGATGTCAGTTTTTTTTGGCGTGTTTGGCGTTGCCGTTCTCTATCTTGTGCTGAGTCCCGGCTTTTCGCTGGGGGCTGTGCTGACCGCGCCAGGGACGGCAGGGGCTTGGAATGGCTGGGTGTTGCTGGCTGTTGCGGCGCTTCAGGTGTTTTCCTATCCCGCCCATGATCCGGTGATGATGGACCGGGGGTTCATTGCGGATGAAGAGACCACGCGCCGGTCTTTCCTGCACGCCTTCTGGCTGTCGACCTTCTGCATCATCGGGTTCGGGTTCTTTGGCATTCAAGCAAGCCTTGTGGGGGCAGAGTACAAGGGCGAGTTGATTGGCACATGGGGGACAATGTTCCCGATGTGGGTCTTTGCTCTTCTGATGCTGTCGCTGCTTGTGTCGGCCCTGTCGACGCTGGACTCAGCCTTGTCCTCTTCGGCCCGGTTGGTGGTTGAGGAGTTGGCGCTGGCACCGCGCACGCTGATGGGCGGGCGTGCTGTGATGGTTGTGTTCATGGTGCTGGGGGCGGCATTGACCCTGTGGGGAAATGCGACGCTGTTTGATGCCGTAGCCGTCAGCGGTACCGCGTCGATGTTCCTTACACCCGTGCTGATCGTGGGGCTGGTGATGGGCTTGCGCGTGCCAACGTGGTCTTATCTGCTCGCCTTTGCCGCTGCCATGCTTGGGGCTTTGGCCTATTTCGGGCGCGCGTGGCCTGTCTTTGCCTCTGTCCTGCCGGAGGGTCACAAGTACGAGCAATTGCTGGTGATTTGTGTTTTCGTTCTGGTCGCCGGATTTGCGGCAGTGCTTGCGGGCGCGCGCCGGGCCTGATACGTCCCGACTGTTTTGATCGGGTATGGGGACGCCGTGACTGCACCTCGGCTGGAAATTCGCAATCTCGTGCGCAGCTTTGGGGGGCGGCGTGTGGTCGATGGGGTGAGCCTGTCGATCCAGCCTGGGCAGGTGACGTGCCTGTTGGGACCCTCCGGATGTGGCAAGTCGACGACCTTGCGTATGATTGCCGGGGTCGAGATGCAGGACTCGGGCGAGATATACGTTGATGGCAAGCTGATCTGTGACACGCGGTTTCGTGTGCCGCCGGAGCGGCGCGAGATTGGCTTGATGTTTCAGGACTTTGCCCTGTTCCCGCATCTGAGCGTTGAGGGCAATATCGCCTATGGCCTGTCGGGCAGTCGTGAAGAAAAGCGCGCGCGTGTGGTCGAGATGTTGGAGCGGGTGCGCATGTCGCGCTTCATCGATATGTATCCGCACCAGTTGTCGGGGGGCGAGCAGCAGCGCATCGCTTTGGCCCGGGCACTGGCGCCCCGTCCACGCATCATGCTGATGGATGAACCGTTTTCCGGCCTCGACAACCGGTTGCGGGATGGCATTCGGGACGAGACGCTGGCGATCCTCAAGGAAGAGGATACCGGCGTACTGCTTGTCACGCATGAACCGGAAGAGGCCATGCGCATGGCCGATGAGATCGCATTGATGCGAGATGGACATATCGTGCAGCAGGGTGCGCCCTATAACGTGTACACCCGACCGGTTGATCGGGCGTCTGTCGCATTTTTCAGCGATGCCAACAGGTTGCGATCCGTTGTTGAAGGGGCTTTGGCGATAACGCCCTTTGGTCACTTCCTGGCCCCGGGTGTGGCGGATGGAACGCAGGTGGATATCGTTTTTCGTCCCCAGCATGTGAAGATCGACTTCGACCGAGCGGGGATTGGCCCCAGTCCGACGGCGACGGAGGGGACGGCGGCGCGAGCCCACGTGGTGCGGGCGCGGTTCATGGGCAATGAGAGCCTTGTGGAGTTTCGTCTGGATGACGGGGTTGCCCAGATCAAGAGCACCGTGCCGGGCGTGTTTCTGCCGCAACCCGATACTGTGATGTGGCTGCGCGTCCGGCGCGACAAATGCTATGTATTTCCAAGCGCGGAGGCAGCGGAATGAGCGGACCGATGATTGTGGAATTCGGCCTGGGCACGTCCCTGCGTCGGGGCAGCTATACCGAGGCGGCGGCGCGGGCTGTGCGCGCGGCGTTGTGGCGCAATTCGATCAACCTGGCGGAATACATGGGTGTTGGCAAAGAGGATATGCGCATCGAAGTGCATATCGGGTGTGCCAAGCCCGAACTGGTCGATACCGATGTGTTGGCCGACGTGTTTCCCTATGGTGAGACGTCTTTCGTCGTGGGGCATGGCGGTCTTGATGTTGCGCGGCCCGAGGGAGACGGAAACCCGACAGTGATGGCGCAAGCGGCGTTGATCGTGTCGGTGGAGGTGTCAAATGCCTGAGCAACGGTTGATCATCGAGATGGCGCAGGGTGTCGACCTGCATGGCCGCGACGACACGAAGGCGGCAAGGCGCGCGGTAGAGCAGGCGCTGCAGGGCGCGTCCTTGCCGATCTTTGGCACATTGGGTGTGGACCGCGAGACGATGCGCGTTGTGGTGCACGTGGCTGTGCCACGTCCCGAGGCCGTGGATGTGGATGTGATCGCAGGTTTGCTGCCCTATGGGTCGGTTGAGGTTGTCGCGGAACAAGGCGGGCTGGATGTGCCCGTGGCCGGTGATGTCGCGGTGATGGCCGTCGCGGCTATCGAAGTGTTCCTGCCGGTGCGGGGCTGAGACTTTTCTGCGAAAAATCTGGTCGCGTGCGTCACAGATTCGGGTCGTAATCTGACAAACGTTTGCCCGGTTCGTCCACGAACATTTCCGGCAGTGCCTCGGCCGACTGGATCAGATCCACGCGGAAGACGCGGAAGTCGTCGCGTAGCTCGCACCACGAGGTCAGGGTCCAGACGCGGCCCCAGTATTCCATGTGCAATGGGCGGATGGTGCGGGTGCTGATCCGGTCGCCTTTGGAGTGATAGGTTAGCTTCAGTTTCTGCTTGGCACGGATCGCCGCCCGCAAGGTGGGCATCTGGGCAAAGCCACGCACTGCGTCTGCGAACGGGTAGACTGCAAACTTCCATTTGTCAGCTTCGGCCACGGTCCGTTCGGGCAGCACAGCGTCGATCTTGTCGGCCAGCGTGCGGGCCGCGGATTTGAGCGTGTCATCCGCCGCTTCTGCCACAATCGCCATGCCGAGGTTCAGCGCCTCAAGCTCTTCGGTCGTGAGGGTAAGCGGCGGCAGGCTGATCGCCTCGGTGATCATGTAGCCCACGCCACGTTCACCCTGCACGGGCACGCCCGAGGCCACCAGCGTGTCCATGTCGCGGTAGATGGTGCGCACCGACACCTCGCAGACATCCGCGATCTCCTGTGCTTTGTGCAACTTGCCGTCGCGCAGGATCTGGATGATGTCAAAAAGGCGGTCGGTGCGGCGCATGTTACTCCTGTTGCAACTGTATGGGGGCGTGGCGCATGTCGATGCTGTCATGATCGATCATCGACATGACAGGCTGCGCCTCGGGCCGTTGGAACATTTCGTTTGCAGCCGTTTTGGCGGCTTCGAGGGATGTCCAGGTGATGTGGTCGGTCCAGAGGCCGGTTTCATCTGACGACAGTGTGCGTTTGATCATCGCGCCCGTGCTGCGCAGAAAGGGGCCCATGCCATCTGCGGCAGAGATGAAAGACGCCGGATCGGTGCCGTCGACCAGCCGGAATGTCACGATTTCGGCGACGGGCTGAGCGCCTGCTGTCCCTTCGCCTGTGGCTGCATGCTTAATGGCAGGTGCAAAGAGGTTGGTTATAGGTGTGCGCATCGGTTTCTCCTGTGTTCGAGCGGTGATGCGCCGGGTTTAGGACTATCCAACTGACATTAACCTGTCAGTTGAACGCAGGCCACAGGAATTTTCTTGCGGATTTGGCGTCTTCGTTACCGCGAAGCTGGCCGTCAGCCTTTTCGCAACTGCGGCAAAACCATAGAACACTAACCGACAGGCGGCATTCCGTCGCCAGAGATGGGAGAGACACCATGGGAATTGGAAACATTGGACTTCCGGGCCTGCTGCTGATCGCCGTTGTGGTGCTGGTGCTGTTTGGCCGGGGCAAGATTTCAAGCCTGATGGGTGAGGTCGGCAAGGGCATCACCAGCTTCAAGAAGGGCATCAACGAAGGCAAGGAAGAGCTGGAAGCAGCGCAGGCCGATGAGGCCAAGGACATCACGCCCGAGTCCGAAAAAGACAAGGTCTGATCCATGTTTGACCTTGGGCTGGCGGAATTGCTGGTCATCGGGATCGTGGCGCTGATCGTCATTGGCCCCAAAGACCTGCCAATGGTGTTTCGCAATGTCGGCCGCTTCGTCGGCAAGGCACGGGGCATGGCACGCGAGTTTTCGTCTGCCATGAATCAGGCTGCGGACGAGGCAGGCGTCAAAGACATACAGCGCACGATCAAGACCGCCAGTAATCCGGTCAAGAGTGCGATGGATGGGGTGAAAGATGCGGCACGCGATGTGACATCGTCGCTGACCGATCTTGATCCCGAGAGCGAGACGGGAAAACTGGCCGCGGACAAGGCGGAGCGGGCCGAAAATGCGCGCAAGATCCAAGCCGCAACCGCCCGTGCACAGGCCGAGCGCAAGGCCCAAGAGGCCGCAGATGCGTTGAAAAAAGCCGAAGAGCTTGAAGCACAGGCGCCGAAAGAGAGCTAGATGAGCCAGACCGAAAACATCGACGACAGCACAGCGCCACTGATTGAACATCTGGCCGAGCTGCGCACGCGGCTGATCCGGTCGGTGATTGCGTTCATCATTGCGATTACGGTGTTCTTTATCCCCATCCAGGGCGAGTTCATTGCGGTGCATGTGCTGAACTTCCTGATGGAGCCGATCGTCGACACATTGCGCGATCTGGGAGACCCGTCGCCCACGCTGCAATATACGTCGCCCCAAGAGTATCTGTTCACGCTGTTCCGCATCTCGATGGTGTTTGGGTTTGCTCTGGCCTTTCCGGTCATTGGTTTTCAGATGTGGCGGTTCGTGGCGCCGGGACTGTACCGTCAGGAAAAGAACGCGTTCCTGCCGTTCCTGATTGCGTCGCCGGTCATGTTCCTGCTTGGCGCGAGTTTTGCGCAGTTCGTTGTGACACCGCTGGCCATGGCGTTTTTCCTGGGCTTTGCAGATGTGTCGTCGGTTCTGGCTATTGTCTTCGGCAATCCCGAAACCTTGCCGGATGGCGCCGTCATCACGCCAGAGGTGGCAAACGAAGGGCCGACGATTACCTTCTTTGGGAAGGTCAACGAGAGCCTTGATATCACGCTGAAATTCATCATGGCCTTTGGCTTGTGCTTTCAGCTTCCCGTGCTGCTGACCTTGATGGGCAAGGCGGGGCTGGTCAGTTCCGAGGGCCTCGGCAATGTGCGCAAATACGCGATGGTTGGCATTCTGGTGCTGGCCGCTGTTGTCACGCCGCCCGACGTCATCACGCAGCTGATCCTATTCACGGTCGTTTACGGTCTTTACGAGGTGTCGATCTGGCTCGTCCGGCGTGTCGAGAAGAAGCGCGATGCGCAGCTGCGTGAAGAAGGATACTTTGACGACGAGGATGACCTTGGTGATATGCCCGAGGAAGACCTGAAGTGATCGACGACCCCATGGACCGCATTGCAGCGGCGCTTGAGCGGATGTCTCCTGCGCCGTTGGAGGCCCCTGATTTTGATGCGGCATCGGCCTTTGTCTGGCAAACAGATCCTGACCGGCTCGAACCCGTCGCGCATGTGTCGCGTGTGCCCTTGGACTTGCTGTTGGGCGTCGACCGGTCGCGCGATACGCTGCTGGCGAACACCAGACAGTTTGCCCAAGGCCTGCCCGCGAACAACGCGCTGCTATGGGGTGCGCGCGGGATGGGGAAATCCAGTCTCGTCAAGGCGATACATGGCGCGCTTGAAGTTGAATACGGGCGGCTGAAGATCGTTGAGTTGCACCGCGAAGACTTGCCGTCGGTTGGCCGTTTGCTGAATGTCCTGCGACAGGCGCCGGATGCCCGTTTCATCCTGTTTTGCGATGATCTGAGCTTCAGCCATGATGATCAGCATTACAAATCACTCAAGGCTGTGTTGGATGGTGGCATCGAAGGGCGGCCTGACAACGTGATCCTTTATGCGACGTCGAACCGCCGCCATCTGATGCCGCGCGATATGATCGAGAACGAGCGCGGCAGCGCCATCAACCCGTCCGAAGCGGTGGAGGAGAAGGTGAGCCTCTCCGACAGGTTCGGCTTGTGGTTGGGCTTTCATGCTTGCGACCAGGATCAGTATCTGGCGATGATCCGGGGCTACTGCGCGGCTTACGAGGTCAAGATCGATGAAGACACGCTGTGGGCTGAGGCCATCGAATGGCAGGCCACGCGCGGGTCCAGATCGGGTCGCGTGGCCTGGCAGTACTTTTGTGATCTGGCCGGACGGCGGGGCGTCACGATCTAGGCCGCCAGAAGATGTGCTTCGTAACCTTTCAGACACGGCGCGCACATTGGGCCATATCCGGTAAGGTCAGGAAACAACTGTTCGATTTCAAGGCGGGCATCGTCGCCCACCGCATCCATGGCAATTGAACCGGGATAGAGTGTTTCGCTCCAGATTCCGTGCGACTTCACGACGTTATGCTCATTGAGCAGGATGTGATGATAGGTCACGCGCCCCCCGACCTTGCGATAGACACCATCCATACAAAGCAGATCCTTGGCCCGGACAAGAACCTCGTCCTGACCAAAGAGCAACTCGGCCCGCCAATCCGTCAGCATGATCGCATGCTGTGGCGACACGACAAGATCGCGGTCGTTTCCAAGGGTGCCAGCAGAGATGACGATAGGGGCCAGGTCGTCGGTGGCCAGAACTGTCGTTTGACCCACCCAGAGAATGGGTTGCGGTCCTGACGCGCCAGTTTGGACAAGGTCACCTTTGTTCAGTGCCTCGATGATGCAGGGGCCTGTCGGTGTTTCGATCAATGTGCCAGACGCAAAACACACGATGGTGCCGCCCAGATCCCCGTGCGGGACGAATTCGTCATTCTCGACAATGCCACCAATCGTGAGGTCCGTGTTTGGCGGGGGAATGCCATCGGGAAAAACAAGAAAGTAACCGTCTTCATCCGTTGCGGTGGCGTCGGCCCCGTCATTGAGGTCGTTGTCATTGTTGAGGTCGACGTCGATGACAGCCACTTGCCATGTGGTTGTGCCATCGGTCACTGTGAATGTGTAGTCCCAGATGATCTGTCGGTCTGTGCCGTCAATCGTAACTGTCTGTGGGAAAGCACCGCCAATGCGTTCCTGGGCCTGGACCGTTTCGTTGTTGTCGCCGTCACCATTGAATACGGTGGCGCCATCATTTTCATTCACCACGAAATAGGTGGTGTCGCCTGTGTACCGCCATGTGCCAGTGGGCGCGAAAGCATAGTTGTTCGCCGCGCCGTTGACGGTGGTCTGGATGCCCCGCAGGGCAAAGCTGTATCCATAAAAGACAGGCATGCGCCCGAACCAATCCAATTAGTTTCTTTGGATTGTTTCTGATCCCTCAACCGGGCGGAGTTAGGGCCGTACGTCGCCGTTTGCGGAGAATTCAGGGAATGTTTGGGGCAATTGCGGCGCATTCACCCGCGTGAGTGGCAATCAGCCACAATTGCCCAAGGTCCGCCCTATTCGAAGAACGGGTTCGGGTTTACACTGTCGAAACCATCCCGCACTTCGAAGTGGACATATGCCGTGTCGCTGGTGTCGCGCAGTTTCGCGATGGATTGTCCGCGCGATACCGTATCGCCCTTGGCAACACTCACGTCCGTGACGTTGGCATAAACGGTCAGAAGGTTGTCCGGGTGACGCACAACGATGATGGGCACGCCTTCGGCGCTTTCTGTGATGGCCGCAACGGTGCCACCGGCTGCTGCGCTGACTGCCGTGCCTGGTGCGGCCTGGATGTCGACGCCTTCGTTCCGGCCCTTGGCATAATCCCGAATGATCGTCCCTTGAACGGGAAGGGACATTTCACCGGACTGGGTGGAGGCGCTGGTCTGGCCCACATCCGCAACCGGCTTGTCCGGGTCCGGGGTTGCAGCCGGTGGGTTGGCGGTATCGTCTTCCGGCAAGGGTTTGGCCGAGCTGGGCGGCAGCGGCGTGGGAGATCCCGCACCGGGAGCTGTGGTGGCTGTATCTGGGGCCGTTGCGGGTTGAGCGGGTGCGTTGGCCCGGGCCACAGGGATCAGCAGGTACTGCCCCTCGCGCACGGCAAAATCGGCACCAAGGCCATTCCATTCCGCCAGCGATTTGGCCGGCACCTGGTAAAGGCGCGCGATTGTAAAGGCGGTTTCGCCCCGTTCCACCCGGTGGCGGATCGGCTCCTGGCCGGTTTGAGGCAGGGGTGTGGCTGTCGGAGCATTGGCCACAGGCGTTGGCGCGGAATTGTCGATCGCGTTGCCTGCCAGCGTGGTGACATCCACGGATGATGGCTGAATTGGGCCGGTGCCAATCGCTCCGGTCGATGCTGACGGTTCCGACACACGGCGGGGCAGGGCGATGATTTCGCCGTTGCGCAACGGCACGTCCGTTTCAACGCCATTGAAGCTTGCGAGCTCAGCCACTGGCAATCCAACGCGGGTCGCCACATCCTGTAGCGTATCGCCCCGTTTGGCCACGGCAACCTGGTAATTGGGATAGGAAATGACACCGCGGTCGTCCGGTTCCGGTCTGTCCGCCGTTGCGTTCTGCGCCGCCTCAGCCGTCGTGAAACCACCACCAAGACCACGCAGGTCAAAATCCAGCGGCTCTTCGCAGGCGGCCAGCACCAGCAAGCCGCAGGTTGCAATCATCAGGGGCCCACGGGGGCGCTGTAGGGTCGGGATCATCTGCGTCGTCCTCTGCCTGACCCCTCGTGAATGGGGGCCTTGTCGGATGCGCGCTACTTACACCAGTTTCAGTCTTTGCCCAAGCCCTCGAGCAAGGGAACAAAGCGCACATCGCGCAATTCGTCATATTCTAGGCCGTCTGCGGTCTTACGCACACGGATCAGGCTTTGCACGGCGTCTGATTGCCCCACGGGCAGCACCATGATCCCACCCTCTTTCAACTGACCCAGCAGGGGGCCTGGCGGGTCCTCTGCGGCGGCGGTGACGATGATGCGATCAAAGGGGGCCTGGTCTGGCAAGCCGAAAGACCCATCCCCCGTGATCGCGGTGATGGTGTGCAGGTTCAGCTCTTCGAAGATCGCGCGCGCCTCGTGCACAAGCCGCCTGTGCCGATCGATCGTGTAGACCCGACGCGCAAGTTTGGCGAGGATGGCCGCCTGGTAGCCGGATCCGGTCCCGATTTCGAGCACCTTGTCCCGTGGGCTGACATTCAGCGCCTGCGTCATGAGGCCAACGACCGAGGGTTGGCTGATCGTCTGCCCGCAGGCAATGGGCAAAGGCATATCTTCATATGCACGTTCGGAAAACAGCCCGCGGACAAAGGGGCCGCGGTCTATCTCTTCCATCGCGCCAAGCACACGCTTGTCGGTCACACCCTTGGACCGCAGCGCGTAAAGGAACTGCATCTTGCGCGTGGCGAGATCGGTGTCCTCACTCATGTGGCGATGGACCCAAGCTGGTCCAGCATGTCATGCGCGGTGAAATCCGCGCGCATGGGCGTGACCGAGATGTAGCCATCCAGGTTCACGGCGGCGTCGGTATCGGGGGCCGTGGGGACATGCTGGTTGCCGCCCCGGATCCAGAGGAAGTTGCGTCCGCTGGGCGACTGCGTCTGTTCGGTATGGAACCCCACGCCGGGGCGCAGGCCCTGGGACACGACCCGCGTGCCTTTGACATCCGCCGCCGCCACGGGCGGGATGTTGACGTTGTAAAACAGTTGGTACCCGGGTTGGTCCTTGGGTGTGGCGGCAATAATCCGCTCAACAAGCGCCTTGCAATGGGTAGTAGACGCCTCGAACGGGTCATCCAGCTCTCGGTTCGCGGGGCCAAAATACTGAGACAGTCCAATCGATAGCACACCCTGCAACGCCCCTTCGATGGCCGCGCCCAATGTGCCGGAATAGAGCGCGTTCTCGGCCGAGTTGTTGCCCCGGTTCACACCGGACAGGATCAAGTCGGGCGGACCCTCCAGAACCTGATGCAGTCCTGCAAGAACGCAATCTGCCGGACTGCCTTCGACCGTGTACCGGTTGGGCGCGATCTGTTGGAACATGAAGGGCCGCGCATAGTTGATGCAGTGGGCCACGCCCGATTGCTCAAAGGCGGGGGCAACGGTGGTCACATGCCCGTCCGGCCCGGCAAGGTCGACCGCGATCTGTTCAAGTACCCGAAGGCCGGGGGCCGAGATACCGTCGTCATTTGTGATGAGAATGCGCATGTGTCGCCCCTTTGCGCCTTACTATGTGCCGCGCACGCGCGGGGCAACTGTCGCGGCCCCCGACGGCGATTTTTTTGGAACAGCGACATGGGACCGTTGCGTACCCGCTACGGGCGAATGGCGATGTATCCATGTGACACGCGGCTGGGTGGACCGCTCTTGAACGGGTGCAGCGTGATGTCTGCAAACCCTGCCGCCTCCAACATCTGTTTGGCCTGCGCCGGGTGATACGCGGCATTGCCCCACCGCCATCGAACAAGTGCCGTGCACCAGTGGGGACGAGAGAGGGCCAGGACCAACAGACCGCCGGGTGCAATGTGATCGTACAACCAGGCCAAGGCCGCTTGCGGGTCCTCCAGATGCTCGATCACGTGGGCGCACAACACGACATCCTGTGGGGGAATATGATCCAATGACCCTCCCAACGGGGTCGCAATCGTGACGGCACCGGGCAGTCGGGCCGCGGCTGTGTCGAGCATGGATTGTGAAATGTCCGTCAATGTTAGGGCGGCGGGCGCCCCGTGTGCGTCCAGCCACGCCTGCGCGAAGGCGCCTGTGCCGGTGCCGACGTCCAGTACCCTTGGTTCGTTTCTGACAACCGGAACCGAGGACATCAGGTCGGCATAGGCCGACAGAAACCCAAGCTTGGAAATGCCGTCCTGCCAGCCGGTTGCCGCCGCATCGTAGATGGATTGCAGGGTGCCAGACCGCGCAGGCGGTCGGGGCCGGTCAAATCGGGTCAGGCGGCTCAGCATGATCCTATTGGGTCATGCTTGCCTGTTCTGTTCAACCGTTGATTTCGGACAGGATACGGGCTGCTTCGTCCGCCGGATTGGCGAGGGGGGAGCGATCTTCGCCGGGATGGAAGCGCGCACGCGTTGCCGTTGGCATGGGCTGAGGGGTTGCGATATGCACCTGTGGTCCTGTCTTGGCCGTCTCAGCTTGCCAACTGCGGGCCAGCGCGATCTGCGCGGCCTTGGTTGCGCCATATGCGCCGTAGAACGATTGGCCAGCAACCGGGTCATCCATGAACACAGCCTTGCCGGATGTGCCGAGCAGGGGGGCGATGTACGTAATCAGTGTCGCCGTCGCTGCCACGTTGCCCGCGATGGACTTTGACATGTCCTTGGCGTCGATCATGCTGGTCGGGGCCAGTGGGGCGGCATGGATTGCGCAATGTACCCACATGTCCAGGCTGCCCCAGCGGTCAAAGATACCACGGCACAGGGTCTGCATTGCCGCGTCATTGCCGATGTCCATGGGCGCAAGCGTTGCGGCGCCACCTTTGGCAGTGATCTCGTCATCCAGCTCTTCCAGTGCGCCCGTTGTTTTGGCCACTGCAATGATGTGATGCGTCGGGGCAAGGGCCGACGCCATGGCCGCGCCAAGGCCACGGGAGGCACCAGTGATAAGGGCAGTCTGTGTCATGGCCCGCTCTTGCCTTGTGGCGGGCCAAGGGTCAAGCGGCAGCCTTTGGCCGGTCCGGCAAAGTAAGCGTGCGTTGGCCGACGCCTCCGGCCAGGACAACCCGATCCTCGCCTATCGCAATGACGGTGCCGTGGCGGAAAGTGTCGCCAACCTGCACCATGCGTGTTTGCCCTCCAGCCGTTCGCAAGAGTGCGCGGCGGCTGTTTTCTGTCCCGACAACACCCAGAAGCTGCAGGTTGCGCAGCGGTAGCACACCGTTTTGGGTCGCAAGATCTGCGGTTGTCGCGTTTGTCTCTTCGGCCATTTGCGTGTTCATCCCCATGAATCAAGGGGCGCCGCTAACATGACCTGTTCGGGAGGTGAACGGGCCCGTGCATCAATACGCAATGCTTTGCCCAGTGACGTTGGGACATTCGGCGGTGGCGTGCTGATCAGCCCTGACGCTTAGACCTGTGATAGGTCAGCGTGATGTGGGCAAGGTGCCAAAGCGCGTCTTCGTCCAGTGGCACATCAAGGTCGAACCCCAGCGCGCGCCGTCCGTCATTGTGGAACCGATTTGGATACCGGTTGTCCATCTGCGCCGCCAGATTGGTCTTGCAGTCGACAAATGTCATAAGGCGGTTTGGCGTTGCAGGCGACCAATCCACGCGCAAAGTTGATCCTACGCGTGGGCGTTTGGGCCGCCATGCGGGCTGCCCCCATTTCAGGCTTTCGTCGAGAGGGCCGATGTCGGCACTGGTCGCTACATCATGCACAATGCTGCGAAGACGCAGGAAATGTGTCTGCGCCTCGTCAGGCCAATTTTCGGTTCGGTTCAAAATCTCTGAAGGCGTAACATCCATACTGAACCATCGCCTGCACTGATGTCACAAAATGTCAGCAGCGATTACTCTGCCGCCTTCATCTCAAAACCCTTCTCGATCATGTCGGCGGGTTCGACCGGGTACTCACCCGAGAAGCAGGCATCACAATATTGCGGACTGGATGCATCGCGCCCCTTGGTCTCGCCGACAGCGCGGTAGAGGCCATCGAGCGAGATGAACTTCAGGCTGTCGACGCCCAGATGCTGGCACATCTCTTCCTCGCTCATGGTCGCGGCCAGCAGCTTTTCGCGCTGTGGCGTATCGACACCATAGAAACAAGGCCAAGCCGTGGGCGGCGAAGCGATGCGGAAATGCACCTCTTTGGCACCTGCGTCCAGGATCATTTCCTTGATCTTGCGAGATGTCGTGCCGCGCACAACACTGTCATCCACAAGGATCACACGCTTGTCTTTGATCAGGGCGCGGTTCACGTTCAGCTTCAGGCGTACACCCATGTTGCGGATGCTTTCGGTCGGCTCGATGAACGTCCGGCCCATGTACTGGTTCCGGATGATGCCCATGGCGTAGGGGATGCCGGATTCCAGCGAATAGCCAATGGCCGCAGGGGTGCCGCTGTCCGGGACCGGACAGACGAGGTCCGCTTCGACCGGAGCCTCCTTGGCCAATTCGCGTCCGATGTTTTCGCGAGTCTCATAGACTGACCGACCGCCGAGGATACTGTCGGGGCGGCTGAAATAGACGTGCTCGAAGATACAGAACCGGGGTTTCTGCGGGCGAAAGGGGAAGCGGCTGTCGACGCCTTTGTCGGTGATCACCACCATCTCGCCAGGTTCGATCTCCCGCACGAACTCGGCGCCGATGATGTCGAGCGCGCATGTTTCGGAACTGAGAACATAACCGGTGTCCAGCTTGCCCAGCACCAGTGGGCGCACGCCCAACGCATCGCGCACGCCGATCAGCTTGGTGCGGGTCATGGCGACAACCGAAAATGCGCCTTCGACCCTGCGTAGCGCGTCTTCCATCCGCTCGGGGATATTGCGCTGCAGGCTGCGGGCCATCAGGTGGATGATGCATTCGCTGTCCGATGAGGACTGGAAGATCGAGCCGCGCTCGATCAATTCTCGGCGCAGGGCATCTGCATTGGTGATATTGCCGTTATGGGCAATGGCCGCGCCGCCCATGGCGAATTCGCCAAAGAAGGGCTGTACATCGCGGATCGCGGTTTGCCCTTTGGACCCAGCTGTTGAGTAGCGCACATGGCCAATCGAAAGGGAGCCGGGAAGCGTTTCCATCACCGCCTGAGAGGTGAAGTTGTCGCGGACATAGCCAAAGCGCCGGGCCGAATTGAACCCCTGGTCGGGGTGGTAGGCAACGATACCGCCCGCTTCTTGTCCACGATGTTGCAGGGCGTGCAGGCCAAGGGCCACGAAATTCGCGGCGTCCATTGTCCCGAGGACGCCGAATATCCCGCATTCTTCCTTGAGTTTGTCGTCATCAAAGGGATGGGCAAGGGGCATTTGCGCGTGTGCGGCAAGGTCGGACAAGGGGCAGCTCCGAATCCGTGAATGGGATATGGGCGCGGTGTAACAAGACAGGCTGCCCCTGTCACGAAAGGATCACAATTGATCGTGCATTACGCAGCGACCGTGTCCGGTTGGCCAATTTTGCCAGCGGACAGTACCAGCATGGCGCGAGTGTCACCGTAATTGAGCTTGGAAAAGAAGCTGTCGCCTGATGACGGTGCGGCGTGGATCAGCAGGCCAGACTGGGCATAGATCATCTCTTCGTCCGCGAAATGCAATTCAGCCAGGTCCGGCCCATTAAACAGGGTAGGGCGGATCCCACACCAACCGCTAAGTGCCTTGACCGGGACAGAGACCACGGGTGCGTCTACCCAGCGGGCCGGGGTGTGCAACGCAACATGGGCATTTGCGGGCAAGGCGATGTCGGAGCAGGTCGAGAGGACACCACCGGGGATATGCACAAGCGGTACAGTGCGGTCGGGGCGCGTGATCGCGGTGATTTCTGCAAAGCCACCGTCGAGCGTCGCCACGGCGTCGCCTGCCTGCAGCGTGTCAACCGATGCCCATCCTTTTTCAGTCTCCAGCAAT
The DNA here is from genome assembly GCF_947496075.1 of uncultured Tateyamaria sp. Classification (GTDB taxonomy): domain Bacteria; phylum Pseudomonadota; class Alphaproteobacteria; order Rhodobacterales; family Rhodobacteraceae; genus Tateyamaria. Next base: position 924,530 of record NZ_CANMBJ010000002.1, read on the forward strand.
GTATGTGCCGTGACTGTTGCGCTGATGCGCGGGACAGTTGGTGTTTTAATGGGCGTAATGTCGGCAAATGCGGCGTCGTGGTTCAGAAACATCGGTGTATCCTCGGGTCAGTTTGTGTTCGTGTTCTGGGGACAAGAACGCTCCACAAATCTGCCGCTTTTTGGTCACAACCACGGCCAAAGCCGGGCGCTGTTTCGCCACAGTCACCAGTGGGGTGCAGGCGGCCCACACTCTCCGCATCACGGCGACGCGATTAATCCGCGCTTAACCATGATTGCGTGCGGGCGGTGCTGCCCGCGCCTTTGAAATGTCTGATTCCCGCTTCGTTGGGACGAATTATTCGCTGCAGGCGCCCACAAGGCTCTCGTATTGGCGGGTGATCCAGCCAAGCGCCTCTTCGGGGTTCTGCTCTTCGATCTGCCCGGTGAAGCGGCCAAACACGGCGGCCGAACGGCTTTCATCAACGATGGTGAATTCCTGACCGGTGATCACCGTGTCGTAGACAAAGAACGCAATGGCAACCAGAAGGATGCCACGCGCCACGCCAAAGAGGAAACCAAGACCCTGATCGATACCGCCGAGAGCGGACCGTTGCACAATCGATGAAAAAAGCGGGGTGAACAGGGACACCACGATCAACGCAACAGCAAAGACAAGGGCAAAGGCCCCAATAATGCTGAGCTCGCAACTGTCAGCGATGAAGTCGCCCACAACCGGAATCTCGCGCACCAGCGGTTCCACGCGCGGGGCAAACAGGAATGCCAGAATGGCGGCTGCAATCCAGCCTGCAATTGCCATGGCTTCGCGCACGAACCCGCGCCCATAGGCCAATAGGGCCGACAGGATGATGACCACGGCAACTACGCCGTCAATGATGGTGAACCCTTCCATGGTCCTGCCCCTTATGTTCTGCCCGTGCGGCGTCTAGCCTGCGCCGAATACGTCGCCTACAAACCCGGTCAGGTCACTGAAGCGTTTCAGCGTCATTCCCGGTGCACCTTGGGCTTTGCCGCCTTTGGGTGCAATGGATGACGAAAAACCAAGTTTTTGGGCTTCTTTCAACCTGTTTTCCGTCTGAGGGGCAGGCCGAAGCGCGCCAGATAGGCTGATTTCCCCAAAAACAACTGTATCTGCGGGCAATGCACTATCCTCGCGTGCAGACAAAAGGGCGGCTGCGACGGCCAGATCGGCAGCAGGTTCGCTGATTTTCATGCCGCCTGCGACATTCAGATACACATCAAGCCCGGCAAAAGGGATGCCACAGCGTGCCTCAAGGACCGCAAGGATCATGGCAAGACGCCCACCATCCCAACCCACCACGGTCCGGCGCGCTTGGGAATGCGGGGAGGGTGCGACAAGGGCCTGCATCTCGCACAACACGGGACGGGTGCCTTCGATCCCGGCAAATACGACGGACCCGGGCGACGGCTCGCCGCGTTCGGACAAGAACAGGGCCGACGGGTTCGTGACCTCGGCCAGTCCTTTGCCGGTCATTTCGAACACGCCAATTTCGTCGGCGGGGCCGAAGCGGTTCTTGACTGCGCGCAGGATGCGGAACTGGTGCCCGCGCTCGCCCTCGAAGTACAAGACCGTATCGACCATGTGTTCGACCACGCGGGGGCCTGCAATCTGCCCTTCCTTGGTCACGTGCCCAACCAGAATGACGCTGATGCCTTTTCGCTTGGCAAAAGTCGTCAGTTCATGTGCGGCGGCACGAACCTGGCTGACCGACCCGGGCGCACTGTCGACAGTGTCGAGCCACATGGTCTGGATTGAATCGATGATGGCCAACCCCGGCGCCTCGGCCTCGAGCGTGGTCAGGATGTTGCGCAGGTTGGTATCCGCCGCCAGTTGTACTGGCGCATCGGACAGCCCGAGGCGCTCCGCGCGCATCCGGACCTGCGCACTTGCCTCTTCGCCGCTGACATAGATCGTTTTCAGGCCGTTGCGGGCGAAACGCGCCGCGGCTTGCAACAGAAGGGTGGATTTGCCGATGCCAGGATCGCCACCAACCAGAATGGCAGAAGCGGGGACAAGACCGCCGCCCAGTACCCGGTCAAGCTCGGCCACCTTGCTTTCGGTTCGGGGTGGTGGCGTTTCCTGCGTCGCCAGATCGGTCAGGGTGACCGTATTGCCCCGTTTTGTGCCCAGCCCCTTGCTGCTGGGGCCCGCAGAAAGGCCGGCGTCTTCGCTGATGGTGTTCCACTCACCACAGCCGTCACAGCGCCCGGACCACTTGGAGAAGGACGCGCCGCATGAGGAGCAGGAATAGGTCGTGCCGGTTTTTACCATGCGCGTTGGTCTGCCAGCGGCGGCGTGGGCGGGCAAGCCCTATTCAGCGCGCAATGGCAGTTGGGTGACTTTTGACGGTGTGGCAGGTTGGTTCAGTTCGGGCAGCAGTCGCTCCATCTCGTCCAAAAGACGTTCAAGATGGGCGCGTGCCACGTTCTCCTCCAGTTCCAGCCGGTTGATCCAGGTCGAAAACTCGCCATGGATCGCCTTGGCCTGTTCCAAGCGGTCGTTGAACTGCTCAATCTCGAATTGGCGCTGCTGAAGGAAGGACCGCGCCCGTTCGACCTTGGTGTCTGAATAGGCTTGGGCAAGGTCTCGACTGATATGGGACATCTTCGCCGCCAACTCCAGCAGTTCAGGCTCCAACATACCCAGATCGGGATGATCGCGCAGGAACGCCAGACGATCCTGCGTGCTTTCAAACGCATCGCTCAGACCAAAAGTGCCGCTGCGATCCGCGTGATGTGCAGCGTGATAGGCACGGGTGATGTCATCTACGCCAACACTGAATTGCCGGTGCGAGTTTTCAAGCTGCATGATGCGCATGTTGGTTGGCAGGAAAAAACACAAGGCAACTGCAAAGACAGTCAGCCCGATCTGGGCGATCATCCCAGCTTGGGCAACCGGCGCGCCATTCCAAGTAACCGAAAGGTCAATCCACGGCCAAAAGCCTGCCGCAGCCATCCCAATTGTGACAATCAATCCAAGTGCGAGCGCAGCAAAAAGAAAAAGCGCGAGCCGTTGCATGGTTGCAGCAAGAACCTGTGCTGCGAAAATTACTTGTTTCATTAGCCTTCCCCCCAGAAGACGCACTAATCTAGGCAGCATATCCTTAAGCGTCGGAAAATACAGTCAAAAAGTGGTGACTTGTGAGGGCGCGATATGGATTGTTTCCGGTTTCGCATCAATCCATGAGGTTGGACGCAATCCTTTCAGTTCGAACACCGACCCAAAGCGATGCCAGAATGCACGCGGTAAAGAGGTAAAGCCCCCACGCCACTTCCAGCCGTCCAACACCGATGCCTTTGGCAACCGTGATGTACATTGCGATCAGAAAAATATCGGCCATCGCCAGCTTCCCCATGATCCGCAGCGCAGGGGCAAGGCGCGGGCTGGCCATGTTCCAATGCAGCAGCGCCAGTCCGATGGTCTTGGCCATCGGCGCCACCAGGGCAAAGATGGCAACGATCAGGGCAAGGAAGACATCCGTGCCCCAAAGCGATTGAAGCCCGGTCAAAACGGAAATCTCTTTCAGCTTGAAAAGCGGCAGTAGCCCTGCCTCGAGCAATGGCGCAAACCACGAGACCGGGAACAGGATAAGCAGGGACAGGTTGATCCAGCGATGCATGACGGCAAGTGGCCGCGTCGGAATGCATGTGTCAAGCGCTGCACGCCTCAGCGCACGGTCTCGATCGGCCCTTCTGCCCGCCCGTGAATGAACTGATCCACGTATGGATCGGTCGCCCCGTCAATGTCGGCCACGGGACCTGTCCAGCGGATCTTGCCCCCGTGCAGCATCGCGACGTTATCCGCAATGGTCCGCACGGACGTCATGTCGTGGGTGATCGTCATCGTTGTCGCACCCATCTCGGTTACAATCTCGCGGATGAGGTCGTTGATGACGCCCGCCATGATTGGATCAAGTCCGGTGGTCGGTTCGTCAAAAAAGATGATTTCGGGTTCTGCCGCAATGGCCCGCGCCAGCCCCACGCGTTTTTGCATCCCGCCCGATAGTTCGGCAGGCAGACGATCCGCCACATCCGGCGTCAGCCCCACACGGCGCAGTTTCTCGATGGCAATCTCATGCGCCTCTTCCTTCGGGCGCGCAAGGCTGCCGCGCAGCAGACGAAAGGCAACGTTCTGCCAGACGGGCAGGGAATCAAACAAGGCAGCACCCTGAAAAAGCATCCCGAAGCGTGCCAGAAAGGCATCGCGATCTCCGGTCTGGCTGACATCCTGACCGTCAACCGTGATCGTGCCCTTCTCGGGCGTAACAAGGCCAAGGATCGTCTTGATCGCGATGGACTTGCCGGTGCCGGAGCCGCCAATGATCACCATCGACGTGCCGCGCGCGACATGCAGATCAACACCGCGCAGAACGTGATTGTCGCCAAAGCTTTTGTGGATGTTGTCGAGCGTAATCATCTGGCAGGACCTGTGACGGACAAGGAAGAGGGCGCGTTCTGGGTCATACCGAAAAGAACACCCCTGTGAGCACGAAGTTGGCGGCCAGGATCAACACGGCAGCGGCCTCGACCGACCCCTTGGTCGCCCGGCCCACGCCCTGCGCACCCCGGCCTGAGTTCATGCCGAAGTAGCATCCCATCAAGGCGGCGATGCAGCCGAACACCGCGCCTTTCACAAGGCTGGATGTAATATCCCGCATTTGCAGGAAATCGACCGTGTTCTGGATGTACGCCGCTGCGTTGAAGCCCAACGTGCCCGTGGCGACCGCATAACCACCAAAGATACCAATCACATCACCAACGGCCACCAACAATGGCACGACCAATGTGGCGGCTAGCACGCGCGGCACTGTCAGGTACTTCATCGGATGCGTCGACAGCGTGACCAAAGCATCAATCTGCTCGGTCACTTTCATCGTCGCAATCTCGGCCGCGATGGAAGAGGTGACGCGCGCGGCGATCATCAACCCGACAAGCACCGGACCCAGTTCGCGCACCATGCCTATGGCAACGATCTGGGGCACCACAGCCTCGGCATTGAAGCGCGCGCCGCCGGCATAGATTTGCAGCGCCAGCGCGCCGCCCGTAAAAATGGCCGTCAACCCGACGACAGGCAGGGACAACCACCCGATATTCAGCAGGGCCAGGGCCAGCTCGCGTGGATAAAACGGGGGCCGCAACAGGTGGGTGACCGACGTGCCAAAGAACATGGCCACACGGCCCATGGCGGCCAAAAGGCCCAGCGCGGCCCGTCCAAGTGCTGCGATCCAGCTCATCCCACAAGGCTCCGTTGATAGCGCAGGCCAAGCGAGGTCAGGATTTCATAACCAATGGTGCCAGCGGCATCAGCCACCGTATCGACAGACTGATGACGCCCGATAAGCTGCAGCTCGACGGGATCATGATCCAGTGTCGTGACGTCTGCAGTGATCAGATCCATGGACACACGGCCAACGACAGGGCAGGGCGTGTCGCCGGCAAAAAGCGTCGCCTTGGGACCCATCGCGCGGATCAACCCGTCTGCATAGCCGCCGGAGACAGTCGCGATGCGGCTGTCTCGTGGGGCAGTCCAGGTGTTGCCGTAGCCGACGCTTTCCCCCTGCACGACGTCCCGAACCTGAATGACGGGCAGATCAAGCGTGACCACCGGGGCCGCATCGGCAAAGGGCAGACCGCCATAGAGGCCGATACCCGGACGCGTCATGTCAAAGTGATAGTCCGGGCCAAGTATGGTGCCGCCGGTGGCAGCTAGAGAGCTGGGAATGTCCAATCCGTCAGTCATCGCACGGAACTCGGACAATTGCCTTGCATTCATCGGGTGATCAGGCTCATCCGCACAGGCCAGATGCGACATGATCAGCGCTGGACCTTGGGCAATTGCAATGTCGCGCACGGCGGACCATTCGGCGGGCTCCATGCCCAGGCGGTTCATCCCGCTGTCCAGTTGAATGCCGAAGGGCGCACCCGGCAACGCCTCGACATGACGCAGCATCTGGTCAACGGAGTTAAGCAGCGGGGTTAACGCCGCTTCGCGGATCGCGTTGGTATCGCCAACCATGTGCCCGGAAAAGACGTAGATCGCTGGCCCCTGACCAATCGCCCCGCGCAGCGTGTTGCCTTCTTCGGCCGTGGCCACGAAAAAGCTGCGCACGCCAGCGCGTACAAGAGCGCGGCCCACGACAGGCGCACCCAGACCATAGCCATTGGCTTTGACCACCGCACCGGTTTCGCACGCGCTGAGTGCATCAAGGGATTGCCAATTGCGCACAAGCGCGCCGAGGTCGATAGAGAGGGTCGCAGATGTCATGACCGGCTGTTTGGCAGGACGACGCGCATTGGTGAAGAGGAAAATGCGATATGGGCTTAAGGCAGCGCAAAGATGTCGCGATTGCGTTCCCAGATTTCCTCTCCGATCAGGCAGTTATAGGGTGCTGTGGCTTGGGCACGCCACAGACGCGCGGACTGTCCGGCAATTTCAAGGACCAGTTTGCGCCGCACCGCATCCTCAAATTCCGCCCAATCCGTAACGGGCACGACAAAGGCACCGGTGCCGCCAATGACACATGCGGTGTAGTAGGCATCAAGATCGGGAATATTCCACCGGGACGTAAATCCGTCATCTTGGGTCATCAATGGCAGTCCGTTGATCGTGATGCCCTGCGCCAGAACGGCATCTCGGGCCAGGGTGACGGGACGCCCCATGTTGTTCGGGCCGTCCCCTGACACGTCAATAACCCTGCGCAAGCCATCAAATGCGTTCCGGTCAATGCTCTCAGCAGCATGCATCAACGCTCCGGAAATCGAAGTGCGGCGCATCGCATCGTCAAAATGGGCTGTGATCTGACCTGCAATCCTGGCCGCATCCTCGGGGGTGGCCAAAACGGTCCAAGGTACAATCACCCGTTGGTCATGCGTCCCGGCCCATTCAACATAGGTGATTGCGATCCGACCCAGAAACCCACTTGTGATGGCGGCCTGCACCTCGGGCGCTTGAAGGGCAGCGGCATAGCCACGCCGCTGGATTTCAAGCTCGTAGGGTTGCATAGAGCGGCTTACATCAACGGCGAGGAACAGCTCGACATCCACCTCGATCCGCTCCTGCGCATGCACGACCGAGCCAAAGCACACCAACAAACCAAGAAGCAAGCGCATGCTGTTACTGTGACGGGCCAGCGTGACTCTGTCCAATCACAACCCGGCCATACAGCTTCTTCTGGCCAAAAATACCTCGGGGACGCCGAAGGCGAGGGCAGAGCCCCTAAAACATTGGCGTCGCGCGCAGCGCGTCCTTGGTGATCAGAACCCGGTGTCGCCACCGCCGCCCTGCTGCCAGGGCTGCACAAGGTTGCCGAAACGGGTAAAGCGCCCTTCGAAACTCAGGTCCACTGTGCCAATGGGGCCGTGACGCTGTTTGCCGATGATGACTTCGGCGCGACCATGCAGCCGCTCCATCTCTTCCTGCCACTTGGCCATGGCTTCCAGGTCGTGATCACCGGGCTTCTCACGTTCCTTATAATACTCTTCGCGGAAAACGAACATGACGACGTCGGCGTCTTGCTCAATCGATCCCGATTCCCGAAGGTCTGACAGCTGCGGGCGCTTGTCTTCCCGGTTTTCGACCTGACGCGACAACTGCGACAGCGCGATGACGGGGATGTTCAGCTCTTTGGCGATGGCCTTGAGGCCCATCGATATCTCGCCGATCTCCTGTACACGGTTTTCGGACACACCGCGCACCAGTTGCAGGTAGTCAACAATCAGCACATCCAGCCCGTGCGTCCGCTTCAACCGGCGCGCGCGCGCGGACAGCTGGGCAATCGGGATCGCGGCAGTGTCGTCAATATAGAGCGGGCAGGCTTCGAGCTGTTTGGCCGCGTCCACAAAGCGCCGGAACTCGGCCTCGGTCATGTCACCACGACGAATGTTTTCCGAGGGCACTTCGGCGGCCTCGGACAGGATACGCGCCGCGAGCTGCTCCGCGCTCATCTCGAGCGAATAGAAGCCCACTACGCCGCCTTCAATCGCGCCTTCGGCTCCGTCGGGTTTCAGGCCCTTTTTGTAGGCTTTGGCAATGTTGAAGGCGATGTTGGTGGCGAGCGAGGTTTTCCCCATCGACGGACGGCCCGCAAGGATCAGAAGGTCAGACGGGTGCAGACCCCCCAGCTTCTTGTCCATATCGATCAGGCCAGTTGAGATACCGGCAAGTCCGCCTTCCCGCTGATACGCGGCATTGGCGACATTAACTGCATCCGTTACAGCTTTGAGAAAACTCTGAAATCCACCCTCTGATGTGCCCTGTTCCGCCAGCTTGTAAAGCGCCTGTTCGGCCTCTACGATCTGCTCCTTGGGCTCCGAGGCGACATCGACCTTGGCCGCCTTGGCGCTGATGTCGCGCCCCAGTTGGATCAGGTCGCGGCGTACGGCAAGATCATAAATCATCTGCGCATAGTCGCGCACGGCAAAGGCACTGATGGCGGCCCCGGCAAGGCGGGCAAGGTAGGCCGGACCGCCCAGCTCTTTCAGCCCCTCATCCTCCTCCATGAACGCCTTGAGCGTCACGGGAGAGGCAAGATTGTTTTTGGCGATCCGAGCCGCCGAAATCTCAAAGATGCGGGCGTGCACCGGGTCATAGAAATGGGTCGGATTGATGATCGATGCGACGCGGTCATAGATGTCGTTGTTGGTCAGAATCGCGCCCAGCAATTGCTGCTCGGCCTCGATCGAGTGGGGCATGGTCTCGGCATCCTGAACCGCAACCCCGGTCGGATTGATTGCTGCAATCTCGTTCATCGCCCCACTCTCTGCTCGTTGTTTTATTGTCCCCGCGTTCCGGGTGTCTTGCCACAAGCGCATAGGCGTTGAAAACCGGGAGCAAGTCTGTGGACAACCCGGTGGATTCTCCACAATCGTGGTTTACACTTTCCCACATATGGCAATGGCGTCCTGCACGCATACCACATCTGTCCGGCGCCGTGCAAAAGAATCATGGTTTTGCACACTGTTCCACAGCCAGACACCATGTAGAAAAGCTACAAACGGAGCCGTATCGGCAAAGTTCCGTTACGTCCGGGCTGCCTGCCACGCGCGTGGGTCGTTCAGGAAGTCCTCGACACCGTCCAGAGTTGCGGCATCAAATGCACCGGACGCCTTGGCCTCGGCCAACACATCCCACCATGTGCATAGGTGATGCAGCGTCACGCCATGATCACCCAATACCTTCTCGGTCTCTGGGAAAATCCCGTAGTAAAAGATAACAGCTGTGTGCGCGCAGGCTGCCCCAGCATCACGGATGGCATCCACAAAGCTCAGCTTTGATCCACCATCGGTCGTCAGATCCTCGACCAGCAAAACGCGCTGACCATCGGTCATGTTCCCTTCGATCCGGGCGCCCTTGCCATATCCCTTGGGCTTTTTTCGAACATACGTCATCGGCAGGGCCATCCGCTCAGCCACGAAGGCAGCAAAAGGGATGCCTGCAGTCTCGCCACCCGCGATGTTGTCGAACGCTTCAAACCCCGCATTGCGCATAACGGTGACAGTGAGAAAATCCATCAGCGTCGACCGGATGCGCGGGTAAGAGATCAGCTTGCGACAGTCGATATAGGTCGGGCTTGGCAGGCCCGAAGCCAATGTGAACGGCTCTGTCGCGTTGAAATGCACGGCCTTGATTTCCAGCAGCATGCGGGCCGTCAGGCGGGCCATTTCTTCGGATGTGGGGTAGCTTGTTGGGATCATGATGCTTTGCTTTCGGGCTTTGTGCAGTGTGGAGGGTGCGGGAGCCTCCGGCGGGGATTTTCTTGAAACAGGGAAGTTACTGGACGGACCACGTCAGATCGAAACCGGGATCAAAGACGGTGACCGGGCCATCGTCAGTGTCAATTTGGTCAGGCAGCGTAGGGGCGGATTTGGTGAGGGCAATGGTGTCTTCGTTGGCGGGTAGCCCATAGAAAGCTGGGCCGTTGCGCGATGTGAAGCCTTCGAGCTTGTCCAGCGCATCCTCTTCCTCAAACACCTGTGCGAGTATGGGCAGCGTGTTGGGGGCTGTGAAGCAGCCCGCACAGCCACAGGGCAACAGCTTGTTCTCATCGGTGTGCGGCGCGCTATCGGTGCCCAGAAAGAACCGCGCCTCGCCACTGGTTGCGGCTGCACGCAGCGCCAGTCGGTGCTCCTCCCGTTTGGCAACAGGCAGGCAGTAGTAGTGCGGCTTGATACCTCCGGCCAGGATGTGGTTGCGGTTGATCACCAGGTGATGCGTCGTGATCGTGGCCCCAAGGCTCTCATCCTGTGCGCGGGCGTAGTCGACCGCGTTCGACGTGGTGATGTGTTCCATGACAACGCGCAAGCCGGGTGTGGTGCGTCGGATTGGGTCGAGAACCCGGTCGATGAACACCGCTTCACGGTCGAAGATGTCGATGTCATGGTCGGTGACCTCACCATGCACGCATAGGGGCAGGCCAATCTCCGCCATGCGCTCCAGCACCGGGCGCACCTTGTCGAAGTTTGCGACGCCCGAAGCGGAATTGGTGGTTGCCCCGGCCGGATAGAGTTTGACGGCTTTGACCAAACCACTTGCGTGCGCTGCGGCCACGTCATCCGCATCCGTGTCTTCGGTCAGGTACAGCGTCATCAACGGATCAAAATCCATGCCGTCGGGCAGGGCGGACAGGATGCGATCGCGATAGGCAGCAGCTTGAGCACCTGTAACAACCGGAGGCACGAGGTTGGGCATGATGATGGCGCGGGCAAAATGTTGCGCGGTCCATGGCAGCACGGCGCGCATCATTGCGCCGTCACGCAGATGCAGGTGCCAATCGTCGGGGCGGGCGATGGTAAGTGTGGTCATGCGCCGCCGTTAGCATGGGCATGACATGGGTTTCTAGTCCTCGGGCTCGGCACTTCTGGCATTTGCGGCATTGCGCAGTGCGTCAATCTCGGCCAGGCGGCGCTGGAACCGAGGTGCCCGCTTCATACGCGACACCACGTTGCGCGCCATCATGTAGGTCAGCTCGGTCCGTTCGTTGCGGTCGAGGGCGGCCAGAACACGACGCAGATAGCCCGGATAGGTGCGGCGCGCGCGATAGATCTTGGCGAATTGCAGATCATCCAGCGTGCCTTCGGCGGCCATTTCAAGCAGGTCAGGCAGCACGTTCATGGCCATCAGGTCGCTCTGGATCGTGTCGCCCATATTACGAAGGCGATATTGTGTCACACCGGCGCGGGTGAACAGGGCGGCGTGCATGGCGTCCAGTCTTTCAACCGGATCGTACAGCACATAGGCTTGCGCACAGGCGTCCAGCATGTCTGGCGCGTAGCCGTAGCGCGACGTGAAGTCGGTGCGCCGCATCTCGATAAATCGGTCGTCCCATTCCGTCACACGCGGATCAAGCGTGGCCTGGGGTTGGATCAAAAGCACCTGCGCCCCCGGTGCGGCTACGGAATAGGCAGCAGCGGCATATCCGCAGGGACCGGCCCCGTAGAACAGCACCGTTTCGAAGTCGTCGAAAAAGCCGTCATCGACCAGCTGATCGAATAGACCAATCACGTGCCGGTCGCGAAACCACGTGTCACCATCCGACGCGATACACAGGTGCGACCAGTCATTGTCGCGCACCATGGACCAGCCCAAAGGCTCGGCCCGCTCTGACAGGGCGCGCATACCCTGTACCGATTCGAAGGTCACGACCAACGTGTCGCCGCGCCGAATGTGCGCTGCAAAATGCTTGCGCCCCAGGGGTTTAAAAAACCCTTGGTCTTCAGCGGCTTGCATCAGGCGTGACAGCCACTCAGCTTTCGGCAGATCGGCCAGATCCGGCTCGAACGGAATCTCTTGGTCCTGCATTGCTCTATCCTCACATCCCGCCTTTGAACCGCGGGTTGAGGGTGACGTACCGCCGCAATGGGGCAAAAATGGGGAAAATTTGCGCGACTATTGCGCCGAGCGACGCGCCTGGTTGGCGTATTGGATCATGAATTGCGCGGCTTTTGGCGGTACAGGGCGTGTGGGTGGCGTCATCAGCAGACGGCCAAACAGCGCGCGAAACGGTTCTTGCTGCATCAATTCATCGAACCTTGATTTGCGCCACGCGACGGCGTCGTCGTGCAGTGTTGCAAGCACACTATCAGCCTTCAGGTCGGCCAGATGTGCATCGCGCCGTTCCGCATACCGGCTGATCGTTCGGTCCTCATCCGTACAGAAGTTCCGCTCGACCCAGTAATCGACGCCCAGCAAATCGTCCGAATGTACGGCGCGGCCCCGGTCCGCCTTCAGAACATAGCTTTCCATCGCTCCAAGCGGGTAGTGATTGAGCTGCGCCAACCCGTAATTGGGTTGCCCGTAGTTGGAAAACAGGCGGCGGGTTTTGAACTGTTCCGGCAACGCGCGTCCATGGCTATCGAACCAATTGGCCTGCGCAAGCTTGCTGCCATCCGCATCGCGCGGGCGATGCACGCCGGGTTTGCGATACGTACCGTCATTCGCATAGAGCGTCTTGAACATGGATGCGCGCCATGGCCAGTGCAGGATTTTCGGTGCCGCCATGGGAAAGGTATCTGTCACGGGTCGGTCCAGATATCGAACCTGGCCATTGTTGCCGAACAGACGCCATGTCAACGTGATGGCTGTGGCTTCGGGCAGGGCGGCGTGCAGGGCCGATAATGTACCGTCACCAGTATGAATGTTGACGAACTCGTCGACATCAAGCGGCAGAATCCAATCCGCTGTCTTGATCTGATCCATCTTGGCAGCGGCCTTGAGGGCCGTGAACTGGATACCGCCTTTGTCATAGGGGCCTTCATTGCGAACATGGGTCAGCCAGCCAAGCGCGGCCAGCCGGTCCAGCATGGTATCGGTGCCATCGTCGCAATCATTGGAAAACACAAGGAAATCGTCAAAGCCAACAGCCCGGTGATGGGCCAGCCATTCCAGAAGGAACGCAGCCTCGTTCCGGACCGTCAGAAGGGCAAGATGTGTCACTTCAGCGGCCAGGCCCTGCGGAAAGTGACGACTTTTTGCGTGGACAATTTGGGGTAATAGGCCAGACCGGCGCCCATCATTGCGCCAAAGACTGCGTTTACACCTTCTGGGCCGATCCATTGCGGATGCAGTTCAATGACGGCGGCGCGCAGGGTGCTCAGGTCCATCTCGGGCAGCAATTCTGCCTCGTCCCCTTCGATGTCACACACCAGAACTGTGGGTTTGATTGCCTTGGTTTGTTGACCCGCATTCACGACATCTACGGTCTCTGTGCGCACGATGCCCTCGCCATTTGTCTCTTCGACGGACGACGCCAGGATGTTGCCGCGCACATGGAAGTCCTTGGTCCCCTTGCGCTTGCCCAATATGGCGTGATGCACGGTCGTATTCTCGATCCCATTGGCGTCGTGCACCTGTCGGATGTATACGGCCAGTGTACTGTTCGCCTCGTAGACATGCACATGCGCAGCTTGGCTTTTCTTGGCCACAAGGGTCGAAATGAAACCAACCCCGCCGCCCAATTCCAGAACGACATCATCAGGCTGGATGACGCGCAACACCGCGTCACCTTCCTTCCTCTCATAAAGGCCGCGCCGCAAGCTGCCCGCAATGCGTGGCTTCAGCACATCCGTATCGCGTGGGAACAACAATCCCCGCGGTGTCGTGATCACGTCATGCTCGATCTGTGCACCATCCATCTCAACTCTCCATGTCGAGGGCGAGGGCATAGGCCACCCGCTCAGTCTCAGTCAGTTTGACCTTAAGGGCCTGATCATACAGGTCTTGGAACTCCGGATTGGCGTGGAGCTCGTCCGCCTTGGTCCGATGCCATGTCAGACCAAATTCGTGCCACTTGCGCAGTTCGGCATCCTGCATCAACGTCTCATATTCGGTGCGCATGCGGGGCAGGTTTCGTTTGATGGTGATGTCGCGGAAATCGGACCAATCCATACGGATCCAATAGTTGATCCCGATGGACCGATCCACGTGCAGCGCACGGCCACGCTGCCGCTTGATCAAAAAGCTTTCCGCGCTGCGCAGGGCATAGTGATTGAGCTGCAGAAGGTCATACCCAATTGATTTCTTTGAACTTCTCCAGCCGTTTTCGGCGACTTCCTTGGTCATGTCCTTGCCGGACCCGTTCACCCAACGCACGTTGGACTTTTTGCCGGGCTTTAGCTTGTTCGGTCGGTGGCAGCTGATCTTTTCGTAGGCACCGATGTTCTTGAACATCGTCTTGAACCCCCAGACCGTGTGCGGTTTGGGGCAATATTTCGGGGCGCAGTGGTCGAACTGGTCGATGACAAACTCGTCTTTCAACTCGGTCACGCCGTTATGGCCGAACAACCGCCAGGTCATGGCGACATTCGTTGCATCCGGTACTGCGTCAAAGAAATCCTGCAACGTGCCATTGCCGGTGCGCACGTTCATGAACTCATCCACATCAATATGGATGATCCAGTCCGCGTTCTTGATCAGAGGCTCTTTCAGCGACTGGTTCAACGCGTATTGTTGGGGCGAGTTGCCCTTCCAGTTGTCGTTGTTGCGGTGCTGGAGCACACCCATGTCTTGCAGACGATCCAGAATTTCCGACGTGCCGTCTTCGCATCCGTTGGTGTAGATCAGGAAATTGTCGACGCCCATCGCACGGTGATAGGCAACCCATTCGACGATATAGGGCGCCTCGTTCTTCATGCAGCCGACAATGACATTGCCGGTCGACCCCTTGGGCAGATCGCGTTTGTCGATGGGGGCGTAGGCCGCGGCCAATTCCTCTTCGTTGACGGCGCCCAACTTGTTGTGGGGCGCAAAGGAGGACGCGCGCAGTTTTTCGAAGTTCTGCACGGCCAGCGGTGGCATCAATGCGCGGGCCGTGTCGGTCAGGCCATCGCTCGCCACGGGGTCTGGACCCGGCGGTGTTGGGGCAGGGGTGCCGTTCAGGCGAGCCAGATCAGCGGCCTTGGTCTTGCGTTCTTCCTGTGTCGCTTTGTCGATCCGCCACATGAAGCCCAACAGATATTGCGATGCGCGAAAACCGCGTGTCGGATCCGCCTCTTCCCAGGCCTTCTTTGCACGCGGTGCTTTGAACAGGCCTGCACGCAGCCCGTGCGCCTTGGCAATGGCGGTGTTCTGCGTGGCAAAGGTTTTTGAGATGGCGGATAGCGATGCGGGATCAATGGGATCACCGTCCACCTTGATTTCATTCACAAAAGATCGCCACAACTGCCGGGGCAGAATGCGTTTCTCATTCGCCAGCACCTGCAGGATCAGGTCGTTCAACTGCCGCCCGCGCGCCAACCACGCCGCAGATGGTTCGGAAGGCACATCCGCCTTTGCAGCCTTGCCAATGGCCTGTTTGATCTGAAATGCCGTACGTATTTCTTCGGTCACCGTTTCGGCGGCAAAGACCTCTGCATCGTAGGCCCGGAACGTGAGGGTGCCCTCGCCAAACACCGCGTTCCAGTGTCGTTCCAGGGCGCTGTAGTCCAGCCAGCATGGGGCAGCCTGGCTTTCGATGAACACACCCGCCTGCGGATTGATCCGGGGCGCGGCTGCCAGTGCGTCTGCCCACCATGTCTTGCTGCCCGCAAGCTCCAGTTCCTGGGTAAGCGCGACGCCGCGCCCCTCCATGATCTGTTCCCGGTAGTGGCGGGCCAGCAGGTGCGCAGGTTCATCGATATGCGCGATGATGCGAATGTCCTCGGACAAGGGTGCCAACAGGGCCTTCAATCGCTCAAGTTCGGATTTGGACACCAGGCTCACACCCAGTTGCGACGCGGACAGGATCAAGTGATCTGGTGAAAACTGCGCGACTTCCTTGGCCAGATCAGCCGCGACCGTATCATGCAGAACTTTCTGTTTGTCAGCTGTGATGTATCCGCGGTTGTAACGCAATGGATCGACATGCGCGGTCTCTGTCACCGCCATGTATAGGCGTGTGTGGTTCTTGTTTCCGGGGCTGCGCGCATAAAGCACGCCCTTGGTGATCATCTGGTCCCGTTTGGCGGCCAGCACGTTCTGCAGGCGGTCTGCGCCCACCTGTTCCAACCCGATATGCAGGTGGATTCGCATCAGGCAACCTCGTTCAACTTGTTCACATTGGTCCGACCCCACCAGTTCACCGGCAACTCGATGAAACCGCTGATCAGGTCTTTCGCTTCGGGGTCGGCCACGTCGTATTCCAGAAAATCATCATCATCGCGAAAGATCGCGCGCAGATGGGCATAATGGGCTTCGATCCACTGCATTCGCTGGATGCTCGTCTCTCCAAACCCTTCCGGCAGGCCTGGGATGTTGTTGGCGGGCAGGCGCGACGTGCCCAGATCGGACCACGCCAGCATGGATTGCGACATCTCGAAAGGGTCGCGGTTCGAAGCAAGGAACTTGACGCCGGGATTGTGCTTGCGGATCGCCATGATCAGCCCGAAATCCATTTGCGGCCACAGGGACCGTCCTGCGCGCAGCACACTCATCTCCGAAATCGCGTCGAAGTCGGCGAAGTACGCGCCCGGATCACCTGTCTCGAAATATCCACGATACAAAAGGTCGGCGACAAATTCATTGTGCAGCTGCGTATTGTTGGTTTGGCGCGGCCGCACGCGATGGTCCGCCACATGCAGCCCCGCCCGACGCAGGGCACGGGCCAGCGTCGTGGTGCCGGTCTTGGGCAGACCAAGGTTCACAACGCGCAAACTCATGCCGCGGGCTCCATCAATCCCAGGTCGATCAACATCGCTTCTTCCTGCGGCGGCAGGGTCGAGGCGGCGTGCAACTGTGCCTGCATTGCCTGGTATTCCGGAATTGCCAGCAACTCGTCCCGCTTGGCGATATGCCGCTGCACGCAGTCGTCATGCAGCGCACTGATCTCCTTGTCTTTCTTCAGCTCCACCAACGCCTTTTTCAGATCGGGCAAATAGCGCTGAATGCTCTTGTCTTCCCAGGCGGGGTCATTCCGCTCCCGCCAATAAGTATCGTCAAAGGCGCGGTTTTCGCGGTTCACATCGCCCCGGTCATTCTTGACCAGATAGCTATCCAAAGACCGCAAAGCATAGTGGTTCAAGGTTGCAAACTCCCGCGCCCCATGTGCGGGAAAGCGGCGAATGCGGCGTGGATTGGCGGCGACAAGGAACTTGTGCGGCACTTTGCGACCCGACCCATCGGTCCACGCAGGCTTGGCTTTGCCCTTCTGGAACGGGCGATGTGCGCCGTAGTACTGCAAGGGAAAGTCGTGACGCACCAGCGACTTGACCTCAATCGCGGCCTCTCCACACCACAGGTCCGGATTGTGCGAGCGATGGAACTGGCCGATCACCGGCGCATCAACAAACGTGTCGACGCCATCATTGGCAAAAAACTGGAAGGTCACCGAAATCGCCTGCGGATCACCACAGGCCTCGATCAGGGCAGGGATCGTGTGATTGCCCACATGGATGTTCAAAAACTCGTCCACATCCGCGACCCAAACCCAGTCGGCCTCGGTCACGATGTCCTGACGGCGCGCATCCTTCAGCGCTTCCATCTGATAATTGCGCCCCTCCGCCGGGTTCGGCAAATGCTGGCACAACCCGCGATCGGCCAATGCATCCAGCAGGGCATCGGTCCCATCGGTGCAATCATTGGAATAAAACAGATGATCGGTCACCCCGATCAGGCGGTTGAAGGCAATCCACTCCAACAGAAACGGGCCCTCGTTTTTCACGCAGGTCACAGCCGTAATGCGCATCAAACGCCAGCCTTTCGTGATCGGGTCATTGCCCACCGCCTCTGTTCCGGGTTCCCGTATCTATGCCGCGAACCTCATTCTTATCCCGTTAACACCATGCCATTTCTCGCGAATCCCGTCAACGCACAGGACTTTAGGAGGCCTTGACGACACGGCCCAGCGATGCAGGTTGGACGCAAGGAAGGAAACCCGATGCAAACCCCAACTTCTATCGATGCTGTCCAGACCATGCTTGCTGATCAGGGCTATGTCTGCGACCGCGCCCTTGGGACCGTCGTGTTCCTAAGCCTGTCCCTCGGCCGCCCGCTCTTCCTTGAAGGCGAGGCAGGGGTGGGCAAGACTGAAATCGCCAAGGCGCTGGCGGCTGCACTTGGCCGTCGCCTGATCCGGTTGCAGTGCTACGAAGGGCTCGATGCGTCATCGGCGGTCTACGAATGGAACTTTCCGGCACAGATGGTCGCGATCCGCACAGCGGAAGCATCGGGCGGGGCCGACCGCAAAGCGCTACAAACCGAACTCTTCTCTGATGATTACCTGATCGAACGCCCGCTGCTCGACGCCATGCGCCCGGACGCCAACGGGGCGCCGGTCCTGCTGATCGACGAGCTGGACCGCACGGACGAACCGTTCGAGGCTTTCCTGCTCGAAGCGCTTTCCGACTTCCAAGTTACCATTCCGGAACTGGGCACGATAAAAGCCCCCGAACCGCCCATCGCCATCGTCACCTCCAACCGCACGCGCGAAGTGCACGACGCGCTCAAACGCCGTTGCCTATATCACTGGGTCGACTACCCGAATTTCGACCGCGAGATGGAGATCCTGGAGGCCCGCGCGCCAGAAGCGGCAGCCGAACTCAGCCGCGAAGTGGTGGCCTTCGTGCAGCGCTTGCGGACCGAGGACCTGTTCAAGAAGCCCGGCGTCGCCGAAACCATCGACTGGGCCAAATGCCTGCTTGCGCTCGACGTGCTGACACTCAGCCCCGAGGTCATCGCAGACACGCTCGGCGCAATCCTCAAGTACCAGGACGATATCCAAAAACTCCAAGGGTCCGAGGCCAAACGCCTGCTGGACGAGGCCAAAGCGTCTCTGGAACCGGCATGATCTGATGTCGGTTGCGCCCGTGATCCATATCGGCGGCTGGCCTGGTGCGGGTAAGAAGGCGATTGGAAAGCGTGTGGCCGAACGTTTGGGAGGGCGATTGATCCACAATCACCTGATGCTGGATGCCGCGCGGGCACTCTATGCGCGCGATACGCCGGAAAGCATAGCCATGCGCGAAGAAGTCCGAAATCTCATCCTTGCCCATGCGCGTCGGCTGTCGGACGATGTACCCATTGTTCTAACCGACGCTTTGGCGGATGAACCTGCTGCAAGACTCCTTTTCCAACCAACACTTGAACTTGCACGAGACCGAAACGCGCTATTGCATCTGTTTGTGTTGGACCTTTCCATTGATGAAAACCAACGTCGTCTGTCGGACCCATCCCGGGCAGGGGGCACCAAGCTGACGGATGGTGACGTGCTAAAAACCATTCGAAGCCGGGAGAAGTTGTTTACTCCGGCCGCAGCCGTCGTGCTGGACGTCACGAACCTGTCTGCCGACAACGCGGCAGACAAGATTTGTAGGCATCTGGAGCGTCCGCATGCCTGAATACACCCCACTCGAACTCCCCGAAAACCCAAAGCTCGCGGGAAACATCACCCATTTCGCCCGCGCCCTGCGCCGCGCTGGCCTACCTATTGGTACGGGCCGCGTGATGGATGCCATCACGGCAGTGACCAAGGCGGGCTTCACCGAGAAACGTGACTTTTACTGGACGCTGCACGCCTGCTTTGTCTCAAAGCCGGAACACCGGGCGGTCTTTGCCCAGATTTTCCGCCTCTACTGGCGCGACCCACGCTACCTCGAACACATGATGGCTGCCATGCTGCCTGCCGTGCGGGGCGTACAGGAAGACCGTAGCGCACAAGCCGCTGAGAAACGCGCCGCCGAAGCGCTGCTTGATGGAGCTGGCGATGACATCGACCTGCCAGAGATGGAGGAGGGCGGGACCGAGATCGAAATTGACGCCTCGCTCACCATGAGCAACGAGGAACAGCTCAAAACCCTCGATTTCGAACAGATGAGCACCGAGGAAATGGCGCAAGCCAAAGCCATGCTTGCCCGCATGGCGCTGCCGGTCGATCCCATGCCAACGCGCCGGACGCGGGTCGCCGGGCTGGGGCGCATCGATCCCGCCCGCACCTTGCGCGCGGCCATGCGACAGGGCGGAGAGATGCGCGATCTGAAGTGGAAAACGCCGAGGGTCCGCTATCCGAACCTTGTGGCGCTCTGCGATATCTCGGGCTCCATGAGCCAGTATTCCCGCGTTGTGCTGCACTTCCTCCATGCGGTGGCGAATGCAAAGGGGGCGGGCTGGGCCAAGGTGCACGCTTTCACTTTTGGCACGCGGCTCACAAACATCACGCGACATCTGGCACAGCGTGATGTGGATGCGGCGCTGCAAGCCGCAGGGGCGGAAGCGCAGGATTGGGAAGGTGGCACGCGGATTGGATCGTGCCTTGAAACGTTTAATCGCGACTGGTCCCGCCGCGTCTTGGGACAAGGGGCTGTGGTGCTTCTGATCACCGACGGTCTCGACCGTGACGACCCGGATGCACTGGCGAAACAGATGGAGCGTCTGCACCTCTCCGCACAACGTTTGATCTGGATCAACCCGTTGTTAAGGTGGGAGGATTTTGCACCACGCGCCCGTGGTATCGCTGCAATGCTGCCCCACGTGGACAGCTTCCGCGCCGGTCACTCCATAGCGTCCATCGAAGAACTGGCGCAGGTGATTTCCCTGCGCGACGATGTCGGCGACCGCGACCGCTTGCTCCGAATGATCACCGCCTGATCCGGGCCAAGATTTTTCGTACGAAAAGTCTCGCCGTCCCAACAGGGTCACGCGAATGTATCGGCAAAGCTGTTGCGATAGATGTCCGACAATTCCGACAGCGGGGCCGAGCTGTTGCCCATCCACACCGTATCGCCCGAGAATTTGCCGACGGAAACGATAGGCACGCCCGCCTTGCCGGCGGCGATCATCAAGGCTTCGGCTTTGTCAAAGGAACAAGCCACCAGATACCGCGCCTGATCCTCGCCAAAGAAGCTGCCCATCTCATTGGCGTCGATCCATACGCCTACGTTTGCTGCTTCTGCCAATTCAAAAGCGGCAAGGGCGAGGCCCCCGTCACTCAGATCAGTGCAGGCGTTAATCAAGTGTCTGTTTTCACGAATGAAATCGCCATTCCGCTTCTCAGAATCAAGGTCCACATGCGGCGCGTCCCCGTCAGTACGTCCAAACACTTCGGCAAGGATCGCGGACTGGCCCAGATGTCCGCCGCACTCGCCCACCAGCAAGGCCACATGGCCATCGCGCACGTCGCCACCGATGATGTTGTCCGGGTGATCGATCAGCCCAACGGCCCCGATGGTGGGGGTGGGCAGGATGCCGGTGCCGTCCGTCTCGTTGTAAAGCGACACGTTGCCCGACACGATGGGCATGTCGAGCGCTTCGCAAGCCTGACCAATTCCGTCGAGCGCCCCCACGAACTGTCCCATGATCTCGGGCTTTTCGGGGTTGCCGAAGTTCAGATTGTCTGTTGTTGCCAATGGCTTGGCGCCCACTGCCGTCAAGTTTCGATAGGCCTCTGCGACCGCCTGCTTACCGCCCTCGACCGGGTTGGCCTTGACGTAGCGTGGAGTGACGTCCGACGTGAAGGCAAGGGACTTGTCCGTGCCATGCACCCGCATGATCCCTGCACCCAGACCCGGTGTGCGGGCGCTGTCGGCCATAACCATTGTGTCATACTGTTCAAACACCCACTGCTTCGCGGCGTAGTTGGGGCTGGCCAGCAGCGCCTTGAGGCCGTCGATCGGGTCGATGCTTGGGATGTCCCCGAGGGGACTGGCTTCTGGTGTGGGCTCCCACGGACGATCGTATTCCGGGGCTTCGGAGGCGAGTTTGGACAGCGGCAGGTCTGCTTTGATCTCGTCATCGTGCTCGATCAGAAAGCGGTCTTCGGGAAGCGTTTCACCCACGATGGCGAAGTCCAGATCCCACTTATCGAAGACGGCCTTGGCCTCGGCCTCAAGCTCGGGATTGAGGACCATGAGCATGCGTTCTTGGGACTCAGACAGCATCATCTCGTAGGCGGTCATGTTCTCTTCGCGCACGGGCACGTCGTTGAGGTTCAGCTTGACGCCAAGACCACCCTTGTCGCCCATTTCCACCGCGGAACAGGTCAGGCCAGCGGCCCCCATGTCCTGGATCGAGATCACGGCTCCGGTTTGCATCAGCTCTAACGTGGCTTCCATCAGACGTTTTTCGGTGAAGGGGTCACCGACTTGCACGGTGGGGCGTTTTTCTTCGATCGTGTCGTCGAATTCGGCGCTGGCCATAGTGGCCCCACCGACGCCGTCGCGGCCCGTCTTGGCGCCAAGGTAAACGACGGGCATGCCGATGCCCGAGGCGGCGGAATAGAAAATCTTGTCCGCGTCGGCGAGGCCTGCAGCAAAGGCGTTCACGAGGCAGTTGCCGTTATAGGCCGGGTCGAACCGCACTTCACCACCCGCGCAAGGCACGCCGAAGGCGTTGCCATATCCGCCGATGCCTTCAACCACGCCGTGCACCAGCTGGCGGGTCTTGGGATGGTCGGGTTCGCCGAAAGACAGGGCGTTCATAGATGCAATCGGGCGGGCACCCATCGTGAAGACATCGCGCAGGATGCCGCCCACGCCGGTGGCCGCGCCCTGGTAGGGTTCGATGTAGCTGGGGTGGTTGTGCGACTCCATCTTGAACACCACGGCCTGTCCGTCGCCGATATCGACAACGCCCGCGTTCTCACCCGGACCACAGATCACCTGAGGGCCCGTGGTGGGCAGTTTCTTGAGGTGGATCTTGGAGGATTTGTAGGAACAGTGTTCGTTCCACATGGCCGAGAAGATGCCGAGCTCGGTAAAGGTTGGCTCGCGTCCGATGATCTCGAGGATACGGTCGTATTCATCGGGTTTGAGCCCGTGACTTGCGATCAGATCTTCGGTGATTTTCGGTTCTGGCATGTGGTGTCCCCCGGCTTTGGACCGCTCTTTAGAGCAGGGACGGGCGAGGGGAAAGGGTTTGTCCCCGCGGGGACAGCCTGTTCGTTGCGTTTAGGGTATTTTCATCGCTTTTTGATCGTTCCGAGAGATCAATTGCTTAGATCATCGCGCGGTCGCTTTGGCCGAAATTAACCTGACTTAGGCAGGCTGGGCCATGACCCGGAGCGGTTGCGCGCGCCATGTCGGACACAAGATGCGCGCAACACAGGGTGTGTCTTAGCCATTCAAAAGCAGGATGGTCACGATTCCATCGTCATCAGAGGACGATGACCGGGCCTTGATCCGCAGCCTTTGGGTGTCGGCATCAATCACAATATTTCCATCCTGCAGCGTCAACAGGTCGGTCTTGGTTGTGACGATCACGTCCTTGCCACGCAAACGAAAAATGGATCCGGCGCGCGGCACCAAAAAGAGGCGCGTGCGATCCTGGTTGATGCTCAAGCCATTGGTCAGCCCCACGAAGTCACCGTCTGAAGAATAGACGCGAATACCGCTTTTGCCATCGATGGCGGCGATATCCGACGGGCTGAGGTCGGCGTGCGCAACAGTGGCTGAGAGGCCGAGTGTCAATGCGGTAAGGGTCGATTTAATAAACGTCATAACAGGCTCCTTTTTATGCTGTTGCCCATCAAATGGTTGCCAGCTGCCCCAAGGAAAGATGTTGTCACGACCACGTGTCGATCACCCTATGTCATCACACCGGAATGCGATGCCGCGTGACTGAATAAAGTTTTCTTTCTCGTTTTTAGGTCGACCGCTTCAATCCCCGGGCTTGTCCGCTGCAGGGGCTTGATCGGTCATCTCTTGTGCGGCCTGCGTTGCCGCCGCGGCAATGGTGGCCTTGTCCTCTTCCGTCAGCTTGTCCTGATCCGTGAGGTTCGGGATGGCGACCCGCACCTCGCGCCGTGCAAACTCGAGGCCGTTTTCTTCGAACGCCTTGTTGACGCGGTTGTAGATTTCCTTGCGCAGCACGAATTGTGTGCCGGGTTTGGCCATGAACTTGCCCCGGATCACGATGCCCACGTCGTCGAACTCGAACACGCCTTGGGATTTGAAGGGTTGCAGGAAGTCGTCCTTGAACTGGTCCAGGGCCATCATGTCTTGCCCGATTTTCTTGAACAGTTTGCGGACCTTTTCGGGGTCCGTGCCAAAGGGAACGGTGAAGCGCAGCTTCATGATCACCCAGTCGCGGCTGAAATTGGTAATCTTGGGGATTTCGCCATAGGGCAGGGTATGCACGGGGCCCTTGTGGTGGCGCAATTGCATCGACCGGATCGAGATCTTTTCGACCGTGCCCATGGTGCCATCCACTTCGACATATTCGCCGGTGCGGAAGGCGTCATCGACCAGGAAAAAGATACCCGACACAACGTCTGTCACCAGTTTCTGGGCACCGAAGCCGATGGCGAGGCCGACGATACCGGCACCTGCCAGCAGTGGCGTCGTGTCCACCCCGATGTTGCTGAGCCCCAGCAAGAGGAACAGGACGATGATGGTTGCCTGGCTGACGCCGAGGATCAGGGGCAACACGGTCGACAGGCGCGATCCGCCTGCGCCGCCGCCATCGCCGGTGTCTTCCGTGTCAGGATCGTAGCCTGATGCCGTTTGTTCCGCGGCCAGCTTGCGGTTGATGATGAGCGAGACGACCTCGTAGACGAGATAGCCGATTGCGATGATCATCAGGAATTCGATCAGGCTGGCGGCGAAGCGTTCGCCAACACCGGCCGAGGCGAGCGTTGTCGGTGTCATGCCCCAGAAGCCCGCGATCGAGATCAGCACGATACCGAACACGATGACCCGACCGATGCGGATATAGGACCGTTTCGTCGCCACATATGCGCGTTGGGCCACCGCCCCTTCGCCCGTCATGGGTGGGGCCAGCCGCCGCACAAGGCCACGGATCGCTGTATCCATGGCAGGTGCGAAGAGCAGGAGGGTCATTGTCTTGTAGTGGGGGGCACTGCGTAGCACTGAGAAGTCACCGTAGCTGACCACGATGTTGACCACCCACCATGTCCCCATGGCCGCAGCGATGGCGAAATAGGGAAAGGCGCGCGCGATGCGTTCTTCGACAGGGCTGACGTCAGGATCGGCGCCGCGCATCATGCGTACCATGGCGTCGCGGTAACGCCAGACGATCATGGCCACGTAGACATGCACCGAAAGGTTGATCCAGAAGCCGATGCGGGATTCACCCATGGGAACGCCATTGGCAGCATTGAACGGGATGATGGACGCGCCAAACCCGATCAGGAGTGCAAGCCAGAACATGTGGAAGACGATGGCGCGTGCAACCTCGTCCGTGGCGTGCACGATCCGGTAGGCGGGCGCTGTGGGCGCCATGAAGAATCGCCCGACCGCGATGGCCAACCGAGGCAGGCCGACGAGGTTGAAACCGAACAAGGTGATGAATGGATGGTAGTAGGGTGGCACAACGAGGTTCGTCAGTGCAATCGCGGCTGCGATAAAGACCCCCACTGCGGCCAGTTCGCTGAGCAATCGGATAAAGAGCAGGGACAGAGTGGACCGCAAGTTGGCATCCTGATCCGCCTGTTCGGGCAGGATCAGCCATCTGCGAATAAAGCGCCGGAACACCAGTTCGATCAACAGCGCTCCGATTGTGACCAGAACGAAGAAGCCTGCGGTCGCTAGCAGACCATTTGTACCGACGAAGTTACCGAAATTCGAAAACGCCTTGGCCTGGCTACTGAACAGGATCGGCACGCGTTCGACCGACTCCGTGATCGTGCCGAATGCACCTGTCGTTAAGTGGTACAGGAATTCGCCAATACCCGCGTCTTCCTGTTCAGGAACAGCTTGCGCGTTCAGCTGATCCAGCAGCAACTCGCGGACCTGCGTGTCGGACAGCCGGGAAATCAGAGCGTTTGCGGCGTCTTCGGTCAGAGGGTCGGGCAGTTCGGGGACTGTTTCACTGGAAGATGAGCTGCTTCCCGTGACGGACAGGCCCTGTGCGGATGCGCCAACAGCAATGGACAATGAGAGAGCGAACACAATTGTCCGCAGCAGGAAATTCATCAAAAACATGGGCCCCCCGGCGCAAAGTCTTTTTCTCCGGCATGACCGGAAAAGGGATTCGTTGCAACGTGGAGATAAAAAAAGGCCGAGCGCGAAGCTCGGCCAAGTCCAACAGGGAGGTATGAAGATGGCGCGATATGCGCCGTGTATCTTCAATAGGCGAGGTAGGGATGCAAATGCCCCCGATCAAGGCACTTTCTGCACGCGCAAAGGCATGGCAGGTATGCATTTTTCGCATATCTCAGGGATTTTCTTTTTTCCTCAACATTTTACGGTACGCGATGATCTCTTCCTGCACGAAGTCCCGGAAGGCGGCGATCCGCTTGGATTGGCGCAATTCTTCTGGGTACGCCAAAAAAACAGGCACATCAGCAGATTCAATCTCGGGTAGCACGCGGACGAGTCGCGGATCGTCCAGTGAGACGTAGTCGGGCAGGATGCCAAGGCCGAGATCCTGAAGCACCCCCTGCAACACGCCGAAGTAGTTGTTCACTGTCAGAAGGGACCGCACTTCGTAGGTCAGCAAGTGCTGCACGAGGCTGCTGCCTGCGCCCACCTGGGCCGAGTTCACGTTCTGGCAGATCAGGCGGTGATGGATCAGGTCTTCGGGCGTGTTGGGTGTGCCATTGGCATCAAGATAAGCCTGTGTGGCGAACACCTGCATCTTGACCGTCATAAGACGCTTTCGGATCAGGTCGGCCTGGCTGGGTTCTTTCATGCGGATGGCCACGTCGGCCTCGCGCATGGGCAGGTCGAGCACGCGCTCTTCGAGCATGAGATCGACCCGGAGGTCCGGGTATTGTTCGTAGAGCTTGACCAGACGCGGGGCCAGCCACAGCGTGCCGAAGCCGATTGTGGTCGTGACGCGCAGATCGCCAAACACTTCTTCTTCGC
Source organism: uncultured Tateyamaria sp. (assembly GCF_947496075.1). Classification (GTDB taxonomy): domain Bacteria; phylum Pseudomonadota; class Alphaproteobacteria; order Rhodobacterales; family Rhodobacteraceae; genus Tateyamaria. The sequence continues at coordinate 951,277 of NZ_CANMBJ010000002.1, forward strand.
TGTCGCGGATGCGGGCGCTTGCCGTGTCGAGCCGCTTGTTCATCGCGGTCGTCGCATCAAACAGCAACTCGCCCTGTTCCGTCAGGATCAGCCCGCGTGCATGGCGGTGAAACAAGGTGGCGTTCAGCGATTCTTCGAGCCCGCGGATTTGCCGGGACACGGCGGATTGGCTCAGATTCAGCTTGTCACCTGCGTGAGTCAGGCTGCCCGCGTCTGCGACCGCGTGAAATATCCGTAACTTATCCCAGTCCATTTGCACCACTTTCGTAACGTTTGCGCTACCGTATCCGAAATAGTCTCTTTTCACATCGCTTGCATGACCGGAACCGGGAACGCACGAAAAATTTTCTGGTAAGGTCAGAGTGTGTGACCTATTATTCAACTGAGAATATGCAAGACTGATCACGGCAGGGGAGGCCAGCGATGAGCACGCAAAAGATTTCCTTGAACGACCGCTACGATCTTGAAAAGAGCCCCGTTTTGCTGAACGGCACACAGGCGCTTGTGCGCCTGATGCTGATACAGAAGGCGCGAGATACCGCTGCGGGGCTGAATACTGCCGGCCTGGTGACTGGATATCGCGGCTCTCCGCTGGGGGCTGTGGACATGCAGATGACGCGGGCGCTGAAGCAGCTTGCCGCGCATGACGTGACATTTCAGCCGGGGCTGAACGAGGATTTGGCAGCGACTGCCCTATGGGGCGCGCAGCAGGCCGAGTTGCGGGGCGAGGGCAAGTTCGATGGTGTCTACGGTTTGTGGTACGGTAAGGGGCCGGGGGTCGACCGCTCTGGCGATGCGTTCAAACACGCCAACATGGCTGGATCGTCGAAACATGGCGGTGTGCTGGTCGCCATGGGGGACGACCACACTGGCGAAAGCTCGACCGTGTTACACCAGTCCGAATGGGCGCTGATTGATGCCTACATGCCTGTTGTCTCTCCGGCAGGTGTGCAGGAAATCATGGATTACGGTGTCTATGGTTGGGCGCTGAGCCGGTTTTCGGGGCTGTGGGTTGGTCTGAAGACTATGAAGGACACGGTGGAGGCCACCAGTGTCGTGGATGGCGACCCGCATCGCATGGCCATCAAGGTGCCAGACTACCAACTGCCCGAGGGCGGATTAAACATTCGTTTGGTGGATACGCCGACGGAACAAGAAACGCGGATGATTGACCACAAACGCTTTGCGGCAGAGGCTTTTTCGCGCGCCAACCGCATGGACAAGCGGATTTGGGGCAAGGCGGGCGCCAAGATCGGCTTTGTCGCTGCGGGCAAGAACTGGTTGGATTTGGTTCACGCTTTGAACCTGCTCAACATAGATGAGAACGAAGCCGAGCGGCTGGGCATCACGACCTACAAGGTGGGGCAGACTTTTCCGCTGGACATGCAGGGCTTCCACGACTGGGCCGAAGGCTTGGACCTGATCGTTGTGGTCGAGGAAAAGCGCAAGCTGATCGAGGTACAGATCAAGGAGGCCATCTTTGACGACCGGCGCGGGCGCCGCGTTTATGGCTGGTACAAGGGCGGGGCCGGTGGACTGCACCGTGAAGAGTTGTTCCCGACGCGTGGGGCGCTAGATCCCATTTGGATTGCAGAGAAGCTGGGCGGTATTCTGGTCGAAGAGGGCCGCAACACAGACGGCATCAAGGCGGGGCTTGCCAAGCTGGACGAGGCGCGCCGGTCCGACAATGCTGAGGATATTGCGGCGCGCTTGCCTTACTTTTGTTCGGGCTGTCCGCACAATTCATCGACCAAGGTGCCCGAGGGGTCGCGGGCCTATGCGGGCATCGGCTGTCACTACATGGTGCAGTGGATGGACCGCGAGACCATCGGGTATACCCATATGGGGGCCGAGGGCGCGAACTGGATCGGCGAGGCGCCGTTTTCGACACGCGATCATGTGTTTCAGAATATAGGCGACGGGACTTATAACCACTCGGGCGTGCAGGCCATTCGCGCAGCTTTGGCTGCCGGAACCAACATCACTTACAAGATCCTGTACAACGACGCTGTTGCCATGACGGGTGGGCAGGGGAATGAGGGTGGCCTTGATCCCTACCGCATCGTCGATGAAGTCCGAGCGATGGGGTGTGAGCATGTCGCCGTTGTCTATGACGAAAAGGAAGACGTGGATGTCTCGCGCTTTCCTACGGGTGTGCCGACCCATGAGCGGGCGGAGTTGCCGCTGGTTCAAGAGCGCTTTGCTAAGACTGAAGGCGTGAGTGCCATCGTTTATGTGCAGACTTGTGCGGCCGAGAAGCGTCGGCGCCGCAAGCGCGGCACCTTTCCGGACATCGACAAGCGTGTGTTCATCAACACGGATGTGTGCGAGGGCTGCGGCGATTGTGGCGTGCAGTCGAACTGTGTCTCCATCGTGCCGAAAGAGACCGAGCTGGGCCGGAAGCGGGCGATTGACCAGTCCTCTTGCAACAAGGATTTTTCCTGCCTCAAAGGGTTCTGCCCCAGCTTTGTGACGCTGGAAGGGGCGCAGGTGAAGAAGGCGGCGACAACCGAGTTGCATCTGCCCGACCTGCCGATGCCGCAGCTGCCCGAGATCAAGGGTACGTGGAACGTAGTCATCACGGGCGTCGGGGGCACGGGTGTTGTTACCATTGGTGCGGTCATGGCGCAGGCGGCCCATATCGACGGTAAAGGTGCCGGGATGATGGAGATGGCGGGCCTCGCCCAGAAGGGCGGTGCGGTGCACATCCATTGCCGTTTGGCGAATGATCCTGCCGATATCAGTGCCATTCGGGTTGCTACGGGCGAGTGTGACGCACTGATTGGCGGCGACCTGGTGGTCAGCGCTGGGGCCAAGACGCTTGGCCTGACCAGCGCTGGGCGCACGGGCGCGGTGGTGAACAGTCATGAGATCATCACCGGGGATTTCACCCGTGATACAGAGTTTGCGCTGCCGTCTGATCGACTATCCCTTGCGCTGGAAGCGCGTCTGCGCGACCGGGTAGATATGTTCGATGCGTCCGATCTGGCCAAGGCCACGATGGGCGACAGCATCTTTTCCAACATGATGATCTTTGGCGCGGCGTGGCAGCGGGGCTTGGTGCCGTTGACCCATGACGCCATCGTGGCGGCGATTGATCTGAACGGTGCGGCGGTTGAGCGCAACAAACGCGCCTTTGATATCGGGCGCTGGGCGGTGCTGCATGCGGAAGAGGCCGCGCGGATTGCGGAGCCCAAGGTGATCCAGTTGCCGAAATCGCTGGATGAGAAGATCGCCTTCCGGGCGGATCATCTGGTGAAGTATCAGGGCAAGCGTTTGGCCAAGCGGTATCGCAAGCTGGTTGACGGGGTCGAGGACGTCGCCGTGAAGGAGGCGGTGGCCAAGGGCTACCACAAGCTGCTGGCTTACAAGGACGAGTACGAGGTGGCCCGCCTGCATCTGGAAACAGAGGCCAAGGCGCGGGAGCAGTTTGAGGGCGACTTCACCATGAAGTTCCACCTGGCCCCGCCGATGCTGTCAAAGGACGGTCCGGATGGGCGGCCTGTGAAGAAGGAATATGGGCCGGGCATGATGCGCAACTTCCGCATTTTGGCGAAGTTGAAGGGACTGCGCGGAACACCGTTGGATATTTTTGGGCGGACGGAAGAGCGCAAGATGGAACGGGCGCTGATCAAGCAGTACGAGGCGGATATAAAGGCGGTCTTGCCCAAGCTTGATGAGGGGACCCGCGATGCGATTGTGGCACTGGCGGCGCTTCCGCTCGACATTCGGGGCTTTGGTCCGGTCAAGCAGGCGAACGAGGCGAAGGCGGCCAAGCGGCGCGAGGAGTTGTTGTCCGTTATTCGGGCAGGAGGGCCAGAACAGGCCAAGGCGGCTGAGTGATCGCGTCACACCTGCGTCATATGGGCTAGGCAGGATTGCGCGCACCCCGTAAAACGGGTGCCTAGTACCGTCATCAGGCAGAACACCATGCCCAACCGTCAGCAACGCGAAATTACGCGCGAGATCAGCTATTCCCACTCGGCCGAGACCAAGGGCGGACGGGCGTTGATCCGTATCCTTGAAAACACGACCGGGCGCCTGCGGCTGATCAAGCGGGCGCAGGGCTACGAACACGAGGTGGCGGCGGGCCGTGATTTCTGGGCCGTGATGGTTGAGCGCTATGGTCTGTCGCTGAATGTCGTTGCGGGCAGTTTGGACAACATCCCGCGTGACAAGCCGCTTATTCTAATTGCGAACCATCCCTATGGCATTCTGGATGGTTTGATGATGGGACATATCCTGTCGACCATCCGGGGTGATTTTCGGATCATGGCGAACTCGGTTTTCAAGAAGGCCGAGGAGTTGAACAGGGTTCTGTTGCCCATCAGCTTTGACGACACACGCGAGGCCATGGCGCTGAACGTGGCGACCCGCAAGGAGGCGTTGCGCTATCTTGGCGACGGCGGAGCGATTGGCATCTTTCCCGGTGGGACTGTCAGCACGGCAGCAAAGCCGTTTTCGCGGCCCATGGACCCCGGTTGGCGCAGTTTTACCGCGCGCATGGTGGCGAAATCCGAGGCAACGGTTGTGCCGCTCTACTTCGATGGACACACCAGCCGCATGTTCCAGATTGCCAGCCATCTGCACAATACGCTGCGCCTTGGCTTGCTGATCAAAGAGTTCAAGAAGCGGGTGGATACGCCCGTGGATGTGGTGATTGGGGACCCTATCGGCAGGGATGTGCTTAACCCGATGGCGCAGCATCCCAAACAGATGATGGAATTCCTGCGCAAAGCCACGTATGAGCTGAATCCGAACCCGGTGAAGATGTTTGACCTGGGATATGAGTTCGAAGAGCGGCACCGCACGTGAGCCGCGAGAGGTGCTGCATGGCAGTTGGTATTTTCGATTCCGGTTTGGGCGGTTTGACCGTGCTGGATGCTGCGCAAAAGCGGCTGCCGGATGTGGATTTCGTGTACCTCGCCGACAGTGCCAATGCACCTTACGGTGTGCGGACGGCCGACAATATCTATGACCTGACGACTGCGGCTGTGCAGCGCCTGTTCGATGCGGGCTGCGATCTGGTGATCTTGGCCTGCAATACGGCCTCTGCAGCGGCTTTGCGCCGGATGCAGGAAAGGTGGGTGCCCTCTGACAAACGTGTGCTGGGTGTTTTTGTGCCAATGATCGAAGCACTGACCGAGCGTCAGTGGGGAGACAATTCTCCGCCGCGCGAGGTCGGGGTGCAGCATGTGGCGTTGTTTGCAACGCCTGCCACCGTAGCGAGCCGCGCGTTTCAGCGCGAGCTGGCCTTTCGCGCGATTGGCGTCGATGTCGAAGCGCAGGCCTGTGGGGGCGTTGTGGATGCCATCGAGGATGGCGACATGATTTTGGCGGATGCGCTGGTGCGGTCCCATGTGGATGCGCTGAAGCGTAAGATGCCCGAGCCGCAGGCCGCCATTCTGGGCTGTACCCACTATCCGCTGATGCAGGACGAGTTTCAGGACGCGCTGGGCGCGGATGTGGCTGTGTATTCGCAAGCCGGTTTGGTGGGCGAGAGCCTGGCCGACTATCTGCAGCGTCACCCTGACAAGATGGGCAGTGGTGCGTCGGGGTATCTGACCACCGGTGATCCCAAGACCGTCAGCCAGCGCGCCACGCAATTCTTGCGACGACAGATCACGTTTGAAGCCGCCTGATCTGACACTTTATTCAAGAAGACCGACATGACCTATAACATCGCTATTCTGGGCGCTTCCGGCTACACGGGCGCTGAATTGATCCGGCTGATTGCTGGGCACTCTTCCATTGAAATCAAGGCTTTGGGTGCGTTCTCTAAAGCTGGGCAGACTGTTGCGCAGGTCTATCCTCACTTACGTCATCTGGATCTGCCGCCCATGGTCGCCTTTGACCAGATCGACTGGGCGGGGATTGACCTGTGTTTCTGTGCCTTGCCGCACAAGACGAGCCAAGAGGTGATCTCGGGCTTGCCGCGCGATCTGCGGATCATTGATCTGAGCGCGGATTTCCGGCTGCGCGACCCGGAGGCCTATCAGAAGTGGTACGGCAACCCGCATTCGGCGGTCGAGATGCAGGGCGAAGCTGTCTATGGCCTGACCGAGTTTTATCGCGATGAAATTACTGCCGCGCGGTTGGTGGCTGGCACGGGGTGCAACGCTGCCACGGGACAGTTTGCGTTGCGGCCATTGATTTCGGCGGGCGTGATTGATCTGGATGACATCATTCTTGACCTCAAGGCGGCCGTGTCTGGCGCGGGGCGGGCGTTGAAAGAGAATTTGCTGCATGCCGAGTTGAGCGAAGGGTATCACGCCTATGCCACGGGCGGCGCGCACCGGCATTTGGGCGAGTTTGACCAGGAGTTTTCCAAGGTTGCGGGGCGGGATGTGCATATCCAGTTCCAGCCGCATCTGATCCCTGCAAACCGGGGGATTCTGGGCACGGCCTACGTGAAGGGCGAGGCACAGGCGATTTATGACACGCTGGCAGCGGCTTATGAGGCGGAACCGTTCATCGAAGTGCTGCCCATGGGCGAGGTGCCCAGCACCCGGCACGTGCGCGGATCGAACTTCTGTCATATCGGCGTCGCGGCGGATCGGTTGCCGGGGCGGACCGTGGTTGTGGCTGCCCTCGACAATTTGACCAAGGGATCGTCGGGGCAGGCGTTGCAAAATGCCAATCTGATGTTAGGTATTCCAGAGACTGAAGGGCTGTTGATGGCCCCGTTGTTCCCGTGATGTGAGCCCATGAAAAGTCTGAAGAAGCAGCGCCGAATCCAGATCATCGCCCTCGCGGCGGTCGCACTGACGGTTTCGACGGTGCTGATTGGCTATGCCATGCGCGACGGTATCAACTTTTTTCGGGCGCCCAGTCAGATTATGGCGGAACCGCCTGGTCCAAACGAGGTGTTCCGCATTGGCGGACTGGTCGCTGAAGGGTCGTTGATACGTGGCCAGGGCGAGTCGATTCGCTTTGAAGTGACCGATGGCGGCGCAACGGTGCCCGTTGTGTTTACAGGTGTGTTGCCGGATCTTTTTGAAGAGAACCAAGGCATGGTTGGGACCGGATCGTACATCAACGGCGTATTTGAAGCCTCTGAAATTCTTGCGAAACACGATGAGACCTATATGCCTGCGGAGGTCGTCGATGCGCTCAAGGCGCAAGGTGTCTACAAAGAGCCCGACACGTAGCGTTCGGTCAAGTTAAAGCCCGTTAACCGACATCACAGCAGTCTTCCCATCACATCTACGGGAAGGGCTGGCCGATGCAGAGTGTCCGAGACATTGCAGAAGAGATTGTGGGCCGCGAGGGCGGATTCGTGAATGATCCGGATGATCCGGGCGGCGCCACGAAGTTTGGTGTCACGATCCACACAATGGAGCGCTTGGGTCTTGATCTGGACCGGGATGGCGATGTGGACGTGCGCGATGTGCGCCGTCTGAGCCGTGCGCAAGCAGTGGATATTTTCGTCACGCATTACTTCGAGCGGCCACGAATTGCAGCATTGCCGGAACCACTGCACGCCACCGTCTTTGACATGTATGTCAACGCCGGTGCCAATGCGATCAAGATATTGCAGCGTTTGCTGAATACGATGGGGCATGCCGTTGTGGTGGATGGGGCGCTGGGACCTCAGAGCATCGGGGCCACGCGCGCAGCCTATGACGCCGCCCCTGATCATCTGGTTGATGCTTACGGTATTGCGCGGCGCAACTATTACTTCCGCATCGCTGACAATCGGCCCGCTAGCCGCAAATACGCGCGCAGCCGTGCAGGCGGGAAGGGTGGCTGGATCAAGCGGGCGGAGGAGTTCATCGCCCCGCGCTTTCATCTGACAGAGACGCAGTTTCGGGAAAGGGTTGCGGCATGGGGCTGATGCAGGGGTTGTTCGCGCTGCTGTTCGGCGGTGATCGTAATGTGGTGAAGGACACGGTTGAGGTGTTCCGGGAGAATGCCGAGGCTGGATCGGCACGGGCCCATGAGGTTCAAATTCAGGCGATGCGCGAGTTGGGGGCCGAGTTTGCGGTGCCGCGCGTGGGTTGGTTTGACCGCGTGATGGACGGGATCAACCGCTTGCCACGTCCGGCGCTGGCTTTGGGGACCCTGGGCTTGTTCGTGTCGGCCATGGTGGCGCCCTTGTGGTTTGCGGAACGTATGCAGGGGATTGCGCTGGTGCCTGAGCCGCTGTGGTGGCTGTTGGGTGTGATCGTGTCGTTCTATTTCGGCGCCCGCCATCAGGTTAAGGCGCAGCAGTTTCAGCGCGAGATCGTGCAGACGATGTCGCATGTTCCACAGGTGATGGAGAATGTCTCGGCCCTTCGGAAGATGCGGCATGACGGGATTGGTGCGGCTGCGACGGACGGTGATGCGCGGCTGACTGTCGCGTCGTTGGCGCGGGGCGAGAATGCGGCACTTGACGAGTGGCGTGCTGCGGCGTGATCCAAAGGCCGCTTGCGCGACGACGCTCTTCAGGGGCTCTGCCCCCGCCTGCGGCGTCCCCGTCGTATTTATTGTCAGAAGAAACGCAGTTTCTGGCGATGTCGTGATGCGACATAAACGGCATACCCATTGGCGGCGGGCATAGGGCGTCATATAACCGAGACATGATTACAGAGCTCGGTCACTTCGCCCTCGTCCTCGCCTTTCTGATTGCCATTGTTCAGGCTGTTGTCCCGTTGGTCGGCGCATGGCGGCGCGATGCGCGCTGGATGGCGGTTGCGGAACCTGCGGCGTCAGCTCAGTTCCTGCTGATTGCCTTTTCCTTTGCGGCGCTGATGTGGGCGTTCATCGTCTCGGATTTCTCTTTGCGGCTGGTGGTGCTGAACAGCCATTCGGCAAAGCCGATGCTCTACAAAATCTCGGGCACATGGGGGAACCACGAAGGCTCCATGCTGCTTTGGGTGCTGATCGTGGCCCTGTTCGGCGCGATGGCCGCGTGGTTTGGGGACAATCTGCCGCCCACGCTGCGCGCACGGGTGCTGGCGGTTCAGGGGGCGATTGGTGTCGCCTTTCTTGCCTTCATCCTGTTCACATCGAATCCGTTTCTACGTTTGGCCGTGCCGCCCTTTGACGGGCAGGATTTGAACCCGCTGTTGCAGGACCCCGGTTTGGCCTTCCACCCGCCGTTTCTGTATCTGGGCTATGTTGGCCTGAGCATGGCGTTTTCCTTTGCCGTCGCTGCGTTGATCGAAGGCCGTGTAGATGCGGCCTGGGGCCGTTGGGTGCGACCCTGGACGCTGGCGGCCTGGGTTTTTCTGACCATTGGAATCGCGCTGGGATCCTGGTGGGCCTATTACGAGCTGGGTTGGGGCGGCTTCTGGTTCTGGGACCCGGTCGAGAACGCGTCTTTCATGCCATGGCTGCTGGCGGCAGCGCTGCTGCATTCGGCCATCGTGGTTGAGAAACGCGAGAGCCTGAAATCATGGACCATCCTGCTGGCGATCCTTGCCTTTGGGTTTTCGTTGATCGGCACGTTTATCGTGCGCTCTGGCTTGCTGACCTCGGTCCACGCCTTTGCCAATGATCCCGAGCGTGGTGTGTTCATCCTGATGATCATGGGCTTTTTCATGGGAGGCGCGTTGCTGCTGTTTGCGCTGCGCGCGGGTACCATGGAGGCGCGGGGCGTGTTTGGCATGGTCAGCCGCGAAAGTGCACTGATTGCCAACAACCTGCTGCTTGCGGTCAGTTGTTTTGTGGTTTTCGTAGGTACGATGTGGCCGCTGGTGGCCGAGATGTTTTTTGACCGGAAGTTGAGTGTTGGTCCGCCTTTCTTCAACATGGCGTTTACACCGTTCATGGTGATCCTTGGTTTGATCTTGCCGATCGGCGCGATGATCCCGTGGAAGCGGGGGCAGATCTCGAAAGCGGTGCGGCCGCTGCGCTATGTCTTTGTGTTGGCCTTGGCCTTTGGTGGGTTGGCCTGGGCGATGAACACAGGCAAGCCGTTGACTGGCCCACTGGGTGCGTTCCTTGGCGCGTGGCTGGTGATGGGGGCAATGGTCGATCTTGCGTCTCGGACCGGGAAGAAATTTGATTTCGGACGGCTTTGGCGCCTTCCGCGGGCGGATTGGGGCAAGACGGTTGCCCATGCTGGCCTGGGTGTCACGATGATTGGTGTTGCGGGCCTGACGGCTTGGCAAACCGAAGACATCCGTGTCGCCCAGATTGGGGAGCAATTCAATGTCGGTGGATATGATTTGACCCTTGATGCCGTCGAGGATGTGGAAGGACCGAACTACCTGTCCACGATGGCCTCTATCACGCTGTCACGAAACGGGAGTGAGATTGCGCAGCTGCGCCCCGAGAAACGTATCTATCCGGTGGCGCAGATGCCCACGACCGAAGCCGGGATCGATTATGATTTGGCTCGGGATGTGTATGTTGTGATCGGTGACGCCCAGCAGGGCGGCGGTTGGGCAGTGCGGACGTATATCAAGCCGTTGACCAACTGGATCTGGATTGGTTGTGCACTGATGTCCCTGGGAGGGCTCTTGTCACTGAGCGACCGGCGCTTCCGTGTGGCCGTTGGGGCGCGCAAGGTTCAGGCGGTGCCTGCGGAATGAAGCGGCTTGTTGTTCTTTTCTGGATGGTTCTGAGCACAGCAGCACTGGCGCTTGATCCGTCTGAAATGCTTGAAGACCCCGAGCAAGAGGCACGCGCCCGTTCGTTGGATCATGCGCTGCGCTGCGTGGTTTGCCAGTCCGAATCCGTTGCATCGTCGAATGCACAGTGGGCCATTGATGCGCGGCAGGTCATTCGCGAGCAGGTGGCGGAGGGACAGAGCAACGCGCAGATTGTTGATTTCTTTGTCGAACGCTACGGAGAGTTCGTGTTGATGACGCCCCGCACATCTGGGTCCAACTGGATGTTGTGGGCGGCTGGGCCGCTGATGTTCCTTTTGGCCGCTGGCATCGGTTTTGGCTATTTGCGCGGACGCAGTCGTGCGCCTGTCACCACAGAAGCCGGGTTGAGCGATGAGGAAACCCGTCGTTTGCGCGAGATTATGGACGAGTAACGGCGCGTCGGGGCTTTTCTAAACTGATCGGTTTGATATTGAGGATCGGAACCTGAAGGGACACCGGCCATGAATTACGAGACGCTCACCTACGCAATGGAAGATGGCGCGGCGATCATCACGCTGAACAGGCCCGACGTGATGAATGCGCTGACGACGCAGATGCGAGCGGAGATCGAGGTGGCCGTTACCCATGCAGGCAAGACGGCGCGCGTTGTGGTGTTGACTGGTGCCGGGCGTGCCTTTTGCTCGGGTCAGGATTTGGGGGATCGCGCCAATGCGTCCAACCTGGATTTGGAACGCACATTGCGCGACGAATACACACCGATGTTGAATGCGATTGTTGACTGCCCCGTACCCACTGTGGCTGTGGTCAATGGTGCGGCCGCCGGGGCAGGGGCGAACCTTGCACTGGCATGCGATGTAGTGATCGCATCAGAAAGCGCGTATTTTCTGCAAGCCTTTACCCGGATCGGCCTGATCCCGGATGCGGGGGGGACCTATGTGCTGCCGCGTACGATGGGTATGGCCAAGGCCATTGGGGCCGCGCTGTTTGCCGAAAAGATCACGGCCCGCCAAGCGGACGCATGGGGCATGATCTGGGAAGCCGTGGCGGATGAGGGGTTCGAGGATCACTGGAAAGCGCGTGTCGCGCATCTGGCGAATGGTCCGACCAAGGCCTTTGCCGCCGCCAAGCGCGTGATCCGCGCAAGCTGGGGCAACGACCTTGAGGCACAGATGGCATCAGAAGCGTCCGAGCAGGGCGATTGCGGTCAAAGCCGTGACTTCCGTGAGGGCGTGCTGGCCTTTGTCGAGAAGCGCAAGCCGAGTTTCGAGGGGCGCTGACCCGCGCGGGATCAGCACCCCCGCGGATCAGACCGTTGTGTTGGGGTCGAGAACCGAGACAGGGATACCGGCGATAAAGCCGATGTCGTCCGTTGACAGCGATCCTGCTGCCCCGTTCACAATCGTAACAGGTTGACCATTCAGGGCGACAATTGCGTCGTCACCTGCTGTCAGGACAGAAACGCTTGCTGGTGTCGCGGCATCTGGATCATCCAGAATGAAGATAAAGTCTTCTCCAGGGACATAGTCCGTGATGGTGCTCGGGCCCTGATCTCCGGACAGGGCATCCGCGAAAATCCCGAACTCATCCTCGCCCTCGCCACCGGTTGCGATATCTCCGCTTCCGATGAGTAGTGCGTCATTGCCGTCACCGCCGTTCAGTGTATCGGCGGCGTTGTCTTCCGCGTCGCCCACGTCAAGCAGGACGTCGTCCAAGTCTTCCAGCCCGGCGGCTTCGACAAAGCTCAGCGTCCCATCCCGCAAACCGACCAATTCAAATTCTGACAGGTCAATCTCGGCCAAGTCGCCGCCCATGATCAAGTCAGTGCCGCCGCCGCCCTCAAGTGAATCGGCGCCGGTACCGCCAACCAACGTGTCTTCTCCGAACCCGGCCGCAATGGTGTCACTGCCGTCGCCGCCTTCAAGCCAGTCCCGACCGAGACTGCCTGTCAGCCTGTCATCGCCGCCGCGACCTTGTGCAAAGTCGTCGCCTTGGCCGCTGGCAATTGTATCATCGCCTCCGCCGCCGATGATCACATCGTCATCCGCTTGGCCTAGAAGTTGGTCATCACCAGCGTCGCCCACAATGCGGTCGTCACCTGCGCCGCCTTCGATCGTGTCCGAAGATGCATCACCGTTGATTATGTCTTGACCATCGCCGCCGATCAGAAGGTCCGTCCCTTCTGTCCCGTTGATGATCTCTGAATCTTCGGTGCCGGTGACTTCTACACCGTCTGGCTCTGTGACCGAGTTGCTTGAACTGTCGTCGTCATCATCCACAAGACTAACGATCAGGCCAATGCCCAGCAACGTCAGAAGAGTAAAACCAATTACCATAACAACACCCCCCAGTGTTTTGTCTTTTTTGGAGCGGTGGTGCGTCTTCTGTCAAGCAGATATGGGCATTGTCGACGGCGACGAAACGATGCGGGAAAACAGATTGAATTGACCGAAAAAAAGCCCCGCACTGGGCGGGGCTTTTCCTTGGATCAGCGGTTTTCGATGTCCACGTAATCGCGGGACGTTTCGCCCAGATACAACTGGCGCGGGCGGCCAATCTTGTTCTGCGGATCTGCGATCATTTCTTTCCACTGCGAGATCCAGCCCACCGTCCGCGACATCGCAAAGATTGGTGTGAACATCGACGTGGGGAAGCCCATCGCTTCGAGGATAATGCCGGAATAGAAGTCCACGTTCGGGAACAGCTTCTTCTCGGCGAAGTACGGATCCTCCAGCGCCTGTTTTTCAAGTTCCTTGGCAACTTGCAGGATCGGGTTGTTGTCGACCCCCAAGAGCTCCAGAACCTCGTCGGCCGACTGCTTCATCACCGTCGCACGGGGATCGAAGTTCTTGTAGACGCGGTGGCCGAAACCCATCAGGCGGAACGGATCGTTCTTGTCCTTGGCGCGGGCAATGAATTCGGGGATGCGGTCGACGCTGCCGATTTCCTTGAGCATCTCGAGGCATGCCTGGTTTGCACCGCCATGGGCCGGGCCCCAGAGGCAGGCGATACCGGCCGCGATACACGCAAACGGGTTGGCACCCGAGGACGACGCCAGACGCACAGTCGAGGTCGAGGCGTTCTGTTCGTGATCGGCATGCAGGGTAAAGATGCGGTCCATGGCACGGGACAGGATCGGGTTGACCTCATAGTCCTCGGCGGGGACGGCGAAGCACATGCGCAGGAAGTTCGACGCATAATCCAGATCGTTGCGCGGATAGATGAACGGCTGGCCGATCGAGAATTTGTAGGCCCAGGCGGCAATCGTCGGCATCTTGGCGATCAGGCGGATCGAGGCGACCTCGCGCTGGTGGGCGTCGTGGATGTCGGTGCTGTCGTGGTAGAAGGCCGACATCGCCCCAACCACGCCGGTCATGATCGCCATAGGGTGCGCGTCCCGGCGGAAGCCGCGGTAGAAATACACCATCTGCTCGTGCAGCATGGTGTGGTTTGTCACGAGGCTTTCGAATTCTTCCAATTGTGCGGCTGACGGCAATTCACCATAGAGCAGCAGGTAGCACACTTCGAGATAGTGCGATTTGCCAGCCAGTTGATCAATGGGATAGCCACGGTGCAGTAGCACGCCCTTGTCCCCGTCGATGAAGGTGATGGTGCTGTCGCAGCTGGCGGTCGAGGTATAGCCGGGGTCATAGGTGAACACACCCGCCTGGCCATAGAGTTTGCGGATATCCAGCACATCGGGGCCCGCGGTGGGCGAGTGGATTGGCAGATCGAAGCTGTCGTCACCAATTGTCAGGGTTGCGGATTTTTGGGTATCGGCCATCAGGGTCGTTCCTTTCGTCGCGTGGCGGGCATGCCCGCCTTGGGCCGCGGTAGACCCGCGTGCCCATCGTTAGACTGCGCACCATGAACGATTGATGAACCTCGTCAGGCGGCAGCATCCTCAAGCCTTGCAAGGGTTTCTTCGCGCCCCAGCACCAGCATCATGTCAAAGACCGAAGGCGTTACGGCCCGACCCGCAAGGGCGGCCCGCAACGGGCCTGCCAGCTTGCCGAATTTCGTGTCCTGTGACGCAGCAAAATCGTTCAGGACCGCCTCCAAACTGTCACGGGACCAAGTAACGGTTTGCAACTGCGGCGTCAATTGCGACAGTATACTACGGGATACCGTATCAAGCGCTTTTGATGCCTTTTCATCCGGTGCGATTGGCCGCTCTGTCAGAACAAAATGCGCTTTTTCAAGCAGTTCTGGCAAGGTCTTTGCCCGTTCCTTGACGTGGGGTAGCGCGTTCAACAACCCATCTTTCTGCGATTGTTTCAGAGGTTCCTTGCCCGCAGCCTTCAAAAAGTTCTCAATTTCTTGCTGCAACGCAGCGTCTTCGGTCTGCGCGATGTGCTGACCGCTGAGGTTTTCAAGCTTCTTTACGTCGAAGCGGGCGGGGCTTTTCCCGATGCCGCCAAGGTCAAACCACTCCTTTGCCTGCGCATCGGTAAAGAACTCGTCGTCGCCGTGGCTCCATCCCAGGCGAGCAAGGTAATTGCGCATACCGGCGGCGGGATACCCCATGACCTGATACTCTTGCGCACCAAGCGCACCGTGCCGTTTCGACAATTTTTTACCGTCTGGCCCGTGGATGAGTGGGATATGCGCCCAGACGGGAACATCCCAGCCCATGGCATCATAGATCATCATCTGTCGGGCGGCGTTATTCAGATGATCGTCGCCGCGGATCACGTGCGTGACCCCCATGTCGTGATCATCCACCACGACGGCAAGCATGTAGACGGGCGTGCCGTCAGCGCGCAGCAGAACCATGTCGTCCAGTTGGTCATTCCGAATGGTCACATCACCTTGGACTTCGTCACTGATCACGGTCGCGCCTTCCTGAGGCGCCTTGATCCGAACAACGAACGGCGTATCGGGGTGTGTGGCGGGGTCAGCGTCGCGCCAGGGTGAACGGAAAAGGGTCGATTTGCCTTCGGCCCGCGCGGTTTCGCGGAAGGCTGCAATCTCTTCCTGCGTCGAGAAGCATTTGTACGCTTTGCCTTCTGCCAGAAGCTGATGCGCGACCTCTGCATGGCGGTCAGCGTTTGCGAACTGGCTGGTCGCCTCGCCATCGTGGTCAAGCCCGAGCCACGCCATCCCATCGAAGATTGCTTGTGTTGCTTCCGGGGTGGAGCGCGCGCGATCGGTATCTTCGATCCGTAGCAGGAAGGTTCCGCCGCGCCCCCGCGCGTACAGCCAGTTGAACAGCGCCGTG
The DNA here is from genome assembly GCF_947496075.1 of uncultured Tateyamaria sp. Lineage (GTDB taxonomy): Bacteria > Pseudomonadota > Alphaproteobacteria > Rhodobacterales > Rhodobacteraceae > Tateyamaria. Next base: position 967,039 of record NZ_CANMBJ010000002.1, read on the forward strand.
CGTGCACTGCCGATGTGCAGGAACCCCGTGGGTGAAGGGGCAAAGCGGGTGACGACGGGTTGTGACATGGTGTGCGTTTACCTTTGTTTAACCACGGTGGGTCTACGGTTTGCGCTCCTGATACTCACCATGGGCGAGAGGGGCAAGCATGGGGCATGGCCTGGGATTTCGCCACGTGATGCTGATCCAGCGCGGCCACCTGTTTGGATGGTGTCCGGTTGGAATGGCCTGCGGGATTGCGCTGTTTTTCGGATTACGGTTTGAGCCATCGGTGGCCTTGATCCTGAGTGTCGGGGGGGCGGGGGCCGGTGCTGCGTTTCTGTCCCGGCGCATTGGCGAGGTGATGTCACCTGCGTTCGTGTTCCTGACAATGATTGCTCTTGGCTTTGTCCTGGCCGGATGGCGGGCGCATTCCGTGGCTGGTCCGGTGCTGGACTGGCGCTATTACGGGCCAGTTGAGGGACGCATCGTTGGTATGGATCGCAGTGCATCTGATGCTGTGCGCCTGACCCTGGATCACGTCAAGCTGGACCGCGTTGCCCCGTCGGATACGCCAAGACGGGTGCGCATTTCATTACATGACAAATCTGATCTGGGTGTGACGCCGGAACCCGGTTTGCGGGTGATGACCACCGCGCATCTTGGGCCTCCGGGTGGCCCGGTGGAGCCCGGAGGTTTCGATTTCCAACGCCATGCGTGGTTCGCAGAACTGGGTGCGGTCGGTTACACTCGCGTGCCTTTGCTTGCCATCAGCATGGCGGAATTCGATCTGCGCCAGACAGTCTTCCGTATCCGCATGACTGTTTCGACCCATGTACGGGCGATCCTGCCTGGGGATGTGGGCGGGTTCGCGGCGGCTGTGACCACGGGGGATCGCAGCGGGATCAGCCAGAATGCCTTGCAAGACCTGCGAGCCTCAAACACGGCGCATTTGCTGGCGATTTCGGGGCTGCATATGGGCCTGCTGTCGGGCTTTGTATTCGGTCTGCTGCGCCTGCTCTTTGCCTTGATACCACGCATTGCACTGTATTGGCCTGCTCGAAAAATGGCCGCCGTGGGCGCTTTGATCGCGGCTTCGGTCTATCTTGCTTTGTCCGGAGGAAATGTAGCGACCGAGCGTGCCTTTGTTATGGTAGCGGTGGCCCTCTGTGCGGTGCTGGTCAATCGGCGTGCCCTCAGCCTGCGGGCGGTGGCCATGGCCGCGTTGATTGTTTTGACTTTACGACCAGAGGCGTTGATGGGCCCCGGCTTCCAGATGTCCTTTGCCGCCACCACCGCACTTGTCGCTGTCTTTGGCTGGATCCGCGATCTTGATTGGTCGCTAGGTCCGAAATGGTTGCAGCCTGTATTGGGGGTTGTGATCTCTTCGGCTGTGGCAGGGCTTGCGACGGCACCCATCGGTGCCGCGCATTTCAACACGATGGCGCATTACGGGCTAATTGCGAACCTCGCAAGTGTGCCGCTCATGGGCACGCTTGTGATTCCGGCGGCGGTTTTGGCGCTGGTGCTGGCACCTGTTGGCCTTGATGGCATCGGTTTGTGGTTGATGGGTCTGGGGTTGCGTTGGATTCTTTGGGTTGCCGATACAGTGTCCGGGTTGGAGGGGGCACAGGGTTACGTGGCGGGGCCGGGTCCAGCCGTGTTGCCCTTGATGGCTTTGGGCATGCTCTTTGTGATCCTTTGGCAGGGGCGTGTGCGCTTTGCAGGGGGGGCCGCCGTCGCTCTTGCTTTCTTGCTTTGGCAAACAGGATCGCGCCCGCAGGTGTTGGTGGCCGATACGGGCGGTATCGTGGGCCTCATGACCGATGAAGGGCGCGCCTTGAGCAAAGCCAAGGGCGCGGGGTTTGTCGCGCGCAACTGGTTGGAAAACGATGGGGAGGGGATTGAACAAGAAGATGCCGCAGCGCGCTGGAAAGAGGGGAGCGGTCCCCGGATCGTGCACCTGAGTGGCAAACGCGCGGCTGCGGGATTTTCTGGCTGCGCGAAGGGCGACATTGTTGTCAGCAACACGGAGCTGCTCGACGCTGCAAACCTTCCGTGTCTTGTGCTATCCCCACCCATTCTGCGGCGCACCGGTGCCATTGCCTTTGTGGAAACAGGGGGCGGGTTGCGTATTCGCACAGCGCGTGACGTTGCCGGGGATCGCATGTGGTCTGGCTGGGCCAAAGCCCCACCACCCGAACTGACAAGGCTTTTCGAAAACAATTGGGCTGTTGCGGAAAACAAGTAAGGCGGACCATTGGTCCGCCCTACGACACACATTCTGTGCGGTGATCGTAACGAGTAAGGCGCACGTGTCGTGCGCCCTTGTTCAATAGGTGCGGATCAAACCAACGAGCCGCCCTTGCACCTTGACTTGTCCCACGGGGAAAACACGTGTCTCGTAGGCTGGGTTTGCCGCTTCAAGCGCAATCGTATCACCCTTGCGCATGTAGCGCTTCAACGTTGCCTCGTGGTCTTCGACAAGTGCCACAACGATGTCGCCGTTGTCCGCCGTTGATGTTTCGCGAATGACCACGACATCGCCGTCATTGATGCCTGCATCGATCATCGAGTCGCCCTTGACCTCAAGCGCATAGTGATCGCCCTGTCCCGAAAGCATCTGTCCGGGCACAGCCACGGAGTGCGAGACCTCTGATATTGCAGAGATTGGCACCCCGGCGGCAATCCGGCCCATAACAGGCAAATTTATCGCGTCTGCGGTCTCAACAGGACGGGCAGCAGCCGGGGGCGGCGCGTCAGGTTTGTCGCCATCGATGACCCGGGGCTGGAAGCCGCTCGGGGCACCGCCCAGACTTTCAGGCAGCCGCACAACTTCGATGGCACGGGCGCGGTGGGCGAGGCGGCGAATGAAGCCGCGTTCCTCAAGCGCCGTGATCAGGCGGTGGATGCCCGACTTGGACCGCAGGTCCAACGCCTCTTTCATCTCGTCAAAGCTGGGGGGAACCCCGTCGCGCTGCACCCGTTTATGAATGAATTCGAGCAGATCCAGCTGCTTCTTTGTCAACACTGTTCGTCCTCCAAGCCCATTTTGTTTGGGTTTGTTCTACGGACGTTCCCCTTTTGTGTCAACGGGTCAGGTCAAATCTACCACATCCACCAGATCACCGGCGTTACGGGGCGGATCATTTGGCGCGCGCACGATAAGGGCATTTGCGTTGGCCAGCACACTTAACAATGAACTGTCCTGCAGCCCGGCATCTTCTACGGCACCATTCCGGACCCGCCCGCGCATGTAATGCTCGCGCGGGCCATTTGCGCCAAGTGGCGCAGAGAGCGGCATCAGGTGACGTGTGGCGGGAGCCCGGCCCAACCCTTGCATTGCGCGGATCATCGGAGCCAGAAAAACAGTACCACACACCATGGCGGACACTGGATTTCCCGGAAGGCCAACCATGGGCGTGCCGTGCAGTCGTCCCGCCATCAGCGGTTTGCCAGGGCGCATCGCGACTTTGTAGAAACTGCGCTCCATACCCAACTCGCCTGCAACATGGCCAACCAGGTCATGATCGCCGACCGATGCGCCACCAATGGTGACGATCAGATCAGCGCCCTTTGCCAGGCTGAACACGGTTGTCAGGGATGCGGCGCTGTCACGTGCAATCGGCAATAGGCGGGGTATCGCCCCAAGCCGTCTAAGCATCGCAGCCAGGCCGAACGTGTTCGATGCGATAATCTGATCCGGGCCGGGGTCTTCGCCAGGCATAACCAACTCGTCACCTGTTGCGATCAGTGCCACGACCGGTGCGCGCCGAACGGCAACTTGCGGCACGTTCATCGACGCTAAAAGCGCAATGTCGGCCGGGGCGAGGATGCGGGGGGCGTCGAGCGTGTCCCCTTCAGAGAAGTCGATGCCAGCGGGACGGATGTTGTCTTTTGTGCCGGGATCGTCCGTGATCGTGATCAGATCGCCGCTGCGTGTGACGTCTTCCTGGATGACAACCTTATCCGCTCCATCGGGCACTGGCGCGCCAGTAAAGATGCGCACGGCTTGACCGGCGCCGACGGTCCCGTTCCATCCATGTCCAGCGGCGGCTTCACCCACCACTTTGAACTGCGCGTGCAAATCTGCCTCGACCGCCTTGAGCGCGTAGCCATCCATTGAAGATGCGGCAAAGGGCGGTTGGGTGCGCTGCGAAGCGACGGGTTCAGCCAGCACCCGACCATCCGCTTCAAGAAGGGGCACATGTTCGGTCGGCATTTCGTCCGCAAGGTCGAACAGGTTTTCCAGCGCTTGGGTGACGGTGATCATGTCGCCTCGTAGCGCCCAGACTTCCCGCCATCTTTCAGAACGACGCGCAGACCGCCGATCTCCATGCCTTTGTCGACGGCCTTGGCCATGTCGTAGACCGTGAGAGCGGCGGTGGAGGCGGCGGTCAGCGCTTCCATCTCGACACCGGTTTGGCCGGTTGTCTTCACAGTGGCCGTGATACGCAGACCCGGCAGGGCGGCGTCAGGGGTCAGATCAACGGACACTTTGGTTATGGGCAGCGGATGGCACAGCGGGATCAGGTCAGCAGTGCGCTTGGCCCCCATGATCCCGGCCAGACGTGCAACCCCGATGACATCACCCTTTTTTGCGCGTCCTTCGGTAATGATATCAAAGGTTTCCGGCTTCATCTTCACCCATGTTTCAGCCACGGCGATGCGGTCAGTGACATCCTTGTCAGACACATCGACCATGTGGGCCGCACCCTGATCGTCGAAATGCGTAAGTGCCATTACATCCCCCCTCCGGCAGTGAGCGGGTTGGCGAGCAAGGTTCGCGTGGCAGCGGCCACGTCGTCCTGCCGCATCAGGCTTTCCCCAATCAGGAAGGTTCGAGCACCGTACATGGCAAGATCAGCGAGGTCGGCCGGTGTGTTGAGACCGCTTTCGGCCACGATGGTCCGATCGGCTGGCACCTGTTTGGACAGGGTACGAGTGGTGTCGAGCGTCACCTCGAATGTCTTGAGGTTGCGGTTGTTGATGCCCATGAGCGGGCTTTTCAGAGCCGCAGCGCGCTCAAGCTCTTCCGCGTCGTGCACTTCTAGCAGCACGTCCATGCCCCATTCCATCGCCGCTTCTTCCAGCTCGTGGGCCTGTGCATCACTGACTGATGCCATGATGATCAGGATGCAATCGGCCCCAAGTGCGCGCGCTTCGGCCACCTGATAGGTGTCGTACATGAAATCCTTGCGCAAAGCGGGCAGGGCGCAGGCGTTGCGGGCTTGTGTCAGGAACTCTTTGGCGCCCTGAAAACTTGGGGTATCCGTCAGGACCGATAGGCATGTGGCGCCGCCGTCTTCGTAGGCTTTCGCGAGCTCCGCCGGATCAAAATCCGCCCGGATCAGGCCTTTGGACGGGCTGGCTTTTTTGATCTCGGCAATCAGGCCATAGGCTTCGCGGTTCGCAACCTGCAGCGCATTTGCAAACGGGCGCACGGGGGACGCTTCACGTGCCTCCGCTTCCACGGCTTCGAGCGGTTTGGACGCCTTGTCGGCCGCCACTTCCTCAAGTTTGTAGGCTTTGATTTTGTCGAGGATCGTATCGGTCATCTGGCGCGCTTTTTGTCTGACGGTGGGGACGAGGGGCAGTCTCTCGTGCTCTCCGGAGTTTATCTGGCTGGGTGAATGAGCATCAACCCGCTTGCGTGATCTTTGCGACCATATTGATCTTGTCGCGTGCGGCGCCGCTGTCGATGCTTTCCGCGGCGCGTGCGGTCCCTTCCTTCAAGTCCGTGACGGTGCCGGCAACTTTGAGTGCGGCTGCGGAATTCAGAAGGACAGCGTCGCGATAGGCGCCCGGCGCCCCGTCCAGCAGGGCTGCGAACGATTTGGCATTCTCTTCCGGCGTGCCGCCTACGATCGCCTCGAACGGATGGGTGGGCAGGCCAGCTTCTTCTGGGTGCACTTCAAAATCAGTGACTGTGCCATCGGACAGGCCGGACACCCAGGACACGCCTGTGATCGTCAGTTCATCCGTGCCATCCGAACCGTGCACCAGCCATGCAGCTTCGGAACCAAGCTGACCCAGTGTTTCGGCCATGGGGCGGATCAGGTCGCGCGAGAATGCGCCCGTCAATTGCCGTTTGACGCCTGCGGGATTTGTGAGCGGTCCGAGGATGTTGAAGATTGTGCGCGTGCCAAGTTCTGCTCTCGTCGGCATCACATGGGCGATGGCGGGGTGATGCATGGGGGCCATCATAAAGCCAATGCCAGCACCCTTGATGGCTTTTTCGACCACATCGGGGCCGACCATCACGTTGATTCCCATCTGGGTCAGCGCATCCGCTGCCCCGGATTTGGAGCTGAGGTTGCGGTTGCCGTGTTTGGCGACCGTCACGCCTGCGCCTGCCACGACGAATGCGGTGGCTGTCGAGATGTTCAAGGTCCCCTTGCCATCCCCACCTGTGCCTACGATGTCCATTGACCCTTCAGGCGCCCTGACCGCATTGCACTTGGCACGCATGACAGCCGCTGCTGCCGCATATTCATCAACGGTTTCCCCGCGCGTCCGCAAGGCCATGAGCAATCCGCCGATCTGGCTGGGCGTTGCTTCGCCATCGAAGAGAATCTGGAAAGCAGATTCGGCCTGATCGCGTGTCAGGGGACCGTTTGCCGCTGCATCAATGAGCGGTTTTAGTGCGTCACTCATGCGGCCACCGGCATCAGATCCAGGAAGTTCTGGAGCATGGCGTGCCCATGTTCCGAGCGGATCGATTCCGGATGGAATTGCACGCCGTGGATCGGCAATTCCTTGTGGGCAAGGCCCATGATCGTGCCGTCTTCGAGCGCGCCGGTGATTTCCAGCTCATCCGGCAGGCTGTCCCGGTCGACGATCAGCGAATGGTAACGGGTTGCTTCGAACGGGCTGGGCAACCCTTTGAACACCGAGCGATTGTCATGGTGCATGGTGCCCATCTTGCCATGAACGATCTCGTCCGCGCGCACGACCTTGCCGCCAAAGGCTTGCCCGATGGTCTGGTGACCAAGGCATACACCCATAAGGGGGGTGCGTGTTTCAGCAGCGGCTGCGGTGAGTGCAAGACAGATACCGGCCTGATCCGGCGTCGCGGGACCAGGTGACAGAAGGATGCCTTCGGGCTTGAGTGCCATCGCTTCTTGCACATTCAGGGCGTCATTGCGGTAGACATGAACATCCGCCCCCAACGATCCCAAATAATGGACGAGGTTGTAGGTAAAACTGTCGTAATTGTCGATCAGCAGAAGCATGGGCGTATTCGATGTTCCAAGGGCGGGCGTTGGCCGGTATAGTTGCGCCATACATGTTCAGGCTTGCCCGCCAGCGTCAAGAGGCGGGGGGTGTTCGAACAGGCACGAAGAGCAGGCTGTGGCACATCGCAAAGCGAGGTCACAGCGGGACAGGCAAAGAGGTCAGATATGGCACGGGGTTTTCTGAGCGGCATTTTTTGGGGTGGCGTGGTGAGCGTTGCAGGCGCGGCGGCCTTGTCTATTGCCAGTGACGGCCCGACGGCGCCAGATGCAGTCGTGCGCGCACCGCAGGGTGTTGACGCACCTCAGGAAGGCACAGGCGAGACGCCGCAGACCCGTGGCGATGCCGATCTGGTCATGGATGGTGACGCGCCACAAATCGACAGTCCGGAGGCCGATGACCTGACTGCCGCAGAAGCGGCGGGTGCCGATACACCATCTGTACCACAGACCGGTCAGGCAGAAGGGCTGGCTGATCCTGCCGAGGTTGGTGAAGGTGCAACTGTCGCAATCGACACGGATGCACCGGTGCAGCCCAGCCCACAGGGCGAAGCGCCACAAGCGCCTGTGGGTGAGACGGAATTGTCCATTTCGACAGACCCCGCGCAACCGCCTGCACCGCAGGTTCCGGATGCGCCAAGCGCATTCGCTGAAGACGCGCCAACAACGCCTGACGGCACGGACGCGCCAACCGCCGAAGCTGCGGCGCCCGATGCGCCAGATGCTGCCCCGGCTCCGGACGTTCCCGAGCGGGTCGATACACCAGCTGATCCAGAAACAGCACCTGAACGGTCTGCCGCACTTCCCTCGGCGCTGGATCCAGAGACTGATATTGCACGGCCCACGATTGGGCGCCCTGCCACGTCCCTGGTTGATCGCGCTCCCAGTGCGGAGGAGCCGCTTGCAGAGACGGACGAGGTGGCAAATGGTGCAGCGGCAGATGGGCCTCCGATCCAGATTTATGCTGCGCCTTTCGAGAACCCTGAAGACAAGCCCTTGATGTCCATTGTCTTGATTGATGAGGGCGCAGATCTTACCGGCGGCAGCGTTGGCCTCGCTGCTTTGCAGAGTTTTCCCTATCCGCTGACATTCGCGGTGAAGGCGTCGCTGCCCGATGCAGCGGAGCGGGCCGCCGAGTACCGCGGACAGGGGTTCGAGGTTGCGGCGCTTTTGGATCTGCCTGCGGGTGCAACGGCCTCTGATACCGAGGTGACGCTTTCGGCGGCCATAGATGCCGTGCCGGAAGCTGTTGCGGTAATGGAAGGGACTGGCACTGGCTTGCAAGAGACACGCGACACATCCGACCAGGTGGCTGCGGCTGTCTTGGCATCCGGTCACGGATTGATCCTGCAATCCAAGGGATTGAACACTGCCCAAAAGCTGGCCGCGCGCGACGGAGTGCCGACCGGTCTGGTGTTCCGCGACTTCGATAGCGCGGGTCAGACACCGACGGTCATCCGGCGCTTTTTGGATCAGGCGGCGTTCCGCGCGGGGCAAGAAGGCGGTGTGATCATGGTGGGGCGGGTGCGGCCGGACACAATCTCGGCCCTGTTGTTGTGGGGCTTGCAAGACAGGGCAGAGCGCGTGGCGCTTGCGCCAGTGTCATCTGTCCTGCAGTTGCTTGCCGAACAACCGCAATAGCGCTCAGATAATCTCATCCTCGTCAAAGAGTGGGTCGGTTTCCAATTGGGCCGTCATCGCCCCGACCGTGTCTTCGTCTGCCGTGGGACTGATCTCGGCAAGATGAAAGACGGCGTCCCCTTCGTTCACGACCGGTAAAACGGCGCGTCCGATCAGGATGCCGGGCGACGGGGCAACGAGCTCGGTTTCCGTCGACCCGGATGGATCGGAAATAGCCGCCAGAACCTCGTTTTCGTCGACAACGTCGCCCTCTGCCCGAAAGGTCCGCAGCAGACCGCCGGATGGCGCGCGCAGCCACGTAGAGCCATTGCAGGTCAAAGATGGCGTCCTTGGGGGTGCGATGCCCTTGGCGGCCAACATGTCCTGGTCGCGCATGACGCGGAGGATGCCCGCGACGCCAGCGCGCACAGAAAACTCATCAAACCGCAGACCTTCACCTGCTTCATAAAGCAAAACGGGTGTCCCGCGCTCTGCCGCTTCGCCGCGCAATGATCCCTCGCGCAGGGAGGACGTCAGAATGACAGGTGCACCAAAGCTGCGCGCCATTTTCGCGGTGATCGGGTCGCCAGGCGTGATGCGAATTTGAGGCAGGTTGGTGCGATGAACGGCTGCTGAATGCAGGTCGATGCCGAAATCGCAGCGCAGAACCACATCATTCAGAAAGATGTGGGCCAAGCGCGATCCAAGGGATCCGCTCGCACTGCCGGGAAAACAACGGTTCAGGTCGCGGCGGTCTGGCAGATAGCGGGATCGCGCCAGAAAGCCGAATGCATTTACGATCGGAACAACCAGCAGAGTCCCCCGCAATTTGTCGAGCTGCGATGTGCGGAGCAGACGGCGTACAATTTCTACCCCGATCACCTCATCCCCATGTACAGCGGCGCTGACGAACATGGTTGGGCCTGGGCGTTTGCCGTGCAAAACCTCGACCCGAAGGGAAACCGGCGTGTGATCCGGCAAATCCGAAACGGGCAGGGCTACCGATGCGCGGCTGCCTGCTGCAACACTTGTGCCGCCCAGCTCGAACGCGTCACGCGGCATCAGCTCTGACCCATTGCCACGCCAGTCTGTGCGTCACTGATTGCCGCCGCCAAAGCGCGCAGCATCCGCTGCCGCACGCCGGATGGCGCCAGACTTGTGCACTGTTTCCATGAATTCGGCCTCGGGATCGCTGTCATAGACAACGCCGCCGCCAGCTTGGATGTAGAGCTTCTGGTCCTGAACAACGGCCGTGCGCAAGGCGATGCACATATCCATGTCGCCACCCGCACTGAAATAGCCGACGCCGCCGCCATACACTCCGCGCTTTTCCGGCTCCAATTCGTCGATGATTTCCATCGCCCTTACCTTGGGTGCGCCAGATACGGTGCCAGCGGGCATCCCGGCAAAGAATGCGTCAAGCGCGTCTTTGCCCTCGGCCAGTTCGCCCACGACGTTCGAGACGATGTGCATCACGTGGCTGTAGCGTTCGACGATGAATTCCTCGGTGGGGCGCACGGTGCCAATCTTGGCCACGCGGCCCACGTCGTTGCGGCCGAGGTCCAGCAGCATGAGGTGCTCTGCCAGCTCTTTCTTGTCGGCAAGCAGATCGGCTTCCAGTTCCTTGTCCTTTTCAGGTGTGTCCCCGCGGGGACGGGTGCCTGCAATCGGGCGGATCGTGACCTCGTTGCCGAACACACGGACCAGGATTTCGGGGCTTGCGCCGACGACCTGAAACCCACCGAAGTTGAAGTAAAACATGAAGGGCGATGGGTTAGTGCGCCGGAGCGACCGGTAGAGCGCAAAGGGTGGCTCCCGGAACTCCTGCGTCCAACGCTGCGCCGGTACGACCTGAAAGATATCGCCCGCCTTGATGTAGTCGCGCGCCTTTTCGACGGCGGCCTTGTAGGCATCCTTGGTGAAGTTCGACACCGGTTCGGCTTGCGGGCTTGCATCCCCCAGATCACGGGTTTCAACCGGCGTAGCGCGTTCAAGATCGCGGACGGCGTCCATTACCCGTTCTGCGGCCTGTGCATAGGCGGCGCGGGCTGATTGGCCATCGCTCACCCATGCAGGCGAGACGACTGTGACCTCACCCTTCACGCCATCAAGAACGGCAACGACGGACGGGCGCAGCATCAGTGCATCGGGCAGGCCAAGCGGGTCAGGGTTTATGTCTGGCAAGCGTTCAACCAGCCGGATCATGTCGTAGCCAAGATAGCCAAACAGGCCGGCGGCAGCTTGCGGCAGATCGTCGGGCAGGGCGATGCGGCTTTCCTCGATCAGGGCGCGCAGCGCATCAAGCGGATTGCCATCGAGCGGTTCAAACGCGTCAGCGTCGTAACGCGCCATGCGGTTGATCGAGGACGCTTCGCCATCGCAGCGCCAAATCAGGTCCGGTTTCATCCCGATGATCGAATATCGCCCGCGCACCTCACCTCCGGTGACGGACTCAAGTACAAAGGCATCTTTCTGAGCACCCGTTAGCTTCAGCATGAGAGACACGGGTGTGTCCAGATCTGCCGCCAGCCGGGTGTAAACCACTTGGTTCTGGCCCTCCGCATAGGCTGCGGCAAAGCTGTCGAAATCGGGAACCAGTGCCATCAGGGGAAGTTCACGTGCACGGCGTCCAGGGCCTGCTGGTTGATTTGCGTTCCCGCGCGCAGCACAACATCTTCGCCAAAGATGTTGAAGATTTCACCGGCGAGGAGCTGACCCATCTCGGCGCTGAGCGCTTCGGTTTCCGCCTGAACTTCCGGTGTGTCAGTGGTTTCGTTGATTGCGTCGAGGCGCACAACCAGCACAGCGCCATAGCCCGGGATGATGCCAACGTCGCCGGGCTCCATCTCGAACACGGCTGGCATGAACGCGGGCGGCGTGCCCTGCACAAACGCGCTGCGATCCAGATCGGTTTCAACGATGGAGTCCAAGGATTGGCTGGCAAAGCTTTCGCCAGCTTCCAACGCGGGCAGCAGGGCTTCGGCCTTTTTGGTCAAGCGGGCTTCGGTCTGCTCCGCTTCCCAGTTCCCTTGAACGTTCAACTTCGCTTCTTCAAACGGGGCAGGGCGTGGCGGCAGCAGTTCGTCCATCCGCATGGCGACGATGCCACCGTCGTCCAGTTCGACGATTTCGGGGAAGTCGTCTTGGGTCAGTTCCACCGCCGCATCGCGGAAACCATCGTAGGCTGCAATGCCTTCGCCCATGACCGGGAACCAGTCGATGGTTCCCAGCTGCATATCTGTTTCCGCATCCAATTCTTCGAGCGTGGCACCTCCGGCCAACAGATTGTCGAACTCTTCGGCCAGAACGGCGACCTGCCGGCGTGCGGCGTCCAGCGCCAGTTCCTGGCGCAGTTGTGGTTCGGCGTCCTCAAAGCTGGTGGTCTGAGCAGGAAGGACCCCGTTCACACGGAACAGCGCCGGGCCAAGCGATGAGGGAAGTGGGCCAACGACATCTCCGACCTCGGCATTGAAAACAGCTTCACCCGCTGCGTCCAGTTGAAGCCGGTTCACGTCGCCCATGTCGACATCAGCTAATTCCAACCCGCGTTCCGTCACCAGTGCTTCGAACGTGGTGCCGTCCACCTCGAGCTGCGCCGCAGCACGTTCAGCTGCATCTGCATCAAGATAGACGAGACGTTCAACGAGGCGCCGCTCGGGCTGGTTGTATTGATCCGCCCGCGCGTCGTATTCGGCGCGCAGCGTGCTTTCCTCAACCTCCATGGAGTCCAGGATCATGTCGGGCAGCAGTGCTGCATAGGTGATGCGCTTGGTTTCGGGCAGTTCGTAGTCGTCAAGGTTGTCGTCGTAATACGCGCGCAACACCTCGTCCGAGGGTGCGGGCAGTGCCGTTTCAAGGTCGGCCTGACCCAGACGCACCCATGTGAAGTCGCGGGTTTCACCAAGGAAGGACACGAGCGTGCGGGCATATGTTTCAGGCATGCTGACACCCGAAACGATGGCACCTTGCAGGATTGAGCGGGACACTTCCTCGCGCAGTTGATTTTCGAACTCCGACTCGCTGGTGCCTTGCTGATCCAAGGTGAAGCGATAGGCGTCGCGGTCAAACGAACCATCAAGGCCACGGAACGCTGGAATGTTCAGGATTTCATCTCGGATCGTTTCGTCACCCACGCTCAGGCCCATTTCACCTGCTTCGTGGTCCAGCGCACGGGCGCGGACCAGACGGGCCAGAACGGCCTGGTCCAGTCCAATGGCTTGTGCACGGGCAAAGGTCAGTGGGCTGCCCGTCTGTTGCCCTACCGCCTGCATTTCGCGCTGCAGCGTATTGGCGTAGGTTTGCACATCGATGTGCCTGTCGCCGACCTTGCCCACGGTGCGGATCGTACCGCCCAGACCATCAAGGCCGAAGCCGAGGCTGAGACCGACGAATAAAAGGCCCAGAAGGATCCAAACGGCGATTTTCGAGATGGATGTTTTGCTCTTGGCCATGTGCGCCTTCTAACGGGTGTCGTTTCGGTTGAGGATGTCTAACGGCACTGCCGGAGACGGGCAAGAGCGCGTGGGATTCAAAGGGTCAGGGCTGACAGCCTTGTGTAGAGTTCATTTATGCCGCTGGCGTCGAGATTGGCGAAGGCAATGCGCAATTGTTGGCGTCCCTCGACGGCATCGTCGGGCCAGAACATTGTACCGGGTAGGCATAGGATGCCCGCCTCCTGCACCAGTTTCGGGGCAAGCTCGGCCGACGACATATCGAACGGGTGCTTCATGTAGGCGAAATAGGCGCCCAACCCCATAAGCTCCCAACCTTTGTCCGCCAACACAGAAAACCCATCGGTAATGGCCTTGCGCCGAACAAGGATTTCGTTCCGTTCTCCGGCGACCCAATTGGCAAGGTTCTCAAGCCCCCAAAGGGCAGCGTATTGCCCGATCTGGCCGGGACAGATGGCAACCGTATCAAGGAACTTCTCGGCCTCGGCCAAACGCGCAGGGGACGCGACCAATGCGCCGACCCGGTGACCGGTCAATCGGTATGTCTTGGAGAACGAATAGAGGTGGATGAACGTCTCATCCCAGCCATCCTGCTGGAAAAGGGTATGGGGCGCGCCGCTGCGGCTGTCAAAGTCGCGATAGGTTTCGTCGACGATTAGGGCAATTCCGCGCGCCCTTGCCAATTCGAAGAAATCCAGCACGAGTTTGTCGGGGTATTCGACACCTGCCGGATTGTTCGGCGTGACCAGTGCGATGGCGCGTGTCCGGTCTGTGATCAAAGCCTCTGCTGCGGCGACATCCGGCAACATACCGTTCCCGACAGGCAGCGGCACGGAGGCAACCCCGCTCATGTCCAACCACATTTTGTGATTGAAATACCATGGGGTTGGCAGGATAACTTCATCCCCTTCCTCGCACAGCGTTGCGATTGCCGCGGCGAAGGCCTGATTGCAGCCGGAGGTGATGGCGATGTTTTCTGCCGTCGTGCGCGCGTCATAGTGCCGGTTGATCTGGTCAGACAATCCGGCGCGCAGGGCCGTCATGCCTAGAACCGGACCGTAGAGATGCGCGTCGTCCTTGGTGAGAGCCGCATCGGCCATGGCTTGGCGCAGGGCATCCGGTGGAGGATCGACCGGAGCGGCCTGGCTCACGTTGATCAGCGGACGGTCTTCAGGGAAATTGACGCCTTCAATCCAGCGCCGCGCCTCCATCACCGGAGGAGCGAATGTGGATGCGGTGCGCGTCAGGGTCATGAGGTCGCTCGTTTTGAAAGCACCGGAGTCTCCGGCGGTAGTTATCTGGCAAGATGACGGAGATTAATCGGTGCCGCGATATGGTTCGACATATTGCAGCGCCATGTCCCATGGGAAAAATATCCATGTGTCCTGGCTGACGCCGGTTATGAACGTATCAACCATCGGCTCGCCCTTGGGCTTGGCGTAGACAGTGGCAAAATGCGCCTTTGGGTAGTGATCGCGCACCACTTCGAGGGTGCGGCCAGAGTCGACCAGATCATCAATGACAAGGATGCCTGTGCCATCCCCCATCAGGTTTGCGTCAGGTGCTTTCAGGACTTCAACTTCGCCCTGGCTTTGGTGATGGTAGGATTTGACGCTGATCGTATCCACAGTGCGGATATCCAACTCGCGACTGACGATCATCGCCGGTGCCATGCCGCCACGCGTAATCGCCACCACGGCGCGCCAGGCACCGTTGTCCGGTCCTTGCCCGTCAAGGCGCCACGCCAGCGCCCGGCTGTCGCGGTGGATTTGATCCCAGCTGATGTGGAACCCTTTTTCATGGGGGAGGCGGTCTGCCATTGGTTATTTCTCCAGGATCAGGCGCAGGCCAAGCGCGCCAAGCAGTGTAGCCGCGATGCGGTCGAAAACAGGTTTGAGGCTGACATAGCCGCGTCGAATGTGCGGCGTGCTCAGAGCAAGGGCGAGAAGGGTGTAGAACACAAGTTCAAGCAGCCAGTGGTTCAGGACGATCACCACGATATCAGCCGCCGCGAGCCCTTTGGGAAAGACAACGACGATCACAGCCGCCGCAAACAACATCGATTTCGGGTTGCCCAAATTCAAAAGTATTCCGGACAAGATCGCTTGCCCGCGCGGTTTCGGTGCATCCCCAAGCGGGTCGCGCGAATGTCGCCACGTTTGGATGGCAATCCAGATCAGGTACAGCGCCCCTCCGATCTTGAGCGCGGTGTAAGTCCATGGAAAGAACGTGAACACAGCCTCAAGTCCAAGCAATGCCGCGAGGGTCCACATCGCGGCCGCGGTGCCAAGACCAATGCCGGTGGCAATCCCGGCGGCTCGGCCGCCTGTCACGGTTGCCTTGGTAATGAACAACATGGCTGCTCCGGGTGAAAGCAAGGCAGCCAGCAGGATGGTATTGAAGGCAACAAGCTCTGCCAGTGTCAGGCTCATCCGTTACCCTTTTTCGATGTCAGGCGCGTCGACCGCCTTCATGCCGACCACGTGGTAGCCCGCGTCGACGTGAAGATTTTCGCCGGTCGTGCCAGACCCCAGATCGCTGAGCAGGAACAGCGCCGATTTGCCAACATCATCGATGGTCACATTGCGCCGCAGGGGCGAGTTGTACTCGTTCCACTTCATGATGTAGCGGAAGTCGCCGATGCCCGAGGCTGCAAGGGTCTTGATCGGTCCAGCGCTGATCGCATTGACGCGGATGTTGTCCTTGCCCAGATCCTCGGCCAGATATTTGACCGACGCCTCAAGTGCAGCCTTGGCGACACCCATGACGTTATAGTGCGGCATGACCTGTTCAGCGCCGTAGTATGTGAGGGTCAGGGCGCTGCCCCCATCTGTCATCATCTTTTCGGCCCGCTGCATTACCGCGGTGAATGAATAGACTGAGATATCCATCGTCAGCGTGAAATTGCCGCGGCTTGTGTCAACATAGCGGCCGCGCAACTCATTCTTGTCCGAGAAGCCGATGGCGTGAACGATGAAGTCCAGTTTGCCCCAACGCTCTTTCAGTGCTTCGAATAGGGCATCAATCGATGCCTCATCGCCCACGTCGCAAGGAAGCACGATGTCGCTGCCCAGTTGAGCGGCCAGCGGATCGACGCGCTTCTTGAGTGCATCACCTTGATAAGAAAACGCAAGTTCGGCCCCAGCCTCGCTGAGGGTCCGTGCAATACCCCATGCGATGGATTTATCATTGGCGAGACCCATGATCAGACCTCGCTTGCCCGTCATCAGATCGCTCGCCATGTCGCTACCCATCCCGTCCCTCGTTATTGGCTTTGTGTCTGGCGGCCAGCTTTATGCCATTGCCCAACACGCATCAAGAGAGGGTGCGGCAGTTGAACCTGGTTGCGTGCAGGGCTAGCTGTTTCAAAACACGACAGGAGACAGATATGGCAGACCGAGCGGGCAAATTCGCTGGCGAGAACCCTTTTGATATTGTTCGTGCATGGATGGCCGAGGCGGAAGAGGCGGAGCTGAACGATCCGAATGCCATCGCGCTCAGCACCGTGGACGTTGACGGCTTGCCCAATGTCCGCATGGTGTTGTTGAAGGATGTCGAGGATGACGCCTTTGTCTTTTATACAAATTACACCAGCGCGAAGGCGGCAGAGCTGGATCAGGCGGGCAAGGCCGCCTTTGTGATGCATTGGAAGTCGCTGCGGCGGCAAGTGCGGGTGCGCGGTATTGTCGAGAAAGAGGAGGGAGCGAAGGCCGACGCCTACTATGCGTCCCGGTCATTGAAATCACGCCTTGGGGCATGGGCGTCGGACCAAAGTGCGCCGCTGGACAGTCGTGCCGCACTGATGGCTACGGTCGCCAAGGTCACAGCGCAACAGGGCACCAATCCATCCCGTCCACCGTTTTGGGGCGGCTACAGGATCACACCGGTTGAGATCGAATTTTGGGCTGACGGTGCGTTCCGATTGCATGATCGCTTCTGCTGGAGGCGTGAAAAACCTGGTTCTGCGTGGCAAGTGACACGGCTCAGCCCATGAATTTCACGTAGCGTGAAATGTAAATAACTGAATTATAAACAGTATTTCATGCTTGAATTATGAGGTGAAAATGGCGCAAGTCTTGGTATGCGGCATAATGCACTCATAGAAAGACAAGTCGTGTCACAACACACTCAAGATACGGATGTGGTCACTGGGACCGTGAAGTGGTTCGATCCCGTTAAGGGATTCGGTTTTATCGTGGCCAATTCAGGTGGTCCGGACATTTTGCTGCATGTAAATGTGTTGCGAAACTTTGGTCAGTCTTCGGTGGCGGATGGCGCCGAGGTAAACGTGCGTATCCAACATACGGAGCGTGGCGTGCAGGCTGTCGAGGTCATATCGATAAAACCACCAGACCATACGGATTCGTCCTCCCTTACCGATCTTGCTGAGATGGACCAGCACGATGTGACAGATGCGCCGTTGCAACCGGGTCGCGTCAAGTGGTTCGACAAGGGTAAGGGGTTTGGATTTGCCAATGTGTTCGGCAGTGCAGATGACGTGTTCCTGCACGTCGAAGTATTGCGCCGCTCCGGTTTGTCTGACCTCCAGCCGGGCGAAGCGCTTGCGTTGCGCGTGATTGATGGAAAGCGCGGTCACATGGCGGCCGAAGTGTTGGCGTGGGAAGCGGCGCTCACCAAGAAGGGCGATTGATCATGCGCGGCTCGTTGCATCGGGCATTTGCAGTACTGATTTTTTGTCTATGTGCGCAGGTTGTTGCAGCAAAGTGCAATGATGCGACTGTTTGGCTCCGTGGTGATTTTGGTTCGGCGCGCTTTAACGTTGAGATTGCAGATACCAATCGTGAGCGCGCCATTGGACTGATGAACAGACCGTCAATGCCAACAAGCGAGGGGATGCTGTTTATCTATCCCCGCCCGCAACCGCTGTCGTTCTGGATGCGAAACACACTGATCTCGCTTGATCTGTTATTCGTGGATCCGACTGGAACGGTAACCAAGATACATCACGAGGCGATCCCGCTGGACGAGACGCCTATTCCCGGGGGGGATGGCCTTACTCATGTCCTCGAAATCAACGGGGGCCTTGCGCGCATGATGGGGATTCAGGAAGGGGCGCAGATGCGACACCCCAGCTTTGATCAAGATATCGCGGTTTGGCCCTGTTGATTGCACGCTTTGGGCTTTTCAATTGCGTTTGCCCCGTCTAAGACAGCGCCACGGTCGGAGCGTGGCGCAGCCTGGTAGCGCACCTGTTTTGGGTACAGGGGGTCGGAGGTTCGAATCCTCTCGCTCCGACCATTTCAAAAATCCTCTGGCATCCCCCCGGTCGAAATGAGTAGCCGATCCATCATTTTGTCGAGGCCAAGCAGCTTAAAGTATATGCGGCGTGGATTTCCGGACTTTTGCGTGACTTCTGCAAAAAAAGACAATCCCACAGTGTAGGTCTCGTCCTTCTGGTCTGTTTCCTTTTGCAGCACGAGCGCGGGTGCTTCTAAGGCACCATCATACCGCAGTACCAAAAAAGCGGCAAAATCCGGCGGCGGCAGAATCCTGCATTGAATGACTGAGCCGGACACTTCACGCAGCTCATCGCCGGGTGCAGCGCATGAGGCGCGCATAGCTTCATCAAGAGTTTCTGGATTCGCCGTGAACGAGGCTCGCCGCACAGGCAGATCTTGTTCGTCAGTCACCACGGTTTCTACATATTGTGGTGCGCAGGCGCATAGGGCGACCGCGAAACAGGCTATCAGGGGTCGCATTTCCGTGCCTCTGTTTGGGGATATGCAGACCTCATCATATTTTCCGCAGCGCGGCAAAACCTTTCTGCCTTTGCGGACGTTAACTGTGGATAACTTAACGTGAAGCATCCACAGCTTGGATTAAGTAGCGAGATTGGTTTGCGTTTTCCGGATGGATGCCGTGGACGAAATTTTGCCGAAACACCGAGGTATTAACGAAGTGAATCGCGTGCAACGCCGTCGCGCAAAATTGCCTCCGACGGTCAAGGAAAAAGATGTCAAAAAACTTTTAAAATGTCGTTGACGTGAACCCTCCCTATACGTCAGTTTGTGTGGGCCGGGTGGTTCACCACAACATTTAGTGGTCAACGCTATGAGTGAACCGCCGGGCACGAGGGATAGGGGACACCGCCATACTAGGGGATTTCGCAGACACGTATCCGGGTCTGGCGGGTGGTTCAGTGAATTTGTGCCGGCATTAACAACGGGGCCCTGCAACGTCAGGCGCACCTTTCGGAACACCAGCTGGGAATGAGGCAGCGCGATGAAGATTGAAAGACAGTTCACCAAAGCCGGTCAGGACGCATATGCGGCTCTTGATTTCGTGACGACCGCGTCCGAGATCCGCAATCCTGATGGAACCGTCGTGTTCCGCTTGGACGAGGTGGAAGTGCCGGGCAGCTGGAGCCAGGTTGCCAGCGACGTCATCGCGCAGAAGTATTTCCGCAAGGCTAGCGTGCCTTCCAAACTGCAGAAGGTCGAAGAAAAGGACGTTCCCGAGTTCCTTTGGCGGTCCGAAGCGGCTGACGGCGCCGAAATGGGCGGTGAAACGTCCTCCAAGCAAGTATTTGACCGTCTGGCAGGCGCCTGGGCCTATTGGGGTTGGAAGGGTGGCTACTTCTCGACCGAAGAAGATGCGCGCGCCTATTACGACGAAATGCGTCACATGCTGGCGACGCAACGCGCTGCACCGAACTCTCCCCAGTGGTTCAACACCGGCCTGCATTGGGCGTATGGCATTGATGGTCCCGCGCAAGGACACCACTATGTCGACTACAAGACCGGCAAGCTGACCAAATCCAAGTCTTCCTATGAACATCCGCAGCCGCATGCTTGCTTCATTCAGTCTGTCGCCGACGATCTGGTGAATGATGGCGGTATCATGGACCTGTGGGTGCGCGAAGCGCGGCTGTTCAAATACGGCTCCGGCACCGGCACCAACTTTTCCAGCCTGCGCGCTGCGGGTGAAAGCCTGTCGGGCGGCGGCAAGTCGTCGGGTCTTATGGGCTTTCTGAAAATCGGTGACCGCGCAGCTGGGGCCATCAAGTCGGGCGGCACCACTCGGCGCGCAGCCAAGATGGTGATCGTGGATGCAGACCACCCCGATATTCAGGACTTCATCAACTGGAAGGTCATCGAAGAGCAGAAAGTGGCGTCCATCGTCGCAGGCTCCAAGATGCACGAGGAAAAGCTGAACGGCATCTTTGAAGCCATTGGTACCTGGGATGGTGCGGAAGCGGACGCTTACGATCCCAAGAAAAACAACGCGTTGAAGGATGCAGTGAAAGCGGCCAAGAGGGTTGCAATCCCTGAAACCTACATCAAGCGCGTGTTGGACTACGCTCGTCAGGGGCATACGTCCATCGAGTTCCCGACCTACGACACCGACTGGGATTCTGAAGCGTATAGCTCAGTCTCGGGCCAAAACTCGAACAACTCGATCCGCGTGACCAACGCCTTCCTCACTGCGGTCGAAAAGGACGCTGATTGGGAATTGATCAGCCGTGTCGATGGATCGGTCACCAAGACGGTAAAGGCACGCGAATTGTGGGAACAAGTGGGCCATGCCGCATGGGCCTGTGCCGATCCGGGCATTCAGTACCACGACACTGTCAACGACTGGCACACATGCCCCGAAGACGGGCAAATCCGTGGCTCGAACCCGTGTTCGGAATACATGTTCCTCGACGACACTGCATGTAACCTCGCGTCGATGAACCTGCTGACCTTCCTCAAGGACGGGCAGTTTCAGGTCGAGGACTACATGCATGCCTCCCGCCTTTGGACTGTGACACTGGAAATCAGCGTGATGATGGCGCAGTTCCCGTCGAAGGAAATCGCGCAGCGCTCATATGACTTCCGTACCTTGGGTCTTGGCTATGCAAACATCGGCGGACTGCTGATGAACATGGGCCACGGCTATGACAGCGACGAAGGCCGCGCGCTTTGTGGTGCCCTGACTGCCATCATGACCGGCGTGTCCTATGCCACATCTGCCGAGATGGCGGGTGAGTTGGGTCCGTTCCCGGGCTACAAGAAGAACGCCGACCACATGCTGCGGGTCATGCGCAATCACCGCAACGCGGCCTATGGTGCGACCGAAGGTTATGAGGAACTGGCGGTCAAACCGGTCGCTCTGGACCACGCCAACTGCCCAGATCCACGTCTGATCGACGTCGCCATGGGTGCATGGGACGAAGCGCTGAAACTGGGCGAGAAGAACGGTTACCGCAACGCGCAATCCACTGTGATCGCACCGACCGGCACGATTGGCCTGGTCATGGACTGCGATACAACCGGGATTGAGCCTGACTTTGCCCTGGTGAAGTTCAAGAAGCTTGCCGGTGGTGGTTACTTCAAGATCATCAACCGTTCGGTGCCTGCGGCGCTCGAAAACCTCGGCTACGGCTCGGCTCAGATCGAAGAGATCATCAGCTACGCGGTGGGCCATGGCTCCATCGGTAATGCGCCTGCGATCAACCACACGACACTGACTGGGCATGGCTTTGGTGCCAACGAGTTGGCGAAAGTGGATGCGGCGCTGGAAAGTGCCTTCGACATCCGGTTCGTGTTCAACCAGTGGACGCTCGGCGAAGAGTTCTGCACAGGCGTGCTGGGCATTCCGGCCGAAAAGCTGAACGACCCAACCTTTGACCTGCTGAAGTCGCTGGGCTTCTCTAAGGCCGATATCGACGCTGCGAACGATCACGTCTGCGGAACGATGACGCTGGAAGACGCTCCGCACCTCAAAGAAGAGCATTACCATATCTTCGACTGCGCCAACCCGTGTGGCAAGAAGGGCAAGCGTTTCCTGAGCGTGGACAGCCACATCACGATGATGGCCGCTGCACAGAGCTTTATCTCAGGTGCGATTTCCAAAACCATTAACATGCCGAACGATGCCACCATCGAAGACTGCCAGCGTGCTTATGAGCTGTCTTGGTCATTGGGTGTGAAGGCGAACGCGCTCTACCGTGATGGCTCCAAACTCTCGCAGCCTTTGGCGGCTGCGCTGGTCGAGGATGACGAGGACGCCCAAGAGGTGCTGGAAAGCGGTGCACCCGCCGAAAAGGCCGCCGTGCTGGCCGAAAAGATTGTTGAGAAGATCATCGTGAAAGAGATTGTGAAATCTCATCGCGAAAAGATGCCTCAGCGCCGCAAGGGCTACACTCAGAAGGCCATCGTTGGGGGCCACAAAGTCTACCTTCGGACGGGCGAGTATGAGGACGGCAATCTGGGCGAGATCTTCATCGACATGCACAAGGAAGGCGCTGGCTTCCGTGCGATGATGAACAACTTTGCCATCGCCGTGTCCGTGGGCCTGCAATACGGTGTGCCGCTCGAAGAGTTCGTGGACGCCTTCACTTTCACCAAGTTCGAACCCGCAGGTATGGTCCAGGGCAATGATAGCATCAAGAACGCGACGTCGATCCTTGACTACGTGTTCCGTGAACTGGCTGTGTCCTACCTTGACCGCACGGATTTGGCGCATGTGAAACCCGAAGGGGCCACGTTCGACGATATCGGTCGGGGCGAGGAAGAGGGCGTGTCCAACGTTTCGGAACTGTCTGAGACGGCAGCATCGAAGTCCTTGGAAGTGCTGAAACAAATCAGCTCGACCGGCTATCTGCGCAAGCGTTTGCCCCAGGATCTGGTGGTGCTGCAGGGCGGCATGGCTGAAGGGGTCACGGTGGACGCAGAAGTCGCATTGCAGACGCTGGTGCCCGAGGTGGCTGTGAACGGTGCGGCATCGGTGTCGACCACGACTGTGACGGCGGCAACCACGACCATGGACGCCCGCACCAAGGCCAAGATGCAGGGCTACGAAGGCGAGGCATGTGGCGAATGCGGCAACTACACGCTGGTGCGCAACGGCACTTGCATGAAGTGCAACACCTGCGGCGGCACGTCCGGGTGTAGCTAAGAGTTACGCACCCCGGGGAAGGGGCGCGAGGGGGCCGGGCCGGCTGGACCGGTCTGGCTCCCGACGAAGATGGAATAGGGTGGGGCGGTACTTTGTCCCCCCACCTTTACACGGGGCGGGTGCGCTCGCCCCTAACGACGTTCAGGCCGCAGGCAGAAAAGTACCGGGCGGTTAACATATTGAGCCTGAACGGCGAAACTCACAGGGGGGCCTTTTGGTCCCCCTTTTTTCTTTTGATGCGGTTGGTGCTCTCTTTGCTGCGCAAATTCGCCCACCCACCGCCCCTGCGGAGGGGCGACCGCTTCTGTTCTTACTCGGTCAGGACAAGCCGTAGTTTTGCGCGGGCGCGGGCGAGACGCGACATAACCGTGCCAAGAGGCAGGTCCGTGCTGTTTGCAAGTGCGCGGGGTGAGGTTTCTCCGGTAACGACGAGTTCCATCAACTGGCGCTGTGGTTTGGGCAGCTTTGTGATCGCGGCAAGGGTGTCTGCACAATCCAGTCGCAGCAGGGCATCTGGTTCTGTCAGCGCGTGATCATCCTTCAGCTTGTCCGTGGTCTGCAGTCTCAACCCGCGCCGCGCACGGTTTGACAGCGTGTGCATTGCGTAGGCGGACAAGTCGTCGATGGGATGGCCGTCGCGCAGCCGTTGGCACAGGGCGAGCAACGTGTCCTGCACGAGGTCTTCGGCCTCGGCGCGGTTGCCCGCCAGCTTGAGCGCGCGCCGCGTCAACAGGGGGATAAGTGGTACGAGGCCGCGGGGACTGATGGGGTGAGTCATGGCTGCGAAGCTGGGCTTTCTCATACCGCTTGAATAGCCCGGGGGTTTTCGCCGATCCCCGCTGCGCCCTCTTTTTGGGCAGCACGCCGCGCATGCCAATTGCCCGGATCGGCAGGCGCTTGCGCGGTTGCAGGGGTGGCGATCTCGAGGGGGGTGCAGTCCTGAAATTTGTGCTCATGTACATCAAGGGCGCCGGAAACAGGCCCCTCAAACAACCAAACTCGATAGGAGTTCACCAATGACCAAGATTGCTTCTCTGACTTTCGTAGCAGCGCTCACTATCCCGGCCTTTGCAGTGGCCCAGGGCGCAGCGGATCTTGATACGAATGGGGATGGCGTGCTGACCATCGACGAAGTGCAAGCAAGCTTTCCCGACGTAACATCCGATGTTTTCACCGCGATGGACCTGAACGCCGATGGCGCGCTGGATGCAGATGAAGTCGCCGCAGCCCAAGAAGCCGGCCTTATGCCACCCACGGACGGCTAACCCGTACACCCGACTTTTACCGCGTGTCATTGTCCGCGTGGTGAAGGGTGGGGGTGTGAGGTCCGGTCTCCCCCCAGGGGCCGGGCCTCATTTTTGTTTGAGGTGTAACAGGGGCGGATTCGCCCGTGGATTCACCTTGTTTTCATGAAGATGAAGGCCGGTGACAGGGTGTCACCCCCCATGCAGCATCCGTACACCCCCTGTACACCCCCAACGGGCGGAGGAGCGGAGGTTAACGCAACGCACGGTGATCCAAAGGACGCTGCGCGACGCCATTTGCTGGGTATGTGGAGGCCTGAGCCCTCGGCCTGCCACGCATCGGCTGCTTGGCCGACGGGCCCTTCGGGGCGGATTTTTTTGAAACAGGGAAGAGGGACCGTTCTGACCGGGTGGTCCCTCCTTATTCTGGTTCAGGCGTCTGGCAGGTGGATTTTGAATGTGTCGCGGAGATCTGCATCGAGCGCGGGTTCGAGTGCGGCCGCTGGACGGCTGGCGAGAATTTCCGCCTTGCGCGCCGCCGCTTTCTCCAGGAGGTCCGGTTTGCCTAGTTCGGCCCATTCCTTGGGTGAGGTGCGGTCTCCGAATGTCGGGTAGACGCAATCTGATTGCATGCGCGACAGCGTCTGTTCGGTCCCAAGGTAGTGACCTGGGCCTTCCATGCACACCTGCGCCATCTGGTCCAGGGCCAGCGTTTCATCCGTCACTTCGATCCCGCGTGTGCAGCGCAGGGCCTGACCGATGATGTCGTCGCCCAGGATCAGGCTTTCGTGGCAGAACCCCAGAAGCGATGCATGCATGCCTGCGGCCTCGTAGACCATGTTCAGCCCCGACAGCCCCGCCATGACATTGGAACACATCTGTTCCCATCCCGCCTGCATGTCCGGCAGCTTGCTGTCCGACGCACCGGCAGCAGCGCCGCCCGGCAGATCGTAGAACCGGTGCATCTGTGCGCAGCCTGCTGTCAACAAGGCTTGCTCGCCTGAGCCGATCGACATTGCCCCGGTGCGCAGATCAAGGCCGAAGGGCCATGTGCCGAAGATGGCAGGTGCGCCCGGTCTGACGGCGTTGACATAGACGAGGCCCGCGAGGCACTCGGCCACGGCTTGCACAATGGCGCCTGCAATGGTCGAGGGGGCGGTGGCTCCGCTCATGCCCGCCGACAAAAGCAGGACCGGCATCCCGGCTTTTATGCACGCCTCCATCACCTGGCAGCTTTCAGAGGCGAATTTCATCGGTGGCACGACAAAGCAGTTTGTATTGGAGACAAAGGGCCGGGCGCGCCAGGCGTCCTCCCCGCCTGCAATCATGTGCAGCATCTCGACCGCCGGAGCCACGCAATGCGGTTCGGAAAAGCTGGTCCCGATGTGTTTGGTTGTGCCCGATACGCAAGCATAGACCGAGTTGTACTCCATCTCGACCGTGTCGGGGATGTCACGGCAAATCATCGGCCGCTGACAGAAGTGAATGTTGTCGAGCACATCGCATATACGCGCCGCGTCGTGCAGGTCCTGCACTGTGCTGTCGCGGTAGTTCCGTCCGTCAATATCGACCATATGCACAGCCGCACCCGCCGTGCCGTAGTGGACGCGGGAGCCGCTGAGGTCGAGGTCGTGCTTGCCGTCGCGGCTGCATAGTGTGATGGATCTGTTCGCGCGCGCAATGGTGTCTTCGACAAGTGCGCGAGGGAAACGAATGCGCCCATCTTCGCCCAGGATCGCGCCCGCATTGGTCAGGTACTCCACGCCTGACGGTGGAGCGTCGGCGAGACCGATAGTTTCGAGAGCGTCCAGTGCAGCCGTGTGGATGCGCTGAACCTCTGCGTCGGTCAGTGGATTGTAGCGGCCGCCCTCAAGGCCGGGGCGCACAGGGCGCAGGTGGTCGGGGAGGGCGGTGGCGCGCGCAGCGCGGCGTGCGGCCCGGCCGCCAGAGCGAGAGGGAGATTGGTCGTTCATTTGCATGGTCCGTGGGTAAGTGGCGAGGTATCGAGTGAGGTCAGATCACAACGATACGGGTCGCCCACGCGCCGCCCTGCCGCGTTCGGCCCCGATGGTGCGTGCCACCAGTGAAATCTTGCTAAAGGTGCCCTGCACGGTGTGCGACTCCTCCGTCACCTTTGTTTCAACATGTCACTCTTCGTCACGCTGGCGTGCGAAACGCCGCCTGTCTTGTCTGTTTGCGACACTGTGCACGCGGCTTATTGCTGCCACTTTGCGCGGATTTGGGCGGTCTGATGCGCAGTCATTGCACTGTGAGCGGTGAGGACTGGAACTGTGCCGCGTCATGCACAGTTGTGTACGGGGCGGCGCGTGATCGCGCTGTGCCACGAAAAAAGGAGCAGACTTATGAAGACGCGCATTTTTGCGATTGGGTTGGCAACGGCCCTGGCAAGCCCGGCTCTGGCTGGCAGCCTTGAGCCCCCAGCACCTGAACCTGTGGCGCCTGTACCCCCGCCTCCCGCGCCGGTACAGACGTTTGGCGGCGACTGGACGGGTGGTTATGCCGGTTTGCAGTTGGGTTATGGCGATGTCGATGGATCTGGCGATGCGGATGGTGACGACATTCTTTACGGTGCGCATGTCGGGTATCGCTACGATTTCGGGACCTTCGTCCTGGGTGGCGAGCTTGACTATGACTTCACCGACATTGACCTGAACGGCGCTGCGGATGTTGACAGTGTCGCCCGGTTGAAGCTGCAGGCTGGTTACGACTTCGGTCGCACGCTGGGGTATTTCACAGCTGGTGTTGCTGATTTGGACACGTCGATCGGTTCTGAGACCGGCGAGTTTTACGGTATCGGCGTGGCCTACCAAATCAACGACCGTTACACTGTCGGGGCCGAGCTTTTGGAGCACAGCTTTGACGATATCGACGGCTCGGGCGTCGATGCGGATGCCACGACGCTGACCGTACGCGGTTCGATTCGCTTCTGATCTCAGGCTGCGCGCGCTTCGGCAAATGCCGTAAGCGTGCGCAGTGCCTGTTCAAAGTCGGCGTCGTCGATTGTCATGGCGACCCGAACGTGACCGGCGGCGGCTTGTCCAAAGCTTTCGCCGGGCATGACAGCTACGTGGTGTTCGTCCAAAAGGGCGTTAGCGAAGTCGTCCCCGGTCATTCCCGTCGCGCGGATATCCAGCATCAGATACATGGCCCCTTGTGCCGGGATCAGGCCAATAGTGTTCTGGCCTGACAATACCCGTTTTGCGATGGCGCGACGGCGTTTGAACGGTGCGGCAATCTCGGCTTCGAAGTTCGGGCCCTGATCTAGTGCGAAGACCGAGGCGTCCTGGATGAACCCGGGCACGCCATAGGTTGTGTGCGTCGCAAACGTGATCAGGTGCGCAATCACCTCTTCCGGTCCGATCACCCAGCCGCAGCGCGACCCCGTCATGGCGTGGCTTTTTGACATGGACCCGACAACCAGTGTGCGTTCTGCCATGTCGGACAGAGACCGGGGTGAGATATGTTCGCCCTCCCAGACCTGCGTGTCATAGACTTCGTCCGAGATCAGCCACAGGTCGCTATCCATGCACATCTGCGCGATGCCGGTAAGCGTGTCGCGGGAATAGACCGTGCCCGTTGGGTTGTTGGGCGAGTTGATCAGCAGGCTTTTGGCAGTTTGGGCGTGCGCGGCGATGTCTGAAGCGCGGGGCTGGAAGGCGTCCTCGGCTCGGGTCTGGATCGCGTGCGGGATGGCGGAGACCCCGCGGATCGTGCCGGGATAGGTCGCATAGTACGGATCAAGGTAGAGCGCCGTGTCGCCCGGGTCGCAGGCTGCTGCGTGGGCGGCAAAGAGGGCCGACTGCCCACCCGGTGTGATCAGTACGTTGTCGCGGGTTGTGGGGACACCTGTCCGTTCGCTGGTGCGTTTTGCCACCGTGTCGCGCAGCGTGTCCGTGCCTGGGACCATGGCGTAGCCGGTATGCCCGCCAAGCGCGCTTTTGTGCATATCCTGCAGGATCGAAGCTGCCGTGCGGATGTCGTGTTCGCCGATGGTCAGCTCTGTGACTGGCGTGCCCTCGGCGATCATTTTGCGTGCCTTGATGAACACGTCCCAACCGTCTGAACCGCCGCCGGTGAGGGTTTGCATGCGTTGGGACAGGTTCATGTTTGGCTCCTTGGCGGTGGTGGCGCCAAGGGGGCAGAGGGGGCGGGGGATGTCAACACATGGACTGGGGGCCAGCCCCCAGACCCCCGAAGTTTACTTGGCAAGATGAAGGAGGATCAGGTGTCGTCCTGCCATGCGGCGAGTTCGGCTTGGGCCTTTTTGGGAAGGCTTTTGCGGATGATGCCGTAGGAGGTGTGGATGCGGTCCTTTAGCGCGTACACGCCGGGGTGATCAAAAGGGATGCGGACCCATGAGCGATGGAAGTACTTGGCTTTTTCGGCGGCACCAATTTCGATCAGGAACTGGGCGCTTTCGGGGTCGGCTGTCTTGACCGAAATCCCGTCAAGCGCGTGGCCGTAGCAGGCGAACATCTTGTCACCGACTTTCCAGGCCTCAAGCCCGCCATCTGCGCTGGAGTGATACCACGCGCCGGGCAGGGCGCTGCAGATACGGTTTGCGTTTTCGAGTGTCATTTCGCGAGTGTGGGGGCGCCTGCGTGCCGAAACAAGGGTTGACCGGCGTCGGGCGTGCGCGCTAGTGACAGTTTATGACCCGGAACACCTGCATCATTTGCTGCATTATCTGCTGATTTCTTCAGCGGGCCGGTTCTTTGTTTCCATGACAGATCAGAATTGCTAGGCCCGCGCCAACCCTGCGCCCACACTCATGCCTTGCGAGACCATGCCATGACGATCCAGCTTTACAACACTGCGACCCGCCGGAAAGAGGTGTTTGAGCCCCTCGATCCTGACAATGTGCGCATGTATGTCTGCGGCCCCACGGTCTATGATCGGGCGCATCTGGGCAATGCGCGGCCCGTGCTTGTGTTTGATGTCCTGTTCCGACTGCTGCGCCATGTTTGTGGCGAAGATGCAGTGACTTACGTTCGGAACTTCACAGATGTGGACGACAAGATCAACGCTACGGCCTTAGCCCGCAAAGAAGCGGGTGCGGATGGTACGCTGGAAGAGCTGGTCGCCGAGCGGTCAGACGAGACCATCGGCTGGTATCACGCAGATATGGATGCGTTGGGGGCTTTGCGCCCTTCGCAAGAGCCGCGGGCGACCCAATACATCGTGCAGATGGTCGCAATGATCGAGGATCTGATCGGCAAGGGCTTTGCCTATGCCAAGGACGGTCATGTGCTGTTTCGGGTGCGTGAGTATGACAAGTATGGCGCGCTGTCGGGTCGTTCCGTTGACGACATGATCGCAGGTGCGCGGGTTGAGATCGCGCCCTACAAGGAAGACCCGATGGATTTCGTGCTGTGGAAGCCGTCGGATGATGACTTGCCCGGCTGGGACAGTCCTTGGGGGCGAGGGCGGCCCGGGTGGCACATCGAATGCTCGGCCATGGCCTATGATTTGCTGGGTGATACGTTCGATATTCACGGTGGTGGCAACGACTTGCAGTTTCCGCACCATGAGAACGAGATTGCCCAGTCGAAATGCGCTGGCCATGGGTTTGCCCGATTTTGGATGCACAACGAGATGTTGCAGGTCGAGGGCAAGAAGATGTCCAAGTCCTTGGGCAACTTCTTTACCGTGCGGGACCTTTTGGATCAGGGCGTTCCCGGGGAGGTGATCCGGTTTGTGATGCTGTCCACGCATTATCGTAAGCCGATGGACTGGACCGAGAAGAAACGGGCTGAGGCGGAGAAAATCCTGCGCAAATGGTATGCGCAAGCCATACAGGCTGTTGGTACTGGCGAACCCTATTTCGGCGTGACGAACGCTTTGAGCGATGACCTCAACACGGCAGGTGCCATTGCCGAGTTGCATCAGCTTTCATTGGCCGAGGACTTCACCGCTTTGCGTCATAGTCTGCAATTTCTTGGGCTGATGGGTGATGAAGCCCCCGAATGGGCCGTTCCGAAGGGGTTTGACTTCATGGACTATGTTGATGCGCTCAAGGCATCGCGCCGTGCTGCTATGGAAACAAAAGACTTTGCGATTGTGGATCGACTGAAGTCAGGTCTGCTTGCTGCAGGAGTTGAGGTGCGGATGACAAAAGACAGTGTTGATTTGTTGCCGGGTCCCAACTTCGATCCCTCAAAACTGGAGGGCCTCCTATGAGTTACGCTGAACAAAGGCCAGCCCTCGACCGCGGGTGGGGGTGTAGCCCCCGCCCGGGGGGGCGGTCGGGGGCTGGCCGTGACGCTCGCGCCACGGCCGGAACAAAGAAGATTGGGGACGTGTTGTGACCAAGGAGCGCCTCTGCCTGTTTGACACAACCTTGCGCGACGGGCAGCAGACCCAAGGCGTGCAGTTCTCGACCCCTGAAAAGCACCAGATCGCGCAAGCGCTGGACAGTCTTGGCATCGACTACATCGAAGGCGGCTGGCCGGGTGCCAACCCGACCGACAGTGCGTTTTTCGAAGACGCGCCCGAGACCCGCGCGACCTTTACCGCCTTTGGCATGACCAAGCGGGCCGGGATCAGTGCGGAGAATGATGATGTCCTCGCCGCCGTCCTGAATGCCGGTACGCAAGCCGTCTGTCTGGTCGGCAAGACCCATGATTTCCACGTTGAAAAGGCCCTTGGTATCTCTCTGGCTGAGAATACGGACAACATCGCACAGACCTTTGCACATTTGGTCGCCAACGGGCGCGAGGCGATCTTTGATGCCGAGCACTTCTTTGATGGCTACAAGAGCAACCCGGACTATGCGCTTGAGGCGATCCACGCGGCCTATGACGCAGGGGCGCGGTGGATTGCGCTTTGTGACACCAATGGCGGGACGTTGCCGCATGACATCCATGCCATCACCAAGGCGGTGATTGCCTCGGGCATTGATGGAGACCGTTTGGGCATTCACACCCACAATGACACCGAGAATGCGGTGGCTGGGTCTTTGGCCGCCGTCGATGCGGGTGCGCGGCAGATCCAAGGCACGTTGAACGGGCTGGGCGAACGGTGCGGGAATGCGAACCTGACGTCGATCATCCCGATCCTGCTGTTGAAAGAGCCCTATGCCAGTCAGTTCGAGACGGGTGTGTCGAAGGACGCACTGGCGGGGCTGACGCGGACGAGCCGGATGCTCGACGACATTCTGAACCGGGTACCGCAGAAGCAGGCGGCCTTTGTCGGGGCGTCTGCCTTTGCGCACAAGGCCGGGCTGCACGCGTCGGCCATCCTGAAGGATCCGACCACCTATGAGCATGTGGCACCAGACACGGTGGGCAATGCGCGCATCATTCCGATGTCGAACCAGGCGGGGCAGTCGAACCTGCGCAAGCGTCTGGCCGAGATGGGGCTGGAGGTGCCTGCGAAGGACTCGGCCTTGCCGCGCATTCTGGATCGGATCAAGACACGCGAGGATGCCGGGTATTCCTATGACACCGCGCAGGCGTCGTTCGAGTTGTTGGCGCGGGACGAGTTGGGCCTGTTGCCGGAGTTCTTCGAGGTCAAGCGCTACCGCGTGACCATTGAGCGCCGCAAGAACAAGCGGGACCAGATGGTGTCCTTGTCCGAAGCGGTTGTTGTGGTGAAGGTCGATGGCAAAAAGATGCTGTCCGTGTCCGAATCCATGGACGAGCTGGGCACCGACCGTGGCCCGGTCAACGCGCTGGCCAAGGCGCTGGCGAAGGATCTGGGCCGATATCAGAAGAATGTCGAGGATATACGCCTGGTCGACTTCAAGGTGCGGATCACGCAAGGAGGGACCGAGGCGGTGACCCGTGTCATCATCGACAGCGAGGACGGGCAGGGACGGCGCTGGTCCACCGTGGGCGTGTCGGCCAACATCGTGGACGCGTCGTTCGAGGCGCTGTTGGATGCGATCCGGTGGAAACTGGTGCAGGATGGTGCGGAATGACGCCTGAGCAGTGGACTGCTTTTTTGGAGGTCCATAATGACCTGCCCCGCGAGGGGCCGGGTGCGCCAGAGGATGTGCATTGGGCTTTGGACCGTATTGGCCTCTCTGGCGCGGTTGATGTGTTTGACGCGGGCTGCGCGACGGGGGGCGACACTGTCACCTTGGCGCAGGCTTTGCCCGAGGCGCGGATCAGGGCGGTTGATACGACAGAGCCGTTTGTAGCCCATGCACAAGCGCGTCTTGCGCCGTTCGGGGACCGTGTGCGCGTTGAGCTTGGCAGCATGGCCGAGCCGGGTGGGACCTATGACCTGATCTGGTGTGCCGGGGCGCTGTATTTTCTGGGCGTGACCGAAGGACTGACCCTGTGGCGTGATGCGTTGAAACCTGGTGGGCATGTCGCCTTTTCCGAACCGGTTGCTTTGGGGCCTTTGTCGGCCGATGCCGCTGCGTTCTGGGAAGAGTATCCGCAGATCACCGACCTTGCCGGGATAGAGGCGCGTGTTTCCGCCGCTGGTTACCGCGTGTTGGATCATCGTATGATCGTCGGTGCGCCTTGGCTCGCCTACTATAATCCGATGCAGACGCGGATTGACCATTTGCGGGCGACCAACACCGATCCGGTGATCGCGGAAGCCGTGGCCGAATGCCAGCGCGAGATTGACCTGTGGCATGCCGCCCGGGATGAGATTGCCTATGCGCTGTTGATCGTGGCTCCGGAATGAGCCTGCCAGAGATGGTCATTCCCTGCGCGCGGATTGTCGAGCAGGGCGATCCTGATCGGTTTCGAACGGTCATGGCGGCGCCGGTGTCGGCGCGCGCGATCTTGTTTCCTCTCTATGCCCTGAATGTGGAGGTGTCGCGTGCGCCTTGGGTGACGCAAGAGGCGATGATTGCCGAGATGCGTTTGCAATGGTGGCGGGATGCGCTGGAGGAGATTGCGGAGGGGCGACAGGTGCGTAAGCATGAGGTCACAACGCCCTTGGCCGGGGTGCTGAGGACGGACATGGCGCGGCGGTTGGACGAAAGCGTGGCGGCGCGGCGTTGGGATGTTTACCGCGACGCCTTCGAGGATGAGGCGCACTTTGACCGCTATATCGACCAGACCGCAGGCCACCTGATGTGGACCGCTGCAGAATGTCTTGGGGCGCCTGCAGATCAGGAAAGCTCGGTGCGATCCGTTGCCTTGGCGGCGGGGCTTGTTGCGTTTTTGCGGGCTGTTCCCAAGCTGGAAGACGCGGGACGTATTCCCTTACTTGATGGCACTCAGGACGGTGTTGCGGCCTTGGCTGGGCGCATCAGGATGCGCCTTACGGCTCCAGGATTGCCCACATCGGCGCGGGCAGCGCTTTGGCCCGCAACTGGCGTCCGATCCTTGTTAGATCAGATCGCGCGCGACCCGGCCATGGTGGCAGAGGGGCGCGTGCCGACCGTCGCGCCATGGCGGCTGAGTTTCAGCGCTTTGACGGGGCGTGTGATGCTGTAGCCCACAGGCTGGCGCATCAAGATGCGCCTTACACGGCGATTGCGCGTTTCCGCATCACAAGCCAGATCAACGACCCTCCGGCCAGAACGAGGAAGGGCACCATGGCGATGTTCACCGCCGCCCAGCCTTCGACTGGGTCTCCGCCTGCGCAGTTCATCAAGCCGCCGGATGCCAGCGATGCCAAGGTGACACCGCCGAAAACGATCAGGTCGTTCATGCCCTGCATACGCCCCCGTTCCTGCGCCGAGTGGGCCCCGGCCAGCATGGAGGTGGCCCCGATGAACCCAAAGTTCCAGCCCAGTCCCAAGAAGAACAGCGCCCAATAGAAATTGGCGAGGTCGACGCCCTGAAGTGCGACAACGCCAGCCACACCAAGGATGCCAAGGCCAAGACCCATGATCCGCTCGGCCCCAAAGCGCGAGATCAGGTGGCCGGTGAAAAAGGACGGGGCAAACATGGCCAGAACGTGCACTGTGACCACGTTTGCCGCGTCTGGTTCAGTAAACCCGCAGCCGACCACGGCGAGAGGTGTGGAGGTCATCACGAGGTTCATCAGCGCGTAGGATACGGCGGCACAGATTACGGCGACCACGATGCGCGGATCCCGAAGCAATTCCTTGCGCGTGCGTCCCGCGCCTTCTGTCGCTGACGGCGGGGCTGGCTTGGGAATATCAAGCAGCATGAACAGCGCCATGCCCATCACGTTGAAGCCCATGGCAACCCAATAGATCGGAATGTAGCGCGTGACCGTGGCATCGGCTGTGTCTGCGGTCACATAACCAACGACCTGCGGTCCGATGATGGCCGACAGCAGGCCGCCTGCCATCACGTAAGAAATGGCCTTGGGGCGGAAGGCGTCAGATGCCGTGTCGGCAGCCGCAAAGCGATAGAAACCCTGCGCCGACATGTAGATGCCGGTCATGAAGCTGCCCGCGAGAAACAGCCAGAAGCTGCCGATGCTCAGCGCCCAGACCCCGATGGCTGCACCCGCCAGTCCGCCAAGCGCGCCTACGATGAACCCCGTTTTGCGTCCAAAGCGCTGCATGACGTTCGACAGCCACGGCGCTGTTGTCATCGACCCGAACACGATGAGCGAGATGGGCAACGTCGCCAAACAGGCGTAGGGTGTGAGCTGTTGTCCGGCCAGACCAGCCACCACGAACATCATGGTGATCTGGCTGCCAAGGAAGGCCTGCGCCGCGACCAGAACGGCCACGTTGCGCTTGGCGCGGGTGTCATCAACGTAGGTCATGTTTGCTGGCTATCCCTGAGCGCCTGCTGCGGCAAGTGCGCGATTAAGCACAGGTGGTTGCGCACCGGCGACAGGGGGCTAGGGTGGCGGCATGAAACAGGTCCTTGTTCTGGGCGGGTCGGCCATGACCGAACCTGCGGTTCGTGCCTTGCAGGCTGCGGGGCATGACGTGCAGGTCTATTGGTCGCGCGCGCCCGTGGTGGCGGATCTGCCACGCGCTGCGACCCTGCGGGCGGGAGTGCAGTCTGCCGATGTGGTTGTTGATGCGACGCATCCGTTTGACGAGATTTTGCCTGCCATGATCTCGCGGTTTTCGCCTGCTTTGCCGAGAGTTCGAGTGGGGCGGGCGGCCTGGACGCCCGGCATTGAAGATCGCTGGCAAGAGGTTGATGATCTGGCGCAGGCCGTAGCGGCATTGCCGTCAGGCGCGCGGATTTTTGCAGCGTCTGGCCGCGACAGTGCAGAGACGTTGGTGCATCACGATGGGCCTGTCTTCCTGCGACAATTACACCGCCATGACGATCCTGCGCCGGATGGTTGCGCTTACGTGTTTGGGAACGGTCCGTTCGACGTGGCCGGAGAAGTGGCTTTGTTCACAGAATTGGAAATTGATGTGCTGTTGGCGCGGAACACTGGTGGAAGCAGCGGGTTTCCCAAGATTGAGGCCGCCCGGACGCTGGGACTGCCGGTGATCCTGATTGCGCAACCTGACACCGGCAATGCGCCGCTTGTGAGCGACACGGACGCGCTGCTGGCTTGGATGGATAATCTGTGACCGGGCGTATCATCGACAGCAATGAAGACGTGACCGAAGGTGCTACGTGGTTGGCTTCGCGACATCCGGCGCTGGCGGATGCGTTAGAGTTGGCGGGTCCTCTGCCGCTCAGGCGCCGGCCAGATGGATTTGCCGCACTGCTCAATGCCATCATCGGCCAACAGGTAAGTACCGCATCGGCCAATGCAATCTGGGCGCGGATGCAAGAGGCCGGGTTGGTAGCGCCCGCGCCTGTGATTGCGGCAGGAGAGGACGGTCTGCGCGCTGCAGGCCTGAGCCGTCAGAAGATTGCCTATGCCCTCGCGCTGGCCGAGGCCGGGATCGACTACGACGCATTGCGCCATGCGCCTGACACCGATGTCATTGCCACGCTAACTGCAGTGAAGGGCATCGGCGTCTGGACGGCCGAGATCTATGCCATGTTCGCGCTTGGCCGGGCGGATGTCTTTGCCCCGGGTGATCTGGCCTTGCAGGAGGCCGCGCGCCTGATCTTTGATTTGCCGGAGCGGCCCAAGGAAAAAGTGCTGCGCCAGATGGCCAATGATTGGTCGCCGTGGCGGGCGGTTGCTGCCCGGCTGTTCTTCACCTACTACCGGGTCGCAAAGGGCCGAGAGGGGATCACATGACACGGGTGTTGCAGGCAGGGCGGGTTGAGCCGCAATCAGGTGAGTTGCGGTCAATCGTTGTGTTTCTGCATGGCTACGGTGCCAATGGGGCCGACCTGCTGGGGTTGGCGGAACCCTTGGGTGAGCATTTGCCGGACACGCTGTTCGTGGCACCCGATGCGCCCGAGGCCATTCCGGGCTATCCTGGTGGCTATCAGTGGTTCCCGATCCCGTGGATCGACGGATCGTCGGAAGAAGAGGCTGAGCGCGGTTTGAATGCTGCCGCGGAGGATCTGAACGCGTTTCTGGACGCCTTGATGGTGGACGAGGATGTGCTGCCCGAACAGGTGGTGCTGTTTGGCTTTTCCCAAGGCACGATGATGTCGTTGCACGTGGCCCCACGCCGCGAAGACCCGGTCGCAGGGATCGTCGCCTTTTCGGGGCGATTGCTGAACCCCGAACTGCTGGCCGATGAGGTGGTCAGCCGCCCGCCCGTCTTGCTCATCCATGGCGATCAGGATGATGTGGTGCCGCCACAATCCTTGCCGCAGGCCGCAGAGGCCCTGCAGGGGGCGGGGTGGAAGGATGTCTATGCCCACGTCATGAAGGGCACAGCGCATGGGATCGCGCCGGATGGGTTGAGCGTTGCGTTGGCCTTTATGCGGGACAAGCTGGGGCTTTGATCCGCTTCATTCTGAAGCGCCTTGGCCTGTGCCATGGCATTGTCGTACGTGTCCGCGACTGCTCAGTCTTCCAATGACGCTGACGTTTCTGCAACTCCGTTGACGGTTCTCGTGGATGGTGATGCGCTGCCGACTCTGAAACGTGATTTGTATGCCTTGGATGACGGGGTAGGGGCCTTTGAGACGGAGGTGGCGCCGCTCTCCATGCTCGACGCGGATGCCTATATCTGGGTGGTTGACGGGCGCGATACGTTTGTGCCGGACAAGGATCATATTTTCCACGACCCCCTGCGCCGGATGATTGTGGATCAGCCCGGGGATGCGGAAACGGTACTGGAATGGAGCGTGCTGCGTTTGGTCGATGATCGAGACGGGCGCATTCACCGGGTGCGGCTTGTTTTGCCTATGCCCATGGGTTGCGACGCTATCCGGCCCTGTGCGTTGCTGTTGGGGTGCGGGACGTCATTTATTCTGTGGATACCGAAGGCGGTGAGGATGCAACAAGCGATCCGTTCGGCGGTATGGAGCGGTGCCGTGCGGAAGGCTGGTCCACTCCGCTGGATGCCGTCGGACAGTAGCTGCCCCGCACCGCTTGAGATGCACAAAAACCGTCACATCGCTGTCACCAAACCGTTCTATTGCGGCTGCGACATCTCGTGGTAAGCATGGCACTTGCAACCCGCTTTCCACAAGATATAGTCACGACATAAAGCCGGGGCGGGATCCCCGCTCTGGTGCCATAACGGGCAGACAGGGCGAGGACGGAGTCACGCATGGACGGCGATTTCAGAACGGAATTTACACGCAGCCCATCTGCGTTAAAACAGCACCCGGCGTTGGTGCTGAATGCGGACTACAGGCCGCTCAGCTATTACCCGTTGTCCCTGTGGCCCTGGCAGGAGGCGGTCAAGGCGGCCTGGCTTGATAGGGTGGACATCGTGGCCGAGTATGACGAGGTCGTTCGGTCCCCGAGTACCGAGATCCGAATACCTTCTGTCGTGGTCCTGAAAGACTATGTGAAACCTCAAAAGCGCGTGGCCTTCACGCGCTTTAATTTATTTCTGAGGGACGAATTCCGCTGCCAGTACTGTGGGGCCAAAGGGGATCTGACCTTTGATCACGTGGTCCCGCGCGCATCAGGCGGTGTAACCAGCTGGCAGAACGTGGTTGCGGCGTGCAGTCCGTGCAACCTGCGCAAGGGCTCCAAGGCGCTGCACCGTACGGGCATGGCCCTGCGCAAACCACCGCGACAGCCCGGAGCGGAAGAGCTGCGCAACATGGGCCGCAAGTTTCCACCAAACCACCTGCATGAAAGCTGGATGGACTTTCTGTATTGGGATGCCGAACTGCAGGCATAACAGAGCAGCGATGGTGTCGCGCCTTCACGTGCTCGTGAACTGAGGCCCCATGCGCCTACGTATGAATTGGGGCATGTTTCATGGATGCGCCATTTTATTGCCTGTCTTATTGCTCTTCTTGCGACCCAGCCGGTGACGGCCCAGATATTGCAAGGAAAAATCATCCAGCAAAGCGGAGACGGACGGTTCGTATTGCTGGATACAGAGACCCCCTTTGCCGTCGGCGAAGACACGTTCGATGATGACAATCTGTATGGGTTCGATGAAGATCAGAACATCACGCTGGTCGAACCCATTCGGGTGGATATCGGCAGCGAAAAGGGCCTGATTCCAGCAGGTACAGTGGTCGCAAGTCACTATGTGTTCTTTGACAGCCTGTCTGGCATTCACACTGGCTATGTTGACTTTGACGCGCCCATCCTTGGGGTTGCGGCTTTTCAGGACACGATGGCGGCGACCGACTTTCTGGCTGACACGGGCGTAACCTATCTCAGCACCGAGCTGCGCGGTTTGGAGCAGGGCGACTACGTCTGGATTGACGAGAACCTGCCCACCCGACTGTGGGTGTATTGGGCGGGATCGTCGCCGGGTGACTACATCCGTGTCTTTACCGAAGAGTCCAAGGGCGCATTGCTGATGTAGGGCGCTGTTGGCGGCGCGATGTCAGGCCGCCAGGTCAACCCATACCGGGACGTGATCCGATGGCTTTTCCTCGCCCCGCACCGCCTTGTCGATCTGACAGTCCATCATCAGGTCGGCGCAGTTCGGGCTGAGCAGGAAATGGTCGATGCGGATACCGTCATCCTTGTTCCACGCGCCAGCCTGGTAGTCCCAGAATGAATAATGCCCGGGGCCAAAGCTACGCGCACGGAAGGCTTCGGTCAGTCCAAGGTTCAGCAAGCGCCGGAAGGCGGTGCGGCTTTCGAGGCGGAACAGCGCGTCCTCGCGCCATGCATCCGGTCGCTTGGCATCTTCGGCCTGCGGGATGATGTTGTAGTCTCCGGCCATGAGGAAGGGCGTCTCTTCGGCCATCAGGGCAATCGCGCGCTGCCGCAGCCGTTCCATCCAGGCCAGTTTATAGTCATATTTTGGTCCAGGCACCGGATTGCCATTGGGCAGGTACAGTCCGCACAGGCGCACGGCCTGAGTGTCGCCCACGACGGTCGCCTCAATATATCTGGCCTGTTCGTCGTCTGCGTCACCGGGCAGACCACGTGTCACGTCCTCAAGCGGCAGTTTCGACAGGATGGCCACGCCATTAAACGACTTTTGACCGTGTGTTTCGACGTTATATCCGCGATCCTCGAACAGCTCGCGTGGAAAGTTTTCGTCGACCGATTTGATCTCTTGCAACAGCACAACATCCGGGTTCGCTGCATCCAGCCATCGGGGGAGAGCTTCGATACGGGCCTTGATGCCGTTTATGTTGAAGGTTGCGATTTTCATGTTTGCCCCCGTTTGCGCTGCTCTTCCGGTGTCGCGCATCCAATCGCTCTGAGCAAGACCCGATGATAACGGGTGCAGATCCCCTAAATTAACTATTTCTTAACTAATCGATTCGGGGTAATCTTTGAATATTGCTGAGCGCAATACAGGAAAATCACAGCAAAAACAGGGCTGTGGATAAGAAAATTTGTTCCAAAAATGTTCTGGGCTGAAGCCGGGGGCGTGCAAACGCTTCTATGCTTTTCCTTATGTGGATAACCCTTGATCCACTCGCTTCTAGCAAGAAATTTCCTTTTGCAAATCTCCTTTAACGGGCAACGCTTGGGGCACCACAACCAAAAGATGAAAAGGGGAAGCTGCTATGACGGCTCAACGCAAAACAAACGTCGCTCTGGACACCACTTCAATCAGTGGCCTGCACTCTGGTGAAGGGGTTGAAATGTTCTCGACCAGCAGCGCGCCAACGGCGCGGGACACACTGATGGGCGACGGGGTTCATATGTTCTCGACCAGCAGTGCACCGACCGCACGGGATGTCGTTGCCGGTGACGGGGTCGAGATGTTTTCAACAAGCAGTGCACCGGCTGCGCGTGAAACTGCGGCTGGCGACGGCGTCGAACTTTTTTCGACCAGCAGTGCGCCTGCTCGGACAGGCGCGGTCATGCAGGGTGAACTGACAAATCTGTTCTCTTCAGGGTCCTGACCTCGGGCGGCGGGACGACAAGACAACACACAAAGGGGCACGACAAATATGTCAAATGTCATTGAGCTTCACGTCCCGCCGCGCCGACAACGCCTGACCGAACGCGCGGGCGGATTGATCGAACTTTTTGCAACGCACCGTCGACACCCGGATGATGTGTTCTGGCTGAAAGAGAATGCAGAGCTTCTTGGCATTCTGGAGTGTACAGGCACCAAAGTTGGTGTTGAGGCGTTGCTACCTCATCAGGATTTTTACAAGACGCTGTCCGAGCGACTGCAGTTTTTTCCGCAGTACTACCGATTCCTCTTGTCCATAGGCATGGACCTCGAAGACCTCGGCCTGCCCGGAACGCAGATGGAGGGTCTGTGTCATTGGGTTGCGCATCAACATTTGCCGGAGGCTGAGCTTAGTGATTTACAGCGCGCCGAAGCACGGCGTTTGCTGGCCCGCCGCGGTGTGGATTGCACTGCCGCCGATCCCGGGCTGGATGACCGCTTGCGCGGGTTTATTGCCCGACCCGAAACATTTGCGCTGCCCAACAAGAAGGCCGCGTATGAGCTGACGCACATCGTTTTTTATCTGTCCGAATACGGGCGCCGCGACCCATGTTTGGATGCCGCGACGCTGCAAAGTCTCGAATATGTGGGGATTTTGGCGTATCTGGATCAAAACATCGACTTACTGGCCGAGGTCTGTGTCGCATTACGGCAGGCTGGAAAAGCACCGAATGCCATTTGGGTGGAAGCCGTGCGCAGGTCGATTTCCGGATTCAGGGTTGTAGAAGACCCATCCGGGACAGCATCAGACGATTATCACGAATACCTTGTCGCATCCTGGGCGGTGCAGGCTCTTGGCTTAGATGGCACCGGATGCCCGCTGCCCCAAGGGCGGGCGGTCTTTCAGCAAAGGATCGAACAACCCAGCGCATTGCGCGCAGTATCTGCGGCTCTGCTTGCTACATCCGAGACGCGCAGCTGCGATTGGGGGCAAATGTGCGACTATATCTTTGATCTTCTGGATGACGATGCAGGGTTAGTCCTGGAAACGACCATAGCGTCGACCGCACAGTTCGAGCCGTTTTTCGAACTGTTCGCGCGCGCTTGAAGGCTACATGGAGAAGGACGTACCGCACCCGCAAGAACTGGTGGCGTTTGGGTTCTCGATCACGAAACGGGCACCGATCAGTTCTTCGGAGAAATCGATGACTGCATTGGCAAGGAAGGGCAGGCTGATGCTGTCCACGACAACCTTTTGACCCGCGCCCTCCAGAACAAGGTCGTCATCCTTGGGGTCGTCCAAAGCAATCTCGTATTGGAAGCCGGAACACCCCCCACCTTCAACGGCCACACGCAGGGCCTGTCCCTGATCGGCTGCGCCGATCTCGGCCAGGCGCTCAAATGCGCGTTCGGTGACTTTGGGTGGCAATTGCATTGCATCTGCTCCGGACGGTTTTCTTCGTGCTGCATCTGCAATATATGCGCGACAGGAACAGGCGACAAGGATCACCGGAAATGCCAGCCGCATATGCTTCTGATCCTGACCGTGTCCGGGGACGGCGCTGGCCGGAGGAAGAGATGTCATTCCGCTCGCCGTTCCAGCGCGATCGGGACAGGATCATTCATGCCTCGGCCTTTCGGCGGCTCAAACACAAGACGCAAGTCTTTGTCGAGCACGAGGGTGACTATTACCGTACGCGCTTGACCCATTCCATCGAAGTGGCACAGGTCGCACGTACAATTGCAGGCGCCTTGGGTCTGAATGATTGCCTGACCGAGGCCGTGGCGCTGGCACATGATCTGGGCCATCCCCCCTTTGGCCATACAGGTGAGGATGCGCTGCAGTCACTTATGGCCCCCTTTGGCGGCTTCGATCACAACGCTCAGGCGATCAAGATCGTGACGCGGCTGGAATGCCACTACGCCGATTTCGATGGGTTGAACCTCACCTGGGAAGCCCTTGAAGGTATTGCAAAACATAATGGTCCGGTCACGGGTGATCTGCCCTATGCGCTGGCCGAATACGATTCCGAACACGACCTTGAACTTGGCACCCATGCGAGTGCGGAAGCACAGGTTGCGGCGCTGTCTGATGACATCGCGTACAACAACCATGACCTGCATGATGGTCTGCGTGCGGGTCTTTTTGACGAGGCTGACATCTGCCACCTGCCCATGATTGGCGCAGCCTTTGCCGAAGTAGACGCGATGCACCCCGATCTTGATCCGATGCGGCGGCGCCATGAAGGGCTGCGCCGTGTCTTTGCCGCCATGGTAACGGATGTGGTCGATACGTCTCGGACATTGCTCGCTGAAAGCGGTGCGCAGTCGGTCGAGGATATCCGCCACTTTGGCCGCCCCGTGGTCCGCTTTTCAAATACGCTTTGGGCAGATTTGCAACAGATCCGAACGTTCCTGTTCACCAACATGTACCGCGCACCTTCGGTCATGGTGAAGCGCGAAGAAGTGACGTGCATTATCAACGATCTGTTCCCGCTGTTCCTGTCCAAGCCTGACCTGCTGCCTTCTGAATGGCGCCGCAACGTGGATGCACGGGATGAGGTGGCGCTGGCCCGCAGCGTGTCCGACTATATTTCGGGCATGACGGATCGATTTGCGCTGCAGGAACACGCCCGTCTGATCGGGTAGTCATGCTTGACGCTTGGGGTGCGCGTGATACACCCCGCGCATCCAATGAATAGGCCCCTCATGAACCTCTTTGCCGATATCCGCGCCCTTGTGCTGACCAACCTCGCCGCCATGGCTGAGGCGGGGGAACTGCCTGCCGATTTGGCAACGCACAACGTCACGGTCGAGCCGCCGCGCGATGCAGCGCATGGTGACATGGCGACGAATGCCGCGATGGTGCTGGCCAAACCTGCCAAGATGAAGCCGCGCGACATTGCCGAATTCTTGGCCAAGCGTCTTGCGGAAGACGACCGCATCACCAGTGCCGAAGTGGCCGGGCCCGGTTTTCTGAACCTGCGGCTTGCGCCATCGGTCTGGCAGGGGGTGGTTGGCGCCGTGCTGGCTGCCGGCACGGATTATGGTCGATCCGATCTGGGCGCCGGTCAAAAGGTCAATGTCGAATACGTCTCGGCCAACCCCACAGGCCCCCTGCATGTCGGTCACACGCGCGGCGCGGTCTTTGGCGATGCGTTGGCCTCGCTACTGGATTTTGCGGGCCATGATGTGACGCGCGAATATTATATCAATGACGGCGGTGCGCAGGTCGATGTCCTCGCCCGGTCAGTCTACCTCCGGTATCTCGAAGCGCACGGGCAAAAGGTTGCATTCGAGGATGGAACCTATCCCGGCGACTACC
Source organism: uncultured Tateyamaria sp. (assembly GCF_947496075.1). GTDB lineage: Bacteria > Pseudomonadota > Alphaproteobacteria > Rhodobacterales > Rhodobacteraceae > Tateyamaria. Next base: position 1,011,039 of record NZ_CANMBJ010000002.1, read on the forward strand.
TGATCGGCGTTGGTGAAGCGCTGAAAAACAAGGTTGGCGATGCCTTTGTCGACAAGGGCGAACAGTTCTGGTTGGCCGAGGTGCGGGAGTTCGCAACCGAAGCCATGATGGACCTGATCCGGGATGACCTTGCGGCGCTTGGGGTTGAGATGGATGTCTTTTACTCCGAAAAGTCGCTGTACGGCACAGGCCGGATCGAGGCGGCGCTGGATGATTTGCGTGGTAAGGGCCTGATCTATGAGGGTGTGTTGGAGCCTCCCAAAGGCAAGAAGCCCGAGGATTGGGAGCCACGCGAGCAAACCCTTTTCAAATCCACGGATCATGGTGACGATGTGGACCGCCCGGTGATGAAGTCGGACGGGTCATGGACCTATTTCGCGCCGGACATCGCGTATCACTACGACAAGGTGCAGCGCGGCTTCGACGCGCTGATCGACGTGTTTGGTGCGGATCACGGTGGCTATGTCAAACGGATGAAGGCGGCGGTCAGTGCGTTGTCCGATGGCAAGGTGCCGCTGGACGTCAAGCTCACCCAACTGGTGAAACTGTTCAAGGACGGGCAGGAATTCAAGATGTCCAAGCGGGCAGGGACCTTTGTGACCCTGCGCGACGTGGTGGACGAGGTTGGCCCCGACGTGACCCGCTTCATGATGTTGACGCGCAAGAACGACGCGATGTTCGACTTTGATCTGGATGCGGCTCTTGAGCAGTCCAAGGAAAACCCGGTCTTCTACGTGCAATATGCGCATGCGCGGGTGAAATCGGTTTTGCGCAAGGCGGTAGAGGCAGGTGTTGGGGTTGATGACAAGACCTTGGCCGCTGCTGACCTGTCCAAGCTGGATCACGAGGCGGAACTGGCGCTGGCCGCCAAGCTCGCTGAATGGCCGCGACTGGTCGAAACGGCTGCCCGGACCAATGAACCACATCGCATTGCATTCTACCTCTACGACCTTGCTGGTGTGTTCCACGGCTTGTGGAACCGGGGGAATGAACTGCCCGAATTGCGCTTCCTGCAGGATGATGCCGCAACCTCCCAGTCAAAAATCGCGCTCGCGCGTGCCTCCGCCGTTGTAATTGCAGCGGGCCTTGGTATTCTTGGGGTGAAACCGGCCGAAGAGCTGCGTTAACGTCCCGCCAATAGGGGCACACAGGCACATATCCCAAGGCACGCCACCGGGCGGGCACAACCAACAAGATGACTTGCGCGGGCATGTATCCGTGCGGGCAATGAGGCTACAGATGGCAGATATGCATTATTCCCACGACGCGGGTCCCGGGGGCTATGACGCTTACCAGGGAACATCAGCGCCACCTTCGAACACACTGAAGAACCTTACGAATTTCGCAGGTGCCGCTGTTTCCCTCGCATTAATCGCAGGGGTGTCGGTCTGGGGCTATAAGCTGGTGATGCGGGATGTATCCGGTATCCCGGTTGTCCGCGCCGCCGAAGGCGAGATGCGTGTGCGTCCTGAAAATCCGGGCGGCCAACTGGCACGCAACACAGGCCTCGCCGTGAACGAAGTGGCCGCTGCAGGCGAAGCATCTGGCCCGGTGGATCAGGTCACATTGGCCCCACGCCCCGTGGATCTGACGGAAGAAGATCAGCCGATCCCCGCTCAAACGGTGGCGCCTGTGCAACAGCCCGAACCGCTGAACGTCGCAGCCAGCCTTGAGGCCGCTCAAGTGGATGTGGCGACTGCGCTTGACGGTGGTGATATTGATGATCTGGTCAGACAGCTGACCAGCGGTGCCGAGACCATTGAAGCCAGCCCGGCTGAGGTGGAGCCGGTGCTGGCCAGCGTAACAACTGCTGATCTGCCGGAAACGCCAACGCCGGTTCCGGCGGTCGTAAAGGGGCCAGGGCCAAAAGCCTCCAAACGACCCCAACTGCGCCCAGCTTCCGCGCCGCAGACAGTTGTTCCTGCAACCACGGTCCGCGCAGAGCCACAAACAAGCGATCTTGAAGCCGCATCAATACCGTCGGGGACGCGATTGGTGCAGCTTGGCGCATTCGATAGCCCAGAGGTGGCGCGGTCCGAATGGGACAAGATGCAGGGGCGCTTTGGCGATCTGTTGCGGGGCAAGGACCGGATCGTGCAACAGGCACAGTCGGGTGGCCGCACCTTCTACCGCTTGCGCGCCCATGGCTTTGCCGATCTCAGTGATGCCCGCCGCTTCTGTTCGGCGCTTGTCGCTGAAGGCGCGGACTGCATCCCGGTGGTCACACGATGAGCAATTTCGGCGCGACCATCCTCGATGCGGATGGTTTGCGTCTCACCAAGGATGAAAAGGCATTCTTTCGCGATGCCGATCCGTTCGGTTTCATACTGTTTGCCCGCAATATCGATACACCCGACCAGGTTTACGGCCTGTGTTCCGAGTTTCGGGACGCGGTGGGGCGCGACGCGATCATCACCATTGATCAAGAAGGTGGGCGCGTGCAGCGGATGCGTGGCCCAACCTGGACCGAATGGTTGCCGCCTCTGGATTTCGTACAAGCCGCCGGAGATGACGCCGAGCGCGCAATGTACTTGCGATACAGGCATATAGCGCATGAGCTTAAAGCGCTCAGCATAGACAGCAACTGTGCGCCGATGGTTGATCTTGTGGTCAAGGAAACCCACGATTTCCTGCGCAACCGCTGCTATGGAACGTCACCGGGCGATATCGCGGCCTTGGGCCGTGCCGCCGCGCAAGGGCATCTGGATGGCGGTGTTCTGCCCGTTGTAAAGCATATGCCGGGGCATGGCCGCACCGATCTGGACAGCCATTATGATCTGCCGCGCGTGGATGTCAGCCTCGACACCCTGCGCGAGACGGATTTCGCCCCGTTTCGATCGCTCAAAGACTTGCCCATGGGGATGACCGCGCATGTTGTCTACGAGGCTGTGGATGAAGCGCCAGCGACACTATCTGAAGACACCATGGCCCTGATCCGCTCTGACATCGGCTTCGACGGGCTGATCATGACGGACGACATCGGAATGAAGGCGCTGAAAGGAGCACCTGATCAGATTGCGCGTCGCGCATTGGATGCGGGCTGCGATGTGGTTTTGCACTGTAATGCGCCGCTTTCCGACCGTATTGCATCGGCTAATGCTGCCGGTCAAATGACGGAAGCCGCCCAAACACGGGCCGAGGCTGCTTTGGCGGCGCGTCAGACCCCCGACGACATTGACATTGCCGAGCTCAACGCCGAACTTGAGGCGCTTTTGAGCGGGGCAGATAAAAGCGTGGGGCATGGCTGAAGATACATTCGAGGAAGACCGCATTTCGGTCGCCGACCGCCTTGCAGCGGAGGCGCTGATTGTCGATGTCGATGGCTTTGAGGGGCCACTTGATCTGCTTCTGACGCTCAGCCGCACGCAAAAGGTCGACCTACGCAAAATCTCTGTGCTTCAACTTGCTCGCCAGTATCTTGCGTTTGTCGAGAAGGCAAAGCAGTTGCGGCTGGAACTGGCCGCAGATTACCTGGTGATGGCCGCCTGGCTCGCGTTCCTGAAGTCTCGCCTGCTCTTGCCGCCTGATCCCACAGAAGAGGGGCCATCGGGCGAGGAACTGGCAGCACATCTTGCGTTCCAGCTCGAACGCCTGCAGGCGATGCGCGACTCTGCGGCCCGACTGATGGCGCGGGACCAGTTGGGGCGCGATTTCTTTGCCCGGGGCCAGTCCGAGATGGTGACACGGGTGCGCAAAGTGACGTACACCGCCACGTTGTTGGACTTGATGCAGGGCTATGCCCGTATCCGCACGCGCGACGAATTCCGGCCATTTGTCATGGACCGCGACGCCGTATTCACCATGGAACAGGCGTTGGACCGGATGCGCGGCCTTATCGGTTTTGCCGGTGACTGGACCGACATCCTGTCCTATCTGCCCGAGGGCTGGGAGATGGACCCGGTCAAACGCCGATCCGCGACGGCCGCCACCTTTGCCGCCAGCTTGGAACTGGTGAAGGAAGGGCATCTGGAAATCCGGCAGTCCGAGACATTCGCGCCCATTCAGCTGCGCAAGAGAGATGAACAACGTGACAGAAGAAACTGAAGATCAAGAAGAAAGCTTGTTCGAGGCCCCGCCCATGGCCGAGCAGGAGCGGATGGTCGAAGCCATTCTCTTTGCGACAGCAGAACCCGTCACTACGCGCGAGTTGGAGGCCCGTATGCCGCATGGTTGCGACGCGGCAGAAGCATTGGTCTATCTGCGCAAGCGCTATGAGGGGCGTGGTGTGCAGGTCATGAAGGTCGGTGATGCGTGGGCAATCCGCACAGCCGCCGATCTTGGATTCCTGATGCAAAAGGAAACGGTTGAGACGCGCAAACTGTCACGAGCCGCAATCGAGACGCTGGCCATCATCGCTTACCACCAACCCGTGACCCGGGCTGAGATCGAAGAGATCCGCGGCGTCAGCGTGAGCCGCGGCACCGTCGATCAGCTGCTTGAACTGGAATGGATACGCTTTGGGCGGCGCAAGATGACCCCCGGACGGCCTGTGACCTTTGTTGTCACCCAATCCTTCCTGGATCATTTCGGTCTGGAAAACGCCCGCGATCTGCCCGGCCTCAAGGAATTGCGTGCCGCTGGCCTGCTGGAGAATCGCCCGCCGCCCGGAACACTTCCGGGCCCCGAGACCGATCCGGAAGACGAAAGCGAAGAGGGTCAGTCCGAGCTTTTTGAAGACTGAAAAAAGATTCGATCTGAAATTCGACGTATTTGTCGTTATATTGGACCAAGGCGAACAGGGCGGAGCAGTCCCATGAATGTAAATCAGATCATCAACATGATCATGCGGATCATCATGCGCAAGGCAATCAACAGGGGTATTGATGCTGGCGTAAACCGCGCAACGCGCGGTCGGCAGTCGGCACCGCCGCAGCAGCCTCAACTGGACGATCACGACGGCCCGACGCAGGCTGAAGTGCGGGAACAACGGCGTGCGCGACGTGCAGCGCGTCAGGCACGGCAAGCTGCAAAAGCGGAACGAAAATAGTCCAATAGTTGTCAGACCGTGCGTGAAGGTGGGGAAAACCACCGTTGATTGCATAAATTCAGTGCCGTAGCGTAACTCTCATTGTTCTGGGGGGAACTCATTATGGCACATAGCAAGCCCAGCATTTTTGTATCTTCAGTTTCATTGGGCGTCACAGTCATCGGGCTGTACGTCATTTTCGTGCTGTTCGTCACGATTGGCTTTGGCAGCTACATCTATCGCACAGCTTGGCAGGCTGAGCCTGTCGCGCAAACGGCCACGCAGGAAAGCCGAGCGTTGGTGTCGGACATCGACAATCTGCTTTTCATCATCAAGCGTGAACAGGATTTGGAACGGGCAAAGACGGGTGTCACGCGGGACATTCAGCTTCACGCCGCCAAGATGTCGGATATCGAGGCCAGACACAGCCGTTCCTTTGGCGCAATCGCCGTTGCCAAATCGACCTTGCGAGCCGAGGTGGACGCAACCCTTGGCAAGCTGTCAGAATACCAGTTTGCATTGGCTGGACCCCAGCGGCTTGTCTATGACACCACGCTCGAAACCTTGCACAGCACCGTGTCAACGGCGGAACCGACCCTGCGTGCCAAGACGGCGGAGTTACAGTTGCGGACCTTGATGCGGACGCTGGACGATGGGCTTGAAAAGAGCGATGTCGATCTGGACACTACGGATAGGTTCACCGCGCTACATGACCAGACATTTGTGACGCTGGATCTTTTGTCCGACGCAGTGGAAACGGCAAACAGTGCTTCGCTGGTCATCAAAGCCGAGAAGGAGGCGATGCAGGCCCAGATTGACGAGCTGCGGCAACGTTGGACCGGCCACAACAATCAGATACTCGCACTGCAGGATACGTTGGGGCCGGGTGATCCTGCGCGCGCGCGCTTGTCGGCACTGTCGCTGAACTTTCCAATCTTTCCCGACATCCTGATGCGCTTTGTCAGTTTTCCCACCATCTTCCTGACCTTGATTGTGACCATTGCATCCGGGGGGCTGGGCACGGTCGTTGCCTTCTCACGTCGCTACTATTCGTCGAAAGAAGCAGACACACTGACTCTGTCACGGCTTTTCGTGAACGTGGGCGAGGGGATTGCCGCCGCCATTGCCATCTTCCTGTTTTCCGGCGCTGGCATGCTGGCCCTGACACAAGGCAGTGGGCCTGCCAACGATGTCGAACTCAGCCCCTATACCGTGGCCTTCATCGCATTCCTGTCCGGCTTCATGGCCGAGGATGCCTTTGCCTCCATCCAATCGGCAGGCAAGCGTATCTTCAAGCCAGATCCTCCGACCCCGCAGAACGGTGAACCGCCAGCGGAGCCCGCAGACGGCAGCTAGGTGTTGGGCGCAGCAAAGTGCTTGGATAGTTTCAGGCCCTGGCCTTGGTAGTTCGAGGCAATGCCCGCGCCATAGAGCTGCGCAGGCTGCGCCGCCATCCGCTCGTAGATCAGGCGTCCGACAATCTGCCCATGCTCAAGGACAAAAGGCGCCTCGTGACAGCGCACTTCAAGTACGCCGCGTGAACCGGTACCGCCTGCTGCATCGTGCCCGAAGCCGGGATCGAAGAAACCGGCATAGTGCACGCGAAACTCGCCCACCATGGCCAGGTAGGGGGCCATTTCGGCAGCGTAGTCGGGCGGGATGTGGACTGCCTCACGGCTAACCAAGATGTAAAATGCGCCAGGATCGAGGATGATATGACCGTCCCGCGCGTGCACCTCTTCCCAGAACTCGGCGGGGTCATAATGGCCGATATTGTCCAGATCGATTACACCTGTGTGCGGCTTGGCCCGGTATCCCACCAGTGTTGTGTCCGGCAGACGCAAATCCACGGAAAAGCCCAAACCCTCGTCAATGACTGCGGGCCCGTTCACCAATGGCATATCATCGTGCAGCTTGCTGAGCTCGCCATCGCTCAGCACCGCTTGCCCTGCGCGAAAGCGGATCTGGTTCAAGCGCATGCCGGGCCGGACAAGAACGGAAAACGAGCGCGGGCAAATCTCGGCATAGAGTGGGCCGGTGTAGCCCGGTGGAATGCGGTCAAACTCGGTGCCGCCATCAGTGATCGTCCGGGTCAGCAGGTCCAAGCGCCCGGTCGAGCTTTTGGCATTGGCCACCGCCTGCACCTCGTCGGGCAGGTCCAGCGCTTCCATCAAGGGCACGACATAGACGCAGCCCTTTTCCAGTACAGCGCCGCCGGACAGATTGACCTCGTGCATCTGGAATTCAGCCAGCCGGTCACTGACGCGCGCACCATGGCCTGCAAGGAAGGATGCACGCACGCGATAGGCGACGGTACCCAAACGCAAATCAAGGCTAGCGGGTTGGACCTGTGCATCAATCACGGCTGGGTCTGCGGCAATCTCACCGCGATCCATCATCGCTTTCAGTTCCATGTCGGGAAGTACGCCGATCATATCGCCCCCTCGTGTCGTGTTGCGGGGCCTGCGGCCAGTGACCCCGTAGCGCCGGGGCGGTGTTTAGTGGTCGGGCTAGCAGGACTCGAACCTGCGACCTTCCGTCCCCCAGACGGACGCGCTACCAGGCTGCGCCATAGCCCGACGTGTGGGGTGTCATACCCGATTTCTGGCCGGGGGCAAGGGGGGAATTGCACGAGGTTTGCGTTCTTCTTAGCGCGGGTCGCGCCGGTTGCTTGCCATCTGGTCGCGCAATGCGGTCAGCTGTGTCAAAAGGGGGCGGATCATATTGCGCTGCGCATCGCTCAGATGTGTCAGGCCCGCTGCCTTGCTCAGTGCCGATGGGGCAGCCAGAATGGTCTCTGGGTCGGGATCGTCGGGCACGTTGACAATCTTGGGCTTCGGAGTTGCGGCAATAGGCTCTGCTTCCTCCGCTTGCGCGACAACAGAATCTTCGTCCGCTGTGGCCGGTTCCGCATAGTCAGACAGAAATGACGGCAACGTAGCTGCGGGCTCCGCTTCCGTGTCTTCAGTTGCTTCATCCTCTGTTTGTGTCTCAGCAGAATTCAGCTTCGCAGCCTCAGCCTCAGCTGGCACATCGGCATCATCTGATTTCGCAGCTTCGGATTCAGGCGTCAAAACCTGTTCTTCAGGCGCAGGCTCCGCGACGTCGTCGGTCAGGGCAGGCGCATCAGCGTTCGCCTGCTCCTCATCCTGCGCGGGTGCATCCTCGACCAGTGGCGGGTAGGGGAGACCGGGTTTATCATCGGCATCAGAGGCCTCGGCACCGGCTTCAGGTGCTTGAGTGCGCAAAAAGGAGGGCAAAGGCGCATCCGTTGCCGCCGCTTCCGGTTTGTCAACATCGGCAACGTCGTCATCATCCGATGTCTGGTCCGTCGCAACATACGCTGGTGCAGGGTCCTGAGTGGACTCAAAGGGCAATACATCAGCCTCAACAGGCGGCGGAGTTACATCCTCGTCGATGCGTGCTGCCAGATCTGCGTCCAACTGGGCGTCTGTTTCCGCATCAAGCGGAGGGGACAGATCGGCGACGTACGCCATACCTTCTTCGCGCAGGATTTTTTGAACGCCCTTGATGGTCAGGCCATCGTCATGCAGCAGTTTGCGAATGCCACCCAAAAGCAACATATCGCTTGGGCGATAGTACCGTCGGCCGCCTGCGCGTTTTACGGGTTTGACTTGGGTGAACTTACTTTCCCAAAAGCGCAGAACATGGGTCTGAACGCCCAACCACTCGGCAACTTCCGAAATCGTGCGAAAGGCGTCCGCGGACTTGGCCATCTGTTCAGGACTTGTTGCCTACGGCCACGCGATCTTTCATCAGATGCGAGGGGCGAAAGGTCAGGACACGGCGCGGGTTGATGGGCACTTCTTCACCGGTTTTGGGGTTGCGACCAACACGTGCAGATTTGTTCCGAACTGAAAAAGTACCAAAGGATGAAATCTTGACCTGTTCGCCGCGCACAAGCGCGTCCGACATGTGATCCAGGACGCTTTCCACCAGCTGTGCGCTTTCATTTCGTGACAGTCCCACCTCGCGGAAAACGGCTTCACTCAAATCCATGCGCGTCAATGTCTTGTCAGTCATAAGTTCTCCCCTTTGGCAAAGCATAGGGCGCGGAGAAATTCCGAGTCAATATCAAGACCTTGGCCACGACACCGGATGTACGTTTTATGGCCGGTCTGGCCGGCTTTTTCTGCATTTCCGCTGGTTGGCACAACGATCACCCGACCAAACGGCAACGTATTCGGAGAATAGGCGAAAATCCGCGGAAAATGCATCGCGTGAAAAAACTGTCACCAAATCACGAAAGACTGGTCACAAGATTTGATGTAGATTCAACCTATGATTACATGCCGGGAGGAGAAACCGTGCCGCATCATGCTGCCGTACTCAAAGATGTTCCGACTATTCTCACCATCCCACCAGCCGCTGATCCTTGTAACGAGGGCCGCGGCGGGCAGGCACTTGCACGCCGAAATCAGGCGCTAAGCGAAAAATCATATGAGCGGATCGTTACGTGGATGCGCGCGCGTATCGGTGAACGTATCACAGAAGATATGCTACACAAGCTCAGCCCCATGGGCCGTCACGCATTCCGCCGTGCGTTCGAGGCGCGTGCGGGGATGCCTCCCATGCATTTCCTGACATGGATGCGCGTGGACTTGGCCGTGCGACTTCTGATCGATACCCGCTTCAACCTCAATGAAATCGCATTTGTCACCGGTCTCGAGAACAAGCAGACTTTAGCAGATACGTTTCGAGGTACGCTTGGTGTTCGCCCTCAAGCGCTGCGGGTGTCGTCGCGGTGACGCGTATGGCGGAAGGGCCGCGCTACCAGCGCAGCACAACAGCGCCCCAAGCCAGCCCACCGCCGATAGCTTCGGTCACGATCAGGTCGCCATCCTTGATCTGACCGCTCGCACGACCGACCGACAGAGCCAACGGAATGGACGCCGCGGAGGTGTTGCCGTGGTCCTGAACCGTCACGACGACGCGGTCCATTGCGATCCCCATCTTCTTGGCCGTGCCTTGGATGATGCGGATATTGGCCTGATGCGGCACGATCCAGTCGACCTCATCCGCCGTTACACCTGCGCGTTCCATGGCTGTTTCCGCCGTTGACGCCAGTTTTTCCACCGCATGACGGAACACCTGGTTCCCCTGCATCCGCAGATAGCCGCTTGTGCCGGTGCTCACACCGCCATCGACGTAAAGCAGGTCACGGTGCCGACCATCTGAGTTCAGATCGGTTGCCAGAATGCCACGATCCGCCGCGGTGCCGCCGCCTTCATGGGCTTCAAGAACCAAAGCGCCTGCACCATCACCAAAGAGCACACAGGTACTGCGATCGGTCCAGTCCATGATCTTGGAAAACGTTTCCGCTCCGATGACCATGACCCGTTTGGCCTGGCCCGACACGATCAGCGCATTCGCATTCGACAGGGCATAGACAAAGCCGGCACACACAGCCTGAACATCGAAGGCAAAACCACCGGTCATCCCAAGCTTGTCTTGCACCATCGTTGCAGCGGACGGAAAGGTCAGGTCTGCCGTTGATGTGGCCAGTATAATGGCGTCAATGTCATCCGGTTGCAGTCCCGCATCCGCGAGTGCCGCTTGCGCCGCTGCTGTTGCCATGGACGATGTCGTGTCGTCTTCGGTTGCAAAATGGCGCCGCTCGATCCCCGAACGGGATCGAATCCATTCATCGGATGTGTCGAGCGTTGCCTCGAATTCGGCATTCTCGACCACGCGTTCGGGCAGGTAATGCCCCACGCCACGGACCACCGCACGAAGCGTCATCTATTGCTCTCCTCTGCTCGCTGCGTGGCCCGGGCGACCCGGGCGGCGAGCTTGTCGTTAAAGCCTTGTTCGGACAATTGGGCCGCCAGTTTTATGGCCGCCGAAACACCCGTAGCATCTGCTCCGCCGTGCGATTTGACAACCGTTCCGTTCAAACCAAGGAAAACACCGCCATTTACACGGCGCGGATCAATGCGTTTGCGCAGCCGTCGCATCGACGTAAAGGCCAGCAGATAGGCCAGGCGCGACAGGGGGGTGAACTTGAACGCTTCCCGCAGAAGATCACCGATCAGGCTGGCCGTGCCTTCGCCGGTCTTGATGGCGACGTTTCCGGTAAAACCATCCGTGACGATCACATCTGCAACCTCGCCCTGAATGTCACCACCTTCGACAAAGCCCACGAAATCAAACTCTGCGGCATCGGCCTGTGCACCAATCAGTTCGTATGCCTCTTTCAGCTCCGCGCGGCCCTTATGTTCCTCCGTACCTACGTTTAACAGGCCGATTCGAGGACGGGGCAGGTCCATGCCATTCCGGGCATAGGACGCCCCCATCAGAGCATAGCGCAGCAAATCATCTGCGTCGGCGCGCACATCTGCGCCTACGTCCAGCATCACGTTGAAGCCTTGCGGGTTCCTGCTGGGCCACAGGACTGCAATGGCGGGGCGGTTCACACCCGGCAGCTTGCGCAGGCGGATCATCGACAATGCCATCAACGCGCCGGTGTTTCCGCAACTCACAGCCACGTCCGCATCGCCCGCGCGCACAGATTCGATGGCGGACCACATCGAGGTGCCCTTGCCATTGCGCACCACGTGACTGGGTTTGTCGTCCATTGTCACAACGCCCGCGGCGTCACGGATCACGCATCGACCCACAAGATTTTTGCGGCGGCCAATCAGCGTTTCCAGCTCTTCCCGCGGACCATGCAGGATAAAGCCCAGCTTTGGATTCTTTTTCGCAGATGTCGAACAGCCGGACACGACCGCGGCGGGGCCCATGTCCCCGCCCATCGTGTCGACCGAAAGAATAATGGGAAAGGCAAGCTCTGCTGCCGCGTCGGCCGGGTCTGTGGAAGGGGCCGTCATTGCGCGCTGTCTTGCCTTGTCGCCTGTGACGCCACTCAGGCCGCGTCGTCTTCCAGATCAACCTCTTCGGTCATGGCGACGATCTCGTTGTCGTCGTAATGACCGCATGCCGCGCAAACATGGTGCGGGCGCTTCAGCTCACCGCAGTTGGGGCATTCGTTGGGGTTGGCGGGGGTCAAGCTGTCGTGGGCGCGGCGGTTGTTGCGGCGCGATTTCGACACTTTATTCTGTTGTACAGCCATTGAAGTGGGCCTTTGGTTCGGGCAGCGCCGCGTATCGTGCGCGGATGCGAGGTGTTTCGTGGTCCCGGATCGGGTGTTTGGTCTTCCAAGTGCGGGTTGAGCAGCGTTTAGGCAAAGCGCCACGCCATGTCCAACCCAAAATCTCGTGAGGGCGGCAAAATACGCATCCTTGGCCGGGACGCAAGGGCAAATCAGTCGTCTTTTTCGTCGCTCAACTGCGACTTCAGATCCGCCAGACCGGCAAAGGGTTTGGCAGCTTCGTCTGTCAGGGGCGCAACACCCGGTTCGGTCAGCACCATCTCACCCAACTCGGCACCGTCGGCCCGTGGGAAATCCGGGATGGCAAGGCTCAGGGATTCGATCATGACGGTCTCGGGGTCGATCCAGTTGCCTAGGCGTTCAACTTCGTCATCTTCTGGCATTTCTGCCTCCGGCGTATCGATCTCTTCATAGTCGCGCACATACAGACGGCGAACAGGCAAATCGATCCGCGTGGTCACTGGCTTCAGCGTCACTGCACAGGGCTGCGTGACCGTTGCGCCAAGCGTGCCGGTCAGCAACCAGTCTGTTGCACCATGGGCTTTGATCTGCCCTTCGAACCGCAACTTGCGCAGTCCGCTCAATTCCAATGCGTCCGCCAAGGCTGCCATTGCTTTGGCATCCGGCAAAACCTGGAACGGTGTTGAGGCGTTTTGCGCCAAACCACTGACGCGTAGCGCAGTGGTGGAAGGGGGCGTCTGTGACATGGATCGCTTTCGTTTCTTGAACCAAGGCCAAAGCTTGAGTAAGTCGAGATAAAAGCACCACGCGCCCTGAGCAAGGGGTGGCTTATAACAAGGGGGGGTCAGATGGCGACCTTTACACCACTATCCGCTGCAGGGCTTGCCCTGATCGTCTCGCTTGGTGTCGCGGGATGCTCGCCCACGTTCCGCAATCACGGATATGTCCCACCCGAGGAAGATCTTGCGGAACTCGTCGTCGGCATCGACACACGCGCATCGGTCGAAGATGTGGTTGGACCACCAACAGCAGGCGGTGTTCTAGAAGGCGGGGACTACTTCTATATTCGCAGCAAGGTGCGCACATTCGGGCCACGCCGCCCAGAAGTTGTAGAACGTCAGGTTTTGGCAATTACTTTCGATGCCGATGGTGTGTTGCAGAACATCGAACGCTTTGGCCTTGAAGACGGACGTGTGGTTGCTCTGTCGCGTCGTGTGACCGAAAGCGGTGTAACCGACACCAGCTTCTTGCGTCAGCTTTTGGGCAATATCGGCCGCATCGGGCCACAGGGCGTCCTCTGATCTTTTGGGTTCATCCGCACGTCATGTGCCCCATGTTATCGGGGCAACATATGGCTTGGGCAGGAGGCTGAACCGATGATCAGGTTGAAAAAAGGGCGGTATGTGGCGCGGCAAGCCGGGGGCCTTGCTGACATCGAAGCTGCCAAGAGGTTGCGCGCCCGTTGTTTTGGGCTGGTGTCGGATGCGGATGTCTTTGATGACCGGTGCAAGCATATCTTGATCCACCGAATCGCGGATGACGCGCTTGTCTGCTGCTTCCGGATGCTGCCTCTCACCGGGGCCACAATCTCGCACAGCTATTCGGCCCAGTACTATGAACTCACTGCGCTGGAAGCTTTTGATGGCAAGATGGTCGAGATGGGCCGTTTTTGTGTCGATCCCGCTGCGGCGGACCCGGACATCCTGCGTGTCGCTTGGGGGGCGATGACCGCATATGTAGATGACGAAGGGGTCGAACTCCTTTTTGGCTGTTCTTCTTTCTCAGGTACCGAAACGGCAGACTATCTGGATGCCTTCGCGATGCTCAAGGCGCGCCATCTAGCCCCCAAACGGTGGTTGCCGCGGGTCAAGGCGCCAAAAGTCTTCAAATATGCCGCGCGCCTGCGCCGCAAGCCGGACGCGAAAAAGGCGATGCTACGTATGCCGCCCTTATTGCGGACCTATCTGATGATGGGCGGCTGGGTCAGCGACCATGCGGTGGTTGATGACAAGATGAACACGCTGCACGTTTTTACCGGGGTCGAGATCGGGTCCATTCCGCCGGCCCGAAAAAAGCTGTTGCGCGCCGTCATCGGCTGATTTCAACGGTCCAGTCTGCCAGTGCGCGCGACCTCAGTCCATACGGGTATCGTTGCGCAAGCAGGCATTTCAGCGTGCGTTGGGGGTGTACAAGGGGTGTACGGATGCTGCACGGGGGGTGACACCCTGGTTGACGCCCCCGGATTGACCCACTAGCTGCCCGGATATGGCCCGTGTTCCTCTGCTTCAGCTCTCCGATATCTCGCTCACATTTGGCGGCGATCCCGTCTTTGATGACCTGTCCCTGGTTGTACAACCGGGCGATCGTATCGCCCTTGTGGGTCGCAATGGATCGGGCAAGTCGACACTGATGAAAGTGATGGGCGGCTTGGTCGAAGTAGACCGCGGTGAGGTCGTTCCAGGTCCGGGCGTGAGCGTCGGATACATGGAGCAAGACCCTGATATGAAAGGGTTTGCGACGCTGGGTGACTTTGCAATTCACGGGTTGGAACCGTCCGATCTCTACAAGGTTGAGCGGGCCGGCGAAGGGCTGAAATTCGATCCGGCGCGCCCGGTGGAGACTGCCTCCGGAGGGGAGCGCCGCCGCGCTGCATTGGCGCGCTTGATGGCCGAAGCGCCGGATCTGATGCTGCTGGACGAACCGACAAACCACCTCGACATCGAAGCCATTGCCTGGCTCGAAGCCGAATTGAAGGCCACCCGAGCCGGTTTTGTCCTCATCTCCCACGACCGAGCATTCCTACGTGAGCTCACCCGTACAACCCTTTGGATAGACAGAGGAAGTGTTCGCCGCCAGGAAAAAGGTTTTGAGGCGTTTGAAGTTTGGCGAGACACGGTCTGGGATGAAGAAGACACCGCCCGCCACAAGCTGAACCGCAAGATCAAGGCCGAGGCGCGATGGGCTGTCGAAGGCATCAGCGCGCGACGTAAGCGCAACATGGGCCGCGTGCGTGCGCTGCAAGACCTGCGTGCCGAGCGGGCCGCTCAGATCAAGCGTCAGGGCGCGGCTGCGATGGCATTGGACGCAGGACCCAAGTCCGGTCGGAAGGTGTTGGAAGCAAAAGGTATTTCAAAGTCTTACGATGGAAAGGTGATCCTCGAGCCATTTTCGCTCAAGGTGCAGCGCGGTGATCGCATTGCCTTTGTCGGCCCGAATGGTGTCGGAAAGACCACTTTGCTCAAGATGCTGATCGGAGAGGTCGCGCCCGATACCGGTACGGTCACAATGGGCACCAATCTGGAACTGGCCGTTTTTGATCAGGCCCGTTCGAAACTTGACCCGGATGCCAGCCTGTGGGACAGTCTGACCAGTGATCCCGACATGCGAGTCAGCGGCAAGGCCGATCAGGTCATGGTGCGTGGCAACCCGAAGCATGTCGTTGGATACCTTAAGGAATTCCTGTTTGATGAAGCGCAAGCGCGTGCGCCCGTGCGGTCCCTTTCAGGGGGTGAAAAGGCGCGTCTGCTGCTGGCACGCATCATGGCGCGGCAGTCCAATGTCCTGGTGCTTGATGAGCCGACCAACGATCTGGATGTCGAAACACTGGACTTGTTGCAGGACCTGCTGGGCCAGTATGATGGCACGGTCCTTTTGGTCAGTCACGACCGTGATTTCCTTGACCGTGTGGCGGTCACCACCATTGCGATGGAGGGGGACGGGAAGGCCACTGTCTATGCTGGTGGATGGAGCGATTATCAATCCCAGCGCGGTCCGAAACAAACTCCGCAATCTGTTGAAGCAGTTAAGAGACCGGGGGCCGCCACGGCCAAGCCAAAACAGTCGCCCAAGATTGGGTTGTCCTTTACGGAAAAGCACCGGCTTGAAGCGCTGCCAGCCGAGATTGAGCGGCTTGAAGCGGAATTGGCCAAGCTGCAAGTGTTGTTGTCTGACCCTGATCTTTACACTCGTGAGCCGGTCAAATTCCGCAAGGCAACCGAGGCATTGACCGAACGACAGGCCAAGCTGGACGCCGCGGAAGAAGAGTGGCTGATGCTTGAGGAGAAGGCCGAAGCCTAAGTCGGACGGGCAGGGACACCTACCACCGTTGCGCCTTCGGCAATGTCTTTGGTCACAACGGCGCCAGCGCCCACGATCGCTTGGTCCATGATCGTAACTCCAGGCATGATGATCGCACCGGCCCCGATCCACACATCCGCACCAATGGTCACAGGCAATGCCCGTTCTATTCCGGCACGCCGTTTGACTGGATCACGATGGTGATCCGCACACAGAATCTGCGCACCTGTGCCAATCATTGTGCCCTCTCCAATCCGCACAGAGGCGCTGTCGAGGATCACGCAGCCGCTATTGATAAACACCTCGGCCCCAAGATGAATGTTCCGACCGTAGGAACAATGAAAGGGGGCTTCGATCAGGCAATTTGTACCCACTTGGGCAAAAAGCGCGCGCAATGGCGCGCTAAGTGTTCGCCGCTCTGACGGGGACAAATGGTTATGTGCGTGCACCGCATTCAATGCCACCATACGCAGGTCTTCCAGCGTATCATCAAGGCAGGTGTACCACTCACCTGCCTCCATCTTTTCCCGCTCGGTGCGCATCATCGCATCCGCAGTGCGCCATCCAAGCGGATGACCTCGCCATTCAAATAACCCATCTCGACGATAAAGGCTGCAAGACGTGCATATTCATTCGGATCACCCAAACGTGGCGGGTTTGGCACATCGGCTGCCAGGGCTGCCTGCACATCCTCGGGCAACCCGGCCAGCATCGGGGTTTTGAAGATGCCCGGTGCAATCGTCATGACTCGCACGCCAGACGATGCGAGATCGCGTGCCATTGGCAGCGTCATCCCCACAACACCACCTTTGGACGCGGCATAGGCGGTTTGACCCTTCTGCCCGTCAAAAGCGGCAATCGAGGCTGTGTTGATGATCACGCCCCGCGCACCATCGGACTCGGGTTCATTGTCGGCCATCGCCACCGCTGCCAGACGCGCGACGTTGAAACTGCCAACCAGATTGATGTCGATCGTTTTTTGAAAGGCGGGAAGGGGATGTGGCCCATCACGTCCTACTGTCTTGATACCAACGGCTATGCCCGCGCAATTCACTGCCGCGTTTAACCCGCCCATCCTGCTGTGGGCCAAATCAATGGCTGCTGCGACCGATGTTTCGTCCGTCACGTCAGTTTCGGCAAAGTGTCCGCCAATCTCGCTTGCAACATCCGTTCCGCGTTCCGCGTCGCGGTCCAGCAGTGTTACCTGCGCACCCTGCGCTGCAAAGTGGCGTGCGGTTGCTTCGCCAAGCCCGGACGCGCCGCCCGTTACGACCGCCATGGTTGTGTCGAGTTTCATGCGAGCCACTCCTGTCAAAATATGAACGTATGTTCAGTTAACCGGAAGCAGCATCGTCTGACAAGGCGCAGGGACTAACCCTGGTGGATCCACCCACCGCCAAAGATGCGACTGCTGTCCCGATCGTAGAACACACAGGCTTGCCCAGGGGACACACCCGCCTCGGCCGCAGCCAGTTCAACGGTGGCTTCGGTTGCGCTGATCGGCCGGATGATCGCGTCGGTCGGTGGTCGGGTTGATCGGACTTTGACGGCCACATGCCACTCGTCTTTGCTGTCGAATCGGGCGTCGCCTAGCCAATTCACTTCGCGCACGGGAATCGTGCGGGTGGCCAGCATCTCCTTGGGTCCAACGACAACCTGCCGGTTTTCGGCATCCAGCTTTACGACAAAAAGCGGATCCGCCAGGCCGCCGATTCCCAGACCGCGCCGTTGTCCAATCGTATAGTTGATCACCCCGTCATGGCTGCCCAACACCCGCCCGGTGTGATCGACAATGTCACCAGGGGCCGCAGCCTCGGGGCGCAGCTTGCGGATGACTGACGCATAGTCGCCATTGGGTACGAAGCAGATGTCCTGACTGTCAGGCTTGTCCGCCACGCCCAATCCGTACTTTGCAGCCAGCGCGCGCGTGTCGTCTTTGGAAGGCAGATGGCCCAATGGAAAACGCAGGTAGTCCAACTGCTCAGACGTGGTCGAAAACAGGAAATAACTCTGATCGCGTCCGGCATCTGCTGCTGCATGCAGCTCAGCCCCGTGCGCGCCCAATTTACGTTGGATATAGTGACCGGTCGCCATGCAATCGGCCTCAAGATCCTTAGCTGTTTCAAGCAGATCCTTGAATTTCACCCGCTCATTGCAGCGGATGCATGGGACTGGCGTCGCGCCGCCCAGATAGCTGTCAGCAAACTCATCAATGACCGCGTCGCGGAACACGTTTTCGTAGTCGAGGACATAGTGGGGAAATCCCATCTCTTCGGCCACACGGCGCGCATCATGAATGTCGCGACCAGCACAGCACGCCCCCTTTTTGGCAAGCGCTGCGCCATGATCATAGAGTTGCAAAGTCACACCTACGACATCGTAGCCTTGGCTCTTCAGCTCTGCCGCCACAACAGAACTGTCCACGCCGCCGGACATGGCGACGACGACACGAGTGTCAGCCGGGTCTTTGGCAAAGCCCAGTGAGTTGAGCGGACCGTTTTGGTCAAGCATGGCAGATCTCCGAGGGGATTGGGCGCATATATATGAAAATCCGAAATAGTCTCAAGGCCCCGTTTAACGGCGCATTAAACGCATTCGCCCAAGCTCTGCGCAAACATGAATAGTGAGCGGTGTGTGATGTATTTGAAGAAAGTGGATGGCCCACGTGCTGTAACCTTGCCGGATGGTTCCGTGCTGACGCAAGCGGACCTGCCTCCCGCCACGACACGGCGCTGGGTCGCGTCGCGCAAGGCCGCAGTGGTGCGCGGCGTGTTGTACGGTCTTCTCACGCAAGAGGCGGCACTTGAGCGCTATGGGTTGAGCGAAGAGGAATTTCACGAATGGGTTCGCGCCGTTTCGACGCACGGAGAGGAGGCTTTGAAGGCAACAGCACTACAAAAATATAGACAACTTTAGGTTGTTAAGTTACGACTTCATCAAGGGTAACGTGTAGTTAACCTTTTCGGTTCACGTTTGCTTCAACACCTGAACGCCCTTTGTGTGGAGATCCGAAGAATGCGCGTATTGCTTGTAGAAGACGACCCAACCACCTCGAAAAGCATCGAACTGATGCTGACCCATGCCAACCTGAACGTTTATGCGACGGATTTGGGTGAGGAAGGGATCGACCTGGCCAAGCTCTATGATTACGACTTGATCCTTCTCGATCTGGATTTGCCCGATATGAACGGGCACGAAGTGCTGCGCCAATTGCGTCTGGCCCGGGTTGAAACGCCGATCTTGATCCTGTCAGGCGCGGACGACACCGAAAACAAGATCAAGGGGTTCGGTTTTGGCGCCGACGACTACCTGACAAAACCATTCCACCGCGAAGAACTGGTTGCACGTATCCACGCCATCATCCGCCGCTCGAAGGGGCATTCGCAATCCGTCATCAATACCGGCAATGTATCCGTCAACCTGGATGCCAAGACAGTCAGTGTTGACAACAAAACGGTCCACCTGACCGGCAAAGAATATCAGATGCTTGAGCTTCTGAGCCTGCGGAAGGGCACGACACTGACGAAAGAGATGTTCTTGAACCATCTTTATGGCGGCATGGACGAGCCTGAGCTGAAAATCATCGACGTGTTCATCTGCAAGTTGCGCAAAAAGCTCAGCAATGCCACAGGCGGTCAGAACTACATCGAAACCGTTTGGGGTCGTGGATACGTGCTGCGCGATCCAGAGCCGGCAGAGATGGCAGACAATACACCGATGGCCGTGGGCGCCTAGAGGCCGCTACAACCCTCCGAAAAAGGGTCGCCGCACGGGGTAGTGCAGCGACCCTTTTTTTGTTTCACCTTTCGACGTTCATCAATGACTGGACCACTTGCGCTTCGGCTTTTATCTCTTGGCGCGACAAGCGCAGGGGATGAATTGTGACGGACACTATCAAGATCGACGCGATGACTCGGGATCAGGCCGTGGCGGAACTTGCGCGTCTGGCGGATATTCTGGCGCGCGCCAATGCTGCCTATCACACCGAAGATGCCCCTGACATCAGTGATGCCGAGTATGATCGCCTCAAGCGCCGCAACGCAGAGATTGAAGCGCATTTTCCCGATCTGAAACGGGGTGACAGCCCAAGCGAACAGGTGGGTGCGCCGGTAGCCGACGGGTTTTCCAAGGTCACCCATGCTGTTGCGATGCTGTCACTTTCAAATGCGTTTGACGATGCGGATGTGTCTGAATTCGACGGGCGCATTCGGAAGTATCTTGGCCTCGGATCGGATGTGGCACTGTCCTACACTGCAGAACCAAAGATTGATGGCCTGTCCTTGTCCCTGCGTTATGAAGACGGGGTTCTCATGCAGGCAGCCACGCGCGGTGACGGGGCCGTGGGCGAAAATGTGACGGCCAATGCCCGCACGATCGACGACATTCCTGGCACGCTTGAAGGGGCACCTGCGATTCTGGAGGTGCGAGGTGAAGTCTACATGTCGCACCCAGACTTCGAAGCGCTGAATGATCGACAGGCAGCCGCGGGGCAAAAAACATTTGCCAACCCACGCAACGCAGCGGCCGGGTCGCTGCGTCAGCTTGACGCCAACATAACACGTGCCCGACCGCTTCGGTTCTTTGCATACGCTTGGGGTGCGCTGTCCGATCCACTTGCGAATACCCAGATGGGGGCCATCGAACGGCTGAACACTCTTGGTTTCCAAACCAATCCGCTCACCCGACTGTGTAATGGGCCGGAAGAGATGATCAGGCATTACCGCCTGATCGAACAGGAGCGCGCGACGCTTGGCTATGACATCGACGGCGTTGTCTACAAGGTCAATGACCTCGGGCTACAGTCCCGGCTGGGCTTCCGGTCCACCACGCCGCGATGGGCTGTGGCCCACAAGTTCCCTGCAGAGCTAGCCTGGACCCGACTTGAAGCCATCGACATTCAGGTGGGTCGCACCGGCGCACTCAGCCCGGTTGCGCGCCTGACACCTGTCACTGTCGGCGGTGTCGTGGTGTCGAACGCCACGTTGCACAACGAGGATTACATCGCGGGCCGTGACAACAAAGGTGAACAGATTCGCGACGGCAAGGACATCCGTGTAGGTGATTGGGTGCAGGTTTACCGCGCTGGTGACGTGATTCCCAAGGTAGCGGATGTTGATCTGTCCAAGCGCCCCAAGGATGCAGAGCCCTATGTCATGCCGAACCGCTGCCCCGAGTGCAACAGCGAGGCCGTGCGCGAGCCGGGCGATGCTGTACGCCGCTGTACGGGCGGGCTGATTTGTCCGGCGCAGGCGGTGGAAAAGCTGAAGCATTTTGTAAGCCGTACTGCGTTCGACATCGACGGACTGGGCGCGAAACAGGTGGAACAATTCCACGGCGACAAGTGGATTACTGAACCGGCTGACATTTTCACCCTACGCGACCGGTATGGCGCCGGACTGCAGCAACTTAAGAACCGTGAAGGCTGGGGTGAAAAGTCAGCGGCAAATCTGTTTGATGCTATTGATGAGCGTCGCAACATTGGGCTTGGGCGCATGATTTTCGCGCTCGGGATTCGCCATGTTGGCGAGGCCGCAGCGAACCTCCTGGCCACGCACTACGGAACATGGGACGCGTTCAGCACAGCGATGCGCGGTGCCGAAGAAGGCAACGAGGCGTGGGAGGATCTGCTCAGCATCGACGGTGTCGGCGCGGTCATGGCCGGATCGCTTGCCACAACCTTCAATCAAGAGGCCGAGATCGCGAGCATTGACCGCCTTGTCGCGCATTTGAACATTGAAGAGGCAGCACGCCCAAACACATCGGGCAGCCCGGTCGCAGGTAAGACAGTCGTTTTCACCGGTACATTGGAAAAGATGACACGAGCCGAGGCAAAGGCGCGGGCCGAGGCTTTGGGGGCCAAGGTCTCCGGTTCTGTCAGTGCGAAGACGGATTTATTGGTGGCTGGCCCTGGTGCGGGATCGAAGGCAAAAAAGGCGGCGGATCTGGGCATTGAAACCATTGATGAAGATGGCTGGCT
The DNA here is from genome assembly GCF_947496075.1 of uncultured Tateyamaria sp. Taxonomy (GTDB): domain Bacteria; phylum Pseudomonadota; class Alphaproteobacteria; order Rhodobacterales; family Rhodobacteraceae; genus Tateyamaria. The sequence goes on from NZ_CANMBJ010000002.1 coordinate 1,033,152, forward strand.
GGATCTGATTGGGTCGATATGAGTCGCCCTGAAATCCTGTTTCCGCTCTTTGCGGATATTGAAACGCTCGACGGTGTTGGGCCCAAGACGGCGCAGAACCTGGGCCATATGGGCATTTCTACGCCGCGTGACCTGTTGTTCACCTTGCCGCACACGGGCGTTGATCGTGCCTTGCGTGACACGGTTGAGGGGGCTGCACTGCCCACGACCCTGACGGTGAAGGTGACGGTGGGCGCCCATCATCCCGCCCGCAATCGTGGCGGTGCATATCGCATTCATGTAGAGGATGCGCAGACCAGCTTTCAACTCGTCTTTTTCCATGGGCGCAGCGACTACCTGAACAAGGTGCTACCGACCGGCAGCACGCGCGTCGTGTCTGGCAAGGTCGAATTGTTCGATGGCATCGCGAACATGGTGCATCCCGACCATATCCTGCCCGTGGAAGAGGCCGGAGGTATCCCGCCGTTCGAACCGGTCTATCCCCTGACGGCAGGGGTCACGCAAAAGACCATGTTCAAGGCCTCCCGCTCTGCCTTGGCCCGTGTGCCGGAACTGGCGGAGTGGATTGATCCGGGGCAATTGATGCAGGAAAACTGGCCCGATTTTTCTTCGGCAATGCAAGCGGTGCATACGCCTGAGGCGCAAGGTGACCTGTCTCCGGATGCTGTTGCGCGCACGCGGCTGGCGTACGATGAGTTGATGGCACATCAGCTTACCCTTGCTTTGGCGCGCGCGTCCGAACGTCAGACCGTGGGGATCGAAACCAAGGGTACGGAACGGCTTCAGGCGCGCGTGCGCGCCGCATTGCCTTACGCACCCACGGGGGCGCAGGAACGCGCCATTGCCGAGATTGCCGGGGACATGGCGGCATCCACCCGCATGAACCGTCTTTTGCAGGGCGATGTGGGCGCGGGCAAAACGCTGGTCGCGTTCATGGCCTTACTAATTGCCGTCGAAGCAGGCGGGCAGGGCGTGATGATGGCGCCGACCGAAATCCTGGCGCGTCAGCATCTGGAAGGCTTGCAGCCCTTGGCCGAAGATGCCGGCGTTGTTCTGGAGTTGCTGACGGGGCGGGACAAAGGTGCGGAGCGTCGCGCGAAACTGTCGGCGCTGGCCCGTGGCGACATTCAGATCCTTGTGGGCACCCATGCCGTTTTTCAGGACGACGTTGTGTTCTCTGATTTGCGTTTAGCCATTGTTGACGAACAGCATCGCTTCGGTGTGCGGCAACGGTTGGCTCTTGGCAAAAAGGGTGGGGCGGCGGATGTGTTGGTGATGACGGCCACGCCGATCCCACGCTCGCTGGCTCTGGCGCAGTATGGCGATATGGATGTGTCGGTGCTGGATGAAAAGCCGCCCGGGCGCAAGCCGATCAAAACGGCCATGGTCAGCACCGGCCGCATGGATGAAGTGGTTGCACGTTTGCAGGCCGCGATGGACGAGGGGCGGCAGTCCTACTGGGTCTGCCCGCTGGTCGAAGAGAGCGAGGCTGTCGACCTGACCGCAGCCGAGGAACGATTCAAGCGTTTGCGCGCAGTGTTGGGTGAGGAGCGCGTTGGCTTGGTCCACGGCCAAATGCCACCTGCGGAAAAAGACGCTGCCATGGCCCGCTTCCAGGCAGGTAAGATAGGTGTGCTGGTCGCGACAACGGTGATCGAGGTGGGCGTAAACGTTCCCAACGCCACGATCATGGTGATCGAGCGGGCAGAAACCTTTGGTCTTGCGCAGTTGCACCAGTTGCGTGGACGTGTCGGGCGGGGGGATGCTGCCTCAACTTGCCTGCTTCTTTATCAAGCGCCGTTGTCGGATGCCGGACAAAAGCGACTGGAAGTTTTGCGTGAGACCGAGGATGGATTTCGTATTGCCGAGACTGATCTGCAAATGCGGGGATATGGCGACCTGATCGGCACAGCCCAATCTGGCGTGCCGCAGTTTCAGGTGGCGGACCTTGAGCGGCAGGCGGGTTTGATGGCGATTGCGCAATCAGACGCCCGCAAACTGCTGACCGAAGACCCCGAGCTTTTGTCCCCGCGGGGAAAGGCGGCGCGCGTTCTCTTGTGGCTTATGCGACAGGACGAAGCGATCCGTTTGATTTCAGTGGGTTAGGCGGTTTGTTCCGAAAAGTTCGCAAATGTTCTTAAAAAGTTCTTTACGCATGGTTAATAATATGAGAACAAAGAGGCAACTCGAAGATGGAGATGTCGACATGACCACGTTGCGCCAAATCAAGGATATCGCCTCCCGCGCCGAAGCCACCTTGCTTCAGGATGCTGCGGGCGCGGCTGCCCTGACGGTGATGTTGGTTGTTGCGCTGCACCTGCCGTCTTTGATTTGAGTTTCTGCCTGCGATCTTGCTTGATCCCATACCGCGCCCGTCCCAGGTGCTGTCCCGCGTTTCACCAGCTCTGCCTGCTGTTTGAACGCCCCCGTTTGCCACGGGTCTTGGATCTGTCCCACGCAAGAGACGCTTTCCCTGCGCCGCCATCCGCCCGGATGTGCGGCGCTTTTTTTTATCTATTTAATGAGTTGTGGCGGTGCGATGGGTTGGAGGCCGACTGGTTAACGACTGCTCAGGCGCAATCGGATTGCAGTGCTTGTTCCATAGCTTTTGCCGTCGCCTCGATACTCAGCAAGATAGACGCATGTCGGTTCTTGTAGTCTCGGGCGGGTTCCAGAACTTCGAACCCATCAAAGGGGGCTTCCGGAACAGGACCACCAGATTTCAGCATGGCGCGCAGCGCATCGCGGGCCGTTTGCACTTCGTCGAGTGTGCGCCCGATGACGGCACCGCCCGTGACAGCCGCTGCAGCCTGACCAAGAGCGCATGCTTTGACATCTTGACCGAAGCCAACAATGCGCCCGTCTTCCACTTGCACATCAATTGTCACGGTTGATCCACAAAGGGGCGAGCGCTTCTTAACCGTGGCGTGAGGGTCAGCCAGCCGTGCGTGATGCGGAATATCAGCGGCGAGGCCCAGGATGCGGCTGGAATAAAGCTTGATCAGGTCGGTATCGGCGGGCATGGCCCCTCCGCTCTGGTGTCGTGTGGCGTTTCCCCCTACATAGTCGGCTCGGACACAGATGCAAAAGGTTTTGCCATGTCGGATTTCGATCCCAACAGCCTGAAATTCAACGACCAGGGATTGATCCCGGCCATTGCGCAGGATGCGGACAGCCATGAGGTGCTGATGATGGCATGGATGAATGCCGAGGCGGTTTCCCGCACCTTGGAGACCGCGCGTGTCACGTATTGGTCACGTTCGCGGCAAGCGTTTTGGGTCAAGGGGGAGACCTCAGGCAATGTGCAAGAGCTTGTGTCGCTGCGTGTGGATTGCGACCGGGATTGCCTGCTGATGCTAGTGAAGCAATCAGGACCTGCGTGCCACACCGGGCGCCGGACATGTTTTTATACGGATGTGACGGATGGGTCCGAGATCGAGCTGATGGCACCGATGGAGTGACACGGCTTTACGGTGCAGGCGGCAGACCGACCATCTGCCTGATGTCGTTCGGTGTGGCACCTTCGGCCCTGTATTTCGAGATCGCGCGCGCATCGTCGCGCTTTGCCAGCCGTTTGCCTGCATCGTCCCGGATCAGGCGGTGATGTTGGTAGATTGGGGTAGGCAGGTCTAGCAAGTGTTGCAGGACGACATGAATGCCAGTTGCTTCTGCCAAATCAGCGCCGCGTATGATGTGGGTCACTCCTTGGGCCGCATCATCAACCACAACGGACAAATGGTAAGACGTACCCATGTCCCGGCGCGCCAAAACAATATCCCCGATCGTCTGCATCGGATTGGTGACTTGGATTTGCCCCGCATTCTTACCCGTTTCTGAATAGGTGAGCGGAGTTTCGATCTGGGCAATCGCGGCCGATAGATCGAGCCGCAAGGCCACTGTTTCGGGGCGCGGACCGATGCGCGGATGCGTGTGACGGCAGGTGCCGGGATAGATGAGACCATCGGGACCGTGCGTCGGGGTGCCTTCTTGTGGTGCCTGTGCCGCATCAAGAATATCCCGCCGTTTACAGTCGCATTGATAAAGCAATCCCTTGTTCCAGAGGACATCAAGTGCATGGGAATAGGCTGCCGTGTTCTCTGACTGGCGTATCACCGGCCCATCCCACGTCACGCCCAACCATCGCAGGTCGTCATAGATCTGGTTTTCCCAGTGGGTCCGCGCGCGTGATTTATCAATATCCTCAATCCGCAGCAGGAAATCGCCACTTTCAGCCCGTGCCATGTCGTGCGCCAGCATAGCAGAATACGCGTGACCCAGATGCAGTGGGCCCGTCGGTGAAGGTGCAAAGCGGGTAACGAAAGTCACGCTTTTTCAAGCACGTAAACATTGGACTTCAAGTCAATGCCGGGCAGGTGATCGCCGTCCTCTTTGAAAAGCAGGCGGCCAGCGCCGCAATCGGTCCACGCGGCCACGCCGCGCTCGTTTGCCGGATCTTCAAGCGCGTGATCGTTGAAAGAGAACACCAGTTTACCGCCTTTGGGTAGCGCCCGCATCAGCGTATGAAGTACGTCGATGGGCGCGGCCCCTGCGCCAATGACGCCGATCGCGGCCATAGTCGTGTAGCTGTTTCTTGGCAACGCTCCGCCTGCTTCGATCTGATCGAGGTGCCGATACACGCCCTTGGCGCGTGCGCCTTCGAGCATCTCGGCAGACAGGTCGACGCCGTCGATGGCCTCGAACCCAGCCAACTTCAACGCCAGGCCTGACAGACCTGTCCCACAGCCGAAGTCGAGGATCGGGGCGGAGAGGTCGGCCACATACTTCCGCAATGCTTCGGCGCAACGGCCTGGTGTGGCATATCCGTTTTCGGCCACTTCCGCTTCGTAGCTGGCGGCCCAATCGTCATAAAGCGCGCGGGTCGAAGTCGCGTCGCGTGCCTGATAGGCCTTGTCCAAAAATCCAGTCATGCCAACAGAGTAAAGGCCTGATGCCGTATCAGTCCAGTATTTAGGCGGCTGCGGCCTGCGGGGCGAGCCAAGCCTGCCAATCCGCCTTGGCCCGATCGGTGTAGGCCTTGTAGCGGTCCTTGCGCCCACGCCGGCCGCCTCGCAATCCCTCGACCGGAGGAAAAAGACCGAAGTTGACGTTCATCGGCTGGAATGTCTTGGCGTCGGCCCCACCGGTGATGTGGGTGATCAGGGCACCCATGGCCGTTGTGGCCGGGGGCATGTCCAACGAACCGCCAAGGATCTCGGTAGCTGCCGCGCGTCCTGCCAGCAGGCCCATTGCCGAGGATTCAACATATCCTTCGACACCGGTGATTTGTCCCGCAAAGCGGATATTGGGGCGCGACCTCAGGCGCATATCTGCGGTCAACAGTGTGGGGGAGTTTAGGAACGTGTTGCGGTGAATGCCCCCAAGACGCGCAAAACGAGCATTCTCAAGTCCAGGAATGCATTTGAAAACATCGGCCTGCGCGCCATACCTCATCTTTGTCTGGAAGCCGACGATATTGTAAAGCGTGCCCAGTTTGTTGTCGCGCCGCAGCTGCACGACTGCGTGCGCCTTGACATCTGGCTGGTGCGGGTTCGTGAGGCCCACGGGCTTCATCGGCCCATGGCGCAGCGTTTCGCGACCGCGTTCTGCCATCACTTCGATGGGCAGGCAGCCGTCGAAGTATCCCGCTGTCTCGCCTTCGTGGAACTCCGTCTTGTCGGCAGCCAGCAGTGCGTCGATGAAGTCTTCGTACTGCTGCTTGTCCATGGGGCAGTTGAGGTAGGCGGTACGCTCTTCCTCGGTCTCGCCCTTATCATAGCGCGATTGCATCCACGCTTGGTCCATATCGATGGAGTCGAAATAGACGATCGGCGCGATTGCGTCGAAAAATGCCAGCGCTGCGGCGCCCGTTTCATTCGAAATCGCTTGCCCCAAAGCTGTGGAAGTCAACGGGCCAGTGGCGATGATCCAGTGACCATCATCGGGCAGGGCGGCGATCTCTCCGTATTCGACAGAGATTTTGGGATGCGCCATCAGCGTGTCGGTCACCGATTGCGCAAAGGGGTCGCGGTCAACAGCCAGTGCGCCACCTGCAGGCAAGCGATGCTTGTCAGCGGTTTGCATGATCAGCCCGTTCGCTGCGCGCATTTCCCAGTGCAGTAACCCAACGGCATTCTGCTCGCTGTCGTCCGAGCGGAATGAGTTAGAGCAGACCATCTCGCCCAAAAGGCCGGTTTGGTGCGCGAAGGTGCCAACTTTGGGACGCATTTCGTGGATCACGACTTGAACGCCCATGTTTGCCGCCTGCCAAGCAGCCTCGGACCCGGCCATGCCGCCGCCCACGATATGAAGGATCTGTGTCATGGCGCGGATGTAGGGCATGCGCGTCGGTCGCGCAATCCATGCCCAGTCCGCTTTGGCAATTGATAAGGATCAATGTGGCCTTGCTCGGCGGCCTCTATGCAGGGTGCACAATTGTACAGGACAGGACTATGACACTACTCAGACTCGCTTTCGTGGTTTCAGCACTCTTCGCCTTGCAGGCGTGCGAGGAACCGGACCGTTATCCGATCAGCGGAGAGCCATGCAGCCCCGAGGACCCGGTGATTGTTGCGCCTCCTGGTGATTGCGGGCCGGTTACATAGGTAACGCACCCGTTGGCGGGCCCAGAAATTGTTCGATTTTGAAGGGAGATTTTTGGGGTCGCCGCTGCGGGGATGGTCGGTCAGAGAGAGGCTGACCTGGAGGGACCTTCCGCACTCGGCGACCCAAAAATGTCATTGGTTTGTTAACCGTGTCCAATTTGTGCCTCATTTGTGCCCAAATTGCTAGTGGTATATCGGAAATAGTCGGTCCACGATTTGGAAACAACCAAAACTCTTACGGGATTTTATCCGCTTTTGCCGGGTTATTGTGACCAGTTTGGTGGGCGTTTTTCGATAAACGCGTCAATACCCTCGACCGTATCCGGATTCATCATATTCGCGACCATAACCTCTCCTGTATAAGTGTAGGCTTGGGCGATGGGCATCTGAAGCTGTTCATAGAATGCCTGCTTGCCGATCTTGACCGCGCTGCCCAGCTTGTCAGCGATCCGGTTGGCAAGGTCGCGGGCCGTTGCATCCAACTCTTCCATCGGCACGGCATGGTTAACAAGGCCCAGCTCAACCGCACGTGCTGCCTCGATAAACTCGCCCGTGGTCAACATTTCAAAGGCCTGTTTGCGTGGGATATTGCGGCTCAGCGCCACCATCGGCGTTGAGCAGAACAGGCCGATGTTTACACCATTGACCCCAAACCGTGTCCCATGTGCCGCGACAGCAAGGTCGCAGGTTGCTACCAGTTGGCACCCCGCGGCCGTCGCGATGCCGTGCACTTGTGCAATGACGGGTTGGGGCAGGGACTGAATGCGCGCCATCATTGCGGCGCAACGGTCGAACAAATCTTTGAAATACTCTGTTCCGCCATCGGCTGATTGTCGTCCTGCCGTCATCTGTTTCAGGTCATGGCCCGCGCAAAAAGCCTTGCCCGCACCCGACAGCACCACGGCGCGCACAGAACTGTCATTCGCAACATCATCCAAAGCACCATGCAATTCCGCGATCATTTCATCCGAGAGCGCATTCAGGCGATCAGGTGCGTTCATGCGCAGATGAGCAACTGCCCCTGTGACCTCACGTTCCAGAATTGTCATCTTGCCCTCCAACATATTTGCGGCTCACCCTAGGGCAGGGACAAGGGAAGGAAAAGCATGGCTGTTGTAATGACCGCGCCCGAGATGAACGCATTTCTACAAAAGGTGTTCTTGGAAGTTGCGGGTGAGTTCCATGTCGAGGAGGTGACAGAAGAGGGGGTCGTTCTGCGTCTACTGGTACAGGATCGGCATTTGCGCCCAGGGGGTACGGTTTCAGGGCCTGCGATGTTCGGGTTGGCGGACGTGACGGCCTACATGGTGACTTTGGCCCATATTGGGCCGCGAGCGCTGGCTGTGACGACAAACTGTTCCATCGACTTCATGCGTAAACCGAAGGCAGGGGTTGATCTGATCGCGCATGGTCGTTTGTTGAAGCTGGGCAAGCAATTGTCGGTGACGGATGCCTTGTTGTTCTCGGAGGGTGATGACAAGCCTGTGGCGCGGGCCAGTCTGACCTACGCCATTCCACCCCAAGGCGTTGATCTGCAGAAATAAAAAACGGCCGGGTCAAGCCCGGCCGTAAGGAAGAGGTCTGGCAGGTGCCACGGGGATGTCACGCCCGCCAGAACACGCGCCAGGCTTCGTATTCAGCCTCGGCGGGTGTCAGTCCCACGTCGCGCAGCAAGTGCGGATCCAACTGGCGCAAGGCCAGGCGACTGCGACGACGTTCGGCCCATTTCGACAGCATCACCGCAATGCGCAGCGCGACAACCGAGGTTGCCGGAATGCGGTTCTGCGCAGTCAGGTAAGCCAGGTGCGAGGCGGGCGTTTGCATGTAATGTGTCATGGGAAACTCCTAAATTGTATTGACACAATGTGGCGATATTGCCATGAATATGTGATACAATGCGAAATCAGATAACGCTACGGAAACATTGTAATGGATACAATTTGGTCGCCTGATCTGCTGGATGGACAAGGGCCGAAATACAAGGCGGTGATGCATGTCATCCGTCAGCGTATCTCGGACCATGATCTGACACCGGGGGACAAATTGCCTCCCGTGCGCGATCTGGCTTGGAGCCTTGGTATTACACCTGGCACTGTGGCGCGTGCGTATACGCTGTTGACGGATGATGGGACCCTGAAGGCAGAGGTGGGGCGTGGCACTTTCGTCGCGCAACCCGATGAAAAGGGGCCGCTTTTCTCAGACGCACCTATCGAAGTCGATAGTGTCACGCATAATTCCGGGGCGCAGACTTGGGACGTCAACCTGTTCTCTCCTCATTTGCCCAACGTTGGGCAGGCGACACTGATCCGTAAGCTTCTGGCGAAAGTTGCCCACGACCCGCCCTCAGGGGTGATGCACTATCCGACGCGGGCCGGAGGCGCGCAGGCGCGCACAGCCTCGGCGGCTTGGTTGGCCGGGGCGCCGATTGGATCTTTTGGACCAGATGACATCGTTTTGGCCAATGGCGGGCAGAATGCGATTCTCCTGATACTTCAGGCGCTTCTGAAAGGGCGACGCCCCGCAATCCTGGTTGAGGATCTCGCCTATCCGGGCTTTCGGCGTGCTGCCGAGTTGCTGCGCACTGACACGATCCCTGTCGAAATGGATGCACAAGGGGTCATACCGGAGGCATTGGACGCGGCGGCCAAGGCGCATGATGCGCAGATATTTTGCACCTCTCCCGAAGTGCATAATCCCACATGTGGCTTTACACCACGGGCCCGGCGCGAAGAGCTTGCCGAGGTCGCGCGCCGTCATGACCTGCAAATCCTTGAAGATGATTGTTACAGGCTTGGGCAGGCACAGGCCCCCAGTTATAGGATGATTGTACCAGAGCGTACTTGGTACATTTCCTCGATCTCCAAATCCATTACACCTGCCTTGCGGCTTGGAATTGCTGTTGCACCAAAAGGGCGGGCCAATGTCCTGCGGCGCACAGCCGAATATTCGTTCTTTGGTCTGGCCACACCGATGACCGACCTGTTCGCAGCCCTGCTGGTTCACCCCGAACTGCCTGATCTCATGGCAAGCGCGCGCAAGGGCATCGGCACGTATGTTCAACGTGCGGTAAATGTGCTGGGCGGCTATGACATCGCTTGGCGCAAGGATGTCCCATTCCTATGGCTGCGGTTGCCCGAAGGATGGCGGGCTGGCGCATTTGTGCAAGCAGCGTCAAAGCAAGGCGTCGGCATCCGTGCCGCTGAAGACTATGCTTGCCGAGATGCGCGTACACCGCATGCCGTGCGCATCGCTATCAATGCAGGGGTCAGCCTGCAGTCCTTCGAAGCTGCCATCGAAAGGTTGCGAGACCTGCTGGACAATCCGCCCGATCAGATCGGGGTTTAAAGCAGACCGCCAGCGCCCCAAGCGAGGCCAAAAGCTATTGTCAGGCCGGACAACACCGCCGCGTATCCCGTAAGTTTCGCCCATGAAAACGGGCGCTCGCCATAGGTGCGGCCTTGCATACCGCAGACAACGACTTTCATCGCTGCGCCCTTGTACTGATAGTGCAGGATCCAAACAGGCAGCAGGATGCGGCGGTACCGAACACCGCTTGTGTCAGTGATATAGCGCACGTCATGCACGCCAGACTTGCCCAAGTGTCCCTTGATCCGGTTGCGGATCAAAAGGTCCTTGTCCTCTGCATTTGCGGCCAGCCCTTCGGCCACAGATTGGTGGTGTCGTTCGGCTCCAAACCCGGCCAGGTAGCCAGGGCGGTAGGGGCGTAGTCGGCGCGGTTCAAAGTCATGCAGGATGCCGTCGCGGATCAAGGGTGTGATGTGAGGCGATGCGGGGACCAGCAGATCGTCAAATGTGATGCGCAGGGCGCCCGAGGTTTTTCGCACAACGGTTCGCTTGTTCCTGCGTATCTTGTACTTGGCCCAATAGTTCACGGCCTCTTCGCTGTCGAAGGTCCAGAACGGGACATAAAGGCCAGCCACGCGGGCCTTGGCGACAACCGCGTTCAGATCAGACGGCGCGGCCCAACGCTTGGCAACCCAATCCAGGGCCGCCACCTGCGCATCGTGTTCGGGCACGCGAAACGGGATCAGCGCCTTGGTTTGATAGCCGGTGTCGCTGGTCGCCAGCACCACTGGCCCGTCACAATAGGCACAACGCTCGGACAGGGTTTGGCCAACAAACACCACGTCCCCGCCGCAAGTTTCGCAGTGATGGACGCGGGTTTCAGCCAATACGGGCGAGTCATCCTCTGGCGTATCCGGATCAAAATCGAACTCTTGTGCCGCACGGTCATCGTGTTCGGTTTCCAAGCCGTAGCGCGTTGCGCAACTTGTGCAAACCAACGCCTGTTGCGCCGGGTCATAGATGCATTGCCCTGCGCAATTGCTGCATTGCAGTTCGGACTGCGCGGCGCTGATGTCATCCATCAATCGGACTCCATTATGGCCATTGCGATCTCAAGTAGGATGCGCAGGCGCAGCCAGCCACGATCAATCGCGGCCCCAAGGTCTCCATTCACGGCCCAGTCGCCAATGATGGTGGCGGCGAACCACGTGGTCATCAGCCAGAATGCAACCATGGACCAACCGCGGATCGACCGCAGCCATCCGGCAGAGCCATGCTTTAGCTCATGTTTGGCTTCATAGACCGTGATCAGCTTGCGCATGGCAGGTGCGCCTACGATAGTTGCGCACACCAGAAGCGCTAAGGCTGCGAGGGCAGGTGGTGCGAATTCGAGTATCATAGCGGCGGGCATCCATGCTGCGAAATGGGGTATAATAATACCTTATTTTTAAGAGACTGATTTTGCTTGCTTAAAACTGGTTTCCTGCCGTTGACGCAGGTTTGCCCTGCTGTATAACCACGCAATCTGAAATTCCACCCTTCAAGGGATTCACTCATATGAAAACCTATACCGCAACACCTGCGGACATCGACAAGAAATGGATCCTGATCGACGCCGAGGGCGTTGTTCTGGGCCGTCTTGCCTCGATCGTCGCCATGCGTCTGCGTGGCAAGCACAAGCCGTCGTTCACACCCCACATGGACTGTGGCGACAACGTGATCATCATCAACGCGGACAAGATCCAGTTGACCGGCAACAAACGCCAGGAGCACCACTACTGGCACACCGGCCACCCCGGCGGGATCAAGTCGCGCACCAAGGAGCAGATCCTTGAAGGCGCACATCCCGAGCGCGTTGTGACCCTGGCCGTCAAGCGGATGCTGCCCGGCAACCGTCTGAGCCGCCAGATCATGACCAACCTGCGTGTCTATGCCGGGGCAGAGCACCCGCACGAGGCACAAAGCCCCGAAGTTCTGGACGTGAAGTCCATGAACAAGAAAAACACCCGGAGCGCGTGAAGATGGCTGACGAAATCAACACACTCGAAGACCTGCAAGCCGTCGCTGGCGACGCTGCCCCGGTCGAAGTCGAAATGACCCCGCGCGAGCCCGTCCGTGACGAGTTCGGTCGTTCCTATGCTACCGGCAAACGGAAGGACGCGGTTGCCCGTGTCTGGATCAAGCCGGGTTCCGGCAAGGTCACCGTGAACGGCAAAGAGCTGAACACATATTTCGCACGCCCCGTGCTGCAGATGATTCTGCGCCAACCCTTCCAGGTTGCCGGTGTCGAAGATCAGTTTGACGTGACAGCCACCGTCAAGGGTGGTGGCCTGTCGGGGCAAGCCGGCGCAGTCAAGCACGGCATCTCGAAAGCCCTGCAGTTGTATGATCCTAGCCTGCGCGGCGCACTGAAAGCCGCCGGCTTCCTGACGCGCGACAGCCGTGTGGTTGAACGTAAGAAATACGGTAAGGCCAAAGCGCGTAAGAGCTTCCAGTTCTCCAAGCGTTAAGCTGCATCACTCATATTCTGTTGAAAGGGCCGCTCAAATAGGTGGCCCTTTTGCTTTTTTGGGCGGACCGTGGTGTTTCGGTTTTGGGTTGCTGCATTGTACCTGCCATGGCCCTGCATTCAATCGCGTTGCCAACGTCCAATCGCGCCCTTCGCTGCAGGCGATTTAATTGCGTGTACGCGCATCGCTGTGCTAGCTCCGAGCAGCAAGTGAAAGGCAGGTTGGAATGTTCAAGAAGGTGCTGAAACGGGGCGACACCAGTGGCCAGGCCGAGGTGGATGGCGTTGCCAACCTCGAAAGCCATAAATTTCTGGGTGCGGATGTGCGTGCGGACATTCAGGATCGGTACCAATTCTCGGGCGACTTGTTGGAAATTTATGCCGAGGGGGCCGACGAGTTGGTCCACAAGTGGCACCACTATCTGCCGATCTATGACCGCTATTTCGCACCGTGGCGCGATCGCCCGCTGAGGTTTCTTGAAATCGGGGTGTCCAAGGGCGGGTCACTGTCCATGTGGCGCCGTTATTTTGGTGCGGAAGCCGTGATTTTCGGCATCGATATTGACGAAAATTGCCGGGCCTATGACGGGATCGCCGGTCAGGTGCGGATCGGATCACAGGCGGATACCGGGTTTCTGAACGATGTGGTAGCCGAAATGGGTGGTGTTGACGTGGTGCTCGACGATGGCAGCCACGTTATGGAGCATATCAAGGCTTCACTCGACGCCTTGTTACCGCAGGTAACGGATGGTGGGATCTACATGATAGAGGATTTGCACACCGCCTACTGGCCCTCTTGGGGCGGCGGTGTTCGAGCTCAGGACAATTTCTTCAACCAGATACGCACCATGATTGACGACATGCATCATTGGTATCACCAGAACGGTCAGCAGCACCCACATTTGGCCGCGCATTTCACGTCGATCCACATCCACGATTCGATTTGCGTTCTTGAAAAGCAGACGCCGCAGCGTCCAACTCATTCGCAGGTTCAGCGGACGGCGGACTAACACTAGTTTGCCCGTTCAGCCTTTGGGATGCCGACCGATGCAATCCGCGAAAGTCGGCCTACAACCCGAAATTGATTTTGCGATCCCGAAACGCGACCGTATCCTGACCTGACGTCACCCAAGTGACTAATCAGGGAGGAAACACCATGGACAGGATGCGCTTTGGCATCTTTCTCGCCCCGTTTCATAAGCCGGGGATCAATCCGACACTGGCGCTCGAACAGGACCTTGAACTGGTTCAATGGCTTGATCGGTGCGACTATGACGAGGTCTGGTTTGGAGAGCATCATTCGGCGGGGTCGGAGATTTCAGCCAGCCCTGAGATTATGATCGCAACAGCCGCGCCACGCACGCGGCGGATCAAGCTGGGCACCGGTGTTGTATCGGTCAGCTATCACAATCCGCTTTGGGTGGCCGAAAAGATCGTGCAGCTTGATCACTTGACGCGGGGCCGGGCCATGTTGGGCCTTGGGCCGGGATCACTGCCGACCGATGCCGCGATGATCGGGTTGAGCCAAAAAGACACGCGCGGCCTTCTTGCCGATGGGCTTGACGTGATCACGCAACTGCTGCGTTCGGACGAGCCGGTCAATTTTGAGAATGATCGGTGGGTGCTCAAGGATGCACGGCTGCATCTGCGACCCTATTCCAATTTTGACCTTGCGACGGCCGCGGTCGCCTCGCCGACAGGGCCGAAACTCGCTGGCAAATACGGTACCGGGTTGATCTCGATCGGGGCGACAACGGCTGCAGGGTTTGATGCGCTGGCGCTGCATTGGGACGTGATTGAGGAAGAGGCCAAACATCATCGTCACACGCCTGACCGTTCGAAATGGCGCCTTGTTGGTCTCTGCCACATTGCTGAAACAGCAGAACAGGCGCGGCGCGATGTGGAGTATGGGATTGAACACTGGTTCAACTATTTCCAGGAAATTGCGGCGTTCCCGCAGATGTCGATGCCCGGACAGAACGCCAAAGAGATGATCGACTTTATCAACGACAGCGGATTTGGTGCTATCGGCACGCCGGAAATGTGCAAAGCGCAGATTGACCGTCTCTGGAAACAGTCGAATGGCGGCTTTGGCGCGTATCTGATGCTCGCGCACAATTGGGCCAACTTCGAAGCGACCAAGAAATCCTACGAACTGATCGCGCGTGAAGTGTTCCCGCATTTCCAAGGGCAGCATTTGGCGACAATGAATGCGGCCGTGCGCGCGCAAAAACTACGTCCGGAGCTGGCAGATATTCACATGAAAGCGGTTGAGACTGCACAAGCCAAATACGAGGCTGAGAAAGAGGCGCGGCACACAAGCGAGCCGGCTGAATAGGCCCGCGCGCATGCGTCGCTCGCGCAAACACGTGGGCGACGCATCAGTCGTCAGGACGGATCAGGCCCAAACCACGCAAATAGATCCCGATCCCTGTCTCGAGCAAATCCTCGGGCGGGAAGGGCGATGTTGTGCCGGGTGAGTTGCGTGCAAACAGCTCAACCACCCCGTGGCTCAGGGCCCAAATATGGGCCGAGAACATTGAGGCTGGGGGGCGCTTGTCTTCAGGAATGTGCTGAGACAAATCCGCCGCTGCTTTTTCCAAGACAGCATTTGCACGTGTCACCACGTCAGCAAGCTCAGGCGTGCGGTTGGTCGAAATGCCACTTTCGAACATCGCGATGTAGTGGCCGGGAAAACGGCGGGCAAAGGCAAGATAGGCGCGTCCAGTGGCCTCGAAGGCGGCGAGCGCAGACGGCTGCCCGGATTGGTACGCGTGCTCCATCAAGTCGGCAAAGATGCCATAGCCCTGGCGTGCGCATTCCGCGATCAGGTCTTCGCGCCCTTCATAGTGACGATAGACCGCCGCGGGGGTCACACCTGCTTGCTTGGCCGCTTCGGACAGCGTGAACCCGGTTGGACCCTTGTTTTCGATCAGCTGCAGGGCAGCTTCGATCAGGGCCTGACGCAGGTTACCGTGGTGGTACCCGCGTTTAGGCATCCCAGATATCCGGTCCGCCGCAAATACCTTTTTCTATCTTTCCAATGTTTTGCGGGTCTTTGTTTGTGTAGTCGAGCCCATGCAGAACCGTGCGGATCGCATTGAGCCGCGCGCGCTTTTTGTCATCGGATCGCACGACGGTCCAAGGCGCGTGGCTGGTGTGGGATCGGTCCAAGGTCTCGCGGATGGCATCGGTATAGAGATCCCATCGTTTCAATCCTTCTACGTCAATCCAGCTGAGTTTCCATTGCTTCAGCGGATCCCGCTCACGCGCGAGAATACGGCGCAACTGTTCGGCACGGCAGACGTTCAGCCAGAACTTGAAGACGTGAATGCCTTCATCGACCAACATCTCTTCAAACGGATTGACCTGAACAAAGAAATGCTGTCGCTGCTTGGTGGTGCAAAAATCAAAAACCTTCTCGACCACTGCGCGGTTGTACCAGCTACGGTCAAAGAATGTGATTTCACCACCCGAGGGCAACCGCCTGATGTAGCGTTGGAAATACCATTCAGAGGCTTCGGTTTCCGTGGGTTTGGACAGCGCTACAACATGGGCACCACGCGGGTTCAGGTTTTCGCGGAACCGCTTGATCGTGCCGCCCTTACCGGCCGCGTCCCGGCCTTCAAAGACACAGGTTACGCGTGCCCCGGTGTTCGACACCCAGTTCTGCATCTTGACCAGTTCGATCTGCAGGGCATCCATCTCGCGCTCGTAGGCCTTCCTGCTCATTCTTTCGTCGTGCGGATAAGTGGGTGTCAGGATGTCGTCTTTGTCCGCTGTGCGAAGCTTGTCCCGAATGTCATCGGGCGCACCGGTCTCGAAGAATTCGGTGATCGCGCCATCGAAGGGAAGGCTCATGGTTCGAGACCCCAAGTTACTGCTCTTAACATGTAATATGGGCGAGACAGCCGTTTAACGCAAACCTGCACGGGTAGCGACGCGGTCAATTGCTGCAATTACATCGCTGGCGTGCGTGTGGTGCGGCATATGTCCCACACCTTGCAGGACTGTAAGGTTGGCGCCAGCAATCTGATCGGGCAGTTTGATGGAATGCACGTCCAGCGGCACAATTGTGTCCGCATCTCCATGCACGATTTCTACAGGCTCAGTGATCGCGTTGTAGCGCGCGGACAGGTCCACAACATGTGGGCGCAGCCAGTTCACCTGTCGCGTATTGGCGCGCATGGTGTTGCGGCGCAGGGTCATCGCCGATCCGACGTGTTCCAGGTACCCGGCCGGGGCCTTCTGGGGTTCAAAGATACCCGCAACAATAGTGTCGACATAGGTTTGCGGCACGAAGGCCGACAACAGTGGGATCAACAACGCGCCGCCCCAAGCTGTGCCGCCGACCGTATAGGTCCAGTCCAAAGTGCCTGGCCAAGGGTTTGCGACACCAGCAACGGACACGATGCCAGCCAGATCATCAAACTCGACACCCCAGGCAAGGGCAACGATGCCCCCAAAGGAATGGCCCAGAACAATCGGGTTTTCGACACCTAGCTTCTGTGTCGCTGCACGCAACAGACGCGCCTGCGTGATCGGATCCTCGTGCGCATTGGTCCAGATCCGCTCATATTGCGGCCCGGCCCGGTCGCTCCACCCCAGCCCCGGGCGATCGAGGATTGTGATCCGGTACCGGTCCTTGAGCAGATCGGCAAAGGCAAAGGTGAAATCCCGCGTGTTCCCCGATGCACCGTGGATCAGCACCAGGTCCGGACCTTGGCCCATTTGTTCCGCATGCACAGCCACGCCGTCCACGTCGATCAACGTGCCCTGAGGTGGGTAGTGAACTGCCGCATTGCGTTCGCGCTTCTGCGCAAGGACTTGCACGGTTCCGATGCCAACAATGGCCAGTACCACCAACACAACCAACATCGTTTTCATATCCTTACCCCCGCAGATCGGTGCGGTCCTGGCCGATCCGGTTCATGTCATACGGGGTGGTCAGATAAATCTCGGACAGCCAATTGCCATAAAGAAGATGCGCATGGCTGCGCCACCGATTGGTGGGCATGTGCGTCGGGTCATCGCCGGGGAAATAGTCGACAGGCAGGGCGATCTCGGCTCCTTCGACCTGAACATTGGCCAGATCGCGGTCATATTCCTGTTTTAGCGTGTCACTGTCGTATTCAAAATGGTTCAGGATGTAGAGGGCGCGGTGCGCTGGGTCCTCGATCAGGCACGGCCCGGCTACATCCGAGCCCAGCAAGACGGGCAGGCCAGCGGCTTCGACCTCCGGTGCACGTACCTCGGTCCAGCGAGAGACAGGCACCACGCAGTCATCGGAAAAGCCCCGCAGATATGGCGATGCAGGCGCCAGATTCGCATGCCGATACGTGCCGAACAGTTTTGACCCCAGCAGGTGTTTGGGCACCCTGTGGAAATGATGCAGCATGGCCATCCCGCCCCAACACACACCAAATGTGGAGTGCACATTGGTCTGGGTCCAATCCATGACCTCTTCCAACTCGGCCCAGTAATCCACGTCCTCGTATTCCAGGTGCTCGATGGGGGCGCCGGTGATGATCAACCCGTCAAACTTCTGCGCCTTCACCTCCTGAAAGGGGCGGTAAAAGCTCTCCATATGCGCGGCGGCCGTGTTCTTTGTCTCGTGGTCCGACATACGGATCAGCGTCAGCTCGATCTGCAAAGGCGTGGCCCCGATCAGGCGCGCAAACTGTGTTTCTGTCTGGATCTTCTTGGGCATCAGATTCAACAGCCCGATCTTCAGCGGGCGGATATCCTGATGACTTGCCAGCTCCTCGTCCATTACCATCACGCCTTCGTTCGTCAGAACGTCATAGGCGGGCAGGGTGGATGGCAATTTGATAGGCATGATCGCAATCTTTCACAGTGGTCGCGATCAGATAGCGGTTGCTGGCCCGGGTTTCCAGATGTGTAGGCGTTGGTAAACAAACCTTGACAGGGGTGTGACGTCCAACCGATGGTTGACGATATTTTATAAAGTTCGATTTCAGGAGGTCTGCGATGGCACGTTTTTGCCTGATTGCCCTTTGTTTATTTGCACTATCTGCCTGCAACGCGCCGGATGCTGGCCCCGGCGTCAAGGCGTTCGGAGAAACAGTCGCTGCTGCATCCAAGTCTGCCGAACCGGAGATTGATAGGGCTGTTGCCGAGCAAACGCGCGCGTCCGTTGCTGCAGCTGCCCGCAGTGGGCGCGACATCTATGCCGCGCCACTGGGCTGTCAGGATGTGGCGCTGTCTCTGGATCTCAGCACAGTCCCAGATGATCAGGCGGTTGCGCCTTGTGATCTGACGCCAAAGGTCACCCTGTCGAAAAAGAGGGGCGACGCGAAGTTTGCGCAAGAGGGGCTACAAACCTTGCAGGACTATGCAGCGACATTGTCCGCGATTTCCGGGTCTTCGGTGGCCGGTGACGTGACCACCAACTTCAATGCCTTCAACAAAAGCCTGACCGAGTTTGCTGCAACGGTGAATGTGGCGCCCAAGAACGCACCCCTAAATGCTGAACAAGTTGGCGCATTGGGCAACCTGCTCGGAACGGCGGTTGAGGCACGTCGTCGCGCTATTCTGGAGCGCCTCGTCTCAACAGCGCATCCTGAAATCCGCACAATCGTCTACGAGTTGATCGCGCATTTCGAGATCAAGGGTGATGATGACATGCTGGACGCTTTCGACCGTTTGGATGCTGCCTATGGGCGCATGACGGACGCACAGGGTACATCCGGATATCTGTCCGCTGTGCGGGCGTATGAACAAGAGTTCAAGCGCTTTGAAAAGCAGAAGGCCAAGGCGCAGTCAGTCAAATTGCTGGCCATTTGGCGCCAACACCAACTGTTGTTGGAGCAGGTAAAGTCTCGACCGGATGCGGCCGAGATTGGCAAGCTGGTCAAACAGGTCCAGGCCCTCAAGGGCTGATTATTTGAATAGGTGATTTATGAAAAAAAATGTCATTGGAATGGCAACTTATGAAGAGTTGTTGATTGTAGGACGTGCAGCCTCGGCCGAGTTGGAGGAGCGCGCGGATGAAGAACCTGATCTGAGCCAGAAAAAGGCGCTGCGGCGGACGGCCCGAGATATCCGGAGCGGCATGACCAAGCTGCGGCGCGCGCAGTATGTTGAGCTGACAACACCGCGCCCAGGCGAGCCATCCACTGCGGGCGCTCGTCTGCGTGCCGCGGTAAAGGCGGCCAAGGCGGACCTTCGTAAACTGGAAAAAGCGGCCAATGCGCTCAAGATTGCTGCGAACTGGCTGGATCGCGCGACGAAGCTGTTCCGGATCGTCGCCTAGCCGCTGTGCAGTTTAGAGGTCAGTGCGTCTGCGATCAGATCGACAAAGTCGGCCTCGCCGTTCAGGGTGGCCACGTCGTCTGCGGTCACTGTCACACTCCAGCGTGACATCGATTCGTATCGTGGTTGGCGGTGTGCCAGCGCGCGGGCGTAGGTCCAGCGGACAAAGGCATTGGGATCGACCTTGTCCTCGGCGTCACCCGTTTCGGCAAGGTATTCAGACCAGCAGCCCAGCAGAAAGTCAGGCTGATACGCCATGGGTTTCGGCGCTTTATCGAAGCGGGCGATCAGCGCGGCAGTGTGTGCTTCGTCCCCTTTGATCCAGATCGGAAGCGCGACAGAGCTTAGCGTGGTCATCAAAGGGTCATTGTCATCGTTGGGATCGACCCATTCGCAGATCGACCCGCCTGTGTCACAGATAAAATTGGGGTATCCATAAAGCTGCTGCGCCCGTTCAGCGAAATAGCCGGTGTCGTTAAGCGCGGCGATTTCTGACAGGCGGAACTGCTCTTGCCGACGGCGATACTCTGCGATTGGCAAGCCACCTTTGGCCGGGTCGCCTGGTTTTCCCAGGTAGGTGGAAACAGGGCTCAGGTTATGGAAGGTGATGTTCGAGCCGATATAGATGCTGTCGGACATCAGAAGATCGCGCAGAAACGGCACCTTCATCGCTTCGGCCTTGGCATTGTCGGTAATGCGTTCGCCCATGTAGCGCGTGCCGATCCGGTAATCGATCGAGTAGTGGAACCAATTCCCGCTGTCGCGCAATGTCGTGGACATGTGTGTCTTGCCCAAACCGGACATGCCAAAAACAAGCACACGTTTCGACGGAGCGGCCCGCCAGCTGTCCGCATCGCGATAAAGCATTGTCGTCAAGGTCCCCGCGCCGTTTTCCGGTTTGGGCTGTCCTAGCCGCGAGGGGTGGGGCGGTCAACGCTCCTGCGTCGCAGAAGGGTGAGGATGCGACCATCGATGATGGCCAACCCAAGCGCCAGCAGGGCGAAACCAGCAAAGGCGTTTGGGTTCAGTACCTCGTCCCGCACAATTGAACCCAGGATGATTGCGACCGGTGGAATGACCAATGTTACCAGCATCAGATTGCCCGATCCGGCCATGGCCAGAACGCGATAGTAGAGAAGGTAGGCGCCTGCCGTCGCGATGATTGCATAGTAGGCAATGGCCAGAACAGTGTCGGTGTGCAGGTTCAGGCTGATTGGCCCATCGACAACCCAGGCTAACGGAACTGTCACCAGGCTGGACCCCGTCAACATGCCCGCCGCTGCGACCTGCGGGCGTAAACCACTCAGGAAGTGCCGCCCCCAAACGCCAGCCAGAGCGTAACTGACTGTGCCGGCCACAATTGCCACTTGGGCCAGGCTGCGCAGATCGAAGGATTTGAAGTTCTCAAGTCCGATCGCAGTCGCCACGCCGAAAAACCCAAGGACAACACCCACTGCCTTGCGGGCACTGATCCGCTCGTCCGCAAAAAAGAGCGCTGCTGCAATCACGCCAAAGATGGCCGTGGCCGCGTTCAGGATCGAGGTAAGACCGGTTTCAATGTAAAGCTGCCCCCAAGCCATGAGACCGAAGGGGATAACGTTGTTCAGAACACCCATGCCCAAAAACGCGACCCAGATGCGCGGATTGCGCGGCACCGGCATGCGCATTGCCCAGACCACAAGCCACAGGGCGCACATGGCCCAGAATGTGCGATGTGCGATGCTGGTCAGGGGGGCAATCTCGTCCAGAGCGATGCGGATGGACAGAAATGACGCGCCCCAGATCAAACCAAGAAGAAGAAGTTCGGACCAGGCGCGCCCCGAGAGGGTTTTTTGTGCTGTCATGGACGCACCCTGTCAGCCCGACTTGTCTTCCGCCACCCGGAACCTGCGCAAAGAAAAACCCCGCCTAGAAAGGCGGGGTTTCTGATGTATCCCTGCGGGGACAAGTTTAGAATTTGTATTCGAAGCGCAGGCCCAAAGAAATCGCGTCATTGCTTTCAAAGTCCGCTACGGGGGTCGAACCGCCCGGTGCAGCAATAGCGTCTCCGAGGAACGTGTAGCGCACGCCGCCTGCGATCGCGAAGTCTTCATTCACATCGTATTTCGCGCCGACTGCGATGAACTGTGAACCGTTGTTAGGAGCAAGGGGCGACACAAGGTCGTCATCCCCTTCAGTTGTGAAACCAACGGATACGGATCCCGACCACTTTTCATTGAAGCGACGACCAATACCAATCGAGAAGTCATACCCGTCTTCGAGGTCCGTCAAAGACCGCCCAAAGTTTTCAGGTATCACTTCGGTATCGCTATAACGAGCATAGCGCAACGTACCGAAAAGCAACGTATTCTGCGCGATACCCGTTTGGAAATCTAGGTTCAGACTTTCAGGAGTATCCACTTCTGTAACACTGCTGAGCTGAACAGGTACGCCGGGAATGGTTTCAACAGTGGGCAGGTCGTGGCTTGTTTTTGAATTGTACGTCAGAGCGACACGCAACGCGATTGCGGGGATTTCGTAAGCTGCACCAACAACGTAGCCAAATGCGCCATCTGATGCGAACGCAGCGTTAAATCCATTTGCTCCAGCAGGGGCAAATGCGAAACCACCCAAGCTGACGTTTGCGGATACCTCTTGGTACCGTAGTCCCCCGTGGACCGACCAATTGTCGTTGAACTTGTATCGGGCCAAGGCGGTGTAAGCGATGCTATCTACCGTCGCGCCAGTTCCGCCTAGAGCCGATGCTGCCGGGCTTTCGGTGTAGAAAGTGTCCGCTCCGTATGGTTCATCAATAATGAACGCCAAGGACAGCCGGTCGTTGAAATCGTATTTGATCGCACCCGACCAAGTCAGATACGAGTCTCCGACGTTGGCAATTGGCGAACCCGCGATACCAGGAACAGGGAACGTGGACTGCGTTGTTCCTTCAACTGTAGGATCGGTGTAGGCAAACGAAAGCTGCGCACGATTGCCTTCCTCGAACAGAATGCCAATGTTCTGACCGGAGCGGTCAAGGCCGACGGCGTGAGCAGATGCGGTGGACGCCAGCAGCGCCGCCACCGTCATTAGACGGGTTTTCATATTATTTCCTCCCAAATGGCGCACAGAGTGGATGTCGAGTGGGTGCGCTTTGGGATGGTATAAGCCTTTTTCAAGGGGCATGCGTCAATATTGACGCTAGGGCAGATGAGCGCTCGTGACGGAGCGTCATAAGTTTGTGACATTCGGGTCACATCGCTTTGGATTGCCGCGATTCGACCAGAATGTTCACGTAATTGCCCGCAAAGATGACGGCCGCGCCAACAAATACCCAAACATCAATGACTTCGCCATAAACGAGCATCCCGATCACTGCGATGGTTGGCAGGCGAATAAAGTCAATGGGGACTACGACGGTTGCAGGTGCAATGGAAAGTGCGTTGGTCAGGCAATAATGCGCCAACAGGCCAGCGCAGCCGATCAGGAATACCCAAGGCCCGGTTTGCAGGTCGGGCAGGGCGATGTCGCCATCATATCCCGCCATGGCGATTCCCATGACCAACTGCATGGATGTCAGCCAGAACAGGATGGATGTGATCCCTTCGTGCCGGGTTAACCGCTTGGTCAACATGATCGTGAGCGCAAAGAAGATGGCCGAGGACGCTGCGGTGATAACACCAGCGTTGATCCCGGCCATGTCGGGCCGCGCAACGATCAGGATGCCAACGAACCCCATAATCGCGGCCAGTGCGCGCACGCGGGTCAGCCGTTCACCCAATATCAGCGGACTCAAAACAATCACCCAGATAGGCGAGGTGAACTCCAGCGCAAAGACCTGCGCAAGTGGGATCACCGTGACCGCGTAGAACCAAAGGTTCTGGCCCGTGAAATGCGCGACGTTGCGGACCAGATGTGTACCAAGGCGATCCGTCTTGATGCTGCGCCAGGCACCGGTGGCCAAGGCGAACGCACAGACGACCACGATGCCAACGACGCTCCGATACATCATGATCTCAAACGTATCGAGGCTGTCGGAAACCTCGCGTCCGGCGACTGCCATGGTCGAAAAAGACGCGATGGACCCTGTCATCCAAAGCGCTGCCCTAAGGACTGGACTCATGGCATGCCCTTGATGGCGTAGTCGCGAGCAATACCCGCTGTTTCTTTCGCCCAGATAGATTTGGAGGCGCGAGACTGATGTGCATCAAAAGCTGCGGGATCAGTAAACTCTTCCGAGACAGTCCAAACCAACGGATCGTCTGTGGGCAACACATCGAATCGAATGCAGCCGGGTTCGGCCCGTGTCAGACGCACGTGCTCGGGCAGCGCTGCACGCACACGTGCTGCCTCTGCCTCTGACGCACAGCGCAGAAACCCATCCAGCGTTACTCCCATTCGATGGTGCCCGGAGGTTTCGACGTGATGTCATAGGTGACACGGTTAATCCCCGGAACTTCATTGATGATGCGTGTCGCCGTTTCACCAAGGAATTCATGGGTGAAAGGATAGTAATCTGCCGTCATCCCATCGACTGAAGTAACCGCGCGCAGCGCGCAGGCATAATCATAAGTCCGTCCGTCGCCCATCACGCCGACCGTGCGCACGGGAAGGATGGCGCAGAAGGCCTGCCAGATCTCGTCATACAGCCCGTGTTTGCGAATCTGATCGATATAGACAGCATCCGCCTCGCGCAGAATGTCCAGCTTGGCCCGCGTGATTTCTCCCGGGCAGCGGATGGCAAGGCCGGGGCCGGGGAATGGGTGGCGACCGATGAAGTGATCGGGCAGACCCAACTCGCGGCCCAGGGCGCGCACTTCGTCCTTGAACAATTCACGCAATGGTTCGACCAGTTTCAGACCCATCTTTTCCGGCAGACCGCCCACATTGTGGTGCGATTTAATTGTGACCGACGGACCGCCCGAGAAGCTGACGCTTTCGATGACGTCCGGATAGAGCGTGCCTTGGGCCAGGAACTCGGCACCCTCGATTTGGTCAGCGTATTTCTGGAACACGTCGATGAACAGGCGGCCAATGATCTTGCGCTTGGTCTCGGGATCGGACTGACCTTCAAGTTCACCCAGAAACAGCTCTGTCTCGTCTGCGTGGATAACTTGGAGGTTCATGTGGTCGCGGAACATGCCAACGACCTCTTCGGCCTCGTTCTTGCGCAGCAGGCCATGATCGACAAAAACACAGGTCAGCTGGTCCCCAACAGCCTCGTGGATCAACGCCGCGGCGACGGAACTGTCGACACCGCCGGATAGGGCGCAGATGACATTTTTGTTACCAACCTGATCGCGAATACGCTGCACTGCTTCCTCGCGGTAGGCACCCATCGTCCAATCGCCGGCAAAACCCGCCAACCGCACGAAGTTTTCATAAAGTTTCGCACCCTTGGGGGTGTGGTGCACCTCGGGGTGGAACTGAACGGCATAGAAGTTGCGCGTGGTGTCCGCGGTAATCGCATAGGGCGCGTTGGGCGAGGTGCCATAGACCTCGAAACCGGGGGCAAGCTTGGACACATGGTCGCCGTGGCTCATCCACACCTGTTCCTTGCCATCACCGAACCAGCCGTCCAGCAGGTTAAGCTGCCCTTCCGGCGTGACAAAAGCACGGCCGAACTCTGCCGTGCCACCTCCACCAGAGATTTTTCCACCTTCGACCAGGCCACCCAGCTGCTGCATCATCACCTGCTGGCCATAACAGATACCCAGAACCGGTATGCCCATATCGAACAAGGCGTCTGGCGCCCGGGGGGAGCCGTCACGCGTCACACTGTCCGGTCCGCCGGACAGGATGACGGCCTTGGGCGCCATGTCCCGAATCAGGTCGGCATCGACGTTCTGATAGGGGTGGATTTCGCAATAGACATCCAGCTCGCGCAGGCGGCGCGCGATCAATTGCGTCACCTGGCTACCGAAGTCGATGATGAGAAGGCGGTCATGGATCTGGTCGGTCATGTGCGTGCAATAGGCATGTGTGTCAGGGGTGGCAAGCGTCGGACAGTGGCTCTGCCCCAGACCCCGTCGTATTTTTTGTCAGAAGAAGGGAGGATGTCGCTTTTTTCCCTTGATGGACGCTAACCGCGCGCCGTTGGGTTTGGGATAGGGTAATCACCTTGGCATCAATTCATGTGAAAAGGGGATGCGGCATGGAACAGGCACCGACACGCAGACGGGGACGCGGTGGCGGCGGTGCTGCACGACGGGCCGAACGCAGTGCCGTGTCCTTCGAGACCGCGAAGTTCATCGAACGCAATATCCCGAATTTCGAGGTGTTGACGGAAGAGGCTCTCGAAATCATCGAAAACAACGCCGAGAAGGTGTTGGAAGAGATCGGGGTGAACTTCCCCGATAATCCGGCCGCTTTGCAAAGGTGGCGCGATGCGGGCGCAGATGTAGACGGTGAACGGGTGCGCATTCCATGTGGCCTGGCGCGCAAGTTGTGTGAAACAGCGCCGTCATCGTACACCCAGCATGCGCGCAACCCCGCGCGTACGGTTGAGGTGGGTGGCAAGAGTCTTGTCCTCGCCCCCGTCTATGGCCCGCCTTTTGTTCGGGATGCCAGTGGCGGCCGACGTTACGCGACGATGGAAGACTTCCGCAACTTTGTGAAGCTGGGTTACATGTCGAAATGGCTGCACCATTCAGGCGGCACCGTCTGTGAACCCACGGATGTAGCGGTGAACAAGCGGCACCTCGATATGCTGCACGCCCATATGACGTTGTCAGACAAGCCCTACATGGGATCTGTCACCGAACCCAGCCGTGCCCGCGATTCGGTCGAGATGTCGGAAATTCTGTTTGGTAAGGATTTTGTGGCCGAGAACACGGTGATGACATCGCTCATCAACATCAACTCGCCCATGACCTTCGATGATGTGATGATGGGTGCGCTTGAGGTCTATGCGCAGGCAAATCAGGCCTGCATTATCTCGCCCTTCATCGTGGGTGGGGCCATGGCGCCCGTGTCTGTTGCGGGGACGCTCACACAAGTGCTGGCCGAGGTGCTGGCAGGCATCGCGTATTCCCAGCTGTGCAGGGCAGGGGCGCCGGTCATTATGGGGGCGTTTGTCACCTCCATAGACATGAATTCAGGTGCGCCAACTTTTGGTACGCCGGAAGCATCGCACATCACCTACGGCGCCGGGCAATTGGCGCGTCGGCTTGGGCTTCCGTTCCGGTCGGCCGGGTCATTCTGCGGCTCGAAGCTGCCTGATGCGCAGGCCGCCTATGAAACGGCCAATTCGCTAAATATGGGCCTTCTGTCGGGTGTAAACTTCATGCTGCACTCATGTGGTTGGCTTGAGGGCGGGCTGGTCAGCTCTTACGAGAAATTCGTCATGGATGCGGACCAGCTTGGAACGCTGCACCATCTGGCTGCCGGCGTGCAGGTGGACGAGAACGCGCAGGCGATGGACGCCATTCGAGAAGTGGGGCCGGGCGGGCACTACCTTGGATGCGCCCATACGCAAGCGAACTTCAAGTCAGCGTTCTGGAAGTCAGACCTTCTGGATTACAAGCCATTCGAAACTTGGGAAGACGAGGGCGCGCGGGATACGGCCGCGCTGGCCACGCTTCGGGTGCAAAAGCTTCTGTCGGACTACCAGCAACCCGCCATGGACCCTGCCACGCGCGAGGCGCTGGATGCCTACGTGGCCGAAAAGAAAGCGGCAGAGCCTGACAGTTTCATGTGATCAGATTGCGGGGTCGCTTTGTGCTGCCCGCAGCGTACGCGCCTCGCCTACAATCGCGATCAGGATGTCGATGTGGCGCAGCAGGCTGTAGGACGAATCGTCATTGACGCGCTGGGCATTCAGGTCGCCTTCGATTTCCATCAGGCGCATAAGTGCGGCACCGTGGCGGGGCAACTGTCCGTAGCCCAGAAGACGCGGCAGATGCGCGTTTCGGCGATAGTCTTCCGCTCCGATTCGCGCGGCGCGCATCAGCAGGCGTGGACGACGAAGTGCGCTTAGCATTGTCAGAATATCTTGCATTTCCGGTCTCCTAAACTTGATGTCGACCCGATCCCCGTCGGGTGAGTGCAAGCAAACCATTGCACAACCTGAACGGGTGTTGCGCACGTCAAGCTGACCGCGCACGTTCGTTTAGCAACTGTTTATCTTTTGGAAACAATGCTGCGTATATCGATGAATGTTAACGATCCAGTAATCAATGCAGCTCTAGGTTGTGTGGATGTTTTTGTGGATAACCCGATGCGAACAAAGACATTCGGGGCCCAAAAAGGGAAGAAGGACGGAAAACAGCTATGCGCCACAG
This sequence comes from uncultured Tateyamaria sp., assembly GCF_947496075.1. Lineage (GTDB taxonomy): Bacteria > Pseudomonadota > Alphaproteobacteria > Rhodobacterales > Rhodobacteraceae > Tateyamaria. The sequence continues at coordinate 1,061,102 of NZ_CANMBJ010000002.1, forward strand.
CGATGTACTCTGCTCGACGGACCTGAACCTGCCTGCCTGGGTTCCAGACGGGGCCGTACACTACCTTGCACACACCGAAGCCGGTTTGCCGATCCGCGAACTGGCGCGCAAGTCGGGCTGTCATGCCTCGACCGTACTGCGCCAGATCCGGCGGTTTGAAACCCGTCGCGACGATCCTTTGGTGGATGCAGTGCTGCGTAAATTGGGGAAGTCTCTGGGTCGGAAACGTTCGTCGGCTGCACCTCAGCCCATGAAGGATGATCCGGAAATGCAAAATGCTCTTGCGCGGGACCACGGTCCAGACACCACCATGATGACACAGGATTCGGTCCGCATTCTGCGGCGGCTCTGTGAAACCGGGGCGGTTCTGGCGGTCGCGGTTGATATGGAAAAGGCGGTCGTCGTACGCGATGGCGTGACCGGCAGCAGCACGCGCACTGCCGTGGTTGATCGCAAGATTGCCGAAGCGATGGCGCTTCAGGATTGGATCAGCGCGGAAAGCGCGGGGCGCATTACGCGGTACCGCATCACGCCCGCGGGCCGTACGGCCCTTGCCGAGATGATGGGAGAGGTTGAAGACGCGCAGCCGGGCTTTGCCGAGGCTGCAACACCCTTCGCAGACCAGCACCGTCAATGGGGCGAGCGTACGGTGCGCGACACGGATACGGGCCAGCCACGCAAGGTACGCTACAACCTCGCTGAATCTCCGCTGACGGCATTGGCGCGCCGCCGTGATAAGGCGGGGCAACCGTTTCTTTCAGATGATCTTGTCACTGCAGGTGAACGCCTGCGCGAGGACTTTGAACTTGCCCAGATGGGGCCCCGCGTGGCCCAAAACTGGGACCGCTTCCTGACGGGCGGCGGGCGCGGTGGGTTTGCGATGGACAGCGGTGTCGGCAATGGGCCGGAAGGGGCCCGCACGCGTGTTGCGGCGGCCTTGCGGGATCTCGGTCCTGGCCTGTCGGATGTTGTTCTGCGCTGCTGTTGTTACCTGGAAGGGCTCGAGAGTGCTGAAAAGCAACTCGGCTGGTCCGCCCGGTCCGGCAAGATCGTGCTGCGCATCGCCCTGATGCGCCTGAAACAGCATTATGACGAGACGATGGGACCGGGCGGCGGCCTGATCGGCTGAAAACCGCGCCTGTTCCGCCAAATGGCGCTGCGTCCTCCCCGCAGCGCCATTTTTTTGGTTTCTGTTCCTGTGTGACTCGCTTGCCCGCCGGTGCGGTTGGTCACAGTCAACGGGCGGTGAAGCATGATGGCATCGTCAAAACTTTGAACGTACTTGCGGTGGAGGTTTTGGATGCATCGATCAGCGATGGCGCTGTGTGCGTACGCCCGTGTGATGATGGTGATTTTGCTTCTTTTTATGTGCAGCGTGTCTGCAACGCGCGCCGAGCGACAGATGTATTTTTCTGGGTTTGTCGGCACCATGACCGAAAACAGATGGCATGACGCATTGGTCCCTGGGCGGGTGCAGTTTGCGGATTCGCATCTCGTAGGCGGTGCGCTGGGATGGGATCGCCAAATCGGCGACAGCCGCTTTCGCTATGGATTCGAAGCGCAATTGGCGGTGCATTTCGGACGTCAGGATCTTCTTGAACTAACCGTGCCGGTTGTCCTGCGATACGTTCCGAAAAAGGAGACGGTAGTGCGTTCGATCGCCGCCGGTATCGGATTGTCCTACGCGTCCGAAATTCCACAGGTCGAGATCGACCGCAATGGCGCGTCTCAGCGTCTGTTCGTCCATTGGATGGCCGAGCTTGAGTTCGGGCTATCTGATCCGCATAGATCCGCATTTGTGCGATTGCATCACCGCTCTGACGGATATGGTGTGTTCGAAGTTGATGCAGGATCGACGGGCTTTGTGTTGGGCGTTCGGCATCGCTTTTGAAGGGGGCAAGCAACGCTTTTTCCGCACTCTTTGCATAGCGGCCATGCGCCACGTGGTATTCAGCGGGAAAGTCTTTATGTTAGAACAAGTTTAACGCTGAACCAATTGGCAGAGATCCATGCGCGACCTGAAAATCCCCGAGCAGCGGCACCCGGAAAAGGCGCGGCGACCTGATAATCCGCAGCCTAAAAAGCCGGATTGGATCCGGGTCAAGGCACCGGTCAGTGAAGGGTACAAAGACACACGCAAGATCATGCGTGACAACGGGCTTGTCACCGTGTGCGAAGAAGCCGGGTGCCCGAATGTGGGCGAGTGCTGGAGCCAGGGCCACGCCACCATGATGATCATGGGCGAGGTCTGTACCCGCGCCTGCACCTTCTGCAACATCGCAACGGGCAAGCCACCCGAAGCGCTGGATGCGTTCGAGCCCGGTCGCGTGGCACATGCGGTTGAAAAGCTGGGTCTAAACCACGTGGTCGTCACCTCCGTCGACCGCGACGACATCGAGGACGGTGGGGCGGATCACTTCGCCCAGACGATCCGCGCCATTCGGCACCGCAGCCCGGAGACAACAATCGAAATTCTGACGCCGGATTTTATCCGCTGCGACCCTTCTGTGCTTGAAGTGGTGGTCGAAGCGCGGCCCGACGTGTTCAATCACAACCTTGAAACAGTGCCCGGCCTGTACCCGGAGGTGCGCCCGGGTGCGCGTTACTTCCACAGCCTGCGTCTGCTGCAACGGGTCAAGGAACTGGACCCATCCATGTTCACCAAGTCAGGGATCATGGTGGGGCTGGGTGAAGATCGGCAATCGGTCATCCAGGTGATGGAAGACATGCGCGCCGCTGACATCGATTTCCTGACAATTGGCCAATATCTGCAGCCGACACCAAAACACCACCGCGTGGACCGTTTTGTGCATCCGGACGAATTCGCGTCCTACGAAAAAGCGGCCTATGGCAAAGGATTTCTGATGGTGTCAGCGACGCCATTGACGCGGTCATCCTATCACGCCGGTGATGACTTCGCTCGGTTGCGCGCAGCCCGACAGGCAAAACTCGCCTGACACTCGGCTCTGTGCGCACAAGGCGTATCGCGCAACAGTCTGTAGCATCAATTGTCTGTCGTGACAGGCTCACCTCTGTGCACTCAAGGAACTGCATTATTGTGCGCCTGTCCACGATTTCCGTGCACTGTTCAGCGCTGCGGCGAAATAGAAATCGGAGGCGTGTCAATTTACCTTGACAGCTTTCGCGCTTGCTTCACATATCAAAAATGAACGACACACGTGGGAGTGCGCCCCATGACAGATTCAATGGGAACCATCCAAAAGCTGGAGGTGCTTATCGCCGGCTTGGACGCGCGTACCCAGGAAGTGGCAATCGCCCATTTGCATGACGCTATTGATGCGATTGCGGCTACGGCCCGCAATGAGCCGACACGCTACGCGCGGTCGGCTGACTTGAGGAACGGTACTGTGCAACGGAAGGGGGTCGTGCTGCTGTTCAAGTGAACCGGACCTTGCCGATATAGGGCAGGTTGCGATTGCGCTGCGCGTAGTCGATCCCGTACCCCACGACAAATTCATCCGGGATTTCGAAACCGGTCCAGTCTGCCTTGACCTCAACCTCGCGCTTGCTCGGCTTGTCGAGCAGGGCAATGGTGCGCAGTTTTGATGGCTTGCGCCCCTTCAGCAGCCGGATGACGTGCTGCATGGTATAGCCGGTGTCGACAATATCCTCGACGACCAGCACATCACGCCCTTCAATTGCGCCGCGCAAGTCTTTGAGAATGCGCACTTCTCGGCTGCTTACCATCCCGTCGCCATAGGATGACGCTTCAAGGAAATCGACCTCGATGGGCAGGTCCAGTTCGCGCACCAGATCGGCAATGAACACAAAGGATCCGCGCAAGAGCCCAACGACCACCAGTTTGTCAGTGCCCGCAAACTCGTCCTGTATTTCCCCACAGAGCGACTCGATCCGGGCGGCAATCGCCTTGGCCGAGATCATTCTGTCTATGACATATGGCCGCTCTGACATGCGCTTCCCCTTGATTTTGCATGACAACCGCGACACATCCCTGCGCAACGCTTGTTCAAGGTCACCTTTACCGCAATGCCCACCCATTCCGAAACCCGCTTCCTGCCTTACACCGCACAACAGATGTACGATCTGGTGGCAGATGTGGGCGAATATCCTCAGTTCCTGCCGTGGTGTGCCGCAGCGCGCGTGCGTACAGTCACGCAGCAAGGGGACAGTCAGGTGATGGAGGCGGATCTTGTCATAAGTTTCAAAGTGTTCCGTGAACGGTTCGGTTCTCGCGTCGTGCTACATCCCGCCGACAAAAAGATTGATACGGAATATCTGGATGGTCCCTTTCGCTACATGAAATCCAACTGGGCTTTCGCTGATGCCGAAGGCGGATGCGACGTTTCCTTTTTCGTGGACTTCGAGTTCAGGAACGCCATTCTGCAAGGGATCATTGGAGTTGTATTCAACGAGGCGATGCAGCGCATTGTTAGGGCGTTCGAGCGGCGTGCGGCCGCGCTGTATGGATAGCACCGACCCGGTTGAACCCGGCCCTTCGGGGAGGATTTTTTGAAACAGGGAAGTATGGACATTACCGCGCAGCTTCTGGCCTACGCGCTGGCTGAACCGCCGGAAGATGTGCGCGCGGTGATGCGTTTGTCCCTATTGGACTGGGCCGCCTGCGGTATGGCGGGGCATCGTGACGGGGCGTTCGATACTTGGGCTGCAACGTTGGACACGGATGGGCCTGCCACACGCTTTGACGGGCGTGGTGGGACGATGGCAGAAGCCGCGCTTGTCAACGGCACCTTGTCCCACGCGTTGGACTATGACGACACGCATTTTGCGCATATCGGCCATCCCTCTGTTGCGGTGATCCCGGCAGCGCTTGCCGTGGCGCAGATGCAGGGCGTGCCGCTGAACGACATGGTTGATGCGGCGGTCGTCGGGGCTGAGGCGTCGGTTGCAACTGGACTATGGCTGGGGCGGGGGCACTATCAGGTCGGGTTTCATCAGACGGCGACGGCAGGGGCCTTTGGCGCAACGATTGCGGCGGCACGGCTTCTCTGTCTGGATGGCGATAAGATGCGGCACGCACTCGGGCTATGTTCGACAATGGCGTCTGGGTTGAAGTCCCAATTCGGGACAATGGGCAAACCGCTGAACGCAGGTCTGGCCGCGCGGACCGGGGTCGAAGCGACGTTGTGGGCGCAAGCGGGCATGACCGGGTCCCCTGACGGCCTCGCAGGTGCGCTTGGTTTTGGCGACACACATCACGGGGAAGGGGCAGAGGTGCCGATTGCGTGGCGCATGGGTTCTGTCAGCCACAAGTTTCATGCCTGTTGCCACGGCCTCCATGCCGCTCTTGAAACCGTTCGTGACGTTCCGCTGCGTGATGCGACGAGGGTTGAGGTGCATACCCATCCAAGGTGGATGACCGCCTGCAATCAAGCTGCGCCTGATACCGGTCTTGGGGCCAAATTTTCCTACGCCCATGTTCTGGCCATGACAGCGTATGGCATGGATACGGGCAACATCAGCGCTTTTACCGATGCCTGTGCGCAAGATCCTCAACTTGTGTCGTGGCGGGGGCGGGTGACCGTGTCGCCTGTCGATGACCTGACCGAAATGCAGGCGCGTGTGATCGTGGATGGGGCGGAGCGTTTCCATGACCTCGACACGCCTCTTCCGTTTGAGACCCGCGCCAACCGCATCCACGAAAAAGCCCGCGCGCTGGTGGGCGCACGGGCGGATCAGATTGCGCAGGCCATCAAAGACGATGACCTGCCAGCCTTTGCTCAGCTGCTAACGTCGTAAGCGCGCTCGCCATGTACGGCGAGGTCGAGGCCGTTGACCTCGGTCTCTTCATCCACGCGCAGCGGTGTGATGGCGCGCACGACAAAGATCAGCACGACCGTTACGACCAGCGTGAAGACACCGACAATGACCAGCGACCCGAGCTGCGCAGCCCAGCTGCCTACACCAAAGACAGCGATCATGATCGTGCCAAAGATGCCGCCAACACCGTGCACGGCGAACACGTCCAGCGTATCGTCGATCTTGACCACATTGCGGATCAGATTCACGGCTTCCTGACACAGAATGCCCGCGACAGCACCGATGATCATGGCCTCAACCGGACCAACGAAGCCGGACGCAGGCGTGATGGACGCAAGTCCTGCAATGGTCCCGGTGACCATACCAACAAGGGACGCCTTGCCGAACTTGATCCTTTCCCACAGCGCCCAGGTCAGCGATGCCATCGCGGCCGAGATGTGGGTGACGGTCAGGGCCATGGCGGCGCCACCGTCAGCGGCCAGTTGCGATCCGCCATTGAAGCCGAACCAACCGACCCACAACAGGGCAGCGCCCATCATGACCATGCCGGGGTTGTGCGGCGGTGTGGTCTGGTTCTTGCGCGCGCCCAGGAAGACAGCAAGCACAAGGGCTGCAATGCCAGCGGTTTCGTGCACCACGATGCCACCGGCAAAATCCTTGACCCCAACGTCGCCAAAGATGCCGCCATCGGCCAGCATGCCGCCGCCCCACACCCAATGCACGACCGGTGCGTAACACAACAGCATCCATAGGGCCGAGAACAGCAGGACAAAGCCAAAGCCGATGCGCTCGACATATGCGCCCACGATCAGGGCGGGCGTGATGATGGCAAATGTCATCTGGAAGGCAAAGAACAGCACCTCGGGCAGGGTGCCCGACAGGCTGTCAGCGTCCACACCGCTGAGCAGCAGCTTACCCAGGCCACCCCAGTATCCGGACCCGCCGTCGCCAAATGCGATGGAGTAACCTGCCACGAACCACAGGATACTCATCAGGCAGGCAACGGCATAGCAGTGCATGAAAACGCTCAACACGTTGCGGGCGCGCACAAGGCCCCCATAAAATAGCGCAAGGCCCGGCAACGTCATCAGCAGCACCAGTGCGGTTGCCACGATGATCCAGGCGGTATCGGCTCCGTTCATTGTCCCCTCCGGAATTTTTATATGCGGGGTCGTCTGGCTGACAGCGCCTGCGGAAAAAAGAGGCGCGTGGGGTCAGGCGTGCTGATTTTAAGGGCATTTTAGTTAGTGCATATATTTTGTGCGATTTTTTGAGGTATTCGCACAAAAATAGGGCAAGGAGAAAAGCAGCGCTTAGGCCGGCACTAACGCGGCTTTCAAAAGCCCAAGCGCATGATCCCGTGCTGCGATACGTACCTTGTCACGGCCCTGGGCGCCGAATTCTACCGTCTCCGTGCGGACGCCACTGGCATCGGCGATGCCGAAACACACGCGCCCTTCGGGTTTGAACTCTGATCCGCCCGGTCCTGCGATCCCAGTGATCGATACAGCCAGCTGAACGGGTGCATGTTTCAATGCACCCTCTGCCATCTCGGCCGCGACCTCTTCGCTGACAGCGCCGTGGGCTTCAAGGGTTGCTGCCGCGACGCCCAACATGTCCATCTTTGCCTGGTTGGTGTAGGTGACGAATGCCCGCTCAACCACCGCAGACGATCCCGGAATGTCGGTCAATGCAGCGGACACCATGCCACCTGTGCAGCTCTCCGCCGTGGCAATCATGATGCCGCTATCTTTCGCTAATTCAAGGACTTCGCTGGCAAGGCTCATCCTATCAAGATCCCGTGCGCCAGTGCCGCCAACGCCAACACGCCGATGGCTGCAAACACACCGGCAATCACGTCATCCAGCATGACGCCAAGCGCATCGCCGCGCCGATCCGCCCAGCCGACAAGCCACGGCTTCCAGATGTCGAACAGGCGGAACAACACGAAGGCGGCAATCCAACCCGGCCACATCACAAGAATGTCCAAACCACGATCCCACGCCGCGTAGCTCAGCGGAAACAGGGCGATCCACTGGCCGACCACTTCGTCCGCCACGATCTCGGAAGGATCATGGTCGCCGCCGCCCGATGTCATCTGTGCAGTGGCCCACCAAGCGGCGACAAAATAGATGGCCGTTGCGGCAGCGAGCAATGGGAAGCCACCCAGTTGATGCAGGGCCCAGCCCCACGGCAACGCAATCAACGAGCCCCACGTGCCCGGGGCGGGCCTCATGTAGCCCACAAAACAAGCGGTGCCCAAAATCCGTGCAATCATGACTTGATCAACGCTGCTGTGGCGATGCAGGCAATGCCTTCACCGCGCCCGGTAAAGCCCAACCGTTCGGACGTGGTTGCCTTGACCGACACGCGGTCGATTTCGAGGTCCATGATCTCGGCCATCGCGGCACGCATCTTTGCCGCATGTGGCCCGATCTTCGGCTCTTCGCAGATCAGTGTGCAATCGACATTCGATATCTCGAACCCCATCTCGCGGGCCATGCCCACCGCATGGCGCAGGAATATGTCGCTTGCGGCGCCCTTCCACTGCGGATCACTGGGCGGAAAGTGCTGCCCGATATCGCCGCGCGCCAATGCGCCATTGATTGCATCGGTCACCGTGTGCATGCCGACATCGGCATCGGAATGACCGACAAGACCCCGATCATGCGGGACCTGCACGCCACACAGTGTCACATGATCGCCAGGGCCAAAGGCATGCACGTCGAATCCGTTTCCCAGTCTAATGTCCATCGCGCCCTCGCAAGATCCGTTCCGCCCGCTCAAAGTCCGCCGGGTGTGTGATTTTCAGATTGTCTTCATCACCCGGGACAATGGCAATCGCCAAACCATGGGCACGGGCAACCTCCACGTCATCCGCAGCGCCGCCGGGATGGGCCGCGTGCGCCGCTCGGATGGCCTCAAGGTGAAAGCCTTGTGGGGTCTGTGCTCGGTACAAGCCGTCGCGACTCCGCGTGCCGGTCACGCGACCATCGGCACCCGTCCACAGCGCATCGGTCACCGACAGGGCCGGCGCAGCACCGGCATTCTGTTCAAGTGCATCCAACACAGCCGAGATGGTCGGGGTCGTAACCAGCGGTCGCGCCACGTCATGGATCAAAACAAATTCGGCGTCCTGCACTGATGCCAGTCCGTTCTTTACAGACGCGGCACGGTCCGCGCCGCCCTGCACAATCATTGCATCCGCAGGTGCCAGTTTGGATGCGCGCGCTACATCATCGGGATGCACAACCAGCACCAGCTGCGAAACACTGCCATGTTTGGCAAAGGCCGCCAGCGTATGTGACACGACTGGCCGCCCAGCGAGGTCTTGCCATTGCTTGGGCACATCCCCTCCGGCGCGCGTACCGCGCCCCGCAGCGACAATCACGGCGGCGGCCCGCTTCATTCTTGGGTTTTCCAACTCATGCTTGATCTCTAGGCGGAGATGTGCGGCCTGTCCATGATCAGAAGTTCTGCCTAAATTTTAGGCAACACGTCAGCCTTGAGTGCGGAAACAGCGTTGCAGTGATTGAGAAAACCCCGCACGTGCAATACCAGACAGTATCGCACAAGGATTAGGCAAACCTGATGGCCACTGGTCCCCTCGACATGACAGCCCCTGTGATGCTGGCTCCGATGGCTGGAATCACTGACCTTCCATTTCGGTCCCTCGTGGCCCGGTTTGGGGCCGGTATGGTCGTGTCTGAAATGGTGGCCAGCCACGATATGCTCAACGCGCGCCCCGGCAGCCGCGAAAAGGCAGAACTGGGATTGGGGGCTGATGGCACAGCAGTTCAACTCGCGGGGCGAGAGGCGGCACCGATGGCCGAAGCGGCCAAGATGGTCGCCGGGCAAGGCGCGCGAGTCATCGACATCAATATGGGATGTCCCGCCAAGAAAGTGGTGAACGGATACTCTGGCTCTGCCCTGATGCGCGACCCGGATCACGCCTTGACGCTGATCGAGGCAGTGGTGAATGCGGTCGATATTCCGGTGACCCTCAAAACCCGTTTGGGCTGGGACGACGCCTTGATGAATGCGCCCGAGATTGCCGCGCGGGCCGAAGCTGCGGGCATCCGGCAAATCGTGATCCATGGCCGCACGCGGTGCCAGTTCTACAAGGGCAACGCCAACTGGGCTGCGATCCGCGCGGTGGTTGATGCGGTGAACATCCCGGTGATTGCCAATGGAGACATCGTGGACGCCGCCACGGCAAAGCAAGCGTTGGATCAGTCTGGCGCACATGGAGTGATGATCGGACGGGGTGCACAGGGCAAACCATGGCTTTTGGCCGAGGTTGCGCACGCGCTGTACGGCACGCCCGCACCGAACGTGCCCACGGGGGATGCCTTTGCCGAAATGGTAATGGCCCACTATGACGGGATGTTGCGCTTTTATGGCGAACTGCTGGGTCTAAGGGTGGCGCGCAAGCACCTAGGCTGGTTCATGGACACCGCATGCACACCCGCCGACCTGCGTCGTGCCGTCCTGACGGCCAAGACACCCAAGGCCACGATGGACATGTTGCCGCGCGCGCTGCGTCCCGAAACCGGGGTAGTGGCAGCATGACCGGTGCAGGGGATCTTTGGGCCTCGCTGCCCGTGCCGGTCATCATCATCGGGCCACATGATGATATCGTCGATATCAACTCGGCGGCCGAGGGCTTCTTCAACGCGTCGGCCAAGACAATGAAGGGGCTCCCGCTGTGGGATGAACTGGCAGTGGATGCGCCGCTGGAGGAAAGCCTCGCGCGTGCGCGCAAGAACGGCACGCCTCTCTTTGTAAATGACGTGGATGTGGGCCACGGCGGGCGCGCGCCCCTGCAATGCGCGCTGCAAATCGCCCCCCTGATCGGTGCGGCAGATCACATGGTGCTGATGATCTCGCCCCGCGAACTGTCGGGTCGGATGACGCAGAACCATTCGGTCAAGTCCGCCGCCAAGTCCGCCATCGGCATGGCCGAGATGCTGGCCCACGAAATCAAGAACCCGCTCGCAGGTATCACCGGGGCGGCGCAACTGCTTAGCATGAACCTCAAACCCGAGGATCTGGAACTGACCGACCTGATTGTTGAAGAGGGGCGGCGCATCGTAAAACTGCTCGAACAAGTCGAGCAGTTTGGCAATCTCTCGCCTCCCGACCTAAAGCCGGTGAACATCCACGACGTGCTGGATCGCGCGCGGCGCTCCGCTTTGCTGGGGTTCGGGGCCGAGATGAAGATTATCGAGGATTACGACCCCTCGTTGCCTTTAGCCTACGGCGACCCGGACAAACTGCTGCAAGTTGTGCTCAACCTGCTCAAGAATGCGTCTGAGGCCGCGGGCAAAGGCGGCGGCTCCATTCGCCTGCATAGCTACTTTGAACATTCCTTCCGCCTGCGCCGCGCCGATGGCGCCGGTCAATCCTTGCCCCTGCAGGTCGAGATCATCGATGACGGCCCGGGGCTGCCGGACGCCATTGCTGCCGACATCTTCGACCCTTTCGTGTCGGGTAAGGAAAACGGCACCGGCCTTGGCCTTGCCCTCGTGTCCAAGATCATCTCCGACCACGGCGGCTGGATTTCAGTCACCTCCGTGCCCGGCAAGACAGTGTTCCGCCTGTCCCTGCCGCGCGCCCCCAAATCTGCCCAACCGGGCCCAGACCAAACAAAGGACTAGCATATGGATGGCACCGTTCTTGTCGCTGATGACGACCGCACGATCCGCACCGTTCTGACCCAGGCGCTGACCCGCGCCGGGTGCAAGGTGCACGCGACCTCCAGCTTGACCACGCTGATGCGCTGGGTGGGCGAGGGCAAGGGCGACGTTGTGATCTCGGACGTGATGATGCCGGACGGCAATGGCCTCGAAATGCTGCCCAAGATCAGCGAGGACCGGCCAGGCCTGCCCGTTATCGTGATCAGCGCGCAGAACACCATCATGACAGCGATCCAAGCCGCCGAAGCCGAAGCCTACGATTACCTGCCCAAGCCCTTCGACCTGCCGGACCTGATGAAACGCACGGCAAAGGCGCTCGAGCAAAAGGCCCATGCGCCGGCAAGGGAAGAGAACAGCGACCGCCCGGATGAACTGCCTCTTGTCGGACGCACGGCGATCATGCAAGCGCTCTACCGCGTCGTGGCACGGGTGATGAACACCGACCTTCCGGTGCTGATCTGGGGTGAAAGCGGTACGGGCAAATCCCTGATTGCACGGGCCATCCACGACTTCTCCGATCGTCGTACGCTTCCGTTTGTCACTGTCACGGCAGCCGAGTTGCAAGACCTCGAAGGGCCTGCGCGGGTGCTGGCACGGGTCAAGGGCGGCACACTTCTGATCGACGAAATCGGTGACATCCCCGAGGAAATCCAGGCCCGCATCGTGCGGATGATGGACACGCCGGGCGAATATGTCCCACGCTTCCTCGCCACCTCGCAAACGGACCTGACCGCCGCGATGGAAGCGGGGCAGGTGCGCAAGGATCTGTACTACCGTCTGTCCGGGGCCACGCTGAACGTTCCGGCGCTGCGTGAACGCGTCGATGACATCCCGCTTCTGGCGGAACACTTCCTGGTCCGAGGCGAAAAGACCGGCCAGCCGCGCCGTGCACTGTCAGACGCCGCAGCCGAGATTTTCCGCACTTATTCCTGGCCGGGCAATGTCCGCCAACTGGAAAACGCAGTCCGCCGTCTCGGGCTCACCAGCCGCGCCCTCGAAATCTCGGCCTCCGAAGTCGAACAGGTGCTTGGCAGCCAGCCGGAGCTCGAACCGATCCGCAGTGCGGGCGATACAGAAAAGCTGGGGGCCTCAGTAGGGCGCCACCTCAAACGGTATTTCGACCTGCACGGCAACATGCTGCCGCCTCCGGGCCTCTACCAACGCATCCTGCGCGAGGTTGAGGCGCCGCTGATCGAGATTGCCCTTGATGCGACAGGTGGGAACCAGGCGAAATGCGCGGACCTGCTCGGCATCAACCGCAATACGTTGCGCAAGAAAATTACAGATCTGGATATTGAGGTGACACGCCGCCGTAAGTTGATGTAATACTGCCACACAACCCGTGGCCGATGGGGCGCACTTGTCCCCCGGATCACTGGATATGGCGGTACGGCACCGAAGGTGCCACATCATCGAGGTCGGGCCACGTGGCATCCGGAACACGCACCAGCTGGTGGTTGACGCTCGGCCGTCTGCGGCGACGCAGACGGGTGCGCAACGCGGCGACCTTGGGTCTTGTGCTTCTCGGCCCCGTCCTTGCTCTTGCGACAGTTCTTGTCCTTGGACCGCTGGATCAGGGTCAGGGTGCAAATGCCCTGTCTTTGCGGCTCGTTCTGCTTGCTGACCTCGTTTATGTCCTCCTTCTGGGCGCTTTGGTCCTGTCGCAAATCGCGCGTCTCATTGCGGCGCGGCGTGCAAAATCGGCGGGCTCGCGACTACACCTCCGGCTTGCCGGTGTTTTTGCGGTGCTGGCCCTTATCCCAACCGTAACGGTGGCCGTGTTCGCAGGGCTGACGGTAAACATCGGGCTTGAAGGGTGGTTCTCTGATCGCGTCAGCCGCGTGGTCGGAGCATCGCTTGCCGCGGCCGAAGCATACGAATCGGAACAGCGGACCGACCTGATCACAGATGCGCGGGCGCTTGGACGCTACATCGATACGGTGCGCGGGGCGCAGGTGGTCGGTGACCGCGAAGTGCTAAGCGAAGGGCAGGTGCAGGTGCAACGCGGTCTGCGCGAGGCGTTCCTGGTTGATGGCACGGGCGAACTACGTGCCCGAGGCGACCGCTCTTACCTCTTCAATTTTGAACGACCCTCCACGGATCAAATCTCGCAATCACTCGATACGGGCGGGTTGGTGATTCAGGATTGGACGAACAACGAATTTCGCGCACTTGTTCCCTTGGCCAGTTACGTGGATCGCTTCCTCTATGTCAGCCGCGAGGTCGACGGCGAAATCCTGTCCCTGCTGGATGAGACAAAGGAAACGGTGCGGCTGTATCAGCAGCTTGAAAGTGAACGGGGCACGGTGCTGTTCCAATTTGGCCTTTTGTATCTGGGCTTTGCGGTCATCTTGATTCTGGCAGCGATCTGGCTGGGACTATGGTTCGCTGAACGTCTCTCCGGCCCGGTTGGGCGCCTGACAGGTGCGGCGCAACGGGTTGGGGCCGGCGACCTCGACGTGCAGGTGCGCGAGGAAGAAGGCGACGACGAAATCGCGATGCTGGGCCGCTATTTCAACCAGATGACCCGGCAGCTAAAAGGGCAACGCCACACTTTGCTGGCCAACACCGAACAGATCGAACGGCGGCGGCGCTTGTTCGATTCCGTGCTCAGCTCTGTGACGTCCGGGGTGGTAGGTGTGGATGCCAGCGGACGGGTGACTTTTGTAAACCGCTCCGGTGCTCAGCTTCTGAACTGGCAAGAAGGGCGCGAGGCTGTGCCACTTGCCGTCGCAGTCCCTGAATTCGCGGCGCTTTTTGCGCTGCTCAAGGCCGGTCCACAAGAGGTGGCAACAGGTGAGGTCAAGGTGACGCGCAGCGGTCATCTCGAAAACCTGCTGGTCCGAATGGCGACACGTCGCAGTATCGAGGGGCAGCTCGAAGGCTACGTGGTTGCCTTTGACGACGTGACTGACCTGGTGTCGGCGCAACGCATGGCGGCGTGGGGCGATGTTGCCCGCCGTATCGCGCACGAGATCAAGAACCCGCTAACCCCCATTCAGCTCAGCGCCGAGCGGATCAAACGCAAGTTCAGCCCCAGGGTGGGCGAGGACAGCGACAGTCTCGAACAGATGACCGATGTGATCGTACGTCAAACGGGCGATCTGCGGCGCATCGTCGACGAGTTTTCAAAATTCGCCCGCATGCCTGAACCGGATCGCAAAAGCCATGACCTGACCAAACTGGTACAGGATGCCGTGGTTCTGCAGCAATCCGGTCAACCAGGGGTAAATATCGTGGCCGATCTGCCCGATATGGCCATCTACGCCGAAGTGGATGCGACCATGATTTCGCAAGCCCTTACAAACCTTGTGAAGAACGGCGGGGAAGCTATTGAAAGCTTAGGGAAAAATGGTTTTCCGAATGGGCATTCACCTCGTATCGAAGTTGCCATGCAGACCGGTCCAACCGGTGCTGTGATCGCAATTTCGGACAATGGTATCGGTCTGCCTGAAGATCGGGCGAGCTTGTTTGAACCTTACGTGACCACCCGGGACGAAGGCACCGGCCTTGGCCTGCCAATCGTCAAAAAGATCATCGAAGAACACGGGGGCACCCTGACCCTCGAAGATGCGGCCCCGTTCGAGGGCCAAACCCATTCCGGAGCCATGGCTGTGATCACGCTGCCCGTCATGGCATCCGCACCAGCAGTTGAGGAAGAGGAAGCAGTATGAGTGACATTCTGATCGTGGACGACGAACGGGATATCCGGGAGTTGATCTCGGATATCCTCAAGGACGAAGGGTTTACGACCCGGCTTGCAGGCAACTCCGATGACGCCATGGCCGAGATTGAGGCGGAGGAGCCTGCGCTGATGATCCTGGACATCTGGCTCAAGGACAGCCGGATGGACGGGATCGACATTCTCAAGGCGGTCAAGCGGGACAACCCTGGTGTTCCCGTGGTCATCATTTCGGGCCATGGCAATATCGAGATCGCGGTGGCCGCGATCAAGCAGGGTGCCTACGACTTTATCGAAAAGCCGTTTAATATAGACCAGTTGCTGGTTGTCATTCGCCGTGCCATGGAAACCTCGCGTTTGCGTCGCGAGAACCAGAGCCTGCGTCGCCCCGAGGTGGCCCAGGCCAAGATGATCGGTGCGTCGGCCAGTTTCCGTGCGCTGATCTCACAACTCGACAAGGTCACGAAGTCCAATGGTCGCGTGATGCTGACGGGTCCTGCCGGGTCGGGCAAGGAAGTGGCCGCGCGTTACATCCACGCCAATTCGAACCGATCCGACGCGCCATTTGTCACCGTGAATTGCGCGGGCGTCGCGCCTGAAACCATGGAAGAGGTTCTGTTTGGCAAAGAGGGCGGCGAGCGTGGCGTTGAGCCTGGCCTGCTGGAGCAGGCGCATGGGGGCGTGATCTATTTCGATGAGGTGGCGGACATGCCCATCGGCACACAATCCAAGATCCTGCGCGTGCTTGTGGACCAGCAATTCCTGCGGGTGGGTGGCAATGACAAGGTGCGTGTGGATCTGCGCGTCATCTCGTCCACCAACCGCGATCTGGAAGAGGCCATTGCGGCCGAGACCTTCCGACAGGAGCTGTATCACCGTCTGAACGTGGTGCCGATTGCGGTGCCAAGCCTCGAAGAACGGCGCGAGGATATTCCGGTTCTGGCCGAGCACTTCATCGACGAATGCAACACCGCGCAGGGGTTGCCCAAGCGAGACCTGACCGAGGACGCCGCCGCGTTGATGCAGACGATGATTTGGCCTGGCAACGTGCGGCAGCTCAAGAACATGGTTGAGCGGGTCTTGATCCTTGGCGACGGAACCGGACCCATTGATGCCAAGGAACTGCCTGGTTCGGAGGAACCCACGGGCGAAGAGGGTCGTGTGGTTCTGTCTGGCGCCTTGGCAACCCTGCCGCTGCGCGAGGCGCGGGAAGCGTTTGAACGGGAGTATCTGCTGACGCAGATCAATCGCTTTGGCGGGAATATCAGCCGGACGGCGAACTTCGTTGGCATGGAACGGTCTGCCTTGCATCGCAAGTTGAAGTCGTTGGGGGTTGTGACCTCGTCCAAGGCTGGCGCGCGCGTGGCGCATCTGGATGAGGAAGAGGCGCAGGCAAGCTAAGCGCAACCGAAGTTCAAAATCTGTCCCCGCGGGGACAGATTTGTAAAATCATTTGAAATCAGGTGGTTGAGAATCGCAAAGGTTAAATCGCGTTAACCTTTGCGCACATCCAGCTGCGCCAGCACATCCAGCCCTTGCATGTTCAGGAAGTGCAGGATGTCGATGAACACCCAGTTCTCTGCCAGCTTGTCCCCATCACGACGGTAGAAATCGACAACCCGCATGTCCGCCTTTCTGCCCGAGGGCGGCAAGCCCAGATATGGGCCTGTGCATTCCATCGTGAGGTTGGGCCAGCCAAAGAAACCACCGTAGTTCCCTTCGGCCATGCGGCAGATGTGGCCATTAAAGGTGCGATCCCCGAGCTGCGTGCGGAACGGGCGCTGATGTTGTTCGATATAGCGGTCAATCGTGTAGGTCGCGCCGATGCCCGTTGGTCCCCACCAGATCATGTCATCGTGCCAATCCTGCGCCAGTTCTACTTGCGGGGAAGGCGGTGTTTCCGACGCATTGGCCTGTGTGATCGCGTCCATCATTGCGTGGATACGGTCGAGCGTCGCCTGACCGACAGCCGGGTCCTGATCGTCGAACAGCAGGCCGTCATGTGTCATGGGGCCAGGCTGAACCAATTGCGCGCCAGTCATGCCGGGCAGGGGGTACTGACCCGCCTGCGCCATCAGATGCAACAGATCGACAAACAAAGCCTGTTCGACAATCCGATCATTTTCGACCCGCGAAAATTCGGCATAGCGGACCATGGCGATCTTGCGCGTGGGCTGAATGCCAAGGAAGGGCGCATCGAACAGGCCCATGAGATGGCCCATGGATGCGACCCATGTGCCGCCGCCTTCATCCAGATGGTTGTGCCCGGCAAAGAAGATGTCCTGACGCCGCTGCACACGTGACATGGCTGTCAGAAATGGGGACCAGAACGTGTCGGCGACCGCTTGGGGACCGTGCTGTTCATGGAATGGGTGCATACCGCGCCAAAGCATGTCGGGCAGGAAATGCTGCGATAGTGCGGTCGCGCAGCATCCGGGTTCGGCGCGCCCGAGGGCGGCGTGATGGGCCAGCACGACGGCTTTGGCCCGGGCGAGATCTGTGGTCATGATTATCCTTGGGTAACGATGCGGAACCGGCCATCGCCGGTCCGAATGGCGCAACTGCGGGCATTGAGCCGAGGCAGGATGGTTGATGGACCGGGAGGGGCGGCACTTGCAACCCCTTCGGTACATGCAGGTATTTCGACGGGCCGGTAGCCAAGATCACCCATACACTGGCCCTTGACCCGTGCACGCAGATTGGCGTTGACGTCAACGGTGTAGACATCACCGGGTATCCAGTAGCCGCGGCTGTAGCAATGCCCGTCCTTGTTGCAGACCCGGCGCGGAACGTAGATCGGTGCCCCCTGACGGACTTGGTTTGCAACAGGTGCATCGCGCACGGCACGCACGTCGCAATTGGTGTTGTCCCGTTCGAACTGGGCAAAACTGACGCCTTCCGCATAGTAAGTCGACAGCGGCAGGCAGCCGGACAGAACCAGAGGTGCGAGAAGGGTGACGATGGCGCGCATGGTCCAATCTTGCCCAAGCTTGCCAGATTTGACAATTCACGAATGACCCTTCGGCAGGTTTTGCGCAAACGTTGACCCCCTGCGCCCTCTCTGTCATGCAAAGAGGCTGAATGTGCCGCGATGCGGCACGTCAAAACGGGGACATGGATGAAGGTCATCATCTGCGGGGCTGGCCAGGTGGGGTGGCAGATTGCACGCCATCTTTCGGGCGAGCGCAACGATGTCACGGTGGTCGACAATGACCCCGATCTGGTGCGTCGTGCCACGGACACGCTGGATGTGCAGGGCGTGGCGGGCTTTGCCAGCTATCCGGACGTTCTGGAACGTGCCGGCGCCCGGGATGCCGACATGGTCATTGCTGCGACTTATTCAGATGAAGTGAACATGGTCACCTGCCAGGTGGCGCATTCCGTTTTTGGGGTAAACCGCAAGATCGCACGTCTGCGCAGCCAGTCCTATCTGACCGCCATCTATTCCGACCTGTATCGCCGGGATCACATGCCCATCGACGTGGTGATTTCGCCGGAGCGCGAGGTGGCCGCTGCGGCCTTGCAACGTCTGAGCGCGCCCGCCGCATTCGACACCGAGCTTTTCATTGATGGGCAGGCCCAGCTTCTGGGCATTGCATTGGATGCAGATTGTCCGGTTTTGAATACACCTTTGCGCCAGCTGACCGACCTGTTTTCGACCTTGCGCGTTGTCGTTGTCGGCGTGCGGCGGGACGGGGTGCTGTTTGCCCCTGAAGCCTCGGACCAGTTGTTTGCGGGGGACGAAGCCTATGTCTTTGCCCATGTGGATGACGTGCCGCGCACCATGGAAGTGTTTGGCAAGACCATGCGCAAGCAAGAGCGTGTGGTTCTTGTAGGTGGGGGTAATGTTGGCTTGACTGTTGCCCGCGCGCTTGAACAGCGGGCGAGCCGCGTGCGCGCCAAGGTGATTGAGCGCAACCGGCGTTGCGCGGAACTGGCCGCCGAGGCGCTGGAGCGCACAATCGTACTGAATGGGGACGGTCTGGACGTGACCCTGTTGGCCGAAGCGGGCGTGTCGCGGGCCGATGCCATGCTGGCCGTGACCGACGACGACAAGACCAACATGCTGGCCGCCGTGCGTGCCAAGGCCGAGGGCTGTCCCTATGCCATTGCCCTGATCAACGACCCGACGCTGGTGCCGATGATGGGGCCGCTGGGCATTGACGCGTATATCAATCCGCGCGCCACAACCGTGTCGTCCATCCTGCGTCACATCCGGCATGGGCGCGTGCGCTCTGTCTATTCCATCGGGGATGCCGATGCCGAAGTGATCGAGGCCGAGGTGTTGTCGACTTCACCTCTTGCCGGTCAGAAGATCAACGAGATTGACTTCCCCGAGGGGGTTCTGGTCGGTGCCGTACGCAAGGGCGATGACGTGATCCGACCCGTGGGCAGCACCCGCATCGACGAGGGCGACGTGATTGCCATCTTTGCGCTGGCCACTGACGTGCCAGAGGTGGAGCGCCTGATGCAGGTGTCCATCGACTTTTTTTGATGCCGGGACGCGTTCAACCGCGGCAGCCGTTCTGGGCCTCCGTTCTGCGGTTGCCGCTATTTCTGCTGCTGATTGGCGTGTTTTCGGCGGCCATGCTGGTGCCCGCAGTCTACGGCGGTATCGTGCGCGATCTGGTGGCGGCGCGGGCCTTTCTGTATGCTGGTCTCCTGGGGCTGGTGACCTTTGCACTGATCGGTCTGGCTCATGCGGGCCGCGATCCGCGCCATGGCACCCTAGGTCCGCTGTTGTCGCTGATGAGCGCTTTTACCATTTTGCCGGTCATCCTTGCCGTGCCCTTCTACGAGGGGCTGCGCACCACCACGTTTCTGAATGCCTATGTCGAGATGGTGAGCGCGATCACAACGACCGGTGCGACCATGTTCGACAATCCGGACCGGTTGAATGGCACCTTGCATCTTTGGCGGTCGATTGTCGGCTGGTTGGGTGGGTTGATGATGTGGGTGGCGGCATCTGCCATTCTCGCCCCGCTGAACCTTGGGGGGTTCGAGGTGACGGCGCGGGCCGAACCCGGTCGTAGCGCCAGCCGTGATATCGGTATGACGGCCCCCGAAGTGCGTGAGCGTTTGGCCAAGGTGTCTGCTGTCCTGATCCCGATCTATGCCGGGTTGACCATGTTGCTTTGGGTGCTTCTGGCGGCGGGCGGAGATACCGGCCTCGTGGCCTTGTGTCATGCGATGGCGATCCTGGCGACGTCCGGCATTTCGCCGGTTGGCGGGTTGGGTGGGGGAGGCTCGGGCATGGCGGGAGAGGCGGTGATGCTGCTGTTCATGCTGTTTGCCCTGTCGCGCCTGACCTTTTCAACGGACACGACCACGGCAGAGTCCGGCGGGCTGGTGCAGGACCCGGAGTTTCGCATCGGTATTGCTGTTGTCATCGCGGTGCCTGTTTTCCTGTTTCTGCGCCATTTCCTTGGCGCCTTTGACGTCGCTGCCGAGAGTGACTTGGCCGATGCGGCGCGGGCGCTTTGGGGCAGTGCATTCACTGTTCTGTCTTTCTTGACAACGACCGGCTTTGCCTCGGCCAATTGGGTGGACGCGCAGGCGTGGTCTGGGCTGGAAACCCCGGGTTTGTTGCTGATGGGGCTGGCCCTGATTGGTGGGGGCGTCGCCACCACCGCCGGAGGCGTCAAGCTGCTGCGTGTTTTTGCACTTTATCGCAACGGTGTGCGCGAGATGGAGCGGCTGGTGCATCCGTCGTCTGTCAGCAGCGCGGGGCCGCGCGCGCGACGGCTGCAAAAGGATGGGGCGTTCATTGCGTGGATCTTCTTCATGCTCTTTGCGCTCACCCTGGCGTTGATCACCATCTTGCTGACCCTGACGGGCGTTGCTTTTGACACCGCCCTTGTCCTTGCGGTGTCGGGGCTGTCGACCACGGGACCACTTTTGGGGGTGGCTACGGACGCACCGATCGCATTGATCGAGTTGAACAATGCAGCCAAGGCGATCTTTACCGCCGCCATGGTGTTGGGACGCTTGGAGACGCTTGCGATCATCGCCCTTTTCACACCCGATTTGTGGCGCGGGTAGGCGGGCCTTTGCGGTAGGTCCGTAACGGACTGTTTTTTGGGCTGGAATCTTCCCAAGCCCCAATACATACTCCGTCCGGAGGGACGGTCTGATCCGCAGGCCTAGCAAGAAAAAAAGGGTTAACCGACATGGCTTCGGACCGACAGAATTTACAAGATGCATTTCTGAATCACGTGCGCAAGACGAAGGTGCCCGTGACCATCTTCCTGATCAATGGTGTGAAATTGCAGGGGGTTATCACGTGGTTCGACAACTTCTGCGTCCTGTTGCGCCGGGATGGACAAAGCCAGCTTGTCTATAAACACGCCATCTCGACCATCATGCCAAGCCAGCCGATCAGCCTCTATGAGGGCGAAGACGCTTCTTGATGGGTGAGTTGCCGGAGTTTACCCGCGCCTGGGTGCTCCACCCCGATATCAAATCCGATCCTAACCGGCGCGAAGCGAAATTCGCGCTGGCCGAAGCCATTTCTTTGGCCCATGCGCTGCCCGAGCTTGAGGTGGTGGGCAGCGAGATTGTGCCGCTGCCGCGCGTCCGCGCTGGCCTGCTGTTCGGGTCCGGCAAGATCGAGGAACTCGCCGAGCGCATCAAAGAGGCCGACGTTGAGCTTGTGTTGATCGACGGGCCGGTTACGCCCGTGCAGCAGCGCAATCTTGAAAAGGCGTGGAAGGTCAAGCTGCTCGACCGGACCAGCCTTATCCTGGAGATTTTCAGTGACCGCGCCGCCACCCGTGAGGGTGTGTTGCAAGTGGAGATGGCGGCGCTGAGCTATCAACGCACGCGCCTTGTCCGCGCCTGGACCCACCTGGAGCGCCAAAGGGGTGGGCTTGGGTTTGTTGGTGGTCCCGGTGAGACGCAAATCGAGGCCGACCGACGGGCCATTGATACACAACTTGTTCGCTTGCGGCGGCAACTGGACAAGGTGGTCAAAACGCGGACCCTACACCGGGCAGCGCGGGCCAAGGTGCCATATCCGATCGTAGCGTTGGTTGGTTATACGAACGCTGGCAAGTCGACCCTGTTCAATCGATTGACAGGCGCAGATGTGATGGCCAAGGACATGCTCTTTGCCACGTTGGACCCGACCATGCGGCGTGTCGAGCTGGAGGATGGCCCCGAGGTGATCCTGTCGGACACTGTGGGCTTTATCTCGGACCTTCCCACTGAACTGGTGGCGTCATTCCGCGCCACGTTGGAAGAGGTTCTGGCGGCCGATATCATCCTGCATGTGCGCGACATCTCGCATCCGGAAACTGAGGCACAGGCCGAGGACGTGCGCACCATCCTTGCCGATCTGGGTGTCGGTGAAGGGCGTGAGATGGTCGAGGTCTGGAACAAGATTGATCTGTTGCCCGATGACGAGGCCGATGCAGTGCGTGCGCGTGCGGATCGTGACGCGGACGTGTTTGCCATGTCGGCGATCACGGGTGAGGGGATCGATGCGCTGCTGGCGGATGTGGCTGACACGTTGCAGGGCGCCGTCACCGAAGAGACGCTGGTGTTGCCCTATGCCGAGGGACGCAAGCGGGCGTGGTTGTTTGAGCAGGACGTGGTGTTGGCCGAGCGACAGGGCGAGGACGGTTTCGAGTTCGACGTGCGCTGGACGGCGATCCAGAAGGCGCGGTTCGAGGGGCTTTGACCGCCCCGGCGTACGCTGTGTTAACCTGGGCAGTCCGAGGTGAATTGCGTGGTCACACGGCGCAGCAACCATACCAAACTGCATATTTTGCATAAGAAACTGCGATGTTTCGGAGGCCCGAAAACCGTCCCAAACCGGGCGAATTCTGGAGTCTGCGCGTTTTGCGCCCCAAACTGCGTATTTTGCCTGCGACGGTCGCAAATGGTTAACAGAGAGGGTTAACATACTGCTTTCAAACAAGAATTTTCAATGTGATCGGCCAGGCAAGGAATGCGGTCGTGGGCCGTCGAACAGACGCCGTGGTGTCGCGCTGACCCTCACTGTTTTGCGCCGCCGCTGCCACATCCGAAGGCGCTGTGCGGCGGCATCAGCCATTGGGCGCCACGCAGGGGCTGGGCTTGCCGCGACGATCAAGCGCCATCGGGGTGACCGAGGCCACATCCCCCGGGTACACGCACAGCGAAATCCGGGAGATGTCAGCCATTCCGGTCGGCGGGTCGTCGGCCCATGCCCATGCCCCGGTCAGGTTCGTGCCCGATGCATCAACATCGGTGAGATCCGCGCCAGTCAACTGCGTGTCGATGAGATCCGCCTGAAACAGATCCGCACCTTGCAGGTTTGCATCCGTCAGGTCGGTGTTGCGCAGGTTCGCCTTGGACAGGTTGACCTCTTTCAAGGAGGCGAGATTGAGCGAAGCATCGGCAAAGTTGGCGCCGGACAGAAAGGTGCGGTCGAGCTGTGCAAAGAACAGCACGGCATCTTCGAAATTGGCCGCGCGCAGATTTGACGAGATGATCTTGACGTTTCCGAGGATGGCGCCGCGGAAGTCTGCGTTGGACAGGTTGGCGGCAGAGAGATCAGCGGCACTCAGATCGGCGCCGTCCAGTTGCGCCCACGAGAAGTCCAGACCTGACAGTGCGACGTTGGCGCTGACAAGCGCCTGAAGCATTTGGCCCCGTTCCGGGCTGACCGTCGGAAAGTCGAATTGATCGCGCAGGGGCGCGTCAAAGTCGATATCGGCCCCTTTGGACCGCGCCAGAAGATATGGCGTGTTGCGGACAAGGAAACGTGAAACGCGTTCCCTGAGAGGGTCAGGAAGCCTGAGGGTCCGACGCGCGCCGCGGGGGGCGTTTTCGTTGGCAATGATCCAGCAGGGAGATCGCTGTGATTCAAGGCAATTCGGATGGCTGTTTGCCGGATCGGTCACGTCGCGGATATCTGCCAGCAACTCCGTGAGGTCGCCAGCAAGCGCGGCGCGGCGCGCGCCTTCGATCAGGAGGCTTTGGGTGATGTTGGCGTCTGTCTGCAGGGTGATCCGTTCGTTTTGGATGTCGAATTTCTGGTTCTGTTCGTAGAGCAGGAACAGCGTTGCCGCCCCCACCAACCCGCCGACCACTGTCACGGTTGCGTTGAAGGAAAATTGCACGGCTTCGCGCCGGGCGAGCCACAGTCCGAGATTGACCATGGCGGCGTGACGCCGTTCCTGGGGTGTCGGGTTGTCGATGCCGTCGGGTGTGGTGAAGTGATCGACAAGGCCCGTGACCATTTCCGTTTCTGTCATGTGCTCTTGCGCGTCCAGCGTCTTGCGCACCCAGCGTTGGGCAAGCCGATAGCCTGTCCAGATCGCGATCAGGACAAGGATCAACCCCGCCAGCAGCATTGCGGCGACCATTGGCGCGAGGTCGCGTGTCGCTTGGGCGAGCGCCGCGTTCTGGAACGTGGCGCTGAGACCAAAGCCCAGGGCCAGGCAGAACAGGCACAAAAGGAGCAGAGGCAGGCGTTTCATAATGGCATCATGTGCAATGCGTGAAGCAATGCCGTGAGCCTATGCGCGAACGTCCCCTGCGGGCAAGCGTGTTAGCGCAGGGCGCGCCACTGACCCGGTTGCAGGTCGTCAAGGTGCCAGTCGCCGATTTGCACCCGGATCAGCCGAAGGGTGGGAAAGCCCACATGTGCCGTCATCCGCCGCACCTGGCGGTTGCGCCCTTCGGTGAGTGTCAGCTCAAGCCAGCTGTCGGGCACGGACTTGCGCACCCGGATGGGCGGATCGCGATCCCATATGGTCGGAGCGGGAATGGCGCGGGCTTTGGCGGGTTTTGTGGGGCCGTCCTTGAGCGTGATCCCTTGGCGCAGCAGCGCGAGGGCATCGTTGGTGATCGCTCCTTCGACCTGTGCCCAGTAGGTCTTGGGGGCCTTGTATTTCGGGTGCGCGATCTTGGCTTGCAGCTTGCCATCGCTGGTCAGCACCATCAGCCCTTCGCTGTCCCGGTCCAGTCGTCCCGCCGCATAGACGCCGGGCACGTCGATGTAATTGGAAAGCGTGGGGCGGGGCGAGCCCTCGGTGCCTTTGTCCGTGAATTGCGACAGAACGCCGAAGGGTTTGTTGAACAGGATCGTTGTCATTGCAGCGGTTCAAGTCGGGTGACCCCGACGGCTGCCGCCCGTGCGAGCCCTTCGTCGAGCGACATGGGGATGTATTCACCGCGTCGCCAGAGTTGGGCCAGATCGTCGTAGTGCCGGGACAGGAAGTGGCCGGATTGCCCGGTCGAGATGACGAAGACGGAAGAGTTCGGGTCGGCGAAGTCGTAGACGCCGCGATAGCCCGCGCCATGTACGTTTTGGAACGGGTCCGGCCCGGTCCCCCTGGTCAGACCGCGCAGAAGCGTGTTGTCCCCACCCGATGTCGATTGCCGGATGTTGACGAAGTAGCGCAGGATCGGCACGTCACCCAGCACCTGATGGTCGTGGGTGGCCTGGTGCGCGTCACCCCAGCGCAGGCTTTCCAACTGGCTGCCGTAGGTTTCGTTGATTTCAAGCAGGGCGTCGTCGAGCGCGAGGCGGGCCATGTCGGGGCAGGTTTCCACCGGCGCGGATTGGCGCACGTCGCACCAGACGCCCGCGCCCTCCACGTTGCGGAACACCCGTTCGATGAAGAGCGGTTCGACATGCGTCAGCGTGTCGGCCATTGGCCCCAACTCGTCGCGGATCAGCCTGTCCTGCAGCTTGCGCAGCCAGGCAGCGTAGATCAGTGGTTCGGGCCAGTGTTCGTTCATCTCGCCATTCCATTCGGCGAGCAGGGCAAGCGCGCGTTGGCGCTGGCGTTCGGGCGTGCCGCCTGGGGCGGCTTCGCCCGTGAACCAAAGCTCGGCCCCGATCAGGGGCAGCAGCGAGCGGGCCGTGAAGCTGACGGTGTCGAGCTGTGCTTCGATGAAGCTGTCGCGCGTGTGGACCTCGCGCGCCTGCATCAGGCGACGCCAGCGTTGGACGCGCTGTGTGTCGCCCCAGACAAAGCTGATGTGGTTGGGGAAGGGGCGGTCAACGGTCTTGTTGTTGGTGTTGCCGAGGATGCCGCCCACGGGTGAGACGAAGCCGGGGTTCGAGGTATAGGCCATGCGCCCCTGCCAGCGGTTCTCGGCCAGCCAACCGAGGCTGGGCAGGCGCCCCTGGCTTTGGTGGTTTGCGTCACGCTTGGGCACGGCGCCGATGGTTTTCATCGCGATCGATCCGCGATCGACCAGCGTGATGTTCTGGGCGGGCGCGATGTAGTTTTCGCCTGCGGTGATCGCCTCGGCCACGGTTTGCGATTTCATGATGCCCATGGCGGCGGTCAGGGATGTGTCACGCGGGCTGAGCACCGTCCAGCTGAGCGCCGCCACGTGTCCGGGCGGTGTGACCGTGCGCAGGTTGCGGAAGCTGCCCGGCAGGACCGGGCCATTGTCGGTCCAGCGCAGGGTGAGCGTGACCGGATCCTCGTCCGCGATCTGCAGGATGGAATCGCGGGATTCGAAGTCTTTCCAGCCTGTGGGTGTGCGATACTGCGACGGGTTTTCGGGGTTCAGTTCCTCGATGAACACATCCTGATCATCGACGTAAGCCGTGGTCAGGCCCCAGCCAAGGCGGTCAGACCGTCCCGTGAGCACCGCGGGCACGCCGGGGATTGTACCGCCGATCACACCACCGGAATCCAGTTCCATCCGTGCAAGGTACCAGATCGCGGGGGCAGAAAAGCCAAGATGCGGGTCGTTGGCCAGCAATGTGCCGCCGGACGCGGAACGCGCCGTAGCGGCGGCCCAGGCGTTGGAGGCCCCGGCAAAGCCGCGTGGCCTGAAGGGGGACAGGGGGTGCGGTTCCGCCTCGGCGGCGGCGTAGTCGTTTTCCACGCCGGGCACGAGGGATGCGTATTCGGGCAGGCTGGCGATGCCTTCGCCCGGGACATCGGGCAGAATATCTGCCAGCCGGGCAGGGTCGTCGAGCGCCAGTGACATGCGGGCGCGCAGCACTTCTTCGCTGAGGTGCCCGGAAAGCTGCAAGCCCATGAGCTTGGCCACGGCGATGCTGTCGGCGGGCCGCCAAGGGGCGAGGGGTGTATTGAAGAGGAACATCTCGGGTGCGCCGCGCCCCAACGCCTCGGCATTGATCTGATCCAGCCGCGCATTCACGCCCGATGCGTAGGCTTCGAGCGCGGCGCGTGTTGCCGGATCCTGTGCCTCGACCGACTGGACGGACAGGCGGTAGAGATCGAGGCGGCGGACAAAGCTGTCGATGTCGACCGTTGTGGTGCCAAAAAGCTCGCTCAGCCGACCTTGGGCCGTGCGGCGGAGCATCATCATTTGCCACAGCCGATCCTGCGCATGGGCAAAGCCAAGGCCGTGGAACACATCCGTGTCTGTTTCACCAAAGATATGCGGCACATTGGCGTTGTCGCGCACGATCTCGACCGGGGCTGAGATGACGGGCACGCGCACGCGCGCATCGTAGTTCGGTAGGGAACGTGCGGCGAGGTAGTAGACCATGCCAACGCCCAGAACGACGAGCACGATCACCCCCGCGGTCAGGCGGACCAACCATTGAAACACCACTGCCATGCCGTCTGTGATCCTTGCCTTCGATGCGTTGACGCTTGGGCCACGACTGTTAGGTAGGCAAGGGAAGAAGCGCAAGCCAAAGGGCTGCGCAAAATGGCGAGGGATTACGGATGGCGAAGCTGGCATTTCTGGGCATGGGTGTGATGGGGGCTCCGATGGCGGGACATCTGCAAAAGGCGGGTCACGAGGTGACGGTGTACAATCGTACGGCGTCCCGGGCGCAGGACTGGGTGAATGCCTATGGTGGTGCCATGGCGACCACACCGCGCGCTGCGGCCGAAGGCGCTGATTTCGTGATGGCCTGCGTGGGCAATGACGACGATCTGCGATCGGTGTGTCTTGGGGACGATGGTGCCTTTGCCGGGATGGGCAGCGGCACCGTCTTTGTCGATCACACAACCGTGTCGGCCAAGGTGACGGCGGAATTGTATGCGGCTGCCGACGCGAGGCAGGTCAGTTTTGTTGATGCGCCGATTTCGGGCGGCCAGGCGGGGGCCGAAAACGGCCAGCTTTCGATCATGTGTGGTGGGGATCAGGGCGCCTATGACCGGGTCGAGCCGATCATGCAGGCCTATGCCAAGCTGTGCCGCCGCATTGGGGACAGCGGTGCGGGGCAGATGACCAAGATGTGCAACCAGATTGCCATTGCTGGCGTCGTGCAGGGACTGTCCGAGGCGCTGCATTTTGCCGAAAAGGCAGGGCTGGATGGTCGCGCGGTGGTCGAAGTGATTTCGCAAGGGGCTGCCGGGTCGTGGCAGATGTCGAACCGCTATGAGACGATGCTGGACGATCACTTCGAGCACGGCTTTGCGACCGACTGGATGCGCAAGGATCTTGGGATTTGCCTTGATACGGCGAATGAGAACGGCGCGAGCCTGCCGGTAACGGCGCTGGTCGACCAGTTCTACAAGGATGTTCAAAAGATGGGGGGCGGGCGTTGGGACACGTCGAGCCTGTTCAAGCGGCTGCGCAATATTGGGTGAAACCCTGTCCGCGTAAGCGGCAAACGCTCAGGGGAGCGCGTTTGAGGTTTGAACGGGCGAAGCCCTTGCTTTGTCGATGGGCGGCACTGTTTGCTGCGCAAATGCGCCCGCCCACCGACCCACGATTTAAGGAATGATCCGTGTGTATTTGGTGCCTTCGAGCGTGGCACCGATGCGCAGGCCCGCACGTGCAAAGACAGCGGCGAGGACTGGGGACAGGGCTGTCGTGGTATCCGCGGCCACGCTGTCGCCTTGGTCGGACACCACGTATTCAAGATCCGCACCTGCGGCCCAACCGGGGCTGCGGCGGAAGTCTGTGAGAGCCTCGGGCGTCATGAAGAAGAGTACATGCGCGAATTGCTGTGCCCCGATCTGCAGGCCGCCAGACCCTTTGACCATCGAGTAGTAATCGACTGTCACGTTATCGACGCGCAGTGCGCCCCGTCCGTAGGCGCCACCAAAGCCGAGGCCGGCCTCGGTCACCAGTGGCATCACCAGCATGCCATTGGCTTTTTGCGCCAGGTCCACCGTGTTCGGGTAGCTGCGGTACATTTCCTGCAGCGTGACATCCACGCGGCTGTCAATCAGCGCACTGCCGCGGCTGCCGACACCGTTTCCACATGCCGCCAACACACCTGTGCTGGCCAGCGCCCCTGCGGCGAAGGCACGCCGCGAGATCCCATTCGTATTCATTTTGAACCGCCTGTATAGCTCTTGGTTTTGCGCGGTTTGGCCGCGCTTATGCGCAAATATACGCCGATTGCATGTGCGTGTCACTACGTGGTGATGCGTGCGCGGCTTTCTGCCGTGCTTTTTGGGGCTCTGCCCTCGGCCTTTGGCCTCCCCCGGGATTTTAAAAACGAGGAAGGATGTGTTCAGGTATTGCGCTGTGTGAGCAGGTGCCAGGCTGCGGCGCCAAAGAAGAGGGCGAAGGTGGTTTCGAACAGGCGCCTGAGCTTGAGGTAGGTGCGGGTGGCAACAGCGCTGGAGAACAGAAGCGCGTAGCTGGTCATCAGCGTGAGGGAGATCGCGATGCAAAGGCCGACAAGGGCGGCCACACCGCTGGCATCGGCGCCGGGTTTCAGGCCGATGGCCATGATCGATCCCCAGAACATGATTGCCTTCGGATTTGTCAGGTGGATGAGTGCGCCCTGGACCCAGCAGCGCAGGTAGGAAGCAGTGCCTATGTCCCGCGGTGCCAAGGGGCGGTCATGCAGGGCCGCGCGGGCGGATTTGAGGCCGAGCCAGGCGAGATAGGCGGCGCCAGCATAGCGGACCGTTTCCAAGAGCCACTGGTTTGCCAGCAGGAGCGCGCCAAAGCCAAGCGCTGCTGCGACAGCCCAGATCACTGATCCGCTGGACACGCCCCATGCAAGCGCGAGCCCGACGGCGCGCCCCCGGGCCATGGATGTGCCTGCAATAGCAAGGGTCGCGGGGCCGGGGGTCAGGCCACCGAGCAGCGCAGCGCCGACGATGATCCAGAGATTGAGTTGGTCAAACACATGTCAGCCTTTTACCAAAAGCCGCGCGGCCACTGGTGCGAAATAGGTCAGGATGCCATCGCAGCCCGCCCGTTTGAACGCCATGAGGCTTTCCATCATGACCCGGTCATGATCGACCCAGCCATTGGCGCTGGCCGCTTCGATCATCGCGTATTCGCCCGACACCTGGTAGGCGAAGGTGGGCGCGCCGAAGCTGTCTTTGACCCGGCGGCAGATGTCGAGATAGGGCAGGCCGGGTTTGACCATGACCATGTCGGCCCCTTCGGCCAGGTCCCGTTCGATCAGACGCAGTGCTTCGTCCGAGTTGCCGGGGTCCATCTGGTAGGTTTTCTTGTCGCCCGTCAGCGCGCCCGATGCCCCGACCGCGTCGCGGAACGGACCGTAGAAGGCGGAAGCATATTTGGCGGCGTAACTGAGGATCATCACGTTCTGATGGCCGGCGCCTTCGAGGGCTTGGCGGATGGCGCCGATACGTCCGTCCATCATGTCGGAGGGGCCGATGATGTCGGCGCCGGCCTCGGCCTGGCTGAGCGCCATTTTCACCAGTGCCTCGACCGAGCGGTCGTTCACGATCTCGCCGTTTTCGACAAAGCCGTCATGGCCGTTGATGTTGTAGGTATCAAGCGCCACGTCAGTCATGATTGCGATCTCGGGCACCTCTTGCTTGATCGCCCGGATCGCCCGGTTGGCGTGGTTCTGTGGGTCCCACGCGCCTGCGCAATCCTCGGTCCGTTCTGCGAGCCCAGTATAGGGGAAGATGCAGATGGCGGGGATGCCCAGGTCGGCAGCTTCCCGCGCAGCTTCGACCACCTTGTCGACCGACCGACGGACAACCCCGGGCATGGAGGGAATGGGCTCTTCGATGCCTTCGCCGCTGCGGACGAAGATGGGCCAGATGAAGTCCTCCACCGTCAGCGTATTCTGTCGCACAAGCCCACGGATTGCAGGGCTTTGACGGGTGCGGCGCAGGCGGGTGGCGGGATAGGGTGCTTGGGTGGGGCGCATGGAAAATGTCCGGTTTCGGTGACAGTGCATGGGTGGCACGAACCGAGATGTCAGGCAAGGTCGCGTTCCGTTAGCTCCAGAAGTGCCGCCGCCAGCGATAGTGCCTCATCGCGTGTCATTGGGTGATAACGGCGTCCATGACTGCGCACAAACCTGACGGAAATGGGCCGGTCTGCGTTGCCACTGTGGACCAAGTCAATGTTTTCAGAAACGCGATACATCCCACGGATGCCGGACCGCAGATGGGCCATCTTCTCCTGAAAACCGGGTGAAATCTCTTTCATGTGTGTCTCGCGTACTGTAATTTCTGTGATCCCGATGTGACGCATATTTTTTTCGCTTGCAGGTGTCTAGGCACTGCGCCGCCCCCGCGCTAAGAGGGGCGTCAACACAGGCAAGAGGACCCGGCACACGGGACAACGGGACAGCGCGTGGACTGGTACGACACAATCTTTGAATTGATCGACATGCGCTCGTTCTCGAACCTGTGGTTCTGGATTGCGCTGGCGGTCGTGTGGTCAACAGCAAGCCATTGGGTGCTGGGCGTGCCATATGACATGGTGGCGCGGGCGCGTCGCCATGGTGGACAGGCGGCCGAGGATCTTGAGGACTTGGTCCGTATCAACACAAATCGTCTGCTGTTCATCGGTGGCGTATCAGGGCTGTGGTTGCTTGGGCTGGCCTGTTTCCTGCTCACTGGTCTTGCGCTGCTGGGCTTCGTGTATCGGGTCGAGTTTGCACAGGCCCTGTTTCTGCTGGGCTTTCCCATGAGCATTGTGGGTGCCCTGAACCTGTCGACAGCACGGTTGATCCAGGATGAACAGGCGACCGGCGAAGCGCTCTGGCGGCGCCTGACCCGTCATCGGACCATCGTGCAGGCCATCGGCATGGTGTCGATTTTCATCACAGCCTTGTGGGGCATGTATCAGAACCTGTCGATTGGCCCTTTCGGCGGTTGACAGTTTGGTTGAAAGACCCAATTGAAGGCCCCTTGATCCCGTTCCCTGCCGAGTGAATTGCCGCCCATGCCCGAGCAGACCCATATCACCGTGTCTGGCGCACCCGAGGGGTTTGACGCCAGGCTGATCCTTCAGGAAGTGTCCAAGGGCGCGCCGGTCATGCACGTGGCTCGCGATGACAAGCGACTGGCGGCCATGCAGGCCGCGTTGCGGTTCTTTGCGCCTGACATGCCAGTGCTGGTCTTTCCCGGGTGGGACTGTCTGCCTTATGATCGCGTGTCGCCGAATGCTGACATCTCGGCCCAGCGGATGGCGACGCTTGCGGCCCTTGTGCATGGTATGCCTGCGCAGTTTGTCCTGCTGACCACGCTGAACGCCGCGACCCAGCGTGTGCCTGCGCGGGATTTGCTACGCGAGGCGGCGTTTTCTGCCACGGTTGGCAATCGGGTGGACGAAAGCGCGCTGCGCAATTTCCTTGTGCGCATGGGGTTTGTGCAAAGCCCGACGGTGATGGAGCCGGGGGATTATGCCGTTCGTGGTGGCATCATCGACATCTATCCGCCCGGTGATCTGGGGCCTGTGCGCCTGGACCTGTTTGGTGACGTGCTGGATGGCGCGCGCCGCTTTGATCCAGCCACGCAGCGGACCACGGAAAAGCTGGACGTGGTGGAACTGGCGCCCGTGTCCGAGGTCATTCTGGATGAGGCGGCCGTTACGCGGTTTCGGCAGAATTACCGTTTGGAGTTTGGCGCGGCTGGCACCGACGATCCGCTGTATGAAGCGGTGAGTGCGGGGCGGAAGCATCAGGGGGCAGAACATTGGTTGTCCTTGTTCCATGAGGGATTGGACACGCTCTTTGACTATGTTCCCGGGGCCGCGATCACGCTGGATGATCAGGTGACGCCGGCGCGGCTGGCGCGGTGGGAGAGTATCGAGGACCAGTACGAGACGCGGCGGTTGGCGATGGAAAAACGGTCCAAGATGGATTCCGTTTACAAGCCTGCTGCCCCGGCGGGTCTCTACCTCGATGATGCTGCATGGGAGGCCGCGGTTGCAGGCTTTCGCGTGTTGTCCTTTGCCCAGCTTCCCCAAGCGACGGGTCCGGGCGTCACGGATGCGGGAGGGCGGATCGGACGTAATTTCTCGCCCGAGCGACAATTGGAATCCATTAGCCTTTTTAGTGCTTTGGCATCTCATATTAAAGCAAAAATGGCGGATGGTCCCGTTGTCATTGCCAGTTATTCGGAAGGTGCGCGTGAACGTCTGACGGGCCTGATCGAGGACGAAGGGCTGGCCGAAGTTGTTCCGATCCCGAACGCGACGCGCATTGGCAAGCGTGGGCTACACTTGGTGGTTTGGGCGCTGGAGCATGGGTTCGAAGCGCCCGGACTGACCGTCATTTCCGAGCAGGATGTTCTGGGGGATCGTCTGATCCGTCAGCCCAAGAAAAAACGCCGTGCCGAGAATTTCCTGACCGAGACGCAGTCGCTGTCGCCCGGTGACCTGGTGGTCCATGTGGACCACGGGATCGGTCGCTATGTGGGCATGGAAGTGGTGACCGCCGCGGGTGCTGCCCATGAATGCCTGCTGCTGGAATATGCCGAGCGGTCCAAACTGTATCTGCCGGTCGAGAATATCGAGCTGTTGTCGAAATACGGCCATGAAGAGGGGTTGCTGGACCGCTTGGGCGGCGGCGCGTGGCAGGCCAAGAAGGCCAAGCTGAAAGAGCGCATTCGCGAAATGGCGGATCGGTTGATCCGTATTGCCGCGGAACGCGCGCTGCGCAAAGCGCCCATTCTGGAGCCGCCGCCGGGGATGTGGGACGCCTTTGCTGCGCGCTTCCCGTATCAGGAAACAGATGATCAGCTGACGGCCATTGCCGCCGTGATGGACGACCTGAATGCGGGTCAGCCGATGGACCGTCTGATCTGTGGCGATGTGGGCTTTGGTAAGACCGAAGTGGCGATGCGCGCGGCCTTTGTCGCGGCCATGTCCGGTGTGCAGGTTGCCGTGATTGCGCCCACGACGTTGTTGGCGCGGCAACACTACAAGAGCTTTGCCGAGCGGTTTCGTGGTTTTCCGATCGAGGTCCGGCAGTTGTCCCGATTTGTCAGCGCCAAGGAGGCGTCGGCGACGCGCGACGGCATGGGCAAGGGCACGGCAGATATTGTCATTGGCACCCATGCGCTGCTGGCCAAGGGTGTACGGTTCAACAATCTCGGCCTGTTGGTCATTGATGAAGAACAGAAATTTGGTGTCGGCCATAAAGAGCGGCTGAAGCAGATGCGATCGGATGTGCACGTCCTGACCCTGACGGCCACGCCCATTCCACGCACCTTGCAACTGTCGCTGACCGGCGTGCGTGATCTGTCGATCATCGGCACACCGCCCGTCGACCGGCTTGCGATCCGCACTTACGTGTCCGAGTTCGATGCCGTGACGATCCGCGAGGCGCTGCTGCGCGAGCATTACCGTGGTGGGCAGAGTTTCTATGTCGTGCCGCGCATCAGTGATCTGCCCGAGATCGAGGAATTCCTGAAAGAGCAGTTGCCCGAGCTGACCTATGTCGTGGCGCACGGTCAGATGGCTGCGGGCGAGCTGGATGACCGCATGAACGCCTTCTATGACGGCAAGTTCGATGTGCTTTTGGCGACGACAATTGTGGAGTCGGGCCTGGATATTCCGACGGCCAACACGATGGTGGTTCACCGGGCCGACATGTTCGGGCTGGCGCAATTGTATCAGATTCGGGGCCGGGTGGGGCGGTCGAAGACGCGCGCATACGCATACCTCACGACGAAGCCGCGTGCCAAGCTGACGGCCACGGCCGAGAAGCGGCTGCGGGTGCTTGGGTCGCTCGACACGCTGGGGGCCGGGTTTACGCTGGCGTCTCAGGATCTGGATATTCGCGGGGCCGGGAACCTGCTGGGCGAGGAACAATCCGGCCAGATGCGCGACGTGGGCTTTGAGCTGTACCAATCCATGCTGGAAGAGGCGATTGGCAAGATCAAGGCCGGCGAGATGGAGGGCATGGTCGATGATGACGGCCAATGGGCGCCGCAGATCAATCTGGGTGTGCCCGTGCTGATCCCCGAGCAATATGTGCCTGATCTTGACGTGCGCCTCGGCCTCTATCGCCGTCTGTCTGAATTGACCACGAAGGTGGAGCTTGAAGGCTTTGCTGCCGAGCTGATCGACCGTTTTGGCAAGTTGCCCAAGGAAGTGAATACTTTGATGTTGGTCGTGCGCATCAAGGCCATGTGCAAGCGGGCCGGGATTGCCAAGCTGGATGGCGGACCGAAGGGGGCCACAATCCAGTTCCACAATGACAAGTTCGCCTCACCCCAGGGGCTTGTGGACTTCATTCAGGATCAGCGTGGGCTGGCGAAGGTCAAGGACAACAAGATTGTCGTGCGCCGGGACTGGAAGAAGGACAGCGACAAGATCAAGGGTGCGTTTGCCATTGCCCGCGATCTGGCTGAGAAGGTCATGCAGCAAAAGAAGGCGAAAGCCTAGGCGATCGCCTGCTCGGCCCGGCGCATCATTTGCATCAGGATTGATGCGACGAGACAGGCAATAAGGACGGTCGCGACCAAAGGCATGGGCGTGCCGTCGAACATTAACCCAACCGGCGACGCGAGCGCAGCCCCAAGAACTGTGGACACGGCACCAATCACCGACGCTGCCATGCCTGCGATATGGCCCATCGGTTCCATGGCGATGGCGTTCAAGTTCGCAACGGTCAGGCCACCCTGAAACATCACGCCCCATTGCCAGAAAATGTAGAACCAGAACAGGCCGGGCATGTCCGCCATCATCCACAGGACAAAGACGGTCGAGACAATGACCTGAGCCGTCAGCGCCCATGTCACCAGTTTGCGCATACCGAACCGGCCCACGATGGCCGCGTTGAGCAGGCTTGAAACACCCGAGGCAAGTGCAATCGCTCCGAACCAGAGCGGGAAGCTGTCCGCCCGATCAAAGGACGTCTCAAAGATTGGCTGTACCATGGTGAGGATTGAAAATAGGATCATCAACATCAGTGTCTGTACGTAGATCGACAGACGTACGGTGCGGTGTGCAAACATCTGCCGCACCGCATCCTTCATCAGCGGCCAGCGCAGAGGGCGGCGGTTGGCCCGCGGCAGTGTTTCGTTCACGCGCGTGCCGAACCAGACAAGCAGCAGAACCGCAAAGATGAGGAACGCTGGGAAGATTGCCCGCCATCCGGCGGCGTCCATTATGATCTTGCCCAAAAGTGGAGCAATTGCAGGCACCAGAAGGAACACCATCATGGTCAATGACAGGATGCTGGCCATGGCGCGCCCCGAATAGAGGTCGCGGATGATGGCTGCGGACACAACACGCGGACCCGCGGCACCCAAACCCTGCAGAATTCGTGCTGCAAGCATCAGTTCAAGCGTGGGGGCGATCCAACTGAGGACCGCGCCAAGAGCATAGACGGCAAGCCCCAGATACACGATGGGTTTGCGCCCGATGGCATCCGACAAAGGGCCAGTGACAAAGGTGCCAAGTCCCATGCCGATCACGAAAAAAGTCATCACCAGAGCGGCTTGTGCGACTCCGCCGGGGGCAATTTCAGCGGCGATAGAGGGCAGGGCGGGCAGCATTGCGTCGATGGAAAACGCGATGGTCGCGAACATCATCGCCATCAAGGTGATGAATTCGATTTTGCCCAGTCGTTGTCCCTCGGGTTTCGTCAAGGTTGATACGGTCCTTCTCGGCTTCTTATGACGCGATTGCGCGCCACATTGACCATCTAAACCGAGAATGGCAACGACTTAGGGTTGAAAATCTATCAAATGGTAAAATTGTGATCGATTGGGCAGATCAAGCTGCGCCTTCGCGCAATTCCGAGATCACTTTTGCCCAAAGTTCAGGCGGTTGTGCACCCGGTACCGCATGTTGATTGGCCACGATAAAAGTCGGTACCGACTGGATGCCCATCTGGCGGCTGTGCGCGTCCCGTGCCGAGATATCCTCGCGGTCTGCATCAGAGGCCAGAAGACGCCGCACGACGCTTGCGTCCATATCGATACTGTCGGCGATATCGGCCAGAACATCGTGATCCCCGATGTCCCGTGTTTCGACGAAATAGGCTTTGAACAGGGACGATACCGCTGCTGTCTGCTTGCCTTCGATCCCGGCCCAGTGGATCAGGCGGTGGGCATCGAGCGTGTTGGGCGTGCGTTTCATGCCCTCGAAATCGATCTTGAGGCCTGCCTTTTCCGCATGTTCCACAACCGGTGCATAGGCCCGCACCGCGCCTTCCTTGCCACCGAACTTACCTTCCAGATATGCGCGCCGATCCATGCCTTCGGCGGGCATGTCAGGGTTAAGTTGAAAGGGATGCCATTCGATCACGAATGGGTGGTCCGGATGCGCTTCGAGCGCGCGATCCAGGTGGGCCTTGCCGATATAGCACCACGGGCAGATCGGGTCGGACATGATATCGAGCTTGATCGAATCGGGCATCAGGTGGCTTTCGTCGTTTTGGGCCAGAACAAGGGCAGCCGCCGCCGAACCAGCTTGCCATTTGCGCCGGTGGGCAGCATTGGCAGGTGAACATAGGCGCGGGGGTGTTTGTATCGCGCCAGCTTGGTGTCGACATAGGCGCGCAAGCTGTCCTCGTCCAGTGGTGCGGCTGCGGTGTAGAACGCGACGATGATGAAGACGCCGGGCTTCACCTCGATCTGGGTGGCGCCAACGCCGGTCAGACCGGGCGCGTCCGCCAAC
This sequence comes from uncultured Tateyamaria sp., assembly GCF_947496075.1. Classification (GTDB taxonomy): domain Bacteria; phylum Pseudomonadota; class Alphaproteobacteria; order Rhodobacterales; family Rhodobacteraceae; genus Tateyamaria. The sequence continues at coordinate 1,098,995 of NZ_CANMBJ010000002.1, forward strand.
GCCGCCTCGACCTCAAGCGGGGATACGCGATACCCGCCTGCGTTCATCATGTCATCGTTACGGCCCAGATAGGTGATCTGCCCGTCCTCATCCATGGCGCCCAAATCGCCAGTGAGAAACCAGTTTCCGTCAAAGCGCGCGGCGGTGTCGTCAGGGGCGTGCAGGTATTCCAGCATCAGGCCGGGATCGGATCGATGCACGGCGATGGTGCCGGGTGTGCCACGCGGAACCGGACCGTCGTCGCCGAGGATTGCAACATGCCGTCCGGCCTGCGGTTGGCCGAGCGTTCCTGTCTTGGCAGGATGTGCTGGGCTGGCCGAGATGAAGGTCGAGCATTCGGACATGCCGTAGGCTTCGAACAGGTTGGTGCCGGTTGTGTCCCGCCATCTGTCCAGCGTGGTTTGCGGCAGCTTTTCCCCGGCGCTCAGGCCATGGCGCAGGTTTGGTAAGGCTGGCAGTTCTGCGCGGTCGAGCATCTGGCGATAGACGCCTGGTGCGGCAGCAAAGATCGTGGCCTTGTGCGTGGCGAGAAGCGGGCCAAGCACCTCGGACGGTGTGCCTGCGGCAGGGATGAGCGCCGTTGCCCCAGCGGTCCACGGGTCCATCAGCCCGGTTCCCAGCGTATAGGTCCAATTGAAGGCGCCAGCGTGCATCAGAGTGTCGTCGGCGCGCAGCCCATACCACCCATCATGCATCAATTGCCGCGCCCAGATGGCGCGATGCGCGTGTGCCACAGCGCGGGGTTGGCCCGACGTGCCGGACGTGTAGATGATGTAACCCAACCGTTCAGGATCCCCCATGTGCCAGTCGGCCGGGGGATGGTTGCGCAAGGCCTGCAGTGTGGCCAGGCCAATCTCTGGCGCACCGCGGGCGGTTGTCACGCCGGGATCCCGCAGGATCAAGCGGGGGCGCAGCTCGGACACGATCCGCGCAACCTCTGGTCTGGTCAGCGCGGCAGATGTCGGGACGGGGACAAGGCCCACGGCCAGTGCCCCCAGATATGCGATGGGAAAGTCGATTGTGTTCCCAAGGCGCAGCAGCACGATATCGCCGGGCGCACATCCTGCCGCCAGAAACCCGCCGCCCGTGCCTAGCACAGCGCGCTTCAGGGTTTCGTATGTCATGGATGTCGCTTGGTCGCCGTTCACGACGGACAACGCGACTTTTTGTGGTTGGGTGTCGGCGTGGCCCAAGACGTGAGCGGCCATGTTGAACGGGGACGGGCAGGGCGGCATCGGGCCGCTGTCGACGACGCTCAGCATGGGCGGCGTTGCAAGCCTTGGGCCTGCGTCCTATAGAAGTCGTCATGCAAGGAAAAGATCCCAAGACACTGATCCAGATCGCCCGCTCTACGGGCCACGATGAAACAGCCGAGCCGCTGGATCTGGGCGCACGTGTGCGCGAGTTGCGCAAGGCGCGCGACTGGACGCTGGAACAGGCGGCGAACCAGGCCGGATTGGCCCGGTCGACCCTGTCCAAGATCGAAAACGGTCAGATGTCGCCCACTTACGAGGCGCTCAAGAAGCTGGCCATTGGTCTTGAGATCAGTGTGCCGCAGTTGTTCACGCCGCCGGAAAAGGGCCAGATCAACGGCCGCATGGTTGTTACGCAGTCGGGGCAGGGCAATGCGCAGGCCACGGTGACCTACGAGCACGAGTTGCTGGCCGAGACGCTGACCAAGAAGCAGATGCTGCCCTATCGTGCGCGTGTACGGGCGCGGTCGATGGATGAATTCGATGGTTGGGTGCGGCACGATGGCGAAGAATTCCTGTATGTGCTGACCGGAGTCATCCGCCTGTATACCGAGTTTTATGAACCCGTCGATATGCGGCGGGGCGATAGCGCGTATTACGATGCCACGATGGGCCACAATGTGGTGTCCGTCAGCGACGAAGATGCTTTGATCTTGTGGGTAACGTCACTCGCCTGAGCGCGATCACGCGGTGTGCAGAGCCTGGGCGCGCTGCGACAGGAAGGCGTCAAACGCGTCCTGCGCTTCTTTCAATGACATGTCGTGGGTTGCGGCGAGGTAGCTTTCAAAGCGGTCTTGATCTGCCTTGAGAAAGGGCATCGCGCTGGCTTCGAGTTTGGGAAATTCCTGGCACAGCGCGTGGTAGCTGTCCGCCCAATTGCGGGTCAGATCATTCCAGTTCATGTATACCCCCGATTACCTTTGGTTTACCACGTGCGGTGCTTGCACGTGGCGGCCAGCAGGTCCCACTGCAGGCCAGACATCCACCCTGCGCCAGACAATATTGCAAATTCGTGACAGTTCAACCTTTGATCAAAAGCAGTTTGCGCAGGATCGGATGCGCGATCAGAGCGGTCAGAAGTTGCACGCCGACGAAGGCCGCAACATGCCCCGGGTAAATGCCTGCAAACGTGTCGGAAAATCCGCGTGCAATGGTAACTGCCGGATTGGCAAAGCTGGTTGAGGCCGTGAACCAGTAAGCGCCGGTGATGTAGAGTGCGACCAAAGTCGGTACAGCCTCGGGGCGCGAACGCAGGCCACCGAAGATCACGAAGAGCAATCCAAAGGTGGCTACGCCCTCGGACCACCATTGCGCGAGACCGGTCCGATGCAAGGTTGTGGAACTCTGCAAGACGGGCAAATCGAACATGAGGTGCGTGGCCCAGACGCCCAGAATGCCTCCCGCAACCTGCACAGCCCCATAACCAAGGGCAGGGCGCGTGGCGATGTCGCCGCGCAACCAAAAGGCCAGCGTGACTGCCGGATTGAAATGCGCGCCGGAGATCGGGCCAAGCACGGTGATAATCACGTAGAGCATGCAGCCGGTCGCGATAGCATTGGCCAGCAGGGCGATGGCGATGTTTCCGCCTGCAAGCGCCTCGCCCATGATGCCGGAGCCGACCACACCGATAAGAAGCAGCGCGGTGCCCAGCCCTTCGGCCCAGAGTTTCTGTGTCATGTCAGTGGCCGAGGGTCAGTTCGCGTCCCACCACCAGAATTGAGGCATCCAGTCCGGCCCGTCGCCATAAAGCGGGATCACCTCAGGGTGTTTCATTTCTGAGACATGAGCGATGCGGCCGGTCGTGAATTGCCAGAACGGCACGACGTAACGCCCGGCGATCAGCAACCGGTCGAGCGCGCGTGTGGCTGCAATGCTGTCCTCACGCGTTGTGGCGGTCAGCATGGCGGTGATCATGGCGTCGATGGCCGGGTCCTGCACACCCATCAGGTTGCCGGAGCCGTCCTCGACCGCCGCGTCGGTTCCCCAATAGAACCATTGTTCATTGCCGGGGCTCAGGGATAGCGCACGACGGATATAGGTCATGTCGAAGTCGAAACTGTCTTCGCGTGCCGTGAACTGAGCGCCGTCCACAAGGTCAACGGTGACGTCAATGCCAAGCTGCTCCAGTGTCTGGATGTAGAGGTTGGCAATCGCCCGGTCCTCGGTCCGTTGCTGGTCCAGCAGGATAGTAAAACGCATCGCCTGACCGTCAGCGTTGCGCAACTTGCCTTCCTGTGTTGTCCAGCCGGCCTCTTCCAGCAGGCCGATGGCACGTCGCAAGGCCCTGCGGTTGCGCAAGGTGCCGTCGCTTTCGGGCAGGGCGTAGCCTTCCATGACGCCGGGCAGCAGTTTGCCGTTGAACGGCGCAAGAAGCTCTGCGACGCGGCCCTTGGCGGCGCCCGGCTCCATCGCCAGCAGCGAGTTCGAGAAGTAGGAGGTGATGCGGGGCTGTGCGCCGCCGGTCAGCGTGTCGTTGATGTATTCGAAGTTGAAGGCGGTGATCAGGGCCTCGCGCACCCGCCAGTCATCAAAGGGTGCGCGGCGGGTGTTCATGACAAAGCCGGTGATGCCTGACGGCTTCTGGTGGGTGATCTCGGTCTTGATGACATCACCGGATTGGACGCGCGGGAAGTCATACTCGCTGTTCCAGGTTTCGGCATTGAACTCACGCCATGCAGAAATCTCACCTGCCTTGAAGGCCTCCAGCACCACATCGCCATCGCCGTAGAAATCAATTTTGATCTCATCAAAGTTGAATGTGCCACGGCGGAAGTTCAGGTCGTTGCCCCAGTAGTCCGGGTTGCGGGTCAGCGTGACATAGCGCGACCCCTCATAACCGCTGACCACATAGGGGCCGGAGCCGATGGGCACGTCGTTGATCGTGGAATTGGCGAAATCCTTGCCCTCCCACTGCGCCTTTTGAAGGATCGGACGCATCCCGGCGAGAAGGGCAAGTTCCCGGTTTTCCGTGTTGAAGGTGAAGCGGATGCTGCGCGGGCCGGTTTGTTCAAGGCTTTCGATCTGGGTCCACAGACTGCGATAGCGACCGTGCCCTTCGGTGCCGAGCTTTTCATAGGACCACAGCACGTCCTCGACCGTCACGGGGCTGCCGTCCGAAAATTGCGCCTCTTCGCGCAGGGTGAATTCGACCCAGGACCGGTCCTCATCCGTCTCAATCGATTCGGCGAGCAACCCGTAAAGGGCAAATGGTTCGTTTCGGCTGCGACCCATCAGGCTTTCATGGGTCAGAAAGCGCAGCTGCCAGGGCACGTTGCCCTTTTGAATGTAGGGATTCAGCGAATCAAAGCTGCCAGTGTTGGCCAGCGTGATGGCACCACCCTTGGTGGCATCGGGGTTTGCGTGCGGAAGGGCCACAAAATCCGGTGGAAGGGCAGGGTCGCCATACATAGCTATGCCATGGCTTGGCTCTGCTTGTGCCATTGAGGCCATCGATACTAGGCCGGCAAGAATCAAACCCGTTGCATGGATTTTTGCGCGTCCAATTTGGAAAAAATGCCTGCTCATTTTGTAAACAATCCTTGATCGCCCTTGTTTTGTTAACAATAGCGGCCATCGGACATTTACGCATTATCAAACTTTTAGCTTGGACTCTTCGGGCGGGTTTGCGTATAACGAAGTCACTGCTCGATAGGTTTCTTGCCTGTATGAAACCTGCCTCAATAACTTAACGCCAGCTTCGTGCTGGCGTTTTTTTTGTGCGGAACGCAGCCTGACAGGCCGCGTGGCCATTCCTTTCGCAAGTGCAGCATGACAGGATGCGCACAGCACTGATGAAAGGATCCCGCCCATGGCTTTTGAAATTTCCCTGACCGGCAAGACGGCCATCATCACCGGATCGAATTCGGGGATTGGTCTGGGTATGGCCTGGGAACTGGCGCGCGCCGGGGCGGACGTTGTCCTGAACTCGTTTACCGACCGTGCCGAAGACCATGCACTGGCCACTAAGATCGCGGACGAGACCGAGACAAACGCCCGCTACATTCAGGCCGACATGTCCAAGGGGGATCAATGCCGTGCCCTGATCGAAAAGGCGGGCGCATGTGATATCTTGATCAACAACGCCGGTATTCAGCACGTGGCAGGCATTCCTGATTTTCCGGTTGAGAAATGGGACGCCATCATTGCCATCAACCTCAGTTCGGCCTTCCACACCACCGCCGCGGCTCTGCCCATGATGCGCGCCGCCGGATGGGGCCGGGTCATCAATGTCAGCTCGGCCCACGGGTTGACTGCGTCGCCGTACAAGTCAGCTTACATCGCCGCCAAACACGGTGTTGTCGGTTTGACCAAGACCACGGCACTGGAAACGGCCGAAGAGCCGATCACAGCCAACGCCATCTGCCCGGGTTATGTGCTGACGCCTCTGGTTGAAAGCCAGATCCCCGACACGATGAAGGAATACGACATGGGGCGCGAAGAGGTGATCAAGAATGTGATGCTCAAGCGCCAGCCGTCCAAGGAGTTCGCGACCACGGAACAGATGGGTGGCACCGCCGTCTTCCTTTGTTCGCCTGCGGCGGACCAGATCACCGGCACAACCATCAGCGTTGACGGCGGTTGGACAGCGCTGTGATCCATCTTCATCTTGCCAAGTAAACTTCCGCCGGAGGCTCCCGCACTCTCCACCAGATCAAAGGGTTGATCCATGACGCGCAAGAAAATCAACGTGGCACTGCAAGGGGGCGGAGCACATGGCGCGTTCACATGGGGGGCGCTGGACGTTCTGCTGGCCGATGATCGGATCGAGGTGGCGGGGATTTCGGGCACATCTGCCGGTGCCCTGAACGGTGCGGCCGTCAAGGCCGGACTGGCCATCGGCGGCGAAGACGACGCGCGCGAGAACCTTGATTGGCTTTGGGGGCAGGTGGCTGGTGTGCAGGACATGCGCATGGCGCAATGGATGGCTCCGTTTGGCCCAGCACAGGTGTCCCAGGCGCTTGAAAATTCTATACCTTATGCCGTGGGCGATGCGGTCGGGCGGATGCTGTCGCCATATCTATATGGTCCGTTCTATCGCAATCCGCTGACCGACATCGTGTCAAAGTTCAACATGGAGAAAGTCTGTTGCGACGACGGCCCGCAATTGTTCATCAACGCGACGCGCGTGCGCAACGGCAAGCTGCGGGTTTTCAAGCAGGCCGAGGTCACGCCGGATGCCATCATGGCCTCGGCCTGCCTGCCGACGCTGTTTCAGGCAGTCACCGTCTATGACAGTGAAACCGGTCAGGATGAGGAGTTCTGGGATGGCGGCTACACCGGTAACCCCGCGCTGTTCCCGCTTTTTGACGCGTCACTGCCAGACGACATCGTTGTCATCAACATCAATCCGCTGGAGCGTGAGCAATTGCCACGGTCGCCGCAGCAGATCCAGAACCGGATCAACGAGATCAGCTTCAATTCGTCCCTGCTGCGCGAAATGCGCGCCATTTCATTTGTGAAGCGGCTGATTGACGAGGGGACGATTGAGCGCGGCAATATGCGCCGGGTCAACATGCACATGATTGCTGACGATGCGTTGATGAACGACCTGAGTGTTGCGACCAAGATTGTCCCGAATGGCTTTGTCATGGGGCGGTTGCGGGATGCGGGCGCGCGCGCAGCAGAGGAATTTCTGGCAGCGCATTTCGACCGGATCGGCAATGGTGACAGCTTGAATATGCCCGAGATGTTCAGTTGAACTTCTGCGGTCCCTGTCACTTCGGCGGTTTGGTGGGATCCTTGCCATTGGGATAGACCAGCCCGGCGGAAATCACCAACTTTGCGGCGTCCTCAACGGACATGTCCAATTCGATCACGTCTTCGGCTGGCAGAAACAGCAGAAAGCCCGATGTCGGGTTTGGTGTGGTGGGCACAAAGATACTGAGCAGCGCGCCGGTGTTGCCCGCCCTTTCGCTGACCTCGCCCTTGGCGGTGGTCGAGATAAAGCCGATGGCCCAGATGCCCTTGCGCGGATACTCGATCAGGCATGCGTTTTCGAATGACCGCTCGGATTGGGCAAATATGGTCTCGGAGATCTGCTTGATCCCGGAATAGATCGACCGCACGACCGGGGTACGTCCCACGAGGCTTTCGGCGTACCGGATCAGCGAATTGCCGATGTAACCCTTGGCGATCCAGCCGACGAAGATCGTGAACAGAAGGAAGACGATCACGCCCACGCCGCGGACGTTCACATGAATCCAATCCGGGTTCGGAACGACAGCGCCGTTGCGCTCGATGAAACGTGGATTGTTCAGCCAATAGTTGACGATCGAATCCGGCTGCCAAACCGTGGGCACCAGCGGCCAGACGAACCCGTCGACCCAGCCGATGACAGTCCAGATCAGCCAGATGGTCAGGCCAACAGGCGCAATAACCACAAGACCGGTCAGAAAGGAGGCGCGCAAGCCGGAAAACAGGCCAGGCTGCCTGGGCTCTTTGGGGTCAAAAGGAGTGGTCATCAGGATCCCGGCGCAAGTTCACGGAAGAAGTAAGTCAACGTGTCCGGCACTACAATGGTTTCCGCCCTTTATTCAGGCATTTGGCCCCATTGCGCCCAATTCCGTTGCAATGGCGGCTGCCAGCCGCGCATTGTTGCGCACCAAAGCGATGTTTGCCGTCAGCGAACGCCCGTCCGTCAACTCAAAGATGCGTTGCAACAGATACGGCGTCACCCCTTTGCCGGTGATGCCGTGTGCATCCGCGTCTCGTGCGGCCTGTGCGATGATGGGGGCAAGTGTTGCCCGGTCAATCTCGTCCGTTTCGGGGATCGGGTTTGCAATCAGTTGGCCGCCCGGAATGCCCATGACGGCGCGTTGCGTGTGGGCCGCGGCGATTGATGCGGCGCTGTCCATGCGCAGGGGTGCGGCAACGCCTGCACTGCGCGACCAGAAGGCGGGCATGTCGTCCTGCCCATAGGCAATGACGGGCACGCCTTGGGTTTCCAAGACCTCCAGCGTTTTGGGAATGTCGAGGATGGCCTTGGCGCCAGCTGCAACGACCGTCACAGGGGTCTGCGCCAGTTCCAGAAGGTCGGCAGAGATATCAAAGCTGTTTTCCGCCCCCTTGTGCACGCCGCCGATCCCGCCGGTGGCGAAGACTGAGATACCCGCGATCCGGGCCGCGATCATCGTTGCAGCCACTGTTGTCGCGCCGGTGCCGCCATTGGCGATGCAGGCTGCCATGTCCGCACGGCTCAGCTTGGCCACGTTCCTGGACTGCGCCAGTGTTTCAAGCTGCGCCTCTGTGAGGCCAACATGCAATGTGCCGTTGATGACGGCCATGGTCGCGGGCACCGCTCCGGCCGCGCGGATGTCAGCCTCGACCTGGCGCGCGACCTCAAGGTTCTGCGGATAGGGCATGCCGTGCGTGATGATCGTGCTCTCCAGCGCGACAACGGGCGCGCCTGTGGCCAATGCATCTGCGACTTCGGGTGAGGGGGTGAACAGGGTCATGTGGGCGTCTTTCCTGAAACATAGATCGCGGCGGCTTCCAACGCGGCATGCAGCGCTTCGGGGCGTCCTGCGCCCCGGACTTCCGCCGCAATGTGGGCTGCCATGAATGTATCACCGGCGCCGGTGATCCGGGTGACCAAAACCTGCGGGGGTGTTTCGCTGACCAGCCCGTCAGCCGATCCTTCGGTGGCCGTGTTGCCACCGTCCGTCACAAGGACACGGGCCGCACCGCGGTCCAGCAAACCCTCGGCCGCGTCCATTGATGTTTCGAAACCGCGTTGGCAGAGCAGGCCCGCTTCTTCGAGGTTCACGTAGAGCGTGCCGCGGCTGTGCGTCAAAAACGGACCCAACCGTTCGGCCTTGCCGGGAGAGGCGGGGGCGACGCGCAGGTCTGCATTTGCAAGAACCGGGCTGGTCGCAATTTCGTTCAGCAGGTCCAGTGTCAGGTTGCCATCAAGGGCTGCAAGGCCGGTGTAGGGCGCGCGATCTGTTGCGATGGTGCCATCGGTCAGCGGGCGCAAGATCTTGGCTCCGGCGCTTTCCAGCGAATGCGCGTCTGCGATGGCTGCGATCAGGCCATTGGCACCTTCGACGGCCATGTACTGGTCGGTTGGCAAGTCTTCGGAGCGATAGACGGTGTCCGTGATCATGCCGCGCGCGGTGCAGGCGGCAATCAACTCGTCCCCTTCAGCATCGCGGCCAATGGCCGTCAGCAAGGCTGGTGTCAGGCCGAAACGGGCCAATGTCATGGCGATGTTCATGGCAACACCGCCGGGTAGGCGGGTGATCCTGCCCGGCACGTCTGATCCTTGGCGCATTGCCAGCGGCGCGCGGCCGATCACGTCCCAGAGGACGGAACCGATGCAGAGAATGTCATGTGAGCGCGTCATGCCCGCCTTGTGCCGTCCACTGCGGGAAGAGGCAAGGGGATGTGGTCACCGGGTCGGGACGGCGAATGTCAAAGCGGCCCAGAACGTGTCCCATACGGCGTCGCCGCCATCTGTTATCGGCGCAATCGATACGGCATCGAACAGATAGGCGTGACCAGGTTCCACCGGAACGGATGCGATGCCCGCGTCGTCCGTGCGATGCAGGGTGACGGCAACATTTCCATCAGGAGCACGATCAAACACCTCGACCTGTACGTCTGGCCGCACAGCACCGTCGAGATTGACTTGCACCCGCATAGTGCCATCGAACGCTGGCGCGTAGGGGTTGGTCAACGCTATGAATTCGGTTTTCAGACCCAGTGCCCGATCCGCGCCTTGACCATCTCCAACAGCGATCAGGGACTTAGCGTGGCGGGTGTAGCGTTCTTTGAAAGGTGGCTCAGGGAAGCCATTGCTGGCGTGCCGGGCTTCGATGTTTGCGAAATCCTTGTGATCGGCGAATTTCTGAAACTTTGCCCAGTCTTTATACGTTAACAAAGACGATGTCGTTTCATGCACAACCACGACCAGACCGTCGACAGGTGCGGGCACATCAAGGGCCGGATTGTCACCCATTCGCGCTTCGACCGAGCGTATGGTGTCTCCGACCACCACGTCGAACCGTTCGATACGACGGTCGAAATAGGCCAGGTTCACGCCTTCGAAGTTCTCACCATTCTTCAGTCGTGCCACGATTTTACCCGATGGCTCCACTTGATACGTCTCTGGTTCAATCCAGAATTCATGAGCGGTTGCGCTTGTCGTCAGGATGGCGCACCAAAGAGCAAATAGAAGACGGACGATATACATGCAGGCTGCCTTTCTTCGAGTGCCTTTGAAGCTGCGGCTTTGGGCGGTGTTGTCAACTCTTTGCTGGGCGATTTGGTCCAATGTGGCTGTGGCTCACGAAGTTGTGCCGACGATTGCGGACCTGACCGTTGTGGATGGTGCGGTGCGGCTTGAAGTGCGCGTGAATGTCGAGGCGCAGTTGTCGGGCATCGATCTGGATGTTGTGGCAGATACGGATAATGCCGAGAATGCGGGCGATTATGACGCCTTGCGCGCATTGAGTGGCGCAGAGGTCGAGGCGCGTGTTCCTACGCTTGTGACGACATGGAACGGTTTGCCGTTGCTGATCGCCAATGGTGAGCCCGTTGCACTCAGCCTTGAAAATGTGACCGTGCCCGAGGTGCCAAATGAAGAGCTTGCGCGCATTTCCGACGTGGCGCTGACCGGAGCCGTCCCCGCGGGGACAAACGTTTTGCAGGTGGCCTGGCCTGACGGTGCGGGGGATCTGATCCTGCGCCAGCAAGGGGTAGAGGCGCCCTATACCGGGCTGATTGGTGGTGGCGAGAACAGTGGCCCGATTGCGGTTGCCGGTGGGGATGAGGCGTCTGGCTGGCAGACTTTTGGTGCCTACGTCCCGGTTGGCTTTGACCATATCCTGCCCAAGGGGTTGGATCACATCCTGTTCGTTCTTGGTCTTTTCTTCCTGTCGACCCGTTTGGGTCCACTTCTGTGGCAGGTCACGGCCTTTACGCTGGCGCACACGGTCACGCTGGCGCTTGGCGCGCTGGGGCTGGTGAACCTGCCCGGCAGTATCGTTGAGCCGCTGATTGCAGCCTCGATCGTCTATGTCGCGGTCGAGAACATCTTTGCCCGTGGTCTCAACCGGTGGCGGCCCATGATCGTGTTTGGCTTTGGTTTGTTGCACGGCCTTGGCTTTGCGTCCGTGCTGGGGGAGTTCGGTCTGCCAGAGGGGCAATTCATCCCGGCCCTGATCGGGTTCAATGTCGGGGTTGAGCTGGGTCAGTTGACCGTCATTGCCTTGGCGGCGTTCGCGCTGTGGCTGGGCGTACGTGCCGCGCGCATCTCTGACCTTGAGGGGCAGGAGGAGACGATCACCGATTACAACGTGATGTTCCGGGCGTGGTCGATGACCGGATCACTGATCATCGCGGTTGTGGCGATCTATTGGGTGATCGAGCGGACGCTTCTTTAACCCAGAGGGTCCATCAGGCGGGCAAGGGCAGCGGCGGGATCCTCGTCGCCCCAAATCTCTTCGCCGACGCCGAAGAAATCGGTGATGGGGGCGAGCCGCTTGACGATGTCGAGGGTCAATCCACCCTCGGCCACGATTGGCACCTCGATCATCTCGGACCACCAGGCGAACAGGTCGTGCTCTGCCGTGGCTTCATCTCCGACCCCGGTGAGCGGGCCGAAGGCGACATAGTCGGCACCGGCTTCGCCTGCTGTCATGCCGTCATGACGGGATGTGCCGCAGAAGCTGCCAACAATGGCATCCGGGCCAAGCGCCTTGCGCGCATCGCGGACCGATTTCGAGGCATCGGACAAGTGTACGCCATCCAGACCCAGCCGTTCGGCGAGTTGTATATGATCGTTTACCACGATGGCCACGTCATTGGCATGGGCCACTTCACGGCAGGCATCGGCGGCGCGGGAAATACGATCTTCGTCCCGGGTGGCCAGGGCCAGACGGATGCACGCCACGTCATGTGCATCGAGGACCGAGGCCAGTTGATCGGGGAACACCGACAATTCGAACACGGGCGGGGTCAGAAGATAGATCTGCGGCTGCTCGGGGGCACTCATTGGCGTGGTCCTTTTGTTCTGGTTGTCGCTCTAGCCGGAAAACACATGGGATGAAAAGATTTATGCCTCCGGCGGAAGTTTATTTTGCAAAGTGAAAGGGATTGTCGGGTGTGTCGTCGCGGGGTAGATGGCGCGCCATGACACCGACATTTGTACTGACGCGTCCCCAGATGGGCGAGAACATCGGGGCTGCGGCCCGGGCGATGTTGAACTTTGGCGTGGACCGGATGCGCATCATTGATCCGCGCGATGGATGGCCGAACCCGGCAGCGGTGGCCATGGCCAGCGGGGCAGGCCGTGTGCTGGATGCAGCCACGGTGCATCCGGACGTGGCGGGCAGCCTGTCGGATTGCAGCTTTGTCTATGCCACGACGGCGCGGATGCGGGACATGACCAAGGATGTCCTGAGCCCCGAGGCGGCCATGCAGGACGCGGCGCGCAGGATTGCCGAGGGCCAGCATGTGGCCGTGATGTTCGGCCCGGAACGCGCGGGCCTTGAGAACGAGGATATCGCGCAGGCCAATGCCCTGATCTCGGTGCCTGTGAACCCCGAGTTTCCGTCGCTGAACCTGGCCCAATGCGTGTTGCTGGTGGGCTATGAGTGGATGCGTGCGAGTGCAGAGGTAGAACATCGCGTGGTTGAGATGGCAGGCACGGACTGGGCCGACGGCCATGAGATTGACCACTTGGCGCGTCATTTCGAGGAGCGGCTGGAGGACGCCGGGTTCTTTTTCCCCGAGCACAAGGCGCCAAGCATGAAGATGAACCTGCGCAATCTGTGGAGCCGGATGCCCCTGACACGTGCCGACGTACAGACCCTGCATGGCATGCTGCGTCAGATGGTCCGCTGGGCGTCGCGTCAGTGATGCTGGACCTTGGCTACGGGCGGGCCTAGGTTGCGCGTCGACACAGAAACCCGAGGCTGAAATGGCAAAGAACCGCAGCATTTTCGAAGAGGTTGGCACCACTGAAAAACAGGTGGTTGAAACCGGGGTCATCGACAAGGGCAGGGGCGGTGCGCGCGGTGCCATTCGCGTCTGGTTGATGATCCTCTTTGCCCTTGTGGTCGTGATGATTGCAGTAGGTGGCTTGACCCGTTTGACCGATAGCGGCCTGTCCATCACGGAATGGCGTCCCTTTACCGGGGCCATTCCGCCACTGAACGAAGCGGATTGGCAGGCGGAGTTTGCCCTGTACCAGCAGATTGATGAGTTTCGTATCCAGAACCAGTGGATGACGCTCGCAGATTTCAAGGTCATATACTGGTGGGAATGGGGGCACCGGCAGTTGGGTCGGGTCATTGGTCTGGTCTGGGCCATCGGGTTTTTCTGGTTCCTGATCCGCCGCCAGATACCCACGGGTTGGACGCCGCGATTGTTGGGGCTGGGTGTTCTGGGTGGCCTGCAAGGGGCCATTGGCTGGTGGATGGTTGCCAGCGGTGTGACCCAGGGCGAGGGCATGGTGGATGTGGCCAGCTACCGGCTTGCCACGCATCTGGGCCTTGCCTTTGTCATTCTGGGTTTCATTTCATGGTATACCTACCTGCTTGGTCGGTCCGAGCGGGATCTGATGCAGGCGCGCCGGTCGAAAGAGGCCAAGCTGTTTTCGATGTCGACGGGACTGATGCACTTTGCCTTTCTGCAAATCCTGATTGGGGCGCTGGTGGCGGGCATTGATGCCGGGCGGTCCTATACCGATTGGCCGCTGATGGGCGGGCAGGTGTTCCCGGCCAGTGCCTTTGTGTTTGAACCCTTCTGGCGGAATTTCTTTGAAAGCCCCGGGCTGGTCCAGTTTATCCACCGCGTGACCGGCTATCTGCTGTTTGCCTTTGCAGTGGTGGTCTGGTTGCGCGGACGCAGATCGGCGCATGAGAACACGCGCTTTGCTTTCAATGCCGTCTTTGCAGCGATGAGCCTGCAGGTCGTACTGGGCATCGCGACCGTGCTTTATGGGGCACCTTGGCAAGTGGCGATCCTGCACCAATTCCTGGCTGTGGTGCTGTGGGCGCTGATCCTGCGCGCCCGTTTCCTGTCGGCCTATCCCATTGCCACATCCATTCGAGGAACTTCCTGATGAAAGCGTTTGACGACCTTTTGGCCTTTGATCACACGACACAGGCCTTGGGGCAGGTTGCGGGACGTCTGGGCTGGGACCAGGAGACAATGATGCCGCGCGGCGCTGCTGCTCAACGGAGCGAGGAAATGGCGGCGATGGAAAGCGTTCTGCATGCCCGCCGGACTGATCCGCAGGTGGGTGAATGGTTGGCCGCGATTGAAGGGGGCGTGCTGGACCAGGTGGGTGCGGCGAAGCTGCGCGAGATCAAGCGCAGCTATGACCGGGCGTCGAAGGTGCCGGCCGATCTTGCAGCCCAGATCGCGCGGGTGACGTCGACGGCACAAGGCAAATGGGCCGAGGCGCGCGAAGCGGATGATTACAAGGCGTTCGCGCCTGTGCTGGAGGAGGTTGTCACCCTCAAACGCGAAGAAGGTGCGGCGCTGGCCAATGGCGGCGATCTGTATGATGCGATGCTTGAGGATTACGAGCCGGGCACCACGGGCGCGGATCTGGAAGCGATGTTTGGGGCACTGCGGCCCGCTCTGACATCCCTGCGCGCGGCCATTCTGGAGCGCCCTGCGCCCGATGGAGTCACCGGGACATTTGACGACGTGGTGCAGCTTCGGCTGAGCACGCTGTTGGCCAAGACATTCGGCTATGACATGGGCCATGGGCGGATCGACAAGGCAGTACACCCGTTCTCATCCGGGTCGGGCACAGACGTGCGGATCACGACGCGCACCAACCTCGAAGACCCGTTCAATTGCTTCTACTCGACCATCCACGAGGTCGGGCACGCCTGCTATGAGCAGAACATCGACGATGCCTATCTGATGACCGCGCTGGGGCGCGGGGTGTCGATGGGAGTGCATGAGAGCCAAAGCCGCATCTACGAGAACCAGTTGGGCCGCAGCCGTGCCTTTACCGGGTGGCTCTACGGTCAGATGCGGGATGCGTTCGGGGATTTCGGGATCGAGGGGGAGGATGCGTTCTTTGCTGCGGTGAATATGGTCTCGAACGGCTATATTCGGACCGAAGCGGACGAAGTGCAGTACAATCTGCATGTGCTTTTGCGCTTTGATCTGGAGCGGGCGCTGATGTCTGGGGACCTGAGCGTCAATGACTTGGAAGCCGCTTGGAATGATCGGTTCGAGGCCGATTTCGGGTATGCGGTCGACAAACCGTCAAATGGTGTTTTGCAGGATGTGCATTGGTCCGTCGGATTGTTCGGATATTTTCCGACCTACTCCTTGGGCAATGTCTATGCCGGGTGCCTGCACGAGGCTTTGCGTGCCGCCGTGCCGAACCTTGATGCGCAGCTGGCACAAGGGGATACATCGGCGGCGACGGCGTGGCTGCGCGACAATTTGCAAACCCATGGCAGCCTGTATGAGCCGCGCGAGGTGATCGAACGTGCCGGCGGGCGCAGCCCCGGCCCAGAGCCTCTGGTCGCATATCTTCGGAACAAGTTCGCGGGCATCTACAGGCTGTAGAACTGTTCTGCGCCACAGCATCGCCCAAGTGTGGGCCCAGCTGAGTCGCAATCGGCCACGATACTACTCTTGATAGTATTGAGAGGTGGCTGTGATGCGCGCAATTCTGGCGTTGGTTTTGATGGTCTTTGGCTTTGCAGCAAGTGCAGAGCCATCGCTTGATCGGCAGCTTTTTGACAAGGTTCAGGACGGTGACTTCATCGCCGTTCAGGCATTTATCAAAGACGCACAACAGCGCTTTGAACGGGATGATCTGAGCGCGGATGACATGCGCGATTTGTTTATCGTATTGTCGCGCAGCCACCCGAAAACAACCACCTTTGTGAAGGAGTGGTTGAACCGGGACACAGGCAATCATTATGCGCGGATTGCCCGAGCCTGGAGCCTTTGGAATGCTGCAGGCGCCATCGCGTCAAGCCGCAACGGTTGGAGCTATGATGTCGCGCGCAAGATGCGGGACCAAGGCGTGCTGCATGCCCGGTTTGCCTATGCCGCGGCACCCGGTCTGATCCCGGCCTCTGATGCTGTGATTGTCATGTATGGCTATGACAAACAGGTTGGTGATCCTGTCGCTGCCGTGAATCGTGTCATGGACAGTCATCCGAATTGGGGCACCTTGCAACGTGCATATGATTTTGTTGGGCGCTACGGAATGGAGGCGATAGCCACCTTTTGCCAGGAATATGCCACTCGCATCTCGGACGAGGCGCGGACCTTGTGCCTGATGTACGGGCAGACGGTTTATGGCGACGTAAGAAACCAGGACATCGCTGAGTGGCCGGACTACAACCCCGACAATCCGGACATGGTAACGGTCAGATTGCTGAACATGATGAACAATTTTGGCCATGACACAGTGTCCGAAGCTCAATTGGACTGGATCGAAAGTGCGTTCGTGAGCATGGAACCAGATCTGTATGAACTGATGGATCTGGACAGGTGGGCGAGCACGTTCCAAAACCGCTTCGGCCTCTACCACAAGCGCCGCAACATGAAAAACAAGATGCGACGGGCTCATCTTGAGCGCAGTCTTGCGTTCCTTGAAATGGACCCGCTCAATCTTCGCCTTTTGGACATGGTTGAGGATGTTCAATTCGAACTGCCGTGGATCACCGTTTTTAACGCAGACGGCAGCGCGACGACACGGCGCGTGAACAGCGATGAAAGCGAGGTGGACAAGGCAGAGCGGCTTGAGGCTCTGGCCAAACAGAAGCGCGACTTTTCAGTTCGCAGGCTTCATGCTGCACCGTACTCAAGCGACTTTTGGCACAGATATGCGAGCGCGCATATCCAAAGCGATTTCAGTCAGTACTACGCTTACGAAGACGCCGAAATAAACGCGCTTGTCTATGAAAGTGACATTGTTCGAGGGCTCGATTTGTATCTTTTGTCAAAAACCCGGCAAGTACAGACCTACTATGATGCCCAAAAGGATGGTGCGACACCGCAGTGGGTCAAGGCCGCTGAAAGCGTAGACTTTGAACGAGATATCTTGTGCCCATTTGTACGCGCAGAGCGGCTGCGGGCGCACATTTGCGAGCACGACGTGGATGTGTACCCAAGTTGCGCCGAACACATTCCGTTAATGGAAGAGAGCTATGCCATCGTCGTGGACATGGCGCGTGACATACCGCACTGCGATGCCGTGCGCGAGGCCGAGATCGACACGCTGTGGTACACGCCGATCCCGTTACAAGATGTTCTGCCGCCGCTGAACTGAAGATCAGCCTTCGCCGCCTTCTTCCTCTTCGTCGCCCTGATCAGCGATCCATGCGACGCTGACGACTTCTTCGCCCTTGCCGGTGTTGAAGACGCGTACGCCTCCAGCGTTGCGCGAGCGGAAGCTGATGCCATCCACGGGCACGCGGATTGACTGACCCTTGGATGTGGCGAGCATGATCTGGTCATCCAAGTCGACGGGGAAGGATGCAACGATGTCGCCGCCGCGCATGGCCTTGTCCATCGCCGCCACGCCCAAACCGCCGCGTCCACGGACAGGATAGTCATGGCTGCTGCTGAGCTTGCCCGATCCTTGCGCCGTGATCGTCAGGATCAGGTTTTCGGCCGCAGACATTTCTGCATAGCGTTCCTGGCTGATGGTTGCGTTGGCGTTGGTTTCTTCCTCATCGGAGGCTTCGCCATCGTCGGCAAGTCCGGCGACGGCGCGGCGCATTTTGAGGTAGGCCGACCGTTCATCGCTGGTTGCATCGAAGTGGCGTATGATCGACATGGATACGACGTTGTCCGACCCGCTAAGCTTGACACCACGCACGCCCACCGAGTTCCTGCTGTTGAACACGCGCACGTCGGTTGCCGGGAAACGGATGGCTCGGCCGGAATTGGTGACCAGCATGACATCATCGTCGTTCGATGCGATGCGGGCGTTGATCAGGGTTGTCTCCGCGTGCTCGTCCTCGAACTTCATGGCGATCTTGCCGTTGCGCATGACGTTGGTGAAGTCAGACAGCTTGTTGCGGCGCACGGTCCCGGCAGAGGTGGCAAACACGACCTGCAGGTCGTCCCATTCCTTTTCATCCCGGTCGACTGGCATGATGGCGGCAATGCTAACCCCCTGGGGAATGGGCAGAATGTTCACGATGGCCTTGCCCTTGGACGTGCGGCCGCCCTGCGGCAAGCGCCATGTCTTGAGCTTGTAGACCATCCCGTCGGTCGTGAAGAACAGAAGCTGCGTGTGGGTATTGGCAACGAAGAGGGTGGTGATCACATCCTCTTCCTTGGTCTGCATGCCCGACACACCTTTGCCACCGCGCTTCTGGCTGCGGAAATCGGCAAGCGGGGTGCGCTTGATATAACCGCCGGAGGTCACGGTCACGACCATGTCCTCGCGCTCGATCAGGTCCTCGTCTTCCATGTCTCCGGACCAGTCGACAATCTCGGTACGGCGGGGCACGGCGAAGAGCTCCTTCACCTCGGTTAGCTCGTTCGAGATGATGCCCATGATTCGTTCGCGGCTTCCAAGAATATCGAGGTATTCTTGGATCTTAGCTGCCAGTTCTTCAAGTTCGTCAGTGACTTCCTTGACCCCGATCTGGGTCAGGCGCTGCAGGCGCAGATCTAGGATCGCGCGGGCCTGGATTTCGGTCAGGTTATAGGTGCCATCATCGTGCATCTTCGACAGTGGATCGTCGATGAGACGGAGGTAGCTTTCGATCTCTGCTGCGGGCCAGCGGCGTTCCATCAGCTTGGCGCGCGCCTCTGCGGCGTCGGCGGAGGAACGGATAGTGGCAACAACTTCGTCCACGTTTGAGACCGCCACTGCGAGACCACACAGGATGTGTGAGCGGTCGCGAGCCTTGCGCAGATCGAAGGCAGTACGACGGATCACCACTTCTTCGCGGAAGTCGAGGAAGGAGGTCAGGAAGCGCCGAAGCGTGAGTTGTTCGGGGCGTCCGCCGTTCAGCGCCAGCATGTTGCAGCCGAAGGAGGTTTGCATTGGCGTGAATCTAAATAGCTGATTCAAAACGACTTCTGCAGTCGCATCCCGTTTCAGCTCGACCACGACGCGGACACCGTTGCGGTCGGATTCGTCCTGAACGTGGGAAATCCCCTCGATCCGCTTGTCTCGGGCAGCCTCGGCGATGCGTTCAATCATCGTGGCCTTGTTCACCTGATACGGGATCTCGTCGATGACGATGGCGTAACGGTCTTTGCGCAGCTCTTCGACCCGTGTTTTGGACCGGACGATGACGCTGCCGCGCCCTTCGAGATAGGCTTTGCGCGCGCCGGAGCGGCCCAGCATGATGCCGCCCGTCGGGAAGTCGGGGCCAGGCACGTAGTCGATCAAGGCTTCGGACGACAGGTCCGGGTCTTCGATCAGGGCAAGGCAGGCGTCGACCACTTCACCCAGATTGTGGGGTGGGATATTGGTCGCCATGCCGACGGCGATGCCGCCCGCACCGTTGACGAGCATGTTCGGGAAGCGCGATGGCAGGACGGTGGGTTCGCGGTCCTTGCCATCATAATTGTCTTGAAAATCAACGGTGTCCTTGTCGATGTCGGCCAGAACAAAGGCGGCGGGTTTGTCCATCCGCACTTCGGTGTAGCGCATGGCTGCGGGGTTGTCGCCGTCCATGGAGCCGAAGTTGCCTTGCCCGTCGAGGAGCGGCAGGGACATCGAAAAGTCCTGCGCCATGCGCACCAAGGCGTCATAGATCGCGCTGTCGCCATGGGGGTGGTATTTACCCATGACATCGCCCACGGGGCGGGCGGATTTGCGGTAGGATTTGTCGTGCGTGTTGCCGGTTTCATGCATCGCGTAAAGGATGCGGCGGTGCACTGGTTTCAAGCCGTCGCGCAGATCGGGGATCGCACGGGACACGATGACAGACATGGCATAGTCCAGGTAGGACGTGCGCATTTCGTCTTCGATCGAGACCGAGGGGCCATCATAGGCTGGCCGTTCGGGCATCATTTCATCATCGTTTTCAGGAGGTTGGGGCGTGTCGTTCACGTTGATCTGCTCGTTCTGTCGCGTGCGCTATATATTGCGGTGCAGTCTATCAGAAAGCGCAGATAGGGTGCAATGGTGCGGAGGCGATGGTTGTTAGCAGTCTGCTGTGTCTGGTGCCAAGATACTGTTTTTATTGAAAATTAATACTCGATCCGTTCTGCTAGACCAACAAGGCAAAAAACGGAGGCGAAACATGGCAGATACCGAAACGGAACTGATGTTGAAAGGATATGGCCTGACAACGGCCGAAATGATCTATCACATGCCGGATTACAGGCACGTGTTGAACACCTTTGTCTGGCAGGACTATGACCTCGCGCCGGACCACCCGCGCCTGTTCAAATTCATCGACTTCTGGAAGACCGAGATCGAGGGCGCACTGCATTCGGTGCGCTTCACCCATCGCAAGATGATCGCACCGGGGGAGTGGCGGAATGTGACGGGTGAATTCACGCTGCACTGAGAGGTAAATGGCGCGCGCGGTGGCGTGCGACGGGCGGCTGATCGACCAGACTGCGTGTTTTGAGACGCAAACTGCGCATCTTGCGGGGTCGTTTTTGACCTGATTTCGGTATCAATTTTCGAAACTGCACATTTTGGCGGGAAAACTGCGTCTTTTGGATGCGCGGGGCCCATTAACCCATTGGTAAGGTGCGTGCAGCGGTTAACCATTGTCGGTTTTTGTCCGTCATGTGCACTCTTTGCTTGCGCAAATTCGCCCACCCGCCGGACCCGGGATGCGTCCCGCTCAGGCGGAACAGGAGGCGCCGCCGAGGACGCAGAACTTGGCGCAATGCGGGTGGTTCAGAGAAACGTCCGCCTCGGCCTGCGCGAGCGTTTCGCCCATCTCGAATTGCGGGTCGTAGGGCAGGAGGGTGCAGGCCAGAACGGCGGGGGCTGCGGCCCCTTTGCGTTTGACCACCATGCGGGAGGAAGAACACATCACCGCGTCGGGATGTTTGTTCAGGATGCCCCAGCAGGCGGTCGTGATTTCGGGCACTTCGACATTAGCGTCCATTTCGGGGAAGAGGACCGTCATGCCAGGGTCTTGGGCGTCGATGTCCCAGCCGTGTTTGGCAAAGAGCGCGGCATATCCGGCGCGTGCCTCATTTTCGTCTTCGGCCATTTCGATCCGGCCCGCGACAGCCAGTCGAGCCCCGATGGACGACAGCCAATCCACGCCGCGCAGGGTTTTCGCGAAGGTGCCGACACCGCGTTCCGTGTCGTGGACAGCGGCTGCGTGATGGTCGAGCGAGATGCGGAAGGTCAGTTTGTCACCATAGGTTTCGACCAAGGGCACGATGCCTGCCTTGACCTTTGGGCGCATCATTGGGGCCATGGCGTTTGTCAGGATCAGAACATCGTATCCGCGATCCAGCGACCGTTCGACCATGTCGAGGAAGGCGGGGTTCATGAACGGTTCGCCACCGGTAAAGCCAATCTCGCGCACGTTCCATTTGCGGTCTTCAAGCTGGTCGAGATAGCCGGAGACCTCATCCGCCGTCATGTATTCCAGCGCGTCGTTGGTGGGCGAGCTTTCGATATAGCAGTTGGCACAGGCGATGTTGCACAGCGTGCCGGTGTTGAACCAAAGGGTTTCGGGATGGGTCAGCGCAACCGTTGCCCGCGCTTCGCCCTTGGCCGTTACATGGGGATCCTGGAACTTGCCCGGATTTGCCAAGTCTTTCATATCGCCTGTTTCCGTCTTTTTCTGTGCGGTCCGAGCGTAGAGTTATGTCGCGCGGCGGCAAGGTGAAAGCGGACTGTGTCCCATTGACGGCTTTGTGATAGAAATATGTGACCGTGTGATGCAGGTGCAGCATCGGGCGTTGAGTATCTGTTTGAATCTGCTAGTGGTAGCGCAAACATTTTCTAGGCATGCAAGAGGGAGCCTTGCCATGGTATCGCGCGTTATCCCGGTCGATCCGTTTGATCTGGTGATCTTTGGCGGCACAGGAGACCTTGCACGCCGCAAGATTCTGCCGGGTCTGTTCCGCCGTTTTTGTGCAGGGCAAATGCCCAAGGGGGCCCGGGTGATCGGTGCCGCACGCGGTGATATGGACAGTGCGGCCTACCGCGAGTTCGTGGCCGAGGCGATTGCAGAGTTTGGTGGGATCCACAGCTGTGAAGAGGGCACGCTAGCCGGTTTCCTGGAGCGGATGGAGTTTGTCACGATCGACGCCCGAGGCGACAAGGGGTGGGACGAGCTGGCGAAACTTGTCCGCCCGGATGTGGTGCGTGCCTATTACTTCTCTGTCGGTCCAAGCCTGTTTGCGGATCTGGCCCATCGGTTGAATGCGCATGGGCTGACCGATGCGGACAGCCGGATCGTGGTGGAAAAACCTTTTGGCCGCGATCTGCCCTCGGCAAAGGCGCTGAACCGCGACCTGGCCATGCATTTCGACGAAAGCCAGATTTACCGGATCGATCACTATCTTGGCAAAGAGACGGTGCAGAACCTGATGGCGGTCCGCTTTGGCAACATGCTGTTCGAGCCGTTGTGGAATTCGCAATATGTCGACCACATCCAGATCACCGTGGCCGAGACGGTCGGCGTGGGTGGTCGGGGTGAATATTATGACAAGTCGGGCGCGATGCGGGACATGGTGCAGAACCACCTGATGCAGCTTTTGTGCCTGATTGCGATGGAGCCGCCATCCAAATTCGATCCTGATGCGGTGCGCGATGAAAAGTTGAAGGTGATCAGGGCGCTGGATGATGTCGAGCCGTATCACATCGTGCGCGGTCAATATGAAGCGTCCGAGAGCGAGCCCGGCTATCGCGAGGCGGTGGGGGACCCGCGCACGCGCACCGAAAGCTACATTGCCATGAAGGTGGGCATTTCCAACTGGCGGTGGGCGGGGACGCCGTTTTACCTGCGTACGGGCAAGATGCTGAAAGCCCGTTCCAGCGAGATTACCGTGGTGTTCAAGGAATTGAACCACTCGATCTTTGGCGAGCAATCGGACCATCGCAATGTCCTGTCGATCCGGTTGCAGCCGAACGAAGGGATTACGCTGGGCGTAACGATCAAGGAACCCGGTCCAGGGGGCATGCGCTTGGTTGATGTGCCACTGGATATGTCCTTTGCCGAGGCGTTGGGGGCGGATGGCGCGGATCAGACTGATGCGTATGAGCGTTTGATCATGGATGTGATCCGTGGCAACCAGACCCTGTTCATGCGTGGCGATGAGGTCGAGGCGGCTTGGGCCTGGACCGATCCGATCATAAATGGATGGGAAGCGCGTGGGGAAGTGCCGAAGACCTATGATGCGGGCAGCGAAGGGCCAGTGGATGCCGTTCAGCTTCTGGCCCGCGACACCAGAGTGTGGAGAAAGGTGGCCCCATGAATATCGTTGAGTATCCTGACCGTGACCTGCTGGCCATGGGACTGGCCGATGCGCTGGCGAGCGAGTTGAAGAACTGCCTGCTGGTGCATCCCTCAGCCTCTTTCGTTGTGCCGGGCGGGACGACGCCGGGCCCAATCTTTGACAGTCTGTGTGCGGCTGATCTGGACTGGTCGCGCGTCAATGTCATGCTGAGCGATGAGCGCTGGGTGCCGGAGGATCACGACAGGTCGAACGCGAAGCTGCTGAAGGATCGGTTGTTCCAGAGCCGTGCGGCGCAGGCCAAGTTCGTGCCGTTCTACAGGGACGGGCAAACGCCTGAACAGGCCTCTCCGGCTCTGTCCGAGCAATTGGCGGACCAGATGCCAATCTCGCTTTTGTTGCTGGGGATGGGTGCGGATATGCATACGGCGTCCCTTTTTCCGGGGGCTGTCGGGCTGGACACGATGCTGGCCGATAACGCGCCTTTGGTTGTGCCGGTGTCGGTTGCGGGGCAGGAGCCTCGGATCTCGTTCTCAGGTCCGGCCCTTGCGGGGGCGATGGCAAAGCATCTCGTGATCTATGGGTCCGAGAAGCGGGCGGCGTTGGAGCGCGCAGAGGGCCTCGACCCGGTTGAGGCACCCATCAAAGCTGTTATGAGCGGCCTGACGGTGCACTGGGCGGAGTAAGAGACATGTGGAACGCTTTGAAGGCCAAGGCGGAGGCCGTGTCCGGCCGCGCCCTTCTGGACCTGTTCGATGATGCGCGTGCGGATGTGTTCGCGGTTCAGACGCAGCACATGCTGTTCGATTATTCCAAGACCAACATAGATGCTGAAACACTTGATATGCTGCTGGACCTGGCCGAGACATCGGGCGTTGCGGCACGGCGTGATGCGATGTTCTCCGGTGAAAAGATCAACGAGACCGAGGGGCGGGCCGTTCTGCACACGGCCTTGCGGAACCTGGATGGTGGTCCGGTTCTGGTCGATGGCGAGGATGTCATGCCGGGCGTTCTGGAAACGCTTGGCCGGATGGAGGCTTATGCAGGCGAGATCCGCGGCAGTGCCATCACCGATGTGATCAATATCGGGATCGGCGGGTCGGACCTTGGGCCTGCCATGGCGGTTCAGGCCCTGACGCCTTACCATGACGGGCCACGCTGCCATTTCGTGTCGAACGTGGATGGCGCGCATATTGCGGACACGCTGCGCGGGCTGGATGCGAAGACGACGCTTGTGATTGTCGCGTCCAAGACATTCACCACGATCGAGACCATGACGAATGCGCGCACGGCGCGGGCGTGGATGCTGCATCATGGTGGCGATCCGGCGGCGCAATTTGCGGCCCTGTCGACCAACCTTGAGAAAACATCCGAGTTCGGGATTCCGGCGGAGCGTGTGTTTGGTTTCGAGGATTGGGTCGGGGGCCGCTATTCAATGTGGGGGCCGATTGGCCTGAGCCTGATGATGGCCGTGGGGCCGGATGGGTTCCGTGCCTTCCTGCGCGGCGGACAGGATATGGACACGCATTTCAGGGCTGCTGAGGGCGTCGAAAACATGCCTTTGATGCTGGCCCTCGTGGGCATTTGGCATCGGCAGGTGCTGGGGCACGCGTCACGCGCCGTTCTGCCTTATGATCAGCGGCTGGGGCAGTTGCCTGCCTATTTCCAACAGCTTGAGATGGAATCGAACGGCAAGTCGGTGACGATGGATGGAGGTGCTGTTCCGGTTGAGAGTGGTCCCGTTGTCTGGGGTGCACCTGGCACGAACGGACAGCATGCGTTTTACCAGCTGATCCATCAGGGTACGTCAGTCATTCCCTGCGAGTTCATGGTGGCCTGTGCGGGGCATGAACCCGAGTTGCGCCATCATCATGACCTGCTGGTCGCCAATTGTTTGGCGCAGTCCGAGGCGTTGATGCGCGGGCGCACGCTGGATGAGGCGCGCGCGAAGATTGCCGGCAAGTTCGAGGGAGACGAGTTGGAGCGTCAGGCGGCGCATCGGGTTTTTGCCGGCAACCGGCCGTCTACCACGCTGATTTATCCCACGCTTGATCCGTTCACCCTGGGTCAGATCGTGGCGCTGTACGAGCATCGGGTGTTTGTCGAGGGCGTCATTCTGGGCATCAACTCTTACGACCAATGGGGCGTTGAGTTGGGCAAGGAACTTGCAACGGCCTTGCAGCCCATTGTCGAGGGGGCGGCGCCTGCAGATGGCAAGGACGGCTCCACCCAAGCGCTGGTCAAATATCTGCATGCGCACCGCTAAAAACAGCTGTCGAATGGTCTGAACGGCGCCCCACGCGATCCATTTCTATGGAAACGGGGTGTTTTTTAGTTCAATTCAGGATTGTATCCTTGCGAAAAAACTGAGTTATTTGGCCTTTGGTGAGCGGTTATTCGCCCAAACTTGTGGCGGTCAGGAATGCCTGACCTGACCCGGTGCTGTGTCCGGATGTAATAATGTTGCGCAGGACGCGCTATATTTTGCGCTCTGTTTCTTTAACATGCACCGGAGGCCAATATTATGGCTGGCACACAACACGGGCTGACACGGCTCGATCAACTTTTCAAAACGTGTATTCATGGCAAGGGACCCTCAAGGCCCTTTGCGCAGACACTGGGGCGGGTCTTGCCCGCGAACCCTGTTCACATCAAGAACATCACCCACGCGGATGTCATTGCGGCGCTGGATGAGCTTTCGCAGTCGATGGGGGCGACCGAGAACGAGGACGGACATGCGGATGCTGGCATGACCTTTCTTGGCCAATTCGTGGATCACGACATTACGCTCGATGCGACATCTGCCCTTGGCTCCCGTATCGATCCTTCGACCATCCCGAATGTGCGGACGCCGAGCCTTGATCTGGATTGCGTCTATGGTGCGGGGCCGGAGGCGTCACCGCATCTGTATGGTGAGGGCGAGGCAGAGCAGTTTCTTGTCTTTGGTCGCAAGGACAATCCGCGTGACCTGGCCCGGACCTGTGCGGGCAAGGCGCTGATTGGCGATCCGCGCAATGATGAGAACATCATTGTGGCCCAAGTGCAGGCGATTTTCATCGAGCTGCACAACATCCTGATGAGCAAGCGCGTCGAAGATGGCGATGATGCGAAGGACATCAAGGCGTGCGCCCATGAGGGCCTGCCCAACCATGTCTGGCATGATCATGTCAGCCCCAAGCTGACCAACTTCGAGGAAGTCCGCCGCTTCATTCGGCTGCATTACCAATGGATCGTGTGGTGCGAATTGCTGCCTGCCTTTGTCCAGCAGGAATGCCTGGATTGGGCGCTGGACAACCATGCCTTTGGCTGGGACGCGCCGGTGATGCCGGTGGAGTTTACCGGGGCCGGGTATCGCTTTGGTCACGCCACGACCCAGTTCGAGTATGCGTTGACGGAAGGCGCCGATCCCAAGGGGCTGTTTGCAACCCTTGGCTTTGGCCGCAGGCCCACAAGCGGGAATATCGATTATGCCAAGTTCTTTGGCATGAATGGGGCGGTCACCTCGCAAAAGGCGCGGCCGGTGGGGCCAAAACTGGGTATGCCGCTTTTGAACCTGCCCTTTGTCCATGCGCCGATTGAATTGGCGGATATCGAGGAAACGCTGACCTTGGATCAGTCCCGCAACCTGGCCCTGCGCAACATGGTGCGTGATCGCTATACCTATCAGCTGGCCAGCGGTCAGCACTTGGCGGCGCATCTGGGCACCCATGCCATTGATCCGCCTGCGATCCTCAAGGCCAAGGGCATCACCAAGACGCCGCTGTGGTTCTACTGCCTGCAAGAGGCAAAGGAGAAGGGTGATGGCAAGCTGACCGGGGCCGGAGGCCGTCTGGTGGCGTCGGTCTTTGCCAACCTGCTCAAGCGTGACCCGACGACCTTCCTGCATGTGCCGCATTTCAAGCCGTGGCATGGGTTCAAGGGGCAGCCGAGTGTGTTGGCCGGTTTGATCGCCTATGTCGAGGCACATCGCGGTCATATTCAGCACGCCAAGGCGCTGCAATGCGGCTGATCTAAGCCTGAGGCGTTCGAACGAGGGGCTGGTCGATGGCTGGCCCCTTGTCTTTGCGTCATCCCGTGCACGCCGCGCTTGCATGGGCCGCCGCCCCTTGGCAGGGTTGACCCAAGGGAGGAACGCGCGCGGTCGGGGAGGGCCGTGCAGGCAAGGCGTTGCTCTGACAGGAAAAACGGGAGGCGCCGATGCTTGGCCAAATGATGAACTACCCCCTGACTATTTCTTCACTGGTCGATCATGCTGCGCGGTATCATGGTGAGACGGCCATTACGTCCGTGAACACAGGTGGTGGCGTCGAAGAGACGACATGGGGGCAGGTTGGGGCCAATGCCAATCGGCTGGGCGACGCGCTGCTCAAGCTGGGTCTGGAACCACATGCCCGTTGCGCCACCATTGCGTGGAACAACCGGCGGCATCTGGAGATTTACTTTGGCGTGTCGGGCGCCGGTCTGGTGTGCCACACCATCAATCCGCGTCTGTTTCCCGAACAGCTGGTCTATATCATCAACCATGCCGAGGATCGGGTGCTGTTTATCGACCGCACCTTTGTCCCGCTTGTGAAAGCCATCCGCGACAAGATCCCGGGTGTGAAACATGTGGTGCTGATGGAAGGCCGCGACGAGGCGGCTGCGGCGGAGATCGAGGGGCTGGAGTTCTATGACGAGTTGATCGCCACCGGATCACCTGATTTCGCGTGGCCGGAATTCGACGAGAATACCGCGTCGTCGCTTTGCTATACGTCGGGAACGACGGGGAACCCCAAGGGTGTTCTGTATTCCCACCGGTCCACTGTCCTGCATGCCTTTGCGTCGAACACGCCTGATTGCATTGGCTTTTCGGCCCGCGACGTTGTGCTGCCCGTTGTGCCGATGTTCCATGTGAACGCATGGGGCACGCCCTATGCCTGTGCGCAGGTGGGCGCGCGGATGGTGTTGCCGGGGCCGGGTTTGGATGGGCCGTCGCTTGTGAAGCTGATTGACGGGTGCAAGGTGTCGATTGCCTTGGGCGTGCCGACGATCTGGCTGGGGCTTTTGGGTGAGGCTGAGAAATCCGGGTCGCAACTGACGTCGCTCAAACGGACCGTGGTTGGTGGGTCGGCGTGTCCGCCCTCGATGATTGCCGCCTTCCGCGAGACATATGATGTGGAGCTGATCCACGCCTGGGGCATGACAGAGATGTCGCCGCTTGGGTCGTCCAACCAGCCGCTGGCCAAACACACCGACTTGCCGATCGATGCGCAGCACAAGCTGCGCGAGAACCAGGGCCGCCCGCCGTGGGGTGTCGAGCTGGAAATCATGGATGATGACGGCAACCCATTGTCCCATGACGGAGAGGCACAGGGCGCGCTGATGGTGCGGGGGCATTGGATTCTGGACAGTTATTTCCAGAAGACCGTGGACGAAACACTGACCGGCGGCTGGTTTGACACCGGTGACGTGGCGACGTTGGACCCGGATGGGTATTTGTCGATCAAGGACCGGTCCAAGGACATCATCAAGTCGGGGGGCGAGTGGATTTCGTCTGTGGATCTGGAGAATATCGCCATCGCGCATCCGGCGCTGGCCGATGCGGCCGTGATTGGGGCGCGGCATGAGAAATGGGACGAGCGCCCGGTTCTGGTGGCGGTGGCGGCCGAGGGGCAAGCGCCATCGGAGGCCGAAGTGCTGGCCGTTTTTGACGGCAAGATCGCCAAGTGGCAGGTGCCGGACAAGGTTGTCTTCACCGACGTGCTGCCGCGCAATGCGACCGGCAAGGTTCTCAAGCGGAACCTGCGTGAGGAGTTTGGCGAGGTGTTGATCGGCTGACGGTGTATCGGTCAGCGATTGCGCCGGGTCCAACCCGTCTTGGTCACGGCACCGTTTTCGAAATGCTGATAGTCACGGTCGAGCGCCACCCCGTATTGGTCGATGCTGACCGTGCCTTTCTCAAACAAAGTGCCCGGTGACACCCGGTCTTCATGCTTGGTGTAGTGCCAGATGCTGCCTTTGACTGTAACGGTAGAGACAACATTGCGCCTGCCATAGCGGGAATGGGATTCTGTGTACTGACAGGTGCCGGACGTCATGCTGCAATCATGTGGGGTGAAGGTGACCGTGCCGCCTGGGACGCGTGCCTTGACCGTATTGCCTGCGCGGTCCGACCAGGAGGTGACCTTGACGGGCCGGCCCTGGCTGGCGTCGCGGGTGTAGCGGAATTTGAAGAGTGGGCCATTCTGGCCAAGGTACTTGACCGTGGCATTGCCGTTGTCCGCGTGCCACGTGAACGTTGCGCCCTTGGGAAGGGCACCCATGTCGTAGGCTGGTTGCGCAATGACGGGGTGCGCAAGGAGCGCGGTGATTGCCAACGTGGCAAAGCAGAAGCGACGATGCATGGGATCAGTCCTTGAGGTGGATCTGGCGGGCTGGGCCGCGATACTTTTGTGTCAGTTTTTCATCAACTTCCGTGCCGTCCTTGAGGTGGATCAGGATGCCTTTGCCGTTTGAAGCGCCGCGCATTGCCTTGATCTGGTCTTCGGACCGTGTGGTGCGTTGCGACATGCGCAGGCTCCAGTCATGAAGATGCGTGAGCAGGCGGGCTTCGATGGCAATGTGGGCGTCGGTCTTGGCAAGGTCGATCAACTCGTCCGGATCCGTTTCGAGATCGAACAGCATGTTGCGCAGACCGGGGGCCGCGCAATGCATCAGCTTGTACCGCCCGTCGAACACCATGAAGAGGCGGCAGTCGCGCGGCTCAAGCCCAAGTTTCACCGCGACGGGTTGAGCCGAGAAGTCGTATTCGGAAATCACGTAGTCGCGCCAGTCGGGCGTCTCTCCGTGCAGCCACGGCAGCAGGCTGCGTCCTTCGATGATGTGGTCGGGCACGGTGCCACCTGCGGCCTCAACGAAGGTTGCGGCGAGGTCGATGGATTCGACCAGTGCATCGCATGTGGTGCCGCGGGTGCTGTTCACAGCCTCGCGCGGGTCATAGATGATCATGGGCACCTTGACGGAAGGGTCGTGGAACAGGTTTTTCTCACCCAGCCAGTGATCGCCCAAATAGTCGCCGTGGTCCGAGGTCAGCACGATCATGGTGCTGCCCATCTGTCCCGTCGCTTCGAGATGATCGAGCAGGCGGCCCAACTGGTCATCGCACTGTTTGATCAGGCCCATATAGGCGGGGATGACCTTGGCCCGCACCTCTTCATCCTGAAAGGCGCGGCCTACGGGGCCGTTCATGAAGGTGTCAAAGACCGGGTGCGCATTGATCCGTTCGCCGTCGGCGCGGGTGGCGGCGGGCACGTGGTTGGGGCCATACATGTCGTGGTAGGGTGCGGGAACGATGTAGGGCCAGTGCGGTTTGATGTAGCTAAGATGCGCGCACCATGGGCCGGTCGCCTGATCGATGAAACGGATCGCTTCCGAGGTGAGCCACGGCGTTTCGCTGTCCTCCTCGCGGATGTTGGCGGGCAGGTCGGTGTTGTCGAAGAACCAGCCGGATGCGATTTGTCCGTCCTTAAGACTGGCGTTGGCGTAGTCGGCCCATGGGTTGCTGCCGTCATACCCTTTTGACTTGAGGTATTCGTTGTAAGGGCTTCGCCTTTCATCATAAAAACCGTCTGGACCTTCGGCCCAGAGCCCGTCGTCACGCACCCATGGGTCGAACCCGCATTCCGATGTGCGCACGCCGATCACGCTTTCTGCGTCCAACCCGAGCCGTTCCATCCCTTCGGCATCGACCGTCATATGCGTTTTGCCGATCAGGTGGCAGGACATGCCGACCTTGCGCAAGTGATCCCCCAACGTGTGTTCGCCCACCCGCAAGGGAAACCCATTCCAATGGGCGCCGTGAGATGCAGCGTAGCGTCCGGTATAGAAACACATCCGCGATCCGCCGCAGATCGGGGATTGGACATAGGCGTTGGTGAAACGCACGCCCATCGCCGCCACACGTTCGAAGTTCGGCGTATGCAGATGCGGATGCCCGGCACAGCTGAGGTAGTCAAACCGCAGCTGGTCATACATCACAAACAGAATGTTCAAAGTGGATCAGTCCCCGAGGCTTTGCAGCCGCTCCCGTACGGCCATGACCGAAGAGTAGGTGGAGACGGAGTAGGGCACAAGGAAGGTCAGCGCGCATTTCAGCCACGCACTGGCGTCCATCTGGCCCGCAGCCATCCGATCGCCGTGGTTGATCACCGCGATGACGATGCCGACGACAAGAGCAATCTTGGTCGCGCGCCTCATCACCGTGCGGTCGGTTGCGATTTGCCATGTGTTGACGTGTGGCACGGTGCACATCTCCTTTTGGGCAAAAGTGGACCAAACGGTTCCTAAATCAAGGTCACACCTGCATACGCACGCGATAGTGATCTGTAGCGGTGGCAGGCGGGTCGACCGCCTGCCATCTCTTTCAACCTTGGTGGTACAGGAAGGCGGCATTTGTCCCGCCGTTCTGACCCGCAGCTATCGCGATGTTCAAATGCGCCATCGCCTCAAGGTGCTGGCTGATCTGCAACGGGCCGGTCACCACCGGGGTGAGCCCCATGCGCGCAGTCAGCGATTTGACAGTGTCCACGGCGTCTGCGTCATTTTCCGCGATGAAAGCCGTCGCGGCCCTGCCATCCCGGTTCAAGCCTCACTTTGTCATGATGTCCGCGAAGATGATGTTGAAGGCTTTGACCACCCGCGCCTGAGGCAGCCAATCCGGCACATTTTCACCCGCCGAGGTGGACTCGCCAAGCTGCAGCGGGCTCCTGTCATCATTTAGCGGATTGGTCGCATCAACAACGATCTTGTTGCCAATAGCAGCTGCGAGTGGGACCAGCGTGTCCCGCGCTGCGGTATAGGGCATGGCGAGGATCACCATGTCGCTGTCGGCGCAGGCACTTGCCAGACTGACCTGTTCTTTGACCGGGGTACGACTGCCCAGAAAAACGGTATGTTCGGCTTTGACCCCGAGCTTTGCCAAGGTCTGCCCATCGCGGCAGTTCTTTGCCAGATCGGCAGAGAAATGGACCTTGTTGGCGATTGTTGCCCTTGCCGATGGGTCTGAACGCTTTTGCGCTCTACGGCGGCGTTTGGATGGTGTGACGCAGAAAATGCTGACCCAAACTTTGCGCAAATTGGAAGCCGACGGCCTGGTCCATCGGGAGCCGTTCGACGAAATGCCGCTGCGCGTTGAGTATAGCCTGACAGACCGCGGTGCGGACCTGTTACCCCATATCCGGGCACTCAAGGTATGGGCGGAAGTCAACTATCCCGAAGGGTAAGGTTGTGGAGCGGGTAACGGGAATCGAACCCGTAACTAAAGCTTGGGAAGCTGCCGTGATACCTTTTCACCATACCCGCGCTCGGGGCTTGGGATAGGCGTGGGGGCGGTTGGCGTCAAGCGGGTTTGCGTGCGCTGTAGATGTGGATGCAGGCCGGAATGCGCAGCCCGTCATCGGTGTCGAATTGCGCGATGGCGTCGGCCACGGCGGATTGCACCTGTTGGGCGGCTTCGGCGTCCACGCCGTGGTGGCGCACGGCCGCTTCTGCCGGTCCGATCTGCATCATCAACGCCGCGGTCTCGGCCACATCGCCCACCGATGTCAGATCGACCGACACCGTTTCAACGTCCGTGTTCTTCAGCCCGGCCTGCGCCATTTGCGCCAGTATCCGCGTGCTGTCCTCGAACGCGAAGGGGCCGGGCAGCGTGCGGTCCGTCTTGGGCATAGGGCCCAGCACGCTGGCGGCTGCCTTGGCCGGCACCATGAAATAGGGGTTCTGCGGTGCGGGTCCCCATGCCGCGAAGGTCATGCGCCCACCCGGCGCAAGGGCCGCGTTCAGGTTGGAAAGTGCCGCCACCGTGTCATTAAAGAACATGACGCCAAAGCGGGAGATCATTGCGTCGAAAGGCGTGTCGAACCGATGTGTTTGGGCGTCCGCCTTCAAAAGCGCCGCGTTCGTCATGTCCGGCAGCCGTGCCGCGGCCAGATCCAGCATCGTTTCCGAGATATCAAGCCCGGTCACATGGCCCTGGCCGCCCACCGCCCGTGCAGCGGCCACGACACTGACGCCCGTACCGCAGCCGATATCCAGCACCTGGTCACCGGGCCGAAGGGCGGCTTGGTCCAGAACCAGGTCGAGCACTGGGGCCAGAAGCGTGTCCATCTGCGTCTGCTGTGTGACCCATTTCGGACCGGCGGCATCGGTCCAGAACTCTTCCTGCTCCGCGTTGCTCATGCGCGTCTCCGGCGACGGCGCCCACCACCTTCGCTGTCGCCGCCGGTGTTGAAGCTGACATTTGGCAGATCGACGATCCCGTTCAGGATCGGGAATGGATCGGCAGAGTTGGGGATGGCGGAGGCGTTTACGAAATGCTCCTGGAAGCGCGGTTCGATGGCGGTTTCGACTTTGTGGATACGGCGGACCGTCTCTTCGATCTCGCCCCGGGCGTCGCGGTTCAGGAGCGCGATGCGCGCGCCGGTTCCGGCGGCGTTGCCCGCCGAGGTCACCTTGTCCAGCGGGGCGTCGGGGATCATGCCCAGCACCATGGCGTGTTTGGACGAGATATGCGCGCCGAATGCGCCTGCCAGCACGACCCGGTCGACCTGATCCACGCCAAACTTGTCCATCAGCAGGCGCGCGCCAGAATAAAGCGCGGCCTTCGCCATCTGGATGGCGCGGATGTCAGGGTTGGTGACGGTGATCTTTGGCCCGCCGATGGCGGTGCCGTCATGCAGGACATAGGCTTGGGTGCGCCCGTCGGGCACGCAGAGATCCGACCCGGTCTGCGCCGCGCTGCCGATCAGGCCCGAGGCGTCGAGCAGTCCGGCCAGCCGCATTTCGGCAATGGCTTCGATGATGCCAGAGCCGCAGATGCCGGTGATCCCGGTGCCCGCGGCGGCAGCCTCGAACCCGTCTTCGTCGGACCACAGGTCAACCCCGATGATGCGAAAGCGCGGTTCCTTGGTGACCGGATCAATCTCGACCCGTTCAATTGCGCCGGGGGCGGCGCGCTGGCCTGCGCTGATCTGCGCCCCTTCAAAGGCGGGTCCGGTGGGGGAGGAACAGGCGAGTACCTTGTCCCTGTTCCCGAGCAGGATTTCGGCGTTGGTGCCGACATCAACCACGAGGACCAGATCGTCGGACTTGTCCGGTGCCTCGCTGAGGGCCACGGCAGCGGCATCTGCGCCCACATGGCCCGCGATACAGGGCAGCAGGTAAATCCGAGCTGAGGGGTGGATGTTCAGGTCAAGGTCATCGGCCCGCAGGCGCAGCGCGTTCGATGTGGCAAGGGCAAAGGGGGCCTGACCCAGCTCGAACGGATCGATGCCCAGCAACAGGTGGTGCATGACCGGGTTGCAGACAAAGACGGCGTCCACGATCAGGCCCTTGTCAATCTCGGCCTCGGTCGCGATCTGGGTGAAAAGGGCGTTCATTCCCTCGCGCACAGCTGCCGTCATTTCACCCGCGCCGCCGGTGTTCATCATGCCGTAGCTGACGCGGCTCATCAGATCCTCACCAAACCGGAT
The DNA here is from genome assembly GCF_947496075.1 of uncultured Tateyamaria sp. Classification (GTDB taxonomy): domain Bacteria; phylum Pseudomonadota; class Alphaproteobacteria; order Rhodobacterales; family Rhodobacteraceae; genus Tateyamaria. The sequence goes on from NZ_CANMBJ010000002.1 coordinate 1,134,099, forward strand.
CTGCGGGTTCATGATACCCGAGGAGGCCACGACCTCTCCGCTTGTCAGATCACACAAGTGCGCGGCGATGGTGGTGGACCCCAGATCGACAGCAAGGCCATAGACCGCGCCTTCGTAATAGCCGGGCCATATATGCATGATCCGCGGCGCGTTTTCGTCATCGCCGAGGTGGATGGCGACGGTGACTTTCCACGCGCCCTTGCGCAGCACCGGTTGCAGGTCCTGGAGGATGTGCAGATCGGCGTGGATGTTCTTGATGCCCCAATCGGCCTCGATGGCGCCGACCAGCCGCTCCAGATCGCCCGAGGGGTCGTGCATGTCTGGTTCGGCCACCTCGACATAGTAAAGCTTGGTCGAGGGGTTCATGACGATGTCGCGCGCCTCGGCCCGTTTGCGCACCACCTGTTTGTGCACCTGGCTTTCCGGGGGCACGTCAATGACCACGTCGCCCTGGACCGTGGCCTGACATCCCAGGCGGCGGCCATCGATCAACCCGCGCTTGGATTTGTAACGCTCTTCGACCTTGTTCCATTCCGACAGGGCATCGTCGGCCACGGTCACACCGTGCTTGGGAAACTCGCCGTAGCTGGGTGTGATCTGGCACTTGGAACAAATCCCGCGCCCGCCACAGACGGAATCAAGGTCGACGCCAAGCTGGCGGGCGGCGGTCAGGATGGGCGTGCCGACGGGAAAACGCCCGCGCTTGCCGGACGGGGTAAATACGACGAGTGGATCAGTGCTCATGAGCGCCTCGGTGATCTTGCCTGCCCCTACAATAGTCGGGCCACGGGCAGGGGAAAGGTGTCAAGCGACATAGGGCGTCACACACACGTCAGTTTTCGATCCTCTTCATCTTGCCAGATAAACTTCTGGGGGCCCGAAGGGCGGGGGCTGGCCCCCTTGCACGCTAGTGAGACGCGCGGGCGTGAAAGATGAAGCCCAACAGGTTCATCAAAACCTGTGCGGCCAGAATGGCGGTTGAGCCCGTTGGGTCGTAGTCGGGCGCCACTTCAACCAGATCAATTCCCACGATGTCGTGCCGTTTCGCCGCCGCTTGCAACATCTCCAGCACGTCATAGTACAGAAACCCGCCATGGCTTGGCGTGCCCGTGCCGGGCGCAATCGAGGGGCAGAAGGCATCGATGTCGATGGTGATGTAGAGACGCGCGCCCTCGGGGATGCGGTCAATCACTGTTTTGGGCCCAAGCGCGCGCGCCTGACGGACCGAGAGGATGTCCGAGCCCATCGCGCGCGCATCATCGTAGCCTTCCTTGGCGGTCGAGCTGACATTGCGGATGCCGACCTGCGTCAGCCCGGTCACATAGTCACACTCTGCCGCGCGTCGCATGGGGTTGCCGTGGCCATACCGCACGCCGTGGCGTTCATCGACAAAATCCAGGTGTGCATCGATCTGAAGAATGTGGATGTCGCCTTGCCCGTCAAAGGCCCGGATGCAGGGGATGTTGACCGAATGATCACCGCCAATGGTGACCGGCAGGGCACCTGCGGCCAAGGCGGCCCGCACACCGGCTTCAATGTTGGCGTGGCTGCCTTCCGTATCCGTGTGGATGATGTCCGCGTCGCCCATATCCACGATCCGCACGGTTTCGGGCAGGTAGGTCGCGTCATCCTCGTGATCGTAGGCCCCGGCATGGCCAAAGCTGAACAGCGTGGACGCCTCGCGCACCGCCCGCGGGCCGAACCGGGCGCCCGAACGCCATTGCGTTCCGGCATCAAAAGGCGCGCCAAGGATGGCTACGTCGGCATTGAGCGCTGTCCAATCCTCGGCATAGGGGCGTTTGCCGAAGGTCGATATGCCGACAAATGGCAGGTTCAGGCGGCCGGTATCATATGTATTTGTCATGGGGCTGGACCATGCCCGCGCTTTCGGTGCCGCTGCAAGCCCCGTTCTGCAGGCGGGTGAGGCCGGGCCGATCCGGTTCGTCACCGGGTGTTTTGACGTTCCATACCAAACCAAATGTCTCGAGCGTGGAGATAAGCCAGAACCCCGGGTCGATCTGACCTTTTTCGACGCCGAGGCGGGCGGAATAAGGGAAAGCGTGGTGATTGCCGTGCCAATTCTCTCCAAAGGTCACAAGGCCCCAGCCGGGTACGTTGAAACCCTGTACCGGCAGTCCTGCAACGACCCAACCCTGGTGTCCGCGCCGATGGGCGACATGGCCGATCCACCAATGGCCAACGAGAGAGGCAACAATACGCAGGCCGACGCCCCACAGCACCCAAGCCCATCCCCCAAAGGCAAAGAGCAATAGAGCGATAGGCAGGTTCTGCAGCCACCACATGCGCTCCATCCAGACATAGACGGGATCTTGGGCCACGCGCTGCTCGAGCACAAAGCGTGGGGGGCAGGCGAGGTCATAGCGACAGCAAAGTTGCCACCATGCGTCTTTCAGAAATCCGGCGCGATGCGCTGGATGTGCCGGACATGTGCGCTGACGTTGATGCCAGTCACGCATGTCGTGAGTCCGGATCATACCGATCGGACCGGCCATCCCGACACATGTGCCCAGCCAGACCAAAATGTATTCGATCAGACGATGCGTCTCGAAGCTGCGGTGGATCAGCAAACGGTGCATGCCCACGGAGTGGCCAGCGCAGACGGTGAGTGCGGTCAGCAGCAGAAAAACCACTGCCGCGTCCCACTGCGGAAACACCAGAACACCCACTATCCCCAAGACGCCATGGCCGGTGATCCACAGGGTTTTCGGTAGGTCAGTGCGGATCGTTCCACGCATGTTGCACGTGCCCGGCTCCGAGACGATGCGCTCGGTATCGCAAAGGGTGGGCATGCGGGACAGTTTTTCAGTGTGCATGAAGGGCAGCGTGGCGCGTTGAAATCTTGCGCGCAATAGGGCTTCCCATTTTTGCAGGTCCATGAAATAGGGAGGCGTCAAACGAACCCTCCCAAGGAGACCCCCATGGAGATTCGCGAGGCGCTCACCTTCGATGATGTTCTTCTGGTTCCGGCCGCGTCCAGCGTGCTGCCCACGACCGCTGACACCCGCACGCGGGTCACCCGCAGCATTGATCTGAATATCCCGCTGCTCAGCTCGGCCATGGACACAGTGACCGAGGGGCGCATGGCCATCGCCATGGCGCAGGCTGGCGGCATGGGGGTCGTGCACCGCAATCTGGATATCGCGGCACAGGCACAGGAGGTCCGCCGGGTGAAGCGGTTCGAAAGCGGAATCGTCTATAACCCCATCACGCTTAACGCCAATCAGACCCTCGCTGACGCGCGCGAGTTGTCCGAACGCTATGGGTTCTCCGGCTTCCCCGTCGTGGATGAAAACCGGCGCGTTGTCGGGATCGTGACCAATCGCGACATGCGCTTTGCCGAGAATGACAAGACGCCTGTATCGGTCATGATGACCACGAAAGATCTTGCCATCCTGCACGAACCTGCGGACCGGGACGAGGCGATCAGCCTGATGAAGGCGCGTCGGATCGAAAAGCTGCTGGTGACAGATGCTGAGGGCAAGCTGACGGGTCTGTTGACCCTCAAGGACACCGAAAAGGCCGTGTTGAACCCGACCGCCTGCAAGGACGATTTGGGGCGTTTGCGTGTGGCGGCGGCTTCGACCGTTGGGGACGCTGGCTTTGAACGGTCGCAAGCCCTGGTCGATGCCGGTGTCGACATGATCGTGATCGACACAGCCCACGGGCATTCCGAAGGTGTCGCCGAGGCGGTGCGCCGGGCCAAGAACCTGTCGAACGAGGTGCAGATTGTTGCGGGCAACGTTGCTACCGGTGAGGCCACACGCGCTTTGATCGACGCGGGCGCGGATGCCGTGAAAGTGGGTATCGGCCCCGGGTCGATCTGCACCACGCGGATGGTGGCGGGCGTGGGTGTACCCCAGCTGACCGCTATTATGGATTGTGCCGCTGCGGCGGGCGATGTGCCGGTTATTGCGGATGGCGGAATCAAGTTCTCAGGCGATTTCGCCAAGGCCATCGCGGCGGGCGCATCCTGCGCAATGGTGGGCAGCATGATCGCGGGGACAGACGAATCTCCGGGTGAGGTCATTCTGTACCAGGGCCGCAGCTTCAAATCCTATCGCGGCATGGGCAGCCTTGGCGCGATGGCGCGCGGGTCTGCCGACCGGTATTTCCAGAAGGACGCGGCCAGTGACAAGCTGGTGCCCGAAGGGATCGAGGGGCAAGTGCCCTACAAGGGATCGGCGGGGGCCGTCATCCACCAGTTGGTGGGTGGTTTGCGGGCTGCAATGGGCTACACCGGTTGCGCGACCGTCGATGAGATGCGGAAGAACTGCAATTTCGTGAAGATCACCGGCGCTGGCCTCAAGGAAAGCCATGTGCATGACGTACAGATCACGCGCGAGTCGCCGAACTATCGGGCTATGTGAGAAAACAAGGTGTTACGGTGTGAACATCATGTGATTTTGGCGCAATGACACCCGGTGCACGCGTCGCAGCGGCCATCGAAGTACTTGACGCCATCGACGCTGGACAACCGGCCGAAAAGGCACTGACCCGCTGGGCGCGTGCCAGTCGGTTTGCCGGTTCCAAGGATCGCGCGGCCATCCGTGATCACGTTTTTGATGTGCTGCGACACTGGCGTAGCGATGCTGCGCGCGGTGGCGCGGACAGCGGGCGCGCACGCATGATTGGGCGATTGCGCGACCAAGGCATTGACCCTGACACATTGTTTGATGGTCGAGGGTATGCGCCCGCACCTTTGTCCGATTTGGAGCGTGAAAGAAGCAAACCGCTTGATCCCCAGGGTGTCGCTTGGGATCTACCGGATTGGCTGGTTCCAATCTTTGAAAACAGTATTGGAGACGAGGCCGAACAGACCGCACGCGCCTTGACTGAACGTGCGCCCGTAACCCTCAGGGTCAACATGTCCAAATCCAGTGTTGCCGACGCTCAATTGGCGTTGAAAGAGGACGGTATTGAAACCATTGCCAATCCCCGCGCCGCGACGGCGCTGACAGTTACCGAAGGCGCGCGCCGTGTTCGGCACGCGCTGGCCTACGTAAACGGTCTTGTGGAGGTACAGGATGCGTCAAGCCAGGCTGCCGTTGCTGGTCTTGGCGCTCCCGGCAAGGCGCTGGACATGTGCGCCGGCGGTGGTGGCAAGGCGTTGGCTATGGCTGCGCTTGGCTGGTCTGTAACTGCCAGTGATGTTGATGCGGCTCGGATGAGCGATCTGCCCGCACGGGCTGCGCGCGGGGGGCATGATATCAAGATTTGTCCGTCCGGAGGTCTGGCATCCAGTCCGCCGTTTGATCTGGTGTTCGTCGATGCCCCTTGCTCGGGGTCTGGGACATGGCGGCGCGCGCCTGATGCGAAATGGGCACTGACCCAGGACCGTCTGGATGATCTGACACGTATTCAAAGCGAGATACTGGCCCAAGCTGCAGCGCTTGTCGTGCCGGGTGGAACGCTTCTGTATGCAACCTGTTCCGTGTTGCGTGAGGAAAATGCAGAGCAGGTGCAAAACTTCGTCGATGGGGCCGCAGACTTCAGCATAGATGCGACACAGCGTTGGGCTGTTGACGAGTGGGGCGATGGTTTCTTTGCTACCCACTTGACACGCGCTGGTTGAGAAGGGCTTACTCAACCTCAGGTTTATCGTGCTGGGATGTTTCGCCTTTGGCGTCACCTTCTGGATGCGCAGAAACGGACAGGGCTTAAGAGGCAGTTAACCGTTTTGGTCGCAGAAAGGCACAACGAATCGAGAGAGACGAGGTGCCTGGTGCCCGACAGTGTGGGATCGCCATTCAATTTGACACGGCCCGAAAAGGACGGCTCGCATCGGGCCATCAGCCTTCTGGGCGCGGCTGTATTGCTTGGCGTGATGGGCGTTCTTGCACCCGATCGTTTGATACAGATGGGCCTGTTGGCGGCTTCGCTGGCCGTAATGGGCCTTGGCTTTGCAGTCACGTTGCGGGCCCGAAAATCCCGATCGCGCCACGAAAGCACGATATCTTCCATCGCCGCCTTTATTGAAAAAGACGCGTCGCCCAGCTTTGTGTGCACAAGTGACGGCGAGGTGTTGCAAGCCAATGCGGCGGCGCGACAGACCTATGCCACCCGTAAGGGTGAGACGATGGCAGGCACGTTGCGCAATACCTTTGCGAACCCGGGTGGTATTTTGTTCCGGCTGAGGAAGCAGGCCGAGATTGATGGGGCGGCACGCGAGGATATCGTGACACGCAAAGGGCACATGCGCCTTGCTGTACACGAAATGGAAGACGACACGCTGCTTTGGCGGCTTGAGGCTGCGCCGGATACAGGACAAGGGCGCAGTGCCGACGGCCCTGGTTTGCCGATGCTGATGGTCGGTCGCACAGGTGCCGTTCTCTATATGAACGAAAGTGCCCGCAAACTTGTCGGTGGGCGGATCAAAACACTTGAAGCCGTTTTTGAACAGGTTCCAGTGAAATTGGGATCTGTGAACCCTTTGACGACGCCGGATGGTCCGGTTGACGTTCTTGTTACGCAGGTCGATGCGGGTGCGGGGCGCCGGGCCTATTATCTTCTGCCGCCGCCAACCGAAGGCGACGATGAGAAATCAGGCAGTTGGGCATCGCTTGAGGATTTGCCCGTGCCGCTGGTCCGGTTTTCGCCCGCCGGTGATGTGCGTGGCTTCAATCGCTGCGCATCCGAGTTGATCGGAAACGCGCTGGCCGAAGGCAAAAACATTTCGGATTTGATGGCTGGCCTGGGGCGTCCGATCAGCGATTGGCTCGAAGAAACGGTGTCGGGGCGGGCGGTTCAGCAATCGGAATTCCTGAGGTTAACGCGTTCGGACAAGGAAATGTTTGTTCAGGTCGCGCTCAATCGGATGAATGAAGATGGTGAAGTGTCCGTAATCGCTGTCCTTGCTGATGCGACCGAACTCAAGACACTTGAAGCGCAGTTCGTGCAGAGCCAGAAAATGCAGGCAATTGGTCAGCTGGCGGGCGGTGTTGCCCATGATTTCAACAATCTGCTCACCGCGATTTCGGGCCATTGTGATCTGCTGTTGCTACGTCATGACCAAGGCGACCCGGACTATAGCGACCTTGTGCAGATCAATCAGAATGCCAATCGCGCCGCTGCTCTTGTGGGCCAGTTGCTTGCGTTCTCTCGCAAGCAAACGCTGCGCCCGGAAGAGTTGGACCTGCGCGACACGATGTCGGACCTCACACATCTGCTGAACCGTTTGGTGGGCGAAAAGGTCACGTTGAACCTATCCCACGATCCAGTTTTGAAGCCCATCCGCGCCGACAAGCGACAATTGGAGCAGGTTTTGATGAACCTTGTCGTCAACGCGCGTGACGCCATGCCGGATGGCGGCGAAATACAGATCGAGACCGAGTGTATGACCTTGTCCGAGCCCCTGGAACGCGATCGGGTGAGTGTACCCGTTGGCGATTATGTGTGTCTGCGCGTCGTTGATCAGGGCGTGGGCATCTCCGCCGACAAGCTGCAAAAAGTGTTCGAACCGTTCTACACAACAAAGAAAACCGGGGAGGGCACTGGCTTGGGTCTTTCCACCGCCTACGGGATCGTAAAGCAGACAGGCGGGTTCATCTTTGTCGACAGCACGCCGGGGCAGGGCACGTGCTTTTCAATCATGTTCCCGGTCCTTGAAGTGACAACGACGAAAGCGCCAGCTGCGAAGGTGCCAACGCAAATGGCAGAGCCGAAACATGGCGATGGGGTGATTTTGCTGGTCGAGGACGAAGCACCGGTCCGCGCTTTCGCCAGTCGCGCCTTGCGGCTGCGCGGGTATACGGTGCTTGAGGCCGACTCGGCCGAGGCAGCCCTCAAGACATTGGAGGATGCGTCTCTGAACGTTGATCTTTTTGTGACGGATGTCGTTATGCCCGGAAAAGATGGCCCCTCCTGGGTACGAGAAGCGCTTCAGGAACGTCCGGATGTGCGCGTCGTCTTTGTCTCGGGTTACGCCGAAGATCGTCTGACGGATCAGCAGCGGGAGATTCCAAATTCGGTTTTCCTGCCGAAACCGTTTTCACTGAACGATCTCGCAGAGACTGTACACCAGCAGCTGCATTGAACGCGTCAGGTTGTCGGAATGCTCTCATAAAGGGCGAACTCTTCGGCAAATTTTCGGCGAAACCGTTTTTCCACGTCAGGTGACAAATCCAGCGCGCGTGCGGGCGAGACGTTTTCCTGTCCCAACTCAAAAGTCACGCCAAGCCGTTCCGTCAGGAACGTTTGCAATCGCTGTTGGTCCTCGTATCGAAACAGATGTGTTACACCTGTGCCGTTCGGCTGGCGTTCAAGAAATTTGTATTGGCTTCCGACGTCTGCGAACGGTGGTTTGTTGCCCTTCATGTAGGCGAGCACAAAGTCGTCAAAGCTGATATCGTGGGTGGCATTTGGTTTGCCTGCCATAAACGGACGTTGCCGATATCTCCACCAACTGCCCAACCAACTTATCGGGTCTCGCATAACGGCCATGACATCCAGGTCGACATCGCAGACATTGAGAAACATGGGGCGGATGAATCGGTTGTAACGGTAAACCGGCGCATGTTTCAGCGCGGGAGGCTCGGAAATGATCAGGTCCGCATGCGGCGCCAGCGCGGTTTCATAGGCCGACGTGCCCGTTTTGGGCACGGCTAGAAACGCCAGCTTTGCCTTGTAAAACACCAGCATTTCCTGCCCCGTTCTGCTTTTCTTCATCTTTGCTTTGGCGCGTAAACTACTCCTTAACCCGTGCCGGCAAAAGGTAGTTACGTAGAAATTTATTGAAATGTTCCCGATTTGATCTCATAAGGAACACAAGGAGAACATCGAAGCAGCCTCGGCAGTGATTGCCGCCCCCCGGCGGGTATGACACAAAGGACCAAAGCAATGGCAACGGCAGACCTTTTGACAATGACAGACAAGAAATCGGCAGACAAACAAAAGGCGCTCGACAGCGCACTGGCCCAGATCGAACGTCAGTTCGGCAAGGGGTCGATCATGAAGCTGGGTGACGAGAACGCCATTCAGGACATCAAGGCCAGCTCGACCGGCTCGCTTGGCCTCGACATCGCGCTTGGCATAGGCGGCTTGCCCATGGGGCGCATCGTCGAGATCTATGGCCCTGAATCGTCAGGTAAAACCACGCTGACCCTGCATTGCGTGGCTGAACAGCAAAAACAGGGCGGTGTCTGTGCCTTTGTCGATGCCGAACACGCGCTGGACCCGCAATATGCCAAGAAACTGGGCGTAAACATTGATGAGCTGCTGATCTCGCAGCCGGACACCGGTGAACAAGCGCTTGAGATCACTGATACGCTGGTGCGTTCCGGCGCCGTGAACATGGTGGTTGTTGATTCTGTTGCTGCTCTGACGCCGAAGTCAGAACTCGAGGGCGACATGGGTGACAGCAGCGTTGGCGTGCAAGCCCGCCTGATGAGTCAGGCGATGCGCAAGCTGACCGGGTCGATCAGCCGTTCCAACTGCATGGTGATCTTCATCAACCAGATCCGCATGAAAATCGGCGTCATGTTCGGCTCGCCCGAAACGACGACGGGCGGCAATGCGCTGAAATTCTACTCCTCCGTCCGGCTCGATATCCGTCGTATCGGCGCGCTTAAGGATCGTGATGAGGTTGTCGGCAACGCGACGCGCGTCAAGGTTGTTAAGAACAAGGTGGCACCGCCCTTCAAGCAGGTGGAATTCGACATCATGTATGGCGAAGGCATCTCGAAAATGGGCGAACTGCTCGACCTTGGAGTAAAGGCTGGCGTGGTCGAGAAATCGGGCTCCTGGTTCAGCTATGGGGATGAGCGGATCGGGCAGGGGCGTGAGAACGCCAAGACCTTCCTGAAGGAAAACGGCCGTATCGCCTATGACATCGAAGACAAAATCCGAGCGGCGCATGGGCTCGACTTCGATATGCCCAAGCATGAGCAGGTCGAGGACGACGATATCCTCGAGGCCTGATCGGTCGGGCACAGGGGACCGGGCCCAGAACATCCCCGGCGCGCCAGACGTGGTGCGGACAATATCCGGAACGGGGTGTCGCGACGGCGGCGCCCCGTTTCGTTTGTGGACACTGTCCGCCCTCGGGGCTATGTCAGGGCAACTGATCTGACGCCCCGGGACCATGCCCATGCCATCGCTCAATGACATCCGTTCGACCTTTCTGAATTACTTTGAAAAACAAGGGCATGCCGTTGTGCCTTCCAGCCCGCTGGTGCCGCGCAACGATCCTACGTTGATGTTCGTGAACTCGGGCATGGTGCAGTTCAAGAACCTGTTCACGGGGCTTGAGCGTCGCGACTATACTAGGGCAACAACAGCGCAGAAATGTGTGCGCGCCGGGGGCAAACACAATGACCTCGACAATGTGGGTTACACCGCCCGCCACCACACGTTCTTCGAGATGCTGGGGAACTTCAGTTTCGGCGATTATTTCAAGCACGAAGCGATCCCGTTCGCATGGAACCTGATCACCGGTGAGTTCGGAATTCCCAAGGATCGCCTTTATGTCACCGTGTATCACACCGATGATGAAGCGTTTGAGATCTGGAAGAAGGTTGGCGTGCCCGAGGACCGGATCATCCGCATCGCGACCTCCGACAACTTCTGGCAGATGGGGCCGACCGGTCCCTGCGGTCCGTGTACCGAGATTTTCTATGATCACGGCGACCACATCTGGGGTGGCCCGCCCGGCAGCCCGGAGGAGGATGGCGACCGCTTTATCGAGATCTGGAACATCGTTTTCATGCAGAACGAGCAGTTCGAAGATGGGTCTATGATCGATCTTGAGATGCAGTCCATCGATACCGGTATGGGGCTGGAGCGCATTGGGGCGTTGCTTCAAGGCAGTCACGACAACTACGACACAGACCTGTTCAAGTCGCTGATCGAAGCCTCCGCAGATGTGACGGGCGTTGATCCCTATGGCGACCAGAACGTGCATCACCGGGTGATTGCAGATCACTTGCGCTCGACCTCGTTCCTGATTGCGGACGGCGTGATGCCGTCGAATGACGGGCGCGGATACGTGCTGCGCCGGATCATGCGCCGCGCGATGCGGCATGCGCACCTTTTGGGGGCCAAGGACCCGGTCATGTACCGGCTGGTGCCTGCCCTGGTGCAGCAGATGGGCGCGGCTTATCCGGAATTGGGTCAGGCGCAGGCGTTGATCACGGAAACGCTTCAAGCCGAGGAAACCCGGTTCAAGCAAACACTCGACCGAGGGCTGAAGCTGCTGGATGATGAGGTCGCCGGGCTGGCCGATGATGCTGATCTGCCCGGAGCCGCAGCGTTCAAACTCTATGACACCTATGGTTTCCCGCTTGATCTGACGCAGGATGCCTTGCGTGAAAAGGGACGTGGGGTGGACACGGAAGGCTTTGATGCCGCCATGGCCGAGCAAAAGGCCAAGGCCCGTGCCGCGTGGTCGGGATCTGGCGAAGCTGCGGATGCGACCGTCTGGTTCGACGTGGCAGATAGTCACGCCGCCACCGATTTCTTGGGCTATGACACCGAAATCGCTGAAGGGGTGGTGCTTGCCATTGTCAGTGAGGGTGCTGAAGTCCCATCACTGGATGTCGATGGAGGCGGTGCCTGGGTCGTCTTCAATCAGACCCCGTTTTACGCGGAATCGGGTGGGCAGGTTGCCGACCATGGGCATGTGCGGATCGTCGAAGGAAGCCAGGAAGAATACGAGACTCGATTTTCCGGACATGTAAGCGACGTGCAAAAGCGGGCTGGCGGGCTTTATGCTCACTACGTCAGGGTGGACAGCGGTCAACTGGCTGTTGGTGATCCCGTTCGGCTCGAGGTTGATCACGCGCGGCGCACGACAATCCGTGCAAACCACTCGGCCACGCACCTGCTGCATGAAGCGCTCCGGAATGCGCTTGGGGATCACGTGGCGCAGCGCGGCTCGCTCAATGCGCCGGATCGCCTGCGTTTCGACTTTAGCCATGGCAAGGCGATGAGCCTTGAAGAATTGAACACGGTCGAGGCTGAGGTAAACGCCTATATCCGCCAGAACGCACCGGTCGAGACCCGGATCATGACGCCCGATGATGCGCGTGACCTGGGAGCGCAAGCGCTGTTCGGCGAAAAGTACGGTGATGAGGTGCGTGTGGTGTCCATGGGCACCGAAGCCGGATCGGGCAAAGGCATCAGCGGCGATACCTATTCGCTTGAATTGTGCGGCGGAACGCATGTGCGCCAAACGGGCGATATCGGGGCTTTTGTCACGTTGGGTGACAGCGCGTCCAGCGCCGGTGTGCGCCGGATCGAGGCGCTGACGGGGCAGGCCGCGATGAAACACTTGCGTGATCAAGAAGGTCTCTTGGCTCGAACCGCCACCGAACTGAAAGCGCAGGCACAGGACGTGCCGGCCCGCGTCAAGGCGCTCATGGACGAACGCAAGGCGCTGGCTGCCGAAGTGGCGCAGCTGCGCCGTGATCTCGCGATGGCGGGTGGCGGGCAAGCCGCGCCCGAAGCTGAGGATGTGAACGGAACACCGTTCCTCGCGCAGGTGCTGAGCGGTGTGACAGGCCGTGATCTGCCTGCGCTGATTGACGAGCACAAAAGCCGCATGGGCACCGGCGCGATCCTTTTGATCGCGGATGCAGATGGCAAAGTGGCCGTGGCTGCTGGTGTCACGCAGGACAAGACTGACAGCGTGAACGCTGTGGATCTGGTCAAGGCTGCCGTGGTGGAGCTGGGTGGCAAGGGCGGTGGTGGTCGCCCGGACATGGCCCAGGGCGGGGCCAAGGATGCAGCAAATGCCGACGCGGCCATCGCGGCTGCCAAGGCGGTCATGGGAGGATAAGATGCCAGCACTCTGGATTGCACATGTCACGGTGACGGACGAAGAGGCATACAAGAAATATGCAGCAGGCGCGACGGTCGCTATCGCCAACCATGGCGGCACCTTCATCGCCCGGGGCGGGCGTTACGTGCAGCTGGAAGGCAAGGACCGGCCCCGCAATGTCGTGGCCCGGTTCCCCGATGTCGAAACGGCCGAGCGGTGCTACCATTCCGACGCGTATCAAGCCGCACTTGAACATGCGCGCGGCGCATCGGAACGCGAACTCTTGATTGTCGAAACGACTGAGTAGCCATTTGTCGGCGTGCACCATCATTTCCAACGTCTGACAGAAATCCCGAAAGGCGAGTTTTTCGACTCACGCTTGTGTGATATAGTGCATCTCATGGCGCAATTGTCGCGTCGTTGATCGTTGGGACGGGGGTTGTGCCCCGCGCGACATCTCGCCCCTGAATTCAAACATGCACTTCTTTTGCGCCCCACGGGGCGTTTGTGCCCATTTCTGGGAGGAATTCTTTATGTCTTTGGCAAATCTAAACGTTTGGGTGACCGCCCTTGATGATCCATGCAAGATCAGCAGCCGCACCTGGTACATCAACATCTACAACTGCGATGGATCGATCCTGCGCTGGTGCGACCGGGAATATGCCGTCATTCCCGCGCCTTGTGGCCATCGCAGCATTCGCGTGCCCCCTGGGTGCTATCGGATCAACGCGGTCTGGAGTTTCCGCATCGGTGATGGATTTTATTACGTCAATCATTTCACCGACAGCGCGGTGGTTCAGGCGTGCTGTGACCAACATCAATGCGTCACGCTGTTCAACCCAAGCGCACATCGGTGCGGGCGCATCTTTTTGGCTGCGGTTCAGGACGCCGTACAACAAGAGGCGATTCCGAACGACGCGGCACAATTGGCAGAGGACGGGATCGAACAGGTGCTCAAACACATTCCGCGTCCGGCACGGCCGTTCGAGTTGGGTCATCTGGACGAGATCGAGAAGCGCGTGCGTGCTGCCGAAGAGAAAGGTGGCGATAAAGACGACACCGGCGTTTTCCCGTTTGACGACTGATCACCGACTAAGGGAGGGCGGTGTGTCCGCCTTCCTGATCAGCTGGCCCTCGCCATCCGCTTGCGTTCGTGCGGGTCCAGATATCGCTTGCGCAACCGCACGGCATTCGGCGTGACTTCGACCAGTTCATCGTCGTCGATGTAAGCGATTGCTTCTTCCAGTGACATGGTGATCGGTGTCGTCAGACGCACCGCTTCGTCCGTGCCCGAGGCACGCACGTTGGTCAACTTCTTGCCCTTCAGTGGATTCACTTCCAGGTCGTTGTCGCGGCTGTGTTCACCAATGATCATGCCGGTATAGACGTCGGCTTGCGCCCCGATGAACATGCGGCCCCGCTCTTCGAGGTTCCAGAGGGCGAACGCGACGGATTGGCCGTTTTCCATCGAGATCAAGACGCCAGCGCGACGGCCCGGGATCGGCCCCTTGTGGGGCGCCCACTCGTGGAACACGCGGTTCAGCACGCCGGTGCCGCGCGTGTCGGTCAGAAATTCGCCGTGATAGCCGATCAACCCGCGCGACGGCACATGGGCCACGATGCGGGTCTTGCCGGCGCCGGCCGGTTTCATCTCGACCAGATTGCCCTTGCGCACGCCGGTCAGCTTTTCGATGACCGCGCCTGAGTATTCATCATCCACGTCAATCGTGGCTTCTTCGATCGGTTCGTGCCGGACGCCGTCGATCTCTTGAAACAGAACCTGCGGGCGCGAAATGCTGAGTTCAAATCCTTCGCGGCGCATGTTTTCGATCAGGACACCCATCTGCAATTCGCCGCGGCCCGCAACTTCGAAGGCGTCGCCGCCCGGTGTGTCGGTGATCTTGATGGCAACGTTCGATTCCGCTTCTTTCATCAGGCGGTCACGGATCACACGTGATTGCACCTTCTTGCCGTCGCGACCGGCCATGGGCGAGTCGTTGATGCCAAAGGTGACGGTGATGGTTGGTGGATCGATGGGTTGTGCGGGCAGGGCCTCGCTCACGGATGTCGCAACGATACTGTCGGCCACGGTCGCCTTTGACATGCCTGCAAGCGTGACGATATCGCCCGCCTCGGCCAGATCGATAGGCTGCTGGCCCAGCCCGCGGAAGGCGAGGATTTTTGTGCAGCGGAAGTTTTCGATCAACGTGCCATCGCGGCTGAGAGCCTTGACGGTTTCGCCCGCTTTCAAGGTTCCGGATTCGACACGGCCCGTCAGGATACGGCCAATGAACGGGTCCGATCCCAAAGTGGTCGCCAGCATGCGGAAGGGTTCGTCCTTGGCTGCGACTTGTGCCGGGGCAGGGACGTGATCCACGATCAGATCAAACAGCGCCGAAAGGTCCTTGCGCGGGCCATCTAGCTCCATGTCTGCCCAACCTGAGCGGCCCGAAGCGTACATCGCCGGGAAATCAAGCTGGTCATCATCCGCACCAAGGTTGGCAAAGAGGTCAAAGCATTCGTCAAGCGCGCGGTCCGGCTCTCCATCGGGTTTGTCGACCTTGTTCAGAACGACAATGGGGCGCAGGCCCAGCGCCAAGGCCTTGGAGGTTACGAACTTGGTCTGCGGCATCGGCCCTTCGGCCGCATCCACCAGCAGCACAACACCATCGACCATGGACAGAATACGCTCAACCTCACCGCCGAAATCGGCGTGGCCGGGCGTGTCCACGATGTTGATGCGCGTGCCCTTCCATTCGACGGATGTCGCCTTGGCCAGGATGGTGATCCCGCGCTCGCGCTCGAGGTCATTGCTGTCCATGGCCCGTTCGGTTGTGGCCTGGTTGTCGCGGTATGTGCCGGACTGTTTCAGCAATTCGTCCACAAGCGTGGTCTTGCCGTGGTCGACGTGGGCGATGATGGCGATGTTGCGCAGATCCATATCTGTCCTCAAGTAGCGAAGCGGTAGGACATAGATGTCCGATGTTGGCGACACGGTCTTGAGTGACAGTGCGCCCGTTGCCCGGCCCATATAGCGCCGCAATGCAGAATGAAAGGGTCAAAGACCCCTAGTGTGTCGCCGTTGTAGAGAAGAGCTGAATCACCACAATCCCTGTGATGATCAATCCCAGTCCAAGCACGGCAGCCAGATCAAGGACCTGCCCAAACACCGCAAAGCCGATCAAAGCGATCAGAACGATCCCCAGCCCAGACCAGAGGGCATAGGCAATACCGACGGGGATGTATTTCAGCGCAATGCCCAGAAAGTAAAACGCCACCCCATAGGCCAGAACGACCAGCAGCGTTGGACCCATCCGCGTGAACTGGTTGCTGGCTTGCAGGGCGGTGGTACCGATCGTCTCGGCAGCGACGGCCAGAACAAGGTAAACATAGTGAAGGGGCATTGGCGTGTCTTTCAGATGGGCAGCGCTGTGCTGTCCTTGATCTCTTCCATAACGAAGCTGGCCGACACGTCTGCAATGGGCACGTGGTGGATCAGCTGTTGGTACAGGTCATCATAACCCGCCATGTCTGATACGCGCGCCCGGATCAAATAGTCCAGATCACCGGTCATCCGGTAAACGCTCAGAATGCCGGGAATCGCCTGGACAGCCCTGTTGAACCGCTGCTGCCAGTCGGGGTCGTGGCTTTGTGTGCGGATTTGCATGAACACCATCAGGCTCAGACCGACGGCCGTCGGATCCAGCAATGCCACCCGTCCCTTGACCGCGCCACTGTCTTCGAGCGCCCGTACACGTCGCCAGCATGCATTCCGGCTGAGGCCAACCCGTTCCCCGAGCGTTTCAAGTGAAACACCCGCGTCCTGCTGCAACTCGCGCAGGATTCGCATGTCGATGTCATCAAATGTCTTCATAACCCTTATGTTGGTGGGAGCATGTCACAACACAAGGGGCCGGACGGGGTCAAATTGGGAAAAAAGTATGCCTACACCAGCATAGGATGATCGAAACCAATTCAGGAGTTTCAGATGCTGACCCGTATGTTTCTGTCCCATCCCCGCAGCGTGGATGAAAGCTATGCCCAACATGCTGTTTTCGCGGGCGGATTTGCTGTCCGTTTGTTTCTGGCCAGCGGTGCGGCGCTGATCCACGCTGTGATCCCCTGCCTGTTCGAAAAAACAGCAAGCAACATGATCGCTGGGATGTATGCCAAGACCCACAATCGCGGTCGTTGATCCATGTGCAGATGGGCGGCTTACACGGGCGCACCCTTGTTCCTGTCAGACATGATTGCAGAGCCAAAGCATTCGCTGGTCAATCAATCCTTGTCGGCAGAGGAGTGCAAGACAGCCGTCAATGCAGATGGGTTTGGTTTGGCGTGGTATGCCCATAGGCCGGAACCGGGGCTGTTTCGCGATGTCTATCCGGCATGGTCGGACCCCAACCTGCAATCCATCGCCCGTCAGGTGAAATCTGGCATGTTTCTGGTGCATGTGCGGGCGTCGACAGAGACGGCAACCAGTCGCAACAATTGTCACCCATTTGCCCTTGGACGCTGGTCCTTCATGCATAACGGTCAGGTCGGTGGATTCGGTTCGTTTCGCAAGAAGGCGGATATGCTGATCACGGATGCGTTGTATGAGCATCGCAAAGGTGCCACGGATTCTGAAACCCTGTTCCTGTTGGCGGCGGGTGCCGGGCTGGACACTGACCCTCAGCGGGCGTTGGAACACGCGGTGCACCAGCTTGAAACTCTGTCGATGCGCCACGGGACGGCCCCGCATATGCGGCTTAGCGTTGCCTTTTCCGATGGTAAAACGCTCTATGCAGCGCGTTATGCATCTGACGATAAGTCGCCGTCGCTCTATTATCGATGGAAGGAAAACTGGCAGGGATGGGCCATTGTGTCCGAGCCATTCGATGCCGATCACGAAGGATGGACCGCGGTGGCACCCGGAACCTTCTGCGGTTTTGGCCCCGATGGTGTGTCCACGAGCCATTTCGCATCGCGCCGTTGGGACGACCCCGCCACGAGCAGGGCGAGGCCGCCTCGTCATCAAAAGGTCGCTTAGCCTGCAAGCGCCTTGTTCAGGTTCTCGTCAATCTTCTCGAGGAAGCCCATGGTGGTCAGCCACCCCTGATCGGGACCGACAAGCAGCGCCAGGTCCTTGGTCATGTGACCGGACTCGACGGTGTCCACAATCACCTTTTCCAATGTCTCGGCAAAGCGCTTGAGCTGTGCGTTGTCATCAAGCTTCGCCCGGTGCTTCAGGCCGCCTGTCCAAGCATAGATCGACGCGATGGAGTTGGTCGAGGTCTGCTCGCCCGCCTGATGCTGGCGATAGTGGCGGGTGACGGTGCCGTGCGCGGCCTCGGCCTCGACGATCTTGCCATCGGGTGTCATCAACTGGCTGGTCATCATGCCAAGCGAGCCGAAGCCTTGGGCCACAACATCTGACTGCACATCGCCATCATAGTTCTTGCAGGCCCAGACAAAGCCTCCGTTCCACTTGATGGCGCAGGCCACCATGTCGTCGATCAGGCGGTGTTCGTACCAGATTTTCTTCGCTTCGAATTTTTCCTTGAATTCGGCGTCATAGACCTCTTGGAAGATTTCAAGGAACCGCCCGTCATATTGCTTAAGGATCGTGTTCTTGGTCGACAGGTAGACCGGCCAACCAAGGTTCAGGCCGTAGTTGAAGGACGCACGTGCAAAGTCGTAGATCGACTTGTCGACGTTATACATGGACATGAACACGCCCGCGCTGTCGGCCTTGTACACTTCGTGCTCGATCTCGGTGCCGTCTTCGCCAACGAACTTCATGGTCAGCGTGCCTGCACCAGGGAATTTCATGTCCGTGGCTTTGTACTGGTCTCCAAAGGCATGACGACCCACCACGATGGGGCGTGTCCAGCCGGGGACCAAGCGGGGCACGTTGCGGCAGATGATCGGCTGGCGAAAGATCACGCCGCCCAAGATGTTGCGGATGGTGCCGTTGGGGCTGCGCCACATCTTCTTGAGGCCAAACTCCTCGACCCGCGCCTCATCCGGTGTGATGGTCGCGCATTTGACGGCGACGCCCACCTCCTTGGTCTTTTCGGCGGCGTCGATGGTGATCTGATCTTCGGTCTTGTCGCGTTCCTCGATCCCCAGATCGTAGTAGAGCAGGTCGATATCCAGATAGGGTTCGATCAGCTTCTTCTTGATGAAGTCCCACATGATGCGGGTCATCTCGTCCCCGTCCATTTCGACAATGGGGTTCTCTACCTTGATCTTGGTCATGGATGGGTCCTTTGCAGCACTATCGGTCCTGCGTAGCGCTTAGCGGGTTGGAAGGCGTTTGGAAAGACTGTATGCAACGGTATACAGAAATTACGCTGCACTAGAGCGCGTCAAAGAACGCACTGATGCGTTTGCTGGCATAATCCCACAGTCCCGGTGCGCCACGCTCGATCTTTGTGCCGACGCGGGTGGCAATGGTTTCTTCGGTGACATTGTAGTCTGTCCAACTGCCACCGCCCGACGCGAGGTTCAGCATCGGTGGTTGAAACCGGTCCAGCGCTTTCGCAAACTGCGCAGTCGGGGTTTCGGCCGCTTCGAACTCTTCCCAGATCGGGCGCAACGCCTGGGCAATATCGACAGGCAAAAGGCCAAAGATGCGATCGGCCGCAGCCTGTTCCTGTGCCGCGACGGTAGCGGCATCTACGTCTTCGAAGATAGGGTTGTCGCCTGCATCAATCTCGACCAGATCGTGGAGGATCAGCATCTTGATGACGCTGTTGATGTCGACATCAGGGCCCGCCTGATCCGAAAGGACCAAAGCATAGAGGGTCAGGTGCCAAGAATGTTCCGCGCTGTTTTCCGCCCGGCTGCCGTCAGCCAGGGTCGTTGCGCGCAGGATGGATTTGAGCTTGTCCGCCTCGTTGAGAAAGGCGATCTGCTGATCCAGCCGCGTCACTCAGGCGCCTGTTCCGCGCGATGCGCCTTGAGTTTCTGCGCCAGGAAGCGGCGACCGGCGTCATTCGCCATCCGCGTACGGATCGCCGTCAGGAATGCCTCTTCGAGCGTTTGGGACGATGCGCCCAGCACATCGCCCACTTCCATGAACAAGCGGTCGTTGCCCAGCTCGTTCTGCACAGCCAAACATTCCTCGGCCAGCTTGTTGGCCATTTCGACGACAACGGGGTCAGCCATTAACGCGTGGTCTCTGTCAGGCGCCGTTTCACATAATCGGTCGTGTTGCCGATCAAAGTGTCCAGGTGCGGCTCTTCAAAGAAGTGGCCGGCCCCTTCGACCTGCGTATGCGTGATGGTGATGCCCTTTTGCTCATGCAGTTTGGACACCAGCGCCTCTGTATCCGCGGGCGGCGCGACACGGTCGGATGTGCCGTTGATGATCAGGCCCGAAGACGGGCAGGGCGCCAGGAACGAAAAGTCGTACATGTTGGCGGGGGGCGACACCGAGATGAATCCGGTGATCTCCGGCCGCCGCATCAAGAGCTGCATGCCGATCCACGCGCCGAACGAAAAGCCTGCAACCCAGCAGTGCTTGGAATTGTTGTTCATCGACTGCAGGTAGTCGAGGGCCGAAGCGGCATCGCTCAGCTCGCCGATACCCTGATCATATTCGCCCTGGCTGCGTCCGACACCACGGAAGTTGAAGCGCAGAACAGTGAACCCCATGTTGTAAAAAGCGTAGTGCAGCGCGTGCACCACCTTGTGATTCATGGTGCCGCCAAACTGCGGGTGCGGATGCAAAACGATGGCAATCGGCGCATCACGTTCTTTTTGGGGGTGGTAGCGGCCTTCGAGGCGGCCTTCGGGTCCGGGAAAAATGACCTCGGGCATATGGTGTTCTGTCCTCGCGCGTCTTTTTTTGGGTTCCGATTTCTTGACGAAATTGATCGGGCACCTTAGAACGGTTCTAACTTATCCGACAGGTCATACATCCTGCAGTGGCAACGATGTATGGCCTTGTGTCGGTGACGTCAATTGGGGGTTTTGAGATGAAACTGTCGACCAAAGGGCGCTATGCGATGGTGGCGCTGGCTGACATTGCGATGCAGCCGGGCGATCAGCTTGTGAGCCTGGGCGATATCTCGACCCGGCAGGACATCTCTTTGCCCTATCTGGAACAGTTGTTTGTGAAGCTGCGGCGCGCTGACCTGGTGTCGTCAGTGCGTGGACCGGGCGGCGGCTACAAACTCGCGCGTTCGGCGTCCGACATCCGTGTTGCTGACATTCTGGCAGCGGTCGATGAAAAGGTGGATGCGATGCACAAGGGGGCCGGAGCCACTGGTGCGGCGTCCGGGTCCAAGGCGCAGTCGCTGACCAATCGGCTTTGGGAAGGGCTGAGCGCCCATGTATATGTCTTCCTGCACCAGACGCGGCTTTCGGATGTGATCGGAAACGAATTGGCCCCGTGTCCTGCGGTACCGAACCTCTTTGCGGTCGTCGATGATGGTTGATGTCGACTGGGGGCCAGCCCCCAGACCCCCGGGATTTTTTGAAACAGGGAAGACATGAGCCGGGTCTATCTGGATCATAACGCGACGACACCTCTGCGGGCGCAGGCGCGCGAGGCGATGCTGCGTGCCATGGATGTGGTGGGCAATCCGTCGTCGGTGCATGCCGAGGGGCGCGCGGCCAAAGCGATTGTCGAGAAAGCGCGGGGGCAGGTTTCTGACGCGTTGGGTGCATCGGCTGCCGACATCGTCTTTACAGCCAGCGCGACCGAGGCGGCGGCTCTTGCCTGCGCCGGGCGGTCCTTGCACGGATCTGCTGTTGAACATGATGCAGTGGGCGCATGGATTGACCCGGTTTTGGCCGCGGATGCCAACGGTCATGTTCGGGTAGCAACACCCGCTGCGTCTTGCCTGCAGTTCGCCAACTCCGAAACAGGTGTGGTGCAGGATGTTCAGCAGGGGCTCGCCCTCAGCGATCTGACGCAAGCTTTCGGTAAGCTGCCTTTTGGGTTCGATTGGCTGGGCGTAGAGATGGGTTTGGTTTCGGGTCACAAGCTTGGTGGCCCAAAGGGCGTAGGTGCATTGGTCTTGCGACAAGGTCTGGATGTGCAGGCGCAGATACGCGGCGGCGGTCAGGAAATGGGCCGCAGGTCTGGCACTGAGAATGTCATCGGGATCGCCGGATTTGGGGCCGCAGCCGAGGCTGCACAACGTGACGTTGCCGATGGAAAGTGGGCCTGCGTCGAGAAACTTAGAAATATTCTAGAAAAGGCTCTTGCTGCTGCGTCAAAGACAACTATTTTTGTCGGGAAAGAGGCAACGCGGCTGCCGAACACCTCCTGTTTCATCACGCCCGGCTGGAAGGGCGAAACGCAGGTGATGCAGATGGATCTGGCCGGTTTTGCCATCTCGGCGGGTTCGGCCTGTTCCAGTGGCAAGGTCAAGGCCAGTCGGGTGCTGAAGGCCATGGGCTATTCGGAGCTTGAGGCGGCATCGGCAGTGCGGGTGTCGCTGGGGCTTGAGACAACGGAAGAAGATGTTTTGCGCTTTGTCGATGTGTGGGCGCAAAAGCTGAAGAAACACGAGGCGCGGGCGGCGTGAACCGCTCAGATGCGAGAGGATGTCCGACATGGAAAATGTGGTAGTCAAGGAAGGTGTTGATCAGGAAACGGTAGATGCCGTTGCCGAGGTGGGTGGAGCGTACAAGTACGGTTGGGAAACCGACATCGAGATGGAATACGCGCCAAAGGGCCTGACGCCAGACATCGTCAAGCTCATCTCGGAAAAGAATGAAGAGCCGGAGTGGATGACCGAATGGCGTCTGCAAGCCTATGACCGTTGGCTGCAGATGAAGGAACCCGACTGGGCCATGGTCGACTACCCCGAGATCGACTTTCAGGACCAGTACTATTACGCCCGCCCCAAATCGATGGAGGTCAAGCCGAAGTCGCTGGACGAGGTCGACCCCAAGCTGCTCGCCACCTATGAAAAGCTGGGCATTCCGCTGAAGGAGCAGATGATCCTTGCTGGCGTTGAAGGGGCCGAGAATGCACCCGCCGAGGGCCGCAAGGTCGCGGTGGATGCGGTGTTCGATTCCGTGTCCGTTGGCACCACGTTCCAGGCGGAGCTGAGAAAAGCTGGCGTGATCTTCTGCTCGATTTCCGAAGCGATCAAGGAACATCCCGAGCTGGTGAAGAAATACCTTGGATCAGTCGTGCCGGTGCAGGACAATTTCTATGCCACGCTGAATAGCGCGGTCTTCTCGGATGGCTCATTTGTTTACATCCCGCCGGGTGTCCGCTGCCCCATGGAATTGTCGACCTACTTCCGCATCAATGCCGAAAACACCGGCCAGTTCGAACGCACGCTGATCATCGCGGACAAGGGCAGCTACGTGTCCTACCTTGAAGGGTGCACGGCACCTCAGCGCGATACCTCGCAACTGCACGCCGCTGTGGTCGAAATCGTGATCATGGAAGATGCCGAAGTTAAGTATTCCACCGTTCAAAACTGGTATCCCGGGGATGAAAACGGCAAGGGCGGCATCTATAACTTCGTGACCAAGCGCGCCGATTGCCGGGGCGACCGGGCCAAGGTGATGTGGACGCAGGTGGAAACCGGGTCTGCCGTGACGTGGAAGTATCCGTCCTGCATCCTGCGCGGTGACGACAGCCAGGGCGAGTTCTACTCCATCGCCATCGCCAACAATATGCAGCAGGCCGACACTGGCACCAAGATGGTGCACTTGGGCAAGAACACCAAGTCGCGGATCGTGTCCAAAGGCATCAGTGCGGGCAAGGCCCAGAACACCTACCGTGGTCTGGTGTCCATGCACCCCAAAGCCAAGGACAGCCGCAACTACACCCAGTGTGATAGCTTGCTCATCGGCGACAAATGCGGTGCCCACACGGTTCCGTATATAGAGGTGAAGAACAACTCTTCCCGTGTCGAACACGAGGCGACGACGTCCAAGGTGGACGACGACCAACTGTTCTACTGCCGCAGCCGTGGCATGGACGAGGAAGAGGCGGTGGCCCTTGTGGTCAACGGCTTCTGCAAGGACGTGCTGCAGGCGTTGCCCATGGAGTTCGCCATGGAAGCGCAGCAGCTGGTTGCCATTTCGCTGGAAGGATCGGTGGGCTGATCCATGTCTGAACAGAAGGAATCCCGGTCCGCCTTTGCGATCATGGCCTTGTCCGTCCTTGGGGGCGCGGCAATCGGCGGTGGCGTGGGTGCGATGTTGCTGCCTGACTTCGCGTCGGCGCTCGCCATCGGCGGGGCCATGACAGGTGGCGCAATCGGGGCGGCGTTCTTTCTTTTTGCCGGGGCGGATCGATGACAGATCTGTCCAACACACAGCAATCCGAAGCCAGGATCAAACGTCACGTGGTCTCTAACCTGGACGGCACGCAGCAGGGCGGGCTGGCCTTTGTCATCACCGTGATCGGTGGAATGATTGTGGCTGCGTCACTTGCGCCGGGAGCGCTGACGTCCTTCTGGGTGTGGCTTGCGCTTCTGATGTTGTCTGTTGCGGTGGCCATGGGAACCCAACGGTTGTTCGCCCGCGCTACGTCGGAGGATGTGGAATGAACTGCAAAACAACAGCGCCCTGCGTAGACGCCACCGATGGACAGGTCCGTGTTCGGCAGCAGACTGCGCTTGTGCAGGGAGGGTAATTCGATGGCACCTGATACACCACGCAAGCCAAGCGGCCTGCAGGTTCGGTTCGGACACCCCGGTCGGCTCTTGCCGGAAACGCGCGAACTCACCTTGGTGATCCTTGGCCACCTGATCGTGTTCATGCTGTCTATCGCGCATGACGAAATTGTTGCCGAGATGGTCGAAGACGGCTGGTTCATCGCGAAATACGCCGAACGGTTCGAGATCCTGATGGGGCTTGTCCTCTTCATCTGCTGGGGCGCGCTGACACTTCGGTTCGTCACAATTCTGCGGTGTGCCCGTGCCGGTGACGGTCTGTGCCGAGACTGCAGTCAGCCACATGGAAATGACTGAAGGGCGCAAGATGATCCTGACCACGACAAACACGGTCGAAGGCCGCAAGGTCACCGACTACCGCGGCATTGTCGTGGGCGAGGCGATCATGGGGGCCAATATTGTCCGCGATTTCTTTGCCGGCGTCAGGGACATCGTTGGCGGTCGAGCCGGCGCATATGAATCCAAACTTCAGGACGCACGCGATATGGCGATGGCGGAACTGGAACAACGTGCGGCAGCGCTCGGCGCGAACGCCGTCATCGGAATAGACCTCGACTACGAGGTCGTTGGGGACTCAATGTTGATGGTCAGTGTTTCGGGCACTGCTGTCATTCTGCAATAGCGCGCGACAGGCGCGAGACGAGGAAAAGAAAAATGCTGAACATCAAAGACTTGCATGTGCAACTTGAAGAAGAAGACAAGCAGATTCTGAAAGGCGTCGACCTCACGGTCGAAGCAGGCAAGGTGCACGCGATCATGGGGCCAAACGGCTCGGGCAAATCCACCCTGTCTTATGTTCTGTCGGGCCGCGACGGCTACGAAGTCACGAGCGGAGAAGCCACGCTGGATGATGAAGACCTGCTCGAGATGGAACCGGAAGAACGCGCCGCGGCGGGCCTGTTCCTGGCCTTCCAATACCCGGTCGAAATTCCTGGCGTCGGCAACATGACCTTTCTTCGCACGGCTGTGAACGCGCAACGCAAAGCGCGCGGCGAAGATGAAATGAGCGCCGCTGACTTCCTGAAGGTCATCCGTGAACGTGCCAAGGCCCTGAAAATCGACGCGGATATGCTCAAGCGTCCCGTCAATGTTGGATTCTCGGGCGGTGAGAAAAAACGCAATGAAATCATGCAGATGGCGATGCTGGAGCCCAAGATGTGCATCTTGGATGAAACCGATTCCGGCCTTGATGTCGACGCGATGAAGCTGGTCGCCGAAGGCGTGAACGCGCTGCGCAACGAAGGGCGCGGGTTCCTGGTGATCACGCACTACCAGCGTCTGCTCGATCACATCAAACCGGACGTTGTGCACATCATGGCAGACGGCAAGATCGTAAAAACCGGTGGCCCCGAGCTGGCGCTTGAAGTTGAAAACAACGGCTACGCCGACATCCTGGCCGAGGTGGCATAATGGCTGAACCCGCACCAAAATTGAACCCGACCGAGGATCGGTTGGACACCCTGACCATGCCGCAAAACGGCTGGGCAGATGCCGCACGCAAGGCGGCCTTGGCCCGTGTGCGTGAAATGGGTCTGCCCGGACGGCGCGACGAGTATTGGAAGTTTACACGGCCGGACAGCCTTGTGCAGCCCACAGCCCCCGTCGCCGCGCTGTTCCACAACGAAGAGGGGCCGTTGTTTGGCGACCTTGACCGGCTCAAGATCGTGTTTGTCGATGGTGTATTCGACGCCGATCAGTCTGATGATCTGACCTTGTCTGGTGTACGCATCGACCGGCTGGCCGAAAGCGCAGATATTCACTGGGCGTCCGACCTTTACGGTGCGCTTGAGGGGAACGGTCACTACGTGCCAAGGCCGTTGGCAGCGTTGAACACGGCCTATGCCACCGATGGCGTGTTGATTCATGTCACGGGCAAGGCTGAAAAACCTATCAATTTCATCTACTTGCATGAAAACGAAACGTCGGACGCGATCTTGCACCACGTGATCAAGCTTGATCCGGGTGCCGAGGTGACCTTGCTCGAAACCGGCCCGGCCGCTGCACGTTTCAATAAGGTAATGGAAGTGGATGTGGCCGATGGCGCGACCTTCCATCATGTACGTGCGCAGGGGCGGGACCACGAACGCCGCGCAGCCACGCATATCTTTACGCGGTTGGGCGCCGAATCCGTGTTCAAGTCGTTCACGCTGACCGTGAATGGTCGCCTGACCCGCAACGAATGCGTGATCGATATCACCGGTGACGATGCGGTGGCGCATGTGGCCGGCGCCTGCGTGGGCGATGGCGATTTCCACCACGACGACACGGTGTTTGTCACCCATGACGCGCTGCGCTGCGAAAGCCGCCAGGTGTTCAAGAAGGTGCTGCGCAACGGTGCTGTCGGTGTGTTCCAGGGCAAGATCCTGGTCAAGGAAGGGGCCCAGAAAACAGACGGTTATCAGATCAGCCAGTCGCTTTTGCTGGATGATGACAGCCAGTTCCTCGCCAAGCCCGAGCTTGAAATCTATGCCGACGATGTGGCCTGTTCCCACGGGTCCACGTCTGGTGCCATTGATGAAGATGCGTTGTTCTACCTGCGCTCGCGCGGTGTCCCGGCTGAGATCGCAACAGATCTGTTGACGTTGGCCTTCCTCGCCGAGGCGGTGGAAGAGATCGAGGACGAAGTTTTGCGCGACGCATTGGTTGAACGCCTGCAAGGCTGGCTGGAGCGTCACCGGGGCTAAGATGGCCATCACGCGGAACATTTCGGCCACGTATCGTGGTCCAGGGCGCGTCATACGGCGCCTGCTTGAGCTTGGCCAACGCGAAGATCGTGCGCTGGCCTATCTCATGGCGTCATGTGCCCTGGTCTTCATCGCGCAACTGCCGCGACTGGCCCGAGAGGCGCATTTGACCGGTCAGGATCTGAACATGCTGATGGGCGCATCGCTTCTGGCGTGGATTTTTGTGGCACCACTTTTGTTCTACATGATCGCTTTTGCTGCGCGGGGTGTTGGATATATTTTGCGCGGGCAGGGCACGCCTTATGGTGCGCGGCTGGCACTGTTTTGGGCGCTGCTTGCATCATCGCCGTTGATCCTGCTGCATGGTCTGATCGCGGGCTTCATCGGTCCGGGTATCGAGCTGCAGGTGGTTGGCCTAATCTGGTTCGTGGTGTTCATGTGGTTTTGGATCGGTGGATCCATCGCGCAGGAGCGAGCAGCGTGAACGCCGTCGCGGACCTGGCGGTCGACACGCTGCGCAATCCCAAGGAGGTAGCACAGCGGATCATCGGGTGGCATCTGGACCGGCAGACCCTGTATTTTGCGCTATTTGCCGTGGCAGCGGTCAATGCGATTTTGGCCTCCGCGCCCGTGGTGCTTGCCCCGGGTTCGATTGATCCTGCCGCACGGGCGGCGATACCGCTTCTGGCCCTGCTTGAACGGCCCTTTGCGCTGTTTGCGATGATCGCGGGCGGGCTTCTGGTCATGGTGCACGGGCTTGTCTGGGCCGGACGGGCCCTTGGCGGACATGGTGAACTCACCGACATGCTGGCGCTGCTGACCTGGTTGCAGGCCCTGCGTGCGGCTGCACAGGCGCTTGTGCTTGTGCTGAGCTTGATCGTGCCGGGCATCGCGGGCCTTGTGGCGCTGGTTGTTGCCATCGTCGCCTTTTGGCTTTTATTGCATTTTGTCAGCGCGGCCTTGCGCTTTGACTCGCTGTTTCGTGCCTTTGGCCTGCTTATCATCGTGCTGGCAGGCCTGTTTGTTGGAATGATGATGCTTGTTACGTTGACCGGCGTGACGGCAGGAGGACTTGCGAATGTATGATGTGAACGCCATCCGGGCGGATTTTCCCATTCTCGGCCGTGAGGTGAATGGCAAGCCGCTGGTTTATCTGGACAGTGGCGCATCGGCTCAGAAGCCGCAGGTCGTGATTGACGCCATTTCCAAAGCGTATTCCGAGGAATATGCAAATGTTCACAGAGGCTTGCATTTCCTTTCTAATCTCGCGACCGAAAATTATGAAGGCGTCCGAGGCAAGTTGGCGCGTTTCCTGAATGCAGGCTCCGAGGATGAGATCGTGATGAACTCGGGCACAACCGAAGGCATCAACATGGTGGCCTATGGGTGGGCCATGCCACGGATGGAGGCCGGCGACGAGATTGTGCTGTCCGTGATGGAACACCACGCCAATATCGTACCCTGGCACTACCTGCGCGAACGGCAAGGTGTCGTTTTGAAATGGGTGGATGTGGACGCCACCGGTGCGCTTGATCCTCAGAAGGTCATTGATGCGATTGGACCCAAGACCAAGCTGGTGGCCGTCACCCACATGTCCAACGTTTTGGGCACCAAGGTGGATGTGAAAACGATCTGTGAAGGGGCCCGTGCCAAGGGCGTGCCCGTGCTGGTCGACGGCTCACAAGCGGCCGTGCACATGCCGGTTGATGTGCGGGATCTGGGTGCGGATTTCTACGCGATCACCGGTCACAAGCTCTATGGTCCGTCGGGATCCGGCGCCATCTACTGCAAAGCTGAACGCATGGCCGAGATGCGCCCGTTCATCGGCGGTGGTGACATGATCAAGGAGGTCAGCAAGGACGGTGTGATCTACAACGATCCGCCCCATAAGTTTGAGGCGGGCACGCCGGGTATCGTGCAGATGATCGGGCTTGGGGTCGCGCTGGATTACATGATGGGTCACGGGATGGAGGCCATCGCTGCGCATGAGGATTCGTTGCGTGACTACACGGTGGAGAAGTTGGGCGGGCTCAACTGGCTGCAGGTACAGGGGACGACCCCGGATAAGGGCGCCATTTTCTCGTTCACTTTGGACGGGGCTGGGCACGCCCATGATATCTCGACCATCCTCGACAAAAAGGGTGTCGCGGTGCGGGCGGGACAGCATTGTGTGGGCCCGTTGATGGAGCACATGGGGCTGAACGCCACCTGTCGGGCGTCCTTTGGCATGTACAACACCAAGGAAGAGGTGGACGTGCTCGTGGACGCTTTGGAGTTGGCACACGACCTGTTTGCGTGATCTGTCCCCGCGGGGACAAGGCGTTCGGTCGATTTGCGAGTTGTTGAGCGACTTGTGAAAGCGTCCGTAAATCAGGGGCTTGAGGCGCGCGCGCTGCGTTCTATCAAAGTTAACCAGCCGAGAGCGATGCTGCTGGCCGAAGCCGGGCGGCGGTTCGGCACAAGCATGTGCGTCGCGTCGTTTCCATCTGTGATTGCGCGTCATATAGAGGGGCAGGCGCATATTCCTTTGCGTGATCTCCCCACTGCTCAGTCTGGAACTCATCAATGATCAAGACAGCGCTGACCGACAGACTGCTTCAAGTGGCGCTGGTTGGCTTGATCCTTATGGGCGTTGGCGCGGCAACGGTTGGCCCGTTCCAGTCGATCATTGGGATCGAGGAGATTGGTTTTTCCGATGCAGCCTACGCTCTGATCGTGACGGGTGGGGCGTTTTTCAGTGTCGTCGCGTCCATACTGGTGGGCATCTACACGGACCAGACAGGACGATTTCGCGAAGCGTTGCTGGCCGCATTGGCAGTTGGCGCTGCAGCCGGGCTGTTGATGTTTTTCGTGCCTTCGAAGATTGCTTTCTTGCTGGTGCATGTCGTGCTGTTTCCCGTCGGAGCGACGGCGTTCACCCAATATTTCGCAATCTCTGTTGTGGCGGCCAATGAGAACCCGAAGCTTGATCGTTCTTATGCGGCCACGCTGTCCCGGGCGACGTTTTCCGGCGCATTTGCACTGACACCCGTAGTATGGGGGTATGCCCTCGTAAAGGGTGTCGATGTGCTCGCGGCCTATGCTGTAGTCGCTTTTGCAAATGTCCTGGCGCTTGCCGCCGTCCTGACGTTGTGGCGCCGGGACCATACGGTGTCGCAGACCGTGAAATCCGGCAAGGGGTTGTTGGCGTCTTTGTCGGAGCTGACAGAGCCGGGCCTGTTGCTGCGCATGGTTCTGATCTGCGTAATCTCGGCCACCAATGGGCTGTACAATATTCTGCTGGGGCTGCTGATCCTCAACAACCTTGGCGGTGTCGAATCCGACGTCGCCGTCTTTGCGGGCCTCGTCGCCTTCATCGAAATTCCCGTCATGATGCTGACGGTTCGGTTTTTGCGTGTGGTTTCAGCCTCGTTTCTTATCCTGATCGGTGTTGTGATTTATGGTGGCTTTCTCGCTGTCTTGGGTCTTATGCCGTCTATTGGGTTTGCGTGGTGGCTGGTGCTGCCAGCGGGGATTGGTGCGGGCATCATCCTGTCTATTCCCATTGGGTATGTGCAGAACCTTGTTGCAGACCGGGCAGGGGCCGGAAGTTCGCTGTTGTCCGTCAATCATTTTGGCGGCGCGATCATTGCGTCTGCGATTTTTGCGGTTGGGACGAGCGTGACCGACTATCAAGGTGTTGCGATGATTGGTGCGGTGATTGCTATTGCGTCGTCGGCTTTGCTGTTTGTACTGGACTATCGCAAAGCGCAACGGATGTCCCCGGCACAGGCGCTGGATCATGGCAGAGGTTAGTCCGGGATTGGCTGAGGTTGATCACCTTTAAAGTCGATGCAATCGGAAGTGGTTAGTGCGATGCACGCGATCAGTGTGTGGGAGATGGCGGACCATAGAGGATTCGAACCTCTGGCCTCTGCCTTCGGAGGGCAGCGCTCTATCCAGCTGAGCTAATGGTCCACTGGGGCGCGGTATAGCGGTGCCATCCGCGCCCTGCAATTGCAAAATCGTAAGGCGCAGGTGCCCTGCGCCCTGCACGTCAAAGTGAGATGCGGAACTGTGCAAAACCGTCGGGGCCGTCTCCTGCAGGTTCGATTGTCACCCCTTTGACATCGTCGATATAGTCCTGCGCCTTGGGGCCCGTTTCGAACAGGACCGATGTGCCGTCGAGAGGTGCAAAGGACCAATTGGCGTCGGCGCGGGGGCTGATTGTGCCTTGTTCGACGATGTAGCGCACGATCACGTCGCGGTTTGTGTCGGGGGCTTCAAAGACAATCGTGTCGCCCTTGGCTCCGGGGAAGTTACCGCCGCCGCCCGCGCGGTAGTTGTTCGTTGCGATGATGAATTGCGCTTCAGAATCAATAGGTTCACCGTTGAATTTCAGGTCAACGATGCGGTTGGCGTCCGCATTGAGCAATTCGCCCTTGGGATCGAATTTGGACGGTTGGCTGAGGTCGATCTGGTAGGTCACGCCGTCCATCACGTCGAAATTGTAGCTTGGGAAGTCGGGGTTCAGGAGCGGCGCGTCGGTGCTGCCGGGTTCCACTTGGTTGAACATGCCGGCGGAGCGTTCTAGCCAATCCTTGACCTCGGCCCCAGAGACCAGCACGGCGCGGGCGGTGTTGGGGTAGAGGTAGAGGTCGGACACGTTCTTGATCGCGACATCGCCCTTGGGCACATCTGTGAAGTATTCGGGGCCTCCACGACCACCTGCCTTGAACGGGGCGGCGGCAGAGAGGATCGGCAGGCCTTCGTACTCGGTGCCCTGCATCATCTGGGCGATGTACCAGCTTTGGGCAATCGACACGATCTGGACCGAGGGGTCATCCGCCACGAGCGCGAAGTAGCTGTGCAGCGGTGCGTCGGTCTTGCCCACGGCGCGGCGGACATAAGCCAGCGTAGCGTCGTGGTCGGCTTGGACGCTATCGAGGACCGGTTGGTGGTCTTCGACGAGTGCGGTGACAGATCGGTCTTCGTTCCGTTTCGAGATTGGCCGTGCTTCGGACCCGTGGCCGGTGATGCGCCAGCTGGAGCCATCGCGTTCCAGCATCAAGTCGATGACACCCAGATGCGAGCCCCAGAAGCCGCCCATGGCTGCTGGCTTGCCATGGATCGTGCCGTTTGCCACGTCGACGGCGGGCATGTCGGCATAGGTGGGCGAGGGGAAGACCTGGTGGTGGTGGCCCGTGAGGATCGCGTCGATTCCGTCCACGGCGGCGAGGGGGACGGAGGCGTTCTCCATCCCGTCGCTGTGGTCTGCGGCCCCGATGCCGGAGTGGCTGAGCGCGATGATGATATCGGCGCCTTGTTCTTTCATCAGCGGTACGAGGGTTTTAGCGGTGTCTACGATGTCGCGGGCCTGCACGTTGCCTTCGAGGTGGCGGCGATCCCAGTTCATGATCTGCGGTGGGACGAAGCCGATGAGGCCAACCTTGATCGGATGCGTTTCACCCGAACCATCCGTAACCGTTCGGTCCAGGATGACGAAGGGAGGCACTAGCGTGGTATCCGCTGCGGCGTCCGCGCCTTGTTCCTTGGACACGTTGGCGCAGACCACGGGGAAGTCGGCGCCTGCGAGCGACTTCATCAGGAAATCGAGCCCGTAGTTGAATTCGTGGTTGCCCAAGGTGGCCGCGTCGAAGCCGACGGTGTTCATGGCAGTGATGATCGGGTGGCTGTCCCCTTCCTTCATGCCCCGTTCATAGGCGATGTAGTCGCCCATCGGGTTGCCCTGCAGGAAGTCGCCATTGTCGATGAGCATGGAGTTCGTGGCCTCGGCCCGGATGCTTTCGATGATCGAGGCCGTGCGCGATAGGCCAACCGTGTCGCGAGGTTTGTCGGCGTAATAGTCGTAAGGAAAGACGTGCACGTGCAGGTCTGTGGTTTCCATGATGCGCAGGTGCGCCTGATTGGTGCTGGCGCGCAAGGAGAACGGGTGCATGGCCGCGAAGGTGGCTGTGGTGGCCAGGAACGTACGGCGTGAAATGAGATGTGTCATTTGGATCCCCCGGGAGTTGTTCTGTTGTTCACGTTAGGCGCGTAATGCCGTTCTGTCACAGTTTCATGTCTGTTCTGGCAGAAGATCGCGCATTCTTGCCGCGTTTGAGCACAGGGATTGACCAAATTCTTGCCGATGGCGCTGCATGGATTACGGCGGTAAAAAACATCGTTTCTCTGAAACGAAAAAAGGCGCCTATGGCGCCTTACTTCGAGCTGCGATCGTGCAGGTTTATCCGCCCCAGGATCGCACAACACCGCAATCCATGTGCACGAAGTTCGAGCCGGAGTATTTGCCAACGCCGCCACCGCGGCATGCCTGTGCGGCACGAGCCATCTGGCTCACCGAGCGGGTCGATAGGCGCAAGTCGGCGGCCTGACCTTTCATGTGTAGAGAATTCTTGGCCACACCTCGGCTGCGCGAGCGCAACATGGCGTTTGTCTTCGGGCTGCGGTAGCCCGAGAGAAGCATGTAGGGTTCATCGACGTTGAGCAGGTTGTGCGCTGCCGCCATGATATCAACATTGCGCAAATCCATGGATTTCACGTCATCCGTCCGCCAGTCACGCATGAAGTAGTTCACTTCTTTGACCGCGTCCTTGATGTAGTGACCTTCAATCCAGTAGATCATGTCGATCCGTTCACCGGTGCGACCGGAATACATCCGAAGGCGACGAATATCGCCAGCGCCTCGAAGAAATCCTGCTGCGTTTGAGAAAGTCGGTGCCGCCGTGATCGCCGTCGCTGCGAATGCACCAAGTACTGCCCGGCGGGTCATGCCCGTAGAGGTATTTTTTGTCATGTCACTGCGCGTCCCGTACGCCTGCCTGTCCGTGATGTTACACGGAGTTTGCTATCTCATCCCCAGATGCAACATTTGTATTGCATAGCTTGATTCGTTTACCAAGTGCTGAATCGGGTCATGTAACGGTCGCAAGTCATTTGGGCAGATTTTTGCGCAAACTCTGACCATTGTGGCGCAGACGCCCCAGAGCGATGCAGGCGCGCATCATGCAGGTGCTTCTTGCTGCTCTACCGGCAATGTGAATAGACAGGGCGCGCGACGCTTTGGGATAACCCAAATCAATTGGCGTACAAGAATAATAGGTGCAACGTGACGGTGATTTTTTCTCGAATTTGGATGATGGCGCTGGCCATGACGGCGGCAGCGTTTCTAACTGTCGTACCGCAGACAGCTTCGGCTGAGGTGACGGCCTTCAAGCAGGCCGTGGCCGAGGCAGCAGCGCGGGACGCGGACATCGCCGAATTCTACAAGGCGAACGCCTACGGCAGCCTGTGGACAGGACGGACTGGCCGCGAGCGCCAGCGTCGCGCAGCATTGTTCAAGGCGTTGTCCAATGCTGACAATCACGGTCTGCCCGCTGCGCGCTATGATGCGGCAGGCCTTCAGGCCAAGATGAAGGCGGCCAAGACACAGCGTGATCGCGGTCTGGTCGAAGTCGAGATGAGCCGCACCTTCCTGCAATATGCGCGTGACCTGCAGACCGGTGTTTTGGTCCCTTCGCGCGTGGATCGCGCCATCGTGCGGCAGGTGCCATATCGGGATCGCACTTCGTATCTGGTGAACTTCTCCAAATCCTCACCGTCCGGCTTCTTCAAGGCGCTGGCGCCGAAGACGATGGAATACAACGCCCTCATGAAAGAGAAGCTGCGCATGGAGCGGCTGCTGGCCAAGGGTGGCTGGGGTCAGAAGGTGCCCGTGAACTCTCTGAAGCCTGGTCAGACGGGCGATGCCGTCGCCATCATGCGCAATCGCCTGATTGCCATGGGGTTTCTGAAGCGTACCAACACGCAGACCTATGATGCGAGCATCCAATCGGCTGTGCAGCAATTCCAGTTGGCGCATGGCCTGGTCGCTGACGGCGTGGCCGGTCAGGGTACCATGACAGAGCTGAACACATCTGTGCAGCAGCGCCTGCAATCCATCATGGTTGCGATGGAGCGGGAGCGGTGGGTCAATCAGGAGCGCGGCAAACGTCACATCCTGGTCAACATCCCAGACTTCACCGCCAAGATCATCGATGGTGGCAAGGTGACATTCGAAACCCGTTCGGTGGTTGGTGCCAACAAGGATGATCGTCCCACGCCTGAATTCTCGGACGTGATGGAGTTCATGGTCATCAACCCCAGCTGGTACGTGCCGCGTTCGATCGTGACCAAGGAGTACCTGCCGGCGCTCAAGGCCAATCGCAACGCCGTGCGCCATATCGAGATCACCGACAGCCGTGGCCGAAAGGTCAATCGCGGTGCGGTCAACTTCTCTCAGTACACGGCCAAGACATTCCCATTCGCCATGCGTCAGCCGCCTAGCAAGGGCAATGCGCTGGGTCTGGTGAAGTTCATGTTCCCGAATGTGCACAACATCTATCTGCATGACACCCCGGCCAAGAACCTGTTTGGCCGAGAAGTGCGTGCCTACAGCCATGGCTGTGTGCGTCTGGCTGATCCCTTCGACTTTGCCTACGCTTTGCTGGCCAAGCAGGAAGCGCAGCCAGAAAAGTACTTCCAGTCGGTTCTGGCGACGGGTCGAGAAACGCGCGTGGATCTGAAGGCGCCGGTGCCAGTGCACCTGATTTACCGCACGGCCTTTAGCACTGCGAAGGGGCACACCCAGTACCGCCGCGATATCTATGGCCGTGACGCCAAGATCTGGAACGCGCTTGCGAATGCAGGGGTGGCCCTGCGCGCGGTTCAGGGGTAAATCCTGCCCCTGAGGCTGCAGCCAAAGGGGACCGCCATGCGTTACACCATTGCCGAGATTGCCGATGCACTGGAGGCGGAGGCGGTTGGTGATACCAGCATGGTGGTGACGGGCCTGTCAGAGCCCGGTCAGGCGGGGCCAGAGGATTTGGCCCTTGCCAGCAACGCCAAGTATGCAGGTTCTATTGCGGCGGGCGCAGCCAAGGCGGCCCTGCTGTGGGATGGAGCCGATTGGGAAGAATTGGGCCTGAACGCGGCCGTTCTGCCTCAACGTCCACGGTTTGCCATGTCGCAGCTGACCACCATGGCTGATCCGGGGCAGGGGTTTGGATCGGGCATTCATCCCAGTGCGGTTGTAGATCCAACGGCACGGATCGGTGACGATGTCACCATTGCAGCGGGTGCCGTAGTCGGCCCTGACGCGGAGATCGGTGATGAGTCGATCATAGGTCCTTTGTGCTTTGTCGGTTGGCGTGCGTCTCTTGGCCCGAACGCGTATTTGCGTGAACATGTCAGCATCGGCGCGGGTGTACGTATTGGTGCCAATTTCATCGCTCAGCCGGGCGTTCGAATTGGTGGCGACGGGTTTTCCTTTGTCACTCCGGAAAAGAGCGGTGTGGAGGCCGTCAGGGAGTCCCTGGGCGATCAGGGCGAAGCCTCCGGGCAACCGTGGGCACGCATCGCTAGCCTTGGCGCAGTTTTCATTGGCGACGATGTGGAAGTGGGCAGTAATACTGTCATCGACAATGGCACGATCCGTCCCACAATAGTCGGAGATCGAACCAAGATCGACAACCTTGTTCACATCGGCCACAACTGTGTCATCGGCGAAGACAACCTGCTGTGCGGTTGTGTTGGCCTTGCCGGTTCGGTGACGGTGGGCAACTTCGTTGTCATGGCGGGACAGGTTGGCGTGTCCGATAACCTTACAATCGGAAACAACGTGGTGTTGGCTGCCGCTAGCAAGGTGTTGAGTTCCGTGCGTGATGGAAAGGTCATGATGGGTTATCCCGCCACCGAGATGAAAACCAACCTGGACATATTCAAGAACACACGGCGACTGACCCGCGTTCTTCGCGACGTTGCGGAGTTGAAGAAAGCGGTTTTCAAGTCCAACGCCAATGACTAAATCAACCTCAAGTCAGGCAAGGGGGCGGCTGTCATGAGTATCAAGGACAGGGTGATCGAGATCGTTGCAGAGCAGGCGATGCTTGAGCGGAGCGATGTGGCGCCGGAGAACACGCTGGAAGATCTTGGGATAGACAGCCTTGGCCTGGTGGAAAGCATTTTCGCCATTGAGGAAGAGTTCGACATCCAAGTCCCTTTCAACGCTAACGAACCAAAGGCGAGCGATTTCGATATATCGAACGTTCAGTCGATCATTACCGGCATTGAACGGCTGGTTTCCGAACAGAAAACCTGATGCGCCGTGTTGTGATTACCGGCGCGGGCACTGTGAATGCCCTGGGGCATGATGTCTCCGAAACACTTGCCGCAATGCGCGAGGGGAAATGCGGCATTGGTGAGCTGGATTTTCAGGACGTGGATCGGCTGGCCATCCAGATTGGTGGCCAGGTCCGTGGGTTCGAAGCCGACGGGCGCTATAACCGCCAGCAGATGAGCCTTTACGATCGGTTCACGCAGTTCACTCTGGCTGCTGCCAAGGAAGCGATCGAGCAGGCGGGACTGACGTTTTCAGGCGATGAAGCCGCCAGATCCGGTGTCATTTTGGGCACGGCTGCGGGTGGCGTCAGCACTTGGGACCAGAACTACCGTCTTGTTTATGAAGAGGGAAAGAACCGCGTTCATCCCTTTGTCGTGCCGAAGCTGATGAACAATGCAGCGGCCAGCCACGTGTCGATGGAATGGAACCTCAAGGGGCCGTCCTTTACCGTCGCAACGGCATGCGCGTCCTCCAACCACGCCATGGCGCAAGCCTTTCAGATGGTGCGGACCGGCATGGCTCCGGTCATGATCACGGGCGGGTCGGAAAGCATGTTGTGCTTTGGTGGCGTCAAGGCTTGGGAAGGGCTGCGTGTAATGTCCAGGGATGCCTGCCGCCCCTTTTCAGCCAATCGCAATGGGATGGTGCAGGGCGAGGGCGCGGGCGTTTTCGTGTTCGAGGAATATGAACATGCGCGGGCACGTGGGGCAGAAATTCTGTGCGAGGTTGCAGGCTTTGCCATGTCGTCGGATGCGGCGGACATCGTGATGCCGTCCAAAAACGGTGCAGCGCGTGCTATGTCCGGTGCGCTGGCGGATGCTGGCGTCAACGCGGATGAGGTCGGTTACATAAATGCCCACGGGACAGGCACTGCCGCCAACGACAAAACGGAATGCGCTGCTGTTGCCGACGTGTTTGGGCCGCATGCTGACAAGCTGATGATTTCATCCACCAAATCGATGCACGGGCATCTGATTGGCGGCACCGGAGCGGTGGAGCTGCTGGCGTGCATCATGGCCCTGCGCGACGGTGTGATTGCACCCACGATTGGCTATGAAGAACCTGATCCCGAATGTGCGCTTGACGTTGTTCCGAACGAAGCGCGAGAGGCTCAGGTTGATGTTGTCCTGTCCAACGCCTTTGCCTTTGGCGGTATGAACGCGGTATTGGCCCTGCGCAAAATATAAAGGCCACCCGAAAGGGCGGCCTTTTCTGTCCGGTTGTGTACTGTCTTCAGAATTGAGCGATCGATGTCTTGTCGAAAGAGGCTGTAAACCCTTTGAGCGACATAGTTAGTTCGACTTTC
Organism: uncultured Tateyamaria sp.; assembly: GCF_947496075.1. Lineage (GTDB taxonomy): Bacteria > Pseudomonadota > Alphaproteobacteria > Rhodobacterales > Rhodobacteraceae > Tateyamaria. The sequence goes on from NZ_CANMBJ010000002.1 coordinate 1,172,664, forward strand.
TGATCGGGAGCCAGCGCCGGTACGATTGTCAGCTTTGCATTTGCACCACGCCGGAACTGTGCCACTTCCTCGGCCACCAGGCCAACGCGTGAATAGCACCCGATCGGGTTGCAGAACGCATATGGGTACCGGCGCGCTTGCCCGCCGTCGACTTCCATTGTCAGCTGTTGGGGCAGGGATGTTTCAAGCGGGACGATGATTGTGGCACCCGCAACAGCGCGACCACCTTCGGGCAGGCGGAAGATCGAAACCTCTGCGACCGGAGTGCCTTCGTCATCCGACAGCAGTTGGTACATCTGGCAAGGCTCTTCACCTTCTTCTGCCTTGATGCAGCGCAGTTCCCAGTCTCCGTTGGTTTCCTTGGTGTAGGTCTGACCAACCTGTGGCGACGACGCATCTTCGCCGAGGCTCAACTGGTCTTCGATGGCATTTCCAACAGTCGGTGCTTCGTCTGTGTTTTCAGGTGCCGCGTCTTCTGTGGCCGTACCTTCTGTTGTCGTGTCCGTGGACTGGGCCATGGCGCCAAGTGGCAGCAAAAGGGCCACGGAGAGGGCAATCAGTGAAGTGCGCATGTCAATTCCGCTCTTGTTGCATTTGCCTGACTGCTAACACGGACCAAAGGCGGTGTCAGGGGTAAAGGGCAAAGTTTTCGTGACCGGCATTAAACAGCAAAAAAGGGGACCCCAAAGCCCCCTTTTCCAATCTCTTCTCTCCCCGTCGGACTGGCCGACTTATGCGCGGGAAGTTACGAGAGCGCCGCGCAACGGTCAACAGTGAATGTCGGAAAATAAAAAGACCGTGAAATCAATATCTAAACCGTTCGGTTTAGTTGAGAAAAAAAGGCCGCGCACGAAGCGCGGCCCAGTCTGACAGGGAGGAAGTGTTCAGCGCCGGGAGGACATCTCGACGAGAACAAAAACACTATGGCACCCAAGTGTTAACTTTGTATGGTCGGCGCGGCAGGCCCAATGGACAAAAGGTTAACAGCAATGAGTGACAGTCTTTTTATCGGTGGAGGCGGCGTAGACTATGCTGAGAAGCAAGGGCTGACGCTGAAATACGCCAATCGACATGGGCTTGTTGCCGGCGCAACTGGAACGGGCAAGACCGTCACGCTCCAGATTTTGGCCGAAGGTTTCTCGAATGCGGGGGTTCCGGTGTTTCTGTCAGATGTCAAAGGTGATTTGTCGGGGCTGGCCAAGTCAGGCACAGCTGATCACAAGCTGCATGGTCCTTTCACGGAGCGGGCTGAGAAGATCGGTTTCACCGACTACACGTACCATGCCTGCCCGGTGACGTTCTGGGACATGTTCGGTCAACAAGGTCACCCGGTACGTACAACGGTGTCCGAGATGGGGCCGTTGTTGCTGGCGCAGTTGCTTGAATTGACCGAAGCGCAAGAGGGCATTCTGAACATTGCCTTCCGTCTTGCAGACGAAGAAGGCATGCCGCTCTTGGACCTGAAAGACCTTCAGGCGCTTCTGGTTTGGGTCGGCGAGAACGCCAAGGACCTCAGCCTGCGCTATGGCAATGTGTCGTCCCAATCCATTGGGGCGATCCAGAGGCGCTTGCTGGTGCTGGAGAACCAGGGGGCGAGCCAATTGTTCGGTGAGCCAGCGTTGGAACTGTCAGACCTGATGCGCACGGACGCTTCCGGCAAGGGGATGGTGAACATTCTTGCCGCGGATCAGTTGATGGGGGCGCCGAAACTCTATGCCACCTTCCTGCTATGGCTGCTGTCCGAGCTGTTCGAGGAACTGCCCGAAGTGGGTGACCCCGACAAACCTAAGCTCGTGTTCTTCTTTGACGAAGCGCATCTGCTGTTTGAGGACGCGCCCAAAGCGTTGGTCGACAAGGTGGAACAGGTGGCGCGACTGATCCGGTCCAAGGGGGTTGGTGTGTATTTCATCACCCAGAACCCTGCTGATGTACCCGAGGACATCCTTGGCCAATTGGGCAATCGCTTTCAACATGCGTTGCGCGCCTTTACCGCGAAGGACCGCAAGGAGTTGCGGATGGCGGCAGAAACCTACCGTGAAAACCCAAGGTTTGAGACCGAAGAGGCCATTCGCGAGGTCGGGGTGGGTGAGGCCGTGACCTCGATGCTGCAAAAGAAGGGGGTTCCGGGGATTGTCGAACGCACGTTGATCCGGCCGCCGTCATCGCAACTTGGACCGATTACCAATGGTGAGCGCGCTGCCCATCTGGCGGCCAGCGATATGGCAGGCAAGTATGATGAGCCGATGGACCGTGAATCCGCCTTTGAAATTCTCAAGGCACGTGCGGATACGGCAGCCAAAGAGGCGGCCGACGCAGAGGAGAAGGCTGAAGAGCTGGAACCTGTCCTGCGTGAGTTCAATGCGGGTCGCCGGTACTCTGGCGCGCGGGTTACACGCTCAACATCGCGGTCCACACGCCGGGGGGCCAGTTTTGGCGAGGCGATGACCAAGATGGTTGTGAAGGAGCTGACCGGCACCACGGGGCGGCGCATGGTCCGCGGCATTTTGGGTGGCCTCTTCAAAGGGCGCTAGTCTTGCACCATATCGGGCAAGAAGGCGTTGCGCCTTCGCCAAGATAGGGGCTGGATTGCTATGCCTGACGCGCATCGACTGAGACATGTTGTGTTTTTCCGGGCGAAGGAGCGCAAGGACGTGGACCGTGTGTTTGATGGCCTATCCATTCTGGAAGCCAACCCGCATGCCGATGTGATCTCGGTTCGGAAGAACACCCATAACGATGCTCTTTCGGATGAGGTTGATGTGGTTGTCTATGCCGAGTTCAAAGACAAGCGCGCATTGCAGGCGTACAAGGCGCATCCGCTTTATCAGAAATCCATAGATATTGTGCGGCCCCTGCGCGATCTGCGCGTTGCGGCGGATATCACGTTCTGATTGGAGCTGGCGCGCGGCGCAGCCACCATTCGAGCGCAAGCAGGTAGGGGGCGTAGAAGGCAAAGACCTGAATCTGGTCGAACAGCCCGGAAAAGTCCGGTTCGGCAGCAAGGCCGCAGGTTTGCTCTCCTATCGTGCAGGTGATCCCGTACCAAAGGCCGTAGTGCAGACGGTACAACCAGGACCCCAAGCCCAAAACGATCAGGCGCAAACCCCAGCGCCTGTGGCGCGCGTAGTCGCGGGCCATGGCCAGGCGGGGCGTTTGGATCGCAGCAGTGATCATCAGCACACCGTAGACCCCGAACCCCATCGACATAAGCGGCCCACCAACTGTGCCACTCAGAGCGACGTAGATCAGACCGCCGACACCTGTCAGCAACGCCATCACGGCCAGAACGCGGCCCGACATGCGGTGAACGCGCGGCCAGCGTTGTCGGATCGGACCAGCCAGTTGGATGACAGACAGCAAGGTCACAAGCGCACCCGACACCATATGGGCGAACAGGGCGAAAAGACTGGCGCGTGGCCCGACAAGCCGTTCAATGGCAGACGGGTTGCCGGACAGGCCAAGTGTGCCGCGCGATACGGAGTGCCAGACAAAGCCCTGGATCAGCACGAAAAGCAGCACGAGCCCGGCAATCGTCCATCCGGTCCGGCGTGCTGTGCGCTGCATGTTACCTCTCCGGTATCAACCCTCTCGGGCTGAACCGTAGCACCAGAAGCAGGACAACCCCCATGGTCAAAAGTCGCATGTGGGCCGCGCTGTCGAGCAGGTGTTCGCGCAGCCAGAAGCCTTCGGCCATGCCTGAGGTGACCACCTGCATCAACCAAAGCCCAATGGGTTCAACCATCACCCAGAGCCACCAGATCAGGAAGCCGCCCAGCACGGCACCAAGGTTGTTGCCCGAGCCACCCACGATCACCATGACCCAGATCAGGAAGGTAAAGCGCAGCGGTTGGTAGGTGCCCGGTGTCAGCTGTCCGTCCAGTGTGGTCATCATCGCGCCCGCGATGCCGCAGATGGCCGAGCCGAGCACGAAGATTTGCAGATGGCGGGCGGTGACATCCTTGCCCATGGCCTCGGCTGCGACCTCATTGTCGCGGATGGCGCGCATCATCCGGCCCCAGGGCGAATGTAGAGCCCGCTGGGCAAGGATGAAGAGGATCAGCAGGACGACCGTGAAAAGCCCCGCGTAGATGGCCTTGACCCAGAGGGTTGAGGCCGTGACCGGGTCGAAGCCAAGGTTCGTTACACGCTCCACAAATGTTTCGCTGTTTTGCAGATTGATCTCATAGGGCGCAGGGCGGGGCAGACCGACAACGTTTTTGACGCCGCGGGCCAGCCAATCCTCGTTCTTCAGTACTGCGATGATGATTTCCGCAATGCCCAATGTTGCGATGGCGAGATAATCGGATCGAAGACCCAGCGCCGTTTTCCCGATGATCCATGCGGCCCCGGCAGCGAGAAGGCCACCCACGGGCCATGCCAGCAACACGGGCAGGCCAAGCCCGCCCAAGTAACCTGCGTTGGCGGGGTTCACCGCCTCAACCGCCTGCACACCGCCGTCAAAAACGGCGCGGTAGATGAAGAACCCGGCAACTAGGATCACAATCATGCCGATGGCCCGCATTCGTCCCTTGGGCAATGCGTTGTAGGCGAGAATGGCGCCGACGATTGTCGCGGCCCCAAGGATCAGGGCGAGGATCACCCGTACGCCGCCTGCGGCCCAAGCCTCGCCCACGGGGGGCATGGAGATCAGCACAGTGGCGAGCCCTCCAAGTGCGACAAATCCCATGATCCCCACGTTGAACAGGCCCGCGAACCCCCATTGCAGGTTGACCCCCAGCGCCATGATGGCCGAGATCAGCCCGAAATTGACGATGGTAATGGCAAGGTTCCATGACGTCATGAGCCCTGTGCCGATGATCAGCGCCGCGATGAAGCCGAAGTAGACTAAGTTGCGTGTCGTGTCGGTCATACGGATTTCCCCGCGAACAGGCCCGTGGGCTTGAACAAGAGCACGATCAGCAGGATGACGAAGCTGACGGCGAATTTGTAGTCGGTGGACAGAAGCTGTGCCAACCCGTCCGGGGCGAGCGCATCGGGTAGGGCATAGCCAGCCACCTTCTTCCATGCATAGGTAATCATCACTTCGGAGAACGCGATGGTAAAGCCGCCCGCGATGGCGCCCAGCGGGTTACCAAGCCCGCCGACGATGGCGGAGGCGAAGATGGGCAGCAGCAGCTGGAAATAGACGAAGGGCTTGAACGACTTGTCGAGGCCGTAGAGAACGCCCGCGATTGTCGCCAGTGCCGCAACAATCAGCCACGTGACCATGACGACGCGTTCCGGGTTGATGCCTGAGAGCAGCGCGAGGTCTTCGTTGTCCGAGTAAGCCCGCATGGACTTGCCCGTTCGGGTCCGGTTCAAGAAATAGAACAGCAAAGCGACAACGATGATAGCGGTGATGACGGTCAGCCCTTGGGTGGTCTTGATCGCCAGACCTTCCTTGAGCCCCGTGAGTGCCTTGAATTCGCGGACCGAGATGATGAATCGCTCACCGTCCGAAAAGCGCTGATCATTGGGGCCGATGATGAAGCGGACAAGGCCGTTCATGATGAACATGACACCAAGGCTGACCATGACAAAGATGATCGGTTTCGCCTTTTGCGTACGGTAGAAACTGTAGACCCCGCGGTCGGTCGCCAACACGAACAGAGCGCAGACTGCGATGCCAAAGGGCAGGGCGAGCAGGGCAGTGGGCAGGGGACCTGCGCTGATCCCTGCAGATTGGAAAGCCCATGTGATCAGGATCGTCGCCATGGTGCCAAAGGCCATCGTGTCGCCATGGGCGAAGTTGGAGAACCTGAGGATGCCGTAGATGAGGGTCACGCCAAGCGCACCAAGAGCGAGTTGGGAACCATAGGCGATGGCGGGGATCAGGACGAAGTTTGAAAGGGTGATGAAGGCGTTGAGGAGGTCCATTATTCGATCACCTCACAGGTTCCTAGGTCTGAATGTACGCCAAGGTTTTTCTCACTTGTGGCATAGTGTTGAGTGCGGACACTTCTCCCATCCGAGAAAACGGTGAAGAACTCGCCTGCAAGTGTTGAGCCATAGTAAGGAACAATGAAGTGTCTTGCGCCATCTGCGCCTTTTACTTCAAACAGATGTCCGTCCTCGTGATCTGCCAAAACAGGAGGTGCTTGCAGATCGACAATCGCTTTGGCGGGCTCGAAGTTGACTTCGACGGCATCTGCATAAGAAATCGCATGCGAAAACTGGCACTCAAGCTGAAAACCAATGAGTTCTCCGCCAGATAGCGGTGAAACGACAGTGACGTTCGTTGCCGTCATGGTGGCCAGAGTGGCCAGAAAAAAGGCCCTGCGCCCGTTGCGTCTGGCAAAAACAGAGCGAAACAAGGATTCTGAATAATGGGAAGCGGGTCGTTTTTTCATGCTCATCCCCCCAAGAAACTCTTGCGCACTTCAGGATCGGCCAACAGTTCCTTGCCCGTCCCCGTATACGCATTGCGGCCCTGCACCAGCACATAGCCTTTGTCTGCAATTTCAAGTGCTTGGCGGGCGTTCTGTTCGACCATCAGGATCGGGATGCCAGTGCGGGCGACCTCAATGATCCGGTCAAACAACTCGTCCATCACGATGGGGCTGACCCCGGCAGTCGGCTCGTCCAGCATCAGCACCTTGGGCTGGGTCATCAACGCGCGCCCCACAGCAACCTGCTGGCGCTGTCCGCCTGACAACTCACCCGCGGGTTGGCGACGCTTTTCCTTGAGGATCGGAAACAGATCATAGACCTGCGCCATCGTGTCCGAGAAATCGTCGCGCCGGATGAAGGCTCCCATTTCGAGATTCTCCTCGACCGTCATCGAGGTGAAGATGTTGGAGGTCTGGGGGACAAACCCCATGCCCTTGGCGACCCGGTCCTGCGGGGTGAGGTCCGTAATGTCTTCACCATCCAACCGCACCGCGCCTTGGCGCACGTCCAGCATGCCAAAGACGGCTTTCATCGCCGTCGACTTTCCTGCGCCATTGGGGCCGACAATGACGGCAATTTCGCCAGGTTCAACCGCCACGGTGCAGTCGTGAAGGATGTCGGGGCCATTGCCGTAGCCGCCGGTCATGGTGTCGCCAATCAGGAAGGTGTCGGACATCACAGGCCAATCCTGTAGTCTTGCATAGCGGCGGCATGGGCGGCACGCATTTCATCTGTAATGGCTTCGACCTTGGGACCGGGCCGACCGTCGGCTTCCTTGGCGTGACGCTCTTGAACCGTGTAGATCAACAAAACCGCATCAGCACCCGGCAGTGCCTCCACGATGTACCCGCCGCGCGGGTTGTTGTCCTTGCTCAGGGCCATGAAATCGACCTGAATGCTGGCGCGTCCGTCGATGGTAGAGCCGCGCACTTGCAGGTTGCCAACGTTGGAAAAGTGCGGTGTGCCACGGCGGTACTGCTCAAAGATCATGCCGACCATGTCATTGCTGTCGATGAGCGTACGGTCGAGCGGCATGACAACTACATTTGTGGAAATCAACGGGTCGTCCGATAGGGTGAACACACCGAACAGATCGGGATAGATCGCTTGGCTAATGAAACCGCGACGCTGTTCCGCGTCCGTGCAATATTCCACACCTTCGGTAACGTCATGGCAGGTTTCCTGCGCCAGGACCGGCATTGCTGTCAGTGCGAGCGTTGCGCAATATGCAAGTGCGATGCGTTTCATGCGCCCACCTTGTCCTTGTTCTTGAGGCCGGTGCCCAGATACGCCTCGATCACCTGTTCGTTGGCTTTGATCTCGGCCAACGTGCCCTCGGCCAGTACCTTGCCCTCGGCCATGCAGATGACCGGGTCGCAGATCTTGCCGATGAAATCCATATCGTGTTCGATCACGACGAATGTGTAGTTGCGTTCCTTGTTCAGACGAAGGATGGCGTCGCCGATGGTATTGAGTAGGGTGCGGTTCACGCCTGCGCCGACCTCGTCCAGGAACACGACCTTGGCGTCGACCATCATGGTGCGTCCGAGTTCCAGCAATTTCTTTTGTCCACCTGAGACCTGGCCCGCCTTGTGGCCGGACAGATGTTCGATGGTCAGGAACTCCAACACTTCATCGGCTTTTGCAGCCAGCGCACGTTCTTCATCGGCAATGCGCTTGCGCCCGAACCATGTGTTCCAAAGCGTTTCACCTGATTGCGCGCTGGGGACCATCATCAGGTTCTCGCGACAGGTCATGGAGCTGAACTCGTGCGCGATCTGGAAGGTGCGCAGAAGCCCTTTGTGGAATAGTGTATGCGGTGGCAGGCCGGTGATGTCCTCGCCGTCCATGGTCACGCGGCCAGACGTCGGTGGAAGTACGCCTGCGATCACATTGAAAAGTGTGGTTTTTCCTGCGCCGTTCGGTCCGATCAAGCCGGTGATCGAACCGGGTTGGATTGACAGCGATGCGCCGTCAACGGCATGAAACCCGCCGAAATGTTTGTGAATGTCGTCAACGACGATCATATGTTTCCCCGTGCCGCTTTAAGAGCGGTCTTCAAGATATTGAAACAGCCCGGGAATGCCCGGGCTGTCCATCAGTTTGGATAACCGTTTAGCGGTACTTGGCCGTGGTGATTTCGCCGCCTTCGACGACGATCTGGCGGTAGTTGCCCGCCGATTCACCCGCACCGATCAGTTCCACGGCTGTGGCGCCGACATAGTCGATTTCGCCGCCGTCCTTGAGGATTTGCAAGGCCTTTGCCAGCTCACCGGGGAAGATCTGTTCGCCCGGCGCGTTGGCTACGTCCATGATATGCTCTTTGTAGTCGTTGCTGTCCTTGGAGTTGGCCGCTTGCATCGCCAGCATGATCAACGCTGCTGCATCATAGCTTTCGGGTGTGAAGGGCGAGGTGGCGTCGAACGCGTCACCAACCATCTCTTCGAACTTCGCGGCGCCCGGGCTGTCGGTGCCTGGGTGTTGACCGGTCGAGCCTTCAATCTCGTCCCCGAAGTTCTCGGCCAGCTTGGCGCTAATCATCCCGTCGGGGAAGTGGAAGGTGTCGAATGCGCCGGAATCCAATGCTGCACGCACGACGCCGGAGCCGCCCTGATCCACATAGCCTGCGACCACGAGACGCTCACCGCCAGCTGCTGCCAACGCGCCGACTTCGGCCGAGTAGTCCGCCTTGCCATCTTCATGGGCCGCGTTGATGGTTACAGTACCACCCGCGGCTTCAAAGGCGGCCTGGAACGAATCTGCCAGACCCTTGCCGTAGTCGTTGTTTGTGTAGGTTACTGCGACTTCCTTGATGCCTTCTTCCATAAGCACCTCGGTCATCACGACGCCTTGGCGCGCGTCGGAGGGCGCGGTGCGGAAGAACAAACCGTTGTCTTCATTGTCGTTGTGCGACAGGCCGGGCGAGGTCGCCGAGGGCGACACCATGACGACACCGTTAGCGACTGCCACGTTGTTCAGGATCGCGCCGGTCACACCTGAACAGTCCGCGCCCATAATGCCGTCAACTTTGTCCGAGGTTACCAGACGTTCAGCGGCTGCGGTCGCCGCACCAGCATCAACGCATGTGCTGTCCGCGCGTACCGGTGTCACGGTGGCGCTGTCCAGCAACAAGCCGGAATCGGCGACTTCTTTCATTGCCAGTTCAGCGCCATCGGCCATCGACGGTGTCAGAGATTCAATGGGGCCGGTGAAGCCCAGAATGATACCGATTTTGACTTCTTTTGCGTGTCCGTCGGCGAATGCAGTGCCGGCCATCAATGCCGTGGCGGCTGACGCCATAAGCAGTTTTTTCATTGTCTTTTCTCCCTGTGGATCATTGTCCTGCGGCGGAGCGTAAGCGGGCGATGCAAAAAAGAAAAGTCGAATAGTCCGTGGTAACCCACGGGAATGTGGGTGGACCGCGCTGGATGAATGATTAGCTAAGGTATGTACCCAAGATGGAGGATGCTCAGATGCGCCGTTTTGCTGTTTTTGCCATGACCTTTTTGCCTGTATCCGCCCTTGCGCTGGAAACGGATCAGGGGGCTGTGACGGTGACGCCGGTTGTCACGGGGCTGGATGAGCCTTGGGGGGTCGCGGAACTGCCGGATGGTTCGTTGTTGGTGACTGAACGTGATGGACGTTTGGTGCATGCGTCTGGTGGTGAAGCGAAAGCGGTGGATGGCGTGCCACGTGTTGCTGCCGCAGGGCAGGGCGGGCTTTTGGACGTTACTATTTCGCGCGACTTTGCGACTTCGCGGACCGTTTTCCTGACTTACTCCAAACCGCAGGGCCGCGGATCGGGTACCGCACTCGCAGCGGCAGAGCTGAGCACGGATGGAACACGGCTCGAAAATCTGCGTGACCTGTTTGAAAGCGCACCAGGGGGAAGCAGTGGGCGCCATTTCGGCAGTCGCGTGGTCGAAGCACCGGATGGCACTTTGTATGTGACCATCGGGGATCGAGGTGACCGCCCGTCCGCGCAGGACCGGTCCAATCACAACGGTGCAATCGTTCGAGTAAACAGGGATGGCACGGTGCCCGCAGACAATCCGTTTGTTGGCCAGGAAGGCATCCAGCCGCATATTTGGTCCTACGGGCATCGCAACCCGCAAGGGGCGGGCCTGGATGCTGATGACACGCTGTGGACAGCAGAGCACGGCGCGCGCGGCGGGGACGAGGTGAACCGCGTCCAGAAGGGGGCGAATTTCGGGTGGCCCGTGATTTCCTATGGCGTCCATTACTCCGGTGCGAAGATCGGAGAAGGCACGTCGCGAGCTGACATGGAGCAGCCGGCATTCTACTGGGACCCGTCGATGGCCCCATCCGGACTTATGATTTACCAGGGCGACATGTTTCCTGAATGGAAGGGTGACATGTTCGTTGGTTCGCTGAAGTTCAGCTACATTTCGCGACTGGCGGTGGACGACATCAGTGCCAGCGAAGTCGAGCAGATCGAAGGCGATGAAACCTTGCGTGTGCGCGACATCGTCGAGGCACCTGACGGCAGCATCCTTTTCATATCGGTCGGCAAAGGCACCGTGTACCGGATGACGCGTTGAGAGCAGTGCGATAGGGTGGCCGCGGAAGAGGAGTACACCCATGCCTATCGAACGTCTCGATCACGTGAATCTGCGCACAACGCGCCTTGCCGAAATGATCCAGTGGTACGAGGAGATCCTTGGGCTTTCAGCGGGTGTACGTCCCGCGTTCAGTATGGATGGTGCGTGGCTTTACGCTGGGGATGTTGCCGCTGTTCATTTGGTTGCGGTTGAAGACGATGGGGCTGCGGGATCTGAAACGGCCCTCAAGCTCGAACACTTTGCCTTTCGCGCCTCCGGGGATGCAGAGGCATTCCAGGATCGGCTACAACAAAGGGGTGTCGCCTATCGCCGTTCCGGCATCGAAGAGATGCATCTGTCGGCCTTCAACGTCTGGGATCCAGACGGCAATCATATTCACATTGATTTTATTGGTGAGTGAGCACCACTAGCAGAGTCTGCGGCGTGCTTGCTGCAGAGTTTTGTTTAAAAATAACTTATAAGAGGCGACGCGTCTGTTTTTGATGCCTGCCGTCGGCGGCAATGAGCAAATCGCAGTCATTTTGGTTGTCATTGGGCGTCGTGACAAACACAGTGCCATGGCGCATTGCGTCTCGGGTGATGTCTTTGGATTCTTGGTCCCGCAGTTGCGTGCTGGTTCCATGCAAAGCGGGCCGACGTTTATTGCGCGATTAAACCATAAGGTTTGCAAAATGGCTGAAGCGAGTTTTACGAACCAAGGGACTTTGATTGCTGGTGCGCGTGCGGCGCGTCTAGATGGTCGCCCGAGCGAAGCATGGCGTCTTCTGGGATTGGCCAAGGACGTAGGTAATGCGTCAGGCACGCCTGCGATCTTGATGATCGAGGCAGAGCTCTTCCATGATGCAGGCAGGGTTGAAGCGACCGCGGACCGGCTGCACAGACTGTTGGATCATGTGCCGGATCACTGTTGAGCTGTATTTCATCTGGCTGCTGGAGCGTGGCGGCGCGTGGGATTTGAATTGGCACACTCTGACGTCTTCTTATCAACCTGACGCGGGACTTGGGCCAGACCAAACAAGCCGATCACCTGCTGCAGCGGCCGGCTCGGGCATTTGAAAGCGACCCATGGCCAAGGCAACGTATGCAGCTCAACAGGCGCGTTTGGCCTATCTGATTGGTCTTTTACTTTACCGACCAACTGAGATGGCTCTGCAACAGTCTGTTTGGGAGCTTTGCCCGCCTTGAGGCCGGAAAGAACGAGACGAGCAGTTTGTCGGCGGCATTTTGCCCGATGCAAGGCTGATTTGTCGGTATGATTTGTCGCCGTGCCCGGTAAAAGCGGACAAACAGCGGATACATCAAGGTGTAAGTACCGTTCAACAGATTGAAAAATAACGCTAAGTTAAGATATGTGGCGGAGAGACAGTCCGAAGTTACCGAAACTTCGGTATATTAATACACTGTTTTTATTGCGATTAATGTCTTGCTGCGCTGCAGATTGTGCAGCAAAATGTGTAGCAGATATCGTTTTCACTCCAACCTAGCTGGAACAAGAGCACGAGTTGCTCGCTTCCGAGCAATGCCAAATGCTTTCTTTCTTTCCTGTAACCGCGCGCTCGCACGGCAGCCGAAACCGACCGCCGCGTTGAACGAGCGGTGCTTTCCGTTACAGCGCGGCCCGGATTGCGTCGCGCAGTTCCGGGTATAGAATCCAGTTTCCAGGATCCCCGTCATGTTCGGGCTCGCCCCGAAATCCAAGAACGGCGGTTCCGTCCAGATTGGTTGAAGAACCATTCGATACAGTCTCCGAGGAAAGAAAGGTGGCAATCAACCGGCCTGCACTCGCAAGCGATCTGTTGGCGGATGCACGGGACTTGTAGCCCGCGCCGTTCGCCACGCGCACCTCTGTCAAACCGTCTTCGTCTGCCAACGACAACGCCGCTAGCAATGCGCGCTGCGGGCGTGTCAGCGCCACCTGCCCGAGCGCTTCAGTGTATTCCTCGATGCTCGGCACGGATGCGCCGGTATGCGGGTCCGTTCTGCGGTTCTCGGTCATTTTGCTTTCCCGGGCGTCGATGACGTCATGCAGGGCGGTGATCGCGGCCTCTTGGGTGGCGCCGCTCGCCTCGGCGATCATGCCGCGCGCTTTCGTTGGCGGTTTGGCAAAAGCGCGGGCAACGAATTTGCCCGCGAGGAGGCCCGACTTGATCTGATATCTTCCGTGTTCGCCGACTTGGATCGGGGGCTGTGTGTCTTTCTTACTGTCCTTTGCTTTCTTCTTCTTGGTCATGCCTTTGAAGAGGTCATGGCCCGCATCTGTTCTGCCTTGTGCACTGGAACGTGTCATGGGGAATCCTTTCCCGGATTATTGAGTTTCGTGTGTCGATGTGACCGCCTTACGCGGTCAGCCGCCGTGCTTCGGCGAAGGAGACCAGCCGTCGGCCCTTTTCATCCCAGAGCGCCAGCATTGCGCAGCGCAGGCTGTCACGGAGGGTGAGACGCCGGGTATTGGCGAGAGCTTCATGGTCGCGAAGGACCTCGGGAAGACGGTAGAATGGGATTCGGCTCGCCAGGTGATGTACGTGGTGGACGCCGATATTCCCGGTGATCCAGCGCAATATGCCGGGCAGTGCATAATATGAGCTACCCTCCAGCGCTGCTTCATAAATGTTCCAATCCTCGTCGCGTTGCCAGCTGGTTTCCTCGAATTGGTGCTGAACATAGAAGAACCACATGCCGGCCATCGCGGCGAGAAGCATCGTTGGAAAAAACACGAACACCAGGACGTGCCAACCGCCGAGCCAGACGAGCGTCGCCAAAATAGCTGCGATACCGGCGTTTGTCGCGAGCGCACTCAACCAATAGCGCCACCCTGATCGCATCAAACCAACCGGCAGCCGGTACTGGATGAAAAAAGTATAAAATGGCACGACCCCGAACAGGAAGATCGGATTGCGGACAAGTCGATACAAGCTCCGGTCGATCCGCCCCTTTTCCTGATATTCTCTGACAGTCAGCGTTGGCAGATCGCCAGTGCCCCGACGGTCCAGGTTGCCGGTCGTCGCATGGTGGATCGAGTGGGTTTTGCGCCAGACATCATAGGGCGTCAGCGTCACCAAGCCAATGACACGTCCCAACCAGTCGCACGCGCGTCGACTGTGAAACAGGGATCCGTGGCCGCAATCGTGCTGGATCATGAACAGGCGGACCAGGAAGGCTGCGTTTGCTAATGCCAAGATGACGGCAAGCATTGTACTGACCGACAGCATCCACCAGGCCACAGCCCAAATCGCGACAAATGGCGCAACCGTGACAAACAACTCGAAAAGACTTCGGGCCGTGTTCGGCGTGCGGTACCGCGCCATAAGACGCGACCATTCCGAGGCCTTGCGTTTTGGTTGGGTCGTTGCGGCGGAATCGGTCATGGCGATAGGGCGCCCCATAGCAGCGCCCCGTTGCATTGTTCAGGCAAGCGCGATGTTTGTTGCGCTTTCGCGGCCGTCGCGACCTGCCTCGACATCGAAGGTCACCTTCTGATCGTCGTTCAGGGTCGTCATGCCTGCACGCTCAAGTGCGGAGATGTGCAGAAACACATCTTTCCCACCTGTTTCCGGTGCGATAAAGCCGAAGCCTTTTGTGGAGTTGAACCATTTCACTGTGCCATTGGCCATGTGAATTTTCCTTATTTGATCGCTGCCCACAATATGCGGCAGCCCGGCTTCTCACGACAGTGTCGAGCGCTGTGAGCCGGCGAAGGAAAACAGGTTTTCGAATGGAGGTCAGTAGCACATCAGACATGGTAGCTACCCAAGAGGGTTACAAGGCGCAAGCTGTCTGATTGCCGATGTTTCCTTTGCCAAGAGAGCATCAAACCCCTATGGCTCACAAGCTGCCGGATACCCTGGCAGCCAGAAAAGGAAAGCCAGAATGTCGTTCAACGACTTGGCGAAGAAAGAGGCCGCCGACAAAAAGGCCTCGCAAGAAAAAGATCCGGTAACACCGACCAAAACAGACGAAAGCGCTGCATCAGGGACCAAGTCGGTCGATCCATAGCAGGCCTGGAAGGTGCGTCGCAGAACGTCCGCTTCGCACAAACAACTCTAAGAGCGGCGCGACAGGTTTCCTCCGACGAGGATCTCGTTGATCAGATCGGCGGTTGCCGCGTGCAATTGCCGTTCCGATTCCGGACCACCTGCTTTTTCGTGGGTTTCCGCAGCATCGCGTAGAATACCGACGATCTCGCTTTCTGGAAGCACGTTGCGATCTTGTAAGGCGAGCAGCAGGGCCTCGCAAATCGAGAGGGCAGCCATGCCCGCGGGGTCTTGTTGGTCTGACATCGCAACTTTCCTTTTACTTTCGTCCCATCGTGAACGGGCGAGGTCTTGATGTTCTTTGACACTGTCATAGTGCGTTCTGTCGTCCGCACTGATCGAAAGCAGTATCTATAGAGAATTCTTCTTGGCGCATTCGCCGGTTCGAAAGGGACCAGTTATGAAAATCGAAACCAGCCCGCTCACCCGAAAGCTCTCCGCATTCGTCAAGCTTTCGGCGTCAGAACTTGGCGTGCTGGAGCGATTGCATGAGCGACGGAAATTCTTCTCCGCAGGACGTGACCTTGTGCATCAAGGCCAATCGGAACAGGCGGCCTATATTCTGGCATCGGGTTGGGTTGTGTCTTACAAGATTCAGCCTGATGGATCGCGGCAGATCGTTGATTTCCAAATACCGGGGGATTTCCTGGGGCTGCGCAGCGTTCTTCTTCACACCTCCGATCACGGGATCGAACCCATCGTCGGTATCGAGGCCGCGGAGGTTCTGGTGAGCGATCTTCTGCAAGCCTTTGCAGAGACACCACGGCTCGCCACGGCCATTCTCTGGGCCGTGTCACGCGATGAGGCGATGGTTGTCGAGCATCTGGTCGGACTGGGGCGGCGCGATGCGGATGCGCGTATGGCGCATTTCCTGCTGGAGCTTGGCGTGAGACTGTCGCTTGTAGGTATGGGGAGCAGGGAAGGCTACGCCTGTCCGCTCACACAGTATCATCTGGCAGATGCGTTGGGGTTAAGTGCCATCCACGTCAACCGCGTCCTTCGTAAGCTCCGCGAACGCGGACTCGTCACGTTTCAGGGCGGGCTAGTAACCTTCGATAACTACGAGGGGCTGGTTGCATTGGCGGATTTCGATCCGGCCTATCTCGATCAATCACGGCCTTTGTTAACGTGAAACGGCCGCCCTAAGTTTGGCTTTGGGCGGCCTTGCAGTCATTTCACAGGTTTGCCGACCTTACACCAATGCGCGGCTTGCCTGCTTGAGTTCGTTGTGTGCCTCTTCGTCGTTTTCGGCTTCATGCGCCTTCTCGGCCGCTTGATAATGCTTCAGAGCGGTCGCTTTCTTGGGACCCTCGGGTGCCTTGTCCCAGGCAGCCTTGACGGAGGCCATGTGTTTCACGGTCTGGTTTTCCTCGGTTTGGTCTTCTTCATTCATGGGAATGTCCTTTCCTGGACGGTCCGAGAAATAAGAGGCGCAGAACACATGCAGACTCTTTGGAGACTGCATGTGTCCCACGCCCCTCAGGTACTCGAAAATAATGCCAACCCAATTAGCGGTAGACATGCATCACCTAACCGGTTCGATCGCGTCTTTGCACTGACGCAGGTTAGCCCGTTTGAGCCAAATAGAAGAACCACGCTAGAACCACGACTCCAACGAGGGCAATCGTTGTCCAAGACATCGATAGCTTTGGAAAACTGTTGGTGTCTGCTTCGAGTGATTTCGGAACGCGAAGCGGCGCACGCAACGGCAACAATGAAACCAGCTTTGCTGCTCTGCCCTCGCTTGCCAGCGCCAGCGCCGGAATGTCGGTAATCGCTTCAAAATGCGTTGTCAGCCGAACTTGCGCACCCTCCCGGCCCAGACGAGCAAGCTCACGCGCCTCGGTCCAAGGCTCGAGGTCAAGGCGTGCAAGCGCAGACAAGACCGTCACGGCTGCACCGGTTCTGTCCTCGCCCAATTCCGCGAAAAGGAAGGCATCGTAGTCGCTGCCATCCGGATGAAGGACGTCTGAGGCGGACATGGGTTTCCTTTCGGCGTGCGACGGATGCGAAGACTTGCAAGCAGGTGTCTGAAGCCGCGGAACGGCTTTCCCTCTCACCCTGACAGCAAAGGACCGGACGGGGGCTAACCTCGATCAGCATCGCCCCGCGAGGGTTCGGTTAATGTGCACTTATCAGCCTTGCCTCAACGAGGCGTTCCTTTCGACGCTTGCCCCCATGGCGACGGCGGAAAGCTCAGCATTTTTTCAATGGAGACCCGGGGTGCTCACGCGTTCGACCAGATCAATGGTGACGTTTTCCAACGACTTCATGATTGGCGACAGCCAGCGGGAGCTTGCGGCCGGCACGTATGAAATCGTTGTCGAGGAAGAGCTTATGCAAGGCCTCAGCTTCGAGGCTTACCGGCGCATCGCGACATATCTGATGGTCCAGGGGCGCGGGAGCAAAGCGGGTCAAACGACGATGCAAGTGATCACACAGGAGGATCTGGAACATGCCATCGCATGTGATCAAGCCCTCCCGGAAACCACCAATGACAGCGAAGCGGCGCTTTCTCCGCAGGAGGACAAGACATGACAACACCCGAATGGCTTAAACCCGGCATTTACGGCGCGCTCCTTGGCGCGGCATTCGTCGGCATCGTTGGATTTTCCTGGGGCGGATGGATGACCGGAGGCGGCGCGGAGGAGATGGCCAATAAGATGGCGCAGGAAGAAGTGATCGCGGCGCTTGTGCCCTTCTGCCTCGACATTTCCCGCGCCGACAATGAACGCTTGGCGAAGCTCGCAACAATCCGCGAGGCGTCCTCGTTCAAGCGGCGCGACGCGGTCATGGAAACAGGCTGGGCGACGATGCCCGGATCGGATGGCCCGAACCGTGATCTGGCGCAGGCATGCATCGAAGGTCTCGACCTTGATGCATCGTAGTGGCCTCAAACTGTCGCCTATTTCGTCTAAGGGCATCGCAGGCGCGCTTGCAATGGTGTCGTCCCGCTCTGCAGTAGCCTCCGCGGAATTCCTCGCGCTCGCATTCGTCGCGCTCATCGCAATCGGATCGCCGTCTTTCGCCCAATCTCAGGCTGCCCCGATGCCCACGAATGCGCAGCCCAAAAGTTATGGCGAAGGATGGGAGTGTCATCGTGGGTACCGGCGTGACGGCGATGCCTGCCTTGCCATCATCGTTCCGGAGAACGCCTATGCCACCAACCGGACCTACGGCAAGGGCTGGGAGTGTCTGCACGGATTTCAGGAGGTCGATGGCCCGGCTTGTCTTGAGGTCGTCGTGCCCGAAGGCGGCTATCTCGACCCTTCAGGACAAAGATGGAGGTGCTTGCGCGGCTACATTAAGGTCGACGGCATTTGCCTGGAAGTTGTTGTGCCGGACAATGCGTATCTGTCGGCCGACTCCTATGGCGCCGCTTGGCTTTGCAACCGCGGCTACCAGGTCGAAGGTGAGACATGTGCCGCTATCGCGGTTCCCGACAATGCCTTTCTGAACGCGTCGTCGTATGGCCAGCCCTGGACATGTGAGCGGGGCTATTTCGAACGCGATGACATCTGTGAGGCTGTCATCGTCCCGGAGAATGCATATTTCGACGATGCAGGCTATGGCCCGGGCTGGAAGTGTCATCGCGGCTTTGCAGAGTCCAAAGACGGCTGCACAAAAATCGACCTCCCCGAGAATGCGCATCTCGACAGATCGGGAAACCGGTGGGAATGCCACAGGAATTTCCAGCGATCGCAGGGGCGTTGCGTCCTGAACGACTAGCGCGCGCAATCGAAATTGAAACGCGGCTACCGGCCCGGACGCTTCAAGTGATCGGCCCCGGATAAGCCCTTTTGGCAAAGGAATAATCATGGAATCGGACACTGCAGAAAACCCGACGGCAAGGCTATCCAAGATGGGCCCGCAAGCTCCACCTGACGTATCCGCATCCAGTCGAACTTGCGGCAGAAAAGCTATAGCAAAAGGGGTGCCCACAGCGGTTATCTATTGTGAGGGGAACTTCGGTCAGATCGACGGCAAGACCGCAAATGGGCTTGTCCGTCACAGCCAGGCCTACCGCATTCTATCGGTCATCGACGGCCGGCTTGAAGGGCGCGACAGCGGGCAGGTGCTGGACAAAGTGAGTAACGACATCCCCATTGTCGAAGACCTCGAGGCTGCGGTTACGCGAGAGGCGCATATCCCCAACACTTTGATCTATGGGATGGCCCCCTCTACAGGGAAGATGTCGCCTACAGATCGAGAGATCGTACTGGATGCAATCGCACTCGGCATGAACATCGTCAGTGGTCTGCACGAATACCTCGGTGATGACCCCGAGATCTCGAGCGCCGCAGATGCGGCCAACGTAACGATCCGCGATATCCGCAAACCCAGACCAAGCAAGGACATGCGACTGTTTGACGGAAGCGTGTCGGAGGTGAAGGCAATCCGCATTGCCGTACTCGGAACGGATTGTGCAATTGGTAAGCGGACGACAGCGACCATTCTGGCCAGGGAACTGAACGCGCGTGGTATCAAGACCGTCCTCGTCGGCACCGGCCAGACGGGACTTATGCAGGGCGCAAAATACGGCATCGCCATGGACGCCGTGCCACCGCAATTCTGCTGCGGGGAACTGGAACGCGTGATTGTCGCGGCGTCTCGCGGCGATGATCCGGACGTCATCCTGATCGAAGGGCAAGGCGCGCTGAGCCATCCGGCCTTTTGCACTTCGGCATTCATTCTGCGCGGCAGCCAGCCGCACGGTGTTGTTCTTCAACATGCGCCCAAACGCGCCCATCGCTGCGACTTTCCCGCCATGCCGATGCCCATGCCGCAAAGCGAAATCGCCCTCATCGAAGCTTTTGCCGACACACGGGTGATTGGTATCACGCTCAATCACGAAGCGATGACGGGCACCGAGGTCGATCGTGCGATTGACAGTCTTTCAAGGGATCTTGGCGTTCCGGTGACGGACGCGCTGACCCGGCCGGAAGTGCACCTCAGCGACATGGTCCTGGCCGCGTTTCCGCAGTTGCGGCCCGTGCCTCTCGCGGCCGCGGAATGACCTCGCCGCGAGTGGAAATTAATCTGGGCAAGATCCAGGCCAACGCGCGATATCTCGTCCGACGTCTTGGCGCTCGTCGAATCTCGGTCACCGGCGTGACCAAGGCAGTGTGTGGGCATCCTGACGTAGCCGAGGCAATGCTGGAAGGTGGCGTTACCGGTCTTGCAGACGCACGCATCAAAAACGTCGTTCGGATGCGGCAGGCGGGGATCACTTGCCCAATTTCAATGATCCGCGCACCGCTGCTGAGCGAGATGGAAGACGTCATCAATTCTTGTGACACGAGCTACAACACAGAGATGGCCACGATCCTGAAGCTGGGCGCAGCCGCGAATAATCAAGGTACGTCGCACGGTGTCATCCTGATGGTCGAAATGGGAGATATGCGCGAAGGCGTCATGCCCGAGGACCTTGAAGACGCCGCCGCTCGGGTCATCGCAACGCCCGGTGTTGCTCTCGAAGGCATCGCTGCAAATTTTGCCTGCATGGGCAACGTGGCGCCAACAAGCGATGACATAGCCAGGCTCTCGGGCCTGGCCGACCAAGTCGAAGGCGCCTGCGGACCCGTTGTAGATCTTGTGTCAGGAGGTGGCTCGGCCAATTTGCCATGGGCGCTCAGCGAAGTTTCAACCGGGCGGGTCAACAACCTGCGTTTGGGTGAGGCGATCCTGCTGGGCACCGACCCTGTGACAGGGCATCCGATAACTGGCCTTCATACGGACGCCTTTACCATTTTTGCCGAGGTGATCGAAACAAGCCGCAAACCAAGCCCGCTGCTGACCAGGTCAATTGCTCCGGAGCTTGGGATGCTCAAATTGGTTCGGAACGATGACCTCCGTGTCCGAACCATCCTTGCTGTCGGTCAGCAGGACACTGACGCAAGCGGCCTTACATTTCCCTCAGGAATTGTGATCATCGGCGCGACAAGCGACCACACCGTTGTCGACACAGCCAAATCCGCCGTGCCCGTTGGCTCCGAGATAAAAATGGGCATGAAATATAGCGCTCTCATGCGGGCGATGAGCGCTCCAGATGTCGCAAAGGTTGTTCATGGCAAGCAAACAATGAACGGAAAAGCCAAGGACCGAGAGACTCACCCCTTCCTGACCCTGGTATGACGTCCAGATGATCCCCCGCGGGGCCTACGAAGGTCACATTCCGCCGACTTGTCCGACACCGCGCCATGGTAAAAGGGCCGATCAGTACACATATACAGATAAGCCGCATTCGAGAATTCGAGCTTGATCGAGGCTTGGAAATTCCAGCGGAAAACCCAAAAAGGATGAAGATCATGTCTTTCAAAGACCTGACGACCAGAGCTGCTGCCATACTGAAAGCCAAACCTGCGAAACCATCGAAAAAGGAACCGGCAATCAAGGCACCGGACACTGCCGCGAAACAGGATACTCCGGGTCTGAAGAAAACCTGAAGCATGCAACGGAAGGGGCGGGTTTTGCGCCATGTCGTGGAAGACTGCTCAAGTGAAAGGATCAAACGCAATGGACGACCAAACAACCAAGACCGTCGCGGTTTTTGATCGGCCTTTCAAACTTCCCGGCTTTGACGAAACGCTTCCTGCCGGTGAGTATGATATCGAGACAGAACTCGCCTCACCACCTGATCACAAGGACCCTCAAGCCTGGAAGGCCTCTGTCGTGGTCCATCTGCATCCACGCCTGTCCCATCCGGGATTAACGCGGAGCTTGTCTGTGTCGCTTCTCGATCTTGACCGCGCCCGTGCGAGAGACAAACTGTCCGGCAAGGACCTGTCACAGGTCTTTCTCGAAGAAATGCTGACCGATCCGATGGTGCAACTCGTCATGCAGGCAGACGGGGTGTCCGAGGCGTATTTGCGCCATCTCTACTCGGGATCGCTGACGACGCAGATTGACATGGATAACGCGGACGCTGAGACCGAAAACGCAACAGCGCAGGGGGCTTCGCGGGACGCTTCGGACATTCATGACGCCGAGAATGAGGGGATGCCGTGCCGACCGCGCACTTCATCCGTTTCCGTATGATGTCCGAAATGCAATTTCAGGGACCAAATGAACGCGAGGATATGATGCAAGCAAAAGTCGACAACATCCTGATGGATCACCCCAGCCGCGCGCTTGGCGATGTGCCGAAGCCGCGGTTTTGCTTGCGTTGTGATGCTTCGTTTTGGAGCGAAGGGTTCGGCCAGCGCATCTGTGCAAAATGCAAAGGCACGACAGCATGGCGCGCGGCAGTGCCCGAAGGCGTCAGCAAAGGTCGGTCTCGCTCTGGCGGTCGGTCGACTTAGATCTGCTGCATGCCGACGATCACGATTGCACACACGACCACCTATCGCTATCGCACCGTCGTGGCCCTTGGATCACACAGGCTGATGTTGCGTCCTCGTGAAACGCGGGACCTGACATTGACGGCTTTCGATCTTGAAATCACGCCGACGGCCCGCATCGACTGGTCCCACGATGTTGCTGGAAACGCTATCGCCATCGCCAACTTTGATGTCACAACGGATACGCTTTCGATCCGGTCCCACACGACCGCCATGCTCACCGCGCCTGACTGGCCTGTCTTCCCGATCGCGGCCTCTGCGACGTCCTACCCGTTCCTTTACTCCGCCGAAGAGTGGACAGATCTCGGGGCGCTTTCTGCGCCACAATACCAAGACGACGCAGGGCGCTTGTCAAACTGGGTCGAGCAATTCGTGATGCGCAGGCCAACGGATACGCTTTCACTCCTCAAGGACGTCAGCAATGGCATCACAGCGCAGATCACATATGAGATCCGCGAGAGCGAAGGCACGCAAGGACCACTCGAAACCCTCGACCGGGGCTACGGTGCGTGTCGTGACTTTGCGGTCCTCTATGCCGAGGCTATCCGAACGCTGGGTTTCGGGGCGCGTCTGGTGTCCGGCTATCTTTACAACCCCAGTGATGACCGGCTCGGATCTGCTGGCTCGGGCTCTACACATGCATGGGTCGAAGTCTTCGTTCCCGGGGCAGGCTGGATCCCGTTCGACCCAACGAACAGGTCGGTGGGGTCGGGCAATCTGATTCCGGTGGCCGTTGCGCGGAACATATCACAGGTCGCTCCGGTAACCGGCAGCTTCCGGGGAGAAGATACAGATCTGCTTGCCATGGAGGTGGTGGTGAAAGCTGAGAGTGTATGATTGCGCAACTGCCAGATGGAGACCGAGCCACTTCAGATCAATCGCTCAGTCCCGAAGCAAAATTTGGGGATGATTGGGCGGTCCCTTTCGACGGCCCGCACTTCGGTGTTGCGCACCGATCCTGAGGCGGATCTTACTCCGGACGCGGCAACTTGGGACCATACAACCTTTTGCCGATTGCAAGCACAGGTCACCTTGGCCAAGCGCCACTACAACCCCAACCCGCGCTTCCGTCCGAACGCCCAGTCCACACCCCCACCGGGCAAACCAATTCCCGCAATCTGCTGGCCCATCCGTCGCTCCAGAACGTCGTTCCAGGGGACGAGACTGAAGCCCAAGCCATTGTCAATCATGGCGAAACGGCCGCTGGGGAGTTGGGTGCTGCCGACGAGATCGCCGCCGAAGCGGGTGCCGGGTTTGATGGGGGTCCACTCGCGGCCGCGCTCCGCAGCCATGGCGCGGCCGACGCGTTCGATCTCGCGGGCCTCCAACCGTTGCACAAGGTCGCGCGGGGCGCGGATGCGGCCTTGGCCGAGGTCTTGCGCGTCGCCGCGTTGGACGAGAACCTGCTTGCGGCGTTCCATGGCCCGCTTCATCTCCAGGCCGAAGCCCGCTTCACGCAGGTCGGGGCTGCCCTTTCGCATCAATTCCTTGTCGAGCCAGGTTGCGCAGTCATGGGACACCTGCTTGTCCAGCCCCATCGGTGACAGCATCTCCAGCCGCGCGCCTGGGCCATGTCGTTTCCGGTCATGGGCAAGCCCGCGCTCGGGCAGGTCTGGCGGCACCTTCCAGCAATCCTCGCTCCAGCGCTCCACGATCCCGGCGCGGCGTAGGGCCTCTAGGCGGCGCACGTGAGCCGCGACGAAGCGCTCCGGATCGGGTGAGATCTTCTCTTCCCGGGCAATCTCGATATGGCGGGACGGGTGGTAGGTGCCATCGCTCCCGGTCGCTGTGAGGATGTTCCGGTCGGCGGCGCGGGGCTCGGTCGGCGGCGGCGCGGCGGCCACGATCATGCCGCGGCCGATGCCGTCGCAGCGCTCGGTACGCAGCTCGATCTGATGCACGCGACCGTCCGTACCGTCGATGATCAGCTGCACCCGGTCGCCATTTCCATCGCCCGCGAGGTTACGCGCCAGCACCCGGCCGGTGATCCGTTCGCGCAGCTTGTCGCGATGGACGGCGAGTTGGGACGTACCGCGCGTCTCATCCAGGTCGTTGCCCTCAAGCGCTCGGTGCATTGACTTGATGATGTCCTCGCGCTCGCCCAGAGCACGCAGGGTACCTTCGGCGCGGTCGGAGATGTGCCATTCGCCGGACCGAACCTCTGTCGCCAGGCCCATCTTCTCGAGCCGCCTTGCACGGGCGATCAGCAGCGCGCGGTTCCGTTTCATTGTCTCCAGCGTGTCGTGATCCGGGCGGAGATCGGCGAACTCGTTGGCGGCCTCCTGCTCGGCAATCAGCATCCGGTCTAGCCGCGTGAAGCGATCCGCCTCCACCTCCCGGCGCAGCTGGTCGGTCACCTCCAGCTCGGTCTGGCGGCCCAGTTCCAGCGTCACGATCTCGCTCGCCCGCTCACGGATTCCGTGCGCGATGTAGTCGCCCGCGATGTTCAGAATCTTGCCGTTGTCGGTCACGCCGCGGACCAAAACGTGTGTGTGCAGATGCCCGGTGTTGTAGTGATCGACGGCGATCCAATCGAGGCGCGTCTGCAGATCGGCCTCCATTTGGGCCATCAGATCGCGAGTCGTCTCGCGCAGGTCGGACAGGTCGATGGCGTCCTCCGCAGAAACAATGAAGCGGAACTGGTGCCGGTCGTCGCGACCCCGGTCAAGAAAGTCCCGACCGTCGGCTGTGTCTTGATCCGCCGAATAGACCTGACCCTTCTCGCCGTCCTGCGTGACACCATCGCGCTCCAGATACCGCAGATGCGCATCGACCGCCTTTGCGCTGACAAAAGACCGCCCGCGCGCCGCACCGCGCTGCGGGTTCAGCTTCACGATCCGCGCTTTCACGGTCACCCGGCGGGCCCGCGTTCGGCTCCCGTCCAAGCCGCGGGACCACGGATTCCGGCCCTTCAACGCTGCTGCGACCTTCGCACCCCGACCGCGGGCGTTGAACCGTCCGCTTGTCTTCCTCTTCCCGGCAAGCCTGTTGGGATCGCCGCCCGCCTGGCGGATCGCCCGGTGCACATCGGCCAGAAATCCCCGTGCCGGACGACGCACGGTTGGAGCTCTCTGGGATCGATCCCGGGGTTTGCCGGGGCGGATGCGGAAGTCGGTCTCGTCGCGGGTCATGGGGTGACGATTGGGGGGCGCGTCGTGGGAATCAAGGGGCGTCCGAGGGTCGTCGCGGCGTGGCGTGCAAAGAGAAGCCACGGCGCAGCTTCACGGAGCCGCGCCGCACAATGGCACGGCGCAACATGCTGGAAACGCTCTGTAAATGGCAGCGTCAGGCACCGACGCACCGCACCGCGTGCCAACCCGGCACGCCAAAACCCCATGTGCAGACAACAGCTTAGGGCCATAGGCCCGGCCGGCGAGGAACTCGCTTTATCTTGCCATCCCCTTCCGTTCTCCTTGGCGGCTCTCCCAAGCGGCGTATCAGGTGATCTTTCGCATGATCCCAGCGAGCCAATGCTGCCGACCGAACCGGCTTGATTCGAAATACGGCAGCAGCGCTCTGAGGTGTGCCGGTCGCCGGTCGAATTCATCACGAGACGCTGGAGCGCTCGACAATCCAACTGTCCGATCTGCACGCTATGGCAAGCCGTTTTGCGAGCAGCGGGTTGATGCTCTGCACAATCCAAACGCGCCGAACCATGCTATTTCGCATGACACTGTCAGCACGCCCTTCAACGTCTCGCATGCATCCGGCCCAGCCGGTCGATACCATGCGGATCGAGGCGGCGTTGGTGAAGGTGGCGATGCTGGTCGCGGAGGACGCGGCCTTTGCGCCGCTCTTCGAGCGGTTGGAGGCAGAACTGGCCGCAGCCGTGAAGAAGGAGAGGCGACTGTCGGAAGCGCAGCGCCGGGCGCGGGCGTTGCTGGCTCAGAAGGCGATGCGGGCGACAAGCGTGGCAACGTGTTCCAGCGATGCCCCCTTGCCGTACCGTTCCCGGTCGAGCCGGTGACCAAAGAGGTCGCGGCGGATGCGGTCGTCGATCCCGGCGGCAAGCATGCGGTCCTCAAAGGTGTGGCGCAGGGAATACATCGAGTGGCGCGGCGTCTCGAGCAGGCCGTTGGCGCGGAGGAACTTGTTCACGACCGCGCTGAGGCTTGCCCGATTGCGGTAACGCGGGAAGCCGCCCGGGTACTGCTTGAAGGCCTCGAGCGAGACCCCCATCACGGGAATCACGCGGCGGGCATAGTGCGACTTCAATTGCCGTCCCTCGGGTTCGATCGAGATGTGTGGCACGTCAACATTGAGCCGGATTGTGTCCGCCGTGAGCGCTGCGCCTTCGGAGGGCCGGTAGCCCGTGTTGATCATCCCGAGCAGCAGGGCGCGGGCCTGACCGTTCAACCCGTCTAGCGCGCCTGGGGCGAGCAGCCGCGTCCTGATCCAGTCCTCGCTGAATGGCGGGCGGGTCTGCTTCTCGCCCTCCTTGAAGGACAACTCGCCGAGCGGCAGCGCCAGGCCAAGGCGCTTCATCGTGTTCACGGTCTTCATCACGTCGCCCAGATGGATCAGATCCTTGTTGGCCGAGTTCGCTGTGACCTCGCCCGCCTCGATCCGGTCGAGCCAGTATTGGCGGAAGTCCAGCATGTCGTCACGAGTGATGTTGGCGATTTCCTTGTCGCCGACGACCGCGACGAAGTTCTTCACCGCCTTCTTTCGGGGTGCTTCCCAGCGGCGGAGTTGGTCTTCGCTCTTGCCGAGGGTCTTTTCCTTGGCGAGGCCCCAGTACAGTTCCAGTGCCTTGGTGACCGTGATGCGGGGCTTGGGGACGGTGCCGAGAAGGGCGGCGGCTTCCACTGTATCGGGCTGGTTTGCAGGCGCAGGGATCGCCTCGACGCGCTCGACGACATCCTTAACCGGCAATTGGACGACAGCCCCAGCATCCAGATACCGAAAGCCCCGCGCTCGAGCCAGGTTGCGCGCGGCTTCGTAGCGGGCGTCAGCATCCGCGCTGTTCCCGGCCAGACGCGCTTCCCACGCCTCGATCATCTGGCTCCACGCGCGGTCCGCCTTGCCGCGGGCGATGGTCTCCGAGTCGGTGTGCAGGCTGATCCAGACGGTTTCGCGCGGATCGACGCCCCGATACCGGCGCGGGACACGGCGGCGGAGGTGGTAGAGACGGCCTCGTTTCGCGATGCTCATGGCGGATAAATCCCCCATTTGTGCAGCAAATTGTGTAGCAAAATGTGCAGCAAATCAAGCGGACCGAGAGCCGCCGTCAGCGCGAAAACGCCGAGTTCAACATCACTATCAGGTGCTTGAGAAGGGCCTCGTCGAACCTTTAGTGGCGGAGAGACAGGGTTTCATAGCTTGTTGTACATCAATGACTTACGCTGTTTTTTTGGCCTGTCTGTCCTTCTATCTGTCCTTTATTAGGTCCGTTCAAAATGTCCCTGTTTGGGGTGCTGGTGGGGCGTTTTGACTCACCCTGTTTTGTCAGGACAAAAACGCGGTCATATTCGCCTTGTGACCAGTGAAAGGACCGCACTATGAAGACCAAGTGGCCCACCTTCTGCCCGGATGATCTACGGGACGCGCTGGCGGAACTGGAACGCTGGCGCGCGACCCCCGGACCACAGGATATCTACAGCGCCCTGAAAGACTGGTGCGAAAAGCACAACGTGCCCCCGCCCGATCTGGATTGATCAATCACGACTTAGGAAGCTGTTTGGGGTTAACTTCAATTGGCGCTTCATCGGCGTCTTCTGCGCTGCGCAGTCGCTCTAATCCAGTGCCCAATATTTTGTGGCTGGTCTGTGCATGAAACAGCGCCATTTGGTCCAGTTGCATAAACTGATCTTCCGGCCATTCCTTAATCAGCTTTTCCAGTTCCTGCATTGAACCCTCTGCTTCAAGTAAACTGTGCCTGACCCTACGGCATAGAACCTTCAACTTTTCGGATTTACGTTGGTCCAAAAGCCATTCGTTTTCTTGGTGGTCAATGTCACGCTGAATACCCGCCGCCTGCGCCACCACCTCAGACGCAGCGCGCATCACGTCCAATGATGAACCTGACCGGCCAAGCCTACCCGCATATTTGTCCACTGAATTCCTAACGTGTTCCGCCAGCGCTACGTGCTGTTCCACTGGGACGTGTTTTTGCGCAGCGGGCGTCAGCATGGCTTCACGGAATGCTTTTTCATGCGCCGGGACATTGAACGCGGTTGCCGCTTGCGCATCATAGGTCTGGGGCTGACCGTCCACCAGCGCTTGCGCCTTGGCCATGGTTTCGGCGTCCGCATCGACATCCTGCGCCGCGCGTAGGATCAACCGGGCCATCTGGCCAGACGCCTTCAACGTGGCCACCGCAGCCCGGACCCCATCATCTTTCAGGTTCTTGCCTGCGGGGTGGTTCAGGATCGTGTTGCGCCCGACGCCTTCAGACCAGAAGTCGGACATGAAGCGGTTGTGTGTCTGCTTGGGAAATTTCCCGGACAGAACTTCCGTCGCCACAAGCCGCGTGATTGCGGCAACGCTGTCCAGTGTTGCGGCCACCACGTTTCCCCGCTGGGTCAGGTTTTCATCAGCCATGATGGCCACCATCTGAACGTCTGAATAATCGCGGACGTTCATTTCCACGTGGTCCAGCCCAGCCTTGCGCGCCGCCTCTATGCGGTGGTGGCCAGCGGCGGACTGGAAGCGGTCACCAACCTTGCGGCCTGATACCCCGCCCCAGAAGCCGGTTTCATTGATGGATGTGACCAGAACTGCAACTGCATCTTGGTCAATCGGGTAATTGTCAAAATCCCGGTATGGGTTCGGGTCGATAAGAGAGAGTAAAACAGCCATGGCTTCAACTGGTCCGTGTCAGTTCATTGGCGTGGCTATCGAAAATGAACGAAACCGATTGAAATTGATTCTGCAATACGTGCGGGTGGCCACCCTATCCCGGCGGATAACCACAAACACCGGGACGCATCCAGCATTCCAGAACATCAAAAACAGGTCAAGCGCTTGTTTTTATTGCCGGAATTGCAACTGCTAACCCGAATTCCCGCCCAAAGCGCGCCCGGAATTGAAAAAGGGTCACAGGCTAACCAAACCCGCGACCCTTTGGGATGTGATGTCTTCGGCCCGAAACACAGGGGGGCGATCAATCGACACCGACAGAATAGCAAAAATGCACAGAACGGCAATCTTTTCTGGAACCGTGTGTTTTTTTGCAATTTCAAAAAATTTGTAGTTCGCTGGGTGGGCGGTCGTCGGCGTCCATCCCCGCAGATTTTTGATCCCCCCCCGGTCATGGCTTGCCGCTTCATGTTTGCGTGACGCCACGTCATCTTTTTTCTGCTTTCGGACAAGTGATTGAATTCATTCACATTTGCATTGCGTGACAACGCGTCGTCAGGTGATGGAAATAGGATATTGTTTTCGCTTGGGAACGTCGCCTAATTCGGTCTTGCCAATGACGGCACAACGTAACCCAATAGGAAATGACAATGACTATGATGACCTCAACACACACGTTCAACACACACACCGCAGCCCTGATGGATGCGGCTGTGGCGGCGGTGTCAGCCCTGCCAGATGAAGGCTTTGTCCTTGGCTATGATGATGGCGAGTTCATGGACGCTGACACAATGGACGGGGTGACCCTGCGCCACGCAACCGTGTTTGAGCATAAAGAAGATGCGATGGCTTCCGGCTGGTTTGGTGACATGACCGACAGACCAGACGCGGCTGAAATCATGACCATGGCGCAGGCCAAGAACGTGGCGCTGGCATCTGCCAATACAATGCTGATGACAGTTGAGGCGCTGACCGGACACTGAACCAAAAGGAACCGGATGTGTGACCAACGCGGTGCGCCCGATCAGCAATGTCGATATGGGCGCACTGCGGATGATTGTCAAAGTGACGATTGATCCAGCGCTTTCCCCTTCAACGCACCCATGCACGTTCCAATGTCCCCAGTGTGACCAACGTAACGAACCAAGGAACTGAACAATGATCTTCTACCCAGCAATGAACAGCGAGGATGCGCGCGTGCGACAGGCCAGCGCTGATCTGGCGGCTGAATCCCAAGACCCGGCTGCCTATCAGGCGGTGATCTTTACCAGCGTGAGCCGCACGCAAATTCCAGCGCTTGAAAACGCCTCTACCCTGAACCCGATTGGCTGGATTTTTGTGGCGCAATTCATCTTGATCTTGGTCATGGGCTTGAAGCTGTGGGGCGTGATCTGATGACCCGTCATGAACAATGGACCACTGTGGACTGGCCTGACCTACTTGGGATTCAACCACAGGACCGCACAGACATCCTTGCAGCCCTTCCATCACTTGCGCGGTGGTATGCCTATATCATCTGGCGCAACGATCTGGGCGCACCTGTTCCCTTCTACGTTGGCAAAGGCACAGGCGCGCGCGTGCTGCAACACAGCGCCCCGTCTGAGAAGATCAACGAACGCAAAGCCCACATTTTCCGCATCCATCAAGAACGGGGCTTTGATGTCCAGTTTTCGATTGTGGACAGCTTTGAAGATGAACAAGCCGCGCTGGACTTGGAAATTGACCTTATCGCCATGATCGGGCGTAAGGAACTGGACGCTGGGCCGCTGGCGAACCGCACGGACGGTGGTGATGGCACAAGGGGACACTTTGCCCTGCGGGGCGCGGACAACCCCATTGCACGCGCTGTGGTCTCTGATGGGGTCACTTACGGTTCAATGGCGGAAGCGGCGGACGCCATCGGTGTATCTGGCGGTGCGATTGCGCAGCGGATCGGCAAAGGCTGGCCCGGTTTTTATTACGTGGATGAAGGGCAACAGGAAACGCAGGAAGGCATTCTGGGGCGCTACATGAAGGAAGTCCATGTGCCCGCAGGTGTATTCCCGTCATTATCAGAAGCCGCCCGCCAGACCGGGGAAGATGCGCGCCTGATCCATAAACACGTCGTGTTCGGGTGGGAAGGTTACTACTACACCGATGAAGGCCAGCGCCCGCGCAAGTCCCGCTTCAAGGCCTGCATGGTGGATGGCGTGGAATTTGAAAGCCATCTGGGCGCGGTGGCGGCGCTTGATCTGACACCGGGCCAGTTCCAAAAACGGCTGCGTTCCAGCAACTTTCCCGACTACATTGACCTGACCGGCACCATTGAAAAACAAGAAAAGCAATCGGTGAAGCGCACCCGCGTTTGGGCTCATGGTGTCGAGTATGAGACGATGAGCGACGCAGCAAACGCGGAAAGGATCACCGTGGGCGGCATGATCAGCCGCGCAAAATCTTCCAATTTCCCAGATGTGATAGGGGAAGGTATAGCAAAGGAAGAACGGTGCGGCGCGCTGGCCAAGAACGCGGTGGAAGTGAGGATTGACGGCGCGACCTACACCACGCTTTCCGCCGCCAGCCGCGCAACGGGATGGGACATCACCACAATCAAAACACGGTGCAAAAGCCCGTCTTTCCCGTCCTACTCATCCCCCGATGCGTCACTGGCCAAGCGCGCCAGCAAATGCGGAAAACCAAGCCTTATAGGTGTCTGCATTGATGGGGTGACCTACCGTTCCGTGAATGCAGCCCACATGGAAACAGGCGTGGCGCGGGCGATCATTAAGCGGCGCTTGGATAGTGCTGACTGGCCCAATTACCAACGGGCGGCTGCATAATGCGCGCCCGCTATTGCTATCTGGAACACCATAACGGTGGCGTGTGGCTGCGGTGCCCATCAGATCGGACCAGTTACGACTGTCGGCCCATTCCGGACTTCCATCTAGGTCGCCGTTGCCGCGATGCAGCTTCACCGAACCAGCCATTCGCCGCACGTGCGAGATCGATGCATTGCTTGAGGTCGGCAATGCGCGACGGAGCTGCCATTCGATTTTTGAGAGACAATGTCTGGTTTCACGCGGCCTCAGAAAGATCGGCGCTGTATGCTTCGACTGTATCGAACTAGTGTTGTGGAATAATTTGTACGTAGAGGTACTGCAATGAGCGATTTCAAAGATACAACTAGTTGGGAAAAGAAAGATGGGACCACGCTCGCCTACACCTACGAACTAGACGGAAAGCAGCACGAAGGGACGGCTGAAAAGAGGCCAAATTCCATTCACGTCCAACTGGACCGAATTTCTGTGCTCAACGAAACCTCGTGGCAATTGAAGGACGAAAAGGAGCCAGAGAGCGAGACCGGTTATTCGACACGAGAGTACATTAGTGCCCTTGGGTCGATGGACAACTGTCGACTTCACTCAATCACCCTGGACGAAAATCCGAACGAAGTCTTTTCGCAGCTCGATGTGTCGATCTATCCGACAGAACTTAAAAATTTGGTCAAGACTAGCACTATCGACCAATTCTCATTTCTTCGCGATGAAGAGGATATGCCAGACGAAGGATGGCTTAGCGAAGAAACGGGCCGAATCCATTTCCACAGTGACGGTGAGTACCATCACGGCTCTCAGGTCTTTGCGAAACTGTTGCTATCACGGGAAAAGTTCGACGACCTAGTTGAAGCTATAAAGGCCGGAAAAGTTCGTTCGGCGCGCTTGGATATTTTCGCTGATCTCTACGAATTTGACTATGAAAGCATGGGCGCTGGCATGCCTAGTCACCGCTACAATTATGCCATCCTGAGTAAAGATGAAGGTGAAAGCGCTTATGGCACTTCGAAGGGCTCAAGCGGCTTCACGCGTGCACGACTTCAAGAGGTATTGCTAGAATGGTCGCCGAGTCTCGCAAACAGGACGGCTAGTCGTCGGGATGAGCCAGATGAAGATGATTATCTCGAGGAAGATATAGAGCTTTTTGAAAGAGACGTTGAAAAGACTGTCGCAAAACTCTCTCGCGATGTTCAGGCAATACGCGGAAGGATCGATGACTTCTTTCAGGCTGCCATATTCATAATTGTTGTTCTAGTGATTGGCCAAGTTACTGATTGGTTAGGATTCTGAACCAGAGGCTTTGACGCAATTGATCACATCTACTCGCAATGAGCAGTTGATGGACTGAGCAGACAGCGGACGTTCGTGAGCAATGCAGCATCAGTTACTATGAGCTCTTTGCCGACATCCGACGGCTTCAGTCAGTTGACCGTTCGCAGCCCAAAGCAGACATTGATCGCTAAGCGACCTAGGTCACGTTGCGCTAGCAGGCCGCTCTTTCGCAAGAAACCCACCGTCCGGTATCTTCTATGATCAGCTTGAGATACGGTGTTTCGTCAAACAAGGGAACGTATGATTAGTGACTATCATTGCATCTGTTACGGGCAAAAATAGCTTTTACCAAATTTCGGACATCCTGATTACGCGAAACGCATCTGATCACGAGGGCCGTACTATCGCAACACCTCTGCTTCCAGACGCTGGACGCGACATACGTAGTTTTTCTCAACAGTACTTTCTGAGCAAGACGCTTATCTCTCAAAACGGGATATTGGCTTCGTTTTCTGGAAGCGTGTTGAAAGGAACACTCGGGCTAAAAATTATTGAAAAGCAATCGCTTAAGGTAGCGCAAGAATTCTCACTGGAACCTGCTCTGGAAGCCCTCAACAGTTATTTTGATCAAGACGGAACAGATGATGTGTCGTTTATCATTTCCATCGTAAGGCCTAAAGGTCAGGGCTTCGAATTGTTGAGCAACTCATTCAATTGCCGATTAGAAAGCACTGACAACTTCTCGATACGATTAAGTGGGTCCGGGGTGGACTTATTTATTGATCCCAATTTCATAAGTACCTTCGATGGCTTGATCTCAGAATCAAGAATGAAGGAAGGGACGCAAGTGGATGACACGACCCGCTTTGTCTTTTCCAGAATAAGTCGACTACTCACGCTATCCCTAGTCGACGAAACGTTCGAATACTTCAGGTTCGGAGGCTGGTACGAGTTGTTCTGTGCCAGTGCTGCAGGCTTTCAAAGGCTGAACTATTCAGTCGTAGTTCTTTCCGAGATTCAGCCCAATTTTGTGATAACTCGTTACGCCAGTTTGGTCGAGCTTGATGAACACATCTTCATTGCTGAAATAATAATTGATAACCAAGGCCTAGTTCACCTCAGATCGATAGAGGTTAGAAATCCGCTCAAACAGCGTGTTAACGAGTTGGATCAGCATGTTCACGACCGCGTCTTTGCCAAATTACTGGCCGAACAACCAGAGATGATGCTAGTTTTATGGCCCGTCGCTCAAGGCAGGATTGCAAGTCTATGGACGGACAATCTTCCATTTAAGCTTGCAACTTCAAGCGATGATGAAATCCACCCTGTAATTGATGATGAGAACCTTCAGCTATTGAGGAGAGAAGTTGCACAAACATTTGGCGTTTGATCTTTCGCCAATACTTTGCAAAGTTAGCTTCCTGCGCTTTTGGGGGCGGAAAGACAGTGCAAGCACTCTCATTTTGTAGCTTCTTGTCGTTCGATGTCTGCCATAAGGGTGGCCTTGCGCGCACAGATCGTGGCCCCTTCCATGAAGGTGCGGATGCGGCGTTCTCGGTGAAGCCGATAGATACGTGCAGGCGTGGTGTTCAGAAAGTCAGCGATTTCCTTAGCACCGCGCAGCACGTCCAAGGACGCGGGCATGTTATGAAGGCGGGGGGCAATCACCGGCTGACCTTATAGGGCGGTTGCAGAGCGCGTGCGGCGTCACAGAACAGTGCAAGGGGCATCATCGACACCGAACCTGTTAACCGGATGTACCCCCCTTGCGCGCCCGGTTCCCCGAACGTCATACAGGTTTTTGCACCGTGCGTCATTGTCACCCGCAGATCACCGGACAGGGACGCGTTC
This sequence comes from uncultured Tateyamaria sp., assembly GCF_947496075.1. Taxonomy (GTDB): domain Bacteria; phylum Pseudomonadota; class Alphaproteobacteria; order Rhodobacterales; family Rhodobacteraceae; genus Tateyamaria. The sequence goes on from NZ_CANMBJ010000002.1 coordinate 1,207,742, forward strand.
AGGTGTAGGTCCAGACCTTCTTCCGGGTTGTTCATTAACCCCATGAAGCTGAACCCAAGTACTTCCGCCAAGGTGGTCGCGTCATCGCTGTCACCCGGTTGCTCGTCATAGCGCCTTAAATCCAAAAGTTCCCCGATCCGGTCAGGCCGCGCGCCAGTCAGAGCCATGAACAGGACCGCCATGCGCTGCGGGTTTGCCTGCGGGATGTCGCGCCCGGACGCCAAAGGAAGAAGCCCCATACGGCCCAGTTCTTGTCGGGTTTTTTGCAGCTCGTTGGGACTGACTTCGTAGGTGATGGCCAACAATTCGGTGGCTTGGGTCAATGTCAGCATTACGGCCCTCTGATCATTTGGAATTTCACTTTAACTTACCAAATAAATCCCACACACCCAATTGGTTATCCGTGCCCATTCATGCTCAAATTCAACAAAACAGGCGGCAAGGCATTCCCTGCCGCCCTTCAAAATTGGATACTTGACGCTTAGGCCAGTTGCAGGACGCGCACCGCTTCGGGCTGGACCACGTCACCGCCAACACGTTGACGCGCGTGGAACTTCACAGCGGACTTGCCTGCCAACGTGTAGGGATCCCGCAGGACCGACAGGTCCACACGGGACACAATGCGATAGGCACGGCTGAAATCCCCGAAAATGGCCGCTTTGGCGTTTGGCACAGGGTCAGGCATGTCCACGGCTTCATAGACGGGACGGCCCAGAATGGTGGCGGGCTGACCGTCTGCAAGGCTCTCGCGCCAGAGGTAGTCACCGCTTGAGGTTTTCAGCTTCCGCACCGCCGCCAACATGCTGGAATTCATCATCCATGCGCCACGGTTCCGGTAAGCCGCTTTGACCGCGTAGAAAGTGGTGATCAGGTCATCCGCGTCCGCGACCCCAGCCGCTGCGGAAGGCGTCACCGGGATGTCTACATTTGTCAGAATGCCGGTGGGCTTCCCCACGCCATCGCCAAGGATGAAGGCGGAGCTTTCCATTTCGCCAAAACTCTCACCAAAATCCGCCGTGAGTTCGGTTTGCATGTCAAAGGCGCTGTCTTCCAAGTTGGCGTTGGAAACGGATGTCCAGACGCCCAGTTCATGCACCGGGATTTTGATCTGGCCATAAGTGGGTTCGCTTTCAGGGCGGTCATCAAGTTCCGCCGTCCAGCCGCCTTGCAGCTTGGTCACGCGCTTGGGCAGGACCAATTCATCCCGGCCCGTCGATGTCGTCCGGGCCACTTGGCGCATCGGGGACGTTTCGGTCACGGTCTTGATCAGTTCAGCCCGGAAGTCTTCCGGCACAAGGAAGCCACCCTGTGCGTCCGCCGCGTTCTGCAATGCTTTGACTTCATCCGCGCCCATGTTCTCTTTGCCAGCGCGCGCATATTCCGCGAACGCCTTCTGTTCCACGGTGGGTTCATCTTCACCCTTGGCGGCGGCTGGCACGGTCTGGGCTTTGGCTTCCAGATCACCAATGCGGTTCAGCGCCTTGTCCAGCGCGGTCTTGGTTTCAGTCAGTTTGGCGTCCAGTTCGGACGCGGTATCAAGTGGCATGTCGTCAGCCCCTTCTGTTGCGGCCTTCTGGGCCTTAGTTTTGGGGTCAATCGCCCCCTTCACATCCGTGATCACCGCCCCAGCATTGGCCGGGAACGTCACCACAGAAATTTCCACAAGTTCGATGTCGGTCAGGATGCGGCCCCCACCTTCACGGGGTTCAAACGCCGCCACGCGGTAGCCAATCGACAGCGCATCCAGCGCGCCCGATTTCATCAACGCGTGAGCGTTGCGCCCGTCATCGGCATCAATCGCAATCTGGCCTTCCACTTTCAGGCCCTGCGGTGTGTCGGTCAGCTTGGTCCACACGCCAATGGGCTTGGCGCGGTCATGTTCGCGCAGCATTTTCAGCTTGATCCCACGGGATGAAATCGCGTTCAGCGTGTTGGTGAACGCACCCGCTTGGATGACATCCATCACACCGTCACCGTCCCCGCCGTAGGTGGACGCGAACCCTTCAATGATCCCGGTGTCCCCACCTTGGAACTTGAATTCCACGTCCATGAATTCGGTCTGCGTATCTTTAGGCATCTGTTGCCCCTTCCATGTTCAGAGGCCGCAAGAATTCATCGCCGCCCGTGTAGGGCGCGCGGTTTTCCATGGCGCGGACTTCGTTGGGGTTCAGAATTCCGTTCTGGACGGCCTGCGCGAACGCCTGATAGCGCGCGGCAAGATCGGCGCGGGCGATGTCGTCTGTCAGGAATTCAACGTAGACTGACCCGTCTTCCGGCATCAGCTTCAACGCGATTTCTTGCTGCCAAAGCGTAAGCCAAGGAAGCATGGTGAATTGCAGGAATTGCCTGCCTAATTGTTCCGCATTTTGATGTGTGACCCGTTCCAGTTCTTGCAGCATGTGCAGGGGCACACGGAAGGCGCGGGCAATCTCTGCGATCTGGTGGCGGCGCTGTTCCAAGAACTGCGCGTCCACGTTCGTGATGGAAATGGGCGAATACTTGGCCCCACCGTCCAGAATGGCGGTGCCCTTCTTTTCGCCCAGTTGCTGGAACTGCTTGATGGCGCGGCTGATAGCGTCATCCGTCATCGGGTTTTCAAAGGCAATGAACCCGTTTGGACGCTGACCAGTGGACAGGGCTTGGTTCAGTTCCTTTTCCTGCGCCAAGGCCATGCTGATGGCTTCACGGGCCTGCGTAACCACCGACAGCCCGTGCAAGGCTTTCAGGTGGATCACATCCCGGAAGGAATAGGTTTTGTCGCCGCCCTCGTTCAGCGTGACGCGGTAGGCGGGTGCGTCCGTGCGGGGGTCTTCCTGCACATGGACCGCGCGGGCCGGTAGCTTGCGCAGATACCTGGGATTGCCCTGTCCATCGCGCATGATCAGCGCATAGGCATTGCCGTGCAACAGAACGTCCGCCTGCATGTGGACTTTGAAGTCATAGGCGGTGGTCCAGTCGTTTGGACGCTGGCGGAACATGCGGTGGAACACGGACGTGGTGTCACGTTCCACGGACCCATCCGGGCCGCGCGTGTAGGTGTGCAGGGGAAGCTGTCCCACGGTTTCGGTGATGATCCGGGTGCAGGCCAGAACGGTGGGCTGGCGCAACGCCAATTCAGGCGTGATGACCTGTCCCGTGACGGTCTGGGCAGTTGGCCACAGCATGTCAAAAGCGCTGGACCCGATGTCCTTTTGTTCGATGGGCTTGCGGGTGAATGGCCACATGGTCAGGCACCCCCGTCCAGAAGGACGTTGCCGTCCGCATCGACAAGGAACAGTTCGGACGTGCTGATCTGGATGGCTTTGACGGACCCTTCACTGACAGGCGACATGATCCAAAGCGGTTCCACACCGTTGAATGTGAAGGACCGAGGCTGTCCCTGCGCGTGAAGCGTGACGGACACAAATTCATCAGTCGGGGGAACTTCACCGATGTGAAACCTGATGTAACCCAAGTTCCAAAACACACTGACCGGGCCTTCTGACACCTTGACCCATTGGCCCTGCGGTGCTGCCACATCCACAATCATGACAGCGCACCCCAATAGGTGCCCTTGGCACCCGGTGACGCGCCCAGAACCACGTGACCGCCGTTCAGCACATCAACGGGGTCCGCTGTGACAAATGCGATGGTGCCCACGTCTTGCGTGGTTGGATCGGGAAGCTGGGAATAGAGTTCAAAGACCAGTAATGTGGTGGGGTTCTGGTTGGACGCCAAAGCGCCGCTGACCACCATGATGGGGGTTTCCGCTTCTACGGCACGTGCCCAGACGTTCGTGGCTTGCGTGAAGCTGACTGGGCGGGGTTGCCCTTGCGCGGCGTGAAGGTAGCCCGTGCGGGGGTCAGTTGGGGCCACATCCCCGGACTGATACCAAACCCGGTTCCGCGACTGAAACGCAGTCAGGGGGCCGGTCCCAAGATCGGTCCACTCTGTTGAAACTGAAACGCGGGTGGTGGGCATCGGGTCGCCAAGGAAAGTTCACTTGGCGTCCTATTGGTCCCAAATTTGCGGATGCGTCAAAAGCCCGGTTCTCGGATTTTGTCAGTCCTTCACGGTCCTTCGCGATATTTGTCAGTATTTCACATGGGCACGCGACTGATCATGACGCTTGCCGCGCCTTCCGGGTTTCCATCCATTCCACCAGCAAGGCTTCCGACTGAACCAGACGCCGCGCACGGGCGCGCAGTTCGGCTTGCTTGTCAGGGTCGTTTTCCTGATGAACCCGCCGCTTTATCGCATAGTCACAGAATTGCATCCCGCGCACGATTTCAGCGGGCACCGAATTCTGGAATTCCCGCAGCAATCCCCGCGCCAGATCAGCCGGATTTTCGGTTTCAGACGCCAAAAGCGCTGCAAGGGCAATCTGGGCTTCCATTTTCGTCCCGTGTTTCATTCAGGCACCCCGTTTTTAGCGCCATCTGGCGCGGTTGTCGTGTTTTCCGGGGACGTACCCCCGGAAAGGATTTCCACAGGCTTCTGGGGCACCCAGTGTGCCACCCCGCCGATCATCACACGCTTCATCAGCGGCGCGGATAGCTTCCCAGACCGGCGCGCGTTCTGGATCACGTTGCGATTGCGTTCAGCCATGAAGTCCTGAACCGACCCAACCGGATCGGTCAGGTATTTGTCCCGGATCAGGTCCACATATTCGACTTCCGGCGTTGCCTTCTGGCGCAGTTCAAAACCACGATGGTGCAGGCACGTGTAGATGCGGTCATCCATGGGGCTGGTCCGCGATGGTCCGCAGGTCAGTCCAAGCGGCCCCGATGGTCACGGCGCGCAGATCGGTCATGGTGATCTGGTGACGAAACGATTTCAGCAAACTCAATTGCGGTTCGCTACCACCATCCAGCGGAATAGGCGGTTGTGGGCCATGTTCCCGCTTGTAGAAGGTCCGCCGCGCCCACCGCTTTTTTTGCCCCGGCACTAGCGTGACCAGTTCAATCTGGGTTGTGTGAACAGAACGAACACGGGCGAACAAGGGATAGGGGCGCGCCATCACGCTGATGTCCACTACCGTGTTCGGGCTGTCCGGGTGCAGCGGTTCAGGCCGGGGCGACACAGGCACGTCCATGTCATCGTGGTAGATTTCCAATGCCTGCAAAACCACGTCCGTGGGGGACATGCCTTTCAATGCGATGAACAAGCCATGATGGAACTGGCGATAGTGCCGATAAAGGGCCTTGGTGTCGTCGGTCCAGCTAAGACGCTTGCCATTCCAGCCGATGTCAAACGCATCCTGACCAAGTTCCACCCGAATGCTGGCCCATTCAGTGGTTGATCTTGTCGCGTTCACGAACACCAAAGGGCTGTTGTCCACGCGGCTGAAAAAAATAGGCAAGTGATGGGGCGCGCTGCATGTCGCCAAGAGGTCTTCAATCATGATGGGTCCCTTGGTTGGTGCGCTTCCCGGAAAACACCTGCCCATGGCTAGATGTATATATGGCCTGGAAATCAGTCCGGGGTCCGACCCCAAACGGCGGCAAAATCAGTCCGTTTTGCAAAAATCCTGCCGCCGAAAAATACAAACGGCGGCAAAATCGGTCCGGGAATGCCGCAAAATCAGTCCGGGATTTTATTTTTTCAGGAAGTCTTTGGTGGCGGGTTTTCCGTCCGCTGTGGCCAGTTCCGTCAGCCGATACATTGTGGCTTTTCCTGCCCCCTCTACGCCCAGAAAGCCCCGCTGCGTGACCACCAGAAACCCAGCGGCTTCCAGTTCTTGCAACGCGCGCTGAACGGTATCGCGGGACAGTCCCGTCCGCATTGCCAACACCCGCTGGGACGCAGCAATCTGCCCGTTGTTTGTGCCGTCGAATTGACGTTTCAGCGACAGGTAGACCACCACCGCAGACGGTTTGAGGTCCAGCCAAGCCTGCGTGTCCATCAGCCAGTGGTGGACTTGGACAAACTTGGCATTGCCGCGTTTGAATTTGGTTCTGCCCATGCCTGCCCCGATTGCTGGCAAGCCTGTCACGTGCTAGTGACGTGGTGTGCATAAGACGTGCCTTTTTCATGAAGGGTACGGACCCCGGTGGATCAGTCCGCCGGGGTTTTCTTATGCGGTGGACTGATCCTTGAGGGTCGGACCACCCACGGGCAGATCAGCGATGAATTGGTCAATCACGTCTTCATGCCAGTAGTTCCGGCCACCCATCTTCACGGGGCGCGGAATGGTGCCGCTTACAATGTCGCGGTGGATGGTTTTTTTGGACCGATTGCCCAGCCGGTCACATAGTTCATCAATGTTCAGAAGTTTGGCCATGTGCTGTTTCCCTTGCTTTGAGTCACGCCGCCGTTCAGGCGGTCATGACTCTGCTTTCAGGGAACGCGGGTTGTGTCAAATTGCTGTTTTTGCACACGTTTGTGCCATTCTTGCCTGAACGTGCCCGAACGTGCCCGAATGCAAATTGCCCTGCGAAAAAAAAGGCCGATTGTGATCGAAACTGTAACAATTACCGCCCAAACTGGATGATGTTGGGTGCAGGCGCGGTTGTTTCGACGGGTGCAGTCAAGAACTGACCCCAGCTTTCCAGACGTTCGCGGCGTTCTTCAATGCGCGGGTCTTGGTCATAGTGCCAGCCCACGCCCTTCACCACTTTGTGGGCCATACATTCGCGGATAAGCGGGTCATCCACACCGTAGGTCTTAAAGCCCCAAGTCATGAACGATGTGCGGAAGCCGTGGCCCGTGACGGTCTTCATCAAATCGTTGCCGTAGACCCCGCGTTCTTTCAGGATGTCATTCAGCCGGTTTTCGGTGATCACGCCCTTTTTGAACGCCTTGGAATTGTGGAAAACATAGTTGCCGGAATTGCTGCGATGGGCCAAGGCCAGCCGGATCACGTTCATGGCTTCCCGGCTTAGGGGCTGGATGAAGTCTTCATCTTCCTTGGACTTCATACGGTCGCCTTCCTGCACCCACAAGTTGCCGTGGATTTCATCCCATGTCAGCCACCGCATGTTCTGGGTGCGCAGGGCGGTCAGCATCAGAAAACGCATGGCCAGATCATCCAGACTGTCCCCCAGCGACTGGTAGAAGGCGCGCAGTTCGGTGACGGGCAGGTGGCGCTTGCGTTGGGGCTTCTTCTTCCGGCCCCGGTGGTCGATGGGCAGACCATCTTCCACGTCATCCATGAAGTTCCGGTCCACGTTCTGGCCACAGATACCGCGTGCATATTTGAAGATTTGGCGCAGGCAGATGATGGCCTTGCGGGCTTGGTCATTGCTGTGGTTGCGGATTTCTAGGATCAGCTTGGCCATTTCGTGGATGCTGATGTCTTCCATGTTGCGCTTGCCCAGCTTCACCTTGAAGCCGTGAGGGAAGTGGTCCTTTTCCGGTTCCAACATGTAAAGCCGCATGGGGTTGAACCACTGGTTGGGCTTTTCGCCATGAAACAGGGTGGGGGACTTCACGTCATCCCAAAATTCACTGGCCACGTCTTCCAGCGTGCGGGGCGGGAACCGTTCATCCCGATCTATGCGCGCCTTGAAGGCTTTGGGATTGTCGCCAGCAGCGTGGATGGCCCGCCACTTGGCGGCTTGCTTGCGGGCGTCTGCCAGCGTCATGGCGGGATACATGCCGATGTAGAGGCGTTCCTTGGTGCCCTTCCACTGGTATGTGAACAAGATTTGGGCCTGTCCGTCGCCCCGGCCTTCAAAGTAGAGGCCCCCGCCATCGGACTTGCCGGACTTGGATTTGGCCAGTGCTTTGATCTGGCGGTCTTGTAGCTTTTCGATTGCCATCGGTCGGTCCTTCCGTGGAACAAAGAAGAACAAACTGCCCAGTGCGGGTCTGTCTGTCCTCTCATCTGTCCTTTTTTTTGTCGCTTAATGACATGGATATAGGAACGCTGACCGCGTTTCGGCAAACAGAAAATTTCCTGCATCGCCTTGTAAATAAGGGGTTTGGGTGCTGTTTGTCCCCGTTTGGGGTGGCTACGTCTCAACTAAAAAAAACGGTAGCTGGCGGAGAGACAGGGATTCGAACCCTGGGTGGGCTTGCACCCACAACGGTTTTCGAGACCGCCCCGTTCGACCACTCCGGCACCTCTCCGCGGGGGTCTGGTGCGCTCAATTACGGTGAACGACGCCGACGCGCAAGGCAGTTTTTCATCAAAGCCGTTTACACGGGAAATTTGATGGACGCGCTCGCAAAAACACATACCCTTGGTGCTGAGGTTGATATGCCCGAGCAGATAGAAATGAGGTATCCCATGCGTGCTCTTCGATACGGATTTGCAGCCCTTGTCCTGACATTTGCCATGTCTGTTTCCGCCTTTGCGGCGGATCGGGCCAAACTGCAGGATTTTCTTGAAGTCACAGGTTTCGATGTTGCGCTTGAAAGTATCCGACTGTCAGCAAGTTCTGCCCCCGAAATGCTTGGTTTGCAGGCCGAAGATTTTGGAACGGAATGGACCCGGCTTACAAAGGATGTCTTCAAAACCGAGGTCATGCATGATCTGGCTCTGGATATCCTGGAAAGGACCCTCGAAGACGACATGCTGACCCATGCGGCGGATTTCTATGCAACGGACCTTGGGCAACGTCTGGTTCAAGCTGAAAACGCCAGCCATATGAAGGAAGATGATGCGCTGAAGCACGACAGTGGCGAAGCTATTGTTGCGGGGCTTGAACGATTGGACAGTCCTCGTCTTGACTATCTCAAGCGTATGAACAAAGCGTCTGACAGCGCGGGGGTAAGTATCCGAGCAATTCAGGAAATCCAGGTCCGGTTCCTTATGGCTGCCGCGGGTGCGGGTATCATTGAATTGCAGCTGGAGGAGCCGGATTTGCGCGAGCTTCTGTCCAGCGATGAGGATGTCTTGAAGGAAGAGATTGCGGCAAGCGCGTTGACTGGCGCCGCTTACACGTACCAGTCTTTTTCCGATCAAGAGGTGCTGGAATATGCCAAAGCCCTCGAAAACCCAAAGATGCGTCACGTATACGACCTGATGAACGCGGTGCAGTACGAGATCATGGCAAACCGGTTCGAGGCATTGGCCCGTGCCATGCAATCGTTGCAACCCAGTCAGGAGCTTTAGATGCGCCTTGCCGTTCTGAGCCTGTCACTATGGATGCTCACGCAGGCAGCCTGGGCTGACGTCAACCGTTTGATTGATGCGATGGGCGTGCCCGAATTGATCGGGGCCTTTGTCACTGAAGGCCTGGAAGCGGGGCAATCGATTGACGAGGCATTTTTGAACGGGCAGGGCGGCGATGTATGGGCGGATACCGTGCAACGGCTGTATGATCCTTCGCGCATGGAAACCGAATTGCGCACCATAATGGCGGAACACTTGGAGCCGGAGGCGGCGGCGCAGGCGCTGTTGTTCTTCGAGAGCGAGCTGGGCGAACGTATTATTGCGCTGGAGGTGCAGGCGCGGCAGACATTTCTCGATGATTCCGTTGAAGATGCCGCCAAGGCCAGCCCGGCTGCGCGCGGCGACAAGGTTACGGACTACTTGGTGTCTCGGGATTTGATCGAACGGAATACGGACGTTGCCGTTGCGGCGCAGGCCGCTTTTTTAGATGGGGTGTCGGACAGCTCAGGCCGAAATGATGAAGCCCCGGATATGGATCAACTGCGCGCGCGCATTCTAGTCGATACGGAGAGCTGGTTGCGCGGGTACAACGCGCTGGCCCAATCGGCGATGACGGATGACGAGATTGCCATCTACACAGCCTTTTGGGAAACCGATGTGGGCATGGCTGTTGACGATGCCCTGTTCCTTGCTTTCGGTCAAAGCTACACAACGCTTTCCTATGGATTGGGACAGGCGGCGGGCCGACTTCTGCCGCAAAATGAACTCTGAAATGATGTCAAACGATTGTTTGCTTCAAAGGTAAGTCGCCAATATGCGGCCCTCGTGAGAGCTTGCAATGGGATATGCCATGTCTGCTTCCGGACAGTTCGTGTGCGCCAATTCCGGGAAGAGCGCTATGATTTCTGCGGTTTGGTCTGGGTCCAGTGTGCGACGGGCATGCGGGCCAAGATAGAAGCTTTCTGCAGCGCACCCATTTGCCCAAACGACCCTGTGTGCGTCGAACATGATGTGGACGTATGTGACGAAGCCGTTGGGTGCGCTGCGGATGGTGTCGCCGTTCACGAGGTGTTTGGCGGCGACCAGAAGACGCGACTCTCCCGTCAGGACTTCGGTTGCACCACTTTCAAGCAGGATCCTGTGATTTGGTGACACGGTCAGATCGCGCCTTGTGCCCAGTATGCCCGCCGAAATTGTTACCGGCACACGGTCACCGATTGCAGGTACGGTTCGCGTTCCGACCCACTGCACCGGTTGGGGGCCATGATCCATGGTGCTGACCAAGTCGCCGGGCTTCAGCTTTTCGACAGGACGTGTCCCGCCGGGGACCCGGATGCGGGTGCCTGGTGTAAAGCAAACAAACTCGGAGTAGGGTCGCGGGCTACGGCCAATATTACCTTCATCCGTAAATATGTATTGCTGGCCCGGAACCACTGGTTGGTTGGAAATGAACGCTGTCGTTGTGTTGTTTCCGGTATTGTTCTCACCGATCGTAATTGAAAAGCCTTCAAACCCGTTGTCGTCGGTTAGAACATAGTTGATGACTACCTGCGAACCGGCCGGGTAGGTGACGTTATCAATCGTGACTGGACTCGCTAACACCTGATTGGTGTCTGTCGGTGCTTCGTTGAAATTCGGATCGTCATCATCAATGACAATCTGCATTGGCTGCGCGCTTGGATCCAACCGAATGCTAAAGGGCGGATCCCCCTGCGCTTGCGCGCTGCGTTCGTTCGGAGGCGTAATGTTTCCGCCGGATGTGTCAAAATCATCAAGCTGGTAGACCCACTGCAAGGTATATAAAGGCATGCTGTGTTTGCCTCGCTTTCAGAGCAAATATTCAAAATGACAATCTGCTATCTTGGGTAGAAATGTGACTGCCCGTTTCGCCATCGGCAAAGTCCCGCTTAAGTGTTTTTTCTTGGGAGTAACGCCAGCCCCTTGACTTGCCGTAGGAATGCTTGAATAAGCGCGCATTCTGGCGGCGTTTGCGTTGTCAGATCATATGGATATCGCCCGAATGGGCGCGCTGTCTGAGGTGGCAAGTGCCGTAAACTCCCGAGACCGGGGACCACAAGACGCGGTAACAAAAGGAAGAACGCAATGTTCGCGGTTATGAAAACCGGCGGCAAACAGTACAAAGTTCAATCGGGCGACACGCTCCGAGTTGAAAAACTGGCCGCAAACGCAGGTGACAAAGTCCAATTCAACGAAGTGCTGATGGTTGGTGGCGACAAGCCCCAAGTCGGTTCGCCCGTTGTTTCGGGTGCAGGCGTGCAAGCCGAAGTCATCGAACAGATCAAAGGCCCAAAGACGATCAACTTCGTCAAGCGTCGCCGGAAGCACAGCTCGAAGCGCACCAAGGGTCACCGTCAGCAACTGACGCTGGTCAAGATCACCGACATCCTTGCCTCTGGTGCGGACAAGTCGGGCGTGATGGCTGCAGTGAACGGCGCCGGGTTCGGCATTGCCGCAGCACCCGCTGCCGCCAAGCCTGCCAAGAAAGTGGCGAAAGCCGAAGCGCCAAAGGCTGAAGCCAAGGCAGAGCCCAAGAAGGAAGCCAAGAAAGCCGCGCCCAAGAAGGCCGCAGCCGGTGGCGACGATCTGAAGCAACTGTCGGGTGTTGGTCCCGCGCTTGAGAAGAAACTGCACGAAGCGGGTGTGACCACCTTCGCGCAGATCGCAGCATGGACCCCAGAGGACGTTGCTGATATGGACGAGAAACTGTCTTTTAAAGGTCGGATCGAGCGTGAAGGCTGGATCGCTCAGGCCCAAGAAAAGACCCAAGGCTAAGGAGAGAGACGCATGGCACATAAAAAAGCAGGCGGTTCATCCCGTAACGGTCGCGACTCCGCTGGCCGCCGTCTTGGCGTAAAGCTTTATGGTGGCCAAGCCGCCATTCCCGGCAACATCATCGTGCGCCAGCGCGGAACCAAGTTTTGGCCGGGTGAAGGCGTAGGCATGGGCAAAGATCACACAATCTTTGCAACCGTTGATGGCGCCGTCACCTTCCACAAAGGCCTCAAGGGTCGCACGTTTATCTCCGTGCTCCCAGCTGCGGAGGCTGCTGAATAAGCCGTACCCAAAAGGTTTTGACAAAATCAGGGATCGGCGGAAACGCCGGTCCCTTTTTCGTTTCCGCCCCCCGCAACCAGCGAGGAGGGTCTGATGACAGACCTAATGACCACTGACCGCCTGACCCTGCGCCGTCCCGGAATGCAGGACGCTGCCGTGTTCGCCGCATTGGTGGGTGACTTGGATGTGTCGCGCTGGCTGACCCGCGTGCCGCATCCCTATACGCTGGCGGATGCCAATGACTTCATTGCGCGCGTTGAAGTCGGTGGAGGCAACACCTTTGTTATCTGTGCGGGAGAGCAGGTCGTCGGATGCATTGGTACCGAGGGCGAGCTTGGATACTGGCTGGGAAAGAACCACTGGGGTCTCGGCTATGCGTCCGAGGCGTGCAGGGCCATGGTTAATCGCCACTTTGCGATGACGTCTTCGGACCTGCAAAGCAGCCATTTCATGGAAAACGTGGCATCGCGCCATGTGCTTCAGAAGCTGGGATTTGTGCGGACATCGCAGACGCAGGCCAGATGCCCGGCGACAGGCGACTGTCATGTTTTGCAGCGCATGGTGTTGACCCAAAGCACGTGGGAGATGATCGGATGACGGCATCCACCAAACCAGTACTGCGCGGTCCGCGTGTCGTTCTCCGTGACGTAGTTCCTGGCGACGTCGATGCACGTTTTGCCTTGGGCAACACGCCGGATATCGTGAAGATGTTTGGCGGTGATCCGGGGCAGGTGCGGGATATCACTCGTGATGCTGCACAGGCATGGGTTACTGTGCAGCAAGAGGATCGTCATGCTTGGGTGATCGATGTTGGTGGCGACCTGCTGGGCGCCATCCGTCTGCACTTGATCAATCGCGCCGACCGAAGGGCTCTGATCGGTATCGGCATTCTGGATCCCAATGCGTTGGGGCAGGGTTTCGGCTCCGAAGCGATGCGCCTGCTTGGGGCGCATGCGTTTGATGACATGGGATTGCACCGGTTGGGTTGCCGGGTGCTGGCATTCAACGCCCGCGCCATTGCTGCCTACAAAAAAGTGGGGTTTGTCGTCGAGGGACGCGAACGTGAGTCTGCATTGATTGATGCCGAATGGCATGATGATTTGGTGATGGGCCTGCTCGACCGCGATTTGGTGCGTCTGCCATGACAGTTGCGGCGATGTCCTTTGCCGTCTTTGCAGCCAGCCAGGTCGGAACACCCGGGCCTGCAAACATGGCGCTTTTGGCAACCGGGGCGCGGTACGGCTTTCGCGCGGCTTTGCCATTCGTGGCCGGTGTCGCGCTGGGAAAGCAGCTTATCATCTGGCCTGTTGGTTTTGGCCTGATGGAATTGGCTGATCGGGCACCGTGGGTGTTCCAAACCCTGAAATGGGTATCTGCTGCCTACATCATCTGGCTGGCGTGGAAGGTGTCACAACTGCGCCTTGGTGCATCCGACCCGAGTGCTGCCGCGCCTGGCTTCGTCGCTGGACTTGTAGTGCACCCGTTGAACCCCAAGGCGTGGGCAATGATTGTTGCAGGTTTCACGGGCTTTGTATCTCCCGGTACGGATGCCGTTATCGCAACGGCAACGATTGGTGGAATATTGCTCGCCACGCAGGTGCTGTTTCACCCGCTTTGGACACTTGCCGGTGATCGTATCGCGCGCACCCTCGCAGGAACGCGTGCGGAACCTTATTTGATGTATACCCTCGCGGCCCTGACGGTCGCGTCGGTTCTGTTTGTTTTGTTCGGAGGAGGGACATGACCGTGGAGATGGAAAAAATCGTGACCCAGAATGTGATCGAAACGGAACGCTTCGTACTGCGTCCGTTGCGCCGGTCGGACATGGGGTTGATCGAGATGTATACGAGCGACCTGCGCGTCGCCCGCAACACCCAATCTATTCCACATCCGATCCCGCCTGGCATGACCGAAGCCTTTGTGGCGCGCGCCATGGCAGATGAGCGCGAGGAAGATGTCTGGGCGATGGACGGGCTCAAATCCGGCGGCGCGGAAATCATGGGTCTGATCTCCTTGACCCGTATGGATCGCAACCAGTCCGAGGTAGGATATTGGGTCGCTCCACATTTTTGGAACACCGGCCTTGCATCCGACGCGGTTCAGGCGCTTGTGGATGCCAATCCGATGGACAATGCCACGATGTTTGCCAGCGTGTTTCAGGACAATCCGGCCTCGGCTCGCGTCTTGACACATTGCGGGTTCGAATATCTGGGCGATGCCGAAGGGTTCTCGGTCGCGCGGGATGCGACCGTGCCCACATGGACTTATAGTCGCAAACTCTGATTGCGGGGGCTGGTCCCCCGCGCTAGGACACCACCCATGAAGTTTCTTGATCTGACCAAGGTCTACATCCGTTCGGGTGCAGGCGGAAACGGGTGCATCTCGTTTCGGCGCGAAAAATACATCGAATATGGCGGCCCGGACGGCGGCGATGGCGGAGGCGGGGGCTCCGTCTGGGCAGAGGCCGTCGATGGGCTGAACACGCTGATCGACTTTCGCTACCAGCAGCACTTCTTTGCAAAGAACGGCCAACCAGGCATGGGGCGTCAGCGCACCGGCAAGGATGGCGACGACATTCTGCTACGTGTCCCCGCGGGGACAGAAATCCTTGATGAGGATCAGGAGACGGTGATCGCCGATCTGGTGAGTGTTGGTGATCGGGTCGAACTGGCGCGTGGTGGGAACGGTGGTTGGGGCAACCTCCATTTCAAGTCTGCCACCAACCAGGCGCCACGTCGTGCCAACCCCGGTCAAGAAGGTGTCGAGCGTACGCTCTGGCTACGCCTAAAGTTGATCGCGGATGTGGGTTTGCTGGGTTTGCCGAATGCGGGCAAGTCGACATTCCTTGCTACCACGTCGAATGCGCGACCCAAGATTGCGGACTATCCGTTTACCACGCTGCATCCCAACCTTGGTGTTGTTGGGGTGGACAACACCGAATTCGTTGTGGCCGACATTCCCGGCCTGATCGAAGGTGCGTCTGAAGGGCGGGGCTTGGGTGATCTGTTTCTGGGCCACGTTGAACGCTGTGCGGTCCTGCTGCATTTGGTGGATGGCACATCGGAAACAGTGGCTGAGGATTATGAGACTATCATTGGCGAGCTTGAGGCCTATGGCGGTGATCTGGCCGACAAGCCGCGCGTGACAGTGTTGAACAAGATTGATGCGTTGGACGAAGACGAACGCGCCACAGCCCGTACCGCACTCGAAGAAGCATCCGGCGGCCCGGTGATGATGATGTCGAGTGTTGCGCGCGACGGCGTCACCGAAGTGCTGCGGTCCTTGCGGGGGCAGATAGATGAGGATCGTCTGCGCCACCGTCCGCAGGAAGAGGTCGAGCCATGGCGTCCCTGATCACGGCCAAACGGCTGGTGGTCAAGATCGGGTCAGCGCTGTTGGTGGACAGGACCACGGGCGCGCTTCGTAAGGACTGGCTCACCGCCCTTGCGCAGGACGTGGCTTGGTTGAAGTCGTGCGGCGTACAGGTTGTTCTTGTTTCGTCAGGCTCCATCGCGCTGGGGCGCGAGGTTCTGGGTCTACCTGCCACTGATCTTGCATTGGAACAGTCGCAGGCTGCAGCGGCGGTTGGGCAGATTCGCCTTGCCCGTGCTTATGAGGAAGCTTTGGCGCCGCACGACATCACGACCGCCCAGGTGTTGATGACGTTGGAGGACAGCCGCGACCGACGCCGCTATTTGAATTCCAGGGCGACACTGGAGCACTTGGTTGGCTTGAATGTCGTGCCGATCGTCAATGAGAATGACACGATCGCGACCGATGAAATCCGGTTTGGCGACAATGACCGACTGGCCGCTCAGATCGCTGCGACCATAGGCGCGGACGTTCTTGTCCTGCTGTCGGACGTGGACGGGTTCTATTCCGCCAACCCTGCCGATGATCCAGAGGCGAAGCGCTATGATTTCATCGACCATATCACGCCCGAGATCGAAGCGATGGCTGGCGATGCCGGGTCGGGGCTGTCAAAGGGTGGAATGAAAACCAAGCTCATGGCGGCAAAAACCTCGACGGCCGCGGGATGCGCGATGGCGATCTGTCATGGTGCTGCCTTGCGCCCACTTACCGGGCTTGAAACAGGCGCGAACGCGACGTGGTTCACTGCCACACTGGACCCGCAAGTTGCACGCAAACGCTGGATTGCGGCCATGAAACCGCTTGGAACTGTGACGCTGGACGCAGGTGCTGCACAGGCATTGTCAAGAGGAAACAGTCTGTTACCTGCTGGAGTTCATGCAGTTTCGGGAATGTTTGGCCGCGGTGACCCGGTGGCGATCACGGGGCCGGATGGACACCAACTTGGTCTGGGTCTCAGTCGTTATACAGCGGATGAAGCGCAAAAGATCAAAGGCCACAGGAGCGCCGAGATCGAGAAGCTACTGGGGTATCCGGGACGGGCCGCCTTGATCCACCGCGATGATATGGCGCTGTGATCTTCTTCTGACTATAAATACCACCGCCGGAGGCATGGAAATCTGCGGCGTACCGCCTGAAAAAGGACGTGACCCATGAAAGACTTCGCCGACATCCCTGCATTGATGGCCGATATTGGCACCCGCGCAAAAACTGCCGCGGCGTCATTGGCCTTTGCCAGCGCCGAGCGGAAGCATGCCGCTTTGATCAGCGCGGCAGAGCATGTGTGGAACAGCCGCGATGCGATTATTGCGGTGAACGCGCTGGACATGGAATTTGGTCGGAACAAGGGCTTGTCCGATGCCATGATGGATCGCCTGCGGCTGGATGAAGAGCGTATTCAAGGGATCGTCGACGGTCTGCGCGCGGTGGCTGAACAGGCTGACCCGGTCGGAGAGGTTCTGGCCGAATGGACCCAGCCCACGGGGCTGAACATTCAACGTGTTCGGACACCGCTAGGGGTTGTCGGCGTTATCTACGAAAGCCGGCCCAATGTGACGGCGGATGCGGGTGCCCTGTGCCTGAAAGCTGGCAACGCTGTTATCCTACGTGGCGGATCAGAGAGCTTTCATTCGTCGGGTGCAATCCATGCCGCGTTGCAAGCGGGTCTGCGCGACGCCGACTTGCCCGAAGATGCCATCCAGCTTGTGCCGACGCGAGACCGTGCCGCGGTCAGTGAAATGCTGACCATGACCGACACTATCGATGTGATAGTGCCACGTGGCGGCAAAGGTCTTGTCGGTCTTGTACAGCGCGAGGCGCGTGTACCTGTCTTTGCTCATCTTGAAGGGATCGTTCACATCTACATCGACAAGGATGCGGATCCCGAGAAGGTCCTCAAGGTTGTTTTGAACGCAAAAACGCGGCGCACGGGTATCTGTGGGGCCGCGGAGTGCTTGTTGATTCACCGGGATATTGCGTCGACCATCGGTCAGGGCGTTGTCCGCGCGTTGGTGGACGCGGGTGTGCGTGTTCATGCAGATGTCGCGTTGCAGACGATCGAAGGCGTGTTGGCCGCCACCGACGCCGATTGGGGCAAGGAATACCTCGATATGGACATTGCCGCGCGCGTGGTTTCGGATGTTGATGCAGCGATTGAGCATATCCGAATCCATGGCTCAAACCACACCGATTGTATCCTGACCGAGGATGCGGGGGCCGCTGCCAAGTTTTTTGATCAACTCGACAGCGCGATTCTGATGCACAACGCCTCCACCCAGTTTGCAGACGGCGGCGAGTTTGGCATGGGCGCAGAGATCGGGATCGCGACGGGCAAGATGCATGCACGCGGGCCGGTGGGTGCAGCACAGCTCACCAGTTTCAAGTACTTGGTGCGTGGCGATGGAACAGTGCGCGCCTAAAACCGGATTGTCAGCCTGTCCGGCAAAAGTTGTGTCGAAATCTTGCGCTGTGCGTCTGCCGCCACCTCGGGCAACAGGGCGAATTGCACGTGGGCTGGGGCCAGTTCGTTGACGCCTTCTCCTTTGAGCAGGCCCCAAAGCGATGAATCGACACTTTGTTTGGCGGAATGGCCTGTGATGTCCCATGTGCCATCAGTGCACGCAATTTCAATCCGCCCGCCATAGGGCAGAGCCGTTTCAAGACATTGTACCGCGAGAAAGGCCATCCGCACAGCCCAGCGCGGTTGCGGGTCAAGCGGCCCGTAGACGGCCTTCAGCCGTCCGCCATCCATGCTGTCCGATAGGATCGACACAACCTCGGCCCGGCCGAGCGGCTGTGCACTTGCGGCACCGTAAGCGATGCGAAAGAATCGAATACGCGCGCTGGCGTTGCCCACGCTTTCCGAGATCAGATCAAGTTCGGGCCCCGTTTGCCCGTTGGACATACCCAGCAGCTCGAGGCCGTTGTTGATGGCCCCGATTGGCGATATGAGGTCATGGCAAATGCGGCTGCCGATCAATGCAGCCAGGTTGATGTTACTTTGGCCCATCAGCGGCCCCCAGACAGTGAAATGGTAAAGGCCCGGATATGGAAGATCTGAATGCCATTCTGGCTCCCGGCATGTTGGTGCGTCATCCCCAGTACGATGAGTGGGGTATTGGGCAGGTCCAAAGCAACATCGGCGCCAAGGTCACCGTGAATTTTCCCAATGAGGGCAAGGTGGTGATCGATGGAACGCGTATTGCTTTGATCCCGGTCTTTGATGCTTGAACATCCTTTCTAAAACCTTAACGCATTGCAACCTCTCGTCGCATGCGGCGTCAATCTCTACCCTTTTTCAAGATATGCCGATACACCGCCCGCGATGAGCCTGACCAAAGACCCAGAATTTCGTGTGAGCCTTGTAGACGACCCGGCGGACCTGCGGGCAGCGCAGGCCTTGCGTTACGATGTTTTCGTGCGCGAACTGGGCGGTGGTGGCGCGATGGTGGACCATCATGCCGGCCTTGAGCGTGATCGCTTCGATCCCTTTTTTGATCATCTTGTTCTGTACGATGATGCGGTGGGACAGGTTGTTGCCGTTTACCGGATGCTGCGCGCCGAACAGGCCGAGGCAGCGGGGCAATTCTATTCCGAAGATGAGTATGATCTGGCACCCTTGCGCGCGACGGGGCGGAGATTGCTGGAGCTAGGTCGATCTTGCGTGCACAAAGACTATCGCGGAGGGGCGGCGCTGTATCATCTTTGGAATGGTCTTGCCGCTTACGTGGCGGAGCATCAGATTGACATCATGTTTGGCGTCGCGTCGTTCCACGGCACCAATCCACGAGCCATTGCGCAACCTCTGTCACTCCTATATCACCGTCACCTTGCACCCGAACCGCTGCGTGTGACGGCTCGAGCGCCACACGCTGCCGCCATGAACCTGATACCCGAAGATCAGATCGACAGACGCGCGGCGATGGTGGACATGCCTGCCTTGATCAAAGCCTATCTGCGCCTTGGCGGTGTCGTGGGGGAGGGGGCCTATGTCGATCATGCCTTCAACACGACAGATGTGTGCCTGATCATGGACACTGCTGCTATGTCGGACCGTCAGAGGCGGATTTATGGAGCAGTTTCATGAGCATGACATGGGACGGTGCACCGCCGCCTGACCATGTGGTGCGTGGTCCGACCGCGGTGCTGCGCATTCTTTGGCGAGGCGCGGGTATCGTTTTGATCATTCTCATCGGATTGGCGTTGCTCCTGCCTTTGCGTATGATCGAAAGGCCGTTTTTTGGGTTGACGCGCCCGTGGACGCCCTGGATCACGCAGGTGGTGTGCCGCTTGTCCATGTTCTGGCTTGGGCTGTCCTACATCCGCACTGGCAAACCGATGAAAGGGCGGGGTGCCATCGTGGCCAACCACTCGTCCTGGTTGGACATCTTTGTTCTGAACGCGGCGGACCGTATCTACTTCGTGTCGAAATCAGAAGTGGCGGGATGGCCCGGTATCGGTACGCTGGCCCGCGCAACAGGCACGTTGTTCATTGCTCGCGATCCACGCGCGGCCAAGGTGCAAACGGAGTTGTTCCAAGAGCGGTTGCTGGCCGGTCAAAGGCTTTTGTTTTTCCCCGAAGGCACCAGTACAGACGGTTTGCGTGTTTTGCCGTTCAAGACGACCTTGTTCGCGTCATTCTTCGCTGAAGATCTGCGCCCACATCTGTCCGTACAGCCGGTCACGGTGGTGTACCATGCGCCGCAACGCCGTGATGCTAGGACCTATGGCTGGTGGGGTGACATGGAATTCGGCACACACCTTTTGGCAACGCTTGCATTGCCGCAACATGGACGGGTGGAGGTGATCTATCACGCGCCCTTGCGTGTGTCCGACTTTGCGGATCGCAAGGCTTTGGCGGCGGCGGCGGAGGTGGCGGTACGCGCCAGTCATGCGCTTGCAGCGGGTGAACAGGCGGTAAGCGACGAGACCGGAGTTTAACCTTTTGCTGCGTGCGTGGCCGGACAACCGAACGCTGCTGGCCTGTCACCCCCGTACACTCCCTGTGCACCCCCCCGTACACCGGGGATGCACCACACTATGGCAAGACTGCTCTTGCGCATCAGATCTTGTGCTTATTTGATCCAAAGGACGCGCTTGCGCGCGATACCAATCCAGTCGCCTGTAACTGGTGTGCTCGCAATTGTGCAGCCGGGCGTGGATGGTGTCGAATGGGGCTTGCCATTTCAGAGCGCTTGGCATAATCGGCGCGCACTAACTCCGCAGTTCGGGGCGGGCAGATGGGGGAGACATCCCCAGATGTCCACCGGTTGGCGCATCCGCGCTGATACCCCGGGCAAGGCGAAAACCGGAAAAGGATAAAGCACATGGCTCTTCCCGAGTTCTCCATGCGTCAGCTGCTTGAAGCAGGCGTACACTTTGGTCACCAGACACAGCGCTGGAACCCGCGCATGTCGCCCTTCATTTATGGCGCGCGCAACGGCATCCACATCATGGACCTGACGCAGACTGTTCCGATGCTGGATCAGGCCCTGCAAGCTGTCCGCGACACTGTCGCAAAAGGCGGCAGCGTTCTGTTCGTTGGCACCAAGCGTCAAGCGGCACAGCCCATTGCGGATGCAGCCGAGAAATGCGCGCAGTACTACATGAACCACCGCTGGCTGGGTGGCACGCTGACCAACTGGCAGACCGTGTCGAAATCGATCAACCGCCTGAAGTCGATCGATGAGCAGTCCGAGAACGGTTTTGAAGGTCTGACGAAGAAAGAGCGTCTGGGCATGGAACGTGACCAGGGCAAACTTCAAGCCTCGCTGGGTGGTATCCGCGAGATGGGTGGTCGTCCTGATCTGCTGTTCGTCATCGACGTCAAGAAAGAAGCGCTGGCCGTCGCGGAAGCCAACAAGCTGGGTATCCCGGTTGTGGCTGTGGTCGACACCAACTGCTCGCCCGATGGTGTGGATTACATCATCCCCGGTAACGATGACGCGGCCCGTGCCATTGCGCTGTATTGCGATCTGGCATCGCGCGCAGCCCTTGACGGCATGAGCGCCCAACTGGGTGCAGCCGGCGTTGATCTGGGTGCGATGGAAGAAGCACCGGTTGAGGAAGCTGTCGCCGAAGAGGCCCCTGCAGAAGAAACCGCTGCTGAAGCGCCTGCTGCCGAAGCGCCTGCAGAAAGCTGAAGCGTCACACAACTGACATGTGCGGCGGGCTAAGGCCTGCCGCAACCCACACCCATTTGAGGAGAGCCAAGAGATGGCAATCACAGCAGCATTGGTGAAAGAACTGCGCGACAGCACCGGCGCAGGCATGATGGACGCGAAAAAAGCGCTGACCGAAACCGGTGGTGACATGGAAGCCGCTGTTGACTGGCTGCGCACCAAGGGCTTGGCGAAAGCCGCCAAGAAATCGGGCCGGACGGCTGCCGAAGGTCTGGTGGCCGTTGTTGTCGACGGTGGCACTGGCGTTGCGGTTGAAGTGAACTCGGAAACCGACTTTGTTGGCAAGAACGCTGAATTCCAGGAAATGGTGTCCGGCATCGCCACCGCCGCTTTGGGCGTGGACGGTGTTGAAGCACTTGCTGCTGCCGACATGGGTGGCAAGTCCGTTGCAGACGTCGTGACTGACAAGATCGCAACCATTGGCGAGAACATGTCGGTCCGCCGCATGGCCAAGATTTCCGGCGGTACAGTTGTGTCCTATGTCCACAACGCGGCAACTGCCGGCATGGGTAAAATCGGTGTTCTGGTCGCCATGGACGGCGGCGACGAAGCGTTCGGCAAGCAGGTTGCGATGCACATCGCGGCTGTAAACCCTGCAGCTTTGTCCGAGGCCGACATGGATACTGCCGTGGTCGAGAAAGAAAAGCAGGTTCAGATGGATATTGCACGTGAAAGCGGCAAGCCTGAGCAGGTCATCGAGAAGATGATCGTGGGCCGGATGAAGAAATTCGTCGCCGAATCAACCTTGCTGAACCAGTCCTTTGTTGTGAACCCCGACCTGACGGTCGAGGCGGCTGCCAAGGAAGCGGGCGCAACCATCACCGGCTTTGCCCGTCTGGAAGTGGGCGAAGGCATCGAAGTCGAAAAGGAAGACTTTGCAGCCGAGGTTGCGAAAGCAGCTCAGGGCTAATCTTTCCCTTGCATTGAATGTGAAACGGCGCGCCCATTGTGGCGTGCCGTTTTGCGTTGGAGGGGATGTTTATGTTGGATGTGGGCGATGGTCACCGGCTGTGGTTTGAACAGGCCGGGCAGGGCGCAGATGCCCTTGTGTTGCATGGTGGGCCCGGATCTGGCTGCAAGCCGGGACACTATGATCTGTTTGATCTGTCGCGATACCGCGTGACCCTGCTGGATCAGCGCGGTTGTGGTCGGTCAACGCCTCTTGCCTCCGAAACGCTGGACGCTTTGGACGCTAACACGACACAGCATCTGATTGCCGACATCGAAATGCTGCGTGCCCATCTGGGCGTGGATGCTTGGGTGCTGTTTGGCGGATCATGGGGGTCGACGTTGGCCTTGGCCTATGCACAGGCCCATCCCACGCGCGTGCGGGCGCTGGTTCTGGCGGGGGTGGCAACAACGGCGGAGCGAGACTTGCGTTGGTTGTATGGGGATGTGGGGAACATGTTTCCCGAAGCATACAAGGAGTTTTGTGCAGCCGTGCCGGAGGTGAGCATGGCCCCCGAGGCGACGGTGGAGCGTATACGTGCCTATGCTGAGCTGTTGCAAGATCCTGTCCGTGCGCAGTCGGCCGCGGATGCGTGGTGCCAGTGGGAGACCGGGATCTTTGGTGGAGATATTCACACGCCGGGGTCCCGCTATTCTGACCCGTCCTTTCGGCTGGGGTTTGCGCGGATCGTTACGCATTATTTTGCCCATGGGGCTTGGATGGACGACGATCAATTGCTGCGGAATGTCGGGACCATCGCGCACGTCCCGTGTACCATGATCCACAGCCGGTTTGATCCGTCTTGCCCGTTGCGCGCGCCGTGGGAATTGGATCAAGTTTGGCCGGCGGCGACCTTGCGGGTGCTGGATGGCACGACCCATTCCGCCTTGGACAAAGAGATGGTCCGGGTCATCCGTTCAGCGACGGATTCATTGGTGCTCTGAAGGCAAAGGTGGGCGAGATCGCGTTTGGGGTCGCAATCCCGCCCGTTTGTCGGCGTCCTTGGCCACGGGGATGAGACACGTGGACGCTACAAAGTCCGACCCACCTGCTGAAAAATACACAGGCGAGCCGGGTCCGGAAGATCCGGTCGAAACGCAGTGCCCTCGTAATCGCGAGAGGTCCGTTTCGCTGTTCCCTGGCTAAAGCCACCACTCACGGAACACGCCTACAATGCCAAATTTACGACGTGTTAGCAAAGTGGGGGATTCCTTACCCAATGGTCAAAAATTTCACCAGCTCGTCTCTGAGTTGTGTTTTTGTATCTTTTTTGGGCAGTCATACACAGAAAATGACCGAACGACCGCATTTGATCAGATTTCGAAGGCTTGTTCCAAAGGCTGCCAGTGCGATCGGACCTGCAGATTCGCGCGGTCAAAAACCATCACGTTGCCACCTCCTCCGGGGCCTTGATCATGGTCACGGCTGATTGGTGTATTGGCGCAAGCGCAATACAGAAGCGAGCCAACCGCACCGTGTCCTACGACCAGGATGTCCCCAGGCGGCGCCGTCCGCGCCATGTTTTGCACGCTGGTCAGAATGCGATCTTGGGCATCTTGCGCGCGTTCCCAGCCCCGGATTGACTGCGTAGGGTTGGCGAAGAATGTGTCCGCAGTGGTTTCGAACTCGGTCGGGGGCAAGTAGCCTGTGGCAGAACGGTCATTTTCGTAGCTGTCTTCGGCGATGATGACGTTCAATTCTAAGGCAGAAGCAAGTGGGTGTGCTGCGTCACGTGCTTTGCGCTCGGGGCTGGAAAAAACCGAGTGCGTGCCCTTCAGCCTATCGTGAGCAATTTGGGCAAGTGCGTTGATCCGCGCTTGGCCTACATCGTTCAGTGACCACTCGGTGATCGGTACGTCGGGATCTATCAGAACCTGCGGATGGCTCAGATACATCAGTCGCGCGGAATGAGCCATTATGCTTCGAGGATAAACATCTGATTTGCGAATGCCGCCTTCAGGACGGCTTGGGCTGTGGTTTCCACCGCCAGCGCCTCCCGTGCAAGGCGAAGATGTTTTTCCACCGTCGCCGATGTCAGCCCCATCAGAACTGCAATATCCTGCATTGTTTTGCCGTCGCCGACCCACTCCAGAGCTTCGCGCTGGCGTTTGGTCAGGGATCGATTGGGTGCCGTATAGGGCAGGGTGAGAATCTTAAGGTGCGCCACATTGTTCATAAGGTGAATGTCGCGCCCATGTTGGGCCCACACGGCATCGACTTCTTCCTGCGTCATGCCCTCACGCGCGGTCAGGGCGATTGCACCTTTTGAACGGGCCGAGACCGACTTGAAGCTGATCGTGTATCCCACAGTCACACCCATGGAATAGTTGAATTCAAGCACGCGCTGTTCTGACTTGCTCAGCGTTTCAGAGGATTGCATCTGCGCGAGGATACCCCAGCTGCACGCCCCTTCGTTGTTCAAAGCCCAGTTGACCATGGGGGCGTGGACATAATGCTGTTCGCCAAGAAATGTATCCGTGTAGGCACGGTCGTGGTTTGTGAGGATGATGAAATCTTCGGGATCACCCAGCGAATTGCCCGAGCGGTAGCGGGTAAAGCCATAGATCAATCTGTCAAACCCGTATTCGGCCATCCTGCGCGAATGGGCTTCCCACAGTTCCTCTATGGTTTGACAGTTTGACAACCTGTGCAGATAGCTTTTCAAGTCCGCCCCCCAAGGTGTCCTATCAACGCGTCCAGAGCCAGAGTATACCCCGCAACGCCAAAGCCGCAAATCATCCCGACGGCCACCGGCGCAATATAGCTG
Organism: uncultured Tateyamaria sp.; assembly: GCF_947496075.1. Taxonomy (GTDB): domain Bacteria; phylum Pseudomonadota; class Alphaproteobacteria; order Rhodobacterales; family Rhodobacteraceae; genus Tateyamaria. The sequence goes on from NZ_CANMBJ010000002.1 coordinate 1,233,124, forward strand.
TTGTGGCGGAATGCTTCGCGCGCGTGGATATTGCTGAGGTGCAGTTCGACGACCGGCAATTCGGTTCCAAGGATCGCATCGTGCAATGCGATGGACGTATGGGTGTAGGCACCGGCATTGAGAACAATACCGTCATGCGTTCCTTTCGCGGCGTGAATGGTATCAACAAGGGCACCTTCGTGGTTGGATTGGGTGCATGTGACGTCATAGCCATTCTTCGCAGCGTACTCGCGGCATAGCTGTTCGACCTGGGGCAGGGTGGTTGCGCCATAAATCTCGGGCTGACGGGTGCCGAGCAGATTCAGATTGGGACCGTTAAGGACCAGAACAGAAGTCATGGGAAAAACCTTAGATTTATGACGGTGTTATCCACTCTGCCCTATATCTGTCCAGTGCAGGGTTAAGCCGATTGGTCAAAGACCGCCAATCCAAGCCATTCTGCAACAAGTGCTGGCGTTTCCGAGCCATCGATGTCGATCGTCAGTGCCATGGTGCGCAACAGTTCACTTTCGTTCCGCTTTTGAATGTCGTTGAGGGTGAAACGTCCTCGCAACCGGTTGCCGGGCCGCACAACGGCGAGGAATCGTAGGCGATTGAAGCCGTAGTTTATTCCCATGGCTTGCCCAGGCATGAGAGGAAAGCAGTCGTACGCGAAACGCGATGCCAGGCTGAGTGTCAAAAAGCCATGGGCAATAGTGCTGCCAAAGGGTGTTCCCTTTGCCCGCACCGGGTCGACATGAATCCACTGATCATCATGGGTTGTGGCGGCAAACTGGTCGATCATTGGCTGATCGACCGTGATCCAGTTTGAAACGCCAACTTCGGTGCCGATCTGTTGCGACAGGCTATCCAGCGCCGCGTCAATGCTCATGGATCGGCGCCAACACGCACCATGCGCTTGCCGGTATTGTCCCCGTTCAAGAGGCCGATCAGGGCCTTGGGGGCGTTTTCCAGACCTTCGACGATATCCTCGGTGACCTTGATCTTTCCTTGCTGGACCCAGGCTTGCAAAGCGCGTGTTGCTTTGGCGTCGTCGCGCGCGAAGTCCATGACGATGAACCCCTCCATACGCAAGCGTTTGACAACAACAACGCCGGGCAGGTTGCGGGGACCGGTTGGATTGGTCGTGTCATATTGGCTGATTGCGCCACAGCATACAACGCGACCACGTTCGTTCATGAGGGCCAATGTGGCTTCAAGAATGTCTCCGCCCACATTATCGAAATGAACATCGATGCCATTCGGACAAGCTGCCTTGAGGGCTTTGAACACGCCGCCCGCCCGGTAGTCGATGCAGGCGTCGAAACCGAGATTGTCTGTGACAAATGCGCATTTCTCCGGTCCTCCGGCGATTCCGACGACGCGGCAGCCAAGGGCCTTGCCGATCTGACCAACATAACCACCAACGGATCCTGCGGCAGCGCTCACCACGATGGTTTCGCCAGCTAAAGATTGACCAATCTGCATCAGACCGTGGAATGCTGTCTTGCCTGCAATACCATAAACGCTCAGCAGGTGGCTGAGCGGCTGGATCTTTGGCAGTTTTTGCAACTTGTGGGCAGGGCGGATGACATGGTCGGCCCAAACACTCTCTGCCGCGACAATTTCGCCGGGGCCGATGCGGGGCGACTTACTCTCCATTACCTCGCATATGGAGTAGGTGGGCATTGGGTCACCCGCATTCACCGCGTCGCGGTAGGTTGCGCCTTGCATCCACGACCGGTTGGCGGCGTCGATACTCATCAGGATGGTGCGCAGGAGCACCTCGCCTTCCTGCGGTGCGGGCATTGCCGCCTCCTGCAGCTCGAAGTGTTCAGGGCCAAGTGCACCCTGAGGCAGGCTAGCGACGACAATCTGGCGGTTGGTCATAGGATGGCTCCTGTGTATGAGGGGGCATGACGAAAGAATACCGCCAACCCGTTTACGCGCCGCCCGAGGGAGCGGCTGACTTGTTTCTGATACGGCATGGGGAAAGCGCGCCAGCGCGTTCCGGCGTGAGTTTTCCGATGAAGGATGGCAGCGGTGACCCGCCTTTGCATCCGCAGGGCGAGCGGCAGGCGTCCGCTGTTGGTGAGCGTCTGAAAGGTGAAATTTTTGCAGCGCTTTATGTGACGAAGTTGATGCGTACACATCAAACGGCTGCACCGTTGGCGCAACATTTGAATATGACCCCGATCGAGAATCCCGATTTGCATGAGGTGAACCTTGGTGACTGGGATGGTGGCTTGTATCGCATCAAGGCGGCGGAGGGAGACCCGATCTATCAATGTGTCAGGGACACGCAGGATTGGTCGCCGATTCCCGGGGCAGAGACGCGTGATGCGTTTTTTGGCCGGGTGCGCAGAGGGTTGTTGGGTGTCGCGGCAGCGCACGCGAACCAGCGCGTCGCGGTATTTGTCCATGGCGGCGTGATCGGTGCAGCTCTTGCGATGGCAACAGGTTCTGAGCCCTTTGCATTCCTTGGCGCTGCCAACGGGTCGATCAGCCGCCTTGTGATCCATGGCGAACGTATGATCGTCCGGGGTTTCAATGAAACGCAGCACCTGGACCACCTCTAGTCGTTTGTAAGCACGACCTTGCCTTGCACCTTGCGGTCGGCGATCAACTCCAGTGCTTTGGCCGCGTCCTGCATTGGGAAACTGGCAGAGATGTGCGGCTTTACTTTCCCTTTTCCATACATTTCAAAGAGTTCCGTGATGTTCTGCATATGACCCTTGGGATCGCGATAGATTGATGCGCCCCAGAACACGCCGACGATCTGACACGATTTTAGCAGGGTTAGATTCAACGGGATGGCCGGAATACCGGCCGGAAACCCAACGACCAGGAACCGGCCGCCCCAAGCCATCGAGCGGATCACCGGTTCGGCATAGTCGCCTCCCACGGCGTCATAGGCCACGTGCACACCTTCTGAACCTGCAACTTTCTTGATCTCGGCCGAAAGGGCCTTTTGCGCGTCGCGGTCCATCTCGCGCGGGTAAATGATTGCATCGTCAGCGCCCAGATCGCGGCAAAACTGCGCTTTTTCCTGTGAACTCACAGCGGCGATCACACGGCCACCTGCCGCTTTGCCAAGCTCTATGGCTGCCGCACCAACGCCACCAGCCGCGCCAAGAATGAGAAGAGTCTCGCCTTCCTTCAACTCCCCTCGGTTTTTCAACGCGTAGTGGGACGTACCGTATGTGAAAATTAAGCACGCGGCCTCATCAAACGGCATGTCGTCCGGAATTTTCACACAAGATGTTACGGGGGCACAGAGGTGGGTGGTGAAACCACCAAAGCCGGTCATGGCCAGAACACGGTCGCCGACCGCCAGATGCGACACGCCATCACCCAGCGCTTCGACAACACCGGACACCTCGCCGCCGGGGGCAAAGGGGCGTGGGGGTTTGACCTGATAAAGATCACGAATGATCAATGTGTCGGGGAAGTTGACGCCCGCAGCCTTCACCGCGATCCGCACTTCTCCCTTCTTTGGTTCGGGAGTTGGCTGTCCGGTCCATTCCAGCGTTTCAGGGCCACCGGGTGCGGTGCTGAGCATGGCGTGCATATCGGGTCCTCCCACCCATGACGTTACGGCAGGGGTGCAATGTGCCTGCCTTTGTCACATCCTGCAGTTGAGGAGGCGCGGCTGTAAAGCCGTGGACCGGGCGACGTTACGGTAGCCCGCAGATCGGAGGAGAGAGCCATGGATCCCAAAACCCTTTTTTCATTGGATGGAAAGGTGGCTCTGGTCACCGGCGGTGCGACTGGCATTGGGCGGATGGCTGCCACCGGCCTGATGATGGCGGGTGCTCGTGTTCTGATTGCAAGCCGAAAGGGTGACGCCTGTGAGGCGGTGGCAGCGGAGCTGAACGCCATAGATGCGCAGGGTTCCGCCGAAGGGTTTGCAGGGGACGTCGGCAGTGAAGAAGGAATTGCAGCGCTGGTCGCCGAGGTGTCCAAGCGCACCGACAAGCTGCATATCCTCATGAACAATTCCGGTGTCACCTGGGGCGCACCCATGGGACAGTTCCCACATCAGGCGTGGGAAAAGGTCATGAATGTCAACGTGGCAGGCGTATTTCACCTTACGCAAAGCCTGCTGCCGATACTGATCAAGAGTGCGACTGCCGATGATCCGGCGCGCGTTGTCAACGTGGGGTCGGTCATGGGCGATGCGCCACTGGGCGATGGGGCATATTCCTATGCCGCATCCAAGGCGGCAGTGCTGCATATGACCAAGATCATGGCCAAGGAGCTGGCTGGGCACCATGTGACCGTGAACGCGCTGGCACCGGGCCCGTTTGTCAGCAAGATGACCGCTTTCGCCACGGCTGACGAAGATATGCGCGACAAGGTTGGTGCGGATGTGCCGCTGGGGCGCGTTGGCCGAGATGAGGATATTGCTGGTTGCATGCAATTCCTGTGCGGGCAGGGCGGTGCCTATTTGACAGGTGCAATCCTGCCGGTGTCCGGGGGGATTCAGGTCATGTCGGGGCCAAACCTGTTCCGTGCGGCGCTGGAGGGATGATCCGCTTCGACGATCAGGTTGCTATTGTGACTGGCGCCGGAGCAGGCTTAGGCCGCTCCCATGCTCTGGGGCTGGCTGAGCGCGGTGCGCGTGTCGTTGTAAATGATATGGGCGACGCCTCTTCAGTGGTTTCGGAAATTGAAGCGGCGGGCGGGAAGGCCGTAGCCATCGCGGCAGACGTCTCAGATGCGGGCGCTGTTAGTGATATGGTTGCGCAGGTTATGGATCGCTGGGGGCGGATCGACATCTTGATCAACAACGCCGGCATTCTACGGGACAAGACCTTTGCCAAGATGGACATGGATGACTTCGCTAAGGTAATCAATGTGCACCTGATAGGAACGGCGCAGTGCTGTCACGCCGTGTGGCCGATCATGCGTGCCCAGGGCTATGGGCGTATCCTTCTGACGGCGTCCGGGTCAGGGCTGTATGGCAACTTTGGTCAGTCCAACTATGGGGCGGCCAAGGCTGGTATGGTCGGTTTGATGAATGTGCTGCACCTTGAAGGCGCGCGGGACGACATCCGGGTGAACACGCTGGCCCCCACTGCCGCAACCGCAATGACCGAGGGACTGCTGCCGCAGGTGGCGCTTGATCTGCTTCAGCCAGGAACAATCACACCCGGTGTGCTGCATCTTGTCAGTCGGGATGCCCCAAGCTGCATGATCCTGTCAGCGGGAGGAGGTACGTTCGCGGTAACTCAAATCACTGAAACCCAGGGCACGTTGATCGAAGGTGACATCACGCCTGAGGCGGTTGCCGCCGCATGGTCTGAAATCATCGACCCGTCAGGCGCCGAACCATTGGAAAACGCTTTTGCACAGACCCGCAAATACGCGTTGCGGGCAGCGAAGGCCAAAGGGGTCGATCTTGACTGGTAGCGGGCAATGCTCCTTCATCTTGCCAAGTAAACTCCGGGGGCCGGGGAAGCGCCCGGGTCCAATTCTCCTAAACCAAGCAAGGACTAGATAAATGCGCGACGCTGTCATCGTCTCTACCGCTCGTACCCCCATCGGCAAAGCGTATCGTGGGGCGTTCAACACGACGACGCCCCAGGCCCTTTCAGCGCACGCGATCGAACATGCGGTCAAACGCGCTGGTGTAGAGGGGGGCGAAGTACAGGACGTGATCCTTGGGGCGGCGCTGCAGCAGGGGCACACTGCCAGCAACATTGCGCGGCAGGCGGCCATTCGGGCCGGACTGCCTGTGACAGTGGCAGGCATGAGTGTGGACCGGCAATGTGCGTCCGGCATGATGGCCATTGCGACGGCCTCCAAGCAGGTGGTGCACGATGGGATGGATGTGGTCATTGGCGGTGGGGTCGAATCTGTGTCGATGGTTCAGACCCCTGAAATGCGCGCGCATGGCGACCCGTGGCTTAAGGCGAAGAAGCCGGAAATCTACATGACCATGCTGGAAACGGCAGAAACTGTCGCTGATCGGTATGGCATTAGCCGCGCAGCCCAAGACCGCTACGCGGTACAGTCCCAGGCCCGCACCGCCGCCGCCCAAGAGGCTGGCAAGTTTGCGGACGAGATCGTGCCCATCACAACGGTGATGAAGTTTCAGGACAAGGAAACCAAGGCGATTTCGGAGCATGAAGTCACCCTAGACAAGGACGAGGGCAATCGCCCCGGAACTACATATGAAAATGTTGCGGGTCTAAAACCTGTGTTTTCAAATGGTATTAACGTAACGCAAGGTGAGTACATCACAGCCGGAAACGCGTCGCAGCTGTCTGATGGTGCGTCAGCGGCCGTCGTGATGGAGGCGTCGCTGGCCGAAAAGAAGGGGCTGGCCCCGCTTGGTCGTTGTGTCGGTGTGATGGCCGCTGGCTGTGAGCCGGACGAAATGGGCATTGGTCCGGTCTTTGCCGTGCCGCGCCTGCTTGAGGCGCATGGGCTCACGATGGATGACATTGGTCTGTGGGAACTCAACGAAGCCTTTGCCGTTCAGGTGCTGTATTGCCGCGACACGCTTGGCATTCCGGATGAGCTGTTGAACGTGAATGGTGGTGCCATCTCGATCGGGCATCCCTATGGCATGTCAGGTGCGCGGATGGTTGGCCATGCTTTAATCGAAGGCAAGCGACGCGGTGCCAAACATGTTGTTTGCACGATGTGTGTTGGTGGCGGCATGGGCGCGGCCGGCCTGTTTGAAGTGCTTTGAGCATCATATCTTTGAGCGGTCGAGATCTTTTGGGGAAACAACAGGCTGGGCGATGGATAAACAAATGACACAGCAGGACAGGTTGCCAAATGCGTTGCAGGGCTTGCGCATTCCAATGATCGCAGCTCCGTTGTTCATCATCTCCGTACCTGAATTGGTGATCGCCCAATGCAAAGCGGGCATTGTCGGATCGTTTCCAGCGCTGAATGCGCGTGAGGACGACGGCGAGCCACCGCTGCTGGATGCATGGCTGACCCAGATTTCAGAAGAGCTTGACCGCCACAACCAGGCCAATCCCGACACACCCGCTGCCCCCTTTGCCGTCAACCAGATTGTGCACAGGTCGAACGGACGGCTGGAGCGCGACCTGGAGATTTGCGTCCGGCACAAAGTGCCAATCTGGATCACGTCACTGGGCGCACGGGTCGAAGTGAACGAGGCCGCGCATTCCTGCGGAGGCGTCGTCCTGCATGACATCATCAACAACACGTTTGCCCGCAAGGCGATCGACAAGGGGGCCGATGGTCTTGTCGCTGTCGCCGCGGGGGCGGGCGGTCACGCGGGCCAGCAATCGCCGTTTGCCTTGATCCGCGAGATCCGCGAATGGTTTGATGGTCCAGTGGCCCTATCTGGCGCTATCGCTACGGGTGAAGCATTGCTAGCGGCCCGCGCGTTGGGTGCCGATTTTGGTTATGTCGGCTCGCCTTTTATTGCGACGGACGAAGCCAACGCAGTGCAGGGATACAAGGACATGATTGTGGACGCCGGCGCTGAAGATATCGTCTATTCCTCTCTGTTTACTGGGGTGTGGGGCAATTACCTGCGTGGTTCGGTTGAGGCGGCTGGTATGGATCCCGACAACTTACCCACCGCAGATGCGGCATCGATGAACTTCTCTTCGGGGTCGTCAAAGCCCAAGGCCTGGAAGACGATTTGGGGCTCTGGACAGGGGGTGGGGGCCGTTACCTCGATAGGACCCGCGGCCGCAATTGTCGACAGGATCGCCAGCGAATATGCGGAAGTCCAGGCACGACTGGCGCAGGACTTTTCAGGAAAACTGTGATGGACACCCAAACGCTTGATACAGCCGCTGTGGCGGCCTTTCTCAAAGACAAGTTGCCAGGGTTTGACAAAGCCATCGAGGCGACAAAGTTCGCAGGGGGCCAATCCAACCCAACTTTTCTTTTGCAGACGAATGCGGGGAACTATGTTCTGCGCCGCAAGCCTCCAGGTCAACTTTTGAAATCGGCTCATGCTGTGGATCGAGAGTTTCGGGTGCAAAAGGCGCTACATGGTTCAGACGTGCCGGTCGCGAAAATGCATGTTTTATGCCAAGAACCATCCGTCATCGGTTCGGACTTTTACGTGATGGACCATGTCGCAGGCAGGAACTTCAACGAACCGACCATGGACGGGGTGAACAATGAGGATCGGTCGGCAATCATCACAGATATGAACCGCGTTTTGGCGGCGCTGCACGAGGTTGATATCGAGGCGGTCGGACTGTCCGATTATGGCCCGCCCGGTCACTATTTGGAGCGGCAGGTTGGGCGCTGGACAAAGCAGTATCGCGCATCCGAAACCCAGAATATCCCGTCGATGAACAGCTTGATTGAGCGACTTGACGCTGACATGCCCGAAGATGATGGCCAGCGTACGCTGGTGCATGGTGACTATCGCATCGACAACATGATTTTCGAAACCGAGGGCACGCGTTGTCTGGCGGTGCTGGATTGGGAGTTAAGCACAATCGGCCACCCTTATGCAGATCTGGCATCGGTTATCATGCAATGGCAGTTGCCCGCCGGACCACAGGGCCGCGGATTGATGGGCGTAGATCGCGCCAGTTTGGGGCTGCCGTCTGATGCAGAATTTGTTGGGGCATATTGCGAAAGACGGGGTTTGGATCGCGTCGACCGGTTCGGTTTCTACGTCGCGTTTTGTTTTTTTCGCATGGGGGCGATCATTCAGGGGGTGCTGAAACGAGCCATTGACGGAAATGCGTCCAACCCGGAACGGGCCATGCAACTGGGCGCGTTTGTTCCTGTGTTTGCTGACAACGGATTGAAGGCCCTAGAAAGTGATCAATAACATAGCCTTATCGCGCTCTTGTAAAGCTATGCATCAAGAATTATTAACGTGTGGCAATCGCGCGCCCGGATTCAACCTAGACGCTTGACTTATCCTGTACCTGTGCAACGCTGGATCTATCCCGCCTCGTAAACTGGCCCGAAAGAGGCCGCCTTGGCGGTCCGCGTCCTAGGGAGGAACATCATGCGCACTACCACCATGCTTGGGCTGACCACTGCCCTTACTTTGGCCGCCAGCGCGTTTGCCGCTGGTGCTGACACGATCAAGATCGCTTTCATCGACCCCTTGTCTGGCCCATTTGCAGGGACAGGCACCAACGGCTTGCATCAATACGAATTCGCTGCCGAGGAGCTGGTGAACAAGAAGGGCGGCGTTCTGGACGGCGACATGTTCGAGATTGTGGCCTTTGACAACAAGATCAGCCCCAAGGAATCCCTGATCCAATTACAGGTCGCGATTGACCAGGGCATCCGCTACATCGCGCAGGGTAACTCGTCCGGTGTCGCCAACGCTCTCACGGAAGCGATCAACAAGCACAACCGCCGCAACCCGGAGGACCGGGTGTTGTTCCTGAACTATTCTGCCGTGGATCCGGCGCTGACAAACGACAAGTGCAACTTCTGGCACTTCCGCTTTGACGCCAATGCGGACATCAAGATGGATGCATTGACCGACAGCATTGTCAGCAATGACGCCATCGAAAAGGTCTATATCATTGGACAGGATTACAGCTTCGGCAAGGCCGTGGCAGCCGCTGCTGTGAAGTACCTCGGCGAAAAGGCACCTGAAATCGAAATCGTCGGGAATGAGCTGCACCCGATCGGAAAGGTCAAGGATTTCACCCCCTACAGTCGGAAGATCGTCGCTTCTGAGGCGGACGCCGTCATTACCGGCAACTGGGGTGCCGATATGGTCGGCCTGGGCAAATCCGTGCTGGAGAATGGATTTACTGGCCCGATCTATACATATTACGCCGCAGCTGATGGGATCACCGCAGCCTTCGGGGATGCCGGGGTGGGCAGCTTGCGGCTCGTGGCAGAGGGGCAGTTGAACCCACCGCCAAATGACACCGCGTCAGGATATATTCAGGCGTTCAAGGCCAAGTATCCAGATGGCAATTTGAGCCAGGCCCGCATCACCAATGTGATCGAGATGTTGGCCAAGGCGATCAACGAGGCCGGTACGGCCGACGACGTTGTGCCAGTGGCCTACGCACTTGCCGGAATGGAGCACGAAAGTCTTTGGGGTGGCAATTTGATGATGCGCGAAAGCGATCACCAGCTGATCCAGAACGTACACATCATGGAGCATACTGATGACGTCGTGTACGACCACGACAATTCCGGCTTCGGCGTAAAGGTGGTAAAAACGGTCGAGATGGCCGCGGCCGACAGCCCCACAAGTTGCAAGATGCGCCGCCCGTAACTTGATCCAGTGGGGCCGCGTTTCGTTGGCCCCGCATTTTTCTTCTGACCAAAAATACCACGGGGAGTTTGAGGGGTGGAACCCCTCATTCTCAAACAGAAATCGCGTCGCGCAAGCGGCATTGGGATCACGCCTGATATGGACCTTATCCTCGTCAATCTGATCGATGGACTTGTGACCGGCCTGCTGCTTTTCATGCTGTCGGCTGGTCTGACGCTGATCTTTTCCATGATGGGCGTGCTCAACTTTGCCCATGCCAGTTTCTACATGCTGGGCGCATATTTCGCCTTCCAGATCAGTCTGTATATCGGTTTCTGGATGGGCTTGCTCATCGCGCCGCTTGTTGTTGGTGTGCTCGGAGCAGGTGTGGAACGCTATGGGCTTAGGCGTGTGCACCAATATGGCCACGTGCCAGAGCTGATCTTTACCTTCGGACTCGCGTTGCTGATCGAAGAGGTGGTTCAGTTCATCTGGGGCAAGAACCAGATGCCCTATGCCACGCCCGAAATCCTGCAATTCACCGCGTTCTCCATCGCGGGCAATTCCATCCCTGCCTACAAGATCTTCATGATCTTCATTTCGATCGCGATCTTTATTGGATTGCTTTACGTCCTGACGCGGACACGCGTTGGCATGATTATCCAGGCCGCCCTGACATATCCCAAAACGGTCGAGGCTTTGGGGCACAATGTGCCGTTGATCTTCATGGGTGTGTTTGGCGTCGGTACGGCGCTGGCTGGCGTGGCTGGCGTCATCGCTGGGCCCGTGCTGGGCACATTCCCGGGTATGGCCTTTGTCCTTGGCTCAATCGTCTTCGTCACAATCGTCATTGGCGGGCTGGGCTCGCTTTGGGGCGCGCTTGTCGCTTCTTTGCTCATCGGTTGGATCACCACCTTTTCCAAAGCTTATAACCTGCGGATGGAAGACCTGCTCACATGGGCAGGCTTTACCAAACCCGAACCGATCTGGGACAGCGCGTGGCGTGATTTATGGTCGATCACCAGCCCGCAGATTGCGGACATCCTGCCGTACATCCTTATGGTTTTGATCCTGATTTTCCGTCCTTATGGCCTGTTCGGAAAGCGTGACGCATGACAGATCAGTTCACCTCAGACCCGTCAAAACCAGCACAACGGATGCGCGCCGGCTCCATGGTCATCCCACTGGTGCCGTGGGGGATCGCAGCAGTATTGCTGATGGTTCTGCCGTTCATTTTTACGGCCAATTCTGCCATAACCATCATGAACCAGATGGCCATCACGATCATCTTTGCGCTGGCATACAACATGCTGCTGGGGCAGGGCGGCATGCTGTCCTTCGGTCACGCAGTCTACGCCGGTGTCGGTGGGTTCGCCTGTGTTCACATCATGAACATGGATGACTTCTTTGCCGGTATCCCGCTGCCCCTTCTGCCCATCTTTGGCGGGCTCATGGGCATGGGTTTGGCGACCATCGTTGGCAGCTTTTCGACCCGCAAGGCGGGCACGGTTTTTGCCATGATCAGCCTGGGCGTGGGCGAGTTGATCGCGGCCTGTTCCGTCATCATCGTCGCCTTTTTCGGTGGCGAAGAGGGGATATCGGGCGACCGCACTTACGGCATGCCGTTCTTCGGCGTCGAATTTTTGCAACAGATCGAGGTCTACTACCTGATCGCTGCATGGCTCTTGATATCTGCTGCATTGATGTATCTTTACTCCCGCACTCCGCTCGGCCGTATGGCGAACGCCGTACGCGACAACCCCGAGCGGGCCGAATTTCTGGGCTATTCCGCGCGCTGGGTCCGCTTCTTTTCCTTTGTCGCATCCGGTTTTTTCGCAGGGGTCGCGGGCGCGCTTTTTGCCGTCAACTACGAGATATTGACCGAAGAAAACTTGAACACCACGCAGTCCGGGCTCATCCTGCTTGCCACCTTCTTGGGCGGTGTCGGTTTCTTCTTTGGACCTATTCTGGGCGCCATAGTGTTCACCTTGGTGCAGACCGTGCTGAGCCTGCAAACCGAACTGTGGGGGTTTTATCTTGGCATCGTCTTTGTCGTGACGGTGATGTTTTTTCCCGGTGGGCTCGCAGGGCTGATCATGATGCATGTGCCAGCCATGCGCCTTGGCAAGCTGGGTCGGCTAGGCATACCCTACCTCAAGACGCTAGGGGCTGGTGCCGTTGGATGCTTGGGGGCCGCCGCGCTGATCGAGATGACGTTCCATCTGCGTCATGCAAGTGCGGGCGATCATAGCATGACCCTTTATTGGATCACATTCGACAGTCACACCATGCTGCCTTGGATTGTCGCGATCGCTGTCACCCTGATCGGCTTTGGCATCGTGCGCGCCACGGCACCCGCACTGGCCGAGGCGTGGAATGATGCCAACACTCCCGACGGAGCCCCACGATGAGCGCCGCGCTGGAACTGGACGGACTCAAGAAGTCCTTTGGCCAAACCGAGATCATTCGCGGTGTGGACCTCAGCATCGGCAAGGGTGAACGACACGCGATCATCGGACCTAACGGCGCGGGCAAGTCGACTCTGTTCAACTTGATCACTGGCCGCTTTCCCCAGACCGAGGGCGCCATCCGCCTTCACGGTCAGGACCTCGCCGGCAAGGCCCCCTTCGAGATCAACCGCATGGGTCTGTCCCGCAGTTTTCAGATCACTAACATCTTCCCCAAGATGACAGTGTTTGAAAATGTTCGCTGTTCGTTGCTGTGGTCCATGGGATACCGCTATAATTTCTGGTCCATGGTTGGGCGCTCCCGCGCACTGACGAAAGGGACCGATGAAATCCTCGACCAGATCAACCTGACGGCCCGCCGCGATCTGCCCGCGGGTGTGCTCAGCTACGCCGAGCAACGCGCGTTGGAGATCGGGATTACGATAGCCGGTGGTGCAGATGTGATTATGCTGGACGAACCCACCGCCGGGATGAGCCATTCGGAAACCGACTACATCGTCGATTTGATCCGCACCGTGACAACGGGGAAGACATTGATCATGGTTGAGCATGATATGGGCGTGGTCTTTGGCCTTGCAGATCAGATATCGGTATTGGTCTACGGCGAAATCATCGCGACCGGCACACCTGAAGCCGTTCGTGCAAACCCCAAGGTTCAGGAAGCGTACCTTGGTGAAGCATTGGAGACGCACTGATGCTCGATGTTGCTGACCTGCATGCCTATTACGGCAAGTCCCATATCCTCCAGGGCGTTAATATCCAGATCGCCGAGGGAGAGATTGTTGCGCTGCTGGGCCGAAACGGGGTGGGGCGCTCGACCACGTGCAAGGCTGTGATGGGGGAAGTGGAACCGCATGGTTCGGTGAAGTTCCGCGGGCAGGAGATTGCGGGCAAGAAAGCCTACGAGGTTGCCAATCTCGGGATTGGGTACGTGCCCGAAAACCGGGATATCTTTCCGGGGCTCACGACCCGTCAGAACCTGATCTTGGGCCTCAAACCCGGTCAAAAGGATGGGCAGGGACGTTGGTCGATGCAGGACATGTTCGACATGTTCGAAAACCTTGCACACCGGGCTGATGTCGAGGCGTCTGTGCTGTCAGGTGGTGAGCAGCAGATGCTGACCATGTGTCGGACTTTGATGGGCGATCCGGACCTCGTGATGATTGACGAACCGACGGAAGGTCTATCGCCGCAAATGGTGCAACGGGTCGCACAACTGCTGCAGGAGATTGCGGCACGAGGGATTGCAACACTGCTTGTCGAACAAAAACTGTCCATCGCTTTGGATATCGCGCACCGCGTCTATGTCATGGGACATGGGCAGGTCGTGTTTGAAGGCACACCCGCAGAATTGAAAGCACGTGATGACATCCGTAAGGAGTGGTTGGAAGTCTGACTATCTTCTGAGCGAAAATATCAACGGGGGCGGTAGCCGGGCGGAGGAAGCGACACCAGAATGTCGATGTAGCGTCGCTGCCTTCGGACTAAAGTGCAGCGGCCTTTTTGTACGCTGACCGTGTTGTCAGTCGATCAACGTACTGAACCAACCGCGGCATCTGAGACATGTCGATCCCAATACCTTTTGCAGAAATCGCCGCCGATCCTGTCATGATGTCAGCTGCAGAAAAGTCACCGGCCAGATAGTCCCGACTGTCCAGAGCGGCATCGACGGGCACCAACATCTGTCCAAGCAGCTTTTTCGCGCGTTTGGCATGGATTTTGGACTGCCGTTCGGGCGGCAAGAAGAATGTTTCGACCATATAGCTGTTCACCTGCGGCATCAGCATACCCTCGGAGTAATGCAGCCATTGCAAATAGTTGGGATAATCCGCGCTGCTCTCAGCCGGTCGAAACCGACCGTCGCCATGGCGTGCGAGCAGGTATTCAAGGATCGCGCCGCTTTCCATGATCTGCACATCGCCATCAACCAGCACCGGCACGCGGCCCATGGGATGAATGTCGGCGCGGTATTCAGGGCTGCGCATGGCAGGATCGCCGAGGGCGTAGGACACAAGCTCATAATCGAGGCCCATCTCCTCCAGCAGCCATGCCACACGTATCGCCCGGCTGCGCGGTGCAAAGTAAAGCTTGAGCATTGAGATCCTCCCTTTGTTTCAGGCTATTCCCCAGTCTTTTGTCTTGGCAAGGCGGCAAGGCCCCGTATCGTGGTGATATGTCACTGACGCTAGATTCACGCCGCCTTGCCCGTGTTCAGAATTGGGCAGATCGCTATACATCCGACCAGAGACTTGCAGGCTTGTCTGTCTTAATCCGTCAGCACGGAAAGGAAGTTTGTTACGCTCAATCCGGTGTGCGGGATCTTAAAGCCGGGGCTGCTTTTGATCGGAACACTGTGGCGCGCATCTATTCGATGACCAAACCAATCACGTCGCTGATCCTCCTGATGCTGGTTGAAGAAGGCTTGCTGCATCTGGATGCGCCGCTGTCCCGTTTTCTACCCGCGTTTTCCGATATGCGTGCCCTTCGACCCGGGGCGGTTGATCTGTCGCAAACCGAACCCTGTGTCACCCCCACTTTGCACCACTTGCTCACTCATCGATCTGGTTTGAGTTACCCATTCAATCCGGGTGTTCTGCCAGAGGCGATGGCAGAGCAGGATTTGCTGTTTAAACCCACAGCGGGCACGTTGGCCGAACAATGTGACGTGCTGGCCGAACTGCCGTTGGCTTTTTCGCCCGGGCGGCGTTGGGAGTATTCGGTTGGCATCGATGTCATTGGCCGAGTGATCGAGGTGGTCACCGGCCAAGCGCTTGATCAAGTCTTTCGCGAACGGGTGCTGGACCCACTGGGTATGGGGGACACCGGGTTCTCGGTTTCGGATGGAACGCTTGACCGTTTTGCCAGCCTGTATACTCCGCTGGCCGGGGATGCCATGGACTTGAACGCTGCCGCAAACGGTGACAGTTCGCTCAGGCTTTTTGATGCTGCTGCAAACTCTCCGTTCCGGCGCACCACCTGTTTCAGCGGTGGCGGCGGCCTGGTCGGGACAATCGACGATTACATGTCGTTCGCCGAATGCTTGCGGAACCGAGGGCAGGGGCTGATATCACCGTCGACGGCCGATTTCATGATGTCGAACCATTTGCCCGGAGATATCGCCAGCCTTGGCCCCGCGAGCTTTGCCGAACAACCGATGGACGGCATGGGGTTTGGGATTGGCGGTGCGGTCGTTATCGACCCGGCCCGCAGCCGCGTACCTTCGTCGATTGGTGATTTCAGCTGGGGTGGTATGGCATCTACGTTCTTCTGGGTCGACCGTGTACATGATGTAAGCGTCGTCTTCTTCACCCAACTCAGCCCGTCCTCCAGCTACCCGGCACGGGCCGAACTCAAAGCGCTGGTGCATGGCGCATTGATGTGACAGGAAAAATCCATGACAGATGCACATCAGACGTTGTTGGACCTTCTCGCCGTAGAGCGGCTTGAAGTCGATTTGTTCCGTGGAACCGGGCAGGGTGGCGAGACACCCACGCGTATTTTTGGCGGTCAGGTGATCGGGCAGGCATTGGCGGCAGCTTATCGCACAGTCGAGGACCGGTTGTGCCATTCGTTACATGCTTACTTTATCCGTCCGGGCGATCCGTCCATCCCGGTCATCTACCAGGTCGACCGGGCACGCGACGGTGGCAGCTTTACCACACGCCGCGTCGTGGCAATCCAGCATGGGCGGCAGATCCTGAACATGTCTGCGTCCTTTCACGCGGATGAGGACGGCTGGTCGCATCAACACCCCATGCCGGATGTAGAAGGTCCGGACCACCTGTCCGACCGTACAACGCTGCGCGAAGCCGTGGTGGATCGGATACCTGAGAAGTTCCATGAAGAGTTCCTGCGCCCGCGTCCGATTGATATCCGAGAGGTTGCGCCGCGTGATTTCTTCGCGCCGGACCCGATGGATGACCGCAGTCACCTTTGGTTCCGCATGGCTGCGGCGCGCGGGATCAGTCCGCAATTGCAACATTGCCTTCTGGCCTATGCGTCGGATCTGAACCTATTGGGGACGGCATTGCGGCGCCACGGACAAACCTGGTTCACTGGGCGTGTGATGGCGGCCAGTCTTGATCATGCCATGTGGTTCCATGCGCCTGCGGAATTCTGCGACTGGCACTTGTACACCATGGACAGTCCGTGGTCAGGCAAAGGCAGGGGCTTTAACCGCGGCATGATCTACGACAAGAACGGAACGCTAGTCGCATCGGTTGCGCAAGAAGGGCTTATTCGCCCAATCACGCCGAAGAGTTAACCGCTGTAAGCGCGGTTCAATTTTTGCATGCCAGCAATCCAACGGTCATAATCCCCCGTCTTAAGCTGCATGTACTTCAGTACGTTCGCGTGCGGTAGAACCAGAAATGTCTCATCCCGGATGGCATCGACACAGGCACGCGCGGCATCTTCGGGTTCAAGCATTCCGTCTATGGCTGCTACATGGTCTTCGTGACCTTCGGTCATTGCGGTGCGAACCGCTTGGGGGCACAAGACCGATACCTTGATACCGGCATCGCCATGCGTGATGGCCAACCATTCGGCAAGTCCCACGGCCGCGTGCTTTGTCACACCGTATGGAGCTGATCCAATCTGGTTCAGAAGACCGGCAGCAGAAGCGGTGTTCAGCAGATAACCGCCGCCACGCTCTGTCATGCGCGGCACAACGTGCCGTGCCGCCCAGACATGCGCCATCACGTTGATATCCCACAAACGTTGCCAGTCTGCATCTGGCGCCTCTGCGCCACCTTCGACCAAAACACCTGCGTTGGAGCAGAAGATGTCGATCGGGCCGACAGACGCTTCGGTTGTTTCTATCAGGGACTTGATCTGTTCCTCGTTTGCGACATCAACTTTTGCCGCTGTGCCTTTGATTTTATTCGAGGTTTCCTCGGAGCCTACGATATCACGGTCAGCGCAAATGATGTGTTCGGCGCCCTCATTTGCAAACGCATAACAGAGTGCACGGCCTATACCTCCGGCTGCACCGGTGACGACGATAATCTTGTCTTTGATATCCATGAGCAACCTCGATGCCGGTGCGTCGAATGAGGCACTATCACACAGTAAGTCGCATCGGTTTTGATGCCAAGTCAGGCTGTTAGCGATTGTTGGAGTAGGCCGTTGCTTGGCGTCTGATACCTTCCGCTGGTCAGTCGGTGTAAGTCAAAGCAGATGTTTGCCAAATGGGCGAATGGGCGTTAGTGTCGTAGTTCGAGAAACATAGTCACAATGGGAGGGCACAAGCTGAGCATGCGCATCACACGTCGACTTCAGCATGGTCCCCGCGTCGCCCTGTAAATTCGTTTGCAGGGCTGACCAAAGGTAATCTCACCACCCGGTCTGCCCAAAGCCGCGCTGCGGCACCCATTCCGTGTTCCGAGATTCCTATGGCTATCCTGCATTCAAACGCTCTGGCGGTAACTCTGAGCAGTACGCTCTTTTCTGACCTCAGCTTTACAATTTCCAAAGGCAACCGCATCGGTCTGGTTGCACAAAACGGCAGCGGAAAGTCGACACTTCTGTCCTGTCTTGCCGGGGAGATTGACCAAACCAGCGGCGAAATCACGCGGGCCCGTGGGCTGCGCATTGGCTTTGTAACGCAAGACCTTCCAACACATGCGTTGTCCTACACGATGTATGATTGGGTATTGGCGGCGCTTCCATCTGAACAGGTTGATTATGAAAGCTGGCGTGTCGACGTGGTGCTGAATGATTTGTCCGTTCCATATGAGTTCCAACACAGATCACTGGCAGAGCTTAGTGGCGGGTGGCAACGCATGGCGATGCTTGCGGCCGTCTGGGTCAACGAGCCGGGTTTGTTGCTGCTGGACGAGCCCACCAACCACTTGGATTTGCAGCGTATCGCTGCTCTTGAGAGCTGGATGGCCGCGTTGCCCAGTGATTTGCCAGTGTTGATGACTTCGCATGACCGGGCATTCCTGGATGCTGTGACCAATGGCACGCTGTTCTTGCGCCCAGAGCAGTCGCGCTTCTTTGCGTTGCCGTTTTCGGCTGCCCGCGCGGCCCTCGAAGAAGCCGACATGGCGGACGCGCGTCGGTTTGCCAATGATCTAAACAAGGCGCAGCAGCTACGGAAGCAGGCGGCGAAGTTGAAGAATGTGGGTGTGAATTCCGGCTCTGATCTGCTGTTGACCAAGACAAAGCAGCTGACCGAGCGAGCTAACAAAATAGAAGCCGCCGCAAGACCTGCGCATAAGGGTAAAAACGCAGGAGACATCAAGCTATCGAACAGCGGAACGCACGCCAAAGCATTGATTGCCCTTGATGACGTTGTAGTCAAAACCCCAGACAATAGGTTGCTATACAGAACCGGAAAGAAATGGATATCGCCGGGTGATCGGGTCGTGTTGTTGGGTGCGAACGGTGCGGGCAAGACCCAAATGGTCAAGATGATCGCACGCGCTTTGGACGGTGAAGACACAACAATTAGATGCGCGGCATCTGCCGTCGCCGGGTATTCTGATCAGCATCTCAGCCAGCTTTCAGACGACGATACACCCATGCGCGCTGTGACACACAACTTCGACATCGGTGATCAACGGGCGCGGGGGGTATTGGCCGGTGCGGGCGTCAGCTATCAGATGCAGGATACAAGGATTGGAGCCCTGTCCGGTGGGCAGAAGGCGCGGCTGACCATGTTGGTGCTTCGCCTGAAAAACCCGAATTTCTATCTGCTTGATGAACCCACGAACCATCTGGATATCGACGGTCAAGAAGCGTTGGAGAATGAACTGATTGACCGCGATACATCCTGTCTGCTGGTCAGCCATGACAGACGTTTTCTGCGAAATGTAGGCAACCGGTTTTGGTGTATTCAAGGACAGGCTTTGCAAGAGGTCGATAGCCCGGACGACTTCCTCAACGCCGAAATGCAAACACCATAAATCACGGTTGATGTCGTGTGATCCTGCACAAGAGACGCATCCGTAATTACAGGGCGATGTCGATCCGCCTGTTCGCTAAAGCACCGGCTGCATCGCCGTATTGGACAAACGCGCCACAGACAATATCCTGACACTGAGGTCGAGAGCAGAACCGTTTTGGAGGAAACGATGTCTGCAGTAGAACATATCAAAGAGATTGAAGCCGCTCTGTCGGAACGCCCAGTGCAACGCGACGACTTTGTCGTTGCGTCATGGCGCAGATGTATCGAACAGCATGGGCTTGATCCAACCAAACCAACGCCAGCGTATATTCTGCCGGAACGCCAACTCCGACATCATCAGCAGCAGGCCGAGCGATTGACCTCAATTGCACGGTCTGGGTTGGAAGACCTGTTTCAACAGGTTGCAAGCCAGAACTACGTCTTGTTGCTCGCTGATGCACAAGGTGTCACCGTCGACTACTTTGGCGATGCAAACTTTGAGGACGATCTGCGCGCGTCGGGATTGTTTCTCGGGTCGTCGTGGTCCGAAGCACAATCGGGGACAAATGGCGTGGGCGCTTGTATCGCAACCGGCAGGGCGGTGACAGTTCATCAGGAAGATCATTTTGATCTGCACCACGTTCCGCTGAGTTGCAGCGCAGCCCCCATTTATGATCTCAGTGGCAGTTTGGCCGCTGTTCTGGATGTATCATTGCTACGATCTCCACAACCAAAGGCGACGCAGGCGCTGGCGTTGCACATGGTCAAAACAGCGGCGCGGCGTATCGAGCTTGCCAACCTGATGGCTGAGATGAGCACACATTGGGTGTTGCGTTTTTCTCGACGCCCGGAGTTTGTAGATGTGGATCCAGATGGCGCGCTGGCCATCGATAATTCTGGAACGATCATTGGTGCTACGCGACAGGCTCAACGCATTTTGTCCGGTCCTGTGGGCAGTGCGGTCGTTGGAAAGTTACTGAATTCATTTCTGGATCTTGAAATAGATGACCTTCCCACGTTCTCCAGAAGCCGTCCCACACGGGAGCGATGTGTGTTCCTTAAATCGGGTGATGTCGTCTATGCACATGCAATAGCTCCACAGCCTGCGACCCGCCTCCGCAAACTCCCTTTGTCGGCAAAACTGTCGAATGCATTTGCGACTTTGCACTGTGGCGACCCCAAGGTTGAACAGACGCTGAGCAAAGCAGAGCGCTTGGCAGCGAATGACGTGCCGATCTGGATTACAGGTTCGAGCGGAACTGGAAAAGAGCGACTGGCTCGCGCCATTCACAAAAAACGTGATGAGCGTGCTCCATTTGTCGTCGTTCAATGCGCAGATTTCCCAGGGCGCCATTTGGAAACTATCCTTTTTGGGGACAACAGCGGTGATGGCGGTCTTGTTGCTCGTGCGCGGGATGGTGTGCTGTTTCTCGATGCGGCAGATGAAATGCCAGCAACCGTTCAGGCACGTCTGGCCCGTGCGCTCACGGACGATGGAATACGGCCCACAAGCGGCGCCAACCCAATTGCCATCAAAGCCAAGATTATCTCAGCAAGCACTGTACCACTGTCCGAATGCGAGATGCGCGACGACTTGATATTTCGATTGGGTGGCGCGTGCCTTGATCTTCCGGACCTTGATGACCGTACTGACATTGACGGTCTTGTCGACAAGATCATGCGGCTGGCTGGCATTGCTTCACCAAAAACGTTCACGATCTCCGAGGGTGCTCGATCTCATCTTAGGAACCGCAGATGGCCCGGCAACATCAGGGAGTTGAGGAACACGTTGCGTGTTTCGATGGCGCTGAGTGACGATGGTTTCATTGACATTGAACATATCCCGAAGCCGGTGATCCATCCGAAAACTGACCATGCTGCAGGCTGGGTTGCAGATCTTGAACGCTGTTTGAGTGAATGCGGGTGGAACATATCGCGCGTGGCGCGCTTGCGTGGCGTGGACAGAACAACGATCCACCGACAAATGAAACGCGCAGGGATCAGGCGCCCCTGATGCCACAGGGTGTGGCGTTGCATCAGAATGCAACAGAATTTCAACTCCATTCGCGCTGCGTCGCAGCGGGGCCGTACGCTTTGGATAGGTCTCTTGAACGCCCCCGGCAATGATCGCCTTCAAACAATGGGAGGAGGATCATTTCATGCTGGATACATCACATAGTGACCAAGTCGAGGAAACACTGAACCGGTTCGGCGATGCCTTGGAAAATGGTCGAGTGGATGAGTTCGTGTCCATGTTCCAGGCCGATTGCTTTTGGCGCGATCTGGTTTCGTTTACGTGGAACATCCGCACGATGGAGGGGCAGGATGCGATCCGCGACATGCTGCAAGCTCAGCTTTCAGCAATCAAACCTAAAGGTTGGCAAGTTGCAGAAGGCGAGGCTGTCACTGAAGAAGGCGGCATTGTAACCGCATGGATTACGTTCGAAACCGATGTGTCACGAGGCTATGGCCTTATCCGTTTGAAAGACGGATTGATCTGGACGCTGCTCACGTCAATGACAGAGCTGAAAGGTCACGAAGAGCCGCTTGGCTATGAAAGACCACTGGGTGCCAAGCATGGTGTGGGAAAAGGTCGGAAATCCTGGCGCGAAGAACGCGATCAGGAGATTGCCGAGCTCGGCCATTCTGTCCAGCCCTACACCGTGATCGTCGGAGGCGGGCAGGGTGGAATTGCGCTTGGTGCACGGCTGCGTCAGCTTGGTGTGCCCACAATCATTATCGAGAAAAACGACAAACCTGGAGACAGTTGGCGCAACCGCTACAAGTCGCTCTGCCTGCATGACCCGGTCTGGTACGACCACCTTCCTTATCTGCCGTTCCCATCAAACTGGCCCGTCTTTTCGCCCAAGGACAAGATCGGCGATTGGCTGGAGATGTACACCAAGGTCATGGAGTTGAACTATTGGACCAAGACCACGGCGAAATCTGCCAAGTTCGATGAAGGCTCCAAAGAATGGACTGTAGTGGTTGAGCGTGACGGTGAAGAAATCACATTGCGACCAAAACAACTGGTGATGGCCACCGGGATGTCAGGCAAGGCAAACGTCCCGAGTTTCCCCGGCATGGATAAGTTCAAGGGAGATCAGCATCATTCATCCAAGCATCCGGGTCCCGATACCTACAAGGGGAAGAAAGCTGTTGTCATCGGGTCCAACAACTCCGCCCATGATATCTGTGCCGCATTGTGGGAAAATGATGTTGACGTAACAATGGTTCAGCGGTCGACAACCCATATCGTCCGATCTGATCCCCTCATGGAGATCGGCCTGGGCGATCTCTATTCAGAGCGGGCCCTCGAAGCTGGCGTGACGACCCAGAAGGCGGACATGATCTTTGCCTCCTTGCCTTACAAGATCATGCACGAGTTCCAAAAGCCCGTGTATGACAAGATCAGGGAGGTCGATGCGGACTTCTATGCAGGTCTTGAAAAGGCCGGGTTCCAACTGGATTGGGGGGCTGACGGATCGGGCTTGTTCATGAAGTACCTGCGTCGTGGCTCCGGTTATTATATCGACGTAGGGGCCAGTCAATTGATCATCGACGGCAAGATCAAGCTTGCCCATGGCCAGGTCAGCGAAGTGGTTGAAGACGGGATATTGCTTGAGGATGGCACGAAGCTCGAAGCCGATCTGATCGTTTATGCGACAGGCTACGGTTCAATGAATGGTTGGGTCGCTGATTTGATTGATCAGGACACGGCAGACAAGGTTGGCAAGTGCTGGGGTCTTGGCTCCGACACACCCAAGGACCCGGGCCCTTGGGAAGGGGAGCAGCGCAACATGTGGAAGCCAACACAGCAGGAGAACCTTTGGATGCATGGTGGCAACCTGCACCAGTCACGACACTATTCGCAGTACCTCTCTCTGCAACTGAAGGCGCGATATGAGCGGATCGACACGCCCGTTTACAAATTGCAGGCCTCTCACCATCTGGGTCGCTAATCAGTGTACCCGGGGCAACACGTGTTACCTGGGTACCCGCTTACGAAATTGTGAAACAGATTTCACGCCCTATTGGGCGCCGGAGCGGTTCACCCAAGCTGTGGGAGTGAGCCGATCATTTCACTTGGTGAAGGTATCGGCAAATTGCTCTCTCAACGCCTTCTTCTGAACTTTCCCCATCGTGTTTCGGGGAAGTTCAGGAAGTATGACGAGCTTTTTTGGCTGCTTGAAGCGCGCAAGCGAAGAACCGATTTCGGCGGCTATGGCATCGAGATCGGGCTGGCGGTCAGGCATCGCAACAATAATGCCGAAGACACTTTCGCCAAAATCTCTGTGCGGCACCCCGATCACGGCGCTTTCGAGAACGCCGTCCTGCTCATCCAAGATCAACTCTATCTCCTTTGGATAGATGTTGTACCCGCCCGAGATGATCAGATCTTTGTTGCGCCCAACGATTGTTACGTAACCGTCCTCGTCAATCGTTCCCAAATCACCAGTGATGAAAAATCCGTCTGCACGCAGTTCTTCGGCCGTCTTTTCAGGCATCTGCCAGTATCCCTGGAAGACATTTGGACCGCGTACTTCTATCTGGCCGATGTCTCCATTCGGCAGTGACACACCGCTCTTGGGATCAGTGATCTTCAACTCAACTCCGGGCAGAGGAATGCCAACGGTTCCAGCGCGGCGCTCTCCCGCATAGGGATTGGACGTGTTCATGTTGGTTTCGGTCATGCCGTATCGTTCGAGGATGCGATGGCCTGTCCGTTCTTCGAACTGGATGTGTGTTTCGGCCAGTAGTGGGGCGCTGCCGGATACAAACAGCCGTATATGAGTTGTGAGGTTTTTCGTAAAACGGGCGTCTCCCAAAAGGCGCGTGTAGAACGTTGGCACACCCATCATTGTAGTTGCATTCGGCAGTTGGGTGATCAGCTGGTCCAAATCGAATTTTGGCAAGAAGATCATCTGGCCGCCGCACAGCAGGGTGATATTGGTTGCTACGAACAAACCGTGCGTGTGAAAGATTGGAAGGGCGTGGAGCAAAACATCCTGTGAGGTGAAACGCCATTCCTTTTGCAGCACCTGAGCGTTGGACAGCAAGTTGCTTTGAGTCAGCATGGCCCCTTTGGACCGTCCAGTCGTGCCGGAGGTGTACAACAGTGCTGCAAGGTCGCTGCCCGTGCGAGATACGGTTTCAAAAGATTTCAAGTAGGGCGCTGCGTTGTCCGCAAATGAACCTGAACCATCCGCATTCAGAGTCTCCAGCTTCGCCCCGCACCGTTCTGTGATCGCAGCCAGAGCATTGCGTTTACTGCCCTCTACAAGCACCAGGCGTGCGCCGCTGTTTTCGACAAAATAGGCCACCTCGTCCGGGGTGTAGGCCGTGTTCAGCGGTAAGAAGACCAAACCAGCCTGTACACACGCGGCGTATACAGCCAGCGTTTCTGGAGACTTGGCGGTTTGAACAGCAACCCGATCTCCGGCCGTCAGGCCCATATCGGCCATCAAACCTGCATACTGTGCTGCGATGTCCAGAAAAGCTTCGTAGGTGAGCGAAAGGCCTCCGGGTAAATGCAGGAACACCGCATCGCTTGCGCGGTGCTGACCAAACAGTGTGTCGTAGAGTGGGTTGGGCATCGGTCGCTTTGACTACCTAAGTTTTGGTTGAGAGCGTGGAACTGAGCGCGCGGACGTCGGATGACGCTGCCACTGTTTTGTGGGTCACGAAGTGCTCGTGGTTCGTTGTGATGCGAGAAAGGTCATAGATATAGTTCACCATGGCACCAGACGATTGTCGTATTCCATTGTCGGACAAATCCGCATCGGCATGGACCGCATGTACCGATGCACCGTTTCCCAAATGAAAGCGTGCAACTGGGTCCACGGGTAGTCCATCCTCGCGCTTTGCTTCTAGCAGATAATGCGCGACCTTTACCTCAATGGACGCGTTTTGCAAAAGCGGAGCATCCGCCCGGTTCAGCCATCTTGTCAGGCCGGGGATTGGCGACAGGGTCACAAATGTCTGAAGGTTTGAAAGGTCACGAGACAGGTCCGCAACCACCTGTTTGATCAACGAATTTCCGAATGAAATGCCCGCAAGCCCATCCTGGCAATTGGAGATGGAATAGAACACTGCGGTGTCAGCCTCTTCGGCATCGATGGGATTGCGCCCATCAGCCAGAAGGTTCTGAATGGAATTCGGGATGCCCTTGGTCAGCGCGACTTCGACGAAGATCAAAGGCTCATCCGGTATCGCGGGATGAAAGAACCCAAAACACCTGCGGTCCGAAGGTTGTAGGCGGCGGCGCAGGTCTTCCCAGCTGTCGATCGCGTGGACAGCTTCGTACGCGATGATCTTTTCAAGGATTTCGGCGGGGCTTGCCCAGTCGATGGGGCGCAGCACCAGAAAGCCGCGGTTGAACCATGATGCAAACAGATGTTGGAAATCCACATCAAGGGGCTCCAGCACTGGAGCGTCACGCATCATACGCAAGAGATCTTTGCGCATGGATACCAAGTGCCGTGTCCCACCCGGTACTTGATTCAAACGACGCAACAGCTCTTGCCGTTTCGGTTCACTGGCGCGCACAAATTCACGATAGCTGCGCTTGGAAGGTGTTTCCTTGTAGGTCTTGAGGCTTTCGACAACATCCACTGGATCGATTTCCAGATCACGCATCATGAATTCAAAGAACGCCTGCTTAAGCTGGTCATCGCCGCCGCTGTATTGATCCAATATAAGCCTTGCGAGCGTACTGCCGGAAACTTCCCCGCGCGCGCTCAGCAGATCTTGGGCCAATTCGGTTATGGCACGCCCTTGCGCATCAGATGACACGGCACGTGCATAGCGCCGCTCGAAAACCGTGGAAATGAGATCAGCGAAGTAGCTCATATCGCGGTGCCCATTACAGCGTTGGGTAGCCAAGTGGCCAAACCCGGGAAGATGCACAAAAGGATGATCGCAATCACCATGCACGCCACAAATGGAAGCGATCCCTTGAGGATCGTCTTGAGCGAGATGTCGGGTGCAATCCCATTAATAACATAGAGGTTCAACCCAACGGGGGGGGAGATCAACCCGATTTCCATGTTGATGGTCAGCACCACAGCAAACCAGATTGGATCAAAGCCCGCTGTTGTGATGATCGGCAGCAGAATGGGTGCCGCCATGAGGATCACGGCAACCGGTGGCAAGAAGAATCCGGCAATCAAAAGGAAAATGTTGACCGCTCCCATCAGCACCCAGGGATTCACGTCCAATGTACCAATCCACGCCGCAATGGACTGCGTGATGAAAAGGCTGGACAGCATGTAGGAAAAGACGCCTGCCGCTGCGATGATGAACAGGATCATCACGCTTTCCTTCGTGCTGTCGCGCAGCACCATCCACAGGTCTTTGGGGTTCCAAAGCCTGTAGATGATCATCGCGATCATCAGGCACAAAAGGGCTCCGACGGCAGCCGTTTCAGATGGCGTAGCGACCCCTCCGTACATCGCATAAAGCACGCCAATGATGATGAAAATGAAAGGCAGGACGCGCGGCAGTATCTCGAGCTTTTGCCTCCAAGTGTAATTTGTGTGCGCCAGCAAGGCGCGATTACCTGATTGCCAAGTGGAGTAGAGAGACCACACCATGAACAGGCCCACCAGCATCAAACCCGGGATAACGCCCGCGAGGAAAAGGCGCCCAATGGATTGCTCGGTCGCGATGCCATATACGATCATTGTAACGGATGGCGGGATCAGGATGCCGAGTGTGCCACCGGCAGCAATGGAACCTGCCGCGACACCATCCGGATACCCGCGCTTGCGCATCTCGGGAATACCCATCTTGCCAATCGCGGCACAGGTGGCCGGGCTTGACCCGGACATAGCAGCAAAGAGGGCGCAGGCCCCGAGGTTCGAGATCACAAGCCCCCCCGGAACGCGGGTTAGCCAACGTTCAAGGGCCTCATAGAGGTCGGCACCCGCCCGCGTTGACGCGATGGATGCCCCCATTATGATGAACATCGGGATCGACAGCAGGGCAAAGTTGTCCAGCTTTCCGAACAGGATCTCTGGCATCAATTCGAGGGATCGGACACCGTCAAAAACCATGATGAAGCCCGTGGAGACAATCAGAAGCCCCAGAGCTACGGAAACGCCCGAGAACAAGACCAGGATCGTGCAGACCGCGACAAGTGCGCCAAGCGTGAGCGGGTCCATTACACGTCCTCCAGGCCGAACGGCTTCTCAATCCCGAGCAGCATTGCGACCATGTCAGCAATCAGTTGCAGCAGGAATAACCCGAAACCCACAGGCAAGGCGAGGTAGGGTATCCACAGTCGGACACCCCAAACCGTGTCCGAGCGCCAGTTGCGTTCCCATGTCAGATGCCAGAACTCGTAACTGTACCAGAGCATGATCGTCACCATGATGATGGACAGCGAAAGTGTGAAAACGGCGAGGGCAAAGCGCAAACGTTTGTTCAAGGCCAATGGCACAAGGTCCACGTTCACGTGCCCGCGCAGGCGCTGGACATAAGGCAGCCCGATTAATGTCGCGCCGATGGCGAGATAGATGACGGCCTCTGTTTGCCAGATGGTCGATCCATTCAGAACGAAACGAATGAAGATCATTTGGCAAGTTATTGCAACAGCGGCAACAATCATCGCCGCAGAACACCAACCTGCCAGTGTGGATAGTGCAGCCACGAAGCGCAGAAACGGATTATTGCCGGTGCGCGCAATCGCGGCGGAGCTTTGACCCGCCATCATGATGTCCTTGGAAAAAACTGTTGGGGAGGGGCCGCCGGTTCGGGCGACCCCTTGGCAAAGATGTTAGTCGACGGCCAGCGCCATATCCAAAAGTTCTTGACCGCCTTCGACTTCGGACACGAACTTGGCATAGGATGTTTCCTGAGCCAGAGCGCGCCAAGCTTCGAAATCTTCGGCTGACATCTGTGCGATTTCTACGCCAGCGTCTCGGAACACTTGCTCCGATGCTGCATCCTGCTTCTTGGCTTCCTCAAGGTAGAAGGCCTGCGCCTTGGCCGATGCGCCAAGCAGCGTTTGTTGTTGCTCAGGTGTCAGCGCATCGAAGCGCGATTTGTTCATGAGCAAAGGTTGATACATGAACCACAGAGCAACATCGCCGGCTGGTGTATAGCAACTGACCTGTTCATAGATGCGGTAGGACACAAACGACGATGACGACGTATTTGCGGCGGTCAGAACACCCGTCTGCATCGCGTTGTAGATTTCAGACGAGGCCATGGACGCAATGGATGCCCCGGCCCCGGCCAGCATTTGCTCAAAGGCCTTGCCTGCCGCACGTGTCTGCAGACCCTGCACGTCTTGCGGCTTTGTGATGCACTTGTCCTTACCGACAAACCCACCGGCCAGATAGCCGTGAACCAGAACCATCACGTCGTCATCGGCCATCTTCTCTTCCAATGCCTCCATGAAAGGCGACTCACTGAGACGTGCGGCGTGGTCATGGTTCTTAACCATGCCGGGCATAAGCGTCAGGTTGAAAGCGGGTTGTTGGCCACCGGCATAGCTGAGTGGCAGCACGGTCATGTCCAACTGGCCGCGGCTTAGTGGTCGATATTGCTCACGTGGTTTGAATAGCGATTTTGAGCCAAAGATCTGGATTTCGAGATCAACGTCAGCGGCTGCCACTTCGTCGGCAACCATCTGGGCCACTTGATGGCGTACGTCTTTGTTGGACCATTGATGCGATAGACGAAGTGTTTCCGCGCTTACGGTCGACGCGGCAGCGACGCACGTCGCAATGGCTGCGGCTGTGAGTGATTTGAATTTCATGTTGTCCTCCCTAGGCGTGAATCAACGTTCGTGGGTTGAAACTGCACTTCAACGCTTCCACACCGTGCATAACAAGTCAACTTTCTTGTATACAATATTAAGGTGGTTGCATTTGAGGGGGCAAATGGTAAACCTCCTTTATGGATATCAGGCGCGCAGATCAGATTGCAGCATCCCTTGAGCAACTTGTTTTCTCAGGGGAATTTCGCGATGGCGAACGACTGGATGAACTGCGGTTGGCGGAACAGTTTCATGTATCGCGGACGCCCATCCGCGAGGCACTTCAAGTTCTGGTGACGTCTGGGTTGGCTGAACAGGTGCCTCGTCGCGGTGTGTTTATCCGTCAACCTGGTCCTGTCGAGCTGATGGAGATGTTCGAAACCATGGCCGAGATCGAAGCAGTGTGCGGGCGCCTGGCTGCCATGCGTATGACGGATCAAGATATTGAAGCGCTGACGGCTGCAAATGAGCGATGCCAGGAAGCCATTCAAGACTCCGATCCTGACCGCTACTATTCAGAGAACGAAACGTTCCACCAAATCATCTATCGTGCCTCGACGAACAGCTTTCTCGAAAAACAAGCGCTTCAACTTCAAAACCGCCTTAAGGCATATCGCAGGATCCAGCTTCGGTTTCGAGGCAGGCTGGAGCAGTCCATGAGCGAGCACTCAGAGGTTCTGCTTGCGCTGCAAGAGGGCAACGCCGACAGAGCTGCATCGGTGCTACGCAGTCACGTTGCTATCCAAGGTGAGAAATTTCACCAGCTTGTTGCCAGTTTGAAACGCTGAAATCCATCAGCACCATGACTTACCAGTTTTGGACTTTGGGCCAAGTTCTAATGTACGAACAGCGGTGGCTTTGATGGTGTTGGTGCCGCGTTCAATTCTGCTGCAACCCCACTGCCGCTTTTGTCACGCCAAAGTGCAGCGTGGCTGTCATCACGGCCAAGACAATCAAGCTTGCAAACATCAGGTCTGTCTTTGCCCGCCCGTTCGCCAACAACATTAGATATCCGAGACCTTTCGACGCGCCGACCCATTCACCAATGACCGCGCCGATTGGAGCGTATACGGCAGCGAGGGTCAGCCCGGTTCCCAATGACGGAAGAGCATAGGGTATTCTGATCCTTTGCATGATATGCCTTTTGCTCGCGCCCATGGTTCGTGCCAGGTCCAACACGTCTGGTGGGATGCGGGTTAGTCCATCATAGAATGCGCTGGTGACCGGAAAATATATGATGAGGACCGCCATCACGATCTTTGACGCAATGCCGTACCCAAACCACAGCGTCAGAATAGGGGCGAGAGCAAAAACAGGAACGGCCTGCGTGAATACCAGGAGCGGCATGAACAACCGGTGCAGCCGGGGAAAAAGTGCCAGTTGGATTGCGGTGAATGCTCCCAAACATGAGCCAATCAACAGGCCCAATAGAACTTCGGTCAGCGTGATGCTGGCATGTTCCATCAGCAAAATGCGATTGTCCCAGGCGGCGGCAGCGACTCTGGATGGCGGCGGCAGGATGAAATTAGGAACGTCAGTGACCCAAACCACTCCTTGCCATAAAAGCAGTCCGAGGGCAGAGGCACCAATCGTGTAACCCAGCCTGCTCACATTAGCCCCCGCAAGACGGAGAGAAGATCACTCTGGCAAGTGACGGTATCCGGCGCAAAGGAGTCGCGGACCGGTGGATTGGCGGGCACAGGCCATTTTTGCACTGATGTTCGCCCAAGAACAATGATCTGATGACCCAGGCGCACCGCCTCCGTCGGGTCGTGGGTGACAAGAAGTACTGTCTTCCCAACCAGCACCTCGGCAGCCAGTTCCTGCATTTCGGCGCGGCTACTGGCGTCAAGAGCCGAGAACGGCTCGTCCAGCAAAACGATGGGTCGGTCTTCCATTAGTGTACGGGCAAGCGCGTTACGCTGGCGCATCCCACCCGACAGCTCCCTGGGTTTCCTTTTAAGGTGGTCGGCAAGACCTACACGTTCAAGCAGGTTCTTAGCGCGCAGAAAATCAGGTTGCTTTCCGCGGAGGCGTGCGCCCAGAACCGTGTTCTCGATTACGGTAAGCCAAGGCAGCAATAGGTCCATTTGCGCCATGAAACTCACCCGGTTGTTGACGGGGTGGTGGTCAGACGCGGCGATCGTCCCTTGGAAAACTCCGCCGCACTCCAATCCTGCCGTCAAGCGCAGAAGCGTTGATTTTCCGACGCCGGAGCGCCCCAGAACACAGGTCCATTGACCTGCGTTCAGTGTCATTTCCAAAGGCCCAAACAAAGGCAGGCCGTCGATAGAGCAGGAGCCGTTGATATGGATAGATGGGGCTGTCGGTGTCACGCTGCCCGCATTCCCATATCCCAAAAGCGCACCTCCAACTCTGTGGCTGTGGTAAAGCGCTGCTGCAAGTGTTCCCACCGAGCGGCTTGTTGCGGGTTTTCCCCCAAACGGCGCGCGACGGCAGCGTCTATCATGCGTCCTACATTGGCTATGACTTTTTGATAATCCTCGCCCGCATAAGTGTTGATCCAGTCATGATAGGGCGCATCGGCGGCAGCATCTTGCGCCAAGCGCGCCCCGATCTCTCCATAGCCAAAACAGCAAGGGGCCAATGCGGCCATCAGATCCAGAAAATCCCCCTGTAGCCCGGCATCCATCACGTAACGCGTGTAGGCGAGATTTTCGAACTCCTCGGATGCGTTGAACAATGTAGCTTCATCAATCCCTTCGGCTGCACATGTTTTGATGTGCAAAGCCATTTCGTGATTGACCAGGGCGTCGACGGTGCCTGCGCAGACTCTCATTTCATCCAGTGTTTCCGCTTTGACGACGCCGAGGGACCATGCGCGAGCGAAGTGGACGAGAAAGACGTAATCCTGGATCAGGTAGTGTAGAAACGCGGGGCGGGGCAGGGTGCCCTCGCGCAACCCCTCGACAAATCTGTGATGCGTGTAAGCCCGCCATGTGTCAGGGTAACCGCTGCGCCACATTGCAAAAGTCTTTCCGTACGGCTGCGTAATCATTGCGCCATCACATCGATAGCTATGTCAGAAACCGGATTAATGTTTGGGATCAGGCCTGCTTCGAACAAAAAAGTTTCGAAATTGGCGTAACGACCGACATCCACCGCCGAGGGACGCAAGGCAAACCGGGGCAATGTGTCTGCCCACGCACGTCTGTTGAGTTCGTCCTGCAACTCAGGCGCCGTGCCCGAAAAAATCTCCCAGCTCTCTTCTGGGTGATTGATGATGTATTGTGTCGCCTTTTCCGTGGCAGCCAGGAAACGCTGGATCTGGTCAGAATTCATTGTGCCCGGGTTGGCGATGTAGATCAGTTCATCGTAAGGCGGCAGCCCTTCTTCCTCGACGTAGAAGCAGCGGCCGGGTACGCCTTCGATATCCATCTGGTTCAGTTCAAAATTGCGGAATGCGCCGATGACTGCGTCCACCTGACCTGACATCAAAGATGGTGATAGTGACCAGTTCACGTTGATCAGTTCGACATCGTCCAAGCTTAGTCCATGGGTGTTCAATACATGACCCAAAACGGCTTCTTCTACACTGCCGACGGAAAAGCCCACCTTGCGCCCTTCGAGATCGGCTGGCGACGCGATTGGACCGTCATCAAGTACCAAAAGGCAATTTAGCGGTGTTGCGACCAGCGTACCGACGCGTTGTAAAGGCAGTCCTTCGTGAATTTGCAGGTGTAGCTGAGGTTGATACGAAATCGCCATGTCAGCTTGACCAGCTGCTACAAGCTTTGGTGGATCAGACGGATTGGCAGGGGCAATGATCTCAACCTCCAAATCCACGTCTGCGAAGAAACCTTTCTCTTGTGCAACGATCACCGGTCCATGGTCGGGGTTCACAAACCAGTCCAGCAGAAGAGTCATTTTGTCTTGAGCCCAAAGTGGCGTTGCGCAGATCGACAGGGCGGCTGCGATGACAATCGGTATCATGCGTGAGTTCCTTCCACGTCGGCGTAGAAAGCCGCGAAATGGTGTGTGGGTCCGTGTCCGTGTCCGACCGCAAGGTCATCTGCACGGGCAATGGCGCTGGTGACGTAGCTTTTGGCAGCTGTGACCGCAGCGGGGAGGTCTTGCCCCTTGGCCAGCTGCGCTGCCAATGCCGAAGACAGCGTGCACCCCGTCCCGTGGGTATTCCGGGTCTTTGTTCGGGGGCTTTCGAACCACCTGACATCTTGGCCTGTGACGAGGCAATCGGGGCTGTCGGGGCCGCCAAGATGGCCACCTTTCATCAAAACTGCGCCCGGTCCGCATCGGGTCAAAGCGCGGCCTTGCGCTTCCATTTCGGTCCGCGTGGCCGCCGTTTTGGTCCCCAATAGATGCGCTGCTTCTGGCAAGTTGGGGGTTAACAGCGTTGCCTGTGGCAACAGTTGATTCCGGACAACGTCCACAGCGTCGGCCTGAAGAAGCTCGGCGCCGCCCTTGGCAATCATGACAGGGTCAACGACGACCGGAGCCTTACAGGTGTCAAGCGTGGTCACAACGGCTTGGGCGATCTCTGCATTTGCGATCATCCCAATTTTCACGGCATCCACTCGAATATCGGTGAAGATCGCGTTGATTTGAGCCATGACGAAGTCTGGTGGTACGAGATGAATGCCGGTGACACCTCGTGTGTTTTGCGCCGTCAAAGCCGTCAGCGCTGCCATTGCAAATGCGCCATTTGCGGATATTGCTTTGATATCCGCTTGAACACCCGCGCCACCGGACGGATCCGACCCCGCGATACTCAGGACATTGGGTATCATAATTTTGCCTCCGTTTCTGCGAAAGCGCGCGCAGCGGCTGTCGCATCCGGTTGACCACAAATGGCGGAAACCACAGCCAGCCCATCGGCGCCGCTTTCAAGAACTGCACGCTGGTGTTTTGCCTTCAGCCCGCCGATCGCGACGTTGGGTAGTGGAGACTGTGCGACCAATCCCGCCAAGCCATCAAAGCCGATTGGTTGCTTGTGATCAGCCTTGGTTGTCGTGCCAAAGACAGGACCAAGCCCGAGATAATCCGCGACTGCGGGATTGACCGCGTGCACGGCTTGGGCATTCTCACAAGAGAGCCCAAGTATTTTATCCGGCCCCAGCATCGCGCGTGCGTCAGCGGCTGATATGTCGCCCTGACCGACATGAGCCCCATCCACATCCGCTGCAACCGCAGCCTCGACGTCATCGTTGATGACCAGAGGGACGCCCGTGCCAGACAGGACGTCCCTCAACGCGCGTGCCATGTCGATGCGGGCCGCGGTTGTCGCATGCTTGTTGCGCAGCTGAACCATTGTGACGCCGCCTGCAACGGCTTGTCGCACTGTGTTTTCTAAGCCTGCAGTGCTGCAAAGCTGTGGATCGGTCACGAGGTACAGACGCAAGCGCGGCCGAAGATCCGGTATCATGTGACGGCCCCCGCCAAGTCGGCAGGCTGAGTAGTTGCCAGCGCATCAAGGAAATGCATTTGAAAGCTGCCGGGCCCCTGTGCCTTCGACGCCGCCTGTGATCCGGCAACTTTGAAATGCGACAAAGCACCGACGGCTGCATCGTATGCGGGACCTGCTGCAGCATATGCACCCATCAGCGCGGCCTGAGCGCATCCCAAAGCAGTGACCTTGGGCATGATCGGCGAGCCGCCTTGAACCCGGGCCGACTGAGAGCCATCGGTTACGAAATCAGTCGGACCGGTTACGGCAATTACTGCGCCATATCTTTCAGCGAGGTTTTGCGCTGCGCCTTTTGCAGCTTCGACCGCATCCCCACTGTCAGCCCCTTTGCCAGCGCCGGACTCTCCGGCAAGTGCCAGTATCTCGGATGCATTTCCGCGAATGATGGTTGGACGTAACGCCAGCAAATCCTGGGCGACGGCCTTGCGATATCCACTGACGAAATGCGCAACAGGGTCGAACACCCATGGTATGTTACTGTCATTGGCCAATTGTGCGGCCGCCAGCATGCTTGCCACCCAAGAGGTGGAAAGTGTTCCTATGTTGATTGTCACGGCCGCGCATACTGGTGTGAAATCCGCAATCTCTTCCGGAGCGTGCACCATTGCGGGTGATGCGCCCGCAGCGAGAACAACATTCGCAGCAACGTTCATCGCGACATAATTGGTGATGCAGTGCACCAAAGGGTTCTTATCGCGAAGGGGTGTCAATACGTCTTGGTAAGCCATAGTGTCTCCGTTTTCGCAGACGAAAATGGAGACGTGTCACCTATTGTTGAGTGACCTGCGACCTCCCTCCGCCAGCATTATCTGGTTCAGGTTCAAAGGGTACGTCTCAGCTTTGCAGCGCCCCTGGCACTGCGAGGTGTAGAACGGTGAGATTACGTAGTCAAACAAGATCGGACGCCATTGTGAATGGTCTCGACACGGGGCGTCGTTTCAGAGCAAGCCTCAGTTCTCGTCCGCTGTGCCCACTTGATGCCACCGCTGTGATCTGTTTGTTCGACCCTGACCGCACGCAGCTTTTAAACGAGTTTATTGACGAACTGCGCTTGCGATATAGCTCTCTTTTAGAAGTATTTTTCGGCGTCTACTTACGACGGTGAGCTGACCGTTCCCTTGGCAGAACTGAAATTTTACAGGCGTTTACAAAACGTCTTGCAGGCTTTGCGCAAGCTTCTCGACCAACTCGTCGATCTGTGCTTCGGTGCAAATGTAGGGCGGTGCCAGCAAGATGTGGTCGCCGTGTTTGCCATCGATTGTGCCGCCGTTGGGATAACAGATTAACCCATTCTCCATCGCCTTTGCCTTGATGGATTTTGCCAGACCTTTTTCAGGTGCGAAAGGAGCCTTGGTATCCTTGTATTTGACAAGTTCCAACGCGCGAAACATGCCGCGCCCACGGATATCGCCGACGTGCTGGTGTTGACCGAATTCCGCGTTAAGTGACTGCTCGAAGTAACGACCCATTTCCGCAGAACGTTTGGTCAGACCTCCTGCGGTCAGCTTGTTTACAACGGCATTTGCAGCGGCGCAGGCAATTGGGTGGCCAAGATAGGTGTGCCCGTGTTGGAAGAAGCCGCTTCCTTGCTTAATAGCATCGTGAATTGCCTCTGAGCATAGCATTGCACCAATGGGTTGATATCCACCGCCCAGACCTTTCGCGATTGCAACGATGTCAGGGCGGACATGTTCCTGTTCACAGGCAAAGAAGGTGCCGGTTCTGCCCATGCCGCACATCACCTCATCAAGTATTAAAAGCACGCCATACTTGTCACAGATTTCGCGAACGCGTTTGAAATAGCCTGAGGCAGGGGGAACAGCACCCGCTGTTGCACCGACAACCGGTTCCGCGATGAAGGCAACGACGGTTTCAGGACCGAGGCACAAGATTTCATCTTCCAACTCGTTTGCCGCGCGAAGCGCATAGTCGTTTTCTGTCTCTCCGTCGTCTTGGAATCGGTACGCATAGCAAGGTGCGATGTGGGATGCGGACACCATGACCGGGTCAAAGGGCGCGCGCCGCCACATGTTACCACCGGTTCCAAGTGCGCCCAGAGTGTTCCCGTGATAGCTCTGACGACGGGCAATGAAACGTTTTCGTTCCGGCTGGCCAATTTCGAGCATGTATTGACGCGCAAGTTTGAGTGCCGCTTCAACAGCCTCGGAACCGCCTGAAACGATGTATACCTTTTCAATCCCTTCAGGGGCGTGAGCTACGAGGCGCGTGGCCAATGTTTCAGCAGGTTCTGATGTTAAAAAGCCCGTATGCGCGAACTCCAACCTACTCATCTGGTCAGCCATGGCAGCGATGACATCTTTATCCGCGTGACCAAGGCAAGAAACGGCTGCACCTCCTGATCCGTCTAGATAAGATTTCCCATTTGAATCATAGAGATATATTCCTTCACCGCGCACTGCGACAGGTAGGGTGGTATTCGAATTCCGCGAAAAAACATGCGACATGGCTGATCCAGTGGCGTTCATTGGGTGCAGCGACTGAAACAGATGATCCATTCGTTGACAATGACTGAAACAATAGAAACACTTTCGGCATGTCCTGAGGGGGTCCATTTGGATTCGACATTTGAAACACGGCTTTCCGATCGATACAGCGGTCTGAGCTATACGCTTCGCCAGGCGGCAGATTATCTTGCCAATAACCCGGTGGATGTCGCTTCGCGAACTCTGCGAACTGTGTCTCGTGAGAGTGGTGTTTCACCTGCCGCGTTCTCGCGCTTGGCTCGCGCTCTGGACTATGCTGATTTCGAAGAACTGCGTGAAGAGATGCGCGCGAAAATCGGGCGGAGCGTGAACAACTTTGCCGAGCGTGCGGAAAGGTTGCATAGCCAACACCAAGAAGGACGTGCAAGCTTCGTGGACGCACATCTCGCCGCGTGCCAATCAAACTTGCAGACGTTCGTGGATAGCCTGGATCGCAGGGCACTTGAAGGTGCCGTGGATCGAGTGGCTGCTGCACGCAAGGTGATGCTGTTGGGGGCACTAGGGTCGACAGGGGTCGTGGAATACCTGTCCTATATGGCAAGCTTCTGTGTGGACAACTGGATGATGGCGAGCCGCATGGGCGCATCTTTGGGTGGCGGGATGGCTGGCCTGGATGAACGCGATGCATTAATAATCGTGACAAAACCGCCATTTTCGGAACGCGCTATTCAAGCGGCTGCACTCGCGCAACAGCAGGGCGTTTATGTTGTTCTAGTCACCGACACGCACCGTTGTCCGGCGCTGAAACATGCATCGGTCAGCTTCGTCGTGCCGACAGACAGCCCTCACTTTTATTCATCCTACGTGGTGACAATGTTCTTGGTCGAAGCCATCATCGGGGTTTTGGTGAGCCGAACAGGACCGGCAGCACGGACACGAATTGCCGAGGTGGAAGCGGCCAACAGGGTGCTTGCCGAGGTTTGGGATCAATGATCAAATTGCTGAATATCAATCAAAGGGAGAACAGAATGTTTAATAAATTCAAGATTATGGCGGTCGGTGTTGCGGTTGTAACATTGACGGCACCCGTCGCAACTGCGGAAGAGTTCATTACAATTGGCACGGGCGGTGTGACTGGCGTGTACTACCCGACAGGTGGCGCAATTTGCCGCCTCGTGAATAAGGGGCGTCGCGATCACGGCGTGCGTTGCTCGGTCGAGTCGACCGGTGGCTCTGTCTACAACATCAACACAATTCGCGAAGGTGAGCTGGAATTTGGTGTGGCGCAATCCGACTGGCAGTACCACGCGTTTAATGGATCATCACGCTTTGAAGAAGCCGGTGCTTTTGAAGGCCTCCGGGCCGTGTTCTCGGTCCACCCAGAGCCCTTTACCGTTGTTGCACGGGCAGATTCCGGCATCTCGACAATCGCAGACCTGAAGGGCAAGCGCGTGAACATCGGTAACCCCGGTTCCGGTCAGCGCGGCACAATGGAAGTGCTTATGGAGGCGCTCGGTTGGACCACGGATGATTTCGCTTTGGCGACAGAGCTGAAAGCTGCGGAACAATCGGCTGCCCTGTGTGACAACCAGATTGACGCGATGGTCTATACGGTCGGTCACCCGTCCGGGTCGATCCAAGAAGCGACGACTGCTTGCGACTCCGTTCTTGTTGAAGTTGCTGGTGATGCTGTTGACATGCTGGTTGAACAGAACTCGTTCTACCGGACGGCAACCATCCCTGGTGGGATGTATCGTGGCAACGACAATGACACGATGACATTCGGTGTTGGCGCGACATTCGTGTCGTCCGCAGATGTATCCGAAGACGTGGTCTACACTCTGGTGAGTTCTGTCTTCCAAAACATTGATGACTTCAAAGGGTTGCACCCTGCATTTGCAAACTTGGTGCCAGAAGAGATGGCATCGGCGGGTCTGTCCGCACCGCTGCATGATGGCGCTGCAAAGTACTATCGTGAACAAGGCTGGGTCGAATAAGACCACCTGTCTATTTTGTGACCAAGGGCGTTTCGGCGCCCTTGGTTCCCTAATCCGCCGAAAGAGCGGGACGCCGGCACAAGCCATCACATGACGGGGACACCATGACACAGACCGACAACCGCACACTCAGCGAACAAGAGCTTCAGGAACTGGTTGCGGCCAGCGACAGCGGAGCCCGCAGCCCTACGGGCGCAATTGGAACGGCCATCGCGGTGGTAGCCTTGGTTTGGTCGGTTTTTCAGGTCCTGTTGGCATCACCTGCCGCGCCCTACATTTTGCCCGGCGATTTGATCAACAACTCTCGTCAGATACACTTGGCCTTTGCCGTCTTCCTTGCAGCGATGGCTTACCCTCTTTTCAAGTCCTCGCCACGGCATCGCATACCGTGGTACGACTGGGTTCTTGGTCTGGGAGGCGCGTTCCTCGCGCTTTATG
This sequence comes from uncultured Tateyamaria sp., assembly GCF_947496075.1. GTDB lineage: Bacteria > Pseudomonadota > Alphaproteobacteria > Rhodobacterales > Rhodobacteraceae > Tateyamaria. Next base: position 1,272,752 of record NZ_CANMBJ010000002.1, read on the forward strand.
GCTATTTTTTCTATGAGAAAATCGTGGCTGCTGGTGGCCTTGCCGATGCCGCGGACGCCAATTTCGCTCTCGCGGGCCTGACACTGCTCTTCATTGCGGCCTACCGCACGCTTGGACCGGTGATGGTCATCCTCGCCATTGTCTTTTTGTGTTATGTTTTCTTTGGATCTTCAGAATGGGTGCCAGATCAGATTCGATGGGCCGGTGCGTCGCTGCGCAAAGCGATGAGCCATATGTGGATCACCTCCGAGGGCGTCTTCGGCATTGCGCTGGGTGTATCGACAAAGTTCGTTTTCCTCTTCGTTCTCTTCGGCGCGCTGCTCGATAAGGCCGGGGCAGGGAACTACTTTATCAAGATGGCGTTTGGCGCCCTGGGGCACTTGCGCGGCGGCCCGGCAAAGGCGGCTGTTGTGGGATCGGCCGCGACTGGGCTGATCTCGGGCTCTTCGATTGCCAATGTCGTAACCACCGGAACGTTCACCATACCGCTGATGAAACGCGTTGGCTTTAGCGCGGAAAAAGCCGGGTCAGTCGAAGTCGCATCCTCTGTAAACGGTCAAATCATGCCACCTGTTATGGGCGCGGCTGCGTTCCTGATGGTTGAATACGTAGGCATTTCATATGTCGAGGTGATCACGCACGCCTTCTTGCCTGCGGTCATCAGCTATATCGCGCTCGTCTACATTGTTCATTTGGAAGCTGTTAAAAACAACATGCCGACAATCGGAAACAAGGTCGTCAGCATGGGTCGGACAATCGGCGGCATGTTTGCCTTTTTTGCCGGTTTCGCTGTTCTTTGTTACGCGACGCAGTATCCGGTCGGTTGGGTCGTTTCGCTCTTCCCGTCTGGGTCCGGTTGGATTTTGGCGGCACTGCTGGGGCTGGTCTATGTGGCCTTGGTCTATCTCGCGTCACAGGTTACTGATCTAGAGCCCGACGATCCCAACGCCGAGGTCGTGGAGTTGCCCGAGGTCGCGAGGATTTATAAGTCGGGGCTGTATTACCTGCTGCCCATCATCGTGCTGGTCTATTTCCTGATGATCGAAAGGAAATCGCCTGGCTTGTCTGCCTTCTGGGCGACGTTCCTGCTGTTTGGGATTTTGCTCACGCAAAAGACGCTCAAGGCGATGTTCCGAGGTGAAGACAATTCGATTGGTCGGCTGCGGGATGGTGTCATTGATCTGATCGAGGGGATGATCGACGGCGCACGCAACATGATCGGTATCGGTCTTGCAACAGCAACTGCCGGTATCATCGTTGGTACAGTGTCGTTGACGGGCATCGGTCAGGTAATGGCAGATTTCGTCGAGTTTCTGTCAGGTGGCAATCTGATCCTGATGCTTATCTTCGTTGCGATCCTGTCCCTCATACTGGGGATGGGTTTGCCCACGACGGCTAACTACATCGTCGTAAGTTCGCTAATGGTTGCGGTTGTGGTCGAACTGGGCGCGCAGTCGGGACTGATTGTGCCGCTAATCGCGGTCCACCTTTTCGTGTTCTATTTCGGGATCATGGCGGATGTCACGCCACCTGTTGGGTTGGCGAGCTTTGCAGCGGCGGCTGTGTCGGGTGGTGATGCGATCCGAACCGGTTTCACGGCATTCTTCTACTCGCTGCGGACCGTGGCCCTGCCATTTGTGTTCATCTTCAACACCGATCTCTTGCTGATTGATGTCACATGGACGCAGGGGATCATTGTATTTGTTGTCGCCACGATCGGCATTCTGGTCTTTACGGCCGCAACGATGGGTTGGTTCTTTGCACGTAATCGTATCTGGGAAACGGTTGCACTGCTGGTGATCGCCTTCGCGCTGTTTAGGCCAGGTGTCTTCATGAACCAGATCCAACCACCCTTCGAGGATGTGGCACCAGCAGCCTTCTCCGAAGCGGTTGGCAACGCATCACCGAGTGACCAGCTTAGGGTGATCATTTCCGGTCCGGATTTTGACACACTCGAGATGAAAGACCTGACGGTGCCAGTAACCATCCCGGATGTTGAAGGAGCGGATGCGCGGCTGGATCAACTTGGGTTCATGCTCGTTACCGAAGGGGACACGGTTATTCTGGAAGAACCCTTGTTTGGAACCGAGTTGGGCAATGCGCTGGATTCATTTGATTTCTACGGTGACAATCCCGTTTCGATCAGCGCAGTGAGAGCGACGGCACAGCAACTTCCGAAGGAGCTTATCTTCATCCCAGCACTTCTGCTCCTGGCATTTATCATATGGCTGCAAACGCGACGGGTGACTCCGCCCTTGCGCGAAGGAGAAATGGCATGAGTAAGACAGTCCTCTGCGCCGTGGACATCAACAGACCCCAAGACGAAACCAAGGTTCTGCAAGCAGCAAAGCGGCTGGCGGACATGGATGGTGCGCAGCTTGATCTCATCACAGTTGTGCCGGATTTTGGGGCGAGTGTTGTTGGTGCCTATTTCAAAGACCATGACGTGCAGACAGCCAAAGACGGGGCTGCCCAGTTGCTGTCTTCCTTTGGAGAAGATGTATTGGGGGCCAAGGCAAACCAATCCGTTCGCCATCTTGTAGCAACAGGCAGTGTTTACGAAGAAGTTTTGAAGACAGCGAAATTGGACAATGCGGACCTGATTGTTTTGGGTGCCAGCCGTCCGGATTTGAAGGATTTTCTGCTTGGGCCTAATGCGGCACGAATAGTCCGGCATTCAACTTGCTCGGTCTACGTTGTCAGAAGCGCCCCGTAGCCGCACATTGCCAGCCGCAGTCTGAGGTTGTTGCTTGGCCCCCATCAAAGGTGTGTATCCGAGGTGCCATATGGTCGTTGTCTTGCTCGCGGGGACAGTCTGCCGTGAACGACGCGACCGTCTTAGGCTGGAACACTAAGGTTGGAGCATGAAAATGCCTCCGACATCGTGCATAAAACCGATGTCGGAGGTCTGTTTCATCTATGACTTGTTTTAAATTTCTCGGCCTCTGATGTCCGTCTCAAGACCGTTTGAAATTGTTTAGGTCAGCATTTGCCGAAGGATTTCGAAACGATCACTTTGCCCGCGACGCTGATGGTCACCTTGACCCCGGTTGGAATGCCCCAGGTGGTGCAGATGTGCAGGCATGCCTCTGCAGCGGTCCCGTTCGGGATGACGTTGGGAATGGGAAAACAGTACTTACCGAAACCAAGCGGCAAGTTGAGACAGACTTTGCCGTTTTCCACTGTTACAGAAACGCACCCGGCGGCCATCGACAGGTGACCATCCTCTGTAACGCCATCTGCCATTGCATCGACTTTGTCAGCATAGTGGGACCGCGCTGCCTCCAATGCTGCAGCAACCGCTTCCTTATCAAATTCATATACTTCATCGGCCATCTGAAAAATCTCCATGTCAAAAGCTTAGTTTGTATTTGGCGGAACTGATCCAATCGGGATGCTAGGCAACCAACCATCACGGCCCGCTCCACAAGCATCGCCAAACGCTAGCGCACTGTCTTGAAATTGAGCCGAAACCTTCCCGAAATGAAAATATCTCGGTCGCAGGGGTGGTTGTTCCGAGATTTCGGAAAGTTTTCAGAATTATTTCAGTACACTGAGCATTATTCCGGCCACCAATGAACGCGGAGAGGGGCAGGGTATTGTTGCGACCGCCGTGGCGCATGATCCCTTGGCAGGCTGGCTTTCTCTACATTCATATGGATCGTTTGTTGCTGGGCAGGAATGGAATTGTCAGTTCAATCACTTACAGACCTGGAGCTGTTTCCGTACTACGCGGACATTCCTCTGGAGGTGCCGCATTGCCTCACTGGTGGCGAGGCAGAATATGTACGTGGTACTGTAAACGGATTGGTCTATGAGGGCTTGAAGGTTTCGACCAGCATTTCATGCGGAGAGCTGCAAACAGGCGCCACCTACGTTGCTCTAGGGCGCGATGCGCGGGGCATGCAGGTACAGACACATTGGATGTATTGCACACAAACTGCGCCGATCCCAACGCTTGCGATATCACATAATCACGGCACGCCTGGCGTGTTTGCCCCAGCACCCCATCTCGATCGATCCATGTTTGTAACGCTGGAGCCGCTTGGAGAAATAATAGGTGTGTCATCGTACCTGCCATCACACCTGGACGTATTCGAGTTCAAGCTAGGTACGTCGGGCGATTTGATCTCTACTGCTTTCGGCGCGCCCCATGTCATGGGCATTCGGATCAAAGACCCTTTTCTGCCACCACACTTCCTCACTGGGGCGCGCCGTTTGACGGTTACGGCCCGGTCAACGCGTACAGGCCAGTCCATCGGACTTCAGGATTTGATATGTGTACAGTCCGGTGATCCGGCCGTCTTTCTGCAAGAGAATTGCAAGTGATTGGCGCCGCGACAATAACGGTTCCGCATGAAAATGCGTGCAAGGAGCGGAAGCACGCGGCCGAACACCATATCCAGACCTCTGACAAATACGCGCATGGCGGGCAAAAAGTTCGCTTTTTTGTTGAAACCCCCGCCGCTTTGCGAAACCTTAACGGCGAACACAATGGCGCGGTCCGGGGGGAAGGAATCTGCGTGTCGGGGAAACTCAACACAGACACACTGGTTGTGTTGGGGGACGTCACTTACGATCCCAACCGTGATCAGCTACAGCGGGCCGACGGCACGCATGTTGTGCTTCGTGCGCAATCAGCAAGCGTATTGCGGTGTCTGGCACAAAGCCCAGGCATACTGGTGCCGCGGGACACTCTGATCGAGACGGTGTGGGACGGGCTGTCTGTCACCGACGATAGTCTGACGCAGTGTATCGCAGATATACGCCGCGCAATCGGTGACACAGATCGCGCGATCTTAAAGACCGTCCCAAAACGCGGGTTTATTTTAAACGCCGTCTTGGAAAGCGTAGAACGACCCGGCCAGACAAGCATGCCAGCTGATCTGGGAACGATGGCAGAGTTAAGCTCAGGCCATGGGAACGTTGTCGTCTTAACAAAGCAAGCATCTTTCGAGGCCGAAAAGACTGCACACACGACCCTAGACGCCTCCTCGGACGTAGAGAAACAAACCTTCACCAGCCTTACAGAAGCCGCCGCGACATGTTTAAGGCGGGCGCAAGGCAGCGGGGCGTCCAGTGCACTCGCCGCTGAATACGGCGATCCCGCACAACTCGCTGCACTGCTGGATGCCGCGCGGCCGGGAGAAGTGCTGAGCAGCCTCGATATTCGGGACATGGCCCACGCGTTCCCGCAACTTGTTTTTGAAGACCTCGGATACATCGACGATCAACAAAACACGCGCGCATTTCGCCTGCTGTCGGAGGGACCAGGCGATACATTCGGGCAAGGTTTTGAAGATCAACCTCTCTTGCCAACCATTTCGGTGCTGCCTTTGCAGAACATGAGCCAAGATGGGCCGGACATTCTTGGCACTGTTTTTGCGGATCGGGTGACAGCGGTGTTAAGCGCATCGGAAGAGATCAACGTGACCTCACGCTTGTCCACAGCGTCCTTTGTGCATGGTCCGGCCGATCTTCTTGAGGCCGGGCGGCTGCTGAACGCTGAATTTGTTCTTTCGGGCATGTACATCAAGCGCGGCGACAAGCTGCAGCTCAATCTAGAATTCACCGAAGTGGCCAGTCAGCATGTGCTATGGGCTCTCCGACTCGAAATGACTCAGGACGAGTTGCTTGGTGATTGTGAGCAGGCCTACGAGATTGTTGCAAAGGTGCGCCGCGCCGTTCTGATCAACGAAATTCGCCGGGCCAACACCAGACCTTTGGCAAGTTTGCAGAATTATTCGTTGATGTTCGCCGCCGTGGGGTTGATGCATCGGCTTTCACCCAAGGATTTCAAGAAGGCGCGTGATCTGATCGACGTATTGTCGGCACGCGTGCCAAATCATCCCACACCTTTCGCCTGGCGCGCGCGATGGCATCTTCTCCGCGTGGTTCAAGGCTGGTCGCAGGACCCTGACAAGGATGCCCGGGCAGCGCTTGATTGCACAGGCCGTGCACTGGATCTTGACCCGGAAAACGTACTGGCCCTTGCATGCGAGGGGCACGTTCTGACCAATCTGTTGCATCGGCTCGATGATGCAGAAGAACGCTATGACATGGCACTGGACATCAACCCAAACGATGCCAATGCAAGATCGCTGAGAGGCATGCTTCTCGCATTCCAGGATCGCGGGGAGGATGGGGTGCGTGACACGGAGCGTGCACTTCATCTGGCACCGCTTGATCCGCATCGCTTTTTCTATCTCGTCATGGCGGCAGGCGCGTGGCTGACGCCAAACAACTTCGCTCGATCGGAAGAGTTGGCTTTGGCATCGTTGCGACTGAACAGAACTCACACATCCACTTTGCGCGTTTTGGCTGTGGCACAGCACAGTCAGGGAAAAACGGCGGAAGCACGAGAAACCGTATCAAAGCTGTTGAAACTGCAACCCGATCTTCGAGTGAGCCGTTGGTTGAAGTCTTCTCCGAGCGCTGAATTCAATACTGGTAAGACATTTGCCAAAGCCCTGCGTGATGCAGGTGTTCCCGATTGAATAATCTTAATACGAAGCTGGAGGAAGGTTAAAATGACCGCAGAATTCTTTGGAAGCCCTCAGGGCTCGTACGGGTCCTATGGGTCGTATGGTTCTTACGGCTCGTATGGGTCCTACGGATCCTATGGTTCTTATGGCTCCTACGGGTCATATGCGGCCTTCGGCCTCCCAGAAGGCCCTATTGCCGCAGAAGCATTTGTAACCACGCGCGACGGGATTGTTGGGGCTCCATTGGGTCCTATTCCTGGCACCCAACCGGGCGTGCCCAACGACGTGCAGAACCTGCAACGTCTTTCGCGCGAAGTGCGCGCCGCAATCTTTTCTTTCGCACTGGACACCCAGGTTGAGCTGACTTTCGAACAAGGCCAAACGGCCAAGGCAACACTTTGGCGCAAAGAGGACGCGCACACGGGCAAGCCCGGGTGCAACTACAAGAAGCTCGCCAGAATCAAGGCGCCCAAGATGGAGGTCTTTGAAGAACAGATGGGCTTTCTGACGGGTTATGCGGACATTCGTCAGGATCGCGGTGCTGAGATTATCTCTCAGATTCCGGCACCTGTGCCGTTTTACCAAACTATTGGATTTATTGATCCGGCGCGCACACCGTATACGCTTGAATTGCTCGCCACCGGTCTTCGCTTCGCGAATTTCTGCGAACAGCAGTTCAAATACGTTCTTGCCGTCAAGCGACCGATTGAATTGTCGCCGCAAGTACAACCGATGATCGCCACACCAACCCATGGTTCGCTTCCCAGTGGGCACGCGACAGAAGCCTTTGTCATGGCTCGCTTGATTTGGAAGCTGATGCTGCATTCTGGAACACCACAATACGGGGCAGGGGGGCATTGGGGTGAAATGCTCATGCGGCTTGCGGCACGCATTGCGACTAACCGAACTGTGGCAGGTGTCCACTACCCTGTCGACAGCGCAACCGGAGCGATGCTCGGGCTGACCCTCGCTGACTTTATCTATGATCTGAGCACAGGGAATGGCTGGACGACCGCCAAGTTCCACGGACATCACTACGCTGGAAGTAGCGATTTCGAGTGGCACAAGCTCTACAAAGCGGATGACGACACCCAGAAAGACCAATCAACAGGACCGGACGGCGTTTGGGCTACCGCGACACAGCGCACATCCTGCAGCGCACCGGATCCAAGGCTCGCCTGGTTGTGGAACAAGGCACAAGCCGAATGGGTTGATTTCAACCCCAACCCAACGGTTTGAGGGCAGATGGCCATGGCCTATTCTTGGACATCGTCATCAAGGGACGAACAAGCACCCATCGATGCACTCACCTTTACCAGGCTGTCTAAGAGCCTGAATATACGGGACTCTGATTGGCTTTCAGCGATGGTAGAGCTTGAAAGCATCAGCCTCGCTGAACTCGAGGAGCGCTTGGCGGCTGACTATCCCAGCGATCTGCTTTTGCCGTCCGCGTATGACAAAGCTGATCGCAGCAGACGCCCTGAGCGGCAATTCGTGAGCCTTTTCGCGCGGCGAAACTTGATCGAAGCGCTGAACGACACCCAAAACGAATACAATGTTGTCAATGTGCATTTGGGGCTGCTTACACCGGAGGAGTGGCTGTCATTTGAAGCAGATGCGCCAGATTTGTCTCCGATCGAAGTGCCCAAGGGCAGTGTTGTGACGGCAATGATCGATGATGGAATTGGCATTGCGCACGAACTGTTTCGTGCTGAACCCGAAGAAACGCGTGTCGAATTTTGCACCGTTCTTCCTGCGCCGCCAAACCCTGATCGTGGTGACGCCTCGCAGGGCAGGGTGCTCGACGCCGATGAAATTGACAAGTATCTCCGTGAATTCACCCGGTCAGACCTCCTGGACGAAGATCAGTTCTATAGCCACACGGCTCAAATTGACTACAGACAGGGCAAATTCTCACCCGTATCGCTGCGACGCTCACACGGCACGCATGTGATGGGCCTGTCGACTGGTTTCGCTCCCGAGCTGAATGACGGCACGCGCCCAATCATTTGCGCAGTACTGCCACCCCGCGTGGTCGAGGACACGTCAGGCATCAGTCTGTTGCCCGCACTTTGTCTGGCTCTCCATGTGCTGGGCAAGCAGGCCTCTCGCTTTAAATATGATGGTGAGCCCGTGCCGATGGTCACCAACTTTTCGTATGGCAACTTCTCGGGTCCTCACGATGGGACCAGTGAGGTGTCTCGCCTGTTCGAGCAGTTTCTTTCGAGCGATCCTGAACAAACACGTTGGATGACACTGCCAGCGGGCAACGGCAATCTGGCACGCGCACACGCTGAGTTGCAATTTGACGGCAAGAATGCGGACGGGATCACACTTGATCTTCGAGTCTTGCCGGACGACCGGACTGCAAGTCACGTTGAACTCTGGATGCCGTTTTCGGAATCTGATCCTCCCCCGGATTATGTCTCGGTCACTGTGACACCGCCTTTTGGTCCCGAAAGCCTGACGGTCAAAGCTCAGCCAGGACAGCACCAAACACTTCTTGACGAGCTGGGTCGGGTGGTGGCGACGCTTCTCTACACTTTTGAGCCGGCGCCAACGGCGCGGGGGCTCATCACCTTGGCTATTGAGCCGACCGCCAGTCTTGATCCGGGCCGTGCATTGGCACCATCAGGACGATGGAATATCTGTGCCAAACCTAAAGATATCGCGCCGGATCAAATAGTGCAGGTCTGGGTCAGACGCGATGAAACACTTCCTGGATACCGCCCCGGCGGTCGACAGTCCTATTTTGACAATGGCGACTATGTGCGCTTTGGCCCATTTGGCGCTCCTTTGCCCGTTGATCCTCCGGACACGCCAAGCCCGATCAGGCGTGCAGGAACGCTCAGTGGGTTTGCCTGTGGGCCTTCTCCGATCGTGGTTGCCGCCTATACAAAGCGAAACGAGATTATCTCATACTACTCTGCAGCGGGGCCACTAACCCATACGCCAATGACACCCGAACCTTCGCGAAATGGACCTGATGTCGCTGCGGAAGGTGATGAATCCCTGGTGCTGTGGGGTGTGGTTTCAGCGGGATCGCGCAGCGGATCTTATGTGCGCCTCAATGGTACCAGCGTATCGGCACCAAGGGTTGCGCGCAAAGCGTCGGACGCGATCACTGATTGGAACGGAACTGCACGTGAGTGGGTCGCACTTGCAGCCAAGGAAGATCCTTTCGATCTGCCTCCGGGCACAGAACCGGAAAGAATGGGCCACGGCGGCATCACTATCCCAATCGAATGGTCTTGAAACGAACGCGCGGCCCTAGGCCGCGCAGGTTTCCTAGATGTAGTAGGAAACTGGACAAAGGCGGCTTATTCTTCGTGTGCACACTTGATTGAGCCGGGTGCTGCATTGCTGACCTCTTGTCCTTTAATGGTGAACAATCAGGTCGACCCGCGGGGCGTCACATTCTAGTGCATCGGCCCACGCCAAAAACGGTGTGATCCCGATGCCACCTTCGACCCAAATCTCGGCGGTTGGTCCAGAGCACCGAAATCGGCCAAACGGGCGTTGGATAGCAACCTCTCGGCCAAGCAAAGTGACGGTTTTGAGGTCTGACGTAAAATCTCCGAGGTCTTTGACCGTTACGCAAAGCAACCCGTCGCTGCAGATCTTCGAGAAGCTAAATGGATGCGGCTCTTCTGTGCCAGCGCCTGTAAATCGCAGCACTCCGAATTGTCCGGGCATGGCCCTCAAAGACTCTCCAACTGGCGACATAGTAACTGCCGGTGCTTTGAATATTTGTGATTTGGTATCCATAACCCGGGCGCATTTTATAGGGAAACAGCATCCATATTTATGCTGCCAGTCCCGCCACGGAGAAAAGGCCAGTATACAGCCTCGCTGGATCGCCCATCGTGAACGGTTTTATGATGAAGAAGAAATGGAAAGCGCCAGCCGTGAACAGAGCTCCCGTGGCTTTGTGTGTCCATCTCCGAAGGTGATAGGGGATGAAGGTTGCGACTGAGATCCCGACGAGGATCAACAGGCCATACAAGCTGATCTCACGCCAGGTCTCGGCAGGCTCATTGAGCGGGGTTTGGGCTCCAAACCAAGCGTGTCTGCATCAATGGTATCGTGAATTAGAAGCGCGAACATAGCGACGATACCCGCCCACTTATGCATAACACAGACCCGATCCAATTCACTAAAGAGCGTTTCAGTGCCCTTGAGCCGGGTGGACAGAGTTTGCCCGAAGCCATGAGAACCAAAGCTCCCAAGCCAAGGTACTGCGAGAAGAGCGCGACTTGGTTCGTCACATTCGGCAGCATGAAAAGTTGATGGGCGGGAAACAGTGTGGTCGCCGCAATTAGGATAATCCCGATGGGGTTCATGGCCAATCTCTAAAGCGCAGCGTTTTGCGCGGCAGAAACCAAATCATCTGCCATAAGATCATCAAGAAAGACGCTTAATGGCTGCAAACGCCCTGCGACGTCGGCCCTTCTGTAAACGGATGCGCATTGTGCTGTGACTGTGCCTTATTTGGTTTCGCAGAGCTCTGCCATTTCCGCGATAGAGAAGCCCTTGATCGCCAACATCGCGATTTCACACTCGACGCTTGTCAGTGACTAAGCTTTGAAGCGCGCCTCCATCACTTCGCTGAACGCACCTGAGGCAATCTTAATCTGATCTTGGCGCGTCAGTGTTTGGCGCAATTCATTGCTGGTGAACGCCAAACCAAAGAAAAGTGCGATCGTAACCAAGGCCTCGAATACGTCGCTGTCCGCGAGACGGTTTGTGGACGGCCGGCCACAGCAAGTCCCAAGCGATGCCCATCAGAAAGTATGCGCAACAGATCGTTTGAAGCGCGAGCACAAATCACAACACCGTGGCACGAGATAAATTCATTCGTTCATCCTGACTAAAGGTGCGCCCACTAGAAGGGGCGCACCGGGAGATGTTTATCGTCGTCTTCTCCTTCGTCATCATTGTCGTCCGAGGCTTCTCCCTCATCATCATCGTCGTGGTCGTCTTCATAGGCCGCGAGAACCAAGCCCGTCTCTGGTGAAATATCGAATTCGATGGATTGAGCACCGTTTGCGGCTTCAACTTCAATCACTCCATCCTCGTTTTTATCTCTGTGGCGATGTATCCGTGCGCTGCGAGCGCGGCTCGAAGTGCAGTTTCTGATGTGCCAAGCGCGTCACCGATGTTGATCTGCACCTGCGCTGCGGAGGGGATGAGAAGCGTTGCTAGAAGAGCTGACTTGCAGTGCTCAATCATGTTGTGTTCCCTTGCATTAAGTCTTCACCGCGCCGTTGCGGTTGCCTTGATATTGCTTCCATTGCAGGAAAGAAGAATTGGACTTCCGGTGGATTTTGAGTGGCCTGGGCCGAAGGTTTATCGCCGAAACACAAAGAAACGTGGCCGTTTATGCCTGTTGCACCATCAGTCAAAATGAGCTTTTTGCACAGCTTCGCTGCGACTGGCATGAACTATGTTGACAAGTACACGAAGTCCAAAAAATCGACTGGAGCGACAAAAACCAAATGCTTGGCACCTTTGGTAAGCGGGTGGTCAAGCGAGGTTCAAGCCGAGAAGTATGTTCCAAGAAACACGGTCAGGGTCAAAGTAAACAGTTTTTGGTTCAAGACAGCGAGTCAAAGCCCAAAATGCGCATGAGGTTGAGTTGGCCTGAACATTTCAATCCAGGAAAGCTGAATTAACTGCTTCCTGAAACGCCACCCCCGTTTGCTCTAGTTCGATTTCGGCAATTTCGAGCGACGGACACAGCTTTCCCGGCGATTTACAGATACCGTAACCACGCAATGTGTGGTTGTATGCAGCATTTTGATTGGGATCGTCATGTTGCGCCGAGCGATAATCCCAGCGGGTATTCCTGTTGAAAACGATATCGAGCAGGGGTTCATCTCCGCAGATTTGGTGCGGAGTACCAACTTGTAAAGCACATGAACTTTGACGCTTCTTAACTGGAGAAGGGTAGCTACGGTGTTGTCTCGTCCTGCGATTGCCGTGCCGACGATCTGTGCGTCGCAGCGAAAAGGGCATAAGTGTCTTCAAAGGCAAAAAATACTGGGAGGGACTGGAAAGTTGGACAGCGTATCAGAACGTTTGGAATTTGCGACGGAACTTTGCCACGCGGCTGGTGGCGTTGCACGCGACTATTTTGCAAATAGGGCTACACTTGTTGTCGATCAAAAGGGCACTCAGGATTGGGTGAGCGAGGCCGACAGGAACGTCGAAACCTATATCCGTAAACAAATCGAAACGGCCTGGCCCGATGACGGGATCGTGGGCGAGGAGTACACACCGAAAGCTGGGAGCAGCGGCTTTGACTGGGTGGTCGACCCGATCGATGGGACCACCAATTTTGTGAATGGCATTCCCACCTGGACCATCGTTCTTGCGGGTGTAAGGGATGGGCGCACAGAGTTGGGCGTCATCCACGATCCGATTGTTGGCGAAACATTTGCCGCCCTTCGGGGCGTTGGGGCAAAGCTGAATGGTGCTCCGATGCGGGTTGCCAGCGGCACTCCCCTAACAGCGGGCACCGTCGCGGTTGGATACTCGAACCGCGTGAAGGCGCGGCACGTGGTACCGATCGTGGCTGGCCTGATTGAGCGGGGTGCAATGTTTCATCGTAACGCAAGCGGTGCCTTGTCTCTGGCCTATGTCGCGGCCGGACGGCTGCTTGGATACGTTGAAGAACACATGAACGCCTGGGATTGCCTGGCCGGTCAACTCCTGGTGTCGGAGGCTGGCGGCGTGATCGAGGATCAGGATGCCGATTCGATGATCCGTGAGGGGGGACGAGTTATCGTTGGCACGCCAGATGTCTTTGAAACCTTGCTTGAGATGTCGGAGAATGCCTGGAGAGTATGACCGCCAACCGACGCTTTGCTAGCCAATGGCCGGCTGAAATGCGACAAGATCGGCGGTCCAGAGATGGCATTTCTCTGGCTGATCATGTGTTCGGTTGATGAGACGCTTTGCCAGTGCGCACCACAGAGGTGTCCCAACGGCACCATGAGTGGAAACCCCAAGGTCTGCCCTTGTGCGGTTGTTGATGATTTTGGTCACGGCTACGACGATGCGGGACCAGGCATCGTGGGCAGTTTCCCAACCTCGAAAATTGGTGACACGGAAGTCACAAAGAACGCATCTGCCGCAACTTCAAATTCGGCAGGTGGCAGAAAACCAGCGGAGCTGCGGTCGTTCTCACCAAGTTGCGGATGGGTGTGCACCTCAATTCCACGGGCGCAGCCAAAATGGCTGACGTGTCGCGCGTTTTTTGCTCAACGCTGGACCAGATATGCGTGACATGACAAATTCTGCCAACACGGCGAAGGCGGCGGTCCGATTACGACCCGTTTCATTTGGCCCCCAGTCGGGGATGGGAATGCTCGGATCGACGGTAACCTTGGGATGCGAGACGACGATGAGTTGCGGGGTTTATTCAGGGAGAAGAACGGGGCCCTTGGCGGCAAACCCCATGCAGACTTCGGCACCCGGCTCAAGCGGTGCCTCCACGTCGTCGTGGACAGCGAAGACCTGACCAAAGGCACCGGTGAGCGTGTATTCCATACGCACACCGACATAGGTGGATTTGGCCACCTTGGCAGATATCCCTGCATCAGCACCGACGACAAGGCGTGAGGGACGCACCGCGATGGTCGCAGGCCCTCGGCCCAAACCGCGTGACGGCAATGCGTGTTGGTAGCCTTCGATCTCGATTGTGGCCGTATCACCGTCAACGGCGATAATTTCACAGGACAGCAAATTCGCCTCGCCGATGAAATCGGCGACAAAGCGATCGTTGGGCGCGTCATACAAATTGCGTGGCGTGCCCATCTGGGCGATGGCAGCGTTGCGCATGACGACGATCTCATCCGAGACGGCGAGTGCTTCCTCCTGATCATGTGTGACGTAGACAACTGTCAAACCAAGATCTTGCTGAATGGCGCGAATATCTTCGCGCACCTGCCTGCGCAGCTTGGCGTCTAGGTTTGAAAGCGGCTCATCAAAGAGAAGCACCTGAGGTTCCAACACCAACGCCCGCGCGACGGCGACACGCTGCTGCTGGCCACCCGACAACTCGGATGGCAGACGGCTGTCAAACCCTTTGAGACCGACAAGATCGAGGCCATGCAATGCGCGGCTGCGCGCCTCATCCTTTGCAAACCCCGAAAAGGTCAGCCCATACATGACGTTTTCAAGCACTGACATATGCGGAAACAAGGCGTAGGACTGAAACACCATCGAAACATCGCGGTCAGTGGCGGGCAGGGTGGTCACATCGATATCCCCGATCGTGATCTTGCCCGATGTCGCCATTTCGAGCCCCGCGATCATGCGCAACGTCGTCGTTTTGCCGCAGCCGGACGGGCCGAGCAGTGTCACCAGCTTGCCCGCCTCGACATGGAGGTCGATCGCATCGACGGCGACCACATCCTTGCCGAATTTCTTGGAGACTTGTTCGAACCGCACGGGTGCTGCCTTGGATTGAATGCTCATGAGCGTAGGTCCTTACACATTGGTGCGCGATTGGGTTATGCGCCGTCCGATCTGTGTCCGCCCAACAGTGAACTGCATGCAGGCGACAACAGACAGCATCACGAAGATCAGCGTCGTGGAGTAGGCGATTGCAAGGCCGTAATCGTTATTTTCGACCCGGCCAATGATATAGCTGGTGGCCATGTCGTATTCCGCTGAGACCAAGAAGATCACCGCCGAAATCGCGGTCATGGCGCGCACGAAACTATAAACCAACGCCGCAAGGATGGCTGGGCGCAAGAGCGGCAAGATGATCCGGCGGAAGGTCTGCCAGGAATTGGCTCCCAGCGTGAGCGAGGATTCATCAAGCGATTTGTCCAGCTGGGACATGCTGGCGATGCCGGCCCTGACCCCCACCGGCATGTTTCTAAAGATGAAGCTGACCACAAGAATGACCCCGGTGCCGGTGATCTCGATCGGGGGTACGTTAAAGGCAAGGATGTAGCTGACTCCGATCACGGTGCCCGGAATGGCAAAGCTGAGCATCGTGCCGAACTCGAAGGTGTCCTTGCCTGCGAAACTCTGGCGGGTCAGCAGATAGGCGGTCACCAAACCCACCGCGGCGGTTAGAGGCGCTGCAAGCGCGGCAATGGTGATCGTCGTCCAGAAACTATCCCAGGCGGCCCCGGTCCAGCGAATGCCCTCCGCCTCGATGCGGACGGAGAAGGCCGTGATATAGTGCTTGAAGGTCAGGGTGTTGTTGACGCCCCAAAGCTCCACCACGCTGCCATAGATGATCATGCCGTAAACGATGACCGTGAAGACAGCCCAGAACAGCGCAATCAGCAGAACCGGCACTGAAAGGCCTGCTGGCATCAGGGGATGCACACCTGCGTCGCCTTTGCCCGTCACTGTGGTGTAGCTCTTCTTCCCGAGCCAGGCGCGCTGTGCGTAGAAGGCCGATAGTGTGAAAAACAGCAAGACCATGGCCAGAACCGCCGCGCGGCCCTGATCATATTGCGCGCCCACAATGGCAAAGAAAATTTCGGTCGAGAGCACGTCGAAATTGCCGCCCAGAACCAGCGGGTTACCAAAATCGGCCATGCTTTCGATGAAACCCAGCAGGAAGGCATTTGCGAGACCTGGGCGCATCAGCGGCAGCGATATGGTTCGGAATGTCTGCCACCGGTTCGCGCGCAGCGTTTGCGCGGCTTCCTCCATGGAGGGTGACACGCCCTCGACCACGCCGATGAGTACCAGAAAGGCAATGGGCGTGAAGGCAAGTGTCTGGGCTATCAGCACCCCTGGCATGCCGTAAAGCCAGCGGGTGGGTTGGGCGCCGAAGAGGTCGGCGAAGAACACGGTGACCGAGCCAGACAGACCAAAGAGCAGGATCAGTGCCAGACCAATTACGAAGGGCGGAGTTATGATCGGCAGGACCGTTAGCGCCCGCAACGCGCGTTTGTAGCGGAAGCCCGAGCGGGTCACGACAAGCGCGAAGCAGAGGCCAAGAGCTGTGGTTATGAGGCCAACAAGGATGGCAAGAATTAGTGAATTCCACGCCGCCCCGCACCGCGCGCCCCAGAAACAGCCCAAGCTCCAAAGCCGGTCGTCGAAGAATTTCGACGCAAAGACCGATGCGGAATATGCTCCATCTTCGGTCACGAATGCAGCGAAGAGCATCTTGGCAATTGGGAAAAATACGAAGACGGTGACGATGGTGATGATCCCGCCAATTGCACTGACGACAAAGACATCGCCGTTGATCGCACCCCGTGCAGCGATGCCTTGAGTTAACACAAACAGGAAGGCGGAGGCACATATCATGGCGCCGTAGCCCATGCCGAATTGGCGAATCTTGAGGTCCCCGAACAGGGCCTCCTGCCATTCGAAATTGAACCCACGGATGCCGATTGAAAAACCCTGGAAAATCAACCAACCAAAGCCGAGAGTACCTGCAAGGATCAATATCTTGGCGTAGAATGGGTCGGACTTCGGACGACTGAGAGCCAAGAGCGGCAAGGTCAGCGGGAACAGAAGCGGTGCAAGCCACAGCTTTTCGCCCTGTACGGTCAGGAACAGTCCGGGCGCGTAATCGGCGTCAAACGGGTAGCCGTCAAACAGCCATTCGAACGACCAGAGGCCGTCCTCTACCATATACCATGGCAGAAGACAGAAGCCGACCCACCCAGCGATGATCCAGAAGATCAGAGCCGGATGGGTCGTTTTTGTTGTGGTGTCGCTCACTTACTGCGGCAGGACCGATACCTCTTCGTCCCATTTCTGCAGCAGGCGTTTGCGCTCGTCCGACGATCCGTATTTCTTGAAATCGTAGTCGATCAGCTTGATCGTCGACATATCCGGCGCGCTTTCAGAGGTTTCTGCGCCCTTGTTCGAGGGCACCTGGAAGGCGTTCACCTGTAGGGCAAGGTTCTGCGCGTCGGTGCTGAGAGCCCAGTCATAGAACTTCTTGGCTTCCTCCTCGTTCCGCGCACCGTCGATGATCGACATGGAGCCGATCTCATACCCGGTACCTTCGCAAGGCGCGACAACCTTGATCGGGAAACCCGACACAGCCTGTTTCACGGCGTCATGCATGAATACGATGCCAACAGTGTTTTCACCGCGGCCCGCGGCCTTGATCGGAGCAGAACCGGACTTGGTGTATTGGTTGATGTTGGCGTGCAAGCCCTTCATGAATTCGAACCCGTCATCCTCGCCAAAGATCTGCACCATAGAGGCCAGAGTGGTGTAGGCCGTGCCAGACGAGTTCGGGTTGGCCATCTGTACGTGCCCTTTGTATTCGGGCTGCAGAAGGTCTTTCCAGCAGGCGGGCTCCGGAAGATTATTCGCTGCGAGAAGGTCGGCATTATAGCCGTAGCCCAAAGCGCCCGAATAGATACCGATGGTCTTGTCGCCTGCGCTTTCGGCTTGAGAAATCGCCCAGTCATGCAACTGGTCGCGCATCGGCGAGACATATTCCATGGTCAGGCCTTCTTCGGCCGCCTGAAGGTGTGGGTCGCCGGTGCCACCCCACCAGACATCTCCCTTGGGATTCGACGATTCCGCGCGGATCTGAGCAAAGGTCTCACCCGACGACTTGCGCGTCATGTTGACGTCGATACCCGTGGCATCCTCAAAGCTCCGCGCCATAAGCTGGCACCAGTCTTCCTGTGCCGAGCAATAAAACGTCAGCTTGTCAGCTTGTGCGGCACCCATTGATGCGGCCAGCGTGATCAGCGAGCTTGCCGCTGTCAGTGTCAGTTTTTTCATTGTTGTCCTCCCATTGGAATAAGTCATCCGGTTTGCCCGGCTTTAATTAATCCCGGCTCATGCGGCCGGGCGTAGGTCTTCCAGTGCTGTCAGGATATCCGGGGTCTGAGCCAGATCCTGTAGCATTGTCATCAATTCTTTTTCTTCGACCAGCTTTGCAGCCTCCTTGAGCGAAAACCAGTGTCTCTTGCGTTCCTCGCGTTCTTTCCAGCGACGTTTCAACTTATCAACGATCATCGGATAGACCGTCACCCGGCAGAGAACGGATTGTCCTTTCGCAAGTCCTTTCATGTAGTGATAGTTGCCAATCGGCTGATCCGATACAAAGCCGACAGCGCCAGCTTCCTCTAGGGCTTCGATCTTGGCGGCCTGCCACGGCTTTTTGCCATCCATTGTCCAGCCCTTGGGCATGATCCAGCGCCCCCGGTCGCGGGAGGTGACCATCAGGACACGCAATCTGTTTTTCCTGTCCCATCGCAAAGGCAGGGCCGTGATCTGTTCGGCTTCATGATGCGTTGCGCTCATGCCAGACCTCCAACGCGCCTGCGGTGTGCCAACCGGCTGCCCAGAAGGTCGCCTGTTTCCTCGGCAATCGGATAGGCGACGTAGCTGAGAGCGGCGTTTACCTGTTTCAAAAGGCGCAACACGTCTTGATGGATGTTCGTAGTCTCGATGCTCGCCGTTTTGCCAAGTTGCAGGCGCTTCAAATGTCGTTCTTGCAACCTTAGTTCCTCGACACGGATACGATCCTTTTCAGCAACCAACTGCCGGGCCGCTTCAGCATCGCCGGTGGTAAGCACCTGAAGCGCAAGTTGACCGTTGGTGACAACTTGATCGTGGAAATGCTCAAGATCTTGCAGGCCTTCATCCGAAAAAGACAGGGCGCTATCGTGCATATTTCGTGCCAATGCAGCCAGATTGACGGCGATACGATCGCCTGCTTCCTCAAGGCTGTTTGCCGTTGCGACGATTTCGAGTGTTTTTTTCTGATCCGCCTCGGTGAGATCACGTTCTCGTAGGTGCGAGATGTAGATTTTGGTCTCGAAGTGCATCTGGTCAATCTTGTCTTCGCAAAGGTCGATTTGCCGCGCCATGTCAGGGTTCCAGCTTCGAAACTGTTTCATCACTGGGACAAGGATCGTTTGAACAGTTTCGGCCATGCTCAGCAATTCGCGTTGCGCACAGGCCAACGCCAAAGGCGCGTGATCCAGCGTAGTGGTGTCTAGCGCGCTGACCGTGTCCGTGGTGGTGTCGGATCGCGAAGGCACCAGAGCCTCGCCCAAGCGGATCAGCATACTGACGCAAGGAAGCGCGACCAAAAGCATGACAAAGTTCAGGAGAATATGAGTCAAAATAGCTAATTGGCCGGCGGGAACGAGTCCAATGGCTGGCTGGAACGCGCCAAGAACCAGCGCTGCAAGGAACGCGAGCGTCACTCCACCTCGCGCAGCAAGATTGCCGATAGCCACGATGCGCGCAGGCCGCTCGGCACCTGACAGCAAGACAAGGGGGATGACCGCACCGCCTAGGTTTGCGCCGATCACCAGCGCCATCGCAACAGCGGGTGATACAAGGCCAGTCGCAGCAAAGGAGGCAAAGGTCAAAACTGCGGCAAGGCTGGAATGCATCACCCATGCCAGGATAGCCGCTATTACAAAGGCACTAACCAGATCACCATGAAGATACGCAGCGATCGATTGCACGATCTCGCTTTCGCCGATTGGAGTTGTTGCCATACGGATCATTTGCAGTGACATCAGTACAAGCGCAAAGCCGATCAGAATGCGTCCAACCTGTTTGGTCTTGCGCTGACGTGCCCTAAAAAACGTTAGGATGCCGGCCAGCAAAGCGAATGGAACGGCAGCCTGCACGGGCAGGAACAACACCTGCGCCATAAGTGCAGAGCCCAGATCGGCCCCAAGGATCAGAGCCAATGCGGCAGGGACTGCCAACATACCGGAGACGGCGAACCCGGCCCCGATCAAGGCAACGGCGGTAGCGCTTTGCACCACCATCGCGGACACAATGCCACCCGATGCAGCTGAGATAGGGCTGCCGGAAAGGGCGCGTAGCCACCGTTTTAACTCTGGCATGAAGGCCCGTTCAACACCGGTTCGGATCACGTTTATGGACCAAAGAAGCAAGGCGACCGCCGCCGCGAGTTGGGCGGCCAAAAAAATCATGGGCGCTTTGTTTTTGGGATGTCCCGTAAGTGCTGCATTCGCATACTGAGTTCCGGGTTTTTGCCAATCTTTTCAAAAACGTTGCATTAATTTGTGGCCTAAGCAACAAATTAATTGCACCGGCGACGGAAAGGTCACATTTTGGAAGGGCAGGGGATTTGTCGCTATATGCCGGAACCAAAGGACAAGCGTAAGGAAAAGGCCCGGTTTAAAAAAACCGAGCGACGACGGCAAATCCTCCTCGAACTCAAGTTGCGCCCGCATGTGCGGATCAACGAACTTGCTGGACGCTTCAACGTTTCAACCGAGACTGTTCGCCGTGATTTAGACGCGTTGTCTGATGATGGCCTCATAGCGCGAGCACATGGCGGCGCCTCCGCACCAGCTCAAGGGCACTATCCCGGTCTCGATGAACGCGCCAATGCGCGCATTGATGAGCGCGAGAACATAGGCCGGCGTGCAGCCGAACTGGTGCGGGACGGCGAAACGTTGATGATCGATTCCGGCTCGACCACTATCGAGATGGCGCGCGCATTGGCATATAGAGGAACGCCGTGCACGGTGATCACAAACTCCATTCCGGTAGCTATGACCCTTGGCCATGGCGCGGCACAGGTCCTGCTATGCCCGGGCGATTACTTGGCAGCGGAATCGGCTGTCATCGGAACGGAGACGTTGGAATTTCTAGGCCGGTTCAATGTGGATCGCTGCATGATCGGCTCGTCGGGTTTTTCCGAAGAAGGGCTGTCCGAGACGGTGCGGGGATTTGCGGCGGTCAAGCGCATGATGCTGCAGCGTGCAGCATCACGGCATCTTTTGATTGATTCCGAGAAATTTGGGCGCAAAGGATTGGCGCAAGTAGGTGACCTGTCAGAACTTCAGTCTATTGTGGTCAATACAAAACCAACCGGCGCGCTTCTCGGCGCCCTGGTCGCCGCGGGGGTGGAAATTAATGCCGCGGACGAAACACAAAAATCAAACGCGGCCGAAAGTGCCGCATCCTAGGGAGGACAATATGAAACTGGATATCAAACTACTGCTCGGCGCATCTGCCATTGCGCTCATGTCACTGGGCGGTACGGCATCTGCGCAGGACTGCCCACGTGGTGATCTGGACGCGCGCTTTTGCGACGCGGATGGCGACCTGATCGCAGACATCCCCACCGATGCGGCGGACCAACTGGATCCCGACACATTGATCTTTGCCTATACACCGGTTGAAGATCCCGCGGTTTACAAAACGGCCTGGTCAGATTTCCTCGGACATCTTGAGGCGGAAACCGGCAAGGACGTCGTGTTCTTCCCTGTCCAGAATAACGCAGCTCAGATAGAGGCGATGCGTTCGGGCCGTCTGCACATTGCAGGTTTCAAC
This sequence comes from uncultured Tateyamaria sp., assembly GCF_947496075.1. GTDB lineage: Bacteria > Pseudomonadota > Alphaproteobacteria > Rhodobacterales > Rhodobacteraceae > Tateyamaria. The sequence goes on from NZ_CANMBJ010000002.1 coordinate 1,294,528, forward strand.
ACCGGCTCCAACCCGCTGGCTGTGAACTGTGCGGGCTTCCGTCCCTTCACCATCATGGCCTCCAAGGACGGCAATTTCGGCTATGAGATGGAGATCATCACCTATCCTGATTCCGGTATCGAGGCGGTCGAGGATATCAAGGGCAAGCAGCTTGCATTTACATCGCCCACCTCGAACTCAGGCTTCAAGGCCCCGTCAGCGATCCTGAAGGGTGATTTCGACATGTTGCCCGAGCGGGACTTCGAGCCCGTCTTCTCGGGTAAACACGACAACTCGATCCTCGGTGTGGCCAACAAGGACTACATGGCGGCTTCGATCGCGAACTCGGTAAAGTCCCGCATGATCAGCCGCGACGTGATCAGCGAAGACGACGTGGTCACAATCTACAAATCGCAAACCTTCCCCACCACGGGCTTTGGCACGGTCTATAACCTGAAGCCGGAATTGCAGGACAAGATCCGCAATGCTTTCTTCAACTTCGAGTGGGAAGGCACCACGCTGCAGGCCGAGTTCGAGAAATCGAACGAGGGCCAGTTCCTGGAAATGACCTATCAGGAATTCTGGGAAGTCATCCGCAAGATCGATACGGCCAACGGCGTTTCCTACGCCTGCGAGTGATCCATACTTGATATGGCGGGCCATACCGGCCCGCCAACCACCCTTATCTGGGGCAATTCATGCTGCGCCTTCAAAAGCTTACCAAAACATATAAAACGGGCGACCAGGCGTTGAAGGCGATTGATCTCGACGTCCCCAAAGGCCAGGTTCTGGCGTTGATCGGTCCCTCCGGGGCAGGCAAGTCCACGATGATCCGCTGCGTCAACCGCTTGGTAGAACCGTCAAGCGGTGCGGTCCTGCTAGAGGATGTGGACTTGACCAAACTCGGTGCGGGCGCACTGCGCAAGGCGCGCCGCGAGATGGGTATGATCTTTCAGGAATACGCCCTCGTTGAACGCCTGACAGTGATGGAAAACGTGTTGTCGGGTCGACTGGGTTATGTCGGGTTCTGGCGTAGCTTCCTTCGTCGTTATCCACAATCGGACGTCGACGAGGCGTTTCGCCTGCTGGACCGTGTTGGTCTGCTGAATATGGCGGACAAGCGCGCAGACGAGCTCTCTGGCGGTCAGCGTCAGCGTGTCGGTATCTGCCGGGCCCTCATTCAAAACCCGAAGCTTCTCCTGGTGGATGAACCCACCGCATCGCTCGATCCTAAGACCAGCCGCCAGATTATGCGCCTGATCACCGAACTGTGCCGGGAACGTGGCCTTGCCGCCATTATCAACATCCACGACGTGGCTCTTGCCCAGATGTTTGTGCCCCGCGTCGTTGGCCTGCGCTTGGGCGAGATCGTTTATGACGGTGGCCCGAACGGGCTGACCCCCGACAAGCTGACTGAGATTTATGGCGAGGAAGACTGGGAAGCGACCATTGAGAAGGTCGAGGATGACGAGATCGAGGCGGCAGAATGAGCGACATAACCCTCGACCAGATGCTGGGACGAGGCTGGAAAAAGCCGCCATTCGTCAAACGCGCCTGGTTGCGCTGGACGCTGATCATCGGTTTTATTGTCTATCTGATTGCTGCTGTGTCGACGATCGAGGTCGACTGGGGCCGCGTCTACGACGGCCTCGACCGAGGCTGGCAATTCGTGCTCGCCTTCACCAGCCCGGATTTCACCTCGCGCTGGACTGACATCTGGGAGGGGCTGCTGGAGAGCATCGTCATGACGGTTGCTGCCTCGGTTGTTGGCATCCTGATTTCGATCCCAATCGGCCTTGGTGCGGCGCGCAACATCGCCCCTCTTCCGGTTTACGTGGTCTGCCGGGGCATCGTCGCCATCAGTCGTGCGCTTCAAGAAATTATCGTGGCAATCCTGCTGGTAGCGATCTTTGGCTTTGGCCCACTCGCGGGCTTTCTGACCTTGTCTTTCGCCACCATTGGTTTCCTTTCCAAGCTTTTGGCCGAAGACATCGAGGCCATGGACAAAGTGCAGGCGGAGGCCATAAAAGCCTCCGGCGCGCGCTGGACGCAGTGGATCAACTACGGGGTTCAGCCGCAGGTCATGCCGCGCCTTGTGGGTCTTTCGATGTACCGGATCGACATCAATTTCCGCGAAAGCGCGATCCTGGGTCTCGTGGGCGCGGGCGGCATCGGGGCCACGCTCAATACCGCCTTTGACCGCTACGAGTATGACACTGCAGCTGCCATTCTGATCATGATCATCGTGATTGTCATGGCGCTTGAGTATCTGTCAGGCATCATCAGGGCGAGGGTTCAGTAATGCCGGTTCTGGAACGCGAGGATGCGCGGGTCTGGCGTCGGCGGACGACGGGCGAAAGCCTGATCCGCTGGTTTGGCTGGCTCCTGGGCGTGGCTGTCTTTGTCTATTGCTGGCAGATCATTTCTGCCTCGACGACTTGGTTCTTTGTCTGGGACGCCCCGCGCATCGCAAACGATATCTGGACACGTGCGACACCGCCGCGATGGGAATATATTACGCAGCTTGGCCGTCCAATCTGGGATACGCTGAACATCGCGACCCTCGGCACGATGATTGCGCTCTGCCTTGCCGTCCCAGTGGCCTTTCTGGCCGCGCGCAACACGACGCCTTCGGCGCTCATTATCCGGCCCATCGCGCTGCTGATCATTGTGTCCACACGCTCCATCAATTCGCTCATCTGGGCGCTCTTGCTGATCGCAATCATTGGCCCCGGCGTCTTTGCAGGTGTGATTGCAATTGCGATCCGCTCCATCGGGTTCTGTGCAAAGCTGCTCTACGAGGCGATTGAGGAAATCGATCACACCCAGGTCGAGGCGATTACAGCTACGGGTGCCAGCCGCTGGCAGGTCATGGCCTACGGGATCGTGCCCCAGATCCTGCCTGCGTTTGCCGGAATCGCCGTGTTCCGCTGGGACATCAACATCCGCGAATCCACCGTGCTGGGGCTGGTTGGGGCGGGCGGCATCGGTTTGCAGCTTTCGGCCTCGCTAAACGTGTTGGCCTGGCCGCAAGTCAGCCTGATCCTGATCGTCATTCTCGCCGCTGTTGTCATCAGCGAATGGGTGTCGGCCAAAGTCCGCGGAGCCATAATTTGACCGCGATGTCGGTAGAAGAGGCGTTTCATGCCTATGAGGCTGCCCGGTATCGGCTGTCACCGATTTCCACCGATAGCAGGACCTACAAGACGGTGGAGACACTTGCCGATGTCGCGGATGACTTCGACGTGTTCTTCCTCGACGCTTTTGGCGTGCTCAATATCGGTGAGACGGCCATTTCCGGCACGTCCCAAAGGATCATGGACCTGAAGGCTGTGGGCAAACGTGTGCTTGTGGTCTCGAACGCCGCGGGGTCTCCCCATGCCACGTTAATTAAGAAATACACCCGCCTCGACTATGATTTCGCGCCGGAGGACGTCATCACCAGCCGCGCGACGCTGCTTGCCGAAATGAACGGGGAGCGTGGCATGCATTGGGGGCTGATGGCCACGCGCAGCATCGGGTTGCAAGACTTTGAAGGGCTCAGTCTCACCTACCTTGAGGAAAACCCCGCACTATATGACACGGTCGACGGGTTCTTGCTGATCGGCTCGGCGGCCTGGACCGACGCTCGGCAGGCCCTTCTCGAAGACGCGCTCGCAAAGCGCATGCGTCCGGTCGTGGTGGGCAACCCGGATATCGTGGCCCCGAGAGAGAAAGGGTTTTCCACCGAACCCGGCCATTTTGCTCACCGTCTGGCCGATCGAACCAAGGTCGTCCCGAAATTCTTCGGCAAGCCTTTTACCAACATCTTCGATTTGGCGTTCAAACGGATTGGACCCGTCGACCGAGCGCGCGCCCTGATGGTCTATGATAGCCTGCACACAGATATCCTCGGGGCGCAGACGGCAGGCATCGCCTCGGCCCTGATCTCCGACTACGGTTTCTTTGCGGGCCACGATGTCCCGCACGCTATCGCGCGCTCTGGGATTGTGCCGGACTACGTGGTATGCCGACCATGAGCGCCCGTATCGTCTTTGATCTCGACGGCACGTTGATCGACAGTGCACCAGATATTCGCGGTATCGCCAACGCGGCTTTGGCGCGTTTTGGTGCGGATCCGATCTCGCTTGCGCAGACACATGACTTCATTGGCGAAGGGGTTACCGTCTTTGTCGAAAAGATGCGCGCCGCAGGTGGGTTGCCCGACAGCTTGCAGGATGAATTGTTGAGTGACGTGGTCGCACGTTACGATGACGCCGTCGGCCTGACTGTCACCTATCCAGGTGTTCTGGAAGCTCTGACCAGCCTGTCTCGCGACTACCGCCTGGGTGTTTGCACCAACAAGCTCTATCGCCCCGCAATGGCTGTTCTGCAGCATCTGAGGTTGGCCGACTTTTTTGAGGCCGTGTCAGGAGGAGACAATCCACTGGGCCGCAAGCCTGATCCAGCGGCTCTTCTTGCTGTCTACGAAGAGCTTGGCGATGGCCCTTTGATCTATGTTGGTGACAGCGAGATCGATGCAGAGACCGCCAGGCGCGCTTCGATCCCATTTTTTCTGTTCAGCGAGGGATATCGAAAACAGCCGATCTCCTTGATTCCACATGACGTCGCATTCGCGGCATTCAGTGACTTGCCCGATCTGCTTGTGTCCTATCTTGATGGCATGTGAGTTCTTTTACTGCTCACAGTGTTCCCAGATCCAACACAGAAGTGCGTGATTCACTATTGAACCGCAGTAGTTGAACCTGATCAATCGGCTGAAGACTTCAAGCATGTCAGCAGAATAAACCCTCACGGCGCATCAGATATCCGGTGAATGGCCGGTCCATCCGACCCTTTTGTGTGACGCTGTCACCGTTTCCTGACTGCCACGCCATCCATTACGCCTTCGGCAGTATTGGCTTCATCTGGCTCAAGAAAAGGAAAATCAGTTACTTTGTCTTTTGAATTTCCAAGACTCCCGATTCTGGTATTTTTGGTAGCGTCGATCCTAAAGCCTAAGAGCATCTGCATCCGATTTCTTTGCGGTGAAATGAATAAGTGCGCCTGCGCCCGTGTTGTCAGGACGGAACGCGCAATTTCAATGGCAAAGGATAGGATCGATGGCAACTTGGAGCATCATTAGTCACCCCGACATTTGGAAGGTCATTCAAAAGCACAAAAAAACGCAACTGCTGAATGCGCCGAAAATCTCTTTTGACTATACGGCGACGTTTCCCGACAAGGTCTTCAAAGAGATTAAGGCTGACCCGCTTTTGATTGAAAAGATACGAAATCCTTGTGAGCTCTTGTTCAACAAGATGATTGCTGAGATGTCGAAGATCACTCAGGAATACGACAAGGTTGTCGCGGCAAAGCGCCAGGCCATCACGGATAGAGGTGACATTCTGGCCGTCAAAACTCTGAAGGCTCTTCCTGCCGCTCTGGAAAAGCAGCTGAACACAGTGTCGAATACTTATGTATCCAAGATGGATGCGGCCTCAAAAAAGGGTTGGGACGATTACGTCAAGTTAAAGACCGCTTACAAGAAGTTCAGGATAAAGGTCAGGGTCGACTTCGCCCTGCGTGGTGTAGGCGTTGCCATCAATGCGATCAAAGTCGTCACAGCGGGGCCGGTTGGAATCGTCTTTGCTGTACAGGGTACGCTCAAGGATGCGGTCTCAACGGCCAATGAACTGTATCTCATCTTCCGAAAGCTGGAAAAGGTACAGGAGCGGATCGAAACCGGCGTGAACGCACTGTCAGACAAGATGGCGGGCGGCAAGGGCAAGAAGGCAGATGTGCTGAAGTCATTCGCCGCGAGCATCACGGGCTATTGCGGCAAAACGGGCAAGCAAATGCAGAAAGAGCTTAGGTTCTACGAGGGCCGGATGGTCGAATATGAGCAGAAGGCGCACACGCTGAGCAAACGTTTGAACAAGCTGCTGGAGAAGGCGGAGTCGCTTGCAAAGAAGCTGCCGAAAGAGGTGGCCCAAGATGTGAGCAAGATCGAGACTGAGGTCGGCACGCTGATCACGATGGTCAAGGATCGTGTCACAAAACTACCCAACTACAAGACATTTCACAAAGATACGAAAAAGACACTCGACGACTTGATGAATGACAAAGGCCTGAAGAATCTGGATAAATGGATCAACGCCTTCGAAACGGCTGTGGATGCGGCCAAGATCGCGACAGGGGCGGCGAGCACCGATGCCTCAGGCTGGAAGAATATCGACAAGACGCTCGTGACGACTAACGGCTACCTTGTCTCGCTTGGTAAGGCTGTAGAGCGCCACTACAAAGGCGTGTCAAAAACGGTGGCGAATGCCGTCGCTTGATATCGGAGCGCGCACCTTAGGTGCGCGCCTTGCTCCGATGGCCGCTCTTTACGCTGCCAAGCAGCGCTATGCATTGAGTACATGCGGCGATATTCACGCTGCGCGCGTAGCGAGAAACATCAATGCCGGAGATGGGTTCAGAGCTGACAACGTTCTCGAAGCGTTCTATCCGTTACTGCTGAAGCAAGGTTCGCGAGAGTACGTCCAATCAAACAACAGGCCTGAGTTCGCCGCTGGAACAATGCAGGGCTGGCTCCGGCGGGTTGGCATCAAGTCTATCCGCATCTATCCTGCATCACCTTGGGAGAATGGATGCAATGAGCGGTTCAATGGGACACTTCGCCGGGAAGTTCTGAATGCCAAATGGTTCACCACAACCGAGCGAGCTTTGATCGTCATCCATCACAGAAAGTAATGCAATCACACCAGGCCCCGCATCAGGCGCCCACCAGGCCTGGAAACGCTATTTGAAAAAGCACAGTTCTGTGGCCCGGAAACATGTGGATAGGCACGAACTGTACAGCACAGCTACGAACTGACGTATTCGTCTGGCGCTTATGCATGATCAACTGGCGTCGGTTCGGTTCGCAAGGCGTGGTACTCTCGAATTGAGACACTCCAGGCGCAATTGCGCAACATAGCGAACCATTTCGGTCGCAAACACGAGTACAGGCCTACTGCGGCCCCCCGCTGCTGCGTTCAATCCAAGAGCAGAACGGCCTCCCGATCGTCTGCAGCGCCTTTTGCCTGATCCATATGCACTGAATGTTGCCCTTAGCGGCTCAACGGGCTGACCCAGCCGGTTTGGTATTGACAGTTTGACACGTTTAAGGACCGATACCAATCTTAAATTGGTTCGTATTTTCATACGTTCTTTGTCACGGAACCAAGCAGTGTCACAAGTTAAGCAAGATTGTCAGACCGGATTGCATGAGCCACCTAATGGTTGTGCCATGGAGTTGACCAGCTTGGCCTTGCGCTTCCGCGGACAATCAAATGACGTCGTGGATCACGTATCCCTAGAGGCCAAATCGGGTGAAGTGCTTTGCATTGTCGGCGAGTCTGGCTGCGGCAAGAGCGTCACTGCGATGGCTCTAATGGGATTACTTCCGCAAGAATCCTCGATAATTTCATCGGGAAATCTGAGGGTTGGAGAAGACATCTTCGATCTCACGCGCGATACCTTGCCGCGCGTCATGCGTGGCAGTCGCATCGCGATGATTTTTCAGGAACCCATGACATCCCTGAACCCAGCCTTTCGCATCGGGGATCAGATATGCGAGGCGATCATTCAACACAGTGGCGCCACGCGCCCCGAAGCGCGTGCCCGTGCGGAAGACATGCTGCAACGCGTCGGCATTGCCAACCCTTCTCAGAGGCTATTCGAGTATCCACACCAATTGTCCGGCGGTATGCGTCAACGGGTCATGATCGCGATGGCTCTGGCCAACGACCCTCAGGTTCTTATCGCGGATGAGCCGACAACTGCGCTTGATGTGACGATACAGGCGCAAATCCTCGACCTGATCAGGGACCTGCGCGATGCGACCAGGATGAGCACCATCATGATCACCCATGATCTTGGTGTTGTTGCAGAGATCGCCGATCGAATAACGGTCATGTACGGCGGTCAGGTGGTTGAGCAAGGGCCCGTGAGAGAGGTTTTTGACAACCCGCAGCATCCCTACACGATTGGTCTGATGAGCGCGATGCCCGGGCTGGACCGTCCGGGCGAGCGATTGGCGATTGTTCCGGGCACGGTTCCGACGATTGCGAATATGCCTAAAGGTTGCCGTTTCCGAACCCGGTGCGCCTTCGCAGCGGCGACATGTGCGCAGCGACCCACGCTCTCGGAGATTGCCCCGCAGCACCACGTCGCATGCCACTTCGCGCCTCTTGAAGAACACATTGAGGTGACCCGTTGAACCAAAACGTCATCCTCGAGGCCATCGATGTCGTGAAGCATTTTGGAATGGGTTCTGGCTGGTTATCTCAAACGCCGGTTGTGCAGGCGGTCGACGGTGTCTCACTTGAAGTGCGGCGCGGAGAGACCTTCGCGATTGTGGGCGAGAGCGGCTGTGGAAAATCGACGCTCGCACGCCTGCTGATGCGGCTTTTGACACCAACCTCCGGCGATGTGCTGTTCGACGGACGACAGGTCAGTACGATCCAGGGCGAAGAGCTGAAGACGCTGCGCTGCGACATGCAGTTCATTTTTCAGGATCCCTTCTCCTCTCTGAATCCGCGGATGACGGTCGCCAAGCTTGTGGCGGAGCCTCTAGAAATTCATGCGCCCGCGCTGTCCGCACAGGACCGTCGCGCCAAGGTGGCCGAGCTGCTGCGCCAAGTTGGATTGCGCGCCGAACACGCAGACAGGTATCCTCACGAATTCAGTGGCGGCCAGCGTCAACGGATCGGCATCGCGCGCGCGCTGGCCTCAGGGCCGAAGCTCATCATCGGGGATGAGCCGGTTTCGGCGCTGGACGTTTCGGTGCAGGCGCAAGTGATCAATCTTTTGGGCGATCTGTCCCGCGACCTTGGGCTGACCCTTGTGATCATCGCACATGATTTGGGCGTGATCCGGCACATGAGCGACCGCGTGGCCGTTATGTATCTGGGCCGGATTGTCGAGATTGGCACGACCGAGGATGTCTTTTCGGAGCCCAAACACCCCTACACACAGGCGCTTTTGGCCGCAATCCCGTCGATGGACGGGCCAGTGACGGATCATAGTGCGACGGTTCACGGCGAAATGCCCAGCCCATCGGATCCGCCGCCGGGCTGCCGGTTCCACACACGCTGCCCACACGCGCAGGCGCTTTGCAAAACGCAAAAACCGCATCTGAGTGCCGTACAGGACGCATCCCATCAGGTAGCCTGCCATTTCGCAGACACGTTGCAACGGCGGCACCGCCCATCAACCGCAACACAGAAATCCAAGACTGCCGAGGCACGTTTCGCGCTTTACCGCGCGGCGACAGAAGGCGGCGCCGTCACGCACAATGCAAAACAGGATCAGCCATGAACAGAGAGGATTTGAAGATGTCACAGATGAAAAAGGCCATTATCACTGCATTGGTTGGCGCAACCGCGCTCACTGCCAGCCCGGCGCTTGCCAAGGATCTGCGGATCGCGTTGCAATCGGACGCAGACGTGCTGGACCCCGACCAATCGCGCACATTTGTGGGGCGGATAGTCTACGCCTCGCTGTGCGACAAGCTGGTGGACATCACACCCGACCTCGAAATCATCCCGCAGTTGGCCACCTCCTGGAGCACGTCGGAGGATGGCACAGCAATCACGATGCAGCTGCGTGAGGGCGTGGTGTTCCATGATGGTACGCCGTTCAACGCCGAAGCGGTGGCCGCCAATATCGAACGGTCGCAGACAATGGACGAGTCGCGACGCAAATCCGAGCTGGCCTCGATCACCTCGACCGAAGTCACGGGCGACTATGAAATTGTGTTCAATCTCGCCGGACCCGACGCAACGCTTATGGCGCAACTGGCCGACCGCGCAGGTATGATGGTCTCACCCACGGCGTCGGCCGCGGCTGGGACGGATTTCGGGTTGAACCCTGTCTGCTCGGGCGCGTTTAGCTTCACGGAGCGCGTGGCGCAGGACAAGATCGTTCTGACCAAGTTCGCCGATTATTGGAACGCTGAGGCGATCCACTTTGACAGCATCACCTTCCTGCCGATCCCCGACACCACGGTGCGTCTTGCGAACCTACAATCGGGCGACATCGACATGCTGGAGCGCTTGAACGCGACGGACCTGACACAAGCCAACGACGATCCCGACATCATCGTCGATAGCGCGGTATCACTCGGCTATCAGGCGATCACCTTCAACATCAACAACGGGCCCCGCGGCGACAACCCATGGGGTAACGACAAGCGTCTGCGCCAGGCGCTAAGCTACGCGATTGACCGCGAGGCGCTGAACCAAGTGGTCTTCGAGGGTGCATTTGCACCTGGCAACCAACCGTTCCCATCGACTTCACCCTGGTACAATCAGTCCTTGCCGTTAGAAGCCCGCGATATCGAAAAAGCGAAGGCACTCCTGGCAGAAGCGGGCTTTGCCGATGGTCTGGAGCTGGAAGTTCAGGTGCCCAATTCCACCGAGCCGCTTGCAGTCATGCAGGTGGTTCAAGCCATGGCTGCTGAGGCCGGGATCGACATCAAACTGACCTCCAAAGAGTTCGCGACGCTGCTGGCTGACCAATCCGCCGGCGACTATACCGCAAGCCAGATCGGCTGGTCAGGTCGTGTTGACCCGGACGGGAACAACCACCCGTTCGTGACCACCAATGGCGGGATCAACGACTCCAAGTACTCCGATCCGAAGATGGACGAACTGATGGACGCCGCCCGCGTGGCTGGCAGCACCGAAGAGCGCAAAGCGCTTTACGATGAAGCCATGACCATTCTGCTGGACGATCTGAACCGGGTGTTCCTGTACCACGTCAACTGGATCTGGGCGTACAACAGCAACATGAAGGGCTTCACACCCTATCCCGACGGCATGATCCGCCTCGAGAACGTGACCTGGGAAGAGTGATCATGACCTGTCCGCGCTGCCCCTGCGGGTTCTTTGCTGCTGAGGTTTTGACATGCTGGCGTTCCTGCTGCGACGCATCCTGATTGCCATTCCGACGATTGTGATCATCTCGATCATGGTCTTTGGACTGCAACATCTGTTGCCGGGCGATCCTCTTCTGGTGCTGGCCGGAGAAGAGCGTGATCCGGCCGTGCTGGAGGCGTTGCGCGAAAAATACCGCCTCAACGATCCGATCCCGGTGCAATATCTAGCCTGGGTGGGCAACGCCCTTCAGGGGGATCTGGGTGTGTCGCTGCGAACCAATCAGCCCGTCACCGAGCTGATGGCACAAAAGCTGCCCGTGACCATTCAACTGGCTCTGATGTCGATGGTCTTTGCCCTTGTGATCGGCATTCCAGCGGGCATCCTATCCGCGGTCAAAAAGGGCACTGCGACGGACTACGTTGCTAATGTGGTTGCCCTATCGGGGCTGTCTATTCCGAATTTCTGGCTGGGGATCATGCTGATCCTGCTGGTGTCGGTGAAATGGCAGTTGTTGCCCGCCTCCGGCTACGTGCCGCCGTCAGAGGATCTCTGGCAATCGATCCGCACGATGCTGATGCCGTCCTTTGTGCTCGGCACGGCGCTTGCCGCGACCTTGATGCGGCACACCCGATCCTCGATGATCGGTGTGCTCAGTGCAGACTACGTGCGCACGGCGCGCGCCAAAGGGTTGGCCGAACGCGTCGTCATCCTCAAACATGCCCTGCGCAACGCGCTCACGCCCATCGTGACACTAACCGCGCTTTTGTTTGGGGAACTGGTGGCGGGGGCCGTTCTCACCGAGCAGATATTTACCATTCCGGGCTTTGGCAAGCTGGTCGTCGATGCGGTATTCAACCGCGACTATGCCGTTGTGCAGGGCATCGTGCTTGTCACCGCTGTGGGGTTCATCTTCATGAATCTGTTTGCGGACGTCATGTATTTCGTCCTCAACCCGCGCTTGAGGGAGCAGTGATATGACCCAGACCGCGACCCAAGCGCCAGCGCCCAATGATCCCCTGCTAGAGGCCCGCCCCGAGAACCGCGTGTGGAAAAAATTTCGCAGCCACAAGAGCGCGATGGTCGGCGGTGCGCTGGTCGTGTTCTTCATCGCTATTGCGCTGGCAGCCCCGATACTACCGATCCCCGATCCTGCCGCGACGGATTGGGGCGCGGTGCGCAAAGCGCCAAGCGGGGAGAATTGGATGGGCACTGACGAAATCGGCCGCGATGTCATGGCCCGATTGATCTGGGGCGCGCAAGCCTCCCTGGCAGCGGGCGTTGTCTCGGTTGGGATCGCCGTTCTCTTTGGCGTGCCCCTGGGCATCGTTGCGGGGTATTTCGGCGGCTGGACCGACGCCGTCATTTCGCGCTGCACCGAGGCGCTTCTGGCTGTGCCGTTCCTAATCCTCGCGATCGCACTGGCCGCGTTTATGGGGCCGTCCCTGACCAATGCCATGATTGCCATCGGGATCTCGGCCACACCGATTTTCATCCGGCTCACGCGCGGGCAGGTCCTCAGCATCAAGGAAGAGGATTATGTCGAAAGCGCACGCGCAATCGGTCTGCCAACGCCCAAGATCCTCTCGCGCTACATCTTTCCCAACGTCCTGCCGCCCATTCTGGTGCAAGCGACGCTGACAATTGCCACGGCCATCATCGCCGAGGCGTCCCTGTCGTTTCTGGGCCTAGGTCAACAACCCCCTGCACCCAGCTGGGGGTCCATGTTGAACACCGCCAAGAACTTCCTCAATCAAGCCCCCTGGATGGCCATGTGGCCGGGCCTGTCGATCTTCTTCGTGGTGCTGGGGTTCAATCTTTTGGGTGACGGCCTGCGCGATGCGCTTGACCCGCGCGAACACTAACTGGAGGCTTCATGTCCAATTTCACAACCCGCCCCGAGATCAGAGGCACCTTTGGCGTCGCAACTTCGACGCATTGGATCGCGTCGGCGGTGGGGATGAGCATCCTTGAGAAAGGCGGCAACGCCTTTGACGCAGCTGTGGCAACCGCGCTGACGCTTCAAGTGGTCGAGCCCCATCTGAATGGCCCTGCCGGGGACATGCCCGCGATCTTTTACTCCGCCGAAACCGGCAAGGTCGAAGTGCTCTGCGCTCAAGGCGTAGCACCCGAAGATGCAACGATTGAGCACTACATACAGCAGGGTCTGACCCTGATCCCCGGTTCAGGACTTTTGGCGACGGTCGTGCCCGGTGCCTTTGACGGCTGGATGCTGATGCTGCGTGATCACGGCACGATGACCCTGCGCGAAGTCATGCAGCCGGCCATCGATTATGCCCGCAATGGGCATCCCGTCTTGCCGCGCGTTGCCAACACGATTGCGGGGCTGCACGCGTTCTTCGAGGAGGAATGGCCCACTTCCGCTGCAGTCTGGACGCCCGGTGGCCGCGCGCCAGAACCGAACGAGCTGTTCAAAAACCCCGATCTGGCGGCAACCTATGATCGCTTGGCCTCGGCCGTGGGTGACACACGAGAGGTTCAGATCGACGCAGCCCGGCACGAATGGCGCGAGGGCTTCGTCGCCAAGGCGATTTTCGACTATCTCAAGGATGCGCACGTCATGGACGTGTCAGAGACCAAGCACAGCGCCGTTCTGGCCCCTTCGGACATGGCTGACTGGCGGGCGACATATGAGGCGCCTCTGAGCTACGACTACCATGGCTGGACTGTGTACAAGACCCACGCCTGGTCTCAGGGTCCAGTGCTTTTGCAGGCGCTGGCGATCCTCAAAGGGGTTGACCTTGGTGCCATGGACCCGAACGGGGCGGAATTCGTGCACACGGTGATTGAGGCGATGAAGCTCGCCTATGCAGACCGGGAGGCCTATTACGGCGACCCAGATTTCAGCGAAATCCCGATGGATGTGCTGCTGAGCGAAGCATACAACGCCGAGCGCCGCGAGCTGATCGGGGCCGATGCCTCACTCGCGCAACGTCCCGGACGGGTGCCGGGGTTCGAGGCGCAAGCGGATGCCTACATCGAACGCGCACAGCGCGATTTCAAGGTCGGCAGCGTGGCTTCACAAGAACCTACGATGTCGCATCTCACCGAAAAACGCGGCGATACGGTGCATCTGGATATCATTGACCGTTGGGGCAACATGGTGGCCGCCACGCCGTCGGGAGGCTGGCTGCAAAGTAACCCGGTTGTGCCGGGGCTCGGCTTCCCACTAAACTCGCGGGCGCAGATGTATTGGCTGGAAAAGGGCCTGCCGACCTCGCTCGTGCCCAAGAGCCGCCCAAGGACGACGCTCACCCCTAGTTACGCCGAGAAGGATGGCGTCCAACTGGTGTTCGGCACGCCCGGTGGTGACCAGCAAGACCAGTGGCAGCTGATCTGGTTCCTGCGATTTGTGCACTTCGGCATGGGCTTGCAAGAGTGCATGGACCAGCCGCTTTTCCATTCCATGCACTTCCAAGGCTCGTTCTTTCCCAGAGAGGTCAAGACAGGTGAAATGATGATCGAACGCAATGTTGGCGATGACGTGATTGATGATCTGCGCACGCGCGGGCACAAGGTGACCGTGGCAGAGCCATGGACGGTGGGGCGCCTCACGGCGGCGCTGCGCCAGCCGGATGGCACACTGCGTGCGGCCGCCACCCCTCGATTGATGCAAGCCTATGCGGTGGGCCGATGACGTTTTCCCTGATTGCCAAAGACACTGATGGAAGCATCGGTCTGATTGTCGCCAGCAAGTTCTTTGCCTGCGGCGCCGTGGTGCCCTTTGTCTCGGACAAGGTCGCGGTCGCAAGCCAAGCGTTTTGCAATCCCGTTTGGGGAACCGAAGGACGCGCGCGGATGATGGCCGGCGAGACTGCCGAGGTTGTCCTGACTGATCTGGTCGCGCGCGACGAAGGACACGCGATCCGGCAGGCGCATATGATGGACATCAACGGCCATTTTGCGGCACACACAGGATCAGACTGCGTTGATTGGGCTGGTCATCTGATGCGCAACGATCATTCGGTTGCGGGCAATATGCTGGCTGGCGGGGAAGTGCTTGATGCCACATCCGACGCTTATAGCAAGGGCGTCGGCCTTCCCTTTGCAGAGCGTTTGATCACTGCGATGCAGGCCGGAGAAGCGACCGGTGGGGACAAGCGTGGCCGACAGGCTGCAGGTCTTGTTATCCATCGTGGGCAAGCCCACCCTTGGCTTGACCTGCGCGCGGATGATCATGCCGATCCGTTGGGTGAACTGGCGCGCCTGTGTGACGTTGCTCAGGAACGATACGTTCACTTCGCCAAAGGTATGCCCACGGCCGAACGATTTTCAGGCTTTCCGACCCGCGAAGGGATCGATGCAGATATTGCGCGCGCCGAAGCGGAACGAAAAGCCGCTGGCCGTCCAAGCCGGTCACATGCGGTTGAGCTTGAATAATATAGGGGGCACCCTCTAAAGCACATTTTGATCGTTTGGAGAGACTGGAACTGAAATGAACGTCATGCCGCCCAAAGGTCCGCAGCAACAGGTGCGCGCGCGTCTGCTCGAATTGATCAAATCCGAGGATCTTGGATCCGAAGGAAAGCTGCCCACCGAGCGCGAATTGGCGGACCGTTTCGGGGTCGGACGGCGCTTTATTCGGCAGGCACTGGATGCGCTGGAAGCCGAAGGTCTTGTCTGGCGCAAGCAGGGCAAGGGCACCTTTGCGGGACAGCCGATGGACCCGATGGGCGATCTAGCCGCAAAGGTCACGGGCGAGACCAATGCGCTGGAAGTCATGGAGGCACGCCTTTGTATTGAGCCCGAGTTGGCTGCTTTGTGCGCTCAACGTGTGCTTCCGGAAGAAGTGACGCGTTTACGCATGTTGGCTCAGCGACAATGGGAGGCGACCGATGCTCAGGCCATGGAGCTTTGGGACGGGTCCTTGCATCGCTTGATCGCACAATGCGCCCGCAACCGTCCTCTTCTGACTGCATATTCGATGTTGGACAAAATCAGATCCAACCCTTCTTGGGTCCGTATTCGGGCCAAGGGCCGGACCGAGACGTCTTTGCAGGTCACCCACAGCGAACACACCGCAATTGTGGAAGCAATTGCAGCCGGCCATGCAGACGCTGCGCGGATTGCAATGCTCGACCACCTTGAAACACGGTTTGCTGCCTTGCGCGACGAATTGGTGATGGAAAAGATGTGTTAAGGACGCCCCCAACCAAATTAATCAGTTAAAAAGGTATCGGGTTAGGCAGCACCGTGGCGATACCGAAACCGTTTCAGCATTTGCGCCGTTCATCCAATGCTTTCGACGTGACATACAAACGCCTCTACCATGTCGATCGACTGGATCGAGACAGAATTGCCTGTTGTGGTGAAACCGATCTCAAAAAATCGCGCAGGTGCTGCTCCGCCTCACAGGCGGCGGTGAGGCGCGGAAAGGAGGCACAGGAATGTGCCGGTTGCGTACATCATTAAGCACTGAATTTAATCGCCGAATACGCTTAGCTTTCCGATACCCTGGCAATCAGAAGGTGTGTGGCCACAAGTATTCCGTCAGTACCAACATTGGAATGCACGGCTAGAGCTTGAACCGCGCATTTCTTGCATCTTGGCTAAGAGCCCGACTGCGGCGAAGCGACGTTTGACCCGCATGCCGCTAGTTCATCCAGCTGTCGGTTTTGCCACCGCAGCGAATGTCTCCTTCGACAGGCCGCAGCGCAGCGTTGTCCACGATTATCGAACGGCAGCTCAATGATCGATCCCTGGATACGGCGTTGGATGCTGCGTCTGCCTCGAGGTCTACAGTGAGCCCAATTTACCAATGCCACGGAGCGCATCAATAACCGCTTTAGCAGTAAGTTAAGCCCTAGCTTAGCCTTCCCATGGCGGGGTTTTACCGATCTCGGCGATCAGGAAATCCATAAACACACGGACCTTGGGGGAAAGCACGTTGGACTTGGGATAGATGAGCCACAGCGCGTTACCGTCGTCGCCTTCGTAGTCCGGCAAAACGCGCCTGAGCTGTCCTGAGGCGATCTCTTCATGCACGCTCCAGAGAGAGTTTAGGGAAATACCTGCACCCGCCAAGGTCGCGTGTTTCTGGCTGAGCCCATCATCGATGATCAGCTGGCTTTTTGCAGCGCCCGGACTAAACTCGCCGGTCTCTCCATCTGCAGCCCTGAGCAGACGGGGACGCAGATGCCTGAACGCGATTTGCTTGTGATTGGCTAGTTCATCCGGGGATTTCGGCGTGCCATGCACGGCCAGATAGGAAGGGGCAGCGCAGAGAATGCGCTGGTCATCAGCCAGTTTGCGGCCTTTAAGACTGGTATCGAGCAGAGGTGCGTTGCGCAGGGCCAGATCATAGCTGCCTTCGATCAGGTCGAACTGCACATCGGACAGGTGCAAATCCAGCGTAAGATCGGGATGCTGGTCCAGGAACTTTGGCAGGATGGGCGCGATGTAAAGCTGTGCGAACGTGCTTGGTGCGGCGAACCGCAGGGTGCCGCTGACATTGGCGGTGCCTTTGCCGAGGGCAGCCAGTGCGGCCTCTTCCTGGGCGATCATCTCACGCGCGAAGGGCAGGAAATCCACCCCTTCAATGGAAAGCGAAACCTTACGCGTCGTACGGTGCAGAAGCTCGGCCCCAAGGGCGTGTTCCAGCTTTGCCAGTTTCGCGCTGGACACGGCTGGGGCCATGCCAAGGCGGCGACCGGCGGCGCTGATGTTCAGCATTTCTGCGGCCAGAACGAACAACCGCAATCCGTCTGTATTGAAACCCATTATATGCAAATCCCGAATTATAAATACCAGAATATGCTGTTTATTTATAAATTGATAGCAATCATATTTGGTTTCATCGCAAGGCTGACACCCCTGAGGAGACGATACAGATGACACGCACGGCCACAGTTAATTACCACGTTCACAAGGACGAACGCCAAGCGTTCGAGCTGGATGCAGGTGGCATCGTCGGCAATCTGATCTCGCCCGAGTTGGTGGTGACACAGGTGACCTTGTCGGACACTCGGACAGCAAAGCGTCCGGTGGCGTTCGCGGCTGATGCCGTGGAATTCATAACCTACCCCAGTGCGGTGCAGGATTTTTGCGGCGACCACTGGAAAGACACCTACGACCGCGAACTGACGCAGCTTTTGAACAACAAGCTGAACGCACGCGAGGTCATGATCTTTGACCATACCGTGCGCGTGGATGACCCGGATGCAACACGCAAACCAGCGCGCAACGTGCACAGCGACTACAGCGAAGACGGCGCAAAAAAACGTCTGATCGATCTGCTAGGTCCGGAAAAGGCGGCGACATGGGAGGATGGGCATTACGCCTTCATCAATGTTTGGCGGCCTGTAGAGCAGCCAATCAACAGCGCGCCTCTTGGCTTCGTGCGTCCGTCAAGTGTTGATCCGACAGACTGGATTTTGCTGGATCTGATTTACCCGGATCGCAAGGGCCAGATCATGGGGCTTGTGGGCAATCCGGATCATGAATGGATTTATCAATCGGTGATGACGCCGGACGAGGTTGCGTTTTTTAACATTTACGACAATCGCGGCCTGCCATCCATCGGGCACAGTGCGCTGGACATGGTCGAGGACCCAAGCCTAACCAGCATCCGCAAAAGCATCGAAAGCCGCACCTTGGTGCGCTACTGAGAAAGCAACCGTCATGTTCGACGACCACAAAAACGCGAGCTTCCCGCGCATCAACGCAGGCTATAATACTGCGTTCCAGCCAGGCCGCCTGAGCATTGGCTTGGTACTGCCACTGGAGGCGTATGCCGTTGGCCATGAACCGACGATGCGGGACCATATCGAAACAGCACAACTGGCCGAAGAGTTGGGGTTTTCCGCCCTATGGCTGCGCGACGTACCCTTTAACGTTCCAGACTTCGGGGATGCAGGGCAGATTTTCGACCCGTTTGTGTATTTGGGTGCATTGGCCACAGCGACGCAGCGTATCGCGCTTGGCACCGCCAGCATCATCCTGCCGCTGCGCCATCCGGCCCATGTGGCCAAGGCCGCAGCGACGGCGGATGTTCTGTCAGATGGCCGGGTACTGCTGGGGGTGGCATCGGGTGACCGGCCCGAGGAATACCCGGCGCTGAACCACAGCTACCCGGATCGCGGCGCGCGGTTTCGCGACAGCTTTGGCTACATCCGCGCGGCGGCAGAGCCCTATCCGCGCCATCAAAGCGATCAGGGGCGTTTGCTGGGCGACATTGACCTGCTGCCCAAACCGGTCGGAAGCCGTCTGCCACTGCTCATAACAGGGGGCAGCCAGCAAACATCGGATTGGGCGGCGCAAAATGGCGACGGGTGGATGACCTATCCGCGCGATGTTGCCTCCCAGAACCGGGTGGTTGCCGACTACCGGCAGCGGTTGGTCACGATGGGGCAGCCAAACAAACCGGTGATGCAATCGCTTTACGTTGATTTGCTGAAAACGCCAGATGCACAGCCACGGCCAATCCACCTGGGGTTCCAATCTGGCACCAATTTCCTACGCAGTTATCTGCGCGACATCGAAGCCCTGGGCGTGAACCACATCGCTCTGAACCTGCGATTCAATCAAGCCCCAATTGACACCACTTTGAAGCAGTTGGCGGACGATTTGCTGCCCGACTTTCATTAAAGGACAAAATGTATGACCAAAACAATCCTCATCACAGGCTCGACAGACGGAATTGGCCTGCTGACTGCTCAGAAGATGGCGGTCGATGGGCACCGTATTTTGTTGCACGGGCGTAGCGCTGCAAAACTTGATGCCGCCGCCGGCAGTATCAGCGGCACGGTGGAAAGCTTTGTTGCCGACTTGTCGAATTTTTCCGCAGTTAAAGCACTGGCCGGTGACATCCGCGCCAAGCACGAAAAACTGGACGTTCTGATCAACAATGCGGGCGTTTTGCGCGCGCCCAACCCGACGCTGAACGGCGGGCTTGATATCCGTTTTGTGGTCAACACCTACGCGCCTTATATGCTGACCGAGCTTTTGCTACCGATCATTCCGCAGGATGGCCGCGTTGTGAACCTGTCGTCGGCAGCACAGGCGCCCGTGGACAGGGAAGCGATGCTGGGTCAACGCCAACTGGACGAAATGGGCGCCTATGCCCAAAGCAAATTGGCGATCACGATCTGGACCCGTGAATGGGCGAGGACGTTGCCCGAAGGGCCTACAATGATCGCAGTGAATCCTGGGTCATTGCTCGCCTCGAAGATGGTTAAAGAGGGCTTTGGCGTGGCCGGCAAGGACATGAATATCGGCGCTGATATACTGATAGAGGCCGCGCTTGGGTCCCGGTTTGCCGATGCGTCGGGCAAATACTTCGACAATGACAGCGGCGCCTTTGCCAACCCGCATCCCGCAGCACTCGATGCGGCGCATGCGGCGGATGTTATGACAACGATCAGGACCATCCTCGGCCAGCAAAGCTAGGACCGCGGCGCACGCGCCGCCCCAATCCCCAACCGTTTAACCCACCCCCTCGCGTCTCTGATGCCGAGGCCCAAGAAAGGACTGCCTCATGAAATATGAAAACTTTCAAACCTTCGACGTAGAAGTCGAAAACGCCATTGCCACAGTGACCTTCGATTTCGGTTCCGTGAATGTGCAAGGTCAGGAAATGTTGGCCGATCTCAACAGCCTGGCGATGCGGTTGGAACGCGATCGCGAGACAAAGGTCGTCGTCTTTCAATCGGCCAATCCTGAGATCTGGGTCTGTCACTATGACACGGAATTGCTAAAGGACATGTCAACAGAAGCCGTCTCGCGCGACGAGGCGCATCTGCTGGAACTTCAATCCGTTTGCGAACGCATCAGCAAAGTCCCCCAGGCCACCATCGCCAAGCTGGAAGGGTTCGCGCGTGGCGGCGGGCACGAACTGGCCCTCGCGCTTGATATGCGCTTTGCCGCGCGTGGCAAGTTCAAGTTCATGCAGATGGAAGTGGGAATGGGCATCCTGCCCTGCGGTGGCGGCGCGTCGCGCATGGCGCGGCAAACAGGCCTTGGCCGCGCGCTTGAGATCATTCTGAGTGCGCAGGATTACGATGCAGACGACGCCGAGCGCATGGGCACAATTAACAAAGCGTTGGAGCCAGATGAGATCGGGCCGTATATCGACGCGCTGGCGCATCGCATCGCGCAGTTCCCGGCGGCCTCGATCAACGCTTGCAAGCAGATGGTCTACGAATCCATTGATAAGCCCATCGATGACGCACTGAAGGCCGAGGCCTATTGGCTTTACCAGGCGACCAGCAAAACCCCCGCGATTAAACGCTTCACCATAGCGGACGAACAGGCACTGGAACACGACATCGAAAACCAGCGCAACTGGAACGAGCTGGTCATAAAGGTTCAGGACATCAACTGAACCGCCTTCAAGAAGCACAAGCTGGCTGCCCCACCTGTCGGGCGACCAGCTATAGACTCGGATCCTACCAAGCGAGTTGGAGGCAGCTGCAGCAAGGGCCCTTATTACCGCCGCCGCCCCACATAAAATGCGCCACCGAAATCTGGGCATCATTGCAAACACAGCGAAGGTAGTTTTGTCCGGACTTTGTACTTTCATCCCAAACGTTCCGAGGTCAGTTGTGAGCCGAAAAGCAGACAGTTGATATAGCCGTGCGATCGTCAGACCGCGGGGTGGCGATGTGACCGGATTTGAATGCGCTTCACTTCTGCCAAGCCTGCAAAGGTTCGACTTGAAATGCCTGAGGCCAAAAAATCGCCACCCTTTGCGGGCGGTCTGGCAATCGCTGGGGGGGGCCGCGGCCCTTGATTTTGCTCTAGGGCGAAAATCTTGGAAGTTCGTTTTGCCCCGCGAATTGTGAGTTCGAGCGGCGCCAGACTTTGCTGACGCAGCGTATGTCGGCAATGCGAGTGCGACCGCAGGATACAAAAGCTGCGTTGAATGTCCCGCATGGGCCGGTCACTGACGACGACAGCAGATGGACCAAACAACAGAACATTTCTGTTGGGGCAGGGGGCAGACAGCGCCTCGCAGACATCTCAAAGGTATCCGATGACCTGGCAGTTTCTTTCGATTCAGCAACAAACGCGGCGCAAACCACGACTCTTGTGTGCACTGTCGGAAGGACCGCCTTGTGAAACTCCACAGCATTCCACCGATCCAAACGTGTCGATTTGGTATTGAGACGCTCTACAACCATGCGTTCAGTCTGGCAAGGCCAGCCGACAAGGGCCGACATACCTCAGGCAAGGGGGAAAATTGCTTAGGTTGTGCTGACTGGGAAGGTGTTCGATGAAGCATGGCCAGACCAGCATCGCGCCTAGGTCGTCGACGAGATGCTGAGCACCATCGTGAGCAGTTGCTTGCCGCGCTCGAAGATGAGCGCGTGGTTAGTAGATTTCGTAGGAAAGCTACGGTGTGACTACCGTTTTGACTGAGTGCTAGTAGGCCAAGTAGCGCGCGCCAAAAGCAGCTATAACCTCAAATCGCTATGTGATTGTTTCCTTGGATCAGGGGGGCTCACTGTAGCAGTCTCATCATTTTGAGAATCCGACATGGCGGTTGGATCTCCTTATTGTTGAGACTGCGGTTGCAGAAAAATCCGTTACTTAGCGCTTTAAATATCTGAGAATCAAGAATTCTTTGATTTCTGGCTCCGGCTTGCGTTCGCAGACATATTCGTCGTTGAACCAGACACTAGAGAAGCGATTGGCAAACCATATCTGACCGTCGCATTGGATTTCGCAACACGCATGCCAAGTGCAACTTAAGGGAGTTCTGTGCGACAGTTTTGACAACGGCGTCCGGTTTCTTGTCGATGGGCCGGACGCTCAGAGTAGCGCGTCCACCTCTGATCGATACGGCATCGCAGGGGCGGTTCCGGCGCGCGTGACCGAGATTCCGGCTGTCGCACAGCCGTACTGTACCGCACGCAGCGCAGTGTCTCCATTGGCCAGCATCGCGGCAAAAGCCCCGTTGAATGCGTCACCGGCGCCCGTTGTTTCGACCACCGGCCCGGCCTGCACGGCGGGTACCAGACCGTGACCCGATAGATATGCGCCCTGTTCGCCCATGGTGATGATCGGTGTGCGCACGCCTTTGGCAATCAACGCGGCACAGGCGGCTTCCGCCTCGACCTCGTTTGTGACTGCGATGCCCGTTAACGCCTCGCATTCGGTCTCGTTCGGGGTGACGTAGTCACAGAGTGCCAGCATGCCCTCGGGCAGATCAGCGGCCGGGGCGGGGTTCAGAACGGTTATGACGCCAGTGGCGCGGGCCAGTTCGAGCCCGCGCATGGCCGCATCCATCGGCTGTTCCAGTTGCGTGACGAACACGTCCGCGCTGGAGATCAAGTCCTTGTGCGCCTCGACATCCGCCGGCGAGATCAGGGCCGCGGCCCCAGGGGATACGATGATGGCGTTGTCGCCTGTGCGTTCCTCGATGAAGATAAAGGCGGCTCCGGTGTAGCTGTCGCTGATCTCACGCACATGCGGTGTGACCCCGGCCTGAGCCCAGGTGTTGAGGGCCAGCTTGCCGAAATCATCCTGCCCGAGATTGGTCATGAAATGCGTGTCAGCACCGATACGGGCACAGGCCACGGCCTGGTTTGATCCCTTTCCGCCTGGCCCCAATGCAAAGGCATTGCCCATGACTGTTTCGCCCATCACTGGTATACGATCGGCGCGATAGGCGGTGTCGGCGACAAAGACGCCCAATATGACAACGGTACCCATGGTCAGCCCTCATCCGGGCCGACAACGCCCTTGCGCAGGGCAAAGCAACCGTAGAACCGCCGCTCTCCGGTCTGGATGACGGCATAGGCCTGTTTTGCCCGCTCGTAGAAGGCGTAGCGTTCGATCCCCAACAGTGTCGGGCCTTCGACGGCGCTAACTTCGGCCTGGACCTCTTCCATCACCGGCAGGATGGTATCTGGTTCACCCACCACCTCCATCCGTGCGGCGGCATCGTCGACAAAGGTATCGATGGGGTAGACGGACAACACGGCGCGCACGACCGCCGCCGCCGGGCGGTCTATGCGCAGGACCTCGCCCAGTACAGTCTCGCGGGCCACGCTGTCCGAGGGGAAATTTGTGTCGGCAATGATCAGGTCGTCACCATGACCCATCGCCCGCAGCGCATACAGCACGCCGGCATTCAGGATCGGATCAATTCCCTTGAGCATGTGTGAACTCCTTTTCTTGGGCAATCAGTTCATTTGGTTCGCGACAGCCTTGGCCATGGCCGCGCCGATCGCGGCATGCGCACCGGCGCAGAGGTGGACACCGTCCACCGGATCGACGTTGGCAACGCCATTCAGGTCGATGAACGCGGTTCCGTGTCGGGTGGCAACGCTCTTCAGCAGGGCGGGGAGGGCCGCCGATTTGGGTCCTGCGCCTGCAAACGACTCTTTCAGCACGCCAACCTCCTCTACGACGACTGGCGCGGCTAACAGGACGCCGGGCGCGTGGGAGTCGGGGCCGCTGTCGGACCCAGGAACCTCTGTCACGAGCCGCTGCAGGCCAAGAGCGATGTCATGGGCCGACAGGCCAAAGCGCGATTTGAGATCGTTGGTGCCCAGCACAAGAATGACCAGATCTACCGGCCTGTGGCTTTCGAGAATGGCGTGGAGCGCGCGCGCGCCGTTTTTATGAATACCCTCGATGGGGTCATCCCAGACAGCCGTGCGCCCGGGATGTCCTTCCGGAATGATGTCCCAATCTCGCGGCAGCGAACGGGCCATCACACTTGGCCAACGGTCCTGTTTGTCGTGTCGACGTCGATCCGCCGCGGTGGTCATGCCAACCGTCCCATGCGTGTTGCTGTCACCAAAACAAAGGACGGTGCGTGGCGGCATGATCAGATTGCCAGTCTTTGGCCGGTGGAACTGTCAAAGACGTGCAGGCAGCTCGGATCCGGCGCCAAATGAACGGTCTGTCCGGGCTCGAACGCGTGGCGTTCGCGAAAGACTGCGGTGACATCCTGACCCTCGAAATTCAGAAAAACCATGGTCTCGGAGCCAGTGGGTTCAACCACTTTGACCTGCATGGCCAGTCCCTTGTCGGCCAGAACAAGGTGTTCGGGCCGTACACCCAGACGCACTTTCCCCGCGCCTGACGGCCCGGCAAAGGTTTGATCGGCGATCCTGATCTGCTTGTCAGACAGGTCAGCATTCAAAAGGTTCATGGACGGCGCGCCGATAAACGTCGCCACGAACTCATTTGCCGGGTTGTCATAAAGTTCAAGCGGTGTGCCGACTTGTTCGATGTTGCCGCCTTGCATGACGACGATACGGTCGGCCAGTGTCATCGCCTCGATTTGGTCGTGAGTGACGAAGATTGTCGTGGTCTTGAGCCGCTGGTGCAGTTCCTTGATTTCCGTCCGCATCTGGATGCGCAGTTTGGCATCGAGATTGGACAAAGGTTCGTCAAACAGGAACACTTGCGGGTCGCGTACAATGGCACGGCCCATCGCCACACGTTGCCGCTGCCCACCGGAGAGGTGGCGGGGCTTGCGGTCGAGATATTCGGTGAGGCTGAGGATTTCGGCGGCTTCTTTGACCCGGCGGGCAATCTCTACCCGGTCGACCTTGGACACTTTCAGTGCAAAACCCATGTTTTCAGCGACGGATTTGTGCGGGTACAGCGCGTAGGTCTGGAACACCATGGCGATGTCGCGCTCTGCTGGCGGCAGGTTGTTCACGACACGATCACCGATGGCGATGGTGCCGCCGTTGATCGGCTCTAGCCCGGCGATCATGCGCAAGAGCGTCGAC
The DNA here is from genome assembly GCF_947496075.1 of uncultured Tateyamaria sp. Taxonomy (GTDB): domain Bacteria; phylum Pseudomonadota; class Alphaproteobacteria; order Rhodobacterales; family Rhodobacteraceae; genus Tateyamaria. The sequence goes on from NZ_CANMBJ010000002.1 coordinate 1,320,125, forward strand.
TTCCCGCACCCCGACGGGCCAACAAGCGCCACGAATTCCCCGTCGCCGATGTCCACGTTGACGCCGTGGATAACCTCTACGGCACCGTATGATTTTCGGATGTCCTGAATCTTGACGCCTGCCATGCGCGGCTTCCCTCCACTTAGAAATTGGATGCTAGTGAAAGGGGTTTTTGTTGTCTACGTGCGCGGGTCAGCTTTTGTTGACTTAACGTAAATCTCACGCATAGTGAGGGTTCCTCGGGGGAGTACGAGGCGCTATCACCTAGAAAAAATAACAAAAAATGCGCCCCACCATCTGCCCAAGGATGATTTGTATCACGAGATCCAGGGAGGATGGATATGAAGACCGGATTGTATAATTACATTAGAGCGGCGCAGAAAATGAACCGGCGGCAGATGCTGAAAGGCACCGCCGCGGTGGGTGCTGCAGCCATGATGCCCAAGGGCGCAGCTTTGGCCGATGGACACGGAAACGTCCGTGCCGAAATCCTGAAAATCCCCGGAGTCGGGGCTGGATCTCCCACCGACAGCGATTGGCAGAAGGTTGGCGAAATGTGCCTTGGGGCGACCAAGGAGAACGTGGCCGAAGGCGAGTTCGAAGGCGTCGAACTGACGTTCATGGGCCTGAACAACCAGAATCTGCACAACTTCCTGTTCCGCGGCTTCCTGAAGCCTTGGGAGGCCTATACCGGCGCCAAGATCAACTGGATCGACTTGGCGCAAGCCGACTATAATGCCCGCCTGCAACAGTCGATTGCCACTGGCACCGTTGACTTCGATATCATCGAAATGGGCGCGCCGTTCGAAGGCGACGTGCTGGGCAAGGGCCTCGCGTCCGAGATGCCTGATTGGGTCAAGGAACAGATCGACATGGACGACTATGTCGACTACCTCAAGGCACCCGTGGGCACCTGGGATGGCAAGACGTACCGTGTGTCCATTGACGGCGATTGCCACAGCTTTGCATATCGTAAGGACTATTTCGGACCCGACGGTATTGGCGGCGCCGAGGTACCTACCACCTGGCAAGAGATCAATCAGGTCTCCAAGGATCTTGTTGGCAAGGAGGACCCGCTGACCGGCCTGCCCGCACACGGCTATCTTGATCCGTTGAAGGGCTGGGGCGGCTTTGGCTTCTACTTCCTGGAAAACCGTGCTGCGGCTTATGCGAAACACCCGAATTCGCCCGCGTGGCTCTTTGACCCCGAAACCATGGCACCCATGGTCAACAACCCTGCCTGGGTGCAAGCCATTCAGGATGTGATGGACCTGATTGAAGCGGGCGCTTACCCGGCAGACCAGATCAATGCGGACCCCGGCACGACAGCCTTCCAGCAATTCCTTGCAGGAACGGGTTCCATGCTGATGTGGTGGGGCGATGTGGGTTCTTCGGCCCGTACGTCGGACACGTCTGTTGTGGGCGATGTGGTTGGCTTTGGCATCAACCCGGCCTCGGACCGAGTCTACAACGCACAGTCCGGCGCATGGGAAGACACGCGCAACGAAGCGCCCAATATGGCTTACATCGGGTGGGGTGTTTATGTCATGGCCACGGTCGAAGGCGACGAGAAAAAGAAGAAAGCAGCCTGGTCCGCGGCAGCCCATTTGGGTGGCAAGGACCTATCGCTTTGGGCGTCGGCCTATCCGTCGGGTTTTCAGCCTTACCGCAACTCGCACTTCCAGTTCGAAGAGTGGGAAGAGGCGGGCTACGACCGCGCGTATATCGAGGATTACCTCGGTTCGAACGCCGACAGTTACAACCACCCCAACGCAGCCATCGAACCTCGTATCCCCGGCATCTTCCAATACTACTCGGTTGCCGAGGACGAATTGGCCAAGGGCTATGCGGGGCAGTATGGGTCGGCGCAGGAAACGGCGGATGCCATTGCTGCGGCCTGGGAAGAGATCACCGATCAGATCGGGCGGGACAGCCAGATCGCGGTGTATCGGGCATCGTTGGGCCTCTGATTCTGGCGAACATCAAGTTTGGGCGGCGCAACAGCGTCGCCCAATTCACGGAAAATACAGGCCACTTGTTGCATTATGAGCGCTGAAGGCGACCTTCTTCACACAGTAACCGCCGATGACATTTCCGAAACGCGAAAGCGTTTGGGAAAAAGCATGGTCTGGGGTGCGGGGCTGCTTTGCGTCGGTCTTGCCGCATGGCAAATGGCGTTCGAGATGGACCGGGTTGGCCAAGGTTTCGGAAATTGGCGCCCCGTGCTGTACGCTTACATACTTTGGGCGACGGCCCTCTGCGTATCGCAGGTCATGATTCGGGGCGAAGCGGGCAAGCGGACGCTGTTTGTTTTGCCTGCCGCGTTGTTCGTGATCAGCCTTGTTGTCTTTCCATTGCTTTTTGCGCTCTACATCTCCTTTACGGACTGGAACCTGGCGTCCGTTGATGGCCCGAAGCCCAATGGCTGGGCGAACATGGTGCAGATGTGGAACGACCAGTTCTACTGGAACGCATTGAAAAACATGGTTTATTACGTCATGGCAGTGAGCGTGGAATACGTGATCGCCTTTGGCCTTGCGCTGTTGCTGAACGCGCAAATCCGGGCGCGCAAGTTCTTTCGCGTAGTCTTTTTGCTGCCCCTGATGCTGAGCCCGGTTGCGGTATCGTGGATGATTGGCAAGTCAATGCTGGAGGTGCGGTTCGGCCCCATCTCGCGGCTTGTGCGCGAACTTGGGTTCGAACCGAGTTTCTTTGGCAGCCCGGAGATTGCCCGCTTCATGATCATGGCGATGGACGCGTGGACCTTTATCCCGTTCATGATGATCATGCTGCTGGCAGGGCTTCAGGCGCTGCCGCGCGAGGTGATCGAAGCCTCAAAAGTGGACGGGGCGTCGGGCTGGCAAAGCTTCAAGGAGGTGATCTTTCCCTTGATGCTGCCCGTGTCTGTCACGGCTATCGTGATCCGCGTCATCTTCAAACTGAAGCTGGCAGACATCATCATCAACGTGACATCTGGCGGACCGGGCGGCGCCACTGACTCGGTCACCAGTTTCATTTTTCGTGAGTACCGTGACCGTTCGAACGTGGGATATGGCACGCTTCTGGCGATGGTGTACCTCGTGCTGATCATCATCTTTGTCACGCTGCTGCTCAAGCTGGTGAGCCGTTGGATGGAGCGCCCCGCATGACCAATGCTGCCGTTTTCAAGGATCACGACGCGGATCGCGTAGTCCGCATGAAATGGTGGACCAGCAGAGTGGCCATTTACACCGCGCTGATCGTCTGGGCCATCGTGTGCCTATTCCCGATCTACTGGACCATTACCACCTCATTCAAGCTGGCCCCGGACGTGATGCGGGGTAACATGGTGCCCTGGTGGGATTTCACCCCGCGCTGGAAGGGGTGGGAGTCGCTGGGCATCTCACCGCGGTTGATCGGAGAAGTGTCGACCGTGCGGGAAGAATTTCTGAAACGCTTCTGGAATAGTGCAATTGTTGCCACTTCAGCGTCGTTGCTTGCCGTCGTTCTGGGGTCGCTCGCTGCCTATGGTCTGTCCCGGTTCAATTACCGGTTCGGGTTCATGCGCAACTCGGACATTTCGTTCTTTTTCCTGAGCCAGATGATCCTGCCGCCCGTGGTTCTGGCCCTGCCGTTCCTAGTCCTTTACCGCTCACTTGACTTGCTCGACAGCCAGATTGGTCTGATCCTGCTGTACACTCTGATGGTGCTGCCAATCGTGATCTGGATCATGCGTGACCAGTTCCAGGGCATTCCGGTTGAGCTGGAAGAGGCCGCTCTGGTCGATGGTTTGGGCATCTGGGGCGCCTTCATCCAGATTGTTTTGCCGATCGCGCTTCCGGGCATGGTCGCGGCATTCATCCTGAGCCTCGTGCTGTGCTGGAACGAATACTTCTTTGCCGCTCTGCTGAGTTCGACCAATGCCACAACCTTGCCCGTCATGGTGGCCAGTCAGACCGGATCGCAAGGGATCAACTGGTGGTCCATGGCGGCGCTGTCTTCGGCTGCGATCCTGCCACTGATTATCGTCGCCATCTTTCTCGAGAAATACATTATCAAGGGCATGGCGGCAGGAGCGGTGAAGTAGTCACGGAGTAGATGCCTGCTCTCGCATCATCTGCGACTTTCAAACTCGTCCAGTCCGTCACTGCGACGAGGCGCATATGTTGTCAGTCCGCATCATTTGAATTACTAGCCCCAAATTCGCGGATGGAAGCCAATTTGACACACGACATCACCTTTGCACGCTTGTCCGAAGTTGAACCAACCGAGATTGCGGCCCACATGTCTGACTCACGGATGGCGGAGCACATGCCGCTTTTGTCCGTGAAATGGGACGCCGAGATTGCGGCAAAATTCGTCGCTAAAAAAGAACAGTGTTGGGTGCGTGATGGCCTTGGGCACTGGGCATTCCTATCGGACGACCAGTATGTCGGATGGGGCGGTTTTCAGAAGGAAGGTGACGAGTGGGATTTCGGCTTGGTCTTGCGGCCTGACGCCTTTGGCCTTGGGGCTTGCATCTCAAGAAAAGCAATTGAATTTGCCATGGCGGACGACCGCATCCCTTACGTCACATTCCTCTTACCACCTTCCCGCAAGAAGCTGGGCGCGCTCAAAAGACTTGGCGCAAAGCACGTCGGCGAGATCGACTACGACGGTGCAATCTTTCTAAAGTATCGCCTCGAGACTGTATGACAGCTTTGTCCGCATCGTCGGCCTTCACCCCAACTCCCGCGCAATGTCTTTCGTCTGCGCATAGAGCCTGCGAAAGAGAGTGTACGCCGTGTCGTATTCCGCTCGTGGGGATGCCGGGATCATATGTAGCGCGGGGTTCCATTTTGCAATGTCGTTCCGCTCGACAGCCCCAATCGCTAGGGCGGCGAGGAACGCGTCGCCATAGCTGGCTCCCACCGTCTTTTCGCATACGATCTGATCAATGCCGGTGATGTCGGATGTAGCTTGCAGCCAAAGCGCATTTTTTGTGCCTCCGCCAACGGCGAGCAAACGAGTTGGTGACTGGCCCAGTTCGGCGAACGTGTCGGTGACGTGCCGCGTGCCGTGAGCGATCCCTTCGATCAAGGCGCGGTATATGTCGCCCCGTGTGTGGGTCAGGTTCAGGCCGAACAGGGCGCCCTTAGCGTTGATGTCATGGATGGGTGTGCGTTCGCCCGAGAAATAGGGCAGCATCAGCAGGCCATTGGCACCCGGGGGCGATCCTGCGGCCTCTTGAGCCAGGATGGGAAAAGCCTCTGCCACATCCAGATCACGAGCGACCTGATCCCGGAACCAATGGGTCAGCGTGCCCGACGTGGCCAGCCCTGCCATCGAGGCGTGTTCTCCCTCAAAAAGCCAGGGTGCGTACCATATGCGCGGATCGGCGGCGCGCGTTTGTGTGCGCAGAATGATGAAGATGGTCGAGCCATACATCATCATCATGTCGCCGGGGTGATCCACCCCGACCGACAGCGCTTCGGCTGCGGCGTCAATCGTTCCGGCGGTCACCGGCGTACCTGCTGCAAGCCCCGTGTCGGCGGCTGCCGCTGGCGTGATATGACCCGCAATCTCGTTCGACCAAAGCAAGCGGGGCAGCTTGCTCAGGGGCAGAATGTCGTCTGCCAGATCGCCGACCCATGACTGTGTTGTGACGTCGTAGAGAGGAGAGAAATTTGCGGCCGTGTAGTGGTCGATGACCACTTCGCCCGTGAGGCGCTGCACCAGAAAGCTGGTTGAGGTCAGGATATGTGCTGTATCTGCGTAGACCTCGGGACGGTGCCGTTTGAGCCACAGGATCTTGGGGCCCACCGATTGCGACGTCAACGCATTGCCGCAGCGGGTAATGATGGTGTCTTCGCCGATCCGGTCCGTCAGTTCGCTCACTTCGGCTTCGGCCCGTCCATCCACGCCGTAGAGCACCCCGTTCATCAATGGCGCCCCGGTCGCGTCCACCGGAAGCATGCAGGGACCGATCGCGCTACAGGCGACCGCCTTTACATCTGCCGGGTCGATACCGCTGTCTTTTACAAGGGTCTGGCTGACATGGACGAAATCGCCCCACCAATCCTCTTCGGGGCGGTGTTCGGCCCAGCCGGGTTGGGGAACAAGCATCTGGTGGCCCCGTGCCGCCTGTCCGTGGACCGTTCCGGTTTCGTCAACGAGGACCCCCTTGGTTTCGTAGGTGCCGATGTCGATGCCAAGCGTGTACGCCATCAGGTGTAATCATCCCTGTCGAGTGAAAAATCGGCGCCGATGCGGGACAGGGCAGCGCTGATTAGCTGTGTCAGTCCGACCAGATCACCCAGATCGCAGACCTCGCGCGCCGAATGGGAGTAGCGCATTGGAAACCCGACATCGATCGAGGCGACGCCCTGTCCGACCAATTGCACATAGGAGAGGTCCGTGAGCACGCCGCCCTGTGCGCTGCGTTGAAGGGCGATGGTTTCGGACTGCGCCGCCCGTTCGAATAGATCTACCATTGCAGGGTGCGGGATCACACCGTTGAGCGTCCCGCGCCCATGAAAGGAATAAAGACTGATACCTGGCCCGGCGCCGAGAGAGATATCGCCGTGCCCGTCCATACCCGGGGTATCTGCTGCCAGCATCAGGTCGATTTGAATGGCGATGTCGGGTTGCAGTGTCTGGGCGAGGGGCAGCGCGCCGCGCAGGTTGAATTCCTCCTGCACTGTGAATGCCAGATGTACCGGAGGACCCGCGGGCCGATCTTTCAACTGGCGGGCGATCTCTAGCAACACAGCACAGCCCGCCCGGTCATCGACACTTGTTCCCATAATGCGGTCGTCCGCCAGTTGCCCGGCATGCGGTGCGTAGACCGCAGGCGTGCCGATACGAATGCCGGCCGCTTCGGCTTCGGTATCCGATGACATCCCGACATCGACAAAGAGCTCGCGATATGGGGTCACGGTGAACTTTTCGTCAGGTCCTGTCGCGTGGTGGCTTTTGTTGGCAATGACACCTGGCACATCGCGGCCTTCGCCGACACAGATCAACACCTCTTGCGCGGCAAGCGCGCGCTCTGGCACGCCGCCCAGACGCTCGATCCTGAGTAGCCCGTCCGTTTCGATCTTGCGCACCACAAAACCGAGCTGGTCCATGTGAGTGAACAGCATGACCGCAGGTCCCTGGCCCGGAAACTGAGCAACTAGATTGCCCAAGGGGTCGGATCGACTTTGTACCCCGATTTCGACCAAACGTGCCTGAATGGCGCGGCGCACACGGTCTTCGTGGCCGGAAAGGCCCGGCACCAGCATCAAGTCCATCAGATCTTGTTTGAGACGCTCTTTCATCAGCGTACCTGTCGCACGCGATCCATGAAGGTCTCTGCGCGGTCGGGGTCGATGGGGTTCCAGGTGTGCCCATCGACTTTCAGCGATGACCCAACGATGCAACCATCTGCAATGGCCAAGACATCCGCCACAGTATCGTGCTTGACGCCGGTATTGGCCAACACCGCCAAGTCGGGCACGACGGCTTTCACCGCTTCCAGGTCTGACATCTTAGCGGCTTCACCTGTGATTTGGCCCGAGACCAGGACGGCATCCGGGACCGAAGAAAACACCGCGCTGCGCGCCCGGTTGGGCAACGAGCGTTGGTCCAAGGAATAGGCAAACTCGGCTGATACATTGTAAAGCATGGCCATGTCCGGTCGTCCCAACCGATCACGGTAGCGCATGGCCTTGCCCGCGTCCGGCGTCCAAGCGCCCATGTCCGAGGCATAGGTGCCCGTAAATATCTCGCGCACGAAATCTGCGCCGGTTGCCACGCCCAGTGCGATCGTTGCGATGGGATCCCAAAGCATGTTGACGCCAAAGGGGACTTTGATCTCTGGCTTCAACTGACCGATCAGGTGCGCCATCGCAGCGGTCGAAGCGGTATCGACCTGAAACTCGTAAGGGCGATCATTTTCGTTGCCGAACATCACGGCATCAAAGCCTGCATCCTGCAGCGCTGTAAGATCCGCACGGGCAGCGGCCAATAGATCAAGGGATGGATCGTGAAGCGGTGCACCTGGCAACGCACCGATATGAACCATCCCGATGACCGGCTTGGTCGCGCCGAACACCCGGGTAAAATTCTCCGCCATCCACAATCCTCCCCCGTCGACTTTAGGAACAGCGGGCTGTTCAGGCAAAAAGAAACTGCGCTAAGGTCAGAATGGCAGGATGGGGAGATGGTCATGGATCTGAAGACGCGACATTGGGACCGCATGAACAACGGGGGTCTGACGTTTACCGAACTGGGGTTCGGGACTGCGCCGCTGGGCAATCTGTACAGGGCGATCAGCGACGATGACGCGCGTGCGACCCTCGATGCCGCCTGGAACAATGGTGTGCGGTATTTTGACACCGCGCCGCTGTACGGGCTGGGGCTGTCCGAAACCCGACTGAACCCGTTTCTGCGTGGCAAACCGCGCAATGATTATGTGCTGTCGACCAAGGTCGGGCGGCTGATCAAACCTTGCGCGCCCGAATACCGGACAGGGGGTGGAAAATGGTTCGATGTTCCAATGCGGCGCGAGCACTATGACTATTCTTACGATGGTGTCATGCGCTCTTTCGAGCACTCGTTTTCGCGCCTTGGCGTAGATCGGATCGACATCCTTTATGTTCACGACCTTTGTATCTTTACCCATGGCTCCAAAGAGGCCTCGGACATGCGGATCGAAGAGTTCTTTGGCGGGCGCGGCTATGACGCGATGGTGTCGCTGCGCGATCAAGGGCTGATCACAGCGATCGGGGGCGGGATCAACGAGTGGGAAGTGTGCCAGACGCTGGCCGAGCGCGGGGATTTTGACCTCTTCCTGTTGGCGGGGCGCTATACGCTGCTTGAACAGACGGCGCTCGACAGTTTTCTGCCGCTTTGCGAGTCGCGCGGGATCGGGATTGTAACTGGCGGACCGTACAACTCCGGCATTCTCGCCACCGGCGCCTGCAAGGGGGCGTGGTACAACTACGATCCTGCGCCACAGGACGTCATCGACCGTGTGACCGCGATTGAACGGGTCTGCCAAGCCCATAACGTCCGGTTGGTCGATGCAGCGTTCCAGTTCCCGCTGTTGCACCCCGCGCATGTCACGGTCATCCCCGGCGGCCAGGGAGTTTCAGAAATGGAGAGCAATCTGGCAGCCGCATGCGCGGACATCCCGTCGGCGCTTTGGGCCGACTTGAAGTCCGAAGGTCTGATGCGCGAGGACGCGCCCACGTGAAGATCGATGCCCATCATCACCTCTGGCAACCGGCACGCGGTGATTACGATTGGATGCCCAAGGACAATGCGACACTGAACCGTGCCTATGCCCCTCAGGACCTCGCGCCGCACGTTGATCACCTGGGCATTGACGGCACTGTCATCGTGCAGGCCGCGGCCAGCGTGGAAGAAACCGAATACATGTTGGGCCTTGCCGACGCCACGCCTTGGATCAAGGGCGTGGTCGGCTGGATCAACTTTGAGGATCCCAGCCATCTGCACCATTTGACACGGCTGGCATTACACCCGAAATTTTGCGGCGTGCGCCCGATGATCCAGGATATCCCGGATGTGAGCTGGATGTTGCGAGAGGACGTGCAATGGGCCTACCGCGCGCTGATCGATCTGGACCTTACGTTTGACGCGCTTGGGTTTCCACAACACATTTCGAATTTCACGACTTTGGTGACACAGTATCCAGAGATGCGGGTTGTCTATGACCACTGCATGAAGCCTCAGATCCGTGACCAGCAAGCGGGCCGGGATGCTTTTGCCGAATGGGCGGATGGGATGACCAAGTTGGCCGACCGGACCGCCGCTTGTGTCAAGTTTTCGGCCCTCGTGACTGAAGCTGACGATGGGTGGGGGATTGAGGACATCCGCCCCTTTGCCCACCATATCCTAAACGCATTCGGACCCGAGCGGGTGATGTGGGGATCGGACTGGCCCGTGTGTCGGTTACGAGCCGAGTATGATGCGTGGCACGACATCGCGCACAACCTGACCGCGCATTTGTCAGACGCCGACCGCGCTTGGATTTTCGGCGGAACAGCGGCGCGCTTCTACCGGTTGAGTTGATCCGCTTGGAACGTTTGGACTTTGTCAGGCGTGATGCTGTCGCGTTGATCAACCGGTGTCGAAACGTGTAACGCCGCCGCCGCTTGCGCAAACGCGATGGCGGCGGTCATGGATGTGCCAACCGCGACTTGTGCCGCCAAGGCGCCCACAAACATGTCCCCTGCGCCATGGGTCGAGATCATATTGACTGTGTGGGCGGGGTAGGTGGTGCCATGGAACGACACACCACCTGCGCCCAATGTCCGTAGTATACGCGTGTCTGACGTGGCTTCGGTGTAGAATTCGGCTTCGACCTGGTTCACGATCAGCAGATCGATGGCGTCTACCAGTGAGGGTGACAACGTGCGTGCGGGGGCTGCGTTGAGCCATATCGGGACACCCCGTTGCACCGCCTGCCGCGCCACGGCCAAGTTCACCGCTTCGGGAATTTCGTTTTGAAGGAGCACCAGCTTTGTGCTGTTCGGGAGTGTGATGGCTTCGGGATCAATGCGCAGATTGGCCGCCGAGACGATAACGGCGCCATAGTCTCCATCGTCATTGACAATGGCAGCGCTCATGCCGCTGGCACCCCCGTCCACCTGGACCTGGTCTATATTGACACTGGCGGCCACTAGTGCGTCCCGGATCATGTCTCCGAAGCGGTCACTGCCAATGCGGCCGGCAAAATCCACATCGGCCCCCATGCGGGACGCGGCCACGGCCTGATTTCCACCTTTGCCGCCAAACACATAGGTCACGGCCGAGCCAGTCACCGTCTCGTCCAGCCGGGGCAAATCCGGTGCGCGCAGCACCACGTCAAGATGCAGCGAACCGGCAACAAAAACACTCACGGCAGCATCGCTGCATGCACAAGACGCATTGCCGTGGGTGCGTCTTGTTTTGCGATTGCGCGTTGCAGCTCTGAATCTGAGACAAGACGGGCGGCCACTCCGCGCAACCGCTCGACCACTTCGATATTCGTGCGGGCTTCGGCAACTGGATCCAGGCCGGAATGGTCAGGAAACGTGTCAAAGTAGATCGTGCCATCATATCCCGCGCGCTCGAGTTCAACCAGCAACTCGACCGTCTGAATCGGGTGGACGGCACCAACCATCAGACCGTTGTCCCATTTTCCGTAGCCATCGTTCAGATGAACGCCCAGAATACGTGAATACCGACCGACAAGAGCGGCAGCGTAGGCCGGCATTTCGTCAGCATAAAGCACGTGCGCAAAGTCCAACGTAACGCCGGTGTTGGGTCTGTTCATTTCGCTCAGTGCCAAAAGGGTCGTTGCCGCATCCGGCATCAAGGCAAAGGCCCGGGGCTCGTTGGGTTTGTATTCAAGTGCGATATCGATGGCGGGATTGTGGTCGGCCACTTCGGCCATGGCCTCAAGTGTTGCATCCCAGGCGCGTGCATAGTCCATTTGAAAGGAGTAATCGAACCCATCTTGCCCCATCCAGAGGGTCATCAGGGTGCCGCCCATCTGGCTGAGCGCATCCAAACCCCGCTTGGTTTCGTCGATCGCAGACTGACGCACGGATGCATCTGGGTTGGTAAAGGCGCCCAGCTTGTAGCGGTCGTCGGTGTAGTACCGCATGGCGACACCGTTCAGCACCATCCCGTTGTCGTGTAGTGCCAAGCTGAGCTCCGCAGGTGTGTCATCCACAAAGTGATCTGGGAAATTCAGATCAGCGGCTGTCAAGCCTGCGGTGGCTGCGCGTGAAAGCAGGTCGGCCGTGGTCACGGTGTTTTTCTGGGGCCAGTAGTCGTTGGCCCCGATCTTGAAAGCGTTCAGGCGTGCGGCGTATCTCGGCGGGTGAATTTGGTTTTTCATACGGACAAGGATACGGTGTCCTGCGTTGAAATCACAATACGGGCAGAGGGATGGCGGGTTCGTTTGGTCCATGCTCCGTAAAGGCGCATTTGCGTCTGCATGTGGCACTTCGAAACAGCGCACTTGCATCTGTTGATCAGCGCAGCAACGCAGAATTCGTTTCGGCGTGCTTATACATCTGACCAAGTTCAGGATCGAAAGGGTGAAAATCATGCCAGAAACGCCGGAACCTGCGACAACAGCACGGTGACCTAAGCCAATCGTCGCCACGACAGCCGATGCCGCGACAGACCCAACCGCAGGAATTGTCTGCAGCAGCTGCGCCTGCCGGCAAAGGCGAGCGCTAGATTCGCATCGTGATCTCGTACCAGCCAAGCCGGTTGTGCAGGTCGATCAGTTGCCGGCTGAGAACGCGCAGAATATCCTCGGCAAGTTCGGGGAGTTTGACATGTCGTCCTTCGATGATCCCATTGGGACGAAACGAATGCCGAAACCTGACTTTGGTGCAGCCGCAGCAAACAGCAGCGAAGTCCCGCAATCCATAAGTTGGACTAACCCAAGATTTTGCAAGCGCGGCGAAGGTCTGCAAGGCAGGCTACAGCCACAGCATCTGAAACGTCAGCTGGACGGCGGCTTTAGGTCGGACTTGCGACTGCGAAGCCAGAAGCAGAAGCAGAAAATGACTATCGGGGCAGGGGGCTTAAATTTATCGAAGAAACGGTATCTCCAAACAAACTGACAAAGACACTCAGAGCTCTGATTGAGCAGACACGCTAAATTGAGAATGACAGCAAGCTACTAATAATTGTGAAGCCGCTCTACAGGAGAGTTTCCGATCCAGCATTGCTGATTGAACTAATCTCATCATGTTGTCTGTCCAGACACAGATATCGTTGTTTTAGAATAAGTACGGACTGCAGGGCCCTGTAAAAAAAGAAAAGTCCAAAGCAGAGTAGGCGTATCCGATTGGAGACACTACTTGAGAAAGCTGCTTCTACGGGCCTCTCTGAAGAAGACTTTTGTGCACTTGAAGAAAAGGCGGCTGCGAACGAGCGGAGCGTCGAAGCATAAGCGCGAAATTTGCTCGTGTCATGTTTCAAACCCAGCATGGGACGGGTTTTGGAGCAATGCCCGCAGCAAAAAATCGGTGGCCTCGTTGACCAAGATGCTGATTTCAAACGCGATCCGGACGCCAATGCGGCATCAGAGTTGGACTAGGAATTCGCAAGCTTGCTTGGTCTTGGCCATAGGGTGATGGAGATTAAGACTGGGATCGTCGCGAGTGCTGGGTGTCGTAATTCATGCGCTTGGCGTGGAAGCTCGAAAATTCAAATTTTGCTATGTGATTGGTTTCTTTGGCTTGGGAGCCTCATGCATTCTGGCACACTCACAAAACGTATAATCCACATTATGTAAAATCTTAAAGGACCTCTAGCGCGTAACACCCCACGACAGAAACTCAGAGTGAACGCGTTTTGCTCAAGCTTGAACCCGATGACGTCTCACCTGCGCACGAACTGCTCAGCGCGCGACTTGGTGATCAATATATCAGCGGTGCATCCGCATTTATGGGCCGTACAAGAAATAGGTGCGTATGGAAGTTCGAACGTTTCGCCCAACGTCCCGATCGATCCTCCTACGCCACAGGTCGCGCGAAAAACTTGGCCGGATGCATTGATACGCAGAGATTCGAGTCCCGCGTTGCACCGGTAACCCATGAGCCGGTTCAGATTGCGCAAAATGATTTCATTTGCACGCAGACGGTTCCGATTGCCGTCAGCGGTTCTTCCTGTCATCGTGGCTCTGGGCAATCTATCGGGATGTCCTGAACAGCCCGGCAACCCAGCGTCCATGATCGCCATTTGTGCGTCAGAATACTCGTAGAGCTCGGTTGCAAAATCGACCCGGAGCGGTTTGAGCGATATTGTTGCGTCGGGAAATGCCTGGCGAAGTTCAAGAGCGTCTGCATGGATTTTGCCAAATTCTGCAGGCTTCATGGTGATGTTGATGTGCATGGGTACATCAGGAACCAAAATCTCGCCAACGCCTTTGAAGTGATCAAAATCTACGAATTCGCTATGGTACGTCAGAATAACGGCGTTCAGGTGCGGTTTGATCTTAGTCCAGAACCGATGTGTCCGAGATGCATTGGAAATCAAACTTACTGAAAACCCACGTGCACTCGCCTCTTCCAGGATACGTACGATCTGAGGGTGCATGGTTGGCTCTCCCCCAGTGAATTGTAGCCAGACACGTCGATCGCGGTGTGTAACGTAGTGGATTTGAAGCCGGTCGTAAAAGTCGACCACGTCATCCGGGTTTTGCCACCGCACCGTGCCGTCATGTAGAGACTTTGGACAGTAAGAACAGGCATAGCTGCACGCATTTCCAAGCATCCAGTCAACAAGCACGGTCCGGGCATGAACTGCGTTTGTGTGCTCAAAAGATACGTAAGTCGCACCGTTGTCGTCCAAGTTAAACCCTCTGCCTTTGCAGCGCACAGTTTCGTACAACTTGACTCAAATCGGCGAAGGACCCAAGCTTTCGCTGTTTTTATCCAAATCATTTAGAGGGCCGGTGTGATGATGACCGTAAGTCCAAGTGTGAAGTTGATTATCGCTTTCTGTGTGCGAGCAGGGTTTTGCCTCGCTCTTCTCTGCCTCACGGCAGGTCCTGCGTTGGCTGACGGTCGTTGGGCACTTATTTTGGGTGTGGGCGAATACGAAAGTCGCGCCATACCATCGCTCAGCAACGCTGTGAATGACTCTCGCGCTATCGCTGCATCGCTGAACGACATGGGCTTTGAAGTCTACTATTTGGAGAATGCGACCAAGGCTAAAATAGAAGAGACTGTCGATCAGATTGGACGAGAGCATCAGGGCGCAGAGCTTGGCCTTTTCTACTTTGCCGGTCATGGGTTGCAAGTTGGTGGGAAGAACTATGCACTGCCTTCAGATCTGGTGCCGGCCGGGGCTGATTTTCTGCAGCGCAACGCGATATCCGTGAACGATCTGATCAAGACACTGAACGATTTTGACACACAGTCGCTGGTTGTCATCTTGGATGCGTGCCGCGACTCCCCTTTCCCAAACGAGGAAGCAATTGGCGTTGGCCTCGCGTTGTTTGATGCGCCTGACAACACTATCGTGGCGTATGCAACCGCACCTGGCGCAGTTGCATTTGACGGCGCATATGGCAACAGCCCTTACACTGCTGCGTTGGTGACGGCGCTCAAAAGTGCGGAAACTGAATTCCGAGACGTTTTAAGGCTGGTTCGCGCGCGGGTTCGGTTGGCCACAGGGGGCGCTCAAACCCCTTGGTATGTTGACAATTCCAAGGAGGCTATCACTCTGCGCCCACGGTTTGCGGAAGATGCCGAGGCATTGGCGCAGCTTGTGTCCGACCGCGATATAACGCTGTCGACCACCGCATGGTTGACCGTTGTGGACAGTGCGGATCCCAGAGATTTCGAGCAGTTTGCATCGCTTTTCCCCGAGGACACATTGGCTGAAGTGGCTCAGCGACAACTGACCCTTGTGAGCGCTGAAGGAACACCAAGTTTTCCGCTGCTGGATCTGCGTGTCAGAGACGCAGATGAGGATGTGCCCGGCGGGCTTCTGGTTCAGATTACAGCATGCGACATCCTCGCGACCGGGATTGGGGATCCTTTGGCCTTAGTCGAACCTGTACCTCATGACTTGGTCAATACGCGCGCGGCGATGCGGGCTTGTGTTGAGGCAGTTCGAGACGACGCTACGAATGCGAGGCTTCTTGGATTGCTGGCCCGGGTCCTTAATCTGGATGAACGGTTTGAAGAGTCGCTGCACTACTATGAACTTGCCGCAGCGCGTGGGAACCCGACGGCGTATACCGGCATCGCAACAGCCTATCGGCTGGGTATGGGAGTTGAACCGGACAACGAGAAAGCCTTTGAATCTGTTCAAGAGGCCGCGCTCCTGGGATCGGCCCCTGCCCGGCTGCTTTTGGGTGTCTACTACCGCGAAGGCTGGGGACGGCAACAGTCGTTCCCCGAGGCCAGACGTTGGATGAGGCTGTCCTTGGATGCGGGCTATGCACCAGCATACGTCGCCTACGGTGGCACATATCGCAAGGGTCTTGGTGTGCCGAAGAGTGATGAAACCGCTCTGGAGTTCTACCGAACTGCAGCAACGCTTGGCAGCTCAGACGCTATGAACCTTATTGGAAGGGCTTACATGGCTGGCAAGGGCGTTCAGAGGGACACCAGAACCGGCATCCGTTGGCTAGCCAGAGCAAGCGAAGAAGGAAACCCCTTTGCGGCATTGGAACTCGGCAAGGCCTTTCAAAAGGGCAACGGAGTTGAGAAGGATCTCGAAAAGGCCCTTTCTTACTTCCGTTTGTCAGCGCAAAGAAACTTCGTAGGAGCCCACAATTACATCGGCAGTATCCTGCGCACCGGAACTCGGAACCGCCAACCCAATCTTCCCGAGGCCTACGCCAATTACATCATCGCACGGGACGGGGCGTTATTGCGGGACACACGTGACTCGATCAAACAGTTGAACGATGCTGAGGTGCGCATTGCGTCAATTATAGGCGAAATGTCGTCTCAGCAAATCGAGAGCGGAGAGCAGATGGCCGCTGACTGGATAGAGCAGTACGGTCTGCTTGACTTCAACCTTGTCAGCGAATGATCCAACACACGCCCATCGCACAGACCCGCCAGGACGAGGAGACCTGTCAGTTAGGCGATGTGCCGTTCGTTTTTCTGTCCTATGATGAGCCCTGGGCAGATTGGAATTGGAGGGACTTGAAGTCAAAAGTTCCAACTGCAATGCGTGTCCATGGCGTGAAAGGACTGGATGCGTGTCATAAGGCGGCAGCGAAAGCCGTTGAAGGACAATGGCTGGTTACGGTAGATGCGGATACACGACTCGATCCGCGCCTGTTGAAGGCGACTGTGCCGACGGCGCTGATGCATGATTTGTTTCGCTTTGATTGGCTCAGCAGAAATCAGGTCAATGGACTATGGAGCGGTAACGGTTCCGTCAAGCTTTGGCCGACCAGGCTTTTGCAGGAAATGCAAACGCATGAGGCGGCACCGGATGAAAAGGTGTCGATGGACCATGACATTGGCGGCGTGCTTCCTGGTCGCTCGGGCCAGATCATCCGTCCCGAACGCGGCACCTACACCGATCCTGCGCGGACTGCGTTGCACGGTTTTCGTGCAGGATACCGAGAGGCCGTATTCCTATATCAGTTGGCTATTGAAGAGGTCGGCAGGCTGTCACTGGATGGTTGGCAACAGGCCAGCGTTGCCCGCATTTTGGGTGTTTGGTGCACACTTGGGCGGCATGCGCCTAATGGGCATTGGGTTTTGTACGGCGCTCGTCTCGGGTTGCTCCACCACGCGCAGAAACAGTTGCAGGACCCGAGGTGCGTCAATGATTATGGGTGGCTGTCGGAGCTCTGGTCGCATGACGTCGCACCGCGTTATGGGCTGGCTGGAACCGATGGACCGTGGAGATGGGATTGGTTGGAAGACGACCTGCTCAAGATGGGCGACTGCATCCGAGCGGACCTGAATTTCCCGATTGCGGAGTTCGATACTGTTCAGTCTCAATGGCTGGTCGACGCGGATTTGCTGTCGGCAACCCCTGCGGCAAGTCGACATGATGCGATTGGGTACCTGACTATGATGGCAGCACCTGATGCCCATAACGCCGAGGTTGCTCGCCCGCTATTTGATGTCGCTCGGACTCTCGACCACCCTTCAGCGTTTCACAATACCGGGCTGACCTATCTGCGTGCGTGCCAAGCGTCTGCGT
Source organism: uncultured Tateyamaria sp. (assembly GCF_947496075.1). Taxonomy (GTDB): domain Bacteria; phylum Pseudomonadota; class Alphaproteobacteria; order Rhodobacterales; family Rhodobacteraceae; genus Tateyamaria. The sequence goes on from NZ_CANMBJ010000002.1 coordinate 1,337,786, forward strand.
CAAGAGAGATGGCGGATTGGTATTTTCGGGCCGCCGATGCCTTGGGCAACCCGCACGCCTTCGGAAAAATTGAACACTTGCGTGCGGATGGTGTTTTCGAAGACAAAAACCGCCCTGCCCGGCGGGCCTGTGACTACCCAACGGTTCCGGCGGACAAGATCAAGTCTTTGGACATCGATGGATACTGTTTTGTCTTTGACAAAGCGGTTCAACCGACGACCGAGATGGAAAAGCATGTCCCCGATCCCAATTTGTGCACAGACGGCCGCGTGATCGGGTATTCCTGTTACTGCCAATTGACAAGCCAGATCATTCACTCCGGCATACGGTTTGGGGCAGTTCGGACGTTTCTGGATGCACCGGACCAGATGCCGTACGCCGTCCTTCCAAAGCATCTAGGGGAGCGCCGTCAGCCCAAATCCAGGAAAGAAGCGGCACTTTTCGCCGAATGCGATTTCAACTCAGGCGTTCTGTCGGACAATGCAATTGTGTTCGCCAGCGATGGCCCTTACCGCGACGCTTACCTGGGCGCCCTCGAAACCCTTCTTGGGAATGGCAAAATCCAAACTTGGCCAAAAAGGGATGCCGAATGGTTAAGGTTTCTGAAGCCAAGAATTGCGCGCAAGCAAGCATTTCTGGAAGCCGCAGACAAGTTGGACGAGGATACTGCCACAGCTCTGATCCGGACAGCGGATGCTGTCTGGGGGCGCTTACCCTAAAGAACAGCTCTTGCTGCGCCTGCACTCTCGCAGGTGACGCCATCAGCAAATGCAGCACCTTGCTGCTGGTCAAAGGATTTCGTCTGGCGAAACAAAGAGGTTCCATCGGGCGTCTGGTATTCAAGCGTCACCCTATGATCTTCCGAGATCGAATAGAGGTCACCCTGCCCCATCTGAACGCGCACAGTCGACCTTGTGCTAACTAAGCGAACAAAAAGCTCTTCATTGTAGATGACCGCGGCGAGAGGCGCCGACCCAGGAAAAGTGGCCCTCTTTCCAAGAGCAACCTGCGCGATTGTCCCGCAATTGACCATTTTTTCTGATCGGGTGCTGGCCTCTACGGTTGAACCACCGTCAATAATTGCAACGTCACCGAAGCCGGCAGCTTGAAAAGCAGCGGCAATCTGAGTGATCGATTTGGAGGTTCGAACGGACGATACACCCCCTTCTGGTTTTTCAATCAGATACAAACCTTCTTCGTTTGGTATCGCATTACATCCCGTCAACACGAGAGCCGCACATCCGGCATAAAAGGAACGTAGAAGTACGGTCATTAGTAGAGGCCCCCACCACCGGATTGAGCGCGTTGGCCGCCGTTATCAACACTTTCGTTCCCGATTGATCTGTCGGTGCCAAGAGCTTCGCGGCATGAAATGTCTATCCCACGCTCGTTCACGCAACCCAGATTAACCAGCGCGTTGACAGCCTGCTCAACAAATACACCTGCCGGGTAGCTGCTGAGGTAGTTGAAATATGCACTCGGCGTGTTTTGAGACACCGTGTTTTGCCATAGTCGGTTTTCAGTTTCGTCCGCACTTGCCGCGGTTGATCCGAAAATCAATGATAAGAAAAAAGCGCGCCAAAAAAGAGCGAGGCGGGTGATCTGGGCCATTTCAATACAACCTAAAAATTCAATGCAGAGATCATAGCAGAAACCGGCCGCCAATCAAAACACGAATATCAACTTCAGGCTGCAAAGACAGAATCCGGCCCGTGCCGTTTGGCTGCAATCGACCTGATTTCGGTGGAGCGGTTGCCATGCCATGTACATCCGACAACCTGCCAAAACTGCGTGATGTGATCCAAGCGGGCCATCAAATACTCTTCTGATGTCGCCGTCCCTGCGCCCTCATCCAAGCTTGAGCGCATGTCCAAGGGCACATACTCAAAAATCACCTCAGGACGATTGATCAAAATCGGTGGAAACGTGTTGGAAATGACCAGACTGCGAAATCCAGATCGCTCGCAAATGACTTGGTGATCGTTCAGGTTGTGTTCGGCAGTCTTGATATCGTCCAAGTGTATCAGCGCCCAGCTGATTTTGTACGGTTCTTGCACTGATGAGTCACCAGTCAAAGAGGCATCAACCGCCTGACGACCTGCAGAAATTGCCCGCTTGAACTTGCTCCAAACCATCAGGAATCCTTGTTCGTTGCAAATAGACAAACATCAATTCCTTGCTAGAGTAACCCAAGTTTTTGCGAGAAAGCCAGTTTTGAGAGTCGATGTATTACTTGTTGGAGACTTTCGCTTTCCGGGCGGAACGTCCACGTCCATAGTCTCCGATGTGAAGGCGTTGCACGGCGCGGGTTACAGGGTCGGGTTACTGGCCTATGCGAGCAACCTTTTTGATGGGCGGCGCAGCTTTCATCCTGGAATTCGCGCTTTGGCTGAAGATGGCTTGGCGTGTCTGGTTCCACCTGGTCAACCGGTTGAGGCCGAGTTGTGTTGTCTGCATCATCCGGCTGTGTTCGAACACCTGCCGGCGTTGCCCTTGGAGATCAGTTGTCCACGTTTTGTTATGATTGTGCATCATCCCCCCATCGATGCCTACGGAAACGAACAATACAATTTGTTGCGTTCAATGCGCATAACAGAAGCGCAGTTCGGCCACGTCGTCTGGGCGCCTGTTGGTCCAAAGGTTCGCGGTGCATTCAAAAAGGTCGCCTTGGCCCCTGCCCTGACCCAGTCCGATTGGGTTAACACGATCGATGCTGATGGGTTTCGCAAAAGCCGCCCCAGACTGAAGGGGCAGCTGCCGGTGCTTGGTCGTCATAGTCGACCGGGTGTCGAAAAGTGGCCGGACAGTGAAACAGAGTTCAAGAATGCCTACCCGGAAGCGGAACAACTCCGTGTTCGACTGATGGGATGGGGCAACCAGCTGGATGAGATTGTCGAGGAACGACCTCAGAACTGGGATGTTCTGCCCTTTGGCGCCATGCCGGTTGAAGACTTTCTGGCTGGTTTGGACTATTTCTCTTACTTCCATAGCGAGGTTTGGGCTGAAGCCTTTGGTCGGTCCATTCTGGAAGCCATGGCGGCCGGTCTTGTTTGTTTTTTGCCTGAACACTTCGAACCGCTCTTTCGACACGCGGCAGTGTATTGCGAGCCGATTGAAGTCTTGGACAAAGTACTGGGCTTTGAAAATAACCCCAAAGCCTACACCAAACAGTCAGAGCGTGCCGTGGAGTTCGTGAAATCGCATTTCGGCCCGGATAAATCCGTCGCTCGGGTCGCAGCAATGATCGGCCCGCCGAACCGGCTTCCACAAGCTACCGCTGCACGCAAGGCCGGTGTTCTTTACCTAACGTCCAATGGCGTCGGAATGGGCCACATTACCCGCTGTCTGGCAACCGCACGACGTTTGTCCGATCAGTGTGACCCTGTCATTGTGACGATGAGCAAGGCGTTTGGTGTTGCCGAGACACAGGGTTTCAAGGTTGAGTACCTGCCGTTTTTTAGATCCATTGGGATCGAGTACAGCGATTGGAACCAAAAACTCTCGGCCGAGTTGGACATGGTTTTGCGATTTCACAGGCCCAATGTGCTGGTACTCGATGGAAATGTTCCCTATGATCCGCTGCTTCGGGTTCTTCCGGACTTTCCGCAGATGTGGAGTGTCTGGCAACGCAGACCACTTTGGCCGGCAGATGTAGGCGAAGAGTTCCTGCAGCATGCTTCCCGATTTGATACGGTGCTAGAACCAGGTGAACTCGCGGCACCCGTGGATCGTGGCCCAACCGTTGGGAGACGAGTTGAGGCGCGGCAAGTGCCGAGCATCCGCTATCTTGATCAGTCAGAGATTTTGGATCGCAAAGCTGCGCGTGCGTTGATCGGGCTCGATCCGGATCGTCCAGCATTTGTATTGCAATTGGGCTCCGGTAACAATTTTGACATGCAAGGGGTGCTCAAGAAAATCTGCTCGATCGGCGATCCCGCTTTGCAGGCGCGCCCGATCCAGCTCGTTTTCGCGCGATGGCGTATAACGCAAAAAGCGCCTGAGTTACCGGCCTTCGTGAAGACTTTGGACGCGTTTCCGATTTCAAAGCTGCTGAATGCTTTCGACGGTGCGATAGCACTGGCAGGCTACAATACGTTTCACGAGAACATAGCAGCCGCTCTGCCAACTTTGTTTACGGCCAACCAACATCCCGAACAGGACGAACAATGGCTGCGTGCGGACTACGCCGCTCAATGTGGTTTGGCACTCAGTGCGCGCAGCTATGACGCGGTGCAGTTTGAAAGAGCGCTGCGCCGTCTTCTTGACCCAAAAACACGCGAAACACTGCGGCTGAATTGTAACCGCGCGAAGTTGGAAAACGGGGCGCAGCAGGCAGCCAATCTTATCTCAACATTGGCCATGACGCGAAAACCAAGCGGTGTCGCGTTTCATGCAGTTTAGATGGGTTGACGCATGACCGCCCGCGTCACAATCGGAATGCCCGTCTTCAACAACGCCGAAACGTTGGAACGTGCAGTGTCTTCCGTGTTGGCGCAAACATTTCGGGACTGGGAACTTCTGATCACGGATGACCAATCCGACGACGAAACGTTTGGAATTTCGCAAGAATTAGCGACGGCTGACCCACGTATATCGGTACGCGTGAATGATCGACGGATGGTCTTTCACAACTTTGAACTTGCCCTCAGGAAAGCACGCACAACCTACTTCGCCTGGCTTGCAGGTGACGATTATTGGGATCCTGCTTTTCTAGAAGCGACGGTTGCTGCGCTTGATGCCGCGCCTTCAGCGGTGTCTGTCATCCCTTCTGCTGCCTTCATAGGTGAACCGCCTCATCCAGTCCCCAACCTTGGATTTCTGAAGGGTCTCAAGACAGAAAGGATCAAACGATATCTCGCCCATCCGGGTGGAACGCGGATGTATGGATTGATGCGGACCAAGGCTGCGCGCACTTCTTTTCCGATGCATGCCGGATACGCATACGACTGGTATTTCATGGTGTCTTTGCTGTCGAAGGGACCACAGCTTTCGCTTCCTGCATGTCTGCTTTTTCGGGAGGAAACGGGCTGGATCACCTATGCAGCATGCGGTACGGAAGGTTCGGAACGTTTCAAACTCAGACGGTGGCCGATCTTTGGCATCAGTTGGCAATTGCTCAAGACCAAGAGCATCCCCATCGGAGCCCTGCCGGCATTGCTTGCACTGAATGCCCGCAAACATGAGGAGTATTTGGCCGTAAACGAACCGGATGTCTTTTTACGCCGACTGGGCCTGTTCAAAAGAATTGGACTGCCACTCTCAAATCGGCAGGACAAGCTTTCTCAGCTTGCAGAGTATCACTCCGATAAGAAACTGGACTTCCCCGGTGTTGCAAAGACCGATCCAAAGTCGGCACCGGTTGTTGGACGTCAACACCCCGAAGTGACCGCCATCGTGACATGTCGCAACGCGGAAGCCATGTTGCCAGCGTTCATAGATCATTACCGACAAATGGGCGTCGAGACTGTTGTGATCGATCATGGATCGACCGATGACACCGAAAGGATCGCTACCGGACATCTGGGAACATCGGTCAAGGATATCATTTCCACACCCTTTTTCGGTGCGTTCGATCTGACTGCGCAGTTAGAACTGAAGTCGCAGGTCATGCAGGCCCAGAAGGGTGATTGGGTAATTCATGCGGATGTAGATGAATTCCTCACGCCCAAAGATGGATTGACCATTCCCGAGGCAGTGCGTTCCGTCAATCAGGCCGCTTTCGCATGTGAAGAATACCTGCATCTGCCGTTGTTCGAAGATGAGGTGCACGATTCCAGAAATTTCCGTAGAACTATGAACCAAACCACAAGGATGATGGAGCGGGACGAGAAACAGCGACTTTTCCGTCGCGACGCACCCTTGGATGTTTGGATGGCGACGGGCGGGCATACCATCTCTCGAAGGGCGGAAGACGTGGCGTTGAATAGGTTGCGGCTTGATCACTATCTGGGCTTGTCGTTGGACGATATCCGGGGACAGTACTACAGCCGTGTCTTTGCCAGACGCGATTTGCAGAAATTGTGGCATCTGAATCGAAAGGCGGCTGCGCAGTTTGACATTGTAGGTGCCATTGACAGCCTACCGACGGAAACCAAGACGCTGCCCATATTTCGCTGTACGGAGGAGCGGCGTGTTAAGATCAAGTCTGGTGCGGACATCGTTGTTTTGGCGCAGAAAAAGGCTGACTTCAATGAGCTGTCTTCCAACTTGTCCGCTTCGTTTCCCGGGCTACGATTGCATCTTGAAACGTCGCCGATCGTTCCACAGACTGCGCTCCCTGTCCTGAACTTCCTTAGTCATCCTGCCTGGATCCACCGCTTGCAGAATACCCGGGGGGAGGAACGGCGACAGGCAAGCGCATGGACGCGCCGATTGGCCAATGCGCGGCAAGCCGCTTTGGAGCGGTCAACGCCTTACGCCGAAATCCGCATGGAAGATCTCCAAGCCGGGCGGGTTGATATGAGACAAACCCTGCAATTCTTACTTCTCGGCGCACCCAATGCCAACAACGGCATGATTTTGGGACGTTCGGAAACCATCTCGATGGAACCCTACACGTCTCCGGTAAAAGACATCACAAAATCTCTCGCCGCTGATTTGGGCTATCGGTAACACGCTATGGCCGATCGCATCGTTCTTCATGTGGGACCACACAAGACCGGATCGACGGCGCTGCAGCATATGTTTGCAACGAACAGGCGTGTTTTGGCGCGATATGGTATCCACTATCCGATCACTGGACTCGATGGCGCGGCACATCAGGACGTGGCGCGCGCTTGCTGGGGCAAAGACAGCTCTTTGCTGTTGGATTTGGCCAATGAGATGGCCGAACATGACACAGTCTTCATTTCAAGTGAGCTCATTTCAGCATTGGATATGAAAGGGTTGGAGCGCTTGAGATCGGCCTTTGGCGAAACTCGGGTCGAGATCATCTATGTCATCCGTCGCTTGCCCAACCTGCTGGCAAGCCATTGGCGCGAACTGATCAAACACGGTCAAAAACTATCGTTTGAAGAGTACCTTGAAAACGCTGTTATTGACGCCGGGCGGCCCAATCTTGTTCCTCCGTTGCCAATGCTCCATCTGGACCGTCTTTGTGAGTTCTTTGGGTCCGACACCTTGCGCATTCTTTGCTACGATGCGCGGAACGGTGAGGTGGAAAATTACGGTCAGGATTTCGTGGATGACATTTTTGGAATTGGTCACGAAAACGCTTTCAGAACCAAGCAGTTAAACACAACCGCCCCAGACTGGCAGGTCGAACTGGGTCGCCACATGAACATCTTTGGCAACACCTCCCTGAACTATCCCCAGCGGCTCAATCTAAGAAAGAAGCTGTTTGAACGTATCGCGGACGATATGTTGGACTGGATGCCCGGTTTTGCCGCTCAGTATCATGCCGCAGTACCCATCACCCTTTCGAATGAAACGAACTGGATCGCGCAGGAGCAAGAAGCGGTTGCACAGAAGTATGGCAGCCACTTTGTTGACTCTGTTGAAAGCTACCTGGCACCCACTGAAAAGCAAATCCGACAACTGCCGTTGGGCATGCTTTCACCACAACTCAGGTCAGATATATCTCTTCTTTTCAATGAACTGGCTGCGAACCTCGACCCTTCGCCACCAGCCGGATAGGCTGATTGACACCTTGCAAATGGCCAATGAGCCGAACACAAGGGTTTGCCTCAATTCTTTAACTAAGCTAGGCTGAAAGTATTGATCGAACGCATAGATGTGGCTCAGTATTCAGTTAAATTTGGCAGGCATTGCAGAGTATTTCGACCCGGGTTTGGCCGCGAGGCATTGGTGTTCCGCCACCACAAAACAGGTTCACCCGCAAAGCACTGCAGCTAAAGGGAGGCGCCAGTGATGATAGCGAATGAAACGCTGGATGGAGTGGCCATTGGCATCTTTCTTGGTGTGCAGGATGGCGCGGCGCAGGTCGTTTTCGCTGGAAACCCCAAAGACGAGGCGATTGCAGCAAGATCAACCGTGGCGCTGGGATCCGAGGACACAGGATGCGAAGTGGCGCTCCTTTTCGAAGACGGGCGGCGTGACCGGCCCCTAATTATCGGTCGTATCGTCCAACCCGGAGTGACCGAGCCGGAACGGCCAGCGGTTGATATCGTTAGAGATGGTGACCGCGTCGTGATCGAAGCGCAGGACCGGATTGATCTTCGCTGCGGAAAGGCGCGTATCATCATGGAGAAGGACGGGCATATCACCATTCGTGGCAGTTATCTGGTCAGCCACGCCTCTGCATCCAACCGGATCCGCGGCGGATCGATCAACCTGAACTAATGGCGGCCCCTGCCCTACCCGATATCCTTCGACAGCATGCCGAACAGGCAGCTTTCCTCTGGACGCAATATGATGCGGTTCTACAGGAGCAAAAGCCAGAAAACCCAGACGACCGAGAAGCTCAGGAGGAAGAAGTCGCCCGGCTGAACGAGCGATTGGAAGCGCATCTGGACGGCCTTCGAATTGCTGGGGCCGAGGGGTTGGCAATGGCCGAAGATCGTCTTGCCGAGTTCCCGGAACGCGGCGAATTGTTCGTGGTTCGAATGCTTCAGCCGAGTGCGAAGGATATGCACGTGGCGGGTTTGGAGGTGGACAAAGTAAGGGCGTATTTGGAGCGGCATGTTTGATCAAAATCATGCATCCTCTGGCCACGCTCCGCTCTTGAGATCTTCGATGCCGACATAGGACCACTTCCCGTTTTTTCGCCGAAACATGCCAGCAAGATCAGTCGCCCAAAGAGTGTCGCCAATCGTGGAAAGGCTTGTTAGTGGAAAAGGTTCGCGCGCACAGCCCGTATTGTATGGGATCAACTCCTCATCTTCGTAGATGTAAAGGTTGTGCAGATTGGATGCAGGGTACTCAGCAATAGCAATAAATCGGTCCCCGTCGTTTAGCGCGGTACGATGCAGGGATGGCTGTTTGTCAGCAAAGAAAAGCTCAAAACCACTGTCGAAATAGCCCTTGTAAATTTCCGCCCCGTTGCTGTCCCCGGATAACACGATATGCCCATTTTCGGCGTGCCCCGAAACGAGGCGCGCACCGGTCGCGATTTCAGTCGTCTCGACGTTACCTTGACGTACCCGAACGAGCGCGCCAAGCGCACCACAGAAAACAAAGTCAGAACCTACTGCAAAACCGGCATAAAGTGGAGGATGGTTTCGTGCATACTCTTTCACTCTTTGAGACTGAGTTTGCGCATCGTCCGAGCGTGGTGGTTTTGGGCCTGGTTCCAGCAAGGGTGTCCATTGTTTGCTCGACCAGGAAAACTGCCAAAGGTTCTGATACTCGCCACACGCATAGACCTGATCCGTGTTACCCAAAACTGCGTAAATGAAGAAATCCTTTGGTGGTTGTGGTGCTCCGAAGAGTTCTTCTTCAGATGGCTGCAGGGCGAACAATGCACCATGCGCCACAATCCACACCAAATCCCGGCTTTCGTCATAATGTGCGCCTTGTACAGAGCCTTCGCCCTCTAAGTCGAAAGACTCAAACGTCCATCTGTCAAAATCAACAGTGTAGACAGACCAGCTGTCTTCATCTGAATCGTCAATGGCGATGGCGTGTGTTTCTGAGATCGGAAGCGTAAACATTCAAATGGCCCTTCAGGATTGCAACAAACTATCCAAACAACCGAGACTGACGCTTGTCCTTGGAGGCTTGGCTTCGTGGTTTGAATTTCTTCAGGTTTTTGTTTTGCTTTTTCGCCGTCGAGTATTGCTGAGCGATGCATTCCTTCGCCTTCTCGGCGCATTCGCTATCAACGGCGGATTGGTCGTATGCAACGCATTCATCAAGCAGGTCATTCGCGGTTTTCAATGCGTTCGCTACTGACGGAGGAGACATTTCGCGGAAACGTTCGTCAAACTGATGCAGGAAACCGTGACCGCGCAGCGTGGCAAGGCTTGTTGTTCCAGTCGCTGCCGCATAGGAGCGGCCGCTTTCGACGGTTGAATCCCTATTGGCAATTCCGCGCGCGGATCTCGGATTGGCCTCGCAAGCTGCGGAGCCGTAGGCGTTTCCACCAACACAGATACTGCAACCCTCGCCTTCGGATGGAAATGCGGGATCACTTGGCGGAGTACCGCGATTGCCCTGTCTGACGTATTGGTCCGGAATGATATGGTGTGCCTGGCCTCCGCGTTCGTTACACGCGTCTTTCGTTCCGTCATAGGATCCAACAAGGCAGTTTGCGCTTTCGAATACAACTGGCGGCCCCGGTATGCCCGCGACGATCCAAGGCGCATCGTCACCGGGATCGCTCGCATGGTTGGTGGTTGCCATATCCGTGAACCGCACCACCCCCTTGCTTTCCACTTTTACATCCATCGACCACTTTTTCGCGTAAGCCGCGCCTGTGTTCTTTGATGTAATGATGCCTTTCTTCGGGGCGCAGCCAGCCTCATCCCCAGAAACTTTGGACCACTTGCTCGCATTCTCCATGCTCACTTCCTTGCCGCCAATCAGCACCTTGCTGCTGCCTTTGGTCAGATCGCTGTCCATGGCGAAATTGGGATAGGGTATGGGCACGCCCGGCGGGGTAGCTGGAGTTTGAGGCGGGGTGAAACAAGTGTCAGGGAATGCTGCGATAATTTTGCAGCCTTGCGCCTTTGCAGAAATCTCCAGATTGTTTGCGAAAACGGTCATGCGCTAAGGCCTCCGACAATCGCGACGCCACAGGCGCCGTCGTCGGCAGACGACTCAATCAAAAGCGGCTTTTGATGAGCGTAGTCTTTCCGCACCGCGGCGAGCGCCCATCCTAGCATCACCGGTACGACCGCCGCACCGATGTTCCCCAAGGCCGCGGCGATGGGCCAAATAGGATGAACTTCACTGCGTTCGCGTTGTGTACGCAATGAGGCAAGCTCGCTTTGTTTGAACCAGAAAGTTTCGCCGATCAGGTCGCCGATTTTCACACCGATCTCATGTAGACCAAGACCGGCCTCAGACAGCGCAGCCTTGTAAGCGGCAGCCATCCCTTCCCCGCGCAATGGGAGATTAAAACCATTCTCGTCCTGACCGTTGAGAAAGTGTGCTTCTTCTCGGGACAGACCAATGCCACCGACGTTCATTCCGGGCCCGGCCCCTCGACAAAGAACCGCAGCGGCAGCCTCCCCGGGAAGAAAACCCTCAGGATTGTCTGCTGTTAGAAGGCGTTGTTGAGATAGATAGTGCTGGATCGTGCGCCCAGTCAGATAGCTGTCGACCCCCAAGATCGCGATTTCATGGTTTGGATCTCTGGCCAGAGCCTTGCGTGCGGTACTAAGCGCCACAATGCCAGACGGGCGCCCGTGCGTCACCACCTTACTGCGCAGGGAATAATCCAGCCCCAGAATCTTCTGCACTCGATGTAGAAAACTGTCGGCATCAAGAATGGGCCGCCCCGGTCGGTCTTCTTCGGGCAGACACAGGATGATTTCGACACTTTGGCAATCGTTGGCCTGCTTCAACACTTCCAAAAGAGCTCCCGCTGCCAGGTGCGCCCATCGTTTTTCTCCGATCCACTGCCGTGGCAGGGGCACGGCAGCACCTCTTAACCATTCCCCGCCCGGTCCTGCGAAACGCGTTTCGGCAAAGCCGTCAATGCGGGCCCGCAATGCAGCACACGAAGATGGTGCGTCCAGGCCAACTGCCGTGACCATGCCTGCCGCAGAGATGCGCAATCCGTTCACGCGTCTTCGCTTTCGTTGCCGATCTCTGCGACAGCGCGAATGTAGCGACGTCCTTCTTCTCGGGCACGAACCATGGGTCCCGTTGGCGGCCCCAGCCAAAGCTCGTTGAACTCGATAAAGGCTTTTTGGATTCTCGCTTCTAATCGCCAGACAAGACTGAACTGCCGCGCTTCGGTGTCGATTAAAAGAGTGTCGGCCGTGATTTCCTGTTCGAGGCAAATCTTACCATTTCGAAATAGCGTGACCGGTGTTTTGGTCTTGGGCAAGACAAACTGTTCCTGACCCGCGGGGGTGAGGCCAACCAGAAGTACCGGCGCGCCTTCGCGCAACCCGCTGAGCCATTGATCCTGTGGCGCAGATTGGAAATAGCGATCATCAAAATCCGGGGGGAGAAATGGAAAGATGTTATCGACATAGTTCTGATCGTATGTGCCGACATATTGCGAGCGATCCGGCCAATTCCGTCCAATCGGCCCCAACGCCATCGGTTTGTAGCTACCGTAGGGTGACGTAACCTCTTCACCGATGGCTTCGGTGAGCGGCAGGGCAAGACCCGTAAGTTGGTCCTGATAGGCGGGAGACGCAAAGCCACACCCAACTGGATTGTCGCGGTAGACCTTAGGCGTATCGTCTTCGGGGTCGAACCTGTCTTGCCCGCCAAAGGCATGGTCGTACCCGATGGGAACCCGACGGAATGGCAGCGCTTTGCTGGCACGGACCACGGGGCCGATCACCTGCCATTCGCGGTAGCCCACCACGTCAAACTGTTTCGACCAATCATCGACCCTGATGCCGACCCGAACCCGGTCCGCTTGTTTGCTTTGCGGAGCATAAGCTGCCCCATGGACGATAACCTCGGGATGTGGCTTACGAAAGGCAAAGTCAGTTTCGCGAACCGGAGCGGAATAGGCTGGTTCGCCGGAATACTCATCCGCCATGGTCAATGGCGTCTGTATTTCGGCCAGTTGCGCGGGCTGGCCAGCTTCTTCCGGAAAATCCCAAGTCCCCTTGAACACAAACGAAAGATACTCGCGCCCGGCCTTATCCAGTCCCATCGTTTTTTCATGAACAAAGCGAGTTTGGTTGTAGACTTGCATCACCGCGCCCTAGGAGAAATCATATGAAAACCCGTCATCGCCACCGGTGACTGTGACAGACGTCAACGTGGACCCATCCAGCGTGCGATCCAAAAGCTGACGGGACATCTGAGGTAGCAAAGTGTTCGTCAGGATCGCATCTATCATTCGCCCACCGCTCTCAATTTCGGTGCAACGGGCTTTGATTAGGTCAAGAGTGCCTTCGCCAATAATCAATTCCGCATCATGTTCTTTCTCGAGGCGCTTGGCGATGGCGTTGAGCTTGTGTCCGGCGATCACTTCTATCATCTCATCTGACAATGGATAGTAAGGAATGGCGACTAGCCGACCCAGCAAAGCTGCTGGGAACACCTTGCGCAAAGGTTCCTGCAAGGATGCGGTCAGATCGTCGAGATCACAGTCCACTTTGCCTTGTTCGGTCATTGCCATGATCTCGTCGGTGCCACAGTTCGAAGTCAGCAGTATGAGCGTGTTCTTAAAATCAATCCTGCGCCCTTCGCTGTCATCCATCATGCCCTTGTCAAAGACCTGAAAGAATATCTCATGCACATCCGAGTGGGCCTTTTCGACCTCGTCCAACAAGACAACCGAATAGGGTCGTCTCCGGACTGCCTCAGTCAGAATACCGCCTTTCCCGTAGCCAACGTAGCCCGGGGGCGCGCCTTTGAGTGTGCTGACAGTGTGCGCTTCCTGAAACTCGCTCATGTTGATCGAGATCAGGTTTTGCTCGCCGCCGTACAACATGTCAGCCAACGCAAGCGCGGTTTCGGTCTTCCCAACGCCGGACGGCCCGCAGAGCATGAAAACACCAATTGGTTTTTCAGGAGCGGACAATCCGGCGTAAGAGGTCTGGATACGCGAAGCGATCATCTCAATCGCATGATCCTGACCGGTCACGCGACTTGTGATGGTTTCCACCATCTCCAAAGCTTTTTCCGCCTCGCTGGCCATCATCCGACCGGCGGGCACTCCGGTCCAATCCTGAATGACGGACGTTACCGCGGCAGAATCGACGGACGGCAGGATCAGCGGCGTTTCTCCTTGCTCTTCGGTCAGTTCCGCAATTTTCGATTTCAGTTCCGAAAGGGTGGCCTCGCGCTCGGCTGGATCCAAGGCTTCATCGGCCTGCTGATCTTCGCTTTCCGCGTCAATGGATTGTCCGGTGGATCGGAGTTTTGATCTCAAATCAATAATGTCAGCGACCAAAGCCTTCTCAGCGTCCCAGCGGGCACTTTCGCGCTCCAGCTCACCCTCAACGATTTTCAGATCTGCGGCGGTTTGGGTGGCCCGGTCCGACGCGTCAATACCAATGACTTGTTCGCGTTCTGCAATGGCCTGTTCAAGTTCCAGTGCAGTCTTGCGCCGGGTCAGGTCTTCAATTGCGGCTGGCGTTGCGTGCTGAGATACAGCGACACGTGCGCTTGCCGTATCCAGAAGACTGATCGCCTTGTCGGGCAACTGACGCGACGGGATATAGCGGTGAGAGAATTCGACAGAAGCAGCAATGGCTTCGTCGAGTATTTCGACCTGGTGATGTTTTTCCAATACGCCCGCGACGCCGCGACACATCCGGGTGGCGACCTCTACGGATGGCTCCTCAACCTTGACGACCTGAAAGCGCCGGGTCAGGGCGGGGTCTTTTTCGATGTGTTGCTTGTATTCATCCCATGTGGTTGCCGCGACGGTGCGCAACTCGCCCCGAGCAAGTGCCGGTTTCAAGATATTGGCGGCGTCGCCGGTTCCTGCTGCCCCCCCTGCCCCGATCAGCGTATGGGCCTCATCAATGAACAGCACAATCGGTGTCGGAGAAGCTTGCACCTCATCAACGACAGACTTCAGCCGTTTTTCAAATTCGCCCTTCATCGAAGCGCCGGCCTGCATCAGCGTTACATCCAATGCCCAAAGGGCAATACCCTTCAATTGCGGAGGAACATCTCCCTGGGCAAGGCGCTGAGCGAAGCCTTCGACAACCGCTGTTTTCCCAACGCCGGCTTCGCCTGTCAGGATCGGATTATTTTGCCGCCGCCGCATGAGAATATCGACCATCTGCCGAATTTCCGGATCACGGCCGATCACCGGGTCCAATTTGCCGTCTCTCGCCTCGGAGGTCAGATCGGTCGCATATTGCTCAAGCGCCGATTGTCCGCCCGGTGCAGGTTTCTTGTCCGGTGCCTCGGGCGTCGAACCCTCGACGCTGTCTGCCAAAAGCTCGTCCAGTTGCTCTGCCAGGGCGGCGCCATCCAGTTTGTCGAATTCCAAGCTGATGCGAAACAACAGCCCTTCAAGAACCCCTGTTTTGAGCATGGCGAGAAGTAGGTAGGCGGAGCGTACCGTTTCGTCACCATATTCCAACTGGCCCAATGTCCACGCTTCACGGATCGCAAGGAAAAGGTGATCGGAAAATTCCTCAACCGCGCCTGCCCCTGCAGGCAGACCATCCAAGACACGAGTCACATCAGCATCCAATTTGCCTTGATCAACGCCCGATGCGGCAAGCAACAGACTCAAGTCGCTTTGCGGTTCCGCAGCGATGGCCTGTACAAAATGAGCAAGCTCGACATACGGGTTTCCGCGCGACTTGGCGGTGCCTGCCGCAGCAGAAAAGCTTTTGAGGCACAATGGGTTGAGCTTGCCCACAAGCTCTTTGCGCTTGATCGAGCCGGACGCGGCAGATTGGGCCATGATCAGACCCTCCTTCTGGAAAATGGACTTCTTCAAAACACAGATGGGCAAAAAAAATGTCGCGCCCACGGTCAGGCTAACCTATCGTGAATTCAAAGATAAAGACATTTTTTGAAACCGGAATCCCAAGAATTTAAGAGGGGTTGATACATGACAGGTCAGTTGCCGGGCGACATTTTCACCGTTGGGCAGGTCCTAAACAACACCTATCAGGTCGATCGCATCCTGGGACGCGGCGGCACAGGTGAAGTGTATCTGGCTTCTAACAAGATCACCGGTCGGAAGGTCGCCATCAAGGCGTTGAATCGCAACTTCTCTGGGAATGCAGATTACATCGAACTGATGAAACGCGAGGAACAAATCCGCGCAATCCATCATGATGCGGTGGTGCGTTACACGGAATGCTCCCTGTCTGATGACAGCCATGTTTTTCTGGTGATGGATTTTGTGGATGGTCCGCCCTTGTCGGATGAAATGGCGCGGCGACAGATGTCCGAGCGGGAACTGCTGATTATTCTGCACCGCGTTCTTGGAGGGCTGGAAGCAACCCATAACAAGGGCATCATTCACCGCGATCTTTCGCCTGACAATATCATCCTGAAAGAAGGCGATCCTGCTCAGGCAACAATCATCGATTTTGGTATCGCCAAGGACACCGCCTCAGGTGCAAAAACCATCGTAGGTTCAGATTTTGCGGGCAAATACGAGTATTCTGCGCCTGAGCAAATCGACGGCCAGGTGGACGCACGCTCTGACCTTTATGCCCTCGGCGCCACGCTTTTGGCTGCGTTTCGAGGCGAAACACCGTTCGCCAGCGCCGCCGTGGGCGAGATCATTCGCCGCAAGCAAAGTGCACTCGATACAGCGGGAGTGCCGGACAAGCTGAAAGAATTCATAGACCGGCTTACCGCACCGGATCCGAACAGTCGTCCCGCCAGCGCGGCCGAAATCCTGCGTGATGTTGACTTGGCGGTTGCACCGTCTGGTCGACCGACGGAACAACAAGAGAAGCCGCTCAAGAAGCGAGCTTTGGTCCCCGTTTTTGCGATCCTTGGTTTGGTGGCGGTCGGAGGCGGCCTATGGCTTGGCGGTGTATTCGACCCGCCTCCTCCGCTTGAGACCTACAGGCTGGATTTCGAATTCGACACATCAGGCCCACCGACGCTCACGACGTTTGCTCCAACTGATGAGGACGCGACCGCGTTGCAGGCGAGCGTCACTGCTGCTTTTGGCACGGCTCCGACTGGCAACATTACTTTGGCACGCGGAGTACCCAGTGATCAGTGGATAAAGAACGCCTCTGACATCATCTCCGCTCTCGCGCCTCTGGAGAGTGGCGACTTAAAAGTCTTGGAACGGACGGCTCAAATTACCGGTTTGGCCACCAACGTGGCTGAGAAATCTACTGTGATCCAGAATCTGCGTACATTCGCTGCGTCAACAGGATGGACCATCACAAGCGACCTCAACGCCGGGCCACTTATTGTGACAATGGCCGATGTACAGTCAACGCTGGTTGGCTTGGCGGACTGCGGTCCACTTGAGGTGTCAGGCGATACAGATGGACGTTTCGGACTGACGGCAGCAATTGAAATTCAGGGCAACGTCGCTGACGCGACAACACGCACCGCGCTGACCGACGGTTTGACACCGCGGATCGGCGAACGCGGATTGAACGTTCAGGTAGATGTCTTGAACCCGCAGCTCTGCGCGATCCGGCAGATCCTGGACGATGTTCCAATTGGCGATGTTTCTATCGCCCTGTCCAATGGCGAAACCGGTGAACGAAACCTTTCTGGCGTGTTCACAACGGGTCAAAATCCAGTCGTGGATATTCTTGTGCCTGACACATACGCTGACGGTGCGCTCTGGGTGATGGCAGTGAACCCGGACGGAACTCTGTTCCACCTGGTGCCCAACATCAACCGACAAGAGAACCGCATCGCCGAAATGGCGGAGGTGGAAGGTGGGCTTCGGCGGATACGTGTTTTGCATACGATCGACGAATTCCTTGCCGACAACAGCAAGGCTGCCACGCGCATTGCGGACACCAATTACGGGAAATCCGAGATCATTGCGATTCTGAGCGACGAATCGTTGTTCGATGGTCTGTACCCAACAACAATGAGTGTGGACGGCACGGTCGAGGCCCTCGAAGAGGTCATGAAAACCCGACCTGAGAACGTTCGCGCAGTCAGGTTTTCCATCATTGACGCACGTCCGTGACAGGAAAAATTTGACCGAATCGGACATTTCCACAAAGCTCAAGTCACTTTTTGTTGTAGTTTTTTTGTCTAGGAATTTCGTATGGAGCTGTCCGGCTTCCTCAGTACTGTAGACTCGGAATCCCCCTCTGGCGTTGATCTGCGCAACGAGGCAGCTTTTCATGCGATTGAACGACAACTGGAACCCGCAGCACGTGAAGTTCGAAAATCGGAACGTGAAGACGATCCACCCACAGCCGCGAATGTGGGATGGCAAGACCTCTTTGACGAAGCCGCATCGTTAGCCAAGACAGGTCGCGATCTGCGCCTTTTGGTGATTGTCGTTCGCGCGCTCAGCAATACAAACGGACTTGGCGGGCTTGTTCAGGGATTGCAACTGATCACAAAAACGCTGGAGCAATACTGGGACAGCGTGCACCCGATGTTGCGCGACAGGGACTCGCCTAGGGATGCTGCCTTGCGCCGCACAAATGCGCTCAAGCAACTCGAAAACGATGACAACGGGCTCCTCGGCGATTTGGAAATGAACGGCCTGCTGCAACCACGCGGTATCGGGATTGTCACCGGTCAGAACATGGCCGACGCCGCACGCACAGATTTCGAGTGCATCAACGAAGCGCCGCAAGGATTGTCTGAAGATGACAAAGCCAAAATACTGGCACGTCACGAAAGAAACCAAGCGCGTGTCATTGCAGCGTGCCGCGCCATCGCAACAGAAGAGCCAGAGGTTGCAGACGCCTTGAAGACCGATGTCGCCTCGGCCCTGGCTGAGCTTGCCAGGCTTTGTGAGGTCTATACCACATCGGGCAAGTTCGAGGATGGTACGGGCCTCATTTTTCCGGAACTTGAGCTGTTCCTGACCCGCACCAAACAGGTGATGGAGGCGAACATGCAAGCAACTGCAAACGAACATCCCACCACACAGGCAGCCGGGTCGGCAACATCAAACGGCGCGGCGCCGACCGCCCCGGCAAAACAGACACTCAGCTCAGGTGTCAACAGCCGCGAGGACGTGATCGCAAGCCTCACGCAGATTATCGAGTTTTATAACCGCACTGAACCAAGCAGCCCAATCCCGCACCTGGCGGAACGGATGCGGCGCATGGTTCCAATGAACTTTATCGAGTTGATGGAAGAGATCGCACCCAGCGGGATCAAGGAATTCAGGAACGTCGCTGGTGTTGGCAATGGCAAACCAAAGTAATTTAAATGAAGGACGTAGCAAATCATGGCAGACAGCAAACAGAAGGTCATAGAGCGTAATCGCGCACCAAGAGTGCAGATTGCGTATGACGTAGAGCACTACGGCAGCCCAACTACGATTGAGTTGCCTTTCGTGATGGGGGTTGTTGCGGACCTCGCCGGGGCTTCTGAAACCAAGGAAGCCGTGAAACCCATCGGCGAACGGAAATTTGTCGAAACTGACGCAGGCCGGTTCCCGAAGTTCATGGAAGCGCTCGCGCCGCGTGTGAAGGCCCGGGTCAAGAACACGCTGCCCGGCAAGGACGGCGAAGAAGCAGACGAAGAGATGTTTGTCGATCTGACCTTTGAATCCATGTCAGATTTCACGCCGGACAAAGTGGCGCAACAGGTGCCGCAGCTGAATGAGCTGCTGAAGATGCGGCAGCAACTGGAAGAGTTGCTTAGCTACATGGACGGGCGAGTAGACGCCGAAAAGAGAATTGCTCAGCTTTTGGCAAACGAGCCGCTTTTGGCGGAGGCAGCAGAAGCGGCGATGAACAACAAAGACGGAGAGGAGGGTTAAGCTATGGCCGATACAGAAGCACAAGGCGCATCAAAAGAAGAAGAAACGCTGGATCTTGGTGAATTTTCCGCTCTTCTGGAAAAGGATTTCCGGATCAAGGAAAGCGAAAGCGACAAACTGAAAAACCTTGTGGGGAACCTTGCACTTGCAGCCAAGGAGCGCAGCGGTGCTGCCACAATTTCCGGCAACGCAGTCAAATCGATCAAATCCTTGATTGGCGGTATCGATAGCCTTTTGACCGATCAGATGAATGAGATCATGCATGCCCCGGAGGTACGCGAGATCGAAGGCACATGGCGCGGTCTCCACTATCTGGTGAACAACACCGAGACGGATCAAAAGCTCAAGATTCGAGTGATGAACATCACGAAGGAGGATCTTGCAGATCACCTCGAGGATTTCGAAGGCCAGATGTGGGATCAGGCCGATATGTTCAAAAAGGTCTACAGCGATGAGTATTCCATGTTCGGCGGTGAACCTTTCGGCTGCATCGTCGGCGCTTACGAGTTCTCGCAGCATCCAAAGGATGTGGGTATGTTGCGCAACTTGTCCGGCATCTGCGCTGCAGCACATGCTCCGTTTATCGCTGCTGCTGCCCCACAACTGTTCCGCATGGACAGTTGGCAAGAGCTGCCAAACCCACAGGATCTGGAGCAGATCGTGTCATCCCCTGATTACGCAAGCTGGCAATCCCTTCGTGAAAGCGAAGACGCCCGGTACATTGGGCTGACGATGCCGCGCGTTCTGGGTCGGCTGCCCTACGGAGCCGAGACCGTACCGGTGAAGGGCTTCGACTTTGAAGAAAAGATTGAAGGCAATCACGAGAACTATGTCTGGATGAACGCCGCGTTCGCGATGGGCGTCAACATCAATAGGTCGCACAAGCTTTATGGTTGGGGCACTCAGATTCGTGGTGTTGAGTCAGGCGGAACGGTGATGAACCTGCCCGTGCACACATTCCCGACCGACGATGGTTCCGTCGCGATGAAGTGTCCAACCGAGATCGCGATTGATGATCGCCGAGAAGCGGAATTGGCAAAGCTGGGTATGATGCCCATTCTTCACCGCAAAAACACCGATACCGCAGCCTTCATCGGAGCGCACAGCTTGCAGGACGACGAGGCCCGCGCCGGGCGCCTGGTCGATCCGGATGCGCAAGCCAATGAGAGGTTGTCAGCAAACCTGCCCTACCTCTTTCCGGTCAGCCGGTTTGCGCACTACCTCAAGGCGATCGCACGTGACAAAGTGGGTACGTTCAAGGAACGTGCCGACATGCAGGTTTGGCTCTCGGAGTGGATCAACCGCTACGTGCTGGCCAACACGGCAATGGCGGACGACACCGCAAAGGCAAAGCGTCCGTTGGCCGCA
Source organism: uncultured Tateyamaria sp. (assembly GCF_947496075.1). Classification (GTDB taxonomy): domain Bacteria; phylum Pseudomonadota; class Alphaproteobacteria; order Rhodobacterales; family Rhodobacteraceae; genus Tateyamaria. The sequence goes on from NZ_CANMBJ010000002.1 coordinate 1,358,613, forward strand.
GCAGAGGTTGAAGTTGATAGTGTTGAAGGGCGCCCCGGCTACTACAACGCGCGTTTCTTCCTCCGCCCCCATTACCAGCTTGAAGGCATCAATGCGTCGCTCCGGCTGGTTTCGGAACTTCCATCGGTGAAGGGCGCTTAAGCGCCCTCGCCTTCACCTTTTGGCATAAGGAAATTTCAAAATGGCAATTACTGGCTACCTTCTCATCGACGAAATTCAGGGTGAATCACAACGGGCTGATCACGAAGACGAAATTGATATCGTTGGGGTCGAGTGGAAAATCGCCCAAGCCGCATCAGCGCAAATCGGCAGCGGACGGTCTCGCAGTCGTGCGCAAGTCGGTGCTGTGAAACTGACCAAAACCAAGGATGCCGCATCGGCCTATCTTGCTTTGGCTTGTATGCAGGGCAAATCCTTCCCGTCCATGACTCTTGCCATACGCAAGGACAGCGGTGACGCGCATTTGGACTACCTCGTCATCACCATGGAGAACGCCACGATCTCGTCGTTCCGGATGGCCGGGGGGGCGAATCTTGGCAAGGATTCTTATGTAGAAGATGCCGACGCCGACAGCTTCTCGGACGGAGCAACCGACACGATTCTAGAAGAAGTCGGCATTGTGTTTGAAAACGTGACCTACAAGTACACAGTCCAGGCTGACGATCACTCCGCCGGTGACGAACACGAAATCACGTTCGATATTGCCGCGGGCGTCTAATTTATGACGCCCAGAAGGGGATCAATTGGTGAACCACAAGCCCAAAGCGAGGCGCTTCAGCCATCGCTTTGGGATCGGTTGGTCAACGATCTTCCGGGGTTGGATGCAGAGATTAGTTCCCTCCGTCGTGGCCTCGCTAAGGATCTTGGCGGTGCCGACAAACTCGATGAGCTTTTGGAACATGGCGTGTCTGCGTCCGCTGACGGCAAGCTCTTGGACGATGACACCAAGAAACGCCTGTTCCAACTGACACAGAAACAAGACCGACGCCGCGCCATCCAAGCCAGCGGTATCATGGTGACACGAGAGGTCCTGCGAGAAGCCGTGCGGCGCGACATCGAGATGCTGTTCAATGTGGAACGGATGGAAGCGGAACCGATGATGACCGATCGGGAAGCCAACAGATATCAAACCGCAAAGGACCTGCTGGCGGACTACCCGCAAGTCCAAACCTCTGTTCTGAACTATGGTGTGCCGTCCTTTGCTGGTCGTACAAGTACAGATTTCGACAAGTCCACATTGCGCAGAGAATTGAAGCAAACGCTGATTCATTTTGAACCGCGGCTGAAACCGGACAGTATCCGGATCAACATCCGTCAAAGCGAAAAGATCGGCATGCGCATTGATGTGGATGCCACATTAATGCTGTCACCCACGCCCGAGCGGCTCAGGTTGTCAACCACCATTGATCTTGATAGCGGATCGGCTGCCACCGTGCTGGAGGATCGGTGATGGATGCCACGTTTCTCAGCTACTACGAAGATGAGCTGACGCACATCCGGGACCTCGCAAAAGAGTTCGCCCAACTTCACCCTGCTGTGGCGCGCAACCTGTCGCTTGATAGCGTCCCTTGCCCGGATCCGTATGTTGAGCGGTTGCTGGAAGGCGTCGCATATCTGTCGGCACGGACACGCCTGAAAGTCGATGCGGAAAGCAGCCGCTATGTGCAGGCGCTTCTGGACGCGCTCTACCCCGATCTGGTGGCACCTGCGCCGGCGATGTCGCTCGTAAAGTTCGCGCCCGGGGATCAGGTCGAGGAAATGGTTACCGGGTACACAGTGCCGCGCGGAACCAGCATGGTTTCCGGGCTGCGCGACGGTCTTGCCACCCGCGCCCGCTACACGACCGCGCAGGATGTAACTCTCTGGCCAATCAAGATCGGAGCAGCTGAATACCTGCAGGATATCGGAGCACTGCAAGCGGTCGGGTTGGGAGACGACTTGGACGGTGCTCGTCATGCAGCAGGGATCAAACTTCAGCTCTGCTCTGCGTCTACTATACCGTTGTCCCAGATCGAGATTGATCAGTTGGACCTGTATCTTGGCCATCAAGCGCGCGGGGGGCTGCTGTTTGATGCGATTCACGGCCATGGCACCACTTTGATGGCGCGTGGCAAAAGCAGCGGGTTCTCTCAGGCTGGCCAAGTCGAGATGATCGGAACGGCCCTCTCGGAGACTCTATTGCCGTCTGTGTCGGAGTCGTTTCAGGGGTACAGCCTGTTGCGGGAATACTTCCTGATGCCAGAGCGTTTCCACTATGTCCGGCTGACCGGCTTGCAAAGTTTCGTAAAAAAATCAGACGGCTCGGTCGAGATCATCATCCTTCTGGACAAACAACAACCTGACTTGGCGGACCTTTCAGTCAAAGACTTTCAGCTATTTGTAACACCCATCGTCAATCTTTTTGAGCGGGAATGTAACATCGTCGAATTGGACCGCGCCCGAGCCGCGCATTTGGTCCACGCAGATCGCACCCGCACGATGGACTTTGAGATTTTCCGGCTCTTGAGCGTTGAAGATGTGGAAACAGATGGGCCTCAATCCGCGATCCCATCTTCATTTGCCGCCACATCAGATAAAGGTTCGCGCCTGTCTTATGCCACGAAACGACGCCCTCGGCGTCCGGTGGAAGACGAAATTCGGCGTGGTCAGATGCGAACGTCCTATCCAGGTGATGACTTCTATATCGCGCTCAGTCACGACGGTTCCGCCACAGGGCGCAACGTTGGTCGTTTGGACATACGCGCCCTTTGCACCAACCGTGACTTACCGATTTTGGATGACACCCCAGTTTTGACACTCGAGACTGGTGCGCCTGTGAACGACATCACTTTGTTGCAGGCAATCAAACGCCCCAGAGCCAGTTTGCAAGCGACTCTGCCGTCCGCCAGCGCGCGCGAAACTCGTCGCGACGAAGTCGCATGGCGTTGGATTAGCCAGATGGCGCTGAATCAAGTGTCACTCACGGAGACTTACACCGATGCGGAACCCATTCGGGCGCTGTTATCGCTTTATGCGGATCGCGGTGATCCGGCTTTGAAGCGCCACGCACAAGCGCTGCGCTCCATTTCCGCCAAACCGATAATGGAGCGTCTCCCAATCGCCGGTCCTATGTGTTTCGGGCAAGGGACCGAAATTGGTCTCAGCCTTGATGAGACAGTGCTGGCCGGACACTCGCGTTTGTTGATGTCCGCCATTCTGGCGCAGCTTTTCCGTCGCCATGCTGCCATCAACGCCGTTGTTCGAACAAAAACCACTCTCATTGGATCGCAGGAGGACGTCTCATGGCCGCTCAGCCTCGGCAATCGCGCGATGATATGAGCGATACTCTCGCTCAAATTGCAAGTGACGCAGGGCGCAGTGAATTCTTCGCCCTGCTCCGGCGAATTGAAGAAGTCGACGGTCGCCGGTTCGGCGCAGTTGGTGGACCGGAGAACGAGCCTGCGCGACTGGGACAGCACATCAGGCTGTCATTTGCCACACGCGATGTAGAAAGCGTTGCCATCGACGGCGAGCAAACGCAGGTCAGCGCCAACGTTCTTGGTTTGCTTGGACCAGAAGGTCCTATGCCCCTTTTTATGACCCGTTGGGTGATGGCGCGCCTCTCGAACCGTTGGTTCGCTGGCGACAGTGATGGGGTCACATCGGACACGGCGTTTCGAGATTTTTTGGATGTGTTGCAGCATCGACTGATTGCCCTCTACTGGCGCGCGTGGGCCGACGCGCAATCCGAAGTTCAGGCGGGCCGTGGCGATGGGCGCACGCCCGCAATCATTGCCAGCCTCGCGGGGCTGGGGCTTCCTGGCACGCGCGATCCCGAGCACGACAAGGCAAAACTTGCCCATACCACAAAACTCGCTGTGCGTACGCAATCGCCAGAACGGTTGGTCAGCTATCTGGAGGACGTGGTCGGCGCGCCGGTTTCTCTGAATGAATTTTTGGGCCATTGGGACGAAATTCCGCGCCACCAACAAAGCCGTCTCGGGATGGCATATTCCACACTCGGCGGTGCAGTTGTGGTCGGCGAACGTTGTTTCTCGCGTCAACACCGGGCTGAACTGCGTTTAGGGCCGCTTTCATTCCAGCAGTTCACGACGCTTCTGGATGACCCCAAAAAGCGCACCGCTATCCGTCATGCTATCCTGTTTGCAAATGGACATGACATCACCTTTGACATTCGGCTTGTATTGGATCGGGCCGAAGTTCCAGCTGCACGTCTTGGGAGCTGCCAATTGGGCCGAACTGCCTGGGTCTTGCCCAAGAGGGACCGGGATGCTGACGACGTGACCTTCCGTTTGGAGGATGCCGCTTGACCGTAAATCTGATCATAGAAAGCGCGGCAACGCCGCAGGCCCGCATGAGTTTCACGTACGAATTTGGGCAAGTTGTGATTGGGCGGGGAGCAGATGCTGACTGGCAACTTGATGACCCTGAACGCTACTTGTCTCGCAGTCACTGCATTCTGGCGATGACGGACGGAAAACTGACAGCAACCGATGCCAGTCGGGGAGGAACATTTGTCGACGGTTCCGAAACCGCATTGGGGACCGGCAATTCGGTCGTGCTGGAAGACGGTATGCGCTTGCGCATGGGGGACTTCGTCTTCCGAGTAGACATGGCTGCAGAAGCGGTGCCAGTTGAAAACCCTGAAACACCGCAGCGCAAGACTTCGCCATTCGATTTTAGTCAAGATGATACGCTTGTTCGGCCGGAACCCGCTCCGCGCCCAGAGAGCTTACCCGATCCGTTTGACCCCTATGATCGCGCGTCAGGCCATTCCGATACTGACCAGATTGAAGCATCATCACCCAAGCCCTTTGGCATTGACGATCCCTTTGACCTGAATCTGGCGGATCGGACGCCACAGAAAGCGGTTCCATCCTCCGGCGGCTATTTCGATGCACCGATTTCCCGTGACGAAGCAGTTGCACCTGTGGAAACACCAGATAAGGAACGGGAAGACCCAGTGGTTGTGGAATTTACCTCTGGCATTCGACCCGCAGAAACGAACGAAGTGACACCGCAAGAAACAGTCACGGATAGTGAGGTACTGGCAGCGCTGCTTGAAGGCATGGGCCTGGGAACGGATGCAATTGGCTCTGACCCAGTGGCCCAAGCTACTGAAATAGGGCGTCAGTATCGCCTACTGATCGACGGCGTGATGCAGCTTCTGCGGGCTCGGGCAAGCGCCAAACAACAAGTCCGTGTGGCACAGACGTTGATCTCAAGCGCAGACGTGAATCCGCTGAAGTTTTTGGCGACGGCCGATGATGCCCTGGACGCCATGATCTCCGGCGATCGGCCAGGTTACCAGTCTGCCGACGACGCGATCGTGGGCGCCTATCGCGATCTGGCCGATCATCAGTTGCGAACATGGCACGCCCTGCAATCGGCACTTCGGCGCATGATTGATCAGTTCGATCCAGAACAGATTGAACGGGAGATCGCAGAAACCGGCGTGCTTGAAGCGTTGCTTGCAGGAGGCAAGTCCGCTCAGCTTTGGCAGACCTACACGGAAAAATACAAGGAGATCGCCCGCGCCGCCGAAGAACGTTTTCTTGGCGAGGTCGGTGACAATTTTCGCGACGCATATGAAGGCAATGGGAAGGAGACTTCAAGATGACACTCACACGCCGCAATGCTATTCTCTCAGCGGGAGGTTTAGCCTTTCTGTCGGCTTGTCTGGCCAATGACCCCGTACCCGGTTCCATTATGGCAACTGCCAACATGACCGACGGTGCAAATACCGGTCCTGACGGCAGTGGGCGACCATTGACGGTGACTCTGGTTCAACTCCGGTCCGCCAATCAGTTCTCCAGTGTGGATTTCGCGACATTGCAAGATCCGGAGAGCGCTCTCGCCGCGGACCTTGTACGCGCGGACAAGTTGGTGCTGGCCCCCGGCGGTATGGCACAAGGGACGTTCCCGGTCGAGGTGCAGCAAGGCGCTTCGACCCTTGGGATTGTCGCAGGGTTCCGTCAGCCGGGGGGCAAAGTATTCCGTTTGACGCAAGGCTTGCCCGCGACCGGCGATGTACTTCTCAACATCTCGGTCACGGCCTCTGGCCTCTCGGTTTCTTAAAAAGGACGATAAGTCATATGAACGACGCCAACCGCGTGATCTGGTCAGAGGGGCTGTTCCTGCGGCCTCAGCACTTGCAGCAACAGGACCGCCATACCGACGCTTTGGTACGGGGTGCGCTGCAGGCGCCAGAGCATCAGAGCTACGGCTTCACCCTCCTTGAGCTGGACAGCGGCGCGATTCAGGCGGGACAGATCGGACTGGGTGAGGTACAAGGCATTTTCCCGGATGGCACACCTTTCCTGCTTCCCGACATGAGTATCGGAATCAAGGCCCGGCCAGTATCCGCAAGCACGAAGGCGGGCGTCGTCAAGCTCGGCATTCCGGCACTGCAGCCCGGCATCGCAACAATGGACCCCGAGAGCGGCGGCGCACAGGGGGCGCGATACTTGGGACAAATCACCACTGTCCGAGACACGATCAAGGGCGGCGCGGACCCGGTAGAGATCGAGGTCGCTCGTCTTGCGCCCAAGCTCTTTCTCCCTGACGATTCAACGGACGGTTACACAGTTCTCCCGATCGCGCGCATCGATGGTTTGCTTGCTGACGGGTCGGTTGCACTCGACCCAGATTATCTGCCCCCTGCCCTCGCTACCGCAGCGGCCCCATGGTACGCCGCCTTTTTACAGGAGGTGTTGACCGGTCTCGACCGGATCGCGCAAGCCCATGGTGGCGTTGTGATGGGCGGTGCAGGCGCATCTGTCGAAAACCTGCTGATCCTCGAGCTTGCCAACGCCGCCCGTCCGCGCATTGCGCATATGATGGGTCAAAACCTCTTTCATCCGTCTTCTTTGTTCCTCGAACTTGCTGGATTGGCGGGGCGGATGGCGACGTTCGGATCATCAGCACGCACGATGACGGAGCTGCCAGCTTATCAGCATGAAGATCCTCAGGGCAGTTTCATGGCCATTGCAGACACCCTGCGGTCGCTCATTCTGTCGTTACGACACGTTGAACAGAAATCCATCGCTCTTAAGGTGGCCGGCCACTCCAAAAACGTCTGGACGGTCCGTTTGGATGACAGAGGGATCATAAATGATCACCGGATTGTACTGCGTGTTGGTGGCGATATGTCGGAAGCGCATCTGCGCAAGATATTTGCAGAGCAGGCCACAGTGGGTGCTGCGGATGAGTTCGACACGCTTTGGAAATCCAAGCTGACGGGCATACCACTGAAACCACTGCATTCGCAGCCTCGCGAAATTCCATATGATGGTGAACGTCTCTGCCTCGAACTTGACCGCGCTTCTGACCACTGGGCCAAGCTTGCCGATGCGCCGGGTTTTGTTCTCGGGGTTGCCGGTAAGCTCGAGAAAGAGCCCTTGATTGATTGCTACGCGGTGAAACGATGACGGATGAGGATCCCTTCGGTCTGGAAACGGACGCCGGGCGCACACGCATCCGTCCTGCGCGCGCGAAACCGTCACCGCCTTCGCCCATACCGCAAGTCGGAGCCGTTGATACGTCCGCACGCATGCGCCAGAACCGTGCGGGCGACAATCCACTTCTGTCAAACTTTGGGCTGCTGCTGGGGTTGGCACCGGAGCTTGAGCGGGCGCAACAAGTTGAAAACCCTGAAACCTTGCGCACCCGGCTATTGGACAATCTGACATACGCTCGCGATGGCGCTGTATCGGCGGGTGTCCCGCTCGCCCGTGCTGACCAAGCGGCCTGGTTTGTCGGTGCTCTGCTAGACGATATTGCGCTCAACACCCCTTGGGGCGGACAGTCGCATTGGCCCGCTCAGCCACTTGTCGCGTCGCTCTATGGAGACGTGGACGCAGGCGAGCAATTCTTCGTGCGCGCCGAAGACCTGCTGAGATACCCTGAACGTGACCCGAACTTGCTGGAACTGGTGTTTCATTGTTTGTCCTTCGGCTTTCGCGGCGAACATCGCAGCACAGGGGCCGCAGGTGACGGCGCTTTGTCTCAAGTTCGAGCGCAAATGGCCCGCCAACTTCGTGACCTCGATGCAGAGGCCGCTCCCTTGTCCCCCAATTGGAAAGGTGTCGTGGCCGCGCAAGAGAAGGAGAAATTCATAATCCCGGTTTGGGCCATGCTGGTGATCGCCTCCGTTGCAATGCTGCTCAGCTATGTCTTTCTGTCGATGCGGCTTTCGGATCAATCCGAAGTCCTCTACACGGCCGCAGGTGCCCTGCCCCCGTTGCAACCAGCCGAGATTTATCGACCAGTTCGGGATACCGCGCCGATCCCCGAAATTGAGCTTGAGGTGGTTAGTCTCGATATGCTGCCGCTCTTTGCGGCGGCGGCTCCCCAAGATGATCTCTCAGCACTAAAAGGTCGCGAAGATGTATCGCTTACGGTCCTTGCTGTTCAGGCAACGAACCCAGAGGTTTTTCGCTCCGCCAAGGCGGACTTGAACACAGAATATCTGGATCTTGTGCATTCCATTGCAAAGGTCATCATTGAAAATCAGGAATTCATCGGGTCGGTAACAATCCTTGGTCATACCGACAATATCCCTGTCCAACGCTCGAATCCATTCGGATCAAATCAGCGATTGTCCGAGGCGCGGGCGCAGACCATTGCCGATATTCTGATTTCCCAGGGCGTCTCCATCGACTTGATAGAGGTGCGTGGACGCGCAGCCACAGAACCAATTGCAGACAATGCGACGTCAGAAGGAAGGGCACAAAACCGCCGGATCGAGATCCTCCTTGGAAAGAAGGTCTAAAAATGAAGATCCTGAAAAAGCTCTTTGGTTTCCTCTTTTCCCGCTTCTTGTGGACCCTTTTTGGAATCGCGCTTCTCTGTGGCTTGATTTGGTCCCTGGGTGGGATTGTGAAGATCGGCTCGGTTGCACCGCTGGAATCTGCCGTTGCGCGGATCGTGACCATTGGTCTGATCCTGATTGTCTGGCTAGTATCCATGCTGCTGCGGCAAATGCGAGCCGCGCGGGCCAACCGCGTTTTCGTCACCGACCTCGCCGCACCACCTGAGCCCGAGGAAGGAGCACCAGGCGACGCCAACATCGCCGAGATCGAGGGCAAATTCAAAGGCGTGTTGGATCAAATGAAGCGGTCCAAACTTGGAGGGCGCAAATTCCTGCGTGACATGCCCTGGTACGTGATCATCGGCCCACCTGGTACAGGCAAAACAACCGCTTTGCGGCAATCCGGTTTGCATTTTCCGATTGATCTGTCCGACGACCTAAAAGGGATTGGTGGCACGCGAAATTGCGACTGGTTCTTCACTGAAGATGTCGTTCTGATTGATACGGCCGGCCGATATGTTGAACAGCAAAGCGACTCGCAGATCGATGCGGCAGAATGGTTTGGCTTTCTCAAGATGCTCAAGAAGCACCGCGGAAGAAGAGCTCTGAACGGGATTGTCCTCACCCTATCCGTCAATGATCTCTTGGAAGGCGACGATTCAATCCGGGAACACGGGCGGATCATCCGGGCGCGTCTTGCTGAATTGAAAGATGAACTTGGCGTCGATCTTCCTGTGTATCTTCTTCTGACCAAGACCGATTTGATCCCAGGCTTCGAAGCCTTCTTTGGCGATCTGACAACGCGCGAACGCGAGCAGGTTTGGGGCAGCACTTTCAATGTCGAGGCCAGGCTGGACCCGGAAATCGTAGATCGGGAGATGAAGGCCCTCCTCACCCGGCTGGAGAGCAAAAGTACGGCCCGCATTGCCGAAGACCTCCCGATTGAGGAACGTGCACAGGTGTTCCGCTTTCCCACCCAGATGGACACGCTCACACGTCCATTAAAACTGCTTTTGGATGTGGCATTTGGCGAAAGCCGTTACGAAGAAGCTGCGCGCCTACGCGGATTTTACTTCACATCCGCCACGCAGGAAGGTTCTCCGCTCGACGCAATGGTCGCTGGTATGGCGCAGAACTTTGGGATGCCAGCGACACAAGCCGCGCCTCGTCGACATGGAGATAAACGGTCATTCTTCTTGCGGGACTTGATGACTGACCTGATCTTTCCAGAGGCCGGCCTGGGCACCTTCGATGCCAAATCCGTGGCTCGTCACCGTTGGCTGTGGCGTGGAACTCTTGGGGCAGCCTCATTCGCAACACTCATCGCGATCGGGCTTTTTGTGACCTCTTATGTGCAACAATCCCGCGCTATTGGTGCCTACGAGGACAACCTCAAGGCTTTGGGCCCGCGCCTCTCGAACATTGCGTCCCGACAGGCGCCTACCGATCCGCTTGATCTCAACCTCGCCCTTGATGCGGTAAGCGAAGTGGCACGCGCAAACACTGTGCGAACTGCCGGTCTCCTGTCTTCTATCGGCCCCAGCGCGCAAGAAGACCGTGAGCTTGCCCAAAACATCGCCTATGAACGGGCCCTTGATCATATTCTTACACCACGGATGGTTGCCCTGCTCGAAGCAACGATGTGGCGTCAAATCCGCGACCCCGAATACTTGCTGGGCGCGCTCAAGACCTACCAGATGATGACTGGGCTCGCGCCCTTTGATGCCGACTTCGTCACTACTTGGTGGCAAGAGGAATTGCCGCAATATGCGCCTCTGGATCCTTTCGCGGGTCCGGAAGCCGCCCAACACCAACTGGCCGCCATTGCCATCATGCAGACCCAAACGGAACGGCCCGACCCGGATGCGCAACTGGTCAACCAGGCGTTGGAGATTGTTTGCACCATTCCAATCAGCAAACGGGCATATGCGACCTTGATGAATGACCCGGACGTTGCCGGGCTGCCCCAATGGATTCCGGCAGAGCATATGGGGCCAAACGGGCAGCAGGTCTTTACGCGCTTGTCAGAGAAAACACTGCGCGTCGGCATTCCCGGAGCTTTCACCTATGACGGTTTTCACACCGTTGTTGCCCCGCGTGTTGGTGCTGTGGCTGTTCAGGCGGCGCTGGATCGCAGTGTATTTGCAGGCGGTTGCCCTGAAAGCGCGGGCGCTTCGGAACGCAGTATCGAGGCGGATGTAACAAAGCTCTACTTCGACGATTACATCGAAGCCTGGGACGGGCTTCTGCGTGACATTCGGGTTAGTCCGATTACGGATCTGGAACGCGCCCGGACCAATCTCAAAGACCTTGCGGGATCCGACAGTGCGCTCCAGCGGTTTTTGACGGCTGTGGTTCTCGAAACGGATCTCACTGATCCCCGCGACGATGGGCAAGTTATTGATGTCACGTCCGGTTCTGGTTTGTTGGCGCTCGCGCGCAAAAGAATCTCTGGTGTGGCGCGACTGACAGACGATGCAAGGCTCGCCGCCTCAGGCATCGGTACCGATGCTGCCTTGGCTGAAGCGCTAGAAGGGCGTCCTGTTGCCGACCATTTCGCCCCTTTGAAGGCCACTGTAAAAGAAGTGGACGGCAATCCGCCCCTTGTGGGCGATACGATCGCCGCGCTGCAGGCGCTTTCAAACGAAATCCAAGTCATTGCAGCCAGCCCGCAACCGGAACAAGCATTGGCCAGATCCGGTGGTCTGTCTGTGTTGACCGGTGCGGTTGCCAACGAAGCACGTATTCTGCCTGATCCGGTTGACGACTGGATTGCCGGGATCGCGGCGGATGCCACGGCCGTCAGTCGCGATGGAATCGTCGCGCAACTGAATGCGAGCTGGCGCGCGGATGTGCTCCCCTTTTGCCAAAAGGCCACGCGTGGGCGATATCCTTTTGACCGATCGAGCGGAATTGACGTGAACATCCTCGATTTTGCCCGACTGTTTGGCGCTGGTGGCTTGATCGATGGCTTCATCGAAAATGAGTTGAGTGACTTTGTGAACACAAGCAACCGCCCCTGGCGGTGGCAAGCGGACTTTGGGCTCAGCGATGAGGCGCTCGCTCCCTTCGAAAATGCCAGGGCCATTCGAGATGCCCTGTTTCCTGGTGGGGCTGGCCCGTTGATCGGCTTTGTCCTCGTTCCTCAGGATTTGTCGGCAAATGCTGCTCGTGTCTCGCTTAATGTCGATGGTCAACTGCTGACCTACGCACACGCCGCCGCAGCAGCCCAACCTCTCACATGGCCCGGGCCGAACGGCAGCAACATGATAACGCTGTCCTTTGCACCTCTTGATACCGGCGTGGAGGTTGTACAAACGCAAACCGGTGCGTGGGCAATTTTGCGTTTGTTCAGTGAAGGCGGTCTCTCACCCAGTAGTTTGCCCGAGGTGTTCAACCTCAATCTTTCGCGCGGCGGCTATACGGCCAGCTTCCAGCTTCAGGCCAACTCCGTAGAAAACCCATTTGACCTGAAGGTTTTCTCCGGATTCCAATGCCCCGAGTCCTTTTGACTGGTTTTTACGGCAAACTGCCACGGCACGGAGATTTTGTATCACGTGGATTGAAGCCGGGCGTCAAACGGGCGTTGGATCAATTGCTTACAAAACTTGCAACCGCAGATCTGCCTGAAGATGGATTGCGGGCAAGCCTTTGTTTCGAAAACCAGATGTGGCTTGCGCTCATTCTGCCCAGTTTCGATGCCCCGGGGCGCTTCTTCCCACTCGCGGTCATGGTCCCTTTCGTGGACGAAAGTTTCCAAGGGGCCGAGGCCCGCTGCAAGAACCTGAGTTCCATTGCTCAAAGCGCAACATCCGGTGCGCGGGACGCGGATGAATTGTTGGGGGCGCTGCCAATGTTGGAATTCGGCGCTGAGATGCCAGGAGTGCCAGAGGCGATCTGGACTTCGTCAACACCTCCGACCCCGTTGGCTCAGGTCTTGTCAGACATCAGTTCTGATTGATCTTGCTGCCTTTCAACGTGATTTCACCGCCTGCCTTGATGTTGATTTTGCCGGACGCATCCAAAGTGATGTCTTTGCCCTCAATGGTGATGGTGCCATCCTTCTTGAGAATAACTTCAGATTTTCCGACCTTCAGGGTGATGCTGTCATCAGCGGCTTCCAAAAGAAGGTTCTTGTTGGATCGAAACGCGGCATCATCCTCAGCACTATGGAAACACTTGCCAGTGACCATGTAGGTGCCTTCACCTTCGACCCAGAAGCTTTGGTCGGCTTTAACCTTTATCTCTTGTGATTTGCCGATGCTGACGGATTGACCCCCATTGATTTGCCAGCTGTCATCTCCTGAAACCCCGTGCTTCTGGTATGCCCCCACCGTGACGGACCGGTATCCCGCAACGGTATTCGATTGCCACGCTCCGACCGCGCGGCTTTCCATGCCTCCCACCTTAATGTTTCGCAACCCACCGACAGTGATCTTCTGATCAATCAGAACATATTGCGAGTGCCCTTGCATGATCTGTTCATCACTGTCGCCGTCTACCGTGATCGTTTCATTCCCACCGACATGCAGCGTGCGATTGTCTCCAACAGTCTCGTGATCATTCGCCCCAATCTGAACGGTGCGGTTGTTTCCAATGCCAGTGGACTTGTCATTGCCGACCACCTCCGCTCGATCATGCACAATCTCCTGTCGCGCATCATTGCCAACTTTCTGGAAGGAATCATTGCCGATCTCTTCGCGAAAATTGTGCCCGATATCCCGGCCTTCATCGTTCTTGATCAGTTCGTTATGGTCTTTCTGCGCTTGGAAGTAGACCTCTTCCGACCCCGCCTTGTCTTCAAACCGCAATTCGTTGAAGCCGCCTCCGCCAAGCGAACTGTCAGATTTCCACCCCGACTGAGTGGCATTTCCCGGCAAGGCATAGGGCGGCATTTGCGACGCATTGTAGACCCGACCCGTGATGATCGGCTGATCCGGGTCGCCTTCCAAGAAATCAACAATGACTTCCTGCCCGATCCGCGGGATCTGAATGAAGCCATAGCCCGATCCGGCCCAAACGGACGACACCCGTACGAAGCAGGATGAATTCTCGTCTGACCCACCCAGGCGATCCCAGTGAAACTGGACTTTTACGCGGGCATATTCATCAGTGAAAATCTCTTCTCCCGACGGCCCAACAACCACGGCGGTTTGCGGCCCCCGCATGACCGGTTTCGGGGTTCGGCGTGGCGGGCTGTATTCTTCGGTTGTTGGCGTCAATTCAAATTTGACGACATAACCTTCTTCGACGTTCTGTTCCCCCGCCCCGTACTGACCGTCCCAAAGTGTATAATCCGCAGACAGCACCGCGTATTCCGTGACATCACCTTCGCGAGGAAAATCTTCCAAATCAAAGATCATTCCAGAATTTACGCCTATCACGGTCGCAATCGCCTTGGCCCGTCCCACTGGCGACTTCAACTCCTGCATACGCAAGAGCGAAAGATGGTCACCCCGTGAGAGCTCGTCGAAGTTGCCGGGATAGTGATAGCGTTCCAGATCACCCAAATCATGCACGCCAGGATTGGTGCTTTTTGACATCAAATCCGCGGATGGTTTTGTAAAATCGTAATCTGTCTGGGCAACCTCGCCGGTCGTCACGCGGGCGGTCCAGGAAAACTCTGTAATCCCTTGCGTGTCTTCAACCGCAGGCGACAGGTCAGGATAGTAGCGTATGCTCTCATGCCCTGCCCCCGGTGCCAAAGCCGACAAGGTATCCACCAAAATCAGAGTCTGATCCGCGTCACCGTACTCGAAAAAGAAAAAGATCCCCTCGTGCTCCATCCAGCGCATCACGAAGTCGAGGTCGCTTTCACCGTATTGCACACAGTAAGGGATTGGGTCGTAAGTTGCCTCCAAACGGTTCTCAAACTTGGCGACAGAGTAGGCTCCGAAGACCTCTTCGAGAATTTCAACAATGCTTAAATTCTGAAAAATCCGGTTGTCGGTCGACTTTGACAGAAACCAGAGCCACGGGCGCAATGTGGCTGAATAATAGGCGTCCACGCCTTCCAGCTTGGTCAGTGAAAACTCCGACACGTAACCGCCCAAATAGACTGGTTCATCATCGCCCAGCCCAATTTCGATGTTCATCGGCTGGCCCAGCACGTCGTCGACAGGCAAAGTCGGATCATCACTGAGCATCTCGACCACGAAGCGATAGCAGTCACTGACGGCATCGCGCCCAGTCATTTGCGAAAACAAAAGTGTTTCCGGGTCCAACGGCCCACTCAGCCTAAACGCGCGTCCTTCGGCCATGAAATGCCTCTCGCAATCAGATCAACTCAAATTAAATTGGCGAAACCGCCCACTACAATACCAGTAACATACAGCAAAATTATTGCTTCGTCTTCACAGCTGAGACGGACAGGCAAAGTCCGCCATCAGAGGCCGGATCGAGACAGGGTTGACCGGCTCATCAAACTGTACTTCCAGAAAAATTCGACCGGTCTCATCCCTCAGATCGACCAGAAAGCGCCGCCCCTCGTCACGCGGTCTGACCCGCACGCCATCCAACATCCTGTGCATCCCCCAGGCGCCGGGATGTGACAGCAGACTGCTTTCGACGCTACCGTTGAATTGCACCGCCACACCCTGTTCAGACACTGGACCAGGCCACGCAAGGCGACTGGCGGCACCCGACGCACGCAATGACGCCGTTTGTCCGCCCAATCGAAAACTGGCCTGTCCGCGCTCCGCCAATGTGGCAAGCATCATTTCTGCCCCCAAACCCTTGCCGCCGAACAATCCGCTGCTGATCGCCATACTTTGTTCCAGAAACGTCGCGCTCTCCGGCGAAAGCCCAGCAAACCGCGCTTCGGTCTTCCAGCGCCAAGGCCCATCCTCTGTCTCCAGATTGGGACGCGCATATTGTGCGAAGAATTGGGGAAGCAGCCCTTGCTGACCAAAAAAGTTGGTCGTGATTGCCACCGGTACTGCGGCACCTTCTCCAAACGGATAACGCCCCTCCAACTCCGCCTGACACGCCGCCTGAATCCGAGTCCATTGTCTGGAGATTGGCGTATCATCTGCGACCACAGGCGCACTGATTTGCGCAAGGGTATCCTCGACCAACTGCACGACAAGCCGAGGGGCAGCACGCAAAGACTGAATTGAGCGCGCCCGCTCGGCCACGGCAAGGATGGCATGATCCCCGCGCGCCGCATCTTGCGAACGCGTTACCAGCGCTACGTTTACGGCGGCAAACAGCGCGGCGATCTCTTCCATCCGCCCCTGTTCGACGTACTGAATTGCCGGTCCAAAACTGCGCGCAATTTCGGTCTGGAACGGCCGTGGGCGGCTGCGATCTCGCCCACCAATTTCTGTCCAGATCTCTTCAAACAAAGCAGACAAGGGCGATGTGGCCTGCGATAGAGTTCCGGAAACGATGATCGCTCGATCAGGATCATCAAAAGGTCGCACCCGCAGATCGGCGAGCCATTTCGTCCAGGCGTCAATCGTTTCCGTCTGGAGCCGTTCCATCACCAGGTCGACTGTGCCGTTCTGCTGCGGCAAGGGGCGACCAAACAAAGCTTCCGTCACTTGCCTGCTTTTCGTCACGGCGACACCAGCGGAAATGGTTTGCGCCCGGTCCCACCCCTCCCGAGTGTAAAGGCCAGGCACCTCCAAAGGAGTGTCGCTGCGCCGGATCGCGACATCCAAAAGGTTGGGCAGGGCCTCTGACGCTGACCATGACGGCAGGGACAACACATCGGGCGCGCGGATCATCTCCAACCAGGTCCGGTCCACTTCACTGGCCTCCGTGGCGATGGTGCGGGCCTGCTCCAAGAGCACTGCCTCGGCAGGAACAAGCCCCTCAACCGGACCAGTCAGTGATGCAATGTGCTCTGAAAACCCTGAGAGCCCGAGCGCTTCTTCCCGCGCTTTTGCCCATCCAATCAGGAAGGTTGGTTCCCACGCGGTCTGCCCGGTCAGAATACCATAGGCGCGCAAGCTATCATACACCGCCAGACCTTGTCCCTCCGTTGCCAAGGCAAATTCTATCGCATCCGCCAAAAGTGGGCCGATGGCCCGCGCAGCCGCTTGGCGATAGGAGGACTCCGCAGCTCCTCTCGCGTCGGCAAAAGGCAAAGTCAGCACATTGCGCAACGGCGCTTGGACTATCGCTGCTTCTACGTTTTTCAGATCGCCGGACAGCGCGCCAAGGCGCGCCAGGATAGCGGCGCTCTCCCGTGTTTGCTCCAACTCAAGGGCGTTCTGAAATTCCGAATAGGCTGCATACGCTTGCGCATGAAATCTTTGTTCCAGCCATGCCAGATAGGCCGCCATCCCAATCACCGCGGTTACAAGTAAAACCGAAAGCATCGGAACGATGCGAAGTCGCGCTGCCTTGGGTCTGGACTTTCTCCGGACTGTTGCAAGCACATCGGACAAAAGCGCTTCCAGTGCAGTATAATTCTGGTCCTGCGCGATGCGCCGAAACTCCCGCAGATCAGCTTCGCTGACATCTCGTCCCTCAAAGATGGTCTGCTGAGCCAAGGCCCCCCACTTGGTAATATCCGTCTTCGGCAACGCCCTGACCCTGTGGTCAGCAAAAACGGCCAAGGCCATCCGGGCCGGTCGCAAGGTCACAGTCGGTTCCCCCGCCCGTTCCGCACGTTGCGAAAACCTTCTCAAACGCACCGCAAGCTCGTCCACGAGGCGCGGCACATCACGTGCGTCTTTCGGACCAAGGCCATCGACGAACTGTCGAAATGCGGCGGCCTCCTCCTCCAGCGCCGTCATAGCAAGCCTTCGGCGGCCCATTTGCGCAAAGTCTCCACACCAACTTCAAAGTGCATACTGTCTTCTCGTGAATAGGTCGCGCCCCAGTACCAGCCTTCCTCATTGAAGAGTTCAGCGATCAGAAGCAGCCCGAACTGTGTGGATCCATCACCGAACCCGTCGAGTCGCCCTTTGAGTTTCAGGTCGATTGCAGTTCCCCAGGAATGGTTGGAGATGCCGGTACTCGACCCCCTGATGAGACGCGCGCACAGCGCCCCGGCCGTGCCAATAGCGGCATGGATATCCGGTTCCTGCTCTTGCAACCGCTTCATGATCCGTTCCAGAGAATCCAGCGCCGGACGGATCATGGTGACTTTGATTGGACCGACTTGCCGGGTTTCCAACAAGGCGCGCAGGCTGGGATTGGTGACACTCTGGCAATTCACGCCATAAGTTTGACGAGGATTGCCAAGGACTTCGCGCATGATCCTGTTGCGAGGCTGCGAGATATTTTTGTTAAACCGCTCGTCGGCAAGGATCATCTGTTCGGTCATGTCCTTGGTTTCGGAATGCTCGCCGATCTGGTCAAAACCGCGCAAACTGGTGGGAGAATTGACAACTGCAGGCGCGCGATTTGCCGCCTCGCGCGCGTCGGCCAAGGCTTTGCGTAATTCTTCGATTTGCCGCTTGGCCGCTTCAATCTCTACGTCCTGCGCCTCAAGGGTACGGCGCAGTTCACGCACTTCGACGGTTGCTCTGTTCAACCGCACCAGCGCGCCACCATCTTCGACCTGCAAGACCGCACCGACCAGGGCAAAAGCCACGGCACCGGTAACCAAACCAATGGCAACTATTGTCGCTGCGACCAAGTTCGCCTGCACGCGCCCTACCCTTCCGTTGCTGTCACGACAATTACCGACACATTGTCTGGCGCGCCTGCATCCAACGCCGCCTGCAACAATCGCGCTGCCGTGGCATTGTCGGGCCTGTTCAACATCATTGTGTCCGCAAGTTTGGTATCTTCCACAGCACCGCTTAAGCCGTCACTGCACAGCAGCAGCCTGTCTGCTGACTGGAGAGGCAAGACAAATGTATCGACGTCAACATCCGGCTCCGCGCCAATGGCGCGTGTAACCACATTCCGCTCAGGGTGCGACCGTTCTGCCTCTTTGCTGAGGACACCCTGATCAATCAATTCCTGGATGTGGCTATGGTCCTTGGTCATTTGCTTCAATTGACCCTGCCGCCACAAGTAAATCCGGCTGTCACCCACCCAAGCGCAATAAGCTACGTTTGCGTCCATGAACGCGGCAACGACTGTCGCTCCCATGACTGTCCCGTCGGCTGCCGCAAAAACTGCCTGATTGCTTCGCTGAAGAGTTTCGACCAGACACACCTCTGGATCATCTGTACGGGTCAAGGTCGCAAGGCTGTCGATCACCATGTCTGCGGCGACATCGCCGTGCCCGTGGCCTCCCATTCCGTCAGCCACCGCCCAAAGTTCTCCATTCGGATCGATCAGTATCGCGTCTTCGTTTCGATCTCGCACCAGTCCCTTGTGCGTGAATCCCGCACCCGTGATGCGCAACGGCGCAAGTGTTGAGGCCGATCTCAAGAGCGCTCCGCAACAGTGTCAGGTTTTGCCCGAAATAGGAGCAATTCTGGTCTGTACATTTGAAAAAACCGAAGCCGGCAAAACGTTGAAATTTTCCCGATGCTACAGTATTCTGGGGATATACCCTAACGATTTTCTTTTTGGTGATACTATGCGCACAATCTCTGCCGCGGCAGCGGCGCTTCTTTGTTTGACTGGACCGCTGATAGCCCAATCGCTTGATACAAGCGACATTATGGAACGGTTCCAAGCACAACGTGACGCCTTCAGCGGTGCGACCGAGAATGGTCCGACGCGGAACCTTATTTTGATGACCGTGGACGATCTGGATGTCGAAGCTCAGGTCGACAGCCCAACCTTGGGCACGCCCCAAGCCTCGACCGAGCTTCAACCTCTGACACCAGCACCGCTGGACGATACGCAAACAACGGCGATCACAGGTTTGAATCCGCCAACGGCACCCAATGCGGAGAACGCGCCTCAGATCGCCTCTGCAAACGCACCGGTTGCAACATACGGCAAACTTGCGGAAGAATTGCAGGTCAATCTCTTTATCAATTTTGCCTTTGATAGCGCCGCGATTGGGGCGGACCAGACCCAGATCTTGGATGAAATGTGCGTCGTTATGCGCGACAGCGACATAAAGGTCTTCCAGATTGTCGGACACACGGATTCTGCTGGGTCGGATGCGTACAACGAACGTTTATCCCGACTGAGGGCTGAAGAGGTTGGTAGATACCTGACCGCAAGCTGTGGCATTCAGAGCAATCGCCTGACCACCTTGGGACTTGGTGAACGCTTTCCGCACAACACTGAAAACACCCGTGCTGACGAAAACCGCCGTGTGGAATTCCAAGCCCTCAGCTGACAGTGGATCTTTGCTGCGTCAGGCTGGCAGGTCCGCTTGAATGATGGTTTGCGGGCCTGGTTCGGCTGGCAATAACAGACAACCCATCGAATATCAGGCTCGGACAAAATTTGAGCGCCGTTATGAAATTAAGCATTAAATATCAATATATTACAAGATTAAACTCACCGTCAACCGAGTGCGTATCCAGCTCCTCGAACTGTGCGGACAGGGTCGGTTCCACCAAAGTATGTAAGCGCTTTGCGCAGACGGCCAATGTGCACGTCAACCGTCCTTGTATCCACGTAAATGTCACGGCCCCACACCCGGTCCAGCAATTGCTCCCGGCTCCACACCCGTCCTGGTTTTTCCATAAATGTACTCAATAGCCTGAACTCTGTCGGGCCTAACTTCAGCTCGTCCCGACCGCGCGTGACCTTATGGCTTTCCGAGTCCAGCACGATGTCATCAAACTCCAGTCTCTGACCAACAGTCGCAGGCCGCACGCGCCGCAACTGGCTGCGCACCCGCGCCATGAGTTCAATCACCGAGTATGGTTTGACCACGTAGTCATCCGCGCCGGTTTCAAGCCCACGTACCTTGTCGACCTCTTCTGTTCTGGCAGACAACATGATCACGGGAATGCTGCGGGTCTCAGGCTTGATCTTAAGCCTGCGGCAGACTTCAATCCCTGACAGGTTTGGCATCATCCAATCCAGCACGATGATATCCGGCATATCCTCGTCCACGAGCAACAGCGCTTCTTCACCGTTTTGCGCGCGGCTGACGGCAAAACCCTCAGCCTCCAAATTGTACGCTAGCACCTCTCGTTGTGCTGGCTCATCTTCGACAACCAGAACTCGGGGCTGATCGACGGACATCTGCCTTGTCTCCTAAGCCTGAACGGATGTTTTGTCCGCCTTCTGGCGGTTTTCTTCCGGGGTCGATCCGGTCACCAAATAGACGACCTGCTCTGCAATCGACGTCACATGGTCGCCCATGCGTTCAATGTTCTTCGCGATGAAATGCAGGTGCATGCAAGCCGTGATGTTGCGCGGATCCTCCATCATGAATGTCAGGAATTCGCGAAACAGCGCATTGTACATCTGGTCGACTTCGGCGTCGCGATCAATCACGTCCTGAGCCAGTTCGGCATCGCGTGCCACATAGGAGTCCAATGCATCTTTCAGCATGCGCTCCACTTCTTTCGCCATGCGGCGCAAGGCACCTGCACTGTCGTTCACTGGCGCCATCTGGGACAGAACGCTTGTGCGCTTACCCATGTTTTTTGCATAATCTCCAATACGTTCCAGGTTGGCGCTCACCTTGATGACGGACAACAGAAGTCGTAGGTCGATTGCCGTCGGCGCGCGAAGAGCAATCACGCGCGCGGCTTCCTCATTGATCAACTCTTCCAGCTCATCAATTGCCTTGTCGCCTTTGCGAACCTGTTCCGCCCGCTCTTCATCGCGGGTTTCCAGACTGATGGCGGCCTCAAGAATTGCGTTTTCAACCAAGCCGCCCATCTTCATGATCTGCGCCTGGATCGCTTCAAGGTCCCTGTCAAAGGCCGATGCGATGTGTTGGTCTTGCATGGGTCTGCTCCTTAGCCGATGCGGCCAGTGATATAGCTTTCGGTGCGTGGATCGACGGGATTGGTAAATATCTGACCCGTCTCACCGTATTCAACAAGGTTGCCGAGGTGAAAGAATGCCGTCTTCTGGCTGACCCGTGCGGCCTGCTGCATGGAGTGCGTGACAATCACCACAGAGTAGCTTTGGCGTAACTCGTCGATCAGTTCTTCGATCTGAGCGGTTGCAATTGGGTCAAGCGCCGAACAAGGTTCATCCATCAGCAGCACTTCTGGTTCGGTCGCAACGGCACGCGCGATGCACAGGCGCTGCTGCTGGCCACCGGACAAGCCGGTACCTGGCGCATCCAAACGGTCTTTTACCTCATCCCAGATCGCACCACGACGCAAAGATTTCTCAACCAATTCATCCAGTTCCGCCTTGTTCTTTGCAAGTCCGTGTATGCGCGGGCCATAGGCTACGTTGTCATAGATGGACTTAGGGAATGGGTTCGGTTTCTGAAAAACCATACCCACCTTCGCACGCAACTGCACCGGATCAACCTTGGCGTCATAGATGTCTTCACCGTCGATATGGATGTCACCCACCACACGACACACATCAATTGTATCGTTCATCCTGTTGATACAGCGAAGAAATGTTGATTTTCCACAGCCTGATGGACCGATAAATGCAGTGACGGTCTTGTCGTCGATTTCGACATCCACGTCCTTGATGGCGTGATTGTCCCCGTAGTAGACCTGCACACCTTTGGCCGCGATCTTGACGTCGTTTGTGTCCACGTCTCTCTCCAGAATTCTCATGTCATTCATGGTAGCCTCCTACCAGCGGCGTTCGAACCGGCGCCGCAGGATAACGGCGATGGTGTTCATGGTGATCAGGAACAGCAACAGCACAATGATGCCGCCCCAGGCCTTTTCGGTAAAGACCGCGTCGGACCGCGCGGCCCAGTTGTAGATTTGTGCCGGCACCGCCGAGTTTGGCTCAATGAAACCCTCGACAAATGTGCCCGGGTATCGCGCAACAAAGCCAACCATCCCAATCAGCAGCAGCGGCGCGGTTTCACCAAGAGCTTGGGCCAAGCCAATGATAGTACCTGTCAGAATACCCGGTGCGGCCAATGGCAGAACGTGATGAAACACCGCTTGCATTTTCGAGGCCCCTACCCCCAGTGCCGCATCCCGGATCGACGGAGGCACGGCCTTGAGCGATGCGCGGGTCGAGATGATGATCGTCGGCAGCGTCATCAGCGTCAGCACCAGGCCGCCAACCAGCGGCGCTGATTGCGGCAGATGTGCGAACTGGATGAACACGGCAAGACCCAGAATACCGAACACAATGGACGGTACGGCGGCCAGGTTCGAGATGTTGACCTCGATGAAGTCGGTAAATCGGTTCTTTGGTGCGAACTCTTCCAGGTAAATCGACGCAGCCACCCCAATCGGTAGGCTCAGGACGAGAACAACCAGCATCATGAAGAAAGAGCCCAGCACCGAAGCACCAATTCCCGCTCCACCGGGGTTGTCCACACCCGTATCCACGCCAGTAAGGAAGTTCCAGTTGAATACCTGCTTGATCAAACCTGCGTCACGCATAGCGTCGATCAGGTCGAAATCCTCAGGCATGAAGAAGCGGTTGCCGCTTTGCAGGTCTTCACGTGCGAATGTGCCCTTCAGATAGCGATCCACACGCGATGCTGCTGCGAGTTCGAAGGAAACAGATGCCTCCAATTGATCTTCATTGGCACGGTAAAATTTACGCAAATCGCCGCCAACCTTACCAAGAAGACGTTCGATGGCCTTCTCATCGAATTCGATCTCGACACCTTCGCTCTCCATTGTTTGGGTCAGAGAAGTGACGAAATAATCGGTGTAAATACCGGTTTTCAGCAACGCTTTTTCGGCGGCGTCATATTGCTCTTGTGTCAGCGTGAACGGCACCTCGACGACAGCTTGCCGGAAAGCGGGTAGACCTGAACTCAGGATTGCAGCCAGCAGTGCCACAAGGAAGAAAAGGCCCGTAAAGATTGCAGCGATGCCATAGGCACGGAAGCGACGCTCGGAGGCATTGCGTTTCTTGGTGCGCGCGTCCTCGTGTATCAGCGACCGGGATGGGCGTGCGCTTTCGGGGGTCATTGTTGCGTCAGTCATTACTCATACTGCTCCCGATACTTGCGCACGATGTAGAGGGCAAAGACATTGAGCCCGAGCGTCATGATGAAAAGGGTCATGCCAAGGGCAAAGGCGACAAGTGCCTCGGGTGAGGCAAAGTCGCTGTCGCCCGTCAGCTGCGACACGATTTTGGCGGTCACGGTTGTCATGGCTTCGAAAGGGTTGAGGCTGAGCCGGGCTGCTGCCCCTGCCCCCAGCACAACGATCATCGTCTCGCCAATGGCGCGGCTGGCTGCCAGCAGGATGGCACCAACGATGCCTGGCAAAGCTGCGGGCAGTACGACCTGCTTGATGGTCTCGGATTTTGTCGCGCCCAGCCCGTACGAGCCATCGCGCATGGCTTGCGGAACCGCATTGATGATGTCGTCAGACAAAGAGCTGACAAATGGGATCAACATAATGCCCATGGCGAGGCCCGCAGTCAGCACGGCCCGTTGTCCCTGCATCCATCCCAGACCATTGTCACCAAACACCGACAACAGAATTGGGCCAATGGTCAGCAATGCGAACAAACCGTAGACGATGGTGGGAATACCCGCGAGGATCTCAAGCAGCGGCTTGGCAATGCTGCGCATCCTTGGGCCCGCGTACTCCGACAGATAGATGGCCGCAAAAAGGCCAATGGGAACAGCCACCAGCAAAGCGACCAGTGAAATATAAAGCGTGCCCCACAGCAGGGGCAGAATCCCAAGGCTCGATGCACCGCCACGGCCGGAGAAGCTGGGTGCCCATTCAAGCAGAAAGAAAAAATCGGATGCCGGGTACAAGCGGAAGAATTCAATCGTGTTGAAGATCAACGAAAGAATGATCCCGATTGTTGTGAGGATTGCAACCGAAGCAGCCGCGATCAGAAGTGCCAGAATACCCTGTTCGACCGTGTTTCGGGCCCGAAAGGACTTGGAGCTCTCCATTGTGCCCCAGGCGGCACCAGCGGCAGCGACAATCAATACTGCGATTGTCATCAGCAGGTTCGATGTCTGGCTCATTGCGCGGTAAGCTTGAGAGGCCTGTAGTACCGTTTGTGTGATTTGGCCGGTCACGACCTGACCCGCATCTTTCAGCCGCTGCGTAATGTCTTCGAGATCGGATTCCGCGTTCCGTGCCGTTTCATCATCCAACAGACCTGCGTCTACCGCTTTCGAAAGCCCGTCTGCGGTACGGCGAACATCAGACATAACAAGACCGATGTTCGACCCTTCGGCGATTTCGCTTTCTGGGATCATCTGAACGATACGGCTGTCGATGAACAGGGACTGCGCGAGCAACCAAAGGATCATCAACCCAAGGGCCGGAACAACCGATTTCATAAGAGCGTTGGAGCCATAGTAGATCGGCAGCGAGTGAAGATTTCGGCTGTCGCCACCGGCGCTTACTAGCGCACGTCGGCGCCCCATCAAGAACCCAACCGCCGAGATCGTCAGAACAATCAGCGTGAGCCAGATAACAGGCATGTGTCCCCCAAAAATGAAAGCCGCACTTTCGCGGTCTTGTCAGCAGAAACCGGGCAGCAGTTCGTCGCCGCCCGATCTTTTTTTATGGCAGTTCTCAACAATCGCTCAGATTATGAGTTGCTGCCCATTGTTTCTTCATCAGCGATCATTTGCTGTGTGTCAGCCAGTTCAGGATCGGATACCAGACCGTAAGCCGCCAGCGGACCGTCGGGGCCAGCAACCTCATCGGCTACAAAGAACTGAGCGTACTCTTTCAGACCTGGGATGACGCCGATGTGGGCTTTCTTGATGTAGAAATACAGCGGACGAGACACCGGGTATTCACCCTTGGCGATGGTCTCGGTCGTTGGCTCAACACCCGACATTGTAGCCACTTTCAGCTTGTCCGTGTTGTTTTCATAGAACGCCAGACCGAACACGCCGATGGCGTTGGTATTGGCGTCGATCGAAGCCAGTGTTTCGGTGTAGTCGCCGTCGATGTCGACCGAACGGCCATCTGTGCGGACGCTCAGGCAGGCATCTTCCGCGTCATCCTCGGTCATACCGCCAGCGATCATGGCTTCCATTGCGCCTGTGGCTTCACAGCCAGCCGCGATTACTTTTTCCTCGAACACCTCACGTGTGCCGTGTTTGGTGCCGGGGATGAACGCCAGGATGTCAGTCGCAGGCAGGTCCGCGTTGAAGTCGGACCATTGCGTGTGTGGGTTGTCGACCAGCGCACCGTCCAACATGACTTTTGGGGCCAACGCATTGAAGATGTCTGAGGGCGTGAACGCCGTGTATTCGGGTCCCTGGATTTGCGATGCAAAGACGATGCCATCATATCCGATGCGCACTTCGATGATGTCCGTCACACCGTTTGCGGCGCAGGCCTTGATTTCCTTGTCACGGATCGCGCGCGATGCATTCGCAATGTCCGTATGCTCGGTGCCGACGCCTTGGCAGAATCGTTTAAGACCAGCGGAGGAACCACCCGATTCCACAACAGGTGTCGGGAAGTCAAAGTTTTCGCCAAAGGCTTCCGCAACAATCGAAGCGTAAGGCAAAACGGTGGACGAACCGGCAACCTGAACCTGGTCGCGCGCTACTGCCGCAGTTGCAGCCATGGCTGAAAGAGCCAGCGCCGACGTGGTGAGTTTCACAAAGGACATGAATGTCTCCTGTCTGAGCATTTTCTTAATGATCCCCCCCATGAGGATCTTGGTGCCCATCTAGGCACCGCTCGCAATCCTTTTGTGACAACTGCGTAACAGTTTTATGACAGCGGGCAATTTGCCGCCGCGTCACGCCAAACTTTTTTGTACGGGCAGAATGACGGTAAAGGTTGCGCCCTCGCCCAACGTGCTTTCGACCCGCAAGCGTCCCCGATGGCGGTTGATGATATGCTTGACGATAGCCAGGCCAAGGCCAGTACCACCAAGCGCGCGGCTGCGGTGATCATCTGCCCTATAAAACCGCTCCGTAATGCGCGGCAGATGCACAGGATCGATGCCGGGTCCATAGTCTACAATCTGCACCCGTACCCCAGGTGCACGCAGGGCCGGTTCCCGGGTGCTGGTCATCACGCGAATGGTGACGCGCCCGCCCGATCCACCATATTTAATCGCGTTTTCAGTCAGGTTCGTGAAGACTTGTTTCAACTGATCGGCATCCGCAATCAGGTGCACGGTTTCATCGCCGAACTCACGCTCAAGTGTAACGCCAGCTTCCTCGGCAAGTGACCTTAGGGTTCGCAGCGTGGACTCAAGCACGTCGTTCAAAAATACGACCTCCGTCGGGCGCACGCGTTCGTCGCCCTCCACCCGGTTCAGTGACATCAAGTCCCCGACCAGGCGATTCATCCGCTCCGCCTCGTCCTGCATGATGTTCAGAAAGCGCTCAGCCGCCTCCGGATCATTGCGCGCCGGTCCGCGCAGTGTTTCGATGAACCCCATAAGCGCAGTCAAAGGCGTGCGTAGCTCGTGACTGACATTGGCGACAAAATCCCGGCGCATTTGGCTGGTTTGCTCGACATGCGTCACATCTTCGAACACCAGCATGGCGATACCCGCACTGTCGCGCCCAACACCCCGCACGGCGCGGACGCTCACAGTGTATGTCGTATCCTGCGCACCATCATTGCCAAGATAACGCGTGGTCCGTGCCTTACCGTCCTGCAGCGTTGCTTCGATCGCATCGAGCAGTGCAGGCTGGCGCAACATCGTCACATAGTTGCGATCCAACGCCTGTTGGCCGATCAGTGTGAGCGCCTCGACATTGGCAGCCACGATGCGTTCGGATGCATCAATGGCGAGTGTGGGCAAGGGAAAGGCCGCAAGCAATGCGCCCAGCACATCGTCACCCATCGCCCTGCCCCCTTACGCCAGTGCGGCCTCTACAGCGCGCGTGAACACATCGCAAAGCACATCTGGGTCTTCGAGGCCGACCGAGATGCGGAAGAATCCCTCGGACATACCCAGCTCCGCACGTTTCTCAGCAGTCAACGCCCGGTGAGACGATGAGGCCGGATGCGAAATCGTTGTTCCAATATCGCCGAGCGTCGGAGCAAAGTTTAGGCCGTCAGCCCCTCGGGCAAAGGCATTGGCCGCCTCGCGCCCGCCGTCAATTTCAAAACTGACCATGTTGCAGTACTGCCCCTTCAGCAAAGCTTCGGCGCGCGCATGGTCCGGGTGATCGCGACGGGCTGGATAGATGACCCGCTTCACCCCTGGCAGAACCGACAAGTGCTCGGCCAAGGTCGCTGCTGTCGCTTGTGCCCGGTCATAGCGCAATTCAAAGCTCAGAAGCCCCCGCTCGGCCAACCAGCAATCAAAGGGGCTGGGCGTCATCCCGGCTGTCACGGTAAATACGCGCAACCGATCATTGATGGCTTGGTCCTTTGCCGCGACATAGCCCAGCATCACGTCCGAATGACCAGACAAAAGCTTGGTCAATGAATGTATGACGATATCTGCGCCGTGATCGAACGCTTTGAACGCCCTTGGCGTGGTAAAAGTGTTGTCGATGACCAACAACACACCCGCCTCTTTCGCCAATGCAGACAGGCCCAGCACATCCGCAACACGCAAGGTCGGGTTCGAAACAACCTCGACCAGGATCATCTTAGTTTCGGGGCGCAGGGCCGCGCGCACGGCATTTGCATCCCCCGGATCGACCATCGACGTCTGGATGCCCAAACGTGGCAAGTCCTCGGACATCATGCGCAGCGACCGACCATAGAGCTGGTTACCACCAATCACGCGGTCGCCTGACGTCAGCAGCCCGAGCAGGACCGCAGACACGGCCCCCATACCCGACGAGGTTAGCACGCCCATATGCGGCGCGCCTTCCATCCGATCAATGGCTTGCGCCACGACGTCCGCATTTGGATGCCCTTCACGGCTGTAGGTATAGCCATGCAGATCCCCGTCATACTGGGCATCCAGCATGTCCGGCGTGTCGGACGCGTAGACGACCGAGGGGCTAAGCGGCGTTACAACCGGTCGCGATGCGCTTTCCGGCAGTGGCGTTGGTCGCACGAGCGATCCTTTGGAGTTCGAGGTCATTCCAGAAATTCCGTATGATAGGTCTGCGAGCTGAACGTGATGTCCACACTCAACCAGCAAGGACGCGGCAGATGTGCTGCAATCACATCCACAAGGTCCTTTTGTAAGGCAGCGGTGAATGCGGCGTTTCGATGAGGCTTGGCCAACAGTGCAACGGACGCTTTTAGATGCGTATGTAAGAAGACGGGTGCCGGATACGCGCGCCCCTTGGTTTCCCCCGCTCCGCCATCATGGCGCAGAATGCAGGCCTCAACTTCTGCCAGGATCGCCTTGGCGTCGATGGCAAGATCGCTTGAATAGCTCAGTTCGCAATGCGGCATCAGCTCTGTACCTCCGCCATCGTATCGCGGAATTTGCGCATGTTCTCCTGGTAATGAAGCGCAGAGGCGCGCAGACCTTGGATGGCCTGTTCGTCCAGTTCCCGTACCACCTTGCCCGGCACGCCCATTACCAATGAGCCGTCGGGAATTTCCTTGCCCTCCGTGATCAACGCTCCTGCCCCGATCAGGCAGTTCTTGCCAATCTTTGCACCGTTCAGAACCGTCGCACCCATGCCGATCAAGCTGTTTTCCCCAATCGTGCAGCCGTGCAGCATGACCTTGTGCCCGATGGTGCAGCCGGGACCGATAGTGAGAGGATAGCCTGCGTCTATGTGCATGACGCAGTTTTCCTGCACATTTGTGCCCGCGCCGATGCGTATATCCTCGTGGTCTGCGCGGATCGTGCACCCGAACCAGACGCTAGCACCTTCTTCGAGGATCACCTTGCCAATCAGATTGGCGTCCGGCGCAACCCATGTGTCGCGCGCAATCTGCGGGCGGTCGTGGCCCAGCGAATAGAGTGTCATGGCAACTCCTCGAATTCGGTTTGCAGGGCGCGCACATGGTCCGTCAACTGTGGTTGCTGCAAACGACGCAGGCGCGTGGCGGTGATGATGGTTTTCAGATGCTCTTCGGTCTCGTCCAGATCATCGTTGACCAACACATAATCGTACCCGCCCCAATGGCTTATCTCGTCCCAGCTTCTTTGCATGCGGCGGGCAATGGTTTCCGCGTCGTCCTGCGCACGCGTTTCCAACCGGCGCCGTAGCTCTGCAATCGAAGGGGGCAGGATGAAGATGGACAGTGTATGCTGGCCCAGGGCGGAATTGGTTATCTGCTGGGCACCCTGCCAGTCGATGTCAAAAAGGACATCCTGCCCTTTGTTTATCGCATCCTCGACGGGCCCCTTCGGTGAGCCATAGAAATTGCCGAATACGTGAGCATGTTCCAGCATCTCTCCATCTGTAACCTGGCCCTTGAACGCAGCCTCAGAGATGAAGCGATAGTGCTCACCGTCCACTTCGCCTGGTCTTGGCTCACGTGTCGTGGCCGATACGGAAAACGACAAACCGGAGTCCCAATCCCGCAATCGACGCGCAAGAGTGCTTTTCCCGGCGCCTGATGGGGAGCTAAGTATGATCAGAAGACCACGGCGGTTCTGAGCGTCGGTCATATTCTTATTCCACGTTCTGTACTTGCTCACGCATCTGATCGATCAGCGCTTTCAACGCCAATCCGACAGCCGTCAAATCGGCATTTTGCGCTTTTGAGCATAGAGTATTAGCTTCGCGGTTGAACTCTTGCATGAGGAAATCGAGCTTACGCCCGACCGCACCTCCGTCATTCAAAAGCGCACCTGCGGCTTTGACATGTGTGTGCAGCCGGTCAATTTCCTCTGTCACATCTGCCTTGACCGCCAACAAGGCCAGCTCTTGTGCGACACGATCCGGGTCTGCGCTGTCTGTATTGTCCAAAACGCGGGCAAGGTTCCGTTTCAAATTTGCGGCCACATCGTCCTTGCGTCTCTCTGCCAACGCCGCGGCTTGCTCGGTCAGTTTGCCGACTTCGGTCAACTGCGCCAACATCACCTCGCGCAAGGCCGATCCTTCGCGCGTCCGCATATCATCAAATGCGTCCAGAAGCGCCGGAACCTCCGAAAGCAAGGCCGTGCGCAATGGACCGGTGTCATCCTGTGCGGCCCCCGCATCCATAACGCCGCGCATACTCGCAATGTCGGTGGCGCGGGAAGGTGCAAGCGACAGCCCCTGGTCCATCGCCTCTGCTTCAATTGTAAGAAGACTTTGAACGACGGCGCGCATGGTCTCTTCGTTCAATGACAAACCAGCCGCCGCATCATCGCGCGTGATGCGAAGCGACAACGTGACATTGCCGCGCTTGGCCCGTGCTGCAACGAGCGGCCGCAGCGCCGTTTCCAACCCATCAATCCAATCGGGAACGCGCAAGCGCACGTCCAAACCCTTACCGTTGACGCTTCGAATGTCCCATGCCCAGCGAAATGAGTTGAATGCGCCGGTGGCAGCCGAGAAACCGGTCATTGAGCGCAGCGCGCCATCTTTGGATGTCTTGGTCATGTCTTTGCGTTTAGGGGGAAGTTCACATCGGGGCAAGCCACTGCCCGTGTCCCCGCGGGGACAGGGCGATGATTAACCATTTGTTAGCTTTCACCGCGCGGGTTCCCGCAAATTTGATATGTTTTGCATCATTCCCGGAGCACAGCATTCGGTGGACCGAGCAAGAGTATGTACAGATGGACAAATCAGACCTTAACACGCACAATGTGAGCGCAATGACAGAGTTCCGCGCAAACACAGGTTTTTCGGCGATCTCGCAGGTTGAAGCCTATTGGGAAGGCTTGCGTGGCACACGCCTGATGCCAAAACGGTCCGAGATTGACCCACGCGGCATTGAATCGGCGCTCGAATACACTTTTGTTTTGGAACGCATCGCACCCGGAATGGCACGTATTCGTATCGCGGGCAGTCACCTCGGCGACTTGATGGGGATGGAAGTACGCGGGATGCCACTGACATCTCTCATCACGCCACCTTGTCGTCGTCAAATCTCCGATGCCATCGAAGATGTCTGCCAACGCCCCGCCATGTGCGAATTGCGCATGAGTGCAGAGACAAACATTTCAAAACCGCAGATGGAATGCCGTTTGCTTCTGCTGCCACTCAAAAGCGACCTCGGCGATGTAAGCCGAATTCTGGGATGTCTCGTTGCCCAGGGTGAAATCGGGCAGACACCGCGCCGCTTCAATGTGGTTGGTGCGCGTATTCGGCCGATTGCATCTCCCGCTGCCATACCGGCAGCCATCGAACCTACTGTTCAGGCCAGGCCACAGCGCGTGCAGATGGATGGTTTTGCAGAAAGCCAGAAAAGCTTTGAAGCCACGACGCCAAGACCAAGTGTTCCGTATCTTCGTCTGGTGAAGTCAGACGACAAATAGACCGGAGATCTGAAGATCTACCAAAAGAAACGCGCCGAACGGTTTGTTCGGCGCGCTTTTGTTTCGATCAGCTTGCGGCGCGTGCTTTGGCACGGGTGGCGCGCAATTGCGATAGCTCTTCGGCCACCAGGAACGCCAATTCCAGAGATTGCGAGGCATTCAGCCGTGGATCGCACGCCGTGTGATAGCGATCACTCAGGTCCTCTTCGGTCACGGCGCGTACACCGCCAGTGCATTCGGTGACGTCTTGCCCCGTCATCTCGAAGTGAACACCGCCAGGCACTGTCCCTTCGGCAGCATGCACGCCAAAGAATTCGCGCACTTCACGAAGAACACTGTCGAACGGACGTGTCTTGTACCCGGTCGAGGACTTAATCGTGTTGCCGTGCATCGCGTCGCACACCCAAACCACTTCTGCGCCTTCTTCGCGGACAGTGTTGATCAGACGCGGCAGGTGTTCACCCACCGATCCTGCGCCAAAGCGTGCAATCAGGGTCAAACGGCCGGCCTCGTTTTCTGGGTTCAGCTTGGTCAGAAGCACCTTCAGGTCTTCGGTTGTCATGCTGGGCCCACATTTCAAACCGATGGGGTTCTGAACACCACGCGCAAACTCGACATGTGCACCATCGGGCTGCCGCGTACGGTCGCCGATCCAGATCATGTGACCGGAACCAGCCAGCCATTTGCCACTGGTTGAGTCGATCCGCGTCAGCGCTTCTTCATACTCAAGCAGCAGCGACTCATGGCTGGTGTAAAATTCGACGGACGAAAATTCATGCGTGGTATCGGCATCAATGCCAGCCGCGGCCATGAAGTCGATGGTATCCTGAATGCGGGCTGAGATTTCGCGGTACTTTTCTGCTCCTGCCCCATCGGCAAAGCCCAAAGTCCATGAGTGCACCATGTTCATGTCAGCAAAGCCACCGGTCGAGAACGCACGCAGCAGGTTCAGCGTGGCCGCTGCCTGAGTGTAGGCCTGCAGCATCTTCCGTGGGTTCGGAATACGCGCCTCTGGAGTGAAGTCCAGCTCATTAATTATGTCGCCGCGGTAGCTGGGCAGCTCCACGCCATCCACCACCTCTGTCGGGGCAGAGCGCGGCTTGGCAAACTGGCCAGCCATGCGGCCCAACTTGATCACCGGCACTTTGGCACCGTAGGTGAGCACCATTGCCATCTGCAACATGACTTTGAACGTGTCCCGGATGCTGTCGGCGCTGAACTGATCAAACGCCTCAGCGCAATCGCCACCTTGCAGTAGGAACGCATCACCACGGGACGCATCGGCGAGATGGGCCTTTAGCCGCCGCGCCTCGCCTGCAAACACCAGCGGAGGATACTTTGCAAGCTGCGCCTCAACCGCGTTCAGGGCCGCAGTATCGGTGTAATCGGGCATCTGGATCCGGGGCTTGGCGCGCCAGTCAGATTTCGTCCAATCGCTCATCTTGTCTCTCCGCAAAAGCTGTTAGCGGTCTCATGACCGGAGCCTTCTATACAAAAGCTATTGGAAGGACACCATATCACAAATGCGCCCTCTTGACGTGGCGTTTCCGCCGTGGTCAGGCTGACGAAATCTCCGGGTCACGACGCCCGGCAATAATAACAGGACACTCGCAGCGATGTCGTTCTCTCGCCCGCCTCAGGAAGTTGCCAAGCCCAAACGTTTTGTGTTTGTACTGCTCGACAACTTCACCCTGCTTTGCTTCTCGGCCGCTTTGGAAAGTCTGCGCATCGCCAACCGTATGGCTGGTCGTGAGCTTTATAGATGGAGGATTGTCGGAGAAGGTGGAGACGTCGCGCACTGCTCTGCGGGGCCGGCTTTCCAACTGGACGGTGATCTGGATGAGTTGACCCGCGATGACGTGGTCATGATTTGCGGCGGTATCGACGTTCAAGCTGCGACGACAAAGCGTCTGCTGAGCTGGATGCGCCGGGAAGCCCGGAAAGGGATCCAGATGGCCGGTCTGTGCACGGCAGCGTATTCGCTGGCGAAAGCCGGTCTGTTGGACGGCAAGAAAGCAACGATTCACTGGGAAAACCAGGACAGTTTTGCGGAAGAGTTTCAGGAGGTCGAACTGACCAAATCGGTCTTTGTCATCGATGAAAAACGTTTGACGACGGCAGGCGGGACATCATCCATCGATCTGATGTTGAAACTGATTGCCGATGACCATGGGGAGGAATTGGCCAACGCCGTTGCAGACCAGTTGATTTATTCCTCGATCCGCACAGATCAGGACACCCAACGCTTGTCCGTGCCGACGCGTATTGGTGTCCGGCATCCGAAGCTGAGCCAAGTTATCCAGATCATGGAGCAGAATATCGAGGAGCCGATCAGCCCCTCCATTCTGGCCAAGGATGTCGGCATGTCGACACGGCAGCTTGAGCGTCTGTTTCGCCGCTACCTGAACCGGAGCCCCAAGCGGTACTACATGGAACTGCGCTTGCAAAAGGCCCGCAACCTGTTGATGCAAACCGACATGAGCGTCATTAACGTGGCCTTGGCGTGTGGATTTGCCTCACCGTCACATTTTTCGAAATGCTATCGGTCGCACTACGACACGACGCCGTATCGTGAACGAGGCACGCACGCTGCACGGCTGTCAATCTAAGCCAAATGCATTGCTGAGGCGGGGCGGCTTGACTGTGCTGGACACCTGTTACGCGCTGTCACTGCGGAAACCCGTCGCAACAACGAATTTCTCCGAACTATCCGCGCGCGAGGCAGGTGGTTTAACGTTGGCCACCTTGTCAAAACGTTGCTTGAGCAGCTTTTGAAGGCTGCCCTCTGCCCCGCCTGCCAGAACCTTGGCGACAAATGTCCCACTATCATCCAGGACATCAAAGGCGAAGTAAGCGGCCGCCTCGCATAGGGAGATAATGCGCAGGTGATCGGTTTGTTTGTGGCCCGAGGACGCGGCGGCCATGTCGGACATGACCACATCTGCCTTGCCACCCAACCAGTCTTTGACCTTCAGATCGGCATCATCTTCCATGAAGTCCAATTGGTGCAACTCGCACCCCGCAATCGGCTCCATTTCTTGCAGATCGACCCCGAGGATTGTTCCGACAGCCTTGCCTGATTTTTCACCCAGCGCGTTCACGCGTTTGACCGCAACCTGGCACCAGCCGCCCGGGGCCGCTCCCAAATCTACAACTCGGGCACCAGGCACCAAGAAGCGGTACTTGTCGTCCAGTTCCATGATCTTGAACGCGGCACGCCCGCGATACCCCTCCGCTTGGGCCCGCTTTACATAAGGGTCGTTGAGTTGGCGCTGCAACCAGCGGGTCGACGACAACTTGCGCCCGCGAGCACTCTTGACCTTGACCTTCAGGTCACGCTGCCCGCGCCCTGATGTATTCTTGCCTGTCGGGGTCTTGGTCACGTTGCCACCTTTCAATTTCACGCCAGCGGTTTGTGCAAAATGATCCGCTACAAGAGATCGCGAATATAGGGTGGATCATGCGGAAATGCATGTGTCCCCTGCCAATTTCCGCAATGTGCGTTGCCGATAGCACTGATCGCTCGGTCCTGCATCTTCTTATTCGAACTGAGTGTGGTCATGCAGACCGTCCCCCATCTGATGCAGAGCGCATGGCAAGTGTCGTCAGCAAAGCTCATTGATATTGTGGATCGCCTTGTGTTGGCCCCGCTGCTGTCAAACCCGCTGATCTTCCAATACACCGTCCGCGCTCATCTGCGCGTACAGTAGCCCCTCCCGCAATCCACGATCGGCAACGGACAGTCGGTTGGTTGGCCAGCAGCGCATCAAGGCCTGAAGGATCGCCGCACCAGACATGATCAGGGCGTGCCGGTCCGATCCGATACGGGGATCGGCACGCCGCCCTCCGGGACCCAGAGCCAGATAGGATCGAATAACCTTGTCGATCTGATCCGACGTCATGCGCAGACCGTCCACCTTTGTCCGGTCATATCGCTTCAGACCAAGATGCGAGGCCGCGACGGTGGTCACTGTACCGGAGGTGCCGATGATCTGGAAACGCTCGGTTGGCTCTGTCGCGTGGTAGGGCGAGAAATCGGCCAGGTTCTCTTCGAAAAACCAACTCATCAGCGCAAATCGCGCAGCATCGTCATCCACGTCATTAAACTGTTCGCGCAATGTTGCGACACCCAAGGGAACACTTATCCAATCTACGACACGTGCCTCGGGCATATCTGACGCAACTTGTTCAAAGCCCGAATGCAGCCGCATGATGGACTGCGGACGATCAGCGCGCGGAACCTGAGACAAATCAAGCCAGACCAACTCGGTCGACCCGCCTCCAATATCAACGACCAAAAGGTTTTCTGTCTTGGGGCTGACCAATGGCGCGCAGGATACAACGGCCAGCCGCGCCTCTTCCTCGGGTTCGATAATGTCCAGCCGCAACCCGGTCTCGCGTTGAACGCGCTGAACAAAATCCTTTGCATTCAGGGCTCTACGGCACGCTTCTGTGGCGACAAGGCGCATCCGTCTGACCTGGTGTCGCTTTAACTTCTGCTGGCAAATCCGCATGGCTTGCACGGTCCGCGACATGGATCCACGCGACAGCTTGCCGGATTTCTCTAGGCCAAGACCAAGTTGAACAGATTTTGAGAAGCTGTCCACGACCTGAAAGCCCGCGCCCTTTGGCTCGGCTATCAACATGCGACAACTGTTCGTGCCCAGATCAAGCGCGGCATAAAGCTCGGGCGATCCAGGAGCACGCGGCACGGGCATGGCCCCCGGTCGGGTGCCTTTCGTCTTTGTCGCGCCCGCACCTCGGGGACGCTGTGGCGCCATATTCTGCGCCTTTCATATCGAGTTGAGACGACGATATGTCGTGCAACCTGTTCGCGCAAGTGACTTGATCACGCGACTGCATGCATCCGTGGCTGATGAAAGGGATTGTCGAAAAATGGTGCAAGATGCGCATACTCTTCTTCCAGCAGCACACCCAGAACACGTTGTGTTTGCGGGGACAGATCGCTCAGCTGCAGGCGCCGATCACTTGAGTTGAAATGTGGAATAACGACGTCTCGCCTTGTGTGTTCGCTCAACGCAACGCCAAGATCATCCATTTCACTTGTACGAAAGACACGATCGTAGACAGACCAATCCGCGCCGGTGAACAGCTCGGTCGGCAAGGCATGGTGTTTGATATCCGAAGAGGTCGCAATATAGGCGCTCAGGTTTTGAAAAAAGTAATCTGGATCCGGTTCAGTGGGCAGATGCACCCTGCCCCGGCGAATTTTCGGGCTGTGACTTAGAATACCCAATCCTTCGACGCGGTTGGTGTACACTGCAAGCAGTCGCTTCAAAGGGTCACGTACGACCGTGAAGCAATAATGATTTTCCAGAATACTCCAGCGATGCGGGCGAAACCGTACTGTTGGATAAATGGCATGCACTTGCTGCTGCTTGAACGCGCTTGCGTTGTTTTCCGCTTGAAGTGGATCAATTGCAGCCAGTGCTGCCTTGACCGATGAACACGCCGCCTTTGGCACAGCCATATAGGCCAGCCGATGGGAATCGACCCGAATAACCATGATTTCCTGCCCGACTTTTTTTGTCTTGTTAGGGCCATCTTAACCAAGCTTCGGCACGCCCAAACGGCTTTCGAATTGAAAGTGCGGGATTGTTGCAAATCAGACTCACCAATCACGACGTCGCAACGGTAGCGTCCTTTGTCGAAATTGAGCCTCAGATACTCTAAATCGTCGCGTATTAGGGCAAAAGACACGCGGAGGAATCACATGCCGGACGTCACAATCGTTTATTGGCGCGACATCCCTGCCCAAGTGATCGTGGGCAAAGGGCGTCGTGGCTCCAAGCGCCAGCTTGCGGAACGGTTCGAACAGGCCATCGACCGCGCGGCAATGAAAGTGAACGCCAAGGACGCCGATGCGTATTTGGCTGAATGGCGCAAAGCGGACCCTTACACCGTCGATGGCGATCCCGCCGAAGTTGCGGAACGTGAAGCTGTAAGGCTCGAGACCGAATACGACCAAGCGCGGATCAAGGCGCTGATTGACAACGAGGGATGGGCATAGCGCCCCAGCACAGGGAGGTGCCACAATGGCATTGCTGAACTTCAAACGTGACGACGGTCCAGTGGCCGGCACCCTCTCGCCCGAGGTAGAGGCGTTCCTTCAAGGCTATTCCATTGAGGTGATGCCGCGCACATCCCAGAAGGTTGATGATTTTCGCGCCATCCTGCCCGCAGGTACCCGCGTTTACATCGCACACATCGAAGGCACGCCAATCGAAGATATGGTGGCCACCGCCAAGCGCCTGAATGCCGAAGGCTTTCCGGTTATGCCGCACTTCCCCGCGCGCATCATCAAGGACGAGGCGACATTGAAGGACTGGATCGCTCGGTACCAGGGCGAGGCAAATGTCGATCAGGCGCTGCTTTTGGCAGGCGGTGTGGACAAGCCTCATGGTGACTATCACAGCTCAATGCAGCTGATGGAAAGTGGTGCGTTCGACGCGGCCGGATTCAAGAACTTGCACGTGGCAGGACATCCCGAAGGCAACAGGGATATTGATCCCGATGGTGGGATGGAGGTCGTCGATGAAGCTCTTGCATGGAAACAGAAATTCTCCGAGCGCACCGATGCGAGAATGGCCATCGCGACGCAGTTTGCCTTTGAGGCCGGACCAATCATCACATGGGCGGACAACCTCAAGGCAGCGGGTGTTGACCTGCCCATCCATATCGGGATTGCGGGACCAGCCAAGCTGCAGACCATGATCAAATTCGCAATTGCGTGCGGCGTTGGACCATCGTTGCGTGTACTGCAGCGCCGCGCCAAAGACGTGACCAAGTTGCTGCTGCCATTCGAACCCACCGAGGTCGTGTCAGAGTTGGCCGCACACAAGGCTGCGAACCCAGATTTCAATGTGACGCACGTGCATTTCTTTCCTCTTGGCGGGATCAAAACGAATGCCAATTGGGCGATAGAAAACGGCGGCGCGTCGGCTGTGCCTGCGGCCTTGGGCTAATATCACTCATAACTGTCCTGAAAAGGTTTCATGCCCTGCCCCCTCGCGTACCAGCCCCGTGCGCGATAGGTGTCTTTTCCAACCGGTGGGATGTCGTTTTGACCTGTGCGCCAGTACGGGAATCGGAACAACACTTCGCAAAACCAACGCACAAAGGCCGCGCCCATGACCCGCACCGTCATCGAATCCAAAACCAAAACCGCGCTGATTGGCTTTGACCAACCGTTCTGCGTAATCGGTGAACGGATCAATCCAACAGGCCGTAAAATCCTGAACGAAGAACTGGAGCGAGGTGATTTCTCGCGGGTCGAAGCGGATGCTGCAGCGCAGGTTGCGGCTGGTGCCACGGTACTCGACATCAATTCTGGTGCCGTCTTCTCGAACAAGATGGCCGAAGATCCGCGGTATGCAGACAACAACTTTGTTGAGCCTGAGCTGATGAGGCAGTTGGTGGAGCGTGTCCAGGCCGTGACAGACTGCCCGCTTTGCATCGATAGTTCCGTTCCCGGTGCGTTGGAGAACGGGCTGGCCGCCGCAGAAGGTCGCCCGCTTCTGAACTCCGTGACCGGTGAAGAAGAACGACTGGAACTCGTTCTACCGCTGGTCAAGAAGTACAACGTGCCAGTTGTCGCCATTTCCAATGATGACACCGGTATTTCCGAGGATCCCGATGTTCGATTTGCTGTGGCCAAGAAGATTGTGGAACGCGCAGCTGACTTTGGTATTCCTGCCTATGACATTGTCGTCGACCCGCTGGTGATGCCCATCGGTGCAATGGGCACTGCTGGACTGCAAGTCTTTACCCTTGTGCGGCGTCTGCGCGAAGAACTGGGTGTGAACACGACATGCGGCGCATCCAATATCTCATTCGGTCTGCCAAACCGGCATGGCATTAACAATGCCTTCTTGCCCATGGCGATGGGCGCTGGCATGACATCCGCTATCATGAACCCCGTGGCGCTACCGGTCGGGCCCACAAAAATAGCCGAAAAGCGGGCCGAAGTTGAGGCAGCAGGCATCGCCTTGCCCGACGGGATGGACGACGAAGCGTTCGTCCAGATGTTTGGAATGGGATCGACAAAGCCGCGCGCAGGCAAGGAAATGGAAGCCATCCGTGCAGCCAATTTCCTGACCAACAATGACGAAGGTGGCGGTGCATGGATTAAGTTCAACCGCGTTGCACCAAAAGCGGGCGAAGAAGCCCGCGGACGCGGTGGGCGGGCCGGCGGACGCCGCCGCCGCGGCTAAATTCTGATTGGACAACGTTAACAAGGACCGCCCGGTGCCATTGCCCTGGGCGGTCTTTCTTTTGACGCCCATGTACCCGCAAAGCACAGCTTCAGTAACGCGCTTTTAACAGACCGTCCGGTAGACACTCCTTACGTTTTGCGATCAGGAGGGACCGGATGAGCCATCAAAATGGTGCAACTTGCCGTGCACGTCATGGCTGACCCAATCCCACTGCCCAAATGTTTGGACGCTGCATCTGCACCCGATCTGCTGTCGCAACTGTTGGCGCACCCGTCGGGCAGTGATGTCCTTCTTGACGCTCAAGACACCTCGCACATTGGGGCGTTGGGGGCACAAGTGTTGCTCAGTGCGCGGCGCAGGGCCGTCGAAAACAATACATCCTTTTGCGTTCTGCACGTGCAGAACGCTGTCCACGATGAACTGTCAGCCATGGGACTTATGGAGCTGACACAGCAGGAGGAAGACAAATGAATCTTGAAATTCTTGCTGTTGATGACAGCCGCACAATGCGTGACATGATACGTTTCGCGTTGGAACCTGCGGGGTTCATCGTCCATACCGCCGAAGATGGCGTTCATGGTACAGAAGTCCTGGAGGCCATCGATCCGGATGTCATCATAACCGACATCAACATGCCTCGTATGGACGGGTTCGGCTTCATCGATGCTGTTCGTGACTGTGGTCAACACAAGACGACACCGATCCTTGTCCTCACGACAGAAGCAGCCCCAGAGATGAAGATGCGTGCGCGCAATGCGGGCGCCACCGGGTGGATCGTCAAACCCTTTGACCCGGCGAAACTGGTGAAAGCGTTGCAAATGGTGGCTGGATAGCAGGACGATGACGTCTGCGGACCCCATGGCTGAAATTCGCGCTTCCTTTTTTGTCGAGTGCGAGGAGTTGCTTGAGGCATTGCAGGATGGACTGCAGGCCCTTGATGACGGCAGGCATGATGAAGAGACAATTCATGTCGTGTTCCGTGCCGTCCACTCGATCAAAGGAGGTGCGGGCGCTTTTGGGTTCGAGGCGCTGGTGCAGTTTGCACACCAGTTTGAGACTGCGCTGGACAGCATCCGCGCAGGTAAAGCGCGTACCACTCCCGGCTTGCTGGACGTATTCTTTCGCGCATCAGATCACCTATCGGACTTGGTGCGCGCATGTCGAAATGATCTCGACCATCCGAAATCAGAAGCCGAGGCAATACTGCGCGAATTGAATGTGCAGGTCAGCCAAGCGTCGCAGGAAAAAGACGCGAACGACAATGAATGCGAACCAGTTGAAATAGAATCCAGTGATGCTGTGATTGGCGAGGACCCGTCCAAGCATTACGTGGAGTACAATATTTTCTTCGAACCCGAGCCTGGCTTCTTCGAAACAGGGCACGAGGTTTCGGATGTTATCAACCGCTTGGCGACCCTTGGTGAAATCAAAGTCCAATGCGACTCAAGTCGCCTGCCCGCACTTGATCAGCTGATACCAGACAAGACTTACCTAAGCTGGTCACTGGTTCTGACGACTGATGTTGATGAAGCAGGTGTCGCGTCCCATCTCGAATTCGCCCATGGCCTGTGCAGGATGAAAATCTCAGTCCGCTCACAATGCCAGGAAACGGGTTCTGGGACCACCATCCGGCCCAGAACAGATGATCAGCGCACCGCGTCCCCCACACCAAGTAAGTCTGTTGTACGCGTCGATATAGACAGGGTCGAACGTCTCGCAAATCTGGTCGGTGAGTTGGTGATCAATCAGTCGATGCTGGCCCAAAGCCTGCAAACCGCAGGGGTGTCACCCCACTCTGACGCCATGTACGGGCTCGAAGAATTCCAACGCCTGACCCGAGATATTCAGGACAGTGTCATGATGATCAGAGCACAGCCTGTAAAATCACTGTTTCAACGCATGGCACGCATTGTGCGCGAGGCGTCGGCATCTGTCAGCAAAGACGTGCGGTTGGTCACCGTTGGAGAGGCAACCGAAGTCGACAAAACGGTCATCGAACAATTGGTCGAGCCGCTAACCCACATGATCCGCAATGCAGTTGATCACGGACTTGAACCCTCGGACGTACGTCTTGC
This sequence comes from uncultured Tateyamaria sp., assembly GCF_947496075.1. GTDB lineage: Bacteria > Pseudomonadota > Alphaproteobacteria > Rhodobacterales > Rhodobacteraceae > Tateyamaria. The sequence continues at coordinate 1,400,975 of NZ_CANMBJ010000002.1, forward strand.
GCACAACAAGCCTGCACGTGGTGAAATCCGGTTAAGCGCAGCGCACAGGTCTGGCCGCGTCCTGATCCAGATTTCAGATGATGGACAAGGTATTGACCGGGATAAGGTTCTTAGAACCGCGGTCGAAAAGGGTCTTGTCGCGGAAGATGTGGCCATGACGGACGCAGAAATTGACACGCTTCTATTTTTGCCAGGTTTTTCCACGGCACCAGATGTATCTGACCTTTCAGGGCGTGGGGTTGGCATGGATGTGGTGCGCACTGCCATCCATCGCCTGGGTGGCCGTGTCACAATCGGATCCACACCCAACGCTGGAACGACATTCAGCATATCCCTTCCACTGACCTTGGCTGTACTGGACGGTATGGTCATAGATGTAGCAGGCGAAACCCTCGTTTTACCGTTGAATACTGTGTCCGAGACGCTCACGCTATCAGACAGTTTACTGGAACAAATCCAACCGGGCCATTTTGTCGTTCGTGTGCGCGATGGCTTTGTGCCACTGTTTGATTTGGGTGCAGCACTTGGCTATCGGCCACCCTGTGACACGGTCAATGACCGCATAGCGATGCTTCTGATGTTAGAGGATGAATCGCAGGTTGCGTTGCTCGTGGATGAGGTTCACGACCAGCGACAGGTCGTCATCAAAGGACTTGATGACAGCTGTTGCCGCCCACCGGGAATCGCCGCCGCGACGATTTTGGGGGATGGCCAAGTGGCGTTGATCCTCGATCCCGCAGACATCGTTACCAACACGATCAAAAGCCCCGCCCCCAAGCGTGCGAGATTGGAACCCCAAACATGAGCACAACTGAAACAACCAAGCAAAGGGAGTTGTTGACCTTTAAACTAAGGGATCAGGAGTATGCGCTTGACATAATGACCGTTCGCGAAATTCGTGGTTGGACGCGCGCAACCCCAATGCCACTCGCGCCCAGCTTCATGCGCGGCGTCATCAACTTGCGGGGCACTGTGCTTCCGATCATGGACCTGGCCGAACGTTTGGGGTTGCCCAAATGTGATCAGGACGACCGAAGCGTCATCGTTGTGGTCCAGAACGAGGGATCAACAATCGGTCTATTGGTAGATGCTGTCTCGGATATCGTGACACTTGACCCCAAGGACATGCAGACTCCACCAGATGCCGCCGTACAGAACGGTCGAAACGTCATCGCAGCGATAACGCTGTTGGACAATCGCATGATACGCGTTCTGGACTTGCCATACGTCATCGCACTGCCGGAAAGTGACGCCGCTTGATGCGTCAATCACCAGATCTGCCCCAGTTGAACGACGAGCAGTTCGATGCGATTGCCGGATTGGCCTATCGCGAGTCTGGGATCAAGTTGGTGCGCGAGAAAAAGCTGATGGTTCAGTCCCGGCTCAGGCATCGACTACGCGCGCTCAACCTTGATGCCTTTTCGGCGTACGCAGATCATGTCGCATCAGAAGACGGAGCAAGTGAACGCCGTTTCATGATCTCTGCCCTGACCACCAATGTGTCCCAGTTCTTCCGGGAGGCTCATCACTTTAAGATGCTTAGCGACCGGCTCATGCCAATGTTCAGACAACGCATTGAACGACATGAACGTATTCGCATCTGGTCTGCGGGGTGCTCAAAGGGACAAGAACCTTATTCGATCGCGATGCATCTGCTGCGTTTGGAACCGGCACTGGCCACAGCGAACTTCAAGATCCTAGGCACAGATCTCGATCCTCAAGTCATTACCCAAGCCCGCAGTGCAGAATTCAATACTTCGGAATTGAATGGCGTTTCTGAAGATGACCTTAATACGTTCACAATCGCTTGTGGCGACAGCCAGTCACGCCGAAGAATGTCTGATGTATTGACCCAAGTTGTCTCGGTCAAAGAACTCAACCTGTTTGACGACTGGCCCATGCAATTTGCGTTTGATGCCATCTTTTGCAGAAATGTCATGATCTATTTCGATCAGTCAAAACAGGCGCAGCTATGGCCACGCTTCAAGTCCGCTCTGTCCACTGCCGGTTTACTTTTTCTCGGGCATTCAGAACGCATCCTGTCCCCGAACGCCTATGGTTTCCGCTCCGCCGGGCCAACGACTTACATCAAGTGCGACGACGCATTCGATTGGAGCAAGTAGGACATGCGGATGGCACTCAGGGGGCAAATACAGATCATGGTTGTTGACGATGCATCCGCAAGGTTTGACGCGTGTGTAGAAACTGTTGGCGCCCAGGCGAAACGCTGCATCTCCAGCCGAGTACACGGGTTGACGACATCGATCTTGCTTGCGATGGCACCAGTTCAGCTTGCCGCTTCAGCCTACAACATATCAAGGGTGACAAAGGTGAAGCGGCCCCAAACGTTGCAAAGCCAATCCTGCACACAAGATATTGGTTTCACTTTGGTTGCCGGACGCGTCGTACAAAATGCTCATGATCAGGAACAGCAGCTTGAAATAAACAATTACACAAAAAAAATATTTATTTCCAGTATTTTACAGAGTCATCTTCAGTCCGAGGTCAACCGTTTCTAATGGCACAGACCAATTCAAATGCAGTGCGAAGCAATCGTGCATTATCGCGGATGGCAAGCGTTCTTGCAGAGATAAGCGATGACATGTTGACTGTTTCCGAAATTGTATCGGAGGTGGCAGATCAATCTCGCACCACCCTGACGACACATCAGATATTGCAATTGCAAAGCATCGACCGAATTTCACAGTCTCTACAGGATCTCGTTGTCGTTTGCAGTGTACTTGCGACAACGCCGCATGTCGCCGCGTCTTCTGCAAGACACCTGCAATTGGCCAAGACGCGGTCAATTCTGGATCCAGACAACCCTCATGATCAGGACACCCCACCTGGTTCTGTCGAGCTATTCTAGCCAGTCTTTTTAAACGATCTGCTTCAGAACAGTTCGACCCCATTTCCCCCCGGTACAGCAAACGCCATATCCCGTACCGGGGCATTTGTCATCTTTTGCATGGCGCGGCCAATACCTGGCCAAAAGCGCAGATTCCTGGCGCTGTTCCCTCCCAATGACTGCGTGATCAGTGGGATGCCCTCTTGCCCAAGATAGGACAGCGTGAAAGCTGCATTCTTTGCTCCGATGTCTGAAAAACCCGAAATCATCCGGGCACCACCAAACACCTTTGCTCGCAACCGACCGCGCACCGCACCCAGTTTGACAAGGTCGTTGATCAACACTTCCATCGCATTGATACCGGACAACGCACAGCTTGTGTCGCCCCCTCCGGACACAGCAAGCAGCATATGGTTCATACCGCCGATGCGCGTCACAGGATCCCACAAACAGCAGGCAACACAGGATCCCAAAAGCGTCGAGATAACAATGTCAGGCCCGGAGCCAGTTGCATACTCGCCCTGTGTTATAAAAAGCGTTTGCCGCATCACATGGTTTGCCTGCCGGACATCGGCAACACGCGTATGCCATGGCTGATCCGATGCAAGTTGCGTTCGTTTTCGAAGGCATGTGCGATCCGCGCAGTCACCAGCCCTGCAGTCAGGTCGCGGCAAGGACACGTAAAAAGTCCGCAGCCGACCCTGCAGAACAAAATCGAGAAGACGTGCACCAAAACGGTGCCGCGCAAACCGTGCCGCGAGAGAACGTTCAGACAGTGCGAGATGTAAGGACGTGCAGACAGGACATCCATGTGCGTATTCATCGCCTGTGTTCGCCGCATACCGGTTTGACCGCCACTACCTTTTAGTTTGGTAACGACGGTAAAAGCGCGCCAATGAATTTGACGTTAAAGAGCGTCCCCGGTCACATGTTGCAACCGGGAACAATTCGACAGGTCAGGCCGTGACCGCTTTCATGAACCGGTCCTTGATCACGACGGGATCCATGGTGATCACCGGCATTTTGGCGTTGC
>NZ_CANMBJ010000003.1 GCF_947496075.1 uncultured Tateyamaria sp.
GCGCGCAAAGGAGGTAGGGAAACAACGTCGACAGGGTCGCCAGCAGGACAATGAACTCGAACTGCTCGGCAAGATTTTCGCTGAAACTCATCAGGATCAGACCGCTGGCCAGCACGTTCGAGACAACCAGACCAAAGGCCGGCGTGCCGGTGGTGCTAAGACGGGCAAAGGCTTTGGGGAATACGCCATCCTGCGCCGCACCCAACGGAACCTGCCCGGTCAGCAGGGTAAATCCGTTCAACGTGCCAAAGGTCGACACGCACGCGCCCAAAGCAATGAACATCGCTCCACCCGCACCCCAGATCGCCCCGGCCACCAAGGCAAGCGGCGCGTTCGACCCCACCAATTCGGCGGATGGGATGACGCCCAGGGCCACGACGGTGACACCGATATAAACAAGGGCAGTGAGGGCCGTGCCGACGATAGTTGCCAACGGAATGGTTCGTTCGGGGTCCGCCACATCACCCGCAGGCACGGTCGCGGATTCAAGCCCCAGAAACGCCCACAGCGTTAGGGCTGCACAGGCCGAAATGGCCGACAGCGCGCCAACCTCACTGGTGTTCACCGGCGTGAAGTTGCCCGGATCAATGTACGCCACGCCCAGCACAATCAGCGCCAGAAGCGGAAACAGCTTCATGCCCGTGGTCAGGATCTGGACAATGCCCGCCTCCCGCACGCCCCGGATGTTCAGCCATGTCAGCAGCCAGATCGCCCCAAGCGCCGCTGCCACGCTGGCAAGCGGGCTCGCCCCGATGTCCGGCAACAGAAAGCCAAGATAGCCAGCAAAGGCCACGGCAATGGCGGCATTGCCGGACCACAGCGCGATCCAGTACCCCCACGCCACGAGGAACCCGGCAAAGTCACCAAACCCATCCCGTGCGTAAGCGTATGGTCCACCCGTGCGCGGCGCGATCCGCGCCAACCGCCCAAAGATCAGCGCCAGCACCAGCGCCCCCACCGCCGTGACCAGCCACCCCGCCAGTGAAATGGAACCATACGCTGCCAACGCAGACGGCAACAGAAAGATACCCGACCCGATCATGTTGCCCACGACTAGCGCCGTGCAGGCAACCAGACCCAGACCAGCCCCCCTCCCCGCCCCTTGGGCAGCGATATGCGGCGCTTCGGTCACAGGTTCAGCCCATGGTCGCGATGCTAAGACCTACCATGATGATCGCACTCAGCAGGATCAGCAGTGGCACCATGAACCGAATCCAGCGGTCATAGGGCACCCGCCCCAGCGCAAGCCCGCCCATCACCACGGCAGAGGTCGGGGTGATCAGGTTCACCAGCCCGCTCGCCGATTGGTAGGCCGTCACGACCAGTGACCGTTCGACGCCCGAAAAATCGCCAAGCGGTGCCATGATCGGCATGGTCAACACCGCCAACCCTGACGACGACGGCACCAGAAAGGACAGGCCTGCCTGCAAGCCGAACATGGTGTTGATGAACGCAACCTCGCCCAGCCCCTCCACGGCCCCTTCGGCCCAGAACAGGACGGTGTCGGTCATGTTGCCCGCATCCATGACCACAACGATGCCGCGCGCGATCCCGATGATCAGCGCCACGCCCAACAGGTCGCGGGCGCCATCGACAAAGGTGGTGACAAACGTCTCCTCCCCCATCCAGTCGATCACACCAATGATCAACGCAGCGACCAGAAACAGCGCCGACATCTCGGCCATCCACCAGCCACCCGCGGACACACCCCAGATCATCACACCAAAACTTGCGGCAAAAACGACCAGGATGATCTTGTGACGGCCCGTGAACTCAATCTCGTCACCGATCGAGGCTTTCAGGAAATGCGCTTTGTTTGTTTCTTCTAGATCAGCAACGACAGATCGCCCGGGCTCTGCACGCACCCGCGCGGCGTAACGCATGACGTACCCCACGCAGGCCAGCCAACAGGCCCCCAACAGCGCCAGCCGCAGATTGATGCCGTCGGTGAACGGCACACCCGCCGCGTCCGATGCAATAACGGTGGCAAAGGGGTTGATGGTGGACCCAAGCGTGCCGACACCGGCGCCCAACATGATGATGGCCACACCGGTCAGCGCATCGTATCCAGCAGCGATCATCACCGGGATGATCAGGGCATAAAAGGCCAGCGACTCCTCCGCCATGCCATAGATCGTGCCCCCGGCGGCAAACAGCGCCATCATGATCGGGATCATCCACTTCTCGCGGCCCTTCAGGCGGCGCATGGCGGTCCCAATCCCGGCATCAATGGCACCAGTCTTGGTCACAACAGCCAGGAACCCGCCAATCACAAGAACAAACAGCGACACGTCAATCGCCTGCGCCTCATAGCTGCCGGGGTCATAAAACCCGGCGATGGGCGCAAGAAACACATCAATGATCCCCTGCGGGTTCGGCTCCACGGTCTCATAGGTTCCCGGCACCGGCACATCCCGCCCCAGCGCCTCATTGGCGACACGCTCATACTCACCGGCAGGCACAAACCACGTTGCAATCGCAACAAGGGCAATCAGGGCAAAAAGGATGGTGTAGGCAGTCGGAAACTTCAGCTTCATGGCGCGATGACTTCCCCGGAGTTATGGCAGACCTTCAAAGACGGATTGGAACGCTGACCCCAGCCTAGGCAGCCAAAACAGGGCCGCGTTGATATGCGTCAACGGTGTTTCCTATTGTGCGATGGACGGCGAAAAACCGCGGGCGGCGCGACAGGACACCGCCCACAATCCCGCGTTTTCAGCGCGTTAGAACTTCCACAACGCACCCAAAACGATGGTCGAGTTGTCTTGGAAATCACCCGTACTGTCTGAATAATCGTATTCCTGGTAGGTCAGGTACAGATCGGTGTTCAGCCTTTTGACCTCCTGCACCACACCGATCCCCCAGACATCCGAATCCGACCCATCGACGTTGAAATCGGAACCATCCCAGTAGTGCAGCCCGATGCCGGTCTTACCCATGGGCAACCAATCGGCCTCGTAACTCACCTTGGCATAGTAGTATCGCGGGTCGCTGGCCCCGCTGGCATCGTCATCGCGGTCACCAATGGCCGCGGTAAAGCCCAGCCCGCTTTGCAGCAGAACCGACGCAGACGCCACAATGTCAGAACGATCACTGTCGGTCCCGTTGCGCTCCTGGTACGCCAGACCGGCCGACATCTCTGCACCACCGCCAATCGATGCATTATAGAAAACGGCCACGTCGTAATATTCGTTCTCATCCTCCTGATCGAGGATGTTCTCCCCCGCTGCCGCACTGAACGAGAAGCCCGAGAAATCGGGTGAATCGTAGCGGATGCGCCCACGGCGCGACCCATCGAAGTTGTCCGTCGTATCCCCGATGGCCGGGCCACTCAGCACGTCAAACCCATCCCGGAACAGAAAGCTCGGGTTGGCATCGGCGGTAAAGGAATACAGCGCAGTGCCCACATAGGACAGGTCATTCTCGGCGACACCATCGGCCGCCATGCTGCCCTGACCCAGCGAAACCTGGCCCCAGGCACCCTCCAGCGAAAAGTCGAAATGGCGGATGTCATCGCGGGTAAAGCGGCTGTAATCCGATCCGCTTTGGCTCACCTCGGATGAGTTCGGCAGCCCAAGACCCGTCTCCAGCCGGAATTGGAACGTGTTGTTTCCGAAGGGCGTTGAATACCGCAGGCCAATCCGGCTGTTCGACAGATCATTGTCCAGCAGGTTGGTTTCGCTGTCCCGCCCATCATCGACCGAGATGATGGCGGGGTTCAGTTGACCATAAAAGGTCAAGGTCGCACCGGACCCCAAGTTGTATTCCAAATCTGCCAAAACAGGCGTCGCCAACGCGGTCAACCCGGCGGCGGTTGGGATAAGTGCCGTTTTCATTTGAACCCTCGTGTTTGTCCGCTGCGCGACCCGTTTTCACCCCGCGCACGCGGGCCAAAACAAAAGCATTGCCCGCAGGGCAACACTCCCAACATGTGAAGGAGACGCACAAAAAATCATTCTTTTCCAATGATATAGAGACTATACATGGAAGAAATGGCATCTTCGGACAGATGCTTGATAATTCCGGCCAAATACATACCTGCCGGATATGAGAAAGCTGTCCAACATGCGCACTGCGACAGGCATCCGGGCGGTGTGCGACGTTGCGCAGGACATGGGCATTGATCCGGCAGAGGTGTTGAAAAACACCGGATTGCAGCGCCAGGATCTCACCGGCACAGACAGCCAGGTCACTTGGCTGCAAGAGGTTCAGACGATCAGGAACATCGTTCGCCTCGCCCCGCACGACATCGGACTGGGTGCCAGGGCGGGCCGCAAGCTGCACCCCTTTGCCTACGGGGTCTACGGGTTTGCCCTGCTTACCGCGCCCACTTTACGGGTCTCGGCCCAACTCTCTCTCGACTACATGCAACTCTCAACCGGCCTGACCACCTACACGGTGGAAGACGGTGGTGATCGGGTGCTTATCAAACTGGACATGACAGAACTGCCTCCTGAGGCCCACACCTTCGCGATCGAGGCCCAGTCGGTCATCAGTTTGGACTTCATTCGCGAAATGTTGGACGCGCCCAATTTCAACGACATGGTTGTGGAAACGCCCTATACCGATGCGCGTTATGTTCAGGATATCGCCAGCGCAATCGGCGTGACGGTCAAAGGGGCAAGTCCCGGCTTTGCCCTGTCCTTTTCCTCCGCATTGTTTGACCAACCTTTGCCAAAATCGGATCCGGCCACGTTCCAGTACTGTGTCGACCAGTGCCAGATCCTGTTGGAACAGCAGAACGCGCAACCGGACCTCTGGTCGCAAAAGGTCAGACACACGATCCTCGACAACATCGAAGACGACCTGAACATCCAGACGGTCGCCGGGATGCTTGCCACAACGGAACGCACTTTGCGTCGGCGGTTGTCCGAGGAAAAGACCAGCTTCCGCGAGCTGTACCTCGACGCAAGACTGTCGCGGGCCCATCACCTCCTTGAGATCTCCGGTCTGCATGTGGACACGGTGTCGTGGCGTGTCGGCTATGCGGAACCCGCCAGTTTCACACGGGCCTTCACCAAAAGGTTCGGCAGGTCGCCCGGTCAGGTGCGGCCCCAAAAAACACCTGTTGGATCAAACTAAGCGCGCCTTTTGGCGACGCGCTCAAACGCGACTTGTGCCAAAATCCACCGCTACCGCAACATCTTGAAAATATCGGTACATCGGGAACACAAAACTCGGTATAACGGGAACACGCGAGATTCGGTACATCGGGAACGGACGTGTCAGACAAACAAGTAGACCTCTTCTTGGACCAACTCGCCGATGCGCCCGTCAAAGACGAGCGTGCGCTGATGGAATTTCCCTTCTTCTCCCTGCAAAAGCGCCCGCGCATGACGCCCTTCGTTTTCGACGATGGCACGGTCAAGATCGAGATCCAGCCGGGCCACAAGGGGATCGCCACGATCTGGGACAAGGACATCCTTATCTACCTGACATCATTGGTAAATGAACGGATCGAAAACGGCCGCTTCGACGCGGACACGTCCAACACAATCCAAGACCGCACAATCACCTTCTCCGCCTATGATTTCCTCAAGGTCACAGGCCGCAGCTCCGGAAAACGCGCCTACGAGCTTTTCCTCGACGCGCTCGACCGGCTCCGCTCCACCAACATCCTGACCAACATCACCGCAGGCGACGAACGCGAACGCCGCGGTTTCGGCTGGATCGAAGACTGGCGCGTGATCGAACGCACGAACCGCCGTGGGCAAAAAGTCATGGGCGCCGTCGAAGTCACGATGAACCGCTGGATGTTCAACGCCATCGTCAAGGATCGCCGCGTTCTGACCATCAACCGCGATTACTTCCGCCTGTCCAAAGGGTTGGAGCGCCGCCTCTACGAACTGGCCCGCAAGCACGTGGGCCGCCAGCCCGAATGGTACATCGGCATCAAACGCCTGGCCGAGAAATGCGGCTCCATCGACACCGAGCGGAAATTCAAGTTCCGCATCAACGAGATTTGTGAGGCCGGCACCATCCCCGACTACCATGTCGAGATCGTGGACCCCTCCTCCGTCTCCACCCCGTTCAAGACCAAGGGAAAACAGGCGCTTGTGCGATTCCAGCCGAAATTCGACGATCTGACTGTTCCCGATGTACCGAATGCGCTGAACCTCGACGTCGCCCACTCCGTCCTGACCGAAGTCAAACACGCAAACCCGGAATATGACATCCAATATATCCTCAACGCATGGCGCGAATGGGCGGAAAAAAAGGACGAACCGGTCAAAAACGCCAATGCAGCGTTCCGTGCCTTTGCAAAAAAGTACATCGAAGCCAACCCGATCTGGTGACTCGGTACATCGGGAACATTCTATCGGTACATCAGGAACACACGACTCGGTACATTAGGAACGCTAGTTCGGTATATCGGGAACACATGTTCGGTACATCAGGAACGCTAACAATCCTCAAGGACCTGAATTCCCTGAGTCTTTCCAATGCCCTAACATCGTAACAAACTTAACCAGATTTCTAACAGAAATAACCAAACACCCAGCAAGCAGGCACCGTCAGCCTCTGCCATAAACGTCTTTTTTGCTTAGAAATAGCGGCCCTGAAGCAAACTCAGGTGTTCCTGATGTACCGATAGCGCCCTGATGCACCCTAATGGGTTACCTCAAGGCCCGACATTCACAGGAAAACGATAAATTCTTGTGCACCTCCCACCCCGCCTGAACGTCAAACAGGCATACAAACCCACCGGCACATTCCCGCTTACGGGTTGGACAGTCGCATGCTTGTGATGTGGGTCAGCCATTCTTACCTGCGAGCAGGATCGACAACCGCAGGTGTGCAAGATGAAAGACTTCAACAACCAACCATCCGAACCCTCCACAGACCACACCTTTCGCAAACTCATCGCAACAATGACGCGCGGCACCTCCCCCGTTTCAACGATCAACATGTGGAACGACTGGGCGCTGCATCTCGCGACATCACCGGACAAGCGACTGACCCTCGCCAACAAGGCGCGAGACAATTGGACAAACTGGCTCAGCTTCATTGCCAATGGATGCCCAGCAGAACCAGAGAACTGGCCTGCCCAGCCCAAGAAAGGCGACCGCCGGTTCACCGACCCCGGCTGGACCAAACCGCCTTTCGCCGCTTGGGCGCAGGCGTTCCTGCTGACCGAAAACTTCTTTGATGCGGCCACATCGAACGTCCCGGGATTGAACCCGGCAAATGACGCAAAAATGACCTTCATGATGCGCCAGATGCTGGACGCCATGTCACCCAGCAACTTTCTGGCCACCAACCCCGAAGCCATCGCACGCACCGTTGAAACAGGCGGGCAAAACCTCATTGACGGCGCAGCGCACGCCTTTGCCGACATGCAAAAAGGGCTGAAAGGTGATCGCAAACGACCCACGAAAGTGGTTGGACGCGACGTTGCCGTGACCAAAGGCAAAGTCGTCTATCGCAACCGCCTGATGGAGCTGATCCAATACGCCCCGCGCACCGACACGGTACATCAGGAACCGGTTCTGATCGTGCCCGCCTGGATCATGAAATACTACATCCTCGACCTCAGCCCGGACAACTCGATGATCCGCTACCTGACCGAACAGGGGTTCACCGTATTCGCAATCTCATGGCGCAATCCGGGCGCCGAAGACGCAAACCTCGGCATGCTCGATTACCTCCATCAGGGGCCCATGGCAGCGCTTGATTACATCACAGACGCAACTGGCGCCCAACAGGTACACGGAACCGGCTATTGCCTTGGCGGCACGCTTCTCTCAGTCGCTGCGGCCAGCATGGCCCGGGACAAGGACACGCGGCTAGCCAGCCTCACCCTGCTCGCCGCACAAACGGATTTCAGCGAGGCCGGTGAACTGATGCTGTTCATCAACGAAAGCAAGGTGTCCTTCCTCGAGGATGTCATGGCCGAACAGGGCTACCTCGAAGCCGACCAGATGATGAGCGCCTTCCAGATGCTGCGATCAAACGATCTGATCTGGTCGCAGATGGTCCGCAAATACCTGCTGGGCGAAGGCGAACCGCCGATGAATGACCTCATGTCGTGGAACGCCGACAGCACCCGGATGCCTGCGCGGATGCACTCCGAATACCTGCGCCAGATGTTCCTGAACAACGACCTCGCTGCCGGACGGTACCACGTGGACGGACGTGCGGTTTCGCTGCGCGACATCCGTGTCCCGATCTTCGGTGTCGGCACGGAAACCGACCATATCGCTCCGTGGAAATCTGTCTTCAAGATCCACGATCTGGGCCATGCGGACGTCACCTTTGCCCTGACCAATGGCGGCCACAATGCCGGGGTCGTTTCCAAACCTGGCCACCCTCGCCGCCACTTCCGCCTCCACACCATCCGCGACGATGAAAACACCCTGAGCCCCGAGGATTGGTGCGACGTGGCCGAGCTGCACCAAGGCAGCTGGTGGCCCGCCTGGACGGCATGGTTGTCCGACCGGTCCGGCAAAATGGTCAAACCTCCAAAAATCAAGAATGCGTTGGCGGATGCGCCGGGAACCTATGTCAAAATGGAGTAAGATATGCTGCCCAACACCGACTTTCTGGCCGGTAAGAAGGGACTTGTTGTTGGTGTCGCCAACGAAGAGTCAATTGCTGCAGGCTGTGCCAGGGCCTTTCGCGCCTCACAAGCCGATCTGGCGCTGACATATCAGACCGAAAAATCCCGCAAATTCGTAGAACCCGTCGCACAAGCCGTCGATGCAGATATCTTCATGCCGCTGGACGTCACGGATGATGATCAGATGGATGCTGTGTTCGACGCCATTCAGACGCGCTGGGGCCGGCTCGATTTCCTTGTCCATTCGATTGCCTTCTGTCCCCGAGATGACCTGCACGGGCGGGTCGTCGACTGCTCAAAGGAAGGGTTCGGGCTGGCTATGGACATTTCGGTCCATTCTCTGATCCGGCTGGCCAAACGGGCAGAACCCCTGATGACCGATGGCGGCACGATCCTGACGGTGTCCTATCACGGTGCTGAAAAGGTCGTGGACAACTACAACATCATGGGCCCGGTCAAGGCCGCGCTCGAGGCAACCACCCGCTATCTTGCGGTTGAGTTGGGGACCAAGCGTATCCGCGTCAACGCCATGTCCCCCGGCCCGCTGCAAACCCGTGCGGCCTCTGGCATCGATCATTTCGACGCGCTGATTGACGATGCGAAAACACGCGCACCACTGAACCAACTGACCACCATCGAAGAGGTTGGCGCGATGGCTGCCTGCCTCGTCTCGGACTTTGCCCGCTCGGTCACCGGAAACACCGCCTATATCGACGGAGGCCACCATGTCGTCTGACATCACCCCCAGTATGGGCTACATCGAAAACCGTCCCTTCGATGAAATTGTTGTGGGCGACAGCGCCGATTTGGTCCGCACCCTCACCGCACAGGATATCGATGCCTTTGCCGTGGTGTCGGGCGATGTGAACCCCGCCCATGTGGATCAGGAATTCGCCCAGGAAGAAGCCTTTCACAAGGTCATTGCTCACGGCATGTGGGGCGGTGCTCTGATCTCGAACGTGTTGGGCACGCAATTGCCCGGACCGGGCACGATTTACCTTGATCAGACCCTGAAATTCCTCAAACCGGTTGGGATCGGCGACACCGTGACAGTGCGTGTCACAGTCACGGCAAAGGACCCCGAAAAAAAGCGCCTGACACTGGATTGCATCTGCACCAACGGCGATGGAAAACCCGTCATCACCGGGCAAGCCGTCGTCCTCGCACCCACCCACAAGATCAGGCGCCCGCGCGTTGTCATGCCGGACTTGGTCATGCATCGGCGCGGAGCGGGGCATGACCGTCTGCTGGAGGCCGCGGGCAAGCACCCTGCCCTACCCACGGCCGTCGTGCACCCCTGCGATGCGACCTCTCTGGACGCCGCTTTGCAAACCTTCGATCTGGGTCTGATCCTTCCTCTTCTCGTTGGCCCAGAGGCACGCATCCGGTCGGTGGCAGAGAAAGCAGAACTGGACATCAGCGCGCTCGAAATCATCGACACCCCGCACAGCCACGCCTCTGCCGAACGGGCCGTGGCGCTGGTTCGTGAGGGTCGTGCCCGCGCCCTGATGAAAGGCGCGCTGCACACGGATGAAATCATGTCCGCCGTCGTGTCCAAGGCCACCGGCCTGCGCAGCGAACGTCGGATGAGCCATGTCTATGTGATGGACGTGCCCACCTACCCCAAGCCGTTGCTGATCACCGATGCCGCGATCAACATCGCCCCCGACCTGCAGACCAAGGCAGACATCGTCCAGAACGCGATAGACCTGGCCCATGCCATTGGGATCGACGCGCCCAAAGTCGCCCTGCTCTCTGCCGTGGAAACCATCACCCCGCGGCTGCAATCGACGGTCGAGGCCGGTGCCCTGTGCAAGATGGCAGACCGGGGTCAGATCAAGGGCGGTGTGCTGGACGGCCCGCTGGCTTTTGACAACGCGATTTCGATGCGGGCAGTGGCGACCAAAGGCATCACCTCTGCCGTCGCAGGTCAGGCCGATATCCTCGTTGCTCCCGATCTTGAGGCGGGCAACATGATCGCCAAACAGCTCATGTATCTGGCGGGTGCCGAAGCCGCTGGCATCGTGCTGGGCGCGCAGGTTCCGATCATCCTGACCAGCCGCGCCGACGATCGCCGAACCCGTGTCGCCTCCGCCGCGATTGCATCGCTGTTCAGCGAGGCGATTGACCGATGAACACTGCCATTCTGACCCTCAATACCGGGTCGTCCTCGCTGAAATTCGGGTTGTACCGAGACGCCGCTGAACCCGAGATGCTGCTGACCGGACAGGTGGACGGGCTGGGCGCGGATGCCCGGCTGGTGCTGGAACGGGCAGGGGAGAAAACCACCCAAACCCTCAGCGCCCCGACGCACGCCGCCGCCCTTCGACACGTCATCGAGACGTTGAAGCCGTACATGGCGGGCCTTGTCATTTCTGGCATCGGACATCGCATCGTGCATGGGGGCCCACAGTTTGCCGAACCCATGGTTCTGACCCCGGATGTTCTGACTGCCCTGGCCGAGTTCTGTCCCCTCGCTCCGCTGCATCAACCCCACAATCTTGCCGGTGTTGAGGCGGCCCGGGCTGCCTTTCCAGACGCGGTGCAAGTTGGGTGTTTTGACACCGCCTTTCACCGCGGCCACCCGTGGGTCAACGACACTTTCGCGCTGCCCCGCAACTTTTATGACGAAGGGGTGCGGCGGTACGGGTTTCATGGGCTGAGCTATGATTACATCACCGGCGTCATTGCCCGGGACGAACCGGAGTTGCACAAGAAACGGATGGTGATTGCCCATCTTGGAAACGGGGCCTCCATGTGTGCTGTGCGCGGGGGGAAAAGCGTCGGCTCGACCATGGGGTTTTCTGCACTCGATGGCCTACCGATGGGCACCCGCTGCGGGCAGATCGATCCGGGCGTGGTGCTGTATCTGATCCAGCAGAGGGGCATTGCGCCAGACGATGTGATGAAGATGCTGTACCAGCAAAGTGGTCTGCTTGGGCTGTCGGCTGAGACGAGCGATATGCGTGATCTGCTGGCGTCAGACCGACCGGAAGCAGGGCAGGCGATTGACTATTACGTGTTCCGCGCCCGGCGCGAGATCGGGGCTTTGACAGCCGTGCTGGGTGGGATTGACGCCTTGGTGTTCTGTGGGGGGATCGGGGAGAATGCGGCCCTGATCCGGCAGCGCATGGTCGAGGGGTTGGAGTATCTCGGGATCTCCATCGATCCTATCCTTAACCAACAGAATGCGCGCGATATCAACAGCGGTGCAACGCGGGTCATGGTCATCCCGACGGATGAGGAACGGATCATCGCGCGGGCTGTCAATGTTGAGCTATCTGAGCGTGTGCGGCGCGCATCATGAGGGGGTAGGGGCGGTGGCAAGGCTACGCAGATAAGTTTTGACAGCCGTGCAAATCAGAAAAGACGATATATAACAAAGAGATAACGGAAAAGTACCACTTGGCAAGCCTTTGCCAATGCCGCCCTTTGTACGACTGCACGTTGAGAAAATCGTTGTGGATAAGTCCGTTCCGCGTTAAGCACAGTTTAACGGTAGAAATCGCGCAAAAAGCGATATTACACGAGGCGGCAGCATGGGAAATCCCCAATTAGAGCCTGTTATGGGCGATATGTCCTTTGATGAAATCATCCTTCGGCAAGGAGAGTTGATTTCTGACAGGCTGAACATCCTGCGTCAGGAACAGTACCCCCCGAACGCCCAGAAAGGCCTGCGGCAGTTTTCGCTGGCCGAGGTGGCCTATTTCTTGGGTGTCACGCAGTCCACGATCAAGAAGCTGCACCTTGAGGGCAAAGGCCCGGAACCCGAGACATCGCCGTCAGGGCGGCGGTCATATTCGGCTGAACAGATGCTGGAATTGCGTGCCTATCTGGATGCGCATGGCCGGCCCGGCAAGCGGCAGTACTTGCCGCACCGGGCCGAGGGTGAGGAATTGCACGTCATCTCGGTCGTGAACTTCAAGGGGGGCAGCGGCAAGACGACCACGGCCGCGCACCTCGCGCAGCACCTTGCGCTCAAGGGGCATCGGGTGCTGGCCATTGATCTTGACCCGCAGGCGTCGTTGACCGCCTTGCATGGGATTCAGCCTGAGTTAGACTCTGTTTCGTCGCTTTACGAGACGTTGCGCTATGACGATGAACGCCAGCCGATCAGCACGGTGATCCGGCCCACGAACTTCCCGAACCTTGATATCGTTCCGGCCAGCCTGGACCTGCAGGAATACGAGTACGACACGCCTGTCGCGCTTACCAGCCGCGACCCGTCCGAGGGGCGTGCGTTCTTTACCCGCATCTCGAAGGCGTTGGAGGAGGTTGAGGACCAGTATGACATCGTGGTCATCGACTGCCCGCCGCAGCTTGGCTATCTGACCCTGACGGCCCTCACAGCGTCGAGTTCCGTGCTGATCACGGTGCATCCCCAGATGCTGGACGTGATGTCGATGAGCCAGTTCCTGTTGATGCTGGGCGGCATCCTGCAAACCATCCGCGAGGCGGGGGCGGAGATGCGGCTGAAATGGTTCCGCTATCTGGTGACGCGGTTCGAGCCGACCGATGGACCGCAGAAACAGATGGTCGGTTTTCTTCAGGCCATGTTTCCGGAACAGATGCTGGAAGCGCAGATGGTAAAGTCCACTGCCATTTCCGATGCGGGCATCACCAAGCAGACGCTTTACGAGGTCGAACGGGCGCAGTTCGTGCGGTCCACCTATGACCGAGCGATGGGGTCGCTGAATGCGGTGAATGACGAGATTGCGGGCCTTGTGCACCAGGCCTGGGGCCGCGATGTGCCATGAGTTTTGACAGCCGTGCAGATTGGATTTTTGAGCGCGCGAAGAGGAGGATGACATGGCCAGAAAAGACCTGTTGAAATCCGTGATTGGGCAGCCGACCGACACGCCAAGTGGGGCAGGGCGGTCAAGCTATGCCATGCGCGGGGCGTCGAAGTCGATGAAGGTGTCGATTGACAGTCTGGCCGAGCATTCCAAGCGGTTGATGGAAGGCGAAACCATTGTCGAGATCGATCCCGATCTGATCGATGTATCCTTCGTCAATGACCGTCTGACCGGCGATGATGAGGCCTATGACGACCTCAAGGCCTCGATCAAGGCCAGTGGTCAGGACACGCCTGTGCTGTTGCGGCCGCATCCGGATGTGGCGGATCGCTACATGGTGGTCTTTGGACACCGCCGTGTGCGTGTCGCCCGCGACCTTGGCCGAGCCGTGCGTGCCGTGGTTAAGGAGATGGACGACGAAGCTCATGTGCTGGCGCAGGGTCAGGAGAACACGGCGCGGGCGGACCTGTCCTTTATCGAGAAGGCGCTGTTTGCGCGGAACCTGTTCGATCTGGGGCAGGGAAAGGATGTCATTCAGCGGGCGCTGACCGTTGACGGAACTTTGTTGTCGCGGATGCTGTCCGTGGCCCAGACTGTGCCCGAGAAGATTGTGACTGCCATTGGACCTGCCAAGCAGATCGGGCGGGACCGGTGGGAGGGGTTCAAGAAGCTGATGGCCGACGAGGCCAACCAGGGCATTGCGTACCGCATCCTCAAGACCGAAGGGTTTGACCAGCTCGACAGCGACACGAAGTTCGAGATCATGCACAGCAAGGTCGAGGAAGCGGGGAAAGGGCCCAAACGCCGACGGGCCAAGGCCGCACCGCCCAAGCGGACCTGGACCGCTGGCGAGGGTCGGATCAAGGGTGTGATTGGACGTGTAGGGCGGGCCTACAACATCTCGCTGACGTCCAACGATTCCACGGCGTTTGGCGAATATCTGTCCGAAAACCTTGATCAGCTTTATGCGGATTTCCTCAAGAAGCCGGACCCGTGACTGCCGTGGTTTTATTGTGCCGGGCCGTCATAACCCTGCGGCTTTTGTGAGGTTGACGCGGAACCGGTCGCGGCGGGTCACTTTGGCGGAGGCGTGGCCTGCACGCAGGGAATGACCGGAGAACAGGGCGAGGCGTTCGGCCTTGGGCAGCTCTGCGCGGATGCCGCTTTTGAGAACAGTCGCCTTGATCAGCCGCGCCACGTGCTTGTCGTTGAGCCGTGTGTCGAGGGCGCGTTTCCCGTCGCGAGAGGTGCGCACGAAGATCGGCCCGAAGTCGATTTTTGAGAAGTGGAGCCACTGTTCCAATGTATGTACCGGGCAAGTCTGTTCGCTTGAGCCTCGCCCAATCTCAACCTCGCGCCAGCCGGTCTTGGCGTTGAGCGTCAACACCGCGCCATCATCCAGGATTTCGATCCAGCCACCGGAATCCAGAGTGTCATCCTTGCCGACATCCAGGCTCATGATTTCGCTTCGGCGCAAGCCGCCGGCATATCCGATGAGTAGGATGGCGCGGTCCCTGAGCCCGCGCAGATCGTGGGGCAGGGTGGCCACCATGGCGCGGATGTCGCCGGGCAGGATGGCTTCCTTCTGGACCGGAGGGCGAGCGTGTGTGCGTTTGATCCCGGCCAGGATGGCGGCGATGTGCCGGTCCTTGCGATCAAGGGTGAAGCCGCGTTGTGCATAGTTCCAAGCCAGGCCGGAGAGGCGGCGGTCGATCGTCGACACCGACAGGGCAGGGGTCTTTCTCTGGGGCGCGGCGAGGTCCGTCAGATAAAGCCCGATCATTTCCGGCGAGGGGGGCAGGGGTTCGGTGCCTTTCAACCGGCACCAGCGGGCAAAGTGTTTCCAATCGGCGGCATAGGCCTTGTTGGTATTTTCGGCGGTGGAGGCCTGGGCGTAGGCGCGCGCTGTGTCGACAATTCGATCAAGGGCACCGGACCCGGCGAGGCCCCCGGTATGCGAGGGCAGGGCGAGGGTATCGTTGTCTGTGGGTTTCGTTCCGCTGGGTTCGTCGACGGTCATTGCATCTGTGGATGCCGCGCTTGATTTCCGGGGTTTCGGGCGGTGGGTTTCAGATGGTTCGCTCATATTTTAGAATGCAGCCCAGATATGTCCGATAAGACAACCTTATTGGACATAAAGACGAGCTTCAAGGTGGGGCGGTTTATACACTATCTGGTAGCCAAAAGCGCCGTTGCTAGATAGTCTTGTGGCATGACCTACCAACCCGCAGCTATCGATGACGACTTGAACACTCTACCTAAACTCCCGGGTTGGGTCACCTCCCTGCGTGCGGAAACCCTTGAAACTGTGGCTTTTCGATCCGGGGCAGCGCTCATGGTGCTGGACGCGCTGGTGAGCGATCCGCGTTATGGCGTGCCGGTGAAACTGCTTGCCAATTGTGTTGCGTTGAAAGCGGCCGCCGCCACCTCGAAACTACAGGGGCGGATGGCGCGAGAGGGTGATATCCGCGATGCGTTCCATCTGGCGCCGCCCGGTGAGGCGCGGGGACCGGACGGCGATCTCCTGGCATTCTGGCGCGAGGCAGCGCGGATGCGACTGACCGGACGCGATTGGCAAGTGGTGCTCAAAGGGTTTGTTGGGTCCGAATTTGAGATGGACGTCGATGTTTGGCTGCAATCGGCTGTGGCCCATAGTCGGACCCATGGGCCACTAGCGGGATGTGTTGCGGTAGTGCGCGCGGTTTTGGCGGTGGACGACCGGGCCGAGCGGGCAGCATGTCTGTTGTCGGATATCGTGTTAGCGCGTTGCCTGAATTGGCCGATGATCCTTCCCGTCTCTGCCCTGAACCTCACCAAAGCAGTATTGCGCGATCTCGTCGGGGACGGGCAGGGGGCTGACCTCGCGGTGCAGCAGCGTCTTTTGCAGTCCACTGAAGAGGCGATCCGACTGGCACGAGACCTGGCACAGCGCGGGGCGGCGCTTCAAGTGGTTGCCCCAAAGCTACGCGCCAAAGGATCGGACGCCGCGGTCGCGCTGTTCCTGTCTGAGGATGCGGTTGCGCCGTCAACTATGTTGTCGCCCCTGATCCAGGGCACCGACATTCCCATGACGGACCGTGCTGCGCGGCGGTTTTGTGATCGGCTGGTGGAAATGGGAGTTGCGCGAGAGCTGACCGGACGCCCGACCTTCCGCCTCTACGGGATCGCGCCATGACAACTGCAACCAAGAAGCGGAAACCGGTGGACGAGCGCGGCGCCATCTTTGACCGGGACCTCGAGGATCTGCCGCAGGAGCTGCGCTGGCGCGAATGGATGGGGCGGATCGAGGCGGTTCTGTTCGCGAGCGCGACGCCTGTCGGGCGCGAGGACCTGGCACGCGTGGTGGGGAACGTTTCGGTCGAGATGCTGATCGATGACATCCAGGCCGAGCTGGCCGGTCGCCCCTATGAACTGGCGCAGGTTGCGGGCGGCTGGATGTTCCGCACCAAGACGCATTTCGCCGAGGCGATCAATGCCGCCGCCGATTTGGGCGACCAGTCCTTGGCCTTCAGCGAAATGGAGATGGGGGTGCTCTGCGCCATCGCCTATCACCAGCCGATCGATCGGGCGGGGCTCAAGGACATCTTCGGCAAAGAGGTCAGTCGCGATCTGCTGGCCCGGCTGCGCTATAAGGATCTGATCGCGAGCGGCCCGCGCGCACCGCGCCCCGGCGCGCCACATACATTTGTGACGACTGAGACGTTCTTGGCGACGTTTGATCTAGAGACTCTGAGAGATTTGCCTGATCTTGATCTCAGTGTTGGCGGTGAAGTTGAAGACGTCTAAATTCTGCGTTCAGGGCTGGTGTGTTTTCAATTGGTCGAGCTTTGACTTTCAATCAGTCAGAGGTTCGAGCGCCGATTAGACAGTATCTCACTTTCAATTGGTCGGATATTGACTTTCAATTGGTCGGGTGCGTACTTTCAATCGGTCGAGAGGAGTCGCGCGGCAATGTACCCAAGATTTACCAAGGCCAGAGTAGAAGAGGCGCTGTCCGACACCCGCGTGGTTCTCATCTCGGGGCCACGTCAGTCCGGCAAGACGACGCTTGCAACCGACATTGCGTCGGACAAGACGCCCTTTCTGACATTGGACGATGCCAACGTTTTGCGGTCAGCGATCGATGATCCGGTGGGGTTTGTCCGCGGATTGGACCGCGCCGTGATCGATGAGATCCAACGCGCGCCCGACCTTCTGCTCGCCATCAAAAACCTTGTCGATGACGACCAGACTCCGGGGCGGTTCCTCCTAACGGGTTCGGCCAACCTCATGACCATTCCAAAAGTGGCGGATTCCCTTGCCGGTCGCATGGAGGTCGTTCGGTTACTGCCCCTCTCACAGGCGGAAATTCTGGGTACGAAATCAGAGTTCATTGATCGAGCCTTTGCTCGGGAGAAACCGACAGCCGAGCATATGATCGTCGGTGATGAGCTCGTTGAAAACGTCCTTTCCGGCGGGTATCCAGAAGCGCTCGGTCGGACGAGATGGTCCCGGAAGCAGGATTGGTATCACGGCTATCTTGATGCGATCGTTCAGCGGGACGTCCGTGACGTCGCACAGATCGAAAAACTCGCTATCATGCCAAAACTAATGTCGGTGCTGGCCGAGCACTCGGGGCAGTTGGTCAACTACACGGGTATCGGTGCCGGCCTCGACCTTAATCATGTCACCACACAGAAGTATGTGAGTGTCTTCGAGAGTCTCTACCTTGTTCATACCCTGCAGCCCTGGTTCACAAATCGACTGAAACGTCTGACCAAGTCACCCAAACTACATTTTTACGATGCGGGTCTTCTCGCAGCGATGCGGGATGTTTCACCCGAAGTGGTCCGCAAGGACAAAACGAGTTTTGGTGCGATCCTGGAGACGTTCGTGTTCAGCGAACTGCGGAAGATCGCGACCTGGAGCGAACAGAGGTGCACGTTCTCGCACTTCCGGGACAAGGACAAGAACGAAGTCGACATCGTATTGGAGAACCGCCGCGGCGAGGTCGTCGGAATCGAGGTGAAGGCCTCTGCTACCGTTTCGGCGAGTGATTTTTCTGGCATGCGCAAACTTGCAGAAGCATGCGGGAAGAAGTTTGTCCAAGGTATGGTGCTCTACGATCACGACCAGGTCGTTCCATTTGGAGAGAATTTATTCGCCGCACCGCTTTCATGCTTGTGGAGTTCACCATGAGGATTGTCAGCGCCAGATGCATCGAAAATATGACGGATTGTGCGTATTCCGACAACGTACGGCACCCATCGCGATTCTGATGCAGCACTAGTTACAGAACCTTGCAGCGTTTGAAAGCATAGCCAAGGTGAGCCGCGCGTAACCGACAAATGCTGTAGCGAGTCTCACCTTGTGATAGAAGTGGACGTTGACATCTAACTGACGCAGAAATCCCAACCGTGTTCCTGAGCCACCATAGCTCGATTCCCGCCTTCGGGCGACAGGCGCTTCGGTTTCAGTCGGGCAGATTGCCGACATTCGCTGTGCGTGTGAGAGGAACTTTATAAACGGCGGAAAGCGGACCTTCGCTGCGCTAGCGAATTTTAAGGACAGCACCTGCGTATGCGGACATTGGCGAAAGAGTCGACGCGCGGTCGGAAGGTCGCATGGGCGTTGACGGACTGGGCTGGAGTTGGTCTTTTTGGCTTATAAGCTCCTCTCCAGAAGCAAGTGCTCGCCCGAAGAGCCTTGAGACAATCAGTGTTGTTTTGTGAAAAGAAAGCCTTTCGATCGACCTGCCGTCAATTTAAACCAACACATAAACGGCTAGTCTTTTTGGCCCGTCCTAGGCGAACAACACTGGGTTCATATATTGACTGTTCGGATGCTTAAGTTGGTCGACAATTGGTTTTGACGTGCTCTAAAGCGACGCGCGCGTGTGGAGCAGGCGGTCGGCAAGAACTGCGGCGGATGTGCGGTTGTCGACGCCCATTTTCTGGAATACCTGCTCAAGATGTTTGTTCACCGTCCGCGCGCTTAGCGCGAGGATGGCACTGATGTCGCGATTGGTTTTGCCGAGTGTGAGCCAGTACAATACCTCAGCCTCGCGCGCCGTGAGGTTGAAGGCGCTCTGCAAAAGATCACCGCGGGTGGGGCCATCTTCTACAACGAGTTTGATCAATATCTCCCGCGTGGCAGAAAGCCCCATGAAGTGAGCGACGACACCGTCGCCTGTATGCGGGCTGATCTCTGACACGGGCCGCGCGACACAGTTGAGAAGCCAAAGTAAAAAACCTGGGGCACTAGGGTTGAAGTCGCTGCTTTCCAACAATTCCAGTGCGCTCTTGGAGCCCCAGACAAATTCTGCATCCTCGTCGAAGGCGAGGACCGGTCGTTCAAAGGCGTCAATTGCCTCCCGTGCGCTTTGAAGCATACGGGAGTTAACGACATGGGTGCTGAGGCGCGCGATCATTTCCTCAATCACCACGGGTTTGGTGATGTAATCCACGCCGCCCGCTTGCAGGCCTTTGACCACATGTTCCTGATCGCAAAGCCCAGTCATGAATATGATTGGAGCCAGGGTCGGGTTGGGCCCGGATTTGAGCCTGCGGCAAGTCTCGAACCCGTCGATATCGGGCATAAGCGCATCCATCAGGATGACATCTGGCTGCACCCGGTGGGTTAGCTTGATGGCCGAATGTCCGTCGCGCGCGACCAATACGGTCATGCCTTGCGCCTCTAGCGCGCTTGAGACCATCCCCAGAGAATCCGGGTTGTCGTCGACGACGAGCGCGATGCTTTTGTCCCCTGTTTCAAGCGTCTTCATGGTGATCCTCAAGCAGGCGGGCGAGGCCCTCCATGTCGAATTGTTCCAAACAGGCATCGAGCGCGCGCATCAGCGACACCGGCCCGACGCCTGCTACTCGCAGATCATCAAGGGCTGCACGAAGCGCGCTCGCATGGCCGATCTCTGCGGCATCAAGCAGAGTCTTGCGCTCGTTTTCAGTGAGGCTCCTGAGGACGGGAGCCGCCTGGTTTTTGTCCATGATCAGCTTGACTTTGAGCAGCTCGGCAATTTGCAAAAGAAGTTCGTCCAGATTGTAGGGTTTGGCGAAAAACGCGTCATGCAGACCGATTTCGGTGCGGTGCAGACCTTCCTCATTGGCGTGGCCAGAGATCATGATGATGGGGGTGTTTTGGTGGCGACCCGCACGTAGGTCGCGCGCGAAGCTCCAACCATCGCGACCTGGCATATCTATATCGAGCAGCAGGACGTTTGGGACCGCGTCCCCCAACATCGTTTCCGCCATATCAACAGAGGAAGCGCAGAGGACGACGAAGCCGTATTTGGTTAGAAAATTTTCAGCCAGCGCAAGGTGGTTGAAATCGTCATCGACCACCAGAATGGTTTTGCGCGGGCCCTCATAGCCGTTAATAGGCAGGGCATTGCTTTCGGGGCCCATAGTATCGGGGTCGAATACGCTTGGCGTAACGGAAGGCAGCATCAGGCGGACACGGAAGGTGCTACCGACGCCGACAGCGCTTTCAACCTCGATTTCGCCCCCCAATATTTCAACCAGCAGCTTGGTAATTGTCAGACCAAGTCCGGAGCCTTGGATGTCACGACGTTCCCCCCGTTCAAAGGGGCGCCAGATGCGATCAATATGCTCAGGCGCGATGCCGATACCGCTGTCGGCGACCTCGATGATCGCGACCTCGTTGCGATAGGTCAGCTTGAATGTCACGGCGCCTTCCTCAGTGTAGCGGATCGCGTTTGAAAGCAGGTTGATGATGATCTGGCGCAGGCGTTTTTCGTCAGAGCGGACGAAAGCTGGCAGAAGCCCTTCGGCGCGCAGTTCGAAATTGATGCTCTTTTTGTGCGCCTCCTCCTCGAAGATCGAGGCCACCTGTGTCAGCAAGACCCGCAGATTGATCTGGTCACGCATAATCTCCAGCCGTCCGGCTTCGATCCGGGCGATATCAAGCAGACCGTCGATCAGCCCGGCAAGATGCTCACTGGAGCGGCGGATGCTGGTCAGTGGGGGACGCCAATTTTCCAGATCCGCGTCTTTTTCGAGGAGCTGCGCGAAGCCGTAGATCGCATTTAAAGGCGTGCGCAGCTCATGGCTGAGACCTGACATGTAGCGCGTCTTGGCTAGATTTGCCGCCTCAGCTTTGTCCTTTGCTTGTTGCAAAGCGCGGTCGGTGCGCTCATGGGCGCGGATTTCTTTTAGCAGGCGCTCAGTCTGGCGCTCTGCTTCCGCCGTCGCATTTCGGCGGCTTTCACCGCTGAGTAGGTACATCCAAACAGAAATACCTATGACGATACTGACCGTACCAAAGATTACTGTCAGAACACCGTCGAAATTGGGGGCATTTGCAAAGTTGCGCACGAGGCCGAGCACAGCGCCGAAGGTCAATGAGATCACAATCGTTGCAATTACGAAATGCGCGTGTCGCGTCATAAGCGCGCGCGCAACTTGGGTCGGAAGATAGGAAAATAACCAGTTCTTGAGGACGTAGTCGAACCTTGCATGCGGCTTGCACACATCATGGCATGCGGTCTCCAACGTGCAGCAGAGCGAGCAAATCGGGCCCGCATGGAACGGGCAATTTGCCATGTCCTCAGCATCGAACCGGAATTCGCACACGGTGCAGGAGTGCAATTCGGGGATTAGGTCTTCGCTGGGCCGCGCGATGTAGTATTTGCCGCGCGTGGCCCACGCAAGAATTGGCGCAAGCACAAATGCTGATCCAAGCGCCACGAAAGAGGAAAAAGCCTGCAACATCGGGCCAAAAACACCGCCGTAGGACAAGAAGGCCAAAAGGCAGGCAGCAAGCATAGAGCCAATGCCAACTGGGTTGATGTCGTAAAGATGTGCGCGCCGGAACTCGATACCTTTAGGGCTAAGGGCTAGCGGTTTGTTGATAACCAGATCGGAAACCAGCGCGCCAATCCAAGCAACGGCGACATGGGAATAGACGCCCAACACATGCTCTAACCCGGTGAAGACGCCCAGCTCCATCAGCATTAACGCGATGCAGACGTTGAAGACCAGCCAGACCACACGGCCCGGGTGAGAGTGGGTCAGCCGCGAGAAGAAATTCGACCAAGCGATTGATCCCGCATAGGCGTTGGTGACGTTAATCTTGAGCTGCGACAGGATCACGAAGAGACCTGTCAGCGCGAGAACCAGGTAGGGCGAATTGATCAGCTGATCAAAAGCCACATGGTACATGCGGGTCGGGTCGGAGGCGTCCTCACTCGGCACACCCTCCCGAATGGCGAGCGTGACGAGGTAGGAGCCCGCAACCATCTTCAGCACACCCAGGATCGACCAGCCGGGCCCCGCAGCAAGCAGGGCAAGCCACCATTTGCGTTTTTCTGACGTCGTCTTGGGTTCCTTCAGAAACCGCAGGAAATCCACCTGCTCCCCGATTTGCGCGACGAGCGAAAAAACCACGCCCGAGGCCGCGCCAAACATCAAAAGCCGAGACGCGTCGGAGGCTTGCTCTGGCCCGGAAAACGATGTCCAATTGTCGATATCATAGCCTGCGAAGGCCAGAAAAACGAAAGGCAGAATATGCAGAAGGACCCAAAGCGGCTGGGTCCAGGTTTGAAAGGTCGAGATCTTTGAAAACCCGTTGATCACAAGCGGGATCACCACCAGAGAGCTTGCCACATAGCCAAAGAAAAGCGGCACCCCGAGGGTGAATTCCAGCGCCAAAGCTAGGATCGCTGCCTCCAGTGCGAAGAATATGAAGGTGAAAGAAGCGTAGATCAGAGAGGTCAGCGTTGAGCCGATATAGCCAAAGCCCGCCCCGCGCGTCATCAAGTCGATATCGAGGCCGTAGCGCGCGGCATAGTAAGAGATCGGCAAGCCCGTCATAAACAGCAAAGCGCCCACAACCATAATGGCAACAATGGCGATATCGAACCCATAGGTCAGCGTGATCGCTGCGCCGATGGCTTCGAGAGCCAGGAAAGAGATTGACCCGATAGCGGTGTTTGCGACCCGACCATAGCCCCAACGGCGCGCGCGCCGCGCGGTGAAGCGCAGGGCGAAGTCCTCCATCGTTTCATTGGCGACCCAGCGGTTATAAGTCCGCTTCTCGCGCGTCGCCCCGAGCGCCCTAACCATTGTGGTGTCCTTATATGCGAGCGCATTTCGCAAGTTCGGACCGTGCCGGTTCTTGCGCCCCAAATGCCCCCATTCAGCGTGGCCACAACCCTACTGCGCAAAACGCGCAGGCATATACGTCAATTGACGTATACAGCGTCGCCATGATCGCCCGGATGCTCATTCGTAGGGGGCGAGCCAGAATCGCCCATTCTTTAAGCGCTTTGCGAAGGAGGCGATATGTCAGACGAGACACCAAAGAAGAGATCCACAGGGTTAAGCCGGCGTGAGGTTCTAGCCGGGGGCACAGCGCTCAGCGCGGCTTTGTTCTTGCCCAAAAACCTCAAAGCGGCTGATTTCCCAACGGCTGAGATCAACACGACGGGCCTGGCTGTTACCGACGACACCGTGACCATCGGTATTTTGCACTCTGTCACGGGCACGATGGCGATTTCAGAGACGGGTTCTGTTCAGGCTGAGAAACTCGCGATTGACCAAATCAACGCACAAGGCGGCATCCTGGGCCGCAAGATTGAGTATATTCAAGAAGATGGCGCATCTGACTGGCCGACATTTGCTGAGAAAGCCCGCAAATTGCTGGTCAACGACAAGGTCGCGTCCGTTATGGGCTGCTGGACCTCCGCCAGCCGCAAGGCCGTCCTTCCCGTCTTCGAGCAGCATAACGGCTTCCTGTATTACCCGACCTTCTATGAAGGCCTCGAAGAGAGCCCCAACGTCATCTACACCGGCCAAGAGGCCACACAGCAGATCATCGCGGGCCTTGACTGGGTCAACCAGACCAAGGGCGCGAAGAGCTTTTATCTACTGGGGTCCGACTACATCTGGCCGCGCACCTCCAACAAGATCGCCCGCAAGCATATCGAAAACTTCATGGAAGGCTGCAAGGTCGTGGGCGAGGAATACTACCCCCT
This sequence comes from uncultured Tateyamaria sp., assembly GCF_947496075.1. GTDB lineage: Bacteria > Pseudomonadota > Alphaproteobacteria > Rhodobacterales > Rhodobacteraceae > Tateyamaria. The sequence continues at coordinate 24,347 of NZ_CANMBJ010000003.1, forward strand.
CGGCCATACGCAGTTTAATTCCGTCATCAACAAGATCCGTTTGCGCAAGCCTGACGTGATCTACGCGATTGTCGTGGGCGGCTCGAACGTGGCCTTCTACAAGCAGCTGATCGCAGCGGGGATTGATCCGGCAGCAGAGAAGCCCATCGTTCTGACTATTTCCGTAACCGAGGACGAAATCCGCGGCATTGGCGGCGAGAACATCGAAGGCGCATATGCCTGCATGAAGTACTTCCAGTCGCTTGAGAATGAGAACAACCTCAAATTTGTGGAAGAATTCAAGAAGATGTGGGGCGATGACATCGTGATCGGCGATGTGACACAAGCTGCATATCTTGGCCCATGGCTGTGGAAAGCGGCTGTTGAAAAAGCCGGTAGCTTTGACGTGGACAAGGTGCGCGAGGCGTCACCTGGCATCGAGATGACAACTGCGCCTGAGGGCTATGTGAAAGTGCATGAAAACCACCACCTGTGGTCGAAGACCCGCGTCGGACGCGCGCAGGCGGATGGCCAATATGAGGTTGTGTTCGAAACCGCAGAGCTGGTTGAGCCGGATCCGTTCCCGGAAGGCTACCAATAAGCCCCTGCTGATGGACGACCCGGTGCCAAGTCGGGTCGTCCTATCTCACATCCATCACCTTTTGCCCTTTAGGAGCTGTCCGTTATGTTTGCCGATTATTCTTGGCCAGAGCTTGGTGCGATCTTCGCAATGCAAGGCTTTGCTGGCCTGATCCTTTTCTCTGTCTTCGTGCTGATGGCGCTTGGTCTGGCAATTATTTTTGGCCAGATGGGCGTCATTAACATGGCCCATGGGGAGTTCATGATCCTCGGCGCATATGTGACCTATCTTCTGTCGAATTTCTTTGCCGACTACGTACCGGCGCTTTTCAGCATTTACTTCTTTATCGCGATGTTTCTTGCCTTCATTGTCTCAGGTGCTCTTGGGCTGCTGGTCGAATGGGCGATGATCCGGCATCTTTACAAACGCCCGCTTGATACGCTTCTGGCGACTTGGGGCCTTAGCCTGATTTTGCAGCAGGTCTATCGCAGCGTCTTTGGCGCGCGGGAGGTGGGAGTCTCCATCCCTGATTGGATGATGGGGTCGCTGCCACTTACGGACCTGGTCGAAATCCCCATCAACGGCATCTTCGTGATGGTGCTGGCAGTTTGTATCTCGCTGGGCATCTACTACCTGATGTTCCGATCCAACTGGGGCAAGCAGGTGCGTGCAATCAACCAGAACCGGGTGATGGCCGGGGCGGTGGGCATCAACACCGAATGGACCGACCGGCTGACATTCGGCATCGGTTGCGGCGTCGCTGGCGTCGCGGGCTCCGCCTTCACGATGATTGGCTCCACAGGGCCCACGGCTGGGCAGCTCTATATCGTCGACACATTCCTAGTGGTTGTCTTCGGCGGTGCCGCTTCGCTTCTGGGCACGATTGCCTCGGCTTTCTCGATCTCTCAAGCGCAGTCGATCATGGAGTTCTTCCTGTCCGGCTCGATGGCGAAGGTTCTGACGCTGCTCGTCGTAGTCGGCATCCTGATGATCCGCCCGCAAGGCCTGTTTGCCATGAAACTGCGTAAGTAAGAGGCCGGCTCAGATGACACGTTCTTCTTTCATGTCCCGTAAAGAGCTGATCGGCTTTCTGATCTTGGCTGCGGTGATTTTCCTTCTGCTGCCGGCCATGCTCGATAGCTTCCGTCTCAATCTCTTTGGCAAATACCTCACTTACGCCTTCGTAGCGGTCGGGCTGGCGCTGTGTTGGGGCGCAGGGGGCATCCTGAGCCTCGGCCAAGGCGTCTTTTTCGGGCTCGGTGGCTACTGCATGGCGATGTTTCTCAAGCTCGAAGCCTCGACGCCCGAAAACACCGCAATCCAGTCCACCCCGGGTATCCCCGATTTCATGGATTGGAACCAGCTGACTGAGCTGCCGGTTTGGTGGCAACCCTTCTACAGCTTGCCGCTGGCACTTTTGGCGGTTGTTGCAGTGCCAGTGCTCTTCGCCTTCATCATCGGCTTTGCAATGTTCACGCGCCGCGTTGGCGGGGTCTATTTCGCCATCATTACGCAAGCCTTTGCCGCGATCCTGACGATCCTGATCATTGGGCAGCAAGGCTACACAGGCGGCGTGAACGGGATCACCGACCTGCGGACCTTGCTGGGCTGGGACATTCGCACCGATGAGGCCAAGACAACGCTTTACTTCGTCAACGGTGTGCTACTTTTCGCGGTGCTGCTGATCGCGCAATATGTACGTAAGTCCAAGCTGGGGCGGTTGCTGATTGCGATGCGTGATCAGGAGGATCGCGTACGCTTCTCAGGCTATAACGTGGCCAATTTCAAGATCTTCATTTTCTGCCTCGGCGCCGCCTTTGCAGGGATTGGCGGGGCCATGTTCACGCTGCAGGTGGGCTTCATGTCGCCGACGCTCGTGGGGATCGTTCCGTCGATTGAGATGGTGATCTTTTGCGCTGTCGGGGGGCGTTTGTCGATCCTTGGCGCCGTTTACGGCGCGCTCCTGGTCAACTGGGCCAAAACCTCGTTCTCCGAGGCCTTCCCCGAGCTTTGGCTCCTTGGCCTGGGCGGGCTGTTCATCGCGGTGGTGATGTTCTTCCCGAACGGCTTGGCCGGGCTGTGGTCCGAAAAGATCGAGCCGCGCCTGATGAAGCGGTTCCAACGCCCCGGGACTGACACCCTAAAACCCGTCGCCGAACGCGCACCAGCGGAGTAACCTATGTCCGAGCAAATGATAATTGAGGTCGAGGACCTCACCGTTTCCTTCGATGGATTCAAGGCGGTCGACTCGCTCAACCTTTATGTCGAGAAAAACGCCTGCCATGTCATCATTGGCCCCAATGGCGCAGGCAAAACCACGGTGCTGGACCTGATCTGTGGACGCACCAAAGCCACAGGCGGCAGCGTGAAGTTCAAAAACAAAGAACTTCTGTCCATGCGCGAGGACCAGATCGTGCATGCGGGCGTTGGGCGAAAGTTCCAAACCCCCAGCGTCTATGAGGACCTTACCGTCTCCGAAAACCTGGAGCTGAGCTATCCCAAGGGCCACAGTGTCTTTGGTGCGCTGATGTTCCGGCGTGACGACCCTGTGCAAACCCGCATTCGCGAGATTGCAGAGACGATCTTCCTTGAAGATCAGCTTGATGAGAAAGCCGCCTTCCTCAGCCATGGCCAAAAGCAATGGTTGGAGATCGGGATGCTGCTGATCCAGGACCCGGAATTGTTGATGCTGGACGAGCCGGTCGCCGGTATGTCGGTGGCCGAACGCAAGAAAACGGCGGAGCTTCTGAACCGCATCATCCAGGACCGCTCCGTCATCGTGATTGAACATGACATGGGCTTTGTGGCCGATATCGCCACCCGCGTCACTGTTTTGCATCAAGGCAAAACGCTCAGCGAAGGCTCAATGGAGCGGGTGCAGAACGATCCCAAAGTCGTCGAAGTCTATCTGGGCCACTAAGGAGAGCCGCTATGCTGAATGTTCAATCCCTGCGTGCCTCTTACGGCGAAAGCGAGGTGCTTCATGGCCTCGATCTTGATGTGAAGCCCGGCGAGATTGTCGCTATATTGGGCCGCAACGGTATGGGAAAAACAACGCTGATGAAAACGCTCATGGGCATCATGCCCGAGCGTGGCGGAGAGGTCCGGGTTGGTGATACCGCTTTGACGGGTCTCAAATCCCACCAACGTGTCGCCAACGGGATCGCCTATGTGCCGCAGGGCCGGATGATTTTCTCGGCAATGACGGTGAAAGAGAATGTCGAGACCGGCCTGACGGTCACCGGGCAGAAAACCGTGCCTGATGATATCTATGAGCTGTTCCCTGTGCTGTTGGAAATGAAGAACCGGCGCGGCGGCAACCTGTCAGGTGGACAACAACAACAGTTGGCCATCGCCCGCGCGCTGGCATCAAACCCGAAGGTTCTTTTGCTCGATGAGCCGACAGAAGGCATTCAGCCGTCGATCATTCGGGAAATGGCTCGCACCTTGCGCAAAATCCGCGACCAAAAGGGTTTGAGCATCATTGTCTCAGAGCAAGTGCTTAGCTTCGCGCTGGACGTGGCGGACCGGGTCATGGTGATCGAAAACGGCCGCTTCGTTCATGACAGCCCGCGCGACAGCGTCGACGAGGCCAAAGTCACAAAATTCCTATCCGTATAACCAACTCAAGGAGGAGCCAGATATGGCTGACACATTGATCTCGGTGGACTTGTCCGAGAGCCCCCACACCAACAAGAACATCCACAACCGGTGGCACCCCGACATCCCGATTAATGTCTGGGTCGAGCCCGGCGACGATTTCAAGATCGAGACCTATGACTGGACCGGCGGGCAGATCAAAAACGATGATGACGCGTCTGACGTGCGCGATGTGGAGTTGGAGCAGGTGCACTACCTGTCGGGCCCAATCGGGGTGAAAGGTGCGGAGCCGGGTGACCTGATGGTCGTCGAAATCCTTGATATTGGTGCCAAGGAAGACATGCTTTGGGGCTTTAACGGCTTCTTTTCCAAAAAAAATGGCGGCGGCTTCCTGACCGAGCATTTCCCAGAGGCACAGAAATCCATCTGGGACATCGACGGCATGTTCACCAAGTCGCGCCACGTGCCCGGCGTGAAATATGCAGGGCTTATTCATCCCGGGCTGATCGGATGTCTGCCAGATCGCAAAATGCTCGATATGTGGAACACGCGGGAGACCAAGTTGGTGAACACCGACCCGGAGCGTGTCCCACCACTGGCCGCCTTGCCCAACACGCAAAGCGCGCATATGGGCGCCATGAAGGGCGAAGAACGTGACGCCGCTGCTGCTGAGGCAGCGCGCACCGTGCCTCCCCGCGAGCATGGCGGTAACTGCGACATCAAAGACCTGAGCCGCGGTGCGGTGTGTTACTTCCCTGTATATGTTGACGGCGGCGGTCTCTCGATGGGCGACCTGCATTTCAGCCAGGGCGACGGGGAGATCACCTTCTGTGGCGCAATCGAGATGGCAGGTTGGCTGCACATCAAGGTGACGCTGATCAAGGAAGGGATGACAAAATATGCGATCCGCAATCCCATCTTCAAGCCATCTCCAATTACGCCCAAATACGATGACTACCTCATTTTCGAAGGCATTTCGGTCGATGAAAGCGGAGAGCAGCATTACCTCGATGTCCACGTGGCCTATCGTCAGGCCTGCCTGAATGCGATCGAGTATCTCAAGAAATTCGGCTACTCGGGCGCACAGGCTTACGCGATTTTGGGAACGGCACCCGTACAAGGGCACATCTCCGGTGTTGTGGATATTCCAAATGCATGTGCGACGCTCTGGCTGCCCAATGACATTTTTGAGTGGGATATGATGCCCAATGCGACCGGACCAAGTACCTATCTCGACGGTTCTGTCGACATACCTTTGGCCCCGGACTTGTAGAACTACCTCAGTCCGGCCCTGTTTCTCGCGCCGAAGCGGCAATCGGGGAAGAGTGGGGCCGGGCGCCTGATCCATCTGCCACCAAGAAAGAGGAGCAGAAATGCCCGTCTATGAATATAATTGTGCCGATTGCGGCGTGTTTGAAGAGATGATGCCGATGAGCCGGTTTGCCGATCCCTGCGATTGCCCGGCCTGCGGCACCAAGGCGCCACGTATCTTGCTGACGGTTCCGCGCCTTGCGGCCATCTCCAGCACCGCGCGCCATGCGCATGAAACCAATGAGCGCTCCGCCGATAGTCCCAAGCGCAGCAGTCACGGACCCAATTGCGGGTGCTGCGGCGGGGCCACGAAAAAGCCAAGCAAGACGCTGCACCACCCGAATGGGTCAAAAAGCTTTCCGACGAAACGGCCTTGGATGATTTCTCACTGAAGCTCCGGTCGCAACCTATCGGGAATCAAATAAAGTAGTTGTGGAACGATACATATCGGTGTCCGCCCCTTCTTACGACTGCGTTGAACCGCAGTTTAGTCATGCCGCTCCGCGGCGAAATGATCGCGGCTGGATGTCTCCTTTGGGCCGCTCGTATCGCCACCCGAAGCCAAGACTAAGCAGATTCTGCGCCGCATCCGATGAACGCCAGGAGCCCATAAGAGACCAAAAGATTCTTCGCGGCGCACGCTCGCAGAACGGACAATTCAGCACCCGCGCAAGTACAGGCGTGGCACTGCGGCGTTGCGACTGGACATTCCTACAAATTGCACCCGGGTAGAACGGCTTCCGATTAGTTGGAAGGACGAAGATAGCTGTAACTTCGACAGCATTGATGAGTGTTATCTATTGCGTAAGGTCACTTTTTGTCTGCAAACAGCAGTTTCAGATACGTACGAAACAGCATGATCTGCTCAGAGGCGTTGTTGTGCTCGCGAAGGGCGCGTTGCAGGACCAAGCCGCCTTCTACTACGCCGGACACCATATCGCCGAGAGCGTCCATGTTGACAGCCTCACGGGGCTCATAGACTTGCGCAATCTCCTCAAACATCCCCCGGAACCGCTTGCGCCAACCAAGGATAGCCTGCCGGTTCAGATCGCGCACGCCCTCATCAAACAAGCGATCCTGATAGGCTGTTGAAGCAATTACGCAGCCGGGATGCCCTGTAGGCATCTCTTCAAGCATCTCGGCCAAAAGCTTCAAACCTATGAGCATGCAATGAAGTGGGTCATCGTTGAGTTCGCGGGCGCGCGCAAAGAGATCATCATAGAGCGTGTTTTCGGCATCAATGTAGCGTTCCAGCATTGCCCGGGCCAATGCGTTCTTGTCTTTGAAATGATAAAAGAACCCGCCACGTGAGATTTCGGCCCCGGCCACGATCTCTTCGATTGACGTGGCCTCAAACCCTTTTTCGAGAACCGCCGCCTCCGCAATGTTGAGGATTCGGCTGCGTGTATCAACTTTTTGATCCATTGATCCCATCCCGACTGTACTGCGAGTCCAGTTGACCCCTTTTCCATGGCCCGACGCCGATCATGGCGCTGCTTTTACCGCTGAAAATAAGGGCAAAAACAGTTTCAGACAACCGTACCACGCGGCAACTATCGGCCCGATACAGCCTCAGGCTAGTCCTTTTGCATCAACTGCAAAGGAAGACCTCAATGCGTATTCAAGAATTGACCAATGCCAAACGTTTCTTTCTCTCCGACGGAGGGCTTGAGACATACATGATCTTTGAAAAGGGATATGATCTTCCTTGTTTCTCAGCAGCAGTGTTGCTCGACTGCGAACCGGGACGTCGCGACCTAACGGAGTACTTTGAGCGCTTCATCAGCATTGCGCGCCAATCCAATCGTGGCTTTATTCTGGACGCACCAACGTGGCGCGCCGGAACAGCTTGGGCCGGTCCATTGGGACAGACCCTTTTGGAGGTCATTGAGACGAACAAGCGTGCCGTTGCCTTTGTCTCTGACGTCCGTGACCAACAAGAAACTTCGAGCTCTCCGATCCTGATCAACGGTCTGGTCGGCCCAGCGGGCGATGCTTACGCACCCGATACAATGCTCGCCCCTCAAGACGCGTTGCTTATCCACGCCCCGCAAGTCCATGCCCTGGGCAAGGCAGGCGTGGATATGATCAGCGCAATGACGCTGACCCATGCCGGTGAGGCCATCGGAATTGTTCAGGCTGCCAAGGAAATCGACATCCCAGTCGTGATTGCCTTCACCTTGGAAACTGATGGATGTCTTCCGTCCGGTCAGTCGTTGGGCGACGCCATTGCCGAGGTCGATGCGGCAACCAACGGCGGCCCGATCTACTACATGATCAACTGTGCCCATCCGGATCACTTCCGAGATGTGATTGACACGTCTGAGGCATGGACGCTGCGCATTGGCGGTCTTCGCTCCAATGCTTCGCGGATGAGCCATGCCGAGCTGGACGAGGCCGAGGTATTGGATGCCGGTGATCCGGTCGAGCTTGGTCAACTCAGCGCGGAGCTTATTGCGCTCCTCCCGAACATCCGTGTGATTGGTGGCTGTTGTGGCACTGATCATCGGCATGTGGGCTGCATTGCCGGGCACGATCACGCCCGCTCGGCAGCTTAATGTCTAACCACTCCCAATAACTTCTCCCTGAAAGGACAACTTCTATGCTGAAAACACTTATTTTTTCCTCTGCCCTGATCTTATCAATGAGCAGCTTAGTACAAGCGGACGCCCCGACTGCATTTGACGTGGCCGAAGATCATACCCGGATCCATATGGCGGCAGCGCCCGTCCACGAAAACGGGATGCCCGCGCACGGCAACGCTTTCGTCAGCCAGGGTTACATTTACCCCGAAGGCACACTTGCCGATGGTATTGTCGGCGTTCTCGAAGACGGCAACCCCGCTTTCCCAGATCTGGTTTTGGGCACGTGGACTTGCGATGGCTACTTTGTAGGCGAAGGCGGGAACGCGACGACAGGTGTGTGGGTCATCAGTCGGCAAGTCTTTGCCTTTGATGACGGCGCAACAATCATTACGCAAGGCTCTGAAATCGCAGATATCGGCAAGGCCAACCTGCGCCCCGTGACTGGCGCAACCGGCCCATACGCTGAATTTGATGGCGGTCTGATCCAGACCACGTTGGGCTTCAACGATTTCTGGGGTCTGAGCGCGACCTACACGTTTGAAGATCACCCGATGGACAAAGAAAAAGCCCAAGACGCTTCTTACTATGGCCATAACCCCATCGATGAAGATGACCATCTCGAATGGGACTCCGGCGTGCCTGTCGGCCCGGTCTTTGATGCCGGTGTCATCCCGTCGATCTAAGGCCTGACGCTTGCGGTCGGGGCCGTTTCTCACCCCGACCGCACCCAGCTATCCTCGAAAGGACCCTTAAAATGAACATTCAAACGACTTCTCTGATCCGCCAGGCAGATGCCTCTGATGCAGAAAGTCTGGCGAGGCTGATCAACCTCGCGGGTGAAGGCATCCCCAATTGGCTGTGGGCACGCGCTTGCGTCGAAGGACAAACGCCGCTGGAAATCGGCATCGAGCGGGCCAAGCGCACACAGGGCGGCTTCTCTTACACAAATGCATTGGTCGCAGATCGGTACGGCTATCCCATTGGCATGGTTCTGAGTTATGCGATTACCGCAGCGCCCGCTGAAAATCCCGACGATTTGCCTGCACCAATTGCCCCATTTGTCGCGTTGGAAAAACTGTCGGTCGATACTTGGTTTGTGAATGCTCTGGCTGTGTTTGCCGAGGGGCAAAATCGCGGCATTGGTTCGCAACTTCTTACGACAGCAGAAGAGTTGGCGCAGGCAAACGGCTTCCGGGAAATGAGCATTCAGGTCTACAGCCAGAACAAGGGAGCAGTTCAGCTCTATGAGAGGCTTGGATATCAGCTTGTGGCACGTGAACCCGTGCGTTTGCACCCGTGTCCGCCGTATTACACAGGCGATGTTCTGCTGCTCATCAAGAAGCTCAAGAACCGCCCGAAATCTTGAGCATCGCGCTCAACAAACTGCACTAGTCCCCAAATTTGGAGATTTCCCATGGCCTCGAAAATGTCACCCGTATCCGTACTGGCTACGTTGTCCATTGCTGGCTTGGCAGCGGCCTTTGCAGCAGAAGCTGGTGAGGAAACCCAGCTGAGTATTCCACTTCCGCGGCCACTTGAGGACACAGATTTCCTCTACGACGGAGCACCTGCACCGTCGCTTGTAGAACTTGGACGGAACCTGTTTTTTGATCCGGTTCTGTCTGGGAATGGAAACATTTCCTGCGGTACTTGCCATGATCCCGCCTTGGGGTCAGGTGATGGATTGGCGCTAGGTATCGGTGAAGGTGGGGTGGGCTCGGGTTCGGATCGCGCAACCGCCGATCCTGTGACCGGCAGGGTGCCACGAAATGCGCAACCGCTCTGGAACATCGGTGCGCGCAGCTATGTCTCGATGTTTCACGACGGTCGAGTCGAGGAATTGGATAGCTCTCACACAACGCTTGCGATCCGCAATCCTGCCGGGCGGGATTTGCCCAAAAATCTATCTGGTGTGCTGACGGCACAAGCGTTTTTCCCAGTCACTTCTCCAATTGAGATGGCAGGCCAATATGGGGAAAACCCAATTGCGGACGCTGCACATCACGAAGATCGATCTGCGATCTGGAATATGTTGGCGCAGCGAGTCGTGGCGCACACAAGCTATTTTGAGATGATGCAGTGTGCTTTTCCGGAGATCACATCTCCCGACCAAGTCACCTACAGCCACATCGCGGAAGCGCTCGCCGCATTCCAAACTGTCGCCTTTCGGTCAGACCAAAGCCAATTCGACTCGGTGCTGCGCACTGGTGAATTGTCGATCCTGTCGTCTGCCGCTCAAAATGGAGCCGACCTCTTCTATGGCAAAGCCAAATGTGCGGATTGCCATAGCGGACCGCTTCTCACGGATCACCAATTTCATGCCATTGCGGTGCCTCAGATTGGGCCAGGTAAGGGGCATGGAGGCGACATGACCTACTTGCGAACGACCGGCCTGCCGGGTCGAACTGAGGACGAGGGTCGTTACCGCGTTACAGGCGATCCTGCGGACCTGTTTGCATTCCGCACGCCGTCCCTGCGTAACGTTGAACTGACCGGTCCTTGGGGGCATAGCGGTGCGTTTGATAATTTGGAAGGCATGGTGCGACATCATCTTGATCCACAAACAAGCCTCACCGCATTCGATCCAGCAGAGGTGTTGTTGCCGCCTCTTGCAAATCTTCAACGCCTAAAATCTCGGGGGTCTGGCTTAAGCTTTGCGCCGCTAGAGGCCGGTCGGCGTGCAGCCTTCGACCGACGGGACGGTTGGGTCATGCGCTCGAGCGAATTGCGCCAGCGCATCGCTACAGCAAACGTCCTGACACCCATTGCGCTTACCGAGGATGAGATCCGGGATCTTGTCTCATTTCTAGAAACTCTGACCGACCCATCTGCTCTCGATCGCAGCGAGATGATCCCCATCCATCTGCCCTCCGGACTGCCTCCGCAACCTGCAGCAGCGGTGTCAAAACAACACGTCTTTGAGACAGAATGAAGAGGACCATACAACGGACATAGGGATAATTCTTGAAAGGAAATCGGCATTGTTTGCCGTAGCGCCCCCGACGCTCTATCGCACCTGACCAGAACCCTCATTTCAGCGGAGTGCTGTCCGCTTTTGACGGTCACGAAAACTCAGAACAGGACGAAGACAATGATTACAGCCGTGAACCCGGAGCACATCGCGCCGCCCGCCAGCCACTATAAACATGGCTTCTTTATTGATGCGGGCGCTAACTGGATGACCCTTTCCGGCCAGTTGGGCGAAAGGGCGGACGGAACCTGTCCCGAAGGCATCGAAGAACAGGCCCGGATCGCGTGGGCAAACGTGTTGGCCATTCTAGAACAGAAGGCCTTCGGCGTTGCGAATGTCGTTAAAGTCACAAGCTATATCGTCGGGGAAGAGAATATTCCGGATTACGTTCAGGTGCATCGTGAGGTCGTTGGCAAATACCTTCCTCCCTGGACTTTGGTCGTCGTCGCGGCGTTAGGGCATCCGCATTACAAGATCGAGATTGACGTTACCGCAGCCGGGTAGGCGAAAATCATCCGCCATTACTATTGCACTGCGCATCATCAATAAGTGCTTCTTGACAATGTGGATGCAGACGGTCGTGGCATAAGCGGCCTGCCAGCGAAGAAGCGGATTGAAATCGAACTTCCAAAACCACTTTGAATGGCTGCGGTGGCGAAAGCCACTGCAGCGCAACACAAAACTTGCCGCGCCCGCGAATTGATGCTGCTTGAGCGAAGCCTGGAAAACGTATGGCGGCAAAGTCCGCGTACTGTTAGTCGGCTTGTTTCGGATTTCGCAGCCGCAGCGAATGGCGGCTCTGACGGGCCGCGTCGCAGCATCGAGAGAGCGGGTCGGATGTCCGGAATGGGCCGTCGACGGCTATAATGACTGGGGTATGTATGTAATTGCTACGCCGTCTCCGATGACCGGATTGCGCTTAATACAAACACTTTTTTGGCATCAACCGTACTTCCGTAGGGCATCCGACACTGAAATGCGAGGCACGTTGAGCCATCCGTTCCCTTTAGGTTCCGCGGCTTCCATGTCGAGATTGAAAATCTCGTACGTCTGTACTGCAGTGTCGTCGAGCCCGGTGACGATGACATCGAATGTGTAAGACGGCTCTTCAGCAATGAACCAATGCACATTGTCGTCATCTTCTCCGATAGAGGACAAATCGCCAGATTGGATCATGCGATCCACAGTCGGTTGGATAGTTAGCGAACGCTCGTCGCGTGACACCAGATCGTATTGGCGAAGCCGGAATGCTCCTGTTAGCGGTAGATGGGCCGAAACCATATTGGAATGCCCGTGTGGTATGATGGATCTGCCGGTGTCAACGGCGAACAGTTTTGGCAGGAAATGCATCGTTCTGTGCTCATCGAAACCGAAATCGATCTGCGCTGTCGATACGCCACGGTCAGCAAAACCGATCCGTGCCGCGAGACGCTCGAAGTCTATCCCGTCCATAAGGTCTGTCTCCGGGACAGAGGATAGCAATTCCTCCATGCCCGCTCGCCAGTCTTCCACTGAGATCACCGTGCCTCGCAGGGCGCCTGAAAGCTCATCGATCTTTGAAATGAGGCGTTCTATCTCGCGACCAGCCGGTCCTGCGAATGCCGATGTGCTGCTACTGACACTCAACAGCGAGGTTAGTGTGCCAAGCTGCGCAACAACTGATCGTCGTGTGACATCTGATTTCATACCGCGATAATATCATGTTCCGGACCGCCGCAAAATGTCTCGAGGTGCCAAATGAGTGCATGCAAGTGCTTCTTGTCCCGCAAGAACAGACATTGGCGCTGCTATCTGAACGGCGGCACAGTCCCGCGTTGCCGTCCTTGGCGTATTGAACGGCGACTGTCTGGTCATCCTAAGTCGCCATGAAGCCGCCATCGACGGCAAGAACATGGCCAACAACGAAGGATGCCGCATCTGAGGCGAGCCAGACAGCCGCGTTGGCAACTTCCTCCGGCTCTCCCATGCGACGGATGGGCAGGCCTGCTGCGACGGCTTTCATGTCCATGACCTTGGATGATAACATCATGTCCGTCACGACCCGTCCGGGCGCGATCACATTGATACGCACACCTTGTTCGGCCGCTTCCATCGCCGCCGATTTGGTCAGTGAAATGACAGCGGCCTTCGACGCGGAATAGATCGAAAAGCCCGGATTGGGGTTCTTCATCCCGCTAACCGACGCGTTGACAATGATCGCACCCCCGCGTCCTTTCATCGCCTGAATCTGGCGCCGCAGCGACAGAAAGACCGCCCGGACATTGGTGTCGAACACACGTGCGTAAACGTCCGCCGTCTGGTCGACCAGGGGGGCCTTGGCTTCCTGATACCCGGCGTTGTTGAAAGCAATGTCCAACTGCCCGTACTCGTCCAGTATGCTCTCGTGTAGGGCCTCGATCTGGGTCGGATCGGTCAGATCCGTCTGAATGAACGCGGCGCGTCCACCCTGTGCCTCTATTTTAGCAATCGTTGCCTCTGCCTTGTCCCTGCGTCGGGCTGCGATGATCACCTGCGCGCCACGTGCCGCAAAGGCCCGCGATGCCGCCGCTCCGATCCCGGTCGCGCCGCCTGTGACGAGGGCGACCTTTCCAGCGAAGGTCGCAGCAGGATCAGCGATGTCGTTCATGCTTGCGTCCTCGTATCGATCAGAGGTAGTTGTATCATACAACCATATGGGAAGCCAGTATGAAAGCCAGCACCGCAACCGACATCGAACGGATCCGCGCCGCTTCACGCCGGTTGGTGCGGGAGCTCGGTTTCATGGAGCAGACCCTGGCGGGCACCAACCTGTCCCCGTCTGCGGTTCATGCCCTGATCGAGATCGCGGAAGGCCGCGCGACGACGGCGCGGGATTTGTCAGACCTTTTGCGCCTTGAAAAGTCTTCGGTCAGCCGATTGTTGAAAAAACTTATCGAAACCGGAGACGTTGTCGAAACGCAGGACGAGAACGACTTTCGCATCAAGCGATTGACCCTGACGACAAAGGGGCGTGATCTCTTTGCGGCCATCGCGAAATCGGCCCAAACGCGGGTTGGTCAGGCGATTGCGCCGCTTGCAGATGAAACCGTTCGTACCTTGATTGATGGTCTGGAAGGGTATGCCGAGGCTTTGGCGCGCTCGCGTTCGGACAACACGGCACCTGATGAACCGGAGATCGCCGAGGGCTACCGCCCCACATTGCTTGCGCGCGTTGTGGAAATGCACGCGCACTATTACAGCGGGCTGGTCGGGTTTGGACTGCCGTTCGAGACCAAGGTGGCGTCGGAACTGGCGGAGTTCATGACACGCCTTGATGCACCGACAAACGGAATCTGGCATGTGGCGTCGGGTGGCAGGATCAGCGCATCGATCGCGATTGACGGTCAGGATCTGGAGGGCGATATCGCCCATCTGCGGTGGTTCATCGTGGACGTCACGCTGCGCGGCACCGGCATCGGCAAGAGGCTGCTCGACGCGGCCATCGCCTTTTGCGATGCGCAAGGGTTTTCGGAAACGCATCTTTGGACCTTTCAGGGCCTCGATACCGCCCGCGCCCTTTATGAACGTGTCGGTTTCGAACTGGCCGAAGAAAAGGCAGGCCGACAATGGGGCGCAGACGTGATCGAGCAGAGGTTTGTCAGGATCGGTCAACTTGATTGAACGAGCCACAGGCTCGCACCGAATACACTTTGGGCTGCTTTTAGGCCTGCCAACGTTGCGAACGGGATCATGGTCCCAGTTCACGATTGCAAAAGTTCTTTCGCATCATTCCACAGACTGGCGACCAGTTCGGTTGCTGGTTCGGCGCGTGACAATCTGGCAGACTGACCTGCCCAGGCCTGCATAGTGTCAATCTCCGTTGCACTAGCTCGCATCGCTTTTGTGATGTTGCGCTGGATTGGATAAGGTGCGGGTCTCGGCCCCTTTTCCGCAGCCTCTGTGTAAGCGGTGCGAATGGACCTTCCCAATCGCCCAGAGAATGCCCGAGTGGGGATTGTATCTTCGGGCAAAGCGGCCCCGATGGCGTCGGCCCAAGGAAGGGCAATTCCGGCTTCCGGCGTGCGCAGCAAGCCTGTTCCGATTTGCACCGCTGAAGCACCGAGAAGCAACGCAGCGGCTATCCCACGCGCATCAGCAATGCCGCCCGTTGCCACAACGGGCACCTTCACAGCATCGACAACCGCAGGGAGCAGAGACAATAGCCCGACCATCGAACGCGACGCATCTTCGGCGCTGAACGATCCGCGATGCCCTCCGGCTTCCATACCCTGCGCGACAATAACATCCGCGCCTGCGGCTTCCGCCGCCAAGGCGTCCGTGACAGAGGTGACGGTTGCAAACCATCGTACCCCGCGTTCTTTCATGCGTGCGACGAATGGGGCGGGATAAACACCCATGATGGATGAGATGACATGCGGACCAGCCGCTAGCATCGCATCACATTGGGCGTCGAAATCCACGAGGGAGGCTTCGGCGTCTTCAGGAGGCACTTCCGGGCCCCATTGACCCAAGAATGCCCGTACCTTTGCTTCGTGGTCTGCATCGCGCATAGGATCAGGGTCGGGTATCCAGACGTTCAGTTGAAATGCGCCGTTTGAACCGGCCCGCATCTGTTGCGCCCATTTGGTTATGTCTTCTGGCTGCATGAGCAGACAACCGCATGCGCCCATCCCGCCTGCATTCGCAACTGCGATCGATAGCGAGGCAGGGCATGCCCCAGCCATCGGCGCTAGAAGGATAGGGAGTTGGAGGTCAAAGGCCTCGCAGAAAGCTGCAGCGCGACCTAGGGGAGTGGATGGCATTGGACGCTCCTGTGATGGCTTACTTCTTATAGCGCTTCACTTGAGTTATTCATCAATCAGTTCATCCGTTCCACAAGCCAACTATCGTGTGATAGCAGCGAATTCACACTATGAACCGCTGTAGTCACAACACGTTGCTGCCTAGGACCGTAGAGAGCCCAACTTGCCCATTGTTCAAGCCGCAGCGAAAGGCTGCTTCACAGTTTGGTAAGCACCGTAGGCCCTAGCCTGCAATGAACACCTCAAATTTTTCGTGCAGACGCCACAAGGATCTTGGCCGCTTCTGCGGCGTGCTCTGCATAACTTACGTCACGGTGAATGAGCATTGTTGAGAACGCGCCGTCGATGAGTAGCGCGATATGACGGGATAGATCGACCGGATGGTCCAGTTCGGCCTCTTCAAAACGTTCCGCCAACCAGACTTCGAACTTTTTCTTGTGTGCAGAGCCGGTCTGTATTGCAGGATGCCCCGGCGTGTTGACGAATTCGGCCGCTGTCCTGAGGAAGCCACAGCCCTTCCACTGTGGACGGCGCGCCCTTTTGGCAATGTTCAAAAAGATCGCAGCAACCTTCTCTGGTACGTCACCGTCCGCCTCATCGTACCAATTGCGGTAGCGCGCCAGATTTGGTTCGTCGCGAGCTGACAAATAGGCATCTATCAAATCGTCCTTGCTCTTGAAGTGATAGTAAAACGTGTTCTTGGTGACCCCTGCCACCTCAGCAATCGTGTCGACACTCGTCGCACGGATGCCCGCGCCGTAGAAGAGCTTGTCCGCCGCTACGATGATCCGATCTCGTGCCGATGTCTTGTTCTGCACCATAGGTATACTAACCAGTCAGTTTGAATGAATATCCTGGGCTGATAGTCTGGTGTCAAGCCTTCGGTGCTCAAATAGCACCGGCGCCAACTTTCCAGGGAGAGGATCACTCGATGGTCTCAGCAATACAGACAGTCAAGGATATCGCCGTTGAGCGTCTCAATCATTGCTGTGGCAGGGCGGAGGTCGACTGGTCACTTGTGCGCAAGCCGCGTTTCGAGAGGGCGAACTTCGCGACGCGCTACCATTTTATCTATCCGGCGATCGGACACTTCATTCGTTTGAAGAAGAAGCCCGAACTTGCATCATCCCTGCGTCCGCAGCTTGACCTGATGTATCGCGCACTTCTCGAGCCACGGACATGGCGGTACTGGCATGACGAGCTGAATGAAACGAGCTGGCCGCTGAAAGAGCGTAATCTGACATATGCCGGGCGTCTCGCGACCTTCATCGGGTTTTACATCGATGCGTTCGGTTCTCCACCAGCGGGCCGGATCGAGTTGGATGGCCAAATCACGACATACACCGAACTCTCGGAAAGCCTGTATCACCAAATGACCGCCTCTCCGACGTGTGGCGT
Source organism: uncultured Tateyamaria sp. (assembly GCF_947496075.1). Lineage (GTDB taxonomy): Bacteria > Pseudomonadota > Alphaproteobacteria > Rhodobacterales > Rhodobacteraceae > Tateyamaria. The sequence continues at coordinate 41,552 of NZ_CANMBJ010000003.1, forward strand.
AAGCTGCTACCATCACCAATCAATGGTCATGTGCAACGCGCATATGTTGATCAACAACACCCTGCATGATCGGCTCTTCGGGACGGACTACGCGACCGCAAATGAGGATTGGCTTTCGACTGTGGACAAGCATTTGATCACTGGCACATCGACAGGGCCGCTCTTCTATTTTGGGACCAAGTCTGACGACCCTCACCCCATCTTGGATAAAAGCTCTCTTGGTGCGGACATCTGGTCGTTCTTCGCGATGAGCGGCGTGGAACCGGGGCGTGTGCGCGACTGGTTCACCCGGTGGCGTGGAAACATCAGTGAAAAGGACGGCCTCTCATGGATCGAGATATCGCCAGAAGATCACAAGTCTGAGTTCTCTTCAAATCAGCTCGCAAGCTCCTGGGCCTTCTGTCTCGCGCGAGAGCTTGGCGATTACGATCTGGCTGACAAGTTGGCTGCCTGGCTTCGCCCGCAGGTCGAGAAAGGCTTCGATGCCGATCCCTTCTTGTCGGGGCTCTATGTTCTTGGCGAGGAACTCACTGCCGGAGCGTTCCACAAACTCGTTACAGGGGAGGGCAAATGCCAATAATTCAATGCGATATTCGTGAGGGGCGTAGCGCCGTACAGAAGGCGTCGTTGGCAAAGGCTATAACGGACGCGGTGGAATCTACGATCAATGCACCAAGGGAACACATCTACGTATTGGTTCGAGAGACACCTGCACAAGGTTTCTGCCACGGCGGCGCACAGTTCGATGGGCTGGACGCCGAATGAACAAGTGTCGATACGGTACCGCATAACGGGTGGCTTCGGTGGTGCTGCGCTTAGCAGCGCGATCTCCGGGAGAATAAGCCAGGAGCGGACATCTGCCAAATGGCAGGAAAGTGCCCAATTTGCCGAATTCTACAGGATGCGTGAATGTCGGCATTAGTCTTGCTTGTCGCTCCACTTACTGCATGAGATCGTCCGACCATGAACGCAGCGCACTCTCAACATCCTCTTATGGACACCGATTGGTGGTCTGTGCTGACGGTAACAATTGGGATTACGGTCTTCGCGATAGCTCAAGGTTTGACCTATCCGCTGATTTCATTGCTGTTGGCTGAGCGCGGCGCGTTGGAGACCATCGTCGGGCTGAACGCCGCCGCGTTCATGTTGGGTCTTGCGGTCTCTGTGTTGGTTGTTCCAGCGCTGACGCGGCATCTGCGGGCGGGTCAGGTCATCGTTGCCGGTCTCGCGGGCGCAGCCCTCACGCTCATTGGCTTCGCCGTCTCCGACAGCTTGGCGGTCTGGTTTGCGCTGCGTTTCGCACTCGGATTTTGCGTCAATGCCATCTACGTTTTTGGGGAGGCTTGGCTCAACGCCGCAAGTGCCGACAAGGTGCGGGGTCGTGTGGCAGGTGTATACAGCGCTGGCATGACCTTGGGCTTCGTGATTGGTCCGCTTGCCATACCCCTGTTTGGCACCGAGGATGGCCTGGCCTTCGCGGCCTGCGCAGTCCTGATTTCGCTGGCGGCGTTCGGGCTTGGCATCATGTCCCGAAGGGCGAGAGTTGAGCCGGAAAAGCTAGAGCTTGCGGACTTGCCCCGATTTGCCCGTGCTGCTCCGTTGTTGATACTTCTCGTGCTGGCATTTGGCTTCGTGGACGCGACCGTCCTCTCGCTCGCGCCGCTGCATATGGTCGAGGGCGGTGCAACCACGGCGGCTGCAGCGACATTCATTGCTGTGATGCATCTTGGCATGATCATGGCCCAACCGGCCCTTGGAGTTTTGCTTGACCGAATGGATCGCTGGCACGTGGCTATTGGCTGTCTCGCTGCGACAGGTGTCATCTTCGGCGTGCTCATATTTTTGCCTGCAACGGGCATGCTGATCTGGCCTCTCGGCGCTCTCGGCGGCGCAGCCTTCTTTGGCATTTACACGAGTGCGTTGGCAATTCTCGGGCAGGAGCACAAAGGACCGATGCTGGTCGCAGGCGCGTCGGCGTTTTCATTGGCTTATGCCGCCGGAGGAGTGTTTGGGCCTGCGGCAAACGGCGCACTCGTCGACATCCTACCAGGTATGACGTTCGCACTCGTGGCTGTTCTCGGTATTGTCGGCGCGCTGATACTGGTTTGGCGGAGGTGAAAACCACCCTTGGTGCAGTAGCAGCGAAAGCCCGGATTGTCCGCGATCTGTAATACTGCACCACCCCAGATTTTGCGGATGCAGCGAATGACGGCTATGTGTGCTGCGACCGCAGCATCGGGATTGGGTGGCGAATGTCTCTTATGGGCCGTCATCCGAACCGGACGTCGCTTGACACAAATCGTCCATATTGGCTCGCGATTTGATTGTCCTATTGCCATTGGGTGTGGGAGCCGCCCTAAGCCACAAAGGCGATCCATCGACCGGACAGGAGTACGCCGCACCAAATCAAGGCCGAAACAGCCGCGATGACCTTTTGGGCCTTCTGAAGCCAGTAGATCAGAAAGGCATTTGCTCCCGCTAACGCCAGCAGCCCGAACTTCCAGTAGATCGCCGGGTTTTCGGCGTAGCGCGTTGCCTGGACCGACAGAAGCAAAGAGCCGGTGAGGGCCGCACCACCGAAGGCTAACAAGGCGGTGTGAGACAGGCGCGAGACCTCATCGTCGACTGCACCGATCTTGAGAATGCGCGCATCAGCCACAAGGACGGGCACGAGCACAAAGGCGAAGGCCAATATGTGTAGCGCCGAGATTAGGGGATAGATTGGCCCGCCCACCCAGTCTGCGAGCGGGGAAGTCTCCAGCGCCGCCAGGGCCGGGGTCAGCTCGAACATCCGGCCTCTTCCGTCTGCATGCGGCCAACGCGCACAACGGCCTCTCCGTCTGGCAACCGGATCCATTGACCGCGCAATTGATGCGGCGGGCGGCAATTCTGGAACACGATGGTCGCGATGCGGTCACCCGTCGCGATGCGCCCGTCGAGTCCGAAGAACAAACCGACGGGCGGGTACTCGACGTCAATGATCCGGCCACGGTCTTCTTCGCGCACCTCGACGACGTCAGCGAATTCTTCGCCCTGGGGAAGTTCGGTTGGTGTGCGCAAATCGTCATCAACCTGCAATTCTATCAGGGGGTGCGGACGGCGAAAGCTGGCAGAACGCACGATACCTTCGACGTAGATCGGACGGGCGTCATCGTAGCGTCCTGTGAAGCCGTGATGAGCGAGTGCTGAACGCGCCGCGAACAACGTGAAGGCGGCGCAGCCTGTCAGCAGGGCAAGGGTTTGGCGTCGGGATTGCATGAATGAAACTCCTCAAAACAGGCACGCGCCCTGACGGGAGGCGCGTGCTGTGACGTTTAGCGCGCAATCACCATCGAGTGTGCGCCACGGGCAACTGGCACAGAGTGTTCCGTCTTGACCAGCTGCGTGTTGCCGGGGTCAAGCGGATCGGTCTGGATGCGCCAGAAGTCGATGCTGGAGCCCACGGTTCGATCATCGAAATGGTCAAAGTTCGCGACCGCAAGGTAGTTGCTGGAGTTGTCGAACACTGCGGCTTCCGGCAGGACACCGTCATAGTTGAAGGTGCCGATCTCGGTCAGGTCACCAGTCTCCTGATCAAGCGCGGCCAGTGTTACCGACGAATACCAGGTGATGCGCGCGTCGTCGTAAGGCAGGTAGCTGCGTTCGAGATTGGTTGTGGCGACCCAGCGACCATCGGGCGACACGGCAAGACCTTCGGGGGAGACACCTGTCATCACCCGGTCAATCAGTGCGTGGCGTGCTGATCCATCGTCAGCAACTTCCGCGTTCATTTGCACCGTCAAAAGCTGACCGCGCGGCGCCTCGATCCAGATTCCCGCGATGTCCGGCCCCCAATACAGCGCGTTAGTCACAGCGTGGCGGCCATCGGGCGTGAACAGCACGCGGTAAGGTGCGCGATCAATGTCGACCACGTTGCCGAACGGAATGACGCTCAGGTCATCGGCGACACGGGCAAACTGCATCGTATTGGCCAACTGGTTGATCCAGACGATCACGTTTTCAGTGGGATGCCAGTCGATATCCATGATGTTGTCTTCGCCGATGGCATAACCCGCGATCGTCGGCGAAACTGGATCGCTCAGGCTGCCATCGTCCGCGATGCGAAAGAGCTGCATGGGTGTCTCTGCGCCAGCGCCGCCTTCTATGGAGTAGCTGACGGCCAGGATGTCACCCGTTGCGTTTACACTTGCAGACAGGGGCCGGGCACCAATCTCAAGGGTTTGCATGATCTCGGGTGTCGCAGGATTTTCAAGGCTAATGACCGTCAACGTCCTGCCGATGGACATATCACCAAACTGATGGGCTTCGTTATTGTCCGGACGCGGAGTGAACGTCTCGACCACGAATGCGAAGCGGCCGTCGGGTGTGATCTCAACGGCGTTTGGCGGGCCAGCGACGGAGTTGGACGCGAAAACCTCTGCCGCCACCCAATCGCGCGGATCACCATCAAGCGGGATGACCGCGAGGGTGTCGCTGCCCTCTCGGGGGCCAAGCATGCCGTTGACATAGGCCGAAGGCAGCATGTCTGCATCCTGAACCGAAACGAGATAGCGGCCTTCGAAGTCAAGCTGGCCACGGGCATCCCGCGATCCGGCCTCTTGCGCGAAAGCGGGGGCCACCAGGGCCGTGGATACAGTGAGTGTCGTAAGCAGGGTCTTCACCTTGATCTCCTTTGTCGGTGTTGCATGCGCTTGATCTGCTCTGATCACGACATAAGATTGATCAATCATCTCAACTTACGATATTGCCATCCGACAAGTTTGATAAACGGGAGTTATCAAAAGTGTTTGGTCTGTCCGACTACGAAAGCGTCATTGCCATTGCGGAAGAGGCGCATTTTGGCCGTGCGGCCCGTCGGTTGAACGTGACGCAACCAGCGCTTTCCTCACGTCTTCGGCGGATCGAAGAAGAGCTTGGCGTGCGCCTGTTTGATAGAGACCGTGGCGGTGTCAGTGTGACGCCCGCAGGCGAGCAGTTTGTCGAGGGCGCGGAGCGGGTCATCACGGCGGCCGAAGAAACCGCACAATCTGCACGGAATGCCCAGGCCGGCCTCGGCCAGACGCTCCGCATCGGCATGACGCAGGTTGCCGCGTATCAGATCGTGATCCCAACGCTGGTCAACTTCCGACAGCATCATCTCCATGCACGGGTAAAACTCTATGAGGGCACGACCGCAGGCCTCGAGAAGCGGCTGGAACAAGGAATGATCGACGTAGCGTTCCTGCACCCACCCTTGCATGCGCCGGACTTGTCCGAGACGTATCTCCTGTCTACACCTGTGGCCCTGTTCGACGGTGATCCAGACCCCATGTCGCGCAAACCCATGGTGGCGTATCCGCGCGCGGAAGCCCCGGTCCTTATGGGTGCACTTGCGCGGCAGTCGAACGAAGGAAATGGAGAGTATCCAGCCGCCGAAGCCGACACCATGCTAGGCGCAATCATATTGTCGCGCGCGGGTTTCGGACCTTTTGCGGCAACAGCCGACTACCCGACGCCGTTTGAAAAAACAGAGCATTGTCTAAGCTCAACCGACACGGGCTTGACACTGGATACTTCCATCGCACGCCGGCTGCTCGATAGACGACCAATGGTTGAAACCCTCATCAAGTCAGCCGCGAGCGCGGTTGAGTAGCGACCTCTACTGCCGACCGACGCTCGACACAGACAGAAGCGAATGAACAATTCTGAGACAACTCAGATTTTGCATTTGCAGCGAACGGCGGCAATGCGGACTGCGACCGCAGCATCGCAAGTGGCTGTTGAATGTCTGCAATGGGCCGTTAGGGACTGAAGACTGATGTAACGACGTCTTGTTTGCACTGTAGTGCCGCAGGATCGGTGAGAATCGCCGTACAAACAATCCGCAACTTAGACGGACCGGGGTCATAGGCTCTATTGTTTTCGGTTGGTATTGCCGCTGGGACCAGTCATAGAGAACAATGCTCTCCGTATCGTTGAAATCAGTTCTACAGCACGCAAGATACTTCCCACTGTGGTCGGCGCTGACCGCTGTGAGGTGGCGCTCGTTTGACTCTCGTTCTGGTGGATTGGGAACGACATTCAGAGCCGTCATGCGTTGGTTCCCCCCAGCAAGGCGCCGATTTGACCGCGAAGCCAAACGGGTCTTTCCCGATATGAAGCGCAGTACACGCGCCAAGCTTGGCCAAGATATGGGCTGGCATATGGGCAGAACGCTGTTCGAGATTTATCATGACGCTGATTTTCAAACCCAACACCATAAGTTCAGGGTCTCCGGTCCTGGCATGGCTGTTCTCGAAGAGGCTCAAAGGGCTGGCAGGGGAGCGATCATTGTTTCCGGCCATTTTGGACAGTGGGAAGCTATTCGCGCCGTGATCAAAATACATGGGCTCGAAAGCGGAGCTGTGTATCGGCCACACAAGAACCGCCACTACGAGCGTCGCATTCGTGCTGGAATCGAGGCAGGTGGGAAGCCGATCTTGGCGACCGGCCGCGTTGGAACCAGAGCCCTTGTGCGGCATTTGCGGAATGGTGGCATTATTTCAATTTTGCTCGATGAAAAATATTCAGAAGGTGTAAGGATACCGTTTCTCGGGCATGACGCTCTCACATCTCTCTCGGCGGCCCATCTTGCACTGAAATACGATCTGCCCATGATCCCTGCATTTGGCACCCGCATTGGTGATGGGAACGCATTTCGCGTAGAGTTCGAAGCCCCAATCCCCCACACCGACACCATCCAAATGACGCGTGCTTTCAACGACAGTTTGTCTGCGCGGATAATGGCGAACCCGGAACAGTGGTACTGGATGTTGAGACGGTGGGATGGTGTTTGAAGGAGTGCAGTTCGCTAGCCGATCGTCCTAGTTTGAAGGATGCTGCGCCTTCCACCAATGACCGGTTTGGTGAGGTTGCGCTGCAGCGACGGGTAGCCAGCTGAAGGTCCGCTCGGGGCCGTTATCTTGGCAAATCAGATCTAGTTCGTGGGATTCCGCGGTGGCTGCAATGGCACCAAGGAGCTTAGACTTACGAATGCTGCGCCCTAAACTAGTGGCCGCTTTCTTTTCCAAATCTACATTAGTTTGTACAAAGGTTTGGGTAGGTACTGAAACGGGTTAGGTTACTCCAACTATCTGCGATGTATCGCTGCACTCCTCCGCGGTCGTCGCGCGTAGAGGGCACGACGGCGGAGCGCAGGCGTTGGCAACTGCCACAATGCGCTGCGCAGATCGCGAAGAAGCAGGGAGACAAGCCGAGGCAGGAGTCGGAAAACCTAGCGGCGAGCTCAAACGGTTGCAGTGTCAACGGATGCCGAAGCGCGACTTTGCTATACGTGCCGCCGGTTAGAACCCCATCAGCTATCGAAAAACAGTGTCTCCGCCCGTTGGGGTGGACGACAAAAACGGCTGAGCGGTTAGCCTGATCAACGAGGCGCTCTTCAATGTCGCCAGACGGTGTAGATCCCCGATATGATGTCTGCAACGACACTCATACCGCCACGCTAGAGGATTTCGGGTTGAGTGACTTGGACTCAAATGGCAACTCTGTTTTTTGCCACCCGGACACGTAGGGCTTAGAGTGGAAATCGTTCAAAGAGACATCGTTTGCGATGAGATTGCGCTACCCGATGTGTCTCCAATCAGAGCCCGATTTTGCTCACGTTGATCACACATACGGGCTGGATACGTCTGGCCGTTTCGTCGGTGCTGTCGAGTCCACGTTCCCGATAGCGCTATGCGGCCATTCTTCATCGAAGCCTTTACGCCAGGCTACATTTTTTCATCTGTGACCTCTCGTCTTTCAATTTGCAACGCCGCTTGAGTGATGCCGACAACATGTCAGATACAAAAAAAATGAGACTATTGGATATGTCGGCGCACTCCGTGTGGTCTGGATTTTGGCGAAATTCGCGTAGCCTTTTCGCTCCGCCACGTTTTGATCTGCAGGCGTCCGGGCGGAATTAAATCAACGCTGTAGCCTGTGCCAAAATTTGGGAGGAAAACCATGAAAAGATCGTTGATCGCCTCGGTTTCTGCGCTCGCGTTTATGTTGCCCGCAGCCGCCATGGCGCAGGATGGGACGGTGAAAATCGGCATTCTGGTCGCACTTGAAGGCGCATTTGCCGAAGGCGGTGCGGACGGTGTGCGCAATGTCGAACTTGCGATTCAGCAAGCAGGAGGCATGGCCGGTGGCATGAAAATCGAAACCGTTGTCGCACCCACGGATACCACGCCCGACACAACCGTGCGCCAGGCGCGCAAGCTGATAGAACAGGATGGAGTGGATATAATCCTTGGGCCACTTTCCGGCTCTGAAGGCATTGCGATGCGGGATTACGCCAAGACGGTTCCGGGCAATACGGTGATCAATGGCATCTCGGGCGCGCTGGAAACGACCTGGGTGGATCCTGCGGACAACTTCTTTCGCTTCAACCTTGATGGCGCGCAATGGGGTGCAGGTCTTGGATCGTATGTTGTGAATGAAAAGGGCTGGACCAAGGTCGCGACGGTCGCGGCGGACTATTCCTTTGGCTACACGAACTTCCTTGGTTTTGCCGTCGATTTCTGCCGGTCGGGTGGTGAGATTGTTGAACGGTTCTGGGTGCCGCTTGGCTCCTCCGACTTTGGTGGCGTGATTGCAGCGCTGCCCGATGACGTGGACGCGATTTATCTGGGTGTGGGTGGCACGGACGCTATCAACTTCCTCAATCAGTATTCGCAGGCGGGGGCCGAAACGAACCTCATCGGCGGTACGATCATGGCGGATCAAACGGTTCTGACGTCGCGTGGCCGCGCGAAAGACGCGCTGATCGGTACACCGACATCCGGCCCAATGGCCGATGACAACCCCGATGCGGCTTGGCAGGAATACGTTGCTGCCTATCAGGACGCCTTCCCGGAAGGCGAGCGCTTTCCGTCGCCATCGCTCTTTGGCGTTGGTTATTACGTTGCCGCACTTGCGGCGATTGAGGGTCTGAACGCGGTTGAGGGCGACCTGTCCGATGGTCAGGCAGCCTTTCAGGCGGCACTTTCCAGCATGACGCTGGACACACCGCTGGGTCCCGTCACCTTGAACGAAAACCGACAGGCAACGGGATCGGTCTTTATCAACGAAGTGGTCGAAGACGGTGAAGGCGGGCTCAAAAACGAGTTCAAGTCGCGCACAGACGACGTCAACCAGACCCTTGGGATGACGGTTGAAGAGTTTACGGCGATGGGGCTTCCGTCGCGCGATACACCGGATTGCGCCGCTTTGGGCGGCGGCTGAAACCTCGGTTTTAGAAAACTCCCGACTGCGGGGCCAAAGACTGTTTTTGGCCCCGCCTTTTAAAGACCAGACCAAAAACCAACGCTCGCTCTGATCTTGCTCGAGACAGTTCGCAATGGGGGTACGGCTCGTGTCTCTGATCACCTACCTCACACGCATCCATTTTGCGGATCGTGCGTTGGAAGACGCTCTTCCATCTGAAATGACACGGCATCAGATTTCGCGGCCTCTGTTGATCGCAAGCGAAAGCACAACACAGTCCGACGCGCTTGACAGGCTACTGGATACGATACCTGCAACCATCGCGCCGGCTACGTTTGTCCTGCCCGATACAAGCGAAACCACCGCAGATCGCGCCCGCGTCATTGCGCTGTTGGCGGAAGCCGAGAGCGACGGCATTGTCGCCTTTGGAGGCCTGCGTGCATTGGATTTGGCGCGCACCGTGTCGCGCCGACAGGTCCCTGTGATCACCATTCCCACGCGCACAAACTCGGTTGGTCTGGGTCCGCTGGGTCAAAGCGTCAAAGGCGTGCCAAGTCTGCGCGCAGATTTGCCAGTCGCGGTGCTTTGTGATGCCACGCTGACGCTTGATGCGGGGCCATTGACCACGGCGGCGGCCGGGATGGACGCGCTGGTGCACTGCCTCGAAAGCTATCTAAGCACGACCTTCAACCCGCCTGCCGATGGCATAGCGCTTGATGGTTTGCGGCGTGCGGTGGTCAACCTCGAGCAGGCTGTGCAAGACGGCACTGACATCGCCGCGCGGCGCGAAATGCTGATTGCGGCTTTGGATGCAGGGCTGGCTGGTGAAAAGGGCTTTGGCGGGATCGAGGCTGCGGCTCATGGTCTCGAAAGCGTGTTTGACGCGCGCCATGGTGTTCTGCACAGCGCGCTTGTGTCTGAGTTTCTGGCTTTCAACGCCCCGGCGGTTTCGGACAGGTTCACCGTTTTGCGCGAAGTCCTGGGATTGCCAGAAGGTGCCGATTTGGCGGATGCGCTCAGCCGTTTGGGCCATCGCGTCGGACTGCCTTTGCGGCTTTCCGAGATCGGCGTTGACGCAGCGCTTGTGCCCACCGCCGCCCGCACTGCCGCAGCAGACCCGTCAAGCCGTACCAATCCGCGCCATGTGACCGAACGGGACTACGAAAGAATAATGCGTGCAGCGCTGTGACGTCTAACTTATGCGGTTCCGTATGGACCGAGGCGTTTTGTGTCTGCCAGTTTATAGGTTAACGTCAGAAAAGCCAAACGAGACCAAAGACGTCCGGGCAAAATAAAAATAATAAAAACAAAAAATTGGGAGGAAACAATGAGTGAATCATTGGCCGTGTACCATGGGCATTTTGGCCGTGTCTGCTTGTACTCAATGGATCGCAAGATGGTGCCACACGGGCATCGCGAAGGACATCTCATCTTTCACTTGCAAGGACCGCCGGGCGAAGTTGTGGTGAATGACACCGCCTATCCGCTATCCGCAGGGCAGGCCGTCGCCGTCAGCCCATGGCAAGGTCATTACTACAAACCGCTGCACGCATATGAGCCAACTCTGGCCGTGGTCCTTTACATACGCCCGGCGTGGTTTCTGGAGGCCGCGCGGCGGGCGTCAGCTTCGCTTTGCTTTGGCCGTAATGGCGTCGAGATGACTGAACATTTGTCCCGTCTTGTCTTTGGCACAGCGCAGGCGATGCTAGACGGGGATCGCGAAGATCTCTTGATCGAAGACCGGCTGTGTGATCTGACGCAGTCCGCGTTTGATCAATCCTGGCAATGGACACCGCGCGGCGCGCAATTCACAGGACCGATCCTGCCGCGCCGGGATTTCCGCATTCGCAAGGCCTTGAAGTACCTGCAAGACAATGTCGGTGCGCCACTTAAGTTGAACAATGTCGCACGCGAAGTGGGCTTGTCCCGCCCGCATTTCTTCAAGCTGTTTCGCGCGCAGGTCGGGTTGACACCAAACCTCTTTTGCAATGCCTTGCGGATGGAGCGTGCGATTGAACAGCTGGCGAATTCCGAGAACGCTGTGGCGGACATCGGCTTTGACCTCGGCTTCTCCAGCCAAGCCAGTTTCTCGCGATTTTTCATCAGCAATGGTGTTGTTCCTCCGTCAGCTTATCGGCGGAGTGTTCACGTGACGTGAAAGGCGATGTCTTACGTGGGGATCCGGAAAGTTCGGTATGCGGGACTTTTCTGCCTTTCGCTGCGGCTGCGCCAATGGCCGTTCTCGTAAACCGAGTTGTTCTCGTCTCAACCTGCTCACCTAGCGATCAATGCATAGTCGAAGTGCTCGCACAAGAAGTTTGGGCCCAGGAAAAGAATCCCGTTTTGCTTGGCCCAAGACTTGAGTTGGGCAAAAGGCAAATGCTTAAGTTTCTCAGTGCCAAGCAGATGTGATTGAAACTCGGAACTCTGATCGGCATTTTCCCAAAAAGGAATGATCTGGAAACCGTCATCCAAACTCGCTGTCACCAACTCACTGTTGCCTAACGAAAAAGCAAAGACCAAATCGCCATCCCTAATACTAAGCAAGCGATCTCTTTCGCTCGACGCAACAAAATCACCTTCAACAGGTTGATACTCCTCAAAGAAATAGTTTGGCATCCATTCGTTGCCGTCTCGCTCTAGCGCAACGTTGATAGGCAATCCGCCAATGTCGGTCAGTTTTTCATCCAAAGACAGCAAATGACCGAGATGGATCATCCCAAGATCTCTTCCAGCCTCGAACTCCTTGCAAGTTTTACTGCAGCTGGCGGCATAGCCGTCCTGAACCCGGCATAGAAAGTTGATTGACCTCGGGTCTTCTAGAACGTGGGGGCATACCAAACAAGCAAGCGGATTGCGCTTGGCATTTCGACGTCTAGCAAGCCTGTTAAGTAGTTTAGCCAACATGACGCCATAAGAGCTTAGGACATCGTGTTTGTAAATTGGCGCGGCAAACTCCGAAAGGCATTGCTGACATCCGTTGCTTCCGCAACATCAAGTAATTTGGGCTCAAAGCCGCCGTTCATGCAAAGTGTCCCCATAATTGCAAACCGCCCCCCGTCCTCTGCCTCCAAAGCCCAAGCGTTTTTTGCAACGCGAAGCACAAGGATCAGACGCTCGGGTATCTGCCCTACGCGGATTGAGCGTTACGCTAAACCGTCGTGCCACCACATGTACGGGGGACAAGCAGGGTCGTATGCAGGGGTTTTTACAGCGCCATCCCATCTGGTCGATCATTATCGCGCTTGTCGCGGCGGTGTTCCTGTGGCTGATCTTTGCGACCTGGTCCGAAGAAATGGTCGAAGTTATGGGCCGCAAGCGCGTTTTTCTGAACGCTATCTTTGGCGGCATTACATTGGGCGCTTTGTATTTCCTGGTGGCCTCGGGCTTTACGTTGATCTTCGGCCTGATGCGCAACGTGAACCTTGCGCACGGCTCGCTTTATCTGCTGGGGGGGTATCTCGGCTTTGAAGTGTCCGAGCTGACGGGGTCTTGGCTGCTGGCTTTTCCGGTGGTGTTCATCATCGTTGCAATTGTGGGGATTATTCTGCAAAATCAGGTATTTCGCCGTATGGAGGGCGAGGAGCTTCGCCAGACGATGGTGACCATTGGTCTGTCGGTGGTGATCGCTGATCTCTTGCTGTGGACCTGGGGTGGGCAATCCTACACAATTTATTCCCCGGATTGGCTGTCGGGGCCGATGACATTGCCCATTGTGTCGTCGATCCGCGACTCCGGTGAGGTGGTTTACCTTCGCTACCCGGCTGTGCGTATGGCGATCCTCTTTGCGGCTATCGTGATTGGCATTGCAATGTGGCTGGTGCTCAACAAGACAAAGCTGGGCATGCTGGTGCGCGCAGGTGTCGATGACCGTGAAATGCTGGCAGCATCCGGCGTGCGCATACAATACGTGTTCCTCGCCGTGTTTGCCTTTGGTGCGGGCCTTGCGGGGATGGCCGGGATCGTTGGCGGCACCTTCCAATCGCTGTCACCGGGCGAGGACACGCGATTTCTGCTGGCCAGTCTGGTCGTGGTGATCGTCGGCGGCATGGGCTCTATCCCCGGCGCGGCGATCGGAGCACTGATCATCGGCCTGTCCGAGCAGTTGGGGCTCGTCTACGCGCCGACCTATTCGGTGGTGTTCACCTTCCTGATCATGGCCGCCGTGCTCGCGTTCCGTCCGCAGGGCCTTTTGGGAGAGACGCGCTAGATGTCCATCGCTGAACCCAGAAAAGCGGCGGTCCAGCCGATGTGGTTCGAAAAGATTCCTGCGGGCTGGTGGGCCCTGGTTCTCATTCTCTTGACGATGCCCGCCTGGGCCAATGACTTCGTTCTTTTTCAGGTCATGGGCTGGACTTTCATCCTTGGGATGATCGCGCTCTCGTTGATGTTCCTTGCGGGCTATGGAGGCATGGTCAGTCTCATCCAGATGTCCGTCGCCGCGATGGCAGGGTATATGGTGGCGATCTTTGGCAATTCCGGTATGGGCGAGATCAGTATGGGACTGCCATGGTGGCTCTATCTGCCAATTGCCGTTGCTATCGCGGCACTGTTCGGAACGCTGGTGGGCGCGTTGGCCGTGCGGACCGAGGGCATCTACACGATTATGATCACCCTCGCGATTGCGGCCGCGTTTTTCTATTTCACCCGGCAGAACTACACGATTTTCAACGGGTATTCCGGGTTTAACCTGGTCGTGCCGCCGCCCTTGTTCGGCGTCGACTGGCGCGCGCCGATGCCATTCTATTACTTGACGCTGGGGTGTGCCGCGATCTGTTACCTGGTGGTCGTCTATGTGTCGCGCTCGCCGTTTGGACTGTCCTTGCAAGGGGTGCGTGACAACCCGCGCCGGATGGCGGCGCTGGGGTTCAACGTGACCGCGCACAGGGTTGCGGCCTACACATTTGCCAGTGTGATCGCGGCGATTGGCGGTATCCTTTTGGCCTGGCAGAACGCGCAGATCGCGCCGGGGACGGCGGGTATTCCTGCGGTGATTGATATTCTCGTGATCGCGGTCGTCGGCGGTATTACACGCCCGATTGGACCGTTTATCGGAGCGCTGATCTATGTGTTGCTGCGCACGTTTTCACCCGATGTCCTGCTGGCATTCGGCCTGTCTGGCGAGCGTTTCAAGCTGTTGATCGGGTTGGGCTTTCTCGCCATCGTCTTTTTCTCACCTGACGGCGTGCTTGGCTTGTGGGAGCGGTGGCGCAATCGTCGCGCGCGCGGGCAGGACCCTCTGACGGGGGAAGACCCATGAGCCTGACGGAACAGACAGGTGCGGCAGAACGTCTGGGGTCGGTCAGTTCCGGCAATGCGCTTGAGCTGCGCGGCGTCACCAAGATGTTCGGCGCTTTGGCTGCAATCCGGGATATCACGTTGACGGTGGGATCGGGCGAACGCCGCGCGGTGCTGGGGTCAAATGGTGCGGGCAAGACGACGCTCTTCAACTGCGTGACCGGAGACTTTTTGCCGACAAGCGGTACCATCCGCCTTTTCGGAGAAGACGTGACCCGGTTTCCCGCCCACGAACGCATCCGCCGGGGCCTGCGCCGCACCTACCAGATCAGCCTTTTGTTCAACGGCCTGACCGTGGCCGACAATGTCTATCTGGCCTGCCGGGGCGTGTCGCGGGGGCGGTTCTCGTTTCTGCGCCCGCGCGAGAATGATACGTTACTCGGCCGCGCTGACGAACTGATCGAGGCAGTGCACCTGGCGCCATGGTGCGACACATCCGTCGCCAACCTGAGCTATGGGCAGCAACGCCAGCTGGAGATTGCACTCGCCCTTGCCGGTGCCCCGCGGATCATTCTTTTTGATGAGCCCGCGGCAGGCCTTTCGCCAACTGAACGGGCGGAACTGGTGTCGATCCTCAACGGTCTGCCGGGTCATATCGGTTACATTATCATCGAGCATGACATGGACGTCGCGCTGCGCGTCGCGGAAAGCGTGACGATGATGCACAACGGCATGATCTTCAAGGAAGGCACACCCGAAGAAATCGAGAACGACCAAGAGGTGCAGGAGCTGTATCTGGGGGATGGTCATGGCTGAGCGTCGCAATCAGCACCGTGCCACCCCGGCGGCCCTCGAAGTGCGGGGGCTCAATGTTTACTACGGCGCATCCCACGCGCTGCAAGGCGTCGATCTTCGGCTGGAAACCGGCGTTTTGTCGGTTGTAGGCCGCAATGGCATGGGAAAGACGACGCTTTGCCAGACGATCATGGGTCTGGTGTCTGCCGCCTCGGGCGGGATCAGCGCATGGGGGCAGCCGCTTTTGGGCCTGACCTCTGCCGACATTGCGCGCATGGGCATTGGCTACGTGCCGCAGGGTCGGCGGCTTTGGCGCTCTTTGACGGTGGATGAACACCTCAAGATGGTCGAGCAAAAGAACGGCGCCTGGAGCAGCGAGCGTATCTACACGACATTCCCCCGTCTCGCCGAGCGGCGCCGCAACGGCGGGGCTCAGCTGTCTGGTGGTGAGCAACAGATGCTCGCCATCGCGCGCGCGCTTTTGTCGAACCCGCGCCTGCTGATCATGGACGAACCGACCGAGGGTCTGGCCCCTGTGATTGTCAGCCAAGTCGAAGAGATGCTTTTGCGACTTGCCGACGAGGGCGAGATGGACGTGCTTGTGATCGAGCAGAATATCGGGGTCGCCTGTGCGGTGGCTGACCGTGTCGCGATCATGATCAACGGGCAGATCAACCGCATGGTGCCTGCGCGCGAGCTCGCGGCCGACCGCGATCTGCAACAGAGGCTTTTGGGCGTTGGCCGTCATGCGCATGACGACACACCCGAGGTCGAACCGACATCTCATGCAAGCGCCGCCGTCGATGGGCCGCCTGCCAAGCCGCACGCCACCAAGATCTATATGTCGAACCCAAACGTGCCGACGCGGTGGGCCAAACCCGTCCCGGTCCCGCAGATTGAACGCGCGGCACGCGTGGTGACCGCTGCCTTACCAACCATGTCGTCAGCCCAGGCCGAGATCCGCCCCCTGGCCGCACCCGGCGAACAGGTGGTGTTGGTCGCAGGCACGCTTGACACCAAAGGGGTCGAGTTGCGGTTCATGCGCGACCAGATCCGCGCGGCCGGATTGCCCGTACGGCTGGTCGATCTGTCGACCAGCGGTGGCCACTCCGGGGCCGAGATACCCGCCCACCAGATCGCTGCATTCCATCCGCGCGGGTCTGCGGGCGTATTCACTGGTGATCGTGGAAAATCCGTTGCTGGAATGACCGAAGCCTTCGCCCGCTGGATGCAGCGACAAGATGGCGTGATGGGCATCCTTTCTGCCGGTGGGTCTGGCGGCACGGCGATCGTGTCCCCCGCGATGCGCACCTTGCCCGTTGGTGTGCCCAAACTGATCGTCTCGACTGTCGCCTCCGGCGAGGTGGCGAAATATGTCGGCGCTGCGGACATCACGATGATGCACTCGGTCGCCGATGTGCAGGGCTTGAACGTCATCACCGAAGAGGTGCTGTCGAATGCTGCTCAGGCGATGATCGGCATGGTCACTGCGCGCCGTTCCGCCCCCCCGCGGCAGGCAACGAAACCGGCGGTGGCGTTGACGATGTTCGGTGTCACAACCCCCGCCGTTAGTCAGGTGACCGACGCGTTGGACGACGACTACGACTGCCTTGTGTTCCATGCCACCGGTATCGGCGGGCAGTCGATGGAAAAGCTCGTCGATTCAGGAAAAGTGGACGGGGTCATTGACCTGACCACGACTGAGGTTTGCGACATGCTGTTTGGTGGCGTGTTCCCTGCCACCGAAGACCGCTTTGGCGCGGTGATCCGGCGGCGAATGCCTTACATCGGCTCTGTCGGGGCGCTGGATATGGTCAATTTTGGCGCGCCCGACACGGTGCCGGAAAAGTACCAGACTCGCACGTTCTACGAACACAATCCGCAAGTCACGCTGATGCGCACCACGCCCGAAGAAAACACGGCGATGGGGCGTTGGATCGGGGGCAGACTGAACGAGATGGAAGCGCCCGTGCGCTTCTTCCTGCCTGAAGGTGGCGTGTCAGCACTCGACAGGCCGGGTCAGCCGTTTGACGACCCGGCCGCGCGGCATGCCCTGTTCACAGCGCTCGAAGACACCGTGCGACAAACCTCGACGCGGCAACTGATCCGGGTGCCGCACAATATCAACGATCCCGAATTTGCTGCCCTTGTGATCGACGCGTTCCGCGACTTTCACGGCGGGCGGCCCCCAAGACGCAAAGAGGCCCGCCGATGATCGACCGAGATACCATCCTTGCCAAGTTCCGCGACATGGTTGCGCGCGGTGAACCCATTGTCGGCGGCGGTGCCGGTACCGGGCTTTCGGCAAAATGCGAAGAGGCGGGCGGTATTGATCTGATCGTGATCTACAATTCGGGCCGTTATCGCATGGCGGGGCGCGGCAGCCTTGCGGGGCTGATGCCCTACGGCGATGCCAACGCGATTGTGGTCGAGATGGCGTCCGAAGTGCTGCCGGTGGTCAAACACACGCCGGTCCTGGCCGGGGTCTGTGCGACCGATCCGTTCCGCCTCATGGACAAGTTTCTTGATCAACTGAAGGACATCGGCTTTTCCGGCGTGCAGAATTTTCCGACTGTCGGGCTGATCGACGGCTCGTTCCGTGCAAACCTCGAAGAGACGGGCATGGGCTTTGGGCTTGAGGTTGACATGATCGCCAAGGCGCATGCCAAGGGGATGCTCACGACGCCCTATGTCTTTGACGAGGACAGCGCGGTCGAGATGGCCAAGGCAGGCGCAGATATCATCGTGTGCCATTTGGGCCTCACGACCGGCGGCGCCATTGGCGCAGAGACAGCCGTCACGCTGCAAGACTGCCCAGCACTTGTCGACGCATGGGCCGAGGCGGCGCTGACAGTGAACAAGGACGCCATCGTGCTGGTCCATGGCGGACCTGTTGCGATGCCGGACGATGCTGAATTCGTCCTGAAGAACACGTCAAATTGCCATGGGTTTTATGGTGCGTCCTCGATGGAACGTTTGCCGACCGAGGTGGCACTGACGGAGCAAACGCGCGCCTTCAAGGCCATCAAAGGCCAGTAACGCGCAACGCGGGGAGGATAAGACATGACCGGACAACTTATCGGACAGTTGATCTTGTGGCTGATTGTGGCGGTGGTCGTCATTGCGATCATTTACTGGGTGATGCAGTGGCTCTATCGGCGCTCGACCAAGGAAATCGCTTTTGTCAGAACGGGTTTTCTTGGTGAGAAAGTTGTGATCGACGGGGGCGCGTTTGTCTGGCCCATCATCCATGACATCACACCGGTGAACATGAATACGCTGCCCTTGGCCGTCGGGCGGACCCGCGAACAGGCATTGATTACCAAAGACCGGATGCGTGTCGATGTCGAAGCCGAGTTCTACGTCCGTGTGCGATCTGACCAAACCTCGGTTGCGATGGCTGCCTCGACGCTGGGGCGGCGCACGCTTGAGGCGGAAAACCTGCATGGGCTTCTTGCTGGCAAGTTCGAAAGCGCCTTGCGTGCCGTCGCTGCCGAAATGGCGATGGGCGAGATGCACGAGAACCGCAACGCCTATGTCAGCCGCGTCAAGGAATTGTCCCAAGACGATCTGGAGAAGAACGGGCTTGAGCTGGAAAGCGTCGCGATCATCGACATCGACCAGACCGCACTTGAATTTTTCAACCCCTCCAACCGCTTTGACGCCGAGGGTTTGACCTCGCTCATCAAGGACATCGAGGAGCGGCGCAAATTGCGCAATGACATTGAGCAGGACTCGATGATCAAGATCCGTTCGCGCAACCTGGAGGCCGAGAAGCAGGTGCTCAACATTGAACGGGAGAGCGAGGAGGCCCGACTGGAACAGGAGCGCGACGTTGAGACCCGCCGTGCGCAGCAGCGCGCAGACTTGACCCGTGAACGGGCCGAACGCGAGACCGAGGCCGAATCCGCCCAGATCACCGCCCGCGAGGCGATAGAAAAAGCGCGTATCTCCAATGAGCAGGCAGTCTCCGAAGCCCGGATATTATCCGAACGGGCGGTACGTGCCCGCGAGATTGCGCGGCAAAAAGAGATCGACGCCGAAGAAATTGCTGCGCAAGAAGCAACCGAGACCGCGCGCATCCTGCAGGAACGCAAGGTGCGCGAGACCCGCATTCAGAACGAGCAGGACACGCAAGCCAAAGAGATTGAGCGCCAGCGCAGCATCGAAGAGGCCGAGATCACCGCGCGAGAGGCGACCGAACGCGCCCGTATTGCGCAGGAAAAGGCCGTCGCCGAGGCACGTATCGCCAAGGAAGGCGAAACCCAAGCGCTTGAAATCGAACGGCAGAAGAGCACCCGAGACGCTGAAATCGCCGCCAACGAAGCCAACGAAAAACGACGGATGGCGCAGGATCTGTTGCTGGCCCAGACTCGGATCAAAGGTGAAGAGGATATTCGCCAGCGCGAGATTGCGCGTCAGAAGTCGCTGGATGAGGCCGAGATCGGCTCGAAAGAGGCGATTGAACGGATGCGCATCCTTCAGGACTCGCAGATCAGCGAGGCGCGGATTGCGGAGGACAAACGTATTCGCGCGCTTGAGATTGAGCGCACGCAAGCCGTGGATGCTGCCGAGATCGCCGCCAGCGAAGCGATTGAAGCTGCACGGATCGCCCGCGAAAAGCAGATCGCCGCGAGCCGGATCGAGGCTGATGGCGAGACCAGCACGCGCGAGATTGCGCGCAATCAAGCCATCGACGAGGCGCGCGTCGCCGCAGATGAGGCTGTCGAACAGGCGCGCATCGCGCAGCATCGTGCGCTTGAGGCGGAACGGATTGCCGCTGACCAAGACGTCCGCGCGCAGGAAATTGCAAAAGAGCGCGAGATTGAATCCGCCGAGATTTCGCGTCGCGAAGCCGTGGAAAAAGCCCGTGTCGCTTCTGAATTGGCGCTGGAACAAGAACGCATCGCCAGCCAGAAAACCCGCGAGGTGACCGATATCGAACGCCGCCGCGCGGTCGAGCAAGCAGACGAAAAACGCATTGTCGAACTGGCCGAGACCAAGGCCGAACGATCTTCCGCCGAGGCCAGTATCCGCAAGGCCGAGATCACTGCGCAGCGCGCCATCGAGGTGGCCGAGGTCGAACGCGACAAAGCGCTTGAAGCGGCCAAGCTGGAACGCCGCCGTGCGCTTGAACAACTTGAAATTGCCCGTGTGCAAACCCTTCGTGAGGCCGAGATCGCCTCGCAGGAAGAAGTCGAACGCGCCCGCGTGGCGTCCGAGCGCGGCTTGGATGAGATACGCATCAGTCACGAGACCGTACGTCGTCAGCTTGAGGTGGACCGCGAGAAAAACGTAGAGACCGCGCAGATGGACAAGGCCATCGTACTCTACCAGAAATCGCTTGAGGAAAGTGCGGCGCGGGCCAAGGCGGACGCCGCCCGTGCGCTGGCCGCAGAGGCGGAGGAAAAGGTCAAGACCGTTCGCGAAACCGAAGAGGCGAACCGTCGCAAGTCCATCGACGTGACAATGGCGGAAAAGCAGGCCGAAGAGGCCAAGCTGAACGCCGAAGCCGAAAAGGTCCGTGCAGTGGTCGAGGCCGAGGCGCAGCGTCTTATCAACGAGGCCGAAAACGTGCTTACCGATCCGGCGCGTGCCTCACTCTTCCGTCGCAAACTCCTGGAGCATGTCGAGGGCATCGTCACGGCCTCGGTCAAGCCGCTTGAGAAGATCAACGACATCCGCATCATGCAACTTGATGGCGTCACTGGCGGGGCCGGTGGCGGCAAGGGTGGCAGTCCCACAGATGAGGTCATCAATTCGGCCCTGCGCTACCGTGTGCAGGCGCCACTGATCGACTCGCTTCTCGATGATATCGGCATTGAGGGAGGCGGGATCGCCAAGCAGGGGGGCCTCATCCGCGAGGCATCAGACATGCAGCGCATCAGCGACGCTGTACAGAAAGCCGCAGGCGCCAAGGGAGATGACAAGGACACACCCCCGCCCACCGATGACAGCAAGGGGTCCAAGTAAGTGCCCCGCGTCTACGTCTCATCGGTTATCGAAGCGCCCATTGCCAAGGTTTGGGACAAGATACGCGATTTCAACGCGCTTCCGCGTTGGCATCCCCGCATTCGCGACAGCAGGATCGAAAACGGAGAACCATCGGACAAGGTGGGCTGCGTGCGCGACTTCAATCTTCAAAACGGAGACCGCATTCGCGAGAAGCTTTTGGGGATGAGCGATTACGACATGTTCTGCACCTATGCGATCCTCGAAAGCCCCATGCCGCTAACGGACTACGTGGCGACGTTGCGTCTGACGCCGGTCACCGACGGGAACGTGACCTTTGCCGAATGGACCGCCGAATTCGAATGCGCAGATGAGGTCGCGGACGAGTTGGTCGACGGTATCAGCACAAATGTATTTCAGGCGGGGTTTTCCGCGCTGCAACGGAATCTGGCGGTCTGAATCATGGTCAAGGTCGTCAAAAGCACCATTTTGGATGCCCCAGTTGAGGACGTGTGGGCGGTGCTGCGCGACTTTAACGGGCATGACGGGTGGCATCCCGCCATTGCCGACAGCGCGATTGATCGTGGCCAGCCGTCGGACAAGGTGGGCTGCGTGCGGCGCTTTCACCTGAATGATGGCTCGGAACTGCGGGAACAGCTTTTGACGCTGTCGGATGCCGACATGGCCTTCAGCTATTGCCTGCTTGAGACGCCCGTGCCGCTGTTGAACTACGTCGCACATGTGCGGCTTGCGCCGGTGACGGACGGCGATCGGACGTTTTGGGCGTGGGAAAGCCGCTTTGACACGCCGAAGGGACGGGAAGGTGAGCTAAAGACCCTCGTCTCCGAAGGCATTTACCAGAGCGGCTTTGATGCGATCCGCGCGCATATGGAACTGGAGGGCGCATGACAACGCTTGAAACCTATCCAACGATGGAAGACGCCGCCCGCGCGATGGGTGCCGATGCGACCTTTCTTGGTGGCGGCACTGTGGTTATGCGCGCTGTGAACGAAGGCGTCGCAACCCCAAGGCTGATCCGGGTCACCGATCCGGGGCTCGCTCATATCTCGACGGTGGGAGAGATCCTCCGTCTGGGTGCCAGCGTCACGATGGCCGATGTGTTGGCCCATCGCGATCTGGCCTTTCTTCACCCCGTTGCGCGTCAGATCGGCGGACCGCAGGTGCGCAACATGGCAACTGTCGCTGGCAATCTGTTTGCCGAGCATCCTTACGGAGATTTTGCCACTGCACTTTTGGCACTTGGCGCGCAGGTCACAGTTACGGGGCAGGGCGGTGCGCGTTCTGTCGACGAGGTGCTGCGGGACCGCGATCGCGCCGGGCTGGTCTCTGCGGTTGAAATCCCAAGGCCGCGCGACGTGCGGTCGTTTGGCTTTCGCAAGGTCAGCCGGGTCAAACCCAAGGGCGTCTCGGTCCTGTGCATTGCGGCCTACCTGCCGCGCGAAAGCGGACGCATCCGCGGCGCGCGGGTGGCGTTTGGCGCGATGGGGCCAACGCCTTTGCGGTCCTCGGGCGCAGAACGGGCGCTTGAGGGGCAAATGCTGGACACCGCCACTGCTGAAGGCGCGGCGGCGGCTGCGACAGAAGGGCTCAGCCCCGCGACCGACCAGATCGCAACGGAATGGTATCGGCGCGAGGTCGCGGGCGTGCACTTGAAACGACTTCTGACAGAGATGGAGCGCGGATAATGGTCAAAAAACCGGTCAATCTGACGCTCAACGACAGCCCGCGCGCGGCATTTGCCGATCCGGGACAGAACCTGCTTGATTTCCTGAGGCGCGAGATCGGGGATCTGTCGCCAAAATTTGGCTGCGGGCAGGGCACTTGTGGAGCGTGCACCGTGACCATTGACGGCCAGACGCAATTGTCCTGCCTTGTGCTGGCCGAAACCGTCGATGGCAAAGAGGTGCGCACCGCGTCTGGCCTTGCCAATGGCGCCACGCTTGATCCGCTGCAGGACGCGTTCATGGACCATTTCGCGGCACAATGCGGATACTGCACACCCGGCATGCTGGTGTCGGCCCGCACGCTTTTGGACCGCAATCCACGCCCGACGCGGGACGAGGTGATCGAGGCGATCTCGGGCAACCTTTGCCGCTGCACCGGGTATGAGCCGATTATCACCGCCATCCTGTCCGTCGCTGAAGGGAGGGCGCGCGCATGAAGGATATGACCACATCCGGTCCGATGATCGAGTTTCGCAAGGACCTGTTTGCGGACGAACGCGACGATAACCTGAACGAGATCGGTAAGCCGACGCGCCGTCAGGACATTCTGGGGCATGTGACCGGGCGGTCTCCGTTCTTTGATGATCACCTCTTTGACGGGCTCTTGCACCTGCGGTGCACACGCTCACCGCATCACCATGCCCGTATCCGGCGGATTGATACGTCCGCCGCCGACCGAATGCCCGGCGTTGTTCGGGTGCTCACTGGAAAGGACGTGCCGACGAACCTCAACACGCTCTTGTCGCTTCTGGATTTCGGTCTGGACGATGAACCGATCCTGACCGACACCAAAGTGGCCTATATGGGCGAGCCGGTCGCCGCCGTGATCGCCGAGACCGAAGCACAGGCGCGCGCGGCCGCTGCTGCGGTTGTGGTCGAGTGGGACGTCCTGCCGCATGTCCTCGATGTGGAAGAGGCGATCAAACCCGGTGCGCCAGCGGTACTCGACATCTATCCGAACAACCTCTTTGTCTATCATGGAAAATACGACCATCAGAAACTGCGCTTTGGTGATGCAGACCGCGCCTTGGCCGAGGCTGACCATATCGTCGAAGGCCGCTACCAGATGTCTCCGATTGAGCAGGCACCGATCGAGACCTGCGGCGCCATCGCAGCGCCCGAACAAAATGACCGGTTTGTCTGTTATACCTCGACCCAAGCGCTGTTCTTTTCGCTGGGCACTGCGGCCAAGGTGCTGAACATCCCATCGTCCCGCTTGCACTTTATCGGTGGCACCGTGGGGGGAGGCTTTGGCGGCAAAGTGGATTCGATTCACGAGCCTTTGGCGATCCTGGGGGCCATGCTTACGGGGCGTCCTGTGAAATACGCCTGGGACCGGGCCGAGGAAATGCAGGTCGGTGCCCCGCGCGGGGCCGAGCGGTGGTACGTCACCGACGGCGTGATGAACGACGGGCGCATCGTCGCGCGCAAGTTCACCGGGTATTTCGACGCCGGGGCCTACACGCGGCTGTCGTCCTACGCGATCATCAAAGGCGTCGGTCACCTGCCAGGGCCGTACACGATCCCTAATGTTTCGGCGAATGTCTATTGCGTCTACACCAACCGCACGCCCGCCACAGCGATGCGCGGCTTTGGTATCACCGGTGTCGATTTCGCAATCGAGGCGCATATGGACAAGGTGGCCGAGACGGTCGGCATGAACCCCATCGAGCTGCGCATTCTCAACGCCTACCGCGACGGCGACATGAAGGCCCACCGCCGAGAGGCCAAGAACTGCGCGCTGATCGAATGCGCGCAGGTAGTGGCGGAAAAGGCAGGCGTCACCCTGTCGCCCGAGTTGAAAGCGGCCACGTCTGTGACAGGTGGCGGTGGCGCACGTGGCGCATTGCCTGCGCATACCGCAACCGACGAAGATGGTCAGGTCGAGGGGTTCCAGGCCACCAGTTACGCCAACACAAGCGGGGCATCTTCTGCGCCCCAGCCATCGCCGACGACCAGCGCACCGGCACCGCAGCCCATAACCTCTGCACCTGCGCCGAGACCCGCAACACCGCCCGCCCCGCCGACCTCGACACCTACGCCGTCACCAACACCGCCAGCTGCAGCGGACAAGAAGCCAGCGCGCTCAGGCGCGATGCGCTTTTCCTCTCTCTCCGGGTTCAGGAGACGCTGATGACCATTCACACGGGCCGCGGTTTTGCGGCGATCAACTATCCGATTGGCATGAACCTTGGCGGCGACCCATCACAGGCGCTGGTGCACTCGAACCCTGATGGCAAGTTCACTGTTGCCTTGTCCGCGATTGATCTGGGTCAGGGGATGAAATCCGTTACCCGTCAAATCGCGGCAGAAACACTCGGCGTGCCCATCGAGGACGTCTATGTCGACACCGCCGACAGCGACACCGGCCCGCATGACATGGGATCTTTCGCCAGCCGGGGCACGCACCGCATGGGCAACGCGGTCATCCGGGCCTCTGAAGAGGCGCGCGAGGTCATGCTGGAGGCCGCCGCCGACGAGCTTGAAGTCGACGCGAGCGATCTCGTGACAGATGGGCAAGGCAACATCCACGTGCGCGGCGCGCCATCCCGGTCCATCACCACGATGGCCGCGTCTCAGGCCGCGCAGTTCAAGCAGGGACGCACCATCGCAGGACGCGGCATTTTCCTTGTGCCTTTGTCGGATGTGAGCCCCGAGACAGGCGAAATGTCCCCCGTGACCACGTTCGCCCATGCCGCCATGCTGGTCACGGTCGAGGTGGATGACGAGACCGGAGAGGTCACGGTCACCGACATGCAATCCGCCTACGAGGTCGGACGTGCGCTCAACCCCAAGCTGGTGGAACAACAGCTGCGCGGTGGTGCGTGGATGGGCATGAGCCATGCCGCATGGGAAACGACCGAGCCGCACTACCCCGAGCGCGACCACCGGCCAGAGGACTTCAACAGCTACCTGATGCCCGGCCCCGGGGACCTTGCGCCGCACCATATCAGCGTGCTCGAACGCCCTGCCGCCGATGGTCCCTATGGCGGCAAGGGTCCGGGCGAGATGTGTGCCAACCCGGTGCTGCCCGCCGTGGTGAATGCCGTTTATGACGCGGTCGGTGTGCGCATCGATGATCTGCCAGTAACGCCCGAAAAGGTGCTGCGCGGGTTGCAGTCCAATGGGGGCGCAAAGCCCCGCAAGGCGCTCTGATGTCGGTGCGTGCCTCCATACAGGGGATCGACGGGCCAGCCCCGTTGGCCGATGCATTGGGGCAGGCGCAGTATATTGCAGATGACGGTCTTGCCACGGCGGCCTATCTGGCCTTGGCGCTTGGCAAACCTTTGCTGCTGGAAGGCGCGCCCGGCGTTGGCAAGACCGAAGCGGCCAAGGCCCTCGCGTCGGTTCTGGGTCGCGAACTGGTGCGGCTGCAATGCTTTGAGGGCATCGACGCTGCGACCGCCATGTACGAATGGAACTTCCCCGCGCAGATGTTGGCGATCCGGCAGGCGGGCGACGAATACGTCAATCTCTACGAAGACAAATTCCTCATTTCGCGCCCCATTCTGCAGGCGCTGGAAGCCCCGCAAGACCGCGTTCTGCTGATCGACGAGATTGACCGCGCCGATCACGAGTTCGAGGCGTTCCTGTTGGAGTTTTTGTCTGACTTCACTGTGTCGATCCCCGAACGCGGCACCATGCGTGCCGGGACGCCGCCTGTCGTTGTCCTGACCTCAAACCGCACGCGCGAGTTGCATGAAGCGTTGCGCAGACGCTGTATCTATCATTGGATTGGCTACCCTGACCCCGCTCTTGAGGCGCAGATCGTCACGATGCGCGCCTCGACCGTGATGGCCGACACGGCGCGGCGGGTTGTTGCGGCAGTCAATGCGCTGCGGGCCGAGCCTTTGGCGAAACCTCCGGGTGTGGCCGAAACCGTTGAATGGGCCGAAGCGGCCACGCTGTTGAACAGCCAAGGCACGCCTTGGCCTGCGGCCTTTGCGCGGGCCATTGGGGTTGTGCTCAAGGATCAGGACGACCTTGACTATATCGGCGGGCGCATGGATGCGATCCTGTCGGAAAGTGCGGCATGACCCCGCGCGCGCTTGATCCGTTCTTTGCCTTTCCACAGGCATTGCGTGCCGTGGGCTATCCGGCGTCGCCTGACCGGACCGAGACGTTCATCACCGCAGTTGGCCTTCTGGGGCCAAAAGGTATGACCGACATCCGCCGTGCGGCGCACGCCGTCTATGGCCCCGGACCAGAACGCGCGCAGATGTTTGATGCGGTGTTCGACAGCATATTTCTGGGCCGGTCCATCGCTGCTCCCGCGATGGGCGATCCAGAAGACCTGCCGCAAAGCTACGACGCGGGTGCTGTGGAAGAGATGCTCATGCCGGAAGACGAAGAGTCGTCTGGCGGCGATGCCACTGCTGCTGAGCGCCTTTTTCAGCGGGCCGTGACGGCCGGAGACGAGGGAGCCGCCTTGCGCGCGTTCCGGCGGGCGCTGCCGAAAAGCTTGCCGCGCAGACGATCGCGCAGGCAGGCTCCGGGCAAAGGGCGGCTGGCCGATGCCCGCCGCACCTTCCGCGAGATGCTGCGCCGGGACGGAGAGATCATCCGCCTGCCGACCCGTCGCCGCCTGTTGCGCCAGCGGCGGGTGCTGATGCTGCTCGATGTATCGGGAAGTATGAAAGAGGGCACCGATGGCGCTCTGCGACTGGCCCATGCGCTGCAACAGGGCGGGGAGCGGGTCGAGTGCTTTACCCTTGGTACCCGTCTCACACGGGTCACCCGCGCGCTGCGCCACCGCAATGCGGATCAGGCACTAATGCTGGCCTCCGGTCTGGTTGCGGACTGGGACGGCGGCACGCGTCTGGGCGAAGCGCTGCAAGTGTTCCTGTCCGTCCCGCGATTTGCCGCCCACGCGCGCGGCGCGCTTGTCATCATCGTGTCTGACGGGTTGGAACGCGGCGGACCCGAGGCGCTTGTCTCGGCGATGGAGCGGATGGACGCGCTTGCTTGGTCAACGCTCTGGTTGTCTCCGCTCGTGGCCGATCCGACCTACCGACCCGAGACCGGCGCGATGCAGGCGATACTACCACTGCTCGATCACCTTGGTGACGCCAGTACGCCGCTTGGGATTGCATCGGAAATCCTTCACTTCTCAAAGGGGGCGCGACGATGAACGTGGTGGATGCGCATTTTCACGTCTGGCGACAGGCCGATCTGCCGTGGCTGAGCGGCCCCATGCAGCCGCGTATTTTCGGCCCTTACGAGCCCATCCGTCGCGACTATCCAATGTCCGAATACCTTGCCGATGTCTCCCCGAGTGGCGTGACCAAATCGGTCTACGTCCAGGCCAACTGGCCGACCCACCGTGCCGAAGACGAAGCGGCATGGATCGAGACACTGGCGAAAGACACCGGCTGGCCGCATGGGCTGGTCGCTTATGCCGACATGACCGTGCCCGACGTGCGCCCGGCGCTGGACCGGCTTATGCGTTTTCCACATCTGCGCGGCATCCGGCAGCAGTTTCATTGGCACGAAACGCCGACCTACCGCTTTGCCACAGATCCAGACCTGTGCCGCAACCATGTGGTGCAACGCAACATCGCACGGCTGGCGGATTATGGTCTTGTCTTTGACCTTCAGGTGTTTGAGGCCCAGATGGCCGGGGCCTGCGCGCTGGCCAAGGCGTGCCCGGACGTGACTTTTGTTCTGCAACACGCAGGCATGCTTCAGGACCTGTCCGAGATGGGGCGCAGCGCATGGCGCAGGTCGATGGCGTCGCTCGCGCAATGCCCGAATGTGGTCAGCAAACTGTCGGGCTTTGGCACGTTTCAGCACCGTCTGGACCCGGAGCTGATCGCATGGATCACCACCGAGACCGTTGCACTCTTTGGCGCGGACCGCTGCCTATGGGGATCAAACTTTCCCATCGAGAAGCTTTGGACGGATTACACATCGCTTTTTGCGGCGCATCGCACCGCCACGGGCGGCCTCAGCACTGCAGAGCAAAACGCGATTTTCAACGAAACAGCATGCCGCGTCTACCGGCTGACCTGAACGGGAGGAGATGACAGATGGGTTTGGAAATCAGGATACTCGACTACGGGGATATCGAACTGGAATCGAGTTTTCTCGTGTTGGGCCGCGATTGCGGGCGCACGCGGCGAGTACCGGTTTACGGCTTTCTGATCCTCGGCGGGCAGGTGCCGATTGTCGTTGATACCGGCTACCGTGACAACGCCATCATGGAAACGCTGGGGATGCGCGGATTGCAGTTCCACGAGAACATGATCGAACGCCAACTGGCCAATCACGGCGTCAAACCCGGCGATGTGCGCTATGTACTGCATACGCATTTGCACATCGATCACGCTGGCAAAGACGATCACTTTTCGATGAACACCACCGTTGTCATCAACCGGCGCGAGTTGGAGTACTCGGTCTCGGGCCTCATGCATCCGCAGTATCCCAAGCCCGACATCATCCACCTTGTCGAACGTCTGCATCATCCCGGTGCGCTGCGGCTCGAAGACCTTGAGATATCGGGGCCTGTGGAACTCATCCCCGGCGTCTTTATTGAGGCCGCGGGCGCACACACCGAAGGGTCCATGAACGTGCATGTCGACACCGACGAGGGCCGCGCGACAATTTGCGGCGACGTCATCTATGACTTCAACGACCAGATCATCAATCCCCTCCGCTCTTTCGGACCCGAAGAATATCAGGTCACCGGCAACCACGGTAACACCAAGCGACAGGAAAAGGGTGCGATCCGCAAGCTGATGTATTCAGGTGCAAAATTCCTTCTGCCCATCCATGACAAGCCCGCCAAGGTCGAGAACGGTCAGGTGGTTGGACGTCTTGACATGGTGGTGCCCGGCCCGGTTAGCCAGTCCGTGCCACGCCGCGACTGGTTCCCAGCATAAAGGTCCGTTTCCATGGCGCATGACGCTCTTGATCCCGCATTCGACCGCCTGATCGACCAACACGCACCCGTAAGGCAGATTGCGTCAGGCTGCACCTTTACCGAAGGCCCGATCTGGCATCCGGCTGAGCAATATCTGCTGTTCTCCGACATGCCCGGGGACGTGCGCCGGCGCTACGATGCCGCTGGTGTGCGCGAGGTTTTGCGCCCGTCCAATAAGGGTAATGGCATGACCTATGACGCAAACCTCAACCTTGTGGTCTGCGAACACAGCACGTCGAGCGTTACGCGGATGCGCCCAAGCGGGCAGAAAGAGACGCTTTGTACGCATTTCGAAGGGCGCGAGTTGAATTCGCCCAATGACGTCGTGGTCAAATCCGATGGGTCGATCTGGTTCACGGACCCCTGGTATGGCCGCATGCCCGGGTTCGGGGTCGAACGCCCGCGCGATCTTGGTTGGCAAGGCGTTTTCCGCCTGCCCCCCGATCACACGCCTGGGGCCGAGCCAGAACTGGTGGTTGACCGCTATCTGCTGACCATGCCCAATGGGCTGTGCTTTTGCCCGGACGAGTCAAAACTCTATATCAACGACACGGAGCAGGCGAATATCCGTGTGTTTGACGTCGAAGGTGGCGGCAGGCTGGTCAATGGCCGCGTTTTTGCCAGTGGCATCCGTGACAGCCTTTTGCCGGGTGTGCCCGATGGCATGAAATGCGACGCCGAAGGCAATGTCTGGGTCACCGCACCCGGTGGCCTTTGGGTCTATGCACCCACTGGCAAGCTGATCGGTAAGGTGTCGATCCCGGAACTTGCGGCAAACTTGCACTGGGGCAGCGTGGACTGGCGCACGCTTTATGTCGCGGCCTCGACCAGCGTTTACGAAATCCCGGTCAAGATCGGCCCCCGCAACGAACCGTTCATGCGCGCGCGGCCCGCAAGTGGCGCCCAAACGGCTCCGGCTTCGGGGGATGAGCCGCTGCGGCTCGACCCAACGCGCTGTGCGCTCATCATTCAGGACATGCAGAACGACGTTGTGATGGAAGGCGGCGCCTTTGCCGCCTCGGGCAGCCCCCAACACTGCCGCGAGCAGAACGCGATTCCCAACGCTGCCCGCCTTGCCGCACACTGCCGCACACTGGGCGTGCCGGTCATCCACGTGCATTTTCTTGTGAGCCCCGGGGCTGCTGGCCTGACGCTCAACGCGCCGCTTTTCGAAGCGACGCTGGATGAAAATGCCCTCGTGCGCGGAACATGGGGTGGGGCGCCCGTGGAGGGGCTGGAGCCAATGCCCGGCGATCACGTGGTCGAAAAGATGCGTATGAGCGCCTGGGAAGGCAGTTCGCTTGAAACCATCCTCAAAGCCGAAGGTCGCGACATCCTTATTGAAACAGGCGCGTGGACCAACATGTCCGTCGAACACACAGCCCGCACAGGGGCCGACAAAGGCTATGTCATGGTCATCCCCGAAGACGGATGTTCGACCATGAACGCCGACTGGCATCGGGCAAGTATCGAATACGCGATGACAAACGTGGCCTTGGTGACAAACACCGACGCGGTCATCGCAGCCCTGAGCTAGGCCGAGATACGGAGCATGGATCGCTGACAATTTTACCCGGTGCTTCGAGGCCTGAAGCACCGAGATCTGGACGTATCGAGAAACGCCGCGAAACGGGTATTACATGGCTCAGCCAGCAACACGTGTGCTGCCAAGAGCTGCCCTTTGTCGTTCCTGAGTGTAGCACAGGGGACGTTGATCAAAGCCCCACCCAGCCATTGCGCTTCGCTTTTGGGGGGCTGGACTGCCCCAATTCGTGTGCCGCATGTTGGGAAATATCAAATCGCGGACCGTAGGAGCTTCAGGAATGCCCAACATCGCAGCCACCGAGGCAGCGAGACTGTCTGTCCGTCGCCCCGATGGAGGAATGAGACTGTCCACCTGAATCAAGGTTGTAGCCACAGGGGGGTGTGCAAATCGTGTGCAATCCAAGTTGAAGGTCCGCAAACATCCGAAAGCAGTCATTCGTCTGTAGCACAGCATTCGGTAAAATGGGCTCTCAGGAGGTCTCGCCGTAACTTGCGCCGATGACCGCAAGGCGGACTAGCGTGCTTTCGCTGCGGCTGCGCCAGTGGCCGCTTTTCTAGCGAACTCGACCCATTGTTATGGAGCGATCTTTTTTACAGGCACCAAAAAGGTCTGCATTGTGTGTCGGGTGCGAGATGCCTTGTGGGCTGAGCTGAGGCTAGCTGCAGAATTCTAAAAGTCATCAGATTCCGGGACATTCCCCAGCCTGACAAGGAAGCTAGGCGATCCGACTTCGCCACTGTCTGGGTCCTCACAGATCACATAAGCATCAGCCCCCGCGCAATCCTGGGACTGGGCTTCCCGTTCAGCTCTATTTTGGGCTTCTGCTGCCGTTGAATATTGAAATTGCTTGCCAATTTTTAGGCTTGCTTGCCCGTCACGCCCGGGCTTCTGTTCCATATATGTCTGACAGATATAACGAACTTTTGTTGCGCTCTTGCCTACGTGTGTCATGAGTAAATCCTTCGCGCTTGTCGGGACGTCTCTGAAGCTTAAAAAGAACGGGCAACGAGTGTGTTAGCGCTTTGTGACGGCTTTGGGTAAACCTGTCTTTTGCACTACCCTGATGGCTTCGTCGGTGTGTTCGCTTCTCGTTCGAGGCACGCGTTGCGGAGACGGTCGTTCTTGGCTTGTCGCTGCTCGGCCTCTTCTTCGACCATCTTTCGAACGATGCGGGTTGTCTTTTCCAACGGTGTTTCCACATTGGGACCTTGCGCTTTGAACACGCTTGTTTTTGTCAGATTTACCACGTGGCAATCTCCTCTTTGGTTTCACCAAGGCGTGTCTGAACAAGGTCGTTCAAACCAATGCCAGGTGTTTGTTTGGCCATAGGCATCGTGTGCGTTTGGCCCCGGCCGGTCATTGCGTAGATTTGTTTGAGTATCCGGGGCGGCCCTGGCGCGCATCAAAGTGCCATAAATCATCTGAAACCGTATTCCCGATCCAACACAGAGCGTCGGATCTTTCGTGCCAATGACTAGATGATTGCTTGTTGCACCGATAAGCGTATTTCCAGGAGGCATTTTGAGGCCCGTCGCACCCGCGTCCTGATGCCCATTGGAAAGAAGCAACCTCGTCGTTTCTGAGTTGTTTGGGACAAGGTAGATTTTTGCAACGGAAGGATCAGTATCGCCGAGGAATGGACGCACAGACTTGGCGTCCGTCTCGATAACTTCAGCGAGAAGCGTGAAGGCATCTCGAAACATGCCGCCAATCTGATCCTCTGTGATCGGATCGACGCCAAGCAGTATTGCTTCCCCAAGGCGCAGGTGAGGGTGACAATCGTGCGCGGCAATTACATGCGTGGAGATCGGCGCTGGCGGCTGTTGATTTAATCAGTTCTGCGACAGATGCCGAAAAGACGGAACTGCTAGGCAGAGTGGAAAAGATCAGAACGGCGATTGCGATGAACCCAATCGCCTAGGGACTGAACTGAGTGATCATAGTGTGGGTGAACAGTTGCTATGGAAAAATTGGGCCAACTATAAAAGTTCTGCGCTGCCAACTTCCGCAACAGCTGGTATCGCGTGCTTTTGGCGAACGACCGATAAGACCGCCGCAATATAGTATCTTGAACCTGGGTCGAAAGTCCGGTTCGGGCCGTTCCCTTCGTCACCACGGGTATGGGTCTTACAGATACTGCACCGCATCGGACACGATCTCTAACCTTTGTTTCTGGCTGTGTCCTCCGCAATCAAAGGAACTGCGTTACGCGCCAGTGTACCATCAACAAACGCGTCATTTCTTCTGCATTGATGGCAAGGAACCCCCATGCGAACGGCAAACCGAACCAGATCACTGCAGCGGCGGTGACGTGGATCGCGACTGACCACTGTACACTTACATCAGTGACAATGGATGAGATCGCGTTGGCTACGGCGCACTGCACCCCGATGAAATGGGTCACGTTGATCGGGTAGATGATCAGGACGCACGCGAGGACCCCAAACACCATTGGCGATGTCCGGAACTGCCGCAACGCCCCCTGCATAAAGCCATAGTAAGTCTGGTTTCAGAAACCAATGGGAGAGCCCCATTGGGATGCGAACCGTACGGAAACTGATCACTGGAGCAGTGCGGATACCTCGGACGCAGATCGGTAGGGATTTCAGCATGCTCTTTTTTTTGCATTTTCTTTCGATGCAGCTTCAACGCATGTCGGATGCGTGAACGTTTTTGGTCCTGACATCACTCCATCTTCATCGCTTCGGTTTCGATATTGATCCGAACCTCATCGCCAACCAGACCGTTGTCGACGCCATAGGTCATGCCAAAATCACT
Source organism: uncultured Tateyamaria sp. (assembly GCF_947496075.1). Taxonomy (GTDB): domain Bacteria; phylum Pseudomonadota; class Alphaproteobacteria; order Rhodobacterales; family Rhodobacteraceae; genus Tateyamaria. The sequence goes on from NZ_CANMBJ010000003.1 coordinate 75,756, forward strand.
GCGCAGGATCGTGGTGGTCATCGACAAGCCCAACACTTCTCTCTTGTGGCCGAAAGGATAGTCGGCGACCTTGTTGAGAGTCACGTCCAGCGTCACGGGTCGAGTCACGCCCAAAATGGTGAGATCCCCCGTCACAGTGCCCGTCGTATCCCCGGTCGGAGTGCCTCCACTCGCGACAAAGGTGATGGCCGGGTGCGCCGACACATGCAGGAAGTCTTTGTTGCGCACATGCCCGTCGCGGGCGTCATTGAACGTGTTGACCGAACTCGCGTCGATGGTCACCGCCACGTCACTCAATTCCTGCATATCGACATCATAGTCGAATGCGCCGCTTAGGTCAGTGAAAATCCCCAGGGTACGGGCGTAGCCAATGTGCTCGATGGTAAAGTAGACATTGGTGTGTTCGGTATCCAGTTCATAACGCGCCATGTCGGCGTGCGCCGTGGTGGCAAAGGCCGCTGTCAGGGTTGCGGCGATGAGGGGCATGCGCATCGGGTTGTTCATCCTGTCTGGGGCGCAGGGCGGGTCGTACGTGAAAGAGCTTCGCCACCCGCGTTGCGCGGTCTACATATTGTATCCGATATATAGGGCGTTAATGTAGCAAGGCAGGTAAATGTAATGCGAGCGGGGCAACTTCGGTGCGCGACATGGAACGTCCACCGCGGCAAGGGCAGTGACGGCAGAGTTGATCCCGCGCGTATTCTGAACGCGATCGACCGGGAACTGGCCCCGCGAGGTCTCGATGTTCTGGCCTTGCAGGAGGCGGACGAGGAATGCCGCCCACACGCGCGCATTTTTCACGTGGATCAAATCGCCAAAAGCACTGGGCTTAGTTACATTCACGAGCCCGCCTTGCGCTGGGGACCGCAGAGCGATGGGTTCCTTGGCACAATCCTATTCCTGTCGCCTGCACTCACTCCCACGCACACCGATGTCATCGACCTTCCGGGTCATTGTCACCGCGGGGCTGTTTCGGTCGAAACCTTGTTCGAGGGCCGTTCAGTCCGCATCATGAGCACGCATCTGTCACTGTTCCAGCCGCTGCGGATCGTGCAAATGCGCATCATTGGACAATACCTGCGTCGCCGACCGCAAATGCAGACCCTTCTTTTGGGGGATCTCAATGAATGGCGACCCTGGGGCGGGTTGATGTTTGACCGTCGTCTGGTCGGCACCCGCCTGCGGGGTCCAGTGCGCCCCACCTTTCCCAGCGCGCAGCCGCTCTTGCCGCTCGACCGTATCCTGACCGAAGCCCCGGGCGAGGTGCAGCAGATCCGGGCCGTGACATCCGCCGAAATGACCGCCGCATCGGATCACCTGCCGCTCGAGGCCGTTGTCACAGTTCCGTGACAGGGCTGAATATTCCACCGGCTCAAGTGTTATTCAAACTGTCAGACGGCAGCCAAAGACCTAGGTATTGCGGCGGAAAGAATGGAAAACCAAATGTTTCTTAGCACCCCACAAATCGTTGCGCAGCGGATCGAAGGGCAGGCGCCCGTCAGCACGTTCCTTGCCGTATCCGCCCTTGTCAGCGCGGCGCTGGCGCTGGCGGCGTTCTACACATTTGGCACGCTGACCGGGCCGGTTCTGGTCTTCGCGGCGATTGTCATGATCGCAACCTACGGTCTGATCCAAAACTACCCGCACCCGGTGCTGGGCCTGTGCAATGTTGTCACTTTGCTGCGGGCTGCGATGGTGGCCTTTCTGATTGGCGCCGTGCTTGTCCCCGGGGTGTCCGTGTGGGGGGTGTTCGGTTTGGCCGTCGCCGCCTTCGCGCTCGACGGGATTGACGGCTGGTTGGCGCGCCGCGCGGGCCTTGTGTCCGACTTCGGCGCGCGGTTTGACATGGAAACGGATGCGGGGCTGGGCGCAGTCATCTCCCTGTGGTTGCTCGCGAGCGGCACGACGGGCCCCGAGATACTGCTCCTCGGGTTCATGCGCTACGCATTTCTCGGTGCAAGCTTTATCTGGCCGGCGCTCCAAGCCCCTTTGCCCGACGCGTTCCGACGGAAGGCGATCTGCGTGGTTCAAATCACGGCTTTGATCGTTTTGATCTTTCCACTCACGCCGCAGATGCTTGTGCTGCCCGTCACAGTGTGCGCCGTGCTGCTGCTGGGCTGGTCCTTCCTCGTTGACATCCTCTGGCTGGCGAGACGTGCTGCATGATACGGGTGGCGGCGCTTGCACTTGCGGCGGCGGTCATCTTCGCCGTTCTGGTCTTGCCGAACCACCCCGGCACGATGAAGTGGAGCGCGCTGAACCGCTGGCCGCTGGAATTGCCCGTCCTGCTGCTGGCGACGGTTGCTTTCGGACGGCGCTTTGGGGCGACGTATTTTCTGGCACTGCTTCTCGTGGTCTCGGTTGTGATCAAGGTCGCCGATTATGCGATGTTCAGCGCCTTCAACAGAACGTTCAACCCGATCCTCGACACATTCCTGATCTGGGCAGGGCTATCGCTGCTGCGGGACAGTGTCGGTGGCGTGCTGACCGTGCTGGCCGTGATCGGCGTTGTCCTGTTGCTGATCCTGCTTTTTGTCGCGCTCGAACGAAGCCTGCGTATCTGGGCCGGTCTGTCACCCGCCCGACCGTTGCGGATTTCGGCGGCGGTGCTTGCACTCTTTGGTGCAAGTTGGGCGGCGGCGGATGCGGGCCACCACCTTGAATATTGGCGGTTCGACAAAAGCCCCCCGGGCACGGCGTGGACGACGCGTCTCACCCTTAAACGCGGGATCGAAGTGCAGCAAACCGCCGTCGAACTGGCCCGCTTTGCGCAAGACGCGCGCGTTGACGCCTATGCCGATGCAACCGGGATTCTTGATCGGCTCGAGGGCCGCGATGTCATCCTGATCTGGATCGAAAGCTATGGCCGCGCGAGCTTTGACAACCCGCTTTACGCACCGACGCATCTTGCAACGCTGCGCGCGGCACAGGCCGAAATCGCCCAGACCGGCATGGCCATGAAAAGCAGCTGGCTGACCTCGCCCACGTCTGGCGGTCAAAGCTGGCTTGCCCACGGTGCACTCGCCAGCGGGCTCTGGACGTCAGACAACGGGCGCTACAACGCGATGCTCGCCAGCGGTCACAAGTGGCTCTTTCACTTCGCACAGGACGCAGGCTACCGCACGTCCGCCATCATGCCCGCAATCACGGTGGGGTGGCCCGAAAGCCTTGTCATGGGGTTTGATCAGGTCTTTCCCGCAGCCGACATTCCCTACAAGGGGGACAAGTTTCGCTGGGTGACGATGCCCGACCAGTTCACACTGGCCGCATATCCGGACCTCTTGCCCGGCGACCCGGGCCCGGATTTCATTCAGATCGCCCTGATCTCCTCTCACGCCCCGTGGACCCCGATCCCGGACATCGTGCCGTGGGAGGCGATCGGAGACGGAACGATCTTCAACGACATGGCGGCGCGCGGTCCCGCACCCAAAGAGTTGTGGCGCGACCGGGATGCCGTGCGCGACGCCTATCGCCGGTCCGTCAACTATGTGCTGCAAACGACGTTTTCGCATGTGGCCCGTCTTGGCGAAGCCGCGCCACTCGTGATCGTCGCGGGCGATCATCAGGCCGCAGGGTTTGTGGCGGGCAGCGACAATATGGACGTTGCGGTTCACATGATCGGTCCACCTGCGGTTCTGGACCTCATAGCCGATTGGAACTGGACCGACGGCCTGATCCCCGCAGCGGATGGGCCAGTGCGGCGGATGGACAGTTTCAGAAACGACTTTCTTTCCGCGTTTTCCAGAAATATCGTTTCAAAGGTCGTGTCGCGGTGACGGTCCGCTGGCTCAAGCTTGCCGTCTCCACAGCCTGCCTTGCCGCGCTGCTGTGGTGGACCGATGCTGCAGCGGTGGTGGAACGGTTGCAAAACGCCGACATGATGTGGATCACGTTGGGACTGCTGGCAATCACGGCGTCCACGTTCGCAATGGCAAGCCGTTGGAAAATCGCCGCAAGCGAAATCGGCGTCCAGATCACCTATCCGGTCGCCGTGCGCGAATATTATCTCGCTCAACTCATCAACACGGTGCTTCCTGGCGGCGTCGCAGGCGACGTCACGCGAGCCGTCCGCGTGCGGCACACGGCGGACCTGAACCGCGCCGCACAATCGGTCATGGCCGAGCGCCTGCTGGGCCAGATTGCGTTCCTCGCGTTTATGTTCGTTGGCTTTGCCGTGGCGCTTTTGGTGACGGGTGGCCTTGAATTTGGCCAACTGGGGTGGGTGGTGATGACCGCCCTCGCAGGTTGCATCATCGTTGCCGTAGCGGTGTCGAGATTGCAAAACGCAACCGGCCGATTTCTCCGCATGACCTTTCAGCTGACGCGCCGCCCTGTGGTGATCCTGCATGGCCTGATCACGACGCTTTGTCTCGTCTTTGGCTTTTACGCCTGCGCGCGCGCAACCGGCGTCATCATGCCAGCCGAAGCACTGGCAACCTTGATCCCGCTGATCCTCTGCGCGATGCTGATCCCTCTATCGGTCGGCGGTTGGGGATGGCGTGAAGGGGCGGCCGCCGCTCTTTTTCCGATCATCGGGGCCCCTGCCAGCGCAGGTGTCGCGACCGGCATCACCTACGGCGTTGTCCTGCTTGCCGCAGCACTGCCCGCAGCGGTTATACTCGTCGCACAGCCCCTTCTCGACACTGCCTCATCCAAAGGGAAACCTGACCTACCATGACACAACCCGCTCATCTCACCCGCCGCTTCTTTCTGCAAACCAGTGCCGCAGGCGTCGCCACCGCCGCCGCGGGCGTGCCCGCCTTTGCGGCGCGTGACGTCAATTTCCAGCTGTCGTGGCTCCATTCCGTCCAATTCGGCGGCAGCTACATCGCCGCCAACAAGGGATATTGGAGCGATCTCGGCCTCAATGTCTCGCTCAGCCAAGGCGGACCCAACGCGCCGGTCGAGCCGCCCGTGGTCTCAGGCGCGGCACTGGTTGGCATCTCGGCTGCCGACTACACCGCTGCAGCGGTGGCCCAGGGTGCGCCTTTCAAGATCATCGCCGTGGCCATGCAGAAGAACCCCTTCGCCATCGCGTCACTGGCGAGCAATCCGGTGAACACGCCCGATGATCTGGTCGGCAAGCGGATCGGCATGGCCGTGGCCAATACACCTGTACTACAGGCGCTGTGCACGCTGAATAACGTGGACATCAACGACATCGAAATTGTCCCGACCCAGTATGACCCGGCCCCACTTGTCATTGGTCAGGTCGACTGTCTGCTGTGCTGGGAGACGGACCTGCCCGTGGCAATGACCGTGCAGGGCGTCGACAATACCACCATGCTGATGGCCGACCACGGCTACGCCCTGCATTCGCAGACGTACATCACGACCGAAGACACATTGGCCAACCGACGCGCCGATCTCGTGGCCCTGCTCAAGGGCGAGGTCACGGGGTGGAATGACTACCTTACCGACACCGACGCCGCCGCCGCACTGACGGTCGAGATGTTCCCCGATGCGGGCCTCGATCTCGAAGCGCAAAAGCTACAGGCCGCGCGTCAGGTGCCCCTTATGTTCAGCGACCTGACCGAAGAGAGCGGGTTCGGCTGGTTTACCGACCACACCGTCGCTTCAAATATCGAGACGCTGGCCTTACTGGGGCAGGATGTGCCGGCAGACCTGTGGGATCGGTCCCTGCTCGAAGAGGTGCACGGCTGACTGAAAACCAAGGTCTGTTCGGGCATGGCCAGCGTCGACATCCATTGCAATGACGTCAGCAAGAGCTTTGGCGCGACGGCCGCGGTCGCGCCATTCTCTGTCACACTTGCTGCCGGGCAGACCACGGCGCTTGTGGGCCCTTCGGGCTGTGGCAAGTCGACGATCCTGCGGATGATCGCGGGGCTCGAGGCTCCGGACACCGGCACCATCCTGCTCGGCGCGGAAATACCCCGCGCCGTGGCCCGGCGGGGCGGGGTGGCAATGGCCTTTCAGGACCCGACGCTTTTGCCTTGGCGCACCGTGCGCGCCAACGTTGCATTGGGCGCGGAACTGGCGCGCAAACCTGCTGGCGACATTGATGCGCTGATCGACCTTGTTGGATTGAAGGGATTTGCCAACCACCGTCCGGCAGAGCTGTCAGGTGGGATGCGCCAGCGCGCCGCAATTGCGCGCAGCCTCGTCTCGACACCGGAGGTTCTGCTGCTCGATGAACCCTTTGGCGCGGTCGACGCGATGACGCGCAGGCGGTTGAACGCAGAGCTCCCGCCGCTCTGGCGGTCGCGCGGGGCTACGGTGGTGCTGGTCACCCACTCCGTTCAAGAGGCGGTCCTGTTGTCCGACCGTGTGCTGGTCTTGTCGCCACGGCCTGCGCGGCTCGTCGCAGACATTCCAATCGACCTAACGGGCGCACGTGACAGCGAGTTGTTCGATACGCCTGCGTTTCTGGCCCTGTCCCGCGCAGTCTTTTCCGCGTTGGAGCAGCCATGACCGCCGCGCTGCGCCATACCGCGTCAATCCTCCTCGCCCTGGCGATTTGGGAGGGTATTGCTCGCATCAGTTCAGGTGGCTTTCTCGTCAGCGGTCCAACAGCGATTGCACGTTACATGGTCGACAATGCCGCGCTGCTTGCCCGTGCCATGGCCGAGACGTCGATCAACGCGGCGTGGGGCTTTCTTTGGGGCAATCTTGGCGCGATGGTGCTGGCCGCTGCGATCATGTTGGTGCCGCGCAGCGAACGCGCGCTGTCCGCGCTGGCCCTGCTGGTCTTTTGCGTACCGCTGATTGCCAGTGGCCCGATCCTGCGGGTGCTGTTCGGGCCGGGGCAGGGGCCCCAGATCACGCTGGCCGCGCTCGCCGTGTACTACACAACGCTGCTGGCGCTGCTCGTTGGTTTGCGTGCTGTTTCGCAGAATTGGACTGACCTCATGCAGGTCTACGGGCACGGTGCGGTCTCAACGCTCGTTCGGGTGCGCGCCCGTGCAAGCCTACCTTACCTGTTTGTCGGACTTCAGATCAGCGCACCCGCCGCTTTCCTCGGCGCGATGATCGGGGAGTTCACCGGGGCCGAACGTGGGCTCGGCGTGCTGACGCTGCGTGCCATGCGCGGGCTGGATACCGACGCGACGTGGACGCTCGCGCTGCTCGCGGCGCTTATCGCGCTGGCCGCCTACGCGCTGATCGGAAAACTGGGCGAACGGATGGTCGGCTACAAACCGGTCATTCTTTTGTCTGCGCCCGCCGCGTCCATGCCCAAACCACCCTGGGCGCGCTTTGCTGAAGTGGCACTCATCTTGGCCCTGGTCCTTGCCCTGTGGCAATTGTCGATGGACGCGTTCGGCCTCAACCGCTTCTTCGCAAAACGGCCCGGCGATGTGTGGGCATTCCTGACGGACCCCCAGAACCGCGACACCCTGCTGGCGGCGCTGTCCGAAACCCTGTCCTTTGCACTGCCGGGCTATCTTGCGGGACTGGTCTTGGGGGCCGGGCTGGCGGCTGTACTGGTCCTGTGGCCGCCCTTGTCCCGCGCGGCCCTGCCCGTTGCGGTCGCCCTGCGCGCCGTGCCGATTATCACCACGGCGCCACTCTTGGTGTTGGCATTCGGACGCGGTTTGGTCGGAACTATCGTTGTTGTTGTAGTAATGATCTTCTTCCCTACGTTTGTCGCTTGCCTCCAGGGGCTGCGCCAGACACCGGGTCAGACCGTCGATCTGTTCAAGAGCTATGGGGCTGGGCGCTGGCATCTGCTGCGTGCGGCCCAGATCCCCGCCATGCTTCCTGCCTTTTTCGCCTCTGCCCGCATGGCCGTCCCGGCGGCCCTTCTGGCGGTCACGACGGTGGAGTGGCTGGCGACGGGCAAGGGGATCGGTGTCCTGATGGCCATGACGGCCAGCACGTCCAACTATAACATGCTGTGGGCCTGCGTTGCGGTGCTGGCGGTCGTCGCGGTGGGGTTTTATGCGCTTGTTGCCGCACTGGAACGCGCCGTCCTTCGGACCTATGCAAGCGAGCAGGTGACATGACACAGGCTGTTTTCGCCATCCCCGGCGACAAGGATCGCCGCACCGGCGGGTTCATTTACGAAGCGCGCGTGCTGAAAGAGCTGAACGACATCGGTTGCGCCACGCAGCATCTGCAATTGCCCGACAGCTTCCCGGATCCAACCCCGTCCGATATGGTCGCCACCCTCGCGGCCCTGTACGCCGTCCCTGATCACCACCCCATCATCCTCGACGGCCTCGTCTTTGGCGCCATCGACCCGGACGGTTTGGCCAAGGTAAGCGCGCCGGTCATCGCCATGGCGCACCATCCGCTCGGGCTCGAAACCGGGCTGCCTGCTGCGCGTGCGGCCTTTCTATTGCAGAACGAGGCAGCGGCCTTGCGTCACGTCGACCATGTCATCGTTCCAAGTGAGGAAACCGCCCGCGTCCTCTGCCGTGACTTCGATGCCGATGCAAACAGGGTCACAATTGCACCACCCGGCTTCGACAGGCCCGTCGTCAACCGAAGCCCGACGGATCCACCGCTTGTCCTGTCGGTCGGACTGCTCGCCCCGCGCAAGGGCCACGACGTCCTGCTGACCGCACTGAGTCACCTGCGTGATATGCCATGGCAGGCCAGCATCGTGGGCAAGGCCCATGATCCCGCCTATGCAGCCGCGCTTCGCGGTCAGTCCCGCGATCTCGGGATCGATGAACGCGTGCACTTCGCGGGAGAGATCGACCAAAACGCTCTGTCATCGCTGTTCAATGCGGCATCCGTCTTCGTCCTCGCGACCCGCTACGAAGGCTACGGCATGGTTTTGAGCGAGGCGATGCAATTCGGGCTTCCGGTGGTGTCGTGTCGCGTCGGTGCTGTGCCCGATACTGTTTGGGATGCTGGCGTTCTGGTTCCGCCCGATGATCCGAAAGCCCTCGCACACGCAACGCAACTGATACTGCAAGACCGCAAGAGAGCCGAAGAGTTGTCCCGCCTGTCCACCCAAAGATCCGATGCTCTTCCGCGATGGGGGCATACCGCACGCATATTCGCAGGCGTCATTGCGAAGGCGAAAGCCGCGTGACCTTCAGCCCGACTACGAGCGCTGTCGTTTGCGGTCGGAGATGCCAACGTGTGTCAGACTTTGCGTGCGCGGCGTGTCCGTCGTCAGATGTTTTGGGACAGATGGCTGCCTGATCCAAGAGAGGGTCTGGCACATCTGGTTCACGTGATTGTCTGACGTCAGCGCAATTGGAACAGTTTAGGGCGATTTGATAAGGGAGGGTTTCTGGCACATCGTAACCACCAAGGAGTGGAGATGACACGGAACCCCGGAGCCAAGCAGAGCCACGGCGACGTCGGGTTTTTCAAATTCCTTGGTAGAGCTTATTCAAACCCGGTCAGCCTTGTGCACGATGCAACGCGGAGGCTGTTCCGTTTGAGTCAAGGTCCGGACGATGGTTCGGGAAGTTTGGGCATCACCGGCCACATGATCGTTGGGTTGTGTATGCCCTTGAATGTCTTGGCCTCCTTGGTGATCCCACGCTCGGCACTTAGCCTTTTTGCACCCTTGACCGTACCGTCCTTATTAAACGTGAGGAATCCTCCGAACTGGTCCAGAAAATAAAACTTGGGCGCGGCGACGTCATTACGGTCCACCATGATCATCACCATGTGATGCGCATGGAGCGACACCAGGAAGAAATACACTCCTGGTTCGGGATCCTTCGAGGTCTCGGCCAGCAGGGTGTCCTCGAAGTCGGGGTTCCATCGCCCGGCCTTAGCCTGATAGGAGAAAACCAACCGTTCCCCCACCGCACCGTGACGTCGCAGGAGGTGAGCCAGCCGAGTAACATTGGCCCCGTCTTCGGATCTTGCGTTGGCCACCTTGGCAGGACCCATGACCTCGGGCTCAATCAATGCGCTCATCCCTTGGTTTCCAGCGTTCATGCACTGCAGACGGCTCAAGCGGCCCGAGGCGGCTTTCTTGTCCCAGCGCTTGTAGACCCGCTTCATCTTGTGTGACGGCTTCAGGCCACCTTCCTCGGGTGCTTCATCGACCCAGCGCCCGGTTCCCCCGGCGCGCTGCTGCGCCTCATCGCCAATCGGCTCATGGTCGACCTTCCGATCATACATAGTCTCCCAGATCAGTTCACCGACATTCCTGCGGCCCACTTTTGCGTCGGGATAGTCGACGGTGAAGACCTCGACGAGGTCTCGTTTCGAGGTCTCGGAAAGTGGCTCGATGTCCGCCAATAGTTCGCTGGTTTTCCCATACCCGTCTGCCAGCACCTTCTTTTGGATGGAACTAAGCGCGGGGTCACTCTCGCTGGCTTCTGCCTCGCCGGTGGGCGGCGCGCACTGCACAAGGCCGGGCGCTGTGCGCTGAACGGTATGGACCAGTTCGTGGGCAATGAGCCGCTTGCCCGTCAGCGTGTCGGGACGGTACTCGCCATTCGCGAAGCCGATGTGATTTCCAAGTGTGTAGGCACGTGCGTTGATGCCATGGGCGGCGGTGCCGGTGCGGGTGTCGTCATGAATGCGTATCTTGGAAAAGTCCTGGCCCAGGCGCGGCTCGAAATACGATCGCTCGTATCGCGGGAGGGGACGTCCCCCGGAGGAGATCGCTGCCGCCGCTTGCGTGACGTTGCCCGCGTTTGACGGGGCAGCCCCAGACGGTTTTGCCCGGATCTCCTCCGCGTCTTTGCCCTTGTCATCCACGACCTGGCGTCGAAGCGCGGCCGCAGGGGCAGGGGTTGAAGGATTCGCGGCCATTGCGTCCTGGACTGCCTGATCGGCGACGCGGTCGGCCTCCTGTTCGTACCGGTCTCCGGGTGTATTGAGGGTAAGCTCCGGTCTGATGCCGCGTGCCTTCTGTGCCTCGCCGCCCACGAGCCCATCTCTCTCCGAAAGACCCACCGTTTCCCCGGGCGCGCGCTGAAAAACACTTGCCTGGCGAGGCGTTACATCCGGTTCTGGCGGGGCGTACAAGCGGGTCATAGGAAAAATCTCCTAACGATAGCGGCGTCATTCAAAGTCTAGCCGACAAGTCCCCGTTTGATTGGGATCGTAGCACTGAGGGGGCCAGAAAGCGAGGCAGAACTAAAGAGCACATTAACGCTCGGATCTTGCAGAGCACTCAAGAAGCCTGCGGCAGCGTCCATTCGTGGGCCGTCTGGCGGCGTGTCAAAAACAGTGTGAAAAGAGATGATTACGCAGATTTGAAAACGCTTTGGGTTGACAGCTCTTACTGATTCCCGAGAGCGGCACTTGACTCGAATCGTTAATTTCCGCCTCCTAAAGGGGTGCAGCGATGCACAGCCGGGGGGCTACGGACAGACTTACAGTTAATCCATGCTTTGCTGCTCGCGAAGCAACTTGTTTATTGCGCTTTTATTTCTTTGCAGGCCACGCGTGCCTCTGATGTCCTTAATACGATAATACAACCAAAAGTAGCGCCAAGTTTTATTGGATTTAACTGCCGCATAGTTAAAGCAAGGGAGTTGTCCATGCCTGTCAACGTGTCCTATCCCGGAGTTTATATTCAGGAGGTGCCAAGCGGTTCCCGCGCCATTGCCGGCGTGCCAACCTCCATAGCAGCGTTCATCGGCTATACAGTGCGCGGCCCGGTGAGTGAGCCTGTCCAGATTTTCTCTTACGCGGATTTCGAGCGGCAGTTCGGAGGGTTCGATGCAGATAGCGATCTCAGCTATGCGGTGAACCACTTCTTTCTCAACGGCGGCGGCACGGCATGGATCGTGCGGGTGGCGGCGAATGCGGAAGCGGCCACGGTGGGGCTGCTGGATTTCGACGGCAACCCGAGCCTGACGGTGGAGGCGTCCTCGGAAGGCGCTTGGGGCAACAATCTGCAAATCACGGTGGATCACGACACCTCCGATCCCTTGAACACGTTCAACCTCACAATCGTTGAAATGGGGGAGCGGAACGGGAATCCGGTTGAGTTGCGGCGGGAGGTCCATCGCAATCTTTCGATGAACGACAGAGCCGCGACCTATGCCGTTGATACGGTGAATGCCGCGTCTGATCTGGTGGAGCTGACGGATGACAGCGCGGGCGGTGGCGCCGGTTTTGCGCGGAGCCGGGATATTCCTCAGGCGGTGATAGATGATCTTAATGCGGATCGGCGGCGCATGGTTGTGTCCGTCGATGGGAGCCTGCCAACAGAGATCACGCTTTTTGACGAAGGAGACGCGCCGCCTGTGACGCGCGCGGCGATTGAGACGCGGATCGTGGCGCAGATCGGGGCGATGCTGCCAGGGGTTGCCGCTGTATCGAGTGTGATCGAGGGCGACCAGATCGTGATTACCTCGGGCACGAGCGACCGGCGCTCGGCCGTGGTGTTCCGCAACGCGTCGCAGCAGAATGCAGCGGCGCATCTGGGCTTTGGGGCTGCCAATGGTGGTGTAGAGGTGTCCGGCGCAGCAGAGTTGCGACCGGCGCTGCCCCATACGACGATTGCGGATTTCGCGGCGCTGACGGGCGCGATCGAGGCCAATGACGAGTTGCAGTTCGATCTGGTGGATCTGACGGATCCGGGTACATCGCTCGCGGATGTGACGGTTGTGTTTGCGGTGGTGCCAGCCGATGAAGAGGAGGTGCGCGCCGCGATCGAGGCGGCGCTGCAGGCGGATGTGACACCGGCGCTGGCGGGTGCGACAGCGACGATTGTGAACGGAGCGTTGCGGATCGTGCCGGGCGCGGCGAACCCGGTTACGGGCATCCTGATCTCGGATGCGGTGGGTGATGCGCTCGGCTCGTCGGGCGTGGATGTGCTGGCCAATGTTGGCTTTTATCAGCCCGGCGTTGGCCCGACTGTAGGTGCGCAGGTGTCGGGCATCACCGGCGCAGATGGGGACCCACCAACGCTGACTGCCGAGATCGTGGGCGACCGGATTCAGAAAACGGGGATATTCGCACTCGAGGATGCCGACATATTCAACATCATGTGCCTGCCGGGCATTCAGGATGAGCCTGCGCTGACAGCGGCGGTTGCCTATGCGGAGGAGCGGCGTTCGATGATCATCATCGACATCGATCCCAATATCGACACTCTTCAGGAGGCGCGGGCATGGATTGAGGGCGGGCCCTTCCCCTCGAACAACGCGATGGCTTATTTCCCTCGCATTCGCATGGCGGACCCGTTGCAACAGAACCGGCCGCGACCTTTCCCGAATTCGGGGGCAATGGCGGGGGTTATGGCACGCACGGACAATGCGCGCGGCATCTGGAAGGCCCCGGCTGGCATTGAGGCTGGGCTGCGAGGCGTTCAAGAGCTCGACTATGCGCTCAGTGATCCGGAGAATGGCGTGTTGAACCCGTTGGGGCTGAACTGCCTCCGGAATTTTCCCGTCTATGGCACGGTGGCTTGGGGCGCGCGCACGCTCGTCGGGGCGAACGCGCGGGCGAGCGAATGGAAGTACATCCCGGTGCGGCGCACGGCGCTTTTCATCGAAGAGAGCCTCTACCGTGGCACGCAATTCGCCGTTTTTGAGCCGAATGACGAGCCTTTGTGGGCTGAGATCCGGCTTTCGGTTGGATCCTTTATGAACAACCTCTTTCGGCAGGGTGCGTTCCAGGGATCGACGCCGCAGGAGGCGTATTTCGTGCGATGCGACAGCACGACGACGACGCAGGCGGATATCGATCTCGGCATCCTGAACGTCCTTGTTGGTTTCGCGCCGCTGAAGCCAGCCGAGTTTGTCATCATCTCGCTCCAGCAGATCGCTGGGCAGGGCCAGTAAGCGCAAAGGAGAAAGACTATGGCTGAATTCAGTGTGAATCCGCAGCGCTTCGATCCCTACAAGAACTTCAAGTTCCGCGTGCGCTGGGACGGGCGCTTTGTGGCGGGGATTTCCAAGGTAGGGGCGCTCAAGCGGTCCACCGAGGTGGTCGAGCATCGCGTCGGCGGGGACAGTTCGACGGGGCGAAAATCGCCGGGACGTACAAAGTTCGAGGCGATTATGCTGGAGCGCGGCGTGACCCATGACGAGGATTTCGAACGCTGGGCAAACCTTGTGTGGAACGTCGAGGCGGGATTGGGGGCGGAAGTTTCGCTCTCCGACTTTCGCAAGGACATCATCCTAGAGATGTACAATGAGGCGGGACAGTTGGCGATTGCCTATAAAGTGTTCCGCTGCTGGGTATCGGAATTCCAAGCGTTGCCGGAACTGGACAGCAACGCGAACGCCGTCGCCATCCAATCCATCAAGCTGGAGAACGAAGGTTGGATCCGCGATGTGGAGGTGCAGGAGCCGACCGAGCCCTCCTTCGCCTGATCTGAAATGAGAGTCTGATGGCACAGCATCTGACATCCACCAGCATCCTGCAGGCGTGGGAGGCCGGGGTGGGCCGCCGCCCACTGGATCGCGGTTTGGCGCTGCTTTGGGCGGCTGGTGTGTCCGGAGATTTGGCAGCGTTGCCATTGGCTGAGCGGGATCGCGGACTGTTACTGTTGCGGGCAGCGACGTTTGGGCGCGACTTGGAGGCGCAAGCGGTTTGCCCGGACTGCGGTGAGGTGTTGGGGCTAGCGTTGGATGCAGAGGCTTTGGCAGGCGCGTTGCCGGAGATGGCCGAAGAGGTTGTTGGGGTCGGCGACGAAGAGATTTGTCTGCGACCGTTGACGAGCCGCGATTTGGCCGCCGTGGTAACCGTGCCGGATGCAGACCTGCCAGACGCTTTGCGGGCCCGGGCGACAGGAGGTGAATCTATTCCACCAACGTTGGTGGCAGAGATCGACGCCCGGCTTGAAGCGCGGGAGGCCGAGGGGGAGCTGACGACGCGGTTATCCTGCACAGCCTGCTCTGCCGTGTGGACAGAGGTGCTGGACGTTGTCGCGCTTGTCTGGGCCGAGGTGGAAGCAACGGCGCTGCGGCTTTTTGGTGAGGTTGCAGAATTGGCAGCCGCGTTCGGCTGGGCCGAGCGGGATATTCTGGCACTTTCGGCTGTGCGACGGCAGACATACCTGCGGATTGCGAGAGGCGGATGAGCGGTGTGTTGCAGCGGCTGGTCGCGCGCGCCGCCGGGACAGAGAAGCCCGGGTTGCAGGCGCGTCTACCGGCGCGGTTCGAAGCTGGCGGTATGACGGAGGATGGATTTTCCGAGCGAGTGGATGAGGTCACAGTAGAACCTCGCAACTCACGGGAGGAGATTTCCGCCGCACCCGCGAGGGAGGCACCTGCAACCGAGAGTGTCACCGAGGAAGTGCGCGCCGATCCCCGGGAAGCGCGTTTTTCGCCTGAGTTGACACCTCGGACGGCGCAGAAGCGACGGGCTGAAACTGCGCCTGAGGACCGGCAGAACGACGGGCCACCTTTTGCCGAACTTCGGCATGAGGTTGACGAAACTTCAGCTCCGCACGCACCTCCTTTGACGGCTGTCGAACGCGTGACGGAACGTGTTGTTACCGAGGAACGGTTGGCAGCGGATGCCGCGGCGACCAGCACACCCCCAAAGGGCGATGCACCCCCTGAGCCGCTATTGTTTACTGAGCCAGCTGAGCGCGAGGTGGAGGCTTTGCCTGTGGCGCCGATCCCGCCGAAACGTGCTGAGCGAGGGGCACCGGCGGGGGACCCAGTGGGCACGCAACCGCCTGAAATCTCCATCCATATCGGGCGGATCGAGGTACGCGGTGAGACCGAGAAAGCGGTGCCGCGGAAACGGGCGCAGCGGGACCTGAAGCTGTCCTCACTGTCCGACTTTCTTGGCGGGAGTGCGTCGTGAGCAATGTGCTGGCCATCTCCGCGGTGACGCAGTTGATGAAGGACCTCATCAATGATGCGATGATCAACGGAAATATCAGCCAGGTGCTGGGCTCGGATTTCACCGTGACGGCATTGCCGCCGAACCGCGTGGTTTCGGAGAATTCGGCGGACCAGGCGACGCAGTTGAACCTTTTCTTGTACCGCGTCTCGCCGAATGCGGCGTTGCGGAACTCGGATATGCCGACACGGAACCGGGCGGGTGATTTGGTGTGCCGGCCGCGTCTCGCGCTGGATCTGCACTACATCCTGACGGCGGTTTCGGCAGAGGAGTTGCACGCGGAGATACTGCTGGGCTACGCGATGCAGCTTTTCCACGAACAGGCGATGCTTCCGCGCGAGGTGATCCGGGAAGCGCTGAACCTTGCGATCATCGATCAAATACTGCCGCCCGAGGATTTCGACCCGATCCGCGCCTCCGAGCTCGCTGATCAGGTGGAGATGATCAAGATCACGCCGCGGACGCTTTCGATGGACGATATGTCGAAGCTCTGGACGGCGTTTCAGGCGAGCTACAGGACGACGGTGGCCTATGACGTCTCTGTCGTGCTGATTGAGCGGGAATTGCCGGTACGACCAAGCTTGCCGGTTTTGTCGCGGGGCGGGCTGGTGGACCCGGAGACAGAGCGCGACCCCGGTGTGACTGTGCGCCCGGACCTGGCGAACACTGTACCGACGCTGACGGCGGTCACGCCGGAAGACGGGCATCCGGTGATGCGGCTGGGCGGGAACGTGGTGCTGGAGGGGTTTGCGCTGGACGGCGCAGAGGTAACGGTGCGCTTTACCGAACCCGGCACGGGTGTTGTGCTGGCCATGCCGCCGCTTGAGCCAGCGGCCCCGAACCGGTTGGTGGTGCCGCTGCCCGAAGGGGTGCCGCTTTTGCCAGGATCGCCGCAGGCGGGCGGGGTGTTCGATCCGGCGCGTTGGCGTGTTGGCGCCTACGTCATTGATGTTTCGGTGTGGGATGCTGACGGGCGCGAGATGGTTTCCAACGCGCTGCCACTGGCGCTGGCGCCGTTGAGTACAGCAGCGGCAGCGGCGGTGTTGGGGGATGTGCAACTGACGCTGACCTGTGCGCCGCCGATCAGGCCCGGACAGACTGTGGCGATTGCCGCTGGGGCGTCGGCGATACCAGTGGACACGCCGGTGACGCCGGTGAATGAAGCGTCAGCCACCTTCGCTGGCCTGACCTCTGGCGTTGAGGTGCCGGTGCGATTGCGTGTCGATGGCATCGACAGCCCAGTGATCGACCTGACAACAGAGCCTCCGAGCCTTGAAACGGTGACGATCCCATGACGGTGACGATGCAGACAACGCCCGAGATGGAATTGGCCCTTCTGCGGGAGGGGCTGGAGGCGACAATTGGCTCTGTCAGGGCGCGGCTTTCGGCATTGGCGGAGGGTACGGCGCCGCCGCCTTTCGCAGTATCCAAAGAGAGTGCGCTGCTTCGGCTCGCGTCGATTTTCCGGCTGACGGAGGTCGAGCAGGAATTGCTGATACTTGCGGTGGCGGTTGAACTCGATGGGGCGACGGGAGCCGTGGTGCAGGCGCTTGGCGGGCGCGACGTGTGCGATCTGTCGGTCGCGGAGCGCCTCGTGGGTCCGGCGATTTGGGATGCGCTTGTGCCCGAAGCGCCGCTGCGGCGGTGGCGGCTGCTGGAACTTGGCGGGACAGGGCCGCTCTGGCAGCGAAGTTTGCGCGCAGATGAGCGGATCGTTCATGCTTTGCTAGGTACGATGTACCTCGATCAGCGGCTGGAAGGAATGGTGCGCCCTGTTTGGGCCGACGGGGTCGTGAGCGCGCGAGAGCGTGACTTGGCCGAGCGGTTGACGCAGGCTTGGCGAGGTGTGGCGCGCCCACCGGTGATCCTGCTTGGCGGACGGGATGCGGCCGCGAAGCGGGCACTTGCGGCGGCGGCGGCGGCGCGGTTGGGCATGGGGCTCTATCGGGTTGCGGCGGTGGATATTCCGGGCGACTGGGCGCAACGGTACGCGTTGGCGATCTTTCTGGACCGGGAGTTGGCACTGTCCTCCGCCGCGGTGCTCATCGAAGGTGCGGCGGGGGCTTTTGCGGATCTGATCTCCGGCCCAACGATCCTGGCAGCGGACGACCCGGACTTGCCGGAGCGTCAGCCCGTGCTGCGCCTTGATCTGGCCGGGGCGGACCGGCGCGAACGGCGGGATCTTTGGCAAAAGGCGTTGGGACCCCGGGGCGAGGCGGCATTGCTTGATCGCGTTGCGGCGCAGTTCGCATTGCCGCCATCGGCCATTCGCGCGGCTGCGGCAGAGGTGGAGCCGGGCATTGCGCCTGAGGCACTGACCGGACGGCTTTGGCAGGCGGCGCGGCTACAGGGGCGGCGAGCGCTGGATGGGCTGGCCGACCGGATCGAAAGCCGGGCAGGTTGGCGTGACCTTGTGCTGCCGGAAGATCAGCTTTCTGTTCTCAAGGATCTTGCCGGACATCTGCGCGATGCTTGGGTGGTAAACCAAGAGTGGGGCTGGGAAGGCAAAAGTCCGCGCGGTCTGGGTGCGGCGGCTCTTTTTGCCGGGCCTTCGGGCACCGGTAAGACGCTGGCGGCAGAGGTATTGGCGGGCGAACTGGCGCTTGATCTCTACCGGATCGACCTGTCGCAGGTTGTGTCCAAATATATCGGTGAGACAGAAAAGAACCTGTCACGGATTTTTGAGGCGGCGGAGGATGGCGGGGCGATCCTGCTGTTCGACGAAGCGGATGCGCTCTTTGGCAAGCGGTCAGAGGTGAAGGACAGCCATGACCGTTATGCGAATGTGGAGGTAAGCTACCTCTTGCAGAGGATGGAAGCCTATTCTGGCCTCGCGATCCTGACCACAAACCAGAAAGGCGCGGTGGATACGGCGTTTTTGCGAAGGCTCCGTTACGTGTTGAATTTCCCATTCCCCGATGCGGCGGCGCGGGCGGAGATCTGGGCGCGGATATTCCCGGACGAGACGCCGCTTGACGGGGTCAGGCCGGACGCGCTTGCGGCGCTGAATATTGCCGGGGGTGCCATTCGCTCCATCGCGCTCAACGCTGCTTATCTGGCGGCCGGCGTTGGTGAACCGGTGCGTATGGGGCATGTGCTGCGGGCCGCGCGGCGGGAATACACCAAACTTGAGAAGCCCTTCACGTCGGCAGAGATGGGGGCGTTTCGATGAGCAGCCAGCGGATTACACTTCGGATCGACAGTGTTGTGGTGGATCAGCCCGGGTTGACGCGGGATGCGCTGGACAGCGCGTTGCGCGCGGCGATCGAGACGCATTTGGCTGACCGTGGCACAGCTGCATTTGTAGGGGGAGCGCGCGCGACGGCTTCTGCCCAGATGCCTCGGGCAGCGGATGCCTTGCCGGTGCGCGTTGCCTCTGCCGCACTAAAGGCGGTGACGTCATGAGGGCGCGGGTGACACGGCGACGGGGCGCAGGTGCGCAGCGTGCTGTTTCGGTGAGCCGTCCGGGTGATGCGCACGAGCGCCGGGCGGACGCGGCTGCCAACGCGGCGCTTGGTGGTGTGCCGTCTCGCCTTGGTGCATCTCACGCGCCAGCTGTTTCATCCGGGGCGCGTGCAGAGGCGGCGGAGGCGACGTCGCTTGGTGGGCGGGCATTGGGTGCCGCCGAGCGCGCCTATTTCGAACCTCGCTTCGGACGGGATCTTTCCACGGTGCGCCTGCATACTGGCGTGAGGGCCAACGCGGCCGCAGCGGGGATCGGAGCCGAGGCTTTCGCGCATGGTCAGCATATCGCATTTGCGCCCGGTGCCTATGCGCCCCAGAGCCCGCGCGGGCGGCAGGTTCTGGCGCATGAGATTGCGCATACGCAAGCATCGGGCGGGCCGACGATCCAGCGGCTTTGCACCGCCAACAGCATTTGCAACCCGTCCTCGGGCGGACCCGTTGCAGGCTCTGCCGAGGGGTTTAGTGAGGATCAGGAGGCAGAGGAGGCGGACCCGCGGACACGACGCCGCGGCATGACGCCAACGCGGGCGCGCAGCAGCGGCCATGCGGGAAGGGCGCGGCAGCTTGAACAGGTGCTAACGGCGCATGATGCCTCTCGCGTCGCGCTGGTGCATGGCATCTTCATCGATGCTGATTTGGCCGACGGAAGCTCCGCTATGTTGGCCGATTGCGGACGCTGGGCGCGGGAGAGCCTGCCAACCGGAGACACCGATCCGGACGGGTTCGCCGCCGCCACGAAGCGCTGCATCTTCGTGCCTGGGAAGCTCAATCGAGGGGCTCTGAAGTTTAACCGCGGTGCGCGGCGGATTTTCGGCGAAACACGTGATGCGTGGCACGCAGAGGCGCTTGCGGCGCTGGTCCACGAGAGCGAGCACGCGCGGTTTGAGGATACGATCAGTGGCGGGCTGACGCGGCCGGCGTCAGTGACGACGGCGACGTGCACCCATGCCGCAACGCAGGGCGAGCTTTCCGAGATTGTGGCGCTGGCCTCTGAGTTTCCCACGCATTTCGACGCGGCGGAGGCCGAGACAAGCCCGAGCGGGCCAGCACATCAGCGCCTCGATGCGAAT
The DNA here is from genome assembly GCF_947496075.1 of uncultured Tateyamaria sp. Taxonomy (GTDB): domain Bacteria; phylum Pseudomonadota; class Alphaproteobacteria; order Rhodobacterales; family Rhodobacteraceae; genus Tateyamaria. Next base: position 95,990 of record NZ_CANMBJ010000003.1, read on the forward strand.
ATCGATTTCATCGCGACCTTCGATCCCAACAGCGAGAGCATTCCCGGATCGCTGCAGGCTTTGGGCTGCAAGTGCGAATGCAACGAGGTTGAAACGATGGTGACCCAGACGATGGATGCAGTGACGACGGGTTGGACGACGGCGCAAAAGGCCGGGCTGCGCACGGCGTTGCGGGGGCGGCTGCCCAACTGGCCAGCGGCACCGAGCCCATGATCCGGGCAGGGGCACATAAAGCGGGAGGCTGCCATGGAGCGTAGCGTTGCCGTTGAAGCTGCCGACGGTGCAGTGGTGCAGCGGGCCTGCGACTGTGGCGGAGGCGGGGCATGCGCAGCTTGTGCGGCTGACGAGCAACTCGGAGTGCAGCCAAAGCTGACGCTTGGCGCACCGGGAGATGTGTATGAGCAGGAGGCCGATCGGGTCGCGGACCGCGTCGTCTCGGGTGCGGGGCTGACGGGCGCGCCGATCGCCGCGACGCCGTTGGTGCAGCGGATGGAGGCGGAGCCCGAGGAGGATGACGCGTTGCAGATGAAAGCCGAGACGCTGCAGCGGATGGACGAGGAGGAGGACGAGGCGGTCCAGATGAAGCCCGAGTCGATACAACGCATGGCGGAGGAGGATGAAGAGGAAGCAGTGCAGATGAAGCCGGATCGTCTGCAGCGGATGGAAGACGAAGAGGAAGAAAGCGTCCAGATGAAACCAGCGGTATCGGGACCTGCCGCGCATACGGGAGCAGCGGCCGCAGCTGTGGCCACGGGCGGGCAACCGCTTTCATCTGCGGACCGGGCCTACTTCGAGCCGCGATTGGGCTATGACTTCTCACGCGTGCGACTTCACACGGATGCTTCTGCACAAAGTGCCGCCCGGGATATCAAGGCCCGCGCCTATACCCTGCACAATCACATCGCCTTTGCGCCGGGCGAATACAGCACCTCGACAGAGGGGCGGCGGCTCATGGCGCATGAGCTTGTACATACGTTGCAGCAAGCAAACGCGTCAGAACCGCGTGTTCAAAGACTAGAGTGCCCTGAGCAGGGCGAGCCGGTCGTCGAGCAAACTGGGGATGATGTCGAGTTCAAGCCTTCAGTCACCGCTGCGGCAACGGTGTCGGACGATCCAGATGGCGACGTAAACTCCGAAATTCTGGAGAATGCTGCCGATCTCACCCAGTTCGACTTCCATGTGGGCGACACGATCCGACTGGCTTTTGAAGACGAAGACCTTGAGGCGATGGAGGATGTTTCGCTGGCATCCGCCACGTCGGGCATCGAGATAGCTGAGGTTGGTGGAGATGGTACGTTTCTCTTGCGAGTATTGACTGGGCCAGAAGGCGAGACAGAGCAAACAATCTACAAATTGCAGGCGACGGGTGCCGACCTGCCGGAGCCGGTGACGGTGCAACTGATGGTGTCAAAACTGCCAGAGCGGGTAGATATCATTGACCCTGAGGCTTTGGCGCTCGACGCGAAACTGGAACGAGTAAAGAGAGCGCGGCGCAGCCTGCGTGGGGATACGCGCAACTTGCCCAAGAGCACCCGGAGAAAAGTGCGCCGCCAGACGAAGGACGAGCTTCGCACCCGCAAGCGACGGCTGAAGGCAGAGCGTCGCGCCAAGAACAAGGAACAGCGCGACGCGTTGCGGTGCGCCCGTAGGAACGCCAGAAAGGCCGGAGCCAAGCGGGCGCAACAATCCATGAGTGATGAGGCGCGCAAAGCTCTCCGGCAAGCAGATCGTGCCGAGATCGAGAATCTTGCGACAGCCTGTACGCTCGAGCAGCAGAAGCTTATCGAGGCTGCACTAGTAAGAGCCATTGAGGTTGCCAATGGTGCAATTGCCCGCCTGAAACCTTCGCAACGACCTTCGGACGCTGTTACCGCCGCGCTGATGGAAATCGCCCACCATGAAGTTGGTGAAGGAAATGCCGACGAGACCAAGGCGCTACTTCAACGCTTTGTCGATGTATTGAACCTTGCCCGCAATGGCATGGGTTCGGTTTCGTTCGAGAATTTCCGGTGCGGCGCAAAGAACTGTGACGACACAACCGGTGCCTATGTAACCGCGGATAGCCGCAACGCCGGAAACACAGTGAGGCTTTGCCGCACTTGGCTGCGGGGCACAGCGGGATTCAAGTATGCGGCCGGCCCACGAGACGGCCGAGCCTATGCTCTCTTGCACGAATTCGCGCATATGGCAGGGCCGCATGGTGAAGTGGCTATCGGGCGTGAGGAGGAGGGGGAAAAGTATCTGCACGGGGACGATTGGCACAAACTCACAACCGATCAAACGATGACAATGGCAGACGCCTACTCCGCAATAGCGTGGAAACTGGTGGTGACGGGATGAGGTGTTCATAATGACAGGTTTCCCACGCTCTCCGAAACTCACGCGCGCCGGGCTGGTGCTGATCTCGCCTGAGAGCGGGGCGGTGGAGCGGATCATCACTTTGCAATATGCGTCCGAAACGCTCTCGCGCTCGCTGGAAGTCCAGAGCATCGCGGACGAGCCGGATCGTTCGCAGCCGCTCAGGCTGACGGGCCCGGCGGTGGAGACTATCACGCTGGAGGCCGAGCTTGATGCGACCGATCAGCTGGAGTTTCCACGGGAAAACCCGGATGCGGTGGAAGCCGGAATTTTTCCGGCGCTTTCTGCACTTGAGACGATGCTGCACCCCACCACGGCGCAGTTGGAGCGGCAGAATGCGCAGGGTGCGGCGGGATCGTTCGAGATTACTCCGGCCGAGACGCCGCTGGCGCTTTTCGTCTGGTCGGCCAAGCGGATCGTGCCAGTGCGGGTAACATCTCTGTCGATTACGGAGGAGTTCTTCGACGCAAATCTCAATCCCATCCGCGCGAAGGTCTCGCTCTCTTTGCGGGTCCTTTCCGTGGATGACCTGGGGTTCACACATCGCGGCTCCGGCCTTTTCATGGCCTATTTGCAGAACAAGGAACAGCTTGCAGGACGCGCGCGGGGCGGTGTTCTGAGCGGCTTGGGCGTGGGGGGCTTGCCATGACGAATCCAATTCAGGCGATGTTTGAGGCGGGGATCGTGGAGGCCACGGATTTTCCACCCGAAAGCCGGTATTCGGGTCTGCCGACGAAGACGATCAAGGGCCTTGATGGGCGGGTGATCACGTATGTGACGCGCCGGTTCGTGGCGCAGCCCGACGCTTTTGCGACGCAGGCCTACCGGGTGGTGACGCAAGGCGAACGGCTCGATCAGATCGCCGCCACCGATATCGGCAACCCGGAGGGCTTTTGGCATTTGTGCGACGCCAACGGCGCGGTGTTTGCCGAGGAACTTGAGGTGCCGGGGCGCGAGGTGCGTTTGACGCTGCCCCAGGGCGTGCCGGGCGCGGAGGAAGAGTTGTGATCAAGGGGATCAATCTTTCGGTGCTCTTCGGGCCGGGTGTACCGGTGGCGGCCCCGCGCGCGGTCGTCGATGCGTTGCAATCTGTGAAGGTGATGGAGAATTCGGGAGAGACAGCGAGCGGCTTCGAGATGATGTTCGCGCTTGAGAAGGACTCGCCCCTGAACACGATCTTCCTGCTGGCAGGTGGGGCGGCGTTGCCGATCCTGCGGGTGGCTTTGTTGGCAACGATCAATGGGCAGGCAGTGAGCCTGATCAACGGCGTTGTTGAGAAGACGGATTTGCAACCCGGATCAGGCAGTGAGCCGTCGATGCTTTCGGTTAAAGGCAAGGATGTGACAGCGGCGATGGACTACTTCGATTTCTCCGGCATTCCATATCCCGCTATGCCGCCCTTTGCGCGGGTTGGGTTGGTGTTGGCGAAGTATGCCTGGCTGGGCGTGATCCCTCAGATCATTCCCTCGTTGGAGAGTCCGCCGCTGCCGACAGACCGCATCCCCAGGCATCAGGACAGTGATCTGGCCTACGTTCGCGCCCTGGCGAGGGAGGCTGGATACACGTTCTTTCTGAAGCCGGGACCGGCGCCTGCGACATCGGTTGCCTATTGGGGGCCGGAGATCCGACTGGGCGACGTGCAGCCTGCGTTGACAGCAGAGAGCGGGTTTTCGACCAATACAGAAGAGCTTTCTTTCAGTTTCGGGAAGGATGAGTTCGAGGTTCCTGTGGTTTACATTCAGGAGCGCAATACCAAAGCGCCTATCCCGATCCCCATTCCGAGCGCGCATCCGTTTCATCTGCCGCATGGAGCGATCGTACCGCCCCCACCCAAGATCAACCGCTTGAAGAACACAGCGCGGTTGAACCCTTACGAGGCTGTGGTGCGGGGGTTCGCGGCGGCGGCCCAGCGAAGCGACCCGGTGCGCGGGCGCGGGCGGATCGACGTGTTGCGCTATGGTCGGATCTTGCGGGCACGGAGCCTTGTGGGTGTGCGGGGTGCCGGGCGGGCGTTTGACGGCGTGCATTACGTCGACAGCGTGACCCACGATCTTTCGCGCGGTTCGTACAAGCAGTCTTTCACCCTGAAGAGGAGCGGGCTGTTGCCGACCCGTGCGTCGGTGCCGGTATGACGGAGACGTACTACGGAAAGTATCGGGGGACGGTCGTGAACAACGTCGATCCCCTGCTGACGGGCCGGATCCAGGCGATTGTGCCGGATGTGTCGGGCGTGGCGTTGTCCAGCTGGGCGATGCCGTGTTTTCCAATGGCAGGCATTCAGACCGGAAGTTTAGCGGTGCCGCCAATTGGCGCGGGCGTGTGGATCGAGTTCGAGAAAGGCGATCCGGATTATCCCATCTGGACAGGCGGCTTCTTTGGTTCTGCTGCAGAGGTGCCTGCACTTGCGAACATCACGCCGCCCGGTGTGTCGTCTTTGACGATGCAGACGACCCTGCAGAATGGGGTGACGGTGACGGACCTGCCGGGACCCACGGGTGGGATCGTGCTGAAAACCACCGCCGGGGCTTCTTTGATCGTGAATGATACCGGCATCTACATCCAGAACGGGCGCGGGGCCTCGATCACGTTGGTAGGGCCAACAGTGACGGTAAACAATGGAGCGCTGACAGTCATTTAAACAGGGAATTTGAGAGGGAGATCATGCCAGGACCAATGCTGCATCTCGGGGCGACCGTGACATGTTCACACGGTGGGCAGGCTTTTCCTGTGGCACCCAATCCACGGGTGCTGGTGTCCGGTCAGCCCGCTGTGGCGCAGACATCGGTTTGGACGGTTGCGGGTTGCGGATTTGTGCCGCTTGCTGGCAACGGGCCGTGTGTGACGGCCACCTACGTCGTGGCAGCGACACGGGTGTTCATTGCAGGCGCACCTGCGGTTCTACTCGATAGTGCCAGTGTTTGCGCGCCAACTGGAACGCCTTTGATCCCGGTACAGAGCCAAACACGTGTGGTTGGGAGCTAAATGATGCAGCTTGAGTTTCCATATGGCTTCGATGGGCGGGACCGAACGGCGGAGACGTCCGAGGAGGAACATATCCGCGATCTCATTGAGCAGGTTCTGTTCACCAATCCGGGCGAGCGTGTGAACCGGCCAGAATTTGGCGCAGGTGTACTGCAGCTTGTGTTTGGTACCGCAACACCAGAAGCGGCAGCGACAGCGGAGTTCATGATCCGCGGGGCGTTGCAGCAGTACCTTGGGCAGCGAATTTCGGTTGAGGAGATCACAGCAGAGGCGGTCGAAGCCGCGATTGAGATAACGATCGTGTATCGGATTTTGCGCTCCGACAGCTTGAGCACGACGACGTTCCGATTGGGAGAAGGCATATGATCTATCATTGCTGCGATCCCAGGCGGCGGGAGCTTGTCCTGGAAGCTATTGATGGCGGTGCGGCCATCAATGGTATCGATTTTCTTGAGGTGTTGGACAACGAGGCGCCGGATGATGTGGCCCCACAACAAACGCTGCTCCTGCGGTTTTTGGGAACGGCGCCAGCACTGACAGTGCAGAATTTCGAGCTGGTCGGCGGGGAACGGATCACCGGCGTTGCAATCGAGTGGGTGATGGCCGCCGATGCGCCGGATATGAACTTGGCCGAGCCCGGATTGCTTACATATCTTGGAACGCTGCCGGAGCCTGCGAACGTCCTTGTGCTAAGGACGGATTCCGCCGGAGATTATGCTGGCTATACGCTGCGCCTTGTCGCCGGCCCAAATGCATTGACGCCGCCGCCGGGCATAGATCGTGTGCTTTCGGAGGTAAACTTTTCCTTCAAGGTAGAATGCCCCACCGATTTTGATTGCGCGCCAGCCCATGTCTGCCCCGAAGACGCGCCGGAGCAGCCATCGCTGTCTTACCTTGCCAAGGACTACCAAACCTTCCGCCGCCTGATGCTGGGGCGGATGGCGCAGATCATGCCGGACTGGCAGGAGCGGAACCCGGCGGATCTGGGGATCACGCTTGTGGAAGCGCTGGCGTATACGGCCGATCGGCTGAGCTATGCGCAAGATGCGGTGGGGACCGAGAGCTATCTGGCGACGGCGCGTCTTCGTTCCTCGATCCGGCGTCACGCGCGGTTGGTCGATTACCGGATGCATGACGGGGCGAATGCGCGCGTCTGGATTCATGCTGCGACGGATACAGACGGAACCACGGTTGCGGCCGGCACGCGATTTTTGAGCCGGGTGCCGGGGTTTGATCCGGTTGTCTCCCCCGGCGATGAGGAGGATGACGCGCTAAACACCGGACCGCTGGTGTTCCAGAGTTTTTCGGAGAAGGAGCTGTTCGTACTCCACAACACGATGGACTTCTACGAATGGGGGGATGCGGAGTGCTGCCTCCCGAAGGGAGCAACCCGCGCGACGCTGGAGGGAGATCTCGAAAACCTCGCCGTTGGAGACGTGTTGATCTTTGAGGAGCGGGTGGGACCGCGCACGGGGCTGGAGGCAGATGCGGACCCGACGGTGCGCCATGCCGTGCGGCTGTGTGCTGTCGAGGCGGGTCTGACGGATCTGGTGACGAACACGCCCATAACCGAGATACGGTGGGCAGAAGAGGATGCGCTGCCCTTTCCGTTCTGTATCTCGTCGCGGCTTGACGATGCTGTTGGCGGCGGGCTGGCGGTGGGAGTGTCTCGCGCCTTGGGAAACATACTGCTGGCCGATCACGGGCAGACCATTGTGGCGGAAGAACTCGGCGAAGTGCCCGAACCCCATTTGCGGCTGGTACTTGAGCGCTCGAACGATCCGTGTGACCACCCGGAGCCGAAAGCGGTGCCACCCCGTTTCCGCCCTGTACTGTTGGAGGGGCCGGTGAGCCAGATCGCCGAGTTTGACGAAGATGCGCCTTCGGCATTTGCTTCAACCGCCGTGGGGCTGGCGGGTCGGCGACCGGATGTGACGCTTGATACAGGCACGGTGGAGTGGGACGCGCGGAATGATCTGCTTGGTTCCTTCCCGGAAGACAGGCATTTCGTCGTGGAGACGGAGCGCGACGGTGTTGCGCGGTTGCGCTTCGGGGATGACCAGAACGGGCGGCGCCCGAATTCCGGCACGGCATTCGAAGCGACATATCGCGTTGGGAATGGGCGTGTGGGCAATGTCGGCGCCGAGGCAATAGCCCACGCGATTACGGGTGTGGCGAACATAACGGTTGTGAGGAATCCGCTACCGGCGACGGGTGGCGTCGATCCCGAGGGAATGGAGGAGGTGCGGCAGGCTGCGCCCTACGCCTATCGGCGGCAGGAGCGGGCAGTTACACCTGAGGATTACGCGCGGCGGGCCGAGACGTTCCGCGATGTGCAGCGGGCGGCGGCAACATTTCGGTGGAACGGGCACGGGCACACGGTGTTCGTGACCGTGGATCGCTTTGCCGGACGCCCTGTAACGGCGGATTTCGAGGCGGAGTTACGCACCTATCTCGACCGGTTTCGTATGGCTGGATACGATCTTGAGATCGACGCGCCGCGTTTTGCGGCCCTTGAGGTCGCGCTTTTCGTTTGTGCCGGTCGCGAACACTTTCGTTCCCAGGTCCGCGCCGATGTCCTGGCTGCCCTTTCGGCTGAGCGGTTACCCGATGGCAGCATCGGCTTCTTTCATCCCGATAACTTCACCTTCGGGCAGCCCCTTTACCTATCGGCGATCTACGCACGGGTGATGGAGATCGAGGGTGTGGAGTCTGTCGAGGCATTGCATTTCCGGCGGCGGGGGCGGACCGACCCGGCGCCTTTGCTGGATGGTGTGCTGGAGTTTGGGCGGCTGGAGATTGCGCAGCTGGAGAATGATCCGAACTTCCCCGAGCGGGGTGCTTTGCAGATCGAGATGGGAGGCGGCAAATGAGTGACGCGCCGATCAGGATTGGCCACCCGGATGAGGGCTTTGCGCCAGATGTTTGTGGCTGCTGTGACGGGACCGAGCTGGCAACGCTCCGACCAACAGAGAACCGGCCCAACCTTTCCGCGATAGCATTCCGGGCGGGGGATCACGGGCAGTTCAAGGCGTCGATGCTGACCCGGCTGGCGTCTTCCACCTATCCGGCATTGCGGGGGCTGGGGACGCGGGAAGATGACGATTTCTCGATTGCGCTCATTGATGCCTGGGCGTCGGCCTGCGATGTGCTGACTTTTTATCAGGAGCGGCTTGCCAACGAAGCCTATATGGGCACGGCGACAGAGCGGCTTTCCATCGGGGAGTTGGCGCGGTTGATCGGGTATCGCCTGCATCCGGGTGCTGCTGCTGAGACCGATCTGGTGATCCTGATGGAAGACCCCCCGGCGGCGGAGGCGGATGTGGCAGAGCTTCTCGTGCCCGAAGGCACGCGGGTGCAGAGCCAGCCGGGACCGGGCGAGATGCCACAGGTGTTCGAAACGATCGAAGACCTTGAGACGCGGGTGGCGTGGAATGCGCTGCGGCCGCAGCTTTTCGAGGGGGCGCTGCCACGGAACGGGGATAGGTCCACCTGGCTCGCGGGGAGCCCCGCCTTACAAGTGGGCGATACGATCCTTTTTGTCAGCCGGGAACGCGATGATGAGGATTTTGTCGATTTCAGCACGAACTCTCCGTTTTGGGACAGACGGCGCATCGTACGAGTGGAGCTCTTTGCGGAGCTCGACCGCACGCGGATCACTTGGGATCGGCCGCTCAACAGTGTGAATTCCGGCCCCTCAGGACCGACAGCTGGTCTGCGTTTGTTTGTGCTACGCGACCGGGCTTCACTCTTCGGCTACAACGCGCCGCATCCGCTTTCGATCGGGGAACGAAACCGGGATGCCTACGGTTATTCTGATGATCCGCAGCCAAACTCGCCCTCCACCATCTCGGGCACAGATGCGGAGTCCGGTGATTGGCTTTTTACCTTCGCTGAAGACGGCTCGATCTCGCTCGATCTCGTTTACAAGAGTTTTGTGGAAGGTGGCTGGGTGGTCATCACGACGCCCGCAGGTTTGAGCACTCTGCACCGGATCGAGACGGCGAGCGCAGATACGGAAGCGCGATATGCTCTGAGCGGCAACGTGACCCGGCTAACGTTCGATCTACTGCCGGTAATCGTAGGGCTTGAGACCGTCTATCGCCGGTTCTCGGTGAACGGTGGCAGCGAGGAGCTTCAATTCGCGGACACGCCGGTGACGCGCATCGTTGCGGGTAGCGACGTGACGCTGAATAATGCGGTGGACGGCCTGCCGGAGGGGCGGAAGCTGATTTTCCGCGGCAAGCCAGCGCGCCTGCGGGTTGTGACGCAATCGGTGAATGTGGCGCGGCCTGATGCCGACCCGCTGGAGGTGGAGAAAGGCGCGTTACTGACGCTGTTGGCCGATCCAATTTCCATCTTCATCTTCGGCGTGACGATCTCGATTTTCCGGGTGCGGACGGAGGCCGGAGACGAGGGGTCCGTTACAGTGTTCGGAGATGTCGATGCGGTCCTCGAGACCGTGGCAGCGGACGAGACGGCGCCGGAAACCGCCGTCGTTGCGGTGCTCAAAGGTGCCGAGACGGTAGGGGGCGGCCCCACTGTTCTGACGCTGAAAGAAGCGCTTCCCGTGGCCTTCGACCGGGAGAGCCTGCGCATCCACGCCAACATAGCGCGCGCGGCTAATGGAGAAGGGGTGACAGACATTCTGGGCTCGGGCGATCCTGCGCAACCCTTTCAGAAGTTTCTGCTGAAAGAGGCGCCTGTGACACATCGGGTGGCGCCGACAGAAACAGGGATAGAAAGCACGCTGACGCTGCGCGTGGATGGTGCGGAATGGGATGAGGTGCCGGATCTTTACCAGCGGGGCGCGTCCGCGCGGGTGTTCAAGACATCGCTGACGGATGCGGGCGAGACGGTTGTGGAGTTTGGTGACGGGATTTCCGGGGCGCGGCCCCTGGCCGGGCGTGACAATATCGTGGCCGATTACTCCAAGGGGATCGGGCTTGCCGGGAACGTGCGTGCCGGGCAGCTGAAACTGCCTTTGGACAGACCCCTGGGATTGAAAGAAACGACCAACCCGCTGCCCGCGACGGGCGGGGATGACCCCGAGCGGCAGGAGGATGCGCGGCGGAATGCTCCGATTTACCCGCTGACGCTGGGGCGTGTGGTCTCGCTCACTGACTATCGCGACTTTGCGCTCGGTTTTCCGGGGATTGCAAAGGCGGAGGCGCGCTGGGTTTGGCAGGGAGAGACGCGGCGGATCGTGGTGACTGTGGCAGGACCCGGTGGCGTGGAAATTCCTGAGGGCTCCACGACGTTTGCCAATCTCTTGGCGGCGTTCCGTTCTCTTGGGGACCCGCTGGTGGGAGTGGATTTGCTGTCTTACGCGCCTGCGTTCTTCCGGCTGGGACTACGTGTCGCCGTAGACACCGCATATGATGCAGACCTCGTGTTGCCTGCCACCGAGGCTGCGCTGCGCGAGGCGTTTTCCTTTGAGGCGCGGGACTTCGGGCAGTTACTGGCATTGAGCGAAGTGGCCGTGGCGGCGCATCGGGTGCCGGGAGTGGCGGCGATTGATGTGGATCTGCTCTACCGGGAGGAGGCGCCTCAGACAGTACAGATCGCCCATGCCCGGCTGATTTCGCAGCAGGGGCGGCAAGGAACCGACGGTGAACTTCTGCCTGCAGAAATCCTGACACTTGCGCCAGGTGCGCTTGATAAGCTGGAGGTGATGTCATGAACCGGATCACATCAGAAGCTTTGTACGAGCTGCTGCCAGCTGTGCACCGGCTTCGCGATGCGGATCAGGGCGAGCCGCTGCGCGCGTTGATGGCAGTGCTGGCGCGCGAGGGTGCTGTGGTTGAGGAGAATATCGAGCAGTTGCTCGACAATCTCTTTATCGAGACCTGTGCGGACTGGGCTTCACCTTACATCGGCGGCACGATTGGCTACCGGACGCTTCACCAGATCGAAGGCACGGATGTCGGCAACCGGGCGGAGGTGGCGAATACCATCGGCTACCGGCGCAGGAAGGGTACGGCGGCGGTGCTCGAGCAACTGGCGCGGGATGTCACGGGGTGGCCAGCGCATGTGGTTGAGTATTTTCAGGTGGTCGCGACGTGCCAGCATACGAACCATATCCGGCCCGCGCATCACCTAGGGCCGGATCTGCATGATCCTTTGGATCTTGAGCCATTAAACAAGGCGTTTGATCGGGTTTCGCAAACCGTGGATGTACGCTCTATCCAGCAATCGCCGGGGCGGGAGAGTATTGGGGGCACGCACAATCTGCAAAACATCGGGCTGCATCTCTGGCGGTTGATCCCCATGCAACTGACGCGCGCTCCCGTGCGGGAAGTCGACGCGATGCGCTTTCTTTTTGATGCGCTAGGAGCGCCGAGGCAGTTGGTGAACCGGCCCGCGCCAGAGGATACGATTGCAAGTATCTCCGCGCCGCGGCACGTGCCAGGAGATCTAACGCGGCGGGCATTGGATGCGGATGTTGCCGAATGGTATCCGAGAGCTTTCGAGATCTTCGTTGATGGCGTCGGAGTGCCGTTGGAGGAGATCGAAGCCTGTGATCTTTCGGATGATGGCGTTGGCTGGAACCATGTGCCGCCCAACCCCCCGGAGGGTGAGGTGGCGGGCGTGCGCGTGGATCCGGAGCTTGGGCGGCTCGCCTTTCCGGAAGCGCCAGCGGGTGAGGTGCGGGTGAGCTATCACACTGGCTTTCCGGCGCGGATCGGTGGAGGAGAGTACAATCGTGCGGAGGGCCTGGCAGGATTGCCAGAGGCGGAGGTGCGCGAAGTACCAAGCCAGCACGCTACGATCCAGGCCGCGATCGATGCACTGACGGATGCGGGCGGCATCGTTGAAATTGCCTCCAACGACGTGTTCACAGGCAATGTTGTGATCTCCGTGGCAGACGGCGGGGAGATCGTGCTGCGGGCGGCCGACGGGTTCCGCCCGATCCTGCGCCCAGCCAACCCGATGCAGATTGAGGGCGGGGTAGACGGCCGTGTGATCCTCGACGGGCTTGTCGTCGAAGGGCAACGGGTGAATATTCGGGAAGTGGGTGACGTGTCACTGAAAGAGGTGACGCTCCGCCATTGCACGCTGATCCCGGGGCGGCGTTTCACCGATACGGGTGCCCCACAAAGCCCGAATGCTTCGAGCCTCACAGTGAACACGGTCGGGCTGGAACTGTTTCTGACGCACAGCGTCACCGGGCCGATCCTGATGGACGAAACGACAAATGCGGAGATACGGGATAGTATTGTCGATGCCGCTGCCGCCGATTCAGGGGACAGCGCCGAGGCGCGGGCCATTCGGGGGACGGGCGGGGTAAACCAACCAGCCGGTGCATTGACGATCATCGCGAGCACCGTGATCGGACGAATAACGGCACGAGCGTTTCCGCTGGTTTCGAATTCCATTCTTTTTGCGCGGAGCCCGGGGCCAGGGGCGCCGATCCGCGCGCTCCAGCGACAAGCGGGATGCATGCGGTTTTCCTGGATTCCGCAAGATGCGATCACGCCAAGGCGCTATCGTTGCCAACCGCAACTAAGCATCGATCAGGCGATTGCGGTGGCCGAGGAGAGTGGGCCGGTGAGCCAGATGGTACGGCAGCTCATCATCCGGCGGATCACACGGTGGCTTGTGCCAAGTTTTACCGCACTGAGCGCCAGCCACCCTGCCTATTGCCAACTCCGACAAGCGGCACCGTTGGAGGTTCGCACCGGCGCTTCGGATGAGAGTGAGATGGGCGTTTACCATCTTCTCTTTGCTCCACAGCGCGAAACGAACCTGCGTATTCGTCTTGACGAATATCTGCGCTTCGGACTGGAGGCCGGGATTTTCTATGAAACTTGATTTTGGAGGAACACGCCGATGAGTGGTGACTACAGCAGAGACAGTTTCGATGCCCTGCGGGATTATGCCGGGGTGTTCCTTCAGCAAGGTCGTGCGGTTCTGGACAGCGACTGGAACGAGATGGTCGAGATGTTCGAGCGGCGGATCCGGGCGGGCACCGTAGATACCATTGGACGTGCCGTGGTGCCGCGGGAGACGATGACGGGTTTCGAGATCCGGCTGACGGACGAAGGTGGGTTGGAAATCGGACGAGGGCGAAAGTATCTGCATGGGCTGCTGCTCGAGTGCCACGGGGTTGCGAATTTTACGGACGAGGCGCCCGCGTCGCCCGATCCTGTATTTGATCGAAGCAGGCCCAACACGACCAATGACGATCTTGGCGACCCCGAAGGAGTGCTGGACGAGTTGATCTCGCCCGAAGAAGGGGATTTCGTCAATTACCTCAACCAGCCCTACTGGCCGACGCCAGTAGACTTGCCCATCGGCGGCACAGCACTGGCTTACGTTGTGGCCTGGCAGCGGGAGGTGACACCGATCGAGCGGCCAGATCTATTGGAGCCCGCTCTGGGAGGTGTCGATACCACAACGCGATGGCAGACGGTCTGGCAGGTGCGCACGTTCGATGTGCCGCGGGCGACCAACTGCCAGACTCCAGACGAAGATATCCCCGGGTGGGAGGCAGAGATCGCGCCCTCGACCGCGCGGCTGACGACCGGGACAGTGGATGTGGAAGATCCTGAGGATCCGTGCCTGGTGCCGCCGACCGAGGGGTATTCGGGGATCGAGAACCAGCTTTACCGTGTCGAGTTGCACTCTGTTGGCGAGGTGGATGAAAACGGGAATCCGCCAGATCAGGAGGATGCGCGGTTCAAGTTCAGTCGGGAGAACGCCTCGGTCGTGAGCGCTGTCGAGAGCATCGGCAGCACAAATGAGAGCGTCGTGTTGAATCGGATCGGACGGGATGAGATCTTGCGGTTTCGCGAAGGCGATTGGGTGGAGCTGACAGACGATCACAGGGAGTTCACCCACCGTTCCGGCGTGATGCTAAGGGTTGCGGTGGTGAATGCCGAAACGCGAGAGATCGAATTCGAGGCAGCCATCGACGCGGATGTGGAGAATGCGGATTTGGTGCCCTCAGGCGCGGGCGATGATACGGTCGCTGTGCGCCGCACGCGGCTGGTCCGCTGGGATCAGAGGGGGGTGATCCGAGAGACGGACGGGGCGGAATGGGTCGATCTCGATGCGCCGGGTTCCGATGGGCTGATCCCGGTGCCGCCTGCGGGTACAGTCTTGGTGCTGGAATCGGGAATTACGGTGGAGTTTTCGACTGCGGATGCAACGGGCCGGTTTCGCGAGATGGACTATTGGCGCTTCGAGGCTCGGACGGCTGGCACGCAGATCAATGAGCTGCGGACAGCACCTCCCGAGGGCATCCAGCGACACTACTGCCGACTGGCCGTCGTGCGCTTTCCGACAGCGGCGGCGGGCGGGTTGGTGCTCGACTGCCGAGTATTCTGGCCGCCGGAATTCGAGGGGGGCGATACGGAAGTTGAGGGATGCTTTTGCACCGTCTGCGTGACGGCCGAAGAACACAATTCTGGTTCATTGACCATTCAGGATGCGATCAATCAGGTGGAGGCGGCAGGGGGCACGGTATGCCTTGAGGCTGGCAATTATCTTCTTGGCGATCCCATTGTCATAACCAACCGCAACGCAGTGAAGCTGACGGGCCAAGGGATCGGTACGATCCTTGTCTATCAGGGGGCGGGCGGTGCCATTCAGATCGACACGGCCAACGACATCCAGTTGGAGCGCTTTTCGCTGCTGGTGGCGCCAGAGGAAGACAACTTGGGCAATATCCCCATCACACATGGGGTGACCGCGATCAATGCAGGCCTTGTTGCGCTGCGGCGGTTGGCGGTGCTGGTGTTCAGCGACGACCCGGAAGAGCGAGTGGATCACGGGATCGCTTTTGACGGCACCCAGTTGGGCGCAAAGGTAGAGGAGTGCGTTGTGGTTGCGCCAGTGGCGTTTGGCTCGCGCTCCTCGTTCGGGCTCGACGAGGATGGCGACCTGCAGTTTGCAGCCTTTGCAGAGCTGCGCGTGCTTGACAGCATTCTCTTTGGAGGCCGCTTTGGCATCCAGATCGACCGGGCGGCGATCAACATCTCGGCTGCGCTTCTGTCGCGCAATCTGGTGTTCTCTAATGGAGAAGGTGTGCGGATCAACTGGGCGGAAATCCCGGCAGCAAGCCTTTCGATAGAGACAAGCACCGTCGTCTCTGATGCTGCGGCAATGGTACTGGGTGCCAATACGACGCGGGTGCAGGATTGCGAGATTTCAGGCGGGGATGAGGCAGGAGACGGTATCAGGCTGTTGCCCAATCTTGTGCCCGAGGCAACAACGGACGCACAGATCATCGGCAACACGATCTTTGAGCTTTCGGGGGCGGGCATTCGCATCGCCGGGCTGCATGATACGCTGCTGATCAAGCGCAATATCATCCGAGAGTGCGCCGAAGCCGGGATTGCGACGACGGCAGAGGCCGAGATCCGACATGTCGCTATCGACAATAACATGATCGAAGATGTGAGCGGGACGGGTGCACAGTTTGGCGCTGCGGGCATTCTGCTGACGGCCGCGGCGTCCGGCCAGATTATCGGCAATTCGGTGCGGGCTGTGGGCCAGACGGGTGCTGGCCAAGAGAGCTTCGCCGGGATCGCTATCCAAGGGAGCGGGAGCGTGGACATCGCGCACAACTCCATCTCGGAGATCGGGCCACGCGATCCGGGACCGCGGACGTTCGGGATACTTGCTGCGTCGCCATTCTTTGGTCTGACGATTTCGGACAACCGGATCGTCGAGATCGAGGATGATTTGGGGCCGAACGACATCGTCAACTGGCGGGCTATCCAAGTCGGGCGGTTCGACGCGGATATCGGTGCTGAGATCGGGACGCTTGCCACGGGGTTCGTGGCCGTCGCGCCAACGGTAGCACGTGAGGCGCTGGCTTTTGTGGCTGTCGAAGGAACGATGTTTCGCGCCTCGGCGGCGCGATTTACGGTCGCTTCGCGCAACCTGCCGAGCCAGATTTCGGTGAAGGGCAATCAAGTGCGGAGCAACCGGCAATTGCTGGGTCCTTTGGTCTCGCTTGTTGATCCGGGCGCGCGCAGCCTCGATTTCAGCCAGAACCAGTGCGATCTGCAAAGCGGAGGTGGACTTTCTGAGGTCGTCCTGATCGGTTCGCAGCGGCTTTCTGCAGGTTCCAACACGGTGACGCATCAGACAGATGCGCTTTCCATGCGGCTGGCCACAGGGGCCGCGGGCGCGGCGACGCCGATCGGCAATATCACGACTGCGGGCATTCAGTTGAACGGTGGCGGTCTTCCGGCACCGTTTTCGGCGCTGAATCTGCAAGCTTAGAGAAGGGAGAGAGGCGATGCCGACACGAATAGCGACATTGGGGCGGGAACGCCGGATCGCGACGCTCGCGCGGCGGGTGTTCGATATAGAAGGACGGCCACGGGGAGAGGCGCAGCGCCGCGCGGAAATGGCGCTGTTGCGGGCCAATCCGCAGTTGGCGACGGAGGCGGGGTTTCGCCCTGGCGCCTCTATTGTCGTGCCAACTGTAGCAGGGTTGAGGCCGACAGAGGCCGTATCAATGGCGCGGGCGGATGCGCGCGGACTGACGGAGGAAGCGCGGCTGCGATTGCAGACAGGGAGCGCCGTAATCACATCACGCTTTGCACTTTCAGAGCAACGATCGAAAGCGTTGCGGGCACAGCTTTCCAGCAGAGCGTTTCGCCAAGAGGTGAAGGAGGCTTTGCCCGAAGCGCTGCCCCTCGCGGAGGCGGCGAATGCACGGCTGGAGGAGGAACAGGCCACGAACCGGGAGCGCAGTGCAGCGTTTCAGGCCGGGATCGAGCAGGCTTTGGATGCAGTGCAAGCGCTGCAAGATCTGGCCGAGCAGGAGCAGAACAGCTAAGCTAGTCGGCTGGCGTGGTTGCGTCGTAGTTTTTCCGTGACGACATTGCTTGTCATGCGGCTAGGCTCAGGATTCATAACCAAAATATGAAAGCTGCAGCGCGTGCGATTGCGGAGAGGAAGACGGTTGGGGATCTGTCGTACCGCGTCGTGACACACCTCCAGTCCTTGATCCTGCGCAGCATTCTTTCAATCCGGTTACGTCTTTTATGGCGGCGCTTATCATACTTGACGGTTTTCTTGAGCGACTTGCGCTCTGGAGTGCAAGGCTTTGTGCCCTGTCTATAAAGGCCTCGCGGCACCAGTCAGCGTCGTATTCTCTATCAGCAAGCAGCCATTCAGCTTCTGGCAAGCCGCTCATTTGGGGGAGTGGAAAGAACGTGGGGATTGACCGGACCGCGAGGTAACCTTCTGGGAAAGCGACCGGAGGGCTAGCGATGAAAATTCGTTTCAGGGTTGGGACCGAGTTCGGCTGGGGCGAGACATGGTCGCATGATTTGGGCAATGTGGAGTGCGACTCGGTCGGGGTGTGGTTGTGCAGCGGCGGCGGCCGGTAGTGGTCAATCACCTTCTGTTTTTGGTGTGCGGTGTATGCGCACTGCTTTGGCGAGTTCCGGCACGATGATGAGCGGGGCGGCAAGCAGGCAGATGATTGACCAGTGTTCAATCCCGAGCGGGACGGTGCGCAGAAGCGTTTGTAGGGGTGGCCAGTAGACTGCCGCCAGTTGCAAGCTGACGCTGATGGTGAATGCGATCACAAGGATCGGGTTTGAGAACCATCCAATTGTGGTCGTGGGCCGCGTGAGAGAGCGGAATGCGAACACACTGACCTTTTCGAAGATCAGCATGGCGGTAAAGGCCGTGGTACGGGCGATATCCACGCCGTAGGGCAAAAACGTGTAAAAAATCCAGAGGCTTGCAGTGGCCGTGTAGAGTCCGAAGGTGGCAATCAGTGCAAAGCCTGCCCGCCCGAGAATGGCCTCGCTTGGTTCGCGTGGCGGGCGCTGCATCTGGTCGGGTTCTTCCTTCTCCAACCCCAGGGCCACGGCGGTGATACTGTCGGTGATCAGGTTCATCCACAGGATCTGTGTAGCCAGGAAGATCAGCGGCCCGCCGATAATGAGGTTGACCATGATCGCCAGCACCTCGCCCGCGTTGGAGGACATGAGGTAACGCACGAACTTGCGCACGTTTTCGAACTGCCTTCGGCCTTCGGCGACGGCATTCACAATGGTGGAAAAGTCATCATCCAGCAGGATCAGATCGGCTGCACTCTTGGACACCTCGGTGCCCCGAATGCCCATGGCGACGCCGATATTTGCTTGCTTCAGGGCGGGCGCATCATTTACTCCGTCGCCCGTCATGGCAACAATCTGATCTTTGCTTTGAAGGGCTTTGACGATGCGCAGTTTGTGTTCGGGCCGGGTGCGGGCAAAAAGCACATCGTCTTGGAGCCTTTCAGCCAGTGCACCGTCATCCATGGTGTCAATTTCATGCCCTTCAATCAGATAAGGTGTTCCCAATCCGATCTTGTCCGCCACGGCAGCAGCAGTGATTGCGCCGTCGCCGGTGATCATGATCACCCGGATGCCTGCGTTACCGGCAAGGCGCAGGGCTGACTCGATCTCTGCCCGTGGTGGGTCAATCATACCGACGAGGCCCAAAAAGGTGAGGTTTGTCTCTGATGTGTCTTTGCCGTCAGTGTCGCGTATGGCCAGTGCGAGGACGCGCAGGCCCTGGGCGGCCATGGATTGATAGGCGTCCGCAATGCGTTGTCGTGTGGATGGGTCAAGCGGGTGCTGTGTGCCGTGGGTCAGGATGCGATCGCATCGCTCAACCACGACTTCGGGCGCGCCCTTGACGAAGAGGCGGGTCCGGCCTGCATCGTTTGCCAGCACGCTCATGCGTTTGCGTTCGCTGCTGAAGGGCGTTTCCGAGATTAGGTCGGCTTGCGACACCGGGGGCGCCCACCCCTTGTGGGCGAGGGTGACAAGCGCCCCTTCGGTGGGTGCGCCGATCATCGTCCAATGCTCCCCCTCGCGGTGGAGAGACGCGTGGGTGCAGGTCAGCGCCGTTTTCAGGATTAGGGCGAGCGTCAGGTCGTCGCTCGCTCGGACGGATTTTCCACCGGTTTCGATGTGACCCTTGGGATCATAACCTTCACCGGTGACATCATACGTGCGGTCGTGGGTCCAGATCTGCGTCGCTGTCATCTGGTTCTCGGTCAGTGTGCCGGTCTTGTCGGTGCAGATCACCGAGGCCGCGCCGAGCGTTTCAACCGCCTGCAACCGGCGCGCCAATGCGTTCTTGCGCGCCATGGCGGACGCGCCGATAGCGAGTGTGATCGTGACGACGGCGGGCAGACCTTCGGGCACCATCGCGACGGCGAGCGACAGACCTGTCATGAACATCTCAAATGGGCCACGGCCGACCATCAGGCCGATGACCACAACCAGAGCGGCGATGGAAAGAGCCGCAATGCCGATCTGTTGGGCCAGTTTGCCGAGCCGGATTTGCAGATTTGTCCGCTTTTGCCCGACGCTTCCCGTCAGTTGGGCGATCTGGCCGAAGCGGGTGTGCTGGCCGATCTGAGTAACGATCCCGCGGGCGCGCCCCTTGACCAAGGCGGTGCCAGCAAAAAGAAAGGTTTCATCGTCTGTGCCCCGCTCCGACTTGTCCACTGGCACCGACTCCCCCGTCAGTACGCTTTCGTCCACGCGGATTTCCATGGCTGACACGATGCGCAGATCGGCGGGTACGGCCGCCCCGGCGGCCACAACGACAAGGTCACCGGGCACAAGTTCGCGGGCGGGGATGTCAATCTCTTGCCCGTCGCGGACCACGATGGCGTGGGGCGATAGCATGGAACGCAGTGCATCTAGCGCAGTTTCGGCGCGCCATTCCTGCACAAAGCCCAGAACCGCGTTCAGGAGCAGCACGAGGGCGATGGCCAGCGCGTCAACCCGTTCGCCCAACGCCAATGCGATCAGGGCAGCGACCACAAGGATCACAACCAGCATGCCTCCGAATTGCCGCAAGAAGACGATCAGCGGTCCGGGTGGTTTCTGGCGTGGCAATTCATTCCAGCCGTACCGGGCGCGCAAATCGTCGATCTGCTGGGCTGACAGTCCCGTGGCAGGGGCTGTGGACACGTCGGAAGCGCGCATCTTGGTTTCTCCGGGCCGGACCCTTTCGCGCTAGCAGTGCACGGGTCCTGCGGCATTGAGAAAGATCAATCGGCAGCGACCCGGGGCACGATAAGCTCGCCTTCATCAGTCATTGTTGGGAGATTGAAATGCCACCGAAACAGCCCGCAGGCGCAGCGCAGACCGACACATCGACGACTGCCGATGTGACCAAGATGGCCGGGGACGTCGCAGCCATGCAGGATCAGGCCGTGAAATCCATGTCGCAGATGGGGCTGGCTTGGGTCGAAGGGATGAGTGATCTGGGCAGCGAAGTGCTGTCCTTTGTTGCAGACCGGATCAAGGAAGACGTCAAGACGCAGCACAAGATGCTGCATTGCAAGGACGTCTCGGAGCTTCAGAAGATCCAGGCCGAGTTCATGCAGACGGCTATTGATCAATACACTGCCGAGACTGGAAAGCTCGTGCAGATGAGCCAGGATCTGTATGCGCCGCCAAGTGCGGACGAAACCAAAAAGAGCTGAGCCCTATCCCGAAAGGATCAGCCCAAGACGTAACGCCCTGGCGCTGGTCCTTTGGTCCAGCGCTTTTTTGCAGGCGTAAACTGTTTCGAGCCGCTGTGGTCGGCCAACCATTTGACCCATGCAGGCCACCATGAACCGTCTTCGATGGGGGCTTGGTCCATCCAGGCTTCGGCCGCGGTGTGCGGGTCGCCTTCGGTCTTTTTGCGCAACCGGTAGTGGCGGTTTCGGTGGCCCGGTTCGGAGAGCACGCCGCTGTTGTGCCCGCCAGCAGTCAGGCAAAAGGTCACATCCGTGTCGGTCAACATTTGCAGCCTGAACACAGACCGCCAAGGCGACACGTGGTCAGTTTCGGTGGCAAGGCAAAAGATGGGCACCCGCAAGTCGGTGAGCGCGACCGTCTTCCCCCCCACTTTGAACCGCCCCTTGGCCAGCTGGTTTTCCAGAAACATCTGTCGCAGGTATTCCGAATGCATCCGCGCAGGCATCCGCGTTGCATCGGCATTCCAGGCCATGAGGTCGTTCATGGGGGTGCGTTCGCCCAGTAGGTAATGGCGCACGATCCTGCTCCAAATCAGATCGGTGGAGCGGAGCATGCGGAAGGCTCCTGCCATCTGGTCCGCGCGCAGGTACCCTTGGGTCGCCATGATGTCTTCGAGGAAAGCGACCTGGTTTTCATTGATAAATAGTGACAACTCACCTGGTTCGGAGAAATCCACCTGTGCGGCCAACAGCGACAAGCTATGCAAGCGCGTGTCGTGGTCCCGCGCCATTGCGGCGGCGCCCGCAGCCAGCAGCGTGCCGCCAAGGCAGTAGCCGACCGCGTGCAACGCGCCGTCGTTTTGGGGCACTATGTGGTTGATGGCGGCAAACATTCCAAGATTCAGATAGTCCTCCAAAGACAGGTCAGCGTCGCCCTTGTCCGGGTTTTTCCAAGAGATGATATACACTTCGAACCCCTGATCGCGGAGATAGGCGACCAGTGAGTTCCGCGGCGACAGATCCAGAATGTAGTATTTCATGATCCAGGCGGGCACGATCAGGATCGGTTCAGCGTGGACCTTCTTCGTCGTGGGTCGGTAGCGGATCAGTTCAATCAGCTGGTTCTGGTAGATAACGTCGCCCGGTGTGATGGCGATGGTTTCGCCCACGCGGTAGTCTGGATGCAACTTTGGGCTCTGGCTGATCAATTGGTTGAAATCCTCGATCCAGTGCTGCCAGCCCTGTGTGAAGTTCTGCCCATGTTCCGCCAGCGTCTTGTCCAGCACATCCGGGTTGGTGAGTGCGAAATTGGCGGGTGACATGGTGTCGATGATTTGCCGCGCAGCGAAGGAGACAATTCGTTGATGGGCAGGATCGACGCCGACGATGGGCGCCGTTGCCTCTTGCCACCACGTCTCTTGCAGGCTGAACCAGTGCCGCAGTTGGCTGTAGGGTGGCACGTTCCACGCGAGGCTTTGGAACCTTGGGTCGTCTGTTTCGGGGGCCTTGCCGGTCAGAAACGTGGTCCATGCCTCTGCCCCCTTGGCCCATGCGCTGAAGGCCAGTTGGATTTGCCGTTCGGGGGAGCCCACGACATGCAGCGCCCAGTCGAGCCACGCGGTGCTGAGCGCTGTGGGCGACAGCCCGCCCGTGGCCTTGCCCATGGCGCTGTGCAAAATGCGGTCGAGGTTGCGGTCGGTGCTGTCCTTGGGCACTTGGAGTCCTTTCAGAAGGTGGTGCGTTCTTCGATCAAGGCACCATCGGTGAGGTCGTCGCGGGGGTGCTCCACGATGCGGTCACCGGGCTCCAGCCCGCTTTCCACCACGGCAAGGCGTCCATTGCGCGCGCCAAGGTCGACCGGCACGCGCGTGACCCTGTCGCCGTCCGCACGGAATGCGGCCCAATAGTCATCGGTGCGGAACGCAGCACTTAGCGGGATCAGAAGTGCGTCTTCTTCCTCGTAGGTGACGATGCGCAGGTAGACGGCGAATTCATGGCCCAGATCAGGGCGTTGTTCGGGAGGTGTAGTGATGTCGAATACGACGTCGACGCGCTGTTCCTCAATCCCGAGGGCGGAGACTTTCATGCGCGCCGCAGGCTCTACATAAGCCAATTTGGCTTGAAGCGGGGGGCCGCCCCAGCGTTCAACGGTTGCGTGGGCGTTTGGTGGCAGGCTGACCGCGTCGGATGTGAGCAGGTCCGCTACGAGTTCGATCTGGCCGGGGTCGCCGATTGTCAGCAAGCGTTCGCCCGATGTAACTGGCCGAGCGCTGACTTCGTCGATGTCCAGAACAACACCGTCGGTTGGAGCAAGAAGTGACATGCAGCACGTATCGTTTTCGCCGTTGCCCGAGGTTTCGACCAAGGCCGCCTTTGTCCGTCGCAACCCGCCTTCGGCCTGCGCGATACGGGCGTTCGCGGCCTCAAGGGCGGCATTTGTTATGGCAAAGAGCTGTTGCGCTTCCTCCAGCCGGGTGATGCTGGCCACGCCCCGTTCAACCAGTTCCGAGGTGCGATCGAAATGTGACTTCGCGAAGATGTAATCCTCCCGCGCACGGGCCAGGTCCGTTTCGGCCACGTGCAGGGCGGCTTCGGCCTCGGTGACGGCGGCTTCGGATTGCATACGGGTGCGGGCATCGAGCAACCCCGGAGAGATAGGTTCGACCAATGCGACGACCGTTTCCCCCCCTGTCACCGGATCGCCGACGCGCACGGGCGAGCGTTGGGCGACACCGGCGATGGGGGCCGACACCTCGAACACCTCCACCACGCGTGTCGTGCCGTCGGCATCGACCGTGATCTCGAAATGGCCTCTATCCACGGTGTGCAGATCCACCGGCACGGGTTCGGGGCGGAAGGTCACATAAAGCAAGCCCCCGGCGATGCCGACCCCGATCAGGCCAAGGACGATGTTGCGGCTGGTGTGGGCCATGGTGTCACTCTCTGGTTTTCATCACGGAAACAAGGTCGATGCCGTCGAGCCTGCGTCGTACGATAAGGACTGAGACAAGGGCGGCGGTCAGCACGATCAGGCTGGCGGAGGAAAACGTGGAGGCGCTGACCACGAGAGGCATGGAGTAAAGGTCGCTGGTGTAGCTTTCGGTCAGCATCTTGGCGACGCCCCAGCCAATCCACCAACCCAAGGGTTGGGCAAGGACGGCCAGCAACATGATCTCGCCCACCAGCACGAAGCCGACCTCGCCCTTGGTGAAGCCGAGGATGCGCAGGCTGGCGAGTTCACGTGCGCGCTCCGACAACTGGATGCGCGCGCCATTATAGGCGACGCCGACGGTGATCAACGTGCCGAGAATGGCGTAGATCGTGGTCGTGATCAGGATGTTTCGGCTGATCGTATCCTCGAACCCTGCCCGGTTTTCGGCCAGCATCGCGCGCCCGGCCAGCTTAGGCAGGTCTTTGAGGCTTTGCTGAAAGGCGTCGCCATGGGCCGCGTCCAGCGTGACGTTGACAATGGAGACGCGCGGGTCTTGCTGGAAAAGGCGGTTGGCGGTGGTTTGATCCATGTAAGCGCCCAGACCGAAAAACTGGGTCACAAGCTGTGTGACGGGCAGGGTGTAGGTGCCTTGATGGACCCCAAGAAACTTCACCTCGATCACGTCGCCAAGGGACGCGCCAAGCTGGGCAGCCAAACGTTCCGACAGCATGATGCCGCCGGGCGGGGCATCCACCACCTGACCGTTCGTTGACACCACGCGGCTGAGGTTCATGCCGGGGCGCCTCGCCTCGATCGTGGCGCGCTTGCGATAGTGTTCGTGACGCAGCACTGCCGTCATCACCTGCTGCCCTTCGGCCTGAAGCACACCGGGCAGACGGCGGGCCTCTTCCACCACTTTCTCGTCCACCTCGTCATTGAAGAACAGAACTGCGTGCTGCCGGTTGGATTGGTAGAACGCTGTATCGATGATCAGATCGAGTGCGTCGGGAAAGAAGTTGGAGGACACCAGAATGCCAACCGCCAGTGCCATGCCCAGGATGCTTAGGCCTGCGCGCACCGGCCAGCGGATGATGCCGCGCAGGATCATCATGGTGGGCTGGCTGACGCGGATTAAGTGCAAGGCGCGATCCACCCAGCTGGTTGTGAACCGGGGCGGTGCGGGTGGTGCCATGGCCGTGGCAGGCGCCAATCGCGCCGCGACCCATGCAGCGCGCGCGGCACCTGTGCCTGCCGCGATCAGGCCCAGCACGCCGGACAACACGTAGATGTTCCACGATACCGAATAAATCAGGTAAGGGAACTTCAGGAAATCAGCATAGAGTTTCGCGAGCTCGAAACTGAGCCAACTGCCAGCGACATAGCCGATCGACACGCCGAAGACGCCCACCAGGCTGGCAAGCAGAAGGTAGTGCATCAGAATGGCCGTATCGGAATAGCCCAGAGCCTTGAGCAACCCGATCTCGGCCCGTTCGAGCGCCACGATCCGCCCCATCACCATGTTCACCAGAAAGATCGTGATCCCCAGAAAGATAGGCGGCAGCGTATAGGCCAGCGTGCGCAATTGCGTGATTTCCGCATCTATGAAGGCGTTGGATACCTGTTCGGTCCGATCGATGGCGCCAAGCGCGCCGTATGGTTCCAAGAAGATGTCGAGCGCGTCGATCACCGGTTCCAATCGGTAGCCCGAGCGCAGTTTGACCGACAGGTTGTTGAACGCCCCCGTTCGGTCCAGAGCCGCGGCTAGCGCCTGTTCCGGCATCCAGATCACGCCGAAGTCTTCGTCGTTGGGGATCAGGCTGCCGGGGCCGATGGTGTAGATGAACTCGGGCGACAGGGCCCAGCCCGTGACCGTCAGCGTGCGTTTGGTGCCATTGAGCGTGGCGGTGAAATCGTCACCGGGCCAGAGGTTGTTCGCTTCACCAAATGGAGCGTTCAGGACCACCGCATCGGTGGCGGTGGCATCAGGCCAATTGCCCAGCCGCAGGATCGGTTGGTTGAGGGATGTGCCGTTTTCGGGCAGCGATACGACATAGGCCACCGTGGCATCCACCTTGGCCGGAATGTCCAGCGTCGCGTAGGTGGTAACGCGCGGCTCGATGGACGCGACCCCGTCGATGTTGCGGATGATATCGAGCATGCTGTTCGGCGCGCGGTTCACGTCGATGAAAACGTCGGCAAATCGGTTGCGCTCGTAATAAGTCGCACGCGTTTCTTCCAGCGCATCAGACATGCCGAAGGACATCAGCAGCACGGCCACGCCGGCTGCCAGCACAAGTGAAATGGCGAGGAACTGTGACCAGAGCCTGCGGAAGTCACGGATGAGTTTGCGGTCAAGCGCCTCCATACCGTTCACCATGCGATCTCGGCTGGGTCGAGCCGAGTTTCATTCACGTCGATGTTCGCGATTTTGCCATCTTGGAACCAGATCACGCGGTGCGCCATTTTGCGGATTTCGGCCGCGTGGGTGATCACCACGGTCGAGGTGCCAAGGTCTTCGTTTACCTGTTTCAGCACTTCCAGCACTTGGATACCGGTCTTGCTGTCCAGCGCGCCGGTCGGCTCGTCACAGAGCAGGATTTCGGGCCGTTTCGCCACGGCGCGAGCGATCGCGACGCGCTGTTGTTCGCCCCCTGACAGTTGTGCCGGGAAGTGGTCCATCCGGTGCGTCAGGCCGACAAGGTCCAGGGCCTCTTCGGCCCGCATGGGGTTCGGCGCCACATCCGTGACCAATTGCACGTTTTCGCGCGCCGTGAGGCTGGGCACGAGGTTGTAGAACTGAAAGACAAAGCCCACATGGTCTCGCCTGTAGCGGGTCAACCCCCGGTCGCGCAGATTGGTCAGTTCCAGATCGCGGAACCAAACGCGGCCATCTGTAGCGTGGTCCAGCCCGCCCAGAATGTTCAACAGCGTGGACTTGCCGCTGCCCGACGGGCCCAACAGCACGGTCAACTCGCCCGCAAAAAGTTCAAGATCCACACTATCGAGCGCGTACACCTTCACTTCTCCGGTATCGTAGACCTTGGTCAATCCGCTGGTGCGGAAAACGCGTTCGGCGGGCAATTTGGTCATACAACACCTTGTGATGCCGACGTCATCATGGCGTGGGCAAATGCGTCTAGGCGTTTGTCCGTTTCCGGAGTGTCTTCGATCTTGTTCTGAATGTTTAAGCTTGCTGCCAACCGGCGGCCCAACACCGTTTCGCAAGTTGCCACGCATTTGAGCGGTTCACCGGCCCCGCCAGACGTGGTGAGCAGGCCAACGGGTGTCGCGGTTGACGCCAGCGCATTTATGACACTGCGCGCCGGGGAGGCGGGCTGATCCGCCCAGATGGGGCAAGCCACCACGATCCAGGGTCTGTTTGCTGTAACCACATTGCCGCCGGTTAGTGGCGGCAAATGTGATCGGCCCACATCCCAGATTGCGCGCAAGATCCACAGCAGAGGTACCTTATAGCGGTCGGTTTCAATTGGTATGACCTCAGCCACCGTCCGCTGCGCAAGCGTATCCGCGGCACGGCGGGTATGTCCGGATTTCGAAAAGCACAAAATGGCTGGTGATGTGTTTGCAGACATGACTCCGGGCTCCTTGCCGGGTCGGTTTACCGCCTTGGGTGCGCAGCGCATTGAGCAATATCAATGCGAACGCGGAAACCGGATGGCACAGAACGATCAAAGCCAGTCGAGAGGAGCCGTGAGATACCGGACACGTTACCCAAGACAATGAAAGCAGCGGTTGTGACCGAGCTTGGCAAGCCGCTCGATATCCGAGAGGTTCCAGTGCCTCAGATTGGACCGCACGATGTGTTGGTGCGCGTGCGTGCCTCGGGCGTTTGCCACACCGATCTGCACGCCGCGATGGGTGACTGGCCGGTCAAACCCACTGCACCGTTCATCCCCGGTCACGAGGGCGTCGGCGAGGTGGCCGCCTTGGGTGCTGAGGTCACGCATCTTAAGGAAGGGGACCGGGTGGGCGTTCCCTGGCTGCACACGGCCTGCGGGCGATGCGAGCATTGTTCGGGGGGATGGGAGACCTTGTGCGAAAGCCAGCAGAACACCGGGTACTCGGTTGATGGCGGCTATGCCGAGTTCGTGCGCGCAGATGCTGACTATGTTGGCCAGTTGCCCTCTGCGCTGGAATTCGGCACTGCCTCGCCCGTGCTATGTGCGGGTGTAACTGTCTATAAGGGTCTCAAGGAGACAGAGGCGCGCCCGGGTCAGTGGGTGGCAATCAGCGGCATTGGCGGGCTGGGTCACATGGCTGTGCAATACGCCAAGGCCATGGGTATGCACGTGGTCGCGGTGGATATCGCGGATGACAAGCTGGCCCTTGCAAAATCACTGGGCGCAGACGTAACCATCAACGCCGCCGTCACCGATCCGGTCAAAGAGGTAACCGACCATCTGGGCGGCGTGCATGGGGCGTTGGTGACCGCCGTCAACACCCAGGCCTTTGCACAGGCTACCGGGATGTTGCGGCGGCATGGCACGATGAGCCTTGTGGGCTTGCCGCCCGGATCGTTTCCCTTGCCGATATTCGACGTGGTGTTGAAGCGCCTGACAATTCGCGGTTCCATAGTGGGTACGCGGCTGGATTTGGCGGAGTCGCTGAGCCTCGCGGCAGATGGTCATGTTGCGACGCATTTCGAATGGGACAGGCTTGAGAACATCAATGCGATCTTCGACCGGATGAAGGCTGGGCAAATCACGGGGCGCACTGTGCTAGAGATTTGATCAAGACTGGACCACGCTTGACGTTGATGTCTGGACTGGCATTGCGGCGATCAGTCTGCTGAGCGTCTCCACCTTCATCGGCTTCGAGGACATGGTGAATGTCGCCGAAGACGAGAGTGTCACTGCCAATGCGGACGCCTTCTATTTCCACACTTTGCGTGGCCTTGATCAATCTGAGCTTCAGCGCGCGGTTGCCGCTTGGCGGCCTTATCACTCTCTAACCTGGGCATGGACGCCACGGATGTTGAGATAAATCAAAGGCCGCGCGCGGCGCGCCCACTAGGGTGAAGTCCAATTCAGGAGAGGCGAGCAAAAATGACATCCACAATGAGAATGGTTTACGGACTGCTGGCCGCAGTCAGCCTGATGGCCTGCGCACCGGACAATGGGGAACCTGATCTGAGCGCTACCCGTGGTGAAAAGCTCTATTTCCAGAAATGCGCTTCGTGTCACGGGGTCGATGGCAAGGGCGGTAGCGCGCCCGACCTGACCACGTTGTCTGCGCAAAACAGGGGCATCTTCCCCCGGAATTTCGTAATGAGCGTCATTGATGGCTTCAATCGACGCGATCACCCCAACTCTGTTATGCCTGAGTTCGGAAACGAAGACTTGGGACCGACTGTTCAGGTCGAGGATGGGGGGGCGACCACACCGACACCATCCGATCTGATTGCTCTGGCGGCCTATCTGGAAAGTATTCAGAGGTAGCGGTCAGCCTTTGCCGAATTGTGCGATCTGCGCCAGCGCGTTTCGCTGCAGTGCAACTTCCCTCTGTGACGCACGCACGATCCCTTCAAGAGTCTCGTAGCCTTCAAGTTCGGTTTTGAGGTCCTGCGTGCGCCAGCCCAGTTCGACATACCGGGCTTCGATCATGTTTCGAAGGCGGTGTGATCTGTTAGTGTTCAGTCCCCGTTTGTCAGTGAAGCATTGCTGGTCCCGTCTTGACTGCCGCCAGTGCTTGAATACGTGCAGTCAAAGCGTCGAAGAACAGGCTCCGGAACGCGCGATGGCGCTTCAGAACGGAGGCGCACACGTCGTAGGTCATGCTGAGCATCCGCAGATCGCGTGTAGCATAGGCGCAAGTGTTGCGCACATCTGCCTGAAGGATCACGGTTGGTCCTGAAAGCTCGACCACAAATCCGCATCGCCACGCCGCGCGCAAGTCACCCGTGAGCACAATTGCAAGGTCGGCATGGTCTTCGAGGGTCATGCGTCGGCCGCATTCAACAGCATCCATCAGAACGTCGCCGTATGGCTCAAATCCGCTGCCGACAAGGTAAGCCAATTCATCGGTGATATGACATGTTCCATGCATTGCGTCCGTTCCATATTCCTGTCGCATGGCTCAACTTAGGTTGCCCCATGCGGACCGGTATTGAGAATTGTCAACGCTGTTGCGGGTCTCAGCGCAAACTGTAGTAGACCAGCATACTTGCAACGAAACTGATCAAAACCAGCACGGAATCCAGGCCAACATTGCCAAGTCTGGGTTTGCGCCGGATGAGTAGCCCCGTCAGGAAGATGGCCGTTACAACAATTGCAAAGCCGAGTGATGTCAGCACGATCGGTGAAGTCGTGCGCAAAACGGGCCCCGAGTGAAACAGAATGTCGGCAGGAAAAACCAAGACCAGCATAATCAGATTGCTGCCAAATATATTAGAAATCGCCAATGTGTACGCCCCCATGCGCACCGCAGTGATGCTTGTGGTCAACTCCGGCAGGGACGTGGCAGCCGCCAACAATGTGACACCTATGAAGCTGGTGCCAAGCCCGGATTGAATAGCCATGCTTTCTGCGCTGAGCACCAGGAGACTGCCAAAGATCAAAATCACCGCACAAGCCAGCACGGCTTGTGTGGTGAGGAATTTCGTAGACGCTTTGGTCAGGCCGGTGGGTGCTGGAAATGGCAAAGGGTCGGGGTCAGGGAGGTCTACCGGAACCCAGTCGCTGGCTTCGTCATAGCTGCGCGGCAACCAAAGCGCGCCAGCATAGACCACAGCGAGGATCACCGAACCTGCACCCACGCCCGCAATGGCGAACGGCTCGCCCATCATCAGGATCACGATCACCAGCCCAAGCATCAGAACAAGCAGAGTCGCCTCAAGCGCGTGATTTGCTTTACGCGGGTAGTTGGTGATTGCTCCGCGCGCCCAGAAGTCCGACATCGCCAGAATCGCCGTCTGCAATGCGATACCGCCAAAAAGGTTGTTCAAAACCAGCGCTTGTGCCCCCTGCACCGCGGCCGTCAATGTGGTGGCGATTTCCGGCAGGGACGTTGCCGTGGAAAGAAACACAAGGCCCACAACGGACTTTGCCAGTTTTAAACGATCCGACAGTGCATCCGCCAGATAGGCCAGTCGTGCTCCAGCCACCCAGACGGCAAAGGCGCTGATGGCAAAGACCAGCATTGTCAAAGGCAGGCTGCTGCTGAGGTATCCCATGCAGGCGGCTTAAGCGTGCCGCTTGGTGACGGGTCTGACATTTCTCAAGCCGGAGCATCTGCCGGGCTTGAGCAAAATCAACGGTGCTCTGCCACGCGTAGTTTACGCTGACCACAAGGGGACAGTCGCTATGTTTTCAAATGCTCGCACCATCATCACCATTTTTGGCTTCCATATCCGGGTCGATCCCAGTTGGGTCCTGATTGCAGGTCTGATCACTTGGAGCCTCTATCAGCACACTTTTCCCGCCGTCTTGCCCGGTCTGTCGAGCTGGACATATGCGACGATGGCTCTTCTTGGTATGCTGCTCTTTTTCGCCTCACTTGTGGGTCATGAGTTGGCCCATGCGGTGACGGCCCGGCGCTTTGGGGTCGACACGCGGAACATCACGCTCTTCCTGTTCGGCGGTGTTGCCGAGCTTGCGCAGGAGCCCGCCAGAGCCATGCACGAGTTCTGGATCGCGCTCGCTGGCCCGCTGATGAGCCTTGCCCTGGCCGCGATGTTTTGGACATTTGCCGTGTTAGGTGCGGTGTTCTTCGGGATGGGTCCGGTGGTTGAGGTGTTGCACTATCTTGCGCTGATCAATTTGGTGCTCGCGATCTTCAACTTGCTGCCAGCCTTTCCACTGGATGGGGGGCGTATCTTGCGTGCGTGGTTGTGGCGGCGCAGCGGGGATATACTGGCGGCCACGGAAACCGCCGCCCAATCCGGCACAGTCCTTGCCTACGCTTTGATGGGGCTGGGTCTGCTCGGTCTGTTCCAAGGGGCGGTGGTCGCTGGTTTCTGGCAGATCCTGATTGGCTTGTTTGTTCTTGCGGCCGCGCGCAGCAGCCTTGATGCGCAGCGCACCAGGACACTGCTGGGTCCACGCGACGTGCGGGCGTTGATGACAACCGAGGTTGTGACAACGGAAGCCGGGACCAGTCTGGCCGCACTGGTCAATCAGGTGATGCTGCCAAAACGTATCGGTTTTGTGCCTGTTGTCGAAGACGGGCAACTGCTGGGCCACATAGACATTGATGTGATCAACGGTATCGACCGCGAAAACTGGGCCAATACCACGGTGGATGACGTCTTTGTCGAATTGGATCAAGCGGTCTGCATTCCTCCGGATTTGCCCGTTCTGGATCTGATGGAACGTATTTCACGAACTGGTCAACGCAAGTTCATGGTGGTCGCAGGCAGCCTCCTGCTGGGCGTCGTTTCGCTGTCCGATCTTACCCGATACCTTGGACTGCTGGCGATGTTGGGAAAAGGGAGCAACGCAGCCGCTCCGACGCAAGCCTGGAGCGAACCCTCTTGACTCAAATCATGGCGGATTGATGCATCCCGGTTAACGTGATCCTAAAATGATGGAACTTGATCCTTGGACCACAACCGCGACGCAGCCCTTCTTACCGCTCTGATGGACGCCGCCGCCGATGCAATCATCGTCGCTGACCGACACGGCGTAATGCAGCGCATCAACCCCGCAGCAGAGCAGCTGTTCGGGTTCAGCACAAGCGTCTTTGTCGGGCAAAGCGTGAACGTGCTGATGCCCAAAGCGCTGGCGGATGTGCATGACGGGTTTATGGCACATCACCTCGAAACGGGTGAGAAGCGGATTATCGGTATCGGACGCGATGTGGAAGGGAAGCGGCAGGACGGAACGGTTTTTCCCTTACATCTGTCGGTTGGGAGCGCCGAAGTTGGCGGTGACACAGTGTTCATTGCCATTCTGCACGACCTGACGGAACGTCACGCAGCGCAAGAGGCTTTGGCCCGCTCCCAACGATTGGATGCGGTCGGTCAACTCACGGGCGGCGTTGCACATGACTTCAACAATCTACTGACAGTGATCATCGGCAATCTTGAGCTGTTGCAGATGCGCGGCGCAGACGAACGTCAGACTGGCCTGATCGACGATGCGCTAACATCTGCAGAACTGGGCGCAGACCTGACCCGGCGCCTTTTGGTCTTCGCGCGCAAGGGCGACCTGAAACCTGTCGAAGTCGATTTGCGTGCACAATGCCGCGATGCACTTGCGATCCTGAGACGCACGATCGGGGAGCGGTACCAGATCCGAACCGACTTTGCGAAGACAGTCAGCAAGGTGATGATCGACCCGGTGCAACTACAATCCGCGCTGATCAACCTCGCTCTCAATGCCCGCGATGCAATGCCCGAGGGTGGAGAGTTCCTGATCTCTGTCGCCGATATCACCATCGACGATCACTACATGGCGCAAGAGACTGATATTCAGCCGGGGCATTACGTCAGGCTGTTTGTCAGCGACGACGGCGAGGGAATGCCGCTTGAAGCCCAACGCCGCGCGTTTGAGCCGTTCTTCACGACGAAGGCCGAAAGCGGTGGCACGGGTCTCGGCCTCGCTATGGTTTATGGCTTTGTGCGGCAGTCCGGCGGTCACATCACGCTGTACAGCGAATTGGGGCATGGAACGAGCTTTGGCCTCTACTTTCCTGCGCTGCGGCCCGCCAGCACACCCCAAACGAGTGGCGAGGACAGGATGGGCAATGACCTGCCTCGCGGCACAGGCCAGGTTGTTCTGGTTGTCGAGGACAACCCCCATGTGCGCAAACTGTCCGTCGCGCGGATACGCGATTTGGGTTACCAAACACTGGAAGCGACAAGCGGAGATGACGCCTATGCCTTGTTGGGCACCGGGTTACGGGTAGATGTGCTGTTCTCTGATCTGGTGATGCCGGGATCGCTCAACGGCTATGACCTGGCCGCCAAGGTCCGCGCGGAGCATCCGCACGTCAAAATACTCCTGACGTCGGGCTATGCTAGCGATGTGGTCACCGGCAAAATGGGAGCAACGGGCGAATACAGAATCCTGCACAAGCCGTATCGCCATTCGGATCTGGCCGAACGGCTTCAGGCGCTTTTGTGAAGCGTTTCAAACGGTTTGCAATCCACGTCGCAAGCAAATGTATATCCTACGCCACGCACCGTCTTGATAAGGCGTGGGTCGGACGGGTTGCGCTCGATCTTCTTGCGTAGCCGCGCCACCTGGTTGTCGATGGTTCGGTCAAGGGGTGACCATTCCACGCCTCCAGTCAGATCCATGAGTTGGTCTCGCGACAATACCCGTTTGGGCCGTTCCAGAAAGACCTTCAGCAAGTTGAAATCACCACTGGTCAGTGCACAGTCGGAACCGGTGCGGTCCATGACCTGCATCCGATCTGGGACCGCGATTATGCCGTCAAAGTAATAGGCCGCACTGTCGGGCACAGTGGCAGGGGTAGGCGCGCGCTTTTGGACGTCGGCTTCGGCAAACTGGTGACGCCGCAGAACGGCACGAATGCGGGCGATGACCTCGCGCAGATGAAAAGGTTTCGTGATGTAATCATCCGCCCCGATTTCCAGCCCAACAACGCGGTCGATTACGTCATCCTTGCCAGTGACCATTACGATGGGCACAGTCGATACCTTGCGGATCTCGCGCGCCAGATCGAGCCCATTGTCCTGACCCAAATGAATGTCGAGGGTGATAAGGCAGGGCGCGCTGTTTTTAACATGCTCAAGCACTTCTGCGCCATTTGCAGCCTCCTGAACTGCAAAACCATCATCTTCCAGCACATTTCGCAGCAAGGCGCGCACCTTGAGGTCGTCTTCCACGACCAGAATTGTCGGCTGTTTGCCCATGATCCCCTCACCGGGTTTATGCAAATGCACCACGTGCCCCCGGAAACGGTGCGCATCGGCTAGGGGAGCGTTACAATTTGATACAAAACTGTCCTGCTCAACCATACGTAAGATTACAGTCTGCGTCCAACAAGGTCCTGGGACAGCCTAGGGGGACCACAGATGTATATCACTTTGTCAGCTGAAGAACGTCCAATGCCTGCCGTTTTAGGAGGGGATGAACGTGCGCGCAAATCGCTGACCACACGACTGCCACAGGGCAAATACCTTTACCGCGAAGGGGATGTGGTCGAGCGCATTTATCAGGTGATGACTGGGGTTGTGCGCCTAACACGGATGCTGGAAAACGGTCGGCGACAGGTGATCGCGTTCGGCTACCCCGGCGATATCATTGGTTTTCCCGCCAATGGGTGCCACCACGCCGATTGCGACGCGTTGGTCGATACCACCTTGCGCGCGTATCGCCGTGCGGCCCTTGATCACGGTGATGGCGACCCGGAATTGCATACGGCACTGTTGCAGGCTGCGTTGGGCGAAATCAGCGCCATGCAGGATCACGTCATGATGCTTGGGCTGAAATCCGCTGCCGAGAAGGTTGCATCGTTCCTCGATGTAATCAGCCGTCGGTACGGCGAAGATCTGGGGGCCTATCGTCAGATCGAGTTGCCCATGAGCCGCAGCGACATTGCCGACTTTCTCGGCCTCACAACAGAGACGGTCAGCCGCGCGGTGACCGCCCTGCGCAAGGCCGGTGTGATCTCACTTGATGGGGCGCAAATGATCATCGTGCTAAAACCCGACACCCTTGCTGAGTTGTCGCAGGGCGAGGACTAGGGTGCTGCCCAGTACACGCGCATCTCCTCGGGAAGACATGCGCGTACATCCTCGACCTCACCGTGGCTGATCCTGTTGTTCAGCAGATCAAAGACGTATCTGGCATCCTCCGCTCCGCGAAACTCGGATGTATCCGTCATCGCTTCGGCAATGGTGGGTCCAAAACGCAGATCAGTGTTCGGCGTGTGCTTGGGCTGCCACCCTTCAAACATGATGCCGCGCACCAGCAACGGCAACTGCGCAGAAAACTGTGCCATCTCGTTCTCGGGCAGCCGGTCCCGCAAACACTGCAACGTGACACGCAGTAATCGCAGCGCGCTTCGTTTCGACGTATAGCCGACCCGCTCTGCCAGTTCGTTGATCCACTCGTGCGTCAGGTGCACGGTATGGTCGATCACTTCGAGACCCTGATTGGACATAAAATATCCTCCTTTTCAGGTTTTGGGATTGTCTTGGTCGACCGGCTGCATATCCAAGTCGAACGCAGGATCAATATCAGGCACAAGGGCCAGGAGGGCGGCATGGGTCATGGCGCCAACACCCAGCAGAACCAGTGTGTAGTTCGCCACCCATCCGACGAAGGGGATGAAGTTCAACAAAGCGACGGCGATGATGGCGGCAGCAAAAACCACCAAACGTGTGACGTTGTGCGGATCGACCTCACCCCCCAGGCCAATCCAAACACGCATCGCCACCGCATAGGCACCAAGCGCATAGGCCAACGTCCAGACCAACACGATAGACAAGATCGCGACAGGCACAAACGGGATCCCCACGATTGTCAGGCCAGTCACCGGCACCGCGCCAAACAGGATCGAAAGCCCAACCACCCCTTGAAGCAAAGTGCGCCCTGGCGCCGCTCCAATGGATTTGCGCAGCCACGATACATGCCGAGGTGCGAACCCCAGCGCGATGGCACCAAGCAGGACGAAGAACAGCAAGGTCACCAGAAAACCAAAGAAAACAGAGGCGAAGGTCGGGAAGATCGGCATCTCCCGTATCCCGTCCCATTCACGCAAAAGGGCGCCGCCAGTCAGTGGTTCAAACGT
The DNA here is from genome assembly GCF_947496075.1 of uncultured Tateyamaria sp. Taxonomy (GTDB): domain Bacteria; phylum Pseudomonadota; class Alphaproteobacteria; order Rhodobacterales; family Rhodobacteraceae; genus Tateyamaria. The sequence continues at coordinate 132,433 of NZ_CANMBJ010000003.1, forward strand.
GACGCGCGCGGCTGGTGCCACACGCTCCGGTACGTCCATTCTGGTGTCGGTTGTGTATGTCAGGCGGCCCGCGACCACCGCCTTGGGCCCGAAGCGGAGTGTTTTGGCCAAAACCAGCGCGTCACCCGTCACTGGCGCATTCAGCAGCACATCACGCCCGGAAACGGACAGCGCACCGTCAATCGGCCCGTCCACAATGACCGTCGCCCCTGCAAGCCGCGCATTGCCCCCAACACGTGATGTTGTATCCGTTCGGACGGTGAAACCTGCGGCAGTCAGATCTTGCCCCACCGTGCCCTTCAGCGTCACGGTCGCCCCAGCGGCATAGGCGTCTTCGCCCACATCAGCCTCAATCAGGACGTCAAAGCCTGCAACATGAAAGTCTTCATTGGCCTGGCCCAGCACCGTCGTAGACCGCCCCGCAACAAAGGCATCACCGGATACCTCCAGCGTTTGGGTAATGGTCTCGCCCGATACAAACGTGTCGCCCCCATGTTCGGTCACCACCGTCTCGGCGCTACCCGTCGAAACGCACAGAGCAAAACCGATCAGCACAGCTGGTAAATAAGTCTTTCGCATCTCAACCGCTCCCTTTCTGCAGCGACTGGATACAGCGCGTTCCTGAATTCCGATTGACAACGATCAATCGGGACCCGTGCCGATTTGCTAGTTTAGGAGGGCAGAAAACAAATGAACCAGAAAGGAGACCCATGGTGTCCAAGCCGAACCTTCCCACCCAAACGGGCAGCTTCTACCCGCCTTTTTTTCAATCTTTACAAAAAGAAATGGCACAGATGCTTGACCATCTGCGTGGCACAGCGACCCCGCAACCGACCGAGGGTTTCTTTTCCAGCGGTAGCATGCTCGTGCCCGCTATCGATGTGGCCGAAACCGACACGGGGCTGGAAATCAGCGCCGACATTCCCGGCGTGAGCGAGGAGAACCTGGACGTCACAGTTCAGGGCGATACGCTTGTCATCAAGGGCGAGAAAAGCACCAACAAGGAGGAAAAGGAAAAAGACTTTCACCTTGTCGAGCGTCGCCATGGCAGCTTTCGCCGGCACATTCCGCTTGGGTTTGTGCCGGACAAGGGCGCGGTCGCGGCTGACTTCTCCAACGGTGTTCTCACATTGAAAATCGACCGTCCCGAAAACGCGACGACCGGCGTTCAAAAGGTCGACATCAACACATCATAAAGCACTCGGCCCGGCAGCACATGGGCCGGGCCGAAACCACCAGTCCGGAGGGGATTTTATGGGACCGAAGACAATTCTGGTGTGCCTGACCACCAAAGAACATGCTGCCACCTTGCTGAAAGCGGCCGTGCCGCTGGCCCGCCGCACTGGTGCGCATCTGATCGGCTTACACACATTGGAAGCGCTTGAAGTATATCCCGGTATTTCCATTCACATACCGGATCAGGTCTTTGCGAATTTTAGCGCCAGCCAGAAGCAGACTGCGGAGGAGATCAAAGAGATTTTCAACGCCCACACCCGGTCCGAAGATTTTGTGAGCGAGTACCGCTTGGTGCAGGCACAATCCAACACAGCCTCGGAACGCATGATCGAAAGTGCGCGGGCCGCTGATCTGGTGATCATGGCCCACGAAGATAAAGACTTGGACAGATACGACCAGCGCCGTGCGCAAGAGGCCGTGATCCGCCAAAGCGGAAGGCCGGTGATCGTGGTGCCACTGGGTTATGACGGCCCCGAGATTGGTCACAAGGCCCTTCTTGGATGGAGCGAAACGAGAGAAGCGGGGCGTGCGGCCCATGACATGCTGGATATTATGGCACCCGGCTCCGAGATCGTCGCGTTGCGCGTCAAGGACCGTGCACAAGACGAGTTGCACGATTCCGATATGCTTGATGTGACCAGCGCGCTGGCTCGCCACGGACACAAGGTTGATCTACGCCATCTTGACCAAGCCGGTCAGGCTATCGCGGATGTGCTGCTTCAATGCGCGTTCGAAGAGGGTGCGGATATTGTTGTGACAGGCGCGTTTGGGCACTCCAACGCCTATGATTTTGTGGTCGGTGCAACCAGCAAGGCGTTGTTACGAAATGCGAAACTGCCAGTTTTGTTGTCGAAGTGAACAACGGCAAAGCATCCAAAAAAACCAACAAAAGATGCCATTTGGTCTTATTGCGCATGGTTTGCACTGCACTTGAAATGAAACTGGCTGACTAAGGCTCGTCTGCCGGAAGGAGGCAGGTCTCATGCCCTCACTTTGATAAGCGGCAGCGATACGGCACTCGCCAAACCCGGCCCGGAACGCGAACAACAGCGATTAGATCAGTGCATCTAAATCCAGAAAGCACAGCTTTATCGCACTCCTCGGTAATCTGGATTGCACGCACCAGCATGGAGTTATTTCTAAGCCCCACGAGTCCGTTAAGTCATCAATTTTTTAGAACGGGCTACATTGCAATTATGACCACAAGGAGGGTGCGAACAGATGCTTTATGAGTAAGAGCGGCGTCTTGAGAGGGCCGGTTATCCCGCTTCGAGATCTTGAGCAACGCAGAATTTTGCACAATTCACGAATGGCCGCTTCCGGTCCTAAGACGACATCCAAGGTTGGTTAGCGATGCTGCGTTTGCAGCACGGAAAGCTGCCATTAGCTGCGAACGCAAATTTCGGAACTGATCGAACTCACAAAAGCGGGAGTTAGCTGCCTCTCCCCTACTTGCCCCGATGCACCCCCTCATGCAACCTTGAGGACGGATAAGGATTGTCAATCTCGCCGCTAGGTCCACGGTCAAAGGATCTGCGCGCCGACGTGTTTGGAGAGGAGTTCTTCATGACATCCAAAACCACAGGTCCGACACCACAGGACAAGCTGACGTCGCAGCAGCCGAGCATGCCCAAGGTCAACAAGGTGTTGGCGGAGGATATCAGCGCGTCGCTGAAGGCCGGGTTTTCCGACTTTCTGGCGCGCCCCGTCATGAGCGGCTTCTTCGGCCTCTTCTATGCGCTGTTCGGGATGCTTCTCGTCTGGTGCCTAGTCTGGCTTGGCAAAATCTGGATGATCATCCCCGCGTTGATCGCCTTTCCGCTGGTCGCACCGTTTGCTTGCGCCGGTCTTTACGAAATGTCGCGCCGGTTGCAGACGGCAGAGCCTTTCGGCTGGTTCAACATCCTCACTGTCATGGCCGATCAACGCAAGCGCGAGATGAGCTGGATGGCCTTTGTCACCCTGTTCGTATTGTGGGTCTGGTTCTACCAGTTCCGGACCGTTCTAGTGATCGTGCTGCAGGACGCGTCTTTCTCGGATCTGGACGGCTTCTTCAACACCGTCTTGTTTACACCGGAGGGCTGGACCTTCCTTGCAATCGGCACATGCGTCGGCGCATGTATGGCAGCTGCCTTGTTCACAGTGACGGTCGTGGCCATGCCTTTGCTGCTCGACCGGGACATTGATTTCGTGACCGCCATGATCACGTCCATTCGCGTCGTTAAAAAAAATCCGGTGGTCATGCTCACTTGGGCGGCGATTATCATGGTCACTACGCTGTTGTCGCTGGTTCCGGCGTTTCTGGGCCTGATCTTCACCCTGCCCATCCTTGGCCACACCACATGGCATCTCTATCAGCGGGCCGTGTCCCCAGCGGAGGGGCGATCCTCGGTACAATTGGGTTGACATGCTTCCGGACGCAGAACGCCATTTGCTTTCATTGGCCGAAGTCTTGTGAGGTCCGCTTTGGGCTCGAAGCTGCCCTTAGCTGCGCGATACCCAAACTACCGCATGCGGACAAAACCCTGTGACAGAACTTTCCCACTACAAACTGTCCTATCGGCCGGTGGCAAAAACGTCTGAGTTTTGGCTTGTTCTGCATCCCATCCGGAATCTGGTCCGTGATCTCTAAGAATACCACTAGGTGCTCAGAATGCCTTCAGATAGGACATCTCCCCCGATCCAAAGGTTACCTCGTTCGACCGCCCGGACCGTTACTCTGCATTTCCCTTAGGTCATAGCTCCTTTGGAAACGATAATTGGTCTGCTTGTCCAAGCCCAGAACCCTTCGCCAACCGATGACCACGGATCGCGGTTACTTCCAAATCCATCGTTCTGGCCATATTCCACCGCTCGAGTCTTTCTTCAGGCATTGGATCATCGGCAGTCCAGTCGGTCAGCGCCTCAGTTAGGAGCGCGGCATCCCCAAATGCTTTCGAGGTGCCCGCCGCAGTGTGCGGGCGGACTGTTCCAGCGGCGTCGCCAATGAGCAAAGACCGACCATGAACACGCGGCTGCGCGGCTACGTCCTGCACGGGCTGCATGAATATCGCCGATTCATGAACAAGCGCGCGGAACAGGTGTGGCAGGCTGCGGTTAGCCAGTTCGTGTATCACGCGCTTCGTCGTATCCGTGACATCACTGGCCGGAAGAAACGACCTGTATCGTGTACCGGTTTGACCCGTCAGAAAGTGGTCGAGGTCATCGGCGGGCGTGTTCACATACCAAACCCAATTGACGCGGCGATGGCCTGGCGTGGTCTCGCCATCCGCGCCGGGAACGAGGTAGCAAAGCATCTGCATTCCGGGGTTCATGTACGATGTAAAGCGATCCTTCAGTGCCGCGACCAGCTCATTGGACAAATCGGACTCTTTTTCGAGACCACGCCAAGCGACATAGCCCGTATAGGTCGCCATGATCTCATCGCCTTGCAGCAGCTGTCTCGTTACAGAATTCACTCCGTCCGCACCAACCAGAAGATCACTCTGCGCGGCATGATCATCAGCGAACCGCGCAGTGACGTCACTACTGGACTGGTCGAGACCGATCAAACGGCTGTCCGAATGATAGCAGGCGTCACCGAGATGGGCGCGCAAACGCTTATAGAGTGTATCCCAGGCCGTCATCAGCTGCGGGGCAGGGTTCACACTATAGCGACCATCCAACGCGAGACCGACCCGTTCGTGCAGTTCGACGCAGACTTCGCGTGTTTGAACCCCAATCCGGTTCAACAGGGCATCAACCTCGCGCTGCATCACGACGCCTGCGCCACGGGCCTGCATCTCACCAGCGGAGCGTTCGTAAACTTTGACGTCTGCACCAAGTTGGTCGCGAAGTTCGATCGCGGCCGCGAGACCACCCACGGATCCGCCGATGATTGCGGCTGAAAAGGGCGTCGACATCTAACTACCCCTTTTCGAGATAACGGTGTACGAAGGAAACCGCCATTGCGCCTTCTCCAACCGCCGTCGCAACCCGCTTGACCGACTTGTGCCTGACATCGCCCGCTGCGAACGAGCCCGGCACGCTGGTTTCCAGAAAATGCGGCGGGCGGTCGAGTGTCCAGCATTCGGGCGGTTTCCCATCGGTTAGTAGGTCAGGCCCGGTTATGAGGTAGCCGCTTTTGTCTCGAAGTATGGCCGTATCTTTCGCCCAGTCCGTGAAGGGTTGACCTCCAATGGCGACGAAAAGACGGCCAGTATCATGCCAGTCCGCATCGCCGGACTTGCTCGATACCTTTATCTTGGCAAGCCTTTCATCACCGTCCAGCCCGGTGATCTCGCTATTGTAGCGAATATTAACATTTGCGGTCTGCTTGATGCGATCCGAAAGATAGCTCGACATCGACGCAGCGAGCTCGGAACCACGCACAACCATCGTCACCTGTTTGGCATGATCCGCGAGGTGCATGACGGCTTGGCCAGCAGAGTTGCCACCCCCGACAACAAAGACATCCTCGCCAGAGCAGAGAGGCGCCTCGCTGACGCCCGCGCCGTAATAGAGACCTGCGCCTAGAAAGTCGTCTTCCCGGTCAAGGTTGAGACGCCGCCAATCGACGCCGGTGGCACATATGTTGGATCGAGCGATCATCGTTTTGTCATTCGCCAAGTCGGCATGAATGCGTCCATCCTTGAACACAGCCTTCACGCCCTCACGCATAAGCAGAATTTCCACTCCAAACTTAAGCGCTTGTTCTCGAGCCCGCTCGGCCAGTTCGACGCCTGCCAGACCCTTCGGAAAGCCAAGGTAATTCTCGATATTGGACGTCGTACCAGCCTGGCCACCGACCGTGCTTCGCTCGATCAATACGGTGCTGAGGCCCTCAGATGCAGCGTAGACCGCTGCGGAGAGGCCCGCCGGTCCCGCGCCGTAGATCGACAGATCGTATTCAGCAAGACTTGGTTCAACGACGAGACCGAGAGAGTGGGCCAAGTCCTCAACCGAGGGCGTGCTCAACTTGTCCAGACCGGGAACGCACGCGGTCGTTTTCTCGTCTGTTTCGGTCCATTCGTAGTTGATGCCAGAACGTTGGAGAAAATCGCGTAGCGCATGGCCACCCGCATCTTCGTTACGCCCTGTCAGGATGATCGGAGTGTCTTTTCCAGCGATTACTGAGGGAGTTTGGTCAGACATTTCACACCCCATCTAAAGAAAAACTTGGTGCCTTCGCGGCACGTAGCCTTATTAGATTCTTGGGAACCTTATGATGAGTAGGCACTTTTTGGTAACTACTAATTCCCGCTGAGGAGATCATGATGACCAATGATAATATCGACAATGGCAGCAGCATAAGACTTGATGAAAAGTATCCAGCCCGTCGCGTACTGAACCACATTGGGGATAAGTGGACGCCAATTATTCTGCATTGCCTCGCATCCGGTACAAGACATTTTGGACAGATGCACAGGCGCATCCCCGGCTTGTCCAAGAAAATGCTGACGCAAGTGTTGCGAAGGCTGGAGCGAGACGGGCTGGTTACGCGTCGTGTTTTACGTGCGGTGCCTCCAAAGACAGACTACGAACTCACATCGCTGGGTCTACAACTACATGAGCCCATCGGGCTCATCTGTCAGTGGGCAATTCAAAATGAAGATGTTCTCGATGCCATCGACAAAACGCGTGCGAAGCAGGCCGAAGATTGAAGTGCTGGTTGCAGGCCTCCGGCGAAATGGGCTCTTTCAGAGCTGATCATGAGAGGCGGCTCTCTGCGAAGTACATCAAGGTCTGCTGCGCGGGACATAGTGTGCTTTCGCTGCGCGTTGTTCGATGTCTGCTCTTTGGTAAAAACCTAGCTTCGATGACTTCCGGTTCAATCACTAAGCAACCGTTGAAAAATCAGGGTCGGATTGCGCGGCTTCGGAGATAACCCATTGGCGGAATTGTTCAGTCTCGGGTCTGCGTTGCGCCTTACGTAAAGTGACGACGTAGTAGTGTAAGTCCGACGTAACAGTTTCGGTGAAGCATCGCTCTATGCGAGCCCCGGACATGATGCGCTACACGCTGCCGACACAAAGGAGCATTGAGCTAAGATCGGCTTGGCGGACAAAATGACTTTGGCTGCACCCGTGCGAAAGCACTACGAAAGGCAAAATGTCAGTGACTGCCGATGCAAAATCATGCCTCGCATACGTGTACCGAGGTAAGGGTCTTTACATCTAAATACAGGTGAGGAAGATTATGCTGCCGTATCGCCTCATCGGTAAATAAAGAGCACTGCGGCGAGGCCATTTTTGTCTATTCTGCCGGCGCAAAGCCAGTGATCAGCTGTCTCAGTCCCACGGCTGCACCGATGAAGATCGCCAAAAATGCCAAAGGCGCGCTGAACGCCAACACAGAAAATGCCGAGATGCCCTGACCGACACTGCATCCAACGGCTAGGATCGCCCCGGGGCCCATGAGTGCGGCGCCCATGATTTGCCGTCGCAACTCCCGTGGGTCTTCGCAGGCTTCCCAACGGAAGTGACCCTTGGAATATGACCCCAAGGCTGCGCCGATCACGACGCCCAATACCGAGCCGACGCTGAACGAAAGTGCGTTGCCGGATGCTGTCATGGAATAGAAGATGGTGTCGCCAATGGGTGCGGCAAAGGTGTGGGTTTCAATTGGTTCAGCCTCGAACCCAGCCATGGCCACCCAGTACGTGCCGACCCAGCCGGACACGATCGCAGTGCCGACCACGCCGCCCCAGAGCAAATGGCCCGGCGCACGGCGCATGTCTGCGGACGAGATGGCCCAAGCCAAAAGCGCGCCTCCGACAACCAGCCCGGTGACGAGGGGTGCGACCCCGAACCCCTCGAACAGTTGTGTAAAACCTTGTGCGGATCTGGCATCGGTTTCGACCGGGAACAGCATGACCCGCAGGTGGGCAAGGGGGCCCGACATGACGAAATACGCAGACAAGCCCATGACCAACACGATGACGAAGGACCGCAGGTCGCCGCCGCCTAGTCGCGCCAAGGCGCCGTAGCCGCAATTGCCGCTGAGCGCCATGCCGTAGCCGAACATCAACCCGCCGATGATCGTACCGGCAGGGTTCCACACCCGGTCAAGATAGGCCGCTTCAGACGCATCGAACATGCCCAGCGACATGGCGATATGGGTGCCGATGATGGCAACGCCGATGGCAATAAGCCACATCCGCATGCGTCGATCATCCGAACCGTAAAGCACGTCTTCGATAGCACCCAGGGTACAAAAACGGCCAATCCGTGCGGCAAGTCCAAGAACGATGCCCCCGAATAGACCAATCAATGCAACGGCGTTGGCTTCGCCCAGCAATTCCAGCATGTCGGCTTCCTCCCGAAGACCGATCGCTGGCGAAGTGACCGGTCAGTCGTTGTCCCTGCAGAACAGGTCGTAGACGACTTCCATGATTTGCCGGGGCCGGTCATCTGTCAAGCTGTAGTAGATCGCCTTGCCATCACGGCGCGGTTTCACCAACCCTTCCAGCCGCAAGCGGGAAAGCTGCTGTGACACAGCGGCCTGACGCGCCGATAGCAAATCTTCGAGTTCGGTGACCGACTTTTCGCCCGAAGCGAGGTGGCACAGGATCATCAGACGTCCTTCGTGGCTGATCGCCTTGAGGAAATTCGACGCGTCCTGCGCGTTGCGCATCATCTTTTCCATATCCTCGGTACACATATTGGCGTCGAAGACGGGCAGGCGCGATGGTGTATCCACCTTGGGGTTCGGTTCGATTGTCATATCAAGCGTCATAGCGTTCTAGCCCGTTTTGTCCAAGGGGATGTCGGCGCGTTCAAACATCATCGTGAGGAGGCTCCAGAAGAAATCTTCGCCCGGATACCCTTCGATCCGACCCACTTCGGTTCCGTTATTGACTAGGATGAACGTGGGCGTGAAACGCACCTTTTGAGCGAAGGTGACATCCGGTGTCTCGCTGTGCAGATCGTAGCGTTGAAGGGGGGCCGTCTTTCCCTCTGTTGTCTTTGGGTAGATGTGGGAGATTTCCTCGTTCCATCTGGCACACCAGAAACATCCTGCTTCTTCTGCCATAAGCAGATAGGTCTCTGCCGCAGCGGGCAGGGGTAGCGTCAGAAGGGCCGTGACCAGCCATTTGCGTATTGTGTGCACGACCCACTCCGATTGACGCCGTTTCATTCTTCATCATAATCTAATTTGTGAATATCTCAAGGCAAGGGGCCGCCGGATCATGTTTGATGTGACATATTTGGGCGCTTTGCTGGCGGGTCTGCTGTCTTTCTTGTCACCCTGCATTCTGCCCATCGTGCCGTTCTACCTGAGCTATCTCGCGGGGGTGGGTATGAACCAGATATCAGCCGAAGCAGAGGTCTCGCCACAAGTGCGACTGCGCGCGTTTCTGGCGGCGTGCTGCTTTGCTTTGGGTGTAATCACCGTGTTCATGGGGCTGGGGGCCACGGCCACTGCCTTCGGTCAGATGGTGCGCGAGTACTTCGATGTGCTGCGTTGGGTCGCGGCGGGGATCATCATTGCGATGGGTCTGCATTTCCTGGGGGTCGTGCGCATTGGGTTTTTGTACCGCCAGTTCAGGGCCGACGCCGGGAACACGTCGAATGTGGGGCTGCTGGGCGCTTTTGTAATTGGTCTCGCCTTTGCTTTTGGCTGGACACCTTGCGTGGGGCCGGTGCTGGCTGCCATTCTGTTCACAGCCGCGGGACAAGAGACAGCCGGACAGGGGGCGAGTCTACTCTTTGTCTACGGCCTCGGCATGACGCTGCCCTTTGTTGTAGCGGCGCTGTTCATAGGACCGTTCATGTCGTGGATGGCGCGGTTTCGTCGTCATCTCGGCCTGATCGAGAGGATGATGGGGGCGCTTCTCATTCTGTTTGGGGTGCTGATTGCCACCAATTCCATCAACTACATCGCCCAATGGATGCTGGAGCACGTGCCGTGGTTCAGCGCCATTGGCTGACATCCAAGGGAGGATACCATGTTTCGACTGATTGCACTGCTGATCGCCCTGTGCCTTACCATTCCAGCGATGGCTGCTGAGCTGGGGGATGACGGCCTGCACAAGGCACCGTGGATGCGCGACACGTTCAAGGACCTGACAGAAGATCTGGAAGAGGCGGGTGCAGAGGGCAAACGCCTGATGGTTCTGGTCGAACAGCGCGGCTGCATCTACTGCAAGAAGATGCACGAGGAAGTCTTTGTGATCCCCGAGATCTCGCAATACATCGAGGACAACTTTTTCGTCGTACAGATCAACATGTTTGGAGATGTAGAAGTCACCGACTTTGACGGCACGGTGTTGCCCGAAAAGGATATGGTCAAACGCTGGGGTGCACTGTTTACGCCCAGCATATACTTCTTTCCCGAAGAGGTGGGCGATGATGTAATGGCAACGCAAGCAGCCGTTGCCAACATGCCCGGTGCATTTGGACGCTGGACCACCTTCAACATGCTGAACTGGGTCGTGGACAAAGGATACGAAGGCGATGAGCCGTTCCAGAAGTACCACGCACGCAAGTTCGAGGAACAGAACGGCTGAGCGATGCTGCAAGCGCGAAACAATTGTTGCGCCCAATGCTGCGTTTGCAAACAGATATAAAAATTCATGTAGTTGAATTTGATATTGCTCAATCGTGAATGTGTACGATAGTGTACCCCCAAGAACGGACGGGAATCGTCCAAGGGAGGGCACATGAAATACGGAATTGGACTTGGTCTGGCCGCAGCGCTGACAGCCTCTGTCGTCAGCGCAGAGGCCGTGAAACCCACCGCAGTGGTGTTCGAGGATGGCGCGATTGCCTCATCCTTGAGTGGCACACCGGGTGATGCGGCCAATGGTGCGATCCTGATGAACAAGGGATCGGGCAATTGCATTGCGTGTCATTCAGTCGAGGCGCTGTCGGACCTGCCTTTCCACGGAGAGGTCGGCCCACCGCTCGACGGAGTTGCGGACCGCTGGAACGAGGCAGAACTACGGGGCATCGTGGCTGACGCAAAGATGATGTTCGACGGCACTGTGATGCCATCGTTCTACAAGACAAACGGGTTCATCCGCCTTGGCGATGCCTACACCGGCAAGGCCCATGGTGATGGCGAGGTGCAACCCCTTCTGACCGCCCAGGAGATCGAGGACGTCGTCGCGTTCCTTGTGACCCTGAAATTCGAGTAACCCGAGACAATTGGAGCGTTCCATGGAACTGACACGGCGAAAACTGCTTGCACTTGGCTCTGGCGCGGTCGCGCTGTCGAGCCTGACCGGCCTTCCGGCCTTTGCCAGCCTGGCGGATGACGCGATTGCGGAACTGACCGGTGGTGCGGATCTCGGCGAAGGTGCCGTAACGATCACGGCGCCAGAAATCGCAGAGAACGGCAACACCGTCCCGATCGAAGTGTCGGCCCCCGGTGCCGTTGCCATCACGCTTTATGCCGACGGCAATCCGGTGCCCAACGTAGCGACCTTCAAATTCGGCCCGCTCAGCGCCTCGCGCAGTGCGTCCACCCGTATCCGCCTGGCCGCAACACAGAATGTCGTTGCCATTGCCGAGATGGAGGATGGGTCGTTCCAGAAGGCATCGGCCAACGTGAAGGTGACCATTGGCGGCTGCGGCGGCTGATCAGACAAGACGAGGAGAAAGAACATGGCATCTGGTGTAAAACCCCGCGTCAAGGTCCCGAAAACCGCATCAGCGGGTGACACGATCACGATCAAAACCTTGATCAGCCACAAGATGGAAAGTGGTCAGCGCAAGGACGATGATGGCAACATCATCCCGCGGTCGATCATCAATCGCTTCACCGCAGACTTCAACGGCCAGAACGTGATTGATGTCGCGTTGGAGCCGGCGATTTCGACTAACCCGTATTTCCAGTTCGAGGCAATTGTTCCGGAATCTGGTGAGTTCAAATTCACCTGGTACGACGACGACGGTGACGTCTACGAGGAAAGCAAGAAGATCGAAGTCTCGTAAGAGGACAGTGATCTCGCCAGGGAGGGAAAAAATGAACTTGAAACCATGGATAGCGGTGGCCGTCATCGGAATGGCCGGAGTTGCGATCGCGCAGGACAATAGCACGCTGTCGATCGACGGCGAGACCTTTGTCACAGAAACCGACGCACCGGCACATTTGGAAAATGTCAGCACGATTTATTCAGGCTGGCGCTTCCGGACACCAGAAACACAAGCGCTTCAGGTCGATGATTTTGACAACCCGGCGATGATATTCGTCGATCAGGGCATCGACCTGTTCAACGCGGTTGACGGGACCGAGGGCAAGTCCTGTGCCTCGTGCCACACGGATGGCCCCGAAGAATTTGCAGGGCTGCATGCCAAGATGCCCAAGGTTGTCGATGGCAAGCTGGTCGTGATGGAAGATCTGATCAATACCCACCGCCAGGACGTGATGGGTGCTGAGCCATGGAAGTGGTCGGGAGCGGACATGCAGGCGATGGTTGCCCTGATCGGTCTGCAGTCGCGTGGAATGCCCATGGACGTGGCCATAGACGGAGACGCAGCACCGTTCTGGGAGAAGGGCAAAGAAATCTACTATACCCGCTATGGTCAGCTTGAGCTGTCCTGCTCCAATTGCCATGAAAACAACTACGGCAACATGATCAGGGCCGACCATCTGAGCCAGGGCCAGATCAACGGCTTTCCGACATACCGCCTCAAACAGGCCAAGCTGATTTCGCGCCACAACCGTTTCCGCGGCTGTATCCGCGATACGCGGGCCGAGACCTTTGCCGAAGGGTCGGAAGAGTTCAAGGCGCTTGAGCTTTATGTGGCAAGCCGTGCCAACGGGCTGGATATCGAAACGCCAGCGGTTCGCCAGTAAACCAGATCAAGGGGCGTGCCTGCGGGTGACGCCCCTTTTTTAGGCGTATTAATTCAAACATACGCATATGTATTAAGGGACACGCATCATGATCTCGCGCAGGGATTTTCTTCAGGTTGGGATGGCGGCGTCTGCGCTGGTTGGAACCTCCGGCTTTGGCAAATGGGCGCGGTTGGCGGCCCAACAGACGCTGACGCAGGATCAGTTGCTGCAGTTCGACACCTTCGGAAACGTCTCGCTGATCCATGTCACGGACATTCATGCGCAGCTGAAACCCATCTATTTCCGCGAACCCTCCGTCAATATCGGAGTGGGCGGCAACAAAGGGGCTGTCCCTCACGTGACCGGTGCGGAGTTCCGAAAGCTATATGGGATCGACCATGGCTCGCCTTCGCATTACGCGCTGAGTTCGGGTGACTTTTCGTCCCTGGCGCAGGCTTACGGGCGTGTGGGTGGCATGGATCGCGTTGCAACGGTGATCAAGGCCATTCGCGCCGACCGTCCCGACGCGATCCTGCTGGATGGTGGCGACACGTGGCACGGGTCCTACACCTGCCTCAAGACCCAAGGCCAGGATATGGTCAATGTCATGAATGCGCTGGAGCCCGACGCGATGACGTTCCACTGGGAATTCACGCTGGGGTCCGAGCGGGTGGCCGAGCTCGTGGAGGCTCTTCCCTTCGCGGCGCTCGGCCAGAACATCTTTGATGTCGAGTGGGACGAGCCGACTGACCTGTTCCCGCCCTACAAGATGTTCGAACGGGGCGGCACCAAGATCGCCGTCATTGGTCAAGCGTTCCCCTATATGCCCATCGCAAACCCCGGCTGGATGTTCCCCGAATACGCCTTTGGTATCCGGGACGAGAACATGCAGGTCATGGTGGACGAGGTGCGCGCTGCAGGGGCCGAATGTGTTGTCGTGCTCAGCCACAATGGCTTCGACGTGGACAAGAAGATGGCAACCGTGGTCACTGGCATCGACGTGATCCTGTCTGGCCACACTCATGACGCCCTGCCCGAACCCGTTTTGTCAGGCAACACGCTGATCTTCCCTTCCGGTTCGAATGGCAAGTTCGTCACCCGCATCGACCTCGACATTCGGAACGGTCGGGTACTGGGCTACAAGTCAAAGCTGATCCCGATCTTCTCAGATGTGATTTCTCCCGACGCAGACACGGCTGCGCTGATCGACGAACAGCGCGCGCCATTTGAGGCAGAAATGTCCGAGGTGATCGGGCAGACTGACAGCCTTCTTTATCGGCGTGGCAACTTCAACGGTACGTGGGATGATCTGATCTGCGATGCGCTATTGGCCGAGCGGGATGCCGAGATTGCACTGAGCCCTGGCGTGCGTTGGGGGCCGTCCCTGATACCCGGCGAGGACATCACGCGCGAGGACATCTTCAATGTGACCTCCATGACCTACGGCAAAGCCTATCGCACGGAAATGACCGGTGAATTTCTGAAGGTCGTGCTCGAGGACGTGGCCGATAACATCTTCAACCCCGACCCCTATTACCAGCAAGGCGGCGATATGGTCCGCACGGGTGGGCTTGGCTACCACGTCGACGTCAGCCAACCGCAGGGCAGCCGCATCAGCAATATGACACTGCTCAAGACCGGCGAGGCGATTGATCCGACACGGTCCTATGTGGCCGCTGGCTGGGCTTCAGTTAACGAAGACACCGAGGGGCCGCAGATCTGGGACGTGGTGGAAAGCCATATCGCCAAGATGGGCACCGTGACCGTCAATCAGGACAACAACAGCGTCGTCGTGACCGGCGTTTAATCAGGGGAAATCTAGACCATGGATGAGAGCTTCAAACCATCCCGGCGGGCCTTCCTTCGCGGCTCTGCCGCTGTGGCCGCAGGGTCGATGGCCGGGGCAGCAGCAGCAAGTGGACCCGATCCGCTGATCACCGAATTGCAGGATTGGGCCAGCTACACGGGCGTCGGCGTGGACGAAACGCCTTACGGCATGCCGATCAGCTTTGAGAGCCACGTGGTGCGCCGCAATGTGGAATGGCTGACCGCCTCGCCCATCTCATCCATCAACTTCACGCCGATCCACGCGCTTGAGGGGACGATCACGCCGCAGGGTTGTGCATTTGAACGCCACCACTCGGGTGCGATCGAACTGGCGAAACCTGATTATAGGCTGATGATTAACGGCTTGGTCGATCAGCCGCTGGTCTTCACCTATGACGATCTGGAACGCTTTCCGCGCGAAAACCACGTCTACTTCTGCGAATGCGCCGCCAATACGGGTATGGAATGGGCGGGCGCGCAACTGAACGGCGTACAGTTCACCCACGGTATGATCCACAACATGGAATATACCGGCGTGCCACTGCGGACCCTGCTGAAAGAGGCGGGCGCCGATATGAATCCCGACAAATGGGTGTATGTCGAAGGCGCCGATGCGTCCTCAAATGGGCGGTCCATCCCAATGGAGAAAGCCTTGGACGACGTGCTTGTCGCGTTCAAGGCCAACGGCGAGGCCTTGCGTATGGAGCACGGGTACCCGGTGCGCCTCGTCGTGCCGGGGTGGGAAGGCAACATGTGGGTCAAGTGGCTACGCCGCATTGAAGTGACTGACATGGCCGTGGAAAGCCGCGAGGAAACCAGCAAGTACACAGATGTGCTGGAGGACGGCACCGCCCGAAAATGGACGTGGGAGATGGATGCGAAATCCGTCATCACCTCGCCCAGTCCACAAATGCCGATCAACCACGGCAAAGGACCACTGGTCATCTCGGGCCTTGCTTGGTCCGGTCATGGCAAGATCACGCGCGTGGACGTATCGAAGGACGGCGGCATCACCTGGGAAACCGCGCGCCTGGGCAAGCAGGGCGACACCAAGGCGCTCACCCGCTTCTACCTGGACATGGACTGGGACGGCGCGCCGATGTTGCTGCAGTCCCGGGCTATGGACGACACCGGATACGTCCAACCGACCAAGGAACAGTTGCGCGAACAGCGCGGCGAAAACTCCGTCTACCACAACAACTGTATCCAGACTTGGTACGTGAACGCAGAAGGGATCGCCGAGAATGTCGAAGTCTCCTAATTTCCTCCTTCCCGCGCTTGGGGGCACGGCGCTTGTTCTTGGGGCGGCATTCGGTCTGATGAACCGCGACTACGCTGCCGACAAGATCGACACGCTTGAGACGCGGGTTGAACAAGTATCGGCGCAAGCAAGCAGCGCCGCCGAAAACGCCAAGGCCGAGGCTGCGCGTGCAACTGAGCTGGAACAGAAGGTGGCTGAAATACAAGCTGCGGCCGCCAAGCAAACTGCGGGCGGAACGCTGGCCGAACCCGCACCACGGATTGAAGGGCGGTATGGATTGGGTCGCGCGGCCCATCCCGAAGAGATTGCCGCATGGGACGTTGATATTCTGCCTGATGGGCGCGGTTTGCCCGAAGGCAGCGGCGACGTGTGGACCGGCGAAGAAGTTTTTGTCGATTATTGTGCGTCTTGCCACGGAGACTTTGCCGAAGGCGTGGACAACTGGCCCGTTCTTGCCGGTGGCTTTGATACGCTGGCCGACAAGGATCCGGTCAAGACGGTGGGCAGCTATTGGCCGTATCTTTCTACTGTGTGGGACTATGTCCATCGTTCCATGCCTTTTGGGGGGGCGGGGACACTGACAAACGATGAGACATACGCCATCGTCGCCTACATCCTTTATTCCAACGACATGGTGGATGATGATTTCGTGCTGAGCCGCGAGACGTTCATGGACGTCGAGATGCACAATGCAGATGGTTTCATCGTCGATGACCGCGCAGAGGCGGAATATGCCGCGTGGAGCACCGAACCTTGCATGGAGAATTGCAAGGACGAGGTGGAGATCACCATGCGCTCCGTCTTTTTGGTAGAAACGCCGCCCGAAGGTGGGTCCAACTCCGTCATGAATCCCGTATCGGTCAAAGGGTTGCCATCCTTCACTGCCGCAGGCCCATCCTTCATCCCCGCGGCTGCTCCAAAACCTGTGGACGCTCCGGCATCAGAGACGACGGATGTCGCCGTAGTCAGCGATGGTGACGCGCTGCTTAAACACGGTGAAAAGGTATTCCGCAAATGCTCTGCCTGCCACGCAGTGGGTGACGGGGCCCAGAACAGGGTGGGCCCACAGCTGAACGGCGTCATGGGCCGTACAATGGGATCGGTCGAAGGCTTCAAGTATTCAGGCGCGTTTGCCGAGGCAAATGCCGAGGGCAAGGTGTGGACCGCCGAGGAAATGTCCGCCTTCCTGGCCAAGCCTAAATCCTACATGAAAGGCACCAAGATGGCCTTTGCGGGTCTGAAAAAGGCCGAGGATCTGGACGCCATCACCGCGTATCTCGCGAGCTTTGCGGAGTGATCGGCGTGCGCGCATTTCGATTTCTGATGCCTTTGGCCGTTGCCGGGGTGATGTCACTGCCCTGCCAAGCCGAAATAGGCGACGCGGAAGCGGGCGAGAAGGTGTTTCAACAGTGCAAGGGGTGCCATCAAGTGGGCGCCGGTGCCAAACATCGGAGCGGCCCGCATCTGAACGGCCTGTTCGGAAGACAAGCGGCAAGTCTGGACGACTTCAAGTATTCCAAAAGCTTCCAGCGTGCCGGCGCGGGTGGTCTGGAATGGCACGCCGAAACACTGGATGTTTTTCTGGAAAACCCACGTGCCATGACCAGTGGCACGCGCATGAGTTTTCGCGGAGTCAAAGACCCGCAGGATCGCGCGCACCTGATCTTGTATCTGCGCCAATTCTCCGACAATCCCGCTGACATCCCCGAGGCGGATCCGACAGCTCAGGCGGTGGACCATGATCTTGATCCCGCCATCCTCGCCCTTAAGGGTGACCCGGAATATGGTGCGTATCTGAGCGGTGAATGCACCACCTGCCACCAGGCAGCAGGCAGCGACGAGGGCATCCCGTCCATCACGCTCTGGCCCGAGGATCAGTTTGTCGTCGCCATGCACGCCTACAAGACCAAAAAGCGCAACCACCCGGTCATGCAGATGATCGCCAGACGGCTGGGAGACGAAGAGATCGCGGCTCTCGCTGCATATTTCAAAGACCTCGAGAACTGAGGCAACCCTAGGGAGGATATAGATATGATTTTCAACAGACGGACGTTCCTTGGAACTTCTGCCGTCGCGGCCGCCAGTCTTGCGGCCCCGATGGTGCGCGCGCAAGGCAAGCCGCGCGTGATCGTGATCGGCGGCGGTGCTGGGGGTGCAACGGCGGCCCGCTATATCGCCAAGGACAGCAAGGGCGCGGTTGATGTGACCCTGATCGAGCCCACGCGCACCTACTACACCTGCTTCTTCTCGAACTTGTATCTGGGCGGCATCAAGGAAATCGACGACCTGGGCCACAGCTATGGCGGTCTGGCCGCGGGCGGCGTGAACGTGGTGCATGATTGGGCCGTGGGTGTGGATCGCGACGCCAAGACGGTCACACTCGCCGGTGGCGGCAGCCTGCCTTACGACAAGCTGATCCTGTCGCCCGGTATCGACTTTGTCGACGGTGCGGTGGACGGCTGGGACCTGAGCGCACAGAACGCCATGCCCCATGCTTACAAGGGCGGGTCCCAAACCGAATTGTTGAAGGCACAGCTCAAGGCAATGCCTGAGGGCGGTACCTTTGCCATGGTCGCCCCGCCAAACCCGTATCGCTGCCCACCAGGGCCATACGAACGCGTGTCCATGATCGCGCATTACCTCAAGGCCAACAATCCGACGGCCAAGATCATCGTGGCCGACCCAAAGCCGAAATTCTCGAAGATGGCCCTGTTCCAGGAAGGATGGAACAACCACTACGCCGGAATGGTGGACTGGATCGGTGAAGACTTTGGCGGTGGCGAAGTGTCTGTAGACCCCGCAGCGATGACCGTGACCATCGACGGCGAAGAAACCAAGGTGGATGTCTGCAATGTGATCCCTGCTATGAAAGCGGGTCGAATTGCCGAGATCGCAGGCGTGACCGATGGCAATTGGGCGCCTGTCAACGCGATTGATATGTCGAGCAAAGCCGACCCGGACATCCACGTCCTAGGCGACGCAAGCCAGCAGGGCGACATGCCCAAGTCCGGCTTCTCGGCCAACAGCCAGGCCAAGGTTTGCGCTAATGCCGTACGCGGTGCGCTGACGGGGTCCAAGGTGTTCCCGGCCAAGTTCTCCAACACATGCTGGTCACTCATTGATGCCAATGACGGCGTGAAGGTTGGCGCAACATACGAAGCGACCGCAGAGAAGATCGCAAAGGTGGATGGGTTCATCTCGCAAACCGGCGAAACCTCGGATGTGCGCAAAGCCACCTACGAGGAATCCGAAGGCTGGTACGCAGGCATCACCGCCGACATGTTCGGTGCATCTGTCTGAGATCGTGGCGGGGCCTTGATACTTCTCAAGGTCCCGCCCGCACATCCACGCAATTCTGCGGCATGATTAGGAGGATAAGAGGATAAGATGAAACAGATCATTCTTGCCATCACGCTGGGCCTTGCCAGCGCTGCCCATGCCGAAACTGCAATTACGGTGCCCTTCGACGGCAGTTTTGACGACGCGGCCTTTGCCGTGGAAAGTGCAATTGTCGGCAAGGGTCTCGTGATCGACTATGTCAGCCACACCGGCGAGATGCTGAACCGTACGGGCGCGGATGTAGGCAGCGATGTGGAGTTGTTCAAAGAGGCGGATATCTTCATCTTCTGCTCAGCCGTGGTGTCACGAGAGGTGATGGAAACCGACCCGATGAATATCGCGCATTGCCCCTATGGCATCTTCGTGGCCGAGAACGCTGACGGCGTCATGATTGGCTACCGCGAATACCCGCAAGGCGAGATGCAGAAGGTGCAGGCCTTGCTGGCCGACATTGTCGCGGACGCCGTGGAGAACTGATGAACTACACCTATTTTTTCCGGTCCGCGCTGGACACCTTGCGTGACAGCGGCAACTACCGTGACTTTGCAGAGCTTGAGCGCCACCGTGGTGCCTTTCCTGCAGCCACCTGCCATAACGGGCCGGGCAAGGTGACGATCTGGTGTTCCAACGACTATCTGGGCATGGGCCAGCATCCCGTCGTTTTGGACGCCATGCACGAAGCGCTTGACCGTACCGGGGCAGGGGCCGGTGGTACGCGCAATATCTCGGGCACGACCCGCGACCACGTATTGCTTGAAGCAGAACTGGCAGATCTGCATGGGAAAGAGGCGGCGCTGCTTTTCACCTCTGGCTACGTGTCGAACTGGGCTGCGTTGGGCACACTCGCGTCGCGTATTCCCGGCTGTATCGTGTTGTCGGACGAATTGAACCATGCCTCCATGATCGAGGGCATCCGCCATAGCCGCGCGCACAAGGTAATCTGGAAGCACAACGATGTTGCTGATCTTGAGGCGAAGTTGGCCGCGCTGCCTGCCAACGCCCCCAAGTTGATCGCGTTCGAGAGCGTCTATTCCATGGACGGGGATATCGCCCCCATTGCCAAAATTTGTGATCTAGCTGATCGCTACAACGCAATGACCTATCTGGACGAGGTGCACGCCGTAGGTCTCTACGGCCCGCGCGGTGGCGGTGTGGCCGAGCGCGAAGGCTTGATGGATCGGTTGACGGTGATCGAAGGGACCTTGGGCAAAGCCTTTGGCATCATGGGCGGGTACATCGCGGCCTCGGCTGAACTGTGCGATTTCGTTCGGTCCTTTGCCAGCGGGTTCATCTTTACCACTGCCTTGCCGCCTGCTGTCGCGGCAGGGGCTGTGGCGTCCATCCGGCATCTGAAACAAAGTACCACCGAGCGTGCAGCCCAACAGGCGCGGGTCGCGCAAGTGCGCGCACGGCTGGATAAGATCGGACTGCCGCACATCGACAATCTAAGTCACATCATCCCGGTGATGGTGGCTGATCCGGTGAAGTGCAAATTCATCTCGGACACGCTGCTCAGAGACCACGGGATCTATATCCAACCCATCAACTACCCCACTGTCCCCGCGGGGACAGAACGCTTGCGCATCACGCCATCGCCCGTGCACAGCGAAGCGGATGTGGAACGGTTGGTGGCCGCCCTTGAAGAATTATGGACCAAGTGTCAGCTCGCCCGTCGGCCGATGGCCGCACAGTAGAACTGTTCAGGCCGATTGAACCCGTTGAGAGCGTGACGCCATCCAGCGATGCGTGATCATTGCGCCAAGCCACATGCAGAAGACCGCGACCCACGCCGTCAGCGCCATGATGGATCCGCCGGCCATGCCCGCGCCGACCGCGCAGCCACCTGCAAGCATACTGCCAAAGCCCATGAGGACACCGCCGACGAGATAGCGCTCCATCGGAGTGTCTGCATCAAAGCGTTGAACACGCGCCTCACCCTTGATGAGCGCTGCAAGAAGGGCGCCAACGAACACACCCGGGACAAGGCCCAGGCCGAAGCTGGGGATCACGTTAGGGGCAGCAACGAGCGCCATGAGCGTGTCGGTGGAAGGGCCGGTGAAGGTGACAGATTGCACCGTGATCACCTCGAATGACACTTGAGAGATGGCATATGTCGCCGCCCACCCGATACAGACGGCGACGCCGACGAGGGCAGCAGCAGCAAGTTCTGACAAGGGCACGCGGTGCAGGCGGCCAAAGACTACAGAAACCACAAAGGCGACCGCGGCGACAGTGGTCAGCGTGGCCAATCCCATTCCCATCATGGCCGTAACACTGCGGGCAGACCCACCGGGAACGGTCGACACTAAAGCGAGCGCTTCCCGCACCGGAGACAGCGCGCCGCTGAGCGCTGCCTGCGCCACGATTGTCACGACAAGCCCCGTCACGATGGCCCGCAGGTTCCCTGTGGCGGATAAAACCAGAAGTCGGCTGACGCACCCGCGGGCAAGGATCATGCCCGCACCAAACATCAGCCCGCCAATGATTGCGCCCGACAGACTGCCAGTCGCCGCCAGTTGGCGGGCGTCGCTGGTATCCAGTGTGCCGGTAAGGATCGTGGCCTGTACCGCGACCAATGCGGCAAAGAACGCCACCAACCAGATTGCGAGGCGGGGGCCAGGCTTACCCTCTGACACCTCGACCGCGGCGGCGCGCAAGCAAAATCTGGAATGCAGGGCCGCAGCCCCAAAGAGAAGTCCGACGAACAGGCCGGCCGCACACATCACTGCCGGATCACCGAAACGGTCAATCAGGGATTCCAGCACCATACGCTCCTGTCTTCGTCTGCTTGTTCGTGCTGTGCCAGCATTGCGGCTTGCCCGCTTTGACTCATCGCAAACGAACGGAGCTTATTCGAACTCCATCTGTTCATAGACGCGGCCTGCGTTCTTGGTGGCCAACTCGTCAAAGGTATCAAGATGGGCGTAGGGCGACTGGTCGACATAGTAAGCGTCGGCCAGGTCACCGCCCGCGTCCAAATGCGCTCCGATCTGTTGCCGCAGGTAGACAAGGTAGTCACGCGTGTAGCGGCGGACCTGATCCATGTTGGTGGGGTGGCCGTGGCCGGGGATCACATAGGTGGCGTTCAGCGCCTCGAAGCAGCACTCCCACGTGTCGATCCAGTCGGCCGTCATCGTGTCGGCAAAAATCGGCAGCATCCGTTCGTGGAACGCCATGTCACCCGCGATCACAAGGCTTTGCTCGGGCAGCCAGACCTGCGTATCACCGGGGCCATGTGCGGGACCCAGGTGCAGCACCTCAATCCTGAAATCGCCTATCTCGATGATCTCCTTATCCTCGAACGTCTGTGTGGGTGGTGCGACAAAGGTGCCCTCGGCCTTGTCGCGGTTGTAGCGTTTCATGCCTTCGAGGATACGGTGCCCGTTTTCCTCAATCTCGTGCGCGGCATCGACATGGGCGAGGATTGGCACGCCTTGTTCGGCCCAGTAGGAATTGCCCAGCATCGCGTGGCCCTGGCCATTTTCATCGATGATGAGTTTCACGGGCTGGTCGGTAATCACCTTGATCTCGTCATGCAGCGCCTTGGCCAACAGATAGGCCGCCCCGCCATTGATCACGACAACACCGTCGCCGGTAACGATGAAGCTGAGGTTGTTGTTGTGGCCACTGTTCTCGTAGGTCGGCGGGGCTGTGGCTCCGATGGCGGACCAGACATGCGGGATAACCTCTACCGGTTTGGAATAGAGCAATGAGCCGGGGTACTGGTCCGCGATATCCTCGCTGGCGCGAGCGGGCAGGGGGATGAGTGCCGCAAAAAGAAACAGCCAGCGCATCATGCGTCACCCGGCACGAACACGTACCCCTCTGCATCCGTGTCCACGCGGCCCATGCCGCCTTGCGGCAGGTGGAAGCCGATGATCTGCATCTGCTCGGATGTGATCCGGTCGAACAGAACCTTGCGCGTGGCCGCCGCCATGGCGCCGTCCTGATCCGAACCACTGATCCATTCCGGCTTGCGAAAGGCCACGTGGTGATTGCCGATGGCGTCCCCAATGACCAGCGCGCTGTCTGATCCATTGCGCAGTTCAAAGCTCATGTGACCGGGCGTGTGGCCGGGGGTCGACAATGCAGCGATGCCGGGCAGGATCTCTTCCCCGTCGTCAAAAAGCTGTACACTGTCCTCAATCACCTCCATCCGGCGCTTGGCGCCCACGGCAAAGGCGGCGCGGGCGTCCCCGATGGTGTCCACGGTTTCGGGGTCCCACCAATAGTCCCATTCGGCCCGGCCCATCATGTAGGTAGCGTCGTAGAACAGCGGTTCGTCGAATTCGTCGAGGAGGCCCCAGATGTGATCGGGGTGGGCGTGGGTGAACACGACATGGGTGATGTCCTCGAGCGTGAGCCCGGCGGCATCAAGACTGTCGAGGATAGCGCCCGCAGTTGGCATGAAGTCCGGACCGGAGCCCACGTCGAAGAGCACGGTGTTTGTTCCATCGCGGTAAAGCGCGAGGTTGCATTCAGGTGTCAACCGGTCGTCCGAGATACCGTAATCTTTCAGGATGGGAGCCAGTTCGTCCTTGGGCATGGGTTCAAAGATGAAACTTCCAGGCAACGTCAGGCTGCCGTCACTGACAGTGGTGAGGGTCGCGGATCCAAGGGATACATCGGCGCAGGCAATGCGAGGCAAGACCCACGCAAACGGAACTGTGGCCGCGCTTTGCAGAAACGAGCGACGTGTCTGGCGCATTGATGCCCTCCTTATAATTCTTATATTCGAATATTAATGTATTTATCTTCTGTGGCAAGACGCTGCGGCATGGGCCATATCGCAAGCGGGGACGTGCACACGTACGGGCGACCAGCGAACACGGGGATCATGGAACAATGGGCATCGGCGACTGGACAGAGCGATTTCAGGGAACGGCGGCATTGCCGCGCACTGTGCGCGACCGGCTCTTGGACAGCGCGCGCACTGTGCGCCTGCAGGCCGGCAAGACGGTGTTTGGTCCTGACAATATCCCAGACAACCTGTTGTTCCTGGTTGATGGCACCATCCGTGTGTCGCAATCATCCGAGAGTGGCCGAGACATCGTGCTCTACCGGGTTGAGGCCGGGGAAAGCTGCGTTCTGACGACCGCCTGCATGTTGGCCGAAGAGGCATACAATGCCGAAGGCACGGCAGAGACGGATGTTGTGGCTGTGATCCTTCCGCGCCCCGCCTTTGACCGATTGGTCGCCGAAGAACCCGCATTTCGCAGCTTTGTGTTCGCAGCCTATTCGCGCCGGTTGATTGATCTTTTGCGTGTGGTTGATGATGTCGCCTTTGGCCGCATCGACGTGCGGTTGGCTGAACGGCTGATTGCATTGGCTGGGAACAACACGCAGATTTCCGCGACACACCAACAGCTTGCCAGCGAACTTGGCACAGCACGCGAGGTCATCTCGCGCGTGTTGCAGGACTTTTCCAAACGCGGGCTGATCCAGCAGACGCGCGGACACATCATCTTGAAAGAGCTTGAAGGCCTGCGCGCGATTGCAGACAGCACCTGAACCCCGGAAATCCTTTCCAGTTTGGTGACAATATCACTGAAGTGCGGGAACCAAGCCAGTATCCTGAGAACAGAATGAACGCGCTGGAGGACTTGGCATGACTGTGAACGTTGGAACTGTTGACCGCATTTTTCGCGCTGGCTTGGGCGTTGGTCTTTTGTACATCGCATTTCTGAGCGGTCTGCCGCTCTTTGCGGCGCCCCTGTTCAAATATGGTGCTGCGGCGATCGGCATCGTGATGTTGGCCACATCGACGCTGAAAATGTGCCCGATCTATTCGATCCTCGGGCTCAAGACCTGCCGGGACTGCTGACATGGAGACCGCGTTTACACCCGTCCTGTCTTTTGGCGGCGGGCTTGCCATCGGCCTTGGTGCAGTCCTTCTGATGCTGGGGCTTGGGCGCATTTTTGGCGCAACGGGCATCCTGTCAGGTGCCGTGTTCTTCGAGAACCGGGAGGAGCTGTCGTGGCGTCTTGCCCTGATGGTGGGCATGATCCTTGCGCCCGGATTGATCTTTGTCACCACGGGCGAGATGCCCGCGATTAACGTACCCATCAGCCCGGCAATGATCGTTGTGGGCGGTGTCATCGTTGGGCTTGGCGCAAGCCTTGGGTCCGGGTGCACGTCCGGCCACGGGGTCTGCGGTTTGTCGCGCCTGTCCGTCCGGTCGCTGGTGGCCGTTCCGACGTTCATGGCGACGGCGGCCATCACTGTTTTTGTCATTCGTCACGTGTTGGGAGGGTAAGCGATGAAACTCCTGTTTGCCCTAGTCACAGGGATTGTTTTTGGCACCGGAATTGCGATTTCCGGCATGATGGACCCGGCCAAGGTTCTTAATTTCTTTGACCTGGTTGGCACGTGGGACTCCAGCCTTGCCTTTGTCATGGGTGGCGCTCTGGTGGTCACCTTCGTTGGTTACCGGCTGGTGTGGCGGCGGGACGCGCCGCTGTTCGGAGGGCGGTTCCAGGTGCCTACAGGCACTGAGATTGACGGGAAACTGGTCGGCGGGTCTGCCCTCTTCGGCATCGGCTGGGGCATCGCGGGGTTCTGCCCTGGCGCGGCCATTCCGGCGCTCGGCACCGGGCGATGGGAGGTTGCGTTGTTCCTGGTGGCGGTGGTTGCTGGGTTCGGCCTGCGCCGACTGCTCGCACCAATCGCACGGAACAAGGTCGCGCCGTGACGCCCACCAAAACATGCACATCGGAGGACATCGCATGACATCCTATCCCGTAGACATGGATACCACACCACTGGTCGAGGCATTTTTTGACGAATCCACCAACACCATCAGCTACATCGCCAAGGATCCGACCTCGGGTGCCTGCGCCATCATCGACAGCGTCATGGACATCGACTACGCCGCCGGGCGGATCACCTCCGGGCATGCAGACACCATGATCGCGCGCGTCACCGAGATGGGTGGCACGCTGGAGTGGATCATCGAAACCCACGTCCATGCTGATCACCTGAGTGCAGCGCCCTATATCCAGCAGCGGCTGGGCGGCAAGATCGGCGTCGGGTCAAAAATCATGGTGGTGCAGGACACGTTCGGGAAGGTGTTTAACGAAGGCACCGAGTTCCAGCGCGATGGCAGCCAGTTTGATGCACTGTTCGAGGACGGCGATACCTACCGGGTCGGCAACATGCAGGGCTTTGCCATGGCTACGCCGGGCCATACCCCGGCCTGCATGGTGCATGTCATAGGCAACGCCGCCTTCGTGGGTGATACTCTTTTTATGCCCGACGGC
Source organism: uncultured Tateyamaria sp. (assembly GCF_947496075.1). Taxonomy (GTDB): domain Bacteria; phylum Pseudomonadota; class Alphaproteobacteria; order Rhodobacterales; family Rhodobacteraceae; genus Tateyamaria. The sequence goes on from NZ_CANMBJ010000003.1 coordinate 159,122, forward strand.
GGATCGGCACGTGCGGACTTTCCCGGCGGGGACGCGGGCGAGCTTTTTGATAGCATACAGAAGGTGTTGGCGCTGCCCGACGACATGCGCCTGTTCATGTGTCACGACTACGGCCCGGGTGGCCGAGACATCGCATGGGAAACTACTGTGGGCGAAGAGAAGGCGCACAACATCCACGTTGGCGACGGCAAGACAAAGAGGGAATTTATTAAGTTCCGCACCGAACGTGATGCGCAACTGGACATGCCCAAGCTTATCATTCCGTCGCTGCAAGTAAATATGCGCGCAGGCGAGGTGCCGACCGATGCGGATGGCAACCCGATGCTCAAGGTCCCGATCAACGCGTTGTAGCGCCGAAAGGGGATGCCTCAGATGGACATGAAAAAGATCACCGACGTCCTGACGGTCAGCCCTCAGATCCATCTCGCGGATATGGCAGCGATCAAGGCAGCATGCTTCAAGACAATCATCTACAACGGCCCCGACGGGGAAGGGACAGACCAGCCCGGTTTTGCCGAGATCGCAGCCGCTGCAGAAGCGGCTGGGCTCGAAGCGTGCACCATCCCAGTGACATCTGGACAGATCATCGATGACGACGTGACCGCCTTTGCGACAGCGCTTCAGGACGGACCGCACCCGCTGCTGGCCTACTGTCGCACCGGCACGCGCTTGGCGATGCTATGGGCTTTCCATGTGGCGTGCACCCACGCTACGTCTGATATTCTGATCGCGACGGCAGCGGCGGGCTATGACCTCGGTGATGTCGCGGACCGCATCGCAAACGGCGGCAAAGTCCCCGCATTAGGCTGATGTCCTGATGTGAGATATGTCCCATGCAGAGTGCGAACTGCGTGCGCGGGACATCGCGGGTGGATTGAAACCGGCCCAACCGCATCTGTTTGCCAAAGAGTGACGCCCATGCGCCTGAAACACTATTTCCTCATCCTTGGCTGGAGGCGCACCTGTACCCGGGCGTGGCCATTGAACGAGCTGCTGGCCGGATTGCCGCCCGAGGCAAGGATTTACGCCTGCACCACGCCGATCTTCCTCTACGCTGCCTTCGACCAGTGGCGCGTTGGCCGTGGTGTCGTTGCTCACGGCGACTTGTTGGCATTGTGGCGAGATGCCGGGCGGCTTCGACTGAATGGCTGGGATTTGCGCACGAGCCTGAAGGACTTTCTCGGCCCAAACTTTGAGGATGAGGTGGCAGACTGGATACGGGCCGGGGCCGACCATGCAATCACACATGGGCCGCTTGCGGGATGTGTTTCGGTGATGCAGTCTTGGCGCGTGCGCAGAACTGGAAAACGATCTTGCCAGTTTCGGCACATGGCCTCACGAAAGCGATGTTGCGGGACCTGGTTGCGGACGTGCATGGGGCCGAGCTGAAAATTCAGAAGCACCTCCTTGATTAGATCGAAGACGCGATCGGAATTTCACGAGAATTGGCTCAAAGGGAGAAAGCACTTCGGGCCGTGGCTTCAAAACTTCGCGCCAAGGGCGCGGACGCGGCAGTCACGATCTTCTGTCTCGGCTGCGCTAGAAGGATCTGATTGCGAGCGGGCCAAGAGCGCCCAGGCCGGGTGTGCCAAATACCTTCGTGACGACAGAGACGTTTCTGGCGACGTTCGATTTGCAGACTTTGCAAGACTTACCAGAGCTTGATCTTGTCGTTGAGGACACGGGAAAATAGTCTCAGGCGGAAAAGGCTTGGGTTGTTCCGTTTTCAATTGGTTGGGGGGCGATGACAGAAGTTGGACATGAGTTATAGGATTGACTTCTATAACTCATGCTATGGAACTGGCAGAAACCTGGTTGGCCGAACTTCCGGTATGACGCGGCGGCACTGGCGCCGCTTGAGCAGCGTTTCCTACTGTCATCGGGCGAAGTTCTGGGTGCCGTCCACAATATGTCAGCCCATCGGAGCGTGATCAGCTTCGCATCGACCTGCTGAGCGATGAAGCCATGAAGACCAGTGCCATCGAAGGTGAGATGCTCGACCGGCTCAGCGTACAATCCTCGCTCCGCCGACAACTTGGTTTGGCGCCGGACAAGTATCCGAGCAAACCACGTGAGCAGGGCGTGGCCGAGATGATGGTCGATGTCTACTCCACCTATGCTGAGCTGCTCACGCATGAGACCTTGTTCCGGTGACACGAGATGCTCTTGTCCCATGAGCGGCGTTTGGAAACGGTCGGAGCCTATCGGCGGCATGAAGACGCAATGCAAATTGTGTCGGGCCGCCTTGATCGGCCGGTCGTGCATTTTGAGGCACCGCCATCAGCGCAGGTTCCAAACGAGATGGACCGGTATGTCGACTGGTTCAACAAGACCGCGCCGGGTGCGGTACACACGTTACTGGCTCAAGCTCGAAACAATGTCTCTCTAGCCTTCTTGGTACGGTGGTCGGGAAGCAGACCTTCGCTGCAGGTGGACGGCTGTCGGATCAGCGTTCTTCCTTCAGATTTTGGGCCGCTGCGGTGAACGGGGATCAATCTGTTTTCCGTAGGCTATATAGTCCAATAGTTGTACGCCCAAGACACCTGCGGCGGCGATTTGATTGGACGAGTAAAGACGTGGGGCGGTCCTTGAACCGCCCCTTGCTGTTTTTAGCCGAGTTCCTGAAGTCGGGCGATGGCCGCTTTCATTTCAGCCTCTTCCCCTTCGCGCAGGCGCAGGTTTTCCTTGGCTTCTGCGACCACCTCATCCGGCGCCGAGGCCACGAATTTCGGGTTGTTCAGCCGGGCACGCAGCCCGCCCAGTTCTTTGCCCAGCTTCTGCATCGTCTTTTCCAAACGCGCAATTTCCGAGCCCACGTCAATCAACCCTTCCAGCGGAATCCCAAAGGTCCCGCCATCCGTGGGAATTGTGACGCAGCCTTTGGGGAAACTGTCCACGTGTTCCAGGCTTTCGATCCGGGCCAGACGCTGGATCAGTGCCGCGTTGTTGTCCCAGGCCGATTGTCCCTTGGTCTCTAGTCCCATGACAAGCAATGGCACTTTTGCGCCCGCCGGCACATGGACTTGCGCGCGCGCAGAACGGATGCTTTCGATTAGCCCGATCACCCAGTTCATTTCGCGGTCTGCATCAACGTCGACCAGTTCCGTCCCGTATTCCGGCCAATCGGCGTGGATGAGCATTTTGGTCCGGCTGCCCGCCAGCCCCCAGAGCTCTTCAGTGATGAACGGCATGATCGGGTGTAGCATGATCAGGCATTGATCAAGTACCCAGCGCAGAGTCTGTTCGGTCTCGGCCTTGGCGGCCGCATCATCGCCTTGCAGGATGGGTTTGGAAAACTCCAGATACCAGTCGCAGACTTTGCCCCAAGTGAACGCGTAAAGCGCGTCGGCCGCATCGTTGAACCGGTAGCTGTCCATGCCCGCATCGACGGCCTCGCGAACCTTGCCAGTTTCGCCGATGATCCACTTGTTGAGCGTCTGCGTGGCTTCGGGCCGGGCCGCGTTGCCCGGATAGGGGATCTGGTAGTGATCGGCGAAGCTGAACGCGTTCCACAGCTTTGTGCCGAAGTTGCGGTAGCCCTTGATCCGGTCTTCGCTGATTTTCAGAACACCGCCCAAAGCCGCCATTTGTGCGTTGGAAAAGCGGAGCGCGTCTGCGCCATAGGCGTCAATCATATCGAGCGGGTCGATGACGTTGCCGCGCGTCTTCGACATCTTCTCGCCCTTCGCGTCGCGGACAAGCTGGTGGAGGTAGACGGTGTGGAACGGATCATCTTGCAGGACGGCCTGCGATATCATCATCATGCGCGCGACCCAGAAAAACAGAATATCCTGCCCGGTGATGAGCACATCGCCAGGGAAGTATTTCATCGCCGGATCGTCAGCGGGCCAGCCGAGCGTGCCAAAAGGCCAAAGGCCGGAGGAGAACCAGGTGTCGAGGACGTCTTCATCCCGAGAGATATAGACTTCTATGATGCGACCATCATCGGCAGGATGCCATAAAGCGTCCGCGGTAGCGACATGATGCCCTGCCTCTTTTATTCCTTTAGCGTAGTCGCCTTCGATCATTTGGAATTCGTCGATTTCGACTTCGTAGCCCAAGAGTTCTTTGTACTTTGCCTTGGCTATTTCCACTGCCGCTTCATAGTTAGGTGCGCAGAACTGCAATTGATTTTGCGCAGAGAGCCCACCTTGTGGTGTAACAGAAGGTCCGAACCAAACTGGGATCTGATGCCCCCACCACAGCTGCCGCGAGATACACCAGGGTTCGATGTTTTCTAGCCAGTGGTAAAACACCTTTTCGCCTGACTCGGGCATGATCTTGACCCGGCCTTCGCGGACGGCGTCCAGCGCGGGTTGGACGATTTTGGACGAGTCCACGAACCACTGGTCGGTCAGCATCGGTTCGATGACCACTTTGGAGCGGTCGCCGAAGGGTTGCATGATTTTTTTGGCCTCTACGAAAGGGATCGTCTTTGGCAGTTCAGGCTGATCGCTATCGGCGGCCTCAAGCGCCGGGTTTGCGACTATAACCGCGTTCCCCTCTGCCGTAATGTCCGCGACGATGCGCGCGCGCGCCTCAAGCCGGTCGAGGCCCCGGTATTCATCGGGGACAAGGTTCATCGCGGCAACTTTGCCTTCGTCGAAGCCCTCTTCACCCCGCGCAATGCGCTGTGCCGTGGCGGCCGCTGTAGCATATGGTTCACCGTCGTCGCGCATGTGCGCCTTGGTGTCCATCAGGTTGTACATCGGGATGTTGCCGCGCTTCGCAACTTCGTAGTCGTTGAAGTCATGCGCGCCGGTGATCTTGACCGCACCGGACCCGAAATCCGGATCGGGGTAGCGATCGGTGATGATCGGGATCAGGCGGCGGTGTTCCTTGGGGCCGACCGGGATTTCGCACAGCTTGCCGACAATAGGGGCGTAGCGCGTGTCATCGGGATGCACAGCGACAGCGCCGTCGCCCAGCATGGTTTCCGGTCGAGTCGTGGCAATTGAGATGTAGTCGCGCATTTCGCGGAGGGTGACGTTGCCGTCTTCGTCCTTCTCGACATATTCATAGGTTTGCCCATCCGCGAGCGGATATTTGAAGTGCCACATATGGCCGTCAACTTCGTTGTTCTCGACTTCGAGATCGGAAATTGCCGTTTCAAAATGCGGGTCCCAGTTGACCAGTCGTTTGCCACGATAGATCAGGCCGTCGTTGTACATCTGCACAAAGACTTTGAGCACCGCGTCATGGAAGTTACCGGGCTTCTCCGTCGCGGGTGCGCTTGCAGCCCCGGACATGGTGAAGGCCGAGCGTTCCCAATCCATACTGTCGCCCAGGCGACGCGCCTGCTGTTCGATCACGCCCCCCTTGTCCGCTTTCCACTCCCAGACTTTCGAGATGAACTCGTCCCGGGGCATCTCGGATCGTTTGCGGTTCTCTCCGTCCGCGGCCATCTGTTTTTCGACCATCAACTGCGTCGCGATACCCGCGTGATCCAGCCCGGGCTGCCACAGGACATCATATCCCTGCATCCGCTTCCAACGGGTCAGCATGTCCATGAGCGTGTGGTTAAACGCGTGGCCCACATGCAGAAAGCCGGTCACATTGGGCGGGGGCAGTTGGATGCAAAATGTGTCCGCGCCGGGTTTGGCATTGGCCCCGGCAGCAAACGCGCCTGAATCTTCCCACATCTTGTATATGCGCGGTTCGGTCTCGGCGGCGTTGAATGTCTTTTCCATCTGCGACTTCCATTGTCTTTCGTGGGCTATACTCCAGACCATATCCAACAAGAAGACCCTAAAGCCCAGCCGAAATAGTCGAGTTGGAGTTTCCCCGGTTGTATGCGCGGTTATGGGTATGGAGACGCCTGCCTGTCAGCGGCGGTTCCTTTCCATCTGGTCGGAGACTCATAGCCCAAGGCGGAAAGGTGACGCGAGGGGGTAGCCCCATGCAACGCACTCGACTTGTATGGCGACCCGGGCACACTGCGCGGTGTGACCGCCATGTTCATCGCATCCAAAACGAGCGGCACCTTTTGGTCGTTCCACATAGCCCAGCGGACAATGTGGCGACTGAAGGTATCCGTGATGTATTGGCCAGTATCCACGCCCACTCCCCACGCGGCGGGGGCAAGCCCACTAGCCTCCAAAATCATCCAGCATGATATCTTCGCGATCAACGCCAAGGTCCATCAGCATGTTGATGCAGGATGAGTTCATGATTGGAGGACCACACATGTAATATTCGCAGTCTTCTGGTGCGGGGTGATCCTTGAGGTATTCGTCATGCAGGACATTGTGGATGAAGCCCGTGTATCCTGACCATTCATCCTCCGGCAGTGCATCCGAGAGGGCGACGTGCCAAGTAAAGTTCGGAAATTCTTTGGCTAGCTCGTCGAAATCCTCGACAAAGAACATCTCTTTTCTGGACCGCGCGCCGTACCAGAACGTAATCTTACGATCGCGGTTCTTCAGGCGTTTGAGCTGATCAAAGATGTGGCTGCGCATGGGCGCCATGCCTGCGCCGCCGCCGACGAAAACCATTTCCTTTTGCGTATCGCGGGCAAAAAACTCGCCAAACGGACCGGAAATCGTGACCTTGTCGCCGGGTTTGAGGTTGAAGATGTAGGACGACATCTGACCGGGGGGGACATCCGATCCCGGAGGCGGTGAGGCCACCCGGACATTGAGCATGATCAGCCCTCTTTCCTCGGGATAGTTGGCCATCGAATAGGCCCGTTCAATCGGCTCTGGCACGCTTGATTTGTATTGCCACAGATTGAATTTGTCCCAATCCTCTCGGTACTCGTCCTGTACGTCGAAATCGGTGTAGCTCAGGGAATGCGTGGGTGCTTCGATCTGAATGTAGCCACCCGCCCGAAAGTTCACATCCTCGCCTTCAGGCAGTTCCAGCACGAGGTTCTTGATGAACGTCGCAACGTTTTCGTTGGAGCGGACCGTGCATTCCCACTTCTTGACGCCGAACACCTCTTCGGGCACCTCGACTTCCATGTCCTGCTTGACAGCAACCTGACAGGACAGGCGGTCGCCACAGGAGGCTTCACGCTTGGTGATGTGGCTTTCTTCGGTGGGCAGGATGGACCCGCCGCCGGAGTGGATGCGGACACGGCATTGGGCACAGGTGCCGCCACCACCGCAGGCTGAGGGAACGAAGAGTTTTTGCTCGGCCAGGGTTTGCAGGAGCTTGCCACCAGCGGGCACCGAGATCGTCTTTTCGCCATTGATGGTGATGTTCACATTGCCGCTTGAGACAAGCTTGGACCGGGCGGCGAGGATGATTGTCACCAGCGCCAGCACGATCAACGTGAACAGAAGAATACCAAGACCAAAGGTTGCCATAACAATCGCCCCTTACAGTTTCACGCCGGAGAACGACATGAACGCCATGGCCATGAGGCCCGCGGTGATGAAGGTGATGCCGAGGCCCTGCAGGCCGTCGGGGATGTCAGAGTATTTCAGCTTTTCGCGCACGCCCGCCATGGCCGTGATGGCAAGCGCCCAGCCAAACCCGGACGAGACGCCGTAGGTGACGCTTTCGCCGAAATCGTAGCCGCGTTCCACCATGAACAGCGACCCACCCAGGATGGCGCAATTCACGGTGATCAGGGGCAGGAACACACCCAGCGCGTTGTAGAGCGGCGGGAAGTACTTATCGAGCACCATCTCGAGGATTTGCACCAGCGCGGCGATCACCCCGATATAGGAGATCAGGCCGAGAAAGGTCAGATCAACCTCACCGAACCCGGCCCATGCCAGCGCGCCGGGGGCGAGCAGATAGGTCAGGATCAGGTTGTTGGCGGGCACCGTGATCGACTGCACGACCATAACCGAAATCCCAAGCCCGATGGCTGTCGAAATCTTCTTGGACACCGCGATGAACGTGCACATGCCAAGGAAGAACGACAGGGCAAGGTTTTCGACAAAGATCGCTTTGACGGCGAGGGCGAGATAGTTCTCCATCAATGGGCCTCCATCGTCTGGATTTTGTATTCGCGCTCTTCGACCTGCTTGGGTTTCCATGCGCGGAAGGCCCAGATGATCAGGCCGATGATGAAGAAGGCCGAAGGTGGCAACAGCAACATGCCGTTGGGCACGTACCATCCGCCATTGTTGACTGTTGGCAGCACCGTGATGCCGAACAGGCTCCCCGAGCCGAACAGCTCGCGAATGAAGCCGACCAGCATCAGGATAAGCCCGTAGCCCAGCCCGTTCCCGACCCCGTCAATGAAGCTGTCGAGCGGCGGGTTTTTCATGGCGAACGCTTCTGCGCGGCCCATCACGATGCAATTGGTGATGATCAGGCCGACGAAGACCGAAAGGGTTTTGGAGATTTCAAAGGCGTAAGCCTTGAGCACCTGGTCCACCAGGATCACGAGCGAGGCGATGATCACCATCTGCACGATGATGCGGATGGAGCTGGGGATGTGGTTGCGGATCATCGAGATGAACATCGACGAAAACCCGGTGACCAAGGTCACGGCGATGGTCATCACCAAGGCGACCTGCAGGGACGATGTCACCGCCAATGCCGAACAGATGCCAAGCACCTGCAACGTGATCGGGTTGTTGTCGACCAGTGGGTCGATCAGCATGTCTTTGCGTTTATGAGCCATCAGATGCCTCCCGCTTTGAGATTTTCAAGGAACGGGGCATATCCAGCCTCGCCCATCCAGAATTTGATCAGGTTATCGACGCCAACCGAGGTCAGCGTTGCGCCTGCCAGTGCGTCGATGTGGTATTCGTCGCCTGCCGCCGGTGCAGTCTTGGCCACCGTGATTTGAAGCGCGCCTGCGTCATCGCGCAGCCGGGCACCGTTCCACAGCGCCCGCCAGCGTGGGTTGTCGACCTCGGCCCCCAGGCCCGGTGTTTCCGCGTGATCGTAGAATTGCAGCCCGAAGATGTCGTTGCCGTTTTCCTCGAGCGCGATGAAGCCATAGAGCGTGGACCACAGGCCGTAGCCGTGGATGGGCAGGATGACCTTGTCGATCTCGCCCGCATCGTCGCGCAGCAGATAGACAGTGACATAGTCAGACAGGCGACCGATGCCGGCGGGATCGTTTTCGAGCGCTTGCGACGTTGCCGGATCGTCGGCAGCTGCACGGTCATCAAAGGTGGCAGGATCGAACGCATCCGAGAATTGCCCCGTTGCGAGCTCCAGCACGTGAGGTTCGAACACCGAGAACGCCTTGATCACGTCAGCGTCGGGATCGTGGATGCCGGCGACCTGCAGAATGTTGACCTGTTTGTCCTTCAGCGCGTTCACGGCCTGTGCAGGACGCAGCGCGACTGCGGCTGATGACACGATCATGGACGCCACGAGGCAGACGGCGACAGCAACAAAGATGGTCTTGCCGACCGAGTCGGGGGGTAGGGCAAGGAAACGCCCGATAGGTCCCTTGGGTGTGTTTTGCGGGTCTTGATCAGACATGGCGCTTCGCCCTCCGCTTGATGTTCGCCTGCACGACAAAGTGGTCGATAAGCGGCGCAAATACGTTTCCGAACAGGATGGCCAGCATCATACCCTCGGGGAAGGCAGGGTTGATCACCCGGATCATCACAACCATGACACCGATCAGCGCACCGTAAATGTAGCGCCCCATATTGGTATGGGCACCCGAAACCGGCTCCGTCACCATAAAGACAAGGCCGAAGGCATAGCCACCCAGCACAAGGTGCCAATACCACGGCAGGGCGAACATCGGGTTGGTGTCGGACCCTATCGCATTCAGCAGGAGCGAGAAGCCGATCATCCCGCCAAGACAGCCCAGCACCATTCGGTAATTGGCGATTTTTGTCGCCAGCAGGAAGGCAAGACCCAGCAAGGCCGCCAGTGTCGATGTTTCGCCCAAAGACCCCGGCACAAAGCCCAGGAAACTGTCCCACCAGGTCATGCCGCGTGCGGCCAGTTCCTGGAACCCATCAGACGCGCTGACGGCCAGAGCGGTGGCCCCGGTAAACCCGTCGACGGGCACCCAGACACTGTCACCGGACAGTTGGGCGGGATAGGCAAAGTACAGGAACGCCCGACCGGTCAGGGCCGGGTTGAGGAAGTTCTTGCCCGTGCCGCCAAAGACTTCCTTGCCGATCACCACGCCAAAGATGATGCCGAGGGCCACCTGCCAGAGCGGCGTCGTTGCGGGCAGGATCAGCGCGTAGAGCATGGACGAGACAAGAAAGCCCTCGTTCACCTCGTGTTTGCGCACGGTTGCGAAAATGACTTCGAAGATGCCACCGGCCACCAATGTCACAATGTAGATGGGCAGGAAGTACAAAAGCCCATGCAGCATGTTCGCGAGGGGATTGAGCGGGTTAAACCCGATCCCCAGACCGCCGATGATGGCTGCGCGCCAGCCCGAGGGGCCAAATTCTGCAATCGCGAGGTTTGTCTGGTACCCGGTATTGTACAGTGCCATCAGAATGCATGGGACCGTCGCCAGAACGACGTAGGTCATGATCCGCTTCATATCGATGTATGATCGCGCGTGCGGTGCCGCGGTCGTGACGGTCTTGGGCGTGTAGAGAAAGCTCTCTACCATCTCGTAGATGGGGAAATAACGCTCCCACTTGCCGCCTTTGGTGAATTGCGGCTCGATCCTGTCGAAGAAGTTGCGAAGCCCCATAACTTACCCTTCTTTCTCGATTTTTGCGAGGCAATCGCGCAGGGCGATCCCATACTCGTACTTGGCGGGACAGGCAAAGCCAACGAGGCCAAGATCCTCTTCATCCAGTTCAAGCGCCCCCAGAAGCTGGGCTTGATCAGTGTCCATTACCAGCAAGGCGCGCAGCAATTGTGTAGGCAGAAAATCCTGCGGCATCAGCTCTTCGAACGTGCCCAGCGGAACCATGGCGCGGCGACCGCCGTTCAGGTTCGAGGTCAGTGGGAAGGTCCGCTTGGCGAGGGCAGACCCAAGAACGGGTTGGACCGCGTATTTGGAAATCATCGGGCGGATCCATCCCATCGGGATCTGCGTCTTGTCCTCTTCGATCAGCGTGACCTGTCGGGCGTAGCGCCCCAGATACGCATCGTCACCGGCGCCAGCTCGTCCGCTCAGAACCGAGCCGGAGATCATCCTGACGGGGTAGTCGGGAAAATCGTCTGCACACAGATCTGCGAGCGATGCGCCTGCGACGGTGCGCACCAGACGCGGGTCTGTGCATGCAGGCCCCGCCAGCGCAATGATGCAGCTTGCATCATATGTTCCGGTCAGCATCAGGCGGCCGATCACGATCACATCCTGATACCCGATCGTCCAGACATACCGGTCGGGTTGTGGCGGCGTCAGAAAATGCATGTGAGTGCCAGCCAGTCCTGCGGGATGCGGACCGCTGAAATTGACGGCTTCGACACTTGCCAAGTTGCTGCCGGGTAGGGGGGCATCAGAGCTTTGGCACAGATAGGTCGGGCCGTCCGTCAGTGCGGCAACTGTCTTCAGCCCCGCCTCAAACGCCTCTGCATCTTCGGTGATCGCGATCTGTGGGTTGGGTGCCAACGGCTCTGTATCCGTTGCGGTCACGTAGATGGCGATTGGTGCGCCGTCCGGTGCAGGGATCTTGGAATAGGGGCGTGTGCGGAACGATGTCCACAAACCGGCCGCGCACAGCCGCTCGACAATCCCGTCACGGGTGGTGCTGTCACCGACCTTTAAAAAGTCCACGGGTGCGGCAGAGGATTCATGCGTATCAATCACCACACTGACCAGCTTGCGGCGCGCGCCACGGACGATTGCGCGCACTTGTCCGGAAACGGGCGCGACGATCTGTGCTTCCGGCATCGTCTTGTTGATCATGATCGGAGTGCCGGCGACCACCTCGTCGCCCTCTGCAACAAGAATACTTGGTTTCAGGCCAATGTAATCGGCACCCAGCAGCCCGACGGAAGTGACGGCGCGGGCCTCCTCTACGTCTGATCTTGGGGCACCGGAGATCGGCAGGTTCAAGCCTTTTCGGAGCACAAATTGCTTCACTTTAGAGACCTTCAGTTGATGATAGCCGTTTACGGCCGATTGGCTTACGGTGTGGCCGCGTCGGTGCTAGAGCTTTTTTATGACTTTGACCATATTGAGGTTGAAGATTTTACAAATTGGTCTAAGGCCAACGCGACCGCGCAAGAAGGGGACTTTCTGTGACCGCCTCACTCAAATTGCACCGCCGTACGTTTCTCGCCATGACACTTGCCTTGGCTGCATGTAAAAACCGCACTCATCTTATTGAGATTACAGGTTTTTCCATGGGGACAACTTACAATGTTGTCGCTATAGATCACGATGGAACGTTGGACAAGCCCGAGATCAAAGAGGCGATTGACGCAGCCCTTGCCGATGTCACGCGGAAGCTTTCGAATTGGGACAATGGGTCAGAAATTGCGCGGTTCAATGCCGCATCAAGTGGCGCGACACAGACGATGTCACCCGAACTGTCGCGCGTCATGAACGCGTCCGCACAGGTGCATGAAGCAAGTGAAGGACGCTTTGACACAACCATCGGCGGTTTGATCGAATTGTGGGGCTTTGGCGCGCCCGGTGCGGCAACTGTGCCGAACTCTGACGCGGTCGCCCAAGCGATGGAGATCGCTGGCCATCAGAACGTATTGAACCTGAACGGCGACCACATGGCCAAGCGCCACGCGCAAGCGCAGATCTATCTGGCGGGGATCGGCAAGGGCTATGGCGCCGATCACATCGGTCAGGTTCTCGAGGCCTTTGGCCTGAAGGACTACATGGTCGAAATTGGTGGCGATCTTTATGCGGCGGGCCTCAATCCCGATGGGTTGGCCTGGCAGATCGGGATCGAAGTGCCCAACCCAGGGGACCGTACGCTTGCCGGTGTTGTAGGGCTGTCTGGTATGGGCCTGGCAACGTCCGGCGACTACCGCAACTATTTCGAGGTGGACGGTCAGCGCTTTTCGCATTTGATTGACCCGACCACTGGGTACCCCGTGACGCATGAGACCGCCTCTGCGACTGTGCTTGCAGATAACGCGATGCTTGCGGATGCGTGGTCAACTGCGATGCTTATCCTCGGTCGCGAGAAGGGGCTCGAAGTTGCGGCAGCGCAGGATATTGCGGTTCAGTTCATCGAGCGTCGCCCCGGCGTTGAACAACAGGCCTTCAAGACATACCTCAGTCCCAGGTTTGAAGCTCTTACCGCTTAGCAAAAGTCAAACGAGGCACCAGACATGGCCACTTTCCTGCTGACTTTTCTGTTTCTTCTTTTGGTGACGCTGGGCATGTCGCTTGGCGTGATCTTTATGAACAAGCGGATCAAGGGCAGCTGCGGCGGTCTTAACGCCATTGGTGACGGCAATGAATGTCTGGTTTGCCACAAGGAAATCGACCCTGATTCACCTTTGAAAGACCGGCTTGAATGCCCACGTGCCCGAAAAATGCTGGAGCGGTCCGGTCTTGATCACACGGCTTAACCGGGCAGGTCGACCGGAATAAATCCGAGGATCAGAAGGCCGCTCGCCGCAAGTAAACCGAAGACCCAATATTGATAAATGGGCCCTTCGGCCTTCCACACACGCCGATAACTATGCCCCGCCAGACAGGTGAGGCAGAAGATCAGGGTCGCCAGCGCCGGGCTGAGCGTGAGACTGCTGAAATCCATTGGCGTTCCTTGGGGCATCAACGACCTGTTGAGCCGTCAGTATTATCTTACAAACCTGATCGTCCAGCACAAAGAACCGAAGCCCGAATTCATCAGCCTAATGCCTGATTGCTGTGTCGCGATCCGTCAATGATCGTGCGCCAGGGATGCCATGTGTCTTGGGTGCGTACAGAATCCGTTTAGCTGTGCGACATACAGCGCAGGGATTTGGGTCAGCCTTGAGCATTTGATGCGATGCGTTTACGTCGGCGCAGCGCAGGGATCGCCGGAATTTTATCTTTTTGCGGCAGAATTCTGTACGCCGTCGCCTTGAATTTGGATTTTTATTGTATACTACAGCATACAATTGCAGATCGGCGCGTGGATATCGTGTCGCCGGCCAAGCGGAATGCTAGACGCGGATAGAACCATGACCTTTTATACTGAATACCTGACCGAAATCGAAACACGAAAAGAACAAGGGTTGAACCCGAAGCCCATCGATGATGGCGCTTTGACCGAAGAGGTCATCGGACACATCAAGGATACGAACAGCCCGCACCGGGACGATTGCCTCAACTTCTTTATTTACAACACGTTGCCCGGCACCACGAGTGCTGCGGGTGTCAAGGCCCGCTTCCTGAAACAGATCGTTCTGGGAGAGGTCGTGGTAGATGAAATCACGCCGGCCTTCGCCTTTGAATTGCTTGGTCACATGAAAGGCGGGCCTTCGGTCGAAGTGCTGCTGGACCTGGCGCTTGGCACGGATGAGGACATCGCCAAGGACGCGGCAGACGTCCTGAAGACTCAGGTCTTCCTCTACGAGGCCGACACTGACCGGATCAAGGACGCTTATGAAGCGGGCAACGCGATTGCTGCCGATCTTCTTCAAAGCTATGCCAACGCCGAGTTTTTCACCAAACTTCCCGACATCGATGAAGAGATAAAGGTCGTCACCTACATCGCCGCTGAAGGCGATATCTCCACTGACCTGCTCAGCCCGGGCAATCAGGCCCATTCCCGTGCCGACCGCGAGCTGCACGGCAAATGCATGATGTCCGAGGAGGCGCAGAAAGAGATCGAGGCACTCAAGCTGAAGCACCCCGGCGCGCGCGTCATGCTGATCGCAGAAAAGGGGACGATGGGTGTCGGCTCCTCCCGGATGTCGGGGGTCAACAATGTGGCACTGTGGACGGGCAAAAAGGCGTCGCCCTATGTGCCGTTTATCAACATCGCTCCGGTCGTGGCTGGAACGAACGGGATCTCTCCGATCTTTCTGACCACGGTTGGTGTGACGGGTGGGATTGGTGTCGATCTTAAGAACTGGGTCAAGAAGATGGGTGACGATGGCAAGCCGATCCTCAACAACGATGGCAACCCGGTGCTGGAACAGCGGTATTCCGTTGAAACCGGCACGGTGCTGACCATCAACACAAAGTCCAAGAAGCTGTACAGCGCGGATGGCAAGGATGAGCTGGTCGATATGGCCGGATCGTTCACGCCCCAGAAAATGGAATTTATGAAGGCGGGCGGTTCTTACGCTATTGTCTTTGGTATGAAGCTGCAGACTTTTGCGGCCGAAACGCTGGGGATCGAAGCACCGGCGGTCTTTGCCCCTTCGAAAGAGATCAGCCACGAAGGTCAGGGCATGACCGCCGTCGAAAAGATTTTCAACGCCAATTCGGTTGGTGCCACACCGGGGACCGTGCTGCATGCAGGTTCCGACGTGCGGGTGCGAGTCAACATCGTGGGGTCGCAGGACACCACTGGCCCGATGACGGCGCAAGAGCTTGAGGCGATGGCGGCGACCGTCTTGTCGCCTTCCGTGGACGGTGCCTATCAGTCGGGCTGTCACACTGCATCTGTCTGGGATGCGAAGGCGCGGGCCAACACACCGAAGCTCATGGCATTCATGAACAAATTTGGCCTGGTGACCGGGCGCGACCCCAAGGGCGCGTACCATGCCATGACAGACGTGATCCACAAGGTGCTTAACGACATTACGGTCGATGATTGGGCGATCATCATCGGTGGTGACAGCCACACGCGGATGTCAAAGGGCGTGGCCTTTGGTGCGGATTCCGGCACTGTTGCACTGGCGCTGGCCACCGGAGAAGCATCCATGCCTATCCCGGAGTCCGTGAAGGTGACCTTCAAGGGCAAGATGGCGGATCACATGGATTTCCGCGACGTGGTCCACGCGACCCAAGCGCAGATGCTGGCGCAGCACGGCGACAACGTGTTCCAGGGGCGCATCATCGAAGTGCATATCGGCACACTGCTGGCAGACCAGGCCTTTACCTTCACCGACTGGACGGCTGAGATGAAGGCCAAGGCCTCAATCTGTATCTCGAACGACGAGACGCTGATCGAAAGCCTGAACATCGCCAAGAGCCGTATCCAGATCATGATCGACAAGGGCATGGAGCATGAAAATGGCATGCTTGCCAAATTGATCGACATTGCTGAACGGCGCATCGCCGATATCAAATCGGGCAAGAAACCCGCGCTGACGCCGGACGATAATGCGAAATACGCGGCCGAAGTGGTGGTCGATCTTGACCAGATCATCGAGCCTATGATTGCGGACCCTGACGTCAACAATGTCGATGTCTCCAAGCGCTATACGCACGATACGATCCGCCCGATTTCCTACTACCAGGCTGAAAAGAAGGTCGATCTTGGCTTTGTCGGGTCTTGCATGGTCCACAAGGGGGACATTAAGATCGTTGCCCAGATGCTGCGCAACCTCGAGGCGCAATATGGCGAAGTCACGTTCAAGGCGCCGCTTGTGGTGGCAGCACCGACCTACAACATCATTGATGAGCTGAAGGAAGAGGGCGACTGGGCCATCTTGCAGAAATACTGTGGCTTCGAATTTGATGATGCCGCGCCAAAGGTTCAGGCACGTACCGAGTACGAGAATATCCTCTATCTCGAGCGTCCGGGGTGTAACCTGTGCATGGGCAACCAGGAAAAAGCTGCGAAGGGCGATACCGTTCTGGCCACCTCGACGCGGCTGTTTCAGGGCCGTGTGGTTGCGGACAGCAATACCAAGAAGGGCGAGTCCCTGCTTGGATCAACACCGGTGGTGGTCCTGTCCGCCATTTTGGGACGGACGCCCACGCTTGAGGAATACAAGGTCGCGGTTGACGGCATTAACCTTACCAAGTTTGCCCCACCGCTCACAAAGCCGTTGGACAGCCTGTCGGTTCACTTCTAAGGCGCTCAGGCGGCGCGCGTTCCTAGTAGAGACGCGCGCCGTATGTATCGAAATGATATGCGCTTTGTGGATTGAAGCCGAAACGCAGGTCCTGACCCTCCTCGACCGCGTGCTGGCCGAAAAGGCGGGCTGTGATTTGGTGATCCTTCAAATGGGCAATCACGTTGGTATCACCGCCAAGCTTTTCAACGTGGCTGACGCGGGCAGATAGGATGCCGTCATCTGCAAGAAACAAGTCTTCGGGGCGGACGCCCATGATCCGGTCATCGCCGTCCTGGATGATCCTGGCTGGGAAGAAATTCATGGAGGGTGAGCCAAGAAATCCAGCAACAAATTGATTTGCAGGATTGTTGTAAAGCTCCATCGGGCTGCCGATCTGTTCGACCCGCCCGTCACGCAGAACAACGATCTTGTCGGCAAGCGTCATGGCCTCGGTCTGGTCATGCGTAACATAAATCATGGATGCCCCAAGCTGGCGGTGCAGGTTCGCAATCTCAATCCGGGTGTTCATCCGCAATGCTGCATCAAGGTTCGACAGCGGTTCGTCGAACAAGAACAACTCTGGTTTGCGGACGATGGCCCGACCGATGGCTACACGCTGGCGTTGTCCCCCCGAAAGCTCTGATGGGTAACGGTCGAGATAGGGTTCGAGGTTGAGCATCCTGGACGCCGTTTGCACCCGCTCTTCGATTACTGACTTGGGCTGGCCCTCCTGCTTGAGCGCCAGCGTCATGTTTCCGCGCACATTCAGATGCGGATAAAGCGCGTAGCTTTGGAAGACCATGGCGATGCCGCGCTTGGACGGTGGTGTCATGTTCACGACTTCATCGCCGATGCTGACTTCGCCCGACGTGGCATCTTCCAGACCCGCGATAACCCTGAGCAGCGTGGACTTGCCACAGCCTGACGGACCCACGAAGACAACAAACTCACCTTCCTCGACATCCAGATTGACGTCCTTGAGGACATGGACCTTGCCGAAGGATTTGTTCACATTTTTCAGCGACAGGGCGGTCATTTCAGGATCTCCTCAAGCGAAATGGGCTGGCCGGACCGGATGCTTTCATCTGCGGCCAAGCAGATAGCAAGCGATTGCACCGCATCGTTCATGTGGCGTGTCAGGTCGATATCCTCGGCGATGGCGCGCAAGGTGTAGTTCTGTTCGGCGTCACACAGCGCCTGGTGACCGGGCTCGTCGGGCATGTCGATTTCCCGGTCTCCGTCAGCTGTGTGAACCAGAATACCGCCCACTTTGGTGTGCCCGTCGATGTCTGCAGACGCGCCTTTGTTGCCGTCGGTGATCGAGACGGCGCCATTTGGGCTGACGATATCTTTGACGAAGAATGCCGTCTCAGACATCATCGGACCCCAGCCGGCCTCGTACCAGCCGACAGAGCCGTCACTGAAAATCACCTGAAACTGACCGTAGTTGTACATATCCTCGGCGATTTCATCGGACAGACGGAGTCCCATTCCGTGTACGCGGATCGGGCGTGCATCCGTGATCTGGCACATCACGTCGACATAGTGGACGCCGCAGTCGACGATCGGGCTGGTTGTCTGCATCAGCGCCTTGTGGGTTTCCCATTCTGCGCCGGACGACTGCTGGTTCAGGTTCAATCGGAACACATATGGCCCGCCGAGGTCGCGCGCTTCCTTGATCAGCCTCACCCATGACGGATGATGCCGGAGGATATAGCCAACAACGAGCTTGCGGTTTGTTCGCTTCGCGGTTTCGACCACACGCATTGCATCCGCGACTGTGGTTGCGAGCGGTTTTTCCACAAAGACATGCGCGCCCGCATCCATGGCCTGACACGCAAGATTCGCGTGGCTGTCCGAGTATGTTGCGATCACGACCAGATCGGGGGCCGTGGCCATGCCTTCCTCGAATGTCGCGAACCTTGGGTAGTTGGCGAGCTCTTGAGGCAGCGCAACGTCAGACCGATTGACCAGCCCCGTTATCTGCGCATCTGGGTTGTGATGGTGCGCCAGCGCGTGGCTCAGGCCCATATTGCCAAGACCCACAATTAGAACTCGCGTCATTTGACTGCTCCGGACGTGATGCCGCGGATCAGCTGCCGCGAGAAGATCACATAGAGGATCAGCACCGGCAGGATTGCCATCGACAGGGCCGACAGGACCGCGTTCCAGTCTGTCACAAACTGACCAATGAACACTTGAGAGCCCAGCGTCAGAGTCTTTGTTTCTTCGGCAGGCGCCAGGATCAACGGAAACCAGAGGTCGTTCCAGATCGGGATCATGTTGAACACGGCAACCGTCGCCATGGCGGGGCGCACAAGAGGCAGTACAAGGCGGAAGAAGATCGTGTATTCGCTCAGCCCGTCGATCCGCCCGGCGTTCTTGAGGTCATCAGAGACCTGCCGCATGAATTCGCTAAGGATGAAGACCGCCAGCGGCAGACCCTGCGCGGTGTAGACAAGGATCAATGCCCAGAGCGAGTTCACAAGCCCGGTCGCGACCATCATTTCGAGGATCGCAACGGTTCCGATGCGGATTGGGATCATGATGCCCAAGGCAAGGTAAAGACCCATCAGCATGTTCCCACGGAACCGGTATTCGCTGAGGGCGTAGGCCGCCATTGAACCAAAAAGCAGTATGAAGAACAGCGATGCCACCGTGACGATCATCGAGTTCTGAAAGTAGAGGAAAAAGTCGCCCTGCTGCATGACGGTTTCGTAGCCGATGGTCGAAAAGCTTTCCGAATCTGGCAGGGCCAACGGTTCACGAAAGATCGAGCGGCGTTCCTTGAAGCTGTTGATCAGGATTATGAAAACCGGAAACAGCGCGATCAGAGTGTAGAGGATCAATGCACCATGCATTGCCAGCGTGTTCAGCGGATTGGATCGTGCCTTGTTCATCGGGTTGTCCTCACAGCTGATAGCGGCGCATCCGCGTCTGGATGCCAAAGAGGTAGATACAGACACCGACGAGGATGATCGCAAACATCGCGCCAGCGATGGCCGAGCCCATATGTGGGTCGCCCAACTGAAGCTGGAAGCCAAAGAAGGTGCGATACATGAATGTGCCCAGGATATCGGTCGAGAAATCCGGCCCGGCCAGAGCGCCCTGTGCTGCATAGATCAAATCAAAGGCGTTGAAGTTGCCGACAAATGTTAGGATCGAGATGATCCCGATCGATGGCAAGATCAGTGGCAGCTTGATTTTCCAGAAGGCTGCCATGCCGGTGATGCCGTCAACCTCTCCGGCTTCGAGGATTTCTTCGGGAATGGTGAGAAGTGCGGCGTATATCAGCATCATCGGTATGCCGACGAACTGCCAGACCGAAACAAGCGCCAGTGTGGTGAGTGCGTATTCTTCTTTCCCGAGCCATGGGGCGTAGAGCGACCCGAGACCCACAGCATCCAGCATTGAGGGCGCAATGCCCCAAATCGGGGATAGGATCAGCTTCCATGCGAAACCGACGATGACGAATGACAGGATTGTCGGAATAAAGATCGCTGAACGGTAGAGCGCGGCAAACCGCAGTCGCGGATGACTGAGCAGAGCGGCGAGTGCGACGCCAATAGGGTTTTGCACCAGCATATGGACCAGAAAGAACCAGAAGTTATTGCCCAGAGCATTCCAGAACTGTTCAGCCCAGATTGGGTCAAAGAACAGCGTTCGGAAATTCTCTAGTCCCACAAACACCCGCTCCTGATCGACCCGGGTGTAAAGCGCGAGCCACAAGGTGTTGAAGAGCGGAAAGATCATCACGGCGGTGTAGACAAAGACGGCTGGCGCAAGGAACACGAGGATATGCCAGCGAATGCGGGCCTGTTTCATTTATCTCACTCCGGGAAAGGGCCCCGGGCCGTTTGACGTGCCCGGGGTTGTGCAGCACAGGAGGTTACTGCTGCGGTTCGTACCAGCTTGCCAGACCGTCCTGCAGGCCCTGGCCAAGGTCTTCGGGCGTCGCGGTGCCTTTGATGGCAGCAACCGATGCACCCCATGTTTCGTTTTCCAGGTTCGGCGTGCCACGTGACAGGATCTGGTATGTGGACCGGATCGTGGATTCACACTCGCCGCGCCAGCTTACGAATTCCTTGGCAAGCGGATCTTCCAGCTCGACAGGCGTTTTCGACAGGGGGAAGAAACCCGGAAGCGCGTTGCCGAAGATGCCCGCGAATTCAGGGTTTGCGACCCAGGCTAGGAACGTGCGCGCGGCTTCTGGATTGTCGGTAGCAGCATTCATGCCGATCCCGATATCCGTGTGATCCGAGATGTAGCACGTGTCGCCAGCCGCCTGGACCGGTGGTTTGAACGCGCCCATCTCGAAATCAGCTTGTGCGTTGAAGCCGGAGATTTCCCAAGAGCCTGCCGGATAGATCGCCGCGCGGCCCAATGTGAAAATGTTCTGGCTGTCGGGATAGGTTTGCGCCTCATATCCCGCGCCAAGGTAGTCCCCCCAGCGGGCAAGGGTGGCATAGGGCGCGACCCATTCCGGATCGGTCAGGGTCTGCTCACCGGCGATCAATGCCAGACGGCCTTCTTCACCCTTCCAGTAGTTTGGACCAATGTTGTTGTAGCCCATTGTCGCGGCTTCCCATTGGTCGTTTGTGCCCATCGCCATCGGGATGTAGCCGCCATCTTCCTTGATTGTGTCGAGGGCCGCGAAGAATTCGGCCTCTGTTTCGGGGACGCTTAGACCTAGCTCTTCAAAGGCGTCCTTGTTGTAGATAAACCCATGGATGACGCTTGCCATCGGAACGCAAAAGCTGGCTGATCCATCGTCCGTCTGCCACGCGGATTTGGCAACATCCGAGAAGTTCGACATGGCTTCGAGGTCGCTCAGGTCGGACAAGTGACCGGCGTCGTAAAGAGCCAAGGATGCATCGAAGGGGCGGCAGGTGATCAGGTCGCCGGCCGATCCCGCATCCAGTTTGGAGTTGAGTACGGCGTTGTACTCGGCCGGTGCTGACGGTCTGAATTCCACCTTGATGCCAGGGTGCTCGGCCTCAAAGGCAGGGATGATCTGGTTTTGCCAGAGCTTCAGGTCATCATTCCGCCAGCTTTCAATTGTCAGAGTCGCATCCTGTGCGTAAGCGCCCGTTGCGACCAGCGCTGTTGTCGCTAGCGCCAGCTTCAATGTGTTGCGTGTCATATTTGACCTCCCCTAGGATTTTTTAGTCAGGTTTTTCGCGCCAAAGCGGCGCGCAGGTTTCCTTCGGTTTCTCGAAGAATTTCATATGCCTTGTCCGCTGATACGCCCGTGGCGGCGATGAGAGCAGCTGGTTTGACCTCGCCCTGCGCCATCTCGAGCGCCGTCTCAGCGGCAGTTTGTTCGACATTTGCAATCCGGCGGACAATAGACCGCGCCCGAGCGCGCAGTTTGATGTTGTCAGCGCGCACGTTGACCATCATCCCATCGTGGACGTGGCCAAGTTCGACCGCCATCAGAGTCGACAGCATATTGAGTGCGATCTTTTGCGCCGTACCTGCACCCATTCGGGTTGACCCCGAAATCACTTCGGGCGGTGTGGCAAGGCAGATTGGATGATCTGCCAGTTCCAGAAGCGCGGACCCTGTGTTGTTGGCGATTGCCACGATTGTTGCGCCTGCTGATCGCGCAGTCTGCGCGGCGGCAAGTGTGTAGGGTGTCGAGCCGCTGGCCGAGACCGCAATGATCGTGTCCCGCGTGGACAGGTCCGTGAGTGTATCCTGAAGGCTTTCAGTGGCGTCTTCGGTGTCCCCAGGCATCTCGACGCCGGTTGGCAAGCCGCCCGCCATATGAATGCGCAGTTGCGCAGGTTGAATCGAGAAGGTACCGCCAAGTTCCTGTGCATCTGCGGCTGCCATCAACCCCGAAGATCCGGCGGCCACATAGTGCAGCACGCCGCCCGCGCGGATCGTGTTTGCCATGGCAGCTGCGCCGTCTGCTATGGTCGGAGCCGCCGCTAGAACAACTTCGGCCGCGGCGATCTGCCCGCGGGCCAGCACGCCTGCCACATCTGCCAGCGGGCGCATATCGAGCCCCTCTGCCATGTCGTGCAGCGCTTCAGTTCGTGGCCTGGGCATACGATTCCTCCGTTACAGATAAAAAGATACCTATATAATACCTTTTGTCCAGAATTTTCTTAACCTCTGGAAATATGGAGAAATTTGCAATTTTGTGGGAGTATTGGTTCTATTTAGGCCTTTAGTTTCTGCGATAGGTATTGTAATGGCATTAGTATGAGCAGATCAGACGATACCCTTGTTATTGCCATCGACGGTGGTGGAACGCGCTGCCGTATGAACGCGTTCGAGCGTGGGGATGTCGTTTCGGTTGAAACCGGGTCTGCGAATGTGTCCACAGATTTTGACCGGGCGGTTCGTGAAGTTGTGCGGGGACTTCAATACCTTGCCGAGCGTATGTCGCGACCGGTTGAGGAGCTGTCCGCCGCACCCACCTTTGTTGGTCTGGCGGGTGTTACGGGGACTGACATCACTGACCGACTACGCGCGGCATTGCCGTTTCGACTTGTTCGAATCGCGGACGATCGGCCCGCAGCCGTGCGCGGAGTGCTGGGCCAGCGAGATGGTGTCATCGCCCATTGTGGGACCGGGTCGTTTTATGCCGCACAATTCAGTGGTGACATCAAGCTGGCTGGTGGTTGGGGCCCGGTTCTGGGAGATGAGGCATCGGCGCAATGGGTTGGTCGCATGGCCCTGCAGCTGACGCTTGAAACCGTTGATGGTCGGGCCGACGCTACGGCACTGAGCGAGCGTATCCTGACGGAATTCGATGGCGCTTCGGGTCTTGTTGGTTTTGCAGGCGCGGCGCTTCCTTCAGAGTTTGGCAAGCTGGCGCCGCAGGTGACCAATGCCGCGGCGGATGGTGACGCTCTCGCGCTAAAGATCATGTCTCGGGGGGGTGATGAGGTTGCCCGAGCGATCCGTCATCTGGGATGGCAAGCGGGCGTGCCGCTATGTTTGACCGGCGGTATTGGTCCGCATTATGGGCCGTACCTTCCGGAAAACGTTCGGACCTGTTTGTCGAAAGCTGAGGGTGAGCCGCTGGATGGCGCGATGTCCCTCGCGCTGGATTTTGCAAGGGAGATCGCCGATGAGCACCGTTGAGTTCCTTCGCCCGGATAGTTGGTTGGCCGCCAATGGTGGGCCGCGTTACGTGCAGCTAAGGCGGCGGCTGGAAGAGGGGATCGGCACTGGCGTTCTGCCGCCCAACTCCTCGCTCCCGCCGGAGCGAGAATTGGCGGATATCACTGATCTTTCGCGCGTAACCGTGCGCAAGGCCATCCAGGCGCTGGTTCAGGACGGTCTTGTAGAGCAACGTCAGGGGTCGGGGACGTTCGTTCGTGAGCCTGTTGCGCGGATGGAGCAGTCGCTTTCGCATCTGACCTCGTTCACCGAGGACATGTCCCATCGTGGCCTCGACACAACCTCGAAATGGTTGGAGCGTGGTGTTTTTGCACCCACCGAGGAGGAGCAGTGTGTTCTTGGCCTCGGTGACGTGAACGAGGTCGCGCGCATTTATCGCCTGCGGGAAGCGGGTGGTCGACCGATGGCACTGGAACGCGCTTCGCTGCCGCTCGATATCTTGCCGAACCCGTTGGAGGTCAAGACGTCGCTATACGAGGTCTTGGCGCGCCATGGAAAGCGCCCGGTTCGCGCGGTTCAGAAAATCTCGGCCATCAACATCGACGCTCCCGAGGCAGACTTGCTTGGCGTTGCTGATGGGGCTGCCGGACTGAAAATTGAACGTACATCATATCTGGAAAGTGGTCGGGTCGCAGAACTTACCCGCTCGCTCTATCGCGGTGACGCCTATGATTTCGTGGCGGAGCTGCGTTTGTGACAAGAGGAAGGTCGTCCCACATGTCAACCGAACCAACACAGATGCGCCGGGAAATTCTTGAAATACCCGACGCGGTCGAACGTCTTTTGGCGGAGGGCGGCAGTGCCGTCACCGCAGCCGCTGAAAGAGCGCGCGCTTTCGACCCGCGCTTCTTACTATCTGTCGCGCGTGGATCGTCGGACCATGCGTGCACCTACCTCAAATATGTCAGCGAGTTGATCCTCAAACGGCCCATGGCGTCGGTTGGCCCCTCCGTCAGCTCGATCTACGGCGTGGATCTTGATGCGGCTGACGCGCTTTGCATCGCTGTTTCGCAATCGGGGCAAAGCCCAGACATCCTGGCCATGACTGAAAGCCTTCGAAAGAATGGTACGTTCACGGTTGCGATCACCAACGACGACAAGTCGCGCCTTGCCATGGCCTCGGAAATTACACTTCCCATACATGCGGGTCCGGAACTCAGCGTCGCGGCGACCAAGACTTTCGTAACGTCCCTTGTCGCGGGCCTGTGGTTGATTGCAGAGACAAAGGGCGATCAAGACCTTGTCGCGGCGATCCATGCGCTACCTGATCACCTTGCTGCCGCAGCACGATGTGACTGGTCAGAGGCCGCCGCCGCAATCGACGGTTCATCGCTCTTTACGCTGGGACGTGGACCTTCGTGGGCAATCTCCAACGAAGCCGCCCTCAAATTCAAGGAAACCTGCCTCATTCACGCAGAGAGCTATTCTTCTGCCGAAGTGTTTCACGGACCAGTTTCGATCATCGGGCAAAGTTTTCCGGTTATTACCTTCGCTGCGGGCGACGCCGCCGAGGACAGTGTTGCGCAAACGTCCGACGCACTTATTGAAAAGGGCGCGGAGGTCTTTACGCTGGCCCGAGGTGCAAAACGTGCAACAGTGTTGCCACATGTGCGGACGGGGCATTGTCTGACCGATCCCGTGGCGGCAATCGTGTCATTCTACGGTATGGTCGAGGCGGTTGCGGTTGGCCGTGGCATCAACCCCGACGCGCCGCGTCACCTTAACAAAGTGACCGAGACGGTATGACCCAAGGCGCAACAGTCTATCGGAATGCTCAGGTCTTTGACGGTGAAGCCTTGCACAAGGCAGGCGCGGTCAGGTTTCAGGATGGCATCCTGACGGCCTTTGGATCGGATGTTGACGTGCCTGCCGACGCTTCCAAGACCGATCTGGGTGGGGATATTCTGTCCCCGGGTTATGTCGACCTCCAGGTCAATGGCGGCGGTGGTATCATGTTCAATGATGACCCGTCTGTCGGCACACTTCGCATAATTGCATCAGCACATCGGCGGCTTGGGGTTCGTGCTTTCTTGCCCACGCTCATCACCGATACGGCGGACAAGACCCATGCCGCAATCGCCGCAGCGGTCGATGCCGTACGCGACGGTGTCCCCGGTATTGTCGGGCTGCATCTTGAAGGACCTCACCTGTCCGTTGCGCGCAAGGGGGCCCATGACGCTGCACTCATCCGCCCGATGGAACAGGACGATCTGGATGTTCTGTTGGCTGCGGCGCGCACGTTGCCGGCCTTGATGGTCACTGTCGCACCCGAGAACGTTACAGAGATGCAAGTGCAAACGCTTGCAGCCGCTGGTGTTGTCGTTTCGTTGGGGCATACCGATGCGGAGTTTGATACCTGCTGCCGATACTTTGCCAACGGTGCCCGCTGCGCCACGCATCTTTTTAATGCCATGAGCCAACTGGGCAATCGCCAACCGGGTTTGGTAGGGGCCACGCTTGCCACCGGTCATGCGTCCGCCGGTCTGATCGCCGATGCCATTCACGTCCATCCGGAAACCATGCGCACCGCCTGGCAGGCAAAGACCAGGCCCGGTCGTCTGTTCCTGGTGAGCGATGCCATGGCCGTTGCCGGGACTGACGGCGAGGTTTTTGAATTGGGTGGGCGAACCATCCGGCGCAAGGACGGTATTCTCACCCTTGCAGATGGAACCCTTGCTGGTGCTGATCTGGACCTGACCACGGCCATTCGAACGCTTGTCGAAAGGGTCGGTGTCCCACTTGAGGATGCGCTCATGTCTGCAACCAGCGGCCCGGCTGACCTCATTGGACTGCCGGGTGTAGCATTGGAACCTGGGCGGACGCAGTTGACGGACCTGATCCGCATCGCTTCAGATCTGAGCGGCGTTTCAGCTTTGATCTGAACCGATTGGCCGGATGTGTCGCCGGAATGGTGTATTGCGTTGGTCTTTGGCGCATCGCCCACTTCTTCGCACGGGATCCGACCTGTGGGCAGAGAGTGTTTTAGGACGGATGCGGCGCGCCTTGCCCGGTGTCGAGATAGGTCTGAAGGCTGTTCAAAAAGAACATGTCCCAACCCGCTTCGCAGATGTCATAGCACAGCAGCTTTGGGGTGAGCCCGTCGTGTTCAAGCTCGATCTTCGTGCCTGCTGCTCCTTCGCTGATGCGCCAGATCACCTTGGTGCCCAGCCATTCGGTTTCAATGGCTTTTGGTTGCCCGTCATGAACATGCAGGGCGTCCACGCAGGTCCATTCCACCCGTGACGGGTCGTCCGTGTGGGTCAGTTCGAAGGTCCAGTATGAGACACCCGGCGGAAAGGAGAACTTGGCCCGATCCCCTGGGTGTCGAAGTGGTTGATCCGGGCGCGTCCACCAGTGTTCGACACCGTGCGTGACAGCGTTGAAGGCCGCGGTAGCGTCCGCTGTGACAACAATGGATTTCCGGTAGTTTTGCATGTTCACTGTCTCGCTCCTTACGACGCTTCGGTCCAATGAGGTGGGAAGGTCGCTGCCACGTTTGGCAGCTGCTCAATACGTGCCACCCAATCTGCGACTTTGGGTGAGATCGCGTGGAGATTGGGCAACCCGAGGTCTTGCATGATCTGTGGTTTCGTCTCGGTCGCCCGTTGGATCAATCGAACATGAGGAAAGGCAACTGCGTCCACTGCTCCCGGTCGCGCCCCGGAAAGGTAGGGCGCGTCGTTCAGGATATCGGACAAGTGGCCCAATTCGGATCGCAGAGTGTCAGCGGCAGCCAATAAATCGTCAGTGGCTTCTGCAGCGCCATCGAAAAAGATTGGCGACAGAACCGCACTGGTCGCCGGTGGCAAATAGTCAAAGACATCCATTGTGCGTTGCCAGATTTGCCCGGCTTCCTGTGGCGTTTCCCCAAACAAAGGTGACCCGGGATGCGTGCGATCCAGCCACGCGAGGATGGCGATGGAATGACCAAGCGTTTGATCGCCGCTTGTTAGAGTTGGCACTGTGCCGCGGGGATTGAGCGCAAGATATGTATCTGATTTGTGCTCTTTTTGTGCGGCAGAAAGCATGTGAACGTCATAGTCGAGGCCCTTGAAAGCCATGCCAAGCGCTGCGCGCCAGGGGCTTGGCGCCCCGCTCACTGTCCAGAATTCGACTGTCATGGTGCATATCCTTTGAGGCTGCGTGTTTGCACAGGCCTAGCCTCATTGGTATGTTTGGAAAAGTAGGCAGGAATTTTTGATATACTATCAAAAATGATACTATTGGGGAAATACTGATGTCTGAGGCTGTAACGGCACCGGTGGACACGCCTGTTTCTGGTGACAAGACGTGCCCTGCACCGATTGTGATCGGGATGATCGGTGGGAAATGGAAGCTGCTGATTCTACAGATTCTGATTTTTCAAGGTACCAAGCGGTTCGGCGAATTGCGCAAATCCATTGATGGGATCACCCAAACGATGTTGACCAACCAGCTTAGGGCGCTTGAGGCAGATGGGCTTGTGATCAGAAAGGTCTATGCGGAGGTTCCGCCACGCGTGGAGTATTCAGCGAGCATGGATGGGTTGGCTTTGGAACCGGTGTTCACGTCGATGCATGACTGGTGGACCAATCGGTCAGCCGCGCCTTAACGCCTGGTCCACCCGATCAATCTCGGCCTCATACCAGGCAATTGTGCCGGCTGGGTCATCAGCATAGCTTGCGGCGAATGATGCGGGTGCTTCTGTGACGTCATCATATTGCGTTGCCCAAACCATCATAGTCACAAGTGCCGGCAGGAAATCCTTGGCCTTTTGTGTCGGGAAATAACAGACACTGCTCGCTTTGCGTGGGTCCGGCTCGCGGGTGAACATGCCAAGGGCTTCAAGCTTGGCCAGGCGATTGGCCAGGATGTTGGTCGAGATCCCTTCGGGGGACGCCAGAAACTCGCGATATGTGCGTTTGCCGTGCAGCAGGACGTCGCGCAAAAGCAGGAAGCACCATTTGTCCCCTACAATTGCCGCCGCATAGCGCGTCGGGCATCCGTTCCAATCCGGTTTGCCTGCTGATGTCATGATGCAGTTATAGATGATCACAAAACACTTGCAATATGCAAGCACACAACCTACCAATTACTTGCAAAGTGCAAGTGGAGTAGAGTGATGCCATTACCTTTCGTCTGGTTCGACAACATATCAGCGCAACGCCAGGACACGGTGCAGTTCATGCAAGGCATGTTTGGATGGCGGCCTTCGGATATCGGGTCGATGACTTTTTTGACCAGTGAGGGGGAGACCAAACCTTTTGCAGCAGCGTGTGAGGAGATGCCCGAGATTGCGGGTTGGGTGCCATATGTTGAGGTCGATGATTTGCAGGCTTCCGTGGAGCGTGCCCGCGAAAGCGGGGCATCGGTCCTCTTTGAGGATGTTAAGGGCCCAGCAGGTGACGCAAGTTTTATCCGGGATCCCGGAGGCAGCGTGATGGCGCTCTGGAAACGCGGACAGGACGTGTGAGGTCACAATGATAAAGAAACAGATATTGGCCGCAGTCATCTACCCGATCATCGTCTTTCCTCTGGCGATCGTCTGGCACCTGATTTTGTTCAAGGACAAGTACATGGCCTTTGGTTACTTCGAGGGCGAACCAAACATTGTCGTTGGGTTGGCCACGATGGTCATCCAGGGTGCGGTGTTGGCCGCCATCTACCCGATGTTCAAGGTTCGCCGCACCGGCTATCCTCGGGCATTTCAATTTGCCGGTCTCTTGGGCCTGTTCTTTTGGACCAGCCATGTGCTTGCACTCGTCGCAAAGCAGAGTGTTCCCAACGCAAGCACATTTGTCTTGATGGAAACCTTTTATCTAGGTGTGCAGTTTGGGTTGTTTGCGCTTGCACTGGGCTTCATCTTTCGTGGGGAGACTCGGGTCAATATGGCTGTGTAGTCAGTGATCTCATGCACAGCTAGCGTGACAGAGTGGTCCACACAGCCGCGGCGATGATGAGGCTGGCGCCAATAAGAAAGGCGACGGTAGGAACCTCGGAGAAGATCACGTAGCCGACGACCGTCGCAAAGACCAAACTGAGGTAGCCCAGCACGGATAGAAAGGCCGCTTCGGCGCGGAAATGTGCTTGTAGGAAACAGAACTGTGCGGCTTGCGCAAAGACGCCGATGGCAAGCAGTGGAAGCAGATGATCCGGGGCAATCGGTGTCCAAACTGCAAGGGTGAATGGGGCGGTCAGAACGGTCAGTCCACCGGTGTAGAACGTCATCATCACGGGAACAGGCGTATCGGAAAGCTTGCGGGTGAGGATGATGGCGGACGTGCCGAAGAGGACGGTCATGAAGGCAGCGGGCAGGCCCCAGTTCAGTGTCACAAGTGCTGGATCGACGGCGATATAGACACCAACAAACGCAATGCCCGCCGCCCACCAGCGGCGGCGGGGCACAAATTCTTTCAAGAACAGAAGTGCCAGAACCATTGTAACCACGGGCCGGGTGAAGCTTATGGCCGTGAACAGGGCAAAGGGCAGGCGGGCAATGGCAAAGAAACTGGTTGTCAGGGCCAGCGCAGATAACACCACGCGCAATGCATGGAGTGGCAATCGGTCAACCATTCTGAATGCCTGTCGATCGCGCCATATGAAGGGCATCATGACAATCAGGCCGGTGCCTGCGCGCAGAAATACCAACTGCACGGCAGGGTAGCCCAACCCCAGCGCCTTCACGATGGTCAGCGCAAGGATGTTGAGCGCCATATCGGCGATCAACCGTGCACCACCTGAGAGGTTGCGGGCTGGGGTCTCTTCAGCGCGGTGCAAGTAGGTTCGCCATAAGGCGATAGGCGCCCGGCACTCCATATGCGAGTTGGTGGTGCAGAATGAGGGCGCAGTGGGTGTGGCGCCCTTTCCCGATCTCAGCCGTCAGCAGCGCTCCGGTCAGCGGTGCTTCATCCGGGTCCGCCATGGACAGGAGGGGTGTATATGCGTTGTCCCAGCTTTTGGCGAAGTAGAGCCCACGCTCTTTGTACCAGCCCTTCCAGTCGCTTTCGGTGATATTGTTGGGATGTGAAAGGACTAGATGATCGGTCAGGTGGGTTACGGCCGCTGCCTGATCCGTCACACGCCAGCGCAGCGATGGTTGACCAATCTCGATCCGTTTTGGCGGTGTCGTATCCGGGTCCCAGTTGTCCCACGGGCGATGGTACAGGGTAAGAAGTGTACCGCCGGCTGCGGTCCACTCGTGCAGAATGGGCATCGCGTCCGCGAGGCCAGGACGGAACTTGATGGCAAAGATGCCGATCACCAGAGCATCGAACTCTTCCAACCCTGCCGCTGTGATCTGTTCATCGTCCAGCGCCGTGATGTCGAACCCGGCGCAGGCCAACCAGTGATCGACACGGTCGTTGCCGCCACCGATATACCCGATCTTTGCACTTGGAATGGCGCAATCAATCACGTGCACCGACATCTCAGCCGGTTCGGTCAACGCGCGCGGCGGGATGTGCGGATGACGGATGATCTGGGCTGTCTGGGCCGGTTGACCGTCGAGTGTCAGGGGGATTTGATAGCGCCCCACAGCCTCATCGTTAGGCAAAGTGATCTCGAACCCGGCTTCGTTGCGTTTGGCGGTCCAGCCATTGGGCACTGTAAGCGCCGCAACCGCCGTCGCGGGGCTGAGCGCGCGCAATGTCAGCGACAGGCTGCGACGTGGGGTGCGCAGGTTCACAATCTCGGTCACTGGATCCAGCGTGGCACGCTGGCTGGGCAAGATCAGTGGTGGGGTTTCAAATGGGAGATGTGTCTGGCTGACCACATCACCCGTGCGCACGCTCAGGGTGACGAACGGTGCTGTCGGCGCATCAGGAAGATATGTATCGGGCATCGCGGAGCTGGCGGCAGCGTGTTCCGAGTGCAGTGTTTCGCCGTCAAAGTGCCATCCGTCGGGGAGGGTGACCCGTGTTTCAACCTCTGCACCGTTGGTGTCGAGGGCCATGGACAGAGTTGTGGTATCGCCGGGCGTCAGGACGTCGACGCTGGACGCGATATGCGCGCCGACACCAGCGGCTATTTGGATCACTTCGGCGGCTTGCGCGATCTTGCGATTGACCTTGTGGTCATGTTCTGGCGCAAGAGTTGCTGCTTGCAACAGGGCGAGACCTGCGGCGGTCTCAGCCTGAATGATCGCGAAGTCAGGGAATGCCGCGCGCGCAGCGTCGAAATGAGTCTGAGCGTCGCGCAGGCCAAGATCTGCAAGAGTTGCGGGCAGGCCTGACGACAGGTCTTCATCTGGTCCTGCTAGATGGCTTTGAGCCAGATGAAGGGGCCAGTCCCGCGTTTTCCCGGGTGGAACCCAGCGACCCATGGCTTGGGTCAGGTGAAACGCACGGCTTTGTTGTCCGATCTGGTCATAGGAGAAACCAGTAATCGGGTCGCGCCCGCCAAGCACCGTCAGTGTTTTGGGGGGCGGGGGCAGATCGTCATCATAGGCTTGCCCTGCGCCGGACCAAGCGGGCAGGTAGAGCTTTGCAATCCGCCAGGGGGCGTGTCCCGTTTCGAAAGAGGGATCGGCTGCAAGCGCCACGACGTCGTGTGCGGCGGCGGTCATCGCGCGGTGATGACCATGCTGACCGGGCACATCAAGGAAGGTGGGGCAGAGGATGTCGGGGCGTTCCGTTCGTACAATTTCGACGAACCGCCGCAGGGTGCGGTCGCCGCCCCAATGCTGCAGCGTCTCTTCTCCGGATTTTGAGAACCCGAAATCCCGTATCGGGTCGTCCGCGGACTGGCCCAGCCAATAGAGCCGCAGGTTCAGCACATCTGCCGCGCGCTCCATCTCGGCTGTGCGGAGGACGCCAAGGGCCGCGCCGGATTCCGTGCCGATATCGTTCTGGCCGCCGTCGCCACGCGTAGAGCAGGCGTAGCTAATGTCGATCCCGTCCCGCACACCAAGTGCTGCGAGCATGTCCGAAATCTCGTCATCCGGATGCGCGCCTGAGTTCATGAAGGACACGACGGTCTGAAGGCGGCTAAGCGCGCGATGGAGTGCCACGATGCGTGGTACAAGGCGGTGATGCAGGATGCGGGATTGGTCGGACAACGGCACGTCGATGGTCATTCCTAAAGGGCGGTCGTTTGCGTCGTGAAGGCGCGGTTGAGGATCAGGGCGGCGGCGCCAAAGGTCGCAGTCATGCGTCCGGACGTGCCGCATTGGAGGCGGGGCAGGGTTGCATCCGGGCGGTTGGACACGGACAGCTTGGGCAGGGGTGTTCCCTGTGCGAGATGATCGAGGATCAAGGCTGGCATTGCGCCGCCCAGGATTACAGTTTGTGGATCGAACAGGTTTTCGATGACGCCCAAAGCTTGTCCCAGTGCGTCGCACGCAGTTTCAAGCCAGCGCATTAGGTCCGGGTCTGCCACATCACACAGCCGGTCCAGAGCGTCGATGTCGAGGGGCCCATGCGCGGCCAGGGCTGATTGGGCGGACACACGGCTGACCATCTGCTCCAGTGGTTTCAATCCATGCTTGGTCATGACCGGCAAGTTGCCGATCTCTCCGGCGTTTCCGAAGGTGCCTTCAACCAACTGCCCGTGGTGCACGAGGCCGAGGCCGAGGCCCGCGCCAAAATAGAGAAAGGCATAGTCCGTCAGGCCCTGCGCCGCGCCAAACCGCTCGGCCATGGCGGCGGCATTGGCATCGTTCGAGACAACAACGGCCCGTTCGAGGGCCTCGCTAAACAGCGCAGGCACATCAATCGTTTGCCATCCCGGAAGGTCTGATGCCTGACCAGACAGGCCAGTTGCGCCGAAGGGGCCGGGCATCACGATCCCGGCACCCAGCAAGCGGTCGGGCTTGACGCCGCATTCGCGCAGCATCTGGTCGCGGAGTTGCAGAACCTGGTTAACGATCTTGTCCGGTGCGAGATCGGTTAGCACCTTTCGTCTCGTCGCCCGTGGTCGGCCGCCCAGATCGACAAGGGAGGTCAACAAGACATCGGGGCGTATCTCGACCCCCAGTGCAAAGCCGCCCTCGGGGTTCACGGCGTATTGGACCGCAGGCAGGCCGCGGCCTGCACTTTGTGCGCCGCGTTCTATCAGCAAACCTTCGGCTTCGAGATCAGCGATGATATTGCTGACGGCTTGGGTGGACAGACCAAGTGATCGCGCAATGGCGGCCCGTCCCATTTGGCCCGCACTGTTGATCTGGCCAAGCACGGCCTTTCTGTTCCGCAGCCGTGATCGGTCGGGATTGGCGCCGGGACGTGAATCGAACAGGAGATCGGAACTGGTCATGGCACGGCTTTAACTCAACCAGTTTAATAACTCAACTTACTTGAATATTAAACTTGCTTGGCTTAATCCTGAGAGGAATCGGCGACGGACAAACGGCGCCATCCAATAGGAGAGGTTGTTCATGACACGTTATCTGAAAGGTATGGCTCTGGCCGGGATGACCAGCGCGATGGCATTGCTTGGCTCCGCTGCGTCAGCGGTTGAGATTGAGTACTGGCAGTATTTCTTTGATGCCCGCGTGGCAGCGATGGAACAGCTGATCGAGAAATTCGAGGCTGCCAATCCAGACATCACCGTCACGATGACCCACTTTCCCTATGCCGACTACCGCACCAAGGTCGCCGCAGCGATCCCTGCAGGCGAAGGTCCGGATGTGGTGCAATTGTTCTATGGCTGGCTGAATGACTATGTCGCCGCCGAATTGATCCAGCCCTTGCCAGCTGACACCTTCCCCACGGCGCAGATCGACGAGCAGTTCTTTCCTATGGTTCAGGCCATGAAGGAAGGTGACCAATACTGGGCCTTGCCGACGGCCGTGCGGTCGCTGGCTCTGTTCTACAATGAACGGTTGCTGGATGATGCCGGTGTTGAGCCACCCACGAACTTCGATGAACTGATGGCGGCAGCCAAGGCGATGACCAAACGCGATGGCGCGGGAAATATCACCCAGGTTGGTATTACGGCTGGCATGACAGCGCAGGACCACCATTGGTGGCGCGAAGGCCTGATCCGCCAATTCGGTGGGGAGCCGTATTTGGATGATTACCAGACGGTCAACTACAACACCGAAGCTGGGCAAGAGGCACTGGAATTCTATGCGAGCCTCTTTACTGGCGATGATGCCGTATCTGCTATTGGGTTCATGGATGAACCGCAGGCTGCTTTCAAAGCGGGCCGTGCGGGTTTCCATATCGACGGATCGTTCCGCATCGGATCGCTGGACAAGACACGCGGTTTGAAATGGGGCGTGACAGAGCTTCCCGCTACAGCGGACGGCGTGCAGTCCAACTATTCTTCGTATTGGGTGAACGCGATCACGACCAAGGCGGAAGGCGAGAAGTACGACGCTGCGGTGAAATTCATGGAATACGTCACCTCGGACGAAGCGATGCAGATCTGGTTGGATGTGGTGGGTGAGCTGCCCGCCAAACCGTCGGTTGGTCTGACCGAGGCCAATGCGAACAACGAGACCTACGGCCCCTTCATCCGCGGTTTGGCCTATGCCAACACCACCAAGTTTGCCAACGAAAGCGGTCAGCGTCAGCTGATGGTCGAGATGGTCGAGCGGATGACCCTTGAAGGGATGAGTGCCGCCGAGAGCCTCGCCATCGCTGCGGAGGCCGAGCAAAAGATACTTGACGACTACTACAAGTAACGACGCTCCCCCCAGCAGGTCGCCCGTTTCTGTCTCCTGTGGCGGCCTGCATCCTCATTTTCGGGACATCCGATGCGGCTGTATTCCAACCTCTCGATCAAGCAGAAACAGATCGTCTGGGCGTGGGCATTTCTTGCTCTGCCTGTTCTTTTTTATGGGATCATCCGGTTTTATCCGACCGGCACGGCCTTCGTCATTTCCTTTCAGGAGTGGAACCTGCTCGGGGACCGTACCTGGATCGGGTGGGTGAATTATGTCGAGCTTCTGAATGATCCTGTTTTCTGGAAGGTCTTTGTCAACACTTTCGAATACCTGCTGATCGGCACGCCGCTGTCGTTGGTGGTGAGCTTTGTCATTGCCTACCACCTCGACAAACTGCGCTTCATGCACGGTTTTCTGCGGATGCTGTATTTCCTGCCCTTCATGACATCGGCCGTGGCTATGGCCTGGGTCTGGCGCTGGTTTTATCAGGACGTACCTATTGGTTTGTTCAACAACCTGCTGGCCTCTGTCGGCATCCCGCAGATCGCTTTCCTGAACTCCACCACCAATGCGCTGCCCGCAGTTCTGGCGCCGGCAGTTTGGGCCGGTCTGGGGTTCCAGGTGATTATCTTCATGGCCGGTCTGCGTGCGATTCCGCAAAGCTATTACGAGGCGGCAAAGATAGATGGTGTTGGTTGGTGGACCGTCCTGACGCAGATCACGATCCCGCTGTTGCGTCCCACTATCGTGTTCATCGTCGTCTTTTCGTCCATCGGGTTCCTGCGCATCTTCGATCATGTTTTCAACATGACCACGAACAACCCGGGCGGGCCGCTGAATTCGACCAAGCCGCTGGTTCTGATGATCTATGACACCGCGTTCAACGGTTTCAACATGGGTTATGCGGCGGCGCAAACCGTCGTGCTGTTCCTGATCCTTCTGCTCGTGTCGTTGGCGCAGCTTTGGCTTTTGCGGAGCGACTGAGCATGACCGCAACCGACATCCGCGCCTCCTCCGCCACGCTGGACCGCTCCGCGGTCACCAAGCCGCGCAATATGGGGCAGATCATTCGCTGGTTGCTGCTGTTTATCGGCGGGGTGCTAATGGTGATGCCCATCGCCTACATGATCTCGACCTCTCTGAAATGGCCGCATGAAGTCTATAACGTCAATCTGATCCCCCAAGAGCCGACGATCGAAAACTACACCTACGTCCTTGAGGACGGGCGGTTCTATTGGTGGTTTGTCAATTCGATCATCATTGCGACGATCACAACCATCTCGAACCTGCTGTTTGACAGTCTGGTTGGCTACACGCTTTGCAAGTTCCGGTTCCCCGGTCGACAGATCGTGTTCATCGCGATCCTGTCCACTTTGATGATCCCAACCGAAATGCTGGTGATCCCGTGGTACCTGATGAGCCAGAGTCTGGGCTGGCTGGACAGCTACTGGGGCATCATGTTTCCTGGTCTGATGACAGCCTTCGGCACTTTCCTGATGAAGCAGTTCTTTGAAAGCGTACCGGATGACTTTATCGAAGCGGCCCGCATCGATGGGCTGAACGAGTTGCAGATTTGGTGGACGGTTGCCTTGCCACTTGTCAAACCGGCATTGGCCGCCCTTGCGATCTTTGTATTTCTTGGCAACTGGACAGCGTTCCTCTGGCCTCTGATCGTTACGAACTCGGTCGAGATGTATACGATCCCCGTGGGCCTGTCTGGCTTTGGGGACGAGGCGGACGTGGCGTGGGAGTTGATCATGACGGGTGCGGCCATCTCGACCATTCCAACGCTTGTTGTCTTCCTTATCTTCCAGCGCTTCATCATCCGTGGGGTGGTGATGGCGGGGCTGAAAGGGTGATGACATGCCAGACGCCGACCAGAGGTCCGACGCGATGACTGACCAGACCACGTTTCCCGACCCAACCTACCGCGACACGGTGTTGGCGCCATTGTTCGAAGGCGTCAAAATGCATTTCGCTCATGGCATGGCGCAGATCAACCGCGCCCATCTGGTGATGTTGGCCGAAACTGGCATCCTTGGATCAGCGGACACACGTGCGCTGGCGCACGCGTTGCAAGACATCAAAGATGAGACCGATATCGCGGCGCTGACCTACACCGGTGAGCACGAAGACTACTTCTTTGTTGTTGAGGCGGCTTTGCGTGCGAAGCTCGGCGATTTGGGCGGCGCACTGCACACCGCGCGCTCCCGCAACGACATGGATCACACGGTGTTCAAGCTGGAGTTGCGGGTGCGCGTGCAGGGCATATTGAAGCTGCTCGCAGACCTCACACAAGCATTGTTGGAGAAGGCCGAGCTGGAGAAGGAGACGTTAATCGTTGCCTACA
The DNA here is from genome assembly GCF_947496075.1 of uncultured Tateyamaria sp. Lineage (GTDB taxonomy): Bacteria > Pseudomonadota > Alphaproteobacteria > Rhodobacterales > Rhodobacteraceae > Tateyamaria. The sequence goes on from NZ_CANMBJ010000003.1 coordinate 196,957, forward strand.
CCCATGGCCAACCCGCGCAACCGACGACATTCGGCCACTACCTGTCGGCCGTGATCGAGGTGTTGCTGCGCGATATGGAGCGGCTGGATGCGGCAGCTGATGGCCTTGAGCATTGCCCAATGGGAGCCGCCGCGATTACCACCAGTGGTTTTCCTATCGATCGGGGCAGGGTGGCGGAACTTCTGGGGTTCGAAGGGCCGCTTCTGAATGCTTATGGTTGCATCGCTTCTGTCGATTATGTGACCGGCCTGTACTCCGCGCTGAAACTGCCCTTCGTCCATTTGGGGCGCGTGGTGCAGGATATGGGTGTCTGGGCGTCGTTCGAAGTTGGGCAGCTATACGTGCCGAATGCCCTTGTGCAGATTTCGTCCATCATGCCGCAAAAGCGCAACCCGGTCCCCATTGAACACATGCGGCACCTTGCAAGCGTCACAGCCGGGCACTGTGACATGGTTGTGAACACGATGCACAACACGCCCTTCACAGACATGAACGACAGCGAAGGCGAGGTGCAGCAGGCCGGGTTTGCAGCGTTTGAAAGCGGTGGACGAATGCTCCGCTTGTTGCAGGCGTTTCTGCCTGCCTGCGAGATCAGTGATACCAACGTGGCTCGGAACACCGATGCAGCCTGCATCACGATTACCGAGTTGGCGGACACGTTGGTGCGGGACGAGGGGCTGACGTTTCGTCAGGCTCACGAGATCGCTGCGGTGACGGCGCGTGCCGTGATTGCGGCTGGCGCGCCTCTTGGTCACGGCTTTTCTTCTTTTGCAGAAGCTTTTGAGGCTGAAACCGGCCGAGCCTCCGCACTTTCAGAAGAGCGGTTCGCGACAATTGTTTCGGCTCGACATTTCGTTGCTGTTCGCGATCGCCCCGGCGGCCCCGCACCTGTGGCGCTAAACGCTGCGTTTTCCGTCTACCACGCGAACTTGCGCCGCCTGATCGAACGCGCGACAGCTCGTGCAGACCGACACGTTGCAGCTTGCGCAATGCTCGACCACAGCTTCGCTGTGCTTCTGGAGACCTGATCCATGGCCAATCTGTCTCTCCGCACGCTTACGAAGGCCTACGCCCAGACCGAAGTTCTGCACGGCATCAACCTTGATGTGGCGGATGGCGAATTCATTGTCTTTGTTGGTCCGTCAGGCTGCGGCAAGTCCACCACCTTGCGCATGATTGCGGGGTTGGAAGAGGTTACGTCCGGTGAGGTCGTGATCGGCGACCGGGTCGTCAACCACCTTGAGCCCAAGGAACGCGACATCGCGATGGTCTTTCAGAACTATGCGATCTACCCGCATATGTCGGTGAAGAAGAATATCGCCTTTGGCTTGCGGTCCTCGCGCATGTCCAGACCGGACAAGGAGGCGCGGATTGCCGAAGTGGCGGGTATCCTTGATATGACCCACCTTTTAGATCGCAAACCCGCGCAACTCTCGGGCGGGCAGCGTCAGCGGGTCGCTATTGGCAGGGCCATGGTGCGTGATCCTGCTGTGTTCCTGTTTGACGAACCGTTGTCCAACCTAGATGCGCAGCTGCGCACTCAGATGCGGCTGGAGATCAAGAAGCTGCACCAGCGGGTCGGCAACACGATCGTTTTCGTGACCCATGATCAGGTTGAGGCGATGACCATGGCGGACCGGATCGTGATCATGAAAGACGGTCACATCCAGCAGGTCGGCACACCCTCAGAAGTATACCATTCCCCTGCCAACACCTTTGTTGCGCAGTTCATTGGCGCACCTTCGATGAACATGCTGCCCGGCACGTTAAACGGTGGGGGCGTTCGGCTCGCGTCCGGACAATCCGTGGGCACCATCCATACCAGCACAACAAGCCGCCCCATCCTTTTGGGCGTCCGGCCGGATGATCTGACGTTGCAGGGATCCGGACCGACAGTTGTTACCGGACATGTTGCGGTGCGAGAGCCACTTGGTGCTGAAACGTTGATCTATGTGACGACCGAGGCGGGCGAAGTGATTGCCAAAGCCGATGGGCGCAGCCCGCCCGACGTGGGTGCCCATGTCACACTGTCGGCGGATCCCGCCAACGTACATGTCTTTGACGCCGACAGTGGGTCGGTTCTGACGTGACGGGCGGGACACTTCCCAGCATCCTTTGCGCGGGGCGGCTTTATTGCGACCTGATCTTTACCAATCTGCCACATTTGCCGCATCTTGGCGAAGAAGTGTTTGCCCCGGGCCTCAGTTTGCACGCGGGCGGTGGCGCTTTCATTACAGCGGCTGCAATTCAGGCGTTGGGAGGCCGGGCGGGGCTATGTGCTACTGTGCCAGCTGCCCCTTTCACCGACACCGTTCTGCGGGACATTTCGGTGGCTGGGATCGATGCCACCCTTTGTGCCGCCGCCGCTGCCGGGCAATCACCACAGATTACGGTTGCGTCCGTGCTCGGCAACGACCGCGCCTTCCTGACGCATGCAAGCGGACTGGCGTTACCTGATACCCAGTGGCCCCGAGATTGGCGCCATCTGCATATCGGAGAACTGCGGACACTGGTCGAGCATCCCGACCTTGTCGCACGTGCGCGTGCCCGCCAAATGACGGTATCGCTTGATTGTGGTTGGGATGACGCCTTGGTCCATCAGGGTGCTGATATGGCGCGCCTTATCTCCGAGGTTGACCTGTTCTTGCCCAATGCGTCTGAACACGCTGCCCTCGTAGACAGTGGCCTTCCTGCCAACGCGGCGCCCCTTACCGTCGTGAAATATGGGGCGCGGGGTGCGCGCGCCGAGAGTGAGGGCGATGTGCATCATTGCCCGGCCCTGCCGGTCAAGGTGGTTGATACAACTGGTGCAGGTGATGCTTTCAATGGCGGTTTTCTGGTCGCGTGGTTGTCCGGTGTTGGGGTGCCCCGGGCATTGTCTACCGGTGTTCGCTGCGGTGCTGCGGCAGTTGGACAGGTGGGTGGCACCGGTGGGTTGAGCGATCTCCACCGCATTCCAATCGAAGCGGCGGAGTAACATGTATGTCCTTTACATTCGGTACGGCCCGGACCTTGTGATCTTTGCAACCAGAAGCCAGGCCCGGTTTTCGAGCCTTACAAACTCAAAGCCCGCCGCTTCGCGACCACAGGCGCTAACGTGAAGCGACCACATTGTTGCAAGATGGAATGCCGCCGGTGAAGAATGATTCAGAGACATGGCGCGCTTCGGTCACGATGAGGTTGCTTTCGGCATCCCACACCATGTCATGAGTCCAGACGACATCTCCTGATGATGATACTTCCAGAAGACGCCCATGTTCAGCTTCGGTCAGCAACAGGTTTCCGTTCGGAAGCGTTTGGTGCTTACCGCGCCGCCATGTATAGAATGGCTCGGCTTCCGTCCCTTCGAAGTCAACTGAGATGCTGTTGTCGCGGGGGTCTATCCGGAGAATGCGAGAGCGCATCGCGCCTGTGGCATTGTCGAAAACAGTGATCGTGCCATCAGGTTCGAAGTCCGGGTCGTGTTGTTTGAACCAGGGTCCGTGCTGCCACCATTTCAGCAACCCTGTTTGCGGATCGACCACTGCAACAAGGTTTGGTTCACGCAGGCTGAACATCAGATCGCCAGCTTCGAACATGGGAAATACATCGGCCAGTTCTGGGCGCAACATCTCGACATCGTTGGGATGAAACGGGTCATCAAGATAGGTGATTTGCTCAGCTGCATCACCCGGCATACGCACGCGAATGTCAAAGATGCCACGCTGATCGCCGCCCTTTGCTGCGATGATGTCATTGCGCAGATTCAGCGAAAAGGTCTTTTCGCCTGTTTCCTCATCCAAGCGCACCATGTCTTCACCGTACCACGTCCAGATGCCCCCTGCACCGTCACGGGTGATGGAATGGTGAAAGCCACCGCGCGCACTCCACATGGTTTGCCCGCATTGATCGACACGCGCGATGGCATTGCCCACGTCGAAGGTCACGACGAGAGAGCCATCCTCGAACACCTCCATCCCGTGAAGCATCACGTTTTGGGGCGGCGTGTCAGGATCAAAGTTTTCGTAGTTTATCGGCCAACGGTGAATCTCATCACCGTTTTCATCCATCATGCGGACAGCAAAAACTGATGTATCCTGATCATCGCTGAGCCCTGCAATCAGGACGTAACCCGGCGCGCGCTCGGTCCCGGGTCGACGCTCGTAGCCGCGATCAAGGGCAGCCGCACCCTGATCGTTTGGGGCGACCAGGTGACGTGTTGGTTCAAGCCCGATATCGTTGCGCCAATTGCGCGACACGTCCAGATACGTGCGATGTGCTTCACCGATCTGCGGGGCAGGAAACCAACCCCACCAAGACGAGACAATGCCATACACCATGGCAATCAAGGCAAGCGAGACGATGAAAAAACCTCGGGCAAAGCTGTCAGATGATGGCAATTTCATTTCATGACCTTTCCAGTCGGCGAAAGCGTGCGACCAATTGCCTGGCTGCACAGCTCCGCATGTAGAATGTCGGCGCGTTGCAGCAGGCTGGGCGACGCACCAGAGAGAGAGGGGGCAGGGCGGGGTGCGCGCAAGATGTCGGCCACGGCCGAGACGCTGTCTTGATCGTCGAGCTCGATTGCCGCAGCGAGTTCGGGCAAAAGCAAGCTGGGTTCGGTGCAAAGTGCATCGTGATCGACAAAAACTGTACGCGGCCCCGCTGTGGAGAGCACGTGTTGATATGCGTCAATCCAGTACCGCAACCAGAAGTCTACTTGTTCTGGGGTTGGTAAACCTGTTCGCAGGGTGCTGAACTCTATTGGGCGCAGTGCCGCGCCAAACTCGAAATGCCCAATCCCTTCCATGTATCGGCGTGCGAAGGGTTCGCGGGCGTGCAAATCGGCAAAGCGCAGGTGCTGCGTTAGAAGTGACCTGACTTGTGCACGTGGATTACGGATTGGGACCACGATGGACGCGTCCGGGAAGAGGCGTTCGAGAAGGGCCAAACGCGCGATGTTCGCGTTGTTTTTCGAGATGTAGCGCGTGGCGCCGGGCTTCGTTGCAACAATCTTGGCCATGTGGGTGCGAAAGAAGGCTTCAAACTCTGGCTTTTCATCTTCCGCGGTCCAGGGTGTGATGTGATTGTTGGCGAAATGTTCGGGCCAAAAGGCCATCCACAGCATTTCCTCAAACGCTTCGGGGCTGTCCAAACCTACTTCGATGCCGTCCCCGTGCGCCCGCTCGCTTTTGTCCCCAGCCTTACGAAACTTGCGAGAAAACCCGCCCCACAGGAGGGGTGACAGAGTGAATGGCATGTGTTGGTAGGTGGCCGAAGCAAAGTGCGGCAGGCTGGCAAGACCTTCGAGCATAATCGTCGTACCGGCACGCGGCAGAGATGTGATGAAGACAGGTTTTTTGGATGTTTCCGTACGAATGCGGCGACCATAAAGCTTGGTTTCCAAAGCACCCAATCGGATTTGCCGCTCGGGCGATGCAAAGGCGAAGTCGTGCAGCGCCTTGTCGAGCGGGCTGTAGGGCACTTCGGCAGGCGCGTTGGCTTCAGGGGTTGTTTTTTGCAGCTTTTCCAGCGCGATCCAGAGCGCGATGGCGGCTGCAGTAGAGCCAAGGATAAAAGGCCAGCCAAGCGCGACCGAAATTGCCTTGTCGACGGTGTAAAAACCAAGTGCCGCGCCGCCCCATACGATGAATGCTGACGCGCCTAGTGATGCGGCACCTATGGCAGTGATCCAGAAGAACCCACCCAACAGCTTGATGGATGCGCGCTGTACCTGTGCTTCCTTGTCCTCATCGGCGATGTCGCTGTTCATCATGACCGACAACGCCTGCTGGGTTGTGTCTATGATACCACCAGCGACCCGTTGGGCATCAAGAATCCGCAGGACAGCGATAAATGCGAAAAGGCCCAGAACAAGGGCGGCGACGCTCAACTTTCATTCTCACGGGGGGTCTGGATATCTGCCTTGGCTTTTCGGGCGCGTAGCATCCTTTTGACCGGGTACCAGACGAATCCGACGAGCGCGAGCACGAGCGCAGCCAAGAGTGCAATCATCGTGCCAATGGCGGTAAGACCAGCACCCGGCCCAACATAGGCCTGTGCAGCGGCGGGCATCACAACCAATGCGATGACCAGTAATGTGGGTGAGTGGGTCACACCCGAAACCCATGTGTCGCGCTTCATAACGAAATCCTCACTTAACACGACCAAATGCGACCGGGACAATCAGACAGGTCGACATGATCGCTTTTGCTCTTTTCGCAACACAGTTGTGAGTTGCCGATGCAGCAGCAAGGTATGGGGCGGAAAGCGGCGAAAGCCTGCCAGATCACTCAATCCAGACGGAGCATTTTCGCCCGTTTGAGCGTTCCAAGGCGGTCGAGTGTGAAACGCCGCCTTGGATCAAGAAGATTTGACTGTCTCGGGGTCGGGGTACAGGAGTCGCCATGGTCGCTGGCTATTCGCGAGCCGTTTCCAGTTCGATATCCGGTTCACTTGCTTCGACCGCAGCCATGTCCACACCCAGAGCCTCGATTTTGCCCTTCATCAGGAAGACGTTGTAGACTGGCTTCCAGCGCGACATGGTGAAATAGACTGCGTCGTCGATTTCCAGGCCAGGTACGAAATAGGGTGCGTAGAGACCCGGATATTCATCGGCATGCGCGACGATTTGGGGCGCGCTCCATGGGCCGGTCATTGTGGGTGCGCTGCGCAGAATGACCGCTTTTTCGACAGGCTCAAGATACATCATCAGCCAGGATTGGTGCACGTTGCTCCATGCGACGGACAATTCGCCTGCAGGTGCTGGAACCACCGCTTTGGCGTTATGAATGTTGGTGGACCATCCCTGGCCGTCCCAATACATATACGCTCTTGGGTCAAATACGTCCTGTGGGGTAACACGGCCAAGCCGTACACCTCCGAACCGCCCCTGCGGAATACCAAAAACGTAGATCATCCCGTCGTGTTCAACATAGGCCACTTGCTCAAAGCCCGTGCCTGCAGGCCACATCGCGGTTTCCGATCTTGTCCAGTTCTGACCGTCGTCATCGGAATAAGCGAGGCCGGAACGGCGGACATACCATTTGTCATCAGCGCCCCACATGCGCACAGACATGTAGTGAAGCACCATCCGTTCTCCAAGCGAGATGCCGTTTGTCGGAATGACGGTCCATTCCAAGCCGGGTATTTTCGCCGAGCGGATAATTTCCTTGGCCGCTCCTGTCGCACTTTCGATCATTGAAGAGATCGAGAAGCCGTTGGCCGGGTCAGGATCGGCGATGCGTGCTATGGTATTGCTGCGCCAATCGCCGCCATCTGGTCCGTATGTGTCACCGAACACCATGTAGAGTTCGCCCTTATGGGTAAACATGTGGCCCAGATCCGTGCCATGCACGTTCCAGCGCGTGTCCGTGGCGTTTTGGGATCCGGACCCCGTCAGCTGGTTCACGATTTCAGTATCCACGATGCGCAGTGCGCCTGGCGTCGATGTTTCCAGCATATCGCTCTGTTGTCCAAAGTCCGACAACGCCATCACATCAACTGTGTCAGTACTTTCTACATCAGCAATTGCCATAGGCAACTGACCAGAACAGGAGAAGATGAAAGCTGAAAGCGATACACCAAACAGAGCTGAGGATATGCGCATATAAGAGTACCTTCTATGGCCGGAACACGGTTGTAGTCGGAACGTCTCGGGCACTGCATGAGAATCAGTAAGGAACCCGTCGCACATACGTGCGTTGCGCCTGTCAACATATCAAGCGGATTATCGCTCATATGACGTAATGTAAGAAATCTTGACGCTGCGTCATACAGCGTCATTCCACCCTGATCGGCGAAGGATGCCTATTCCTGTGGCAGCTCTTGTGATGTTCCCAAGCGGGTGCAAACAAAACCATAGGCCGGCCACGTTACCGGCTCCGGTTGAGTGATCGGCAGCGTAACACACGACAGGTGCGGATTGCGGTGTTCGATCCAGCGTAACATCTGTTCCCCATCGGTCGGAATGACGACACCTCCAACAGGGCCGAGTTCAGGTATCGCCTCCTCTGTCCGCCACGTGACGCGGTAGGTCGCCGGTTGCGGCACCTCACCCAGAAGCTCGTGGTAGAGCGTGGCCATCCTCAGCTCATAGGACATCGACACAACAGGATTATCCACGGGGGACTGTGCCATCACGATGCCCAACTTATCGACCAAGTCGGCGTAATCTGGTTCGCGGGCGGCTAGGTACAAGGCCATTTCAGCCATACGTAAAACGCCCATGGCCAAAAGGAGCACACCGAGCCAAGGTTGCAGTCTTGGCCATCCCTTCAGCCACCAACCGATAGCTGCGACCGCACCGACAAGCAGCGGGCCTAATACGGGAAGGTGAAACGCTTGGATATCGTAAGCCCCGTACCAGATCACGAAGGGCAGAAATGCAAGTGCCGTACCAAGCAAGAGCGCGATACCTGCCCAATCGGCATTGCGCCTGCGCCAGCCGATACCGAACGCCAAAAGACCAAGTGCTATAATGGGCAATGAAATCATTGGATGAGATTGGCTGAGCGTGCCAAACAAGACCGATGCGGTTTGCAGCGATTTGAGGCCGGAGCCATAGAGATCGCCGAAATAGGTGCCCGCAATGTAGTCGATCAGTTCGGACGTTGTCGGCGGCAGAGGCAGGTATTCGGAGTACGCTGTGGTTGGGGCGTGTGTGACCCATGCGAGATAGAGATACTGGCTGGCCCCAGCGGCAAGTAACCCAAGAACAGCAAGCAGAACACGCGGGCGCAGAAGAATGCGGTGGTGTGTGGCCATCACCAGCAGGCCGACCGGTGCCAGCATGACCATCATGAGATGATTGCCGAAAGACAGCGCATAGATCGCGCAGGCGAGAATGAAATAGTATGTTTGCTTGGTCTCGACGAAGAGGATCAGCGCAAACACGACGGAAAGAATGAACGCCAAAGCGAGGGGATAGACCTCGGCCTCAGTCGATTGCACGGCCATCAGACCGGCGCTGCCCAGAAGGAATGCGGCTGCCGCACCGAAAAATACGCTATGGGTCAGCCTTCCCACGATCAGGAACGCCATAGTGACTGCAAGCGCGCCGGGCAAAGATGCAAGGGCTATGGTCATGACGCGCCAGGGTTCGAACGGAAGATCGAGCACACGCACGATCGTCCCAATCAGCAGAACAAACGGATATCCGGGCCCATGGACAAGAATTGAGGTATGACCGAGGGTCTGGAACTTTGCAGAGTCACCCGCATTCAGCATCCCGCCGAGGCCGGGAAAGAGCAGGCTAGAGTAATAGGTCAACCAGACCAGAAAAATCGTGATCGCCAGCCATGGGCTTTGGTAGGCGGGTCGATCGTGTGTTTGGGTGGTGGTGGGCATCTTCTCTCGTTTCGCATGCCGCGTTAGGCTGCCGTATCGACGGTCAATCGCCTTGGAGCATTGGAATACTTTAACCTATCTCTGAATGGTGTTGCCCGGTCGCCCAGGTGTTGCGGCGATCTCAAGCTGCGGTACGCCCGCGGCGACCATGGGTGAAAAGAGCGTCCCTCCGATTCCAAAGGGCAAATCGACATTCTTTGCGACCTGCTCGGTCTCTGTCGTTTGTGCAGCCGACAGTTGGGCATTGCCCATGACATACACTGCGCCACTTTTAAGGCCGACTTCGCCCAGCATGTCGATTTCAAGCCGGTCACCTGCAATGTTTAGCCGCGAAATACGCGCTGTGCCCGCTTCGATTCCAACTTGGCTGTCGATAAAATCGAACTGCGTACGACCAGCAGCTGGGATGAGCGGACCCTTTTCCTTGGTCATGAACTGGCGGCCGTTTGCCAGCGTCTCAAGCGTTGCGGTCACATCAGCCCCTGTGAGGCTGCCATCCTGCATTGAGGCCGTGACAGAACCAGCCATGCTTTCAAAGACTTCACCAAGCGTTTGACCGCGCCCGGCAAGTTGCAGATCTGCATTGAGTATGCCCTCGGGCAACTGGGGTGTGCCAATCAGACGTTTCTGCATCTTGCGAGATATCGGTTGCAAGATTTCGTAAATGGACGCATCAGAAATTTTGGCAGACATTGACAGGTCCGCTGCCCGGTCGATTTCAGCACTCGCTTCAATCCGGCCCAATGTCTCACCTTGCGCTACCATGTCCAAAGACATGTTTTCGTTGCGTGAGACGAACGACACGCTCACGGTATCAAATGCAGCGCCGCCGAATGCAATGTCCTGACCTTCCAAATCAAAATCGATTTCGAATCCCCTAAGCCAATGGGTTGTGATTGGCGCAGTAGTCCAATTCCCTTCACCGACCCTCTTGATCGCGTCGGAAATGACAGCATCTGCCGAAACCTGCAGTGTTTGCAGTCCTGGGATGATCAAGGTGTTTGACGTCGTGCGCAGAGTCAAATCTCCCTCAAGCGTAATACCAGCCTTTGAAAACGTGGCATTGGAGAGGCGGATTGTCGTGGGCGTCACTGCAAAATGCCCGTCGATCAACAGGGGGCCCGGCCCAAAGATATTCAAACTACTTAGACCAGGCAGCAGATCTGCGAATAGGCTGTTGTCGGTTGTGTCATCTGATGGGTTGTTGTCCTCATCGGCGGCCACCGCGTCAAAGCTCAAAGACAGCGCCCCCTCGCTTCCGCCTTCTGAGAAAAAGGCGTGCGGATCATCAACCTGCAAGTCCATGAAGGTACGGTGGGACCCGGCAATGAAATCGCCGTTGATCGCAATTCCTTCGGATGTGCCCCGTTGCATGACCGAAAGGTTCAGGCCGGAGATGCTGGTGTTGCCAGCAAAATCCAGAACGCCATCAGTTACAACGATATTGGCAGGCGTTTCACTGGCATCCTTTTCTGCAAACGCGAATTCTGACCACAAAGAGTTTGCCAAGCCGTCCTGATCCAACGAGATGTGCGGACGGTGCAAGTGCAGGCTTGCGACTTCTCCGCGCCCCGCAAGCAGTGGCGCGACCCTGAGCGTTGCATCAAGCCGACCTGAGGTCAGGAATCCTTCGGCCATACTGGCCTGGTCAACTGTGAAGACCGGGTCCGCAACGACAACTCGGAAGCCGGGGCGTATCGAGACTTCGGAGGATTCATGCAACATCAAATCGGAACTGGCGAGACGCCCAAGCTCGTGATTGATGCTGTCACGCACAACGCTGTCCAGGTTCAGCTTTGAAAGCAGCAAGAACGCCCCTGCGCAAATCGACAGAAGGCCAAGGGCGACCATAACCCATCGTGCTGCAAGACCGAAACTTTGTCCGTTTCCTGTTCTCATCATACTCCTCCCAACCGTTCACAATGTAACGGCGGTTTGTGCCTTCGGATCACATCCTCAATACCCTTTCCGCAGTTTGAGGCCGGCACCGCTGAGCGACAGATTTCATACCGCAGGGCTTGTCACCATTCCGAAGAATGATTCCTAAGACACGGTGTTTTAGATACGTTTTAGTTTACAATGTAGGCAATCTGTTCGGCGTGGGTCATCATATTTGCAGCCCATTTCCCGGCCTTCCGCCGCCGATACCCCTCTCAATTGGGCGCATCCCTGCCGATGCCAAAGTTGCTCTGCCATCAGGTTTGCAACCTTTTTGCTTTTGTACCCACGCTGCTTCAACCAGCCAATCAGCTGCCGACTGTGACCTGTTCATATGAGGCTTTTGAAGGGTTGGGCGGTCAGACGCACGGCGCAATGCTGAAAAGGAACCTGAATGTGCCGTCACCACATCGATCGCTGAGAACTGGCCTCGTAACGGGAACAACCAGAGAGAGATTTACGCATGTCGGTCAAGAACCACGTCGATAGCATGTCCAACTCTGACTTGCAGCAACTGCACGAAGGTCAACGCGATGCGTTGGCCCGGGATCGGGTCGAGGCCTATGTAAGCTTGCCAGATCTGGAAACAGCCATCGACACACCGTTGGTGGTCGATCTTGATGGCACCTTGCTACGCTCAGATTTGCTGGTTGAGACCACGTTTCGCCGGTTGGGACGCAATCCTGGTGCGATCGTTGGTATGCTTCAGTCGCTCGGTGATGGAAGAGCCGCATTGAAACACTTCCTGTGCGCGGGCGCTGATTGTGCACCTGAAACTCTGCCTTATGACAAGACGATCCTGTCGATGATCCGTCTTGCGCACCTTGCGGGCCGTTCCGTTTATCTGGCGTCGGGTTCGCACGAGGACATGGTAAAGGCAGTTGCAGATCATCTGGGTATTTTCTCAGGCTATTTTGCAACAACTTCGTCGGTGAACCTGTCTGGCAGGGCCAAGGCGGAACGCCTTGTGAAAGAGTTCGGAAGCAAGGGTTTCGACTACGTCGGCAACGGCGCTGCCGATTTGCCAGTCTGGGAACATGCGCGCCAGCCAATTGCCATTCGGACAACCCAACGTGTCGCGACGCGTCTGCGTGAAATGGCTCCGCATGCGCAGTTTGTTGAACACAATCGGTCGACATTGAGCGATTGGGCACGGCAATTCCGTGTCCATCAATATGCCAAGAACGCCCTTGTTTTTATGCCGATGATTGCAGCGCATGCGCTTAGTTTTGAAAACCTGTTTATCACGATGGTCGCGGCTGTGGCGTTCTGCCTTGCGGCGTCGGCCTGCTACATTCTGAATGATTTGGTTGACCTTCAAGACGACCGCGCACACCGGACCAAGAAGGATCGTCCGCTGGCGCGAGGCGACATTTCACTAATCCATGCAATGCTTGTTGTGCCGATCCTACTAGTCCTCGCAACGGTGACGGCGCTTTCACTGTCACCAGCATTTGCGTTGGTTCTGGCCATCTATTTTGCGATGACGACAGCATACTCCTTTTTCCTCAAGAAGATTCTGCTCGTCGACGTGCTGACGCTGGCAGGTCTTTACACCATCCGCCTGTTGGGGGGTGCAGTGGCAATAGGTGTGGTGCTGTCTTCCTGGCTGATGGTGTTTGCGCTTTCGATCTTCGTGTCGTTGGCGCTGATGAAGCGGTTCGTAGAGCTAACCGCCTGTGCAGATGCGGATCGAGCGTCGCCAGACAACCGGGACTATGAAAATGTGGACCTCGGAATGCTTGCGGCCCTGTCTGCAGCCGCTGGCTTTAATGCCGTGACTGTTCTTGCGCTTTATGTATCCGGCAGTTCTGTCACCAGACTCTACAGCAATCCCGAGATCCTCCTGCTAGCGTGTCCGATTATGACTTATTGGATCGGCCGGGCACTCATCCTGGCGCAGCGGCGGCAGATGCAGGATGATCCGGTCGTCTTCGCCATCAAGGACCCGATGAGCAGGCTAAGCGGCCTTGCGATGCTCGCGGTGTTCGTATCGGCAATCTGACGGGCAGGTCATGCTAAGATTTCTGTCAGAAGGTCACCCAATTGGGCGCTATGTGGCAACCGCAGTCCTGTCGGTGCTAGCGAACCTCCTTGCCCAAGAGATGACTGTGCGCGGCGTGCCGGATGCACACCTGATGGTGTCGATCGTTGTCGGAACGCTGGTCGGCTTTTTCATAAAGTATGTTGTCGACAAGACTTGGACGTTCCGCGAACGTTACACGACGCCCTTTGGTGAAGCGCAGCGCATCACCCTCTCCGGTCTGTTCAGCGTTTTAACAACTCTGATCTTCTGGGCATTCGAACTTGGGTTTCATGCCATCTGGCAGACGGATTTCGCCAAGTATCTTGGTGCGGTTCTTGGCCTCAGTATAGGGTACATTCTCAAGTTCTGGCTTGATCGGCGCCATGTCTTCAGGGAGAGCACCGTTTGAAAGACTTGAGCGGTTGGGGCCGATATCCCCGCGTGTCGGGACCGCTTAATGCGGCGTTTGACATCCGCCCGGCTGCCGAGGCGACTGCAGCCCTGCCGGGCGTAATTGCGCGCGGTCTTGGACGGTCGTACGGGGACGCTGCCATCGGGCGCAACAACACTCTTGATGCGACGGGGCTGAACCGGATGAAGGGGTTCGATCCTGACACGGGATTGTTGACAACCGAGGCGGGTGTGTCTTTGGCGGACATTATCGCGACCTTTCTGCCGCGCGGCTATTTTCCATGCTGTGTCCCCGGCACCCGCTTTGTCACGGTTGGGGGCATGATCGCGTCGGATGTGCATGGAAAGAACCAGCACAACCATGGCACCTTTGGCGATCACGTCGAATGGCTGATGCTGGCACTGCCAGATGACCGGGTTGTCCGTTGCAGTCGGGACGAAAACGCGGAGCTTTTCACCGCCACTATTGGCGGTATGGGACTGACTGGAACAATCCTATCCGCTGGGTTTCGTTTGAAGCAGGTAGAAACTGGCTGGATCCGCCAAAACACGCATGTCGCGCGCAATCTGAGCGAGGCAGTTGCCTTGCTGCGCCAGACCGCAAGCGCGACCTACACCGTGGCTTGGATTGATGTGCTGGCCCGCGGCGCCTCACTGGGGCGGTCACTGGTTCTGGAAGGGGAGCACGCTAGGAAAGACCAACTGCCGTGGGGGGATGTGCCATTTCCGCACGCACGGAATGGTCGGATCGGGGTTCCGACCGACATGCCCAGCTGGATGTTGAATGCGACGACGGTCAAGGCATTCAACGAGCTTTACTACAGGAACGGTGCTCGAAAGGCTGACCGGACGGTGCTCGTGCCTTGGGACGCCTACTTCTTTCCACTCGACGGTGTTGCAAACTGGAACCGTATCTACGGGCGGCGCGGCTTTGTGCAACATCAATGCGTCATCCCAGATGCCAAGGCTGAAAGTGTGGTGTCCGAGATACTCGAACGTATTTCTAGCCACGGCGCCGGTTCGTTTCTGGCTGTCCTCAAGCGTCTAGCGTCCGGCTCTGGGTTGATGTCCTTTCCGATGGAGGGCCTGACACTCGCCCTCGACATACCGCTGAGCGATAAACTGATGCCATTGCTGGCCGAGATTGATGCGCTGGTCGTGGAAGCGGGTGGGCGGATGTATCTGGCAAAGGATGCGACCCAGTCGTCGGAGACCTTTGTTGCAGGTTATCCGCAACTTGATCAGTTCCGACGACTTCGGAACGAGATTGGGGCAACAGGCCAGATGGCCTCGAAACTGTCTGAGAGGCTGGGAATATGAGCGATACCGATCAAGAGCCCTCGCAGAAAAGTCTGCTTTTGGTTGGCGGCACCTCTGACATCGGTCGGGCGGTGGCGGCGGCCTATGCCGCGATGGGCTGGAAGATCACGCTCGCTGCGCGTGACGTCGAAAGCGCAGAGCGCAACGCAGCCGATATCCGGACACGGACGGGGGCACACGAAGTCGCTGTACGCCCCCTCGATATCCTGGATGCGGCACGGTTTGAAACATTTCTGGATCGGCTTGATGCATTACCGGACACCGTGGTGTGTGTTGTCGGAATGTTGGGCGATCAGCAACGTGCGCAGGAGGATGCGGAATACGCGACACAAGTGATGCGCACCAATTTCGAAGGCCCCGCCCTGCTGCTTGAGATGGTGGCCGCGCGTTTCGCCGCGCGTGGGCGCGGGCTGATCGTTGGGGTCAGCTCGGTTGCCGGTGATCGGGGTCGGGCCTCGAACTATGTATATGGCGCGGGAAAGGCCGGGTTTTCCGCCTATCTCTCAGGGTTGCGCAACCGGCTCGCGGGCACAGATGTGCAGGTGGTTACCGTCAAACCAGGCTTCGTGCGCACAAGCATGACTGCAGGCATGGACCTTGCCGGCCCGCTGACTGCCGAACCGGATGCTGTTGCCGAGCGCATCGCTGGGCTTCAGACGCGGCCGGCCGACGTCATCTATGTGTTGCGTGTCTGGCGCCTGATCATGTTCATCATCCGGTCCATTCCTGAAACAATATTCAAGAAGCTGAAGCTCTGAGGTGTCACGAGTGAGCAATCTTTTTTCGCCTATCGCCATGGCGACATGGGCAACAACGGCGATCTGTGCGGCCCTTCTGGTTCTGCCTGGGGTGACCGCTACGTCCATGTACTTCAATGACATCCTGATTTTCCTGGACGGTGCCTATCGGGTGGTTCATGGCCAGGTGCCAAATCAGGATTTTCACACCGCTCTGGGGCCACTGAACTACTACCTGCCCGGCTTTGGATACTGGCTGACTGGGCAGCTTGGTATGGCGATGCCCTTGGGAATGGCGGCGCTGATGCTGGTGACTGCACCGATCATGGTCCATGTTTTGGGGACACGGATGCGCCCGTTGATTGGTGTGCCGCTCGCCATCTTTCTGATGCTGTTGCTCGCCACACCGATGAACACGGGCGAGATACCTGCAAAAATTTCGTTCGCAATGTTCTACAATCGCATCGGCTGGGCGCTGCTGGGCATTTTGCTGGTGATGCATCTGCAGCCTGAACGCCTCGTGCGATGGCAGGGGTGGTTGGATGCCGCCGCGGCGGCGACGCTGACGATGCTACTGGCCTACACCAAGATGACTTACGGGGTCGTTGCCTTTGGGTTCCTTATCCTGATGCTGCTGCAATATGGGCAACGCCGTTGGGCGGTCGGAGCAATTGCGCTGTGCGGGATCATCGGGCTTGTGGTCGAAGCGTTCTGGGGTGGCACATGGATGCATATTTCTGATCTGGTCGAAGCCACGAAAGTCAGCGGTGTCATCGAACCTTACATTTATGCGCGATCCTTCCTTCTTACTTCCGGTGAATACGTGGTTTTCGCCCTGATTGCGGGTTTAGCACTTTGGCAGCGGCCACGCGTAACAGATTTTCTGTTCTATGGGTTTTGCGGTGCGTCAGGTTTCGCGCTGCTCAACCAAAACTTTCAGATGATCGGGATTGTGAGCATGCTGGCGGGTGCCGCCGTCGCGGCAGAGATACTGTCACGTCATCAACAGACGGCCTCCCCAACGCTACAAACTGTTGTCCGCGGCGCGCCGTTTGTGGTCTTAATCCTGCTGCTACCAATAGCGCTCTCCTCCGCAGCCGCTGTCGGCGTTCACGCGACGGTTGCCGCTAAACGGGCGGGCGTCGCGCTTGAAACACCCAACGGCCAAGGCTTGCGGATCGTCAACATCCTCAACAAGGGGCAGTTCGAGTTTTACAGCGGCTACGGACAGACCTTGGAAAGCGGCAGCGCGTTGCTTGCCTCGCTTGATAGGTCGCCATCACGCGTGCTGGTCATGGACTTTGTCAGCCCTTTCGCTTCGCTTGCAGGATTGCCGCCGCAAGAAGGGGGCAATGCCTGGATGCATGACAACCGCAACTTCGATCTCGAGGTCCATCTTCCTGCTGAAGAGATGCTGGGTGGTGTGGAGGTCGTCATGATCCCCAAGCAGCCCGTCGCAGAAGGAACGACCGAGAAGATGCAGCAAATCTACGGTCCATACCTCGAGAAGCACTTTGAACTGACGAAGACGAGCGAAGCCTGGTTCCTTTACGAGCGTCGACCGGCGAACAAGACAGACATTAATCCTGTCGGTCCCCAAAACAGCTAGTCGGCTAGAGCACATCGCCAGAACGCATGACAGGGCTTACCCCTGTCCGAGTTCTACCCACGCATCCGTCAACCAGGTTTCAGTCAACGCGCGGTCCCTAAGTTGCAGATAAGCACGTAAACTTACGGGTTCCGGGCCGGTTTGTTCGAAATCGAAGGTCAGCCGCCAATGATCGGTTCCCACGACGGGGTACGCATCAATTGGTTCGAGGATACGACCATTCACAGCATCGATGACTGGTACAACACCACTATCGCGATTTAGCCCGTTCAAAGACGGCCCTTCGAAATCGATCACCATCTTGCCAACGCCCTCTGGCAGTGGGTCGCCGGGTACACCACCCTGACCCTGCCGCGTCGCTACGACCCAGGCAACAGCTTCCGGCAAGGGATCACGTGCGCGCCATTCGATCTCGTAGTCAAATTGGAAGGCAGCACCCTTGTCGGTTGCGCTGTCTGGCACCCAGTAAGAGACGACGTTGTCAAAAGTTTCGTCTTCCGTTGGGATCAGCACAAGTTGCACTTGTCCGGGTCCCCAATCTCCAATTGGCCTGACCCAGGCGGACGGGCGTCGATTATAAAAAACGCCATCGTCCTGATAGTTTTCAAACGTGCGGTCGCGTTGGATCAGTCCGAAGCCTGCAGGGTTTTCATCCATGAAGCTTGATGTCGTAACACTTGAAGGATTGCTCAGTGGTCGCCAAAGCCGTTCGCCGCTTCCGGCTGCCATGGCAAGGCCATCGCTATCATGAATTTCCGGACGCCAGTCCTCGCCCCCGGCGCGGTCGCGCTCTGAATACCAATACATGCTGGTGAGTGGTGCGACGCCCAACCGTTCAATCCCCTCGCGCAAGAAAAGATGCGCAGAAATGCGTGTCAAATGCCCACCATAGGCCGCGTTGCGGACAACGCCGAACCGGTAGACGCCCGTGATCGAGGGGCCGTCCAGCTCGGCCCAAATGGACAGCTCTTCGTCATCTTGTTCAGGTGGGCCAAGCCAGAATGCAGTGAACCGAGGGAACTCCTCCGGCGTATTCAACCCGGTGTTGATCGCGATGCCGCGCGTTGACAGCCCGTATTGTGCTTCGGGTCCATCTGTCCGGAAATACGACGCGCCCAGAAAGGATATCCAGTCGGGTTCAAGACCGGGCCGCATGACTCTGAAGCCTGCAAAACCAAAGCCTTCGGGGAGGTCGAGCGCGGGATTGTCCTCGGGCATCGAGAAAAAGTCGCGGATGAAAGGCACTTCGTGTGCTGTACCCGCTTCGTCCCGTATATAAATCCGAACCGGTTCAGGAAAGTAGCGGCCCGGGTGGAAGAGCTGAACAGGTGCCTTGTTTCTTCCGACGTAAAGCGTTGCGTCCTCTCGAAACTGGATCTGCCAATGGGCGCTGTAATTTACCTTCTCTATAAGCTCGGGCGCGGGGATGTGGGCTGGCTCAAACGGTTTGGTCGCAGCGTCGCGAGCTTTGTCGATCAGCTTTTCAAATGTCACAGGCTCTGTTGAACCTGCCGCGCCTGATTGTATCCCGTCCCAAAGGCTTAACGTCAGAAAGGCAGCTGATCCGCCAAGAACAGCACGACGCGAGGGCTGCGGGAACAGGGTGTGCAGCCTCCCCTGGCCATATGCCGCCGTTTGGGAAGATGAAGTATTGATCGATTTCATGCAAAAAGCCTCACCGCGTTAAGGTGTTTTGGTTCGGGTGATAAGTTGTTGTCCGTATGTATAGGCCTGCATGGGCCACCATCAATTTCCTGTGCCGGAACCGGCGCAACTTCGCCGAGTTTGCAAGGCGATGTGCGCTCATCCGCCTCTGCATGCGTCACGGCAGCAGAACCCATCAGGCTGTTCTGCAAAGAGGGGGCTGCGAGGTATCCTCTATTGCTCACCCCTGTGCTTAAGGCACAGTCAGGTTGATTTCCTGACAGAAACACTTGTGTTTGGACAATGACCATGATGTATGGACCCGCCAGCACAATGCGAGCCTGAAATTCTGCAAGACAGGACCGGCGCGCCCAGTGTTTCCCAGTTCAAAGATTTCCGTTGCCCTGCTGGGGCTATATTTGGCGCAGGCTGTGCCCCTTTACCTCGTGGCAGCCGCGTTGCCGCCAATCCTGCGCGCCAATGGCGTGGGGTTGGATGTGATCGGCGGTTTGGGAATTTTGCTGGCTCCGTGGGTTCTAAAGGTGCTCTGGGCCCCTTGGGTTGATCGGTACTGCCATGACCCGAAGGTCGGGCGAAAAGCGATCGTTGTGGGATGTCTGCTCGTGACGCTTGGCGGCATCCTGGCGCTGTCCATGTTTGATCCCGTCAAGGATGCGGCGATTTTCTTTCCAATCCTGATGGCAATGTCGCTGTCGTCGGCCACGCAGGATATCGCGTCAGATGGCTGGGCGGTGGAGCACCTTCCGCCGGATGACCAGCCTGGCGGCAACGCGCTACAAGGCGGGGCTGTTGCCCTTGGTGTGGTGGTCGGAGGATCGGGCACACTCATATTGTACGATCTGTTGGGTTGGTCGCAGACGTTGTGGGTCATGGCCGCGCTGACCTGTTTCTTGGTTCTGCCGTTCCTGAGGCTGCCCGAAGGGACAGGCCAACGGACCCTTCCCGCTGATCGGGGCCGGCCAGGGCTGTTGCGCTTCCTGAGCGTTGAAGGTGCATGGGCAATGCTTGCCTTTGCGCTGATCATCCGCCTGCCTGAAGGGCTGGTGAAAGC
Organism: uncultured Tateyamaria sp.; assembly: GCF_947496075.1. Lineage (GTDB taxonomy): Bacteria > Pseudomonadota > Alphaproteobacteria > Rhodobacterales > Rhodobacteraceae > Tateyamaria. The sequence goes on from NZ_CANMBJ010000003.1 coordinate 217,041, forward strand.
ATTGGAACAGCCGTTCCTTGTCGATCAGGGTTTCACCTTGGCAGAGGTTGGCGCGATATCAGGTGGCTCGGCCGCCGCCGTCGGCCTGTTTGGCGCATTTGTCGCTGCGTGGTTGATCCGGCTTGGGGGTTTGCTGCCTTTTCTTATCCTCTTGATCTGCGGCCGCACCTTGGCATTTGGCGCTTTCTACGTTGCGGCCACAATGGGCATCACGCAGTGGATGCTCATCCTCTTGTCGGTCTGTGATACTGTCTTGCGTTACATTGAGATCGTGGGATTGTTCACCGCGTTCATGCGTTTTGCCTCGCTCAGGCAAGCCGCCACAGACTTCACATTGCTCACGAGTGCGACCCTGCTGATGTACATGATCGGTGGCATCGTCGCCGGCCAGTTGGCTGAGACGGTGGGATACGGACCCGTCTTCCTCTCTGCTGCGCTGTTGTCTGGGATCGCGGGCTGGATTGCGCTGCTTCTGCTGCCTGCCCGCGTCCGCACCATCCCCCTTACTACCGCTACGGAGACTTCTTGATGATCTTGACCCGCCTTTTCGCCGGTACCAGCGCCATTGCGCTCTTCATCGGTACTCCCCTGTTAGCACAGGAACAGGGAGAACCCGTCGAATTGGGCGAAATCGTGATTCAGGCAGTACGGACCGGCGCAACCGAAAGTTCAATTCCCGGCACTGTGCAAGTTGTCGATGGCGAACAAATCATTGAGCGGGTTCGCCGTGGGCAAACGCTCTCGGGTGCCCTATCAGACCTGGTGCCGGGTCTCGCACCTGCCAATGGTACCATTGGCGGGGCGAGCCAAACCTTGCGGGGTAGGACGACACAAATCCTGATCGACGGCGTGGCGCGGACGTCGGAATTGCGCGGTTTTGATCGGGAGCTTTCCGTTCTGGATCCGAACTCCATCGAACGAATAGAAATCATCAAAGGTTCAACCGCGCGTTTTGGCAATGGAGCCACCGGCGGTATCATCAACATCGTGACCAAAAAACCTGCGGAGGAACGACGGACAACTGTTGAAACCCGCCTGTCCGGGCAGAGCGAAGGCGGCAGCCTGGGCAACGAACTTTTCCTGTCGCACGATACGCGCGCGGGTGACTTAGGTCTAAGGTTCGAGCTTTCGCGCAGCGACACAGGCGCATCTTTCGATGGCGACGGCAACCGCATACCTTCGGACCCGCTGATCGGGCAGGGCGGTGGCAGTAACGTCGAGCGCTATTCTTTTGGTGTGGCTGCAAACTGGGCACGGGGACCGCACGAGCTGGACGTTCGGCTTGACACCTACCAGCTGGAACAAGAGATTGATTACTTCGCCGACTACGACAACAACCCCGCGCGCGTCTCAGACCGTCGTTACACTGGGGAACCGGTTGAGGATCGGGGCGTAAGTGCGAATGTCACCTATCGGTATGACAACACAGCCTGGGGTGATCTTGAAATCAACGCATATGCTACCGACATCGAACGCCGCTCAGCGCTATCCGAGCCGGGGCCGGCAAATCAGCTCTATTATTCTGTCAGCACCACCGATCTGACGCAGGACCCGCTATCCCAGGGCGAACTCTTCACAACAACCTACGGCATCTCTGCCACGCTGCGCACGCCGATGGAGTGGCTTGCGCCGGATGCAACACTCACATGGGGTATCGACCTTGGCCGGGATGAAGTCGAGCAGAAGACGCTTGATGGTCGGGACCTGCTTGCACCAATGAAGCAAGATAGTATCGCGATCTTTGCACAGGCCGACATTCCGATCGGACCACGACTGAATCTGAGCACCGGGCTCCGGGCCGAGCGTTTCTCGCTCGATATCTCTGACTTCAACCGACCCACCGGTGTGTTTTTGTTCGAAGTAGCCGAAGGATCCTTTGTCCCGGTTGTACTTGCGCCGGTCGATGTGATCGGCGGCGATTTCGATTATGACGCCGTGGTCGGCAATCTTGGGCTAGTGTACGAGCTGTCACCAACAACCTCGATTTACGGAGGGTTCAGCCAAGGCTTTTCCCTGCCGGATGTTGGTGCATTTACACGACGGGCCGGTACGTCAGGCGGGTCATCAACCGTTTCCTTTGCCGATATCCAACCGGAAGCACAGATCGTGGACACTTGGGAGTTGGGGGTGCGGTACGATACAGACCGATTATCTATCGATAGCTCTGTTTACTATTCGACCTCAGACGACGGTGTGACCTTCGATGCCTCGACAAGTGAGATCAGCCAGCAGAAAGAGGAGATATGGGGCGCGGAATTTAGTCTCGACTATGACATGCGCGACGATTGGAGCGTCGGCGCGCAACTTGCCTTTGTCGAAGGAAGGTTCGACAGTGACGATGATGGCGACGTCGATGCCTGGCTACCGAACAACCGCATTCCCTCCCCATTTACCGCCACGTTATACACCGATCGGTCCTTTGCGAACGGGCTGAACCTGTCTGGCGAAGTTGTCTTTTCTGCCGAGCGCGATCGCCCCGGACATCCGCAGCTTGAGGACATGTTCAGCGTCAACGTCGGTGGCTCTTATCCGGTTGGCGCCGGTCGTGTGACATTCGGGGTGACCAATCTGTTCGACCGCCAACAAGAAAACAGTGCGGCTAGCAGCGTGCGCTACAACGAACTGACCAACGATGCCGTACGCGTCGCGGATGAAGGGCGTCGGATATCGGTCGGCTACTCGGTGTCATTCTAATACGCTGCCCTACCGCACTCTGACTTGTAGAGCGCGGTAGGGTATACTGGATCATGCTGGAATGCGCACCGCATCCTCCGCTACCTCACCACCGGCCCAATCGACCAAACCGGCCGGTGAACGCCGCAGCGCATCAAAAAGCGGCCTGCCAGTAAAGTCTTCCAAGATCGCTGCACTTCGCCAAGCTGTCAGGCTCAGTTGCGGATCAACAATGCCATGTGATTGCCGCCCGTGGTTCAGCCCGTAGATTGGAGTTTCTTCTGGGCCATCCCATTGCACACGGTAACGGCCATCCAGTGTTAACGCGCCACCCAGCTCGGTGTCCAACCGGTCACGAATGGGGTCAAGACAGTGTGGTACGGCAGGTCGAAAGCCTGTGGCAAGTATCACGATATCTGCGTTCAATTCTTCAACGGCTTTCAATGGCGTTTCCGCGTTCAAACAAAAACCGCCGAAACGCTGCTTGATCCGCGTTACAGTTCGCCCCGGGCGAAGGGAAACAACATCGCAACCATCCACATATCTGTGGCGATACAGTTGGCGATAAATCTCGTCCGCCGTGGACGGCGTCAGCCCGTCGCTGCTGTACTTCTGCGCGGATACGGCGGCTTCTTTCGCAGCGTCTGTCAGGCCAAGAAACACATCATGGTAAGCAGGCGTGTAGATCTGATCGACAAGACCACCTTCTTGCAGGTGCCAGAACGCGCTGCGCCGACTCAGCCATGTCAACTCGGCTGGCATGGGGGCGGCGCGAAGCAGATCAAGCACAATTTCGGCACCTGTCTGACCTCCGCCAATTACGGCGACACGTTTGCCAGAGATGTCCAGGCTGCGCTCCAGGTATTCGACCCCATGGAAACAGTTTGGCCCAAGAGGTGCCTGCGGTGGCACATGGGGAACCGGACCAGTGCCGATCGACAATCCTCGGGCCTTTAACGTGTTTCCGGAGGCTGTGCGCAGAACAAAACGATGACCGTCATGCTCTACTTCTTGCACGGTTGCGCCAAACTGGCAGGTCTCAAGATTGCGCGCGACCCACGCCATATAGTCTGTAAACTCCTGCCGCGATACGGTTTCAAACCGGGCAGCCATGAAGTCGTAAAAACGGCCTTGCTGGACAAGGTAGTTCAGAAAGCTCAATGCACTGGTCGGCAGAACCGGTGTGACCATATCCTTGAGATAAGACGTCTGCATGGCACTATCGTCAAAGGCGAGGCCCGCATGCCAGGAGAACGTCGGCTTCTGGTCCAGAAATCGTGTCTTTAGACCGGGCACGTCGTGTGCAAGTGCCGCGAGACTGAGATTAAAGGGGCCGATACCGATGCCGGCAAGGTCCATGGATAAGGTATCAGATGTCATTTCAGGTCCTTTGTGTTGAGGGAGGAGCAAAGGCCAGTGCGGCACCGGAGAGTGCGACAATGGCAAAGGGCGCTGCCGGGGAAAGCGCCATCAGCGCTGATCCCAATGCCACCCCGCCGGCCAGTGCCGCGATCTGGATCGCGCCATTCCAACCGGTGACCTGAAGCTGGGCATAGTCCTTGCGGGTCATGATTTCAGATAGGTTGAGAATAAAGAGCAGCCCGGTTGAGCCGCCGATGACAAAACTGAGTAGAAGGAAAATGGTCAGCCGATCTGCTAACGGCACAAACGCTGCAGCCAGCACCAGAAGCAGACCCGCAAAGCGGGCACCGCGCTGGCCTACGTGCCGCGCAAGCAGGCGTAGCGACAGAAACAGACCAAGGTTTGCTGCGGCTAGGCAAAGCCCGGCATAGCTGGCTGCCCGCACGGGATTGGCATCCAGTTGATCAAGGATAAGAGGGGCCAGTCCGATCTGAGCCGCACCAACTGCAGATTGCGTCAGAACCGTCACCCGAAACGCTGTCAGCTTTGGCAGGCGAACACTGGTGCGTAGGCGAGGTGCGACTGTACCGCAGCTCATCACTAGGCTGATTGCCACTCCAATAGCAGCGGGCAAAAGCGGTACCAACGGTGAGATCAAAAGAAGAGGCCCGATGAGAGCCGCTGAAAAAATGCGCCCGACACTGCCCATGGACTGCACGATGCCCAATCCAGTGCGACCGTCTTTCTGGGCAGCACCTTGAGTTTGCGCGGCCATCATCAAGCCTGCCGCCGAAACGCCCTGTACTGATCTAATCAGGACCAACAGGGTAAAGGTAAAGGTTGTGCTCCAGCCATGCATATCGGTCCCAACCATGTAGAGCAGCGCAAGATTGGCGAGCAGAAGTCCGCCGAGACCGCCAAGCATGACTACCCGTCCACCCAGCAAACTGACAAAAGGTAACGCAACGCCCGCTGTGACCAAACCCATGGCCACCGCCAGCCCAATCTCACTTTCATGCAAGCCCAAGGCCAGCGCGAGAACCGGCACCATGCCGATCAACGCCGTCTGCTGGAATGCGTGACCGGCAAGAACCGGCCAGAAAATCGAGAGAGGTGACATGGCAACCTTGCGAATCCTGACAAAAACAGTCGGTAATACCTGCGAGACAGACAGTAAACGCGAATATTCCCGTTCGGCGAAAGGGCGCACATTATGACTCACTCCCAAATGGCTGGCGATCTTGCGGCGCTTGATGCCTTTCTCAATTCGGCTCTGCGCGAAGGTCAATTGGCCGAGGCACAGCTTGGTGAGGCCAGCCTGCGTTTTAAGGATCACGTGGGGCGGAGCATCACAGTCGAGGTCAGGCAAAAATCAAACCTACGTACACTCTTTGGGCCTGGGATCAGGCGTCATCGCACACAAGGCTGGGAGGACCTCAGCGTAGCGCAGCTCTTGACCTCCTTGGCAAAATCAGGAGGCGACACTTTCCGAACCCGCGTCATGGATAGCTTGGCAGGTCTTCGTCGCGCGCCGTTGATGAACGGAGACGCTGCTGCCTGGAATTTCCTTGCGGCCGAACAGGCGCTCAAAGCAGGTCATCCGTTCCACCCCAATCCGCGCAGCCGTGACGAGATGACTGCGGATGATGCCAAACGCTATGCACCGGAGCACGAGCAGACATTTCAATTGCACTGGTTTGCGGCTGACCCCGCTCTGGTCGCATCGAACACCGGTGCAGCGGAGTACTTACGGCTGTTGGCAGATGCCGATCTTGGCGCGACAGATCGTGGCAAGGTTCTTCTCCCTTGGCATCCTTGGCAGGCTGAGCGGCTTGCCAACCAGAAGGCCATACAGGACCTGATCGACAGCGGGGCGCTCGTCGATCTCGGTCGTGGCAAAGGTGCATGGGGCGCAACGTCATCGATGCGCTGCCTGCATGCTTGGCACGCGCCTTTCATGGTAAAAACGTCTTTGTCACTGCGTTTAACCAACTCGGTCCGACACTTGTCCCTGCGCGAAGTGGTGCGGGGTGTTCACATCTCTGACCTGCTCAAATCGGATCTTGGCGCACGGATCAATCGGGACTTTCCAACGCTGAACATTCTCGGGGAACCGGGCTATGCCGCATTGTGTGACGGGGCGGGCGCAGTACGCGACGACACAATCGTCGTCCTGCGTGACAACCCTTTTCGCGATGCTTCACAGCCGGGTCCAGTGATGCTAGCCGCTTTGTGCGAAGCAGCGCCCAATGGGCGGTCACCTCTTGGAAGACTGATACTTAGCCTTGGCCCGGATGCTGCACCCCGGTGGTTTGCCCGCTTTTTGGAGGTCGCCATCATACCACTCCTTGAGCTGCGCGCGCAATACGGGCTTCTGTTTGGCGCTCATCAGCAGAACCTGATGCTGGCCCTCGATGGGGGGTGGCCCAAGGCCGTTTGGATCCGGGATTGCCAAGGTACCGGTCATCTGGACAGCTTCCACGAGATGTTGACGCAACATTGCCCCGGTATCGGCGAAGGTGCCGAGAATGTCGTGAATGCCGGGCTCGGCGATGGTCTGGTCACGTATTACGTCGTGATCAACAGCGTTCTGAACACGCTTTCCACCCTCGTTCTGGATAGGTTGGCAGACGAGGATCAACTGACCGACCTGTTGCGCGATTTCCTGCGACGCGCCCGGGCACAAACCCCCGGAGATCCCACGCTTTACACCAAGCTTCTCGAACAACCGACCCTCACCTGCAAAGGAAATTTCGCAACCAGCCTCAGCGGCGTGAACGAAGCCGATGGCGACGCGCGCGGACAGGTCGCCAGTTTCCTTGACCTTCCCAACCCTTTATTGGAGCCCGTCCACGCATGACCCTCGATGCTGCAACGCTGACTGAAGCGGCCTTTCCATCCCCCAACGATCTTGAACCGTTCGCGCGGTGGGTCGAAGACCGCTTTGCTCAAGACGGCAAAGCGGCGCATATCGACCTGCCACCCGAGCTAACACACCTTGGCCTTGACGCCCGACTGCCCGGATATGTTGACACTAGGGGCGGAGCACGGCGCATTCATCGTTCCGGTTTTCTGCAATCACCCGAACCTTGGCTCAAGCATCCACAGACACGTTTCCAAAGCGCAGGATTGATTGAAGGCCCCGATGGTCGGAATCACCCCCTACGTCCTGCAAATCCGCAGGGCGTCGTTTACGAGCGGTTCTTTGTTGATGCGGGCATAACCGTCACTTTTCGCTCGGTAGGTATCGACCACGATCTTGATACCTTTCACCGTTGGCAGAATGACCCGCGCGTTGCTTATTTCTGGGAAGAAGATCGATCACGTGAAGAATTGCGCGGCTTTCTTGAAGACCGATTGTCTGACCCGCACAATTTCTCGGTGATCGGGGAATATAACGGCGTGCCCGTGGGGTATTTCGAGATTTACTGGGCGCGCGAAGACAGATTGGGCGCATACTACGATGCGGGTCTCTGGGATCGCGGCTGGCACGGTCTGATCGGTGAAGTCAGTGCACTTGGACGCGCCAAAACATCTGCCTGGATTCGTGCGCTGACCCATTACATCTTTCTTGATTGCCCAATGACAGATCTGGTCGTGGGCGAACCACGTGTCGATAATGCAAAGCTGCTTCGCTATGCGGACGCACTGGCGTATCGAAAGATCAAGGAATTTGATTTTCCACATAAACGATCTGCCCTGATGCATTGCGCCCGGGACGACTTTTTCAGCCGGGTGGCGCTATGACCAAGAGCCTGGATACAGCGCGCCGACGGCTGCTGGCCAAGATGATCAGTGAGTTGAGTTGGGAAGAGGTTCTGCACCCGGAAGAAGGCAATGCGTTCCAGCTTATACTGGCGTCGAACCGGGTCTATCGTTTTCAGGCGACGCGGCGCATTTGGGACAATCTGGATATCGAACCGGAGAGTTTGTCCGTTGATACTGGTGAAACTCCTTGCCCGCTGCGGTTTGTCGTTGATGCGCGTGAAGAGTTGGGCATGACCCCTGACACCGAAGCAATGTTTTTGCGTGAGCTGTCGAATACTCTGCGACAAGATATCGAGTTGAAGCGGCTTTTTGGCGGTTTGGATGCACAAGCCTTGATCGCTTTGCCGCCGCGCACTTTACATGCTGCCCTTGAGGGGCATCCGAAGGCAGTCGCGAACAAAGGGCGACTTGGTTGGGACACGGCGGACCTGGCCGCCTACGCGCCAGAATACAAGGAGCCAATGCAGCTTTTCTGGCTTGCGGCTGACCAAACACTGTTGCGCAGCGGCAAGTCCAGAAACATTAGCGAAAATGATCTGCTTGGTGACATCTTCGGAACCGATCAGAGAGATCCTCTCAGGCAAGAAGCACAGCAAGCGGGGGCAACGGATACGCATGTTTTACTGCCGGTTCATCCGTGGCAATGGCACAATCACCTTGAACAGTCCTTTGTGGTCGAGATCGCGCAACAAAGGTTGATACCGCTGGGTCAGCATGGTCCGGAATTCGTGGCGACACCCAGCCTGCGCACACTGACACCTGTCAACGGAGGCCCATATGAGGTCAAGCTGTCGCTGGGTATTCTCAATACGTCCGCATGGAGAGGCATGCCTGGGAAATACATCGAACATGGCGGAGCGCTGTCAGACTGGCTGACTGACATCGTTCGGGCCGATCCACTCCTGGCAGGCCGTGTCATCGTTCTGCGCGAAGCCTTGGGCCATTGGGCTGCTCACCCGACCCTGTCTGATTGCCCCGATGCCCCTTATCGCCATCATGAAATGCTTGGTGCCATCTGGCGCGAGAACGCGGATGCAAAGACCAGCCCCAACCAAAAGGCTGTATTGGCAGCCGCTCTGTTTCACCAAGGCGCGTGCGGCACACCATTGGCCCAAGCCTATGCCAATGCGGCTGGGCTCAGCATCGCGGTCTGGCTGGAAGCGCTTTTCAAAGTCACCGTGGTTCCGCTCTGGCACATGCTTTGCCGTTATGGCGTAGGCTTCATCGCTCACGGCCAGAACATTACGGTCATTCTGGAAAATCACATTCCGGTTGGCATGGCTCTCAAGGATTTTCAGGGCGATCTGGATCTTGTCGACCAAGATTTTCCGGAGATGGAAGGTTTGGACCCAGAGATACGCGCGCTGTTGCCGCGTAAGCCACCTGCTTACATCATCCACGATATTCAGACCGCCCATTTTGTGACCGTGCTGCGCTTTTTATCAATGACCTTGGCGCGCACTGGGCAAATTGAAGAAAGCCGTTTCTACGATATTTTGCGGGACGTCCTCTTGGACTATAAAATTTCGCATCTCGAACTTGCAGAGCGCCACAACATGTTTGATTTGTTTGAGCAAACGATGCCGAAGGTTTGCATCAACAAAGTGCGTCTTGCGATTGGCTACGGTGACAGTGGCGAACGTCCTTTGCCAGCGCGCGGTACCGATCTTGTGAATCCGCTTGCGAACAACGGACATTTACAAGGTGCCATCGATGGAGAGTTGCTGTCTGCAAGCCGTTAAGTCGCCGCGGAAACTGAGGCAGGGTCCTCCACTATCGAAGAACGCGTAATGCGTTGAGACGAAGGCGGTTTGACACGCTTTCGCACGGGATGGGTGAAAGGAAGCTTCATACTCAAGTCCGCGCTGCACGAACCAGATGCCAGCGTTGGATGTTGAAACATTGGCTTTTCAGTTGGCCGTGCGAAAGCGTGCAAGAACCGCCGCGAATGAACAAGCGCTACCGTATCCCAATAATCTTTACTTCTTTTGTCAGGATATGTACTACCTAAAATGATCGCGCGCCCCACCTCCATCGGCAGGTCCCGTGCTGCAAAGAGGACAATTATGGGGGTTTTATGCAGCGTTGCATATTTGGGGGTGCGGCTATTGCAGCCGTTTTTGCAAGTTCTGTTCAAGCACAGGAAGCACCGGTTGAATTGCCGCCGCTCATTCTCGGCACCGCTTTGCGGGACGATCGAAACCTTCTGGATACGCCAGTCGCAGCCACTGTCATCGAAGGTGAAGAGCTTGACCGCGGACAGGCTGACACTTTCGACGAACTGGTTGGAGACGTACCGGGCGTTCTGATCGAAGGCGGGCCGCGTGGTGTCGCGCAAGAGCCGAACATCCGTGGATTTCAGGACGAACAAGTTGTCCTGCGGCTGGATGGGGGACGTTTGAACTTCAACCGGGGTCATAGTGGTCGTTTCTTTTTTGATCCAGACATTGTGCAACGTGTCGAAATTGTCAGGGGAGGGGGATCGACCCTGTTTGGATCGGGCGCCATTGGTGGCGTGATCGCGGTGGAAACCAAGGATGCCGCTGACTTGTTGCGCCCCGGCCAAACAACAGGCGCACGCTTGCGGTTTGGCTATACGGACAATGGTGAAATCTATGGCCCGTCGACCACACTTTATGGGGATTACGGCGCGTTCGACGTACTGGCATTTCTTGGTGGACGCGAAGCCGGAGCGAACCAGGACGATGGCGATGGAAACCCTATCGCCCGGTCGGAGATCGACTCTGCCAATGGACTTTTGAAGTTTGGGTTTGAACCAAATGATGAACAGCGTTTTGAACTGAATCTATCTTACTATGAGGATGATGGCTTTGTGCCCGCAGCCGCGGATTCAATTGCAACCTTCGACCCAATCACGGGCAACGATTCCGAGCGGTCGTCAGAAGTTTTCACGTACCGGCTGTCATGGGACTGGAACCCCGAGGGGTCCGATTGGATTGACCTGTCCGTGCTGGTCTACGGCAATACGCTGGAAATCCAGGATGACCGCGTGCGGGACGGGCGGGCAGACTTTACCGAATACGACACTGTAGGGTTTGAAATTGTGAACCGATCACGGTTCGACATCGGTGTTCCGGTGGATTTGGTCTATGGTGTCGAAGCGTTCAGAGACGAACAAACAGGCACGCGTAATGGTGCGCCCCGGACGCAATTCCCGGATGCCGAAGCGACGACATATGGTGTTTTTGCGGAGGCGACATTTGGCGTTAGCGATCGTTTAGACATCATCGCTGGTGTGCGATTTGATCAATATGATCGAGACGTGGATGATCCAACGCTCGAGGACGCGGATGATAGTTTCTTTGCACCGCGGATCGGGTTCAGCTACCGACCCAATGACAATTGGCAAATTTTCGGAAATGTCGCGCGTGCATTCAGAGCACCAACGTTAAGTGAACTGTACAATGACGGGGTGCATTTCCCACTTGGCCCGGTATTTACCAACAACTTTGTTCCTACACCCGATCTACGCCCTGAAGAGTCAACACAGATTGAATTGGGGGGGCGGTTTGAGAAGACGAATATGTTCCGCCCAGGGGACTCGCTGCGGTTCTCAGCCAATGCGTATTATGCTGATGTGGAAGACTTTATTGACACTGTCGTGACACCGCCGGATTTTGACCGGTTTCTTAACCCTGCACCCGGTGAGTTTCCGACCACTGAAGTCGGCGACACGTTTCAGCGCAACATTGATGCGGAGTTGTACGGGTTCGAGGCCGAGCTGGACTACGACGCGGGCAATTGGTTTGGCGGACTTGCAGTGAGTTTACCCGATGGCAATGCGAAGGAAGATGGCGAGGAATTGGGTTCAATACCTCAGCCACGTTTGACGGCCACACTCGGGTATCGGCCGACTTCAGAATGGACGATTGGAGGCCGCGTTACCTTTGCCGGACACCAAAACGATTTCCCCGAAACTGGGAGCGCAGGCGAAAGCTATACCGTCGTCGACCTGTTCGGGTCATGGTCCCCGTCAGAGGGGCCGTTGCAGAACGCCACCTTCCGTGCCGGCATCGACAATGTATTTGACGAACAATACACGATCTTCCCCAATGAGTTGCCGCAGCCTGGGCGGTCTCTCAAAGTGTCGGCGGCATTCGAGTTCTGAGCTTGTACATTGAAGTATTCCAGCAGGCGGGTCCGCGGTGGCCCGTCTGTCTCTTTGCGCCGTGACGAAGGTCAGCGTAAGGTGCTCTTTCACGCCTTGCTATATCTGATTAATTCTATCAGGAAATGCGTACCCAGTGAGTGCGGATTCTCTGCTTGCCCGGCATCATTCGACATTCGGGGCTAAGTGCCCCGCTCAGATGAAAGCTGGCTGTATCATGACCCTGTTTACCAATTTGTTGCGCATGGATGCCTTGACCCAACCTTATGGGTGTGGCCTGCATCCCAAGCTGCGTGCAGCCATCGAGGCCGATACACGCTGGCCAAGCAAAGCTACGTCGCCCGCCCCTGTGGAGGGAGCGCAGTTGCCAGAGGGCGTGACCCGTTTGCCTTTACATGCGCCCCGGCCCGGGCAGAAACGGGCATGAGACTGCGCGCATTGCCCGAGGGCAGGGTTGATCTGGATCTGAGCGATTTGGATTTTGACACATTCGAGGCAGGTCTGCTTGCGGTTTCTCGGTATTTCTTTTTGACCACGCGGCACCCGAACGTCAGGCTTGGCAAACCGGTTTTGCCGTTGCCGTCGAACGATGGGGACCTGATATCGGATTGCCCGCTGCGCATGCCGTGGCAAAGTTGGTGCGAGCCGTGTACGACGCCCGTTCCGATTTTGGGTTCCATGATCCCTTTGGCACAGAGGCTCGCACGCGCGTCACCCCGGACGAAGCGACGATGATGCGCATGCTACACCACATGCGGCGGGACGAGACACCGGATGCTCGCGATGCCGTTGAGGCTTTGACCCTTGGCGGAATGGACCCACATGTAATCCGCGCAGGGCTCACTCTGTCCGCCAGATTTAGCGGCGGTGTACCTGAACAGAGGCACGCAGGCTGTCGCCCAAAGCTCCGCGTGGTGTCCTGAACAGCTATTGTTGGCCGCAGCATCCTTGTACAGGCAAACGCATGATTCAGATCGTCCCCTTTGCCAAAGAGTATTTGCTGGCAGCCGAAGCCCTATCGACGCAACAGGGATGGCCACACACAGTGGCCGAGTGGCAGCAAATGCTGGCGTTGGGACAGGGTTTGGCGGCCCTGCAAAACGGGCAAGTGGTGGGGACCACACTTTCGTGGACACATGATCGTGCCGCGACCCTTGGCATGGTGATTGTCGATCAAGAGCATCGCGGGCAGGGGATTGCTGCTCGGCTCGTGCAAGCTGCGCTGGATCGGATAGGTGATCTTCCTGTGGTACTGACAGCGACCGACATGGCGCGCCGTGGATACGCACGTTTGGGCTTTGAGAAGGTAGGGATGGTAGACACATGCCGGGGCGTCCCTGTTTCGCTTTCCCGGGATCCAGATGTTGAGGCCGGTTTCAGTGACGAAGTGCTGGTATTGGACGCAGCTGCACGGGGCTGGGACCGAAGCCACGTCTTGCGCAGTTTGATTGCGGGGGGCGCAACCTGTTAGAGCTTGCGGAACAGGGATGGTGTTACAGCCTATGTGTTCGACCGTGCAGTAGGACAGGGCAGGGTGATTGGCCCGATTGTGGCCCAGGACCTGAAGATGGCAGAAACGCTGGTGCGTCACTGTTTCGCCACGCGTCCCAGCGCACATATGCGCATCGACAGCGACCCGACGCTTGGGCTGAGCGATCGTTTACCAGCCCTAGGGCTGAAAAAAGCAAGCTGGGGGACGGTGATGATCCGAGGCACTATTGAACGTGCTCCAGAGGGCGCACCAGCTGTCTATGGGCTGGTCAGCCAAGCATATAGCTAACAAGCTGGCTTACACCTCATGCGCACTGAAAAGGACCCGGCCTCGGTCCGCGAAAAAAGAGACCAGCCACCAGCTCGATGATCAAGCGCGCACGATTGATCGACTGATGTGAGCCAGCCTTGATTTGGCGGCCTACAAAAATTCAGAGATAAATCTCGCCCGCGAACCATATGTCCGCCGGTAACCAATCGCTTCCGCTCCCGCCCCAGCCCCGGTTCAACCAGAACCAGCGATCACAGGCCGTTTCGATCCAGCAAACGATAAAGCATTTGCACACGATGCGTGATTGCCAACCGTAGCCGTATGACACCGGATAGTGGCTGAGCCAGCCTGTTCCGATCACGGCCGCACTATCTTATTCGGCGCTTACTGGGCGATCTGAGAATGCGTTTTTGTGTTCCCATGAAATACCATCTTGACGCGGCATGTTACCGCGAACACCCTAAGACCCATGTCTCATAACCCCGCCAAATCAACCGGTCCCGTCACAATGCGTGACGTGGCGCGCGCCGCAGGCGTGTCGCGGATGACCGTAAGTCGAGCGTTAAAGAAGGACAGCCCTGTTTCTCAGGACACGCGCGACCGGATCCTCAAGGTCGTACGGGAAATGAACTATGTGCCTGATCAGATGGCAGGCAGCCTTACCACCAAACGCTCTGGCTTTGTTGCCGTGCTTGTTCCCTCTCTGAACAACCTACACTTTGCAGAAACGGTGCAGGCGCTCACCGAAGAGCTGGAGGGGATAGGGCAACAGATCCTGCTTGGGCACACCGACTATTCTCCTGAGCGTGAGGAACAACTCGTCGAAGACATGCTCAAACGCCGACCCGAGGCGATTGTTCTGTCCTACGACGGGCATTCGGATCGGACCATCGCGCTGTTAAGCGACGCACATATCCCTGTGATCGAGTTGTGGGAACGACCTGACAATCCCATCGGCCACACGATCGGCTTTTCTAACCGGCGGGCCGCGGCAGACATGACCCGCGCTCTAATTGACCGAGGCTATCGCAACATCGCCTTTGTGGGCGAAGCCGATGACGACTGGACCCGCGGCGCCGCGCGGCGCAAAGGCTATCTCGACGCGATGGAAGAGGCGGGCCTGCCCATGGACCGGGCGCTCAAGATCGGCAAACCACCTTTGTCCATCGAAGAGGGTGCTGCCGCCGCCACCCGTTTGCTGAACGACTTTCCGGACACCGATTGCGTGTTTTGCGTGTCCGACGCACCCGCCTTTGGCGTTTTGTCGGTAATGCTGAAACTGGGCAAGTCCGTGCCCGGAGACATCGGTATCGCCGGCTTTGGTGATTTCGAGGTTTCGCGCTTTGCCACGCCGACAATTTCGACGGTCTCCGTCGATCCCAAGACCATCGGACGCGAGACCGGGCGACTGATCGGACGCCTCTTGTCAGACGACAATCCGGTGAGTCGCACATTGATCCCTGTGCCAGTCAATCTGACCTTCCGCGACAGCACGAAATAACGAAACCAAGGCTTTTCAGGCGTTTACGCAGGGCAATTTTCCTTGTGTTACCGGTCACAATTGTTAATGTGACCGGTAACACAGAACGAAAGTGTACCCATGCCCACCATCCGGCTCGACAATCTGGTAAAACGCTACGGCAACGTCGAGGTCCTGCACGGGATCGAACTTGAGATGGCCGAGAACGAGTTTACCGTACTCGTAGGCCCCTCTGGCTGCGGCAAATCCACGACCCTGCGCATGATCGCTGGGCTCGAAGACGTGTCAGATGGCGAGATCTACGTCGACGACAAGCCGGTCAGCCATCTAGAGCCAAAGGAACGCGATCTGGCAATGGTGTTCCAGGACTACGCGCTCTACCCACACATGAACGTGGCGCAGAACATCAGCTTTGCCCTGCGCCTTGCCCGCCGCCCGAAATCCGAGATCAACGCCAAGGTCAAGGACGTGGCCGAAATGGTTGGTCTGACCGATTTTCTGGGCCGCAAACCAGGTGCCCTGTCTGGTGGTCAACGCCAGCGGGTCGCGATGGCCCGCGCGCTGGCGAAAGACTCGGGCATATTCCTGTTCGACGAACCGCTGTCGAACCTAGATGCCAAGCTGCGAGGCCAGATGCGGGCAGAACTGGCGCTGATGAGCCAGCGTGTCCAAAAAAACATGATCTACGTCACCCACGACCAGATCGAGGCGATGACGCTGGCTGACCGCATCGTCGTTATGCACGGCGGCTACATCCAGCAGCAAGGAACACCCGAAGAGCTGTTCAAACGCCCGGTCAACAAGTTCGTGGCGGGCTTCATGGGCATGCCGCCGATGAACTTCCTCGACGGCACACTGGACGAGCGGGCAGGGGACATTTGGGTCACCGGTGACGGGTTCGATCTGAAGCTATCGGGTGACATCGCAACCAAGGCCAAAGCGCATTCCAGCCGCGACATCACGCTGGGCATCCGCCCATCGGACCTGAGCTACGCAGAGGACGCCGACCCGGCACAAGCCCTCACCCTTGACGTGCAAGTGTCGGAATATGTCGGCGCGCAATCCGTCCTGCTGTGCAAATGCGGATCAGCGCAGGTGATGGTCGAGGTGAACTCGGAAACGCCCGTCGCCCTTGGCCAGACCCTCACTTTCGCAGTCAACCAACGCGGCGTGCACCTGTTCGACCGCACAACTGAAATCGCACTTTGAAAACCAAAAAAGTTCTAAGGGAGGAACACATGTTCAAAGCACTAAAAACCACGGCGGTGGGTCTGACGACCGCCGCTATCATGGTGGGGGCGGCATTTGCCAATCCCTACGAGGAATACGCGGGCACGACCCTGATCGTAAACTTCCCCGCACACCCGCATTACAACGCCGCGATGAAGGTACTGCCCGAGTTCACCAAGGAGACGGGCATCGAGGTCGAGGTGGATCAGCTACCTTACCTCAAGATGCGCGAGCGTCAGACGCTGGAATTGGCGCAGGACGAAGGCGAATATGACCTCATTGCCTACGTCGTGTTTTCCAAGGCGGATTATGTCTTTGCCGACCAACTGGAAAACCTTGCCAAGTATTTCATGAACCCCAAGCTAGCTGACCCCAGCTATGACGCCGATGACCTGATCGACGGCTATGTCGAGAACATCGGCGTTGCAGGTGGCACCAAGGGATATCTGCCGGGCAAGACCGGATCGCTCTTTGGTATCCCGTTCGGCTCGGAAACCTCTGTTCTTGCCTATCGCAAGGACATCTTTGAAAAGCACGGCATCGCCGAACCCAAAAACTATGACCAACTGCTTGATGCAGCTTGCAAAATTCCCGAGGTCGAGCCTGGCATGGGTGGTATGGCCTCGCGCGCGGCATCCGGCCACCAGGCCAGTCACGCATTCCTTCTGCACCTCGCCCCGCTAGGCGGTCGCGTCTTTGACGACGCATGGAACCCGATCATCAACAACGCCGCGGGTGTCGAAGCAGCCAATGCGCTGAAAACGATTGTGGATTGTGGCCCCGAAGGTGCGATGAGCTTTGGCCCGTCTGAAGCAGCAAACGCATTTGCCAGCGGTCAGGCGGCAATGTTCATGGACTCCATCGCGTTCATGCCAGGGTTCGAAGATCCAGAGCGCAGCCAAGTTGTAGGTAAGGTCGGCTATGCCATGCATCCCGAAGGTGTGCGTCGCGGCAGCCAAACCGGTGGTTTCGGCATCGGTATCCCCAAGAATGCAGAGAACAAGGAAGCTGCTTTCTTGCTCATGCAGTGGCTGACCTCCAAGCAGGGTGACCTTATGGTCGCCATGGAAGGTGGTAACCCCTCACGCTTCTCGACCTACCAGGATGCGGGCCTGAACGAAAAATACCCGTTCGCCGCGACCTTTGGTGAAGCTCTGAAATATGCGGATCCCGACTGGCGCCCGATCATCCCCGTCTGGGGCAAGATCAACGCGGACATCGGCACGACCATGTCCAAGGTGCTGACCGAAGATCTGGACATTCAGGAAGCGTTGGATGGCGTGGCCGAACGGACCCGCGCCGTGATGGACGACGCTGGCTACTACACCTGGCAGTAAGCCTTTCCTCCTGCCGGGGCGTGTGGTGTCACACCCGCGCCCCGGTCTTTTCCCTTACGACCTTGGAAAGAATGACCCATGCGCACCGCGATGGCCAACCGACTGACGCCCTACATGTTCATGGCACCGGCCGTGATCATTATGGCAATCGCGCTGATGTACCCGCTGGGCTACATGGTCTGGGGCTCTTTCCGCGACTGGAATCCGAGCCAGACCATTGGCGAGGCCGAATTCGTGGGCCTTAAGAACTACATCTTCCTTTGGAACGACCCGAATTTTCACGAAAGCCTGGGCGTCACGCTGCGCTTTGCTTTTTTTGTCGTCACCATCGAGATGATCATCGGCGTGGGCCTCGCGCTGCTGCTCGACCGCGAGATCCGTGGCATCTCGATCCTGCGCACAATGTTCATCCTGCCGATGATGATCGCTCCCGTCGTGGTCGGCCTCATGTGGCGCTACATGTACCACCCAACGGTCGGCACGTTTAATCGCTTCCTCGACAGCATCGGCCTGCCGCGCGTGGACTGGCTGGGGGATTATGCGCTGACGTCAGTCATTATTGCCGATATCTGGCAATGGACGCCTTTCATCTTCATTCTCTCGCTTGCTGCTCTGCAATCGCTGCCGCGGTCTGCGCTGGAGGCGGCCCGGATCGACGGTGCCACCGCCTGGCAGCAGATCATCCACATCAAACTGCCTTTGATGATGCCCGTTCTGATCGTCACCGCACTTCTACGCCTGATCGACGCCTTCAAAGTGCTGGAAGTGATCCTCGTGATGACCGAAGGCGGCCCGGGCTTGTCGACCGAAATCTTGGCCCTGCGGATCAGCCGCACCGCCACCGAATTCCGTGAACTCGGCGTCGCCGCCGCCATGTCCAACTACCTGCTGATCCTGCTGCTCTTGCTGACCGTCGGCATGTTCGCCTTCAACCGCTGGCAGGAAGCACGTGCCGCTCGCCTGAATGCGCTGGTCGAGGAGGAAAGCTGATGTCGACCCCCAATTCCCGCGCCAATCCGGCATTCTACGCTGTCATTGCCCTGCTGGTGTTCATGTCTGTCGGCCCCGTGATCCTGATGTTCATGAACTCGTTCAAACTGGACGTGGACATCATCTCGGGCACCTCTGGTCTGATCTTCCTGCCCACCATTCAGAACTATGAAAAGGCGCTGTGCGATGTGCTCTGGTACGAGCCGGACCACATAGACTTCTGCTCACTTAAGTTCGGCAACGCCTTCATCAACTCGCTAATCATCGCGCTG
Organism: uncultured Tateyamaria sp.; assembly: GCF_947496075.1. Lineage (GTDB taxonomy): Bacteria > Pseudomonadota > Alphaproteobacteria > Rhodobacterales > Rhodobacteraceae > Tateyamaria. The sequence continues at coordinate 236,044 of NZ_CANMBJ010000003.1, forward strand.
GTCTCGACCGCACTGACGCTGGTGATCGGGTGCATGGCGGCCTACGCCTTGGTGCGGTTCCGGTTCATGGGGCGGGATACCGTGTCGCTTAGCACACTCATGGTCCGCATGGTGCCGCCTGCCGTGCTGCTCGTCCCTGTGTTTGGTTTGTGGAATAACGAGTTCTGTCTGGATCGCGATGGCCTCATTGGCGGAGCGATCCGGGACACGTTTGGCGGCCGGGGTGATGTCTGCCTTGCAGGCACGCACTCCGGTATCATCCTGATCTACGTGGCGATGAACCTGCCCTTTGTGATCTGGATCCTGCAAAGCTTCATCGTTCAGGTACCGCGCTCACTGGAAGAGGCCGCGCGCGTCGACGGGGCAGGGCCTTTTCAGGTGTTCTTCAAAGTCGTCCTGCCGCTGATCAAACCCGGCCTCGCCGCTGCCGCCATCTTCACCTTCCGCATCGCGTGGAATGAGTACCTGCTCGCATCCGCCCTGTCGGACCGTGACACGCGCACTGTGCCGATCCTGATCGTGAACAACATGTCGGAATTCAACGTGGAATGGGGGGTTATCATGGCCACGGGCATGCTGCTGGCCATACCACCCATCATCTTCACGCTGCTGGCCAGCCGGCAGATCATCACCGGCATGACGGCAGGGGCGGTCAAAGGTTGATGGACTGGCTTCTCGCCCCCATCGATCCGACGCGTGCGCATGAGGTGGGCTTCGCCATCTCGTGGCACGCCCGGTCGATGGTGCTGGCGTGGGGCATACTTGCGCCATTGGCAGTAATTATCGCCCGCTTCTTCAAGGTGATGCCGGGGCAGGATTGGCCACGTGAACTGGACAACCAGGTCTGGTGGCGCAGCCATTGGATGGGACAGTCTCTGGTGGTCGGTCTGTCGATCTTTGGTCTGGCGCTGGTGCTGCCAAGCGATCTTGCCACGATGAACCTGCACAATTGGCTCGGTTACGTCGTGCTGGTGGGCGCATTGTTGCAAGTCGTGCTGGGGCTGTGCCGGGGTTCCAAAGGCGGACCCACAGACGCACAGTTGCGCGGGCACCACTACGACATGACACCTTGGCGGCGCATGTTCGAAGCATTGCACAAGATGATTGGATATGCGGTCATCCTGCTGGCAATCCTAACAATCGCGTTGGGCTTGTGGAAAGCCAACGGACCGGTCTGGATGTGGCTGGTTTTGGCGATATGGTGGACGACACTGCTGGCCGTATTCGTGCTGATGCAAAAACGAGGGATGGCCGTGGACACATATCAGGCGATCTGGGGCACCGACCCCGACCATCCTGGCAATCAGGGGCCAGCCCCCGGCTGGGGGATGCGCCGACTGGGCGAAACAGAAGAAGGAAGAGACGATGTTCGGCGTCATCGAGGGGACCGGGTTCGAAGTCATTGAACCCGAATTTGCGGAATGCTTCGTGGGCCACGCGCGGGTCGAGCGGCTCTGGACAGGCGCCCGCTGGTCCGAGGGGCCTGTGTGGTTTGCCGCTGGGCAATACCTGCTGTGGTCCGACATCCCAAACAACCGCATTTTGCGCTACGACGACACGGATGGGTCAGTCTCAACTTTTCGCCAGCCGTCCAACAACTCCAACGGCCACACGGTGGACCGGCAAGGGCGGTTGGTGTCCTGCGAACACCTCGCCCGCCGGGTCACGCGCACCGAGCATGACGGCTCAATCACAGTCATTGCGGACAACTACCAAGGTAAGCGGCTGAACTCGCCCAACGATGTGGTCGTGAAATCCGACGGCTCGGTGTGGTTTACTGACCCCAGCTACGGCATTCTCATGGACTACGAAGGCGACCGCGCCGACAGCGAAATCGGTGCCTGCCACGTGTACCGCGTCGACCAATCGGGCGAGATCAGCATCGCGGACGACGACTACGTCAAACCCAACGGCCTCGCCTTTTCACCAGACGAGGCGTTGCTCTACATCGCCGACACCGGCATCACCCACGACGCAGACGGCCCCAAGCACATCCGCCGCCACAGCGTCAACGCCGATGGCACACTGTCCGGTGGCGAGGTGTTCGCCACCTGCACCGAAGGGCTGTTCGATGGCTTCCGCCTCGACACCCATGGCCGGATCTGGAGCTCAGCCGCCGATGGCGTGCACTGCATCAACAGCGACGGCATGCTGATCGGCAAAGTGCACATCCCCGAATTGGTCGGGAATGTGTGTTTCGGAGGGGAGAAGCTGAACCGGCTCTTTATCGCCGGCACAACCTCGCTCTATTCGGTCTTCCTCAACGTAAACGGGGTCTCACCCGTTTAGGTGCTGATCCAGCCACGGGCCATGATGCGCACCGTCCTTGTCGGTGCGCTCAAAGCTATGCGCTCCGAAATAGTCGCGCTGTGCTTGCAGCATGTTGGCGGTCGTCCGTGCGCTGGTCAGCGTGTCGAAGTAGTTCAGCGCCGCAGCCAGTGCAGGCACCGGCTGCCCCGCACCCATCGCCACGACGGCAACCTTACGCAGCCCGGCTATATTCGTTTTCAGAATGTCCGCAAAATACGGAGCAAGGGCGAGGTTCTGTTCTGGCGCATTTGTCAGCGCAGATGCCATGTCGTTCAACATGGCGGAACGAATGATGCATCCCTCGCGCCAGACCTCGGCAATCTCTGCCATGGGTAGCTCCCAACCATAATCCGCGCTGGCTTTGATCAACAATTCAAAGCCTTGGGCATAGCACAGCACCTTGCCTGCAATCAGCGCCTGTTCGAGATCATCGAAGCTCACCGCGCCATCCGACATCGCACCGCCGGTCGATCCAAACGCATCCGCGCCCGCCAAGCGTAAGTCCCGTGCGGCCGACATATTTCGAGCAAAGACCGCCGCCTCAATCACCGGTACTGGCGCACCCAGCATCTGGCTTTCAATTGCGGTCCAGCGCCCGGTTCCCTTTTGCCCCGCACGATCCAGAATTATGTCAAGCACCGGATTGCCAGTCTCAGGGTCTGTCGCGGCAGACACCTTGCCCGAAATCTCGATCAGATAGCTTTGCAGCAAGCCCTCATTCCACCGATCAAACACGGCACCACAGGCAGTTGCATCCATCCCCATACCATCCCGCATGACCCCGTAAGCTTCGGCAATCAGCTGCATGTCGGCGTATTCGATCCCGTTGTGCACCGTTTTGACGAAATGCCCGGCACCGCCTGTACCCATGTAGGTGGCACAGGGCTGGCCGTCGTATTTTGCCGAAATCGCTCGAAGGATATGAGCCACACGGTCCCATGCCGCCGATGTCCCACCGCCCATTATCGACGGACCAAAACGCGCCCCTTCTGCCCCGCCTGACACTCCAACACCTAGAAACGGCACGCCGGAATCTTCAGCATCCCTCGCACGCCGCTCACTATCGTGGAAGTTCGCGTTGCCCGCATCGATGATCATGTCTTCGGCATCTAGCAGTGGACGCAGCTGTGCGATCTGCGCGTCCACTGCATCGCCCGCCGGCACCATCAGGATAATGTTGCGGGGGCTGGCCAGACCTTGCACAAAATCCTCAAGCTCTGCGTGGCCCGTAATATGCTTGGCCAGATCACCCGCCTTGTCCATGAACTCAGGGATGCGCTCCGACGTACGATTGTGAACCGCCACCAAAAACCCATTGTCGGCAATGTTCAGCGCCAACATGGCACCCATTGTGCCCAACCCGATCACACCGATTTCTGCTTCAGACATGTGCTTTCCTCTTTTGTGTGGCACTGTTATGTTACCGATAACAAACACGATCGAAGGATGGAAGCCATGCATGTCGAAAACTCACTGGTGCTGACACACCGGGCTGTCCTGACAATGCTGCAGGCCGCCGTTTCGAGAGCAGAAGAAATGGGGCAACCGCAATGTATCGTTATCGTGGATGCCAGTGGGGTCGCTCTGGGTCAGATCAGGATGTCCGGAGCAAAATTCCTCAGCCTCAAAAGCGCCGAAACCAAGGCACGTACTGCCGCCTCGATCCGCGCGCCCAGCGATGCAATCCCGGAACAGGTCGGCCTTTACATTGCGGCCGCCACGGGCAACGACGTTACACGACTTGGTGGCGGGTTGCCGATCTATGTTGATGGAACATGCATCGGCGGTATTGGTGTTGGATCGGGCACACCTGAGCAGGATAAGGACGTTGCACGGGCAGCGCTTACGGCCATTGGTGCCGAGATAACGCACCAAACATCAGCTTAATAATTTACATAACTATGATTATTGGCTCATATTAGGCTCACGTTCAAACGTTTGACGAAACGGTCTGGGTCAGCTTGTCTCTCCCACCACCAAAGCAGAACCGACATCAATTCTGACTGGTGCGTCGATCTCTTCATTGAATATTCCATGCAACAAAGACACGACCTGTCGCCCGATATCCTCGGCCTGGACGTCCACGGTGGTTATCCGCGGGTTTGACACTTTGGCGACCTCAAAGTGGCCAAATCCCGTGATTGCCAGATCATCAGGCACGCTCAGACCCATACGTTGCACTGCGCTCAAACAGCCAAATGCCACCGGGTCGGACACGCAGACCAGAGCATCATATTGTGCCACTTCGCGTCCCATCGTTTCAATTACGGCAGCGCCGTGACGCATAGAGACCGGCGCAGGACCGGCATCGATCATTGCGACAGCGGGCAGTCCACGGGCACGAGCAGCTTCGACTGCACCAGCCCGACGCACTGCGCCGCGCATATCCGCGCCTTCCGACGCACCGACAAAGGCCAACTTGCGCCGCCCCGTTTGCGCCAGATGCTCCACGATGTGATCCATGGCATCACTGTTCGAAAATCCGACGACATGACCCAACGGATCGGTCGGCAAATCCCACATTTCAATCACCGGCAGGTCTCGGCCCTGCACCAGCTTTCGGGTTTCATCGGTGTGGTGGCCACCCGTCAGCACCAGAGCCTCGGGGTTGCGGGTCAGCAATTGGCGCACCAACTCTTCCTCGCGTTCAACCCGATAATTCGTACTGCCAAGAAGCAGTTGTAATCCGGACTCACCCAACCCGTTTGTAAGCGCCCGGAACGTTTCGGCAAAATTTGCATTGTTCACCGACGGAAGTGTAACCGCAACAAACCCGCTTTTCTGCGTGCGAAAGGCCTGTGCTGTGCTGTCATAGACATAGCCAAGATCATCTGCGACTTGCCGCACCTTCGCGCGCGTCTTGGCGTTCACAGTGCGGTCGTCGCGCAGGGCGCGGCTGACGGTCATGGGCGACATTCCCACCGCCTGCGCCACGTCCCGCATGGTGACACGCGCACCCATGGCTTACGCCCGAAATTCGTTTAGCTGGGTGACGTGGTGGTGAATGCGACCATCGAAATGCTCAGCCACAATCTCTCCGGTCACGTCCCGCGATTGCGCGCGGAACGGACTGTCCAACGCGTCCTGCATCGCGGCGGCATCGGGATAGGTAATGGCGAGGATCAACGGAAACTCTGGCGCGCCCTCGTCCCGGTCGTCGCTAAACATCACCCGCACATCCGTATTGCCGGGAAACTGCTTCCACAAGGGCACCAACCGCTCCAGCACGGCAGCGCGAAAGGCATCGGCCTGACCAGGCTTCACCGATCCTTCGAACAGGGCAAACCGCGTGATCATACTTCTATCTCCTCTTTTGCGCCTTGGAAGAATTCCATGAGCGCTGCCTGATCTTCTCCGCCCAGTCCGGCAGCGGTCAGCATCCGGTGAATTTCGGCACATAGGGCAGTCATGGGCATCGACGTGCCGGTTTGCCGTGCCAGATCGTTCACCATGTTCAAATCCTTGACCATGTTGTCGATGCGGCCCGTACGGCGGTAATCCTTGTTGGCGTACCGGGGCAGATACTCCTGCAACAGAGCTGAATCTGCCCGCCCACCCTTGAGCGCCTGCGGGATCTTTTCGGCATCCACACCCGCATCCAGCGCCAATTGCGTGGCCTCTGCCACGGCCATAAAGCCCAAACCACACAGCACCTGGTTGATCAGCTTCGTGGTCTGCCCGGCACCGGACGGCCCCATGTGAGTGTAGTTCGACGCCACATGCTTCAGCGCCACATGGGCACGTTCCACATCCTTGGCCTCGCCCCCCGCCATCAAAGTTAACTCGCCGATGAGCGCCTTGGGTGCGCCGCCAGACAATGGGCTGTCGACCCAGGCCAGATCACGTTCTGCAGCCATCTTTGCAAACTTACGCGTCGCATCCGGTTCGATCGAGGACATATCGATAATGACAGTGCCCGGCTTCGCCCCGTCTGCAATCCCGTCTTTGCCAAAGGCGGCAAGGCCCACGATGCGCGAAGCGTTTAGGCTGGTGATCACGAAGTCCACGTCGCGCGCTGCCTCGGTCGCAGAGGCAGCCGCAACCGCCCCCTTCTCCACCAGTGCGTCTACCCGTTCCTTATCCAGATCGAAGACATGCAGGGAATTTCCGGTCTCCAGCAACCTTGTTCCAATGGCGCCGCCCATGGCGCCCGCCCCGATCAAGGCAATCTTATCGCTCATATCATCGTCCCCCTCACGTAATCCTCGGATTGCGCGACCACCTGCTCAAAGGGGCGCGCGATATCGATCTCTCCCCCCCACTCATCGCGATCCAGCCGTTCCAACGTCGCGAACTGACTATCGAGTAGGGACGCAGGCATGAAATGTCCGGGCCGATGGGCGACCCGCTGGGCCAGCACATCGCGTGGCGCGTCTAGATGCAGGAAGTGCACCGGCTCGTCGACATGCGCCCGAATCCAGTCACGATACTTCTTTTTCAGCGCTGAACAGCCAATGGCGATGGCGCCTTCGTGCCTCGCCAGCATTCGGCCCACATCGGCCAACCAGGGCGCGCGGTCGTCATCATCCAGCGGCACACCTTTCGCCATCTTGTCGATATTTTCTTGCGGATGAAGATCATCACCATCAACGAACTCCATATCGCATAGCACCTGCAAAGCCGTGCCAACCGACGACTTGCCGCAGCCCGACACTCCCATCAGAACGTAGCACCGCATTAGAGCGACGCCGTGATGCCGCCGTCCACGAACAACGTGTGACCGTTGACGAAACTTGATGCGGGCGAGGACAGGAAGACAGCCGCGCCCACCAGTTCTTCAACCTGACCCCAGCGGCCCGCCGGGGTACGCTTTTCAAGCCACGCCGAAAACTCAGGGTCAGCCACGAGGGCCGCGTTCAACGGCGTGTCAAAGTACCCGGGCGCGATGGCATTGCACTGTAAGCCATGCTTGGCCCAGTCCGTTGCCATCCCTTTGGTCAGGTTAGCAACTGCCCCCTTCGTCGCGGTGTAGGGGGCAATGCCCGGGCGTGCGAGTGCCGTCTGCACGGATGCAATATTGATGATCTTACCCGCCCCGCGCGCGATCATGTGGCGCGCCACGGCTTGGCCCACATGGAAAACGCTCGCGATATTGGTCTGCAGCAGCCGCTCGAACGCGTCAGCGGGAAAATTCTCCAACTCCGTCCGATGCTGCATCCCGGCGTTGTTGATCAGGATGTCGATCGCGCCTGTGTCAGCCTCAAACCCGTCCACCGCAGCGCGCACTGCATCATGGTCCGTCGCGTCAAACGCCAACTGATGCACCTTACCGCCCAAGGCCTCAGCCGCTGTCGCCAGCTTGCCTGTATCGCGTCCGTTCAACACGATCTCGGCCCCCGCCTTCGCCAGCCCTTTGGCCAAAGCAAAGCCGATGCCTTGCGATGATCCGGTGATCAGGGCGCGGCGGCCCGTAAGCGAGAAAAGGTCTGACATGCGACACTCCGAATATGTGGGGCGGGATTGACGGCCGCCAATTGTTATCGATAACATGATACCGATAACATCGCGTGTCAACGAGGAATCGCAATGCCAAAACCCATCGTCCTCCAAGTCGGCCCTTACCCGGACTGGGACCAAGACCCGCTCGACGCAGCCTTTGACGTCAAACGTCTGTTCGAGGCATCAGACGCCCCTGCGTTCCTTGCCACACATGGCCCACATGTACGGGCCATCGCCACGCGGGGCGAGCTGGGCGCCGATGCCGACATGATTTCCGCTTGCCCCGCGCTCGAACTGATCTCAGTCTACGGGGTGGGCTATGACGCCGTCGATCTAAGCGCCTGCAAGCCGCGCAACATCCGCGTAACCAACACCCCGGACGTGCTGACCGAGGATGTGGCGGACCTCGGCGTCGCCATGATGCTGTGCCAATCCCGGGGTATGGTCGGGGCAGAGACATGGGTGCGCGATGGCTCTTGGGCCGACAAGGGGCTCTATCCGCTAAAACGCCGCGTCTTCGGGCGCAAGGCGGGCATCTTGGGACTTGGCCGCATCGGGTTCGAGGTGGGCAAGCGATTGGCGGGCTTTGGCATGGACATCGCCTATTCCGATATCGCGGCCAAGGACTACGCGCCAGACTGGACCTTCATCAATGATCCCTTGACGCTAGCACAGCACGCCGACTTCCTCTTTGTCACCCTCGCCGCCTCAGCCAAAACACGTCATATCGTGAACAAGGACATCATCGAAGCGGTCGGCCCCGACGGCATGATAATCAACATCTCGCGCGCTTCCAACATCGACGAGGATGCGCTGATCGAAGCTCTACGCTCCGGTGCGCTTGGCTCCGCAGCGCTCGACGTGTTCGAAAAGGAACCGGCGCTCGACCCCCGCTTTCTGGACCTCGACAATGTGCTGGTGCAGCCACACCACGCCTCAGGTACAATCGAGACACGCAAGGCCATGGGCCAGCTTCTGCGCGACAACCTGACTGCCCATTTCGCAGGCGACGCCCTGCTGACCCCCGTTCTGTGAAAGGCCACACAATGAAAGTCATCGTTGCCCACGCGGCCAAGGACCTGCGGGTCGAAACCCGCGACATGCCAACACCCGGCCCGGGCCAGGTGCTGGTCAAGATGGCCGCGGGCGGCATCTGCGGCTCGGACCTGCACTACTACAACCACGGCGGCTTCGGTCCGATCCAACTGCGGGAACCGATGATCCTCGGGCACGAAGTCGCGGGACATATCGAGGCTGTAGGCGACAACGTCACAGACCTGGATACAGGCACGCTTGTCGCCGTGTCCCCTTCCCGCCCCTGCGGCGCCTGCAAATACTGCGCTGAGGGCAGCCAGAATCATTGCCTCAACATGCGGTTCTACGGCTCTGCCATGCCTTTCCCCCACATCCAGGGCGCGTTCCGCGAATACATCGTGGCCGAGGCCACCCAATGCGCCCCGGCAGGCGAGCTGAGCGCAGGCGAGGCGGCAATGGCCGAACCTTTGTCGGTCGTCCTGCACGCCGCCAAACAGGCAGGCGACCTGATGGGCAAACGGGTGCTTGTCACCGGCTGCGGCCCCATCGGCCTTCTAGCGGTTCTGGTCGCGCGGGCGGCAGGCGCGGTCGAGATCGCCGCCACAGACATCTCCAACTTCACTTTGTCCAAGGCGCGCGACGTGGGCGCAGATCACACCGTCAACGTCGCCGAAACCCCCGACGGGCTTAGCCAATTCGAAGCAGACAAAGGCCATTTCGACGTGCTCTTCGAATGCTCCGGCGTGGCTTCTGCCCTCGCCTCGGCGGTCACGGCAATGCGCCCCGGCGCAACCATCATGCAACTCGGGCTCGGGGGCGACATGACCCTGCCGATGCAGGCGATGACAGCCAAAGAGCTGCAGCTCAAAGGGTCCTTCCGCTTCCATGCGGAGTTCTTCACAGCCGTCGAAATGATGCGCACCGGACGGCTTGATGTGACCCCGCTCATCACCCATGCCATCGACATCGACGCAGCGGTCGACGCCTTCGAACTGGCTGGTGACCGGTCGCAAGCGGTCAAGGTCAACATCACGTTCTGATGACCGCCGGCGGTGCAATATGCATCGCCGCTTGTCCTCGCCTTTAAAGTCTACTATTTTTATCGGAAATCACCGAACGCAGCCAAGCCGCCCGGCCCAGCCATCCCCCTGCCCTTTTCAAGCATCAGGATCTGGCCGCGTGTCTGCACCTCACCTTTCCGCCGAAACGATCCGCGCCCGGCGCGCGGACAACCCCGACACCCGCGACCGCGACTTTGCCGACGGCCTCGGCATAAGCGAAGGCATGCTGGTCGACGCCTATTGCAGCCGTGGCGTCACCCGCATCGACCCGCATCCTGACACGGTGATGGACGCGGCGCAAAAGCTGGGCGAGGTCATGGCCCTCACCCGTAACGCCTCGTGCGTGCACGAGAAAATCGGGACCTACGACAACTATCACCCCGGCCACCACGCCGCGATGATCCTGACCGAAAACATCGACCTGCGCATCTTCCCCAGCCACTGGCAACATGCTTTTCTGGTCGAACGGGACAGCGACGCAGGCACGCGGCGCAGCCTCCAGGTGTTCGATGCCGCAGGCGACGCGGTGCACAAGATCATCCTGCAACACGGCTCGAACCGCGCAGCCTTTGCCGATCTGGTCAAGACACTGGCCTCCGACAACCAGTCACCCGAAGCCATGTTTGCCGAACGCCAAGCTCCCGAAGCGCCCAAGATCGCTGAGGACAAGATCGACATTCTGCGCAAGGAATGGCAGCGGTTGACAGACACGCACCAATTCCTGCGGCTGGTATCGAAGCTCAAGATGAACCGGCTGGGCGCCTACCGTGCGGCGGGGGCACCTTTTGCCCGGTCGCTCGATCCATCCGCTGTCGACACGCTGCTGACCGACCTGCAACGCACGGAAACCGAGATTATGCTCTTTGTCGGCAATCGCGGCTGCATCCAGATCCACACCGGCACGCTACACAGTCTCAAACCCATGGGGCCTTGGCAGAATGTGATGGACCCGCGCTTCAACCTTCACCTGCGCCGTGATCACGTGGCCGAGGTTTGGGCCGTAGACAAACCCACCCAACGCGGCACCGCCACATCGGTTGAAGCATTCGATGCCGACGGCGCGCTTATCTTTCAGATCTTCGGCGTGCCCAAGGAAGGCCGTGATAGCCGCCCGGCCTTCCGCGCCATTGTCGCGGAATTGGACGGAGTGGCTACGTGATGGACCGCCGCGACTTCATCGCCCTGTCGCTGGCCTTCGCCGCGGCACAGCCCACCCACGCTCTTGCCGCCAGCGATGCGCAAGACGTCATCGCCATCGGCGGCGACGTGACCGAGATCATTTATGCACTTGGTCAGGGGCACCGGCTGCTCGCGCGCGACGCCACCTCGACCTTCCCGGCAGAGGCGCAGGCGCTGCCGGATGTAGGCTACATGCGTAGCTTGTCCGCCGAAGGTGTCTTGTCCTTCGCCCCCTCCCTCATCGTCTCGGCCGAAGGCGCTGGCCCGCCCGAGGTGATCGACATTCTTCGGTCCGCGGCAGTGAATTTCGCCGAAGTGCCGGAAGGCTATGATGCCGGCGCAATCGTGGAAAAGATCAACGCGGTTGGCGCTGCCCTCGATGTGCAAGAACTGGCCCAGACCCTCGCGGCCGAAACCCGTGTCGCGCTTTACGCGGCTCAGGATCGCGCGACACGCCTGAACGCGGAGAAGAAGAGGGTGCTGTTCATCCTGTCGACCCAAGGGGGTCGGATCATGGCCTCCGGCACAGGCACCGGGGCGGACGGGATCATCCGAATGGCGGGGGCAACCAATGCCGTGTCCGAATTCGAAGGCTACAAACCCCTGTCGGACGAAGCGGTCAGTGCCGCTGCCCCCGACGCAATCCTGATGATGGACCGCAGTGGCGATCACGCCTCGACCGACGAAGAGCTGTTTGCGCTGCCTGCCCTGTTGGCAACACCCGCAGCGCAAAAACGTGATGTAGTGCGCATGGATGGGCTGTTCCTGCTGGGATTCGGCCCACGCACGGCGGATGCGGTCACTGCGCTGCACCGCGCCCTGTATCCGATCTAGCGCCCTTGGCACTGGCTGATCATATGCCGAAAAGCCGTGTGTCACGGGCGCGGCACATGCATGTCTGGTTGGCGGTTACCCTTGTGGTTGTCGGCCTGTTCAGCCTGACGATTGGCGCGACGGATGTGTCGCTGGGCCCGGCACTGCAAAAGGTGGTGAGGGGGCAAGCCCTGACACGGACCGAGGCCATCGTGCTTTGGGACATTCGCGCCCCGCGGCTGGCGCTTGGTGTTTTGGTTGGGGCTGCGCTGGCCGTGGGCGGCACGGTGATGCAGGGGCTTTTTCGCAATCCTCTCGCGGACCCCGGACTGGTGGGCGTCAGCGCGGGTGCGGGTCTGGGGGCGATCTCTGCCATTGTTTTGGTTGGATTTGCACCTGCATGGCTTGTGCGGAATGTTGGGGATCACCTGGTCCCGGTGGCTGCCTTTCTGGGCGGATGGGGCAGCACGCTCTTGCTCTATCGGGTGTCGACGCGGCGCGGGCGCACGTCTGTGGCAACGATGTTACTTGCGGGCATCGCCCTTGGCGCCTTGGCCGGGGCCTTGTCAGGCATCCTCGTTTACATTTCTGACGACCGACAGCTGCGGGATCTGACGTTCTGGGGGTTGGGATCGCTTGGTGGCGCCAGCTGGGCCAAGGCACTGGCCGCTGGGCCGATCATCGTGATCTCAGTTCTGGCGGCCTGTGCCTTGGGTCGCGGCCTGAACGGGCTCGCACTCGGTGAAGCAACGGCAGCGCATATCGGACTGAACGTGCAGCGGGTCAAGAATATGGCAATCCTGACAGTGGCAGCCGCCACCGGTGCCGCCGTCGCTGTATCTGGCGGGATCGGGTTCATCGGAATTATTGTACCCCACCTGCTGAGGCTGGCCATGGGTCCCGACCACCGCCCGCTCCTGATCAACGCGGCCTTGCTGGGCGCGTTGCTGCTGGTGCTGGCGGACGTGATCGCGCGGGTCATCATCGCACCTGCCGAACTGCCCATTGGCATTGTCACGGCGGTACTGGGTGCGCCAGTCTTTCTCTGGATCCTGTTGCGACAGCGCGGGATGGTGGACCTGTGACGCTTACGGTGCGCAACCTCGCAGTGCATTATGGACGCAAGACCGTCATCGACGGGCTGTACGCTGACGCGCTGCCCGGCGCACTGACAGCCATCGTCGGGCCAAACGGGTCCGGCAAATCGACCCTGATCAAGGCAATGTGCGGCGACCTGCCCTATGACGGCACCATCACGCTGAACGGCATCGATGTGTTCCGTGCACAGCCCTGGGAACTGGCCGCCGTGCGGGGGGTGTTGCCCCAGACCTCAACCCTTGCCTTTCCCTTTCACGCCATCGAGGTGGTCAAGATCGGCCTGACCTCAGGCACGGAAGCAGATCACGAAGGGCGGGCGAGCGCCGCGCTGGCGCGGGTGGGCCTAGCCGGTTACGCCAACCGCTACTATCAGGAACTGTCAGGCGGCGAACAGCAACGGGTGCAACTGGCCCGCGTACTGGCGCAGGCGTGGGCGCCCGCTACTGCAAGTGGCCCGAACTGGCTCATGCTGGATGAGCCGGTCTCCAGCCTCGATATCGCGCATCAATTGCAAGTGATGCGGATCGCCCAGAACTTCGCGCGCGCAGGTGGCGGTGTCGTGGCCGTGATGCACGATCTGAATCTGACGGGCCTGTTCGCCGATCAGGTCCTTGTCATGGCCGAAGGCCAGGTGCTGGCCGCAGGCCGCCCTGCCGACGTGATGACAGACGGGGTGCTGTCGCGCGCTTATGGATGTGATTTGCGGGTCAATACGGCGCCGCAAGGCATGGCCCCATTCGTGTTGCCGCACAGCATCGATGCATCTGGCAATGCAGGTTTCGCAGAGTAAGGAGACGCGCCATGAAGCTCAGCACAAAGGGACGATACGCGCTGGTCGCTCTGGTCGACATCGCCTTTCACCAAGATGCCGGACTGGTGTCGATGAACGACATCAGCCGGCGGCAAGACATCTCTTTGCCATATCTCGAACAACTCTTTGCAAAGCTTAGGCGGCACGGGCTTGTCATCTCGGTACGCGGCCCCGCCGGTGGATACAAGCTGGCCCGCGCACCCCATGACATCCGCATCGATGCTGTACTGGCCGCCGTGGACGAATCGGTAAATGCGCTGCGTCAGGGTGCCGGGGCCAAGGGCGGCGCGTCAGGCACGCAGGCTCAGTCTCTGTCCAACCGCCTCTGGGAAGGGCTCAGTGCGCATGTCTATGTGTTCCTGCACCGCACAACGCTGGCGGATGTGATCGACAATGAACTGGTGCCCTGCCCGGCCATCCCCGCCCTGTTCGAAGTCGAAGACGCCTGAGATCACACCCGGATCGTGTCGCGCGTCGTTGCACCGACACAATCGGCAAAGCCGCGCGCGGCAGCAATCACGCGGTCGGTCGCATGGCCCTCGCACAAAAGCATAGCTGATGAGGCCAGCATGGATACACGGTGCGCCCGCGCATGCTGCACCAGTTGCAGCAAGTGCCGTTCGTCTTCAGTGACAATGCTGGAACATCCTTCGCATCGGGGATTGGAAAAGCGAAAGGTCGACCGACGGGACGTGCGCATTTCGTGTACGACCGCCAAGGCCCTGCGCATCTTTTCCGCGCTGTCGGGGCCGGGAAAGAAATAGTCCGCCCCAAGCATGGCCGTCACCCATGCGCCGCCAAGCGGTTCAGAAAAGGACACACAGAAATACCGCGCGGCGGACAGGAATCCGTACTCGACGGCATCCGCATCTAACGCTTCTAAGGACGTGTCGCCCATAGACATAAGGTGGCAACAATTGTGTGGTCTATCAGCCATGATACTCATCCTTGGCGGGTCGGCCGTCACGGTCAGCGACAGTTGCGGACCCGCGTTCAGGCAAGACCCGATGGCAATAGACATCCATCGGATGCGTTCGCATTCGCAGCAGATCAGGCTTTACTCCGTCCGCAAACTTGGCTGCAAAATCCAGCAGCCGCAGTATCCCCGGTAGATCTCGTGACATCGCCAAAGCCCCCATTCACAACAGAATTCCCGGGCATACGATTGGTTTCGCGGCTTGGTTTTAGAAAGATGATAGAAAAACTCAGGATTCGGCAAGCCATTTCCGACAATTTTGCTCGGAAAGGCTTGCTTTCCGCCGGGGCTGCTGTAATTGACTGTTTCTGTAAGATTAAGATCTGTGGGAACAGGGAGTATTTCCATGACTGCAAGAACCTATTTCGTCACCCTTGCTGCTGCGGCCATCACCGCCGCAAGTGCTGCGGCCGAAGGCGAACTGAATCTGTATTCATCACGCCACTACGACACCGATGAACGCCTGTATTCAGAATTCACCGAAGCCACCGGCATCACCATCAACCGCATCGAAGGCAAGGCCGACGAGCTCATCGAGCGGATGAAAGCCGAAGGTGCCAACTCGCCCGCCGACATCCTACTGACAGTAGATACTTCGCGCCTGGAACGCGCCAAGGACGCAGGCGTGTTGCAGTCGATCGAAAGCGAAACGCTCGAAGCGCGTATCCCCGCCAACCTTCAGGACGGCGACAATCAGTGGTTCGGCTTCAGCCAGCGCGCGCGCATCATCTTTTATGACAAGAATGACGTGGCAAACCCGCCCGCGACCTATGTGGATCTCGCGGACCCTGACTATAAAGGCCAAGTGTGTCACCGTTCGTCCTCGAACGTCTACTCCCAAACTCTGCTGTCGGCTGTGATCCAGAACCACGGCGAAGAAGCTGCCAAAGGCTGGGCACAGGGTGTGGTCGACAACTTTGCCCGCTCGCCCCAGGGCGGCGACACGGACCAGCTGCGCGGTCTGGTGTCTGGCGAGTGCGACATCTCGATCTCAAACACCTACTACTTCGCCCGCGCCATCCGCAAAGATGTCGATGGTCTGCCTGCCGATGCCCGCGCCAATATCGGCTGGGTCTTCCCCGCGCAGAATGCCGAAGGCGCGCACATGAACCTGTCAGGTGGCGGCGTAGCGGCAAACGCTCCGAACAAGGAAAACGCAATTGCGTTCATGGAGTATCTGGCCAGCGATCAGGCGCAGCAATACTTCTCGGCTGGCAACGATGAATACCCTGCCGTACCTGGCGTCGGCCTCAGCCCATCGGTGGCTGCGCTTGGGCTGTTCCGCCCCGATGGCGTGGACCTGACCGAGGTGGCCAAGAACGTGCCGACCGCTCAGAAGATCTTTAACGAGGTGGGCTGGGAGTAATTCCGCTCAAACGATGAAGAATTAGGAAGGCGCGGTAAAAGACCGCGCCTTTTCTTTTCCTACTGGAATTGTCAGGATTGACGTACCCGACAAAAACAATCAACATATCTGCAATGAGTCTCAGCCACCCTATTCGGGCAGCCCGGACGCCGCTGGCCCAACAGGAGGTGAGACATGGTGAGACGACACGTAAGCAGACGCGAAAAAGCCCGCAGGTGCTGTGAAAAGCCGTGCTGCCAGGAACTGCTGCAGGGTGCCCTTGGTGGGCTCTACGGCGATGATCAATGTCTTGAGCGCATGCTTGATCATCTGGAGCGGGCATCATGAATGCGATGACACAGGTCCCGAACACAACAACCGCGCCCGACCCGCAGCAGATCGATACCTATGACGCACGCGATCTGATCAAGGACGGTGTGCAGGCGTCCATCGTGCTGGATGGACAGGTTTACTATCTGCGCATCACCCGCGCAGGCAAATTGATCCTCACAAAATGAGCAGCGCACATCACGCCCGTGGAGGTGCGGCCGTCGCCGCTCTCAACCGCATGGACGAATGGGAAGCCAACCTTGTCCTGAATTTGCGCCTGTGGTGCGAAGGGCCTGCCGGCAAATCGCAGGCGCGCCAGGATTATAGTAATGTGTTCCCCGCGCCCGAAGCAGATCGCGCATGGCAAACCTTTGAAGGTCTGCTGAACAAGATCATCTGCACCGCTTCCCGACCGCTTGTCCGGCACGAGGTGGGGTGCAACTGCGTTGGTTCGGACGAATGCGTTTTCGTAAACCTTGTCCGCACGGCATCCGACGGACATCTGAACGACGCAGCGCTGATTGCAACGCTGCTGTCGGGTCCGGCCCACGCTGAGCACATCGCCCTTATGGCGGGCGAAGTCGGCACCACGATCCGACGCATCCACAGACCAGTACCACCCGCAGCCAAACCCAACGAGGTGCGCCTGCACTAACCCGTCAGAAAACAAAATAAGGGAAAGCCACCTATGAAACTGACAATGACCACTGCACTCGGGACAGTGCTATTGGCAGCCGCCCCCGCACTTGCGGATAAGGCCGCCGTTTTAGACAATTATGCTGATATTGCGCTTGCCAAATACACTGACAGCCTGACCACAGCTCAAACGTTGTTGGCAGCGGTAACTGACCTCACCGAAAACCCTTCGGCCGAAGCCCTGCAGGCGGCGAAAGAGGCATGGCTGGCGTCTCGCGTGCCCTACCAACAGACTGAAGTTTACCGCTTTGGCAACGCCATCGTCGATGACTGGGAAGGCAAGGTGAACGCTTGGCCACTGGACGAAGGGTTGATCGACTATGTCGACGCCTCCTATGGCGGGGCGACAGATGAAAACGAATATGCCGTATTGAATGTTGTGGCGAACGCAACCTTCACCCTATCAGGTGAGACTGTTGACGCGTCAGACATCACGCCTGAACTGCTCGAAGGTGCGCTGCACGAGGCGGACGGCGTCGAATCGAACGTCGCGACCGGCTATCACGCCATCGAATTTCTGCTGTGGGGTCAGGATCTTAACGGCCACGACGCAGGTGCAGGTAATCGCCCCTGGACGGACTACGCCGCGGGTGACGCCTGCACAGGCGGGAACTGCGACCGCCGCGCCGACTATCTGACAGCAGCAACGGAGCTGCTGGTGTCAGATCTGGAATGGATGGTCGCGCAATGGCAGGACGGCGGGGATGCCCGCACCCAACTGACCGCAGACGAAAACGCAGGCATCAGCACCATCCTGACCGGCATGGGCTCGCTCAGCTACGGCGAGCAGGCCGGTGAGCGAATGCGCCTTGGCGTGCTGTTGAACGACCCCGAGGAAGAGCACGACTGCTTCTCGGACAACACGCATAACAGTCACTTCTACGACGCGCTTGGCATCCGCAACGTCTATCTGGGCAGCTATACGTCCATCGACGGCACCATCGTGTCGGGCGAAAGTCTGTCGTCGCTCGTCGCTGCGACTGACGCGGGTGTCGACACCGAACTGCGCGCCAAGCTGGATGCAACGATGCTGGAAATGTCAGAGATGAAAACGGCCGCCGAAGCCGGGTTTGCCTATGACATGATGCTTGAGCGCGGCAATGACGCGGGCGAGGCGCTGATCATGGGCGCAGTTGAAGCGCTGGTGGATCAAACCCGGTCTATCGAACGGGCCGTGGTAGCCCTTGGCGTTGACGCGATCGAGTTCGAAGGCTCGGACAGCCTCGACAACCCCGACGCTGTGTTCCAGTAACGGTTCCCCATGCGTGGCACCGGGGTTCCCCTAAACCCCGCCGCGCACATCGCCATCCTCCGGGTGGCCCCCTCGCGCGCACCGGATGTTTCCGCGTTTCCGGTGCGCGCGTTGCAAATCCAGACCTGAATACCCAGCTCAGCTCAGCAACAGCGAGGTTACCGAATGGCCAAGACCCCAAGCCCCTGCATCGACGTCTGCAAGTTCAAACGCGAAGGTCATTGTATCGGCTGTTCCATGACCAAGACGCAGAAATCGATGTTCAAGCAGTTGAAGAAGGACAAGCACCGCGCAGCCTTTGTCGAGATGGTGGTGACCCAGCAAAAGATGCTCGGCCAGTACAAGCACTGGGTGCCGCAATACCTGCGCAAATGCCTCAAGAAGAAAGCGAAATCCGTTCAGGCGGTGCGCGACGCGGCCTGACATCCTGACACAAGGATCGCGCCATGCTCCGCCTTCCTGCCACCTGTCTCCTTCTCTCTACCCCTGCCGTTGCCGACTACAGTCTGGCCATCACGGACACCGGCAAACGCGACTATTACTGTACGATCACCGTGGCCCTGACCAATGACAGTGATGCGCATCTGACTGAAATCAACGCGTTCTTTCTGAACTATATCGGCGACAAACAAGTGGGCGGTCCAAGGGCGCTTCCTTTTTCAATGTCGCGCCCGGCGCTTCGGTGTCAGCGGTTTTCGAAACGCCCAACGCGCCTTGCGCCGAGGTCGAGCGTTACGACATGATCATCGGCGCCTGCCGCCTTGGTTCGTCATTCGAAGACAAAAGCGTGTGTGTCGACCAAATGGCACTCACCCCACCCTTCGGGGCGGCGGCACCCCTTGAGTGACAAGAAAAAAGCCGCCCCAGCGGAACGGCTTCAAAAATTACTGCTTGCTCACATCACGCCAGATGGGACCGCAGGAACCATGCGAACTTTTCGTGCTCCTGACCGCGCGCAATGCACAAGTCTTCGGTCAGTGTGTCGCCATGCTCGGCTGCCAACTCGCCACAGCCCGCCAGTGTTGCAGCCAGGGTTTCCTGCGCTTCCTGCATGATCTTGATCATCTCTTTGTCGGTCGCATGGCCGTCATGCTCTTTGACCTTGGAGCGCGCCAACATGCCCGCAAGCGTACCCTCGGCAAACGCATCGATCGCGCGGATACGTTCGGCCAGATCGTCCTGCGCAACAAAATGATCTTCGTAAATCTTCTGAAACAGGTCGTGCAGCGGGCCAAAGGCCATGCCCTTTACATTCCAATGGAAATTCTGCGCCAGCATCGTCGTCACCGCGGTTTCCGCAACAGACTGGTTCAACGCTTCGGCAATGGCAGCGCGTGCATCAGTAGACAGCGCAACAGCTGTTTGAGTCATCCCTACAATCCTCTTTATTTTGACGCTGGCTTGCACGGTGCTGGCTGGCTTGCCCAGTATTAGTTAGGCACCCAGATCAGATAGGCAAGTGGTTTTTAGAACAATTCTAACTCAGAGAAAAATACTCTGAAATACGGCCCACCAGAAAACGGACCAAACGACGGTGTTCCGGCAGCACGCGGGACCTCAGCAGAAAGCCGACGCTTGCCTCATCCCGACGCACCACAGCCTGACCGAGCTGTATCAGCCACGTCTCATCAAAAGACATCTCAAGCGTGCCGGGCGTATGCAATCGCGCGGGTTTTCCAAGGGCTTGGCTCAAACATCGCATCAACGCCTCGGCATGGGCTTCTTGCGAGGCAGTGCGGGTCACATGCAACAAGGCGCAGGCTTCAAACAAGTCGGCGCGCGGTTTGGACCGGCATGACATGGACATGAAACGCAAGTGATTGATAAAGGCAAACGCCTCGGCTGATACTGGCCGAATGGGCCGCGGTTCAGCCACCATATCCAATCGCAAGGGCACCATGTCGCAGGTCTCTCCAAGGGTGCGAAGCAGGAATCACCTCGCCAATACAAATTCCTGAGTATATTTATAAGCTATGAGTAAGATCACAAGCATATTCCCGACCATACTTGTCGGACTTTTGACATTTCCTGCCGGTGCAGTGGCCGAACTCACAGACTTACACCTGCCTGTGATTCCAAGAACAGCGGCCGAGGCCGAGCGTATCTCGGCTGTCACGCAACCCACCACCGATTTCACAAAAGCCGAACAATTCGAAAACAATCCGGCCGGGGCCGCGACTGTACGCGTCAGCGACACACGCAACGCATTCAGTCAGCCATCGGGCAATATCAGCTTTGAAAAAGAGCTGGATTTCAAAGTCGGCAACGGCCTGTTCAAAAAGCTGTGGGTGTCTTCGCCCTCGTCCACACTTGCATCCGACGGGCTAGGGCCACTCTTCAACGCGCGGTCGTGCCAGCGCTGCCACCTGAAAGACGGGCGGGGTCATCCACCTGCGGGGCCAGACGACAAAGCAACATCAATGCTCGTGCGCGTGTCAATCCCCGGCGGCGCATCCCTCGAGGACATTGCAGACTACATCACCACCCAGCCCGACCCGAACTACGGCGGCCAGATTCAGGATTTCTCGGTCGCAGGGGTCGATGCCGAGGCAAAGCTGCAAATCACCTATACCGAAGAGGTCATCGCGCTCTCGGGCGGTGAAACCGCCTCCCTCCGACACCCCGCCTATGACCTGATCAACCTCGGCTACGGCCCGCTGCACCCAGATGTGATGCTGAGCCCGCGCGTGGCGCCGCAAATGATCGGGCTGGGCCTGCTCGACGCGATCCCCGCGGCGGATATCCTCGCAATGGCCGATCCCGATGATGCGGATGGTGATGGCATCTCGGGCAAGGCCCAAATCGTCATGTCCAGCGCATACAATGTGCCGATGTTGGGGCGGTTCGGCCTCAAGGCGGGCAAGCCCTCTGTCTGGGAACAATCGGCAGGCGCTTTTTCCGGTGACATCGGTATCTCAACCACATTGCACCCCGCAGGTTACGGCGACTGTACCGAAGCGCAGACCAAATGCCGCACGGCACCCAACGGCAATACAACGGCGCACGACGATGCCGAGATCGGCGATGTGGGGCTTGAACTGGTGTCGTTCTATTCCTCGAACCTTGGCGTGCCCGCGCGCCGCGATATCGATGATCCGCAGGTGCTACGGGGCAAGCAAGTGTTCTATGATACCGGCTGCATCTCCTGCCACACACCCAAGCACGTCACGCACCGGCTCGACGGACAACCCGAACAAAGCTTTCAGCTGATCTGGCCCTATACCGATCTGCTCCTGCACGACATGGGCCCCGGTCTGGCCGACAACCGGCCCGAGGCGCGCGCGAATGGCCAGGAATGGCGCACACCGCCGCTTTGGGGTGTCGGCTTGACGGAAACCGTGTCCGGCCACACGTTGTTCCTACACGACGGGCGCGCCCGCAACCTGCTTGAAGCGGTCCTCTGGCACGGGGGCGAGGCCAAACCACACAAACAAACGGTCATCGACATGCCGCCACCCGACCGCGCCGCCTTGATCCGTTTCCTTGAAAGCCTCTGACATGCGCTTTGCCCTGATCCTCCCCTTCCTCGCCCTACCCGCTTTTGCCGACGTGCAGACGGCATTGGATGATCACATCCTGCCCGGCTACATGCGCCTTGCGGACGAAACGGCAAAACTCGCCGAGGCGGCACAGGCCGATTGCACCCCCGACGCGCTGCAACCGGCGTTTCACGCCGCGTATGACGCGTGGATCAGCATCAGCCACATCCATTTCGGGCCGTTGGAAGATCAGGCGCTTACACTCACCATGTCATTTTGGCCCGACCCCAAGAACAGCACCAGCAAAGCGCTCGCACGTTTGACCACTGCTGCTGATCCCATCGTCGATCAACCAGAAGCGTTTGGCGATGTTTCTGCGGCGGCTCAGGGCTTCACGGCCCTCGAACGGATGCTCTACGATCCGCAGCCCGATGCGGATTACGCGTGCCGTCTGACACAGGCCATCGCCACGGGTCTGGCGCAGAAGTCCGACAGCCTAAACGCTGCCTGGCCCGCCTTCGCCGACCAGATGCTGAGCGCAGGCACCGGCGGTAACGCCCGCTTTCAAAGCGATATGGAGGCGCAACGCGCCCTCTACACGGCCCTGTCCACCGGTCTTGAATTCCTGCATGATCAACGCCTTGGTCGCCCCCTTGGAACGTTTGACCGCCCTCGGCCCAGCCGAGCCGAAGCGCGGCGCTCGGAACGGTCCCTCCGCCATATCGAATTACAGCTTGCAGCCCTGGAACGGCTCGCCGCAGCGATGACCAACGCCGATCTTGGCGCGACAAGCGCTGCCTTTGCCGAAGCGCAGGCACGGGCCGACGCCCTGGAAGACCCGGCTCTGCAGGGCGTCGCCGACGCCGAGCAACGCTTCAAGGTCGAGGTGCTGCAACAGGCCGTGCGCGCCGTACAGGTCGCCGTGATTGACGAGATCGGCACACCCCTCGGCATCACTGCCGGGTTCAACGCGCTCGACGGAGACTGATGCCCTCGCGTCGCGCCTTCCTTGCCGGGCTGACCTCGGCCTCGCTCACACCCACGCTCGGATGGGCAGATGTGGGCAACCCGATCGCACTCAGCGCCGCGATGGATCGCGAGGGGCGCTACCTGCTTATTGGGCTGACGGCCGCTGGCGACATCGCCTTTCGCATCCCCCTGCCCGCCCGTGGCCATGCGGCTGCCGCCCATCCCCACCTGGCCGAAGCCGTTGCTATCGCCCGCCGCCCCGGCACCTTTGCCAAGGTGATCGACTGCAGCACCGGTGACGTCACCCAAACCCTGCGCGCACCGACAGGGCGGCACTTCTACGGGCACGGCGCCTTCTCCGGCGATGGCACCCTGCTCTTCACCCCGGAAAACGACATCGCGACGGGACAGGGACGCATCGGCGTCTGGGACTGCAGCGCAGGCTACAGACGGCTCGATGATTTCACATCAGCCGGAATCGGACCGCACGAGATCCTGCGCCTGCCAAACGGCACGCTCGCCGTCGCCAACGGGGGCATCCGCACCCATCCCGCAACAGGACGAGACAAGCTCAACCTCGATACCATGCGACCCAACCTCGCGCTGTTTGACACGAGCGGACGGATGACGGATTTCGCTGAAGTGCCAGAGGCCCGTCACCACAACTCCCTCCGCCATATCGCGGCAGCTCCCGACGGAACTGTCGTCTGTGGCTTCCAATGGCAGGGCGATCCGTTCGACACACCCCCTCTGGTGGCGCTCTACACCGGCAACGGCACATTGAAGCCAACGGATATGGACGAAACAATGCTCTACCAGTTGGACGGATATATCGGCAGCGTTAGCGCCTTCGGAACAGGGCACTACGCAGCGTCCTCACCCCGCGGCGGTCTGGCTTTTCAATTCGACCAAACAGGTCAGCAGGTTGGCACGTACCGGATGCACGACGTCTGCGGGCTGTGTGCCGCACCGGACGACACCTGCCTTGTGACGGACGGCACCGGCCAGGTCCACACATTGACGCGTGACACGCTCACACACCGCACGACATACACGCTCGCCTTCGACAACCACCTGACCGCCATCTGAAAGGGCCGCCCATGTTTATCGCCATGAACCGCTTCACCGTAACCAAGCATAAAGCAGAGGCATTCGAAGCGCTCTGGCTCGGGCGCGACAGCCACCTGAAAACCATGGATGGCTTTGTCGAATTTCACATGCTCAAAGGACCCGAAAACGAAGACGGCACACGGCTCTACGCCTCGCATACGGTCTGGTCATCGGAAGAGACATTTCGCGCCTGGACCCGGTCAGACGCCTTCCGTGCAGCGCACAAGGACGCAGGCAACACGGCCAAGCTGCACGAGGGCGCACCAACGTTCGAAGGCTTCTCAGTGATACAGGAAATCTCGGCAGACGCCTAAGTAAACGCGTCCGCTTTGACGCAACCGCGTATGCTTTGAGCTGCCTCAACATAAATCGCTTTTTGTGCTTGGGTCCGCTTCAAAAAACGCAGACAGCACCGATATTGGTGGCTATCGACCTTGTTCAAATACTTTCGGCGAAAATCGCCAGTACAAATGGGCTCCGTGACATGATCCACCAGCTCCGGCAGAATGCTCTGTCTGCTGTCCACCGCCTTCTGTTGATCGCACTCGTTTGCGCCAGCTCGACCGGAACAGCTACCGCGAACCAGCAGTGGCAGGAAACGCTGGAAGGCTTTGTGGATGGATTCGTAACGACCGGTCTGGATCAGGACGCCGTTGCGGGTGCCGTGGTGGTTATCGTCTCCGGCGATGACGTCATCCTGTCACGTGGCTATAGGCTGTCGGATGTCAGAACCGCACGCTCTATGAGCCCCGAGGCTGACATCATCCCGCTGGCATCCGTCACCAAGGTGTTCACTGCACTGGCGATCCTGCAACTGGAAGACAACGGTCGGCTTTCCTTGGACGACCCCATTGCGCGGCACCTTCCCAGGCTACAGCTGAACCAGCGTTTCGGTGATGTTACAATTGCTCATCTGCTCAGCCATACAGCGGGGCTGGAAGAACGCTATTCGGGATATTTCGCGGTGCATGGCGAACAGGGCAACACACCGGCGATTGAACAGATTTCAAAAATCCTGCCACGGCAGATTCGTCCACCCGAAGATGTCATATCCTACTCGAATGCCAGCTACGTTTTGCTGGGTGAAATCATTGCTCAAGTCTCGGGCCAGCCGTTCGAAGAATATATTACCGATACCATCCTGTCCCCTTTGGGAATTGACAACGCCCGCTTCATGCATGAGCCATCCGAACTTCGAGGGACCAGCCCGTTTCATGTTTGGGATACCGGTCGCTATGTCGCCATCGATCCATCGCCTTTTCACGCGATACATCTAAGCTCGGGCGGTCTCGCGCTGACGGCCGAAGCTATGGGCCGGATCATGCAACTGTTGCTGGCGAAAGGCACCGGCGATGAAACGCCTGCTCTGACCTCAACCAGCATTAATAAGATGTACGAACCCGCGTGGCCGGACGCTGCAGAGTTTTCCGGGCGCGCACTTGGGTACTGGACCGAACGCTGGGCCGGTCACACGGTCTACCACCATGGCGGCAGCCATTTTGGGTTCCACACCAATATGGTGCTCGTCCCGTCCATGGACCTGGGGTTCTTTGTTGCCGCAAATGGTCCCAGTGGCAGTGCGCTCACGAGGTTGCCACGCCGTGTGCTCAGAGAAGTGATTGCACCGCATGAACGTCCGGTTGCGGCGCGTTCCGACTGCGACACCGCCTGCCTGCGCGATTTCACTGGTCATTACATCCCCACGCGGCGCAACGAGACTGGTCTGGATCGATTGCATGCCCTCAATTCCCATCGCATGGACCTACAAATCGCCGATGACGATATGCTTCTTTTGTCCGGCCTTGACCATTCCCGCCTGTTTCAAGCAATAGCGGAGGACCAATTCGAAACGCCAGAAGGCGATTTTCGTCTTGGGTTTCGACGCGATGTATCCGGCGGTGTCATCGGCGCTCACTTTAGCGGCGGGATTCACACATTCGACCGCACAGGGTTTTGGCACAGCGCAGCCTCACTAAACTCAGCGCTGTGGGCGGCTTTGGCCGGTTCTCTTCTGTGTTTGGCGGGCGCGGTGATAACGTGGCGCTCAAAAAGCCACCTGACAGGTATGACTTGCTCGTTGGGCTTGGGCTGGATAGTGGGCGTCGGTATTTACATGGTTGTCCTGGTGCCACTGCTGAATGGTCGAGACCTTTCTTCTCATGCCTCCGCAGGTATCGGTCTTTGGACTCTAACCTGCCTCTATGCGGCTGCCGTGGGGACCCTTGTGTGGTCCGCAGCATGGCTTCTACGCCCGCTGCAAAGCGCAAATGCAATGCGAACGGAGCGGTTTGTGGTCTTCGCTGCTATGCCCCTTTTTGCGTGGGCCCTTCTCGCCGCTTGGATTTGGAATTTGCCAACCGCCGCCCTGACATGGTGAAAATCAAAAACTCTTTGGCGGTTGGAACAGAAAGCAAACGATGACACGCCCCTAGACCAATGGCGGTGTGTGGCGCATCTTTCGGTCAGATGCAGGATGTAACAGCCATCAGGTCGATATGAGTCCATGATATTTATCCCGCTGCCTTTTGTCGTTGCGCTTCTGCTGGTGCTCCTCTTCCTCAGTGTGGTGCAGCGGAACAATGAACATCCGACAAACTTCGCATTTCTTGCACTCATCGCCTTGGCCGCAATGCAATCCGCTCTCATCGGCCTGCGCTTCGGCTATGGGGTTGAGTGGTTGCGGTTTCTCTCGCCCCTCATTGCAAGCGTGATGGCCCCAGTGGTGTATTTTGGGTCTTTGCATCTCGCCAAGCCACGCCCTTATGCAAAGACCCTGACAGTTGCGTCTCATGGTATTCCACTGCTGCTCGTCTCGCTCTCCATGCTGGCTTGGCCGCTTGCGCTTGATGCCATCATCATCGGCACGTTCATTGTCTACGCAGTCCTGCTGCTGCTTCTTCTGCGGTCGGGCGAAGACTCGCTCAGATTGGTTGCGCTTGAAGGCGTGGGGACCGTTCACCGCGCTCTGGTCTTTGCAGCGCTCGTCCTGCTGTTCTCGGCAGCGATCGACACCCTGATCACCTTCGATATTGCCTTCATGGACGCGCGCCACGTGCCGCAACTGGTTTCGGTTGGGAATGTCGCAACCTTGCTCTTCCTCTCCATAGCCGGTGCTGTTGCAAGCAGAGGCCGAGCACCGGAAGATCACGCACCCCCGCCGGTTCGGATGCAGCCGGAACCAGAGGCCCCGGATGACCCGGTGATCATGAACAAGATCGAAGAGCTGATGACAAAAACCCGTATTTATCGGGATGCTGACCTGAACCTTGATCGGCTCGCACGACGGCTGATCACCCCGGCCCGGCAAATCTCCGGGGCCATCAATCGAACGACGGGAAAGAATGTTTCGCAATACGTCAATGATTTCCGCATCAGCGAAGCCTGCGAACAGTTACGATCTGGCACCAAGTCGGTAACAGAAATCATGTTCGACGCCGGGTTTCAGACCAAATCGAACTTTAACCGCGAGTTCCGTCGCGTTACCGGCATGACCCCTTTGGAGTGGCGCAAAGCCAAAGGATTGCAACAAGAGTTTGAAGCCTGACAGCCACCTGAAGTGACTAAATCGCGATTTTGAACGTCCCGGATCGTGATCTAGGTCGCGGACAAACAGCACGCCGCCGATCCTGGTGGCATGAACACATTCACCGATCACAACCGCCAGATGGCAGAGACATTGCGAGAGCTTTCAATGTCTCCAGTCCCATCACCCGACATGGTGCCAACACCGCTCCGGCGCTTTCCTCTGAAATTGGCCGCCGTCCTCGCCGGCACTGCACTGCTGTTGGCCGGTGCCGCCTTCGGCCTACGATCAGAAGGGACCCAAACGCCATTCCAAAGCGCGCCGGCAGCGAAAGAACAACTTCCACCTTTGTCAGAGGCCTCGCCCTCGGTAGCCGCACCTATGGTTCGGGAGATTACCGGATCAGGTTACGTCATCGCCCCGGACATGGCCGTCATCTACGCCGAACGCGGTGGTACAATCACCGACATTCTGGTCGAGCCCGGGGATCACGTGGTTGCAGGGCAAGCTTTGCTTCTGGTCGAAGAGTCCGGTGTCCGCTTCGCCGCCCAAGAGGCACAGCTCGCGCACACTGAAGCGAAGCTGACGCTTGCAGCCGCACGCATATCCGAGGCGCAGGCCAAGAACATTTTGAACCGGCGGACGGAGTTGCGCCAACGAGGGGTGATCGCTAGCGAACGACTTGAAGACGCAGAACATGCCTTCCTCATCGCAGCCAACTCTGTCGAGCAGGCCAAGGCCACGCTCGACGACGCGGAGCTGGCGCTACAAATCGCCGAAGACAGGGTTGCCGACCTAACCGTGCGCGCGCCGATCCCGGGCACGGTGACCCAACTCTCGGCGCATGTCGGCGACGCAGTGCTCGACCGCGTTGACGCGATCCACGACGGGATCGGTCTGATGATAATTGCCCGGCTCGACACCTTGGCGATCGATGCTGATGTGGCCGAAAAGGCAATCGGACGCCTTCAGGCGAACCTCGTTGGCGAGGCTGTGCTGGACGCCTTTCCAGATCACACCTTCAACTTCGAACTCCACCGGGTCGCACCATACGTGAACGCAGCCAGAGGAACTGTCGCGCTGCGACTTGCACCCATCGCGCCGCCGCCGGGTATCCGGCCCGGCATGGCCGCCCGCATCCGCATTGCGCTGTCCCCTTCCTCCTCGCACGACACACAAGAAACCGGAGCCAGAAACTGATGACGACATTAAAAACCGAAAGCCCGTTCATTGCCCTCAGCGGCGTCAGCAAAACCTACCGAACCGGCAATGAGAGCTTACCAATTTTCACAAATCTCGACATGACCATCCAAGGTGGCGATTTCGTTGCCGTGATGGGCCCTTCCGGCTCCGGCAAATCAACACTTCTCAATTTGCTTGCCGGCATCGACCACGCCGACACCGGCGACATTCAAATCGCCGGCCAAAGACTGGACCACATGGGCGAGGCGGCTCGCGCAGCCTGGCGCGCGCATCACCTCGGGATCGTGTTCCAGTTCTACAACCTGTTGCCGATGCTCACGGCGGCGGAGAATGTCGAACTGCCGCTGCTGCTCAAGCCGATCCCTGCATCCGTGCGGCGTGAGCGGGTCGCCAAGGTGCTCGACCTGGTTGGTCTCGGCGGACGTGGCAAACAGAACCCCACGCGGATGTCGGGCGGTCAACAGCAGCGCGTCAGCATCGCCCGCGCCATCGTGGCCGACCCAAGCCTCCTGCTCTGTGACGAACCAACCGGAGATCTCGACCGCAAATCCGCCGACGACGTTCTGGCCATGCTCGGGTATCTGAACCGCGAATTGGGCAAGACCATTGTCATGGTGACCCATGATCCCGAAGCGGCCAACGCCGCCAATCGGACACTGCATCTGGACAAAGGAGTCTTTGTCGAAAACGAGCAGGTGGCAGCATGACTTTTCTTGGCCTCATCCGAAAAAGCGCGGTGCGCAAACCGCTGCGAGGCAGTCTTCTGATCGTTTCCGTCGCCATGGCTTTCCTGATCTACGGGCTGACAGCCAGCTTCATCGCCGGATCACAGGGTACAGCCGCCGCCAGCGATGATCTTCTTGGCGTGATGAATGCTGCTGGTCGGGCACAACCCTTGCCGCTGGCATACTTACCTCGGATCACTGAACTGCAGGGCGTTGCCGCGGTCAGCCCAATAACGCGCCTGCGCGGCAGTGTGGGCGACGCACGCAACGTCGTGGCAGTCAGCGCGGGCAACCCGGACAAGTTACTTGCAGTCAGCGGCAAAGAACTCGGGCTGACAAACGCTATGGTCGATGCGCTCGATGATGGGCGCGACAAGGTTCTTGTTGGCCGCGCACTGGCCCAAGCACAGGGTTGGAGCATCGACGACACACTGACCGTGACGGCCTTTCGCACCAGAAAAGCCGATGGAAGCCGAGACTGGCGTTTCGAAATTGCGGGCATATTCGATGGCAAAAGCCCCAGCACCGACACCTACTTCATCCTCGCCCAGTATGATTACATCAACAACGCACGAGGCAAAAACAGGGATACAGTATCCACCTTCGCGCTGCGCCCTGAACCGGATGTCTCCCCACAGCAACTGGCGCCGCGGATCGATGCGCTTTTTGCCAATTCGGCGGCGCCCACGCGCACGCTGTCCGAAAAGCAGTTTCTGAGCGCGTTCCTCAGCCAATACGCCGATGTCAAACGCGTGGTCACGCTGGTTGTCAGCGTCTCATTCGTGACGCTCTTGATGATTGTCGTAAACACGTTGGTTTTTGCGCTCCGCGAGCGCCGCTTTGAAATCGGCGTTTTGAAGGTTCTGGGGTTTCGGTCATCCCGGATCATGATGATGGTTCTTGCCGAAGCGCTCTTCGTGTTCCTGGTCGGCGGCACGATCGGCATTTGCCTGGCCAAGCTGGCCAGCCTTGCCGCCCCACCCGCGCTTGGGCTGGTTCTGGACACAAATGTAGCCCTCCGGGCCTTTGCACTGATTTTCCTGCTTGGTCTTACCTCCGGAGCACTTCCGGCACTTTCGGCCATGCGCACGCCAATCCTGTCAGCTTTCAGAACGAGGTAACACCAATGATGGCTTCCATACGACAAACCATGGCAATGAGCCGGGCCACGTTGCTCAGTGTGCCTCGGCGCATGGCCATCTCGCTCTCAATGGTCGGATCAATCATGCTGGTCGTGTGCGTCCTGAGCGGTTTCCTGTCCATGGCGCGCGGTTTTGAAATCACGCTCCAAAGCGCCGGATCACCCGACGTTGCCGTTATCCTGGGCGGCGGCACGCGCGAGGAAGTGAACTCCGAAATCCCTCCTGATATCGCACGGTCCATCATGGCAAAAGGCAATGACATCGGCGTCCTGCGGAATGCTTCAGGCACACCAATCCTGTCACGTGAACTTGTGGTCCCGGTTGAGTATCGCACGCAGCTCGACACAGCGGGAACGACGCTGGCGCTCCGCGGAATGGAGGCCTCTGGTCTGACGATCCGATCGGGCGTGACGCTTTCATCAGGTCGCCTCGTATCATCAGGCGCGCGCGAGATTCTGGTGGGGGAACAACTGGCAACAAAATATCCGGGCCTCGACATCGGAAACGACATCCGGCTGGGCCCGGTCGTCTGGACGGTGGTCGGCCATTTTTCCGCCGGTGGAAGTGCATTCGAGTCCGAGATCTGGGGAGGTTTCGACGCGGTCGCTTCGGCGTTCAACCGCGTGGGAGAGGTGCAAAGCCTGCGGCTGAAGCTGACCGAACCTACCGCAATCGACAGGCTCAAATTGTCCATGTCCGAGTTTGCCGACGCACAGCTCATGGCCTTCACCGAAGCCGATCTTTACGCCGGGCAATCCGAGGCAACCGCCCAACTGATCCGAATGTTCGGCTGGCCCATTTCGTTGTTGATGGCGATCGGTGCCACCGCGGGCGCGCTCAACACCATGATGAGCTCGCTGTCGGATCGGACGGTCGAAATCGCTACGGTTCGTGCGCTGGGTTTCAATCGCTTTTCTGCTTTTTTCTCTACCTGGCTGGAAGCGTTCCTTCTCTCTGCGGTTGGTGCCAGTCTTGGTCTCACCCTCTCGTGGCTGGCACTGAACGGCTGGCAAACCAGCACGATGGGGGCCAACGGCGCCCAGATGGCGTTCCGATTTGTCGTTAATGCCGATGTGATGACGATCACCGCTTTGGTGGGCGTTGCCATCGGAGGGGTCGGCGGGGCTCTACCCGCATTTGCAGCTGCCCGGCTTCCCGTTGCAACCGCACTAAGAGCGCGGGGATAAAGCGTTGTCGTTCCCAAACCAACCGCTGCGAACTTATTATCGCCCCTTGATCTGGATGCTGAACGACCGCTGCGCGCCCGGTGGAGGGACAGGAAACGGTGCGGCACCCCGGATCACCTGCAAGGCCGCGTTGTCCAGATCGCGAGAGCCGGAGCTGCGTGCCACCGACACGGCACTCAATCCACCATTCGATGCGATGCGGAAGCTGACGGTGGCCACACCACGATCCCCGACACGCGGGCGACGTGCACGTTGCAGCTTTCGCATGATCTCGCCGGGATAGTTCGATGCTGCCGCGTTGCCTGCCTGCGCTGCTCCCGCGTTCCCCGTTGCCCGCGGTGCCGCACGCACCGCCGTGCCGTCTGCCGCCCCAGCGCGCGTGTTCGTCCGCGCCTGATTGCCACGCGGCGCAGGGGGATCAGGGGTTCGGCTTGCCGTCTGCTGTGTTGTCTGACGCGGCGCTGGCGGCGGATCATCCGGCTTGTTGCGCTCTTCAAAGGCACGGGTGCGGACCTTGGGCCGCAACGATTGCGTCAGATTCAACCGGTCAGGGTCTACCGCGGTCAGGGTGTCGGGTGGTGCAGCTGGTTGCAGCGCGGGCGGTGTCTCGGAAACAGAGGGCGCGACACGCAGAGTGGGTTGTGGGACCGGCGCTGCATCAATCGCAGACGCACTGGCCGTCACCTGATCTGGCTCGACGCCGGGTATTGTGTCATCCACGTCTTGCTGTTCGACACGTGTATCTGGCTCCGCGACCCGGATGTTTTTGATGGGCGCCTGATTGATCGTCTGCTCAGTCGGCTCAACCGTCTCCACTGTCTGCTCAACCGGGACAGGTTCCGTCACATCGGTGGTTTCGATGCCGGTCAACGTGCCCTGGGCCAGATCGGCAAAAGCATTGCCCAGTGACGCCTCGGTCGCCCCGGTCTGCCCACCTTCCATTTCGACAGGTTTGATAAGGTCCAGACGAATCAACCCACCCACATGAAGGGTGGCAGCCATCAGAACCGCCAGCACTGCGACAGAACGTGACCCGGCAATCATTCCAGCCCCCGTTCAGTTACGATGATCACCTTTCCAGCACCGGCACGGCGCAAATCTCTGCCCAGAGCGACCAGTTGAGCGGCGGGCAGCGTGCGGTCCGGCACAATGCGCACCTCGTCCCGCGCTTCGGGGTCAAGCCCGGACACATAAATCTCTGCATCCGCTTGATCAGTGCCACGGAAACTCAAAGTCCCATCGGCGCGAATGACCAGCGCATCCGATGGGGGCCGCCCCTCAAGATCGGCGGTCCTGACAAGGGTCATGTCCCGATCCAACGGCGGTGCCAACGTGCCTGCGACCATGAAAAACACCAGCATCAGGAACACGATGTTGATCAGGGCAATGGTCGGCTCTCGCCTTGACCTTGGCGCACGCCCACGCATCACGCATCCCCCAACACGGTGACGCGCAATCCTTGAACGGCACGCAGGACAACCAGCACATCGGTCAGCCGCTGTGCCGTCACCCCACCCTGCAAGCTGACAATCAGTGGCTGCACCTCTGCCGCAGGCACAGTGTCACGCAACGATGCTTCCAGCAGCGCGATCCCGACACGTTCACCATTCAGCGCCAACATCTCCTCACCGACCTGCAAAAACAGCGGCGGCACGTCTGCGGGTGCTGCAGCCTGCCCTGGCCCTCCGGCAGTCAACTCGACCTCCGCAAATTTCGAAAAGGTCGACGTAAGCATAAAGAACAGCAGCAACAGAAAGATCACGTCGATCAGCGACGTCATCGACAACCGCCGCACCCGTCGCGTTCTAGCCATGGGCGGGCATCATGTTCGCGCCCGGGTCGGATGCACCCGCCCGATTGGCAGGAGCAAGAGCCGTCAGAACAAAGGTGTCGGCCACAACCCGCTCCGCCTCCATCCGCGCCTCAAACCAGGACAGCAACAGTGCTGTCGGCATAGCGACGACCAGCCCGACAGCCGTGGTCAAAAGCGCCACCCATATCCCACCCGCAAGAATAGAGGGGTCCACCTGTGCCCCCGCGGCCTGCAACGACTGGAACGCCTCGATCATCCCCAGAACAGTACCAAACAGCCCCAGAAGAGGGGCCAGTTGTGCCACAGAATCCAAGTATCGGAATCCCCTCTCCAACTGGGAAAAACGCTCCTCCGCCATGGCCAGCAGACGGTCCTTGTCACGCCCTTCAAATGCTGCGGCCACAACGGGTGCCAGATAACTCTTTGATTGCTCAAGCGCCGTCCGCGCACTTGTCCGATCGCCTGCGTCCCAAGCCGCCACAGCCGTGCGCAACGCCGCATGGTGACCGACATGCGCCACCGAAAACTGCCACAGTTTGTAGAGAACAACAGCGAGGGTGACGACCGACACCCCGATCAGCACCATAACCACGGGGCCGCCCAGATCGAACACGGCCATCAATTGTGCAAAAATCGCATCCAACATCAGCCCAGCACCTCGATCTCGACCCGGCTCGACGGCAGCAGGCCTTTGGCGCAGTCGCCCTGCGCCAGACCCTCGGCCGTGCAGGTATGCAGACCATTGAACAGCACGCGACCCAAGCCCTCGCAGGACAATTCCGGCACGGCAAATTGGCGGACACGCGGGCGACCCACCGGCAAGGCTCCGAAGTCGAACAGGGTCAATCGGTCCACGCGACCGGCGGCATCAAACAGCACGGTTTCATAGACAAGCTTGTCGATATCAACAGGATGGCCGTTGGTGACCATGAAGGTCAGGGTACAGGTCCCCTCCCCGTCCGATACGGTGTTCAACTCGACGGCCACCTTGCCGGTCACATCGGTCTCTTGGGCAGCAACCGCCGTGGGCGCCAGTATCAAGATCAATGCAAAAAGACGTGCAAACGTTGTCCCCATGTCATGCTCCTCGGTCGAGAGTAAGGGCTGACCTGGCAAGCGGCTGGGGACCCGGGTTACGGTCTTAAAACCACTAATATGGCCGTATCGCAATACCTGATTAAAGCACTCGGCGGGTAGGACGTTTGCAACCAGTCACTGCGCCGGATGTTCTCTTACACTCTCCACAGATGGAACGGCGGCAAGCAGGTTCCGCGTGTAGTCCTGCTGCGGCGATGCAAACACCGCGTTGCGCGTACCGTATTCAACGATATCGCCCATATACATGACCGCCACGTCGTCACACATCTGCTGTACCACGCCGAGGTCATGACTAATGAAAAGATAGGTCAGGCCGAGATCTCTTTGCAGGTCGTGCAGCAGATCCAGAATCTGAGCCTGTATGATCACATCAAGGGCGGACACCGCCTCGTCGCAGATGATCAGACTGGGGTTGGTGGAAAGCGCCCGCGCAATGCTGATCCGTTGCCGCTGCCCACCCGAGAACTGGTGCGGAAACAGGTGCATCTGCTCGCGCTCCAGCCCCACCTGTTCAAACAACTCCGCCACCCGCGCATCGCGTTGCGCAGCGGGCAAATTGCCCAGATTGTCCATCGGTTCGCGCACGATAGCGCCCGCACGCAGGCGCGGGTTGAGCGACGAATAGGGATCTTGAAAGATCACCTGCACATTCGTGCGCGCCCGGCGCAACGCCTCGCCCTCAAGCGACAGCATGTCCGTGCCATCCAGAGTCACCTGCCCAGCCTGCGCCGCCACCAACCGCGCCACCGCAAGGGCTGCCGTGGTCTTGCCCGACCCACTCTCCCCCACGATGGCCAGCGTTTTGCCCCGCTCCACATCAAAGCTGATGCCGTTCACAGCGGTGAACATCTCGCGCTTGCCCCAGCGTTTCTTCACGGGGAACTGCACGGTCAGGTCGCGGACACTCAGAAGGGGCTGCTCAACCTCTGCCTTCTGTTCGTTCAGGTCGCGCGTTTCCGGCGTCAGATGCGGCACGCTGGCGATCAGCGACCTCGTGTATGCGTGCTGCGGGCGGTTGATCAGGTTGGCGACAGTGCCATCCTCGACCTTTTCACCCTTGAGCATGACAACCACCCGATCAGCCATTTCGGCGACCACACCCATGTCATGGGTGATCAGGATCGTCGCAGTCTGGGTCTCCTTCGCCAGCTCGCGCATCAAGTCAAAGATTTCGGCCTGCACAGTCACATCCAGGGCCGTGGTTGGCTCATCCGCGATCAGGATCTTGGGCCGACAGGCCAGCGCCATGGCAATCATCACCCGCTGGCGCTGCCCGCCGGACATCTCGTGCGGATAGGTGCCGGCACGGCCCTTGGCGTTGGGAATGCGCACCGCATCCAGCAGATCAACAGCATTGGCCCAGGCCTGCGCAACGCCTTGGTTCTGGTGATGGCGCAGCACCTCTGCAATCTGCTCTCCTACGGTATAGACCGGGTTGAGCGATGTCATCGGCTCCTGAAAAATCATGCCGATCTGGTTGCCCCGGATGCGACGCAGGTTGGCGTCTTCCATCTGCGTCATGTCCTGACCTTCGAACATGATCCGGCCCGCGGCGACACGGCCAATGCGCGGCAGCAGCCCCATAACCGCAAGCGCAGTCATCGATTTGCCGCTGCCGGATTCGCCCACAATGCTCAGGGTCTCACCGGGGTTCAGCCAAAGCGACAGATCATCGACAACCGGCACCATTCCGCCCCGAGTGGCCAGCTCGATGCGCAGGTTTTCGACAGAAAGAAGCGGTGCGCTCATCGTTCCCTCAGCTTTGGGTTCAGGGCGTCGTTCAGGCCGTCACCCACAAGACTGATGGCCAGAACGGTAATAAAAATGGCGATGCCCGGCACGGTGACGGTGTAGCTGGCGTCGAGGATATACTGCCGGTTCGACCCGATGATCTGGCCCCAACTGGCGACATTCGGGTCAGTCAGACCCAGAAAGCTCAAGCCCGCCTCGAACAGGATGGCCGAACCAACCATGAGGGCCGCCTGCACGATGATGGGTGGCAGCGCGTTGGGCAGGATCACCCGGAACATCAACCCGCCATTGCGCACGCCCCCGGCGCGGGCGGCGGTGACATATTCCAGCTCGCGGATGCGCAAAAACTCCGCCCGTGTGATCCGCGCCACGGCAGGCCAGCTGACAAGGCCAATGGCAATGGTGATCATCATCAGCGACGCGCCAAACAGCGCAACAATGACCATGGAAAACAAAAGCGTCGGCAGGACCTGAAAAAACTCGGTCAGGCGCATCAACACTTCTTCGACCCAACCGCGATAGAACCCGGCAAGCGCGCCAATGGTGATGCCGATGGTGACGGTGACAAAGGCAGCGGCAAGGCCAACCGTCAGCGACACCCGCGCACCGTGGATGAGTAGGGACAACAGGTCCCGCCCAAGGTAGTCGGTGCCAAACAGATACCCTTCTGTCCCAGGCGGGGTGAACGGAGCCCAGACCATGTCAAACGGGTTGCCGGGATAGAGCACCGGCCCAAGAAGGGCGATGGCAACGATCGCCAGCAGAATAACCAGCCCCGCCACCGCCGCATGGTTGCGCCGAAACATCTCGAACGCTTCGGCAAAGGGCGACCGAGCCTTGAGTTGCGTTTGCTCGCTCATGCCTTCCCCCTGACCCGCGGATCAATCAGGCGCAGCACAAGGTCCGTCAGCAGGTTGCCAACAATCACCACAAGTGCGGAGAAAAAGAGGATACCCAAAATCGTCGGGGTGTCCCGTGCAAGGATCGAGGTCAGCGCAAGCTGCCCCAGCCCCGGCCATGAAAACACAGTTTCGACCAGCACGGCGCCCGAGATCACGGCCGAAAACTGCAAACCTGCCAGCGTCACAACCGGCGGCAGCGCGTTCTTGAGCGCGTGCTTCATCGTCACGTCACGCGGCGACAACCCCTTGGCCTTTGCCGTGCGGACATAGTCCGATCCCAGAACCTCCAGCATCGAGGCGCGGCACAGGCGGGAATAAAGCGCGATGAAGATCGACCCAAGCGTCAACATCGGCAGCACCAGATGGTGCGCAACCGACAGCACTTGGGGAAAGAAACCTTCAACCGTCACGTCCCGCATCCCTGCGACGGGAAAGAGCGGGACTTTCAGCGAAAAGGCAATCAGCAGCAGGATACCCGTCCAGAACACAGGCGCGGCATAGCCGAACAGCGCAAAGAGCGTCACAATATGGCTCAGGATACCGTTGGGCCGCTGCGCCGCGAACACGCCCAACAGAATGCCCACCACAAGCGCAAAGATCTGCGCGGAAAACACCAGCAGCAACGTGGCGGGCAAACGCTCAAAGATCATCTCGGTCACGGGGCGATTGTAGAAATACGATTGGCCCAGATCGAACTGGAACACCCGCCAGATGTAGTTGCCCAACTGCACGATAACGGGTTGATCCAACCCGTACTCGGCCCGGATTTGAGCCACCAGCTCGGCACTGGCCCCGCCCATATCGGCGGCAATCGTATCAACCACATCGCCCGGTGCCAGATTGATCATGGTGAAATTCAGCACCAGGACAGCTAGCAACAGCAGCAACCCGTAAAGGGTGCGTTGCGCCAGTACGACCAGAAATCCCATGCACCACCACCTCAATGAAAACCTGCCCCGAACATCGGGGCAGGAAGGTCTTTCTCAGGACAACTTACTCTTTCAAGAAGACAAGGTCATAGGGAGAGGAGGATGACCAAATGCCCAGAGGCGGGTTACCGACCTTTTTGTTGTAGATCGTGTGATACGGAAGCGTATTGGTCCAATAGACCGGCAGGTCATCTGCCAGAATCTCTTGGAACTCCTTGTAAAGCGCTGCACGTTTATCGGGGTCAATCTCCTGCCCCGCTGCCGCCATCAGCTCATCGATCCGTTCGTTGGCGTATTGCTGCGTGTTGGACCAGATGACGCCTTCTTTGATGTTCTGGCTGTCATAGGTGCGGTGCACCCCGATCACCGGGTCGCCCCAGTTGAACACAGTGTCCCAGGTCATGTCGAAATCGTGGTTCGAGATTTTGTTGGCCCAGGTCGGAAAGTCGACAAAAGAATTCACGCTGACATCAATACCAACCTTGGCCAGCGACGCCTTGGTGAACTCGGCCTGCGGCTTTGTTGTCGGGTTGCCATGGTCAATGGTCAGCGAAAAGCGGATGCCGTCTGCGCCCTTTTCATACCCCGCCTCGTCCAGCAGCGCATTGGCCTTGTCGATGTCCAGATCATACCCGTTCACATCCGGGTAGTAGAGCGGTGAACCGGGGTGGATACCCGTCTTCGACTCCTGGCTCAGCCCCAGCATTATGGCGTTCAGGATGAAATTCTTGTCGATGGCATAGGCAATCGCCTGACGCACCCGCTTGTCGGCGAGCGGCCCGTCCGACCCGGTGTTGAACGCCAACCAGTTGATCGGACCGATGGCGGCATAGCCTTCGTCCGTGGCAACCAGATCATCGTTCTCGGACATCCGCTTGATGTTGCGCACGGTGTTCTCGAACGTCGTCATATGCAGCTCACCGTTTTCCATGCCGATGGCACGGGCCGACGCGTCCTTGATGATGCGATAGACAATGCGGTCCAGATACGGACGCCCCTCGATAAAGAAGTCGTCGTTGCGCTCCAGGATAACCTGCTGGTCTGCCGTGAACTCCACGAACTTGAACGGACCAGAGCCAACCACATCCTTCCCATTGCGGGGATGCGATTTCGGATCCTGACCATCGCCGTAGATATGCTTGGGAATGATCGGCATCAACTGCGATGACATGGCCAGGAGCAGCGCCGGGTGCGGCTGTGACAGCTTCAGGATGGCAGTGTGATCATCCGGCGTCTCGACCGCCTCAACCACACCGAACATGGTCTTGAACGGGTGGTTCGCCTTGATGGTCTCGACCGAGAATGCGACGTCCTCGGACGTGATCGGTTCGCCATCATGGAAGGTGGCGCCCTGCACAAGGTTCAGGGTCATCGACAGGCCGTCATCCGACCACGCCCAGCTTTCGGCAAGGTAGGGCTGCGGCGTCCAATCCTCATCATAGCGCAGCGGCGCCGCGAACAGTTGCGCCCCCGGCGCACCCGTCACGATGCCTGACTGGACGGCCGGGTTCAGGTGACGCGGGGTCTGCGGAAGGGTCGTGATCAGGGTCCCGCCACGCACGGGGTCTTCGGCCATGGCCGTCGTTCCCAGCAGGGCGGCAACCCCCGCGGCAATGGCCAGGTGTCTCAACACAGCGATCTTCATCGGTTCTTCTCCCAGGGTCTCTTTTTTGTTGAGAGAAGGTTAGGCGGCACCCATCATTCGAAAAAATAGTTTTAATACGTGTGAAAGCGCTAAAAAATAGCTCTTATCATCTCAACTCACTCGGCACGTACAGCCAGGTTTTCAAACACCCCATCGTCGCGAAGTGCATGGCAACGCTCGATAAACCGCTGCACGGGATAGGGCAGCGTGACCCGCGATTGGGTCACCAGGCCAAAGCGCCGCGCCGGGATCGGGTCGGTGATGGGCAGAACGGTGATGCCTCGACTGTCGAGCGCCGCGCTTACAGGACGGGCATTCAGAATGGAAAAGCCAAATCCTGAGGCAATCAGCGTACGGATCATCTCGACCGATGACGTGGCATGGGCCACGCGCACCGTCAAACCCGCATCGGCAAACAGGTCCGAATAATACGTGCCCGACCGCTGCAATTGCAGATTGATCATCGGCTGGTCCTGCAAATCGGCAAGGCTCACCGACTTTCGCTGTGCCAGCGGGTCCTGCGTGTTGACCATGGCATAGTGCGGCAGTTCGACCATCAGATCGAAGTCATGGTGGCTCCCGATCACTTCATCATAGGTAAAGGCGATATCGGCCGCACCCGTGTCCAGATACTCCGCAACATTGTCCATGTCGCCCTCGACCAGCTCGAACTGCACATTGGGAAACTCCGATTGGAACTGCTTGATCGCAGGCGGCAGGAATGTCGCCGCCGCCGTTGCGAAACAGGCCAACCGGATCGTGCCCGTCACGGCCCCGCCAAGCGCGTAAAGCTCCGCCTCGAAATCCCTGTAGTCGGCCAGGAAGCGACTGATCAGTTTCAGCGTGTCGGCCCCGCCGGGGGTTTTCTGAATGCCCTTGGCCGGCACCCGCGTGAAAATGCCAAACCCCAACTCCGCCTCAAGCGCATCAATGGCCGCCGTGATCGAACTTTGTGAAATGCTCAGCGCTTCTGCTGCAGCCGCAATTGATCCCAGCCGTCCAGTCGCCTCAACGTAACGCATCTGCTTCAACGTCAGACCGACTGCCATCATTCCCCCATAAAATAGTATTTATGCGGCGATTAAATCCAGTTTTTGGCAAAAAGAAAACCGCCTAGCCTTGCACGACAGACGTTTTCAGCCGCAGGCCCCCACACGTGATCAAAATACTCTCCGCCCGCAAAATCCTGACGATGAACCCACAAAAGCCGCACGCAACCCATGTGGCCATACGCGATGGCCTCATCCTTGGCGCAGGATCACTGGAAGAGCTTAAGGGTTGGGGCGACTATGAGCTCGACACCCAATTTGCAGACAAAGTGCTGATGCCCGGCCTTGTCGAAGGGCACTGCCATCTGCAGGAAGGCGCGCTTTGGTCCCACACCTATGTCGGCTTCTTCGACCGCATGTCGCCCGAGGGGGACATGCAGGCCGGCTGCAAAAACCTCGACGCCGTCCTGTCCAAGCTGGCCGCGGCAGAGGCGAAGCTTGACGATCCCGACGCCCCCCTGCCCGCCTGGTCGCTCGATCCGATCTATTTCGACAACCAGCGCGTAGACCGTGCGCAGCTCGACACGATCTCGACCACCCGCCCCATCGGGATCATGCATGCCTCGGGCCACATCATGAACGTCAATTCCAAGGCGCTGGAACTCGCAGGACTGATGAAACCCGGAATCAATCACGAGGGCGTGCCGCTTGGGCCAGACGGCCTGCCCTCCGGCGAACTGAAAGGCCCCGATGTGATGAGCCCCGTCTCCATCCACGTAGGCTTCGACCGCGACATGCTCGCCTGCGACGAACAGGGCATGTGGCGCTTCGGCAAGCTTTGCGTGCGGGCTGGGGTCACAACGGCAACTGACCTTGCCGCGCGCCTGCCCGAAGATGCGGTTAAGCTGATGCACAAAGTCACCGACAACACCGCCTACCCCGCCCGCATCGTCCCCTTGCGCTTTCACCACGGTGTCAGCCCCGAGGATCTGATCAAACATGTCGAGGCGCTCGCCCCGCAAAGCACCGAAAAGCTGCGCCTGGGCCGGATCAAGATCGTGGTCGACGGCTCGATCCAGGGGTTCTCCGCACGTCTGCGCGCGCCCGGCTACTATAATGGTGCACCCAACGGGCTGTGGTACATCGCGCCCGAGCAACTGGCCTACATCCTCGAAACCTCGCTCGCCAAAGGCATACAAGTGCATTGCCACACCAACGGGGACGAGGCGACGCAACTTGTCATCGACACCATGCGCAAGGCCCTGCGCAAAACGCCGTCCACCGACCACCGCTTCACCCTGCAACACTGCCAACTGGCCGACACGGCCCAATTCCGACAAATCAAGGAACTGGGCCTGTGCGTGAACCTCTTTGCCAACCACCACCACTATTGGGGCGACCAGCACTACGACCTGACGGTCGGCCCGGAACGGGCCGAACGCATGAACGCCGCAGGCACCGCCGCACGGGAAGGCGTGCCCTTCGGCATTCATTCGGATGCGCCCATCACGCCACTTGGTCCCCTGTTCACCGGGTGGTGCGCCATGAACCGCAAAACCGCATCGGGGCGGACACTGGGAGAAGCGGAAAAGATCACGCTCGATCAAGCGCTTTACGCTATCACTCTCGGCGCCGCCTATACCCTCCACATGGATGGAGAGGTCGGCTCGATCGAAGCCGGCAAGCGGGCGGATTTCGCCGTGCTCGAAGACGACCCGGAAGAAATGGGCACCGAACGGCTGAAAGACACACGGGTCTGGGGCACCGTCCTTGGCGGAAAACCCTTCGCAGCCGCCGATGTCTGACACCCTGCCTATGACAATCATTGCCGGCTATCTGGGCGCAGGTAAAACGACCCTGATCAATCAGATCCTGCGCAACGCAAACGGGCAACGGCTGGCCGTTTTGGTCAACGAATTCGGCGCACTGCCGATCGACGCCGATCTGATCGAAGCGCAGGACGAGGACCTGATTGCGCTGGCGGGTGGATGCGTCTGCTGCTCCTATGGCGATGATCTCATGCTGGCGCTCAGCAAGATGCGTACCCTTGATCCCAAGCCCGATCACGTGCTGCTGGAGACATCCGGCGTGGCCCTGCCCGACAAGATCGCGGCATCGGTCGGATTGTTCGGCAAGGACATTCAGGTTTTGGGCGTCGTCGTGCTGGCAGACGCTGAGGGACTGCCAGCACAGCTTCAGGACAACTATCTGGCCGACACGATCACCCGGCAACTGGGGGCCGCAGACCTTGTCGTGCTGACAAAAACCGATCTCGCCACACAGGACCAGTTGAACGCCAGCCGGTTCAGTATCGGCCGCCACGCGCGCGGCGCCACTCTGGTTGAAAACAGCAGCGACATCCTGCACCACGTGCTGTCGCCGGACATCTCGCAGCGCAGCCCCGCTGTATTTGACGCGGGGCCGCACCACATTGAACTGACCTCCCGCACCTTCACGCCGCCGGGACCAGTCGATGCCCACGCGCTTGCCCAGTCCCTTGCCGACACCGACGCGGTCGTGAGGGCCAAAGGCCACCTGATGAATGAACCCGATGGCGCGCTGGTCACGCTGCAACTGGTTGGCAAACGCTTCACGCTGACACAGGCCGACCCAGCCTTGAAACCCGGCATCGTGATCATCGAAAAGAAAAACAACACGGCCTCGACAGCGGCGTAAAGCGCACTCACAGCTCCGCAATCTTCGCTTCGATCTGCGCCAGCAGCGACTTGTATTCCGGCGTGCCATCCGCCGCGTAGTGGAAGTTCTTGAAAAGGCCGGTGATCTCGGTGAACCAGCTGCGGATCGCACCCTTGTCCTCAAGCGTCATCGTGGCATCCACGACCCGCTGCATCAGCCCGAACACACGTTGCTGCCGGTCAAGCGGCGCGCAACTGTCCACGTCGTCAAACGCGTCTTGCTGAAGAAAGATCATGTCGACGAACAGTGCCTTCTGGAAGGTCACGTAGTCGCCAAGGGTCACACCCTCCTCACCCGTCACCTTCATCATCTGGCTGATCTGCTCGCCCTGCTCCAGCAGGGCTTGCAGCGCCTTCACCCTGCCCGTCCAGCCCGGTTCGATATGGCGATCATACCAGTCCGCCATCTGGTCCAGATAGCGCGACCACGAAAGAAGCGGGTCCACCGCCGGATAGAAGCGTTTGTAGGCGCGCTCCGACGACAGGCCGAGGAAACACTTCACCGTGGACAGGGTCGCTTGCGTGACCGGCTCGTCAAAGTTGCCGCCCGCCGGCGACACGGTGCCAATCATCGTCAGGCTACCCGTGGCCCCATCCGCAGCCTCGATCACCCCAGCACGCTCATAAAGGCCCTTGATCGAGCTTTCGAGGTAAGCGGGAAATCCCTCCTCGCCCGGGATTTCCTCCAGCCGCCCGCTCGTTTCGCGCATCGCCTGCGCCCAGCGGGACGTACTGTCGGCGATCAGCAGCACGTCCAGCCCCATCTGGCGGTAATACTCACCCAAGGTGATCCCGGTGAAAATCGACGCTTCACGTGCGGCCACAGGCATCGACGACGTGTTGCAGATGATGATCGTGCGATCCATCAGGCTCCCGCCCGAGGTCGGGTCGGTCATCTCGGGATATTCGGTGATGGTCTCGACCACTTCGCCCGCGCGTTCCCCGCAGGCCACGATGATCACGATATCCACCTGCGCATTGCGCGCGATCAGGTTCTGCAACACGGTCTTGCCCGCCCCAAAGGGTCCGGGAATACACGCCGTTCCACCCCGCGCGATGGGAAAGAACGTGTCGATCAACCGTTGCGAGGTCAGGATGGGCGTGTCGGGAAACTTGCGCTGTACGGCACCCGATTTCAGCAGATCACCTGCCATGGGCCGCCGCACCGGCCAGCGCTGCGACAGCGGGATCACATGCTCTTGCC
This sequence comes from uncultured Tateyamaria sp., assembly GCF_947496075.1. Classification (GTDB taxonomy): domain Bacteria; phylum Pseudomonadota; class Alphaproteobacteria; order Rhodobacterales; family Rhodobacteraceae; genus Tateyamaria. The sequence goes on from NZ_CANMBJ010000003.1 coordinate 280,755, forward strand.
CGCCATCCGAGGTCAGGCGCGCGACAGGGTCATTGACGGTCACAGCCCCCTTCTGCACCCAGTTGACGGTGTAGGTGCCCGTCCAGTTGAACGGCAGCATGATCTTGTGGGTAAAGCGGCCCTCGGGCACCGTCCCGATGGTCTGACCAGCGATGACCGTGTCACCCAGCTTCACCGACGGCGTGAACGACCACTTGGCCGCGCGATCCAGCGGGTCCACATCCGCGCCACGCGGCAGGAAAATGCCATAAGCATTGGCCACCTGCTTCAGCGGCGCCTGCAACCCGTCATAGACCTGCCCCAGCAACCCGGGCCCCAGCGCCACCGACAGAAGCTGCCCGCTTTGCACCACCGGATCGCCCACGGCCACGCCTTGCGTGCTTTCATAGACCTGCGCGTCTGCAGTATTGCCCCGCACGCGCAATATCTCGGCCTTCAGCCGCTCCTGCCGGCCTCCCGCCGCCGGACGGCTGGGCAGGATATAGACCATCTCGTTCTTGACCAATGCCCCCGGCGTTCCATCAGGATTGTCCATGGATTCAATCCGCACCAACCCCTCCTGCACGGCAACGATGCGGGCGGTAGCGGTGTCGGCCTCGGGATGTTGAGCCTTCTTTACGGCGGCGGTCATGCTGTGGCTCCTTCCGCTTGCAGGTGGGGGAAATTCTTCAGCGCATCTTCGGACAGCTCGGTAAAGCGCTGTGCGGCAGCCACACTGTCGGCCTTGGCCCAGCGGTCAAAGATGTTCCACTTCAGCACGTAGATCACCACCGCTTCGAAATCGAAGTGATGGCGGCCTGCATGACGCTGCAACTGGCGAAAGGTGACGTCCAGCAGATGGCGTTGCAGGCCCAGCGGGTCTCCCTGTTCCAGCAACTGCCCCGCCTGCCGCAGCCACGGCAGTGACCGCTCAAGGCCAAAGGCGGGCTCGGTCCAATTGGCCGCGATCTGAGAGGTCCAGACGCCATAGCCCCAATCCGTTTCAGGCGGCTTTGCTCCACCATGCCGCATCCGCAGCGCGGCCACGGCGGTGCGCAACTCCATCCGTTCGTCCACGATGCGACGCAACGTGCGATATGGCAGATCGGCCATCAGCTCCTTTGCCCGCCCCACCAACGTGTCCAGGTCCGACCCCGGATCATAGGCCGACCAGCTCAGCAACCGCTCCATCCGCGCAAGCGTCTGCGCATGTGTTTCGCTCAGCGCCGACAGGCGCCTGTTGAGCCGCAAGCGTGACAACGGGGGCCGCTTGGCCACAAACAACCGCTCCGAACTCGGCAGGCTGGACACCAGCGCGACATAGGCATCGGGATCAGACATGGCTACTTGATCACCCCCTCAAGCACGGCGCGGAACCGGGGCTGCAAATGCTGCATGAGCAGCGCGGCAATGGCTTGATCCGACAGGTCCAGGGCCACGCCATCCTCACCCGCCTGCGCCCGGATACCGGCGTGCAGATCACTTGCGGCATACAGGGTCACACCCTCTTTCAACTTGTCCTGCGCCAGACCCAGAACATATTGGGTCAGCGCGCCCGACTGGATGTCATCGGCATTGGCCGTGATCGCCTCGGGACCCACCACCTCGGCAGGCAAGATCACACTGGCCCCCTCGCCCATCGACGCCGCCTGCCCGGCCCGCCCGACCAGCTCCAGCACCATCTGGCGCAGCATCTCGGGGTCAGACATCTCGGCGCTGACCATCCGCTGCACATCCTGTTCGAACTGCGCCATCATCGTCGATTTCATCGTCAGCACCGCATCCCGCATGGCAGTGTTCAACGCCTCTTCGCCGGCGCGGGTGTACCGATCTGCCGCCTTCTTGGCATCGGCCCTAGTGTTCTCTGCCACCGCCTCCGCCTCGGCCACGATCCTTACCGCCTGCGCCTGCGCGTCGGCCACCAACCGCTCCGCCTCTGCCGTGCCTGCGGCCACACCATCGTGACGCAACCGCGCGATCAGGGCATCCACCCCTCTGGCTGTCTCCTGCTCCGCTGCCATCACGCAATCCCCGCGCTGATGACCAGGGCAAAGACAAAGGCAAAGACGCCAAAGCCCTCGATAATGGCCGCTGGCGCCAGCGCCAAACCAAAGATCTGCGGCTTCTCCTTCGACGCATTGATCGCTGCGGCACAGGCACGCCCCTGCCAGATCCCGGAATACAGCAGCGCAATGCCCGACAGCAGACCGACCCCAAACAGGCCCCCCGCATTCTCAAGCGTCACCTCGCGGTTCAGCGTGAACATGATGACAATGCCGTAGATTACAAAGGTCGACGGAAAGGCCGAGATGCCGACAAACCGGCCATAGCCTCCCTCGGTCTCCAGCATCGCACCAATGCTGGCCTGCCCGGCAATCGAACAGCCGATGGAACTGGCGACAGCACCCAGGGCCATGGGGGAAAAAATACCGACCCACCCCAATGCGATTACAAACTCATTCATTCCTGAACCTCCTTGCGGGCAAAGGCCCGGAAGACGATGCCTTCCTCGGGCAGACCCCATTTGTAAAACTCGATGAAATTAAGCCGCAGCCCGTGCACAACACCGCTCATCATCGCGAGCGCGAAATTGAGCACATGACCGATGACAAAGATCAGCAGCCCGCCCAGCACGGCCAGGCCGGAGCCGGACGCCATCACATCCGCCGCCAGATCGTTGAACGTGATGGCCAGCGAAGCCGAGGCGAGACCAAGCGCGAACAGGCGCATATAAGACAGCACGTCGCCAAACATGCCCATCAAGCCCGCAGCACCTTTGAGACCGTCAAACCCGCGCCACAGCCAGTCCTTGGGCTGCCGCACAGGCCGGTCACTGGCATAGGCCATGACCAGAAGCAGGCCCACGCCCATCAGGGCCGCGCCAATGTCGCGGGATGATCCTTCCAGGCCGCCGATCCACAGCACCACCCCGCCCGCCAGCAGGGCGATCCAGCCCAGATTGGCATAGCGGCTGCGCGTCCTCTTGGCCTGAAACGCCATCGCGTTGGCAAAGCAGATGTGCAGCACACCGATCAGGATCGACAGGGTCATCATCGTGTCGAAATCATTGAGATCAAGGAACGCAAGGCCGCCCAGCACACCTCGTTCCGGCGGAGCAAAGCCAAAATAGCCGCCCACGATCACGCCAAACGCCACGGCCGCCCCGGCCAGATACAACCCCATCCGCCGCCACGCCCGCATATGCGCGCTGACGCCCAATCGCCGCCAAAAGGTCAGAACAAGCAGGGCCACCGCGATGCCATAGCCCGCATCCGCCACGATCATGGCAAAGAACAGGGCAAAGGACAGCATCAGCATCCGCGTCGGGTCCCACGCCCGGTAATGGGGCGGCTGATAGAACGTCGCCAGATCGACCCCTGCGCCCGCCTCATCGGGTTGCTCCAGCAAGGTGGGCGGCGTGTCCTCGGGTCCTGGCGCTTCGATCAACACGGCCAGTCCCAGATGGGCACAGGCCTCCTCGACCTCCAGCACGCGCGCCTCGGTCACCCAGCCCTGCACCGCAAAAAGGTCCGGATCACGCAAGGTCTGACTGTCGGCAAAGGCCCGTTCGGCCAGCGTTTCGGCCTCGGACAGCTTGCCGCGTAGCAAGGTCAGATAACGCGTCAACGCCATCCGCTCGCCCAGCAGGGTTTCAATCTCGATCTCGGCAGTTTCCAGATCGGCTTCAAGCACTCGGCCGGGTTTCGCCCCCAAATGCACCCGGGGTATTGGCAACAGGTCGCTCGGCGGCTCATCCGGGCTCAGAACCACAACAAAGAGATACCGCGCATCTTGCCCGACAATCTCCCACGGCAGGTCCACCGATTGCAGCGCCGCGCGGTGCTTCACCGGCAATTGCCAGAACCACAGGCGCTGACCTGCAAGGCTCTCAAGCGGCGGGAATTCAAAATCCCCCCATGGCTGCATATGCGCGAGCCGATTGGCCAGCGCATCACGACGGTCCCGCGCGGCGCGCAACCTGTCCTTCAGCGCCAGCACATCCGCAACAAAGGCCTGCACATCGAAATCGGGATCGCTGCGCACCTGCCGTCGCGGCCCCGGCACAACAGCCAAAAAGCGCAGCGCCTTATAGGCTTCCTCCGCCTCCCGACTCACGCGCTTCTCCACGCGGGCTTCGACTGGAACCAGCGGCAGGATATGCATCACACCCATATCCTGAAGCCGGGTCAGGGCCGCGTCCTGCGCCTCCACAGGCCCCACTAGGCTCAGCTTTTTCAAGGGCGCAATGCTCATGCCGCCCCCCGCTTCCGCTTGGCGATCTTAGACCGTGTCACGGCACTGGTCTGCTCGTCGCTCAGGTAAATGCGGATTTTCTTGATGTTGGCGTGGGCGTTTGGGATCAGCACCTTGTCAAACAGGTTCAGCCGCTGGGTCACGGTCTGGACAGCACGGTCCAGCACCTCGACCCGCTGGCGCGCCACCTGAACACGCAACCGGACGGTCAGCATGTCGTGCAACAGGTGCGTCACATGATCGACCCAATGGGGCAGAACCATGGGGGAATAGGGGCGCACCGTCACCTCGATCCGGTCGAGCACGGGCAACCGCGTGCCCACCACGTTTTCCTCACCCAGATGATAATCGGTCAGTTCCACCAACCCGCTCAGATCAATGTCGCGATTGCTCAGCATCGGCACATCGCGCCCGACCTCCGCCGCCAGCCGGTCGACTTCCTCCTGCAAGGCCGCCACCTCGGCCACAGCCTTGGCCCGTTCCGCCATCAGCTGCTGACGCTTCAGGTCCAAGGACGGCAAAAACCGCTCATAGGACCGCAACTGCGCCGCCTCTCGGGCGAGCGAGGATTTATTCAGCTGCAAGCGCGCCATCAGCCACCTTGGGGAAAAATTTGTCGATCAGGGTCTGCTTCATCAGCAACTGTTCTGCGGTGAAGCATTCGGCCAGCGTCTGCCAGCACAGGTCCAGCGCTTCCTCCAGCGGCATGGACACGTTGATGTCCATGAACCGCGCGCGGAACAGGTCGCCAAACTTCAGCACCTGGTGGTCATAGTCCGACAGCTCGAACGCCATCGCCTGTTTCTGGGCCGCATCGCGGGCTTCGGAATAGAACCGGATCATCGTGTTCATGATCTGGCTGTGATCCTCGCGCGTGGTCTTGCCCACAACGTTCTGTTTGAGGCGCGACAGGCTGCCGAACGGGTCAATCACACCGGAATGCAGGTAAAACTGCCCCTCGGTGATGTAGCCGGTGTTGTCAGGCACAGGGTGGGTCACATCATTGCCCGGCATGGTGGTCGCGGCCAGAATGGTGACCGACCCACCCTTGGCATAGTCGCACGCTTTCTCGTACCGGCGCGCCAATTCGCTATAGAGGTCACCCATATAGCCGCGCTGCGACGGCACCCGCTCCTGGCTGATGCCAACCTCTTTCATCGCGTCGGCATAGGCGGTCATGTCGGTCAGCAGGACCAGCACGCGCTTGCCCTCTTCCACCGCAAATTTCTCGGCCACGGCCAGCGCCATGTCCGGCACCAGCAGTCGTTCGACCAGCGGGTCAGACGCCTGATTGACGAACATGACCGTGCGCGAAAACACCCCGGCGTCCTCGAATGACTGCCGGAAGGTGTGGAAGTCGTCAAAGATCAGGCCCATGCCGCCAAAGACAACAATATCCGCGTCCGCCTGGATGCCGATGCGCGCGAGAAACGGATTGTAGGGCTCGCCCGACACCGAAAAGATCGGGATCTTCTGGCTTTCGACCAGAGTGTTGAACACGTCAATCATCGGCACATCGGTGCGGATCATCCGCTTGGGCACGATGCGCTCCGCCGGGTTCACCGATGGCCCGCCAATGTCGTATCGCGGTTCACCGCTCAGGTCCGGCCCACCGTCCACCGGAGCCCCCGCCCCGTCAAAGACGCGGCCCAGGATGTTGCCGGAATAAGGCGCCTGCATCGGGTGGCCCAGAAAGGTTGCCGTGGCTCCAGTTGAAATCCCCTTGGTGCCGGAAAACACTTGCAGGGACACGATATCGCGCTCAATCCGAATGACCTGCGCCAGCGATGTCGCACCATCCACGCTTTTCACCACGGCCAGATCGCCATAGCGCACCACGCTGTCCGCCCCGGCCCTCTCCGGCACATGGACCTTGAGCGTATCGCCCACGATTTCCAGAACTTGCGAATAGCGGATCAGTTCACGCACCATGGCGCACCTCCGTTTCAACCGCCGCACCCTCATCCGGGGATGGGTCATGGAATGTGATGCCCGTCGCATCGGTTGAAATCAGCGTGCCCTTGTCCCCGGCGACCATGGCGTCCAGATCCGCGAGCCTACCTATCGCCGCTGTCTTGCCAGTCTTACGGGCGAACTGGCAGGCTGCGGCCACTTTCGGTCCCATGGACCCGGCGGCAAAGCTGTGCTTTTCCAACGCCTCGGGCGACGCCAGCTTGATCACGCGCTGGTCGGGCGTGCCCCAGTCCAGAAACACCCCTTCGGTGTCCGTCGCGGCAATGAACAGGTCCGCGCCAATCTCGCGCGCCAAGAGTTCCGAGGCGAAGTCCTTGTCGATCACCGCCTCGATGCCTTCCAGATCACCTTCGGCAGAATAGGCAGTCGGAATGCCCCCACCGCCCGCACAGATCACCACGGTGCCCTGCTCTACCAGCCACTTGATCGGACGCAGTTGAAAGATGCGTTGCGGCAAGGGCGAGGGTACAACGCGCCGCCACTTGTCGCCATCGGCCCGCATCTGCCAACCCTTTTCAGCCGCAATCCGGTCCGCCTCGGCCTTGTCATAGACGGGACCTACGAATTTCGTCGGATCTGCAAAGGCGGGATCATCCCGGTCCACCTCAATCATGGTCAGCAACGTGGCCAGCGGCTTTTCGAACGGCAGCCGGTTGCCCAGCTCCTGCTCGATCATGTAGCCGATCATGCCGTCGGTCTGCGCGCCCAGCACATCCAGCGGATAGGCTTCGTCCGGTTTGTAGGCATGGCCCTGCAAGGCCAACAGCCCCACCTGCGGGCCGTTGCCGTGGGTGATGATCAACTCGTGATCCATGGCGATCTTCGCCAACGCTTCCGCAGCAATCGCGGTGTTCGCGCGCTGGTTCTCTGCCGTCAGCGCTTGGCCGCGCCGCAACAGGGCATTACCACCCAAAGCCGTGACAATCCGCATGATCAGCGCCCCAACGTGGCCACGAGCACGGCCTTGATCGTGTGCATCCGGTTCTCGGCCTGCTCAAACTGAATGCCTGCCGGGCTTTCGAACACCTCCTCGGTCACCTCCATTTCCGAGATGCCGAACTTCTCGAAAATCTCCTGTCCCACCTTGGTCTCGGTGTTGTGGAAGGCGGGCAGGCAATGCATGAACCGCGTGCTGGATTTGCCGCTGGCGGCCATCAGATCGGCGTTGACCTGGTAAGGGGTCAGCTGCTTGATCCGCTGCTCCCAGACATCGTCGGCTTCGCCCATCGACACCCAGACATCGGTATGGATGAAATCAACACCCTTCACGGCCTCGGCCGGGTCATCGGTGATGGTCAGGGTCGCACCATACTTGGCCGCGGCTTCCTCGGCCGGGCCGCGAAACTCATCCGTCGGCCACAGCTCCTTGGGCGAGGCGATGCGCACATCCATGCCCATCAGACAGCCCGCGATCATCAGCGAATGGCCCATATTCGACCGGCCATCACCCACATAGGCATAGCTGATGTCATGCAGCGGCTTTTCCGCGTATTCCTGCATTGTCAGCAGATCGGCCAACATCTGGGTCGGGTGAAACTCGTCCGTCAGCCCATTGAAAACCGGCACACCCGCGTGCTCCGCCAAGGTCTCGACCAGATCCTGACCAAAGCCGCGATACTCGATCCCGTCATACATGCGGCCCAGCACACGGGCCGTGTCCTTCATGCTTTCCTTGTGCCCGATCTGCGACCCCGACGGCCCAAGGTACGTGACCCCCGCCCCCTGATCCATCGCCGCCACTTCAAAGGCGCACATGGTCCGGGTCGAGCTCTTCTCGAAAATCAGGCAGATATTCTTGCCCCGCAGGTGCTGCTGCTCGGTCCCCGAATACTTCGCGCGCTTCAAATCGCGCGACAGGTCCAGCAAATAGCGCAGCTCGCGCTGGTCGAAATCCAGCAGCTTCAGGAAACTGCGCCCTTTGAGATTGAATGCCATGGGCCTCGTCCTTTCGATTGATCAGTAATCCACCGGGTCACGCCAGATCGGGCAGGTCATGCAATGCCCCCCGCCCCTGCCCCGGCCCAGCTCGGACCCGGCAATGGTGATGACCTCGACCCCCGCCTTGCGCAGCAACGTGTTGGTGTAGGTGTTGCGGTCGTAGGCCACGACGACACCGGGTTCGATGGCGACAACATTGTTGCCGTCGTCCCATTGCTCACGCTCCTGGTTGAAGGCATCGCCGCCGGTTTGCACGATGTTCAGGGCCTTGATGCCAAGGCATTCGGCGGCCACGTCGAACAGGTGCTTGTCCTCGTGATGAAAGTCGATGCTGCCCTCGCGGTTGCCGGGGCGCAGGCTGACGCATTTGATCTCGTTGCAGACCTCGACAAAGGCGGTCGCGGTCTCTCGGTCACAATGGCTGAACACCGTGTCCAGATGCATCGCCGCCCGGCTGCGCGGCATTTGGCAGGCCACCACCCGCTCTGCCGCTTCCTTGGCAAAGAGCGCTTTGGCCACCTGCCCCACAGCCTGCGGCGTCGTGCGCTCACCCATGCCGATCAGGACGGTGCCCTTGCCCCACGGCATGACATCGCCGCCCTCAACCGTGGCCGGGCCATAATCCGTGTCCGGATCACCCCACCAGATGTCGAAATCGCCCCCTTTGAAATCCGGGTGGAACGTGTAGATCGCCGTGACCAGCAAGGTCTCGGGCTTGCGCGCGGGCCAGTACATCGGGTTGACGGTGACACCGCCGTAAATCCAGCAACTGTTGTCGCGAGTGAACTGCGTGTTGGGCAGTGGGGGAATGACAAAGCCCAAGGTGCCCAGATAGCTGCCGAACATGCCCGACGGGGTGAAGGGCAGGTCCTGCACCGAAATCCCACCGATCAGAAACTTGGCAAGGTCCTTGGCTGCCATTTCGTCCAGCCAGCTGCGCAACTCGCCCAGCATACCGACGCCCACCTGGTTCTGGGTAATGCGCCTGTCGAGCACCCACTTACGCGCCTCCGCGTCCTTCAACGTGGTGGCCAGCAGAGCCTGGAACTCCAGCACCTCGACCCCACGCTCCTCCATCTTCATACGGAAATCGGCGTGGTCCCGACGCGCCTTGTTGACCCACAATACGTCATCGTACAGTAGTTCCGCCGCATTGCCGGGGGTCAGCCGCGCATGGGCAAGCCCCGGTTCACAGACCATGACCTTGCGCAGCTTGCCGATCTCTGAATGCGCACCAAATCCAGACATCAAAGTGTTCCTTCCTGTGTGAAATCCGTTCCCTTCATCCAGCATTGCCAGACGTAGACAGGCACCCCCGCCATCAGCAGCAGGAAGCCGTAAAACACGACCTCCGCCCCCGATCCGAAAATCGCCCAGACGGAGTAGATGAAGCCCAAGACGGCCAGCAGAATGACCTTGCTCATTTCACCCGGCGACGGGCCCACCACGCCACGTGCACGCAGCGCCAGCTCAGCCAGCGCGCAAAGGAGGTAGGGAAACAACGTCGACAGGGTCGCCAGCAGGACAATGAACTCGAACTGCTCGGCAAGATTT
>NZ_CANMBJ010000004.1 GCF_947496075.1 uncultured Tateyamaria sp.
GTCTTGCCGTGGTCAACGTGGCCAATCGTGCCAATGTTAACGTGCGGCTTCGTACGTTCAAACTTTTCCTTTGCCATCTTGTCAGACGCCCTTTGTTCAGTTGTGGGTCGGAACCCCGTTGTTCACTCCGCGCGGCATTTATTGTGATTGGGCGGGAAAATCAAGTCAGGTTCGCGGTGGTATGCGGACCGATTTATTGTCGTGCTGCAGGCGGATAGGACAACAGCCCGTGACGCGGCAGCTGCCTTACTCCTGTGTATAGGATTTCACCCCGCTGCTGCCGCCTCGGTCTCCAATGACGATGGCTGTGCCTCGGATGCGTCCGGCGCTGCCGAATCCGGCGCGAACCAACCCTGCTCATTCCTTTGCTTCACAAGAAAACGCTCTACTGCCTTGGCCGCATTCTGGCTCAACTCCTTGAGCTGCTCCTCGGCTGTCATCGTGTAGCCTGTCCCGATGATTGGCGCGGTTCCAAATGTTTCCAGAACGGTAATCTGCTCGGGTTCGTTATTCAATTTGCCCCCTGCGGCGTCATCCCAAACCGTGACATTCAGGATCAGGGCCGATTTGGGCGCAAGCACAAGCGGGATCCCAGGTTGGGCCAGAACGTAACCTTCAACGGAAATACCGAAGTGGTATCGGCTGGTGCCCGAGTAACGCCCAAACCGTTCGGCCATCGCGTCCTTGACCGCGGCCGTTAGCTGTTCCTCGCTGGCCGGGCGGCTCAGAGGTCCGCGCTGCGCATTTTCCGCGATGACGATGTTATGTTCGAGCCGGAAGTCACCCAGTGGGACCGGCGCGTCTCCAAGGTCGCGATTGCTGGCGCATGCCGAAACCGTCACCAGCATCAAAAGGCCCAAAACCCAACGCATCATTCCTGTATTCTCCCCGTTTTTATTGCGTATCGGATAGCGCAGCTGCGACGTTGGCGCAATTGTCCGGTGCTGCGCACCACATATATCGTTACGTATCAACGGAGGGTGACATGTCCGACACGGCTCTGCCTCATGCGTTGCCAGTTCGCGTGCCGCTGGTGAAAGAAGAGACCGGTATCTGGAAAAGCCTTCAGATGGCGCGCAAGAACGTGCTGGGCATCATCCCCGAAGCCGCGACGCGCCTGCCCATCGTGTCCGGCAAGACCGGCAAGCGTTGGCATATGGTCATGGACCCCGGCGGCATTCGCCAGATGCTGCTGGACCGCTTGGACACATACCCCAAGTCCGTCGTCACCAAGAACCTGTTGCAGCCCGCCATCGGCGAGTCCTTGTTCATCGCGGAAGGCGCGAACTGGCGGTGGCAACGTCGCACGGCCGCCCCGGTGTTCACCCACCGCAACATGATGAACCTTGCCCCGATCATGACCGCCGCCGCCGAACGTTGCGCAGACCGGATTGCAGCAGCCGGACCCAGAGCCGTGAACCTGCTGGACGAAATGGTGACCACAACATTTGACGTTATTGCTGACGTCACCTTTTCGGGCGATGGGACATTCGACCGATCATCCATCCACCGCGCGATCGAGGATTACATCTCGAATGCCGGTAAAATTTCACTCTTCGATATCATGGGCGCACCGGATTGGGTGCCTCGCCCCGGGCGCCTGGTGCAGGGCACAGCAATGCGCGACACCAAAGCCATTGCCGACCGGGCAATCGAAGCTCGAGCCGCGCGGCCCCATGATGGCGTGCCGGATCTGTTGGACCTGTTGATGGCTGGCGAAGATCCGGAGTCCGGGCGCAAGATGACCACGGCGGAGTTGCGGGACAACCTGCTGACTTTCATTGTCGCAGGACACGAAACCACGGCTCTGACCCTGGCGTGGTCCATGTACCTTGTTGCGTTCGACCCTGCCGCGCAGGATCGTGCGCGGGCCGAAGCGCAATCGGTCCTGCAAGGGCGCCCCGCCCGCGGCGACGACATCCAGCATCTACCCTTTATCCGCCAGATCATCGATGAGGCACTACGTCTGTACCCACCTGCAGGGATGGTGTCGCGCACGGCCATGGCAAATGACGTTCTGTGCGGGCGCGAAATCCGGAAAGGCGACACCTGCATCATTCCGATTTATGCCGTGCACCGGTCCAAGCTTTTGTGGGACGACCCGGATGCGTTCCGACCGGACCGGTTTGCCGACCGCAAGTCGGTGGATCGCTATACTTACTTGCCCTTTGGAGACGGCCCTCGCATCTGCATTGGCGCTTCCTTCGCCCTGCAAGAAGCTGTGATCATCCTGGCGACGGTGCTGAGCCGTTTCGAATTTGCACCTGTTGCGGGCAAGAACCCCGACCCTGTTATGATCCTGACCCTGCGACCAGATGGCGGTGTGTGGCTAACCGCCGAGCTGGCCTAGCCACAAATTCCCTGAAGGTCTGCCCATTGCTGTTCGGTCAGGATCGGGGACCAGTCTCCATCTTCCGGGGCCGCATCACGCGCTTTGTCGATGCGATCGGACAAGGTCGGGTGGGACAGGAAATGCGAAAGGGTACCATCACTGTCTCCATGCTTCTTACGCAACCGTTCGAACATGTCCCCGAGGGCAGCGGGAGAAATCTCGGCGTCCTCAAGCACCGTGTGCGCAAAGGTGTCCGCAGCCTCTTCGGCGGCTTGGGTGTAGTTTGCATCAATGAGCCGTTCCGTCAGGAACAGCACAACAGCACCGCCTGCAAAGTCACCAAAGAGCAGACCCAGAACGCCGATGCTGCCAGCTGACCGCAGGGCGTGCCGCGTGGGGTCGCGGCTAACGACGTGGCCGAGTTCATGGGCGAAGACGGCAGCCACTTCCTCGGGCGTTTCGGCTGCGTCGATTAAGCCGCGGAAGAACACGACGTATCCACCCGGCAAGGCAAAGGCGTTGATCATCGGGTGGTTCAAAACGAACACAGATATTTCGCCGTTGTCAGGTATCGACGGGGCAAAGGTCGCGGCCATTTCATTCAGTGCCGCCCGCCCCTCCGGTTTTTCGCAGACCCGCAGCGGGCCCAGAGTATCACTGCCCAGCGCACCACGGATCTGTTCAAATGTTGCCTCGCCCAGCGCGCGTTCAGCGCGGGGTGGAATGAAGTTGGCCAACTGGTCAGCCATGAGCGGGATCAGGATGCCGATCTGTAAGGCGACCGCAGCCACCGCACCTGCGGCCCACATAGCAAGGCGTCCGCGGCCTTTGGGCGGTGCGCGCCGATTGAGGTGCGGCAATCTTGGCAGCGTTCCGGCGTCTTGAACGTAAAGCCGCGCAACCGGGTCGCTGGTCAACCGCAAGACCGCATCAATCCCACTGGGCAGGTCCGATACCGTTCGAATATCAGATGCGGGCCATATCACGTCGTCGGCATTCGGGCGTGAAAGAATTATTTGCGCGCCGTCGTCACTGGGCGTGACATAGACCGGGACCGGATTTGGCGTGTCGCCATTGAAGTAAGAGGCGTGGGTCATATCGCGGCCCCCAAATCAAGAGCCTCGGCAAAGCCTTCGGCTTCGGCGAATTCATCGCGCGCGGCCTGGCTGACGGATTGCAAACCATGATGTTCGGGCAGTACGGTTGTTGTTGCCATGTGCCGCATCAGCGGGAATGTCACGAAAGTATTGTAGACCACGGACCAAAGAAGAAAGATGCCGAAATAGACGATGACCGATGCCGTGATGGCAACCCAGCGCGGCGCATCGAAAGTAAGGTCGGCGTCGGTGCCTGTGATCTGCGCAAGAACCTCGAACCCGAAGATCGGCAGAACAATCAGCGATAACAGTATGATCCCAAGGGTCAGCACCAGATAAGCAAAAAAGGTACCCCCGGCATAAATCCATGCGATCCGCCCTGTGCGCAGGTTTGACCGGACCGCAATGCCCGGTGCCGACTTGTGGTTGGCCATGATGCGCCGCGCACCGAACATGTAGTGCACAACACCCGTGTAGAGAGTGATAGCCAGCGGGATCAAAAGCCATAACCGCCATACGTTCTTTGGCTTGGCTGTCCCTTTGGACAAGAATGCCTCGTACCCTAATAGTTCGATCAACAGCTCATCGAGGAAGGCTGCCCAAATCTCTCCGATCGGGTCGATGAAGGTAATCCAGACCACCCATAGAACCCATGCAACAATCGCCCCGATCAACGGTAAGGCTGCCCGATAAAGCATCGTCCAACGCCCACCTTGAGTCAGCTTGGACGAGCCGAAAAAGGTGCGGTCGGTGCGGTATTTCTCGAGATAGAACGTCATGCGCGGCCAGAGGATGCCGAGCGTGCAAATCGTGACAAGCCAGTGAACGCAGGCACGCCACGCATAACCCCACGCACCGGGCTCTAACCCGAAGCGCACGCCGCGCCAGCGCGTGCGCCCAAGGACATAGCGGCGCGCGCGATACCGGGCGTAGAACCACAGGGGGATCACGCCCAGAAAGCTGAGGAAGTAACCCGCGACATTGCCGTCAAACAGGGTGAAGCTGGCGAACATCAACAGCAGGTTCACCACGCCGATATAGAAGGTAAGGATCACGACCGCGATGAAGAAGCCCAGCAGCTTTTCCCACGGGTCGCCGACATACTCCATCGGATGACCACCGGGCCGGATCGATCCCCAGAAGTAACGACGCAGCCGTGTCTTCATCCAGAAACGGTAAAAGCCCAAAGTCAGAATGGACCAGAATCCTGTGGTCAGAGCGAGCCAAAAGACCGCACCACGACGACCGACAAAGCCGACCGTGAGCGCGCCGTCAGGTGAACTTGTTGTCTCTTGGGAAGCCGCGGGGGGCCATCCGCCCTGCACCTGCGCGTTTTCCGCGCCACTCGGCAAGGTCGGTTTCCGTTCTTGTCCGTCCTGCGGGGTCGAGCCAGCTGAGCCCGTCTGCCAGGGTGAAGGTGGTTGCATCGCTGAGGCCCCCGTCCTTGTACTTTTGGAGACGCACACCCTTGCCGCGCGCCATCTCCGGTAACTCTTCGAGACCAAAGACCAGAACCTTCCGGTTTTCACCGACAACGGCAACGCAATCCCCTTCGGCGGGTCTACAGACGGCCATCGCGACGCCGCCGCGCACGTTCAGCACCTGTTTGCCCGTCCGGGTCTGCGCGATCACTTCGTCCTCGGGTACGATGAACCCATCGCCGGCGGATGATGCGACCAATAGCTTACGGCCCGGTTTATGAGTCAGCAGGGAATGAATTTGCACCTCGTTCGGCAGATCGACCATCAGGCGCAACGGCTCGCCCATGCCGCGCCCGCCCGGCAGGTTCGACGCGGACAGCGTGTAGAACCGCCCGTTTGACCCGACCAAGACCAGACGATCCGTGGTTTCCGCGTGGAAGATAAAACGCGGACCATCACCGTCCTTGAATTTCAGCTCGCGGTTCAGATCGATATGGCCAGTCATAGCGCGGATCCAGCCCATTTGACTGCACAAGACGGTGATCGGTTCGCGGTCGATCATCGCCTCAAGCGGCACATCCTCGATCTGACCTGCTTCGGCGAACGTAGTGCGGCGGGCGCCGCCCTCGTAGTCCTTGCCGAATTTCTTTCTGGTCTCGCGCATCTGGTCGGAGATGGCCTGCCATTGCAGGTTTTCGCTTTCGAGCAGGTCTTCGAGCCCGGCACGCTCTTCCATCAGTTCGGATTGCTCGCGCAGCAGTTCCATCTCTTCGAGACGGCGCAGGGACCGCAGGCGCATGTTCAGGATCGCTTCGACCTGAACTTCGCTCAGTTCACCATCACCCGCGGGCGGCGAGACATAGTCGGCCTCGGTCATGGCGCGAGGATGATCCTTGCCCCAGTCCTCGCGCATCAGCGCAGCCTTGGGATCGTCATCATAGCGGATGATGTCTATCACACGATCAAGGTTGAGGAAGGCAACGATCAGCCCCTCGAGCACCTCGAGCCGGTGGTCGATCTTTTCCATACGGTGCTGGCTGCGGCGGATCAACACCTCGCGCCGGAAATCAAGGAAGGCGCGCAGCACTTCCTTCATCGAGCAGACCTTGGGCGTGACCCCGTCGATCAGCACGTTCATGTTGAGACTGAACCGCACCTCAAGGTCCGAATTCCGATACAGCATGCCCATCAGCACATCCGGGTCGACATTCTTCGATCGAGGTTCAAGGATCAGGCGGATGTCATCTGCGCTTTCGTCCCGCACATCAGCCAGGATTGGGACTTTCTTGGTCTGGATGACCTCGGCCAGTTTTTCGATCAGCTTGGATTTCTGGACCTGATAGGGAATCTCGGTCACGACGATCTGCCACTGGCCACGGCCCAGATCCTCGACCTCGTAACGGCAGCGCAGGCGGAACCCACCCTTGCCCGTGCGGTAGGCTTGCGCGATAGCCTCGAGCGGTTCGACAATGATACCGCCTGTCGGGAAGTCAGGGCCGGGCACGTAGTTCAGAAGCGTATCGTCGCGGGCATCCGGCGTCTTGATCAGGTGCAGGCAGGCGTCGCACAGCTCGGCAATATTATGGGGCGGGATGTTCGTTGCCATGCCCACGGCGATCCCAGAAGATCCGTTGGCCAGCAAGTTCGGGAACTGGGCGGGCAGCACCACCGGTTCCGTCAGCGTGCCGTCATAATTCTCGCGATAATCAACGGCGTTTTCGTTCAACCCCTCAAGCAGCGCCTCGGCCACGGCTGTCATCCGTGCCTCTGTATAGCGCGAGGCCGCAGGGTTATCGCCATCGATATTGCCAAAGTTCCCCTGCCCATCGACCAACGGGTAGCGCACGTTGAAATCCTGCGCGAGGCGGGCCATGGCATCGTAAATCGCGGCATCCCCGTGGGGGTGATAGTTGCCCATCACGTCGCCCGAAATCTTGGCCGACTTGCGGAATCCACCAGAGGACGACAACCGCAATTCCCGCATGGCGAATAAAATTCGTCTGTGTACCGGCTTCAGTCCATCCCGCGCATCCGGAAGCGCACGGTGCATGATGGTGGACAACGCATAGGTCAGGTACCGCTCACCCAGCGCGCGACGCAGCGGTTCGGACAGGTCCATGTTGGGGGTATCGGTCTGATCGGACATAGATGATGTGTAGCGGCCCGCCTTGCCGGGAACAAGCGGTCAGATGGACGATCTTCCGTTCGGGAAGCTTTGGCGCGAACACTCCGTTGCTTGGACACCACAACGCATGCTGCGGGGAAAACTGACCGGTTTTTACCAGTGTTTGGAATCACTCGGTTTGTTAAGGTTTGTCATGTGTCATCAAGCTGCTGATGTGACACACAAAGTATGTTGGGGGAGACGCATAGTATGATGCGGTTCATTATCATCACATTTGGGTTTCTGGCCTTTGCCTTTTACGAGATGAGCGGAGGCGCCGACTTTGACGCCGAGCAAACCCGCCTGTCGCGTATTGAATTGCCCGTAGAGGTCAAACAGGAAACGCTGACGCAGGTCGCCGTGGCACCTGCCGCCCCCGCCGTGCCGGAAAACGTGACACGCGTTTCGCTGAACCTGAACAGCGTAAGCGATGTCCTGCGCCCGCAGCGGACTGTCCAGACAACTGCAGCGCGTCCGCGCGCCGTCGAGGCAGAGAGTGAAACGGATATCGCCCTGAGCGAAGAAGAACCGACGATCATTCTGCCAAGTCTGATTGTCGACACCGCAATCATTACCCCCGTTGACTTCAACGCACCCGAAGCGGCCGCAGACCCATCGAAAGATGTGCGCGCCGTGTCTGCCCGCAGCGTGAATGTGCGCGGTGGCCCCGGCACGGACTATTCGGTCGTCAATCGCCTGACGCGCGGCGCTAAGGTCGAAGTCCTGCAAGACCCCGGAAACGGCTGGGTCGAACTGCGCCCGTTAAACGGTGGAACCATCGGTTGGATGGCTGACTACCTGTTAAGCGAAGGCTGATTGCGCGCCCAGCGGAACGCACTATTGTCCCACCCAAGTTCGAGCGGGACAAAACATGACACAGAAATCCATTCTCATCACAGGCTGTTCGTCTGGCATCGGGTACGCATCGGCACACGGACTGCGTGACGCAGGCTGGCGTGTGTTTGCAGCTTGCCGAAAATCAGAAGACTGCATGCGTCTGCAAGACGAAGGGTTCGAAAGCCCGCTGATCGACTATGTAGACACGGCGACCATCACCAATGGTCTGCAAGAGGTATTCGAGGCCACCGGGGGCACCCTTGATGCGCTTTTCAACAATGGCGCGTTCGGCACACCGGGCGCGGTCGAAGATTTGCCAACGGATGCACTGCGCGCCATCTTCGAAGCCAACTTCTTTGGCTGGCATGACCTGACGCGACAAGTCATCCCCGCAATGCGCAAACAGGGACATGGACGGATCGTGCAGTGTTCATCCGTGCTGGGATTTGTGACCATGCCTTGGCGCGGTGCCTACAATTCGACCAAGTTTGCGCTTGAGGGGCTGACCCATACGCTGCGGATCGAAATGCGCGACACTCCCATAGACGTGATCCTGATCGAACCCGGCCCGATCACCAGCAAGATCCGCGCCAACTCGATCCCGCATTTCGAAAAGTGGATCGATTGGGAAAACTCTCCGCGTGTCGAGCATTACCGCACAAAGCTGCGCAAGAGGCTGTATCAGGACAGTGGACCCGACACGTTTGAGCTGCCTGCAGAGGCGGTGGTCAAGAAACTGAAGCATGCGCTGGACGCCCGCAAGCCGCGTCCCGTCTACATGGTCACGACCCCCACATTTCTGATGGCCGCGCTCCGAAGGATCCTGACCACACGCGGTTTGGACCGGATTCTATCCGTCGGGTGACCGAACGACGCGTTCGCTTTTGCGCGTGCGTCGCCTACATGGTCCAAGCGTAAGGAAAAGGGACAAAAGAACATGGGCTTTGACCCGCTATTCATCTTGATCGTGCTGGCTTGTCTGGCAGTTGTCGTGGTGCTGATGCTTGGCCTTGGCGGCTTTGCCAAGGGCTCTGGGTGGGCCAAGAACAACTCGAACCGCCTGATGCGCTACCGGATCGGTGCGCAGTTCGTGGCTGTCCTTTTAATACTTGTCTATGTCGCATTGCGTGGAACGGGGAACTGAACATGGTTGTTCTGAACAAGATTTATACAAAGACGGGTGATGCGGGCGAAACGGCCCTTGGCAATGGTGCGCGGGTGGCCAAACACGCGATGCGTGTCACCGCTTATGGCACAGCCGACGAGTTGAACGCGTTTCTGGGTGTGGCCCGGTTGGAAGCGACCGGCGACGCCGATACTGCCCTGAGCCGCATCCAGAACGATCTTTTTGATCTGGGCGCAGACCTGTGTCGACCGGATATGGAAAAGGATGCCGAATCCGAATATCCACCGCTGCGCATGACCGATGCTCAGGTGACGCGACTGGAAGCAGAGATCGATGCCATGAACGGCAATCTTGAACCCTTGCGCAGCTTCATTCTGCCCGGCGGTTCAACCTTGTCTGCGCATCTGCACGTCTGCCGAACCGTGGCGCGACGTGCCGAGCGCTTGGCGGTGGAACTGGCAACCATGGAGGCGGTGAACCCGGCGGCTGTCAAATACCTGAACCGTCTCAGCGACTGGTTCTTCGTCGCGGCGCGCATTGCCAACAATGGCGGTAAGGATGACGTGCTTTGGGTTCCGGGGGCGAACCGCGACTAGCGGCAAAACCTCTTGTGGAAGGTTTGGCTATCGGAAGGGCGGAGCCACGGGTTTGTCCACTCGCACTCAGACCGGCTCGGGTTCCCACAACTCGATCGGTGTCCCCTCGGGATCGGAAAGATGCGCGAAGCGCCCGATCCCGGGCATGTCCCCAACCATCTTCACTGAGACACCGGCATCCTCAAGCTGTGCCACCATCGCATCGAGATTACTGACGCGGAAGTTCAGCATAAAGCTCTTGTCAGCGGCAAAATAGTCGGTATCGGCGGCAAAGGGGGCGAAAACGGTTGCACCCCCGTCGGCCATCCACGGTGTTTGATCCGCAGCGGTCGGCACCAGATCGATCCCAAGCCTGTCACGATACCATGCGGACAGTGCAGCCGGATCCTTAGACCGGAAGAAAAACCCGCCGAAGCCTTGAACACGTTCCATGGCAATCCCCCTTTCCCACAGTGTATCAAAGTTTCCGTTCGACGGCATCACACTGAAAACGCGGCGTTCATTTGCCGTGACGTGACGATTTTGTCCTGTTTCCGTGGCGGCGTCTTGGGTAAACCACACGAGATTGACTATCTCCGCTGTCAAAGCTGAGTCGTTATTTTAAGGAGAGGAACGCTCATGAAGGTGCTTGTGCCCGTCAAACGCGTGATCGACTACAACGTGAAGGTACGCGTGAAAGCGGACGGATCGGGTGTGGATCTCGCCAATGTGAAAATGTCGATGAACCCGTTTGACGAGATTGCCGTCGAACAGGCCATCCGCCTGAAAGAAGCGGGCCAGGCCGAGGAAGTCGTTGCCGTCTCCATCGGCGTCAAGCAAGCTCAGGAAACACTGCGTACAGCGCTGGCGATGGGCGCGGATCGCGCAATCCTCGTCATTGCAGCTGATGACGTCCACACGGACATCGAGCCGCTGACGGTTGCCAAAATCCTCGCCAAAGTGGTCGAGGAAGAGCAACCAGGTCTGGTTCTCTGTGGCAAGCAAGCCATCGACAATGACATGAACGCTACTGGCCAAATGCTGTCGGCCCTGATGGGCTGGAGCCAGGCGACCTTCGCATCAGAAGTCGAGATTGCCGGTGACAAAGCCAAGGTCACACGCGAAGTCGATGGTGGTCTGCAGACCATCGAAGTGAGCATGCCGACCGTCATCTCGGTCGACCTGCGCCTGAACGAGCCGCGCTATGCGTCGCTGCCCAACATCATGAAAGCCAAGAAGAAGCCGCTGGATGAAAAGACAGCCGCTGACTACGGCGTCGACACCGCACCGCGGCTCGAGATCGTGCAGACGGCAGAGCCCGAAGCGCGTGCTG
This sequence comes from uncultured Tateyamaria sp., assembly GCF_947496075.1. Lineage (GTDB taxonomy): Bacteria > Pseudomonadota > Alphaproteobacteria > Rhodobacterales > Rhodobacteraceae > Tateyamaria. The sequence continues at coordinate 10,886 of NZ_CANMBJ010000004.1, forward strand.
CAGGCATTAAGGTGAGCTCGGTAGAAGAGCTTGTGGCGAAACTCAAAGAAGCGGGGGCTGTGTAATGGCTGTTCTTCTTCTCGCAGAGATCAATGATGGTGAACTGGCGATGGACGCCACGGCCAAGGCCGTGACCGCCGCCAAGGCGCTGGGTGACGTCACCGTTCTGGCAACCGGCGCAACCTGCGCCGATGCTGCTGCCTCCGCGGCGACCATCGACGGTGTAGCCAAGGTGCTGTGCGCCGAGGATGCGCTGTACGGCAAGCGTCTGGCCGAGCCTGTATCAGACCTGATCGTGTCGCTTTCCGGTGACTATGAGCACATCGTTGCCCCGGCTACCACGGATGCAAAGAACATCATGCCCCGTGTCGCGGCGCTGCTGGACGCCATGGTGATCTCGGACGCAACAGCTGTGGTAGACGGGAGCACGTTCGAGCGCCCGATCTACGCAGGCAACGCGATCCAGACCGTGAAAGCGGGAGGCGGTAAGAAAGTTATCACCTTCCGTACATCGACCTTTGATGCAGCGGGCACAGGTGGTTCAGCCTCGGTTGAAAACATCGGTGCGGCAGCTGATCCCGCACTGTCGAGCTGGGTCGAGGACAAGGTTGCCGCAAGCGACCGTCCCGAGCTGACATCTGCTGGAGTGGTTGTATCCGGTGGCCGTGGCGTAGGCTCCGAAGACGATTTCGCACTGATCGAGAAATTGGCCGACAAGCTGGGCGCCGCCGTTGGCGCATCGCGGGCTGCTGTCGACTCGGGCTACGCACCGAACGACTGGCAGGTCGGTCAAACCGGTAAAGTCGTGGCCCCTGACCTTTATGTTGCCGTTGGCATCTCAGGTGCGATCCAGCACTTGGCTGGCATGAAAGACTCCAAGGTCATCGTAGCCATCAACAAGGACGAAGAAGCACCTATCTTCCAGGTTGCAGACTACGGTCTGGTCGCCGACCTGTTTGATGCTGTACCCGAGATGATCGAAAAATTGTAAACAGGCACTTCCTGCAAAAAAGTTAAGCCCGCCGCACCCATGCGGCGGGCTTTTTTGTGTCACTTCAACACTGGAACAAGGGCTTGAGCGATTTCGTGGTGTGCCACGGGACCCGGCATGGTGCGGGCCGCGGGTGCGTCCATTTCACTGAACACCATACCTTCCGTTCCTGCTTGCACCGCTTCGTCAGAAATGACTGTTTCCACATATTTGGTCGCGAGTTCGGACACTTTTTCAATCATCTCTCTGGAGACCAATGCGAGGTCTGCATCAAGATCACTTGCCGACCCCTCGGGCGTTTGACGTCCGGCCCACAACAACACAGTCCTGCCCGGTATCTGGCTAAGTACCAGTCGCATCCGTGCAACCCACGCAGTCTGCAACTCTTCCACCACTGCCTCGAAACGTTCCGGAGACAGAAGGTATAGCCGGTTCAACATGTGGTTGGTGAAATTGAACTCGGCAAAATCAACCTCGCGGTAGATCGCACGCAGCAGCGATGACGCTTCGACAAACCGATCGTTGCGACGGGGATGCACCCGGTAAAACCGGTTCGACATGTTCCTTGGACTGGTAATCTGAATCACTGTCGTTTGCGCCAAGCCAGACACCTTACGCAGATAGGGATCGGTCGCAAAAACATCGACCCCGCCGTTCAGTGATCCAAAATTCACGCATGTCGTGCCCATGGACTGTTCGACCAGATCCGGAAACGGCGTAGGTACGAATTTACCGTATGTGATCGACCCCCCAAAAAAGGCAATAAATGGCCCATCCAGAGGCCGCCTTGGCCCGCGAAACAATACTTTGGAATTGCCGTATCTACACGGCAAGTAATCGAGCCCACCCGGACCCAACGATTCAATACTCATGAGACCCACTCTCACTATTTACCCATGGCCACTGTGACAGCAGTTTGTTTAAGAACCCCTAACAAGGATGGTCATCATTGATGCATCGCGTCCCCTTGCCCCCAACCGGCGCGTGACCATATGGTGCGGGAACGTGGCATGAGGTCGAAAATGGACATCAAGACGGTTGGAATTGTTGGCGCGGGCCAGATGGGGAATGGCATCGCGCATGTGATGTCTCTCGCCGGGTACAATGTCATGCTGAACGATATTTCGGGCGACGCATTGGCTGCGGCCATGGCGACCATCGATCGGAACCTCGAACGGCAGGTGAGCCGCGAGAAAATCAGCGCAGACCACAAGTTAGCAGCGATAGCCCGCATTCAAACGACGCAAACCCTGACTGATCTGGGTCAGACCGACCTGGTGATCGAGGCCGCGACCGAACGCGAAACGGTCAAACAGGCTATCTTCGAGGACCTGGTACCGCATCTGCAACCGCATACCATCCTCACGTCGAACACCTCTTCCATTTCCATCACGCGGCTGGCCAGCCGCACGGACCGGCCCGAAAAGTTCATGGGTTTCCACTTCATGAACCCTGTTCCTGTGATGCAGTTGGTCGAACTGATCCGGGGAATCGCAACGGACGCCGAGACATTCGAAGCCTGTGCCGCCGTTGTGGACAAGCTTGGCAAGACAGCGGCCACGGCAGAGGATTTCCCCGCCTTTATCGTCAATCGCATCCTGATGCCGATGATCAACGAAGCAGTCTACACCTTGTATGAAGGGGTAGGGTCCGTCAAATCCATCGACTCGTCGATGAAGTTGGGGGCAAATCACCCCATGGGACCCTTGGAACTGGCGGATTTTATCGGGCTCGACACGTGTCTGGCCATCATGAACGTCCTGCATGACGGGCTTGCGGACACCAAGTACCGCCCCTGCCCGCTTTTGACCAAATACGTGGAAGCCGGATGGCTGGGCCGCAAGTCACAGCGCGGGTTTTATGATTATCGCGGAGAGACGCCTGTTCCGACGCGGTAACATTTTCTTGCAAATAAAACGAAACCGCATTTTCCAAAATTCCGGCGCCGTCAGTCCTTTAAAGCCATCGTGTGCTCGCGCAGCCAAGCCATGAACCCACGCGGGTCATCCTTGAAGCCGGTAACAATCTCTGGGTCCAGCGGATGCCCAACAACCGGACCCTGCGGTTTGTTGCAGGAACGAACGATCTCGTGCAGCAGCAAGCCCTGCCGCAGCATTGGCGATACTTTATCTGCGATATGGTAGGCGCGGCTGTTCGCACCCGGAAAGCGCATTGGAACCACTGTCGCCCCGGACCGGCGAATGAGCTGTGCGGTAAACACGTTCCATTCCGCTTCGACGGCCGGACCCCACCATGTTTCCGACGTCGCGACAACGCCCGACGGGAACAAGGCAACAACACCACCTGCCTTCAGATGGGCCATTGCCTTGGACCGCATCTCGACTCCTTTGCGCTGTGCATCCGGATCATGCGGGAACGGCACAGGGATCATGTAGCTACCCGCCACTTCATCGATCACGGTCAGCAAGGATCGGGTCAGAATGCGGTAGTCCGGCCGTACGCGACCGATCAGGTCCGCAAAGATCATACCGTCCACCATCCCATGCGGGTGGTTCGCGACAACAATGACCGGTCCCTTTTTGGGAATGCGGTTCAACTGGTCTTGTGGGGTCGTAAGGTCGATACCCATTACATCCAGACATGCCCGCCAAAAGGCTTGGCCAGAGGGGGCACCTTGCCGTTCGAACTTTCGGATCAGGCGCAGGATTGTCAGCTTGCCAGTAAAGGCTTCCATCACGCGGATGAAAGTGGCTTTCCATGGATCATCAAAGGTCGAAGCATAAGACAGGCTACGGCGGTCGTATGTATTGAAGCTAACCTTCTCGGCGTCAGGCTTTGTGACCTTCGTCATGTTATGTGTGCTATCGACCAAACGATCGTCACCTTCTATCGACGTATGGACCTCTCGAGCCTTCATCGGCTCAGGCCTCTTCTCCGAACTTGTCAGCAATCAGCGCACTCACGGCATCCGCCAATGGCTCAGCATCCGGTCCGGACGTTTCAACGTCAATAAAACTTCCCATTGGCGCTGCCAACATCAAAAGACCCATAATGCTATCGCCTGATGCAGACATGCCATCCTGGGTCACCGTTGCGCGGGCGTCGAATGCCTCAACCACTTCAACAAGTTTAGCAGACGCGCGAGCGTGCAAACCCTTTATATTCACAATTTCCAGCTTGCGGTGAGTCATCTTCAGGTATCTGCGCCTATATTCTGGCTGTCGATATACTTCTTGCCGGCACTCAGGGCGGCCTGCACGGCATCCGTTACGTGCATCTTACGGCTTTTCGCAAGTTTGATCAGCATGGGCAAGTTTGCGCCGTAAAGGATGCGGCGGTTTTGCGGCTTGCAGGCTAGTAAGCTGAGATTCGACGGGGAGCCCCCAAACAGATCGGTTACAACAACCACACCATCGCCGGCATCGACCTCATCTGCAGCCACGCAGATTTCGTCTTCCTTCGCCTTGCGGTCATGGTCAGCTTCGATTGCGATGGCACGGACACCGGCCTGTTTGCCGACGACATGTTCTATCGCTCGCAGATACTCACCAGCGAGCCCGCCATGTGCGACAATCACTATCCCGATCAAGCTGATGCCTCTTCGCGTTTGCGGCGATCCAGTTCCCGATGCCGAATAGACACTTGCCAGCCAGCCTCTGCAAGGGCTGCAGCCAAGGTTTCCGCCATGGCAACAGACCGGTGTTGGCCGCCCGTGCAACCGAATGCAACCGAGAGGTGAGATTTCCCTTCGTCTAGCACACTTGGCAGTTGCCACAGCAAGAGATCGCGCAAACGTGCTTCGAACTCGGCTGCGCGTGGGTCGGACCAGATGTGACTTTTGACATCCGAATCCAGACCAGTTTTGGTGCGCAATTCGGGCTCCCAATACGGGTTTTTCAAAAAGCGGCAGTCAAAGACCATGTCAACTGAGCGTGGCAGGCCGCGCTTGTAGCTGAAGCTCTGTACCGCAACAGCCAGCTTGGTTTGCTCCCCCGGCGAAAACCAATGCTCTACCTCGGCACGCAATTGGTGCACGTTCAGGTCCGAAGTATCAAGCAGCACGTCCGCCCGTTCGCGTACTGGTGCAAGCAGCTCCTTCTCCCTCAGTATTCCGGCTTCGACCCTATCTGCCTCTGCCAAGGGGTGCCTGCGGCGCGTTTCGGAAAACCGATTAAGAAGCACATCCATGCGGCAATCCAGATAGAGAAGCTCGGGTACCAACCCTGGCACACCGGCAACCTGGCCAAGCGCATCGGAAATTGCAGTGCTCGAAAAGTCCCGGTTGCGCGGATCAATGCCGAGCGCCACTGGCTTGTCCGGCATGGGATCGTTCAGCAAGGCCCGGATCAGACGTACGGGCATATTGTCGATCGCCTCATACCCCAGATCCTCCAACACACGAATCGCGCTGGATCGTCCGGCGCCAGAGGGACCAGTCACAAGTACAAGGCGGCGAGGCACGATCATGGCAACAGTCATTCCGGATATCTAAGCCCACCTTTGAGGTATTGCATGATCGCCGAAGGCCAAGGAGGGCTGTCCACTTTGTGAAGGCAAGGCAGTGTTTGGCCTAAGATCGTCTTGGTATGCGCATCGGGTAAGCGCTTAGTTTCAGCCCGGTCCATATCGACAACAAGATGCAATCGGGCACTCGTGTTGTCTGTGCGTATTATTCCGATACCGCGTGCTTCAATAAGACCCGCAATGCTTTCGGGTGCACTCATGTGTACCACGTTATCGACTCCAGAAAGCATAGTCTGATCATCCGACACAAGCGTCGCACCCAATGCCATGAGTTGAAGCGCGAGGCCCGACTTACCGCTGCCAGATGCGCCAATGATCAAAACACCTCGCCCGTACGCGGTTACGGCGCTCGCGTGCAGACGCATGGACTGGGGCATCAGAGGTTAGACCGGCAGACCGACGACGAAACGGGCCCCGAGCGGTTCCGAGGTGATGTCAGCATCTGTCGGGCGAATATTCTCCGCCCAGATCACGCCGCCATGCGCCTCAACAATCTGTTTAGAAATGGCAAGGCCAAGGCCAGAGTTGTTGCCAAAATGCTCTTCAGGGCGCTGGGAATAGAAGCGCTTGAAAATCTTGGTCAGCGCCTGATCTGGGATACCCGGGCCGGTATCTTCGACAACAACGAGAACGCGGTTTTCACGCTTGCGGGCCCAGACACGGATCGCATCACCGTCTTCACAGAACGAAATGGCGTTCGTGATCAGATTGACGAAAACTTGCGCCAACCGCGCCTCTAGACCTTGTACTTCGATGGGATGTGCGGGCAGATCTGTAATGAACTCAATGCCTTTGCTCCGGGCGTCTTCACCCAGATATTGGCCCAGATTTCCAAGCATTTGCAGGAGGTTGAATGGTTCCTCCTCCTCCTTTACCAACTCGCTGTCAAGGCGGGACGCGTTCGAGATATCGCTTACAAGACGGTCAAGGCGCCGAACGTCATGGTCAATCACGTCCAGCAGCTTTTCGCGCTGATCGTCGCGCTTAATCATGCGGAGCGTGCCCACCGCCGACCTTAGAGAAGCAAGTGGGTTTTTGATTTCGTGAGCGACGTCCGCTGCAAACTGTTCGTTGCCATCGATCCGATTATAGAGTGCAGCGATCATACCACGCAACGCGCCCGACAGGCGGCCGATCTCATCCGGGCGTGCCGTGAGATCCGGAATACGAATGCGCCCAGGATTGACCTTACGGGCATTCTTGTCGCGCCCCAACTCTGCAGCCGTGGCGAGATCAGCCAGTGGATTGGCGATCGTCGATGCCAATACAAGGCTAAGGCCAATGGACACAAGCGTCGCGATTACAAACATCTGCAAAACACGTTCGCGTTCCCCACGCACCAGCGCGTCGATCTCACCAGATGCGCTGGTCAACGCGATCACGCCGACGGCAGCCCCGTCATGCTGAATTGGGGTAACAACGCTGAACACAGCGCCCCCGGCAACAGTCAGGTTTTCACTGATTTGCGTATCGCCCGTCATGCTACGCGCCACCAATGGACGCAATTGGTCTTCGATGGGTGCGGGTACGGCGGCTTCAGGTCCAGAAAACGGACGGGACACCTGACTCCAAAGCCAACTCAGCCCATCCGTCAGAACAGCAACATTTTCAGTCTCGGTTACCTGGTTAGCAAGCGGCGCCAAGGTGCCTTCGCTTTGCCCGACAAGCGCTTCTGACGCATCGAATACGTAAACCTCATGGCCCGTGCGCAGATCTAGCTTAGCCAACGTGTCTGGAACATTTGCCCCATCGCCGGTTGCAAGGTTTACCGGTACGCCGACTGGAAGCTGCGCTTCAAGCACATCGGCGATCAACTCGGCTTGCGCAACAAGTGCGGACAGCCTTTGAACCGCCAAACTCTCACGCGTTGAGTTCAGATACAGAATGCCCGCAACAAGAACGTTGAGTGCGATCAGGTTAAAGGTAATGATTTTGCGGGCCAGGGGCGAGGCCCGCAAAGACATCAAGCCGCGTCGTGCACGCCCATCCCGCAACTCGGTCGCGCCGGATGTTTCCGGTGCAACCCAGTCTTCGCCCAGAACAACGTCACCATCCCGGGAAGCAGGGGAGCTCATGTCTCGCACGATTATCCTCTTGGCCTGCGTTTTTCGAAACGCGCCTCTTATTCTTCGTTGTAACGATACCCGATGCCATACAACGTCTCAATCGCCGAGAATTCATTGTCTGCGCTGCGCATCTTCTTGCGCAAGCGTTTGATGTGACTGTCGATCGTGCGGTCGTCTACATAGACCTGATCGTCATATGCTACATCCATCAACTGGTCGCGCGATTTCACAAATCCAGGCCGCTGCGCCAAGGCTTGCAGCAGAAGGAACTCGGTCACGGTCAATGATACATCCTTGCCCTTCCAGGCTACGGCGTGACGCAGAGGGTCCATCCGAAGATCACCGCGCTCCATCACCTTCGTTTCTTCCGTGTCGCCGACGATGTCACCGGCAACTGCATCCTGCCGACGCAATAGCGCGCGGATACGTTCGACCAGCAGGCGTTGCGAAAACGGTTTCTTGACGTAATCATCTGCCCCCATACGCAGACCCAGCACTTCGTCAATCTCGTCATCCTTAGACGTTAGGAAGATGACGGGCATGGTCGTTTTCTGCCGCAGCCGTTGCAACAGATCCATGCCGTCCATGCGCGGCATCTTGATGTCCAGCACCGCCATGTCTGGCAGACGCTTGTTAAAAGCGTCAAGCGCAGCCTGACCATCGTTATACGTTTCGACCTCGAACCCTTCAGCTTCGAGCGTCATGGATACTGACGTCAGAATATTCCGGTCGTCATCCACCAATGCAATCTTGGACATTGCCTGTTTCCTTATACTGCTCGTACTTATTGATTTTTCGGGCATTCTCTCGACTTTGACCCTCCGAATCAATCCATAAGTGCGAATCACGCCCTGAATGGGCCTCAGACTGGTCAGAAAGTGGTTAGGAATGGCTAAATTGCCGCACATTCCCGTATCGGGTGCATGTCGCCCAGTCACTGTTTGCGCAACCGGTCGTCATGGTGGCGCTAACCTTTGTCGTGGGCCTATTCATCAAGTAAATCCACGTGTTAAGACGCCGGAACAGGCTGGCAAGACGTCGGTTCTGGGCCTTTTGGCTGCCCTCTGACCCAACAAAGCCGCCCAGCGGCATCAGGAGAGTTCATATGACATTTGGACGGGTAAACCCGCAGTTCCGCCTCGAAGATCAAGGGATCAAAGGGCTGGGCGATGTCTATTACAACCTGATCGAACCAGACCTCATCGAACACGCGCTTGAACGCAACGAGGGTACTTTGGGCAAGGGTGGTGCGTTCCTTGTCACCACCGGCAAGTTCACGGGCCGGTCGCCCAAAGACAAACACGTGGTCAAGACAGACAGCGTGGCTGACAGCATCTGGTGGGAAAACAATGCCGCGATGTCGCCGGAAGGCTTCGACACCCTCCATGACGACATGCTCGAGCACATGAAAGGGCGCGAGTATTTTGTTCAGGACCTGACGGGCGGTGCAGATCCAAGCTATTCGATCAACGTACGCATGGTCACCGAACTGGCGTGGCATGGCCTGTTCATCCGTCACATGCTGCGCCGTCCTGACGCAGAGGACTTGAAGGATTTCATCGCTGATTTCACGGTCATCAACTGCCCGTCTTTCAAGGCAAATCCCGAGCGTCACAATTGCCGGTCCGAAACCGTCATCGCGATGAACTTTGACCGCAAGATGATCCTTATCGGCGGAACAGAATACGCAGGCGAAAACAAGAAATCAGTTTTCACGCTGCTGAACTACCTGCTGCCAGATCGAGGGGTGATGCCCATGCACTGTTCGGCGAACCATGCACAAGGCAACCCGGTTGATACCGCAATCTTCTTTGGACTGTCGGGCACCGGCAAGACGACTTTGTCCGCTGACCCCGGCCGGGTATTGATCGGCGACGATGAACACGGCTGGTCAGATCGTGGTACGTTCAACTTTGAGGGTGGCTGCTATGCCAAGACCATCAACTTGAGTGCAGAGGCCGAACCCGAGATTTACGCGACAACCGAAAAGTTCGGCACGGTGATCGAGAATATGGTATTCGATCCCGAAACCAAGGAGTTGGATTTCGAGGACGATAGCCTGACAGCCAATATGCGCTGTGCATATCCGCTGCACTACATCTCTAACGCATCATCCAGCGCGCTGGGCGGCCATCCCAAGAACATCATCATGCTCACATGCGACGCCTTCGGTGTACTACCTCCCATCGCACGTTTGACACCGGCACAGGCCATGTACCACTTCCTGTCCGGTTTCACATCGAAAGTGGCGGGGACAGAACGCGGGGTGACTGAGCCCGAGCCAACATTCTCGACCTGCTTTGGCGCACCCTTCATGCCGCGCCGCCCAGAGGCGTATGGCAAACTGTTGCAAGAGAAGATCGCCAAGCACGGCGCAACATGCTGGCTGGTTAACACAGGCTGGACAGGTGGAGCCTACGGAACCGGCAGCCGAATGCCGATTCGCGCAACGCGCGCCTTGCTCACCGCTGCTCTGGACGGCACATTGGCCAACGGCGAATTCCGTAAGGATCCTAACTTCGGATTTGATGTTCCGATTTCTGTTCCAGGTGTTGCCGATATTCTGCTTGATCCACGTCGGACGTGGGATGATGCCGAAGCATATGATGCACAGGCAACAAAGCTGGTCGACATGTTCTCGAACAACTTCGAACAATACCTGCCTTACATCGATGACGACGTGAAAGCGGCCGCCATCAGCTAATGCGTTACCCGGGGCCTAAGCGGCCTCGGGCACGACATCCGATAATGGAATATCGAGCAGATATTCCAAATCTTCTCTGCTGTTGTAGGCAAGAAAAGTGTCGATGGGGGCGTCACGCCCATCAACGACCCATTTGAGCACGCTGGGTTCGAGGTGCAGGTAACCAATTCGCGCCCCGAATCCCTTGTAAGCGACTACGTTAAGGATGAAGCCATAAATCCAGTCTGGATCCCAGCGCTGCATCATCTCCAACATACCCGTGCGTCCGAGTACGGGCGCCAGACCAACGCCACGATACTTGCCGCGTTCTGGCGCAACCCAAAATTCTCCATGATAGGCCGCCATACCGCCAATCCGGTGGGTGCCTGGCGTCGCGCGAAAACGCGACCGGGCCAGATCCACGCCTTTCAAAGGCGGAGGAAACGCACGGAACTGGCGCAGCAGGTAGCTGCTGAGCGGTTTCCCGGACAGGCGAACACGTTTAGCGGCTTGGGTATGGATCAGTTCCCCATCTTCGTTTCGGCCAGTCAGCCAGAATGCGTTTGACCGGTTCAAGCCATGCAGTTCAGGATCGAATGGTGCGCCAAGTTTCTGCATCGGCCGCTCTTCAGCAACGATGTCCTTGTACTCGTCAAAGTCTGTGCCGATCGTCAGAGTGATCCCCTGTGAGATCAAGATATTGCGGCTTGTTGCAATGAACGGCGCCGCGTTTCCAGGGAATTGAATGGTCATAAAAGTCTCTCCTTTGACGCACTTACGCCAAAGCTAGGACAATTTATGTCAAAATACCCGAAAAACTCGCTGAAAAAGTGTAATTCGATTCAGGTGGTCATTGCGGCCATCCTTTCGAACTTCGCGTTCGCCGGGTCGAAGTCAGGTTGCGTAATATCGGTCATGGCAGCGCGCTGCACCTCGTCCAGCGCAGCTATCTTGACGTTGATGGTCGGGACCACCAGCGTCATGACAGCCGAGGACCGATCCGGAAAAAATCCAGCCATCATAAGGCGTTGGTAAGCCATCGTCACTTGGCTTTCATCGTTTCCCTTTGGCATCCGGGTATAAACATGATCCAGCCGAGCCATCTGTGTCGTTTGAATATCCAGAAAAGACTGATCCAGCATACGGCCGAATTCTTCGCCAGCTGGAAGCCGGGCGATCGGACGGCCAATGCTGGAACGAGCATAATCCAGCCCAAACCAATTCACGTATGCCGAGAGATTTCCGAACTCCACACAAATCCAGCCCGAATCAGAATTGCGATAAACCATGAGATATGGACGCACATGAGACAGATTTGGGCTCTCAATCTCTCCCGAGGCCATGACCCACGCACGATAGGTTTCACGCAGAAGGACCGACTCGTCTGTCCATATGTCCCCAATCGGTCGCTGCTGCTGGTAAAAAACCCAGTCACCTTGATGGGCTTGAAGATACTGCAGTGCACCGCGCATGCCAGTCTGACCTCGCGACCACACCTTGGCATGCATAAGCAGCTCTCGTGCTTCCGGCAGCGCGGCTTCCCCCGCCTCGGTCAGCTCGTAGCGCCGGTCTTTTGTCCGAAAAAGCTCCTCACCACGCATCTCCTCAAGCTGCGAAATATGGCGACGAACCGTTTGACGCGTGCTGTTTAGTCTTGTCACAGCATGGGACAAGTTCAGCGTTTCCGCCAATGTTGTGAACGAGCGGATCATCTCGAACAGCAGGGGCTGGTTCAACTCACTCAAGTTTGGCGTTGGCGCGTTCACATGCTTACTCGATGTATGATCAACAATACATCCACGTTAAACAAATCATACATTAATGCAACATTTACGTGTGGTCTTGGGTGTAAATCTACTCAATTGAACCGATGCGTGTACTGGGCGATCACTCTCCAAGAACAACCGGAGGTAATCAGTCATGTCGCATCCCGTCGACGTACACGTTGGTAAACGCTTGAAACAGATCCGCACCTTGCGTCGGATGTCCCAAACAGATGTTGCAAAGCGCTTGGAGCTGTCTTTTCAACAAATTCAGAAATACGAGATCGGTTCGAACCGAATCGCCGCGAGCCGTCTGTTTGAACTGTCGCGCATCCTCGACGTACCCACATCGTACTTCTTTGAAGGTTTGGCGGACGCAGGCAACATGGCTGCACCACGCAGCGATCGCGGGCTTGATATCGTGAATGCGCTCGCTGCGATTGAAGACGACAAGATCAAATCACGCATCGTCACCTTCATCGAAGATGTGTCCGGGCTGACTGTCGCACGCCGCGCTTCATAAACGCATAGTACGACGGCATTTCATCAAGCCATTTAATAATACATTTTCAGCACTCGATTCGGACCGGCTTGCCCATCGGCAGTCGGTCCGAATTTTTTTGGGATGCGCAAAACTCTAAACCGGCCCCAGAGTCACAAAGCGAAAATCCATGTGATTCGACTTACCGACATTGATCAAGGAGATGGTACTTTGGCGGTATCACCATCAATGGTAGTGATTCTTACCAACCATCGCGTCGGTCTCGGTTGTATTTCTCCAGGCTCGTTGCTGCACTGCAGTATAGTGCCACGCAATATTTGAACAAATGGCCGCACTAAAATGAATATTTGTTGCGCTGCACCTGCAAACTAGTTAAGCGGTGACGACGCGGAAAATGAGGAACTATGCGATGGCACATGACGGACAGGATATGGGAGCGATGACGTCAGTTTTGCTCGATGATTTGCTCGCGCTGACCAGCGCTGCGTTAAAACCGGTTGAAGAGATAACGGAGCTCGCGCGGACACGCCTGCGCGAACAACTCAGCGTTGATGGGCGGGTGTCTGGCGCCCTTGTCGAAAAACATCAGACTGCCGCCCATGGTCTTGCATGGCTCGCAACATACTGCGAAGCGCTAAGGCAGATGCAGAAATGGGCGGAAGCAATCAGCGCCCAGTCCAAATTCGGCGAGGTCGAGGCGCTGATCCACCAGATCGCCTTTGGCGAATATCTGTGGCAAATCTACGGCGGTATCCAAATGAACCAGGGTGAGGTTCTGCGCCTGCAAGACCTTGGTTTGTCCCAAGACGACATGCGCGGGATGATGGAACCCGCCATTCAAACGCTCACCCAACGCGGCAATACTCAAGCGGCGCGCGTTCGTCTTGTTGAATTGATGCAGGAACGCAGCGCTGAGATCACGGTCGGCGCCTCTGGCCTCGATGAAGAACTTGAAATGATTCGAGAGCAATTTCGGCGCTATGCCGTGGAAAAGGTCGAACCCTTTGCCCACGATTGGCACCTCAAGGACGAGCTGATCCCAATGGAGGTTATCGAAGAGCTGGCCGAAATGGGCGTCTTCGGCCTGACCATCCCCGAAGAGTATGGTGGTTTCGGTTTGTCGAAAGCATCCATGTGCGTCGTCTCAGAAGAACTGAGCCGCGGCTATATCGGTGTCGGCTCGCTCGGCACCCGCTCCGAAATCGCGGCCGAATTGATCATCGCAGGCGGCACGGAGGAACAAAAACAGAAGTGGCTGCCACAACTTGCCAGTGCCGAAACGCTGCCCACGGCTGTGTTCACGGAACCCAACACCGGGTCCGACCTTGGCAGCTTGCGCACCCGCGCGGTCAAGGATGACAACGGCGACTACAAGATCACGGGCAACAAGACCTGGATCACCCATGCTACACGCACGCAAGTGATGACGCTTCTGGCCCGCACGAATCCGAACACCACGGACTACAAGGGGCTGTCGATGTTCTTGGCTGAAAAGACGCCCGGCGCAGATGAAAACCCCTTCCCAACCGACGGCATGACCGGCGGCGAGATCGAAGTGCTCGGCTACCGGGGCATGAAGGAATACGAACTGGGCTTCGACAACTTCCATGTGAAGGGCGAGAACCTGTTGGGCGGGGAAGAAGGCAAAGGCTTCAAGCAGCTAATGGAAACCTTCGAATCTGCCCGCATCCAGACAGCAGCCCGCGCCATCGGCGTAGCGCAATCAGCGCTGGATATCTCGATGCAGTACGCCCAAGACCGCAAACAGTTCGGCAAGGCCCTCATCAACTTCCCGCGTGTCGCCAACAAACTCGCGATGATGGCCGTCGAAATCATGGTCGCTCGACAACTGACCTACTTCTCTGCGTTCGAAAAGGACGAGGGGCGACGCTGTGATGTCGAAGCAGGCATGGCAAAACTGCTAGGCGCGCGTGTGGCATGGGCGGCGGCCGACAATGGTCTGCAAATCCATGGCGGCAACGGCTTTGCACTGGAATACAAGATTTCACGCGTTCTCTGCGACGCACGCATCCTGAACATCTTTGAAGGTGCCGCGGAAATTCAGGCTCAGGTCATCGCGCGTAGGCTTCTGGGGTAAGCCATTTTCTGACCCGAAAAACGAACCGTAAGCTTTGTCGGCTGCCGCTCTCTGATTGACGATCTACGCAGAACCATCAAGGTGGCGGCATGCTCACATTTGCCGCTGCTGTCTTTTTTCTGATCATAACGCCCGGCCCAGGCGTCTTGTCGGCAGCAGGAGTCGGAGCCGCCTATGGCCTCAAATCCGGCATGCGATATGTGCTGGGCCTTTTTATCGGCAATAATCTGGTCATTCTTGCGGTCGTTACCGGCCTTGCCGCTCTGATACTGGCAAATCCTTTTGTACGGACCCTGCTGTTTGGGGTTTCAACACTCTACCTGCTCTACCTTGCAATGCGGATCGCCTTCGCCGGATCTAAGCTTGCCTTTGCGCCTGTCACCACCGAGCCAGGTGTTCTCAATGGGGTCTTGCTGCAACCGATCAATCCCAAGGCATATGCCGTCAACACGGCCCTCTTCTCGGGTTTTTCCCTGATACCCGATGCCATTCTGGCCGAAGCAGTTTGGAAACTGGTGATCGTCAACGCGATCTGGGTGCCAATTCACATCATTTGGGTTGGTTTCGGGGTCCGGCTCAAGCAACTTGATCTGGCTGCACATCAGCAACGATGGATCAACTATACAATGGCTGCCTCGATGCTGCTGGTGGTCGCACTAGCTTTATTGGCCGAGATTTGACGCACACAGTTCGCATCTCCTTGCTCGCAAGATAGGCAAATTCTTTCGCGGCGTGTGCGGCAAAACGCTCATACCGCAAGTTGAAGCGGCTTTCGCTTGCACCCCCGCATACCCGGACGTATCGCAAGGCCATGGCTAAAGCTCCCCTCTCCCCCGCTGCCTGGATTGACGCCGGGCTGGATCAGCTCACAGCCCAAGGGCCATTGGCCCTGCGGGCAGAACCCCTTTCGCGCCATCTGAAGACGTCAAAGGGTTCATTTTATTGGCATTTCAAGGATGTGCCGGCTTTTCAGAAGGCCTTGCTTGCCGAATGGAAATCCCGCGCTCTGAACACCTTGAAGGAAGACAGCGCACAGAACGGCACTGCAACCGACAAGATGATCCGCTTCGGTCAAAGCGTGCAGGAAGACACCGCTGGCCCCGCGCTGCGTGCATGGGCACAACAGGACAAAGCGGTCGCAAAGGCACTGGCCGACGTCGACAAGACACGACTGGCGCGCCTGACCGATCTGATGTCCGACATCGGTGTCACCAATGAAGAGTTTTCCAAGGCGGCCTACGGGTCTCTCGTTGGTCTGAAGCAAATGCATTCGGATGATGGCGACGCCTTGGTGGCCTTCGCAGCCCTTGTTGACCTGGTGATGGCACTGAAATGATTCGAGCCGCCGCGCTGACGCTCATTGCGTCTATCCCGGCATGCCAAGCTGATGAAACCGTTGCGCGTTACGGCGCGGCGGATCGACTTTGGGAACTGCAAACCCTGAACGGTGCCGCATTTCCGGCACGCGCAACTCTTGAGTTTGAGACGGGTGGCCCGGTCTCTGGTCATGCGCCGTGCAACCAGTTCACAACAACCAACACGGTTCCGTATCCATGGTTCGAACTCGAGCCCATTGAGGCTACGCGCATTGCCTGCCCCGAGCTGGAAGCTGAAACAGCTTACCTCGAGGCGCTCTCAAAGATGACCCAATCCGAGGTGCGTGAAGGAAGCCTGTTTCTACGCAATGACGATGGTGAAGAGCTGGTGTTCACAACGCGCGATTGAACGCATCGACAAAACGCGCGCGCGCCTCTGGCAAAGGTTTTGACCCTAGATCAGGAGCCAGATGATTAGCCAGGAAGTATCCCGTGGTCTCCAGCCCTTGCGCAATCTCTGCATTCGGCGCGTCACCTTCACGACGCAGCACAGCAGGAAGCGGCAACAACCGATCCACCCACTCGCCCGCACCCTCCTTCGACACTGCCCGCCCAGATTTGGGCGAGACATAGGCGAGACCTCCGGTAGCCCCGGTCACCGCGCAGGCGCTGAGATCAAGGCCAAAGCCCATCTCCTGCAACAGAGCCAACTCCCATTGCAAGTATCCAAGCGGCCAAACATCATCCTGCCCCAACAGATCAAGCAGCGCCTCGGTTCGGCGATACAACGGGCCGTGTGCCTCGCGCTCTGGCAAGCAAAAGGCCAATAGGCCTGTAACCGCGTTCAACCCGGCCAAGGCCAACCGATTGCCCATGACCAGGGCCGCACGGCTGCGCACCGGCTCGACTGCGAATGTCCCGATGTGCTCTTCCAGACGCGCGCGCCACGCCACATCCAACTGCGCGCCGGGTTGCAAGATTGGGGCAATCTTACGGCTCGTTCCGCCGCGGACCACACCGGCATGGCGACCACGATCTTCGGTGAAAACGTCAATGATCGAACTGGTTTCCCCGTGGCGGCGCACGCTTAGCAATATGCCCGTGCCGCGCCACTCCATCTCAGGCCAGCCCCTCCTGATCCAGCATATGCCGCCCCGCGCGGTCTTCCACCTCTATCACCCAAAGGTCCGGATCAAACCCGCGCTGCCGGGCAACCGCGGCATCCACATCACCCTCGGCACCAGAGGACAGCTCCGCCCAGACGCGCGTGTCAGACATCAGGTCAAAGGATCGCTGGTACAGCACTGCCTGACCATCCAACGTGTTCAGCTTCACCAGCACCGCCCCGCCCGTATCATCTCCGTGGGCAACAACAAAACCGGGAATGTCAGCAAAGCGCAACCGCGCCAGATAGGCATCCACCCAGAACCGCGATGTCAGCTTGGGCGCCACGTCCGCCCCTTCCCTGTTTCAAAAAAATCCTCCCCGAAGGGTCGGGTGGCATATGTCTCAGGCATTGCCATCTTTGAAATCCAAGCCCATCTGGTCGTAGCGTTCCGCTTCATCCAACCATTTCTCGCGCACTTTGACCTGCAGGAACAAATGCACCTTGCGGCCCAGGAACTCGGTCAGTTCCTCCCGCGCAGCCTTGCTCACCGCCTTGATCGTCTCGCCGCGATGGCCCAGCACGATGCCCTTGTGACCGTCCCGGCTGACATAGATGATCTGGTCCACCTTGGCCGATCCATCCTTGCGCTCTTCCCAAGCTTCCGTCTCGACCGTCAGTTGGTAGGGCAGTTCCTGATGCAGGCGCAGGGTCAGCTTCTCACGGGTCATCTCGGCGGCGATCATGCGCATGGGCAGATCGGCAATCTGATCCTCCGGGTACAGCCACGGCCCCTCCGGCACTTGTTTGGCCAACCACTGACGCAGCGCATCCACGCCATGGCCCTTCTCTGCCGAGATCATGAAGGTTTCCGCAAAATCAAACCGCTCATTCAGATCCTTGGTCAGACCCAGCAGCACAGGCGCCTCGACACGATCAATCTTGTTGATGGCAAGTGCCACAGTCCGGCCCTGTCCGATCTCGGCCATTCCTTCCAGAATGCGCTCGACCCCAGCGGTGACACCGCGGTGCGCCTCGACCATCAGCACCACTACATCAGCATCCGCAGCCCCACCCCAGGCGGCCGCCACCATCGCACGATCCAAACGGCGGCGCGGCTGAAACAGGCCGGGCGTATCGACAAAGACGATCTGACTATCGCCTTCCATTGCAACGCCGCGAATGCGGGCACGGGTGGTTTGAACCTTGTGAGTGACAATGCTGACCTTCGCGCCCACCATTGTGTTTAGCAGGGTGGACTTGCCCGCATTGGGTTCTCCGATCAGGGCGACAAAGCCCGCGCGGGTGGTCATGCCTGCCCCTCCAGTTGTTGCAGCAACGCCTGCGCCGCTGCCTGCTGCGCTTCGCGCTTCGACCCGGCGGTGGCGGTGGCCTCGGCCCCCGTCGACAGACGGGCGGCGATGGTGAAAATTGGTTGATGGTCCGGCCCGGAACGACCGATCTCAACATATTGCGGTGGGGTCAAACCGCGGGCCTGCGCCCATTCCTGCAAGGCGGTCTTGGCATCACGGGCATCCGCATCGACGAGAGCCACCCGATCGCCCCACAACCGCAGGATCAGCGCCTTGGCGGCATCAAATCCCGCATCCAGATAAACAGCGGCAATCACCGCCTCGATGGCATCTCCCAACAGCGCCTGCTTGCGTCTGCCGCCGGACAACATCTCGGACCGGCCCAATCGCAGCACGGCCCCCAGATCGACATCACGCGCCACGTCGGCACAGGTTTCCTTCCGCACCAAAGCATTGAAACGCGGGGCCAGCGTCCCTTCCGCGGCCCCCGGGTCGGCCTCAAGCAACGCCTGCGCCATCACCAGGCCCAAGACTCGGTCCCCCAGAAACTCCAAACGCTGATTGTCCGACCGGGTGGGCGAAGACATAGACGCATGGGTCACCGCCTCCACCAGTAAATCAGGCGCGGCAAAGCGGTGCCCGATCCGACCCTCAAAGGCCGTCAGATCTACCCCCAGCTTCACTCGATCCCCTTGAAGTAGCGATCACTACGCCACGTCCAGAAGAACAACATCGACCGACCGGCGGACGAGAACATGACGCGATCCGCGCGACCAATCAGGTTTTCGAACGGAACATAGCCGACGCCACCCGCGACCTGCGCCAACCGGCTGTCCGAGGAGTTGTCGCGGTTATCCCCCATAAAGAAGTAGTTGCCTTCCGGGACGCGGTAGACTGGCGTGTTGTCCGACTGCTGCACGCCAACGTTCAGCACGACGTGCTGCTCACCGTTGGGGAAGGTTTCGAGGAACCGGGACTTCGTGCAATCGGCGCCCTGCCCCACGGCCCCGCTTTCACAACGCGGCAACAAACCCTGCGGCCCCTGACGATCAAACACCTCAGTGAACGTGCCAGCCGGTTCCTGCGGCACAGGCTCGCCGTTCAGAATGATCTGACCATTCCGGACTTGCAAAGTGTCGCCGGGCAGACCCACAACACGTTTGATAAAGTCAGCCCCTGAAACGGGATGGCGAAAAACGACAACATCACCGCGCTCGGGCTCACCCGCCCAGACACGATCATCACCCATGAACCCGCACAGCTTCTGCGCATCCAGACCAATAGCCGGAATCGACGGGCAGGACGCATAGGAATAGCCATAGGCCATCTTGTTCACGAACAGGAAATCGCCAATCAGCAACGTCTCTTTCATCGAACCGGACGGAATCCAGAACGGCTGGAAGAAAAGCGTGCGGAACACCCCGGCAATCAACAGCGCATAAACAATGGTCTTGATCGTTTCGATCACGCCGTTCTGGGACTTTTCCTTGGCGGCCATTGCGCGCTCCTTCGGGGGGTAGGTTCAGGGCTACATGCGGGCGCGGCCCGAAGGTGTCAAGGCGCAGGATCAGATTGTATCGGGCGGGCTTCGATCACCACAAATGCCTGCGCCCACGGATGATCGTCGGTCAGGGTGACATGGATGATCGCCTCGTGCCCGGACGGGGTCATCTCGGCCAGTCGTTCGGCAGCCCAGCCCGTGACATGCATGACAGGTTGACCGGTTCTAAGGTTAGTCACCGCCATGTCTTTCCACGAAATACCCATGCGCAGGCCGGTGCCCAGCGCCTTTGAGCACGCCTCTTTCGCTGCCCAACGTTTGGCATAGGTACCAGGCGTATCGGCCCTTCGTTCGGCCTTGGCCTGTTCAATATCGGTAAACACCCGGTTGCGAAACCGGTCCCCGAACCGCTCCAACGTACCCGCGATCCGGTCAATATTCGCGAGATCGGTGCCAACACCAAGGATCATTGCAAACGCGCCGTCAAAATCTTGTAACTCGCAAACCCGAAAAAGCCTGCAAAGGCCAGCTCGAACCAGCGACGCGCCTTGCGATAAGCGGCCACAATCCGCGCGTTCGAAAACAGCAAGGCATAACCGATGAAAATCAGGATCGAGCCCGCGTAAAGGTAAGCAAAGCATTGGAAAATGGCAGCTGGCTGTGCGTCAGCAGGCAAGGCAATGGCATAGATTGATCCCCAGCTCAGGATCGCCTTGGGATTGGTGATGTGAATGGCCGCCCCCTTCAGAAACAGATTGCGCGCCGAGCCGGAAAACGGCGTACCTACAGGGGTGTCCCCGCCGTGCCAGGCACTTTTCAAAGCTTTGAACGCCAGCCACGCCAAGTATGCCACGCCCGCATAGCGGACGATTTCAAAAACCCAGACATGGGCCAGCATGATGGCCGACAGACCCACTGCTGCGGCAATACCCCAACTCGCCGACCCGGCAAGGATTCCCAGAGCAAAGGCAAGTGCAGAGGCGCGCCCGGCAGACATGGCGGTGCCTGCAATCCCCATGGTGGCGGGGCCCGGCGATCCGCCCGCAAGCAGCCATGCAATCCAGATAGCGGCGAATTCAGGTCCCATCGAACACTCCCAGATTGGCGACCTGTTGCACGCTTCTACGACACAGGCCGGACAAGATCATGCAGGTGCCTCGATGTCATAGACAATGATGCCAGCTGCACCGCCCTCACAAAGCGCGACAAGCCGCGCACCCAAATCCTGATGCTCGGGGTCAACGGCATATGCTGCCAACGCCTTTGCATTCTCCGCATCAAGTGTGAAGCCATAAGGGTAATCGGGTGTCTTGCCTTCGTAGTCGCGATTCGGACCCGCCCGGAAATCGGAGCAGCCATCCAATCGCCGCACGAGGTCCTCAAGATCCAACATAATCTTGTCCAGTTCGGCCGTATCAGCCTTGGGTGACAAACGCAGAAACACACAGTGGCGGATCATCAACGGGTCCCCTCTCTTTCGACCGGATTTCGGTCAATTCAACCGCTGTGCCGTCCGAGATGCAAGACTGATCCGCCAGCGTACCGGCAGTGTCGGGCAACAGCGCGGTTCATTCGGCCCCAGCATGATTGTCGTGAGGTCCACGTGGCTTGGACCAAACGCAGCGTCGCGTGGCGATTGGCCAAACAAGCCCTCAACGGAACCGACAAACCCCCAACCAGCGGTCGTTCGCTGATACACGCCGACCGCGATTGAAGTGTTACCGGCCGAACCGGGGATGTATTCATACACGATGCCCAAGGCCCGTGTGGCCGTGGCCGGATTCGCCTGATCCGGCAGCCAGAAAGAGGCCTCAGCCGTGCCCGACGCCGTCAATGTCGAAAATAACAGCCGGTCCAGATCGGGCCAAGCACTCTGTTGTGCCGTTGTCGGCCCGGCGTAGACGGCCAAGGTTAACGCAAAAATCGATGCCACCAAACGCATCATGCGACAGCCTCCCGCGCCTTATCCATGAGGTGCCGCATTTCTCGGATAGCCGGATCCAACCCCAGGAAAATGGCCTCACCAATCAGGAAATGCCCGATATTCAGCTCCATCACTTCCGGAAAGGCAGCAACCGGAGACACAGTTTCATAGGTCAAACCATGGCCCACATGCACCTCTAGGCCCAGCGAATGCGCAAAACTCGACATCTCGCGCATCGCCTCCAATTCACGGTCGCGATCTTCCATGCGCCCCTCGTGATGTGCGTCACAATAGGCACCCGAGTGCAGCTCGATCACCTGCGCTCCAATGCGGTGGGCCGCTTCGATCTGGCGCTTGTCGGCTGCGATGAAGATGGACACCCGGCAGCCGGCCTCGCGCAGCGGAGCGATGAAATGGGCCAGACGGTTCTCTTCCCGTGCAACCTCCAGCCCCCCTTCGGTTGTCCGTTCCTCGCGTTTCTCAGGAACGATGCACACCGCGTGGGGTTTGTGACGCAAAGCGATGGATTGCATTTCTGTTGTCGCGGCCATCTCGAAGTTCAACGGCACTGACAACACGTCCATCAGCCCTTCGATGTCAGCATCGGAAATATGTCTGCGATCTTCACGCAGATGAGCCGTAATGCCATCGGCCCCCGCCACCTCCGCCATCTTTGCGGCGCGCAGCGGGTCCGGCGTATCGCCGCCACGTGCATTTCGCACCGTGGCGACGTGATCGATATTCACACCAAGGCGGAGTTTTCCCAAAGGGGCTGTCATCGGCATCGTCCTTCCAATGTCTTCACGTCCAACCTAGTGCGGATGCAAATGTCTGGAAATACGGACAAAGCCGCAAAATTGTACCAAGCGCCTAGTCAGTTTTTGGCTTGGCAGCGGCTGCCTTGTTCGCGGCTTTGGCCTTCAATGCTTCGAACTTGGCCTTGATCGCACCCTTGCGCCGCTTCTGGTAGGCGCGAATGACGGGCACCGAGAGGTAATAGCAGACAGTCGCCGCGATGATGCCGGGGATGATTCCACCAATAAGGTAGGGAAAGAATATCTCGTCATAAAAGATGCTCAGCTTGGTCCAATCGCGTGGCTCTCCCATCAGCACATGCTTCAGGTTCAGCCACAGGTCGGACCCCGCATCGACGAACTTGCCACCAAAGGATCGTTCCGTTTCTTCCTTCATTTCGGCCCCAAGCAGCCAGTGACCCGTTTGCAATGACACCACACCAATCGGAACATAGGTCAGCGGGTTGCCAAAGAAGGTCGCCATCAGCGATGCAACAATATTCCCGCGCATGGCCGTCGCAATGATGGCAGCTACAAAGAAATGTAAGCCGTAGAATGGAGTGAATGTCGTGAATACGCCCGCCCAGATACCACGCGCGATCTTTTCTGGTCGGTCAGGCAGTCGACGGACGCGGTGTTTGACATACAGAAACGCACGACTCCACCCGCCGCGCGGCCAGAGAAATTCCAGCACGGCGCGCAGAAACGGTTTGGGGTCGCGGCGCTTGAACACCAATGTCTTGTCGCCCTTCGTTGCGCCTTATCCCGCGATCATCGTTTGCCCGGCTGATGGCTCGGGGCGACGGAAGCGGTCGATGGCAGCCACATCACTCTCTGCTTGAAGCGCCCCCATCAACGTATGCAGATGCTGGGCGTCCCGAAGCTCTACGTAGACCATCAATCTAAAGAAGTCAGGTTTACGATCCACGAATTCGAGATTTGAAATATTGGCCCTGCTCTCACCGATCAATGTGCAAATGCGTCCCAGGACACCGGCGTCATTGCCAATGGTCAGATCAAGCGTCACGCCGTACACAGCCGGATGGCTGCCGTCGTGCCAATGCAGGTCCAGCCATCGGTCGGGTTGATTCTCGTATTCGACAAGGCGCGCGCAATCTATGGCGTGTACAACCACGCCTTCACCCCGAAAGGTGATCCCGACAATGCGCTCGCCTGGCAACGGTTCGCAGCACGTTGCGCGCTGGAATGACTGTCCCGGCAAAAGCCCAATGACCGCGCGGCGCGCGTCGACCTGTTTGCCAGACTTAGGTGTCAAATCAGGATAGATGGCCTGCACCACTTCGCGGCCGGTCAACTCGGCTGACCCCAGACGCGCCAGTACTTCGTCCGCATCCTTCAAGCGCAATCGTTTGGCGGCGGCATCCAATGCCTTGTCCGTGGCCTTCTTGCGCACATGAGCGAAGGCGGACCGAGCCAATTCGCGCCCCAATGTAATGAAACGGTCGCGATCCGCCTCGCGCAGAGAACGACGGATGGCTGTCTTGGCCTTGCCGGTCGTAGCAATCTCAAGCCATGTGGCCTGCGGTGTCTGGCCCTCGGCGGTGATGATGTCGACGGACTGGCCATTTTTGACCCGTGTCCACAAGGGCACACGCATCCCGTCCACCTTGGCCCCGACACAGGCGTTCCCGATCCTTGTGTGGATCGCATAGGCAAAATCGATGGGTGTGGCGCCTTTCGGCAATTTCACCACCTCGCCCTTGGGGGTAAAGCAGAACACCTGGTCCGAATACATCTCGAGCTTCACAGCCTCGAGGAAATCTTCGTGGTCTTCTTCGCTGTCGAACTGCTCGGTCAGTTGAGAAATCCACTTGGCCGGATCCACGGCAAACGGGTTCTGTGACCGCACGCCATCGCGATAGGACCAGTGCGCAGCCACGCCGGTTTCCGCCACATCGTGCATCTGCCGGGTGCGGATCTGCACTTCGACCCGCTTGCCGTCGCGGCCCGACACAGTGGTGTGGATAGACCGATACCCGTTGGTCTTGGGCTGGCTGATGTAGTCCTTGAACCGGCCTGGCACTGCGCGCCACCGCTGATGAATGGCCCCGAGCGCGCGATAGCAATCTTCTTCGGATCCGGTGATGACACGGAAGCCATAGATGTCGGACAGACGGGAAAAGGACTGATCCTTTTCCTGCATCTTGCGCCAGATGGAATAAGGTTTCTTGGCGCGGCCAAATACTTCGGCCTCAATGTGCACCTTTTCCAATTCAAACCGCATATCGCCGGTAATGCGCTGAATGACGTCGCCAGTTTCGCGCTGCATGGTGATAAAGCGGCGAATGATAGATGATCTGGCGTCCGGATTTAGAACTTTGAACGCAAGATCTTCCAGCTCTTCCCGCATCCATTGCATCCCCATGCGGCCCGACAAAGGGGCGAAGATATCCATGGTTTCGCGGGCCTTTTGAACCTGCTTGTCCGGGCGCATGGACTTGATGGTGCGCATGTTGTGCAAGCGGTCGCTCAGTTTAACCAGGATCACGCGCATGTCCTTTGACATGGCCATGAACAGCTTGCGGAAGTTTTCGGCCTGCTTGGTCTCGACACTCGACAGCTGCAGGTTGGTCAGCTTGGTGACGCCGTCCACCAGCTTGGCAACCTCGTCTCCGAACTGTTCAGACACCATGGCATAGCTTGCCTTGGTGTCCTCGATCGTGTCGTGCAGAAGGGCGGTAACGATGGTGGCATCGTCCAGCTGCTGCTCGGTCAGGATAGCAGCAACGGCAACGGGGTGCGTGAAGTACGGCTCGCCCGAATGGCGAAACTGCCCATCGTGCATCTGTCCGCCAAAGGCATAAGCCCGGCGGATCAGGTCTTCGTTTGTCTTTGGATTATAGTTGCGGACCAGCGCGATCAGATCGTCGTCAGAGATCATCCGGTCCGCACCCGACTGGGATCAGCCCTGGCCTTGCGCGGCCATCAGCTGACGCAGAAGCATCTCTTCGGACATGCTGTCTTCTTCCGGCTTGTCCTGCTCGGCACCCATAAGAAGCGCCATTGCGTCTTCTTCTGCCTCGTCCACTTCGATCTGGCTCTGGTTCGATTCGATCAGACGCTCACGCAGTTCTTCCGAACTTTGAGTCTCTTCAGCGATCTCGCGCAGGGACACGACCGGGTTCTTGTCATTGTCGCGGTCCACTGTAATGGGCGCGCCGGACGAAATCTCGCGGGCGCGATGCGCGGCCAGCATCACCAGCTCGAAACGGTTCGGAACCTTGTCAACGCAGTCTTCAACGGTCACGCGGGCCATGGGTGTGCTCCAGATCAGGCGAGTTTAGATAGAAGGCTGTTATTTAGGGCCGATTGCACAGAATGACAAGCGCCTATTCGATGGGCACGATCGCTTCAATATCTGCGCTCGGAAGCGCATCCCGCATCTCCGTAACTGACTTCCGTGTAATTGGGTGCACCCAATCAGGCGCGACATCCGACAAGGGAACAAGAACGAATGCGCGTTCGTGCATGCGAGGGTGCGGCAACAGCAATTGACCTGGGGCCATTTCCTTCTGTTTTTCCAATGGTAGTTCCATCCAGGTGCGCAAGACCCGAACACTCGGTCGGATCATGTCGTCATGTGCTAGCAAATCCAAATCTATGATACGCTGCTCCCATCGGGCCTTTCGGCGGCGTCCAAGACGCGCTTCGACCTCATGCAAACGGGCAATTGCTTCGGAAGATGACCAATGTGCCTCAACTAAAAGCGCCGCGTTCACAAAGTCGGGACCACTGTCGACGGGGACTGCTGGAGTTCGAAAAAAGCGACTACGACCCCGAATCACTGCTCCCATCTCTTCAATCGAATCAATGGCGTTGTGGAGCGTTTCGATGGGTGTTCCGACGCTCGAATGCATGTTTGACCCAAGGGCAACCAGCAATTTTGAACTGTTACATGGCGTAGTTTTGCCTATTTGGGTATCATCAGTGACTTGCGACATATTAAAAATCACCTATTTTTCAATCACCGTCTTTCGCGTTTTTACGCACTCACTCACGGAAATCACAGGCGGTACCCGAATTTTCGGAAGGACATTTTATGTTTTACAAGGACGAACGGCTGGCGCTGTTCATCGACGGTTCGAACTTATACGCCGCAGCCAAAGCGCTTGGGTTCGATATCGACTACAAGTTACTGCGACAGGAGTTCATGCGTCGAGGCAAGTTACTCCGCGCTTTTTACTACACCGCACTGTTGGAAAATGACGAGTATTCGCCGATCCGACCTTTGGTCGATTGGTTGAACTACAACGGCTTTACCATGGTGACCAAGCCAGCCAAGGAATACACCGACTCGATGGGGCGTCGTAAGGTAAAAGGAAACATGGACATCGAATTAGCGGTGGATGCCATGGAACTTGCGCCGCGTGTCGACCACATTGTTCTATTTTCGGGCGACGGGGATTTTCGTCCGCTTGTGGAAAGCCTACAACGTCAAGGCGTTCGGGTTTCTGTTGTGTCGACGATCCGCAGCCAACCCCCGATGATTTCGGACGATCTGCGGCGTCAGGCAGATAACTTCATTGAGCTGGACGAACTGAAGGACGTCATAGGGCGGCCGCCGCGCGAGCCAATGCCAGAACGCGAAGAGCGGGTTCAGGCTCAGGGCTAAGCCAATAGTGAAACTGCCAGCGACATTGCACTGCCGCTGGCTGTCCGTTCACAAAGTGTTTGGTCATAGAAATAATTTGGCGCGCCGTTGGATAGAACGCACCACAGTGTTTTAAAACGAAAATCACTGTGCCAGTATCCCCCTGATTGGGGGGATACGCACGTGTATCGTGACGCCGAAGCACTTGAACAACTGACAAACATCGAAGAGTTGTGGGATGGCGCTGTGCAAAGGCTGCGCGCGCGCGGCATTCACCACGTCATCTACATCACAGCTCATGGTTCCCCGCCGGAAGCCAGCAGGCTACTGACCACTTGCCCGGATCTGTATGCGAACGCTTCACCGGATACGGATCCTTTCTTGAGCCATTGTTGCGACAGTTACGAGATCACCCCAACCGGCCCCGAGTTTCTGTCACAACATTCCTATCTACCTGATGAGGCGAAGGCGTTCATCAAGACAGCGCGAGCCGAAGGATTCCTGACAGGCTTTGGGATTCCGACCCGCCTCCGCGGGGCAGACCGCTACGGCGGCTTCAACCTCGGAACAAAACTGGATCGCGCAACCTTCATGGAACGTATGTGGCCGCAAGCTGAACAGTTCCGCCTGTTCTGCCTGCTTGTACATCGCAGGATCGAAGAGCTGTCCGGGGCGAAGACTGATCATGAACCAGCTTTGATCGCACCCAACATGCCAGCCGCTCTCAAAGCACTCAGCCCGCGCGAGGCCGAAATCATATACATGCTGGCACGCGGCCTCAGTCGCAAGGAAGCCGCGCGCCTGTGCGGGATCAGCATGAACACCGTCGGGGAATACGCCAAGACAGCCTATCGCAAGCTTGGCATCCACAACCGCGCAGAAGCCGCCCGCCTGGTTTTTGGCAACACAGACCGCGCAGTCTAGCCGACACTCTTTACCCCAACGCCCCTAAAGCTTACGTCTGACACAACGACAGGAGCGGCCATGACCAAGCCAGCATTGACCCTTTATCTCGCCGCCCCGCGCGGGTTTTGCGCTGGCGTGGATCGCGCGATCAAGATCGTTGAAATGGCATTGGATAAGTGGGGCGCGCCCGTGTTTGTCCGGCACGAGATCGTGCACAACAAGTTCGTTGTCGACAGCCTGCGTGCCAAGGGTGCCGTCTTTGTCGAGGAACTGACGGAATGCCCGGATGACCGGCCCGTCATCTTCTCGGCCCACGGTGTGCCCAAGTCCGTCCCGCAAGCGGCGCAAGCGCGCGAGATGATCTATGTCGATGCAACCTGCCCACTGGTCAGCAAGGTTCACATTGAGGCGCAGCGGCATGCCGACAACGGTTTGCAGATGATCATGATCGGCCATGAGGGCCACCCCGAAACGATAGGCACAATGGGCCAACTGCCGGATGGCGATGTGTTGCTGGTCGAAACCGTCGAAGACGTGGCAACGGTACAGGTGCGCGACCCGGACAGGCTTGCCTTCGTCACACAAACCACGCTGTCGGTGGATGACACAGCGGACATCGTTTCGGCCCTGCAAACCCGCTTCCCCGCCATCGTCGGCCCGCACAAGGAAGACATCTGCTACGCCACGACCAACCGGCAGGAAGCGGTCAAGGCGATGGCCCCCAAATGCGACGCGATGCTCGTGGTTGGTGCTCCCAACTCGTCAAACTCCAAACGGCTGGTCGAAGTGGGCGCACGCGCGGGCTGCACCTACGCGCAATTGGTGCAACGGGGGACGGATATCGATTGGCGCGCGCTGGACGGGATCAAGAGCATGGGCATCACGGCCGGCGCATCCGCACCGGAAGTGCTGATCAACGAAGTCATCGACGCCTTCCGCGACAGATATGACGTGACGGTCGAGATGGTCGAAACAGCGGTCGAGAATGTGGAATTCAAAGTGCCACGGGTTTTGCGAGAGTCTGCATAACACGCGAATGGCCGGTTTGAGCCCATGTCAGACATCAAATGACGTATATGTGCGGCCCCTCATTCTTAGTTTCCCACCATTCCTCCAGGTCAGAAAAGCTGTGAATAAGCTGTGTTGCGACATCGTCTGGTGTGTATCTAAACGACATCGATAGAATGGATGCTTTCCATGGCTTTCGTGCCTGAAACCAATTCGACAATCCGCCTCCCTTCGAACGCTGGACCCTTCCCATGATATTCAATGCATATCGGTCGGATAGCCTCTGTTCAACACTTATGCCCTCATCGAGGTCCAACTCGCTGAAGTTCAAGACAAAAAGCGGGCGGTGATATTTGTCCCATTGAATTTCGAACCAGTGGATCTTGCTATCGCGGACGCGGTGAAACGGAACAGATAACGCATTTGCCCTTCCGCGGACAAAGCCCAAGTCAGCCACAAATGGATAGAACTGCGATTTTAGTGCTTCTCTGTATGGTTTCGACTTGCTCAAAACGGCCCTCGCACTCTGTCTCAACCATACAATATCTATACCAATGCCGAATGTCTTCTTTGTCCCGCAGAGCTGTCGCACGCATTGACACTAAGATGGTCCAGCTCCAAAGTTCCGGCCGCTTTCGGCGAGCAGCATGGCTTTCGCATGGTTAAAATCGCGTATCCCCACCGCGCGATAACCAGCCCTTTGTGACCAAACACAAATCACAAACCGCTAAACATCCCGTAACCCCACCGAAGAGCCTGTCCCCGCGGGGACAGATTGCCAAATCCGCCCCTTCGCCCTAGCCTTCGCCTGTCCCAACCCGAAGGTTTCCATGCTCTCTCTGCAGTTTTTCCTGACCGCCCTCGTCGTCGTCATCGCCCCCGGAACTGGCGTGATCTACACCCTCGCCCTGGGCCTTGGCCAAGGCCGTCGCGCCGCGCTCTGGGCCGCATTTGGCTGCACAGTCGGGATCGTCCCCCACCTCCTCGCCGCGACACTCGGACTGGCGGCGATCCTTCACACCTCTGCTCTGCTGTTCAATATCGTGAAATTTGCCGGCGTCGCGTATCTGTTGTGGCTCGCATGGGGCAGTCTGCGCAGCGGTGGCGCACTGAACATTTCGTCCCAACGCAGTGCCGATGCCGGGTGGCGCATTGCAAGGCGGGGTGCGTTGATCAACATCCTGAACCCGAAGCTGTCCATTTTCTTCCTCGCGCTTCTGCCGCCGTTCCTGTCGGGCAACGCGACAACCGCAACGTTCGAGATGACGACCCTTGGGCTGGTTTTCATGGCAATGACCTTCGCCGTGTTCGTTCTGTACGGCACATTCGCCGCAGCGGGGCGCCAGTGGATCCTCGGATCAGAAGTCGTCATGCGCTGGCTCTCGCGCAGCTTTGCCGCGATCTTTGCTGCGTTGGCAGGCCGCCTTGCGCTCGAACGCGCGTGAGCAGCAACTGGATTCACTTCGATGGCATTATCGAACCCATGGTTTGGGGAAAAAACACCTACACCGTTATGTGTCTACCGGACACGGTTGCGGCAGCTCTGCCGCCCCATACCAAACGGATCGAGGGCGAGTTTGGCGATTTCCCGATCAATCTCGCGTTGACGAAAGCCCCAGTGATCGACAGCCTGTTTGTTTACACCGGCAAGACATTTCTCCGCGACAGCGGGCTTGAAGTTGGAGAACCTTTTGATGCGCGCGTACGACCCGTTGACCCAAGGCTGGTTGAGGTGGCACAGGATGTTTTGCTGGCCATCCGAAGATGCGGTCAGATCAACGCCTGGAACGCTTTGACACCTGGTCAGCAGCGCTCCAGATTGCATCTTGTCAACACGGCCAAAAGGGCCGACACCCGCACCAAGCGCATTCAGAAACTGATCAGCGAACTATGACCAGAATACCCATCGTCCCCCTTGCCCTTGGCCTGGCCGGTCTGATCCCGTTTGTCTGGGGGGCAGCGACTATCTTGAGTGATGGGTTGGGAGCATGGGGCGCGCAGGCATTCGGGCCACGTTTCGTCGGACCATATGTTCAGCTGTTCTACGGTTCGGTCATCCTGTCGTTCATGTCTGGCGTTTTGTGGGGGTTTGCGACCAAGACCAAAGGTACACAGGCGGCCATGGGTTACACCCTATCGGTGGTACCTGCCCTGTGGGCGTTCTTCATGACGGGGGGTGGTCCAACAAGCGCAGGAACGAATCTCATCTTCGGCTTCATCGGCCTGCTCATGCTGGACTTCGCCTTTTTCCGCTGGGGTCTGACACCGTCGTGGTGGATGAAGTTGCGGCTACTACTGACGGCCATCGTCGTGGCCTGCCTAGCGGCTACGGTGGTGTGAGATGAGTGACCGGGAAACCCTTCAAGTCTACGCAGACAAGGCCGCAGAATATGCGCGTATGACAATCAAAGAAGCTGCCGGGCCGTCTATGCAGCGCTTCGTCGCAAACATGCCCGACGGCGGCACCGTTCTCGACATCGGCTGTGGCCCCGGATTTGCCGCTGCCGCTATGGCACAGGCGGGGCTGGTCGCCCACGCATGGGACCCCGTGCCCGAGATGCTGGATATCGCCCGGTCGCATGCCGGTGTCACAGTGCGACAGGCCAGCTACGGTGATCTGACCGAAACCGCAGCCTATGACGGTATCTGGGCCAACTTCTCGATGCTGCACACGCCGCTGGGAAAATGGCCCGACCAGTTCACGGCGATCCGCGCCGCCCTGAAACCGGGTGGCCTGTTCCATTTTGGCACCAAGCTGGGCACAGGCGAAAGCCGCGACCGCATCGGACGGCTCTATTCCTACATGACCGAAGACGCATTGACCGACCTGCTGACCCACACCGGGTTCGACATCGAGTACAGCCACACGGGCGAGGAAGCAGGCCTGTCGGGCGAGGTTGCTCCGTTCATCGTGCTACAGGCCGCCCGTGCCTGAGCTGTTTGCCTATACAGACGGTGCCTGCTCCGGAAATCCCGGCCCGGGTGGCTGGGGTGTTTTGTTGCGGGCCATGGACGGCGACCGGATCGTCAAGGAACGTGAACTCAAGGGCGGAGAGGCCCAGACCACCAACAACAAGATGGAGCTGATGGCTGCCATCTCGGCCCTCGAAGCGCTTGGCAAACCATCCACCATCACCGTCGTGACCGACAGTAACTACGTCAAAAACGGGATCACCAGCTGGATCCACGGCTGGAAGCGGAACGGATGGAAGAACGCGGCCAAGAAACCCGTCGCAAATGCCGACTTGTGGCAAAGACTGGACGCAGCCCAAGCCCGACACGATGTGACATGGGAATGGGTCAAAGGGCACGCCGGTCACCCAGAAAACGAGCGGGCCGACGAACTGGCGCGAGCAGGCATGGCACCCTTCAAAGGGAAATGACGCAGGGGCATTTCCGCCAAAGCAGCCTCAAACAGGTGACCGCCGCATGAGCATCACATCGAATGTTACAGACAGTTGATCGGCCAACTTACTGAAAAAATTATACTATCCTGCAATCACCCAAGCAAATCCTCACACGACCCTGCGATATCCATGACAGTTTGTGACCGAACGGTCCCTTATTGTTACAGCACCTGTCCGCTATCTCTTTCCCAAGACGAACGGCCCAGACGCCGAAACGCAAAGGAGAAGAGAGAATGAAACTGAAAGCCACCAAGACCCCGCTTCTGATTGCTGCCATCGCAACCGCCGTCACCGTGACCAGCCTTGCACCGGCAAATGCGCAAGCCGTCTGGGCCAGCGCCCCCGCCAACGCTGACGTCGCGCAGGTAATTGACGCCAATTTCAAAGTGAAGGTGAAGAAGCACAAGTTTCATCGCGGCCATAAATTCCACCACGGCCACAAATATCACCACGGTCACAAGTTCCACCACGGCGTGAAGAAAAAGAAATACGTGAGCCCGAAAACGAAGTTCAAGAAGAAGGTGCTGATCAAGAAATTCTTCTGATCGTTCCACACTTGAATGCCAGAACATCACGTGGCCCGCCCTTTCCCTCACGGCGGGCCACGTTCCCCTTCAGGAAAGACGCGATCAAGGTGCAAACGCCAGACCAGTTTGGGTGGCCCGCACTGCACCACTATATTGGGTTAAGCAATCGCGGCGACCTCATTAGAAGGCACCACATGTTTTACCGAAAGCACTATCTTCAAACGATCGTTGGCGTGACATTCGTTTGCACGACGCTCCCTGCCACCGCGGAGAACGCAACGCACAACGCGAACAGCAACCTCACGCAACCAAAGGTCATCCAGCGCCCCGCCCCTAACCGGTTCACCAGCGGGGTGCGCGCTGCCAAACCATCCAGTCACTTGGGCCCGAATTTCCGCGCAGCCAAGCCATCCAGCCATCTTGGTCCGAATTTCAGAACAACGGGGCATGGCGCGGATAATCGCAAGCGCTGATCCGTCAGTCCAACACCCAAGGCATGTTTACTTCCGCCAATGTGTCGGAACGATAATCAGCGCGCCGATAGAGGATACAATCGCGTTCAGCCCGGGGCTAGAGAAGCCAAAGCCGAACATGAGCCGCACGAAATAAAACAGGAACGCGCCGCCGATGCAGATGATGATCGATTGCACGATACCGTTGTGGGTAAACCGCGACTTTTCCGAGATGTAGCCGACAATGCCCGCAATCACGACGGTGCCGATCAGGGTGGGAAACATGGGCGGCTCTCCTACAATTGAGTTCCCTTTGGCAGTGGCATGCCGCGCAGGAACATTTCTGCATCCTGCGCGCCTTTGCCCGCCCGTTGCAAGCGGATCAGGCGCACGGCACCCCGGCCGCAGGCGATGGTCAGGGCATCGTCAAGGATCGTGCCCGCAAGGCCAGAGCCTTCAGCCAGTTCCGAACCCAGCACTTTGATCCGCATGCCATCATGCTCAAACCAAGCGCCGGGAAAGGGGGATAGCCCGCGAATTTTCCGGTCCACCTCAACCGCATCCTGTGTCCAGTCGATGGCCGCCTCAGCCTTTTCGATCTTCGCAGCATAGGTTACGCCATGCTCCGGCTGCGGTTCAGCCGTCAGCGCTGGCAACTGCTCCAGCGTTTTCAAGATCAATGCGGCCCCCAGATCGGCAAGCCTGTCATGCAGCTCAGCCGTGGTTTCAGTTGCGCCAATGGTCGTCGCCTCGCGCATCAGGACAGGCCCGGTGTCCAACCCCGCCTCCATCTGCATGATGCACACACCCGTCTCTGCATCGCCCGCCATGATCGCCCGGTGAATGGGCGCGGCCCCCCGCCAGCGCGGTAGCAGGCTTGCATGAATATTCAAACAGCCATGGGTCGGCGCATCAAGGACGGGTTGCGGCAGGATCAGGCCATAGGCCACGACAACAGCTATATCTGCATTCAGCGCGGCGAAGTCTGCCTGCGCCTCGGCGTCGCGCAGCGAAACGGGATGACACACCTCTAGCCCCAAGTCCTCGGCACGCGCCTGCACCGGGCTGGGCCGATCCTTTTTCCCCCGCCCCGCCGGTCGTGGCGGCTGAGTGTAGACGCACGCAATCTCGTGCCCCGCCGCGTGGAGAGCATCAAGGGCAGAGACAGAGAAGTCTGGCGTTCCCATAAAGATCACGCGCATGTCACCTGGCCTTTCTTGCCTTGCGGATCAGCATGTCCCGTTTCACCCGCCCCAGATTGTCGAAATACATCCGCCCGGCCAGATGGTCGATCTGGTGCTGCACACTGCGCGCTTCCAAGCCTTCGAACGTGCGGCGGTCAATGACGCCATCAGCATTCAGAAAACGCACGGTGACAGTCTTTGGTCGCGGAATCTCGGCCGAAACGCCGGGCAGGTTCGGGCTTGCTTCCGTACCTTTCTCGATCTCCGCATCGGCCTCCAGCACCTCGGGATTGGCCAACAGGATACGGCGGCTGCGGTCCGGGGTGGCGTCAACCACGGCAAGACGGAGCATCACCCCGATCTGCGGCGCAGCAAGACCAACGCCGGGCATCGCGTCCATCGTCTCGACCATGTCTGCCCAAATCCCGCGCACATCATCTGTGATCTCTGACACGTCCGCAGCCGCTGTGCGCAGCCGCACGTCAGGCCATGGGACAAAAGGGCGAACCGTCATACTTGCGCCTCGTAAGCGCTCAGAATTGCCGCACGTTGCGCCTCATCAACCTGATCGAGCGTGACGATACCATCCAGATGATCGAGTTCATGCTGGGCGCAAAGCGCGTGAAACCCGCTCAACCATTGATCATGTACCATGCCTTCAAGATCGGTCCACACCATCCGAACCGAGGTTGGGCGCTCGACATGGGCCATGACGCCGGGGATTGACAGACAGCCCTCGTCAGCGCCGACAATTTCCGTGCCGCGGTCCAGAATATCCGGGTTGATGCAGATAACGGGGCTGGGGTCGCCCTCTTTCCACGTCGCGTCCATCACAAAGAGGCGCAGCAACTCCCCCACCTGCGGGGCTGCCAAACCACGGCCCGGGGCTGCATACATGGTGTCGAGCATATCCGCGGCCAA
Organism: uncultured Tateyamaria sp.; assembly: GCF_947496075.1. GTDB lineage: Bacteria > Pseudomonadota > Alphaproteobacteria > Rhodobacterales > Rhodobacteraceae > Tateyamaria. Next base: position 46,444 of record NZ_CANMBJ010000004.1, read on the forward strand.
GCTCCGGATGGCCGGGGTGATGACCTCAACCGGTTCACAGATCGCCTGCAAACACGAATGCGGCCAGGTCAGGATCTCGCGCAGGCTCATACGCGGGCGCGTTCCCGTTTCAGCTTCTGCATCTTGCGCGTGATCAACTGACGCTTGAGCGGTTTGAGGTAGTCAATGAACAGCTTGCCATCGAGGTGGTCGATCTCGTGCTGAACGCATGTGGCCCATAGGCCATCCATGCCCTCGATCCGCTCCTTGCCGTCACGGTCGATCCAACGCACTTCAACCTCGGCAGGGCGGGTCACATCAGCAAACTGCTCGGGGATGGACAGGCACCCTTCCTCGTATGTGTTCAGCTCATCCGAAGATGCAAGGACCTCGGGGTTGAACATGATCAGGGGACGGGGCGCCTCTCCCTCTTCCTTGACGCAATCCAGTACGATCAGCCGGTTCAGCACACCCACTTGCGGGGCGGCCAGCCCAATGCCCGGCGCGTCATACATGGTTTCCAACATGTCATCGGCCAGACGACGCAGTTCATCCGACAGATCGGACACAGCATCCGCCGTCTTCTTCAGGCGTGGATCGGGGTGCAAGATTATGGGTCGTTTCATGCCCTTGCATGTAAGCCAACACCCCGGGCATCGCAATGTCCCCTTGCACCTGCCAGCACGCACGCTAGCCTGCGCGCAAATCAGAACCGGAGACCCCCCATGAGCTTTGACACCATCATCGACCGCCGCGGCAGCCATTGCGTGAAATGGGACATGATGGAAGCGATCTATGGCGTGGACGGGGACAAGGGGCTCGCCATGTGGGTGGCCGACATGGACTTCCGTCCGCCGCAATGCGTTCTGGACGCTGTGCAGGCGCAAGTCGATCACGGGATCATGGGGTATTTCGGGGACGACAGCCAGTACCGGGCGGCCATTCAGTGGTGGATGAAGGAACGGCACAACTGGACAGTACACGCCGATCAGATCTTTACCACGCACGGGCTCGTCAACGGCACAGCCATGTGCGTGGACACCTTCACTCAGCCCGGCGATGGGGTCGTGCTCATGACACCTGTGTACCACGCCTTTGCCCGGGTCATCACGGCCAACAATCGGCGCGTGGTTGAGTGCGAGATGCCCATGACCGACGGGCGCTACACTATGGATTTCGACGCGTGGGACGCGCAAATGGACGGGTCCGAAACCATGCTGATCCTCTGCTCGCCCCATAACCCCGGCGGACGCGTCTGGACACGCGAAGAACTGGAAGGCATCGCAGCCTTTGCCAAGCGCCACAACCTGATCATCGTGTCGGACGAAATTCACCACGACCTCGTCATGCCCGGGCACAAGCACATCCCGATGTCCCATATCCCCGGGGTCGAGGATCGGCTGATCATGATGACGGCCACAACCAAGACGTTCAACATCGCAGGGAGCCACTCTGGCAACGTCATCATCGCGGACCCGGACCTGCGCGCCAAGTTTGCCCAGCGCATGGCGGGGTTGGGCCTGTCGCCAAATTCGTTCGGACTGTTCATGGCGACGGCTGCCTACTCGCCGGAAGGGGCTGCGTGGACAGACGAACTGGTCACGTATCTTGATGGCAACCGGAAGCTCTTTGACGACGCCGTGAATGCAATTCCGGGCCTCTACTCTATGCCGCTTGAATCGACTTACTTGTCCTGGGTCGATTTCGATGGCACCGGCATGACACGCGAGGAATTCACCAAACGGGTCGAGAAAGACGCCTGCATCGCGGTCAACCACGGCCCCACCTTCGGCAAGGGCGGCGACAGCTGGCTGCGGTTCAACATCGCTACGCCCCGCGCACGGGTGCAGGAAGCGGTCGAACGGTTGGCGCGGGCATTTGGTGACTTGCAATAGGACGCGACACACGCGCCCTCTAGTGTGACACTGTCAGATTGTTGATCAGCCAAACGCGAACGTGCGTCTATCAGGATGCCTGCGACAAGGTCGGATGCAGACAATAGGTCCTTGAGACCTTGCTGATACCGAATGCCAATCAGACCGCACTAGAAACCGTCTGTCATACGCACCTTTGGAAACGCTTCAGTCTTTTTTGTTGCGTTCTGCCGCCGCGCAACTCTTCCTGATCACGTCCGCAGTCAGGAGGAGCTGAGACATGACGAACCGAAAGCTCTACCTTGGCCCCCTGACCGACAACAGGCGTTGGGACATGGTCAGCATCCGGCCCGACGACGTGTTCGTCGTAACGCCTCCAAAGTGCGGGACCACGTGGATGCAGACAATCGTGGCGCTACTGCTGTCCGGCGACCCCGAGGTCGAGACGGAATTGTCCATAAAGATGCCATGGGTCGACATCCGCATCCGCGAAATGGCGGAAGTGGCGGAACGGCTCGACGCCATGACCCAACGCCGCAGCATGAAAAGCCATACACCATTGGATGGGCTGCCTTTGGACGATCAGGCGCAGTATATTTGCGTGTTCCGCCATCCTCTTGATGCGCATTTCTCGATGCGACAACACATGCGCAACATCCCAATGCCCTGGTTCAATCATTGGTATCCAGAGGAAGACGAGGAAGGTATTGCATTTCGCCGTTTTCTGGATGGTGGGGCCGAGGGGTTCGATGGTGATGCCATGCCCCTCGCGCACATCCTGCGCCACTACCAAGCTGCCAAGGCGCTTGCCGACCGACCGAACGTATCGCTCTTCCACTACGCGGATATGAAGCGGGACCTGGCCGGCGTCTTCGCCAAACTGTCGGCGTTGCTGGACACACCGCATTCAGAGGTCGTCATGCAACAGCTTCTTGCGGCGGCAACATTCGACAACATGAGACAGAACGCAGAGCGCTATGCTCCGTCGGGAGGGAAGGGATTTTTCAAGTCGGATACCGCGTTCTTTCACAGCGGCACCAGCGGAAAATGGCGGGGTCATCTGACGGATGACGAGCTCTCTGCCTATGACGCTATGATGAATGCCCATTTGAAGCCAGAAGACCGCGCATGGTTAGAGAATGGCTCTGCATTGAGGGACACCCCCTAGCAGATTGCCCCTCGCAATATCTGTATTGGTCTGTTTGCAACAGCGCCCTGACACCGACGATCCAGCAGCGTGGATCAGTCGACCTTGTTGGCCAGCAATGCCACCGGCGCATCTTCGGCCCGAACGAAATCAAGCGCAGGTTTTTCGGCCACTGCCGTCAGCCGCTTGAACTCGTACCGCATCTCGCCCGCCTCTTCGTCGGAGGCCACGATCAGGCATTGGAACAGATGGATCGCACCGTCATACAAATCAACGTACCCACGCAGATAAGGCGCCGCCTCTGCCTGCATGGAAAAGCCGGTCTTCCACATACGTAGAACGGGGTACGTCACACCATCAACGGCAAGGCGCAGGCGCGATGCCTTTTTCAACGATTGCAGGCGCGCACTGTCGAGACCTGCTTGCACTTCCTTCGGTACGAATGTGGACATGGCAGTCTTTCCTTTCAGTCCCCACATCAAAAGATGACCAGCTAAGTGAGTCGTTTCAGTTAAATTCCAATGACATACTCCGAGTCTTTTCAGAATGTGGCTTTCCTGTGACTCTGGCATTTCTCATATGTGTGTGCGCAGACGCAGGCGCAATGCGCGCACCCACCGCTTTGCGGGCAAAACCACCGTCGCTACATCTGTCCCTGCATAAGCAGGAGAAGCGACATGGGTCTTTTGGTGGACGGTGTCTGGCACGACCAGTGGTACGATACGAAATCAAGCGGTGGAAAATTTCAGCGCAGCCAGGCCAAGTTCCGCAACTGGATCACCGCTGACGGCAGCGCAGGCCCATCGGGGGCGGATGGGTTTTCGGCCGAAAGCAGCCGCTATCACCTCTATGTTTCCTATGCCTGCCCATGGGCGCACCGGGCCCTGATCTTCCGCCAGCTCAAGGACCTGACCGACCACATCAGCATCTCGGCCGTGCACCCGGACATGCTGTCCGATGGCTGGACATTCCAAACAGATGATAAGGGCGCCACGGGGGACTCACTCTATGGCGCTCCCTTTGCCCGCGATATCTATACCAAGGCCGATCCGAAGTTTTCCGGCCGCGTGACCGTGCCGATCCTGTGGGACAAGAAACGCAAAACCATCGTGAGCAACGAAAGCTCCGAGATCATCCGCATGTTCAACTCGGCTTTTGACGGGATCACGGGCAACACCCGGGATTTCTGGCCACAGGAGCTGCGGGACGCCATCGCCCCCGTGAACGACCGCATCTACGATACGCTGAACAACGGCGTCTACAAGTCCGGTTTCGCCACCACGCAACAGGCCTACGACGACGCGGTGCACCCGCTTTTCGACACGCTCGACTGGCTGGAAGAGCGGTTGTCCACCTCACGCTACCTAATGGGCAATCAGATCACTGAAGCCGACTGGCGGCTCTTTACCACGCTCGTGCGGTTCGATCCGGTCTATCATCTGCACTTCAAATGCAACCGCAAGCGGCTGATGGATTACCCCAACCTTTGGGCCTACACGCGCGAACTCTATCAGGTGCCGGGCGTGGCCGAGACGGTGAACATGGATCACATCGTGCGCCACTATCACTACAGCCACGAAAGCATCAATCCGCACCGGATCGTACCCATCAACGCGGTGATTGATTTTGCTGCGCCCCACGGGCGCGACGCGGTCAGCTGACCCCGTAATGCTCCACCATCGCCGCCAGATCCTCTGGCGGTGTCCCCGCAGGGACAAAAGCACAGGCATTGCTGGAATGGTTGAAGATCGACCCGTCCGAGAAAAAGGACGTGTCGGTCACAAAGATGACGCGCGCATTGGGATGCCGGTAGCTGGCGAAATCCGCAACGGCCAACGCGCTCCCTTCGCCAAGAACAAGGTCCATGACGATGATGTCTGCGGTATGTTCCGACAAGTATTCGACAGCTTCATTTTGTCCGTGAACAAGGGACACAACCGCACCCTGACGCTCAAGATGTCGCTGCCACAACACCCCTAACTCAGGTCGACTCTCTACAATCAATACATTCATATTAACTCCGAGCCACCCCAACGTGACCCTGCCTACAAAGTTCTGTTCAAGATTGTCTTAACAATCAGTTAACGTTTCCTAAAATTCGTTAACACCATCACATTCGCTTGAAAATTGCGCGACATTCCGCTTTTTGCAAGCCGGATGCCGCCGAGGCTGGCGTGAAAGACACAGGAGGCTTGCATCTTGCAGCAGAAGAGAGACCACGGAGGTGGGCTTGACGACGCGGTTGCTCGCCACGGTGGGAACCGCGCGAATTGGATTGATCTGTCGACCGGTATCAATCCGCAAGCCTATCCCGTTTCTTCTATCGCATCGGATGCATGGACAGCGTTGCCCGACACCGGGGCAGCCATCCGATTGACTGACGCGGCGCGCCGTTTTTGGTCGATCCCGGATGACGCAGGCGTGCTGGCGGCACCAGGAGCATCCTCTCTCATCGCACAAATCCCTCGTCTTGCTTCCGCGGGCAAGGTCCGCATCAAGACGCCTACCTACAACGAACATGCCGCCAGCTTTGCCGGTCATGGTTGGACGGTCTGTGACGACGCACAGACCGATGCGTGCGTCCTGGTGCATCCAAACAATCCCGATGGGCAGCTTTGGACCGCAAAGGATGCCAACGCAAAGCTGACGGTGATCGATGAAAGCTTCTGTGACGTGACCCCGCAGGTCAGCCTGATCAACCAGGCCACACAACCCGGCACGCTTGTCCTCAAAAGCTTTGGCAAGTTCTGGGGGCTCGCTGGCTTGCGATTGGGCTTCGCAATCGGGGATCCTGCGCTCATCAAACGGCTCACGGAAATGCTGGGGCCCTGGCCCGTGTCTGGCATCGCGCTCGACATCGGGGCGACTGCACTCGAAGATGCGGACTGGGCCACAGCAACCCGCGCCAGACTGTCCGCCGACGCGCAGCGGCTCGACACGCTGATGGCCGCGCGTGGCGCTGACCTTGTGGGCGGTACATCCCTGTTCCGGCTCTACGATGTGGGTGACGCGGCAGCCTTCCAACAGCGCTTGGCGCAGGCCCATATCTGGAGCCGCATCTTTCCTTACAGCACACGCTGGCTGCGCCTTGGACTGCCTGCGGCACAAGATTGGGCACGGGTCGAGGCTGCGCTTTGAACGGCCTGCTCATCCTTGCGCTGGCAATGTGCCTTGACGCCGTCGCGGGTGAGCCGCGCTGGCTTTGGTCGCGGGCGCCGCACCCGGCGGTCCTCATGGGACAGGCGATCGGCGCTTTGGACGCAAGATGGAACCGCGAACCCAGCGCACGGGCCAAGGGCCTGTTTGCCATCGCCCTGCTTGTCATTGCCGCCGCTGCTTTTGGGTGGATGATCACCCAACTTGGCTGGGTCGCCGAAATGATCGTGACCGCCATCCTGCTCGCTCATCGATCCCTCGTCTCGCATGTGGCTGCCGTTGCGCACGGGCTCCGACAATCCGTTGCCGAAGGCCGCCGCGCCATCCGCATGATCGTCAGCCGCGATGTCAGCACGTCTTCATCCTCGCAAGTCACACGCGCCGGGATCGAAAGCCTGTCTGAAAACTTCAGCGATGGCGTGATTGCCCCGGCCTTCTGGTTCCTGATCGGCGGGGTGCCCGGCATCCTGATCTACAAGGTGGTCAACACGGCGGACAGCATGGTGGGCTACCTGACCCCGCGCCACGCAGAATTCGGTTGGGCAGCCGCACGTCTTGACGATGTGTTGAACTGGATACCCGCGCGGCTGACGGGCGCGCTGATTGCTCTTGTCGGAGGCGCCGCATCACAATGGCACAAGATCAAATCGGACGCGCGCCTGCACCGGTCACCGAATGCGGGCTGGCCCGAGGCCGCCATGGCCCGCGCCCTGAACATCGCGCTGGCCGGACCGCGCAGCTACCACGGACAGGTCGAAGACCTCGCATGGGTCAATGGCCGCGGCAGACGCGACCTGAACCCGACCGACATTGACACCGCCATATCTATGGTGTGGAAAACTTGGGGTCTGGTTGTCGGTATTCTTGGTATTTTAGGATTTTTCATATGCGTTTTTTGAAACAGGTCGTTGCCGTGGCCGCAGTGGCCACCCTGCCCGGGCTGGGACTGGCGAGCTGTGGCGGCAGCTTCTCTGCTTTCAAGGACGGCCTGAAATCAGAAGCGGTGTCGCGCGGCATATCCGCCGAAACAGCAGATCGTTTTCTCGCCTCTGTGCGTCAGGATCCGGCGGTCCTGCGCGCCGACCGTGCCCAAGGCGTATTCCAACGCCCATTCATCGACTTTTCCCGTCGCTTGATTTCGCAAAACCGCATCAACGCGGGCAAGGCTAAGGCACGGCAATGGGATTCTGTGTTTGAACGGGTCGAGCGGGACTATGGCGTGGACCGAAACGTCCTGCTGGCCTTCTGGGCGTTCGAAACAGATTACGGTGCGTTTCAGGGTGACTTCAACACCGCCAACGCACTCGTCACACTGGCACATGACTGTCGCAGGCCAGAGCTGTTCCGCCCGCAGGTATTCGCAGGGATGGAGTTGTTTGCGCAGGGGGATTTTGACCCGCAGCGCACGACCGGTGCATGGGCAGGTGAGATTGGCATGGTGCAAATGCTGCCTGCCGACATCATCGAAAACGGTGTCGATGGCGATGGCGACGGGGCGGTGCGGCTCAAATCTTCGGCACCGGATGCCCTGCTTTCCGGCGGCAAGATGCTTCAGCATTTCGGCTGGCGCGCGGGCGAGCCGTGGCTGCAGGAAGTCACCGTGCCTACCGACATGGATTGGAGCCTGAGCGGGGCGGGCAAACCGCAATCCGTGGCACAATGGCAAGCCATGGGCGTGGAGGCGCGCAGCGGAACACTGGTAGACCTGCCTGGCTCTCTCATCCTCCCTCAGGGACGCAAGGGGCCGGCCTTCCTCGCTTATCCCAACTTCGATGTGTATTTCGAGTGGAACCAGTCATTCACATATGTCCTGACCGCCGCCTATTTCGCAACCCGCCTAGGTGGCGCGCAGGTCTATGACGCAGGTAACCCCGAGCTCGGGCTTGGCGCCGATCAGATGAAACGCTTGCAAACCAAGCTGCAGGCACGCGGATACAACGTGGGCAAGATCGACGGCATCCTCGGCGCTGGAACGCGGGCGGCTGTTCAAGCCGAACAGACGCGCCTGGGCTTACCCGCCGACGCTTGGCCAACGCAGGCGTTGCTTGATCGCCTGTGACTGCGCACGTTTACGGTAAAAGCGAAAGACCAGTCTGAGTTAAGCGGTTGCACGCACGACTCACCGCCTCACGCAACGAGCGTCTCCGCCTTCTTCAGGTCCACCGACACCAACTGGCTCACGCCCTGCTCGGCCATCGTTACCCCAAATAACCGATCCATCCGCGCCATCGTCACGGCATGGTGCGTGATGATCAGGAACCGCGTATCGGTCCGGCGGCACATCTCGTCCAGCAGGTCGCAGAAACGCGTCACATTCGCGTCGTCCAGCGGCGCGTCCACCTCGTCCAGCACACAGATCGGCGCCGGGTTCGCCAAGAACACGGCAAAGATCAGCGCCATGGCCGTTAGCGTCTGTTCCCCACCCGACAGCAGGCTCAGCGTCGACAGTTTCTTGCCGGGCGGCTGACACATGATCTCAAGGCCCGCCTCAAGCGGGTCCTCGCTTTCGACCATGACCAAATTCGCCTCACCGCCACCAAAAAGGTGGGTAAACAGCAACGAAAAGTTCGAATTCACCTGCTCAAAGGCGGTCAGCAACCGCTCGCGCCCCTCTCGGTTCAGGCTCGCAATGCCGCTGCGCAGGGTCTTGATGGCCTCTTCCAAATCGGCCTTTTCACTGACAAGCGTATCATGCTCTTCCTGCACTTCCTTGGCGTCTTCCTCAGCCCGCAGGTTCACCGCACCCAGCGCATCACGCTGACGCTTCAGGCGCCCCACCTCGGTCTCCAACGCCTCCGCACCCGGCATCTGGTCCGGTGTCACATCCAGCGCGGTCAGCAACTGGTTCGGCGTCATCTGCTGCTCTTCAGCAATCCGCTCGGCGGCATAGGACACGGTCTCGCCCGCCGCCTCTGCCCGCGCCTCGGACCGCGCCCGCGCCTCGCGCGCCTCAGAGGCCAAACGCTCGGCTTCACGCTCGGCAAGCGTCGCATCGCGCAACACGCCCTCACCCTCGGACAACGCGTTGGCGGCCTCTGCCTTGCGGGCCTCGGCCCGCGCAATCTCTTCGCTCAGCGCCTCACGCTTGGCGGCCAACTCGGCAGGCGCCGCCTGCGCCGTCTTCAGATCGGCCTCCGACGTGACCTTTCGGTCCACCAGCTCCGCCGTGCGCCGCTCCGCCGTCTCCAAGCGGTGCTTCCAGCCGCTCACTTCCTTGGTGATCTCTTGCGCGCGCTTCACACGCGCCTCACCCGTGCGGCGCAGATCATCATGGGCCGACCGGCGCGACATCATGGTGATGCGGGCCGCCTCGACGGTCATGCGCAGGTCCTCAACCTCGGCCCGCGCCACCTCCAGATCAGGCAAGTCGGCCAACGCCGTCTCCGCCTCGGACACGCGGGCACGGGCGGCCATCGCATCCTCTTCATGGCGGGTCACCGCAAGACCAAGGGACTCCAACCGCCCCTCGGCCAGGTTGCGATCCGCCTCTGCCCGGCTCAGTGCACGGGCAGCATCCGCCACCATCCGATCAGCCTCACGGCGGGCATGGCGGGCCTGCTTGTCGGCCTCGGTCAACTCGGCCATGCGGGCCGTCAGCGCCTCATGCGCCTGCCGCGCCCCATCTGCGCGGGACGTGGCACGCTCCAGCGACTGCTTCAACTCTTCCAGCCGGTTCAACTGCTGCAAGCGCAAGGCCGCCGCACTCGGCGCATCCTCGGCCCAGGCACGGAACCCATCCCAGCGCCACACATCGCCTTCCTGCGACACGAGCCGCTGACCGGGCTTCAACAAGCGCTGCAAACGGGCCGCATCGTCCGCCTCAACCAACCCGATCTGCGACATCCGACGGACTAGAACATCCGGCACCGACACGTGCTGGGTCAGGGCCGTGACACCGTCCGGCAAGGGCTGATCAGTATCGTACGGGGGCAACACCGCCCACCCCGACGGACCATCTGCATCGACCTCTGGCGCACGCAGATCATCCGCCAAAGCCGCACCAAGCGCCTTTTCGAACCCCTGCTGCACCTGCAAGCGGTCCAGAATCTGACCACCCTCGGCCGTGTCCCGCTCCACCAGCTTGGCCAGCGCACCCGCCTCGGCGCGCAGGGCATTCATCTCGCCCTCGGCCTCGGACCGCTCGGCCCGTGCATCCGCCTCGCGCGACTGGGTCTCGGCCCTTGCTTCCTCGGCTGAAATCAAAGCTGCATCGGCACGTTTAGCCGTGGCCTCGGCCTCGGTCGCGGCAGCCTGTGCAGCCTCGAAATCTACACCCGCCTTGTCCAGCGCCGCCCGGCTGGTCGCCACGGCGGCTCGCGCCTTCTCGGCCTCGGCCTCTGATTTCGCCTCAACCTTACGGCTGTCTTCCAACAAACGCTGGGCAGACCCGTGGCGGGCCGCCAAGCGGGCCACATCCTCGGTCTTGTCAGACTGATCGCCCTCGCGGGCCTGCAAAACCTGCCCGGCCTCGCGCGCCGCCTCGGCGGCCGCGGCCAGCAATCCCTCGTGGCCCTCGCTCGCCTTGGCAATCTCGGCTGCTTCCCACTCAAGTCGTTCGATGGTCTCGCCGGCGTCCTTGTTCAACCCACCTTCGCGTTCGATGTCTCGGGCCAGTTGGGCAATGCGCCCCTCAAGGGTCTCAATCGCCTGCTCTGCCTGATGCTCCTGATCGGACAGCGTGTCGCGCTGGACGGCCAGACGCTGCAACACGGCAGCCGCAATCGCGTCTTCCTCGCGCATGGGGGGCAAGGCATCCTCAGCAGTCTGCCGCGCCTTGGTCGACACCTGCACAGCCCCCTGGGCTTGCGCCGCCGCAGTTGTCCGGCCCTTCAATTCCTCATCCGCAGCCGCGCGCGCATCATCCGCTTCGCGCCAGCGACGATACAGCAACTGCCCCTCGGCCTTGCGCAGACTGTCACCAATCTCGCGATAGCGCGCCGCCTGTCGTGCCTGCCGCGCCAGTTGGGACAACTGCGCCGCCAACTGTTCAATCACATCATCCACGCGGGCGAGGTTCTGTTCTGCACCCTTCAGCTTCAACTCGGCCTCGTGCCGCCGTTGATAGAGGCCCGAAATGCCCGCTGCCTCTTCCAGAATCCGGCGCCGGTTCTTGGGCTTGGCGTTGATCAACTCGGCAATCTGCCCCTGCCGCACCAGCGCTGGCGAATGCGCGCCCGTAGAGGCATCGGCAAACAACATCTGCACATCGCGCGCCCGCACATCCTTGCCGTTGGTCTTGTAGGCGCTGCCCACATCCCGCGTGATCCGGCGCACGATCTCAAGCACATCCTGATCGTTGAACCCCGCCGGGGCCAGACGCTCGGAGTTGTCGATATGCAGGCTGACCTCGGCAAAGTTGCGGGCAGGCCGCGTGGCCGCACCGGCAAAGATCACGTCTTCCATACCGCCGCCACGCATCGCGGTGGGGCGGTTTTCGCCCATCACCCAGCGCAACGCCTCCAGCAGGTTCGACTTGCCGCACCCATTCGGACCCACAACACCGGTCAGCCCATCCGCGATGATCAGATCGGTGGGATCCACAAAGGACTTAAAGCCCGTCAGTCTGAGTTTCGAAAAGCGCAAGCGCGCACCTCTGGCCTGAGTCTCACTGGAGTGGCATCGTGGACGGTGTTCCGCAGCCCTGTCAACGCCAACACCCCAGAATGTGCGGGATGCCGCGGGTTATCCACAAGATATTGCGGTTTGTGACTTCAGATGACGGTGCAATCCACGTCCAAAACGAGTTCATGCGTCGCTGGGCTGACATAGCTGTCCAGCGTGTAACAGCTGTATTCGCCTTGTGGCTTCAGCCGATCAATCGGTGGGCCACCCTTGCCGCAATCCAGGATGCCAGTGGCCAGCGCCTGATCGCCCCGCACTTCCTTGACCTTGCAGCCGCTCACCAACTCCATGGCCTTGGCCGCGCGGTGACGGATCGGGCCAAAGCGGGGGGCGTACTCCATATTCGTGCGCAACGCCTCGGCCAGACGCCCCCGGACACGCACATCAAAGGTTGATCCGTCAACAGTGACCGTCGTGGCGGGCAAGCCGCGAAAATGGGGACTGGGCGTGTTGCAGGCGGCCAACGCCATCAGGAAGGGCAGTATCCAACGCATTTGCGTACATGAGCAGGCCTACGGTTAAGAATGGATTAATGCATGCAGCGTGCGTTGCGTTAATCTCCGCTCCTGCGTCCGTTTGGGGTGTACAGGGGGTGTACGGATGCTGCACGGGGGGTGACACCCTGTTTTGGGCGGTAATCTCCATGAAAACAGGGTAAATGCGGGCACCGACTCAGGGCACATTCACGCAATTGCACCCCCGGGCCATTGGTCATATGATTTTACCAATTCGACCGGAGTCCTCATGCCCTTTCGCCCTGTCCAACCCGACAAACTCTCCGCCGCCGTAATCCGGCAGATCGAGCAATTGATCCTGCGCGGCATCCTGCGGCCCGGCGAACGGCTGCCCCCCGAACGCGAGCTGGCCGAGCGCATGGGCGTCTCCCGCCCCTCTCTGCGTGACGCCATCGGGACCCTGCAGGAAACAGGCCTGTTGGTGGCGAAACCCGGTGCCGGAGTCTATGTGGCCGACGTTCTGGGATCGGCCTTTGCCCCTGCCTTGACCGAACTTTTCGCCCGCCATGACGAGGCGGTCTTCGACTACCTCAGCTTCCGCAGGGACATGGAAGGACTGGCCGCAGAGCGCGCGGCGCGGCTTGCATCAGACACGGATCTGGCGGTCGTGCAGAAGGTGTTCGAAAAGATGGAAGCCGCCCATCCCAAGCGCAACGGAGAGGAAGAGGCGCAGCTTGATGCGCAGTTCCACATGGCGATCATCGAAGCCAGCCACAACGTCATCATGCTCCACATGATGCGGTCGATGTACCAGCTGCTTAGGGACGGTGTGTTCTACAACCGGCAGATCATGTTCAAGCAACGCACGACACGGCAGGCCCTACTGGACCAGCACCGCCAGATCAACGAAGCGCTACAGGGCCGCGAACCCGACACGGCGCGGACGGCTGTGCATGCGCATCTGGACTATGTTGAGCGGGCGCTCCGCGATCAGCAAAAGGCCGAACACAACGAAGAGATCGCCAGACAAAGGCTGGATCACGAAACCGGAATGTAATCCAAAGGACGCGCTGCGCGCGACGATATTTTTTAGGGGCTCTGCCCCGCCGCTCACGCGCCTCCCCGCCGTATTTCCAGTCAGAAGAAACAAAAAACCCCGGTGCATTTGCCCGGGGTTTTCAATTGGTTGCGGTGTCGACCCGTCAGTGCAGACGTGCGTCTACCTCGGCAATGGCGTCGTCGATCAGCTTGTTGCCGTCCGTTGCCGTTATCTGCTTGGCGATCACGTCACGTGCGGCTTGCACAGCGACCACAGCAGCGGTGTCACGCACCTCTTTGACGGCACCAGCTTCGGCAGAAGCAATCTGATCCGTCGCTGCAGCAAGGCGGCGCTCGATGGACACTTTCAGGTCCGCACGCGCTTGTTCGGCGGCAGCTTCCGCGTCCTTCTTGGCCTGCTCGACAATCTTGTCCGCCTGTCCCTGCACCTCCTTCTGCTTACGCTCGTATGACGCCAGCAAAGTCTGTGCTTCTTCACGCAGGGCGCGGGCTTCATTGATCTCGGACTGGATGCCGCTTGCGCGGTCGTCCAGCATTTTCGAGATCATGCCGGGCACCTTGAAATAGAACAGGACAGCGATGAACAGGATGAAGGCAACCAGAACGATGAAGTCCGTGTTGCTCAGCTTCCAGAAATCCGCCGAGAACGGGTTTTTCGATGCGGCCATGGCCGGACCAGCAGCCAGAACGGCCAGCGATGTCAGGGTGAGATAACGCATGATCTTAACCTTTCATCCGGGCTGTGACAGCCGCCGTGATGGATTTGGCATCGGCCTTGCCACCCATGAGGGCCACGATGTCCTTGGCGGCGTCCTTGGCCACCACTTTGACGGCTTCCTGCGCTCCGGCGCGAATGTCGGCAATCGCCTTTTCGCTCTCGGCCGCCTTGGCAGCAATCTCTGCGTCCGCCTTTTCGATGGCGACGTCCAGATCGGCCTGGATGGCCGCCTTGGTTTCACCCGCGATGCGTTGCGCTTCGGCACGTGCGTCGGCCAGTGCCTTGTCATAGGCCGCCTCGGCCGCCTCCGCCTTGGCCTTCAGATCTTCGGCCGCGGCGATGTCATTCGTAATGGTACCCTGCCGTTCGGCAAGGATGGCCGCGATCCGCGGCAGGGCCACGCGCGACAGCACGAAATAGATAACGACGAGGGTCACAAGCAACCAGAACACCTGGTTGTCGAAGGTTCCCACGTTCAGCTGCGGCATACCCGGAGGCGCGCCAAGAGCCACCTCACCTGCAGCGTTTGTATTTTCTGCCATAACAGTCGTTCCCCTGAGGTAGCCCTGCGATCAGGGCCGAATTGCGAGCCATACATCGGGCAGCGTGACTGTATCACGCCGCCCAACCGTAAGGAATGTCGCCAGAGAAGCTTAGACGGCGAACATCAGCAGCAGAGCGACGAGGAACGAGAAGATCCCCAGGGCTTCTGCAAAGGCGATGCCGATGAACAGGGTCGCGGTCTGACCGGCGGCTGCCGATGGGTTGCGCAGAGCGCCAGCGAGGAAGTTGCCAGCGACGTGGCCCACACCGATAGCGGCTGCGCCGGAACCGATTGCTGCCAGGCCTGCGCCGATGTGTGCGAGTTCACCTTCCATGAGAATTCTCCTTACGATTGGAAGTTAGTAGATGTGTCCGGCGGGATCAGCCCCGCCATTCATTAGTGATGCGGGTGCAATGCGTCCTTGAGATACACGCATGTGAGGATTGTGAAGACGTAAGCCTGGATGGCCGACACCAGCACTTCGAGCCCGTAGATCGCCATAACGCCAATGATGGCGACAGGCGCGATAGCTGCGACTTGGGCAAAGCCAGCGAACACTTTCAGAACCGCGTGGCCCGCCATCATGTTGCCAGCAAGACGAATGGAGTGGCTGACGGGACGCACGAAATAAGAAATGATCTCGATCACTGCCAGAACGGGACGTAGCGGCAGCGGCGCGCTGGAAACCCAGAATAGCCCGAGGAACGAAGCGCCGTTTTTGACAAACCCCAGTATGGTGACGGCGAAGAACACACCAAAACCAAGGATTGCGGTGACGGCGATATGCGACGTGGTCGTGAACGACATCGGGATCAGGCCAAGGAAGTTGGCACAGAGGATGAACATGAACAGCGTCATGATGTAGGGAAAATACTTGATCCCGTCCTTGCCGGTCACATCCTCGACCATCTTGTAGACAAAGCCATACATCAGTTCGGCAATGGATTGGCCGCGGCCCGGAACAGTGGCGCGCTTGGACGTGGTCAGAACCATCAGGCCGATGATCGCAAGGATCGCAAGGGCCAGCCACAGCGTCACGTTGGTGATGGTGTACCAATGCACGTCATAGCCACCACCGAACAACGGTTTGACTTCGAACTGATCCATCGGGTGGAATGAAAGGCCACCACCTTCACCGTGCGCTTCGTCTGCCATCCGGCTTTCTCCGTCCTAGCCCCGCGGGGCGTCATCCTTGTCGGCCTCTTCGGCCTCTCGCATGCTCTGAACCTCTTTCGCGCTGCGCATCATTGTTTTGACACCGGCCGCGAAGCCCAGAAAAATAAATATGATCATGAGAAACGGAGAGGTGCCAAACAGTGCGTCCAACCCGTATCCCATGCCAAACCCGATCCCCAGACCGGCCACTAGCTCAATCACCATCCGCCAGGCCAGCTGAGCCTGAGAGTGATGATCCGGTGTGCGAGGTTTCGGGGCGTGCTCTTCCTTAACAGCGTCGATTTTGGCGCTCAGGGCCTTCAGTCGGTCTGCGTCTTCGGGGTCGGTCACGCGCCTTTCATCCCGTCATTTGGTTCGAGGTTTGGATATGGCGCGGGGCGACGCGAGTCAACGCAGGGCGAACGCGCCGAAAATACCACATTACCCTTTGTTTTAATTATATATTCTTCGAATCCCTTCGACGCAGGACAACCCGCCGCACCTTCCGAAACCGGCAAATTGAGCCAATTCCGTCATTCAACCATCTGGTTGATTTTCATCCGAGCGCAGCGCCCGTGTATGATCCAGCAGCCATGTGCGCACGGATCGGACGGCCTTGCGCCGCCCCGCTTGTCCACTGGTCAGCAGATGGAACGCCCCCAGCCGAAATCCGACATCCGACAGGCGCACCAAACGCCCGGATACAACCTCCACAGCCGCACAATCCGCCGACCCCATATAAAGACCGGCACCGTGTATCGCCGCTTCGAACGCAAGCGGCATGCGCGCACGCCACTCCCCCTCGTTGACAAGGGCGGGATCAAACCCGGCAATCGCGCACCATTTCGTCCAGACAAGTTCGTGCCGATCTCTGAACAGTTGATACTGACCCAAATGTTCGACGCGGATGCGATTGTCGGGAACTAGCCCCGGGGCGGCGTAGGGAAACAGCTTTGCATCGCTGATCAAGTCCGATGGCACATCCAGGACGCCCTTGTGGGCAAAGCGGATGGCCATATCCGCCTCGAACCTATCCAAATCCGCCAATTGATCCGAAGCGATCAGACGCAACTCAATCTCCGGCAGATCGTTTTGAAGCTTTCGGAGCAGCGGCGCGATCACCTTGGTTGCGAAAAGCGGTTCACTGTTGACCACCACGCGCCCCGCTGGCGTGTCTGCCAAGCCCTCGGTCGCTTCCGCGATCACATCAAAGGCCGGGCGGATCCGCTGCATGTAATGGCCGCCCTCGGCGGTCAGCGCGACACCGCGGGACACATCCCGGAACAACTGGACCCCCAGCCGCGCCTCCAGACCCCGCACATGGCGGCTGATGGCCGAATGGCTCACGCCCAATTCTTCTGCCGCACGGCTGAAACTTTCGTGGCGGGCGGCCGCTTCAAAGGCGCGCAGCGCGTTTAGCGGAGGCAATGTGCGGGCCATATCGCTCACCTGTGCAAAAACTGCACAAGTGATGTCAGGGAACTCTGTTTGTGGCAATGCCGAAGTTCGGGCAAACTGCAAGCATTCCTCAACACACGAGGCTTCTCATGCTTACCATCCGTCAAAACGCGCTTTTGCGCGCCCTCTCCACTTGTGCGAATTTCATGCAATCCAAGCGCAAGATCAAACCAACCAAGGGCACCGCGTTGCCGCCGATGACTGACCAAATCGCACGCGATATCGGGCTGACACCGCATCAACGCGCGCTCATGTCTCACCGCTGGCCCTCGCGTGAAAGCAGACACCCATATCTCTGATCGCTTCCCCTTGGCCCCGGTGCCCGGTATGACAGGCCATGGCCGATCCGCTAGACACCGTCTTTTCCGCACTCGCCGACCCAACCCGGCGGGCGATCCTGACGATGTTGCTCGAGGATGACATGGCCGTCACCGACGTGGCCGAACCGTTCGAGATGTCGCTTGCTGCGATCTCCAAGCACCTGACGATCCTGACACGCGCCGGGCTGATCCAGCAGGAAAAGCGCGGGCGCGTAAAATGGTGCAAGCTGGACCCCGACGCCATGCGCGGGGCCTCGGTCTGGATGCAGGGCTTCGGCCAGTTCGAACCTGTGAACATGGATGCGTTCGAACGGTTTCTCGCCGCAGAGTTGTCAGAGGGTGACCCGCTCTGACCGATGTCACGACCCAGCTGCCGGATACTCTGCCACCAGCGCGCGTTCGCATGGTGCGGGCCGCGCTTGTCATGCCCAACATGGTCGAGGGTGACGATACCCCGCACGGTGTGTTCGACAGGCGCGGGTCATTCTTGCCCCTGTCACAGGCCCGCCTGTCCCGCGGACGGGTGAGCGCCGCCCCACCTCTGGAACCTGCGGCAGACCATCTGCCGGGCACACATCTCTATGCCGGGTTTGGACACACGCATTTTGGCCACTTCATGCTGGAAAGCCTCGTGCGTCTATGGGCGCTCGATCACCTTGATACCCCACCGGATGGTTTGGTCGTTCCGACGCGCGCGCACATGCATATGGAACCCGTTCTGAGCGGTATTCTGGCCCCCGTTGTTGACCGGTTCTGCGATGGCATCCCGTTGCGCGTCATAAGAACACCGACCCAAATCGACAGGCTGGTCTTGCCGACACCGGGGTTCGGCCATGGCCCCTGGCTGACCGGTACGCCGGAATTCCGCGCATACACGCAGAAGCGATTTGCGCAGATCAAAGTGGACGGCCCCGAGAAACTCTATGTGTCACGCACAGGTTTGAAGCGCGACCACCAGCGCGTTGATCGCGAAGACGAGATCGAGGCAATGATGGAAGAGGCCGGATATTTCGTCTTCCATCCGCAAAAGCACCCGCTCGAAACACAGCTTGGCGTTATCCGCGCCGCACGCAGCATCGTCGGGTCGGACGGATCGGCATTCCACCTTGCGCCATTTGCAATGCGATCAGACGCACGTGCAGCGATCTTCATGCGCCGCAACCGGCGCGAGATGCTGTCTTATCTCTCCACCCAAATGCAAAGCTTTGCAGGCCCGAAACCGGTTGTCATCGACCCGCGCCAACGCCCCCTGACCGGTGAAACACCTGCACCACTCTGCGTAGATACGCTGCGGACAGCCTTGTCCGAGAACGGGTTTCTCTAGGCGCGCTCTTCATCCCTCAACAACAGGGACAAGGCGACGATGGTCAGCCCCACGCCAACCCAAACGACGCCCGGCGGCACGCCATTGCCCAGCGCAACCTCCCACAGGATCACCCAACTGGGCGTGAGGTACGTATAGGCCATGACCTTGGCCGACGGCAGGCGCAGGGTTGCAAATTGCAGCAGTACAAAGGTCGCCGCTGACGCAAAGAGCGACACATAGACAAGGGTCACCCACACAATGCCGGGCAAGTCCGCCCATGGCGTCGCCACCAGATCGCGCCACCCCCATAGCGTCAGCAAAACGGCCCCCGCAATCAGCATGCCAAAGGTGAACACGACCGCGGGCTCCCCCCGGTTCATCTTGCGAACCATCGGCGTATAGATCGCGTGACTGACACAACCGAAGAAATAAATAATCTCGCCGCGCCCGACCTCGAACGCCAACAACGCCGGCAGGTCTGCCCGAAAGATCACCCAAAGCGCGCCCGCCGCCCCGACAGCAAGGGCAAACGCCATGCGGGGTGTCGTGATCTGGCGCAGCAAGACATAGCCAAAGACGCCTGACATGACCGGGGTAAGTGTAAAGACAGCCGCTGCACTGACGGGTGCTGCCGTTTTCAGCCCCTCGAACATCAGCACGAAGTATATGGCAAAAAGCCCGCCCAGCAGCGCGTAGCGCCAAGGTGCCTGCAAGGCCGAACGTGGCACGCCACCCCGCATCACCACGGCCACCCCAATCACCAGGGCCGCGATCCAGAAGCGCGCCGCATTCAGGGCGGCGGGCGCGATTTCATTGGCCGCCATGGCGCCCAACGAAAAGGATCCGGCAACCAGCGCCGAAAACAGCAACATGGCCGCATGGCCGCGCAGTCCCGCGTTCACAGGACGTGCCAATCCTTGGATTTTTCCTTGAGGAAGGTCAGGAACGCCTGAACCTTGTTGGTGCGGTGGAGATCAACATGGGTCACCAGCCACAGCGGTGACGACCAATCCTCGCGCGGGGGAATGATTTCGACCAGATTGGGATTGGCCCGCGCCTCAAGCACAGAAAGGAACCCGATGCCTGCCCCGGCCAGCACCGCCTGTTCAAGCGCGCGCACATCGGTTGAGCGAAAGGTGATATCGTCCTCTGACACCTGGCTGCGCAACCACTTGTGGAACGGCGCGCGGTTGTCGGCAGAGTCGTGACTGACAAAACGGTGCCCCTTGGCCTTCCCAATATCTTCGGGATGTCCGTGTTCCGCGACATAGGCCTTGGTTGCATATATCCCCATCGATTGACGCACAAAGGGCTGAACGACATTGTCCGGCTGATCCGGCGCATTGCCTGCACGGATCGCCACATGCGCCTCACCATATTCAAGGCGGAACAGGCGCTCTCCCGTCAGGTAACGCACAACAACGTCGGGATGCTTGTGCTGGAATTCGGTCAATACGGGCGCCATGCGGGGCGCCATGTTCACCAGCGACGTGACAACCAGCTCACCGGACACTTCGGTCCCGCGCCCCTTGATACGCCCGACAAGCTGACTGAACTGGTCATCGGTGGCCTGCGCCACGCGGAAGAGATCATCGCCCGCCTCGGTCGGGGTGTAGCCGCGGGCATGGCGCTGAAACAGTTTGACGCCCAACCGCCCCTCAAGGGCGTCGATGTGGCGGATGACGGTGGCGTGGTGGACGCCCAGAACCTCGGCCGCCCCGCTCACCGTGCCCATGCGGGCCACTTGATAGGCGGTCTTGATCTCGTCCCAATTGTCCATCGGCCAAAAACTCTTTGTGCAAATCCTAACAGATGCTGTTGAGTTTCAGGAATTGCGTTCGAATTTGCAAGGGCCAATTCTACCGGCACACGACACATACATCCCTTACCAAGGACCCGACCATGACCATCCTGCACATTGACAGCTCCGCCCGCACCCAAGGCTCCGTGACCCGTGACCTGACGGCCGACATCGTCGCGAAACTGGGCGGCGACGTGATCCGCCGCGACCTGACCGAAGCCCTGCCGCACATCAACGAAACATGGGTGAACGCCAACTTCACACCCTCGGATGACCGCGACGCAACACAGCGCGATACACTGGCCCTGTCCGACAGCCTCGTGGAAGAACTGAAAGCCGCGGACACCATCGTCATCGGCGCACCCGTCTATAATTTCGGCGTTCCCGCAGCGCTGAAGGCTTGGATCGACCTGGTTGCCCGTGCCGGATTGACCTTCAAGTACAGTGAGACCGGGCCCGTTGGCCTGCTGGAAGGCAAACGGGCGATCATTGCCGTGGCCACTGGCGGCACACCCGTCGGCAGTGACATCGACTTTGCCACCGGCTACCTGAAACACGTCTTGGGCTTTATCGGCATCCATGATGTCGAAGTGATCGCCGCAGACCGCGTCATGGCCAACGGCGACGCGGCAGTCAAAGACGCCAAGGCCGAGATCGAGAAACTCGCAGCCTGACAAACAGGCATCTGTTACCATCACCCCGCCCCCAAGCATCACTTGCGGGGCGGGCTTACCATTGCGGGCCGCGCTACAGTGCGGATAGCGTCAAGACATGACTGTTCTACGCAACATGCCGACGCAATTGATCCTGGCACATGCGCCGTGGCTGCTTGGCGGTGCGTTGATCATCTGCATCGTCGCCTGCGCAGCGGCAGGCCTTGTTCTGATGGCCGCCGGGGAAACCAGCGGCTTGCTGACTGTGCTGCTGGGCGCAGGTGTGCCGCTGGGGATCTTCGCAATGGCCATCAAGCGCGATCAGGTCATCTTTGACGCGCATGCGGGAACCGTGACCGTCCAGCGCCGCACACTCTTCAAATACAAAAACGCCGTCTACAGACTCGAGGCCGTGCGCCGCGCCGAGGTTGACGATTTCTCGGACACAGCCCGCCCGATCCTGACCTTCCACGATGCCAGCGCCCCCTATCCGCTGGTCGAGGCCTACATGTCCGGCAATGGCCCGCGCCGGTCCGCCACTGCAATCAACGACTGGCTGAAAGCTTATCGGCGCACGGCTTAACGTCCGCCCCAAATGTCAGCGTCGCTGAGACCCATATCGGTCAAGTCCGGCGCGCGGCGCTGCGCGTCGTCGTCCCAAGCCATATAAAACTCGTCCAACTGCGGCGGTGGAACCGGGGTCATACTCAAAAGCGCATGGACCTGACCGCGATGATGAATCTGATGCTGGATCAAGTGTAGAAAAGTACGATCGAACCGCTCCTCCTGAACGCCGCGGTCGCGCGCTATCTGAATCAGGCGCGCAGGGTCCGACAAGGTCGCGTCCTCGGTGACCGCAATCAGGCGGCGATCCACATCACGCTGCGCCGCGCGCAAGATGGACATATCGGGATGCGGCACCTCCTCGACAAAGGCAGCCGGACCGACACAGGCACCTTCCAGCGCCGACACATAGAACAGGTCGACAATCAGGATATGATTGAGCGTGGCAATGATTGACCCGAAGAAAGAAGGAAGGGGCGCCGTCAGCTCATCCGGGTCCAGTGCCGCGCATGCGCGATGCAGACGATAGTTCGACCACGCATTGTTGTAGGCTTGCGGTGCAAAGAGGGGTGTCATCGTGAAATACCCTTTCCAGTTTCGCCTAAGCAGAATCCGTCAAAAATTGATCAAGATCACAGCGCGCTGTCCGTCAGCCCTTATCTTGTGATGCGTACCAGACAGGAGACGGACCATGAAGCAGCTCATCGCCACCTTCGCCCTGATATGCACCGCACCGCTGACCGCACTGGCTCAGGACATAAGCACGGGTGCCACGCTCTACCAGCGCCATTGTGCAACCTGCCACGGAGTCGAAGCAGATGGCAA
The DNA here is from genome assembly GCF_947496075.1 of uncultured Tateyamaria sp. Lineage (GTDB taxonomy): Bacteria > Pseudomonadota > Alphaproteobacteria > Rhodobacterales > Rhodobacteraceae > Tateyamaria. The sequence goes on from NZ_CANMBJ010000004.1 coordinate 69,080, forward strand.
AGGGCCTATGCGTCCGGCCCTCCTGCTCCAACCGCCGAGCCTGCTTGACCTTGCGGCCCGCAACGATGGCACCTTCCCCATCATACGCGTGGTGTCGCGGATCGACGGGCGCGACCCGCTGGTCAGCCACGGCTCACCCATGCCGGTCTATGGCTGGTACTTCGAAGGCGAGGATACAGCCATCAAGGCCGAGACCGGCCAACCGATCCTGACCAGTCAACCCATCGTTGACCTGATGGCCTATTTGGAAAGCATCCAGGAGTAAGGCAGGTGGCTCGTATCAATGTGCGTGCGGTCTGGGTCCGGTGAGGGCCCAACCCTATTGATACTGCTTTGAGTCCCGATGTCCGGTTTGCGCTGTTATTAGGCCAACGGCAAAAACGTATGTGTTCGGCCTGAAACCTCAGTGATCAAAGTCATTGCCTTGTAAGTCGCATCCGGAGCGCCGCGCGCCCCCGAGACTCCTCGGGTGACGCCTAAGTGCCGTCCGACAGCTTTTTCCGACACAGTGTCCCTATAGCCGAAATTGTGTGTCGGCGTTCCGGAAACCGTGTGGCAATAGCGATATGGCGCGCCAGAGAAATCCAGCGAAACGAACCAATGCGGCGTGGATCCGGCAATGGCGCAGAGAGGCGATACCCGCTCAGAAAGGCATCCTCGAGCGCATCAAAGTGTCCCGCATCGTTGCCGCGCCGCAGGGCAAGCTCATCGAGGTGAGCCAGGAAATTCCCAAGGTCGATTGCGGCATCGCCCTGTGCATAAAGATCCAGATCCACCAACCAGACCGTGTCTGGTCCGACAAGGACCTGGTCGAAGTAGAAATCACGGTGCAACCCGACTTCCGGCGCCGGTGGAAGTCGGGCAAGTCGCGCTTTGGCAAGAGACAGAATATCTTTGTAACCTACTTCTAACAGCGCCTTCTCCAAAACAGCCAATTCATCTGCGTGCGTCCATCGCCGTTCGGTTTGAGCCGGTGTGAGATGCAGCCGGGCGAGCGCACGCCCTGTCCCTCGCATCGCGTTCAAACAATCGCAGTTTGGATCATCCAACATATCGCCAAGCGAGCGGCCGGGAACGACCTGCTGCAGCCACAGCGCCAGGCTGTCCGCTGTGCCTGCCACCGGCGGGACACCGACCCCGTCGCTTCCGTCCAGCCCTGCCGAGCGCAGTTTTGCCTGAATGCGGGGCGCGTAAAGATCGATGCCCTTGGCGCGCACCTTGCCCAACAAGACATTACCGTCCGGCATGTCATATCGGACCAAGGCGCGGCGCCCGGGTTTGAGCCTTGCCAGTGCAACCTCCACGGGCCTTGCGCCCAGAGCAGCGTGCACATGCTCAGGGTCAAGCGCGCTGGACAAACTGGGCAGTGCGCTTGGTGCTTTCGGCATCTGAGACGTCTGACAGAGCTGCTCAACGCGGTCGAGGACACCGCCAAGGTGGCGGTCCCAATCGGGCCTCCGGTCGCGGAACGCTTCGACAGCAAGCGCGAACAGAGCATGCGCGCGATGTGCAATTATACTCTCCCCCTTGGGAAGTGGTCGGACAGCGGCATAGCCTTCAATCAAAGCCCTACGCGCGTCCTCAGTCAGCGGGCCCCCGATCTCGTCGAAGTCAAGCCTTGCCAATGCACTTCCCAGATCGCGCGCCGCGGGACCACACGCGGCGCGGTCCCAATCAAGGATCACGGTGCCGAACGTCTCCCGCACCACCTGATCCGCGGAAAAATCGCCGTGAATCGCCACCATGCCGTCTGCCACCAACGTGGGCAACCGCTCGGCCAGGTACTGTGCCCGTGCTTTTAAGCTGGGTTGAAGATTGCTTATGGCCCGGACCGTTCGGTGCGGCTTGGGGGCGCTCAACCCAGGCAGATTTTTTGGATCACCCGCCGCGTGATGTCTCGCCAGCATTGCCCCCGCCAGGACGAAATCACGGGGTTCGGACAGTGGCGAAAGCACATGACCTTGTGTCCATGCAGTCGCGATTGCCAGGTCGGTCGGCGAGGTTGCGATCACCGCTGGTCCGCCCATGGTCTCGGCATAAACAGCGCCGGCAACAGCGCGGTCGAAGTCTGCCTGCCTTGCGTGCAGCTTCAACACTGCGCGTGACCCCTTTGGTCCATCGGCGCGCAACACGATCCGGCGCCCGGGCTTGTACCTGAGGATCTTGAGCGTGTGGTGGGAAAGCCCAAGACTGTGCAGTAGTTCTGCACGGGACTTTTCGGCAGACAATTTGCGTGCGTTGGGCAAACGCCTTTCCAATGCCAGCGGAACAAACACTGTAAATGCGTCATCGAAATAGACCGCCTTCTGGGCTTTCTTGTTCCACTTTGGGCGGCTTCGGATATCCGGCCAGCGGACAGGCGGGTACGTCATCGCCGCCCAAGCCCCAAGACTGCCGTCCCTAGGGACAAGCCCTGCGACGCAATTCGTCCCCGGTTTGTACTTGAGGTAGCTATGGCGCAGCTCACCCAGTCCGAGTGTTTTGGCGAGGGGCGCGGCGTTCAGAACCGCACCAAGGCCGGGCAAATCTGGATCCTGCGCACACAGGGCTGCATCGACGGGCGACAAGTCAACTGTCCACGGCATAGTTTGTCACTCCGGACTAGCTTGCTTCGGCAGCGGCCAGCCAACCGCCCGCCGCGCGCAACGCGGATGCATCCCCAGTTTCCGCCACTCCGCCGCCCGAGATCGTTGCGATACGGTCAAACCGCGATGCAAGTATGAGGTCGTGGGTGATCAACAGCGTCGTACGCTCTTCAGATACCGCATCAATCGCTGCAATCACCGACGCTGCGCTTTCACGGTCCAGCCCTGTGGTCGGTTCATCAAGGATCAGAACCGGTGTCCGGCGCAAGAAGGCCCGCGCGAGTGACAGACGCTGGCGCTGGCCGCCCGAAAAGGTCGCTCCGCGTTCGGCCAGCATCGTGTCATAACCATCGGGCAACGACATGATGAAGTCATGCAGCACAGCGCGACGTGCGGCGTCTTCGAGCTCTGAGTCATTTGGGTCGCGATCAAGGCCAAGGGCAAGGTTGTCCCGGACTGTCCCTGACATGATCAGGGGGTCCTGCGGCACAAACGCAACCTTGGATCGCAATGATTGCAGCGTGAGATCACGAATGTCTGTGTCATCAAGCGTGATACGCCCGTCCTGCACGTCGTGAAGACGCAAGGCGAGCGCTGCAAGCGTCGACTTGCCCGCGCCCGATGGCCCGATCACCGCGACGCGCTCTCCTTCGTTGACGGTCAGGTTAAGCCCATCAAAAACTTTTGCGCCGTCTTGGTGAGCAAAGTGCACGTTTTCGAAACCGAGTTTGCCGCCCAGATCGGACGGGGCGGGGCGCGCATCGGGCCTGTCGCGCACAGCGTCTTCGCGATCCAGCAGATCGACAACCCGCTCTGCGGCGGCCAAGGCCTTTGCCAGGCGCGCGGCGTACTTCGCGTAGCCTCGGACGGGCCGAAATGTGTGCTTGAGGTAACTGACAAAGATCAACAGATCCCCGGGCGTGATCCGCGCATCAAGAACCTGCAAAGTTCCGTAGTAAAGCACTGCGACAAGGCCCAACCCCGCCAGCACATCGACCGACCGCTCCAACCGTGCGGTAAGGCGCGCGCCCTTGACGCCCTCGCGCATTTCCTTTTCGTTCGCGCCCGAAAACGCCTTGTTCATGTGCTCTTCCAATCCAAGCGTCTGAACAGAAGCGATTCCGGCCAGCGCCTCGGACGACGTGGCAGCCAGGGCCCCCTGCCGCTTGCGTTGCGTCCGGCTGACCTTGCGGATGCGGACAGTCAGCAATCGCGACAGCACCCACAGCAGGGGCAGCGGGGCCAATGCAACAAGGGCCAGCCGCCAGTCGAGCCAGAGCATAACGCCGACCATACCGCCAAAGATCAGGATATTGGCCAGAAGCGGCATGGCCGCTGTGACCATGGCATCCTTCAACATGCCAACATCGCTCACCAGCCGTATGGTCAGATCGCCGGTCCGCGACTTGGTGTGAAATCCGATGGACAAAGACTGAAGATGCCGGAACAGGTCCGCACGCACGCGCGTCAGCATTCGGTTGCCCACTACGGCGAAAACAATCGTTGCAAGATAGTGAAAGCCCGCACGCAGAAGGACAGCAAGCAACAGTCCCCCGGCACACAGCGCAAGCAGCAGCATCGGATCGATCAATGTCGCCGCCGGTGCGTTCGCACCCGGCACGGGGACGACTGCATCAATGACAAATTTGAGCGGCCAAGGTTCGGCCAACCGCATCAAGGTCGACAGGACAAGCGCACAAACCGCGCCACACAAAGCCAACACATGACCGCGCATATACGGGCGAAACCGCCGCAATACGGCGCCAAGCCCGAGGCCCGCTTCCGAGGTTTCAGATGCTTTGCTCATGCCGCCCGCGCTTTGCCATCCAGCGCGCGGGTCAGGATATGATCCGCGGTGGCATCCCATGTGTGATGCGCCAGAACATGGGCACGCGCAGCCTTGCCCATGGCTTGCGCCCAGGGCAAATCAGCCGCCAGCTGGGCCAGAGCTTGGGTCAACCCATAGGCATCCCCGGGTGGCGTTATCAGACCGGTTTCAGTGTCGGTCACAAGCAGTGCCAGATCGCCCGTGTGAGTGGTGACAACCGGCAACGCGGCAGCCATGTATTCGTAGATTTTGAGAGGCGAGAAATAGAAATCCTCCATCGCGTGATAGGGTGCAGTCCCGACGTCCATCCGCGCCAGCGCCGAGGGCACATCTGCGGCAGGCAACAGCCCCGTGATCTCTGTGGCACCTGACAGACCATACTCCCTGACTTGCACCTCGATCTGCGCCCGCTCCGGACCATCCCCGACAATCAGCAGCCTTGCATCCGGCACGACGTGCCGAAGCTGGGCAAAGGCCTGAACCAGAGTGTTCAAGCCGTGCCAAGGTTTCATCGACCCGAGGAAACCCACCGTAAACGGTCGCTCTGGCCGGGGCCTTGGCGCGGGAAAGCGTGCGGGGTTCACTGCGTTCGGCACCACGATCACATCCGTCCCGCCCATGTCCCGCACATATTGCGCGACAGGTTCCGTGACCGCACACGACAGTCGGGCCGCCTGTGTGGACCGCTGGGCAGCAGTTTCCGCTTGCTCTGGCAGGGCCAATTGCCGATGCGCCGCTTGTTCGGCGATGAGGGGTGCATTGACCTCAAGCACCCCGGGCCGGTCATTTCGCGCGGACCACTCCATGGCCGCGCAGGACATCAACGCATGCCGTTCGTAAACGAGATCGGGCTGCAGCATATCCAGCGCGTTGGCCAACGTGTCGTTTGTAGCCAGAAGCGCACGCGCACGGCTTTCGGCATCGCCTTTTGGCGCGGGTGGCAGAGGATGCAGCTCAACGCCAGCCAGATCGGACGGCGGCGCGCCCTCGGTGCGCGGCGTCAAAAGTGTGACCTTGGCGTCCCGTTTCAAGAATGCGCGCAGCATTTCCTGAACGTGGATCGACGCGCCCTTGGCCCCCCAGACCGGAATGCCTGGATCGGTGCAGACATAGGCAATGTGCATCAGGCCACCTTCTTGCGGTTCCGCCGTGCGATCGACTTGGCAAAGATCGCGCGCAGGGCACCGGCGCTGTTGGCGATGTCGAAATCGCGTTCAATCAAAACGCGGGCTTGCTGCGACACGCTCTGGCGCAAGCTGACATCGTCGAGCATCCGCGCCAAAGCCGCGGCAAGTGCTTCGGGATCACCCTCGGCAACCAGCAATCCGGTTTCCCCATCGCGGACGAGTTCAGGGATGCCAACGACGTCGGTTGAGACAACGGGCAGACCGACGGCCATCGCCTCAAGCAGAACTGTCGGCAAGCCATCGCGATTGCCATCCGAGCCAACGACGCAGGGGCAGGCCAGAACGGCCGCGTTTCGCATCAGGCTGATCACCCCGGCTTGTGGACGCGGCCCCTCAAGCTGCACGCAATGGGCCAAATCGGACTCTGCGATCTGGGCACGCAGGTGCTCTTCTTCATCACCCGCGCCAACGATGCGGCAGGTCACGTTCCGACCCTCACTGCGCATCATGCGCAGTGCCTCGACCAGAACATGGAACCCCTTTTTCTCAACCAACCGGCCAACGGCAAGGATTTCCTGCGCCTGCGGTTCAGGCGCTGTCCAGGAAAACCGATCAAGATCCAAGCCGTTATAGACCCGCACGGCACGGGGCGCGGCAAAGGTGTCCCTCAGATATCTAAGGTTATAGTCGGATACGGTGACAGCCATGTCCGCATCCCTGAACTTGAGGTCGAGATGCTGAGGAGCGTTGTAGTCGTGGTATATGTCCTTTGCATGGGCCGTGAAGGAATACCCGATCCCGGCCATCGCAGCGGCCAGCCGCGCAACCGAGGTGGCCACGGTTCCGAAATGGGCGTGCAGATGGGTGACACCACGCTGTTGAACCTCAACCGCCAGATCAAGCGCCTGCGCAACATCCTGACCCGATACAATCCCGTCGATCTCGGACAATACATTCAACGCGGCTGGCCGCTCCTCACATGCCGCAGACAGACGCTGCCAGAACGGCTCGGGTCCGGAAAACTTGTCACGCAAGCGGGTCACCGGCGCGCGCACCTGACCGAGTTGATCCTGAAAATGTGTTTCCTCAACAGGGCGTAAAGCGAAGATTTCGATTTCTTGCCCCACAGCTTCATGCGCCAGAATTTCATTCACGATGAATGTTTCAGAGTACCGCGGATAGCGTTTCAGCACATATCCGACGCGTGATGTGGGCGGATAGTTCGATGTCGATGACATGGCATTGATCCTTTCTCCGAGGTTGTGGCTTCAGGCAGCCGAGACAAACCGCTCTGGTCCGGGTTTGTGGTTGCGCTGGATGGCTGCATCCGTTGGTTCATCGGTCAATATCGCTCGGACCATTTCCTGGGCCCTGATCAGTCCGTTCATGTCTGGCGCTGCTCCGCGCTGTGGCGCAGGATGAACGAGCCAATCTCCAAGGGATGTTGGGGACAGGTCCTCAGGCAAAAGCATCGAAACCAGACCGCGCGCTGCCAGCCGTGTGGTGCGCATCACCTGCTCTCGCCGTGGGGTGCAACGCGGGACGATCAGGGATGGCGCATCGAGTGTCAGAAATTCCATTGTGGTGTTGTAACCACCCATGCCAACCAGGCGGGCCGCTCCTGCCATCGCTGCAATGGGCTCGCGCACGAAGGGCAGCACGGTCATATCATCGCGCGCCGCCGCATGTTGCAAAACGCCGTTCCGAAGTGTCTCTGGCATCTGTGTCCCGGTCACGAGGACACCGCGATGCCCGGGCGGCATCGGCGCTCGGACAAACGCTTCGCACAGATCCGCACCATCGCGCCCGCCACCCACCGCGCAGAACACGTAAGGACGCGGGTCGCTGCCGGCGATAGTGTCTCGATCAATTGCCGCCTGCTTGGTTTCGCGGCGCCCAGAAGGATCAAGAAGGCCCAGATAGCGCGCGCGCCCCGCGAACCTCTCGCCCATGCCACAATCGTTCAGAATGTCATAGAGTTGTGGATCGCCATAGATCCAGACCTGGTCATAGAACTTACGCACTGTCTCGAAATTGCGCTGCCGCAACCACTGGCGCCGCACCACCCGACTATCGTCAATCACATCGCGCAGGCCCAGCACAATGCGGCAGCGCCCCTCGCGCGACAAGGCCGCAAGGGTGCTGTCCAGTTCAAACTGCGCACCGCGCGGCACATTGTCGACAATCATCAGATCGGGGTCAAAACCCGCGGCAACGCTCTTGATGATACGACTGCGCATCCGGGCCAGCCGCCCAACATCATCTCCAAGCTCTCGTGGCCTGTAGCTGCCATCGCTCTGTTTGGCGTAGGCGGGAAGCGTCACGCAATCGGTGCGCGGCGGAAGGGCAAAGGCACCCGCCTCTCGCATGCCACCGATCAACAGGATCTCGGGTTCCAGATCCAGTTCCGACAGAGCACTTGCAATCAACAAGTTGCGGCGGAGATGTCCGTAGCCCAACGTATCATGCGAATAGAGCATGATCCGCGGCGCACGCTTGGCCGAAGATGTGATTGTTCGCGGCATGCCAAAATCCTTCCAAAAAACCATGGGGTTACGCCCCGTTTGCAGCCAAAGATAAAGGTGCGCAAATACCCTTCAAAGCGCGATCCTCGCTGCATCTCCTGTCACAAAACTTTCATAGAGATAGCTAGGCGCCCCCCGCCGCCTCGTAAAATTAGAATTCACTAAGAGAACCCGGAAGGCGGTGGTTTTGGCGGCTTTTGGCCGTATTTAGGGGTATGTTGACCAAAACCAGCACATCGCACGCCGCATCCGGTGAATTTCTGACCAACCGTGAACGCCCATTGAACATGAGGTTCGGGACAAAGATCGTTCTGAGCCTTGCATTGGTCGTTCTGTTGACCGGAATCGTAGCGCTCAGCCTTCTTGTCTTTTTGCGCATCAACGACGCAGCCTTGCGAGAGATGCGCGCGTCGTACGATCAGACCTTGGCGGTCAAAACAATGGAGAGCGCGGCAAACGATTATTCGGAGCAGATTGCCGAACTTCTGACCCTTGGCCCCGAACCGTCGGAGGTTGAAGCCGCGCACGATGTCCTGCTTGGAGCGATCCAGACCATGGAAGCCTCCATCCATGCAGAGATCGAAGCGCTTGTGCGCATTCGGGACTTTGAAGAGTTGGTCGACGAGGAGGCCGAACTGAAGGTCATGGCCGAGCTGCGCACAATTGTCGAAAAAATCGAAGAAAAGCGCATTCAGATCGGTACCGCTCTGGTCAATCGGGACGAGGAAACGGCCCGAAGGATCTATCGTGAAGATGTCGAGAAACGCCTGGATGACGCGCTCGATCACCTTTTGGCGACAATCGTCACGCGAGAAATCCGGGAGGTCGGCGGCGCGATAGCCTCCATGGACGTCCTGATCGAACGCATGCGCGCCGCCGCCTATGGCCTCGTTGCAGTGATGGCCCTACTTGTCATTATTCTCGGTGTTTTCTTCTTTCGAAGTGTTCTGCGGCCGGTTGATGCCCTGTCGAAGGGCACGGATGCGGTGGCAAATGGTGACCTCAGCTACCGCGTTGAAATCACGCAAAGGGACGAGCTTGGTCGCCTGGCCGATCAATTCAACGCCATGACGGACAAGATCGCGCAGCAGCGGAATGCCCTGCTGTCCGCAAAATCTGGTCTGGAGGCAGAGGTGGCGGCCCGTACAATCGAACTGGAAGACGCCGCGGCGCGGCAAAAAGACCTTGCGGAAGGGCGCGCGCGTGTCCTTGCAGATTTGAGCCACGAACTACGCACGCCTCTGACGGTCGTGCGTGGCAAGGCCGAGATAGCGCTGAGCGACCCGGACGCGACAGCCGCAGACATGCGTGCGGCATTGGAACGCGTCCGGGTCAAGGCCGAGCAGATGAGCCGCTTGGTCGAAGATATGTTGTTCGTGGCCCGCAGCGAAGCCGGAGCCATCCCCATAGAAAGGCTGCGCATCAATATGCAGGACGTTCTGGCCGACACTCTGCTGGACAGCCAGGAACTGTCCCGTCGTAAGGACATCGCCATACGACCACACCAACCAACCGAACCGGTCGTTGTTCAGGGCGATGCCGAGCGGTTGCGGCAAGCCATCCTTATTCCGTTGGACAATGCTGTTCGTATCGCACCTCCAGGAAGTGTGGTGCACGTGGATCTGACCTGCGAAAAAGATCGGGCCGTGGTCAGGGTATCTGATCGTGGACCTGGGTTTGTCGTCGAAGAAACCGAACACGCGTTCAGCCGTTTCTGGCGTGGACCCGTGCGCAGCGGCAAGTCAGCACGCGGCAGCGGGCTGGGTCTGGCCATCGCCCGTTGGATCATGGAACAGCATGACGGTACCATCAGCATTGAAAACCATAGCGAGGGTGGCGCGACGGTGCGATTGGACATGCCATTTGATGCGGAAGGTATGACTGCAGCAGGGACAACGCCGTGAGCACCGCGCGCATTCTGGTCGTCGAGGACGATCCCGAGATCAGCGAGATGATTGCCGACACTCTGCGTCGGCGCGGGCACGTTGTTGATGTAACACACTCCGGCGCGGAATTTGTGCAGCGGCTAAAAGACGGGGATTACTCTCTTGTCATACTCGACCGGCTGTTGCCCGACGCCGAGGGGGCTGAATTGTGTCGTTCATTGCGCCAGGCGGGCGATGACGTCCTGGTATTCATGATCACGGCGCAGGACGCGCTAGAGGACAAGCTCGAAGGCCTTGAAGCGGGTGCTGATGATTATCTGACCAAGCCCTTTGCGTTCGCGGAAATGGCCATGCGTGTCGAAACCCTATTGCGGCGGGCGGACCGCACTGCTGGCGCTCAAGACGAAGAACTCCGCATTGGGCCGCTGTGTCTTGACCGTGCGCGCAAAAAAGTGACGGTCGACGATGCGCCCATTGAGCTTACAGCGACAGAGTTTTCATTGCTGGCGCATCTGATGCAGCACACGGATCGTCCTGTCGACCGGATGGAACTCCTCAACGCTGTGTGGGGGTATGATTTTGATCCCCAAACCAACGTTGTCGAGGTCTATATTTTGTATCTGCGACGCAAGTTGTTGCGTGCAACAAAAGATGTGGTTCTGCGGAACGTCCGCGGGTTCGGATATGTCTTGGAGATTGAGAGCGACGCGCTGGAGCAAAGTTCGCAATAGGTGAACAGCCATCTCTCAAATCGACGCAACAACAGAAGCGGTCGTCCTGATGGGCAACTCCTATGGCGGCTGTGTACCGCGAAGCAGGCCTTCTACCCATATCCGGCCACAACTCTTGACTCACGTTCGACAGTGACATAGGCCCGCCAGCAACCCGGAAGCGTAGAACTTCCGGTCCCTTGGGATGTCCCGGGATCGCCCTCCGTCAGCGCGTTGCGCCCACGGGGGTGCTTTTCGTTTGGATCATTTCCTTGGGGTCTGCACCGCCTGCACTTACCTGTCAGGCAAATGTCAACGGTCGAAAGGATGAAGGCCCATGTTTGAAAATCTCTCCGAACGCCTCTCCGGTGTCTTCGACCGGCTGACCAAACAGGGCGCGCTGTCCGAGGAAGACGTCAAAACCGCCCTGCGCGAGGTGCGCGTGGCCCTGCTGGAAGCCGACGTATCGCTGCCCGTCGCACGCGATTTCGTCAAGGCCGTACAGGAACAGGCAACAGGTCAGGCCGTCACCAAATCGGTCACCCCCGGCCAACAGGTCGTCAAGATCGTGCATGACGCGCTGATCGACACCCTCAAGGGCGAAGGTGATCCCGGCGCGCTCAAGATCGACAGCCCCCCGGCCCCGATCCTGATGGTCGGCCTGCAGGGCGGCGGTAAAACCACGACGACCGCCAAGCTGGCCAAACGGCTCACCGAACGCGACGGCAAACGCGTACTCATGGCATCGCTCGACGTGAACCGCCCGGCGGCCATGGAACAGCTGTCAATCCTCGGCGCGCAGATCGGCGTCGACACCCTGCCCATCGTCAAGGGTGAGAACCCCGTCCAGATCGCCAAACGGGCCAAGACCCAGGCCAGCATGGGCGGCTACGACGTCTACATGCTCGACACCGCCGGTCGCCTCTCCATCGACGAAGAGTTGATGACGCAGGTCGAACAGGTCCGCGACGTCGCGACGCCACGCGAAACCATCCTCGTGGTCGATGGCCTGACGGGCCAGGACGCCGTCAACACCGCCCAGAACTTCGACGACCGCATCGGCATCTCGGGCGTGGTCCTGACGCGGATGGACGGTGACGGGCGCGGTGGTGCCGCCCTGTCGATGCGCGCCGTCACCGGCAAGCCCATCAAGTTTGTGGGTCTGGGCGAAAAGATGGACGCGCTCGAAACCTTCGAGCCGGAACGCATCGCGGGCCGCATTCTCGGCATGGGCGACATCGTGTCCCTCGTCGAAAAAGCGCAGGAAACCATCGAGGCTGAACAAGCCGAAAAGATGATGAAGCGCATGGCCAAGGGTCAGTTCAACATGAACGACCTGAAGATGCAGCTTGAACAGATGATCAAGATGGGCGGCATGGAAGGCATGATGGGCATGATGCCCGGCATGGGTAAAATGGCCAAACAGGTGCAGGACGCGGGCTTTGACGACAAGATCCTCAAGCAGCAGATCGCCATGATCCAGTCCATGACGAAAAAGGAACGCGCCGCGCCGCAAATCCTGCAAGCGTCCCGCAAGAAACGCATCGCTGCAGGCTCAGGCATGCAGGTCAGCGACCTCAACAAGCTGCTCAAGATGCACCGCCAGATGTCCGACATGATGAAAAAGCTCGGCAAGGGCAAAGGCGGCATGATGAAAAAAGCCATGCAGGCCATGATGGGCAAAGGCGGCGGCATGCCCGACATGGGCAACATGGACCAAGCCCAGCTTGAGGCCGCGGCCAAACAGCTTGGCGGCAAGATGCCCGGCGGTCTGCCGGGCCTTGGCGGCGGCATGCCCCTGCCCCCGGGTCTCAGCGGGTTTGGGAAGAAGAAATGATCTCCTGCACCGTCCGATACGAAATTGACCCCGACAAGCTCGACGCCTTCGAGATCTATGCGCGGTTCTGGCTGAAGAAGATCCCGGAAATGGGCGGCACCCATCACGGCTATCACATGCCCTATGAGGGCCCGAACGACATCGCCTATTGCCACTTTTCCTTTGCCTCGCTTGCCGACTACGAAGCCTACCGCGCGGCCATGTGGGACGATCCCGATTGTCTCAAGGCCTACAAATTCGCGACAGAAGCCAAGTGCATCCGCCGATACGACCGCTCCTTCACCAAGCCCCTGCTCAAAGGCGCAACGGTCGAGGAACTGGGCCTATGATCCCGACCGTCACCACAGACCGGCTGATCCTGCGCGGCGCGCGGCGCGACGATTTCGACGCGTTCGCAGACATGCTCGCCTCGGACCGCGCCGTGTTCATGGGTGGCCCCTTTGACCGCGCCGCCGCGTGGCGGCTCTTTGCCATGAACCTTGCCGGCTGGCCGCTGGACGGCTTTGGCGTGTGGATGATCACCGACCGCACAACCGGCGCATTCATGGGCGACGTCGGCATCTCGCACCCTGACCGCTTCCCTGAACCGGAACTGGGCTGGACCCTGACGGCAGCAGCAGAAGGCAAAGGGTTTGCCACCGAAGCCGCCCGCGCCGCCCTGAACTGGTACTGGGCCAACACCGACGCGCAAAGCGTCGTCAGCTACATCACACCCGGCAACACCCGCTCCGAAGCGCTCGCGACCAAGCTAGGCGCGACGCTTGACGCAAACGCACCCCTACCCGACGGCGAAACGCCCGCAGAAACGGCGGTCTTCCGTCACCGGAGGGCCGCATGATCACCCTCACCGGCACCCCCGTCCTCACAACTGAACGGCTAACCCTGCGCGCCCCGCAACCACAAGACGCCGAGACATTCATAGCGTTCTACAAAACCGACCGCGCCAAATACGTGGGTGGCCCGAAAGACGACCGCCGAGGATGGGATTTCTTCTGCACCGAAATCGGCCATTGGGTGATGAACGGCTTTGGAATGTTCGTCGTGACATACCACAATGACGACACGCCCCTTGGCATCGTCGGCCATTGGTATCCGAACACGTGGCCCGAAAAAGAAGTCGGCTGGGTCCTCTTCGACGCCAAGCACGAAGGCAAAGGCATTGCATTCGAAGCGGCCACAGCCTGTATCGACCATGCATGGAACACCCTGAACTGGGACACGATCGTCAGCTACATCGCCCACGGCAACGACGCCTCCGTCGCCCTTGCAGAACGTTTGGGTGCTGTTCGCGATGACAAAGCCGAAGAGCCGGGCAAAGAAGCCTATGTCTACCGCCACCCGAGGCCCGCGGCATGACCGTCACGTTCTCCGCCCCCACGCTCGAGACCGAGCGCCTGATCCTGCGTGCGCCCGAGCTGTCGGACTTTGATGCGCTGGCCGCATTCTATGCCTCGCCTCGTTCCAGTTTCGTCGGCGGACCGCAAAGCCGCGAGCTCAGCTGGCGCGCACTGGCCCTCGAAGCAGGCCATTGGGTCCTGCGCGGCTTTGGCCGCTGGACCCTTATCGAAAAAACAACAAACACCCCGGTAGGCATCGTTGGTCTCTGGCACCCGGAAGGCTTCCCCGAACGCGAACTGGGTTGGGACCTGTTTGATGGCGCAACGGGCAAAGGCTATGCGACCGAAGCCGCAATCGCAGCGCGCGACTACGCCTATGACACGCTGGGATGGACGACACTCACCAGCCTGATCGCAATTGACAACGAAGGGTCGCGCCGCGTGGCTGAACGCATGGGCGCCACGTATGACAGCGATTTCACCCACGAACGCCACGGCCCCATGCAGCTGTGGCGCCACCCGGGACTGGAGGGGCGGGCATGACCCTTCCCTGCGAAACACCGCGCAACGGGCCAGCAGCCCTGTTTGCCATCGCGCTGCAAGGCCATCTGCCCACGCTGTCGACCGACCGGCTGCTGCTGCGCGCGCCCCGCGTGACCGATTTCGACACATATGCGCAGATCGCTTGCTCGGGCCGTGGCGAGCACATCGGCGGCCCGATGAGCCGCGAAGACGCATGGACCGACTTCTCCCAGATGACCTCCACGTGGCTCTTGCACGGACACGGTCTCTGGACCATCGGCCATGCCGGCGACATTTCCGGCTTTGTCTTGCTGGGGTTTGAAGCGGGCGATCAGGAACCCGAACTGGGCTTTATGCTCACCGAAAAAGCCGAAGGCATGGGCATCGGTTTTGAAGCTGCCCAAGCTGCCCTCACCCACGCCTTCGATACACTCGGTTGGTCCACACTGGTCAGCTACATCGACCCCGCGAACGCGCGCTCGATCAAGCTGGCGCAACGCCTCGGCGGCCTGCCCGATGGCGAGATCACGGAAGATGGCGAAACAAGCCTGATCTATCGTTACGTGCGAGAGGTGATGTGATGCCCCACACCGCCATCCCAACCATCGAAACCAGGCGGCTCGTCCTGCGCGGCCCGCAACCGCAGGATTACCCGAACTTCAAGGCGACCTTCGCCTCCTACCGCTCCCGCTTCATGGGCGGGCCGCTGAACCCCTACGAGGCATGGATGCTCTATGCCGCCGAAATCGGGCACTGGGACATCCGCGGCTTCGGCATGTGGATGATCCACGACAAGGATACGGATGACACCTATGGCATGGCCGGAGGCTGGCAGCCCGCAGGCTGGCCCGAACGGGAAATCGCCTGGATCATCTGGCCCGACAAGGCGGGCAAGGGCTATGCGCTTGAAGCCACACATGCCGTACGCGCGCACTACTACGCGGGCGGCTGGGACGGCGCGGTCAGCTATATCGACCCGATGAACCTCGACAGCATCCGGCTGGCCGAACGGTTGGGCGCGGTCAAAGACAAGGACGCGCAAACCATCGACGGCTCCGACGCCGTCTACCGCCACCCCACACCCGCAGCGCTTGATGGTACGCAACTCGCGCACGGGATCGAAATGGAAATCGGCCACTACGCCGACCCGATGTTCAAACCGAAAGGATGGGCGCTTGACTGATGCCATTTCCAAGGCCGCCGAAGTGCTGGCCGACCACCGCGCCAGCATCGACCGGCTCGATGCGATCCTCGTCTACACCCTGGGCGAGCGGTTCAAACACACGCAGGCCGTGGGGAAACTCAAGGCCACACACGACCTTCCGCCCTCCGATCCCACGCGCGAAGCTGCGCAGATCGCTCGGCTCGAAGATTTGGCAAACCGGGCCGATCTGGACCCCGAATTCGCCAAGAAGTTCCTGAACTTCATCATCGCTGAAGTCATTCAGCACCACAAGAAAGCTAAAGAATAACAGGCTGGTAGCCTGAAACGCCATTCAAAGGAGAAACAACAATGGCCATGAAAATCCGTCTTGCCCGTGGTGGCTCGAAAAAGCGTCCCTTCTACCGCATCGTGGCAGCCGACAGCCGCATGCCGCGCGACGGCCGCTACATCGAAAAGCTGGGCACATATAACCCCCTGCTGCCCAAAGACAGCGAAGAGCGCGTGAAAATGAACATGGAACGCATTCAGTACTGGCTGGGTGAGGGCGCACAGCCCACCGACCGCATCAGCCGTATGCTGGAAGCCGCAGGCGTGCTTGAGAAAAAAGAACGCAACAACCCCAACAAGGGTGAGCCCGGCACAAAAGCCAAAGAGCGCGCAGAAGAAAAAGCCGCCAAGGCTGCTGAAGCTGCCGCAGCACCTGCTGAAGAAGCGCCAGCCGAAGAAGCACCGGCAGAAGAAACAGCAGAGTAATCAGGGGTTGGCGCTGTGGACACATTTCCAGATGAGTTTCGCAGCCAGCTTCTGAACCTGATGGCGTGGCGGCGCGATGTGCGCCGCTTCCGCACCGATCCCGTGGACGAGGCAGTGCTGATGCGCTGCCTCGACACATTTCGGTTGGCCCCTTCCGTGGGCCTGTCCGAACCCTGGCGCATCATCCGCGTGCAAAGCGAAACGGCCCGCGCCGCAGCGCTTGAGAACTACAAAGCCGCCAACGCGCAAGCGCTGGCCGGGTACGATGGCGAACAGGCCGCCAGCTACAGCCAACTCAAACTGTCCGGCATGGCCGAAGCGCCTGAACACCTTGCCATTTTCTGTGACGACAGCACAGAACAAGGCCACGGCCTTGGCGCAGGCACCATGCCCGAAATGCGACGCTATTCCGTGGTGGGGGCCGTCACACTCATGTGGCTCGCGGCCCGATCAGAAGGCTTGGGAATGGGCTGGGTGTCGATCCTTGATCCCGTCCAATTGTGCCACGATCTCAATGTGCCCAAAGGCTGGTCACTCGTTGCCTACATGTGCGTCGGCTGGCCCGAGGACCAATCCGACACGCCCGAACTCGAACGCGTCGGATGGGAACACCGGCACGACATGATCATCGAAACACGTTAACCCGCCGAAATCTTCAGCCCCGCAACCCCGGCCACAATGGCAAGGGCAGAGATCACTTTGAGCGGCGTCAGCGCCTCTCCCAGAAACGTATACCCCAAGGCGACGGTTCCGAGCGTCCCGACAGCGGTCCAGATCGGATAGGCCACACTGACGGGCAGATCGCGCAGGGCAAGCGTCAGAAATCCGATCCCCGCGATCACGGCCACCACAGTCACTACAGTGGCCCGGGCATTTGTGAACCCATCCGCGTATTTCATGCTCATCGCAAAGGTCACTTCGAAAATGGCCGCCAGACCAAGGTAGAACCACGCCATTCTGAAAATCCTGATTTTGGAACCGATTGGTCCCAAAATCTAAACCGTCACATTCGGGATGCAAGGGAAAAAGTGAATTGGCATGGGCAGACAGTGCCGCCTACGCCATGCCAACCGTCAGGCCAGCATCTTGGTAAATGTGACCTTGTCCTCATCCGGCCCAAAGAAGGCCGGAATGGTTGCCACATGATCGTATCCACGCGCACCGTAGAAGCGGCGTGCACGGTCCTGATCTGGCGTCTGGGTGGTGTCGATCACCAGCAAACGCGCATCGGCCAGGGCCGCTTCAACGGCGTGGATCAACACCGTTCCCGCACCCGCGCCATGCAGATCGGGGGATGTCGCAATCGCGCGCAGGTTCCACGTACGGTCCGTCAGTGCCTCGCTTTGCACAAAGGCAAAGCCGACCGGCACGCCGCCCTGTTCGACCACAAGCCAAAGATCATCGCTGTCGCCGCTCAAGCCGGGGGCCATCATGTCGGGCAACATGTCACCCGGAAACAGCGTGGCCTCGGCAATAGGGGCAAGAAACGGGATGTCGGTGTCACGCGCAGCGCGCGTCTGAAAGAGGTCTGGCATAGCCATCCTTTCGTCAAGAATTGAATGATTTGAGAGGGTTCACATCACGTGAACGCGAAAGGCAGGGCACACACCAACAGCGCCGCGACAGCGACGGATTTGTTTCTGCTTGCATCGTTTGCACGACGCCATGGGCATGTGCCCGTCTATACCGACATAAAATCTCCATTTCCGCACCACCGGGCGCGGATGTCCTGCACCTAGCCGCCCCAGCGTCGCCAAAGCAAGCACGGACTGGACAAAACACGGTAACGTGTCGCAAATGCCCCGGATGGCCCAGCGCCCTGCAGAGAGTGAGCCCTATGTTCGGATTGATCCGCACGCCTATCCTGATCCTGATCGCCTTCCTGGCGGGCTTGATGTTTGAACGCAGCCAGGGGGCAGAGGCGTGCACGGACCAAGGCGGCGTGATGCGTGACGGAGTGTGCTGGAATGAGTGATGATGTGATCTGTGTCGGCGTGATCAGCGGCGCCTACGGTGTGCATGGCGAGGTGCGGTTAAAGTCGTTCTGCGCCCTGCCCGAGGACATCGAAACCTATAGCCCGCTCACGACCGAAGACGGCAAGCGCTCATTTTCCCTTGCGCTCATACGTCCCATGAAAAATGGCTTCGTCGCCCGCATCGCCGAGGTTGCGACCAAGGAGGAAGCCGACGCGCTCAAGGGAACGCAACTTTTTGCCCGCCGCGACCAACTCCCGCACCTGCCGGATGATGAATTCTACTACACGGATCTCGTGGGACTCGAGGTGTTCGACACCGGCGGCACGTCTTTGGGTCACGTGAAATCCGTACAGAACCACGGCGCCAGCGACCTGCTTGAGGTGCACATGCCCGGGGCCACGGCGACGGTCCTCTTGCCCTTTACCAAGGCCGCCGTGCCGACCGTGGATCTGGCTGCGGGACGCATCGTGGCCGACCCACCCGAAGGGCTGTTCTGATACCGGGCATTTCCCTCGGCCTTCGGATCGCATAACAGACGCCTATGTCCACGCCCTCCAAATCCCATGGCCGCAAGGCCATCCGACCGACACTGAAACCATCCTCCCTGATGGACGAAGCCCCCGATCTTGTCGGTGTCTGGCAGGCCCGGATCGTCACCCTGTTTCCCGAAACCTTTCCCGGCGTGCTGGGCGCATCCCTGACGGGCAAGGCTCTGCAGGACGGCAAGTGGCAACTGCACACCCACGACCTGCGCGCGCATGGAGTTGGCAAGCACCGCAATGTCGATGACACCCCGGCGGGTGGCGGAGCCGGCATGGTGCTGCGCGCCGATGTGGTCAGCGCGGCACTGACCGAGGCACAGGCCCACGCCCGCGGGCGATGGCCCATCCTCTACTTGTCCCCGCGGGGACAACGCTTTGATCAGGCCATGGCCCGCGATCTGGCGCGCTGCGACGGCGTCACTATGCTCTGTGGCCGGTTCGAAGGCGTCGACGAACGGGTGCTAGAGCACTGGGGCATCACCGAGGTTTCTCTTGGCGATTTCGTGATGACCGGGGGAGAGATTGCAGCGCAAGCCATGCTCGACGCCACCGTGCGGCTCTTGCCCGGCGTTCTGGGCAACGCCGAAAGCGCAGTCGAGGAAAGCCATTCGAACGGCCTTCTGGAACACCCGCAATACACCCGCCCCGCCTCGTGGGAAGGGCGCGACATTCCCGATATCCTAATGTCCGGTCATCACGGCAAGGTGGCAGAATGGCGACGGGAGATGTCAGAGAAGCTGACACGCGAACGGCGGCCCGACCTATGGGAAAAGCACCGCAACTCACGCTAAACTCAACCAGTGCGCAGAAAATTGATTTAAGTTCGGCTCAATTTCGCCGCAAAATCTCGAAAAAATAGAATATCGGCGCAACAGGGCAGACATATGCTGAAATTCTTAGCAAAACCGAGCTTCGGGGCAAACGCAGAACCTGAAAAGCCATACACGCGGTTTGGTGGCGAGACCCGCAAGCGGGTCAACACCCTGCGCCTGACACGGTTTGAGCAACATAGCACGGTCCCGGACAACCGCGTTGGGGTGACACCTCAAAACCCCCTTGATCTCGCGACGGACATCCAGAGGGCCAGGGCGACACCCTCAGAGCTGATCAACGACGCAGCCCACCTGCATTCCACCGATCAGATTCCGCTTTGGGTCCTTAAAAAGGCGCTCCCTGCCCGCTTCGCCGGAACTCAACCGCCCCTCGAAGCAACAGATCCGTCATCATTCGACGAGTTCTCTGCCGCTGACCGCGCACCCTCTTGATCGCCGTCAAACCTACGCCTATACACCGCTCAGCCTGACTCGGTTTCTCCGAATTGGGTTGCTTGTGCTGTGGCGCCTTCTTCGGCGCTTTCCAGCAGCACCTGCATCTGAACAAAAGGAATGATGACCTGACCTCTGGCGGGCGCAATGGCGGACCCGGTGAAGACACAGAGCTCTGAGGCGCGACAAACCTTCGTGGGCAAACCACGAGCATGATAGGAGTGATGGTCAATGGACCTGATCGCACAGCTAGAGGCGGAACAGATTGCCGCCCTGGGGAAAGACATCCCCGACTTCAAAGCCGGTGATACCATCCGCGTCGGCTACAAGGTGACCGAAGGCACGCGCACCCGTGTGCAGAACTACGAAGGCGTCTGCATCGCCCGCAACAACGGCTCGGGCATCGCCGGTTCGTTCACCGTTCGCAAGATTTCGTTTGGCGAAGGCGTGGAACGTGTGTTC
Organism: uncultured Tateyamaria sp.; assembly: GCF_947496075.1. Taxonomy (GTDB): domain Bacteria; phylum Pseudomonadota; class Alphaproteobacteria; order Rhodobacterales; family Rhodobacteraceae; genus Tateyamaria. The sequence goes on from NZ_CANMBJ010000004.1 coordinate 89,601, forward strand.
CCGCTGTTTTCGACCAACATCGACAGCATCACCGTGGTCCGCCGCGGTCGCGTGCGTCGCGCCAAACTGTACTACCTCCGCACCCGCCGCGGCAAATCGGCCCGGATCGCGGAAGTCTCCAACTACAAACCCAAGAAGTCCGAAGGAGCCGAGGCATGAAGGCCGATACGCATCCCGACTACCACATCATCGACGTCAAGATGACGGACGGCACAGTGGTTCAAATGAAATCGACATGGGGCAAGGAAGGCGACCAGCTGTCGCTCGACATCGACCCCTCCGTGCACCCCGCATGGACCGGCGGTTCGTCCCGCCTGATGGACACCGGCGGCCGCGTGTCCAAGTTCAAGAACAAATACGCCGGTCTGGGCTTCTAAAGCATCCACACTACATAAAAGACAAAGCCGCTCCAACGGGGGCGGCTTTTTTCGTTCAGGGCCAAAGCATCTTGCCGCGCGGCCCCGCCGTCGCGATAGTATCCCGATCCATCTGGAGGACGGCGATGCGCACCGCACCACTCATCTTGGCACTCTTGATCGCGGCCACACCAGCCGCGGCCCAGGCGGATATCCAAACCGCCACCAAACGCGCCAAGTCCGGTCAATTCGATGCACAAGGCGCAGTGCGCTGCGCACAAGAGGTCGGACAGGATCTTGGCACCTGTGACGCCTCGGTCGCCCGCGCGACAGGATCGGCAGCGGTGGTTGTGACCTTTCCCAACGGCTTTGCTCGCACACTGACATTCTCGGACGGCGCATTCCTGCGCGGCAATGCGACAATGTCGGGGGTCGGAACGGATACCGACTGGCAGCTGACCAATGGCACCTACCATATCCGGGTGGATGACCAGCGCTTCGACATCCCCGAAACGCTGGTCACTGCAGATTAGCCGCCGGGCGTCAGCTTATAGATCGTACCTTCGTCGATGGACGTGTACAGGCTGCCATCCGGCCCCATAACCACCGACCGGAACCGGCCCGACTCCATCGGCAGGGTCATCTCGGTCACGTCCTCCACATCCGCAACATCTTCGTTGAATTGGATCACGTCGAGGCGTTGCCCAATGGGCGTGCCGCCAAATCCGATCCCCATGATGCCGACAACCATCGCGCCATTCCACTCGCCCCAGGCGTCCCCCTCCAGGAACGCGGCCGAGGACATCCCCTGCGACCAGCCATTGTTGTTCCAGACCGGTGGCATGGCATCAGGATAGGTATCGAAATCGGTCATCGGCATAAACGCCGCACGCTCGTACCGGTTCATGCCCTCTTCCTGGTTGGGGCTGTAGCCACAGTAATTGTCGGGGCAATCGCCACGCCCAGCCACGTTCGGGCGCGGGTCCCACCCGGCATTGCCACCGTTTTCCAGAATGGTGATTTCATCCGAATGCCATGGTCCGTGTTCTGCCGTGATGGCCTGTCCCGTCTCGGGGTGGAACGCGATACCCTGCACGTTGCGGTGCCCGTAAGTGTACGTCCGCGCGTCAAAGCCTTCAGGCGGGCTGTTGTCGGCATGGGCATTGCCGTCAGTATCGATCCGGATCACTTTCGATCCCATCATCGTCGGGCTCTGCGGCACCTCGCCATTATGGGTGTCACCCGTTGTCAGCCACAACGCGCCATCCGCGCTGAACCGCACGCGGCCCCCGTTATGCGCTCCAGGTCCCCCGAACGGGTGATCGGACGCCGCCATTTTGTAAGGCACATCGTCGATGATGTCCGTCCGATCCGACACGCTTGTGAAATCATCGCTGACCGTGAATCGCATCAGCCGGTTGGTGTGCGGGTCCGACATGTTCGATGTGGAATAGACATAGATGCGCCGGTTGTTGGCAAAGTCGGGGTCAAAGGCGACGCCCATCATGCCCGCCTGCCCTTCACAGAACAGGTCAGCGCCATTGGCCGCATATCCGGCCGTGTCGGCAACGCCGTAAAGCGCAGTCACAGTTCCATCCGGCATCCGCACGGACAGCCCCTTGCACTTTTCCGTAAACAGCATCGTGCCATCGTCGAGGAACGCCATGTCCCAAGGGTTTTCGAGGCCATCAAGCACAACCTCGTGCGTCAGACTGGTGGTGTTCATGCCGCTCTGGGCCAGCAGCGGCGATGATGAAATAGCCGTCGCCGCAAGCAGTGATGCAATGACCGATAGTTTGGAATGCGTGGTATAACCGGACATAGTTTCCTCCCTTAAATGGTGTCATTCGCCATCCGGAGGGTGCTCTTTGTTTTTATGTCCGGACAAGCCAGACTTTCACGGTATGGTGGTGCCATACGCTGGTCAATGTTTAGTTTACCCAAGGGCAACTTTATGCCGGTGCATCCATACGGATACGAACGGTCAATCGAATGCCGTCGCCACATAGACCGAAATATTGACAATATCCTCGTCCGACAGCCGCTTGGCATGAGAAATCATCAGGATCGAATTGGGCCCAATCTTTTCACCGGCGCGATACCTTTCAAGCTGCGTGGCGATATAGGCAGGGTCCAGGTCAGCAAGTGCAGGATAGCTTGAGGCCCCTTGTGCCTTGTTGCCATGGCAAGCCCGGCACGATTTTCGAAAGATGTCCTGCGCCGCGTCCACGTCGATCACTTGGTCTTCGGATATCGCGGCGGCGCTGGCGCTGCTTTCGGTCGTGGTGTCCGCCCAAGTGGCACACGCCCAAACGCTGATCGCAACGGTCAAAAGGCAGCGTATTAGCATCAACACGGGTCTCCTCTCCTTGCACAATCCCTCAGTAGTAGAAGGTCCAGCGCAATTCGTCCAATGCCCGTCCGCGTCGGGAACGCGATCGGATGGTCTATGGACTGCTAGGAGAGGCGGGGATTTTGCACCAAAGACACCTCGCCCATCCCGCCTGTCTCCAGAACAGGCGAGCCCACATCCAATGCCAGCTACTGCGGTGAAAACCCTAACAGTTCCTGAATCCGCCGCTGTAACCCATTGAAATTTCAAAGGCTGGAATATGTCCCACGCCGGGACACCCCTACCGCGACAGGGCCGCAGCCTCCTTCGCGAGGGCCTCGATCCCGGCCCAATCCCCAGCTGTAACCAGGTCCTTGGGGGCCACCCAGGACCCCCCGGCACAGACCACATTCGGCAGGCTCAGATAGCTATTCGCATTCCCCATGCTCACCCCTCCCGTCGGGCAGAACGATATCTGCGGCAAGGGCGCACCAATGGCCTTCAAAGCAGGGGCACCACCCGAAGCCTCAGCCGGAAAAAACTTGAGCATGTCATATCCACGCGCGAACAAACACATCGCTTCAGACGCAGTGGCGGCACCCGGCAGCAAGGGCAACTCCTCGGCCTCGCAGGCGGCAATCAGCGCCTCGGTGGCACCCGGGGATACCCCGAACTGCGCGCCAGCCTCCTTGGCCGCCTTCACGTCATCCGGTGTCACCAAAGTCCCGGCACCAACAACCCCACCTGACACCTTGGACATCGCAGCGATGACATCCAATGCGGCTGGCGTGCGCAGGGTCACCTCAAGCGCGGGCAGTCCACCTGCCACCAGCGCCTCGGCCAGAGGTTGGGCATGGGCGACATCGTCCACCACAAGCACCGGCACAATTGGCGCAAGGTCACAGATTTCACGGGCACGCACGGCAGCGGCTTTGGCAGTCAGCATTCAAAAGTCTCCAAATACGGTTGCGCCAGTATTGGCGGACCCGACGGTATTGCGGAAGGCGTGGAACATGTCGCGCCCCGCCCCCCAGTGATTGCCCGAAAGATCGGCGGTGGCATGCGGACGGTCAAGCACACCTTCAGTCAGAACTTCAAGCTGCCCGGCCTCGGCATCAACACGGATCAGGTCGCCATCTCGCACTTGCGCGATCACGCCTCCATCCAGCGCCTCGGGGCAAACATGGATGGCCGACGGCACCTTGCCCGATGCGCCAGACATGCGGCCATCCGTGACCAGCGCGACCTTCTGCCCACGGCCCTGCATGATACCCAGTATCGGTGTCAGGCTGTGCAATTCCGGCATCCCATTGGCTTTGGGGCCTTGGAACCGAACCACGATAACAAAGTCACCCTCGCCGAATTCGCCGGCCTTGAACGCGGCCTTCACGTCGTCTTGTTCACGGAACACGCGCGCTGGGGCTTCGACGATCCGGTGTTCCGGTGCCACGGCTGAGATTTTCATGACCCCTGTTCCCAAGTTACCGGCAAGGCGGCTCAGCCCACCGGTTGCCTGAAACGGATCAGCCGCAGGGCGCACGATCTTGTCGTTCAGGCTTTTGCCCGCACCCGCTTGCCAAGTCAGTGCACCGTCGATCAGCTTGGGTTCCTGCGTGTAATTCTCCAACCCCTCACCCGCGACGGTTTGCGTGTCATCGTGCAGCAAGCCTGCGCCCAGAAGCTCGCCAATCATGAAGCCAAGACCACCCGCCGCATGGAAGTGGTTCACGTCCGCCAGACCGTTGGGATAGACGCGCGCGATCAGCGGTGTCACCTCGGACAGGTCGCAGAAGTCTTCCCAATCCAGCACAATGCCCCCGGCCCGCGCCATGGCGATCAAGTGGATCAACAAGTTGGTAGAGCCACCCGTCGCATTCAGGCCAACAATCCCGTTCACAAACGCCTTTTCGTCCAGGATATTGCAGACCGGCGTGTAGTTGTTGCCCAAGGCCGACAAGGACAGCGCGCGCTTGGCCCCTTCAACCGTAAGCGCATCGCGCAGCGGCGTATTCGGGTTGACGAAGGACGAGCCCGGCAAATGCAGGCCCATGAATTCCATCAGCATCTGGTTGGTGTTGGCCGTGCCATAGAAGGTACAGGTGCCCGGACCATGGTAGGCAGCCATTTCCGACGCGAGCAATTCCTCACGCGTCGCTTCGCCCGCCGCGAACCTCTGGCGGACCTTGGCCTTTTCATCATTGGACAAGCCGCTGGTCATCGGACCTGCAGGGAGGAAGACAGCTGGCATGTGACCAAAGGACTGGGCCGCGATGATCAAACCCGGCACGATCTTGTCGCAGACGCCCAGAAAGACGGCGGCATCGAAGACATTGTGGGACAGCGCCACGCCGGTCGCCATGGCAATGACATCGCGCGAAAACAGGCTTAGTTCCATGCCCGCCTCGCCTTGGGTCACACCGTCGCACATGGCGGGCACACCGCCCGCCACTTGCGCAGTTCCGCCCTCCGCCCGGATCGCGTCGCGGATCAGGGTCGGGTAGGTCTCGAACGGCTGATGTGCCGACAGCATATCATTGTAGGCCGTGACAATCCCAAGATTGCCAACGCTTGCTTCGGCCAGCCGGGACTGGTCAGGACCAGCCGCGGCAAACGCATGGGCCTGGCCGCTACAGGACAGGTGCGCGCGGGCCGGACCTTGGGACTTGGCCGTAGCCATCCGATCCAGATACCGACGTCGTGTTGGTGCGCTGCGTTCGATCACACGTTCAGTCACGCGCTCAAGTGTAGGGTGCAGGGGCATCGTGCTCTCCTATCTCCTCATCTCGGTTTGGCCACATCTTATCACAGAGCGCCTGATAGCGCTAACAGCTTCGTTGTGCAATCACCGCGCCACGGTGCCGCAGGAAAGTTTCCATGCCCGCTTTCAAAGGGTGTGAACACAACATATAGTGGCCCAAAATTCGCAAAGCGGATGTGCGGTAAGGGGACAATCATGGCGCATATCATTGTTGTCGGCAACGAAAAGGGCGGGGCTGGCAAGTCCACCGTGTCGATGCATGTGGCCACAGCACTGGCGCGCGCTGGCAAGAAAGTCAGCGCACTCGATCTTGACCTGAGGCAACGGACATTCGGACGCTATGTCGAAAACCGCCGCACGTTTCTGGCGTCGGCTGACCTCGACCTGCCGTCACCGGATGTGCACGACCTGCCCGAGATCGACGCGTCGCAACTCAAGCCCGGCGAGAATATCTATGATCATAGGCTCAGCGCGGCGGTGGCGACGCTCGAACCCGACAATGACTTTATCCTAATCGACTGCCCCGGCTCTCACACGCGGCTCAGTCAGGTCGCGCATTCGCTGGCCGACACGCTGATCACGCCCCTGAATGACAGCTTTGTCGATTTCGACCTGCTGGCGCGCATCGACTCGACGGGTGAGAAGATTCTTGGTCCCTCGGTCTATTCCGAGATGGTGTGGAACGCCCGTCAGTTGCGCGCGCAAGCGGGCCTGAAGCCCATCGACTGGATCGTTCTGCGCAACCGCATGGGCGCCCAGCGGATGGTCAACAAGGAAAAGATGGAACGCGCCATCAAGATGCTGGCCAAGCGTATCGGCTTCCGCATCGCACCCGGCTTTTCCGAACGGGTCATCTTCCGTGAACTGTTCCCGCGTGGGCTAACCCTACTCGATCTCAAGGACATCGGGGTGAAGCAACTGAACATCTCGAATGTGGCGGCGCGACAGGAATTGCGGGACCTGATCAAGGCACTGAACCTGCCCGAGATCGAGGTCGACTTCTGATCCTAGTCTCGCTGCGCCAGACGCAACAACAAGCCACGCAACATGTTCGCTTCTTCAATTGAAATACTGTCTGTCAGGGCTGCATCGTAGTCCTGCGCGATGCCCTTCAAGTCGCGATAGACCTGCTGCCCGGCCGGTGTCAGGGTCAAGTATTCGACGCGTCGATCCTTATCTGCGCGCGTGCGGGTCAGGTATCGGCGCTCCGCCAGCCTTTGCACTGCGCGGCTGATCTTGGTCTTGTGCATCTGCGCACGCGCACCAATGTCGCTGGCCGTCATGCGACCGTAGATGCCCAGGTGAAACAGCACCCGCCACTCGTTCCGCAGCATCCCATACTTGTCCTTATAGACCTTCTGGAACTCAAGGCTCGACGCCTCGGCCGCCTGGTTCAGCAAATAGGGCAGGAACTGGCGGACATCGAAGTCTTTGGCTGATTTCATTGGGGCATCGCTTGTTAGTTACAAAAACAACTATTACATCGGCAACCAATTCCGCAAGAGGGATCGCCATGAACCGCCAATCCGCGCCGCATTCCATGATCCAGGCCCCATCCGGGGCAGGTATCACCGAAAGGTACATGCCGGGCTTCGGCAATGATTTCGAAACCGAAGCACTGCCGGGTGCCCTGCCCGAAGGAATGAACTCGCCCCAGAAATGCAATTACGGGCTTTATGGTGAGCAATTGAGCGGCACCGCCTTTACTGATGTGCGGCCCGAACGCACGTGGTGTTACCGCATCCGCCCCTCCGTAAAACACTCCGGTCGGTACAACCGCATTGACCTGCCCTATTGGAAATCCGCACCACACATCCCGGAAGACGTGACCAGCTTGGGGCAGTATCGCTGGGATCCCGTGCCGCACACCGATCAGGACCTGACATGGCTGACCGGTATGCACACCATGACGACAGCGGGTGACGTGAACACGCAGGTGGGCATGGCGAGCCATATCTATCTGGCGACTGCGTCGATGAAGGACGCTTATTTTTTCTCCGCCGACAGCGAGCTTCTGGTGGTTCCACAAGAAGGACGGCTGCGCTTTTGCACCGAATTGGGGATCATCGACGTTGCACCGCAGGACATCGCGATCCTGCCACGTGGTCTTGTGTACCGAGTCGAGGTGTTGGACGGCCCCGCACGTGGCTTCGTCTGCGAAAACTACGGCGCAAAGTTCGAATTGCCCGGGCGCGGCCCCATTGGTGCCAACTGCATGGCGAATCCGCGTGACTTCAAGGCCCCTGTGGCCGCGTTCGAGGACCGCGAGGTTCCCTCGACCCTCACGATCAAATGGTGCGGCCAGTTCCACGAGACGGAGATTGGTCACTCACCTCTGGATGTGGTGGCATGGCACGGCAACTATGCTCCGCTGAAATACGACCTGAAAACCTACTGCCCTGTGGGTGCCATCCTGTTTGACCACCCCGACCCGTCGATCTTTACCGTGCTCACCGCGCCCTCCGGCCAACCGGGCGTCGCCAATATCGACTTTGTGCTGTTCCGCGAACGCTGGATGGTGGCCGAAGACACATTCCGCCCGCCGTGGTATCACAAGAACATCATGTCGGAGCTGATGGGCAACATCTATGGCCAGTACGACGCCAAACCGAAAGGGTTCGTGCCAGGAGGCATGTCCCTGCACAACATGATGCTGCCCCACGGACCGGACAAAAACGCGTTCGAAGGGGCCAGCAACGCCGACCTTGAACCGCAGAAACTGGACAATACAATGTCCTTCATGTTCGAAACCCGTTTCCCCCAGCACCTGACCCAGTTCGCGGCGCAAGAGGCTCCGCTTCAGGACGATTACATCGACTGCTGGACAGACATTGAAAAGAAATTCGACGGGACACCGGGTAAGAAATGATTGATCCTGGGCTGATCGTTATTGCCGTCGTTGCCTTCGTGTTCTGCTTCGCAATCTGGAGCTGGATCACAGCGATATTTCGGCGTCGTGAAGGAAGCATCGGCAGCATGCCCGGAAGACGACAAGAAGGCGGCAGCCTGACAGATCACTCGGATTAGGCCGCTTTGATCACACAAATCTCAGAACCAAACGGGCAGCAAACATGACCTTAAGGACCAGCTGGGTGACCAGCGCCAATGATGCAGGCACCGATTTTCCCCTGAACAACCTGCCCTATGGTGTCTTTTCAACCGATACACTTGATGCGCGCTGTGGCGTGGCGGTCGGTGACATGATCCTCGATATGTATGCCGCCGAGGAACAAGGGATTGTCGACCTCGCGGACGAGCCGCTGTTCGATGTCCCTTTCTGGAACGAACTGATGGAACAAGGTCCCGCCGTCTGGACCGCCCTACGCAATCGGTTGGCGGACCTGCTGGCCGAAGGGTCGAAGGATCGGGCATTGGTTGAACCCATTTTGGTGCCGATGGCCGATGCGGTTCTGCATATGCCACTTGTCGTGTCGGAGTTCACTGACTTTTATGCGGGCCGACATCACGCCACGAATGTGGGAACCATGTTTCGCGGTGCCGAAAACGCACTGCCGCCCAACTGGCTGCATATCCCGATCGGGTACAACGGGCGCGCCTCTTCCGTGGTTGTCTCGGGCACCGACATCCGCCGCCCTTGGGGTCAGTTGAAATCGCCAGACCATGACTTACCTGCATTCCTGCCCTCACGCCGTTTCGACTTGGAGCTGGAAATGGGTGCCATTGTCGGCATGGCCTCGGACGGTCCCATCTCGGTTGACGAAGCCGACGCAGCCATCTTTGGCTATGTGCTGCTGAACGACTGGTCCGCGCGCGACATCCAAGCGTGGGAATACCAGCCGCTCGGCCCGTTTCAGGCCAAGGCAACCGCAACCTCAATCAGCCCATGGATTGTAACCAAGGCGGCCTTGGAGCCCTTCCGCACCTCCACGCCCGACCGTGAATTCGAGTTGCTCGACCACCTCAAGGACACCGGCCCAATGCTTTATGACATCGATCTGAGCGTCAGGCTTGCCCCGGAGGGCAAAGAGGCCACAACCATCGCCCAAACCAACTACCGCGAGATGTATTATTCCTCGGCCCAGCAACTGGCGCATCACAGCACATCGGGCTGCCCGATGAATGTGGGCGACCTTTTGGGGTCTGGGACCATCTCTGGCCCGAGGAAACCAGAGCGCGGCAGCCTGCTGGAACTGAGCTGGGGTGGGAAGGAGCCACTGACGCTCGATACCGGAGAGACACGCACCTTTCTGGAAGACGGCGATACGCTGACACTTGCAGGACATGCGCGGGGCGACGGATACCGTATCGGCTTCGGCACATGTGCCGGAACGATCCTTGCAGCGCTGGACGATCCGTACAAACGCTGATGTGTGTCTTTTGGCTGGCAAAACGTCGCGTTCGTGGCGGCGTCACTGTCGATATCAGCGGAGGCACAATACCATGACGAACAAACACTGTCCGACCCGGGGTGATCTGTTGTTCCGATTCTGGTTCTCGCTTGCGGGCTTTTCCCTCCTGATCGGTGCCTTGGTCTTTCGTGGCATCCCGCAAGGCCCCGCCGGGTGGGAGGTCATTGGTCTGGCCACGCTGTTCTTTGGCGGCACCCTGGTCTGGACCTTGTGGAAGCTGATCCGGCGCGATCACAGCGAGTGCGCGGAATAGAAACAAGGGTTTTCAGCTTCAAAACCGGCAACGGACCGAAGGTCTTGCGCATTTGTCCCCGCGGGGACAAATCCAGCAGCGCTGGCGCTAAATGGCGTTGATGTCTGACCGGCGCCATCCGAACACTCCCACAGCCCAGCAAAAAGAATTGCCAAACCATACAGGCGATCAGGCACGCAGCGGGGGATTTCAAACACGCATACTTGCGCTGCACATCGAAATTTGAAACCGTCACGGTGTATCTCTGGCACGGGTTCAATGCTCAAACGCCGCTGAAATCCACTTCCACGAAAGGGAAGGACATGAAGACGCGGTTCCTCGCCCGCGCCACGGCAACATCCTCAAGACCAAACAGATCAACGCATCAACAGGCGTCCATCAGACGGTGCGCTGCAGGCGGGTTCCACCTTTTGTTCAGGGGCAGCATATTTTTTGACCTTGATGAGCGTATATGACTGACATTCTGGTTCCCAGGTCCATGATTGCGGATCCACATCGTTTTGGTGGGGTGGCGCATGGTGACTGCGTGCACGGCGCGCCGGTTGTGAAAGACGGGCGGTTGATGGCACTTGATGCACCAACGGGCACAGCAACCCGGATGGTGCTGCCCAAACTGGTCGAACCGCATTGCCATCTCGACAAGTGCTACACCATCAGTCGGTTGGGTCAGGTGGGCGGCGACCTGCATCATGCCCTCGCCAGCCAGCGTGCGGACAAAGTGCATTGGGACGAAGACGACATTCGCGCGCGCGCGACCAAGGGGGTGAAGGAAGCGCATCAAAACGGCTGCGGGTCGATCAGAAGCCACGTGGATTGGGGTGATGAACCCGCACCCCCACTCTCTTGGTCCGTTCTGGTCGAACTGGCCGAGGATCACCCAAGCCTGCAGCTCTCGGCCCTGACCAGTATCGAACAATGGACGTATCCGGAGTTTTCCAACACGGTCGGCAAGGTATTGTCTTTCACGGACGGTGTGTTGGGGGCATTTGTTCACGGGCACGAAAAGACACGCGCCGGGTTGGAGGTCCTGTTTGCAACGGCATCCCAACATGGCCTGATGCTGGACTTCCACGTAGACGAAGGATCGGGCGGCCTCAACGGTCTGGAACAGATCGCTGATGTGGCGCTGGAGGCCGGCTTTGACCGCCCCATCCTGTGCGGCCATTGCGTAAGCCTGATGGACAGACCTTTACACGACGTACAACGCATCGCGGACAAACTCGCGCGCGCAGGCATCACGGTGTGCACGCTGCCAATCACCAATCTGTACCTGCAGGGCCGGACCGATGGCACACCAGACCGGCGCGGGATCACCCGGCTGAGAGAACTGCGGGACGCGGGCGTGCCCATCGTCGTGGGTTCCGACAATGTTGCAGATGCCTTCTGCCCTGTTGGCGCGCATGATCCCTGTGCCGCATTGGCGCTTGCCTGCGTCGCGGCGCATTTGGACCCTCCCATGGGGGATTGGCTGCCCGCAATCACGACGGATGCGGCGCATGCTCTTGGAGGGGCGGCCGTTACAGTAGATGGTGCCCACTTGACCGACATGCTGACATGCGACGTCACGCACACCGCCGATCTGCTATCTGGTCGTGTGCCGCTGCGGCCAGCGCTTGACACGCTCATGTGATCGCAATTGCGGGCCAGACCGGCTTCATTGGACAAGCGCAAACCTGCTCGTAACAACAAAAACAGATCCTGACAGCCATCCCCCGCACTCAACCGGCGAAACGACCAATGACGTGCCCATATCCAGTCAAAAGGCGGTTTTGGGCCCGAGAACGGCGTAGAATCACAAAAACATCGGAATCTTGTCGACTATTTCTATGTGCACGGCCCCCGACGATGGGGTTGACGCCATGCGCCCGATCGTTTGAACTCCGGGCGTCTCCCGGGAAGGGGTGGCGAAAAAACGCAGGATAACTGCAACACCAAAAGGTCGGGCACTCACCCTGACCACATAAGGACGCGAACATCTGTTCGTGACGCCAACAGAGAGGAAGAACATGACCTTTGTAACACGTACCGGCAAGCCGCTGCCGCAATCCATCTTGGATTCGGCTGGCAAAGTCGGCACCGATCCGATCAACCGCCGCGAGTTTCTGGCCACGGCCAGCAGCTTTGGCGCCACAGCCGCCGTTGCCTATGGCATGCTCGGCATGAGCGCCCCTGCCGCGCAGGCCGCGGGCCACAAGGAAGGCGGCACGCTCCGCTACCAGACCGAGGTTCGCGCGCTCAAGGACCCGCGCACCTATGACTGGTCACAGATTGCCAACTTCTCGCGTGGCTGGCTGGAATACCTGGTCACCTACGAAAACGACGGCACCTTCCAGCCGTCGCTGCTGGAAAGCTGGGAAATCAACGATGATGCCACCCTCTACACCCTGAACGTCCGCAAAGGCGTCAAGTGGAACAACGGTGAAGACTTCACCGCCGAGGACGTGGCCCGCAATATCGCAGGCTGGTGCGAGAAGGACCTCGAAGGCAACTCGATGGCCGGTCGCTTCAACACACTGATCGACTCTGACACGAACAAGGCCATTGAAGGCGCCATCGAAGTGGTTGATAGCCACACCGTCAAGCTGAACTTGCCCGCCTCCGACATCTCGCTTATCGCGGGCATGGCGGACTACCCGGCGGCCATCGTGCACAGCTCGTACACAGCTGACACCGCGCTCAGCAATCCCATCGGCACCGGCCCCTACCTGCCTGAGTCGCTCGAAGTGGGCGTCAAAGGTGTGCTGGTGAAGAACGTCGACCACACCTGGTGGGGCACTGAGGTCAACGGTGGCCCCTACATGGACCGCATCGAGTACATCGACTACGGCACCGACCCGGCAGCCTGGATGGCGGCATCGGAAGCCGATGAAGTTGACATGAACTACTCGGTTGATGGCGATTTCGTTGACCTGATCGCGTCCATCGACGGCATGGTGCAGAACGACATCGTGACCGCCGCCACCCTGGTGATCCGGCCGAACCAGCTGGCCGAAGTCGATGGCAAGCGCATCTACGAAGACGAACGCGTGCGCCGCGCCATCACCATGGCGGTCGACAACAACATCCTGCTCGAACTGGGCATCGGTGGCCGTGGCGAAGTGGCCGAAAACCACCACGTCGCACCGTTCCACCCGGAATATGCCGAACTGCCCGCGATGGAGGTAGACCCCGCAGGCGCCAAGGCCCTGATGGACGAGGCCGGCATGGGCGATTTCGAGCACGAGTTGATCTCGATCGACGATGGCTATCGCAAGGACACCACCGATGCGGTCGCAGCCCAGCTGCGCGACGCAGGTATCAACGTCAAACGGACGGTGCTGCCTGGCTCGACCTTCTGGAACGATTGGGCCAAGTACCCGTTCAGCTCCACCAACTGGAACCACCGCCCGCTGGGCGTCCAGATCTGGGCGCTGGCCTATCGCTCGGGCGAAGCGTGGAACGAGTTTGGCTGGTCCAACCCCGAGTTCGACGAGAACCTGAAAAAGGCGCTGGCAACAGCGGATGTGGAAGAACGCCGCAAGCTGATGGCCATCGGCCAGAAGATGATCCAGGACGCGGGCGTTACGATCCAGCCCTACTGGCGGTCGCTGACCAACCACACCAAGGAAGGTCTGGTGGGTGGCGAACACCACATCACATATGAATTCCGTCCGGCGCAGGTCGCCTGGACCTGATCCATGGGATCACGGAATTGGAAGGGGCCGCCATTGCGCGGCCCTTTTTGTTACTAAAAAGCCGAACAAAAGGGATGGTGGGCGGGGCGTATTTGGCGCAGCCAAACAGCGTCAGCCCAGCGCTCTCAGATCACCGCCAACCGATCCGCTGGGAAATGCAAAAGGCGCACGGCTGAATCCATATCCGCGCGCAATTCCTCCCGCATCTCTTCGTGTAGGCGGGTCACCAAAACGTCCCCGGCCAGTTCTGTGCGCGACACCTTTGCAAACCACGCCTCTTCACAGATCAGGTCCTCGATCAACGGGTCGATGACGGCACCACCGCCGCCGGGATACCGATAGTATCCCCAACCGAACCGTTTTCCCAAGCGCCCCTCGGCGACCATGCGCGGCAACACCGGCGTCACATCAACCCCATCGCGGACACGTAGGACCACATCCAGACCAATCAGATCTTGCGCTTCGCACGGGCCAAGTCCGTACCCCCAGGCCACCAGCGCCTCGTCAAGTTCCCAAGGGGTTGTGTGCCGGTACAGCAGCCGCTCGCAAGCGCGCCAGAAGGCATCCTGTAGCGGAGCAACTGCTGCGCTCACGCCCCCAAGCCTTCCAGGAAGCGGTGCTTGGCGATGATGGCCAGCAACTCGTTCACCGACATTGATACGGGCTTGGACGATGTATCGACCTGCGCCAAGGCCCGTTCATATGCCGGGGTCCGTGTGGTCAAGAGCGCCTTCAGTTGCTCCATGGCCGCCGGGTTCCCTTCCATGGGCCGCAGATCGCCCTGCGCGCGTACACGGGTCATATGTTCGCCCGCGCTGGTGCGCACCCAAATGGTGTGGAAGCGTTCCAGCACCATGTCATAGGTCGCCTTGTCGCCAACAATGCCGCCAGCCACGGCAAGGATCAACTTGTCATGACGGGCCACGACCTGGGAGACTGCCTCGGTCTCAAGCGCGCGGTATCCGTCTTGCCCATACAGGCTCATGACTTCGGACAAAGGCATTCCTGCCTTGGCCTCGATCTCCTGATTCAGCTCGACGAACGGTATCTTCAACTTGTCCGCAGCCAAGCGGCCCAAAGTCGACTTCCCCGCCCCGCGCAAACCAACCAGGCAAATACGCTGGGCGCGCAAGGCCATAGGGTTCTGTGGGGCCAGCAAGGCGCGCACACGCCCTTGCACCTGCGCCGGGGCGGCCTGATACAAACGCGCCACCCGCGCCACGTCTCCATCCATCGGGGCGGTTTCGGACAACAAATCCTCGATCCGAACATTCAGCGCAGTCGCGACGCGCTCCAACAGAATAACGGAAATGTTGCCTTCCCCCGCCTCAAGCTGGGCAAGGTAGCGGGGGGATACGCCCGACCGCTCGGACAGTGCACGTCGCGGCAGTCCCAGCGCCTCGCGCGCCGCGCGAACGCGGGTGGCGAGGCGTGCAATCATCGGAACAGCTCCGTCGGGTATGGGTCTTGGTGAAGTCATGCGCACGTTTTTTTGGTCTTATCAGGATGTTGTAGGGCGCATTGCCGACTGATCAACTATTCAAACGTCGCATATGTGGGGGGCAATCACTGCGCGCAGCTCCGGTGGCGCGGAACAGCTCTTGAACTGGTCTGCGATGACAAAAACACAAGTGAACGTGCCTTCGAAGCACAGCACCCCGTTTTGATACCCATCCACCCGAAAAGTCACGGATTTCTCCCCCAGGCGGCTGGGCCAGACAGAACAAATCAGACGGTGACGGGGTGTGACGGGCGATCGAAAATCCATGCTCATATGGACGAATGGCGTGCCAATATTGCGGTCCAGTTCAAGCTGATACCAGCCATCCCCGCCCAGATGCGCCTCCCACCACGCGTTTATGGCGTCCAGCGCAAACCAGGGCAGGCGAGCGGTATAGGCAATCTTGGCCGGGTCACAATCGCCCCATGTGACCCGGATTTCATGTTCGAACGCTGCGCTCAAGCAGCCTTGTCCGCCGCCATCAGGCCCATGATCCCCTGCACCCAGGGCAGCGCCACATCCTCTGGCATGTCAAAGCCCGACGCATCATGCAGGCCGCGTTCACCGACCTGAACAGCACCTTGCGCTTTCAGCATCTCGCTCAGTTTCATGGACCCGTGATTGAACGTCTCGGCAAAGACCATGTCGCCCAAGCCGAAAATCGCAAAACGCACACCGTTCAGGTCCGGCTTGCCTTCGGTCAACGCGTCTTCAAACGGCAGCGCGGTCGATGGCAGGTCACCGTTGCCATAGGTCGAGGTCACGATGATATAGAACGCACCCTTCTCCATCGCGGCCGGGTTCACGTCAGCAAGGCTCTGGATATCGCAGTCGAACCCCTCGCCCAGTTCCGTCTCGATGTCTTCACACAACATCTCGGAATTGCCCGTCTCGGACCCGTAGTAAATTCCAACTTTCATTCAACGCTCCCTAATGCACGCGTTCGGGTTCCGCGGCTTTGTATCGGCGGCACATTTCGTCTTGCTCGTCCCGCGTCAGCATCATGTAAAGCGCAAGGCACATTCCGGTGCATCCGTCGCATTCCAGCGCGCAAAATGGGCGCCGGACCGGTGCATCGTCTGTCAGGGCTGTTCTGTCGATCTGCATAACATCCTCCATCAGGCCATATGCAGCTTAACATATTCGAAATCCCCTGGCTTGTTGTCGATTCCCACACGGGGTGGCGAAATCCAGCTCGCGTACTTTCCGGGCTCATAGCACGGCTTCATCAAGGACTGGATAAAGGCGCCATCCTCCTTGGTCGGCAGCCACTCGGACGCACGTGCATCCCATTCTTCCTGGCTGACAAAGGTGCCGTCCGGCGTGATCGGCTGGTTCGCAAAGATACCGATTTTCCGGTGGAAACCCTCATGGGGCAGTTTAAGTTCAAACTCGATGCCCGTGCGCGAAATCTGCTTGTTCCAACGGCGCAAACCACCAGAGGCATCGCGCACATAATCGTCCCGCAGTCGCATGTTGATGGCCGTCAGGGCCGGCACATCCTCAGTGACGATCTTGCCATCGACGATGCTCGCCACCTTGTAAGTGTCATTCGTCAGCTTGTGATCATCCTCGATCCGCTGCTCCATATAGCGGCCCTTGATACCGGCATTAAAGGCGTTGGCGGCATTGGTGCTGACCTCTTGCCCGAACAGGTCAAGGCTCAGCGTGTAGTGCAGGTTCAGCTTCTTCTGGATCGTGGGCAGGTCAATCACACCCAGATCGCGGATCTTGTCGATGTCATAGGGATCATCGATGCCGTTGGCTTTCATCGCTTCAAGCGTCGCCTGAACAGTCCGGGTCACGCCCGTCTCGCCCACGAACATGTGGTGCGCTTCCTCGGTCAACATGAAGCGGCAGGTACGTGACAGCGGGTCAAACCCCGACTGCGCAAGGCTTTCCAACTGCATCTTGCCATCGCGGTCGGTGAAATATGTGAACATGAAGAAGGACAGCCAGTCCGGTGTCTCTTCGTTGAAGGCGCCCAGCATCCGCGGTGCATCCTCGTTGCCCGATGACCGGACCAGCATGTCATCCGCTTCCTCACGCCCATCCTTGCCAAAATATTTTTGGAGCAAATAGACCATTGCCCAAAGGTGTCGGCCTTCCTCGACATTCACCTGAAACAGGTTCCGCATGTCATACAGGCTGGGTGCCGTCAGGCCCAGGAAACGCTGCTGTTCAACCGACCCCGGCTCGGTATCGCCCTGAATGACGATCAGGCGCTTGAGCATATTGCGATACTCGCCCGGCACCTCCTGCCAGGCAGGTTCGCCATAGTGTTCCCCCATGGGAATGCGACGGTCCTCAACCGCCGGGGCCAGCAGAACACCCCAGCGATATTCGGGCATCTTCACATAGTCGAACTTGGCCCACCCCTTGGGGTCCACGCTGACGGCTGTACGCAGATAGACCATGCTTTCCTGAAAATTCTGCGGGATCAGGTCATTCCACCAGTTGATGTAACCGGGATGCCATTTCTCAAGGGCTTTCAATACCTTACGATCCTGGCTCAGCCCCACATTGTTGGGGATTTGGGTGTCATAGCTGACATTCATCACAGTCATGTCTTCATCTCCTCCATCCGTGGTGGGCAATCTGCCCACCAACCGCGCGGGTTACACCCGCTCCATGTTGAAATCACCGCGCACACCGGTCCCATACCGCTGCAACGCACCATCTTCGCCAACCGCATTGGGCCGGTTGAAAATCCAGTTCTGCCAGGCGGTTAGACGGCCAAAGATGCGCGTCTCCATCGTCTCGGGCCCCGCAAAGCGCAGGTTCGCCTCCATCCCCGTCATGGCATCGGGCGAGAAGCTCGCACGTTCCTCAAGGAAGATGCGGATTTCATCCTCCCAGTCGATGTCATCGAGGATTTCGGTCACAAGTCCCGCGTCATCCGCCTCTTCTGCTTCCAACGGCTCGCCAATGCGGTCGTGCAGTCCCTCCGCATCGTCCGAGCCATAAAACCGTGTCTGCAACCGGGTCAGATCATTGCCCATCGGGTAGGCTCCGAAATTCCCTTCGCTCAAGGTGATGGTCGCAAGGGGCCGATTGTCCCCTTCGAATTCGTCTTCCATCATGTAGGACCGATCGACTGCCCACACCAGCTCGGCCAGCACACCGGCAAAGCAGCTCCCATGCTCGACCAGCGCCACCAAAGACCGCGAGGTTACGTCGACCCGCTTCAACACCCGCTTCCAGTAGTGCCGGATTTCATTGCACAGCCAGTGATCCGGGTTGTCGAGGATCAGCGCCTCATGCGCCAGAACAACCTCCGGATCACCTTGCGAGCGGATCACCCACAGGCCAGCCTCCATCTCGTTCAAGCGCAGATGCAGAATGGCGTCCTCCAACTCCCGCGCCAAGCGCAGGATGTAGGACTGATCACCTTCCGCCACCAACGCATCAACATCCGCAGGGGCATCGCCCTCCGGCCCTTTGATCAAAACCTCCGCCCGCCGCGCTGCGCGATCCACGGTCACCTCAACCAGCCCATAGATCACCGAGCCATCGTCAGACACCGTCCGCTCCAATGGCCCAAGCGTAATCCCCTGCGCCACATCCGGCTTGTCCGAGGCGGAGGCGAACTCAGCCGCCCGCGCCGCCACGACCTCGTCAAAGCGGGCATTGGGCACAGCCTCATCCACCAGCTTCCATTGCACGGCCCGCTTGCCCTTCACACCTTCCTCGGTCGAACAGAACACATCCGCCCGATCCCGCCGCACCATGCGCTTATCCGTCACGCGGGTCAGCCCGCCAGTACCGGGCAAAACCGCCAACAGCGGCACCTCGGGCAGCGCAACCGAAGAGGTCGAATCATCTGTCAGCATGATGTGATTGCACGCCAGCGCCAGCTCATACCCCCCACCGGCACAAGCCCCTTTGACCGCTGCCACATATTTCTGCCCACTCTCGGCCTCAGCCGCTTCATAGGCATTGCGCGTCTCGTTCGTGAACTTGCAGAAATTGACCTTGTGAGAATGCGCCGCACCGCCCAGCATCCGGATGTTGGCACCTGCGCAAAACACCCGGTCCTTGGCGGATTTCATCACAACCACCTTCACCTCCGGATGCTCGAACCGCATCCGCTGCACCACATCATTCAACTCGATGTCGACGCCCAGATCGTAGGAATTCAGCTTCAACTGATACCCATCGAACAATCCGCCATCTTCATCCACATCCATCCACAGGGTCGCCACCGGGCCCTCATACTCCACACGCCAATGGCGATAGCGGGACGGATCAGTGCGAAAGTCGATGGTCTGGGTCATGAATCACATGCGCCTTGCAAGATCGAAAGTGGCATTATGCTACATCAAAGAACTGCGAAAATGCATAATATACCACTTCATGGGGTATTTTAGTGCATTTTAATGCGCCTCCGAGAGGGCATCTTCCAGCGCGATCAACGTCTCGCAGAACCCTACCACCGCGGGCGTCACGATCTCGGGCGCATCCTGATGCGGCGCGTGCCCTGCACCATCCACGATCAGTGCTTCAACGGGGGAATAGGCCCGTTCCTCGACCTCGCGCACCTGCGCAAGGGTTCCATAGGCATCCTCTGCCCCCTGCACGACCAGCGCCGGAATGCGCCAGTGATCGATGGCATCACCCACATTCCAATCGGCGAACCCCGGATCGGTCCAGGCATCGTGCCAGCCGTAAAAGGCCACATCCGGATTATCGTGATGCCGCGCCAACCGGTCTTTCAGGTCACCGGTTTCATAGGCCACCTTCGCAGCGCGAATGGCCTCCAACCCCTCAGGCTCCGTAAAGAAGTGCGGCGCGATCAGGATCAGTCCCCGCACACGCATATCCGACACCGTCCCGGCATAGATGCCCGCAATTGTCGCGCCGTCCGAATGGCCCAGCAACACGGCATGTTCAACTTCGGCCGCATCCATGAGCGGGCCCAGAACATCCACTGCCTCGCGGCTCATATAGTCCAGCGGTCGCGGCAAGGAGATGGTGGAAGACCGACCATATCCCGCGCGGGAATAGGCCAGCACTCCCATTCCTGTCGCCGCGGCCAGCTCGGCAGGCCAGTCCCGCCACAGCCCGACAGCTCCAAGCCCTTCGTGCAGCATCACCAGCGTTGGCGCGTCACCGGGCGCAGGTCCCCAACACGCATAATCCAGCACCTGTCCCGCAACCGAAACCGTACCTGCCGACCACTCCATCACACATCCTCGCGCAGCTTGAAGCGTTGGATCTTGCCCGTCGCCGTCTTGGGCAGGCTGTCCACACATTCGACCCAGCGCGGGTATTTCCACTTGCCCACGCGGTCCTTCACATGATCCTTCAGCACCTCTTCAAAGCCCTCGGGGCGCTGTCCATGCGGCACGACAAAGGCCTTGGGTTTGTCCAACCCGTCGGCATCCTTCATCGCCACAACTGCGCACTCCAACACGGATGCATGAGACGTAATGGCCTGCTCCACCTCGAAGGGGCTGACCCAGATGCCGGACACCTTGAACATGTCATCCGTCCGACCGCAGTAAACATATCGGCCATCTTCGCGGCGCTCATATTTGTCGCCAGTCCGCGTCCATACGCCCTCGAATGTCTCTCTCGTCTTGTCGCGTTGGTTCCAGTAGCCTCCCGCGGCAGAGGCCCCGTTGACCAGCAACTCGCCCACTTCGCCCGCGCCAACATCCGCGCCATGCTCATCCACCAGCCGGACCTCATAGCCCGGCACAGGCACACCCGACGTGCCGTAGACAACATCGCCCGGTGCATTGGATAGAAAGATATGCAGCATCTCGGTTGATCCAACCCCATCCAGGATTGGCACACCGGTCAGCTTATCCCAGCGGGTCCCGACATCCTCCGGCAATGCCTCGCCAGCCGAGATGCACCTGCGCAAGGGTGCATCGGGTGTCCCTTCCGTCTCCATATGGGCAACCATCGCGGCATATAGCGTTGGCACACCGCAGAAGACGGTCGGCTGTTCGTTAGCAATCACCTGCACCATGACATCCGGCGTGGGCCGCCCGCCAAAGATCACAACCGTTGCCCCAACCGACATGGGAAAGGTCATCGCATTGCCCAGGCCATAGGCGAAAAAGAACTTGGCCGCTGAAAACACCACGTCATCTTCACGCACCTGCAAGACCTGTGCGCCATAGGTGTCGGCCGTGGCCCGCAGGGCCGAATGGATGTGATGCACGCCCTTGGGTTGCCCGGTCGAGCCCGAGGAGTAAAGCCAGAAGGCCGTCTCGTCGTCCTTGGCCTCGAACGGTGCAATCGCGCCGTCAGCCCCGGCCATGAAGCTGTCGTAGGCCTCAGCTCCGTCCCGGGCATCGCCGATCACCACGACCCGGCGCAGGTACGGATTGTCCGCCAGAACGGGCGCCACGACCTCCCACATCGCCTCCGACACAATCAACATCGCGGCGCGACTGTCGCGGAGGATGGCGTCATAGACCGGAGTCGCGAGCAACGTGTTCAACGGCACCGGAATGACCCCGACCTTGAGCGCGCCCCAGAACAGGATCGGAAACTCGATCTGATCCAGCACCAGCATCGCAACCCGTTCCTCGGGCCTGATATCTGCCGCTAGAAACGCCGCTCCGGCGCGCCCCGATGCGTCAGCCAGCGTGCCATAGGTCAGGCTGCGTCCCGTGCCGACCTCACGAAAGGCAACCTTGTTGCCCCGCCCCTCGGTGACGTGTCGATCCACGAAATACGATGCCGCGTTTGCCATGCGTCCCCTCCCAAAGACTCATGAAGATGCTTTATCCTGCATCCCGCGCCCAATTGCCGCAACTACACGACAGACTATGCGCAATTTACTGCAACCCCAGCAAGCGTGCCGCATTATCCTTCAAGATACCGGGCCGCACCTCATCCTTGATGTCGATACTATCAAAATCGTTCAACCACCGCTCGGGTGCGATCATGGGCCAGTCCGATCCAAACAGCACCTTCTTACGCAAGATCGAATTACAATACCGCACAAGGATCGGCGGAAAATACTTTGGCGACCACCCACTGAGGTCGATATAGACATTCGGCTTGTGCTGCGCGACGGCCAGCGCCTCTTCCTGCCAAGGGAATGACGGATGGACCAGGATGATCTTAAGGTCCGGGAAATCCACAGCCACATCATCCATATACATCGGGTTCGAATATTTCAGGCGCATCCCGTTGCCACCGCGCATGCCCGATCCAACCCCAGTCTGACCGGTATGAAACAGCGCAATACCGCCCTCATCCTCGATCACCCGATAAAGGTCATAGGCCATGCGATCATTGGCAAAAAAACCCTGCATGGTCGGGTGAAACTTAAACCCCTTGATGCCAAAGTCGCGTATCAGCCGCTTGGCTTCGCGCACTCCCATCTTGCCCTTCCACGGGTCGATACTGGCAAAGGGGATCAGGATATCGCTGTTCTCCGCTGCAATCTCGGCGACCTCTTCATTGGCGTAACGGCGATAGCCCGTCTCCCGCTCCGCATCGACGGGAAAGATCACGGCGGCAATGTTCTGCGCCCGGTAATGTGCTGCCGTTTCCGGCACGGTCGGCGGATGTTTCCAGGGCGCACGGAAATACTCCGCCATGGTCGATTGCAAATCGTCATAACCGTCATCGGCATGACACCCGCACGGCTCTTCCGCATGGGTGTGGATGTCGATGGCGCGGATCTTTTCCAGATCAATCATAGAACAATACTCGAAGGATCGTTGTCGTCATAAAGCCGGTCCACCAGGTGGGCCCGGCGCTCCAGCAGCTTGGCAAAGTTGATATTGCCCTTGGCCGTCACCTCGCCCGCACCAATATCCGGCGGGTCGACCAAAACCAGCGCGCGCGCCACGACCCGAGCGGAACCGGAGACAGTTTCAGCGCGCCCTGCCATACGCTGCAGTATTCTTTCGGATGCTGCGCAGCATAGCGCCGCATTATCGACCTGTCCGTCACGCGCCTCAGGCCCCGGCACGATCAGAATCCCAACTTCATCCCGCCCCGCGCCACACACAATCACATCCTGCGCCAACGGACCAAGCAGAGCCAGGATCTCCAACCGGATTTGCGCCGCCTGCACCCATATCCCCGTGCTCAGCTTAAAGTCCTCGGACAACCGCCCGTCAAAGCGCAAGCCCTTGCCCATATCGTCCGGATCGACAAAACGCATCGCATCTCCGGTGATGAAAAACCCCTCATCATCAAAGGCTTCTTCGGTTTTCTCGCGGGCAACGTGGTAACCAGAGAACACATTGCCCCCTTTCACCCGCACGTCCATGCGCCCTGTCCCATCGTCGATCATCTTCACGGTCACGCCCGTCATCGGTACGCCGACGATGCCAGCGCCCTTGGCAGGCACATGCTGCAAAAGCGCGGCAGGCGCCGTTTCTGTCAGCCCCCAGCTTGACGTGATCAGCGGCATCCGTCCTGCTGTCTCCATGGCCATACGCTCTAGTATGTTCCACGTCTCCTGAGGCAGCGACGCACCGGCATAAAAGATCATATCAAGGTGGCGGAAATAGGTCTCACGCAGTGCCGCATCCCGCTCCATCGCCGCAACCAATTGGGCAAACCCAATCGGCACATTGAACGAGATCGTGCCAGACACCAGCCCCAGGTTCTCGACCGTGCGCGCAAACTTCGCAGGGATCGGCGCACCATCGTCAATATACAGCGTGCCGCCGTTCGACAGCACCAGATTGAAATTGTGCGAGCCGCCAAACACATGGTTCCACGGCAGCCAATCCACCAACACCGGCGGGCGGGTAGAAACAAAGGGCAAACCATCCCGGATCTGCGCCTGATTGGTGGTCATCATCCCGTGAGTCGTCACCACGGCCTTGGGGTCGGATGTAGAGCCGGAGGTCAAAAGCAGCTTCGCCACGGTCTCGGGCCCAACACCGGCATGGGCCGCATCCACATCCACCGACCCGGTCAAACCGTCCAATGCAGTCGCACGTCCGGACACCACACGTGACACCAGCTTGGGGCAGTCAAACATATCCAGCGCAGGGCCAAACGCGTCATCATCGGCCGCATAGACCAACGCGGGCTTCACCAGGTCGCGCACATACTCCAACCGCGCTCGGGCTGCCGGGATCAGGCTGTATTGCGCGGCCACGGGAACAGTCACCAGCCCGACATATTGCGCGGCCAACGTCAGCAACGCATGGTCAACCGAATTGCCAGACAGGATCAGGATCGGCCCATCGACACCGCGCGCCAACAGGCCAGCGGCCAGATCGCGCACGCGGGCATGCGCATCTGCATACGTTACCCTATGCCAACCGTCACCAGACCGCTCGGCCAGAAACACCGCATCCGGTGTCCGCGCCGCCCACCGATCCAGCCACACTCCCGTACAGCGATCGACGGCAGACATCTCGTATCCGGACCGCAACAGGATCGATCCGTCGGCACGATCCTCCCGCACCACCTTGTGCGGCCGCAGGCCCAGATGATCCGTCATCCCCGCCCCTCGATCCGCATCAGCGCTTTCTTCACCGCGGCAATCTCGACCTCGCGCAGCCCGTCCAGCATGCGCCGGTCATGTGCGCGCACCGCCGCCCGCGCCTTTTCATAAACCTGCCGCCCCGCCAACGTGCATTGCAGGGCATAGGCGCGGCGATCCGTCTCGCTCGGGGCGCGTGTCACCCACCCGGCCTCTTCCAGCTGGTCCACATAAACCACCACATTCGCCCGCTCGACAGACAGCGCCTCGGCCAACTGACTGGGGCGCAGGCCCGGGTTCTCAACAATCATCGACAACGCGGAAAAGGTCAGCATACGCAGCCCGAAGGGCTCCAACGTCCGCGCCAGATCCGCCTGCAACACATTGAACGCGCGCTTCATGTTGTAGCCGACAAAGTCGCGCAGCGCCGCGTCCGACACCTCTGCCTCTTGCTGATCCTTGGGCCTTTCCATCACCGAAACCTCGGGCTGCGTTTTTCAAGAAAGGCCGCCAAACCTTCAACAGCATCGGGCGAGGTCTGCGACAACGCCGTGGCAAGGCTTTCGACAAACAACCCGTCCTGCCGCGACATGTCTGCGATCCGCGCAATCCCTTGGATCATCATGTAATTCGATAGACGCGCGTTCCCGGCAATCTGCGCGGCAATCTCCATCGCCCGGGACAGCGCCTCCCCCGGACCAACCGCATAATGCGCCAGTCCCAGCGCCACGGCCTCTTCGGTTCCGTATTTGCGCCCGGTCAACATCATCTCGGTCATCCGGTCTGGCCCAAGGATACGCCCAACCCGCACCGTCGCGCCTCCTCCGACAAAGATCCCGCGCCGCCCCTCGGGCAGTTGGAACATGCAATCAGGCTCGGCAATGCGCACATGGGTCGACGTGGCCAACTCCAACCCACCGCCAATCACAGCACCCGTCATGGCCGACACAACGGGCAGGCCAGAGCCCTGCACCTTGTCCATCACCGCATGCCATCCGCGCGAATGGTGCAACGTGCCCTCCGCATCGCGCGCCACATGCTCCGACAGGTCCAAACCGGCACAGTAATGCCCGCCCGCCCCCGTTACGACGGCAACTCGCACACCCTCCGGCGGCGCGGAAAAGAACGCATCAATCTCGGCCAGAAGCCCATCCGACATGGCGTTGCGCTTGTCCGGGCGATTGAGCGTCAGAACCGCAATCGCCTCCTGAACATCCACCAGTAAATCCGGCATGCACACCCCTTTAGTTATACTACATAACTATCCAAGCACACCTCCTCCATTCCGGCAAGCCCGCCCTTAACGGCCCATTAAGGTTAACGCACCGCACGCGGCCTTAACCCGGCGCGGCCCGCCGAAAACGCTCAAGCCGGTGTACGGGGGGTGCACAGGGGGTGCACGCATGGTGACAGGCCCATCGCCCTTGTTTTCATGGCGTTAACGCCTGTGTCAGGCAAAACCTGCCGCTCAAGCCACCGAACGTTGCGCGTCAGGGGATCAGGAACAGGGTAATGGCCGGGAAAGCGACCAGCAGAATCACCCGAAAAATATCCGACCCGACAAAGAACAGCACCGCCTTATAGGTCTCGGTCATCGGCGTCTCGCGATCCATCGCATTGATGATGAACAGGTTCATTCCCACCGGCGGCGTGATCAAACCAACCTCCACGACGATCAGCACCAGAATGCCAAACCAGATCGCCACATGCTCGGGCGTCATCCCGAAATCGAGGCCCGAGATCACCGGGAAAAAGATCGGCACCGTCAGCAGGATCATCGACAGGCTGTCCATCACGCAGCCAAAGATCAGGTAGAACAACAGGATCACGCTCAGCACCAGGATGGGCGTAAACCCTTGGGACAAAACGAAATCAGCCAGCCATTGCGGCGCGCCCGACAGGGCAAGGAAGTTATTGTAGAGCGACGCGCCCAACACGATGAAAAAGATCATGGCCGTGGTTTTGGCAGTCCCGATCAGGGCTTCGCCCAGCACGCGCCACGTCAGGTTGCCGCCTATCAGCGCAACCAGCCCCGTGCCCGCAGCGCCTACAGCGGCGCCCTCGGTCGGGGTGAACCACCCGGCATAGATCCCGCCGACCACCAGCGCGAAAATCGCCAGAACCGGCCACGTCTCGGCCAGCGCCTTCCAGCGTTCCGCCATCGGCACCGCCGCGCGGGTGCCCGCGCTGTCCGGATACAGCCGCACATAGATCGAGATGGTGATGACGTAGCCAATGGCGGCCAGAATGCCGGGGATAAAGGCGGCCAGGAACAGTTTGGCAATGTTCTGTTCGGTAATGATCGCATAGATCACCAGGATCACGGACGGCGGGATCAGGATGCCCAGCGTACCGCCCGCGGCCAGGGTCGCAGTCGAAAAACCCCCTGAATATCCGTATCTTTTCAGCTCTGGCAGCGCCACGCGGCTCATCGTGGCGGCCGTGGCCAGTGACGATCCGCAGATCGCCCCGAACCCTGCGCAAGCCCCCACAGACGCCATCGCAACCCCGCCCCGGCGGTGGCCCAAGAAACTCTCGGCCGCCTTGAACAGCGCGGTCGACATCCCCGACAGGGTCGCGAATTGCCCCATCAGCAGGAACATCGGGATGATGGTTAACGAGTAGTTGGAAAATGTGGTGTATGTCTCGGATTTGAGCTTGGCGAGGATTGGCGTCGGGTTGCCGTTCATCGCGAATATCCAGCCCAACAGGCCCATCAGGAACATGGCCAGCCCAATCGGCGCCCGCAAAAAAATCAGGCCCAGCAAAATGGGAAACGACCAGAAGCCCAGTTCCAGCCGGGTCAGGCCCAGAAATTGGACAATCTCGCGAATCCAGTCCATGGCCCGTTAACCCTCTGGCAAGATGTGGCGCCCCGTCGCGGCTTCCACCAGCCGCGCCCAGGCGCAGTAAACAGCCGTCAGGCTCGCAATGGCCGCGGCCCCGACGCTCGCGGCATAGGCCCACCAGACCGGGAATTGCAGGAACAGCGTCGTCTCACCATTGCCCAGATAGCGCAGCATGCCTTCGTACAAACGCAAGGCGATAAAGACGATGACAGCAGCCAGCACCACCTCCCAAAAGGCGCGCAACCAGCCCAAGGGGCGGCGGGGCATGGCAGAGGTAAACACATCCACAGTCGCGTGATTGCTATAGAACTGGCAGACGGGGAAAAAGGCGAAAATGGCAAAGGCGACCCCGGCCTCGGTCAATTCATAGGTGCCGTTGATCTCGTCCACGCCGGTCGCCACCAGCCACTCACCAAGGGACACCATCCAACCATCGGCCATGGAATGCCCCAGCTTGGACAGCTCCCGCCCGATTATGGACAGGGTGGTCAGCAGGATCAGAACCAGCAGAACGATCCCCCCGATCACCGCCGACATCCGCGACAGCCATTTCACCACCTCGTGCATATCCGCCTCATTTTATTGGAAAATCGGGCCGCAGCATCTCTGCCACGGCCCGATTTCAAAGGTTAAAAAAGGATCAGCCCTCGTAGGCATCCATCAGCGCGCGCGCTTCATCGATCAGGGCCTGACCGTCGATGCCTTTGCTTTCCATATCAGCCACCCACTCGTCATAGATGGGTTGGGCCGCGGCACGCCATGCC
Organism: uncultured Tateyamaria sp.; assembly: GCF_947496075.1. Classification (GTDB taxonomy): domain Bacteria; phylum Pseudomonadota; class Alphaproteobacteria; order Rhodobacterales; family Rhodobacteraceae; genus Tateyamaria. The sequence continues at coordinate 117,879 of NZ_CANMBJ010000004.1, forward strand.
TCCAGATCATCGCCAGACACGGTCACGATGCTATTGCCATTGTCCACCGCTGCCTGACGGGCAGGACCATCTGAATCCGCCTGCGTGCCACCGGCAAAGATACTGAATTCCAGACCCGAGTTGTCGTCGATCACCTTCTGCAGATCAGCAGGCAGCGACTCGTAGCGGTCCTTGTTCATCGCCAGCACAAAAGTCAGCGTATATAACGCATTACCTTCAAACTCGGTGTGATTGCCGACAAGCTCCGGCACCTTCAACGCGGCTGTCACCTCCCACGGAATGGTCGTGCCATCGATCACTCCCTTGCTCAGCCCTTCAGGCACGGCAGGCACCGGCATACCAACGGGGGTCGACCCCATCTTTTCCAGCAGGCTGTTCACCGTGCGCGACCCGCCACGGATCTTCAAACCTGCCATGTCAGCGGGTGTTTTCACTTCCTTGTTCACATGGATCATACCCGGTCCGTGCACCCACGTTCCCAGGATATGTACGTCCTTGAACTCGGTATCTTTCATATGTTTTTCAAACATTTGCCAGTAGGCGGACGACATCGCGCGGGCGTCTGTCATCATGAAGGGCAGCTCGAACACTTCGGTGCTGGGATAGCGTCCGGGAGTGTAACCAACCACGGTCCAAACGACATCCGCCACACCATCAATGGCCTGGTCCATCAGCTCGGGCGGTCGCCCGCCCAGCTGCATGGATGGGTAACGATCCACCTTGATCCGCCCACCCGAGGCTTCTTCGACATTGTCAGCCCATACATCCAGCACCAGCTTGGGCACATTGGCCTGCGCGGGCAGGAACTGGTGCAGGTTCAGCGTAACCTCTTGCGCCAGCGCGGCTGTGCCGGACCCGATGGCAAACGCGGCGGCGCCGACCATGTTCAGAAATGATTTGCGTGTAAGTGACATGAATTTCCTCCCTTATCCGGTCGGGCACCTACGGCCTGACTCGCTCTTCCAGAGAGATTGTTATGCAACGCAACTAAATCTGTCACCCGCCTTTGTAACTATATCGCCGCTTTTGGCCGATGCCTGTCAGGCACGCGGACGGGTCGTCTCGGGATCATAAGGACCGGGTGCAATGACCTTGCACGGCACAAGCTCACCCAGCATATCCACCGTGATTTCAGTGCCTTGCGCTGCCAGATCAGGGCGCACAAAGGTATAGGCAAGGTTCATCCCCACTCGGTGCCCCCAATCGCCCGAGGTCACAGTCCCCACGACAGTGTTATCCTGCATCACCGACGCCCCCGGTTGCGCATGCGAGGTGGTGCTATCGATCCGCAAACTCACCAGCTTGGCGGTCGACCCCTTGGCCTGCCGCGCTTCCAACGCCGCCTTGCCCACGAAATCTTTTTCCATCTTCACGAACCGATCCAGCCCGGTCTCGAACGGATCAAACTCGGTGATCAGGTCGGCCTTCCAATGCAGATACCCCTTCTCCATCCGCATGGACTCGACCGCCCGTGCCCCGAACAGGCGCAGCCCATGCGCCTCACCCGCCGCCCGCAGCGCCAGATAGGCCGCGTAAAGCTGGTTGTTTGGTACATGGATTTCATAGGCCAGTTCACCGGAGAAGCTGACTGACATCACGACCGCAGGCGCAATCCCCACAAAGGCGCGGCGCACTGACAACCAGGGGAATGCCGCCGCTGACCAATCGCCACGAGAGGCGGCTGACAGCACATCCCGCGCCTTTGGTCCCGCCAGAACAAGGATCGTCCAGTCGTTTGTAAGCGACTGAAACGACACATCAAACCCGTCCGCATGTGCGCGCAGCCAGTCCATGTCATGCCATTCGGCAGCGGCAGCCGACCCATACCAGACGGGGCCATCAGGGATGTTCGCAATCGTCGCCTCACCTTTCACGCAACCATGATGGTTGAGCAGATAACCGAGGCCCACCTTCCCCGCTTTCCGCGTCACCCGGCCACAGATCATGTGATCGAGGAAGTCATGTGCATCCGGCCCCGTGATCTCAATCCGGTTGAACCCGTTGACCTCAGCCAAGCCAACACCGGTCTGCACCGCCTTCACTTCCTCGGCGACGACATCAAAGGCCTCGTCAAACTGGAACCCATGCGTCACTTCAAAATCTGGCGTGGGCTTGAAGTACTCGGCCCGTTCCCAGCCGTTCACGACCGTGAACTCCGCGCCTTCTGCCGCCAATACAGGGGTCAGTGGTGTCGTCTTCATTGGCCTCCCGGCGGGCCGATGTTCATTCGGGAAATGGAACCGAAACTCGTTCTGATAATCCTCTATCGCCTTCAGTGCGGTCAGTTCCACATTGCCATGCCCCGTGAACCGGCGGGGATCGAGGCACCATGTGTCATAGCACGCCTCGCCATGCACGATCTGCTGCGCCAATAGCCAACCATGACCGCCCCCTTCACCCAGCCCAGCGCGCAACCCAATGATGCAAAACGCATTTCTCTTGCCCGGGATCGGCCCCACCAAGGGCGCCCCGTCGATAGTATAGGTGATCGGACCGTTGACGACATTCTTGATCCCCACCTCTGTCAGCGCAGGCATTCGCTCAAACGCGCCCTCCAGCACATCCGTGATCCGGTCCAAATCATCCGGGCACAAATCGTTCGAGAAATCGGGCGAAATCCCGTCCATGCCCCAGGTCTTGCAGTCCTGTTCGTAGAACCCCAGCAACAATCCGTTCTTTTCCTGACGGCAATAGTAATCGCTGATCGGACAGCGCAGCAGCGGCATCCGGTGACCAGCAGCAACGATGCCGGGGATCTCGTCCGTGACAAAGTACTGATGCTCCATAGACGTCACTGGGTGATGGACACCCATCATCGCGCCAACCTCGTTCACCCGATAGCCACAGGCGTTCACGACCACTTCGCAGGCGATATCGCCCTTATCTGTATGAACGATCCAACTGTCATTCTTGAGCTGCGTCAGGCCAGTCACATTCGTCTGCCGGTACACCTCGGCCCCGGCCTTGCGCGCCCGTCGCGCAAGCGCCTGGCAAAGCGAAGCGGGGTCAATATCCCCGTCATTGCCGTCCCAAAGCCCACCCAGCAGATTGTCGGTCGAGATCAGTGGATGCCTGCGCGCGCACTCCTCGGCATCGATCACCTCGAACTCCACTCCCATGCCCCGCGCCATGGACGCGAAATGGCGATACCCATCCATCTGCGCCTCGGTGTTGGCCAACCGGATGCCGCCATCCCCGTGATTGTACTGCACCGGGTAATCCGGATCGTCGCGCAATTCCTGATAAAGGTTGATGGAGTGCGTCTTCAGCCCGACCATCGTCTGGTTCATGCCAAAGTTCGTCACCTGCGCCGCCGAATGCCACGTCGTGCCACTGGTCAGTTCGTCCCGCTCGACCAGCACCACATCGGTCCATCCTTCCTGTGTGAGGTGATACAAGGTGGAACACCCGGCAATACCGCCGCCAATCACAACGGCACGGGTCTGGGTTTTCATGGCAACGCTCCGGCTCTGAATACGTGCCCGAACAATGGGGGCAGCGCCAGCGCGGTCAATCACAGCGCCTCACCTTCATTGTTCTGAAAACATGTATTTGCCGTCATCAAATTCAAAGCGGAGGACTTGCATGCGCGCCAAACATCGCAACCCCTGATCGCATGTCCGATCCGAAACCCATGCGCAAAGGACGCTCAGCCCGGAAGAAAGCCCGGGCTGCAGGCCCACCAACGAACCCGGCCCCGCCAGGACAAGCCGGCGGCCAGTACCGCCCCCTGTCGGACACAGATGTACAAAGCATCCACAACGCTGCCCTGCGTCTCTTGGCCGATCTGGGGATGGGAGATGTTCCTGACCGCCTGCGCGAAACACTGGAACAGGCCGGGGCACAGACGCTGCCTAATGGGCGCGTTGCCCTGCCCCGCACGCTGGTGGAAGAGGCCATTGATCAGACGCCCAAAACATTCCCCCTGCATGGCCGCGATCCTACCCGTACCATCGAGGTTGGCGGCAATGCGGTACACTTCGGCACCGGGGGGGCTGCAGTGCAAACACTCGACCGGCAAACCCGGCTCTACCGTCCTTCAACGCTCAAGGACCTGCACGATTTCACCAGGCTCCAAGACACACTGACCAATGTCAGCTGGTTCACCCGCTGCTGCATCGCGGGCGACATGCCCGATGAGTGGTTGCTGGACATAAACACTGCCTACGCGCTGATGCGAAACACGACCAAACCCGTTGCGACAGCCTTTACACTGGCGGAGCACGTCGCCCCCATCGTCCACATGTTCGACATGGTGGCCGGGGGCGACGGTGCCTTTGCAAAACGGCCCTTCGTCAAGGCGCATATCAGCCCCGTCATATCGCCCATGCGCTTTGGGGCAGATGCGGTCGAAACAGTCTATGCCTGCATCGACCACAACATCCCGGTCAGCTGCATCACGGCGGCACAGGCCGGGGCAACGGCCCCTGCGACACTCGCCGGTTTCCTCGCCCAATCGCTGGCCGAAACGCTGGCCAGCCTGGTCATGGTGCACGCCATCAAACCGGACCACCCCATGGTGTTCTCGAACTGGCCGCTGGTCATCGACCTGCGCACCGGCGCCTTCGCTGGCGGGGGTGGAGAGATCGCCGTGATGAACGCCGCCTCGGCCCAGATCATCAACCATCTCGGTCTCGTGTCCGGCGTGGCCGCCTCCATGACGGATGCCAAGGCGCTTGACGCGCAATACGGCCAAGAAAAGGGCCTGACCTCGCTTGCGGCGGCCCTCGCGGGCGGCAACCTGATCTATGAAAGCTCCGGCATGACAGCGGCTCTTCTGGGCGCCAGTTTCGAAGCCTTCGTGCTGGATGACGAGATGCACGCCGCCACCTACCGCATCCTGCGTGGCGTCGAAGTATCGGACGACACGCTCGACCTTGCGGGCATCCATGCGGCGGTTCTGGGCGAAGGCCACTTCCTCGGCGGGCCTGCCACCATCGCCGCGATGGAGCGGGACTATGTCTATCCCACCCTCGCCGACCGCGAGACGCCAAAGACATGGGAAGACATGGGCGCACTCACGGCTTGGGATCGGGCAGCCGCGCAGGTGGACGACATCCTTGCCAATCACCATCCATCCTATATCGATGACATAGCCGACGCGGCCATCCGTGCGGCGTTCGACATCCGATATCCCTGAAAGGCGCGCCATGACCGTCAAAGACACCCAAGCGATGATTGCGGGTATGACGCCGATCATCGTCCCCGGCGACTGGGTCTTCTGTGCAGTGAGTGGCACGGGCACCATCCCACCCGACGCATTCGCGGTGATCCAGGAAGCCGAAGGCACAACCCTGATCCTGCCCGAAGAAACGGCCAAGGCGGATGGCTATCAAAGCAGCGCGGTCATGCAACTGATCACCCTTCAAGTGAATTCCGACCTCGAAGGGGTCGGCCTGACCGCTGCGGTCGCAACCGCGTTGGCAAAGCAGAACATCCCATGCAACGTGGTGGCCGGATATCACCACGACCATATCTTTGTGCCAAAGACACAAGCCGGAATCGCCTATGCTACGCTATTGGATGTGCAGAACGCCGCACACTGATCGTGTAGTCGTTCCTTTTTACCAGAAGCGCTTTTGTGCATTGGGACAGACAAAATGTCATACGCGTGGTGCGTGTAACAGCTTGAGTCCAAAGTGCCAGTTGCACTGCATCGACCGTATGAGGGCAAATGCGCGGAAACCGGTAATGCCGTGTGGCGACAAAAGTATTGCATGATGTAAGGTGACCTGGTTCAGAGTTTCCAGGTCCGAAGCGGGTCACTACACCAATTTCGGTTCGCGAGCCGAAGAGGCTTACCGCAGTGAATGAATAAGAAATGGCAATCGAGTCGTAATACTGGCGTGAAGACCACGCCTAATATGCGCGATCATTCCGTCCAAAAAGAGCTGCTCCATTGGGCCAAAAGGCTGGTCGTCAAATTCGACAAAGATGTAACTGTGGGCTTTTTTGGTGCGCCGCCTGTCCAACGCCGGCCGCTTCTCCTCTGAAGGCGAACCTACCCTCAGACAAACGTCACGTCGTCAAAGAGCAGGCTCACGTTTGTCACGTTGTTGATCGTCAGCGTATTACCGTCGCCAAAGTCGAGCACCAGATTGCCGTCTACAACGCTGGAATAATTGGCCAAATCGCTCCCCACAGGTATTGTCTCGTACAGTAGATCAGCATCGATCTCGAGCGCGTCCACAATCAGCGAGTAGTCGCGGATCCTATCGTTGCCGCTGTTGAACACGAACACATCCGCGCCCTGACCACCGCGCATCAAGTCATCGCCGACCCCGCCTGACAGCGTGTCGTTGCCGGAGCCACCCTCAAGGTTGTCATTACCAGAACCGCCTTCGAGACGGTCAAAGCCGTTGCGGCCAAGGATCAAGTCGTCGCCATCGCCTCCGAGCATGGTGTCAAAACCAAGTCCGCCGATCAGAGTGTCGTTGCCGGAGCCACCTTCGAGACTGTCGTTGCCAGCACCAGCACTCAGCGAGTCCGCACCCGCACCACCCAAGAGCGTGTCCTGCCCGCTGAGTCCGAGCAATGTGTCATTGCCACTGCCCCCATCAAGGCTGTCGAAGCCGATCCCGCCGATCAGCGTGTCGTTGCCAGAACCGCCGTCCAATGTGTCGTTGCCAGCGCCAGAGCTTAGGCTGTCATTGCCATCATTCCCGTTCAATTGGTCAAAACCGTCGAGTCCCAGCAGTGTGTCATGGCCTGACCCGCCATTGAGTTGGTCTGACCCGATGCCTCCGTGAACGTCATCATTGCCGGCGCCAGCGTACAGGGTATCGTTGCCAGCGCCGCCGAGGATCGAGTCATTGCCCGAGTACCCCTCAATAGAGTCATTCCCAAGCTCACCCATCAGGGTATCATTGATATCTGTCCCCATGATGGTGTCGCTCACCGCATTTTGGTCGTCGCCACGAATGAAAACACCGGTGGTGCCGCTCACTTGGGTAAAGACAAACTGGACGACCTCATATGGCTCCAGATCAACTTCAAAGGTCCAGCCTCTATCCGGATCAAGCTGATCATGATTCAGCAGCTCGAGTTGGCCTTGCACGTTGCGATCAGTCGCTGCGGCCCCGGACGACCCGAGGATGGTCGCATAAACGTGCACGTTGCTCATGTCCCCAAAAACCTGGGAGTAATTGGCAACAAAGGTCTGCTCATAGTCTTCGCCAGACGCAAAATAAGCCACCACGCGCCCGGCATGATCATCACGAAACGTCATCGTATAACCGGCGCGGTTACCGGCATCATCTCGCGGGACAAGTCCTCCGGTTTCGATCTGCGTACCGATCAGCGTCTCTGACATCATGCGAAACAACAGGCCCGTCGGCGTCAGCAGCTGCGCGGTACCATCCTGCCCAAGCACAACTTCACCGGTCCTGTTTTCCGCAGCCCAAATGTGGGTGACATCAACACCGGCCTCCATCATCTCATTGAAAATACGCAACAAGCCAGCCGACCGAGCCAAGCCCTGAATACCGAGGGCGCTCGCGCCTTCGCCGGGGTCACCGATGTTCCACTCTGACACCATAATGTCGAGATTGCCCCAGTGATTACGGATCCAATCCAATTCGTTCGAAACGCCAGCACCTACGGCCATTGGATCACCGTTGGAAGCTCCAGCGTATAGATGGCTGATCACACCATCTATTTGAGACATCAGTTCATCTGAGAACTGGCCGCGGATGTCACGGTCATCGTCTAGCGAATTCCCGGCCTGTACAAAGATCCGTGGGTTGCTTCCCCCAGTGTTCTGCAATGTATCGTATACAACTTCGGCAATCGCAGCGGATAGCGCACCAAACTCCTCCGGAGTCCAAAGCTGCCTGTCTGGAGGCACGTTTGCACTAGTACTCAGCCAGGTGTTGTATTCGTTGCCAATCTCGATGGCATCCAGCAGTTCACGGTGTCCGTTCAGTGCTGAGTGGTTCACCAAATCTTGGACAAACTGCGCAATCTCGGTTTGAGCAGCCAGGGACAATTCTCCGGTCGCAGTGTCAAATTGTTCCCAGTAAGTCGACGTCGGGATGACAATTGTCGCTCGGATGTTTTGTTGGCTCACATACTGCAAAAAGTTGGTGAGGCTCACCAGCGGATCGTTTGGATTGAACCCGCCACCATCCGGATCGGACAAATCAAATTGCGTTTCCGCAATATTGCCACCCGGGTAGCGCAGATTTCCAATACCCACTGCTTCGATAACGTCTATTGCGTTGTTATTCAGGTCGAGGTCGTTGTCATTGTCTGGCCTGTTGGCCAGCAGGTTTGTTCCGAATATGTCAGATGTGATGACATAGCCTTCGGTCACCCAAGCATCATCATACGTGTAGTCAATCGTAGGCAAATCGTTACTCTCAGTTTAGGTTACAACTTTGGCAAGAGGTCTTTCCGAAAGCAATGATGGGACGTAAGTTGCAGCATGAATGGCTGCATTAATTTATTGCAATGCATGAAAGGGGCATGCTCAGCGAATTTCCACATCCATCCTTGCTGTTCTTTTTTGCTACCGCAACGCGTAACAAACGGCCACCCTGACAAAAATTTCGACGTCAGGTTTGCCCCGCTGAGCCGCCGGTGATCTGCGTAGAATAAAAGTCAGCTTTTCATGATTCCTATGGCCTTCAACGATGGGCTTGCGGGCGTTTGAGCAACTGCGAACCGATTGAGATTGCTAGGATTGAATATCTCCACGACCTTCGTGTGGATCGCCTATTTCTTCGCGTTACAGATGATCGAACCCGCCGTGGTCTTCACCATTTTCTCTGCTCTGACACCCGTCGCCATTCTTGCCGCCGTTTGGTTCGGGGTGTCGGAGGCCTCGCCGCTGCGAAACCGCGCTGAAGGGTTCGGCTTGCTCGTGGTGGTCCTTGCCAGCGCCTATATATACGCCATCACTATGCTCGGGCGGTCAGGCTTGTTGCGCGGTGACTGGACCATCGCAGTCGTCGTTGTGATCGGCTTCGCAATCATGGCGTTTCCAGTCTTTGCAATTCAAAAGCCGATCTCGCTCATGTCCACCCTGACGCTTGCGGCAATCACCGCGCTCGGACCGGTATTTGTCTTTCTGTTCCAGATCGTTGAAGGTCGCGTGGACTATGCCCCCGCGACCATGACCAGACTTACGATCTACTTTGCGGGCGCGATCCCCGCGGCCTATGGAGGGGCGAGACGCCCGGACAGAAAGGCTGCGCAAGTATGACTGCAACAGCACCAACATATCGCACCGGCTTTGCGGTTGGCGCCGTGATCATCGCGGTGCTGGCCCTGTCGCTTGGCGATGCGATCATCAAGGCCACCGGCCTCGATCTACCGCTCTGGCAGATGTACATCCTGCGTTCTGCGCTCGTTCTCCCGGTGCTTTGGTGGCTGGCGCGGCGCAAGGGGCCGATTGCCTTCACTTCCCTGCTTTGGGTCATCCTGCGCAGCCTTCTATTGGTCGCCATGTGGCTCAGCTACTATTCCGCTCTGCCGCTCATGCCGCTGTCTCTCGCGGCTGCGGCCTACTACACATCGCCGATCATCATCACGGTTCTTGCCGCCCTGCTGGCAGGGCGCAGGCCAGCGCCGCGTGTCATGCTGGCGGTCGTTCTGGGGTTTGGGGGTGTGACTCTTGTTTTGCGGCCTGACGCTTCGGGCTTCGATCTGGCGGCGCTTCTGCCGCTGTTGGCGGCGCTGCTCTACGCCTGCGCAATGGTGCTGACCTCGCTGAAATGTCGTGATGATAATCCCTTCGCGCTCGCCTTGGCTCTGAACATCGCCTTCATCGTTGCGGGGGCCGGTCTGGGCCTCTTCTCGGGTCAGGAAGGGTCGTTCATTTTCGGCCCATGGCAGAGCTTCGATCTCGCGCTCATCGGAACCGTCGCCGCACTCTCTGCCGTGATCCTTGTGGGCAGCGTGGGCGCGGCCATCGCCTATCAGAATGGGCCACCCGCGACGGTGGCAGCCTTTGACTACAGCTATCTCGTTTTCAGCCTGATCTGGGGTGCGCTGTTCTTCACGGAATTGCCGGACGCACTGTCTTTGGCCGGTATCGCCATCATCGTTCTGGCCGGGTTCCTGTCCCTGCCGCGCGGCAAAAGCGTGACAGCATGATACGCGCCCCGAAGCTCGCTGCTCTGGCCGTTGTGATCCGGGAAAACACAGTGCTTATGGTGAAGCCGCGCCGCAGAGCTGGATTGTGCGACGAATGTCGGCAAAAGAGCTCTCCAGCCAACTGACCGTTACTGTCAAACATCGGCTTCGGCCCCACCTGGCTTGACGCGGTATAGCCCTGCAACGCCTGCAATGCGCAGCCAGTCTTGCAATCAAGCCAACACGGTCAGCCCGCCCCACAAAGCGACTTCGGTTGCAGAGAGCGCGTGTTCTTTTTATGTTCTGTTCTGCAGCACTGGAACAGAATGGGTATAGTTGGCATGCGATCCACCTTGAGAACCAGGGCAATCAAGATCTGCAACGAGAAGATTGCCAAGAAAGGGGAAAAGGTCGGCCTTTCTTTTTACGCATTCTTTGCCAACAAGAATGACGAACCTGAGTTGCTGATGGAAGCGGCGGAATGGTGGATCAAAACACATGAGTTGGATCATTTTGAGAAGGCCGTGAAAGTCCGTGATATGATCAGTTCCGGCGTTTAAGCAACGGTGGCTTTGTCCCGCTGACCTGCCATCGTGATCTAACTCCCAGGTCTCCTTTGAGCTGCAAAGCAGCCGTTCGGCCAGATTGCAACATCCGTCGATGTGGGCTTGAAGCAGCCGGTAGGCGATAGCGCGGCAACTATGTCGCCAGAGACCAGTCCACGCGCCACTGGCATATCCCTGCGGATCTTGATGCAATCGTACTCCGCGGCAATGCAGCAGTCACCAAAGCTGAATTGATCATCTGCGCCGTGTTTTTGCTGACGGAATAACCGCGACCTGGATAAATGAGCATCGATAACGATTGCTTCAATTGCTGCTTGGCGAAGAACAGCATCACGAAATCGACCACTGGCCAAAAAAGTCGGCAGGACTGGCTCTATGCGTATCGGGCAACCGCCGTTATGCTGCCGCACGGGGAGAAGTGATGGAAGCGACAGTTCTGACGTTCGAAATGATGGCGGTCCTGGGGCTGCTGGCTTTAACTGTATTTCTGTTTATCTCCGAGATCATTCGCATCGATTTGGCCGCAGTCCTGGTCATGGTGATCTTGGGTGGGCTGAGCACTTTGCCCGGACTGGCCAATCTCTCGAACCGGGCTGACCTTTTTGCGGGATTTTCGTCAAACGCGGTCATCTCGATCATCGCTGTGATGATCATCGGGGCCGGGCTGGATAAAACTGGCCTGATGTCCAAAGTTGCTACGTTGATATTGAAACGAGGCGGCACGACCGAGGCGCGGATTATCCCGATCGTCTCTGGCACTGTCGGTGTTATCAGTTCTTTCATGCAAAACGTTGGCGCGGCCGCATTATTCCTGCCCGTCATCAGCCGAATATCCGCCCGGACCGAAATACCAATGAGCCGTTTGGCGATGCCCATGGGGTTTTGCGCAATCCTTGGCGGGACGATCACAATGGTCGGGTCCTCTCCGTTGATCTTGCTGAACGATCTCCTGATTTCGGCGAACCGGACATTGCCATCCGATCAACAGATGGAGCCGTTTGGCCTGTTTTCGGTCACGCCCATCGGCATGATGCTGGTACTGACCGGCGTTCTTTACTTTGTGCTTCTGGGCCGTTGGATTCTGCCCGGACAGCGAGGGCGCGGCGAGGACGCGGGCGCTGCGCGGTCGATGCAGACCTATGTCGAGAACACCTATGGGCTGCGCGCCGATATGTTCGAAGTGCGCGTGCCAGAAGGGTCAATCCTGATCGGTCAGAAGCTGGCGGATATCATGGTTGCACATCATATCTATATTCTCGGCACGTCTTACAGAGGCCACAAGGTCATCGCGCCAATGGCCGATACCACAATCGAGGCACCCGCACGCTTGGCTATTCTGGGCCTGCGGCGGGTGCTGCAGGATGAATTCGCTGAGCCGTATGGTCTGGAAATTTTGCCCGGGTTGGACGTTTTCGCCGATGACTTTGCCGCGACAGAATCTGGCGTCGCTGAAGTCGTCATCCCACCGGGCTCGACCGTCATAGGTCAGTCGCCCATAGAACTCCGCCTGCGTCAAACGCATGGACTGTCAATTCTGGCGATCCACCGAGGTGAAGATACGCTGAGCCATGTTGAAACCGATGACCACGTTGCCACCCATATCGGTGAGGTCCTTCTACAAGCAGGTGACACACTGGTGGTCCACGTCCAATGGGAGCGGCTGACCCGGCTCAAGTCCGATCAGGACTTCGTCGTCGTGACATCGGATTTCCCCCAAGAGGAATTGCGCCCACACAAGGTAAACTGGGCACTCGGTTTCTTTTTGATGACGCTGGGTCTCATTCTGTTTACCGACCTGCTGTTGTCACTTTCTTTGTTGGCTGGCGCAGTAGGCATGATCTTGTCACGCGTGCTGTCGATCGATGAAGCCTATGAAGCGGTCAGTTGGAGCACGGTCTTTCTCCTGGCGTCGCTGATCCCGTTGGGGATCGCGGTACAAAACACCGGCACGGCGGCTTGGATTGCAGAGCAAATCCTTTCCCTGTTGAATGGCTGGCCGCTTTGGTCTCTGCAGGCTGGTTTGGCAGTGCTGGCGACGATCTTTACGCTCGTGATGTCGAATGTTGGCGCGACGGTATTGCTGGTGCCGTTGGCTATCTCCATTGCGATCTCTTCCGGAGGAGATCCGGCAGTCTTCGCACTGACAGTTGCAATTTCGACCTCAAACTCCTTCCTGATCCCAACACACCAAGTCAATGCGCTGATCATGGGTCCCGCAGGCTACCGGGTTGTGGATTTTATCCGTTCAGGAGGAATTATGACCGTGTTATTCCTGATAGTATCCATGATCGGGCTCACGCTCTTCATCTAGTGCGGCTTGGTATGTTCCCTCAGAAAGTTTAAATCGGGCGGCCCGTTATGCGGCGACAGGTTGGCCGCTGTATTGCAGCGCTGCACGGTAGGATGAAAGTCTGGAAAGGACTGTGCTTGCCAAAGTCGAAAGCGCATGTTTCCAGAGTACTGAAATGGGATGTCGGTCGGATCGTTGGGCGCGCGAAAAATCGGCAAGTTCCCGATGTCAGGCATGCTCTCCTATGACTTTGTCAGTAAACTCCGCGAACAGTTTCGTGAATTGTCGTCAACGATTAACCTGTACGCCTTTGTATTTTGATGCAAAACATTTGATTTTAAACGTAAGTTTCTTCACGTATCTCACGACTGTCGTGACTATTTCTCGTTCTTATACACGGTATTCGGACCAAGAATTTCCAATACATCCATGCATCCGCACTTGGTTGAACAGCGGAGAGGCCACAGTCTCGGTCTGATCTCCGCAGCAACCAAATCTCAAGCGGAGATCACCCATGCTTTCCGAACTACTTGCAAGCCTGCGCGCCAGACTGCTGACGACCTCGTCACTGGCCCAGGAAACTGTTCGAGATGGACAGACACTGACCAACGGCTTTTTCCAAAGTACCGTTGTCGACAACACCCCTGCCTTCGTGCTGAACAACGACCTTTCCCGGTTTCTGAACTTTGGCGAGGTTGAAACCAACGGCGCACCGTCCGCCGTATCGGTCGAGGCCGAGGACGTTCAGGTCTTTAACTTCCGCACAGGCAGCATCGAGGCCAATGGCCCAGACGCCACAGGCATCGAAGTGACAGACGGCTCCAGCGCCGACATTCGCAACTTCGGCAGTGTTGCGGGCGAGTTGAATGGTGTTGAATTCAGCGGTCCAAACAGCTCGGGCACGCTCGACAACTTCCGTGGTGGTGTCATTTCGTCCGACAGCCGCGCGGTTGAGATCGAAGGCGAAGGGATCAGCGTTCGCAACTTTGGCGACATTGTTGGCACCGACAACCAGCGCAACGGTACCATCTACACCAACGCAACAGCAGAAGATGTCAGCATCTCGAACTTCACAGGCGGTACGATTGACGCTGGTGAAGGCAACGATGGCGCCGGCATTTCGTTCCAGGTTGGCGACGAAGCGGGCGACGTGGTGTCGAACTCCGTCTTCAACGGCTTTGGCGCCACCATTCAAGGGCGCGGTCAAGCGGCCTCGAACACCGGCGGCGCGGGCGACGGCATCCGCGTCAACAACGGCGCAGAGGGCACAGTGTCTGACACGGACATCGTGAACTCGGGCCTCATCTCGTCCGAAAGCAACAACGGCACGGCGGCAGGTATCCGTATCGCCGACGGCGCCGCAGCTGAAGGTCGTATCCTGAACACATCCACCGGTGTGATCGAAGGGGTGCGCAATGGTCTGTATATCGGCGAAGCCGAGCATGATCTTGACGTCCTTAACTTCGGGACGATCCAATCGGACAACCGCGCGGTGAACATCGATGGGACCGGCGTTGATCTGACCAACGCGGGCGACATCCTGGGGAAAGGCGACCAGCGCAACGGCACCGTTTACGCCGATGGTACGGCGGATAACTTCAACGTGCGGAATCTCGCAACCGGAACAATCGATGCCGGTGAAGGCAACCAGGGCTCTGGCTTTGGGGCCGAGATCGGCGGTGCTGCGGATGGCGCCAACACGTTCACGCTCGACAATGACGGGATCATTCAGGGCCGTGGCAATGCGCCAGCGGGCAACAACCCGGCAGGCGACGGCGTGCGGATTGGCAATGTTGGCAACACCGGCACGACCGACGCCACCATCACCAACTCGGGCGAGATCCTGTCCGAAGGCGCAAACGGCACTGTCGCAGGTGTTCGTGTCGTCAATGGTGTGAACTTCCAGGGTGAGCTGTCTAACTCGGGCTTGATCGCTGGTGTTCAAAACGGTGTCTACTTCGGGACAGGCGACCACACTGGCGGTTCGTTTGTGAACGAAGCAGGCGGCGTCGTGTCCTCGGACAGCCGTGCGCTGAACATCGACGGCACGGGCCTGAGCGTTGAAAACGCGGGTTCGATCCTTGGTACAGCCGATCAACGCAACGGTACTGCCTATGCCGATGGCACTGCAGATGACTTTTCCGTCGTCAACAGCGGCTCCATCGACGCCGGTGTCGGCAACCAAGGCTCCGGGTTCGGTGCTGAAATTGGTGGTGCTGCAGACGGGGTGAACAGCTTCACGCTCGACAACTCCGGTACGATCCAAGGCCGTGGAAACGCAGCTGCGGGGACACCGCTGGCTGGCGATGGCATACGGATCGGCAACGTGGGCAATGTCGGCACAACCGATGCCATCATCAACAACTCCGGTGCCATCAGCTCCGAAGGCGCCAACGGAACGGTCGCAGGTGTTCGTGTCGTAAACGGCATCGACTTCAAAGGTGAGTTGAACAACGCTGGGACCATCTCCGGTGTGCAGAACGGTGTCTACTTCGGCACGGGTGATCACACGGGCGGGTCCTTTGTGAACTCTGGTGTAGTGTCGTCTGACAGCCGCGCGGTCAACATCGATGGTGAAGGTCTGGAAGTTGTGAACTCCGGCACGATCCTCGGCACCGGCGATCAGCGTAACGGCACAGTCTATGCCGACGGTACAGCCGACAACTACACCTTCACCAACACCGGTGTTGTAGATGCCGGACTGGGCAACAACGGTTCCGCCGTGTCATTGCAGACCGGCGACGTGGACGGTGATGTTGTGTCAGCCGCCATCTTCAACGAAGGTATCCTGCAAGGTCGCGGTGACGCGGTCGAAGGCAACACTGTTGGTGACGGTCTCCGTTTGTTCAGCAACCAGGAAGACGCGAGCTTTGCCGGACTGGTGCAAAACGAAGGCGTCATCGCGGGGTCCGAAGACAGCGACGCCGCAGCGGGTATCCGCATCGACGGTGGCCTGAACCTGCTGGGTGCGATCCTGAACGAAGGCGAAATCACCGGTACGGTCAACGCCATCGACGCAACCGAAGCGGGCGACGTCACCTTCGTCAACGATGACGACGGTGTGGTGAACGGCAACGTGCTGCTGGGCGCCGGAGAAGACATTGTTGTCGACCTTGGTCAAATCAACGGTGTTCTCGACGGTGGCGCAGGCGATGACGTTCTGATTGCCGGACAAGGCGACAACGTGATCGTCGGTGGCCTTGGCAACGACTTCATCGAAGGTGGCGCAGGCATCGACACGGCTGACTTCTCCGATCAGGACGTTGCCGTGACCGTGAACCTTGGTGCCAACGGAAACGGAACTGCCACCCGCGAAACCGGGTTCACGGTCTCTGTCGAAAATGTTGCAGTCGGTGCATCTTTGCAGCCCACCGAAAACATCAACGACGCGGCCGGATTTGTAGCAGAGGCCCTTGCCGGGAACCTGTACTACAACATCCACACGGCGGATTTCCCGGGCGGTGAGATCCGTGGCCAGTTCGAAGTTGTCAGTGATGAGGGCGACGGGCATGCGCGTGTCATCGAACTGGTGGCGACACTCGACGCAAGCCAGGAACCTGGTCCGACCTCCGACAGCGACGCGACAGGCACGGCGACACTGACCATCTCGGTCGATGAAGCCACCGGCCAGGTTGTCTACTCTTCGGAACTGACAGTGACGGGCCTGAATGAAGCAGACCTGCAAACCCCGGTTCCGGGTGTCGTGTCGGCCATCCACCTGCACAACGCACCTGCCGGGATCAACGGTCCCATCGCGCAGGACACGCTGGTGGACGCTGGCGCAACCATTGACGCAAATGCCCCCACGGGTGTGTCCGGTCTGGATGTCATCGGCGAAGTGGTCGAGACCGACATCCTCAGCTCGATCGAGAACGTGATCGGGTCGGACGATGGCGACGTCATCATCGGGTCCAATGCCGATAACACCCTGTCGGGCGAAGAAGGTGATGACCTGCTGAACGGTGGCCAAGGGGACGACCTGCTGCTCGGCGGCGAAGGCTTTGACACCTTCACATTCGAAGGGGTGTTCGGCAACGACACGGTGGGCGACTTTGAAGTCGGCGTGGACCGGTTGGACTTCTCCGACTTCGGCCCAGACTTCGCCGAGAGCCTCGTTGTGTCGCAAGACGGCGACGACGCCCTGCTGACCTTCTCTTCGGACGCCTCCGTGCGCCTCGAAGGGGTCAACAGCAGCGACTTCTCCGACGACGACTTCATCGCCTGATCAAAACACACCGAGGTGGCGGCACATGCCGCCACCTCTTCACGCTGAAAAGAGATCACCCAAATGTTTCAGAAAAAATCCACCGTTAAATCCGCATGGGGCAAGCTGCGCAGCGGCTTTGTCGCCATCGGCTTCTTCAGCATGATCCTGAACCTGCTGATGTTGGCCGGCCCCCTCTACATGTTGCAAGTCTATGATCGCGTGCTGACCAGCCAGAACATGGACACCCTCATTGCCCTCAGCATCCTGCTGGGTGGTGTTTTCCTGGTTACCGGTCTTCTGGACCTGATCCGCATGCGTATCCTCAGCCGCCTTGGCGCGCGGTTTGAGCTGGAAATTGGCGCACCGATCCTCCAGGCTTCGATCCGCCGCCGGGTTCAAGGTAAGGCCAGTGGCGACAACCCCGCCACCGACGTGAACGGCATGCGCGACTTCATTTCGGGCCCTACGCTGGTCGCATTCTTTGACGCACCATGGATCCCGCTTTACCTCGGTGTGCTCTATGTCCTGCATCCCTACCTTGGCGCTCTTGGTCTTGCTGGCGCGCTGTTCCTGACACTCATGGCCCTGATCAACAACGCGCGTTCTGCCGATGTTATGCAAGACGCTGGCGAGGCGCGCGCCAGGTCCGACGGTTTGTTCACCTCCAGTGAACAGAATGCAGAGCTTGTCCACGCAATGGGTATGACTGGTGATCTCGCCCGGCGTTGGACAGCTCTGCAACACAATGCGCATCACCTGAAATCCCGTGTGTCTGACCGGCTGGCCAGCTTTTCGGTGATATCCAAGACGACCCGCATGGCCTTGCAATCGGGCATGTTGGGTTTGGGCGCCGCCCTTGCCGTCAGCGGTCAGGCCACTGCCGGTGTGATGATTGCCGCCACCATCGTGCTGGCCCGTGCACTTGCGCCCATCGATCAGCTGATCGGTCAGTGGCGCACCTTCCTGGCCGCCCGTGGGTCGTACAAGACCTTGCGCGCCCTGTCCGAAACCTACCCCGAGCCACCCAAGCGGTTGGCACTGCCGCGTCCGCAAATCTCACTGAACGCAGCTATCGCGCAGGCGGGCCCGCCCTTGGCGCAAAACGCCACCATCGGCGGGATCGAGTTTGCCCTGTCGGCTGGCGATGTTTTGGCCGTGATCGGTCACAGCGGGTCCGGCAAGTCAACGCTGGCAAAGATGCTGGCCGGGATCTGGACCCCGCAACGCGGAGCCATTCGTCTAGATGGTACGCCCATGGCCAAATGGGATCCCGAAGAGCTGGGACAGTTGGTGGGTTACTTGCCGCAGGATGTGCATTTGTTCGATGGGACCATTCGCGAAAACATTGCGCGGTTTTCAACGTCGATCGACGACAGCAAGGTGCTGGCCGCGGCCGTCGCCGCCGATGTGCATGGTCTGATCAGCAGCCTGCGCGACGGCTACGCGACAGAGATCGGCAATGGCTTCCATCTGTCCGGCGGTCAACGCCAACGGATCGCACTTGCGCGCGCGCTCTATGATGATCCGTTCATTCTGGTTCTGGATGAGCCGAATTCCGACCTGGACGCCCAAGGCGAGGCGGCACTGCGCAACGCCATTCGCGGCGCCAGCGCACGCGGGGCCGTCACCTTCGTGATGACGCATCGCCCAAGCACGTTGGAGGCCGTCAACAAGGTCCTGACACTCAACAAAGGTACGCAAACCGGCTTTGGCGACAAGGAAGACATCCTGCGTCCGCGCCAGCAGAGCACACCGGTGGCCCAGATGACTGCCGCACAACTGGCCGCTGTGAAAGGAGAAGCACAATGACAACTGCACTCACCCCCACCCGCAAAACCGGCGTTCTGCGCCTCGAAGAGTACAACCGCGTTCAACCCAAGGCCTCTGGTGCTGGTATCACCGGCTTTGTGATCTTTGGGCTGTTGGCCGTCATCAGTTTTCTTGGCGGTGCCGCCTATTGGGCAACGGCGTCAAAGCTGGATGGCGCAGTTGTGGCCCAAGCAAGTTTTGTGGTTGAAGGCAACCGCAAGACGGTCGAGCATCTGGATGGCGGCATCGTCCGCAACATTCTTGTCAGCAACGGCGATCTGGTCGAAGCGGGCCAGACCCTACTGGAGCTGGACAGCACAGATCTCGGCGTCGATCTGGACGTGATCGAAAGCCAGCTCAGCGATCTATCAGTGCGCCGTGCGCGGCTGATGGCTCAGCTGCAGGAAGCCGATACATTTGATCAAGCGTCCGTTGCGCAGATGATGCGTGTCGAACTGGACCCCGCAACGTGGGCTACGGCATTCACCACCCAGAAGCTGCTATTCGATGCAGAACGCCGGTCGCGCGATGCCGAAGAGGCGTTGACAGCACAACGCATCGCCAATCTCGAGGATCAAGTGAGCGGCCTGCAATCGCAACGCGCCTCCAACACCCGGCAGCTGAACATCACACGCCAGGAGCTGGGCAACCTGCAAACTCTGCTGGACAAGGGACTTGTTGCTGCGGCCCGCGTGAATGCGCGCCGGGTCGAAGTCGAGCGCCTGATCGGCGTGGACGCGGCTCTCTTGACCCAAGAGGCACAGGCCCGCAACCAGATCAGCGAACTGCAACTGGCCAGCATCGGCGCACGCACCTTACGGGACGAGGCAGTCTCGACCGAACTGGCGCAGATCGACGCGTCACTTGCCACGCTCAAGCCGCAGTTTATCGGCGCCTCGGAACGGTTGAAGCGTGTGGCAATCACTGCGCCCGTCAGCGGGCGTGTGGTCGAGATGACGGTGTTTACCGCAGGCGGCGTTGTCCGCCCGGGTGCGCCCATTCTGGACATCGTGCCGATTGACCAACCGCTTGTGGTCGAGGCGCGTGTGAATACGGCCGACATCGAAAAACTCTATGTCGGTCAGTCCACACGCGTGCGTCTGTCTGCCTTTGATCAGGGCGATGTGCCCGAGGCAGAGGGCCGCATCATCGACATCTCTGCCGACAGCCTCGAAGACGAGCGCACCGGAGACTACTATTACACCGCGCGTGTCAAACTGGATGACGTCCAACCCCAAGAGGTGGCCGCGCTGGATCTGGTGCCGGGTATGCCCGCCGACCTGTTCGTGAACACGGGCGAACGCACGGCCCTCAGCTACCTGACCCAGCCGCTGAGCGACCGGTTGGCGCGGACCTTTATCGAGTAGGAAAAGGAAGCGTCACGCCCTGAATGTGGGCGTGACGCCTTTGGGTGGATTCTCCTGGATATAGGCCCCGATCTTGGCGAGCAGTGGTTTTCGGGGGCAGTTCAATCGCGAAGCGGCGCCAAGGTTGCGAAGGTTCCCGGGGGCTTCAAACGGGATAAAGGACAACGGCCAATTGTCCTGGCGGAACTGCTCAGCGGCGAGGGCCGAGACAATAGTGCAATCGTCCGAATGACAGATATGCCGGCAAATAGTCTCGAAGCGCAGCGCGGTAAGATCGAACTTTTTGGAGCCACGGGATGCCTGGTCAGGTGTTGGTAACCGATCTTCCAGTTCGTATCCGAACGAATGCGGCAGACGAATGAAGTCGTGTATTGGCACGTCTTCAGGCCGGATGGATGGCAGGGGCGCAAGCGGGTGACCCTCGTTAACCGCCAAATAAAGTGGCTCTTCCCAGATCGACGTGAATTCGAGCGTCGGATTGTGATTGAGTTTCGCCACCAAGGCCACGTCCAGGCTGTGATCCTCGACCATCTTCAACATGTTCTGCGGCAGGTCTTCGATCATTGTGACCCGCATTCGTGGAAAAAGGACGCTGAACAGTTTTGAGAAGTAGTCCGTCAGATACGGGGCCAGTGTCGGGGTCAGGCCGATGTTAAAGGGCACCGCTTCGGGGTCGCGAAACTCGGTAGCCGTGTCTTTGATCCGTTGAGCGCTGATCAACATCTCGTTGGCAATTTTTATGATGCGTTGGCCGCAGACTGTTGGTCTAACCTCGCCGCTCAGGCGGAGGAACAGATCAGTGCCCAGCTCTTTCTCGAGTTTTTTGATTTGGTTTGACAGAGCGGGCTGCGAGACGTTGCAATACTCCGCAGCGGCGCTGAAGTTACCACACTTCGCAACTGCAGCCACGTATTCTAAATCTCGTAAGTTCATTACTTCCCGTAATATTTGTGTAATTTTCTTCTAAAGGACCTTTCTTGCGATAGAAAGAACCGTCCGCCGGAGCGAACCAGACGGTATTGGAAGACAGCACACGGCGGGGTTCGCTGTTTGAAGACAGGCATTTGGCTGCGTCGGCTGTATGTCGGAAATGTCTGTGGCTGCTAAGTTCGCCTGCTACCTAATTTGCACATGCGGTGAACGGTCGGTTTCGTGAAGCTGCGCCGTATTTGATACCTCGGCCACGGTCCGCTTCGGGCTGGCACCATTCAACCGAGCCAAACCGTCAGATGTCTGCTCCGAGCCCTAAGGGGTCCCGGCCGAACTTTTTCATACTCGAACAGCAGTTTTCTTTGGCCTAACGACGCGCTGCAGAAAATATCAGCTTCGAGCCCAAAATGCTTGATGCTGCATGATGCACCAATGACCGAGATGTCAATTGAACAGCCCGTCGTTGCCCATTATTTGTGACTTATGCCCTCCGGTTTTTTCACCATCGAATTTGTGCTGTTTGCAAACTGCTTCTTCAGCTTTGGGGTCGCCATTTATTGGCAGGCAGTAGTCATTTTCAACTTGTTTGGCGTCTCGAATTTGGACGATGCGTATGTCCCGCGGAAGGCCTGGGGCAATCCAAATAGTATGGAAAGCAACCTGTTACGATTTCTTGCGGGCAAGATTTTTCCAGACCTGAGACGAAAGTGGCTGAAAGCTATTGCATATGCTCTGGTGAGTTTCTTAGCGATGTCTTTAGTCGTCAAATAATTAGTCGCTCGGCAAAACCGCCCATGAGGTGAATGTGGAAGAGCATAGGTTTCGCAAAGCTGCCATTCACCTTGTCGCTCCTAACGGCAGCTTTGTCCCGCATAGTCGACCTTGAACGTGCCCAGCACAAGCCCTTGGGGTGGTGTCGCATCGAACATTCGGTAGCGTATTATGGTCGCCAAGCACATTCCACAGAAATTCCGTTCGGGGCCAGTCGCCAAAACACCAGCCCGCCGGGACGGGCTTGTGTCGGACCGGCGCCTTCGGCTTGATTCCGGTCTGGTCAGTGACCTGAATGAACACGTTTCGTCCGGCAGGTCTAACGTATGGGCCGTTCCAGCGATGTCCGATTCGAGCTGGCATCCATCATCGTCCTCAACGCACCGAACGTCAGGTTCGGCACAACTCGGCGTGATGTCGAAGGGACCGAAACAGGTGAACGTGGTGGCGTGGGGGAAGACTTGAACTCCCGCACTCAGTGTAGCGCCAAAGGCGATGCGCGTAAGTCGGGCCCTCTACGGCGCGGACCCTGTCAATTCGTCCAAACGGTTGGATGTGGTGGCGTGGGGGAGACTTGAACTCCCGACCTCTCGATTATGAGTCGAGCGCTCTAACCAGCTGAGCTACCGCGCCATGGAGGCGTGACCTATGCCAGCGCCTCAGAGTCGTCAAGCCAGAAATCAGGACTTTGTGGACCGGACCGTTTCGATCATCAACGCCACGTTGTCCGGGTCCGCATCCGGGGTGATGCCGTGGCCCAGGTTAAAGATGTGCGGCCCCTTGGAAAACGCCTGCACTATGGCCCGGGTCTCGTCCACCAACGCCTGACCACCGGTCACCATGTGCGACGAAGCAAGGTTGCCCTGTACACAACCATCCACCTGAACGTGCGCGGCAGCCCATTCGGGCGACACGGAATTGTCCAACGCCACGCAATCCACGCCGGTCGCTTTGTGAAACCCGACATAGCCCTCGCCCGCCTCACGCGGGAAGCCAATGACCGGGATGTGCGGATAGCGCGCCTTGAGCGCGACCGTGATCTCGGCACAGGGGGTAACAGCATATTTCTGAAAAGCCTCGCCCTTCAACGACCCGGCCCAACTGTCAAAGATCTTCACAACTTCAGCTCCTGCCTCGATCTGCGCAGCGAGGTATTCAACTGTTGCGGCGGTGACCCGCGTCATCAACGCATCAAAAGCCTCCGGCGCGCCCTCGCGCATCGCATGAGCCGGACCCTGATCCGGCGTGCCCTGACCTGCGATCATGTAGGTCGCAACAGTCCACGGCGCCCCGGCAAATCCAATCAATGTCGTCTCGGTGGGCAATTCACGCCGCAAGATTTTCACCGTCTCATAAATCGGGTTCAACGTCTCGTGAATGTCATCCACCGACTTCAACGCCTCCACACCTGCCTGATCAGTGATGGTCGACAGGCGCGGCCCTTCGCCCGTCACAAACCACAGATCAGCGCCCAGCGCCTGCGGCACCAGCAGGATATCCGCAAACAGAATGGCCGCATCGAAACCGTAGCGCCGAATGGGCTGCAACGTCACCTCAGCCGCCAGCTCCGGGTTGTAGCACAGCGACAGGAAATCACCGGCCTGCGCACGGGTCGCGCGATACTCGGGCAGATACCGCCCAGCCTGCCGCATCATCCAGATGGGTGGCGTCGGCAACACCTCACCCGCCAAAGCCCGCAAAATGGTCTTGCCGGTCCCGCCATCTTTCATCACACACGCCCCTGTCTCTTCGTTTCCAGTTGTCAACATAAGTTGACACATCTAAAAGATAAAGTCATGACCGTGCGCCTACCAACTCCATCCGCCCCCCTCAAGATCGGAACCCGCGGATCCCCCCTCGCCCTTGCCCAAGCCTATGAAACGCGCCAGCGTCTGAGCAGCGCCTTCGACGTGCCTCAAGGGGCGTTCGAGATCGTTGTGATCAAGGTCACGGGCGACAACCGCTCAATGATCGCCGCTGACCGCCCGCTGAAAGAGATTGGAAACAAAGGCCTCTTCACACGGGAAATTGAAGATGCGCTGCTCGATGGCAGCATCGACATCGCCGTGCATTCGACAAAAGACATGCCCACGATCCAGCCGGATGGGTTGATCCTCGACACCTTCCTGCCGCGCGAAGACGTTCGCGACGCCTTCATATCGCACAGCCTGACACAGATCGCCAACCTCGCCGAAGGTGCCACGGTCGGCACCTCATCCCTGCGCCGCCGGGCGCAACTCCTGCACAAGCGCCCCGACCTGCACGTGGTCGAGTTCCGCGGCAACGTACAGACCCGGCTTCAGAAACTGGCAGATGGTGTAGCGGACTGCACATTCCTCGCCCATGCGGGGCTGAACCGGTTGAACATGACCGACGTACCAGCCACCCCCATCGAACCAACCGACATGCTGCCCGCCATCGCCCAAGGGGCCATCGGGATCGAACGGCGCACCGATGATGCCAACACAGCCGAAATGCTGTCGGCCATCCATGACACCCCAACGGGCCAACGCCTCGCCGCCGAACGACAGTTCCTATTCACGCTCGACGGCTCATGCGAAACACCCATCGCCGGACTTGCTACGCTCGACGGCAACACCCTGACACTGACAGGCGAAGTCCTGCGCCCCGACGGATCGGACGCGATCAGCGGCACGCGCAAGGGTGCCATCGCCGACGGGGCAGCCATGGGCACAGACCTCGCCCAAGACCTTCTCAAAACAGCAGGCCCGGGCTTCTTCGACTGGCACTGATCCCATTTCACTTTGCCAAGTAAACTTCGGGGGAGGTCGCAGACCGGGGGCAGAGCCCCAATGAGCGGGGCATCAGATCAGGGTCCCGGCACGGTCCGGTCTTGACCGACTCAGGCGCAAGGCCTCACGCTTGTCCCATGCCCACACCGCGCCGCCATCTGCCCACGCATGAGGTCGAAAACCAGCCTGATCCGCTGGGCGACGTGAACCTGTTTGCAGGCGATCCCATTCTGGTGACGATCGCGCCTGATCACCTGACGGAGTACGGCGCAGCATTGGGGCGGGCCGACACACGGGCAACAGGGCAAGCGGCCAATCGCCATACACCAGAATTAACACTCTTCGATACCGGCGGGCGGCGCCTGGACGAGGTGACATTTCACCCCGCCTATCACCAGATGATGTCGCTCAGCCAAGGCGCAGGCTATGCTGCCACCGCCTGGGACGGCGGCAGCCACATGGAACATGCTGCCATGGTCTACATGGCCAGCCAGGTCGAGCCGGGTCATTGTTGCCCGCTGACCATGACCTATGCAGCCATACCTGCCCTGCAGGCGGACGCGGGACTGGCCGCCACCTGGGTGCCGAAACTGACGGCGCGCTCTTATGACCCGAGCATCCTGCCGATCGATCAAAAGACATCCGCGACACTTGGCATGGCGATGACCGAGAAACAGGGCGGCTCCGATGTGCGCACCAACAGCACAAAAGCGATACGCGCAGGAGATCACTGGCGGCTGACAGGCCACAAATGGTTCTGCTCCGCCCCCATGTCCGACGGGTTCCTGACCCTCGCCCAAACAGATCAAGGGCTGACCTGTTTTTTGGTCCCGCGCTGGCTCGACGGCGACCGAAACGCGATCCACCTCATGCGGCTCAAGGACAAGCTGGGCAACAAGGCCAACGCCTCGTCAGAAATCGAGTATCACGATGCCCTCGCTTATCAGCTCGGCAACGAAGGGCGCGGGGTGCAGACCATCATCGAAATGGTGCACCACACGCGTCTGGACACCGCCATCGCACCGGCGGGCCTGATGCGCGGTGCGCTGACTCACGCCATGCACTGGGCACGACATCGCCGGGCCTTTCAGAAAACGCTAGTCGACCAGCCTTTGATGGGGGCGGTGCTGGCCGACCTGATCCTTGACTGGCAGGCTGCGACCCACCTTGGGCTGCATGTCGCCGCAGCCTTCGATGACCCAAATGCGCGCCCCTTTTCCCGCATCGCTGTGGCCCTCGCCAAGTTCCTCAATAACAAGCTGTGCCCGCGCGTGACGCTGGAAGCGATGGAGGTGCTGGGGGGCATGGGATATGTCGAGGATACCCCGATGCCGATGTACTACCGCGAAGCCCCCCTTAACAGCATCTGGGAAGGGTCCGGCAACGTGATCTGTCTCGACATCCTGCGCACCATTGCGCGCGAACCAGAGGCCGGAGCCACCCTAACGGAGGATCTGCACAAGGCCACCGGGCAGGATGCCCGCTACGATCAGGCCCTCAAAGACCACCGCGCCCACTGGCCTGCCCTGCCTGCCGAACACGAAGCGCGCGCCTTTGCCGAGCGCACCGCGCTTCTTCTGGCGGCATCTGTCCTGATCCGCCACGCCCCCTCTGCCGTGGCTGACGGGTTCATCGGTACCCGCATCCACGCACCATTCGGTCAGATCGCTGGCAGCGCCACTGGCCTCGACATTGCAAGCATCCTGGCAAGTTTCGAAAGCTGAAAGGGTCGGCGGGCGGGCGCCTTTGCGCAAAGCGCAAACAGAGCCGCCCACCGACATCAAAAAAACCGCGCCCCGTCGGGCACGAGGGTGCCACGCGCAGGGTTAAAATAGGCATATCGAACCGTGCGGCGCTCAACCCGCTGAAAACACGACGCATTCACAGATCGGTTAAACTTCGGACAAGGCCCCGAACACCTTGTCCCCGCGGGGACAAATCACACCCACTTCGCCAAAGGCGGCAAGGACATCAGCACGGCGTTGGCGTCATGCCCCGTCTCAAGCCCGAATTTGGTGCCCCGATCATAAACCAGATTGTACTCGGCATAGAGCCCGCGATGCACAAGCTGCTTGTGCTTATGATCCTCGTCCCAATCCTGCACCCGGCGCTTTTCGACCAGTGGCACATAGGCAGGCAGAAAGGCTCGCCCGATGTCCTGGGTCAGCGCAAAATCCGCCTCCCAATCGCCGGTGCAATGGTCGTCCATGAAGATGCCCCCAACGCCCCGCGCGCGGTTACGGTGGGGAATATAGAAATACTCGTCTGCCCATTCCTTGAGGCGCGGGTAATGCGTGTCCCCATGGGGATCCAGATGCGCCTTCTGCTGGGCGTGAAAATGCGCCGTGTCATCCGCGTACTCGATGCAGGGGTTCAGGTCAGACCCGCCACCAAACCACCATGCGTGGGGCGTCCAAAACATGCGCGTGTTCATGTGCACCGCAGGGCAATGCGGGTTCTGCATATGCGCCACCAGACTGATACCCGAGGCCCAGAACCGCGGGTCGTCCTTCATCCCCGGAATGCCCTTGCGGGCCGCCATGGCATTCTGTGCGCGTTCACCCAGCGTGCCATAGACCGTCGAGACATTTACACCGACCTTTTCGAACACACGGCCGCCGCGCATGACGCTCATCAGCCCGCCGCCCGCGTCCGAGCCATCGTCCGACGTGCGCTTGGTGTCCGTCACCTCGAACCGACCGGGTGAGTCATCAGACATCGGACCAGTGCCATGGGTGTCTTCTAGCTTCTCAAAGGCAGCAACAATATCGTCCCGCAATTGACGGAACCACGCAGCGGCGCGGGTTTTCTGGCTGTCGAATTGTTCGGTCATGACGCGCTGTCCTGTTTGATTGACAGTTTTCTAGCCCAACGGTCCCCGCGGGGCCAAGCGCAAACTCTAGTGCGCGGGCGCGTCGACGGGGTCGAGCAAGCTGCGGCCACCGTCCACGGTCATGACCTCGCCGGTCATGAACCCTGATCCATCCGATGCCAGGAACTGCACCGCATCCACCAATTCCGTCGGGCTGGCGATGCGATGGAGGGGGGTGTGCCCCTCGATATCCTCACGCCAGTCGGGGTTTTCGCCGATCGCGGCCTTGAGCGACGCCGACATGACCGAACCGAAGGCAACGGCATTCACGCGGATGCGTTGCGGCGCCAGCGCAAGCGCCATGGAGCGCGTCATCTGCTCCAACCCGGCCGAGGCAATGGAGTATCCCAACAATTCAGGGCGGGTCTGATGCGCGGCGATGGAACTGAGGTTGACGATGGACCCAACACAGGTTGCTTCCTCGTTGTCCTTGGCCTGTTTGATCATACGACGCGCAACCTGCTGGCTGAGCCGCAGGGCGGTCATCAGGTTCTGTTCCAGCAAAGTTTCGACCGACGTGTCTTCGGTGTCCAGTGCGTCGGTTTCCATGACTTGACGCGATGCATTCACAAGAATGTCGATCTGATCAAAAGCATCAATGGTGGCCGAGACCAGATTGGCGATGGTCAACCGTTGCCGCAGGTCGCCGGCGAAGTACCGGATGTTCCCCTCTTCCGCGACATCACCCAACTCTGCGTGCAGCCGCTTTTCATCCATATCGGCACACATCACGTTCGCACCGCGATCCGCAAAATGCCGCGCGATGGCGAGGCCGATGCCATTGGCAGCACCCGTCACAATCGCTGTCTTGCCATTGATGGAAAAGGACATGGGGCTACCCCTTGTTTTTCTTTGGCCGTTCGGCCCGCACCAGTTTGAACCGCGCATCGCCGTCCAGATCAACCACTTTGGTGAAATGGGACGCAAGGGCATCTTCGTAGGGCAAGTGCCGGTTGGCGACCATCCACAGCGCCCCGTGGGGACGCAGGATGCGCGCCGCATTGGCAATGAAGGCCCGCCCGAGGGACGGATCGGCGCTGCGCGACTTGTGGAAAGGCGGGTTCATGATCACCGCATCGACCTTTTCAGGCGGCGACCACACGGTAGCGTCCGCCCAGTGAAACTGTGCGCGCGCGTCAGTCACGTTGTGGCGGGCACATTGCAGCGCCATGTCGTGTGCTTCGACAAGGTGCACCGCTTTGACATCACGGGTCAGGATGTGGGCAGAGAGATAGCCCCAACCTGCGCCGAGATCGGCAACTGTGCCGACCATGGCTTCGGGCAATGCCCCGACCAGCATTTCAGACGCGGGATCGACACCATCGGCTGAGAAAACACCTGGTGCCGTCCAGAACCCACCCGAATGCAGTTCGGGGCCGCGTGCCCAATCCGAGAAATCGGCACCACCAGCCATCCAATAGATCTTGCCATGCGCCTTGGAGATAGGCGCGCCCACCTCGATCCGCTTGCGCAGAGCTTTCAACATGGAATCGGCGCCATCCGTCTTTTGCCCATCGACGATCACAAGGCCATCGGTTTGCGCCATGGCAGCTGCAACAAGCGATTGCGCCTCGGCCCGCGCGCGGGTCAGGCAAACGATGCTGGCAGCAAAGCGGGTGTCTTTGGGAAGTTCGGGCGAGACGGTGTAACCCATCTGTTCAAACCGATCGCACACCATGACCAAAGGCGACACGATATGAACGCTACCCGTTGGCAGCGCGGACAGGTCGGCATCCTCGGACGGGTGCAGAACGGCCACGGGGCCATCGCCCCATGCGTCCATCGCATCGAGCGCCAGAGGCAGACGATCACCTAGCACCTAGGCGGCCTATTCCTCTTTTTCCATTGTGCATTGCAGCGGATGCTGATGCCTGCGGGCAAAGTCCATGACCTGCCCCACCTTGGTTTCGGCAATCTCGTGGCTGAAAACGCCCACAACGGCGAGCCCCTTCTTGTGCACGGTCAGCATGATCTCGAACGCCTGTGCGTGATTGAGGCCAAAAAACCGTTCCAACACATGCACCACGAATTCCATGGGTGTGTAGTCGTCGTTCAAAAGCAGCACCTTGTAGAGCGGCGGGCGCTTGGTCTTGGGCTTGGTTTCGGTGACAATGGCGGTATCGCCATCCTCATCCGCCGGACCTGCCGACTTGGGTGCCATCATGTGCATGTCAGACTGCATGCGCGTCCTCATAAACGGGAATCTCTTGGTGAGCTTGGATCACCCTATATAACGCAAGCGCGTATTTAGGAAAGAGGGCGGTGCGGGAATGTCGCGTCATGGTGATCCCAATGGGCTTTGAAACCGCGTGTATCGCGTTCGATGCAGACGACACGCTTTGGCACAATGAGCGCGTGTTCAAGCTGACGCAGGAGCGGTTTGCCGAGTTATTAGCACCGCATGTCGATGTGCCAGACCTGGATGCGCAATTGCTGGCTGCCGAGCGGCGCAACATTGGGCATTATGGCTTTGGCGTCAAAGGCTTTGTCCTGTCGATGATCGAAACGGCGCTTGAGGTCACCGAGAACAGGGTGCCCGGGGATGTCATTGGCGATCTGATCGCGGCCGGTCAGGACATGCTGCGCCATCCCATTGACCTGTTGCCTCATGCAGACGAGGCCGTCGCCCGGGCCAAGGAACATGGCCCGGTCCTGTTGATCACGAAGGGCGATCTGCTGGACCAGGAGCGCAAGCTGGCGCAATCCGGTTTGGGTGATCTGTTTGACGGGGTCGAGATCGTGTCGAACAAGACCCCGGCTGTCTATGCCCGCATATTCGACCGCTTTGGCGGTGCAGACCGTGGCATGATGATTGGGAATTCGATGAAATCTGATGTGCGCCCGATGATTGATGCGGGCGGTTTCGGTGTTTTTGTGCCCCATGATCTGGCCTGGGATCTGGAGGCCGCTGATGCGCCGGAGGGGCACCCGCGATATGCCGCCCTGCCCGATTTGGGCGCCCTGTCTGACTTTCTGAAAACGCGGCGGTAGACCGCCGCCACATTCCTGCCACAATCGCCCTTTTGGGGCCATGCGTTGCCGCATCCCCCACATGTTGTTTGATGCGAGTGCAGAAAAACGGAAACGTGAGCCGCATCAACACTTTATCGAAACTGCGACCTGTGCTAGCTTCGCGGCAATTACAAAAAAGGTCAGTCGAATAATCGACGGCCAGAGGCAGACATAGGCAGGTTTACCGTGAAGGTTCGGCGCGCACAGCCGGCCCGGCTAGGGCTTATTCTTTTTGCATTGTTGTGGATGGTGGTCATTGTGCCCGCCTCTGTCATGGCTGCACCTTACGCGGCGTTCGTAATGGACGCCCGGACGGGTGAAGTACTGCATTCTCGCAACGCAGACACGCAGTTGCACCCCGCATCGCTGACCAAGATGATGACGCTTTACGTCGTCTTTCAGGCCGTTGAGCGGGGTGAGATCACCATGGACACCGAGGTGAAGGTTTCAAGGAAGGCCGCCGCCGAGGTGCCATCGAAACTGGGCTTGCGGTCAGGATCGCGCATCAAGCTGCGCTATCTGGTCCGCGCCTCTGCCGTGAAGTCGGCCAATGATGCGGCCACGGCCATTGCCGAGGCCATTTCAGGATCCGAGGCCGCGTTTGCGCGCCGCATGAACCGGACGGCCAAATCGTTGGGCATGACCCGCACGACCTTCAAGAACGCCCATGGTCTGACCGAGAGTGGCCATATGTCCACGGCCCGCGACATGTCGACCCTTGGGCGGCACCTGCTGTATGACTATCCGCAGTATTACAACCTGTTCTCGCGCACCTCGACCAATGCGGGGATCGCCACGGTGAACAACACGAACCGTCGTATGCTGGCCAACTACAAGGGCGCGGACGGGATCAAGACCGGTTACACCCGTGCCGCCGGTTTCAACCTTGTTGCGTCGGCCGAACGTGGGAATGAGCGCATCATCGCAACCGTCTTTGGCGGCAAGTCCACTGCGTCGCGCAATGCCAAGGTTGCAGAGTTGTTGGACCTTGGGTTCCGCCGTGCGCCCAGCCGTGCGCCGCTGCGCAAACCATCCAAACCCAGCTATGTGCCCGGGGATGAGCCCATCATCGTTGCAGGAAACCAGGATGCCCCACGAGGGGCTGGCAAGATCATTCGCCTGAGCGGCGCGGTCAAGACAAGCTATCGCCCAAAGATGCGTCCTGGCAGCGCGGCCCCTGTTCTGGTGGCAGAAGCGCCAGTCGCCTCGACCGTTTTGCCGGATGACATCCAGACCGCTCTGGTCGCTGCGCAAGTGTCCGAGACAACGGCACCAGCGGCCGCCACTGCGGTCTCTGCCGCGTTGGCACCGACAGTCCGCCCAGAAGCGCGACCAACCCAGGTGGCGTTGAAAGCAGAACCCGAGGTCGTGACCCGTGTGTCCACGTCCGGGGGTCGCCATTGGGGCGTGAACGTGGGCCGCTACGGCAGTCGCTACAAGGCCGAGAAGGTGCTGTTGCAGACGGCATTGACCGAGATGTCATCGCTGGATGGCAGCTTGCGCAAAGTTGTCCGCCGTCCCACGGGCTTTGATGCCAATTTCATGGGCATGACCCGTGATGGGGCCGATCTGGCCTGTCGTCGCCTGCAATCGCGCAACATGACCTGCTTCATGATTGGGCCGCAATCCTAGGCCCAATCGGCTGGATCAACGTTCAGCAGCTTGGAAAGTTGTAGGTAGACTTCGGGTTCCGCCTCCTGGAGCGTGTGCGGCTTTTCAAAAAACAGCTCGACCGCGACGGCAAAGAATTCTTCGTGGCTGGTTGCACCATAGGCGTCGATGGCCGTGCGACGTCCGGCCTGCGTGTTGGCGACATGGCGGTCATAGGCTGCGACGATCACCTGCGCCCAGCGGGCAAAGCTTTGGCCTTCGGCCATGGGCGGGGCACCGTCGGTCTGACCCGACAGGTCATCCAGCTGATGCGCGAATTCGTGCAGCACCACGTTCAGTCCATCGCTGTCGTTCAGCCCGCCCTGCTGCACATCCCGCCACGACAGCACGACAGGTCCACGTGACCAGCTTTCGCCGAGGCGCACCACCTCCTCCTCGGTCACGACATAGCCATCTTGCACTGTTTGCTTGGATTTGAACGCGCCGGGATAGATCAGCACGGTCGTCAGATGCTTGTACCAAGCATCTGTCCCGACAACGAGCAAGGCAGCCTGCCCCGCGATGCTGAGCGCGATGTCGTCCGTCACCTCCAGCCCGTCACACCCGACCAGTTCGACCTGGTTGAGGAACAACGCGACCTTGCCCTCGAATGGTTCCTTGAGCGCACGCGGCAGTTTGCGGATCAGGGGCACCTGCGCCCGGATGATGCGCCATTCGGCCTCTGTCAGGCGCGAGGCGAGCACCTCTTGCTGCCATTGCCGTTTCGACCATGCGCGCCACACCAACAGACCACCGATCAGTGTAAGAAGCCCGAGAAACAGGATCATTCTTTCGCCGCCTTTCTGATCCATCGAATAAAATCCCGCAGCGCAGGGCGAAGAACGCCGGGGCGCGTAACGAGATGATACCCCGCGCCATCGACCGCATCCTCGTGCAGGACGACCAGCCGTCCGGCTGCGATGTCAGCAGCCACAAAGTTGCGAACCGTGACGGCAAGCCCCTGCCCGTCTCGCGCACCATCAAGCATGAGGTTTCCAGGCACCTGCGTCACCGGGCCCCTTGGCATATCAGCAGCACCGCGCTGGGACAGCCATCTCGAGCTTTCCGTGGTCCCGATCTCTTCCAGCCACGGCAATGCACCAAGGCTGGACGGGTCGGACACATCGCGCCCGGCAACAAGGTCGGGGGCCGCGACCACCACCATCGATGTCGGGACCAGAAGCTCGCTGTCGAGCCCATCCCATCCACCAACGCCGTAGCGGATCGAAAGATCGACACCGCCCGGCGACAACTGCACGATGTCCGATGTCGGGTTGAGCACAAGGTTGATCTCGGGATGTTTCACCCGGAACTCGGACAGGCGCGGCATCAACCAGGCAGAGGCAAAGCTGGGTGTGGGCGATATATGCAGCGGGCGCGCCGCCTCTGCCCCGGTTACAAGTGCCACGGCCCGGGTGATGCTGGCAAAACCGTCAGCGCAGCCTTGGGCCAGAATTTCTCCATCGGGGGTCAACCGCATGGCCCGCCCCGAGCGATCAAAGAGGCTTACGCCCAAATGGGCCTCAAGCGCGCGAAGCTGTTGGCTGACGGCGGCATGGCTGACCGACAGCGCTTGCCCCGCCGCAACCACGCTGCCCGTATCCACATAAGCGGCAAAGGCCCGAAGGGCTGCAAGCGGGGGAAGGCTGCGCCATTCCATATGTCAGCTCAGATTACACATGAGTATTCCAATTGAGTCGCATACGGAGCGCAATGGATCAATATATAATCATGTTCCTTAACCGCCCAAGAGGTGTTCCATGCTTAACATCTATGCTCAAACTTTCATGACAGCGGCCCGCCAACGGCGCTGTGTCCGGGTTAACCTTCCCAAAACCCGTTGGTGGCACGGCAAACGCACCAAATGCATCGATCTGGAACGGCTATGAACGCACTTGTAAGGCGCTCAACCGAGACAAACACGATCAAATGGGGCGCGTCAGTCATTCAGATCTTTGGCTATGGCGCAACGGCCATCGGGCTGGCGCCCCTGAACATGTATTTGTTCCTGGCCGGGCTGATCGGTTGGCTGATCGTAGGCTGGCGCTGGAACGACATGGCGATGACGCTGATCCATGTCATCGCGCTGGCGGCCATGGTGATTGGACTGGCCCTGGCCTGAAGGGACGGTGGGCGGGGTGTCGTTGACCCAAAAGAGGCAACGCACGTCGCCCTCCGTCAATGCGTGGCTTGCAACAGCAGGCGCGTATAGTCGGTCTGAGGCCGCTCGAACAGGTCTTCTGCCACGCCTTGCTCGACGATATCCCCCTGCTTCATCACCAGCATTTTGTGGCTCATCGCCCGCACCACCTTGAGGTCATGAGAGATGAACA
Organism: uncultured Tateyamaria sp.; assembly: GCF_947496075.1. Lineage (GTDB taxonomy): Bacteria > Pseudomonadota > Alphaproteobacteria > Rhodobacterales > Rhodobacteraceae > Tateyamaria. The sequence goes on from NZ_CANMBJ010000004.1 coordinate 152,516, forward strand.
GGAACGCCAGCCCGTACTTCCGCTGCAGCCCGCGCAACAGCTCAACAATCTGCACCTGCACCGTCATGTCGAGGGCCGAGGTCGGTTCGTCCAGCACCACCAACTTGGGCCGCAGCACCATGGCGCGTGCAATGGCGATGCGCTGGCGCTGACCGCCGGAAAACTCGTGTGGATAACGATCCATGGTCATGGGATCGAGGCCCACCTCGGTCATCACCTCGGCCACCACCTCGCGCGCGCTGCGCCCGTCGTCGATGCCATGCACACCTAGCCCTTCAGCGATGATCTGCATCGCCGTCATCCGGGGTGACAGAGACCCAAACGGGTCCTGGAACACGATCTGCATATCCTTGCGCAGCCGCCGCAGCTCGCGCACGGACCACGCACGGATGTCCTGCCCCATATAGACGATCCGCCCCTCGGACGAGATCAACCGCATGATGGCAAGCGCCAACGTGGTCTTGCCCGATCCGCTTTCACCCACGATGCCCACGGTTTCGCCCGCGTGTACCCTGATGGTGGCGTCGTTCACCGCCTTCACATGACCGACCGTCTTGCGCAGAAGACCAGCAGTGATGGGAAACCAGACTTTGAGGTGTTCTGTCTCGGCCACCAGTTCCGCGTCCTGAGGCACGGGAGACGGCTGGCCCGTCGGTTCCGCGCTGAGCAGCTTCTGTGTGTAGGGGTGCTTGGGCGCGTCGAAAATCTCTTTCGTCGGGCCGGTTTCCACGATCTCGCCATTCTGCATGACGCAGACGCGATCCGCGATGCGCCGCACGATGCCGAGATCGTGGGTGATGAACAGGAGGCCCATGCCTTCGGCCGCCTTGAGATCCGCCAGAAGGTCGAGGATTTGTGCCTGGATGGTGACATCAAGCGCCGTCGTAGGTTCATCGGCGATCAGGACGTCCGGCTTGTTGGCCAGCGCCATGGCGATCATGACGCGCTGGCGTTGCCCGCCCGACAGTTCGTGCGGATAGGCATTGAGACGGCTTTCGGCGTCCCGGATGCCGACTTTGTCCAGAAGTTCGAGAATGCGCGCGCGCGCCGCATCCCCGGCGATCCCCTGATGCAGAGCGAGGCTTTCCCCCAATTGCTTGGCAATCGTATGCAGCGGGTTCAGCGACGTCATCGGTTCCTGGAAGATGAACGAGATGTCATTGCCCCGCACCTTGCGCAGCAGCCGTTCGTCCGCCCCGATCATTTCCTGATCGTCATAGGTGACTGAGCCTGTGACCTCGGCGCTGTCGCCCAGCAGGGACACGGTAGAGAGGGCGGACACCGATTTCCCCGACCCGGACTCGCCCACCAGCGCGACCGTCTCACCCCGGTCCACATGGAAGGACACGCCCTTGACCGCCTCGGTCAGTTGCCCGTCCTGGCGGAAGCCGACGCACAGGTCTTTGACTTGGAGTAGCGCCATTAGGAGAAAGTCTTTCTTGGGTCGAACGCGTCGCGGATGCCTTCGAAGATGAAGATCAGCAGGCTGAGCATCACGGCGAACACGGTAAAGGCGGTGAAGGCAAGCCACGGGGCTTGCAGGTTCTGTTTGGCTTGCAGCGTCAGTTCCCCAAGCGAGGGGGCGGAGGACGGCAGGCCGAACCCGAGGAAGTCGAGCACAGCGAGGGACGAGATCGTGCCCGTGATGATGAACGGCAGCATCGTCAGCGTCGCCACCATGGCGTTGGGCAGCATGTGCCGGAACATGATGGTCAGGTTGCTGACGCCCAGCGCCCGGGCCGCGCGGACATATTCGAGGTTCCGGGCGCGCAGGAATTCGGCGCGCACCACCCCCACAAGCCCTGTCCAGCCGAACAGGATCAGGAGGAATACGAGCAGCCAGAAACTTCGCCCCAGGATCGCGAACATGATGATGATGACATAGAGGCTAGGGGTGGAGGACCAGATCTCGATGATCCGCTGGAATATGAGGTCGGTGCGCCCGCCGAAATAACCCTGGATGGCCCCTGCGAAGATGCCGACGATAGCCGAGGCCCCTGTGACCACGAGGGTGAACAGGACAGACAGCCGGAAACCGTGGATCACGCGTGCCAACACATCGCGCTTGGTCCCGTCCGTACCAAGCAGGTTCTCGCCGTTGGGTGCCAGCGGGGCAGCACCCGGGCGGTCCACAGCGGTGTCGAAGCTGTAGGGAATGAGGGGCCAGATGGTCCAGCCCTTGGTGATCGCTTCGCCGTCGATTTCACCGTCTTGCGCGTCTTCGATCACGCCCTCAGGGTCATCGAAACACGTATCCAGCCCGCCCGATACGATCAGGCATTCGACTTCGGGGTCGCGGTAGCTGGCCTCGGTTCGGAAGTCGCCGCCAAAGGCGGTTTCGGGGTAGAAGTTCCAGATCGGGGTGTAGAATTCGCCCTGATACCGCACAAGGATCGGTTTATCGTAGGCGATCAGTTCCGCCACCAGCGACAGTCCGAACAGGATCGAAAAGATCCACAGCGACCAGTATGCGCGGCGGTTTTTCTTGAAGTTCCTCCAGCGACGCTGGTTCAGCGGCGACAGGGAGAAGAACGGGCGGCGTGGGGCTGGCACCACTGCCGTGGGCGTGGTGTCCGTATCGATTACGGGGTCCGGCATCGCCATCAGCCCTCCCTCCGCTCAAAGTCGATGCGCGGATCGACCAGCACGTACATCAGGTCCGAGATGATACCCACAAGCAGCCCCATGAGGCCAAAGATGTAAAGCGTGCCGAAAACGATCGGATAGTCGCGCGCGACCGCCGCCTCGAACCCGAGCCGCCCAAGGCCATCGAGCGAGAAGATGGTTTCGATGATCAGTGAGCCGCCAAAGAAGACGCCGATGAACACCGCCGGGAAACCAGCGATCACGATAAGCATGGCGTTGCGGAAAACGTGGCCATAGAGCACGCGGCGCTCAGACAGGCCCTTGGCGCGGGCGGTCATCACGTAGAGCTTCTTGATCTCGTCTAGAAAGCTGTTCTTGGTCAGCAGTGTCAGCGTGGCAAAAGCGCCAATCGTTCCTGCCAGAACCGGAAGGGTGATGTGCCAGAAGTAGTCTGCCACTTTGCCCAACGCGCTAAGGTCATCGAAATTATCCGAGGTGAGACCGCGCAGCGGGAAGATTTGGAAGTAACTTCCGCCCGCGAACAGCACGAGCAACAGGATGGCGAACAGAAAACCGGGGATCGCATAGGCCGCGATGATGGCGCCCGATGTCCAGGTGTCGAAGGGGGTCCCATCCTTAACCGCCTTGCGAATGCCGAGCGGTATCGACACGAGATATGCTATGAGCGTGGACCACAGCCCCAGCGTGATCGACACCGGTAGCTTTTCGATGATCAGGTCCACGACGCTGATAGATCGGAAGTAACTGTCCCCAAAATCAAAGCGGGCATAGTTCCAGATCATGTTCAGGAAGCGCTGGATAGGCGGCTTGTCAAAGCCGAATTCCCTCTCAAGTTCGGCGATGAATTCAGGCGGCAGGCCCCGCGCGCCGACATAGGTGCTGTCGGATGCTGTATTCAGTTCATCGGCCCCAGCATCATTGTTGCCCCCGGCAAACCCACCAAAGACGTCGCCCCCACCCTGGGCCCGCGCAATGGCTTGTTCCACGGGACCACCGGGCACGAATTGTGTCAGGGTGAAGTTGACCAACAGGATGCCCAGCAAGGTCGGGATGACCAAGAGCAGCCTGCGCAGGATATAGGGGCCCATTGCCTTACCTCAGCGCGCCGGACGCTTTGAGATCAGCGGCCTTGTCTTCGTTCACCCACCAGAAATCGAGGTAGCCAAGGTTGTAAGGCGGGATGACCGGCGGATGTTCGTACATATCGTAATAGGCGACCCAGTGGTTCGGGTTGTACCAGACGGGCACCATGAAGAATTCATGGCGCAATGCCCGGTCGAGCGCCATCATTGACGCGGTTTCTTCTTCTTGCGTTTCTGCCCGCAGAGACACTGCGATCAATTTGTCGATCAATGGGCTGGCGAGTCCGGCGGGGTTGAACAGGGAAAACGCCGCGTCCTCGGACCCGAACCGTTGCTCAAGTCCCGTACCCGTACCGATAAAGGCCGAATAGCTGTCATAGATAAGGTCATAATCGCGGTCGCGTTCACGCGAGGTGAATTGCGATGGGTCCACACGTTCCAACGTGATGTCGATGCCCATATCGGACACATTCGACACAAAATTCTCCATAACACCGGTCAGCGTTGGCGATGCGGAGCTGTTGAACAGGAAATTCAGCGTCAATTTTTCACCATCTGCATTGCGACGTAACCCATCGCTGCCGACCTCCCACCCTGCATCATCAAGCAAGCGCATGGCCTTGCGCAGGTTGCGGCGGTCGCGCAGGGTTTCGGGATTGGATGTATGTGGCGTACGCGCGGGTTCTGTCAGCATCTCCTCTGGTACGATGTCGCCCAGAGACTGCAAAATCTCCAACTCGATACCCGTTGGCGCATCGGTGGCCATGACGGGCGTGCCTTGGCTGAAGGAGGCGCGCTGTTTGAACAGGCCATATTGCAGGCTTTCGTTGGTCCATTCAAAATTGTAGCCAAACGCCACTGCCTCTCTGACGCGGCGGTCTTTCAACGGATCCGAGGCGAGGTTGAAGATGATACCGGTGGGCGTGGGCGGCGCGCCGTCTCTAAGTTCCTTTTGCACTACGGCACCTGATTGCACCTTGGGGAAGTCGTATTGCGTGGCCCAGATACGGCTGTCGCCTTCGGCGCGGAAGGTGTATTCGCCTGCCTTGAAGGCTTCGAACGAAGCAGCGCTGTCGCCGAACATTTCAACCCGGAGGCTGTCAAAATTGTTCCGCCCCACATTGAACGGCAGGCCGTCGCCCCAATAATCCGGATTGCGCTTCAATACGATACGGCGCGAGATATCGACGTTGTCGACCATGTAGGCGCCAGAACCCGGCGAAATGTCGAGACGGGTTTCGTTCAGCTTGGCGCCTGTTTCCTCGTACCACTTCTTGGACCACGCGGGCACGCCCCCCACTTGTTCGATCAGCGTCCGGCGCGAAACGCCGTCGGTGAAGTAGAATTTGATCGTGTGATCATCAATCACCTCGACCTTGGGGATCAGCTTGCGCACCGCATCTGCGTAGGACTTGAACCCCTGATCCAGCAGCAAGTTGTGGCTAAAGGCGATGTCGTGTGCCGTGACCGGTGTGCCATCCGAAAAGCGTGCCTCGGGCCGCATGTAGAATTTGACCCAGGATTTGTCTTCTGGATACTCCAGCCGTTCGCAGAGCAGGCAGTAGTATTCACCGTAGGTGTCTGCCGGGGCCGCACCGCCGCCCGGTGCCTCGCCCAGCAGGCTTTCATACATGAAGATTGAGAAAGCATGTGCGCGGCCCTGACGCGCATAGGGATTCATGGAATCCAACGTCCCGACAAAGGCGATCGCCAATTCACCGCCCTTCGGCGCATCCGGATTCACATAGTCGAAATGCGGGTAGTCCGCTGGATATGTCAGATCGCCATAGAAGGAGTACCCGTGCGACGAGATGATGTTCTCATCCCCTTCCGCCCGCGCCGTGCCGGACAGAGCCAGCGATACCAACAAGCCAAGGATCGTCAGACCGCCCCACAGGATGTGTTTGTCCCGCGTCTTACTTACACGGGCCCGTGCCTGGGCATGTCTGCGGTTGGGTTGCATTGGTACTCTCCTGTTCGTGGCATTCAGGGCCGTCTTGTCGTTGGAGGTAAGCTAAATGCCCAACATGCCAATATGCAACTTGAGATTCCGTGATCACGATGCCCGGCACGTGAGAACGTTGAAACAATTGGCAAGAAAAAAGCCGCAAGCGAGGTGCATGCGGCTTTGACTTGGTTAGATTTTGAAACAATCAGTCTTTGATGGTTTCGAGATAGGCAATCAGGTTGGCGCGATCTTCGATGTCGCGCAGGCCGTTGTAGCCCATGGACGTGCCGGGCGCATAGCTGCGCGGGTTTTCCAAGAACCCGTTCAAGTGCTCAGGTGTCCAGGTGTCAACCACTGCGTTCAACGCACCCGAGTAACCAAACCCATCCGCGGCCTCAACCGCGCGTCCGACAATACCATGCAGGTAAGGACCCGCACCGTTTGCACCGGCTTCAAGCTTGTGACACGCGCTGCACTGACGGAAAACGCGTGCACCTGCCCCTGCATCCGCGGCTGCGTAAACGTCTGCAAAGGCCACCTCGACCACCTCTTCTGCACCCTCGTCAGCGCCGGTGTCGATGACATACGCTTGTTCGCCGTGACCATCGACATGGTACAGCTCTTCCGCGGCCCATTTGCCGAGCAAAAGCACCAGCAACGCACCACACAGGCTGGCCGCAATCTTGGTAAAGGTCATGGTGTCGAACATTTGGCTTCCGATTCCGTGGCTTTTGATATTGTTCCGGCGGGTATCTACGGCTTCCCCTTGTCACTGGCAAGGTATAGAAAGCGCGACCAATCGCCCTGCCCGACCGAAGTGCAGCGGCCCGGCAGCAAAGGACAAACGATGTCGACACGGATTGCGTTCCAGGGTGATCTGGGCGCCTACGGCCATGAAGCCGTTCTGAAAGCCCGGCCAGATGCCACTCCGGTCCCCTGCCATGCCTTCGAAGATGTTATTGCCGCCGTGCGTGATGGCGCCGCTGACATGGCCATGCTTCCGGTGGAAAACACCACCTATGGGCGCGTGGCCGATATCCATCGCCTGCTTCCACAAAGCGGCCTGCATATCGTGGATGAGGCGTTTGTTCGGGTGCGGATCGCGCTGATGGCCCTTCCGGGTCAGACGCTGGACGATATCTCGCTTGTTCGCGCACATCCCGTTTTGATCCCACAGGCGCGCGCTTACCTTGATACGCATGGTATTGCGGCCGAGGCAGCGCCAGACAGTGCAGGTGCTGCGGCCGCCATCGCAAGGGAAAGCGAGAGGGGCGTCGGCGCACTGGCGTCTTCGGTGGCTGCGGATATTCACGGTCTGAATGTCCTTGCCCGCGATATCGAGGATCAAGGGCACAACACCACGCGCTTCTTGCTGATGGCGCCCAAAAAGGACACGGCGCGCCGCGCCGACACCATGATCACCACGTTTGTCTTTGAAGTGCGGAACATTCCGGCTGCGCTCTACAAGGCCATGGGTGGATTTGCGACAAATGGCGTGAACATGACCAAGCTGGAAAGCTACATGGTCGGTGGCGCATTTACGGCCACGCAGTTTTACGCCGATGTCGAGGGACACCCCGACGATCCTGAGCTGGCACGGGCACTTGAGGAGCTGGACTACTTCACCAACCGGCTCGACATCCTTGGGGTGTACCCAGCAGCGCCCGGTCGGGATTGATCACGGGTCGGTGGGCGGGCGCCTTTGACCCGTAAGGGTCAAACAGAGCCGCACAGCGACAATATCAAGCGCTGCGTTCCAGACGCTCTTCGAGCCCTTTGGCGTAGTCTGCAACCCGCAGCTTGAAGCGCTTCGTCAGTGACGTCTTGGCCAGTTTCAACGACTGTATGAACAGCCGCGTGGACAGCGTCAGGGGCACAATGTCCAGTGCCAGCGCCATGCGCGTCCGGCTGCGTGACAGGGCCAGCAATTCGACTGAAAAGGTGCCGCTGATCCCTGCAGATGTGATATCGAACACCATCTCATTCGGCGCGTCGTAACGCGTAAGCTCAAGGTCCATTTCACGCCGACGACCACGCATCTTGAAATACACTTTCCAGCGCATGCCGACACCGGCCTGTGTCAGAGGGTCCACGCGCTGCACCTCGGCACCGCGGCGCATCGCCTGACGTTCGAAACCGTCAAAATCGTTGAGGGCTGCGAACACCTTGTCGATATGCGCAGCCACGTCTTCTCGGGCCGAGAGCTTCATTTCATATGCCTGTTATTTCCCGGATTCAGTCTCCCCTCAATCAAGGGTGTCCGCAAGCCAGTTCTCAAGTAAAAAGTGTGCAATTGCCCCTTTGCGTGCGGGAAGGACGGTTTTGTGCTCGCCTGCGAAGATCGCGAGCATCTCTTCGCGCGTGACCCATATGGCGTCTTCGATCTCGTTCGGATCGATCGTGATGTCACGGCTCAACGCTTCGCCTTGACAGCCGAACATCAGAGAAGCCGGAAACGGCCATGGCTGGCTCGAAAGATATTCAACAGGCCCCACACGAATGCCCGCTTCTTCAAATACTTCACGTCGCACTGCCGCTTCGAGGGTTTCGCCCGGTTCTACGAACCCGGCCAGCAACGAATACATACCCTCCGGCCATCCGGGCGACCGGCCCATCAGGACCGAGTTCCCATGGGTGATCAGCATGATAACCACTGGATCCGTGCGCGGGAAATGATGTGCGCCGCAAGAGAGACAGGTGCGTTGCCAGCCCGCTTGGGTCATCTCCGACGCCGCGCCACACTTGGCGCAGAAGCCGTGGGTATCGTGCCACCCAAAGACGGCTTTGGCTGTCGCCGCGAGTTCGGCGTCGCGCGGTGACAGCCATGTCATGGTGCGCCGCAATTCAGCAAAAACCTCGTCTTCGGCACAGGCAGGGTGGTGTTGCTCTGTCGGGTCCAGAAACCCGCCCAACGTCGACAAGTCCAGATCATCTGGTGCCCAGCTGGACACGTCCAAGGCAAAGCGCGGCGCACTATCTTCGCTCCCAAGAAACACGGCAGTTTTCATGTCTGCGACTTCACAAGCGGGGTGATCCATCGCAAGGCGCACCACAGATGCCGGTCGGGTACGTTGGATCAACGGTTTGCCACGCCAAATCAGAACCGCGCGCGCCGTCGGGTCAACCAGCGCCCCGGCGATAGCCTCGGCATCGCCCCGCATCTCTGCCGCCCGGTCCAGGTGGGACCCCCCGAATGTCACGGTCTCAGCATGTTTCATGCCTGCCCTCGCATTTTTTTCATTTGCGCCTTGCTTGGCATGCGCCAGACGGTGACGCAATGGGACGGCGTATGGTCCAACGCGGATGTTTCCGAACCAAATGTTTTTTTTGCTTGCCTTGAACTCAACCGTAGGGTGCAAGTTGCAATATGACCCTGCCGACCACTTGTTTACGCATCGCCGCCACATCCGACGTCCATATGCACCTCACCGGATGGGATGCACTGCGCAACACCCACACGCAAACCAAGGGTATGGATCGATTGGCGAACCTGATCCAAGACGCGCGCAGGACGGCTGCCGGCGGTTTTATTCTAGTCGATAACGGGGACGCACTGCAGGGTACTCCACTGGGCGATATTTGCGTGGATGCGCCAGAAAACCATCCATGGCCAGCCATTCTAAACGCTCTGAACTATGACGCTGTCGGCCTCGGCAACCATGATCTTGATTTTGGGCTGCCGTTCCTGAACCAAGTGATGGGTCAGGCCCATTGTCCTGTGCTGTGCGCCAATGAGACAACCAATGCTGTCACATGTGCTGCCCCCTTCGCCATCGTTGAACGCAATGTCCTCTGTTCAGACGGTGAGGGTCGCCTGCTGCGTGTCGGGCTAACATCGGTCCTGCCGCCGCAAACCGCCGTGTGGAACCGGCGTTGTCTGGACGATGCAGTGCAATTCGAAGGCGGCGTCGAAGCCGCTGGCAAAGCAGTCTCAGCCTTGCGCGACGCAGGTGCGGACGTTGTTGTCTTCTTGTGCCACAGCGGACTGAACGACGGCGTCGATTCGACTGGCGAGAATTTTGGGGCGGCGATCGCTGCAGATGTGCCAGGCGTCGATGCAATGATCCTGGGACACACCCATCTGCGATTTCCTGGACCAGACCACTCAGGGCTCGACGGGGTGGATGCCATCAACGGCACAGTGTTTGGTGTGCCAGGGGTGATGCCGGGACACGCAGGTACAGAACTGGGCGTGATTGATCTGACGCTGGTGCATGGGCGGAACCGATGGCAGGTCGACGGGCATGCCGTGCGGCGTTCTGGTGTCCGCATCGATGATCCCCAGGATCAGACATTGGTGAATATCACCAGCCCTTTGGTTGAAGCCGCGCGGATGCATCTGGACAAGCCAATCGGGACGACACCCGAACACTTGCACACCTGGTTTTCGATGCTGCGCCCGTCCCCGACAGAAGCGCTGGTCGCGCGAGCGTTATCAGGCACGATTGCCAAAGCTGTCGCTGGCACGGACCTCGCCAACTTGCCCGTTCTGGCAAGTGTTGCACCGGCCGCACTGGGTGGCAGGGCAGGCCCGGACAACTATGTCAACATTCCATCAGGCCAATTGTGCGAACGTCACGTGGCCATGTTGTGCCCTTATCCCAATACGGTTTGGGCTGCTGTCCTAACCGGCGCAGCCCTGCAGGACTGGATTGAGCGCAGCCTCGCCTTTTTCAATCCGGTCGATGGCGAGGGAGCTGCTTTGGTGAACCCTGACTCTCCGGCTTTCAACTTTGATGTGTTGCATGGAACGGAGGTGGAGGTGGATTTGCGCGCACCCGCAACGTTCGAAACCAATGGTCATCGCGTGCTGCCAGACGCATCTCGCGTGAGACAATTGGCGTATGGAGGCCAATCGGTGCACCGGCAAGATCGCTTCGTGGTCGCCATGACGAGTTATCGTGGTGCCGGTGGAGGTAATTACCCTGGCATCGGTCCGCAGACAGAGATTGTGCAGACGAATGTGGAAGTGCGGCAAGCACTGCGGGCTGCAATGGCCGGGGACATACAGTCGGCCATTGTACCTGGCTCGGACCCTTGGAGATTCACGCCCAACCAAGGCGTTCGCCGCATCATCCAGACATCACCGGTGGCAGAGGACTATCTGTCCTATATCTCGGACTTTGATCCGCGGCCCTTGGGTTTGGACGAAAGCGGGTTTCTTCAGGTCCAAGTCTCGATATGACTAATTGTGCACCTCTTGCGCCGGATGGGTGCCCGCTTTATATGACCTCTTGAGAGGTTGGCGCGGGCAGGCGCCTCGCCAACCCGGTCAGATCCGGAAGGAAGCAGCCGTAACGAGCCCCGCTTGGGTCGTTGTCAATCTCTCACCAAAGCGCAGCGTGGTGCGCGTCGGCCCGGCAGCGCATCTGAAAGGCGCGGGAGGGCGGTCTCCAATAGCGGACTAATCCTCAAGCAGCACTGGCCAGATCGCTTTGTTCCGGCGCGAGAATGCGCCGAGATGTCCGACGCTTTTGACCCCCTGGTCCCGTGGATCGATGACGACCGGTTCAGTCCCATAGACCTTTGCCAGCCTTGCCACCTGTGGCGGTGGGATCAGATCGTCGTCAGTGAATGCGTGCAACCGCACTCTCGCACTGCTTTGCCAATTCGGGGCCGGCAAGCGTGGACCAATATCCGCATCGTAGAACGAGCGCGATGTGCACCATTTGCGCCATTGCCAGAACACACCTGATGGCAAGTCTTCGCCAAAGCGGAGTGATTTGCCGGGCATGTAGCCACAGATCAGCGTTGCCAACGGGCCCATGGCAAACCAAAAATTCAGCGCCAGCGCGCGGTAGGGCCACGGGTGATCGTTGTGATGCACCATACCAGATGCCACACCGATGACGCGTGCGACATCGTCCATTTCCGGCTGGTTCGGCAACAACATCGCCCCAAGGGAATGCCCAATGACCCACAGCTGGGTCTCCGGGACTTCGCGGCGCATGGCACGGCGGGCAGCGACCTGATCGCGGATACCCCAGTCCGTCATGTCAGCCTGCACCCGGCGCATCGGCCCCGCATAGGAGCGCCCAAGGCCGCGGTGGTCATAGGTCAGCACAGCCATCCCCCGTTCCGCAGCCAACCAGCGCGCGAAATGGGTGTAGAAAGTCTGCGGCACACCCGTAGCACTGTTTAGCACCACCGCGGCGAAGGGACGTTGCTTTGGTCGATACATCCGCCCGACCAATTCTGCGCCGTCCTGCGTCTTGAAAGCCAGCGACCGTTCGGTCACCGCACGTTGAGTTGGAGCCGTATCGAACATGGAGCATCTCCTTGTGGCAGCGCTAGACCATTTGGTCTAATTGCAACGCTGGACCAATCGGTCTAATGCTGTCAAGATCAAAGAATGAACGACCGACCACTTCCAACCAAGGATCGCCTGATCCTGTCAGCCGCCACATTGTTCCGCACACGTGGCTACCACGGCGTAGGGCTGGCCGATTTGCTGGCCGATGCCAAGGCGCCCAAGGGGTCCCTGTATCACCATTTCCCCAATGGAAAATCCGACCTTGCCATGGCTGCGGCCACGTCGGCGTCGGACGAAATGCTGCGCCTCATCGCGGCGAGCTTTGACGGCGCCGAAAGCTTCAATGACGGCGCAAAGACCCTGTGTTTCAAGCTGGCCAAACTGTTCGACATTACGGGCTGGGACACCTGCCCCATCGCGGCCACTCTGTTCGAAGGCCCAGACAACGAAGATTTCCGAGACCATGCCAGCCACATCTACGAAGGCTGGATCGCCGAGGTTCAGGACCACGCCGCGCGGCTGGGCCTGAGTCCAGAGGAGGCGCAGGCCAAATCGGAACATCTGTTCATGCTGATACAAGGTGGTTGGGCACTGGCACGAGCACGGCGCAGTTCCGACGTTATCCGGAAGATGACGGATCGGCTGTAACAACGCAAATGGCACCGGCATTTTCCAAGCCACTTGAATCGATAGGCAAGCGCAGCGATCCCGCGCCTGATCTGACAGCAATGGTGGACGCCGCCCGCCCTGCCCCGTAGTGTCCACAGGTCACTCCGAATCCGCGCGAAGGCCCATGTCAGAAGAGACCCAGAAATATCAGGTGCTGGCCCGTAAATACCGGCCCGAAACCTTTGCCGACCTTGTCGGTCAAGATGCCATGGTGCGCACGCTAAAAAACGCGTTTGAGGCGGACAGGATCGCGCAAGCCTTTGTGATGACTGGGATTCGCGGGACGGGCAAGACGACCACGGCACGGATCATTGCCAAGGGGATGAACTGTATCGGCCCCGACGGCGAGGGTGGACCGACAACAGAACCCTGTGGGCAGTGCGAACATTGCGTGGCGATCATGGAAGGGCGTCATGTCGACGTGCTTGAGATGGACGCCGCCTCGAACACATCCGTGAATGACATTCGCGAGATCATTGATTCTGTTCACTACCGGGCCGCGTCGGCCCGCTACAAGATTTACATCATCGACGAGGTGCACATGCTGTCCAACAGCGCGTTCAACGCGCTGCTGAAGACGCTGGAAGAGCCGCCCGCCCATGTGAAATTCATCTTTGCCACCACCGAGATCCGCAAGGTCCCGGTCACCGTCCTGTCCCGATGCCAGCGGTTTGACCTGCGCCGGATCGAACCAGAAGTAATGATTGCGCTGTTGCGCAAGATCGCTGGCGCCGAAGGGGCAGAGATTGCAGATGATGCGCTGGCCTTGATCACACGCGCCGCGGAAGGGTCGGCACGAGATGCAACCTCGCTTCTCGATCAAGCGATTTCCCATGGTGCCGGTGAAACGACAGCCGATCAGGTGCGCGCCATGCTTGGCCTTGCTGACCGGGGCCGCGTGCTGGACCTGTTCGACATGATCCTCAAGGGTGATGCCGCCGGGGCGTTGACCGAGCTGGGTGCACAATACGCCGACGGCGCCGACCCCATGGCGGTGCTGCGTGATCTGGCCGAGATCACACACTGGACCTCGGTCGTGAAGATCACGCCTGAGGCTGCCGACGACCCGACCATTTCGCCGGACGAACGCAGCCGGGGCCTGCAGATGGCGGAAACGCTGCCGATGCGTGTGCTGACGCGCCTTTGGCAGATGCTGCTCAAGGCGTTGGACGAAGTGGCAAGTGCGCCCAACGCGATGATGGCTGCCGAGATGGCGATTATCCGGCTGACCCATGTGGCGGACCTGCCCAGCCCGGGTGATCTGGTGAAAAAGCTGCAGGACAGCCGACCGCCTGCCGCGCCCGTTGGGAATGGTGGCGCCACAGGCGCAGGAACGCCATCGGGCGCGCAGGCAGTGCAGCAGGCCCAGACACGGATGGCGACGAACCCATCGGCCCACGGGCAGGCAACCGCTCTGGCGCAGGACCCGGCCGAAGCGCTGGCCCGCTATCCTACCTTTGAACATGTGATTGAACTGATCCGGTCGAACCGGGATGTGAAATTGCTGGTCGAAGTCGAAACGACGCTTCGTTTGGCGGCCTATCAGCCCGGGCGGATCGAATTTCAGCCAACCGAGGACGCGCCGCGGGATCTGGCGCAGCGTCTAGGTGCCCGACTGCAGCTGTGGACCGGCAACCGTTGGGGCGTGTCGATTGTCAGTGACGGCGGTGGCAAGACAATTGCCGAGGTGCGCGATGCCGCCGATCTGGAGCTGAAGTCCAAAGCTGAAGCACACCCGCTGGTGCAGGCGGTCATGGAGCAGTTTCCCAAGGCCAGGATCACCGCAATCCGCACACCCGAAGAGATTGCGCAAGAGGCCCACATCGAAGCGCTGCCAGAAGTGGACGATGAATGGGACCCCTTCGAAGAGGACTGATGCACCTCCTGTCCCCGCGGGGACAGGGTTGCGGGCTTGGAATCACTGCAACTATTTTTCCGAACATCGTGTGGGCAAATGTCTGCGACAAGGTGCGCCCCTATTGGGATGGAACCCATGTCAATATGTTCGAAGAGGTCTTTGGTCAGCTTTCAAACCCATTCACGGCAATTCTGGTCGGTCTTTCGATTGCTCTCGTTTTGCAGAAAAAACTGAAGCTTATGCTTCTCGGCGTGCTCACGATCGCTGCATATGCCGTGTTGTTCGTCGATCCGCTTTTTCTGGATGACACGCGATGGCAGGCGAAACGTGAGGGCTGCATAGGTAATCAAGAACTGTGGTGGGCCGTGCTCGCAGCAGTTGCTTTGTTTGGCTTGTTCCGCATGGGTCGCACTGTTTTGAGGATGGCAAAATGAAATCGGCATACTTCCTTTTGCACCTCAGTATTTTGCCCCAAGCAGCCATGGCTGAAGTCTGTGACAAGGCGCGCCCCGGTTGGGACGGCGCGCACGTGGGCGTGGTGGGCGAAGCGATCAGCCTTTTTCTGTCGCCAGCCGGCGTTGCCTTGTTGTTGCTGTCGCTCATTGCGCTGCGATTTCGCCACCAGTGGGTTGGGTTGGCTGCGGTGATCCTGTGGACAGTGTTCATCACCGTCGTCACCATGGCGGACCCAACGGGTGTCCGGGGACTAGCGATGGTTGAGGGCTGCATTGGTCCACCTACCTTGTTCATCGCGGCCGTCGCTGCGATATGTGTCGGGATTGTTTTATATACGAAGCCGCGGAAAAGCGGCACAGATGGATCGGAGAGTTAGATGTTCAAGGGACTTGGCGGGCTTGGCGATATGGCCGGGATGATGAAGAAAGCCCAGGAAATGCAGACCAAGATGGCCGAGATGCAGGACGAGTTGCACAACGTCATGGTCACTGGCGAAAGTGGCGCAGGTCTGGTCAAGGCGACGGCGACCGCCAAGGGCGAATTGACCGCGCTCGACATCGATCCATCGATCTTCAACGGTGATGACAAGGAAGTGGTCGAGGATCTGATCCTTGCCGCCATCAAGGACGCGCAGGCCAAGGCGCAAGAGCGCGCGCAGGAAGAGATGGGCAAACTGACCGAAGGTCTGGGCCTGCCACCGGGGATGAAATTGCCGTTCTAGGACGCTTTGGCATCATGCGCTTGCAGCGGTTCTGATGCTGAGATTGCCTCGGTCGAGCGCTGGCGCAAATGTCTACGCAGTCCGAACAAGAACGCCAAAAACACCATGTAAATGGTGAATGTCAGGTTTAGCCGTTTGACCCCCTCGCGAAATGTGAGGGAGCGTTCGCCCCGATCTGTTGGCCGCGTCACACCATGTTCCGCGCCGTCTGCGTCCTCGCTGCCGCTGACTGCGCTATCACTGCCTGAGCACGACGCGTCAACCGCCTGATCAAGGCGCACAACATGGTCACGCAAACCTTCATCTACGGTCACCCCCCGACCGCTTGCCAAGGCAAGTGCGGTGTCGATTACGGCATGTGCCGCGCGGGCATCTCGACGCCGTGCGTCCTGTGACAGGGTTCGCTTCACTACCTCTGGTGACATCTGCGCCATGGCCCGCGCCAAACGGTCCCGTTGGTGCACAGACACGTTTCCGCCGCCGTCAAGGACAGACAGCAGTGTCCCATTGGCAACCCGCAAGGGGACCGGATAGGCGCACGCCAGTGCCGTACTGTGCCACAGCAGAAGTGCAGTCACTGCAAGCGTTGATCGGGAAAGAGAGCGTTGCATTTGCCTGTTTTCATTGCTGATTTAGCACAGGCTAACTTCATTTCATTTCGAACTGGTGAACCGCAATAGACCCTTTTTGTTCTGCCAAAAGCGCAATAGGATCAAGGAAATGAGCAGCACCCGTGACATAGACAACCTGATCGAGATGATGGCGAAGCTGCCCGGTCTTGGCCCCCGCTCTGCCCGGCGGGCTGTTCTGCACCTGATCCGCAAGCAGGCGCTGTTGCTGACCCCCTTGGCTGACCTGATGCAGACCGTCGCTGCCACGGCGCGAGAATGCCTGAATTGCGGGAACGTCGGCACAAGCGACATCTGCGATATATGCGTGTCAGAAAAACGTGCAAATTCAGAACTTTGCGTGGTCGAGGATGTGTCCGATCTGTGGGCGATGGAGCGGGCGGGTGTGTTCAAGGGACGCTATCATGTGCTGGGCGGAACGCTGTCTGCGCTGGATGCTATTGGCCCCGACGAGCTGCGGATTCCACGGCTAATCGACCGGGTGCAGACCGAGAATATCACCGAGGTCATTCTGGCCCTGAACGCCACGATCGACGGTCAGACGACCGCCCATTACATCGCCGATCAGCTTGAAGGTCAGGTCAAGCTGACGTCGCTGGCTCAAGGGGTGCCGATTGGGGGCGAGCTGGATTATCTGGACGACGGGACGATCACGGCAGCGCTGAATGCGCGGAAAGCGCTGTAGGTCTTAAGCCACCGTTCGGTGGACCGATTTTGGCGAACTGCGCATTTTGGACCGGAAACTGCGTATTTCCAGACGCGATATCCCAAGCAAATTCCGCCCTTTTTCAAAAACCGCACATTTTGCCACGCAAACTGCACATTTTGCGACATGGCACAGCGTTAACACCCCGTTCAGGATCGTGGCATCTTAACGTTTCCAAGGGCTTGATAACTCTTGATTAAGTTTTGTGCAGTGCCGCGGGAACCGATTGCCCGCCCCACCCCGTTCTGACACACAGCACATATGACATCGCGCAAAGACTTTCTGCAGGGCGTGGGCCTGCGCCTGCTGGCTGCCTTTCTGATGACCGCGATGTCAGCGGCCGTGCATGGTGCAGCTGAAACCGTGCCCATCGGGCAAATCATGTTCTGGCGATCAGCCGTCGCGCTGGTGCCGATCTGCCTGTACATGATGTGGCTGGGTGACTTTCCCCATGGCTTGCGCACGGACCGTCCGGGCCTGCATGTCACGCGCAGCGTGTTCGGGGCATTTTCCATGGCGATGTCCTTTCTATCGCTGGCCTATCTGCCGGTCGCGAATGCGCAGGCGCTGGCCTACCTCGCGCCCGTGTTGGTTCTGCCGCTGGCCGCCCTGATGCTGAAGGAACGGCTTTCGAACGCCATTTTCATTGCCATCGCCCTAGGCTTTGGCGGGGTCCTGTTGCTGTTGTGGGATGCATTCGAGCAACCGGGTGATGGAGCGTTGATCGGCGTTGCCGCCGGGCTGGCCTACGCCGTGACCATGGCCTTTGTCCGGGTGCATACGAAGACGATGACGCTGACCGAAAGCTCGTCGACCATTGCGTTTTACTTTGCCGTGGTGTCGGCGGTCATCGGTCTGGCCACCCTGCCCCTTGGCTGGGTGGCGCTGAACGCGGCGGTGCTGGGTTGGCTGGTGCTGGCAGGCGTAATCGGCGGTGTCGGTCACATCGTGGCAAACGAAGCGGTGGCCCGCGCGCCGGTCAGTGCGCTGGCCCCGTTCGATTTCACCGGATTGATCTGGGCCTTGGGCTTTGACCTGATCCTGTTTTCGGTCTTTCCCGGTGTCACCGGCTTGCTGGGTGTGTTTGCCATCACCTTTGCAGCACTGGTTGTGACCTTTGCCGGGTCACGGGCTGTTCGGGATCAATCGAAATAGCTGCGGAACCCGGTGATCGCGGCTTGCAACCCGTCATCGGTGACATCCTTGTGCAGCACGAGCCGTGTTGTGCCGGTGGCCCCGGTCAATTGAACGCCGTGAGCGGCCATGTGGTGCGGCAAGTCCGCAGTGACCCCGCCGGGCGGCGTGAAAAAGATCATGTTGGTGGCTTGCTGTACGTTTCCGTACGGACGCAGGGCGTCGGCGAGTGATGTGGCGCGGGAATGGTCTTCGGTCAGGCGGGTCGTGTTGTGGTCCAGCGCATGAAGGCCAGCGGCGGCAAGGATGCCGGCCTGCCGTGTGCCACCACCCAGCATCTTGCGATAGCGGCGGGCGCGGTCGATCAGGTCCCGAGGGCCGACGAGGACTGAGCCGACGGGGGCGCCCAGCCCCTTGGACAGACAGATCGAGACGCTGTCGAACATGTCGGCCAGCGCGGTTTCGGGGCAATTGAGCGCGGCCACGGCATTGAAATAGCGCGCACCATCCAGATGTACGGCCAACCCCGCGTCGCGGCCTGCCTGCACCGCCTCGCCCAGTCGGGTGAGCGGGATCGCCATGCCATTATGGGTGTTTTCAAGCCCCAGAAGCCGGGTGATTGGCATATGGGGGTCATCCTCTTTCACCGCGGCGGCGATGTCGGCGGGGTTGAGTGCGCCGTCCTCAGCCACGTCGAGCGCTTCGAACCCGATACCTCCGAGGACGGAGGCACCTTTCGCCTCGTATTTGTAGATGTGGTAGGGTCGACCGGTGATGATCTCTTCGCCCCGTGCGCAATGGGCCAGCATGCCCACGAAGTTGCTTTGTGTACCTGAGGTCAGGAACAGCCCCGCCTCTTTGCCCAGACGCTCGGCTAGGGTCGCTTCAAGCAGGTTGACGGTCGGGTCGTCGCCAAAAACATCATCGCCAACATCCGCGTCGGCCATCGCCTTGCGCATTGCGGCATCGGGCCGCGTGACGGTGTCACTGCGTAGATCACAGATGATGTTTGCGGGGCTGTCGCCCTCGACCTGAGCATATTGGTTCATGGGATGCGCCTTTGCGGAAAACGTGAACGGGCACGCCAATCGTAGGCGCACCCGCCGGGAACGCAAGGCCGGACCGGTCAGTCGAGGATGGCCGGGATTGGTGGATTTCCCGTCAGCCCGACCCCTTCGCGCACGGCATCCGCATGTGCTGCGGTTCCGAGGAAGTTGTTCATCGCGGCGTAGTATTGGCCCATATGGTCGCCCAGCAAGCGCCCGATATGCTGGCCGTTGACTTCGGTGTTCGAGGCAAGCTCTGCCAGAACCGCGACCCATGTGGTGACAATCACCCCGGCTGCCGCCAGCCGTTGAGTTGTCACCTGCTGGATCATCGGATTGAAGTCGGCGCAGGCGTCCAGGACGACATAGGTTTCATAGCCGTCACGCAGCGCCGAAATCGCCGGGAACGCCGCGCAAACCTCGGTCGCGAGACCGGAGATGACCAGCTTGCGCCGCCCCGTGGCCTCAACCGCCGCGCGGGATGCGTCGTCTTTCCAGAAGTTCACGAAGGGGCGGTCGATCACGTTCACGTCGGGGAACAGGGTTTTTAGTTCCGGCATGGTTGGCCCGTTGGGGCCATCCGGCCAGCTTGTGCCTATGATGACGGGAATGTCGAATGCCTTGGCCGTGCGGGCGTGGCCGAGGATGTTGTTCTTGAGTTGGAGCGGGTCGATCGATGGGAGGAACTGCATGAGCCCGACCTGGTGGTCGATCATCAGAAACACGCAGTTGTCGGGGGTCAGGTCGGAAGCGGGTAGTGCCATTTTGGGTCTCTCCTGGGTTCTGTCTTGAATTGACCGGCGGGTCCGTGTCACCAACACTCTGGCCCCGCCGCGCCATGACATGGCCCGGGATCGCATTGAAACAATTGAACAAATTCGGAATGCAGCAATGGCGGAAATGGGATGATCATCAGCGATCTGGTAGATGCGCGTATTCTGGTCGAGCTGCGTCAGTGCGGCAGTTTTGCCGGCACCGCCCGTGTGTTGAAGGTGCCGACAACAACCGTCAGCCGGCGGATCGCCAAGATGGAGGAGCGGGCCGGGTTGCGCCTGTTCGAGCGCACCTCACGCAAGGTGTGTATCACGGAGGCCGGTGAGGTCGCGGCCCACGAGGCCCAGCGCATGGTTGCGGCGGCCGAGACGGCAGAGCTGACCATAGATGGGTTGCGCGCTGTCCCCAGCGGGACAGTCAGCATCAGCACACCGACGATCTTTGGTCAGGCGCTGTTGGCTCCGGCAGCGGCGGGGTTTCTGGCAGCCTATCCCGAGTGCGCGCTGGAGGTAGATCTGTCGGATCGGCATGTCGATCTGATTGAAGAGCGGTTCGATGCCGTTGTGCGGGTTGGCCCGCCCGAAAATGATGAGATCATCGCGAAACCGCTGGGCACGGTCTTTGCCAGCCTGTTCTGCGGACCGAAAGCTGCCGGATGCGCAAACCTGGATGATCTGGCCACTTGTCCGGTTGGGCTGATGCATCCTGGTATGTCCGCGACCCCCAGCCTGCACATCACGTCGCCCGAGGGGCACGTGCATGAGGTGTCCGTTCAACCGCGCATGATCGCAATGAACCCGTGGCTGTTGCTGGAAACGGCGGTCCGTTCGGATTTGGTGGTGGTGTTGCCGGACATCGTGGCCGCGCCAGCCGTTGCAGATGGGGCGCTGCGCCGCGTACTGCCCGGCTGGCACACGCGCCGTGCGCCTGTGCATCTGGCGTTCACATCACGCCGGTTGATGCGCCCGGCGGTGCGGGCGTTCATCGATCACATGTCGGACGTCATGCCAGGGCAGTTGCTGCCCTGACCATCAATTGAAGCACTAGATTAGGGCTGTTCGTCTTCTTCGCCGTCGCCTTTGGGCAGGTTGAAGAAGCTGTCGGCATCGACCAGCGTGCTTTCGTCTTCTTTGTCGTCCTCGTCATCGTCCGCAAGCGAGAACGTTTCCAGCCCTTCGATGGCCGTCGGGATCTTGGGTTCGGCTTCCATGCCGAGCGATTGTTCGGTGCTGACCAGTTTGCGGCGTTCGTCATCGGACATTACGCTGCCCTCTGCCGCTTTCTTGGAGGCGGCTTTCTGAACGGCGGCATCCAGTTCGGACTGCTTGGTCAGACCAAGGGCCACCGGATCGACCGGCTGGATGTTCGAGATGTTCCAGTGCGTGCGCTCGCGAATCGACTGGATCGTCGGCTTGGTCGTGCCCACGAGTTTCGAGATCTGGCCGTCGGTCAGTTCAGGGTGGAACTTGACCAGCCAGTAGATCGCAGCCGGGCGGTCCTGCCGTTTGGACAGGGGCGTATAACGCGGGCCACGGCGCTTTTCCTCGCCCACGGCGGCGGCGTTGAATTTGAGCTTCAGCTTGTGTAGCGGGTTCTGTTCTGCGGCGTCGATTTCTTCTTGCGTCAACTGGTTGTTGGCAATGGGATCAAAGCCTTTGACGCCCGCCGCCACATCACCATCGGCGATGCCCTGCACTTCCAGTTCGTGCATTTCGACAAAGTCAGCGATCTGCTTGAAGCTGATCGTCGTGTTGTCCACCAGCCAGACGGCGGTTGCCTTGGCCATGATCGGTTTTGCCATTGTCACATGCTCCTATGCATATCTTTCCCGTCGCCTGAAAGAGGCGGCCTTGGGGTCCAAGGCGGGTTTCCGTTGTAGGGGAACTTGGACGCGATATAGTCGGATCGATCGGAAAAGGGAAGCCTGATGCGTGTTGTTTTGATTTGGCTGGCTATGGCAGCGGGGGCCTGGGCGCAGGATCGATCAGGCGAGTTTGACTATTACGTCCTGTCGCTCAGTTGGTCGCCGAACTGGTGCGCCTACGAAGGGGACGCGCGCGGATCCGACCAATGCGATGCGCGGCATGATCACGGGTGGATTATGCATGGGCTGTGGCCGCAATACCATCGCGGCTGGCCGGAATACTGCCAAACAGCCGAGCGTCCGCCCAGCCGTGCGATGACGCGGGACATGGCGGACATCATGGGCACATCCGGCTTGGCGTGGCACCAGTGGAAGAAACACGGGGTGTGTTCCGGCCTGTCGGCACCCGCCTACTATGCCCTGTCGCGCGAGGCGTATGGCCGCGTGGTGCGCCCGCCCGTGTTCCGCAAACTTGATGAAACGGTCAAGTTGCCCGCATCCGTGGTGGAAGAGGCGTTCCTGCAATCCAATCCGAACATGGAAGCCGACGGCGTGACCATCACCTGCCGCGATGGGCATATCCAGGAAGCCCGGATATGCCTGTCCCGCGATCTTGATCCGGTGCCGTGCGGTCAGGATGTGGCGCGGGACTGTCGGGCGAAGGATGCGTTATTCACGCCTGTCCGCTGAGGGCGTCCAGCCCGGAGGGCGCATCAGGTAGCGCCACGCCTCTCCCCAGCTGCGGGCGTTGACGACATCGTGCCAAAGACCGGGAAGCTCCGAGAACCAGACGCGGATGGGATTGCGGCTGTCAAAGTCGCGTTTTAGGCCATAGCGCGGCGTCTCTTCCTCGGCCTGGTAGGTGCCGAAAAGCTGATCCCAGATCACGGTGATGCCGCCATAGTTCTTGTCGATATACTTATCGTCGCAGCCGTGGTGGACGCGGTGGTTGGCCGGGCTGTTCATAACCTTGTCGAACCATCCCAGCTTGCCGATCACTTCCGTATGAATCCACGTCTGGTAGGCCAGCACCACGATGATGCCGAAAAAGATCATCTCGGGCGAAAAGCCAAGGAAGACCAATGGGATGTGAGCGATCAGGCTCCAGACACCCTCAAGCGGGCCGAAGCGGATGCCAGTGATGATGTTGTAATCGCGCGAGGAATGGTGGACCGCGTGCTGGGTCCAGAGCACACGCACCTCATGTGCAATCCGGTGTTCCCAGTAGTAGGTCAGGTCGGCTGCAATCACGGCCAGCAGGATGCCCCACCAAGTCAGCGGAATCTGCCAGGGCTGCGCGATTTCGGCCAAGATATAGTAGACGATATAGGCACCCGTCAGGATGAAGACCTGCACGGCGATCGACGGTATTTGGGTGCTGGCACTTACCAACATCTCAGCAATCGTGCGCCCCTTGTGGCTGCCTTTGAACAAGACCTCGGCCAGTTCAATCAACAGGATGGCGATGCCAATGAAAAAGAACACTTCATCGATCTGAGTGCCGAGTGTGTCCAGACTTTCAGGTGTCATGGGCAAGTTCCTTTTGTCAGGGTACGCCAGGCCAGGGAAGCGGCCTGTTTCGGAGTTGCATCGCCGGCAACGACCGTGGCCCAGCCAGCGTAGATCAGGTTTTCGTAGGCCTGCACGATCCATTCGGTGGGGACATGCGGATCGAAGGTGCCTTCGGCCTTGGCCATGTCGATGTCATGGGCGAGATCGCGTGTTTGCGTGGCATAGACCTCGGTCACACGTGGATCTTGGCTGGCTGGGTCGGTTGACAGGAACATGTGCCGGGCTGCCAGCGGAAGAATTGCATTCAAACCGGCCTCCAACCTTTCGGTATAGGTCTGGCAATTGGCTGTTGCGTCCTCAACCGCGGCATCCAGTTCCTTAGCCGCGGTCAACGTCAGCGCGATCATCAGGTCATCGCGCCCCGCGAAATGACGGTGCAGCGTTGCGCGTCCAACACTCGCCTGCTTGGCGACATCGGCCAGCGATGCGCCTGGGTTTTGGCTGAAAACCTCGAACGCCGCTTCGAGGATACGATCTATTTTTGATACATCTTTGTCTCGCATGAGACACATATGTCTCGATTCGGTTTGATGTTCAAGGAGACCGGATCAATTCGTTTTCAGCCTCGGGCGCAGCAGACGCGTGTCGGAGCCTCCGGCGGTGGTATTTTCAGTCAGAAGAAACGAAATCGCCCGCGCCACTCATCCAGTGTGAGCACCGCGGGCGAACGGGGGAAGCTGCTGCTTCTCCTGACACGGTCATCGGCTCCACAGCCTGTACCGTCTCAAGAAAGGAGCACGTTAACCTTAACGCTTCGTTTCTTCTGACTGAAAATACCACGGGGGAGTCCGAAGGACGGGGGCAGAGCCCCATGGACAATAGTGTCGCCGACAGGCGGCCTTTGGATCACACCCTAGCCGCCTGCGACTTCCAAAACAATCTTCCCGATATGGCCCGAGCTTTCCATGCGCGTGTGTGCACCCGTGGCATCGTCCAGCGGGAACTCGGAATCCATCACCGGCCTGATCCGATCCGCCGACAGCAGTGGCCACACCGCTTCCCGTAAATCCTGCGCGATGCGCGCCTTGGCCAGATCGCTTTGCGGTCGCAATGTGCTGCCGGTCATGGTCAGCCTGCGGGTCATGAGCTGGGCAAAGTTGACCTCGGCCTTCGGGCCTTGAAGAAATGCGATCTGCACCAGCCGTCCGTCATCCGCCAGTGCCGACAGGTTCCTGGCAATGTAAGGGCCGCCGACCATGCACAGGATTAGGTGCGCGCCGCCCTCGTCCTTCATCACTTGTTTGAAATCGTCCTCGCGGTAGTTGATGGCCACCTCGGCGCCCAAATCGCGGCATGCCTGGCATTTTTCTTCGGATCCGGCCGTGGCAAACACACGTGCGCCAAAATGATTGGCCAACTGTATTGCGGTTGTACCGATCCCGGATGACCCCCCATGCACCAGAAAGCGTTCGCCGCCCGTCAAGCCTCCGCGGATGAAGACATTTGACCACACCGTGAAATAGGTTTCGGGCAAGCACGCGGCTTCCTTGAGCCCCATACCGTCCGGAACCGGCAGACAATGGGCGGCGGGTGTCGCAACATACTCGGCGTAGCCGCCACCGGGCAGCAGGGCACAGACCTTGTCCCCGATAGCCCAGCCGCTTACGCCCGGACCGATCTCGACAATTGTGCCCGACGCTTCAAGACCCGGCAGGTCGCTTGCATTCGGCGGCGGGTTGTACAGGCCAGCCCTTTGGAGCGCGTCCGGTCGGTTCACACCGGCCCAAGCCACTTCAATTACGACCTGGCCGTGATCCGCTGTGGGACGGGGACGGGTGACGGGCTGCAGCACATCCGGTCCGCCGGGTTTGGTGATTTCGACAGCGCGCATGTCCTGAGCCATTCTGATCCCTTTCGTTTTGCCCACCGTATCCCGGCATGGACAAGGAAAGGAACCCACATGCTGGTTGCCGCGCTCGGACTGAACCTGGTGATCCTGATCCCGGTGATCACTGGGTTGATGAACGGCACGATGGACAGCGCTTTTGGACCGGATACGGATGCACGGCGCATTCTTGCATGTGTCTATTTCGGCATCGCGGTTACGAGTGCTGCACTCATTGTTTTGAACGTGGTGAACCATCCATGGGCCGTGCCCATGACCTTTGCGCTCTTTGGCGTGCAGATTTCCTACAAGCTGGCAAGCGCAGTGGTTGTGGGTGTGGCAAGCCCCGTCATCCTGACAAACCTTTTTGTCCTGATCGTGCAGGTTGCCGTGATCCTGGCGTGGTCAGTTACGGGGGGAGGACCAGGTTCCGGGCAAGTCTGAATTCGAGCTATGCGACGGCGCATTGATCTGGTCCAACAGCCAGTTCGGCCCGGCAAAGAGGGTCGACAGCACCTTGCTGTCACGCATGTGCGCCTTGACCTTTTCGATCTGCATCACGTCGTCTATGCGCCGGTCAAGAAAAGCCCAGGTGGCTTGATTGTCTATGCTGTCGTCGCCCAGCCAATACAGTACCGTGGACGAGTAGACGCCTGAAAGCGTCGCGCGCTTGGTGTACCAGTTCACGTCGTCTGACGTGTCCCCCAGCGCATCCCAGATCTTGTCCGCCGTGCCCCAAATGGCCTTGGCGCCGTCCGCCGCATAGACGGGCAGGGCAAACAGGGTGGTGCCACGACGCACCGCTTCCTTGTCCGTTACCGCTTCGATCCGAAACCTGACGCCGGCGGCAATCTTGTCGCGAAAGCGATCCGGCAATGGCTCTGACTTGAGGCGGGCCAGCATCGCTTCATCGCCCTGCGCGTGATAGGCAAGGGCAAGGTCCACTGCCCCGCGGGGGCATATGGCGCGGGCCATGGTCAAATCGACATTCGCATCCGTTGCCGCCGCCTTGAACGTGGTTTCGGACCAACCGTCGAATGGGACGTGCATCAGGGCGGCGCCCAGAAGCCTGTCAATCAGGTCTTGCGATGAATCTGTCATGTGAAGAGACCTAGAGCGGGCCTTGCAAGCAGACAAGTGTCTGTGCTGTCGCATCCCGGCAACGGCTCTTTGCGCAACCTCCCGCTGCATAGCGCACCATACGGAAGCGACAGTCAGCCAACAGTGCCCTTTGGCGTTATGAAACGCGGATTGCCGCCGCAAAACACAGCCATTTCCGCGCCGAATTGCTGAAATTTTCAGCGCAAGCTCCTCCGCTTGCCCACACCTTGCTGCCTAACGAGACAGGAGCCGCTACGCACTCAGGAAAGGAACACATGATGTCCGTTGCAAGCAGTTTTGAACGCCAGATGCTCGACCTCATCAACGAGGAACGCACATCTCGCGGGCTTGATCCGCTGACACTCGAATTACGCTTGAATGACGCGAGTGAAGATCACAGCGAGTGGATGGATGACACCGGGAATTTCAGCCATACCGGCGTCAACCAATCCGATCCGGGCGACCGGATGAGAGATGCAGGTTTTGCGTTCTCCGGCAACTGGACGTGGGGTGAAAACATC
Organism: uncultured Tateyamaria sp.; assembly: GCF_947496075.1. Classification (GTDB taxonomy): domain Bacteria; phylum Pseudomonadota; class Alphaproteobacteria; order Rhodobacterales; family Rhodobacteraceae; genus Tateyamaria. The sequence goes on from NZ_CANMBJ010000004.1 coordinate 179,282, forward strand.
GCCTTCCAATCCGAACGGGGTGCACCTGGCATCTCGGATGACGTGGTCGATCTGCACACGTCGTTGATGAACAGCCCCGGCCACCGTGCCAACATCCTGAACCCCAACTTTGAACTGATTGGAATCGGAATCGAGGAAGGCGACGGCCCTGGGTATGACGCCGTTTACGTCACGCAGAATTTCGCACGCACGTCCGCTCCGGTAAACCTTGATACCGGAGGCTCTCCGACACCGCCCGTTGACCCGGTCGACGATGATGATGTGCTGGTTGGCACGGGAGGCAATGACCGACTGGACGGCGGGGCAGGCAACGACATGTTGCGCGGTCAGAATGGAAACGACTTCCTTGCAGGTCAGGCTGGCAGTGACACGATTGAGGGTGGTGCCGGACGGGACAACATTTTTGGCGGCGCGGACAACGACGTTTTGAACGGCGGAGGTGACAATGACACCCTGAACGGGGGCGCTGGCAACGACAGGCTGAACGGCGGTGTAGGCGATGACCGTCTCAAGGGCGGTGTCGGCGCTGATGCGCTCTTTGGCACTGGCGGCAACGACACCCTGACGGGTGAGAGCGGCAATGACACTCTTAATGGTGGTTCGGGCAACGATGTCATGGGCGGCGGCGGCGGGCGCGATCTCCTCTTGGGTGGTGCGGGCAATGACCGCATTCTGGGATACGCAGACCGTGACAGGCTGGATGGCGGCACCGGGAATGACGTCGTGACCGGCGGTGCCGGTGAGGACGTGTTCGTCTTTTCCGCCGGCCGTGATGTGGTCACAGATTTCAACACTGCGGCCCAGTCGGAAGTGGTCGATCTTCGCGCTGTTGCTTCGATCACATCCTACAATGACCTGGTGAACGATGGGCATCTTCGGCAGGCAGGCAGCAACGCTGTAATTGATGATCTGGACGGCAACACCATGATCCTTCGGGGTGTGGACATAGACGATCTTCAGGCAAGTGATTTCCTGTTCTGATCGCCAACGCCTCGCTATGGACAAAGTCGATCTGGTTTGCTATGCGCACATCTCCTGCAAATCCTTGCAACTCTTATCTAGAAAGGTGGTGACAACCACATGCAGGTTAGTGTTCGCGACAACAATGTCGATCAGGCGCTTCGTGCCCTGAAAAAGAAGCTGCAGCGCGAAGGCGTGTTCCGTGAAATGAAGCTGAAGCAACATTTCGAGAAACCGTCTGAGAAAAAAGCGCGCGAGAAAGCTGAAGCGATCCGCCGGGCCCGTAAGTTGGCTCGGAAAAAAGCGCAACGCGAAGGGCTGCTTTAAGCCACCAGCGTGAGCTGACGAATTCAAGGACCCCGTAGCCGCCCGGCTGCGGGGTTTTTTTGTTTTTTGGCAATGGCCAATGAGGCGGCGGGTGAACCGGCACTCAGGGATCACGCCGTTCCAGCGTCCGAGTGGTGAGGGCGTGCGGCGGACAGACTGTCAGCCGACGATGCCCTTCGCTTCTGCATCCGCCGGACAAATGCCCGATCCCATTCTTCCAAATGACGCGTCAGCACCAAAACCTGCTTCCGTACACCACGCGAACCTGTCGACCCAAGAGGATCCGATTGACAGAATAGGTCAAGCGTCCTATTCATGATTCTAGGACAATCGACCTAATATCACAGGCGGACAAACTGAATGACACAAGACCTCTTTTCAAAGACCTCCTTGGGAAGCTTGCAGCTTCCAAATCGGATGGTAATGGCACCGATGTCCCGCAGTCGCGCCATCGACGGCGGTGTTCCAAGCCAAATGATGGTCGAGCATTATGCGGATCGGGCCACGGCAGGGCTGATCATTTCAGAATCTGCGCCAGTCTCTCAGCAGGGAGTGGGCTATCCGAATACGCCTGGCATATTCACCCCACAGCAAACGTCGGGCTGGTTGCGCATTATGAATTCCGTCCGCTCAAAGCGCGGCCGCATGTTTGCGCAGCTTCAGCATTGTGGCCGCATTTCGCACCCCTCTCATCAGGAGGACAATGCATTGCCCGTCGCCCCATCTGCCATGAAGCCTGATGGATTTGCCTTCACTGCCAGTGGTTATCAGGAATTCGAGACCCCCCGGTCGCTTGAGACGTCAGAAATTCCCGATGTTGTCGATCAATTCCGTCTTGCCGCAAAAAATGCGAAGGATGCGGGCCTTGATGGCGTCGAAGTGCATGGTGCAAATGGCTATCTGATCGACCAGTTTCTGCGAGATGGGACCAACAAGCGCACGGATGGCTATGGCGGATCCGTCGAAAACAGAACGCGGTTCCTCCAAGAAGTGATCGAAGCGGTCACTACCGTCTTTCCGGCTGACCGTGTCGGTGTGAAGCTGTCCCCTGAAAACACGTTTAATGGGATGAGCGATTCTGAGCCGCAGCAGCATTTCGAAAAAATTGTTGCCGCAATCGCCGACCATGGCTTGGCATACCTTCATGTCACCGAAGCGAGTATGGGGATCACGGGCCATATTGAAGGTTCCGCCAAAGACCTCGACTATCGTAGGCTGCGGAGCCACTTTCCCGGGACGTACATTGCAAATAACGGTTACAACAAGGCAGACGCCATTGCCGCGATCCAGTCCGGCCACGCTGATCTTGTGGCATTCGGTGCACCCTTTCTTGCCAATCCCGATCTTGTCCGGCGATATCGCGAAGACCTTCCACTGAACGCCATCGACAAGGCAACGTTCTATGTCGGGGGTAAGACAGGATACAATGATTACCCCTTCGCCGATCGCGACTTGATGTCGGCGGCCTGAGACGGGATTCGATGGGAGGGACCTAAAAATGGCAGCATCCGCCACACGCGAGAAGATCGTCACCGCAGCCGACCGGCTCTTTTATGAGCGCGGGTTCGAGGCTACCTCATTTGCGGGTGTTGCCGAATTGGTCGGCATATCCCGCGGCAACTTCTACTACCATTTCAGGACCAAGGACGAAATTCTGGACGCGGTGATTGAGCGCCGCATTAAGGATCGTCATGAAATGCTTGAAGGTTGGGTCGACAGCAACCAGACACCCAAACAATGCATTGCGAGCTTCATTGGCATTCTGGTGATGAACAACACGAAGATCCGGTCATTCGGGTGTCCGGTCGGGACCTTGTTCTCTGAGTTGGCGAAGTTGGATCACCCCGGTGGATCAGGAGCCCGCGAACTGTTCGACCTGTTCCGCATTTGGCTGCGCCGCCGTTTTGAAGAGATGGGCAGGGGACAAGATGCCGATGCGCTGGCCATGCACATTCTGGCCCGCAGCCAAGGTGCCGCAACCCTTGCCAACGCTTATCCTGACGAGCCGTTCCTTGAAACTGAGGTTGCGCAGATGCTGGCATGGCTTGATGCGGTCGCGGGATCACAAGACCAAAATGATGAGAAGGACTGAACATGTACGTTGTCACGCTGACCCTGACCGAACAAAAGTCAAAGGCTCCTGAGTTCATGGCCGCCCACAACGATTGGATCGCCCGCGGCTTTGAGGATGGCGTGTTTGTGTTGGTCGGTGGTTTAAAACCGCAAGGTGGCGGTGCCATTCTGGCGACAAACATCGACTTGTCCGCGCTTGAGCAGCGTGTCGCTGCGGACCCATTTGTATCGGAAGGGATTGCAACCCCGCATATCCAGGAACTTGCACCAGCGCGAACCGATCCGCGCCTCGCCTTCTTGAGGGACGACGCCGCATGACAGATTTCGTTGCCGCAGACGGGCTGGCCCGATGCAAGTGGAGTGGCGCGGCACCCGAGTTTCTTGACTACCACGATCACGAATGGGGATTTCCGGTGTCGGACGACATTCGTCTGTTCGAAAAACTGTGCTTGGAAAGTTTTCAGTCGGGGTTGAGTTGGCGCACGATCCTCACCAAGCGAGAAGGCTTTCGTGCAGCATTCGACGGCTTTGATTTTCACAAGATCGCCCGCTACAACGCCCGAGACATCGATCGCTTGTTGAACGATGAGAGCATCGTACGACACGCGGGCAAGATCGCCGCAGTCATCAACAATGCCGCGTGCGCAGTGAAGATGGTCGAAACGGAAGGCAAGCTTGCATCGTTTTTCTGGGGGTTTGAGCCAAACGCAGAGGATTTGGGCCCGCCCCAATCGCAATCGACCAGCGAAACCTCAATCGCGCTTGCCCGCGAATTGAAGCGTCGGGGATGGAAATTCCTGGGCCCAACAACTGTGTTTGCGTTTATGCAAGCCATGGGTTTGATCAACGACCATAGCGAAGGCTGTGCCATACGCGCCGCAGCTGACGAGGCGCGTCGCAAATTTCAGCGCCCATAAGTGCATTTGAAACGTCGAAACGGAAACAGGTTAAGTTGTGGTGAAAGCCCACCCTGTCCGGCGAGGTAGTTACAAATAGTAACGCTCAGTGCTTTGCAATGCCATGCGATGAAACTGGCGTGCTGCCGGCCCGGGCGTCATTTATAACAGACGCCCGGACCTTGTGCCTTTCGGCCTAGCCGACCAATGCGTTGTCGTCACGTTTGACCACAACGATGGACGAGCGGGGCAGTACCTCCTCGCCATCCGGGAACGTTGCGCCCGGGTGCTGGATGCCCACAAACATGGTGCGGCGATCTGCCGACCAAGTGAGGCCGGTCACTTCGGAGCCTTTGGGACCAGTGAGGAAGCGTCGGATTTCACCTGTCACCGGATCACCTGCCAGCATCTGGTTGTTGCCCATGCCTTCGAATTCACCCTCATTGCTGTCATCCCCGTCGGTTTGAATCCACATCAGGCCCGTCGAGTCGATGGCCATGCCATCGGGTGAGTTGAACAGGTTGCCTTCGTTGACGTTGGACGACCCTTTGTAGGGTCCTTCCTGCGCCTTGGGGTTGCCCGCCATCACGTACAGATCCCAGTCAAAGGTGTTGGAGGCATGGTTGTCCCCATGGGGACGCCACCGCACGATCTGACCAAAATTGTTGGCCTCCCGCGGGTTGGGACCGTTGGCCGACGTGTCGTCGCCCCCTGCATTGGGCTGCACGCCACGGTTCTTGTTGTTGGTCAGGCAGCAATAGGCTTCGACCGCCGTGGGGTTCACGGCCACCCATTCCGGGCGGTCCATCGTGGTCGCGCCCACGGCTGAGGCAGCTATGCGGGTGAAGATGGCGATATGCGCCTCGTCCATGCCGGTTGCGTCGGGTGTCAGCGCCACCCATTCGCCCGTCATGTCGTCGTTGAACTTGGCGGCATAAAGCTGCCCGTCATTCAGCAAGGTCGAGGTATCGCCACCCGGTACGTACACTTCGCGCGACAGCCACTTGTACATGAACTCGCCCCGCTCATCGTCGCCCATGTAGACGACTACGCGACCATCAGGCGCCAGGGCGCAGGCCGCGTTCTCGTGCTTGATACGCCCAAGGGCGGTGTGCTTGACGGGCGTGGCATCGGGGTTGGTTGGATCGATTTCGACCACGTAGCCCACGCGATGCGGTTCATTCGGGTTCTGGCTGACGTCAAAGCGGGCGTCCCACTTGTGATAGTCATAACCCCAGCCATCCGGGCCAACGCCGTAGCGTTCAAAGCCTGCGGCCGTCGTTTCGTCGGTGGGCATGTCGCCCGTTGCACCGAAGTAGCCGTTGAAGTTTTCCTCGCACGTCAGGTAGGTGCCCCAGGGGGTCGGACCCGATCCACAATTGTTCATGGTCCCCAGCGATGCGGTGCCCGTGGCATCCGCCTCGGTCTTGAGTAGATCGTGGCCGGATGCGGGGCCATCCAGGGTCATCGGCGTGTTGTGCGTGATGCGGCGGTTGTAGGGGCTGTCGATCACAACGCCCCAGCCATCGTCGCCTTCGGCCACTTCCATGATGGTGACGCCCTGCAGGTTCTGGAAGATCAGCACATCGTCTGCCGAGGCAGGCACGCCTTCTGCGTTGTTGGGCAGGTTGGTCTTGCGGTTTGCGTACTCGTTGTTGACCGCGAGGATCTGTTTGTTGCCCACGGTAAAGAGATGCATGCCGTCGGTGTTTTCGGCAAACACACGGTCCGAGCCCGCGACGGGCACACCGTTCGCCGGATCGAATGCGGGTGCGTCCGAGAACAACGGATCGCCCCAACGGACCAGTACGTCCCAGCTGTAGCCGTCGGGCACATGTACGGTGCCGTCGGTTTGTATCGGGATCTGATCAAAGGCAAAGCGTGAGGACTGACCGGCCATTGCCGTTGTCCCCTTCAGCATACCGGTGCCCATCACGGCCGCGCCCGACCCGAAGGCAACCACGCCCCCCAAAAAGCCCCGGCGCGAAATGGCGCGCTCTACGACCTCATCAAAGCCCTGCGTTGTTTTGCGTGGAAATTTCAGCTCGTCCCAATCGTCAAAGGACAACTCCTGAGTATCTGCGTCTTTCATCGTGAACTCCAAAATATGTAGTTGGATTGCGGCGATTCGCGCCCTCCGTGTGCGTGCCTGATGAACATCACCGCTGTATGACGACGGCCAAAATAATGGCGCTATGTCGCGGTGCAGGTCAGACCGGCAAAGCCGTTGTTTTAAAAACAGTTCTAAGTGCAAAACTTGACTGCATTTGTGCCACCCCGGGTAAGCGCGCGAGATGTTGACGGTGGATGCGCGCGAAGTCTTCAGTCCCTTCTGCAACTACCTTTAGGATATAGTCCGCGGTGCCCGCCATCAGATGACACTCTAGCACATCCGGGATGCGCGCGACTGCTTTTTCAAAGGCTTCAAGCACTTCGTCCGCCTGACCCTGCAGTGTGATCTCGACGAAAACTGTTGTCGGCACACCCATCTTTCGAGCGTCGAGCAAGGCCACGTAGTCGCGAATGTACCCCGCTTGTTCGAGCCGTTGCACACGCCGGTGGCATGCAGATGGTGACAGATGCACCGCTTCGCTCAGGTCTGCATTCGATATCCGCCCCTGTTTTTGCAGAGCAGACAGGATACGGCGATCTGTTGAATCAAGTGCCATGCGTGCAGGATCCTTCGTCACAATAGCATAAGTACGCACATTTCTTCGATGTTTGCGCACCAACACGATCCATTTCTAGTGCCCAATTGCAAGCCAATTGCGCGACTCTGGACGCAACTGGAGGAGTAACTGCTATGCACATCGGATGCCCAACTGAGATCAAGGCACAAGAATACCGTGTCGGCCTGACACCCAATGCAGCGCGCGAGGCTGTAACTCATGGTCATACTGTCAGCGTGCAAGCCGGTGCCGGAAAGGGTGCTGGTTTCGATGATGCCGACTATGTGGCGGCAGGCGCGCATATCCTGGACACGGCAGAGGAAGTCTTTGCCGTCGCAGACATGATCGTGAAGGTGAAAGAGCCCCAAGCGGTCGAGCGCAAGATGCTGCGCGAGGGACAGTTGTTGTTCACCTACCTGCATCTGGCCCCGGATCCGGAACAGACCCATGACCTGCTCGCGTCCGGCTGTACCGCCATCGCGTATGAGACCGTGACTGACACCAGTGGCGGGTTGCCCCTGCTTGCCCCCATGTCAGAGGTGGCGGGCCGCTTGGCCCCGCAAGTCGGTGCATGGACCTTGCAGAAGGCAAATGGCGGGCGCGGCGTGTTGATGGGCGGCGTGCCCGGTGTCGGGCCTGCCAAGGTGGTCGTGATCGGAGGCGGTGTTGTCGGCACGCACGCAGCCCGCGTTGCCGCCGGTATGGGCGCTGACGTGACGGTCCTGGACCGGTCCCTGCCCCGGATGCGTTACCTGGATGACGCGTTTTCCGGCCTTTTCAAGACAAGCTACGCCAGTGCGGGCAATACGGCCGAACTGGTGGCGGAGGCCGACATGGTGGTTGGCGCGGTCCTGATCCCGGGCGCCGCAGCGCCCAAGCTGGTGACGCGTGATCAGCTATCGACCATGAAACCCGGAGCTGCCATTGTCGATGTCGCGATCGACCAGGGCGGCTGTTTTGAAACGTCCCGCGCGACCACGCATGACGATCCGATCTACGATGTCGACGGGATCATGCACTATTGCGTGGCCAACATGCCCGGTGCCGTTGCCCGCACATCAACCATCGCCCTTGGCAACGCAACGATGCCGTTCATGCTGGCACTGGCGGACAAGGGCTGGCGTCAGGCCTGCGAGGATGACCCGCACCTGCTGGCCGGACTGAATGTGCATGCCGGGACACTGACCTACTACGCCGTTGGCAAAGCGCTGGGCATCGACGTGGTTGCCCCCAACCTTGCCCTCAAACAATAAGAAAGGGGCCGCTCGGATTGCACCGGGCGGCCCCACTTGGTCTTGTTTCGGTGTTGAGCCTTACTTGGCCAGAGCGTCGCGGATCTCGAGCAACACATCCAGTTCGGACGGACCTGCTGGCGCTTCTTCGGCGGGCTCTTCCGGTTTCTCTGCTGCCGCTTTGACCTTGTTCACGTAGCGCACCAACATGAACACCACGAACGCGATGATCAGGAAGTTGATCACGGCCATCAGAAACGCGCCATAGGCAAACACGGCTGCCCCGGCTTCGCGGGCCGCTTCCAGCGATGCGCCCTCGGCCACATCACCCGCCAGAACCGCATAGTTGTTGGTGAAATCCAGCCCACCCGTAAACAGACCGATGATCGGGTTGATCAGATCACCCACCAGCGATGTGACAATGGCGGTAAAGGCTGCACCGATGATGATACCCACGGCCATGTCCATGACATTGCCCTTGGCGATGAAGTCCTTGAATTCGTTTAGCATATCTAGTCCCTTGTTGGCTTCCGCACGCTCTATTTTGTTTTGATGTGCGCGTGCAAACACTGGTTAACACATCTCCTCACATGACAAAGACTATTTTGGGGGGGAATTTCGCCTATGTCGGACCCATCATTTCAAGGAGACGACCCATGGCTGACCTCAGCGCCTTTCCCATCACACAGAAGTGGATCCCCAAGGATCCGTCCGTTCTGCAACTGTTTTCGTTTCCAACACCGAACGGTGTGAAAGCGTCTATTGCGCTGGAAGAGATGGAGATCCCCTACGAGGCGCACTTGGTCACGCTGTCGGATGCGGATGTGAAAAGCCCCGAATTCCTGTCCCTGAACCCCAACAACAAGATCCCGGCGATCATTGATCCAAATGGCCCGGATGGCACGCCGGTCGGCCTGTTCGAATCCGGTGCGATCCTGATCTACCTTGCGGAAAAGTCGGGCAAGCTGATTGGCGAGACGGCCAGCGACAAGGCCCGGACGATCCAATGGCTCATGTTCCAGATGGGCGGTGTCGGTCCGATGCTCGGTCAAATGGGCTTCTTCGTGAAATTCGCCGGCTCCGATTGGGAGGATAAACGCCCACAAGAGCGGTACGTCAACGAATCCAAACGCCTGCTGTCCGTCTTGGACAAGGAACTCGGCGACAAGGACTGGATCACCGGGCAATATTCCATCGCGGATATCGCGATCGCACCCTGGCTCAACGCCCTGAACTTCTATGGTGCAAAGGAGATGATCGGTTGGGACGACCACAAAAACCTTGCAGCCTACCTTGATCGCTTCATGGCCCGCCCGGCCGTGGACAAGGCCAAGAACATTCCGCCACGCCCCTGACCCCTTCTTCTGGCTGAAAATACCTCGGGGGTTTGGGGGCTGGCCCCCAATACGGAATGGTGTCGCGCAACGTCTATTGGATCACGCTGCGCGCATCTCGGCGCTGATCTTTTCTGCCATCATGATGGTGGGGGCGTTCGTGTTCCCGCCAAGCAGGCGCGGCATCAGAGAGGCATCGACAACCCGCAGCCCCTCAACACCATGCACCCGGCCCGCAGCGTCCGTTACTGCCATCTCGTCCTGTCCCATCCGGCACGTGCCAACCGGGTGATAGATCGTATCTGCGCGCGCCCGAATGTCAGCCTCCAACCCCGCATCGCTGCCGTCATGGGGATAGAGTTGCGTGCCGCGCCACGGCTCCAGCGGTGGTGCGGTCAGTATGCTCTCCATTCGCCGTGCACCTTTCATCATCACATCCAGATCACGCCGGTCGGTCAGGTAACCGGGATCAATCAACGGCGGTTTTGACGGATCAGCAGAGTGCAGACCAACATGGCCGCGGCTGTGCGGGCGCAACACACAGACATGGCAGGAATAGCCAAACTTCACATGTATCTTGCGCATGTGCTGGTCCACGATGCCCACAACGAAATGCAGTTGCAGATCAGGACGGTCAACAGACGGATCAGAGCGCAGGAAAGCCCCCCCTTCGGCGAAGGGTGATGCGAACATGCCCGACCCATCCTTGCGCCATTGCAACCCCGCCTTGGCCAACGCCATCAAGCCCTTGGGACCCAGCCCCACAACGTCATCGCGCTTGGAATGGTAGCTGATGATATAGTCCAGATGGTCTTGCAGGTTCTGCCCGACCCCAGGCAGTTCATGGACCGGTTCGATGCCGTGCAACGCCAGTTCATCGCGCGGACCGATCCCGGACAAGAGCAGCAGTTGGGGCGATCCAAATGCACCACTAGACAGGATGACCTCCCGCCCCGCCGTGACCAGCTTCACCTTGCCTTGATGTTTGATGCGTACGCCAACCGCGCGCGTGCCATCTATTTCCACCTTATGCGCCATGGCGCGTGTCAACACAGTCAGGTTCGTCCGCGCCAGAACATTGTCCGGCAGATAGGCCGCCGCGGCCGAGCATCTCTCACCCTTGGCCGTGCCGGAATGGTGCTGCGTCACTTGGTACAGACCCACACCCGCCTGCTCCGCATCATTGAAGTCATCGGTGAAACGCAACTGCTGTTGCGCGCCGGCCTCGATAAAGGCGTTCGTGATCGGGCGCGGATCGGACTGCTCGGCGACTTGCAACGGCCCACTATCCCCATGCAGATCATCCGCACCGCGCACATTGCCCTCTGACCGTTTGAAATAGGGCAGCACGCTGTCCCAATCCCACCCGTCAGCGCCCAGTTCCGCCCATTCATCATAGTCACGCTGATGCCCGCGCACGTACAGCATCGCGTTGATGGCACTCGACCCGCCCAATGTGCGGCCACGCGGTTGAAACCCACGCCGCCCATTCAATTCGGGCTGCGGTTCCGTGTGAAAAGCCCAATTGTTGATCTTGGGTCTGCCAGAGATCATGCCCGCCACCAGCGCAGGCGCGCGGACAAAGATGTCGCGCCCCGAGCCACCCGCCTCGATCAAGCACACCGACACCGTGGAATCTTCACTCAGTCGCGACGCCATCACGCATCCCGCTGAGCCACCACCAACGATCACGTAGTCGAATTTCATCTGCGCGTCTCCCTTTCAAAAAGGCTAAGAGCGCACCCAGAGCGTTACAAGTGTGACCCAGGGTCGGCGGGTGGGCGCATTCCGGGCCAGGGGCCCGGAACAGTGCCACCAGGCGACCTATCCGGGCAAAGAGCCCGTCAGGACATAGCGCAAGACATCCACCACCTGTCCGGGCTCTTCGGCCACGGCCAGGGCTGCCGCATCCACCTCTTTCAAGGCATGGGCATGATCGGGGCCATGCAGGATGATCAACGACTTGCCCAGTGCCGCAGCATACCCCGCATCAAAGGCGGCATTCCATTGCTTGTACTGGTCGCCAAAGCGCACCACGACCACGTCCGCATCCGCAATTCCCTTGCGGGTGCGGATGGCGTTCACCATCGCGCCCTTGTGATCATGCCAGTACTTCTTGTCCTCGGACCCAAGGATCGCAACGCCGCAATCATCGCTCGAAGCGTGATCGGTCACCGGCCCGGAAAAGGTCACATCAAGGCCCTGTGCGCCATCTACTATCTGCTCTCGCCAATCGGTATGAATTTCCCCGGACAGGTATACGTTCAGCATCGCAGTACTCCTTTGTTCCCAGCTGGACCTAACCTGCGTCTGACAGCACCAAAAACAAGGGTCAAGAACGGCGGGCCACAACGAAATGACTGGGAGGGCGCAGCGGGTAGTTTCCCGTTTCGACAATCTCGAACCCGGCGCGCGCAATCCGAGCCTCGAGGCTCTCTATCGTTTCGAAGCGGACAAACGTGGCTTTTCCAACAAGTTGCATCAGTGGAATGAACCGCTTCAATAACCCGAACTTCAACCCAAGGGACCGCTCGCCAAGGCAGGGTGTCTTCGAGATGAACACGCCACCCGGCGCCAACAGGTCGTGCACGCGTGCGAGAGCCTCATCAACGCGGTCCACAAGATGGAACAGGTTGAATCCCATAACGACCTCAAACGATCCATCCGCGAGCGCCGGGCTGAATGTATCGGCCTGCAGGAAGCGCACATTATCGACGCCCATCCTGGCCTCTGCCTGCGCAATCATGCCTTCGGAAAAATCCGTGGCCAGGATTGATCCTGCATGAGGCGCGAGTTTGAGCGCCGTGCTACCTGTACCGCAACCCAGCTCCAGTACCCTGTCTGTTGGCTTGAGGTAAGACACAACCCGCTCAAGTGTCTGTTCATATGCATCCGGGTCGCTGATCGGTTGTGCCGCGTATTTGACCGCCAACTTGTCCCAGAATTGTGCGTTCGGTTTCATCATCTATCTCCTTCACCACTGCATATACAGGTGACTTCGGACGCAATAAATTGACGAATTTCGCAACATATGTATACAAATTTGCATGGATCGAGGGTTTGACTGGACGCATCTGCGCGCATTTCTGGCAACGGCGGAAACCGGGTCACTGTCCGCAGCCGCCCGGCAACTTGGTCTGGCCCAGCCCACGATCGGGCGGCAGGTCAGTGCGCTGGAGGACGCGTTGCGCCTGACCCTGTTCGAACGCACATCCCGTTCCATGACGCTGACGGATGCAGGCCGTGACCTGTTGATTGAGGCGCGCAAGATGGGCGATGCCGCCGCCCGCATCACCGTCATGGCACAAGGCCGGACGCAAGGGTTGGACGGCATAATCCGCGTCACGGCCTCTGACATGATGAGCGCCTATGTCCTGCCCGATACCTTGCTGAAACTGCGGGACCTTGCCCCGCGCCTGCGCGTTGACGTGATTGCCGCCAACGACATCCGCGATATCCTCAAGCGCGAGGCCGACATTGCCATCCGCCATGTTCGCCCGACCGAAGCTGACCTGATCGCGCGCAAGATTGGCGACTCGTCAGCGCATCTTTACGCCTCCAAGTCTTACGTGGCGGCTCGCGGCTCGCCCAAAACGGTTGAGGATCTGAAGGAACACGACTTCATCAGCATGGCCGACGATGACGCCTTTGTCGCGGCCATGGAAGAATATGGCATCCCCGTAAGCCGCGCAAACTTGCGCTCCGGTTCCACCAGCGGAATCACAACATGGGAGCTGTTGCGCAAAGGTTTCGGTATTTTCCCAATGTCGGACCACATTGGTGATCAGTTCGATGATGCAGTCCGCCTGCTGGACGGTGTCACCGACCTCAGTTTCCCGGTGTGGCTGGTCACCCACCGCGAACTGCACACAAGCAAACGCATTCGCCTTGTGTTCGACCTGCTCGCGGAGATGCTGAGCGAAACCTGATCCGTCCCTTCATCTTGCCAGGCAATCTTCGGGGGGTCTGGGGGGTTGGCCCCCCAGTGCCGGACCTATCCGCGTAAGCTGCCGCCTGTCGCCTTGGTGACCTTATCGACCACCTTCTGTGCCACCGCTTCGATATCGGCATCCTTGAGGGTCGCATCCTTGGGCTGCAAGCGCACAGTCAGGGCCAGAGATTTCTTGCCCTCACCCAAGGAGCCGCCGATGAACTCGTCAAAGATGCGGACATCCTCGATCAATGCCTTGTCTGCGCCCATGGCCGCATTGACCAGCGTCAGTGCTTCGACCTCTGCGTCGACGACAAAGGCAAAGTCACGCTCGACCGCCTGCAGGTCGCTGATGTCCAGTGCGCCCTTGTTGGCCCCTGCCTTGCGCGGCAAAGGCACCTCTGCGGGCCAGAGGGTGAAGGCCATGGCAGGCCCTTTCACATCCATCGCTTCAAGGACACGGGGGTGCAGTTCGCCGAAGATGCCCAGCACCTTCTTGGGACCAAGGCAGATCTTGCCGTGACGGCCCGGGTGCCACCAGCCTTGCGCGCCGCGCAGGATCTGCACCTTGGCCGGTGCGCCGATGGCCGACAGGATCGCTTCGGCATCTGCCTTGACGTCGAACACGTCGACGGGTCGCGACGCGCCGTGCACGTCCTTGGATCCCGTCCGTCCGACAAGCAGGCCCGAGACCAGCAGGTGCTGTTCCCCCGGCTCACCGCCGTTAAAGGCCGGGCCGACCTCGAACAGAGCAAGATCGGCAAAGCCGCGCGCCTGATTGCGCGCTGCGGCTTGCAGCAGACCGGGCAGAAGTGCGGGGCGCATATGGCTCATGTCGCTGGAGATTGGATTTTCCAGCATCGTCGCATCATCACCGCCGCCGAAGAGCTTGGCGGAGGCCTGATCGATGAAGCTGTAGGTCACGCATTCATTGTAGCCCAGCGCCGCCGCTGTCCGGCGCGCGATCTGCTCGCGCCGCTGGATGGGTGTCATCACCGGCTTCGGCACACCCGGCGTCAGCCGTGGCAGGGGCTTGCCCTGCAGCTTGGTCAGCGACGCGACCCGGGCGACTTCCTCGACCAGATCGGCCTCGCCCATCACATCGGGGCGCCAGCTTGGCACATGGGCCATGTCCCCTTCGAGCTTGAAACCGAGGGCGGTCAGCGTCTGGCGCTGTTCGCTTTCGTGGATGTCCATGCCGACAAGGCTTTGCACCCGCGCGGCGTCCAGTTTGTACGCGCGGCGCGTGTCCGGCACGGCACCCGCGCTGATCATGCTGGAGGCGGTTCCGCCTACGTGTTCCATTATCATGGCACAGGCATGGTCCAGCCCGACGGGGGTGAAGGCCGGATCGACACCGCGCTCGAACCGGTAGCGCGCATCGGAGTTGATCTTGAGCGCGCGGCCCGCATAGGCAATCTGCACCGGGTCCCAATAGGCGCTTTCGACAAAGACGTTCACCGTCTCTTCGGTGCAGCCCGTTTCGGCACCGCCCATGATGCCCGCAATGCTTTCGGGTCCGTTGTCATCCGAGATGATCATCTGACCGGGCTGGAACGTGTAGCTCTTTTCATCAAGCGCCGCGATCTCCTCGCCGCCCTTGGCACGGTGCACGCGCAAATTCCCAGCGACCTTGTCTGCGTCAAAGACGTGCAGAGGGCGGTTCAGATCGTAGGTGAAATAGTTGGTCACATCGACGAGGAACGAGATCGGGCGCAGGCCGATGGCGCGCAGGCGGTCCTGCAACCACACCGGGCTTGGGCCGTTCTGAACACCCCGGATTAGTCGCCCGAAGAACGCGGGGCAGCCATCGAGCGTATCGTCATCAATGCTGATCGTAATGTCAGAGACAAAGGCGCCTTCAACTTCTGGCACCGGGCATGGGCGCATGGTGCCCAGGCCACGCGCAGCCAAGTCGCGCGCGATGCCGCGCACGCCCAGCGCGTCGGGGCGATTGGGGGTGATGGCAATCTCGATCACCGGGTCGACCTTGGCCGGGTCGTTTTCGGCGAGCCAGTCGATAAAGCGGTCGCCGACCTCTCCCGAAGGGAGTTCGATGATGCCGTCATGTTCCTCGGACAGCTCCATCTCACGCTCGGAAGCCATCATGCCGAAGCTTTCAATGCCCCGGATTTTGCCCACGCCGATGGTGGTGTCGATGCCGGGGACATAGACGCCCGGCTTGGCGACCACGACCGTGATCCCCTCGCGCGCGTTGGGGGCGCCGCAAATGATCTGTTTCTCGCCCTCGTCCGTGGCGACCTGGCACACGCGCAGGCGGTCGGCGTCGGGGTGTTTTTCCGCGCTCAGCACCTTGCCGATGGTAAAGTCGGCCAGCTTTGCCCCGCGATCCTCGACCCCTTCGACTTCCAGTCCAAGGTCGGTCAGCGCATAGGTGATCTCGTCCACCGTGGCGGTGGTATCGAGGTGCTGCTTGAGCCAGCTGAGCGTGAATTTCATGGGAGCGTCCCCTGCATTCCAGTACGGGCCTGCAATGGCAAAGATCGGCCCAAGGTGCAAGCGCGGGGCAGTGAACGCCCCGCCTTGCGTGTCAGGGATACACAGGCTCTCGGCCCAGAAGCTCATCGAGCTGCCGTGCGATCCAGCCGTGGGGAATGAAATGCCCGCCCGGATGGACATCCAGCGTCACCTTGATGCCCGCCTCACATTCCTGCCATTCAGTGCGTGAGAGCGAGAGAAATTCGACAGCTGCCCAGTCGCCACCATCCGTCCGCGCATCTGTACATCCCAAATGGTCACGCCAGAGCGATACGGGATACGTGGTGTCCCCATCCGGGCCATATGGAAAATCAAGCACGTTGTCGTTGAGCCCATGCACATGGCGCGCCTCGCGCGGGGATTGCGCGCAGTCCTCGGACAGATCAATGGTGCCCGAGATCCCCAGAAGCGCCCGCACGTTCATGTCCGTGCCGCGATCGCAGGCCACACGCCACGCCATGATGGAGCCGTAGGAATAGCCCGACAGATAGATGTTATCGGTGTCGACCGGATAGCGCTTGATCACGTCCTCGAGCACGTCGGCTGCGAATTGCACATCCTCGGTTTCAGGTGACCACATGTTCCAGGTCTTGCGATTGCCATTGGGCGCGATCAGCAGGACCCCGCGCCGCCGGGTGGCACCCGAAATACGCTGGTGCTGTACGGGCAGTGCGCCGGTGCGTTGCCAGCCGTGGAAGTGGATCAGAACCGGCATGGGCGTTTCCCCGTCCCATCCGTCTGGTTCTTTGACGTGATAGGAACGGTCGCCCAATGCGCAGGGCACCTCCAGATGGCAGGTGTCGCGTTGCCAGGGTCCCATGGCAGCGGACGGCAGAGCCCAAACAAGAGCAAGGAAGAAGATAAGACGTGTCATTCGCCGCACGCTACGCAGATACGCCTGCGTGTCACGTCACATTGTCGTGGTCATCGCGGTTGCGCCGCTGGATCGCGTCGAGCCAACGATCAATCAGCAGGATGGGGGCCAGCACGATGGTCCAGCCGGTAGCATTGATCAGGGTGAAGGTCAGCTTGAGATGCGTGGGCATGTCAGAGCGCCACAGGAAGATGTGAGTGATCACGATCAGGGTGACGAGGAGGATGACGATGGCACGACGCATGGGGTCAAGGTAGCGGCACCGTGCAACGAGACAACATGGGCCAATGCGCGCCCCGGTGGCCAATCGGCCCTCCGGGGGGGATTTTTTGAAACAGGGAAGGAATGGACCGACGTTTAGCGGCTCAGCCCGCCGTGCAATGTGGGGACATCCAGTGCCGCAAAGCCGTAGTGCCGCAACCAGCGCAGGTCGCTGTCGAAGAAGGCGCGCAGATCCGGGACGCCGTATTTCAGCATCGCGATCCGGTCGATGCCCATGCCGAAGGCAAAGCCCTGCCATTCGTTGGGATCGATCCCGCCTGCCTCAAGCACCTTGGGGTGCACCATGCCGGAGCCGAGGATTTCAAGCCAATCGTCGCCTTCGCCCACCTTGAGCGTGCCGCCTTCCCACGAACAGCGGATATCAACCTCTGCCGAAGGTTCGGTGAAGGGGAAGTGCGAGGCGCGGAAGCGCAGGTCGACGCCGTCCACCTCGAAATAGGATTTTACAAACTCTTCCAGCACCCATTTCAGGTTTGCCATCGAGATGTCCTTGTCGATGGCGAGGCCTTCGACCTGGTGGAACATGGGGGTGTGCGTCTGATCATAGTCGGCGCGATAGACACCGCCGGGGCAAATGATGCGGGTCGGGGCGCCTGTTGCCTCCATCGACCGGATCTGCACCGGTGAAGTGTGCGTGCGCAGCACGTGGGGCGGGCGATTGTCGCCCGGCGCCCGGTGCATATAAAACGTGTCCATCTCGGCCCGCGCGGGGTGGTGGCCGGGGATGTTGAGCGCGTCGAAGTTGTACCAGTCGGTGTCGATCCGCGGCCCTTCGGCAACGGAGAAGCCCATTTCGGCAAAGATGGCGGTGACCTCTTCGGTCACTTGGCTGATCGGGTGGATGGTGCCGCGACGCTGGGTGCGGGTGGGCAATGTCACATCCAGCCATTCAGACCGCAAGCGTTCGTCCAAGGCTGCGTCTGCGAGGGCCGCTTTTTTCGCAGCCAGCGCGCTGTTGATTTCGTCCTTGAGAGCATTCAAGGCAGGGCCCGCCACTTGCCGCTCTTCGGGCGTCATCTTGCCCAGTTCGCGCATCTTGAGGGCAACTTCGCCTTTCTTGCCAACGGCCGCGATGCGAATGTCTTCCAAAGACGTCTCGTCTGCCGCGTCCGCGATCTGTGTCAAATACTTGGCTTTGAGGTCGTCCATGACGTGCTCCTTTATTCGGTGCCCTGCTACCACAACGCAGCGGGATGGCAAACACCGACAAGATGCATGTAAGCCGTTCAATAACGTGCACAATAATACGATATTTAGCCCAAACTTCTTTTCACAACACTGTATGTGGTGTAGGCAGGATCAGATTGCAAAGACACGCGTTCAGGAAGCTTGATGGCACCCATTATGTATTCGCACCGGCTGAAGTCGGTTCTGCAGCACAGTGTGCGCGACCTTGGGCTGACGGTTGTTCTGGATGATGGCCGATCCGAGGTCAGCCTGAGCGAAAACGAGGCCATGATCCGGGAAACCGCATCGCTTCTTGGCATCCAGGTTCATTTCGAAACAAACGAAAACAGTGTGTCCGTTACGTTTTATCAGTGAGTTTGTCTGGGGGGACAATTGATGAAAGCACGCAAAAAGGGCCAAGATCTTCGCACGCTCAGAGCCGCCGGGCTCACACTGGCAAGCGCGGACCGATTGGCAGCGCAGAAAGGCGGGTCGACTTGGGCCTTGGCCGGTGTCGGTATCGCGGCGATTGGGCTGATGGCTGGCGTCGGCGTCTACACGATGAATTTGCCAACGACCGGGGCGACCGATCTGGCACTGGCATCCCCAACAACCCAAACGGTTGCGCCAGACGTGCAACCTGCCGCAGATGTACCAGCCGTAGAGACTGTGAAGGCCGAGACCGTTGCATCGACCGCCTCCGCCCCTCCCTCTCTGCCGGATGAGCCGAGCGAATTGCCATGGGTTGTTGCCCTTCGAGAAGCCACCAATGAGGCAGCCGCGCCCGCCAAGGTCGCGCCAAATCCCACAAAGGCAACCGACTGCGTGGCTGCGCTTACATCCGATGTCTCGGGCGTGGTTTTGCAGTTTGCCCCGGGCAGCGCGGACATAGATCCGGCTGCACAACCGCGCTTGAGCGAACTGGGTGAGCGCATCAATGCGTGCCCGGAGGCACAGATCCAGGTGGCCGGGCATTCGGACAGTTCCGGAGACGACCTTTCGAACCTGCAGCTCAGTTGGGCACGTGCCGAAAACACGGTGAACGCGATGGCGGCCTCTGGAACCGACATCAGTCAGATGGAAGCCGTCGGGTTTGGGTCACGGGTGCCACTGGAACAAGGCAGCGATGCCGCATCATCTTTGAACCGACGCGTTGAGATACGCGTCATGCGGGCCGGGGTGCGGCCATGATCAGCGCAAGCCTTGTCATTCAATTCATCCTGGCCATTGCATTCATGGGCGTGGCAGCGGCTATCGGGTTCGTGATGGCGCGCCAAAGGTATCGCAGTGAAAACGCGACACGGACGGCCTTGTTGGCGGGTGAAACTGCGAAATGGCGTCGTCGGGCAAACAACGCCGAAGATCGCGCCAAGGCAGCCGAGAATGCCCTGACGCGGGAGCGGCGGCGGACGCGGCGTTAAGCGTTGCTGACCCGCAGCCGCGGTGCCATTTCGACGGACAAGTCCTGCAGCACGTCCAGAAGGCTTTCAACGTTCACCGTCTCGGGATTGACGTCATCCGTCGAAAAATAGCGCAGGTAGATGGTGCGTGCGCGTTCATCCATGCCCTGATGCATACCCATCGACCAGTTTGGAAACATGCGCTCACGTACGTCCGTGCACGAGAGCAGAATGATATTGCTGTGCCGCGGGTCACGGGCGATCCGGTGATAGAGCGCCGACACTTCGACCCGTCCGCCCTCGATCACTTGCAGGAAGTGATCGCCGTTGTAATGCAACATACCGGTCAGGTTCAGGCGCATGTTGTTACGTTCACAGGTCGCGATCAGATCTTGCGCATCCATGCTCTCGGACGGATTGCGTTGTGAGTAGTAAACAAGGCGCGTCAAATTCATTGGTCGTCCCCCCAGACAAACGGCATATTTAGTATGGTGCGTTCTATGAACCACAGGATCAAGCAAAACCAACCCACAAACGCATCATATCGCACAAAAAAAGACCGCCCTCGAAGCGAGGACGGCCTTAATCAATTCTGACGTGTACTTAGGCGTTCAGCTGGGCTTTGGCCTGGTCCACGATGGCAGCAAATGCATCGGGTTCGTTCACGGCCAGGTCGGCCAGAACCTTGCGGTCCACTTCGATGCCGGCCAGGTTCAGACCGTTGATGAAGCGGCTGTATGTCAGTGCTTCGTCATGGGCGCGAACGGCGGCGTTGATGCGCTGAATCCACAGGGCGCGGAAGTTGCGCTTGCGATTGTGACGGTCACGCGTTGCGTACTGGTTGGCCTTGTCGACCGCCTGGCGTGCGACCTTGAAGGTGCTCTTGCGGCGGCCATAGTAACCTTTGGCGGCCTTGATGACCTTCTTGTGACGGGCGTGGGTGACGGTTCCACCTTTGGTACGGGACATGTATCTGCTCCTTCTTCTTAGCGGTCGTAGGGCATGAAGCCCTTGACGATTTTCGCGTCGGGGGCAGACAGGGTCGTGGTGCCACGGGCGTCACGAATGAATTTGCGGGTGCGCTTGATCATGCCGTGGCGTTTGCCGGCCTGACCACCCATCACCTTACCGGTGGCGGTCACCTTGAAGCGCTTCTTGGCGCTTGATTTCGTCTTCATCTTGGGCATTTCCGTCTCCATCGTTTGAGTTCGGTAGATGCGCGACTCGGCATGCCACTTAGGCCGGACGCGCGGAACGAATTGGGCGTATAGGGGCAGATGCGCCCCATGGCAAGTGACTCTTTTCAGGTGCCATGTTGCCGGGGCTGCAACGTCAGATAAGGCGAGCGATCACACGTACAAAAACGTCTGGGATTTCTTCGATTGTGTAACCGCCTGGCTGTGTCTGGATTGCCAGCAGTATCAGCCCCCCCGAGATCAGGATTGTTATCGCGGATGCACGTGGCGCGCGGCGGTCAGAGATCGCCGACAACACGGACGGAATGGAGAATCCTGCTAGCAGAATACCCAGCACCAGATAAAAATCAGGGCTCATAGACGTAACCTTACCTTAAGTCAGGTAACGTTACTCTGGATCAGTTGAGTAAATCAAACGTTCATCACACGGCGCCACGCGCAGGATATTGGTTGTGCCCGGGACGTTGAAGGGAACGCCCGCGGTGACAACGATCTGATCTTCCGGTCCTGCAAATCCACCCTCACGCGCAGCGCGCGCTGCACCAACAACCGCTTGCTTGAAGCGCTCCATGGTTGTCGTGACGTAGCAGTTACAGCCCCAGCTCAACGTCATGCGCCGCGCAGTACGCGCGAGCGGCGTGAGTGCAAGGATTGGCACGCGGGGCCGTTCACGTGCAACCAAAAGCGCTGTGGTCCCACTTTGGGTAAAGCAGCAGATCGCCTTGATGTCAGTTGTCTCTGCAATCTCGCGCGCCGCCGCCACGATGCCATCCGCCACGGATGCACGGCTGGCGCTGCGGCTGGCCTCGATGATCTGGGTATATGTCGGGTCCTGTTCCACCTCGGCTGCGACCCGGTCCATGGTGGTCACCGCCTCGATGGGATAGCTGCCCGCCGCGCTTTCCGCGCTAAGCATGACCGCATCTGCACCTTCGTAGATCGCGGTGGCGACGTCACTGACTTCGGCGCGGGTCGGCATCGGGCTTTCGATCATGCTTTCCAGCATCTGCGTGGCAACGATTACCGGCTTGCCAGCGTGACGACATTTGCGCACCAGGCGCTTTTGAATGGGCGGCACGTTCTGAACCGGCAGTTCGACGCCCAGATCCCCGCGCGCCACCATAATACCGTCGCTGACCTGCAGGATGTGATCAAAGCGGTCGACGGCATTGGGTTTTTCGATCTTGGACAAGACCGCCGCGCGGCCTTTGATTAAATCCTTGGCCTCTTCGACATCTGCGGCACGCTGCACAAAGCTGAGTGCGATCCAATCCACACCCAGATCTGCGACGAAGGCCAGATCTGCTTTGTCTTTCGCGGACAAGGCGGCGAGAGGCAGTTCGACATCGGGAACATTCACACCTTTGCGATTGGAGATCACTCCCCCCGCAATCACCACGCAATCGGCGAAGTCGGGGCCACAATCCTCGACTTTCAGGCGTATCTTTCCGTCATTCACGAGAAGTGTCTTGCCAACTTCCAGTGCCTCGAAAATCTCGGGATGGGGTAGGCAGACGCGGCTGCTGTTACCGTCTTTCTCATTCAGGTCCAGACGAAACTTTGCACCCTCATCCAGCATTTCGCTGTCACCGGCAAAGACACCAACACGGAGCTTCGGCCCCTGCAGGTCAGCCAAGATGGCGATGGCAGACCCCGTGTCCTCTTCCACTTTCCGGATGATTGCGTGTTTGCTTGCAATCTCTTCGTGGCTGCCATGGGACATGTTCAGGCGAAAAACATCCGCCCCGGCCTCGTGCAACGCCCGGATGGTTTCGTATGTGTCCGAGGCCGGACCCAAAGTAGCCACGATTTTCACATTGCGTAGGCGTCGCATGGTCTGGTCCTCTTCTGATACCGCTAACAGCGCCCTTATTGCCCAATTCACATCGCGAGGCAACTGGCCTAAACCTGCGACACAATGGGTGACAGGCAGATGACACATACACCTTTTTTCATAGACGGCGCAGACCGCATTGGTGGCTGGGTGATCACCTGCGATCACGCGACAAACACCGTTCCAAATCATGTGAACGGCGGCACATTGGGCCTGCCGGAAACAGAGATGTCGCGGCACATTGCGATCGACATTGGTGCCTTGGCGCTTGCGCATGCGTTGGGCGAGTTGCTGAATGCCCCGGTCGTCAGCGCCAACTTTTCGCGCCTTGTCATCGATCCGAACCGCGGTGCCGACGACCCGACCCTGATCCCGCAGCTTTATGACGGTACGATCATTCCCGGCAACCGAATCCTGCCCGAGACGGAACGCCAACGCCGGATCGATACCCTGTACGCGCCGTATCATGATGCAATTGCCCGCACGGCCGCACAGCGAGACATTGCATTTCTCGCGGTCCACAGCTTCACACCCCAGCTGGTGAACCGTCCGCGGCGACCTTGGGAGATCGGAGTCCTTTCAGCCGAGGATCGGCGCATCGCCAACCCGCTTATCGCCGGATTGCAAAGGACCCTAAGCAGCCCGGTCGGCGACAACGCACCCTACGCGGGGTTCTTTCCCGGCGACGCCATGAGCCAGCATGCGCATATCCCAGGGCGGCCCAACATCATATTGGAGGTACGCCAAGATCTTATTTCTGACCCGGCCGGACAACGACATTGGGCGGCGGTACTGGCACATCATCTTGAAGCCGCCAAGACTGACGCCAATCTTTAGTCTAGTTTCGCTCGCGTCAGAAAACTGCAAGGTGGGCACATTCACCTGATCCTGCGCAATCACAAGGATAAGTCACATGGACGATCAAACCCGTATCGAGCTTGAGGCCGCGGCCTTTCGGCGTCTGAGGCAGCACTTGATGAAGGACCGCACGGACGTTCAGAACATCGACATGATGAATCTGACCGGGTTCTGCCGCAATTGCCTGTCGCGCTGGTATCAGGAAGCCGGGGCGGAAAAGGGTATCGAGATGTCGAAAGACGAAGCGCGCGAAGCGTTTTATGGAATGACCATGGCCGAGTGGAAGGCCAACTACCAGACAGATGCGACGCCCGCGCAGCAGGATGCTTTCCAAACGGCATTCACTGAAAACGTCGAGAAAGGCTAGGGTTTGGCACATGTCTGATGATCAGAGTTACCGCGTCGGCGAACGGGCGAGCGCGGCACCCAAACCAATAGCGTTTACACCCGATCCGTTCCAACGGGCCAGGGCACCAGACCCGCTGCAATTCGAGGTCAATCTGGTCGCCGAAGCGGGTACGAAGCAGCACAAAACGGGATCCGTTTCGGTCAACATCCCCGGATTTTCGCCGCTTACCCTGTATTGTGATGAACAGCCTCCTGTGGGCGAAGATCAGGCGCCCCCGCCACTTGCCTATTTCTGTGCAGGCATTGGCTTTTGCCTGATGACGCACCTCACGGACATCTATACCGCGCGCAAGATCGAGATCACGTCCTTGCGCCTTGAGCAGCGTGTACGGTTCGCAACAAACCTTGGGCACATGCGGGACTTTGGACACACGACGGATGGCAAGACGGAACTGGTGGAAACACATGTTCTGATTGAAAGCCCCGAACCCCGCGAACAGATCGAGGCCTTGTTGGCCGAGGCAGAAGGCGCGTGCATGGCGCATTTCGCGCTGCGCAACCCGATCCCATGGTCAACGCGCCTGGTGCACAATGGGGAAACAACCGTCGACCGTTCGGGCAACGGCGCGTAAGGCGGAGTTCACTCCGCCCAAGCGGGTGGTTCTGGTAAGGCGGAGGTGTCCTCCGCCCTGCTCTGTCCAAGCGCCGGTGCGCCGCTTTGACGGGATGACCGGTCTTCGCGGCACTCCCAAACGGCAGCAAACAGCTTAAGGCGTCAAACGGCGGCCTTGCGGCTTTCGTCCAGATAGATCTCGCGCAGGCGCGGCGCGACCCGTCCGGGCACACCCTCCCCCAAGGTGACGCCGTCGATCTCGACCACCGGCATTACGAAGGTCGAGGCAGATGTGATAAAGGCCTCGTCCGCTTCCCGTGCCTCTTCGATGGTGAAGTTGCGCTCTTCGACCTCCATCTGTGCCTCAGCCGCAAAACGCAACACGGCCGCACGGGTGATCCCGTGCAAGATGTCATTCGACTTGGCGCGGGTGATGATCTTGTTGCCCTTCACGATGTAGGCGTTGTTCGATGTGCCCTCGGTCACGAAGCCATCCTGGATCATCCAGGCATCGTCGGCCCCCGCCTTCTTGGCCATCATCTTGCCCATGGACGGATAGAGCAGCTGCACCGTCTTGATGTCGCGGCGTCCCCAACGAATGTCATCAATGCTGATGACCTTCATCCCCTTCTTGGCCGCCGGGTTGTCCGCCAGACCGGGCTTGTTCTGGGTGAACAGCACGATTGTCGGTTCGGTCGTTTCCGGATCGGGAAATACGAAATCACGATCGTCCGGCGCACCACGGGTGATTTGAAGATAGACCATGCCTTCTTCGATCCCATTCTCGCGGACCAGTTCGCGATGGACCTCAAGCAAATCCTCCTTGGAGATGGGCGACAGCATGTCCAGTTCATCCAACGACCGCTGCAAGCGTACGGCGTGACCATCGAAGTCGATCAGCTTGCCATCCAGTACGCTGGTCACTTCATAGACCCCGTCAGCCATCAGAAAACCACGGTCAAAGATCGACACCTTCGCTTCCGTTTCGGGCAAGTATTCTCCGTTCACGTACACGGTTCTGGTCATGGCAGGGTTCCTTCTGGCAGGGCGCATTGGCGCTGGCGTTACGTCAGGTGTCACTTCGGTGCAATGGGGCGGACAGCCGCATTGGGTCAAGCTGATCAGTCTGCATGAGGTGGCGTAGCACTTCGGCGACCATGCGTGCGTCGCCCAGCGCATCATGCTCGCGCGCGTCTGGCAGGCTCAGGCCGAAATGCTCAAGCATCGTGTTGCTGCGCAATCCGTGGATCACGTCCAACGGTACACCCGCCTCAAGGAACAGCTCGGGTGCGTTCCCGAAACGATCTGCCGGGATAGGCGGCACAATACCAGCCACGTAGCAGCTGATGGCGACCATGTTGAATTCGTCCTTGCCCCAGGCCCACATCCGATCATCGCCCGCAAACCGGCTGAACTGGTCCAGAGCATTGGCGAGCGTTACACCCTCTCGCGCCAACCGATCATCGGTCACACCCGTCAACCTGGCATTCAACGGATCAAGGGTCAGTGGCGCACCCGAGCGGTCTGTTGGTAGGATGAGCACCTCGAAACGCTCAAGATCCTTGTAGGGTGCTGCCAGGGACATGCGGACGGCACCAATCTGGAAGACAACGGGGTCAGGGTCGTTGGGACCACACCAAAACCGTTGGGGCGCGCCCGGCGCTGTCGCGAATTCACAATCGTAGATGATCGCGGTCCGGCTCATCCCCAAAGCTCTGCTGTTGGTGGATGAACCCCCGCATCATCAAAAACCAAAGGTGCATTGCGATCTTCGGCCAGCAAGAGTGGCCCATCCAAGTCAGTCACTGCTGCACCTTGGGCCACCAGCGTCGCAGGCGCCATGGCCAGGGATGACCCCACCATGCAGCCCACCATGATCCCATAGCCTTCGGCGCGCGCCGCATCGCGCAGGGCAAGCGCCTCGGTCAGTCCACCGGTTTTATCGATCTTGATGTTGATCAGGTCATACTTGCCTTTCAGCGCGGGCAGGCTGGCCCTGTCATGGCAGCTTTCGTCAGCGCAGACCGGCACTGGCCGTTCCATTCCGATCAGGGCGTCATCCTCGCCCGCCGGCAAGGGCTGTTCGACCAACTGGACGCCGAGACGCAAAAGATGCGGAGCAAGGTCGGCATACACCGCCGCTGACCAACCTTCATTCGCATCCACGATGATCTGGGCATTGGGTGCGCCCGCTCTGACGGCCTCCAGCCGCGGCATGTCATCAGGTGTGCCCAGTTTGATCTTGAGAAGCGGGCGATGTGCGTTCTGCGCCGCTTGCGCTTGCATCGCCTCGGGCGTGTCAAGCGACAGAGTGTAAGCGGTGATCTCGGGGCCCGGTGTCTGAAGGCCCGCAAGCTCCCAAGCACGCTTTCCGGCACGTTTGCATTCAAGATCCCAAAGCGCGCAATCCACGGCGTTGCGCGCAGCTCCTGCTGGCAAGAGATCACATAGTGCCGCCCGACTGAGCGCCGTTGGCAAAGCCTCAATCTCTGCTGTCACGCTGTCCAGCGTTTCGTCATACCGCGCATAGGGCACGCATTCTCCCCATCCGGTATGCGTGCCATCACTGATCTGGACGGTTAGCACATGCGCCTCGGTCCGCGACCCGCGCGAAATGGTGAACGCTTGCGCCAATCGAAAGACATCACGGGTTATATCAATGCGCATGAGCCCACCATTCTCTGTCTACACGTCCCCTTCTCCGAGGAACTAACCGGAGACAACGCCGTTGCCTCAGGATGCCAGTGCGTCAACCAGCTTGCCAGCCCCAAAGCGGAACGGATCGGCAGCAGGCAGGCCCATACGGTCTTCGATCTCTGCCAGACATGCGCGTGCCGCGTTGTCGTCGAGTGCCTTTGTGTTCACCGACACACCAGCGACAAAGCAATCCCGGTTTGCAACACGGGCAATCGGCAGCGCGGTATCGCGCAATTGTTCCAGCGAAGGCAGCCCGTAGTGGGGCAGTCCGCGCATGTGGGTGCGGGTTGGTTCATGGCACAGGATCAATGCGTCTGGCTGACCGCCATGGATCAAGGCCATTGTCACACCGGAATACGAGACGTGGAACAGGCTGCCCTGCCCTTCGATGTGATCCCAGTGGTCATCATCATTGTCAGGTGTCAGATACTCGACCGCACCCGCCATGAAATCCGCAATCACGGCATCCAGTGGCACACCTTTGCCCGTGACCAGAATACCCGTCTGACCGGTTGCCCGGAAATCCGAATTCATGCCGCGCTTGCGCATTTCTGCATCCATCGACATGGCGGTGTACATCTTGCCACAGGAGCAATCCGTGCCGATGGCCAATACGCGCTTGCCGCTGCGCTTTTTCCCGTTGGCAATGGGGTAGGCAATCGTGGGAATGCGCACATCGTGCAGCGTGCAGCCATTGACCCGTGCGGCCGCTTGCAATTCATCCTCGTCCCGCAACAGGTTATGCAGGCCAGCGGCCAGATCATACCCCATCTGCAACGCCTTCACGAGCACGACCTTCCAGGCATCAGAGATCACACCGCCGCGATTTGCGACGCCAATCACGAGGGTCTTGGCACCTGCGGCCAGACCTTCCTCGAGGGTCATGTCTGTCAGCCCCATATCGGCGCCGCAGCCCTCCAGCCGGATCTGACCCACGGCATTCTCGGGACGCCAGTCCTTGATCCCTTGCGCCACTTTGGCGGCCAACTGATCCGGCGCATCGCCGAGGAACAATAGATATGGTGTTTGAATCATCTGACATCCCCTTCGTCGTTACGCGGCATTCTATCGATGCCGCGCGCAATCACATCGTGAAACTCTCTCATATCTCGCTATATGTCGAATAATCTTGCGTGATTCAGGCATAGAGAAGTGTTTCTTTCGAATTCGCCCATGAACTCAGCAGAATCGCCGCGTCATGCTGCACCTGCAAAATGCGCCTTGCGAACCGGTGCGCAATTTAATACCAGCCAAGTAGCCTCATACGAAATTATCTTACCAAAGGTGCGCCATGTCTTTTCGCCTTCAACCCACGCCTCCGGCCCGTCCAAACCGTTGCCAACTCTTTGGCCCAGGATCGCGCCCCGCAATCTTTGTAAAAATGGCAGCGTCGGCGGCGGACGTTATCAACCTTGACCTCGAAGACAGCGTCGCGCCGAGCGACAAGGACAGTGCCCGCGAGAACGTCATAAAAGCCATCAGTGATATCGACTGGGGCACCAAGACCCTGTCGGTGCGCATCAACGGCCTTGATACCCCTTACTGGTATCGCGATGTGGTGGATCTGATGGAACAGGCGGGTAACCGGCTGGACCAGATCATGATACCCAAGGTGGGCAATGCCGCCGACATCTATGCCGTCGATGCGCTCGTGACATCCATCGAGGCCGCCAAGGGACGCAGCAAACCAATCACGTTCGAGGTTATCATCGAATCCGCAGCCGGCATCGCCCATGTCGAGGACATCGCCGCCGCCTCGCCAAGGCTTGCCGCCATGTCATTGGGCGCGGCCGATTTCGCGGCATCGATGGGCATGGCCACGACCGGGATCGGTGGGACGCAAGCCAACTACTACATGATGCATGAAGGACAGAAACACTGGTCAGACCCATGGCATTGGGCACAGGCCGCCATTGTCGCCGCCTGCCGCACCCACGGCGTGCTGCCAGTGGACGGACCCTTCGGCGACTTTTCGGACGACGAAGGCTTCCGGGCACAGGCCCTGCGGTCTGCAACGCTTGGCATGGTTGGCAAATGGGCGATCCACCCCAAACAAGTGACGTTGGCCAATGAAGTGTTCACACCGTCCGAGGAGGCCGTGGCCGAAGCCCGTGAGATCCTCGCCGCCATGGAAGAGGCCAAGGCCAAAGGAGAAGGCGCAACCGTCTACAAGGGCCGTCTTGTCGACATCGCCTCGATCAAACAGGCGGAAGTCATCGTGCGGCAATCAGAGATGATCGCTGGCAGCTAGACACCAAACGGGACGGCGGGTGGGGCGCCTTTGCCAACGGCAAACAGCGTCCACCCGGCGTCCTCAATCCGGCCAGACCTTGCGACCATCAACGCCTGTCTCTTCGATCAGACCCAACCGCTTGGCCTCAAAGTAGTATCCACGCGCGTACCACATCACCGCGGCATCCATGTCCTGACCCGACACCAGCCACGCCCCACGCAGGTAGCGTGTCGCGTATTTCAGGTTCGTTTCCGCGTCGAGCAGGTCGTTCGGTTGCCCCCGAAATCCCATACTGCGCGCCGTGGCGGGCAGGATTTGCATCAAGCCGTAGTAAGGCCCGTTCCGTGCCCCCGGCCTGTGTGTGCTTTCACGAATGACGACGCGCTGCACCAAGGCGACGGGCACGTCATTTGCCGCTGCAGCAGCCTCGATCTGTTGTCGCAGTTCGGGCGTTTCATTTGGATAGAGCGGAACCGCAGATACCGGCGGCGCTTCTGGTTCGGGGCTCGAGCAAGCGGCGACCAAGGCCACAATGCACATCAGGATAAATCGTGTCATGAGAGATGACTAATAGCAGTCGGGCTTATGCACCACGCACACAGACGTGATTGGGCAAGTCCTCGCTCACATGCTTCCCTGCTTGGATCATTGTACCATCGGAGACGTCCATGCGCCTGACACTCGCCATCCTCGCACTGATCGTGCCACCACTCGCCGCTCAAGCCGAGATGGCACCGCGCGAAGGTTGGTCCGTCACGCCAACAACCAAGAGCTACGATCAGTTGATCGCGGATGTCAAAACGGCGGCCAAAGCGAATAAAATGGGTGTCGTTACCCAAGCTGGCCCTACCGGAGCTGCAAAGTCCCGGGGGATTACCATTCCAGGCAACCGTGTGATCGGGCTGTTCAACAACGTTTATGCGGTCAACATCCTGAACCTGTCGACAGCCGCGATGATCGAAGCGCCCGTGCGCGTCTACGTGACCGAAAATGCGGATGGGACAGCGACCCTCAGCTACAAGACGCCATCGAGCGTATTTGCGCCCTACACAGAGGAAGCTGGCCCGGAACTCGCAACTCTTGCGCAGGACCTGGACGCGATCTTCGCAGCGATCTCGGACCAAGCCACACAGTAAGGCGTGATGCTAGGCGCGCTCATCCTTCGGTGACCCCATAACCACGTAAGACGTAATCGCATTCACCTGCGGCAGTGCGCCCAGCATGTCGGTGTGAAATGTCTTGTAACTGGGCAGGTCGGCACATTCGACGCGCAGCAGGTATTCGATTGTGCCCGTGATGTTATGGCATTCGAGCACCTCGGGCGCGCGAGAAATCGCACGTTCAAACGCTTCCTGACTGGCCTTTGAATGGTCGTTCAACCCAACAGCGATATAAGCGACAAATCCAATGCCCATCTTGGTTCTGTCCAGCACGGCACGGTACCCGGCAATGACCCCTGCCCGCTCCAACTCTTGCACACGCCGCAAGCAAGCGGACGGCGACAGGCCCACGCGATCCGCCAATTCGATATTGCTGATCCGGCCATCACGGCTCAGCTCTTGCAATATCTGGTCATTTATTTGATCGATCTTCATCATTAGTTGCAAAGATAGGCTAGGGTTCATTCATTTCGCAATCTATCTCGCCTGATCTTACCGCATTTATTGTGCATGACGTATGATCTCCTCACTGCCTTGGCCACGTTTGCCTTTGTCAGCTCCATCACACCTGGACCCAACAACCTGATGCTTATGGCGTCCGGCGCAAATTTCGGCTTTCGCCGGACGATCCCACATATGCTGGGCGTTGGGTTGGGCTTTGTGTTCATGGTGCTTCTGGTCGGTGCCGGACTTGTTCAGGTGTTTGACGCATATCCCGCCAGCCACACAGTCCTGAAAGTGGCGTCGGTGACCTATCTTCTGTACCTCGCATGGAAGATTGCGACCGCAGCGCCCGTAAAAGATGGCGCTGAAAAGGGTACGCCCATGACGTTCCTCCAAGCGGCCGCCTTTCAATGGGTTAATCCAAAGGCATGGACGATGGCCCTGACAGCCGTGACCGTCTACACGCCCGACACAACCCTTTGGGCAATTGCCCTTGTGGCAATCGTCTTTGGTGCAATCAACTTTCCATCCGTCAGTTCGTGGACATTGCTGGGCCAACAGATGGCGCGGGTACTTACAAATCCGGCCCGGCTGACTGCATTCAACTGGACCATGGCTGCGCTTCTTGTCGCATCGCTGTACCCCGTGATCTTTCCCTAACGTTGCAAATGCTGCATCCTGCCGCCATATAGCGAAAAATCGCATCGGGGACGCAGGCGTGACGCAGTATCTTGAATTCGAAAAACCCTTGGCTGAAATCGAAGGCAAGGCAGAAGAGTTGCGGGCCCTCGCACGCCAGAACGAAGATATGGACGTCACCGACGAGGCCGCCGGGCTTGATGCCAAAGCGGTACAGATGCTTGAGGATCTGTATGGTGACCTGACGCCTTGGCGCAAATGCCAAGTGGCGCGTCACCCAGACCGCCCCCATTGCCGCGACTACATCGAAGCGCTGTTCACTGAATACACTCCGCTTGCGGGCGACCGGAACTTTGCAGACGATCACGCCGTTATGGGCGGGTTGGCCCGCCTGGACGATCGGCCTGTCGTCGTGATTGGACACGAAAAGGGCAATGACACCAAATCCCGCATAGAACGCAATTTCGGCATGGCCCGTCCCGAAGGCTACCGCAAAGCGATCCGGTTGATGGACATGGCGGACCGTTTCAACATGCCAGTCATCACGCTTGTCGACACACCCGGCGCGTATCCGGGCAAAGGGGCGGAAGAACGCGGCCAGTCCGAGGCCATTGCGCGTTCAACCGAAAAGTGCCTGCAGATCGGTGTGCCGCTGGTGTCCGTGGTGATTGGTGAAGGTGGATCGGGCGGGGCCGTGGCCTTTGCCACCGCGAACCGGGTCGCGATGCTCGAACACTCGGTCTACTCGGTGATCAGCCCCGAAGGGTGCGCCTCGATCCTTTGGAAAGATGCGGAAAAGATGCGTGAAGCGGCTGAAGCGTTGCGCCTGACAGCGCAGGATCTCAAGCAACTGGGCGTGACAGACCGCATCATCCCCGAAGCCGTGGGCGGCGCACATCGACACCGTGACGCAACCATTGCGTCTGTTGGCAACGCCCTGTCCGCGATGCTGGATGAACTTGACGGCAAGGATCGCGCGACACTTGTCAGCGACCGCAGGCAAAAATTCCTGAGCCTTGGCAGCACCGGGCTTGCCGCCTGATCAGCTGGCCAGCATCCGCAGCCCCTGCGTCACGTCAGACCGCACCGCAAGGCGGAGACTGGGTTCGTCACCCGCGCGCAAAGCTGCAATGATCAAGCGGTGGTATCGCGGCGGCTCGGTCCGTCGCAACCGACCGTAAAGCGCCCGCATGGTCGGGCCCATCTGCAACCACACCGTTTCCGCCATTGCCAGCATCGCAGGCGCTTGAGCCCGCAAATAGAGAGTGCGGTGAAATTCGAGGTTCGTACGGATGTAACTGACTGCGTCGCGGTGGGCGACAGCCTCTGCCACGGCGCCGTTGATGCTTTGCAATCGTTCGATCAGGGCAAGGTGCGCGCGCGGCAAAGCCCGGGTCGCCAACTCCACCTCGATCAAAGCGCGCAGGGCAGCGAGCTCTTCGATCCGTTCATTGGACAGTTCTGGCGTCGACACGCGTCCGGACTGCGACAGGGTCAACGCGCCTTCGGCCACCAGACGGCGTACCGCTTCGCGGGCGGGGGTCATGGATACGTCATACTGCTTGCCGATCCCGCGCAAGGTCAAAGCCTGCCCGGGGGCGATATCACCATGCATGATGCGTGTCCGCAGACGACGATAAACGCGGTCATGGGCGGCGGACGCGGTGTCTCGGGTGCGTGGAACCTGCTGCATCATCTTTTGTGATCACACGACGTGACGCGGGTCAATCGGCAAAACGGAAGCGATGCAGGGTGTTACCTTCAGTCCTCAGCCACCGACGCTGCGCATCATAGGGTCCGTGAATGCGTGACACGGCATTCCAGAAGGCTGGTGAGTGGTTCATCTGTTCCAAGTGGGCCACCTCGTGAGCCGCCACGTAGTTCAAAACCTCGGGCGGCGCGAGAATGAGGCGCCATGAAAACATCAACCGGCCTGCCGACGAACATGACCCCCAACGGGATCGCGTGTCGCGCAGGGTCAGGCCGTTGTAGGATCGACCAAGTCGCTGCGCATAGTCATCACAGGCGTCGGCCAGCACATCACGCGCACGCGCCTTGAGAAACCCGACGACCCGAGCAGGGGCCGTCTCTGGCGCGCCGGGAACCAGCAATGCGTCATCCGTCATCACGACCCGCCGACCGGTGCCTTGCGCGATGCTGCGTTGCTGCCCTTCTACCGGCAAACGTGTTCCCGCGCCGACAATCACATCCTCGACCCTTGCCGCCAGATGTTTGCGAATCCAAAGCTCCTTCTGGCGCGCGAAGTCCAACGCCTCTCGCTCGGCTACATGCGTTGGCAAAGTCAACGTGACGCGACCATCCAAGGATGAAATACGCAAGGTAATGCGCCGCGCCCGCGTGGACCGGCGCAACGTCAGAACAATGTCAGGGCGTCCTTGAAGTACCCGTTCAGCCATCCCATCTCCGCATCGCGGGCCAACACCTACCCATAAGGCTTTGACTCCGTCCCGACCTTATGGCACTTGCCCAGAATCGCCGCAACACGAGGCACGCCCTTTTACCCGCTTTCACAGCGCCATACCGGGCTACGCGCAGACAAGAGGATGACACATGCCAAAGGAAGAATGGGGCACGAAGCGACTATGTCCGACGACCGGAAAACGGTTCTACGATATGAACCGGACACCCATCATCAGCCCCTACACCGGTGATGCGGTCGAGGTCGACAGCACGAAAACCCGTATGATCGCGGCGGACGCCGAAGATGCCGCATCGGCCAAAAACAAGGCCAAGACCGTCGCGGACGGGGAGGATCAGGTGCTGGACGACGACGATGTCGAGGTCGAGCTGGATGATGATCTGCTGGATGATGATGACGACGACGAAGACAACGTCCCGCTCGACGAGCTGGCAGACGTGGCAGTCGAAGAAGACGAGTCGTAAACGCATGCGCCAAACGGGGTCTTTTTCGCTTGATCCCGTTTGGCAAAGCGCCTAATCAGCAGCGCACGGCTGGAAACAGCCACACAGGATGGGGCATTAGCTCAGCTGGGAGAGCGCCTGCATGGCATGCAGGAGGTCAGCGGTTCGATCCCGCTATGCTCCACCATCCCTCTCTCTCACAAATCACGCAGAATGCGGCAGCAATGTCAGGCCCTGACTTGCGCGCGTCTACTGTGCTGCCACTGTGAGTGCAGCGGTTCGATCCCGCCATGGCTCAGCATTCAGTCTTTCTGATGCTGTGCGACGACGCCGATTTTATAAGGATGTTGTCTGCGACGAAGTCAGTCGGAACGCAGGTGTTCAATCAGGCTTTTGGGATGGTCCATCGCTGTAGCGACACGCAGCCGTGTCACAAAAATTTCGCTTATCTGATACATTTTCGAATCCAACACCGCCGATACACCCCGGCATAAAACTGGGGAATGGTATGCTTAAGATCGAACGGCTGACCAAAGCATTTGGGCAGAACATAGCAGTTGATACTGCATCGGTTGAAATCAACCGCCCCCAGATGATCGGTATCATTGGACGCTCTGGCGCGGGCAAGTCGACCTTGCTGCGCATGTTGAACCGTCTCACCGACCACACGTCCGGCACCATCCATTTCGAAGGGCAGGACATCACCGCTCTGAAAGGTGCGGCAAAGCGCGCGTGGCAAAGCCAATGCGCGATGATCTTCCAACAGTTCAACCTGGTCCCGCGGATGGATGTGGTCTCGAACGTGCTTCATGGCACTTTGAACCGCCGGTCGACGGTCGCGACTCTGTTCAACTTGTACCCAACCGAAGACATTCATCGCGCAATCGACATCCTTGATCGGCTGGGCATTGCAGAACATGCACCAAAGCGGGCCGAAGCCCTCTCTGGTGGTCAGCAACAGCGCGTTGCGATTGCCCGCGCGCTTATGCAGGACCCAAAGATCATCCTTGCAGATGAGCCTATTGCCTCTCTCGACCCGATGAACGCACAGGTCGTGATGCAGGCCCTGCGACGCATCCACGAGGAAGATGGCCGCATGGTCATCGCAAACCTGCACACGCTGGATACAGCGCGGCGCTATTGTGACCGCGTGATCGGTATGCGGGCGGGCAGGATCGTATTTGACGCAACGCCTGACAAGCTGACCACATCCATGGCCCGCGAAATCTATGGCGCCGGCGCCGAGTTTTCCGAGAGCGCAACCTCGACCGAGATCGAGACACTCGACGCTTCGGAAAAAGCCAAGATGGAGGCCGAGGCCTACGTCTGACCTTCACCCCCGATGCGCCTGCGTCGGGGCTTTTTTCGTTCCAACGGAGAGAACCATGAAAAAGATCATCGCTGCCGCACTGGCAACCACAGCACTGGCGACAGTCGCCTCGGCTGAAGACATCACCGAATTCCGCATTGGCCTTTTGGGCGGTGAGAACGCTCAGGATCGCCTGAATTCAAATGAGTGCCTGCGCGCCTACACAGAGGAAACTCTTGGCGTTGAAACCAAGCTCTTTGCCCCTGCCGATTATGCAGGTGTGATCCAGGGCCTGGTTGGTGGCACGCTGGACATGGCATGGCTGGGTGCCTCGTCTTATGCAGCGACTTATCTGCAGAACCCCGACGCGGTTGAGCCCGTGCTGGTCAAGATCAACCTCGACGGCTCCTACGGCTATCATTCGATCGGGTTTGCCCGTGCCGACAGCAACATCACCAACCTGGACGAGATGGAAGGTAAAGTGTTCGGCTTTGGTGACCCCAACTCGACCTCCGGTTATCTGATCCCTTCGATCGAAATCCCGCAGGCCGCTGACAAGATCACAATGGAGTCCGGCGACTACTTTGGCGAGGTCAAGTTCACCGGCGGTCACGAGCAAACCATCGTTGCGGTCAACAACGGTGACATCGACGCTGGCGTGACCTGGGCAGACGGCCAGGGCAACTGGGAAGACGGTTACAACTCGGGCGCGCTGCGCAAAGCGGTAGACGCGGGCTTGGTTGACATGAACGACCTGGTGCAAATCTGGAAATCCAAGCCGATCCCGGAAGGTCCCATCGTTCTGCGCAAGGACCTACCCGAAGACGTCAAAGCAAAGATGATCGCGCTGGTCGACAACATGTACGACACGGACAAAGACTGCACATACAGCATCTCGGCTGGTGAAAGCCTGGGCTTCGACCCGATCACCCACGAGGCGTACGTCTCTGTCATTGAAGCACGTAAAGCCAAATCCAACTGATTTGAGTGTGTGTCCGCCGGGTCCCCAGAAATTGGGGGCCCGGTAATTTATTGGGGTACGGGCATGGTAGAAACAACTGCGGGCATCCGCGATCTGGGCAGCATCCAAGACGATTACTTGGCGTTGACCCGGCAAAAGCGTCTTTATTCATTTATTCTGTTGATCATATTCATAGCGCTCATGGTCGCCGGGTTCTCTGTCGCGGGGGGCCGCAATGCCGGATCTTTTTGGGGCGGGTTGGACAACTTTTTCGACTACCCTGCGGAGCTGGTGATCGAGGCGAGTGGCAAACTTTCCGAGTTGCCGGGCCATTTCGTGACCTTCTTTCCGGCCCTGATTGAAACGGTGAACATTGCCGCCGCCGCCACCTTGATCGGCGCCATCGCAGCTATTTTCCTGTCCCTGCTGTCGACACGCGGCATGGCGTGTTTCCCCGTTCTGATCCCGGTCTTTCGCCGCATCATGGACATCAGCCGCGCCATTCCCGAGATTGTCGTGGCGCTGGTGCTGATCTTCATCCTGGGCGGTGGCCCGGTTCCGGCGATGATTGCCATTGCACTCCACACGGCAGGCGCGTTGGGCAAGCTGTTCTCAGAAGTGAACGAGAATGCAGACCTGAAACCGCTTGATGGCCTGGCATCGGTCGGAGCCGCTTGGGGGCAAAAGATGGCGCTTGGCATTGTCCCGCAGGTTGCACCCAATTGGCTGAGCTACGCGCTGTTGCGGTTCGAAATCAACGTGCGCGCCTCTGCTATTCTCGGCTTTGTGGGCGCGGGCGGGCTTGGCTACGAGCTCAAGAACGCCATCAGTTGGGGGCAAGGCCGTTACGACGAAGCCGCCGCGATCTTCCTTCTGTTGTTCATCACCATCATCGTGATTGACCAGACCTCAAGCCACTACCGGGATCGACTGACCCACGGGGCCAAATCGGAGCGCCGCGCATGACCATGCTAGACACCGCCGACCTGAAAGGGTCCGCAGGCCGTGTGATGTCCCGCAAACGGATCGTCAGCTTTGCCCTGCCCGCTCTGGTTCTGACCTATCTGACCTATGTCTTCTTTGCTTTTGGTGTACCGGACCTGATCGCCAAGGCCAGCGGCACCAATGCCCGCGCACTGATGGCCGACACCTACAGTCACAAGGTCCATGTGACCCGCGACAACCGAAATGGCACGGTGCGTGTCGCAATCGAGGGCGAAAGCAAAGGGGCCTACGCCGAAGGGGCCAGCCCGGACTGGGTGGCACTTGGCGAAGAGACAATCATTGATCTGGGAGGTGGTCACATCGTCACCTACCTGCCCGCGAACAATGGCGTGACATACAACGTGCCCGGATATGGGCTGATGACATTCGAAGTGTCCCGATCGCAAGGCGTTATCCAGAATTACCCGACGGGCGACATTCCAGACTGGGTTAACGCATCAAAGAACCGCGTGGCCGTGACGACGGAAGCCGGTCGTCTGTCGATCACCCGCAACCGCACCGAAGTGTTCCGGTATTTTGTCGGCTGGGAGCTGTTCTTTTTTACACTCGACAGTCCCTATCACGGCATGGGGTTCGGCGAAGTGGTCAGTCGCGCCTTCGCTGGCGAGGCCGGAGCCATCGCGCAGGACTTCTGGACCAACAAGATGTGGCGGCATGCCGATGTGGCCTGGGCGATTTTTGAAACCATCCTGATGGCCTTTCTTGGAACCATGGGCGGGGCCATCGTCGCGCTTCCATTGGCTTTCCTCGCTGCGCGCAATTTTGCGCCACTGCTGGCCGTGCGCATGGCAACGCGGCGCCTGTTCGACTTTATCCGCGGGGTGGATGCCTTGATCTGGACGATTATCCTGTCGCGCGCCTTTGGCCTTGGTCCATTGACCGGAGCGTTGGCCATCCTGATCACGGACACTGGCACATTTGGCAAACTGTTCTCGGAAGCACTGGAAAACGTGGACAAGAAGCAGATCGAAGGTGTGCAATCGACCGGTGCGAAACCGATCCAGCGATACCGGTTTGGTGTGATCCCGCAGATCACGCCGGTGCTGATTTCACAGATTTTGTATTTCCTTGAATCCAACACCCGCAGCGCCACAGTTATCGGCGCCATCACTGGCGGCGGTATCGGACTATTGCTTACACAAGCCATCATCACCCAGAAGGATTGGGAAGAGGTTAGTTACTACATTATGCTGATTGTCGTGATGGTTGTTTTTATGGACTGGCTATCGGGATTGCTGCGGCGCAAGCTGATCAAAGGGGGTAAAGACGGACATTGATCCCACGACTGCGCGAAGAGCCATACTTGCATGAGCAAGTGGAAGCCGTGAACACAACGCTGGGGCGATACACCCAGATCGGTCAGAACACTCGGCTCGCACAAGTGGAGATGGGCGATTACAGTTATTGTGATCGGTTTTGCGATTTGGCAAACGTGACGGTAGGCAAGTTCGCCAACATCGCCAGCTTCGTCCGCATCGGGGCGACAGACCACCCGTTGGATCGGGCATCACTGCACCATTTTACGTATCGTTCAGCGAGCTATTGGGACGATACCACGGATGACGCGGACTGGTTCGCACATCGGGCGTCACGGCGCGCCTTTGTCGGGCACGACACGTGGATTGGCCACAACGCGCAAATCAAGCCCGATGTGACCATCGGCCATGGTGCCGTCATCGCATCCGGCGCCATTGTGACCAAGGACGTGGCACCTTACACCATCGTGGGCGGGGTCACCGCAAGCAAACTCCGCGACCGGTATGCGCCGGGTGTCGCGGATCGCATGATGGCGTTGGCATGGTGGGATTGGGATCACGCCACCTTGCGCACAAGGCTTGATGACTTCCGCCACCTGAGCGCCGAAGCCTTTCTGGAAAAATACGAACGCCTCTGAGTTATTCCGCTGCGACCGACAGCGACGCATGCAGCGCACTGACGCGGTTGGCAACATCACCACACAGATGTGTCCAGCGACCACCCGCCATGGTCGCTTCTATCTGACGTGTGTCGATATTGATGATGGTCAGATCCGCACGCTTTCCGACGTCCAGGGTGCCGCGATCATCCAGCCCCATGATCTGGGCCGGGCGGGACGAAATCATGCCCCAAGCGGAAGACAGGCTCCGCAGACCTTGGTCGGCCAAGGTAAATACGGCTTGCGCCAAGGCGGGATAGTAGTAGTCGGACACAAGCGCATCACACGCGCTTTCGCTGATCAGCGTGGCAGCCGCAATGTTGTTTGACTGACTGCCACCACGCACCACGTTTGGAGCGCCCATGAGGATCGGGTCTCCCCATGTGCGGGCGACGACCGCGGCCTTCATCGAGGTTGGAAACTCACAAACCTTTGCCCCGATCATGGAATAGCGTTCACGGGTGGCAGCATCCTGATCATCATGGCTCCCATACGTCACACCGAGACGATCAAAGGCTGAGGCGAGATTGCACAGATACCGGGGAACATCCTTGTCCCGCTCCTTGGCTGCCCTGACCAGGACCATATGCTCATCCGGCGTGCGCCCTGATTTGGCCGCCCAGACGGTTATTGCCTCCGGCTTGGCAGTTGCCAGCTCAACGGCCTCGTCGAGATGGTTGTTGAAGATAACATAGTCGATCCCATGCTCTCGGATCGCAGCCAGCAATCGATCCTGATGGTCCATCGTGTGCGTTTCGCACCGGATCTGCACACGAAGGTCGGTTTGCATCTGCGGGCGATAGGCCGCGAGGGCGGCAAGGAACGCTTCGGCATAGTCCGGGCTGCGGTGACCGCCTTCCCAGCTCCAGCTTTGAGCCATCCAGGCCGTCGTTACGCCATTGGCGGCGGCATCTCGGTCGGTCCCGACGAGGCCGGTTTGCAATGGGAAAGGTGCTGACGGCCGTGGCGCCATGTGATGCTCGAATGCGTCGCCGTGCAAATCAATGATGCCCGGCATAACCAGGTATCCGTGCAGGTTCAAATCACGATCCGCCGCATCGACCAGCATGCCGTCTGCGACACTAACGGGTGCATCGACCAATGCATCACCGCGCAAAACGCGTGCACCGACAAGGCGCATAGAAGGATAAGACTGGTGCATCAATCTGCTCGAACACTTGTGCTGATACTCGTCTGGATAGAATAGCCTGTGGATATGTCAGCGCCGTGACATCGCAGAACTTTCACATGTCGTCTGACAAGGTCAGCGTAACGCGGTCCCCGGCGAACCATGTCCGTCCCAGTTCAATCGGTTGCCCGGTCAGGTCGGCATTCACGCCGACACTGCGCAACAGCGGTGCTCCTTCGGCAAGCCGGAGGTGAAGGGCCTGCGTTGCGGTCGCGGCTGTGGCCGTCAATCGCGTCCATGCGCGTGTGTAGTCGGAGACCTTACCAGACTTCAGCGCCGCGGTGACCGAGCCCGACGCTTCCAAAGCCCTCGGAAGGTCAGGAAACCGCGCAGCGGGGAAGATCGAACAGAAGAGGGCGATGGGTTGATCATCGGCAAAACTGAGGCCGTCATAAACATGTACCTGCGCGGCTTCTCCAAGCTGCAACGCCTCCTGCTCTTTCGAGCTGGCAAGGCGGGTAATAACCGACAGAACCTGTTTGCCCGGGGTGCGGCCGGCGGCCCTGAGGTTTTGGTGGAAGCGCACGCGTCGACCAATAGGATAGTCGGTCGGCGTTTGCGCAACAAATGCGCCCGCCCCACGACGTGTGTGTACGGTTCCAGATTTGACCAGGGCAGACAGCGCATGGCGCACCGTATGCCTGTTCACGCCAAACCGGGCCGATAGCTGCGCCTCGGTCGGAAGTTTGTCGCCGGGACTGTACAGGCCATCGGCAATTTCGCCGGAGAGGGTATCCGCAATGGATTTCCAGATGGGCGTGCGCGCCATGTGTCACGGAACTTTCACATCAAGTTGGTGGACGTGGCGAAGCGACTCGCCTATTATTTGTCTAGTTGTATAGGAATCTCGACAACTTCGCAAGGTGTATAGATGGACGGATCAAGCGACCCAAATGCAGCTCGAAAGGCATGGTTATCGGTG
This sequence comes from uncultured Tateyamaria sp., assembly GCF_947496075.1. GTDB lineage: Bacteria > Pseudomonadota > Alphaproteobacteria > Rhodobacterales > Rhodobacteraceae > Tateyamaria. The sequence goes on from NZ_CANMBJ010000004.1 coordinate 221,132, forward strand.
TTGTCCAAGGCCCCAGCGACTGACCTTGCAAACCTCTGGACCAAAGCTGGCTACGATCCGGCACACGAGGTGCTGCGTGCCCCGGAGATTGGCGCCGTGATGGTCCGTGGCCGCGCCGGTGCGGTTGGCGCACCGTTCAATCTGGGCGAAATGACCGTCACGCGCTGTTCCATCCGCCTCGCTTCCGGAGAAGTGGGCCATGGCTATGTTCAGGGACGCGACAAGAACCACGCGACGCAAGCTGCTTTGGCCGACGCTCTCATGCAAACTGTTGATGCAATGGACGTCGACGCCTCAATCATTGCGCCCTTGCGCAAAGCCGCTGAACAACGTCGCGCGACGCGAGGCGCAAAGGCGGCGGCGACCAAGGTGGACTTCTTTACAATGGTACGAGGGGAGGACTGATGGAGCATTCAAGTCTGGCAGGTGGCTTCACCGACCCGCCCCAGGAAAGCGCACAGGCTTTTCGCGGGATCATGCGCGCCATGGCCTGTCCTGGAACGATTTGCGATGTCGCGGGGGCCGTGCCGCCCGCCCCATTGTCCGTCGCGGCAGGGACCGTTCTGATAACCCTCGCCGACCACGACACTGGCATACACTTGGCGGGACATTACAACGTCCAAGCCGTACGCGATTGGATAACGTTTCAGACAGGCGCGCCTTTGGTTGACGCCACTGATGCACAATTCGTTCTGGGAACTTGGGAGGATATCGACCTGTCCAATCTTGCGGTTGGCACCGCTGAATATCCCGACCGGTCGGCGACTGTCATTGTCGACCTGCCCGTGTTGAAGGCCGAAGGCGCCACACTGAAAGGACCGGGTATTAGGGACGTCGCGCGGCTCAACCTGCCTGATCTGGAGGCGTTCCGGCGCAACGCGACGCTGTTCCCTCTTGGGCTGGACTTCATGTTCACATGCGGGGCGCGCATCGCCGCCCTGCCCCGCAGCACAAAGGTGTCCTGACATGTATGTTGCCGTCAAAGGAGGCGAAAAGGCCATAGACGCAGCCCATGCCTGGCTGGCCGAGGAGCGGCGCGGGCCCGTGGATGTGGCTGAACTGTCCGTAGATCAGATCAAGGGACAGTTGAAACTGGCAGTGAACCGCGTCATGGCCGAAGGCTCGCTCTATGATCCGGACCTTGCTGCGCTCGCTATCAAGCAAGCGCGCGGCGATATGATCGAAGCGATCTTTCTGATCCGCGCCTATCGCACCACGCTGCCCAGAATTGGTGGATCGGCGCCGGTGGACACCGAAAGCATGTCCTGCGACCGCCGCGTGTCAGCCACGTTCAAGGACGCGCCGGGGGGGCAGGTTCTGGGCCCCACCTTTGACTACACACACCGGCTGCTGGATTTCAAACTGGCCGCCGATGGGGATGTGCCCAACGCACCCGAACGCCAAAGCGATGACAGTTCCAAGCCACACATCATGTCCTACTTGGATCGCGAGGGGTTGATCCAGCCGGAACCGGAGGGCGCGGAAAGTCCGCCGGATCTAACAAGGGAACCCCTTGAATTGCCGGCGGATCGGGCGCTGCGCCTGCAATCTCTGACGCGAGCGGACGAAGGGTTCATCCTTGGCATGGCCTACTCAACCCAACGCGGATATGCCCGCAACCACGCTTTCGTGGCAGAGCTGCGTATAGGCACCTGCGCTGTCGAGATGTATATCCCCGAACTGGGTTTTGCGATTGAGATCGGCGAGGTCGAGCTCACCGAATGCGAAACCGTGAACCAGTTTCAGGGATCCAAGACCGAACCACCTCAGTTTACGCGGGGCTACGGGCTGGTGTTCGGCATGTCCGAGCGCAAGGCTATTTCGATGGCCCTCATCGACCGCGCGCTTCGGTGGGAAGAACTGGGCGAAGACAACCTTGGTGCGCCCGCACAAGACGAAGAGTTTGTGCTCTATCACGCGGACAATATTCAGGCGACTGGCTTTTTGGAGCACATCAAACTGCCCCATTACGTGGATTTCCAGTCCGAGCTTGAACTGATCCGCAAGTTACGGCGCGAGGCAATGGGATGTAACCAGCAGCAGGAGGCCGCCGAGTGACGGACTACAACTTTGCCTATCTGGATGAACAAACCAAACGCATGATCCGACGTGCGATCCTCAAGAGCTTAGCTATTCCAGGTTACCAAGTGCCCTTCGCCAGTCGAGAGATGCCGATGCCTTATGGCTGGGGCACCGGCGGAGTGCAGGTGTCTGCCGCTGTCATGATCCAAGAAGACGTGTTCAAGGTGATTGATCAAGGCGCCGATGACACGACCAACGCCGTATCCATTCGACGCTTTTTTGAACGCACGGCAGATGTCGAAACGACAGAGACCACAACAGACGCCACGGTCATCCAGACCCGCCACCGCATTCCTGAAGAACCGCTAACCGCAGATCAGATTCTTGTGTACCAAGTGCCGATCCCCGAGCCCCTGCGTTTTCTCGAGCCGTCCGAGGTTGAGACCCGCAAGATGCACGCCCTTGAGGATTACGGCCTGATGCATGTGAAGCTGTACGAAGACATCAGCGCGCATGGAGCCATCGCCACGGCTTATGCTTACCCAGTTGAAGTCGAAGGGCGTTATGTGATGGACCCGTCCCCCATCCCCAAGTTCGACAATCCCAAGCTGAGTATGCCTGCCATCCAAATCTTTGGTGCCGGGCGAGAACAGCGTATCTATGCGCTGCCGCCCTACACGCAGGTGGTCAGCCTCGACTTTGAAGACTATCCATTCGAGGCGACCAAAGCCGACCATCCATGCGGGTTGTGTGGATCGACGGACAGTTATTTGGACGAGCTGATCGTCGACGACACGGGCGGGCGCATGTTTATGTGTTCCGACACGGACTACTGCGGCGCGCGCCGGGCCAAGGGTCATGTGGGCGCTGAAGGAACACCCCTTCAGGAGAATGCAGTATGATCAATCAATTGCGTATCTATGACGTTCCACCAGAGAACGCGGGGCCGTTCCTCGACCGTTTTCGCGACCATGCGGCGCGGCTGATGAAGACATATGGGTTTCGTATCCAAGCAATGTGGACAGAGCAAACTGAGGACCGGTTGCGCTTTGTCTACCTGCTGGCTTGGCAGGACGAGGCCGAGATGAAAGATCGATGGGCCGCCTTCATGGCCGATGAAGACTGGGCGCAGATTAAGAAAGAAACTGCTGCACAGCATGGCACATTCGTGTTGGGGATCGAAGACATTGTTTTGACGCCAACCGCGTTCAGCGCAGCGATTGGAGAAGACCAATGACGCCATTGTTGCAGGTCGAAGGGCTGTCCAAGTTCTATGGGCAACGTGTGGGCTGCGCGGATGTAAGTTTTGATCTGTATCCTGGTGAGGTGATGGGCATCGTTGGCGAAAGTGGGTCGGGCAAGTCGACCCTGCTGAACTGCATGGCCGGTCACCTGCCGCCCGACACTGGCCAGGTGCTGTTCAATACGCGCACAGACGGAATGCGCGACACGGTCACGATGAGTGAGCCGGAACGGCGCATGCTCGGTCGTACGGATTGGGCCTTTGTCCATCAGCACGCCCGCGACGGGCTGCGGATGAACGTCAGTGCTGGCGGGAATGTTGGTGAACGCCTGATGGCCGTGGGTGCGCGCCATTACGGCGATATCCGCGATCAGGCTATCGACTGGCTGGGGCGGGTCGAGATTGCTGCTGACCGCATCGACGACCGCCCCCGACAGTTCTCGGGCGGCATGCAGCAGCGATTGCAGATTGCGCGCAATCTGGTGACGGGTCCGCGACTGGTCTTCATGGATGAACCGACGGGCGGTTTGGACGTCTCGGTGCAGGCGCGGTTGTTGGATCTGCTGCGCGGGCTGGTGCGCGAGATGGGTTTGAGCGCGATCATTGTGACCCATGATCTGGCCGTTGTGCGCCTGCTCGCTGACCGGTTGATGGTGATGAAGGACGGGCATGTGGTCGAAACGGGGCTGACCGATCAGGTACTGGATGACCCACAGCACGCCTATTCGCAATTGCTGGTGTCGAGTGTGTTGCAGGTGTGACGAACAGGACAAACCCGAAGCTTTTGGCAAGAAGAAGATGAACATGATCAGAGTTGAAGACGTCGCCAAATCCTTTGTCCTGCACAACCAGGGCAGCGCGGTCATTCCAGTCATGCACGGCGCATCCCTGACGGTGAGCACTGGCGAGTGCGTGGCACTGGTTGGCGCATCGGGCGCCGGAAAATCGACGTTGATGCGCATGATCTACGGCAACTACACCACACAGGCCGGCCAGATTATGGTCGGAGATGTCGATGTCGCTTCTGCCCCACCGCGCGATGTTCTGGCGCTGCGGCGCGAGACGCTGGGCTATGTCAGTCAGTTTTTGCGCGTGGTCCCGCGTGTGCCCACCATCGATGTCGTCAGCGAGCCGTTGCGCGCCGTCGGTGTTGACGCTGAACAGGCTGACGCACGGGCACGCGACCTTCTTATGATGCTGAACATACCAGAACGGCTTTGGTCGCTTAGTCCGACAACCTTCTCCGGCGGTGAACAGCAGCGGGTGAACATCGCGCGTGGGTTTGTATATGACTATCCGGCCATGCTGCTTGATGAACCCACAGCGAGCCTTGATGCAACGAACCGCGCCGTCGTGCTTGAGCTGATTGAGCGCGCCAAGGCACGCGGAGCGGCCATCATCGGCATTTTCCACGATGAAGCCGCGCGCACGCAGGTCTGCGATCGCGAGGTCGATGTCAGCCTCTTTACGCCGGAACGTGCCGCATGACCGGGCGTTTGATTGCTGTTGTTGGACCATCCGGAGTTGGAAAGGACACCGTGATGGACGCCATGTTCAAAGCAGCCCCCCGCCTTGGCCTGGTACGCAGAGTGATCACCCGCCCCGCAACGTCGGGGGGCGAGGTGTTTGACGGCGTTTCAGAAGCGACGTTTCAGACGATGAAGCACGATGGGGCGTTTGCCCTGTCTTGGACAGCGCATGGATTATCCTATGGGATTCCGACATCGGTTGATGCATGCCTCGCGTCAGGTCAGGACATGCTGGCCAACTTGTCGCGCGGAGTGTTAGCGCAGGCGCAATCTCGGTTTCCCGGTTTGATTGTTTTTGCCCTTACAGCAGATCCTGACGTTTTGGCGCGTCGTCTGGCGGCCCGTGGGCGCGAGGACCATGCCGACATTGCAGCGCGCCTTGCACGGGTTGGTGCGGGCCTTCCGGACGGCATCAGGGCAACCATCATCGACAATTCAGGCACGTTGGAGACGACCGTTCAAAAGGCGCTGAACGCACTCTACCCGGTCAGGGCATAGCGATGGATTTGATGAAACAGCCCGTTCTCATCCTCGCCCAGCAGTGTCAGGCCATCGATCCGATAGGGCGACAGTTCGAACTCTGCCAAGGCCGGGGCCAAGGCAGTCTCAACGCGCGCTATCGCAGGTTTGTCCAGCTTGCCACTGAGTGTCAGATGAAACCGGAACTGGTCCAGCACATATGGGTAGCCCCAGCGCACAAGGTACGAATCTTGTGCAGCCGACAGATTGGCGCCACGGCGCTTGGCCAATTCTGTGTCGGTTGGCGGCGCGCGGAAAACGTCAAGCTCTTGCACGGCGCGGGCAGCCAAAACACCAAGGCTACTGGCATCACCACTTGGAACCAGGGCGAGGAAACGCCCGAGGCGCGCCAGTGCAAGGCCATCGAGCGACACGGCCGTCGCATCCGAACACAGCACGGCCAGTGCTGCCTTGAGCGCATCCGCGGTTTGTCCTTCCGACAACCGAAAGGGCGGCTTGATCGTCCCGTGGAACCCATACTTGCGTGGGGTTTCAGTCACCGCGGCCACATCCAAATCGCCGATATCGGGATGCGCGCACGCCACTCCGCCAGCGCTGTCCCATCCCAGCCATCTCGCACCGAAATCAGCCAACGGCGTACCCGGTTCGGGCGTGTAGTAGATGGCGTAGCGCTTAAACATATCCCACCCAATTCCAGTTCGAGATGACAGGCACATGACACAAGACACGATCCTCGCCAACGCCAAGCTTGTGTTACCGACAGAAGTGGTCACAGGGCATGTCGTGCTGCGCGATGGCCTGATTTCCGAAATTGGCACGGGCACGTCAGTGCCTGCAGGAGCTTTGGACTGTGAGGGCGATTTCCTCGCGCCGGGACTGATCGAATTGCACACCGACAACCTTGAACGCCACATCTCACCCCGACCCAAAGTGCCATGGCCGCACGGACCCGCGATCCTGGCACATGATCGGGAACTTGCGGGCACTGGGATTACCACCGTCTTCGACGCGATGCGTGTCGGGTCGATACCATCCGGCAAAGGCCGGTACCTGAAATATGCGCGCGAGCTGTCATCCGAGATGCTGGCCTTGCGGGCTCAGGGCGTACTCAAGATTAGCCACTTCCTGCATTTGCGTGCGGAAATCTGCTCGGAAACCCTCACAGACGAGCTTGCGGAATTCACACCCGATGACCGGGTCGGGATCGTCAGCTTGATGGACCACACACCCGGTCAACGCCAATTCCGCGACGTCGACAAAATGAAGGCCTATGTCATGGGCAAGAACAACTTCTCCGAAGACGAATTCGCCGAGCACATCGAAAAGCTGCAAGATTTGCAGGACAGGCTGGGAGCCAAGCATGAAGCAGCAGCAGTGGCGGAGGCAGGTCGACTGGGCGCGGTCCTTGCTAGCCATGATGATACCACATCTGACCAAGTGACCACTTCGGCAAAGCATGGCGTCGCAGTTGCCGAATTCCCGACCACCGTGGAAGCCGCTGAAACCTGTCGAGATAAAGACATCGCCATCATCATGGGCGCACCCAACCTGGTGCGGGGCGGGTCCCACTCGGGAAATGTTGCAGCCAAAGACTTGGCTAAACGTGACCTTCTCGACATTCTGTCCTCGGACTACGTGCCAGCCGCGCTGCTAATGTCCGCTGTCCAACTCGGGAACATGTGGGGCGATATGGCACGCGGCATCGCAACAGTCACCCGTACACCTGCCAAGTCAGTCGGACTTGAGGATCGCGGGGCGATTGCAGTGGGCAAACGAGCCGATCTCGTTCGCTTTGCACAAATGGATGGGGGTGCAGTAGCACGCGAGGTGTTCAGCCTGGGGCGGCAGGTGGCTTGACGGGCAAAGTGCGGCCGACACCGAGATGCCGACCGCATTGGGTTTTGACGGTTCCGGTGCCTAGAGCAGGAAATCGTCCGTCGACAACAGATCGGCGCTCACCCCTTCCAGCGTGATGGTGGTTCGCCCAAAGCTCACGACCGCGCCGGTTTCACCGTCTTGTACGAAGTCCATGATGTCCCAATGGTCGCGGAAACCGCGCAGCACGATTGTGTCTTCGTCCTGGGTAAAGTCGGTGATGATGTCATCGCCATTGTGACGGCCGAACACAAAGACGTCTTCGCCCGCGCCACCTGTCAGAACATCGTCATCCGCGCCGCCGATCAAGCGGTCATGTCCGGCGCCACCGTCCAGGGTGTCGTTGCCGCGACCACCTCGCAATCCGTCATGGCCATCACCACCCAGACCAACATCGTCGCCGCGACCAAGTGCGATCAGATCATTCCCACCTCGGCCAAAGACAAAGTCGTCATTCGCGCCGGTGAAACTGAAGGATCGGCCATCACCGTCGATGATGAAATCGACACGCCCTGGCCCGTTGTCCGGTAGCACATCAACAGGAAGCAACACGCCATCAATCACGTGCGCGATGCCGTTTGAAGCTTCAAGGTTGACCTCGATGATGTTTGGATCGGCCACATCGGGGTCGTTGTCGACCAATTGCGTGCCGTCGACCCCAAGCGTTGCCCCCAGAAGCGTATCCAACGTAGACGCGCCCAGCACGGCTTCTGCATCCTGCGCCCCTGGCGAGACATGATAAAGCAGGATGTCCGTCAAAAGCGGGATTGGATCAGCGCCCGCGCTCAACAACGTCAGCGCATCCACGATGTAGGCAAAGGCGCCACCTTCGTCCGATCCATCAAAGCCCAAGGTTTGCGCCAACCCAACAAAGGCCGCGTCATTGGGGGCAAAGACCGTGAGATCCGCCTCTGGATCATCCAGCGCTCCGGCAAGGCCTGCTGCCTGTACCGCATTCAACAGGATATCAAAGTCTGTGCTGTCTGCGTCAAACACCCCGCCACTCGCCGCAACAAGCCCGGCCAGAGTTGGCGCTGGCTGAGGTTCCGGCGTGTTCCCCGGAATGTCGATGGGCAAGAGCACACGGTCAATAGCCTGGATCGTGCCATTGGTGGCGGCAATATCGGGCACAACGATGTTGGGGTTTTCGATGTCCGGCTCGGCATCGATCAATTCACTGCCGTCAGCAGCAAAAGACGCGCCGGACAGAAGCGTATCGACGGCCCCGGCCGCCGCGATGTCCTCAGCTGACCTGGCACCCGCTGCTACGTGATAGAGCAGTACATCTGTGAGAAGCGGGATTGGGTCCCCATCTGGTGCCAGCCCGGCCAATGCCTCTGCAATTGCACCAAAGACGGCATTTTCGTCCGACGTGTCACCGTCAAATCCCAGATCAACCGCCAATTGGACAAAGGCCGCGTCCGTCGGTGCAAACACCGTGATGTCGTCCAAGTTCTGTACGGTTTCTACAAGGTTCGCGGCGGTCAATGCCTGAACAAGGATGTTGAAATCGTCAGACCCCGCAGCAATCGCAACGATGTTCTGCGTGGTGTCCCCTGCGCCAAGATCCTCGTACCGTACATGGCCGACGTTTACACCGCCTACCACTGTCAGTTCAGTCCCCGCCGGTGGCACCGGCCCGCGATAAGTGAAGAAATCCGTGCCGTTATGCTCTTGTTCCAGTTCGACCAAAGCGTATTGGTTTCCGTCAGCATCCTGTAGATGGAACATCCGCTCGGCATAAAGTCGACCGCCATTGCCGATGTCTTCGCCAGCCGATGTGATCGCTGCGTTCTGCCCGTGGCGATCCAAGGAGAAATCCAGGAAATCACCGCTTAGGAACGGATCATTGTCCGAGACGGCAAATTCAAGTGTTGCAACAGCCGGCTGTGTGAAAACCGTACCGTGACCCAGGTTGCCCTGGGTCAGGTCGCTTTCCGCAAAACCGGTAAAAGTGAACATGTTGATTGACATTTGTCACAGTCCTTCCGGTTTAAAAAATCAGGGGATGAGCACGCGGTCGATGACGTGGATCACACCGTTCGAAGCCAGAATGTCTGCCTGGATCACGTTGGACTTTTCAACCTTCACGCCGTTGCGGCCATCGATGTGGACGTTGGCACCATTTACGGTTGCGACGCTCAAACGTTGACCGGCAAGGTCGGACGACAGGGTTTGTCCCGGCACAACATGATAGGTCAGGATGCTGACAAGCTGGTCTTTATTCTCAGGCTTCAACAGGTTTTCAACGGTGCCTGCAGGCAGAGCAGCAAACGCTTCATCCGTGGGCGCGAAAACAGTGAACGGGCCAGGGCTCTTTAGTGTATCGACCAGATCGGCGGCCTGCACTGCAGCAACCAGCGTGTTAAACGATCCAGCGGCGACGGCTGTATCGACGATATCGGGCTGGGTATTCATCTCGGCACATGCACCAAGAGTGGCAAGGGCCGCGCCGACGGCGGTCATTTTCATAAAGGAACGGCGTTTCATAGGTGTGTCTCCTCAAAGGTATGGCGCGGGGCCGGATACTAAGTGGGAATATTTCCCACGCATGGCGACATGACGCAGGCCCATCACATTTCAAGGTTTTACGTGGAAAAATTTTCCACGCGCGATATTGTCGAAATATGGCAAGAAGCGAGCAAACCAACGCATCCGACGCATTTATGCGTGTTCTCAGGGGGTTACTGCGACCACTGGTGCGCACAATGATTGCACGCGGTTTGACGGCCCCAGCAATCTACAGCTTGCTGAAACGGGTCTATGTCGAGGTTGCAGAAGAGTCATTCCGTCTGGATGACAAACCTTTGACCGACAGCCGGATCGCCCTTTTGACAGGCGTGCACCGCAAAGACATCCGGACCATCAAAGCTGAATACACCGATACGACCGGCCAGACTCGCCGCAACAGTGCGCTTCTTGCGACGGTGATTGGGCAATGGATGTCCGCACCTGATTTTACCGACAAAAATGGCGCACCAATACCATTGCCGCGACAGTCAGATGACGCCGTGAACTTTGAAACGCTTGTGCGATCCGTCAGCCGAGATGTGCGACCACGAACTGTATTGGATGAACTGCAATTTGCAGGCTTGGTGACCGAAACCAGTGATGGCTTGCTACACCTTAAAGCAGAAGCCGTCGTCGGAACTGGTAACGCGCCGGACAAGGAAGCGTTCTTTGCTGCGAATGTGGGCGACCATTTGGCAGCGGCAACAGAAAACCTGCTTGCCGACACCCCTCCGTTCTTCGAACGCGCCGTATTCTACAACCAGCTTCCACCAGACGCGGTGGACGCGATTGAAACGGCAGCGCGCCAGCAGGCTCAGGCCCTTCTTGAAGACTTGAACAAGCAGTCGAGTGGTTTTCACCATGCCAGCAAAGGACATGATGGCCCTCGACAACGCTACCGACTGGGCATTTACTTCTATCGAGAAGACGCTGCAGACGCGCAAACAGAAGAGAAGGCCCAAGACACGTGACGCGCTTGACCAGACGGAACACGCTTGGGCTTTTGGGCGGCACCGCACTGACCGCTTGCTCTCCAGCCATCTCAACGTCGCAACTCGGCGACGATCCTTTTGAGGGAGGCATCGGCGGCACCGGGATTGTTGGTTTGATGACAGGCACCGGCAGTGTGCTTGTGAACGGCCTGCGGGTCGAGGTGACATCCGCGACTCGTATTTTTTCCGCAAATGCACGAACCAACGACACTCTGCTCGTACCCGGTCGCACCCTTACAATGCTGGCCCACGCACGTCTCGGCCGGTTCGAAGCGAAACGCATCGACATCGATGATCCGCTGACCGGGGTGCTGTTGCGCCACGGATCCGGTTTTTCGGTCAACAGCACAACTTTGCACGGTGCTGACAGTGTCAATGCACAGGTCGGCGAGCGGGTCACTGTGAGTGGGATTTGGCAAGCCGATGGATCGGTACAAACAAGCCTGATGCAACGCACGTCCAGCCAGGAAGATAGTGTCTCAGGCGTCCTTGAAGGATCAGCGGCCGAGGGGTGGAGTATTGGCCAAACGCCGATTGCTCCACCTCGCGGGCAAAGCTTGATTGCCGGGCAGTTCGTGGTTGCCAAGGGGCAATTTACCCACGGGACCCTTCAGGTCAACTCGCTGCGGTTTGGACGTTTCCGGGAAGGTGGCAACACCTTGCGACAGCTGTCGGTAGAGGGGTATCTTGAGCCGGTTTCAAATGCTCCCGGCTTCCGTTTGGCTGGCTTGGGCCACAGTTTTGACCAACGCCTTCAATTGGCCAGCTTCGCTGACAACCGAGCAGTGTACTTTGGCCCTTACACTGGCCGATTTGTTGCACGCCGCGCCGTTCTTGTGCCCGAGGCACAAGGCCAGAGGGCATCACTGTTGCGCCCAGCCGATGGCAAAAGCAGCGCCGCATCGCTTTCGGGTGATCGCGCACGAACAATCACGACGCGCTGACCGCTAGGCGGTAAACATCGACCTTCGGGCGGCGATCCACTCTGCAATGAAATCAACAAATGCGCGGACACGCGCGCTGTTGCGAAGATCCCCATGCATCAGCACCCAGATACTTCGCCCCGGACCAACCGGCACGCCTGGAACACGCACCAAATCCGGATGCGTGTCACCAAGAAAAGCGGGCACCCATGCCATACCGAGGCCCGCTGCCGCGGCCTCGGTCTGCATAAAGACTTCTGGCAACTTGTGGCGCGGCGTCGCCTTTGGCAGTGGAGTTTGTGCAATCCACATATCGTCAGCCCCCCAACCGATCCAGTGCGCACCCTCTCCAAGCGAAGATACCAAATTAGGATGGGCGGAGATGTAGTCAGGCGTAGCAAACGCAGCATTGACGTAGTCGACCATCCTGCGCCCCACCAGGTCATCATCGATCTGCCTGGCCGCGCGGATTGAGACGTCTGCCTCCTGTCGCGACAGGTCCGAAATCTTGTTGGTTGCCACCGCATCAATGCGAATATCCGGAAAGAGTTCTGTGAACTCTACCAGTATCGACACAAAAAAGCCGTGACCAAACGAGGGCGGCAAACTGACCCGCACAATGCCGCTGGGAACACTGTCCAAACCAGTCAGGCGGCGCTGCACTTCCAGCATCCGCTGCTCCATTTCCTGGGCATGCGGAAGCAATAACTCACCGGGTTGGGTCAAGGCCAAACCGCGTGCAGATCGATCAAACAAGCGGGTACCAAGACTATACTCCGCCCCCTCCAGTGCCCTTGCGACCGTGGCATGATTGACTTTCAGCGCGCTTGCAGCACCACGCAGGCTGCCAGCCCGATGAAGTGCCAGCAAGATGCGCATATGATCCCAATTCATCGCGACCTCCATCCAAGCGGATCGTTGCCGATCCGCCATGCTGAACTATTCGCTGCATCGCACGGAAAATCAACGCACTACACTTTCCTGTGTGGCCTGTGGTTCTGTCGCCAATTCCTGACAACATGGGCTCAGACAAACAGATGAGATGAACGTACCCTTCGCCACCCAAGGAACATCGCAGTCATGACCACACTCTCCCCTTCTCTGGCACCAAACAAGGTAACGGAACTGTTCTCACGCACGCGCGCGCGCACGGATGCACTGGCGGCTCCGTTAACGGCCGAAGACATGATGCTGCAAAGCATGGAAGACGCTTCACCAGCGAAATGGCACCTCGCCCACACCACTTGGTTCTTTGAAGAGTTCATTCTGAAACCAAGGATGCCGGGCTACACATCCCCGGATGATCGCTTCGCGTTTCTGTTCAACTCGTATTACACGCAGGCCGGACCACGTCATGCGCGTGACCGGCGGGGGTTGGTATCGCGCCCCGGCGTTCAGGAAGTCCAGGCATACCGCGCACATGTCGAAGACAGTTTGGAAGACCTGTTGGCAGCCTCCCGTGATGATGCCGATGATATTGCCGCTCTGGTCGAGCTGGGCTGCCACCACGAGATGCAACATCAGGAGTTGCTGGTCACGGACTTGCTGCACGGGCTGAGCTTCAATCCACTTCTGCCGGTCTACAAAGACCCCGAACCACTTCCCGTCACATCCGAAGTACCGCTCACCTTTACCCGATATGATGGCGGCCTTGTTGAGATGGGGCATGATGGGATCGGCTTTGCATATGATTGTGAGGGGCCGCGCCACAAAACCTATGTTGCCCCGTTCGACATCGCCGATCGCCCCGTCACCAACCGGGACTGGATCACATTCATGGAAGACGATGGCTATGATGACACCCGGCACTGGTTGATGGAGGGACATACCGTCGCCCAGCGGGAGGAGTGGTCACACCCCCTGTACTGGTGGCAACAAGACGATGAATGGTGGACCTTCACCTTGCGCGGTCCGCAACCGGTGGCCCTCGATGCCCCGGTTGTACATGTCAGCTACTACGAAGCCGAAGCCTTTGCACGATGGGCTGGCGCACGCCTGCCAACGGAGGCTGAACACGAGATCGCGTTTCGCGACACTCCCATCCAAGGTAATCTGATGGGCGACGCAGGCGCGACCGGAGCATTGCGGCCCCTACCAGGTCCAGGCGTCTGGGGTGATGTTTGGGAATGGACTGCGTCGGACTTCAGCCCATATCCGGGCTTCCGACCACCCGAGGGGGCGCTTGGCGAATACAACGGCAAGTTCATGGTGAACCAGCGCGTGCTGCGCGGTGGGTCTTGCGCGACACCGCGCGAGCAGATGCGGCCAACATACCGCACATTCTTCTACCCTCATCAACGCTGGCAAATGTTGGGCCTGCGCCTGGCACGGGATGTATCGTAATGGACGGCACACTCCAACTTACGGCACGTGATTCAACAGAAACCGATGCATTGATCACAGATGCGATTGCAGGCCTGACAGCACCGCAAAAATCACTGAGCCCAAAATGGTTGTACGACCATCATGGCAGTGCGCTGTTTGAACAGATCACGCAGCTGCCCGAGTATTATCCCACACGAACCGAGGCGGGTATTCTCCGCGACAACGCTGCGGCGCTGGCTGGTCTCGTCCCGCACAATGGTGCACTCGTTGAACTGGGATCGGGCGCGTCGGTCAAAACCCGAACATTGCTGGATGTCGGGTCGCATTTCGGCAGCTATGTGCCTGTCGATATCTCGCGGGATTTCCTGATGGAGACAGCGAATGATCTTCAAAACCGCTATCCAGCCTTGAGCATTGCACCGGTGGTTGCTGACTTCTCGGCCCCGGTCACATTGCCTGACGACCTGGCAGGCATTCCCAAAGTTGGCTTTTTCCCCGGGTCGACGATTGGCAACCTCACGCCTGACCGTGCACAGGCTCTACTGACAGGTGTCCGTGCGTGGGAGGGGGTCACCGCATTCATAATCGGCATGGATATGGTCAAAAATACCAGTGATCTTGTAGCAGCGTATGATGATGCCCAAGGCATCACCGCCAAGTTCATCGGAAACATCCTCGTGCGACTGAACCGAGAAGCGGGTGCAAACTTCGACACCCAAGCATTCAAGTACCGAGCCAGCTGGGATCCGGCCTTGGCACGGATCGACATGCATCTTGTCTCGTCCCGCGATCAGAACGTTACACTCGCTGGAATGACCGTCGCATTTGAAGCAGAGGAAGCGATCCATGTCAGCGCGGCCCGTAAATACACACCCGACAGCCTGCGTGCTCTTGCGCTAAGTGCCGGATGGGACGTTGCTGTGCGTTACGCGGATGCGGCGGACAGGTTCTCGGTGGTCGTTCTCACGCCTCGCACGTGACGGATGCAAGCACGCAGACGGTTTGCAATATCACTTGCAGCGGTTATCCACCTCGATCTCATAAAGGTGGGTAACCGCGCTCAGTTGTTCCGTCGATTGTGAACTGAAGTTACGCCATGCTGCGGCTGGCAAGATTTATCGGCGACCAAGGAAAGCCCTATGGCTGTCGTGGGCTGGCACTGGCAGGCACCGCGTGGTGAAGGCCAAGGGAGATTGATGGGTCACGGCAATATCCGCCAAGGCTTTTGTATCGTACAAGAGATGGAGACCTTCGCCAAAGACACGGGAAACCGCAATGACGCACCCACTGCTAACACACTCCGATATCACCGCGTACCAGCGAGACGGTGTTGTTCTGATCCGTGGGCTGTTTGCCCCTTTCGTCGAAACACTGCGCGCAGGCGTGGCACGCAATATGGAGGAGCCCGGACCCTATGCAGCGGAAAACCTGAAGAAGGGCGAAGAAGGCCGGTTCTTTGACGACTATTGTAACTGGACCCGCATCCCGGAGTTCAAGGAAGTGATCCATGCGTCAGACGTTGCAGCAGTTGCCGCCAACCTCATGGGCTCGTCCCGTGTCCAGATGTTTCACGACCATGTTCTGGTAAAAGAGCCGGGAACCTCGAAGCCAACTCCGTGGCATCAGGACGGGCCGTACTACTTCGTAGAAGGACGGCAGACCGTCAGTTTCTGGTCACCGCTCGATCCTGTTGAGGACGCGTCGCTGCGGTGCGTTGTTGGATCACAGCGTTGGAAAAAACCAGTACTGCCGACCCGTTGGTTGGCCGAAACAAGCTTCTACCCGGATGAAGACGCATATCAGCCTGTGCCAGATCCCGATGTCGAGGGTATGGACGTACGCGAATGGCAGATGGAGCCTGGTGATGCTGTCGCCTTCAACTTCATGACGCTGCATGGTGCGCGGGGGAATCAAACCGCTAATCGCAGGCGCGCCTTCTCTCTGCGCCTCGTTGGAGATGACGCGCGTTACGTGTCGCGCCCGGGACCAACCTCCCCTCCCTTCCCAGGCCATAACATGAAGGATGGCGAACGTTTGCGCGAAGACTGGTTTCCAGTCCTGCTTGATCGTGAGATCGCATGACAGCGCTGTGAAGAGTGGCGATCCCTGAAGGACTCGAACCCTCAACCTGCTGATTAGAAGTCTTAAGGTGACGACTTCTCAGTATTTCTCCATTCATCTACGAAGCGATGCTTTTATCAATAAAATATGAGAAATTCCACCACCCTCTTTCTGCTTGCTTCACGCTAGTCCACTGGGTTACATTACACCTTGCTTACCCTTTGCTTACCTTTTGGTTGCCTCACGTTACGAAATGCCCTCCGCCAAGCTCACAAAATCTTCCATTGAGCGACTTGCCAACGACGGGCCGTCAGACGTCATCTTCTGGGATGAGGCGCTTCCGGGGTTTGGCCTTCGCATAAAGCCCAACGGCACCAAGTCTTTCGTGGTCCAATACCGCAACCGCACGACCGGCCGCTCCCGACGCAAAACGATTGGTCGTCATGGGCCCCTGATGACCGTGCATCAAGCCCGGGAGACCGCAAAGTCATTGCTGGCTGAAGTCCTGCGCGGCGCCGACCCAGTGGTGGAACTGAGGGCGCAGCGGAAGGCGCCGACCATCGCAGACCTGGCGGACAGGTATCTGGAAGAGCATGCCATCCCGAAAAAGCGCCCGGGCAGCGTGCGCAATGACAGGTCAATGTTGCTACGTCACGTTCTGCCGCAGATCGGCAAGCTTAAGGTCTTCGAGGTCAGATCGGCTGACCTCCAGCGCCTCCACAACAGCCTGCAAAGAACACCCTACGAAGCCAATCGAACGTTGGCGCTTCTGTCCAAAATGTTTTCTCTCGCGATCCCATGGGACATGCGCATGGACAATCCCGCGCTGGGCATCGAGAAATTTCAGGAACAGAAGCGCCAAAGGTGGCTGTCGGATGGAGAGTTGAAGCGTCTGCTTTCTGCGCTGCAAAGTCATCCTAATCAGGTCGCAGCCAACGCCATCCGTCTGCAGTTGCTAACCGGGGCCAGGATTGGGGAAGTGCTATCGGCTCGATGGGACGACTTTGATTTGGACCGCAGCGTTTGGATCAAACCGTCGCACCATACCAAACAGAAGCGCACGGAACACTTGCCGTTATCCTCGGCCTCTGTCGCCCTAATAGACCAATTGGCGAAGGTGCGGCGGGAGAAGTCGGACCACGTCTTCCCCAGCGCCCGGGTCGAGGGGCCGATCAGGGACCTCAAGGCCTTTTGGCGCGCGGTGACGAAGGCGGCCGAATTGCAGGACTACCGCATTCACGACAACCGCCACACCCATGCGTCTCATTTGGTATCGAGCGGCATGAGCCTTGCGATTGTGGGGCGGCTACTTGGCCACACCAACCCCTCAACAACTCAGCGCTACGCGCATTTGGCAGATGATCCGCTGCGCGCGGCGGCAGATGTCATGGCGGCGAAGATATCTTGAAGTTGGCGTTCGGCCCAAAGCTGCCGTCCGTTTTGGGTGTCGGATGCTGCAGCGCGACCCGTCAGACCGGACTTTCGCCGCAGGTGCGAAACCTTGCGCAAGCCGACCCACAGTTCGCAGGACAGAGCTGCCGTTCCATGTTTCGAGTTGATTGTCCGCCTTTGGATGTGCCCATTCGATAGTATCTCTGCAGCAGGGCTCCGGACCGCCACCCACACACATCACCCCGTCGTGCGGATTGCCATAATTCCAAGGAGGCCTGCAGCGCAGGTTAGTCCGGAACAGAATCCAACCCAGATGCCGGAGGCCCCAAGACCCATCGACTCGGCCAGAGCGATCCCGCCGTCCAACCCCACGGCCCAATAGCACGTCGTGCTGAGCACCATCGGCAGAACCGTTCGGCGAAGCCCGCGCAGGGCGCAGACGAACACGATCTACCAAGCGTCGAACACGAAGAATGGCGCGGTCCAAGGGAGCAGGGCAAGCATCAGCTCGCGCGCTTTGGGCGTGGTCTTTGCCCCAGAGAACAGCGTGACGGTCGCGTCCGCGAATACTGCTGCCGTCAGCCTGAGGACTGCGGCGGCCACCGCGGCCAGCCCAGCCCCGAGGCGCAGCAGACGGCGCACGTCACCACCTAACGTACCAACGGCGGCTAGCCGAGCCGACAGGACTTCACCCACGGCACCGGCAGCCGCGTAGTTCAGCTCCATCACTGCGAAGACGACTGTCCCCGCTGCCAGCCAGATCATCGAATGGAGGCCGAACATATAGAGGACAACGCCCAGGAGGACGCTTTCCAATGCCTGTTGGGCACCTGCGGCCCAGCCAAGGCGGACGATCTCACGCGCGGTTCGCGGCACTGCGCGCATACGGACCGCATCGAAGCGTACGAGGCCCGCGCGAACAACACGGACCAAAAGGACTGCCGCCGCGATGGTGTTTACGCCGACAGTGGCCCAGGCCGCGCCGGCCACACCCAAACCGTCCCTGGATCCGATCCCGTGGACTAGCACGATGCTGCCCACGATGTTCCCCAGCACGATGCCTACCGACAGCAATGTGATGGCTCCGGTACGGCTGACAGCGTTCAGGACGTTTTTGAGCGCCGCGAACACCAGTGCCGGGAGTAGCGCCCAGGCCAGAACGCGAGCATAGGCGTCGAAGGTGGCGATCAGCTCGGTATCATATCCGCCGGTGGGAGTGTCGTGCAAGAACTGCGTCGTTCCGGTGATGGTGATTGTCGCGGCGGCATAGCCGACGGAAATGGCATGGTCTGGTGGATATCGACCCAAGACGAGTATCGGGACTGACCCCATGAGATGGAGCGACGTTGTTGAGCTGGCCTTGCAATGGCCCGAAGTTAGCGAAGGCATCTCCTAACGTGAGTCATCGTTAAAACACGCAAACGCCTTCTCACGCCGCACCGCGTGAAGGATGACAGTCTATTGTTGCTCGATGTAACTTCGAGACAGTCTCTTGGGGCTTTGGTCGCTTGTTCGCCATTCTTGGTCCCCCGTTTCCTAATCATGGCGGAGGACCAATTCAGTTTGGGAAGGCTCATGCCAGCGTCGGTGACCAAGTGTCGAGCTTCCAGCCCGCTGCAAACCTGGCAGATGAGCAAAAGACCGCAAGACAAGAAAATTGAGCGCGGTTAACCGCCCAAACACACATACAAAAGCGCCCGCACCTTCCGCGCACGCGCACATGCCTCTAATTCCAACAGTGCATTCACTTCGAGTAATGTGATGAAAGCACACCAACGAAACAGTTATGTGACGTTATGGCGAGGGGAGATGGTCGCGCGAGCCAAGCACGTCCCGCAGTCCCTTGTGTTGCTGCTTTCAATAACTGCAATCGTTTGTCTGCTTTTCTTCGCAGCGTTGGTCCGTCCCTCGATCATGCGCGAAGATAGCTTGGTCGAATCTGCCTCGGCGGCCCTTTTCCTATTCGCCAGTCTGCTTGCTTTCTGGACCTTGGCAACCCGGGACATGGCGTTCAAACGCGATGTGCGGATGCTTCTCGGGGTCTCGTTGTTCTCGCTTCTTCTGTTTTTGAGTGAAGTGAGTTTTGGGGCACGCTTTTTTGATTTCGAGATGCCGCCAATGGAGGGTGGCGGGCAGTTTGATGGCGGGCATGATATTGCCATCATCCTGCTGAGGATGATGCTGAAAGGCGATGCGACATCGTTTGTCGTCGCGCTTTGCCTGCTGCTTGCTTTCATTGGTTTTCTGGCCGTGATCTACAAGGCACGCGATCCCATCCGGCGCTTCCTGCAAGATGACTTCCATTTCGCCCTCTTGCTTCATTTAGGTCTTTTGGCCTGTGGCGTTCTTTTGGACCTTGTGCCGTCTCGCAAAGTCTCTCTGCTGGAGGAAGCTGTCGAGTTCACCGCGTCGGTAACGATTGTCTGGGCTTTGCTTATCTTCCGCCGTGTCTAGTCTTGATGTCCCCAACCTCTCGAGACGCACAACAGTTGGAGTGAGCACACGCCCAGAACAGGCATAAGGCCGACGCACCATGGACAGTTTGCCAGACTGGGTCGTGGGCCGTTTGGTATCGGATCGCGCCGATCCGGGCACCGACCTGACATTCTGCCCAAAAACTGAGCCACTTGGGTGGGAATGATCAATCATAGCAGCGGCTTTTTGCGCAGCCGCGTCAGGAGCGGAATTAATGGTCGCTAAGCACCAACGTTGAAGACATACACAAGCCAACTGGTGATACAACCTATAGGGGAGATTTGTATGGCAGCGCATTACACCAAAATGGTGCACGGCCACATGCCAGGCGCGGACGGCGACGACCAGAGTGAAGTTGCAGCAACAGAATCAGGCGGAGGTCCCCAATGATCAGTTTCGAGGTTGGCGATCGCTGGCAAGGCGGGTTCCTGGGTAAGATCACAATCACCAACACAACCGACCAGATCATAGAAGACTGGTCTTTGGATTTTGACACCACTGGGTATTCGATCCGTGGTGCATGGGGTGGTGATCTGACTATTCATGGCAATATGGCCAACTTTGAGGCCAAGGGCTGGACGACCGATATCGCCCCCGGTGAATCAATCACTTTCGGCTTTTCGGCCGTGGGCGGAGAACCCTTAGAACTGGGAAGCCTGGTTTTTGATGCGAATTTGGAAGATGGCAGCACGGTCAGGGTGCCTGAAGACGCCGAGCCCGCGGGCCAGATACCGACAACGGATGATGACGGCGTCACACTTCCAGTCGGTGGAAACGACGGTGCGCCCTTTGGTGCAGCCGACTACGACGCCGTTCTGAACAAGTCCATGCAGTTTTACTACGCCAACTATGCGGGCGAATTGCCGGACGATCACCCTATTTCATGGCGTTGGGATTCAACGCTTGATGACGGAGCGGAAGTCGGGCGCGATTTGTCGGGCGGCATGTTTGATGCGGGCGATCACGTGAAGTTCGGCTTGCCAATGGCGGGCACAGCCACAACCCTTGCCTGGGGTGGGCTCGAGTTTGAGGACGGATACAAAGACACGGGCGCCTATGACGCGCTCAGTGACCATTTGCGGCAGCTCAACGACTATTTCCTGAATGCCTATGACGACAAAGGCACGGCGGATCTGTCGGACGACGTGTTCCACGCACAGGTGGGCGACGGCAACGACGACCACGCCTTCTGGGGCGCCCCAGAGGACATGTTGATGGACCGTCCCGTCTATTCTCTTGATGCTGAAAACCCCGGAACAGAGGTCACCGCCCAAACGGCCGCCGCGATGGCCTCTGCGTCCATGTTCTTCCGCGCGCAAGGCGACACGGCCTACGCCGATGAGTTGCTCGAAAATGCCGTACAGTTGTTCGAATTCTCCGAGACGTATTTGGGAAGATACACGGACACCGTAACCGATGCCGCGCAGTTCTACTATTCTTGGAGCGGCTATGAGGACGAACTGTCATGGTCTGCGAACTGGCTGTATCAGGCGACCGGGGATGAGGCCTATCTGCAGAAATCCATAGACTACTACGTGGAGCCGAACACCCACTTTGCCTATGGCTGGGACAATATGAGCAACGGCACCACGCTCTTGCTGGCGCAGCAAACTGGGGATGCGCGCTATATTGATGATCTGGACCGACATCTGGACTACTGGATGAACGACATCGCGACCACGCCCGGGACGGATACCAATGATGGCTTGGCCTGGATCGATCAGTGGGGCTCAAACCGCTATGCGGCTAATACATCGCTTCTGGCCACAGTGCACGCGAAGCACATGGCTGAGGTCGATCCCGAGGGCAATGCGGATCGTGTCGAGGATTTGCTGGATTTCGCCTCCGATCAACTGGATTTCATGATGGGCGACAATCCGGATGGGCAGAGTTTTGTTGTCGGCTTCGGCGAAGACTTTCCGCTGAATCCGCACCATCGCGGTGCATCAGGCACAACGCATGTGGATGACCCCGCGCCGAACGCCTACATCCTCCATGGGGCGTTGGTCGGCGGCCCGGCCCGGAATGGCGACTATGACGATGTGCGCACCAACTACGTCGAAAACGAAGTTGCAACGGACTACAACGCTGGTTTTTCGGGTGCATTGGCAGGCGTCTATGAGAGCCAGGTCTACGACATCTGGATGTGACGCCGTTCAAGATACCCGGATCAAGGATTTGTCATCACACTGGCCTGACCAGACGTGACTTACGATCCCTGTTCGCTTTTGCGGATGCGCCCGCCGACCTGTGAGCATGGAACATGCTGGGGCGGACAGGGTCGCAAATCTGTTTTCAGTCTCTCACTACAGAAATGGCTGAAATCTTAGCATATGCGCGGCCTGTCCGGCGGTCTGCTGCCGACCTGATATCGTTGGGGTTGCACCTATGTTTGGTGCATGGACCAGTGAAAACAACCTATTGCAACATCCGCTGGGCGAGGAAGTTTTCATGACGCCAGACTTTATCATCGCAGGCGCACCGAAGTGCGGGACCACATCGCTTCATCAGATCCTGGACCAGCATCCGGACGCCTGGGTCGCAAGAAACGAGATCTATTTCTTCGATGCCGACGATCCGGTCGCCCATGGCGATTTCCTCGGCATTGACGGGGACGATTTATCATGGCGCCATCCAAGGGATCCGGCCATGCGAAAGATGTATGAGAGCCGCTTTGCCGACGCGCCGCAGGATGCGCTGATCGGCGAGGATACCACGACCTACCTTATGTCCGACGTGGCCCCGTTCCGTATCAAAGCGGCCGATGACAAGGTGAAGGTGATCTTCATGCTGCGTGATCCGGTCAAGCGGGCGTTCTCGCAGTATTGGCACCTGCTGCGCAGCGGGCGCACCTGCGACTCCTTCGAAGCCGCCCTGAGCAGCGAGATGTCCATCGTTATGGGATCGACCTATGCGCCACGCTTGCGAAACTTTTACGCAGCTCTTGGGGAGAAGCGTGTCCATGTCGTTCTGTTCGAGGAATTCAAAGCCGATCAACAGGCCACACTTGACGGTTTGACTACATTTCTGGGCCTGTCCCCCATGTCGGTGGAGTCAGTTGAGACCTGGCACAACAGGACAAGATACCCGGCAAAAGCGGAGACGTTGCAGCGTCTCAACCATGTGGGCAGGCTACTGGTCCGGTATCGGTATGCGCGGCACTTCAAACGGCACGTGCCGTTGTCATCGCGTATCGGGCACAAGGCATATCGGCGCTGGTTTCGCTTTGTTTCAGAACGAGTGCTTACCCAAGATCACCCGCCTTCAGACATGCGAGCGAAAACACGCGCATATCTGTGTCAGCATCTTTCAGACCGCAATGCGGGGCTCTCTGATCTTCTTGGCAAGGATTTGAGCCAGTACTGGCAGGGGTTCACGGAATAAGGGAATGCCTAAAACCTGGGCAACAAATGCCCCTTGGCGGCAACAGGCGGCCAAATCGTGTTCAGGTCGGCAAGCTGTCGCGTATGTCCGGGGTTCGTGTTTGTTCGTGCCACCGCTGGACGGTATTTTTTTGGCACTTCCTTGCGATCCCTGCGCTTTTATGGATGTGGAAAAATGCGAGCAATGCGTCGACGTCTAGGGCAGGTTTTCCTGTCAAAAGCTGCTCTTGCCGTTTGTCTGCTGATGCCCTTTGCCGGGTCGGCGCAAGAGGACACTTCCTTCTTCGAGCCATTCGATACCTTGGCAAAGAGCCGGTGGTTCATTTCCAGCGGCTGGGCCAATGGAGACCACCAGAGCTGTCTATGGCACCGGGATCGAGTTGCCATTGAAAACGGCAAGCTGTTGTTGTCGCTGACTGCGGATCCCAAGGAAGACCGGGATCTGAGCTGTGCCGAAATCCAGACCCGCGATCGGTTTGGATATGGCACCTACGAGGCACGGATGAAGGTTCCATACGCAGAGGGGATGAACGCCAATCTTTTTACCTTTATCGGTGCGCCGCAGGAGCGCCCGCATAATGAGATTGATTTCGAGTTCATCGCGCCCCGCCAGCCCGCCCTGCAAACGAACTTCCACACGGCCGAGAGCAGCACCAACGAGGAGGTGCATCGCACATCGGAGGACGACGGGTATCGTACATACTCTTTTATCTGGGAACCGGACCGTATTCGCTGGTTTATCGACGGCTCCCTGATCCGCGATCAGAGCGGCGGTGTCTTACCGGACGAACCGCAGAAAATTTATCTTAGCCTATGGTCCACTGACACTCTGATCGACTGGATGGGACGGTTCGATCCGGCGTCTGCCCCGCAGACATTGCAAGTGGACTGGATGGGGTTCACTGAGCTGGGCAGCGGCTGTGCTTTCGATGAGTCAGTGCTGTGCAATCCCGACGTGGACGCATCGCTGTGAGCGGACCCTGTCTCACCTGGCTTTGGCGCATTGGAGCACCAAGTGCATGATGATCTCTCAGGCGCGCCTTGTGAATCCAGCCGAGAACACACTTTTCGCGGTGCCAGCGGTCGCGCTGTCCATGCTCGTTTTTGCCTATTCGGTGAATTTCGGTGCGATCTCGATCCTCGCGTTCTATGGCTGCTGGGCACTGCCTTTCCTGATCGCACCGAGAATCCTGCTCGCCCAGCCCAGGCCAGTCATGCTGCTGATAATCATGCCGTTCTTTTTCGGGCTTTCAACACTCTGGAGTGACGCGGCCGGGGCCACCTTGCGCGCCGCAATCCAATACACCATCACCTTCGGTGCGGGCTTGATTGCGGCGCGGATCGTGTCGCTTGGGAACCTGGCGCTAGGCAGCATGATTGGTTGTATGCTGGTGCTGATCTATTCGATCATGCAAGGTGGTTATTCATACGACTATATCGACGGTGATTTCGCGTTTCGCGGCGCGTTTTCGTCAAAGAACCAGCTGGGCTATTTCGCGACGCTCACAATTCTCTTCTCGCTCTCGCTGATCTGGATCTTTCAGAGCATAAGCAGTGTTCAGCTTGTTGCTCTTCTCAGTGCCGGGCTTGGATTCGCAATGCTCTGGATGTCGGATTCTGCGACATCCTTGCTGTCGGCGATGGCTGCTTTTGGTGCGATTGCTCTGATCGGAGGTGTCGTGCTCTTGCCGCCCCGCTTGCGTCGCGCTGCCGTGTTCATCATTGTGATCGGCGGTCTCGGAACTGGCCTTGCCGGTCTATTGCTTGGCGGATTTGATGCGGTGTTATCGGCGTTCGGCCGAGACACAAGCCTGACCGGGCGCACTTACCTGTGGAACCAGGCCCTTGAAATCGGTGGGCAGCAACCGCTTTTTGGCCTTGGCTACAACGCGTTCTGGACCCACGGGCGACCTGAAGCAGAAATGCTTTGGCAAGAGTTCTACATCACCGCGCGCACGGGGTTTCATTTCCACAACGCGCTGATCGAGACATATGTGGGCGTTGGCTTGGTGGGTCTCGCTCTTGTTGTGGGAATGTGCATATTGCTGTTCGTACTGCCGTTGCGCGCAGCTTTGCGGCCCGAAAACACGGCCTCCCTATTGTTGATTTTCGGTCTCTCGGTGCTCTTTCTGGTCCGCTCTGTGGCGGAGGTTGATTTCGTAACACCTCACACAGTGGGCACCTTCCTTGTCAGCTTCATTCTGATGCGGCTTCTTGATCGCCCGCAGCCTGTTCGTCGACGGGCTTTCCCGTCGGTCACAGAGGTGCACTTCGTTTCCCAGCGCAGTGTGGTGCTATGAACATGAAGCTATATCGAAAAGCTCCGACAAAGTCCTGCACGACTGCCTGCCTTAGTCGTGCACAGCCAGTGGTTTTGGAGAACCTGCGATGACGCATCCCGTGAAAGAACGTGATATCACATGGAGAAGGGAAGCGGCGCGGAGCTTCAGCCGCGACCGCGAGGAGCCCAGTCTGGATCTGGGTGCGATCACGCGGGCCGTTCGCCGACAAGCCCGGTTAACGATATTGTGGGCGACGGCGGGCGCCATTGTCGCAGTCCTCATGATCCTGGGTACGCTGCCACGCTACACTGCCGTAGAGACTGTCCTTCTTGACGAAGAGCGCGGGGAACTGCTGAACCAGGTTTCGCCACTTCCCAATGCCGTCAGATCGAACACCGCCGTACAGAGCGAGATAGAGATCATTCGCTCCCGAGTTTTGGCGCTGAACGTAGTCGATCTGCTTGAACTTGATAAGGACGAGGATTTTCTGTCGCCACCAGTCGGCATAACCGAACGGGTGCTTGGGCTCGTCTCAAAGGCGACAGGTACCCTCGCGGACCTGCTGACACCTGAACCACCCGCACCGTCAAGCTCGGTTTCTGCCGATGGAGGGACAGCTGAGGAAGGCGGGCTGGATTTCAACCTTGCCGTCACTGACCGCGACCGGGCTGTGCGGATACTGCGGGACCGCCTGTCAGTATCCCGTGCGGGACGCAGTCTTGTCATCCAGATCGGTTTTTCCGATTTCGAGCCACGCCGCGCCGCGATGATCGCACGTGGTTATGGCATTGCTTACGAAAGCTTTCAGTTATCGACATCGACTGCAATTGCCGCCGAAGCCGAGGAGTGGCTCCGTGATCGGTTGGATGTTCTGGAACAGCGAAGCATTGAAGCAGCCGCCGCTGTGCAGGAATTTCGCGCGGCCAACGACTTGGTTCAGGTGCGCGGCGATTTGCTGACAGAGCAGCAACAATCGGAGTTGGCCAGCGCGCTTGTGAGCGCTTCGGCCAGCGCTGCCGAAGCGCAGGCACAGCTTGAAAGCATGGAGTCGCTTCTCGCGAGGTCCAAACAGGGGGAGGAGATTGTCACTGTACCTGGCCTGAATGGACAGCTGGAGCCATCGAGTGAAGCACTTCGGAGCGAGTACCTTGATGCGCGTTTGCGGTATAGCCGACTGGTGACTCAGTTTGGCAGTGAGCACCCACAGGCACAGGACATCAACGAGCGGATGCAATTGCTGCGCGACGCTCTTAAGGTGCAACTTGAGCAGGCAACGGAAGCCGCACGTGTCACTTACAATATCGCGCGCAGCCGGGAAAAATCCCTGCGGACCGATCTTGAATTGACCACGGGCGGGTCGCAGTCGGCACTTGCCCTGCGCGGTCAGTTGCAACAGCTTGAAGCCATTGCGGAAACCCACGCACAGGTTTATCGCGACTACCTCCAGCGTCTCGAAGTTACCATTCAGCAACAGGGCTTCCCGATCGCTTCGATCAAGGTGATTTCGCCCGCGGAAATCCCACGCGATGCCTCGAGCCCGAGAAAGAAAATGATGCTGGCTGCAGGCATTTTTCTGGGTGGTTTGATCGGAGTCCTGATCGGGACATTGCGGGAAATTTCGCCCAAGCCTGCCCGCACGGTTTCGGAACTGCGCCGAAATGCCGGGCTGCGTTGTGCCGGGCTGTTGCCCCGGCGCCGCAGCCTCAAGGATACAGGCGCACTGAATGCCCGCAAACGTACGTTGGAACGGCTGGCCCAAGCCTGCGATAGCACCGTGCTACAGAACCAGGGGCGCCTTGTGGCAATAGCGCCATTGCTGCCCGGGCTTGAAAAGCCAAGCGCTATGCCCGCCGAACTTGCAGCGCATCTGTCGCGCAGTGGAGCGCGGCGCGTATTGCTGATCTTTGAAGACGAGGCACAGATATCGCCGGCGACGCATGCCGAGACAGGTCTTGAGGTTGTGGCACTTCGTAGCGTGGTAGATGGCATTGATGTTTCGGGCGGCGATTTCAGCCTGATCGCCCGCCGTCTGCGCGAGGAGTTCGATGTGGTCCTCCTTGCACTGAGTCCCATTGCGGACGCATATCGGTCAGATCCTCATGCCTGGGCCTACGATACGACGTTGCTGCGGATACCTTGGGGCAAGGTGTCGCCGGATTTCGTCACCGACGCACTGGCGGATCATCCGAGATTTCGCGATGCGCTGTCCACTACCGTGCTGGAGGATGCCGAACTTACGGTCGCGCGGAAATACATGAGCTCGGGCAGCTATGAGGAGCTTGAGATCAATGCGTGAGGTGCGGGTTTCCTGGCGCACCAAGTTGCGGGCGGTGGCTGCGACCCTCATGATCACAGCTCTTTCTCTCATTGTGCCGTTGCAGTCGCGTGCACAGACCGGGACCGAGGCTGTCGAGAGCCAGAAATTGGCACCGCAACAGGTCATTGATATCCGGATCGGGCGCTGGGATCCGGTTCAGGAGACCTATAGTGACTGGCCTGCAGTCGGTGGGACCTATCCAATCAGTACAAGCGGAACCGTGACGCTTCCCATTGTAGGCACTTTGACAGTGGCCGGTACGACACCCGATGATCTGGCGATGCAGATCTCTGATCAGCTCCAGGTGGGTATCGGTCTGCGCGGCAATGTTGAGGTCGTGGTTAACATTGCGGAATTTGCCCCCATTTACGTGCTGGGCGATGTGCGCGCGCCAGGTGTCTACCCCCATGCACCGCAGTTGACCGTTCTGCAGGCGCTCAGCCTGGCCGGAGGCATCGACGGCCCGGGAACCTCTTTCGTGCAAGGTGAAAGCAGTGCGTTGAATGCGCTAGGCAACTACAGGGTTCGCGAGCTTGAACTGTTGCGGCGGCTGGCGACACTCTCCCGTCTGCAAGCCGAGGAAGCCGAGATGGAGATGACCCCGCCCGAAGAGCTTACGGCCTCATCGCTGGGTGCTGAGTTGATCGCGGAGGAGCGGAGAATTATGGCGGCGCGGCAATCGGCCTTTAGTTCAAGCCTTGCGCAGATCGACGATCTAGACGTTTTGCTGCGGGAACGCATCGCTCGACTGAACGCACAGGCAGAGTTGCGTGAAAAGCAACTTGGCTTGCTGGAAGGCGAGCTTCGGGACGCTGCAAGTCTTGTCGAACGCGGTTTATCGACCACCTCACGCCAGAGCGCGCTTCAGCGCCAAGTGACGGATCAGCAGGTGCGGTTGCTCGAAGTGGAAACCGCCCGACTGAATGCTGAGCAGCGCCTCAACGAAGCGCGCCGCGACCGCCTTGATCTGGTTAACGAACGCAGTCGCGAATTGGTACAGGGACTACAGGATCAGCGTGGGGCCATCGGAGAACTCAGGCTTCGCATGGAAACTGACGCTGCGCTGTTCGCTGACGCCACTCGAACGGGCACGGGACTTGTGCAGCTTTCCGCACTCGTTGCGCCGCAGTTGCAGATTACCCGGCAGGGGGCGGAGGGGCCGATAACGTTCCCTGTTGGACGCGGCGATTTCATCCAAGGCGGTGACGTATTGGAGGTCGTGCTGGACGTACCGAGTCCAAACGACGCGATTCCTGTGCGCAGGCTCTCTGAACCGGCAACCTCATCACCGAGCGTCGAGGCGGCCCCATCTGCTGATCCAAAAACCGCACTGGACCAAGCCGAAAGCGTCAAGAAAGGCCTTCCGCCGTCCTGAACGCCCCGGAGGGCTGGTCAGTGCTGAGGTTCCGGCACCGGCGCTCGAAGAATGTCGACCAGCTGATTGATTTGCCAGCCGGGCACCATTTCGGGACGTGCGGCATGATCGCGGGCAGCTTTCGATGCGCGATCGTAGGCACTGGTGTCGTGCCAAAGATGCCGAAGCTGGTCAGCCCATGTTTCGATCGGCGCATCTTTGTCCAGAATAATGCCGCCCGGCCCCACCGCTTCAGGCAGACCGCCGGTCCTAGAAGCCAGCACCGGTATCCCACTGACCTGCGCCTCGGCGGCTATGCGACCAAAAGCTTCCTGCCACTGGCTGGGTGCCAGAACGATCCGAGCCTCGCCGTACACAGTGCGCATGTCATTCGTCGACGGTCGCAATATGACGTTCGGTAGCTTGGCCAGAGCAGCGGTCAGGCTTTTTTCCTGATCCGGCGGAAGTTGCCAGCCGCGCACGAAGACAAAGGGGATTTCAGGACAGGCCGCAGCAACACCGAGAGCAATGTCGACACCTTTGTAGGGATGCGGATTGATGAACGTCACATTCTGGCGGGTCGAGTTCACCCTATACTTCTCGGCCTCGATCATTGGATAGATAACGTCGGCATGCACACCGTCGGTTTCGGCAAAGCGCTCCGCGGTAAATCGGGAATTGGCGATGAACCCAAGATTTGCCAGACCGCGCAGAGAGCCGCCAAGGTCTTCCTTTTCGACATTACGGAGATAGATGAAAGTGCGGGTTTTCTCGCGGTCGATGGCCTGTGCCATCGGCACGGGAAGCCGCGACTGGAAGATGACCGCATCCGCACCGAAGTCCCGGACAACCCGTCGCGCGACCCTGTCTGCAAACCAAGCACGAAAAACCGGGTAACCAAGGCTGTCGTCGCGCACATAGCCATCGCGTGTCAGCTTCAGGAGAACGCGACCCCGCACACCCAACCAACCTGTTCCGGTTAGTCCAGCCAGCACCGCCGCATCGTGACCTTTCGCCCGCAGCCGTTTGACAAGCTCATGCGTACTGGACTGTGCGCCGCCGTACATTTGGGGCAAATGCGGATGGGCGCTGCCAAAGAGAATGCGTAGAGGGCGATCAGTCTTTGTACCTGCAGTGTGCATCGGAACATCCATGATTGGGTGGCGGGGCCAGGAGATATCGGTACGTGTGGATTAGGACGGCATACAACATCTCGTAGTGTGCTGCCGGGTCTTGGACAACCGAACGTCCTGATCCTGGCGCAAGAGCCCCTCGGAGACAGGCGTACCGCTGAAAAAATCACATATGGCGCTGTTTTCAAGGCATTTTTCACATCCGACAGCCAACTGATTCTACAATGTGCGGATGAGCTTGGTCGCCATCACAAATACGGTCACAAGGCCCGATCAGGAGCGTTCCCAGGTTCTCAATGTGCTGATGTGTCGTGCAGTGTGATCGATTGAAAAGCAACAGATGCCCGAGCACATGGCCCGAATGTGCGAAAACCATGCGAAAGCGCAGGTTAACGTCGGCGGTGCCTCGCCTGTACCAACAACCGACATACTGCAACCGCAGCAATTGTCGTACGCTTTTTGCGCGAATCCCATGGATTGTCGGGACGAGCAGTCTGAATCTCAGTTTGTGCAAAACAGCATATACCGGCGGACACGTTGAGGGGAAAAGGTAGTGGCCCCTCATCCGATTTTGTTTTGGTGGCGTACCGCGGAGATGACCAGAAACAAGGATGCTAGATGATGAAATCGATCGAAGTAGAACCTGGCCACCCTGAACATCGCGTCCCGTCTGCTGGAGGTGCAACTACCGCAGCGTGGGCTGGTTTCCGGAACAGAGATACGCCCCTCGGAGGAACGATAAAGAGGGGTATGGATGTCACAGTTGCACTCACCATGCTGGTTGTGCTGTCCCCACTACTCCTCGGGCTGATGCTGTTGGTCTATGCCTCGT
Organism: uncultured Tateyamaria sp.; assembly: GCF_947496075.1. GTDB lineage: Bacteria > Pseudomonadota > Alphaproteobacteria > Rhodobacterales > Rhodobacteraceae > Tateyamaria. The sequence continues at coordinate 252,261 of NZ_CANMBJ010000004.1, forward strand.
CATCGGGGCCGGTTCTCTATCGCCATCGGCGTGTCGGATATGGCAATCGACCTTTTAACTGTCTGAAGTTTCGAACGATGGTCATCAACGGCGATGACGTTCTGGAGAGGCATTTCCAGCGGTATCCAGATGTACGTTGTGAGTGGGAAGAGACCAGAAAACTACAAGACGATCCGCGGGTCACCGCAACCGGCCACGTGCTGCGGAAACTCAGCCTTGATGAACTTCCACAGCTTTTTAATGTCCTGCGCGGGGATATGAGCCTCGTTGGTCCACGGCCGGTCCCGGCAGACGAACTACGTTTGTACGGAAAATCACGACGCTTCTATCTGCGCTCCCGTCCCGGCATCACGGGCCTTTGGCAAGTAAGTGGACGCAACAGCACCACTTACAGGCGCCGTGTGGCTTATGATCGATTGTATGTCGAGCGTTTCAGCAATGCATCTGATATGGCGATCCTTGCCAAGACCCTACCTGCGGCGATGCGTTCAAGCGAGACTTCATGATCGAAAAATCCGGTCACGCGAGTTTGCCGGACCGGGGAATGACGTTGCCCAGCGGCACTGTAACGCGAGCCGAGACGTGCTCCACAGATACCGGAAAACGGGCTTGTGTCCCCGACAACAGTTCGGATGCTGCTCCGTCTCAACATATGGCGCAGGCACCTTTGGTGTCCGTCATCATGTCGAATTTCAATGGGTCGCGCCATTTGGAGGCAGCGGTTACCTCCGTTCTGTCACAGTCGTACCAGAACCTCGAACTGATCGTGGCCGATGATGCTTCTGATGATGACAGCCTGACGATCCTGGAGCGACTGAAATCCGGCGATAAAAGGCTGAGAGTTATCGCCAGGGACAACAATGTCGGCCCGGCCGGTGCCAGAAATACAGCCCTTGATGCCGCGCGGGGAACATGGGTAGCCGTGGTGGATGCCGATGACCTCCTGCATCCTCGGCGGATCGAACGGCTGCTGGCGGCCGCACGTGCGCTTGGGGCCAATGTCATCGCTGATGATCTGGTGAGCTTCGGATCGGCGCCGCTGGCCGGGCGCACGTTGCTTGATGGCAGGCATCTGACCGGGTCCTTGCAATTGACGCCTGCTGAACTGGTGCGGAGCGACGGCGTTACCTCGGGCCTCGGATCATTTGGCTATCTCAAGCCGATGATCCATCGCCAGACACTTGGTTCGCTGCGTTATGACGAAACACTGAGGGTTGGCGAAGACTTCGACCTGTACGCGCGATTGCTGTTGGCAGATGCCAGATTTTTGGTCATCCCGGCGCCGCTCTATCTCTATCGTCAGCACGGAAAATCGATATCCAATCGTCTGTCGATGCCCGTCCTGTTGGGTCTTCTGAAGGCCCATCAGCGGTTGGCAGCCGACGCTGCCAGACTCCATACCAATACTCCCGATCTGCAGCAGGCCCTGCGCGCACGTGGGGCGGCACTGGATCGTGCGCTTCGGTATCAAAGGCTTGTCGATGCGATCAAGACGCGTAAGGTGTTTGACGCTGCGGGGCGGGTCCTGCGCGATCCAGTGCTCATCGGCGATCTCGTAACCAGCCTTTTGGATCGGAAAAGGCGCAGGCGGTCAGAGAATAATATGGATCGGCGGGTATTTCCGCACACGATTGTGCTCGCCGAAACCGATATGGTTGAGCAGATCCCAGCGTCCCCGGGTGCATTGCGCATTCCAGTGACCGCGCAAGACAGTTCCAAACGAGACTGGAGCGCGCATCGGGCCTTGGCCAGCCGCCTCGCACGTCTCGCCAGCGTTGGTCAATCCGATATTATTGCTGATGGTGCCGCAGGTCTGGACGCCCTTGGGTATGTCCCGCTCTGGAAGTCAGCCCACGTACGGCTCAAACGTGAAAATGCTAGGCATGCAGCTGTCCCGCCCGGCGCCGAGGTCGCACTATTGGTGGACCGCAACTGACGGCTGTCCTGTTGGCGGCAAGAGCAACCTGACATCAATGGCCGGTGCCGCATCACCGGCCATAGCAGTCCATCCGAGTTTGTCCGACATGATTTGGCGTGCGATCGGCCAGATCCGGTTTGTGGCACCAAACAGGTAACGCAAGGCGACCCAAGCCCCCTTTTCGCGGCGCAGATCCAGAAACACACGGTGGTCGCGTTTGCGCCGAACCTCATCACGATGCGCCTGCATGGCTTGAGTGAGAGCGGGAGACAGCCCATCCATTTGCAAATGAGCAACCAGCCGATCATGCATTTCAGAAAGCTCTGCCGCACCGTGCTGCGCGCTGAGCGAGGTCCTTCTTATCGCGGCTGCGTATCCAGGGCGACGTGTAAATTTCAGCCGCGCGCCAGCAAGCAACGCACGCAAAAAAAGATCGTAGTCCTCTCCGAGCCGCAGGCGGGTATCATATCGCAGACCGTGACGGTTCAGAAACTTGCGTGACATCACAGGCTTGAGAAAACCAAGCTCACCTCTGGCGACATTCTTTCTGCGCAGGTTCCCGAGGACGAACTGCGTGATCCCCAGCGTCTGGAAATCGGGTGTGATGTCAGGCCATGTCCGATCCATCAGCCCGCCGATCCTGTCGGTTGTGACAAAAGCAATATTGTCCGCCAGCATCTCAGCGTCATCACAGGCCATGAGGCGGCTGAGCCTTCCCGGCAGGAACACATCATCAGCGTCCAGAATTGCGACAAAGTCGGCGGTGGCAGCGTCCAAAGCCCGGTTGCGCGCCGCCGCCGGCCCTTGGTTGATTTCCGCAGTGAGAAGCCGGACACGCGCGTCGGCCTTGGCCTCTTCAAATGCGACGGCGGCGGTCGCATCCAGCGACTTGTCGTCTACCACAATGACCTCAAGGGTCTCGGGTTGGGACAATGCGGATCGGATAGCCCGTGCAAGCGTGTCTTGCGCATTATAGGCGGCAATGATGACCGTTACGCTTCGTTGCATAGGCCCTCTGTCTGATAATCTTGGAGCAACGCCCACCGGGACGCCATGAAAACAATAATCTACGCGTGAACCATGTCTATGACAGATAAAGGACGTTGGCGATCAACAGGCATCTAACCGCCGCTGATGATGGCAAGTTTAGCAGTTTGCCGCGTCAGAGATCGCTTTCTGAAGATGCGTGTTTCGAGGACGCTTTTCGAGTCACTTTGCCGCTCTGCGAGATCTCGTGTTTTCGTTCCGCGACGCGCAGCGCTATCAACCCGAGATAAGCCAACTGCACCGCCACGACGACCGCAATCACAAACAGAACGAGGGTAATGGCTTTGAATCCAGCCAGGATACCCAAAACTGTCGCAGCGAGGCCTGAAACAAGGAGAGCTATCAAAAAAACTGATATTCGCATCAACGCTCCAGATGCTGAATTTGCGATACGGTTGAGGCACAGCCATCAATCGTTTCGTGTTTTTGACGAACAGAGGTTTCCAACCAATTACATTTTGCCGGCTCTCGCGCAAGAAGATTACCGGCCACCCCACTTGAGGCATGTCAGCTGAAGCAGCTGATCACCTTCCGCCTTCAATTTGAAGGTAGCCCGTCGCGGTCACGCTGTGTGTGACCGTAGATCGCGACAGTGCGCAAACCCAGCAAGGATGACATCGTCCCAAGATGCAATGCACCCCGTAGCAGGTTGGCGTTTCTATATCTGTCGAAGGGCAAAGTCATAAGGGCAAGCATGGCGCAATACGCGACTTTTGCACCCGCCAACGGCAAGGCCACCCAGCCCTTCGTCGGATCATCGGCTCTGCGCAACAGACTGCCATGGGTCTGGCCCATTCTAAAGCGGCGCCGGAACAACCAGGAAAACGTCATCCGCGATTCAGGTACCGTCTCGTCGACATGGGCCAGGGGCGCAAAGGCAAGTCGCGCACCAGCACGCATGGCATCTGCAAAAAACGCTGTATCTTCGCCACCCGAGACCCCGCGGTCGAGATCAAAACGACGACCAGCCAGCGCTGGATGCCCGAGATCCATCAGAACATTGCAACTGTGCCCGGCGATTGGCCGGCCATCGGGCCCGAGTTCGGGCTGGGTGTCGTGGATCCGAAGGTGCCGCATCCACTCCGGCGCCTCAACGGCATAGACAGCGCGGGTTGGCCCAACCACCACGTCGGCCCCTCCGGTCGACAGCCGCTCAAACAGTTTGGCCAGCCACTTCGGATGCGCCAATTCGTCATCGTCTATAAACGCGCAGATTTGCAGACCTTGACGGTCAACCTTATCCAGTATGGCGTTCCGCGCGATCGAGATGTTGCCCGACGGCGCGTGCACATAGGTGATCAGGTGCCTTGTCTGCTTCGAGAACGTGGCAACGGCCTCCTTCGCGCTTGGCGTGATGTCATTATCGGCAACGATGATGGACAACCTCAGGCCATCGGGCAAAGCCTGTGCGTCAAGAGAGGTAAGCGTCTCAATCAAAGAGGGGCGCTGGAAGGTACAAATGCCCACGGCAACGGTAACGTCGAGCGGGGCACCTGCACCGGGTACCTCCGTGATCGGCTCTGGCGGGTGCGGGGTCACTTTGGGGACCAGCAGCTGCCGCCAGAAACCCAGTGACCAGGAAAAATGCATGATCATGGCGATGGGCGCTGCTGCCAGAGCAAGTGGATCACGGCGCGCATAGGCCAATCCGAACGCGCCGATCAGACAAGCCGCAACCCAAACCGCAGCGGGCAGCGCGAAGACAGGAACCGCGAAGGCCAGAGCGGAGGCCGCGACCGCAGGTGCGACGGCTACCATAACCATCTGCCTCAGCCGTGGCTTCAGGCGATGTTTCAGTACCGTGCGGGCACGACCGCTGCCAAAGTTGAGATACTGCCGCGCCAGAGCCAGAAGGGTCTTTCGAGGCATGTAGTCCAACCGAGTCCGCGACGTGAGCCATATCTTATAGCCTGCCTTGGTCAGGCGCATGTCCAGCTCCGCATCCTCATTGTGCGAGAAGCTCTCATCATAGCCGCCGACCGTGCGGAAAGCCGCGAGCTGCATCAGTGCATGATGCCCGTGATCAACAAATGTGCCAGAGCCAGCGCTTCGGTGCGCCGAACCGCCGTTGCCCAGACGCGCGTTCTGAGTGAGAGCGATGGCGCGCTGCACCAGTGTGTTTCCGGTCGCATGCATGGCGACAACGACACTCTGCGCAGCTGTGCGCTCCGCCTCCTCCAGAAGCACATCCACGTAGTCCTGAGGATAGACCGAGTGGGCGTCGAGACGTACGAGCCAGCGCATGTCCTCGCCAAACGCTTCGCAAGCACGATTGACGCCCGCGCTTTGCAAGCGGGCCGAGTTGTGCAGCACATGAATATCGAACCGCGACACGGAGGCAATCTGATCAGTCACGATATCGACGGTCCCGTCTGTAGAACCACCATCGGCGATGACGAGGCGGGTCGGCGCATCGCAACTCAGACGCCGGTCGAGAAAAGGTTTGAGCCCGTCAATGACGCCCGCAATATACGCGGCTTCATTCAGCGTCGGTATGACGATTAGAACGCCGCCGCGATCAAGATCGGTCGTCTTTTCCACCGTGGCCTCGCTGGTGGGGGCGATTTCCTCCACCAGTGCGCGAGCCTCGACTTCGCTAGCGCGCCAGGTGTCAGATGGGACGGACCGCTGCCGCGCCCGAAGGTCAGCAAGCTGCTCGTCGTCCATCGCATCCAATGCTTCTATGACAGCGGCCTCACTGGCCTCCGGAAGTATCAGCCCGATCTCGAGAGCGCGCAGCCGCTGTGCGATCTCGGTTCCTTCGAGTGCGATTGCGGGTACTTGATTCAGGCCGCTTTCATAAAGTCGGTTCGGCAACAGCCAATCCGAATTGCTTCCCGCGTCGTATCGGTCGACCAACCAAGCCAGATCGACCTCGCCATAGATCTGGCTCAGATCTTCGGGGTATCGATAGGGGCCACCAAAAATGAGGTCAGGATTTCGCGCTACAACATCATGGAAGTCAGTCAGCTCGTCGAGCGCCGGACGACCGCGCAACACGACCCGATACCGCCCCGGACTGGCGCGGGTCAGCGCATCGAGGCATCGCAGCGAAAACGCACATCTGAGAATACCAAACCAACCGATGTGAACGGGCTCAGCAGGTGAGAGCGGTGGGCGTGGCTGGACGATGGGCATTTCCCCGAGGTCTTGGGTCATGACCTTGTTTTCGACCAACAAGGCCGGGACCCCGGGGCGGTGATACACGTCGAAATACTCCCGCAAGAAACCGGGAGACGACACGATCAGCTTATCGACATCCCGACACAGGCGACGTTCCAGCCATCGCAGGCCGCGCGCTGCCCACCCAGACCCCACCATGAGCCGGTGGATATCGAGGACTTCGTAGATCAACGTAGCGGGGTGCCCGCTCGGTGATGTTCGGTGAAGCGGGACCGCCAAGGCCAGCACCTCAAGATTTCTGCAAAGAAGGATGTCGTAAGATCCAACACCAGCAAGGTTTCGCTTCAATCTCAAACGTTGTCGCAGCACCTCAAGCGCGCGCTGCAGCATTCTCGCATTGTGAGTCCGCCCCAGAACCAGCGCATCTCCGGGCAACGCGCCCTCACCGCGCCGAAAACCTGCAAGCGTCACCTGCGCACCGCCCAAGCGCAACATCTCGACCCGTCGCCAAATGGCTGCATCGCTTAGGTCGTGCGCCAGATACAAGATCCGGGGCCCGTGATCCGACGAGTGGTCTCGTGCACTGCTTTGGGGTACAACACCCGTCTTTTTCATTCTGCCACCTAGCGCTAGCGGAGCGTTTTCGGAGTACCCATGGCGCTTGGAGCAAGTCAAAGGGGGTCCCCGAAGGAGGCGAAGGCCAGCCGATTCCCTGCCCCGCCATAAGCAAGAAAACGAGCATCGCAGGATAATCCGGCCGCCCTGGCATCAACACGTCAGCGTTGCCGGTTTGAGAAGCAGCTGGACAGGTATGAGCCTAGATTTCTTGCAGGATCTTGCTCTTGCCGACCGCGGGCGGGCGAGAAGCTGCTGAAAGGAATGCTGCAACTGCAAAAGGGCGGGTGTCCAGCGGCGTACTGTGATCAGGTCGAGCCAACGGCACAAAGCCGGTTCATTTGAGACACGGCATGGCACAGCATCCGCCCGACACGATTGTCGAAACCGCAAAGCAGAGCAGCTATGGTAGCACCGTTGCACGCGGCACGTTCCATACAGCGCTCAGCCAAGGGGTCACCGTAGGGTGTCAGATCGGATCAGTGATTGTCCTATCCCGATTACTGACGCCTCGGGACATCGGCCTGATTGCAATGATCGGCCCAATAATCGCGTTCCTTTCGATGTTCAGGGACATGGGTCTTTTGCAAGCGGTCATTCAGCGGCGCAGCCTGACATATGGACAACTGAATGCGCTCTTCTGGATCAACATGAGCTTGAGCGTCGCGCTGACGGTTTTCCTGATGCTCATGGCACCGCTCGTGGCACAGTTTTACAACGAACCGGACCTGACATGGCTTATCCGGGCCCTGGCGCTCAATATGGTCGTCACGGCCCTGGGCGCCCAGCACTTCGCCCTTTTGAACCGCCAAATGGCTTTTGGCCGTATTGCGATAAACGCCGGTGTAGTTGCGGTCACGACCCTGTCGGTCTCGATCGGTTGGGCACTTATTGATCCCAGCCCCTGGGCATTGGTTGCCGGCACGATTGCAGGCGGGCTTATCGGCGCGGTCATGGTGTGGTTCTGGGTGCCCTGGACCCCGTCCCGCCCGGCAGTCGCCGAAGGCACCAGAGATCTGGTTGGCTTCGGAGCAGGCGTAACCGGCTTCAAGCTGGCAAATTTCTTCTCGCGCAACCTCGACAGCATCCTGATCGGGCGGGTTTGGGGCGGAGCGGCCCTCGGGCTTTATGACCGGGCCTACAAGCTGCTGCTGTTTCCCCTGAACCGCGTCGCACAGCCGCTGTCGCAGGTCATGGTGCCCGTTCTGTCCCGGCTACAAGACGAACCGCAGCGCTATGCCCACATGTTTTTCCGCGTCTTCGGATTGATGCAACTCGCCGTTCTACCCGCTGTCGCAGCCCTGACCGCAATGGCGGATACGGCAGTCCCGTTTCTTCTGGGCGCGCAATGGGCGGAAAGCGCGCCGATCTTCGCTGCTCTGGGGATCGCGGGTCTGTCACAGGCTTTGGCAAATCCGACAGGATGGTTGTTCATCAGCCAGGGACGGACCACCGAGATGGCTTGGTGGGGGCTCACATCAGCGCTGATCAGTTGCGCAGTCTTCTTGTGGAGCGTGCAGTACGGCGTGGTACAGATGGCTTCGGCCTATGCGGCAGCCAGTATGGCCAAACTGATCCCGCTTTGGGTCCTGATCTGCCGCAAGGGACCGATCGGGTTTGACAGCATACGCAGCCGCATTGCCCCGCTGTTCTGTGCGGGCATGCTGACCTATGTAGCGATGCTGCTCATTCAGGACCTGTTACCCGAGACTGCCGTGTTGCGGCTTCTGAGCGGCACTGCACTTTGCTACGCCATGTTTGCGGGTCTCTTGGCCCTCACCCCCTTCGGTCGTGAGGTTCTTGCCGAAGTACGCGGCCTCTCCGCGATGGCACAGCGCATGCGTGCCGAGAAAGGCGCGATCTGACATGCGTATCATCATCGAGAACTGTGTTTTCATGAACGGTGGCGACAGTGCGATCGGCATTGCCCTGCGCGAAATCGTCACTGAAAGCTTCCCGAATGCAGAGCTTAGGTTTGCCGACTCCGGCATGCCAAGCATCGCACGCTACTACCCGGACATCGACTTCATCCCGTTGCCATCTTTTCTAATGGACCGCGCTCCGTCCATTCGACTCGCGGCGGCCCTCTTCGGGAAGTACCGCCGATATCTGATGGTGCGAAAGGTCTACATGTCGGCGTCCGTAACCCTAACGCGGATACTGGCGTCGGTGGGACTGCCGCTGCCGACACCCGTGATGCGCGCCATCCAACCCTATCTCGATGCCGACTTCGTTCTTACCACCGGCGGCACATATCTGCTGAGCAAATATGACTACGGTCGACGAATAGTTGAGTTTCACAAGGACTATCAGCTGGGCAAGCCGGTCGCTGCATTCACCCAGTCCTTCGAGGCTTTTGCCGATGACTTTCGATCAAGGCATCTGGCGCCGCAATTGGACAAGATGGAACTGATCCTCGTGCGTCACGACACGTCGAAGGCGCATGTGCACGCCCTGATCGGGCGTTCGGATCACATCAAAACCGTGTCCGATTCAGTCTTTGCCCTTTGGACATCAGGTCCGACCTCACTTGCGGCCCGACGCCAGCGGTCAGGTCGTAGAGAGGATGATCGGCTGCGCATCGCCGTGGCGGTTCGCAAACTCAAATTTTATGGTGCCCGCGACACCGAAACAGGGGCTGCCCATTTCAGGCAGTCCATTCTTGCGGCAATCACCACCCTGGTCCGCGACAAGGGTGCCGAAATTACCTTCATATCGACCTGTCAGGGCATCCCCGAATACTGGACGGACGATTCCGCGGTTGCCGCCGAATTCGTTGCCGAGCTACCACCAGATGTTGCCGCCCATGTCAGGGTAAACCGCGATTTTCATACGCCACACGAGTTGATCCAGGTCTTGCAGACCTTTGACGGTCTGATTGCTTGCAGGCTGCATATGGCAATTCTGTCGATTTGCGCGAACACCCCGGTCCTGCCGATATCCTACGAGCCGAAATTCGAGGAAACCTTCGAAGAACTGGGTTTGCCGGAACTCGTGACCCCAATCGGAGAGATTGAGCCGGCGTCGTTTACCAACCGGGTGCTGGACTGGCTCGTCTCCCTTGACGAGGTCGCGGCCAAACAGGAAGAGGCCGCTCCGCGGCTTCAGGCATCCGCCAAATCCGCTGGCGCAGCGCTTAAGCGCGCGCTGGCCGAACGCGGGGTGGGTCTGGGGTGACTTGGAAAGACTGTTACAGACCGCCCCCCATTTGCCACTCACGGGTCGTCGCGACCCGCACAACATAGGAGTCGTCATGCGTATTCTCTTTGCTGGTGGAAACGGATGGCTGCCGGAAGCCAGCGGTGGCACACAGAACAGCACCGATCATCTTATTCGACAGAGCATGGCCGAGGGCCACACCGCCGCCGTCTATTGCGGGTTTTCCGGGCGCGGTGTGTTTGGGTTCCGCATGAAGGTGCAGCGGAAAATGACAGGTCGGCCATTCAGCATCGACCGTACGCAAGGCTACGAAGTCATGCGCACATGGGAGCCGTTGGATCCGGTGCGGATCGAAGCCGCGGTGGCAAGATTCAGGCCCGATGTCGTGGTGATCCAGACCCGGCGATCAGCAGCACTTGGGCACGCTTTTGCACGCTTGGGCGTACCTGTTGTTCTTTATCTGCGGAATGTAGAATTTGATGAGAACGATGGAGATGTCAGCACCATTCCAGGCGCGCGTTTCATCGCCAATTCCGATTTCACGGCACAGGCATATCGCGACGCCTACGGCATTGACTGCACGGTGATCACCCCAACAATAGATTTTGAGAAGTATCGCTGCGATACCACGCGCGAGTTTGTGACACTGATCAATATCCACCCCAAGAAGGGCTACGAGATAGCGCGGGACATGGCCCGCGCCTGCCCGGACATCCCCTTCCTGTTCGTAGAAGCCTGGACGCTCTGGGATGAGCAGTTCAAGCAAATCATGACTGAAATCGACGCCCTTTCGAACGTCACATTCATGCGCCGAACGTCTGACATGTCCAAAGTCTACGGACGGACAAATATCCTTCTTGCGCCAAGCCAATGGGAAGAGGCGTGGGGCCGGGTTGCGTCAGAGGCACATTGCAGCGGCATTCCAGTGATCGGCTCCGACCGGGGCGGTCTGCCCCAGGCGATCGGGCCGGGCGGTGTGGTCTTGCCACACGATGCATCGATTGAAGATTGGGTATCAGCGCTTCGAGAACTATGGTCCGATACGGACGCCTACACCACCCTATCCGAACGGGCGGTAACCTATGCGCGCCGACCCGAACTGGATTTCGAGCAGCAGTATAGGACATTCATCCAAACACTCGAGACAGCCCTGCCGCAACAGCCGATCCCGGACGGCGCGGTGGGATACGGAGCTCTGTTTTGAAGATCAGCTTCTGCGTCTCTAGCTTTCCGGCGCTGTCGCAGACTTTCGTGACCTCGCAGGTGCTTCATGCCGTGCGCAACGGGCATGATGTCACCGTGATCTGCAAAGCCATGGAAGCGGATACCCTCTTGTCGCCCGAGGATCGGGAAGCGCTTCGCCGGGTGCGTATCGTGATCTGGCCGTCGCCCAAGGTCAGTCTTTTGACATTTCTTCCGACCGCGCTGCGTGATCGGCTGGTTGCGCGGCTAGATCGGGATGCTTGGCGCCGCCAGATCGACGCTGATTTCGTCATCGCCCACTTCGGCTATCGGGGGGCTGCAGTGGCAAGGGCACAGCGCGGATGGCGACAGCGACCGCCATTGGTGACCGTTTTTCACGGTCGCGATGTCAGTGTCGAGCTACGCCGAGACCGCATGGCACGCTACCAGGACCTCTTTGCCGAAGGTGATCTTCATCTGACGGTCAACACTCCCTTCGCAAAACAGCTGATCTCCTGCGGAGCCCCTGACGCGCGCGTTGAAAGCCATCATCTCGGGATTCCAGTTTCGCGATATCAGTTCTCGATCCCAGACCGCGAGGGCGCATTGCGATTTCTCAGTGTCTGCAGACTGGTTGAAAAGAAGGGCCTTGATGTTGCCATTGACGCACTTGCTCTTCTGCATGACCGCCATCCCGAGATTGATTGGCGTTATGACATAGGCGGCGAAGGCCCCCTGGCGGCAGCACTGAAAGCTCAGGTCGCGCTGGCAGGGCTCGAGAGCCGTGTGAGTTTTGTGGGAGCCCTGCCCCATGAAGAGGTGTTGCAACGCATGTCAAAGGCCGATGCGTTGCTGGCGCCAAGTGTAACCGCAGCTGATGGCGATCAGGAGGGTATCCCCGTGACGCTGATGGAAGCGATGGCGCTAGGTACTCCGGTCTGCACGACCCGCCACTCTGGAATACCGGAACTTGTTTCCCACGGCGACACCGGCTTTCTTTCGGACGAGAGGGATGTGGAAGGGCTTTACGCAAACATCCTTTCACTTGTTCAGAACCCGCAGATGGCTGCCACTATGGCTAGAGCGGCGCGGGGAAAGATTGAGAGTAAATTCAACGAGGATCGACAAAATGCACGTCTTATAGGACGATGCGAAATGCTGACGGCTGTGCCCCAAGACGCCGCGATCAAGATGTCAGTACCTGTCGTCAAGTGAATTGGAACACCACAGTCCGATGTGCAGAGCAAGCGCTTGCCCTCTGTGGTATCGGTTTGCGCGCCGGTTCGGGGTTACCGCAAGCGAAGCCTCAAGTGGTATTTTTTGTCCTTTTGTGCATTTTAGGAAAGCTTCGTAACAACCGAGCTGGAAGCCATCTGATTTCCGAAAGCCTGACAAATATACCTTCATTGCGTTTGTAATCTGCCGTATTGCATCAAGGTGCGGCATACCTTGCCCTTTGAGCAGCTAAGTTTGCCGTAAACTCGTGCAATCTCCCCTGGCTTCAGTTCTTTGATAACCATCCTGGGTCTTCCGTTTTCCTAAACACCGCAAGCTCAACTCAGGCAATGTCATCGATGTCGTGAGTGACCTGTTCATCATGCGCGGCGTGCCGACGTTCATTCGTTCGGATAGGTGGCGTTGGCACCCGCAGCGAACAACCGCTTTCCGCCCTCCAAGACCAGAACATCCCGCCTGCCAGCTTCAACGTCCGCTTTGGGGGCAGTTGATTTCAGGTCGCGTCTGCAGCGAAGGTCTGCAATCCGCCCTGATGCGTGTAACATTGTGACGGCACTCAAGGTGTTGATGTAGACATTTGCCAAGCCCGCAGGGAAGGATGGACCTTCCGGCTCAATGAAAGCAAAAACGATGCCCTTGAGGCTTCGCCTTTATCAGAGTGCGATACCACTCCGGCACTGTTTCAACGCCAATGAGATCAATGGCAATCAGAATTACCGATTTCGAATACAGTCCAGCAAAGGTCATATCTTGACGTAAAGCGCCCTAAGAATTTTTTAGGTTGCAAGTAAAATCAGTCACTTGCGGGGCTTATCCACAGTGAAGTCTGACGTAGTAGCTTTTTTACTTGACTTGGGGTGTGCAGAACAAACCGAGAATTCGTGCAATCTTATGCTACATTGGCAATTGAAATTATTGGCGATCCCTGAAGGACTCGAACCCTCAACCTGCTGATTAGAAGTCAGCTGCTCTATCCAGTTGAGCTAAGGGACCGCTGGTGTTGTCATGCCGCAGTGCGGCCTACAGGGCAAGCGTTCAAAGCTGCCGTGTCATGAAAACACTCAGTGGATCCACAACATAGTCGCCAAAGGGCGGGCACTCGGTGAATCCATGCGCTGCGTAAAGCGCGCGGGCGGGCGCAAACATATCCGCCGATCCTGTTTCAAGGCTGACGCGGGTCAGTTCAATGCCCCGTGCGTGGTCCAGCAACGCCTTCAGCACGGCGCGCGCCACGCCACGCCCCCGCGCTTCGGCTGCCGTGTGCATCGATTTCAACTCGCCATGGCCGGGTTCAATGATGGCCATTGCCCCCACACCCATGACAATCTCACCTTCGCGTGCAGCAAACAGTACCACATCACGCTCCAGCAAAGTGCCAGGTTCCATAACGTGACAACTTTCCTCAGGCGACGATGCACGCATCAGCTCGAAATGGCGCAGAAGCAGCGCCTGTATGTCAGCGTTGGCTGGGGTATCCAAATCGATGGCAATCATCATGGCGAACGTAGTGAAGGCATCAGGGATTTGAAACTTAAAAAAGTCATGTCCTTCGTCTGACGGCGAACGTTAATGCAGTTTTGGACAGGCAACGCAAAAGCCGCTACTCCAAAGGCAACATCAGTCCAGCACGAGCCAAACGATCCGTGACGTCCAAAGTCGTCCTTCACCTTTCCCACAGGTTTTCGCGAACCTTTTATCACCAGCCACACCTTGGGCTGCATGCGCGTATTCAGGATTTGATCGCGGCAAGAGGGGGCAACATCGAGGTGCGCAGTCGCGACGAACGCCTGCGCGATCCGCTTAGAACGGATTGGTCCGACCTGCTGGAATCGGATTGCTTACACATCGTCGAAAACGGACTGGTCCAACAACCAGGCGTGCTGAACACTACACTCGCTTAACTGCCGCCGTTCTACCATCTTGATCCGCGCGGCGTGCTGGCCCACAGCTCTGCCGGGCATGCCCGTTTTGATCCAGCGACAATCGATCAAGGGCAAGCACAAAAACTCTGGGACAATCTGCAACACCGTTTTGTTGAAAGAAGGTGGTCTCGCTATGACCAGCCGAAAGAGCGTAGCGCAATCCCGGAAGGTTGTGTTGCCATCTTCCTCCAAGGTGACACACCACAACGTTGGGGCACCGCACATTGCGATCCTGAGGTCATGGTGCGCAGTGTCGCCGCTCAGGCAAAGGATCGGCCGGTGGTGATCAAGGCGCACCCGTCTTTCAACCCCAAGGCTGAACAGCAGATGATCCATGCCCTGCAAGCCGAAGGTTTGAAACTGATCCCAACACACGCAAACATCCACGACATCTTGGCTGCGTGCTCTGTCACAGTAACATTTAATTCGGCCGTGGCACTGGAAGGTTTCCTTCATCACAAGCCCGCCATTCTGTTCGGCAAGTCGGACTTCCACCACGTATGCGAAACAGTAATCGATCCCGAAAAATTCCACGACCATCTTACTCGTGCGCTGTCTGCGCAACATGATTACCAACATTTTCTGTACTGGTACTTCAGCACCTTTTGCCTCGCCCTCGACCACCCCAATTTGGACATGGATATCCTTCAGGTCTTCACGAATCAGGGTTTTTCACCGGACCGGCTGGGCTTGCGCGCTGCCCCGTAGGAATTCGAACCTGCATCCACCGAAATCAGTGCGGCGAAGACATTAACCCGTTATTTGAAAGATCGTCCCGGTGTCCGATCGGTTCGTATTCTCGAAACGCTCAAATTCTCAGCCAAAAGTTGGGTGTTCAGCACAAAGCTGAATGGCGAAAAGGTCGTGATCAAGCGCTTCTTCAACGAGGCTCGCGCACACACGGTACGCAGTTTGAACGGCGAACTATTCAGACTGGAAAAAACGTTTGCTGATAGCGACTGTCAAGCGAACCGTTGCCTGATGGCATGGCCCGAGGACGGGATCGCAATCCTGTCACACGCTCCTGGTCCTCGGCTTGATAAGAAAATTGCAGGTGCGCAAGGGCGCTCGCGTCAGAAACTCCTGCAACATGCAGGCCGCTGGCTCGCGACTTACCCGGGCGATCGGCGACGCAGCTCAACCTTCGGGCCGGGGTTCTGGATCAAGCGCTGTTTGTCCCGCGATCACGATGCAATTGCGCCGGAGGACCGTGCCCTCCTCGATCGGATGATCGCCGCGCTGCGCGTCCAGAAGGATCACGTCAAAGGATGTTCAGTGGTTCAAGCCGCCTCACACGGAGACTATGTGGGCATGAATGCGCACTACCACCGCGGCACCATCTGTGGCGTCGACGTCCAGGGAGAATACTGGGGTGCCTTGGCGCGCGAAGCGGCGCGGTTCCTTGTTTGGCAACAAATCCACGATAGCGCCCGACCCAGCGAGCGGACCCACGGGTTGGCAACGCAGGATGTTCAGGCTTTCCTGTCCAGTGGCGTCCTGCCACAGATCGAACATGACACAACCTTCCCCTTCTTTGCAGGCGAACAACTCTATGGCCGATTTGTCGAGGATTATCACCGCACCGATATTCGGGCGAACACACGGGCAGCAATGACAAGCTATCTGAGCCAACACTGCAAATAAAAACGGCGCCACATCGGGCGCCGTCTTCAAACTCTACCGGTCTGGCCCGGATCAGACCTTGCCCTTCCACGGGATCAGCCAGTTTTCCAAGGCACGCATACCAACTTCGATGGCAAAACCGATCACACCGATGATGATGATGCCGACGATGATGATGTCGGTCAGCTGAAACTTGGACGCCGTCACGATCATCTTGCCGAGGCCAACATTGGCGGCAACAAGCTCTGCCGCAACAACAGTGCCCCAACACACCCCCATCGCCACCCGCGCACCGGTGAAGATATCGGGCAGCGAGTTGGGAACAATGACCTTGGACAGAATCTGCCATTTCGACGCGCCCAATGAATAGGCCGCATGGACCTTTGAAATGGCCACACCGGAAACACCGGACCGCGCTGCGATAATCATGATCCACAATGCCGCTAGGAACAGCAAGACAACCTTACCGACCTCACCAATCCCGAACCAGATGATGATCAGCGGGATCAAGGCAAGGGGCGGAATGGGGCGCATGAACTCGACAATCGGATCAAACCAACCCCGCGCCCAGCCCGTCAGACCCATCGCATAACCGATCGGGACACCGACAATTGCACCGATGAGAAACCCTAGAACAACACGCTTCAACGAAAACCAGGTGTGCTCAAGCAGGGTGTAGCCTTGATAGCCTTCCTTGTTCAGCCAGATGAAGCGCTGGAACACGACTTCGGGTGCAGGCAGGTACAGACGTGCCATGCGCAGACCCACAGCAGGCTCGAACGTGGGCGTACCCTTGTCCGTCAGACCAATTGTGCCTTCGCCCACCTTGATCGACTCGCCCGGCGCGATAGGCTCCCCATTGATGGCAACGATAGACGAACCGTCTCTCTTCGACACCTCGTCATTGGCCCAAACGTTGACCACCTTGAACGAATAGCGCGCGACGGTCAGGCTGTCATTCTTGGCAAACCCGTCACCCGGCTCGACTTCGGGCGCTTCGGGTTCGCGTCCCGGGTTACCCTCATCATCAAGGGTTTGTTGAATGTCCTCACGATAAACCCGCATCGTGACAGTCGCGTCGTCGGTGGTGCCATCTTCCAGCTGTGCTGTGTAGGTAAAGCTCATGTCACCCGAGAACGGCCCTGGAAATTTGGGCAACGGAATAACAGAGTTGGTGAACGCCACCCACAACCAAAACACCGTGATGACCGAGATGACTGAGGCCACTCGGTTTGCCGTAATCGCGCTTTCGTCACCAAAGGTAACGGTCTTCAGCTTGTTAAAGCCCTTCTTTTCAAAGGCGCTTTTGAACACGGCCTTTGCGAGGAAGAACGATCCAAAAAATGCGCCAACATACAGCGCAAGAACAAGTAACCCAGTCATGCGCTTTCCTCCGTACGGCCCATAATCTCTTCTTCCATGTTCCAGATCATCTCGAGAATTTCTTCCCGCGTCGGCCCATAGTCTTTGTGCTTCTTGACTTCACGTAGATCGTTGCCGACGCCCATATCCGCAAATGGCAGGCGGTATTCTTTGTGCACACGACCAGGACGCGGGGCCATCACCAGCAGGCGTTCGCCCAACAGCAACGCCTCTTCGACGGAGTGCGTAATCAGAATGATCGTCTTGCCCGTATCCTTCCACAGGTCCAGCACAAGGCTCTGCATCTTTTCTCGGGTCAGCGCGTCCAACGCGCCCAAGGGTTCGTCCATAAGGATGACATCGGGGTCATTTGCCAGACAACGGGCCAAGGCCACACGTTGCTGCATCCCGCCGGACAGTTCGTAAACCGCCTTTTCCTTGAAGTCCTGCAGGCCAACCACGTCCAGAAGGTGTTCCACCTTCTCCTTGCTTTCGGCGCGGCTCATGCCCTTCATGTCAGGGCCAAAACTCACGTTGTCCCGCACGCTCATCCATTCAAACAGCGCGCCTTGCTGGAACACCATGCCGCGTTCCGGACCGGGGCCGTGCACCACTTCTTCGTTCAGCTGAATGTTGCCTTCGGTGGGGGCGAGAAAGCCCGCAACAATGTTCAGAAGCGTGGTTTTACCACAGCCCGAAGGGCCAAGCACGCTCATCAGTTCACCGGATTTGATGTCCAGCGTCACGTTCTTCAACGCCTGCACATGCCCGCCATTCGGCAGATCAAAGCGCATCGAAATATCATTTATGAGAAGTCCAGACAATTGGTGCCCCCTCTTGCCAGGGTGGGTCGCTCTGAGGTCAGAGCGAAAAAGGGTGGGCACTATATCCAGTGCCCACCCCGAAACAAAACGTGATTACTCAGCAGCCGAAAGAGGCTCTGCGTTCACGTTGTCTGTGTAGGAAGCTTTCGCCGCGTCGATCGAACCAGATGCAACAAAGACGTCCGCGACACCCTTCATAAAGGTCGCCGCGTTGCCACCCAGCCATGCACTGCTCAGCTGGTCATCAACAGTTGGGAAGACAAAAGTCGACAACGTGGCCGCCGCGTCATCTTCGGACATACCAGCGTCTTTCGCGATCACAGGCAGCATCTTGGCGTGGTTCGCTTCATCAGCCCACATCGCATTGGCCGCTGCCGTCACCGACAGGAACTGCGACACAAGCTCAGCTTCCTGAGCAACAAAGGATGTCGGACCGGTTGTCGCGTCGAACACCAGAATGCCCAGCTCGGTTTTTTCCGCGCCGGTCAGCAGTACGTTGCCCGAGTTCAGCATGCGGCGCAGCGCACCACCCCAGCCACAGGCCATGTCGACCGCACCCTGGCTCAGCGCTGCTTCGCCCTCCTGCGGTGCCATGTCGACAACCTCAAGGCTATCGAGGGAGACGTTGAAGTGCTCCATCTGCTTAAGGAAGCCGTAGTGGGCCGCGGTGCCCAGCGGAACAGCTACTTTCTTACCAGCGAGCTCGGCAGTACTGTCCTTGTCAATTTCGAGGTCGGCGCGCACGACGCAGTTGTCGTTGTCCGCGTAGGACACAGCCACGTCCAGCACCTGCAGGTCCTGACCGGCAGAGGCCGCGACCACGAAGGGCGGGATGCCTTGGCTTACGGACAGCTGAACGTCACCCGACGCCATGGCCGCCGACATCGCGGTACCTGTGTCGAAGCTCACCCAGTTGATCTTGGTGCCACCCATGGCTTCTTCATACATGCCGGTTTCTTTGGCGAACTGGAAAGGCATCGGCCATTCCAGGAAGTAGGCAACCGTGATTTCACCACCATGGCCCGCTGCCACGGCGCCCTGTGCGCCGGTCAGCATCGCGGTGGCTGCCACAGCACCCATCAGCTTTGTCTTGAATGTCATCTTAGTACTCCCGTGTTTTCCACGAACCTGTCAGGTCCGTTTTTTGGATCATGTCGGGCGGTGTTCCGCCTCTGGTCGCACGCGGCCTGCCGCGGCGCTGGCGTGATCCGAGCCGATAATCTCGCCCGGATCAACGTAAAATCGGGACTTCTGTCATAATTCTGTGCAGGTGAACCAAGTCTTTCGGATTCCCAAATTCCGGGCAGCCCCATGAAAACAAGGGGATTTCGAACGGCACCCTTACAAAGATACACCCAAAGCCACATCAACTGGCTTTACTTGTCGGCACAAACTGGCCCTACTGTTACGACCAGATTCTCAGCGATTGTACGCGTCAGCAAGCTTGATTGGCCCTTTGTTTCATGGGCCGCACTCTCTCTCGAAAGGTTGACCCCATGGACGGTACGTTCAACGAAAACGATATGAGCCGCGTGATCGAAGCCGACCGCGCAAATGTTTGGCACCATTTGGTACAGCACCAACCCTTTTTTACCGGTGCTGATCCCAAGATCATCATTGAGGGTAAGGGCCTGCGTGTCTGGGATCAAAAGGGTATCGAGCACATTGATGCGGTGTCCGGTGGTGTCTGGACGGTAAACGTGGGCTATGGCCGCGAGTCGATGGGCGACGCCGTGCGCGACGCCATCGTCAAAATGAACTTCTTCGGCGGCACCGTAGGCTCGATCCCTGGTGCGCTCTTTGCCGAGAAGCTGCTGACCAAGATGCCCGGGCTCGACCGCGTCTACTACGCCAACTCCGGGTCCGAAGCGAATGAGAAAGCCTTCAAGATGGTCCGGCAGATCGCCCACAAGCGCTATGGCGGCAAGAAGCACAAGATTCTCTACCGCGACCGCGACTACCACGGTACGACCATCGCGTGCCTGTCCGCCGGTGGACAGGACGAACGCAACGCACAATACGGCCCCTACACCCCCGGCTTCATCCGCGTGCCCCACTGCCTTGAATATCGCAAGCACGAACAGGACGGCGCGCCTGACGCAAACTACGGCGAATGGGCGGCAAACCAGATCGAAGAGATCATCCTGCGCGAAGGCCCCGACACCGTGGGTGCGCTTTGCCTCGAACCCGTCACCGCAGGCGGTGGTGTGATCGTGCCCCCCGAAGGCTATTGGGAGCGGGTGCAGGAGATCTGCAAGAAATATGACATCCTACTGCACATCGACGAGGTTGTCTGTGGTGTGGGCCGCACCGGCACATGGTTCGGTTACCAGCACTACGGCATCAAACCGGACATGGTGACGATGGCCAAAGGCGTCGCCTCGGGCTACGCCGCCATCTCGTGCCTTGCGACGACCAACGAAGTCTTCGACATGTTCAAGGACGACACCAGCGATCCGATGAACTACTTCCGCGATATCTCCACCTTCGGCGGCTGCACGGCAGGCCCAGCGGCGGCGCTCGAAAACATGCGGATCATCGAGGATGAGAACCTGCTCGAAAACACCACCGCCATGGGCGACTACATGCTCGACAAGCTGGCCGAGCTGAAAGACAAGCACGCCGTCATTGGCGACGTGCGTGGCAAGGGTCTGTTCCTTGGGGCCGAACTGGTCAAAGACCGCAACAGCCGCGACCCAGCGGATGAGAAAATGGTACAGGCGGTTGTCGGCGACTGCATGAAGCAAGCCGTCGTGATCGGAGCGACCAACCGCTCCCTGCCCGGCAAGAACAACACACTGTGTTTCTCACCCGCACTGATCGCGACCAAAGACGATATCGACCAGATCGTCGGTGCGGTGGATGGTGCACTCACACGTGTGTTTGGCTGATCAAACTCAAAAAGCTTAGTAGAAAGGCGGGGGAGACCCCGCCTTTTTTTGTTGGATGGCGATGCGCGTCCCGCGAACATTGTAACAAGCGCAACAGTGAGTGAACAACACCGGTCAATACCACGTGAAGGCGGCCAGACATCCCCTGTTCCTCTTGTTTTGAACAACCACAGATATACCTTCAATCGATAACAAAAAAATAAGCGCCAGCGCATGGCGCCACATTAACTGGAGGAATTAATGACTGCTTTGCTCAAACTGAAGGGCGTCAAAGCCCTTGCGTTCGCCAGTGTGATCGGCCTGGTCGGTACTGTTGCTTCCGCCCAAGACAAGAGCGACTGGCCCGACAGCTTTTCCGTCGGCACAGCCAGCCAGGGTGGCACATACTTCGTGTACGGTGCCGGATGGGCCAATATGGTGTCCGAAGCGCTGGGTATCCCCGGAGGCACAGAGGTGACCGGCGGACCTGTCCAGAACGCCGCTCTGGTGCAAACCGGTGACCTCGACATGGGTATGGTCACCATGGGTCCTGCGTTTGACGCCATCAACGGCAACAGCGCACTGGCCCCCGGCTTGAAACACGACCAGCTGCGTGCGCTCTTTCCCATGTACAAGACAGGGTTCCATGCCATGACGCTTACGAGCTCAGGCATTACCAGCTTTGCAGATATCCCGGATGGGGCCGTTGTCGGCGTTGGCCCGGCCGGAGGGACACCCGGAACCTATTGGCCGCGTATCCTCACGGATATGGGCAAAGACGTCGAGTTCCGCAATGGCGGGGCCTCTGACCTCGCCGGTCAACTTCAGGACGGTTTGATCGACGTTAAAACATGGGCAGGTGGTCTGCCCTTCCCCGCCTTCAGCCAGTTGGACGCACAAACCGACGTGACTTTCTTCGGCTTCACCGAAGAGGAACAGGCAGCCGTCATTGCATCGCAACCCGTTGCTGACTTCACGATTCCGGCCAACACCTATCCATCGCAACCCGAAGAACAGCTGAGTGTTTCCATGTGGAACTTTGCGGTTGGACATGCAGATCTGCCGGAAAGCATGGTCTACGAAATCGTCAAGACAGTGATGACAAACAACGCGAAAATGGTCGAGATCCACAAAGCCGCAGTCGAAACACTGCCCGAAAACTTCGACAAGAATACCTTCATTCCCTGGCACCCCGGTGCCGTGCGCTGGTTCGAGGAAAACGGGTTCGATATCCCGGATGAGCTGAAGGGCTAAGGCCTGGACGCCGATTGACACCGCAGGCGCACCCTGTCTGATGGCAGGGTGCGTTTTTGCATGTGCCGAGGGATACGAAAATGACCGACACGCAAGCCGCTTCTGACATCAAGTTGCCTTCAGAGGTCGACAATTCGCCAGACCTGCAAAACACAACGTGGCTGGCGAAAGTCGGTTTTTTGCTGTGCGCGCTGTACAGTGCCTGGCACCTCTACGTGCTGAACATCGCCCCGCTCGAAACATGGACATTTCGGATCATGCATGTGGCAGGGGCACTGATCCTCGGTTTTGTATTGAGTTCCGCACTTTCCGTTCGTCCGGCACAAGAAGGTGGCACACCCAGTCGGCTTCCTCGCGCTTTGGGCGCGGTCTCGCTCGTCGCCACGTCCCTTGCGCTTGGTTCTGTTCTGGCGGCCATGTGGTTCTTTGAGCCCGGACAATCCGCTCCACCTGAATGGACCATGGCCATCTTTGGCTGGACGTTGGCGGGTGGAACGCTGTTGGCTGTGGCCACCGGCTGGGTGTATCCCGCGCGCCAAAATCAACTCACCATCTCCGATATCGCACTGATCGTCGCCACGGTCGCAAGCTTCGGGTTTGTCCTGTTCAGCCTCGATACTCTGTCACTGCGCCTGCGCGCAGGCACCCCGTTTGCCGATCCGAACAATGGCTGGGCAGCCTTTATTGTCGTCGTGCTGATCGCCGAGATGACGCGACGGGTGGCGGGCATGGCGCTTGTCGTCATCGCCCTTGTGTTTGTGATCTACGCCTTCATGGGGCCGTGGATGCCCGGGTTTCTTGAACATCGCGGCTATGACCCCAAACGCTTCTTCACCTATGTGTTTACGGACAACGGTGTGTTGGGTCCAACAACGGCGGTGTCCTCCACCTACATCATCCTCTTCATCGTCTTCGCCGCTTTCCTGCAGAGCTCCAAGGTGGGCGACTATTTCGTGAACTTCTCTTTCGCCGTGGCAGGACGCGCGCGCGGCGGTCCAGCCAAAGTGTCGGTCCTCGCCTCCGGGCTGATGGGCATGATCAACGGAACATCAGCGGGCAACGTGGTCTCCACCGGGTCTTTGACCATTCCGCTGATGAAGAAGGTGGGCTACCGCCCTCAATCAGCTGGCGCGATCGAAGCGGCCGCTTCTACCGGCGGACAGATCATGCCGCCGATCATGGGTGCCGGCGCCTTCATAATGGCCGAGATCACCGGCATTCCGTACACTGAACTGGTCGTCGCAGCCCTGATCCCCGCCATCCTCTACTTCGCCTCAATCTACCTGATGGTGGATTTCGAAGCGAGCCGGACAGGCATGCGCGGCATGCGGGCAGACGAGCTGCCCAAGCTGAAGGACCTAGTGCGCCAAGTGTATCTGTTCCTGCCCATCGTCATCCTGATCGGGGCGCTTTTTGCAGGTTACTCCGTGATCCGGGCAGGGACACTTGCCATTGCCAGTGCGGCAGTCGTCAGTTGGCTGACGCCATACCGCATGGGCCCACGTCAGATTTATGAGGCACTTGGCCTTGGCGGGCGCATGTGCATCCAGATCATAACCGTTTGCGCCTGTGCTGGTCTGATCGTTGGGGTCATTTCGCTCACAGGGGTCGGCGCGCGCTTTTCCAACCTGCTGTTCGATCTGGCTCAGCAAAGCACGCTTCTTGCGCTCATCTTTGCCATGATGATCGCCATCATTTTGGGTATGGGCATGCCGACAACTGCGGCCTACGCGGTTGCCGCCTCTGTCGTGGCCCCGGGCCTGATCGAGATCGGGATCGAGCCTTTGGTTGCACATTTCTTCGTGTTCTATTTCGCAGTGGTCTCTGCCATCACACCGCCCGTTGCCCTGGCAGCCTATGCAGGTGCGGCCATTGCCGGGTCAGAACCGATGCGCACCTCGGTCACCAGCTTCAAGGTCGGCCTTGCCGCTTTCATTGTGCCGTTCATGTTCTTTTACAGCCCCGGCCTACTGATGGAGGCACCGTGGTACATCATCCTCCGCAACATGGTGACGGCGCTGGTTGGGGTCTACATGTTGGCAGGCTCCGTACAGGGCTGGTTTATCGGACCGGCCGGACCAGTGATCCGCCTGATCCTCCTTGCCGGTGCGCTGTGCATGATCTCAGGGTCCTGGCAAACCGACCTGATCGGGATCGCCATCGGTGGCACACTACTGTTCCGCGGATTGCAGATCAGCCGAAAAACGGCCTGAGGTTGCGGGGCGGCTCTTACTCCGCAACAAATCGTGTAACGCTCGGGGACTGCACATATCCACCGCGTGTCTGAGGGGTTTTGATACCAAGGACGTTCCCCGCGATTTGTGTACGCAGGATCTGTGCCGTTCCCCCACCAATGGTGAACATCCGCACGTCACGATACATCCGTTCCAACGGTTCGCGCTCGCTGTAGCCGCGCGCGCCAAACATCTGAAGCGCGTCACTGACGACTTTGATTGCCATCTCAGACGCAAAGAGCTTGGCCCGCGCCGCCGCTGTCATATCTGGAAAGAGACTGCCGTCAGGACCGCGTGACCGGGCAGCATCATGCAACATCAAACGCGCTGCGTGCACCTGAGTGTCCATGTCCGCAAGCATCCATTGCAGTCCCTGGAATTCAGCCAGCGGGCGGCCAAACTGCTCCCGCTCGAGCAGGTACCGCTGCGCATGGCCCAGCGCTCCTGCCGCGACGCCCATTGCAATCGTGCCAGCACCGACGCGTTGCGAGTTGTACGCGTTCATCAGATCGGCAAACCCACGTCGCAAACCTGACGGCGGGACAAGAAGCCATTTCTCATCCACCTCCACATCCTCGAAACACAGTTCGGCCTCTGGCATCCCGCACAAACCCATTGTGCGCTCGCGCCCCATAACGTGAAAACCGTCGGGCACGTCTCCAGCCACGTGATCGGCAAAAACAATGAACCCACCGATACCAAGGTCGGTCCCTGCCTCGTCCAACACCCGGGCAAAGACCAGATGAAGCTTTGACACGCCACCCCCGGTGATCCAATGCTTCGTACCGTTCAAGATATATGAGGCGCCGCTCTTGCGCGCGGTTGTGCGCATTTCCGTGGCTGCACTCCCCGCATCCGGTTCCGTGATACAAATTGCAGGTTTATCTCCAGCGAGCACATACGGCGCACAGAAGGCTTTCTGCGCATTCGTCCCGTGTGCCATGACGGCGCTGATCCCGCCCATGTTGGCTTCGACGACGACACGCGCTGTCAGGGTGCAGACCTTGGCGATCTCTTCGACAACCATGGACACATCAAGGAAATTCGCGCCCCGCCCACCAAACTCTTGCGGGATGGACATGCCCATGATCCCCGCATCCGCAAGCTCTTTCACATTCTGCCAGCAATAGCTGCGGGTCGTGTCCCAATGGGCCGCACGCCTTTCAAAACCGGGCGCCAATTCCTTTGCAACGTCAACAAGCGGATGTGTCATGGAAGGGTCCCTCGGCTTTTGCGCCAAGGGTACGCTTGCAAAAGTTCAGAGCAATCGAATAAGATTTAATAACATATTCAGAGACTCTGAACTTATGCAGACACGCGCGCTCAGAAGCCTGGTCAAGATTTCAACGGTTGGATCATTCGCCAAGGCAGCAGATCAGTTAAACATGACGCTCCCAGCGCTCTCCATGCAGATGAAAGCATTGGAGAGCGAATTGGCGGTGGAGCTTTTTGACAGGTCCGTGCGCCCACCGCGTCTGACACCCATTGGACGGTCCGTCGTTCATGAGGCAGCCGCGCTGTTACAAACAGAGGACAGCCTTATTGAACTCTGCCGCCCAAGCGATTCATTGGTTGGGCGGTTCAGGCTCGGCTTCATCACAACAGCGGCGGTGCGGCTGCTGCCCGGCTTCTTGGACAACGCACAAAAGAATGCGCCACGTGCGACATTCGAATTCGAGACTGGCCTCTCAAGAACCCTGCAGAACAGGGTTCTTGCTGGCCAGATCGATGCGGCCGTGCTGACCGATGCTGATGGCCTACCGAACGAACTGTCAGCAACCGTTATCCGCGAGGAGCCTTTCGTTTTTGCAGCCCATTCCACGTTGATGGCTGACGGCATGCGCGGTCTTCTTGCCAAACACCCGTTCTTCCATTTCATGCCAGACACCGGCATTGGAAAACTCATCGCCAACGAAATGGCGCGACATGATCGCCAAACAGCCGCCAATACGGTTGTTCTGGACAATCTCGAAGCCATTATGGAGTGCGTCACGAACGGGCTTGGCTTCACGTTGCTTCCCGAACCGGATGTGGACCGCTATCGAACCGGGTCAGTGCAAAAGATACCTTTACCGAAGCCGCTTCGCCGGGTTCTTGTATTGGCAACCTTGCGACAAGGCGCGCTGTCCTCACGAACAGATACCTTGGCATCGTTGTTGGACAGCACGCACGTGTATAACGCCCATACCAGCCGTTGAAGCCGAAAGTTGACGCCTGAGCTGGTTGTTCCAAGACCTTGCCCTTCGTGAGAATCATAACCTGCGCAAGGCATACTAGTGATCGCGCTAAGCATCTTGCATTTCCGCGGCGATAATGATACAAATTATCTCATTAATTGCAATTGCTGCATGTAAGCACTAGTGCGGACGCTTTTCTTTTCGCTGCACTTTAATGCCAGATTGATTTCTGATTAGGTCCAGAATACCCTACAGGCATGGCACTCCCAGTCGAAACATTCTTCTTACAGCCCGGACATCAGGGCACGCTGCAAAGCCAGGTGCAGCAGATGATCGCACATGGCATACTGTCTGGGCGCTTCGGATCGGGTGAAAAACTGCCCTCTACCCGCAAACTGGCCACCCATCTGGGCATCAGTCGGATCACGGTGACGCTTGCGTATACTGAACTCGTCGCCTCGGACTACCTGACCGCACGCGGACGTTCGGGCTACTACGTGTCAGCAAATGCACCCGTCCCGCCAAGCTACCAGCCACAACCGGCGTCAGGCGATGCAGTGGACTGGACACGCGCCATTGGACAGCGCTTTTCAGGCGGGCACACGCTCAGCAAACCGCAGGATTGGGCGCGGTTCAAATACCCCTTCATCTATGGGCAAACAGACCCGCAACTTTTTGACCACGCAAACTGGCGCCAATGTGCGTTGCAGGCACTGGGGCAAAGAGACTTTGCGGCCCTGACATCCGACTACTTTGATCAGGACGATCCACAGCTTATCGAGTTTATCCAGCGCAACACCCTGCCCCGCCGCGGCATCTCAGCCAACGCCGACGAAATCCTTATCACACTTGGCGCACAGAATGCGCTATGGCTGGCCGCGCAAATCCTACTAACCCAACGCCGAACCGCCGCATTCGAAGACCCCTGCTATCCGGCTCTGCGCGAGATTCTGAACCAATCCCGCTGCCACCTTGCACCAGTGCGCGTGGATCGGGACGGACTGCCGCCAGACGGCATTCCCCCGGATACGGACGTTATCTTTTCTACACCCAGCCACCAATGCCCGACCACCTCGACGATGCCCGTGGCGCGCAGGCAGGCCCTGCTGGACCGCGCACGCGAGTTGGACGCCCTGATTGTCGAAGATGATTACGAGTTTGAGATGTCGTTTCTCAACCCGCCCTCACCAGCGCTCAAGTCCATGGATACAGACGGGCGCGTGATCTATGTGGGCAGCTTCTCCAAGTCGCTGTTCCCAGGGCTGCGTCTGGGCTATCTTGTTGGCTCGGAGCCCTTTGTACGCGAAGCCCGCGCACTGCGCACATCCGTCCTGCGCCACCCGCCGGGTCACATTCAACGCACTGCGGCCTACTTCCTTTCAATGGGCCACTACGATGCACAAATCCGCAAGATGGGAGCAGCGTTGCACGTCCGCCGGGATGCAATGCAAGCCGCCATCGAAACCCACGGACTGGAGATCGCAGGCCAGGGCGCTTTTGGCGGTTCTTCCTACTGGATGCGCGCACCAAATGGAGTGGATACACGCGAGCTGACGCAACGCCTGCAAGAGACAGGCGTACTGATTGAACCGGGGCACGCTTTCTTTTCCGGGGATGATCAACCCAAGGGCTTCTACCGCCTTGGATACTCCTCAATTCACGTCGATCGGATCAAGGATGGAATTGGACTGATCGCACAAGCACTGCCACACTAGCCTGGACTTATTCGGAGATCACAACTGGCCCTAACCCAGCGTCCACCACAACAGTAACGTCTGTTGCAACATTTCCGGGGCGATTCGACGCCCCCGCCTCTATTGGAGACTGCCCCATGAAGATGACCACCGAAGAAGCATTCGTGAAGTGCCTGCAGCGCCACGGGATTGAGCACGCCTTTGGCATTATCGGCTCGGCCATGATGCCCATTTCCGACATCTTCCCCGATGCGGGCATCCAATTCTGGGACTGCGCCCACGAAGGGTCCGCCGGCATGATGTCTGACGGCTACACACGCGCCACCGGCAAGATGTCGATGATGATCGCGCAGAACGGGCCCGGCATCACCAACTTCGTGACGGCTGTAAAAACCGCTTACTGGAACCACACACCGCTGCTGCTGGTCACACCACAGGCTGCGAACAAAACCATTGGTCAGGGCGGTTTCCAGGAAGTCGAACAGATGAAACTGTTCGAAGACATGGTTTCCTATCAGGAAGAAGTCCGTGATCCGACCCGTGTCGCCGAAGTTCTGACCCGTGTGATAAGCCAGGCCAAGCGTCTGTCCGGTCCGGCTCAGATCAACATCCCGCGCGACTTCTGGACCCAAGTCGTGGACATCGAAATTCCCGACCCCATCGAATTCGAAGCGTCCCCCGGCGGTCAAAACTCGGTTGCCGAAGCGGCGGCCATCCTGTCCGCGGCGAAGAACCCCGTCATCCTGAACGGCGCTGGCGTTGTCCTGTCCAAGGGTGGTCTCGCAGCCTCGCAAGAACTGGCCGAGCGTCTGACAGCACCCGTCTGCGTGGGCTACCAGCACAACGACGCGTTCCCCGGCAACCACCCGCTGTTCGCTGGCCCGCTGGGCTACAACGGCTCCAAGGCCGGTATGCAGCTGATCTCGGAAGCGGACGTTGTTCTGTGCCTTGGCACGCGCCTCAACCCGTTCTCGACCCTGCCCGGCTACGGCATAGACTACTGGCCCACGGATGCGAAAATCATCCAGGTCGACATCAACCCCGACCGCATCGGCCTGACCAAGAAGGTCACCGTGGGCATCGTGGGTGACGCGGCCAAAGTGGCGAACGGCATCCTGTCGCAACTGGCGGATGATGCAGGCGACGCGGGCCGCGACGCACGCAAGGACAAGATCGCTCAGACAAAATCGGCATGGGCTCAAGAGCTAACGTCGATGACAGAAGAGCAGGACGATCCCGGCACCAACTGGAACGAGCGTGCCCGCGCAGCGAAACCTGACTGGATGGCCCCGCGCATGGCGTGGCGTGCGATCCAAGCCGCTCTGCCGGTCGAAGCCATCATCTCCTCCGACATCGGCAACAACTGCGCCATCGGCAACGCCTATCCCTCCTTCGAAGAGGGCCGGAAATACCTAGCGCCTGGCCTGTTTGGTCCTTGCGGCTACGGCCTGCCCGCCATCGTGGGGGCGAAGATCGGCCAGCCTGACGTTCCGGTTGTCGGCTTTGCCGGTGACGGTGCCTTTGGTATCGCGGTGAACGAATTGACAGCGATCGGCCGTGGCGAATGGCCTGCCATCACGCAGATCGTCTTCCGCAACTACCAGTGGGGCGCGGAGAAGCGGAACTCGACCCTGTGGTTCGACGACAACTTCGTCGGCACCGAGCTGGATGAACAAGTGTCCTATGCCGGTATCGCGAATGCCTGTGGTTTGAAGGGCGTTGTGGCCCGGACCCAGGAAGAACTGACAGCCGCGCTGAACCAGGCGATCAAAGATCAGATGGAAAATGGCATCACCACGCTGATCGAAGCCATGATCAACCAGGAACTGGGCGACCCGTTCCGCCGCGACGCGATGAAGAAGCCCGTAAAAGTGGCTGGCATCTCCAAAGACGATATGGTTCCGCAAACTGTGGCCTAATCTGCTAAGACCCGAGGGGATGGGCACGCGCCCGTCCCCTCTTTTTCATTTTTGAAAGGTGGTTTCGTGCCCCAATCCTTCCTGTCTGACGCCACAGCAATTGCACCTGCGCACATCATCGAAATGGCGCAAAAGGCGGCCAGCCCCCGCGTGGCCATTGCCCGCGCCGGTGCGCCCCTGCCGATGCTGGCAGCCAAGGAAGCAACCGAAGCCAACATGATGATCCCGGTCTTCACGGGTGAGCGTCACATGATCGAGGCCGAGGCTGAAAAGCTGAATTGGGACATCTCGGGTTTCGAGCTGATCGAAGCCGAGGGCGAAGCAGCCTCTGGTGCTGCTGCCGCACTGGCCTGCGGCGAAGGCCGCGCTGATGTGTTGATGAAGGGCCAGCTCCATACCGACGCGTTCATGCGTGCCGCGGTGTCGCGCGATGCGGGCCTGCGCACAGGCCGCCGCTTTGTCCACATCTTCCACATCACTACAGCCGATGGCACCGGGTCGATCACCATCTCCGATGCTGCCGTCAACGTAAACCCGGACATCGCGACGCGTCAGGACGCAACGGCTGAGGTGGTCAAGCTGCTTCACAAGTTGGGCAATGCCCGCCCCAAGGTTGCCTTCCTGTCCGCCACCGAATCCGCCATCGAAAGCGTGCCGTCCTCCATGGAGGGCCGCGCGCTGCGCGATTGGGCGCGCGAGAATATAGCGGATGCCGATTTCTCCGGCCCACTGGCCTTTGACCTGATCATGTCCCCCAAATCCGTGGCGACCAAGAAGATGACGGACGATCCGGTTGCTGGCAAAGCCGACGCAATCATCGTGCCTGACATCGTGTCGGGCAACGGGCTATTCAAATCCTTCGTCTACCTTGCCGGTGGCTGCGCAGGCGGCATCGTCATGGGTGCCAAGGTGCCAATCCTTTTGACCTCGCGCGCGGACCCTCCCGCGGCGCGCCTGTCTTCCGTGGCCCTCGGGGCCATCATGGCCGCCGCATGATCCTTGTCGTCAATGCAGGCTCCTCCTCCATCAAGGTCGCGCTGTTCCAGCCGGACCTGACAGAAGTGATGGCAGGACAGGTCAGCGGCATTGGCGGCGCATTGGCCCACCTGACACTTGGGGACGAAGACCAGAACGTCACCGCACCCGATCATGACGCGGCACTGACAACGATCCTCGACAGCCTCACCAGACAAGGCATCACACCGGACCAGTTGACGGCAGCAGCCCACCGCGTGGTGCATGGCGGCACATCACTGGTCGACCCCTGCGTCATCGATGACACCGTGATCGCCGGGATTGAAGCCGCAACACCGCTCGCACCCCTGCACAACCCAAAGAACCTCGCCGGCATCCGCGCCCTGCAAACCCTCGCACCCGCTCTGCCCCAATACGCCAGCTTCGGCACCGCGTTCCACGCGAACCAGCCCGAGGTTGCAACCACCTACGCCCTACCCAAGGAACCCCGTTCCATGGGCATCCGCCGTTACGGGTTCCACGGCCTCAGCTACGCCTGGATTGTCACGCAATTCGGCGACGCGCTGCCCGAGCGGCTGCTTGCTTTCCATCTCGGCTCCGGCGCCTCGCTATGCGCCATTCACAACGGCACCTCGGTCGCGACATCCATGGGCTACTCCCCTCTGGACGGACTGACGATGTGCACGCGCTCTGGTGCCATCGACGGCATGGCCGTCCTGCGGCTGGCCGAGATCTATGGCGCCGACGAAGCCGCACATATGCTCAACCACGAAAGCGGGCTCAAAGGCTTGGGTGGCAGCAATGACATGCGCCTCCTCTTGGCCGCTGACACCGACGCCGCGCAGCTTGCCGTCGATCACTTCTGCTACTGGGCGGCCCGCCACGCTGGGTCAGCCATTGTCGCCATGGGCGGCCTCGACGCCGTCGCCTTTACAGGCGGCATCGGTGAAAACGCCGAACCCATTCGCACCCGTATCATGGAGCACCTCAGCCTTTTTGGTGATGTCCCGGTACACGTGGTCAAAGCCGACGAAGAACGCCAGATCGCAACCGACGCACGCGCCCTGATGCAAGGGGCACCGCCGTGACAATAACCGGATCCCCAGGAAACTTCCTCCAAAACCTCCCGGAACGCGCCCGCGTGCTATTCCCGGGCGTTCTGGTTGCCATCCTTGTCGCCATCACCGCGCAATTCCTAGCCGAACATTACGACACGCCGGCGATGCTGATGGCGCTGCTGCTGGGCATCGCGGTCGCCTTCCTCGGGGACGAGGGCAAAACAGTCGAGGGCATCGCCTTTGCCGCACGCACGATCCTGCGGCTGGGCATCGCTTTTCTGGGCGTGCGCATCTCTTTCGAACTGATGGCTGGGCTCGGACTGAACCTCGTTCTGCTGGTGATCGGCGGCGTCGCGGCGACCATCGGCTTCGGCCTGCTGATCGCACGCTTTTTCGGCCACGGCTGGCGCTTTGCCTTCCTCACGGCAGGGTCCGTCGCCATTTGCGGCGCATCTGCCGCCCTCGCGATCAGCGCGATCCTGCCCAAGGATGAACGGTCGGAACAACGCCTAATCTTTACCGTGCTGGGCGTGACCGTCCTGTCAACGGTTGCCATGATCGCCTATCCGATCCTCGTGACGCAGTTGGGCATGGACGACACGGCTGGGGGCATCTTCTTGGGCG
This sequence comes from uncultured Tateyamaria sp., assembly GCF_947496075.1. Lineage (GTDB taxonomy): Bacteria > Pseudomonadota > Alphaproteobacteria > Rhodobacterales > Rhodobacteraceae > Tateyamaria. The sequence goes on from NZ_CANMBJ010000004.1 coordinate 285,077, forward strand.
CCACGATCCACGACGTGGCACAAGTGGTCGGCGCGGGCTTTTCCATCTCGGAAAACGCGGGCGATACCGCAACGCTGGTCAAGCTGATCCGTGTGTCGATGCTGGCCCCGGTCGTTCTGATTGCGGCCATTCTGATCCGGTCCTTTGTCGAAGCGCCAGAGGATGGCAAACGCCCGCCGCTCCTGCCGGTCTTCGTGATCGGGTTTCTGGCGTTGGCAACATTGAACTCGTTCAACCTGATCCCGGCCCCAGTCACCGACCTGATGAGCCAAGCCTCGCGCTGGATGCTGTTGGTCGCCATCGCCGCCGTCGGCATGAAAACAAACCTCAAGCGGGTGCTGGCGGTCGGAGGGGCCGCCATCGCCCTGCTTGTCACCGAAACCGTGTTTATCGCAGCGCTGATACTTGCGGGGATTTATTATTTTGCCTGACCAACAGGCGAAGGGGAGGCCAGATGACGTTCCAGCAACCTAAGATCAACACGTCGCCGCATGTTTCGGACGAGGTGCGCAAGACAACATGCTACATGTGCGCCTGCCGTTGCGGCATCAACGTGCACATGAAGGATGGCAAGGTCGCCTATATCGAAGGCAACCGCGACCACCCGGTGAACCAGGGAGTACTCTGCGCCAAGGGCTCGGCCGGCATCATGCAGGTCAACGCACCCTCGCGCCTGCGCGCACCCCTGAAGCGTGTCGGCGAACGCGGATCGGGCGAATTTGAAGAGATCAGTTGGGACGAAGCCCTGCAAATCGCCACCGATTGGCTGGCCCCCATCCGCAAGGATGATCCCAGCAAGCTGGCCTTCTTCACAGGCCGGGACCAGTCGCAATCCTTCACCAGCTTCTTTGCCCAGAACTTCGGTACACCCAACTACGCGGCCCACGGCGGCTTCTGCTCGGTCAACATGGCTGCGGCGGGCATCTACACGATGGGCGGCGCGTTCTGGGAGTTCGGTCAGCCCGATTGGGACCACACCAAGCTGTTCATGCTGTTCGGCGTGGCCGAGGATCACGACAGCAACCCCATTAAGATGGGGATCGGCAAGATCAAGGCACGCGGTGCACGCGTCATCGGTGTGAATCCGATCCGCACGGGCTACAACGCGGTGGCCGACGATTGGGTGGGCATCACACCCGGCACCGACGGCCTGTTCATCCTCAGCCTCGTGCACTGCCTGATGAAGGCGGGCAAGATCGATGTGAACTACCTGGCCCAATTCACCAACGCGCCCTGCCTGATCAATGGCGATGAAAAGTCGCCCGAATTCGGCCTGCTGTTGCGGGACGATGACGGCAAGGAATTGGTCATTGATCGTGCTACGGGCAAGCTGACCCCCTTCGATCAGAAGGGCGTCAAACCCGACCTCACCGCCACCCACCGTCACGCGGGCATCAGCCACCGCACAGTCATGCAGCACATGGCCGAACGCTATCTCAGCGACGAATACGCACCCGAGGCCGTGGCCGAGCGCGTTGGTATCTCTGCCAAGCGCATCCGCATCCTGGCCGCCGAAATCGCCCGCGTCGCCTTTGACGAAGCATTCGAGCTGGACCAGGAATGGACAGACTTCCGCGGCGAAACGCACAAGACGATGCAAGGCCGCCCCGTGTCCTTCCACTCCATGCGCGGCATCTCTGCCCACGCCAACGGTTTCCAAACCTGCCGTGCCCTACATGTGCTGCAGATCCTCTTGGGCACAGTCGAGGTGCCGGGAGGCTTCCGCTTCAAACCACCCTACCCGAAACCTGCGACGGCGCACCCCAAACCCCACTGCGGCGTGCAACCGGACTGCCCGCTCGACGGCCCGCATCTCGGCTTCGTGCAAGGCCCCGACGATCTGGCTCTGAAAGAAGACGGCACTCCCGCCCGCATCGACAAAGCGTTTTCCTGGGAAAACCCCATGTCCGCCCACGGCCTGATGCACATGGTCATCTCGAACGCCTATGCGGGTGACCCTTACAAGATCGACACGCTGTTCATGTATATGGCGAACATGTCGTGGAACTCGTCCATGAACACCCGGGGCGTGATCGACATGCTGACGGACAAGGATGAAAACGGCGACTATGTCATACCGCGCATCATCTATTCGGATGCGTATAGCTCGGAAATGGTCGCTTATGCCGACCTGATCCTGCCAGACACCACGTACCTCGAACGGCATGACTGTATCTCGCTACTCGACCGTCCGATCTGCGAGGCGGACGCCGCAGCCGACGCCATCCGCTGGCCCGTGATCGAACCCGACCGCGACGTGCGCGGGTTCCAGTCGGTGCTGTGCGAACTGGGCGCCAAGCTGGGCCTGCCCGGCTTCACAAACGAGGACGGCAGCCAGAAATACGCGGATTATGGCGACTACATCGTCAACCACCAGCGCAAGCCCGGCATCGGCCCACTTGCAGGATTCCGGGGCGATGGCAGCGACACAGGCCGGGGGGACGTGAACCCGGACCAGCTCGACCGCTACATCGAAAACGGCGGCTTCTTCGTCGAACACATCCCCGATGGGGCCAACTACTACAAACCCTGGAACGCCGCATATCAGGACTGGGCGGTAGGCATGGGTCTCTTTGACAGCCCGCAACCCTACCTCTTCACGCTCTACGTGGAACCGATGCGGCGCTTCCAACTGGCCGCCGAAGGACACGGCGACCGCCAGCCACCGGATCATCTGCGCGAGCGGATCAAGGCCACGATGGACCCACTGCCCATATGGTACGACCCGGCACCAGACAACCACGGCGACCAATACCCGATCACCGCGCTGACCCAGCGCCCGATGGCGATGTATCACTCCTGGGGCAGTCAGAACGCATGGCTGCGGCAGTTGCACGGACACAACCCGCTCTACCTGCCGACCAAGCTGATGCGCAAAAACGGCCTCAGCGATGGCGACTGGGCCAAGGTTACTTCGCCCCACGGCGAAATTACCGTTCCCGTCCTCGAAATGGCCGCACTCAACGAAAACACCGTTTGGACGTGGAACGCGATAGGCAAGCGCAAGGGGGCTTGGGCGCTGGACGAAAACGCGCCCGAGGCGACCAAGGGGTTTCTGCTCAACCACCTGATCCACGAGCTGCTGCCGCCCAAGGGTGACGGCCTCAGATGGGCCAACTCCGATCCGATCACAGGCCAAGCCGCCTGGTTCGACCTCAAGGTCCGCATCGAAAAAGCGCCAGCACCAGCGGAATCCCAACCGGCAATGGAACCCATCAAATCACCCGTGGGCAAAGGGCCAAAGCAACTGGCATGGAAGGTGGGCAAATGACACCGATCCAACGCACCCTCCTCGCCATCGCCGCGTTCATCGCAGTCGCTGTCGGCACCTTCATCTACTTCATCGCCAATTGGGACGCCTCCAAAGCCGAGCCCATCGGGATGAAGCACGACCGTCCACTCTTCCCTGTTTCCAAAAAATCCCGGGGTCTGGGGCAGAGCCCCAGTCCTGCCCTCTCAGTGAGGACAACCGCATGACCACACTTCCCACATCCACAGACCGCAAACTCGGCCTCGTCATCGACCTTGATACATGCGTGGGCTGCCACGCCTGCGTGATCTCGTGCAAAGGCTGGAACACCGAAAACTACGGCGCACCACTGGCCGACACCGACGCCTACGGGTCGGACCCTTCGGGCACCTTCCTCAACCGCGTGCACAGCTACGAGGTGCAGCCGGAACAGGGCGAAGCGCAACTGATCCACTTCCCCAAATCCTGCCTGCATTGCGAGGACGCGCCGTGCGTCACGGTTTGCCCCACGGGGGCCAGCTACAAACGGGTCGAGGATGGGATCGTTCTGGTCAACGAAAGCGACTGCATCGGATGCGGCCTTTGCGCATGGGCCTGCCCCTACGGCGCCCGCGAAATGGATGCCGTCGAGAAGGTGATGAAGAAATGCACCCTCTGTGTTGACCGCATCTACAACGAAAACCTGCCGGAGGAAGACCGCGAACCGGCCTGCGTCCGCACCTGCCCCGCAGGCGCGCGCCACTTCGGCGACTTCGCGGACCCCGACAGCAACGTGTCCAAACTGACCGCAGAGCGCGGCGGCATGGACCTGATGCCGGAACAGGGCACAAAGCCAGTCAACAAGTACCTGCCGCCCCGCCCAAAGGACACGCTGTCCGAAGGCGCAGGCGACATCGACATCCTTGCCCCCTACCTCGAACCTGTCGCGCAGGAAGCCTCCGGCTTCCTCGGCTGGCTCGACAAGACGTTGGAGAAATTCTGATGCATCCAGCACCTTCCGTCATCTTTTTCACGGTCTTCTCCGGCATCGGTTTCGGCCTCCTGACCTTCCTCGGCCTCGGCTACCCCGCGGTCACCGGCTGGACAGCCTTCGCCTTCTTCGTCATCGCCTACCTGTGCGCGGTGGGTGGGCTGATCTCGTCCACCTTCCACCTCGGCCACCCCGAACGGGCGATGAAAGCATTCACGCAATGGCGCTCCTCATGGCTCAGCCGCGAAGGCGTCTGCGCTGTCATTGCCTTGATCGTCATGGCGCTTTATGGCGCGGGCCTCGTGTTCTTTGGCCAACGCTGGGGCCTGTTGGGCCTGATCGGCGCGATCTTCTCACTGCTGACCGTGTTCACCACCTCCATGATCTACACCCAGCTCAAGACCATCCCCCGCTGGAACTCGCCCCTCACACCGGTCATGTTCCTTAGCTACAGCCTTGCAGGCGGCGCGCTGTTGGCCGGACAGGTGAAGTGGGCCATGGCACTGATCGCCATCTCGGGCGTCATTCAGGTGGTGCTTTGGATGCAAGGCGATGGCGCGCTAAAAAGCTCTGGCACCACGCTCGCAACCGCCACCAGCCTTGGCAATCGGGGAAGCGTGCGCGCGTTTGAACCGCCACACACCGGCACCAACTACCTGCTGCGCGAATTTGCATTTGTCGTGGGGCGCAAGCACAGCATGAAACTGCGGATCATCTCATTCGTGCTGATGGTGGTTCTGCCGGTCCTGCTGCTGGCGGCCGCGCCATTCTCGCATGGCCTCGCGCTTCTGGCAGTGATCAGCCACGTGGCAGGTGCACTCGCCTCACGTTGGCTCTTCTTTGCGGAAGCCGAGCACGTGGTAGGCCTCTACTACGGCAAACGCTAAAAACAAGGCGGGCAAGCAAGCCCGCCTTTTCCTTTTCAGATAAGCCCTGCGTGCACCAGGGCCGCGTCGACCATGGCCTTGGTCTCGTCCGCCAAACCGGTCAGCGGCAAACGCACTTCGTCCGAACACAGGCCCAGACGGGACATCGCGTATTTCGCACCCACCAAGCCAGGCTCGGTAAAGATCGCCTTATGCAGCGGCATCAGCTTGGTCTGCAAGTCCAGCGCGGTTGCATAGTCGCCTGCAAGGCAGGCTTCCTGCATCTGGCTCAACAGCTTTGGCGCCACATTCGCGGTCACGGAAATGCAGCCTACACCACCCACGGCGTTGAACCCATGCGCCACCGCATCTTCAGCGCACATTTGGATGAAATCAGTGCCACAGGTGATGCGTGTGTCGCACACACGGGCCATATCACCGGTGGCATCTTTGACGCCAACAATGCGGGGCAGTTTGGCCAACTCGCCCATCGTCTCGGGCGTCATGTCGATCACCGACCGGCCCGGAATGTTGTAGATGAAGATCGGGATATCGGCGCAATCGTGCAGCGCCGTATAGTGCGCAATCAAACCACGCTGCGTGGGCTTGTTGTAATAGGGCGTCACGACCAAAGCAGCATCGGCACCAACGCGCGCGGCATGCTCGACAAAACGGATGGCTTCCACCGTGTTGTTCGACCCGGCCCCGGCAATCACCGGCACCCGACCCGCAGCAGCCGTCACAACGGTTTCAATCACCGTCTCGTGCTCCTCATGGCTCAGCGTGGGGCTTTCGCCCGTGGTCCCCACAGGCACCAACCCGTGCGATCCTTCACCGATATGCCACTCGACCAGCTTCTTGAGGGTTTCCAGATCCAAAGCGCCGTTACGAAACGGCGTGACGAGGGCAGGCATAGAACCTTTAAACATTCTCACGCTCCTTTTTTACGTTTGGCAGGCAGAGGGCCTGGGATGATTTTCGCATATGCCCGGAAACGTGAGTTGAAACGGCACGCCCAGAACATATGCTCTAGGCTCTAGCCACGCGATGACAGGAATTGCAAGACATGACCCGGATTGCCCTCGCCTTGGCCCTGTTTTTTACACTGTCTGTGGCGGCTTTGGCCGAACGACCCCGCCCGCTTGGCTGGGCGATGGAAGCGCTGCGTTCCGGCAACTGGGACAGTGCGGCAGCGCTGGCCGCACGCGATGGTGAGGTGGCCGCAGATGTTATCGAATGGCAACGCCTGCGCGCTGCACGTGGAACCTATGCCGACGTCGTCGCCTTCCTTGAGCGACGCCCCGACTGGCCGGGCGAGGCGCTGCTGCGCGAACGATCAGAAGAGGTCGTGGCCGACCAACCCGACGCTGACATCCTGTCCTTCTTCGAAAATGTCGGCCCACAAACGCCCGAAGGCGTGCTCGCCCACGCCACCGCCCTGATCCGTGCGGAGCGGGTGGGCGAGGCAGAGGCGAACCTCGTGCTGGCATGGCACACGATGCCCATGGATGACGCCACGCAGGCACGCTACCTCGCCTCACATACCGATCTTCTAAAGCCTCATCACGCCGCGCGCCTCGACGCACTGCTCTGGTCCGGAGACTTAACCAGCGCCCGCCGCATGTTCAACCTCGTGGACAAGGGCCAAAGCGCCCTCGCCCGCGCCCGCATCGGCCTGCGCGCGCTGGCAGACAATGTCGACGGCCTGATCGAAGCTGTGCCAGACGCATTGCAGGACGATCCCGGCCTCGCCCACGCCCGCTTTGAATGGCGGCTGCGCAAAGGGCGCTGGGACGACGCCAAGGAACTTCTCATGGACCGCTCCCGCTCCGTTGAAGCCCTCGGTCGACCCGACGAATGGTCCAATCGCCGCCGGGCCCTTGCACGCGACGAGATGCGGGACGGCGACGCCGCCCTTGCCTACCAGCTTGCCACCCGGCACTTCCTGACCGAAGGGTCCGCTTATGCCGATCTGGAATGGCTGTCGGGCTACATCGCCCTGCGTTTGCTCAAAGACCCCGAGGTCGCACTCGGCCACTTCCAGAACCACCGCAACGCCACCCGCTCCCCCATCTCGCGCGGGCGCGCAGGCTATTGGATCGGTCGGGCCCACGAAGCAATGGGCAACACCGAAGAGGCTCAAGCCGCCTATGCCGAAGGCGCGCAATACCAGACCTCGTTCTATGGACTACTAGCCGCCGAAAGGGGCGGTCTCCCCATCGACCCCGGTCTTGACGGATCAGAAGCCTTCTCCCCCGCGCAGGACACCCCTCTCACTGAAGATGACCTCTACGAAGCGGGCCTGCTTCTGCAAGCCTCCGGCGAGATCAGCCTCGCCGAGCGCTTCTGGACCCACCTCACCGAACGCCTCGATCGCAATGCAGCGGGCTACCTTGGACATGTCGCGATCGCCGCGGGCCAGCCCCATCTCGCCGTGATGATCGGCAAACGCGTTGCACGGCGCGGCATCACGATCCACGCGCCTTACTATCCCCTACACCCCCTCGCGGATGCCGACCTGCCCATGGCCCCGGAAATGTCGCTTGCCATCGCCCGACGCGAATCCGAATTCGACCCGGTTGTGCAATCCAGCGTCGGTGCGCGCGGGCTGATGCAGGTCATGCCCGGCACCGGGCGCGAGGTTGCGGCCAGCCTTGGCCTGTCCGCCGACCACACAACGGGCCGCATGATTTCTGACCCGGCCTACAACGCGAAACTCGGGGCCACCTATCTCAGCCAACTGGCACGGCGCTTCGATGGCAACGTTGTCCTGATGTCTGCCGCCTACAACGCGGGTCCCTCGCGCCCCAACCAGTGGATGCTGCGCTATGGCAATCCGCGCGCTGAACGCGACGATTTCGACGTCATCGACTGGATCGAACACATCCCCTTCCGCGAAACCCGCAACTACGTCATGCGCGTGACCGAAAGCCTGCCGATCTACCGCGCGCGTCTGGGTAAAGACCCTCTGCCGATCCCGTTCAGCGAGGAACTCGTGGGCTCAACCCTGCTGTCGTTCGCGCCACAGGGTGAATAGGCCCGCCGCCACAATGATGGCAGCCCCGATGATAACGTTGATCTCCAGCACCTCGCCAAAGACGGTGATGCCCACGAGCGCGGCAAAGACCATCTGGAAATAGGCAAAGGGCTGTACCGCGCTGGCCTCCGCCACCTCATAGGTACGGATCAGCAGCCAGTGTCCCAAGGCCCCCGTCAGGCATAACGCCGCCATCCAGCCCCAATCCGGGCCGGTCATCGGCTCCCAGAACCAGACGCCAACACAGGTCATGGCAACAGCCCCCGTGGTCCCGGTCCAGAAAAAGCTGGTCGCGGTGCTGTCATCCCGCGCGACATAGCGGGTCAGCAAGCCATAGACGGCAAACATGATGGCCGAGGCCAGCGGGATCACCGCCGCCGGGTCAAAGACACCCAAGCCGGGTTTCAGAATGAACAAAACGCCAATGAAGCCCACCCCGATAGCAGCCCAGCGCCGCCACCCAACATGCTCGCCCAATATCGGCCCAGACAGGGCAGCAACCAGCAGCGGATAAGCGGCAAAGACGGCATGGCTCTCCACCAGCCCCAACACGGTAAAGGCCGTGACCATCACGCAAATCTCAGCGGCCAATAACAGCCCACGCAGCCCCTGCACCACGGGCTGCCGCGTTTGCGCCGCCGCCCGCACACCGCCCGCCTTGCGCGCAGCAATGCTGATGACAAAGGCGGCAAAGAACCAATACCGGATCATCACCACCATGAAGACGTTGTATTCCGCCGCTAGGTGGCGAGAGATGCCATCCTGGCTCGCAAACACCACCGACACTGCGATCATCAGCGCAATGCCCAGCCGCGTGTTATTGCCTTGGCTCACCCCAGTACCGCCCGTGTCATATGCCGCTTGCGGCCAAAGCCGGGTGCGCGGGTGACAGTGAACCCTGCCTCCTCCAGCCCACGCCGCACAAAGCCCGCGGCGGTATAGGTGGCCGCTGTCCCCGCGGGGACAGTATGGCGCGCGACCTCTGCCATCAGGTCAGCGCCCCACAGCTCGGGGTTCTTGGCGGGCGAAAACCCGTCCAGAAACCACGCATCAGCCTTACCGTCCCACTTCGGCAGCGTCTCGCGCGCATCCCCTTCGATCACAGTTAACATCGCATCCTCGAACTCAGTCGACCCACCACCTGCGGCCACAAGCTGCGCCGCCAAACCCGCAACCTCTGGAAAGGCGGCCAACGCTTTCTCCATGGCGCCCACTTCCATCGGAAACGCCTCAAAACTGGTGAAATGCAAGCGCCCCTCAACGCCAGCAGCGCGCCATGCGGCCCACGCGGTCAAAAAGTTCAGCCCCGTGCCAAACCCCAATTCGACCACATGAAACCCGTCTCGGAACCGCGCGGGCAGGTCATTGCCGCCCAGAAACACGTGCCGCGTCTCGGCCAGCCCGTTGTCGAGGGAAAAATACGGATCGTCAAAGCGCGTAGACACCGGCACCGCCCCGTCGCGCCACTCAAGCTCTGCCCGCTGGTCCTGCATCATCCGCCCCTGTAGAAGGTGTCGCGGCGACCTTGGCGAAAGGCATCTGGAATGGCAACGGCAGACATCACCGTGCGTGGCGCGGGCATCTTCGGCCTGTCGATTGCATGGATACTCGCCCAACGTGGCGCGCGGGTGCAGGTGGTCGACCCAAACGGCCTCGGCACGGGTGCGTCAGGCGGGATCGTGGGTGCCCTCGCTCCACATGTGCCGGAAAACTGGAACCCGAAAAAGCAATTCCAACTGGAAAGCCTGCTGATGGCAGAAACATTCTGGGCCGAGGTCGAGGCCGCAAGCGGTCAGTCCCCCGGCTATGCCCGCACAGGTCGCTGCCAACCCATCGTGGACGATACGGTGCTGACGCTCGCCCGACAACGCGGCGAAACGGCCAAAACCCTCTGGGGTGACGCGGCCACTTGGACCGTCCGGCCCATCGCAAACCCCAACTGGGCGGCGCACAGCAAAACAGGCATGGAAATCTTCGACACGCTCAGCGCCCGTATTCATCCGCGGCAAGCGTGCGCGGCCCTCGCCGCAGCGCTCAAAACTCAAGGCGTCGACATCCAAAGCAAAGCGCCCGAGACCGACACCACTATCCACGCCACCGGCGTCGCAGGCCTCGAAGAGCTGAACGCAAGCCACACCCGCATGGTGGGCGCCGGGATCAAGGGGCAAGCGGCCCTTCTGGATTTCACCGCACCAGACGCCCCCCAACTCTTCGCTGACACACTGCACATCATCCCGCATGCCGACGGAACGACGGCCATCGGATCGACAACGGAACGGGACTACGACAGCCCCACCGCCACAGACACGCAATTGGACGACATCCTGACCCGCGCCCGCGCCGCCATCCCGGCGCTTCAGGATGCCAAGGTGCTTGCCCGATGGGCAGGCCTGCGCCCCCGCAGCCGCAGTCGCGCACCCATGCTGGGACCATGGCCCGAAAGGCCAGGGCACTACATTGCGAACGGAGGGTTCAAGATCGGTTTCGGCATGGCCCCCAAGGTCGCCCAGACCATGGCCCACCTCATCCTCGACGGACGCGATACCATCCCGCAAGGGTTCGAGGTCGCGGCTTCGCTTTAGCGACGCGTTGCCGTCAATGATTTAGACTGAGGGCAGCGGCGACCCGCGGGTTGGCGTGATAGCACCGCCCCATGGGGGCGGGTCGGCGCTGCCCGGCCCAAAGGCCGGGCGAAACCCCAGCGTCAGGCCTCCGCCTCCATGCACCGCCGCCCGTCGGGCCCCCGCACCCACAGCTTTCGACCCTTCCGGCAAAACGTCCCCACCTCGTGATGCATCAGGGGCGATGTTGCGCGAAAGCGGAATTGCTCAAGCGGCCCCAGGCCTGCCTCGGCCAGCAGCATCAGATGCTGCGCCAACAGCGGGCCATGCACGACCAATCCATCATACCCCTCAACATCGCGGGCATAGGGTTGGTCATAGTGGATGCGGTGCCCGTTGAAGGTCAAAGCCGAATAGCGAAACAGCAGCGTGGCATCAAAGCTGTGCAGCTGCGCGACATCCTCATCCGTGGCCGCAACGGGCGGCACGGGACGCGGCGCGTTCGGATCAGGATCGTGACGATAGACAAGGTCCTGCCACTCGGTCACACACAGCGCGTCGTCCTGCCATATCTCGTGCCGCAATGTGACAAAGGCCAACGGCCCGGTCCGCCCCTCCTTGCGGGTTGCACTCTCGCACGATGTCACCTTCTCCGCCCTCACGCCAAGCAACAGCGGCGCATCGAACTGCAACCGCCCACCGGCCCACATGCGGCGGGGCAATCCCATGTCAGGGATGATCCCACCCACCTTCGGATGCCCATCCCGGCCCAGACGATCCGGCGGCTCGGGGGACCAGAAATAGAGCTGGTGAAAGAACGGCGGCATCGGCGCACCAGCCGCAAGGTCCGGCACACGCCCCAAAGCCACCTGCATGGCGCGGGCGCGGGCGGGGTCCATCACATCGCTTTGACGAAGCGGATCATCGTTGGCACTCTGCATGGGTGCACCCTGCGCGACGGAACCGGAAAATGGAACAACCCACACTCTACAGCCTCGATCATCTTGTCATCACCGCGGCAGACATGAATGCCACAATCGCATTCTACACCAAGGTTCTCGGCATGACCCATCGCGTGCTCGAAACCCCCGGCGAACGCCCGCGTCACGCGCTGTTCTTTGGCGCGCACAAGATCAACCTGCACCAGTTGGGGGCAGAGTTCGAACCCAAAGCGCACAAGGCCGATGTGGGCACAGCCGACCTGTGCTTCCTGACCGAAACATCACTCAGCGATTGGCAGGCGCATTTGGAAGCGACAGGCACAGAGATCGAGCTGGGGCCTGTCCCGCGCACTGGGGCACAATGGCCGATGCAATCGCTCTATATCCGCGACCCCGATGGTAACCTGATCGAAATCGCCGTGCGGGCGGACTAGCGCCCGATCTCGGCACGCAGGGATTGCATCAGCTGGGTCAACTCGCGGACATAGATCTCGCCCGTCAACTGGCCGTCATCGTCAAACTGGCTGGATGACGCGGCCAGATGAATCTCCGGCCCCTGCAAGATACACGGACGGAACGGCACCATGTAGCCACGCAACACCATCTGCGCGCGTTCGCCCCCGGCCCGTCCGGCAGCCGCAGACATCACGGCGACGGGTTTATCTGTCCACGGACGCCCCTCGACCCGGCTGACCCAATCCAGCGCGTTCTTCAATACACCGGGGGGCGCCTTGTTGTATTCAGGCGTCGAAATCACAACCGCATCAGCCTCTGCGATCTGACGGGCGATCAGCTGGGCCGCCTCGGGCACCCCTTCGGACGCTTCTACATCACCATCATACAAAGGCATGTGCAGATCGGCCTCGACATAGGTGCAATCGCCAAACAATCGGGCGGCTTCGCGCACCAGCTTGGTGTTGGTGGATGCCTTGCGCATCGACCCCGAAATGCCGAGGAGTGTTGGCGTCGTCATGATCTGTCCCTTGTATCGTTATCGCGGGTAACATGGCGCGATCACCCCATAACGCAAGAGGCCCCGGAACATGTCCGGGGCCTCTGATACTGAATTGTCGCTGGTGATTACTGCGAATTGGGCAGGATCACGATCTCGACCCGACGGTTCTGCTGCTTGCCTTCTGGCGTCAGGTTCGTCGCGATGGGCTGGCTTTCGCCGCGGCCAAAGGTCTGAACGCGGTTGAACGGCACGCCCTGGTTCAGCAACACATCGGCAACCGCATTGGCGCGGCGCTCGGAAAGCTGCTGGTTGAACGCGGCATCACCGTCGCTGTCGGTGTGGCCGACGACCTGCACGGTCGACGCTGGATAGCGCTCAAGGCTGCGCGCCAGCGCCGCCATGTCCGAATTCAGACCCGGACGTACGGTAAAGCTGTTGACGGCAAACAGGATCGCTTCGGGGAAGGACACGATCAGACGGTCGCCGGTGTTGGTGATGGTCACACCGCTGGCCAGCTCGCGCCGCAGCTCGGCCTCTTGCTGGTCAAGGTCATAGCCGATGGCACCACCCACAAGGCCGCCCACGACGGCCCCGGCAATCGCGGTGTTGCGGTTGCCTGTCACGGCCCCGATGACGGCCCCTGACGCGGCCCCGATGGCAGCGCCCGTGTTGCGTTTCTGGTTGATCGGCTCGCCGCTTGGTCCAACGGTGCCCAAGGCGCCGGGATCAGTACACGCGCTCAGCGCAACAACGGCGCCCATGGCGATGACGGTGGGGAATTTAAGCATATCTATGGTCCTACTGCCTTCCAAAACGGGGCCATGTTCGGGCATGACCCTTTATGGGAATGCAAGATAGGTGCGTACGGCCCCCATAAATAGGGGGAAAATATGATAAGCAGCATCCTGCCCATCATTGTGATCAAAGGCTTACCGGAAAATCAGGCCTCAACGCGCGCAGATTCATAGGCCAGCAAGGCCCGTTTGACGGGCAGACCCCAATGATAGCCCCCAAGCCCACCGGATTTGCGCAGCGCCCTGTGGCATGGGATCAGCCAGCTGACCGGGTTGCGGCCCACCGCCGTTCCCACGGCACGCACGGCCCGTGGATTGCCAATGCTCTCCGCGATCTCGGAATAGGTGGTGACATGCCCCGACGGGATCTGCAGCAACGCCTCCCACACCTTGATCTGGAACGGGGCACCAATCAGGTACAGCGGCGCCTCCTTCAACTCCGCATCCTCGGCCCCGAACGCGGCCAGAACCCAAGGGCGCAACCGCATCGGATCCTCGACAAAGGTTGCCTTGGGCCAGCGGCGGACAAGATCCTCCATGGCACAATCCTCGCCCATCTCCGCAGCGAAACCCAACCCACAAATCCCTTTGTCGGTGCCCATGACCAATGCAAGGCCAAACGGACTGTCGAACCACCCCCAATAGATGGTCAGCCCCGCGCCACCCTTGGCATAATCTCCGGGGCTCATGGCCTCCCATCGCAGGAACAGATCATGCAGACGACCCGACCCGCTCAGGCCCGTGGCATGTGCGGTATCAAGGGTGGTAAAACGCTCATTTAGCAGCGCCTTGGCATGGCCCAGCGCCAGGTATTGCTGGAACCGCTTCGGCGACACCCCAACCCAACGCGAGAAAATGCGCTGGAAATGCGCCGGGCTCATGCCCATCTCGGCGGCCAGGGCATCCAGGCTCAACGGCCCGTCAGCGCTGTCGATCAGATCGATGGCGCGCCGCATGACATTGAAGTGGTAGCCGGTTTCGGCGTCGTTGTGCTGTATCTGTTCCATAATGGAAATGTAGGGGATGGGCGCACGGCATGCGACCCGTTTCCTGTGCAAATCGGGCGCGCGCGGACATCGCAGATTTGGTGAACTAGCGCCGCTGACTTGGACCTGTACAGGTCCGCTCCCAAATATGCCTCAAGCACTGCTACTACTCGAACCACAAGGGGGACATCATGTCTGACATAGCCGTTCATACAGGCGGATGCCTCTGCGGCGCCATCCGGTTCGAGGCAACTGGCCCAGCCCTCAAACCACACACCTGTTCCTGCAAGATGTGTCAACGCCATAGCGGAGCGCTGACAACAGCTTGGGTGGAGTTTGCCGCGGACAAAGTGTCGTGGACCGGCGCGGTCGGGGCACCGGCAACCTACCGCTCGTCAGACTATTCCAGCCGTGCCTTTTGCCCGACCTGCGGCAGCACACTGGGTGCGATCGACGACGACCCGGTGATCGCTTTGCTGGTCGGTGCATTCGACGACACTGGACGCAACGATCTGGTGCCAACCGCGCATTCCTACCGGGGCGGTCGACCACCTTGGTGGCGCATATCCATCTCGAGTCAGTAGCGAACCATAACCACCTACTGCGCAATCCTGGCGATGATCTACCGAAGCGCGAATTTCATTCGGCCCTGCTCCGCTTTTTTGCTACCGTACCAACACAAACTCTGTTTGCATGGTTCTTAAGGAGGACGTCCAGACATGCCCGCATCATATCAGGCCCCAATGGTTGGCGACAAAGCCAAGGACAAACATGCAAGCCAATCGGTGTCATCCAACATGACAACAGAAACCGCCCGGGTCGAACACCTGCTCCAAAGCAAGGGCAACGACGCGATCGCGATTGCTGAAAACGACACGATTGCCACCGCCGTCGGCATTCTCCGTGACAAACGCATCGGGGCGTTGATCGTGGTTGATGCCAATCACGCACTCGCCGGCATCCTGTCGGAACGCGACATCGTGCGCAAACTGGCCGAAACCCCGGGCCAAACACTACCACAGACCGTGGCCGAGAACATGACGCGCGACGTTGTGACATGCGAACCTGACGACACGTTGATCAAGGTGCTGCGGCGCATGTCCGAAGGGCATTTTCGGCACATGCCCGTGGTTAAGGGCGGCAAACTCATGGGCATGATCACGATCGGTGACGTGATCAACTTCCGACTGAACGAACTGGAACATGAAGCGCTGCAACTCAAGCAACTGATTGTCGGCTGACCGGTCGCCCAACGAGTGGCAACAAACACAAAGAGCAATGAACCGATGGCCGCACCGGCACGACGGTGCGGACACCGCAACCATGGCTTGCCCACTCCTCAAATCTCCACCATAACCCCGCGCCATGGCAAAACAGCTCGACTATCATACGATCCGGCAGATCTTCACCCGCTTCCAAGAGGCGGACCCAGAACCCAAGGGCGAGCTGGAGCACGTCAATGTCTACACCCTCGTCGTGGCCGTGGCGCTGTCGGCGCAGGCCACGGATGCGGGCGTGAACAAGGCGACCCGGAAACTCTTCCAGATCGCCGACACGCCGCAAAAGATGCTCGATCTGGGCATCGAAGGACTGACCGAGCATATCAAAACCATCGGCCTCTACCGCCAAAAGGCCAAGAACGTGATGAAGCTGTCGCAGATCCTCGTCGATGACTACGGCGGCGAAGTGCCCAACAGCCGCGCCGCCCTGCAATCACTGCCCGGCGTCGGGCGCAAGACGGCCAATGTCGTTCTGAACATGTGGTGGAGCCACCCGGCCCAGGCCGTCGACACCCACATCTTCCGCCTCGGCAACCGTACCGGCATCGCACCCGGCAAGACCGTAGACGCGGTCGAGCGCGCCATCGAAGACAACATCCCGGCTGATTTTCAACTCCACGCCCACCACTGGATGATCCTGCACGGGCGTTACCATTGCAAAGCGCGCAAGCCGCAATGCCCCACCTGCATCATCAAAGATCTCTGCCCGTTTGAGGACAAAACCGAATGACCAAATACACGCTCGCTGGCATCGGCAACGCCGTTGTCGATGTGATTTCCCACGCCGATGACAGCTTTCTCGACCTCATGGGGATCGAAAAAGGGATCATGCAGCTGATCGAACAGGACCGGGGCGAGGTGCTCTACGCCTCCATGACCGAACGGCTGCAAACACCGGGTGGGGCGGTGGCCAACACCATCGCGGGCGTGGGTGCGCTGGGTCTGCCCACAGCGTTCATCGGGCGGGTCCATGACGACGCGCTCGGGCGCTTCTATGCAGAGTCGATGGCCGAAAGCGGTACCGATTTCGTCAACGCCCCGATCCCGGACGGCGAATTGCCCACATCCCGCTGCATGATCTTTGTCACGCCCGACGGCGAACGCTCCCTGAACACCTATCTCGGCATCTCGACCGAGCTTGGCCCCGATGACGTTCCCGAAGAAGTCGCCAACCAGGCAGAGATCATGTTCCTCGAAGGATACCTCTTCGACAAGGACAAGGGAAAAGAGGCCTTTCGCCAAGCCTCCCGCCTCACCCGTAGCGCAGGTGGCAAGGCAGGCATCGCCATTTCTGACCCCTTCTGCGTCGACCGGCACCGGCCTGACTTCCTCGACATGATCGGGAACGAGCTGGATTTCGTCATCGGCAACGAACACGAGATCAAATCCCTGTTCGAGATCGACGACCTCGAAACGGCGCTGAACAAGACAGCCGACATGATCGACCTGCTGGTCTGCACCAAGTCCGGCGATGGGGTCACGATCATCGGCAACGGCGAACGCCACGACATACCGGTCGAGACGATCACCCCGGTGGACGCCACGGGCGCAGGCGACCAGTTCGCCGCCGGGTTCATCTATGGTCTCGCCACAGGGGCAGGGCTGCACACGGCTGGACGCATGGGCAACCTCTGCGCCGCCGAAGTGATCAGCCATATCGGCCCCCGCCCGCAGATCGACATGAAACAGCAATTTGCATCCGCAGGACTGCTCTGATGCTGGAAAACGGCCACTACAATGTGCCACCGGGCAAGGTGGCAATGGTGGTCACCGATCTCGAAATGACCACGCCGCAATTTCGCGGCGTGCCCTGCCCCGACGGGCTGACCTTCACCACATTGTCACGGGACACGACCGCCTATCTCGAGCTGTTCCGCCGGGTTGGCGCGCCGTGGCTGTGGTTCGGGCGCACGCTCATGGACAAACAAAAGCTGTCGGACATTCTCAATGACGAGAAAACCGGTCTCTTCACACTTGAAAAAGACGGGCAGCCCGAAGCGCTGCTGGAATTGGACTTCAGCGTGGAAGGCCAGTGCGAGCTCGACTATTTCGGGCTGACACCCGCGTTGATCGGGTCCGGAGCAGGCGCGTTCCTGATGGATCAAGCGATCAGAGAGGCCTTTGACCGGGGCATCAAGCGCTTCCACCTGCACACCTGCACAATGGACAGCCCGCAAGCCCTTGGGTTCTACCAACGCTCAGGCTTCACGCCGATAGGACGCAGGATCGAAATCGCGGACGATCCGCGCGTGGCCCACGGCTATGACCGCGATCTGGCCCCGCACATCCCGGTTATCGACCCCTAAGGCAGCTTACGCGCCTCACAAGACCGACCGCCCAGACAGTCTTTGACCTGCTCGACCTGTTCCTGTGTCGGACGTCCAAACAGGAACCCGCCACAGGCATTGGTGTGCAGCACATAGCTGTGGTCCGTCTGGCGCAGGAAACCCAGCATCTCACCCGGCTGCGGTTGCGGGCACCAAGGGCCAAAGCACTGCACCTCAAGCACCACATCCGTCTCAAACGGCTGGCTCACCCCCCGCACGGTCAGGGCATCGCCCTTGAAGGTCGCCGGGATCAGGGTCACCGGCGGCACCTCGCTTTGGCCTGACAGGTCCATCTCCGGCAACAGGTCCTTGTCGAAGTCGAGCGTGCCCAAGACCGGCACATACCCCTCTTCCGCCTCCGCCGCCTCCTGATAAGCGTTGGTCACGCCATGCGGCATACAGGACAGGGCAAGGGCGGGCAGCGCGGCACAGGCCAGAACAACACTCAGAACGCGCAACATGGGCAGACCTTTCATCGAAACCATGCCACCGATCTGGGGACGCCACCGCCTGTTATGCAATAGCACTCACAAATGCGGCGCGAATTCCGCCAGAACCCGCATATAAACATCGCGCTTGAAGGGCACGATCGCCTCCGGCAACTCTGCCGGGGTCATCCACTTCCAGTTGGAAAACTCTGGATGCGCAGTCTCCAGATCAATCTGGTCATCCGACCCGTTGAAGCGCAACAGGAACCACTTCTGCTTTTGCCCCCGATACTTGCCTTTCCAAAGCTGCGGGATCAGGTCATGGGGCAATTCATAAGGCAACCAATCGGCGGTCTCGGCCACCACATCGACCAAAGCCGCAGAGATCGAGGTTTCCTCCTCCAACTCCCGCAAGGCCGCCGTCCGCGCATCCTCACCCTTGTCAACACCGCCCTGCGGCATCTGCCAGGCCTCCCTGTACCGGTCCCGGCGCTGACCGACCCACACCAGACCATCGGCATTCATCACCATGACCCCCACATTCTTGCGATAGGGCAGCTTCTCGATCTCTTCGGGGGTCATTTGAGTGTCTCCGGCAGTTCGCGAGCCGGAAAATACTATTCTCCGGGCGATGTGAAGAGGGTGTTTCGTTTCCATGACTGAAAGGTGGTCGGCTTCGCGGGACAAAGCTGCCATTAAACATCGAATGGCAAAGGTCAGTTTTGTGAATGAAAGTTTTTACGTCTAGCCGAAAATACTATCGAGATTTCCGATTATACTAATCAGCAGGGCTACGCCGCAAATCAGGATCGCCAGCCAGAACACATACTGCAACACAAGCGCTGAAACGCCGACTCCAACGGCCATATATGAAAGCCGGTGTGGTTCATTCCGGTAAAGCCCTATCCCGCCGAGCACTACCGCGATGCCCGCCACGCAGAGCGCGGCAATTGTAATGAGTTGATCGTAGTCTTCGGGTGGCGGACTGCGGTCCGGGGCTGGTTCACCCGCCACTACACGTGCCGCAGATTGCACTATGTCTGCTGCAATTTCGCCAATGACGGCACCGCTACTCTTCTCTGGTGGCTCAAAAAACGCGGAAAGCTGAATGAGAATGATGACGAGACTTGCAATACCCAGCAAAAACCCAGCCAATCCAAATCTCGCTGGCCGCTCTTCGACTGTCTGATCCATCGCATTGCCCGTTCGTCAGTTCGCTGGGCTGCGATAAGCGCCAGAGACGGCGAAATTATGGCATCGGAACTCAACTGTGCCAGCACCGATGCCTTGTCGAATAGAAGAAACAGCCATCGTTAGCGAACGCAGCATCGTACGCTTTGGGCTCAAAGCGGACGGCCGCCGCGTCCGAGAGACGAACAGTCATTCATATTGGGGGTCAGCGTTTGACACGAAGATCAAAGCCATCTCGTGCTAGGTTCTGACAAGCCTACTGATGGTCGCAACACGTCTGCTCTAGGTCAGTCCATCAAACACTTTCTCCATCTCCGCCCGGTCCAATGTTTCCCCGCGCCGCGCGACCGTTTCGTGCCGCGTGACCGCAAAACCCTTGGCCGCAAATGCAGGCTGCGCCGTCAGCGAGGCATGCACCCACAAGCGATGCAGACCCGCCGCGCGAGCGTCAGCTTCGGTTCTGTCATATAACATCGAAAACAGGCCCTGCCCCTGCCATTCCGGCAGGACAAAGGCCAGATCGACATATGCGCTGTTGCGGGTGATGAACCCCACGGGCCCGCCCAGCGCTTCGACCACACGAACATCTTGCGCCGCAAGTTTCGCGGCCCAGCCCTCGCCCTCAGGCGGCATGGCACACCACGCAATCCTCTGGGCCTTGGTGTAGTCGCTGTATCCATCGTGAATCGCCCGAAACATGACCCGCCCCAGCGCATCCGCCTCGCCCGCGATCATCTCGCGCACATGCATACCCGTTGCCTCCTCCATCACTTTACCGTCCGTTCCGTTATGCCGATGGCAAGAAACCGGGCCTCTGCGCGTCCCATATTTGCACCCACCCCCAACACCCTGTGACAAGAGCAAAAAACCGCACAAACCTGTCCCCGCGGGGACACCCGCCCCGCCATGACGCCGCGTTGCGCGTGACATCACACGATCTATGTCTGAAACCAAGAGGACACACGCTCGGGAGGACACCATGACAGCCTATCCACACATGCTCGCACCGCTAGACCTCGGGTTCACGACCCTGAAGAACCGCGTGCTCATGGGCTCCATGCATACCGGGCTGGAAGAGACTAAGGACTGGAACCGCGTCGCCGAGTTCTACGCCGAACGGGCAAGGGGCGAAGTTGGCCTGATGGTTACAGGCGGCATTGGCCCGAACCTCGAAGGCTCCGTGCTTCCCGGTGCGGCCATGCTGTCCAACGACGAAGAGGTGGCCAACCACAAGATCGTCACCGACCGTGTCCACGACAACGGCGGCAAGATCGCGATGCAGATCCTGCACGCAGGCCGCTATGCCTATGGGCCGATGTGCGTCGCCCCCTCGCCCGTGAAATCCCCCATCTCCCCCTTCCCGCCCGCCGAGCTGGACGAAGAAGGTATCGAAAAGCAGATCAGCGACATCGTCGCCACCGCGGCCCGCGCTAGGCAAGCAGGCTATGACGGGGTCGAGATCATGGGCTCCGAAGGGTATTTCCTCAACCAGTTCCTCGTCACCCACACCAACAAACGCGAGGACCGCTGGGGCGGCTCTTATGAGAACCGCATGCGCCTGCCCATCGAAGTGGTGCGCCGGACGCGCGAGGCCGTGGGCACAGACTTCATCATCATCTACCGCTTGTCGATGATCGACCTTGTGCCCAACGGCTCGACCTTTGAAGAGGTCGTGCAACTCGCCCAAGAGATCGAGAAAGCAGGCGCCACGATCATCAACACCGGCATCGGTTGGCACGAAGCGCGCATTCCCACCATCGCCACGTCCGTGCCTCGCGCGGCCTTTGCGTGGGTGACCAAGAAACTGATGGGCAAGGTCTCGATCCCCCTCATCACGTCCAACCGCATCAACACGCCCGAAGTGGCCGAAGAGGTTCTGGCCACAGGCTGCGCCGACATGGTGTCGATGGCCCGCCCCATGCTTGCCGATCCGCATTTCGTCAGAAAAGCGATTAAAGACAAGGCGGCTCACATCGCGCCCTGCATCGCCTGCAATCAGGCGTGCCTCGACCACACCTTCTCGGGCAAGATCAGCTCGTGCCTCGTCAACCCGCGCGCCTGCTATGAAACCGAACTGGTCGTGGCCCCCGCGGACACCAAGAAAACCGTCGCCATCGTGGGCGCGGGACCAGCAGGGCTGTCCACCGCTTTGACTGCCGCCGAGCGCGGGCACGAAGTGACCATTTTCGACCGCGCCGACGAAATTGGCGGACAGCTCAACATGGCCAAGCAGGTGCCGGGCAAGGAAGAGTTCTGGGGCTTCGTCGACTGGTATCGCAACATGGTGGAAGAGGCCGGGATCACCGTGCACCTGAACACCGAAGCGACCGTCGACACGCTCAAGGGCTATGACGAGGTCATCATCGCCACCGGCGTTCTGCCCCGCGATCCGGACATCCCCGGCCAGGATGGCGACAACGTGCACTCCTATATCGATCTGCTGCGCCACAAGGTCGAGACGGGCAAAAAGGTTGCCGTCATAGGTGCCGGGGGCATCGGCTTTGATGTCTCGGAATACCTCGTGCACGAAGGCGAAAGCCCGACCGAAAACCTGCCCGAGTGGATGAAGGAATGGGGCGTCGCAGACACCGAGGAACATCGCAGCGGATTGTCCCCGCAGGGACCACAGCCCGACGCGCCTGCGCGGAACGTTACCCTGCTGCAGCGCAAGGCCGAGAAGCACGGCAAGCGGCTGGGCAAGACAACCGGCTGGATTCACCGTGCCGCTCTCAAGATGAAGGATGTCGAGTTTGTTGGCGGCGTGAACTACGAACGCATCGACGACAAGGGCCTGCACGTCTCCTTCGGGGACGCGCGCGAGAACCCCACGCTGATCGAAGCCGACGACATCATCCTGTGCGCAGGACAACTGCCCGAGCGATCCTTGGCGGATGCACTGGAAGCGGCAGGCATCTCTTGCCACGTGATTGGTGGCGCAGACGTGGCCGCAGAACTGGACGCCAAGCGCGCGATTGATCAAGGCACACGGCTGGCTGCAACGCTGTAAGGCGGATCAAGACCCGCGAGACGCCCGTAAGGCGGACGTAATGTCCGCCTTGGTCTGCAAGATACTCATTCGACCGTTATCGTGATCACGTCGCTTGTGATGGGCGTTGCATGTGGCACGTGGTTCAGATCGCCCATCACCAACTGCATCGTGTGCTGACCGGCTGGCAGGTCAAGCGTCACCTGCGTTTGTCCGCCGCCGAAGTGAATGTGATTGTCATCGGTGGGCAGACCATAGGCCAACTCGTCCGCCCCTTCTGGTCCCTCGCCCAGTGGTGGACGGTTGAGTAGCAGGTGGTGGTGGCCCGTGTTCTCCTTTTCCGTCCCGGCGGGGGCGACGCCCATGCCGTCCAGACCAAAGATCACAGTGACCGGTGACGACAGCGTGTCGCCGTCGGATATGTTGACGAAATAGACCTTGGCATCGGCTGGTGCCGGCGTATCTTGTGCAAAGACAGGCGCAGCAAGCAGTGTTGCAAAAGTCACGGCTTTGACAAATGATTTCATTTCTATTCTCCTCCGGGGCATGGTGGGTAAGCACCAAGTGTAGCACGTCGGGACAATTTCAATTCGCACCTCGTCTCAAAACTCTGTCAGTATCGTCCGGGACGGCATCCCAGCCGTCTATCCCCGGCTTTGGCGCTATGCCGTTGCGCTGACCGGTCGGCGGGATTGGGCCGATGACCTGGTGCAGACCACGTGTCTGCGCGCGCTCGACAAGGCTGATCAGTTCGAGCCGGGCACGCATCTGGATCGCTGGATGTTCCGCATGGCACAACGCGTGTGGCTGAACGAGCTGCGCTCGCGCAAGGTGCGGACCGGGGGCGGATTGGTCCCGGTGGAAGAAATCGACCTTCCTGACAAAAAACCTGAACCAGAAACGAATATTCTGGCACGTGACGTGTTGAATAGAGTGAACGCACTGCCAGAGGCCCAGCGTCAGGCGGTGGTTCTGGTTTATGTTGAAGGGTACGCCTACAAGGAAGCGGCTGAAATAATGGAGATTCCCATCGGCACTGTGATGAGCCGACTGGCGGCGGCCCGCAAGCGGCTGAACTCCGAGATGGCCGAGGACAAGGCGAAGGTGCAATGACGGACGTGCGAGCCTTTTCGGACGAGGAATTGACCGCTTTCCTGGATGGGGAAGCGGACGATGCCCTGCACGCCGAGATCGAAGCCGCGCTGGAGCATGACGCTGCCTTGGTCGATCAGCTTGCCGCACTTGATGTGCCGCTGGTTCCGATTGCCGAAGCTTATGAGGCGTTGTTGCAGGATGCACCGCCAATGCCCGCCCTGCCCGAACCGGCAGTGGCACCCGCGCCAGCCCCACGGGGACGTTGGGCATGGGGTGTGGGCACCTTTGCGACCGGGTTGGCTGCGGGATTGGCCGTGGCGATGTTCACCGGATTTGGCACGCCGGAACCCGCCCCCAAGGGGTGGGTGAGTTTTGTTGCCTCCTATCAGGCGCTTTATACGCCTGACACATTGGTCCTTGCCGATCCGTCTTCTTCCGAAACGGCCCTGCAATTGGCGAACGTATCCGACGCGCTGGGACTGGACGTGAGCGGATTGCCGCAAGCCGAGGGCCTCACATTCAAACGCGCGCAGGTGCTGGGCTTCAATGACAAACCGCTGATCCAGATTGCCTTTACCCGTGCCGATGGCACACCTGTCGCCTTGTGCATCATTCCCGCCGGTCCCGATGCGAAACCGGTGAACATGGGACAGGCCGAAGGTATGGAACTGGCCCGTTGGAACACGCCCGGCTATGGCTTCCTTTTGATCGGTGGGACGGACAATGCCCCGCTGCAGCAAGAGGCCGAAACCTTCCAAAACTGGAGCGCGGATATCGCGACCTGAGGGTTAACAGATCGTTTCCATGCCATGAACGATCCCTGCAATCACCCCGATATTATCCAACCCTCGCCCAGATCGTGCCTTTATTCGCCACCATACCTGAGCCTCAACAACGCATGGATTGAGAGGCAGCAGGCATGGATCGCCTTACCGAGATGGAAGCATTTGCCACGGTCGTGGACCAGGGTGGCTTTACCGACGCGGCAAAGAAGATGGGGATTTCGAAATCCGCCGTCTCAAAGCACGTGTCGTCGCTGGAGGCTCGGCTTGGCGCCCGACTGTTGAACCGCACCACACGGCGTGTCAGCCCGACCGAGATTGGCCTGGCTTACTACGATCGTGCCCGCCGCGTTCTCAATGATGCCGGTGAAGCGGACTCTCTTGTCACATCCATGCAATCCGCCCCCTCAGGTCTTTTGCGTATCTCGGTTGCGACGGATTTCGGGGTCAATCACTTGTCGCCACGCCTGTCCGAATTCCTGGCTGATTTCCCGGACATCACAGTGAACATGGTGCTGAACAACCGCTATGTTGAACTGATTTCCGAAGGGTTCGACATGGCCATCCGCATTGGTGAGCTGGAAGACAGCACCCTGCGGGCCCGCAAGTTGACCGAAACGACGAAGCGCATGATCGCCTCGCCCAAGTATTTCGAGCAATATGGTCGCCCGGAAAAGATCGACGATCTGAACGAGCACAAGCTGTTGCACTATTCCAACCAATCGTCGGGCAACGTGTGGAAGCTGACCGCCCCGTCGGGTGAAAAGCGTCAGGTGCGCACGGCCGGGTGGCTGAGCGTGAATGACGGGCAGTCGTTGCTGAATGCGGCCATCTCGGGCCTTGGCATCGCGTATCTGCCGAGCTTCCTTTATGCCGACGCGTTGGAGCAAGGTCTGGTCATGGATGCGATCCCTGACTTGCCGATGGAAACGCAAGGCATCTATGCCGTGTACCCGCCGGGACGGTTCACGCAGCCCAAGGTCCGTGCGTTCATCGATTTCCTGGTCCATGCCTTTGCTGAAAAAGGTCCGGCAGACTGGTAAGAATTAGCCAACCTCCCTCGGTTATGTGACTGCCCCCGGTGCGCGAGTGCCGGGGCTTTTTGTCGCTTGAGTTCCGGTTTGCACCCGTTTTACAGGATGCAGCGCTGTGGACAGCGGCAGCTACGCGCAGAAAGCGGACTTTGCAAAGCCCAACGTCAGCCCTGGGCCGACCTTGGAGGTCACACCGGTCGCTGCAATGCCGCTTCCCTAAAGCAGACATCTAGTTAAGGTGATGAATTTGATGGATATGGAAGAGTTTCGACTTGGCTGAAACTGCTCTAAGCGAGTTACTTGCGTTAAAGAGGTTAGCAGCTTGCGGACGTGTGAAGCGATCCGGCTGGACGCGGCAAGCTGAGGGCGCGCATAGAGTTGAGTTGTTCGGGAGCCAATAGCGTCTATAACACCGAAAGGGACGGAACATCCGCCCCTTCCCGTTTACATCATGCCCAGCCAAGCTGTGTGAGCGCGTGACCATCGTTCCAAATCTTGGTCATATGCGTGATTTTACCACCCGCAAATTCCAGGGCGTACACGTAATCTGACGCCACTTTAGCACCGGTCGCGTCGACGGGGCCACCGGGCCCGGACTGCGTGCCGTGGAAAACCGCAAATGCAAGAACGATACCCCGGTCTTCGTCGGATGCGAACCCTTTCAGTTCGTAGTGACCATCTGGGATGGGTGTCAGCAGCCCCTTCATCCATTCTGCGTATGCCGCCAGCGTGAGTGTATCCTCCAGCGCGCTGGACTGGCACGAAAAACTGGCATCTGCGCTGCAATACTCGGCGCATCCATCCCAGCCTTTACCGGTTTCACAGGCTTCGAAAAACTCTCGTGCGGTCACTGTCATACTCATTCTGCCATCTCCTTGCATGCGGCACCGGGGACAATCCCCAAAGCGCCATGCGTTACAGTTAGGCAAGCTTGCGGTGTAGAGATATCGTTCAAATGAACCAGTTGATGCAGGAGGTATGTAGGGTATGGTTCTCTACATTTAGCCGAGGAAATTATGTCGGACGCCGTACAAATTGTTGAAACACTGTCCAAACGAGAAGCGGAGGTAGCGGCTGCCTACGCGGACGGTGCCAGCTACAAGATCATTGCACGCGAACTTGGCATTTCTCCCACGACAGTTCGGTCTCACTTGCGCACAGTCTATGGCAAGCTGAATGTCACGTCGAAAATCGCATTGGCGCAAGCGCTGGCCGATCCACACGCATCATCGACCGCGGACCAGAATACAACAGGCCTGTTGGCTGATCTGGCACTTGAACTGGACGAAGCCATACGACGAGAGCGCGCGATGACACGCGTTTTGCGGATCATCAATGACAGCAGCGGAAACCTTGATGAGGTGATTGACGAGGTGCTGGAGCAGGCCCTTGAAATCTGCGAGGCGGAATTCGGCATTCTAATGGAGCATCACGGGAATTTCACGTTCACGGAAATGCGTTCCAGCAACATCAGTGCGCCTTTTTCGGATTGGCTGTCGACACAAGGAGCTTTCAACCCCGGGGCCGACACCGCCGTAGGCCGAGCGGCCAGATCTTTGAAGCCAATCAGCGTTGTTGATGTAAATGCAGATGAGGTTTCTTACGAAGATAACCCGCTTCGTTTTGCGACCGTGAAGTTTGGTCACGCGCGATCCTTGGCTGCGATCCCGATGACGGCGGGTGGGCGTTTGATCGGCGTCTTTAGTGTTTACCGGACCCGCGTGCATCCGTTCAACGACCGTGCTCTGGAATTGGCGCAGGCCTTTGCAGATCAAGCTGCCATCGCGATTGAAAACTCTCTTCACATTAAGGAAATGGAGACGCGCCTGGACCGGTCAGCCGCCTCCCGCGAAATTCTGGACGCCATCAGCACATCCAGCGATGACGAAGGGCCAGTTTTCGATGCCATCCTGCGCAATGCCGCCAAACTCTGCAATTCCCCGATGGCCCGACTGGAATTGGCCGACAGCGCGCGGCAAAATCACTATTGTGCTGCCGCTTGGGGTGACAAGATGCGGTCGTTCAAGATTGGCGAGGTATTGCCGCTTGACCAACCGAACGACCTGCCGACCGCCATTCGCGAAGGTGTGGTGCGCCACGTTCACGACCTTTCGAAATCGGATCTCTATCTAAGCGGTAACCCGACCCGCGTCAGAATGGTAGAGGAAGAAGGTTACCACACCTATCTATGCGTCCCCTTGATTGCGGCAGGCAGAGGCATCGGCGCGATTGTCCTAAGCCGCCGCGAAGTGGCGCCTTTCTCGGACGAGAGTATCGCGTTGGTCGAAAACCTTGCCAAACAGGCGGTGATCGCAATCGAGAACGTCCGCCGGTTTCGCGCGTTGCGCGATCGTCTGGACCGGGCTGCGGCGACGCGTGAAATTTTGGAAGCGATCAGCAACGCCAGTGACGACGAGGGACCCGTTTTTGACGCTATTCTCGGCAACGCGCGCAAACTCTGCGATGCTCCTTTCGCAGCGCTGATACTGGGGCGTGCGGCGGACGAAATCCAAACCATGATCGCCCATCATGGGGCCCTACAAAGTACAGAGGATTTCTACAGCCAAGGCAAGGTACCGATGGACCCGGACCAATCCTTTGCGGCACGTGCAATCATCGAAAAGCGTCCTGTACATCTGCACAACATGATGGACACAGAGCAGTACCGTGCTGGTGTGCCAAACGTTGTCGAATTGTGCGATGTCCAAGGCATTCGCACGAACCTTTTTGTCCCGCTTATTCGGGATGGCGAGGGGATCGGCTGTTTCATCATCTTTCGCCACGAAGTCAGGCCCTACAGCGACGAGCAGATCGCGTTGGTCGAAACTTTCGCCACGCAGGCCGTCATCGCGCTGGAAAACGTCCGCCGGTTCCGCGAAGTAGAGACACGGCTAAAACGCGAAAAAGCCTCCAGCGATATTCTGACTATGATCAGTCAAAGTCGCGACGACGAGGCCCCCGTGTTTGACCTGATCCTTAGAACGGCTGCCGACTTGTGCAGTGCGCATGCTGCCGCGCTTGCGATGGGCCAGGTCGGCGACAAACATCAGACGATGGAGGCGTCCTACGGGCTGGATGCCGCCACCGTCAAAGTCTATGACGATGGTCTTGTCTCAATGGACCCCGACCAATCCGTTGGTGCGCGTGCCATTGTGTCACAAGAAACGGTTCATATCCACGACATGGCCGAAACGGATGCTTACAAGAGTGGCGTAACCGTATTTGTTTCGGTGGTCGAAGAAACCGGTATCCGGTCCAACCTGCTTGTTCCGCTGATCACGAGTGAAGGCGCCATCGGGGTTTTGATTCTGTTTCGCAAGGTGGTGAAACCCTACACCCCAGACGAAATCGCGTTGGTCGAGACCTTTGCCGCCCAAGCCGTCATCGCAATCGAAAATGCGCGTCAGTTCAGGGCGTTGCAGGCGCGCACGTCCGAAGTACAGGAATTAAACGCATCGCTCGAGGCGAAGGTCGACGAACAGGTCGTTGAAATTGAGCGGATCGGACGGTTGAAACGTTTCTTGCCGTCTGCGGTCGCGGATACAGTCGTTTCCTCGGGTTCAGAGCAGATGTTGCAAAGCCACCGCGCGCTACTGGGTGTTCTGTTTTGCGACATCCGCGGTTTTACCGCCTTCTGTGAAACGGCGGAGCCCGAAGAGACGATCGAGGTGCTCCAGACCTATCACGAAGAGATGGGTAAGCTTATCAACCAGCACGGCGCGGGCGTCGATCTTCGGATGGGTGATGGCATCATGGTGTTGTTCAATGACCCCATCCCTTGTGATGATCCTGCAGGGGACGCGGTTCGGCTTGCAATTGCGATGCGCGCGCGGATGGTTGAGCTATGTACGGTGTGGAAGCGGCTAGGCCACCGTCTCGGGTTTGGAGTCGGCGTCTCTCTTGGCTATGCAACTGTGGGCCTCGTGGGATTTGAGGGTCGTTTTGACTACACCGCATCTGGAACTGCGATCAATCTTGCATCGCGGCTGTGCGATGAAGCGGATGATGGGGAAATCCTGCTTAGTACGCGAGCAGGAATTGCGGTTGAGGATACCTTCAGGGTTGAGACGAGAGGAGAACTCAGTCTCAAGGGAATTCGTGAACCCATAGAAGTGTTCAGGCTCGCGAGCGATGTTTGATTGATTTGTTCGCCTGATGCCGGATGCAATTGACGTGCATCGACGTAGTGTCGGCCCATTGCCAACATCTGAGACGATAAAATCTCGACCCGTGGGCTTCTCCGAACCGGACATTATGCATCGCGCAGCATTTCTTCTGAAAGGTATCCGGATCGCGGCCCATTTTGAGCGTTTGCGTCGCTATTCACCTGGAGCCGTTTTGACAAAGCATACATCGCGAACGGCGTCTCGTGGCCAACAAGTCGGCAAGCCTGGGGCCCGTCCCATGCCAGCTTTCCCAATTACGTGACCCCGGGGGATATCCGCTGGTCGGGTGCACGATGCCCTGTGTCGATTGACAGCTTCCGCAGTTCCGGCTTCGCTGGTGTCATGATGAAACCCCTTGCAATTGCTCTGTCGTTGGCCGTCTTTGGAGCACCTTTCGCCGCCTCGGCTCAGGAAACAACTCGGCAACCCATGCCTTCGGCTTACTTCGCGCTTCGCAATCAGGGCGGCGCCTTTGATTTTTCAGAAGCGGATTGGCGCATCGCCGTTTCGGAGGCCAGCGAACGGATTTACTGGAAGATCGGGAAGGATCCAACCACAATGGAACGCGTGGCCGAGGTCGCGGCTTCTGTTGAAGGCGACCCACCGTTCGCTTGGCTCTTTACTGTCAACCTGCGCCCCGACCAAGCCGGACAGTTTGACACCCTGCTCGACACACTTGTTGCCTCTGAGAAGCCCCCTTTTGATGGCGCCGAGACGATCCTGCGAGCACCCCTCTGCCAATTGATCCGCAGCGCCAAAGATGCGGATGTCGCAGTGCCCGTCTACTACGTCGCGACCGTTGAAGGCGCCCCTGAACGCAGCGCCTGCTATACGAAGGTGGTTGAGCACGTCCTAGATGCGCCCGCGGAGTTCCAGGCACCGCCCCTTAAACAAATCTCCATCGACGGTGCAGCCCTCGCAACACAAGCGACGATGCCCGGTATGATTGTCGTTTCCAACACCTTGATCGTTCCCGATGCATGGACGGGCGAGCGACAAGTCGTACCTCGCGACAGCACAACCTTTGCTCCGGGCGAGATGATCATGCTCCATGCGATGCTGGACTATGTAGGGCGCGACCTGCCCGGCACACCGCTTGCGAGCTACGAGGTCAGGTTGGATATTGAGTTGCGGGACGCCGAGGGCAACGTGATTGGCGCACAGAACGATGCCATGCGGTTTACCGGGCAGCCAATCCATAGCGTCCCAATCCGTGACGACTACTGGCGCACCGGAGTTGTAACGGGCTTTCCGCTGCAAGAGCCCGGGCAGTACGAGATCAGATATCGCTTGACCGATCTCAACCGGCCCGAAACGGCTGGGCAGACCGAGATCATCAAAACCGTTTTGATCGAATGATCGCTCGTTGATCTCGCGTCTCGTCAAAGCGTCTCATTGGTGCGGCGAAGCAGTGTCAAATGTGGGCTCTTTCCAGACCTCGGATTCGGCGCAGACTTGCCTCTCAATCTACCCGTCTGACAAGCGCTCACCACCCATACCAGACATTTGGTTCAACTCGCACTCGCAACCACAGGTTCCCAAAGCCACACGTTCATGCCTTGTGCGAGATTGTGGGGCAACTAACGACTGCAGGCGTGGCATAAAACGCCATTTAACTGCACACCCATCAATGACGGTTTCTGGGATAGCACTGAGGAAGCTAAAAATCGCTATCCAAGCTAGATGAATAGGTGGATTTGGGCAACTGGACGGCGCAGCTGCGTCGCGTTGTCCAGGCAAATCTCGGGGCTGCAAGGGGTGACCAATATCACCGCCAAACCATGCTTGCGCGCTCGTCAGACACAGTTTCCGCAATTCATTTTGTTAGCAAGAAATGCATGACTTCGGCAGTGTCCTGGATCATGGCAGCCTCGTCCATGCCGGGATTTTCCACCACCATTTCCACCACTGAATTGCCGATTTCGATCAGCAGACGTACCCTTCTACGAAGTTCAGGTTCCGCGAAGCCGAGGTCCAGATTCATGAGCGAGGACGTCAGTCCGTCCGTAAGCTCTTCGTGAGACTTCAGTCGAACCTCAACGAGCTGCGGTGTCGCATACATCGTTTTCAACACGGCAACGCCGCCAGGGAAGTCGCGCGTGATTTGAACTTGTCCAGACAGGGTCCTGACGGTTCGGTCTACATTGAGGCCATCGTGTTTCATATCAACCGAACTCTCTGCCACCGCCGTGTTCTGCAAGTGCATCAGTTGCTTGGCCAGCTCAGACACAATGGCGTATTTGTTCGGAAAATATCGATAAAGAGCGGGAGGGGTCAGCTCTGCCGCTTTGCAGATCTTGTTGGTTGTCAGCTCTTCAAAGCCAATTTCCTCTAGCAGCTTAGCCGCTGTTTCCAAGATCAGTCCAACAGTCTTGTTCGCCCGCGTCTGCAAAGGCGTGGTTCGTCTCTCGAGCCGTTTCGACGTCATAGCAATCTCCTGTCAGCTGCGGGTCCGGAAGCACCAACCCAGACAGGTGGATGTATAGTATTTACTATATATTTTTGGGGTGCTACCAAAGCTCGTAAATTCGTTATGCCCTAAGCCTGAACATTCTGTTCCAAACTTGATCAGATGCCAAGCAGGGACATTTGCAATCATGAGACCAAATGAGCCACCGCTGTTGCGGTTCTCATCCAACGTGATCGCCTTTTGGGACCATTGACTATAAACAAAAGGTAGCGGTTCAGCGAGACATCTCACGCAAAAATTGGACAGAACGTGGCGGCGAGCCCGATTTCTCGGCCGTCTTTTCCTGATCGCGATTCTGGCTGCAGGGTGCGCGACGCATGATCGGGCGTCTGTTGCGCCGTCCGGGGATGACTATGAAAGCTTCGCGCCCCTGGGTGTGCCGTCAGATGTTCGAACTTTTGGCGACATTTCTGAGCTCGATGAAGAGTCCATTGTCACTGAGTTCAAATCCGTTTTTGCAAGGCCGGGAAAACAGGGCAGCGTAAACATCCTCGCGCTTTCCGGTGGCGGGCCTGACGGTGCGTATGGCGCAGGGATTCTGAACGGATGGACCGAGACAGGACAAAGGCCTCAGTTCGATGTTGTGACAGGAATTTCCACCGGCGCGATTATAGCGCCCTTCGCGTTCCTGGGGCCGGAGTATGACGCAGCCATTCGTCGGTTCTATACGACAACAGACACGACACGCGTTGCCAGGTTCAGAGTCGTTGGTGCGCTAGTCGGAGGGGGCGCGCTTGCTGACAACAAGCCATTGGCTGATGCCATCGCCGAAGAACTGACGGATGCCATTATCCGGAAAATCGGTCAGGAGCATCAGAAGGGCCGCCGCCTTATCGTTGGCACCACCAATATCGACGCTGAACGTCCGGTCCTCTGGGATATCGGGGCACTTGCCAGCGCAGACACACCAGAGAGCTTTGCATTGGTCCGAAAGGTCATTCTTGCCTCCGCAGCAATACCCGTGCTCTTCACGCCGGTTCGAATTCCTGTAACCGACGGGCTCACAACCAAAGAAGAACTTCACGTCGACGGGGCATTGACCCAACAGATTTTCGTATACCCGGCCAATTTGCCGATGAAACGCACCCTTGCAGAGGTCGGTTTGGCAAACGCAGAGAACACAATCTGGCTCATCCACAACAAACGCTTGGAGCCCCGCTTTGAAGCTCAAAGTACACGTTTGGCAAGCATGGCAGGTCGGACATTGTCCACTCTGATCCGGTCACAAAGCTATGGTGACATCGCGTTCATCATTGCGCTGGCCAAGCGCGACGGGCTGCGTGTGAACGGACTGGCCGTCCCAAAGCGATTTAGCGAAAAACCGACCCAAGCCTTTGATCCGGCCTATATGAAGAAGCTTTATGAGCTGGGTGTTGAAGACGGTCGCCAAGCCAAATCGTGGCGTCCTGATCTGCAAGAGGAACTTTTTGCCATCGGCAATTAAAGTGGCATGAGGTCATCGCCAAAATCCTGAGAGCGTTGCGCGGGTTATTGGAGGCTCAGGCTCTTTTGGGTTTGTTGGCGTTTTTCGTCCGAGAGAACTTTTCCAAAGCGGATCGGTGCCGCGTCAGAGAATAACGGACCGAGAACTTTAAGAGTCTCCACTCAACCCGTTAAGGGCACGGCGCTGAGCGTCGCTCATCGGCTTGTCTTCGGCCTCGAGAATGCGATGCGCATCACTCTCCATGTTATCGTATTGGCTCGCACGCACGGACCAGAAGAACCCGAGAAGGGCGCAAAGCCCGAGGCCAACAGAGATCGGGATGAGATAAATGATAGCGGTCATTCGGGCACCCTGAGGCGGAGGCCGTTCGCAAGAACTACAATGGAGGAAGACGACATCAGGATCGCGGCGACAAGCGGGCTGAGATAGCCGGCAAGGGCAAGTGGCACCGTCACGATGTTGTAAACGGCTGAGAACGTCAGGTTCTGGCCAATCAGGTCGCGGGCGGCCCGGGCAACCTGAATTGTCCGCGGTACCAATGTGAGGTCAGGTTTGACGAGGACGACGTCTGCCGCAACCTGGGCGACCTCTGTGGCACCAGCGAATGAGATCGAGACATATGCAGCCTTTAGCGCAGGCGCATCATTGATCCCATCCCCCAGCATCAAAGGTTTTTTGTCAGCTTCCATCGCCGTTCTCAGAAATGACAGCTTGTCATGTGGTGCAGCACCGCCACGGTGCGACGGGATTGCATTGCTGTGAGCGAAGGCTGCGACCGAGGGCTGCGCGTCACCGGATAAAAGGGTCAGTGGCATGTCCAGAGCGTCCAAAGCCCCGAGCATATCTGGCAATCCAGCGCGGGCGGTTTCGCGAAAGCGGAAACCATGTATTTGACCTGCAGGAGAGCGATACCACAGGGTCGGAAACTCCGTTGTCTCCGGCCCCCCAACGAATTGTGCAGAACCGAGCCGCGCGCCATCGGGCGCTTCAATTCCCTGCCCTGGAATCTCTCGCAGATCAGGCAACGGCATCACGTCCAGCCCGTCGCACAACATCTTGGCCAATGGATGCGCGCTGCCAGCTGCAAGCCTTGCGGCGGCGTGACGTACGGCGGCGTGACGTACGGCGGCATCGGGCACCTGCAGCACCGGAAGCGGCTCGGACAGCGTGCCAGTCTTATCAGCAACCACGACGTTCGCGTCACTCAGCCGTTCCAATGCATCACTTGATTTCACGACGATGCCTGCGCGCATCAACATGTTGACGGCCCGCGCAGAAACCGCAGGGGTCGCGAGCCCGGCAGCGCAGGGGCAGGTTACAACCAGCACGGCAACGGCGATCATCAACGCGTCGGCAAAACTGGCGCCCAAAAGAAAGTACCACAGAGCAAAACCAGCAACACCGCCGCCCAGCACCAGCGGAATATACCCGCGCGCGAATTGGTCGGCCCGTTGTTGCGCTGCACTCTTGTTTGCAACGACATCCGTGATCATTTGGGAAATCTTGCCGATCTGCGCATCCTCACCGATATGGGTGACCTGCAGTCTTGCCGGACCGGTATGCACGATGGCCCCGGCCACAACGGCTTGGGATTTGGTGACCTCCCGTGGAAGGGTTTCGCCCGTTATGACGCTTTCATCCACCTGTGCATGGTCCGACAACAGCGCCCCATCGGCAGGCACCCGCTCGCCACTCCCAACAAGGATGACATCGCCTGGAAGCAGATCACCCGCGGCAACAGTTTCTATGCGCCCATCCGCCCCTTCGCGCCTTGCATCAATCTGCATGAGGTTGCGCAGGTTCTCTGCCGCATCCCCTGAGCGTCGTTTCAACGCACGCTCAATCACGCGGCCGATCAACAGGAAGAAGACCAAAGTCGTAACAGCGTCAAAATAGACGTGTTCGGTGCCGCGCAGGGTTTCAAACAAGCTGGCCAGATAGGTGATCGCGATGGCGATGGAGATCGGCGTGTCCATCGTCATCGAGCCATGGCGCAAAGCGCGCAGCGAGGGCGCGTAAAAGACCGCACCGGAATATAAGACGACAGGGGTGGCAAGGCCGGCTGAAATCCAATGCAGAAACTGCATACTGCCCGACCCCATATCAGTGGCGACACCCGCCCAGACCGCAAAGGAAATTGCCATGATGTTCATCATCGCAAAACTGGCCAATCCCAGTTGCGGCAGCAAGGAAGGCTCGACCGGTGCTGCGTCTCCTATCTGAAACGGCAGGGCGTCGTAGCCAATCGCGCGGATTTGGTCGATCAGCGTATCTGCGGTTTGCAGGGCGGGGTCCCAGACCAGCCGAATGCGTTTGACGGTGGCATTGCCGCGGGCGAGCACAACCCCCTGCTGCGCGCCCAAATGGCGTTCGATCTTGGCAATGCAGCCTGCGCAATTCACGCCATCCAGGGCAAAGGTCAGGCTTGCCTGTGTCACTTCGCGGCCCCCTTGATGCTGCGTTCCAGAACCTGCCCTTGGTAGGCGTCAATTGAGATATAGATGTGCCAGGACTTGATCCCGATATAGCCCAGCAACAGCAGTCCGATCATCGCGAACATCTTGTTGCGGAACTGCGGCTCTTTTTCAGTTCGAGGCATCGTCCTTTTCCTCATCCTGACCAGCCCACAGCACATACATTGTCAGCTTCTTGATCTCTTCTTCGGTCAACCGTCCCGACCAGCCCGGCATGACACCTCGGCGTCCGTATTTGAGGGTCTGGGTCAGCACCTCGCGCGACCCGCCATATATCCATGCGTCGTCCACGAGGCTAGGCGCTCCGCTTTCCATGCCGCCAATGCCACCCTCCTCGTGGCAGCTGGAGCAATTGTCCTCGAAAACAGTTACGCCGGTTTTCGCCAGTTCTGTGTCATGCTTAGAGCCGGAAATCTGGAGGACATATTCCACCACAGCTTTCAGATCAGAGCTTTCGATCATACCATCACCAAAGGCTGGCATTTCCGCCCAACGGGTATCGTCATCAAGGTGGTTGATCCCAACTTGCAGCGTGTATTCAATTTCCTCGGGCGTGCCGGACCAAAGCCAATGATCATCTGTCAGATTGGGAAAGTTTGTCTGCCCTTTCAGGTCGCGCCCATGGCATGCCGCGCAATTGTCGCGATAAAGCACGCCAATGGCCTCGCCATACTTGGCCTCAAGCGTTGTATCCTCAGCCAATGCGGTAACATCGAGTTCGGCAAATTCTGGCATTTGCATCAGGCGGAGATCCTGGCGCGCGTCCACAGCAACGGCAACTCTGTCTCGCGACGAGTACCCCGCAAGACCTTTCACATATCCCGAGATGCCAGGCCACGAGGGATAGAGCACCCAAATGATGACTGAGACAATGATTGTCAGCCACAGCGAGATCCGAAAGACCAGTGGCACAGGTGTGTTCAGTTCCCTCAGCCCATCCCATTCATGGCCGGTGGTTTCCTGTCCGCTCGTCTCGTCCAGCTCAGGTTTCATCGTTTGATTTCCTCGTCGCTGAGAGGGGATTGTGCTGCCTTGTCGTAGGTTTTCTTATGTGACGGCCAATAGACCCAGAGAGCGGTCAGCAAGAACACGACCAGCAGGTAAACTGCGCCCCAGGTCTTGGAGAAAACAAGGACTGTATCATGGGTCATCTGTTGTTTGCCTCCGCATCGAAGCTGTCAAAATCAACGAGTGTCCCCAGCATTTGCAGATATGCCACAACCGCGTCCATTTCGGTCAACTGGTCGGGCTGGCCATCAAAATCGCGGACCTGCACATTCTCGCCATAGCTTTCGCGCAGATCATCCTCGTAATCCGCAAGTGGGTCGGCCTGCCGCAAGGCGTCTCTTGCCGCATGGTTGATCTGGTCATCCGAATAGGGCACGCCAACGCGCCGCAATGCAGTCAAGGCGCCGCTCAGCTGCTGCGTATCAAGCCTGTTTTCCAGCAGAAAGCTGTAACCTGGCATCACCGACCCTTCGACAAAATCACGCGGATTGGTCAGATGTGCCACATGCCAGATGTCGGAGTACTTTGCGCCGACACGGGAGAGATCCGGCCCGGTGCGCTTTGATCCCCATTGGTGCGGGTGATCGTACATGCTTTCGGCGGCAAGGCTGTAATGACCATACCGGTCCACATCCGAGCGAAGTGTGCGGATCATCTGGCTGTGGCAGGCGTAGCACCCTTCGCGCACATAGATATCGCGCCCGGCGCTTTCCAATGGCGTGTAGGGGCGCATCCCGTCGACCTTCTCCACGGTGTTCTCAATGGTGAACAGAGGGGCAATCTCAAAAAGGCCACCCAGTGAGGCCACGAACAGGATCATCAGCGCGAACCCGATGCCATTACGTTCCAACCGTTGGTGTGGTGTGCTCATTGCTTTATTCCCCCGGCTGCAGAATTGGACGGTTTGCATCAGATACGGGTGCCATGCGGGGCCCGTTGACGGTCATGTAGATATTGTAGGCCCCGAGACAGGCCCCGATCAGATAGAGCAGCCCGCCGATGGCCCGGGCAAAGTAGTAGGGGCGCATTGCATCCACCGTATCAATGAAGGCGTAGACAAAATTGCCGTCTGGATCATAGGTCTGCCACATCAGCGCTTGGGTGATGCCACTGTTCCACATCGCGCCGACGTAGATCAGCGTGCCGGACAGGGCGAGCCAGAAGTGCCAAGCCTCAAGGCGCAGTGAATAAGTGCCTTCTCGCTTCCAGATCCACGGCACCATCTTGTACATCGCCCCAAAGCTGATGAAGGCGACCCAACCCAGCGCGCCCGCGTGCACATGACCCACAGTCCAATCTGTGTAGTGACTTAGCGTGTTTACGGGACGAATGGCGAGGAAGGACCCCTCGAATGTCGCCAGCCCATAAAACAGGATCGCGACCATCATGAAGCGTACGGCGGGATCGGTGCGCACCTTGTCCCAGGCACCGTTGATGGTCAGGATCCCGTTGAACACCGACCCCCAGCTGGGCACCAGCAGGATGACTGACATGGTCATACCCAGATACTGCACCCAGTCGGGCAGCGCCGTGTAATGCAGGTGGTGAGACCCGGCCCAGAGGTACAGGAAGGTGATGCCCCAGAACCCGATGATCGACAGGCGGTAGGAATAAATCGGCCGGTTCACCGCCTTGGGCAGGAAGTAGTACATCATCCCGAGGAATCCGGCGGTCAGCAGGAAACCAACGGCGTTATGACCATACCACCATTGCGTCATGGCATCCTGAACGCCGGAAAACAGTGAATAGCTTTTGGGATAGGCAATGCTGACCGGCATTGCGAGGTTGTTGACCACGTGCAGCATCGCGATCACCACGATAAAACCCATGTAGTACCAGTTCGCGACGTAGATGTGTGGCTCTGCCCGGTTGGCAAGCGTGCGCATGTAAATCCACAGGTAACCTACCCATGCAAAGGTCAGAACCAGATCGGCGTACCACTCCGGTTCGGCATATTCCTTGGATTGGGTGATGCCCATCGGGTAGCCTGTGACCGCCAGCAGGACGAACAGATTGTAGCCGAAGAAGACAAACCATGGAGAGACTTCACTGGCCAGCCGGGCCCGCGATGTCCGCTGCACAACATAGAATGATGTGGCCATCAGAGCGTTACCACCAAAGCCGAATATAACGGCGGTGGTGTGCATGGGTCGGATACGTCCAAAGTTGGACCATGACATGTCGCCATTCCAGGACGGGATCGCCAGTTGCCACGCCAGGATGTCACCGATGGTGAAGCCGATCACGCCCCAGATAAAGGTCGCCCCAACACCCCATTTGATAACTGTGTCACTGTATTCATGGGGGATATCGGGTCGCGTGTCGTTCAGCCGGTTGATCAGGTTCATTAGCCCCCAGCCGGCCACAATTGCGATCAGCCAGCCGTGAAAGACATATCCAGCCTCCCGGCCAAACCCCAGGATCGCAACGCCGAGGAGGAACACCAAGAACGTGACAGCGAAGATGACACCGATTTCGACGCGTTCAGAGTTGGTCATAGCGCAACCTCCTCGTTGTCACGGTCCGCGTGCTTGGTCGCGGGATCATGGTAGAACTCAATGTGGAAACGGACCGACCCATCCGGCGCAATCTTGTGCAATTCTCCGGGCAGGATCACGCCCGGGTTTTCGGGAGCCAAAAGCTGCGGCTCCCGGTCAATGCGCGTGTACAGCAGCTGGCCACTTTCGATCACGATCAATCCCCAAGAGTTAGGCTTGGTACTGTGATTGCTCAGAAGTGGCTGGGGAATGGTCGTCTCATCAAAGGTTTTGGTCTGCGCATACTTAATTGCGTCGTGAGGCAAAGAAACAGTCATGCGCGCTCTCCTTTGAAGAGGTCGCAATAGGCATGCCATGTGGCAAACCCGAGAAGCGGGAAAATGAAGATGAGGCCCAGAAGACCGGTGAGCAGGCCGATCAGAATGCCTGCACAGACAACAACCGCCCAGCTGATCATCAGGCGGAAGTTATGTGTGGTTGCGTTGAAGCTGAGGCCCATGGCAGAGAAACAATCGATCTTGCGATCCACCAACATTGGAATAGAGAAAACGGAGATCGCAAAGCCAAGCGCCGCAAATAGCCCGCCAAACACACTGCCAACCAAAATCGTGGCAATCCCTTGAGGGCTCGACAGCAGTGTCGTCATCGTCTCGACAAACCCCGCGAAGGGCAGAAGGCCAAAGAAGATCGCAAAAATGAGTGTTGCGGCGCGAATCCAGGCCAGAGCGAAAACCATCAAGATGATGCCGATCAGGATGACCTGTTCAGGGGACGCCACATCAGTTGCCCCCCCGTCCTGACCGCGACGGCTCATGCTATAAAGCCCGACGGTCGCCAGTGGCCCTACCAACATGCCGCCCGCCAGAATGGGCAGCAGCGCCCATTCGAGGTCGAAATACCAAAGCAGCAGTATTGTCACCCATCCGGCGGCACAAAGAGCGATGCCGTAACAGACCGCCGTAGTTGGGTGCCGCTTCAGATCTGATACTGCCAACTGCAGCCAGCGCTTGATCACCGTGGCGATTGGTTCCTCAACCCGGCGCGCTTTCCAGGGGGGAGTGCGGGCTGCTGCAAGATCCATATCAAATCCGTCCTGTCTGAAGTGTGGAAGAGAGCAATGCCATCGCTGCGGCCAGCAACAAGGCAAGTAGTTTTGTGCATTCCAGCGCAATGAAAACCAGATGCAGCTTTGAGCCGCTCAATGCGGTGCCGGCGATCACTTGATCTGTGAGCTCTGACAGCTGTGGCAGAACGACAAAGCGTTGGACGACAAAGACTGACAGGGCGACAAGGACCCATGTTTGCACACGGCGCGTTTCGATCGCGATGGCAAGCGCGGCAAATGCAGCGAGGACCATCTCCAGATACCCCACCCATAAGAACTGCACGCGCCCGACTTGCAGGGCAACTGGCCGCGTCAAGTCGGCCACCTGAAACTTCGCAGGCGCCGCAATCATATTGGCTGAAATTGATGCTCCGGCCCAAATGAGCAGAGACATTACGATTAACAGTCGCGCGGCAATCAGCATGTACAGATCCCTGTTGCCCACTGACAAGCAAGGGGCATGAGGCCGGAGAGGCATTTCTTTGATCTCAAGCAGATTTTTGGGCGATGGCCGCCTGGAAAGTGGATGGCGACCGCGCGCGGTGATGGCCAAATGTGCATTGATCCCTGACTGCGGCTATTCCAGTTAGGGCTGCCGCAAACTCATCGCCCTATCGGATGCCTGACGCAGAGAGGTCAGGCAAAACACTGTTTTTGTCGCTTCACTCCTTAGCTGCCCCGACCACGAATTCTGTGGAAGTGTTTTAGAGCTTTTAAATGGTATTTACAATACCTATTTTAAGCGTATGATTTAAAGCATGAAAAACCAGAAGTACGTGCCAGCACTTTGGATATGCTCACTTGATCTCAGCTTGGGTGCTTCGCACTTGTCAGAATCATCTATATCAAAAAAGTAGCTTTAACTAGTTTTTTGAGTGACGCACCAAAAAGTAGCTTCATCCTGCCTGCCATCGAATGGAGACTTGCCAAGTGACCCCACCCCGCATTGATGTTGATCGGAAGGCTATCGCAGACGTGGTGGCGGTATTTTACCAGCGCGTCCGGAAGGACGGAACGCTCGCCCCGATATTTGCTGAGCGTGTCAAAAACTGGCCAGAGCATGAGGAAAAGATCACCCGTTTCTGGGCGAATGCACTGCTGTTTGAGCGGTCTTATTCCGGCAATCCGATGCGCGCGCACATGGATGCAGAAAACGTTCG
Organism: uncultured Tateyamaria sp.; assembly: GCF_947496075.1. Classification (GTDB taxonomy): domain Bacteria; phylum Pseudomonadota; class Alphaproteobacteria; order Rhodobacterales; family Rhodobacteraceae; genus Tateyamaria. The sequence continues at coordinate 326,885 of NZ_CANMBJ010000004.1, forward strand.
ACCGGAACATTTCGAGGGGTGGTTGACCCTTTTTGACGAGGTCCTGAAAGAACACATCAGCTCGCCGCAACGTGAGCAATGGTCCACGTTAGTGCACAGGATTGGTCGCGGGTTGTCCTTTGGTTTGACCGAATTCCAGAAAGCACCGGGTGATCCGCCAAAACTCTGACACAGGATCATAGCCCCAAAAGCAGTACGATCCTGCTGTCGTGGTCATTCGGTCAGGGCAATCGCAGTTTCCATAGGGAAATGATCAGCCCCATCTGAATGGTCCGGTTTGATTCTTGGTTCATGATTGGCCGGGCTTCCTCCGGAACAATGGTTTCCAGGGTTGATGGGCGGTAGCCCAGAGCCCTGTGGGGTCGTTCGGTGTTGTAGTGCCTCCTTCCACTGTTCTATCAGGGTTTCTGCCGCACGGACCCCGCGACAGCTTGCCTTGTGTCGAGCGATGCTGGCGCAGTACCCGGCAGGCACGCCGCCCCGAAGCACCCAACTCATTGCGGACGAGGTCGATGCAGGCTCGACGGCAGACAGGACTCAGAAGTTTCCCAAGGCGGTCTCGGTCAGGATCAACTTGTCGAACGCCACGTCAGATACGGTTTTCCTCAGCCGCTCATTCTCTTTCTGCAATCGTTTGAGTTCCTTCAGCTGGTCGGCTCCCATCCCGCCATACTGCTTGCGCAAGCGATAGTATGTCTGCTCGGTGATGCGCACTTCGGGGATCGCGTCGACCCGCGGCATTCCTTGCCTTACAAGCACCTCAACCTGCCGAAACTTCGTGACAATTTCTTCTGGCTTGTGCCTCTTCGTAGCCATCTTCATCCTCTGTTTTTCTAAACATAACAGCGGACCACTTCCGGGGTGAGGATCAGAAATACTGTGATGAAACTTATATTTTGCATTTGAGTTACCAATAAAATGCAATAGGTATCAGATATGCAGCTTTCAACATTCTCTGACTACGCGATCCGCACGCTCATGCATCTGGCGGTGGCGGATAGACACATGCTGACAACGCGTCAGATTGCAGTCATTCATGGGGCAAAATACAATCATCTTGCAAAAGTCACCCAGTGGCTTGTGCGGGAAGGCTATGTCGTTTCGATGCGCGGCAGAGCGGGTGGACTGAAACTTGCCGTGGATACGAAAGACATTAATGTGGGTCTTGTTTTGCGAGACCTTGAACGTCAAAGCGTACTTGTCGAATGCATGAGGGCCGATGGCGGATCCTGCATTTTGTCGCCGTTGTGTCCGCTTACAGCGGCTTTGAAGGCTGCACAGACAGCTTTCTTTGAGTCCCTTTCCCAACTCACACTCCACGACCTGACAAATGAGAACCGCCCAATTGGCCATTTGCTGTCGCGACTTAATGATGACGTAGCCTAGAGATAAAAAGCGAACGTGGACCTTAACCTCAACTCACTGAGTCGGACCGTTTTGGTATAGAATCCATTCCTGTTTTTTTCTGTTTATTGGCTTGCGGTCAGCTAGGAATTTGCAGGCATGCACAGGCAAACTGTCGAATGTCCGCTTCCCGCCGTTGGTGTTGAATTGCCATGTCCGCCTTGGGCTGGATCCAGTCAATCAACCAAAGCCGTCAAACGACCGCTCCGAGCCCAATTTGCGCATCCGTCAGGTTGCATCGAATGACGGCTCGTGGCGACAAAGCTCGACCAACCGTTCCTCGACTGGCGAGGACTGTACGATGGACGAGTTGGTCGCACCGAACGGCACGATCCGGTCGATGACCGCTTCCATTTCCGCCACGTCGCGGACATGCGCGCGTGCAACGAAGCAATCCTCTCCAGACACGCGATCACAGGCGACGATCTGAGGCGTGTCCTGAATCGCCTCAATCATGTTCTTCATCTCGCCCGGGAGAGGTCTTGCGCGGATCAGGAGCGTCAGGCCATAGCCGAGGCGAGCGGGATCGATGCGCGCGCCATATCCAGTGATGATGCCCACATCCTCAAGACGCCGCACACGGTCCGCGACGCTGGGGGCGGAAAGACCCACACGGCGGGACAGTTCTGCGCGGGGAATGCGTGCGTCTGCGCACAGCTCACGGAGAATCGCAGCGTCGATGCTGTCGAGACCCACTTCGTCTGATCGAAGGTTTTTGGGTGTTTTTTCCTTCATTCTCGAATTCATTTCCGCCTCTGACATGCCCAGTCTCCATATCACAAGCCGCCTTTACCTTGCATCATCATATCATGTCAGATCACACCCCTGCAAACTCCGCCCGCACCAGCGCTCCGGGCGCCATGTCACGCATATCCGAGACCGTTCCCCCTCACGCATGGTTCGGCGTCTCAGCCGTTTTCCACTATCTTGGCCCCGCCTTTGCGGTCCTGTTGTTTCCGGTCGTCGGGGTGCTGGGCGTCGCCTGGTTCCGCATCGCTTCGGCCGCCCTGATCTTCGCCCCCGTCACGAAGCCATGGCGCACCTTCAAGACATCGACGCCCCGCGAGCGCGTTCTTCTGCTCGCGCTTGGCGGTTGTCTTGCGGTGATGAACAGCTCTTTCTACCTGGCGCTCGACCGGCTGCCGATCTCGCTGGTCGCCGCCATCGAGTTCGTTGGCACGATCGGGATCGCACTCTGGGGTCTTCGCACGGGGCGAAACTGTCTTGCCTTCGCCTTTGCCATCATCGGTGTGGCCCTTCTGATCGACGTGCCGTCGCTTCTGGCGGTGGGCGGACCCGCCCTTACGTCTGACCTTCTGGGCTTGTTCTGGGCTGTGCTGAACGGCTCCCTGTTTGTTCTCTACATCATCCTCGGCCACAAGATTTCCGAAGGCGGCGCATCAGGCGGCGTGGAACGTCTGGGGGCTGCCATGACAGCGGCGTTCATCTTCGTCATGCCAATCGGGTTCTTGCAGGCGCTTGAGGCCTTCGGTGCGCCGTTACTGGTTTTGGCCGGGATCGGCGTTGGTATCTGTTCCTCGGTCATCCCGTATGTCTGCGACCAACTCGCCATGGCCCGCCTGCCCCGCGCCAGCTTCGCACTTTTGTTGGCCCTGTTGCCTGCGACCGCCACGATCATTGGCGTGATAGTGTTGCGGCAGATTCCGAGCGCCACCGACATGCTTGGTGTGGCTTTGGTTATGATCGGCGTTGCCGTCCATAAACCCGCTCCCGTGTTATCGCAGTAGCGGGTACTACCTGATCGAATGGCAACTTTTGCCGGGATCGGAGACCGGGTTTGCGCGGTTCAGAAGCGATCCAGCGCGTAGGCGCTGAGGCTGATGTTCTCCGGTTCGCTGCATACCGTTCTGGCAAGTATGTCACCTGACTTGGGAGCCATCATGAGGCCATAATGCGAGTGGCCAAAGTTCACGAAGAGCCCTGGCTGATCCGTGACCGGCCCAAGTGCGGGCAGGCTGTCTGGAAAGGATGGGCGTCGGCCCATCCAGAATGTTGTTTCATCCGTCCGCAGGTTTGGAAATGCGGACACGGCTACATCAATCAATTGCTGTCTACGACGTTTCGTCGGTGGAGCGTCGACCGGTGCAAACTCGGCCTGACCGGCAACACGCACGCCGTTCTCCATGCTGCTGGCCACGAATTTTGCGTCCACGTCCATAACCGAATTGTTGATCTCGATGCCGGGATCACTGAACTCGACGTGATAGCCACGCTCCGCCATCAGCGGAACGGACATGCCGAGGTCGGTCAGGAGACCGGGGCTCCACGCGCCCAGACAAAGAACGACGCGCTCCGCCTGGAAGGTCCCGTCGTCGCACTGGACTTCCCAGTAGCTCTGGTCAGTGCGATGGATGCGCCTGGCCATTGTCCGTTTGTACGTGGCACCCATCTCGCGCGCTTTTTGCGCCAGGACCTGACCCAGTCTGCCCGGCGAACGCATACGGGCTTGCCCTTTTATCAGGACGGCGGCGCCAAAGTCCGGACCGAGTTCGGGTTCGATGTCTGCCAGTCGGTCCTTTCCAACAAGCTCCAGATCAGCGCCCATCTCGCTCCGAATAAGGTAGTCGATGGATTGCAGATTGGCGCGGCTGCCATCACGAAACGCATGTACGTACATGCTGTCGGTAATCAGCCCCTCATGCCCCGTGCCCGTCAGATGCCTTTGATACAGTTCGATGGATGGTCCGCAAAGATGGGACATGGCCTCGGCGCGGGCACGCACATTTTCTTCGCGGCCACCACGAAGAAAGCTGAGGCCCCACGGGATCATTTTCAGCAGGGACCTTGGGTGGATAGACAAAGGTCGACCGTAGCCAAACATGAGCCTTGGGATCGATTTCCACGTGCCGGGCAGCGACTGCGGGATGATTGACCAGGGTGACACCACCCCGGCATTGCCCATCGAGGTTTCCTGGCCGGGCTCGCCCTTGTCTATCAGCGTGACCGGAACGCCCTTTTCAAGCAGCGATAGCGCTGTGCAGATGCCGACAATGCCTGCACCGAGGACAATGACAGGCGTTCGGTTGTCAGGCTGCAGCATTGGCGGTTCTTCGTGCGATGGCCTGACTGATGATTGCTGGCGCAGCGATCAGAAGCGCGACCAGATCAGCCTGCAGGGACGGCGCGATGAACACCAGGCCAGCGATGGCCAGCAGAACACGGAAAACCGCACCCATCGGTGCGAGCCAGTAGCCGACGACCGCGGCTGACAAGGAGATGACACCTGCGATGCAGCTTGCGGCGGTATAGGTGAATTCCCATAGGTCGAAGCCAGTGGACGACACGAAAAGCAGCACGGGTGCATAGACGAATGCCATTGGCGCGACGACCTTCCCGAGGCCGAGTGTGAAGGCGCTGATCCCGGTTCGGAACGGGTTCGAGTTGGCGATCGCTGCGGCGGCGTAGGCCGAGGTGCAGACCGGCGGCGTAATCTCGGCGACCACGCCGTAGTAGAGCACGAACATGTGCGATGCGATCGGCGGGATACCAAGCTGTGCCAATGCCGGTTGGGCGACCGATACGAGCATGATGTAGAGCGCAGTTGTCGGCACGCCGGCACCCATCAGGATGCAGGCCAGCGCGATAAAGACCAGGCTGATGAACAAAGTCAGGTCTTCGACAGTAAAAAGTTCATAGGCGCCGAACTGGAACAGCCAGATCAGGTCATTGCCAAGGTTGGTAGCCGCCTGTGTGACCATGAAGCCGATGCGGAAGCCGACACCCGTTGTGTTGATGACACCGATGACAATGCCCACCGCTGCCGAGGCTGCGCCGACCGCTAGCGCATATTTCACACCGGTCTCGAACGTGTCCGCCATTTCAGACAGCGTGGTGCGATGTTGCGGATTGAGTGTCGCGAGGACCGCACCGCCGATCAGGATGATCGACATGGTCAGGTCAAATCCGCCGCCCAAGTATTTCCAGGCGACGAAGGCGATGAAAGCGGCGGCGTAAACCAGTGTGATCGGCACTTTCATCCGGCTCATCCCCGCGATGATGGCCAACGAGATGCCGCAGAACGCCGACATATAGGGTGTGTAGCCCGAGAACAGCACGACCAGCAGCCCGACCAGCGGGACGATGTTGGCCCAGCCGTCACGCCAGACCGCGCCAAGCTGCGGCAGTGCGTCCTTCGTCAGCCCCTTCAGCCCGAGGCGGCGGGCCATTAGATGGACAACAGTAAAGACGCCGACATAGTGCAGCAAAGCAGGGAAGATCGCGGCGATGACGATGGTGGTGTAGGGCACCTCGAGAAACTCCGCCATGATGAAGGCCGCAGCCCCCATGATGGGTGGCGTGATCTGACCGCCCGCCGACGCCGCAGCTTCGACGCCGCCCGCGAAATGGCCGGGATAGCCGAGGCGTTTCATGTTCGGGATGGTCAGCGCACCGGTTGAAACCGTGTTCGCGACCGATGAGCCCGAGATCGTGCCGAAGAAGGCCGAGGACACGACTGACACTTTCGCCGGACCGCCGGTATAGCGGCCTGCGAGGATGGTGGCGTTGTCGATGAAGAGCTGCCCGAGGCCGGTACGTTGGGCGATCACGCCGAAGAGGACAAAGTGAAACACGATGGTCGACACGACCCAAAGCGTGACACCGAAAATGCCTTCTTGCGGGAAGTACATCGACGAAACGAACGTGTTGAACTTCACACCCGGGTGTTGGAGCAGGCCCGGAAAGACTGGTCCGAACAGAGCGTAGCAGATGAAAACGCTGATGATCAAAGGCAAGATCCAGCCCAGGGTGCGTCGCGCAATGTCGAGGACGAGTACGATCAGGATGCAGCCGAACAGCATGTCAAAGCCGTTCGGATTGCCCATCCGGAAGGTCATCTCCTCAACCCCCAGCCAGGCGACGCCGCGCCACGCAAAGCCAAGGTATAGCGCCGATGCGACGCCGAGGATCATCAGGATGATGTCAAGGTAAGGCACGCCGCCAAGGCGCAAGGTGCCGGTATTCAGATCAAATGAGGTCTTCGTTTTGATCAACGGATAGAAGGAATAGGTTAGAATAAAGAGACCCGATAGATGCCAGCCCATGTGCCAATAGTCCGGCGGGAGCGCGAAACCTGCGGTAAGGTAATGGTACACGGCGAAGGTGAGGGCGACGTAGCGAAGGAATTTGCCGAAGACCGGTGTGACCGAGCGGGTTGCGGCCCCTTCATCGTATTTTTCTTCGATCGCTGCGAGCTCAGCTTCCGTCAACTCGCGCACGTCTTCTGATCGCGGATCGCTCATAACGCGCCCTCCTCAGGTCGAATGTCGTTGATCAAAAAAGAAACGGACGGCTATGGCCGTCCGTTTCTGTTGGGAGGTTATTCGAGAAGCCCGGCTTCCTTATAGAACTTCTCTGCACCGGCATGCAGCGGCACGCCCAGAGCAGCGATGCCGTCAAGCGCCGTGTCTGGTGTGATCTGCTTGCCCTTCGCGTGGCCGTTGTCCAGGAGCTTGCGCGTGTTGTCGTTCCACAGCGCAGCGGTGATGCCGTAAACAAGCTCTTCGGATAGGTCGGACGACACCACCAGAAGCGCGGACACCGCAGGCGTTTTCACATCGTAGTCGATGCCTTCGTACACGCCTGCCGGGATCATCGACGGTATGTAGGCCGGGATAACCTCGTTGATCTTGGCGAGATCCTCTTCGGTGAAGGTGTGAAGCTCCATGCCCTTGGTTGTGGCCAGTTGAACCATCGCCGAGACCGGCCAGCCCGCAGCGTAGAAGTAGGCGTCTAGCTGACCGTCGGCGAGACGTTCAGCGGACTGTGAGTTGTTCAATTCGGCCTCGTCGTAGTTGTCGCGGTTCAGGCCCCATTCGGCCAGCATCATCTCGACAGCGACCTGCGTGCCAGAACCAGCCTGCGCTATGCCGACGCGCTTGCCTTCGAGATCGGACAGCGAGGCGATGCTTGCACCTTCGGGCAGAACCAGATGGAGGTCTTCGGGATAGAGGTTCGCAACGATCCGCAGCTTTTCATGCGGCTTACCGTCGAACTTGCCCTCGCCCAAATACATCGAGCGGGTCACATCCGCGGCGGCCATACCTGCTTCCAACTCACCGTTCTGCACGGCGGTGTTGTTGAAGACCGACGCCGTGGTCGACTGAGCAATTGCGATCAGGCCGGGCACACCGCATTGGCCACCTTCATCGCAGGGCCGCGATCCCGGAGGCGCTGAAATGCCGTTGGCAATGGTGCCCCCAATCGGGAAATAGGTGCCGCCCGCACTGCCAGTGCCGATCCGGAAAAATGTCGGGTCCTGTGCAAAGGCTGTGCCTGCACTCAACGTTGCAGCAACAGCAAAAGCCAAAAGTTTTGATGATTTGTTCATTATATACTCCCTGTGAACAGACTTCTGAAAGCGTGTCATGCGAAGAAGCCTAGACAGCCGAATAAATAAATTCCAATTTTATTAATCTGTGTTTTGATAGATTTAGCTTATACATCGACTATGAACTTTACCCAGATATCGACATTTCAAGCCGTCATGACATCCGCCTCGTTGTCCGATGCGGCGACCAAACTGGGCCGGACGCAGCCCGCGGTGAGCGCCGCAATCAAGGCGCTCGAAGATCAACTTGGGCTGCAACTCTTTGAAAGGCGGGGAAGAAAACTGATCCCGGTGCCGGAAGCCCAGTATCTTCTGACCGAGGCCGACGCAATTCTTTCGCAGCTCAACCGCGTGCGGCAGACCATGCGCAGTCTTTCAGACGGTCACAGCGGGACTCTGAAAGTGGCTGCCATGCCAGGCCCGGTCTCGCTGATCTTTCCGAAATTCATTGCTTCAAAAGTAAGCGATACTGAAGGCATCTCCATCTCGATCCAGGCCCGAACGTCCAACCAGATCGCTGAACTCACGCGCGCGCAGTCCATCGACTTTGGCTTTGCCGATGCCGCAAACACTGAACCCGAGGAAAACCTGTATCGTTCAGTTGTCATAAGCGCCGACTGCCCGGTGGCTGTGCCGGAAAACCACCCGCTCGCACAAAAATCCGAAATCAGTTTTGCGGACCTTGATGATCAACCGCTGGGCACCTTGCCGCAATCGCATCGGCAGACCCAGGATCTTGCGAGCCGATTTGCAGCTGAAAGCTTGTCGCTGCGGGCAACGATTGAAAGCCAAACTTTCTTGCCAATCCTGCATTTCGTCGCTGCGGGCCGTTGCTGCACCGTGTTGGACCCGCTGTCGGTTTTTCTTGTCAATGCGGATGCACCAATGGTCGGGGGCATTGCAATTCGTCCGATGGCAGACCCGATCAGGTACTACTATGCGATCTACTCTCCTCGCTATCGACCGATTTCGGTAATCGCCAGGAACCTGCTCGGGGCATGGCAGGCAGAAGTTATGAAACTGCTGGACAGCTCTGGGTTCAATCCACGATTTGAAGGTAAGGCTTAGCCCAGAGAGTGGCCCCTCAGTTTTCCTCCCCCACCACAATCACCTCAACCCGCCGGTTCGCTTCGCGCCCCGCTGCGGTGAGGTTGCTTGCCACCGGTGACAGATACCCCATGCCGCCTGCCTCGATCCGGTTTGGTGAGACATCATAGCGTTCGATCAGGCGATCCCGGACCGCGCTCGCCCGGGCGCGGGAAATGGCGATGTTCGCTTCAAGCTCGCCGACAGTATCCGTATGCCCGACGATGGCGATGCGCAGGTTGGGGCGGTTCTCCATCAGCTGGGCGATCTGTTCGAGCTCGGGCGCACGCCCTTCACCAAGGTCAGTGGTGCCAGTTGCGAAGTCGAGGCTGCGCAGAATGGCCGATCCGGACGCGAGAAGAGATTGACCCAGATTTGCGGTTGGAGCCACGGGGATGTCTGCAGTCGGGGATGGGGTCGTTGGTACGGCAGCCTCTTGCGCGCCCACCTGCACCACTTGCAGATACCCCGCATCAGGCGCCGTGCTGGCCAGCAGCCACACGGCATCCCCTGTGCGCGGATGGCGCGCGCTTAGGAAGTGATAAGCGCGCACGTTCACATACATGTTGGGCGCGGGCAGCACATCAATTCCAAAGCGAAAATCAAAACCGCCGCATGCATTCGCGTCGCAATCGAGCAAAGTGTCATAGCCCGCATCGGCCAATTGCGCGCGCAGTGGGGCCAGGATTTGCAGGGGCGTCAGGCCTGGGGATGGAATGCGGTAGCTGCGCCGCTGCACGGGACCATCAATGCGTTCTGCTGCCACGTGCCCGTCCGCATAGGGCGCGGTGGCGACCGACACGCGATCCAACACGCTGTCGCGCGCAGCCGTCTGGCGGGCGTTTGAGGGCAGTTCAAGTTGCAGGGCAAGGGCAGGTCCCGCGAGTAGGCATACCAAAGCAGTCAAGCAGACCCGCATGTTCAACGCGCCTGCCCATGGTATTCGGGGTTCGGCCTCATAGCAGTAGCACTCGCCACGCGGTTGGACATGTTGAAGAAGGCCGCCACGTTGATCAGGTCCCAGATGTCACGATCACTTAGCCCGTGATCGCGCAAGACCTGTCTATCGGGTTCCTCGATCCGGGCGGAGGCTACGGTGACCTTTTCCGCAAACTCCAGCATGGCGCGTCGGCGTGGCGTGACATCCGCTACACGCCAGTTCATCACCAGTTGTTCGCCCAGTTCCGGGTTTCCCGACAGTTGGCGCACCGCTGCCCCATGGGCCGTCAGGCAGTAGTAGCAGCGGTTCGTGGCACTGACGACGACAGCCACCATCTCGCGTTCGAGCTTTGACAGCCCGCTATCGGCCAGCATCAGGTCGTTGTAGAGCCCGGTAAAGGCATTCAGCTTGTCGGTATCGAACGCATGCGCTTTGAGCACGTTCGGGACCATGCCCAGCTTGTCCATGCACACGTCGAAATACTTTTGCGTGGCCTCGGGCAGGGGATCGACCATGGGCAGGTCGAGGGCGGTGGGCTGGTCTGTCATGTGTTCTCCGGCGCTGTCCGGTAATGATAGCCACAGACCTGTCGGAACCCCAACCCCCGATAAAGCGCATTGGCGGGACCATTCGCCGCTGTGGTCAGCACGGCGATCCGATCTGCGCCATTTTCCGCCGCCCAGAACGCCGCGCGCCGCATGATCCACTGCGCGACGCCCTGTCGGCGCTGGTGGGCCAGCACCTCAACCGCGTGCACCATGGCGATGCCATCGTGGATGGCTGCGAATGCGGTGCCCGCCGGTTTGTCCTTGTGCCGGGCGAGGATGGCCGTTTTCACCTTGGCCCGGTGCATCACGGCAAGGCGCGCGGGACCGATGCCACCTGCGGCCCAGATGTCTTCCATGATCGCCAGGGGTTCCCAGATGGAGAAAGCGGTGACGCGCGGGATGGGGATGTCGGTCAGCGTCGCAACGGGTGCAACATAGCCATTGGTGGGGTCGACAATGGTGTAGCCGTGGGCATCGAGCAGATGGTCAAGCGCGTCCTCATCCTGTCGCACCATGAAAAGCGGCGTCTGGCCAATGTCCCGCATGGCGGCTTCTGCAACGGCGAGGTCGGGTTTGGTTACTGGCCCTTCCGCTGTTGCCGCGGACACCCGTTTGCCACCGCCCTGACCATCGCGGATGGCCCACGGTCCGGCGCGCGTTACCTTTGCCGCAGGCCATGTGCCATCAATGGCAGCGTAGAACGCGGCCGTGTCAGTCATGCCGGGAAGTGATCTGACAATGTGCTGAGGGCCGCGTCCACTTCGGCCCCGTCTGTGCCGCGAATGACGACATTGGCCCCAAAGCGCCCGTTCTGGATAAAGGGATATGAGCCGATGCTGAGGTCCGGGTGGGCCGCCGCCAATTCGCCCAAGGGCCCCGCGATATCACCCTCACCCCGCTCGATCCGCAGGGTTTTCGAGATGAGTGGCGCGCCACCCGTCAGCGTGGGCAGGACAGAAGCGACCATGGCCTGAAACACCGATGGCACGCCCGCCATGACGTGAACGTTCTGGATTGTGAAGCCCGGCGCGGCGGACACCGGATTGTCGATCAGGGCAGCTCCATCAGGGATGCGCGCCATGCGCAGGCGCGCGGTATTCAGTTCAGTGCCGGATTTTGCATAGTGTTCGGCCAGAATGGCACGGGCGTCATCACGGATGTCGATATGCGTGTCAAAGGCCGCCGCGATGCAGTCAGCCGTGATGTCATCATGGGTGGGGCCAATGCCGCCGGACGTAAATACGGTATCGTATGCCGCTGACAGCGCGCGGACCGCTGCAACAATCGCGCTTTGGTCATCGCTGACGACCCGCACCTCTTTCAGGTCGATGCCGTGTTCGGTCAATTGGCCCGCAAGATGGTGCATGTTGGCATCGCGGGTGCGGCCCGAGAGGATCTCGTCTCCGATCACCAGCATGGCAGCGGTGGGGTTCGGCATCTTGTGCTTCCTTCTTGACCCATCTTGTTGAGGGGCCAGTCACGGTATAGGCCTGCCCCCATGCGCTTTCAAACCGAACTTGTGCCTGCCACCCTGATCCGCCGCTACAAACGCTTTCTGGCCGATTGCCGGTTGGAGGATGGGCGCGAAGTGGTGGCCCACTGCGCCAATCCCGGCTCGATGATGGGGCTGGCCGACCCAGGCATGCGGATCTGGCTGGAACCCAATGACGACCCGAAAAAGAAGCTGAAATTCGGCTGGCGCTTGGTTGAACATGAGAGCGGGCACTTCACCGGCGTGGACACATCTGTGCCCAACAAGGCCCTGCGCGCGGCCTTTGAGGCGCGCAAGGTGCCGGGTTTTGATGCGTACACAACGGTGCGGCCCGAGCAGAAATATGGCGAGGTCAGCCGGATCGACTTTCTCTTGCAGGGAGACGGGGTGCCGGATGCCTATGTCGAGGTGAAATCAGTGACCCTGTCCCGCCAGAATGGTTTGGCGGAGTTCCCCGATTCCGTCACCGCCCGTGGGGCGAAGCATTTGCAGGAACTGTCCCGCATGGCGGACGCCGGGCATCGGGCGGTGATGCTGTATCTGGTACAGCGCACAGATTGTGATCGCTTCGCCCTCGCCAGCGACATCGATCCGGGATATGCTGGTGCGTATGCGGCCGCATCCGGGGCGGGGGTGGAAACCCTGTGCCTTGGCTCCCATATTACGCCCGCCGGCGTACAATTGGGTGGGCCGTTGGCCGTGGTCATCTGACCCACTGGCCCTTATTGCCGCAGTGCAGTATGTTTGACAGGTGAACGCTATGGAGCGCGCTTTGGACCATGATACTCGTGGCCGTCTGACCAAGGACGGTATACGCATCTATGACCCTTCGGACTTTGCCGGGATGCACGCGGCAGGGCGGCTTGCGGCCGAGATTCTGGACGCGATGTCAGCCCACGTGTTTCCGGGCCAGACCACAGGTGCCATCGACAAGATCATTACCGACATGGTCGAGGCGGCGGGCGCGACCTCGGCCACAATCGGGTACAAGGGTTATCAGCACGCCAGCTGCATCAGTGTGAACCATGTTGTCTGCCACGGCATTCCCGGCGACAAGGTTCTGAAAGATGGCGACATTCTGAACATCGACGTAACGGTCATTGTCGATGGCTGGTACGGTGATACGAGCCGCATGTTCGTGGCGGGCAGACTGCCCCGCAAGGCCGAGCGCCTGATTGAAATCACTCATGACAGCCTGATGCGCGGGATCGAAGCGGTGAAGCCCGGCAACACCTTTGGCGACATTGGCTATGCCATCCAGAGCTTTGTCGAAAGCCACCGCATGTCCGTCGTGCGCGACTTCTGCGGGCACGGGCTGGGCCGCGTGTTTCATGCACCGCCCAACGTTCTGCACTATGGCCGTCCGGGGACGGGGGCCGTGCTTGAGCCCGGCATGTTCTTCACCATCGAACCTATGGTGAACCTTGGCCGTCCGGAGACCAAGACGCTGGCTGACGATTGGACTGCGGTGACCCGCGACAAATCCTTGTCGGCGCAGTTTGAGCATTCCGTGGGTGTGACCGAGGACGGGGCTGAGATCTTTACCCTGTCGCCGGCAGGCACATTTCACCCGACCTATGGTTAAGTGTAGGGCGGACGACACGTCCGCCTTACGAGTGGTGTAAGGGGCAGCTTGCTGCACTTGAGCGGCATCTGCATAGCGCGATGATAGCCACATCTGTAAGGCGCACCTCCGGTGCGCCGGGCGGAGGTCACCTCCGCCTTACTGCCTCTCAAGCAGCGTGACGTGTGTGCCCCCGAACCGCCGTTGGTCCAGCAGCACGTAACCCGCAGGCGCGGTCATCGGGGCGCTTTCTTCCCACACGATCACGGCCTCGGGCGCGCACCAGTCCCGAACCGCGTTCAACGCCTTCTCTCCCATCCCCTTGCCATATGGTGGGTCGAGGAAGACCAGATCAAACGGAGCGCCAGCCCAGGCCATGGGCCGCGTTGCATCGCCGCGCATCAGCTGCGCTTGGTGACCCGCCTCCAGCTTCTGGATGTTCTGCGTGATCAGCTTTTGTCCGACCCGGCCGTTTTCCACGAACACCGCTGCCTTCGCCCCGCGTGACAATGCTTCGAACCCCAGGGCGCCCGTCCCGGCAAATAGGTCCAGCACATGCGCCCCTTCGATCACCCCGCGATGGGTCAGCATGGAAAACAGGCTTTCGCGCACACGGTCGGGCGTTGGACGCAGATGCGCGCCCGGATCGCCCTTGCCCACGGTGGCCAAAGGCACACCGCGCCACCGGCCCGCGATGATCCTCACTTCAAGAGCGCCTTGAGATCACCATCGGGGTCTGCGACCACCGCCGGGTCCGCCGACTTACCAGCCTCGATCAGTCGTTTGCCGATCATGTAGGCGCGCGGGTCATTCGCCGCATCCACGGCCAGCAGCCTGTCACCCGCGTAGTACCAGAAGGACTTTGCTGCTCCTCCATCCCGCGTTACGACCCGGTCGTAACCGGTGTTCAGCCCGGCGATCTGCAGCTTCACGTCGTACTGATCGGACCAGAACCAGGGGCGTGCGACATAGTCCTTACCTGCCCCCATGATGTTTTCCGCCACGCATTCCGCCTGATCAATGGCGTTTGGCACGCTTTCCAGCCGGATGCGGTCACCGCGATAGGGGAAGGATGCGCAATCGCCCGCGGCCCAGACATGGGGCGCAGAGGTGCGGCCCTGGGCATCCGTGGCGATGCCATTGTCTATGGCAATCCCGGCCGCCTCCGCCAGGTCGCTGCCCGGGGAAATACCAACCCCCACGATCACAAGGTCCACATCCAGCGTGGTTCCGTCCGTCAACTCTGCCCCCGACACTGTCCCGTCGCCGATCAGCCGTGTCAGGCCGACGCCTTCGCGCAGGTCAACGCCGTGGCCCTTGTGCAGATCGCGGAAGTAGTCGCTGGTCTGGGGCGCCGCGACCCGTTGTAGGATGCGGTCCGCCATTTCGACCAGAACCACGTTCAGGCCAAGCTTGCAGCACACCGCTGCCGCCTCAAGCCCGATATAGCCGCCGCCGACGATCAATGCCGTCTTGCCCGCCTTGCACCACGGCGCCATCGTGTCCACGTCTGCAAGATCACGGACAGTAAACACACCTTCCAGATCACCACCGATGGACGCGGGCAGCCGCCGCGGAGCAGACCCGGTGGTCAGCACAAGGTCGGTATAATCCAACACCTCATCCCCAACCGTAACGGTCCGGGCTGCAGTATCGATCGCCGTCACGGTCTGCCCGGTGCGCAGATCGATTTTGTTGTCGGTGTAAAAGCTGTCGGGCCGCAGGAACATCCGCTCAAGCGGCATTTCACCCAGCAGGTAGGCCTTGGACAGGGGGGGGCGTTGATAGGGCAGCGCAGGTTCGGACCCGATCAGCGTCACGCGCCCTTCGAAGCCGCCATTGCGCAGTTTGGCGACGCAAGACGACCCTGCCTGCCCTGCTCCGATCACCACAACATGGCTCATGTGATTCACCTTTACCCTCGCCCTTTGCCGTAGCGCAGCCTATATCGCAGAAGAAGACAGACGCAATTCCAAGAAAGGCGCAAACAATGGCAATTTCTGTAGGCGACACGCTGCCCGACGCGACACTTGTTCACCTGGGCGATGAAGGCCCCGAACAGGTGCAATTGAGCGAGAAGACCAAGGGCCGCAAGGTTGTGATCTTTGCCCTGCCCGGTGCCTATACCGGCACGTGCAGCACCGCCCACGTGCCCAGCTTTATCCGGACCAAGGACGGTTTCGCCAGCAAGGGTGTGGACGAGGTGATCTGTGTCTCTGTCAACGACCCCTTCGTCATGGGCGCCTGGGGCGAGGCGACAGGTGCCACCAAGGCAGGCATAACAATGCTGGGCGATCCCGATGCGACTTTTACCAAGGCCATGGGCCGTGCATTCACAGCCCCGCCCGTGGGTCTTTACGATCGCTCAACCCGCTACGCGATGGTTGTCGAAGACGGCAAAGTGACCGTGCTGCAGGAAGAAGAGAATCCCGGCGTCTGCGACGTATCAGGCGGTGAGGCTCTGCTGGAAGCGATCTGAGCACGCGCCAAATCAACCTGACGCAAAAGGCCCCCGATCCGGGGGCCTTTTTTTCATTTGGATCACATTGGCCTCGCCCGCGCTACTCGACCAAGCTGTCCAGTTTGCGCGCCAGTTTCACGTCAAGCGGGCTCAGCCCACCCACGTCATGCGTGGTCAGGGTTACCTCGACCCGCTTGTAGACATTGAACCACTCCGGGTGGTGATCCCACTTTTCCGCCCAGATGGCCGCGCGGGTCATCCATCCAAACGCATCCACAAAATCAGCGAATTCAAAGGTCTTGTGGATCGCATCGCGCCCGTCGGTTACGGCCCATCCGGTGGCAAGCAACGGGTCCAGCAGCGTGCTCCGCGTCTCATCGCTCAGCTTTTCCATCATTCCTGTTCCTCGATCTGGACCTTTTTGAAAGGTCCGTAGTCCGTGAGGATTTCGATCTCCTCTTCCACCGCCTCACGTTCGGCTTCGAGGTAGCGGGCCACCGCGTCGGCAAAGCCCGGATCACCCAACCAGTGCAGGCTGTGGGTCTGCGTGGGCAAGTAGCCCCGTGCCAGCTTGTGTTCGCCCTGTGCCCCTGCCTCGACACGGGCCAGCCCGTGTTGGATGGCGATGTCGATGGCCTGATAGTAGCACAGCTCAAAATGTAAGCAGGGGTGATGCTCGATACATCCCCAATAGCGGCCAAAGAGCGTTTCCGCGCCTAAAAAATTGAGTGCGCCCGCAACATAGCGCCCGTCACGTTCGGCCAGCACCAGCGCCATGTCATCGGCCAACGTCTCCTGCGCGATGTCAAAGAAGCGGCGGGTCAGGTAAGGCGTGCCCCACTTGCGCGCGCCGGTGTCCTGGTAGAAGTGCCAGAATGCATCCCAGTGTTCAGGCCGCAGGTCATCACCCGTCAGCACGTGGATGGTGCCGCCGAACTCCTGCGCCCGCTGCCGCTCCTTGCGGATGTTCTTGCGCTTGCGACTGGAGAGCGAGGCGAGGAAATCGTCGAACGTGTCGTAGCCGTCGTTCAGCCAGTGGAACTGCTGCGTGGTCCGGGCCATCAGACCAAGGTCAGCCCCGAAATCCCGCTCAGTTTCCGTGCAAAAGGTCACGTGCAGCGAGCTGAGATTGTTGTTTTCCCCCAGTTGCACCGCGCCCGAGATTAGCCCGCGCATCCCCAGTTCGGGAAAGTCCGGGTGGGTCAGGAACCTCCGACCCGTTGCGGGCGTGTGGGGGACCGCGATTTGCAGCTTGGGATAGTACCGCCCGCCGGCCCGTTCGAACGCGTGCGCCCAATTGTGGTCAAAGATGTATTCGCCCTGGCTGTGGCTTTTGGCGTACATCGGTGCAAAGCCGATGGTCTGCCCAGCCGCCATTGCCTGCAGGTATTGCGGTTGCCAGCCTGTGCCGGGACCGACCGAATTGCTGTCCTCCAGCGCCTTGAGAAAGCGGTACGTGGTGAAAGGGTCGTTTGGCCTGCCACCGTTTGCAGCCTCGGGACAAGCGCAGGCATCCCATTCCGTTTCCGAGACGGCGGACAGGCTGGGCAACACACGGATTTCAATCTCTTGTTCGGACACGTGAGTCTTTCCTGGGGCCTTCCCCTGCACTTCGACCACTGAATGTGTGCCGCGCGCGGCGCGGTTCAACCAGGATGCGGGGCGAGGTAGCCTTCAAAGGTCACATTTTGTGCGACCTCGCGCGCTTGTGCTTCTTCCGCGAGCGACCGGATAGTCCAACAGAGGATATTGGCACCGGCATCTTTCAAGTCTGCGACACGTTGGCGGGCTAGGTCTGCCGCCTCGTGGCTGATGAAGGACGCGCCGACCCCGTCGAAATCCGGGATGCCGCGCAGGTGATCGCGTGTCGCTGCGTTCAAAGGCCAGTCATCGGCGGCGTAGGCACTGGTGACCAATCCGCGCGGGATGTCCGGGCACAGCGCGGCCATGCGCGACACGCTGTGCGGGTTGAAGGACATGAGGGCGACGGGTCCATCATAGCCATTCAATGCGGCAGCCGTTGCCTGCTCCAGCCGGCCAATGTCGTCGCCCATTGCGCCGTCCTGATCCTTGATCTCGATCAGCAACGGGACTTGGCCTGCCACGATCTCAAGCACTTCGGGCAGCGTCGGGATGCCTTCATCACCGCCTTTCAGAGGTGTCTGCCGAAGTGTCCCCGCGGGGACAACGCGCACAGGCCCGGTCCCTTCGGCCAAACGGTCGAGCGCATAGTCATGAAACACCATGGCCTGATTGTCGGCGCTGAGTTGCACGTCGATCTCGATCCCGTAGCCATGGTCGATGGCCGCGCGAATGGCGGCGCGGCTGTTTTCAGGGCGGCCATCTGTGACATCGTGCAGGGCGCGGTGCGCCAGTGGCGCATCTAAGAATGCATCGGGCAAACGAGGGATCATTTGATCTGAAAGATACCTTCGATCTCGACCGCCACGCCCAGCGGGAGAGCCGCGGCAGAGACAGCAGAACGGCTGTGGCGACCTGCATCACCCAGCGCTTCGACCAGGAAGTCCGACGCACCGTTGATGACTTTAGGCTGGTCCGTGAAATCGGCTGTCGAATTGACGAAGCCGGTCAACTTGATCACGCGCACAAGCCGGTCGATATCGCCACCGCATGCCGCCTTGACCTGTGCCAGGAGGCTGATGGCGCAGGTTTTTGCTGCTGCCGCCCCGGCCTCGACGTCCATGTCGGCGCCGAGCTTGCCCAGGATCAGGCCATCCAGTCCGTTCGAGATCTGACCAGAGACATAGACGATGTCGCCCACCTGCACGAACGGCACGTAATTGGCAGCGGGTGCGGGGGCGTCTGGTAGGGTCACGCCCAGCTCGGACAAGCGGGATTCGATGGACATGGGATGTCTCCTTTGATCGGTTTGCGCGGACGCTAGACCGCCCGCGCTGCCGTGAAAAGGCCCGATGTCAGGATTCGCGGAACGCGCGGTTGAAGTAGTCCGCCATCGGCTTGATCAGGTAAGCCAGCGGCGACCGGTCGGCCGTGCGAATAAACGCCTCGACCGGCATGCCGGGAACCAGCACCTGTCCCTCGGCCAGCTTGTCGATTTCTCCGGGGCTCAGCACAATTTCGGCCCGGTAGTAGCTGGCGCCGACATTCTCGTCCTCGAACGCATCCGCAGATACCAGCGCAACCTCACCCACCAGTTCAGGCGTGGTGCGTTGGTCGAGCGCTGAGAACCGCAGGTTCACCGACTGCCCCGTCACGATCTGGTCGATGTGAATCGGGTCCACCCGTGCAGCGATGACAAGTGGGCGGTCTTGTGGGATCAGGAACAGGACCGGATCGGCGGCCCGCACGACCGAGCGTGGTGTCTGCACCCGCATGTTGTAGACAATGCCGGATACGGGCGCGCGGATCTCCATCCGTTCGATATCGGTCAGCAAGGCCAGCCGCTGTTCGATCAACTCCAATTCGCGCGTGCGCAGGTCGCGCAATTGGGTGATGGCCTCTTCGCGCCGCCCGGACGTCAGGCGCAGCACTTCGATTTCGATCTCGGTGATACGTTGTTCGGATTGGGCTTTGGACGCCGCAAGCTCACCCAATTGCCCTTCAAGCGAGGCCTGTTGTCGTTGCAAAGCCAGAACGCCAGAGGCTTGTGCTAGCCCCCGCTCCAGCAGGCTTTGCTGCGCCTCGAGTTCCTGTTCAATCAAGTCAAGTTGCCGGGCCAGCGACACCTCTTGTGCCTCGATCCCCTTGATCTGATTGCGGGTTTGCGCCGCGCGTTCTGCGAGCTGTTCGGATTGGTTATCAATGGACTCGCGCCGGGCGTAGAAGAGGTTTTCCTGCCCAGTCACCAATTCTTGTACGTCTGGCCAAGTGGCCGCGACCTCCAACAACTTGGACTCGAACGTGATCTCGTCCTTGTCGTCCCGTTCGGCTTCAAGCCGCCCGCGGCGGGCCATGAATTCGTACAGCTGCCCTTCGACGATGGCCTGGCTGGAGCGCATCTGTTTGACGTCGAGCTGAACCAACAGGTCACCCGCTTCGACGCTGTCGCCCTCTTTCACTTCGATCTTGGACACGATGCCGCCGGTCGAATGCTGTATAACCTGCCTGTTCTGGTCGACTTCGATCCGGCCTGACGCAATCACAGCCCCTGCGATTTCCGTCAGGGTTGCCCACGCAACCAGACCGCCCAAAAGACCAAACAGACCGAAGAAGCCAATGACCAGCGGCTTGGTTGCAGACCAGCGTTTGTTGCTCATGATACCCCTCCTGCGCCCGCGGGCGCGCGCTGGATCTGTTCGTGGTTCTTGACCATGGATTTCAACACTTCGTCCTTGGGTCCGAAGGCCGTGCGCACGCCGCCGTCAATGACCAGCAGCAGGTCGCATTCCTGAATGGCGGCGGGCCTGTGTGCCATGATGATGACGGACCGCCCGTCGGCCTTGGACGTGCGAATGGCCTGGTTCAGCGCCATGGTCCCCTCGTTGTCGAGGTTCGAGTTGGGTTCATCCAGAACAAGGATCACCGGATCGTCGTATAACGCCCGTGCGAGGCCGATGCGCTGTATCTGCCCGCCCGAAAGCCGCTGTTGGCCTGCGTCGATCCGTGTATCGTAGCCATCCGGCAGTTCGAGGATCATCTCGTGCGCGTCCGCCTTTTGCGCGGCGGCCACAACTTTTTTATCATCGGGCGACGTCGAGAGCCGCGCGATGTTTTCGGCAATCGTGCCGTCAAACAACTGAACCCGCTGCGGCAGGTAGCCGATATGCATGCCCAGAACGTCAGGGGCATATTGATCAAGCGCCGCGGCATCCAGACGGATAGACCCGCCTGCGGGGCGCCACACGCCAGTGAGGCAGCGGGCAAGCGTGGACTTGCCTGCCCCTGACGGGCCGATCACGCCCATGGCGTGCCCCGGCGGTAGATCGAAATTGAGGCCGCGCAGGGCCGCGGACTTTTCGCCGGGTGGCACCACTGTCAGGCTTTTGGCCACAAGTCGGGCCTTGGGTTTTGGCAATTCGGTTCGTGTTGGTTCAGGGCCGACTGCCCCCAGCAACTCGGCCAGTGCGCCCCACCCTTTGATCGCGCGTTGCACAACGGGCCACTGGGTCAGCATCAATTCGATAGGCGCGAGCGCCCGGCCCAAAAGGATGGAACCCGCAATCATCGCACCGGGCGTCATTTCATTTTGGAGAACCAGATAAGCCCCCACCCCAAGCATCGCGCTTTGCAAAAACAGACGCAACGTCTTGGTCAACGAGGTAAAGCCCCCTCCGATATCCGTCGCCTTGATTTGTTCATCAAGGGCAGCGCCGCGCGCCTTTTGCCACCGGTCAAAGGCCGAGTCGCGCATGCCCATGGCCTGCACCATCTCTGCTTCAATCCGAAGCTGGTCCGACATCGAAGCCGCCACCTGCCCCGCCTGCCCGGCGCGCAACTGCGGCAGACGCGACAAGAGTTGGTTGGCCAGCGCAATAAGAATCAACACGGCGCCACCGCCCAGCGCCAAAAACCCCAAGACAGGATGGAAAATAAAAATTGCACCGATGAAAATTGGCGTCCACGGCAAATCAAAAAACGCCATCAACACGGGCGACGTGATAAATCGCTGAACCCCTTCGAGGTCTGCAAGGCCCGTCTGCGTGCGTAAGTCCGGCGCAACAGCAGATTTGCGGACCACCGCATCGAACACCCTGCGATCCAGGTCGTTCTGAAAACGTGCCCCCACCCGCGCCATGATCCGACCGCGCGTGAAGTCGAGAATGCCCATCACACCGTACAGAAAGACCACCAGAAGCGACAAAGCGATCAATGTTTCTTCGCTTCTGCTGCCCAGCACACGATCATAGACCTGCAGCATGTACATTGGTCCGGTCAGCATCAGCAGGTTGGCAAACAGGCTGAATAGCCCGACAGCCCAATATAGGCCCCTGCTCTTGCGGCGCGCCGCGTACAGCTCTGCCTGTCCTCTTTTCGTCAGTTCACTTTGCATCGGCACCATTTCGCTTGTTCACTGCTCGACTTTGTTTTCTTGACACGATGGCGTATTTTGCCTGTCACGCAAGTGCCACATGTACAAGGTTACCCAAGTGGCGCTATGGGCATTTAGAATAACTGCATTAATTACATGCCAAGAATATCCAACGGAGATTTGCATTGTCTCTTTTTTGTCGCGCTCGGCGCGCAGCCCTTCTTCTCATCGCCGTCGGATCGCTGGCGGCCTGTGCTACGTCGGACCAACGGCCCGCGCAACCTGATGGCGTCTTCGATCCGTATGAGGCGCAAAACCGCCGGGTTCACGCATTCAACCGTGGCCTTGACCGTGCCGTGGTGCGTCCAGCAGCCGTAGGTTACTCGACCGTGCTGCCAGACGAAATTGAGGACAGCATCAGCCACTTTGCCAAGAATCTTGGCGAGCCTTCAGTCGTGGTGAACAGCCTGCTGCAGGGTGACGCCCGTGGGGCTGGCATTTCGACCGTGCGGTTCCTGACGAACTCGGTTCTGGGCATCTTTGGTCTGTTTGACGTGGCAAGCGACTTCCAAATTCCGCAGCACGACACCGACTTCGGCGAAACGCTTTATGTCTGGGGCGTGGGCGAAGGCGCTTACATTGAGCTTCCGCTTCTTGGTCCGTCGACTACGCGAAACACGACCGGCAAGGTTGTTGACCTGTTCA
The DNA here is from genome assembly GCF_947496075.1 of uncultured Tateyamaria sp. Taxonomy (GTDB): domain Bacteria; phylum Pseudomonadota; class Alphaproteobacteria; order Rhodobacterales; family Rhodobacteraceae; genus Tateyamaria. Next base: position 349,384 of record NZ_CANMBJ010000004.1, read on the forward strand.
CCAACCCCCTGAGCTACATGGTCGAAAGCCCTGAACAGTATTATGGCACCGTCGCGGCGGCGGCTTCTGGCCTATCCCGCCGTGGCCGGTTTTCAGACACGGTCGATTCGATCCTATATGAAAGCGCTGACAGTTACGCGCAGGCACGCCTGATCTGGTTGCAGAACCGCCGCTTTCAGTTGGGCGATACGGGAACTGCAGCCGCGATTGACCCGTTTGCCTTGGATACAGAGGGTTTTTAGTATGATGATGTATCGACGCCAATTCATTGCCGCAGCGACCAGCGCTGCCGCAGTTCTTCCCGCCGTGCCCGCCTTTGCCCTGAACGAAGCCAGTGCAGAGCGGCTGATCAATTCGCTTGTCGGCGACATCAACAATGTCATCGCCTCAGGCAAAGGCGAGAATGCGATGTTCCGCGATTTTGAACGCATCTTTGCCAAGTACAGCGACACATCCTACATCGCGGCCTACGCCATGGGTGTGGATGGCCGCCGCGCCAGCAACGGGCAGAAACGGGCATTTTCGAAGGCGTTTCAGGGCTATATTTCGCGCAAATATGGCCGCCGCTTTCGTGAATTCATCGGCGGTCGCCTGGAAGTCAGAGGCGTGCGGCAGGTCAAGAATTGGTTCGAAGTCGAAACCACGGCTTTTCTGCGTGGCGAGTCCCCGTTTGCGGTGACCTTCCACGTATCGGACAGATCCGGCCGCGACCTGTTCTTCAACATGTTCATCGAAGGTGTGAACCTGCTGTTGACCGAGCGCACCGAGATTGGCGCACTGATCGACCGCAATGGCGGCGACATCGACGCCATGATCTCGGATCTGAGCAAGCTAAGCTAGCAGGCTCCAAGCAGAACAACCAAGTACAGGCTCTGCTGCATGCGGGGCCTTTTTTTGTTCACTTCCGCCCTCAGGCTTCTTCATCGTCTTAGCGTGAACGGCCACCGCCCAGAATATCGCGCACCAGCATCTCGATCAGACCTTCGGTCGTGCGCGGCACTTCCTGTTGTCGCGGGGCAGGTTGTGGTGCAGGCGCAGGGGCGGCCTGCCGCTTTGCACGTTCCGGCACTTGCAGCGGCAAGGGGCTAGCTGGCACGCCTTCGTGTATTCTTACCATCGTTTCGCGCCAGATCTCGGCAGGCAACCCGCCCCCGGTTACACCGGTCAGGGGTGTATTGTCGTCATAGCCCATCCAGACACCAGCAACGTAGTCTGCTGTGAACCCGACAAACCAGGCATCTCGTGCCGCTTGCGTTGTCCCCGTCTTGCCCGCGATTTCACGAGCACCGAACTGCGCGCGCTGGCCTGTTCCTTCACTGACAACCTTTTCCATCATCCAGATCAGCTCTCTCGCCGCCCCTTCCCGGATCACACGTTCACCGATGCCGCCGCCGGTGCCCATCAAAGGCTCGTCATCGCCCTGCAGGCGCAGGTCGATCAGACCGTAGGGTGTCACCGAGGACCCGCCATTCAGAATGCCGGCATAGGCACCGGTCATGTCCAGAAGCGTGCTTTCCGACGCGCCAAGGGCCAAAGCAGGTCCGTCGGCCATATTCCCATCGATACCAAAGTCGCGCGCAACGCGGCGGACGAGGTCCCGGCCCACGCTTTCAGAGACTTTGACCGCCGGGATGTTCAGCGATTCCGCCAGAGCCTTGGTCAAGGTTACGCGACCTGAATAAGTGTTGGTGTAGTTGCGTGGGGACCAGCGACCCGATCCGGGGATGTCGAGGGTCAGTGGGTCATCATCCACAAAATCGAGCGGGGAGTATCCCAATTCCAGCGCCACTGCATAGACAAACGGCTTGAAGGCCGATCCGGTTTGCCGTTGCGCCTGGATCGCACGGTTGAAAACGCCTGCAACCCGCGTTTCACGCCCACCGACCATGGCACGCACGGCTCCATCCGCGCTCATCACCACGATCGCGGCCTGGGCTTTGGATCCTTCTCGGACCTTGGTTTCGAACACCTCTTTCAGCGCGTCTTCGGCAGCGCTTTGCAAGCGTTGATCCAGCGTAGTGCGGATGATCACGTCTTCGGTCGTGTTGCGGGTGAAGAATTCCGGGCCGGTCGACATGACCCAATCCGCAAAGTAGCCGCCGGCCTTGCGCCGCGCTGCGGGCGACAGGTTTGCAGGGTTCTGTTGCCACTTGGCAACCTCGGCGTCCGACAGATAGCCTTGTTCACCCATCAAGCGCAGGACGGTTGCCGCCCGCTCTTGCGAGCGCTGCAGGTTGGATGTGGGAGCCATGCGCGAGGGCGCAGTCAAAAGACCAGCAATCATCGCCCCTTCGGACGGGTTCAGATCAGTTGCGGGCTTTCCAAAATACCGCTGCGCAGCCGCTTCGGCCCCATAGGCCCCGCCGCCCATGTAGGCGCGGTTGAGGTAGATCGACAGGATCTCATTCTTGGAGTACTTCGCCTCCATCGCCATGGCGTAGATGGCTTCCTTGGCCTTGCGTTGGAGCGAGCCACGGCGACAGTCAGAGACGTAAGCTGCTTCGGACTCCCATTCGCTTGGCTCGTATTCAACGCCTAGGCACAGCAACTTGGCTGTCTGCTGGGTGATGGTTGAACCACCGTGGCCCTGCAGCGGGCCGCGCCCCTCGCGCAAGTTAATGCGCACGGCACTGGCCACACCGCGCGGACTGACGCCGAAATGCCGGTAGAACCGCTTGTCTTCGGTGGCGACCACCGCATTCTTCAGGCCCGGCGCCACGGTGCCAGCCATGACCGCCCCACCGAATTGATCGCCGCGCCATGCAAACCGGTCGCCTTCGCGATCCAGCAATGTGACCGATCCACGTGCCCGCCCATCCAACAGTTCATTCGCATCCGGCAGCGTGGTCCAGAAATAGCCAACGGCCAGCGCGACGACCGCTGTGACCGTCAGCCCAACACGCCAGGTGATCCACCAGATCAATCGCATCATCCAGCGGAACAAGCGGACAAAGATGTTGCGCTGAGGCTTCTTAGGCGCTGCCCTGCGGCGCTTGGCGGGCGCCTTACGCGCGGGCTTCTTGGCCGCTTTTTTTGGATAGCGGCGATCAGCCACCAAAGGGCGTTTGCCCTTTCTTGAATCACTCATGCTTGACCCCTGCCCGGCCTTATGTTTCCAGCAGTGTATCCCGTTTCAATCGCTTTGCCACGCCCCTTGATGGCGCAGGTACGGGATTCCTTACCGTCCATTTTTTAAGCATCTGCGAGAGATTGCGCATTTTTTATGCACAACACGGCGCCGCGCGCAGGCTTTACTCGGCCGAAATCTTTGCCCTGTCCACTCGATGCTCTCTCTTCCCCGCATATCGCAGGGCAACCTGCCAATCAAAGGGGACATGTGGTGAAACTCATCATTGCTACGATCAAGCCGTTCAAGCTGGAAGAGGTTCGCGAAGCGCTGACCGAAGCCGGTGTGCGCGGCATGATGGTTACGGAAATCAAGGGCTTCGGTTCGCAATCGGGCCACACGGAAATCTATCGCGGTGCCGAATACGCGGTGAACTTCGTGCCCAAGGTCAAGATCGAGATCGTGGTCGCCGCCGCCATGGCTGACCAGATCGTCGAGACCATCACCAAAACCGCCCAGACGGGCAAGATCGGGGACGGCAAGATCTTTGTTCTCGACGTCCAGCAGGCCGTGCGCGTTCGCACCGGCGAAACGAACGAAGACGCCATCTGAGCGCCAGCCATAGGAAGAACACGGACAATGAAACTTACGAAATCTCTGATTGCCGGTGCCGCGCTGACCGCGCTGCCGACGTTGGCGCTGGCGCAGGACGCCGCCCCGGGCTTTGACGAAATCGGCCCCTACATCATGACCACCCTGCTGTTCTGCATGGCTGGTTTCCTTGTCTTCTTCATGGCGGCAGGTTTTGCCATGCTTGAAGGCGGTCTGGTGCGTTCCAAGAACGTGACCATGCAGATGACCAAGAACATCGGCTTGTTCTCGATTGCAGCCATCATGTACTGGCTCGTCGGATTCAACACGATGTATCCTGGCGAGTTCAACGGCTACTTCGCCATCGGCGGCCAGACTGTCCTTGACCCCGTGGGCGTCGCGGCAGCGGACGCCGCGCTGGATTATGCATCTGTCGGTTCCGACTTCTTCTTCCAACTGGTGTTTGTCGCAGCCACTGCGTCCATCGTCTCTGGTGTCTTGGCCGAACGCATCAAACTGTGGCCCTTCCTGATCTTTGTCGTTGTTTTGACAGGGTTTATGTACCCGATCTCCGGTTCCTGGAAATGGGGCGCTGGTTGGCTTGACGCTGCCGGCTTCCAAGACTTTGCCGGCTCGACGGTCGTGCACTCCGTGGGTGGCTGGGCTGCTCTGGCTGGTGCCATCGTGCTGGGTCCACGTCTGGGCAAGTACAAGGACGGCAAGGTCAATCCGATGCCCGGTTCGAACCTCGCCCTTGCCACTTTGGGGACGTTTATTCTGTGGCTGGGTTGGTTCGGTTTCAACGGTGGTTCGCAACTGGCGATGGGCACCGTGGGTGACGTTTCCGACGTGAGCCGCATCTTTGCCAACACCAACATGGCCGCCGCCGCCGGTGCTGTGACTGCCCTGATCCTGACTCAGGTTCTGTACAAGAAGCCTGACCTGACCATGGTGCTGAACGGCGCGCTGGCCGGTCTGGTATCCATCACGGCAGAACCGCTTGCACCCACCCTGTTCGGTGCGCTGTGGATCGGTGCCATCGGTGGTGTGATCGTGGTCTTTACCGTGCCGCTTCTGGACAAGTTCAAGATCGACGACGTGGTTGGTGCGATCCCGGTTCACCTGTTTGCCGGTATCTGGGGCACCATCGCCGTTGTCTTCTACAACAGCGATGCGAACCTTGGCACGCAGCTGCTGGGCATCATCGCATACGGTGTGTTCACCTTTGTCGCTTCGCTGATCGTGTGGTTCATCCTCAAGGCAGTCATCGGTATCCGTGTCGGCGAAGAGGAAGAAATCAACGGTCTCGACATGTCGGAACTGGGCATGGAAGCGTATCCGGATTTCTCGAAAGGCTGAGACTCCTTCCTCTCAGTTAGAGAACCGACTGACCGGGCGTTCGCGCCCGGTCTTTTTCATTTGTAAAAGGTACGTACGAGGCGTTAACCGAGGTTGCGCGCCCCCCATCGGTCGGCGTTTGCCCCGTCAAAACTGCACATTTTCAGGCTGAAACTACGTGTTTTGCAGCGCACGATTTGGGTGGATTGCGGTGTGGAATCTGGAAACTGCGCATTTTGAGGCCGAAACTGCACAGAATGACCCGGCGCACGGGCGGGGCGTAGTTAACGCAACAGGTTTCGCCTGAAATTTGTGCGCCGCTTTTGAATGGTTAAGTGACATGCGCGGGTCGCTGCAGGTCAGGCGCATGTCTGCTCAAACCCGATTTTGCGATGCCGTGGCCCGAACCGATGACGCGGGCAGAAGTCGGGCAGGTGTACCCCCTATCCAAAAAACCACTCACCGACACATCGCATCAAATCGGCCTCGGATGACGCCACATCAACCGCCAAGGCAAAGAGGTCATTCTGATGGCATTCCGCCTGCACGCGATCCGTAAACATCGCATCCCGAGCCAGCAGGTTGGCAAGGGCGCGTTCCGGATCGCTCGTCCGGTTCGGTATGTCCCATGTGGAGCCACGCGCGTCGAAGGCCTGACGGCGGAAGGCCGGTGTCGGCAAGAGCCACACCGCGTGGCGACCGTCAGAAAGCAGCGGCGCAACCAGGCGAGGCAAGAGGCGGAAGCCCTCTGCAATCACCGGCGTGTCTCGGGGTAGAGCAAGCAGGTCTTGCACGATGAGCTCAAAGCCCTCGCCTGCGAACCAGTGAAAGCTGTCCAGCATGTCCCGGGGCGATCGGTTCACCCAACGGTCATCCATGTTCATTCGTTTGAATGCGTCGAGACGGGGGCATATCGCAGCCCGGCAACGGGCGGCGTGATCCTGCGTGGTGTCGTCGCTGGAATAAAGGTGGGCGCCGTGGGTCTGTGCCAAGCGCTTGGCGATGGTTGTCTTACCGGCACCGCTGCCCCCGCCCAGCCAGCGGACATGGGACAGTGCAGTGCGAAGTTGATCAGGAGAGTCCGGAGCAGGCATTGTGGGTTCGTATCAGGAATGACCAATGTGTGGCTGCCCGCACGATGACGAAGCTGGACACAAGCTGATTTCTGCGCACAGTACGCGAGGTCCAGCCCAAGTGTCTTTGGGCCAGCATGTCTGCGTTACAATTCGGGGAACCGGTTTGGAGGGCCTTTGAGCCCAAAATGACATGATTATGAACTGCATGGTCCCAATCAAGCAGGTTCAAAGAGCTCGACCATATTGCCGGACGGATCGGAACACAGAATTTGCTTGCCGCCAGGTCCAGCAACGATCTCGTTCCGGAATACAACTCCTTGCTCTCTAAGTTTCGTTGAAAGCTCCTCCAGCTTTCCGACGGAAATAACGATACGACTCCAACCACCAGGTACTGGTTGCGACCCATCTGGCATAGGCTTTGACGCTGAAGCCGGAGGTCCTGCCAGCCAAAGATCAAGGTCTCCTTTGTTCAGTATTGCCATAGCAGGGCCGTACTGCTCAATAAGGGTGAAATCCAGCAGACCGGTATAGAAGTCTACGGCCGCCTGAACGTCATGCACGATATATCGAAACTGCGCCATTCTGCTAACTCCTCTTCGGTGCATTGAACTGTAGGGCAATTGTTCAATGTCGACAAAGTCCCGCACTGCGGCAGCACCGCAGAACTGTCTTGCAGCCGATGCAGCGTTCAAATTCAGGCGTGTGGACGCGGTATAGAAACACGTTGCGGGAAAACGCCGGCCTTTGTCGAAAACGGGCCCAGCACAGCAGGCCCGTTCTGCGGCATTGTCAGATCATGCGCCTTTGTGTTGGCCTGTTTGAACCCACCTCAGACCCCGGCCTTGACGATGGCTTCGGCGAGGATCGGCACCGTTTCGGCGTTTAGCCCCGCGATGTTCATGCGGCTGTCGCCGACCATGTAGATGCCTGAGTCTTCGCGCATCTTGACCACCAGTTCGGGCGACGCGCCAAGGCGTGAGAACATGCCGCGGTGCTGGGCGAGGAAGCCGAAGCGGTTCGAGCCGGAACGTGTCTCAAGCTCTTTGGCGAGCTGTTCGCGCAGGGACAGCATGCCGAGGCGCATGTCTTCGAGTTCCGTCATCCAGTCGGTGCGTAGGGCGTCGTCATTCAGGATCATCGTCACCAGACGTGCGCCGTGGTCGGGCGGGAAGCTGTAGTTCTGACGGTTGAGGAAGCTCAGCGTGCCTTGGGCAATCGCCTTGTCCGTGCCATTCGCGACCAGCATCAGGATGCCGGTGCGTTCGCGGTAGATCCCGAAATTCTTGGAACAGCTGGCTGCGATCAGGCATTCGGGTACAGCCGCTGCAACAGCGCGTGTACCGGCTGCGTCCACATCCAGACCGTCGCCAAACCCCTGGTAGGCGATATCGATCATCGGGGTCGCGCCGGTATCTTGCAGGACGTTGATCACCTCATCCCATTGCGGGCCGGTCAGGTTGGCGCCCGTCGGGTTGTGGCAGCAGCCGTGCAGCAGGATCACATCGCCCTTTTTCGCAGTTTTGAGGTCGGCGATCATACCGTCGAAATCGACACCACGCGTTTCGTCATCGAAATAGCGGTACATCACTTTCTCCATGCCAAGGTAGTCGAGGATGGACAGGTGGTTCGGCCAGGTCGGGTTCGACACGAAGATACGTGCGTCGGCATTGGCCATGCGGATCAGTTCAAACGCCTGCCGCACGGCACCCGTCCCGCCGGGTGTTGCCACCGAGTTGACCGAGCTGCGCGGCACGGTGGTGCCCAGCACGAGGTTCACCATGGCGTCGTTGAAGTCAGGCGCACCGGCGAGGCCGACATAGCTTTTGGTGTCTTCGACTTCCCACAGCTTTTGCTCTGCCGCCTTGATCGCGCGCATCACGGGGGTGTTGCCTGTCGCGTCCTTGTAGACGCCGACGCCAAGGTCGACCTTGGCGTCGCGCGGGTCCTCGCGATACATCTGCATCAGCATCAGGATGCCGTCGGGTTTCTGCGCAGTCAGGTGTTCGAACATCAGACGTCTCCGGTTGCGACGGGGACCATGGGCGACATGCCCCATTCGGCCCAGCTTCCGTCATAGAGGGACCAACTGTCATGCCCCATACGCTCAAGCGCGAGGGCGAGGATGGCTGCGGTGATCCCGGAGCCGCAGGTGGTGATGATGGGTTTGTTCAGATCGACGCCCGCGTTTTCAAAAACGGCGCGCGTTTCGGTGGGGGATTTCAGTGTTTTGTCACCGTTGAGCAGCGTGTCATAGGGCAAATTGCGCGAGCCCGGGACATGCCCGGACCGCACACCTTCGCGCGGCTCTGGCGCCTCGCCCCTAAAACGTGCCGCGGCGCGGGCATCCACGACCTGGGTCGAGCCCAGCTTGGACGCCTGGCTGACCTGCGTGACATCCCGCACAAGGTGGTTCTGGAACCGCGCCGTCAGGTGCCGGTCCTTGATGACGGGACCAATGTCTTCGATTGGGCGCCCTTCGGCCTGCCATTTCGGCAAACCACCATCCAGCACGGCCACATCGCGATGCCCCATCAGCCGGAACAGCCACCAGACGCGCGGCGCGCTCAGAATACCAGCACCGTCATAGACAACGACCTGGTGTCCGTCGCCCACGCCCATGGCCCGCATGCGCGACATGAACTTTTCCGGCGGGGGGGCCATATGCGGCAGGTCTGAGCGGGCATCGCTGATTTCGTCAATGTCAAAGAAGCGCGCGCCGGGGATATGGGCCGCCTCGTATTCGGCCCGGGCGTCGCGACCTGCATCCGGCAGATACCACGACGCATCCAGCACCCGCAGGTCGGGATCCTTGAGATGCGCTGCCAACCAATCGGTCGATACAAGCGTCTTTGGATCGTCAGACATGGGTGAGTCCCTCCGGGCGGTCAAAAACGCCTTTGACTAACGCCGGAGGGACCAGATTGGCAAGGCCTGCGCGTCAGCGACCGAGTTGCTGGCGCAAGGCCCCCACGATGGCCAGAACAGCGCCACCACCGATGCCACCACCGGCAACCTGTTGCAGGATGCCTGCCAGATCCATGCCACCGCTGGCATCGCCGCCCAGCATCGACAGGACCGTGCCGCCGATGCCGCCGCCAACGATGCCGCTGAGCGAGTTGACCAGAACCCCCTGATTGAGGTTTTTGAGCATACCGCCGGCGGCATTGCCGCCAATGGCACCGGAAATCAGGCCAATAATGAGTTCCATGTGTTCCCTTCCCTGCGGGGGTCTTATCCAGGTCCGACCCGCACCCCCTTTGCGCACCGGCGGCACGGGGATAGCGCAGTTTCGCTGGACCACATCAGGGGAAAGCACAGCCAGTTTTCCCATGGCTGAACGGAAACGTATGGCGTTACCCGCGTTCCTTGAGCAGGCGCTGCTTCTGGCGATTCCAGTCGCGCTTGGCCGAAGTGTCGCGCTTGTCGTGCAGCTTCTTGCCCTTGGCGATGCCGATCTTCAGCTTCGCGCGGCCCTTGTGGTTGAAGTAGAGCACGATGGGCACCAGCGTCATCCCCTTGCGCTGCGTGGCGTTCCAGAGGTTCGACAGTTCCTTGCGGCTGACCAGCAGCTTTCGGGGGCGGCGTTCTTCGTGCTTGAACGATTTGGCCTGGTCATAGGGCGCGATGTAGCTGTTGATCAGCCACAATTCCCCATTGTCCACATGGGCATAGCTTTCGGCAATGTTGGCACCACCGGCGCGCAAGGACTTGACCTCGGACCCTTCAAGCACGATGCCGCATTCGAGATCATCCTCGATTGCGTAATCAAAGCGGGCCCGCCGATTTTCGGCGGCCACCTTGTAATTGGGGTCTGATTTACCTTGAGCCATGGGCGATGGATGTAGGGGGTTGGCCGGGTGCAGGCAAGGGCTCTGCAGGAGTTCATGGAATCTTGGGATTTGGGCGAATAAGCTGCGCGGCGGGGAAAGAAACGGAGAATTGGTATGCGGGTCTGGATGGTGCTGGCGGCATTTGCCGCCCTGTTGGGCTGTGCCGAACCTGTCCCATCCTCAGGTGCGGCCCGGATCATCGCCACGGGTGACAGTCTGCTGGCATGGAACGCGGCGTCCAACCGATCCGTCGTGTCGGCTTTGGAAAAGCGGTTGAGGGCCACAGTTGTGGATAGGTCCGTCGTTGGCGCACGCTATCACTATGTACTGCCTATCAGCGGCAGCCTGGGCCTGCGGATCGGCAGCCAATACGCCGTCGGTCGCTGGGATTGGGCGATCATGAATGGCGGCGGCAACGATCTGTGGCTGGGCTGCGGGTGCCGCAAATGCGACGCCCAGCTGAACAGGCTGATCAGCGCGGACGGCACGAGCGGCACCGTAGTGGATATGGTGCGCCGGGCGCGGGCCGATGGCGCGCGGGTTATTTATGTCGGCTACCTGCGGACCCCGGGCCAACCGTCGATGATCGATCACTGCCGCGATATAGGTGATGCCTATGAGGCGCGGCTGGCACGGATGGCCGAGGGTGACGCAGGCGTTACCTTTGTCTCGATCGCAGATCTGGTGCCGCATGGCGATCTGAGCTTTCACGCAGCGGACCGCATTCATCCCTCCCCCAAGGGCAGCGCGGCCATCGCGGCCCGGATTGCGGCCGTGATGCGGTAAGGCGCACGTGTCGTGCGCCCGCCCGGGCTGGGTCAGGGCGGGCGCGATAGATCAGGAAAACACCTGCTTCAGCACGGGAATACGCGACAGGATCAGCCAGTCCAGCAACAGAACGGTCAACAGCGTGATCCCGGCCATCGGAAAGGCCAGCGAGATGGCAAGCCCCACAAGCACGGCCCCCTGCCAAAGCGGCATATCGCGTGGCAGCGCGGGCGCGGCCAGTCGCAACCCGCCGGGGCGCCGTTTCCACCACATCACCACGCCCGAGACACACAACAGCAGGACGGACAAGCAGATCAGGGTGTTGGCCAGCACGCTCCACAGGCCCAGCGTGCCCATGTGCAGAGCGATGCCCACGGCCATGGCCTTGCCCGCCAGCGAGTAGTCGGCGAACTGCACATCGGCGAGGATTTTGCCTGTGTACTGGTCGATATGCGTGGTCCGGTCCGCCATGGGGTTTTCGCTGTCATTGCTCATGCTGTCGCGCGACAGGGTCCAGACACCATCCGCACCGCTTGGCAGGTTCAGCTGATACCGCGCGTCGAACCCGATCTGGCGGGCCAGCATGTCCACTGTGTCGAGCGTCACGGGCGTCCCTTCGGGCATTCCCGTGATACCGGCCTGGCTGCCGGAGGCCGGCATGGGCGTCTGCTCCAACGCCCAAGGCACTTCCTTGGGGCCATGGTTCATTGAGGCGTGGATGTCGTCCGACAAGGGCACGTTGTCCCATTTCTCGGCTGGGAACTGGCTCCAGGCCTGGACCATCTTTTCGCCCCAGACGCCTGCCCAGGCGAGGCCGGAGATCAGGAAAAACACTAGAAACATCGAGATCCAGATGCCGAAAACGCCATGCAGGGATTTCCAGGTGGCCCGTCCGCGCCCGAAGGATGGGACAAGCGCCGCGCGCCAGCCGGCGCCACGGGGCCACCACATGTAGAGGCCCGTGGCGATCAGCACCATGCCGAGCGACGCGGCAATCTCGATCATGCGGTCGCCGGTGACGCCCAAAAGCAAAGTGCCATGCACATTGTCGGCAAAGTCATACCAGCCCGAGCGGCGCGGGAAGGTTTCAAGCACTGCCCCGGTATAGGGGTCGATGGCCACCATGGTGGCTGCGTCTTCGGCGTCCACGCGGAAGATGGCGGCGCGGTCGTCACTGCGGGGCGCCACGTATTGGCGTAGCGCGCCGCCGGGTATTGCAGCAACGGCTGCGTCGGCCTGTTGGGAAACGGCCAGCGCTGCATCTTGCGGGATCACTGGAATGCGGTCGCCGTCGCGCCCGTCAACAAAGGCGATCCAGAGCATTGCCATGCCGGTGATAGCGAGTATCGCAAAGAAGGGAATCACGTAGAGACCGGCATAGAAATGCCAGCGCCATGCTGCGCGATAGAGTTTGGAGGACGCGGTTGCGTCTTGCGCCTGTTCAGGCGTCTGGGTTGGGTCGAGAGAGACCATTGGAAAAATTCCTCTGTCAGATCAATGTGTTGGATTGGGTCTGTCAGAGGTGTGCGGGCGGCCCCCTTGGCCGGGTGCGGTCGGGGCGCAGCTGCGCAAGCGCTTGCGAGACGCGGGTCAGTTTCGGCGTGAAGGCAGAGATTTGGGCTGCGTGTGCCGGGAAGTCGATGGCGGGCGCACGGTCAAGCGTCGCTTGCCCGGCCCAGTCGCAGAGCTGGTGCTGTGCCTCGACCGGGTTGCCATCAGCATCAAGCGTGACCGTCGTTGTATCCAGCCCGGTACAAATTACCATCGTGATTGTCCCCGCCTGCGCCTCGGGCATGGTGCCAGGGGCGATGAGCGAAAACAGCATGAAAAGCAGTGTGATCGCGGCGCGAAGGCCGACCCGGGCCAGCGAGATCAGGTTGTTGAAAGGGCGCGCGCTCATGCGCACCGCTTATAGAGCAGTCTGTTCAAAGCCTACACGCAAAACTGTCGCAGTCATCGACGGCAGTGCTGTCCAGCGCTCAAAACCGGAAATCTACCGCCCGTCAGTCGCCAAGCTTCTTGTGCACTTCGTCGAGGTCAATCTCGCCTATGGGCATCTTGTTGGACGGATCCTCGAAATCGTATTTGAACACTTCGAAATCGCGTTTGTAGATCTCGTAGACCAGATGCATCGACAGATCGTCGAAGTAATCCTCGACCGGGTGAGCGCGTTTTGGGCCATGCCCTTCGCTTTCGTTGAAGCGGGGGATGTCGGCGATGTTCACGCTGTTGGGCGTGTCGATGGCCTGCATGACCTCTTCCATGCCCTCGTTGAACTTCTCGGTCCAGATGATCTTGTCATACTTCCCGCCGTTCACGATGAAGGTGCTGACATGGCCCGACATGGCGGACCAGTGAATGTCAGGCTCCATCGGGCGGCGCCAGCGGATCGTGTCCCGGGCAAAGAGCAGAAAACGGCGGAACGACTGGATCTGGTCAAACTCCTGCTTGCCATCATCGCCCCCGACCTCGATCCCGTATTTCTGGATCAGGAGCGGGACGAGGTTGCCGCGATAGCGTTTGCCGTTGCGCTGGATGCCGCAGATCTTGTCAAAGAAGGACGACAGGATGCGGGTGTAGGGGTTGCGTACGCAGGTGAAGGCGTAGGAACCATGGGATTTCACGTTGTCGGTGATGATCGGCTGGCTCGCCTCAAGCGCCCATTTGTGCATGCCGCCTTGGGCATCGTGAATGTCGCCATCAAAGAATTCGCCGTGATCCGAGTAGAACATAATCTGCCCGATGGTCGAGCAGGCGCATTTCGGCACCACGCGATACACAACACTTTCGCTTTCCGTCATCCAGGTCCCTGGGAACCCCATACCACTTGCCCTTTTTACCTGCTGCGATCCTTGCCGCCCGCGTTGTGGCGCAAAAAAGCAAATAAATCCTGTTTATTCAATCTCTCCTTAGCTTTATCACCGTAAACAATCGCACGCTAAGAGGCAGTAAAGTTTCCTGAATGGCAAAAATCGCCTACATCCTGCTGTGTCACAAGGACCCGGAGGCCATCATCAAGCAGGCCGAACGCCTGACGGCTGCGGGCGACTATATGGCGATCCACTTTGATGCCCGCGCGAGCGGTGTGGCGTTTGCCAAGATTCGCGCGGCCCTCAAGGACAATCCCAACGTGGCCTTTGCCAACCGCCGAATCAAATGCGGGTGGGGAGAATGGAGCCTTGTCCAAGCCACGCTTTATGCCGTTGAAAGCGCTGTTGAGGCGTTTCCCCGCGCGACCCATTTCTACATGCTGTCCGGCGATTGCATGGCGATCAAGTCCGCCCAGTACACCCACCGCTTCCTTGATGACAACGACGCCGATTTTATCGAGAGCTTCGACTATTTCGAGAGCGACTGGATCAAGACCGGGATGAAGGAAGAGCGGTTGATCTACCGCCACTTCTTTAACGAGCGCACGCAGAAATGGCGGTTCTATACCAGCTACCATTTACAGCAACGCTTTGGGATCAAACGTGAAATTCCGGCCGACATACAGGTACAGATCGGCAGCCAGTGGTGGTGTCTGCGGCGTCGGACTATCGAATGGGTCCTGGACTTCGCCCGCCAACGCAAGGACGTGATGCGGTTCTTCCGGACCACGTGGATCCCGGACGAGACGTTCTTTCAGACCATCGTGCGCCATGTGGTGCCGGAGGACGAGATTCGCACGCGGACGCTGACCTTCCTGATGTTCACGGATTATGGCATGCCGGTGACATTCTATGACGATCACTATGACCTGCTGCTGAGCCAGGATTTTCTGTTTGCCCGCAAGATCAGCCCGGAAGCGCGGGATCTGAAACGCCGCCTTGGCCTGCTGTACGCGGCGGAGAATGTGCAGTTCCAGATTTCGAACGAAGGGGCGAGCCTGTTCAAGTTCCTGACCGGACGGGGCCGGATCGGGCGCCGTTTTGCGACCCGGTTCTGGGAAACCGAAAGCACCTTGGGGCGCAATCGCGAGCTGCTGATCATCGTCTGCAAGAAGTGGCACGTCGCCAAGAGGCTGCTCGAACGCATCCGGGTGACAACCAACGTTCCTGCGATCGAGTATCTATTCAACGAAGAGCATACGCCCCTGCCCGATCTTGGTGGCATCCAGACGACCTTGGAAAAGCGCACGCGCCACAGGCGTGCGTTGATGCGGATGCTGTTTGACTATTTTGACACTGATCGCCTGATTGTATGCATGGATCCGGGCAACCTGGACCTGTTGCAGGACTTTGCGGGCGATCGGTCAATCACGCGGATGCTGGAAGTTCAGTGCGCTTTTTCCGATGACTACCTGATTGGGCATGCCATGCGTGTGGGGCTTGCCGGAGAACAGACAAGCACGGAAACCCTGGAACGATTGTTGCCCACGATCCGCAACGATATGACGTTCGAGTCTGATCGCATCCGCGATGCAAATTTCGAACACTTGGATCGGATCCAGGAAATTGCGGATCTGGATGACAACGCGTCTGCACTGTCTCACTTTTTGAGCGTCCCGCCTGAGAAGGCGCGCGAGATCGCGTCTGTCGACTACCTGTTTTCGGACTAGTTTGCGGCTTTGCGGTCGCACTGGCCGGGCCGCTTGCCTATAGACGCTGTCATGTCCACGCAAACCACAGCCCCGATCTTTGCCATCACCTTGCCCGGGATGGAGGATACGCTTGCTGACGAAGCGCGTGCGCATGGCTTTGATGTGCAAGGCGTGACGCCGGGCGGCGTTCATATCGGTGGCGGGTGGCCCGAGATTTGGCGCGCCAATCTTGAGCTGCGCGGTGCAACGCGGGTCTTGTGGCGCATGGGGTCCTTCATGGCGTTCCATCTGGCCCAGCTGGACAAGCGCGCCCGCAAGTTTCCATGGGCCGAGGTGTTGCGCCCGGATGTGCCTGTGCGGGTTGAGGTTGCGACCTCGCGCAAATCCAAGATTTATCATGCCGGTGCTGCGACCAAGCGAATTGAAACAGCTTTGGTTGAAAGCGCGGGCATGACCGTGGCAAGCGACGCGCCCATCACCCTGAAGATACGCATTGACGACAATCGCGTAACGATCAGTGTGGATACGTCTGGCGAGCCTTTGCACAAACGCGGCCACAAGGAAGCGGTGGGCAAAGCCCCCATGCGCGAGACGCTGGCTGCGCTGTTTCTGCGCCAATGCGGCTATGACGGGACGCAGCCGGTTTTTGACCCGATGTGCGGATCGGGCACTTTTGTCATCGAAGCCGCAGAGATCGCTGCCGGGTTGCAGGCCGGACGGGCGCGGAGCTTTGCCTTTGAACATCTTGTTGGCTTTGACGCAGGCGTCGTGTCGGACGTGCGCACGTTTGAGCGGCGGGGCGCACCACAGGTGCGCCTTACCGGGTCGGACCGGGATCAGGGTGTGATCGCGATGGCGCAGGCCAATGCCGAACGGGCCGGTGTTGCGGACCTTGTGCAATTTGAGACAGGCAGTGCAGGTGACATATCCCCGCCCGATGGGCCGCCCGGACTCGGCATCGTGAACCCGCCCTACGGTGCGCGGATCGGCAACAAAAAGGCGCTTTACCCGGTCTATGGCCGGTTGGGACAGGTGCTGGCCGAACGGTTTTCGGGCTGGCGTGTGGGCATTGTGACCAGCGAGGCATCATTGGCGAAAGCAACCGGTTTGCCGTTTGAACCCGAAGGACCAAGCATCGCCCATGGCGGGTTGCGGGTGAAGCTGTGGCGCACCGGACCTTTGCCGTAAGGCGCAGGTATCCTGCGCCGGGCGTGGCGGATCGAGATCCACCTTACGGGGCATTTCACCTGTAAGGCGGAGGTGTCCTCCGCCCTATTTCGATTTCCACGTGTCCAGCCAGCGCCGGATGCGTCCGCGCCGCTCAGACACGGCATCGCCTGCCGCTTCCCAGCTGTCTTGAATCTCTTCCAGTCGCGGATCGATCCGTGACCTGCGGAAGCGCCGCCAGCGCACCCAGATCGCGTAGAAAATCGCAGCGATGACCATCAGGACGAGAATATTGACCCACGGAATACCCTTGGACGCATCCGGCCCCTCGATCTGGCGCAAGGATATGGCGTTGGGGAAAATCGTGAGAAATTCGTTCCGCCATCCATAGTGCGTTAGCAGGTACCATTCCGGTGCATCCCGGGTCGAAACGGAATCCGCCGCCTCGGTATAGAGGTTCGAGGTATCGAACTTGAAATAGGGCGGCCAGCTCCAGCCTGTATCCTCGTTCCGGTACACCATGGGCCGCCCGTTGGCGCGTACCGTCTGGATGAACTGCACATCGCGGTTGATCAGCCCGTCGGACTGCGTGTCGGGCCGGGACCAGAACATGCGCGTCCAGTCCCCCAGCTCTTGCCGTTCTTCATAGGTGTTCACGATCCGCACGATGTCACGCTGGGGCAGCGTGTAGTGCAGGAACGCCCCCACCACGACCCAGAAGGCAATCAGTAATGTCCAGCCGATGTAACGCATAACGTCCCCTTCAGGCGAAATTCACAAGATAGATGATCAACCCCACAAGGAAGATCGGCACGATATAGACCCCGAGGATCAGCTTGCGCCTGAGCGATCCATTGTAGTCGGCCAGCCCGTCTTGCACGTAGGCCTCGCGCGGGCCGGGCTTGTCGCCGGTATCCCATTCCTCTTCCAGCCGGTCTCGCGCCCGCGCCCGCGAGTAGAGCGACAGACAGACATAGATCACCGTCAGCACGACAAACGCGATCAGGAACAGTCGGGCCAATACCATAATCTTACCTCCTCACCGCGCCCCAGGGGCCAACCCGCGCAATCAGGTCGCGGGGCTGTGGGGCCGGGTCCATGGGCGCGTCGTGACCAAACAAAGCCTGCCGCGCCCCAACCTTGTCGGCCTTGTACTCGGCTTCGAGATATTGCGCGACATATTCCTTTTTCGCCTCGGGCCATGTGCCATAGGCGGCATAGAACGCCTGCTTGTGGCAGATAAAGAGCTGGCGCACATCGCGCGGGCAAAGCTCGGCCAGCAGCATGTTCACCAGATCGGCATCCGGCGTGTCGGCTGCGCGCAGCGTGTAGAAATATGCGGGATGTTCTGAACTGATCCGCGGCCACTTGCCCCCGTTCTCGGCCCAGTTGACCAGATCAGCCAGACCGCGGAATTCATCCGGCAGCAGGTGCGCATGTTCGCGGGCCAGCCTGCGCATGTCACGTCTGCTTGTTCCGGCCAAGTCCACGCCCGCCTCTGTCACGGTCGAGACCAGAATGAAGTCCATCTTCTGCCGCAGGATTGCAGCCCCGTTGATGCCGCGCGCCTTCACCACCGGTTCAACCAGATCGTTGTATTCGAGGAATTTGGCGATCCGGTTCCGGTCGGTCAGGTCGAATGTGTACTTGGTCGGCACGTCCTCGGGCTTGTCCTCGGCCGCGATGGTGGCCGGGTGGTCGAGCGTCTGGAAGATGTAGAGCCCGCCGAAATGCGCGGTCCAGAAGTTGCCCTTGTCCATCTTCAGCGGTTTCAGCTTGACCGGGTTGCGCGTCACATCGCCCGTTTGCCCGGCAAGCTGGATCATCTCGCCAATCAGCACATCATCGAACCACGCGTCGTCTTCGCTCAGGAACCTGTCGACCTTGCCCGCCAGTGTATCGGCATTGCGCACCGTACCCCGGGTCGTGTCCGCCTCGACCGTGATGGCGCGCAAGTCAAAGAGACGCGCGGGGTGGCTGATGTCGTAGACCGTGTTCACCAACTCACCCGCCACGGCATCGCGGGCGGTGAGGGCAAAGAGGGCGGCCTCGTTTTCCGCGATGAAGCGTTTGAGGATGCCGTGGGAGGTGGAGAATTTCGCATTAAGCAGCGGGCATTTGCGTTGCTCGGTCGACAGCAGGATGAACTGCCGGTTGACCCCGTTGTGGTTGAGGTAGAGCGGATCACCGAGTTCATTGCCGACCTCGGGCGAGTAGCCGGAGATGTCGATGTAGAAGTCGGTCAGGGCCGTGCGCTTGCCCGTGAGGTGTTCAAGCGCGCGGTTGTACCGTTCGACCAGCGCGGGCGAGGCCACGTGGAACAGGTTGCCGAACATCAGGCCACGTTGGATAAGGCGGATCATGAGCGGTCCCTTCTGAGTTGCGCCAGCCGCACGACCAGCACGCCGACGCTGGGCATGCTGAGCGACAGGAGCGCGTTGGCAAACCCGGCTTCCCCGCTTGGGCCGAGGATGGGGAGCGGCAGGCCCATGGCTTGGATAACAAGCACGAGGAGAGCCGCGATACCGATGATGACGCTGGTGCAGAGCATACCAAGCAGGAAGTCGGGCAGCGGGAATGCACGTTTGAGCATGGGAGGCAGAACCCATGCGGCGGCCACGACAAGGCCCATGGCGATGATGCCGGTGATGATCATGGCGCGGCCCTGCCCAGGCGGAAGATCAGCGGTGTCGCGAGGGCCAGAAGGGGCAGGGCGAAGCTGCGGAAGGTGATCTGGAGGTTGTAGCCGATATGAGCAGGCCAGGAGTTGTTGAAGAGCAGCATGGTTTCGGAGAGCGGTGTGCCTTCGAAGCCCATGGCGGTGTGGATGGCGGCTTGGGTGAGGAACAGGAGGGCTGCGGCGGCGAGGAAGCCGAGGAGGACCCGTTGGAGGGGGAGGACGGTGCCGAGGATGAGGGCGGCGATGGCTATGGCAAGAAGGAGGGTCATGTGTTTCCACTTTCCCATTTGACGTAATCAGAATTACCCCCAAAGGCACTCGAAGGATAGTACTGCAGGTGCTCCAAATCGATCAAGCGACTTACTGGTAAATTATCAAATAGCGCATACTTCTCAATAAACGGACGGAAATTCGTTCCAGGACCTATATTGCAGTTGTAAAATATTAGGATAAGTTCATAATCCGATAAAATTGATCTTAAAACCCTCGAATGACGTTTTTGGGCATATTCGTTTTCATCAATAAAGCGGAAGAAGTTGAACAGAAACCGGAAGTAGTGCGCAAACTCATATCCATATTGATCAAAAAAAGATATGTTGAAGGCGTTGAATTCTGTATTTTCATTGTTTGTTATTTTGTCCCACTGCCTATTGTGTCGCATCACAAAAGCCCTGAAGCAGTCACGGCCTTTTATAACCTTTCCATTGCTAGAGTTCACCACATCAATTGATTCCACTATTTCATTGACCGTAGAAAGCATCTGGAAGAAAGTGTTCTCGAAAATTTGCTGCTTTAAATTTTTATTTGCTCAGCCATCTCATTTTTCTGATCAATAGAAACTTTTCTTTGCTCAGATAATTCGATCGATTGCATAGCAACTGTAACTACAATCCATATAAACGCTAGAGCACCAGCGAAACCAGCAAGCGTATCGCCCAACTCGTTCGGCGTAGCCTGTCTGAGATAGAAAAACTTAGTCGGGCAAGAGACATATCCTAAAGCCGAATTGAAACAGGCCGGTAATAGTGCAGCCCATAAAAAAAGAACAAGCAAAAGAATTGTGAGGATCACACCCCAATAAAGTGGCTGCCGAAGCCAATACAGAAGACACTTAGTCAACCCTTCCCTCCCAAATACCTCTTCTTCGCCTCTTCCTGCCGCCCAAAGTCGCGCACCATCGCCTCGATCGCCACTTCATCCGACTTGTCCGCATAGCGGAACTCGCTGTCCGCGTACCTGTTGATCTCCTGAACCACCATGTCGACCGTGATCGGCACGCGCAGCTCTTCGATCATCGCTTTCTTCTCGTCATACGTTTTGAACAGGAACAGCTCGGGGTTCTCCATCCATTCGTCCGGCAGTTCGAAATCCATTGCCCGCACCTTGACCGCATCCGTGATGTTCTTGATCGCACGGCCCGTAAACCGTTCGTCCGCTTGCTGAATGCCCTTCAGATATGTCCCCAACTTGGCAATTGTATCCAACTCACCGATATCCGAATGCACGCGGTCAAAGACCTCCATCAGCCCCGGTTCATGCGGGCGGGAATGGCTGTCGAAGCTGGCGGCGACGGCCTTCTTGATCTCTTGAGCCGAGAACAGCTCGTGCGCGCCCATGGGGATGTCGTGGTTCTTGCCCATCAGGAGCGCGAGGATGTCGATGTAGTCGTCGCGCGTTTGCGGGCCATCGACGAGGAACCGTGCCCCGGCCCGCTGGCGCAGGGCGTCATCCACGTTCTCGGGGTAGTTCGAGAACATGCCGAAAGTGCAATTGCCGCGCACGACGGTGTTGGCGCCCGCAAAGCTCTCCATCAGCACAGCCGTAATTTCCAACTGGCCCGCCGACGACTGCCGGTCGCCGCGCTTGCCTGCAAGCTGGTCGATGTCGTCGATGGTGCCAAAGCCGATGACGTTCGGGTCGATCACGTTGTTGATGAATGCCTTGGCGTTCTGGCCCGACTTGCCCTGATAGCTGTCGATATTGTCGGTGCTCAGGTTCTGGTAGCGGAAGGCATAGCCCGCCACCCCGCAATAGTCGTTGATCAGCCCGGCCATCATCTGGATCAACGTGGTCTTACCCGTCCCGGGCGCGCCGTCCCCCATGAAGGTAAAGATGAAGCCGCCCAGTTCGGCAAAGGGGTTAAGCCGCCGGTCGAAATCATAGGCCATCAGCATCTTGGCGAGCTTCATGGCCTGGTATTTGGCGATATGGTTGCCCACGACCTCGTGCGGTTTCTTGAAGGTCATGGTGAGGGTTTGCGACTTGGCCTTGGTGGCAGGTGTGAAGCCCTGGACGGTGAAGTCGTCCGCCTCCACATGCCAACTGGCCCCGGTGAAGGGGGCGAGGCGCGGGGCGTTCTGGGCGCGCAAGCTGACCTTTTCCATCAGCGCCTCAGCAAAGGCGGTGATTGCCGCGATAAGGTGGGCGTCGTCGGTGGCGTGGGTGGCGATGTCCTGATCCAGTTCCCAGAGGCAGCCATGCAACGCGGTCTGGCCGTTGTCGGTCAGGATTTCTTCGACCTCGCCCACCTCTGCCGTGACTTCGGTCTGGTGGGCAGAAAGCAGGTAGGCGGTGGCGTTTCCAAAGACGTAGAGGGTGATGAGTGCCTCAGCCGCGAGCAGTTCGGCGAACTCGGTCTTGCGGGCGGCGGGCAAGGCTCCCTCCAGATTGGCGCGTTTCAGATCGCCGAGGCCCGAGACGGAAGCGTAGTTTTCGGAGACGGCCAGCGCGATGGAAATGGCGCGGCGCAGAGCGTTGAGTGCCGTGGCCTGCACGGGCGACATCAGCGCATCATCGTCATCGGCCCCTTCGATGGTCGCCATCAGTTGAACGGCCCCGGTGGGCACGGTGCGGCGGGTGACAAGGCCCGGCGTGGTGGTGCGGAAGCGGCGGCGTGTGCCAATACCACTCGACCGCTCCGCTTGCGGCGCGTCCTTGCCCTTGCCGATGCGCGGCGCATGGTCGAAGCCTTGGAGCATGGAAAGGGCCATGGGGTAATGCGCCGTAATCTCGGCCTCGCGCAGTTCCATTTGGTCGGCGGTTTGGGTCATTCCGGGCACCTCTTTATGATGTCGGTTTTGTCTTCACAGACAACGCGTCCCGTCTCGGGATCATAGGAATATAGGACTGGGGCTATACCGTGAGTTTGAAAATGAAGGACCTCGATCTGGTCCGTATCGATCTCGTGACAGACGCGCACGACGTCGACACCACCAACCCACAGCATGGCGGTGCTATTGGCTTTCTCAACACATTTGTGGGTCTCATTGTACGGATGGTTTTTTCCAAATCTTCTGGGCGCAAAACCACGCCGCTCCAAGAACGCCTGCAATCCATCATCTCCCCGAAGTTCCAATCGGTTTGCAATGCTCTCTGCCGTCGGTCGCACATTGACACTACAACCGGCAACACCAAGCAAAACGACAAAAAGAGTTATGCAGCCTAGGCCCTGCCCTTTACCTGTTTCAAAAAAATCCCCCCCGGAGGGCCGATTTGACATCTCGCCGCTCCCTTCAGTATCTCAGCACCCGCCCCGACGGGCTGACCACGAATTTGCGGACCGAGCCGAAACCGGGCGGATTCATCTCTTCGAGCGCCTGGAAGGCGCGTTGGGGTAGCACGATGCTGCGTTCCATCCGTGTGGCCCCGAGGTCGGCGCCGCGGCCCGAGAACGGGTCGAGGGCAAAGACCTCGCGTTCGACGGACGAAAACCAGCCCGCGCGTTCCTCAATTACACGTTCCGAGCGCAGGTCTTCCTCGGTCCAGACCAGCGCCCAGTCCTGCCCTGCGGGCGCGCGCGCGGCTTTCAACACATCTAGAATCGGCCCTGATTGTTCCGTAAAGGCCGAGGAATACATCGGCCCCGCATAGAAACGGCGCAGGCGTTTGGGGTGGATGTCGTCGAAATCCTCGTCGAACCCTTTGGCGATGGTGACCAGCTTTAGCTTGCCGAGCGATTGCGCCATCAGGTGCGCTTGGGCTTCGGGCCAGCGGCGGGGGTCCTTGGGCAGAGCGGTGCGGCCCGTGTCCTCGACCTCCATCATGTAGATGACGGGCAGGTTCAGTTCGGTGTCGTAGACGGCCCAGTGGATGCGGAAGCTGCGGCGGTCGTCGCTGAGGTTGCCGGTCCAGACGATCTGTGGGTCGTTGCGGGGCCAGAAGAGTTGTCCCTTTTGCAGGTCTTCGTAGTAGAGCCGCTGGGATAGGGCGAATTGCAGTTTCGTGGGCACCTGGCGGTCGCCGATGATGACCTCGACCATCTGCTTTTTCAGCTCATCCGCGGTTTCGATGCGATCGAGATGGCGGTCGGCCTGCAACGCGTCGGAGGCCATGGTGAGCAGTTCCTCGGCCGCCGGAAAGCCGCTGTAGCGCGTGTCGATGGCGAGGCTGCCAAAGAAGCGGCCGGTGTCGCGGCCGACCAGTAGATACTTCTGGCTGAGCGCGCGGAAGGTGAAAGTCAGTTCGGCAATGTAGCGGGTGAGGATCTTGACCTCGTCCCGGTTCAGATCGCCCTCGGCTTCCATCACGCCGGCCACGCGGGCGAGGTGGCCGGTGATCGTCTCGAACTTCTTGAAGTAGCGGCGCGAGGCGAAGAGGTCGGTGAGGCCGGAGGTTTCGGGTTTGCTTCGGTTCATCGGTCATGCCCACCAAGTCCGGACCTGTCCGCGTCCATATTGAAAGCGCCCAACAGAAGTAGCCCTATCAACACCAGAGCAATGAACGGAACAAAGGCCCACCATGCAGCACCAAATTTACTGGCAGCGAGAATACCCAGAATACCCACAACGATAGATGCAACTTTCAAATTCATAGGCGGGCCTCGGCATCCGCAAAAGCTAAGGGCAGCCCACGACCGCGGGTCTGGATATAAACAGCGCCTGAGTAGGCGGTCGGGGGCTGCCCGGGCGTAAAAGGCCAATTCCTAATCATCGTCAGTCATTATTTGAAGCTGAGGCTATCATGTCCGTTCCATCAGCATTTAACCGGTGAACATGCTTGTCCCAAAAACTATGCTGCACGTTTTTGAAAAAAACACCTTTGGACTTCGGATTAGACGCTGCCAAAAGATTGATCTGGCGTATGGGTCGCATCATAAAACCGTGAATGAAACCAAAAAAGGCACCGACTCCGCACAAGAAAATCGCGGAGACATAGTTTCCAAAACTTGGGTCATTAAAAGCCCGTCTCAGTGCAGGGATGTCGCTGTGCACCTCACGTTCTCCCCCAGTAAAAACAAGCAGGCTGACGAAAAAAGTCGCCGCCAAGAACCAGACTGCGCCAGTCACCATACCTGACCTGAACTGCAGCGGATTAATGTAGATCATGCACCATACGCGTTGCTGTCGTGCTTCTCGACGATCTGGGCAAAGCGCCGGGCAAACCGTTCATCCGCCTTGGCCTTCTGCTCCAGCACGTCGCGGGCAAAGACCATCTGGTCTTCGTGCGCTTCCAGCATGTCGGCCATACGGGCGTTGGTGGCGGCACCGATCCCGGCCATGGCGGTTTGTGCTTCCTGGTCCGTCTGCACGCCGATCTCGTTGATGCGGTGGGCGACGTCCTGCTGCTGGGCCGTTTTCAGCGACTTGGTCAGCGCATCATAGAGCACCACGCGTTGCTTGGTGTCTGTTTGCAGCTTGTTGATCAGCACCATCTGGGTTGCGGCCTGGTTTTGCAGGGAGTCCACCCAGGTTTTACCCTTCTCGATATAGCGTTCGAGGGTCTGGGACTGGGCCACCTTGACCTGTTCGTCCTGCACCATCTCGTTGTATTTCGAGTTCATGTCGGCCAGTTCCGTCTCAAGCGCGGTGCGCTTGGCGGCGTCGGTTTCGGACGCAATCTTGTTTTCCAACGTGATGATCTGCGGGTCCATCGCCTGGATGTCCCCTTGCAGGGCGGAGAGTTCCTGCACCGTCAATTCACGCTCGTCCAACGTCTCGGTCAGGTTCGCTTCGACCTTGGTCTTCTGCTCTTCCAGCATGGTCAGCTGGCCTTGTAGCAGTTGCACGATCACGTCGGATTTCGAGATCAGGTCTTGCAGCTTGTCGTCAATGGATGCGGAGCGCACGCGTTCCTGGCGCATGGATTCCGACTTCGCCTTGGCAAAGATGCCGACGAAGCTCTCCCAGCCTGTCTTGGACCGCATCTCGTCAAAATCCTTGGAGAACGCCGCCGTGACATCGTCCAACCCCATGATCAGCTCGGCAATGTTGGCATTCATCACGTCCGTATGGGCGTGCACGTCTTCGAGCGTGGCATTTTCGATATCCATCGAAATGTCATCGCCCGATTTCATCTTGGCGCGCGCCATTTCGATCCGGCTGGTCAGCTCAGCGATCTTTTCCTGTGCCTCTGCCACCTGTGATTGAGATTCCTCAACCTGGCTCGCGAAATCCGCCATGAAATGTCCTTTCCACTCAATGCGTTGCGACAGATATAGTCAATGTAACACGCATTTACATCTGTCTGCGTCCATATTTGAGGAGATAGTTGCAAAAACACAGCGTCATGGAAAGGCGGGCTTGTATCGAATGCAGATTAGCGACGAAAGCCTGTGCTTTCGCCGCCCACATGTGAAGTGGTCCGCCCTGCTGAGCGGTGCAAATGCGTGGCGGGACGGGGCCCGCCGCCCGTGTCAGCCAACGACGTTGCTGTCCGGTCCGTAGGGAAAGCCGGTGATGTTCTCGTTACCGTCCTCAGTGATCACGAGGATGTCGTGCTCGCGGTAGCCGCCGGCGCCGGGCTGCCCGTTCGGAATGGTCAGCATCGGCTCCATCGAAATGACCATCCCCGGCTCGAGCACCGTGTCGATGTCTTCGCGCAGTTCCAGCCCTGCCTCACGGCCATAGTAGTGGGACAGCACGCCGAACGAGTGTCCGTAGCCAAAGCTGCGATATTGCAGCAGGTCGTGTTCGCGGAAATAGGCGTTCACGCCTTCAGTCACCTCGGCACAGGTCACGCCGGGTTTCAGCAGGGACATGCCCAACTCGTGTGCTGCGACGTTGTGGTTCCAGATCTGAAGGCTGGCGTCATCCACCGTTTCGACAAAAAGGGTGCGTTCCAGGGCGGTGTAGTAGCCCGAGATCATCGGGAAAGTGTTGAGCGACAGGATATCGCCCCGTTCCAGCACGCGGCCTGTGACCGGGTTGTGTGCGCCGTCGGTGTTGATCCCCGACTGGAACCACACCCATGTGTCGCGGTATTCGGCGTCGGGGAAACGCTTGGCGATCTCCATCTCCATCGCGTCGCGGCCTGCCATGGCCACGTCAATCTCGCGCACGCCCGCCTTGATGGCGTCGCGGACGGCGTAGCCACCCACATCGGCCACCTGGGCGCCGTGGCGGATCAAGGCAATCTCGGCCTCGGACTTGTGCATGCGCTGAAGCATGGTTGTCTCGTACAGGTCGACGGTTGCGACGGGCTTGAGGAAATCCTCCATCTTGGCCTGTTGCAGCAGCGTCAGGTGATCGGATTCAATGCCGATCACGGCGCTCTCGCCTGTCACCTCGCGCACGGCGCGCCAGAAATTGTCGCGCTGCCAGTCGGTGTAGGTGATGTTGTCGCCATGGCTGCGCCGCCAGGGCTGGCCTGCGTCGATGCCCGCGCTGATGGTGACACAGGCATCTTCGGTCACGACACAGGCGTAAGGACGGCCAAAGGCGCAATAGAGGAAGCCCGAGTAGTAGGCGACATTGTGCATCGAGGTGAAGACGGCGGCGCTGGCGCCTTGCGCTTCCATCCGTTCGCGCAGCTCGGTCAGGCGCGCGTCATACTCGGCGGCGTCGAACGGCAATGCGTCCTTGGTGCCATTGTGAAAGCGGTAGAAATCGGGGCGAGCGGTCATCCTTGACCCTCCTTTTCAGAAAGGTCCCGGCGTTCAGGACGGTTTGGGCTGGAAATGCGGGCGACGCCATCGCCCGCGGCCACGCCACATCTGGCGCGTCACGGTGTCGTCGTCAAGCGCTGGATCATGTCACTGTCCGGGTTCGCCAGCGCCTCAATAACGTTGAAGTGGTGTTCGCCCTTGGTGACAACGTGATCGGCGCCCCATGCCTTGGCCAACCAACGCGCCTGATCAAGGAAAACAGGCCGCTCGTCCGCCCCGACCCACACCGTGACGGGCGTGTCGGGTTTTGGTTGGCGCATGGGGCTTTCGGCGCGCGCCATGGCCGCATCCATACCGAAATCTGCGTTCATCGACGTTTCCAGCAGCGGTTCAAGGTCGGATATGGGCGAGATGGGCATCACGTGGGTGAGCCGCGACAGAACGGATGCAGGCAACATACCGGGCGCAAGCATGCGCGCAACAAGGTGCCCGCCTGCCGAATGACCGGCCAGGCTGATCGGCCCCATGCTGCCCTCGGCCACCGCCATCACGGCCTGTGCGATTTGCTGCGTGATCCCCGCGATCCGCACGGTCGGACACAGATCATAAGAGGGCATTGCCACGCACCAGCCGTGGGCCAACGCCCCCGTCGCCAGATGCGACCAGTACGATCGGTCGAACTTGAGCCAATAGCCGCCATGCACAAAGATCAGCGTGCCCTTGGCCTCGCCCTCGGGCATGAAGTGATCAAGGGCCATCCGGTCGGAGGGACCATAGCTCAGGTTCAGGTGCGCGCGCGTGCCAAGACCATCCCGAAACGCTTGCGCCGCCTCTGCCCAGCGTGGTGGATAGTCAGCGGCCCCGTCGATATAAGCGCCGTTGGCATAGGCATCGTCCATGTCTGGCATCATGACCCTCCTGACTTTGGAACTGGACAAGCCTACCCCGTGTCGTTTGACATGCAACAGACCCGAAAAGGACGCACCATGCTTGATCAAATCACAGACCTCAAATCCATGCTAAAGGATCGCTCGTTGCTGGAAACCCGCGCCTATGTGAACGGCGCGTGGATCAGCGGGGACGCAGGCACGTTCGATGTGACCAACCCGGCCCGCGGCGATGTCGTGGCCGAAGTGGCTGACCTGAACCGCACGCAGGTGGCTGAGGCCATTGCCGGCGCAGATGCCGCGCAAAAGGACTGGGCGACGTGGACCGGCAAGGAGCGCGGCGCCGTGCTGCGCCGCTGGTTCGAGTTGATGATGGAGCATCAGGACGATCTGGGTACCATCCTAACCGCCGAACAGGGCAAGCCGCTGGCCGAGGCCAAGGGTGAGATCGCCTATGGCGCATCCTTCGTCGAGTTCTTTGCCGAAGAGGCCAAGCGCATCTATGGCGAAACGATCCCCGGCCACCAGCGCGACAAACGTATCACGGTATTGAAACAGCCCATTGGGGTGGCGGCATCCATCACGCCATGGAACTTTCCCAACGCCATGATCACCCGCAAGGCCGCCCCGGCGCTGGCGGCTGGTTGTGCTTTTGTTGCGCGTCCCGCCGAATTGACGCCCCTGTCTGCCATAGCCATGGGTGTGCTGGCCGAGCGTGCCGGGATCCCGGCGGGTGTGTTTCAAGTCGTCACGACCTCGAACGCCTCTGAAACCGGCAAAGAGTTCTGCGAGAACCCTGCCGTGCGCAAGCTGACCTTCACCGGCTCGACACAGGTGGGCCGTATCCTGCTGCGTCAGGCTGCTGATCAGGTGATGAAATGCTCGATGGAGCTGGGCGGCAATGCGCCGTTCATCGTTTTTGACGATGCCGATCTGGACGCTGCCGTCGAAGGCGCGATGATCTGCAAGTTTCGCAATGCGGGCCAGACCTGTGTCTGTGCCAACCGGATTTACGTGCAGGCCGGGGTCTATGACGCCTTTGCTGCGAAGTTGAAAACAGCCGTTGAGGCCCTGAAGGTCGGTGACGGGCTTGAGGACGGTGTCACGACCGGGCCGCTGATCACGGACAAGGCAGTTGAGAAGGTTCAGGATCATCTGGCCGACGTGATCAACAACGGCGGCGCGATCCTGACCGGGGGCAAGGCCCATCCGCTGGGTGGTACGTTCCTGGAACCGACCGTCGTGACGGGGGTGACGCAGGATATGAAAGTGGCGCATGAAGAGACCTTTGGGCCCCTCGCGCCGCTCTTCAAATTCGAGGATGTGGACGATGTGATCGCGATGGCCAATGATACGATCTTTGGTCTGGCCGCCTATTTCTATGCCAACAATCTCAGCCGGGTTCACAAGGTGGCTGAAGCGCTGGAATATGGGATGGTTGGGGTCAATACCGGCATCATCTCGACCGAGGTCGCACCCTTTGGTGGCGTCAAGCAATCCGGGCTGGGACGCGAGGGGTCGCATCACGGGATCGAGGAATTTCTGGAGATGAAGTATATCTGTATGAGTGTCTGATGTCCCATCGTGGGACAGAGCATGGCCTTTGAGATTTCAAGGGGTTACCGGGGCGCATTTACCAACCGTTAGGAATTGGACCCTCACATGGTTGTGACCTCAGACGGGCATGATTGCCCGATGGTGGGCATCTGTTCTATTGATGTTTTACCTGTTTGCGAGGAATTTTGATTCATGTTGACCAGACGCTATTTCGTAATGACAACCGCCGCCCTTTTTTCGGCACCCATTGCGGGGCCTGCATTGGCACGCCCCATTTCCGATCAATCAAAGTGGTCCGCGTGGGACTCCCAAGTCACCCCGGCCAATTTCGACCTGACAACATCGAACCCCTGGGGTGTGCACCGCCGGTTCCTGCCCCAGCGCGTGCAGGCCAATGACGGGTTGAAGCCGGGTGACATCCACGTGGATGCCGTGGCGCGATATCTTTACCACATTCAGGCGGACGGCACGGCCATGCGCTATGGTGCGGCCATTGCGCGGGGCAACCTGTATGAGCCGGGCACCTACACGATCAAGCGCAAGACCAAGTGGCCGACATGGACGCCGACCAAGGCAATGATCGAACGCGATCCGGACCTGTTTGAAAAACATGCCGATGGGATGAATGGCGGCCCCACGAACCCGCTTGGGTCGCGCGCGCTGTATCTGTTTGTCGGCAATCGAGACACGTATCTGCGCATTCACGGCACGCCCTACCCCCGCTCGATCGGCGGGCGGGCCAGCTCGGGCTGCGTGCGCATGATCATGGCACATATCAACCAGCTTTATCCAAACGTCACACCCGGCGCGACGGCGTTCCTGTACCCGTCCGAAGACGGTACGACAGCGGCGAGCTAAGGTCTGCGTTTCAGGTTCTTGCGTCGGTCCTTTCGCAGAGGGCCGTCGCAAGGCGTGGGCACCCCGGTCTTGTTGGTAACGCCTGGAAACCTGGCAAGGAACCGCCCGCGCGGGACGTCGCATTGTCCCTATCACCGTGCTATTGCGTGAGCGTGATGGATTGGGACCGCTCCGCACATGCCTGGATTGAGGCACAAGGCACGCATGGTGACTTCAGCCGTCGGCGCGTTCTGGACGTACCGATGCTGGACCGCGTACACGCCTTTGAACCGCGCACGCTCCTTGATCTTGGCTGTGGCGAGGGACGGTTTTGCCGCCTTCTTGCAGACAATGTCGAGACGTTGGTCGGGTTGGATCCTTCCAAGGCGCTGTTGTCCCGGGCACGCGAACTTGGCGGGGCGCAGTTCGTTCATGGCCGCGCTGAGGCGCTGCCGTTCGAGCGTGCCACCTTCGACATGGTCGTGTCTTACCTAAGTCTTCTCGACATCGAGAGCATCGAAGCCGCACTTGACGAGGTCAGGCGCGTCTTGCGCCCCGGTGGCCGCTTTCTGTTTGCGAACCTGACAGGCTTCGCGACCGCCTCGGACATCAAGAGCGGCGGCTGGCGTGTCCAGCCCGATGGGGCGCGCAAGATCATCGTGCGCCGCTATCTGGAGCCCCATGCTGTCAAGGCGGAGTGGAAGGGCATCACGGTCACCAACTGGCACAGGCCCCTGTCATTTTATATGACGCACCTTCTGGAGCGTGGGATGACATTGACGCATTTTGATGAGCCAGCCGTGCCGGAGCCTGCCGACCTGAAGGAACAGGCTTACAACAATGCACCGTACCAACTGATCATGGAATGGCAGGCACCCGGCTAGCCTCAGCGCCTGCTGGACAGACGCCCATATGACGCAGCGGGCTGATCAGGTGGCGGCGGGGGTCGCTTCTGCCTCAACCTGCGTGCAGATGGGGCGCCCGTCGCGGGTGCGCAGCGGCAGGAAGGTCGTCTCGACCGGGCCGACATGGCGATAGACAAGGCACCCGTCCACCGGGTCGACCTTGACCGCGTTCAGGTCCTGTTTTGGATCGGCCAATGTCAGGATGCGCTCTGGCAGGGGCGAGAGGAACGGCCCGCCTGCTGCGCCTGATTGCGTGGTCTCGTCACAGGCGGCCAGCATTATCATCGCCGCTGCAAGCATCACTCCGGTCCGTTTCATGTCCATCCCCCGTGACATTGGTCGCTGGTCTTTGCCAAGCATCTGCCCCTGTTATCGTGGCATGTGTCCCCGCCTGCAACGGGCTGATCATCTGACGCTGACGTGAGTTGCGCGCCCGCAACGATTCCTGTGTGCTGGCGGGACCCAACACCCGGAGCACAACCATGTCCCGTTTCCTTGCCGCCTTATTTGCCCTTGTCCTGTTCCCGCTGCCCGCGTTGGCCTGCGGGGGGCGTGATGAGCCCTGTGCCTTGCCCAGCGGCAATTACCATATGGCCGTGCCCGAGGTGGCAGCGCCGCGGGGCATTGTCATGCATCTGCATGGCGGCGGAGGGCGTGGGCGCGGATTGCTCAATTCCGGCCTCGCGCGCGAGGCGTTGGCCCGTGGGTATGTCTTTGTGGCCCCCGATGGCGATCAGCCGACCCGTCGGTTCAAACAGGACTGGTCGGTGCGGGGCAAGAACCTGGACTATGACAGGCAGGATTTCGGGTTCCTGCCCGAGGTCATGGCCGACGTGCGCGCGCGGACCGGGCTGGAGGGGGGCACCGTGCTGCTGGCCGGTTTTTCGCGTGGCGGGTCGTTTGTTTGGGACATGGCCTGCCAGATGCCTGAATTTGCCGATGCCTATGCGCCCTTGGCCGGGGCGTTCTGGGACGATCTGCCGACCGGCTGTGCGGCCCCGGTGCGCCTGTTTCATACCCATGGCTGGAATGACCGGACTGTCCCGCTGGAAGGACGCTCTTTTGCCGATGGGGCGGTGGTGCAGGGCGATGTCTGGGCCTCGTTGAAAATCCTGCGCGAGACCAATGGCTGTGACGCGCGCCAGCCTGAACGCAACAGTTTCGAGGGTGATTTGTGGTTCCGCCACTGGACCGATTGCGCCGCTGGCGACATTCGCTTGATGCTGCACAAGGGTGGGCATGGCGCGCCGCAGGGTTGGGCCGCGCGTGTCATGGATTGGTTCGAGGGCAAGGGGCTGGACGCCGAGGGGTGATCGGGGTCAGATGCGCCCATGCTGACCCGTTCCGATCTTGAGATTGCCGCCGCCTTTGTCCACGCCCGCATGGCTCCAACGCCGCAGCACCATTGGCCACTGTTGAGTGCCGCCACGGGGGCCGAGGTGTGGGTGAAGCACGAGAACCACACGCCCACCGGGGCCTTCAAGGTGCGGGGCGCGCTGACCTTCATGGACTGGTTGGTGCGCACGCACCCGGATGTGCCGGGCATCTGCACAGCGACGCGTGGCAATCATGGGCAGGGGCAGGCTTGGGCCGCGACGAATGCCGGGCTCACGGCCAAGGTCTATGTCCCGCGTGGCAATTCGGTCGAGAAAAACGCGGCCATGGAAGCCTTTGGCGCGGAGTTGATCGAGTTTGGCGATGATTTCGATACCGCGCGTGTGGAAGCCTATCGCGTGGCGGACGCAGAGGGGCTGTTCATTGTCCCGCCCTATCACCCCGAGCTGGTGCGTGGGGTGGCGACCTATGCCTATGAGCTGTTCAGTGCGCGGCCTGACCTCGATACCGTCTATGTCCCCATCGGCTGCGGGTCGGGCATTTGCGGGACGATCATGGCGCGCGACGCGCTGGGGTTGTCGACCAAAGTGGTTGGCGTGGTGTCGGATCAGGCGCAGACGGCGAAACTGTCGGTCGAAGCGGGACGGTTGGTCGAGACGAATTCAGCCGCGACCTTTGCCGATGGCATGGCCGTGCGGGTTCCGGTGCAGGAGGCGTTCGACATCTATTCCAAGGGGGCCGAGCGCATCATTACGGTCAGCGATGACGAGGTGGCCGACGCCATCCGGTTGTATTTTACCGCGACCCACAACGTGGCCGAGGGTGCGGGGGCCGCCCCATTGGCCGGGTTGATGCAGGAGCGTGCACAGATGGAGGGCAAGTCCGTGGGCGTCATCCTGTGCGGCGGCAATATCGACACCGGCTGGTTCCGGACCGTGCTGGACGGCCATACGCCTCAGGTCTGATTTTACAAAACTGACATATCACTGTTACGTCTGCGTCAAGCAAACGCGCCACTTCGTGCGGGATTTGATCCCGATGGAGTGTCTGATGACCAAACCCCTTATGTGCATGACTTCGGCCCTGGCCCTGATTGCAGGTGCCGCTGCTGCGGACGGCCATGCCGAAAAGAATTTCAACCGCATCGCGTCTTTCCCGGTCGTGACCAACATGGCCGAGGGCGAGGATACGTCCCGCGAAACATCGCCCGAGATCATCGACGTGACCGCCGATGGCATGACGCTGGTCTACACCGACAGCCCGCTTGAAGCCTTGGGGCTGGTGGACATCACTGATCCCGCGGCCCCTGCCCCGCTGGGCAACATCGCTTTGAGTGGCGAGCCGACGAGCGTTGCCGTGATCGGATCGACCGCTTTTGTCGGCATCAACACCTCTGTATCCTTCACCGAACCGTCGGGCCAGTTGATGGCGCTGGCTGTCCCTGCGGGGACAGAGTTGGCATCCTGCGATCTGCCGGGTCAGCCCGACAGCGTGGCCAAAGCCCCCGACGGATCCTTTATCGCCGTGGCGATTGAGAACGAGCGGGACGAGGACCTGAACGACGGTGTGATCCCGCAGCTGCCCGGCGGTGGTGTGGTGCTGGTGAACATGGTTGATGGCACTCTGGATTGCGCGTCACTGCAATATGTGGACCTGGCTGGTTTGGCCGACATAGCGCCCAGCGACCCCGAGCCGGAATATGTGTCGATCAACGCCTTGGGCGAGACGGTGGTGACCCTGCAAGAAAACAACCACATGGTTGTTGTTGCCCGCGACGGGTCGATTGTGAACCATTTCCCTGCCGGTGCCGTGGACCTTGAAGGCATTGATGCCACGGACGAGCGTGGCGCCCTGATCTTTACCGAGAGCCAGATGGGCCGTCTGCGTGAACCCGATGCGGTGACGTGGATTGATGACGAGCATTTCGCCACCGCCAACGAGGGCGACTACCAGGGCGGATCGCGGGGTTGGACGATCTTCCGCAAGGATGGGCGGGTTGTATACGAAAGCGGTGTGAGCTTTGAGCATGCGCTTGTCCAGATCGGGCACTACCCGGACAAGCGGTCGGACGCCAAGGGCGTTGAGCCGGAAAGCGTGACCTTTGCGGAATTCGATGGCACGCCTTTCGTGTTTGTGGGGTCCGAGCGCGGTTCAATCGTGGGGGTCTATGATGTGACCGATCCTGCGGCGCCTATACTCAAGCAGATGCTGCCTTCGGGTGTCGGGCCGGAGGGCTATGT
This sequence comes from uncultured Tateyamaria sp., assembly GCF_947496075.1. Lineage (GTDB taxonomy): Bacteria > Pseudomonadota > Alphaproteobacteria > Rhodobacterales > Rhodobacteraceae > Tateyamaria. The sequence goes on from NZ_CANMBJ010000004.1 coordinate 384,006, forward strand.
CACGATCCCCGCGCGCAACCTGCTGGTGTCGGCCAATGAAAGCGACCTGATCGAAGATGGCGGCGCCCGGGCGCATGTCATGCTGTACGAATTTGCAGAAGGTCCAGCGGCCTATCCCCACCTGACCTCGGAAGGCATGGAGGAACTGACCGGTTGGGGTGCCTTGTCCGGCATGGTCGCGGATGAGGATGGCATGATCTATGCCGTGTCCGACAGCTTCTACGGCTTTCAGCCGCGCATCTTCAAAATCGACCCATCCCAGACCCCTGCCCGGATCGTCGAGGCCATCGACGTGACCCGCGCAGGCCGCCCAGCGCAGAAGTTGGACATGGAAGGCATCACGCTGGATGGCGATGCGTTCTGGATCGCGTCCGAAGGGCGCACGGACCGGGTCATTCCCCATGCGATCTACAAGGTCGAGGCGGATGGGAACATTGACGAAGAGATCGGCCTGCCGCCCGAGCTGATGGCGGTTGAGAAACGCTTTGGCTTTGAAGGGATCACCAAGGTGGGCAACACCCTGTGGATGGCCGTGCAGCGCGAATGGAAGGACGATCCGGCGCACCATGTGAAGCTGGTGGCCTACAACATCGAAACCGAGGAATGGGGTGCTGTTCACTATCCCAAGGCCGAGCCCACCAAGGGTTGGGTCGGCCTGTCGGAGATCGTGGCGCATGGCGATCACGTCTATATCGTTGAGCGCGACAACCTGCATGGGATCGAGGCGGTCACGAAGAAGGTCTACCGCGTGCCGCTGGCCGAGATGCAGCCCGCGCCCCTGGGTGGTGAGCTGCCCGTGGTCAGCAAGGAAGAAGTGCGCGATCTGATCCCCGACCTGACATCGACCGGCGGCTATGTGCTGGACAAGGTCGAAGGGCTGGCGATCACATCCGATGGCACTGCATGGATTTCGACCGATAATGACGGGGTCGATGACCATTCCGGCGAGACGATGTTCTTTTCCATCGACCAGGTGAACTAACCCACACAGCATGATCTGGAAGGGCGTCAGGCATCCGCTTGACGCCCTTTTTCTTTGCGCATACACCCCGCGCCTTTCCGCATGGTCAGGGGGACGGTATGGCACACACGTTGGGCATTGATTTCGGCACCTCGAATTCGGCCGCGGGCTATGTCCGGGACGGCAAGCCGCATCTGGTGACCATGGCACCTGGGGAAACGACCCTGCCGACGACCGTGTTCTTTGACTACGACGCGCGCAAAATGCTGATGGGGCATCCGGCGAATGACGCCCTGCTTGATGGGATCGAGGGGCGGTTCATGCGTGCGCTGAAGCGCGTGCTGGGCACCTCGATCATGCATGAAAAGCGGCAGCTGCTGAACGCGCGGATGACCTTTGTCGATATCATCGCGCGCTTTCTGCGCGAAGTGAAACGGCGGGCCGAGGCGGAGGCGGGACACCCCTTTGACCATGCGTTGTCCGGGCGGCCCGTGGTTTTTCATGGCACGGGCGATCCGCGCGAAGCGCAGGCCGAGGCGGATTTGCGCGCCTGCTATCTGGCCGCAGGCTTTAGCGACGTGTCCTTCTTGCCCGAACCCGAAGCGGCAGCGATTGCGTCGGGCGCGCTGGACCATCCTGGTGCGACGGGCCTGATCGTGGATATTGGCGGCGGGACGTCCGACTTTTCGGTCTTTCGGACAGGCAATGATGGCGTGACGATCCTGGCCAATCACGGGGTGCGAATTGGCGGCACCGACTTTGACCGATCCATCAGCATCGACCGTGTCATGCCCCTGTTGGGGGCTGGCACCCTGATCCGCAACGCCATGGGGCCGGGCACGCTGCCTGCGCCCAAGGGTATCTTCAACGATCTGGCGACATGGGAGAAGATCCCGTTCCTTTACACCGCCAAGACGCGCCGCATGGTCAGCGACATGGTGCAGTTGTCGGAAGAACGGGACAAGATGGGGCGGCTGGGTACGGTGCTGGAGCATGAGTTGGGCCACGATGTCGCCTTTGCCGTGGAACAGGGCAAGATTGATGCCAATTCCGGGCGCGACGATGCGGTGATTGCGCTGGCTCAGGTGGCAAGCGGCCTGACTGCCCCCCTGCCAGTGGACGCTTTGCGCGGCATCCTTGACCCCCATGCCGCCGCCTTGCGCCTTGGCGTGGCCGAGACGTTGGAGATGGCGGGCATAGAGGCAGGACAGATCGATCAGGTGATCTATGTCGGTGGGTCCAGCCTGATGTCGATGGTGACGGACACGATGGGCGAGAGCTTTCCCGACGCGCGGCATTCGTTTTCCGAGGTATTTACGGCCGTGGCGGATGGGTTGGCGCTGGCTGCCGATCGGCATGATGCGCCAGTGGTGACATGACGTTCACCCCCGTGCCCTGAGTGCGGCGCGGATGTACTTGGCGGCAGACCGGTAATGGCTGGGCCCCGCGGCTTCGGCCCAGCGCCCCGACCGCCAGTCATTCTGTGCCCCTTTCATGGGACCGCCATACAGCTCATCATCCGAGCGATCATTGATGAAGCCCGTCAGTTCGCCGTGCTTCTTTTTCAGCAAGTTAACGGCTTGTGGCCAGTCCAAGTGGGATTGCCGCTGCCTGAGGTCCGCGTTGTAGCGTTTGAGCTCATTCCACTTGTAGCCTTCGGCCGGGAAATGAACGGTTTTCCCCGCCCGTCCATCCCAGTACCACCCCAGAAACAGGTCGATCCAATGTGCGCGATGGGCGATGACATCCTTGATCGAGGTGTCGTCGGCGTCCTTTTGTAGCGCGACATCGGGGGGGATGGTTTCGATCAGCTTTTCCAGCTTTCCGAAGTCCTTTTGCGTGATGTCGATGAGTTCCGTCTTGCTGTGTGCGGGCATGTCCAACTCCTTTCGCCGCCATCGAAGCAGAATGCGCGGCGTGACGCTTTGCGATGGATCAGTTGAGCAGGCGTGTTTTTGGGGACGTTGCAGCCGGGCCGGTTGCTGCCAGTGCCGGGTGCCGTATCATGACCGCGTGGGTTAGAGGGGGCAAAGACATGGCCGGCACGATCACCGGAGGATGCCAATGCGGCGCGGTGCGCTTTGCGATTGACCGTTTGGGCATGGCGAGCATCTGCCATTGCCGCATGTGTCAGAAGACCTTTGGCAACCTCTTTGCCACGCTTGTCCATGTCGAAGGCGTCACGTGGACGCGCGGGGAGAGGGCCGTGTTTCACAGCTCGGACACGAATTGGTGCGGGTTCTGCAAGGATTGCGGCAGGCCGCTGACCTATGAGTTCGACAAACATATCGAGATTGCGGTGGGTGCGTTGGACAATCCGGATCTGGCTGTGCCGACGGTGCAGGTGAACGTGCAGTTCCAGCGCAGGTGCTTTTCCAAGCTGGGTACCCTGCCCGAAAAACCGCCCGCTCAGCAGGCCGAAGATGCGCAGTGGAATGCGTCCGTCGTGTCGCATCAGCACCCGGATTACGACACCTGATCACATGAAAAACCCCGAGGCGCGTAAGCACCCCGGGGCCGTCCGACAGGGAGGAGAAAGTCGGACGTTAGGCCTTAGTTCACGGCCTTGGCGTCAACCACGTCGGTTTCGATCGCCTTCTGACTGGCAATCTCGATCCGGCGGGGTTTGAGGGCTTCGGGCACCTCTTTGACCAGGTCGATATGCAGCATGCCGTTTTCGTGGGAAGCACCCGTCACGACGACATGGTCGGCCAAATGGAACCGGCGTTCGAATGCGCGGGTGGCGATGCCGCGGTGGAGGTAGGTTGTGTCCTGTTCGTCAGCCTTGCGGGCCGAGACGACCAGGCTCTTTTCCTTGACCTCGACACCCAGGTCGGCATCCGAAAAGCCCGCAACGGCGATTGAGATGCGATAGGCATCTTCGTCGGTCTTTTCGATGTTGTAAGGGGGGTAGCTGTTGGCGTTGCTGTCCGTCGCAAGGACCCGGTCCATCAGGTCGGCAATCTGGTCAAAACCAACGGTTGCGCGGTAGAGCGGTGCAAAATCATATGTACGCATGTCATCCTCATTCAGAGCGATTAACGGCGGGCCCTCCATCCTTGGACAGACCCGCAGGGTTGCTATGGTCGGACCCCGTCCGGGCATCCGATACCATCAATGTGGTGAGGATTTTTGCGCGTTCAAGCCCCCTAAGGCCGGACGAACTTGGCACCCGTATTGCCCCGGTTGCCACCGCCAACGGTGATGCGACGCACCTTGGCAACCGGTGCTGCCACCTGCATCCGCATTTGGCGCTTCAGTTCTGTCACGCGATCCGGCAGAGCCATCCCGATGGCACGTTTTTGTCCTTGGATCCGCACCATGCCCGAAATGACCGACATGATCTGCCCGCGCCCGTTGCGATGGGTGAACACCGGCGCACCAGATGATCCAAAGGTCACATCGCAATCAAACACCATCGCGTCACCCGCCCGGTCCAGCATCTGGCACTCCTTTTGCCGGGACTGTGCGTTTTCACGGCCCCTGCCATAGCTGACAACGCTGACGGGCCCCGGCGAGATGCGCCCGTCATGGACGTAGAACGGGGGCACTTCGAATGTCGAAATAGGCTCGGACAGCTTGATCAGACCAACATCGTAGGTGGCGTTCTGTGCCGTCAGGGCGCCGACAGGTTCGAACCCCTCATGTGCGGCGGCATCCGCTGCGCGACGTGTCGCCACAGCCTTCCCTTCGCGAAACCCGGCGCTGAACCGGATACCATCGGTCGGCCACAGTTTGTCAGTACCCGGTTGATACAGACAATGCGCGGCAGTCAGTACAAGATCACGGGCGATCAGCGTTCCTGAACAAAAAGCGCGCCCGCCAAAATCAATGCGGCCGACAGCTTTCCAGCTTGCGGCGGAATAGTCGGTATCAAGCGTGCGCAGCTGCGTGGTCTGCGCCACGGCCATTGGCGCCCATAACAGGGCCAATATCAGCGCCAAACCCTTCATGGCTTGACGAATTTCGCCCCAGTCTCGCGGCGCATGCCGCCCAAGATACGTGGGCTGACATCATCGCGCTGCGCCACCAACTCGGCTTGCAAGAGTGCCAAAGGCGTGCCGAGCGACGTCCCAAGCGATACCGCTTCGCCCTCGACCTCGGCCTTGGCCGATACAACTGAAACGATCTGCGCGCGGCCTTCATCAATGACAAAAATCGGCGCTCCGGAACTGCCGAAATCGACAGAGCAGGATGTCACCAGCAGCCCATCCTGCTGCGCCAATACCCGGCACAGCTCTTGCAGGGACGGTGCTTCGGATCGCCCGGTGCCATAGCTGACCACGCCGACCTTTGCACCGCGCCGGGGCTGTGCCGCCGTTTCAAAGGGGATGATCTTGCCATCACGAATGGGGTGATCAAGCTCGAGCAGGGCCAGGTCATTGCGCACCGCTTTCGAGCCTACGTGCCCGACATAGGTGTAGTCCGGGTGCACAACAGCCCGGCGTACATTGCGGTAAGCGGACGCGCGCCCGTTGCGCCATCCGGCCAGAAATTCGACCCGCGTGTGATCGATACGCTCACCGTTGGTCTTGTCGAACAGGCAATGCCCGGCCGTCAGGACAAGGTTCGGCGCAATCAGAGCACCCGTGCAAAATCCGGTGCCGCCAATGTTGAGACGCCCGACTGCTTCCCAGCCGGCGGCATCCGCGCCCGACTCAAGTCGGCGCAGTTGCGCATCCTGTGCCAGAGCCGTCGATGCCAAAACCAAAGCCGCAAATGAAAGGGCCATCCATCGGCGCATACTCATAACTCTCCGATCCCAGGGGGGGTTCGAACGGTCTAGGTGAGAATGGCGGCAAAACTAAGGCAAAGATGCAATTTAGCGCAAAATTGGAACATCGTCTGGATGCCGATCCAAAGCAGGCGGGCGTGGCCCTCCGGATGCCCAATCCAGCAACTCGACTGTGTGCACAACGGGCACGCCCGCTGCCGACCCGATCTGCATCATGCAACCGATGTTCCCGGCAGCGATGATATCGGGGTTCTTGGCCTCCAACGTGCGCACTTTGCGTTCTTTCAATTGCTTGGAAATCTCGGGTTGCATCAGGTTGTATGTGCCCGCCGATCCGCAGCAGAGATGACTGTCTGCAGGCTCTACCACATTGTAACCTGCCCGCTTCAACAGGTCTTTTGGAAAGGTCTTGATCTGTTGCCCATGCTGCAAGGAACAGGCCGCGTGATATGCGACGGTCATGGTCTGGGCCTCCCCTTCGGGGAGGTCCAGCTTCATCAGAACCTCGCTCACATCCATGGCGATGTCCGCAACCCGCGCCGCGTCCTTGGCCAGCGGGTCATTGCGGAACATGTGCCCGTAATCCTTGACCGTGGTGCCGCAGCCCGACGTGTTGATGACAATGGCGTCCAGGCCGTTGCCGTCCATCTCGGACACCCAGGCGCGGATGTTCTTGGCCGCAGTGGCATGGCTTTCGCCCGCCTTGCCCATGTGGTGGGTGAGCGCACCGCAACAGCCAGCCCCCTCGGCCACCACAACCTCGCATCCCAAGCGGGTGAGAAGGCGGATCGTAGCATCGTTAATATCGGTGTTCAGCGCCTTTTGCGCACACCCCGTCATCAGGGCCACGCGCATCTTTTTCTCGGCCAGCGGCGCAAAGCTTTGTGGATCGTCGTTGCGGCTGACAGGCGGAATGTAATCCGGCGCCATTTCCAACATGGCGCGCAGACGGGCATCCGGCATCAGCCGCGCGAAGGGGCGTCCGATCTTGGCCCCAAGCAGCGCCACACGGAACCGCATCGGGTAGGGCAGGATACGCGCCAGCACCCAGCGCAGGGCGCGGTCGGTAAAGGGGCGCTTGTACCGGTTCTCGATATACTCGCGGGCGTGGTCGACAAGGTGCATGTAGTGCACACCCGAGGGGCATGTGGTCATGCAGGCCAGACAAGACAGGCAGCGGTCGATATGCTTGACGACCTTTTCATCCGGGTCGCGGTCGTTTTCGAGCATGTCCTTGATCAGGTAGATGCGCCCGCGCGGGCTATCGAGCTCATCCCCAAGCACCTGATACGTCGGGCATGTGGCTGTACAGAACCCGCAATGCACACAATTGCGCAAGATCTCGTTCGACCGTTCGATTTGCGGATCGGTCAACTGTTCCGGGGTGAATGTCGTTTGCATGCTATCTCGCGATCATTTGGGCCGCGGCAAAGCCGAACCACGGGACGGTGGTGCCCATGGCACCTGCCACACGGACAAAGCGCCGCGCACGAAGAGATGGAAGCGCCTGGCGCACGGCACGCGCGGCCAGGACCATGACCAGCACCCAGGCCAGCCAGATGAACAGCACGCTCAGAAAAGTGCGGGTGACGTCGGTTGAAAAGGCCAGGCTGGCCTCGCTCCGTAAAACGAAGCTGGCCAGCACGAGGACCGATGCGACCAGCGCCAGTGGCCAATGCTTGCCAACCACGCGATCCAGAGCAAAAAACAAGGCCGGGCCGATCACAAAAGCCATGATAAACAGGAGGATAAGCATCACGCGGCCATCAGCCCCGGATTGAGGATACCCTTGGGATCGAAGCGCTGCCGCAAGGACGCAGACAGGGCGGCGACACCGGGTGCTTCGGGTTGGAAGACCGGCACGGCTGTGCGCACGGCTTCCGGCCCTTTGATCATGGTTGCGTGACCACCCAGCCCGGCCACGGCCGCCTGCACCCCAGTATGGGCCGCAGCAATGTCGCCACCGGATAGGCCCGCCCAGATCAGACCGCCACCCCAATCCATCATGGCATCGCACCCGTCGGGCAAGGCACCGATCACCGCCGGGCCATCGCTTGGTTTGACCGAGATGCGCCAAACCGCCTCTGCCCCGTGCAGCGGAGCGGCATCGCGCATGGTGCGCCAGTCCGCGTCCGTTTCCACAATGTCGCCAAAAGAGGACAGAAGGGTCTTCAACTCCCCTGCCCGATAGGCAACCGAGCTTTCGAAGCCTTCCAGGCGCAACCAGACCTGACCGCCTGTCCACGCCGCGCCAGACACCTCGAAGGGCGATGCCAGCGCGCGGCTCATGGCGTCGACCGCACGGGCCGGATCCAAACCATTGATAACGAGTGTTGTCACCGCCTCGACCCCGGGCAGCACTTTAAGGCTCACTTCGGTCAACACACCCAGCGTCCCCCAGGACCCGCACATCAGTTTGACAAGATCGTAGCCGGTGACGTTCTTCATCACCCGCCCGCCATTCTTGATGACCTGCCCCGCCCCGTCGACGAACCGCACCCCCAAGGCAAAATCACGTGCCGCACCCGCCATAATGCGACGCGGGCCGCTGGCGTTCGTTGCGATGACCCCACCAATCGTCGAGGCACCGGGCGTGCCCAACATCCCGGTCAGATCGTAGGGTTCAAAGGCGAGGCGCTGGTTCTCGGCCGCGAGTGTCTTCTCAATCTCAGCCACAGGCGTTCCTGCCTGCGCCACAAGGGTTAGCGCGCCCGGCTCATACAAGGTCACCCCAGACAGGCCCGATACGTCCAGAACCTCACCCACGACGGGACGACCCACTGACCGTGTTCCACCACCACGCACGGCCAACGGCCTTCGGGCTCCGGCAACGGCAGCGGTCACCTCATCTTCGGTCTTCATTTTGCTCATCTTCATCTTGCCCAATAAACTTCGGGGGTGAGGCCGTTAGGCCGAGGGGGCTGGCCCCCTTACTCGGCCGCAAACTTGGTCGCGCGGCGGGGTTCGGACACCGCCAATGGAAATACCTTGGCAGGGTTTAACAGCCACTTAGCGTCAAACACATCCTTCACAGCCATCTGCGCCTCCAGATCGGCGGGCGCATATTGATGGGTCATCAGATCGCGCTTTTCGATCCCCACACCGTGCTCACCGGTCAGACAACCGCCAACCTCGACGCACAGCTTCAGGACCTCGGCGCCGAACTCTTCACACAGTTCCAGATCACCGGGTTTGTTCGCATCATAGCAAATCAGTGGATGCATATTACCATCACCTGCGTGGAACACGTTGCCCACCGGCAGATTGTATTTGTCGGACATCTCGCCAATGCGGCGCAGGACATAAGGCAGCTCGGACACGGGGATCGTGCCATCCAGACACATGTAATCGCTGATCCGCCCAATGGCCGAGAACGCCGCCTTGCGACCCGCCCAGATGCGGGCGCTTTCATCGGCAGAGGCGCTTTCGCGCAAGGCAACCGGGTTGTGCCGCTTGGCAATATCCATGATCAGCGCAAGCTGCGCATCAATCTCTGCATCCGACCCTTCGACCTCGACAATCAGGAGTGCACTGCACATCGGATAATCGGCTTTTGCAAAGTCCTCGCACACCTCGATTAGCATCTTGTCCATGAACTCAATGGCGACAGGCAGAACACCCGCCTTGATGATGTCGGCCACGCAGGCCCCCGCCACTTCGGCACTATCAAAACCCATCAGGACGGGCCGCGCGCCTTCAGGCTTATGCAGGATGCGCAGGGTCGCTTCGGTCACGACACCCAATTGCCCCTCCGACCCACAGATCACGCCCAGCAGGTCCAGGCCGCCGGCATCCAGATGCCCGCCGCCAATCTCCACGACCGTGCCGTCCATCTGAACCAGCGTCACACCCATCAGGTTGTTGGTGGTCACACCGTATTTCAGACAATGCGCCCCGCCCGAGTTCATCGCGATATTGCCCGCAATGGCACAGGCCAACTGGCTGGACGGGTCAGGGGCGTAGAAAAAGCCATCTGCTTCGACCGCACCGGTCACGCTCAGATTGGTCCGCCCCGTCTGCACCCGGATGATGCGGTTGTCATAGTCGGTTTCCAGAACGTCATTCATGCGTGCGACGCCAAGGATCACGCAATCTGCCGTGGGCAATGCCCCCCCGGCCAAAGAGGTCCCCGACCCACGCGGCACCACTGGCACCCCTTCGTCATGGCAGATGCGCAGCACGTCCGACACTTCCGCCGTGGTCGACGGCAGCACGGCCACCATGGGCGGGCAGCGATAGGCGGTCAGCGCATCACACTCATAGGCGCGCGTCTCTGAAGGATCATCAATGACGGCATCGCCGGGCAACACATCCCGCAAACGCTCCACCACCCGCGCCTTGCGCGCCAGCACATCAGAATCAGGAACAGGCATTTCCATGGGGCGTCCTCCAGTTATTGGTAAAATAATATGACCAATTTGGCCGGGATGCAATCTGAATCACTGCGGTGTAAGACCGCACATATGACATGGCTTGACCGCATCGCCCTTTTTACACCGCTCGATTTCGGCGCCCTTGCCCTCTTGTTGCTGGGCTGGTTGGTCATCGGATGGCGGATCGAACACCCCGCAACGAAGCACCCCTCGACCTCGCAGATCATGGCCGGGTTCCGACGCGAATGGATGCAGCAGATGATCACGCGCGAACCGCGAATCTTTGATGCCCAAGTCGTGGCCAGCCTGCGGCAGGGCACGGCCTTCTTTGCCTCAACCTCGGTCATCGCAATCGGCGGCACGCTGGCGCTGATCGGCAATGCGGAACGTCTGACGGGCATAGCAAACGAACTGGTCCTGATGGACAGTCCCGCCTTCGTGTGGGAGGCCAAGATGCTGACGGTGGCCCTGTTCCTGACCAACGCCTTCCTGAAATTCGTCTGGGCCAACCGGCTGTTCGGCTATGCCGCCGTGGTCATGGCCGCCGTGCCAAATGATGTATCAGATCCGGCATGCGCCCCGCGCGCCACGCAAGCGGCCGAGATCAACATCACCGCGGCACGGTCCTTCAACCGGGGACTGCGATCCGTCTATTTTGCACTCGCGTGTGTGGCGTGGCTGGCCGGACCCATGACATTGATCGTGGCAACCATCTTTACCCTCGCTGTCATCTGGCGCCGTGAGTTCGCCTCGAACTCGCGCACAATTCTGCTGGGCACGGACACGTGACATGACAACGACACAACTGGGACATAGCCTAAGCCCATGAAACGTTTGATCCCTCTGCTGCTAATCGCAGCCCCCGCCTTCGCCGAAGAACCGGTGATCGAGAACGTGGACGTGTCCAAAACCAGCACCGACACCTATCGCTTTTCGGTCACCATCCGCCATCCAGACACCGGGTGGGACCACTACGCGGATGGCTGGCGCGTGCTGGACATGGACGGGAAAGAACTGGGCATGCGCGTCCTGGCCCACCCACATGTCGACGAACAGCCCTTCACCCGCAGCCTTAGTGGCGTTGTGATCCCGACAGGCACGACCGAAGTGCAAGTGCAGGCGCGCGATCTGCCCGCAGGCTGGAATGAAGGCACAACAATCGTCACACTTCCAACAGACTAAGCCCTTCTTCTGGCTGGAAATACCTCGGGGAGCTCGAGGGGCAGAGCCCCTCGTCAGCAAAATGAATCGCGTCGCGCAGCGGCCCTTGGATCACACCCGATGATAAGGCGATCCAGCCAGGATCGACGCGGCTCGATACAGCTGCTCGGTCAGCATCACGCGCACCAACATATGCGGCCAGACCATCGCCCCGAAAGACAGCAGATGATCCGCCTCGGCCCGCAGGCTTGGATCAATCCCATCCGCGCCACCAATCAAAAAGGCCACGTCGCCGCGCCCATTGTCGCGCCATCCACTCAACCGCTTGGCAAAGGCGGGCGAGGTCTCAACCTTGCCCCGCTCATCCAGGCAACACAGCACCGCCCCTTTGGGCAGGGCACGACGCAGCAGATCAGCTTCCGCCGCCATGCCACCGCCCCTACGGTCTTCCACTTCGGTGAGAGTCAGAGGACCAAGGCCAAGGGCCCGGCCCGTGCGGTCAAAGCGGGTGACATAGTCAGACACCAAATCGCTCTCTGGACCGCCTCGCAGGCGGCCCACCGCACAGATATGCACACGCATAAGCTAAGCGCGCAGGATCAGTTGGTTGCAGCAGCGCCCGGCTGCCACATCTTCTCCAGCTGATAGAACTCGCGCACCTCGGGCCGGAACACGTGGACGATCACATCGCCCGTGTCGATCAGAACCCAGTCGCCGGTATCCTTGCCCTCGACCCGAGTCGAGATGCCGAACTTGGCTTTCAGCCGCTCCACCAGCTTTTCTGAGATCGCCGCCACCTGGCGCGACGACCGACCCGAGCAGATCACCATGTAGTCACCCATGGCGGTCTTGCCGCGCAGATCGATCTGCACAACATCTTCGGCTTTGTCGTCGTTGAGGGAAGACAGCACAGCCTCAAGGATACCATCGCTTGTGGCTTGCGTTTTGGGGGCGGCCATCACAGCCGCGGCTCCATCAGCGGTCTGAACCGCGTCAGCAGAGAATGACAGGACATTGTCCTCCTTTGTCAGCACGCCGTCCAAATCCCCGGCGCTGGGATACCTAGATCGTAACAACGCGCGCATTACATTTCAATGAAACGCGTTCACGCGCAGGGTTTCAGAGGGTCTTGTGCAACACTTTCCAGCGCTTCGTCGATGGGTGCGTCTTTCACCAGCGGCAGAAAGGGACCGTCCGCGGCAAGCCGTATGTAAATGGACACCTTGCCTGTTTCGGGCAACGCGACGCCAATCCGGCAGGGTTCAAAATCCACGCTGAGGCTGCCCGTGGTCCCGTCCGGGTCAGCGGCCTTCCATGCCCTGATCTCTGCCTGCAGCGCACGCAGATCCGCATGTGCCGCCGGGGCCACCTGCAATACGTCCCCCGCCATCTCAACCGGGAAACTGCCCGACGTTTCAGCCCCATCGCCGCGCGCGGCCCGCAGATCCAGCATGCCGGATCCCGGCAACAGGGCCACACCGTCGGGCAGGTCAACCCGCAACGCGATATCGGCCGGGTCGGCAGACAGTGGATCCAGCCCTTGCAGTTGCAGCAGCGTGCCGGCCACGATCGAGGTACAGGCACCGAGACAAATGGACAGGGCCAACAAAACATCTTTCATGAAATTTGTCCTTTCGAATCATTTTTTATTGTTTTACATTAAGTTTTAGTAGCCATATAGGAAACACAGATGCAAGACACTTTGATCGCCCGACGGGCCCGACAATTCGAATGGGCAACGATCGGCCTGTTTACGCTGCTGGTCGTTGCAGCCGTCATTGCCATTGTTGACGGGGGGCTGTCCGTTGCCGACCTGCGCGAAGAATTTGACACCAAGAACTTCCCAGAAACGCCCAGCGCCTGGGCAGTCACCCTGTGGCGCACAATTGAAACTGCGTCTTATGCCCTGTTGCTCTGGGTGCTGTGGTGCGTCCGGGGGTGGTTGGCCGCCTGTGCCAATGGCGACACGTTCCAAATCGATACGGCGCGGCGTGTGTTGCGCATTGGTCAGGGGCTTCTCGCCCTCGCCATTGTCGAGATTGTGAGCAACACCGTGATCATCCTGGCCCTGACCTGGAACAACCCCGCTGGTCAACGCACCTTGTCCATTGCCATCGATGGCGGGGGGCTGTTCCTGTTGCTGGCCGCAGCGCTGTTAACCATGTTTGGATATATTCAGTCAGAAGCGGCCCGACTGATGGCTGAGAACAGGGAATTCATATGACCGGAATCATTGTCCGCCTCGACGTGATGATGGCCATGCGCAAGGTGAAGGGCCGCGACCTTGCGGCCCGGATCGGAATCACAGAACAGAACCTGAGCCTGCTGAAATCCGGCAAGGTCAAAGGCATCCGCTTTGAAACACTGGCCAAGCTGTGCGAAGCGCTGGACTGTCAGCCGGGCGACTTGTTGGAGGCCACAACGCCGGATACGTCCTGACAGCATTTCGCCTCGCTGTCAGGGCCAAACCAACGTCTAACCCAGTTGCGCTGCAAACTCTGTGAAAACGTCTCCACTGACCGCCGGACCATGCCCGAACGCCACCCGCTTCGGCCCCAGCGCCGCCAACTTACGGATCGAGGCGCGTGCAGCGTCCATGTCCCACGTTGCGATCCCCAAGGGCAATCCAAGGCGCGGTGTGGTAGTGAACAGGTTCATGCCCACCGCTGCATCACCTGCGATCAACACCCCATCGGACGCACGCCAGAACGAGATGTGACCCTTGGTATGCCCCGGCGTTTCAATCACCTCGAATCCGCCAACCCGGTCCCCTTCGATCAACGTCCGTGCCACGGGATGCCCTTCGCCAGCAAAGAACCTTTGCTGCATCCGCGCCATCAGCGACTTGGGATTTGGAAACGAGCCCAGAACATACCCCGTCTCAGCCGCCTCCCGTTCCGCCGGATGACACATCAACGACAGGTTCAAAGCCCGGCACACCTCGGCCGTGGCCCCCTGATGATCCGGGTGGGCATGGGTCAGGGCATGACCCGACATTGCCTTACCGCGTAGCGCGCGCAGCAGCTTGGGACCGGACCGCTTTATCCCGGCATCCACCAACACGTCGCCCAACAGATAGCAATTCACCGACTGGCGCGGCATCACCGGAATTTGCCACGCCCCTTCCCCAAGCTGAATCATAACCCTTCGTCCTCGTCACTGCCCTGCCCCAACAGCCGCACTTCGCGCTGCGGGAAGGGGATAGAGATGTTGTTCTCTTTGAAAATGTCCCACAGCGCCAGATACACGTTGCCGCGGATGTTGGTCAGGCCCCCTGTGGGGTCCGTGATCCAGAAGCGCAGGATGTAGTCGACGGAACTGTCGCCAAATCCCACAATGTGGCACACGGGCGGACGCGAAGACAGCACCCGCTCCACCCCCTTGGCCGCCTCAATCGCCAGTTTGCGGACCTGATGAGGATCACAGCCATAGGACGTGCCGAAATAGATATCGAGGCGCACAAACTCGTTCGAATGGGACCAGTTAACCACCTGGCCCGTGATCAGATCCTCGTTCGGGATCAGGTATTCACGGCCATCGCGGGTCACGACCGATGCGTACCGCGCCCCCAGGGTCTGTATCCATCCAAACGTATCGCCCAGGCTGATCACATCGCCGGGCTTGATGGATTTGTCGAGCAGGATGATGACCCCAGACACAAGGTTCGACACCACCTTCTGGAGACCAAAGCCCAAGCCCACACCGATGGCACCCGACAGCACGGCGAGGCCCGTCAGGTCGATGCCCAGCGCCCGCACCCCCGCATAGAAGGCGATGGCATAGAAGACGATCTGCACGACCTTGACGATCAGCACCCGCATCGAGGGCGAGATATCCTCGTTCGCCTGAACGCGGTTAGAAGTTGTGACAGTGATGAACCGCGCCAATGCGAACAGACACCCGACAACCACAATGCCCTGCACCACCAGCAGGGCCGAGATGCGCATATCGCCAATTGAGAATGCGGCGGCGTCCAGTACCTCCGATGCCTCGTCCACGATGCCCAGCACGTAGAGGGTTACGTAAATCCACGCGCCATAGCGCACCATGCGGCGCAGGAAAATCGAACGGATAAGGCGGGTCGCAAACACAACCAGCAGCCACGCCGTGGCAAGGGTTGCGATCAAGCCAAGGACATAGGATCGCGATGGCCACGTCACCTCGCGCATGATCCAGACCAGCATCCAGATAAGAAGGACAAAGAACATGGCACGCAAACGCTGGTGCACGACCACCAGCACACGCATGCGCCACTTGGGCCAGCCTTCGCGCGTACCCATCCAAGTGCGGATGGGTGGCCCGAGCCAGTGACGCAGCAAATGGGCCAGCACAAAGACCGCCAGCGCCATCCCCAACTGATACGCCACCCAAGGGCGCAGCAACGACATGGCGAAACTCTCGGCATAGCTGAACATCGTCACCAGCAGTGACCATGCAATCTCGGTCAGGGTTTGCCCATCCGTGGACTGTCCGGCCACCGCAGCCTCGGCCGCGGAACTCAGCGCGTTGGCAATATCATTGCCGCTCCCGTCCGTGTGAGTGGTCATGCCCGCCCTCCGTTATCGGCAGCATGCAATGCCAGACGCACACGATCAATCGCGCCTCGCTTGATCGGCACATGGAATCCCGTTATCTGGCAAATATGACCCGCCTCTTTGACATGGATGACCGCGCACGTCTGCGCGAACGCTTTTTCGGGGCGACGCACACGGTGCTGGCGCGCCTATAAGGCTGCCCATCCCTCATCCATCTCGAATACAGCCAATCCAAGGGAGAGGACCAACCATGTCCCCCAAGACACTCTATGACAAAATATGGGATGCCCACGTTGCCCACGAGGCCGAGGACGGCACCTGCCTGCTCTATATCGACCGCCACCTCGTGCACGAGGTGACCAGCCCGCAAGCCTTTGAAGGGCTGCGCATGGCAAACCGCCCTGTCCGCGCCCCGGACAAAACGATTGCCGTGCCGGACCACAACGTGCCGACGACGCCCGGTCGCGAAGACCCCAAGAACATGACCGAAGACAGCGCCATTCAGGTTGCCGCCCTCGACAAGAATGCCAAGGACTTTGGCATTCACTACTACCCCGTATCAGACGTGCGTCAGGGTATCGTGCACATCGTCGGACCCGAACAGGGCTGGACCCTGCCCGGCATGACCGTCGTTTGTGGTGACAGCCACACCGCCACCCACGGCGCATTCGGCGCACTGGCCCACGGCATCGGGACGTCCGAGGTTGAACACGTGCTGGCGACACAAACGCTGATCCAGAAGAAATCCAAGAACATGAAGGTCGAGATCACGGGCAAATTGCGCCCCGGTGTGACGGCCAAGGACATCACCCTGTCGGTTATCGGTAAAACCGGGACAGCAGGCGGCACCGGCTATGTCATCGAATATTGCGGCGAAGCGATCCGCGATCTGTCGATGGAAGGGCGCATGACCGTCTGCAACATGGCGATCGAAGGCGGCGCGCGTGCAGGTCTGATCGCGCCGGATGAAAAGACCTTTGAATACGTCAAGGGCCGCCCACACGCTCCCAAGGGCGCGCAGTTCGAAGCCGCGCTCGAGTGGTGGAAAACACTCTATTCCGATGACGATGCACATTGGGACGAAGTCGTTACGATCAAAGGCGAAGACATCGCACCGGTGGTGACCTGGGGCACCTCGCCCGAAGACGTGTTGCCGATCACGGCCAACGTGCCGTCGGCGGATGATTTCGAAGGTGGCAAGGTCGGCGCAGCCCAGCGCTCGCTCGACTATATGGGCCTGACCCCCGGCACACCTCTGTCGGATATCGAGATCGACACCGTCTTTATCGGGTCGTGCACCAATGGCCGCATCGAAGACCTGCGCGCCGCAGCCGAGATCCTGAAAGGGAAAAAGATCAAGGACGGTCTGCGCGCCATGGTCGTGCCAGGCTCGGGCCTTGTCCGTCTTCAGGCAGAAGAAGAGGGGCTGGCCGACATCTTCAAGGACGCCGGTTTCGAATGGCGGCTTGCGGGTTGCTCGATGTGTCTGGCAATGAACCCCGACCAGCTGGCCGAAGGCGAACGCTGCGTATCGACGTCGAACCGGAACTTTGAAGGGCGGCAGGGATACAAGGGGCGCACGCACCTTGTGTCACCTGGCATGGCGGCAGCGGCAGCCATCACTGGCAAACTCACCGACGTGCGGGAGATGATGTAATGGAAAAGTTCGAAACCCTGACAGGCATCGCGGCCCCCATGCCGCTGGTCAATATCGACACCGATATGATCATTCCCAAGCAGTTCCTCAAAACGATCAAGCGGTCCGGCCTTGGCGCGAACCTCTTTGACGAGATGCGTTTTGATCGGCAGGGCAACGAGATCGCTGATTTCGTGCTGAACCAGGACGCCTATCGCAGCGCCGAGATCCTCGTCGCAGGTGACAACTTCGGTTGCGGGTCTTCGCGCGAGCATGCCCCTTGGGCAATCAAGGATTTCGGCATCCGCTGCGTGATCTCCACTTCGTTTGCCGACATTTTCTACAACAACTGCTTCAAGAACGGCATTCTGCCCATCGCCCTGCCGCAGGAGGCCGTTGACGTGCTGATGAAGGACGCGGAAAAAGGGGCCAACGCCCGCATGACGGTTGATCTCGAAAACCAGACCGTGACCACTTCAGATGGTGAAACCTTCAACTTCGAAGTGGACGCATTCAAGAAGCACTGCCTGCTCGAAGGACTGGACGATATCGGCCTGACAATGGAAAAGGTCAGCAGCATCGATACCTTCGAGGCGCAAGCCGCTCAGGCCCGTCCGTGGGTCTAAGCCTGCGTTAACCAAAAAGTGGCATAGCGGTTGCGCACCGCTATGCTACCCAAGCGCTCCACACACAACATGTTGGGGTGCACGTATAGCGTGCCAAAATCCCGCCTCAGAAATGATGCACAAAGGCACCACACCGTCCCTCAAAATGACCAAAGGTTTGCGTTTCATTAACCCTAAGGCTTGAGAGCCCGGGTCAATCAAGGCAAGAATGTGTCGAGAATGAGGCACCCGCCTGACCCGGTGGGATCAAGTTGGAACAAGTCGCGGCAACGTATCGGGACTGGCCAGTTTGAAGGGAAAAAGAGACGTGATCGCACGATTGTCAGGCGCCGCTGTGCGCGGTTTTTTGGTATCATTGATGATTGCCATACCAGCACTCGTTGTGCCCGGCGCATCCATGGATTCCTCGCAAGCCACTATCCTTATTGCACTTCTTGCCGCTTTCCTGACATTTGTCGAATACAACTCGACAAGCCCGAGTATCGTTGAGTTCCGTGACGCGGCGCCCTTTAACCGTCTGCGCTTTGCCGCGCTCATGGCAACCGTATTCCTGCTCAGCCTGATCTGCCGCGGCAAAACAGACCCCACCTTGCTGACCAACGCCCTCACATCCGTCGGCACAATCATCGGCAACAGCATCGACTTTCCCTACAGCCCAGTACGCCTTGTTGTACTGATGCTGCCACCGGACGCACATGACAGCGTCGTGCAATCGGTCCGCACAGCGGCCGGCCTTGCCTACCTCATTTCGCTGACCGCCATGGCCGTCTTTCTGTTTCTTGTGCGGGTCATGGGTTGGCCATCGCGCAACGGGTCGTTCAACGTGTGGGTCAACCTGCCCCTGTTCGATCCGACGGCTGGCGGCGATGTACTGTATCGCCTAAACCGCGATGCACGGATCAATATCGCGCTCGGATTTCTGCTGCCATTCGTAATACCTGCTGTGGTCAAGATGGCTGCCGACCTGCTAAACCCGATCACGCTTGAGAACCCGCAAACCCTGATCTGGACGATGAGCGCATGGGCCTTCCTTCCTGCCAGCATGATCATGCGCGGCATCGCGATGCAGCGGATCGCCGAGATGATCCGCGACCAGCGCAAGCGAGCCTACGCCAACGCAGATACGGATTTGCTTCTGGCCTAATCACCGAATGCATCGCCCTGCTGTTCGGGGCGATGGCGCAGGCGGACACGCTTCGCATCGCGACTTACAACACTGAATTGCAACGGGACGGTCCCGGTCTTTTCCTGCGTGATCTTGCGCGTGGAGAGGACGACCAAATCGCTGCGGTACTGGCTGTCCTTGCCCATGCAGACGCAGATGTTCTGGCGCTTCAGGGGATCGACTTTGACCTGACCGGTGAAGCGCTGAGCCGCTTGGCCAAGGTCGCGGGATACCCCCACCATTTCGCTTTGCGCCCGAATACAGGCATGCCCACCGGTTTGGATATGGATGGCGATGGTCGGCTTGGCGGCCCGCGCGATGCGCAAGGCTATGGGCGGTTCTCGGGACAGGGTGGCATGGCAATCCTATCGCGCTTTCCGATCAGGGCGAACGACGTGGAGGACCTGTCATCTCTCCTATGGGTGAACCTGCCCGATGCACTGCTTCCTGAAGTGAACGGCGCTGCATTTCCGTCAGAGCAGGCACTGGCTGCACAACGCCTGTCTACGACCGGCCACTGGATTGTCCCGATTGACGCGCCAGCCGGTACATTTCACTTGATGACCTTCCATGCCAGCCCGCCGGTTTTCGATGGTCCCGAAGACCGCAATGGAAAACGCAACCATGATGAGATCAAGCTGTGGCAGCACGTATTGGATGGCCGGGTCAGCGCGGCCCCACCCGGCCCTTTCGTCGTTGCCGGTGATGCGAACCTGGATCCGGATGACGGCAGCGGGCTGCACGATGGTATCCGGAACCTTCTTGCAGATCAGCGACTTATAAATCTGTCCCCGCGGGGACACGCTGGCACAGACACCGTGGATTGGGATGATCCGATACCGGGAGACCTGCGCGTCAGCTATGTGTTGCCCTCGACCCATTGGCGGGTTGTGGACAGCGGGGTGCTTTGGCCTGCCCCGGATGACGCTTTGGCCGACACCGTGGCGACAGCAAGTCGTCACAGGCTGGTTTGGGCGGACCTGACCCTTGACCCCGCCGACGGTGGTGAGTAGGCGAAACCCCAAGCAATCAAAGGAGTTTCGCCCATGTCCAATCCGTCGATCTTGATCCTGCCCGGCGACGGCATCGGCCCCGAAGTCATGGACCAGGTGACACGTGTCATCGACTGGTACGGCGCGAAACGGGACCTCGCATTTGACGTCTCCACCGACCTTGTGGGCGGTGCAGCTTACGACGCACATGGCACACCCCTGCATGACGATACGATGGCACGCGCGCAAGAGGTTGACGCGGTTCTGCTGGGCGCCGTGGGTGGCCCAAAATACGACGATCTGGACTTCTCGGTGAAGCCGGAACGCGGCCTGCTGCGCCTGCGCAAAGAGATGGACTTGTTCGCCAACCTGCGTCCCGCACAGTGCTTTGACGCTTTGGCCGACTTCTCGTCCCTGAAAAAGGATATCGTTGCCGGTCTTGATATCATGATCGTGCGCGAGCTGACCTCGGGCGTTTACTTTGGCGAACCCCGCGGCATCTTCGAAGAAGGCAACGAACGCGTGGGCATCAACACGCAGCGCTATACCGAAAGCGAGATCGAACGCGCTGCCCGCTCGGCCTTTGAGCTTGCCATGCGCCGGAACAAGAAGGTCTGCTCGATGGAGAAGGCCAACGTGATGGAAAGCGGCATCCTCTGGCGCGAGGTTGTGACCAAGGTCGGCGAGGAATACCCCGAGGTCGAGCTGAGCCACATGTATGCGGACAACGGCGCGATGCAGCTGGTGCGTGCGCCCAAACAGTTCGATGTGATCGTGACCGACAACCTGTTCGGCGACATCCTGTCCGACTGTGCCGCCATGCTGACAGGCTCACTGGGTATGCTGCCCTCCGCGTCGCTGGGCGCGCCGATGGCCAATGGCCGTCCAAAGGCGATGTACGAACCGGTCCACGGATCGGCCCCTGACATCGCGGGTCAGGGCAAAGCGAACCCAATCGCCTGCATGCTCAGCTTTGCCATGGCGCTGCGCTATTCCTTTGACCAGGGCGACGAGGCTGCACGCCTGGAAGCCGCCATCGAGAAGGTGCTGGCAGACGGTGCCCGCACGGGCGACCTGATGGGACCGGAAGGCGGCACGCCGCTATCCACTGCCGAGATGGGCGACGCGATCCTCGCGGCCCTTGACGCCAGCCTGTAATCCCGCGCAGGCGCGCGAAGCATATTTCGCGCGCCGCGTCAGGGCAGGAATTCCTGACTTGGGACAACACGACGCGATCACCACCTCGTGATCCGTTGAGTAACGGACCAAAGGATTTTCCATGTTCCTGTTTTCCCTGCGTGCCGCATTGTGCGGTCTTGTACTTGGCGGCCTCGCCGCTTGCGACGTCGCATACCCGGTCACCGTGATTGGCGACAACGGAATGACCTTTCGCGGATCAGCCACCGATACGTTCCTTCATGGCGGCAGCTTTCAGGCCACCAATGGCAACGCAGTCTGCACCGGCACCTACGACAAATTTGCAGATATCAGCACAGTGAGCTTCCCTGTTGTGTGCAACAACGGGCTGCGCGGCGTGGGCACCGCGTATTTCCAGTCTCCGACCTCAGGGTCCGGTTTCGTCACAATGACCGATGGCAGCCAGTGGCAGTTCATCTTTGGCCGCGGCGCGCTGGCGCTTTAAGGCTCATGGCCCTGCGGGCTGGTGGACATCGCCCGGCCCGCGGCGTTAATGGAACAAAAGCATAGTTATCAAAAAAATCGCCATGTCCTCGAACGCCAAGGGCGCATTGCTCGCCCTCATCGCCTTTGGAATATTTTCGACCCATGACGTCTTTATCAAGACGTTGGGGGCGACCTATTCCCCGATCCAAATCGTGTTCTTCAGCGTTCTGCTCAGCTTTCCGCTGGCGACGATCATGCTGATGCGCGACGCCAAGCCCGGCACATTGGTGCCGGTGCATCCATGGTGGATGGCGCTGCGCACTGCAGGGGCGGTCATCACCGGTGTGTCGGCATTTTATGCTTTTGCAAACCTGCCGCTGACACAAACCTATGCCATCTTGTTTGCCACACCGCTGCTTATCACGGTTCTGTCGATCCCCATTCTGGGCGAAAAAGTGCGTCTTCCCCGTTGGCTTGCTGTCATCGTGGGACTGGCCGGTGTGATGGTGGTGCTGCGCCCTGGCACGACAGACCTGACACTCGGCCATGCGGCTGCGATAATCGCTGCCTTTGCCGGTGCTTTTGCGTCCATCGTCGTGCGCAAGATTGGCGCCGAGGAACGCACGGTTGTCTTGCTGTTGTATCCGATGGTCGGCAACGTTCTTGTGATGGGCGCGGCGCTTGCCTTTGTCTACGAACCGATGCCGATCGAGCACCTGGGCATGCTGGCCGTCATCTCGGTCATGGCCTGGATCGCCGGTCGCTTCATCATTGCCGCATACCAGACCGGAGAAGCCGCAATCGTGGCGCCCATGCAGTATTCACAAATCCTGTGGGCAACCGTTTATGGCCTCGTCTTTTTCAACGAGGTGCCAGACAGCTACACCGGGGTCGGTGCCGCAATCATCATCGCGTCGGGCCTGTTCATCGTGTTCCGCGAAAGCCGGTCCGGCAATTCGGAAAACAAGCCAGTTCTGCGCACCCGCAGCCGTATCGGTACACCGGGCGCATTTCGGGTGAGCAGCCTCATGACCAGCGGTCGCTTCCGCGACAAGCCTCTTGCCAAAACACCGGACGGGGAGTAATTCGCCCGGCACAGTCGGAGTGTAGCTCAGCCTGGTAGAGCACTGTCTTCGGGAGGCAGGGGCCGGAGGTTCGAATCCTCTCACTCCGACCAATTGGAAAACGTTGAGCGCCAGACAACGTTAACCTTCAAATCACCAAGTATGCTACAGTTCCGGAATGCACGTGAGGAAAGTATCCTTAGTGAGGCGAAAACACCAATTCCAGACGGCGCGCCCTGATACTCTCAAGATACTCAAGAGACAGCGGGCGGACAGTACATATCGAGTGTTTCTGTCGCAACCTTTCTGAACGGAGTTTCAATCGACAGTCCTCGTTCACAACAACCCCAGACCCGCCGCTATCCGCGATCACGCGCCATGGCGATGGCATCTGCGACGGCCCGCACAGTTTGTCCGCGCAACGGGCCTGATGCGCAGAGTTCCCATATGCCTCTGTCTTTGCAGAATTGGTTCTGCGCTCTTATGGTCCGTGCGGTCATCTCTGCGGTGATACGACCCGAATAGTACCCAAGGCCGCGCAGCTCCTTCTGAAGTACACGAACCCAAGCGTTCTTGTTGATCCAAAACGCCGTACCTGCGACGCGCGCATAGTGTTCGGTTTCGGTGTCTTGCAGTACCTTTTCGGTCTCGATCCAGAACCGACCCGGGTTCAGGTCAGCAGCCAGCCGAACCCGTTCCATCAACAACGTGCGCCGCTGGATGCCGGGTACGCTTATCAAGGCTTCGCGTTGCCGGGTGATCTGGCTCCTTTTGTCTCGCTCACGGGTCAAATAGACAAGTGCCGCTTCCGCAAACCGTGCATCCCCCTCAAGACCAATTTGCACGACGCGTTTTACAATGTGATCCGGGGCTTGTCCGCGGATGCGGTTCCAGTTGTATCTTAACAAGAGATCGCGGGCAGCGTTTGCATCACCATCACGCGCCAACACACGCAGCATATGCTGGCCCAAGGCAGGATCTGATGCCGCACCAAATGCCCGATCGATATGCGCGGTACCCAGCAGTCGTGCTGTGCCCGGGTGCTGATCGCGCGCTGCCTGTTGCAAAAGGTGCAATGCAGCGTCTGCATGACCCAGTGCCAATTCTACCCGCGCCAGCGACGCAAAAGCCCAACGATGTCCGCTTGCAGTTGCGTGTTGATACCACCGCCGTGCGGCCGTCAGATCTTTGTGCGTCCCCAGGCCATGTCGATAGTAGTAGCCAACCCGATTGGCCGCCGGGATGTGTCCCGAGTGCGCCAACACCAACATTGCGTCAAAGGCGGCTTCCGGATCATGCGTCTCCTGCGACTGGATCGCGTCGAACTCCGAACGGCTGATGTCAGATTGGACAGCCGACGACAGCATCAGCACCAAAATAAGGGATCCAAGAACAGAGGGCATATGACATTCCTTTTCCGTGTGCGGCGGCGCCCTGTTCGAACGCCGCCTGGGATCGATCAAAAAATCAGCAGGTCAACCACGCCATCAACGAAGGCGTCTCCGATGTCAGCGTGATCGCGGACCAGGATGCTTTGCGCACCCGTCAGAGAGATCAGCAGATCTCCGTTTTCGTGCTGCTCGATATGCTCTGCAGCCCAAGTCTCGATGTCAAAAACAGCCGTGCCAAAGCTGAAGTCAGTCAGATCGATCACGTCCGCGTTGCCGCCATAGATGTTGATGTCGGTGATCTCGTCACGAAAAAAGCTGTTGGTTGCGTGGAACACAAAAACGTCGCTGCCCTGACCACCGGTGAGCGTGTTGCGACCACTGCCTCCGAAAAGAATATCGTTTCCAGTGCCTCCATCCAGGGTGTCACCCCCCGTGCCACCGTCCAGCGTGTCATTGCCCCAGGACCCTTCCAAAATGTCCTGACCTGCGCCTCCAAGCAGAAGATCGGTACCTGCCCCACCGTTCATAACATCGCCGCCAGCGCCCCCGTCGAGGGTGTCTGCGCCGTTTCCGCCGCCAAGCGTGTCCATGCCAGCGCCACCGTTCAGAATGTCGTTGCCCTGCTGCCCCTGCAGCAGGTCGTTGCCAGCGCCGCCGGACAGTTCGTCCGAACCTGCGCCTCCGTGCAATTCATCCGCGCCACCATCGCCAAACAGGGCGTCTGCACCCTGACCACCACGCAAGGTGTCATTGCCTGCGCCACCCGACAAAAGGTCATCATCGGCGCGGCCGTACAGCGTGTCAGACCCATTTCCGCCAAAGAGCTGGTCGTTTCCAGATGCGCCGCCCAAGCGGTCATCACCATCGCCCCCAATGACGGTGTCATCACCATCGCCGGCCCAGATTTGATCTGCTCCGTTGCCGCCATCAATATCGTCGCTGCCAGAGCCGCCAAAAAGCATGTCGTGACCGACACCACCCGAGAGGATATCGGCACCCTCTGCCCCGTGCAGCCTGTCGTCACCCGCGCCGCCGTCCAAGGCATCGTCACCCGCGCCGCCAAAAAGGCCGTCTGATCCAGTGCCCGACAAAAGTACGTCAGCCCCTGTTCCGCCATAGAGCCGGTCAAAGCCTTCGCCACCCTGCAATGTGTCATCGCCCTCGGCGCCGATCAGACGATCATTGGCATCGCCACCATGCATCAGGTCGTTTTCGGCGCCTCCATACAATCGGTCGAGGCCGGCACCGCCCGTCATCGTGTCGGCACCCGCACCACCATAGAGCCGATCGTTACCCGACCCGCCGTCCATGTGGTCATTGCCCAAGCCACCCCAAAGGCGGTCGTCGATCCCACCGCCTGCACCGCCGCCTGTACCACTGGTTTCACCACCGATCAGAACGTCATGTCCCGGGCCACCGAATAACCGATCGCTGCCCGTGGAGCCGTTGACTGTGTCGTCACCCGCGCCGCCGCGTACTGTGTCGTTGCCCGCCCCGGCATCGACCACATCTTCGCCCGCTTGGGCATAGACCTGGTCGGCGCTGTTGCCTGATGTGATGATATCGTCAGCGGCTTTGCCATGGATCCGGTCCGGCCCTGCGCCGCCATTGATCATATCCGCCTCAGGTGTGCCGTAGATGTGTCGTGTCATAGTCTTTATTCCTCATTTCTGGGTTGGGCGTGCGCTTGCACGCGCACTTGATGGGGCCGTCAGGCCACGCGAATGGGTTTGTCCGGTACGATGTCGAGACGGATGACACGTTCGAGGTCTTCGGCGCGGACATCGATCAGGATGCTGAGCATCGACTCGAGAGTGAAATAGGCGCGTAGAACGCGGAAAATCAGATACTCTGGCAAGGCGAAGACGCCCTTTGGAACGCCGTTCAGGAACGAGGCCAAAATGGCCATGATCGCTGGAGCACCCGTAGTAACGGCCACGATGGATTGCCAAACGATTGGACTATTGGCGTTGAAGCCCAAGCCCCATTCGAGGCTGCCAAATATGATCAACGGCACCAGCATGGCCCGCCGGGCTGAATTGATCAGCATGTAAGGCAGTATGACCTTGCCGCGCAGTGTTTTGCCGCCGCCGTAGATCAGGTCCCGGCATCGCGATGAGATGTGGTAAATCGACCGAAACCACCGCATCCGTTGTTCACGCATGTGGCTGTAGGACGACGGGACCTCGGACACGTAGCGCAGTTTGGGGTCCACCACCGAGTGAAAGCCCAATTCGCCAATGCGCAGCGAGATATCGGTGTCTTCGCCGTTCATTCCTTCGACGAAACCACCAAGGTACCGGGGATGATGCGTGCGGTAGACCACGAACATGCCAGGGATGCCGACGACGCCGTTCACAGCACCCATTGCCACGGAATAGAAGCCATGTTTGACCAGCACTTCGAGCAAGCGGGCCCGATCAAAAAGGGCGCCGCCCGGGGGCACGGGTACACCCCCCACGACACCGACGCTTGGATCCGTGAAATACGGCATGGCGCGGGTGAAATTGTCTTCGCCCACCAGTGTGTCTGCATCGACGCGCACCAGAAACTCGGTTTCGCATGCATCAAGCCCTGCATTGAGCGCATTAGACTTTCCAGGTTTGGGCACGTTGATCACGCGTCCCTTGGCCGCCTTGCAGGCTGCCAGCGTTTCACGGGCAATCTCTTCGGTATCGTCGGTAGAGTTGTTGTTCATGATCAGGATGTGAACGTCACCACCGTAGTGGGCAGCCGCGCGATCCATGGCGTTGATCGTGTCACGGATGATGTAGCTTTCGTTGTGTGCAGGCACGATGACCGACACGGGCGGCTTGAACTCTGGCGTGTTGGCCGTCAGCACGTCGTAGATTGCCAGCAGATAAAGCTGCCCGAACAGCACAGGCAGGAACAGGAAAACGCCCGGGCCGATCCCGCCCAACAGGGTCCAGTCGCGCATCAATTGCACAAGGTAAAGGTCCATCCCGCCCACCCAGATGGCGACGCCAGCCGCGATCACGATGGTCACGCCAAGACGGAGAAATGCCCGGAGTTGGCTGACGGGTATATGTTCGATCCGGATGCGGGCCGGCATGAACCCGCGCTCCAGCAGCTTGAAGGAATAGACGGCAAAGCCGAACAAACCTGACGTGATCGCGCTGAAATGCAGCGACAAAGACGAGCCGATCAGATGGTGCGCGGTCGCATTGGCCAAATCGAACACAGCACAGCCAGCCAGAAAGGTCAGCGTCATGTCTAACCCGAAGAGTATACGGCCACGTGCACCGCCAGAACTGAAAGCGGCAAATGCTGCGAAGAACGAAATCAGAAAGATGCGGATCGCGATGGCATGGCGACCGGTATGCTGGGAAAAGACGTAGTCATGGTTTGGAAAGATCTGGGCAACCGTGTCGGTGTTGATCAGCCAAAGCTGAACGGCAGCCAACACGGTGAAAACGGCCAACATGCGTGGCGCCTGCCACACGGAAACAGGGCCAGCGAACCGCTTCGGCGCACTGTCGACCGAGATGTAATTGATCTGTTCGCGCTTGTCGTCGGCGGTGGTCATGACGCCACCCCGCCAATTTCAATGCCGGCCGGGGCGATCAGCAAAAAGGCGCGTGTTGCGGGCAAACCTTGGCCCGGTTGCAAAGGGCGCAGATCGACGGTGCCAGTGTCAGCGCCTTGGATCAGAACCCATACTGATCCGCTCTCTGGCAAGGATGGGTGCATGTCACCCGGGTTCACAATGACAATATGCGCCGTCTGCTGCGCGGGTTTTAGAGTGGCGGATGGCGGCGCGATCTGCGCCAACCAACCGGCAATCTGTTCTGCTTGCATTGCAGTCAGCGACGCCGTCAAGGAAACATAGATCGGATCCAGTGCTCCAAGAACTGCGCGCAGGTCATCAATCGGTCCTGCGTAAACATCTTCGCCTGGCACCAATTGCGTTTCCGGCAGCATCTCTGCCACCAACTCGGGACCTTGATCGCACACACCGTTCCGCTCGGCGTTAGTGGTGGCGACGATCTCAATCTGGTTGTGCGCACCTTGCCAGTCCGCTGGCAGATCGATGCGGGCCTCGTATTCCCTTTGCTTTGACTTGAAGCTGTCCTGCAGAAGCAAGCGATTGTTCAGTGTCACCGTAAGTGACCACAGGTGATCGCCGAAAAGATCGCCAAGAGCCAGTCGTACATCCAGGTAAGCCGGGATGCGCTGCTTGCCGCCGTCTTCAAGCGAGTAGCGCGCGCGCCAAGCCGTGGCGTGATGAAACCTGCGCACACCGGCATTCACACCGCTCTGCGCCAAGGCTTGGGGATCGTCCACGGTGGGTGCAGAAGCGCCGGAAACAGTCGCCAACACCTCGCGCAGGGCAACTGTGGTCAGTGCGTCCTCTTCGCCTGCCACCAGAAAAAAGGTGCGCAAACCATGCCGCTTTGCATCCACGCCCAGCAACAGACGGCGCAACTGTTCGTCCCGTTGAAGCCACGCAGGCCACGACACCCGCACCACATCGCCCCACGCGTGGACGCGGTCTCGGGCGCTGACAAGTGGTTCATTCAATGTGAGGTGAAGAGCGCTGGTCGTCTCGATCTCGACGATGGCGGCGATACCGTCTTCTGGTCCGCACTGCTGTTGGGTGTCAGTGCCTTGCAGTGAGAAAGAGACGACCAGCTGGTCACCCGCAAAATCCGACAGTGACAACGGAATTTGCAGGGACCGTCCCGCCTCGCCCGGACGCAGCAACAGTTCGCCCCGGCGGGTATTGTGGATCGAGATGCGCAGCACCCCTTCCACCCCGGCCAGAACCTGAGTTGTCGCATTGATTTGGAGGTATCCGGACGTCGGGCGTGCATCTTTGGGGAAGGTGAACGCGACGCTTTGATAGGCGGGAAAACCAGCCAGGATCACGGGGTCATCCGGGTTGGATCGAAGGATTTCAGCCGTGTCGTTGCCCGGGGCCGATGCCGCCAGGCGGTGTTCGAACACCAGCTGCGGTCCGGCTACGATCTGCCGGACCATGTGTTGACCTTGTTCCAGAATGTTCATGGTTGAAAGCAGGAGGGCAACGCCTGCCAACAAAAAACCCATAAGCCCAATGCCGATCATGCGCATGGCTGTCACCGTTTGGTTGAAATTGAGATATCTCTCTCACGCGGGGCCCACCTCCAAGCAGGCGCAGCGTGAGAGAGGGTTGATCAGGCCGCTTTGCGTGCTTTCGGAGGGACGACGCCCGGGCGCTGATTGTCGGTCCACGTCGACACACAGGGGATCATCCGGCGAATGCAGCGGTCGGCGTATTTGGCCGCGATCTGCTGCGTTTCGTCGATTAGGCCCTGTGCCAGCGTGACCGGTTGCAGACCCAGAGAGAGAAAGGTCTTGTTCGAGACGCGCAGGTCATTTTCGGCCGCCTCGTTGCGGGGATTGTCCACATAGGCAATGGATGCGCCTGATGCGTCTGCCACCAGTTTTGCCAGCGACCGCACTGTGTGGGTTTCGGTCATCTGGTTCAGGATTGCGACTTTGCCGTCCTTGGCGGGTGGATTGTTAACGGCCAAGGCAAGGCATTTCACCGTATCCTGAATATGGATGAACGCGCGGGTTTGACCGCCGGTGCCATGCACCGTCAGGGGGTGACCAACCACCGCCTGCATCAGAAACCGGTTCAGGACGGTGCCATAGTCGCCGTCATAATCGAAACGGTTGATCAGACGTTCATCAAGGCGGGTCTCTTCCGTCTGGGTTCCCCAAACAATACCCTGATGCAGGTCCGTGATGCGCAGCCGGTCATTCTTGGCATAGAACTGGAACAGCAGCTGATCCATGGACTTGGTCATGTGGTACACGCTGCCCGGATTTGTGGGGTACAGAATGTCCCGCTTCATGATCTGCTTGTCATCGCCGGGGACATAGACAGGCAGGTAGCCTTCGGGAATTTCCAACCCGTCATCGTCATAGCCGTAGACCCCCATGGTCCCCAGATGGACAAAGTGTGGGTCCAGGCCCAGCTCAACCGACGCTGCAAGCAGGTTGTGTGTGCCGGAGATGTTATTGTCGACCGTGTAACGCTTTTCGCTCGCGCCTTTCATCGAATAGGGGGCGGCGCGCTGTTCGCCGAAATGGATGATCGTGTCGGGCTTGCTGGCTGCCAACAACGCGGTCACTGCGTCAAAGTCGCGGGCCACATCGATGTTTTCAAAGCGGATGGTCCGACCGGTATGCTCTTTCCAGGCGGCAATGCGATCGTCCATGGATGCGATGGGGGTCAAGCTGTCCGCCCCCATCTGCGCGTCGATGTCACGGCGCGATAGGTTGTCGACGATGGTGATGTTGTGCCCCTGTGCCGACAGGTGCAGTGCCGTGGGCCAACCACAAAAACCGTCGCCACCAACCACAATAATGTCTTTTGAATATTCCATGTCTTTGTTCCCTCAGATGGGCCCCTCCAAGCGGCCCGTTGTAAGATGGACAAAGATTTACGCCCCTGACGCGCCATGCGCTGGGGTGAGGGGGTATAGGCCTCGGGGAATTGGAGCAGGACAACTATCCCAAAGGATAGTGCACCTGTGCTTATGGTGTCTGAGATGCGTGCTGCAACACCGCGTTCACCCGGGTTTGAGACGTTTCTTTTTCCGCCTCTAGACGACACACCCAAGAATCGTAGTCCTGCAAGGCTTCGGCACGCGCTTGAGTTTCCATGTCGAACAGGATCGCTTCCAGATCCAACTGGCCCAACAGCGACGCCGCGCCCTTTGCCCTGTGCACTGCCTCAGCCAGCGTGGCCTGATCCGGCATTGTGACCTGCGCGCGCAAGAGGTCGAACAAGTTCGTCATTTCACGGAAAAAGGCGTCCGCAGTGGATCGCACTTTGTCGGGGCCTAACAGGTCAATCATTTCCGTCAGCGCTTCGGGGTACTGCACACCGTCCAGTCTGGAGGTCGGGCCTGCCGACACTTCAGACAACACACTATGAAGGGCGTCCAGCCGAATAGGTTTGGTATGGAACCGGTCCATGCCTGCATCAACGGCCTGCTCGCGGTACTCTTCGCGCCCGTGGGCCGTCAGGCCGACAATCAAAGTGTTTGCGTTCCTGCCACCGTCAGACCGCAAATGCCGGGTCGCTTCGATACCGTTCATGACAGGCATGCTGATATCCATAAAGATGATATCGAACGCGATCGCGTTGGCGCGTTCGATCGCGTCAGCGCCGTTCACGGCCTCCTGCACGGAATGCCCCATCGAATGCAGCATGTCGCTTAGCACACTGCGATTGATCGAATTGTCTTCCACAATCAGAACCGAACAGACCTTGTGACTGGGCCGATCATCCTCGCCCGTCGCGGGTGCCTTCTCCGACACCGCTTCGCTGCGTTTCAAGGGCAGAGAAAGAACAAAGGTTGAGCCTTCGCCCGCGACGCTCTTGACCGACACATCGCCCTCCATGGCGCGGGCAATGCGGCGTGAAATAGACAGGCCCAGACCATCACCGCGCGCCTGACGTCCCTCGGCAGCGGCATGGGCAAAGAAGTCCTCGAACACCTGTTCGTGTTGATCGGGCGCAATACCAATGCCTGTGTCGGTGACCGCAAAGCGTAGGGAAGACGTATCAGGCCCGTGGATTCCGGTGACGTCGACCGTGATGCCTCCCTGTTCCGTGAACTTGATCGCGTTGCCAATCAGATTGGTCAGGATTTGCCGGATGCGCCCTGCATCGGCATTGTACGGCCCACGCATCGCAGGCGCGATGTCGAGCATAATCGACAGCCCCTTTTCCCGCGCCAGTGGTTCGAACATGTCGATGACGCCCTGCATCAGAGCGGTAAGCCGGAATTCCTGCAGGTTCAGTTGCAGATTGCCCGTTTCAATCCGGGTGATGTCCAGCGCTTCATTGACATGCTCCAGCAGTACCTCGCTTGATGAGGTTGCGATGTTGGCATAGCGTGTTTGTTGATCGTTCAGAGCAGTTGTCTTCAGCAAGTCGAGCACGCCCAGAATACCGTTCAAGGGTGTGCGCATCTCGTGGCTCATTACTGTCAGGAACTGCGACTTCGCCTTGTCGGTGCGTTCGGCGCGATCCCGGGCATCAATCAGCTTTTGCTCGTTGATCTTTCGTTCGCTGATGTCGCGAATATAGGCGATGAACGTAACGTTATCTCCGTCCTGCGCAGTCGTGATGTTCAACTCGACGGGAAACTCCTCGCCCGACTTCCGCAAGGCGGCCAGTTCCACCCGCCCGGCATCGACGACCCGCGGCTGGCCGGTTTTCAGATAACGTCGCATGCCGTTATGATGCGCATCCCGCATACGGTGTGGAATGAAGGTGTCTTCCATTGTCAGGCCGATTATCTCGTCCCGCTGCCAGCCGAACACACGTTCGGCAGAGCGATTAAATCCGATGATCCGCCCCTCCACATCCGCAGTGACGATGGCATCAAGAGAGGCAGCGACCGTCGACGACAGTTGTTTTGAGGACGCTGAAAGCGCTGCATCGCGCCTGGCCGCACGCAGCAACAGCCTGTCCAATACGACCATCAGGGCGGCCATCAGGATGAGAAGCACAATGGCGACACCGCCAGTCCTGATCAGCTGGCTCGCAAACTGGGCGCGCCGTGCCTCGGACCGTTCCGCCCCCAACCGGATACCCAACAACGCGATATCCCGGACAGCGGGTCTCACATCCCGCACGTCACGTTGCAATTGGGCTAAAGCCGCATCATCCAGTGCCCCCGGCGCATCCAGCACGGCAATCGCCTGTTCTGCAAAGGTATTGATCGGTGCGATCAACGCGCCGGCCTGCTGGCTTTCGCCAAAGATCTCGGCCGACCGGCCCGAGTTGATGATGTTCAGACGGCTCAACGCAATGTCGATCCGCAATCGCACCTCATCCTCGGGATAGGTTCCTGCAACGACCTGATCCGTCAGCATAGCATCAAGGTTCGCAAACTCCGTGTCTATCTGCGAGATGCTCCACTGCGTGTTGTCCCCCGCGGCGCGGGACAGGGCCTGGACCTGTGACACCAGGCTTGTCACCATCACAGCCAACAAAAGAAAGAGCAGGCAAATGCCTGCTAGAACCGAAAGCCGGTAAAGGTTCAGCTTTTGCGTCATAAGTGGCCTCGTTTCAGTCGATCCCAGCCTATGCGCTTGGGTGCTGTCAATCCACGACCTTGAGACGGTTCAGTTGCCAGATACTGAGCGAATAGATCGTCTCGGTCTGGTACTTGGGGTCCTGGTCGTATGGAAACACGATCCAATAGGGCCCCTTATCCCGCACTGACATCACGTTACCATCCATACGAGTGGCGATGATGGGTACGGTGTCCTCAAGCTGGGCCAGCGGCATGGTCACCTTGTAGTCGTTCAGGGCAACCATCTCGACCGCAGTGCCTTGTGCGCCAACGGACTCCAGCACAGCAGCCAACGGCACACCCGAAAAGGTGACCGCCCCATCGGTCCAGATCGTGGACGTCGTGAAAGACTGCTGTGGCAAGGCGTCAAGATCGGCAAGCTCGAGTGTGACCGGATCAGACTGCGTGGCATCCGCGGTGATCTGCAACCCGGTAACGGATTGCGCCATGGCCGACGTGTGCCACCCCAAAAGCAGTACGAAAAAAAAGGTGATGGCCCGTAAGTGGTGACGCTTAACCATTTTCATTCCTCGATGATCCAGTGCCCTACCCCTAAATACCCGGGACGATCAGGTCATCAGGGCATTGGCATAGGCACCTATACCAAAGTATAGTTTCGTCATGGTTTGGTCAGGATTTCGGGTGAAAAGTTGCAAGGAGTAAAAGAGTTGCAGACATGCCCAACATTCTGATTGCTGACGATCACGACCTCGTACGCGACACCATCGCCGCGTATCTTGAAACCGTTGATGACTTTCACGTGCAAACGGCAGCCAGCCTGGATGATGCGCTGACCAAGATGCGCGGCTTGGATGCGGTTGATTTGCTCATACTAGATTACAACATGCCGGGCATGAATGGCCTTGCCGGTCTGGACAAGGCACGGGGACAATTCCCTGCAACCAAGGTCGCGTTGATGTCCGGGGTCGCCAATCGTGACGTGGCCAATAGCGCGATGGCAAACGGGGCACATGGGTTCATCCCGAAGTCGCTGACGGCTGTGTCCTTGGTCAATGCGATCAAGTTCATTCTGTCGGGTGAACGATATTTTCCGTTCGATTTCGGCACGGGTGATACGCGCGCAAAGCCATCAGGCGCCTTTGCCACACTGTCGGATCGCGAAATGGAGACACTGGAACAACTCTGCATTGGGCTGTCAAACAAAGAGATCGCACGCAATCTCGGCGTGCAGGAAGTTACGGTCAAACTGCACGTCAAGAACGTGCTGGCGAAACTCGGCGTGTCGAACCGAACGCAAGCTGCCCTGCTGGCAAAAGAGCATCAGCTGTTTTGAAACATCCCGCAGAGGATTAGAAAACCAAGCAAAAAGCGCACTCGACAGCTTGGCGCACTCGCCCAGCAGGGATGCGCAACCGGATCAATCCGATGTTGGCGGGGCTGCACACGCAACGCTGTCGGACAGTATTTCATCTACTGCAGAGGCGGACTTGTTCAGTAAAACCGCAGACAATTCATCTACGGGCGTTACACGGTTCACATTGTAAGCCTCAAGCGTCGCAAAATCTGGGATGCTGTCCCAGTGAAGCGATAATCGGTGATCGTGTACGACATCAGGACAAAGGCGGTCTTGAGCATGGAAACGTGCACGATCCACCATGTCCGGTTTGGCTGCGCACCAAAAATGCAAACATGACGCCCAGAATCCGGCCAAACCCAAGACATAGTATATTGTGGGTGCGCCAGTTCAGATTTTGCAAAGCGGGCGGGTCCACAGAATGTCGATGCATCGCCACCACGCTATGTGAAAACTCTAACTGCTGTCTCGCAAAGCTTTCAGTCGTTGTCGGAAAGCCGCCAGATATCTTGCTCTCCAAATCCACGGATGGATCTGGCGCCCACGTTCTCAATGTCGAACTGATCCTTGATCGTATGCGCCACTGCGTCTTGCACTGTAATCTGCATGGGCTCTGAAAACTCCTGCAGACGCGAGGCAAGGTTCACCGCAGGGCCAAAGATGTCATAGACGTACTTTTGAATGCCCACGACCGAGCCAACCACAGAACCCGTGGAAATGCCGATGCGGCACCGCCACTGGTGTGGATGGCTCAAGTTGCGCCGCATCAGGTACCGCACAAACCGGATGGCCGTGTTGGCAATTGCCTTTGAGTGATCGGGGGTAGGATCAGGCAAACCCGCGACAGTAATGTAGGCATCACCGATTGTCTTGATGCGCTCACAGCCGAACTGCTCACCAATGCGATCAAATGCACTGTAGATGTCGTTCAATTCCGTGACGGTCACACTCGGGTCTTGTGACGCGACCATGTCCGTAAACCCGACAAAGTCGAGCATCAGAACAGAAACGGGGTCGTACATCTGAGGCGTTACGACACCGAAGGTCTTGTATTCCTCGTAGACAGAGCGGGGCATGATGTTGAGCAATAGCTTTTCCACCTGCTCCTTCTCCCGTTTGATTTCTCGCGTATTGCGCTCAACCATCATCGAATAGGAATCAATCATCGACTCCAGTTCCTTGATGCGCGTGATGTTCTGGCACACGAGAACAAGCATATCGCCCTCGGCCACGGTAAAATCCAAGGCGATGACCAGCGTCCGGCGTTTTTTCTTGAACCGGATTTCCGATGTGTGGCGCCCGGTCCCAATCAGGTTTTCGGACATCGCTTGGACATCAAGTTCCGGGAAAAGCTGTTGCAACTGGGTGGGTTGATTTTCGCCACCAAACCATTCGTCAAACGTATCGTTGCAGAATCCGAATTGGAGGGTTTTGCGATCCAAAAGTGCAACACCTACCCCAATTGCGCGAAGCAGTTGTTCGTTTATCGCTTCAATGGTCATGGATCACCTAACAATCAAAGGGCGGCGTTTGCCGAATTCCGCCACGACGGTTTCGACATCGTCACTTGCCATTCCGTGCCCGAGCAGTGTTTCACGCAGCAGCGTTTCAAGCTCGTCGAAATGGGCATCGGTGATGTCCAGATGCGCGTGTAATTGTTGCAGTTGTTTGTCTGTATAGGCCGCAGGGCCACCCAGCAGGGACGCGATAAACTTGGTCTGGTGATCCACGATCCGAGACATATCGACGTCGTCGAAAAACGGGCCAATTTCGTCGTTGTCCAGAAGGCTGTCATAGAAGGAAAGCACGATTTTGCTGACCTGTGAAAACCCTCCGTACGACTCGTACAGCGTGCGTTCAGCCATCGTAAAATCCTTTCGCGCAAAGAAATGTCGAAAATACTCATCCTCAAACAAAGATGACTAATTCTCGTTTGGCAAGTTAACCAAGGTCCAAGCCGATCCTGGGTGGAAGCCCCCCGACAGAACCACTCGGGGGGCTTTGGCCGCTTTATCAATGACTTAATGACGTTCCAGAACCACCTCGGCATATTCTGAAGAGACGCACAGCGCGTCGCCGGTCGAGATGTCGAATTTGTCGATAAGTGCCACGATGTCCGCCCGTAGGGCTGTCTGGCCTTCTGAATCCAGCGCTTCAAACGCCTTTTGCATCGGGCCATAGAACATTCGAAAGTAGTCGATGAAATGCGCGGCAGAGCGGTAGCGGAACAAGAAGTTCTTGCACTGGAACGAAGATACCTCGCACGAGGTGCCAAAGGTTTGGGCAAGCCAATCCCGACTGCCCCACAACGCGGGTGATTTGACGCCGGCAGGCGGCGGCACATGATGTCCGATCGTCTTGAACAGCTGTCCGATGAAGCTGTCAGGCGTCCAGTTGGCCATCCCGATCTTTCCACCCATCTTGACCACCCGCTGAAGCTCTGCGGCGGATTGCTGTTGGTTTGGTGCGAACATCACCCCGAAGGTGGATGCGACTGCATCAAAGGACTGATCCTCGAACGGCAAATTCTCTGCATCGGCGACCTTGTAGTTGACAAACAGGCCCTCCGCTTTTGCACGCGCGCCGCTCGCATCCAGAAGCTCGGGCACATAATCCGTCGAAGTGACGTTGCAAAAACGGCGTGCAAAGGCCAGCGTTGCATTGCCATTGCCGGCAGCCACGTCCAGAACGGTCGCGTCCGCATCCATGTCCATTGTTTCGGCAAGCTCCTCACCGGTGATTTGCAGGGTTACGCCAACCTTGCTGTAATCTCCCGATCCCCAAGCCACATTTTGCTTGGCCTTGATCGCGGTGTAGTCCGTTGCGGTATCGATCATCACTTGAGTGCCCATCGTTCGTCTCCTTTGGGTGTTGAGCTGGCCATCCACCAGCAGTTTCATTCGGTCGTTGGGTTTGCGTCATGCAGCCACTTGGCTTGGCCACCTGCACGGCGCAGCGGGCCGTTCAACGCTCGCGACATGTTCGAGAATTCTTGAATTGACCCATTCTGGCTGGAAGATGGGCGCCATGTGTCCAAGTTCCGGCAGCAGTGCGATACGCGCCTTCGGCAATGCCTTTGCAATGGCAACAGACACGTGCTGTGTGACGTCAGGCGAATCCAAACCTGTCATGACCAGGGCCGGTATCGACAGGTTGGACAAATCGGAAAGCGTCCAGGTTTCTGCGAACCCATGAGCAAAATCCGTCATGATCGAACAGATCATTCCAGCGAACCGTTGCTGGGCAACATCGGGCAGACCCGCCCAGAAGCCATCGCCATTCCAGAAGTCCAGGAAGTGCTGCATTCCCGCTGGCACGTCGTCTTCCAACGCGGCGATATTCACCTGTGCTGAGATGCTCTGGATCTGCGCAAACAGGCGTTGCTCCACAACGTTGCTGCCTTTCAAAAAATGGAACGCCGCCGGTTCATAAAGCGTCAGGCTCTTCACGAGATCCGGGCGCATCAAGGCGACCTTGATTGCAATGCCGCCCCCATTTGAGTGGCCAACCAAGTGCACCGGCCCTCCGATTTCTTCGATGGCCGAGATGACTGGAGTGGCAGAAAATGCGCCGCCCTTCTGAGAGAAATCTCCGACCAAGGGCGCGCGACCGTAACCGGGAAGGTCAAACGCATGCACGTTGAACCGATCTTTCAGGTCATCTGCGAGCCGGCGCCATTGGCTGCTGCTTGAAGCTGAGGAATGCAAGGCGACCACGGCGGCATTGCCTTGATCAATTGGCTGATATGAAAATGTCATTGTTCTGATCCAAATGCGTTGTCGATGGACAGCATCTGGTGGTCGTATGTTTCAGTGCGATGTCTGAATGGGTGGTGCCGTGTTTCATTTGTTGCATAGCGGAGTTTGCGCGCCAGACGGCTACCGGCCCATTAAACATGGGGTTTTCGGCGCGCGTCTGGCTTGGCGCAGCAGCTTGTGAAACAATTGAAACACAAGACGCGAAATCTGAAATGGCATTGAAACACTGCTGTCTTAGACAACAGGGATGACGACCGGAATGGCAAACGACCTAGATGATATCGAAAATGCGCAGCACCTTCTGCGCGACGCCGTCGACTCTCTCAAGGAAGGGTTTGCCCTATACGATGAAAACCGACGTCTCGTCATGTTCAATCAACGCTACGCTGAAATGAATAAGGCCGTCGCGCATCTTCTCAAACCCGGTCTGGACTGGGAAATTTTGATGCGCGAGACCGC
The DNA here is from genome assembly GCF_947496075.1 of uncultured Tateyamaria sp. GTDB lineage: Bacteria > Pseudomonadota > Alphaproteobacteria > Rhodobacterales > Rhodobacteraceae > Tateyamaria. The sequence goes on from NZ_CANMBJ010000004.1 coordinate 422,907, forward strand.
GCGCCGCGGTATCTACGCCGATGCAGTGGGAAACGAACAGCAATGGCTGTCCGACAGGTTGGTCGGTGGCATCGAATTCATTCAAGACTTCGAACTCAGAGAAACGGATGGGCGGACCTATTTGGTGTCCGTTCATCCCACGCGTTCCGGCGGCTTTGTTGTCACCCGTGAAGATATCACTGCCAAAAAACAAGCCGAAGTCGAGCAGCGCGACGGAGACCTTTTGATCAGGAAGGTGCTGGATGCCAGTGCTGCTGTGGTGACCATGGCGCGCATTGGTGACGGGCAAATCCTCTATCGCAGCCCTGCTGCACTTCATCTTTTTGGCCCTAGTAAATCTGCGCGCGAACACTATGCCCGCCCCGAAGAACGCGCAGACTTTGTCACCGAGCTTTTGGCAGACGGGCGCGTGGATAATTTTAAACTGGATCTGCGGAATGCTGATGGACACATCTTTCCCGCGTCCATTTCTTCGCAACTGATAGATTTCAAGGGCGAGGAAGTTATTGTCACGAGCATTATTGATCTCACAGTCCAAAAAGAGGCTGACGCGCTGATCCGGCAGGTGATGGAGGCTTATCCTGCTGCCATCAACATGACGCATGCAGAAACCGGGGAGGTTTTGTTTTCGACGCCTGAGCTCAAAGCGCTGTTCGGGCCCGCCGACAACTCGCAATCCTACTACGCAGACCCGACCGAACGTGAAAGCTACCTCAAGGACCTGCGACAGGCTGGCATGCTCAAGGACCGGCGCATGGAGTTTGTTGACGCGCATGGTCGTAAGTTTTGGGGTGCGGATTCCTCACGTCTCATTGAGTTCAACGGCGAAGAGGTCATTGTTTCGAATACACGCGATCTGACAGATGAGTTGGCGCTTTCAGAAGAGCTGTCGAGACAGCGGGAATTGCTCTTTCAGAATGAAAAGATGTCCGCGCTCGGCGAATTGCTTGCCGGTGTCGCACATGAGTTGAACAATCCCTTGTCCGTTGTTGTCGGCCATTCGCTGATGCTCAAAGAAGAGATCACGGACCCCGGCCTAATGACGAGGATCGACAAGATCGGAACCGCCGCTGAGCGATGCGCGAAGATCGTCAAGACATTCCTCGCGATGGCGCGCCAGCAGCCAAGCAAGATTGAATCGGTTGATGTTGCGAGCGTGATTGAAACCGCCGCGGATGTTGTCGGCTATGGCAGCGTGTCAGGTGGCATCCGCATTACACGCAACATCCCCGACGGTGTGCCTCCCATTGCCGCCGATGCTGATCAGATTACGCAGGTCATCATCAATCTGTTCATCAATGCTGAACAGGCATGGGCTTCCTCGGGAAGCGGCGACCACATTGACGTGTCGGCCTTGTTCAAGTCGGACACAGGTATGGTCGAAGTGATCGTTCACGACAACGGCCCCGGCATTCCCGAGGCTATACGAGCGCGTATTTTCGAGCCGTTTTTCACAACCAAAGAGGTCGGCGAAGGAACAGGTATCGGTCTGGCGTTCTGTCATCGGATCATCCTGTCGCATGGCGGGCAGATCGAATTGGACCAGACGCGCACGTCCGGTACATGTTTTCGCATCATGCTCCCCGCAGCCAAAAGTGATGATGTGCAAACGGATGAACCCGCCAACCAGATCAGTGCGCCGGCGGACATGAGAGCCTTGATCGTGGATGATGAGGTTGAGGTTGGCGAGTTGAATGCTGAAATTCTGAGGAAAGAAGGCTTCGCGGTTGACTTTGTTTCGTCGGGCGAAGAAGCGCTCGAACGTCTCCGTGCAACTGAATATGATGTTTTCCTAAGCGACTTGAACATGCCCGGCGTCGATGGCCGCCAGATATACGCGGCGTTGCAAACGCATTTTCCCGAGATGTTGAGCCGGACCGCATACATCACGGGTGACACGATGGGACAAAGCTCGCTTGGTTTGCTTCGAGATTCCGGTCTTCCGCACCTGGAAAAACCCGTGTCACCAGCAGAACTCAGAGAACTCGTTCACAGGCTGCTGACCGATCACAAAGGACCGACGGATGGATAGTCAGGGAGCGCATATCCTGGTGTGCGACGATGAGATCGACTTGCGGGAAATGCTCCAGGAATACCTAGGAAAACGTGGCTACAAGGTGTCTGGTGCCGCGGGCGGTGACGAATTGCGGGACGTTCTTTCCGTCAGTCCGGTGGATGTCATTATCATGGATATCAACATGCCCCGCGAAGATGGCCTTTCCATTCTAAGGTCTTTGCGACCGAACGACACGACACCCGTCATCATGCTCACCGCAGCTGGTGACGTCATTGATCGTATCATTGGCCTTGAGATGGGAGCGGATGATTACCTTGGCAAACCCGTGGATCTGCGCGAACTGGAGGCCCGGATCAAGGCGATCCTGCGCCGCGAAGCCATCAGTGGCGGTGCAGCAGCCACAAAAACCGACATCCACCGCGCAGTGTTCGGCGAATATGTCCTCGACAAGGACGCCGCCAAGCTGCTCGCACCAGACGGGACGGAAGTCCAGTTGACCGCGATGGAGTACAGCCTGCTCAAGGTTTTCGCTGAGAACAAAGGACGTGTTTTGAATCGGGATCAGCTCTTGGAGCAAGCGCATGATCGGTCCTGGGATCCCTTTGACCGCAGCATTGATATCCGTATCTCGCGACTGCGCAGAAAACTCGAAGCCAATCCGGAAAAACCCGAGATCATCAGGACCGTGCGCGGCATTGGATACCTCTACGACCCGGACTGAGCTCCCACAATCAACGGCAGGTGCCGCGAACTGAGGCACTCTCTGACATGCATCAGTTTTGCGATCACGGCCTCAATAGTCCTCACCGGCATAGCGATTGGGTTGACCAACGGCTTCCGTGCTCCTGATGAAGTCGGCCCAATCTGCTCCCGGCCGCCAGATGCTTTCCATGTTTTCCATCGCCTTGGGCACAGTTAACCCAAAGCCATCGATTGCATAGCGATAGAAAAATGCACTCACCCGCGCATTGTAGATGCAATGGACATGAATATTAGCGTTTGGATGAGCGGCGAGTGCCTCTTTGAAGGCCTGGTAATCCGCATCCGTTGGATTCTCGAAATCGACCGGGATGTATATGTATGCCATGCCCAGTTCCGCCACCGTGCCACGTTCATCGGTCAGCGCACCTTTGCCATTGTGATGAATGCCCAGGTTTATGATGTGGGTCACACCAAGGGATTTGAGGTCGACCATTTGCGCCTCATCAGGTTGGCCTGACGTCGTGATGCGCATATCGATGCGCCTCCAGTTTAGGATGTGTGTTAGGTCAGTCATTGTGGCCTCCTCCTGTCAGGCTTGCAGGTCTGCACAAACAGCGTGGGCTTTGGTGAAACGCTTTGTAGACGCAGGAAACCTTGCCAGTTTGTCGATAGGGCGCACCGGGCGTGGTACGAAGTTTCCGCCGCAGTTCGGGCAGAGGTTGGCAAATCTTTTCTCGGCGCACTCCGCACAAAACGTACATTCGAAAGAGCATATGCGTGCGTCCTTCGAATCCGCCGGTAGGTCCTTGTCGCAGCATTCGCAATTTGGTTTTAGGATCAACATATCAACGTCTCCAGATCGTGTGACCGTAGACTATCCGCTCTGTCTTTGGCAGAAATGCCAACATGACCGCAAAAACTGCCAAATTGAATTCACCAACGAACGACCCGAGGTTGGTCGTCTTTGTCGTGTACCCGGATGTCGTTCTGTTGGATCTGGTCGGCCCACTTCAAGTCTTCTCTCATGCCCCAGATTCTCTGACTCAACGCAATGGCTACGAGTGCGTGGTTGTATCTGTCGACGGCGGTCTCATCGAGACGAACACGGTTGTCTCCATTCCAAGCGAGCCCATCTCATGTCTCTTGAACCGCTCAGTACACACGCTGGTTGTCGTGGGTGGTGATGGAGCCATTCCCGGTATGCGCGATCCGAAACTGGGCGCAGCGATCAAGGCACTTGCCGAAAGAGCGCAGCGTGTCTGTTCCGTTTGTTCCGGCGCATTGGTCCTTGCGGCGACTGGGCTGCTGGACGGGCGGCGCGCCGTCACGCATTGGGAAGACTGTAGGATGCTCGCAGACGAGTTTCCCAAAGTGCAGGTCGAGCTTGACCCTATCTTCGTTAAGGATGGTCGAGTTTGGACATCGGCCGGGATCACGGCAGGCATCGATATGTCGCTGGCGATCGTGTCCGAGGACTTGGGGCGCGATTCTGCTTTGAGCATGGCCCGCTCAATGGTGGCTCAAATGGTTCGTTCAGGTGGCCAATCGCAATACAGCCCAGCACTTGGCCGACAGGTCAGTGATGGCCTCGGACGTTTCGAGGCATTGCACGCGTGGATGTCGGAAAATCTAGGCGCGGAGTTGTCCGTTGGCTCACTGGCATCAAAGGCTGGAATGAGCGCCCGTAACTTTGCTCGTGTTTATTCCAAAGTAATGGGTAAGACGCCAGCGAAGGCGGTTGAGGCGATGCGGATAGAAAGAGCGCAGGATTTGCTGGAGACATCCTCCAAGAGTTTGAAGCAGATCGCCACGCTGAGTGGGTTCAAGGAAGAAGACCGTATGCGATGTGCCTTCCTGCGAGTGTTGAGAGTAACACCGTCGGAATATCGCCAGAACTTCCGGTCTGCGTAGCCTTGGTACCAAGTTTGCTGATGGCTCTGGACATTGGGGTGATCGCTCTGGCGAAGCCGAGCCGCAGCGTCGAGAACTATGGCCGATCTTCTGATTGGCCCGAGACTTCGTTGCGCCAACCCCCCCACGACCAAGACGGCGCTTGTGGCGCGAACTCCACCGCATTTGGCCAAGTGCAACAGGAACAAGACGGAGGTTATGAGGAAGCCGTTTGTGTTCTTCACCGTTCTCAAGCTGACGATCGACCAGCAAATGAATGCGCGCCGCTTGCGCAATGAGCGGTGCCAGATTAGTGCCGCCTGCGCTTCGGATAACGACACTGGCTCGATCATCTGAGCGGGTTTTACAGCCGGGATAAATGTGCTTGATCAGACCTGCGCTAACCAATTCGACGTCAATCCGTCCAATCGTTCTCTTCGACAATCCAAAAACCTGTGCAAGCAGCTCCAGTGAATGTCAAAGAGCGCAGATCTCGCCCCGTTAAAAGTCCGATGGCTGAAAGCTCCCAATCACGAATGCCAAGCACTCGACGGACCATTTAGAAAGGCCGAACCAGACGTTCGATCGTCGCAGAAGCTGCTTCAGTTGATAGGGCGGATGTCGGAAGGGAGGTCTTCGTGTGCAAGCCGAACACTTATGCCGCACACCCTCACATCAGCTTACCGCCCGGATTGCCAGTTGATTTCACGTAGCCCTTTAAGGTGGCTTCTGCCAGAAAGCTGGGAGCTTTTGCGTTAGATTTGATCCTGGTTTCGGTTGCCGCGGAGCCGGGATTCTTCTTTGTATCTCGTCGATAGCACCTCCCATATTGAGCCGCGAACTGTGCCGGATTTATACCATTGTTTTTCACGTGTTCCCGTACAGATGCTGCAAATTCCTCCAGGAGATAAGGCGTTCTTCGACGCAACAATATCTATTTATCGGTATTTTTGGCGACCCCGGCAGGATTCGAACCTGCAACCTGCCCCTTAGGAGGGGGCTGCTCTATCCAGTTGAGCCACGGGGCCTTGCGTGACCCAACTACTGTTTCAAACGCGCCTTGTCACCCGTTTCAATAGGCTCCGGGTTGTCCAAATGCTTGAATCTTGTTCAGTTTTAAAGGTAACTCAAGGGAAGCATAGAAAGGACCGTCCTTGACTGATCGCCCTGCCCGCCCGCTGACGCTGCGCGATGTATCCGCTGCGTCTGGCGTGTCCGAAATGACTGTCAGCCGTGTGTTGCGCAACAGGGGCGATGTGTCTGAAACGACACGGAAAAAAGTGCTCGCGGCGGCAAAGACACTTGGCTATGTCCCAAATCAGATCGCTGGATCGCTGGCCTCTCAACACGTCAACCTCGTAGCGGTCATTATCCCCTCGCTCAGCAACATGGTGTTTCCCGAAGTTTTGACCGGTATCAACCAGGTCCTGGAAGACACCCCGTTGCAGCCCGTATTCGGCGTCACCGACTACATGCGCGACAAGGAAGAGCGCGTGCTGTACGAGATGCTGTCCTGGCGTCCTTCGGGCGTGATCATTGCGGGATTGGAGCATTCGGATTCGGCGCAGGCCATGCTGCGCAACGCTGGTATCCCAGTGGTCGAGATCATGGATACCGATGGCAACCCAGTCGATAACATGGTCGGCATTTCGCACCGGCAGGCCGGGTTGGACATCGCCAAAGCCATCTTGAAACAGGGCTATTCTCGCATCGGTTTCATGGGTACGTCCATGCCGCGCGACCACCGTGCGCGCAAACGGTTCGAAGGACTCACGGAGGGCCTCGCCAAAGCTGGGATTGAGATTGAAGCACGCGATTTCTACGAAGGCGGGTCTGCGCTGGCTAAGGGGCGCGAGATGACCAAAGCCATGCTGGACGCGAACCCGGACCTCGATTTCCTGTACTACTCCAATGACATGATTGGGGCGGGCGGGCTGCTTTACCTGTTGGACGAAGGGATCGATGTGCCCGGACAGATTGGTCTGGCGGGCTTCAATGGCGTTGAGTTGTTGCAAGGGCTTCCACGCCAATTGGCAACCACGGACGCCTGCCGCCTTGAGATTGGGCGCGCTGCAGCCGAGATCATTCGTGATCGGAATGCCGAAGGGGCCGATCCGGCACCCAAGCACATCACGCTGACGCCAACCATCTCTTATGGCGATACATTGCGCCGCGCATTGCGGACGTGACGCCGTTCACGCTGACCAACACTCAGTCAAGGCGTGTCTTTCTGGATCGTCATGCCCTTTCTGACACGCCAGGCGGGCCGGCGCATGGGGATGCCCTGCTTGATCTGATCACGCGGCTTGGATTTGTTCAGCTCGACAGCATCAACACAGTTGCGCGTGCGCATGATCTGATCCTGTTCACTCGTAAGCCGAGATACCGGCCGAAGAACCTCAAAAACCTGTACGAACGTGATCGTAGTCTGTTCGAACATTGGACACATGATGCTGCGGTCATCCCCGCGTCGTTCTATCCCTACTGGCACCTGCGGCGCGGACGAGACGCCGCCCGCCTGCGCGAACGGTGGAGCGAATGGCGGCGTGATGGCTTCGAGGCCAAATTTCAGCCTGTTCTGGACCAGATTCGAGAGCACGGCCCTTGCTGCTCGGGCGATGTGGGAGATGGCGAAAAACGTGGATCCGGTGGTTGGTGGGATTGGCATCCGTCCAAGACAGCCCTTGAATACCTCTGGCGCAGCGGGGCCTTGCAAGTCGTCAAGCGCGAAGGATTTCAGAAGTACTATGACCTGACTGAACGGGTGCTGGATACCCGCACCATCGGTAATGCCCCGGATACCGAAGAAACCGTCGACTGGTGTTGCCGCGAGGCGTTGGACCGGCTGGGTTTTGCTACGCATGGTGAGTTGGCCGCATTCTGGGATCACATCAGCCCGGCAGAGGCGAAGGACTGGTGCATATCGGCGCTTGCCTCGGGGCGGATCATAGAAGTGCATGTGACCGGCGTGGATGGGTCAACCCGTCCAGCATATGCGTGGCCCACACTGCCTGACGACCCATCCTTGGAGCAGGTTCCGACATCGCGGCTGCGTGTCCTCAGCCCGTTTGATCCTGCCTTGCGCGACCGAAAACGGGCTGAGCGCCTGTTCGGTTTCGCTTACCGGATCGAGATCTTCGTGCCTGAGCCCAAGCGGACCTATGGCTATTACGTCTTTCCGCTGATGGAAGGTGATCGCATTGTGGGGCGGGTCGATATGAAGGCGCATCGTGCCGACGATGTCCTGCGCGTGCGTGCGCTGTGGCCGGAACGTAAAGTGCGTTGGGGCAAGGGCCGACAAGCCGCGTTCGAGGCGGAGCTGGACCGCGTCATCAAGCTGGCGGGTGTCAGTCAGATTGCCTTTGACGACGGCTGGCTCCGCACGGCGCTTTAGCGTTGCGCCCAAGGATGAAGCCTCTACCTTGCACGCCATGACAACCCTGAGCGCATACAGCCCCAAAGTCCGTTCTGTCGGACTTGACGGAGTGCTTGTGACCTTCGGCGACACGGCCACGGACGAGGCCAACCGCGCCGCCATCGCCTTTCGCGGCGCAGTGGATGCACAGGGCTGGCCAGAAGTGTCCGAAAGCAGCAGCACGCTGGTGTCGGCCTTTTTTCGGATCGACCTGGCTGAGCATCGGTTCGAAGCAATCTCGGATCGGTTGCAGAGCATTCTGGCCACACGGGATTGGTTCGCTGCATCCTTGCCTGAAGGACGCGCCTTGTGGACCGTTCCGGCGGTGTTCGGCGGCGCGCGGGCGCCGCAATTTGACGAAGCGGCCGAAGCAGCCGGCCTTAGCACCCGGGATGCACTGCGCGACCTGACCACGACCCGGCTGCGTGTCCTGACGCTCGGGTTTGCCCCGGGCCAGCCCTATCTCGGTACGCTGGACGACGCCTGGAACATTCCGCGGCAAAAGGAATTGACGTTGAATGTCCCTGCCGGGGCGCTGGTGGCGGCCGTCCGCCAGATATGCCTGTTTGCCAAGGACACACCTACGGGGTGGCGACATGTTGGGCAATCGGCGTTTGCCTGTTTCCGTCCCCGCGGGGACACGCCATTTCCATTGGCGCCGGGGGACGAAGTCCAATTCACAGACATCTCAGCCACCGAGCTGTCCCGCATCGAAGACACCGTGACAGACGGGTCAGGCGGGGCGATCCGCACGGAGTTGGCGTGATGATTGCTCTGCATGTCCACCAAGTCGGTCCGGGTGTTGCGGTACAGGACCTTGGCCGCACCGGATTTCTGTCCAAGGGGCTGACACGCGGAGGTGCCACAGACAGGTTGGCCGTGCATGAGGGGGCCGCGCTGTTGCGTCAAAGCCCTGAACTTGCCGTTTTGGAAATGGTTGGGACCGGTGGCACGTTCGAGGCGACCGAGGACATGCGCATTGCTCTGGCCGGGGCAGAGATGACGGCACATGTTGACGGGGCTGCGGTTGCCTGGAACGCCAGCCATGCACTTGCGAAATCAAGCGTTCTGACCATCGGTCCGACACGCACGGGGACCTATGGATACCTGCATGTCGGCGGTGGTTTTGAAACTGAACAGATGCTTGGATCACGCGCGACGCACCAGTCGTGCGGCTTGGGCGAACTAGTCACCGCGGGTGATGTGTTGCCGATCGGGTTGGATCGCGGCGGAGACTTTGGCCTTACAATGCCCCGGGACACCCGTTTTGACGGCGGTGCGATACGTATCGTTCCCAGCATGCAAACGTCTGATTTTGCAAAAGAAACACGAGAGAAATTCGAAGCGACCACGTTTCGCCGTGACCCGCGCGCCAATCGCCAAGGTATTCGCATGGACAGTGACGGCAACGGGTTCGCCACACCCAAGGCACTGAGCATCGTGAGCGAGGTCATCGTGCCGGGTGACATCCAGATCACGGGTGACGGCACCCCGTTTGTCTTGATGGCGGAAAGTCAGACGACCGGGGGCTATCCGCGTATCGGGACGGTCATGCCTTGCGATCTGCCCCGGGTGGCGCAAGCCCCTGCGGGCGCTGCCTTGCAGTTCCAGTTTGTGAGCCTCGAAGATGGCGCTGCAATCGAGGCGTGCGCGCGCGCAACATGGGCTTCGTTGCCCAAGGCCGTGACACCCTTGGTGCGGGACCCGGCGACGTTACAAGACTTGTTGAGCTACCAGTTGATCGGCGGCGTCGTGTCCGCCACCGATGCTCCATTGGACAGAGGATAAGGATATGGAAGTCGACCTGAACGCTGATATGGGCGAAAGCTTTGGCCCCTGGAAAATGGGCGATGACGCGGCTCTTTTGAACACTGTCACATCGGCCAATATTGCCTGCGGGGCGCATGCGGGTGACCCGGATGTGATGGCGACGACCATGAGCATTGCGCTTGAACAGGGTGTCGGCATCGGGTCGCATCCCGGCTTTGCTGACATTCAGGGGTTCGGACGGCGACGCATTGATATGCCTCTGAAATCGCTTCAGAATTCCATCCGATGTCAGGTGGGTGCGACGCTGGGAATGGCAAACGCGCTGGGGGCGCAAGTGCGTCACATCAAGCTGCACGGTGCGTTGGGCAACATGACATCCGAGGATGAGGACATGGCCCGCGCCTGTTATGAGGCCGCGCTGTCCGCACATCCAGGCGCCATCATCATGGTGCTGGCCGCTACAGCCCAAGAGCGCGCGGCACGGTCAATTGGGGCGACATTCGCCTGCGAGATCTTTGCCGACCGCGCCTATAATGACGACGCCACACTGGTGGACCGCCGCAAGCCTGGCGCCATCATCCATGATGCTGAAATCGCAGGCAAAAGGATGGTCGAGATGGTGAAGGCGCAGGCCATCATCACCGACAGCGGCAAGCGGATCGAGACGCCCATCGACACCATTTGCTGCCATGGGGACACACCCGAAGCGGTCGAAATCGCAGCGTCAGTCCGCCGGACGCTGGAGGCGGAAGGGATCACCGTGAAGGCCTTTGACGGGCGGACGGGATAACGTACGCGCAACACCTATGCACCGTTTGATCGCCGCAAAGCGGCAGACACGGGTTAACACCATGAAAACAAGGGGCATGCGCGGTGCACCATGTGTACACCCCCTGTGCACCCCCCGTACACCGCCGCAGCGCAGAAACTGCGGACCCGGGCTGGTTAACGCATCGAACGGTTCAATTCGCAAATAGATCGTTAACGGCACTGCGCGCCCGTAAGGCGCACCGGTGGTGCGCCCCGCACGTCAAACCAGCTCGGAATCCGTCATAATCTCGACCAAGGCCGGGCCGTCGACATCCAGCGCCTTTTGCAAGGCCGCTTCGATGGCATCAGACGACACGACCTTTTCCCCATGCGCCCCACAGATCTTGGCGAAAGCCGCGAAAGACGGATTGTGCAGGGATGTTTCCCATACCGGCCATTCACCGGATTTCTGTTCCTTGGTGATCTTGCCCAGCTCGCCGTTGTGCAGCAGCACGTGGGTGATATCCATTCCGTATTTGACCGCTGTGGTCAGTTCCATTGCGTATTGGCCGAACCCACCGTCGCCCGAAATCGAGATGATCTTGCGGCCCTTGAGCCAGTCAAAGTCCTGCGTGGCCGCCCACGCGCCCATGGCTGCGGGAAAGCCGAAGCCGATGGAGCCAAGGTAGCCGGACATCAGCACGCGCTGCCCCTTGGTTTCGAAGTAGCGCCCAAAGGAGTAAGTGTTGTTGCCCACATCCACGGCGATGATCGCATCAGCTGGCGCCACGCGCGACAATGCGTCGAATATGGCGAAGGCATGGATGCCCTTGGCTGTTTCCTCCTCCATACGGTTACGTTTCTCCTTGCGCCAAATATCCCAGCGTTCAGCGAGTTCAGTCACCTGATCAGCCGCGTCAGCAGGACGTACCAGATGCGGAGCAACGGCCGCACAGAATTCACCAATCTCGGACCAGATGGGCAGATCGACCGGGTGGAACTTGCCAAGCTGCATGCGTTCGAAATCAACCTGGATGATGGGTTTCGAAGGTTCGATCCCCGTGTGGTTGGAGAAGGAGGTTCCGAGGGTCAGGATCAGGTCCGCTTCGTTCATAAACCACGACGCAATTGGCGTGCCGGACCGACCGAGAACGCCCGCAGCATTAGGGTGACTGTCGGACAGCAGGCCCTTGCCTTTGAACGTCGTCAGCACCGGAGCACCAAGGGTTTCGGCCAGCTTGGTGATCGCCTCCATATGGTCCCATGCCCCATGGCCGATCACAAAGATCGGGCGCTTGGCCGCGTTCAGCAGGTTCAGCGCATCGGCGACATCTGCATCCGATGGCTTGACGACGGCGCGACCCATGCGCCCGTCGGGCTTGGATGCGGGCGCGTCGGATGGGTTGGTCTGCATGTCATCGGGGAAGATCAGGTGGGCCACGTCGCGTTCGACCAGCGCATTCTTCATCGCCAACGACACCAGTTCGGCGTGTTTTGAGGTGCTCAGCACTGTCTGGCTGAACCTGCTAACCGCATCAAAGGCCGATGCCAGGTCGATGTCCTGAAACGCGCCGGGGCCAAAGACCTGGGTCTGCACCTGACCCGTCAGTGCGAGCACGGGCGCGCGGTCGACCTTGGCGTCCCACAGACCTGTCAGCAAGTTCGTGGCGCCGGGCCCAGCGATGGTCAGGCACCCCGCCGGATGACCCGTCAGCTTGCCATAGGCGGATGCGGCGAACGCGGCGGACCCTTCGTGGCGGATGCCCACATATTTCATCTCACCCGCTTCGACCCGCATTCGGATCGCATCCGCCAGCCCAAGGTTTGAATGACCCACCATGCCAAAGACGTGTTTCAGGCCCCAATTGACCATGCTTTCCGCCATCTGATCGCTGACCGTGCGCACATGCGGCGGTTCTGGTTCGAGACCCACAAATATCTCATCCCCCTCGATCTTGAGCGGGTACAGTTTCTGGCCCGTATCCTCGTGTCCGCCAGGAGGGGCACCGGTAAGCGGATCAAAGTCCCAACCGTGCCATGGGCAACGGATCCAGCATTTACCGCCCTCTCCGCGCTCAATCGATCCTTCGCCCAGCGGTCCGCGCTGATGCGGACAGTGATTGTCCATCGCTGCCCACTGCCCATCGAAATGGGAAAGGCAAATAGAGACGGTGCGTGCGGTGACCGTCTTCACCCGCCCTTCGGGCAAGTCGGTTGTCTGCCCAACCCGGATCCAATCAAGCGTTTCAGTCATGCTATCCCTCCAACCGGCGCGATCAGGTCGATCCATTGCCGTATGCTTGGTCAGGCTGACACAGAAACGTTTTGGGATCACATCACATTTTTCAGCGTCACCTTCAGAGGCTGCGGGCGACCAATGTGCCAATGGTCGCTTCGAACCGGCTGGCGTCCTGTGCGGCCCGCGCAACGATCTGCGCCCCTTCGACCTGCGCCATGGCAGCGTGAGCTTCGGCGCGCGGGTCAGACACATGTCGTAGGGTGCCATCGGCCTGCCCGAGGCGGAAAACCGTGTCTAGCCATGCTGTGACATCGCGGTGGAACGCGGCAAGTTCGGCGAGGCTTGCCTTTGGAAGGGCCGTTTGTGTCACGGATAGCGCAACGCACAAGCACAGGCTGCGCCCGCCATCTGATGCCTGCCGATACAGATTCAGGAACTGCAACAGGCGTGCGCTGGCCATGGGTTCTGCTGCCGAGATGGCGTGGAGCTTGTCCATGAACACGGCCCGGTAACGTTCCATTAGTGCGAAGGACAGATCGGCTTTGGCCGGGAAGTGGTAGTGCACTGATGCCTTTCGGATTCCCGCGCTGTTGGCGAGGTCTGCGAAGCTGAAACCGTCAAACCCGCGCCGCCGCGCAAACTCTTCCGCTTGGTCCAATAACGCGTTGCGTGTATCCATTTGCCTACCTTTTGGTCAGCACGGTTATTAATATATTTCTTTGATCCAAGAAAGCAATGAGGCTATCAACCTTGCAGAACTGAAATGTTTGCCTACCTAATGGAAGGTAACCGCAATGGAGACCGAGTATGGAACTGAATGCTGACTTCACGCAGCCCGTGCGCGTCCTGGACGCAGACAATCCTTGGCGAGCTTCACCTTCAGCGGGGGTCGAGCGGAAAATGCTGGATCGCATTGGGGATGAGGTGGCGCGTGCAACAACCATTGTGCGCTTTGCCCCCGGTAGCGCCTTTGCCCCGCATACCCATGATGGAGGCGAGGAATACATCGTGCTTGAAGGTGTGTTTCAGGACGAAGCAGGCGATTTTCCGGTCGGGACCTATGTGCGTAACCCGCCGACATCGCGCCATACCCCCAGTTCAGCACCCGGCGCCACCATCTTTGTCAAGCTGTGGCAGTTCGATCCCGAGGACCGGCACCATGTGCGCATTGATATGAACACGGCGGAAACCACTGTGGATCCAGCGCGGGATGGTGTGTCCACCGCGACCTTGTTCGAAGATACCAATGAGCGTGTGGCCTTCGAGGTTTGGGCAGCGGGTGCATCTCATGCGTTAGATGCCAAGGACGGGGCCGAGGTATTGGTGCTAGACGGAAGCTTGAGTGACGGTGACGCCACCATGGGTGCGCGTGACTGGCTGCGCTTCCCACCCGGCAGCAAGGTCACGTTGAAGGCTGGATCGGAAGGCGCGCGGCTTTGGGTCAAGGCGGGCCATTTGCGCCAGATGGTCGACGGGTGACGAGCGCCCTAATCATTGGCGCGGGGCTGGCCGGTTTGACGGCCGCGCTGCGGCTGCATCAGGCGGGGCATGACGTGACCGTTCTGGAGGCGCGAGACCGCGTTGGCGGGCGGGCCTTGAGCCTTCCAGTTGCGGACGGTGGCATTGATCTTGGCCCGGCTTGGATATGGCCCGCCTATCAGCCACGGATCGTGGCTCTGCTGAAGGAATTAGGCTTATCGACGCTGGCCCAATTCGAAGATGGCGATTTCATCTATGAAACAGCGGCGCAAACGCAGCGCGGGGCGTTTCCCCGGCGCTACAGCGATGCTGCGCGCATTCGTGGTGGAGTGCAACGGCTTGCTGAAAAGTTGGCGGCGTCGCTGCCTGACGGGACCATACGCTTCGGGCAGGTCGTGCGCGCCATTGATCTGACGCGTCGCCCGCAGGTCGAGACGGAGAGCGCGACATGGGACGCCGATATGGTGATCTGTGCAGTGCCCGGACCCATCGTCGCCTCGTGGGACGTGACCCCGGCGTGGGCTCCGGATGTTTCACAGGCGCTAACCCAATGGCCGACATGGATGGCGGCACATGCCAAGCTGGTTGCCCTTTACGACAAACCATTCTGGCGCGAGGCCGGATTGTCCGGGGGTGCTGTCAGCCATGTAGGCCCGTTGTTCGAAATCGCAGATCAGTCTGATCCCGAGGCCAACGTTTTTGGTCTCTTCGGGTTCTTGGGCGTGACATCTGATGCGCGGCAAGATCGTGAGACCTTAATTCAGCAATCGCTGGCACAGGTGTCACGCCTGTTTGGGCCCCGGGCTGCGCAGCCGAGCAAGGTCGAGCTGATGGATTGGGCCGCAGAGCCATTCACTGCGACCCCATTTGACCAAACGCCGCCGCACGGTCATCCGCCCTATGGCGCGCCCGGCTTGTCGCACCCGGTCGCAGGTCGCCTGATCTTTGCCGGGGCTGAGGTGTCGCAACAGAACGGCGGATTGATCGAAGGGGCAATTGAAACGGGGGAGCGGGCGGCTGCGATGGTCAGCACCGCGTTGGTCAACTAGAGGCGCAGGTCACTGTCTGCTGTGTCGAATGCGGCCTTCATATCAAAGAGAACGCCATTGTCCGCCAAGAGCGCGCGCAAGGGTGCAGGCCCCGGCCCTATCAGATCATCATGCGGCACTGCGAGGATCACCGCGTCATAACCCGCCTGTTCTGGCAGCTGTGCCAATAGGTCGAGCCCGTGTTCCTGCCTCACCTCTTCCAGATCAGCCCAAGGGTCGTAAATATCGGCTTCAAGCCCATAGCTTTCCAATTCACCCAGCATGTCGACAACCTTGGTGTTGCGGATGTCTGCGCAGTTTTGCTTGAACGTGATCCCAAGGATCAGAACCCGTCCCCCATGAACGCGCGCTTCGCGCTTGATCATTGCCTTGACCAAAAGGGAAACCGCATGTTGCGCCATGCCATCGTTGATCTCGCGCGCCATGCGGATGATGTCGGGGATGTGGCCAGCCGAAATCGATTTGTCGATCAGGTAATAGGGATCAACACCGATACAGTGCCCCCCAACCAGCCCGGGCGTGTAGCGGTTGAAATTCCACTTGGTGGCAGCAGCGTCCAGCACGGCGGATGTATCGATGCCAAGGTGCGAAAAGATGATCGAAAGCTCATTGATCAGGGCGATGTTTACGTCACGCTGGGTGTTTTCGATGACCTTGGCCGCTTCGGCCACGCGGATGGACGGGGCAAGGTGGGTACCTGCCGTGATGATGGAGCCATAGAGCGCGTCAATCGCCTGCCCTGCTTCGGGGGTTGAGCCGGAGGTAACTTTGGTGATTTTGGGCAGCGGACGATCCTTGTCGCCCGGGTTGATCCGCTCGGGGCTGTAGCCCGCGTAGAAGTCGGTGTTGAGGCGCAGGCCGGACACTTCTTCGACCAGCGGCAGGCAGTCTTCCTCGGTCGCGCCGGGATAGACCGTACTTTCGAAAATGACGATGTCGCCACGTTTGATTACCTCCCCAACCGTGCGGGAGGCCGCGAGCAGCGGGGCAAGGTTGGGTTGGCGGTGGCTGTCGATTGGGGTCGGGACGGCAACGATATAGACGTTGCACTCCGCGATGTCGGACAGGGTGTTGGTGTAGGTCAGGTGGGTCGCTGCGCCCAGATCGTCCACCTCGCCGGTGCTGTCCGTCCCTACTTGTAGGCCCGCGACGCGCTCGACGTTCAGATCGAACCCGATGGTGGGGCGTTGTTTGCCCAGTTCCACGGCGAGCGGCAGGCCGACATAGCCCAGTCCAATTACAGCCACGCGCATCTGGTCGAGGGTTGGCAGGGGAGCTTGGGTCATGGTCTGCGCCTTTGTCTTGCGATCCCCTGCCTAGCGGGCCGGGCGGTACTGCGCAATATAGGCGCGCCGAATGCGGCCAAAGCGCCAGGTCGTGCACAATGCGGTGAGTGGAGCGGCTTGGGGATGTCCTAACCGACAGCAACCAGTTGCCCGGATCCGGCGGCTGATTTGATCGCTTCGATCACCTGAACAGCGCGCAGGCCATCGGCCCCGCTGACAAGCGGCGGGGCATTGCCTTCGATAACTTGCGCAAAATGCTCAATCTGATCCTTCAGCGGGTTTGACAGGGGCAGTGGCACCCGCGTCTGGTCCATGGGCGCCCACCAGTCCGGGCCGTCCTTTTGCGTCCAAAGGCTGAGGTTGGGCAAGGACAGCGCACCCTTTGTTCCCCCGATGAGATAACTGGACTGATCCGTTTTGGGATAGGCAGGGTTTTCACCTGCAGTCAGCTCCCAACTCCATGGACCAAGGGCAACGTCGGACAGGTTGACGGTGCCCAGCGCGCCGCTGGCAAAGCGAAGGGTGGCGACGGTCACTTCCTCCGCTTTTGCCCCGCGCACCGCATTGTTTTCCATCGCCTGCACATGAGTGATCGGCCCGCACAGGTACATCAGCAGATCAATGTCGTGGATCAGGTTGATAAACAGCGGCCCTGCCCCCGCCCCTTGCCGCCATGACTGGGCGTAGTAGCTGTCGGGTTTGGGCAGCCAGCAGGTGCCCTGTACCGTCGTCACTGTGCCCAGCGTTCCATCGGCGATGAGCTGGTGCGCTTTGGCGACCAGCGGATTGTGCCGTCTATGATGCCCTACAAGGATGGGCACATCTGCCTTTTCTGCGGCAGCGACCACTTCGACCCCTTCGGCGGTCGTGGCCGCGAGCGGTTTTTCGATCAGGATCGGACAGTACACATCGATCAGCGACAGGGCCATCGAAGCGTGAAGGTGGTTGGGCACCGCAAGGATGACGCCGTCGGATTGCGCGGCCAGATCCGAAAGGCTGTCGGTACACGCCCATGGCACGTGTTCTTTCAACGCCGGATCGAAGACGGCAGAGACCGTGACACCTTGTGCACGTTCGATTGCGTCCAAATGCTGACGGCCGATCAGACCGACACCTGCAACACCAATGCGCATCATGCCTGACCTGCCGCGACTGCTGCCATGATCCCCCGCAGCTCGGCCAGCCCACGCATCCGTCCAATCAGAGGATAGCCGGGCAGGCTGTCACGCTTCCGGTCCATGAGCAATTCTTGGCCGTGATCCGGGCGCATGGGGATGGCATGGTCGCTGCGCCCTTCAGCACGACGGCGTGCTTCTTCCTCCATCAGCGCGGCGACGGTTCCAACCATGTCGGTGTCCCCCTCAAGATGTGCCGCTTCAAAGAAACCGGGGCGGTCCGGGTCTGGGGATGGCAGGCGCTTGGTATTGCGCAGATGTGCGAAGTGGATGCGCGGGCCGAGGCGGCGCACGAAGTCAAGCGCGTCGAAGGCTTCGGCGACGCCCAGTGACCCGGTGCACAGCGTCACGCCGTTTGCCTCAAAATTCACTGCATTCAACACGGTCTCATAGTCATCGGTCGAAGACATGACCCGAGGCAGGCCTAGAAGTGAAAAGGGCGGGTCGTCCGGGTGACAGCACAGACGTAGGCCAAGGTGATCCGCCAGCGGGGCAACCTCGGACAGAAAGTCGATCAGGTGGCCGCGCATTTTCTCCGCGTCTATGGCGTCATATGTCGAAAGCCGTTGCTGTACGTCATCCAGAGTCCAACCGTCATTCGCACCGGGTAGCCCGGCAATCACTGTACGGCTGAGCCGCGCCTTGTCTGCGTCATCCATTCGGGCAAAGGCTTCGGTCGCGCTGGCCCGAACAACATCCGAATAGTCATCCAAAGCACCCGGGCGCTTGAGAATGAAGAGGTCAAAGGCTGCGAAATCTGCCAGATCGAACAGCATGGCCGTGCCGCCATGAGGTTGCGCGGCACGGGTTTGAGTACGTGTCCAATCGAGGATTGGCATGAAGTTGTAGCAGATGGTGCGGATCCCTGCTTGCGCTAGAGCGGTCATGCTGGCCTTGTAGGCGTCCAGATGCGCAGCGATGTCGGCGCTTCGTGTCTTGATCGCTTCAGACACCGGCAGGCTTTCCACCACCTCCCATGTGAGGCCGGCAGCCTCAATCATCGCTTTGCGGTCTTGGATCGCTTGCGCGGGCCATTCCTGACCGGGCGCGAATTGGTGAAGTGCCGTAACCACACCAGTTGCTCCGACCTGCGGAAGGTCGGACAATTGCGTGGGATCATTGGGCCCAAACCAACGCCAGCATTCGATCATGGCTGCCATCCCGCGTGTAGGGTGTGATCCGCCTCGAGCGGCAAGGCGACCCGCGTTCCGTCGCGGTGTGCGGCATAGATCGCGGTGACCAGCTCAATCGAGGCCGTTCCTTCGGCCAGAGTGACCGCCGTGTTTGGAGTGCCGTTCAAAGCCTTGCCCACCTCGGTCAAGAACCCGGCAAAACCGGGCAAGTTACGCGATGCTGTTTCGCATATAGCGCCCACTTCCCTTTGCCGTTCAGGATCTCGCGCCTTGAACTGCCATGTGCCTTCGGCAGGTGCGTACGGGTCCGTATGTGATGTTGCGGTCAGATGCTCGTAGACTAGCCGCAACCGGGTTTCATCGGATGCGGCACCAAGGGTAATGCTGCTTGTCGCCAACGCACCACCTTCAAGCTCAAAGATCAGGGCGGCAGTATCCTCAGTCTCGATCGAGTTGACGAGCGTGCCAAGGCGGGCAGTCACCCCAACGATGGGCGCCATGACCGTACCCAGCAGATCGTGGACGTGGATCGCGTGACCCAGCACCGCGCCGCCCTGCTCACCAGCCCAGGTGCCGCGCCATTGGATCGCATAATACTCCGCATCCCGGTTCCAATGTGTTTCCAGCGAAGCTGCGCGTGGGGCGCCCACGAGACCCGCCACTTGCAGGGCGCGCAGTTGGTCGAACGCGGGACCAAAACGGTACTGAAACACAGGAAACACCGACTTGCCCGATGCGGTCGCCGCAGATGAAATGGCGTTGACCTGCTCTAACGACGTTGCCAGTGGCTTTTCGCAGATGACGTGCTTGCCCGCCTCAAGAGCGCCAATCGCAACAGGGGCGTGCAGGTGTGGTGGCAGACAGATGTCGATGACATCGACATCCGCAAACAGCGCATCTTCGATAGAAGAGAGGGGGGTGATCCGATCGCCGCAGAGGGCTGCACTGCGTTCGGCATCCTGATCAACCAGATGCGTCACGACGAACTCTTCAAGCTGATCATAGGCCTCAAGATGCTGCGCGCCGATCCCACCACCCAGAATTGCCACGCGGATCATGTGACCGACCTTTCCGCTATCGCCTGCGCCTGCAGTGCAAGTTCCATCACCCTAAAGCAGTGCGCCTGTGTCATCGCGGTTTCGGTCCGGTGTGCGATGTCATGGGCAAGGCGTTCGAAGTACGGCAATCCCGCGTCACGCGCATCTATCGTCTCGCACCGATCACCATTGACCAGAACAAGATAATCCGTGCCTTCGCGCCCGTTTACATCAACGTATTTGCGCAGCTCAATGTACCCTTCAATACCCAGCAGGGTCAGGCGCCCATCGCCCCAGGTGGGCAGCGCATCCGGCGTGTACCAATCGACGCGGATATAGGCTGATGCGTGATCCGACCGCAGCGCGACCTCTCCAAAATCCTGCAAACCGGGATCATCCGGATTGGCGTGATTGGCCACATGCGCCATGGTCACCTGCGCCTGATCCGAGCCTGTGAAATGCAGGAACTGGTCGATCTGGTGCGAGGCAATGTCGGTCAAAACGCCGCCGTATCTTTCGCGCTGAAAGAACCAGTCAGGGCGTGTGGGGCGGTTCAAGCGATGTGGCCCAAGGCCGGTCGTGTGCACCACACGGCCAATGGCACCGTCCTGCACCAATTGATCGGCCAGCGTAACGCATGGCACCTCAAACCGCTCAGAGAAGTTGATAGACCAGATGCGCCCGGTCTCAGCCACACAGTCCTTGATTGCGTTGAGTTGTTCCAGGGATGTACAGCCGGGTTTGTCCGACATCACATCGTGACCGGCTTGCATCGCCCGAATGGCGACGTCGGCCCGATCGCCGGGGATGTTCGATACCAGCGCAAGGTCAGCCCCGGCAGCGAGAGCGACCTCCAATGTGTCGAACCGGTGCAAGTCGGGAAAACGATTTGCATACCCGGCCAAAGGCTGCGGATCGCCTTCGGTCCAAAAGCCAAGGCATCGGGCACCGACAGCCTGCATGTTTTCCGTCATGCCGTAGATATGGCGGTGATCCAGCCCGAGGGCGACAAAGGTGAGGGTCATTGTGTCACTTCAATCATGGTGGATGTGCGAGCCGCGCGTTCCATCGCGTCGATCACAGCGTGGACATGCAGGGCTTCGGCGGGTGGTACAAGGGGTGCGCGTTTCTCTGCAACAGAGGCGACGAAATCCTCAAGCAATGCCTGATGCCATGCGTGGGTAAAGGCCATCGGATCAGCGCCCCCTCCGGTATCAGCGTCACCGTCGGGGGCAATCGTTTCCGTCTGACCTGAAAGCCAATCGATGTGCAGGCTGTCACCTTCCAGATGCGCGTGTGCTTTCTTGGTGGTGAGTGTGATGCTTTCCGCGCCACCGGGATAAGCCGTTGTGGTTGCGCCTAAGGCGCCAGACGCACCCGAACGGAATGTAAGCAAAGCGGCGGCGATATCCTCAGCCTCCATCCTGTGCAGGGGGCTGGTGCGCATCATGGCCTGCAGTTTTGCAACGGGCCCGGCCAACCATAGTGCCAGATCAAGTGTGTGTATCGCCTGATTGATCATTACACCGCCGCCATCCCGCGCATAGGTGCCGCGCCCGGGTGCATCATAATACGATTGGTCGCGCCACCACGGGACTCGCATATCCACGTGAACGATATCGCCGAGTTCGCCCTTCTCGATGCGCTGTTTGAGCGTTTGTGCTGCTGCCCGTGTGCGGTGCTGAAAGCACATGCCCAAGGGCACGCCCGCTTGCGCATACAGGTCGATCACTTCGCTGGCTGCCGCCAACGTGCGCTCAACCGGTTTTTCCATAAGCGTTGGCACACGCGCCTGCACCAATGCGTGGGCATACTCCAGCCGTGCATCAGGTGGCGTGATCACGATGGCCATGTCAGGTTTTGCGGCCAAGGCAGCTTGCACATCGGTGTATGGCGCCACCTCATGCCCCAGAAGCTTCGACGCCTCGGTGCAGAATGCAGCGGTGCGCGCATCATCCCGCCCCAGAACGCCTGTCAATCGCGCGCCTCCGTGGTTGTCGCGCAGGGCCAGAATGTGGGTCTGGGCGACCATTCCAGCCCCAATCATCAAGACGTTCATTACTGTCCTCCTAATCCACAGAGTGGCGGCATTTTGCACATGCGCCAAGGGGCATTCGTGCTAGTCTCCGGAAAAAGGAAAGGGGCAGGCATGGCGCTCGAACTGACTGGCAAGGCGGCCGGGATTTATGACAGGATTCGGCACGCGCCCATTGTGTCGCCGCATGGCCATTGCGATCCCGCATGGTTCGCCGAAAACCAGCCCTTTGCCGATCCTGCCGAGCTGCTGGTCATTCCGGATCACTACGTGTTTCGGATGCTTTATTCGCAGGGCGTTCCGCTTGAACAGCTTGGGGTTGGCGTGCCAGCCGAGAAACGCGATCCGCGAGAGGTATTTCGTCTTTTTGCAAAGCACTGGCACTTGTTTCTAGGCACGCCCAGCCAGCTCTGGATTGAATATGTGCTGCGTGAAACGCTGGGCTGTGACCTGTCGTTGAATGCTGACGCGTCGGATGCGGTCTATGACCACATTGATGCATGGTTGGCTGACCCCGACAATCGCCCGCGCGCTCTGTTCGACCGCTTCGGAATCGAGGTTCTGGCAACCACGGACGCTGCGCTCGACCCGCTGACGCACCATCAGACGATCAAAGACAGCGATTGGGATGGACGCGTGGTGCCGACATTCCGGCCAGATACGCTGTTGAACCCAAGGGCGCCGGGCTGGGCTTCGGACCTGATGTCACTGGGTGCGATGACCAAGCAGGATACCTCGTCTTACCACGGCTTCCTCGCGGCGCTGCGCGAACGTCGTGCCGCATTCAAGGCGATGGGTGCCACGGCGACCGATCACGCGATCGAAGCACCCCAGACCATTTGGCTGGAGAACCCCGCTGATACCTACGCTGCACTGGTGTCCGGGGACATGTCACAGGCTGATGCATTTCATGGGCATATGCTGATTGAGATGGCGCAGATGTCGCTGGATGACGGGCTGGTCATGCAGCTGCATGCTGGCAGTCGGCGCAACACCAACCACGCGCTGTTTGAACAGTTCGGACCGGACAAGGGCGCGGACATCCCCATTGCCGTAGATTGGGTGCGTGGCCTTGAACCCCTGTTGAACCGTGTCGGCAATGATCCGAGGCTGATCCTGATCCTGTTCACATTGGATGAAACCACCTATGCTCGCGAACTGGCACCGATGGCCGGGCATTGGCCGTGCCTGCGCATTGGCCCGCCGTGGTGGTTCCATGACAGCGCTGCTGGCATCGCGCGCTACCTTGATCAGGTGGTCGAGACGGCTGGTTACTATAACCTTGCCGGTTTCAATGATGATACCCGAGCTTTCCTATCCATTCCTGCACGGCATGATCTTTGGCGACGGGCCATTTCGCTGCATTTGGCGGCGCAGATCGAGCGAGGGTATTTCGACGCCAATACCGCCGCAGATCTGGCGCGCCTCCTCGCCACCGATCTGGCCCGCAGCACGTATAGGCTGGACTGACCGATGCCGCATATTCTTCACCTTGGTGTCGGTAATTTCTTTCGCGCACACGCTGCGGCGTACACACAAGACACGCCGGGTTGGCAGATCACAGGAGTCAGCTTTCGCTCACCCGCCATCCGCGACGGATTGGCGGCCCAGAATTACGACTACAGCCTCATCGTAAAGGATGCAGGCGGTACGTTGATCAAGCCGATCACGTGCATGTCTGATATGCTGGTCGCATCAGAAGGTTCGGTTTCCGTGATCGACGCCGTCGCCTCTGACCAGTTTTCGGTCATCACACTGACAGTAACGGAAAAAGCGTATCATCTGGGTCCGGACGGGCAGCTTGATATGGCTTCAGCCGACATTCAGGCCGATCTGCTAGACACGGGCACAACCGTGATCGGTACGCTGACCCGTGGCTTGGCACGGCGCCAGTCGCCTGTCACCGTTCTGTGTTGTGACAACCTGCCTGACAACGGATCGAAGGTGGAGCGCGCTGTTCGGGATTTTGCCGCTGCGGCCAAGCTGAATTTGCCCGACACGATCACATTCCCATCCAGCATGGTTGATCGCATCACTCCCGCCACGACGGACGCTATCCGTGCCGAGGCTGGCGACAAGATGGCTGTCCCGACTGAGAGCTTCACCGAATGGGTCATCGAAGATCGCTTTGCCGCCGCGAAACCGGACTGGCCGGGCGTACAATGGGTCGACGACGTTGCCCCGCACGAAATGCGCAAGCTGCGTATGCTGAACGGGGCGCATTCATTCCTTGCCTATGCCGGTGCGCTGCGGGGTTACACCTATGTGCACGAGGCCATTGCAGACCCCGAGCTGCGCCACACAACACAAGCCCTAATGCGCGAAGCGGCGGAGACACTGCCGGACAGTGTTCAAGCACAAGCCGAAGCGTATGCAGACGCCTTGATCAAACGGTTCGAGAACCCCAACCTGCATCATCGGCTACGGCAGATCGCAATGGACGGGAGCCAGAAACTGCCCATCCGCATTCTGGCAACTTTGGAAGACCGGGGCAAATCGCCCAGCCCATTGCTGAAAGCGGCGCTAGACGCCTGGATCGCTTTTGTTCAAGCCGAGGTGGCGGCCGATAGCGCGCTGGACGATCCGAAAGCGGAGGAGCTTGTTACCGCTTGCAAATCTCCAGAACCCGATGCCGCGCTACGCGCCGTGATTGGTGCCTAGCGGGGCAGGATGGCGCCACGATGCGCAATGACGCGTGACGCCAGATCATGACCCGCACGCAGAGCGGCATCTTGAGGCTCCCCAGTCAGCGCCGCCGCCAAATAAGCACCATTGAAGCTGTCGCCTGCCGCTGTTGTATCCACAACCTTGGACGCTGCGGGATAGGTGCCGGAGGCGCCGGTCTCAAGGCAAAGCGGGCCAATCTCACCACGCTTCAGAGCACCTGAACGGCCCAGCGCAAGAAATCGTGCCGTGACCGCATCAGCGGTTTTGCCGGTCAGCTCCATCTCGTCATCAATGGAAGGCAACGCAATGTCACAAAGCGCCCACATCGCCGCGATCATTTCACGGGCCGTGTCCTGATCTTCCCACAGGCGCGGTCGGTAGTTGCTGTCAAAAACCAGGCGTCCGCCCCGCTGCCGAAAGCCTTGCAGCCAATTGATCAAGGCCGCGCGCGTGGTTGCTGGCATGATCGCGAGCGTGATGGCTGACGTGTAGATCACATCATAGGGTTCGAGGGCGGAAAAATCCGGATCCTCAGAAGTTAGAAAAACCGAACGTGCTGCGGAGGTATCGCGCCAATAGGTAAAGCTGCGTTCGCCGCTGTCATCGGTCGTGATGGCATAAAGGCCCGGTGTCCCTTCGGGATCACGCTCAACCGCACGGATGCCAATATCTTCCGCCTCTATCGCCGCGACGATCCGGTCCGAAAAGGCGTCTGTGCCAAGGCGGGTCACATAGTCGACCTTCAGTTCCGGTGCGTTGCGTTTGAGGTAGATGGCCGTGTTCAACGTGTCGCCGGCCACGCGCACTGCGGCCTCTGCATCATCCATCGACAGCTCAATCATCGCCTCGCCTATGGCCGCAATCTTCATGCCTTATCCTTTCGTGCCGTGCGCTGCCATATGATCAAGCCGGAGACGACAATGATCGCTGCGCCAACCAGCGTCCAACCGTCCGGCACATCGCCGAAGACAAGGTAACTTGCAAGCGCCAGATACAGCAGGAAGCTGTAGGTGTAGGGCATTAGCGTATTGGCCGGGGCGTATGCGTGTGCGCGCGAGAAAATCTCGTGCCCCGCCCATCCCCAAACGCCAAGCCCGATCATAAGTGCCCATTGCAGCGAAGTTTCTGGCGCGGTCCACACCATCCAAGCCAAGGGGGCCAGCGCCACGGCGCCAAAAGCTCCCATCCAGAACTGCATCGTTTCCGCCGCCACTACACCAGAAATCTTGCGCGTGATGATCGAATAGAGCGCCAGTGAAAACGCGTTGTAGACGTTCAGGAATGCAATCGCGTGAAAGCTTGCATCAAAGGGACGGATCACCACCAGCACGCCCGTGAACCCAAGGATGATCGCAAACCACCGCCAAGGGCCTACCCGTTCACCCAGCAAGGGCCAACTGAGGAAACACACGATGATTGGGGCAGAAAACATGATCGACCCGACCACCGTCAGCGGCAGGTAGTTCAGGGTGATGAAGTTAAACAACGTGGCCGACGCCAACAGGAACCCCCGCAGCAGTACCAGGCCCATATGCGCGGATTGAAAATTCGACCACCGCATGCCCTTGCGCAACAAAAGCGCGGTTGAGATCAGAAAATGCGGGAAGTACCGCATGAAGGCGAGTTGGAATGCAGGCAGCCCCGCCAGCAACAGCCACTTCACCGACGTGTCGATGAGCGTAAAGAACGCATAGGCCCCCAGCGTCATTGCGATGCCGAGGGCCGCGCGGTCTTCGGTCGGATGGGCGGCGATCGCCACTCTTAGCCTTTGAACCGGTCAGCGAAGAAATCGACTTGCAGCGGCACCATCTCTTCCCCACGCCCGGCGTCGATGGACCCCCGCAGGCTGTCCAGCGTGCTGCCCGACATCATGGATTGCACGCCCGCATCGTCGCACATCTGGGCGTAGTACCCGACATCTTTGGCCGCATTCTTGATGGAAAAGGCAAGCTGCTGATCATCGCCCTGCAACGCGTAGGCGGTCACGAAATCCATCATCCCGGACTTGAGCGGCCCTGCCGACATCACATCATACAGCCCCTGCCGGTCCACACCCATCACATCTGCAATGGCATAGCTTTCAGCCATCGCATTGGCACAGGCCTGCGCGTAGAAATTGTTGATCAGTTTGATGGTGTGCCCGGTGCCCAAGGCCCCGAGGTGAAAGACATTCTCGCCCAAATCGTCCAGCACCGGCTTGACCTTATCGAACGCCGCCTTGTCCCCGGAGCCCATCAGGTTCAACAAGCCGTCCTTGGCGTGCATCGGCGTGCGCCCAATGGGGCAGTCCAGCATCGTGCCACCAACTGCCGCAACCTCCGCTCCCAATGCCTTGGTCGACGCAGGCAGTGACGTGCCGAAATCAATCACCACCGCGCCCGATTTCAGCCCGGCAATCACGCCGTCATCCCCGCGCATCCGCGCCTCGACGTTTTCCGATGTGTCCATGCACAGCATCACGATGTCCGACCCCTCGGCCACGGCCTTGGCTGTTGTCATCTCGACCGCCCCTCGCTCAACTGCGCGATCAACATACGTTCGGGTACGGTTTGCGATCACCACCAGATCATAGCCTTGATCCTGCAACCGGCCCACCATGGCTCCGCCCATCAGGCCGAGGCCGATAAATCCAATCGTTGGCTTGCTCATATCAACTCTCCTTCGCGGGAATGGTATCGAAGGCGCGCGTCTTCAGCCCCTTCTGAATTTCATAGATGGAAATCGGCACATCCGGCTGTGGTTGCGGGATGCGGATCGGGATGTCTTTCAGGCGCGGGGTCAGCGTTGGCTCACCGCACAGCATCCGGGTGTTGTAATCTTCGATCCCATCCCACTTGGTCATACTGCCCATGATCGGAAAGGCATCCGCCGCCATCATCTCGTAGAACAGAATGCGCCGCGCCCGGTTGCTCGTATTCAGAGCCGACCCATGCACAATCCGACCATGGTGAATACTGATCGACCCGGCAGGCCCGGTCAGCGGCACCGCATCCGCCATATCCAGCCCGTGCGCCTCGGGCAGCATTGCGCCGGCAAAGACCCCATCCACGTGATGATCATAAACCGGCCCCTTATGCGAGCCCGGGAATACCATCAGCGGCCCGTTCTCTTCAGCCATATCGTCGATGCATATACCAATGGCCAGAATGTCGTCGTTGGTATGCGGATAGAATGCATAGTCCTGATGCCATTCGACCGCCGCCCCATAACCGGCCGATTTCATGTTCAATTTGGTAGTGTGCAGCCGCAGGTTCGACCCAATCAGATCGCGGGCGGGGGCAAGCACGTGGTCGGAATACATCAACTCCAGCACCACGTCCGAAATCATATGCGGTAGCTTGATCCGCCGCAGGCGCGGATCATCGGCAGAGTGACTGTCCTCCAGATCAAGCCGGTCATTGCTCTCGGTCATGGTCGCGGCCTCAGCCTCGAACCGTGCAATCTCGTCCCGGATCTTGGTCAGCCAGTCGTCGGGGATCTGGTTTGCAACCAGCAGATAGCCCTGCTCATCATACTGTGCTTTCTGATCTGCAGTCAGACACTCCATCACATCACAGCCCCGATCTGCCACGGCACGAATTCGTAGTCACCAAGGCCCTGTGCTTCAGATTTCGACATCTCTCCGCTAGCAACCCTCAAGAACAGTTCGTAAATCTCGCGGCCCTTCTCTTCGAGGCTCACACCCTCCGAAAGCATCGCACCGGCGTTCACATCCATATCCTCGATCATGCGACCATACATTTCCGTATTGGTCGCCACCTTGATCGTCGGTGCGGGCTTCGAGCCAAAGGCCGACCCCCGCCCGGTGGTAAAGCACACGAGGTTGCAGCCCCCGGCGATCTGCCCCGTCACACTCGCCGGATCATAGCCGGGAGAATCCATGAAGGTGAAGCCACGCGCCCGCACGCTATCGGCGTATTTGTAGACACCCGTCAGCGGCGTGGTCCCGCCCTTGGCAGCAGCGCCCAACGACTTCTCCAAGATCGTGGTCAGGCCACCGGCCTTGTTGCCGGGACTTGGGTTGTTGTCCATCGATCCCTTGTTACGGGCGGTATAATCCTCCCACCAGCGGATCAGATCGATCAGACGCTCACCCGTCGCCTGATCGATGGCGCGGGCGGTCAGCAGATGCTCTGCGCCGTAGATCTCCGGCGTCTCGGCCAGCACACCCGTCCCACCCTGTGCCACCAGCAGATCGGTGGCATATCCAAGTGCAGGGTTCGCGGTAATCCCCGACCACGCATCCGACCCGCCGCATTGCAAGGCCACTTTCAACTCGGATGCCGGACACGGTTCCCGCACCGCCTGATTTGCCAGTGGCAACATGGCCGCCACCTTCTCGATCCCTTTGTCGACCGTCTTTCTAAGTCCGGCGACAGA
Organism: uncultured Tateyamaria sp.; assembly: GCF_947496075.1. Lineage (GTDB taxonomy): Bacteria > Pseudomonadota > Alphaproteobacteria > Rhodobacterales > Rhodobacteraceae > Tateyamaria. Next base: position 451,931 of record NZ_CANMBJ010000004.1, read on the forward strand.
TTGGATATTCATCGCTTGGAACAACGGCCCCTGTTTTAAGCCATAGGCGTCGAGCAGCCAGTCAATCTGGTTCATCTCGCAGCCCAAGCCAACCATCAGCACCCCTGCATGGTTCGGGTGACGGGCATAGCCCCACATGACGCGCTGCAGCGCCTCGAACCCGTCGCCATTGTCCGCCATGCCACAACCCGTCCCGTGAACAAAGGCGACCACCCCATCCACATTCGGATAGTCCGCCAGCAGCTCAGGCGTGAAATGCGCCGCGATCATCCGTGCGGCCGTGGCAGAACAGTTCACGGACGTGACGATCGCAATGTAGTTCCGCGTACCAACCTGCCCATTCTCGCGCCGGTAGCCCATGAATGTATCGCCCGAGACTGGAGCGACAGGGCGCAGGTTTGAAGCAAAATCATAGGCCACATCCGTGCCCCGAAACTCGACATTGTGAGTGTGTACGTGATCCCCAGCGGCAATGTCCCCGGCGGCGTAGCCGATCACCTGTGCGTATTTACGGATAACGTCGCCCTTGGACATGGCCCGCACCGCGATCTTGTGGCCCGACGGAATCAATGCCCGGGTTGGCACGCCGTCTACGTCGACACCGATCTCCAACGTGCGCGTGGCGGTAACGACCGTGTCGCTTATGTCTAGACGAACAAAATCCATGGGCCTCTCTCAGGCACAGAATGGGGCGTCGGACGCCCAACGGTGGATCGGAATGTGAGGCTGATGGGCAAGCCTGCTGCGGGTATTAAACCACATATCACGCCAGCCGCGCCAATCCCGCAATGCTGTTTCGGGCGCCATGCGACTGCGGGCAACAAAGCTCGGAAAATGATCGCGCCCGGTGGGCTGCCCCGTCACGTTGTAACGCAGATCAAAGGACCAGCGAAATCCCTGAGACCAGTTTGGCAGTGATGCATGAGGCACCAAAGGATGAAACAAGACGGCACCACCAGATTTGACTGGTAGCGGCACAGCATCCGAGGTGTCGAGATGTTTGGGCGCAATGGCAGTTTGAACCTGTGGGCAATGTGGCAGAAGACCGTCATCAATACCGGGCAGCACCTGCAGACACCCATTTTCGACGGTCGCATCCGTAATCGCCACCCAGGCCGTGACCATATCGGTCGCATCAGCCTCTTCGTGGCCAACGCCACGATCCTGATGCCAGTCAGTGCTAGTGATATGCGCGCGCGCCTCGCCCTCTGCCAATTGGGGGCTCGGCGGTTTGATCCGCACATGCTGGATTGGATTCGAGGTGATCTCGGGCCCGATCAGATCCTCAATCACGTCCAACAGCCGATCCTCGACAACAAGATCAAAGATCGCCGGGCCGAAATGCATGGGGCAATCGGCCTCGATTTCTCCGCCCGGCAGGCTGATATCCATTGGCTGAAACCAATCGCACCCGACGGCATAGGACACGCTTAGTTTCTCCCAGAAGCTCAAACCCTCGCCGCCGGGCACATGCCCCTCCCCTTCCCACCGGGCATAAAGCTGATCCATCAGTGTCGCGTATTCCACCCGCACTGCCGAGATCACCGGCGCAGGGATGACATCCTCTACCACAAGGTAACCTTGGGTCTGGAACTGCGCGACTTGGCTCGCGGTCAGCATGGTGCCCTCCTAAAGTAGGATCGAGATGATGGGCGGCCAGATCAACAGCACCGATAGGGCAATCAACTGGATACCGATAAAGGGCAGGAAGCCTTTGAAGATATCGGTCAGTTTGATGTGCGGTGGCGCCACAGATTTCAGGTAGAAAGCCGCCGGACCAAAGGGTGGTGACAGGAACGACACCTGCATGTTCATACAGAATACCACGCCGAACCAGATCGCCACATGGCGTGGGTTCAGTTCACCGAACAGGCCAATCTCGTCAATCGGCAGCTTCAGCACGATCGGCAGGAACACCGGGATGATCAGCAGCACGATGCCGACCCAGTCCATGAACGCGCCCATGAATAGCAAGATCACCATCATCATCAGAATGACCAACATGGTGGGCAGTTCGGACCCGACGATGAAGTCGGCCACGTAAGTCGGACCGCCAGCAATTGTGTAGGCACCGGCAAGGGCAGTCGCCCCGATGGTGACCCAGATAATTGTACCGGTCGATTTGAGGGTCCGCATCAGGGACTCCCACACCAGGTCAAACGATGCTTCTCCGCGCAGCAGGGCGATCACGAACACGGCCATGGCACCCATGCCTGCAGCCTCGGTGATGCCTGTGATACCGCCATAGATCGACCCCATGACAACCCCGATCACAACGATGGGCGGGACAAGACCCTTGCCCATCGACCAGCCCAGCGCGGTGCGGGTCCGGCCAAATACGAACATGGCCAAAACCACGCTCGCCGCCAGCATGCTGCCAAAGATACCGATGTATTCTGCCGTGCCCCAGAACGCTGCTGCGCCTGTATTGGCCGCATTCGACCCCGAGAATTCGAAGAAGCTGGCGCGCAGGAACAAGGCTGCCGAAAACCCGCCGACAACTACGTTCAGGAAGGCGAGGAACAGCGCAGTCTTCTCGCGCCCCTGCGGCTCGCCTTCGACTGGGTCGGGCAGTGGTGCATCCTGGGGCCGTAGTTGCGTGCGGATGATGATGTAAATAATGATGAACGACGCCAGCATAAACCCGGGGATGAAGGACGCCGTGAACAGTGCCTTGATCGAGGTTTCGGTAATTAAGCCGTAGATGATCAGCACGATCGATGGCGGGATCATGGTGCCAAGCGAGCCGGAGGCGCAGATCACGCCGATTGCCAGATTCTGGTTGTAGCCAAGCCGCAGCATCTGCGGCAACGCGATCAGACCCAGAAGGACCACCTCACCCCCGATGATACCGGACATAGCGGCCATGATCACAGCCATGATGGATGTCACGATGGCAATGCCGCCCCGGGTCCGGTTCAGCCAGATGTTCAGGGACGAATACATCTCTTTCGCGATGCCGGAGCGTTCCAGCAATGCCGCCATAAAAATGAAGAGCGGAATGGATATGAGAACGTAGTCCGTTAAGAGCCCGTATATTCGCTGGGCCAGGATATTGAGTGGCCCTGCCCCCGGTCGCCCGGTCAGAATGCCATCACCAAAGGTCCATGGGGCCAGCAGCAACTCCGGCTCGAATTTCATGACCAGCACAGCAACGGCGAGGATGGCAGAGGCCAGGCCAAGGGGCATCCCGATAGCAAGGAGAAGGATCAGCCCCAGCATCAGGACAAGCGAAATAGTACCGATATCCATGGGCTTAGTCCTTTGTCGACACGTGTTGGCCGGTCACGTCGAGGTCGCCGACCCCTTCGTTTGCCACTTGCGCCTTGATGCGCTCAATCTCTTCTTCATCGAGGTCTTCGCCCCCGTAATGCACTTCCTCGGCATTCCAATCAGAGATCAGGTTGATGACGGCCTGAATGGCCACCATGCCGACGACAAACAGCACCATTGGCTTCATCGTGGCTGGAATCGGTGGATCAAATGCCGTGCCGAAGGTCTCCCAACGGTAGAACTTGTCGAATGCCTCGCCATAGCCTCCGTAGATCAGGAAGAAGGCGAATACGACGATGAGTACGGTCGAGATGGTGTCGAATATCCGCTGCACCGAACGCGGAACCGCGTCGTACAAAAGTACAATGCGAATGTGGCTGCGCTGTTGCATGGCGTAAAGGCCGGCGCACAGGAACACAAAGCCCGCAAGCCACAGGCTAAGTTCATTCGCCCAAAGCGTTGGCGCCTCAAACACATAGCGGAGGATCACCTCGTACAGCATCACGCTGGTCAGAAGCACGATCAACATCATGGTGACACGACCAATGAAGACGGCCAAACGGTCCGCAGCACGCCAACTTTCAAATTCCATGCCTGCACGCTGCACAGTTCGGATACCGAGATACCCGAAGGCAACAACACCTATGGCAGCAAGCCAGTCCACGATGTCAGCAAAGCCGCCGAACAGCCCGCCCATATTGGGGGTGACATCATTGCGTTTGAACAGAGCCGATAACTTGTCGAACTGGGATTCGTCGGTTGGGGGATAGAAGTCGAGCGTGAAGGCTGGCATGTGCCAGACCACCCAGCCCGCGCAAAAGATGAATGCCAATGGCACAAGCCACTCTATCGGAGTGCCGGAGCGCACCTGCATCGCAAAGTCCCCCTATGGTATGAAAAAACCCGCGCGCATCTTGCCTTGATTTGCGGCGGGTGACTTGGGGCCCCGCGTAGCGGGACCCCAAAGGATCGCTTACTCGGAGACGAGGCCCAATTGACCGAGATAGGTCAGGTGTGCGTCGACCAGCGCCTTAGCTTCAGGCGTGTCTGCGAACTCAGGCCATGTGGCCTGTGCTGCGGCACGGAACTTGGCCAACTCTTCGGGCGCCCACTGGCTCAGCGTCACGCCTTGCTCCCTCAGCTGGGCTGCAGCTTCGGCGTTCTTCTTCTCGAAGGTCAGTGCGGTGCGCAGAGCGAGGGCTTCCATGGCCACCTTCATGATGCGCTGATGCGATTCAGGCATCGCGTCAAAAACCGCCTTGTTGCACGCAAGGTGGTCGGACGGCATCGAGTGGAAGCCGGGGAAGTTGGCATATTTAACGATGTCATACAGACCCAAGCCCACGTTGTTGGCCAGACCCGATGCGTCCGCACCGTCGATGATACCAGTTTCCAGAGCCGTAAAGATCTCGGTGAAGTCCATCACGATGGGCGACGCGCCCAGCTTTTCAAAGATCTTGGTTTCCATGCCGGGAGGCGAACGGAATTTCCAGTCCTTGAAGTCGGCGACCTTCTCGATCGGCTTCGAGGACGCAAAGGATTCCTGACCGTAAACCCACCAGCCGATCAACTCCATGCCGTACTTGTTGTACAGCGGCGCCGCAGCTTCCTTGCCACCGCCGAAATACAGCCAGCTCAGCTGCTGATAGGGGGTTTCATAGCCGCCCATGATGTCGCCCACGAACTGGAAGGCGGAGTTCTTGCCGGTCTGGTAGCCACCACCGGTCATGTCGCAGTCCAAGATGCCCGTGGAGGCCGCGTCGAAGGTTTCGACCGACTTCACGACGGACGAGCTGTAGAACATCTCGACTTCGATCTCGCCACCCGACATCGTCTGGATGTCTTCGATGTATTGCGCAGCGAGCTTGCCCGAGACAGTCTCGGGGGCATAGTGCGTTTGAATCCGTAGCTTCGTTGTTTCTGCCGACGCCGTAAGCGCCGTGGTGGCCGCAAGAGCAGCAACAGCAGCGACCGAAGCCGCCCTCTTCAGAAATGTCATGTCATCCTCCCTGACATTTTATGTGTGCGCACTTGGCAGGTTCGAACGCCCACCTTTTTGTGTCGTAAGGGAAGGCTATGCGCAGTTGCCCCTATCGGACAACAAAAAAATGAAATTAGCGATATTTTTGAGATTTTTATGGAATTTCGTGATTTCGTGATTTATCGAAGGAGTTATATCACGAGTTCATACGACCCATGCCCTACGATACCGACATCTTCGAAACACTGCGCTATCGCCTTATGACAAACGCTTTTGAGCATGGTCAAAAGGTGCGGGCTGAACACTTGCGTCAAGAGTTTGGCTGTTCCGCAAGCACGATTCGAGAGGTGTTGTTCAGACTGTCGACTCTCGGTTTGGTTGAGTTCCAGGAACAGCGCGGCTTTCGCGTTCCGAAAAAGTCACGCGAGGTGATTCACGAATTGACGCATCTCCGTGTGCTGCTTGAGGCCGAAGGTACGGTGATGTCGATCCGGCGCGGCGGCGTCGCGTGGGAGGCCCGGTTGACTGCCGCCCATCACCAGCTCAGCCACCTTGAAATGCGGCTGAACACCGCGACCGACCGATCACCTTTTGTCGATCTCTGGTTCGGAGCCGAGGCACAGTTCCATGAAACCCTCATTTCGGCCTGCGGATCGCAGACCCTGATCGATACCCATCACCGTGTGTATTGCCGGTTCCGCCAGCAATTGATGGTGGAGGACCGCGACTTCAATTTCATCTCGAACAACATCATGCACCATCAGCATATTCTGGATGCTGCGATGGCCGGAGACGAAGATCTGACCCGGCAGAAGATTCACGATCATCTGGCGAGACACCTGATGGATGCGGACCAGATCGAACCTGCCTGACGCAACGGCGATCCACGGCCTGCACTCAGGTCGCGTTGACCTTCGCCCGTCCGCCGCCTAACACCCTACGCCACTCAAAACCCGATTCAGGCAGTAGCATACGATGCGCGATCCACACTCCCAGACGCCCCGCGAGGCGACCCATCTTGTCGTGGGAGATGGCATCACTGCCCTCGCTTTCGTTAAGCAATGCAGCCTTGCCGCCGGTGATCACCTCGTCGTGTTGGGGCGAAGCGCGTCTCAATTGGGCCGAGGTGCCGCATATGCAAAGGGTAGAGAAGACACACCGTGGCGATACGCCTATTTGCTCAACTCGCCGGCGGATGACATCGATCCTGCCTTTGCACGCTGGCTGTCCGACCGCTGGGACATGGTGGCCGACACGATGACCGGACGCGCGCCGAACTGGATGCGGGCAGCGCAACCGCTGGTAAACGCAGGGGACGTCTATGGCGTAAATGCACCCCGCGAATTCTATGGCGATTTCATGGAGGAACAGGCCGAAGAGGCTTTGGCGCATCACAGGGCTCAGGGAGTGCAGGTGAGCTTGATCGACGACTGCGCGCTTACTCTGCAAAGCGGATCAGATGGCACGACTATCCAGACCGAAGCCGGTCGCACGATCACCGCCCGAGCCGTGGACGTCGCACCCGGCGGTCCGTCCACCCTGCGCCTCGAAGGCGATGACGGCGCATTTGCCGTCCCAAGCGTCTTTGGAAACGAGGAAGAGATCGCGGAACACATCAAACGTAGAGCCGAGGTTTTCTGCATCGGTGGCAACGCGGCAATGCTTGATGTCCTGCGCCTGTGTCAAAGCCTAATCCCAGAGGAACAGTTGCGCTTTGTTGCCTGTGCCCCAGATGGTGAAATCCCCGCTGCACTTGTTCCGCGCCTACCCCGCAAACTGACCCGCCCCAATCTGTCATCCGGGCATGACACGGCTAAAACTTTCCTGGCCGAAGTCCAGCGCGAGATTGATTTGGCCCAAAAGGCCGGAGACGAAATGCGCGAGATCCGGGCGGGCTTTCGCGCGCATTTTCTGGCGAACCCGCTCACCAACTACATCGATGATGCAGATCAGGCCCGACGCGTCCCAGCGCAGCTGCGCTTCTGGTTGCGAGGCGGCACGCGAGACACGATCATGGACATGCACAGGCTGGTTGAAGAGGGCGGTGCACGGATGATTAAAGGCGCAGTCAAAGCCATTGAGCATGGGCCAGATGGGGCCAAAGTACGGATCGTTGACGCTGACGGAGGCGAGACGGTTCACAACACCGGATTTGTCATAAACTGTGCGGGTGCCGGACCAACCTCTCACTACGACCCATTGACCGAGAACATGCTCACTCAGGGCCTGATCGGCATCTGTCCAGTCTCAAAAGGCCTGACTGTAGGTCCGCAATGCAAAACCGGAGCACCCGGCGTACGTTACCTCTCCCCCGCCACAACGGTCATTGGAGACGAGGTCATGGCGATGCCGCTTTACGACGCCCACATGCTGCGCACCTATGCGGCACGGGCGGGTTAACGGCCACCCAACTCGTCCTCAATGTAAACATCGATGATCTCGCGGAACGTTTTCTCTGCCTCGAAGCCCAATGCCGTCGCGCGTTCCGGCGCGAAGTTGCGCGGCCAGCCTTCGACGATGTTTGCCACAGCCTCGTCACGCTGCGGTTTGATCAGCGCCACAACGTTGTTGCCAGCGACCTCACGCAGCGCCTCGATCTGTTCCGCCACGGTGCAACTCAACCCCGGCAAGTTCAGCGCCCGCCGCCCTTCAAGCCGATCCGTGTCCAGAACGGCAGCATGTGCCAAGAACCCTGCCGCCGACCGTGGTGACGCGTGCCAATGCCGCACAGTGTCGTCGACGGGCAGGATAGCCTCCAACCCGTTCAATGGCTCGCGGATGATACCCGAAAAGAACGACGATGCGGCCAGGTTCGCCTTGCCGGGTCGTACACAGATCGTGGGCAGCCGCAGCGACATGCCGTCAATGAAACCCTTGCGAGAAAAGTCTTGGACCAACAGCTCGCACGCCGCCTTCTGAGCGCCATAGCTGGTCTGGGGCGAAGTCAGGAACTCGTCTCCGATCTTGTCCGGGTACGGTCCGCCAAAGACAGCAATCGATGAGGTAAAGACTACCCGGGGCACATAAGCCCCGTCCGTGGCTCGGTGTTGTGCCCGAAGCGCCTCAAGGAAATGCCACATCGGCCACAGGTTGGTCTGCCACCCCAGATCAAAGTTCGTCTCTGCCTCGCCTGACACGATGGAGGCGAGGAAGAAGATCAGGTCAAACCGTTCGGCTGCAAGTGCCGCCCCCTCGGCTAAAACAGACAAGTTACCGACGCGCTTGTCGTCACCCACAGCGTCTTCGATAAAGCCCAGATCATGCAGCGTCACGATAAAATCGCCAAAACCCGGCAGCCCTTGCATCTCAAGTCGCTTGGCCAACTTCTGACCAACCATGCCACCACCACCAAGAATCAGTATGCGTTTCATGCGCGATCCCCCTGCCGTGCCTTCAGTTCAAGATACAGCCCAGAATGATCCCGGTCCGCGCCATCCATATGATCGACGAAATGGGCAAATCGATCGCGGACGTCCTGCACCATGGGCAGCGTCACACCAGCAGCCGATGCCTCGACCAATACGTTGTCCAGATCTTTCAGTTGAAACTTCGACAGTCCTCCGGGCTCGAAGTTGCCAGTGGTCATGCGTTCCCCATGCTGCTGCAGAATGGTGCTGTCAGCAAAGCCACCCTTCAAAGCAGCGCGTAACGCGGCGGGGTCTGCGCCCCCCTCCTCGGCCAGCAGCATCGCTTCAGCCACAGCACCGATGGTCACTGCGACAATCGCCTGATTGCAGAGCTTCGATAATTGCCCAGATCCGGTGGGGCCGACATGCACAGGCCGACCCATCTCTTCAAAGATCGGGCGCGCACTATTGAAGTCAGCAGCTTCACCACCAACCATGATGGCAAGGGACGCCGCCTCGGCCCCCTTCGTTCCGCCGGAAACCGGCGCATCCAGAAATCCCACTCCCACCTTTGACAGCAACGCACGGGCATCGCGCGCCTCCGCTGGTTTGGTCGATGACATGTCGATCCACAACGCGCCCCTGGACAGGCTGGGCGACACCTCGGCAATGACAGACAGCACCGTGGGACCATCGCTCATCATCGAAATAACGACATCCGCCCCAGTCACTGCGGCATTCGTGCTGGCTGCCACCGCTGCGCCTTCGTCCGCAAGGGGTTCTGCCTTCGACCGCGTCCGATTCCACACGGTGACCGGCACCCCAGCCCGCGCCAGGTTCCGCGCCATGGGAAAACCCATCAACCCGGTGCCCAACAGGGCCACATTCTCGAACGCCATGACAATCCTCCGATTTTGCCGTGACGTCTGGTCAACACCCACAGCTTGTCCTACGCTAACACCAAAACGCAGACCTTCGGGCTGCGCAACACCTGATCGAATAGGGAGGAGTGCATGGGCCGTCTTGACGGAAAGAGCGCACTTGTGACCGCAGCGGGCCAAGGGATCGGCCGTGCAAGCGCGTTGGCGATGGCAAACGAAGGGGCACATGTCTTTGCCACCGATATCAACGCCGACGCTTTAAGCACACTTGACCACGCAAACATCGATGCTTTCCCTCTCAATGCGCGTGATGCAGCAAGCATTCGGGACGGGGTGGCCAAGGCCCAACCCGACATCCTGTTCAACTGCGCGGGCTTCGTGCATCACGGCACGATCATGGACAGCACGGATGATGAATGGGATTTTGCCTTCGACCTCAACGTACGGTCGATGTATCACACCATCCGCGCCACCTTGCCGGGGATGCTGGAGCGCGGCAACGGCTCGATCATCAACATGTCATCGGCCCTCGGGTCCATCATCGGCGCGCCCAATCGCTTCATCTACGGCACGACCAAGGCCGCCGTCGTCGGTCTCACCAAATCCGTCGCCGTCGACTACATCACCCAAGGCATCCGCTGTAACTGCATCTGCCCCGGCACCGTCGAAAGCCCCAGCTGGCACGACAGGGTCAAGGCACTGGGCGAACAGCTTGGCAGCTACGACAAGGCCATGGAACAATTCGTCGCCCGCCAGCCCATGGGGCGGGTCGCCAAAGCCGAAGAAATCGCAGCGCTCGTCGTCTACCTTGCCAGTGACGAAAGCGCATTCACCACAGGACACACCCACATCATTGATGGAGGCTGGTCAGGACAATGACCAAAAAAAAGAAAATCGGTATCGAAGACCTGCGTTCCCGCAAATGGTTCATGAACCCGGACAACCCGGAGATGACCGCGCTCTACCTTGAACGCTACCTCAACTACGGCCTGACGCGGGAAGAGCTACAATCCGGCAAGCCGATCATCGGCATCGCCCAAACGGGCAGCGACCTGTCGCCCTGCAACCGGCACCACATCGAACTCGCCAAACGTGTGCGCGACGGCATCGTAGCCGCAGGCGGTACCTGCATCGAAATCCCAGTCCACCCGATCCAGGAAACCGGCAAGCGGCCCACGGCCATGCTCGACCGCAACCTCGCCTACCTGTCGCTTGTCGAAACCCTCTACGGCTACCCGCTCGACGGCGTTGTCCTGACCATCGGCTGTGACAAGACCACCCCGGCCCTCCTGATGGCCGCCGCCACCGTCAACATCCCCGCCGTGGCGCTTTCGGTCGGCCCCATGCTCAACGGCTGGTTCCGCGGTGAACGCACCGGCTCCGGCTCCATCGTCTGGCAAGCGCGCGAGATGATGGCCAAGGGAGAGATCGACGGCGAAGGGTTCATGGACCTCGTCGCCTCTTCCGCCCCGTCCGTCGGCTATTGCAACACAATGGGCACGGCCACCACGATGAACTCGCTGGCGGAAGCGCTCGGCATGCAACTGCCTGGCTCCGCCGCCATCCCGGCACCATACCGCGAGCGCAGCCAGATCAGTTATGAGACCGGCAAGCGCATCGTCGACATGGTGTGGGAAGACCTGCGCCCCTCCGACATCATGACGCGCGAAGCGTTCGAGAACACGATCGTCATCAACTCCGCGATCGGCGGGTCAACCAACGCACCCATCCACCTGAACGGCGTGGCCAAGCACCTAGACGTGCCGCTAAACAACGACGACTGGCAGCAACACGGCCACCACGTGCCGCTTCTGGTGAACCTCCAGCCCGCAGGCGAATACCTTGGCGAAGACTACCAGCACGCCGGCGGCGTCCCGGCAGTTATCGGCGAACTCATCGCTGCCGACCTCCTGCCCCACCCCGACGTCATCACTGCCAACGGCAAGACGATGCGGGAAAACTGCGCCGATCTGCGCAGCGAGAATACCGAGGTGATCAAGCCAGTGTCGGACCCGCTCAAGGCAGAGGCCGGTTTCATCAACCTCAAGGGCAACCTTTTTGATAGCGCGATCATGAAAACCTCGGTGATTTCCGAAGAGTTCCGCAACCGCTACCTGTCCAACCCCGACGACCCCGAAGCGTTCGAAGGGCGTGCCGTGGTCTTCGACGGGCCTGAAGACTTCCACCACCGCATCGACGATCCGGCGGAAAACATCGACGAACATTGCGTCCTCTTCATGCGCGGCGCCGGTCCCAAAGGATATCCCGGCGGGGCTGAGGTCGTGAACATGCGCGCGCCCTCCTACCTGCTCAAAAGAGGTATCCAGGCGCTGCCCTGCGTCGGTGATGGCCGCCAATCCGGCACGTCCGGCTCGCCCTCAATCCTCAACGCCTCGCCCGAAGCAGCAGATGGCGGCGGCCTTGCCCTCCTCGAAAACGGCGACCGCGTGCGGATCGATCTAAAGAAATGCACCGCCGATATGCTGGTGGACGACATCACGCTTCAGGCACGCGCCGAAGCGATCATGGCAGCAGGCGGCTACCCCGTCCCTGAAAGCCAAAGCCCGTGGCAAGAGATCTTCCGCGACTACGTGGGCCGCTTTGACGAGGGCATGACCCTGCGCGGCGCCACCCAATACCAAGACATCTCACGCAAATACATGCCGCGCGACAATCACTAGAAAGGCCGTTCATGAAACTCGTAAGATACGGTGACACTGGTCACGAAAAGCCCGGCCTCATGGACGGCGAAACGCTGCGCGATCTAAGCGGCCACATCGATGACATCCACGGCGCCACGCTGGACGACGCCACGATCGACAAACTGCGTGCCATAGACCCGGCCACCCTGCCCGCAGTCGATGGCAATCCCCGCATCGGCCCCTGCGTCGGCAATATCGGCAAGTTCCTCTGCATCGGCCTCAATTACTCCGACCACGCCGCCGAACAAGGCCTGCCCATCCCCGAGCACCCCATCCTCTTCTTCAAGGCGAACTCCGCCATTGTTGGCCCCAATGACGACGTCGTCATGCCGCGCGGGTCGAAACGCTCGGATTGGGAAGTCGAGCTGGGCGCCGTCATTGGCAAGACCTGCAAGTACGTCTCAAAGGCCGACGCGCTCGACTACGTGGCAGGCTACTGCATCATAAATGATGTGTCAGAGCGCGAGTTCCAGCAGAACCTCACGGGACAATGGACCAAGGGGAAATCCTGCGACACATTCGGCCCCACAGGTCCGTATCTTGTCACTCGCGACGAAATCGAAGACCCGCAAGCGCTCGATATGAGCCTGTCGGTCAACGGCCAGCGGATGCAGACAGGCAACACCGCCACCATGATCTTTTCCGTGGCCGAGATCATTGAACACCTCAGCCAGCTCTTCACCCTGCACCCCGGCGACGTGATCAGCACAGGCACACCCCCCGGCGTCGGCGACGGGATGAACCCGAAAACCTACCTTAAGGTGGGCGACGTCATGGAACTGGACATCGCTGGCCTCGGCACCCAACGGCAAGAGGTGAAACAGGATGCCTGATCTTCTGCAAATCGGCGGCATCACCGATACCATGCGTGACCGTCTGTCCGAACGGTTCACCATCCATCAGGCCAGCGGCGATTATCCCGCAGACGCGATCACCCACATCGTCACCAACGGCCATGACGGCGTGCCTGCGGATATCCTTGCCAAGTGCACAAACGCCAAGGTCGCTGCCAGCTATGGCGTGGGCTACGACGCGATCGACACCGACGCTTGCATCGAACGGGGCATCATTGTCACCCACACGCCCGACGTGCTGAACGCCGAGGTGGCAACGACGGCGATCATGCTCATGCTCACCAGCTTCCGCAATTTCCTGTCGGACGAGGCGCACGCCCGCTCTGGCAACTGGGAGACAAACGGCAACGCCCCACTATCGCGCAGCGCGGACAACCGGCGCGTCGGCATCCTCGGCCTCGGCCGCATCGGCCAGGCCATCGCGGACAAGCTCAAAGCGTTCGACGCCGACATCCACTATCACACCCGCAGCGAAAGGGACGTGCCCTACACCTACCACGCCAACCTCGTGGACATGGCAAAGGCGGTCGAGGTGATCATCTGCATCACCCCTGGCGGTCCCTCGACGCATCACATCGTCAACGCTGATGTGATGGAAGCACTCGGCCCCGAAGGGACGCTCATCAACGTCTCGCGCGGCTCGGTGATTGACGAGGCCGCGATGGTCGCCGCCCTCCAATCCGGTAAGCTCGGATACGCCGCCCTCGACGTATTCGAGGAAGAACCCAAAATCCCCGACGCGCTCAAGACCATGTCCAACGTCATCCTTCTGCCCCACGTGGGCAGCGCCACGCATGAAACGCGCGCCGCGATGGGCACGTTGGTCGTCGACAACCTCATCAGCCATCTCGACAACGGGCTGGTGATCACACCCGTGCCGGAAACCAAGCACCTCAATGGCTAAGATCACAGACGTCACCGCCCGCCTCTTCGCCGTGCCACTCGACGAAATCCTCGTCGACGCCAAGCACGGCGATCACAGTCACTTCCACCTGATCACAGCGACGGTCACGCTGGACGACGGGCGCATCGGCATGGGCTACACCTACAATGGCGGGCGCGGCGGGCATGCGACGGCGGCGATGATCACACACGACCTCGCGCCCTTCCTGATCGGGCAGGATGCGGACAATGTCGAGCAGCTCACACACGCCATGGACGAACATCTGCACTATGTGGGGCGGGGCGGCATCCTGTCCTTCGCCATCTCCGCCGTGGACATCGCGCTGTGGGACGCGCGGCTGAAAGGCACCGGGCAATCGCTGGTGCAAGCCGCTGGCGGCGCATCGGACCAGTGCCGCGCCTATGCCGGCGGTATCGACCTCGGCTTTGACCTGCCAAAACTGTTGGACAGCATCCGGGGCTATCTTGCGCGCGGCCACAACGCGGTCAAAATCAAGATCGGCCAACCCACCGAAGCCGAAGATGTGGAACGGATCAAGGCTGTTCGCGACCTGATCGGCCCCGATATCACCTTCATGATCGACGCCAACTATTCGATGACCACCGATCAGGCAATCAGCCTTGCCAACGCGGTCAAAGATCAAAACATCACGTGGTTCGAGGAACCGATTGAGCCGGACTTCTTCGAAGACTTCGCTGCGATCCGCGCGGCCACGGGCATGGCCACAGCCCAAGGTGAAAACCTGCATAGCATGCACGAATTCCGCCGCGCCATGCCCCATGTCGATTTCATCCAGCCCGACGCATCAAACTGCCTTGGCATCACCGGCTGGCTTCAGGTGGCCAAGATGGCACAGGACGCTGGCGTCCCTGTGTGCAGCCACGGCATGCAGGAACTGCACGTTTCGCTGGTCTCCAGCCAACCCCATGGCGGCTGGCTGGAAGTGCATAGCTTCCCCATCGACCGCTACACGACCCGCCCGCTGGTGATCAAAGATCACCTCGCCGTTGCACCAAACGTGCCGGGAATCGGTGTCACGTTTGATTGGGATAAACTGACGCCACACGAGGTGGCGCTATAACGGCTTGGTGCCACAGTTTCAGGATGGCTTACACTCACGGGTCACAATGCATAAAACAGGCGGCTCTCCGAAAAAGCAGCGAACGCTCACCGATTATCACCGGCGCATAGAGCAGGTCGTGGACCTGATCCGCGCCCGTCCTGAACATCCGCATACAGTCAAAGAACTTTGCAAACAGGCGGCCTTCTCAGAATTTCATTTTCACCGCGTATTCCGCGCCGTGACCGGAGAATCCGTCGCACAGTGTATCATCCGTCTGCGATTAGAGATGGCCGCCAGTGCGCTGATCTATCGGCGGCAAAGGTCGGTCACGGACATCGCACTGACATGCGGATTTTCCAGCAGCGCAAATTTCTCCAAAGCCTTTCGGAAAGCTTATGACTGCTCACCGACACGGTATCGGCGTGATCGTCCACCTGATTTCAGAATGCGCAGGATGGGAAAAGTCGCACGACCTGCACCAATGTATCTAGACGGCATGAGCGTCGACGTGGAAATCAAGACTGTGCCAGAACGCAGACTGGCAAGCCTCCGACTGGTCGGTCCTTACAGCCATGCAAGCATCAGCAAGCTTTATTCCGATTTGGGCAAATGGCACCTGTCGGCTCTTGAACAGCCTGCGCCCGACGAGGCTATCAGTATTACATGGTCGGACTCTGCATTGGCAGATCAGAGCACATGGAGGCTGGATGCCTGTTACGAAGTAGCCAAGGACACGAAGACAACAGGCCAAGTCAGGCTTCGCAGCCTCGCCGGGGGACGTGTCGCATGTATGAAAACAGACGTCCCGGAAAACGAGATGCATCGTATCTCGGACTATTGGGATTGGTTGTTTTCCGACTGGTTGCCACAATCCGGGTACGAACCTGCGGATCGCCCCGCCTATGAGGTGTATCGCGGTGCCAGCAAGCAGCCCGGCTTCAACGTCACGCTTTGTCTTCCCTTAGTGAACAAACATGCGGAGCATGACGATGAATGACACTTACACCCTAAGCCCCATTGGGCAGTGCGAGATGATCGACGGACAGTTTGCCGTGCGGTTGATACCTGACGTCAGACGCGGTCTGGAAGGGGTGCTGCCTTTCAGCCACGCCATAGCCCTTTGGTGGGCACACGAAGCGGACAGCGATGCGCAGCGCGCGCGCTACAGCATCGTGTCACCCTATACCGCGACCTCGGCGGAGTTAGGTGTATTTGCAACGCGGTCGGAAGCGCGACCCAACCCGATAGGTCTGTCAGTGTTTTCAGTTGCATCCGTCGATCTGGATGCTGGGATCGTGTTTTCCCACTACTTCGACATGTTGCCAGGAACGCCGGTCCTGGACCTCAAGCCATACTTCCCAGCCTCGGATCGTGTGGAAAATGCCCATATCCCAGACCATTTCAGCCATTGGCCCAACTCGCTTGAGGCATCCGCGGCGTTTGATTGGGAAAAGGAATTCAGAGCCTAAGGATCAGCACTCCGATCCGTTTACGGCGGCTCGTTTCTCGGCGCAAAAGCCCGCAAGAGTGACGCACGGTGGCTTGATCCACCGTGCGTTTTGCTCATTTGGAGCTTGCTTGGCGGTCATCTTCGACTGGACCCAGCGCGTTCAGACCTTTCAGGATGTCGATGGCATAAGCCAACTGATAGTCCTCTTCCCGTAGGTCAGCAGCTGCTTGGGCCTTTGCACGATCTTCCTCGATCTGGCGCACCTGATCGTCAGTCAACGAGTCGTTGTCGAGGCTGCCGCGCAGATCGCCCTCGGTCCGGGGGCCGACTGCACTGGCCGGTTCATCCTCTTCCTCGGTCGTGGGGCTGCGGCGGGGCTGCTCTACAATGATATCAGGGCTTACGCCCAGCGCTTGAATCGACCGGCCTGACGGCGTGTAATACCGCGCCGTGGTCAAGCGCATGGCACCATCGCCACGCAGTGGCATCACCGTCTGAACCGAACCTTTGCCAAAGCTTTTGGTGCCAACCACAATAGCCCGGCGGTGATCCTGCAATGCGCCCGCTACAATCTCGGACGCCGAGGCCGATCCGCCATTGATCAGCACAACAATTGGTTTGCCCTTTGCCAGATCGCCCGGCGTTGCATTGTATCGGTCGCCATCTACCGGATCACGGCCGCGCGTCGATACGATCTCGCCCTTTTCCAGAAACGCGTCCGACACACGAATGGCCTGAGTTAACAGCCCGCCGGGATTGTTCCGCAAATCCAGGACAAATCCGTTGACGTTGTTCATCCCGCCAAGGGTTTCGACCTCTTCTTCCAGCTTGGACATGAGGTTCGGCGTGGTCTTGTCGTTGAAGGTGGTCACACGCAGCACAACAGTATCGCCTTGGGTCCGGCTGCGCACCGCCTGCAACTCGATCGTGTCCCGAATGATAGACACATCAAAGGGTTCGTTCTCACCTTCACGAACAACTGTGATGATGATCTCGGACCCGACCGGGCCGCGCATGCGATCCACGGCTGCGTCCAGGGTCAGGCCCAGCATCGACTCTCCATCGACATGGGTGATGAAATCGCCCGCTTCGATCCCGGCTTCGGCGGCGGGCGTGCTGTCGATAGGCGACACAACCTTGATGAAGCCCTCTTCCTGGGTCACTTCGATTCCCAGACCGCCGAACTCACCTCGGGTTTGCACCTGCATCTGCGCCGCGTCATCTGGCGACAGATAGCTGGAGTGCGGATCAAGCGACGTCAACATGCCGTCAATAGCCGCTTCGATCAGCTCACCGGGCTCAACATCCTCGACATATTGGTTCCGGATGCGTTCGAAAATGTCGCCGAACAGATCCAGTTGTTCATATACGGTCGCACTCGAAGCACTTTCCTGTGCCAAGAGTGGCCCTGCAACCTGCGTCGTTGCGATTGCACCTGCCATCGTTCCGCCCAAGGCGGCCATCACGAATTTCTTCATTCCAGCTTATCCATCCTGTTCGGTGCTGAACCACGTGAGTGGGTCCATTGGCACATTATTCTCTCTTACCTCTATATAGAGCGTTTCCGAGCGGTCAGTACCACCCCCTTCACCACCTGTTGATGGGCCATTTTGTGCCGGAAGCCCGCCCATCAGGCCCAAAGGTGTGCTTGCCGCGATGATCTGTCCCGTCTCACCGTAGCTGATCGCCATCCCCGCGAGGATGATCAGGGTTTCGGGGCGTGGCTCAAGAATCGTGACAGTGCCAAAGTCCAGAAGCGGCCCGACGTAGCGCAATGTGGCAGCGGTTGGCGACGTTACCAGCGTGCCGGGGCGGGTCGCCAGCAAGATTCCGGGCCGGGTGATACCAGCAGCATCAGGTTCTCCGGCACGCCGCAATATCACACCGCGCGCGGGCATTGGAAATTCGCCGATCAGGTCATCGATCTGCGGAGGTGTCCAACCTGCATCCCCTTCGGCAATGCTGGCCAACCCGCTCGAAAACGCATCCAGAGTTTCGGCCGACGCAATCAGGATCGCGGTTCGCACCGGGTCTTCGGTAAACCGTTGGGGTAGATCTTTCCGTTCTGCCATCGCCTGGTTCAGTGCGGATCGCGCGGTCTGCACCTCTGACAACCCGGTTTGCAGTTGCTTTGCCGCCTGCTCTTGCAACACACGCAGGCCTTCGACGTCGTTCAAGTCCTGCCGCAACTGGCTTGCGCGCTGGTTCAAGGCCGGGGTGAGTTCGGCCAACAACATCCCCGCCCGCGCTGTTCCGTTAGGACCGTCGGGATGCAGAAAGGCGGTCGGTGACTGGCCCGGGCTCAGCGTCTGCAACACAGCAACAAGCTGAGCGATCTCGGCATCACGGGCCTGAAGCTGGCCGCGCAACTGCGCCTCTCGTATGGAGGCCCGGCGCAACCCTGCCCGCATCGCGGCAAGCCCGGCTTCGTATGCGTGCACGGTGTCCGTCAAGGCACGCACCCGGTCGCGGGCGCTGTCGGCCTCTGACAAACGGACCGAGGCTGCCTCAAGCTGCACACCCGCGCCACGGGCAAGCGCGCCAGCGTCTTCCTGCGCGGACAGAGGCAGCGCAAAACACATCAAAAGGGCTGCAGCCAGAAGTCTCATGTAATCAGACTGACGCCCGTCATTTCTTCCGGTTGCTCCAGACCCATGAGCTGCAGGATCGTCGGCGCCAGATCGGCCAGCTTGCCATCCCCGACCGTCCCTTCTGCACCAATCAACGCCACCGGGACCAGATTGGTGGTATGGGCCGTGTGCGGTGCACCGGTCTCCGGGTCGATCATGGTCTCGCAATTGCCGTGATCCGCCGTCAAGACCATCGCGCCACCAGCCTTTTCAAGCACGGGCAGAACCCGGCCCAAACCGGTGTCCACGGCTTCGCAAGCCGCAATCGCGGCATCCAGATCGCCTGTGTGCCCCACCATGTCCGGGTTGGCATAGTTCACGACGATCAGATCGTAGCCCTCTTCAATGGCCGCGATGAACTTGTCCGTGACTTCGACGGACGACATTTCCGGCTGGAGATCATAGGTGGCAACAGCAGGAGATTTTGGCATCGCACGATCCTCTCCGGTCTCCGGTTGCTCTTCACCGCCATTCAGGAAAAAGGTGACATGCGGGTACTTCTCGGTCTCGGCCAGCCGGAACTGACGCAGCCCGGCCTTGGCGACCCACGCCCCTAGCGTATTCACGATCTCGGGCTTTGGATAGACAGTGGTCATGTAGGCATTATGCTCTTCCGAATAGTCCGCCATGCCGATCAGCCCGGACCACTCCGGACGGCCTTCCGGCACGAAAGCATCAAAGCCGGGATCGCCCAGCGCCGCCATGATCTCGCGCGCGCGGTCGGCCCGGAAATTCAGACAGAACAGCCCGTCGCCATCCTTGGCGCCCTTGTAGCCGTCCATGACCGTGGCAGGAATGAATTCATCGGTCTTGTGATCGTCATAAGCCGCTTCAATCGCCGCCTGTGCGTTTTCAACGATATGTGCATCGGCCCGCACCATGGCGGCAAAGGCCGTTTCAACCCGGTCCCAACGGTTGTCGCGATCCATCGCAAAGTAGCGGCCCGTCAGCGTCACGATCCGTGCGCCAGCGGGCAGGGCATCATGCAATTGCTCAAGATAAGTCAACGCAGATTTCGGGGGCACATCACGCCCATCCGTGATGGCATGGATCAGCACGGGAAGACCCGCATCGGTGCAAGCCTTGGCCGCTGCAACCATGTGATTGATATGACCATGCACACCTCCGTCAGACAAAACACCCATCAGGTGCGCGCGTCCTTCAGCCTCCTTGATCCGCGCAATCCAGTCAGTCAGGCGCGGGTTGCGGAAAAAGCTGCCATCCTCAATCGCCAGATCAATCTGGCCCAGATCCATCGCCACGACGCGACCGGCACCGATATTGGTATGACCCACTTCCGAGTTGCCCATCTGGCCACGTGGCAGACCCACGTCCGGACCATGGGTGATCAGGGTCGCATGCGAACAGGTGTCCATGATGTGATCAAATGTCGGCGTCCGGGCAAGCTTCGGTGCATTGCCTGTTTCGTCCTCGCGCAGACCCCAGCCATCCAGAATGCACAAAACGACAGGTTTGGGTGGTGCCATTGCAGGATCCTTCCGATGTATCGTCTGCGTTCTACCGCGCGGCCATGCCGTTGGAAAGAAGGCTTGCGCAGCTCATGCGACGCACTAGGCTTCCGACGCACGGGGGTAAAGGAATGAGCGAACACATGCTGGTGCACTTGAATGTCGTGCGCCCGGTTGGCCCGTTCAGCGCCAGCCATCCCCATGCGCAGTACTTCTTCGGTCAACTGCCCTTGGTCTTTGCCCGGGCCAAGGCCGATGACGGGATGTTTTGGCACAATCACGGCGCGCGCATGCCGGACGGAACCTATGGCGACATGGGGGATTTGCTCGCCCTGCAAACAGATCAGACCGAGGATAACTTTCACATCCTGACCATGGCCGGATGGCGTGACGTGCATGCAATGCACCGCTTTGCCTACCGCGATACGCTTCACCGTGAGGGGATGAAATCCCTGCGCGATTGGGTGGATCGGTCAGAAGGGCCGACAATGGTGATGTGGTGGGCGCCAAAGGGCACGCGGGTCAGCCTTGATGAGGGTTGGGAACGTCTGCACCTGTTGCGGCAGAACGGGCCGACCGAACAGGCATTTACCTTGCAAACCCGGTTTGCTCAGCCCGATTGATTACGTGATGCGATCTGGCAGGCCACGCCCATTGTTCCACCAACGATGGGGATTGTCGTTGTTCGGATCATAGGCGGCACGGCTCGCCCAATCCTCGCGCAGGAAAATCACGGGTTCTTCGTAGTGATGGACCTCCAAAACGGCATCCATCACTTTTGCCAGCACCGCCACATCGCGCTCGATGGAAATTTTCAACTCGACCATGGGATAGGTCTCGGTCCCACCAGCCTCGAACCCCTCCACATGGGATGTCGTCGTCGATCCGGGTTCAGGTTGCGCCGTCTCTGCTCCGACGGCCGAGATGCTGGCGTTGCGCTGATATCGACCATATCCCAACGGATGCACGGCCATCACCGCATCCAGAATGCGATCCGTGTCTTCAGGCAGGGTCTGGATTTCAAGTGTCCACACGGGAACAAACGTACCGGATGCGGCCTTGTAGTCGGTGAGTGCTGTCATTGTGAGGTTCCTTCAATCCGGGTTGCCGCGGGTAAAACTGATCTTGGACAGATCGGGGGCGGCCTGCGTCGTCGGCAATACCTCAACGGGGGCTGCGCCGGGCGTCAGGATATGGCGTAGCAGGCCCACGGGATGCGCCCTGAGGGTCAAGCGCGTCGATACATAATCCTCCACCACCTCTTCGCCCAGCGTCATCTCGGGCAGCAGGGCCGCAGGCTCATCCACGACCTCACCATCCAGGTCTGTGGAGAACAGGGGCAAGGCGGATCCGGGGACAATGGCCTTCGCCTCCCAAAGCGCCTCACGGCGGTTGATGCCTGCAGTGGCAAAGGCATCCGCCTCGGCCAACCGCACGATCACGGCAGGCCCCAACCCCGCACGCCGCCACACGTCCCGCACAGAGCGGTAGCCATTCCCGCGCGCCGCAGTCAGCCAGCTGGCGTCCTCCTCGCTCATCCCCTTGAGTTGCCGAAATCCCAACCGCAGGGCCAAGCCCCCCCTGCCATCAGGCTCCATCGTATTGTCCCAGAAACTCGCGTTCACACAGATGGGGCGCACCTCGACCCCGTGTTCGCGCGCATCCCGCACGATCTGGGCGGGCGCATAGAAGCCCATGGGCTGCGCGTTCAGCAGTGCACAGGCAAAGATGCCGGGATGGTGGCACTTGATCCAGCTCGACGCATAGACCAGCAGCGCGAAACTGGCTGCATGGCTTTCGGGAAAGCCATAGCTGCCGAACCCTTCGATCTGGGAAAAACACCGCTCGGCAAAGTCATCCTCATAACCGTTCTTGCGCATGCCATGCAGGAACAGCGCACGGAATTCACTAACACTTCCGTGCTTCTTGAAGGTGGCAAGTGAGCGCCGCAGCCGGTCCGCCTGATCGGGGGTAAAGCCCGCCCCAACAATGGCGATCTGCATGGCCTGCTCTTGGAACAACGGCACACCCAACGTCTTGCCCAGCACCTGACCGAGTTCATCCGATGGAAAGGACACCTCCTCCTCCCCGTTCCTACGCCGGATGTAAGGATGCACCATGTCGCCCTGAATGGGGCCGGGCCGGATGATCGCCACCTCGATCACCAGATCATAGAAATTCCGGGGCCGCATCCGGGGCAGAAAGTTCATCTGCGCACGGCTTTCCACTTGGAATACGCCGATGCTGTCTGCCTTGCACAGCATGTCGTACACGCGCGGGTCCTCTTTTGGCAGGGTCGCAAGGGTGTAGCTTTGCTGGTGATGCATCTTCAGCAGGTCAAAGGCCTTGCGAATACAGGTCAGCATCCCAAGGCTCAGCACATCGACCTTCAGGATGCCAAGACTGTCGATGTCATCCTTGTCCCAGCAAATGACCGTGCGATCCTCCATCGTGGCGTTTTCGATTGGCACCAACTCGTCCAACCGCCCCTCGGTCACGATGAACCCGCCCACATGCTGGGACAGGTGCCGGGGAAAGCCGTTGATTTCATAAACCAGTTCAATGGTCTGCCGCAGGCGCCGGTCGCGGAAATCAAGGCCGATCTCGGCCATCCGTTCCGCCTCTAGCCCCTTGGTGGAAAAGAACCCCCAAAGCTGCGAGCTGAGGGCGCTGATCGTATCCTCGGTCAGACCCATGGCGCGGCCCACCTCGCGGATGGCACGCTTGCCGCGGTAATGCACGACCGTGGCGCACAGGCCCGCGCGGTGGCGGCCATAGCGCTCGTAAATGTGCTGGATCACCTCTTCACGCCGTTCGTGTTCAAAGTCGACATCGATGTCAGGCGGCTCATCGCGGGCTTCGGACACGAAACGTTCAAACACCATCGTGCCCATCTCGGGACTGACCGAAGTGATGCCCATGCAATAACACACCACCGAATTGGCGGCCGAACCCCGGCCCTGACACAGGATGCCACGGCTGCGCGCAAAGTGGACGATGTCGCGGACGGTCAGGAAATAGGGTTCGTATTTCAACTTGGCGATCAGGGCGAGTTCATGACGTAGAAGCGTCTTGGCTTTCTCTGGCGCCCCGCCGGGATAGCGCCATTTCAACCCTTCATAGGCCAGCCGGTTCAGCCGCTGGCTGGGCGTTTCATTCCTGGTGATTTCCGACGGGTATTCATAGCGCAACTGGTCGAGCGAAAAGGTCAGGCTGTCCGCCAGTTGCCCCGCACGATGCACCGCCTCTTCATGTCCGGCAAACAGGCGCAGCATCTCGGCCTCGCTCCGCAGCCGCCCCTCCCCGTTGCTAAGGGCCGCACGGCCCAGCGCATCGACGCGACACTTGAGACGGATGGCACTGACCACATCCGCCAGCTTGCGCCGCGCGCCGTGATGCATGCGGGGGGCAGCCGAGGCGAGGGTGGGCAATCCCAACATCCGCGCCTGATCCGCCAGCCGATCAAAGCGGACCGTGTCGCGCCCATCATAGCGCGGGGACATCAGCACCTGGATGTTTCCAGCAAAGCGGCGCGTCAACCGTCGCGCTGTTTGCATCCAATCAACCGCGCCGCCCTGCGCCTCTGGCCACAGAAGCAGGTGCAGACCTTCGGCAAACTCTTCGAGGTCGCTTAACTGAAGGTCACACTCTCCTTTTTCAGCACGCAGCCGTCCCTTGGAGATGATCCGGCAAAGACTGCGCCAACCTTGCCGGTCAACGGGCAGGGCTGTGATCGGAGGGGCATCGCTGAACAGCAACCGGGCTGCCGGGATCAGGCGCGGCACCACCGTGATCGGTACGCTGGGCGGTGCAGGGACATGATCAGGCTTTGGAGGACCGATCAGACCATGGAGGGTGTCAAAATCCCGCCGCTCCTTCACGCTGCGCGCAATGGCTTTGGCCTGCGTATGGGCCCGCACGATCCCCGCAACCGAGTTGTCATCTGCAATCGCAATCGCCTCCATCCCCAACAGGGCGGCACGATTCACATACTCCTCGGGGTGGGACGCCCCGGTGAGGAAGGTGAAATTCGATGTGATCGACAGTTCGCAGAACATGAGAATGGCAGATTCGGTGACAGCAGGGGGACAGTATATTCACTTTTTGTTCTCATTTGAACGATTGGATTTTAGGGGCTGCTTCGTCATGCGGACTCTCCGGGGTTTTTGAACCAGAGAAGCCCCTCTATTGCACAGCATTCGGGTCGCTTCGTGCCAATCACCCGGTGCAGGATCGGCGCAAGGAGACATCATATGCCTAAATTCACAGCCCTGCCCACCGACCTCGTCCAAACCTACCGCGCTGGCGGACCGGATGCTTTTGGCAATCCGCCCGAACGCAAAATCTCGGACGGCGGTGCCAACCCCTGTCGCCACTGCCTGCGCAACATCCCTGCGGGGTCAGAAATGCTGGTCCTCGCTCACAAACCCTTTGATGGCGCCCATCCCTATGCGGAGGTTGGACCCATCTTTCTGTGTGCAGATGAATGTGCCCGTGGTGGGGGTACTGATCTACCGGACATCCTCACCACTTCACCCGACTACCTTGTCAAAGGATATTCAGCGGACGACCGCATCGTCTATGGAACCGGAACGATCACGCCAACGCCCGACATTCAGACCCGCGTGGCCGCGATCTTTGCGGACCCGGACGTCGCCTATATCCACGTGCGTTCTGCCCGCAACAATTGTTACCAGACACGCATCGATCGCGACGCGTAACCCCTTGTGCGGTCTGCTGCCTTGGCCCATAAACGCGGGCGCACGCGCCCCAGCCAAGGATAGCCAACATGCCGATCGACGCGCCCGAAACCAAGACGGTCCACACCCACCGCGTGGCCTGTGACGGGAGCGAAGGGCCCCTGGGACACCCCCGGGTCTGGCTGCAGATTCCGGAAGACACCGGATGGGTCGAATGCCCCTATTGCGACTGCAAATATGTCTATGCGGACGAGGCAGAAAGCTAAGCGCTCAGTCGTCGATCACCTGATGGATCAACGCATCAACCTGGGCTTGCACACGCGTGTTGGCCTGCTCGATCTTTTCTGAAAGCTCGCGGATTTCCGTTGCGATAACGGCAAAGCCACGCCCCTGTTCACCAACATGCGCTGCCTCAATTGATGCGTTGATGGCAATGAGGCCGACGTTCCGCGAAATCTCACTGATCTCGCGCAGAGCAGTGCGGGCATCTGCGCCTGTCTGGTTTGCAGTTGCACGTCGGACGATCCGATCACTGTGCAAGTGTTCGCTCAACCGATTGACCAATTTCGCAAAGTGCTCGTTGAACGCACCTGCTGCAAAGCGCGTGACCTCGCGCACATCATCAGGCTTGCACGTTTCATTGGCAAAAGCTTTTGCCAGGTCTGATACGGCGGCCACGAAATGACCCATCTGTGCAATACTGTCCGGCATGTCAGCCACGGTGTCGCGCAGCCACGCAAGCGCAACGGGATCAATGCCGGGCTCAACCTCATCACCAGACAAAAGGCGCACGCCTGCATGCGCCCCCGGCATGGCACGGCCTATACCGGCAATACAGGCCTCACGATCCCGCGGATCATCGAACAGTAGCCCAGCGGCGCAGTACAAAGTCGCCCGGGCACAATGGGACCGGATCATATCCACGGCGCGCAAAAGTTCGACACGGGCGGCAATACCAGTCGCCCCCAACTGCTGCCCCAGAACATCGGTGATATCAGCCAAACGGTTCATCGCTGTCATATCCGACTTGTGGCAAATCCGGGTTAACAAAACGCTTGTGCTTTCCCCTATTCCGGAATCGTGGCACATCACCTGAACAGCAAGACACCAAGGGGGCGATAAACATGGCGTTTGGTAAGGGATGTCACCTGCATCTGATCGATGGCTCGGCCTTCATCTTTCGCGCCTACCACGCGCTCCCGCCGCTGACCCGCAAGTCCGATGGCCTGCCCATCGGGGCCGTCAGCGGGTTCTGCAACATGCTCTACAAGTATGTCGAAGGGAACCACGGCCCCGACGCACCCACCCATGTCGCCGTTATCTTTGACAAGGGCAGCCACACCTTCCGCAACGATATGTACGACCAGTACAAGGCCAACCGAGAGGCGATGCCAGAGGATCTGCGCCCCCAAATCCCGCTGACCCGCACGGCGACCGAAGCCTTCAACATCGCCTGCAAAGAGAAAGAGGGGTATGAGGCCGACGACATCATCGCCACGCTGTCCGTGCAGGCGCGCGAGGCCGGAGGCCGCGTCACCATCATCAGCTCGGACAAGGACCTGATGCAGCTTGTGGGCGGTGGCGTCGAAATGCTGGACGCCATGAAGAACAGCCGCATCGACCGCGACGGTGTGTTCGAGAAATTCGGCGTCTACCCCGAGCGTGTGGTGGATGTGCAGGCTCTTGCGGGCGACAGCGTCGACAACGTACCCGGCGCGCCTGGTATTGGGGTCAAGACGGCAGCCCTGCTCATCAATGAATACGGCGACCTCGACGCACTGCTCGAACGTGCCGAAGAAATCAAGCAGCCCAAACGCCGCCAGACCCTGATCGACCACGCCGACCAGATCCGCCTGTCGCGAGACCTTGTGAGACTCGACGAAAAGACGCCCCTCGACTTCACGCTCGATGACCTCGAAGTGCAGGACCCGAAACCGGATCAACTGATGCCGTTCCTCGCGGAAATGGAGTTCCGCACCCTCACCAAGCGCATCGCCGATCAGCTTGGCGTCGAAGCGCCCGAGATCAAGGAGCCGGCACCTGCGGCGCAGGACGCACCCGACGCGCCCAGCTTTGACGATGCAACCTACGAGCACGTGCAGAACGCCGACCAACTGCAAACCTGGATCGACCTGATCTATGAACGCGGATACGTCGCCATCGACACCGAAACGACCGGCCTTAATGAAATGATTGCTGACCTCGTGGGCATCTCTCTCTCTGTGAACCCGGGTCACGCATGTTACATCCCGCTGACACATAAACAGGGCGGCGATGACCTCTTTGGCTCCGACGATCTGGCGGAAGGGCAGATGCCCTTCGAACAGGCGCTTGAGATGCTGAAACCCGTGCTTGAGGACGATAGCATCCTCAAGATCGGCCAGAACATGAAATACGACGCCAAGATCTTTGCGCGTCTGAACATCCACGTGGCGCCCATCGACGACACAATGCTGCTGTCCTACGCAATGCATGGCGGGCTGCATAATCATGGCATGGATACGCTGTCCGAACGCTATCTTGGCCACACGCCGATCCCGATCAAACCGCTGCTAGGGTCCGGCAAGTCGGCCAAAACCTTCGACCAAGTCCCGCTCGAAGACGCCGTGAAATACGCCGCTGAGGACGCCGACATCACTCTGCGTCTATGGCAGCTTTTCAAACCGCAACTGCACCGGGCGCAAGTCACCAAGGTCTACGAAACGCTCGAACGCCCCATGGTCCACACGCTAGCGGGCATGGAACGCTCCGGCATCAAGGTCGACCGTGACACGCTTTCGCGCATGTCCAACGCCTTCGCGCAAAAAATGGCAGGGCTCGAGGATGAAATCTACGAACTCGCAGGCCGAAAATTCAACGTGGGCTCCCCCAAGCAACTCGGCGAAATCCTGTTCGATGAAATGAGCATCGAAGGTGGCAAGAAGGGCAAGACCGGGGCCTATGCCACAGGCGCCGACGTACTCGAAGACCTCGCGACCGAACACGAGCTGCCCGCCCGCGTGCTGGACTGGCGGCAACTGTCGAAACTGAAATCCACCTACACCGACGCGCTGCAGGATCACATCAACAAGGACACGGGCCGCGTGCACACATCCTACTCCATCGCCGGTGCCTCCACCGGGCGGCTGGCGTCAACTGACCCGAACCTGCAAAACATCCCGATCCGGACCGAGGAAGGGCGCCGCATCCGCGAGGCGTTCGTCTCCGAACCCGGCAAAACCCTCGTAGCCCTCGACTACTCCCAAATCGAGCTGCGCATCCTCGCCCACATCGCGGATATCCCGGAACTGAAACAGGCCTTCGCCGACAACATCGACATCCACGCGCTCACCGCCTCGGAAATGTTCGACGTGCCGCTGGACGAAATGACGCCCGAGATCCGGCGCCAGGCCAAAGCGATCAACTTCGGCGTCATCTACGGCATCTCGGGCTTCGGCCTTGCGCGCAACCTGCGCATCCCGCGGTCCGAAGCACAGGGCTTCATCGACCGCTATTTCGAACGCTTCCCCGGCATCCGCACCTACATGGACGACACCAAGGCATTCGCCAAGGAACACGGCTACGTCCAGACGCTGTTCGGGCGCAAGATCCACACGCCCGAGATCGCGTCCAAAGGTCCACGCGCAGGCTTCGCCGCACGCGCCGCGATCAACGCACCCATCCAAGGCACCGCCGCAGATGTCATCCGCCGTGCCATGATCCGCATGCCCGAGGCGATCAAGGACATACCTGCCGCTATGCTGCTGCAAGTGCACGACGAACTCCTCTTTGAAGTGGAAGACGCCGCAGTCGACGACCTGATCGGCGTGGCAAAGGAGGTCATGGAAAGCGCCAATGACCCCGTTGTGCATCTCGACGTGAAGTTGACGGTGGATGCGGGTCAGGGGCAAAACTGGGCCGAAGCGCATTGACGGAAAGGAGCCCAACATGACCATGATGCCTGCACCGGAGGACCTGACCTTCCGCGACCAGTTCGAAGCAGGGTGCGTCGCGCCGGATGACTTCAACCACCGCGCCCACCTGCGACTGGCCTATGTCTACCTCTGCGAAGGGCCGGTCGATGCCGCCATGCCCCGGATGCGCGTAGCGCTCCACGCGTTCCTGAAAAGCAACGGCGTACCTGCAGACAAATACCACGAGACACTCACCCGCTCGTGGCTGATGGCCGTCGCCTATTTCATGGACAAGGCGACGCCAGCCGCCTCCTTCGACAGCTTCCTGAAACAGGATGACCGCCTGCTCGACACGCAGATCATGCTGACGCACTACCACAAAGATACCCTGTTCTCCGACGCAGCGCGCGCCGCCTTCGTGGCACCCGATCTGCAAGCAATCCCGCCCGCCCCGTAAGTTCACGATAGGCGTGGCACCCACTACTTCGGAAATACCATGTTCGGCCTGCGCATAGACGAAGACACCCAAGACTGGGTCATCGACTCGTTCTTCTGGGCCATCGACAACCAACTGCTCACACCCAACACGCGCGCCATCCATGTGACCAAGTCCAACTTCCCGGCACCGAATGGCCCTCATCAAGAGGTCGCGCAGGCGCTGATCCACGCCATCCAGAAGCACCTTGGCATCGAAAATCAGGATATCGTCGCCGCACCGTTGAACGGTCTGCCTGCAGAGTACCGGCATCAATACGGGCAATTGTCCTCTGTTGGCGGCACCTGGCAAAGCGACGGCACGCAGGCTCTCATTACCTATGATCCTGAAACCATCACCCAAAGGCGCGCCTTCCTGTCCACACTCGTGCACGAAGTGATGCACCACCGCCTGCACATGACCGCGCTCGACATGCCCGGCGGACCAGAGGCCGAGGAGCTTTCAACCGATTTGTACTGCATCACGACAGGCTTCGGCGCGCTACAAATGCAAGGCGCGGAAGAAGCCGGGTGGCAAGGTTACCTCAGACAAGAAACGCGTGCCTTTGCCTATGCCGTGTTTCTTTTGCTGACAGATCCTGACAGCAACACCCGTGACGGTGGGTTACCATTCCGGTCAGCAAGGCTGGTCAAAAAAGCATTCAAACTGCTGCGAAACCGGCAAGACGACATGCATAATTTGCGGGATGCCTTGCACGGTAAAGGTTAAACCATGATCCACACTTGGGAAGACCTCAAAACTCTTGGCCTTTCATTGGGCTTGCCTAAAGTCGAAGTCGCAACAAGCTGGGGCAACGAAGCCCTAAAGGCCCATGGCAAGTTGTGGACATGGTGGTCGCCCTACGTGGACGCCGCCATCTTCAAGGGCAGCATCGACGAACGCGAGATGCTGATGCAAGCCGACCCCGACACGTTCGTCCTGCACCCCCATTACGCCAAGCACGGCTGCATCCTTGTCGCAGCGGGTAGGATCGATCCGGATTGGGCCGAAGCACGCTTGCGCAGAACGTGGCGGGACATGGCACCAAAACGGTTCCTGACGCAGTGGGATGCCGACAATGGTTGACCCAAAGGCCAACGCCCTCCGGCACGGCTTTGAAACAACCGGCTTTCTTTGGCTCCGCGGTGTCCTTTCTGGCGCTGACCTCGACCTCCTGAACGATGTCATGTGCGAAGACGAGAGGCCCGGTGGACGGATCACGCGAGCACAAACAGACCTTCGCGCAGTCCTTGGTCCGCATGGCACTCTCCTTTCGGCACTGGCCCAATTGTTCGGGCCGGTCGAGGCAACGCGCGCCGTCGCCTTTTCCAAAACGCCAGATGCGAACTGGGGTGTCGGCTGGCACCGGGATCAAATCATCGCGGTACAGGATCGCGCAGACGTGCCCGGTTTCGACAACTGGTCAAGGAAATCGGGCATCTGGCACTGCAAACCGCCAGCACAAATCCTTTCCAAGGTCTTGTTCTCCCGTATCTTCCTGAGCAAAGCGACACCCGCGTCAGGCGGTATGGAGTTCTGCCCCGGCAGTCACCTGACCGAGTCAAAGCAACCCACGGCACATGTCGAGTGTGAACATGCTGCACCGGGCGACGTGTTGGTTTTGAACATAAATATTCTGCACAGGTCTCGGCCCGCCAAAATCCCGGCGCCGCGGCGCGTGCTCAGGGTGGATTTCGCAATGGAACGCCTGCCACCCCCATTGGCTTGGGCGCGGGTTGCTTGAAAATCCGCATGGATGGGGCGAGTTGAAATTCCATATCGACGGGTTCATCCAACAAGCCCGTTCATTGTTTGGGTGGCCCACATCTTTGGCAAAGAAACGTTCCGTTGCCTTGCAATTTGAAAGCCGCGCCCCCTTCGCGCACCATTGTGCGTTTTCAGTGGTTAACATGCGGTATCAAGCCGCGCGCAAACCCAATCATCTGAAAATGCGCGGAAATCGCAAAAGCCTTGAAATCACGCAAACGGACCGAACAGCCTGTCCCCGCGGGGACAAACCCTAGTCCGGTCGCGTTATTGACGCCACAAACCGCCGCGCGACGGGCGCCACCACCAGCACAATGGGAAAGGCGACGGCCCAACTGGGCAACCACGCGCCAATCCATTGGCCAACGAATCCCGCAACAGCACCAACGGCCAGGAACGTCGAAATTCCGGATACGAGGAACGACATCATGCCACTCAGGACAAAGCCAAAAGCAATATGCGCGTAGCGGGCTGGGATCATGATACGGCTCCTTCTTCATCACCGGGCAGCAAACTGTGACGCAAATCGCCAAAGCGCAATTCTGCACCGGCGCACAGGGTCAGCGCATCCAGCCCAGTGTTTTATCTGTGCGCCCATACGTGCGGTATTCGGCGCTGACCCAACCGTCGTACCCGCTGGCGTCGATGGCTTCGAACAAGGCTGGAAAATCGATGCTCCCGGTTCCGGGCGCAACCCGTCCCGGCGCATCCCCGATCTGGATGTGCCGGATAAGGGGCTGCATCGCCTCGAAGGCACCCAGCGCGTCGCCGGTAATCTGCTGGGCGTGATAGCTGTCAAACTGCAGACCGATATTTGACCCACCCACAGCGTCGATCACTTCGGCAGCCAGCGCAAAACTGTTCAAGAAATAGCCGGGATGACTTTCGCCACAGAGCGGCTCAAGCGTCATCGTGAGACCTTCCGGCAACGTGGCTGCAGCCCGTTTCAGATTGCCGATTAGTGTTGTTTTGGCCGCATCACCAGCGCCATCGCCGGTGATCACGTGAATGACAGACGCCCCAAGCGTCTGCGCGTAACGCACTGCCCGACGCATGTCATAATCGAACCGTCTCTCGCCCCCGGGCACAGCCGCAAATCCACGCGCGCCGCCCGTGTAGTTTGGCCCAGGTGCATTCAGCAACACCATCTGCAACCCGTTGCGGTTCAAGGCTGCCAGGGTGTCAGGCGCAGGCACATCATAGGGTTGCTGCACCTCAATAGCGGCGAACCCGGCCTCGGCCGCCGCATCGAACCGATCAAGGTAGGGCAATTCCGCCCACAGATATGTCAGGTTGGCAGCAAACCGAGGCATGTCGCGGAACCTAGCGCGCAGTTGTTGAGCATTCCAGCGCGATCAAAAGCGTTCGACCCAAGGGCGCAAACTCAACTCGTTTGACCATGTCGACCGGTGCTGGTCGATCAGCTGCATATAGGCTGTCGCGATTGCGTCAGGGTCCAGCATCTTGTCCGTTCCATCATCTGTACGCTCGGTGCGCGCCGTATTGGAAATGCCGCCGTCGATGTTGACCCAAGCCACATGAACCCCCTTGGGATGCAGCTCGCGCGCCATGGATTCGGCAAGACCCCGTTGTGCGAACTTACCCATGGCAAAGGGCGCGGACTGGGCAAAGCCTTTGACACCGGCCGAAGCGCCAGTGAACAGAATGGTGCCGCGTTTGCCGTCCTGTTCCTCCTGATCCTGCATGATCCGCGCAGCAGCTTGCCCCATCAGGAAAGACCCAAAGGCGGTAACCTCGACAGCGCGACGCACCTCCTCGGGATCAAGCTCCGTGATGGGCCCGCGCTGACGTGCCGATGGATTGTAGACGGCAACACGGAGCGGGGTCTCGATCGCGTCAAAAAGGGCGTTCATTTGATCAGGGTCACTGCCGTCGATAGCCACGGTGCGGGCATTGGTTTCCGATGCAAGAGCGGCCAGCTTGTCGGTGTTGCGCGCGCCCAGAACCAGATCGTGCCCTCGCGCGTGAAGTTGGCGTGCAACAGATGCGGACAAGCCACTGCCCGCACCAATGATAACTGCTGTGCCTTGGGTCATCTTCTTGCTCCTGCTGACAAAGGGTGCGGCGGACGGCACGTCCGCCTTACGTGCAAAAGATGGCGCGGATTGGTGCGGTCGGCCAGTAGGCCCTTCTGCACACTGAATGTGCATGCGGTAAGGCGGAGGTCACCTCCGCCTTACAGGTGGATGGTTGGAGTGCGCACTGGAAAAAATGTAAGGCGCAGGTGTCCTGCGCCCCGCCCGTCAGGGCAACTCGTTCGATGGTATGATTCCGAAGAACTGGCCCTGTGACCACACCCCGAACCACCCATCGTGATGGCTGCCAAGGTCAACTAGCCGATAAAAACTCTTGCGGTCGATCAACGCCTCAAGGTCCGCCCGGATCAGGATATAGGGTGACGGTTCGCCAGTCTCCGGGTCGCGTTCAACGCGGATCGGATGATCCGGACCGGCCACAGCCACATCATCCACATGGGTCACAAAGGTCAGCACCTGCGCCTCACCGGTCCCTTCAGCCTCGAAATCGATGGCGACAAACGGGGCGTCATCGACGGTGATTCCCACCTTCTCAACCGGAGTAACAAGAAAATACTTCCCCTCCTCCCGCTTCAGAATGGACGAAAACAACTTGACCAGACCCGGTCGCCCTATGGGCGTCCCTTGATAGAACCACGTGCCGTCCCGTGCGATCCGCATGTCCAGATCACCGCAAAAGGGTGGATTCCAAAGGTGTACCGGCGGCAATCCGCGTGTTTTTGCAGCAGTGATCGACGCCACAAGGCCATCTGCATCCGGTGTCACGGTTTTTTGTCCGCTCATATGTTTTGCCATTCTCAATTGAGGGAATAGGTTGGTACAGAAATATATATCCCGAATGGAAGAGATGTCATGACCGAAGCAGAGGACCTTGTTGCCGAAATCGAGACGCTGGGCAACAAGCTGGCAGAGGCCAAGGCCTCGATCACCAAGCGCTTCATCGGGCAGGAACGGGTCGTGGACCTGACCTTGACCGCGCTGCTGTGCGGCGGCCACGGCCTGCTGATCGGTCTGCCCGGTCTGGGCAAGACACGTCTGGTCGAGACACTCAGCACGGTCATGGGGCTGGACGGCAACCGCATCCAGTTCACCCCGGACCTGATGCCAGCGGACATTCTTGGATCGGAAGTTTTGGACACAGCCGAGGATGGGACACGTGCTTTCCGCTTTGTACCGGGTCCGGTGTTCTGCCAGCTTTTGATGGCGGATGAGATCAACCGCGCCTCGCCCCGGACCCAGTCCGCCCTGTTGCAGGCGATGCAGGAAAAGACAGTGACTGTAGCCGGACAGGACCGCCCCTTGGGGACACCGTTCCACGTGTTGGCAACGCAAAACCCGATCGAGCAGGAAGGCACGTACCCGCTGCCCGAAGCGCAGCTGGACCGCTTCCTTGTCCAGATCGATGTACTCTATCCCGACCGCGAGACAGAAAAAGATATCCTGATTGCCACCACCGGGACAGAGGACGCGCAATCAACCGCCGTATTCACCGGCGAAGAATTGCTGGCGGCCCAAACCCTGCTGCGCAGGATGCCCATCGGGGACAGCGTGGTCGAGATGATCCTGGACCTGGTGCGGGCCTTCCGGCCGGGTGAGGCCGATGCGTCCGACAAGGTACGCGAGACGGTCGCCTGGGGGCCCGGCCCCCGTGCGGCCCAAGCCTTGATGCTGGCCGTCCGCGCCCGCGCGCTTTTGCAGGGTCGTCTGGCCCCCTCGGCGGAAGATGTCATCGACATGGCCCGCCCTGTTCTGATCCACCGGATGGCATTGAACTTCGCGGCCCGTGCGCGCGGCGACAGCCTGTCTGACCTGATCGAAGAGACCGCCGCCGGTCTCAGCCGCAAGGAAGCCGCCGCGTGATCACCCCCCTCGCCCTGCGCGAAAAGGCCGAAACGCAAGCGGCCCGCCTGCCTGCGCTGCTGGCCCGGGCCGAACAGTTGGCGGGCGCCGTTCTGTTGGGAGACCACGGTCGGCGTCGTGCGGGGATGGGTGACGATTTCTGGCAATACAGACCGGCCCAGATCGGCGACAGCCGCCGGTTGATCGACCACCGCCGCAGCGCCATGGGTGATGTGCAGTTCGTGCGAGAGCGCGAGTGGCAGATTGCGCAATCTGTGATGCTGTGGGTCGATCAGGGGGCAGCGATGCGCTTTGCCTCAAACAACGATTTGCCAACCAAAGCCGAGCGCGCCCGTGTCCTGGGCTTAGCCACCGCGATCCTTCTGATCCGCGGTGGAGAGCGCGTGGGCCTGACCGGAACCCGTCTGCCGCCCCGCCGGGGCAATACGCAGGTGTTGCGGCTGGCCGAGATGTTCACCGAGGATGCCGAGGAAGACTACGCCCCGCCGGAACACCGGGCGATGATCCCGCATGCCCGCGCCGTGTTCATCTCGGATTTCATGGGCAATATCGACGATGTCAAAACCGCGCTGACCAAAGCCGCCGACCGGGGTGTGCGTGGCGTGCTGCTGCATGTCCTTGATCCAACGGAAGAGGCGTTCCCCTTTCGGGGGCGCACCATCTTTGAAAGCGTGGGCGGGACGCTGGAACATGAAACACTCAAGGCGTCTGACCTGAAGGATAGGTATCTGGAACGCCTTGCCGAACGGAAGGCCGAATTGCAGCACCTGTGTTCCGTTGCCGGCTGGCAATATGGTCTGCACCACACCGACACGCCTGCACAATCGGGCCTGTTGTGGCTGTGGCGCGCACTGGATGCAGGACGGGCGCGGCCATGACCGTGTTTGGCCCTGTCGGCTTTGCTGCCCCGTGGTTGCTGGTGGCGTTGATCGCGCTACCGATCCTGTGGCTGATCCTGCGCGCGATCCCACCTGCTCCGATCCGCCAGCGCTTTCCCGGCGTGGCCTTGCTGCTCGGCTTGCAAGACGACGAAACCGTGTCGGACCGCACCCCGTGGTGGCTTTTGCTGATCCGGATGCTGGCCGTGGCCGCGATGATCATCGGCCTTGCTGGACCAGTGCTGAACCCTGAGGATGACGGCACAGCGGTTGAAGGGCCGTTGCTCGTGGCCGTAGATGGCAGCTGGGCCGGTGCCGCGCGGTGGCCGCGGCTTGTCCAAGCACTGGATGCCCAGCTGCGTCGCGCAGGCGCCAACGGGCGGCAGGTGGCGCTACTGGACTTTGCCGATCCTGAACAGCCCGTCTTCCGGGCTGCGAATGCGCTTTCGGCAACGCTGCCCGGTCTGGCTCCGTCGCCGTGGCAGCCCGCAGATGCGGCCGACATTGTGGCCGTCCTGCCCGAAGGCAGCTTTGAAACCGTTTGGTTCAGTGATGCGCTCAACTACCCGGCGCGTCCTGACCTGCTGTCGGCCTTGCAGGCAAGAGGACCAGTGCGGGTGGTGCAAAGCGCAACTGCCATCACCGCATTAACGCCCGCCACATATGCGGACGGTCTTGTGGAAGTAACTGCCGTGCGGGCTGACGATGGCCCTGAGCGCACGGTTGGTATTCTGGCGCAGGGCCGCGACCCCGCGGGGAACGCGACCATTCTGGCTCGCGCCAATGCGGTCTTTGATACAGGTGCAACCACGGCAACGGCGTCTTTATCTCTTCCAGCTGAACTGCGTGCACGCGTCACCCGTTTCGAGATTGCAAATGCTCGCTCTGCCGGTGCCGTCACATTGGTTGATGACAGCCTGCGCCGCCGCGAGATTGCCCTGATAGCAGGCCGCGAGGGACGCGAAGGGTTGGAGCTGTTGTCGCCCCTACACTACCTTGAGCGCGCCCTTGCGCCCAATGCAGATCTGTTGCGTGGGGCATTGAGCGATGTGTTGCCTGCAAATCCGGATGTGATCGTGCTGGCGGATGTCGCCACGCTGTCGGATGGCGAAACACAGACAATCCTTGAATGGGTGGATCAAGGCGGATTGCTGTTGCGCTTTGCCGGTCCGCGTGTGG
This sequence comes from uncultured Tateyamaria sp., assembly GCF_947496075.1. Classification (GTDB taxonomy): domain Bacteria; phylum Pseudomonadota; class Alphaproteobacteria; order Rhodobacterales; family Rhodobacteraceae; genus Tateyamaria. The sequence goes on from NZ_CANMBJ010000004.1 coordinate 489,294, forward strand.
CGGCCAGCGACATCAGCCGCGGTGAACAGGACCCTCTGATGCCGGTGCGCCTGCGTGCTGGAGGCAGGAGCGTCGGTGGGGCCATGAGTTGGGGATCGCCCAAAACGCTGGCACCCTTCCGCGAGAACTCACCCTTCTTTGGCCTGTCAGTGTCCGATGACGTCGCCATCACAGCGCAGGTCATGGCCCAGCCTGACCCGACGCTGGCCGAAAGCGTGATTGCCGAATTGAGCGATGGGACGCCCCTTGTCACGCGCAAGCGTGAAGGTCAGGGGCAGATTGTACTGTTCCATGTGACCGCAAACGCGGAATGGTCGTCCCTGCCCTTGTCGGGTCTGTTTGTTGAAATGCTTGAACGTCTGGCGGTCTCTGCCACCACTTCGTCGCCCGAGGCGGGTGATTTGGAGGGCACGATCTGGACGCCGGAGGTGGTTATGGATGGATTTGGCGCGCTACGCGATGCGGGTGCTATGCCAGGGGTGCCGGGGCCTGCACTGGTCAGCGACCCGACGGGGCCAAACCTGCTGCCCGGCGTCTATGTCTCGGGTGATCGGGCCTTGGCCCGCAACGTGCTGACAACCGACGCGACACTAGAGCCGGCCACATGGCCCGCCGATGTGCCGGTGTCGGGCCTGACTGCCGCACCTGAACGCCCGCTGGGTGGGATGCTGTTGGCTGCGGCCATCGGACTTTTGCTGCTGGATGTGTTGACGTCCCTCGCCTTGTCCGGGCGATTGACGGGCCGCGTCCGCGCAACGACGGCGGCCCTGATTGGGGCCGCGATGTTGGTTGGTTTCACCGCGCCCGGCGCACAGGCACAAAACGAACCCGCGGATGAAGTGGCTGCCGCAGCCGAGGTTGTGCTGGCACATGTGGTCACCGGCAACCGCGATGTGGACGAGGTGGCGCAGGCCGGTCTGCGCGGTCTATCCGATACGCTGTTCTTCCGCACATCGGTTGAGCCCGCCACGCCATTTGCCGTTGATCTGGAAACGGACGAGTTGGCCTTTTTCCCGATCCTCTACTGGCCCATCACACCGGATCAGCCACGCCCCTCGCAAGAGGCTTATACAAAGCTGAACGACTATTTGCGGTCCGGCGGTTTGATCCTGTTTGACACCCGTGATGGCGACGTCGCGGGCTTTGGCGGCTCGACCCCGAACGGACGCAAGTTGCAGGATTTGGCGGCCCCCCTGGACATTCCGGCGCTTGAGCCTGTGCCCCGTGACCATGTGCTGACCCGCACGTTCTATCTGCTGCAGGATTTCCCCGGTCGCCATCAGAATGGCGAGGTCTGGGTCGAAGCCGCGCCACCCGGTGCTGAACAAGTCGAAGGCATGCCTTTCCGCAATCTCAACGACGGCGTGACCCCGGTGGTCATCGGCGGCAATGATTGGGCCTCGGCCTGGGCGGTAACATCAAGCGGGCAAGCTATGCTACCCGTGGGCCGTGGCTTTGGCGGCGAACGGCAGCGCGAGCTGGCCTACCGCTTTGGTGTGAACCTGGTCATGCATGTGCTGACCGGCAATTACAAAAGCGATCAGGTCCATGTGCCTGCCTTGCTGGATCGGTTGGGCCAATGACCGGAACGGTATTGTTTGATCCGCTGCTGCCTTGGCCCGTGCTAGCTATTGTTGCTGTCTTGGCGATTGCCGGGGTTGTCCTGGCCCTGATGCGCGGCCTGAACGGCTGGGCTTTGCGCGGTATGGCAGCCCTTGTTGTGCTCGCAGCATTGGCGGGGCCATCGTTGCAACAAGAGGACCGCGCGCCTCTGTCCGACATTGTCATCGTCGCCGAAGATGAAAGTGCCAGCCAAAGGCTGCGGGATCGCCCTGATCAAACGACGTCCGCCGCTGATGCAATCGAAGCCGCCCTGTCCGCCCGCGAAGGCACCGAGGTGCGCCGTGTCACCGTCCCGGATGGAGAGGAAGACGCAGGCACCCGCCTGATGACCGCCCTGTCTGACGCGCTGGCCGAAGAACCGCGCGCCCGTGTTGCGGGCCTGATCGCCCTGAGCGACGGGCAAGTGCATGACGCCGATTTGCCCCTTGATCTGCCCGCGCCATTGCACCTGCTGCTGACGGGGCGCGAGACGGATTGGGACCGCCGCTTGCTGGTCAAGAACGCCCCGGCCTTTGCCATCATTGGCGAGCCTGTCACGCTGACCCTGCGGATCGAGGATATGGGTGCTGTGCCCCCTGATGTCGGGCTTGCCCCGCTTGATATCTCGGTCGACGGGGCGCCGCCGCAGCGCTTCAACGTGCGCACCGGCGAAGACTTCGAACTCCCCATCAGTCTGCCCCACGGTGGTCGCAACGTGATCCAGTTCACCGTCCCCGAAGCGGACGAAGAGCTGACGGATCGCAACAACACCGCCCTGATTCAGATCAACGGCGTGCGCGACCGGCTGCGCGTGTTGCTGGTGTCGGGTGAACCCCATGCCGGTGGGCGGACGTGGCGCAACCTGCTCAAGTCTGACAGCTCGGTCGATCTGGTCCACTTCACCATTCTGCGGCCACCTGAAAAACAGGATGGTGTGCCTGTGGGAGAGCTGTCCCTGATCGCCTTCCCAACCCGCGAGTTGTTTCTTGAGAAGATCGACGACTTCGATCTGATCATCTTTGACCGGTACAAGCGGCGCGGCATCCTGCCCGCCCTCTACCTCGACAACGTGGCGCGGTACATCCGCGACGGCGGCGCGGTGCTGGTCGCGGCAGGGCCGGATTTTGCCAGTGCCGACAGCCTGTATCGCTCGCCCCTTGGATCGGTGATGCCTGCTCAACCCTCGGCACGTGTGCTCGAGGAGGCCTTTCGCCCGCAAGTGTCCGAGCTGGGGCAAAAGCACCCTGTGACCACGGGCCTGCCTGCCGCTGGTGATTGGGGTCGCTGGCTGCGTCAGATCGATGTTGCCGCCGAGTCCGGCAGCGTGGTGATGGAAGGTGTGGATGAGCGCCCACTTCTGATCTTGGATCGGGTGGAAGAAGGCCGCGTGGCGCTTCTGGCATCGGATCACGCGTGGTTGTGGAACCGTGGGTACGAAGGCGGCGGGCCGCAACTGGAATTGCTACGCCGTCTGGCCCACTGGATGATGAAGGAACCCGAGCTTGAGGAAGAGGCACTGACCGCCACCGCTACGGGTCAGTCGATGCGGATCGAGCGGCGCACGCTGTCCGACACCGTGCCACCGGTGACCATCACCGACCCATCCGGCAATATGGTGGAACTGGAGATGACCGAGGTCAGCCCGGGCAGGTTCGAGACGCGGTATGAGGGGCCGGATATTGGCCTTTACCGTCTTGAGAATGGCGACGCCGAAACCGTCATTGGCTTAGGTCCCGCGGCCCCCAAGGAGTTTGAGGCGACAATTGCGACCGCTGATCTGCTCAGACCGCGGGTGGAAGGCACACGCGGTGGCGTGCTACGTCTGGAGGACGGCACGCCGCGCATTCGAACAGTGCGCGAAGGGCGGCCCGCTGCCGGGCGCGGCTGGATCGGGATCACACCACGTGGCGCTTATGAAACGCAGGATGTACGCCAGATGGGCTTGCTGCCCCCTTGGCTGGTTCTGCTGCTGGCGTCCGGCTTCATCATAGGCGCATGGCTACGCGAGGGGCGGCGCTAGGGTCGGACCTCGACCGCGGCGCGGGTTGAACGGCCCGAGGCGTCGATTACTGCTATTTCGGAAAATCCGGTGTCCAGTGCGCCGATGGTGATTTGCCGGTCTCGTGCCCCTGTGGCGACCACGGCTCCGTTGACCAGAACGGTCAGGGGCAAGGCTCCGCCTGCCACTTTTACGACCGCCTCGTGTTGCGCCAGCCGCGCGCCGTCCGGCGGAAATACCATTTCTGGTCCGTCGCCCGTGTTCATCCGTGCGCCAAAGCGTTGAAGGGGCAGCGGCAAATCCGCGGTTGCAAGCAGCAATGTGTCCGGCGGTGGTGGCGGGGCTGGTGCAAGCTGTGGCTTCAGGCGACCAAACGCCTCGAACAGGATCGGGGCCGCATGTGCGCCGCCGAAAGCGCCGGGCACAGGCGTGCCATCCGGCCGGCCCATCCAGACGCCGATGACATGCCGTCCGTCGAACCCGATAGCCCATGCGTCGCGGTGCCCGTAGGAGGTGCCCGTTTTATAGGCCAGCCCTGATGGCGCACCGGGCGGCGGCGCAATCCCCCGCAAGATATCACCAACTTGCCATGCAGCGCGCGGCGCGATCAGTGTGTTTGCGCGACCCGAGGCAAGGTGGCTGTAGACAATTACAAGGTCTTCCAGACTGAGGCCCACGCCACCCAGCGCCACGGCAAGCCCCGCCTGCCCGCCCGGCAGTTTGGGCTTGGCACCAAGTGCGCGCAGCGCTGCCATAAGCCGTTCCGGGCCAAGGGCTTCGGTCAGGGCAACCGGTGGGATGTTGAGCGACAAGGTTAACGCCTGCCGCGCTGTAACATCGCCCCGAAACACGCCGTCGAAATTCTGCGGTGCGTAGCGGCCAAAGCGCGTGGGTCGGTCAGCAAAGACTGTTTCGGGATGCGCAAGCCCGCGGTCAAAGGCCAGCGCGTAGATCAACGGCTTCAGGGTCGAGCCAGGGCTGCGCTTGGCCCGTGTCATGTCGATGAACCCCGGTGTGCCGCCGGTATCGGCGTAGTGCGGAGCACCTACGCGTGCCAACACCTCGCCGCTTTCGTGATCCATGACCAGCAGCGCCAGCGAAACGCCCCGCACCTGCCCCACTGCGTGTATCTGGACAAGATCGGACATGGTCTTTTGCACGCGCATCGACAGGGTCGTGTTGAACCGCTGTGTATCGGGATCCGCGGCACGCAAGGCGTCGGCGTGGTGTGGGGCCAATCGGGGCAAGGCGTGAGCCTGTGTGGGAACACGGGTATGCGACGGGTCGGCTCCGACGCGGGCTAGAACCCGGTCGCGTGCAGCTTGGGCAGTGTCTGGGTGGCGGTCCGGTCGTCGCGCCTCCGGTGCTTGTGGCAGAGCCACGAGGAGGGCCGCTTCCGCTTCGGTCAGACGTGTGGGTTCCTTGCCGAACCATGTGAACGTGGCGCTGCGCACCCCTTCGATCCGCCCGCCGTAAGGGGCGTGTTGCAGGTAGAGATGCAGGATATCGTCCTTGCTCAAACGCCGCTCCAACGCCCAGGCCACCCGCATCTGCCGCAGCTTGCCCTTGATGGATCCCGTGCCCGAGTTTTCGAGCAGTCGCGCCACTTGCATCGTCAGGGTAGAGCCGCCTGAGACGACACGCCCCGACGACAAAGCCTGCCCGACAGCCCGCGCCATCGCGCGTCCATCGACACCATTATGTGTGTGGAACCTCTTGTCCTCGTAAGCGATCAACATGTCGGTCAGCCGCGGATCGACCCCGCCGCGTGCAACGGCCAGCCGTATCCGCCCGTCTTCAACCGCGAAGGCGCGCATCAAGTGTCCGTGCCGGTCCCGCACTTCCACCGATGTTTCGGCCAATGTCGTGGGCAGCACGGTCCGGTCCACCCACGCATCCCACGCGTCATGCATGCTGGCCACGACCAGCATGGCGGCCGCAAGTGCGATCAGGGGGCGGTGCGGTCGTCTCACTCGGTCACAACCGTACGGCCCGTGCCGGTGACCGCGCGGTATTCGGCGCGGTACATATCCTCGACCAAAGCGGCGGGGTGGTGGAAGTCCCCCGGGCTGACGGCGCGAGCGATATAGGCGAGGCGGAAAGTATCTGATCCTGTGTGGTTCACCGCGGCAAGGAAGCGATCAGAGCGGAATTCGGCATGTTCGGTATTCGCAGTTTCCAACCAATCCAGGCCCGCCACGTCACCCGACCGGATCAAGTTGGGGTTGTCGATCTCGATCCCTGCTGGCAGAGGATCATCCACCATCAGGCGCGCACCGACTTTTTCGAAAGGCGTGACCGTCAGTACGATGACGCGGCGCTCACCTATGGTCCACGGTCCGTCGGCGGGTGCACCTTCCAGCGTGAAGGCGTCACGGGCAATGCTATAGCCGTAGCCCCCCGCTTCGGGTGGGGTGAGCGGCACGCCGTAGGTGGTGAGTGTCACATCCTGGGGCTGCCCCGAAACGTTGCGGATGATCGACGATGAATCACCCAACACTCGGCTTTGGACCACTGGGCCGGACACCGGCGTGTCATCCACCGAAAGCACTGGTGTCCCAGCACCGTCGCGCAATGCCTGCGCGGCCATGAGAAGCTGAGCCGCCTCTTGGGTGGAGTACCCACCGCGGCCGGCCGTCACCGTTGCGGCAAGGCGGGACTGGTCGATACGGGTACTCCCCGCCTCAGCCGCCAGATGCAGCAGACCCGCCGCATCGCGCAGGGAAGTCCCGTAATCGGCGCGCCACAGGCCGGTGTCCGTGTTGTTCCGGAGCGCCAGATCCTGCGCCAGACCAAAGAGCCGGTCAGCACGGGTTTGTTCACCGTAGCTGGCAAGCGCCGCGCCCAGTTGTGCGCGAGCGAGCGGGGTCGAGAACGCCTCCGCTTTGGTATCGGCGTAGTAACGCAGATCGCCAATGGATGCCGATCCGGCCCGGGCCAGCACCATGAGGGCGTAGGCAATGTCTTCGCCCCCGGCATCGAAATCGGGCGCGTAGTTGATCCGGTTGCGCAGGTTGTCGAGGGCAAGGCGCAGGGCGCGCTCCGGCACCTCATGCCCCTGATCACTTGCCCGCAAGAGGAAGTCGGTGACATAGGCATCCAACCAGAAATCCCCAGATTGCGCTCGCCAGAGGCCAAATGCCCCGTTGCTGGCCTGTCGGGTCAGAACGCGATTGATCGCCGTCGTGATCCGCTGGTCGACATCCGCCAGACCCGCCGCTTGTGCCGTGCGCGGCAGGTAGAGTAGCGGCAGCGCTGCTGACGTGACCTGTTCCGTGCAGCCATAGGGGTAACGGTCAAGCTGCCCGATGAGCCCAGGCATGTCGAAGCGGGCCAATGGCCCGGCTGCGAGCGTTGCCCGCGCGCTGTCCGGTCGGAGGTTGGCAAAGACATTGTCATCGAAGGTCAGCGCCTCACCCGCTGCCAGTTCCAGACGCTGGGTGACGGCGATGGTTGGGTCGTTGGCCCGAACGCCAAGCGTGAGCGACTTTGTCAGGACTGTGCCATCGGGTGTGGTCAGCGCCACGTCGATGCTGTGATCTCCGACCTCTTGCGCGATGAGGGGCAGAGACACGCGGACGGTGCCGTTCTCGGTCAGGTCAATTGTCGGTGGCGCAGCGCCAACCGAAACGCCACTGCCCGACACTTCCAAAGGCATCACACCGGATGTGCCTGCCGCATGCACAAATTCAAACTGCACGCGGCTTTGGTCGCCGGGTGCAAGGAAGCGGGGCAAGGCCGCAGAGATCACCACCGGGTCACGGGCGATGACGTCTTTGGCGGCTTGCCCAACCCCGTCATTCGACCAGGCCACGGCCATCAGCCGGATCGTGCCATTGAAGTTGGGGCGCGGGATCGTCACCCGGGCTAAGCCGTTGCTATCGACAGGGACTGGACCGGAGAAGGCGGCCATGACCGCCTCGGTCGGGGGTGGGCTTTGCCGCTGCATGCTGCTGCCTGCATCCCCACCAGACCGAACCATGCCCAGCGCGCCGCTTTGACCATCGATCAGGCGACCGTAGACATCGCGCAAGTCAACGCCAAGACGGCGCTGGCCGAAATAGTGTCCCTGGGGGTCCGGTGCTTCGAAGCCCGTCAGGTTCAGGATACCGACATCGACAGCAGCGAGGGTGACAAAGCCTTGAGCGCCTTCAAGACCATCAATGCGCACTGCCACCTCGGTCTGTCCTTCTTGGCCACTCACCTCTTCCGGGGCGTCGATGGACACAGTCAGTGCTTTGTCCTCTGGATCAATGGCGGCATGGGCCAGTCCGAGCACGCGGGCTGGGCCGGGATTACTGGACAGGCCAGTGCGCAAGACTGACGCGGTGACATAGGCGCCTGTGCCCCAACCTTCCGTCACCTCAAGCGGGATCACCGTTTCGCCCGCGTGCACAGGGATGGCCTGCCGCGAGATCACGCTGCCAGACAGGACGGATACAAGCGCCACGCCGTCGTGGGGCGGCACAATCCGCAGTTGCGCGGTATCGCCAACCCGATAGTTCTCGGCATCGAGTGACAGCGTTAGGCGATCCGGGGTCGCGCTGCTGTCTGCGGCACCATACCAGCCGGACGCGAATGCAACCGAGCTGGCTGTATAGGCCCCTTGCGTGCTTTCGACGACCAGCTCGTAATCGCCCCATTCGGTTGGTGTGCTGATCTGAACCGGTATATCGCCAAGAACCGCAGCCCCTTGAGAGACGCGGATGCGTCGTGTGATCGGTTCCCAGTCCCAGTTGCCGTTCAGTTGGTACCATTGGTACCGTGTTTCGATCTTGTTGACTGTCCACTGCACCGGTAGGTCGGCGGGTGCATCCACTGCGATCACTTCGAAATCGGCGCTGCCGCCTTCGGGCAGGACATCGTCGAAAGCGGGCTTGATCCCGATCACCGTACCTTCAGGCGCGATGGGGCGGGTCAGGCTGCGCTCAACCGGGCGGCCGCCGCTGTCGGACACGCGGACAGTCGCCACGGCTTCGAGCAGCACGTCATCAGCTTCTACCTCCGGCCAAGGCAGGGACAGGTAGGACCGACCCTCCGCATCCGTGCGCCCGCCCTGCACGTAGCGACGTTGTGGAGAGAAAGCCGCGTCATGCCGACCAAACAGATATCCGGGATACGCCGCGAGCCCGGTGCGTTGCCGCACCTGAATATCGCCTTCGACCGCCAGATCTGCACCGGGCGCACCAAACAGGTATTGCGCGTCCACATCAACTATTGCGGGGGCATCAAGGCTGAGCGGTGCGTCGTCCGCCGTCAGTGTCACATCGATACGGTCGGGGATGAAATCCTCGACCAGCACGGTTTCGGTGGCGAGCGCGGGCGCCTTCAGATCGCCCTTCACCTCAATCCGCCACGTCCCGCGCGGCACCGTTGAACCAATCGGCAGCGATACGACGTGGCCACCGCTTTGTCCGTTGGAACTCACCGTCCGGCTATATTCGACACCATCCGGGCGGCTGAGAATGACGGTCAGGGGCAAGCCGTCAATGGCACGTGCCGTGTCGTCACGCGCCAGCGCTGTCAGGTAGATGGTGGCGCCGGGGCGATAGGCGCCGCGATCCGTCGTCACAAACAAGTCAATCGGCGGCGCAGGCGGGCGTCCCTCAACTCCGCGATCAGACAGGTCAAAGGCCGGGTCTGTCAGCGGCAGGAACACGAAATCATCCGCTGTTTCGACCTGCACCATGGCCGGACGCGCAGATCCAAGCCCGCGGGTCAAGCCAGCATCAAATCGCACGAACCCCTCGGTATCTGTCTGCGCCTCACCCAGCACGGCATTTGCCTGAGAAATCAGCCGCACGGTTGCCCCATCCACGGCACCCGCATCGCTGAGCGCGCGGACCGAAGCCGTCAGCCCATCATTCCCCTGCCACGTGCTCAGCCCCAGATCGGACAGCACAAACCACTGCGTCGCGGCCACAACGTCATAGCCATCACGCCCCTGTTCGCGTGCGGACAGGACATAGACGCCGGGAGGCTGGTCGCCCAACGCCTCCTCCAGAGGAAGGCGCGTGCGCATTTCGGTATTGAGGTCATTCTGCACCTCGCCCGTGCCGCGCCAAATCTCTCGCGCAATGTCAGAATTAAACTGCTCGACCTGCCATCGCGACAGCGGGCGGCCAAAGAAATCGCGGCGCAGGGATTGGATAAGGTTGCGGTCACTGACCCGGCTCAGCACGAGATCAACCTCGTTCACATTCACCGTCTCGATTGGGATGCTTGCCCCGGCCCCACGCGCCAGAACGTAACCCCGCCCCGGAAAGCGAACGACCGGCGTGCGGTCGCGAACATAGAGATTAAGCGACACGTCCTTGGCCAGCACCTCTCCGCTTTCGGCTGGAAGGCCGGAGCGGAATGTGACGCTATACCGCTCTCCGTGCCGCACCCCGTCGATGCACAGGTCGCGTCCATCTGCGGCAACGACAAGGCCGGGTGTGGCCGTGCGCACGAACGGCTCGTAGTCCACGCCACCTTTTACCAAAGGTTCCGAGAAGGTGGCGCAGATGCGCGGGGCGGCACTGTCATTGTCCACCTGATGTTCGACAACACGGAAACCGTATTTTGCGATAGCTTCATCCAACGCTCGGCCCACGTCATCGCGCGGCTGGATACTTTGGGCCAGGCGCAAAGCTCGGATCGTGTCGCGCCCCCGCCCGTTGAGTTCCAAGGCATCCGCAAGGGTTTGCAAGGCGCTGACCTGACTACCCGGGGTGTCAGCACGCAAGTAGCCGTTCAAGGCTGCAGGCCCGGCAGCTTGCCGGGCGCTGCGACGCTGGCCTGACGGCACATCATCGCCTTGGCGCAGAGCGATGTAAGCGTAGCGTGTCCACAGGTCCGGCGCGTCCGTCAATGCAAGTGCCATTCCCGTCCAGCGCAGGGCTGCGGCCCTGTCCCCACGGTCCCACGCGGCGCGGGAGGCCGTCAGCGACGCGTCCAACGCCTGACCCGACTGGGCAAAGCGCAAACCAATGTCAGAGGCCAATCCGCGCGCCTCATCAAAATCAGCCTCGGGTAAATCCAACGCAGCGGCACGGCGCGCAGCCGCTGTTTTCAGATCGTCAGATATGACAATCCGTCTGGCCGAGCGCGCACCGGCATAGGGCTGCTCTTCACTGATCTGGGCCTTGGGAAAACAAGCGTTTGACCGATCGTTGAACGTGAAGCCAATGCATGCATTATCCGCGCTGCAAGCCCGCGCGCAGGCATCAAAGGTTGTATCGAACAGAGATGTGCGATCCTCGCCAGGATAGTCGACATCCTGGGTCACGATATACCGATCATCCGGTATCGGACCCTGCCCCCACGCCGCCGCTGCCCAAAGTAGTGCAACCAGTCCAACCAACGCGTGGCGCATGATGCCGCTCCCAAAATCAATTTAAGAATGCCGTCAGTCTGGCACGCCCCATGCGAGCGGCGCAACGGGCCACCGAAGCGGTTAAGCGGTTCTTCACCGTCGGCGTGACATATGATGTGGGAATCTTGTGTGGCGGAGGACCGGTATGAGTCTTGCAAACAAACTGGCAGAAGAGCGGCGCGGCCGTCTGGCCGCGGAACGTTTGCTTGAGCTGAAGGAAGCCGAACTGTCAGCCGCCAACCGCAAGCTGGGCAAACATGCCGCCGCCCTGCAGGGAGAAATAGTCGAAACCCGGGCCGAGGTGGCAACGGTCAAGACCGAGAATGAGCGCGTCAAAACCGAGCTTGGACAGGCCAATCAGAAAGTCCAGATCGCCGAACGCCGCCTGTGGCATTCGGTACAGACGATCACCGATGGCTTTGCGTTCTTCAACTCCGACAACCAGATGATCGCGGCCAACGCCAGCTACCTCGCGATCTTTGACAACATCGAAGCGATTCAACCCGGCGTGAACTACGTCACCATTCTGCAGGTGATGACGGACGAAGGTATCGTGAACACCGAAGGGATGGACGCCCAGGCATGGCGGCAGAAGATGCTGGACAGATGGATGCAACCCCAACCTGATCCGGTGACCGTCCGGCTGTGGAACAATCAGTATGTCAAACTGGTTGACCGGCGTGGGCAGGCCGGGGACATCGTTTCGCTTGGCCTCAACATCACCGAATCCGTACGCTACCAGCAGGAACTCAAGACGGCCCGGGCAGAGGCGGAGGCCGCCAGCCGCGCCAAGTCGGCATTCCTTGCCAATATGAGCCATGAAATCCGAACGCCGATGAACGGTGTCGTGGGCATGGCAGAACTGTTGGCGGACACGGGGCTAAGTGAAGAACAACATCTCTATGTCGACACGATCAAGAACTCGGGCGAGGCGCTGCTTGTCATCATCAACGACGTTCTCGACTACTCCAAGATCGAGGCGCAGAAGCTGCAATTGCATCTTGAGCCCTTCGATCTTGAGCGCAGCATTCACGAGATCATCATGCTGCTTCAGCCCTCCGCACGTGACAAGGGTCTGACCCTTCTGCTGGATTACGACCTGTTCCTTCCGACCATGTATGTGGGTGATCCGGGACGTATCCGGCAGGTGCTGACCAACCTGATGGGCAATGCTGTCAAGTTTACCAGCGAAGGGCATGTATTGGTACGTGTCACTGGTGTTCCGGACCTGGACGCCGGCCATGCGGATGTGACCATCGTGATCGAGGATACCGGCATCGGCATTCCAGAGGACAAGATCGATCACATCTTTGGCGAGTTCAATCAAGTCGAAAACGAACGCAATCGCCAGTTCGACGGCACAGGGCTTGGCCTTGCCATATCACAGCGACTTGTGTCGCTGATGGAGGGCGAGGTTTGGGTTAGTAGCGAGGAAGGGATCGGATCGGTCTTTGGTTTCCGCATTCCACTCAAGCTGAGCGAGGCAAAACTGCCAGAACATCCCCCGGTTCCGGAAGGGCTGCGGCGTGTGATGGTCGTTGACGACATTGAGGCCAACCGAACAATCCTTCAACGTCAGCTGGAGCAACTGGGTCTGGGCGTTGTGTGTTGCGCCTCAGGTGAAGAGGCGCTTGAGCAGTTGACCGACATCGACCTGATCCTGACGGACCACAACATGCCTGACATGGACGGGCTTGAGCTGGCCGAGGCCGTGCGTGTGACGGGCGCGAACACGCCAATCCTGTTGCTGAGTTCAAACCCGAGCTTTGCCACCAACGACCCCGGTGCCGAGCATCTGCATGCCATCATGCAGAAACCAGTGCCCCGCGCTGACCTGTTTGCACGGCTTGAAAGCGTTGGCCCCGTAATTGGTGCGAATGGCACCTCTCCCAAGCCGGTCGAAACGCGACGGATGATTGTGTTGGCAGCCGAGGACAACAAGACCAATCAGCTCGTCTTTGGCAAAATGGTCAAGGATGCGGATATCGATCTGCATTTTGCGAACAATGGGATCGAAGCAGTCGAGATGTTCGAAAAGATTTCACCAGACCTGATCTTCATGGACATCTCGATGCCCAAGATGGACGGCAAGGAAGCAACCGAAACGATCCGCGCGAAGGAGAAGGAGATCGGGGGCCACGTGCCCATCGTTGCGCTCACCGCGCATGCCATGGATGGTGACGACAAGGGGATTCTGGAGGCCGGTCTGGATCATTACCTGACCAAGCCCCTTCGCAAACCCGAAATCCACGGCATGTTGCACGACATGTGCCCCGACGGCGTCACCCCGCCCTTTGGCGAAGTGCCTAAAGAAGGTGCCGCTTAGTTTTTGGGATAGGGTCGGACAAACACCGGTTTGGCATCCGTAGACAGGTCCGGTTTGTATTCGTAGCCATCCGTATTGAAACTGCGCATCCCGTCCAGATCCGTGATTCTGTTCTGGATAATGTGCCGTGCCATGGCGCCCCGCGCGCGCTTGGCAAAGAAGCTGACGATCTTTGGTCCTTGCCCCTTGTCCTCCATGAACGCGGGCGTGATCAGCTGCAGCTTCAGCGCCTTTTCGGGCACGGCGCCAAAATACTCCTGGCTTGCGCAGTTCACGAGCATATCAGCGCCCGTCTGTTCGGCCTGCGAGTTCAGCGCCTTTGCCAGATCGGTCCGCCAGTAGTCGTATAGCGAGGCACCCCGGCGAGTCTTTAGCCGGCTGCCCATCTCCAAGCGGTAAGGCTGGATCGCATCCAATGGACGCAATAATCCATAAAGCCCCGAAAGAATGCGCAGATGGTCTTGGGCATAGGTCGTGTCATCCGCTGACAGTGACGCCGCATCCAGCCCCTGATACGTGTCCCCAGCAAAGGCGAGCATTGCGGGGCGGGTCGTTTCAGCACCCGGATCGTCGGCAAAGGCTTGAAACCGGTCGCGGTTCAAGCGGGCCAGATCATCACTCAGGTCCATCAGAGACTTGAGTTTGCCCAATGTCAGATTGCGTGCCGTCCGCGCCAAACGCACCGCGTCGTCCTGCATGGCTGGGGCCGTCGTCTGCACGTCCCGCTCTGCCCAATCCAGCCGTTTGGCCGGAGAAATCACCACCAGCATCTCTGCCCCCTCATCTTTATTCTCGCTGATCTAGCCCGCGGCCCGCAGCACGTCCAGAAACGCGGGACCAAAACGTTCCGCCTTGCGATCACCCAGCAAGCGCTCCAACCCGGCATCATCATCTGGACGCAGCTGCGCCACCTTGGCCAACTGAGAGGCCGAACAGCTCAGCGGTTTGTCCGTGCCATCCCTGCCACGCGCCAATTCCGCCTGCACCGCCAGCAATTGGTCATAGATCGTGCCGGCGGTATGCCCCGCCAGTTTGCGGCGCGACGGGTGCACGGCCTCGGCCCCTCCATTGATCACTTCAAGGAAGGCAGATCCAAACTTCTCCAGCTTCTTGGCCCCGACCCCGTTGACCTGCGCCATCTTGTCCAGGTCCGCGGGACGCCGTTCGGCCATTTCAATCAAGGTACGGTCGGGAAAGATAACGTAGGCGGGCACTTTGGCCGCCTCAGCGAGTGCGCGGCGCTTGGCCTTGAGCGCTGACAAGAGCGGCACGTCTTCCTCGGACACCATCGATTTTACCGCTGGCCGGCGGGCAGCAGCCGCCTTGATCGTGTCCTTGCGCAGGGTGATCTGCGCCTCATTCCGCAGGATTGGCAGGGCCGCATCCGTCATACGCAATGCACCATACCGATCCGGGTCGGGCCGCACCAGATCATGGCCCATCATCTGCCGGAACACCGCCTGCCATTGCGGTTTCGAGTATTCCTTGCCCACGCCATAGGTGGGCAGACTGTCATGGCCGCGCTGCCGGATCTTGTCGGTCTCAATCCCCAACAGGATGTCGATCAGATGCCCAGCGCCAAACCATTCCTCGGTGCGCAACATGGCCGACAATGCCTTGCGCACCGCTATGGTGCCATCGAACACTTCAGCCGGCTGATCGCACAGATCGCATTTGCCACAGGTGACCTCAGCCTCACCAAAATATCCCAAAAGCGTCTTGCGCCGACATTCCAGCGCTTCGGCCAGTCCAAGCAGCGCATTCAGGCGGGCATGGTCCGCCATACGGCGTTCGGGTGGTGCCAGCCCTTCATCGATCTGGCTCCGGCGCAGCTTGATGTCGTCGGGACCAAACAGGGTCAGCGTCTCGGCAGGTGCACCGTCACGGCCTGCGCGCCCGATTTCCTGATAGTACGACTCGATAGATTTCGGCAGATCCGCATGAGCCACCCAACGGATATCGGGCTTGTCCACGCCCATGCCAAAAGCCACGGTGGCCGCAACGATCAATCCATCCTCTTGCTGGAAGCGGCGTTCGGCGATGCGCCGATCTTCCGCCTCCATCCCGCCGTGATAATGGATTGCAGCGTGACCCGCCTCGCGCAGCGCTTGGGCCAGCGTTTCGGTCTTGGCCCGCGTGCCGCAATAAACGATGCCAGACTGCCCTTTGCGGGCGGCGGCGAAATTCAGGATCTGCGCGCGCGGGCCATTCTTGGCCGCAAATGCTAGATGGATGTTGGGCCGGTCAAAGCCGCGCAAGAAGGTACGCGGTTGCACGCCGTCAAACAGCTTCTCAATGATTTCGACCTGCGTTTCGGCGTCCGCCGTTGCGGTGAACGCAGCCAGCGGTACGTCCAAGGCCCGCCGCAATTCGCCAATACGGAGGTAGTCGGGGCGGAAATCGTGCCCCCACTGGCTGACGCAATGGGCCTCGTCCACGGCAATCAGGTTGACGCCGATGCGGCGCAGCATCCCGATGGACGACCCTGCAGCCAGCCGTTCGGGCGCAATATAGAGCAGTTTCAACTCGCGCCGTTCCAGCGCCTCCCACACGGCGTCCGTCTCTTCCGGCGTGTTGCCCGAGGTCAGGGCCCCCGCCTGCACGCCTGCTTCCTGCAATGCGCGCACTTGGTCGCGCATCAGGGCAATGAGAGGTGAGATAACAACCGTTACGCCATCACGGATCAGCGCAGGCAATTGGAAACAAAGAGATTTGCCGCCGCCAGTCGGCATGATGGCCAAAGCGTTTTCGCCCATCGCTACGGCATCGACTATCTCTTCCTGCCCGGGGCGGAAGCCGTCGAACCCAAACACATCCCCTAGCAGCGTGGCAGCGCTGGCCATGTCCGAAACCCTGTCAAATTTTATGTAGTCTGCTCTTTGGATACAGACTCACATTTTAACGGGCCGTGAACAAGGGGGATCAGAAGAAGATGGCCGGCAGGATGATGCTGCGCAGGGCGATCACGATGACAAAGGCCACAAGCGGCGCCAGGTCTAGCGGATGCGTGTCTGGCATGAACCTCCGGATTGGCTGGTAGATCGGCTCAAGCAGCCTGTTCAGCCCCGTCCAGATCTGCCCCACGATGGGCTGGTGCATGTTCAGCACCTGGAAATTGATCAGCCAGCTCATGATGATGTGGACGATCATGATCACATAAATGACGCTTAGAACCAGATCGAGCAGTTGATAGATCACCAGCATGGGCGGTTTCCTTCGTTATTCCAGCCACAGACCTAGGCCGTACGCCCATGTGGCGCAAGGTCACGTGGAACACCCATTGAACTTTCGCTGCAACGCCGCAACTAGGTGGGCAAGGAGTTAAGCTCATGTTTCCATTCGTTCGCCTTGCCAAAGAGATGGTCAAAGCCCGCCGCCAACTGCCGCTGGGATTGACCGACCTGCATGTGACACAGCACCGGGTGTGGCCCTGGGACCTTGATGGCTTCATGGAGCTGAACAATGGCCGTGCCCTGACGCTGTACGATCTGGGCCGCCTTGGCCTTGGCCAGCGTGCAGGCCTGATTGATGTGCTCAGGGCCAATCGCTGGGGACTGACCATGGCCGGGTCATCTGTGCGCTATCGCCGCCGCCTGCATGCCTTCCAGAAATTCGAGGTGCGCAGCCGCGCCGTGTGCTGGGACGACAAGTTCACCTACCTAGAACAATCCATGTGGAAACCGGATGGTGAATGCGCCAGCCATGTCCTGTACCGATCGGCCGTAACGGATAAGAATGGGATCGTACCGCCGCACAAGGTGCTGGAAGCGATGAACCAGGACCCAACCTCTCCCCCCATTCCCGGCTGGATCGCGGCCTGGATCAAGGCCGAGGCACAGCGCCCATGGCCGCCAATGCAGGAAACTGACATCCCAAGCCTGAAGTCTGTCGCCTAAACCTTTTCTTGCCACATGCCCCTTGGCCTGCTTTGGTCGCCGCAACAAAAAGACGAGGGACTTGGGGCATGGCGGAGATTGGGCTGAGAAAGCGCATTTGGGGCTGGATGGCGTTCGATTGGGCGACGCAGCCGTTTTACACGCTTGGGCTGACCTTCGTTTTCGGCCCCTATTTCGCAGCCGTATCTTTCACGTATTTTGAAGCGCAAACCACGGATATTGAGGCCGCCAAGGCTTCAAGCCAAGCACTTTGGTTCTGGGGTCAGACCATTGCCGGCCTGTTCATCGCCTTCACCGCACCCCTGATCGGGGCCTATGCAGACAGCACCGGGCGACGGATGCCGTGGATCTGGATGTTCAGCGCGATTTACGTCGCCATGACAGCGGCGCTCTGGTTCACCTTTCCAGACGCATCCACCCTGTTCCTGATCCTGATCGCTTTCAACATCGCTCTGATCGCGGCCGAATTCATGCTGATCTTCGTCAACGCAATCCTGCCGTCACTTGGGACCAAGGACGAGATCGGGCGCATCTCCGGCAACGGGGCTGCCATCGGTTATTGGGGCGGCGTGCTGTCGCTGTTCATCATGCTGCTGCTTTTGGCCGAGAATGACAGCGGCAAGACACTGATCGGGCGCGATCCGCTGTTTGGTCTTGACCCCGACACCCGCGAGGGCACGCGGTCGGTCGGCCCCTTCATCGCCGCATGGTTCGCTGTTTTCATGATCCCGTTTTTCGGATGGGTGCGCGAGCCACGCCAAGCCAACCGGACAGGCGGCGTGAAAGAGGCCATGGCCGATCTCAAGCAATCGCTGGTCGGTGCCGTCAAACGGCGATCGCTTTTGAACTTCCTTATCTCGTCGATGTTCTACCGCGATGCTTTGAACGCGCTGTATTCGGCGGGCGGCGTCTATGCCACGCTGGTCCTTGGATGGAGCATCATTCAGATCGGCATCTTTGGGATCGTCGGGGCAATCACCGCGGCTGTGGCAACACAAATCGGTGGAATCTTTGATGGCCGGTTCGGCCCCAAACCGGTGATCAAGGCCTGCTGTTTCATCCTGATTGGCGTCACCATCGTCATCGTTGGCATGAACCGGACCAGCCTTTTCGGCATCATTCCGCTGTCCGACGGATCAGCTCTGCCGGACATGGTGTTCTATTTCTGCGGCGCTGCCATCGGCGGTGCAGGCGGCGCAATATATGCCGCATCCCGGTCGATGATGGTGCGGCACACACACCCCGAACGTCCAACCGAAGCCTTTGGCCTGTTTGCTCTGTCGGGCAAGGCCACTGCATTTCTGGCGCCATTCCTGATCGGTCTGTTTTCGACGCTGACAGGCAATGCACAACTGGGTTATGTTCCGGTCATATTGCTGTTTATCCTTGGCCTGTACCTGTTGCGCTACGTGCACCCCGAAGGAGACCACGCCCAATGGTCAAAATCCGACGTTCCCTTACCCTGATCACCGCCTTCCTGCTCTGCGCCTGCACAAGCGGCGCGGGGACTGACATTGACGGCACGCCCACACCGGATGTGGACCCTGCCACGCTGCAAAACATCGCCAAGGGACAGTTTGGTGGCAAGCGTCGCGCCTCGGCGCAGATGGCTGCGCCTTTTGGCGGGTATTCCAGGGGATGTCTGGCAGGTGGCGTGCAACTGGCCGAAACCGGCCCGACATGGCAAGCCATGCGCCTGTCGCGCAACCGGAACTGGGGGCATCCCGAACTGGTGGACTATGTGCAGGACCTAAGCCGCAAGGCCGCTGCTCAACCGGGCTGGTCCGGCCTGTATGTCGGTGACATGAGCCAGCCACGGGGCGGCCCAATGCTGACAGGGCACCGCAGTCACCAGATCGGCCTTGATGCTGACATCTGGATGTTACCAGCTCGGAACCTGACACTGTCCGCTGCCGAGCGTGAAAACATCAGCTCCATCTCGACCCGTCGCGCGTCCGGTGCCTATACGAATTCCAGCTGGACCCGCGCCCATCACGAGATCATCAAGGCCGCCGCCAGCGACGGCCGCACGGCGCGTATCTTTGTCTTCCCCGGCGCCAAGGTGCAGATGTGCAAGGATGAAAAAGGCGATCGGAGCTGGTTGCGCAAGGTCCGTCCCTGGTGGGGACACCACTATCACTTCCATGTCCGCCTCAACTGTCCCGCGGGCACACGTGGCTGCGTAGATCAGGCCGCCCCGCCCCCCGGTGATGGATGTGCTGATGCGCAGCAGTGGGTGAACAATATCTTGAATCCGCCCCCACCCGACCCGAACGCCCCCAAACCCAGACCGCGCCGCGAACTGCGTGTAGGAGACTTGCCGCAACAATGCTCTGGCGTTCTGGCATCGCGCTGATCCTGTCGGCAACAGCTGCGCTTGCCGAACCGCTCACCTTCATCCAACGCTGGCCGCTTGCATCGGACCGGAAGGATTTTGGTGGTCTGTCCGCTATTGAGATGTCAGAATCGAATTCGGCAATCGTTCTATCGGATCGGGGCACGGCCTTTGCGCTGACCCTGGATCGCTCGACCCGCAGCATCACAATTGAACCGGCCAGTCAGCCCTATCCCAACAGCGACAGCGAAGGGTTGGCGCGCGCCGGGGATACGCTGTATTTCAGCTATGAAGGGCCAGCGGCCATTGCTGCACAGGATGGCACGCGGGTCCCCCCTCACCCGGATTTCGCAACATACCATCCGAATGGGTCGCTAGAGGCACTGGCCGCGGATGACGACGGCACGCTCTATACGCTGCCGGAACGGTCGGGTGGCCTGGCGCGCCCGTTCCCGATCTATCGCTTTCGAAACGGCACTTGGGACATCATTGCAACCTTGCCGCGCACGGGGCCATTCCTGCCTGCAGGCGCGGATATCGGACCGGACGGGCGGCTCTATATCCTGGAACGTACGTTTACGCCGCTCGGCTTTCGTAACCGGGTTCGACGCATGGACCCCAACCAACCGGGCATGCCTGCAGAAACGTTGCTGACCACCGGCGCCGGCCGGCATGACAATCTTGAAGGCTTGTCGATCTGGCAGTCAGACAGCGGCGCAACCTGCCTGACCATGGTGTCAGATGACAACTTCATATCGGTTCAGCGCACGGAACTGGTCGAATACGCCCTGACGGAAACCCTTGCGGGCGGCGCCACCTGCGACTAAGAGGCGCCCGTCCGGCATGTTGCCGGGCCAAGTCGCCGCTACCTTGCAAAAACGGGCACCAGATATGACACGCGCACACCTTCCCGGCATCATTGCCATGGCCATGATCGTCGTGGCCTCGAACATCCTTGTTCAATTCCTGTTTGGAAATTGGCTGACCTGGGGAGCATTCACCTACCCGCTGGCCTTCCTTGTGACGGACATCATGAACCGGGTCTATGGCGCGGGCCCGGCCCGCACGGTCGTCTTTGTCGGCTTCATCGTTGGCGTGTTCTGCTCGCTCATCGGCACCCAGATCATGTTGCAGGGTGACGGGTTCACCTACCCCGCCGTGACCTTCCGCATCGCTATTGGCTCTGGCCTCGCCTTCCTGACGGCCCAGTTGCTGGACGTCGGCATCTTTTCCGCCCTGCGCAATGGCACATGGTGGAAAGCGCCGCTGGCCTCGACCATCATCGGCAGTTCGGTCGACACGGCCATTTTCTTTACCCTCGCATTCTCAGCCAGCCTGACATGGCTTGAGCCCGGCAACGATGTATCCTGGGCGGGCGAGGTTCTGCCGCTGCTTGGCGTCGGCCCCGAGGTCCCGCTTTGGGTGTCCCTGGCCGTTGCCGACTGGATGGTGAAGCTGACGCTGGCGCTTATTGCATTGGCACCCTTCCGCTGGGTGACCGCACGCGCCGGCACCGCGACCTAAACCTGTTGACTTTTGCAGGGGCTGTGCCACCATCACTTTGAGTTCAACATTTGAAAGGAGGTGATCCAGTGTCGAGAAAGGTATTGGAGAGAGGTGTCGGAACAGCTTGGGAGGTCTCCTGCTAAGGCAGTCCTTCGCGGTGCAGACCGCCAAGTTGGTCGGTTGATCTAACCGGCACAACCTCCGAAACATTTCGAGAAGGGCCGCCCACCGGGTGGCCCTTTTTCGTGCGCGCCACTCGGTGTATCCAAGGCCATGCTGCGGATTAACGACGACATCGCCATTGAGGATTGGGAACTGAGCGAGCAGTTTGTGCGCGCATCGGGTCCCGGTGGGCAGAATGTGAACAAGGTGGCGACGGCGGTTGAGTTGCGGTTTGAGGCGGCAAGGTCACCTTCCCTTCCCGGCCCGGTCAAGACGCGGCTGCGGCGGCTGGCGGGGCGGCGCTGGACGACCGAGGGGGCGCTGATCATTCAATGTGATGAGACGCGCAGCCAGGCCAGAAATCGGGACATTGCCCGGCAGAGGCTGGTGGATCTGATCCGGAAGGCGCTGGTGGCGCCGAAAAAAAGGATCGCGACGAAGCCGACTTTGGGATCAAAAAAACGCCGGTTGAAGGCCAAGAAAATGCGGGGGGACGTGAAGGCCCTGAGGGGTCGGATCGAGGAGTGATGGGCCCCGGAGAAATCAGGTGTCACATGGTGGGACGGATTTCGGATCATGGAATTTCAATGGGTTATGGAGACGGTTTTACCGTTTGTTAGGGTTTGGAGACAGGATACTCTTCGTTCTGGGAGACTTCTGACCTTCGGCTCAACAACAGAAATGCGCAAAGCGCAGGAAGTGGACTTTGCAAAGTTTGGTCGAATGACCGCTATGAGCCCAGACCTGCCGATTGCTGCCGAATGATCGGCGAACTGCACCTAAGCCAAGATTCACTCACTTGAACTTGCTCCTCAGTTTGACTTGCTTCATGGTGCACTCGAGTAACGGGAGCAATTCGCGATTGCATCGTTCGAACCCGCACCTGAGATGCCTGCATGGTCGGGTAGTCCAACCAGAATTGCACAAGTGCTAGATGTGTTTTGGTCGATTGCAAGAGGCCAAGTAGTCCAAGTAGGTCGGTGAGCGCGCGTTCAATTTGGAGCGCTTGGATTGATCCCCGGAGTCAGCAAATGAGTTTGCCATACTACAGGATTAAGCCCACTGAACACTCTTTCATAGCCGCAATTGAGCAATGGCGCGCATCGCGACGTGATATGTACGACATTGCCGCTCTCAACGGCGATTTTGGCCGGAGTTTTTTCCAGACCACCGCTTTTAGATCCGACAACATCGTTTTCTCCAAAACACGTTCTCGCAACCTTTTTCTGAGCCGACATCGGCGCCAATTGGACAGCGATGTGTCCGGGTTTGTCCGAATAAAATTTACGACGGGCAACCAGCTCTTAAACAGCAATTCCGGGGAGTTTGAAAACTCAGCTCGAAGAGCACTTACGGTTGTTGACTACTCTCGGCCCATCGACATGTTCATTAGAGACGTACAGGAACTTGGCGTGTACTTGCCCCACTCAGCCATTGATTTTCAGCCGGGTCAAATGAACGCTCAGACTAACTTCTGTTTGGATAGCGCTGCAGGGCGCATCTTGAGTTCCACAATGGCGACGACCTACTCTCAGCTTCACCAAGCTACCATCGAAGACGCCAGCAGTATCGCTTCAGGTTTTGCCGGATTGGTGCGCGGCCTGCTGGAAGGTGGGGCGATGTCACAAAACGAAAGCAAGATGCAGCAGGCCAGAGCTCGATCTATGCGTGATTTCTTGGAGCGAAATCTGCGCGACCCTGATCTCAGCGCCGCCACTCTACAGAAAGCTTTTGGTGCGTCTCGCGCGACTGTCTTTAGGGATTTTTCCGGGTATGGCGGTATCGCCCGCTACATTCTAAACAGACGACTAGAGCGTGCGCTCAGCGATCTCGCCGAGGCAGCTCCGAAGCGCGGAGAAGTAACACGGACTGCGGAACACTGGGGATTTCTTTGCGCCAGTCAGTTTAGTCGCGCATTCCGCAGTCGTTTTGGGTTTGCACCAGGCACTGCCATAGGAACCCTGTTCAATCCTCCCTATGCTGGACAGACCTCAATCGGCGGAGACAAGAGTCAAATGGCTCTCGGGATCCAAGGTGATCCAGGCCGCCTTGAGAAATGGCTCTCGCAATATGGATCTCGGTAGTTTTGTTAGTTTACCGATTTCATTGCCTGGGAAGCGGTGCGCCGGCTACACGGTTTTAGGTTGATTCCAGGGCGGCAACTCGTTGATGTTAGTTTGTTTGTGTCCGTCAGAAATGGCTTTCAGAACACCAGACAGATAGTCATGCGGTTCGACGGCTACCAGTATTGCAACCACCACCCTGAGCAACCGATGGATTTTCGGTCGAGAAAGTTCTCGTAGCGAATCCGGGATAAGCAGGAATTCTGACCGCAAGTGATGAAGCGGAACTCCACGGAAATACCGCGAAGGTCAATTTCGTCCGCACAACCGTCATCGAGGCTGAGAAAGGGCTACCTCCGCAAGTTCGGTTTGAGCCCTCAGTGGAATTGAAAGTCTAATAATGAACTATCAACTCCAAAGCGGTCAATCGAGTTGTCGCGCCTCTGGAATGCGGGCACTGTGTTTCAATGAAACAGGTTATTGTCGTGAACGATGCGCTGAGACTGCCTAAAGGCAAGCTCGCGGTACAGGTTGCGCATGAATCAGTATCGGCTTTTCTTGCTGCAGCAGAAAGTATGCGGGAAGATTGGCTTGAATGCGGAATGCCAAAAATTGTGCTTAAATGCGCTTCGAAACTGGAGTTGGAGAAATTGCATTCCGAAGCGCAAACCAAGTCATTGCCTGCCTGCCTCATTCGAGATGTTGGTAAGACGCTTCTTGCACAGGGTACAATCACTTGCTTGGGTATTGGCCCGGCGACGGATGCTGAAATTGACACTCTGACTGGTGACATGGCCCTTCTTTGATCCTGTCAAACCTTCGTCGGAAAGACAGGTTGTAAGGCACTTGCATGTGTCCGCTTTGTCCCGCACTGCGGACCTTGAGCCTGACCAACGCAAGCCCGTGGGGTGGTGTCGCACCGCTCATTTGGTAGCGCTTTTGGGTCGCCAAGCACATTCCACAGAAATTCTGTTCGGGGCAGCAGCCGAAACACCAGCCCGCCGGGACGGGCTTGTGTTGGACCGGCGCCTTCGGCTTGATTCCGGTCTGGTCTGTGATCTGAATGCACGGGCTTTCGTCCCGCAGATCTAACGTATGGGCCATTCCAGCGGTGTCCGCTTCGGGCTGCAGTTTGATCTTTCGGCTTTGCGACGCTAGCCATGGAGTTTGAAAGACTGACTTTCAGGCGGTGCGGGTGACATGACCATTCGATTGCTGCGCACCCTTGTTGCGGTCGCGGACAACAAGACGTTTAGCGCTGCGGCAGACGCCGTTCACGTCACCCATGCCGCTGTCAGTCAGCAAATGCGCGCGTTGGAGGCCGAGCTGGGCCTTGCCCTGTTCAACCGTTCAACGCGGACACCCGAGCTGACCCCCGTTGCGCATGAAGTTGTGGCAAAGGCGCGCAAGCTGATTTCTGATTATGACACCCTTGTTCCGTCCGTGCTGGCCGATGGTGGGTTGAGCGGTGTGCTGAAACTGGGCGCCCTTGGCACGACGCTGACAGGGCTGACGCCGCAGGCCATGGCCATATTCAAAGGCCGGTTTCCACGGGTGGGCCTGCACATCCGCCCCGGGCTGACGGGTACATTGCTGGCCGATATTGAACGCGGCCATCTGGATGCCGCGATCATCACCAAACCTCACCTCATGCCCGTGGGCATCGTGTTTCGCCCGTTGACTGAAGAGCCGATGCAATTGATCGCTGCCATGGAAGAGCAGGAAGATGACCCCATGCGGTTGCTTGCGACCAAACCATACATCCGCTTCAACCGGAATGCGGTGCTGGGGGTCTTGATTGACAATTGGATCAGGTCGAAGCGTATCCGCGTGACCGAGGCAATGGAATTGGATACGCCCGAAGCCATTGTCAGCATGGTGCATGCCAACCTGGGTGTGTCGATTGTGCCCGATCTTGCCGTGAAACCGTTGGAGAATGTACCCGTGAAGCGATTGAGCCTTGGTGCCGACGCACCGACCCGGGTGCTTGGGTTGGCCTTCCCGGAAGATCAGATCAAGATGCGGGCCGTTGATGAGATTTTCGATGCCCTGGCCGGGGCTATCGCGGCTGTGCGACCGCAGGGCACAGATACCGTATGACCGCGGACATGATCCTGTTTCTTGCGCTGGGGGCTGCGGCGGGTGGTTTCATCAACGGCTTGTCCGGCACTGGCACCGCATTGTTTGCACTGGGTTTTTACCTGGTTGTTTTGCCACCCACGACGTCTGTTGCCATCGTGGCGTTGATGTCCGTGCTGGTGGGTCTTCAAGGTCTGTGGATTGTGCGTGCGTCCATCTTTGCCCGTCCGGACCGTTTGGCCCGTTTCATCCTGCCCGGGCTTGCGGGTGTGCCGCTTGGCCTGCTGTTGTTGGATGTCATTGACACCGGGACGCTGCGCATCGGGATTGCCGTGTTTCTGATTGTCTACGGCGGATATTTTGGTTTTCGCGCGGCGCTGCCGTCATTTTCACGCAGGACCCCCATCATTGACGTGATTGTTGGTTTTCTGGGCGGTGTCCTTGGCGGTACGGCTGGTGTGTCGGGTGCTTTGCCTGCCATGTGGCTGTCTGTGCGCCCGTGGACCAAATCCGAGACGCGCGCTGTCATGCAGCCGTTGAACATGGTCATTCTGAGCACGACGGTCACGTTGCTTTTCTTCAAGGGGGCGTATGATCAGGCTGCGGTGAATGCGCTGATGATCACAATTCCCTGCGGGTTGGTCGCTGCACAGGTTGGGATCATGGTGTTTCGCCGGCTGAGCGATATCGGCTTTCGTCGCTTGCTGATCCTGTTGACCCTTGCGATGGGGGCAGGTCTGCTTTTGAGCGAATTGACGTAGGCGTGTGTCAGCCCAAGAGCGCGCCCAAAACCAGATTTGCACCCAACACCGAAAACGCTGCCAGGAAGAGTGTCCTGAATTGTTCCGGGTTCGTCCGGTGCCTCAAGCGCTCGCCTGCTGAAAAACCGATAAGCGCCGGGATCAGCAAGAAAGTGGAGACTGCCAGATCCGGGGCCGAACTGTGTCCTACGGCAACAAACATGATAAAGATCGAGACGCTGCCTGCCGAGATCAGAAAGCCAAGTGCCTGTACAAAGGCGTCGCGGTCGAGCCGGAGGCCGGTCAGATACATGACCAAGGGCGGGGCCCAGGCGGCCGTCAAGCCTCCGATCAAACCGGCGATTACGGCGCTTAACCCTTCGAACAAGCGCACCCGGTGCGCCGGGATGGGAGGCACCATGTTGCGCCAGCTGAGAAAGCAGAACGCGAGAACGAAAACACCCAAGGTCGCACGCAGAAATATGTCGGGTGCGGATTGGCTGAACCAGACGGTTGCGGCCACAAACAGGGTCAGAATGGCCGCATAGCGCCAATGCTGTTTGACACACCCGAGCCTGTCCGGACCACGCGAGAACTGCCAAACATTGCTGAGCAGCATGGGGACGACGACCAACGACACGGCAGACCTGGTATCAAGCTGAAATGTGAGCAGGGTCAGGGCCACTGTCGGCATCCCCAACCCGATAAAACCCTTCACCGTGCCTGCCAGCAGTAAAACGGCGCTTGCAAACGCAATCAGCAACAGGTCGGGCATGGATGCTTCAGATCACCTCGTCCGTGCGGTCGTCACTTTCGCCGTAGCGTTTGAGGACAGCCGGTTTGGTGCCTTCGTACACCCGGGCCACGTTTTCGGCAATCTTGGCGTTTTCGCGCTCAAACAGGCAGTCGCCGTTCAGGTCTGATGCCACAATGAAGGGTCCCATGCGGTTGCATTTGATGACCCACATGGCTTGGGCCAGGCCCAGTTCCTCGTTCCAATGCACCGCTTCGACGTTTTCCACGCCGCGACCCAGCAAGGCACCGGTGCCATAGCCCACCGTGGACAGGTAGACGGCTCCGTTTGGGACGAAGTATTCTTTGTAGTCTTTGGACGTCATGCCGCCCTTGCCCACGATCAGCTTGGCCCCGGTCTTGGCCATCCATTCCGGCAGCCATTTGGCAAAGCGGAAGGAGGCGGTGGCGGTGACGGCCCCCATATCGAAGCTGCCATCGGGGTTGATGCGGGCGGCAGGCGAGCAGTGGAAATTCGCCGCCGATTGGCTGGGCAATTCCATCGGGATGTTCGCCTTGTCCTCGAGCGCGCGCATGTAGACACCCTCGCGCGCTGTGTACATCAGGCCATCGAGGTAGACGACATCACCGAGGCGCAGGTCGGCAATGGCCTCACCGGTTGGGGTGGTCGATAGAACGATTTCGCGCATGTTTCACTCCACGATCAGAACTTGGCCCGTCACGGCACCTTCGACGGATTTCACATATGCCGCTCCGACCTTTTGCGACGACACCGGGATATGCCCTCTGAACCAGTTGCCATAGCGGGGCATGGAGGCTTCGAGCACTTCAGGGCTGACCACATTGATGCGCAAACCGCGTGGCATCTCAAGCGCGGCGGCCTTCACAAAGCCACCCAAGGCCCCATTGGCAGCGGCGGCGTTTGTGGCCATCGGGATCGGATCTCGATCCAATACACCGCTTGTTAAAGTGAATGAACCGCCGTCGTTCAGATGATCCAAGCCTTGCAGAACCAGATTGACCTGACCCATCACTTTTTGGGTGAGACCGATCATGAAGGTTTCTTTGGTCTGATCCACAAGTGCCGCAAAATGCGCATCGCCTGCTGTAGAAACAAGCGCATCCAATGGGCCGACCTTTTTGTACATCTCGGCTACGGAAGTGGGATCGGAGATATCGACTTGAACATCGCCCGAAGACCGCCCGGCCCGGATGATCTCGTTGCGTTCAGACAAGGCGTCGCAGGCAGCTTGACCGATGTCCCCATTTGCACCAACTACGAGGACCTTCATTCCGCGGCCTCTCGCTGTGGTTCCCATTCAACGGTTTCGCGGCGCTGGTAGTCAGTGAACCAGTCGGGATCGGTGCGATGTTCCACCCGGCCATCAGCATGAATGCGCGCGACGGCGCGGCGGGATGAGAGGCAGAAGGCGTGCACCGACATAGGCATCCCGCCCGTGTGGCAGTACCCGACCTCGATATTGCAATCGATCACCATGTTCTTGCCAACAAAGCCCATGGCGCCCATGCCGATGGAGTTGCCGAGGTCCTTGAACTCATCCTCCATCTCGGCGATCCGCGGGTCGGAATTGCGGCTGCCCACGATGCGTAGGGTCGAAGCGCGTTTGCCCAATGTCATGCAGATATCCTTGGACCCGCCCAGGCCGATCCCGATGATGGCCGGTTGGCAGGCGAGGCCGCGTTTGCCGAACGCCATGAGGCTGTCGAGGTAGAACCGCTTGATCCCCTGAATGCCGTCGCTGGGGAACAGCATCCGGTAGTCGGTGCCGAATAGCCCGCCCTTGTGCACGGTGATCAGGTCGATCCATTCGCCTTCCGGCTCGAACCCGTATTCGATTTCGGGCGCGCCAATGCCGACATTGTTGTCGTGATCCGTCCGCCACAGCGGGTGCACGCGGTTGGGGCGCAGGGGCACGCCGTTGGTGGCGTTGGCCGTGGCGCGGCGCAGAGCAGCTTCAAGCGCGACCATGCCGCCCTCGACCCGGGCGTCGTTCCCCATCTTCACGAACCAGCGCGGCACGCCGGTGTCGCCACACATGGCGCGGCGGTCTTCCTTGGCCGCTTCGTAGTTGTCGAGCATGGCCTTGAGGACGAAGGAGGACAGGTCGCCATCCTCGGTCTTGGCCGCGTGTTGCAGTCCATCGAGGTAGTCTTGCGGGATTTCGATGGCCGCCTTGTCCATGAGGACCTCGGCGGTGGATTGGATGAGGGAGATGGGGATCATGACGTGAGACCTAAGTTAGCGTTTCTGCTGAATCGAAGATTACACTGCTGAGTTCGCGTTCCGTTTCTGGAGTCCATTGAGCATCCTCGTATCTGACCCAAAACCGAGTTGCTCTCAGTTCTATCTTGAGATCATAGAGAAAAGATAGAACACCGGTTACATCGCTGACATCCTCTGGAAAGAAAGTGAATTCCACATCCGCACTGCCGTCATCCATCCATTCGACGTAACACTGCGCTTGCCCAAAAACTGCTCTTCCCGATTGGAGTAAAATGAGTAACGCGCTAGAGGTGGAACAGGCAGGTTCTGAAAGCTGATCGAAAGCAACGTCTTTACCGTCTTGGTCAAACACTTTGATGGTTTTGAAATGCTCGTCAAAGTACTTGTAGACTTCGTTGATACAGACGTGTTCCACACCCACAAAGTTGACGTCTCTGCAAGATCCGTCGGCATCTAGGACAGCAGCTCGAATTTGATCAGTTAGTTGGTTCATTGCGCCGCCACCAACGTTTCTGGTTCACCCTCTGGCAAGATCGTTTCGCCGGGACATACGATTGTGAATTGAACGGGTTCGCGGGTGACGTTGACCTCTTCGCTTTCGAGGGTCGCGACTGTGAAATCGCTGTTCTCCAACCCGCCGTCTTCGGGGAAGTCCTCGCGATAATGCGCCCCACGGGAGTTTTCGCGAGCGATTCCGGCCTTGGTGATGACTTCTGAGATATCACAAAGTGACCGCAAATTCAGCCAGTCATGCCAGGTGAGGTTGAAGGCCAGATTGCTGGCATCCACGCCTACATTCATCAGCGCGTCCGACACCTGCGCAATGCCATCGAGCCCGCGCTTCATCCCCGCCTCGGTCCGCATCACGCCGACCTCTTCCCACATGCACTCCTGAAGCTGTTTGCGCAGGGGCAGGATCAGGTCGGGTTTCCGGGTCAGTGGATAGGTGGCGCGTTCGAATTCGGCGGCCAGCACGTCCTCGTCCGGGTCGCGCAGCGTCATCGCACCCACGTCATGGCCCATCGTGTCACCCGCGATGCCGCCGTAGACGGTGGAGTTGGCGACCCCGTTGCCACCCAGCCGGTTTGATCCGTGCGCGCCGCCTGCGTCCTCGCCTGCGACGTATAGCCCCTCCATCGCGGTGCGCGTGTCCACATCGACCACGACACCGCCCATGAAGTAGTGGGCCGTCGGCACCACCTCGACCTTGCCCGCGGCGAGATCAAAGCCGCTGTCGGCGCAGCGTTTGACCATGCCTTTGAATTTCTGAGCCACCCAGTTCGGGCCAAGGTGGGACATGGAGATGAATACACCCTCCTGATCCGGATTGTTGTTCTTGCGCATCTCGGCATAGATGCCGCGACTGACGACATCGCGGGTGGCACGCTCGCCCTTGCCGTCGTAGTCGAACATGAAGCGCTGGCCGGAGTGGTTGATCAACTGCCCGCCTGCCCCGCGCAACCCTTCCTCAAGCACCGTTCCAGTCATGCGCGTATGGTCACCAGCGAGGAGGCCCGTGGGATGAAACTGCACCATCTCCATATCACGCAGCGGCAAGCCTGCGCGCAGGGCCATGGCGAGGCCGTCCATCGTCTTATCCCCCGAGGGGGTGTGATACTTGTACATGGTTGGGCCACCGCCCGTGGCCATCAGCACCGTTTTGGCGCGGACCAAACGAAAGCGTCCGGTGCGCATGTCGATCATCAGGACGCCCGCCAGCGCGGAGCAATCTTTCGTTGGAATGAGGCCCACCGCCCGGTGTTCTTGCATCTTCTCGACGCCACTCGCCAGCACCTTTTCCATCAGGCGGTTGATGATCTCGATTCCCGTCAGGTCGCCCTTGTGCACGGTCCGGTCAGCGGTCTGGCCCGCGAATGCCTTTTGGTGAAGCGACCCGTCGGGATTGCGATCAAAGAAGCATCCGACCTCGTTCTCCAGCTCGCGGATGCGCACCACGGCCTGTTCGCACAGGCGCCACGCCATGTCCTGATTGGGCAGCCACTTGCCGCCCTGGATCGTGTCCATGAAGTGCCGCTCGACCGTGTCGCCGCCGCCCAGCGCAACGTTGTAGCCGCCCTGCACCATGCGGGTGCAGCCGCATTTGCCGATCAGCCCCTTGACGGCGATGCTGATCTTGGTGCCTTCGGGGGCGGTCTGTTGTGCGTGCAGCGCCGCGAAGAGGCCCGCGCCCCCGGTGCCGAGGATCAGGATGTCTGTGTCGTGGCGTTCGATATCGCTCAGTTTCATGTCACACCGCCTGCATCAGAAAGAGCGTGGCAATCAGGAAGGACAGGGCCGTCGCACCTGCGGCGAGCGTCTTTTGCGGAGGCGTCCACGGAAGCCATTCCATCGCCATGAGGCGCAGGCCGCCGAACATGTGGACGGCCAGCAGAAAGACCAGTCCGACCTCTGCCAGTTTGACCGCTCCGATGTCTGTCAGCGCCAGAAAACCATCCAGCCGCGCGGGGTTCGTCAGGGCCAGCGACAGGATCCAGAAGTGGAAGGGTAGGAACAGGGCGAGGCCGAGCCCCGACAGCCGGTGCAGGATATAGGCGAGCCACAGGGGATGCACCCGCGATGTTATGCCTGCGGCCCTCATGCGAATGTCACGGCCCAGACGGCCCGTGCCCCCAGTGCGAAGAGGGCAAAGCCCACCACCCACATGAATACCTCGAGCGCTGTGTCTTTCAAACCGCCCCACTCATGCACAACCGTGCGCAGGCCGATGGCGCCGTGGATCGACACGGCGGCAACGAACAGGCCGTAGAACAGAAACCAGGCGATGGACCCTTGGGTTCGACCCAGGATTTCGGCGGCGCTTAGCCCCCCTTGGATTGCATAGATCATCACGGCGAGGTGGCCGAGCACCAGCGGTGCCATCAGGAGGGCCGTGATCCGTTGCAGCATGTAAAGGCGCAAGCTCAGCATTAGCGGCCCCTCCGGAAAAACGACTTGGCCGTTTCGCGTTTCAGACCGGCGATGGCGGACATCGGGTCGAGATCGTTTGGGCAGTAGGTGGTGCAGGAGCCCATCGAGTGGCAGTTATGACAACCGCCACTGCCCGAAACAGCGTCGAGGATGGCCACGCGCCCTTCGTCCTTTGCGTCATTGAGCAAGGTCCATGCGCGTTGCAGCGCAGCCGGGCCAAGATAGTCGGGGTTGCCCGCAACGGTGTCACAGGCCGCATAGCAAACCGAACAATTGATGCATTCGATCCCGGCATTTGCCTCGACCCGTGCTTCGCTGGTTTCGTCTACCGGGGCGATTGGGTCGTCGCGGGTCAGGGTGCCATGATGCACACCTTCGGCCCCGACCCACTTGTCAAAGAACGGGTCCATATCGACGACCAGATCCTTGACCACCGGCAGATTGCGCAGAGGGCCAATAGTAACCGCGTTGTCCTTGAGGACCTTGGACATGTGCGTGCGACAGGTCCACCGGGGCACCCCGTTTACCATCATTGCGCAACTGCCGCACATCCCCACACGGCACGCAAACCGGTAGCTGAGCGTTGGGTCGGCATTCTGCTGCACCCAAGACACAACGTCGAGCACGGTTTGGCTTTCGTATGCGGGCACGTCGAACACATCCCACGTGTCCGGGCCACGTTCGATGGTTACCTTGAGCGAATGTGCTGTCATGGTTGGCTGGGACTTTCCCGGGCTGCATGTTTCGTGTCAGAGTATAGCTTACAGAATTGCTTAATGAGTGCGATAATTTCTGAAGCTTCTTGTTAGAAAAGCTTACAATTATTCGATCCGGATGGCTGGATGACACAAAGTTCCGAACCAGACCTGAACACTGCATTGGCCGAACGCTATTCGGACGCGCCCGATACGGGGATGTCAGAGGAGCCGCTGCTGCAATCGATGGCGGCCCGCGGGTCGTGCCGCGCCTTTGAAGCGGCACCGGTTCCGGACGATCTGTTGCAAACGCTCTGCGCCATTGCGCTGGCGTCGCCCACCAAAAGTGACCTGCAGCAGCGCGACATCGTTGTGTTGAAATCACCCGAAGCGCGCGCACAGCTTGCAAAGCTTGTGTCCGGCCAAGCGTGGGTCGCGCAGGCGCCTGTGCTGTTGGTGTTTTGCGGGAACAACCGGCGTCAGCGGTTGTTGCACACCTGGCATGACGTGCCGTTTGCCAATGATCATATGGATGCGGTCATCAATGCGACGGCAGATGCGGCCATCGCCCTTGGTGCATTCGTTACAGCGGCTGAAGCGGTGGGCTTGGGATGCTGCCCAATCAGCGCCGTGCGGAACGACGCGCAAGCCGTATCTGAGTTGCTCGGGCTGCCGGATCACGTGTTTCCCTTCGCCGGTCTGGCGCTGGGGTATCCGAGCGAGGCGCCCGAGATTGCAAAGCGACTGCCGTTGAGCGTCACGTGCCATGCGGATCGGTATCAGGAGGATGGTCTGCGCGACGCGGTTCACGCCTATGACGCAGATCGTGCCGAAGCGCAGCCATATGCAAAGCAGCGTTTTGTCGAAGCGTTCGAAGAAGCGGAGCACTACACTTGGTCAGACGACAAGGTGCGCCAATACAGCCGGCCGGAACGTGCAGGTTTTGGCGCGTATCTGCGCAGGCGGGGCTTTTGCGTCGACTAGGACGCTAGGCTTGGAAATTGGTGATGACAGCGGTGCCCGGCGGGGTGGGGCCATGCATGGCCCGCAATTCGGCGCTGGCACCGGACAAGGGAACCTCGCGCGCCACCATGGGTCTCAGGTCAACATCGCCCCGCTCGATCATCGACAGGAGCGACGGGTACTTCCACGCAGGCATGCCGCGTGTGCCGAAGAACGACAACTGCTTGGTATAGATCGCCCGCATGTTCACCTGCATCATGCCGGAACCCGCTGGCATACCCACATGCACGTGGCGGCCCAAGGTGCGCAGGCAATCCACCGACGCGTTGGTGGTTGCTTCGATCCCAAGGGCTTCGACCGACACATGGGCGCCGCCGCCGGTGATGTCCCGGATCGCAGCGGCCGCGTCGGTATCGGCTGCGTTTACTGCTGCATCCGCGCCAAGGGACTTGGCATGGGTCAGCTTTTCCTCGACCACGTCCACAACAACCACCTGTGCCCCAAGCATCTTGGCCAAGAGCAGCGTGGCAAGGCCAATGCCCCCGGTGCCATGTACGGCCACCCATTCACCTGCCCGCGCATTGGCCCGATCGGTCAGCGCATGCCACGCGGTGGTCACCCGGCATCCCAGACCGGCGGCCAGCGCGGGTGTCATCGTATCGGGCAGATGCACGAGATTGTGGTCAAATGGCACGGCCACGTATTCCGCATAGGCGCCCGGCACCCCGAAGCCCGGCACCACCTGGTTTTCGCAGGTATTGGACACACCGGTGTGGCAGGCTGGGCAGTCGCCGCAAGACAGGATGAAAGGTGCGATCAACCGGTCGCCCAGCGCGTGTTTCGCATGTGGTCCCGCATCGACCACCGTGCCGCAGTATTCGTGGCCGAGGATCGATCCGTCTTGGACGCGAGGATGTTCACCCGTCCATCCGTGATAGTCGGATCGGCAAACGCCGCAGGCCGCGACCTCGAGAACGACGCCGTTGTCGGGGCAAACCGGGTCGGCCACCGTTTCGATCGACAAGTCTTGGCTGAATGTGCGGACGACGGCTGCGCGCATGGAGACACCCGGAAGCTGTTTCGAATGTGGCAGATGATCTGCCCTTGGACCCGTTTACCCGCCAAGCAAAAGAAATCAAAAAGTATTCTCAGCCTTCGGCACCTTGCCTGTTTTGGCATATGTGCCGGCCCTGCGTGCCCAGAACGGGCGATCCACCCATCGTTGTTCGGTGCTGTAGACCTGATGCAATGCCGTCAGATACTGTTCGACCCCCTTGGCAACACTTTCGGCGTAGGCGTGCATCTTGCCCCGATCCTGCGCGACAAACGCATCCGCAGCTTGTATGGCGGACCAAAGTGCAGTTGTCATGCCGTGCGACGAAAGAGGGTCAAACGCTGCGGACGCGTCTCCTATCGCGACCCACCCAGCGCCGATGGCGGGGGCGATCCAGCTGCTGTTTGTCGTGATCCGCTTGGCATCGCCGCTTATCCGGTAACCGTAGTCCGAGAGATAGGCTGATATGGCCTTGGTACGGTGCGCATTTTCCTCGAGCTGCGCGTTGTCAAACCCGGGCAAGTCCGCGTCTGAATAGAAGTTCACAATGACGCGTTGGTCAGCCAAGACGGACATGTACCACCATCCGCGCGCTTCGGCCTCGATCAGTGTGACGGGCCTTGGGTCTTCCAGCGCCGAGCTGGTGAACAAAGCGTATTGGCAGCTCAGTTTGTCGGCTTGAAACCGGGTTGCAAACTTTGATGCGACAATTGCCTTCCGTCCGGTGGCATCGAACACGAAACCCACCTTGATCTGATTGTCACCGGCATCCAGGTGCCAAAGCCCGTCGGCAACGCGCAGGTTGCCAACGTCCTGTTCAATCCGTTGGGCACCCGCAGCGACCGCCTGTGCCGTCAGGGCATCCTCGAACGCGCCGCGATCCAGGACGATAGGTGGGCCTTCGAGATGAACGATTGCATTGCGTTCGACCAGCATGTCGCTGCCCCAAGCCGAATAGGTGCTGTGGGCATGCCGGTGGACTTCGGACCGCAGCATCGCGTCTGATCCGAGTGTTTTCAGCAGCGGAATGGCGGCGGCGCTGAGGTGTTCGCCCGGTTTGAAGGTATCCTGCCGGTTCTGCGCGATCCAAACGGGGTGTAGGCCGCCCTGCGCCAAACGCAACGCAGCCGCGGCCCCCGCGATCCCGCCCCCGAGGACGGCAACCTGATGGATCAATTGGGCAACATCCCCTGGCTCGGGTTCCAATCGAACCGGGTTTCCATGTTGTCGGCGTGCTGCATCTCGACAAACACATCACCTTGGGGTGACGGCATCCTGACGACAAACCCCATCCGTTCCCACACAGTGATCATGTTGGTGATCCCATCCCAGTAGCTGGAATTGGCGTGGTACCCGATGCCTGCGACGCCACGCGACCAGTTGACCCGGCTTGTAAGGAACTTGTCCCGCTCGGCTTCGGTCAGGGTCTCATCAAGGCTGGCGGCGTAGTAGGGTTCGGGCAACACATCGATGGGCAGCAAGGCTGGCCACCACACGGCGGTGGGATAGTTCTGCTGCAGCAGCACCTGTTGGCAACTGAACGCATCGCATTGCCATGGCAGGCCCATCCACCGGGTCAGGTCGCCTGCCATCTGTGGTCCGATTGCGGGCGGCGTATCTTCAAATCCTCCGAATGCAATCTCGGGCGTCAACAAACGGCCAAGGTTCTGGTTCAGGCTTGGTCGATCCCCATGCGCGATGCGGAATGGTTCAGCTGTTTCATCGTAGTTGCGCGCATACATCTCTTTGAGCCGCAGGTAGTAGGTCAGTTCCACCCCGGGATGGAACGCCCCTCCGGAACAGGGTTCGAGCGCGGCTTGGGTCAGCGCCCCCGGCTGCAATTCGAGCGGGATGTCATCGAAGCTTTGGTAGTCTGCTATCGGATCCTCGGGGAATTGTCCGTCATAATCGTCGACAAAGTCACCCGCCGCCCAAGCAACTAGATAGTCATATTGCAATTTGGGGAACTGGAACCACTGCAGGGGACTGCCGTCATAATTCACGCCGTCGCCCAGCATATAGGGGATCTTCAGTCGTTCTTCGATGTAGGACGTGTCAGTCAGGTTGTAAGGGTTGCGGAACAGATCGAAAATGGATTGTCTGAACGCGGCATTCTCTGGCGACGGGTCAGCAAGTTGCGCCACGTAGGCAGGGTCGCTCAGGTCTCCAATCGCCATCCAGCCCTGACGCAAGTTAGCGGCTTGTGTCACCCACTCCATCAACGCAACCCGCCTGAAGGTTGGGTAGATGTATGTCATGAATGAGATCGGAAGCGCTGGCGCGTCTGACCAACCTTCCTGCACGTTCAGGTCGGCGACCAAGTCATAGAGCGTGGTAATGGGGGGAATTTCCGGCGCGAAGTTTGGACCGACACAGGCCACCCATGACGGTTCAGCCTCAAGCATCTGATCGCCAATTTGCACCAGCGCGGTGACCGGTCCATCGCACCAATCGTCATGCCAAGCGTTGTTGTCTGCAAAGCTTGTGATTGCGGCATTGCTGGGTGAATTGGACACGCCGTCCGGTGGGACCACCAGCAAGCGCCCGGCATCATCGGTGCGAAGTTGACCCAAACCGACCGAGATTGCGTCAGCCTGCCCACCCCAGAACGTCCCTTCGAATTGGTAGTTGGAATCGTTGCCAGCCTGATTGGTGCCAAGTCCCGAAATTTCGCGCGCGCCACCGTCGATGATCAGGTTTTCTTCGCGGTCCGCATTCGTGACAAAGTATTGATTGCGCTTTTGCGAAGGCAGGCCGGGGGCCAGATCACCATTGTCGAGAGGATTGTTGAACCCGTACCAGTTCGCCTTTGTGTTGGCCAAATGGACGCCCCACGTGATGTCCTCGCCCGTGACTTCGCCAATGATCCTGTCCTCTGCGTCAAAGGCATAGACGCGAAAGCGCTGGACCTGCTTTTTGACCTTCTCAAGCCCGTCCTTGAAATTTCCATCCTCGGGCTGCGGTGGCAGACCCGGCACTTCGGGCGCATAAAACCATTTTGGTGATCCCCCCACGCGGCAAATGCCCAGCGCGGGGTAAATCCGCACTTTGGCAACAGCAGCGTCGGATGCTGCCAGTTCGTAGACATTTTGTGTATTTATGTTCGCCCGCGCGGGCCAAGGTGCCCCTGCGATCAATGCTGCGCTTGACGCCATGCCAAGAAACTGGCGACGGGATTTGAAATCTGAACGATCTGACACAATACACCTCTTTAAAAAATTCCTTCGAGACAAGCGTCTACGCAAAGGCTCAAAAAATCAACCATAAGGTGTGTCGTTCGGCTGGATAAAATGCAATTGCGGGTTTGACCAAGCAAAGCGTTTACAAACGCAAGCGCATGGGGGTTTTAGCGCAGTTGAGCACTGTCCCCTTGTATCTTCAGCTTCCAATCTTCGATCAATGTACCTTTGGTTTTTAGGCGGCTGGCCAGATAGTACAGGCGCTGTGTTGCCGGACCATTTGGTGCCGTTTCAAAGCGCTGTTTGAGGTAGTAGGGCGGAATGGCCTGAGAATAGAGTGTGGCCGCGACGGTCACATCCTTGGCGTCGACACCGGATGGCAGCGCGATCTTGTAGGTCAGTTCATCTTTTCCCGCTTTCACGCCCTCATCATGCTCTGCCCGGCCTTCTGGCATTGTTGCCTTCATGAAGGCGGCTGTGACCTCTGACGTGCCAAACCGTTTCACGAACGCTTCCGTGCCGGGTTCGGCTGCCCCCCATGGCAGTAACCGGTTGTCCTTCGGGTGATAGACCCGATGGACGAAGCTGGTCGTGAATTCCCTTTTGGCGTTCTGCGTCAGCTCTTCGTAGATTTGGACCTGTGTCTCATCATCAATCAGATTGTAATGTGGCTGATACAGTGCCTCGGTCGCGCCTTCGGGTACAAAGTCCAGGAACTCGGTTTTCAAGGGCTGTTTGTCTGGTCCGATGATGACCCCGGCGCCGTTTGTGCAACCGGAACACCAAAGCTGCGTGCCACTGCCATCGGTCACTCGAACTTCGAGAAATGCGCGGCGGAAGCCGACGCCGGATGGCAGACGGTGACCGGTCTTGTTATCGACGCTGACCACGGCTTCGAGCGTGCCGTTGCTTTCCGTCAGGCTTTCGATTGCAACATCTGCCGTTTCATCCCGCGCCTGCAGCGCCATCGTGTCGAGTGCCAGTTGCGCGCCGTTTGTCGCGTAAGTCATTGGATCCTTGGGACCCAATCCCATCTCTTCGTCGAATTGCGACAACATCTTCACCATGAAGGCGTTGAGACCGACAAAGTTGTGACGTTTGTAGGTGTCGCGGAACGGCACATCGATCTCTTCATGCGGTAGCGCGTTGGGCACTTCGGGCAGGTTGGTGTCCTGGATTGATGCGATTTGCGTGGTCAGGCTTTCGATATTCACCGTCCCATCCAGAGTTTCGAAGTTGCTTTTCATGTGGCAGTCCTGACAGGACTGCGCCGTGCCCGCATCGGCGAATTCACTGTTCTGCCATTCAATGAATGTCGCCTGTTCAACCGAGTGCTGAAACTGCACCAGCGGCTCGCGATAGGTGACGCCAAACTCATCCTTCAGGAACGCAACCGCATTCTTTGCGGAGTCGTTGAGGATGGCCTGTTCGGCAGGTGTGAACCCGGGCAGCGGCTGATCTGTTGCGGCATCCACATTGGGCAGGTTGATCGTATGGCAGGCGCCACACATCTCGCTGTCCTTGATGTAATCATTGTGCAGCGGCGTGATGCCCATCGCATTCTGCATCGGCTTTTGTCGGACGTCAGAATAGGGGCCGATCAATTCATCCGCAGCGTTCATGCGGAACACCCCGGTTGTGCCGTTCATCAGATAGGTATCGAGTTTGTTGTAATCCGGTTGTCCATCCGCCCGCTCTGGCGGCGCGATGTGGTGGCACACGGCGCACGAGATGCCCTCGCGCGCGAGGTTTCCATATTCGTGATAGGGGTAAGTGCCGTCCGCGATTTGCTGGTCTTTTTCTTCAAGCGTCAGCGGGTCATGCAACAGGACGTATTCGGGTTTGAAGTTATTGCCGTCCAGTCCGAGATCGGGATTGGCATGTGCGTCAATCTCAAGCTGGCGCTGTCCCATGGCACCGTGACAGGACAGGCATGTCGTGCCCAGGTTGCCGGACAAGTCGCCGACACCGGCTTGGTCCAGCAGCGCAAACTCTGATTCCAGTTGCGCATAGAAAATCGGGTCGCGCCCGGCCAGACCCATGGGGGACCAGCGCCATTCGCCGTATTCCGAGATGTTGTAGCCATCGCCATAGTCCGGGCCGTTCTTGATGAACATGGTCACGCCTGATGGCGCGCCGCCCAGGCCGCCATGGCATCCAAGACAGTTGTCGGAGGTCAGGAAATGCTGGGTGTCATTGGGGCGGGCGGGCACATGGTCCAGCCATTCGCTTGGCAGGGTCTGCAAGTTGGCACGCGTAATATCGACCCCGCCCGTGCCGGGGAACATGGCGGTGAACTCGGGGTTCTGATCGACGGGAGACGCGGTTGCGGCCGCCACATGTGCGGCGCGCATGGCAGCCGGATCGTGGGGATCGTTCAAATAGGCTTTGATCAACGTCGTCAGATCCACACCGAATGCAGGTTTTTGCTGTTTTGGCAGGTCTCGCCAGCTTTCATCGACGCGGAAGATCAACGGTTCGCCCGGATATCCTTCGATGTTCTCAAGTGCGGAAAAGATCAGCTCTTCGGCCGCAGACGCATGGCAGCGCATACACATCCCGTCGCCGCCCGCTCCGAGCGGTGGGCTGTAGGGCGGCTGGAAATTGTCGATGACCGGCTTGCGCGCTTTCATGTCATCCTTGCCGGCGAAATAGACCGAGGCAAAGAACCATCCGCCATGCGACAGCTGGCTGTCCTTGACCATGACCGTCCAATTCAGCCCGCCGGTGTCATAGGCATAGTCGGCCATTTCCTTGGCGACTTTTTCGGGGTCATCCTTGTATTTTTCGACAAGCGCCGCGTGATGTTCGTTGTATTTGGCAGACGGTGGATTCACCATTTCCTTGATGACGATTGCGCCATCTGCAATCGCGCCTTCGCGGCCGTTTTCCAGCCAGGACATGATTTCGGGGGAATAGTACATGCGCACTGCGGGATGAATCCCAAAGCTCATATTGAATACGAACGGGCCGGTATCTCTCCAGCTTTTGTCACGGTTCCAACCGAGGCCGACATATTCGCGTTTGGCGATCCAGGGGAACAGCACCCTCTCGTAGTCAATAAGCGGCAGGCTGGACGGTAGAGGAAGATCGGCGGGCTGGGATTGGGTCGGTTCACCTGCTGCGAATGTTGCGGTCGCGCTGACCGTTGGCAGCAGTAAAAGCAATGCAAAAACGAAAATACGTGCCCGGAACATCAGCAATCCCCCAGATTGTCTATGCGAAACAGTATTCCCGCAAAACGTGTTCTGACAAACTGTTTTGGTGTCAAGAATTGTTACAGTGGGGTTCTGTGCCCGGCCTGATGGTGTTGAGCAAGGTCGTCTGCAGTTGTCTTACAGGGCATATCAACGACTCACGATTTCATCGTCACTCGTGTGATCGGTCGGAGCTTTTGGCTCAAACGGCTCAGGTTTGATGTGATGCCACCGCACCGTTTGAGCCAAAGGGCGACGCCCCGTGCGGGGCGTAACCCTACAGGAAGTCGTCGCGCCGGGGCGTGAAGCTGTCGATCAGCGTCCCGGGCGCGAGGCAGACGCAGCCATGTGTCTGCCCCGATGGAATGACAAAACTGTCCCCCGGACCAACAACGCGCTTTTTATCCCCCAACGTGAATTCGAAGCGCCCGCTTTCCACATAGGTGGATTGAACGTGGGGATGATCATGCAACGCGCCGATGGCGCCTTCCGCTGAGAAGCGGAAGGCCACCACCATCATCTCGGGGTGGTCAGCCAGCACTTGCCGTGTGACGCCCTCGCCCGTCTGAACGACCGGGTGGTTCGGAGTGCCGGTCATGAAAACAGCATGCCGCCGTTGATGTCGATGTTTGTTCCGGTCAGGAAGGCGCTGTCATCACAGGCGAGGAACAGCACGAGGTTCGCGGCATCTTCGACATGGCCCTGCCGCTTGAGCGGGGCGTTCGCTTCGAACCCGCGGCGGCCTGCGTCGGGTGTGTGGATGTTGTGGAAATCGGTGTCGATCATACCGGGGCAAAGCGCGTTGACGCGGATATCCGGGCCCAGTTCCTTGGCCAGCCCACGTGTCATGGTCATGACGGCCCCCTTGGATGTGGCATAGGCCACCGCACCTGGCCCACCCCCGTCACGTCCGGCCTGGCTGGCAAGATTGACAATGGCCCCTTGCGACATGTGAGCAAGGCAGGCCTTTGTCATCAGGAAAGTGCTTGTCAGGTTCAGGGACATGACAGCATTCCAATGATCCACGTCCATCTCGGCGATGGTCTTGCGTGCGATCAGGCCCCCGGCATTGTTCACGAGGATGTCTATGCCACCGAAGGTCTCGACCGTCTTGGTCACCAGTGCATCAACATCGGTCGCCTCGTTCAGATCACCTTGGATCGCGATGGCCTTGCCGCCGACCGCCTCGACCTGCGCCACCGTCTCCTCTGCGCCCTTTGAGCTAGCGAAGTAGTTGATGGCGACATTGGCCCCTTCGGAGGCCAGTTTCACGGCAACGGCACGTCCAATATCGCGGCCACCTCCGGTCACGATCGCGGTTTTGCCTGCAAGTTTCATAAAGCTCTCTCCTGTCAGGGCGGGCGCTATGCGGCCCGGGGGTTCGGGATGAATGAGGTTCACGGGATCAGGGGAATGCCCCGGGCATGAGGGTTCTGGGAAGCCACAATATGATGTCGGGAACCGCCGCGAGGAGGATCAGGATCGCCAGCATTGGGGCCAGTATGATTGCCACTTCGCGCAGCACCTGCACCACGTTGAGGCCGCCGATAGCTGATGAGATCAGCAAGCATAACCCGTAGGGCGGTGTCACCAATCCGAACGCCAGCGACACGATCCCGATGATCGCGAACGCGATGGGGTCGACCCCGCCGGCCTGCGCCACCGGCATCAGAACTGTGCCAAGGATAATGATTGTCGGGATTGCATCGATGAACAGCCCGAAGATCAGGAACAGTGCAGCGATGACCAAGGCGGTGCCAAACGGGCCGAAGTCCCACGCGGTCAGGATACCGACGATCAGGCGCGGCGCATTGTAAAAGGACAAGAGCCAGCCAAAGGCCGTTGCAGTGCCGATGGCGAACAGGGAAATCGCAGCGAACCGCGCTGTGTCGTACAGGATGAAGCCAAGATCGCGTGGCTTGACGGTTCGGTAGACGAACATGCCCAGGATCAGGGCATAGCCCGCTGCGATAATGGCGCTTTCTGTTGGCGTAACGATGCCCCCCACGATGCCACCAATCACGAAGATCGGCGTAAGCAGCGCGAGAGCGGCCCCTTTCCAGGCTGCGAGGAATTCACGCCAGTCCGGCCGCGCCGTCACGGGATAACCGCGTACCTTTGCAAAGC
Organism: uncultured Tateyamaria sp.; assembly: GCF_947496075.1. GTDB lineage: Bacteria > Pseudomonadota > Alphaproteobacteria > Rhodobacterales > Rhodobacteraceae > Tateyamaria. The sequence goes on from NZ_CANMBJ010000004.1 coordinate 532,500, forward strand.
CATAGACCGTCGCCATCAGCGCCAGTCCGATCATCACCCCGGGTATGGCGCCCCCCAGAAACAGCGCCCCGACCGAGACTTGCATCACACCGCCCCAGACGATCATCAGGATGGACGGCGGAATGATCACCCCCATCACGGACGAACAGGCGGTGATCGCGACGGCAAAGCGTGTGTCATACCCTTCCCTCTGCATGGCGGGGATCAGGATCTTGCCAATCCCGGCAGCATCCGCCGTGGATGAACCGGAGATACCGGCAAACAACATGGAAACGGCCACATTCACATGCCCAAGTCCGCCGGGCAGCCAGCCCGTGAGCACGCGGGCCAGTTCGATCAACCGATCCGTGACTTTGCCACTGTTCATCAGATTTGCCGCAAGCAGGAAAAACGGCACGGCCAGAAGGATGAACGAGTTGTATGACTGGAACATCCGGTCCAGCACGATGAACGGCGTCAGGCGCAATTCGATCAGGACAACTGGCACCGTGGACAGGCCAAGCGCAAAGGCCACAGGAATCCGGATCAGGATGAGAATGAGGAAGCCCGCAATGAGCATGAGGCTCGCTGTGGCAGTGTCGAGGATCATTGGGTCGCTCCGGCGGGTTGGCGGAATGCCAGGAATTCCTGCGCAAGTCGGTAGCTGGCAAAAATGGACCAGATCACGCCGACAACGGGCAGGGAAATGTGGGTGATCAGAAGGTTGGCGCGCATCATCACTGAACGCTGGTTGCTGCCAAACTCGGCGTATTCGATCCCGTAGATTGCAAACATCAGCCCGAATATGAGGATCGCCAGATGAACAATGCCGTTCTGGATCAGACGCAGCACGGGGCGCTGTGCATCCGGGATCACACGCACATCGAAGTGTGTGCCATCCCAGACAGCCACCATTGATCCGATCATGACGATCCATATGAAGATGAATGTCGCCAGTTCCTCGGTCCACAGATACGTAGGGATCAGGCCGGTGTACCGAGATATTACCTGCATCGCGACCGGGATGGCCAGAACGCCCATCAGCACGCCGAGCAAGATACGAAGACCGATGCAAAATCGGTCTAGAAGTCGTCCAACCATGTTCTGTCCTATGCGGGAGTGTCCCGAAACCGGGTCAAAGAGCCGACGGACGGCACCCCCGAAAGGTGCCGTCCGTCATCATGAAATTACATCCCGCGGATGCGCTCAAGCAGTTCGGTTGCACCCAGCTCTGCAGCATAAGCGTCCTGGACCGGCTGCACGAGTTCGAGCATCTCTTCACGTCCGGCGAAGTCGTGAACCTTGATCTGGCCGGCGTCCGCCATCGCCTGTAGCTTTTCACCGTCCTGCCCGCTTTCAAGGGCACGACCAAATGCACCGGCCTCGGCCCCTGCATCCATGATGGCAGCCTGCAGATCGGCGGGCAAACCGTCAAAGATCTTGGCCGACATCACGATGGGACGCACTGTGATGGTGTGCTGTGTCAACGAGATATGCGGAGCAACCTCGTAGAACTTCAGGTTCTGGATTGACGCCGCTTCGTTTTCGAAGCCTGCGATCACACCGGTCTGGATGGCGTTGTAGACCTCGTTATACGCGATGGCCGACGGCGCGGCACCCACGGCTGAGAATGTCTGTGCCTGGATTGGAGCACCCATCACCCGCATCCGGTGACCGGCGAGTTCTTCCATATTGGTGATTGGTTCGGCCGAGGCGAGGTTGCGCACACCGCCGCCGTGATAGCCAACAATGACAATTCCAGCAGCTTCGCGCAGATCAGCCTCAAGCGGTTGCAGCGCGTCCGATGACAGAACCGCGTTCCAATGGTCGAGATCCCGGAACAGGAAAGGCATGTCCATCAATGGAATCGATTCCGAAAAGACGGCCATGTTGGACGGTGCGAGGATCGTATAGTCGACCGCCACGCCCTGATTGAGATACGTCACATAGTCGGATTCAACGCCCAGTTCCCCGTTCAGACGCAGATCGAATGCGACCTCACCGTCATATTTATCGGCAACCAGCCGTTCGAATTCGCGCAGGGTCTGAGTGAACGCATGTTCTTCGTCGAACATGCTTGCGCCCCGCAAGGTTACGTCGGCTTGCGCGATGGAAACGCCGCCGATCAGGACAGCAGCAGCGGTCGCTGCCTTCAGTGAAAAGTTAAACATGTGAGCCTCCCATTCATGTTCTGGTCTTCCTGTGCGGTTGCCGTCCTCCTCAGACGGAAACCATAGTGGAAGGCGTAGGCTTGCGGGTCTTAAGCTGAATCATGTGGAGCCGAGTGAGCCGTTGATTGCTGGCCACTGCAAATCCCACGAGACTTCACTCCTATCGACCCGGTTGTCCCGTCCCTTCCTGAAGTGAAGATAGGCAACACGAAAACTTGCATACTAGTCAACAAGAAAGTTTACATTTTACGGTATCTGTTTATTTTCAACGTTGCGGAGCGCTGTTTCAGATGTTGTCTGGTATACAGAAATGGGGGCTTCCCAAGCCTTGTATCTTTGGCAAAATGCGCCAATCGAATATCGGAAAGACGAACACCAATGGCATCCACAGAGACCGTCGATCGCATCACCAGCACGGACCGCATCTTCGACGAATTGTTTGCTCGAATCGTCGGGCTTGATCTGCTTCCCGGTACAAAGATTTCTGAGACGGATGTTGCGAAGTCTTTCGGATATTCACGCCAGCCGGTGCGCGAGGCGTTTACGCGGCTTGCCAATCTCAACCTACTGCTGATCAGGCCCCAACGGGCCACGATTGTTCGCCCATTCTCGCGCGATTTGATTGCAAATGCACGGTTCGTGCGCGCCGCCATTGAACTTGAGGTGGTACGCACTGCCGCCCAGTCACGGAACGTGGCATTCGATGCCGATCTCAAGGCGAGTCTGCGCGGTCAGCGGGATGCAATTGCGGCGGAGGACACGAAGGCGTTTCATGATCTGGATTACGACTTTCACCGCTTGCTTTGTCTGTCGGCCGGCCGCCCCTTTGCATTCGAGATGATCGCTGCAAACAAGGCACAGGTCGACCGGTTGTGCATGTTGTCACTCACCAGCACTGAGGCCATGCAAACGCTGTACGAAGATCACGATGGGCTGGTGCAGGCGCTGTTTGGACAGGATGCGGAGGCCGCTGATCGCATTCTGCGCCAACACCTTAACCGTCTCGACCCGATCATCGACGCGATCTATACGACGCATAAGGGCTATTTCGAAGAATAGACACACGATGCGGATCGAGGATGAGGGGATTTTTGGCGCCCAGAAAAGGCATCATAGTCCCTTTCATGCACCTTCTTGAGATTCCCTGCGCCAAGTTTCCCGTGGAAAAATTCATTTATTTCAATGCCTTTGGCTTCAAGGGCTTCGCTTTCCTTCATGTTGTTCCTTAAAAAACCGGCGGATACTTCAGAATGGCAAAGAACAAGCTGCACGTAACGACCATCAAAAGCGCGGGGCCCGGCCTGCTCGGCGACGGCGGCGGGCTCTATATCAAAAAAACAGGGCGTGAGCGTCGGGAAGTGGCACTACCCGTACTCGTTTGCGGGCGCCCGCGTTGAAATGAAGCTTGACGGCTGGCCTGCTATCAGTTGGAGCGAAGCGCGCGAACTGCGCAATAGATATTGAACGTTTCTCAAGACAACTCGCAAGGACCCGCGCGGAGCGTGACCAGCACCATTCAACCGAGCAATACCGTTAGATGGCGGCTTTGAGCCCGTTCCGACCAAAATGCTGCATGGCGGCGAATGTCTGCTCCCAGTTCCGCCCAACGGGCTTCGATAAGCTATCGGTGCGACTGTCCCGTCAGTCTTCTCTTGATCTCAAATAGGCAATCAAGGCTGCTCTGTCTTGCTCCGCGTCAAACCCGTCAAAACCCATAGACGTACCTGGCACGAGTGCTTTTGGTGACTTCAAGAAACTATCTAGGAGCGCCTCGTTCCAAGCACCCTGCGCGTGTCCAAATGCAGATAGCGCAGGAGAATAGCCTTCGAACGAAGGGTCAGCGGCGATCCGTTTTCCCACAATTCTGGTCAGGTCGGGTCCGACCGCCAACTCGCCCGTTGCGCTGTGGCACAAGACGCATTGGGCGAATAGCTGACGCCCGCGTTCAATAGGATCATCTGGAAGCGTGTCCAATATAGTGCCCGTATATTTGGCGCGCATGGCCAACAGATCAGCCGACTGAGCATCTGACAGACTGTTTCTTACGTTCAGCATGGCCAACGCCTGCGCCCAGGTCATGCTGGCTTCGATCTCTCCCACGGATGCGCCAATCTGCGCGACCTGAGAAGCATCAATTGTGGCACCGGACAAAGCACCTTCAAGCGTCCGCATCAGTTGCGCCCGCACTGCGAGAAAATCCTCAAATACCTCAGCATTCTGGATGGCAGCTGCGTCGAGCATCTGTTGCTGATCTGGCCTCAACAACGCCAACACTTCATTCGCAACAGAGCCACGCTGCACACCGTGGTTCGATTCTATGCGCAAGCTGACAAATCCAAAATGCTGACTGGGCTTTCCGACGACTTCGAAGTCATTGAACTCCTGCGAGCCTGTGGTCCAGCTCAGCAGGCGGGCGGCAAGGTTCACAAGCTCTTGCTTGTCTTCTTGCGACAGACGCAACCGTGCAGGTTGCCGGGTGATTTGGTCACCCTGACCCGAGATGTACGCGGTTCTAATGTCGTGCAGAGCCATCTGCTGATCAGGGGTTAATGTCTGGGCGACATCGCCCAGCCGCTGTCCGATGACCCGCCCAAGCTCGGCCTCGGCTGCGCCGTAGACACGACCAAGTTCTAGAAAGGCCTCTTCAGAAATGACTTCTCCAACCAGCATATCCTCAAGCGCGCGATTCATCTGATGGCGCGCGTTCAGGGTCCGCTCGTGCGCTGGCTTCTGATCCTCTAGCAGTGCAACAAGCCCGCGACGCTGGTCGTCGGTCAGGACAGCCAGCGTGTCTTGCGCAACCGCACTGCGGGTCAAACTTTGTCCGCTGGAAACACGCAGAGCCACGAAACCAAAGAAATTGGCCGTACGACCAACTGAGATGTAGTCGTTGTTGGATGAACTGCCCGTCAGCCAGGTGAGTGTTCTGGAAGAGACAGCTTCGCGCAACCGCCGCTCATCAACTTGTTGATTGGTGATGTCGCGGAGGGCTACTGCTCTATCCTGCGCAAAAGCCGAAAAGGAAAGAAGTGGGACGGCGATTAAAGCCAAAAGCACGCGGGATCGAAAACTCATGGACATGGCGACCTCACCTGTTTGTTCTACTTCTAATACGGGGAGGTTGGGGGTTTCCGTCGAAAACATGCCCTTCGTTTTTGGTCAATGCGCCCCGGAGACCGGCATGGTTCTCTCATTGCAGGGGGCTCAGCCGGTTAGAGACGCCCTACATGAACCTGTCATCCTGAAACGACTTCACTGCCCAGTCGATAAACACACGCACACGCGCTGAAAGCTGGCGACTTCGCGGATACAGCAACGAGACAGGTACAGAGGGAACGTCATACTTTGCCAGAACTTGAATAAGACGCCCAAGCCGGAGATCGTCGTCGATGTGAAAGAGCGGCATCTGCGCCAGGCCAAAACCAAGCAAGGTGGACAAACGATAACTCTCCGGACCATTGACCGAAACCTGTGTCGGCGGCCTCAAACTCTTGATTTGGTCTTTTACAATGAAGTCGAGCGGAACGACCGCGCCTGTCGTCATAGGCCAAATACCAACCATTTTGTGGGTTTCCAGATCGCTTAGCGAGATTGGTTCGCCGAACTTCTCCAGGTAGTCACGTGAAGCACAGGTAATCCTTTTTGCCATACCCAGTGGTCGCACGATCAGATCGCTGTCTGGCAGCTCACCCCACCGCAAAGCACAATCGACACCTTCCTCGACCAGATCGACCCACCGGTCTCTTTCGCTGATGGATATTTCGATCTCGGGGTATCGGGCTAGGAAGTCCGGCAGACCCGGCATCAGAAAGTGTCTGGCCAACGTGCCCTGGACCTCAATCCGCAGGTGGCCTTTCGGTGGCGCGCCGACAAAGGCACTGTCGGCCTCTTCAACGTCGTTAAGTATCGAAAGGCATCGCTGATAGTAGGCTTGCCCATCAAGAGTTGGGCGCACGACACGCGTCGTACGATGGAGCAATTGCACACCAAGCCGTTGCTCCATCTGCTGGATCACTTCCGTGACGGTGGATCTTGGTGTCCCGGTATCGTGGGCGGCGTCGGTAAAGCTGCGGCGTTCGACGATCCGCACAAAAAGCTGCATTGCCTCAAACCGGTCCATTGCACCCTCATTGTTCGCTTGGGGCGAATAGTGATGTCAAAATATACCCCGTTATCCCGCTCCATCACCAGCATATCTTCCGGCCATCGTCAGCATGGTGCTGGCGCACGGAAAGGAGACATCATGACCAATACAAAATCTAGAACAGCAATTGTCACCGGCGCTTCCCGTGGAATTGGTGCAGCCGTTGCCGAACGTTTGGCATCCGATGGCCTTAATGTCATCGTGAACTACTCTGGCAGCGAAGAAGCGGCCGCGGCCGTCGTCAACAAGATTGAGGCCGCAGGTGGCAAGGCCATTGCTGCCAAAGCAGACGTATCCGATGCTGAGGCTGTGCGACGGATGTTCGACGCAGCTGAGACCGCCTTCGGAGGTGTTGCTGTGCTCGTGAATAACGCAGGCATTATGAAGCTGGCCAAGATCGCTGACAGCGACGACGACCTGTTCGACGCGCATATTGCCGTCAATCTCAAGGGCACGTTCAATACCATGCGCGAGGCCGCGGACCGGCTGCAAAGCGGTGGTGCAATCGTCAACTTCTCGACCAGTGTCGTGGGCACAAAGCTTGAGACTTATGGGGTGTACACGGCGACCAAGGCGGCCATCGAAACGCTGACAGGCATCCTCTCAAAGGAGCTGCGCGGGCGCAACATCACCGTCAACGCCGTGGCACCTGGGCCGACTGCCACCGACCTATTCCTCGACGGCAAACCGCCAGAGTTGATTGAGCGTTTCGCAAAGATGGTCCCGCTCGAACGGCTCGGGGAACCCCGCGACATTGCCAATGTCGTATCATTTCTGGCCGGAGAGGACGGTGCTTGGGTCAACGGGCAGACAATACGTGCAAACGGTGGATTGGTCTGAACGGACCAACCCACCAGCCGAAAACCAAGGAGCAATCAAAATGACAAAAGGATCAGAAAAACAGATTGTCGTCGTTACCGGCGCATCAAGCGGTTTTGGCGAGATGACGGCGTACGCCTTGGCCGATGCAGGTCACACTGTCTACGCGTCCATGCGCGGCACGAGCGGCCACAACGCAGATAAGGTCAGTGCCGCAAAGGACTATGCCATCAAGAACAAGGTCGATCTGCGCGTAATCGAGATTGATGTGGTCGACGAGGCATCCGTTGCTGCCGGGATTGATCAGGTTTTTGATGAGGCGGGCCGCCTTGACGTCATTGTCCATAACGCGGGCCATATGTCATTCGGTCCGGCGGAGGCGTTCACGCCCGAACAGATGGCGCAGCTCTACAACATCAATGTGTTGTCGACACAGCGCGTGATGCGCTCGGCACTGCCGAGAATGCGTACACAAGGCCGCGGGCTTGTTGTCTGGGTATCCTCATCAAGCGCCCGAGGCGGCACGCCGCCGTTTCTGTCGCCCTATTTTGCTGCCAAGGCGGGTATGGATTCGCTCGCTGTATCTTACGCATCTGAGCTGGCCCGCTGGGGGATCGAAACCTCGATCATGGTGCCAGGCGCCTTCACTACCGGTACCAATCACTTCGCGCATGCCGGGCAACCTGACGACCAGGCTGTTACCGACGCCTATCTGTCTGGCCTCTATGAAGACGTGCCTGCAAGGGCACTCGATGGGCTGCGGTCGCTCGAGCCCGCCGACGCAGACCCGTCCGCCGTGGCACAAGGCATCGTCGAGATTGTGAACGCGCCATTCGGAAAGCGACCGTTCCGGGTTCATGTTGATCCGTCACATGACGGATCAGAAGTTGTCAGCGGGGTGGCTGATCGGGTGCGAGCAGAGATGTTCCGGCGGATCGGTCTGGAAGACTTGTTATCTCCGATTGAACAGGCATCAAGCTGATCCATGAGTTAAAGCTGTGGCATTGCCGAACGAGTCTTCGGCAGTACCACATCGAGCGTCGCACACCGTACCTGCCAGATTATTGCACCCGCTCTATCATGGGCGTCTCGTTACCGCGCAGGGTCAAAACCTCAACGCCACTACCGGTGACCGCAACTGTATGTTCGAACTGAGCCGAGAGCTTTCTGTCTTTGGTTATGACTGTCCATCCGTCGCTCTCGGTTGTGACCATGCGACTGCCCCTATTGACCATCGGCTCGACGGTGAAAACCATGCCTTCGCGCAGCTTCAAGCCCGTTCCCGGTCGTCCGAAGTTCAGCACCTGCGGTTCCTCGTGCATCTCGCGACCGATGCCATGTCCGCAATATTCCCTTACAACAGAGCAACCGTTCTTTTTGGCGTATCTCGCGATGGCGAAGCCGATATCTCCCAAGTGTGCTCCTGGCCGCACCTGTCTTATGCCTTGCCACATTGCCTCTTGGGCGATCCGTACCAACCGTTTCGCAGCAGGTGGGGCATTGCCGACCAGATACGTCTTGCTTGAATCCGCTATGTAACCGTTCTTTTCGAGCGTGATATCGAAATTAACGATATCGCCGTCACGGATGATTTCATTCGGGTTTGGTACGCCGTGACAAACAACGTGATTGATCGAACAATTCAGGACATATTCGAAACCATATTGGCCCTTACTCGCCGGACGGGCGTCGAGGTCGACGGTGATGAAACGGTCGACCAGATCGTTGACTTGCAATGTCGACATGCCTTCAAGCTTCTGTCTGTCCAGCATCTCGAATACCGACGCTAGCAATCTGCCGGACAGGCGCATCAGATCCAGTTCGTCGGGGGTTTTTACCATGTTACGCTGCCGCGACGTCCGCGACACGTACCTGCGCCGCTTCCAGCTGCATCTTCACGATGTCGTTGAAGGACAGGGTCGGGTTGGCTTCGGCCAACATGCCGATCTTCATCCAGAACTCTGCCTGCGCATTGATGGACCGGCACAGCACACTGCTGGCCCGACGGACCTCTTCATGTAGGTCGTCGTTGATTTTCACGATGCCCATCTGCGTCTCCTCGAGCTCAAAATGTACGAATCGTATATGTTTCATATCATCATTGGTCGATCTGATGAAAAAAAACATAGTAGCTTGCGTTCACGAAAAGTATTGAGTCGGTTGGTTCCCACGATGGGCGATGCCGTACATCACCTCTTGCTCCAAACATCCGCATTGGCGGCGATGAACTCCTCCAGCGCGTGCGCTGGTCGTCCGGCCATGCGCGGCACGGCGTCAGTGATACGATCTTCTGAACCCGCAGCGATGTCAGCATCCATCTGTGCAAGTGTTTGGGCATAGGCTTCTGGCAGGCCGGATTGATCCCTATGTCGCGCGGCAAGCTCATCCACGCTCAGGTGATGGTGCATGACCGGGCGCTTCAACACATCGCTGAGCGTCGCCGCCACATCATCATAACTGAGTGCCGCAGGTCCGGTCAGGATCATGTCGCCTGACACACATTCTGGCTGGGTCAATGCTTCGACTGCGACGGCTGCAATATCCTTTGCATCGATGAACCCGATCCGCCCTTGATCTGCCGCGGTGTAGATCGCGCCCTGATCGCGGATGGTCGCAAGGTGCTGGCCATCAGAGAAATTCTGCATGAACCATGTCGGACGCAGAACCACCCATTCCGGCGCGTGATCGCGCAGCCAGGCATGTACCGCGCCCATCATCGGCCCACCCGGTTCCAACGAGGATGCGCTGAGCAGGACGAAGCGTCTGACGCCATTGCGGATCGCGAGTTCCATGAACGGGATCATCACGGGCAACGGTTCAGCGATGCCACTTGGCGCGACGAGATAAATGCTTTTGACGTCTTCCAGCGCTGCCGCCCAGGTGGTCTCAATCATCCAATCGAAGCGGATGTGGTCTTTGGCGCCGGGATTGCGTGTTGCGACGCGATGCCGAAGGCCGCGGGCGGAAAGCCGAGCGGATACACGGCGTCCGGTCGTGCCGGTCCCGCCCGTGACAAGGATTGTATCAGGCACGGGTAAAACCCTCCCCCTCAGGCTGGGGAACAGCGTCTCCGGTTGCAGCAAGCGTGATCCGTGGATCCCAATAGTCGGCGTAATAGACAATTTTGCCGTCGCGCGTTTCGATCACCGATATCCATTTCTGATCGTAAGATGCACCGGTTCGGCCTTCGCCGCTGCCGCGAAACTCCAGCACGACTTTGTTGGGGTCCGCCATTTCGCTGACCCGCAGGTCAAAGAAATCGTCGATGCGAATCAGGTCGGGCAAAACCATCAGGTAACGCTCCAACGCATCTCGACCGTCGATTCGGACAATGAATCCCGGCGGTGCATAGGGAGCCTCAAACACACAGTCCTCGGCGATCATGTCGAGGAACCCTTCCGCGCCCGGGGCAAGCCGGGCACCGAGCCCTTCACGCAATATGCCGGCGAGTCCTTCAAAACGGGTTTGCTGAGTGGTCATTGACAAATCTCCTTTTTGGATGGAACGCTATCGTATCGACCATATAGGAGATCAGCGGATGGAACGCAACCGTTCCGACGAAAGTTTGGCAGCAAATGCATCTACGCGTGCGCCCAGCGGAGCGGCCGTGATGCGCTCGTCCGTGACCGATGCACTGACCCGCGCGTTTTTTGAGGAATGGGCGCAGACAGGTCTTGGTGCGCTTAGCCTGGAACGCGTCGCCAAGCGGGCCGGTGTTGGAAAGGCAGCGCTCTATCGCCGTTGGTCGTCAAAACAGGACATGGCGATCGAACTGATCAAGACGGTTGGCCTGAACCTCACACCCATCCCCGACAGCGGGTCGTTATTGGGGGACCTGCGGCTGATCCTGTTGTCGCTGCGCCAGACGCTTCGCCACCCGCTAGTCCGGCGCATTCTGCCCGACCTGCATGCCGAGATGGCCAGAACCAGCGCATTGAGCGCCGAGATAAGGAACACTCTGCAATATGAGCGCCGCGAACGCGGTAAGGTGATCGTCGATCGAGCCATCACACGTGGTGAACTAACCGCAAGTGCGGACCGCGACCTTGCCAACGATGCGCTGGCAAGCATCCTTTATTGGCGAGTCGTCGTGACCGGAGGTCGCGTCAGCAGGGTGGAAATAGACAAAATCGCACAGTTCATCGCTGCAGGTCTTGGCCGTCAGTGAAGCAGGTCTGCATGCTCTTTGATCTCTCGCGCGTATTCTGTAGGTGGGCGTCCGACGATGCGGGTAAACGCCACGCTGAACGCGCTTGGAGAGCCATAGCCGACGCTGTAGGCGATCTCTGAAATAGAGCTGTTGCCGGCGCATAGCTTGTCCTTGGCCAACGACATCCGCCAGTTTTGCAGATATTCGATCGGCGCCATGCCAACCACGCGATTGAATTTCGCGAAGAAGGCCGACCGCGAAAGTGCGGCTTCGCGTGACAATTCATCGACAGTCCAGCCATGTATGGGGTCTTCGTGAATGAGGCGGATTGCCTGCGCGATCTGATCGTCAGCGAGCCCGCGCACAAGCCCCGAAAAGCCGCCTTCGTCTGGAAGGGCGCGAAAGGCTTCGATGCACAGGACTTCGAGCAGCCGATCAAGGATCACATCGCGCGCATTGCGCCGGTTTCGATACTCGTCGTCTACCAAACGCGCGAGCGCGGCCAAGCGATCATTTTTCCGGATAATGACAATCTGCGGCAAGAGCGAGACCAGCAAGGACGCGTCAGGCGAGCCGAAGAGGCAGTACCCGATCATCATCCTGACATTGATCGGCGCATCCGGGTCGCCCACGCGATATTCTCCGCCAGACAGATCAACGGGAAGCGCCAAAAGGGCATCGCCGGTGACTTCGATCTTGCTCGATACCGTGAAATCGGCGGCCGAGGGGACCAACAGGAAGTCGCCAGCCTCGATGACGACTTCCGCCTGTCCATCCGGCTGGAATCGAAACCCTCCATCCAGCGCCAGTCCATAGAAGACCCGGTCCGTGACTTCACGGCGTACACGCCAAGCGCCGCCACCATACACCAGCTTCATCGCGGCAGGCTGTGGCTGCAGCAGGGAAATCACATCGGTCAGTGGATCGGTCAAGACAAGACTTTCGCGAATGAATGCCGGATTTTGAGCCATCGTTAGTACACACTCCGGCTGCTATTTTGTCAACAGAGGAGAACCAAACAGAAATAGGAGGTCTGAATGAAAACCGTACTCATTACAGGGTGCTCCTCCGGATTCGGACTGGAGACAGCATTGTTCTTCCTTAGCAAAGAGTGGTCCGTCATCGCGACGATGCGCACCCCACGCGAGGATCTGTTCCCGCCGAGCGACCGCCTACGGGTGCTACCACTGGACACGACCGATCCGGATAGCATCGCGGTCGCCATTGACGCTGCCGGTCCCATTGACGTGCTGGTCAACAACGCGGGCATCGGAATGCTGAGCGCTGTCGAGGGCCCCGACATGGCACACGTTCGCGCCATTTTTGAAACCAACACCCTTGGCACAATCGCCATGACCAAGGCGATCCTGCCTACGTTTCGGGAACGCGGCACAGGCGTGATTGTGAACGTCAATTCCAGCACAACGATGAAGCCGTTTCCGCTGTTTTCGTTCTACTCCGCCAGCAAGGCGGCGATCATCGCGTTCAGCGATTGCCTTGCGCTTGAAATAAAAGAGTTCGGCGTGAGGGTAAAAGTTGTCATTCCCGGGCAGGCCGAAACGCGCTTTGCCGAAAATGCGCAGTCGCGCGCATCGGACGGCATTCCCGCAGCCTATGCGGACTTCGCCAAAAAGACGTTTGCCGGTCTGGCTGCTCCCTCGGCCACAACGAAGATCGAAGACGTAACCGAAGCGATCTGGCGGGCTGCAACCGATCCGGACTGCCCTGACCACCTTCCTGCGGGTGCGGATGCCTGGGCCCTCGCCAACACGGCATCTCAAACCTCATCACCTCAAACCCAAACCAACTGATCGAAAGGAAAATCTCATGTATCTTGTATTTGGAGCAACAGGAAATGTCGGTGGCGAAGTCGCGACACAGCTCCTGCAAAAAGGCCATGGAGTGCGTGCCTTTGTCCGCGACGAAGCCCGTGCCAGGAAGCAACTGCCAGAGGGTATCGAATTTGCTGTCGGCGAACTTGATGACGCCAAAAGCATCGCAGAAGCGACACAGGGCGTGGAGGGCGTATTCTTCATGCAGGTCGGCCCATCCGTCGAGCAGGCGCAAAGTATGGTCGACGCGGCACATGCCGCCAACGTGAAACGGATCGCCCTGCTCTCATCGCTTGGGACCAGCCTGCAACCCTATCCAATGATCGGTGCCATGATTGCCGCGCGCGACGAAGTCTTCCACAAATCGGATCTGGATGTGACCTATCTACGGGCCAACGGGCTTATGTCAAACGCCCTGTGGTGGCTTGACGCGATCAGAAAAGAGGGCCGCGTGGTGGACGCGACCGATCCCGGCACCCTCGCAATCGTCGATCCCTATGACGTGGCGCGTATCGCCGTGCTGGCACTGACCGAGCAGGGCCATGCTGGCAAGGGATACATCCTGAACGGCCCCGAGGCCCTGAGCGCCCGCGAACAGGTCGCAATCCTCTCTGACGTGATCGACCGACCCATCGAGTTCAAATCAGTTACGCCTGAGGAGCTTGAGCATCGACACATCGCGGACGGCATGCCAGAGCCAAATGCCAATGCCCTGCGCAACCTCAACGAGGTGTTCCGTGCGGGACGTGCTGGCTTTCTCGCCGATGACATCGCGAACCTATCCGGTACCGCGCCGCGCAGGTTCCGCAAATGGTGCGAAAAGCACGCGGACGAGTTTGCGTGACTTTGTAGCTGACTCGGCCCGACGTAGGGGTCCTGTCGATCCCTGCGTTAAAGTCGTTCCGGTGTTAGAGTATTAAAGCACGCCGATCCGGATGACGTGTGGGAAGCAGGTAAGCGGCTGGTTTTAGTACCATCGTGTTGTGAACACTGCAGATAGGCGGCTCGCCAACGGCGTCCAGCGCATGGAAGACATGACGCAGTTTAGCCGGTAGAAGGCCGTGGATGAGCTTTTAGTGAAGAATTTCTGCAACGCAGCCAATGTCAGCTTCGCTGATCGGACCGAAGAACTTTCAGATCATTCCTCTATATTGTCTCTCAGAAATAGAGGCTGATCGGGCGGTGTGTATTTTGTGTTCAAAGCGGGCCGTCAAGTCAGAGACTTTTGTCGACTCTACTTGAAATCGACGTAGCCGTGGGAACTGGCGTGGCTCTGCAATTCGCTGCAAGCCACCGACCAAGCCTGATCGCCCTCGCACAACGCTGAACGCAAATAGGCCCATGTCATGCGCTGGACGACCGCCAGGCGATCTGGATCCTCATCACTTGTTTCCTTGGCGTCGTAACCTGAAACGCCTCCCAACCCGTGTTTTCCCCCGATCAGGGTCAACATGCTGTCTGCACCCGGTCCGTTACGGAATGGATCCCTGTACCAATCCGCCCCGCGAACGGTAAGATGCGCGGCCAGGTCGGCGTCACCAGCAACCACCAGCGTTTTTGTCGTCATATATGAGAAATCCGGATTCAGGGCCGAATAGTTCTCTCGCGCATTGTCGCTAAGGCTGTCGCCGCCGTTACCTGGGGCGGCCAGAAGTACGCCAACCTTGATGCGCGGCTCGATCATATTGACGTCCACCGCATCCGGATCCTTTGGATCGGTCAACCGGGCACCAAGCAGCATGCCAACGGTCTGTCCGCCAAGGGAATGCCCGACCGCTGCGACTTTGTGGTGATCAAGGCGTCCGGCAATGGCCGGGATCGAAGCCTCAATATCTTCCAGATGATCAAGGATCATAGACATATCCTGAACGCGCGACCGCCAGAACAAGGGGCCGCGGGGTGCATCGGCCGGAAGGCCCGCAACCTTTGAATTTACGTGGGTCGGTTGAATTACGACAAAGCCGTGCGCGGCGTAGAAATTTGCAAGCGGAGCATAGCCGTCCTTGGAGGGGATGTAGAGAGAAGGTCCGTGGCCGTGCGACAGCAGAATAATCGGCAGGTCGTAGCCGGTTACAGGCGCGGTGATGCGCATTTCCAACGGCACGCCCCGATCTGGGGCCTCCAACGTCACCGGGTTGATGGAAATCGTTTGAGTGGGTTCATTGACGGGAATGTGACGAGCGTCGGTTATGAGGCTATTCATTGCTCCACTCTCCTTTGCTGTAATTGGGATTGCCCTGAAGAGGGTCACGATGTCCGGGACAACCAAAACTGCCGCAACATCCCGTTATCTATGTCTGCTGGATACGGCCCGGCGGGTTCTGCCGCCTTTGTGGCTTGGGGGCTAGTGAATTGCGAATGGCAGTCATGGGGCATTCTCCTTTCATGTGAAATTTCTGGTCAGGAGGAACGAACCTCACTATAAAAACGGAACGTTGCTCCGAATTCATATACGGAACACCGTTCCGTATGTCAATATTAAGCGGATCATCATTCCGTTTTCTGTTTTGGAGACTGAATTGAACCCGTCAAAAACAGACAATAAGAACGGCGCCAAGCCGATTAAACCAAGGGAAAAACGCGTCCGCGCAGACGCGCAGCGCAGCACCGATGCGCTGCTGGAAGCCGCCAAGTCGGTCTTTGCAACATCGGGCGTCGACGCCCCGGTTCGCGAAGTCGCGGAAAAGGCGAGCGTGGGAATCGGTACCGTCTACCGGAACTTCCCGCAGCGGTCGGACCTGATCGCTGGCGTATTCCGGCGGGAGGTGGACGCGTGCGTGGCCGAGGCGGAAAAGCTGTCAGGTGCGCACTTTCCGCTGGATGCGCTGTCGCGCTGGCTGCATCGCTACACCCTGTTCATCACGACCAAGAAGGGGCTGGCGTCCGCGCTGCATTCCGGCGATCCCGCCTTTGCTACCTTACCTGAATATTTCCGGAAAAACTTTGAACCAGCGCTCACCGCTTTGCTGGAGCGGGCGACAGACGCAGGAGACATCAATGGCGACGTCGAACCCTACGACTTGTTGCGGGCAATCGGGAACCTTTCGGTGGCATCCGGTGAGGATGGTGCGGATCATATCCGTCGCATGGTGGATCTCATGATCAGGGGGCTGCGATTTGGTGCGGCCGGTCCCGGCGGTCTTGATGCCCAACAGAACGATGTTTAGCCAAAATGTAGCGTCCTGATGTATTCGCCCAGCATACCGATAAAGCGACGGACCCGCACGTCCAACAGACGCCGGTGTGGATAGAGGGCAACGATGGGAACCATACCGAAACTCACCTGCGGCAGAACATGTTTGACGCGGCCCTGGGCATGGTACGTGGTCCCGTCCTCTTCGTGCAAAATCCAGCCTTGCCGCTCAGAGCAGCGCCTCACTTCGCAGCAAGGTCCGAACGACAAAGCCCTGATCGGGGGAGGTCACGGCAATGCGGACCGACAGATCAAAGCCCGCCTCGATGACATTGTCGACCCGGTCCGAAAAGCTCATCTCGATCTGTGTCTCCGGCCAATGCTCAAGATGACGATAGACCCAGCAGGCGGCGCCCAAGACCGTCAGGTGCAATGATCCGCAGCGTTCCGCGTGGTATGCTGGAAGCGCCCGCAACACTGTCATCGGCGGCCTCAATAGCCACGCGGATAGCTTGCCAGTGTTCTTAAAGGCTACGACCGACAATATCGTTCAGATGCGCATCTACGTGACGGACCTGCGCGCTGAGAAGCAGGAAATCGCTATTATCGAAGTTATCCGGTTTCTGAATGGTGCCCGGCCAAGCCTGACCGGCATTCGCGTTCAGGCCCTTGCAGGCCCAGACCTTCAGATCGAGGCCGAGATGGTGGTGCAGGTCAAAAGCTAATGCAAACCAGCGCCCAGTGATATTCTAGCCCGCGACCGCAAAACGCATCCGGTAGGTGTTCGGCGATACGCCTGTCAGCTTTTTGAATACTTTTCGAAAGGCGGCAGGGTCTTCATAGCCGATGCTCC
Source organism: uncultured Tateyamaria sp. (assembly GCF_947496075.1). Classification (GTDB taxonomy): domain Bacteria; phylum Pseudomonadota; class Alphaproteobacteria; order Rhodobacterales; family Rhodobacteraceae; genus Tateyamaria. The sequence continues at coordinate 549,581 of NZ_CANMBJ010000004.1, forward strand.
ACGCGATCTGATCGACGGTTTGCTGCGTCAGTTCGAGGCTCTCACGCGCCTTGGCGATGCGGACATTCTGGACATATTGGGTGGGCTTCAACCCGGTTGCCGAAGAAAACCGGCGCAGAAATGTACGTTCGCCCAAGCCTGCAATTGCAGACAGTTCGGCCAAACTATGGGCCGTGGCCGGTTGTGCATGCACATGTTGTTGGGCCTGCAGAACAGGGCCGTCTCTGTGATCGAAGCGGGGCAGAAATTGCGCAAATGGCCGCTGAGAGCTGCGAGGTGGATCGACAAGCAGAAATCGCGCGGTCGCCAGCATGATGCTTGGCCCCATCAGGCGTTCGACAAGCGTCAGACCAAGGTCGGTCCACGCAAGAATCCCACCCGCCGTGATGATGTCGCCATCGTCCAGAACCATGTGTCGCTCGGCCACGTCGATTTTGGGAAAGCGGCGCGACAGCTGGTCGGCAAATGCCCAGTGGGTCGTGATCTTGCGTCCATCCAGCAGTCCGGTGTCGGCCAGGACAAACGCGCCGGCACATACCGAACAGATCCGCGTACCAGCGCCGTGCCAGCTATTCAGCCAGGCAGCCTCTTCAGGCATGTCAGACATCTGATCGGGCATAACGATGCTCGGTGGCAGGATGATGTAGTCAAGCCTGTGACCCTGCCCGGGATGGCTGTCCCAGCTGCAGGCCGGTGGGGCATCCGGGTTGCTGACATTTCGGGTCCAGTGGGTGACGCGAATGTATGACCGCTCCGCCTCGGCCGTCCAATCCGTAGCGATCCGGAACAGATCCGTCATGCCGTACACGGATGACAATTGGCAGCCCGGATAAGCGAGCAGGCCGATTTCGGCGACGCATCTCATCATCTGATTGTCAGTTTTGCCTTGGTATTTGTCAATATCGCCAATCCTGAACGCCATTTGAACCGCCTAAATCTCATCCTGTCGAAACAACGACATCAACTTTGGAGCTGTACCGATGACTGAACAGACCAACACCAAATTCACACCCAACCGGCGCGATGTGCTGCTGATGGGTACGGCCGCTTCGGTCGCCTTGGCCTTGCCATCCATCGCACTGGCGCAATCACAAATCGATCTGAAAGGAACTGATCCAATGTCTACTTTCACCACAACCGACGGAACCGAAATCTTCTACAAGGACTGGGGCCCGAGAGATGGCCAACCCATCTTTTTCCACCATGGCTGGCCGCTTTCCAGCGATGACTGGGACAATCAGATGCTGTTCTTCGCGTCAAAAGGTTACCGCGTCATCGCTCATGACCGCCGTGGGCATGGCCGCTCGGCCCAGACTGATGTCGGTCACGACATGGATACCTATGCCGCTGATGTGGCGGCATTGGTCAAAGAGTTAGACCTGCAAAATGCAGTTCATATCGGCCACTCGACCGGCGGTGGGGAGGCAGCACGATATGTCGCGCGTGCCGAACCCGGGCGCGTCGCCAAGGCCGCTTTGCTTGGGGCGATCCCTCCGCTGATGTTGCAGACCGATGCGAACCCCGATGGCATTCCCAAGGAGGTCTTTGACGGGTTTCGGTCCGCCTTGGCTGCAAATCGTGCACAGTTTTATCTTGATGTGCCATCGGGTCCGTTCTTCGGTTTCAACCGCGAAGGGGCCGAGGTGAGCCAGGGCCAGATCCAGAACTGGTGGCGCCAGGGCATGATGGGCAGCGCATCCGCGCACTACCAGTGCATAGAAGTCTTTTCTGAAACTGACCAGACCGAGGACCTCAAGGCAATCGATGTGCCGGTGCTTGTTATGCACGGCTCTGACGACCAGGTGGTGCCGATATCGAATTCGGCAGAGAAGGCCGTGAAGCTTTTGAAGAACGGGACTTTGAAGGTTTATGACGGGCTGTCACACGGGTTCTTCGCCACGCATCCAGACGTCGTCAACACAGATCTGTTGGGGTTCATCGAAGCCTGATCACAAATGGCTGCGGAGGAGGCATGTCCTCCGCAGCTTTAGACGAAGCGGCCATTGGCGCCGTTGCAGCGAAAGGTCGCTTCGTCCCGCAGCGTGCAAGCCCGCTGGCCGTCTGACTTTGCGGTTGCGGCGAAGGTCCGGTCTGGTGAAACTGCGCCGCAGCGCTTGACGATGAAGCGAATGGCTGGTTTGGGCCGCTTCTACTTGAGGAGATAGACGCAACGTTCGCAATGACGGCCAAACCATTGCGCAAAAACAATACAATTTGTGTGGCCTTGATGAACCCGAGATTGCCCTCATGCACGGCAGCATTTGAGTCAGGTAGCTCACTGCTTAAGAACGACACCCGCTTCTGTCATTTCAAATACCTCCAGATGAATACCGGACGCCGAAGCCCCCTGTCGGACCGCTGCCTTTACCTGCTCCAGATGGGTCGGATCCGACATGGCAGCATCTAGCGCGACGCTGACCAAGATGGTCTGCTGATAGTGCGCCTTGGCCATCTCCTGTTGGGTTGCATTGTCTGATGAAAGCAGTGCAGGAAATGTGGCAATCGCAGGGTTTTCAGCTATCTCCCGTCACACGCGCTGAAGGTGAATTTAGCACGTAGGTTAATGCTATCGGAACACTTGAAAAGGTCCAACAACTTGCCGTCTGCATTGTCTGGCAGAGGGGAAGTAGCTAAGCGAACCCTAGATGGAAGCCGACAATCAGTTCAGTTGCTGTTTCGGTCGAAAGGACCAATGCAAATAACATGTTCGAAACAGAAGAAAGACCTGCGCGCGCAGGGCACGGCACTCCAAGCCGGGAACGAAACACATCCGATGGCCCCGAAAAGCGCAAGAATGTCGCTACATCGTTTCAGAGTCAGAGACCGGTGGCCAATCGAACTTGTGTGTCCGCGTCAAAAACGGTTGCGCAGCCGCGGTCGAACGAAAGCGGAACCCGGTTCGAGCCCGGCGCAAATCGTGCTGGCATACGTGCCAAAACGTCGACACCGGCCCATTCGAATGTCAGAAACGTGTCTGACCCGGTGTCTTCCATCATGCTTGGGTTGGCCTCAACGAGCGCACTTTCTTCGGCAACGCTGAAATGCTCCGGTCGGACACCGACAAGCACGTCCTGTGGCACGTTGGAGAGTGAGGTTGCGATCCGGCTATCGCCTATCTGCAAGTGCCCATCTGCAAAGGTTGCCGGGATCAAGTTCATCGGCGGCGACCCCATAAAGTCTGCCACAAAGGTATTGGCGGGCATGTCATAGATCTCGGTCGGTGTCCCGATCTGCTGCACATGGCCACCCTTCAGAACGACGATCCGGCTTGCGAGTGTCATGGCTTCGACCTGATCATGGGTGACGTAGACGATGCTTGCGCCTGTCTGCATGTACAACCTTTTGATCTCCGCGCGCATCTCGACACGTAGCTTCGCGTCCAGGTTCGAAAGCGGCTCATCGAACAGGAACAGCCTTGGGTCCCGTACCAACGCGCGCCCCATCGCAACGCGCTGGCGTTGCCCGCCGGACAGCTGGCTCGGTTTCCGCTCCAGTAGATGGTCAATTTGCAGCAACTCGGCCACAGAAATGATTTTCTGCTGCATCTTGGCCTTCGGCATACCGCGGATCTTCATCCCGAAACCGATATTCTCACCCACGCTCATGGTCGGATAAAGAGCGTAGGATTGGAACACCATCGCGATGTCGCGGTCCTTGGGTGGTTCTTGCGTCACGTCGCGCCCACCGATGAAGAGTTGGCCCGAACTGATCTCTTCCAGCCCCGCGATGCAATTCAGCAGCGTAGACTTGCCGCACCCCGAGGGACCGACAAGCACAAGGAATTCACCCTCGGCCATATCGATATCAAGATCGTGCAAAACCTCGACTGCGCCGTAGGTTTTGCGCAAACCACGCACCGATAGGGCAAGGGGGGTATCAGTGTCATCGAGGGCCATCGGATATCTCCGGTTTTGGGGCGGGCCCGGTAGAGCCGCGAATGATCAGATCGGCCTTCAGCGTCACCTGAAGCTCATGTGCCGGGGTGCCGTTCAAGTGATCGACCAACATATGCGCCAGCGGTGCGCAGGCATCACGCATCGGCGCGCGCGTGACCGTCAGCGCCGGTTCGAAATTGATTGCGCGGGTTTGCGGCAGCGCGTCATCGTGGGCCATGACCGATACATCGCCGGGCACACTCAGCCCGCGATCGCGAATGGCACGCATGGCGCCCGCCGCAATAACGGTCGATGCACAGATAATGGCGGTCGGCGGGGTGGCCGCTGACAGAAGATCAAGCGCCTGAGAATAGCCGTGGCTTTCCAGGCTCGCGCCTGTCCTTATCAGGTCTTTGTTCAATCCGAAATCTTCCATCGCGGCCTCGAACGCGGCGAGGCGATCATGCGCAAACGCGGCCGACACTTCGCCGTTGATCAGTGCAATTCGCCGATGGCCCAACTGCGCCAGAAGCCGAACGGAATCAGTCGAGACCGAAAAATTATCTATCCCGAAAGTCGGGTAGTTCGGGCACGCCCGATCCTGACCGTGTAGCACAAATGGGATGCCACGCTCTTGCAGAAAAGAGACCCTGGGGTCGTCAGGGACCGGCGCATTTAAAATGAAGCCATCGAGGACATCGCGTTCCAGCATCCGCTGATAGGGCAGCACTGGATCCTCTGCCTGATCGACGGCCAGTACCAGATCGGTTTCCCGCTCAGACAGCGCGGCCGTTAGCCCTGTTAACATCTCAAAGAAAGTCTGGTCGGCACTCATGTCCGGCTTGATCTTTACGATCATGCCGACCATTCCGGAACGCCCGGTCACAAGCCGTTGCGCCACTCGGTTCGGGCGGTAGCCGAGCCGATCTGCAGCCTCCCGCACCCTATTGCGGGTTGTTTCTTTGACCTCGGGAAACCCATTCAAAGCACGACTGACGGTTGCCACCGACAGCCCAAGCTCTTCCCCGATTTTCTTCAGCGTTGCCAAGGGTTGGCCTCAAAGCGTTTTAAAAAACTGCGCGCGTTGTGCAAAAACAGTGCCAGCATACATCAAAGAAGGCAAATTTAAAACGTTTTGAATAGTGTTGGATTTCTTGATACATTCTCCGCAGAATCGTCCGGAGGTTTTCATGTCAGACTGGTGGCGCAACGCCGTGATCTATCAAGTTTACCCGCGGTCCTTTCACGACTCAGACGGCGACGGCGTTGGGGACCTGAAGGGCATCACTCGTCGCCTGCCGCACATCGCCTCTCTTGGTGTCGACTGCATCTGGTTAAGCCCTGTCTTCACGTCGCCGCAAAAGGACATGGGCTACGATGTGTCTGACTATTGCGATGTTGATCCGCTCTTCGGCACGTTGGCGGATTTCGACGCGCTCATCGCCGAGGCGCATAGCCTGGGCCTGAAAGTCATCACTGATCAAGTCCTGTCCCACACCTCTGACCAGCACCCATGGTTTCGCGAAGCGCGCGTCAGCCGCGACAACCCAAAGGCTGACTGGTATGTCTGGGCCGACCCGCAGCCCGACGGATCACCTCCGACGAACTGGCACAGCCATTTTGGCGGGGCGGCATGGGAATTCGATCCGCAGCGCGGACAGTACTACCTGCACAACTTCCTCGCCGCGCAGCCCGATCTGAATTTTCATAATCCAGACGTACAGGACGCGATCCTGGATACATGCCGCTTCTGGCTCGAGCGTGGGCTTGATGGCTTCCGTCTCGATACCGTGAACTACTACGTTCACGACCAGCAGCTACGATCGAACCCGCCGGCGCAGGTCGCGCCGCAGGTGATGGCGACTGACCTCTTCGGGATGCAGGACAACATCTACAATAAGAACAGACCCGAAAATCTGGCCTTTCTGGAACGGTTGCGTGCACTGACCGATGAATACGCTGATATCATGATGGTCGGGGAAGTGGGCGACATTGGCACCCGCTCCATCCGCATCATGGGTGAGTACACCGAAGGCAGCGCGCGCCTGCACATGGCCTACAGTTTCGCCATGCTCAGCCCGGAATTCAGTGCCGATCACTTCCGCACCTGCATCGAAGGTTTCCAGCAGGGGGCACCGGGTGGGCACCCCAAATGGTCCTTTTCGAACCACGATGTAGAACGCCATGTCAGCCGCTGGTCGCAACACGCAACCTCCGAAGATGATATTGCGCGGCTGGCCTGCGCGATGCTGATGTCCTTTGAGGGCGCGATTGGCATCTACCAAGGCGAGGAATTGGGCCAGACCGAGACCGAATTGGTTTACGAAGAGCTGACCGATCCGCCTGCGTTGCGATTCTGGCCCGGCATCAAGGGCCGCGACGGCTGCAGGACGCCCATGGTTTGGGAGGCCGAGGCGCCGAACGCGGGCTTCACCTCTGGCAATCCCTGGCTGCCCGTTAAAGCTCCGCAAGCGGCCCGTGCCGTCGATCTTCAGGAGGTGGCCAACGACTCGGTCCTGCATTTCTATCGCAACGCCATCGCCTTCCGCAAAGCCAACCCTGCGCTGCAATCGGGCCGCACCGCGTTCCTGACGGCCCCAAAGGCGGTTCTCGCTTTCCGGCGTGAGACCGCCGAACAGACGCTCACTTGCGCCTTTAACTTGTCGAAAGAGCCGCTGACGCTGACCCTCTCGGAAGCCGCCAACCTGACGGGTCCGTACAATGCGGCGCTTGAAAACCAAACCCTCACGCTGCCCGGCAACGGGTTCGCCTACCTCAGCCATGACGGGCACCTGTCCTTGTCCGCCTGAAACGCATCTCTGGGAGGATACCATGAGAACGACCACCATCCTGACCACCGCAGCGTGTCTGCTTACCACCGCGATCCCTGCCGCCGCCTTCGACGACGACAGCCTTACGATCTGGACCGGCAGCAACCGGGACCGCGATCAGCTTATGGCCGCCACCTCCGCCTTCACCGAAGACCTCGGGATCGAGGTAATCGTCGAGGTTGTCGATCCCGACCTGCCACAGAACTATCAGCAGGCAGCCGCCACCGGAGATGGCCCTGACATCTTGATGTGGGCCCACGACCGCTTTGGCGAATGGGCCAGCGGCGGCCTGATCCAGCCGGTTTCCCCCGCAGCCGGATGGGTCGAAGGTGTCCTTCCTTCCGCGATGGACGCGGTGCAGTTTGACGGGAAGACGTGGGGTTATCCCGTCGCGGTTGAGGCCGTCACGCTGGTCTACAATGCCGATGTGATCGATACCCCTCCTGCCTCGTTTGAAGAGATCATTGCAACCGGCGAAGCCAACATCCTCTGGGACTACAACAACACCTATTTCACGATGCCGATGCTGATGGCAGGTGGCGGCTATGCCTTCCAGAAGGTCGATGGAAGCTATGATGGCAGCCAAACCGGTGTCGCCACTGACGGCGCAATCGCAGGTGCCGAGGTTCTGGCGGCGCTGTTCGAGAACGACATCATGCCCGAGGGCGTCGACTATGGTGTGATGGATAGTGCAATGGCCAGCGGCGATGTCGCCATGGTCCTCAATGGACCGTGGAGTTGGGACGGCTATGCCGATGCTGGTATCAATGTTGCTGTGGCTCCAATCCCGTCTGTAAACGGTAACACCGCGCCACCCTTTCTGGGCGTCCTATCGCTTGGCATCAACGCGGCTACACCCAACGCCGATCTCGCGGTGGAACTGATCGAAAACTACCTGCTGACCGATGAGGGGCTGGCCACTTGGAACGCCAACGGAGCCCTGGGCGCAGTGGCCGACATCTCTGCCGCCGAAGCGCAAGGCGATCCGCTCGTCTCCGGAATGCTTGAGGTTGCGGCCAACGGTGTTCCGATGCCCTCGAACCCCGAAATGGGGGCCTTCTGGGCGGCCATGGGGCCCGCGCTGACGAACATCACATCGGGCACATCCGCGCCGGTCGATGCGCTGAACGACGCCGCCACGCGGATCATGGAAGAATAAGGTCCACGGGGTGGCCTTGTGCCTCCCCAATCGCCATGACCACCCGCACCGATATTCACGCACAGCCAGCCTCGGCCTTGCCTCGCGTCATGCTTGTCGCTGCGGTTTTTGCTGTGTTGTGCGCGGTGGCCTTCTATCTCTACCAGATCGCGCAACCGCTCTTCGGGGCGATCGTTCTTGCTCTGGCGACAGGCTTCGCCGTCGTCTTCGGGGCCAGCCGCTTCTACGGCGCGCGGTTCATCTTTCCCGGCATCGCAGCGGTCCTGATCTTCATCGCCTTTCCGGTGATTTACACAATTTACATCGGGTTCACGAATTACAGCAGCTCCAACCTGCTGACTTACGACCGCACGGTCGAGGTCCTGACCTCACGCGCGTCGGTCGATCCGGCGACCGAGCAGCCTTTCGCCGTGGCACAGGATGATCGCGGCTACCGCATCTGGTTGCCCGAAAGCGCCCTTTTGTCCGAACCTGTCACCCTCACCGGCGAGGAAACCGCCACGCTTTCCGCGGCCCAGGCACCCGACACCCTGCTTGAAAGGCGCGCGGCTGTACGCCTGCGCTCGGGCCTCCAAACCCTGACCCTGACGCTGCCCGATGGCACGAAGCTCCAAAACTCGGGCCTGCGGACATTCGGCACCGTCACGGCTGACTACACCCGCACCGACCGGGATGAGTTGACACGCTTCGATGGCATGGTCTTGCGCGCTGACCATTCCACAGGCTTTTTCACCGACACTGCGGGTGAGCGGGTGCCGCCCGGTTGGCGGGTGCCGATTGGCTGGGACAACTTCGAACGCATTTTTCGGTCCGAAGGCATTCGTGGCCCGATGCTTCGCGTCTTCGTCTGGACGTTCTTCTTCGCCTTCGCCTCGGTCCTATTGACGTTCACTCTAGGCCTGACGCTTGCCGTCATCCTCCAATGGCCGCATCTGCGTTTCAAGGCGGTCTATCGGATTTTGCTGATCCTGCCCTATGCGGTGCCCGCCTTCATCTCGATCCTCGTATTTCGTGGGCTGTTCAACCAGAACTTTGGCGAGATCAATTTGATCCTTGAGGCGATCTTCGGCATCCGCCCGAATTGGTTCACCGACGGCACATTGGCGCGGACTATGGTTTTGGTGGTGAACACCTGGCTTGGCTACCCCTACATGATGCTGCTGGCGATGGGGTTTCTTCAAAACGTGCCCGAAGATCACAAGAAATCCGCAGCACTCGAAGGGGCATCCTCTGTCCGCATCTTCTTTTCCATTACGCTGCCGCAGATCATCCCGCCGTTCCTGCCGCTTCTGATCGCCAGCTTCGCGTTCAACTTCAACAATCTCGTCCTGATCTTCCTGCTGACCCGCGGCTTGCCCGACATTCCCGGCACCGTAATCCCAGCCGGCGAGACAGACATTCTGGCAAGCTTCACCTACCGCCTTGCCTTCGACAATGCCGGTCAGCAGTTCGGGTTGGCCGGGGCGATTACGCTGCTGATCTTCCTCGTCGTGGCTGCGATTTCCTATGCCAATTTCGTGGCGATGCGCCGCGCCGCTGAAAAACGGTCGGGGAGGGCGTGATGTATCGCGGCAAAGTATCTAGGATGTCGTCTGGATACACCGGTTTCGTATCCGGTAATCTCGGCATGCCGGGGCGCGTCTCATGATCGTCGAACGCCCTCGCGACCTTCTGATCAAGAAGGTCCTTGCCCACGGCTTCCTGCTGGTCTTCCTCGGGCTGATCCTCTTTCCCTTCATCGTTGTCCTGTCGATTTCTTTCCGTGAAGGCAATTTCGCCGTAGGCAGTATCATCCCGGAAAACCCCACATTGGAACATTGGGTCTTGGCGTTCGGGTTCGACTATACCCGAGCCGACGGCACAGTGGTTGAACCGCCCTATCCGGTTCTGCGTTGGATGTGGAATTCGATCAAGATCGGCTTGATCGCCAGCACCGGTGTTCTGGCTGTGGCCACAATCTCTGCATATGCATTCAGTCGGATACGCATTCGCGGCAAGGGAGCGATGCTGGATGGTCTGTTCCTGATCCAGATGTTCCCAACGACGCTGGCACTGGTTGCGATCTATGCCATTTTCGACACTTTGGGTGAGGTCTCACCCATCCTCGGCCTCGACAGCCACCTCGCGCTGATCCTGATCTATATGGCCGGAGTGACGCTCCATATCTGGACGATCAAGGGCTACTTTGACAGCATCGACACCGCACTCGACAAGGCCGCCGCCATAGATGGCGCGACGCCTTGGCAGACATTTCGCTTCATCTTCCTGCCACTCGCCGTTCCGATAATGTCTGTCGTTTTTGTCCTCGCCTTCATCGGTTTCGTCAATGACTATCCGATCGCTTCCGTCCTCATCCGGTCCGAGGACCAGATGACGCTGGCTGTCGGCAGCCGCCTCTACCTGAATGAATTCAGGTACTTGTGGGGGGATTTTGCTGCTGCCGCCATCCTCTCGGGCTTACCGATCACCGTTGTTTTTCTCATTGCTCAACGCTATCTCGTATCGGGTCTCAGCGAAGGTGCCGTCAAAGGCTAGGCACCTGTTGCGACGGAGAGTTTCTTCAACGAGCCATTCTCTATCCGCCGCAATGCGATCCGCATCATGCGTGGACACGAAAGCCCCGAACCTTTGGCAGCGCCTTGGCAGTCTTCAGCTATGCCGCAATCAGTCTGACCATTTTTTCCGGGGCAGCGAACGTCGGCACCCCGCCGAAAGTGGTTTTCGCAGTTCTCGCAATGTGCGCAAACTGTGAGCTTGAACAGGCCATGATTGTGTTCTTGCAGCGAATGTCGGAAATGCGGGCTGCACACGCAGCATCGGTACCAAGCGCTGAAAGCGCAGGTATGGGCCGTCTCTGCCGACGCCAATGTTGGCTGTCTGCGCTTCGCTGATGTTAGCACAGGCTGCAGCATCCGACACTTCGGGCTGTAAACTGCACCTTCTCCACTTTCGCTGACAAAGCATCGAATTGACGGATGAGCCACCTCGTTGCGGGTCATTGCTATCCGCCAGATGACATGTTCATTCATTGTTAACTTTTGACACCGCACGCGCCGTTAACCACGGCAAATCACTACATACGTCTCCGAATGGGTGCACAGGGGGTGTACGGATGCTGCACGGGGGGTGGCAGCGGCTTTTTCCAACAGAATAAGGCGTTAACGCGTGTTTGGTCGACGTAGCGTCCGTTTCCGCCGTTAACCGTTGCGCGTACGGTGCGGCCCGGCGACGGCCGCAACCCCCAGAATGATGCCCGAGAGGGTCGCAATCATCCCGGCCGCGCTGACTGATGCATCGGCCCCGATCCACAGCGGCCCATACCCCGCCAGCACATATCCCAGCACGGCAGCCAGCGCCGCAAACACCACCGACCACGCCACCTGATGGCCCAACCGGTTGGTCATCATGCGCGCCGCGGCGGGTGGGCAGATGAACATGGCAATCACGATGATCGACCCCACCGCATCAAAGGCTGCAACGGCGGCGATAGCCGACATGATCACCAGCGCCAAGCCCAGCGGTGCCGTGCGAATGCCAAGGCCTCGGGCAAACCCTTCATCAAAGGTAGACAAGGCCAGAGGGCGCCAGAAAAGCCATAAAAACAGAGCAATAACCACTAACGCCAGCGCCATGCGGGGCAACTCCACCGGCAGCCCCGCAAGTGCTGCAGGGTCCAAAAGCGAGGCCCATCCCGTCGCATCCAACCAGATCAGGCTCTCCAGATTTCCGTACAAGGCATGCTCGACATCCAAGTGGACTGAGGAGGTATCCGACTGCTCCAAGAGCAGCACCCCCCCCGCAAACATGGCCGTGAAGATGACCCCCATCGCCGCCCCCGCCTCGATCCGACCCAGACGACGCACGGCTTCGATTGCAATCACAGCAATGACCGCAGCCGCAGCCGCCCCCAGCAGCATCGGGCCCGTGGCAATCAGCCCTGTGACCAAAAACGCCACCACGATCCCCGGCAGCACCACATGGCTGATCGCATCACCAATCAACGCTTGCCGTCGCAACAGCAGAAAGTTCCCCGGCAATGCACAAGCCACGGCCACCAACACTCCGATCAGGATCGGCGGCAGGGACAGGGCAACAAACTCCGCCCCCATCACGCTACCACCTGCGGTGCGTCGATTTTCCCATCAACTTCAGTGAGTTGGTCAGGAGTCAAAACATCCTCAATCGGCGTCAAACCATCATATCGCGTGGCCGCCAAGGCATAGGCTTGGTCCCCTCGAACAATGGCCCACCGCGTCTCATCCAGCAGCGCTTTCGAAGCCGCCGCCTGTCCCGCCGGTGTCGGCACACCGTCGGGCAGGACCAAGCCTGCACGCTCCAGCAGTCGGCGCGTCAGAACCTCATAGATCGGCTGCCCCTGCGCCAATGCCAAAAGCCCCTGCCGCACATGTACCCGGCGTTGATAGCGCAGATGGGTCAGAAGCGAGGCCAACACCCCACGACGAGGAGAGAATAGCAAAGAAAACAAGAAGATGGCAAACCCTACCAACACGACAATCGGCCCGGTGGGTAGGGCAGGCGCCGTCGCCGAACTGGCCGCGCCGACATAGCCCGACACGCCCCCCACGACACCTGCAATGATCACCACATGGTCCGAACGTTCCGTCCAGGATCGGGCCGTCACCGGCGGCACGATCAACAGCGCCACAATCAGGATCAGACCCACAACCTTGAGGCCTACGACCGTCACCACCAGAACAATGCCCATCATCGCCAGATCGATGCGCGGCAACGACCATCCTGTCGCCTCCGCATAGCCGGGATCGAAGGCCGCCAAGCCCAACGGCCTGCGCAAGATAACAACCAGCGCCAGCACCAATGCTGCAGACACGGCCAACAGGATTGCGTCGCTGCGCAACATGCCAGCGGTTGAGCCCAGCAGGAACCCTTCAAGCCCTGCTTGCCGCCCTGCATTCATGGTTTGGATGACAGTCAGAATGACGATACCAAAGCCGAAAAACACTGACAAAACAGCACCAATAGCCGCGTCCTCGCCCAATCGGGTCCGGTCCGTCAACCATTGCACGCACAGTAACCCGAACGCTGCCGACAACCCGGCCCCTAGCAGCAAACCAAACAGCGACCGCCCTTCACCACCCATCGCCACCATGACGACAAAGGCCAGCCCGACCCCGGGCAAAGTGGCATGGGAAATCGCGTCGCTGACCAACGCGCGTTTGCGCAGAAACAGAAAAGTGCCAGCCACGCCAGACGCGATACCCAAGAGGGCCGCCCCAATGGTGACAAGCGTGGCGTTGTAGCCCAGCTGCAAAAGCAGCGCGTCGGCCAACATGACTTAGCCCGCCACGCTTTCAGGATCCGCGCGTGCCGTGGTTAAACGGCCACCATAAGCGGCCTGCAAGTTGTCTTCGGTGAACGCCTCGGCCACCGGCCCGGCAGCCACCACTTGGGTGTTCAGCAAAAGCACATCGTCGAAGTAATCCGGCACGGTGGCCAGGTCGTGATGCACGGCCAGAACGGTCTTGCCGGCATCTCTAAGCCCTTGCAGAACCGCGATAATAGCCTTTTCCGTGGCGGCATCCACACCGGCAAAGGGTTCATCCAGAACGTAGATATCCGCCTCTTGCGCCAGCGCCCGCGCCAAGAAGACACGCTGCTGTTGACCGCCAGAGAGCTGTCCAATCTGGCGGTGCGCAAAGTCTGCCATGCCAACGCGACCCAGACACTCCTGCGCCAGTGCCTTATGCTGGCCCCGAATGCGGCCCAGCAGGCCAAGCTTGCGGTACATCCCCATCATCACGACATCGATGACACGCACCGGAAAATCCCAGTCCACACTTGCCCGTTGCGGGACATAGGCAATCCGATCGCGCATGTCCGCCATTGGTTCGCCAAAGACCGTCACCGATCCAGCAAGGGGCGCGATCACACCCAAAGCCGCCTTGAGCAGGGTCGACTTACCTGCGCCGTTCGGCCCAACGATGGCCGTCATCGCACCCGCACGCACCGTCATGTCGACCGAGAAGATGGCGGGTGTCTGACCATAGGACACCGTCATGCCGCGCACCGCCAGCGGGCTCGCTGCGCGCGTGGCCAGGTCGGTATCCTGCGATGTCACAAGGGAAATGTTCATGCAGCAGCCTTCAATTTGCCCAGCCGTCCACCGGCGGGCGCGTCTATGCCCAAAGCACGGGCAATGGTTGTCACGTTGTGATCAATCATGCCCAGCCAAGTGCCTTCATAGGTGCCATCGGGACCCATGGCGTCACTGAACAGCGATCCGCCAATGATCACATCATGGCCCTGCGCCGCGGCCCCTTCGATCAGCGCTCGGACGTTGCGATCAGACACGGATGTTTCCACGAACACGGCGGGCAACTGGCGTTCAACGAGCAGATCAACCAGCTCTCCGATACGGTTAAGACCAGCTTCGCTTTCGGTTGAGATGCCTTGAATGCCCATCACTTCGAAATCATAGGCTGTTCCGAAATATCCAAACGCATCATGGGCCGTCAGCAGCACGCGTCGCTCTGCGGGAACACTCGCCAACAGGTCGCGCGCATAGACTGACATCGCTTCCGCCTCGGAAACGAAAGCGGCAGCGTTTGCCTCGAACATGCTACGCGCATCGGGGCGCAGGTCAGACAGTGCATCGACGACGGCAGGCACACACTGCACCCACAGATCCGGGTCCATCCAAACGTGCGGATCAAAGCGACCCTCGTAGTCCTCATGCGCGAACAGCAAAGAAGGGTCCAACGTTTCAGCAATCGCGTGCACCTCTTTCTTGCGGCTCAAATCGAAGAAGAAATCCTCCATTTGCGCTTCAAGATACAGACCGTGCCAAAGCACCGCATCTGCACGGGTCATGGCAGCAATGTCGCTGCGCGTCTGACGATAGGCGTGCGGATCAACGCCAGCGCCCATCAGCCCTTTGACCGTGACCTGATCACTACCGACGGACCGCGCCATGTCCGCGATCATGCCCGTGGTGGCAACGATGTTGAGGGGAGAGGATGCGGCATAAGTAGGGGCAGCGGCCAATGCACCAAGGCCAGCCAACAAAGCACGACGGGAGAGCGGAAAGGGGGTTTTCTGTCTCATACGGATGAATATGAGAATCATTCGCAAGAAGTCAATAAGAATGCGAATGACTCGCAATAACATGCCTAGATGTTGAAGACACTCACTCGAAAGTGATTAAGAAACGCGCGCCCTCGCCCTCTTCTTGCAGCGCAATCTGCCCACCACGCGCCTGCACTAGGCTGCGAACAATATTCAGCCCCATGCCGGTGCCACCCCGTTCCCGGCGCGTGGTAAAGAATGGGTCAAAGATGCGATCACGGTTGCCCGGACTGATCCCGGGACCATCATCCCAAACATCCAGCCCGGCCACAGACACACGCAGCGACAGTTTGTTCGCTCCATGAGCTGCAGCATTTCCAGCAAGCTGTGTCAGGATGGTTTTGAGGTCTTCCGCACTGATCGGCAGCATACCATCGGTTTCGACGTTCAGCGCCACATCCGTTTTCAGACTCTCTACCGCATCCGACAAACGTACGGTCCCCGGCCCCGCGGACGTAGCGGCATGCGCATGTCGCGCAAGATCATCGAGCAGGTTCTGCATACGGGCCGAAGCATCCGTGATCGTATTGCTCAATACCTTGGCATCCGCACCGCTGGCACCGGCCTGCAACAGCTCTGCCGCTCCCCTGATCGCAGTTAAAGGTGACTTCAACTCATGCGTTACATGATCCGCATAGGCCTGCAGACCGTCGGCACGGCTTTGCAGGCTATCCCCCATGCCCATGACGCTGGAGGCAAGGCCCATGAACTCAGGCGTGCCTAGATGCGTAGGCGCATCTGGCCGCGCACCCTTGCGCACCTCCTGTGCATATCGATCCAGTGACCAGACCGGGCGCAGCACAAGCCGCCAGAGCAAGAAGCCAAGCACCGCAGTCGCAACAACGGCGATCCAGGCGATCAGCCATGCCGCTTCGCCCCACCCCATCACGTTGCCCCACAGGCGCAGGTTGACGATCCCAAGGATCGGCAAGGTCAAAACGGCCGCCAGTGTGCCCCCAAGGACAAAGACAAGGGGCGGGCGCCATTTCTTTATGATCCTACGCATGGCCCCATCCGAATGCCGATGCCATGCACCGTTTCAATGGCGTCAGAGCACCCTGCCGCCGCCAGCTTGGACCGAAGGTTGCGCAAATGGCTATCCAGCGTGCGGTCGCTGACCTGCCCACCCGCGCCATATAGGGCATCCACCAAAGCCGGTCGGGCTGACACGCGGTCGGGATGGGCCATCAGATGGGCCAGAATCTCCATTTCGCGCGCGGTGAGGGTCAGCGGCGTGCTGTTGACCACACAAAGATGCCGTGCTGGATCAACGCGCAGCAAGCCGCGCGTCCAGGTCGGTGCCGCAACAGGCCGCGCGCGCTTCAGGATCGCACCGATCCGCGCCACCAGCTCCCGCGGGGAAAAGGGTTTGGTAACATAGTCGTCACCACCCAGTTCAAACCCCAAAACGCGGTCAATCTCGTCCTCGCGCGCGGTCAGGAACAGGACCGGCGTCTGGTCCGTTTCCCGCAAGCTGCGGCAGACAGCCAGCCCATCCATTTCCGGCAAGCCAATATCCAGGACAATCAGGTCATAGCGCCCGGACCGCGCTTTGGTCAGGCCCTCGATCCCGTCACCCGCTTCGTCCACTGCGTGACCGGCCTGCTGCAAGGCAATGCGCAGAACAGACCGGATATGCGGGTCGTCGTCGACCACCAACAGATGGGTCTTGGTCATGGCATGGCGGGATCAGTCAACATGGACGTAAGGCTATTGCGCGTCCGCCAGTTGCGAAAGCCCCATTCGCGCCAATTGTCCGGCTGGAAGAGATGCGGTTGGGTGTATTCTGACGCACAGGCCGCGCTCCAGTTGTGCCCAAAGGTCGATGCCATTGCGGGGATCACATCTTCGGACAACTGGCAAAGCATGAACATATCTTCGTGCACCGGTTGGCTCAGGTTGTGCCGTGCGACTGCGGCATCGAAACTGACGAAGGCACAAAGGTACAGAACCCCAGCCCCCATCACACCGCTGCGCAGCATCATCCAGGCGGCAGGCTTGTCCCGCCAGATCTGCCAGACAACAAGACCCAGCCCAGCTGCAACCAAAACCATCCAAATATACGCGGCCAGCCGGAGGCGTGTCAGACCAAAGGCATCGACATAAACATCCAAGCGCCAGACAGATGCGACAACCAATGCCATGGTCTGAGCCAACCAGATCAGCATCAACCACCGCAGCACAGAACGTCCGGCCAAAAAGGGGCGGGCCATGACAGCAAACAGCCCGGCCAGTAGCGCGGTCACCAGCAGCGGATAAGCGCCACGATGAGCGTATGCCGCCGGACTGATCCCATCGGGCAGGCCTGCATCGCCATAAAGAAACAGCACATCCATCCCGGTTTGCACCGCAAACAGCGCGTTGAACGCAATCAGCGACCGCGCAACAGAGCCTGCATTGATCACACCCTCGCGCCGCACTGTCGCATGCTGTGGCTTGCGTGCGCGCAGACGTTCCCGCATCCGCCAAGTGACCAGCGTGGGCCAGATGGTCGCCGCCAGAAACAGCCAGAACCACACACGCCACCAGTTGGGCACCGGCAATTCCACCGCCGTGATGCCACTCACCCAACGATCCAGAACCGGGTTTGCGGCAATGATCAACAGGGCAAAAATCAAGCTTGTCCCCGCGGGGACACCCCAGGTCATCACCAGGCTGCGCAGGTCCATCCGGGCCAAATTGAGATCGCTCAATTGACGCGCCCCTTGCGCCCCATCCTGAAAGGTCTGCGCCGGGGCAACCCACCACAACCGCGCCGCGCCCCGCAGCAGATCAAGTCGGGAGACCCCTGCAATGGCAGCGGTACAAAGGGAAAGCCCGACAAGCGCAATCAGCAGGGACAAAGGCTGCACCAGCTCGATCAGCGGCAACAGGCTGAGGACCGCGCCCGTCGCGATCCCGACCCGCGTGCGCACGGTCAGCCGCGGCCACGCCAAACCAAGACCCGCAAACAGCACAGCCCCGAAAAAGATCGCGATGTTCAGCCCCGCCACCGTGTCCCATACCAGCACATCACCCAAGGCAATCAAAGCAAGCAGCAGCAGCGCCTTGCCCCCATCCAACCGCCGCACCTTGCGTCGTTGTTCCGTCTTGTCTGCTGGTGCATCCAGCCACCAGCCATCCTGCTCCATCGCCAATGGCACACCGGGTATCGTCAAAGCTTTCACTGTCCTGCCTCTCTTCGTCACTTGCTTTGCGGGCAAGCTGACAGACGTTGGTGCAGATCAACCGCGCCCATTTGTGCAGAGCTTGTGCAGAGGGGTGGTGGTTGCCAAAACCGCCCGGTCATGCCACTTCGGGACTCTGTCGCCGTCCGGAAGGATCACGAAGATGCAGACCACCACGACCACAGACACCACCGCCACGACCCACCTGCCGCAGGTCACCGAACCGCGCAATCCCGGCATGAAGCTGGATCTGGATTGGGTCGCGCGCGTGCAGGCCAACACCTCGGCCATCGAAAGGCGCTGCGCGACGCTGCCCGGACGCCGGTCGATCAAGAAGGACCATCAGGCCGCGTGGCTCCTCAAGGCGGTCAGCTGTATCGACCTGACCACGCTGTCCGGCGACGACACGGAACGGCGTGTGCACCGGCTCTGCGCCAAGGCGCGCCAGCCTGTCAGGGCCGAGATGCTGGAGGCCCTTGGGATGCCCGGTCTGACCACCGGGGCAGTTTGCGTTTATCACGAGATGATTACGGCGGCTGTGACCGCCCTGAAAGGATCGGGAATACCGGTTGCCGCCGTCTCCACAGGTTTTCCAGCGGGCCTGTCCCCCTTCCACCTGCGCATTCAGGAAATCCGCGAAAGCGTTGCAGCCAGGGCGGAAGAGATCGACATCGTCATCTCGCGCCGCCACGTGCTGGAAGGCAATTGGCAGGCTCTCTATGACGAAATGGCGGAGATGCGGGAGGCCTGCGGTGACGCCCATGTCAAAGCGATCCTCGCCACCGGAGAATTGGGCAGCCTGCGCAACGTGGCCCGCGCATCGCTGGTCTGCATGATGGCTGGGGCCGATTTCATCAAGACCTCGACAGGCAAGGAAAGCGTGAA
Organism: uncultured Tateyamaria sp.; assembly: GCF_947496075.1. Classification (GTDB taxonomy): domain Bacteria; phylum Pseudomonadota; class Alphaproteobacteria; order Rhodobacterales; family Rhodobacteraceae; genus Tateyamaria. Next base: position 568,602 of record NZ_CANMBJ010000004.1, read on the forward strand.
CGCCACGTTGCCTGTCACTCTGGTGATGATCCGGGCCATTCGTGACTATTACGAACACACCGGCTACCGTGTGGGGTACAAACCGGCGGGCGGGATTTCCAAGGCCAAGGACGCCCTCGTTTACCTGTCGCTGATCAAGGAAGAGTTGGGCGACCGCTGGCTGCAACCGGACCTGTTCCGGTTTGGCGCATCCTCGCTGCTGGGCGACATCGAACGCCAGTTGGAACACCACCTGACCGGTTCCTATTCCGCTGGTTACCGCCACGCGATCGGGTAGCCCGAATTTTCAGAATGCCGGATCGTTGTCTATCAGAACAACAGCAACCGGATCGAGACGAAGGACGACATGATGACCGTCAAAGAGATTTTCGAGAGCATGGATTACGGCACCGCACCGGAAGCAGCCGGAGATGCCCTCGCCTGGATCGTTGATCAAGGCGCACGGTTCGGCCATTTCATCAACGGCCAGTTCACCGATCCTTCGGACGGCTTTGAAAGCAAGAACCCTGCCACGGGCGAGGTACTCGCTACCCTGTCACAAGCCACGCAAACCGATGTAGACGCAGCCGTCAAAGCGGCCCGCGCGGCCCAGCCCAAGTGGGTCAAGTCGGGCGGCCATGCGCGTGCCCGCATCCTCTATGCCATTGCGCGGCTCTTGCAAAAACACAGCCGTCTCTTTGCTGTCCTCGAAACACTGGATAACGGCAAACCCATCCGGGAAAGCCGCGACATCGATATCCCATTGGCCCAGCGCCATTTCTACTACCACGCAGGCATGGCGCAATTGATGGAAGCGGAACTGCCCGACCGCGATGCACTGGGCGTCTGCGGCCAGATCATCCCATGGAACTTCCCTCTGTTGATGTTGGCATGGAAAATCGCGCCTGCCCTCGCCATGGGGAACACGGTTGTTCTGAAACCCGCTGAATACACATCGCTGACTGCTCTGCTGTTTGCAGACATTTGCCGCCAGGCCGGTGTCCCGAAGGGCGTGGTCAACATCGTCACCGGCGACGGCGCGGTGGGCGAGATGATCGTGAATGCTGACGTGGACAAGGTCGCCTTCACAGGCTCCACCGCCGTGGGCCGCCGCATCCGCGAAGCGACGGCTGGCACGGGCAAGGAACTGACGCTCGAACTGGGGGGCAAATCCCCCTACATCGTCTTTGACGATGCCGATCTGGACTCAGCCGTCGAAGGGTTGGTCGACGCCATCTGGTTCAACCAAGGACAGGTCTGCTGCGCTGGCTCACGCCTGCTGGTGCACGAACCCGTGGCCGAGGCGTTCTATGCCAAGCTGCGGGCCCGGATGGACAAGCTGCGCATTGGCGATCCACTCGACAAATCCATCGACGTGGGCGCGGTCGTTGACCCGGTTCAACTGGATACGATCAGCAAGATGGTCAGCAGCAACACTGCTGGACAGGTCTATCAGCCGTCATCGTCCCTACCCGCAACTGGCTGCTACTACCCACCGACCCTGATCACCGGCCTGAACACCGCTGACCCGCTGATGCAGGAAGAAATCTTCGGCCCCGTCCTCGTCTCAACCACCTTTCGCACCCCGGCTGAGGCTGTCGAGCTGGCCAACAACACCCGCTATGGGCTGGCCGCAACGCTTTGGACCGAAAACGTCAACCTCGCGCTCGACGTGGCGCCAAAACTGGCGGCTGGAGTTGTCTGGGTGAATGCCACGAACCTCTTTGACGCGGCCGCAGGCTTTGGCGGTGTGCGCGAAAGTGGTTTTGGACGTGAAGGCGGCTGGGAGGGGCTACAAGCCTATACCAAGCCCAAGGGATCACCCAAGGCGCTGAAGTCGATTACGGCCTTCACGGGCGAGGACACCCCAAGCGACCCGCTGGACCGGACCGCCAAACTGTACATCGGGGGCAAACAGGCCCGTCCTGACGGCGGGTACTCCCGCAATGTCTACGGCAAGAACGGCGCGTTGCTCGGCCAGTCCAGCCTTGCCAACCGCAAGGACGTACGCAACGCAGTCGAAGCGGCGTCAGCCGCCAAAGGATGGGCCAAGACCACCGGCCACCTGCGCGCGCAAATCCTGTACTACATCGCCGAAAATCTCGCTGCACGAGGAGACGAATTCGCAAACCGCCTGAACGCCCTGCAAGGCCACCGCTCGGGCGACAAGGAGGTCGAGGCAAGCATTCGACGCCTGTTCACCTACGCGGCCTGGGCAGACAAATATGACGGCGCAGCCAAGGGTGTGCCGATCCGCGGCGTCGCCCTCGCGATGAATGAACCGGCGGGCATCATCGGAACCCTGTGCCCAGACGAAGCACCGCTTCTGGGCCTCGTCTCTCTAATGGCCCCCGCCATTGCCATGGGCAACCGTGTGGTGCTGGCCGCGTCACAGCCCTTCCCGCTGGCAGCAACCGATTTCTATCAGGTGCTCGAAACGTCGGACGTCCCTGCGGGAGTGGTGAACATCCTGACCGGCAAGCATGAGGAGCTTGCACCGCATATGGCGAAACATCTGAATGTCGATGCCGTCTGGTCCTTCTCGGGCAGTGACCTGTCCGCGACCATCGAACGGGAAGCCGCTGGCAACCTGAAACGCACGTGGGTGAACCACGGCAAGGCCCGCGACTGGATGGGATCTGACGGTGAAGGCAAGGCGTTCCTGCTGGCCGCCACAGAGGTCAAAACCATCTGGGTGCCCTACGGCGAATAAGACTTCTTCTGACTGGAAGTACGATCAGGGGAGTTCGAGGGAGCAGACAGCCCCCTCGTCAGCAGGAATAGGTCGCGCGTGCGCAGCACTCAATTGGCGACGGTTGTTTCCAGACCTTCCGGCTGACCCACCACGACGAAATGCAGGCTATCGGGGTCGAGCAACTCGCCCGCCACACGCTTCACATCCTCCAAAGTCACCGCCTCGACCTTGTCGTTGCGGGTCGCGATATAGTCGATGGGAAGGCCAAGCATCTGCATGCCAACCATGATTCGCGCAATAGGTCCATTGCCGTCAAATCGCAAAGGATAGGCGCCTGTCACATAGAGTTTGGCGGCCTCCAACTCGTCCTCAGTGACACCTTCGGCAGCGGCGCGGGCCCACTCGTCACGTATGACTGACACAGCTTCGGCGATCCGATCATTCGCGGATGCGACTTGTCCCTGGTACGTCGCAGCGTGATCCTGCGGCACGAGGAAGGAATAGACGCCATAGGTCAGTCCGCGCTTCTCACGCACCTCGGTCATCAGGCGGCTCTCGAAGCCACCAGCTCCAATCACTTGGTTCAAAACGCGCGCGGCAAAGAAATCAGGATCGTCCTGTTCGATTCCAGCCTGCCCAAAGAGGGCAACAGATTGCGGCGTGTCGAAGGGCACCACGGTTGTTCCACCCTCGATCAGGATATCTGCGGGGCCAGGTTGCGGCGCGCCCTCGTCTGGCAGTGCGCCGAGCAATTCGTCCAGGAGCGGACCCAGTTCTTCGGGCGTGATGTCTCCAACAGCGCCGACGTAGAGCCTGTCCTTAGCAAAAACGGCGCGGTGCGCATCGATCATGTCCTCGCGCGTCAGCGCAGTCACGCTGTCAGTTGTACCGCGATAGTTGGAGCCATAGGGATGGTCGCCATAGGCCATCTTGTTGAAGGCGGCGCGGGCAATCTCGTTCGGATCCTGGGCATCGGATCGCAGGCCCGTCAGGACCTGTTCCCGGACGCGATCCAGCGCCTCTTGCTCGAATGTGGGTTCAATGATCGATTTACGTAGCAGTTCGACCGCCTCGTCACGGTTTTCCGTCAGAAAGCGGGCCGAGACCGCCAGACTGTCATCACTCACGTCATAATCAAAGGACGCGGCCAGAGCTTCCAACTCGCGCGCAAAGGCCCGGGCATCCAGATCAGCGGCACCCTCTTCCAGAAGGCCGGTCATCAGGTTAACGGCCCCGCGTTTGTCCGGCGCATCCAACGATGCGCCGCCACGGAACCGCACCTCAAGCGCCATGAACGGGATCGACGGCTCTTGCACCAACCACGCGGTGATGCCGCCAGGACTGACAACTTCGGTGATATCCACCTCGGCCCGGGCAGGCAGAGTGGCAAACAGGGCAATGGTCAGGGCTGCGAAAATGCGGATCACTGTGTCACCTCCTCGGAGAGCGGACGGGTCAGCCAACCGGTCACGGATGCATTGCGGTTCAGAACCATGCGGGCGGCTTCCATGATATCTTCCTCTGTCACGGCTTGAAGGATGTCAGGCCACGCCTGCACATCTTCGACGGTCAGCCCAACGGACAGGGCCGCCCCGTATCTGCGGGCGATGCCGTCGACATTGTCACGCTCGTAGATCTGGCTGGCGCGCAACTGGTACTTGATACGTTCCAGCAGCGCGCTGTCCACGCCATCGTCAAGGAACTGGGCAAGCGTTTCGTCCATGGCGGCCTCCGCCTCCTCGAGGGAAAGGCCCGGCACAGGCACGATCACCACGTCAAAGGTCGTGTCGTCGAGGGAGGTCCCGCGATAGAATGCACCAGAGAACACAGCCTTTTGCTGCTCGAATTGCAGCTTTTCGGTCATGTAGCTTGTCTGCCCACCTCCTAGCACCTCGGCCAGCAGTGTAAGCGCAGCTGCCGCTTCCTGATCTCCGGGATCGCGTTCGGGCGCGAGATACGAACGGCTCACATATTCCTGCCCCACGCGCGCATCGCGGTAGATCAAGCGTCGCTCCGCCGTCTGCGGGGGTTCTTGTGATCGCACACGTTCCGGCAGATCGGGATTTGCCGGGATCACACCGTAGTACTTGTCCGCCAGTTCACGCACCTCTTCCGGTGTTACATCGCCAGACACCACAAGGATCGCGTTGTTGGGGTAGTAGTACGTGTCGTAGAAGCCCAGCGCGTCGTCCATATCCAATGCTTCCATCTCGTGCCGCCAGCCAATGATCGGCACGCCGTAGCGATGATTGAGATATTGCGCGGCATTGATCTGTTCCGAGTACAGAGCGCGTGGATTGCTGTCAGTCCGCTGGTTACGCTCTTCCAGGATCACATCGCGTTCGGTCGCGACATTCTGGGGCGTGAAGTTGATGTTGCGCATGCGATCAGCTTCCATCCGCATCATCAATTCCAGACGATCCGCCGCCACGCGTTGGAAATACGCGGTGTAGTCATAGCTTGTGAACGCATTGTCAGTCCCGCCATTGGCCGCAACTGTGGCCGACAGTTCGCCATCGGCAAGCGTGTCGGTCGCCTTGAACAGCAGGTGTTCAAGGAAGTGCGCGACACCAGATGACCCGACGGGTTCGTCTGCAGAGCCCGCCTTGTACCAGACCATATGCTGCAACACCGGTGCCCGGTGGTCTTCCACCACCACCACCTGCATCCCGTTATCAAGGGTAAAGGTTGTAACCGCTTCCTGTGCTGCGTGCACGGCAAAGGACGAAACAGTCAGGGCAAGGCCGGCAAGTGCGGCGCGCAATCGGAGCATGTCGGGAACAACCTCGGCAGTTTACATTGATCAACACATACGGCCACACCGCCGCGGATCAAGCGTTACTGGCAGGTTTGTGAGCGAAGGGACGCTTAGCGACGCCGCCGACGCGTTGCCAGTGCCGGTGCCGTTGGGGTGGGAACGCCCGCATTCTGGAACGTGCGTGCCGTTTTGGCTGCGTCAAGGGCCTCGCGACGGTAAGCTTGGTTGTAGACATCCTCACGCACGATACGGATCTGCGTCAAACGGGATTGACGCTTGCGAAACTCTGCATCAGCGGCAGCGAGTGTCGCGCGAATGTTGGCATCCCGGCCGAAACGACTGGCATGGTTGACCAAAGCGCCATCTGCCCCGGGAATCGGAGCATTTGGAGAGGACCGTTGCCCCCCCAGTGCCGCCGCGCTGTCTTCCAGTGGGCGCTGATCTGTCCGATTGAACCCGCCGGGTGTAGGTTGCGGCAAGGCCGAGAAGCTTTCTGGCTGTTCCAGCGGCTTTGACGGTACGACAATGAATTCATCCGGACCGTCACCACGCGATGTTACCTGGCGCAGGCCCTTGTTCTCGCAAGCAGCGAGGAAGGTCACGGCTATCATGGCACATGCGATCAGTCGCATCGAAAGTCTCCCTTTGTCAGCGAGCTTTATCGCAGCTTCGCCCACCTTGTCACGCGCCCTTTTTCCGTGCTGCGCCTTCGCTGCCGAAGAAGACAAGGCCGATGGCACCCGCAAAAATAAAGATGTCGGCGACATTGAACACAAATGGATTGTTGATACCGCAGCACGACATGTTCAGGAAATCCAGAACAAAGCCATAAAGCAACCTGTCCAGCACATTGGCGAGTGCCCCGCCGATCAGCAAACCTGCACTCGCGTAGGCCAGTCGCCCTTGCGGATGTTTCCAAACCCACCACAAAACGCCTACGCAAATCATGATCGCGACGGCGATCAGAGCCCACACGCTGGTGCCGTCTCCAAACAGACCAAAGTTGATCCCCCGGTTTTCGCCGTACCGGAAGTTCAGCAGCGGCGGCAGCACATCAATGGGCTTGAATTGCGACACGCCCAACACGTGGATTACCCAGTATTTCGACGCTTGGTCGAGCAGAAAGGCGATCGCCGCAGAGATCCAGAGCAGTTTCATTCAGCCCTCAATGCCGGAAATGCCGCATGCCCGTAAAGACCATCGCCAGCCCGGCCTCGTCCGCGACGGCAATCACCTCATCGTCACGCATTGATCCACCGGGCTGGATCAGGGCGGTAGCGCCGGCCTCTGCCGCTGTGATCAAACCATCGGCGAAGGGAAAGAATGCATCCGACGCGACAACCGATCCTTGGGTCAGCGGTGCAGACAGGCCCATCACCTCGGCCATGTCCTGCGCCTTGCGTGCTGCGATCCGCGTGCTGTCTACCCGGCTCATCTGGCCTGCTCCGACACCCACGGTTGCACCATCCTTGACGTAAATGATCGCGTTGGATTTCAAGTGCTTGGCCACGATCCAGGCAAAGAGCAGATCACTCAGCTCCTGATCGGAGGGCTGGCGCTTGGTCACAACTTTTAGGTCGCCGCGGCTGATACGGCCCACATCCTTATCCTGCACCAGAAAGCCACCCGACACTTGCTTGACGGCAAGCGCCGCGGAAGAGGCATCAGCCAGCCCGTTTGTCGTCAGCAAGCGCAGGTTTTTCTTGGCGGCGAACACCTCGCGCGCTTCGGTGCTTGCACCTGGCGCGATTACCACTTCGGTGAAGATACCGGTGATCTCCTTGGCGGTTTCCGCGTCCAGTTCATGGTTCAGCGCGATAATCCCACCAAAGGCTGACGTGCGGTCGCAATCAAAGGCGCGGCTATAGGCCTCTTTCAACGTCTCACCAGTCGCAACCCCACAAGGGTTGGCATGCTTGATGATCGCGCAGGCGGGGCCTTGGCCCGCAAACTCGCTGACCAGCTCAAACGCAGCATCCGTGTCATTGATGTTGTTATAGGACAGTTCTTTGCCCTGATGCTGGGTGGCTGTCGCAACACCTGGGCGGGCGGAGCCATCGGTATAGAACGCTGCCGCTTGATGCGGGTTCTCGCCATAGCGCAGGGTCTGGGCCAACTGCCCGCCAAAAGTGCGACGGCGCGGGATCTCATCTACTTGAGCCGCCATCCACGTACTGACCGCCGTGTCATAGGCCGCCGTCCGGGCATAGGCGGTCTGTGCCAACCGCTGGCGCAGGGTATAGGTTGTCTGACCGTCATGCGCTGCCAATTCGGTCAGCACGACATCGTAGTCCTCGACATCCACAACGATGTTCACAAAGCCATGGTTCTTGGCCGCCGAGCGGATCATAGCCGGGCCACCAATGTCGATATTCTCGATCACCTCGGCGTATTCCGCGCCCTTGGCGACGGTTTCTTCAAACGGGTACAGGTTCACGACAACCAGATCGATGGCACCGATCCCGTGTTCGGTCATCGAGGCGACATGATCATCATTGTCGCGCAAGGCCAGCAGACCGCCATGCACAACCGGGTGCAGCGTTTTGACGCGACCGTCCATCATCTCGGGAAAGCCAGTGACCTCGCTCACATCCTTGACCGCAAGCCCGGCCTCGCGCAGCGTGCGGGCAGTCCCGCCTGTGCTTAACAGCTCAACCCCATGACCGGCCAGTGCGGTAGCAAAGTCGACCAGTCCGGTCTTGTCGGACACGGAGATCAAAGCACGGCGGACGAGGGTCAGGTCGATCATGTTGGCAGCATTCCTTTAGTCATATACCTCGCCGGGTTCATCCCGGCTTAGGTCGCGGATGCCCATGGCAGTTTCCTGCGCTTTGGACAAGGACCAGCGCACACGGGTGGCAAATGTCATCGCACGCCCCGACAGCACGATCTGCTGCGTGGCACGAGGCTTGAGCCGCCCCTTCTCAAGATACACGCTCGGCTCCAGCGACAGGTCACGGGTGCCGTCGTGGCGGAACACCCATAGCTCTCCGCTCTTCAGCGCCATGGACACCGCAGACCCACCCATATCCAGTTCGGCATGCACTTCCGGATGCAGGTGAAAGCGGATATCGAACGGGACACCCGCCAGTTTCTTGGTGTCCATCACCTTGTCAAATAACCGTTTTTCGCCATCTTCCATGGCCAGCAACATGTCTTCGCCGGCGATGCCCCGCCCATCAAATGTCAATTCAAGCTGACGTGCGTGAGTCAGACCATGGGTCCGGACATAGCCGTCATGTCCACCCTGAAAGCGCAATCCATCAGGGGCCTGATTGATTTCGATAGGAACATGGATCGGCGCATCGATCAGCGTCTCACGAGCCGTAGCCCGTTCCGCATCGCCCAGACGCGCGCTGGAATACCCGTCCAACGACAACGCCGAATGCGACGGTGTGGCGCGGCCTGCTCGGCGCCAATCGGCACCGAAACTCGCACCGGATCCGCAATTCACGATCATCGGACGTCGGCCAGACGTCACTTCAAAGGCGAGGGTGGAGGCATGTGCATTGTGCCCGGCCTCGGGCTTGGGAGGGGCCGAGGCATCAATGATCACACTTGTCCGCCCCGAGCTCAGCCGCGCATATCCCATGGACAATCCATCCGGCTGCCGCGTCTTGACGCCGGATGCCGCCAGCGCGTGATCCAGCCACCCTTCCTGTCCACGCCCGCCACCGTGGAAGCGGGCCAAGCCACCATCGGAATGGCGCAAGGTGCGCAAAGTCGGGGCGATCCGTTCGATGGCGGCGGTGCACGTGTCTGGCACGGGTTTCGCGGCTTCCTCCAACGCGGCTACGGCCCATGTCAGCAGGGTAAAAACCTCAAGCAGTTCTTCGGGATTGCGGGTCGGCAAACCGCCTTGTTCGTCAATCTGGTCGTTGCATTCCTTTGCCAGGGCCGCGACAGCGGGCGGGGTCAGATCCTCCATCCCCTCCAGTGCCAGACCTGCATAGATTAGCCCGGTCAGCGCTTCGAAGCGCGGCAGGCCGGGCGCCGCAGCTTGCCAACGCTTCGCCAGAAAGCGGGTCTGCTGCGCGAGGCTAAGATAAAACGCATCGGTGGCCGGCACTTCGTGACCGCGCAGCAAAAACAGGGCGTGGTTGATCCAGCGGATCAGGCGGCGGCCCGTCAGGTCAGGGGTCCAGCCCGGTCCACGCCCACGGCCAAACCGTTCGATCCACCCCCACAACCACCTCTGACCCAATTCGCGGGTCGATGCATCCCCCACAGCAGCGAGGTCATCCAACCAGGCAAAGCCATGAATTTCGTCAAGATAGGCGCGGTCCGGGGCGTTGATCTCCCAGATCATCATGCCTTTCGCTTCGATCAATGCGCCCGCGAACAGGTAGTTCCCCGCCACAAGCTGCCGCCCCTTGGCAAAGCTGCCGATGGTGCGCGGCTCCGGGGACGACACGAAAGCCGTCACCGCCTTGGCCTGGGTTGCACGGCGTGCGTGCCAACGGTTCAGGAACCGTGTTTTTCGTGCGGTCAGCCCGCTCAGGGTGGACATGCTCTCTGCCTCTACGCGTCTACGGCGTTTTGAGCAGCACTTTAGCGGGTGTCTACGCGCAAGTCACGCGATGTCAGTCGGTCTTGCGCAAGCATGCGACATAGAAGCCATCCATGCCGCCCTGATCCGCCCAATGGTCAGGGCGCAGGCGCAATCCGCCTTCTTCCGTGATCCATGCCGGGTCGATGCCCGGACGGTCCAAGGCGTCCCGATCGACGGTCAGAGATGGATGTCGGCCCAGGGCCTCTTCCACCTGAACCTCGCCTTCATCGGGAAGCAGCGAGCATGTGCAGAAGACCATACGTCCCCCAGGCTTGAGCAGGGTGACAGCGTGATCCAGCATACGCGCCTGCAGATCGATCAACGCGCCAAATTCTGACCCATCTTTGGCAAAGGGCAGATCAGGGTGGCGACGGATCGTACCTGTGGCCGAACAAGGCGCGTCGAGCAAAATGGCATCGTATTGCCCCGTCACCTCAAACGCATCCGCCACCTGCGTCTTGGCCGTCAGCTTGGTGCGCACAAGGTTTTGCTTCACCCGCTCCATCCGCCCTTCGGAAATATCGACCGCAGTAGCATCAGCACCCGTCGCGGCCAGCTGCAACGTCTTGCCACCGGGGGCCGCGCACAGGTCCAGCACCGCCTCGCCCTTCTGCGCATCCAGAACGCGGGCCGGGATAGCAGCGGCAGCATCCTGCACCCACCATTGACCTTCCGTGAACCCCGGCAGGGCGGAGACCTGGCCCGCATCCATCAGCCGCACTGATCCGGTGGGCAGCACCTTGCCACCAACGGCCTTGGCCACATCCGCTGCGTTGCCGTTCACACTCAAGTCTAGCGGCGCGCCTTCGAACTGCACGCTTTCCATGGCCAACACAGCCTCACCACCCCAAGCCTCGACCAGCGGGCCGCGCAGCCATTTGGGCAGGCGCGGGGTGCGCAGGGCGGGCCATTGCTCTGGCCCCTTGTCCGCCACCTTGCGCAGGACTGCATTCACGAGACCCTTGAGATGCCCATAGCGCTTGTGGCGCGAAACGACATTCACCATCGAGTTGACGACCCCATGCGCGGCCTCGCCCGCGCACAGCTCAATTGTCCCGACGCGCAGTGCATTGCGAACGGTCAGCGGTGGGTATTTCTGAAGATGTTTTTGCAGGAGTCGGTCGGCGCGTTCCATCCCACGTAAGGTTTCGGTGGCAAGCCTTTGCGCCCGGGCACGGTCCGCTGGGTCGAGGCGATCCAATGCGCCCGCCCCGATGAGCTCCGGCAACAGCTTGCCCTCGCCAATGATCTGATCCAGCAGGTAAATCGCGCTGCGGCGCGCGGGCAGGCCACCATCTTTTGCCGGTTTGTCGCTCATCTCTGTTCCCGATCCTTGCTGTCGCACCCGCTTGCGGCGCCGAAGGTTGGGCGTATATCAAGGGCATGATCCAAGAGGAACCCACGATGTCAGACGACCCAAATCGCCCCGACGCACCGCCGGGTATCCCATCGACGCCAGACCCCATACCGGCCCCCGCACCGACCGAAGCGCCGCAACCGGACCCGCCCGCACCTACGCCGGAAACGCCAGTGGAAGTGCCCCCGCAAACAGATACCGATTTGCCCCCCGCCGCCCAGCGCGCGCTGGCCGAGGCAGAGAAGCGGCGCAAGGCTGCCAAGAACATGGATCTGCCAACCGAGTTGGGAGGCCGAGACGGGCCGGAGCCCGTCCGCTATGGGGATTGGGAGAAAAAAGGGATTGCGGTCGACTTCTGATCGCGCTCAGCGCAGCCGGAACATCGCGCTGTCACCGGCACCCCGGTCAGACGTGAACTTGATACGTCCGTCAGCCGTCGCCTGTACTTCCTGACAATTGTAGCCCAAGGCATCGCCACCCCAGAACAGGTCTCGACAGAAGTATCCGTCTTTCCACGACCACGTGCCCTCGACATCCCAGCGCGCACCGCGCCCTTCGATTTTACCATCCGGTTTCACGTTCAACTTCACAAACGGACGCGTCAGCGTCTTGCCATTCACCAGTTGCACGAATCTCTGCTGATCATCGACCTTCACAAGGTCAGCCAGAGCAGGCCCGGTAGCAAGCGCGGCAGCCGCCGCAAGCATCATCATACGCATATCACAAGCACCTTCACGCGATGGCGTCCTTTGCCAACGTTTACGCATGATCAGGTGAATTGGTTCACTCAGGCGGTGAAAATACGGCTGCCCGGGGGCGTTTATCCGCGCATTCCAAGTACATCGAGCATATCGTACTGCCCCGGCGCCTTGTCTTGGGCCCACAAGGCCGCACGCAAAGCGCCCTTGGCGAACAGGGCCCGGTCGGTGGCCATATGCTTGAGCACAATCCGTTCGCCTGCTCCGGCGAACAACACCTCATGTTCACCCACGATATCGCCGCCGCGGATAACGGAAAAACCAATATCGCCCCGCTTGCGCGCGCCGGTGATCCCGTCACGGGCCGCATCGCGCACCTGCGCCAGATCAACACCACGACCCTCGGCAGCGGCCTCTCCCAGCATCAGTGCCGTGCCAGAGGGCGCATCGACCTTGTGATGGTGATGTCCTTCGATCACTTCGATATCGAAATCTTCATCCAGCGCTGCAGCGACCTGCTTGGTCAACTGCACCAACAGGTTCACACCAAGGCTCATGTTGCCCGCCCGGACAATCGGCGAATGCCGCGCCGCAGGTTCCAGTTGGGCGATCTGCTCATCGCTCATGCCGGTGGTGCCAATGATGTGCGCCGCGCGGGCCTGTGCCGCGATCTTGGACAAGGCAATCGTCGCCTCCGGTGCGGTAAAGTCGATCACGGCCTGCGCTTTGGCCATCGGTTCCAGCGGATCGTCATACACCATGACGCCCAAAGGCTGACCGCCCATTACCTCTCCCACATCGCGCCCGACCCAGTCGTGGCTGGGGCGCTCGAGCGCGCCAACAAGGTGCATCCGGTCATCCTTCAGCACAGATTCAATCAGCATCTGGCCCATACGGCCAGACGCACCCGCAATCACGACACCTGGCAAATCTGACATGTCCCTCACCCCTTCTTGGCGGTTTCCCGCTTCACTAGCTTGCCCTGCCGCGCTTGGCAAAGGTCAGCGCCTGTCTTAGATGGGGAAGATGGCAAAGAACAAGTTTCATGACGGTCCCGGCCCTTCGCAACGGCAACTGCGCGTGGGTGAACTGATCCGCCGCACTCTGTCCGAGGTGCTGGCGCGCGGTGACGTGCATGACCCCGACCTCAATCGCATGTCCATTACGGTGGGCGAAGTGCGCACCTCTCCGGATCTCAAGATCGCGACAGCCTATGTGCTGCCTTTGGGAGGTCAGGGGCAAGAGGACGTCCTGAAGCTGCTGGCGCGCAACAAGGGCGAGCTGCGGCGCGCGGTGTCCAAGAAACTGGCCCTGAAATTTGCACCTGACCTGCGGTTCCAACTGGACGAGACGTTTGACCGGATGGACGACACGCGGCGCATGCTGAACCAGGATGCGGTGCGGCGGGATACCGAAGCATGATGCTAAGGGCAGCCGCACTTGTGCTGCTGTCATGGGCGCTGCCCGCATGGGCCGTGACCTGCGAAGACATCCGGTATCAGGACAACAGCTACACCATCTGCACGGTCGATGCGGCCAAAGAAGAGCTGCGGTTGTTCCTGTATAATGACGGAGGCGCGCCATACGGCCACTTCAACGCAGTGGACCGCGCCCTGCAATCAGATGGCGAAACACTCAGCTTCGGCATGAACGCGGGCATGTATCACGAGGATCGCGCGCCGGTGGGGCACTATGTCGAGAATGGGAAAGAGGTCATGCGTGTGATCGCCAACCCCGGCCCCGGCAATTTCGGATTGCTGCCCAACGGCATCCTGTGCCTGCGACCCGGGCGGGCTGACGTGTTCGAAACACTGGACTATGTGGATCAGTCGCCCGACTGCACCTTTGCCACGCAATCCGGGCCGATGCTGGTGATCGATGGCAACTTGCATCCGCGCTTTCTGCCTGACAGCACTTCGCGCTTTATCCGCAACGGGGTGGGCACCACGGCGGACGGGTCCAAGGCGATCTTTGCCATCTCGAACAACTCCGTCACTTTTTACGAATTCGGCAGCCTGTACCGGGATCACCTGAAACTGCCCAACGCGCTCTTCTTTGATGGCAACATCTCGCGCCTCTACGCACCCGACCTGAACCGGGACGATTTCGGCTTTGCCGTCGGCCCCATCATCGGCACGGTCGAGACCGGCAATTGACAAGAGCCACGGCCCTGCGATAGGCGGCAGCCCTCACGCAAAAACGAGGGTGACATGGGCCGTTCACGCAAAGGGCGCGACATTTCCGGTTGGTTGGTGGTGGACAAGCCTGCGGGCCTGACCTCGACTGCGGTCGTGAACAAAGTGCGATGGGCGCTGCAAGCCAAAAAGGCCGGGCACGCGGGCACCCTCGATCCCGAAGCCACCGGCGTTCTGGCCGTCGCCTTGGGCGAAGCGACCAAGACGGTCCCCTACATTACCGACGCACTCAAGGCGTACCGCTTTACCGTCAGGCTGGGACAGGCCACCAATACTGACGATGCCGAAGGAGAGGTGATCGCGCAATCCGACACCCGCCCATCAGATGACGAGGTCAAAGATGCGCTTGGTCCATTTGTCGGGGACATCATGCAGGTTCCGCCCAAGTTCTCCGCCGTGAAGATCGACGGCCAGCGCGCCTACAAACTCGCCCGTGATGGTGAGGATGTCGAGATTGAGGCCCGCCCCCTATGGGTCGAGGAACTTGTACTGACCGACCGACCCGATCCCGATCATGTCGAGCTGGAGATGGTATGCGGCAAAGGTGGCTATGTTCGCTCAATCGCGCGCGATTTGGGGGAAGCGCTGGGATGTTACGGTCACGTGCGTGAATTGCGACGTATCTGGTCCGGCCCGTTCGAAGCCGCCGATGGCCTGACCTTCGACCAAATCGAAGAGATGGCGCAGACACCCGCATTGGACGAGCACCTGCGCCCCATTTCCGAAGGGCTGGCTGATCTGCCCGAACTGCGGGCCACAGCCGAAGGGGTCGCGCGGCTGCGCAACGGCAACCCCGGCATGGTCCTGGCGGCGGACGTCGAATACGGAGAAGAGTGCTGGGCGTCCTTTGAAGGCAAACCGGTTGCTGTCGGGCGCTACAAGGCAGGCGAATTGCACCCCGCACGGGTCTTCAACCTGTAACACTCGGTCCGCCACCGGCACTTTCTGGTCAGGAATTCCACCAGTTGTCCCGCAGAATTGTTACAATTTACGGACCCCAGGTAAGCCATGCGTGAGTGCTCTATGAATTAGGAACTATTCAGTCCACATTTACCTCATCAAGTTTGAAACGCCCAAAACCGATGAGAGATGATATGACCCAAATTACCCTCCGCACCGTTGGCACCGTTCTGACCGCTGGCGCATTCGCCACCATCGCATTCGACGCATTCGGCCAGGCGCTGAGCCCGCTCTTCGGCTATGCAAAACTGGCCCCAGTCGGACTGGCAGGCGCATCGCTCAAGGCGATCTTTGGCGCAAACCCCTCGGGCGCGGCACACCTGCTGCACGCCCTGACCGGCCTGATCTTCTATGCCGTTGGTTACTTCGCCATTGCCCGTCCCATCCAGCTGGCCGTCATGCCCCGCCTGCATTGGTCGATCACGGCCGTGGTCTACGGCATCGCGCTTTGGGTGTTTGCGCTCTACGTCATGGCGCACCTGGTGACCGGCAACAAACCGTTCCTCGGCTTCACCGGCATCACCTGGGTCGCTCTGTGGGGCCATATCGTCTACGCTCTGGTTGCCGCGAGCATCATGGAGGCCAAGGGTGCTGTCCTGGACCTGCGCCCCAAACCCGTGGCCGTACCCGCTCAATAAGAACACCTGAACAAACCGATTGATGGGGCGGTCTGCGACTGGCAGAACCGCCCCATGATCGTTCGAACCCACACCAAGGGCGATGCGCCCTCGACCGCCGTCTACTCCGATTGCGAGCGGTATCGCTACAGCCTGACACGCATCTGGGATGACACGGGACGCCGCGTGAACTTCGTCATGCTGAACCCATCCACGGCGACCGAGGTGCAAAACGACCCAACCGTCGAACGCTGCGAACGACGGGCGCGGACCCTCGGCTATGGCAGCTTTGCTGTCACCAACATCTTCGCATGGCGCGACACCGATCCACGCGCGATGCGGACTGCCACCGATCCGGTCGGGCCTGAAAACGACGAAAGCATTCTGGAACGGGCGACATGGACACACGACGTGGTGGCAGCCTGGGGAACACATGGCGCGCACCTGGATCGCGGAACACATGTGGCAACGCTGTTACGCAATGTCGATCGTCCGCTCTATCACCTGGGCCTGTCCAAGGCCGGACACCCCAAACACCCGTTGTACCTACCATACGCACAACAGCCGGAACCTTGGGAAAACGGATCTGACGTTACCTGACGTTAACCAATTTGCGGGATAGGCTTTGTTCCAATCCGTGGATTGCGGTAATTTACCCTTGGGCAAATGCGCCCGTTGCTTGGAATACGTTATGTTGTGGCTTGCTGGATTGATGGGACTTGTGGCGGTCGGCGCTGTCGGCGTGATCGACATGGTGCCGGTGGAGGAAGGCGAGGAAACGGCGGATGACACATCAGTCACTGGCGGGGAAACTACCCGAACCAGCGACGATGACACGGCGATCACCGACGAAAGCATAGGTGATGACACGCTCACGCTTGGAACCGATGGCGATGACGATCTGACCGGCACAGACGGCGATGATACCTTGCGTGGCGAGGAAGGGGACGACACCCTCGACGGCGGGATGGGAGATGACACGCTCCACGGCGATGATGGTGCGGATGTGATTCATGGCAGCGGTGGCGAAGACGAAATTTACGGCCACGACGACGACGACACGATCAATGGCGGCGCAGGTGACGACTCGATGCACGGTTCCATGGGCGCTGACAGTCTTTCTGGCGGCGAGGGCAATGATGCAGTGCATGGCGGCCTCGACAACGACACACTGGATGGCGGAGAGGGCGAAGACACGCTGTTTGGCGGTTGGGGCGACGACGTGCTGAACGGCGTCGAAGGCGCACTTGGTTCTGCAGCGTCAGCCGATTTGGATGGCTCGGGCAACAATGACTATCTGAACGGCGGCGGCGGCGACGACCTCATCATCGCAGGGCAAGAGGACGTGGTCACAGCAGGCGACGGCGCTGACACAATTGTTGCAGGTGACTGGATCGCCGAAGGTCACGCTGCGACGATCATGGATTTCGATGCGGAAGAGGACAACATTCTGCTGATCCACGACGACGCTGAGGAAGAGCCCCACATCTCTTTGCAACTGGACCCCGACGACCCAAGCATCACACAAGTAATGATGAATGGAGTGCCGGTGGCGCACGTGCTGAACGGGGCCGAGATTTCGATCGACGATATCGCCTTGATGCCACTCAGCCTTGCGCAAAGCGCGGGAATGGCTTCGTTCTGACCTGCAGCAGCGCAGGCGCATTGGCCACGCTGTTCACCAACCGCGCGATCCAAGTTGCCAACGCTGCGAATCTCTCCTATACGCGCTCATCCTCGGCAATTGCCCGGGTACTTGGCCCCGTGCTGGACGACATCCCGGCCGGCGGCGTCTCACTCTAGCCTGAAAAGGAGATTCCGATGTCGATCACTGCTGAAGAAAAAGCACGCGTGATGAAAGAATATGGCACCAAGGAAGGCGACACCGGCTCGCCCGAAGTTCAAGTTGCCATCCTCAGCTCGCGCATCGCCACGCTGACCGAGCACTTCAAGACACATAAGAAAGACAACCACGGCCGCCGCGGCCTTCTGAAAATGGTTGCCCAGCGTCGCAAGCTGCTCGACTACCTCAAAGGCAAGGAAGAGGCGCGGTACACCGACCTCATCAAACGCCTGGGCCTGCGCCGCTAATTAGCTGCCTTCACCAAAGTCAGAAAGCCGCGCTAGAAGCGCGGCTTTCTTGCGTTTTAGCAGCAGTCTAACCAGTGAAGCGAAGCCAGACATCGGAAACGGCCTACAGCCGCGCCAAACCCCTTGCCAATTGCGTGTCCAAGGATCACCGGATCATGCAAATTTCTCCCTTAGCGCGTACACTCCGCAGTGACGTCATAAATGGGAAAATAGGTTCTACCCCAGCTAGCCACCTGCACTCTGAAATCGCCTTTGTGCTCAGTACCGGTCACACGAAAGGCTGAATAGCCATCCCTCTCGCACCATTGCTGAAACAGCCGGGTCGGAATGCTCTCGGATGTTAGCCTAGGCAGCTTTGACACGGGCATGTTGCGCGCACTCTCATCGGTCACAGCGCCGAAAAAGCTTTCCGGCTTGACGTGCTCCTTCGTAGCCACCCCCCGCAGGTATCGTGGATTTCCAGACGCACTTGTCCCTGCAAAGTGCTTTTTCTGGAACTCTGCATTCTTGCGTTCCAATTCTTCGGGCGAGTTGCATGCAGCCAATACAACTCCACACACAAATAGTACTATATAGGCGAGTTTGATCTTCATTATACTTGTCCAGTTCTTGTTTCACCCATCAATAAACGTGACCTTGCGGCCTGCAAGCCCAAGTTGAACTGCGGCCCTTTGTTTTCATCGTAGTTGGCAAAACTGTCGCGAAGGAATTGGACACGAAAACACAGGCAGCTAAACTCACACCACATGACCAACCTACCCCGCATCGCCCTCTCGGTCCGCCAGCCCTCGGCTTGGGCTATCATCGCGGGTCACAAACCGATCGAAAACCGCACGCTCGGCTCCATCCATGCCGGGCGCATGACACCTGGACGCATAGCACTCCACGCCGCCGCTGGACTGAAGGAAGAAGAATTTCGCTACCTTCACTGGCGACTCGAAAAGCACGGGGTCAAATGCCCTCGCCCGCTCGACCTGCCACGCGGAGCCATCATCGGCTCGGTCGAGGTCACAGGCATAATCACTGAATCCGGCAGCGAATGGTTCGGCGGCAAAGCCGGATTGACGCTGAAAGACCCCGAACCCTGCGATCCCATCCCTGCCCCCGGCGCGCTTGGGTACTTCGAATGGTCTCCGGGCGGCGCTCTCGCCCCGCCCACGCGCTGGATGCAGAAATGGGGCACAGCGGCACCCGACAGTCAGATTGATGACCTGTTCCCCGACGCACCCATAGCCTTTGCCAAACCGCCACAAAAACCGTGGACCTGAGCGCGAATGCGCCGCAACCCCAACGCTTTCATTTCCGGCAAAAGTGCTGTATGCGCGCAAAATCTGAAAGCCTGGCGCCCGGACCTCAGCGCCCGACAAAAGAAGATACCGGGGTCAGGGGGAATACGCCCCCTACGCAAATGGCCATCCGGCCAATTTAGGAAACACTTGATGTTTAACGAGACGAAAAAATCGATGCAGTGGGGCGAAGAGACGCTCACACTGGAAACCGGCAAGGTTGCCCGTCAGGCAGACGGCTCCGTCATTGCCACGCTGGGCGAAACCAGCGTCATGGCAAACGTGACGTTTGCCAAGTCACCCAAACCAGGCCAGGACTTCTTTCCCCTGACCGTCCACTACCAAGAAAAATACTACGCCGCGGGCAAGATCCCCGGCGGTTTCTTCAAGCGTGAGGCGCGGCCCACCGAGAAAGAAACACTGACCGCCCGCCTGATCGACCGTCCGATCCGGCCACTGTTCGTTTCCGGCTTCAAACACGAAGTGCTGGTGATGTGCACCGTGCTGTCGCACGATCTGGTCAACGACCCCGACATCGTTGCAATGATCGCGGCAAGCGCCGCCCTGACCATCTCTGGCGCGCCGTTCATGGGTCCCATCGCCGGTGCGCGCGTGGGTTACGAGGATGGCGAATACATCCTGAACCCCACCGTCGACGACATGCAGGACCTGCGCCTGAACCCCGACCAGCGCCTTGACCTGGTTGTGGCCGGCACCAAAGACGCCGTGATGATGGTGGAATCCGAAGCCTACGAACTCAGCGAAGCTGAGATGCTGGGCGCGGTAAACTTCGCACACGAGCAAATCCAGCCCGTGATCGACCTGATCATCGCGCTGGCCGAAGACGCTGCGAAAGAGCCGTTCGACTTCCAGGCACCCGACTACTCGGACCTCTATGAAGCGGTCAAAGCGGCTGGTGAAACTCAGATGCGCGAAGCCTTCGCGATCAGCGACAAGCAAGAGCGCACAAGTGCTGTTGCCGCCGCCCGCACCGCCATCATCGAAGCGTTGACCGAAGAGCAGCAAGAAGATGCCAACCTCGGTTCCGCCCTGAAAAAGCTCGAAGCGTCCATCCTGCGCGGTGACGTCGTCAAAACCGGCACGCGCATCGATGGTCGTAAGACAGACGAGATCCGGGACATCGTGTGCCAGACCGGCCTCCTGCCCCGGACACACGGCTCCGCGCTTTTCACCCGTGGTGAGACGCAGGGATTGGTCGTGACCACGCTGGGCACCGGCGACGATGAGCAATTCATCGACGCGCTGCATGGCAACTTCAAATCCAACTTCCTGCTGCACTACAACTTCCCGCCCTACTCGGTCGGTGAAGCGGGTCGCGTGGGTCCTCCTGGACGCCGCGAAATTGGCCACGGAAAACTGGCATGGCGCGCGCTGCAAGCCGTGCTGCCTGCCTCGACCGACTTCCCCTACACCGTGCGTCTGGTGTCGGAAATCACCGAATCCAACGGCTCGTCCTCCATGGCTTCCGTCTGCGGCGGCTCGCTGTCGATGATGGATGCAGGCGTTCCACTGAAGAACGCGGTGGCCGGTGTGGCTATGGGCCTGATCCTCGAAGAGGACGGCAGCTACGCCATCCTGTCCGACATCCTGGGTGACGAAGACCACCTTGGTGACATGGACTTCAAAGTGGCGGGCACCGAAAACGGCATCACCTCGCTACAGATGGACATCAAGATCGCAGGCATCACGCCCGAGATCATGGAGAAAGCCCTCGCACAGGCCAAGGACGGTCGGATGCACATCCTGGGCGAAATGGGCAAAGCCATCACCGGCGCGCAGGAATTCTCGGTCCACGCACCGCGCATTGAAACCATGCAGGTTCCCACGGACAAAATCCGTGAGGTCATCGGCTCGGGCGGTAAAGTGATCCGCGAAATCGTCGAAGTGTCGGGCGCCAAGGTCGACATCAACGATGACGGCATCATCAAGATCGCATCACCCAACGGCGACTCGATCAAGAAAGCCTACGACATGATCCACTCGATCGTGGCCGAACCCGAAGAAGGCATGGTCTACACCGGCACAGTTGTGAAGATCGTAGACTTCGGCGCCTTCGTGAACTTCTTTGGCAAGCGCGACGGCCTGGTGCACGTGTCCCAGATCGAAAACCGCCGCCTCAACCATCCTTCGGACGTCCTGAAGGAAGGTCAAGAGGTCAAGGTCAAGCTGCTGGGCTTTGACGATCGCGGCAAAGTCCGCCTGTCGATGAAAGTCGTCGACCAGGAAACCGGCGAAGAGATCAAGAAAGAAGAGCCCGCGGTCGAGTAATCTCGTACGCGCGTGCGCCCGGCCGCGATCGGGCGCACGCAAGTCCGTTGACAGTGGGCCCACAGGCGGCGGCCTGAACACCATGTATGGTGATCGGACTTCAGAGGCCTATGCTGCCGGAGCAAACCACCTCAAAAGCCGCGACGCCAACATCATGGTGCACCCCGAAATGGAACAGGTCAGAATGATCCATTAGAAATTAGCAGGGCTCGTCGCGCCGCGGACCCAGTGGTTTCTTTCTGAAACATATTCCCGGTTACTATCTTCAATGTCGACCCGGGCATCCCTCGTTCTGTCTGGAATGCGGCAGGATCGAAATATTACACAAGATCAGTGCACATCCAACAAGCATCAACCTTTTTAGGCACCGGCTAATGCACCATCCAGCGGAAAATGCGCCTCAAAGGAACCGACGAAGTTGATACCGATCCCGGCTTGATCGCAAGTTAATCGGGACCACTGTGTTATTCCACTCGCTCGAAAGCGATCACCTGTTGGGATGAGTGCTCGATACACGGATAGAGACCGTGCTTCGCGCAGCTGTCAAAGATCGACTTAACTGCCGTCCGAGACAATAGCTTCGGATGGAACTCCAGGACGAGGGCACGCACGTTCTCCAAATCTGCTTGCGGAATAACGAGTTCCTCCGCACCTTCAACATCACACATCACGATCGTAGGGTCGAATTTTTTGATCACCGTGTTCAAGTCTTCCACCGGAACTTCAATTGCCTTGAGGCTCTGAGCCGTTTGTTTGATCGAGCCTTCGGTAAAGTACGAATGGATGTGAAACGGACGGCTTTCAACTTGCGGGTTCGGCTCAAGCAGGCGGTTATGAACAGCCACGTTGGTGATCCCGTTTGCTTGATGTAGCGCGTGAATATGCGGGATCAAAACCGGGTTTGCCTCATAGCTGACAATCTGACAATCAGGAAACTGCTTTCCAAGAACACTTGAAACAATACCCAACCCGGTGCCGAGCTCCAACATCCGATCGCCCGGCTGCATGAGCGCGGACGCAGCCTCCAGTTCGGGCTCCTCGTAGCTGTCCAGATCCAGCGCCACCAGCACCGGAATAGGCATGACATCGGCAGACACGGGCACTCGAATTCCCCGATAGAAGATTGGCTCGCCTGCTGCCAGCGCAAGCCGGTACTTCTCTTCTGGATCGCGTTTGCGCTTTTTCCTAAATAGACGCAATCGATCCTCCATCCTTAACAACGGCGTTTAGCACATAGAGGAATAGCTTAAACGATGGACTGCAGACGATCAACTGCTGTTGCGCATTGTGTTCCGAACGTACATTTTCTATAAATGCGCATGAAATAGCACGGATGTAGAACGTGGTGCCTTTGTGGAAAATTAAGCGCGAGAGCATTCGCATTGGGCGGCAGGCTAGTAGCTTTATCATACCTATATTTGGGTATTTTAGAAAGCTTCTTTATGATTTTCGTCGAAAGTCTCGCGTCAAAGTATATCAGGGCATCTCAGATCTTCGTGACGAGGTGTCAATATTATTAATTTTTCAGCCATCAGGGCTGCTTGAATCCACAATCACTCAGATCAAATGGCTCTCTGACGCTGGTATGTCTGTGGTGGTCGTTTCAAACTCGAATCTAGCATTCAAAGACCGCGAAGCACTGAAAAAATTATGTTATTTGATCGTCGAGCGACCGAATATCGGCTACGATTTTGGGGGTTATCGTGAGGGTATTCTACAACTTTATGACCGAAGGATAACTCCAAAATTTCTTTATGTCATGAATGATAGCATATGGTTACCACTATCGAGCACGACAGATCTAATTTACCAGAGTCGTGCCGCGAAGGAAGATGTTTGGGGTATTTTCTTAAGCCTCGACGCAAAGCCTCGAGAGAAAGGGCTACTGGACGACGAGCATATCCAGTCTTTCTTTTTTCGCTTTTCTTTTTCTATAATGCAAGATCGGAGATTTTGGAGATATTGGAAAAGAATGCCACTTATCAATTCGAAGAGAATGGTTATCAAGCTTCGAGAATTAAAAATGGGGAATTACTTCAAGAAATTGGGCTATGAAATCGGCGCCATGTACAACTGGAAGCAGGTGCGCGACTACATTTTGAATGCCAGCGACGAAAACGAAATGTATGCGATAATAAAGCACCAGTGCAAGTTGCGAGACGGGGGTGCGAAATCCATCCTGCCTTCGATGGATAGCGGGCGCCTATCTGCTTTGAACGCCCGAGATCGTTTAAGAGAGCGGATAGAGAAGAATCAAGCGTTGTTCTACAGCTTTGCAATGCATCCTTATATTATGGTAAAATTTGGCTTCCCATTTTTAAAAAAAGCGTACAGTGACGAAATGATTGCGATGCGACGGGAACTAGTCCGCCTTGGCTTACACAACGATTTTCTGCCTGAAGTACGCGAAGAAGTCGCGAAGTGGGATAGCGCGTCCACCGATCATCCAACGGTCCGATGACAGTCCCCGTCCTGATCCTGACAATGAAATGGGGCACGCTCTATGGCCCCGAATACGTCAACCGGCTTGCGCTTGGGGTGGCAAGACACCTTTCCCACCCCCATCGCTTCATCTGTTTCACGGACGATACGACTGGCCTGGCGGATGGGATCGAGGCGCTGCCACTTCCCGACATGTGCCTGCCTGGCGGGCACGAAGACACACGATGGCGCAAACTGGGCCTGTTCTCTCCAAATCTCTTTGGCCTCTCAGGCACCGCGCTTTTCCTCGACCTTGATCTGATCGTGGTCGGATCGCTCGATCCGTTCTTCGAAGATGACGCACCATTCCGTATCATTCGGGACGATTCGCTATTCCGACCCAAGCCATTGCGCCGGATCAATCCAACGCGGGACCGCTTCCTTGCCTCCGTCGGCAATTCATCCGTTTTTCGGTACGAAATCGGCGCGCACAGCTACGTCCTTGATGCCTATCTCGCTGATCCCGCGGCCGCGACCACGCAATTCGAAATCTCTCAACAGTTCCAATCCGCACAGCTGGCCAAAAATGGGCATCTCGCGTATTGGCCCGAAGATTGGTGCGTCAGCTTTAAGAACCACTGCGTCCCGCGCGGACTGCGCAGTTACCTTTCCGACCCGAGCCTGCCCGAGGGTGCCCGCATCGTCGTGTTCGCGGGCGAACCCAAGATGCACGACGCTCTGTCCGGCAAGGGCAGCAAATGGTACCGCCGCATCGGCGACGTAAACTGGCTCAAGGACGCTTGGGAAACCCCATGAACTTTATTCGTGAGTGGAACCGCGCGCGCAAGTATCGCAAGCGCATCCGCAGATGTCGTTCGGAAATCGCGACACGTTCCGTGATTGGTGACCCGCACCAGCTCACAACGCCTCTGGTTGTATCGCTCACAAGCTACCCTCCGCGCTACCCGGAACTGGCGCTGACCCTCCGGTGCCTTCTACAGCAAACAGTCAAGGCCGACCGCACCGTCCTTTGGATCGCCGAAAAGGATATTGCTGCGCTACCGGCTGAAGTGCGCGCCCTCGAAAAGGACGGGCTTGAAATTGCGACCTGCCCCGACATGCGTTCTTACAAGAAACTGATGCCACTCCTGACCGAGATGCCAGAAGCAACCATCGTCACCGCGGATGACGACGTGCATTACGGGCCAGACTGGCTGGCATCGATATTGGATGTTCATATGGATCTGGGCCTCAAGGTTGTCTGCGGCCGTGGACACCGCATGGCGCTCACTCCGGAGGGGTTCCCGGATACCTACGACAAATGGGACCAGAACGCCCCCGGTGGACGGGAACCGAGTGGGCTCATCTTCCCGACCGGCGTTGGGGGCATTCTATATGCACCGGGGGCGCTTGCGCCCATCGCAACCAATTGGGAACTGGCGCAACAACTCTGCCCAACTGCGGACGATGTCTGGTTCTACTGGATGCACAGGTTGACCGGCGGACGGGCAGCCATGACAGGCGAACGTCGGCGTGTCCTCGAATGGGTGAAAGACCCTACGGGTGGATTGCTCACCGTTAACAGCGCAGGTGGCAATGACAACCAAATCGCGGCTATGATCGATCATTTCGGATGGCCCGGCCCCTGAACAAGGCCGGACCAAGACATGTTACTCTGGCGCTTTGGTCTTGCGCAGATACGGCAGGACAGTCTCGAACTCGCCGAACTTGGCCTTCGCGTCCTCGTTTGACACGGTTGGCGGGATGATTACATCCTCGCCAGGCACCCAGTTTGCCGGTGTCGCAACACCTTTGGCCGACATCTGCAAGCCATCGAGCGCCCGCACCACCTCGGCAAAGTTGCGGCCAACAGTCATCGGATAGGTCATCGACAGCTTTAGCTGCTTATCTGGGCCAATGATGAAAACCGACCGCACGGTCGCACTGTCAGCAGGTGTGCGGCCATCGGGCAGATAGGCTTCGGCAGGCAGCATGTCGAAGGCCTTCGACACCTCCAGCCCGTCATCGGCGATGATCGGGAAAGTTGCCTTGGCACCTCCCACCTTCTCGATATCGCCCTTCCATTTCTTGTGATCCTCGACTCCGTCCACAGACACGCCAATCACCTTGGTGCCGCGCTTGGCCCACTCGTCGGCCAACTGAGCCACGGCGCCGAACTCGGTCGTGCACACGGGTGTGAAATCCTTGGGGTGCGAAAACAGGATGGCCCAGCTATCGCCAATCCAGTCGTGCAGCGAAATCGTGCCGTGGTCTGTTTCAACCGTCAAGTCGGGGATGGTGTCGTTAATGCGCAAACCCATGGTGTCCTCCGTCGGGATAGTAGTGACAGACGCAACCTAAGGCATTGCGCACGCCTTTTCATCCCCCCGTCTTGCCGACGGTACATGCCGGTGCCACATTCCATTCAAACTAAGGGAGAGACCGAATGCTTGAAAAACGCGATTTCTATATCAACGGCCAGTGGGTCGCCCCGCAAAACGGCACTGACCACCATGTCATTGATCCCTCAACCGAAGAGCCGACGGCCGTTATCTCGCTGGGCGGTAGGGAAGATGCCGAAGCTGCTATTGCCGCGGCCAAGACCGCCTTTCCCGGCTGGATGACCACGCCCGTCGCCGACCGCATCGCGCTGGTCGAAAAGCTGATCGAGGTTTATGAAACACGGGGCGAGGACCTCGCGCAAGCCATGTCATCCGAAATGGGTGCCCCGCTCGACATGTCGCGCAACCAGCAGGTTGGCGCAGGTACTTGGCACCTGAAAAATTTCATTCGCGCGGCCAAGGCGTTCGAATTCAACCGCCCGCTCAACGACCGCGCGCCGAACGACCGGATCATCTACGAAGCGGTCGGAGTCGCGGCCCTGATCACCCCGTGGAACTGGCCGATGAATCAGGTCACGCTCAAGGTGGGTGCGGCCGCCATCGCAGGCTGCACCATGGTCCTCAAACCGTCCGAGGAGTCCCCTCTCAACGCCATGATCTTTGCAGAGATGATGGACGAGGCAGGCTTCCCTCCGGGCGTCTTTAACCTCGTGAACGGCGATGGTCCCGGCGTAGGCACGGTGCTGTCGGGCCATCCTGACGTCGACATGGTCAGTTTTACCGGCTCCTCCCGCGCAGGTCGCCTGATCTCGAAGAACGCTGCCGACACACTCAAACGCGTGCACCTCGAACTGGGCGGCAAAGGGGCCAATGTCATCTTTGACGACGCCGACGAAAAGGCCGTGAAACGCGGCGTGCTGCACATGATGAACAACACCGGCCAGTCCTGTAACGCCCCCAGCCGCATGCTGGTGCAACGTAGTAAATACGATGACGCGGTCGAAGAAGCCGCAGCCGTCGCAAACAAGGTCACTGTCGGCCCGGCCTCGGAAGAAGGCCGCCATATCGGCCCCGTTGTGAACGAGGTGCAGTGGACCAAGATCCAGGACCTCATCCAGAAGGGCATCGACGAAGGGGCCAAGCTGGTCGCCGGTGGCACTGGCCGCCCCGAAGGATTCAACAAAGGGTATTACGTGCGTCCCACCATCTTTGCCGACGTGAACAACAACATGACCATCGCGCGCGAGGAAATCTTTGGCCCGGTCCTGTCCATCATCCCCTTCGACAGCGAAGAGGAGGCGGTCGAGATCGCTAACGACACGCCCTACGGCCTCACCAACTATGTTCAGACGCAGGATGATGCGCGGCTCAATCGCATGGCCCAAGCACTGCGGTCTGGCATGGTCGAAATGAACGGCACCTCTCGCGCGGCAGGCTCACCCTTTGGCGGCATGAAACAGTCTGGCAACGGGCGCGAAGGCGGCATCTGGGGGATCGAAGATTTCCTCGAAGTCAAAGCCGTCTCCGGCTGGGCCGCCGAGTAATTCCGTAAGGCGGGGTTCGCCCCGCCTTACGTCTCTTCCCACGCGGGCCGATCCTCTTCGTGTTCGTGAAATGTAATCCGCACCCCCGGATCATCATCCAGACAGTGCGCATTGATGGGAAAGGATGGATCCGGCGACAGTGGCTCACCCAAAGATGTGCCGCACCTCCGACAAAATGAACGATGATAGATGAAGGGCGGCGCAGGCTGAACTGTCTCGATGTACGACTCGCCTGCGGTCAGCGTGAACTGCTCACGCTCCAAAAAAACAATTGTTGACGCGCCCAGCTTGCGACATCGCGAACAATGGCAGGTGCCCATCATCTTGGGCCGCCCCGCAATGGCAAAGCGAACTGATCCACACACGCAACTTCCCTTGATCTCCATCTGTGTTCTCCGAGTCTTCGTGATTGCGCCATTGGTCTAACGACACCATGCTGACAGCATGGTGTCAGCATGGGTGGGGCACGCTGCCGCCAACCGATGGAGGCACAAGTGCGACGCGGCGACCGATTGTTTGAAATCATCGAAATTCTGCGCCGGACGGGCGGCCCGATCTCGGCCTCAGCCATTGGCGCCGAGCTAGAGGTGACCAAGCGCACCGTCTACCGTGACATCGCTGCCTTGATGGCACAGCGCGTTCCGATCAGAGGCGAGGCAGGCGTCGGCTATGTTCTTGAGCAGGGGTTTCATATGCCTCCGCTCATGCTTACTGCGGACGAGATTGAAGCGGCCGTGCTCGGTGCCCAATGGGTGCAAACGCGGGGCGAGCCAGAACTCGCCCGCGCAGCCGAAAACCTGATCTCCAAGATCGCCGCAGTCGCACCAGACAACACCCAAAGCTTTTTTGTCGAACCGACCACCGGCGTGAGCCCCGCGACACCACCCCCAGAGGTGCTCAGCGCCTCTGACGTCCGCTTTGCCATCCGCCAGCGACATAAGATCGCCCTGACATATGCGGATGGTGCCGGGGCCATGACCAACCGCGTGATCTGGCCCTTCCTGATCGGCTACCGCGATGCCGGCCGGATCGTGGCGGCATGGTGTGAACTCCGACAAGCGTTTCGGTATTTTAGCAGTGAACGCATCGTCGCGGCGGAGGTGCTGATTGACAAAATCCCCCGCCGCATGGACGTCCTGAGAACCGAATGGCGCGCTGCCATGAACGCTGAACGTGTACAGTTCAATGCACGATCAGACACAGAGGCACCCAACTGATCTTGTAGTGGGCTTCAATCACCTCGCAGGTCATGCAGCGGTTTGCATCAAGCCCATGGTCGCAGCCGCGCTTGGCCCGGCACGACAGTCATCAGCGCACCCCAAGACGCACCTCCAACATGCCCCCGCGTCATCCGCGGGACGCTGCCTAAATATCAGCAACATATCGCTTATCCATTGTTAAGAAAGCAAAAAAGCAACGTTTCAACCCTGAGTTATGATTGCTACTGATCTGCCACTAGCGGCGGCTAGAAGACCACAGAAACGAAATATCATTTCAAAATCTCACCCTACAGACCGGCGGGTGTATTCACGGACAAAAATCCAGTGGGCATCCGCACTACCGTCGACCGAGTCGTACTGACGGATTTGCACAAAAGTATCACTCGACTGCACGGCAGCAGTTCAAAGGCCAAACACTCGACCCGTATTGCGCGGGTTTCTGAGGCATGCGGGCGACGTGGGTTCTGATCTTGTTGCCGCTTTAAGTTCGCCCAATCAGCCCTGCGGCTGAGGTTTTTTTGACCATATCCGGTTCATCACGCGACCGGGCTCAGATTAGGAGCACTACATGAGCACTGAATTTTTAGAATCGACCAACAAAGGAATTCTTCTTGAGTTTGATGCCGGACCCTTTGTCGTCGATCAGGACGCAACTATCACAAATACAAACAGCGTTCTTTCTGCGGCCATAGAAATCGACTTCATCTCCGGAGCAAGTCTCACGAACTTCGGCACAATCGA
Organism: uncultured Tateyamaria sp.; assembly: GCF_947496075.1. Classification (GTDB taxonomy): domain Bacteria; phylum Pseudomonadota; class Alphaproteobacteria; order Rhodobacterales; family Rhodobacteraceae; genus Tateyamaria. Next base: position 598,347 of record NZ_CANMBJ010000004.1, read on the forward strand.
AGGAGAGTTCAAAGGCATTTATGGCGAGATATCGGAAAGCATTATCCACAACCAACGCGGCACGATCAGCGGATTGGAAACCGGTCTTCAGCTGTTTGGCAGTGGAAATACAATCGTAAACGCCACTTTCTCTGAAATCAGTGGCGAAACGGCAATCAGGAACACAGGATTCGGCAGCGCGATCTTAAACTCAGGGGAAATTGTAGGAGACATCAATGGAGTTGGTATCGTTGATGACGGCGAAGACAACTACATCCTAAACCGAGGTACGATTTTCGGAGGAACCGCCATTGTGGTTGAATCCGAGGATGTCGAGATCGTGAATTGGCAAAGCATTACTGGCCGAGGTGTTGGCATCAACTTCCATGTCGATTCAGTTGGCGGTGTCGTTCAGAACAACGGTTTCCTGAGTGGTGGGGGTGATGTCAGATCGATTGCCGTAATGGGGAACGACACAGCGCAGAAGGTGGTTAACAATGCAACCATCGAAGGCAAAGTCCTTCTGGAAGGCGGTGACGATCTGTTTGACGGGCGCAATGGGGACGCGGCCGACGTGCGAGGCGGCGAGGGGAATGACACCTTGCTGGGCGGCGACAGCTTTGATCGGCTTTTTGGCAACGCGGGCGACGACAGCATATCGGGAGGTGGACGGGAGGACCTCCTGTCTGGCGGCGACGGGAATGATACGCTGGACGGCGGCGAAGGTGACGACCGTCTGTTCGGTCTGAACGACGATGATCTGATGTTTGGCGGCGCGGGCAACGACGAGATGGTCGGTGGTCAGGGTAACGATACAATGTCCGGCCAGTCGGGACAGGACACCTTGTTTGGGCGCAAAGGAAACGACAGCCTAAGCGGAGGTCAGGCTAACGACACCCTCTTTGGAGATACTGGAAACGATACCCTGAGAGGCGACGAAGGCTACGACAGTGTGGTCGGCGGTAGCGGGCAAGATCTGATACTTGGGGGCGCTGGTGCTGATATCCTTCAAGGTGAGAGCGGCAACGATACGCTCGATGGCGGCTCAGGCAACGACCTTATTGATGGTGGCACCGGGCGCGACGTGATGCGTGGTGGCGAAGGTAGCGATGTTTTTAACTTCAACACGTTACGGGACAGCGCCGTTGCGCTTTCAAGAACCGATGTAATTCTCGATTTCGAACGCGGACAAGACAAACTGGATATCGGCGATCTGAACGACGCTGGGATGTTCACATTGGTCGACGGCTTTACAGGATCAGGAAGTGCCGAGTTTCGGATTGCGATCGACGCAACACGAGGGTCGCACGTTCTCATTGACGCAGACGGCGATGGACGGGCAGATACAGCCTTTTTGGTGGAAGACGTGTTCAATCTAAGCACCGGCGATTTTGTCCTTTAACCTAACAGACAAAAGCCCTGGCGCCGTTCGGTGCCGGGGCATTCCAAGTCAGACCACCCTCCTGATCCTTAGTGGAGCCGGTGTTGCAAGTCCGAAGCAAAACGCGGTTCGCTCTCTCTACAAACCACTACCCAGTCCAGCGGTTCAGTGTCGCCTCCCTGACCCAACGCCCATCACCTGTAAAAAACTCCTGCACTAGGCGGCACAAACTGCGCCATCCAGACCGAAGTACCCAGCTCAGAACTTGGCAACGATGTTAATGAAAGCACCCCTGTCATCAAAGGTCAGGTCGGTGAGGTCATCGCTGAAGTTGGTGAAGTTATAGCCAACGCCAAGTTTCACGTTCTTGCCCAAATGGCGGTAGATCGCGGCGAGCCCACCCACTTCGGACACTCCAGCGTCCCGCAGATCAAGCGCGCGCAGTTCAAACAGGGCGTCCCATTTGTTGACCACGTGCCAGCGCGTATTGAGAATGGCGAGAACCGCATCGTTCGACGTGTATTCGTCATCGACACTGTCCGCGCTGTCGGTAAAGCGCGCGCCAAACTTTCCGCCGATGCTCCAGAACTTGTTGATGTCATATTCCGCATCCACGCTGAAAACATGTGATTGCTGGACGGGTCCAGGGGTGTCACTCCCATCAACCTGCTGCCCGAAACTGTCATCCAGATACCGGTAGCGCAGCAGTACATTCAGACGTTCGTTGTAAATCGGACGGTAGGCATACCCAAACGACAGATCGGTGAAGTCGCTGTCAGGCGCGATGCCGCTGTTGCCGTCGGTATCAGACACCTTGGCGTAAAAGACCAATCGCTGGCTTTCATCCAACTTGTAGCTGCCAGATCCGGTAAACAGCCATGTATCGCTGTCTCGGTCTGAATTGCTGCGGGTGCCATCCTCGTTCCGGAACTCAAGCCGCGCCTTTCCTTCAAATTGTTCGCTCTGGTACTGCGCGCCAAGGGACAGCGCATAGCGGTCGAAGTCGCCATTTACGCTGTCGCGCACTCGGCCAGTCTCGAACGCTGTCACAAAAGAAAGACGCTCGGTTGGTTCATAGGTGACACCATACGCTGACGTCAGGCTTTCGTAGCGACCAAAGCGATCAAAAGCATTCTCTCCAAACATGGTAACGGTACCGCTGACCCGACGTTCTCCGCCAGTGATGAAGCGCCCGCGTGAGCGGCCTGTCTCGGAGCGGGTCAGACCAGAGATTTCACGACTGGGGTCAAGCTCGTAACCGAAATAGGTGTTCCCTTCTTCTCCGCGATCATTCCTCAGCAGAATGCGGCCCCCTGTGCCACCATCCCCTTCGGAAAGTTCGCCCTCGATTTCCCATGTCTCGGCCCATCTATAGCTGCCCCCGACACCTATCCGGTCGTTTTCCTCAAGGGTGCCCGAAAGGCTCAGCGTCTCTTGCCCGTAGACGTACCACGTCAGATTGTCGTTGGGCTTGTACGTCAAACGGACGACAGCGTCAGTCCTCTGCCCGTCACCCGAACCGGAAACGCCCTGCCGGTCCAAGTTCTCAAGCCCAAATCCAAGGGTCACACGATCCGTTAGAAGGTACTCGGCTTCGATCCCACCCTCGCGGTCCGTTTTGCCCCCATCTTGTTTGAAGCTGTCAAAATAAAGAGCGATGCTCAGCCGCTCGGACACCTCGGCATCCAACGCAAGACCCCACAAGGTCTCATCCACAGTGGTTGAATAGTCGAGGGTCGTGAAGCCCTCGGACCTTTCTTCGAAATAGGCACTGATCGAACCCTCGGCAGCCAACCCCAGATCACCAAGGGCCGCGCGGCCCTCGATCTTGTAGGCGTCGCCTCGACCACCGCTGGCTGGCGTTTCATCAAACACAAGTCCGCCGTCGGTTGATGTATCGAACCCAAAGCCGGGTCCATCCGACCAGGCGTATTCCGCGCTCAGATAGGTGTCTTCGTTCAACTGGTACCGCAGATCGAGACCGTAGGAATCCTGTGTGCCAAGCCCGGTTTCTTCGCTCTGCACGGTTGCACCCAGACGGAAACGATCCGCCGCCCAGACCTCCCCGCGCAGACCGTAGGAAAACGCATCAATGTCACCAGCATCCGGGGTGAATTCATACTGTGCGACCAGATTGACATCGGCCGCGCCGCCGACATCCGTCACAACCAGACCGTTGGACCCCGTGCCGGATTGCAGCGGCGCGCTCAGGGTGATGATGCCCTGAATGTAGTTGATCGAGTAGTCGCGCCCCGCCACCAGGGACTGCGTTGAGATCACGCGCCCAGTGGTTGCGTCGCGCACCTGCACCAACAGTGTTTCTGATCCGATGGTCAGATCCTGACGGCTCAGGAAGTAAACTGACCCACCGGTACCACGGAACACATCGCGTTGCGGAAGCGTGTCCTGCTGCGCGGCATAGGCGTCCAACTGCCAGACAGGCTCGCCCAGCGACGTCGTGTTAGCAGATTCCAGATGCCCTCGCGCACCATAAAGCGTGCGATCATTGCGCAGATACGTCGTGTTGGCAATGTCAGCCCGCCAATCACCCCAGACAGCGTAGTTGTTGTCTTTCTCAACCCGCAGATAGAACTTGCCAGATGTCGGCGTGTCGTCAACCAACGTACTGTCGTCGCCATAGGTCGGATACAGATCGTCCGGATCAAGCCGCAAGAAGGTGGAACGGGGATCCCGTTCTCCCAAGGTCGAGAAGATCTCGTCCAGATCTCCTTCGCCAGTATCGACTTGCGCCGTCAGCTCAACCCCATTGGCATACCGACCATTGAAGTAACCTGCGATGCGCCCCCGCTCGTAAGAGGTGCTCCCGTCAAGGTCACCATCATTGTAGCCAAGCGTTAGATCAATCTGTGCCGTGTAGAAGGACTCGGATCGCGGAACTTCGACCTCGCGCACCACATCGACTGGCACAGCCCCGGTGCCTTGCACCTGCACTCCGATTGCGTAGTCACCCGGTGGCAAAATGCGCTGAATGACGAACGCCCCGGACGGGTCGGGGCGCACGACTTCCCCTAGCGTGGTGACCTGCGCACCAGGTGCAACGCTGCTTCCCGATACGGTTACGGCGCCGCCATGTACCGGAATACGACGGCGCGCCGTGGCATCATTGCCGTCCTCTACCCCATCTTCGAGCGCGCGATCGTCGCCGTGGCTCAAGGGTAACGGCGCGGTTTCATCGTATCTACCATTGACATCATAAACACGGTGAACAGCGACGATGTTGTCGCCCTCGGGAACAGTAATGGTCACTTGTCCGTTCGGCGCAATGTCGTTGCGCCCAAGGGTTTTTGGGCCACCGCGTGCATTCTGATCCACGACCAGAACTTCGCCGCGCGTCACGAACCCGGGGTAGTTTAATACGGATTGCAGCGTGACGCTGTCGCCTGCACGCCGCTGACCGTCCGCCCCCTCAATTTCCAGGTCAAGGCGCGGCGTCACGTCCAGACCATCGTACTGGACCCGGACATCTGCCTGTTCAAGTGCCTCGTCCACCCGTTTGACCTGGCGTTCGAGCGCGGTATCGTCGCCCGCCACCTTGTCCCCGTTCAGGGTGATGACAAACCCACCATCCTGCGCAAGTGCGGGAAGCGCTGAGCTGCTAAGAAGAAGGGCTGATGTTGCGATAAACCGTTTCATGTCCGTACCCCTCACTGCAACCGCCGGACGGACCGGTCGACATCAAGCCGATAGGTTCCCCTGCCCCGCCACGCCTGTCGCAAGGCATCTTCTGTTGCTTTGAGACGGGTACGCGCCGTCTCAACACTTTCATCACTGCGGTAGTATCGAAGCTGGATGGCTGAGGGTTCGCGCCGGATCTGTTCGACCAACCCCTGAAGACCGTTGATCAAGGCCGCATTCGGTCCGTCCCCCGAGAAAGCCGCAGCGGTCAGATCAATCTCGACCAGATTGCCCAGCCGCGCACCAAAGTTCAGCTCTGCCAGTTTGCCTGCCGTCACGCGGATCACGCGCGGGTTTTCCGTGGTGACACGGTAGCCGGTGGGCAATGTCCGGTCGTCCAGTTTGAGTTGGAAATTCGACCCAATCGAGCCATCCGGCAGCAGGGCACAGGGAACATTGAAGCGCCCGTACTTGTCGGTCGTGATAATATCGCCGCGCGGCGACACCAGTTTCACGCCGGGCAGCCCTGGCTCACCACCGTCCGCCTTGATCTCGGCAGGTGTCAGTTTCTCAAGCGCAAGCTGCACCGCATAGGAATTGGCCAGACGTTTCAGCGTCTCGGGTGGGTCCTGATACCCGTCGCCATTTACGTCATCAAAGACCTTGCCGATGATGTCGCCGCAATCAAAGACCGCCTCGGGTGTGACCCGTATCGCCGCAGTTGCGGTGTTCGATACGCGCGCGCCTGTCGGCCCAAGGGCGAATGCGCTGTTGATGTATTCGCCCGCCCCACCCGTCAGTCGTGCGCTCAGGCGGATCGTCGCCACCTCTGCCGGAGCAAGCGTCTGGTCCGGCCACGTGACAGAACGACCATTCATCACCGGTTCAGGCGTCGATGCACCGTTGAACGTCGCAGATCCCGGAAGGAACAGAAGACCCGGCGGCAATTGGTCCACGAATGTTAGCCCGCTTTCTGCAGTAGTGTTCCGGTTTTCGAACGTCAGCTCGAACGTCACAACCGAGCCGCGCTGCAAAACACCGCTGTTGGTCGCACGCTTTGTTGCCACGATGTCCGATGTCGGCTCACTGCTGGCGACGGCTGCGGATGCGGTCACAGCAGCTGTGAGCCGGTCGGATGTCAGTGACGCCGTGTTGGTCCCTGACGGTGATCCGGCTGCTGTGTCATATTGCACCGCAATCGTGACAGTAGCTGTTTCACCGGGGGCCAGTGACGTCCCAGCGCTCAGCGTATTAGTGTCAGTCTGTCCATCAAACGCGCCATTGGCGCCGCCGGTGGTAAAGCCGGAGGCAACCGGCGCCCCCACGGTGACCAGCGTCGATGGCGCGACGAAAGCCGTCATGTCGTCGGTTAAAACCAGATCGGCTTGCGTCACGTTACCGGTGTTTTCGACCGTGATGGTAAAGAGAACTTCAAAGACCGATCCCGAAACGCGCGTCGGCACATTCGCCGTCTTGGTCAGAACGACGGTCGGAAGCGCCGTGATCGGAACCAACGTCGGATCATCCAGCACGTTCCCATCGGTGTCGTCCCCATCGTCCGAACTGTCCGTCACCGGCAAACCCAGCGGATCATCACCGGTCGCCGCAAAGATGTTCTGGATGCCGCCCGCGTCGAAATCCTCTTGCGTCAAAGTATAAGCCACGCCGACAGTTGTGGTTTCACCTGCACCCAGTTCAGCAAATCCCGCAACCGGCGGCGCATCGGGGCTCAGAACCGTCCCGTCCAACCGCGTCAGGGTGTCGGTGAACACCAGATCGCGCAGGGTCACGTTGCCTAGGTTTTCGATCAGGATATCAAAGGTGACGGTTTCGCCCGGCGCGGCGGGTTCAACCGTCTGGTTGCCGGAGGTTTTGGTCACCACCAGCTCTGGCATCGGCTGAATTGCCAGAACTGTAGGATCATCGGTGGTGTTGCCGTCGGTATCGTCGCCGTTGTCGCCGGTATCACTGACAGGGACATTGCCCGGCCCAGGGCCGTTGCCCGACACAACAACCACATTCGACAACCCGCCCGCGTCCACATCTTCGGTCGTCAGGGTGTACGAAACACGCCAGACAGCCAAACTGCCAGGGGCCAGCGGATCGGCAATGACCCCAACCGGAGTCGCGGGCTGCGTGCCGATCACTTCACCATTGGCACGGCTCAACGTGTCAGCAACCGCAAGGCCCGAGATATCCACGTTTCCGGTATTGGCTGCCCGTATTTCGAAGACGACTGTGTCGCCCGCCTCACTGCCGGTCGTCACAACTGTCTTGGTCACGTCCAGTCGCGGATTCGAGGTGATGTCGACAATTGTTGGATCATCGGTCGTATTGCCATCACCGTCGTTGCCATTGTCTGACGTATCGGTGACCGATCCCGTACCTGCTGGCCCGTCGGCGGTGACAGTCGCAGTATTGCTGACCCCACCGGCATTGATATCCGACTGAGAGAGCACGTAGGTCGCGGCGTACTCCCAGACCTCGTCCACATCGAGGAAGCCATCGTTGTTGGCATCCCCCGTCACCAAGGTGAACGGCGTGGTCAGGAATGTGGGTGCACCGGTGTTGATCCGCGTCATCGTGTCGGTGATGCCGCTGACCTCAACGGTCACGTTGCCCACGTTCTCGACCCTCAGTGTATATGTGATGGTTGACCCCGGGGTCACGCTTGGCACATCCGCCGTCTTGGTAACCTCCAGCGCCGGTGTACGTGCAGGCCCTGCCGTGGTCAGCGTATCTTCGACCGTAACGGTGCGGGTGTTGAGCAGATCGCGCGCGGTGACTTGGGCCGTGTTTTCGATGCTTCCGCGGTCCACGTCTTCTTGGGTCACTGTGTAGAGAGCGGCACAGCTGGTCGCATCGACGGCGCTGGGATCAAGCGTGTCAATCACGCAGCTGAAGCCGGGGATCAGCGGGTCCGTGACCGTTACGTCAGCCAGAGTGAAGCGTGACGTGTTTTCAACCTCGAACCCGTAGGACACCGTGCTGCCCACAGCACCAAACGGCGTCGGGGTAGCGGTTTTGGACAATGCAAGGCCAAGTGGTTCGGTCAGCGGTCCGGGAACGGTGACCCCGCTGGTGTCTGGTGCGACTGCCGTACCGGTGGGATCAATCGCCTCTGCAGTAGCCGTGTTGCTGAGGGTACCATTGTCAACATCCTCCTGCGTCACCACGTAGTCGCCAGAACAGGTCAGATCGCCGCCTGGTGCCAACGTGTCAGCTTCGCAAACAAGCGCAGGGATCAGCGGGTCCGTGACGCTCACATCTGTCAGCGTCTGGTTGCCCGTGTTGCTCAGCACAAAGTCAAAGGTGATCGTCTCGCCCACACTGGCAAAGGACGTTGCAGCGGTGGACTTCACCAACTCAATCATTGGATCGCTTGCCGCAGGCGTGGTCACGCTTGAGACGTCCGAGATCACCGGCGCAGTCAAGCCCGACGCACTGGTTTCTGCGATAGCTTCGTTAAAGACTTCGCCCGCGTCCAGATCCTCTTGGGTGACCTCATATGATTGCAAAAGGTTGGTTTCACAGGTCACCGTTTCGCCGGGGCGGAAATCGGGATCGGCGCCCGAGCTGGAAAAACAGACCAGCGGCGCCGCGAGAAGCGCGTCGTTCACCACAACGTCATTTACAAAGGCCAAACCGCCCGAGTTGGTGACAGTGAAACGATAGAACAGGCGATCACCAACCGTTTCGAACCCGCCCGTCCGCACGTTTGCACCGGTCGCGTCTGTGACCTGAACCAGTTCCTTGGTCACATCCAATGCCGGCGTGGCGGCATTGGGAATAGTTTCTGTAACTTGCGGGGATGTCGTGGTGCCGTCCGTTGCAGACGCAAGGTTCGTGACCGACGTAAGATCAATATCACCGACGGTTACGGTGTAGCTACCTGTGCAGACATATGTACCGCCGGGCGCGATACCATCCGTCGGGAAGGTCGGGCAAACGATGTCACTTGCTGGGATCAGATTGTCGGTGATCGTGATCGGGGTCGTCAGCGTCACGTTGCCCGTATTGGTGACCGTGTAGGTGTAATCAACCACCGCACCGACGAAGAATTCTGTGGCCGGATCAATGCTTTCCGCTTCTTTCAACAGCTCCATCGCGGGTGATTGGCTGGCTGGTACAGTTACACTGTCGGTCTGACCCGGCGCAGGACCTACCGCCGCGCTCGCGGTGTTCTCGACTTCACCGCGGTCCAGGTCTTCTTGCGTGATGGTATAGCTTGCGGTGCAGGTCCGCGTATCATCAGGCGCCCACGGCACCGTGGCGGAGACGGGATCACAGATAGCTGGGGTAGCGAGCAACGGATCGGTGATCACGATCGGATCGGTCAGGGTCACGTTGCCGGTGTTGACCAATGTGAATGTGTAGTCGAGCACGTCGTCTACAGCATCGAAACTTGCGTCTGCACCCGTGTATTCCTTGACGAAGCTAAAGGACGGGGCAGCGGCGATGTCCAGGCTTGTCGGTGTATCGTCACCGTCGCCCGGAACACCGTTGTCGGTGATATCCGTTGTTGGCGGCCCAGTGGGCGGGGTGCCACTCACGATCGCGGAGTTTCGAATACCACCGGCATCGAGGTCTTCCTGAACCAGCACGTAAGTGGCCGTGTAAGTGGCTGTCTCACCCACCTGCAATGTCCCTGCAGGCGATCCATCATCGTTCGAACTGAATGTTGGCCCTGTTGCGAGGGTAAGGGATGTCCCGTCCTGCCGCTCCAAGGTGTCCGATGTGACGTCAACACTTGTTAGCGTCACGTTGCCCGTGTTTTCGATCTCGATGAGGAAGCTGACGGTGTCGCCCAAGGCCGTTCCGGTTGACGTGATGGTCTTGATCCCCGTCACTCCGGGTGCGGGCGGCACGGCAAAGGTGGTTGGGTTGTCGCTCCCATCGCCGGGAATACCATTGTCCGACAGATCGCTCACAGGCGTGTCGCTTGGGTCTTGCGCCTGGACGAGAACCGAGTTGCTCAGCCCTCCGCTATCGATGTCCGATTGAGTCAGTACATGGGTGACTTGGTAGGTCCACGTCTCATCCACGTCCAGCGTCACACCGTCTCCAGCAATCAACGTCGGCACCGGCGCGGGCAGGATTGTCTGCCCGTTTCCATCCCGCAGCGTGTCGGACAACGTCACCGTATCCAGCGTCACATTGCCAGTGTTAGAGACAGTGATGTCAAAGGTGACACTGTCGCCAACGTCGGTTCCGGTGCTGGCGCTCACGGTTTTCAGGGCGGTGACTTCCGGGCTTGGGCCTTCGACACCGACACTCTGCGTGTCATCGGCAGTGGGCGGCGTCAGACCGCCGGGCGGGGTCGCCGTCCCGGTGACAACATTGGTCAGATCCGCACCGGCATCCACATCCGCCTGTGTGACCGTGTATGTCGCCGTCAGAGTGACGCTGTCACCCGGGTCCAGCGATCCAATCACACCGCCGCTGCTGAGTGTCAGGGGAGACGTGCCAGCCGCGCTGGTGTGACTGTCGGTCAGCGTCACATCGGTCAGGGTCACGTTGCCGGTGTTGGTCACAAGATAGCTGTAGGTCAGCTCTTGATCCGCCTGCACATCGGTCGCATCATCAACCGTCTTGTCGATGGTAAAGGCCGGGCCCCGCGTCGCCGGAACTGTCTCGGTCGCTTCGGCCCGGTTGGGATCAAGCGGATCAAACGGGACTTCGCTGCTTGCCACTGTGGCAATGTTTGTGACCTCGCCCGCATCCACGTCATCCTGTGTTGTTTCATAGGTCGCAGTACAAACAATGCTGTCGAGCGGTGCCAGACCACCCGTTGGGAAGGCAGGGCAGCTCACACTGGCAATGCGATCATCGCTTACGGTTGGTGCCGCGGTCAGAGTCACATTGCCCGTATTGGAGACTGTGTAGCTGTAGGTGATGGTTACGCCGGGAGCCGCGAAGCTGGCGATATCGGCATCCTTGACCAAGCTAAAGGACGGCTCGGCATCCGGACCATCCACGAGGAGTGATCCGTCATCAATGATCGGATTGGCCGGGTCACTGATCGGAACCGAAGAGGCGCGCGCTACATTGGTGAAGTCACCTTGGTCAACGTCGGCCTGAGTAACAGTATACAGGAATGTGCAACTCTGATCCTCTTCACCCGGCGCAAGGCTGGGCACGGAACATGTTTCCCCCGGCACCAGATCATCCGTAACCGTCGTCGATGTCAGGGTCACATTACCGGTGTTGCGCACCGTCACGGTGAACTCAATCTCTTGCCCGACCACGCTAAAGCTGCTGTCGGGCTCGCTTGCGCTCAGGGCCTTGGTGACCTCGACCGCAGGCGCATCATCTTCGAGCGGCGCAGTGACCGACCCGGTGGCGACCACGGGATCACCCGCAGGCGTCACGCCCTGCGCAGTCGCCGTATTCACAAGGTTCTGATCATCCACATCGTCCTGCGTGATAGTATAGTCACCCTCACACAGAAGCTGCGCGCCCGGAGCCAGCGTGACGGGCAAAGTCACCGCAGGATCAGTGCTCGACGCACCATCAAAGCAGTTCAGACTTGCAAGCAAGGGGTCCGAAACGTCCAAACCGGAAACGGTCGTATCCCCACTGTTGGTGGTCAGGATCGCGAAGGTGATCGTATCCCCTTCTCCGGCTGGGTCAGGACCGCCTGATACGGATTTGACCACGGACAGCGCGGGATCGTTCACGGCGGGCACGGTTACAGTTGCAGCAGGGGATTGAACAGGCTGCCCGGCAAACACGGTGTTGGCAGTGGCCACGTTGGTCACGAACCCACCGGGCTGGCCAGCGGCCACTGCGTCCAGGTCTTCCTGCGTAACCGTGTACTCCGCCTCACAGGTGATGGACTGCCCCACCAACAACTGCCCACCGGGGACGGCCGGACAGGTTACCGTTGTCTTGTCGTCATCAACAGTGATTGCATTGGCAAAGGCGGGCGCGGGTGTGCCCTGCGACGTGTTCTCGACCACGTATTCGTAGTTGATCACATCACTCACCGCAGTGAAGTTTGCCTCGATGGCGGTCTTTGTAATGCTAAGCGCCGGGTTTGCCCCGGTCGGAATGGTTTCTGTCGCAGGGTTCGAGGTCACGCCGCCCGATGTTGCGGTCGCGTTATTGGTGACACTGCCAAGCTGGATATCGGCGAGCGTCAGCTCGTAAACCCCGGTGTAGGTTACACTGTCACCAGGTGCGAGACCTGCAGCAGGAAACGGCGCGTCGATCGAGATAAAGGCGGGCAGGATCAGGTTGTCCGTCACCACCGGCTCAGTCGTGACAGTTGTGTTGCCTGAATTTGTGACCGTGTAGCGATAGATCACGTCATTGCCCGCCGCAAAATCCCCTGCAACCGGGGGCGGGTTTGCGTTCAGGATCGAAACGAATTCTTTCAACATGGTGAGTGCAGGGGCCTGTACTGCGGGGACTGTCAGCGTGTCAGACGTTGCCGGGACCGGAACACCACCGAAAGTCGACTGCGGCGACGCAACATTGGTAATGCTTCCGGCATCAATCGCGGGCTGGTCTGCGGTCCAGACCAGTTCACATGTCAGGTTGGCGCCCGGAGCCAGATCATCTTCAGAACACAGTTGCGGCGCACCGCCCGCAATCTGGTTGTCCGTCACATTTATTGTGTCCGTGATCGTAACGTTGCCGGTGTTAGTAACCGTGTAAGCGTAGGTCAGCGTGTCACCAGGATTGGTGAAGCTGCTGGCCGAGCTCGCGGCAAGCGCCTTCGAAACTGACAGCGCCGGAGATTGGGCGGCAGTCACAGTCTCGGTCTGCTCGGGCGAAGAGGTGGTGATTTCGGTCGGGCCACCGGGCGTATCTGGCACCACGGTTTGCGTGATGGTCGCGGTCGCACGGTTGAGCACGCTACCCGCATCCAGATCGTCCTGGGTGATCTCGTACGTTGCTGTGCAGGTGAGTGTTGAACCGGGGGCGAGGCCACCGAGTGGCAGTGCAGGGCAGCTTACTGTCGTGCGGTCGTCCGCGACGGTGACATCCGCCGTAAGTGTAATGTTCCCCGTGTTCGAGACAACGTAGTCATAGCTGACCACGTCGCCCACTGCGGTGAAGTTATCACCGGCTGTAGCCGTCTTGGTCATATCAATGGCGGGCGCCTGTGTCGGGCCAGCCAAAGTGACCGTGTCGGTATCGGTGATGGATGCACCACCCGGTGCAGTGCCCGTCACCTCAACTTCATTGGTCAGGAACCGCGCATCCACATCCCCTTGCGTGATGGTGTAGCTGTCGGCGAGCGGTGTCGTATCGGCACAGGTGGTGGTCGAAGTGCCCGGCAAAAGGTCTGCCAACGTACAGGTGAACCCTGTCAGGTCGTCGCTCAAACTCAGGTTGCTGAGCGTCACATTCCCATCGTTGAAGACTTCAAACGTATAAGCCTCGGCACTCGTGACAGCGCCAAAAGTCCCTGATCCATCCACCTCGGTCTTGACGACACGCAGCGCCGGATTGGGGGTTGCGACCGTCACAGTTTCGGTGTCGCTGTCCGTCGGTGGTGTAAGGCCGGTAGGTGGAACCCCAGTTCCGCTGACGATGTTGGTCAGGTTCGCACCTGCATCGATGTCGTCTTGGGTCACGGTGTAGGTCGCTGTCAGGGTTACATCAGCCCCTGGCGCAATGCTGCCCGTATTGCCGCCCCCCGAAATGGTCAGTGTCTGAGTACCAGAAGAACTGGTATGACTGTCCGTCAACGCCACATTGGTCAGCGTGACGTTTCCGGTGTTCCTGACAACATAGGAATAGGTAATCACCTGGCCTGCGACGACGCTCACCGCATCATCAGCCTGTTTCTCAACGGTGAAGTCCGCGTCGCGGTTAACGGCGGGCACGGTCAGCGAGCTGCTGTCGCCCGATGTGCCAGGCGCTGCCACACTCGCGATATTGTCGACTTGTCCATTGTCCAGATCGGTCTGGGTTACGGTGTAGACGGCTTGACATGTCGTTGTGTCAGTGGTGCTGGGGGCGAGCGTCGGAATAGTGCAAGTCAGGCTGACCAGCGGGTCAGTGACCACAATGTCGGTCAAGGTCTGCGTACCGGTGTTTGCTACGGCAAAGCTGTAACGGATTTCGTCGCCAACCGAGTCAAACTCTGTCACGTTCGCAGTTTTCGACACGTTGACCGCGCGCGTGGCTGCGGCAGGATCAACGGGCGTAACCTCGGTGTCGGAGGACGGATCAATGGTGTCGCCCGTACTCGACATACCGTTCGCGGTCGCGGTGTTGGTAATCGTTTCCCGGTCCAGATCAGCTTGGGTCACCGTGTACTCGCCGGTACATTCCCCGGCGAGAAGAGGCCCGATATCGGTCAGATCGCAAACCAGACCCGGGATCAGAGGGTCCGTGACGGTGGCCGACGCAATCGTCTGTTCGGTGTTGTTGGTCACCCGGAATGTGTAGGTAAGGACTTCGCCAACGCTGGTGAACTGCGACGGTCCCACCTTGTCCAGCGTGAAGGACGGCGTGATGTCGACGGGCACGGTCGCCTCTGCCGACGGAGACACAACATCAAACGGGTTGCCGCCATTGACGCGGTTGAATTGTGCCGTGGCAGTATTGACCACCTCGCCTGCGTCTATCTCGGCCTGGGTCGGTGTGGTGCTGCCGGTGCATGTGACCGAATTCGGCGTGCCTTGCCCCACCGGGAAAATCCGCCCTGTTTGCACACATGTCACGGAGTCCAAGCGTGGGTCGTTGATCGAGATGGTCCTGTTTACCCCAATGGACCGGTCGCCAACATTTGTCACTGTAAAGGTGTAGGTGATGACGTCTGAGGTACGGGACACGCTGGTCACATCCGCGGTCTTGGTCAGCTCAATCGCATCTGTACCTGCCTGCGGGACAGTCTCAGTATCCGAGTTTGACGTTGTTGTGCCATCCGTTGCCGTGGCAGTGTTGGACACGAATCCCAGGGATTCATCCGCCGCGGTTATCGTGTAGACAGCCTGACACGTGCGCGTGTCACCAATCAGAAGATCGCCGGTGCCGCAATCAATTGGATCGGTGAACCGGTCATCGTTCACGGTCAGTGGCGCCGTGATGGTGGTATTCCCGGTATTTTCAATTTCGTAAGTGTAGGTGACCGTCTGCCCCTCAAAGAAGTCGACGGCTGGGATCACCGGCGCCAGCTTGTCCAATGTCAGTTCGGGCATCTGGTCGGCATCGACCGTCACTTGCGCCGGATCGGACGACACTTCCGCTGCATCCGGGTCGTCGGCGGCAGCGGTTGCGATGTTGGTGACCGAGCCTGCATCCACATCTTCCTGAAGCGTGAGGTAGTCATCCGAGGTACAGGTCACACTGGTGCCGGGCAGGATCTCGGTCGCGGTGCAGGTGGCGGATACCTTGTCATCCGTTATCCGCGGTGTGGTCAGGGTGACATTGCCGGTATTGGTCAGCACGTAGTCATAGACCAGGGTCACACCGGGCGCATCGAAACTTGTCGCGCTGGCCGCGTTAAGCTGTTTGACCAGCGTCAAACCGGTCGTTTGGACAGCAGGGACCGTTACTGAGGCCGAACCGTTCGCTGTGACACCCCCAACCGTGATTGATGCTGTCGCTTCATTCAGCACTTCACCCGCATTCAGGTTCGCCTGCGTCACCGCATAGTCCGCAGTACAGATCACCGCACCATTTGGCGGAACAGCACCTGCGGGACAACTGACCGCCCCGCCGGCATCCGTCACCAAGGCATCGGTGATAGCTGGCGGACCAGGCCAGGTGACATTGCCCGTATTTGTCACTTCGATGCGGAATTGCAGAACATCTTCATCACTGTCGAAATTCTGTTGCAGCGCTGTCTTGGACACCACCAACGCCGGGGCTGCCGCCGGCCCATCCACGGTCTCATCAACGGTGCGGGTCAGCGTGGACTGCCCGCGGTCCTGCGCATTGGCCGTCGCGGTGTTGGTCAGTGGCGTACCGTTTTGGGCAAAATCATCCAGATCTGCCTGTGTAACGGTATAGGTGCCGGTACATGTCAGTGTATCGGTCGGCAACAATGTCGCCTGCGCACAGGACAATGACGGGATAAGGTTGTCCGCCACACTCAGGTTGGTCAGAGTCGTGTTGCCGGTGTTTTCCAAAGTATAATCATAGGTGATCACCTCACCCACGGCGCTAAAAGTCGTTTGCCGCGCCACTTTCGCGATGGTCATATCAGCGTCAGCTGTGGGACCGGGCAAGGTCACAGTATCCTGCACTTCACCCAATTGGCCGAACTCCGGATCACCATTCGCACGCGCGATATTGGTCAGGCTCCCGCTATCGATGTCGTCCTGCGTGACTGTGTAAGTGGCGGTACAGGTGGCGACCTCAGGTGTGCCACCGCCCGTCGTCTCGTTGATGGTCGTACGATCACAGGACACGGTTCCGCCCTGCTCATCGACCTTGTCATCGAACACCGTCAGGTTGTTGATGTTGACCGACCCGATATTTGTCACCGTGTAAGTATATGTGATGACATCACCAACGGCTGTGTAGTCTGTCGCGGTGGTTGTCTTTTCAAACTCGTAACCCGGCGCGATCGTACGCAACGCCTCGTCGCTCAGGCTCTCGCCGCGACGGAAATCCCAAAAGTTGTCGTTGGGATCATCATCCAACACTTGGGTCGTTGTCTGACCCGTCGCCAACAGACTGTTCAGCAGCGTCGGGTTGGACGAAGTAAACCAGCCGGTATTGAAGCTGTTATTGCCGAACCCGGTTTGAAAGCCCTGACTCACCGTACCTGAGTTGTTGGTACGTTCGGTCGTTAGTCCCGACCAGCTGCCCACATTTACCCCGTTCAGGATCAGGCTGATATCGTTCTGGTCAAACCCACCCGGTTGCGTATCCCCGTCATAGGCAGAGAAACGGACGTGAACCCGGGCGATGGCACCACCGAAATAGTCCGTACAGCTCCGAATTCCGCAGTCCAGTGGAATGGGGTCATTTACAGTGAACGGATTGCCTCGGAATCGCGTTGGCTGGCCGTTCGAGTTGAAGCCGCGAAAAGCGCCGTTCGGATCACTGAACTGGTAATAGATCTGGCCGTTGACACCTTCCATGACAATGACGACGCCACCCGCTTCGGGATATGCACTAGGAAGCGCAATGCTCGTCCCGGGAACATTTGTCGTAAAGGGTGTGGCATGCGCCAGGTCAGCCGCAAAAAAAGATACACTGGCGGCTGCCAGCGCACCCTGAAAGGCACCACTCAATCTAAACATTACCGTCCCTCGTTGTTCGCGTCTGTTGGCAGATTTTCTGCTCGTTACGCGCGCGATATTTATGCTTGGTAATAGATCTTATCGACCCTGACACTAAAGTGGCACTGCAACCAATAAGTCATCAACGGTTTTTTTGTCAGAGATTTCCCCCTCGAAATTCTTCCGGAAATTGTCACACAGATGCCACAACTATTGAGTGTTGTCAGCGGACGCCAGCCCAAGGAAAGCACCATATACAGCAGCCAGAGTCACCTTAGTAACCACATATAGGGGAGTGGTGGCTATAATCGTGCGATATCCATGCGCTCAATTCACACGCTGAACCATCGCCACAAGGCAGAAACCATTCAACGACCCGACGGCACCGATTTGACAAACTCAATTGCTCAACTTTGACCGCGACTGCTGAATAACAGGCATTTGCAATGCTTGTGGAAGAACTGAAAGTCGGAACACACAATTCTCAAAATGACTTTAACTTCTCTATGCTGTAATTTTTTTACTAACTGTTTCAAATGGAAACGACATCAACGAACCGCCCTATAAAAATGAAATGACTGCGTTGACACTTCGAATGAAAACACATCAGAGGCACAAATGCAGCAGAAACCCCCTGACCTATTGTGGTTGAGAACAACAGATTTTGCCGACGCAACCGCGAGGCCGCTCATCTGTCAGCAAGCAAACGGCAGCCCGTCTAAGACGCTCCGTTGCGCGTGGATAGCCGCGTTTTATGCAAAATATCCTCCAAGTTTGACATTGGGATTCAAGTAGACACACACGTACAGCCCTCAAAACGGATACGAATATTTGTCTGCTCGGGCAAAACGGGCCACCAATACGGCAGAACAGATGCCAATGCGCAGCGTCCGGCGTCAACACCGTGCGCCGGACGCTGCGCATTGCTCAGGGCAGATCGCTACACCTCAGAATGGCGCTGAAGCTCGAAACCGCATCATCTTTCCACTGTCCGGGTGCTTGATCCGCAGTTCTTCCGAGTGAAGCATGAGCCGATCAAACTCACGCGCGGGCCCTTCCGCATAGAATGGGTCGCCCAAGATAGGATGCCCCAAAGCAAGCATATGCACACGCAACTGATGGCTCCGCCCTGTCTGCGGAAACAACCGCACCCGGCTCTCAGTCTCTGTGTCGCGCAGCACCCGCCAATCGGTGACAGCAGGCTTGCCGTTCTCGTGGTCGACATGTTGCCTCGGTCGGTTCGGCCAATCCACGATCAGGGGCAGATCAACCCGCCCCGTCTTGGGTGTCATCCGCCCCCACACCCTTGCCACATAGGTCTTTTTCGCGGAACGCAGTTCGAATTGCTTGGACAGGAACCGCTGGGCATGTGGTGTAAGACCAAATACCATGACACCGCTTGTATCCCGGTCCAAACGGTGCACCAGCAACGCCTGCGGCCACACCGCCTGCACCCGTGCGATCAAGCAATCTGACAAATGCTCTCCCTTACCTGGAACACTAAGCAGGCCAGAGGGTTTGTCGACCAACAGCATCTCCGCATCATCATGCAGAATGTCCAAAGGATCGTTGGGCGGGGCATAGACATCATCCATGTCCCCGCCTCTCAAATGCGCAGCTCAAAGACAACCCCCATCACGTTTCGGCGAGGCTCGCATATCCTGTTTGCCTGAATCAGCGCGCCATGATCGTTGTGCGTTATGAAGTATTTAGCTGCCCTTTTGCTCGCCCTCCCGACCTTTGCCTTTGCCCAGTGTGGACCCGATGCGCCCTGTAAAATAGACGGCGGCAGTTATCACATGATCGACGGCAGCGAAGGCACGGAAGGCGCCCCTGTACTGGTCTTTTTCCACGGCCACAATGCAACGGGCCAGATGATCTTTCGCGGCGGGATCAAATCCGACTTCGCGGATGCGGGCTATGTCGTCATCGCCCCCAACGGCCAGCAAATACCGGGGCGGCAAACGCGCTTCTGGCCGGGGCGGGATGGCAGCGCGCGCGACGATATCGCCTTTACCCTCGACGTGATTGAAGATGCCAAGACCAGGGCGTCCATCGACGCCGACCGCATCTATGTCGCCGGGTTTTCCGCAGGTGGATCAATGGCTTGGCTCATGGCCTGCAAAGCCGCGGAACAGTTCGCTGGCTTCACGTCCATCTCTGGAGCCTTGCGGGAACCCAACGATACAACGAACTGCCCGACCACGCCTGTTCGGTTCCTGCAAATCCATGGATTTGCCGACAACCAGGTCCCCTTCGAAGGACGTGCCATTCGGGATTGGCATCAGGGCAGCCTGTGGGACAGTCTCGCACTGGCACGCGCCAGCAACCAATGCCGCACGCACCCAGACACAATCGACGTCGGCGACCGTTTTCGCTGTCGCGATTGGAACGCAAGCTGCTCAGACGGTGCGATAAAATTCTGCGAACATGACGGCGCCCACGGGATGCCACGCGGCTGGACCACTCTTGCCCGCGACTGGTTCGAGGGGTCCTAGGCCGTCGCCCGCATTTGACGGATCATGGAGGCCGAGTAGATCACCAGAGCCGCCCAGATCATCGGGAACGCCATAAGCCGCCCTTGGTCTAATGGTTCCTTGAACACAAACACAGCAATCAGAAAGATCAGAGTTGGCGCAAGATAGCCAAGAATGGCGATGGTGGTCAGGCGCAGTCCCTTGGCCCCGTTTGCATAAAGCAGCAGCGGTGCGGCCGTCACCGCACCACATCCCAGCAGCAACAGGGTATCACTTAAATCTGTTGTCAGGAAATGCCCTTGTCCGCTTGCACTTAACCATACTGCATACCCAAGCGCCGGGATCAGCAGGATCAACACTTCCAGTAAGAAACCCTGATTTGGGCCGATAGGCAGCTGTTTCTTGGCCAAAGCATACAGCCCCCAGGACAGGATCAGCCCGACGGCAACCCAAGGCACGCTGCCCGCCTGCCAGATCAGAACAACCACGGCGATCGACGCCAGCCCAATGGCAATCAACTGCAACCGCGTCACACGCTCGCGCAAAACCAACGCGCCCAGAGCGACTGAGAACAAGGGGTTTATGTAGTACCCCAATGCGGCATCCACCGTCTGATCCGAGGCAATGGCCCACACATAGATACCCCAGTTGATCGACACCAAAGCGGCTGTCACACAGCCCATGGCCAACATCCGCGGATTGCGCACCGCGGCCAGAAGGTCGCCCGTTCGCTTCAGTAAAATCAGAACCACTGCCGCGATGGGAACCGACCAAATGATACGGTGCGCCACCACTTCCGCCGCGCTGATATGGCTGACCATTTTCATATAAAGCGGCAGAAACCCCCACAGGAAATAGGCGGAAATGGCAAAGCCAAGCCCTTGGGGCGTGTCACCGTTCGATTGTGTCATGGAGGTGGTCCTTTCCGGCCCACCCCTAGCACCAGATCAACGTGGCGTCACGCTTTCACGCGCTCGGATTTCGGGTCATACATTGGCTTCAGCGATGCCTCTGCCCGCACGCGTGTGCCGGCCACGTCGATCTCGTAGGTCGAGGCCAGAACATCCGCCGCAGCTTCGCCCTTGCACGGCACGTATCCAAGGCCCATGGCCCCGCCCAGATGGTGGCCATAAGCACCCGAAGTCAGGTAGCCGACGATCTCACCATCCCGCACGATCGGCTCGTTGTGATAGAGCAGCGGTTCCGGGTCTGTCAGTTTGAACTGCAGCATGCGGTTGGACAGCCCCTCGTCCTGCTTACGCAGCACCGCGTCACGCCCGATGAAGGACGGTTTGTCCTTCTTCACGGCAAAGCCAAGGCCCGCCTCCATCACATGGTCTTCGCAAGTTATATCATGGCCAAAGTGGCGGAAGCCCTTTTCGATCCGGCAGGTATCCATCATGTGCATGCCGCACAGTTTCAGCCCCATGTCTTGACCGGCATCATACAGCGTCTCGAACACGTGGCCTGCCATGTCGGAAGAGACATAAACCTCCCAACCCAGCTCACCCACGTAGGTCACGCGGTGAATACGGGCGAGGCCCATGCCGATCTCAATCTGCTGTGCGGTGCCAAAGGGGTTCGTCTCGTTTGACAGGTCCGCAGGCGACACCGCGTTCAGCAACTCGCGCGACCGTGGCCCCATCACGGCCAGCACACCTTCGCCCGGGGTCACATCGGTGATCACCACGTTGAAGTCGCCCACATGGCGCTCCATCCAGGTCTGGTCCGCCAAACGCGTCGCTGCCGGTGTCAACACCAGATAGGCGGTCTCGGTCAAGCGCGTGACGGTCACATCCGCCTCGATCCCACCTCGATTGTTCAGGAACTGGGTGTAGACGATCTTGCCATTCGGCACCGAATAGTTTCCGCCGCCCACGTAGTTCATGAACGCCTCAGCATCGCGCCCTTCGACACGGATCTTACCGAACGACGACATGTCATACATACCCACGTTCTGACGGATCGCCATGTGCTCTTCGCGCACGTTGTCAAAGAAGTTCTGGCGGCTCCAGCTGTACTCGTATTCCGGCGTTTGACCGGCTCGCGCGATCCAGTTGGCACGCTCCCAACCAGCGAATTCGCCCATCACCGCGCCACGCTCCATCAAGTGCCCGTGGAAAGGGGAGCGGCGAACACCACGAGCAGTCGCCTTCTGACGGAAGGGGAAGTGATCGGCGTAAAGCAGGCCCAGTGTTTCCGTGGACCGCTCGGCCAGATAGGTTTTGTTGCCCTGGAACGGCTGCATCCGGCTGATGTCCACGTCACCCAGATCAAAGGGTTTGTCTCCATCCTCCATCCACTGTGCCAGCGCCATACCCGCGCCACCTGCGGACTGAATACCGATCGAGTTGAAGCCACAGGCAACCCAGACATTGTCCATCTCGGGCGCAAGGCCAAGGTGATAGGCGTCGTCGGGGGTGAAAGACTCGGGCCCGTTGAAGAACGTGTGAATGCCTGCCTCGGCCAGCATCGGCAGACGGTTGACCGCAGCCTCAAGGATCGGCTCGAAATGGTCAAAATCCTCGGGCAACTGGTCGAATTCAAAATCCTTCGGAATGCCGTCAACAGCCCACGGCTTGGCATTGGGCTCAAAGGCGCCCAGCAGAATCTTACCCGCATCTTCCTTGTAGTAGGCGCATTCGTCCGGAATACGCAGCACGGGCAGCTGCTTCAAATCCTTGATGGACTCGGTGACAATGTAAAAGTGTTCGCAGGCCTGCAGCGGCACGTTCACGCCCGCCATGCGGCCAACCTCATGGCCCCACATGCCCGCACAGTTCACGATCATGTCGCAGGCGATGCGGCCATCACTGCCATCCTCACCTTTCCAGTCCACGCCTGTGACCCGGTGGCCCTCACGCACGATGTTGGTAACCGCAACACGCTCCTGCACCTTGGCACCGTTCTGACGCGCGCCCTTGGCCAATGCCAGCGCGATATTGGCCGGGTCGCCCTGACCGTCGAGGGGCAGGTACACGCCGCCGGTCACACCGTCGATGTTCATATGCTCATAGCGCGCTTTCACTTCAGTCGGCGAGATTTCCTCGACATCCACACCAAAGGATCGCGCCATCCCTGCCTGACGGCGCAGTTCTTCAAGCCGCTCATCGGTCAAGGCCGCCGTGATCGACCCCACGCGCTTGAAGCCTGTGGCAACACCGGTTTCAGCTTCCAACTCTCCATAGAGTTCCTGCGAATAGCGGGCCAGCTTGGTCATGTTGGCCGTCGCGCGCAGCTGCGCAATCAGGCCAGCGGCATGCCATGTCGTGCCCGATGTCAGCTGCTTGCGCTCAAGCAGCACCACGTCTTTCCACCCAAGCTTGGTCAGGTGATAGGCAACCGAACAGCCAATGACGCCACCACCAATGATGACAACGCGGGCGTTGGAGGGAAGATCAGGCATAGTACATCCTCAGACGATTACATGCCCGGCGGCTTTCAGGCGTCGGGCGATTTCAGCGATATGGGCGGGGCCAACCTCGCAACAGCCGCCCACGATGGTGGCGCCTGCATCGATCCACGACATCACGTGGTCAGCATAGAGAGCGGGAGTGAAGTCGCGCCGGGCCGACAGGCTGTCGACCGTGGGTTTGTCTTCAAGAAAATCGGAGGTGATCTGCTCGAACCCGTTGGCATAGGCACCGATAGGCACATCCAGACCCTTGAGCCCGGCCAGTGCTGCGGGAATGGCCTCGGGCGCGGAACAATTGATCAGCACTGCACTGGCGCGGCCGCGTGCGATGGGTACTACATCTGCAACGTCTTCGCCCGAGCGCAGCTTGCTGCCGTCCCGATCCTCAACGGTTAGGGCCAGCCAAACGGGTTTGCCTGTGGGCACGGTCCCTGCGAGCACATCTTGCGCATGGGCAAGCGACGCTACAGTTTCGCAGATCAGCAAGTCACTGGACGGGGCCAGCAGGTTCGCCACTTCGGCAAAAAGTGGTACGGCAACATCCGGATCCGGATGCAGGTCGGGCCGGTAGCTCGCACGCAATGGACCAATGGCCCCGGCGATACGGCCCGATCCGTGGGCACGCCGTGCAGCCCGCGCCTCGAACAAGGCACTTTGATGAAGGGCGGTAAACGCGCCCTCCACCGGAGTATCTGTCAGACGGTCGTGATGAATGGCGTAGCTGTTGGTGGTCGCTATCGTGGCGCCCGCGGCAAAAAAATCCGCGTGCACCTGCGTAACCAAGCCCGGATGATCCAGCATGATCTGTGTCGACCAAAGCGGCGTGGGTTTGTCCCCAGCGCGATGCACCAGTTCCTGCCCCATGCCACCATCCAACAATGTGATCTCAGCCATCCGTCAGCTCCGAAAGAAATCCAAAAACGATCACGCCCGAAGCCGTTCGTTTTCAGGATCCCAGAGCGGTTGGTCCGTCTGCACGACTGCCTTGTAGCGTTTGCCATACATTTCGACCTCCAGCTCGGTGCCCGGAGCGGCAAGATCGTTGCGCACCACTCCCAGGGCGATAGATGCATTGATCCGATAGCCCCACGCGCCGGATGTGGTTTCGCCGACAACCTCGTCGCCGTTCCAGACGGTGGACATGTAGGGCGCGTCCTGATCGCCCGCCTCGATCAACATGGTGACAAAGCGTTTCTTCGACCCTTGCTGTTTCTCGGCTTGCAACGCCGCTTTGCCTGGGAAGTCCTGTGGCTTATCCAGACGAACAAAGCGGTCCAGACCACCTTCAAACATGGTGTAGTCGGTCGACAGATCGCCCTTCCACGTCCGATAGCTTTTTTCCAAGCGCATTGAGTTCAGCGCGTACATGCCAAACGGTGTGGCACCCGCATCACGGATCGCCTCATAGACCTTGGCCGCCTGATCGGTTGGTGCGTGCACTTCCCAGCCCAGCTCACCTACAAAGGACACGCGGGCCATGGCAACAGGCACGCCAGCCACCGTGGCGGATTGGTGCGTCAACCAGCCCAAGGACAGGTCCGCGTCCGAGATATCGGCAAACAGGTCCCGCGATTTGGGCCCGGTGACCAACATGGTGGTGACCTCTTTGGACAGGTCCGTCAGCTCAACACCTTCGGGCGCACGGCTGGCAAGCAGTTCAAAATCGTGCCACTGCGCAACAGCAGCGGTCATGATAGTGAAGTCATCCTCACCATGCCGGATCACCGATACTTCGGTCAGGATACGGCCACGGCTGTCGGCAAAGTAGGACAGGTTCATCCGGCCCGCTTTGGGCAGTGCGCCGGTGATCTGTGTCCGCAAGAACTCTGCCGCACCCGCACCCTTAAGGGCGTAACGCGAGAAGCCACACATATCGATGACACCTACGCCATCGCGCACGGCTTCGACTTCTTCCTTGATCCGGGCTTCCCATGGGCCGTTGCGATCCCATGTCTGTGTCGCCTCTTCGGACGTGTCGTCGCCATCCTTGGCAAACCAGTTTGCGCGCTCCCAACCATTGTAGGCGCCCATCTGGCCGCCATCAGCCACAAGACGGTGGTGGTTCGGCGACAGTTTCTTGTTCCGCCCGGCAGGCCATTCGTGATGCGGGAAGTGCATCGCGTATTCGTGACCGTATGTTTCCAGCGCTTTCGACAGGCAATAGTCGTGATCGGCGTGGTCGGTGTAGCGGCGCGGGTCAACCGCCCACATGTCCCACTCGGTCTCGCCATGCATGATCCACTCGGCCAGCGTCTTGCCTGCACCACCACCTTGGGCGATGCCGAATGTAAAGGAATGCGCCTCAAACGCGTTCTTCACTCCGGGCATTGGGCCAATCATTGGCAGCCCGTCAGGGGCGTATGGAATCGGGCCGTTGATGTTGCGGCCAACGCCAGCAGTGCCCAGTGCAGGCACACGTTCCATCGCGTCCTCGATGTAGAATTCAAGACGTTCCAGATCGTCGGGATAAAGCTGGAAGCTGAAGTCCTCTGGCATCGGATCGTCAGGCGTCACCCAATGCGCCTTACAGTTCCGCTCGTAAGGCCCAAGGTTCAGACCGTTCTTGTCCTGACGCAGGTAATAGCTGATGTCCACGTCGCGGATCATCGGCATCTTGTGACCTTTTTCCTTGGTCCACTCGGCCAGTTCGGGGATCTCTTCGGTCAGGAAGTACTGGTGGGACATGACAACCATGGGCACCGTGCGGCCCCCAAATGGCTTGAACATCTCGCCCACGCGCTGTGCGTAGTAGCCGGCACAGTTGGCCACGTATTCGGCGCGAATTTCGCCCTTCTCGGTCTTCACGATCCACTCGTCGCCATCGCGGTCAATGCCGATGACAGGGCAGAACCGTTCGATACGACCGCCCGCATCACGCGCACCCTTGGCCAGCGCCTGGGTCAACTGGGCAGGATCAATGTCACCATCCAGCGGATCCCAAAGACCACCGGCGAGATCGTGCGTCTCCATGAACGGGTTGAACTCTTTGAGTTCATCCGGCGTGCACATCTGCATCTCAAGGCCCTGATAGCGGCCCATACCTGCGACCCGCTCAAACTCCTGCATCCGCTCTTTCGAGTGGGCGAGGCGGATCGCGCCGGTGACGTGGTAATTCATCGGGTAGTCGACGTCGTCAGCCAGGGTCCGATACATCTCCAGCCCGTAGCGCTGCATGTTCATCACGGCCCAGGAGGACGAGAAGTTCGGGCAGTTGCCTGCCGCATGCCAGGTCGAGCCTGCCGTCAGCTCATTTTTCTCAAGCAGAACACAATCGGTCCAACCCGCCTTGGCAAGATGGTACAAGGTCGAGGTGCCGACGACACCACCCCCTATGATGACCACGCGGGCCGTTGTTGGAAAATCTGCCATTTGAATAGCTCCCTATTGGTCGTGTTGCGGACGTCCATCCGCAATGTCGTAATAGTCGCCCTTGTCGGCGACAAAGATGTGTTTTTCCGTGGTGATCCCGGTCGGCCCGTCCAATGTCCCCGACATGACAGACACGGCACCGCCATCGTCCTCATGTCGCCAGAACAGGGACGAACCGCAGTGGCTGCAAAAGCCACGTTGGGCCTTGGGCGAAGACTGGTACCAGACCAATGTGGCATCGCGCGTGATCTCAAGCTGGACAGGCGCCACTTGCGTTGCGGAGACATAGTGTCCGCTCATCTTCCGGCACTGGAGGCAATGACAAGCAACGGAGTTGCGCAGCTCTCCCGAAAGGCTATAGGCGACACCGCCACACAAGCAGCTTCCAGTCATCATGTCAGGACCTCCCCGGTGTTGCTGACGCGCCCAAAAGCAACCCATAGACAACGAAACATGTTGCCATGACACGCCGGAACCAGACGTTGAACACCGCGCCGATGGCGGCCCGTCCGATACCTGCACCCAATGCGGTGAAGCCCGAATAGCTGAGCGCGGTGATCGTCAAAGCCGTTGGAATGATCTGCCACATCTGATCCCAGACAGGCACGTCTGGCTGCACAAACTGCGAAAAGGCAGCAAGATAGCCAGCCACGCTCTTGGGGTTGATTGTCGCAATTGCGAAAGCGCGGACATAAACGGATTTGCCCGATTGCACGGCCAGCTTGGGTGGCGTTCGTGCCGCAAGCCAACCACGAACGCCGAGATAAATCAGGAATCCTGCTCCGATCAGCTTCGCCACGAAAAACGCAGTTGGAGACGCGGCGATGAGCGCGGTAATGCCCGCCGCTGACAAGATGAGAAACAGCAGCGCCTGCGTCAGGATCGCAAGAATGCCGGGGACCGACCGACGAAAACCCAGGGTCATGCCGTTGTTGATGCAATTGACAGCGTTTGGGCCGGGCGTGGTAACAAACACCACCCAAAACATCGCGAATATGGCCCAGGCTTCGAACGACATCAGTACACCGGCGGCGCAATGACCCAGATCGCGACCGCAGGCGCGTCATAGGGATTCTTCCAGCGAAAAGGCTCGCCCCGGATGCGGAAACTGTCACCCGGCGCGATGGCATAGGTCTGGCCGGCAATTTCAAGGTCCAGACGGCCAGAGATCAGATATCCCACCTCCTGTGTCGGGCGCGTAACAGCTTGGGCAATCTCGCTGTGCGGCTCAAAGGTCGAATGCACCATCTCGAAATCATCTGTCAGGTCGGGTGACAGCAACTCTTCGACCAATCCCGCCGTACGTGATCCGATGGGCCGCCGTGCACCGCTGCGGACGACATAACCCTCTTCGTTGGCAGGGGCCGCGCCCCGGCGAAACAGGGTCGATACGGCAATGTCCAACTCGGCCGCGATGTGGCGCAAATCGGTGATCGACGGCTCGGACAGATCACGCTCCACTTGGCTGACCCACCCCACGGATCGACCCAATGCGTCCGCCAAATCCTGCAATGTCAGCCCACGCGCCTTGCGCAAGGCACGCAGGTCCGCGCCAAGGCTGTGGGCAATGGTTGGGTCTGATTGCAGCATGAGCCGTGAAATTCCCTTTCAGAATTTCACGTAAGGGAAGTCAAAATGAAAAATCAAGATAGATTTTCACGTGCGGGCAAAAACATTCCCAAGAATCGCGGCCAAAGCATCGGCATCGCCCTGTGTGAAGGCATCCGATTGATCACTGTCGATGTCGAAAACGGCGATCAGGTCTCCAGTGGCCGCCTTGACCGGCAGCACAAGCTCGGAGCGGGTGGAACTGGCACAGGCTATGTGGCCCGGGAAGGCATCCACATCCGTTACCAATTGCACCTCGCCCGTCCGCGCCGCCGCGCCGCATACGCCGCGTGAGAATGGGATTTGCAGGCAGCCATGCCCGCCTTGATAGGGGCCGATCTTCAACATCTCCGGGCCGGTCACACGATAGAACCCAGTCCAGTCGAACCGACCGTCACTGTGATGCACTTCGCACGCAACCGTCGCCATCAAAGCGATCGTATCGTCCTCGCCTTCGGTCAGGCTTTGGATCGTTTTGGCAAGCAGGTCGTAATCTGGCACCGGTAGTCTCCCTTGGCCGGGAAGGACTGGGGCGCTGCCCCAGACCCCGTCGTATTTTCAGTCAGAAGAAACTCAGACGCGTTCTATGGCGATCGCAGTTCCTTCGCCACCGCCGATGCAGATGGCCGCAACGCCGCGTTTGAGGTTTCGTTTTTCCAGCGCATTCAAAAGCGTCACGATGATGCGGGCACCGGACGCACCGATCGGGTGACCCAGCGCGCACGCGCCGCCGTTTACATTCACAACCTCGTGGTCGAGCCCCATTTCACGCATGAACGCAAGCGGCACCACCGCAAAGGCCTCGTTCACCTCCCATAGGTCTACGTCGTCCTTTTTCCAACCGATGCGGTCCAGCAGCTTTTGCGCAGCAGGCACAGGCGCCGTGGTGAACAAACCCGGCGCCTGGGCGTGGCTCGCATGACCCAGAACATGCGCGCGCACGGTCATGTTTTCCGCCTCAGCGATCTCCTCGGACGCCAAAACAAGCGCAGCGGCCCCATCCGAGATCGAGGACGAATTGGCTGCTGTTACAGTGCCGCCATCCCGAAAGGCCGGTTTCAGGTGAGGGATTTTGTCAGGCCTTGCACTGCCCGGTTGTTCGTCCGCGTCCACCGTCACCGAGCCCTTGCGGGTTGGGATTTCAACCGGTGTCACTTCACCCGAAAAAGATCCGGTCTCGATTGCGGACTGCGCTCGGCTCAGGGAAGCGATGGCGTAATGATCCTGCACCTCGCGGGTGAATTGGTAAGTCTCAGCGCAGTCCTCGGCGAATGTGCCCATCAAGCGGCCCTTGTCATAGGCATCTTCGAGACCATCCAGAAACATGTGATCAATCACCTGCCCATGCCCCAAACGCGCGCCGCCTCGCATCTTGGGCAGCATGTACGGCGCGTTTGTCATGCTCTCCATCCCGCCAGCCACCATGGTGTCAGCATGGCCCAGCGCGATCTGGTCAAAGGCCATCATCGCCGCTTTCATTCCCGAACCACACATCTTGTTAAGCGTCGTTGCCGGAACATCTTCGGCCAAACCCGCAGCGAACCCGGCCTGACGCGCCGGGGCCTGGCCTTGACCGGCAGGCAGCACACAGCCCATCAACACCTCGTCCACGGTCGACACACCAGCACCGTCCATCGCGGCCTTGATCGCGATACCTCCGAGGGCCGGTGCAGACATGTCTGACAATGCGCCCTGAAACCCGCCCATGGGTGTACGCGATGCTCCGGCGATCACAACTGGTTTCATGCCTTGGGACTCCTGTCAAAAGGTAGCAACTGAATAGTAAGGTTTGCGACCTAGACAGACAATGTAACCAGAGAATTGCAAGAGGGCGCGCATGGATCTTCGCAGCAGATCAGAAGACAGCCTACAAGTGGTGTCTGTACATGGTAGCCGAATCGACGCGGCAGTGGCCATCGAGTTCAAGGAAGCGATGCGCAGTGCCACCGATAGCGGCGACGACACCGTCGTTCTGGACCTGAGCGAGGTGCAGTTCATCGATTCGAGTGGCCTGGGCGCAATCGTCGCCGCGATGAAACAGATGGGTCAATCACGCAAATTGGCCCTCGCTGGCCTGACGCCGACCGTGGAAAAAGTGTTTCGCCTGACACGGATGGACAGTGTTTTCCCGGTTTTCCCCACACTTGACGGGGCGATTGCCGAGCTGAAGACCTAACTTTGTCGACCCAGATGGAAGTCCGTTCGATGACCCGCACAACATTCTTGCCTGCATTTCATATTTCGGTGGTGAGTGGTCAGATGGCCGTCAGAACGGCGCTCGGCCAACTGCTTGATGGTCTGAAACCCCTGTCGCTTGATGTAGAAGAGGCAGGAACGGTTGAGCTGGTTATGGCAGAGGCGCTCAACAATATTGTCGAACACGCCTATCCCGAAGACGAAGGGAGTGGGCAGATTGATATCACATGCGCCCATGCATCGGACGGGCTACATTTGACAGTCGTGGATTCGGGGCGGGCAATGCCAGATGGCCAGACCCCCGTAGGTGGTGCCGCAGATATTGATGTTGACTTCTGTGACATGCCGGAAGGCGGGTTCGGATGGTTCCTGATCAAGGATCTGGCCAAGGACGTCACCTATCAGCGACAGGATACAGAAAACCAGCTGCAGCTTCGACTTGCTGTTGCCCTGGCATAGGCCGTCGGTCGCGCGCCCTGCGCGATGATTCCGCAAAACAGCCTCCCGCCGACCATAATCCTGCCCGAATCCACCGGCATACCAGTACCCGTAGCTGCAAATAGCTTCCCTCGGTGTCGCGTGTAATTGCCCCCACCCAGTGCGCGGCACCGAGGATCTTCTCTCCCCCATTCTTCTGTGGACAAGGCATCTGCGACAGTTAGGTTGCCCGGTGCAATCAGACTATGGGGATTTCCAATGCGCGACTTTCACCTGCCCGGCCGTTCACCTGTTCTTGCATCGTCCGGCATGTGTGCCACGTCGCACCCGCTTGCAGCCCAAACAGCCGTAGAAATCCTGAAAGCTGGCGGAAACGCCATGGATGCAGCCATTGCCGGGGCGGTCTTGCTGGGCATCTGCGAGCCGCAGATGACCGGGATCGGCGGTGACTGTTTCGTCCTTTGGTCTGATACCGACGGCAATATGCATTCCCTAAACGGGTCAGGTCGCGCACCCATGGCGCTCGACGCCGCCGAGTTGCGGGCCACGGGCGAAACAACCGTCCCACCCTACAGCGCGCATGCAGTCACCATTCCAGGCGCCATAGATGCGTTCTGCACCCTGTCCGACCGTGTCGGTCGATTGGGCCTCGACCGCATTCTAGCGCCTGCAATCCACTACGCTGAAACCGGCGTCCCCGTTGCCCCCCGCGTCGCCTTTGACTGGGCCAAAGACGAAGCCGTCCTCCAAGGGTCCGCCCGCGACGCTTACCTTGTAAACGGCACGGTTCCAAAGGCCGGCGAGATATTTGCCGCTCCCCAACAAGCCGAAGTCCTGCGCCGCATCGCCAGGAATGGGCGCGACGCTTTCTATGGCGGAGAGGTGGCCGAAGACATGCTGGCCACCCTCAACGCCTTGGGCGGCAAGCACACCGCAGAAGATTTCGCGTCGACCAAATGCACAGACACCACGCCGATCAGCAGCAGCTATCAGGGTCTGGACCTGATCGAACATCCGGCAAACGGGCAAGGCGCAACAGCGAATCTGATGCTCAATATCCTCAAGCATTTTGACGTCGCGGATATGGGCCCATGGGGCACCCAGCGTGCGCATATCGAAGCGGAAGCCGCCAAACTGGCCTACGACGCGCGCAACCGCTTCATCGCAGATGCGGATTATGCCAACCGCATGGATCATATGATGTCGCCGGAAACAGCGACACAGCTCGCTGCGCTGATCGACCCCGGCAAGGCAATGCCGAATGCCACAACGCTCAGCGAACAGGTGCACAAGGACACGATCTATATCACCGTCGTGGATCGCGACGGTATGGCCGTCTCGCTGATCTACTCAATCTTCCATGGGTTCGGATCAGGCATCGCCAGCGACAAGTTCGGTATCCTGTTCCAGAACCGCGGCGCCGGCTTCACACTGGAAGAAGGGCACCCGAACGAACTGAAGGGCGGCAAACGTCCGATGCACACCATCATCCCAGGGATGCTGGCCAAGAACGGCAAACCGATCATGCCCTTTGGCGTGATGGGTGGGGCATACCAACCCAACGGGCACGCGCGTTTTGTCTCCAACCTCACGGATTTCGGCCTCGACCCGCAAACAGCAATCGACGCACCCCGCGCCTTCTCAGACGCAGGTGATATGAAGGTCGAAAGGGGCTATTCTGATCAGGTCCGGTCAGAGCTTGCAGATCTGGGCCACAATGTCAGCATTCCAGACACCGCAATCGGTGGCGCACAGGCCATCCTGATCCGGGACGACGGCGTGTTGGAAGGCGCAAGTGACCCCCGCAAAGACGGCTGCGCGCTGGGGTATTAGGAACCGGGTAAGGCGGAGGTGTCCTCCGCCCCGCACGTCAATTCAGCTGGAAGTGCAACGGATAGGATCCGTCTTCAAACGGACCAAACAGGTCCGGAATGTCTGGGTGATCCACTGGCTCCCCGGAATAGTCAGCAACAAGGTTCTGCTCGGACACATAAGCCACGTAGTAGCTTTGATCATTCTCAGCCAGCAGGTGATAGAAAGGCTGGGCCTTTATCGGGCGGCTGTCCTCTGGAATCGCCTCGTACCACTCTTCGGTGTTCGAAAACTCGGGGTCCACATCAAAGATCACCCCGCGAAAGGGGTGCTTCTTGTGACGGACCACCTGGCCCAGATGATATTTTGCGCGTGTTCTAAGCATAACATTGCGCCCCCTACGGCACGTGACTACACGGTGCAAGGGACACTTGTCCAATAATTGAGCACAATTTCGCTGGAAACAGTTTGTGAACCTAACCTTAACAGTCCTCCAAATCGTCGCCCCTGTTTTCCTGCTCGCAGGCATCGGATTCACATGGGTTAAGGTCGGCCTGGAATACCGTATTCAGTTCGTCACGCAGTTGGCCATGACCCTCTCATTGCCCTGCCTCATCTTCGTCTCCCTGATGCGGACAAAGATTGATCCCGTGGCCTTAGGAACCCTGTCAGTTGCATCGGTCGTCGCTTACGCCGCCGTCACTCTGGTCATGCTGGCACTGGTGCGCATCGCGCGTCTGAACACGCGCACATATGCCGCCCCCCTGATCTTTGGAAACACCGGAAATCTGGGCCTGCCCCTCGCCCTTTTTGCGTTCGGCGATGTCGGACTCAGCTACGCGATCATCGTCTTCGCCATCATGGCGCTCTGGTCATACACTTATGGTATATGGCTGGTGGCTGGGGCCGGTGCATTCGGCAAGGTGCTGCGCGAACCCCTGGTGTGGGGCACGGTTCTGGGCGCGCTGTTTCTTTGGCAGGGCTGGCAGACGCCCACCTTCCTCACCAACGCGCTTGATCTGATCGGGCAAATGGCGATCCCGATGATGTTGATCACGCTGGGAGTCGCCGTGGCCCGGCTGTCGACCAAGGGGATGCTGCAAGCCGCGGGGCTTTCCGCCATCAAGCTGACCCTGTGCACGGGCATTGCATGGGGGGTCGGACGGTTCTTTGCCCTTGATCCAGTTGCCTTTGGCGTGCTGGTTCTTCAGGTCGCCACGCCCGTTGCCGTGACATCCTATCTGCTTGCGGAAAAGTACGGCGCGCAGTCCGATAAGGTCGCAGGGCTCGTCGTTGCTTCCACCCTGATGGCAGTCGCGGCACTTCCTGTGATCCTTGCGCTTGTGCTTTGACAAAACGTGATTTCCACGCGGCTCATTTTCCTGTAAACTAACAAAAAAACATAAAAGCGAGTGAGGCAGATGAGCAGACTCTTTCGCGCAATGGCTTTGGTTCTTTTGGCTGCCAGCTGTGGTGGCGGGTCGGGTACGGCCCCCAACCAGTTGGACAACGCCTGTTCCATTGTCCGTGAGCGCCCTGAATACCTTCGCGCCTTCAAGGCGGTTGAACGCAAATACGGCGTGCCGGTGCACGTGCAGATGGCGACGATCTACCAGGAAAGCAAATTCATATCGGACGCGCGGCCCCCGTACCGCTATGCAGCCGGGGTGATCCCCACGGGCCGCATTTCCAGCGCCTTCGGCTACAGCCAGGCCCTTGATGGGACGTGGGATGAATACCGCACATCCACCGGCAAGCGCGTCGCCCGCCGCGATCGCATCCGCGACGCGACAGACTTCATGGGCTGGTACATGGCGGAAACCAACGCACGGCTGGGCATTCCCCTCAGCGACACCCGCAACCAGTACCTTGCCTATCACGAAGGGCGCACGGGCTATACGCGCGGAACCTACCGCAACAAGGCATGGCTGATGCGCGTCGCAGGCGAGGTTGATGCCCGGTCCGATCAGTACGCGGTGCAGCTGCGGTCCTGCTAAGGCCCCGGTCTAGTCTGACGTCCGGCGCGGCGCATCAAACAGGCGGTTCGAGAGAGAGCCGCCTGTTTGCAGCTCTCCCAGGACAACGGTCGTCTGACCACCACCACTGTCATTCACGACCCATTGGCGCAATTGCACCGGGTTACCCGTGAACTTCATTTCGATATTGCCATATTCCGGATGCTCGGGATCCTGCGCCGTGACAACGGTCGCCGTGCCGTCAAAGTCATGGCCGACCACCATATTGGCCTGACCCAGATTCACATTCCGCGCGAGGATCAACGACAACGGCGTGCGGCGCAGCGGATAGGTTTCGGGCGGCTGGTTCGACTTTGAGTCGACGATGTAAACGGCGTTCGCACTCGCAATCATCAGCGTTTCATTGGGTGCGTTGTACTCGAACCGCATCTTGCCCGGCCGCTTGATGTAGATATTGCCGGTGTCGACAGTTCCATCATCATTGACCTGCGTGAACGTCCCCTGCGCTGTCCGCAAATCGTTCAAATAGCTGGAAATCGCGTTCAACGGCAGCTTGTCCGCCCACGCGGCTTGCGCTGTTACAACCGCGACAGAAATCGCTGCAATCCGGGTCCATAGGGTCATACCGCCCACCTTTCACATCTTTGTCTTGGCGATGATATAGGCCGGGACGGCCTGTTATACGATATCAACAGGCCGTACGGTACGGCAGGTCCCCGCTTACCCTTGTTCGGGGACCAGAATTTCGCGCTTGCCCACGTGGTTCGCGGAACTCACGACACCCTCGTCCTCCATCTGCTCAACCAGACGTGCCGCCTTGTTGTAGCCGATGGCCAGCTTCCGCTGGATGTACGAGGTCGAGCACTTGCGATCCTTGATCACAATCGCCACCGCCTGATCGTACAGCGCATCCTCGCCATCCGTGTTGCCACCAAGACCCAGAACAGCGTCAATGTTGCTTTCCTTGTCCTCGGGCGGTCCTTCCACAACGCCCGACACATAGTCCGGCGCGCCAAAGGCCTTGAGGTGGTTCACGATCTCTTCGACCTCTTCGTCGCTCACAAACGGGCCGTGACAGCGCGTGATCTTGGCGCCACCAGCCATGTACAGCATGTCACCCATGCCCAAAAGCTGCTCGGCCCCCATCTCGCCCAGAATGGTGCGCGAGTCGATTTTCGAGGTCACTTGGAACGAAATCCGCGTCGGGAAGTTCGCCTTGATCGTCCCGGTGATCACATCGACCGAAGGGCGCTGTGTCGCCATGATCAGGTGAATACCAGAGGCCCGCGCCATCTGTGCCAGACGCTGGATGCAGGCCTCGATTTCCTTGCCCGCGACCATCATCAGATCGGCCATCTCGTCCACGATGACCACGATATAGGGCATTGCCTCGGGCGCGAATTCCTCGGTCTCGAATACGGGTTCACCCGTCTCGTCATCAAACCCGGTCTGCACCGTACGGCTGAACATCTCGTCCTTGGCCAGCGCCTCTTTCACCCGGCCATTGTAGCCGTCGATGTTGCGCACGCCCATCTTGGACATCTTGCGATAGCGTTCCTCCATCTCGCCCACGACCCATTTCAGGGCCACAACCGCCTTTTTCGGATCGGTCACAACAGGGGACAGAAGGTGCGGAATACCGTCATAGACGCTGAGTTCCAGCATCTTCGGGTCGATCATGATCAACCGGCATTCCTCGGGCGTCAGCTTATACAGCAGCGACAGGATCATCGTGTTGATCGCCACCGACTTACCCGACCCGGTCGTACCAGCAATCAAAAGGTGAGGCATCTTGGCCAGGTTCGCCACAACCGGATCACCACCGATGTCCTTACCCAAGGCAAGCGGCAGCTTCTGGTTGCCATCGCCAAAGTCACGGCTGGCAAGAATCTCGCGCAGCACAACCTTTTCGCGGTTCTCGTTTGGCAGTTCGATACCAATCACGGACCGGCCGGGCACGGTCGACACACGGGCCGACAGGGCGGCCATGGACCGGGCGATGTCATCGGCCAGACCAATCACACGGCTGGCTTTCAAACCGGGCGCAGGCTCCAACTCGTACATGGTGACAACGGGACCGGGACGGACCGAAACGATCTCGCCCTTCACGCCGTAATCATCCAGCACGTTCTCAAGCATCCGCGCGTTTTCTTCCAACGCCTCGTCACTCAGATGATGACGCTGCACGACGCTGGGACTTTCCAGCAGATTCAAAGGGGGCAATTCGAAACCGGGATGGGTGTCCTCAAAGCTCAGCTTGGGCTGTGCCTCCAACTGCGCGCGTGTGCTGGGCTGCACCGGCTTGCGGGCCGGCTGATGAACCACTGTGCGCGGCTCGGCCACAGGAATGACCGGAGCAGCTTCAACAGGTTCCGGAATGGGTGCGTCCAGTTGTTCCGGCTCCGGCGCGTACTCCTGCATAGGTTCAGGTGCATAGTCCTGTACCGGCTCAGGCGCATATGCACCGGGCGCAGCCGTCAAAGGTGGTTCCGCACGACCAAGCGATGCGGCAGCGGTCAACGGCGGTTCCGGCGGCAAGATCGGTTGTGACGCGGTGTTCAGCACCAGCGGATCCGGTCCGCGCCCACGGCCCTTGGTCAACGGTGCAACGCTTTCCGCCTGCACGGCCGGGTTCGACCGCACACGCGCCTTGATCACGTCGGCAATCTTCGTCTTGATCCGCTCGTCTCCGGGACCTTCGCCCACATCCACGTCGCTGTAAGTCTCGATCAGCTCCTGCTCGGGCATCTCATCCGGCATCTGATCGGGGCGTTTGATCAGCGTTGGCATCCGCGACAACAGGCTGGGTCTGGCTGGCTCTTCGACAAGCGGCTCATCATAGGCAGGCATCGGCGGAACCGCAGCAGCGTAGGCTTCGGCCTCTGCCGCCTCGGCCTCACGCGCCGCACGACGTTCTGCCTGACGCTCCTGCATGGTACGTGCCGCCTGCACCGCGCCGCTGGCACCACGGCCCAGAACGGTCATCAGCATGGCATAGACCACGACCAGCCCGACAAGCAGGAAGCGGGCCAGACGCGCAATCTCGACCCGGGTAAAGCCCAGAACAAAGGCGCCAAAAACCACGATACCAATGCCCATCAGCAACGACATCAACTTGACGGTAAAGCTCGATCCAACAGGCAAAACCGTAAGGATAAAGGCCATGACAGTATCACCAAACAGGCCGCCCAGACCGAAGCCGTGGGTCGCTTGCCACACGTCACCCGGTTGCAGGGTCGCGGCATAGATCGACCCGAAAGCAATCGCGATGGGGGCAAAGATCAGACGGCCCAGCGCCCGTTCGGTCCCCAGATGCAGCCCAAAACGCACACCCCACGCCATCAGAACGATGGCAATGCCAAACACGCCCCAACCGCCGATCATGAACAGCGGCGCAGCGATAGAGGCGCCCGTGCGACCCAGCCAGTTCTGCACCGGCGCATCGGTCGAAGCCATCCAGTTCGGATCATCCGGCGTGTAGCTCAGCATCATGGCTGCGGCCATCAGACCCGCGATCAGCAGGCCAATACCCACCAACTCCCGCCCGCGTTTTTCCAACGCCGCCTGCATTCCGTGGTCAAAAAGCGGATCCCGCCGTGTCTGATATGCCATGCTTCGCCTCGTCTTTTCTTATGTGGCATAAAGAACGTCGCGAATGGCCGTCAGGCCCCGCTCCGTCTCTGCCCTTGGGGCCACAAGTGCAGCCCTGATAAACTCATGTCCGGGATTGAACCCGTCGATCTCACGCGCCAGATACGCGCCCGGCAGTACACGCACGCCGGTTTCTTTCCACAGCTTCAACGCCGCCGCCTCGCCGTCACCAACAGGCAGCCACAGAAAAAACCCGGCTTCGGGCGACATATATCCCGGCACATTGCCTAGGATACGATCGGCCATGTCGTACTTCTCATGATACTGCGCCCGGTTCTCGATGACATGCTCTTCATCCGCCCAAACTGCCGCCGCCGCGTGTTGAAGCGGCGAAGGCAACGGTGTGCCTGCATAGGTGCGCAACTGCTTGGCCTCGCGAATGGTCGCAGGCCCACCCACGATGAACCCGGACCGCAACCCAGGCAGGTTCGACCGCTTGGACAGCGAATGAAAGGCCACGACCCGCTCGGGGTCCGCATCACCAATGCACTCCAAAACACCCACGGGCGGCACATCACGATAAATCTCGGAATAGCACTCGTCGGCAAAGACCTGAAAATCGTACTTCTCGGCCAGCGCGATCAAGTCCCGCCAGTAATCCTTGCCCGCCACAGCGCCCTGCGGGTTCGCAGGCGAACACATGTAACACGCAACGGTGCGGTTCAGAATCTCCGGATCAACCGCCGTGTAGTCCGGCAAATGCCCCGTCTCTGCCGTGGCAGGCACCAACACGGGTTCCGCCCCCGCCGAAATCGCGGCGAGCATATAGACTTGGTAAAAGGGGTTCGGCATCAGCACGACAGGCTGTTGCCCATTCTTCACCTCGGGGCAAAGCGCCATCCCCGCATTATAAAGACCCTCGCGCGTCCCATTCAGCGGCATCACATTCGCATCGGCATCCATCGACACGCCATAGCGGCGGCTCAGCCAATCACAAAACGACTGCCGCAGCTCGGGCAAACCTTCGTTCGGAGGATAGTTGTTAAAGCCCGCCGCATGCTCGGCAATCACATCCGTGACCCATGCGGGAAAGGCATGTTTCGGCTCCCCAATGGTCATATGCACGACATCGCCGCCCGGATCGTGATGATCCAACAGGGCGCGCAAACGCGGGAACGCATAAGCCGGAAGGTTCGAAAACCGCTCGGGAAACTTCATCAAACTGCCTCAGGTTCGGGATCATTTTCGCCCCGTTTGCCTGAATGTACCCCAAGGGTGACTCCCTCGTCCAGAAAAACCACGCCAAATCGTCACCTTGTGGCAAATCCGCCAATCAGCCCCTTCTTCTGACCGAAAATACCATGGGGGAGGCCAAAGGCCGGGGGTGAAACCCCCAACAAAATATGGTGTCGCCGCAAGGCGGCCTTTGGATCAGCCCAAAGCCGCCTCTGCCGCAACCCCCAACCGCAACAACGCCTCTTCGCCGTCCTGCACACCCATCATCATCAGGCCACAGCTCGGCACACCCGTCGGCAAGGTCAGGGCACAAATGCCCATCAAGTTGCCCACCCGCGTGTTGCGCAGGGCCAGCAGGTTCTCGGTCTTGTAGTAGTCACTGTCGCTGTTCAGCCGTTCCAGATTCGGCGGCAGGATCGGCGCCGTTGGGGCCAACACGGCGTCATAAGGCGCCACGGCCACATCCCAAGCCTGCCGAACCGCATCCAGTTTGGCCCAAGCCGCGTTGTAATCCGGCGCGCTGAATTCCTTGCCCAAACGGAACCGCTCCAGAATCTCGGAATACATCGCCTCCGGCTGTGCCTCGATCACATCGCGCCATAACCCGTACACCTCGCCGGGCATCAAAGGCCCAGCCTGCGCCATGGCCTCTTCCAACTCCGGCACTTCCAGCGGCTCAACCTCTGCCCCAGCCGCACGCAACTTCTCGACAGCACCCTCAAACGCAGCCTTGGGTGCATCCCGAATGTCATCCAAAACAACGGTTTTCAGCATCGCAAACCGGCGCCCCTGCAACGATGCACCGCGCAAATCCCCCGGATCACGCCCCTCCAGCGCCGCCATCAACAGCACTGCGTCCTCAACCGCCCGGGTCAAGGGTCCCACCGTGTCAAACTTCAGCGAAAGAGGCACACAGCCTTCCAAGGACAACCGCCCATGTGTCGTCTTCAGCCCCACCAGATCATTCCAAGCCGCAGGAATACGCACCGACCCACCCGTGTCAGATCCAATAGCCGCAGGCGCCAGACCAAATGCAACCGACGCCGCAGCGCCCGAGGACGAGCCACCCGGCACAGCATCGGCATCGTTCACACATGGGGGCGTCGCGGTGGAGGGATTGTAACCAAGACCGGAAAAGGCCAACTCGCTCAGATGCGTCTTGCCCAGACACACCAACCCCATGGCCGTCGCATTCTGCAAAACAACGGCATCTCGGTCCGGCACACGGCCAGCCAACAGCTTCGATCCAGCCTCGGTCCCGTCACCTGCGGTGTCAAACAAGTCTTTCCAACTGATCGGCACACCGTCCAGTAAGGACAAACGCGCACCAGCCTTGGCGCGGACAGACGCGGCCTGCGCCTCGGCCATCGCACGGTCTTCGGTCAGTCGGGCGAAAATGCGGTCTGACAACGCATGTGCCTTGATCCGCTCAAGAAAGGCTTGGGTCAAATTGACGGGATCCACCTCGCCCGCACCGATGGCGCGGCCCAGATCCGCTGCACTCTTGTCCAACCACGCCTGCATGTCCTGCCCTCCATCCGGTTTTGTTGGACGGTAGCGACGTGACAACGCATGGACAATCCCAAGCACCCGTCCATATTGCGCGACATGACGCATGACAGCGATATCCTGATCGTCGGCGGCGGGCTGTCCGGCCCCATTCTCGCCCTCGCCCTCGCACAAACCGGGCAACGCGTGACCGTAATCGACGCGCTCAGTGAAAAGGTCCGCAAGAACGCAGCCTTTGACGGGCGCAGCTACGCGGTGGCATTGACCTCGCAACGGCTGTTGGATGGTGTCGGCGTCTGGGACGCTATCGCGGACAACAGCCAGCCGATCCTTGAAATCAAGGTCACGGACGGTCGCGCGGGCGAAGGACCATCGCCCTTCTTCATGCATTTCGATCATGCCGAGATCGAGGAAGGCCCGATGGGCTACATGGTACAGGACCGGCACATCCGGCGCGCACTTCTGGAGGCTATGGCGGCCACAGACGGCATCACGCACCTGTCGGGCGAAACAGTGACGGCACAGCATATCGACCCCGGCGCGGCTGCCGTCACGCTGGCATCGGGCAAGGTGCTGACAGGTCGCGTTTTGATCGGCGCCGACGGGCGCGGCAGCGGCACAGCCGAACGGGCGGGGATCAAACGCACCGGCTGGGGGTATGGCCAAACGGCGCTGGTCTGCGCAATCGCCCATGAAAAACCGCATCACGGGATCGCACACCAGTTCTTCATGCCGCCGGGCCCGCTCGCCATCCTGCCGCTGACCGGCAATGTCAGCTCCATTGTCTGGAGCGAAACGGATGAAACGGCGGCAGCGTTCAACGCCCTGCCGGATGTCGATTACCTGACCATGCTGCGCCCCCGCTTCGGCGACTTTCTGGGTGAGATCAGCCTGTCGGGCCAACGCTATACCTATCCGCTGTCCCTGTCCTTGGCACATAGGCTGGCGGACGAAAGGCTGGCGCTGATTGCTGACGCAGCACACGGCGTACACCCGATCGCAGGGCAAGGGCTGAACGCGGGCATGCGCGACATTGCTGCACTGGCTCAGGTGATCACCGACGCGGTGCGCCGAGGTGAAGACCCCGGCAGCATTGCAGTACTACGCCGATACGAAGAGTGGCGGCGCTTTGACAACACGACGCTTGCCCTTGCCACGGACGGGTTCAACCGTTTGTTCTCAAATGACAATACGATGGTGCGTGGACTGCGCGATATCGGGATGGGCGTCGTGAATGCACTGCCCGGTCTGCGCCGCAGTTTCATCCGGGAAGCCGCCGGGCTGACCGGAGACCTGCCCCGCCTGATGCAGGGCCAACCCCTTTGATCGTAAGGCGGAGGTGCCCTCCGCCGGGCGCACGGCACGTGCGCCTTACAGTTTCAAAACAGCATTTCGGGGGCGTCGCCGTGGGGTCGCAGCAAGCTGCGCCTTACCTAGCAATCGTAAGGCGGACGCTTCGTCCGCCCCGCGCGTCAATCCAACTTGCGCGCTTCGTCTTCCAACATGACAGGAATGCCGTTGCGGATCGGATAGGCCAGCTGCGCCGCGTCCGAGATCAGCTCTTGTTTCTCGGCATCATAGCGCAATGTCACATGGGTCAGCGGGCAGATCAGTGCCTCCAGCATCCGGCGATCAACATCCGTACTCATTGCATCATTTCGCCTTCACCGCCACGCAACGCAAACTCGATCAAGGTGATCAAGGTTTCGCGACGGGTACTGAGGGACGGCGCCTCGAGCAAGGCCTGTTTGTCCTCTGGGTCGAAGTCCAGCATCATCGACAAGGAATTGATCAGCAATTCGTCATCTGCGTCCTTCAACGTCTCCCAATCTGCCGACAAGGATTGCGCCGCAAAATAGCGACCCAGAAGGTCCAGAAACGTGGGCCGGTCAAAACTGGGATCTTCCTCGCAGCGGCCCTGATCACGATCAAAACCGGACCATGACACTTCGCATCGACGATACGGCGTGAACCCATCCACCTCATTCTGCACCCGAAAGCGCGAGATACCACTGAGGGTGATCAGGTACCGGTTGTCCTCGGTCTCGGAAAACTGTGTGACCCGGCCCGCGCAGCCAATCGTTTGCAGCCCATTGCCTTTGCGCCCTTCCACCTCGTTGGGCTGCACCATACCGATCAAACGGTGCGGCGTTTTCAGAGCGTCATCAAGCATTTGCAGATAGCGCGGTTCGAAGATGTGCAGAGGCAAACGAGAGCGCGGCAACAGCAGCGCCCCCGGCAATGGAAAGACCGGGATTACGCCGGGAAGGTCAGC
Source organism: uncultured Tateyamaria sp. (assembly GCF_947496075.1). Classification (GTDB taxonomy): domain Bacteria; phylum Pseudomonadota; class Alphaproteobacteria; order Rhodobacterales; family Rhodobacteraceae; genus Tateyamaria. The sequence continues at coordinate 641,439 of NZ_CANMBJ010000004.1, forward strand.
CACTTTTATCATGCAATGTCAGCTAGCCCGTGAATCGCATCAGGCAAATATCATTGAGCTCAAACGACGACGTCCATTCAGAACAATCGGGTCGTTTGGCTTGAGAGCATCGAAGATGGTGAAGAGCTGTTCCTTGGCAGCGCCGTCGTTCCACTCGCGATCCCTGCGGAATATTTCGAGCAGCTCATTGACCGCTGCCTCTGCATCTCCGCTGGCGTGCAGCGCTTGCGCCAGTTCGAACCGGGCCTCCGAGTTACCCTCGTCCGCCTCAACTGCGGCGCGCAGCTCGGCGACCGGCCCCGCATCCTCGGCCTGACGGGCCAGTTGCAATTGGGCATGGGCCGCTTCCACTTCGGCACTGTCAGAGATTTCGGCAGGTGCCCCGTTCAGGATCGCCTCGGCCTGATCCAAATCTTCCATCGCGATATGCGCTCGGACCAATCCACCGTAAGCGCCTGCATGGTTGGGGTCCTCTTCCAGGATCGCGGCAAAGGTCTGGGCCGCGTCCACGGCAGCACCTTCGGTCAGCATTTCTTCGGCGGCTTCAACGGCATCGTTCAGGCTGTCCCCGGGCGCTTCACCGCCGGCCGCCTTGATCACCCGATCCACGAACTCCGTGATTTCCGAACCCGGAACAGCGCCTTGGAATCCATCCACCGGCTGGCCTTGCCAGAATGCGTAGACGGTCGGGATTGACTGGATGCGCAGCTGACCCGCGATCATCTGCGCCTCGTCTACGTTGATCTTGACCATCTTGACGGCGCCCTTGGCCGCCTTGACCGCATCCTCAAGCAGGGGGCCAAGCGTCTTGCACGGGCCACACCATGGCGCCCAGAAGTCCACGATCACCGGCACGGTCTGACTGGCCTCGACCACATCCTGCATGAAGCTCGCTTCCGAGCCGTCCTTGATCAGGTCGGCGTCATCGGGGCCTGCGGACAATCCCAAATCCATCATTTTGTCATTCCTTCTTGGCGCGGCGGGTCGCGCTTTATATGGACCCGCAGGCGTCCGGTGCCAAGCCACTAAGGTCAATCTGCATGAGTGGCAGGGTGCGACCGACGATGGCCTCGGACGGAACGCCCCCGATCACACGCGCGCCCAGGCGTTCATAGAATGGCACAGCATCCGGGTCCGCTTCGATCTGCATCTGTGTGGCCCCCTGCGCACGTGCCTGGTCAATGGCCCAAGATACAAGAGCACGCCCGACACCCTGTCCCATTGCTTCCGGATCAACAAACAGCTTGTCGAGGTCCGCGCGATCCTCACGGACCACCAGCTTGCACAGACCCTGCGGACCGTTGTTGTCAAACACACGCAGTTCGCCGCTCTCAATATCTCGCGGAGTCAAAACCAGAACGGCGCGGGCGGCCTTCATGAAGTCCTCGTCATAGCCCCAATGCGCCTTTGACCGATGCATCAGATCGGTCAGTGCATCCAACTCATCAAGACGTGCAGGCCTGATCAAAGATCGAAGCTCGCAAAGACCGGGGCATGGTCACTGGGTTTCTCCCAGCCACGGGCATCGCGCATGATGCGGCTCGAATGGGCGGCGTTCGAGATGTCGGGCGTGGCCCAGACGTGATCCAGGCGGCGTCCCTTGTCAGCGGCATCCCAATCCTTGGCCCGGTAGGACCACCAGGAATACAACTGGCCCTCGGGGATATCGGCCCGTGTGACGTCAACCCAGCCGCCCGCATCCTGGGTTTCGGCCAGGTGTTCGACCTCGATGGGTGTGTGGCTGACGACCTTCAGGAGTTGCTTGTGGGACCACACATCATCCTCGCGCGGGGCGATGTTGAGATCGCCGACGAGGATGGATTTCTGCGGTTTGTCGCCGTGGAACCAGTCGCGCATATCGGTGAGATAGTCGAGTTTCTGACCGAATTTCTCGTTCTTCTCGCGGTCAGGCACGTCGCCCCCCGCGGGGACATAGAAGTTGTGGACGGTCACGCCATTTTCGAGCTGTCCCGCAATGTGGCGGGCGTGGCCAAGGCCCGCGAAATCCTGCGCGCTGGATTCGACCATGGGGATCTTCGACAAGATGGCGACGCCGTTATAGCCCTTGTCGCCACGCGCAACCATGTGGGTGTAGCCCAGCGCCTCGAACCCTTCGCGGGGGATCTTGTCGACCGGGCTTTTGCACTCTTGCAGGCAAAGCACATCGGGGCCTTCTTCCTTCAGCAGCTTGAGCACGATGGGTTCGCGCAGACGGACGGAATTGATGTTCCAGGTGGCGAGGGTGAAGGACATGGGCGGCTCCAGAAATCCAAGTTTGGAGGCCAGACTAGACGCCGAAAACCGCAGTCTCCACCCGGAAAATGCGTTTTGTCCCCGCGGGGACAAGCCCTTCGGTCTGCTTACGGGATATCAATGGTTCTGAGATTGTCACGACGTGTCAGCAGGTTGGGTGTGCGGGCGGTGGATTATGTCGATTTTAACCGGTGCGCACACAGACTGACCCACGAAGGCGGGCGGCTTCGCGGGTTAAGCCCGGCACTGCCTGCATGTGATCGCCCCGACTTCAGGGCGTTTGATCACTTTCCCCAGACAGATCGTAAATGTCGCCAGTGAGCCAGGCAGGCCAATCCCGTTCGAAAAAGGATTTCGCATTGGCGTCAAACGCACGGTTGGGGCGGGTGGAGATCACCATGTCCGTGCCGTCGAGCCGCACAAGAATTTGCTCACGCATGTCTTCGTCACGTTCGGGGCGGAACCTGACATGTGGCAGTGGACCTGTTCGGGCCTCGGGCAAGGCAGTGCCTTCCGGATCGCAGATGGCCCGTGCGCCGCGGCTGCCCCCGCCGTTCGAGATGTAGTGATCTAGGGCGGACAGCACCGCCTCGGACGCGAGTGCCATTTGCTGCCATTGCAGGGCGCGGCCAATTTCGTTTTCGCGCGTGTAGGCGATGCCGTTCCGGCGGATGGCATCGTTCAATTGCCGCGCCTCTGAACGCGCCGATGTCACGTCTTTGGCGGTGCAGAGAATACCTGCGTGATCGCTCATCCGGGCCTGTATGTTGCTGCGAATGTCCTTGATCGTGTGCGGACTGTCCGTTTTGAGGACGGCCTTTATTTCAGTGATGGCGCGGTCGATGTGCGGCTTAGTATCTGAGGGCGCATGGGCTTTGCCGCTGGCGGCCACATGTTCGGCCACGCGGGTGCCAAACACCTGACCGGCATTCAAAGCCGAGCCGCCGGGCCGGGTCGCCCCGTGCGTACCTGACGCTTCGCCCACCGCGTAAATCCCGGCGATGTTGGTCCGCCCCCATGTATCGACGGCGATACCACCGTTCATGTGCTGATTGTTGACCGCAAATTCCAGCGGGTCAGAGGTGATGTCGACCTTGTAGCGTTTGTAGAGCTCAATCGCGAGCGGGTTCATGTGGCGCAGCCGATCAATGGGCAGGTCGTGCGACGCACCGGCATTCGTGAGGTAGCTGCGCACGTCACCATCCAAACGGGCAAGGTTAAAGTCCTGGTCCCCCGGCACAGGCAGCGGGTTGCGGTTGAAGTCCATGAAGACCCGCCGCCCTTTCTGGCCTTCGGTGAAGATCGCGAGGTCCACGAGGCTGGACTGGAAATCGAGCATCCGACTAGCGTGGAAGGGCCATTGATAGCCCTTGCGGAAGATGTTCGAGGCCATTTCCTGTGTGGTGCGATAGTAGTCGGCGAGAAAGTGGTGCTCGGCCCCCGTATCATCCACGGAATAGATATGCGGGATCACCTGCACGTAGGTGCCGGACAGGTTCCACGGAAAACCTTCACGGCGGGTGCCGATGCCAAACTGGCTTTCCGTGATGTTGACCAGTTCCAGCCCGGTTTCAAGTGCGAGCCCAAGCGTGCCAAAACACCCGTTGGGGAACACGCTGTCGCGATAGAGCTCGCCCGGACCGCCAGCCGCAAAGACAAGCGCGGCGCATTGGAACAGCGCGAGACCAAGCGGGTTGGTATCCGTGCGTGCCTTGGGCCGGATCGTCAGCACACCCGTGACTTGCGTCTGATCCCTCTGCCCGTCGGTCAGCACCTTCAAGGCGGTGGTGTGGTTGAACAGTGGGACGCCAAGGCGGATCGCTTCCTTGGCCAGCACCTTGACCATGAGCCGGGAGGTGCGCGGCCCGCAGGAGGTGGCGCGCCCAACCTCGTCATGGTCGGTCTGATACCGGAGCGTGCCACCAAGATCGTCCTGCGGCAGCGGCAGACCGAGATATTGCAGCGAGGCCATGGCCCGGATTGACCCGACAGCTTCGATATATGCCGTATCTTCGTCCATCGCGCCGCCTGCGCGGATGGCGGCGGCCATGGTTTGGAAATTGTCGCCCTGGTCCTTGGTGTTGGCCGTGTGCAACGTCTGCTTATCCGACCCGGAACAGGCCGACGTTCCGCCCCATGCGCTTTGGCTGATGACCGTGACATCCACGTCGCGGCGCTTCATCTCGACCGCGGCACGCAGGCCTGCCGCGCCGCTGCCGATCACGACGGCACCACAGGCAAACACGGGGATGTCGTAGCCCGAGGCTGTTACGTGCCGGTCCGGCGCAGGCTCTGCCGGCAAACGCGGCATGACCACGTCCGTGAGCGCATCAAGAATGTGCTGGGGAACAGAAAGGCTCATTCATCCGGATCCTTTGGGATTAGTCGATGTCGACCCAGCGTTTGAGACGCGCGGAATCCATGCAGGCGTCTACGATCTGGCAGATGTGGTGGCCCGCCTCAAAGGTCGGCCACATGGGTTGGTTCGAGACAATGGATCGGATGAGCTCGGCCACTTCGATGATCTTGCCCTCGTTATAGCCCAGCGCGAAGTTTGGGAGCGGCAGGAACGCGCCATAGGTCGGGTGTTCCGGGCCAACGTCGATCTCACGGAAACCCCGCCGTCCGGTTGGGTCATCGTTGGAGTAAAACCGCAGGCGATTGACCTCGTCGAACGTGTAAGCGAGGCTGCCCTTCGTGCCGTAGATTTCATATGTTTGCATGAACTTGCGGCCAGTGGCGACGCGACTAAAGTCAATGATGCCTTTTGCGCCGTTCTCAAAGGTACAGAGCAGGTTTGTACCATCCGGGTTGGTGACATCACCCCACTCGGTCTGATCCGTGATCTCCGGGGCTGCGCCACCAAAGTCCACCCCTTCGATCTTGGGTCGCTTCGGGGCGGTAATGTAGCTGTCGGCGATCAGCGATGAGACGCGCCCGATCAGAAAATCCATAAAGCTGAACACGTGGCTGCCGGTGTCGCCGATGATGCCCGTGGGGGCAAGGTCGCCATTGGCGCGCCACATATAGGGGGCGAGCGGGTCGGCATAGATGTCTACGTGCTGGCAGCCTTTGAACAGTTTGATTTCGCCGATCTCTCCGGCATCGATGATGTCTTTGGCGCGGTCATGGACCGGGTTCCGGGGGAAGGAATGACCGACACGCGTGATCAGGCCCTTTTCGCGGGCTATGTCCGCAAGTTCGCGCGCCTCTTTGGCGGTGTCGGCCAATGGCTTTTCACAATAGACGTGCTTGCCGGCCAGAAGCGCCGCCTTGGCTACGTCATAGTGCAGGTTGTCCGGCAGGCAGATGTCGATCAAGTCGATGTAGGGATCGTTGACCGCCTCTTGCCAGTTGGTCAGGATCTTGGCCCCCGGAGCCCGAAAGGCCAGACCCTTGGCCGCATCGGGGTTGGCCTCGACCAGGGCTGTGACGCGGGCGGTGCCACCACCGTCTCCGAAGAAATGCGGAAAGGTCTGGTAAGCCATGGTGTGGACCTTGCCCATCCAGCCCGACGCGCCCAGAACTGCGACTTTTACTTCCGTCATGTGCTTTTCCTTCTTTGTCGCTGGCGCTTGGAACGTTCCATCGTTTTGGCGCAGCGTGTTTCGGGGCCACCCACTGTCGGGCGTGTTGTAATCAGGGTCCGCTAGAGGCCCTCTTGATCAGTTGGACCGGGCTGCGGGCGGTAAGCGCAGGGCGTTTGCCGTCCTTGATCCACCCTAGGATTTGCGCAGCCGTTGATTTTGCGAAGTCGGGGATGTTGCAACTGACCGAGGTCAGGGACGGATAGCTGTCGCGGCAATCTTCGATATCATCAAAACCCACGACACGCAGGTCGGTGCCGACGCGCACGCCAAGCTCGGGACAGGCTGCAAGCACGCCGAGGGCCACAAGGTCGTTGAAACACAAGACACCATCGACATCCGGGTGTTTGGCTTGCAGGTCGGCGGCCATGGATTTGCCAAAGGATCGCGTCGCTTGACCGGTTAGGACTACCGGTTCCATCCCGGCCTCGGACAAGACCGCAAGGTAGCCGCTCATCCGTTCCTCGGTGACGGGGCGGCCATCTAGCCCGCCCAGAAACGCGATGCGCTTGCATCCCATCTCGAGCAAATGCTCGGTCGCGAGGCGCCCGCCCTTTTCATAGTCCGGTGCGACGAAGGGGAATTTCCTGTCGCCTGCATCGAGCGCGCGGAACACCTGCAGCGTGGGGGTATTGGACGCTTCAAGGACGGCGAGAGCGTCTTGTTCAGCGCCATAGCTGGGCGAGACGATGAAGCCGGACACACCATGTTCAACCAGCGAAGAGATCATGCGCGTCTGCAGGTCCGGGTCTTCGTCCGAGTTGGCAAGCACAGTTGCAAACCCGTTCTTGGCCAGTTCCATCTGAAACAGGGCCGCGAATTCGGTGAAGAACGGGTTGCGCAGGTCGTTGATTACCAGACCGATCAGCCCGGAGGAGGACGAGCGCAAGGTTGCAGCCGAACGATTGTAGACATAGCCGATGTCGGCCATCGCCTGCCGCACCGCCTGCCGGGTCGTTTCCTTGACCGTCTTGTTGCCTTGCAGGACAAGGCTGACGGTCGATTTCGACACGCCCGCCCGTTTGGCAACATCCAGTATGGTTGGTCTTTGACCCATCTGCAGGCTTTCCTTTGCTATCGGCCTTTTCTGGTCTCAAACATCGAGGTCGAGCACAAGGATGCCGTCGATCCCGCCCACGGCATTTTCAACAAGTTGCCCGCCAAGTGCCTTGTGTTCGTCATTGTCGGCATAGGTTTGCAGCGCATCCCAGCCATCAAAATCAATCACGAAGCCATGCATGTAGCCGCGTTCGATCTGTTCCGGGCTTTCGGACCGGCCGCCGGTGAAGTTTTGTGCGCCGGGCAATTTGTCCGCCAGTGCAGACAGGCCCGCATAGATACCGGCAATCTTGTCTTCGGACGTGTCCGGCTTGAACTTGGTGAGTACGATGTGACGGATCATTGCATGAGTCCCTGATCTTGCTTGATCATGTCAGCGGCCTTTTCACCGATCATGATGGATGGAGCGTTGGTGTTGGAGGAGTTGACCGTAGGCATGACCGAGGCATCGGCCACACGCAGCCCGTCGATCCCATTGAACCGCAGGCGGGGGTCCAGCACCGCATCGGCATCATTGCCCATGCGGCAGGTGCCCGCGCAGTGGTGCGATGTTTTGGAATGCACGCAGATGAAGTTGAAGTAGTCCTCATCCGTCTGCACATCTCGCCCCGGCAAACGTTCGGCCATGATGAAAGGTTTCAGAGCGTCCTGCGCCAGAATGTTCTGTACCAGCTTCAGGCCCCGGATCGACATTTCGCGATCATAGGGGTCTGACAGATAGTTCGGGTCGATCAGGGGCATATCGGCGGGATTGCCGCTTTGCAGCCTGACGCTGCCGCGAGAGCGCGGGCGTAAGTGGCAGGCGTTGAGGGTCACACCGCCGTTTGGCATGGCTTCGACCCCGGCCTCGATCCCAGTACCAAGCCCGAGATGCATCTGGATATCGGGCGACCGCGCGTTTTCATCCGCATACCAGAAGCCGCCGGTTTCAAAGAGGCTGGAGGCAACCGGCCCCTTGCGCGTGAACATGTATTGCAGCCCGGCCAGCGCACTCAGGTGCAGTTTGGCAAAGCGATCATATGTGTGTGGACCAGTCACCTCGCAAATCGCATAGAGATCAAGGTGATCCTGAAGGTTCGCGCCGACCCCCGGCTGGTTCAGCACAACGTTGATGCCAAGCCCGTGCAGGTGATCCGCCGGACCGATACCCGAGAGCTGCAAGAGGCGGGGTGATCCGATGGCGCCGGAGGACAGGATAACTTCGCGATCTGCTGTGACCTTGGTGCCGTCTGCCATCTCGACCCCTGTGGCGTGCCCGTTTTCGACCGTGATGTGTCGGACCTGCGCCTGCATCTGAATGGTCAGGTTGGGCCTCGATCGGGCTGGGGTCAGAAACGCCATCGCAGCCGAGGATCGGCGCGCATTGCGCTGTGTCAGCTGATAGTAGCCTGCGCCGTCCTGCTTGGCCCCGTTCACATCCGTGGTCTTCGGGATGCCCAGTTGTCCTGCAGCCTCGATAAACGCGTCACAGATTGGCAGCGGTGCGGCAGGCATCGAGACGCCCACTGGCCCCCCCTGGCCGTGATAGTGGCCATTGTACGTGTCGTTATCCTCGGACTTCTTGAAATAGGGCAGAACGTCTTCATAGCTCCACCCCTCGCACCCCATTTGCCGCCACTCATCGTAGTCCTGAGCCGCACCGCGCGTGTAGATTTGCGCGTTAATGGCCGAACCGCCGCCAATAACCTTGGCCTGGGTATAGTTGAACACCTTGTCCTGCATGGATCGCTGCGGCGTGGTCGACCATCCCCATGATCCGATGCCCTTGGTCATCTTGGCGAAGCCTGCGGGCAGGTGGAAAAACGGGTGGCGGTCGCTGCCGCCAGCTTCGAGCAGCAAGACACGCGCGTCTGGGTGTTCTGACAGCCGCGCTGCAATCACCGACCCCGCCGATCCGCCCCCGATGACAATGAAATCGTAGCCCTTGGCCGTCATGCCGCAAGCTCCGTCTGGGCAATGTGCCGCCCGGCCCGGTGCGCAAGTGCCGCGATGGTCAATGCGGGGTTCACGGCGGCAGATGTCGGCAGGACCGAGGCATCGACGATAAACAGGTTCTTGTGGTCATGGCTGCGGCAGAACGTGTCCACGACGTTTGCCGCCGGGTCGGCCCCCATGCGTGCCGTGCCACACTGGTGTGATGGGGTGCGGCGGTCGAAGGGCCGCGCCATCACGATGGGAAACCCTGCCTGTTTCAGTTTGGCCGTGAGCTTTTTCACCAAAAGTTCGTGCCCGGCCCAGTTTGACCGCTGCCAGTCAAGTTTGATCTGTCCGTCCTTCAACGTGACGCGGCTGTCCGGGTTCGGCAAGTCCTCGGACATGGCGTAGAAATCAAAACTGCGCGCGGCGATCTGGTGGGCCAGCCAGCGCGGCAGGCGTGCATTGGCCGCAAGAATGGGGCCGGTGATTTTACCAAGCAACTGGATGTTGCCCAGAGGCCCGTCGCCGTCACGGCCCAGGTAGTAGTCATTCACCAGCAGCGTTTTCTGGTACACCGCCCGGTTGCGCCGGAACGGATGCAGGGCCATCACGGCGCTGCAATTGTGGTTCATGAAGTTTCGCCCGACCTGATCCGAGCGGTTGGCAAGTCCCGTTGGGCAGGTGTCATTGGCCGAGGCAAGCAGCAGGGCAGCCGTCTGCACCGCGCCTGCAGCCAGCACGATGATCGGTGCTGTCAGCGTTTCGGTGCCACCATCCACTTCGCAAGTCACACCTGTCACTTGACCGTTCGGGTCAGCGATCAGGGCCGTTGCACGGCACCCAGTGCGTATCTGGACGTTGTCATGGGCCAGTGCGGTGGACAGCCCGCAGGTTTCCGCGTCCATCTTGCCGCCGCAGGTGTCGGGATAGGCATCCCACGTGGTCTGACCCGCCGCCAGCCAGCGGTCGATGTCGACGCCAAGCGGGAGATGGCTGGGCGTCAATCCAACCCGTTTTAACCGGGCGCGCAGATCGGCGATGTCGTCCTCATCCGGCACCGGTTTGTGCGGGTAGGTGCCGGAGTGGGGCGGCTCTGTCGGGTCATCGCCCAAGGCCCCCCGCACGGCATAGAGCTGTTCAGCCGCCTGATAGTCGGGTTCAAGATCGTCATAGCTGATTGGCCAACCGGGAGTCGCACCGCCTGTGTGCTGCACCACGCCGAAATCCTCGGCCCGGTACCGGATCAGCACGGCACCGTAGAATTTCGAATTGCCGCCGACATTGTAGTAGTTGCCGGGGTTGAAGGGCTGGTCTTTGCCATCCAGCCAAACCTCGTCCGGGCGAAAGACACCGTCCCCGAAAATCGCCTGCGTGTCACGGTCCTGTGGCGACGGGCGCAGGTGGTCCCCCCGTTCAAGGATCAGGATGCGGCGGCCCGTGGGAGCAAGCACCGCAGCCAGTGTCGCGCCGCCCATGCCCGAGCCGATTATGATGACGTCCGGCTGCATCAAGGCGCGATGCGCGCCTCGGTCGCGGGATCAAAGGCGACCGCTTTTTCCATGTTCACGGCAAAGGTGAAATCCGCGCCCGGATGTACCTCGGCATCGGAACGCATCCGCGCGATCACGTCCTTGCCGCCCATCGTCATCGTCACGAAAGTGTCGGAGCCTGCGGGTTCCGTCACAACGATCCGATTGGTCATATGCGCGATGTTCGAGGATTTGCGGTCTGCCGCGTCCTCGTCCGTGATCGTTTCAGGCCGGATGCCCAGAAGGATGTCTTTCCCGTCCCAGCCCTCCATGTTGCCCTGGCTGAACGGCAGGGCAGTTTCGGTCCCGTCGTGCAACGCAACGCGCGCCATGGGCTTGCCGTTCTCGACCGCGACCCGTGCCGGCACGACGTTCATTGCCGGCGACCCCATGAAGGTCGCCACAAAAATGTTCGCGGGCGTGTCGTAGATATCCTGCGGCGTGCCAAGTTGCTGGACATAACCGCCGTTCATCACCGCGATGCGCGTCGAGAGCGTCATCGCCTCGATCTGGTCGTGGGTCACGTAGACGATGGTGGTGCCAAGCTTCTGGTGCAGCTTCTTGATCTCTGTCCGCATGTCCACGCGCAGTTTCGCATCGAGATTGGACAGCGGTTCGTCGAACAGGAACACATCCGGATCGCGCACCAGTGCGCGGCCCATGGCAACCCGTTGCCGCTGCCCACCGGACAGTGCACCGGGTTTGCGATCAAGCAGTTGTTCGATCTGCAAGAGGCTGGCCACCTCCTTCATCGCCTTCTCGCGCTCGGGCTTGGGCGTGCCATGCATTTCCAGCCCGAAGGTGATGTTCTGCCCAACCGTCATGTTCGGATAGAGCGCGTAGGATTGGAACACCATTGCGATGTTGCGCTTGGACGGGTGGACCCCGTTCATCACCCGATCCTTGATCCGGATTTCACCGCTGCTGATCTCTTCCAGACCGGCAATCATGTTCAGAAGCGTGGATTTCCCACAGCCTGACGGGCCAACGAGGACAAGAAACTCGCCCTCTTCAATCGAGATGTCCACGTTATGCAGAACTTCGACCGCGCCATAGGACTTGGTTGTGTTGTCGATATCGAGAAAGCCCATGGGTCTTATCCTTTGACGGAGCCAGCCATCAGACCGCGCACGAAATAGCGGCCCGCGACGATGTAGACGAGGAGAGTGGGAAGTGCGGCCAGGATCGCACCGGCGAAGTGAACGTTGTATTCCTTCACCCCGTGGCTGGCCTGCACCAGATTGTTAAGCGCAACCGTCATGGGCTGGCTGTCAGCGCCAGCAAAGGAGGCGCCAAAGAGGAAATCGTTCCAGATGTTGGTGAACTGCCAGATGATCGACACCACGGCGATGGGGCCTGACGAGGGCAGAAGAATACGCCAGAATATCTGGAAAAAACCTGCCCCGTCGATCTGCGCTGCGCGCACCAGTTCGGTCGGGAAGACCGCGTAGTAGTTGCGGAAGTACAGCGTCGTGAACCCGATCCCGTAGACCACGTGCACCAGCACAAGCCCCCAGGTTGTTCCGGCCAACCCCATCAGGCCCAGCATCCGCGCCATGGGGATCAGAACGATCTGAAACGGGATGAAACAGGCAAAGAGCATGAGGCCAAACAGGATCGTGTCGCCACGAAACCGCCATTTGGTCAGCACATAGCCATTGAGGGCGCCCAGGATGGTCGAGATGGCGACAGCAGGCACGACCATCTTGATCGAATTCCAGAAATACGGGGACAGGCCCGTAGGCTCGACCCCGATCTGGGCCGAGGACCACGCCTTGGCCCACGGTTCCAGCGTCCAGAGCTGCGGCAGGTTCATCATGCCGCCGCCTGTGATTTCTTCCAGCGGCTTCACCGAATTCACCAGCATCACGTAAAGCGGCAGCATGTAGAACAGCGCAAACAGGATCAGCACGAGGTAGATCAGCATGCGCACGGCACGCCCTGTGCGGATGGCGGTATCTTGAGTCGCGTGCGCCATCACTTCTTCTCCCGCAATTCGGCGTAGAGGTATGGGATCATGATGGCGGCAATGGTCATCAGCATGATCGTGGCCGAGGCCGCGCCGATCCCCATCTGGTTCCGTGAGAACGTGTAGGAATACATGAAGGTCGCGGGCAATTCGGTTGCCCGCCCGGGGCCACCGCCGGTTAGAGCGATGACAAGGTCAAACGTCTTGATGGCGAGGTGGCTGAGGATCACGAAGGCCGACAAGAACGCGGGCCGCAACTGTGGAATGATGATCCGGCGATAGAGGTTCCAATTCGAGGCGCCATCCATCTGCGCCGCCTTGAGGATTTCGTTGTCGATCCCGCGCAGACCCGCAAGGAACATGGCCATGACAAACCCGCTTGTCTGCCAGACGGCGGCAAGAACCACGGTGTAGATGGCGAAATCCCGGTTCTTGATCCAATCGAATTCGAAACTGGTCCAGCCCCAGCTTTGCATGACATTCTCAAGCCCGATGCCGGGATCAAGAAACCATTTCCACGCCGTGCCCGTGACGATGAAGCTGAGTGCCATCGGGTAGAGGTACACGGTTCGAATGAACCCTTCGGCCCGGATTTTCTGATCAAGAAAGATCGCGAGGCTAAGCCCAAGGACCGTGCAGATCCCGATATAGAGCAGGGCAAAGATGCCCATGTTGGTGATCGACGTTTCCCAATGGCTGAGGCGCCAGAGCTTGGAGTAATTCTCCCATCCGATCCAGCCGAAGGACGGCAGAAGCCGACTGTCGGTAAAGGACAGATAGACCGAGAACGCGATGAACCCGTAGACAAAGATCAGGACCATGGCCAGCGATGGTGAAAGCACCAGCTTGGGCAACCATGTCTGTAGCCGTGTCTTGAAATCCGCGTTGGCAGCCTGTGCCATGACGCGCCCTCCTCACCCAGAAGTCATTGGTTTGTTGTGCATCCAAAGCGGCGGGGCGACGGCATTATTCCACCGCCCCGCCAAGGGAGGATCACTTGGCGATCGACACCGCGTCGACAAGTTCCACAATAGCGGTTTCGCTGTCGTACTCGCCGTTGAAATGCGCCGTGACCACGTCGTAGATCGCGTTCTTCACCGACGCAGGGTTGGCATGGCCGTGGGCCATGGAACCAAAGAGGTTGCCCGATGATGCGGCGGCAGCCAGATCGGCCATGCCTTTCTTGCCGCAATCGTCAAACGCCTCGTTCGACACGTCGGTGCGTGCGGGAACCGACCCTTTCACCACGTTGAAGGCGGATTGGAACGAGGGCGACAGGATCGCCGTGGCGAGCTTGGCCTGTTCCGGGGAAACGGCTCCGCCTTGGTCGAACATCATGAACTGGTCCGCGTTGAACGTGACCTGATCAGACGTGCCGGGGAAGCGGAAGCACAGGAAGTCCTGGCCCGGCACCTTGCCCGCGTTCAGAAACTCGCCCTTGGCCCAGTCGCCCATCATCTGGAAACCGGCTTCGCCATTGATGACCATGGCAGTTGCGAGGTTCCAGTCACGGCCCGAGAAATTCTCGTCCACGTTTTCGCGGATCACGGCCATACGGTCGAACGCCTCTTTCATGCCGTCGCCACCCAGAACGCTTTCATCAAGGTCGATGAACGCGGCCTGGTAGCCATCAGGGCCAAGCACGGACATCGCCACCGCGTCGAAGACGGTGGCATCCTGCCAAGCCTGCCCGCCGTGCGCGACCGGCGTCACGCCTGCTGCCTTGAGGGTATCCAGAGCGGCGGTGAACTCCTCCCATGTGGTTGGGACAGCGATGCCATTGGCATCGAGCACGGCCTTGTTGGCCCAGACCCAGTTGGTCGAGTGCACGTTCACGGGGGCCGAAACCCACTTGCCATCGACCTTTGCGAATTGCTGCAGGGCAGCCGGGATCACGTCGTCCCACCCTTCTGCCGCGGCGACATCATTGAGGTTCGCCAGAGCGCCCTGGTTTGCCCAGTCGAGAATGTCAAAGCCAAGGCCCTGAACGGCCGTGGGCGCATTGCCAGCAGTGACGCGTGCGCGCAGAACAGTCATCGCCTGTTCGCCACCGCCGCCCGCAACCGGCATATCGGTCCAGCCGACGCCCTGACCTTCCAGGTCTTCCTTCAGAACGTTCAACGCGGCGGCCTCACCGCCCGATGTCCACCAGTGCAACACCTCGACACCGCCATGCCCATCTGCGTGAGCGGCACCGGCGCTGACCGTCAGCGCCAGCGCGATTGCTGTTTTAGTCTTCAAAAAAGAACGCATTGGTTTCCTCCCATTTTGCGATTGCAGTGACGCACGCTATGCGCACGTCTCGACCCAAGGTGCCCGGCTGCGTCCGATGCGCATGACCATTGATTTCACCTCGAGAAATTCATCAAAGCCGTAGCGGCCAATCTCGCGTCCCTGCCCCGATTGCTTCATGCCGCCAAAGGCCAGTTCTGGGTATCCGTCCATCCAGGTGTTGGTCCAAACCGTACCCGCTTCGGCGCGGCGTGCAAACTCCAGACAGGTGTGGACGTTTTCGCTCCAGACGCCTGCGGAGAGGCCATAATCGCTGTCATTGGTCAGCGCGATGGCCTCGTCCAGCGTGCGAAATGTCAATACCGACAGAACGGGGCCAAAGACCTCTTCCCGCGCAATTGCCATGTCGGGTGTCACACCACTGATGACGGTCGGCTGATAGAATTGTCGGCCAAGCCCATCGACGGACAGAGTGTCCCCACCAAGCTCAAGCTTGGCACCGGTGGCAATGGCGGCCTGCACATACCCGTCAATCTTGGCGTTGTGTTCAGGCGTAACGATGGCACCGACTTGCGTGGACGGATCAAGCGGGTCGCCAAACTTCACCTGTTTGGACAGCGCAACCACGCGGGCCACAAACGCATCCGCGATATCCTCGTGCACGATGATGCGGCTGGACGAATTGCAGCACTGCCCGACGTTGAAATAGACGCCGAAGGTTACGGCATCGGCGGCGCTTTCCAGATCGGCGTCGGGAAAGATCACCTGAGGGTTCTTGCCGCCCAGTTCAAGCGCGACCTTTTTCAGCGTCCCGGATGCACTTTGCGTGATCAGCTTGCCAACGGCGGTTGAGCCGGTAAAGGTCACCATATCGACGTCAGAATGGGTCGACATCAGACTGCCGACCGGCTCACCGTAGCCCAGGACGATGTTGCAGACGCCCGCAGGCAATCCCGCCTCCATCAGCAGTTCGCCCATCATCACAGTTGAAGACGGCGTCATCTCGGACGGTTTGACCACCACCGTGCAGCCAGCGGCCAAAGCGAAAGGGAGTTTCTGGGACAGGATCCAGAACGGGAAGTTCCACGGCGTGATGATGGACACCACGCCAATTGGTTCTTTGACGACGACACCCAGCATATCCTCGCCAAGCGTGTTGTGACTGTCGCCATGCGTGGTCCGCGCAAGTGATGCGGCGTAGCGCCATAGGTCTGCCGCACCGCCCACTTCGCCACGCGCCTGGGAGATTGGCTTGCCACTTTCCAATGTCTCTTGCAACGCGATGCGTTCAACTTTGGCCTCGATCAAGTCCGCGACCCGAAGCAGAACGGTCGCACGTTCCTTGCCCGAGATGCGGCTCCAAACCCCCGCATCATAGGCACGCCGCGCGGCGAGAATGGCTTGCTCTGTAACCGCCGCGTCGCCCTTGGCCGATACACTGACAACCGTACCGTGCGACGGCGATACACGGTCGAATGTCTCGGTGCCTTCGACCCATTTGCCCTCAATCAGATGACGCCCGGCAAAGGCAGAAGGCAGTGCGTAGTCAATCGCCTTATTGATCGTCAGGTCATTCATCGTCTTAAGATCCATCAAAACTGGCTGCGCGCTTTTTAAGGAATGCCTGCACGCCTTCATCACGGTCGGCGCTGGCGGCAGCTGCCGCGCTGCCAAGCACCTCGATCGCGGCGCCCCGATCTTCGCCCACGGCACCGTGAATCATAGCCTTGGTCAGTTCGTTTGCGCGTGGCGATAGGGCGCTCAAGGATGCGGCCATTTCTTTTGCGGTGGCCAGCGCATCGTCGGTCACATCCGCGGCAAATCCGAGCATGTGGGCGCGTTCAGCAGTGATGCGCCGCCCGAATATCGCCATCTCTTTTACAACCGGCTCAGAAAGAAGCCGCACAAGGCGCTGTGTGCCGGACCAACCCGGCACAATGCCGACCTTGCCTTCGGGAAGTCCAAGCGTCGCCTGAGTAGAAATCACGCGCACATCACAGCAGGCGGCCAGTTCCAGTCCACCACCAAACGCATGGCCATTTATGGCCCCGATCGTCGGCTTGGACAGCCGTGCCAGCATATCAAAGATCCGGTGTCCGTCCCGGATCCAATGGCGCGCAAACTCGGCCGGGCCAAGTCCGCCCCATTCAGCGATGTCTGCACCACAACAAAACGCTTTCGGTCCCGCACCGGTCACAATGACAGCCCGAATGTCGGGGCGGTGTTCAATTTCAATGAGATGTGCCTCAAGCGATCTCAGCATTGCCGTTGTGAACGCGTTCAGCTTCGCCTCGTTGGACAGCGTCAGAACGGCCGTGTCCCGATGATATGTGCAAACAACCTCACTCATAGTGCGAGGCCCATTGGAGCGTCGGCAAGCAGTGCCTTCGGCATGATCTTGGCATTCTCCGCCACTTGCACACGGCCTTGCGAAGGCCCGACGATATGCTCTGCCGGGTCCACACCCGGCATGATTTCGGTGGCAACCAGACCGTTGCCGGTCAGCGCGATCACGCATCGTTCGGTGACATAAAGCACGTTCTGCCCCTGTTCGCGCGCGCGCTTTCCCGAGAAGGTCACATGCTCAACCTCGTCCACCATCTTGGTGAACTTGCCGGGTTCCGCGATTTCGATCTTGTCATCGAGCAGCTTGACCTTTGCCCCCGCCTCGAACCACCCGGAGAACACAATGTTTTTAGCCCGGGCAGTGATGTCCACAAATCCACCGCATCCAGCCGTCAGATAGGGTTTCTTGCCAAGCTTCGAGACGTTGACGTTGCCTTCCACGTCGACCTCAAGAAATGATAGGAACGACATGTCAAAGCCGCCCCCCTGAAAGTAGATGAATTGCTGCGGAGAGGGCACGAACGCATCCGCGTTCGACGCGCATCCAAAGGCGAAGCCGGTCAGCGGCACACCCCCGACAGCCCCCTGCTCAATGGCCCATGTCACGCCGTCTGGATGCCCTTCCTCAAGCAGGACCCGAGGCACCATGGCGCTGATCCCGAACCCAAGATTGGCTGTCATCCCACGACGCAGTTCCATTGCTGCGCGGCGAGCGATCACTTTTTCAATGCCATGGTTCGCCAGCGAGAAGCTGTCCCAGGGCCGCATGATCTCTCCCGAAATTGCCGGATCATAGGCTGTTTCAGTGGTTTGCTTCTGATCCGCATCGACAACGACGTAGTCCACGAGATGGCCGGGAACCCGCACATCATGGGGCCGAAGGCTACCATTGGCAGTCACACGCTTGACCTGCGCAATGACCACCCCGCCGTTGTTGCGCACGCAAATGGCCTGTTCCAGACCGCCCAGATAGGCGCCTTCGTGTTCGTAGGTAAGATTGCCGCGCTCATCCGCTGTGGTGGCCCGAATGATGGCCACATTCGGTATGACATTCGGGAAATGCAGCCAGGTTTCACCGTTGAACGCCACTCGGTTGACGATGGGCGCTGCGGCGCCCTTGTCGTTCATCGCACAACCCTGAAGATTTGGGTCCACGAAGGTTTCAAGCCCCACTTTGGTCAAGACACCGGGACGATGCGCCGCCGCCTCACGATGCATGTCGAACATGATGCCGGACGGAACATTGTAGGCGGCAACGCGATCCTCGACGATCATCTTCCAGATCTCTGGCATTTCGACACTGGATGGACCGGACGGATAGGACCCGGCCAATACGCGGGCAAGCAAACCGTCTTTGGCAAGATGATCCATGCCTTTGACGCCATACACATCCCCGGCCGCAATCGGATGCAGTGAAGTGATGTTGCGTGGATGCCCTTCGGTTGTGAACCGTTCGCCAATTGCCTTGAGCATCGCGTCCGGACACCCCAACGTCGAAGAAGAAGATACGGACAGCACGGCCCCATCCGGAATCTGACGCGCGGCTTCGGCAGCTGGCACGACCTTCTTCATAGTATCCTCCCCACGCCAAGCTCATCGCTTTTGGAACGTTCCATTAATCACTACTGGAACGTTCCAATTCTTGCAAGACGTAATCTCATACCCGGCAAGGTGTTCAATTTACGGAACGAACTCCAAGTTTACTGGGTTAACGGCTGTGCGTCGCGCTTCATCCAAGATGAAGGACACGATCACCAGTGCCGTGACCGATTCGGCTGGAGATTTCGCGTCGCCGACCACAGAACCGAACCGCAATAAAAAAACCCGGGCACTCAGGCCCGGGCAAGTCCAACAGGGAGGTACATGCTTTGCCGCGCGGCGGCCCCGGCATGTGCGGGCTTTCGTGCCTTCAATCTGGGCCATGGCAAACATGTCTGCCTTGACCCAAATCAATCTCAGGCAATCAGACGATACCCACCGGATTCGGTCACAAGAAGGCGGGCATTGGACGGATCTGGTTCAATTTTCTGGCGTAGACGGTAGATATGCGTCTCGAGCGTGTGGGTCGTGACGCCTGCGTTGTACCCCCAAACCTCGTGCAGCAGCACATCGCGCGCCACCACGCCTTCGGTCGAACGGTAGAGGAACTTGAGGATGTTCGTTTCTTTCTCCGTCAAGCGGATTTTGCGGTCATCTTCCGTGATCAGCATCTTCACGGACGGCTTGAACGTGTACGGCCCAAGGGTGAACACGGCGTCTTCAGACTGTTCGTGCTGGCGCAGCTGGGCGCGGATGCGGGCCAAAAGGACGGGAAATTTGAAGGGCTTGCTGACATAGTCGTTGGCACCTGCATCAAGGCCGAGGATCGTGTCCGCATCAGTATCGTGGCCGGTAAGCATCAGAATGGGCGACTTGACCCCCTGCTTGCGCATGACCCGGCACAGTTCGCGACCGTCGGTGTCGGGCAGGCCGACATCAAGGATCACGAGGTCGTAGATCGCTTCCTTGGCTTTAACCAATGCGTCCTGACCGTTACCCGCTTCGAACACGTCGAAATCTTCGGTCATGATCAGCTGTTCGCTGAGCGCCTCGCGCAGGTCCTCATCGTCGTCGACCAGCAGAATTTTTTTAAGTTGCGCCATGGGCCTCGTCTCCCTTGAAGTTGAATGATAAATGCGCTGCCTTCGCTGTTTCAGCAAGTTATGGGCCTTTTGTTTCACGCCCATGTGTCGGTGAACGGGCAAATGTTTCAATTCTCGCGCGATTTGCTTATGTCGGGCGGGGTGTAGGAGAGGATTTGTTACATGGGGCTGGGCCCGGATATCGTCGAGACGCTGGCGCGGGCACGGGCCGATCTGCGGATGGGTGTGCCAATTGTGGTCCTGGGTGACACCCATATGTTGGCCGTGGCAGTCGAGACGTTGACCGAGGCACGGTTGGTTGGGCTGCGAGCCCTTGGCGCAGCACCCGAGCTAGCCCTGACAGGCTGGCGGGCAGACACTTTGAAGGCCCGCGTTTACGATGGTGATGTGGCCCGGATCGCTGTGCCTGAAGCTGCGGCCTTGGGGTGGCTGAAGTCTTTGGCCGATCCGGCTGACGACTTGGCGACGCCGATGAAAGGGCCCTTGCGTTCAGTCCGCGA
Organism: uncultured Tateyamaria sp.; assembly: GCF_947496075.1. Classification (GTDB taxonomy): domain Bacteria; phylum Pseudomonadota; class Alphaproteobacteria; order Rhodobacterales; family Rhodobacteraceae; genus Tateyamaria. The sequence continues at coordinate 661,473 of NZ_CANMBJ010000004.1, forward strand.
CGGGGATGCGGCTCCGCATCGTGCGGCGTTACAGTTATGCAAATCAGCTCAGTTATTGCCAGCCGCGCTGTGCGTTGAGATTACAGACGGGTTAGGTTTTGCGGCCACACATGGCCTGACCGCCGTGCCGCTGGCATTGGCAGCACCCCTGTTGGGCGGCTCAAGCCTTTTGCATCCGGTGGTGCAGGCCCGATTGCCGGTCGAAGCATCCGAAGCCGGGCGTTTGCATGTCTTCCGGCCCGACGATGGCGGCGAAGAGCACTATGCGTTCGAGATTGGTCGGCCAGACCGCAGCCAGCCTGTTCTGGCCCGTTTGCATTCGGCCTGTTTCACCGGCGACGTGATGGGCAGTTTAAAGTGCGATTGCGGGCCGCAGCTGCGCGGCGCCTTGGCCCAGATGGGGGCCGAAGGGGCAGGTGTTTTGCTGTATATGAACCAGGAGGGCCGCGGGATTGGCCTGGCCAACAAGATGCGCGCGTATGCGCTACAGGATCAGGGCTTTGACACTGTAGACGCAAATCACCGCCTGGGGTTCGAGGATGACGAGCGGGATTTTCGGCTTGGGTCAGATATTCTGAAGTCCATGGGATTCACGGCAGTGCGATTGCTGACCAACAACCCGGCGAAAGTGACGATGATGGAAGCGAGCGGCATTACCGTGGCTGAGCGCGTGCCGCTGAAGGTTGGTGAAAACCGGTTCAACCGAGACTACCTTGCGACCAAGGCGGCGAAGTCAGGGCATTTGTTGTGACACCACGGGACATGGTGGTGACGTCGCGCGGGATGCGCTTTGCCGGGCGATGGTTTCCCTGCACAATTGGCAAGGGCGGTATAAGCGACACAAAGCGAGAGGGTGATGGGGCCACACCCCGCGGCTGCCACAGGATTGTGGGTATGCTTTATCGCCCGGACCGCATGGCCCCGCCGACAGATTGGGCGGTGCCTATTCGGCCCGGGGATCTTTGGTCTGATGACAGCGACGATGACGACTACAATCAAATGGTGCGGGCACCTTATGCACCAAGTCATGAGCGGTTGCGCCGGGCCGATCCGCTCTATGATCTGGTGATCCTGACCGATTGGAACTGGCCCTATGCCGTAAAGGGCCGTGGATCGGCCATATTCATGCACCGTTGGCGCAGACCCGGCTATCCGACCGAAGGGTGTATCGGACTGCGGCCAGACGATCTGCGATGGATCGCCCCTCGGATCGGTTATGAAACCCGGCTGATTGTCCTCTAGCGGTTAGGCAAGCCTGCTGAGCGACGTTGCGCACGCAATTCAGATTTTGGTGGGATCGCCGCGATCAACTCATCCAGCCCCGCAAGCACATTGGCGTGGATCGCACCAAACCGCCCGCGCGGATAGGCCGGATCATCATTTTCAGCAGCCCATTTGCGGGCGCATTCCAACGCCGCAATCCAGTCGTCACGATCCCCGCCCAGCCATTGATTGATCGGTCGCGCCACGGTTTCGTTCAGGGATGCAAACAAGGCCGGGCCACCGTCGGACGACTGGTCCGGGTCTGCCAACAACATCAGGCGCGCACGAAACTGGCCGCGATACATGACACAACCCGCCTGCACCCGCGCACCTGCGTTGAACAGTTCGGCCGCGCGGCGGTAATCATCCCAGGCCGTCGGCGTGATGGGACCCGGTTTCACGCCTTGTGCAATTGCAAGAGCGGGCCAGAACATGGCAAAAAACAGGAGATACCGCATCAGGTGGCCTGCCGTTCGCCAAAGATCGCGGAACCCACGCGGACATGGGTGGCCCCAAGCGCGATCGCACTTTCGAAATCGCTGCTCATGCCCATTGATAGTCCGGTCAGGTCATTGCGCTTTGCAATCTTGGCCAGAAGCGCAAAATGCAACGACGGCTCTTCATCGACAGGCGGGATGCACATCAGCCCGTGGACGGGCAGGTCAAGCGCACGGCATTCGGCAACGAAGGCGTCAGCCTCTGTCGGAAGCACACCGGCTTTCTGAGGTTCTTCACCGGTGTTGACCTGAAGAAAGATATCGGGGCATTTACCAATCTCTTGCGCAAGGCGCGCGATGGTTTTCGCCAGTTTAAGGCGGTCAACAGAATGGATGGCTTGGAACAACTCCATTGCCTGCCGGGACTTGTTGCTTTGCAGCGGGCCAATCAGATGCACGTCGATAGCACCGTATTGATCGCGAAAATCAGGCCATTTGCCCGCCGCCTCCTGCACGCGGTTTTCGCCGAACAGGCGGTGCCCTTCGTCCAAGACGGCCTGAACCCGGTCAAGCGGCTGCACCTTGCTCACGGCGATCAGCTTGACAGTATCTGCTGCCCGCCCGGCCTTGATACAGGCAGCTTCGATCCTGGAATTGATTTTGGAAAGGGACATGGGTGCGCCTTTTGCATCTTGGATAGGGCGCAGAAAGCATGGAGCGATGAGAATTGCAAAGGTCCAGAAACGAAAAGGGGCAGGCCAAAGGCCCGCCCCAAATCATTAGGCTGTGCCTGACTTAGAAGTCGAAGCGAACACCCAGGTCTGCAACGGTGTCGCCAGCAACTTCCGCAACACCACCTTGCAGCGATACACCGCCGCCCAGCGAGTGGCGGAAGCCGATGCCGTAGGCGTCGGTGTCGGAGCCAGCTGCGCCGGTTTCGGAGTAAGCAAAGCGGATTTCAGTCGCTGCGCCAACATCGTACTTGGCCGACACACCGTATGCGGTGTCGGGGTTCGCGTCGGTGTCTGCAACCAGCAGGGTGAAGGCGAATGCGCCGATTTCACCACCGAAGCCCAGGGCCCAGAAGTCGTTGTCAGCGTTCGAAGTCGCCGCTGCGCCACCGTCTACAACTGTCACAGTTGTGACGTCTTCGTTACCGAAGGCGACGCCAACATTGTAGTTGCCGAAGTTGTAGCCAAAGCCGATCTGCCATTCTTCACGCGACACTGTTGTGTCTGTCACAACGACAGCACCGGAACCAGCTGCGTTAACGATCGACTGCGATGTCACGTCGCGGTCGTCTGTGATCGACGCTGCAACTGTGAAGTCACCTGCGCTGTAGCGCAGTTTGATGGTTGCAGGCACATCGTCGTCGCCGCTGATGCCGGAAACAGGCAGGCCAAAGCCGGTCGATGTTTCGACGATCGCTGTCAGGCCTACGCCGTAACCGTAGTAGTCCAGAACGTCGCCGGAATCGATCACGTCGGAAGTGTTACCGATGTCCAGACGGAAGCCGCCGGATTCAACGTTGAATTCAGCCGCGCGAACGTCAGAGTCTGCACCGTCGTTGGTCTCGATACGCGCACGCGCACCAAATTCCAGACCGTTGTCGGATGTTGCAGTACCTGTGATGTTCAGGCGGAAACGCTGCTCGATGCTGGTTTCGTCGTCAGCACCATCGTTGTAGATCAGGCCGAAACGGCCAAAGCCACCAAAGCTAATGTCTGCAGCTGCCATGCCCGTGGTGGCAATCAGCGCAGTTGTAGCGAAGAGAACTTTTTTCATGAGTTTTCCCTCGGTTTTCAGTCACACGCCCTAACCGGGGAATCCGGCGAGGGGATGGATGCTGTCTCAACCATTTGCCTCGGCATCTCAAGCGACGCATCGGGTCGTGGCCGCAATTCCGACATGGTTGGTGCAGCTTTGCCACAGTACTGCCATCCTGCGCAGGTCACTTTTCCCACCAGCCTACCTGGTATGTGACCCCGTCTTGCGAGCGCAGGTCAACTTGGCTATCACGGGCGTCAACGAATATGGGTTGGGAATTCCGATGCGTAAAACGCGAGTGGCAGGCCGGATGGTCACAATGTGCATGGCCATGTTTCTGGCTGGATGTGGGGGGTTAAACTTCCGTGGAAGCACCCCATCTTCTGACCCTGAAACATCTGGGCGCGAAAGAGGCCAGCGGAACGAAACCACCCTTGGCGAAGCCTTGCGTGCGCGGCGCAACCAGGAATCGATCGTCCGCGTCAACAAGTACATATGGTCGGCAAGCCTGCAGGTGCTGGATTTCCTTCCAATTCAATCCGTTGATCCCTTCACAGGCGTTATCGTCACCGGCTTTGGCACCCCGCCCGGTGGCGGACGCGCCTACCGCGCAACTGTACTGATCAGCGATCCGGCCCTTGACGCACGATCGCTCAACGTGGCCTTGCAAACCCGCAATGGCCCGGCCAGCACAGCAACCGTGCGCGCGATCGAAGATGCGATCCTGACCCGCGCCCGCCAGCTACGGGTGGCTGATAACCGCCTTTAGGCCCTTTCAGCGCAACCCATTCCCTATTATCAGATGCGCCGGGCTTCATGCCCGGCGTTTTTACATTCAGGACCAGAACCCATGGCCACCTACACCCCATCCGAGATCGAAGCCCGCTGGCAGGCCGCCTGGGAAAAAGCCGGCGTGTTCACCGCAACCCGCAGTGCCGACAAGCCGAAGTACTACGTGCTGGAGATGTTCCCCTACCCCTCGGGCCGCATCCACATGGGTCACGTGCGCAACTACACAATGGGTGACGTGATTGCCCGCTACAAGATGTCGACCGGACATAACGTGCTGCACCCAATGGGGTGGGATGCGTTCGGGATGCCCGCCGAAAACGCCGCCATGGCCATCGGAGGCCACCCCAAGACGTGGACCTACGACAATATCGCGGACATGCGCGGACAGATGAAGCCGCTTGGCCTGTCTATTGACTGGTCTCGCGAATTTGCCACTTGCGACCCGGAATACTACGGCCAGCAGCAGGCGCTTTTCCTCGACATGCTCGAAGCCGATCTCGTCTATCGCAAGAACGCGCAGGTGAACTGGGACCCGGTCGATATGACTGTGCTCGCCAACGAACAGGTAATCGACGGCAAGGGCTGGCGCTCGGGCGCCGAGGTAGAACGGCGCGAACTGACACAGTGGTTCTTCAAGATCAGCGATATGGCAGGCGAGCTGAAGGATGCGCTTGGCAAGCTTGACAACTGGCCCGCCAAGGTGCGCCTGATGCAGGAAAACTGGATCGGCGAAAGCCGAGGCATCGACATTCCTTTCGTCCGCGCGGATGGGCAGGGCACCATCCTTTGCTATTCAACCCGCCCCGACACGATGCGTGGCGCGTCGTTTGTTGCCGTTTCACCAGACCACCCTGTTGCCAAGGCGCTTGAGGCCGACGATCCTGACCTTGCGGCGTTCATCGATGAATGCCGCAAGATGGACACGACCGAAGCCGCAATGGAGAAGGCCGAAAAGAAAGGCATCGATACGGGTATTCGGGTCAAGCACCCGGTCTATCCTGATGTCGAACTGCCGGTTTGGATCGGCAACTTTGTTTTGATGGACTACGGCACCGGTGCCGTCTTTGGTTGTCCTGCGCATGATCAGCGCGACCTGGATTTTGCGCGCAAATACGATCTGAACGTTCAGAACGCATTTTACATGCCCGGTGACACCACCGAGGTAGAGAACGAAGCGCTTGTTCCGGCCAAAACGGAAAAAGTCGACTTCATCGACCACTTTGCAGGCATCGGTGAGGTCACAAGCCAGGAAGCCATAGACGCCACGATCGATTATTTCGAAACCAACGGTCTTGGGAAGGGTCAGACACAATACCGTCTGCGCGACTGGGGCTTGTCCCGCCAACGCTATTGGGGCTGCCCGATCCCGGTTGTCCATTGTGACGATTGCGGTGTGGTGCCGGAGAAGAAAGAAAACCTGCCGGTCGAATTGCCAGACGATGTCAGCTTTGACATTCCGGGCAACCCGCTTGATCGCCATCCGACGTGGCGGAATGTGCCCTGCCCATCGTGTGGCAAACCTGCGCAGCGCGAAACTGACACGATGGACACGTTCGTTGATTCCTCGTGGTACTTCGCCCGCTTTACAGCGCCGCGCGCAGCGACGCCCACCGATCTGGAAGACGCAGCCTATTGGATGAATGTGGACCAGTACATTGGCGGCATCGAACACGCGATCTTGCACCTGCTCTATTCCCGCTTCTTTGCGCGGGCCATGCGCATCACCGGGCACTTGCCGCAAGGTTGTGAGGAACCGTTTGACGCGCTGTTCACGCAAGGGATGGTGACGCACGAGATCTATGTGACCCGGGACGAGAATGACCGGCCCGTCTACCATCTGCCCGAGGATATCGAGTGGACCGAATCCGGCGCCCGCCTTGGTGCCACTGGCGCCATGGTCCAGGTTGTCCCGTCGGCCAAGATGTCGAAGTCAAAAAAGAACGTGGTCGATCCGCTTGGCATTATTGCCAGCTACGGGGCAGACACGGCACGCTGGTTCGTGCTGAGCGACTCGCCGCCCGAGCGCGATGTGGAATGGACAGCCTCGGGCGCTGAGGCCGCGTTCAAACACCTGTCCCGCGTTTGGAACATTTGCGACCGCATCGGACAGATGGACAAAGACGTCGCGGGCACAGGCGACGATGACCTGCTGCGCGCCATGCACAAGACGATCCGTGATGTGACATTGGGCGTCGAATCCTTTGGCTTCAACGCGGCCATCGCCAAACTCTATCGCTTCACCGCAACCTTGCAAAAATCCAAGGCCAGCCATGCCGCCCAGCGCGAGGCCGTGATGACGCTTGCCCAACTCATGGCCCCCATGACCCCGCACCTGTCCGAGGACATCTGGGCGCATCAGGGCGGCGAGGGCCTTGTGATCAACGCCCCGTGGCCGACAGCAAACGAGGCGATGCTGGTGTCTGACACCGTAACCTTGCCCATTCAGGTCAACGGAAAACGACGCGGTGAGATCACCGTACCTGCCGACATGGACAAGGCCGAGGTTGAAAAACAAGCGCTGGCAACCGAAGCTGTGCAAAAGGCGCTGGACGGCGGCACCCCCAAGAAGGTGATTGTCGTGCCGGGCCGTATCGTCAACGTGGTGGTCTGACCGACATGCGCATCATTGCAGCTCTTGCCCTGACCCTGATCCTGACCGGCTGCGGGTTCGAGCCCGTCTATGGCCCGGGCGGCACGGGCACGAAGCTGCAAAACCGTGTGCAGGTCGACACGCCCATCGACCGCGAAGGCTTCCTTCTGGTGCGGCAGTTGGAAGAGCGGCTGGGGCGCGCGGGTGACCCCGCCTACCGGCTTGGCATCGAGTTGGCGGTGCGGGAAGAAGCGCGCGCCATAGACCCGGATGGAGACATCCGCAGGTTTCACGTGATTGGCGATGCCACATATACACTTTCGGACACTGCGACAGGTGCCGTTCTGCGGTCAGACACTGTGGATAACTTTGTGGGTTATTCGGCAACCGGCACAACTGTTGCGACCCTTTCGGCCAAACGAGATGCCGTCGAACGGCTGATGACCATCCTTGCGGATGAAATTGTGCTGCAACTGCAGGCCTCTGACCTGTGAAGCTGAACACGGCCCAGGCGACTGCGTATTTTGCCAAGCCGGACCCGGATGCAGCGGGCCTGTTGATATACGGTGCCGACGGCATGCGCATCGCCTTGAAAAGGCAACAGGTTGTGGCTGCCCTGATCGGTCCGCAGGGTGAAGAAGAAATGCGCCTGACCCGGATTGCAGCGGGTGATTTGCGCAAGGAGCCCGCCCTGTTGCTGGACGCGACCAAGGCCATCGGATTTTTTCCCGGCGCCCGTGTTGCCTTGGTCGAAGATGCAAACGAAACCGTCGGGCCCATCATCACCGAGGCCCTGTCGGATTGGGTGGCCGGGGATGCACAGATCGTGGTCACCGCAGGCGCACTCAAGCCCACGTCAAAACTCCGCAAGGCGTTCGAGGCACACCCATCGGCCAATGCCGCAGGCATCTACGACAATCCCCCGACGCGAGACGAGATTGAACGCGACCTAACCGCCGCTGGCATCACCAACCCGCCGCAAGAGGCGATGCACCTGCTGATGGACCTCGCACGCCAACTGGAGCCGGGAGATTTTCGACAAACACTGGAAAAGGTCGGGCTGTACAAGCTCAACGATCCAGACCCGCTAAGCGCAGACGACATTGCCGCTTGCGCGCCAGCCTCAATCGAAGCGGATGTCGACGACGTTCTGCTGGTTGTGGGTGACGGAAACGCAGCAGCGATCGGCCCGGTGATGCAGCGGTTGCAGGCGCAAGGGGTAAACGCGGTCAGCTTGTGCATTGGTGCCATGCGCCATTTTCGGTCGCTGCACCGCGCAGCTTGCGATACCTCCGGTCGTCCCCAGATCTGGGGACCGAACCGCGACAAGATGCTGGCGCAAGCGCGAAACTGGGGAGCGCCCAAGCTGGAAATGGCCCTGACGGAACTGACTGACACAGACTTACAGTTGCGCTCAGCCGGTCAGAATGCGCCGGCTCTTGCGCTGGTCGAACGCTGCTTCATCCGGCTTGCCATGCTTGCGCGTCGATAGATCAAGCGAGCGTCCTTCTTTCCTATCAAGAACCCATCTGAGCGCGTATCGCGAGGCGGAGCCTCTTCAATAATGTCGTCGCGCAAGCGGCCTTTGGATCACGGGTGCTCTTCAGGCGGGGCCGCAAACATAGCCATCACTTCAGTCTCCGTCATCTGGTGCCGCCCTTCACCGGCAAAGGCATAGCCGTCGGGTTTCAGGTCGATAAACAGTTCGCCGGTTAATGGAATGCCCGAAGCGTCCGCAAAGGTTCCCATTCCAACATGCATGTCGCCATTCATGGGACCGGGCGCCGTCACTCGATAAAACATGGAAGAGCCGCAGTGTTTGCAGAACGCCCGTTCGGCCCATTCCGACGAGGTGTAGACGGTCAGGTTGTCCTCCCCCTCAATCTGCATTCCACCTTTCGGCACCTGCACACCCAGGAAAACGCCACCGGACCATTTGCGGCACATGCTGCAATGGCACGCGCCGGTTTCCGTGATGGGTTTGGCTATGGTGAATTTCACGGCTCCGCACATGCAGGATCCTGATCGCGACATGGTGACCTCCTCTGGCTCGTTGCCCATGATGTATCCCACCCAACTGCCAAATTCTGTCAGTAACCTTGCAGCGTCGCCCCGGGCCTGCGATCCTCTGACCAACCAACTTGGAGGCCTCATGTACCGCGTCATTGGAACCGTCAAAAGCCGCGCCTTTCGCGTGCTCTGGATGCTTGAGGAGTTGGAGCAGCCCTATGAGCTGGTTGAGGCATTCCCCCGCTCGGACGAAGCGACAGCGCATAACCCGCTGGGCAAGATACCGGCACTGGTAGATGGAGATGACGTGCTGACCGACAGCGTCGCCATCATGACATACCTTGCCGACAAACATGGTGGGCTGACAGCCCCCGCCGGAACAGCAGCACGCGCACGGCAGGACGCCATCACCCTATGGCTGATTGACGAGTTGGACGCACTGCTCTGGACGCACAGCAAGCACACCTTTGTTCTGCCAGAAAAGCTGCGGCTTCCCGATATCTCATCGACGCTACACAAGGAATTTGCCCGCAATGCCGACATCTTTGCTGGCATGTTGGAACAGTCCGGTGATTTCATCATGGGCGACCAGATCACTTTGCCGGACCTGCTCGCTGTACATTGTTTCGGCTGGGCCTTTGGGGTCGAGTTTCCACAGCTGCCCGACAGCATTAAGGCGTACTCGAAACGCCTGCGTGCGAGGCCCGCGTTTCGTGCAGCGGCGGGTCGCTAACGCTTCAGGTAGCGCACGGCGCCCTGTCCGACCCAGCGGCCCGTGGCGAGGCACGCGGTCAGAAGGTAGCCTCCTGTCGGCGCTTCCCAATCCAGCATTTCCCCGGCGCAAAACACTCCCGGCCGTGCCCGCAGCATGAACGCGTCGTCCAGCGCACAGGCAGGCACACCTCCGGCAGTTGAAATAGCTTCATCCATCGGGCGCAGTCCGCTGTGTGTAATCCGCAACTTCTTCAGCCGCCGGGCAATCTTCAGGGTCTCAACCGGCCAAGGCCGCCCCCATTCCTGAGCCAATGCGATTTTCAACGGCGACAGGCGCAGCATCTTTCGCAAATGATTGGCAAAGCTCGCCTTGCCGCGGGGGCGGTTCAGCCGGGCGACCACATCATCCACACTCAAATCAGGCAGCAGGTCCACATACAGATCAGCGCCTTCGCGCACCCCGCGCGAGACGGAATAGATACCGCCGCCTTCGAGACCGCGATGTGACATCACCGCTTCCCCCCGCGAACGATACGGACCTGAACGCCACGCGACGCCCTTGATCGGTTGGCCGATATGTTTGGCCATATGATCGGACCACCCCACCGCAACTGCGGCATTCGCCGCCGCGAAGGGGTGCGTGTCGACACCGATCCAATCCGCCCAAGCCCCATCGGACCCAAGCCGTGCCCAACTGGCCCCGCCGCAAGCCAACACGACAGCGTCGGCTTCTATGGGTGACACCGTTCCATCCGGCCCTTTCATCATCGGTTGCTTACCCTCCCAACCGATCCACCGATGTCGGGGCAAGATGTTCACCCCCAGACCGTCCAGCCGTTGCAACCATGCCCGCAAAAGCGGTGATGCCTTCATCGCCTTGGGAAACACGCGACCGGTTGAGCCTGTGAACATCTCTTGCCCCAAACCTTCGGCCCAGCGGACAACAGCGGCGCTGTCCCACGCCTGCAGCGCCGGGGCCAGCCAATCCGTTGCATCCGAATAGTGCGGCAACATGGTGCTCAGATCTTCGGCTTTGGTCAGGTTCAAGCCCGACTTCCCGGCCATCAGGAACTTGCGTGCGACGCTTGGCTTTGCCTCATAGACTGTGACCGCGAGTCCCGCCTCGGCCATCACTTCCGCAGCGGCCAACCCCGCTGGTCCACCACCGATCACGGCAACGCGGGTCACTCTGAAGTGGTCCGAAGCTCACCCTTCATCTCGACCACACGATGCGGATATGGGATTTCGATGCCATTGTCCTTGAGTGCATTCCAGATCGCAAAAAGCACATGACTCTTGTATTTGTTCCGCCCGTCATCGATTCCGTTGACCCAGTATTCAACCGCAAAGTCGATGCCGCTGTCACCAAAGCCCACAAGCTCGCAATCCGGCCCTTCCGGTTTGTGCAGGACAAAAGGCAGCTTGGAGACGGCAGCGTTGATGATATCCGGTACCGCGTTGATATCCGTATTGTAGCTGACCGAAAACGGTGCCTCGTACCGGTTCGCCGATCCGCTGTCGGAATAGTTCACGACCCGGGTGGTAATGAAGTCCTCGTTCGGGACAACGATCCAGCGGCCATCATAAGTTTCGAGGATTGCAGCGCGGGCGGTCATCTTGACGATGGTGCCCGCCTCGCCTCCATCCAGTTCAACATAATCACCAACGGTCGCCTGCCCTTCGACAAGCAGGATGACGCCCGAGATGAAGTTTGACGCGATCTTTTGCAGGCCAAAACCCAGGCCGACGCCGATCGCGCCCCCAAGCACAGCGAGGGCAGACAGGTTGATACCCATGATGTTCATGAGCACGAGGAACGCGACACCAAAGATTAGGAATTCGACCGATTTCGCCACCAGTTGCCGGAGCGATGGACGCATCTCTTCCTGTTTCTGGATGAAGGTGCTGGACTGGCTGTTGGACCACTGCCCAAGCCAGAATATCACGCCACCAACGGCCAAAAATTGTAAGAGCCAGAGCAAGTTGAATGACAGGTTGCCAAGCGGCACAACCGTCTCTTCAAGGCGGGTCGCAGCCAATTCGAGCAGCCCCAGAGCATAAAGCGCTGCAATCGGGATCAGAACGTACCGCCCCAGAAGTTTCAGGAACGGATCGCTGATAATGTCCCGCACCAGCGCACGCACGGCCAGAAACAAGAACACCCGTTTGCCAAAGGCGATAACAGCGCCACTGTCAAAGATCGAGCGGACAACGCTTTCGCCGATCCCGGTCAGTACATAGGCCAGAAGCGGAAGCAGAAGCGGCAGGAATTGCGCCACGAAACGGCGTGCCTTGGCAAGGATGCCGTCACTATCGCCCGGGTCAAGCACGCGGGCCAGCGTCGGCCGCAAGCGGCGCGTAATCACCACGGCAGCCAGATAAGCAACGATCAGCAGGGCAAACTGTGACCATGCCGCAGGGCTGAGCAGCCAGGACAGCGCCAGCTCCCATCCTTGCATGGCGTAGCCCGCAATGGTCTGCACAATCTCGGGCTGGCTTTCGAGATCAAACTCCACAGCGCACCTCTTGCCTCATTCAAACAACGCGCCAATTGTCACGGGCAACCCCATCTGCGCAAGAGAGCATACCACTGTCCGACCCGACCAAAGCCCCAATTTGTCCGCTCTGTGGCCGTCCTATCCCACCAGAGGCGCCGCAAAGCCTGCATCACCTGATCCCGAAACTAAAAGGTGGCAAAGGCGGCCCGACGGTGTTGCTGCATCACATTTGCCACCGCGAGATCCATGCAACGCTGACAGAGGCGGAATTGGCCCGCGACTACAACACGCCCGAAGCGCTGCGCGCACATCCGCGGTTGGCCAAGTTCTTTGCATGGGTGGCAAAACGTCCACCGGGCTTTGCATCAAAGGTCCCGGGGGCCCGCCGCAAGCGTTAGCGTTTGCGCGGGGACGTATCGATTGTGCGCTTTTCCTCAAGCCGAATGCTAACGTCACGCAATACGCCTGAAACCAGCAATTCTACACGCTCACACGTCGTTAGTTCCCGCGAACCCTGAGCAGGTTTGGGGTCGCGCCGTGCGTAGTCTATGCGTGAGTCGCGGGCCATTGATAGAAAGCCTACAACGTGTAACGTAAAGTTGACAACCGTTGTGTCTGAACTATCTACACATCGCCTTTATTGCGCGCGCCGTTTCACTCTTTGCCGCCGCAATATCGATACATAACTGCTGAGCCCGATCCAACACGGCCCCGTTCTCGACCAGTTCATCGACCAAGCCAAATTCATAAGCTGTTGCGGCAGGTAACTTTTGACCACCGAGGAAGATCATCTTGGTCCGTGCGGGACCGATCAGCGCCGCCATGCGGACCGGATCGCTGGGTTGTGGCAAGTACCCCAGCTTCATGACCGGATAAAAGAACTTGGCCGATAGCACGGCAATGCGCAGATCGCAGGCAAGCACCATCCCTGTGGCGCCGCCTGCCACCGTTCCGTTCAGGGCTGCAATGGTCAGGCCGGGCAAGTCAGCGATGGCCCCCGACAGTTCCTCCCACAAGGGAGAGGTTGCGAGGCCCGCGCGCGCCGCATCCAGATCAGCACCCGCACTGAACACCTTACCCGTCCCGGTCAGGATAACAGCGGCAGCTTGCCGTGCATCCCGTGCAGTGTCGCGCAGATCGACCAGCATCTGTTCGGTCAGCGCCCCCGCTTTGTCCGGGCGATTGATCGTGATGGTCCAGATCGGGGCAGAGCGATCAACCTCTATCATGTCAGACCCACCCGTGTACGAATGTCGGGATCTCGCAGTGAAATCTCCTGCCCGATCCAATCGTCTGCATCGGAGGAACACATCCAAAGGAGCGCCTTGGCGGGCCAGTCGGCTGGAATGTGATCGGACCAATCAAGCTGACTGACCGGGTTGATACCGCTGGCCTTGATCTCGCGTTGCATCTGGGTGGCCACGGTGCCGGGCGACAGTCCCATAGCGCGGATACCCGAGCCCGCGTTTTCCTTGTCCACGCATCGGGTCAGCATGGCGGCTCCGGCCTTGGACGCGCAGTAATGCGACCAGGCTTCGACCGGACCATGCGCAGCGCCGGAACTCACGGTCAAGATCGTGCCGCCCCCTGCCTTCAACATGAAAGGCAGGGCCGCGCGCATGCCATAGAAGACGCCTTTGAGGTTGATGTCGATCGCGTGGCCCCAGGCATCCGGGTCGGCATCGGACAAATGAGAGATGGGTTCAATCACGCCAGCGTTGCCGACTAGCACATCCAGACCTCCGAACTGGCGAACCGTGTCGTTCATAGCACTTTCGACGGCAGCATAGCTGCTCACATCACAGGGCAGAGCGATGGCTTGCGGGCCAATTTCGGCAGCCAAGGCAGCGACAGCATCGGAACTGCGCGCCACAAGGGCAACATTTGCCCCGGCTTGGGCAAAGACGCGGGCCGTGTCTGCGCCTATCCCGCGGCTGGCACCGGTGATCAACGCCGTCTTTCCGCTCATATCCTGCATTCTGTCCTCCACTTCATAGACTTGGTCTTGTGGTACGGACAACAGCGGCTTAGGTCCAGCCTGCGGCCTTGACGCTCCGCGCACTGTCCCGGACGATATGGCCAAAGCTGTTTAAGGATTCTGATATGTCTCGTATTTCTCATCTTTTTTCCGGCACCGCCTTGGCGCTGTGCCTGCCCGCCACTGCCGCTTTAGCGGATCTGACAGCCGAGGAGGTATGGGCCGATTGGCAGTCTTACATGTCCAGCGCCGGCTACACTATTACAGCATCCGAAGCAGTCGAAGCCGGGAGCGTTTCCGTATCCGACATGACCCTGGACGTGGAATTTGCGGATGACACCGGTGCGGGTGCCTTCAAAGTGGTGCTTGAGTCCATCAACTTCGTCGAGCAAGGCGATGGCACTGTGGCAATCGAACTGCCCTCAAACACAACAATGAACATGTCCTTTACGCCGGAAACCGGTGAAGACGTGACAGTAGCTGTCGATTTTGACCAAACCGCGCCGAGCCTGGTTGCGTCCGGTGATCCGGGCGACCTGACATACACATATGCGGCTGAAGCCGCACGCATGGCCTTGCAAAGCCTCACAATCGACGGCGTCTCGGTTGGCCCCGAGATCGCGCAGGTGGACGTGACCATGACCGATCTGGCACAGGTCGTTCAAACGTCGGTGGGCGAAGTGCGAAAGATGTCGCAGGACATGTCCATCGCATCCGTCGACTATGACTTCGCGTTCAACGATCCGGAAAGCGACGACAATTTCCAGATCAAGGGCGTGATGAACGATCTGAAACTGGACGGCACAGGTGATCTGCCTATCGAAACAGATGTTCAGGACATGAACGCAATGCTGAACGATGGCTTTCAGGCGCAAGCGTCTTTCACCACGACCGGTGGCAACTACGACATGTCGTTCAGCAGCGAGGAGGATGGAAGCGGCACCGCCAACGCGACATCGACCGGTGCAGAGTTTGACTTTTCCATCGGACCGGATGGCCTGCTGTACGACGTGGCGCAAAGCGGTGTGGACATGAACATGCTGCTCACAGAGCTGCCGCTGCCTTTGTCCTTCTCGGCCGCAGAGATCGGTACACGCTTCCTGTTGCCTTTGCAGAAGTCCGATGACGAGCAGGATTTCGGCATGGCTGTCACGCTAACCGATTTCTCAATGTCAGATGCGATCTGGAGCTTGTTTGACCCAACTTCGCAACTGCCCCGGAACCCAGCGACACTTGTTGTCGATCTGAGTGGTAAGGCAAAGGTGCTGTTTGATTTCCTGGACCCCGACCAGGCCGAAGCGCTTGAGCAATCGGATACAGTGCCCGGAGAATTGAACGCACTGACCGTCAACAAGCTTGAGCTTGACGCGGTTGGCGCGCGTCTGACCGGTGCCGGTGACTTCGTGTTCGACAACACCGATCTGACCACATTTGATGGCATGCCGCGCCCTGAAGGCGCGGTTGATTTGACGCTGGTCGGTGGCAACGGGCTGCTCGACAAGCTGGTGGGCATGGGCCTGCTGCCCGAGGATCAAGCCATGGGTGCCCGTATGATGATGGGCCTGTTTGCCGTGCCTGGTGAGGGCGAAGACACCCTCAACTCGAAAATCGAAGTCAACGGTGAAGGCCACGTGCTGGCCAACGGTCAGCGCATCCGCTGACGCAAACATGCGGGGCGGCGCCTGTCGCCGCCCTTGCACCTTACCCACTGCACCGCTACCTCAGGCCCAAGATTGCGGAGCAGACCAATGACCCCACCCGACCTGTCGATCCTAAGTCAACGCTTGCTGCAAGCGGCCAAATCCGCCGGCGCAGATGCCGCCGATGCCATTGCAGTTCAGGGGACATCCCTGTCTGTGGATGTCCGCAGCGGGGCACTGGAACAGGCCGAACGGTCCGAATCCGTCGACATCGGCCTGCGCGTATTTGTTGGGCAGAAACAGGCCAACGTCTCGGCCTCAGATATCAGTGATCGCACAATCGAAGAGATGGCAATGCGGGCTGTCGCCATGGCTGCTGAAGCGCCCGAAGACCCCTTTGCGGGGCTTGCTGAGCCGAGCCAGTTGGCGACCGATTGGGACATTGAGGCGCTCGAACTAAACGACGCGTCGCCAGAACCAGCCGCCGAAGATCTGCAGTCCGATGCCCTTGCAGCCGAAGCCGCCGCGATGGACGTGCAGAATATCAGCCAGGTCGAGCAAGCCTCGGCCGGTTATGGCGCGCGCAACATATGGCTGGCGGCCAGCAATGGGTTTTCCGGGGGCTACCGTCGCACCGACCGGGCGCTGAGTTGTGTTGCCATCGCAGGTAGCGGCACAAATATGGAGCGGGACTACAGCGGCGACAGTCGTATCTTTCAATCTGACCTGCGCAGCGCAGAAGACATCGGAACCGAAGCAGGCATGCGCACAATTGATCGCATCGGCGCCCGGAAACCACCCACCGGCACCTACCCGGTGCTGTTCGACGAACGGATTTCATCGTCACTGATTGGTCATCTTTTGGCGGCTGCAAACGGGTCAAACATTGCACGTGGGTCGTCCTGGCTACGCGAGAAACTGGGGCAAACTGTATTGCCGGAGGGCCTGAACCTGGTTGAAGACCCGCACCGCCCTCGTACGTCGGGCACACGTCCCTTTGACGCCGAGGGTTTGCCAACGCAACGCCGAACCATTGTCGAAAACGGCGTTCTGACCGGATGGACACTTGACCTTTCAACCGCGCGGAAGTTGGGAATGGCGCCGACAGGCAATGCAGCACGGGGCACATCCGCCCCGCCCAGCCCATCCAACTGGAATGTAACGTTGGACGCGGGCACCGCCACGCGCGACGACCTGATCCGCGATATGGGTACCGGTTTACTCGTCACCTCGATGATCGGTTCGACCATCAACCCGAACACCGGCGACTACTCACGCGGGGCGGCGGGTATGTGGATCGAGAACGGACAGATCACATACCCGGTCAATGAATGCACCATTGCGGGCAACTTGATCGAGATGCTGCGCCAAATGACACCAGCCAACGATGCACGCACACATCTGAGCCGCGTGGTCCCGTCCTTGTTGATCCCGAGCATGACCCTTGCCGGCAGCTGATCTGCCCCTTTTGGTTGATGCCGCCCGCATCGCGGGGCGGGTTGCGACCAGCTTTGTCGGTCCATCTGCGGCCCGGTGGGACAAACCCGACGATGCAGGCCCTGTAACCGAGGCCGACCTGGCCGTGAACGATGCGCTTGCATCAAGCCTACGCCTTGCGCGTCCAGATTATGGCTGGCTGTCGGAAGAGACGGAAGATGACGACGCTCGCCTTTCGGCTGACACGGTTTTTATCATCGACCCAATCGACGGAACACGCAGCTTCGTCGAAGGCGGACGGACCTGGGCCATCTCAATTGCCATCGCACACAAGGGACAGATCAGCGCTGCCGTTATCTATTTGCCGCGCCGTGGCAAACTCTATGCCGCTGGCATTGGTTTGGGGGCCACGTTGAATGGCGCATCACTGACAGCGACACAGGCTGGCATGGCACCTGACAGCACCGTTCTGGCTGCACGACCCACGTTCCATGACAAGCACTGGCGCGATGGCGCCCCGCCAATTGATCGGCATTATCGCCCGTCGCTTGCGTATCGTTTGTCGCTTGTCGGCCAAGGCCGGTTTGACGGAATGCTCACCCTGCGGCCCAGTTGGGAATGGGACATCGCGGCTGGTGCGCTGATCGTGACAGAGGCAGGCGGCAGGATCACGGACCGCACGGGAGCACCATTGCGTTTCAACAACGCCCATCCGGCTTTGAATGGTGTCGTCGCGGCGGGACCGCATCTCCACAGCGCATTGGTTGGTCGGTTGGGGCCTGTCCGTTAGACCTGATTACCTTGACCCTCCGACCCATATGCGCAAACTGCGCGCGGCATGCCCAGCCCATAGTTAAAGGAAATTGCAATGACACAGCGCCTGCATCTCGTCTTTGGTGGCGAACTGGTGGACCCGTCCCGGAACGTGTTCAAGGACGTTGACGATTTGCATATCGTCGGGATTTTCCCGAACTACCAGGCAGCCTACGACGCTTGGAAATCCGAAGCGCAGCGCACCGTCGATAACGCGCACATGCGTTACTACATTGCGCATCTCCACCGCCTGCGCGACGAAGAGAACGCTGCAACTGCAACCGAAGAACTCGGCTGATAACCACGTGCGCGGATCGCTTGGGCTGTCGGCCTATCGCACAGTGTCAGGGCGGCGCGCGCCGCCCCCCTTTGCACCCACTCGGGACAGACCATCCGGTGAACTGGTTTGGATTCATGCGGCCGAACCGGGCAACAACCGTGCGCTCAATGATCTAGCCCATCGGCTGACCGCAATGCGACCTGGATGCAGCGTTTTGTTGACAGCAGCGCATGATGATTTTGGCGACCGCGGCTCTGACTGCATCTGGCAGGAATCGATGCCGCCCGATCATCCCGTTGTTACAGACGCGTTTATTGCCCACTGGGCGCCCGATGTTCTGATCTGGGCCTGGGGTGATCTGTTGCCCAACTTAATCCTGTCTGCGGCCGAGAAGGGTACCCACATGATGTTGGTGGATGCTGCCCGAGATGGATTTGAAAGCAGACGTGACCGGTGGCTACCGGAAGTGCCCCGCGCCCTTCTTGCGCAGTTTGACCACGTCACCGCGCGCGACGAAGACGCGCATCTCCGTCTTGCGCAGATGGGTCGCCCGGTCTCTGCAATGGAACTGGCACAGCCGCTGCATCCGTTTGGTAAAATGATGCCCGCTGTTGAAAGTGATTTGGCAGATCTGGCGGCCGCGCTTGGGGGGCGACCGACATGGCTGTCTGCACGCACCTCGCCGGCGGAATGTCCAAGCGTGTTGGCAGCTCATAAAACGGCGCTCAAGGCATCGCACCGGTTGCTGCTGGTGCTGCACTTCTCCGATCCAGCGCAAGCGCAAGAAGCGGAAAAACATGCAAGCGACCAGGGGTTGCGCGTTGCCAACTGGGCCGACAGTGCCTTTCCGGACGAGAACACACAAATTCTGATCGCTGACGAAGATGCGGAACTCGGGTTATGGCTGCGCGTGGCCACCGTAACATTCCTGGGTGGGTCCATGAGAACTGGTTCAGACGTATGTGACCCTTACTCCGTTGCAGCACATGGAACGGCTATCATTTACGGCCCCCATGTCGGCCCCCATGTCGATGCTTTCACGCGATTGATGAATGCGGGTGCCGCCCGGATCGTGAATGACACCACGTCACTCGGTAGGGCTGTGGGTCAGATGATCACACCCGATCACGCTGCACATATGGCCATGGCCGGATGGGATGTGGTGACACGCGGCGCGGACAGTCTCGACCGGATCATCTCGCTGACGCAAACCCGCCTTGACGCACGACACAAAGGAAAACCCTAATGCGGGCCCCGGCTTTCTGGTCCAAACCGCAACCTGACTGGACGGCGCGGCTGCTGAAACCACTTGGTGCGCTCTATGCACGCGCCACGGCACGCCGACTTGCCCGCGGCACGCCGGAAAGGGTGCCGGTTCCCGTCATTTGCGTTGGCAATATAAACGCAGGCGGCACCGGTAAGACACCCACGGTGATGGCAATCGCCGAACGGCTAAGGAACGCCTTTCACGACCCTCATATTGTCAGCCGTGGCTATGGTGGAACCGAAACTGGCCCCGTTGAGGTAAACCCGACCCAACACAAGGCCGAACAAGTTGGGGACGAACCGCTACTGCTCAGCGCCTTTGCCCGGACATGGGTTGCCCGCGACCGCGCTGCCGGGGCGCATGCTGCGATTGCGGCCGGGGCAACAGTGATCATCCTGGATGATGGTTTCCAGAACCCAACCCTGCACCAAGACATATCCATCGTAGTTGTGGATGCCGAAACCGGCTTCGGCAACGGCCTGTGCCTGCCGGCAGGACCATTGCGCGAACCTGTGGAAGCCGGACTGGCGCGGGCGGACATGATATTGTCGATCGGCCCGAAAGAGGCACAAAGCCAGTTTGACACCAGCCGCCTTCCACAAGCGTTGCCGCACATCCGGGCCGACCTGCAGCCGCTGCAAACCGGGATGGACTGGACGAACACACCAATGGTCGCCTTCGCCGGGATCGGACGACCGGACAAGTTTTTCAACACCTTGCGCGGGCTTGGAGCAAACGTTGTCCGCACCGAAGCACTCGGCGATCACCAGAAACTCAGCACTGCATTCCTGACCCGTCTGGAACGCGAAGCACGCAGCATCGGTGCACAACTGGTCACAACGGAAAAGGATGCAGCGCGATTGCCGGCCGCTTTCCGATCAAGGGTCATCACCCTGCCCGTCAGACTCGTCTTCGAAAACCCGGACCAACTGGACGCGAAACTCAACGCGCTGCCAAAACCAACTTCTTCTGACTGAAAATACCACCGCCGGAGGCGCAAACGCAGCCGATAGGCGCGTATGGAAAACATCATGTCGCGCGTTAGCGCGTCTATTCGACAGATACAAAAAGCGCGGTGCCCAACCATCAGGCCGGGCACTGCATATCAGATCAGCTGCCTGCCGCCTCGTCGATCAGGCGGGACATCTCGTTGTAAGCCATATTGTTGTACTTGGTGCCGTTGATGACAAAGCTTGGGGTCGAATTGATGCCATCCTCTGCCGCGTTCTGCTGATACCAAGCGACAAGTGTACGAAGGTTGTCAGCATCTGTCAGGCACGCCTCAATCGTGTCACCCGACAGACCGGCCAAGCGACCGATCTTGCGCAGCTCGTCCGCGATCTGTGCTGGATCCCCGCCACCAGCACGCGCCCATTCGGACTGCCCGGAATACAGCATATCTGTGACGCCAAAGAAGGTTTCAGGCGTGCCAGCGCAGCGTGCAATGGCCGAGGCCCAGAGGCCAAACCGGTCAAAGTACACTTCGCGGTAGATGAAGTTGACCTTGCCCGCATCGATGTAGTCCGACTTGAGTTGCTTGTATGCACCGGTGTGGAAAGTCGCGCAGTGCGGGCAGGTGTAGCTCGCATACTCAATCACTGTGACGGGCGCATCTGGGTTGCCCAACTGCATTTCGACCACCGATGACGTGTCGATATCATCCGATGCTTCCTGTGCATTGGCCGCACCAAGCAAGCGCTCGGCCTGTGCCTGTTCCTGCGCGCTAGGCCCGCTGGATTGCATCGAACTATAAAGGAAATACCCTCCAACGCCGACAACAACGGCGAGGATAGCAACGATACGGTTCATGTGCGTGTTCCTTGTTTTTCTTTTGTAAGGATATGTGCACCCAGCCGTTCCAGGGCTGCGCGCAATGTTTCGTCTTCGACAGGGGCAACCACATGGGCTGCAGCCTGGGTCATCTCAGGCGCTGGCTCTGTCGGCGCGGTGTCTTTAGACCGATGTTCAAACGCCACCTGCCCATCGGCAAAACCGGTGGCCGCTGTTTGCGTGATCCGAATACGCGCAATGGCATTGTAGCCATAGACCGCGTTTACCCGTTCGCGCAGCTGGTCCTTCTGCATCTCCAGCATTGGGGCTTGTGCCCCCGTGGTCAGCAGGGTCAACGTCGCCCCCATACCGCCACGGCCATAGCTGACCTCGACCGGGCGAGCAATGGCAGCCACGTCTGCCCCAGCCACTTCGGCCCAATCTGTCAATAGGCGGCTCTGGGCAAAGCCCCGGCTTTCACTGGCCTGCCGAATCCGCCCGGTCAGCAAAGATGCTGTCCGTTTGAACCCTTTTGTACTGGCACGCCGCATGGCCATGGCTATGTTCCCTGTCACTCACTCGTGATCATAGCGGATCAATGCGTGATCACCAGCAATCTCAATAGGAGAGCCATAACTCTTGCGTGACCTCAGCAGTGAACTTCTGGACTGGTACGATGTCCACGCCCGCAAGATGCCGTGGCGGGTTGGCCCGGCAGACAGGAAAGCGGGCGTGCATCCGGACCCATATGCTGTCTGGATGTCCGAGATCATGCTGCAACAAACCACTGTTGCCGCCGTCACCGAATACTTCAAACGGTTCATCGCGCGCTGGCCTACGGTAACCGACCTCGCGACAGCGGAAGACTCGGAGGTCATGGGAGAATGGGCCGGCCTTGGATACTACGCCCGCGCCCGTAACCTGTTGAAATGCGCACGCGCCGTTGTCGCCGATCACGATTGCGCATTTCCTGCTGACCACGCCGCCCTGCTCAAACTGCCCGGCATCGGCCCCTATACGGCCGCTGCCATTGCATCGATTGCCTTTGGCTTGCGGCACGTCGTGGTCGATGGAAATGTCGAGCGGGTCATGGCACGCATGTTCGACGAACATACCCCCCTACCCGCATCCAAGCCGATCCTGACCGAACATGCCGACAAGCTGACACCACAGAACCGCCCGGGCGACCACGCACAGGCGGTCATGGATTTGGGGGCCACCATTTGCACCCCCAAGTCGCCAGCTTGCGGCATTTGCCCCTGGCGCGATCCGTGCAAGGCGCGTGCGGCGGGAACGGCACCAGAACTGCCGAAGAAAACCCCGAAGAAAGCCAAGCCGATCCGGCACGGCACCGTCTACCTTGCCCAGCGATCAGATGGCGCATGGTTGGTCGAAACGCGCCCGGACAAAGGGCTGCTGGGCGGCATGATGGGCTGGCCCGGTTCAGATTGGGTAGACACCTCGCAACCGCGCCCGCTAAACGCGCCGCTTGAGACCGACTGGATCAAGCTGGAAGGAGAGGTGCGGCACACCTTCACTCACTTCCACCTGATTCTCGATGTGATGGTCGCCACGGTCAGCAACACGGAACCCGAGCGCGGATACTACCTTCCGCGAGACAAATTCCGGCCCTCCGACCTTCCAACCGTGATGCGCAAGGCCTTCGATCTGGCACAGAAGTGACGACACGCGGCGTCGCGTCACCCTTGGCAGAAACGGGCACTTGTCATTAAGCTGCGGCGCGCAACCAGAGGAGCAACCGAGCATGACACTCCCGCCGGAAACTGTCGCAAAAGTGCAGAATGCCCTGCCCTTTGCAATGTCCTTCCTGTTGATCCCGCTGGTGATCATCAGTGCCATCTACGGTGGGTGGACCGTGATCCTTTTACCCGTGGTGACATGGTACATGTTCTCGATCCTCGATCTGGCGGTGGGCCTGAACACCGACAACGCCGATCTTGAGGCAACCGATGATGACCTGTTCTGGTATCGGACGATCACGACGGCCTGGGTGCCCGCGCAATTCCTGATGCTGTTCGGCCTGATCGCTTACGTCGCCCCGGCAGATCACCTCAACACGCTCGAAAAACTGGCGATCTTCTTTGGCGTGGGCGTCATTACCGGCACGGTCGGGATCAACTACAGCCACGAGTTGATGCACC
The DNA here is from genome assembly GCF_947496075.1 of uncultured Tateyamaria sp. Classification (GTDB taxonomy): domain Bacteria; phylum Pseudomonadota; class Alphaproteobacteria; order Rhodobacterales; family Rhodobacteraceae; genus Tateyamaria. The sequence goes on from NZ_CANMBJ010000004.1 coordinate 684,891, forward strand.
AGAAGAATAAGCTCGAACGCTGGTTGGGCGATGCGCTCTTGGCTATGGTGCTCTATTCCCATTTCAGGTCCGAACACCTGCTGGTGCATCACCGCTATGTCGCAACCCCACGCGACCCGGTCACGGCCCGCATGAATGAAAGCTTCTACCGATTCTACCCGCGCGTTCTGAAACAGTGCTTCCTGTCTGCGTGGACCGCCGAGAAGGCGATGCTGGCCCGTAAGGACCTACCAGCCACAGACAGCTCAAACCCGTTCTGGAAATACGCCTACCTACAACTGGTGTGCTTCCTTCTAGCCTTTGCGCTTGGCGGCTGGGCGGGCGTCGGCCTGTTCATTCTGCAAGCAGGCGTCGCCATCTGGCAGCTGGAACTGGTCAACTACATCGAACACTACGGCCTGACGCGCAAACATCTGGGCGATGGCAAATACGAACACGTGCAACCGCGCCATTCGTGGAACGCCGCACACAAGGCATCGAACTGGTTGCTGATCAACCTGCAACGGCATTCCGATCACCACTACAAGCCCGACCGCCGCTTCCCAGTGCTGCAAAACTATACCGAAGCCGATGCGCCCCAGTTGCCCTACGGCTACCCCGTCATGACCATCGCCGCGATGATGCCCAAGGTTTGGAAACGGGTTATGAACCCGCGCGTTCAGAAGTGGCGGGATATGTACTATCCCGAAATCACCGATTGGACGGCGTACAACAAAGCCGCGAACCCGCTCCCGCGCTAGTCCATCACCCAAACGGGCAGACGTTCGGCAACACCACGCACAGACTGGTCGGGCGCGCGGCAGAAACCCCCTGACGCTCCCGCAGCAGTTACAACAGCGTCGCTCACGATGGCCCGCACATTCAGCGTGCGTGTCATCGCTTCAAGCCGGTTTGCCACGTTTACCGTATCGCCAAGAACCGCGAACTCCAGCCGATTTGCACCGATATCCCCTAGAACAACTGGCCCGTAGTGAAGGCCAAATCGTGCATCGATTTCAGGCAAGCCATCTGCACGGCGATCAACATTCAGCGCATCCATCCGGTCCGCCATCGCCTTCACACAGGCCACGGCGCGGGCCGCGTCGTCCTGCAACGGCAATGGCGTGCCAAATGTCGCCATCAACCCGTCGCCCAGGTACTTGTCGAGGGTTCCACCATGGGCAAACACCTCGCTCTCCATCCTGGCGTGAAAGGCGCGCAGGGTCTCGATCACCTCTTGGGCCGGTCGCTTGTCGGCATAGGCGGTAAAACCCGCGATATCGACAAACAGCACCGCCGCATCATGGCTACGGATCTGGCCCAACGGCTCGTCCTTGGTCGACAACTCTTCGACCATAGTGGGGGAAAAATACCGCGCCAGGTTGGTCCGTTCGCGCGCCATTTCGGCACTGTCGAGGACAAGCATCTGATACCGGCGCACGGCCACGGCCAGGATCACAGCCACCACCAGAAAGACGACAACCTGCTGGAACCGCAAATCCCAATTGACGTTATTGGGGTCGAACGCCCGGGCCAGATCAGGATGGTTCGGAAACATCGCATTGGCTGCATCAGTCAGCTCAGGAAATGTCCGACCAAACCACCAGACACACAATGTCCCTATTAGCCACAGGGCCATGGTCCAGTTGCCAATGGCTATGATCGTTCGCCAAGAATAGGTCAGGACCCCGGCGGCCAGTATGATAAAGAAATACTGAAAAACCTCGAAGTTGTAGATCAACGCCGTCGGCATCGGTTCGCTCTGCAGCGGGTTAGGCACCAGCAGTGCAAGTGTCATCAGCAGAAGGTCCGCAAATAGCAGTGCCAACTCGGCCCGCGACTGTCCCACGCGGCCGACACGGCGCTGGGCCAAACCGACGAGAATCAGACAGAACAGCAAGAACAGATACCAGATCACGTCCCAGTTCGGGTTCAGAAAGACCAGCATTACCGCCGTCACCGACAACGCGCCCACACGCGCCTTCACCGCCAGGTCCATGCCTTCCCGCTTGTTGCGGGCCAGCGCTTCCTGCGCGTGCCGATGTGCGGGAATTTCGTCTTCGCGATCCGTGCGTTGCGACACCGGCAACGCACTGCTTGCATCCACCATGATCTCTGCCCTCTTTGCCTCCACCGTCTAATGTAAACCGTATTAACAAAAAAGCCCCGCCAAAAAGGCGGGGCGTAGGTGCAGTGCCCTATTGGGCCTTCAGTGAGGCCGCAGGCACCTGGCGGTGTCTCGTGAATTAGTCGTGCATCTCCGACCGGATCTGCTGGCGCAGCACGTCGATTGGCACAACCTTGCCCTCGCGTTTGAAACACCAATAGGTCCAACCGTTGCAGCTGGGCGCGCCCTCAAGATGAGCGCCGACTTGATGGATCGATCCCTTGATATCGTCGCCGATCAACGTGCCATCGGCACGGACCTTGGCCTTGTGACGCTTGTTCATGGAATACAGTTCTTCGCCCGGACGCAGCATGCCGCGTTCAACCAACTGGCCAAAGGGCACGCGCGGTTCGGCACGCTTGGAGGCGGACACGGACAAGGCTTCCTTGTCGAACTTGCGCACGGATGCGATGCGTTTCTCGGCAACCTTACGATAGGCGGCTTCACGCTCAATCCCGATGAATTCACGGCCCAGCATCTTGGCAACAGCCCCGGTTGTGCCCGTACCAAAGAACGGATCAAGCACAACGTCACCCGGATTGGTCGACCCAACCAGCACACGGTGCAACAGGCTCTCGGGCTTTTGAGTCGGATGCGCCTTGTCGCCTGCCTCGTCCTTCAGACGTTCATGGCCGGTGCAGATGGGCAGAACCCAATCGCTGCGCATCTGGATACCTTCGTTCAGGGCCTTCAGTGCTTCGTAGTTGAAGGTGTATTTGCTGTTCTCGTCTTTGCCCGCCCAGATCATCGTCTCGTGCGCATTGGTAAAACGCTTGCCACGGAAGTTCGGCATCGGGTTGGACTTGCGCCACACCACATCATTCAAGATCCAGAACCCTTCGTTCTGAAGCGATGCGCCCACGCGGAAGATGTTGTGGTAACTGCCAATGACCCAGATTGCGCCATTGGGCTTCAGCAGGCGACGTGCTGCTTTCAGCCAAGCTGTTGTGAATTCGTCGTAGGCGCGGAACGAGTTGAACTGATCCCAATGATCGTCAACTGCATCAACTTTCGAGTTGTCCGGGCGGTGCAACTCACCCTTGAGCTGCAAATTATAGGGCGGATCGGCAAAGATCAGATCAACGCTGCCAGCAGGCAGGCTGTTCATCACATCAATGCAGTCACCCGCAATAATCTGGTTCAAGGGAAGCGCGTCGGCGCCCTTTACATGTTTCGTCATCGTCTGCCTCTGTCCCGGCGCTTTGTGCGCTCATTGGTTGCAGCCAATGTGAGTCATACCCGATTCGCCGTCAAATTCTTTTTTGAATCAGGAGCTTACGATTTTTTCTTGATACAATATATTGTGGACGGGTTTAAAGGTTCGTCTATGGTGTGGGGTCACCCCAAGATTTTCCAATGCCAACCTGTGGCTTTTTGACGGATATCCCATGTTCGTTTCCCAACCATAGCCGGGATGCTGTTGCGCCAAATCCACCATGATCCGATCTCGACATATTTTGGCCACAATTGAGGCCGCCGCGATGCTGAACGACCGGGCGTCGCCGCGCACGATCGGGGTCGCAGGTAATGTCAGGCCACGCGGCAACATGGTGCCATCAATCAACAGGTGATCAGGGCACTCACGCAACCCAGCCACAGCGCGCTCCATCGCCAGATGTGAAGCACGTAGGATATTCAGTTCCTCGATCTCGTGTACGGTGGCATGGGCAACAGACACATCCGCAGTTGCCAGGATCGCCCCCCACACAGCCTCCCGCTTGCGCGCGGTCAGTTTCTTTGAATCATCCAACCCCTCGGGGATCGCACCAGGGTCCAAGATCACGGCTGCCGCCGTCACAGGCCCTGCCAATGGCCCACGGCCAACCTCGTCCACGCCAGCCACACGCCCGCCAATCCGCGCTTCCATCTCAAAGTCTGGCACAGCCTGTCCGTTTCTTCTGACCCAAAATACCACCGCCGGAGGCACAAAACGCACTTTCTGGAAGAAAGTGCAAACATCTCGTGTCGCCGCAATGCGATGCAACAAAAAAGGGCGGTGCCCGAACACCGCCCTTTGCAAGGTGGACCATGGGGGCATGGTCCATCCGCCCGCTCTTACCGACGGGCCAACTGATATCCATGACGGTTCAGGCATCGCGCCGCGTAACCCCGACGCCAGCCACGATCTGTATAGACTTCGCGGTGACATGCGGCAGGCAGGCTGCGCGCGAACTTGTAATGGTTGTTCAGACAACGCTGACCAAAGATGCGGCGATGACCGCGATCAGTGTTGAAGCTGCGCAGACATTTTTGCGGCAACAGCTTGCGGTCCACACGCTTGGGCAATGGCTTCGGATGCACCGGCGTGTGAACAGTATGACGACGCTTTTTGTCTTTCTTCTTTTCGTGAATGACGGCGCCCACGATGGCCAGACCCAACAAGGCAGCAAGCGCCGCACCAACCTCATCATCACCTGCTCGGGCAGGGGCAGCACTGAAACCTGTGATGGCAATGGCAACGGCGGCAATAGTTCCGATAAACTGGCGGTGAATGCGAAGTGTCATGGGGCGTCCTTTCCAACGTGATTTGACCGAGCAGACCAAGCAGCATCTGCGCTGGTTCAAACTTGGGGCCACCCCCGCCAGACAGGCAATAACGCCCCCTTGCTATCGAATATCAGGTATCTCAGCCCTCTGATGTTATTGAATATCTGCCCAAGTCAGCGCAGGTTGGGATCATGAAAAAGATCGCCATATCTATCGCCTTGTCGCTGGCACTGGCCGGGGCTGCTCAGGCCCAGTGCTTTGCGGACTACAAAGCCAAACAGGACAACCCCCTGCGACTGCATTATGGTGTGGCGCAAGTCTCTGGCGCGTGCAGCGCCGGGAATGCCACGCAACAACTCAGATCACGACTGGCGGCGCAGGGCTGGACATTGCTGCAGGTCCAATCTGTATTCGGCCCCGAAGGTCTCGATCAAAGGAAAGCCAGTGCAGGACAATACTACCTCCGCTTCTGACATGCGGCGTACGGGCGGCAGGCTCGTGACCCTTGGCATCGCGGGCATTCTCCTTCTTTTGGTTCTGGCCGCTGCCCTTCTGTTCTTCACCTTGCCGGATGCAGGTGCCTTTGACGCTCGCGTCGAACGCATGTTCATCGAAAATGCCGACCTCACGAGTCAGGCCGAAATCAAACTGCTGGAAATCCTCGCCCAGTCCGGCACCGCGTTCGCCGACACTCTGGCAAGCTACCGTTTGGTGATCTTCGTGCTGCTGGTCTTTGCCACCGCCATGATGATCGCCGCCCTCGTGTTCGTCATACTGCTGGTGGGCTTCAACCGCCGTATGGCCCAAATCGAACGGGCAGGTATTCAGGTGAACTCCCTATTGATCAGTCGCGAGGAAAACACGGTCTACCTCAACAACCTCGGCTTCAAACTGACAGACGCAGCGATGGAAACGATGTCTGTTCTGGCCGAAGCGCGCATGGACGACGACGTCCTCTCGGGCTCCGAAATCGAAGGGGTCATCTCGGGCCGCTCCGCTGCCGATTGCGAGGAAGCTGCGGGCGCCACCCGCATCAAGCGCCTGCGCGATACCCTCGGCAACCAGATCGTCAGTGAACTTCTGGTCAAGAACATCGCACGGCGCGGGTACATGCTGGCGGTCGAAAAGGACGTGATCAAAGTTCTCTGACAAGCCTCTTCATCTTGCCAAGTAAACTTCCGCCGGCGGCATACCCATCTGCCAGCGGCAGATGTATAAAATCGCGTGGGGCGTATGCGCCGCATTTCAGCAGTAGCCACCGGTGCGCGCGCGGGTCTAGGGTGCTCTCAAAGACAAGGAGACCACCCATGCCCGCCCCCATCAACCCGTTCAAAACCGCGATCAAAAGCGGCGACACCGTCATCGGCTGCTGGCTGTCATTAGGCGATCCGCTTGCCACCGAAATCGCGGGCACCGCCGGGTTCGACTGGCTGCTGATCGACGGCGAACATACACCTTATGATATCTCGAGAATGCGGATGCAACTCATGGCACTGGAAGCATCGGACAGCCACGCCGCTGTGCGCGTTCCGGTGGGCGAGACATGGATTATCAAGCAGGTGCTCGACGCAGGCGCGCAAACCGTACTGGTGCCCATGGTCGAAACGGCGGAACAGGCTCGGCAACTGGTGCACGACGTCCGCTACCCCCCGACCGGCGGGCGCGGGGTGGGCTATTCCGGCGCGCGGTGCAGCCGCTTCGGCGCAATCACCGACTACGGCCCCACCGCCGATGACCAGATCTGCCTGCTGATCCAAGTAGAAAACCGTGCAGGCATCGCCAATCTCGACGACATCCTCGCGGTCGATGGTATCGACGGTGTCTTCATCGGCCCAGCAGACCTCTCTGCAGATATGGGCCACATGGGCCAACTCACCCACCCCGAGGTGCAGGCCACGATCAAGGACGTCATCGCCCGGATCGAAGCGGCTGGCAAAGCGCCCGGCATCCTCGCCACAACGCCCGACTTCACGCAGGACGCTCTCGACTGGGGCGCACGGTTCGTCGCCACGGGGCTTGACCTCCTGATCCTCGCCAAAAGCCTGCGCGAGTTGGCGCAACGCTGGAAACGCTAGGACGCCGCCTTCAGCCCGACCGACGCCTGTGTGTAGCCGCCCGCAGCGCCGTCGATGAAGTGCACATGGGTGTCATCCATGATGGAGGGCACGATACATGTCATCATGGCTTCGTCTTGGGTGTGCATGCCGTAGCGCACGACACCCTCGGCCCGCGCCTTATCCAACACATCCCGCAATCGCGCGACCGTGCCCGCATCGCAATCAATCGTCATTTTGAGCCCGTCATCGAACTTGCGGAAATCCGCGTTGCCGCCGACCGTCTTGCGATAATGCGTTGGATCAAAACCACCGAGCTTGATGCCGGTCTTGATCAACACCCAGGCGATAAACGTCTCGAACAATACCTTACGACGCGCCGCCTTCACACCTTTTCCGCCATGGCTTGCATGCGCCTCAAGCGTTGCCCCCACCGGCGGCCAATCCGTGCCCGGACCCTCGGGCGGCGACGGGTGACCGCCCCGATCCAGATGCGCTACCTCAGCCAGCACAACCTCGACCACCGCGCCAAACCGCGCTTGATCCACTCTCTCAACCGGCGACAAAAGCAGCGAGAGGATTGTCCCGTTCCGCGCCTTCATGTGGCTCCACCGACAACTTAAGCCTGTCAGATCGGGCTGTGTCCCCGCGGGGACAGGCGGCACGGTGTCGGCTCCTGCCTTCATCTCTGCCTCGGCCCAACTGACCCCGCCACCGGCAAACATGGCGTAATCCACTCCGTCCGATACAGCATAGCGGGCCACGGCCACCTCTGGCCCAGCAGCCCGAATGTCGGCCACGGAATATTGCCCCACACGCAGACCCATATCAAATTCGGTGCGTGCCCAGTTTTGAACTGCAGACAGCGCCCGTCCCGCCTCTTCCGCGAACTCCGGCGGGTGTGCAAAGGCCGCCCCATCCCCGCCAAAGACAAAAGGAAAAGCCCGGCCGCCAGCCGCATTCATCTGGGCCGAGATCACCGCCGCCCCAATCATGTTCACCGTCTTGTACTTGCCCGCAGCCACCGCATCCGTGGACCCCACGATGTCAGAAACACCGACCACCCAATCGTCAGGCAAAGGCGTGTAGTGGCTCAAATCAGCCACATCCGCAAAGACCGTCAATCGCGGCAGATCGTCATAAAACATCTTGTACCTCTTCCCCCCGACCCTATCACGGGCGGGTCCCCACACAATGCGCCTTGCACCTCCCCGCGCCCCATGCCACGCAAGCGGCAGAAGTGAGGACCCCATGCAAACCGGATTGATCCTGCTGGCGCTGGCCTATGTGCTCAGCCAGTTCTTTCGCGCCTTTCTGGCAGTTCTGACAGGCCCGCTTGAGGCTGATCTAGGCATCACGCCCGACGTGCTTGCCACGGCCTCTGGCTATTGGTTCCTTGCCTTCGCACTTATGCAACTGCCCGTGGGCAAGGCGCTGGATACGCTTGGCCCACGCCGCACGGGTGGCTGGCTGTTTCTGGTCGGTGGCGCAGGCGGGGCGGCCCTTTTCGCTGTGGCCCAAGGCCCAATCTACATCCACGCCGCCATGGCCCTGATCGGCATTGGCTGCTCACCCGTCCTTATGGCCAGTTTTTACATCTTCGCGCGCGAGTTTGATCCGGCCCGGTTTGCGACGCTGGCAGCGCTGATGATCGGGATTGGCACCATCGGCAACCTGATCTCCAGCTACCCCATGGCCTTTGCGGTCGACACAATGGGCTGGCGCCTCAGCATGTGGGCGCTCGCAGCCGTCACAGCCATTGTCGCAATAGGAGTCCTGCTGTCTGTCCGCGACCCGGCCAAAGCAGACTCTGCAGGCAATGGATCCTTGTTTGACCTGCTGCGCATGCCGGTCCTGTGGCTCATCATTCCGATCATGTTCGTCAACTACGCTCCTGTCGCTGCCGTGCGTGGCCTGTGGATCGGGCCCTACCTGCGCGACGTATTCGACCAGACGACGGCCCAGATCGGGATTGCCACGCTGGTAATGAGCCTTGCCATGATCCTCGGCACCATCGCCTATGGCCCGCTCGACCGAATTTTTGGGACCCGCAAGTGGATCGTCTTCACAGGCAATGCCCTGACGGTTGCAATTCTGGCCCTGGTGATCTTCTGGATCGACGCTGGCCCATGGACCTCGATCATTCTGTTTGCCGCCATCGGCGCACTTGGCGCGTCCTTCCCGGTCATCATCGCTCACGCGCGCAGCTTCTTCCCCCCGCACCTTACCGGGCGCGGTGTTACCCTGATGAACCTCTTTGGAATCGGGGGCGTCGGAGTCATGCAAACCATCTCGGGGCGCATCCACACGGCCACGGCAGGCGGCGATCCATCCGCACCCTACATCGCGATCTTCGGCTTTTTCGCCATCGCGCTCGCGATAGGTGTGGCGATCTATGCACTAAGCCGTGACTCCACCGACTGACGCCCTTTCCCCCATCCGGCAATGGGTGTAAGGGCCACGCACCTACCCGAAAAGGAGTCGATTATGGGGTATCGTGTCGTCGTCGCGGGCGCCACCGGTAACGTGGGCCGCGAAATGCTGAACATCCTGGCCGAGCGCCAGTTTCCTGTGGACGAGCTCGCCGCGCTGGCAAGCCGCCGTTCGCTGGGCACGGAAGTGTCCTTTGGGGAGCAGACATTGACGACAAAAGACCTTGACACGTTCGACTTCACGGGCTGGGACATTGCGCTCTTTGCCATCGGCTCGGACGCGACCAAGAAATACGCGCCCGTCGCAGCCAAGGCCGGCTGCGTGGTCATCGATAACTCGTCGCTCTATCGCTACGACCCTGATGTGCCGCTGATCGTGCCCGAAGTGAACGCCGACGCGATCGAGGGCTACGCGAAGAAGAACATCATCGCCAACCCCAACTGCTCGACCGCGCAAATGGTCGTGGCGCTGAAGCCGTTGCATGATCGCGCCAAGATCAAGCGCGTGGTGGTCAGCACTTACCAATCCGTGTCCGGTGCTGGTGCTGCCGGCATGGATGAGCTGTGGGACCAGACCAAGGCCGTGTACAATCCCACGACCGATGTAGAGCCCGCCAAGTTCACCAAGCAGATCGCCTTCAACGTGATCCCGCATATCGACAGCTTCATGGACGACGGCTCGACCAAGGAAGAATGGAAGATGGTTGCCGAGACGAAAAAGATCATTGATCCGTCGATCAAGGTCACGGCCACTTGCGTGCGTGTGCCCGTGTTCGTTGGCCACTCCGAAGCTGTGAATATCGAGACAGAGGATTTCCTCGACGAAGACGAAGCGCGCGACATCTTGCGCGAAGCGCCCGGGATCATGGTGATCGACAAGCGCGAGGACGGTGGCTACGTCACGCCGGTGGAATGCGTGGGCGACTTTGCCACGTTCATCAGCCGCCTCCGGCAAGACAGCACAATCGACAACGGCCTGAACTTCTGGTGCGTGTCGGACAACCTGCGCAAGGGTGCTGCCTTGAATGCCGTGCAGATTGCCGAAGTGCTGGGCACACGGATCCTGAAAAAGGGCTGAAGCCAAAACGCATATTGCGGGGAACAAGGGGCCAATCGGCCCCTTTTCTTTTGCCCGCCCCGGTGCAGAGTAGGGATATCAAACAAAAGGTGTCCACATGCGTTTTGCCGTGATCCTCGCCCTGCTGCCATTGCCCGCCCTCGCCGATACATTTGTGGTTCAGGCCCCACCGGTTGCGGCAACCATCTATGCCCAAGGAGCCCTTGTTTCACGCAACACCAGCCTGCAATTGCCTGCCGGTCAGCACAGGCTGGAACTGCGGGACATGGACCCATCCCTGTCGCTGGATGCGATGAACATCCGCCTGAACGGAGCAACCATAACCTCGCGCAGCTGGACCGCTCGACCGGACGGCCCCTATCGTGCGCCGCGCACCCCCGAATGGATGGTAGCGAAAGCCGCACTGGAAGCCGCCACAGAAGTCTTGGCCGCACTTGATGATGAAATTGCACTGGCTCAGGCCTCGGCCCAGGCGGCGCAAGATCAGATAGACTTCCTGAACGGCCTGACCGTTTCCGAGGATACAGCGACGGATGTGGATACGCTGCGCGCCATCGGGCAACTGATTGCAAGCGACGGAACCGCCGCGCGCGCGGCCATGCGAGGTGCCGAGGTCGAGATACGGAAACTGAAGCGCCAGCGGCCCGACCTTGAATTCAGTGTTGCCAAAGTGCAGGCGGCATTGGATGCAGCAACACCAACCAACACGGCCCCCGCGACGCTGTCCTTGAGCATCGACGTGCCTGAACAGACAGAGGCAACGCTCGACCTGTCCTACATCACAGGCGGTGTGTCATGGGCGCCCGTCTATGCCTTCGATCTGGTCGACAATACATCCCTTTCAATCGCGCGCAGTGCCGTCATCTCGCAATTCACAAACGAGGATTGGACCAACATCGAACTGACGCTATCCACGCTCGAACCCTTTGCCCAATCCGAACCCAGCCAATTGTGGCCACAGCGTCGCCGGATCGAAGACCCGGTACAGCAGAAACGTGAACTGCTGCGCATTGAATCCGACAGCGCCATGGGTATTGCCGAGCCCATCATCGAAGCGCCGGTCATCGTCCAAGAGGTGGCCTCCGCCAATTTCGACGGCATCGGGGTGACCTACACCCTACCCACACCCGCAACTATCCGTGCAAAAAGCGAAGAGCTTGAGATCGCCCTGGATACGTTAGTGATGGACGCAGCGCTGAGCGCGCGCGCTGTCCCGCGCTTTGATGACGCTGCTTTCCGACTGGCTAAGGTCACCAACACCAGCGCCGAAATCCTACTGCCGGGGCGCGCATTGCTCTATGTAGACGGTCAGCTTGTGGGCAACACCCAAGTAAGCGCGCTGCCGCCGAATGCTGAGGCAGACATATTCTTTGGCCGCATCGACGGCCTGCGCCTGACCCGTACCGTCCTCAACCGCAACGAAGGTGATCGCGGGATTATCACCCGCTCGAACGAGGAAACCGAAGAGGTGCGGATCGAGGTTGAGAACCTGACCAATCAGGCATGGGATGTGGCAGTGCGTGACGTCGTGCCCTTTTCAGAACAGGAAGACCTCGTGATTGATTGGTCTGCTTCGCCTGCGCCGAACATCAGCGCGGTGAACGATCAGCGCGGCATTCTCGAATGGCAAATGTCAGTCCCAGCCGGGCAAACACAAAGCATATCGGTCAATACGAAGCTCACTTGGCCCGAAGATAAGGTGCTGCGCTAGTAACGGCCTAATAGCGGTGATCTAGGCGGTTTCGTCAAAGTTTAGCCAAGTAGAGACCTCACTCAATCACCTGATTTTGTTCAGTGTTTACAGGCCTTGGGCGATTTTCGACATAATGCTGGTTTCTGGAAAGGAATCGGTAATTCTGCGCTGGGATACTTACATCACCAACGGGCCCCTCGGGCCGCATACGACGCAGGACACCGCAACCCCGGTTGCCCATAATCCTGCAATCAGGGCGATGCAAAAGCGCGCCTGTCTGCAGTACATGATGCTGCATGGGTCAGTGGCAGGACGCCATGTTTAATTCGCCTGATCGATGGATGCGCGGGCTTCGGGTTTTTGCACATGCATCACAGCTTCGACAGCGCTGCGCCTCGTGCTGTGCCATCGAAACAAGACTTCTGCGCGGTGAAGGAACCAGTGAATGGGTGAGTGGCGTGCGGATGAGTGAGGTAACGAGTGGTTTGGGCGGTGCATCCAGTGGGAGGCACCGCCCCTTTTTTTAAAACCGTTCGGCCCGTAGCACTTCGCAATCGCCCACAGTGACAATGCCGATATGACGCTCCACCACGGTAAAAGCCGCATCCAACAATGCGTCCAACCGCTCGGGCCGGATCACACAGATCACTTGCACCATGCCCGTACCACGGCTGACCTGACCTTCACGGCTCCATGTGCCAGACTGACCGGACCCACCCAGAACGGGCAATATGGTCCATCCCGTTACACCAGCGTCGGCCATGGCATCAGTCAAACGACTCTGCATCACTTGCTCAATGATGATGGCAACGCGTTTCGCCTTGTGCGTCTGCATGGTCTATCCTCCGGTCAGCGCGCTGGCGGCGGCAACATAGATCGGGATGCCCAGCGTCAAGTTGAATGGAAACGTGACCCCCAGCGACAGGGTCAAATAGATGGATGGGTTCGCCTCGGGCAGCGCTACGCGCATCGCGGCGGGCACGGCAATATAGCTGGCTGACGCAGACAGCACCATAAACAGCGCCACGCCCCCGGTGCTGACGCCCAGCAGCAGACCTGTAAGACAACCAAACGTGGCGCCAACCAGCGGCATCACCATACCAAAAGCCAGTACACCTGGGCGCAAAACACCTGATCCACCGCGCAGGCCGCGCCCCGCAACCAGTCCCATGTCCAACAGGAACAGGCACAGCACACCCTGAAACGGCGACACGATAAACGCCTCTATCTTCACCAGCCCGTCCGTGCCGGTGATCCAACCAATCAAGAAGCTGCCGACCAACAACACGATTGACCCGTTCAACAAGATCTCACGCATCAGTTCAGGGTCCATGCGACGGCTGTCCCCACCGCGAGAGATCAGCCACAAGGCCGACAAGATCGCGGGCGCTTCCATAGCTGCGGCAACGGCCACCATGTACCCTTCGGCCGCAATCCCACTACCTTCCAGCACAGACGATGCTGCCACAAAGGTCACGATGGAAATCGAGCCATAGTGGGCTGCCACCGCTGCTGCATCCAGGCGGCTGAGGTTCCCCATCACCTGCAGCAACCCAAAGGCCACCATGGGCAAAGCCGCCGATAACACGATCCCCGCCAAAAGGGAGGCCGCCAGCGTTCCGTCAATGCCGTGATCAGCCACGCTCACGCCGCCCTTGAAGCCGATGGCAAACAGCAGGTAGATCGACATGCCCTTGGCCACGGCCTCTGGAATATTAAGGTCGGACCGCGCCAGCGACGCGGCCACACCCAATGCAAAACTCAGAATGATGGGCGACAGCAAGTTTGTCGCCGCAAGGCTCAGGATCTGATCCAAATCTGTCCCCTCGGGTGTGCCGGCTCAGACCGGCTGGAAATCAAGTGTTTTGCCCATGAATTGCTTCAACCCGCCCTCGGCGATGTCTGTCCAAAGGCCGTGAATGCTCAAAGAGCCAGTGTTCACCCGCTCTTCGACAAAGGGGAAGGACATCAGGTTCTCCATCGAGGTCACGACGGCCAACTGTTCAAGACGCTCGGCCTTGTCCTCTGGGGTTTTCATATCGGCCACTTCGGGGAACTTCGGACGCAGGATGTCCATCCAGCGCCCCACAAAGCTGCCCTTTTCTTCCAGCTCGGGCGCGCGCCCCTCGCACATGTCAATACAGCCCTGCACGCCGCCACAACGGGAATGGCCAAGCACAACCAGATGCGCGACTTCCAGAACATTGACCGCATATTCGACCGCCGCCGAGGTACCGTGATGTTCGCCATCCGGTTCAAAGGGCGGCACCAGATTCGCAATGTTGCGATGGATAAAGAACTCGCCCTGGTCCGCGCCAAAGATCGACGTCACATTCACCCGGCTGTCACAGCAAGAAATGACCATTGCGCGTGGGCGCTGCCCCTCGGTCGCAAGGCGTTTATACCAAGCGCCATTCTCGGCATAGGTCGTCGCCTTCCATCCCTGATAGCGCTGCAAAAGGAAGGTAGGAAGCGGCTTGATCCTGTGCATGTGCGTCCCCGGTTCATCTGGTCATTGCTTGTCTGGCAGGGTGACTAGCCCGAATTCTTGTCAAATTCGAGCGAAAAGACTGACCCATCATAACGATTTGGGAAGAGTGTTTGACCCATAACGGATCGAAGCCGTGGGGGCATACCGACTTTTGGGTGAGTAGAGGTGACGTTTTGTCGACAGTAACACAAATTCAGTTGCACGAATCCGTGCAAGTCAATCATGACCGCCTGAATGCGCTATACGGGGAGATGGACCCCGCCAATGCCGAAGATGTCGTGTGCCGCGCGATGGAGGAGTTGGCTCTGCGCATGGCGCATTGCGATCGGTTGTATCGCAAGGGTGAACTGGACGACCTGCGCCGCGCAGCCAAATCCATGATCGCAATTGCGGATCAGATTGGCATGGATGTGCTGGCAGGCGTTGCGGGTGACGTTGTCCGGTGTGCGAAGGCGCGGGATCAAGTGGCACTGGCAGCCACGCTTGGTCGCCTTATGCGCACCGGCGAAGGATCGTTGAGTGCGATTTGGGATCTGCAGAACATCACTTTGTGATCTGTACGACCACTTGCGGCAGCAACCAAACAGTCTAGGCTCTGCGCGACACGCTACGCAGGACCTTCACCGCCATGAACCTCAGCTTTGCCAAGCCGGATGACGCAATCCGCCCTATCCACGTTCTTGATGAGACTGCGGCGCCTGATTGGCTGAAAAAACAACCACAGGCTGTTCAGAATTGGGCCACGGCACATGACTTCAAGGGCGCGCTGGGACAAGCTTTGCTTTTGCCAGATGATGCAGGGGCGGTCATTGGCTACGGCAATGAAGAAACACGCGCCCGCGGCCGTTTTCATCTGGCCGCCGGGGCCGCCAAGTTACCCGTAGGCACGTACAGCCTTGTCTCCGACCTTGATGCCGACACCCTCGCCAACGAAGCCCTTGGCTGGCTGTTGGCCGGCTACCGGTTCGACCGGTACAAGGACCAACCACCGATGCGTGCCCATCTAATCGCACCGGACGGCGTAGATGCTACGCAAATAGAAGCCATCGCCAATGGCGAAGCGCTTAGCCGCACCTTGATCAACACGCCGGCCTCGGACATGGGTCCACCCGATCTGGAACAAGCCGCCCGTGACCTCGCATCCACATTCAACGCAGAGGTCAGCGTCATCCTTGGTGACGACCTGCTGACGCAGAATTTCCCGATGATCCACACGGTTGGCCGGGCCGCAGACCGCGCGCCACGACTGATCGACATGACGTGGGGCACCACTGGCCCGAAACTCACCCTGGTGGGTAAGGGGGTCTGTTTTGACACCGGTGGGTTAAACCTGAAACCCGGTGCGTCCATGGGACTAATGAAAAAGGATATGGGCGGGTCCGCCGCCGTGCTGGGCCTCGCCCATATGATCATGGCTACAGGCTTACCAGTCCAACTGCGCGTCCTGATCCCCGCAGTGGAAAACAGCGTCTCCGGCAACGCCTTCCGCCCACAGGATATCTTGACCAGCCGCAAGGGCCTCACGGTCGAGATCAACAACACCGATGCCGAAGGACGCCTGGTTCTGGCCGACGCATTGGCATTGGCGGATGAGGACAATCCCGACCTCATCATCTCCATGGCAACGCTCACCGGGGCGGCGCGCGTGGCAGTTGGTCCGGACCTTGCGCCCTACTATGCCGACGACGCCAGTCTCGTCGCAGCACTCGAAGCCGCGGCCCTCGCCTCCGCCGACCCGGTCTGGCGCATGCCGTTCCACGCACCCTACGAGGCCATGATCGAACCCGGCATCGCCGACCTCGACAACGCGCCCAAGGGCGGGTTCGCAGGTTCGATCACCGCGGCCCTCTTCCTTCGCCGGTTCGTGGAGCAAAGCCGCTACATGCATTTCGACATCTACGGCTGGCAACCCACCGCTGCACCCGCCCGCCCCAAAGGTGGCGTGGGTCAGGGCACGCGTGCGCTGTTCGCCGCCCTACCAGACATGTTGAACCTGTGACGGACCGCCGAACCACCCCCGATCCACGTCTGGTGGACGGCAACAGACCGGGTCAGGTCATCGTGCCTCACGTGGATCTGCTGTCACGCCCGAATGGCCCCCGCGACCGGCAACTGATCGGTGGCGCCACGCTCACAGTGCTCGGCAACAGCGATGACCACGCCTATGTGCGCGCCGATCTCGATGGCTATGTCGGCTTCGTCCCCGCCGCTGCGCTTGGCCCTGTCACGAACCCCACACATGTCGTCACATCACCTGCCGGACACGCCTATTCAGACGCCAGCATTAAATCCCCAGAAACGGCCAACCTGACTTTCGGAACGAGGCTTACAGCCCTCTCCAACACGCAGGATTTCATCGAAACCAGCCTCGGCCACGTCCCAAAATCACAAATCTCGCCTGCGCCCTACGCAGCAGACGCCATCCAGACCGCACGCCTCTTCCTCGGGACACCCTACCTCTGGGGCGGCAACACGCGGTCCGGCATCGATTGTTCTGGCCTCGCTCAGATCGCATTGACCACCGCGGGCATACCCTGCCTCGGTGACAGCGACCTGCAGGAAACAGCCTTCAAAGACGCCACGGGGCCATACGCACCCGGTGACCTGCTCTTCTGGAAAGGACATGTCGCGCTTGTGACCAGCCAAACCCACATGATCCACGCGAACGCCTTCCACATGGCCGTGGTCGAAGAGCCTATCGCCGACGCCACAAAACGCATCGCACAAAAAGGTGACGGCGATATCACGAGCCACAAACGCCCCTGATGTTCTTCTGACCAGAAAATACGATCGGGGAGCTCGAGGGGCGGACAGCCCTTCGTCAGCAAAAAATAAATCGCGCCCGCGCAGCGGACCTTATTCGACGGCGCGGATCAGCTTGCGTTCCAACACGCGCAACACGGTCTTCAGGTCCTGCCCGCGGCGCAGCACCTGACCATCCATGCCAATCACCGCGTACATCCCCTGCTTGCCCCGTAGCTTCGGACGCTTTTCGATCCGGTACATCGGGTTTTCGGCCGTCCGGCGGAACACTGAAAACACAGCCACATCGCGCAGGCAGGAAATGCCGTAGTCGCGCCATTCGCCAGCGGCCACCATACGGCCATATAGGGACAGGATCACCGACAACTCGGTCCGGTGAAAGGCCACCTGTGGGCTCGGCATCTCGCGTAGATTTGAGGGGGAAGGCGTGTGCAACGTCATGCCGCCACAGTTGCGCGACCCGCTCACAATTTCAAGAGCCATGGCAACACGCTTGAAAGCGTTACAGAAGCGGGGCAAAGTCGCGCGAGTCTGAAACGCATGGGGAGGATGCCGGATGACACCACAAGAACGCGCCCAGCGCTGCGCCGACACCATGTGGGCGACGGATGAGGCCAGCCAAGCGCTGGGGATGCGGATCGTGCACATCGCGCCCGGTGCGGCGACGCTCACCATGCAGGTGCGCAAACATATGCTGAACGGACATGGCATCTGCCATGGTGGCATGATCTTCACACTGGCTGACAGTGCCTTTGCCTTTGCGTGCAACACCTACAACCAGATCACGGTCGCTCAGCAAAACCAAATCACATACCTTGCCCCCGGCAATGCGGAAGAGGTCCTGACAGCCACCGCCACGGAAACCGCCCGCCAAGGCCGCTCCGGCACCTATGATGTCACTGTCACTGGTGCGGACGGGCGCAAGATCGCCCTGTTTCGCGGCCTCTCCCGCACGATCACAGGCACTCATTTCGACGAGGACCCGACATGAAAGACCTCACACCCGACCGCAGCACACTCGATCCCATCGAAATCGCCAGCCGGGACGAGATAGTGGCGCTGCAAGTCGACCGTCTGAAATGGTCCCTGAGCCACGCTTACACGAATGTCCCGCACTACAAGGCCGCCTTCGACGCAGCAGGTGTGCACCCGGACGACCTGACAGCGCTCAGCGATCTGTCGAAATTCCCCTTCACGACCAAACAGGACCTGCGCGCAAACTACCCGTTTGACATGTTCGCAGTGCCGCGAAACCAGGTTAAGCGCATTCACGCGTCCTCGGGCACCACAGGCCAGCCAACCGTCGTGGGCTACACGGAAAATGACCTGGCCAACTGGAGTCAGGTCGTCGCCCGCAGCCTGCGTGCAGCGGGCATGCAACCCGGTGACCTTCTGCACAACGCCTATGGTTACGGGCTGTTCACTGGCGGGCTTGGCATCCACCTCGGCGCCGATGCACTCGGGCTCACCACCATCCCCATCTCGGGCGGTATGACCCCGCGACAGGTCCGCCTGATCGAAGATTTCAAACCAAAGGGGATTACGGTCACACCGTCCTACGCCCTGTCTGTTCTCGATGAATTCAACGCGCAGGGGCTCGACCCACGTGCCTCCTCTCTCGAAGTAGGCATATTTGGCGCAGAACCCTGGACTAATGCCATGCGGACCGAGATTGAGCAGGCTTTCGATATGCACGCTGTCGACATCTACGGTCTATCCGAAGTTATCGGCCCGGGCGTGTCGATGGAATGCGTCGAAACCAAGGACGGGCTGCATATCTGGGAAGATCACTTCTTGCCCGAAATCATCAACCCTGAAACGGGCGAACCCGTGGCTGATGGCGAAATAGGCGAGCTTGTCTTTACCTCACTGACCAAGGAAGCGTTTCCGATTGTTCGCTACCGCACCCGTGACCTGACACGGCTGCTGCCAGGCACGGCGCGCAGCATGCGGCGGATGGAAAAGGTCACGGGACGCAGCGACGACATGATCATTCTGCGCGGCGTCAACGTCTTCCCCACCCAGATCGAAGAATGCCTGATGGCCTCGCCTGGCCTCGCCCCGCATTTCCAGATCGAACTGAGCAAGCCCGACCGCATGGACCAGATGCGCGTGCTTTGCGAGGCGGCAGATGCCAGCACAAATCGCGCGGATGCAGGGAAAACACTGGCCAGCCGGATCAAGCAAACCATCGGGATCAGCGTCGCCGTGGATGTGGCCAATCCGGGTCAGGTTGAGCGATCACAAGGCAAGGCAGTGCGGATTCTGGACAAACGATAGGGTCGCGCTCAGGCCTCGCTCTCTTCGATCCAATACCAGTACGCCACCGACCACGTCGCCAACCAGATCAAGCCAAACAACGCCGGGTCAGATAGCACGTTGTAAATGGCCCACTGATCTGTGGTCAAAGCCCGCCGTGCCATCTCGTTTGCTCCAGCCGATAGCAGCGTGATCGCGATCCACGCGGCATGCAACACATGCCAGCCCTCAGGCTCAATCTCCAGCGCATGGCCCAACGTGCGCTCCAGCAGGCTGGGACGCGCCAGTGCACCAACAGCAAGGATACCAGCAAAAGCAACGGCCCCTACGGTCGGGCGGATCAACACGAATGTCTCATCGTTCAACACGATACCAAAGGCGGTCAGGATCAAGGCAAGGACCAGCGTCGACACCGCCAACCACGGAACACTGCCATCCCACCGCCATCGCACGGCGACAGCCAGGGCAGTTGCCACAACGGCCAAAGCGGCGGCCCACAAAAGCCCGCCGATCATATGCCCCAGCAGAAACGCGGCGCCGGGCAACAGCTCCAGTACAATGCGGCGATCCATTGGAGCGATAAAGTAACGCGCTGGCCTTGCGACAAGATGCAGGGCGACAAAACTGGCAAGGGACAGAGCTTTTCTGCCTCAGCATTTGCGAGTTTGGACGGTCAAAACGCTTCCGCGCCGTATAGGGAATACTTCGCACAATTGATGTATTGGGCGGCTTGAATGTTACCGAGCCGCAATGCTGAAACTCAGTCAGCCCCGACCTGAGCGGTGGACAGCACAAAGGGATCATGCCCGGCCAGTTCTATTCTGATTGAAAACGGTGGTATCTCATGCCCATCCGGTGCCACACGCGCGTGGTCCGAAAAATTTGCCAAGGCTGTTGTGCCATCTGCAAACTCTGTCCTCTGCACCAACCGATCCTCCGAGACGAATTCAAAACCTGTCATCTGTTCGGTCATGAGGCGGCGATGCAGCGGAGCGAAATCCGAGACATAGCGAGCGATTCCGGGCAGATCACGCTCAAGCACACTTGTATTGAGATGATAGAGAGGCGGCACCGCATAGAGTAATCCAACTAGCTCGTTATGCGTACGCTCACCTTGCGGTTTGAGAGTGCTGAAATGCCAGTGATGTGTCGTAACCACGCTGTCCCCAAGTGCGATCTGATACAGCGGAATACGGTTGGCGGGGTCAAACACGATCTTACGCATATTGGGCGGAGGCGGTGTGGGTTCAAAGAAGCGGACCGGGGCCTCGGGGGGCCAGTAGCCGCCGACATCATAGGCCGGGTCCGGATCGCGCCGCATTCTTGGGTCCATCCAATCGAACGCGGGGGTTGTGACACCGTGTGCGAAATCAATGTGAGGCGCAAAGGCGGCCACGCCAACCTCTGATCCCAGAACCAGGCTGAGATCTTGTGTCACAAAATCAAGTCGTTGCTTCACTGCCTCCAAGGCCGCAGCTCGGGTGGTCCGGCGTCCGGCCGTATAGTCCTCAAACAACAGGCCGGTGGCATCGACATCAAGAAAGTAGCTGTTGAAATCAACACTTTCGGACACCGCCGTGATGCGGGGTTTTGCATAATCGGCGACGGCGCTTGGGTTCACATAGGCCCCGATCCCCCGAAAGCCGGACCGCGCAGACCCATCTGGGCCAATGACCCTCGCGTGCTCAAAAAGGGTGTCCCCCATTTGAGCGGTCGGCCAAGTCTGCTGAGCGCCCTCGGAATGGGCGCTTGCGTAGCTGTCATAGGGGCCGATCAGATAGCCCCGCGCCTTTGCCTCAGCCACGGCCTCGGGATGCCCAATGGCGTGACGCCAGTTTTCCACTCCAAGCCAAACCGCGGAAATCCCGGCCTCGGCAAGAGCCTCCAGCATGCGCAACCCAATACCGCCGCCCCATGTCTCTGGTAAAGCAAGAGTGCCCTCAAACTCTTCGAACAGATCCGAACGCAACTCCATCATATGCGCGCGTTCCTCAACAGGATCATGTCCACCAGCAAGCGCCGTGTCGGTCGGGAAGGGTCTGGCGCGCAGCATGGCTGTGTTGAGCGCGCGTGTCACATGCGTCCGGCTGTACTGTGACACAAATCCATCGGCGCCTTGCGCCTCACGGATCGCAGTCTCAAAATCCGCACGCATATCGTTGGGCACAGCACGCCAGAGTTGCTCGGACAAAGTCATGGCAGTCTCGCGCTTCCGGGCGAACTGACGCATGAAACGGCGCCATGCGATAACATCCTGCGGCGCAAGCAATCCGTCCGACCACAGATAAATGTGAGGTGCGCCAGCGAGCATGGCGACATCGGGCCTCGCCGCGATTTTTTCGTTCAAGCTGCGGAACACACCCGTCTCTTCCAGATGCGCCCTGTACAAGCGCGCACCGATCACCGGGTCACGGGGGCCGAGTTGAGCAGTCATGCGATATGGCTGATCCAAATTGAGCGACGTGAACTGCTGAACAATACCCACGGTCAGAGCAGGTTCCGTGTCCAGAAAGGACAACCGCGCGTCCCAAGGGCTGTTCATGCGCCATGTGACTGACCCCTCAGCGTCCAGACGTGTCCAGAAGGGTTGCGAAAACTGCTCTCCCGCAGCGCCGCCATCCAGAACATCCACGAGAAACGTACGCCAGTTTTGATCCCGCGCTTCAAAAAGGCGGCCTTCACCGAGAATGGGCAAAGCCCACTCATCCGAAGGTCGTGCGGGGACTTGCGGCCATGCCAAGTCCGTCAGGTGATCCGAAGCGATTTCGAAGGTCACACGCTCACCAATTGCGCGGGCAACGATGGAGAACTGTCCGCCATCGATGTCGATCTGCCATTTAGCAGCGGACCCGTCCCTGACCAAACCCTGCGTCTCTCCGGCAACAGCAGGCAGCGCGATCACCTCCTGCTCCGCGCCGATCAGGGCCGCAGATACAGCCAGTGTATCCGTATCGACTTCGAACGTGGCGGCGCCAGTCTGCAAGGTTACTTGTTCGGCGAGCGCAGAGTGACCCAGTAAGCCCATGCAGAACACTAGGCTAGGCAGCATATAAGCGTTTGTTTTCATGTCGAATAACCCTATTGGCGTGGCAACAGAAGTACATGGGCTGGATGACGCCCAAGCGTTTGCACGGCAAGCGCGTCGTAAAAGTCGATCGTCTCGACAAGAACCTCGACGTAGACCTGTTCGAGTTTGTCCATGTCGATCTGGTGACCTGCCTCAATGGCCTCGGCCACCAGTGCCTGCATGTACCAATCATAGGTGTCGATGGTGACATAGCCGTTCGAAAGACCACGCGCCGTTAGTCCATCGACCACGTTCAGCCGTTTTTCCCTCGTGTTACCCTCATCCAGATATGGGTAGCGAAAGTAGGGTTGAACATAGTCGAAGGGGCGCAGCATCTCGGCGGCCAAGTCGATATCGGCGAGGTAGGCTGTTGGCGCAGTCTCACGCAGCCAAGGATGGGTGTGCGTGTGATTTGCCAGCACATGCCCGGCGCCGGTGTATGCACGCAGACGCGCAGCGCCATCGGGGTCGTGAACAAGTGATTGGGTCAGAACAAAAAATGCAGCGCCATGGATGTCTGCTGTTTCAAGCGCCGCGATCAAGGTTTCCGTTCGTTCCAGACCGTTCAAAAGCGGGCCGTCGCCCATAGGCGCATCAGCAAAGCTGAAGGCGATGCGGCGTGTTTCTTCGGCCAAAACCACGCGTTCACAGCACAGCATAGTCAGAACTGCGAGGCAGCCGACGCGTAAAAGGCGTGGCGCTCCGGTCCAGCGGGCTTTGGTCCACCGCTTCCAAGATGTCTTTGTCACGATCACCTTGGCATCCTCTTGCAAACCTGTCGCGATACGGACCAACTTGGCCCGGTACAGGTGGTGCGCCGGGTCAGCACGGCGCGGCGCCGTGCTCCCTTGGCAGATGTCTTCACTGGCAATCGAAAGCGCCAATTGCCTCCAGCACGGCAGTAGATGTCGTGATGCGCAAGTTCCGAAAGGACGCGTCGGGGATGTCCATATTCAGCGCAAACACATAGGTGTCTGAACCGCACCGCACCCAACCGGCGTACCAGCCGATGTCCATGATATCGGCCCCATGGCGCCAGCCGGTCTTGCTGTACATGGTCCAACCATCGCCCGTATCTGTCTGCATGATCGCATCGGCGGCGGCGTAGGTTGTATCAGAGAGCGGCAGGTCACGTTCGACCAGGCGATGCAGGAAATTTACCTGCTCCACTGCCGAAACCAGCAAGATATCCTGCAGCCAGTACGTGGTCAGCGTTGCCTCGGTCCCGATATTGGCGTTGCCGTAATCGAACCGATCCAGCCACTCCGCCATGCCCGCAGCGCCAACGCGCTGCACGATGTCCTGATAAACCCAGACGGCCGAAACCTGGAAAGCTGAAGTCAAACTCTGGTCGCGGTTCCACGCATCGACCCAGCGTGACTTACCGTCCCATTCGAACATCGTATCCGGCGCGGCAACACCGGTTTCGAGGGCGATCAGCGTGTGCGGAATCTTTGATGAGGACGCAGGCGAAAACCGTTCCTCAGAGCGCGCGGCATTGCTGACCCAGACTTGTCCGTCCGACAAGCGTTGGACCATTACAGTCGATGCCGCTGCTTCAACACCATTGTCCTGAACAATTTGCGATATATCGATTGGTTCGGTCGCACCGCCTGTTGCGTCTGATACCGTTAAAATCAAGCTGGCGATTGCGAGCACGCTCGCCTTTAGGGACCAACCTGTCCGGTTGGGGAGATTACTGCTCATGTTTTTGTTCCTTGATGCACAAATTCGAGGGTCGAACAGGAATTTGTGAATTTTTTACAAAGGTTTAGGTTTAAACGCATATGTCAGAAATTGACCGACGGCGTAGCGCCGCATGCAACTTCAGCATGAACTTTGACCGCCGGTTCGGCAAGCCGCTTACGCAGGCTGATACACCTGTGGGCCGGAAATTGCCTAGCAGTCGTCGGGTGCCTATCAGGACTGCGCGAAGCAGGCTGCGCAGCACTGATATCTCCGCGTCATTGACACCGTATAGGAACCGTTACCTGCAGAATGAGAGGCGCCGATAACGACGGAACAGGCATCATTCGCCGAACATTGATGTACTGGCTGGTGATCTCGAAGCCTGCGTTAACCCCGGAGCGCTCAAGCAAAAGACCCCTGACAAAACCAACCTGACGACATGGCGGCACCGTGCGCATAGAACAACCACAGCCGCTGCCCGTCCTCTGTATCAGCGATCCAGTAGTCACGGGTGCCTGACCGCCAGTTTGGGTCGTCCAGCCACCATTCCGGCGCAATCCGTTCCGGGCCGATGGCACGGTGCCGCTTCAAATCCATACCGCGCCACCGAAAAGTCTCCGGCAATTCAGGTGTGGCAGGGGCATGCACCGGCTCGGGGTGCCATAACAACAAAGGCCGCGGATTGGTCGGCCGTGGCCAGGGCCCCTTGTGTGGCTTCGACCACGCGGCCGCCATGATTTTATGGGACTTCTCGGGGATATGACTGTCCGCAGGTTCAAAGCGCCGGATCGCGTCCAGCCCAACACGCGCACCCAGTCGCCCGATCAAATCGTCCATGGCGTTGGCATTGTTCAAACGCGCCTGCACCGCCGCGCCCGCCTCGCGGTGGCCGACGGTCATGGTATCATGTACGGGCTCGACCTGCACAGCCAGCAAGCGGATCATATCGATCCCAAAGCCTGCATCGATGTCCTCGATCTTCATTTCCAGCAAAGGGCGGATGCGATGTGGGTCATGGCTGGGACGGGCCAAACCCACCTCAACCATCTCGACCGCATGGTCACTTCGATAGGCTTGCAGCATGACCTGCCGCGTACCTTTCCCCTTGTCCTCCAGCATCTTGCATAGGCGGGGCAGCACACGGTCTATGGCCGCCATAACATCTTCGACCAGCCCAATGGGGTCAGGCAAGGTCATCCGGACTGCAAAATGATCAGGCGGCTTGGCCGGCGACACAGGCTCGGGCGCGCTGCCCATCGCCTGATCCAATCGCAAAACCACCCCCCGGCCAAAGCGGCGCGCCAGCCCGGCGCGCGGTTGACCCAGTAAATCCCCGACGCGACGCAGCCCAAGGCGGCCCAATTGTGCTGTCATATCAGGCTCCAACCGCAGTGCAGCAATTGGTAAGGGGGACAGCGCACTATACGTTTGACCCGGTTGCGCAATCCGCCTGATGTCCGGGGCTTGGGCAGTAACGGCAGGGGCAGAGCCTCCCTTGGTCCAATGCCGCCGCTTGCCCGCACGCGACCGTGTGGCACGAGCCTCCTGGTCAATGGAATCCCCTGATCGATCCGATCCTGTCGCCTTGCCCGCATACCGGGCCAAAGCCCATGCCGCCCCCCGCGTATCAGCCAGCCCTATCAGCGCGCTCAACCCCAGATCAGTGCAATCGTCCTGTACGACCTGCATCAACCGCTCTTCGCCTCCGAACAGATGCGCGCAACCGGTCAGGTCCACCACCAGTGCATCTTCATCCTCGGGCGCTACCCACGGGCTGAAGCGGCTCGCCCAGCGCTGCAGCGCTTCCAGGAATTGTGTCTCACCCTGTGGGCTCCGGGGAAATGTCAGTAGCCCCGGACACATGGCATGCGCATCCCGTACGGGCTGCCCAATCTGCAAGCCATCCGCCTGCGCCATCCCGTTCAAGGATGTAATGACCTGCATGTTGTGATGTTCTTCAACCACAGCCACAGGCCGATCCCCCAGCATGGGTTGGCGACGGATCAGACGCTCGGCCCCCAGCCGGGGGAACCAGATGGACAGGATACGGCGATTAGACATAAGATGTTCTACATTTGTTCCAATTCTGAATACGCTGAGTCGCCTGTCAGAGTCGAGCAATCAGATCCGGAGATCAGGTGCCGTAGCGGGCCAGAAAGGTCTGGACTGCATTATCCACAACCCGGTCGATATCTGCATCCGACACCGTATCGACCACACCGAACATCAGACGCGGCCAAACGTCAGCTTTGCACAACTCGCCAAACTGATCAGCAGCCAACGTAAAATCGTCGATATCAAGGTCACCGCGTTCAACCGCAGCGCGGAAGTACTCCCCCATCACGGCCCGCATACGTTCAGGGCCAGACTTGTAAAAGGCGCGTCCGATCTCTGGAAAACGATCCGACTCTGCCACGCATATGCGAAAAATCTGTTGCCCGAACTTTGAAGTGATGAATCGCAGAAAATGTTTACCTGCCTGACACAACACATCTCGCGGGGCGGCATTCATATCGATGAAATCCACGGCAGACTGGCTTTGCCGCGCGCATTCCATGTTGGCGACTTCCATAAACAACAGCCGCTTGTCCGGGAAATAGCTATATAGCGTCGCTTTGCTGACCCCGGCAGCGCGGGCAATATCGTCAACGCTCGCCCCCTCGAACCCATCCACCATGAAAACGTCGCGTGCACCATCCAGCACTTGGTCAAATTTCCGGCCTTTGCGGACAATCGGGGTCGCGTCGTTCATCGAGATTCCTGCATGAGAGACACCGCACAATATAAACTGTTCCGTTCAGTTTCTATAAAAAAACGACAAACGACATTGCATCATCCATCAGGAACGCCTTCATTGTTTGGAACAGTTCTAAAGAAGCAGGCAGCCACATGCGCTTCACCATCCAACGCAAACGCTTCAGAGACTTGTCGGAACAAGAGGTTCTGGCCCTCGCCATTTCCTCCGAAGAAGACGACGCACGCATATATCGGGGTTATGCCGAACGACTGCGCACAGACTACCCCGCCAGCGCAGCGATCTTCGAGGAGATGGCGCTTGAGGAAGACAGTCATCGCCACCGCCTCATCGATCTGCACCGCGCCCGGTTCGGCGAAACAATCCCATTGATCAGGCGCGAACATGTGTCCGGCTACTACGCGCGCAAACCCGTCTGGCTGGTTGAAAACCTAAGCCTCGCGCGTATCCGCTCAGAGGCTGAAGCAATGGAGCGTGATGCCGAACGCTTCTACACTGCTGCCGCCGCCCGATCATCCGACGCGGCCACCCGGAAGTTGCTTGGCGATCTTGCTGCGGCCGAGGCTGGCCACGAAGCCAAGGCCGAAACACTGGAGGCGACCCACCTTGATCCCGACACCCGGACGGAAGAGGACGATAAGGAACGGCGCCAGTTCATACTGACCTATGTCCAGCCGGGCCTTGCCGGTCTGATGGATGGCTCGGTCTCGACTCTCGCACCCATCTTTGCTGTGGCCTTTGCGACCCAAGACACATGGACCACGTTCCTTGTGGGTCTGGCCGCGTCCGTGGGCGCAGGCATCTCAATGGGATTTACCGAAGCCGCATCCGATGATGGCGAACTCTCGGGACGCGGCTCACCCATCAAACGCGGCTTTGCGTCTGGCATCATGACGACGGTTGGCGGGCTGGGTCATGCGCTGCCTTACTTGATTCCCGATTTCTGGACAGCCACCATCACCGCGATCTTCGTCGTATTTGTCGAATTGTGGGCCATCGCATGGATCCAGAACAAGTATATGGACACACCTTTTTGGCGCGCGACTCTGCAAGTGGTCGTGGGTGGGGCTCTTGTTTTTGCGGCAGGGGTACTTATCGGCAGTGGATAGGCAACGCAACACGCGCTATCCCTGATCCATGCTGCCGATCCTGTTGAAGACCCTGCCCTTTTTTGCCCTGATCGGCCTTGGATACTGGGCCGGACGCACGCGGTTTTTTACTGAAGAGGCAACCGCGTACCTGACCAAGTTCGTATTCTACTTCGCGCTGTCTGCGATGATCTTCCGCTTTGCGGCCAATCTGGAACTGGCACAGGTCTGGGATGGGCGTTTGGTCGCCGCCTACCTCTGGGGAACGGCCTTCGTCTACGGCATTGCGACGTTGGTCGGCTTCCTGCGCGGCCTCGACGTCCAAACCAACGCAGTCGAAGCACAATGCGCCGTCATTGGAAACGCAGGGTTCCTCGGCCTGCCTATGCTGGCGCTTCTCTTTGGCCCACAGGCCATCGGCCCTGTGATGCTGGTTCTAGCAACCGACCTGATCGTCTTTTCCAGCCTGATCGTCATCCTGATCACCGTTGGGCGCGACGGGCGCATGTCTCCGGCGATCTTCAAGACCATTGGCGTGGGGCTGATCAAAAACCCGATGATCGTTGCCATGGCGCTTGGCCTGACGTGGTCCGGCCTGCAAATCCCGATCCCTGACCCTATGAATGATTTTCTGAGCATCCTGGGTGGTGCCGCCACACCCGGCGCACTCTTTGCCATCGGGGCCTCGCTTGCGTCAAAATCGACCGAACGCATCCAGATCGCGGGCTGGCTCAGCTTCTGCAAACTGGTGCTGCACCCCGCCTTTGTCGCGTTTTCGGCGATCTTCCTGTTCAGCGTTGAACCTTTCGGCGCGGCCATGATCATCGCCTGCGCAGCAATGCCTGTGGCGGGCAACATCTACATGCTCGCGCAGCACTACGGCGTTGCTCCTCAACGCGTCTCGGCAGCTATCCTTGTCTCAACGACACTCAGTGTCGCAACTTTGACTGCAGTTATTGCCTGGATCAGTTGAGCCTCCTTCATCTTTCCAAATAAACTTCCGCCGGAGGCTCCCGAAACTTGCCGCACGGCCCACCGCCAGATAGCGATAGAGCAACGAAAGGATCACGCCCATGGAAACCAAATCCGAAAACGCCTGCTTCGGCGGCACCCAAGGGGTTTACACCCACGCCTCATCCTCCTGCTCGTGTGACATGACATTCGGACTGTTCCTGCCGGAAGAGACCAAGGACGGGCCGGTGCCCTTGCTGTGGTATCTGTCGGGCCTGACCTGCACGCACGAGAATGCCATGACCAAGGCCGGAGCACAGGCCTGGGCGGCTGAACACGGTATCGCGCTCTGCTTTCCCGACACCTCGCCACGCGGCGATGATGTGGCAGACGACGAAGGATATGATCTGGGCAAGGGTGCGGGGTTCTATGTGAACGCGACCGAAAAGCCATGGGCCCCGCACTACCGCATGTGGGACTACGTGATGGAAGAGCTGCCCGCTTTGCTGGGTGAGCATTTTGCCCTCGACATGGACCGCCAGTCGATCACCGGACACTCCATGGGCGGGCATGGCGCACTGACCATGGCGATGTCCCCGCGGGGACAGTTCCGATCGGTA
This sequence comes from uncultured Tateyamaria sp., assembly GCF_947496075.1. Classification (GTDB taxonomy): domain Bacteria; phylum Pseudomonadota; class Alphaproteobacteria; order Rhodobacterales; family Rhodobacteraceae; genus Tateyamaria. Next base: position 714,464 of record NZ_CANMBJ010000004.1, read on the forward strand.
TCCGCCTTTTCGCCCATCACCAACCCAACCGCCAGCGATTGGGGGCGTAAGCAACTGACTGCATATCTGGGCACCGACGAAGAGCTTTGGTCACCCCATGATGCGACCCGGTGCATGCGCGCACATGGCTTCGATGGCCCGATGCTGATCGACACAGGCACCGATGACCAGTTCATTGACCTGCTGAAACCCGAGGCGTTGGCAGAAGCCGCTGCAGCCCGTCGCCAGCAGATCCAATTCCGGCTGCAACCGGGATACGACCACTCGTATTTCTTCGTCTCGACCTTCATGGAAGATCACGTGGCCTTCCACGCCGAACACCTCTGGGCATGACAACGCTCTACATCGATGCAGACGCCTGCCCCGTCAAAGCCGAGGCGGAGCGGGTCGCCACAAGGCATAAAGTGCCTATGAAAGTCGTGTCGAACGGCGGCCTGCGTCCGTCGCAAAATCCTTTGGTAGAGACTGTTATTGTTCCAGACGGCCCCGATGTCGCCGACATGTGGATCGCCGACCGGGCGGGCGCAGGTGACGTCGTGATCACAGGGGACATCCCCCTCGCCGCCAAATGCGTGGAAGCTGGCGCACGGGTTCTAAAGCACAATGGCGAAGCGCTGACACAGGCCAATATTGGCAACGTGCTGGCCACCCGCGACCTGATGGCAGACCTGCGCGCGGCAGACCCGTTTCGGCAGGGCGGCGGCAAAGGCTTTACCAAGGCGGACAGATCGCGTTTTCTGGACGCATTGGAACGTGAATTGAGGGCAGCCAAACGATGACGATCAAAGCTGTAGTATTCGACATCGGAAACGTGTTGATCGAATGGCAACCCGAGCGCTTCTATGACAGCGTCATCGGCGAAGAGCGCCGCCGCGCGATGTTTGATCAGGTCGATCTGCACGGCATGAACGACAAGGTCGACATGGGGCATCCTTTCAAGGAAACGATCTATTCCGCAGCCGAAGAGTATCCCGGTTGGCGAGACGAGATTCGCATGTGGCATGACCGCTGGATCGAGATGGCCTCGCCTGCCATCGACCACTCCGTTCGCTTGATGAAGGCGCTGCAATCAAAGGCGATACCGGTCTTTTCCCTGACTAACTTCGGGATTGGAAGCTATGATTTTGCCGCCACGCGCTACGACTTTCTGAACGACTTCGACCGCGATTTCATCTCGGGCCATATGCAGGTCATCAAGCCCGACCCGAGCATCTACGAGATGCTGGAGCAGACCAGCGGGTTGAACGGCGACAGCCTGATTTTCACGGATGATCGCGCCGACAACATCACCGCTGCTCAAACGCGCGGTTGGCGGACCCATCATTTCGATGGCCCCGAAGGCTGGGCCAAACGTCTTGTCGCAGAGGGGCTGCTGACCGAAAGCGAGGCGGCGTGACATCCGTTCCGTTCATCCCCTTTGCAGAAGGCGAGGTCCTACTGGACTGGATCGGCCTGACCGACGCGCTGGCAGCTGGGCACGATCTACCCAAGGCCGAGATTGGGGACACATTTCTCTACCGCGATCCAGATACGCTGCTGAGCCGGGCAGCATGGATCGACGGGATGGGCATGGCAGTCAAGACGGCTACAGTATTTCCGGGCAATCCCGGTCGCGGTGCGCCGATGATCAATGGCGGCGTGAACCTGTATTCCGACGGAGACGGGACACTGCAGGCCATCATTAACTTTCATCTGGTGACCAAGTGGAAGACGGCAGGCGACAGCCTGCTGGCCGCACGGAGGCTGGCCCGCCCTGACAGCAAAAACATCCTGATCGTCGGGGCAGGAACGGTGGGGCGGTCGCTGCATGACGCGTACTCGGCCGCGTTCCCTGAGGCACATTTCCAGGTCTGGAATCGCACCCGCGCCAACGCGCTGGCCATGGCAACAGAACGCCCCATGCTAACCGTGGCCGACGATCTGGAACAGGCCGTACGCAGCGCCGACATCATCACAAGCGCCACCATGTCGACCGAACCGCTGATTCATGGCGAATGGCTTCAACCGGGTCAACACATCGACCTGATCGGTGCCTATAGACCTGACATGCGCGAAGTGGACGACACGGCCCTGCAGAAGTCCCGTATCTTTGTGGATAGTTTTGACACCACCATCGGCCATATCGGCGAAGTAAAAATCCCAATCGATGCGGGCACCATCACCCGCGACCACCTTTTGGCCGACTACTATGATCTGGACACGTTCCAACGCGCGCCCGACGACATCACCCTGTTCAAGAATGGCGGAGGCGCGCATTTGGATCTGATGACCAGCCGCTACATCCTGGATCGGTGGACGGCAAAATGATGTGGGTCACGCTGGTACTGCTTGGCCTGCTGGCAATCCCGGTCACCACGGAACTCACCCGCTCCGGCATGACCGACGCAGTGCGGACCAAGGCGCCCGGCCAGTTCGCACTGCTATCACAGGGCACCACGCATTTCGAATGGTTGGGGCCTGAACGTGGTCCGATCGCCGTGTGTATTCACGGCCTAACCACACCGTCTTTTGTCTGGTACGGCATGGCCAAGGGGCTCGCATTAATGGGGTTCCGGGTGCTTGTTTACGACCTCTATGGCCGCGGATACTCGGACCGGACGCGCGGAAAACAGGATGCCGATTTCTTTAACCAACAGCTGACCGACCTCTTGGCACATGAGAACGTCGGCAATCACCTGACGGTCCTTGGCTACTCAATGGGCGGGGCAATTGCGGCTCATTTCACAGCACGTCACCCACAACGGGTCAAACAACTGATCCTGCTAGCCCCGGCTGGCATGTTCGAACTGGGAGGGCGCAAGATCACGCTTGCCCGTGACCTTCCAGTGATCGGTGATTGGCTTTTCCTGGCCGCCTACCCCTGGGAAGTCCGCCGCGGAATCGCATCCGAAGCACATTTGCCGACGTCGGTTGAGGGTATCCACGATCTGCAACAGGAAGAGACCGGGCGCCGGGGGTATTTTCCCGCTGTCTTGTCCAGCCTGCGCGGGCTGCTGAGAAAACCTTGCGAAGACCAGCACCGCGCCATCGCCGCCGCTGGCGTTCCCGTTCTGGCCGTCTGGGGCGATCAGGATGATGTGATCCCACTGACCTGCAAAGACACTCTGGCCGATTGGAACTCGGCCGCGCAGCAGGCAATGATACATGGTGCAGGGCATGGCCTCCCCCACACGCACACAGAGGCTGTGCTGGACGCAATCCGGTCGTCGCGCGGTTAGGCGGTGGCGGGCTGACCCAAGGGCCGTTCGCGGATCGGCAGATGCACGACCGCGCTGAACGCACCGATTGCCACGCCAATCCACCACACCTGCTCATACGACCCATAAAGATCGTACAAACGACCGCCCAACCAGACACCCAAAAACGACCCCAGCTGGTGGCTCAAGAAAACGATGCCATAGAGCGTTCCCATGTATCGCAAGCCGTAGATATGTGCGACCAACCCCGATGTAAGCGGTACCGTCGCCAGCCATAACGCACCCATGGAAATGGAAAAGACGATGACAGTCATCGGTGTCATCGGAAAGATGATGAAAAGGGACGCCACAACGGTCCGGCCCGCGTATATACCCGCCAGCAGATACTTTTTGGGGAAATGCTTGCCCGCCCATCCTGCCAGCAACGTGCCTGCGATGTTCGCCAAGCCGATCAATGACAGCGCAACCGCACCCAAGGCTGACGTCGTTGTGATACCAATGTTGTGCAGCATGCCACCCGGGACGATGGGACCACACACTTCGGTCACAAAGGCGGGCAGGTGGGCGGTCATGAACGCGACCTGATAACCACATGAGAAGAAACCAAGGAAGATCAGGGTATATGACGGATCACGAAAAGCCTTGATCAGAACCTGACCAAGCGATTCCTCCAGCTCCGCCTTCGTTGCCATCGGCGGTACGCGCATCGCTGGCAAGGTCAACACCAGCAAAATGACAGCAAGCGCAAACCACAGGAACACCGATTGCCATGGCATGAAACTTAGCATCCATTCAGCCACCGGCGCACCAAAGATCTGGCCGCCCGACCCCATGGCCGCCACGATAGCAAGGGACATGGACCGGTTTTCATCGCTGCTGGAGCGGCCCACAACGGCAAGGATCACGCCAAAGCCAGTGCCAGCAACACCAAATCCAACCAACCAGGCATAGAGTTGATGTTCGATAGGTGTGGTTGCCCCGGCACTCAACACGAGGCCCACGGCATAAATCACGGCACCCATCAGGATCGCCTTGCGGTCCCCGATCTTCTCGGCAATTGCGCCAAAGATCGGCTGGCCGATGCCCCAGGCAAGGTTCTGGATCGCGATGGCCAGCGAGAATTCGGTCCGCAGCCAGCCGAACTCTTCGGCAATCGGGATCTGGAAGACGCCAAAGGACGCACGAACCGCGAAACTGACCATAATGATGACGCAACCCACGATCAGAACGGGGGTAAAGATGGGGGTGCGAGTAGCCATGGGAAATCCCTCAAACGTGTGTGGTGACTGTATGGACGTGATGGCCTGCGTCAAATCAGGAATTCTGCGCCGCGCTTAACCATTCCTGAACTGACCATGCTTCCCATGGGCGAACCTGCGCGCTACCACGGGGAAATGACTAATTTGCTGACTGAATATCAGGCGCTTGTAGACAAGGGCGAGTTACAGGCTGATGCCGCACAACTGGCTGTTCTGCCCGAGTTCGAGCGCATCCGTGCCGCCCTTGCAGCGCCGGTCAAAAAGGGGCTGTTTCGCAAGGCGCCCGAGCCACCCAAGGGGCTGTACCTGTGGGGTGGTGTAGGGCGCGGAAAATCCATGCTGATGGATTTCTTTGCGTCGCGGCTTGATGTGCCTGCCCGGCGCGTCCACTTCCACGCCTTCATGCAGGAAATCCATGCGGCGATGCACGCGGCACGCAAACGCGGCGTAGACGATGCGATAGCCCCCGTTGCTGCTGACGTCGCAGCATCGGTTCGCCTTTTGGCTTTTGACGAAATGCAGATCACGGACATCACGGATGCCATGATCGTCGGACGCCTGTTCGAGGCTCTGTTCGCTGCAGGGGTTGTGGTGGTCACCACGTCAAACCGCGTGCCAGATGATCTGTACAAGGACGGGCTGAACCGGCAACTCTTTGTGCCCTTCATCGACCTACTCAAGGACAAGATGGTTGTCTGGGAGCTCGCCTCGCCCACCGATTACCGGCAGGACCGGCTGTCTGGCAGCCCGGTTTACTTCACGCCCTTGGGCGCCACTGCACGGGCCGAGATGGATGACATCTGGGCGGATCTGTCCGGCGGAGCGGCTGATCCGCTTGATTTGACCGTCAATGGGCGCACCGTGAACATTTCTCTGTTCCGAAACGGAATCGGGCGCAGCAGCTTTTTCGATCTGTGTTCAAAACCACTGGGACCAGCCGACTACCTTGCCATTGCCGAAGCCTGCAAAGCACTAATGATAGATGACATCCCCTGCCTGGGACGCAGCAACTTCAACGAAGCCAAGCGGTTCGTCACCCTGATCGACGCGCTCTACGAGGCGCGTGTGCGGCTGATTTGCTCGGCCGCCGACACGCCCGAAATGTTATACCTCGAAGGGGAAGGTACGTTCGAATTTGAACGCACAGCCTCGCGCCTACGCGAGATGCAAAGTGTGGATTGGGCTGCCTAGCCTTGTGATTGACTGATCAGTGCCGCCAAAAGGGTTTCTGTGTCCAGACGCCCCGCCGTCGTGGTCAGCTGGCGCGGCAAGGTGAACTCACCTCGTGCGGCCGCCGTGTTCAAAAGCGCGTCGATGTAGGCATTTGATTGCCCCTCGGTCAGGGCCTGAACCAGCAACGCTTGCAAGCGGTCATCTTGGGCAGGCGTGTATCCAAAGCCGATCAGAACGATCCGTGTCAGGCTGCGCAGGTCCGTATGCCGCGCATCGGTGTCGGTCAGCCGGATTGGCTGACGCAGCTGACGGCTGACAGCCTCGGAGGCAGGTAGGGGTTGCGGCTCCAGCAAGGAGGTATCCGCACGCGTAACCTCGGCCTCGTCTTCAACGTCAATTGCGATCTCGGCAAAGGACTGGTGTTCGATCGTAGGCCCACCCGGTTGCATCAGGATCAAGCCAATTGTCACGACCAAAAAGGTCGCCGCAATCACCAGCATCTTGATGTTGGACGAGGAGTATTCCTCTGGCTCTATGGCCGCTCGCGACACCGTTTCGGTCGCATCATCACGCCTGAACATACTGCTTCCCCAAAAGCAGACCCGTCACGGTTGATCCGTGTTGGGGCCAAAAACTATACTAAATGTAGCAAATACGATGCCGTTTGGTCAATATCCTGTGATTTGACCGGATTGCATGTCGCTCAGGGGTTGAGCGTTCTCATCCGTTTTCGCGCAAGACCGCACCAGCGAGATAAAGCGATCCGCAGATCAGAACGCGCGCATGCGGATCACGGGCAAGGATCGCATCCAAAGCCGCACCCACATCTTCCGCCTCGTGCGCCACCATGCCCACCTCGCGCGCCGCCTTGGCTGTATCTGCCGCAGACAGCGTATTGGCCTCACCCGGAATGGAAAGTGCAGTCAGGCTGTCCACCTCTGCTGCAAGAGGCGCCATGTAACCGCCCGCATCTTTGGTGTTCAACATGCCGCAGATCATGTGGGTGGGTCGTTTGGGTAGGCTCCGCAAAACACTGGCGAGCGCCGCCCCGGCCGCAGGATTGTGCCCGCCATCCAGCCACAGCTCTGCCCCGGCTTGCGCGGCTCGTTCGGCCAGTGGACCTGAGCACAGCCGCTGCATCCGCGCAGGCCAATGCGCTTGCGTTACCGCAGCGTGGCATGCGGCCTCATCACAGCCAAGGTGGCGCAACGCGGCCAAGGCCATTCCGGCGTTCTGGATCTGGTGATCGCCCGGCAGAACCGGGCGGGGCAGGTCCAGCAGGCCAACCTCGTCCTGGAATATCATTCCATCCCGTTCAGGCGCTGCATGCCAATGCTGCCCATACGCCTGCACAGGCGCACCCAGTCGAGCGGCCTGCGCCTCGATAACATCCAGCCCTTCTTCGTCCTGCGGACCGACGATACAAGGCACGCCGCGCTTGATGATCCCGGCCTTCTCTCCCGCGATCTTTGCCAAGGTGTTCCCGAGAAACGCCTCGTGATCCATAGACACGGGCGTGATGATCGTCAGCGCCGGGGTATCAATGACATTGGTCGCGTCCAAACGCCCACCAAGGCCAACCTCAAGCAGTGTGTAATCCGCCGGAGTCCGAGCAAAGGCAAGGATGGCGGCGCAGGTTGTGATCTCGAAATAAGTGATGTTGGCCCCGCCATTGGCGGCATAGCATTCATCCAGATAGACCGTCAGATCGGGTTCAGAGATCAACTCTCCGGCAAGCCGGATACGTTCATGAAATCGCGCGAGGTGGGGCGACGTATAGGCATGCACCTTGTGACCCGCAGCCTCAAGCCCAGCGCGGATCATGGCCTGCGTCGATCCTTTGCCATTTGTCCCGGCAATATGAATGACGGGTGGCAGGTCGTTCTGCGGATTGCCCAGCGCCTCAAGCAGTCGCCACACGCGGTCCAGCGTCAGGTCGATCACCTTGGGATGCAGCGCCATCATCCTTGCAAGGATGGCGTCGGAACCCGTGCTCATTCCTTGGGTGCGTCTTCGACCACCGGTTCTTCCGGTGCAGGGTCAGCATCCGGTTCAGGGGCCGGCAAATCGCCTTTGATAGCGGGTGGCTGACCCATCAGCATCCGCGCGATGGTGATCAATTCTTCCCGCATTTCGGTTCGCTTGGTCACCCGGTCAAGCATCCCGTGGTCCAGCAGATACTCGGCCCGCTGGAACCCCTCAGGCAGCTTTTCGCGAATGGTCTGTTCAATGACGCGCGGTCCAGCAAAACAGATCAGGGCGTTGGGTTCGGCGATATGCACGTCACCCAACATGGCGTACGAGGCCGTCACACCGCCGGTCGTCGGATGGGTCAAAACGACGATGTAAGGCAGGCCCGCCTCTTTCAACATCTGCACAGCAACAGTGGTACGCGGCATCTGCATCAGGCTCAGGATACCTTCCTGCATACGTGCGCCACCGGCGGCGGAAAACAGGATCAGCGGGCGCTTCAGCTTCACCGCTTCTTCAGCCGCGGCGATAATGGCATTGCCCACATACATGCCCATGGACCCACCCATGAAGGAAAAGTCCTGCGCACAGGCCACGATGGGCGTGCGGCCCATCTCACCCGCAGCGACAAGCATCGCTTCTTCTTCGCCCGTGGACTTCTGGGCGGTCTTCATGCGGTCGGGATACTTCTTCTGATCACGGAAATTCAACGGATCGGCCAGCGGGGCCGGCACCTCGACCTCGGTAAAGATGCCACCATCGAACAGAGCCGTGAACCGGTCCCGCGGCGTGATCGCCATGTGGTGATTGCAGTTGGTGCAGACGTTCAGATTATCCGACAGCTCGCGGTGAAACAGCATGGTGCCGCACTCATCGCACTTGGTCCACAGATTGTCCGGGGTTTCGCGCCGCGAAAAGATCGAGTTGATCCGAGGCCGGACGTAATTGGTGATCCAGTTCATAAGGGCTTCCTGCTGCCGTTCCGCATTTCAGATAATCTGGTGGACCAGCAAATGCAATCAGGCGCGGATGGCAAGGCGGGCCGCCAACCAACTGACAAGCATGAACCCGAAGTCGACCGGCAACCATGCAGCCATCGCCGCTTCGTCCCCCATGCCAAAGGGCAGAACATACAGTGCAAGGCCTGACATCTCGTCCGGGGTGGCGGTTAGAACCATGGCAGAAATGTTGTTGGAAAAGTGCACCGCCATCGCTGGCCCCAACGTACCGGACCGGGCAGTCAGGTCAGCCATAAGCAAACCAAACATGGTCGCCCAAAGGGCAATGGTGAACGCGTTGCTACCTGCGCTTTCCGGCAAGTAATGGCCAGCCCCAAACAGGGCTGCAGGGGCAATCATCCAGATCAGGGGCGACCGGAACCGCGCCGCCAGTTGCTGCTGAAGATAGCCGCGAAACACGATCTCTTCTGCGCCAATCTGCACCAGCACGGCAACAAGAGCGAAAGGCAAGAGGATCAGCCATCGGCCAACGGGCATGTTCAGAGCAAGCGGCTCACCCGCATCGTAGGGCGGCAACACCCACAGCGCGACGGTCAGCAGGAACATCATGAACAAAACCGACCCGAACTGTCGCACGGCCAGGCCAATCGGCCCGATCAGCGTCGAAGGACGCCGATTGTGCACCATGATCACAACCATGGCTGCCGCGACTCCCAACAATCCCAATTGGAACAACAAGAGCAACATGCCACCGGCTGTCTGACCCGTTCGCGCGCCCCTCAAAATCGCGCGTGCAGTCTCCGGGTCAAGCAGCCCGAGAATGGCACCAAACACCAACTGACTGAGCACAAGGAAAAAACCTGCAACAAGCACAACGCCCAGAACCAGACGCCAGATTTGTGCCCGATCCCTTGCCGGCGCAACGAAAAGGTCATGCGGTCGGTAGTCGAAGCTCAGAACACCCATCACACGTCCAACGGAGGAGGCGGCGGCCCCTCATCTTGCGGAATCTGCACATTGGCTTGGCGCAACAACTCGGCGGCGCCCGTCAGATGCCCGGCAACCGTGTGCAAGAGGCTCATCAGAACCGTCGCATCCTCTTCCAAAACCGCGCGGAACTCGGCGGCGCCAATACGCAGGAACGTCACCTCGGTCAAAGCGGTCAGATGCAGCTGGCGCGGCTCGTTCAGGATGATGGCGAGATCGCCAATCAAGCGACCCGGCTCAATGACGGACACCTGACGATCTTCGCCGTCATCGCTGTCGTAGCTGAGAACGGCGCTGCCCTTGACGCACAGATAGGCCGCGTCCGGCTTTTCTTCCATGGAGAATATACGCTGACCCGGTTCGGCGGTGTACCATTGCGCGGCAAAGGCCAGCAGGCGCTGGTTCCGGCTTTCCACACCGGAAAACAGGTCGGCCCGTGCGATGACGCGCAGCTTGCGGCTTAGGTCATCGGTTTCTTCGTCATCTTCATCGTGTGCTTGAACACCGTCAACGCGCCCGTCCTTGATCTCGACAAACAGATCGTAGGCATCGGGGTTATTGAAATTCTCTTCCAGGAAGATCAGCGTGGCATCGGGCAAAAGCTTGCGCAACGCGGCTCGGGTCTCGCGCCGTTGATCGGCGCTGTGACTTGCCAGCGCGCGATCCAAAACAAGCACATCTGGCCGCTTGATCCCGGCACGGGAAAAGGCAGCACGCTCATGGAAAATCGTGGGCAAATTCGACCCACCCAAACCTGTAGGTATATCAAAGACGGTTTCGGCAACCTGACGACGTAAACCGTTGTCATTAATCAGCTCGGCCACCAGATCCTCGATCAGATCGCCCTTGGTACCTGCCACCATCGAAACCCGGCCATACAATGCATTTTCCAACAGATTCAGGCGCGGCAGGTATGTATCCGGCTCTATAGGAATAAAGATTTCCTCGGTCTGCGCCCGCAATGCGGCCCCGCTCGTCTTGCGAATCTGTACGATCTCGTTCTTGAAGCTTTCGGGAAAGGCGGGACCGATTTGTTCAGCCGTGAAAGCGAATGGAACAGTCAGCAGCAACGAAAACTCGTCATCGGTCAGCGCGACATCGCCACGCTCTCGTCGGCGCTGGGAAATGTCGACAAGCTGCTCGTACATTTCTTCTTCGATGTTGAGCGCAGTAAACAGCGGATGGCTTGTGCCATCGCGACCAAAGGTCTGGTGCAGCGTCTCGATCAGGGTCTGCGATATGGCGATACCCTGTTCCGCCAGCCCATGTTCAAAGACCAGGTTTATGAACCGATTGTCACGGGCAAGACCCTGTTGCGAAATCTCACGCGAGGGGGACGCAAACAACAGGTTCCCGCCAAGCGGCACAGCCGGATTGAATTCGTCCGGGTCAAAACGATACACCGCGTCCAGCACACCCTTTTCACGCAGGCAGTGTTCGACAGCTGGACGCAAATCCACAATGGCCTTGGCCAGTTCCGGGTGTTGTTGCGGATCGATGTGACTGACCAGCATACGGCGGAACATGAACTCGTCGATGCCCATCGCCTCGACCAGCTCGAACCACCACGCGCGCACCTCGTCCTCTGTCCCGAGACCGGCAAGGCCGGGATCAACCCAATCCACATCCACACGGTCCGCGCTGTTGCCAGACCGCATTGCTTCGTTTGTATATCGATCCTTTCGCCCCTGATCCCAAGGCACGGAGTTCGGACGGGTCATCAGCGGCATCAACAGATTGCTGCCTAGTGTTCCGTCAAAAAGATACGGGCGCGACTGGGCGTAACCGATCCGGGCAGACACGACCTCTTGGTGCAATAGCGACAGATCGTGCCCTGCAATGGTGATCACGCCCCGCGTTGGCAACACCTCCCGCGTCAGCAACTCGGCCAGCGCCGTTCGCTCGGTCTGGTTCTTGACCTGGATCGCAACACGTGCGCCCTTGGGAATGGTCAGATCAATCCGCTCCAGAACGGGCGTGTTCTCCGTGTTGCGGATGGTCACGTTGTCCAGAACAATATCGCCCTGCAGATGCGGAATGACCTCCGGCTCACCTTCGAACAGCGCCTCGTCGATCATGTCGCGCGGGGCAAAGCGATCGGTGACAATCTCCCACCGCAGTGACATATCCTGCGTCTGGTTGTAGTAGGTTAGTAACTCTTTCCACGGGCTGGACAGGTCCTTGTAGGCAGCAATCGCGGCCACAAGTGCACCCACCGTGATGTCACCTCGGATGGCAAGATACCCCCCAACGGAATAGAAGAAGAACGGCGTCAGCTGCGTGATGAAGTTGTTGAGAAACTTCATGAAGAATTTCTGCTGGTAGATCTTGAACCGCAGCTCAAAGATCCGGCTCAGCCGGTCGGTAAACTGCGCCTGCCGATAGCGCAGACCACCATTGGTGCGCAGATCAGAAATACCCGCGGCACTCTCGCCAATCTCGGCCGAAAAGGCACGGACCTGCTTGATCCGGTCCTTGTTCAGCAGGTTGATCCGACGCTGCAACATGGGAATGATCCACGCCTGCAGCGGGATCAAGGCGATACCGGCAAGCCCGAACCACACGGACTGTAAAAACAGGAAGACCACGATAATCAGCATCTGGCCCGCCTGGAACACCGGTTGGGCCACCATATCGCCCATCAACCCGCCCATCGGCTCAGCCTCGGACGTGACCATGCTCACCAGCTCGCCCTGACTGGTGGACCGGAAGTAACTGCGGGGGAACCGCAGCATACGGCTGATCAACTGGAAGCGGAACCGGCGTAGCAGCCGTTCGGCTGTCACACCCTTCATCGTGTTCAGCCGCATCTTGAGCAAACCATGCGCCAACACGGCTGCCAGATAGCCAAAGCACAGGGCCAACAGAAACTGGATCTGGCTCAGCTCGTAACCGAAGGCGTTGATGACACTGTCCGTTGCACCGATGGCATCGTTGATGATGCGCTTGGGCAATTCCAGCGTGGCGTAGAGAAACGGGAACGTCACCACGGTCAACGCAAGTAGCATCAACTGATCACGTTTTGAGTGCCTCCAGATGAAAGCAAAGATAGTGGAATCCATTGTCTATCCCAATCGGCAGCGCCCCTGTCCAATTGGCCGCCAATTCAGCCTGGTGCCACGCGTTGGAAACAACTAGTGCCAGCAACGCTTTATTACAACCGCGGGCGCTTGCAGCAGGGCAGGGCAATGGCTATTGCAGTGCGGACGCTTTCAGGGGAGACGCCAGATGCTTAAAGGCAAGTTCGATAAGTCCAAGCTACCCAGCCGGCACGTGACCGAAGGGCCCGCGCGCGCGCCGCACCGGTCCTACTACTACGCCATGGGTATGACCGAGCATGAGATTCACCAACCGCTCGTCGGCGTGGCCACATGCTGGAACGAAGCAGCCCCCTGCAACATCGCCCTGAACCGTCAGGCACAATCGGTGAAGATGGGTGTAAAATCAGCCGATGGCACGCCCCGCGAATTCACCACCATCACCGTCACCGACGGCATCGCGATGGGGCACGAGGGCATGCGGTCTTCGCTGGCCAGCCGCGAGGCTATCGCCGACACTGTTGAGCTGACCATGCGTGGCCACTGCTACGACGCCCTTGTCGGCCTTGCAGGTTGCGACAAATCCCTGCCGGGTATGATGATGGCGATGATCCGTCTGAACGTGCCGTCCGTCTTCCTCTATGGTGGATCGATCTTGCCGGGCCGTGCGCCCGTCGGCGCCAAGGTGCCCGCGGAATATGCCAACCGCGACTTGACCGTGCAGGACATGTTCGAAGCGGTTGGCCACCAGCAAAACGGCACCATGACCGAGGCGGAACTGGACGTGCTTGAGCGCGTCGCTTGCCCCTCTGCCGGGGCCTGCGGCGGCCAGTTCACCGCGAACACCATGGCCTGTGTGTCCGAAGCGATCGGCCTTGCGCTGCCCAATTCTGCCGGGGCCCCCGCACCTTACGAGAGCCGCGACCAATACGCCGAAGCGTCCGGTGCCGCGGTCATGAACCTGATCGAAAAGAACATCCGCGCGCGTGACATCTGCACACGGCAAGCATTCGAAAACGCGGCCCGCGTGGTTGCCTGCACGGGTGGCTCCACCAACGCCGGTCTGCACCTGCCCGCCATGGCGCACGAGGCAGGGATCGATTTCTACCTCGATGACGTGTGCGAAATTTTCCGCGACACCCCTTACTTCGTCGACCTGAAACCGGGCGGCCAATACGTCGCCAAGGACATGTACGAAGCGGGCGGCATCTATGTGGTGATGAAGGAACTGCGCAAAGCGGGCCTGATCCACGAGGATTGCATGACCGCCACCGGCAACTCCATCGGAGAAGAGCTGGACAAGATCAGCCTCGAAGCCGACGGGCGTGTGATCTACCCCATCGAAAACCCGATCACCAAAACGGGCGGCGTTGTGGGCCTGAAAGGCAACGTGGCCCCCGAAGGCGCCATCGTCAAGGTCGCAGGCATGGAAGCGCAGCACCAAATCTTCACCGGCCCTGCGCGCGTGTTCGAATGCGAGCAGGATGCCTTTGAGTCGGTCCAGAACCGCACCTACGAAGAAGGCGACGTGTTCGTGATCCGCAATGAAGGACCGTCTGGCGGCCCCGGCATGCGCGAAATGCTGGCAACCACCGCAGCCTTGTCCGGTCAGGGCATGGGCAAGAAGGTGGCGCTGATCACCGATGGCCGCTTCTCGGGCGCAACACGCGGCTTCTGCATCGGCCACGTTGGCCCCGAAGCGGCCCATGGCGGTCCCATCGCGCTACTGAAAGACGGCGACGTCATCACCATCAACGCGATCGAAGGGTCGATCAACGTAGACCTCTCGGACGAAGAGTTGGCAGAACGCAAGGCAGCATGGACCGGCGCGCGTGAAACCATCTATGCCTCGGGTGCGCTGTGGAAATACGCGCAGCTTGTGGGCGAGACATACAAGGGCGCGGTCACGCATCCGGGTGCCAAGGCGGAACGGCATGAATACTGGGACCTCTAAGGGTCTCCTGCTCGGCGCGCTGCTTTTCGGTCTTGCGGCTTGCGAAGATTTCGCAGGGCTCAACCTTGGCAGCGCGACGAGTGAAAACCTTGCACTCAGCAGCGCTAGACTGGCGGACGGCACGGTACGTTTAGTGCCGCCACCAGGCTTCTGCGTGGACAAGCGCAGCCTGCGCCAGAATTTTGCGCTCATGGCGCGATGTGACGCGTTGGGCGGTAGGCTCACGACAGACGCCCCGCTCGCCATCATCACGGCCACTACCGTCATCGCCAACGGTACGACACAAATCAGCACATCGGCCTTCGACAGCACCACGGAATCTGTGATCCAACGCATTGATGACGCGCCGCTCGCCCTTGTTCAGGTCAAGGGCAAGCCACCCAGCGCTGACATGCGCGACACCTACTGGCGTGGCGCGACCCGGATTGGGGATCGGGTGATTGGCCTTACGCTGTATCAAAAGGCCAATGAGGCGGATTTGGGCAATGTTGCACCCGATCTTTTGATCCAAACCATCGAGCAAACACAGGAACAATCCGTCGTCGCCGCTGTTGCACTTCAGGACAATTCTGCAACGCAGACGCCGAAACCTGCGGGCAGGGGGTTTCTCGCGGGTTTATTTGAGTGAAACCTTTGGCATAGATAAACTACCGGCAAGAGAACCGGCGCAGGGGCATATGGCAGGCAACCGCATCTCATTCCTGGACAGGGTCACGCACCGTCATACGGTGCGTCGTTGGGCACGCGCAGCCCGCAACGCCAATGATGCGCATGTTTCCGAGTTGCGCGGACTGCGCTCAGCCGCACGACTGTTGCGCAGTCATCTTGACCGTCTGATCCACCGCGCCGATGAACGCTTGGCCCTGCCCGCCATCGGCTCGACCGCCTTCCCGCGCCCGCACAACGCCGATTGGGCGTGGCGTCCCGAACTGTGGCGCGGCTCGTTGCCCAGCCCAGGCATGTCGTCGGTCCAGACGAAATCGATGCTTGGGAATGAGGTTACGCTGTTCCACGACTGCGCTTTCAGTGAACTGACCCTCCGCCAGCTTCGTAACCTGCGCGAAGAGGATCTGGCCCCCTATGGCGTGCGTCTTGATGTCTTCAAATTCGACGGCTCGTTCCTGTCGCTCGTGATCGATCTACCCGAGGATGCGGTCAAAGGGCTGACCAAGAACCATCTTCTGGGCATGAACACGATTGTCGAGATGGAAAAACCGCTCGAAATCTTTGCCCGTCTCAACGTGCGCCACGGCCCCAACACCGAACAGATCGTGCGCGAACTGCCCCTCAATCAAGAGGATGTCACGGTCGAGTTCGATCTGGCCTATTCCAAGCTGAACGAAAAGCGGGTCGAACGGGCCTGGATCGACCTGATCTTTGAAGGCCCCGAAATGAACCAGGTCACTCTGCGTGACCTCACCTTCTCGCGCCGCCCCCGCGCCGCCTTGTGATGAAAGGGAAGCGATGAGCACTCTGACCCTCACACCGACCAAGATGCGCTATGGGATCTGGCAGGGACTGATCCAGCAGAACGGCACCGGCGTGCCCCAGATCAAGGTGACCCACCTGAACAACGATGTCCCCGACGTGCAAGTCACCGAGCAGGACGAAGACGGGCAATGGCTGTTGCAGGTGCCCGTCCCGGCCGAGGCAATTGCCGACGGCGTGCAGGTCTTTGTTATCGCCGATGCGACCGACAACGAAAAGCTGGGCCATTTCACCCTTATTGCGGGTGAGGCCCTGGGCGACGATATCCGGGGCGAAGTTGCCCTTCTGCGCGAAGAGCTCGACATGCTCAAACGCGCCTTCCGCCGCCACTGCGTCGAAACCAGTTAGCGCTGCGCCGCCTTCAATGCGGCGGTCAACACGTCCCGATCCCCAACGTGATTGGCAAGGATCAGGATCAGCCGCGCGTTCAGCGCATCGCTGTCCTCTTTGCTCAGCCCCTGATGCACCGCCAGCAGCTCGTCATAGAACCCGTCCGGGTCCGCGATGTTCGGCTCAAGGTTCAGTTCCATCACGCGCCCTTTCCCAATGCGATCCGCATGGCGCTTGCGACATCATCGGCAGACGCCTCTGGCCAACGCGCCACAACGTGCTGATCTGGGCGGAACAGGTACACCGCACCCCTCGCATCGCCCAGGTAACGCTCTTTCAGAAACGGATTGCCTCGGGCGGTCAAGCCCAGATGGGTCAGTGGCACGCCGTCCACCTCGTCAATGTCCGGCGCAGGCGCATCAATGCAAAGCAGCGTGAACTCACCCGGCAACCGATCCAGCAAATAGGTCTCGCCCAGCTTCGCATCCACCGCAGGCGCCCCCACCCGTGTCCGCTCCGGCCCATCCAGCATATCCGGTCCATTCAGTGACAGCCCGTCATACACACACGGCACCGACAACCGCCCCGAATTCACCAAGGGCCGGGCAAAGGGATGATCCCGCGCCAACTCCAGCACCGCATTGCGGAACACCTTGCTGATCTCGCTTTTGGGGGTCAGGAAATCGGTCGCGCGGGTGGAGTTCAGAATGTTCTCATCCGCCCCATGCACCCGCTCCTCGGAATAGGTGTCCAGCAGCGCCTCAGGCGCCAGGCCCCGGATCACGAAATCCAGCTTCCACGCCAGATTGTCTGCATCCTGCACGCCGCTATTCGCCCCGCGCGCGCCAAAGGGCGACACCTGATGCGCGCTGTCGCCGGCAAAGATCACGCGATCATGCCGAAACTCCTGCATCCGACGGCACTGGAAGGTGTAGATCGAGGTCCACTCCAACTCATACTCCGCCCCCTCGCCCAGCATCGCATCGACACGGGCGCGCACATTGTCCTCGCGCAACTCCTTCTCGCGGTCGATGTCCCACCCAAGCTGAAAGTCGATGCGCCAGATGTCATCGGGCTGCTTGTGCAGCAGCGCCGACTGCCCCGCATCCTTGAAGGGTGGCTCAAACCAGAACCACCGCTCGGTCGGGAAATCGGCGGTCATCTTGACATCGGCAATCAGGAAATTGTCTTCGAACACCCGCCCGTCAAAGCTCAACCCCATCATGTCCCGCACCGGCGACCGTGCGCCATCACAGGCAATCAGCCACTCGGCTTCGATCTGATAGGGTCCATCGGGTGTGTCCACATCCAGCAGCACATGATCGTCCCGCTGATCCAAGGCTGTGACGGCATTGCGCCCCCGGATCTCAATCGGCGCGCCTTCATCCTGCGCCACCCGGATTTCATCGACCAGAAACTTCTCGAAGTAGGGCTGCTGCAGGTTGATGAACGCCGGACACCGATGCCCATCCTCGGGCTGCAGGTTGAACTGAAACACGCGGTCGTCGCCGTGAAAGACCTTGCCCACGTTCCACACAACCCCCTTGTCGATCATGCGCTGCCCAGCGCCCAACCGATTGGCAATCTCAAGCGTCCGCTTGGCAAAACAGATGGCCCGGCTGCCCTGACCCACACCGTCATGGTCATCCAACACCAGCACCGGCGTGCCCTTGCGGCCAAGGTCGAGGGCCAGTGCCATGCCGATAGGTCCTCCGCCGACAATCACAACGGGGTGCCGTTGCGCCGGCATCGTCTGCGCTGAAACAGGGGCGTACGGGTAGAGCTGGAATTGAGTTTTATAGCGTTGCTTGATCACGTCAGGCCCCGATCTGGCTTACCAAGTAACTTGCCATTGCAAGGACGAGCGCCAGGGCAGCCGACACCAAGCTAAGCCGCCCCATCCTTGATCGAAACACGGTGGCAAAGATGTATCCCCAAGTACTTGCCTCAATCTTCGAATTCCGGGAGTAATCTCGTGGCGTTTCAAGTGTCGCCCTCGAACCAATTGTAAGTAGTGGCGCTGCATGAAAAAAGAAAAGAATCCACGCGCAAAAAAAGATTGCGCCAGCAGTCCACCCAAGGATCACAGCCCAACTCACCCCTGCAACGCCTCCCACATTTCAATATCCCGCTTGTCCGTCCAGATGCGCGGATGCGCGATGCCACCGGCCTCGTCATAGGCACGGGCGACATTGAACGGCAGGCAGTGCTCGTAGATGGCATAGTCGCTGAATTTCGGATCGCATTCGGCGCGCACTGCTTCCCACGCCTCTTTCAACGACCCACCACGCGCGGCGATCCGCGCCGCCGGGCGATACGTGCTATCCAAAAAATCGCGCGTGCTCTCAATGGCTTTGTTCACCATCACGGACCCCACAAGCGCATCGCCGCGCCCCGGCGCAATAGCATCAACGTGATAGGCTTTGATCGCATCCAGCGTCCCGCCCCAGTCGCCGAAATACCCATCCCCGCAATAGCAGGCCGAGTGATACTCAACGATGTCGCCCGTAAACATCACGTTCTGATCGGGCACGTGAATGACGGCATCCCCCGCCGTATGGGCGCGACCCAGATGCTTGATGTCCACCCGGCGCGACCCGAGGTAGACCGTCATCGAATCCGAAAACGTCGTCGTGGGCCAGGTCAGCCCCGGGATACTCTCGTGCCCCTCAAACAGACGCGGGAAACGCTGGAACTCGCTGTCCCAATCCTCCTGCCCGCGCTCGGCCACCATGCCGCGTGCCATGTCGGACATGATGATCTGATCGGCGCCATAGGCCGACGCCCCCAGCACGCGCACCGCGTGGTAGTGGGTCAGCACCAGATGCGTGATTGGCTTGTCCGTCACCGTGCGCACCTTCTCGATCACCTTCTCGGCCAGACGCGGGGTGGCCTGCGCCTCGACAATCATCACGCTGTCATCGCCGATGATCACACCTGAATTCGGATCGCCCTCGGCGGTAAAGGCCCATAGACCCTCTCCGATCTCGTCAAAGGTGATCGTTTTTTCGGTCATGTCACCTTGAGAGGCGAAGGCTTTGGCCATGTATCAGGTCCTTTCAGGAAGCGTCGGGTTGTTGGTCGGGATGGGCGGCGGCAATGGCGGGCACGTTCAGACAGGCCGCCTCGATCCGCTGTACTTTCGGAAACGGGGTCAAGTCGGCACCCCATCGATGCGCGTTGTAAACCTGCGCCACTAGGCACAGATCGGCAAGATCAGGCGCGTGTCCAAAGGCAAAAGGTGTGTCGTCCTGCACGAGCGTTTCGAAGGCCATGAAACCTTCGACCATCCAGTGCCGCATCCACGCCATCGCGCCATCCGTGTCCGCGCCATAGGCATCGCGCAGATGGGTTACGACACGCAGGTTGTTCACCGGGTGCACATCCACGGCAATGGTATGGGCCGCCGCCTGCACCCGTGCCCGCACCAGCGGATCGGTGGGCAGCAGTGCAGGTTCAGGCCAACGCGCGTCGATATAGTCCAGAATGGCCAACGACTGCGTCAGCACCGACCCATCCTCCAACACCAACGTCGGCACGCCTCTGCCGGGGTTGATCTCTGCATATTCTGCGCTCTTCTGCACCCCGGCCAATAGGTCTACGGGCACCGTTTCAAACGGCACACCCTTGAGGTTCAGGGCCGCACGTACACGGTAGGACGTTGTCGAACGCCAATAGCTGTACAGGGTCAAAGGGGCAGTCATGCAAGTGTCCGTTGCCAAAGTCGTCGCATCGGTAACTGTTGATTTTGTAACCAACAAGCCTCAGCGCAGCAGCGCTGACGACCACGCCTCAAGAAACAGCTCACGTTTCAACCGGTCCAGGTAGACCAGCAAACCGGGATCAAGGCTGACGACGTTCAGCACCTGTGCATCCGCATCCCCAATCGATGGCAAGGGAAAGCCGGGCCGATCCTGCGCCGCCCAAGCCCCGGACGTCAGGTAAGACACCATTGCCTCCGCCGCGCCGCCCACATCCGTGCTGTCCAGCACCAGCGCCGTGCGCATCATCGTCGTGGCGAAATCCTCGGGCGTGATGATTGTGACCGTGTCCAGCGTCTCGGGTCGGGTCGACGCATAGCTTCCCAGCACATTATAGGCCACGAACAATTCACCCGAGGCCAAATCGTCGATCATATCGCCCGAACAACAATACAGCTGCGCATCCAGGTTCCCGAACACCTCCATCAGCCGCCAGAACGTCTCGGACGCGCGGGCATCTTGCGTCGCGAACAGGTAGCCCAGACCAGACAACCGCACATCGTAGGTGCCAAGCCGCCCGCGAAAATGCTCTGGGTTCGCGCGCAGGGCCTCGATCAACTCCTGCCGCGTGCTGGGCAGTGGGCGCCCTTTGAACGCTGCGCGGTTCAGTACCACGGTCGCAGGTTCCAGCGTGAAACCAAACACACTCTGCCGCCATTGCGATCCGCCCTGCTGCGCCAAGCCGGGCAAGCGGCGCGCCAGCCCGTCATTCGCCAGCTTCAATTGCAAATCCATGGCGCTCGAGATCACCACGTCAAAGCAATCGCCACACTCGGCAATCAGCGTCACGATATCTGCCGAGCCAGCCACAGCATAATCCACCGAGACTGATGGATTGCGCGCGATGAACCCCTCTAAAATCGGCGCGAAAATGTCAGTGTCGGTGCTCGACAACACGCGCAATGTCACACCGTCCTCTCCATGGAACATCTGGCGGTCTTCCAGCTCTGCTGCGACGAGCACACCCGCCCAAAGGCACAGGATCACAGATACAAAGTTGCGCATGCCCCACCCTCATCCAAGTTCGCCAGTCCCAGCCGCCCGCCATGGGCTTCGGCCACATCCTGCGCGATGGTCAGACCCAAACCAGAGCCCACCGTATCGCCCGCATTCGCACCGCGCTGAAAACGCTGCGACAGCTCCGCCATCTGCTCGGCAGGAAACCCGCCACCTTCGTCACACACAACAATGGCGACCGGATCGCGCTGCACCTCGATCCGCACCACCCCTTCGGGCGGGGAATACTTCAGCGCATTGTCAATCAGGTTGCGCACCGCATTCTGGATAAGGATCGGATCACCCTGCACCTCGACCGGTCCCTCGGCAATCAGCACCAATTCCAAATCCTTCATCTCGGCCACAGGCGTCAGCCGGTCCACCAGCTCCCGACAGATGCCGACAAGATCAATCTGCCGCCGCTCCAACTGGTCCCCGCGAAAGGTAACCATGGCATGGTCCAGCAACTGTCCCGCTGCCCGGCTGCTCTCGTCAATCGCGCGGATCATGGATCGCAAGGCGGCGCGGTTCTCGTCCTTGTCCACACGCATCAATGTCGCCTCGGCATGGGTGCGCACAGTGGCCAAAGGCGTACGCACGCGATGCGCCGCCTCCGCGATAAACGTCTCGGACTGGGTCAACGACGCACTCAGCCGGGTCATCAGTGAATTCAACGACGTGACCAAGGGCGACAACTCGGTCGGCACAGGGCGCACCACAGGGCGCAAATCACGCGGACCCCGCCGCGCCACAGCCTCGGCCATCTGGCTCAGAGGGCGCACCGTCGACCGCGAAGTCCACAACGCCATGCCCGACGCCAAGACAAAAAACGCCCCACCAAACAGCGCCGCATTCACCGAAATCGCCCAAAGCGTCCCGGCCAGACTATCGCGCGTCTGGGCCACGCTCACGGTCAGCAACACGGGCGCAGGACCCGCAGGCAAAGCGCGGGTCAACGTTGCACGTCGCACCTCTGCGCCACCAAACGCTTGCGTCTGAAAATCCAGCCCCACCGCGGGATCAAAAGGACCCTCTGCCAACCCGTCATAGCCGGTCAGCAACGCATCCCCCTGATGTACGGCATAAAACACACGGTCATCGGCCGCCGTATCCAACATGGCAAAGGCGGCATAGGGGACATCCACTTCGATCTCCCCATCGCGCACCACTGCCGCATCCATCAAAGACGTCAAAGACGCCTCAAGAATCCGATCCTGACTTTGCTGCGCGATCTGCTGGGCATAGGTGCGCACAACAAGGAAAAACAGAACAGCCAACAGCGTGGCGCCCCCAATCAGGGTCCAGGTCAGCCGCCGACGCAGGGATGTCGCGCTACGCCTCATCCAACCGGTACCCCAGACCCCGATGGGTGGAAATGGTCAGGCTCGATGGCTCCAGATGCTTGCGCAACCGTCCCACATAAACCTCGATCGCGTTCTCGGTTACCGTCCCGTCATAGGAAAACAACCGATCCACCAGCTTGTCCTTGGAAAAGATCTGGCCGGGCGCGTTCATAAACAGCTCCAGTAAACGCAGTTCGCGATTGCGAAGGGTCACATTCTGCCCCCCAATGGTCAAAACGGACGCCACCGGATCAAGGGCGGCATTGCCCCGCCGAATGACAGTCTGCGCCGACCCCGTGCGACGGCGCAAAACCGCGCGACAGCGGGCCTGCAATTCAGCGTGGTCAAAGGGCTTGGTCAGGTAATCATCGGCCCCAAGATCCAGCATGCTCACACGGTCCGACACTTCGGATCGCGCTGTCAGGACAATGACAGGCGTGTCATCCTCTTGCGCGCGGTGACGCTCCAGAAACACGCGACCGTCGCCGTCGGGCAGCATGATATCCAGCAGGATCAGATCGTACTCTCCGACACGCAAAAAGTCTGATCCCTCGGACAGTGTCGCGGCATGGTCAATCACGTGCCCATCCAGGCGCATCCGGGTACAAAGTGCACCCGCCAGTTCTGCATTGTCCTCAATCAGCAGGTATTTCATCCAATCCGCCCAGAACTGCGCCGCCATGACAGGTTTATGTCAGGTTCGCATGTTTTCAGGGCAGCATTCGCGTGAAAACGCGTGAAGTCAAATGGGAGGACATCATGAAAACGTTCCAAATGGGCCGCAGGGCCCTGCTTGGCGCAGCTATGGCATTTGGCCTGGGCGGCGCAGCAATTGCAGACGGCCACCAGGTCGTTGACAGCATCCACTTCCTGATCCCCGGCGGCGCCGGTGGTGGTTGGGACGGCACTGCCCGCGGCACAGGCGAGGCGCTGACCGGCGCAGGCCTTGTGGGCACCGCATCCTTTGAAAACATGTCGGGCGGCGGCGGCGGCAAAGCCATCGGCTATCTGATCGAAAACGCGGAAAGCAACCACGGCACGCTGATGGTCAACTCGACCCCTATCGTGATCCGCTCGCTGACGGGCGTGTTCCCGCACAACTTCCGTGACCTGACGCTCGTTGCAGGCACCATTGGTGACTACGCTGCGATGGTCGTGGGCAAAGACAGCCCCATCAATTCGATGGAAGAATTGCTGGCAGCCTATGACGCAGATCCGAATGGCACAGCCATCGGTGGTGGCTCTGTTCCCGGTGGCATGGACCACCTGGTTGCAGCCATGGTGATGGAAGCCGCGGGCAAAGACGCCCTTGGCGTGAAATACATCCCCTACGATGCGGGCGGCAAAGCCATGGCGGCACTGCTGTCAGGCGAAATCGCGGCGCTCTCCACCGGCTTCTCCGAAGCGGTTGATCTGGCCAACGCGGGTGAGGTCAAAATCATCGGCGTGACAGCACCCGAGCGCGTGGACGCAGCCCCGGATGCCATGACCATGAAGGAACAAGGGATCGACACCGAGTTCGTGAACTGGCGTGGGTTCTTCGGTGCCCCCGGCCTGCCCGAAGACAAGGTGGCGATGTATCAGGACGCACTGACCAAGATGTATGACACCCCCGAATGGGAAACCGTGCGCGCGCGCAACGGCTGGGTCAACATCCACAACAACGGGGACGAGTTCAAAGCGTTCCTCGAAGATCAGGAACAGGTCATTGGCGACCTGATGAAGAAGCTCGGCTTCCTCTGATCTGAAGCGACTTTGGTGCGGAGCGAACACGCTCCGCACCTGCCCATAGCGGGGGCTAAACCGTTAAGATTAAGTAAAATTAACCCTTTTCTTCAATGAAATCAGAGTTGTCCCCGCGGGGACAGATCAATCGGGGGGATATCATGGCACTGGATCGCTGGATCGGACTGATCCTTTTGGGCATTTTCGCCGCCTACGGCTACGCCGCATGGTTCACCATGGACGGCAGCCTCGCACCGTTCATGCAGCGCAACCCCATCTGGCCCTCGACCTTCCCAAAGGTGCTGAGCGTGCTCGGCATCCTCGTTGGCCTGGTCATCGTTCTTGGCTTGGAAAAAGGCGACAAACCGCGCGAGGAAAATCCCTCCGTCATCGTCTACCGCCAACTCCGCGAATTCAAGCTGGGTCAGGCCGGTCTGCTCCTCGGTCTCATGGTTGCTTACGCCCTGCTGCTGCGCCCCGCCGGTTTCGTCATCGCTACGGTCGGCTTCCTGGTCATGGGTTCCGTCATCCTTGGCGAACGCCGCTGGATCACAATGATCGTCGTCGCAGGCATCGCCACCGGCGTTGTTTGGTATCTGGTACAGGTGGTGCTCGGCATCTTCCTGCGCCCCCTACCCGCATTCATGGGGATCTAAGACCATGCTCGAAGGTATCCTGATCGGCCTGCAAACGGCCTTCTCCATCCAGAACCTGCTTATGGTCATCGGCGGCTGTCTGATCGGCACGTTCATCGGCATGTTGCCGGGCCTTGGCCCGATGTCGATCATCGCCATCATGATCCCCGTCGCCATCTCGCTCGGCGACCCATCTGCCGCACTGATCCTTTTGGCAGGCGTCTACTACGGCGCCATCTTCGGCGGCTCGACCTCCTCAATCCTGCTCAACGCGCCGGGGGTCGCGGGGACAGTCGCAACCAGCTTTGATGGCTACCCCATGGCGCGTGACGGCAAGGCTGGCAAAGCACTGACCATCGCCGCCATCGCATCCTTCTGCGGCGGCTCAATCGGGGCGATCTTGCTGATGATCTTTGCGCCGATGCTGTCGTCGGTCGCGCTCCTGTTCCACTCCGCCGAATACTTCGCGTTGATGGTCGTCGGCCTGTCGGCCATCGCCGCCTTCGCGGGTACGGGTCAGGTCGCCAAAGCGATCATGATGACCCTGCTGGGCCTCATCATGGCAACCGTGGGCGAAGGCGCGCTGTTCAACATGCCACGCTTCACCATGGGGCTGATGGACCTCCAGTCCGGGTTCGCCTTTATCACGCTCGCCATGGCGATGTTCGCCCTGCCCGAGGCGCTTTACCTGGTCATGGACCCCGCTCGTTCCAAGTCCGGCCAGTCCGGCGACATCAAGGATCTTCGGATCACACGGGACGAAGCCAGGTCCATCGCCCCAGTCATCGGTCGTCAGTCCCTGCAGGGCTTCTTCATCGGCGTGTTGCCGGGGGCCGGAGCGACCATCGCATCCTTCCTGGGCTACGCGGTCGAACGCAACATCGCACCCGAAAAGGAAAAGCAGGAGTTCGGCAAGGGATCCATCAAGGGCCTCGCCGCCCCTGAGACAGCGAACAATGCCGCGTGCACTGGGTCGTTCGTGCCGCTCCTAACGCTCGGCATCCCCGGTTCCGGCACCACCGCCATCTTGCTCGGTGCACTGATCGCGCTGAACGTCACACCCGGCCCACGTCTGATGGTGGACGATCCGCAGATTTTCTGGGCTGTCATCATCTCGATGTATATCGGCAACCTCGTCCTGCTGATCCTGAACCTGCCGCTGATCCCCTACATTGCAAAAATCCTCGCAGTGCCGCGCAACTTCCTGATCCCTTTCATCCTCTTCTTCACGCTGATGGGGGCGTATATCGGGCAGAACAATGCGACCGAACTGCTGCTGTTGGTGGGCTTCGGCATCTGTGCGACGATCCTTCGGTTCGCCGACTACCCCCTGGCCCCGCTGCTGATCGGTTTCATCCTCGGCGGAATGCTTGAGGACAACTTCTCTCGCTCGATGCAGCTGTATGATGGCGTCAGCTTTGTCTGGGAACGGCCAATGACGCTGGGCCTGCTGGTCATTGCAGCGCTCCTGGTGATCTTGCCCAGCTACCGTGCACGCCGTGCGCGTCTGCGGGCGCGGGGGGTGGCGGACGGTGACTAAACCGCTGGACGGGGTCCGGGTCCTTGACCTGACCAACGTCCTGGCGGGGCCGTTCTGTTGCCACCAACTGGCCCATATGGGCGCCGAAGTGATCAAGGTCGAGGCCCCCGGTCGTGGGGACCTTGCCCGGCAACTGGGTGCCGATCCCGCGCTGAATGCGAAAGGGATGGGGGTGTCTTTCCTTGCCCAGAACGCGGGCAAGAAATCGGTCACGGTGAACTTCAAACATGTAGAAGGAAAGGCGCTGTTCCTAAGGCTCGTCGAGACCGCCGACGTGGTGGTCGAGAACTTTCGTCCCGGCGTTATGGACCGCTTGGGGCTGGGGTACCAGGTGTTGAAAGAGCGCAAGCCTGATCTCATCTATTGCGCGATTTCCGGGTTTGGGCAGGACGGCCCTTGGGTGGATCGACCTGCCTATGACCAGATCGTGCAGGGTGTATCCGGCGTCATGTCAATCACCGGCGATGACGACAGCGCACCTCTGCGCGTGGGCTATCCGGTAGCAGATACCGTGGGCGGGATGACAGCGGCCTTTGCTGTGGCCTCCGCCCTCAACGCCCGTCCCCGCGGGGCGCTTATTGATTGTTCGATGCTGGAGAGTGTGTTGGCGACCATGGGGTGGGTTGTATCGAACCATGTGATTGCAGGGGTGGAGCCGCGCGCAAACGGAAACGAGAATCCAACGTCCGCCCCGTCCGGCACATTTGAAACCGGGCTTGGACTGATCAACATCGCGGCCAACAAGGATGAGCAGTGGGTGTTGCTGACGGACTTCCTTGGTTTGGATGACCTGCGCGACCGGGCCGAATACAACACACGAGAAGATCGAAAACGGAACCGTATGGTGCTGCGCACAGAGATCGAGGCGGCGCTTTTGGAATGGACTGCAGTTGATCTTGCGCAAGCATTGAACGCCATCGGTGTTCCCGCAGGCGCAGTAATGTCGGTGCCAGAGGTGTTGTCCCATCCACAGATCGCGGACCGTGGGTTGATGTCCCGTTATCCGAGCGTGCCCGGTGTTGGGCGCGATATCGAGGTGGTGAATACAGGGGTCAAGCTGAATGGTGCACCGCTGACGGTGCCCACCCCGCCGCCACAGCTTGGGGAACATGCGCACGAAATTTGGCGCGCACTGGGTCTGAGCAACCAAGACATTGCGGACCTGACCGACAAGGAGGCGATATGAGTGACGTTTCGGATTGGTGGTCCACCGGCATCATCGACATGGCACCCGGTCAGATCCGGCTGCGCGGACATCCGATTGAGGACCTGATTGGCGCGGTGAGCTTTCCGCAAATGATTTGGCTGATGACCCGCGGTGACATGCCGTCAGAGCCTAAGGCGAAACTGTTCGAAGCGGCTCTGGTCGCCGCTGTCGATCATGGACCACAAGCACCGTCAATTGCGGCGGCACGCATGGCCGTGACCTGTGGTCTAAGCCTGAATGGGGCAATGTCCTCGGCTGTGAACATGCTGGACGACGTGCATGGTGGGGCGGGCGAGCAAGCGGTAGACCTGTACCATCGGATTGAAGCCAGTAGTGCCGAAATGGGTGCAGTTCTGGATGCTTGGCGTGCAGAGCACGGTCGCTTTATTCCCGGTTTTGGGCATCGGTTTCACAAGCCGGTCGATCCCCGCGCGCCAAGGCTTTTGGCACTGGTTGATGAGGCCAGAACACACGGTACCGTATCCGGAAAATTTGCCGCGGTGGCACGGAGCATTGAGGCAACGCTTGCCGCAGAGAAGGGCAAGCCCGTACCCATGAATATCGACGGTGCCACGGCTGTGATATTTGCCGAGTTGGGTTTTCCAGCGTCTTTGGCGCGGGGCTTGTTTTGCCTGTCGCGCGGCGTCGGCATTCTGTCCCATGCGTATGAGCAGCAACAGCAGGGGGGCCGGAACAAAGGGCCGACCCCGCCTGAATATCGCTGGACCTATACCGGCCCCAATCCCATCGAAGATTAACGACCCATCCAGCCGCCATCGACCAGCATGACGTGGCCGTGCATATAGACCGACGCATCAGAGGCGAGGAAGACGGCAGGGCCTTTGAAGTCTTCGGGCTTGCCCCAGCGACCTGCCGGGATACGCTCAAGTATGGATTTGGAGCGTACCGGGTCATTGCGCAACGCTTCGGTGTTGTCGGTGTCGATGTAGCCCGGCGCAATGGCGTTCACGTTCACGCCCTTGCCCGCCCATTCATTGGCGAAGGCCATGGTCAGCTGCCCGATCCCGCCCTTGGAGGCCGCATAGCCAGGCACCGTGATCCCGCCCTGGAAGGTGAGCAGAGAGGCGGTGAAGATGACCTTGCCTGAGCCCCGTTCGACCATTTTCTTGCCCACCTCACGTGTGAGGATGAATTGAGCGTTCAGGTTCACCTCAATCACTTTGTCCCACATGTCGTCGGGATGGTCAGCGGCAGGGGTGCGCAGGATGGTGCCAGCGTTGTTGATCAGGATGTCGATCTGCGGGTGATCTGTGAGGACCTGCGCGGCGAAAGCTTTGACTGCTGGGCGGTCCGAGAAGTCGCAAGCGTATGGTGTGAATGTGCGACCTATGGCTTCAATGCGTTGTTGGACGTCCGAACCGGGGGCGAGTGTTGCGCTGACACCGATGATGTCGGCCCCGGCTTCGGCCAGCGCCTCGGCCATGCCGCGTCCTATGCCGCGTTTTGCGCCTGTTATAAGGGCGGTTTTGCCAGACAGGTCGAAGGAGTTGCGAACGTTCATTGCAGCCCCTCCGTGACCCGGATCATGGATTTCATGGCATTGGGGTTTTCGGTGAGCGTTTTGAACGCGCCTTCGATGTCGTCCAGCCCCTGGATGTCGGTGATAAAGGCATCACAATCGACGACGCCTTTGGCGAGCAGGTCCATGGCCTTGTCATAGTCCTCGGGTCGGTAGACGCGGGCGCCGATCAGGTCGAGTTCGCGCCAGAAGAACTGGAACATGTCGATCTGGGGCTTGGTGGCGTGGATAGCGACCATGACGATGCGGCCACGTGTGGCGGCGGCGGCGGTCATCAGATCAACGCCGGGTTGGCTGCCCGAGACTTCGAAGACAACGTCGGCACCCTTGCCGCCTGTCGCATCGTGCATGGCCTTGGCGACATCGGTGGTTTTGGGGTCCATTGTCGTGAAACCGACTTTCTGCGCAAAGGCGAGGCGGTTGTCGTTGATCTCAGCCACCGTGACATTCGCGCCCGCGTCGCGCGCGGCCATGGCGACAAGCATGCCGATGGGACCGCCGCCGATGACCAGCACGTCTTCGCCCGGCTGGACCTTGCCGCGGTTCACGTCGTGGACAGCGACGGCAAGCGGTTCGATCAGGGCCGCGTGGGCGAGGTTCAGATCGTCTGGCAGAACGTGGACCGTGTGCGCCGGGACGTTCCATTTCTGCTGGAAGGCCCCATCGCTGTCGATGCCGATGAATTTCAGGTTGTGGCAGATGTGCTGGTGACCGGCATTGCAGGCAGGGCAATCGCCACAGTGGTCGAGCGGGCGGACGACAATGTGTTGGCCCGGTTCGAACCCGCCAACGCCCTCACCGACGGCAAAGACAACGCCGGACATCTCGTGCCCGATGGTTCGTTCGAAACCTACCCGTGGGTCCATGTGGCCAAGGTAGATGTGCAGATCCGTTCCACAAATCCCGCAATACGCGACATCAATCTGTACCTGACCGGGGCCGGGTGCGCGTGTCTCCACCGCCTCCACAGAAAAGCGTTTGTCGCCACGGTAAAAGGCCGCCTGATGCGTCATGTCCCTGTCCTCTCTCCCTGTTTTGCCGGGACATTGGACCGGATTGAAACACGCGATCAAGGGCACGGGCGAATTTCGTGAAACCGGAATCTCAGGACTTGGAGAACAGGGCCTTGGCGGCGTCCACAATCCCGTCGGCGGAAGGCAGCGTCGCGGCGTAGGCAGGGCCGGTGGCGATAAAGCAATCTTCGGCCGTGACGCAGGCGAAATTGGTGATGCCAGCCTCGGAAAAGAGCGCCATGAGTGCTTCGGATTGGCTGCCCGTGCGACGGCATTCATCAACGATCAGGGTCGCGCCACACATCTTGGCCTGTTCGATCAGTGCCGCTTCTGGAAGGGGCGCGAGCCAGCGCATGTCGATGACACGGGTGTTTATGCCGCTTGAGCGCAATCGTTCAGCCGCTTGTTCAGACAGGTAGCGCCCATTGCCATAGGTCACGATGGCAAGATCGGCGCCGGTACCGCTGACCCCAACTTCGCCCAGCGCGATCCGCTCGTCGGGGGCGGGATAGACCGACATCCAGCTCTTGTCGCCCTCGGCGTGCAGGTCACGCATGGGATAGAGGGCGATAGGTTCAACAAAGACCACGACGCGCTGTTCCTCGCGCGCAAGGCGGACTGCTTCGCGTAGCATCTTGGCAGCGTCATCGCCGCGCGACGGGCAGGCGATGATGAGGCCCGGGATGTCACGCAGAACCGCCAAGGAATTGTCGTTGTGGAAATGCCCGCCGAACCCGCGTTGGTAGCCAAGGCCGGCGATGCGCAGGACCATGGGGTTGGTGTATTGGCCGTTCGAAAAGAAGGGGAGTGTGGCAGCTTCGCCTCGTAGCTGATCCTCGGCGTTGTGGAGGTAGGCGAGGAACTGGATTTCGGGGATCGGAACAAATCCGTTATGCGCCATGCCGATGGCAAGGCCGAGGATGGATTGTTCGTCAAGCAGGGTGTCGATGACGCGGTGCGGGCCGAAGCGGGCTTGCAGCTTTTGCGTGGCGCCATAGACGCCGCCCTTTTTACCTATGTCCTCACCCGCCATGACGACTTCGGGATGTTCGAGCATCAGGTCGGTGAGCGCCCACGAGATGAGTTTGCTCATCACCTGTGGGTCTTCGCTGCTGCGCAGATCGGTGCCGAAGACCTGAGCGCGTTCTTCGACAGAAGGCCCGTTTGTAGTTTCACATTTGCGCTCTGGGGGGATCAGGCTTGCGCTGACATCTGCGGCGGTTTGCAAACGCGCACGCTTGGTGGCCTTTGCGGCGAGGTCATCGCACTCCGCCCCGATCTGTTCGTAAAGCGCCAGTGCCTCCTCTGGCGTGGCGGTCCCGCTATCGCGGAGAAGGCGCGCGGAGTGGAGGAGCGGGTCGTTACCCTCATCAGCTTCGATGTCGGCCTTGGCACGATAGGTGGCTTCGACGTCGGAACCGGCGTGCCCATATAGTCGGACGGTGCGTATATGCAGGAACGCGGGTCGTTTTTGGCGGCGGACAAAGGCAGCCGCCTCGGCGGCAATCCGTGCTGTTTCAGCGACGTTCAAACCATCACAAAAGAAATATTTGAGACCCGGCTTGGCCGAGAAGTTGGCAGCAATCCAACCGGATGGTGTGGACGTCGAGATGCCGATGCCGTTGTCCTCGCACACGAACAGCAACGGCAGAGGTGCGTTTTGGAAACTTGTCCAACACGCCGTGTTGATCGCCCCTTGCGCCGTGGAGTGGTTGGCCGAGGCATCCCCGAATGAGCACATGACAAGGCTATCGTCAGGTAGATGCGCATGTTCCGGACGTTGCCGTTTGGCGAGGCCGATGGAGTAGGCTGCTCCGACCGCCTTGGGCAAGTGGCTGGCAATGGTCGAGGTCTGCGGCGGGATGTTCAGCGCCTTGGACCCCAGCACCTTATGGCGGCCACCGGACATCGGATCCTCGGCAGAGGCGGCAAAGCTGAGCAAGATGTCCCATGTGGGATCCTGGTCAGGCACCTGACCGGCGCGCGCGATCTGGAACGCGGCATCGCGGTAGTGCAGGAACGCCATGTCGGTGGGGCGCAACGCATGCGCAACGCCCGCCATTCCTTCGTGCCCGCTTGAGCCAATGGTGTAGTACCCCTGCCCTGCCTTTTGCATCGCACGGCTGGTGCGGTCGAGTTGCCGGGACAGGCATTGCGCGCGGTAGAGGGTCAAAAGCGTTTCGGCATCCATGGCGCCAGCGTCACTGCCCGTTGGCAGGTCATTGGCCCTGAGCCGCCGGTGGAAGTTGTCGTGAACGATGGCGGCGCGATCCATGGGGTGATCCGATGTGGTTGAGGTCGATGCCCGCATAGAACAGCGCACATGCGGAATGGTCCAGTGGCTGCGAGAAAGCGTTACGGAATTTCGGTCACTACACATACAAGTGTAACATTTATCATTGATCGGAATCGCCGCACGCTCTATTTTCCAAATAGGAGGAGTTTCATGGACGCATGGATTTGTGACGCGCAGCGCACGCCCATTGGGCGATATGGCGGTGCTTTGTCCGGCGTTCGCGCTGATGATTTGGCAGCGGCTCCTATCGCGGCGCTGATGGCGCGCAACCCGGACATGGATTGGGCGAGTGTCGATGATGTCGTCATGGGCTGTGCCAATCAGGCGGGTGAGGATAATCGCAATGTGGCCCGCATGGCAGGGCTGCTGGCGGGCCTGCCCGTCGATGTACCGGGCATCACGGTGAACCGTTTGTGCGCCTCTGGCATGGATGCGGTAGGCATTGCCGCCCGTGGCATCAAGGCGGGTGACATGGACATGGTCATTGCCGGTGGGGTCGAAAGCATGAGCCGGGCGCCCTTTGTCATGCCCAAGGCGGAGGCGGCGTTTTCACGTGCCAATCAGGTTTATGACACGACCATCGGGTGGCGGTTCGTGAACCCGAAGATGAAGGCGGAGTATGGAATCGATTCCATGCCGCAGACTGCCGACAACGTAGCTGCCGATTGGCAGGTCGAACGTGAGGCTCAGGATGCATTTGCCGCGCAGTCGCAGACGCGGTGGGCAGCCGCGCATGAAACGGGAGCCTTTGCTGAAGAGATTGCGCCGGTGACCATCCCGCAGCGCAAAGGCGATCCGCTTGTTGTCGATACGGATGAGCACCCGCGTCCCGGCACGTCTGTCGAGAAGCTGGCGGGGTTGCGTGGCATCAATGGTCCAGAGATGACTGTGACAGCAGGCAATGCGTCGGGCGTGAATGACGGCGCGGCGGCGATGCTGATCGCCTCGACCAAGGCGGCTGAGGCGCAGGGACTGGTGCCCATGGCGCGCATTGTCGGGATGTGTGCTGCCGGAGTTGAACCGCGCGTGATGGGCATTGGGCCGGTGCCGGCGTCCGAGAAAGTGTTGAAGCGCGCAGGACTGACCGTCGATCAGATGGATGTGATTGAATTGAATGAGGCGTTTGCCTCGCAGGGCTTGGCGACGCTGCGCAGCCTTGGTGTGGCGGATGATGATCCTCGGGTGAACGCGCAGGGGGGTGCCATTGCGATGGGGCATCCTTTGGGGATGTCGGGTGCACGGTTGGTGATGACCGCCGCCTATCAACTGAAACGGACCGGTGGCCGCTATGCGCTGTGCACGATGTGTGTGGGCGTGGGGCAGGGCGTTGCCATGATACTCGAAAGGGCTTGAGACGATGTATGCACAGATGATCAAATCCGAAGCGTCGCAGGACGATCCCGAGAAGCTGGCGGCCTTTCAGGCGCGGATCGACGCGGGCGAGAAGATCGAGCCAAAGGACTGGATGCCTGCAGGCTACCGCAAGACGCTGATCCGCCAGATCGGCCAGCACGCCCATTCCGAGATCGTGGGCCAACTGCCCGAAGGCAACTGGATCACCCGCGCACCCACGCTGGAGCGCAAGGCGATCCTGCTGGCCAAGGTGCAGGATGAGGCCGGGCACGGCCTGTACCTGTACTGCGCGGCCGAGACGCTTGGTGTGAGCCGCGATGAGTTGACCGAAATGCTGTTGGATGGGCGGATGAAGTACTCGTCGATCTTTGCATATCCGACCCTGACATGGGCCGATATGGGCGCTGTGGGTTGGCTGGTTGATGGTGCTGCGATCATGAATCAGGTGCCACTGCAGCGGACATCCTACGGCCCTTACGCCCGGTCGATGGTGCGTATCTGCAAGGAGGAATCGTTCCATCAGCGCCAAGGCTTTGACATCATGATGAAGATGGCGAATGGGACCGACGCACAGAAGCGCATGGCGCAGGATGCCCTGAACCGTTTCTGGTATCCGTCGCTGATGATGTTTGGGCCATCAGATAAGGAATCCGTGCATTCCGAGCAGTCGATGGCGTGGAAGATCAAGATGAATTCCAATGACGAGCTGCGCCAGAAATTCGTCGATCAGACGGTGCCGCAGGCAGAGTATCTGGGTCTGACGATCCCCGATGAAACGTTGGCTTTCAACGAAGACAAGGGCGGCTATGACTTTGCCGAACCTGACTGGTCGGAGTTCTTTGACGTGTTGAAGGGCAACGGCCCCTGTTCGGTCGAACGGATCGAGGCGCGGCAGAAGGCGTGGGATGATGGCGCATGGGTGCGCGAGGCGCGGCTGGCGCATGCCGCCAAGAAACAGGCAGCAAAGGTGGCGGCGGAATGAAACTGGCTCAACTCAATGTGGGCTATGCCCGCTACCCCACGGATGATCCGCGCATGGCGGAGTTCATGGACAATCTGGACCGCATGAACGCGATGGCGGAACGCAGCCCTGGCTTTGTCTGGCGGATGCAGTCAGGCAGCGGTAACGCCACTGACATTTCCGTCCCGGGTGATCCCGAGATGATTGCCAATCTGTCCGTCTGGGACGATGTGCCCAGCCTTGGACACTACGTGTTCAACACGCTGCATGCGCGGTTCTACGAAAAGGGCACGAACTGGTTTGTGCCGATGAAAACACCGCATTTCGTGATGTGGCACGTGGCCGATGGGCACATTCCAACGCTGACTGAAGCGATGGAACAGCTGCGTCACCTGGTCGAACACGGCTCGACCGAACGAGCCTTTGGCTGGGATGCGGTTGATTCATCAGCATGGCGCCGGTGCGCCATGGCAGCGGGGTGACGCGATGAAACAGGAATGGCCCCTTTGGGAAGTGTTCATCCGTGGGCAGCACGGGCTGTCGCATCGGCATGTGGGCTCGCTTCATGCCACAGATGCCGCGCACGCGATCCAGAATGCGAGGGATGTCTATACCCGCCGCAAGGAAGGTGTGAGCATCTGGGTGGTTCCAGCCGCCGACATCACGGCCTCATCCCCCGATGACAAGGGATCACTGTACGATCCGGCGGACGACAAGGTGTATCGGCACCCGACCTTCTTCGACATTCCAGACGACGTGGGGGCGATGTGAGCGTCACGGGCCTTATCCGCATGGGCGACAACACGTTGGTTTTGGGCCAGCGGGTGTCGGAATGGTGCGGGCATGCGCCTGCACTGGAAGAGGATATTGCCCTTGCCAACACGGCATTGGACCTGATTGGACAGACGCAACTGTGGTTGCGTCTTGCCGCCGAGCGTGAAGGTGAGGGGCGCACCGCCGACACGCTCGCCTATCACCGCGACGCATGGGACTTCCGCAACCTGCTGCTGGTGGAACAACCGAACCGGGACTTTGGCGTGACCATGATGCGGCAGTTTCTGTTTGATAGCTGGCATCTGGAGGCGCTGACCAAGTTGGTCGAGCATGACGATACCGAGATAAGCGCAATCGCGCAGAAGTCGGTGAAAGAGGTCACATACCATCGCGAACGGTCCGGCGACATGATCATCGCTCTGGGTGACGGAACCGAAGAAAGCCATGCGAGGATGCAATCGGCCCTTGATCGGCTCTGGCCCTATGTCGGCGAAATGTTCAGTACCGATACGGATGACCTGATCGATATGGCTGCACTGCGTCCCGCCTTTGATGCACATGTTGGGGCCGTTCTGGCCGAGGCGACGTTGACCAGACCCGAAAGCGACTTCGCCCATCTCGGTGGCAAAACGGGCGCGCGACATACCGAACATCTGGGGCATATGCTGGCCACCATGCAAGTGCTGCCCCGCAGCTACCCGGATGCGACATGGTAACGACCCGCCCCTCGGTACAGGATGTCTGGACATGGCTGGCCGACGTGCCGGACCCGGAAATCCCTGTCATCTCGCTTGTCGATCTGGGGATCATCCGCGATGTGCAATGGCAGGGTGATACGCTGGAAGTGACCGTGACGCCGACCTATTCCGGTTGTCCTGCGACCAGCATCATCAATATCGAGATTGAGGCTGCACTGCGCGCCAACGGGATCGAAAACCTGTCTCTAAAAAGGCAGATTGCCCCGCCTTGGACCACCGATTGGATGAGCGATGCCGGCAAAGCGAAGCTGGAAGGCTATGGTATTGCACCACCGCAACCGGCAGGTGGGCCAGACAGGTGCCCGCACTGCCAATCCACGCATGTGAAAAAGATCAGCCAGTTCGGATCGACCCCCTGCAAAGCGCAATGGCGCTGCACGGACTGCCTGGAACCCTTTGATTACTTCAAGTGCATATGAGCCAATTTCACCCCCTCACCGTGACAGACATTCACCACACCATCCGCGATGCGGTGGTTCTAACCCTTGAGTCCGAAGATCCAGAGGCATTCCGGTTCATCCCGGGCCAATACCTCACGTTCAATCAGGATTTTGACGGGACCGAGCTGCGCCGCAACTA
Organism: uncultured Tateyamaria sp.; assembly: GCF_947496075.1. GTDB lineage: Bacteria > Pseudomonadota > Alphaproteobacteria > Rhodobacterales > Rhodobacteraceae > Tateyamaria. Next base: position 751,301 of record NZ_CANMBJ010000004.1, read on the forward strand.
TTCGATCTGTGCGGGGCTGGACGAGGGCCATTTGCAGGTGGGCGTCAAGCGCGTGGATGGTGGGGCCTTTTCCACCTACGCCAACACGGAGTTGCGGGTTGGGGACACGTTGTATGCGATGCCACCCATGGGCAACTTCCATACAGAAATAGAGCCTAACAAGGGAAAATCATACATAGGGTTCGCAGGAGGGTCTGGCATCACGCCCGTTCTGTCGATCCTGAAAACCGTACTTGCCCGCGAACCTGACAGCACCTTCACCCTGATCTATGCCAACCGGGCCGTGCACACGATCATGTTCCGCGAACAGTTGGAGGACCTCAAGAACCGCTACATGGGTCGCTTCACCCTGATCCACGTGCTGGAAACCGGGCAGGACATCGACCTGTTTTCGGGTCGTGTGGATCAGGAGAAATGCGCAGCGCTGTTCAAATCCTGGATCAATGTGGATGGCGTCGATACCGCGTTCATCTGCGGGCCCGAACCGATGATGTTGGCGATTTCCGAGGCGCTTGAGGCGCACGGGCTGTCCAAGGACCAGATCAAGTTTGAACTCTTTGGCGCAGGACAGCAGGGGCGCCTGGCTAAACAGGCGGTGAGCGCACGGGCCGAGGGTGCGGCTGAAACCAGTGTGAAGATCACGCTGGAGGGAACCACCCATCAGATGGAAATGACCAAAGATTCGTCAGTGTTAGAGACTGCTTTGGCAAATTCTCTGGATGCGCCATTCGCCTGTAAGGCGGGCGTCTGTTCGACCTGCAAGGCCAAGGTGACCGAGGGCGAATACGAGATGCTGACCAATCACGCGCTTGAGGATTACGAGGTCGAGGCAGGCTTTGTCCTGACCTGCCAATGCTATCCGATCAGCGACACGCTTAGCATCGACTACGATCAACACTAGGGGGGCATCATGCGCCAGGTTCATTCTTTCGCCGCCGGTGCGTGGGTGCCGCCCGGGTCCGGCGCCCGGTCAATTGCCAGCGCCATCACGGGGGACGTGATTGCCGAGGCCGGGAACGACGGTTTGGACGTGCAGGGCATGCGCGCATATGCGCGGGACGTGGGTGGCACGGCGCTGCGGGCAATGACCTTTCACGACCGGGCACGGATGCTCAAGGCACTGGCCCTGCATCTGCGCGAACATCGTCAGGTGCTGTATGATCTGAGCTTTGACACGGGTGCGACGCAGGCCGATCACCTGATCGACGTGGATGGTGGCATTGGCACGATGCTGGTCTTTGCCTCGAAGGGGCGGCGCGAGATGCCGGATGCGCAAGTGTATCTGGATGGCGCGCCAGAGCAGTTGGGCCGGTCGGGCCAGTTTCATGGGCAACATATCTGCACGCCGCTGCAAGGGGTGGCGGTGCATATCAATGCGTTCAACTTCCCCGTTTGGGGGATGCTGGAAAAGGTCGCGCCGACGCTGCTGGCAGGCGTGCCCGCCATTGTGAAGCCTGCCACGGCAACGTCCTATGTGACCGAGGCGTGTGTGCATTTGATGATGGACAGCGGCCTGCTGCCCGAAGGTGCATTGCAGCTGGTGTCGGGGGGTATTGGCGATCTGCTGGATCATCTGGATTGTCAGGATGTGGTGACCTTCACCGGGTCCGCCGATACGGCGCGCGTACTGCGCAGTAACGCCAACCTTTTGGGCAACGCGGTCCGGTTCACGGCTGAGCAGGACAGTTTGAATGCGTCGATCCTTGGCCCGGATGCGGGTCCAGGGACGCCTGAATTCGATCTGTTCATAAAGGAAGTGCAGCGCGAGATGACGGCGAAGGCGGGGCAGAAATGCACCGCTATTCGCCGGATCATGGTGCCAGGCGCGCAAGTGGAGGCAGTGATCGACGCGATTGCTGAACGGCTGGGCAAGGTTACCATCGGCGACCCCCGGGATAAGGCCACGAAGATGGGTGCGCTTGTCTCAAGCGCGCAGAAGATCGACGTGCTGGAGAAGGCGATCGAGATCGGGGCGGAGGCCGAACATGTGTTCGGCGATCCTGAGGCCTTCGCAATGGCGGACAGTCGCGGCGCATTCCTGCCGCCAATGCTGTTTCACTGCGCAGACCCCGACGCGGCACAGGCCGTGCATGATGTGGAAGCCTTTGGCCCCGTCTCGACCGTCATGCCATATCGAGATGTTGCCCATGCCGCCGAGTTGTTGAACCGCGGCAAGGGATCGTTGGTGGCGTCCGTCATCACCCACGACAGAGATGTTGCGCGCGAGATCACGATGACCTCGGCTGCGTTCCACGGGCGGCTCTATTTCAACAACCGTGACAGCATGTCCGAGGCGACGGGGCATGGTGCGCCGCTGCCGCACATGGTGCATGGCGGTCCAGGACGGGCTGGCGGCGGCGAAGAGTTGGGCGGCATCCGTGCGGTCAAACACTACATGCAGCGGACGGCGGTCCAAGGCAGCCCTGACATCCTGACGGCAATCGGGCAGCGCTGGGTGCCGGGTGCAATCGAAACCTCTGACAAACCACATCCTTTCACGCGGCCCTTTGGCGAACTTGCACTCGGTGACACCTTCAACAGCCCGTCGCGCGAGGTGACGCTGGATGATATCGAGACTTTCGCCCATTTCACTGGCGACACGTTCTATGCCCATATGGACGACGACGCGGCCAAGGCGAATCCGTTCTTCCCAGGCCGGGTGGCGCATGGTTATCTGCTGCTCAGCTTTGCTGCCGGGTTGTTTGTGCAGCCTGATCCCGGGCCGGTTCTGGCCAATACCGGTCTTGATAGCTTACGCTTCATGAAACCGGTCGAAGCGGGCGACAGCATCAAGGTGCGGCTGACGGTCAAGGCCAAGACGCCGCGCAACGACGAATATGGAGAGGTACGCTGGCACGTGACCCTCACCAATCAGGATGACGAGGCGGTGGCCGAATACGAACTGTTGACGATGAATGCCTACTGACACCTATTCCCAAGCCATAAGCAGCCTGAGTGATCTGGGGCCCATGCGCGTTTGGTCCTTGTTAGTGACTGTTTTTGGTGATTTGGCACCGGATCGACCGCTTGAAGGCCCCACTTTGTCGGCTATAATGGCCGAAATCGGGATCAAGCCGGAAGCCTCGCGTGTTGCCTTGCATAGACTACGAAGCGATGGGTGGGTCGGGTCAGAGAAGCTGGGCCGGACCAGCCTGCACAGCCTGACGCCGAAGGGGCAGAGTGACAGTGATGCCGCCCGGGGGCGCATTTATGGTCAACCGCAGGACGCCGAGGCTGTCGTGATCCTGACCGGTGCTCCGGTCGAGCTTGACCCGACCCAATTCGCGCAAGTCGCACCACGCGTGTTTCTTTGCGGACCGTCAGCCGCAATTCCCGCAGATGCCATGCAACTGGCGCCGCAATCCTTGCCGACATGGTTGGGTGCGCAAATCGAGACTGAGGCAATGCGCGATGCGTACAAATCGCTTCACGCCGTTCTAACCGACATCAAGGAGGAGCTTGAAGACGAGTTGAGCGCGTTGCAAACGGCGGCCCTTAGGGTTTTGATCGTACACGCATGGCGGCGACTGACGTTGAAGCACCCCGACCTGCCGCGCGCAGCACATTCATCGGACTGGCGTGGGCATGACTGCCGCGCGTTGGTGTCACACCTGCTTATGCGATTCCCGAGGCCCGACCTGGATGCAATCAAGGCAGGATAAACCGCGCTTTCCCAACGGCGTAACGCGCGTTATAGCGGGCGCATGACAAACCACCTGCATATTTCCGACCTGCCCGATGATCTGGATCTTGGGCCGGTTGTCGCCATCGACTGTGAAACCATGGGCCTGAACCCGCACCGCGACCGGCTGTGCGTCGTGCAATTGTCGGGCGGTGATGGCAACGCGCATATCGTGCAGATCAAGCTGGGCCAGACCGAGGCACCAAACCTGTGCCGCTTGCTCGAGGACCCGAATGTGTTGAAGCTATTTCACTTCGGTCGGTTCGATATTGCCGCCATGCTCAATGCCTTTGGCGCTGTCACGGCCCCTGTTTATTGCACCAAGATCGCAAGCCGCTTGATCCGCACTTACACGGACCGGCATGGGTTGAAGAACCTTTTGCAGGAAATGTTGGGTATCGACATATCGAAACAGCAGCAGTCCAGTGACTGGGGTGCGGACACGCTGACCGACGCTCAGCTGGAATACGCCGCATCCGATGTTTTGTACCTGCACAAGCTGCGCGACGCACTGAACGAACGTCTGGAGCGTGAAGGTCGAATGGAGATGGCGCAAGCCTGTTTCGATTTCCTGCCGATGCGTGCGCGCCTGGACCTTGCGGGCTGGCCCGACACGGACATCTTTGCGCACTCATGACCAGCAAGACCCCCTTTATCGACACTGCCAAACGGGTCATCCGTACCGAGGCCGAAGCGCTGACCGTCATGGCGGACCAGCTCGATGATAGCTTTCGCGCGGCGATTGACTTGCTCTTGAATGCCAATGGTCGAATCATTGTCACGGGGATCGGCAAATCTGGCCATATCGCGCGCAAAATTGCGGCGACGCTTGCCAGCACGGGCACGCCAGCGCAATTCGTGCACCCGGCTGAAGCAAGCCATGGCGATCTTGGCATGGTCACGCGATCAGACGTGGTGCTTGCCATTTCCAATTCGGGCGAAGCGCCGGAACTGGCGAACATGATCGCCTTTTCACGCCGCTTCGAAATCCCGCTGATCGGAATTACCAAAGCGCCCAAGAGCGCTTTGGGTCGCGCCTGCGACGCGGTCCTGCAATTACCTGATCTCGGCGAAGCCTGCGGCACCGGTGTGGTTCCAACAACCTCGACCACGTTGACCCTTGCAATGGGTGATGCCCTTGCCGTGGCATTGATGGAGCATCGGGAGTTTACGGAAGAGCATTTCCGCGAGTTCCACCCAGGCGGCAAGCTGGGGGCCAAGCTGAGCCGCGTGAGCGACCTAATGCATACTGGCGCCGCGATGCCATTGGTCGGCAAAGACACTCCGATGGCAGATGCTCTGATTGAAATCAGCCAGAAAAGCCTCGGGGTCGTGGGCGTAACCGCAAATGATGGCACACTGGCGGGGATCATCACTGACGGTGACCTGCGGCGGCACATGGACGGGCTGTTGTCCTTGACAGCAGCCGATGTGATGACCACCTCCCCCACAACGATCGACGTTGCCGCCCTCGCTGAAGAGGCGGTGGCGGTGATGAATGCGCGCAAGATCACATGCGTGTTTGCCGAGGACGCGAATGCGCCAGGCAAGCCGCAGGGGATTTTGCATATCCACGACTGTTTGCGCGTGGGATTGGGTTAAGGGACATGGCATGGACGGCTATTCAAAACTCGTCGCTTGGCTCAAGGTGCTGTTGCCACTGACAGCACTTGGTTTGCTATCGACGCTGTTCCTGTTGTCGCGGAACATTGACCCTGTTGCCTCTATCCCCTTCGCGGACACCGAAATCCAAGAGCGTTTGCGCGGGCAGCAAGTGACTGCACCGTTCTATTCCGGCACATCTTCGAGCGGTGACCGTATTTCTGTATCGGCTGGGACAATGGCGACCGCCAACGACCAGAACAACGCAGCAACCGACCTGGCGGCGCATATCGACCTGTCTTCGGGAACGCGTGTTGTCCTGTTTTCCGACACGGGCGAGTTTGACCTTGCCTATGGCGCATCGTCGTTGGCGGGGAACGTCGTGATCACAACATCGACCGGTTACAAACTGAATTCAGACGAACTTTTAACCGATTTCGAGAATATGACGGTGAGGTCACCTGGCCCAGTCGCTGGCACTGGCCTGTCTGGGACCCTTGAAGCGGGTCAAATGACGCTCGAAAAAACAGACAATGGCGAAAACGCCCATTTGATTTTCACAAAGGGCGTAAAGTTGGTATACCGCCCTGAAGAATTGGAAGAGTGATAAATCCGTGACTATTTTGCGTGTTATAGCCTGCCTGATCACGATCGGCCTGATTACACCGCTCTACGCCCAGGGAACGCAGGTCGCATTCGGCGCCATAAGGCAGGATACGTCAGCCCCGGTAGAGGTAAGTGCAGACGAGTTGAATGTGGATCAGACCACCGGCGCCGCCATCTTTACCGGAAATGTGGTGATCGGTCAGGGTGAGATGCGGCTGTCGGCCCCCCGCGTGCTGGTGATCTATCGCGAGGATCAGGCGGGTATCGAACGGATGGAGGCGACGGGCGGCGTAACCTTGGTATCCGGCCCAGACGCAGCCGAGTCGCAGCGCGCCGACTACAGTATCGATACGGGATTGATCGTCATGACCGGCGACGTCTTGCTGGCCCAGGGGCAAAGCGCCATCTCATCCGATCGCATGACTGTGAACCTGGATGACGGCACCGCACGGATGCAAGGCAGCGTGAAAACAATTCTGCAGACTGGCAACAACTGATGGCCAGACCCAATCTGAAAGTGGCGGGCGGGTCGTCCGGTCTGCGCATATCGCACCTGCGCAAGTCGTATCGCAAGAAACTGGTCATTCGCGATTTTTCGATGGAGTTGAATCGGGGTGAGGTTGTTGCATTGCTGGGTCCCAATGGCTCCGGAAAAACAACGACTTTCTATGCCGTGGCCGGGTTGGTGACACCGGAAGGCGGCACCGTCACCCTGGATGGAACGGACGTAACCAGCTTGCCCATGTACCGCCGCGCGCAAATGGGTATTGGGTACCTGCCGCAAGAGATGAGCATCTTCCGGGGGCTGAGCGTGCAGGACAATATCCTTGCCATCCTCGATATCGTTGAGCCCGATCGACACAAGCGGCGTGAGCGGCTCGAAGAGTTGTTGAGCGAATTTTCCATTGAACACATGCGCCGTGCCCCCGCGTTGGCCCTGTCAGGTGGGGAACGGCGTCGGGTCGAGATTGCGCGGTCGCTGGCTGCAAATCCGAAATATCTGCTGCTCGACGAACCATTTGCCGGGGTCGATCCGATCTCTGTCGGAGATATCCGGCATCTTGTTGCGGATTTGAAGAAGCGGGGCATTGGCGTCCTGATTACGGATCACAATGTGCGTGAAACCCTCGAAATCGTGGACCGTGCCTATATCCTGCATGACGGGCAGGTGCTCATGTCAGGTACACCGCAAGACGTGGTGCAGAATGAAAATGTGCGCCGTGTCTATCTTGGCGAAAACTTCCGTATCGGCTGAGCAACGGCGCGCTTGCCATGTCCGCTTTTCATTGACTCCGAGTGCACTTTTGGCGTGCAATGACAGTATGGCTTTTACGCTGACCAAGATCTGCAACACTGTCACCCCGCCTAAGGGTTTTGACATAGATCACGGTCACGACGTGCCTTTTCCGCAATTCTAAAAACATAACGCCGCCAGCATCTTGGCGGCACGGAACATGCATTGCGGACACATCAGAAGGAGCAAGAATGCAGTATCAAATCAGTGGCAAACAGATCGATATCGGCGAAGCGCTGCAAACCCATGTGCGGGACGATTTGGGCGCGGTTGTACAGAAATATGCCGAACGCCCGACAAATGCCCAAGTGGTGTTTTCCAAGTCTGCACATGAATTCGTATGTGAAGCGACGGTGCACCTGTCCACCGGTCTGACCGCTCAGGCTAAGGCCCATGCCATTGAAATATATGCAGCTTTTGACGGATGTTCCGAAAAAATGGAGAAGCAGTTGAGGCGGTACAAACGCCGTCTCAAGGACCATCACAAGGAACGCGCGCAGCCTGTTGAACTCTCTGGCGCGGCCTCTTATATCCTCGCGTCTGACGAAGGAGCGGGCGACTCGGAACCCGAGACGCTGCAACCCATGATCGTGGCCGAGATGGAAACCAAGATTCCATCGCTGTCGGTTGGTGAAGCGGTCATGCAAATGGAATTGGCGGGCGCCCCAGTGTTGGTGTTCCGAAACGAAGGAAAAGACGGGCTGAACGTGGTCTACCGTCGCGAAGACGGGAACATAGGTTGGATCGACCCGTAAGGGATCGGTGCTTCGGCGCACCGACGAGAGAGCAGAATGAACTTTGGGACTCTTCTGAAACCCGAGGCGGTCAAGGTTGTTACCTCCGCCTCGTCCAAGAAACGGCTTTTTCACGAGATCGGTGATCTTGTGCAGTCAGCCTATGACCTGAATGCAGCGCTCGTTGTTGAGTCTCTTATTGCGCGTGAAGCGCTGGGGCCAACCGGCGTGGGCCATGGTGTCGCACTGCCACACGCACGTCTGGATGGCATTTCGGACGTGATGGGTGCCTTTGTTCTGCTCGACAAACCCATAGATTTCGACGCGGTCGACCGCCAGCCGGTCGACATTGCTTTTGCCCTGTTTGCGCCTGAAGAGGCTGGTGTGGAACACCTCAAGGCATTGGCCCTGGTGTCGCGAACCCTTCGCGACGCCGCAATCTGCAACAAATTGCGCGCCAACCCAGACGCGAGCACATTGTTTGCAATTCTGAACGAAGCGAAACCCGCGCAAGCCGCTTAAACCGGCACCCAATCCTTGAAACCGAACATCAGGTAGTCGCGCGTGTAAGCTGCACGCGCCAAATCCTCGATTTCCGTATCATAGATATCAGTCAGCGTGTGAGGCATATCGTTGATGTGGCCATCGAGTGCAGGAGCTTCTGCCAGTCCGACGGAAGCGCCAAGTTCCGCCAGTTCATGTGCCAGTGTTTCAGCCCGCATCAGACGATGCGGCAACGCAAACTCTGCAAACCCTTCGATCGTCTTCGATTGGCTGGCCCAATCCGGATCTACACGTACAGCAGTTTGACCGTTCAAGTTCGACTTGAGAAACCGAAGGAAAGCCGCAAAGGCATCCCGGTGGGCCGCCTTGTCGTAGGACGGATCCGCAGGATCCTCGGGCAACGTCAGTTTATACCGCTTGCCCAAAGTGGTGCGAATGCCGCCATATCCGCCTTGGCCTGCGTTCAAAATACGATGACAGAACACGGCATGCGCCCGGTCAAGGGGGTGGCGCAGTACTGAGAAGCTGCGGTGTCCGGGATTGGCTCGCATCCAGTCGCGCAAACCGTTCTGGGACAGTTTCGATTCCGGTTTGACCCCCTTGGCCTTGTCGAGCACCTGCAGCCAACGTAGCGCTGGGTCATTCGGCCAACCCCGGATTGGCACATACAGAAGCGGTTGCGACTGACTGGCAAAGTAGGTCGGCACGGCTGCCCCGCGCCGCGGTTCGAAGTTGGGTGTCCGGGTTAGATTGAACTGGTCCACACCCGATAAGGCCTCGGCCATTTGACCGAAATTGCTTACCTTGTCTGACAGGGCGCTGGGATTTTGCACCTTCAGGCTTTTGTCCAATGAGTCCAGCTGGTCGTCGACACCAAGCCATTTTGCCAGGCCGTTCATGACCGAAAGGCTCTGTAGATCCTCGTAAGCCAAATAAAATGCGGTTTGCCCAGAAGACTGCAACCGATTCAGCAACGTCACCTGGAAGTCCTGCAAAGCGCTGAGATGTGAGGCAAATTCATCGGCAACAAAGGTTGCCTTTCCATCCTTCCGCGCCTTCACGTCGGTCAGCTTCCACTGACCCGTTGCTTGTGCAATCTTCCATGACACATAGCTGTCGACAGGATTCCGGGTCAGCACGATCTTGGCGCATTTAGGATCATCTATGACCTTGTCAAAGATGCGGGGATCATGATCGTGGAAATACCGAAAGCCACTCAGGTCTGTTGTCTTCTTAATCTCGCGCAGCAGTATTTTAGGGTCTGCGTCCCGCATTTCCTGAGTGACACCAAGAACCTTATCGGTGTTCGGATACCCAATGAAGAACGGATTGAACGCCTCACCATGACACGACAACCCGTCAAAAGCATTCAGATTGGTTTCCAAAAAGTTCGAACCTGTGCGCATCTCCGCGAACACGACAAAGTAGTCGAATTTGGCCATATCAGATCAGCGCACCAAGTAGGGTTTGCGCGCAGGGTCCGGGGCAGGCTTTGGGCCCAGCGCAACAGGAAAATCGCCCATCAGGTACGGGTGCATCCCTTGGTTTTTGAGATTTTGAAGGAATTGACCAAAGCCCGTGAGATTTGCAAGCTTCGGCACTTCGGACAGGCGGCGGGTATGGGTCAAACCAATTTCATCCAGAATGCCCTGAAGTGGTTCCATCGGCGCCTCAACGAATTCCGCCATTGTCCACACGCGAATACGTGCCTTGGCGTATGGTGATCGCAACACGTTCAGGTGATCACTTTCGATCTTTTGCAGGCGTGCTGCTTCCTTTCGAATGTCCATAAAGTTCATGTTCGAGCGGAACAGGGGTACAGACCATGCACCCGAGATGACAGAGATCTGGGCGTTCGGGTCTTTGGCCACACGCCAATTGATATCCTGGTTGTCACCGGGGCCAAACTGGAAGCATTGCCGCTCGCCCCGCGTGTTCCATATCAGGTTCGCTAGAAACGAGTTCGGATTGTAGTCACGTGTCTTCGCACTGTTGCTAAGCGCACCGTTCAGCGTGGCCTGACCTTCTGCAAATTCGGCCCGGTCAGGGTGAAAGAGATGCCCGTGGACGCGCGCGCCCGTTGCTTTGGCAAGCCAGGGTTCGAAATTCTCGAAAATCTCGGTAAAGCCTTGGAAAACCGAGTAGGGAGCAGCGGTCACACCGTTTTCCCAGTCTTCGTTCGGAAAACGGCTTTGCATATACAAACCGGGCCGCCCGCGCGTTCTTCGCTCGACCGCTTTGGCGAAGATGCGGTCGATTTTGCCGGGGTTGGGTTCCGTGCGCTTCATCGCACCGGCTGGGTCCGTCAGGAATGCGTCGTACAGTCGGTTGGCATGGGGCCAGATCTTGCGGGCGACAAAACAATCAGACCGCCGCAGGAGTTGCAAGTGATCGTCGTAAAAGATGTGGGGCTTGCCCTGAAAGTCGAACTTTGACAGCGTCAGCGACCTGCTTTCAATTTCAATCGCGTACTGACGAGCAAGCGTTTGGTAGTAGCTTTCGTCAGGTATCCACACCTGTTTGAAATAGGCGTCATATTCTTTGCGGTCCGGACCTTGAAGGATCGCTGACAGCGTTTGCCGTGTCAGGCACCACCATTGGCTGCCCATGTGCGGAACCAGGCCAGCCGGTATCTTGCGCTTCAGTCCAAGCCTGCGCTGAAGCTCAACGTATTTGTCGAACAGAATTCGCTGACGTTTCCAGGAAAACGGGAAGCGCAACGTAAACCTCTCATGATCGAGGCCGCCGACGGTCCAAGGTACATCCGCGGTCGTCGCACTTTCGATGAAGTCCGTGCGCGGACGGGCGGCGAGGTAGTCCACCAATTCCTCGACCGGGCGCAGAGGCAGGCATGAACCCGAAGCGAGGTAAACATGCCGCACGTCCGCAAATTCATTCAACATGAGCTCAGACGCTGCCTGACTGGCAGCGACAATGCTCCATGTTCCCCATTCACATCGGAAGCGCTTTGAGAATTTGATGGTCGGAACGTCGGACAGAGCCTTGGCAAATGCGACATATTTTTTTTTCGGCACATTCACATCGACATGGATCACAACCGGACATCCACCCATCGCCCAGAAGCGCGCCGCCTGTTCCGCGCGATCAAGTGCGGTGTGCACGAGCATGACGATACCGACGGTCATGCCCAGTTCCCCTTGGACATTAGCCCTAGAATCTCTAGCTGACGCCAGTTGATGTACTTCTCAGACCATTTGCACCACAGGTCCGGATCGTCGCGCTGTGTGGCGGCATAGGCCTTGTACTCGATCGACGCCGCATAGTGCTGCTTGCGATCAAGCTCTTCCGATGCTTTGGTAGCAAACGTGTCGAGGAACTTGGCATGCAACAGCACGCCCGACGCCTTTTCGCCGCCCCATTCATCATAGACCTGGTTCAGACCGCGCGGCAAAAGCATATGTGTGGAGCTGGCATAAGCATATCTCCGATTCCATTTAACCAGCGGAATCTTGTTCAACGCCGGGGCTTGTGCAGGCTCGTCGGGGAAAAAGGCACGGGCACGTGGACCTCCTTGAATCCAAAGGTTGCCCATACTTTCATTCTTGGAAATCGTGTAGTTGCCGCTATCGAACCAGCTGGCAATTTCCAACGGATTTTGGCCTGAGGAATACGGTTGTTCATCCAGCCTACCCTTCGGGTACATATCCAGGAGCATCGCCGAGAAGGACCGGATTGATGAAGCATCCAACCAATCCGTCAACGCTCTCAGTGGTCGTGTGTCACAGAATGGATAGACAAAGAACTCATCCGGATCGACGACAAGCGTCCAGTGACCATGCGCGTATTTTCGTTGCAACCAATTCAGCCAATCCACACCGAAGGTGGCGGACTTGTAACTGCCTTGCGTATGCCAGATCGAGATATCATCCTGCCCGACAAGATGATCAATGCCAGCATCTGTGCTGTCATTGTCCACAAAGAAAAAGTGATTGACCCCAAGATCACGGTAGTAAGACAGAAAGTACGGAAGACGCACGCTTTCATTGCGAAATGTGCAGAACAACAACAGATCGTTGGGCCGGATAAGATGCGTCCGGTCCTGCACTTTGTGCAACTCTCTGGACTTCCGCATCGCACGGACAATGCGGCGCTTCCGTCGCAAGCGCATTTTATAGGAGTTCCAAACGCCCACCTGTTTGTTCCATTCCTTCGACAAACCCTGTTTTCAGTTCGAAATCAGAGGTTTCCGGTTTGCTCTCGGACTCTATTTGGCCCATTTTTGTGTGTACGGGCAACGAACTTACAAACAGTTACCAGAATTTTTTATCGATTTCACCAAAGTTGCCGCTGCGAAGCGGACTTGAACGCGCCAACTTCCGTTACTTCCATCCCCCAGACGACATCAAACCAAGCGCTTCCAACTGTTGCCAACCCTCGTATTTGACCGACTCCGGCGTCCACATACACGGGTGATCCAATATGGCATCGTAATAGCCCAACATTGCATTTGGCTCTGCGAAATGCTGCTGTCTGCTCCTGTCCTCGCGCGCTTTCTCCACAATATCAGGCAGAAACTTGGTGTGAAGCAAGACGCCGGATGGCATGTCAGACCCGGGACCATCAAATTCACGGTTCAACCGCGGAGGCAACGCCGAATGGCACGAGTTCAAGTATGCGAATGAATGATGCCATTTGATCAACGGTATCTTGTTCAGCGTTGGTGAACGCTGCGGCGCATTCTGAAAGAATACGCGTTCGCGCACGCCGCCCTGTACCCAAAGGTTGTGAACGGGCAACTGTCGTTGCGCCCGATACGGTCCTGAATCGAACCATTGCACGCAGTGCAACGGGTCTTCGCCGATGTTGTATTCTTGATGTCCCAAAGGCTGGCGCGGATACAAGTCAAGCATCATCGTGCCAAATACCGACCGGCCCTGCGCTTCCAGCCATTGCGTCAACTCGGCCAGACTTCTGGTTTCATGGTGCGCATACACCAGCAGCTCATCCGCATCCAACATAAGAGACCACAGGCCGCTGCAATACCGCATCTGTAACCACGTCATCCAATCAACGCCAAACCGGGCGGCGCGATAACTAGACGGGGTCCACCAAACCGAGGTGTCAGGTTGATCCGCCAGGAAGTCTGCTGTTCCATCGTCACTGTGATTGTCGATAACAAGAAAATGGCTGACCCCAAGCGCACGATAGTATTCAAAGAAATGAGGCAGTCGCTGCAGTTCATTGCGCAGGGTCATCACAGCGACCAAATCATTCCGTCCAATCAGTGCGGTCCTGTCGGCAATGCATGTCAATTGGTGTCGGCTGCGCCATGATCGCCACAAGAGACGTCGACGCTTCCATCGCATCCGATAAGCTGAAGACGCACTTGCCACATATGACTTCGTTGAGCGTGGATTATGTGTCGTAGTGGCCAGTTTGATGCCATCTCCATGCATCGGTGATCATCGTTTCCAGCGTAGACCGGGTTGGGGTCCACCCCAGCTCCGTTTCTGCCCGTGTGGAACCTGATACCAGCTTGGTGCAATCGCCTGGACGGCGTTCTCCGTCCACATAGGGTACTGCCTGATTTGTTACGGCCCGGGAATGGTCAATCACCTCCCGAACGGAAAACCCGCTTCCCGTTCCAAGGTTGAACACGCGGCTATCTTTGCCATTTTCCAACCAGTTCAGGCCCAACACATGGGCATCCACCAGATCGCAGACATGGACATAATCGCGGATGCAGGTGCCGTCAGGTGTGTCATAGTCGGCGCCATGCACCGTCAGCGCGTCACGTTTTCCAGCGATGGCATCCAGCATCAACGGAACAAGATGCGTTTCGGGCTGATGAAATTCACCCACCTCCGCCTCTGGATCAGCACCCGCCACGTTGAAATAGCGGAATATTACGTGCCGCAGGCCATGGGCTGCCTCGAAATCGCGCAGGATATCCTCGATCGCGCGCTTGGATGCACCGTAGGCGTTGATGGGATGTTGTGCGCTGTCTTCATCAAGGACAACGTTGTCTTGATCGCCATAGGTGGCGCATGTGGAAGAGAACACAAAATCAAGACATTGGGCAGCCACTGCCGCCTCGATCAACGTCAGGGAGCCCAAGACATTGTTGCGCCAATATCGGCCCGGATTTTGCATGCTTTCGCCGACTTGACTGAGGGCTGCAAAATGCATGACCGCAACTGGTTTGTATTTTGCAAAAGCCGCATCAAGCGCGGCGCGATCCAACAGGTCGCCCTGGACAAACGGGCCGAACTTGACGGCGTCACGCCAGCCCGTTTCCAGATTGTCAAAAGTGACGGGTACGTATCCAGCAGCGCGTAACGCTTTGCAGGCGTGGGAACCGATGTATCCCGCGCCCCCCGTCACAAGAACATGTTTCACGTCAAAGTCCTGAGTTACTCGGCAGCTTTGTCCATTTGGACAACATCACGAATATAGCCAAGCAGGTCATCCCGCAATTCATCCCGCGCCAGACCAAAGGCAACGGTAGCCTGCAGGAAACCGGATTTGGATCCACAATCGAAGCGCTGACCGCGGAAACGGAAGCCGTACACGCCATCCTCCCCGCCAATTTCGCTGGCAATTGCATCCGTCAGCTGGATTTCCCCGCCTGCGCCCGACTTCATCTGGTTGAGCGATCGAAGAACCTTGGTGGTCAGAATGTAGCGTCCGATCACGGCTAGGTTCGAGGGTGCTTCGCCTGCCGGGGGTTTTTCGACCATACCTTTGGCTTCGACCAGATGGCCCATATCGTTCTTGATGTCGAGCACACCATAAGAGGACGCACGCTCAGGCGGAACTTCCATGGCGGCCACGATGTTGCCGCCGGTTTCGTTGTAAGCTTCCACCATCTGTTGCAGACAAGGCGTGTCCGCAGCAATCACGTCATCCGGCAGGATCACAGCAAAGGGTTCGTTCGCGATCAAGCGGCGTGCGCACCATACGGCGTGCCCAAGGCCAAGCGCCTTGTGCTGGCGGATATAGGCAATTGCCCCGCTTTCCATATTGGTGTCCTTGAGGGTCTCAAGAAGCTGGTCTTTGCCCTTTTTGCGCAGCTCCTGTTCGAGTGTTGGCGCGTGGTCAAAGTAGTCTTCGAGCGCCCCTTTACCGCGCGAGGTGACAAAAATGAACTCCTTGATCCCGGCGGCACGCGCTTCATCAATCGCGTACTGGATCAACGGGCGGTCAACGAGTGTCATGATTTCCTTTGGCACCGATTTTGTCGCTGGCAGGAATCGCGTTCCCAAACCCGCAACCGGAAAGATCGCCTTGGTCACCTTTTTGCGCATAGTCACCCTCTGCTTACAAAACACGTATTATCAACGTGATTACTACTAAACTGCGTCAAACGAATGTCCAATTCCCTAATCCCGGTCAGCACAGGCTAAGTGTTGCCCAGACGCGCCAAAATTCGCTAATCAATCAGCCGCTGTTTGCCGATGCGGCTTGTTTCTGCTGCGACACGTTCGCCAAAGCTGAACATTCGAAACACCGGCGCGTTGCGGTTTGATTTGCCGAACAGGCCACCACTTTGTTCCCAGAATCCAGCAGGATCAAAGCCCACGCGATGCCGTAGCGTAGTCGGTGAGAACAAAAAAAGCGATACAATTTCGCCCTGCTCTACGCGCTTGGCTGCCTCGGTGCGAAGACGTTCGCGCTGCCAGCTCCGCCCGGCCAACACAACGGATGTCCGTCGTTGCCACGGAAAGGGCTTGAACGCAGAGATCGGACTGCGTGAGACTTGCGCGCCACCGCGCTGACGCATCAACCCCTGACTATAGCCCTTGTCCAGACGCGAAAGCAGATGGCGCACATCGCGAGGCAACAGCCGCCCGGCAACCATATGGGTCAACACCCGCCTGCGCTCGCTGCTTCGGATGGCACGCCAATGGTCTCGGCGCTGGTGTTCAGAGAGGTATTTGCGCTGAAAAACCGCCCAACTTGACCCGATATCAAACAGGTCGCGTGGAACACGATCCTGACGCCTGCGCGGGCTTGCCGCGAACCCATGATGCACTTCTGCCATCGGCACGATGGCCGTTACATACCCGCCACGAGCCAAACGCAAGTTCAGATCGGTTTCATCAAGATAGAATGCAAAACCGGGATCGAACCCCTCCAGCGTCACTAACACGTCACGGCGCACGGCCATGTTCGTGCCTTCGGTCTTGGTTGCGCGCCGTCCCTTGGGTGTCAAAAGGGTCGCCCGGTTCGGGCTAACGTCCAATGGCTGTGCGGCACCCATCGTGTCCACGGTACGCGCCTGCCATTGCCAAGAGATACCATTCCGCCCCCGAACAAAGCCACCAACTGCCGCAACATGCTGTCGGTCTGCTGGTGCAACGAGCTGGTGAAGCCAGCTTGGCTCAGGCACGGCATCGTCATCGATGAACGCCACGATGTCGCCCGCCGCATGGCTGATACCAAGGTTACGCGCTTCGGAAATGTTTGGCCGGTCAAATTCAACCAGCTTGACTTGATCGGCAAATGGTCCCGCCCGCAGGGCACTACAACCGGCTGGGTCCGCAACAACCACGACCTCGAATACCGGATACTGAAGCTGGGACACCCCGGTCAGGCACCATGTCAGCGCGGTCGGCCGGTCGCGGCTTACCACCACAACACTGACCGTCGGTTGCGTCATGCCACTCCCATTTCTGCCATCATTGCTTCGATCCGGGGAACATCGGCGGGGTTGTTCAACTCCCAGAACTGGCGGCCTCGCGCCTCAACTTCGACACACAGAACCTGACGTCCGTTTTCAAGAAAACGCAGCTGTTCCAACCCTTCCAGTGTCTCCAATGGGCCCACGGGCCACGTCGGATAGGCAGCCAAGGCATCGGGTCGGTAGGCGTAAACGCCAACGTGATGGAACACGGGCGTATCCGCATCATCCGCATAGGTGCCATTCGTGTAAGGGATCACTTCTTTGGAGAAGTACATCGCCTGACCAGCCACGCCAAAAACCGCGGTCGTGCCGCCAACACGGCCGGCCCTTCGATCTTCGAGGAACCCGCGCAAGGTCGCTCCGTCGCAACGCAGCACCGGTGTGGCAATCTCGGCATCAGGCGCTGCGCGCAGTCCAGCCACCAACCCCTCGATGAACCAGGCCGGGGTCAGGGGCGCGTCCCCTTGCAAGTTGACCACAATCTCGTACCCAGCGCCCAGCGCCTGGTGCGCTTCGGCACAGCGCTCGGTGCCGTTGCCACAGGTGTCCGAGGTCATCACGACCTCGGCTCCAAAAGCCTCTGACGCCTCTTTTATCCGATCGTCATCCGTCGCGACGACAACACGGTCGACGCCATCCACAGCCAAAGCCGCGCGCCAGCTGCGTTCAATCAACGTTTGCGACTGACCGGTCGCGCCGGTCAGCGGCACCAGCGGCTTGCCCGGATAACGGGACGACGCATAGCGCGCCGGGATAACGATTAGGACAGACATTAGGCTGATTTCAGATCAACGGCGGGCGCGTAAGCGATAAAGAAAGGATTGGCATAGCCTTCCTTGCCGTAGACCAGCGGGCTGTGATCGTCAAAACGAACAACCTTACCACCGGCACCGGCCAGCACAGCGTGACCAGCCGCAGTGTCCCATTCCATCGTGCGACCGACGCGGGGGTAGATGTCGGCTTCCCCGGTCGCCACAAGGCAGAATTTCAGAGACGACCCCGCGCTTTTCATGTCTTTGACCGCGTATTTGTTGATGTAGTCGTCTGTCGCCTGATCGCGGTGTGACTTCGATGCAACCACCATCAAGGCGCTGTTGTCACTGTTGGCAACAGATAACGGGGTAACCGCGCCGACTGTGTCTTTATCGAGTGCGCCGGTTTCTTCCACCGTTTTCCCGTCTGCTTGAGTATAGAACATGCGACCCTTGGCCGGAGCGTAGACAACGCCGCGGGTTGGCACGCCATCTTCGACAAGGGCGATGTTCACCGTGAAGTCTCCACGGCGGTGCACAAATTCCTTGGTCCCGTCGAGCGGGTCAACAATCAGAAAAGTCTTTCCAGTCGTGTCATGGGTGGCCGACTGTTCTTCGGTCACCAGCATGACGTCAGGAAACGCGGCGCGGAGGCCAGCCGAAATCAGTGCATCCGCAGCTTCATCCGCTTCGGTCACTGGGCTGTCATCTGATTTGACTTTCACATCGAAGTCATCGGCGCCATAAATCTCCATGATCTTGTCGCCCGCTTCCAAGGCGAGCTTGCGGATCACGGGGACCAATTCTTCGTACGTCATCAAATAGCCTCCTTGGCTGGGCATTTGTTGAAAACTGCCTGCGCGGCCCTTATGATGCGACGATAACGGAACGGCAAGAATTCCCTGCGACCATCGCGGCATACGAGGCAAAAACCGCTCATGTTTCAATCAACGCGCAAACCGCAGTCAGGGTTAGGCAGCGCCCTAGCCATGTTCGAGGTGATCTATCACTCGATCGTGCGCAATGTGCGCAAGACCCACAACAACGCCTTTCTAGCCATTGCAATGAACATGCTGCAGGCGGTGATTTTCGTGATGGCGTTCTATGTCATGTTCTCGGTTTTGGGCCTGCGGGGCGCAGCAATCCGAGGCGACTTCCTGCTCTACATCATGACGGGAATCTTCCTGTACATGACACATGTGAAGTCATTGGGCGCGGTCACAGGCGCCGAAGGACCCGCCAGCCCCATGATGCAACACGCGCCGATGAACACCATCGTGTCCATCTGTTCGGCCGCACTGGGCGCGCTGTATGTACAGGTTCTGTCGCTGTTTATGATCTTGTTCGTCTACCATGTGGCTTTCACACCTGTCGAAATCGACCAGCCTTTCCAGGCGTTTGGGATGCTGCTGCTGGCGTGGTTCACAGGGTGCGCGTTGGGGCTGGTGCTTTTGGCCATCAAGCCATGGTTTCCAACCTTCGTCTCCATTTTCACCCAGGTTTATCAGCGTGCAAACATGATCGCGTCGGGTAAGATGTTTGTCGCCAACACATTGCCTGGGTTCATGCTTGCGATGTTTGACTGGAACCCACTTTTTCACGTGATCGACCAATCGCGCGGCTACACATTCATCAACTACAACCCGCGCTATTCCAGTTGGGAATACGCATGGTGGGTGGGTGTTGTCCTGATCATGATTGGTCTTATGGGCGAGTTCTATACCCGCCGCCATGCATCGATCAGTTGGAACGCCCGGCGCTGACCACCACGCTGGTGGCCACAGCCGTCAAAACACAACACGGCATGTTAGGTTGATACGCCCACCCTTGGGCAGCAATGATGAGGACCTAAACCTGATCCGGTCCACACCGTGATAGGTCAGTCGCGCTTCATCACCCATCAGCACGACATCTCCGCTTTCAAGCCAAAGCGACTCGGTCTTTCCGCCGCGTGTCGTGTTTCCGATCCGGAACAGCCCGGCATCCCCCAAGGATACGGACAAAACCGGCCACTTGAAATCTGCCTCGTCCTTGTCCTGATGCATCCCCATGCGCGCACCTTCTCCGTAGTAGTTGATCAGGCAACAATCAGGCGCGCGTTCCAATCCGGTCATGTCATGCCACAATTCCAGAACGGCATCTGGGATTGGCGGCCAGTCCACACCATTTGGGTGCTTGGGAACATAGCGATAACCGGAATGATCCGCATACCATCCAACTGCCCCGGCAGAGGTCATGCGCACCGACATCGGCTTGCCGTACGGGGTCTCGGGCGAGAACATCGGCGCCGCCTCGGCAACACGCCGAATATCGTCAACCAGGCCTACTTGCTGAGTCGGATCCAGATACGCCTTGTGAATATCAAATCCCCGCACGATGACGTGCATGGCCCAGTCCCCTTCAGTTATGTGCAATTTTGCCGTTTTGAGGCCCGTTAGAACGGTTGCAGCGTCTATTCACCCTCCTTATATACGCCGCAGCGCGCACGAAATCGTGCGCAAACCTATGCGGGGCGTCGATGCCAAAACGGGTCGTCGCCTCGTGTCATCGCCTTGAACTGATATGAGGGATCGAAAACATGGCTAAAGTCATCGGTATTGACCTTGGGACAACAAACAGCTGCATCGCCATCATGGATGGCAGCCAGCCCCGAGTGATTGAAAATGCAGAAGGCGCACGGACAACTCCGTCCATCGTTGCCTTTACGGAAAACGAACGGCTCGTGGGCCAACCAGCCAAGCGTCAGGCCGTCACCAACCCGGACAACACCATCTTTGGCGTCAAACGCCTGATTGGCCGCCGCAATGACGATGCGGATCTGGCCAAGGACAAGAAAAACCTGCCCTTCGCCGTGATTGACGGTGGCAATGGCGACGCATGGGTCGAAGCACGCGGCGAAAAATACTCGCCGAGCCAGATCTCTGCCTTCATCCTGGGCAAGATGAAAGAGACAGCCGAGAGCTACCTTGGCGAAGACGTGACCCAAGCGGTCATCACCGTTCCCGCCTACTTCAACGACGCTCAGCGCCAGGCGACGAAAGACGCCGGCAAGATTGCCGGCCTTGAAGTACTGCGGATCATCAACGAACCAACAGCGGCCGCGCTGGCCTATGGCCTCGACAAAGAAGACAGCCAAACCATTGCAGTCTATGACCTTGGCGGTGGTACGTTCGACGTAACCATCCTCGAGATCGACGAAGGACTGTTCGAGGTTAAATCCACCAACGGTGACACGTTCCTCGGTGGTGAAGACTTTGACATGCGGATCGTCAACTACCTGGCGGGCGAGTTCAAAAAAGAGCACTCGGTCGACCTGACCGCTGACAAGATGGCGCTGCAACGCCTGAAGGAAGCGGCAGAGAAGGCCAAGATTGAACTGTCCTCCTCCAGCCAAACCGAAATCAACCAGCCCTTCATCTCGATGGGATCGAACGGTCAGCCGCTGCACATGGTAATGAAGCTGACGCGCGCCAAGCTGGAAAGCCTGGTGGGTGACCTTATCAAGGCGTCGATGAAGCCCTGTGCCGCAGCGTTAAAAGACGCGGGCCTCTCGGCTTCCGACATTGACGAGGTTGTTCTGGTCGGCGGTATGACCCGCATGCCCAAAGTGATCGAAGAAGTGACCAAGTTCTTTGGCAAGGAACCTCACAAGGGTGTGAACCCTGACGAAGTGGTTGCCATGGGCGCGGCCATTCAGGCCGGTGTTCTGCAAGGCGACGTAAAAGATGTTGTCCTGCTCGACGTGACCCCGTTGTCGATGGGGATCGAAACATTGGGTGGCGTGTTCACGCGCCTGATCGATCGCAACACCACGATCCCAACGAAGAAATCGCAAATCTTCTCGACGGCAGAAGATAACCAGAACGCTGTCACCATTCGGGTTTTCCAAGGTGAACGCGAAATGGCGTCGGACAACAAGATACTGGGCAACTTCAACCTGGAAAACATCCCGCCTGCACCGCGCGGCATGCCGCAAATCGAAGTGACCTTTGACATCGACGCCAACGGCATCGTGTCAGTGGGCGCCAAGGACAAGGGCACTGGCAAGGAGCAGCAGATTACAATCCAGGCCTCGGGCGGTTTGTCCGACGAGGACATCGAACAGATGGTCAAGGACGCCGAGGACAATGCCGAGGCGGATAAGGAACGTCGCGAACTGATCGAAGCGAAGAACCAGGCCGAAAGCCTCATCCACTCGACCGAAAAGTCGCTGGAAGAGCATTCGGACAAGGTCGATCCGACCACGGTCGAAGCGATCGAACTGGCCATTGCCGCGCTCAAGGACGAGATCGAAACCGAAAACGCCGACAAGATCAAATCTGGCATCCAGAACGTGACCGAATCGGCCATGAAACTGGGCGAAGCGATCTACAAGGCAGCACAAGACGACGGAGACGACGAACCGCAGGCGGCTGATGAGCCTCGTGCGGATGAAGACGACATCGTCGATGCCGAATTCGAAGATCTCGACGACGACAAACGCGCCTGATTTTGGGCCTCAGAGGAACCAATCACGAGGCCGGCCACAAAGGGCCGGCCTCAGACGTTCCAGCAAAGGACATAATCCATGGCAAAACGTGACTATTACGACGTGCTTGGAGTCTCGAAAGGTGCATCCGCCGACGAGATCAAGAAGGGCTATCGCAAGAAAGCCAAGGAACTGCACCCTGACCGTAATTCGGACAATCCAAACGCCGAGGCACAGTTCAAGGAAGCGAACGAAGCCTATGACGTTCTAAAGGATGCCGACAAGAAAGCTGCCTATGATCGGTTCGGTCATGCGGCATTCGAAGGTGGAATGGGCGGTGGCGGCGGACGTCCCGGTGGTGGTTTTGGCGGCGGACAGGGTGATTTCGGCTCTGCCTTCTCTGACGTCTTCGATGACCTATTCGGCGACTTCATGGGCGGCCAACGTGGTGGCGGCGGGCGCCAACGTGCATCGCGCGGTTCTGATCTGCGGTACAATCTGCGTGTTTCGCTGGAAGACGCGTTTGCAGGGCTGCAGAAAACCATCAACGTGCCCACATCCGTGCAATGCGACAACTGCTCGGGAACCGGGGCCGAGGGTGGATCTGAACCGACTACGTGCCCGACATGCTCCGGCATGGGTAAGGTGCGTGCACAGCAGGGCTTTTTCACCGTGGAACGGACCTGCCCGACATGCTCTGGTCTTGGTCAGATCATTAAGGATCCGTGCAAGGTCTGCTCGGGTGCGGGCCGTGTCGAAAAAGATCGTGCGTTGTCGGTGAACATCCCCGCTGGCGTCGAAACCGGCACGCGCATCCGTTTAGCGGGCGAAGGTGAAGCGGGGATGCGTGGTGGTCCGTCGGGTGATCTCTACATCTTTATCGACGTGACTGATCACAAGCTTTTTGAGCGCGACGGCACCAATCTGTTCTGCCGCGTGCCCGTAAGCATGGGGACAGCGGCATTGGGTGGATCCATTGAGGTTCCAACCATCGACGGTGGACGTGGCCGGGTACAAATCCCTGCTGGTTCACAGTCAGGTCGGCAGATGCGCCTGCGCAGCAAAGGTATGCCTGCCCTGCGGGGTGGTGGTGCAGGTGACATGTTCATCGAACTGGCCGTGGAAACCCCGGTCAACCTGACGGCCCGGCAAAAAGAGCTGCTGCGCGAATTCGAAGAACTCTCGGAAGAGAACAACCCAGAATCGTCCAGTTTCTTTTCGTCTGTTAAATCCTTTTGGGATTCGATGAAGGGCTAACACCTCACGTAAGGCGGAGTTAACTCCGCCTTACAAAACCTATTCTCCAACGCATTGAAGATAAACCTGTAAAGCGGATCAAGATCTGCGTTACGGGAGCAAGTGTAAGGCGGATTCAATCCGCCATCGGCGATTCCCCGTCAACCTCTGAGCCTTAATTAATCCTTCGCTAACCTAACTTGCGGCATTCTGCACATATGTCGCATTTCGCTGAACAGCCGCTACCTTTCGATCTGGACGAGGCCGTAGCCGTCCCACTGCCCAAAGGCCGTACACCATCCTATATGGCGGACCACCGCAAGCGTCTGCGCGCCAGGTTCATGGATGGGGGCGCTGGCGCCCTACCCGATTACGAGATGCTTGAATTGGTTCTGTTCCGCGCCATCCCACGGCAGGATGTGAAACCGCTCGCCCATGCCCTGATGGCAGAGTTTGGTGATTTTAATCGCGTGGTCACGGCACCTATTGAACGGCTACGCGGCTTCAAAGGCATAGGTGACGCGGTGATCTGCGAGCTGAAGATTGTCGAGGCGGCCGCACAACGGATGGCACGTTCCAAGGTATTGAACAGACAGGTAATCACCAGTTGGGACGCCCTGCTCGACTACTGCCACACCACCATGGCACACCGCGAGACCGAACAATTTCGCGTCCTCTACCTTGATCGCAAGAACGTACTGATTGCCGATGAAGAGCAAGCCAAGGGCACAGTCGATCATGTGCCCGTCTATCCGCGCGAAGTGGCCAAACGGGCGCTGGAGCTGAACGCATCCGCACTGATCCTGGTTCATAATCACCCATCGGGTGATCCCACCCCCAGCCAGTCAGACATCGATATGACAGCAAAGATGGAAATGGCCTGTTCCGCCCTTGGCATCACCCTGCACGATCATCTGATTGTCGGCAAAAGCCGCGAGTTGAGCTTCAAGTCGGAAGGGTACCTCTAGCGCACCCAAACCTCGACCCGGCGGTTGGCTTTTCGGCCCCATGCGCTGTCGTCGCACGCCATCGGAAGCGCCTCTCCGAATGCATCAACACCCAATTGGATACGCTCAAAATTTGCCGTCTCAGCGGCCGCAACTACAGCGCGGCGCACCGCATCAGCGCGGCGCAGGGCAATGTCCCGATTTGCGGTTGCAGGACCGTCTCCATCGCTGAACCCAACCAACAAAACCTGCCGCGCGTCGTACTTACCCTGCTCCATCGCCCGCGCCAGTTGTTGAACATTTGACCGCGATTGCGCATCCAAACGCACCGACCCCGCCTCGAACCGGAAAGAAGTTGTCAGGCGTGACATGCCGTAAAACGTACGCGTCATGCGCTGCAGCTCCTCAAGAGATATCTCCGGGCCAGCGGACGTTACAGCGTTGGCAAAGCGATAGCCCTGATCGTTGATCGACACCTCTTCTGGTGCCTGATCGACGAACCCGACGCGGCGAATGACCACTTGCGCGGATGGACCGCGCGTAAAGGCCAGAAACTCCCGCCCAATCTTGGGCAAACGCCTCGCAGGCAAATACAGAAACATTGGTGCCGTAAGCGGATAATCTTCTGTCTTGATGGTCTCCCGACCCGCCGACAGGGAAAACCCGCACGAGCCCGTCAAAGTAAGTGCGCGTGCGTTACCAGTGTCGGCATAGCTGGCGATGCCAATGGCAAATGGGTCGGTCAGAACAGCATTCAAAACATCCAAGCCACGGTCATGACGCGTGATCACTTCGGCAAAGGTGAAGCGTGCGGGGCCCATAACGTCATCCTCGACAGATTGGCCAAGCCCCGTCCGAGCGCCCGGTAAGTGCAATGATATGGGGGCGTTTGCCCCACCGAGGTCCGCCCAGTTTGTGATCGTCCCGGCAAAGACAGCGGCCAGATCCTGGGGAGAGATACGATCAACAGGGTTTGATGGTGAAACGATTGGCACCATGGCATCCAACGCCAGGACGCGGCTGCGGTTGGCCTGCGTCATGTCACCCATCCCGGCATCCCGGGCAAGCTGGCGCTCGTCAGGCCGAATTTCACGCAAAGCCATGACAATGTCCGCATCGTTGGCCAATAGGTCTGCGAAACCCTCGTCCGTGGTGGACACGTGGAAAAAGAAACGTGCAACGGGTTTACCGGTTTCTGTATCTGCCAACTCGTAGACAAAGTTGCGCGCGTCGATCTCTTCCCGCTCCGCCTCGTAATTGTTGCGCAGCGCGAACCCTTCGATCAAGGCAGGCATCAGAACAGCGCCCATGGTGGAAGAACCGGATAAGCTGATCTCGGCCACAAAGTCCTGCAGATTTGGGCAGGCGGGCCCATCGCACAGCACACCTGAGCCATCTACGGTCAGTTCGCCATAGACGGTTTCAATACGGTAGAACTCGCCATCAAATCCCAGAAGCGTCCCGCTGAGTTCCACTTGCCCATCGGGCGACGTGAGCGTGACGTCCTGTGCAAAAAGCACGGTTCCACAAAAAGAAAGTGCGGCGAAAATCGCCGCACGTATCGAAGCCATGATAAGCCCTTGTCGCTGCGGTCAGTTGCTGGCGACTTTCATGTCTGAAACCAAATTGTTCAACACCAGAAAACTGCCAACTGCGTCACAACCGGGTACGGCCAGGGTCAAATCCTGGGTTTTCATCTTGCCGCCGGTCATCATTTCCAGCGATTGCGCCTCAACCTCTAGTCCACAGTTCGCTGCGGTCACTTCGGCCTCAACAGTCAGGTCAATCGTTCCAGACCGTGCCGACATTCCCGACGGAAAGGTATAAACCTCGGCCATCAACGGCTCCACAGACTGGCTGTCGCCAAGGCGAACGATGTATCCGTTCTTGCCGTCAGTCATTCCATCAGTGTTCTGAACAACACCTGACCAAACATGGCCATCCTGCCCATAGTCGGCACCGAATTCGCGTGCGTGCAGTTCAAAACCAGCGCGCCCCCGCCATTGCAAGGTCGTGCGCTCGTACTGTCCAAGCTCCGGCACTGTTGCTTGAGCGACGGCACCATCCCCGTTGGTCAAAGCGAGGATAAAAACCGCCTGCTCGATCAATGCCGGGACGGTGACAGTCAGTCTGCCAGCAGAATCGGTTGTTTCAGTGAACATCATGCCGTTGTGGTGCACCGTCAGCCGTTCATTGACAGCACATGGCGCGTCCAGTTTCAGGGTGACCATGGCAGCGGACACAACCTCTGCATTTGCGATGACTTTGCACTCTTCAGCCTGAGGGAGGATATCAGCGCCTTCCAGCAACTCTGCTGTGGCCGGGGCCGAAACACGGTGCACATGGCTGTCCATGCGCGGGACTGGCGTTGCAACTGCATCGCTGGCCGACGTCAATTCGATCTCTTGAACCTCAAGCAGGATATCCGCACTGGCGGTGCTACTCAGCTGTTTGCCGGTCGGAATGATTGAAGACTGGGCTATCGGTCGGGCGACCGCACCATATCGTTCGCGCGCGGTCTCGCCGCTTTGCATGACAAAACCGATACCGACTGCGATTGCCAGTGTCGCGACTCCGGTCGCGATTTCTTTCGTACGTCCCATCGTCCCATTCCCTTCCCACGGATTGGTTAAGAAAGGGATTCGCACAGCAACACGGCCTGGTTGTGACCGACCTTAGGACTCTTTGAGGCAGGAATGCGGCGGCGGGGTCAGACCAGCGCGCCGTGGCAATGCTTGAACTTCTTGCCGGAACCGCATGGGCAGGGTTCGTTGCGACCCGGGTTTCCCCATGTATTTCGATCGTTTTCATCAAAGCCGTTTTCGACCGCTTCGGCGGTCGGTGCAGGCGGCGCATTGTTCTCTGCCGCATCTTGCACCTGCTGTTGTTGCTCCGCCATCTGGGTCAGCATCTGCTCGCGTTCTTCATCTGTCAGCGGTCGAATACGGGACAGCTTGTTTGTCACCTCGGTGCGCAAGCTCTCAAGCATCGTTTCGAACAGTTGAAACGACTCGTTCTTGTACTCATTCAGCGGGTCACGTTGCGCATAGCCGCGGAATCCGACAACCGACCGCAAATGTTCAAGCGTCAGCAGATGCTCCCGCCATTTTCCATCGATGGCTTGCAGAATGAGCTGCTTTTCGATGCTGCGCATGCTCTCTTCGCCGAACGCTTCTGCCTTGTCAGCCATCAACTTGTCGCTGGCTTCGATCAGCCGCTCGCGGATCTGCTCGTCATCTACACCCTCTTCCTCGCACCAAGCCATAACTGGCACGTCGATGCTGAGGTTTTCGATCACAGCGGCATAAAGGCCCTCTGTGTCCCATTGATCAGCATAGCTTTTCGCGGGCATGTACTGATCAATCAGGTCATCAATGACCTCGTCGCGCATATCCGATGTGATTTCCGACAGATCCTCGGCTTCCATGATTTCCCGGCGCTGGGAAAAGATCACCCGGCGTTGATCATTCATAACGTCGTCGAACTTGAGCAGCTGCTTGCGGATGTCAAAGTTGCGGCCTTCGACCTTGGCCTGCGCGCGCTCGAGCGACTTGTTAACCCACGGGTGCACAATCGCCTCGCCCTCTTCCATACCGAGGGTCTTGAGGACCTTGTCCAAACGGTCAGAGCCGAAGATCCGCATCAGGTCATCTTCAAGGCTCAGGTAGAATGACGTGCGGCCCGGGTCACCTTGACGACCTGAACGCCCGCGCAACTGGTTGTCGATGCGGCGGCTTTCATGGCGCTCGGAAGCCAGGACAAAAAGGCCACCGGCGGCAAGCACCTTCTGTTTTTCATCTTCATGCTCGGCCTCGATGCGCTTGCGCACTTCTTCGGGGTCGGCCTCGGGATCAGCTGTGATGGCCTCCAGTACCTTCATCTCGACATTGCCGCCGAGCTGAATGTCGGTGCCGCGGCCCGCCATGTTCGTGGCGATGGTCACAGCGCCAAATTTACCGGCGTCCGCGATGATCTGCGCTTCTTGCTCGTGCTGGCGCGCGTTCAGAACATTGTGCGCAATGCCCTCCGCCTTGAGAGCTTCCGAGAACATCTCGGATTTGTCGATGGAAGTGGTGCCGACCAGAACCGGCTGCCCCTTTTCATGGGCTGCCTTGATTTCGTCGATCATGGCTTTGTATTTTTCCTGCCCCGTGCGGAAGACCTTGTCGTCTTCATCCAAGCGCGCAATTGGCTTGTGGGTTGGGACCTCGACCACACCAAGACCATAAATCGTGGCAAATTCCTCGGCCTCGGTCGCAGCCGTACCAGTCATGCCCGCCAGTTTGTTGTAGAGGCGGAAATAGTTCTGGAACGTCACCGATGCCAATGTCTGGTTCTCGGGCTGAATCTGCACGCCTTCCTTAGCTTCGATGGCTTGGTGCAAACCGTCGGACAGACGGCGACCAGCCATCATACGCCCGGTAAATTCATCAATCAGAACAACATCGCCATTGCGAACGATGTAGTCCTTGTCTTTCTGAAACAGCTTGTGGGCGCGCAAACCCTGATTGACGTGGTGCACGATGGACGTGCTTTCAGGGTCATAGAGCGACGCCTCGGGCTCGATCAGACCACGCACGCGCAACTGTTCTTCCAGAAATTCGTTACCTTCATCGGTGAAGGTGACGTTCTTCTGCTTCTCATCGAGAGTAAAGTGATCTTCCTCGATCAGCGGAATGATACCGTCGATAGTCACGTACATCTCGGACCGGTCGGCCAAGGGGCCGGAAATGATCAAAGGCGTCCGCGCCTCGTCGATCAGGATACTGTCGACCTCGTCCACAATGGCGTAGTTGTGGCCGCGCTGGACCATATCCTCGATCGTGGGCTTCATGTTGTCGCGCAGATAGTCGAACCCAAGCTCGTTGTTGGTCGCATAGGTCACGTCACAGGCATAGGCCGCGCGCTTGGCGTCTTCGTCCATGCCTGCAATAGCGACGCCGGTGGTCAGGCCCAAGGCACCGAACACTTTGCCCATCCATTCCGCATCGCGCTGGACGAGGTAGTCATTCACGGTCACAACGTGAACGCCCTTACCAGTCAGCGCATTCAGATAGGTGGCGAAGGTTGCGGTCAGGGTTTTGCCTTCACCGGTCTTTTGCTCGGCGATGTTGCCCTGATGCAAAAAAATGGCACCTAGAAGCTGGGTGTCGTAGGCGCGCAGTCCAAGCGTGCGCTTGGCAGCTTCGCGGCAATTGGCAAATGCCTCAGGCAGGAGGTCATCCAGGTTCTCGCCATCCATCGCGCGTTTGGCCAGGGCTTCGGTCTTGTCCTTCAGCCCTTCATCACTCAGCGCTTCGAATTCCGGCTCAAGCGCATTGATCTTTTCGACCAGCGGACGCGCGCCCTTGACCTTGCGATCATTGGGTGTGCCAAACACCTTCTTGGTGAGAGTTCCGAAACCGAGCATGCGTTCTCCAGCCGATCAATTCATGTTGTGCAGCAATTGCTTGCCGGACGCGCGCCAAGCCCATAAATACGGTGGGCGAAAACCGGCCCGGGCCGCGTCCATAGGGCGATGTAAGGGTCACGCGAAACCGTGTCAATGCGCGCCTCAGGTGGGGCGCCGAAGCCCAAGGACTGTTCCATGAAAAAACGTTTCCTTTCCCTGCCAGCGCTTGGTCTGGTCGCCGCTATGGCGTTGCCTGCCGCTGCACAGGATGCAGACACGGTTGTGGCGACTGTAAATGGCACTGATATCACCATCGGTCACATGATCGTGGCACGCGCATCTTTGCCGCAACAATTCCAACAACTGCCCAACGACGTGCTGTTCAACGGCATCCTTGAACAGCTGATCAACCAGACCCTGCTGTCGCAAGCATTTGATGGCGAATTGCCGAAACGCACCGAACTGCAGATCGAAAATGAAACACGCTCCCTGACCGCGGGCGAGGAACTGGAAAGCCTGTTTCAAGAGAAGCTGACGGACGAAGCGATCCAGTCCGCTTATGACGCCAAGTACGAAGGCGTGACGCCGCAGGAAGAATACAACGCCTCGCATATCCTTGTCGAAACCGAGGAAGAGGCGAAGGCGATCAAAGCAGAGATTGAAGGCGGTGCCGATTTTGCCGCGACCGCTCGGGAGAAATCGACCGGTCCGTCAGGTCCAAATGGCGGTGAGCTTGGCTGGTTCGGCAGCGGTGCCATGGTACCCAGCTTTGAAGCGGCTGTCATCGCGCTTGAAGTGGGCGAAGTATCGGACCCCGTGCAAACTCAGTTTGGCTGGCATGTGATCATCCTGAATGAAACCCGCACCCCGGACGCCCCAGCGTTGGATGAGGTGCGCGAAGAATTGACCGAAGAAGTGCGCGGTACCACCGTCGAAACCTACGTTGCGGAACTGACTGCCGGTGCGCAGATCGATCAATCAGGTGCTGCCGAAGTCGATCCATCGGTGCTGTCCGACTTGACGCTGGTGGAATAACATATGGCTGGCGAACTGCCGCGATCGCCTCTGGCACCCGATCATTTCCCCGACCTGCCACCCATTGACGGAGTGACCTTCGCAGCAGCTGCTGCGGGGGTGCGTTACTCCGGACGCTTGGATGTTATGCTTGCCATATGCGCTCCGGGAACGACGATTGCAGGTGTGTTCACAAAATCATCGACACGCGCCGCACCGGTTCTGGATTGTCAGGCAAAGCTGGGACACTCCAGCGATACGGGCGCGGCCATTCTTGTGAACGCCGGCAACGCCAATGCCTTTACGGGCAGAAATGGAACGGACGCCGTGGCAACCTTGGTTGGTGCAACCGCGGACGCTGCAGACCTGCCGGAAAGCCGTATATTTACAGCATCTACAGGGGTCATTGGCGAGCCATTGCCACACGACAGGATCACGGCACATCTGGCGGATTTGGTGGATAGCCAGTCATCGGCCGCGATTGGGGATGCCGCTGCGGCCATCATGACGACGGACACGTACCCTAAGGGTACCACCCAAACGGTAACCATCGATGGGAAATCCGTGAAGATCGCTGGCATCGCCAAGGGCAGCGGCATGATTGCGCCAGATATGGCCACCATGCTGGTGTACATCTTTACAGATGCGAAGATTGGGCAGGATGAGTTGCAAGGCTTGGTAAGCCAAACCTCTGATCAAACCTTCAATTGCATCACAGTAGACAGCGACACCTCAACCTCGGACAGCCTGCTTGTTGCTGCAACAGGGGTCAGTGGTGTGAATGTTGCCGGAAATGCAGACTTCGCGCACGCGCTCCATGCGGTCATGTTGGACTTGGCACACCAGGTTGTCCGCGATGGCGAAGGGGCGACGAAGTTCGTGGAGATTGAGGTGACTGGATGCACGGATAAGGCAGCGGCCAAAACCCATGGCCTGTCCATCGCCAACTCTCCGCTCGTTAAAACGGCCATCGCCGGGGAAGATCCCAACTGGGGCCGCGTCGTCATGGCCGTTGGCAAATCCGGTGCACCTGCGGATCGTGATAAGCTGTCGATCTGGTTCGGGGATATTCTGGTTGCAGAGAATGGTTGGGTCAGTGCGACTTATCGCGAAGAAGATGCTGCAGCGCATATGAAGGGTGATCACATCCGCATTAGCGTCGATTGCGGCATGGGGTCAGGAAAAGCTACCGTTTGGACCTGCGATTTGACCCACGGATACATTGACATCAACGCGGATTATCGGTCGTGAAAACAGTTCTTGTTTCTGCCGTCGCGTTGATCGACGTGGACGGTCGCGTGTTGATCGCGCAGCGCCCTGAAGGAAAGTCCATGGCAGGGTTGTGGGAGTTCCCAGGAGGCAAGGTCGAGCCCGGGGAAACGCCGGAAGTTGCCCTGATCCGCGAATTGCAAGAAGAGTTGGGGATCGACACCTGGCAATCCTGTCTGGCCCCCCTCACTTTCGCGAGCCACAGCTATGATGATTTTCATCTATTGATGCCACTCTTTGCCTGCAGAAAATGGGACGGCACGCCGAAATCGCAGGAAGGGCAGGCATTAAAGTGGGTCCGTCCGAAGGACTTGCGAGACTATCCTATGCCCGCAGCCGACTTGCCCTTGATCCCCATTCTCCGAGATTGGCTGTAACATCGGGTAACAATATTCTTAAACTGTCAAAAAAAGTGACGGTTTTGTAACATTGTTGATGACTTATTAACCTTCGTACTTATAGTTGAAGCATAACTTTCTTTTTGGGGAGGAAAGTCATGCTACGCACGATTGCTATGGGCAGCGCCATTCTTATTCAGGGGATCTATGTCAGAACCCTTCCGGATGGACGAGTGACTGTCAGAGTTGACGGGGCTCACTATTCTGGAACTCCCGTTTCGCAAGCTGCCTAACGCGACAATATGAAAAAGGGGACGGTGTTTTGCACCGTCCCCTTTTTCATTTCCAATTGCAGGGTGCTTACTCGAGCGTCCGCGTGATCTCTTCCCGTTCGAAGATCTCGATCACATCTTGTGGGCGGATATCGTCGTAGTTTTCGAACGCCATACCGCATTCCTGACCCGACTGAACCTCGGCCACTTCATCCTTGAAGCGCTTCAGCGTCTTCAACGTACCTTCGTGGATAACCACGTTGTCGCGCAGCAAACGTACACCTGCGGACCGACGCGCCACACCTTCGGTGACCAGACAACCCGCGACCTTCCCGACACCAGACACCTTGAAGACTTCCTTGATCTCGGCATATCCGATGAAGTTTTCACGGATCTCGGCACTCAGCAGACCAGATGCAGCAGCTTTCACATCATCCACAAGATCATAGATGACCGAGTAGTAGCGAATTTCGACACCCTTCTGGTTTGCCGTGTTCCGGGCCGATGCGTTTGCACGCACGTTGAAGCCCATGATCGGTGCACCAGACGCCTCGGCCAAACCAACGTCGGTTTCGGTGATGGCGCCAACACCCGAGTGCAATACGCGCACGCGCACCTCGTCGTTGCCGATCTTTTCCATCGCCTGAACAATGGCCTCGGCAGACCCTTGTACGTCCGCTTTGACAAGGATTGGCAATTCGCTGACATTCTCATCCGCCTTGGCATTCGCCATCAGCTGTTCGAGGGTCGTCGCCGCACCAGCCGCCGCGCGTTTGTCCTTAGCCGCTTTCTCACGATATTCGGCGATTTCGCGCGCCTGCGCTTCAGTCTCTGTCACGTTTAGAACGTCGCCTGCCTCGGGCGTGCCGTTCAGGCCCAGAACCTCGACCGGCACCGACGGGCCCGCCTCTTTCACGCGCTCGCCCTTGTCGTTGATCAGCGCACGGACCTTACCGTACTGCTCACCCACAACAAAAATATCACCCTGACGCAGCGTACCTGTCTGAATCAGAACGGTGGCCACTGGACCGCGGCCAACATCAAGCTGCGCCTCGATCACCGCACCTTGGGCGGCACGATCAGGGTTAGCTTTCAGTTCGAGGATCTCGGCCTGAAGCGCGATGGCCTCCAACAACTCGTCAAGTCCCTGACCGGTGATGGCGGACACTTCAACATCCTGTACCTCACCCGACATCTTCTCGACGATGACTTCGTGCTGCAGCAAGTCAGTACGCACTTTGTCCGGGTTCGCCTCGGGCTTGTCGCATTTGTTGATTGCCACGATCATCGGCACTTCGGCGGCTTTGGCGTGGTTGATGGCCTCAATGGTCTGCGGCATCACGGCGTCATCCGCCGCAACCACCAGAACCACGATATCGGTGACCTGTGCACCGCGCGACCGCATCGAAGTGAACGCTGCGTGACCAGGTGTATCCAAGAAGGACAGCACCGCGCCGCCATCGGTTTTCACCTGATAGGCACCGATATGCTGGGTAATGCCACCGGCTTCGCCAGCAACAACCTTGGCATCGCGGATTGCGTCCAGAAGCGAGGTTTTACCGTGGTCAACGTGGCCCATGATAGTGATGACCGGCGGACGACCTTCCAGATCCTCGTCGCTATCCTCTATTTCCTTGATCACGTCTTCGACGTCGGCATCAGACACACGTTGTACCTTGTGGCCGAACTCTTCGATGATCAGCTCTGCGGTATCGGCGTCAATGGTCTGGTTCTGCGTGACCATCATGCCGTTGTTCATCAACGCCTTGACCACATCGCCCACGCGTTCGGCCATACGGTTTGCCAGTTCCGAAACGACAATGGCTTCTGGCAGGTTCACAGTGCGCATGACCTTTTCACGCTCAACCGAACCACCCATTGCTTTCTGCCGGGCGCGTTCCTGCTTGCGCTTCATAGCTGCCATGGAGCGCTGGCGACCACCATCGCCCGACAGGGCTTGGTTCAGAGTCAGCTTGCCAGAGCGGCGTCCACCATCATCACCACGGCCCCGGTTGTTGGGACGCTGGTCACGATCACGGTCTGTCTTGCGCGGCGTGGATGCGGGTTGAGCTTGCCGCTGCGCCGGCTTCGGCGCCTCGGTCGGGGCCGCAGCAGCAGCCTGCGCAGCAGCTGCCGCTTCGGCCGCCTTGCGCTTCTCTTCTTCTTCCTTGGCCTTCAAGGCCTGCTCACGCTCGCGTTCGGCCTGTTCCTTGGCTTCCGCTTCGGCGCGGCGACGCTCGCGTTCAGCCTCGCGGGCCTTTTCCTCAGCTTCCCGCTTTGCGGTCTCTTCGACCTCGCGTGCCTTGGCGGCTTGCACAGCCTTCAGGCGGCGCTCCATCTCGGCATCAGAAATACCCGCAGGGCGACGGCTTGGATCACCAGCAGAACCACCACCAGCGCCAGCAGGCTTTGCGGCACCCGGCTTGGGCACCACAACGCGCTTGCGTTTGGTTTCGACGACGACATTCTTGGTCCGCCCGTGGCTGAAACTCTGTTTCACATTGCCCGGACGCGCGCCGCTGCGCAGACCCAAAGTCTTCTTCCCGTCAGTATCGCTCATAAAGCTCGTCTATCCTTCCCGGCGGCCCTTGCCGCCGTCATATTCGCGCACGCCGCGTAAACGGTTGGCTTCCTCTACAACACGTTGCGTGAGTCCACCAGAGGCGAGCGCCCCATGTATCACAGTTTGACGGCCAAAGGCCAAACCCAACTCATCTGCCGTCAGCCAGCCAATATACGTTCCGAAATGCGGCGTACTCAACTTCGACTTGCCACGGCCCGAACCATCAACCGCCTGGATCAGAACATGCGCCTCTTCTATCTGGAGCATATTCTTGACTTTTTCATAGCCTGCTACGGCGCGTCCGCCTTTGCGGGACAATGCGATCAAATCGACCACACGCCGCGCCAACTGCCGCTCGACCTCGTCGACCAGATCGTCTTGCACCTGCACGGGTTGCTTAGCGCCCCGCGCAAACAATTTCTTCTTAACAGCCTTGTCCAAGGCCGACCGATCCGCGGCGACATAGATACCACGACCGGGCAACTTGCCCGCAATGTCCGGCACGATCTGTGCATCCGGACCCACGACAAAGCGGATCAACCCGTACTTGGGTTGCACCTCGCCCGTGGCAATGCACTTGCGCTCCGGTCCATCCGACCGATCCTTTGAGACGCCACCGCGACCCATCAGGCTCACCCGAGGCCTGAGATCAGGCCTCGGCCTCCTCGGTCAGTTCTTCACCGTCTTCTTCCGCTGCTTCAGCTTCCAATTCAGCGGGGTCGACCCAGCCCAGAAGGATACGCGCCGTCATGACCAATTGCTGTGCCTCTTCCAAAGACATATCGAAAGGTTCCAGAACACCATCGTCCTTGTGACGTTCGCCATCGACGGTTGTCCAGCCACCGGCCAGTTCCCAGTCTGCGCATGTTGCAAAATCTTCGAGGGTTTTGACGTCGTCTTTGGCGAGCGCCTCTACCATTTGGGGTGTAAGCCCATCGAATTCAATAAGGCTGTCCTCGGCACCCATGCTGCGTGCGTTGTCCAGCGCCGCCTTGGCTTGCGCTTCCAGCACGTCGCGGGCGCGGGCCTGCAGTTCTTGGGCGGTGCCTTCGTCCACACCGTCGATGACCAGCAGTTCATCCAGTTCGACGTAAGCCACCTCTTCGAGGTTGGTGAACCCTTCCGAGACCAGAAGCTGAGCAAAGAACTCGTCCAGATCCAGATTGTCCATGAATAGCTTGGTGCGCTGTTCGAATTCGGCCTGACGGCGCGCCGATTCCTCGGCCTCGGTCATGATGTCGATGTCAAGGTTGGTCAGTTGGCTCGCCAGACGCACGTTTTGACCGCGACGACCGATGGCCAGCGAAAGCTGCTCTTCGGGCACAACAACTTCGATCTTACCGGCTTCTTCATCCAGAACCACCTTGCTCACCTCCGCGGGTTGCAATGCGTTCACGAGGAACGTGGGTTGATCCTCATTCCATGGAATGATGTCGATCTTTTCGCCTTGCAGCTCGTTCACAACGGCCTGCACGCGAGAGCCGCGCATACCAACGCAGGCACCGACAGGGTCGATAGAGTTGTCATAGGAAATGACAGCGATCTTCGCGCGCGAACCGGGGTCGCGGGCTACGGCCTTGATCTCGATGATGCCGTCATAAATCTCTGGCACTTCCATCTTGAACAGCTCGGCCATGAACTCGGGCGCTGTGCGGCTCAGGAAAATCTGCGGGCCGCGCTGCTCGCGGCGCACATCCTTGATGTAGCAGCGGATACGATCATTGGGGCGGTATGATTCGCGGCCGATCTTTTCGTTGCGGCGCAGGATGGCTTCACCGGCACCCACATCGACGATGACGTTGCCGTATTCCTCGCGCTTGACCAGCGCGTTGATGATGGTGCCCGCACGATCCTTGAATTCTTCGAACTGACGGTCACGCTCGGCTTCACGCACCTTTTGCAGGATCACCTGCTTGGCAGATTGCGCGGCGATGCGGCCCATCTCGACCGGGGGGACTTCCTCGACAAAGGTGTCACCGACGGCGGGGTTTTCCATATATTGCTTCGCTTGCTCAATGGTGAACTCAGCCTGGTAGTTTTCCAGCTCTTCTTCCTCGACCACGGTGCGGACGCGGGTGAAGGTCGCTTTACCCGTCTTGCGGTCGATCGACACACGAATGTCCATCTCGGCGCCGTAGCGGGACTTGGCGGCGCGGGCGAGCGATTCTTCCATCGCCTCGACCACCAAACCTGGGTCGATCATCTTTTCGCGCGCAACAGCTTCTGCGGTTTGCAGCAGCTCAAGCTGGTTTGCAGATGTAATGGCCATCAGCTTTCCTCCTCCGACCCTTCGGTCTGAATCTCGTCAAAATTGTCTTCGTTCAACACGCCCGCAGCTTTGCGCTGGCGCAGCATTTCCTTGATCAGCTCGTCCGTCAGGACCAGCTTGGCATCGCTCAACCATTCGAACTTGAGGCCGATGGTGATCTCTTCGCCGTTCCCGCCACCCGGGACGTTGATCAGCACCTCGTCATCCTCGACACCTGCCAGCACACCCTTGAAGCGGCGGCGTCCGTCGATCAGCTCGTCTGTTTCCAGTTTCGCGTCGTAGCCTTCGAACATGTCGAAGTCCTTGAGACGCGTCAGCGGGCGATCAATACCGGGTGACGACACTTCGAGCGTGTAGGCATCCAATATAGGATCCTCGACATCCAGTGTCGCGCTGACCGCAGTAGAGATCGCACCGCAATCGTCGACCTCAATACCGCCATCGGGCTTGTCGGCCATGATCTGCAACGTCGTTTCCTTGCCGCTCATCAGCCGAATGCGCACCAATTCATACCCCAGATCCTCGATCACCGGAGTGATGATCTCGGCCAATCTGCGGTCGATGGCTGCTTTGGCGATCAGGTCGTTGGTCATAGTGTCCAAGCACAAAAAAACGGGCGCGCGGCCCGTTGATGTTTCCCGGTGGAGCGTCGGGTTTGGACCCCAGCGCGCCGCTGTTGAAAGGCATATACGCATGAGGGGGTGAGTCTGCAAGCCCCTCAGGTCATCCACCACCGCTCGGCCATACGCAGGTTGTCCAGCGGCCAGGATTTTCCGACCGTCACGGGTACTGTAACCGATCGACTGGCGATGTGTGTCGCGACATGTGCATTGGGCAATGTCTGGAAATCACGGGGGTCTGCGTAGTCATCCAAAACAACCACATCCGCCACATCGACCAGCCCATCCCGCAGCGCTTCGCCGCGCACCTTGTCAGCGCTGAATTGAACGAACTCCACGCTGTCGAACCAACCCGCATTCTGCTTCCAGTGGTTGCTCACCCGAGTGCCAATGAAATGGCGGCTCTCATCAAGTTTCTGGACTTCGTACATTCCAGTTCCCGTGTCACCACGCATCTCGAACCCCGGCTGCGCCAGCAGGTAAGGTAGGCTCGGGTTGGGCGCGTCCAAAGTGATCTGAAGGGTCAGCGGGTCCAACACCTCAATACCCCAGATCAAACCCGACACAGCGGACGCATCAAAGGCAGTGCCATCGTGGAATGTTACACCTTCACGCAGGCCGAACCGCCAAACGCGGGCATCTGCATCAGACGACCAGTCTGTCGCC
This sequence comes from uncultured Tateyamaria sp., assembly GCF_947496075.1. Lineage (GTDB taxonomy): Bacteria > Pseudomonadota > Alphaproteobacteria > Rhodobacterales > Rhodobacteraceae > Tateyamaria. The sequence continues at coordinate 790,176 of NZ_CANMBJ010000004.1, forward strand.
AACTCACCGCGCAGGGTCCCATCGGCTGCAATCTCGGTCAGGTTGTCGAACAAGGTCGCCGTGACAGCCTGATCGAACAAGTCAGGCGACAAGGCCGCCCGCAACCGCCCGCCCCGACGCGGCAACGCAGACGCACCGGTTGCCGCCAGCAAGGCTGCGGCAGCACCTGATGCAAAGAGCGCGCGGCGGTCGATCCGAGTCATTTTCCTGCAATCCTGTCCATGGTGCGCACCAGTTCAGCCGAAATTCCCGGTTCAGACAAGGCATGACCGGCATTGCGGACCATTTTCAGCTCACCCATCGGCCACGCCTGCGACAGCGCATAAGCGCTATCCGGGGGGCAGATCATATCATAGCGGCCTTGCACAATTGTGCCGGGAATATGCTTGATCCGACCCGCATGGGCGAGGATTTGACCGTCAAACTCCAGGAAACCGGCATTGGTGAAGTAATGATTCTCAAGCCGTGCAAAGGCGCGTGCATAGTCCCCGGGGGCTTCAGCCCCCGACCCGGAGGAATGGATAGACGCCAACGCATTCTCCCAAGCTGACCATGCGCGGGCAAAGCGCGTTTCAAGCGCGACATCACCAGAAAACAGCCGCCGGTGGTAGGCCCCAATCAGATCGCCCCGTTCGTCTTCAGGGATCAGCCCTTCAAACCTGGCCCAGACCTCGGGCCAGAACTTGCCTGCTCCGCCGCCGTAGAACCAATCCAACTCGGCCTGCGTCATCAGAAACACGCCCCGCAGAACTAGGTTGCGGACGCGCGACGGGTGCGCTTCGGCATAGATCAGGGCCAGGGTTGCACCCCAACTGCCGCCAAAGACAATCCAGGCGTCTATGTCCAGAGTCTTGCGAATCATTTCGATGTCATCAACCAGATGCCACGTCGTATTGTTCATCACCGAAGCGTGCGGACGGGACCGTCCACATCCACGCTGATCAAACAGGATAATCCGGTAGTGTTCCGGGTCGAAGTACCGCCGCATCGCCGGACTGCACCCGCCACCGGGGCCGCCATGCAGAACGACGACAGGCACACCATTTGGATTGCCGCATTGCTCGACATAAATCCGGTGCCCCTGCCCAACTTCGAACATCCGTTGGTCGTAGGGGTCCATAGGCGGGTACAGATATTGTACCGCGCGCTTTTGATCGCTGTGTTTGTCCATTACTGACCTACATAGGGCTTGAGAGCCACATGAGCATACGGAGACGCAAATGCAAACGCATCAAACCACCGTTGACCCCTCGGAAATCGCAAAATTCGAGGCGATGGCAGCGGAATGGTGGGACCCGAACGGGAAATTCAAGCCGCTGCATATGCTGAACCCGTGCCGGTTGGATTACATCACGACACAAATTGCTGCGGAGTTTGATCGGGATCTGACCGGACCAAAGGCATTCGAAGGGCTGCGCATTCTAGATATTGGATGTGGTGGCGGGCTGTTGTCCGAACCCATGGCACGTTTGGGGGCAGAGGTTGTGGGCGCGGATGCGGCAGAGCGCAACATCCCCGTGGCACAGGTTCATGCCGAACAGTCTGGCCTGACCATCGACTATCGCCACACCACGGCCGAGGATATGGCAGCCGCTGGTGAGCAGTTCGACGTCGTTTTGAACATGGAGGTCGTAGAACATGTGGCCGACCCCCTTGGCTACCTGACCGCCTGTCGCCAACTTCTGAAGCCAGGTGGGTTGCATATCTGTTCGACAATCAACCGGAATCCCAAATCCTATCTCATGGCCATTATCGGGGCTGAACATGTGATGCGATGGCTGCCGAAGGGCACACATGAATGGAACAAGTTCATCACCCCGGACGAACTCTTTGATTTGATGCGGAACGCTGGCCTCGACCCGGTAGATCGCAAAGGGTTCATCTTCAATCCGCTGACATGGGGTTGGAAACTGTCGGACACAGATCTGAGCGTGAACTACGTCACGGCCAGCATCAATCCGGCTTAGGTTTATTGGACATCTGCTCGCGCAGTTGGCGCAGGATCGGCAACGTGGCACGCACGCTGTCCTCGCCCAGCTTGTCGATCACTTCGCCCACCATGGGGGCGATCGCGCTCAACGCTTGATCACGGGCGCGCCGACCGGCAGGGCTGATGGCGATCATCTTGCGGCGGGCATCGTCCCAGTCGGGGCGGATATGGATGTAACCGGACCATTCCAAACGGCTCAGCGTGTTGGTCATGGCCCCACGGGTGACATTGAATGTTTCGGCCAGTTGCGCCGGGCTGCGCTCACCTTCGTGCCAGGCCAGGTGGTTCAGAACCGAAAAATGGGAAATCTCCATCCCCTTGGGCAACACGCGGCTGAGGCGGTTGCGAACCATCTGGTCCGCCGCCAACACTTCGCTGAACAGCGAAATGGCAAGTGCGTTTTTTTCCGTGCTCATGCGCTATCAGGGGCCTTCAAAAGCGCGCGCGTTGTCCCGTGAGGGGATACGGCGGCGGGCCTCGGCCACCTTTTCCAAGTCTAGATCAAAAACATAAATGCCGGGCGCCGTGCCTGCGTCAAGTACGACCTCGCCCCAAGGATCGACAACCAGACTGTGTCCGTAGGTGTCCCGGGTCTTGTGCAAAGCACTGGAATGCGTGCCTGTCTGGGCGGGGGCCAAGACCCAAGCCCCGCCTTCGATCGCGCGCGCTCGCAGCAAACTGTGCCAATGGGCCGCACCAGTGACGGGCGAAAAGGCAGCCGGAAAGGTCAGAATTTGTGCCCCCGCTGTAACCAGAGCGTCAGCCAATCTGGGAAAGCGCATATCATAGCAAATGGCCATCCCAACGGCGCCACAGTCGGCTTTGGCCAATACAGCACGGTTGCCAGGTTGGTATCCTGCCGACTCTTGGAACGTCTCTGTATTGTTGATCGCGACGTCAAACATATGAATTTTGTCGTACTGCGCGACGATGTCCCCGCGGGGACAAATCAAGAAGGAACGGTTTAACAACCGTTTGTCTTCTGTATCACCCTTAAGCCCAAGCGAACCGATCAGAATATGTACATCGTTTTGCTTGGCCAGATCACGTAGCGCAGCAAGGGTCGGGTCATCATCCTGATGGTGCAGCACATCATGCTGATGTGTGCGGCTCGTGCTGACGCAGTTCGTGACCTCGGGGGTTAGGATGAACTCGGCACCCATATCGACGGCCTGCTGCACCATCTGTACTGTCCGGGGCAGGTTCGCCTCCGGATCGTCAGATACATTCAGCTGCAGCAGAGCCGTTCTCATTTATGCGGCAAGCAGCGGATCAAGCTTGCCTTCACGCTCGAGCGCATAGAGGTCGTCGCAGCCGCCCACATGGGTGTCGCCGATAAAGATCTGCGGCACGGTCCGGCCACCGTTGGCGCGTTGAATCATCTCAGTCTTACGCTTCGGTTGGGCAAGCACGTTCACTTCGGAGAAGGTCACACCTTTTTCGTTCAGCAGACGTTTGGCCGCGTGGCAAAAGCCACACAAGGGCGACGTATAGATTTCGACAGCTTTCATGGCGCAGGTCCTTTTGGCGCAAATATCAGGTTGGGGCGTATTTAGGCATCTTTCGCAACCCGCGCCAGTACAGCCACGCAGACCTCTGTTGCACCTGCCGCACGGCAGGCTTCGGCACAGGCGGCAAGTGTAGCCCCCGTTGTCATAACATCATCGACGAGAATGATGGGCCTGTTGACGATACGGTGACGACGGCGCGGCGTGACCCTGATCGCGCCATCAAGGATATCGGCACGCTCGGCCTTGGTCTTGCCATCCAGGGATGGCGTGCGACGCGGGCGCTCGAGAAGATCGGCACAAACCTCATGTCCGGTCATCGCAGACAGGTGTGTCGCAATCAGAGCCGACTGGTTATAGCGGCGCTTCACCAACCGCATCCAGTGCAGCGGCACCGGCGCAATGAGCGCATTGTCAGCTGCCATGCCGGCCACTGCTTGCTGCATCCATCCCGCTGCGGGCTTGGCGATTTCCTGTCGATCCCCATGCTTAAGTTGTAGAACCAGCTTGCGCCCCATGCCGGTGTAAATCAGAGCCGCACGCCCATGTTTCCAAGGCTTTGGCGCGCGCAGGCAGGCGTCACAATGCACCACCTCGTCCTGTGCGGAGCCGGGCAAAGGCGTGCTGCAACTGTCACATACCGTGCCACCCACAAAGGCAGTCTTACCCCAGCAGACACCGCATAGGCCAAAGTCACTGTCCACCATGTCTCCGCACCCCAGGCAACGCGGGGGATAGATCGCAGTAAGTGCGGTTTGTAAAAGCCCCATGCCTGTCCTACCTATGCCGCCATGACGCAGCCCACTCCATTGACCGATTTGCAGGCATTGACCCGCAACCGTGCCCGCGCCGATGCCTCTGCCCTGTTTCTGCAAGAGTCAGCGCGGGATGAGATTGAGGATCGGGTGACGATGGTTAACAAATCCTTTTCATCAGCCGGAATCGTGGCCGCGTTTCCAGAGGTGTGGCAAGGACGCCTGGGCGCAGCACGGGTTGTAGAAGAGGCCGAGACGCTTCCCTTTTCACAGGATGAACACGATTTGTTGATCCACAGCCTTGGCTTACATTGGGCAAATGATCCCGTGGGTCAGCTGATTCAATGCCGCCGCGCGTTGCGGCCCGATGGGTTGCTGCTGGCCGTGGCTTTGGGTGGGCAAACCTTGCACGAGTTGCGATCTTGTCTCGCCGAAGCAGAGATTGCCGAAACCGGAGGCCTGTCCCCACGTGTCGCGCCGATGGCTGAGGTGCGCGATCTGGGCGCTCTCTTGCAGAGGGCTGGGTTGGCCTTGCCCGTGGCAGATACCGTTCCGCTGCGTGCGCAGTACCAATCCATGTGGCACCTGATGCGTGACTTGCGCGCCATGGGTGAGAACAACGCACTAAGCGCACGACCTCGCATTCCGACCCGACCCAGTATTCTGAAACGTGCGGCGGATATCTACGCAACGACGTTTCCCGGAGATGACGATGGAATTTTAGCAAGCTTCGAATTGATCGTTCTGACCGGATGGGCGCCTGATGGCAGTCAGCAGAAACCGCTCCGTCCCGGATCGGCACAGGCGCGTTTGGCGGATGCGCTTCGCACGGACGAAACGTCGCTGCCAGATTGACCTGTAAGTAAAACCGTTTATCTGAGGCCCATTGCAGACCAGGATATGACCCAGATGCTTGATACCAGCAAAACCGCGACCCGCCCAACACATGCGGCGGAAGATCACCCGGCGATTCCGGCAGCGCGCGTGGGCATCCTGTTGGCCAACCTTGGGACGCCAGACAATTACGACTACTGGTCGATGCGCCGCTATCTGGGCGAGTTCCTGTCGGACAAGCGTGTCATCGACTACAGCCCGTGGATCTGGCAGCCGCTGTTGCAATTGATCATCCTGACCAAGCGTCCGTTTTCATCAGGTGCTGCATACAAATCGATCTGGAACGAAGACGCAGGCGAAAGCCCCTTGATGACCATCACCAAGGACCAGGCCGCCAAGATCAAGGACGCCATGCACGCGCAGTACGGCGATCAGGTCATGGTCGATTTCTGCATGCGCTACGGCAATCCATCGACCAAATCCAAAGTGCGCGAGATGGTAGAGGCCGGGTGCCAGAAGATCCTGTTCTTCCCACTATACCCTCACTACGCCGGTGCCACCTCAGCCACCGCAAACGACCAGTTCTTTCGCGCATTGATGGAAGAAAAGTGGCAGCCGACCACGCGCACAGTCCAGCCTTACTTTGAGCACCCAAAATATATTGAAGCGCTGGCCCAATCCATTGAGCGCGCCTATGGCAATCTGGATACGCGCCCGGACATTCTTGTGTGTAGCTATCACGGCGTTCCACTGCGCTACCTGATGGAGGGCGATCCCTATCATTGTCAGTGCCAGAAAACGACTCGCCTGTTGAAAGAGCGGCTTGGCTGGGGTGATACCGAAATCACAACAACCTTTCAGTCAAAGTTCGGGCCGGAAGAGTGGCTAAAACCATATACTGTAGAAGAAGTGGCGCGGCTCGCCGAAGCTGGAAAAAAGAACATCGCCGTATGTGCACCTGCATTCTCAGCTGATTGCATCGAAACGCTTGAAGAGATCAATGAAGAGATCAAGGAAAGCTTTGAAGAAGCGGGCGGTGAGAGATTTACGTATATTCCGTGTCTGAACGATGATGACGCGCACATCGATGCATTGAGCACGGTGATCCAAGAAAACTTGCGCGGCTGGCTGGACTAGCTTTTCGCCCTTTAACAAAAAAAGGCGGCTCTAAGTGAGCCGCCTTTTTAATGATATTATTCCGCCAATTAGTCGGAAACAGCCGCCGCAACGAGAATCAGAAGCAGCAGGGGCAGAACGATGCCGCCCGAGGAGCTTTGCGTCTCTTCAACGATCACGGGAGCTTCGATAACAGGCTCGGCAGGTGCGCCGGCGAATGCGGTCGAAGCAGCAGCAGTCAGAGCAGCAGCGAGAACGAGTTTTTTCATATTAACCTCCAGTTACGCGCACCAACAATTATCGTTGGAACGCACCCAAGACTTACCTCGTGAGTCTCTGTAAACAGCAATACCGGGCGATTGCAAACCATGTTTCAGGGACTTAGCCGCCGTTCCGCCTTAATGTCGTCAAATTAGCAACACTTGAGTTCCGACATTCGCCATTTCGTACAGCTCTTCGATGTGTTCGTTGTACAAACCAATACATCCATTCGAAGATTTGCGACCAATCTTGCGTGTATCGTGGGTGCCGTGGATCCGGTAATAGGTCCAACTCAGGTGCAGTGACCGCGTACCAAGCGGGTTCTCAGGACCGGGACCGATATAGTCGGGCCACTCGGGGTTCCGCTTTTTCATGGACGGTGTTGGGCGCCAATCCGGCTTTGGATCCTTGAGGATCACACGGGTACGACCGCGACGGGTCAAATCATCAGTCAGCGGCACGCTGGAAGGGTAGAGCTTGTAGACTGTCTGCTCTGCGTTCCAGTAATGCACCGCACGACTGTCGATATCGACCAGGATCGCCCCGTTGCGCAGGTTGTCGAAATAAGGCTGCCAGTCCAACGAACGGAAGCTGGATATATTGCGTCGAGCGGACAATGTCGGGTCACGTGATGCCTGGCCAGCGGGAATGTTCTGTGCCAGCGCAGGCGCGCCAATCAACGCAGCGGAGCCGGCCAAAAAAGCACGCCGACTTGGTGTATTATACGATTTTTTGGACATTGAATGTCTCTCCGGTGGTGTAATCCTGCCAATCGGCGGAAGAATATTGCCTGAAAGCCGCAGTCGCAAATCAAACAGATGTCATCACGCAGCATCACGCCGATGTGGGTTTGTAATGCAACGTTCAAGCCGCTATCGAGTTATGAACAACAAAGATGATGTGCAGGAACAATGCGAATTTTCTCGGTCCTTCTGGTCGCTGTTATTACACTTGCGGCCTGTACAACACCCGAAGCGCCCACGCTTGGCGACGATGGACGTGCGCTGCCCCAACTCTATCGTATCCGCAACGGTGATACGGCCAAGCTCCAGTTCCGTATGCTGGATTCAGTCAATGCATTGCGCAGCGCACAGGGTGCTGCACCGGTTGAGCTTGATCCTCAATTGAACGCTGCAGCCGCGACGCACTCACGGGATATGTCTTTGCAGAATCGCCCCTGGCACTTTGGGTCTGATGGTTCATCGCCGATCGATCGCCTGCAGCGCGTGGGCTACACCGGAAGCCTTATCGGCGAAAACATCTCGGAAACATACGAGACCGAGCTTGAGACCCTGGCCGCATGGATGGAACAGCCGGACACGCGCCGGACGATCCTTTCCCCGCAAGCACAAGACATGGGATTCGCCTGGTTCCAGGAGAGAAACGGCAAGATTTGGTGGACCATGGTGATGGCCAACCCTTCCAACACGCCTCTGGTTCCTGCGGCCAACCCGTCAGCATCCCGCCTTGTGCCTGATCCCACACCCAATCCCGAAGAGACAGCAACAGATTCTACTGAAGAGGACGCGGTGATTATCACCACGCCTGCGAGCTAACTACGGGTTAATCTGGATCGGCGTGCCGTTGCGGACCATGGAGTAAACATCTTCCATCTCGCGGTTCGGAACGGCAATGCAGCCCCACGTCCAGTCACTACGCCGCCGCTTGAGTGGGCTGGACTCGCCATGAATAAAGATATCTCCGCCGGGCGGCTTGCCCAATGCCGCCGCCTCCGCCCGGTCCCGTGCGTTTGGGTATGAAATACCCAGCGACAAATGAAACTGGCTGTTCGGATTGCGACGATCAATAAGGTAAGTACCCTCGGGTGTGCGACCGTCGCCTTCAAAGAACTTGTCGCCGATCGGTGCAAATCCAAGGTCGATCACATAATCCTTGAGCACCTTGTCATCATTCAAAAGATACATGCGCCGCGCTTCCTTGTTCACCACGATGTAAGTGATGTCAGGCCCGTTATAGCTTTTGAATTTGCTTCGAGAAGAACAGGCACCCAACGTCATAGCTGCGGCCCCGCCCATCATCAGATGTCTGCGCTTCATGAAAATCCTGTCCCAATGCGTCGTTTTTGTATTTGAGCCAAAAATACCACGGTTTATGTCGGCACGCCTAGCCAGATTTTGCCCGCACGGATCACCAGACTGTGATCACTTGTCCTTCAACTGCTCTTCAATCGCATCCAAGCGCTTCAGTACTTCGTCTCGGTAACTGTCCGTCGCCGCATTGCTTTCCTCCGCATGCGCATCCTGCATCGAATTGACGATCAGGCCGACCAACAGGTTCACCACGGCAAAGGTCGTGACCATGATGAAAGGAACAAAGAAAATCCACGCATAAGGATACACTTCCATCACTGGGCGGACGATGCCCATTGACCACGATTCAAGGGTCATGATCTGGAAAAGAGAGTAGGCACTCAGGCCGAGATCACCGAACCAATCGGGAAAGCTGCTTGCAAACAGCTTCGTTGCCATCACTGCGCCAATATAAAAGATCAACGCCATCAACAAAAACACACTGCCCATACCGGGCAAGGCAGTCACAAACCCTTCGACCACGCGGCGCAGGCTGGGCGCGACCGAAATGACGCGCAGAACCCGCAAGATCCGCAGGGCGCGCAAGACCGACAGACCCCCCGCGTTTGGCACCAGCGCGATCCCGACAATCACGAAGTCGAACAGATTCCAGCCATTGCGAAAAAACCGGCCGCGGTAGGCGATCAGTTTGACGATGATTTCAGCCGTGAAGATGCTCAGGCATGCCTTGTCGATGGCGACGATCAATCCACCCGCAACTGACATCGCTGCCTCTGACGTCTCAAGCCCTAGCGTTATGGCGTTCAGGATGATGATCGCGATAATTGTGTTGGTAACACGCGGGCTTTCCAGCCAGCGGGCAAGGGCGATGCGGTCCATATGTGGTCTCCTTCACGCGGCGATATGGGCCAAACGGAAGGCACCGACAAGTTCGACATGGGCCGACCAGCGGAACTGGTCCACCGGCTGCACCCAATCCAGCACATATCCTGCGTTGCACAAAGTTTCGGCATCACGTGCAAAGGTCTGTGGATTGCACGACACATGGGCAATGACAGGCACCTGCGCCTCGGCAAGTTCAGCAATCTGCGCAGCAGCCCCAGCGCGTGGCGGGTCGATCACGACAGCATCGAAGCGGGAAAGCTCATCAGGCAATAGGGGGCGACGAAAGAGGTCGCGGGTTTCAGTTGTGACCCGCTTAAGTCCTTGTGCCTGCCGCCAACCCACATCGAGGGCATGCATCATTTCAGACGATCCTTCGACCGCATGCACCTCGGCGCTTTCCGCGAGGGGCAGCGCAAAGGTACCGCAACCCGCAAAAAGGTCCGCCACCGATTTGGTTGGTCCGACAATCTCTTTGACCAGATCCGTCAGTTTCATTTGCCCGTGTTCCGTGGCCTGGAGGAATGAACCGGGCGGCGGAACAACCTGCGCCTTGCCCATCCTTTGCGCTGGAGGAACGCGCATACCAATCAACTCGTCGTCCCAAGTCAGCCGGGCCAGGCGATACTGTTCGCAGAGTGCAGCCAATGTGATCCGCAGCGGGCCGTCCAGCGGCTTGCCGCCGGCGACGGCCACGTCCAAACCTTCCAGACTGTCTGTCACGGTGACAGCAAGCTCTGCCTTACGGCTGGTCCCGACCAGGGCAAGGTCTTCGGACAATTTCAATCCAGCCAGGAGTGCTGGTGTCACAAGGATGCAATTGGGCACGGGAATGATGGCATCTGATTTGCGGGCATGGAACCCGGCCATAGCCCCCTTCTTTGTGCGACGTGCCGCGAAAACTGCACGACGTCGCGACCGGTCAGACGAGGTTACTGTCGGTCGAATATCAGCCTCTAATCCAACGCTTTTTAACGCCATGAAGACGATATCGCGCTTCCAATCAGCCACGAGCTGATCGCTTGCGTGCTGCATCTGACAGCCACCACAGGATCGGAAATGGAGGCAGGGCGGTGACACGCGATCAGCCGACGGCGTGTCAATCCGAGGCTCTGTCAGATGTGTTCCATCCAATATCCCGCTCACCACTTCACCCGGCAGAGCGAGCGGCACAAAGATCGGTCCAGGCGCGATACCATCGCCCTGCTGACCAAGTCGTTCAATCGTCACAGTTGTCATGTGCCGTGGCCTAACCGGACCTGTCCGTTTGCAAAAGCCCTATTCAGCAGCACGCGTGCTGATAAAGCCGCCGGACTGACGCCGCCAATAGCGCGCATATAGCCCGCCCTTGGCCAGCAAAGTATCATGCGGCCCTTCTTCGACGATGCGACCCTCATCCATGACGATGATCCGGTCCATCTCGGTCAAGGTTGATAGGCGGTGAGCAATGGCGAGCACGGTCTTACCCTCCATTACGCGGGACAGGGCTGACTGGATAGACGCCTCAACCTCGCTATCAAGTGCACTTGTGGCTTCGTCCAGCACCAAGATCGGAGCATCTTTGAGGATGGCGCGGGCCAAGGCGATGCGCTGGCGTTGACCGCCCGAGAGCTTCACGCCGCGCTCACCCAGATGAGCATCATATCCCATGCGCCCCTTGTGATCCTGCAAATCAAGGATGAAGTCATGCGCCTCTGCCTTCTTGGCAGCGGCGATCATGTCATCTTCGGATGCGTCAGGGCGACCATAAAGGATGTTTTCACGTGCGGATCGATTAAACATCGCCGTTTCTTGGGTGACCATGCCAATGTTGTGGCGCAGGCTGTCTTGGGTCACGCGGCTGATGTCATTCTCATCAATCAGAACCTGGCCCTTTTCCCCTTCATAGAGACGCAAAAGAAGCGACACGAGTGTGGATTTACCAGCGCCCGACGCGCCCACAATTCCGACCTTTTCGCCAGCGGCAATGTGCATGTTGATATCGGTGATTCCACCTGTTTCCCGCCCGTAGGAAAAACCGAGGTGATCAAAGCGGATCTCTCCCTTCACGCCCACAAGTGGCAAAGCGTCTGCCGCGTCTTGCACGCGGGTACGGGGGGTCAGGGTACGCATCCCATCTTCTACCTCACCCACGTTGGAATAGATCGCCATAAGGGTAAAACTGACCCATCCGGTCATCTGCGCAATACGGATCGCAATGGCGCCTGATGCAACAATGTCACCTGGGGTCGCGATCCCCTGTCGCCACATCAGGATCGTACCGCCCAGCAGGAACACAGGCAACAGACCCGCCAGTGCCATAAGGGCAAAGCGGAACCATGCGGACAGGATGCCAAAATCCACTGAGGTTTTGCGGAACCGACCCATGGCGTCCAAGGCTGCCTGATCTTCGTGATCATCGTGGGCGAACAGCTTGACGGTCTTGATGTTGGTAATCGTATCCACGACCTGCCCCGACACCATGGCACGCGCCGCCGCCCTTGCGGCGGATCGCTTGCGCACACGCGGCAGGTACCACCGGATCAGGGAAAAGTAAGCGACCAGCCAGATGGCAAACCCAACGGCCACACGCCAATCGATTGCCAGAAGCAACAGGATCGAACCGACCAATGACGCAAGCGCAAAGGCCACCACGTTGATGAATTCCGATACGATATCGGTTACGGCGCGCGCGGCCTGCATCTGCTTTTGCGCGATGCGGCCGGCAAAATCGTCATCAAAGAACGTGACGGACTGGCCCAATGTCCAGCGGTGCAGGCGCGACAGAACCAAAGGATTCACGTTTGGCTGCACGATGATTGCGTTTGTGGCCGCGCTCAGCCCGAACAATATTGGTCGCGCGATCAAGAAAAAGGCCAGCGCACCTGCCATAAGGCCTATATTAGAGACTGAAAAGAACCCGTCGGTTCCCAAGTCTACTGTCGCGTCGATCACCATACCAAGGATCAACGCTGTGCCAGCCTCAAGCGCGCCAGCCGCAGCCGAACACAAGGCGGCCAACCAAAGGGCTGGCCACGCTCCGGACACGCACCAACGCAGAAAGGGCCACAGTGTTTGCGGTGGCGGACCTTCCGCCCGTCGAAACGACTCTATCCAGTTTGAAATCTTCACTCTGCCGCCTCGGTCGCGAGAAACCCGCCGGATTGGCGCGCCCAGAGGTCAGCATATAGCCCGCCCCTGGCCAAAAGCGCGTCATGTGATCCGTCTTCGACGATTTTCCCATCATCAAGGACAAGGATGCGATCCATTTCAGCGATGGTGGACAGGCGATGCGCAATGGCAATCACTGTCTTGCCCTCCATCATCTGATAAAGCGTGTCCTGAATCGCCGCCTCAACCTCGCTATCAAGCGCACTTGTCGCCTCGTCCAGCACAAGGATCGGCGCGTTCTTGAGAATGATACGGGCCAAGGTGATGCGCTGGCGCTGACCGCCCGACAGCTTCACGCCCCGCTCGCCAACTTGCGCGTCATATCCCGTGCGTCCCTCGGGGTCAGCGAGGTCGAGGATAAAATCATGCGCCTGGGCCTGACGGGCGGCGGCCCGCATCTCCTCCTCGGTCGCGTTGGGTCGACCATAAAGAATATTGTCGCGCACGGATCGGTGCAGAAGCGAACTGTCCTGCTGCACCATCCCAATGTTCAAGCGCAGACTGTCTTGGGTCACCTGTACGATGTCCTGACCATCGATGATGATTTGCCCATCTTCGGCATCGTAGAAGCGCAAGAGCAACTTCACCAAAGTCGATTTTCCAGCGCCTGACCGCCCCACGAGCCCGACCTTTTCACCTGGTTGAATGACGGTCGAGACCTCCTGCAACCCGCCGCTGCCGCGCCCGTAGTGATGCGTCAACCCGTGCAAGGCGATCTCACCGCGGGTCAGCTCAAGTGATTTGGCGTCTGGGGCATCCACGAGGGTGACAGGCTGGGCAATCGTCTCCATCCCCTCGGAAATGATGCCGAGGTTCTGAACCAGAGATGTCATCGCCCACATGATCCAATAGGTCATGTTGTTGAGCCGCAGTGCGATCGTCAGGGCGGCGGCCACCATGCCTCCGGTCGTGAAACCACCGATCCACAGCCAGATCGCAAGCGCACCCATCGACACGATCATCATGGCGTTCAGGACCGTCAGGCACACATCCATCCTAACGACGATGCGCATTTCTTTCATGAACGTTTGACGCGCGTTCTCGATTGCCTCTTTGGCATAGTCGACTTCGCGATCATGGTGCGCAAACATCTTGACCGAATGGATGTTCGAGTAGCTGTCAACGACCCGACCCGTGATTGCGCTGCGCGCGTCCGAGCTGGCCTTGGCCGCTGGACCTGCGCGGCGGATGACCCAGCGCAACAAAAGCAGATACCCCATAATCCAAAAGATCAAAGGCAGCGCCAGCCACAGATCAAAGCTCATCAGCAGGATAACCGCACCAATGACCGACACCGCAAAGAATGACCCGGCATCAAGCACCTGGAACATCGCCTCGCCCGTGGCAGGTGGCGTTTGCATGATACGGTTGGCGATACGCCCGGCAAAATCGTCCTCGAACCAGCCAACCGACTGGCGCAGCACGTGCCTGTGCGATCGCCAGCGGATAAGCGTACCAAGGTTGGGTAAGAGAGTGTTGTGCAACAGCGCTACATCGACAAATCCCATGACGGTGCGCAGCACCAGAACCCAGAGCGCAACAAATGTGAACTCAAGGCCATACTCCGGAATGATCATCTCGGGCGTACCCTGTGCGAGCAGGTCCACGATGCGGGCAACATACCAGATCAGCAGAATTTCCCCGAATGCCACCACCGTGCTGAAGACAAAAGTGATGGCGATCACTGCACGGAACGGCCTCAGATACTCCCGCAGAAACGGCCACAGCCTGGTCGGCGGCGTGTCGTTTTCAGCGTAAGGAAGATAAGGATCGACGAGCGATTCAAAGAACTTGAACATGACGGGTTCCGTAGAATTCTATTGCAATAGGCACGTGACACGGGCAATGGCCCTGTACGTCACGAAGGACAGTCAGCGACGATCAGGCGTCGTTCCAGATTCCTAGTACCATCTTGCACTCCATCAGGTTCCCACATGACATAGCGTCAGGACCCTGAATTGTCACGGGTACAGCAAGTCATCTTTTGTTTTTGACAGGTCAGAGTCGAGCCAGATTTGTTTCAGCGCCTTGAGTTCAGCGCCCAGCGCTGGTCCATTGAGGTGCGGTAAATCACTGGCGTTAATCGGAAAAACGGCGCTTGCCCCGGCTACAATTTCGTCAATTTGCACAGTCGTAATCGGGACATTTCCGTAGGCGGACCGAAGCAGAAACGCGCCCCGCCCGGCTTCCACACCGCCCATCTGCCCGAGGACTTTGGGACCGCCCACTGCCGTGGATAGGGTGCGGATCGAATCGAGGTGACGCTGATCGCGCCGCGACATCCGCAGGCGGCCCTGAACATCCTGACCGCCCAACGCCGCGAGGCGCGCAATGGGATCAATCGGAGCATCAACCATCTGCTCCAAATGAACCAGCGGCCCCACATAAGTGGGGTCAGAACCAGGCAGAATCTTCCCCAAAACACCTGTGTGTTGCATGATGGACAAGGCCGGGGCTGGGTCAGGAGCGCCTAGCAGTTTCAGCATCTCGGCTCCTACCCGTTCGGCCGACAGGCTTTCCAGACCGCCCAGATTTTCGGCGATCCCGGCAAGCGCGTCCGCATCCCACGCTGCATCTGCTGGGGCATATTGTGCGTTGAATCGGAAGAAACGAAGAGTGCGTAGGTAGTCCTCGCGAATGCGCTGCCCGGCGTCTTCGATAAACCGGACCCGACCGGCACGCGCATCCTGCAAACCATGCACCGGATCGGCAAGCTGACCATGCCGGTCCGCGTACAACGCGTTCATAGTAAAATCGCGTCTGCGCGCATCTTCGGCCAGGTCAGTCGAGAACGCGATGACAGCACGCCGTCCGTCCGTCTCAACGTCCCGGCGAAATGTTGTCACTTCGAATGGTTGATCCTCAACAACCACCGTTATTGTGCCGTGGTCGATGCCCGTAGGGACGGCGCGAAAGCCGGCTCTTTTGGACAGCTCCATAACCTGATCCGGCACTGCATCCGTTGCAATATCAATGTCCGAGATCGGAACGCCCATCACCGCATTGCGCACGCAGCCGCCCACGAAATAGGCGCGGTGACCGCCATTCTCCATAGCAACACAAAGCGCTTGTGCAGCCGGATTGCTCAGGAAATCCGTATCCGGGTCTAGGTGTGTGGCAGAAGGTCCGTCCATGCCCGCAATATACGCGCGGTTGCGCCCCAGATGTAATAGGGTCCGTATGGAACCGTATAATACATCCGCTTTTGACCGCGCCAACGGCGGGCTTCGACAACGTAGTTCTCGGGTGTCAGCACGTGGGCGAGCGGGACGCGAAAAACCTCTGATACTTCCCCGGCTTCCGGTGTCGCATCGAACTCGTTTTTCACCAGCGCGACCACCGGGGTCACATTGAACGACGTTACAGTCTCGTGAGGGGCAAAGGTGCCGAGTACATCGACATTGCGATCCAGCAACCCGATCTCTTCGCGCGCTTCGCGAAGTGCAGTTTCAATCAGGTCCCGGTCGCTTTCGTCACGCTTGCCACCGGGAAACGCGATCTGCCCCGGATGGTGCTTGAGTGCCGAAGACCGTTTGGTGAGGATCAATTCATACCCGTTCCGCCCCTCGATGATCGGGACCAACACGGCAGCCGGGCGTAGTTTTCGACCAGCCGGCAGATCAACTCCGCTGTTCAGATCAAAGTCCGACGATGCGGCGCCTGATTGCTCAAGCGCCGCACGTGTTTGGTCAAGAAGATCAGGCACCGTCCTGGGTTTCCGCTTCGAATCCCACTGTGGCCGGGTCGAGATCATAGTGCGCGCCGCAGAATTGGCAGTCTGCAGTGACCCGTCCTTCTTCGGTGGTCATCTTCTCTATATCCCGGGCCGAGTAGATGGACAGGCTTTGGCGCACGCGATCCTCGGAACAGGTGCATCCAAACCGGACAGGCTGCGCATCAAAGACACGTGGGGTTTCCTCGTGGAATAGGCGCAAAAGCAGATCGTTTGGCGCCAGTTGCGGGCCAATCAACTCCATCTCTTCGACCGTATCCAACAAGATGTTTACACGGTTCCAATTCTCGGACTCGTCGCCCTCCAGCAGATCATCAGACCGCAGTACATCACCATTTCCTTCGGACGTTGCGGCAAAGGGCGACGCCTTGGGCATGTGCTGCAGCATGACGCCGCCCGCGCGCCAGCGTTCCGGTGCACCCGGTTCCGTCGACTTGCCAAAGCTCAACTGGAAGCGGGTTGGCAACTGTTCCGATTGGGCAAAGTATGTTTCGGCACAAGCCGCAAGTGATCCGCCGTCCAACGGTGTAATTCCCTGATAGGGCGTCATCCCGGTGCCTTGGTCGATCATTATGGCAAAGTAGCCGTCACCCACCTGGTCAAAGGGGCTGCTATCCGTCAACCGGTCGCGGTCAAAGCTGGCATATGCCCGGATGCGGGCAATGTCGCCTTCCTTCTCGGGCCCATAGTAGTCGGTCGCGATCATGCGAACCGGCCCCTTGGACTGGACCTGCAACGACAGCTTCCAGCGCAGCTTGATCGTCTGGCCAATCAATGCCGTCAGCAAAGCCATCTCTGCGACCAGCGCTTCGACCTGTGCGGGGTAATCATGTTGTTTCAGGATGCCATCCAACACTCCGTCCAGACGCGCAACGCGTCCGCGAATGTCGGAAGCATCAAGTTGGAATGGCAGGACGGTATCGTCCCACGCGAGTTGCGAACCGAGTGTCATTGGGGTTTCCTTTGGCGCCAGTCATTGGCATATCGCGACTATATAAGGCAGCGAGCAAAAACTGAAAGGGGGGCGCATGATCCGACGATTTGGCCAGCAGCCCGACCCGAAACGCAGGTACACCACCAGACCCGGCGCCTATGCCATCCTGCCACGCGGTGCATCGCTTTTGTTGACTTTGCAGAGTACGCCCGAGCGGGAGTTTCAATTGCCGGGCGGTGGCATCGATCCGGGTGAAAGCGTCATACAGGCCCTTCATCGAGAGGTGTATGAAGAAACCGGGTGGCGCATTGCGTCACCTCGCAGGCTGGGTGCCTTTCGGCGGTTCACCTTCATGCCCGAATACGACCTGTGGGCCGAAAAGATCTGCCACGTTTTCGTTGCGCGACCCGTCATGCGCCTAGGCAATCCTATTGAGCCGGATCATACCGTCGCGTGGATGGCTCCAGAAATTGCGATGGAGGCCGTCTATAATGACGGGGACCGGATGTTCCTGAGACGCTACTTCGGCTGATCCGGGCCACGATACTCGAACAATATGCCAGATACATCGTCTGGGAATGTTGCTTCGCCGGCAAACTCAGTGAGGCGCCAAAGCAATGCCTCAAAAAATGCGGGTCCTGTGACGTCTGACAAATCCCGCATCATATCCTCCAATCCTGACTCTTGCAGCATGTCACCATCGTCCCTGGGGCATTCGGTAACGCCGTCGGACAAGAGCAGGATGCGATCACCGGGATGCAATTGGGCTTCGAATTGTGTGAATGAAATTCCCGACATCAGCCCAACCGGAAAACCACCAGGTCCATTCTGTTCAATGGACCCGTCCCGTCGTTGTACCGCAGGATGCGGATGACCTGCTTGCGCCATGCGAACATGACCAGTGTTCAAGTCCACATCAGCCAAAAGAAGGGTAAAATAGTGCTCGGTCTCCATCTCATCGAGGACAAGATCGTTGAGTGTTTCAATCACATCCTCCGGGGGCAAGAACGCATATGTTCCGTCATCACACCGCCGCAAGGCAACATTCTGATCGGGCGCAGCTGCAGACAGGTATCCCGCAAGCCGGGCCGTCATCAGGGCGGAACTGATCCCATGGCCAGACACATCAATCGAGAACAGGCCCAGATGCCCCACTTGCGCCGGAAAGAAGCCCACCAGATCACCACCCACGTGACCACTGGACCGCAACATCAGGCTCAAGTCGCCTGTTTCAAACGACTTGTACCGCTCACGCACAAGCGACTGCTGAAGTTTCTTGGCTTCTTGCAAATCGCTGTCGAGCGAATCGTATACACGTTGCAATTCATCCAGTGTGTCGGTGATCAGCCGGTTCTTTTCCGTCAGCTCGCGCTGCATATGCAGAATACGCTCACCCGCCGCGATCCGCGCCCGCAATTCGTTCGCGTCAACCGGCTTGGTGACGAAATCATCCGCACCCGCTTCAAGGCCCATCGCGATCTCGGCCTTCTCACTCTTCGACGTCAAAAGGATGAAGTAGCCGTATCTGTCCTGGCTCACCTTTCGGAACGCATCACAGAATTCCAGCCCGTTCATGCCCGGCATCATCCAGTCGCTCAGCACCAGATCAGGCAGCGTATGCTTGCATATCTCAATCGCTTCTTCAGCGGATCCCGCCTCGTGAACCTCGAACCCCCAGCGTTTGACCGAACTGGACAGAATCTTGCGTTGCAAACGACTGTCGTCAACGATCAACACCCGCTGGGGTGCATCGGTATCATCGGGTGCAGGAGGCACCTCCTGCTGGATCAACTCAACGGTCATTTGCTGTGTATTCCAACTGCTTGAACGCTTGATAGTCAGGGCCGCTTAACACCCCGTGAAGCGCCGTCGCTGATTGCCTAAACCTTTAACGGTCACCATTCCTTAAGGGTGCTCGTGCTCAAAAGCGGACGCAATTGTTGGAGACAGCCATGATTGATTGGGAACGAGTAAGCACTTTACGTGCCGAAATCGGCGAAGAAGATTTCGAAGAAGTTGTACCGCTTTTTATTGAAGAGGTGACTGGCATAATCGACGGTCTGCGCGATGGACCGGATCTATCCCGACTCGAAGATGATCTGCATGCGCTCAAAGGCAGCGCTTTGAATCTCGGTTTCACTGATTTTTCCACGCTCTGCCACAAGGGTGAAGCGATGTCGGCAAAGGGGAAAGCGGCCGAAGTGGACGTGCCCGCCATTCTGGACAGTTTCGATGCGTCCAAAGCTGCTTTCACTGATGGGCTTTCATAAGGTCAAGCCGCCTAAATCACGAACTGAGCCAGAGTCTCATCATTGGTAATGTCGGTATAGGTGAAGCCCCCCGCATCAAGTTCGGCCAGAAAGCGGTCGAAATTCTCAGGCCGTTTCGTTTCGATCCCGATGAGAACGGAACCGAAGTTGCGTGCGGATTTCTTGAGATACTCAAATCGCGCGATGTCGTCCTCCGGGCCCAGTATGTTCAGAAAGTCTTTCAGCGCGCCCGGACGCTGCGGCATACGCAGAATAAAGTACTTCTTAACCCCGGAATAGCGCTGCGCCCGTTCCTTTACTTCGGGCAAGCGTTCAAAATCGAAGTTGCCACCAGAGGTCACGCATACAACGGTTTTCCCCGCGATCTTGTGTGCGACATCGCCCAGCGCTTCGATAGCCAAAGCGCCCGCGGGCTCCAGAACGATCCCCTCGACATTTAGCATATCGATAATTGTCGTGCAGATTCGATCTTCGGGAATATCAATCACGTCGGCAGGGTCTGCAGATTTCAGACGTTCGAAAGTACGGGCCCCGATGGTCGCAACGGCCGCCCCGTCCACGAAGTTGTTGATCGGAGAGACGTCGACCGGACGGCCAGCGGCAAGTGCCTTGGCCAATGACGGCGCACCTGACGGCTCAACAAAGGTATAGGCGACGCGTTCCTCAAAAAAACTACGTGTTCCCGCAGACAATCCACCGCCACCAACGGGCAAGATGATATGATCCGGCACGCGCCCCAACTGATCTTCAATCTCGACCGCTACGGATGCTTGCCCTTCAATCACGTCCTCATCATCGAAGGGCGACAGAAAATGGGCCCCCGCTTGGGCACAGAAGGCTTGAGCCGATGCAAGCGTGTCGTCGAAATAGTCACCGATCAGACGCACTTCGACATGATCACCGCCAAACATCTGGGTTTTCATGATTTTCTGCTGTGGCGTCGTAACGGGCATGAATATGACTCCACGCACTCCGAAATGCTTGCACATAAACGCGACACCCTGGGCGTGGTTGCCAGCGCTTGCGCAAACAAAGACAGCGTCGTCCTGCATCACCTTTCGCATCGCATTGAATGCGCCACGCAATTTGTAGGACCGGACCGGGCTCAGATCCTCGCGCTTTAGCCAAATATCTGCCCCAAAGCGCACGGACAACACCTCGTTCCGCAACAGGGGCGTCGCGGGAAAAACCGCATGCATCGCGGCAGCACCGGCGCGGGCATCATCTTGAAAGCTCATGTTTTGATCCCCTTGCGGCAATCTCACTGACGTAGCGGCGTGGACAGCACGGGTCAATCTTGCCCCTGTGCCGCAAAACAGCTATCGGCACGCAACTCTTGCAAGGGAAGACAGACGATGAGCGCACCCAAGAAAGTTGTGCTGGCCTATTCCGGCGGCCTTGATACTTCGATCATCCTGAAATGGCTGCAGACCGAATACGGTTGTGAAGTTGTAACCTTCACCGCCGATCTGGGTCAGGGCGAAGAACTGGAACCCGCCCGAGCCAAGGCCGAGATGATGGGTGCGTCGGCCATCTACGTCGAAGATGTGCGGGAAGAATTCGTGCGTGATTTCGTTTTCCCAATGTTTCGCGCAAACGCGCTGTACGAAGGGCTATATCTGTTGGGCACATCTATCGCGCGGCCCTTGATTTCCAAGCGTCTTGTTGAAATTGCCGCTGCCGAAGGTGCCGATGCCGTTGCGCACGGCGCGACCGGTAAGGGCAATGACCAAGTTCGGTTCGAATTGGCTGCCTACGCTCTGAATCCTGATATCAAGGTCATCGCTCCATGGCGTGAATGGGATCTGTCGAGCCGGACCAAGTTGATCGACTTTGCTGAGAAGAGCCAAATCCCCATCGCCAAGGACAAACGTGGCGAAGCCCCGTTTAGCGTGGACGCCAACCTGCTGCACACCTCGTCAGAGGGTAAAGTTCTGGAGGATCCGGCAGAGAATGCGCCCGACTACGTCTATCAGCGCACCGTGAACCCCGAGGATGCGCCTGACACGCCCGAGTACATCGAGGTCGGGTTCGAAAAGGGCGATGCAGTCTCTATCAACGGGGAAATGATGTCTCCGGCCACTGTTCTGACCAAACTGAACGAGCTGGGTGGCAAGCACGGCATCGGTCGTCTGGACCTGGTCGAAGGACGGTTCGTGGGCATGAAGTCGCGCGGGATTTACGAAACACCCGGTGGCACAATCCTGCTGGAAGCGCATCGTGGGATCGAACAGATCACACTCGATCGAGGTGCTGCGCACCTCAAGGACGAGCTGATGCCGCGCTATGCCGAGTTGATCTACAACGGCTTCTGGTTCTCGCCCGAGCGCGAAATGCTGCAAGCCCTGATCGATAAGAGCCAGGAACATGTGACCGGCACTGTCCGCCTGAAACTTTACAAAGGTTTGGCGCGCACGGTTGGCCGGTGGTCAGATCATTCGCTGTACTCTGAGGCGCACGTGACCTTCGAAGATGATGCGGGTGCATACGATCAGAAGGATGCTGCAGGCTTCATTCAACTGAACGCCCTGCGTCTGAAACTGCTGGCCGCGCGCGAGCGTCGGCTCAAGTGATCTTGTGTGCGGCGAGCGCCTCGTAATGGGGCATCGCCGCATCCGCCAGATCAGCATAGGCACCTTCCAACACCGGCAAGGTCCCTTCAGCACCATCAAACCCGGTTGAGGCATGCACGGCGTTGTACCAATGCGCGGCCCAAATGCCGTCCCCAGAGTGACCCCCGGCAGGCCAGGACAGCATGTTTTCAGTCCAGGGCACGCCAATCTTGTTACAAAGCTTCGGCAACATGTCGCTTGGATCGGCGCGGATATCGCTTGAATCCACAACCACCCCGCCCCCGACCTGATCAAAAATCCGCATCTGCTGAACGAACCCCAGATCGTCAAGCACGGGCGCTTCGCGCTTGCGCGCATAGCTGGCTACCACACGCGCCGGATGACGGATCAGAAAAACATGTTGGACGGCTGCCATCCACGCATCGTTCCAATCGGGCAACATGTGATGCGTCATGTGTTTTTGATAGAAAACAGGCTCTAATACTGGCGAAACGAGCGTTTCGGCAACCCGTTCGGGGTCTCGGTCCTGCGACCTCAGAACCGCATCACGCATCGGGTGATCTACACCAATCTGATCCAGATATGCGGCATAAAATGGTTCATCCACCACTTGGCAGTCACCGCGTGCGGCAAAGCTGTACATCATGGCAGTCGACAGGTTGCGTGGACCAGACCACATGGCAATGCGTATCGTCATGCCACGAGGCTAGGTCGGTTTGACTGTTTGGTAAACAACCTCACGCTTGCGCGACCTCTCTGTCCTGTGAGTTGAGAGTGTGTGACGGTAAGGTAATTCTGTCGCCAAAGAGGAGACATGCCATGACATCGCTTCGCACGTTTAAAACTGTATCCCTTAGTCTGATGATTGCACTCGGGCTGCTCGCACAATCCAAAGTGGGTCATGCCCAACAGTTGGAAACGATCACCGTAGCAGGCGGCTGCTTCTGGTGCGTTGAGGCCGATTTTGAGAAGGTGAACGGCGTCACGGAGGCCGTATCAGGTTTTGCGGGCGGTACGGTCGCCAACCCGACTTACAAGCAGGTTGTCAAAGGTGGCACCGGCCACTACGAGGCCGTACAAATCACCTATGACCCGGCCAAAGTATCAGCAGCAACGCTATACGATATGTTCTTCCGCTCTGTTGATCCAACAGACGCGGGTGGGCAATTCTGCGACCGCGGTGACAGTTATCGGACCGCAATCTTTGCCACCGCGGATCAGACGGCCGAAGCCAAGGCGGCCAAAGCCGAAGCGCAGGCCGAGTTGGGCCAAACAATCGTAACGCCAGTTTTGGGTTCGGCCGAATTCTACCCTGCAGATGGCTATCATCAGGACTACTACAAGCAGTCGGGGCTGATCCTCACGCGTTTTGGGCCAAAGTCCAAGGCGAACGCCTACAAAGCCTATCGCGAAGCGTGCGGCCGTGATGCGCGGGTCAAACAGCTGTGGGGTGATGCCGCCCCGTTCGCTGGAAGTTAACCCAGTTTTGCATCCTCGATCTCTTTCAGATCGGGGATGACATCGGCGGTACCAAGGCGGGTGACCATGAGCGCGCCTGCCTGTGTCGCAAGACCAAGCGCCTGACGCATAGGCATACCTCGGTCCAATCCAGCCACCAGATAGCCCGTGAACGTATCCCCGGCCCCGGTTGTATCGACCGGTGTCACTGAAACGGCGGGAACATGCGTTTCCTGGCCCGCTGCATTCAACCACCGACATCCTTTGGCGCCCAACGTAACCACAATGTCGTCCACGCCCAGCGCAGCGAGCGGTTTATCCAAGTTTTCCTCAAGCTGTTCGGCTTCAACCTCGTTCAACACAAGCAGATCAACAAAATCGAGGACCTGTTGCACAGCAATCGAATCAAACGGCGCAGCGGCATATACGACTTTCAATCCCAACCGCTTTGCCATCTCTGCGGCAACGCGTTGTCCATTGGTTTCGTTCTGGGTCAGGAATGTGTCGCCGGGCGACGCCTCAGCCAACGCACCACCGATCATTTCGTCGGCAATTGCCTTGTTAGAGCCTGAAAATAGTACGATCTGATTTTCACCATCGTCAGCAACCGCGATGTTCGCGTGTCCGGTCGCGGTATCTTTCAACACCTCAATCCAGCGTGTGTCGACGCCGTATTCCATCAACCGTTCAACGGTCCACTTCCCGTCCACTCCAACAGCGCCGATATGAGCCACCCGCGCTGCAGCGCGAGCGATGGCAACAGACATGTTGGCACCCTTACCGCCCAGACCTTGGCTGAAATCACTTGCGCCCAAGGTCTCGCCGGGCGCCGGCAGATGCGGCACCCGGTAGACATTATCGATGTTGATTGAGCCGAGGTTCCAGACTGCCATCAGCCCACCTTGCACGCAGCGAGAACGGCCATATTGAGAATGTCATTCGCCGTTGAAACCGAGGAACAGATCTGGATCGATCCTCCCACTCCGGCAAGGATTGGGCCAATAACAGTCGCCCCACCCATCTCTTGCATCAGCTTGACCGAAATGCTGGCCGAGTGGCGCGCTGGAACAACAAGAATGTTGGCCGGTCCGGTCAGACGCGAGAATGGGTAGGCTGCTTGCGCCTGTGCATTTAGGGCGACATCAACGGTCATCTCGCCTTCGTACTCAAAATCCACACCGCGCTGATCCAGCACGACTGGCGCCTTGTGCATCTTTTCAGCCCGCTCCGACACCGGGTACCCGAATGTCGAGAAACTCACGAAAGCGACTCGCGGCTCCAGGCCCATATTCCTGGCGACTACGGCAGCCTGCTCTGCGATATCCGCAAGGTCCTCTTCATCCGGCCACTCGTGCACCAACGTATCCGTGATGAATACGATGCGACCTTTGTGAATGAGCGCGGTAACACCTGCAGCTTTGCTTTTCTCGTTCACATCAAAAACGTGACCGATACGGTCCAGAATATGCGCAGACTTGCGCGTTGCGCCCGTCACAATACCGTCGCCATGCCCATGCGCCAGCATGAGCGCTGCAAACACGTGGCGGTCCCTTGCTGCAAGGCGATGGATGTCCTGCCGGTCAAACCCACCGCGTTTCAGCCGGTCATAGAGATGCGACTTGTAGGCATCCAGATGCGTGGTGTTTGCGGCATTCACCACATCCAACTCGCGCACGGCATCACCCAAACCAGCGGTTTCCAGCTTGGCTTTGACGTCGTCCTGACGACCGACAACCAAGGCTTTGCCAAATCCATTGCGTTGGTACATCACTGCGGCGCGCAAGACGCGGGGATCGTCGCCTTCGGCAAAGATCATGCGGGCCTGGGCAGCGCGTGCCCGAGCGTTGATGCCCGTCAGAATACTGGCCGTCGGATCCATGCGCGACTTAAGGCTGAGTTCATAGGCTTCCATGTCGATGATCGGGCGACGGGCCGCACCTGTATCCATCCCAGCCTTTGCGACGGCAGGTGGAATGCGATGGATCAAGCGCGGGTCAAAAGGGGTCGGGATGATATAGTCGCGCCCGAAGGACAGGGACTTGCCATAAGCCAGCGCAACTTCGTCCGGTACATCCTCGCGCGCCAAAGCAGCAAGGGCATGTGCGCAGGCAATCTTCATCTCGTCATTGATGGCGCGGGCGTTGATGTCCAAGGCACCGCGGAACAAGTACGGGAACCCAAGCACGTTGTTGACCTGGTTCGGGTAGTCACTGCGACCGGTGGCAACGATGGCATCCATCCGCACCTCATGCGCCTCTTCAGGTGTAATCTCGGGATCAGGGTTTGCCATAGCAAAGATGACCGGATTGTCGCCCATGCTTTCGACCATTGCGGGCGTCACCGCACCTTTTACCGATACGCCCAGAAACACATCTGCGCCCTTCATGGCGCTTTCGAGCGTGCGCAGTTCAGTTTTGACCGCGTGGGCTGACTTCCATTGGTTCATCCCCTCGGTCCGACCTTGGTAGATGACGCCCTTGGTATCGCAAACAATGCAGTTCTCATGCCGCGCGCCCATGGATTTCAGCAGCTCAATGCAAGCAATCCCGGCAGCACCTGCCCCGTTTAGAACAATCTTCACATCCTCGATCTTTTTGCCCGAAATATGCAGCGCGTTGATCAACCCTGCCGCACAAATCACAGCGGTGCCGTGCTGGTCATCGTGGAAGACCGGGATATCCATCTCTTCCTTCAGGCGCTGTTCGATGATGAAACATTCGGGCGCCTTGATGTCCTCAAGGTTAATACCGCCAAAGGTGGGTCCCATCAGCCTGACGGCCTGACAGAACGCATCCGGGTCTTCGGTATCGAGTTCAATATCGATGGAATTCACGTCGGCAAAGCGTTTGAACAGGACGGCCTTGCCTTCCATTACCGGTTTTGAGCCCAGCGCGCCCAAGTTGCCAAGTCCCAGAACGGCAGTGCCATTCGAAATGACCGCCACAAGGTTACCCTTGTTCGTATAATCATAGGCCGTTTCGGGATTTTCAGCGATAGCCTCACACGGGACAGCAACGCCCGGGCTATACGCAAGGCTCAGATCCCGTTGGGTCGTCATTGGCACTGTGGCCTGGATCTCGAATTTGCCGGGTGTGGGTTCCATGTGGAACGCCAATGCATCCTCCGGCGTGACCTTTGTCTTGCTCATGTGCGGCTGTCCTCCCGTGACACCATGGCCTCTTAACCTGCCGGATGCCGCGCCTCAATCGACTTTGGCTTTTACTCGGGTCACACCGTTTGTAATGTCGCGCGACGAACAGGGGGATGTCATGTCAGTCACGCCGATGATGGCGCAATATCTCGAGATCAAGGCAGCGCATCCCGGTGCGCTCTTGTTTTATCGGATGGGCGATTTTTACGAGATGTTCTTTGACGACGCGGTTGCGGCAGCCGAGGCGTTGGACATCGCACTGACCAAGCGTGGCAAGCATGACGGCGCGGACATCCCGATGTGCGGCGTACCGGTGCATTCTGCCGAGGGGTATCTGCTGACTCTGATCCGAAAAGGGTTCCGGGTTGCCGTATGCGAGCAGATGGAAAGTCCGGCAGAAGCGAAAAAGCGCGGATCGAAGTCCGTCGTAAAGCGCGATGTGGTGCGGTTGGTGACACCCGGTACGCTGACCGAAGATACGTTGCTTGAGGCGCGGCGACATAATTTCCTCGCTGCATTTGCTGATGTGCGGGGCCAAGGGGCGCTGGCTTGGGTTGATATTTCGACGGGCGCATTTTCTGTCATGTCGCTCGATTTGGCTTTGTTAGGGCCTGAATTGGCACGTCTTGCGCCGTCCGAACTGATCGTCACCGACGCGAAGGAAGCCGATTTGCGCCCTTTGGTCGAGGAGTTCGGCATTTCAGTCACAACACTCGGCGGCGCGGCATTTGACAGCTCGGCCGGAGCGGAACGCCTGGGTGCACTGTTCAATGTGCAGACATTGGATGCGTTCGGAAACTTCGCACGGGCCGAAATCGGCGCAATGGGGGCGCTGGTCGAATATCTCGAGATCACGCAGAAAGGCAAACTGCCCCTGCTGCGCCCTCCTCGACAAGAGGTTCAGGCGCGAACCGTACAGATCGATGCCGCTACCCGTCGCAATCTTGAGCTGACATCCGCCTTGTCCGGTGGGCGCAGCGGGTCGTTGCTGTCTGTGATCGACCAAACCGTCACGGCGGCCGGTGCGCGCTTGCTGGAGCGGCGTCTGGCCTCTCCTTCCCGCGTGTTAGAGACAATTTCTGATCGCTTGGATGCGGTAGATTTTAGTGTTGAGCATACCAGTTTCACTCAAGCAACCCGGGACACGCTGAAGCGCGTGCCGGATATGGATCGCGCGCTATCTCGACTGTCCTTGGACAGAGGAGGTCCGCGTGACCTTGCTGCCCTCCGCAACGGCTTGGCGCAGGCGCAAACCTTGTTTGATACGCGTCCAGAGGAGATGCCGCCACTTCTGTCAGGCGCGTTCAAGGATTTGGCCGGTCATTCAGATCTGATTGATCGACTGGAAAATGATTTGGTGGCGGACCCTCCGCTTCTTGCGCGAGATGGGGGGTTCATCGCGTCAGGCTGCGACGAAGAACTGGATGAAGCGCGACAACTTCGTGACGAAGGCCGATCAGTTATCGCAAAGATGCAACAGGACTATGCCGCGCAATCCGGCGTCCAATCGCTCAAGATCAAACACAATAACGTACTGGGTTATTTTATCGAGGTCACGGCAACGCATGCGGACAAGATGATGTCGGCGCCGCTCAACGAAACCTTCATTCACCGCCAAACGACGGCCAATCAGGTGCGTTTCACCACTGTAGAGCTGTCCGATCTGGAAACCCGCATTCTGAACGCTGGCGGTCGGGCACTTGTCATCGAAAAGCGTCTCTATGAAAGGCTAAAGCTGTTAATTTTGGATCAAGCGGCCAAAATCAGCCAGACGGCAAGGGCCCTTGCCGAGATTGACCTGGCAACTGCACTTGCTGATTTGGCGACGTCAAAGAACTGGTGCAAGCCGGAGATCGACAGCTCACGTGCATTCGCGGTGGAGGGTGGACGTCATCCAGTTGTGGAACACGCCCTTTCGCAACAGGGTGGATCGCCATTCATCGCCAATGACTGCGAACTCAATTCAGACGACGGCGCAGCGGTTTGGCTTTTGACCGGGCCAAACATGTCGGGTAAATCGACATTCCTGCGACAGAACGCACTGATCGCAATTCTGGCACAGATGGGCAGTTTTGTTCCGGCCCGCTCTGCACATATCGGTCTGGTCAGCCAAATCTTCAGCCGTGTGGGCGCGTCCGACGATTTGGCCCGGGGTCGTTCAACCTTCATGGTCGAGATGGTGGAAACGGCGGCAATTCTGAATCAAGCGGATGATCGTGCACTTGTTATTCTTGACGAGATCGGACGCGGAACGGCCACCTACGATGGGCTGTCGATTGCATGGGCGACGCTGGAACATCTGCATGATGTGAACAAGTCGCGGGCGCTGTTTGCCACACATTATCACGAGATGACGGCGCTGGCTGGCAAGCTGAACGGAGTCGAGAATGCGACCGTGTCAGTCAAGGAGTGGGATGGGGAGGTCATCTTCCTGCACGAAGTTAAGCGCGGAGCAGCCGACCGATCCTACGGTGTTCAGGTCGCGCAGCTGGCAGGACTGCCTCCAGCAGTTATTGCCCGCGCCCGCGTTGTTCTGGATGCGCTGGAAAGTGGTGAACGCGAAGGTGGTGCGACACAAAAAACCTTGATCGACGATTTGCCTCTGTTCTCAGCAACGCCGGCGCCACAGCCTGTGAAAACGGTGAATTCGCCCGCGCTAGAGATGCTCGAAGACATTCATCCGGATGAGCTGACTCCGCGGGAAGCGCTCGACATCATCTACAAACTGAAAGACGCGGCCAAATCCTGACCGCGTCTCTGCTGTTTGTCAGATTGTTGAGACGTCAGCTTGCAGGCGTAGAAGACACGCCAACTTGCGCCGGGCGCAGCAGACGGTCGTGCAACATGAACCCTTCTACAGAGACCTGAATGATCTCTCCAGCCCTGGTACCTGGCACGGGCGCTTCGAACATCGCTTGGTGATGCTGAGGATCAAAGGTGTCGCCGACTTCGGGCGAAATCCGCTCAATCCCATGCTTCTTGAACACGTTCAGCAGCTCGCGCATGGTCAACTCGACGCCCTCAAGCAGCGCCGCAGACACTTCGCGCTGTTCTTCGGTCGCCGACTCAAGCGCACGCTTCATGTTGTCATAAACAGGCAGCATATCGCGGGCCAGTTTCGACCCGCCATAATTCTCGGCCTCGCGCCGATCTTTTTCAGACCGCTTGCGCGCGTTTTCGGCATCTGCCAACGCACGCATGAAGCGGTCTTTCAGTTGATCCCGCTCGGCACGCAATTGATCAAGCTCAAGCGCTTCATCATCAATTTCAGCCATCTCTTCGGCATATTCTTCTTCCGCGGCGATATCGATGTCGTCAAGAAAATCGTCGTTCTTGGGCTCAGCCATGTTTCACCTTTCATTGCGGTCGGTCAGCATCCGCCCGACCAGCTGGGCTGTGTAATCCACAATCGGAACGATCCGGCCATAGTTCAGCCGCGTGGGTCCGATGACCCCAACCGCTCCGATAATCTTTCGATCCGCGTTCATATATGGGGAAACCACCAAAGAGGAACCCGAAAGTGAGAAAAGTTTGTTCTCTGAGCCAATAAAAATGCGCACACCATCGCCGTCCTGGGTCAGGTCCAAAAATTCAGCGATATCCCGTTTACGTTCCAGGTCGTCAAACAGCGTGCGGATACGCTCCAAGTCTTCAGCTTGTGTCGATTCGTCGAGAAGGTTGGACCGACCGCGGACGATCAAGCGTTCGGGCGTGTCCCCCTCGCCTTCCCACTTGGCTAGCCCGCTTTCGACCAAGGCACGCGACAGCGCATCGATCTCTTGCCGACGATCCACGATCTCACGCTGAACGATGGTCTTCACCTCGCTCAAGGTTCGACCTTCGATGATTGCGTTCAGGAAGTTTGCTGCCTCGCGCATCGAGGATGGCGTTTGCCCGGGGGGCGGTTGAAACAAACGGTTTTCAACATGCCCATCTGCGAACACCAGGACAACCAAAGCTTGTTCGGGACCCAGCGGCACGAAATCCAAATGCTTGATTTCCGCTTCGTGTTTGGGTGTCAGGACCAGCGATGCGCCGTGGGTGACGCCGGACAAGGCAGAACCGACGCGGTCCAGCAAGCCGCTTACATCCCGTTCATTCGATCCAAGCGTCGCGTCTATCTTTTCCTTGTCCGAGTCGTCCGGGACTCCTACCTCCAGCAACCCATCGACAAACATGCGCAACCCGAGCTGTGTGGGGATTCGTCCGGCGCTGATATGCGGGCTGTTGAGCAGGCCCATGAATTCGAGGTCCTGCATTACATTGCGGATGGTTGCAGCGCTGACCTTTTCGCTGAAGTCACGGGTCAAGGTGCGTGAACCTACTGGATCCCCGGAATCCAGGTACCCTTCGACCACACGGCGAAACACCTCGCGTGAGCGATCGTTCATCTCGTCCAGAAGTTTCTGTGTATCGGTCATCGATTGGTATTAAAGGGCGCAGGTTTCAAAGGTCAATCGGGGTTGCCAGTGGGCACGGCCCAAGGCTATCCCCGTTTCATACATGAAATAAGGAAATCACATGCGCCCCTCCGGTCGAGAACTGAGCGAAATGCGGTCCGTTTCCATCGAAACAGGCTTTACCAAACACGCCGAAGGGTCGGCCCTGATCAAAGTGGGCGACACGCATGTACTGTGTACTGCAACGATCGAGGATCGCGTGCCTCCGTTCATCAAGGGATCCGGGCTTGGCTGGGTGACAGCAGAGTACGGAATGCTGCCGCGCGCAACCAACACACGGATGCGCCGGGAGGCGGCCTCGGGCAAGCAGGGCGGTCGAACTGTTGAAATACAAAGGCTTATTGGCAGATCTCTCCGGGCTGGGGTTGATCGCGTCGCCTTGGGTGAACGCCAGATCACTGTCGATTGCGACGTGCTGCAAGCAGATGGCGGTACACGTTGTGCATCCATTACAGGTGGCTGGGTGGCACTTAAACTGGCAGTGAACAAGTTGATGAAAGCCGGAGACGTAGTGGCTGATCCGCTGGTGTCCCCGGTCGCGGCTGTCAGCTGCGGTATCTATGCCGGTCAACCTGTGCTTGATCTCGATTATCCCGAAGACAGCGAAGCAGGCGTCGACGGCAACTTTATCATGACCGGTGACAAACAACTTATCGAAGTCCAAATGAGTGCCGAGGGAGCCACCTTTAGCCGCGATCAGATGAATGCGCTGATGGACCTTGCCGATAAGGGAGTCAGCGAGTTGGTGGCCATGCAACAAAGCGCAACCACATGACCCGACGGTTCGAAGGAGACCGAATTCTAGTCGCCACTCACAACGCCGGAAAGCTGGAAGAGATGGAGCAATTGTTCCAGCCTTTCGGAGTGCAGGTCGTTGGCGCGGCAGAAATGAAGTTACTGGAGCCCGAAGAAACGGAAACCACATTTGTTGGCAATGCCCGGATCAAGGCGGTTGCTGCCGTTAAGGCGACAGGTTTGCCAGCGCTTGCCGACGATTCCGGCATCGAGGTTGACGGCCTTGGCGGCGCGCCAGGCGTATACACTGCGGATTGGGCAGAAACGCCAAACGGCCGTGATTTCATGATGGCCATGACACGTACCCATTCCGAACTGATGGAACGCAGGGCAGCGCGGCCATGGACCGCACGGTTCTGCTCGACCCTTGTTCTGGCTTGGCCAGATGGGCACGAAGAAATATTTGCCGGGACGGTTGAAGGTACGCTGGTTTGGCCGGTGCGCGGTCAACTTGGCCATGGGTATGACCCAATGTTCCAGCCGATCGGCTATGATCGCACTTTTGCCGAGATGCCTTCGGATGAAAAAAATGCGATCAGCCACCGCGCGGACAGCTTCAAGAAACTGATTGCAGGCTGCTTTGGCTGAGGATTGGGAAGCGGGTGGCTTCGGCCTTTACATCCACTGGCCGTTTTGCGCGGCCAAATGCCCATATTGCGATTTCAACAGCCACGTCACTCAATCGGTGGATCACGATGCTTGGCGTGATGCCCTCGTGTCAGAGGTTGAACGCGTCGGCGTTCTGACGAAGACCCGCGTTTTGCGGTCCGTCTTTTTCGGCGGTGGTACACCAAGCTTGATGGCCCCGAAAACGGCCGAAGCCATACTTGATACCGTCGCAAAGACATGGCCGCTCGCCAATGATGTCGAGGTCACACTTGAGGCCAACCCCACATCTGTTGAGGCAGACAAGTTCGCCGCCTTTCGTTCTGCCGGTGTGAATCGGGTATCCATGGGCATACAGGCGTTGAACGATCCGGATCTGCGTGCGCTTGGGCGTTTGCACACAGCTGCCGAAGGTTTGGCTGCGTTTGACATCGCGCGCTCCACCTTTGACCGAGTTAGCTTTGATCTGATGTACGGTCGCCAAAACCAGTCTCTCACCCAATGGGAAGCAGAGTTGAGAAACGCCTTGGCCCTTGGGTTGGATCATGTGTCACTGTATCAGCTTACCATTGAACCAGGTACGGCATTTGGTGACCGGTACAAACGCGGAAAGCTGAGTGGCCTCCCGAATGATGATTTGTCGGCAGACATGTACAGCCTGACGCAGGATGTGTGTTCAGAGTTTGGAATGCCGCGATACGAAGTGTCGAACCATGCGAGGGATGGTGCGGAATCTCGTCACAATCTGATCTATTGGCGATACGGTGACTACGCGGGCATCGGACCCGGCGCACATGGTCGGCTGACGTTGCAAGGGCAACGACGAGCAACTGAGCAACCGCGAATGCCTGCAGCTTGGCTACGTGACGACAACAGAACAAACGAAGAAGTCTTGTCAGGCGTGGATCAGGCTGTTGAATTCCTGATGATGGGCCTTCGATTGGCGGAAGGCGTTGATTTGGATCGGTATACTCAACTGGCCAATCAACCATTGGACAGCACCCGGATAAGTGAGCTTGCCGATATGGGCCTTGTCACCCAAAGAGATCGTAGATTATCCGTTACAAATCAGGGGTTTAGTCTGTTGAACGGCGTATTGCGCGCCCTTTTGAATGACTAGGTAGAACTCAAACGCCGGCACAGGTCATCAAGCTGGTCCAAACTCTCGTATTGCAGTGTCAGAGTGCCAGATTCGCCGTCCGGCTTGTGCGTCAAAGACACCTTTACCCCCGTTGCCGCCGACAGATCATCTTCAAGAGCGCGCGTATCAGCGTCCTTATTTGGTGCTTTGGGCTTGGATGATCCCTTGAAGATATTGTCGCTGACATCTTCCGATGCTTTCTTAACAAGTGCTTCAGTTGCGCGGACGGATAGCCCCCCGGCAATCACCTTCTTGGCAAGCGCGCTGGGATCATCCGCAGTAATCAACGCCCGGGCGTGTCCAGCACTCAGGGAACCATCAACGACAGAGGCTTGAATGTCATTGGGAAGCTGCAGCAGCCGTAACAGGTTTGCAATATGGCTGCGCGATTTGCCCAGTGCCTCGGCCATCTTCTCTTGCGTATGACCGAAACGGTCCATCAGCTGCTTATAGCCAGCAGCTTCTTCGATGGGGTTCAGGTCAGCCCGCTGGATGTTTTCGATGATCGCCACTTCCAGGACTTCGGTGTCCGAGAAATCGCGCACCAGAACCGGAAGGTCGTGAAGCTGTGCTTGTTGCGCAGCGCGCCAGCGGCGCTCGCCGGCAACAATCTCGTACTCATCTCCGGCAGGCCGAACGATCAAGGGCTGCAAGACACCCTTTTCTTTAATGGATGCGACCAAATCCTCCAGCGGGCCAGCATCGAACTGACGCCGTGGCTGGTTTGGGTTGGGCTTGATCTTTTCGATCGGGATGCGTTGCTCGCCCGAGCCACCGGATGTGGTATCTGTCAAAACTGGTTCCGCAACATCTGCCATCAATGCAGAAAGCCCGCGCCCCAAACCACGTTTCTTGTCGTTGCTTGCCATGTCAGGCTCCTACTGCTGCGTTATTGGCGACCAGCTCTTTGGCCAGGTCACGGTAGGCGACCGCGCCTTTCGAAGTACTGTCGTAAGACAATACCGGCATCGCAAAGGACGGCGCCTCACTCACACGTACATTTCGGGGAATACGCGTCTTGAAAACGATATCGCCCAAATTGTCCCGTGCATCCTGTTCCACCTGCTGCGACAGGTTGTTCCTCGCATCGTGCATCGTCAGCACGACACCTTCAATCCGCAGACTGGGATTGCCCGTTTGTCGTACCTCTCGAACCGTCAGCATCAGTTGCGACAGCCCCTCCAACGCAAAAAACTCGCTCTGGAGCGGAACAAGAACAGAGTTCGACGCAATCATCGCGTTCACAGTCAAAAGGTTCAGAGATGGAGGACAGTCAATCAGGATGAAGTCAAACCCGTAAGCATCCATATCCGTTTGCCGAAGCGCATCATGCAAAAGAAAACTGCGCTTTTCATTCGAAATCAGCTCAATATCCGCAGAGCTCAGATCGACCGTTGCTGGCACAATGGCAAGATCGTCAATATCTGTAGCGAGAATGACGTCCTTCAGTGGGATGTCATCCAACAGCAGATCATATGTTGTATGCTCACGGTCCTCCATCTCAATCCCGAGACCGGTGGACGCGTTGCCTTGTGGATCCAGATCAACAACCAGCACACGATTGCCAATCTCCACAAGTGCCGCTGCCAAATTGATGGTCGTGGTTGTCTTGCCCACGCCTCCTTTTTGATTTGCAACAGAGATAATCTTGGGCCCGGGTGGGCGCGTCGGGTCAGACACGCGTAATATCCTTGATTTTGAGGACGACTGCTTCTGCGTTTGTTTTACTTGGCATCGCTTCGTATGAAAACCGCCAGTTTTGCTTTGCGGCTTCGACTTCTTCCTTCCACTGAGCGCCCTTCTGAAAAAGGCATAGTCCTCCAACTGCTAAGTGTGGTGATGCAAGAGAAAGCAGCGTGTCCAGGGGCGCCAACGCGCGCGCCGAAATGGTCGGTGCCTGCAAGCCTTCAACCTCTTCGATGCGGCGTGCCACGATTTTCATGGGCAGGTCCAACTCGCGCGCGCATGTCCGCAAGAATGTGGCCTTGCGCTGATCGCTTTCAACCAACAAGACCGAAGTATCCAGCCCATTCGATTGCGCAAGAATTGCAATAATTACGCCCGGCAGACCGCCACCACTTCCCAAGTCAACCCAAACTCCAGACCGCGGTGTGAAGACTTGTGCGCCATCCCAAATATGTCGCGCTTCAATATCAGAAATCGTCGATTTCGAAACGAGGTTGATCCTAGGGGTCCATTTGCGGATCAGATCTGCATATGTCTGAAACTTGTCGAGTGTTTCACGTGAAACACTCTCACCCCACCAATCCGGCGTCTGCATCATGCTGACATCTTTTCCAGAAACCTGATCCGCCCAAGAACAAGTGCAAGCGCTGCAGGTGTCATGCCATCAATGCGCGCTGCTTGGGCCAAATCAGCCGGTTGAACGCGCTCGAGCTTACTTTGGAGTTCTGCCGACAGGCCAGAGATAGCCGTGTAATCAAAGCCAACCGGGATTTTCAGAAGTTCATCTTTCCTCAGTCTTTCAACATCCTTCTGCTGGCGCGCAATATAGTTTGCGTAAAGCGCATCGCGCGCAACCTGCTCTTGGATGGGCTGCGGAAACTCCAAGATGTCGGGTACAAGCCCTGCCAGTTGCTCAAAAGTCACGTTTGGAAAGGCTAACACCTGAAATGGCGTTCTTTTGGTTCCGTCCTGATTGATCCGAATACCCTGAGCCGCAATTTGCTTTGGTGTGAACTCAGTTTCGCTGAGGAGGTCCCTCATCGACGTAAGCTGTTCGTTCTTGCGCGCATAAGATGACATGCGCCTATCCGACACACACCCCAAATCGCGGCCAAATTCAGTCAGTCGCTGATCGGCATTGTCAGCGCGCAGCGAAAGCCGAAACTCGGCGCGGGATGTAAACATACGATACGGCTCAGCAACACCGCGCGTGGTGAGATCGTCGATCATCACACCGATATAGCTTTGATCGCGGCGGAAGTGCACTGGCTCGACACCCTTGACGCGACGCACAGCATTTAGACCAGCCACAAGACCTTGTGCTGCTGCCTCCTCATAACCTGTCGTACCATTGATTTGCCCTGCCAAGAACAAGCCAGGCACATCTCGGACAGAAAGGTCAGCGTTCAGCGCTCTGGGATCCACATAGTCATATTCAATCGCATACCCTGGCTGCAAAATCTTTGCCTGCTCCAAGCCTGTCATCGATTGCACGTAGTCGACTTGTATCTCAGCCGGGAGAGATGTTGAAATTCCGTTGGGATAGATTGTGTGGTCATTCAGCCCTTCGGGCTCCAAGAACACTTGATGGGACTCTTTGTCGGCAAACCGCACAATCTTGTCTTCGATAGACGGACAGTATCTTGGTCCAACCCCCTCGATATGACCGCCATACATGGCAGATCGATCAAGATTCTCCCGGATGATGTCGTGTGTTCTGCTGTTTGTATGCGTTATCCCGCAAGAGATTTGTCGGAGGGGCGCGGTTGAGGACAAAAAGGAAAAGAGCGATGGATCATCATCGGCCTCTTGCCGATCCAACCCATCCCAATTGATCGTGCGTGAATCCAGCCTTGGTGGCGTGCCCGTTTTCAGCCGCCCCGTGGGAAGTCCAAACCCGTCAATTCGATCAGCAAGGGGGACTGAGGCATCATCCCCCATACGCCCACCGGAGTACGACTTATCACCAATATGAATCGTGCCACGCAAGAATGTGCCCGTGGTCAGAATAACAGCTTCAGCTGAAATCTCTGACCCATCTGCCAGACACACACCTGAAACAACGTCGCCTTTCATGAACAAATCAACCACTTCGCCCTCAACAATTGTGAGGTTTTGTGTGGTTTGCATCATCTTAAGCATGGTTTCCTGATACACAGCACGATCCGACTGTGTGCGAGGGCCCTGAACTGCGGGCCCTTTGCGCCTATTTAAAAGACGAAACTGAATTCCGGAAACATCAGCAACACGGCCCATGATCCCATCCATTGCATCGATTTCACGAACAAGGTGCCCCTTCCCCAGCCCACCAATGGCTGGATTACAAGACATCACGCCGATTCCCGATACTTTCATGGTGACCAAGGCAGTCGAGGCGCCCATTCGTGCCGAAACATGGGCGGCTTCCGTTCCCGCATGCCCACCGCCAATGACAACCACATCAAAATGTTTCACGTGAAACACTCCATCATTTACCTAAGCAAAAGCTCGAGAATATCTCATCCAGCAGATTCTCAACATCAACCCGACCAACCACAGCTTCCAAGGACCGAATCGCAACCCGCATTTCCTCTGCCGCAATATCATAGTGTTCTGGCCCGACACCAACCAACGCTGATGCAGAAGACAGCGTCGACAAGGCTTTTGTCATCGCGGCGCGGTGCCGTTCATGAGTGAGCAGTCCAGCATTCCGCGCTCGTTCGGATAGCGTGGCAGTGACACTTGATACAAGCTCATCCACACCATGCCCAGTGAGCCCAGAGATCGCTGGCACATCGTCGTTTCTTTGATCCGCCTTTGGAGCCAGTACAATATCCCCTTTTGAAACAGGAACGCTCAGATGCTCCCCTGGCTCAGCAAGGAAGATCCGCAACTGCGCGGCACTGGCACGCGAAATTGCCCTTGCTATCCCTTCCGCCTCAATCTCATCGCCAGAATCCCGTAATCCGGCTGTGTCAAGCAAGGTCACCGGCAGTCCACCAAGGTCCATACGGACCTCGATTATATCTCTTGTTGTGCCAGCGACCTCAGACGTTATCGCAGCATCGCGACGCGCCAGCGCATTCAACAAAGTCGACTTTCCAGCATTCGGCGCGCCAACAATGGCCACTTCAAAGCCTGTTCGAATTCGTTCTGCAGCGCTAAAGCCATTCAGCTGATTGGAGATGTCTTTTTCAACAGCCGACAAAAGGCTTTGAACCTCGGGCGTAACATCAACCGGCACCTCCTCGTCAGCGAAGTCAATTGTTACTTCGATCAGCGCTGCGGCTCGGATCAACTGGCTACGCCACGTTTCAATGCGCTGCCCCAGCTCACCTGACACTGTGCGTAACGCTTGCTGCCTTTGTGCCTCGGTTTCAGCTTCAATCAGATCTCCAAGACCCTCAACTTGCGCAAGGTCCATCTTATTGTTTTCAAGCGCACGACGCGTGAATTCACCCGGCTCCGCCATCCGCGCATTGCACTTCCCAAGTTCACGAAGCACGGCAGAGATAATGGCGATGCTTCCATGCAAATGAAACTCAACCACATCCTCGCCTGTAAAACTGGCCGGCGTGTCGAAAACAAGGATCAGTGCTTGATCAAGCGTTTCACCAACGTCATCGCGTAGGATACGCACCACAGCTTGCCGGGCCCCGGGCAGCGACCCGCACAGCTGCTCAGCACAAGACTTGGCTTCCGGTCCCGAAATACGAATGACCGCAACACCTGCACGACCCTGCGCCGTAGCAAGGGCAAAGATTGTATCCATCCCCCTACCTCCGGCCGACAGATCAGGTGTTCATGGAATCGAAGAATTCACTGTTTGTCTTAGTCTGCTTGAGTTTCGAGATCAGGAACTCGATCGCATCCGTTGTCCCCATCGGGTTTAGGATACGACGCAAAACAAAGGTTTTTGTCAGGTCGTTCTTGTCGACCAACAAATCCTCTTTCCGTGTGCCAGACTTGAGGATGTCGATGGCTGGGAACACGCGCTTGTCTGCAATCTTGCGATCCAGGACGATTTCCGAGTTACCCGTGCCTTTGAATTCTTCAAAGATCACTTCGTCCATCCGGCTACCCGTATCGATCAGAGCCGTCGCGACAATGGTCAGCGATCCACCTTCCTCGATATTCCGCGCCGCGCCGAAGAACCGCTTGGGGCGTTGCAGGGCATTTGCATCCACACCACCGGTCAGAACTTTACCAGACGACGGCACCACAGTGTTGAAAGCCCTACCAAGTCTTGTTATCGAATCCAGCAAGATCACAACATCTCGTTTGTGTTCAACCAACCGCTTAGCTTTTTCGATAACCATCTCAGACACGGCGACGTGGCGCGTGGCAGGTTCATCAAAGGTCGAACTGACGACTTCGCCCTTGACCGAACGCTGCATGTCCGTGACCTCTTCAGGCCGTTCATCGATCAGCAAAACGATCAGGTAGCACTCCGGGTGGTTCTTTTCGATGCTTGACGCGATGTTCTGAAGCAAAACCGTCTTACCCGTCCGTGGTGGTGCCACGATCAAGGAACGCTGCCCTTTCCCGATAGGTGAAACCAGGTCGATAATCCGCGCCGACCGATCTTTGGTCGCGGGATCGTCTGTTTCCATCGTCAAACGCTCATCCGGATACAGCGGCGTCAGATTGTCAAACGCGATCTTGTGCCTGGCCTTTTCCGGCTCTTCGAAGTTGATCTTCGTCGCATTGGTTAGGGCAAAGTAGCGTTCATTGTCGTCAGGGGCCTTGATCACCCCTTCGATCGTGTCGCCAGTCCGCAGCGAGTACTGGCGGATCATATCGGGCGAGACATAAATGTCATCAGGACCCGGAAGATAGTTTGCTTCGGGCGAGCGCAGGAAGCCAAAGCCGTCTTGTAGAACCTCCAGCACACCGTCGCCGGAAATCTCCCATCCCTCGTCCGCGCGTTCGCGCAGGATTTGGAACATCATCTCGCCCTTCCGCATGGTCGAGGCGTTTTCGATTTCCAGCTCCTCTGCCGTGGCGAGGAGGTCTTTAGGGCTTTGCGCCTTGAGTTCAGCAAGGGCGAGGCGTTCTGCGGTCATGGGAATACTCTTGGCCCGCTTGGTTCAAGCGGTGCGCGTCCAGTCAATTATAAAAGCTGTGTGCGGTCCCCGAACGGGGTGCGATGTTGCAGATAGGGGCTGTCGCGTCTTAAGTCAACGGTTTCAGAATTTCACGACCACGGACAGAACGATCAGCACCATGAGAAGCGTGGGCACCTCGTTCATCATTCGATACTGCCGCCCCGTCTTAATTGGTCCACCTGCTGTGAACACCTTGCGTTGCGCGGACAACCAACCATGGAAGCCAGACATGGCGAGAATGCCAAACAGCTTGGTCCAAGGCCACACAGCACCCCAATCGATCACACCAGGGATCAAAGCGAGAAGAAGACCAAACACCCATGTTGCGATCATGGCCGGGTTCATGATCACCTTGAGCAGCTTGTATTCCATAGTTTGGAACAGCGCATGCGTCTCACCCTCCAACCCGACACTTTCAGAGTGGTAGACATAGAGGCGGGGTAAATAGAACAACGCCGCCATCCATGCGATAACCGACATGATATGGAACGCTTTGATCCATGGATAAAAGGTTATCAGAAAATCCATGATAGTCCGGCCCTCTGTGTTCCGACCCACCCTTATAAATAAATAAGAGAAAGAAAAAGGATGATGATTTTGTAGGGTGCCGGATTTCTGTGGATTACTAATTTTCCCAAAGGTTTGTGCACAACTTGATATGTTTGTCCTCAAAGATGCACAAGGATTGAACATCTCAGAAAATAAAATTAAAACAACAGCTTAAGCTACAAATACGCAAATCAAAGGGATGGAAAAACCTGTGGGTAACACCAGACAACACCTGTTGCCCTCAACATGTCATTTGTTCTTTCGCACTTGGGAAGGCTCGTGGTGAATCTGGCTCAAGACGTCAGGTACCTCATGTGATCCCGATATCTGGCTTGCTTTCACATGTTTGATCCCGCAGTTCACAAGGTGTGACACACAAGGATATCCACATGATCACCCCCATCGTTCTTGCTTCGGGCTCCAGCATTCGGGCCCAATTGCTGCAAAACGCGGGGGTTGAATTCGAAGTCATGGTGCCTCGAATAGATGAAGAAGCGGTTAAAGCTGCCTTGATCGCCGAGTATGCGTCACCGCGCGACATCGCCGATGCGTTGGCCGAAATGAAGGCGCGCAAGGCGGCTGACAAACGGCCGGACGCCATGGTCATTGGATGCGATCAGGTTCTTTCTTTCGACAGCGGGCTTCTGTCGAAGCCGATTGACCGGATGGATGCCGCCGCGCAACTGCGTGCTATGCGGGGACAGCGCCACATGCTGTTGTCGGCAGCTGTCATCTATCATGACGGCAAACCCATCTGGCGTCATGTGGGACAGGTCCGTTTGCGCATGCGAAATGTGTCCGATGCGTATCTTGATGGATACATCGACCGGAATTGGGATGACATTCGTCACTCAGTTGGCGCATATCAACTAGAGGCCGAGGGGGCGCGCCTGTTCCACAGCATCGAAGGGGACTATTTCAACGTCCTTGGGATGCCATTGTTGGAGCTTCTGGCGTTCCTGACGCTGCGCGGTGTGATCGACGGATAATCAAAGGCATGCAAGGATGAGCGATAAAATTCCTTTGGCGGGCGTCATCGGATCCCCCATTTCACATTCAAAATCACCACAATTGCATCGCCACTGGCTCAAGACGCTTGGGTTGCGGGGTGACTATATCCCCATGGATGTTTCCGCGCAGGATCTGGAAACTGTCCTACGGACTTTGCCCAAAGCCGGTTTTGTCGGAGTGAACATCACCATTCCCCACAAAGAGGCGGCATTGGAGATTGCCGATCTTGTCACCGATCGTGCGACGCTGATTGGCGCGGCGAACACCCTGATTTTTCGTAAGGACGGTCAAATCCATGCTGACAACACGGATGGGTATGGTTTCATTGAAAACTTGAAAGCGGGCGCGCCTAACTGGCAACCACATGTTGGTCCCGCAACTGTATTGGGTGCAGGCGGCGCCGCGCGTGCTGTTATCGCATCTCTTCTGGATGCTGGGGCTCCTGAAATTCTTTTAACGAACCGCACCCGGGTTCGCGCAGAAAAGCTGGCTGACGACTTTGGAAAGAAGGTGTCGGTCGTAGATTGGGTTCAGGCAGGGAACATTCTTGAGGACTCGGCGCTGGTGGCGAACACAACGTCACTCGGAATGATCGGCAAACCTGCAATGCGCATCCCCTTGGATGGTCTGCGGCGCGACACCCTTGTCACTGATCTTGTTTACACGCCGCTGAAGACTGACTTGCTTGCGGCGGCAGAGGCTGCGGGCTGTGTGACTGTTGATGGGCTTGGTATGTTACTGCACCAGGCAGTGCCCGCCTTTGAGCGTTGGTTTGGTCATCGGCCCGCAGTGGACAGTGCCGCGCGCGCTGCGGCTTTGAGATGACATTCAAACTTGGGCTGACCGGATCCATTGGAATGGGCAAATCCACAACAGCCCAGATGTTCACGGACGAAGGGTGTGCGGTATGGGATGCCGATGCTGCTGTTCATCGTCTGTATGGGCAAAACGGCGCAGCGGTTGCCCCAATCGGAAACATATTCCCTGGTGCTGTCGTGGATGGAGCCCTCTCTCGCGATGCGTTGCGCGCCATCATCTCGCAGGATGAAAATGCTCTAGCTCGTATAGAGGCAATTGTGCACCCGCTGGTTGCCGATGACCGGGCGCGGTTTGTTGCTACAACAAACGCCGAAATCGTCGTCTTTGACATCCCGCTTCTGTTTGAAACAGGTGGCGATGCAGGGATGGATGCTGTCGCCGTTGTTCACGTAGACGCTGAAACACAAAAGGCGCGTGTCCTTGAACGTGGGACGATGAGCGAAGACCAGTTTTATGCAATCTTGGAAAAACAGATGCCAAGTGCTGAAAAATGTGATCGCGCCGACTTTGTGATCGAAACCGACACGGTTGAACATGCCCGGGCTCAGGTTCATTCTGTGGTTCAACAGATCAAAAGGGGGTTGTGACATGCGTGAAATCGTTCTCGACACTGAAACGACCGGGTTTGACCCCGAAGGCGGCGACCGGATTGTTGAAATCGGAGCCATTGAGCTGATCGGCCATGTCCCGACGGATAAAGTGTTTCACGAATACATCGACCCGGAGCGCTCGATGCCGCAGGAGGCGTTCGAAGTGCACGGGCTGGGCGACGACTTCCTTCGCGGTAAGCCAAAGTTTGCGGAGCTGGGCCAAAAATTCCTGGACTTTGTGGGTGATGCAAAGCTGGTGATCCATAACGCAGCCTTCGATATGAAGTTTCTGAATGCTGAACTGAAATGGATAGGGCTACCGCAACTTCCATTTGATCGCGCTATCGATACGCTCGATATAGCCCGCCGCCGCTTTCCCGGCTCACCTGCTTCACTGGACGCATTGTGCCGTCGATTTGGAATCGACAACTCCGCCCGAACGCTGCACGGCGCTTTGCTCGACAGTGAAATCCTGGCCGAAGTTTATCTGGAACTGATTGGCGGACGTCAGCCCGACTTCGGGTT
The DNA here is from genome assembly GCF_947496075.1 of uncultured Tateyamaria sp. GTDB lineage: Bacteria > Pseudomonadota > Alphaproteobacteria > Rhodobacterales > Rhodobacteraceae > Tateyamaria. The sequence goes on from NZ_CANMBJ010000004.1 coordinate 834,111, forward strand.
GTCGACGTCATCCGGGTCTGGGTCCAATACGATCGAGGTCGAAAGCTGGACGCCGCCGCCCCGCCCACGTGCTTTGCCATCTCGGGTGACTGGACAAGAGCGTGAGGCCCATGCGGCGTTTGTCGCCAAACTGGGCGATGACGCCCTTTGGCCGAAATAAGAAAGGCCCGGTGCGATGACCGGGCCTTCCTGCATATTCACATCTATTAGTTGATCGGCTGTTCGGCCGGCGCTGCCTCTTTCTGACGGCGCGCGATTTCGTTCCGATAAAGAGATACGAAGTCGATGTTCTCAAGGTTCAGCGGCGGGAAGCCACCGTCGCGCGTGATGTCGCTGACCACACGGCGCAGGAATGGGAAGATCATGCGAGGGCATTCGATCAGCAGGAAAGGATGAAGCTGGTCTTCTGGTACGTTTTCAATGTGGAACATGCCAACATAGTCAACTTCGAGAACGAAAAGGACCGTGTCCCCCTCTTTCGCCTTTGATGTCACGTTCAGCTTGATCGCGCTTTCGTACTGGTTCTCCTGGCCGCGCTTCTTGGCGTCCAGATTGACTTGCACCTGTACATCGGGCTGCACGTCTGGCGCTGCGCCCTTTTGCGACACGATGTTTTCAAATGACATGTCGCGAATATATTGGCCCAGCACACGCATCTGCGGCGCTGCGGGTGGTGTGGCTTGTTCTTCGGCCATCAGCTCTTTCTCCGAGGGAAACGATAAATCCCGCGCTTCGTATCAGCTTGGGCCCCTGGCCTCAATGCTTGGTCCAGCCTGATGGCCCCCGAACTTCACGCTGATCGGGATCAACTTCGGTGTATTCACCCTCAACAATGTCTGGCCGCGGCGGTCTTTGGCCGTGAGTTGAGAATGTGGTGACGTTGATGCGGCTTCGTGCCCAACGGAAAACAGCAAGCCGCACGCCCGGCACAAGCAGTGCAAATCCGACCGCATCCGTGAAGAAACCCGGGGTTAGCAGCAAGGCACCGGAAAACAGGATCATGGCCCCGTGCGCCAATGCTTCGCTTGGGTCGCGCATCTGGCTGAAGGATGATTTTACCTGCCCCAGCGCCTGCATGCCCTGAGCACGCACCAGCATAGTGCCCAGAACAGCCGTGATGACAACAATCAGCAGGGTCCAGCCCAAACCGATGGCACCGCCAACCTGTATGAACAGGGCAATCTCGATCAATGGGACCAGAAGAAAGGCCAGAAACAGCCACATCCGCATTATCCTTTCGTTTCCACAAGGAGCCGTACAGTGGACTTGCGTCCCCCGTGCACCTACATAAGGGTCCGACAAGGCTGTTGCCACCCGACCCCGAATGACGAGGCATTAATGAATTCTCCGCTTATCCAGTTGCTGGTCCTTGCTGGCATCGCTGTTTTCCTGATCCTGCGCTTGAAAAACGTGCTGGGAACGCGCGAAGGATTCGAACAGCCCCCCGCTCCGAATCAGGTGTCTGAGCGTTCTGGCAAACTTGATTTTGAAGTGATTGAGGGCGGCCCCGACCTGGATATCACCGACCATGTTGACGAAGACAGCAACGCCGCCAAAGCGCTGGCGGAAATGAAACGGGTTGAACCATCTTTTCAGGTGTCTGACTTCTTGCAGGGTGCCCGCGGCGCTTATGAGATGATCGTAATGGGATATGAACAGGGTGATTTGGCCGATATTCAACCCTTCCTGTCAGAAGAGATTTATGAGTCGTTCGTGGATGGTGTTGCTGCCCGCGAGGATCAAGGTCTGACCATCGAGGCCGAATTTATCGGCGTCCGGGAGCTGAAACTGATGGACGCCACCTTTGATCCTGAAACGGGCGAAGGTGAGCTTACCATCCGTTATGTTGCAGAATTGAAATCCGCTGTTCGCGATCAGGGCGGAGATATCGTAGAAGGTAGCCTAACTGAGGTGAAGCGGCAGAAGGACACATGGGCCTTCGCCAGAACCATGGGGGCAAACGACCCGAATTGGCTACTGGTGTCTACAGACGCGTAGTACGTTCCTGCGCCTTAACATTCTGCGCGATTTTCTGGACCATGACCGCCGCTGCCTCTGATGTGAAGTACACGGTGTTGGACTTTGCAGCACTGGATGGTTGGGCGCAGGATGATCACGCCGCAGCGCTGACCACGTTTCGCAATACATGCAAGGATATGGACGACCCTGATTGGCGGTCTCTGTGCGCCTTGGCGGGTGACGTTCCGGATGCGCGTGCTTTTTTCGAACTGTTTTTCCGTCCCGTTCTGATCGAAGATGGCGCTCCTGCGCTGTTCACGGGCTACTTTGAGCCGGAGTTGGACGGATCGCGCCGCCGCAGCGCGCGCTACCGTTTCCCAGTCTACGCCATGCCACCCGAAGCGCGGCACATCCGCCCTTGGTTAACCCGCCGCCAGATCCTCGAAGGACCGGTGATGCAAGGTCGTGGCCTCGAGATTGCCTGGGTCGATGATCCGGTCGAGTTGTTCTTTCTTCAAATCCAGGGTTCCGGTCGTATTCGTCTGCCCAATGGGCAAATGATGCGCGTCGGGTTCGGCGGAGCAAATGGGCACAAGTATCGATCCATCGGGGCAGAGCTGGTGCGCCGCGGCACATTTGCTTCACATCAGGTGAGTGCGCAGGTCATCCGAAACTATGTCCGAAACAACCCGGTCGTTGGCGAAGAGCTGCTGTACCACAACCCATCCTATGTGTTCTTCCGCGAAGTGAGCGAAGTGCCAGCTGACCGCGGACCGTTGGGTGCCATGAACCGGTCCATCACGACCATGCGGTCCATCGCGGTCGATGCGGCTTTTGTTCCTTTGGGCGCGCCCGTATGGATCGAAAAAGATGGGAACGGACCCTTGCGACGATTAATGATCGCGCAGGATACTGGATCGGCCATCAAAGGTGCACAACGCGCTGACGTGTTCTTTGGCACCGGGGACAAAGCAGGCCGGGATGCCGGGCGTTTGAAGGACCCAGGCCGGATGATGGTGTTGATGCCGATCCAACGTGCCTATGCCCTGTTGCCTGAGAGTGCGATATGACCCGCCGCAAGTTGCGCCCAGACGAAGAAGAGCTGTGGCGAAAAGTGGCGGACAGGACCGATCGTTTGCACCCTGAAAAGCCATTTCATCCAGACGATTTCGTCACAACGCCCGCGCCGAAACCGCGCTTGAAGCATACGTTTGAAGTTACCGCGGCGCTGGGCAAACCATCTGCTTCTAGGCCAACTACCGCGGTGAACCTGACGCCCTCCATCGTGGATCAAGTTACGACCCAGCCGGTGCAGATGGATCGCAAAGCGTTCACTCAGATGAAGCGCGGTAAGCTTAAGCCTGAGGGTAAGCTGGACCTGCATGGCATGACTCTTGATCGCGCGCACCCCGCGCTTACGCGTTTTATTTTGTCTGCGCAGTCTCAAGGCAAACGGTTGGTTCTGGTCGTGACGGGCAAAGGCAAGAACCGCGATGATGATAGCCCCATACCAGTGCGTTTTGGCGTGCTGCGTCATCAGGTGCCGCAATGGTTGTCCATGCCACCTTTGTCTTCGGTCGTGTTGCAGGTCAGTCAGGCCAACGTTCGCCATGGCGGTGGCGGCGCATACTATGTGTATCTACGCCGTCAGCGGTAGATCGTTGCGTGCCCGCTGTATTCCGATCCACATGCTGGCAGTCGCCAACAGGAAATAGACAGCCACACCCACGTATTGCACATTCAGATCAACGCCCAAGTCGATCAGCCCACCAGTGAGACCGGGTCCGATTGCTGAGCCCAACACCATGACCGCAGCAGCCATTGCCTTGATCGCACCAATGTGGCGCGTGCCATAAAACTCCGCCCAGAACGCATTGGGTAAGGTCGAGTTTGCACCGGTTGTCAGGGCCAGAAACACGAAGCCGATGGCGGCCGCAGCCAGCGATTGTGCAAGTGCAAAGGTTACGAAGGCCACAACCATTGGCAGCTGGAAAAAGGGGATCAGCCGGGCAGTGCCGAACCGATCCAATGCGATGCCGGACAGGATCATCGCCCCGATTCCGACAACGGTGTAAATGGGAAACAAAGCCACAAGGGACAGGTGTGACCACCCCTTGATCTCCGCAAAATAGACCTGCTGGAAGAAGAATGCAGTGTTGAAAGCAGCCGGGCCAATCAGCGCCGGCACCATGAACCAGAACAGCGGGTGACCTAACGTATCTGTGCGTGTCCAATGGCTGGCTTTCATCCCGACGCTCTGGTTTTCGTCGGCCATGGATTGTGGTGTGCGTTCTTCCCCCAACAGACGCCACAGGATGGGTACACCCAGTAGTGCGATGGCAGCAGCCAGAACCCACAACACGCGCCAATCCAGAAATGCCATTAATGCCACAAAGAGCAGTGGCAAAATTGCCTCGCCCAAAGAAAACCCCAAAGTCGCTACCGCAAGTGCCCGACCGCGCGTCGCCACGAACCAGCGCGCCATCGCGACAATTGCAATGTGGCTTGTCATACCTTGCCCGGTCAGACGCAGCGTGAATATCACGATAGGCAGAAATGCAGCGTATGGATTAACAGCCATCAACAGGCACGACCCAGCAAGCAACGCGAGCACGATCATACCCAAGCTCCGAGCGCGGAAACGGTCTGTCAGGCCGCCTGCCCAGATCATGACCACAGCGGATGCAGCGGTTCCAAGACCATAGATTGCGCCCCAGCTTCCGTGGGTGAGGGAAAACTCACCCTGGATCTGTGCTGCAAAGATCGAGATGAAAAATGTCTGCCCAAAGGATGACAGCAAGGTCAACAGCGCACCAGCCGCCAGCCATTGCCGGTTGCTCTTCAGAAAGTGGCCCAGAGGCTGCGACCCTGAAATGGTCGCCACTAGCGGGCCTCGCTGCGGATTGCACTGGTTGAGGGTCGGCGTGGCGGGGATTGGATGCGGCGCGCGCCTGGAATAGTCAGCACCGACCCGGCCCGTCCGCGCAAGAACTCACTGTCCAGTTCAGATGAGCGGCGAAGTAGCTGGATCAAAGCGGGCGATCCCGCCGCAACGAAATGGTTGCCGGATTTCCGATCGCTGAACGCGGTCACGTCGACGACCGTAATCGGCAAGTCTGCGACGGCGTCAGTGTTTTGGATGTTGCCCAGTTGGGTCCTTTCGCCGCGCAGTCGTGATGACAGGCGCAAGATTGCATCCTTACGTGACACCATAACAACAAAAGGATCCGGTGCCGTCTGGATACGAGAAAACTGACTGCGAAAGACATCGACGTTAATGTCGGGGGACAAAAGGATCACACCACTGACATTCCGGCCTACCCAACCGGGCTCCGCGATGTCGAGCTGGCGGAGCGTTTCCATCACCAATGCACTGCCCATCGAATGAGCGACGAGGACGATATCTGGCTGTCCCACAGATCGGATCAAGTGCATCAGATCAGCAAGGCCATCGCGGGCAAACAGTGCGCTGTCCTGATCATATTCATACCCAAGTGGGTTACCACGGCTGGGCCATGAATAGGTGACATGGGTACCAGGCAACTCTAGGTCCTCGGCCATTTGCGCAATCCGGAAAGCGGAGTTGGTAAAACTGTTGTTGAACCCATGAACGAACAGGGTCACGTCGCGCTCGGATGGGGGATGCGATGCAAGATCAGCGGCCAGAGCTCTGCGAAACACATCGTTTGATTCGTAGATGTTCAATGCGGCAATTGTAAAATCGCGGTCTGGTTTCGGGCGCTCCTGACCGTCCGATACGCTACCCAATGTACGACCGGGCGGAAGCGATACCTTGGCCTGCAACAGGTTCAAGGAAGCAGACCTGCCAATTCCAAATTCTCCGGCCGCATTCATGCTGCGCGTGGTGCCGATGAACACGTCGCGGTTTTTTCCGACTAGCTGGGCCTCGGGCAAAATGGGCGCAGCCGTCCTGTCACTGCACGCAGCAACGATAAGAACTAGAATAAATAGAATCGCGCGCATCAAATACCCCTGCCCGATCATCCCATGGGATGTACCCGAGCAGGAAGCAAACAGCTAGAGTACGTAACGACTGACGTCCGTGGATCGCGCAAGTTCGCCGAGGTGGGTTTCGACGAAATCAGCATCAACGGTGATCTCGTCTCCGGCCCGGTCAGGTGCATTGAACGAAAGCTCTTCAAAAACGCGCTCCATCACGGTGTAAAGGCGACGGGCGCCAATGTTCTCGACACTCTTGTTTACGTCTGCTGCAATACGAGCCAAGGCGCGAATGCCTTCGGGTTCGAAGGTCACCGTCACCTTTTCGGTCTGCATCAAAGCGGTGTATTGCAGTGTCAGTGCATTGTCCGTTTCTTCCAAAATCCGTACGAAATCGTCTTCGGTTAGATCGCGTAGTTCGACGCGGATGGGCAGTCGGCCTTGCAGTTCCGGCAAAAGGTCGGATGGCTTTGCAATGTGGAAGGCGCCGGATGCAATGAACAGGATGTGGTCCGTCTTGACCGGCCCATGTTTTGTGCTGACGGTGGTTCCTTCGATCAGCGGCAACAGGTCACGCTGAACGCCCTCGCGGCTGACATCCGCGCCGCGCGCATCAGAGCGGGCGCAGACCTTGTCGATCTCGTCCAGGAAAACGATACCGTTCTCCTGAACGGCCTCCAATGCCGTCTTGGTCACGGTTTCGTCGTCGAGCAGCTTGTCGGCTTCTTCACCGATCAATACTTCATAACTCTGCGCGACCGTCAGCTTTTTTCGCACGGTACGACCGCCCATCGCTTTGCCAAAGATGTCGCCAAGGTTCATCATGCCCATGCCGCCTCCGGGTTGGCCGGGGATGTCCATGGTCGGGAACGGGTTGCTGGTGTCGGCGACGTCCAGTTCGATCACGGTATCGTCCAACTCACCCGACTTCAGCTTCTTGCGGAACATCTCGCGGGTGGCATCGCGAGCATCTGTGCCAGCAATGGCTTCGATGACCCGCTCCTCTGCCGCTTGGTGGGCGTTGGCCTTCACGTCTTCACGCATATATTCCCGTGTTTCCACGATGGCAGCGTCCACCAGATCACGGATGATTTGCTCCACGTCACGCCCGACATAACCAACCTCGGTGAACTTGGTTGCCTCGACCTTCAGGAATGGCGCACGTGCCAGTTTGGCCAGACGGCGGCTGATCTCGGTCTTACCGACGCCGGTTGGACCGATCATCAGGATGTTCTTGGGATAAACCTCATCCCGAAGATCATCATCCAGCTGCTTTCTGCGCCAGCGATTCCGCAGCGCAACAGCAACTGCGCGCTTGGCATCTTTCTGGCCAATGATGAATCGATCAAGTTCTGAGACGATTTCGCGGGGGGTCAGGTCAGTCACAAGCGGCCCGTTTGTTACAAGTTTCACGCCCTACCTATGCGAAAACTGGCGAAACGCAACGATTGACGGGCATTTCATCAACACAGCGTCACTTGCGCGAGAGGTTGGGTTATTTTGTCGCGGCATAGGCGTACCTTGTTTCCATTAAATCAATCCCTCGGAGACGATCCCATGACCAACCGCCGCTCATTCCTAATTGGGTCCGCCACCCTGATGGCGTCCACTGCACTGCCAACTTTTGCGCTAGCTGGTGGACATGGCCGCATCGGTGAATTCACTGGCAAAAGCAATCACGTGACCAAAGGCCGTGCCGAAGTGGTCACCAAGAACGGCAAAAGCCAGGTGATCCTACTGGATGATTTCTGGTTCGATGGCGCCCCCGATCCCAAGGTTGCGCTGGGCCGTGACGGCTATGACAGCGATACGCTTATGGGTTTGCTGCAAGCCAATTCAGGCAAGCAGACCTTTGACGTGCCCGACGGCATTGACGCCGCAACCTACAACGAAGTGTGGATCTGGTGCGAGAAGTTCAACGTTCCGTTGGGCGTTGCCAAGCTGAACTGATCCTGCTTTCTATCAGGAGGAAGGCCGCTGCATTTGCAGCGGCCTTTTTTCGTTCACGACAGAATTTTGGTATTCAATTCATCTGTCATCATCGCATCGAACCAATGCGGATACCTCTTGGCAGGGGGCGCGATGCCGGACAGTTTCGCCAATTCGTTATCAGCCAATTCCAGCTGTGGCGCGGCCAAGGCCGCATCCAGATGACTCATCTTCGAGGCACCGAAAATCACGCTATGTCCGCGGTCCTGAGCGAGCAACCATGCCAAGGCCACGGTTGCCGGATGTACGTTGTGAGTTTTTGCAATATCGGCCAGCGTTTCTATCATCGTGCGGGCGGTTGTGGTGTCGATACCAAGGAAATCGCCGCCTTCACTCAACCGTCCGTCGCCCTCCTCCAGTTTCCCCGGATCGTACTTGCCTGACAGCAAACCGCCAGCCAGCGGTGACCAGGCCATAAGCCCACCGCCCATCTCGGCCATCATGGGCAAGACATCCAGTTCGATATCCCGTGCCACCAGATTGTACAGATACTGTCCGGCGATGAAGGGCGTCATCCTGTGGTCACGCTGGTACTGCACGGCGCGGGCCATGTGCCAGGCGGGCCAGTTCGATACACCAACATAGCGCACCTTGCCTGCTTCAATAGCGGTTTGAAGTGCGGCCAGAGTTTCTTCCATCGGCGTCGTGAAATCGGTTTTGTGCAGCACCAAAAGATCGATGTGGTCCATCCCCATACGGTCCAGGCTGCCGTCGATCTGCTTGAGGACGTGACTGCGATTTAGACCTGCATCCCCCACCTGATCTGTCTGACGAAAGCCAAGCTTTGTACAAATCACTGCCTCGTTTCGGCGCTTTCCCAACGCTTTCCCAAGAATATCTTCGGATTCACCGCTCGAATACCCGTCGGCGGTATCAAAGAAGTTCACGCCGGCATCCAGAGCATGGCCGACCATCTCAGTCGCGGCGTCCTGACCGACCTTTGCAACACCGGGAATCCACTCGGATCCATGGTTGAAGGTCATAGTACCAAAACACATGCGGCTCACGATCAAGCCGCTGTTGCCCAGACGTGTATATGTCATCTCGGTCATTTGCTGATCTTCTCCACTGTCAGGTTGCCGTTGGTATAAACGCAGATGTCGGCCGCGATTTGCATCGCGTCGCGCGCGACGGCTTCGGCATTACGGTCGCTGTCCATCATGCCCCTTGCGGCGGCAAGGGCGTAGTTTCCACCAGATCCGATCGCTGTTACATCGTGCTCAGGCTCCAAGACGTCACCTGCGCCAGTGATAACGAACATGTCGGCGCCATCTGATACGATCAGCATCGCCTCAAGCTTTTGAAGGTATTTGTCGGTGCGCCAGTCCTTGGCCAACTCGACGCTCGCACGCGCCAATTGACCCGGGGTTGCTTCCAGCTTGCTTTCCAGTCGTTCTAGCAAGGTGAATGCATCCGCCGTGGATCCGGCGAAACCCGCCACCACATCATATCCACCAGGGCTAAGCCGACGCACCTTACGCGCCGTCCCCTTGATGACAGTCTGTCCAAGAGACACCTGGCCATCCCCGGCAATGACGACTTCGCCGCCCTTCTTAACACCGATGATCGTGGTCCCGTGCCATCCGGGAAAGTCTGAGCTGGCCATTTGGCTCTCCTTCAACAGTTGGGGGGATATATGGCGGTCAGCTCACGGACGGGCAAGGGCCGGTTGCTCGCTCGATCCGCTGCGCCTAGGGTCCGATCATGTCGCACCCCAAACGTGTTCGCTTTTACCTTAATGACGGCACGCGTCGCCGGGCTAGGAATGGAGAACACAACTTCATCGCCAAGATTGTGCATGTGTTGGAACGAACCGGATACGAGATATCCTATCATGCGAACACAATGGTCGAGCGCTTGAAGGCGGGCACGCGACGTGGCTATGCGCTTTGCGAGATGACGCCGCCGCCAAACAAGCGTGCGATGACGTTTCGCCGCGTCTATCACTATCCGTTTTGGCAAATTCAGGCGTCTGACAAGCGCTGGGAGTGGGATGTTGCGCAGGCGCGTTTCGATCCTTTGGCTTGCCCTCAAAAAGATGCGCGGCGTTTCTTTTCCTACTGGCAGGCGCGGATTTGTGGGCCGCTGCTTGATCATGTCGGTGACGATGATTTCATCTACGTGCCGCTACAGGGTCGCCTGACGGATCACCGTTCCTTTCAATCCTGCAGTCCGATCGACATGCTCGTCCAGACGCGCGCCGCCTGCCCCGGAAAGCGGATCATTGCGACCTTGCACCCAAAAGAAACCTACAGCCCGGATGAGATGACGGCACTGAATGAAGTGCAAAGGCGTGACCCGGACCTCAGCATTCAGACTGGCGGGCGGGACGCCTTACTGCCACGCTGCTCGTATATTGTGACGATGACGTCGAGCGTGGCGTTCGATGGGATGTTTTTTGGAAAGCCTGCAATTGCGTTTGGTCAAACCGACTTTCATCACGTGATGCTAGATGGGCAAGACCCGGATGCATTCGACCGCATCCAGTCGCACCGGCCTGATTACGCCGCATATCTGTGGTGGGTGTGGCAGCACATGGCAATCAACGGAGGCCATGGCAGTGCCGAGGCCAAGATTGCTGAGAAACTGTCCGCTGCCGGTTGGCCGATAGAGTAAGGGCACCCGTCTTGCGGATGCCCTCGGAATTCTCAGATGCTCTCTTCGATCCAGCTTTGCAATGCAGCCTTAGGCGCGGCCCCAGCCCGGTTCGAAACGATTTCACCGTTCTTGAAGATGAAAAGTGCCGGAATACCTCGGACACCCATCTGCGCAGGTGAGTTCGGGTTTTCATCCACGTTCACCTTGGCGATCTTGATCTTGCCTGCCATTTCGGCCGATAGCTCCTCGAGGGCTGGGCCAATCTGCTTGCACGGGCCACACCATTCGGCCCAAAAGTCCACCACAACGGGGACATCGGAATTTTTGACTTCGGCGTCGAAAGTTGCGTCTGTGACTGCCACGGTTGCCATGTGAGTTCTCCTGCCAGGCTCAAGCGTAGGCTGGCAACCTAGGTACCCCCCAGAGCATCGTCAAGATATGGCGTGCCCGACAACGCCGACGTCACGATATCGTGCGGAACGGACATCAGTGCGCCTGTGTGAGTCCACAGAATGCTTAGCCGAATGGTGTGATCAGGATAAATTTGAGCCATTGCATGGGCATAGGCGCCCATCTGTCGCAACACACCTTCCGGTGTTTGCTCTGGTTTTTCCGGAATGACGCGGTTTGTCTTGAAATCGATCACGTGCACAGTATCCGAGGTCACGTGCAGCCGGTCGATCATTCCGTGCATTCGGCGTTTTCCAAGCGATGCGGTCACGGGTACCTCGGCCAGCACGTCATCAGCAAAAAGCCATGACAGCGTTGGATCAGATCGAATGCGATCTGCTTGCGCCTCAGCCTCAGTTTTCAGGTCATCGGGCAGGTTGGCGTCACGCAATGCCCGCGCACCTATTTCGGGTGCTTCCAATAACGCATGTACAGCAGTTCCGAAGGTCTTGGCGGTTTCTTCATCAAGCCCGTCGCCGGGAAGCGCCTTGGGACCGCCCAAAGCCGATGGCGAAAGCGTTTCTGGCAGTGCTGCTGGGCTTGGCGCAGCTTCCTCATAAATGGCCGGTAGGGATATACCCGGTTCAGCTTTTGCCATCCCGATGCTTGTTGTTGAAAACGCCCAATCGCCATGTTGCAGACGCAGGCCTGAACCTACCGGCGTGTCCAGCGCCGTTGCATCGTCTGCCTCCATGCCGGCCTGAACGCGTTGATGCCAATCGTCACCATTTCTATCAAGCTCGCCCGCTGCTCCGACAATCAACCACTTCTCTGCTCGTGTTAGGGCCACATAAAGCAATCTCAGCGACTCTTGCCGCTGCGCCGCCTTCATCTCGTCCAGTCGGGTTGCCATCCGTGCCGGCAGTTGGGTCGATGGCATCTTCCAGACGGGTGTATCATTGATGTCGATGATATTGTTGCGGACCTGAAAGTCGCGTTTGCCGCATTCGGGCAGGATCACGATGGGCGCTTCCAGCCCCTTTGACCCATGCACAGTCATTACCCGGATCTGGTTTGATGCGCTGTCGATCTGGCGTTTGACTTCCAGATCGTCCGTTTCCATCCAGGTCAGGAAACCTGTCAGGCTGGGCACTTCGCTGCGTTCGTACGATAATGCTTGTGACAGAAGCGCGTTTATCCCATCCTCGGCTTCGGTCCCCAGCCGTGCCAACATCCGCTGACGTCCACGATGTCGGGTCAGCATGCGTTCGATCAGATCATAGGGGCGCAGAAAGTCGATATTGTCCCGCAAGTCCCGCAGAACCGAGACCGTTTGAGGGTAATCCTCAGTTTTTGTGCGCAAGCTGCGCCACAATTCGTCTTCGGTTCGGTGATGCGCAAGGGTGTACAAATCCTGTTCAGACCACCCGAACAGAGGTGACCGTAGTGCAGTCGCCAGCGACAAGCTGTCCTCGGGCGTAGCGAGGAACGACAGAAGTGCACCAAGGTCACGGACAGCGGTTTCCGCCCCCACCTTGAGGCGATCCGCCCCAGCGATGGGAAGCCCTAACTCTTTGCAGGCGCGAATGATGTCGGGAAAGATGCCGCCGCGCCGTTGGACAAGGATCAGGAAATCCCGCGGTTGCACGGGTCTTGACCCCTTTGCATCCGGGATCAATGTGCCCTCATCCAGCATCTGCTTGATTTGCCCGGCGACTGCCATCGCCAGCGTTCGAAACTGGTGTTCAGGACTGCGCCGATCCACGGGGTCATACCATTCCCGTTCCGGTGTCTTTTCTGGTTTTGGCACCAAGGGCCACAAATCGACGCGCCCAGGCAGATCAGCGTTGAACGCAATATGCTGACCATCGCCGAAACCGGCGCCACTTTCGGTTTCAAAGACCTTGTCGACCAAATTTAGGATCGCAGGCGATGACCGGAATGAAAAATCAAGGCTCCTGCCCCACAGTTTCTGATCCGATTCAGCCAGTTTAGAGCCGAATTCTGATTGCATCCGGTCAAATTCGCGCGGGTCTGCGCCCTGGAAGGAATAGATCGACTGCTTTTTGTCACCCACAACAAAGATTGTGCGGGTCACGTCTGTTCGCGCGCCCTCTCCGCTTGAAAACTCCTCGGCCAGACGTCGGATCACATCCCATTGGGTCGGGCTGGTATCCTGTGCCTCGTCCACGAGGATATGATCGATACCACCGTCGAGCCGATATAGAACCCACGCCGCCACGCGGTCATCGCTGAGCAGCTGCTGCGCCTTCTGGATCAGATCATCAAAATCCAGCCAACCGCGGCGTTGCTTTGCTTCCGTGTACCGCCTGGCAAACTTGCGGGCGAACTGGTGCAGAGCAACGGTGTGTTCAGCTGCATCAAGGGCAAGTCGCGCTTCGCGTGCCACCTCAACCCGTTCAATCAGGGCCTCAAGCTGCGGCAGAAGATGTGCAGCATGCTGTTGTGTTGATTTCGTTGGAAAGCGCTTCTTGCGGGTTCCAGCTTGGGTCAGAAACGCGGCCTCCGCAATCGAAAGGCTTTCGGTGTCGAGAGCGACAATTTCCTTTAGCGTCTCACCGACTGCTTTGTCAGTTACACCTTGCGTCGCCAAAATCGGCAACAGATCTTGCAACATGTCCCAATCGCCGGGCGCAAAGGTGGCATCGACAATACTGTCATGTGTCAGATCACTGGATTGTCCAAGCAAGACAAGCGCATCGCCATTGCTCAGATCATAGAATTTCGCTGCCTTGCTTGCGATTTCCTTAGTGAGCGCAAGAAAATCCTCGCCCTTGTACTGAGCGGCAAGCCGCACAAGCACGTCGGCGTCCTCACCATCCGCCATCTGATCCACAAGCTCCGCCCGTAAAAGGTCGGCGGCGCGATCTTCGATCTCTGTAAACTGTGGGCTCACCCCCGCTTCGAGCGGAAAGCGCCGTAACAGAGACGCACAAAACGAGTGAATCGTTTGAATTTTCAGCCCACCGGGTGTTTCGATTGCCATCGCAAAAAGGGTACGGGCGTGGCTCAACTCTTGCGCTGTGGGTGTGTGCTCTAGCCCCAGCTCCGCCAACTCCAACCGCAATACGTTGTCGTCCAGCATGGCCCACGCACCCAAGCGCTGAAACAGCCGGTTCTGCATCTCCGATGCTGCCGCCTTGGTGTACGTCAAACACAGGATATTCTGAGGCTTCACGTCTTCCAGCAACAAGCGCGCGACCCTGTCCGTCAAAACGCGCGTCTTGCCCGACCCCGCGTTGGCCGATAGCCAGGTGGACTGCATGGGCTGTGCCGCCTCCTGCTGACGGCGGGTGGCTTCGTTTGCCAGTCCGGTCATGTCAGCACCTCTGACGTCGGTTCTTGCGTCACGTCCCATTCGCCAAAGCGCGCAAGTTGGTCGTAATCCCGCGCCTCGCGATCCTCGTAAAGCGCGCGACGCGAGGTATAGCCCTTGTCCCCCTCAAGATACGCACTCAGTAACCCGACGAGTTCTGCAAGGATCTGGCCCGGTGTCTCAACGTCCAATGGCGCATCTTCGGTCTTGGGATTGCTGCCCATCCCGATGAATTGTGCAGCACGGACAGGGCGTGGACCTAGGGTGGCAAACCCACCTTCCTCGACCATGGCCGCTTCGATCAACAATTGCTTGTCAAAATGCTTCTGCTGATCTTTGGTTGGGGGCGCACCGGTTTTGTAGTCATACAAAATGACTGTTCCGGCATCGTCCACATCTATCCGATCCGCACGCCCCTCCAACTCGGTCTTGACGGCTTGCAGGGTAAGTTTTCCAACCGCCTCATTCTCAAACAACGTTGGTGTCGCGATGGACTGCCGCACCATTTCCGTCTCAACAAGCCACTCGGCTGCCCGCCCAAACCGCGCGAGCCACAGCGCACGGGCTGCGGGCCAAGGCACGTCCCGGTTCAGGACGTTGCGGGCGTGCGCCATGAGCGTGTCGACGGTCAAAGCAGTGTCGTCATTCAGCGTCTCGCGCACGAAACGCTCCATCACGTCATGCGACAGGATTCCGCGCAACAGCGCATCCGGTGTTTGCACCAGGGGTCGCAATGCCCGCAGGCGCAGCACGTGCTTGGCATAGATGGCATAGGGGTCGCGGATCAGTGTCTGGACTTCAGTCACGGTAAACCGACGAGGACGCGCGGACACGGGTGGGCAAGGTGAGGGGCGGTGCGCCTTTGGAGCCTCTCCAGCTCGATCCAGTTCCCGGGACAGCGCCAACCAATGTGCGCCACGAGTCCTCATGGCGTCCCAGTGATCCGGTTCTCCCTGTACCGCCAATCCTTGCAGCAGGTTGCGCAGCCTGTTTATCCAACGTGACGGCACTGTTTCCGCATCATCCGACCGGATGGAGCGGGTCAGCCAGACCTCCGGTGCGGCGATTGCCTGCTGGAAGTCGTGTGCCGATAGGCCAATGCGCCGTTCAGGTAGAAGCAAACCGGCATCAAAGCGCATCTTTCGGTTCAGCCATGGATCGGGCGCTGGCGGTTCGGGCCATGTGCCGTCGTTCAATCCGGCAAGGATCACAAGGTCAGCCCCCTGAACACGTGCCTCAAGCGTGCCCCAGATCATAATGTTCGGGTGCGGCATGTCGCGGTCCCGTACATCCTCGCCCTGGCGCAAAGCGGTTGCGACCAGAGCCGTGTAGTCGCGGGCAGACATCTCACCGCCGTAACCCGCATGTTCGGCCAAGCCATCCATTACGTTTCGCGCTGCCTGACCGGCCTTCTTTTGCCATAGCTCGCCCGCATCCGCGCCGTTTGGTCCCTGCGCCAGCGTTTCGGCAAGGGTGCGATGCAGTGAAACCCAAGTCTCCAACGTCAGAGTTCCGGCGATTTCGCGACCACACAGAACGTCGCTGATCCATGCAGCCCATGGTTCGATCTCTTCCACGTGCTTGGTGGCCTTCAGGGCACAGCGCATCAAGCCTTCTGGATTGGGATACGGCAGGCCGTCCTTGCGAATCCGCAATTCAAGTCTTTGCGTGTTCAGTTGGTGCAAGTTTCGATCAGCGCCGGAGTGAGACAGCGGATGCTTAAGCAGGGTCAGCAGTGCTTCGGCGTCCAACGGAGCTTGAAAAAGCGCTGCCACATGGCGCAATAACCGTCCTGGCGGTGACAGGTGCAGGGGCGTGCCGGCACTGTCATCGGGTAGGATGTCCCAGCGATCCAGCGCCGCTGTGACCTGCCGCGTCAACATGCGGTCTGGCGTTATCAGAGCCGCTTTTTCCCCGGTTTCGGTCGCTTGCCGCAAGCGCATGGCGATGGCAATCGCCTCGGTGCGCGGGGTATCAGCCTCGACAAGTGTGATGGCGTCCGTGGCCGGGCCAAGTTCGGTCAGTTTTGGCCCTTCCTCTCGCCACGTGTCCGTGACGGGCGCAGGGCGCAGCGCCAGCGAAACAAGCGCGTTGCGTGATGCAGAGACCGGGGCTAACGGTGTCCATGGTTCAACATCCGACGGATGTAGGTCGAGCGCACGACATAGTTTCAGAAAGCGGAATTGCGGGTGATCTTCCGCCGCCTGATCTTGGGCCAGAGCACCCCAAACGTGACTGGGCATGTGATCATCAAAACCGGGCAGCAACACTGCGCCCTGCGGCAGTGCGGCCACTGCCTGCATGAGCAACAACGTCGTGCCGCGCGACCCTGTTGAGCCGACAACAAGCAATGGATCTGTGGGCGGTGTATGCGCCCAGTTATCAGCCAACCGCAGAACGGTTTCACGTTGCCGGGCCTCGGGGTCCGGCGCGCTGCTGCTGGCGTTGATGTAGTCCTGCGCGATGGCGATGAACTGCTGCGCGCGCGCCCAATGTCCAGACTGATCAGACACATCCAGTTGCGCAATATCGGCTGCGCTCACGCCTTCGCCCTGCATCTCGTCCATAAGGGTGGCCAGGCTGTCGGCAAGATCAAAAGGCCCTGCATCAGGTGCAAGATCTGGCTGGCGTTCGATCAGGTTCTGGATCAGCGTGGCCAGCTCAAGCCTTCGCCGCAAGGGCGAAGCGGCGGTGGGCAAGGGTGAAGCTGGCAACAGATCATCCAACTGCGTGATCATACGGATGCGCGGCAGCAGACATGCGGGTCCCTCGTCAAACAACGTGCGCAAGCGTCTGGCCATACGCGTGGTGTTGACCAGCAACGTGACCTTCACCCACGCTTCAGGTGGTGCACTGCTCAAGCGGTCTTCAAGCCCGCGTACCACAGCAAGGGGGAAGTCGATGCCGGGCGCGCATCCGAACAGACGGGCCTTGTCCGATGGATCAAACATGGTGGTCCCGCAACATATTTTCGGCGATCGTGATTCCGTCAGGATGGCCGACATCGGACCAATGACCGGGATAGGACAAACCGAAAAGGCGCCCCTGTTCGGCCATCATGTTCCACGGGACGTTCAGAGAGAACGCATGTTCTTCCACCTTGTTCAGAAGGTCCGTCTTCATGATCTGTGCGCCGCCATAGACCATGTCGCCACCGCGATGCAGGCGACCGTCTTGGTCGATGCGAAAATCTCCCATGCCGTTCCGGCCATGTACCCGTGCGAGCGGGACACATATCAGCAGCGCATCCATCTGTTCCGGGTTCCAGGCGTCCAGCAACAAGCGCAACGGGTTTGGTCCGGCCCAGATCGCATCTGGATTCAGGGTCAGAACCGGGTCACCTTCCAGCAGCGGCAAGGCGTTGCGTAGCCCGCCGCCTGTTTCAAGAATATCGGGTTCTTCCCGTAACGTGATCACAGGGCGATTGGCCAGATACGCTTCAAGCACATGAGGCAAATAATGCAGGTTGATGACCACACGTGGCGGCTTGACCGCCTCTGCAGTCTCAAGCGCATGATCAATGAGAGGTTTGCCCGCTACAGGGATCATCGGTTTGGGTTGCGATTGGGTCAGGTGTTTCATGCGCGTCCCGAACCCGGCCGCAAAGATCATTACGGCTGGGGAATCGTTTGGCATTGGTTTTTTAGGCTTTGTAGGATGGTGGGTGTTGGTGCAGGCAATGCCGTACGGACGACGGGTGCGATATCGGTCGCAACTGGGTGTGAGAGGCCGGTTTCGATGTGGCCCCAGACCCGCGGAATCAGATCGATGTAATGGGGTTTGCCTCTTGCAAGACATAGCCGTGCAAAAACACCAAGAATACGCAGGTTGCGTTGTAAGCCCAGCAGGGCATAGGTGTCGCGGAATGCTGGTGGTTCAACGTTTGCCGCTGCTATGTATCGGTCAACCATTTTTGTTTGTACGTCCAGCGACACGTCGCGACGCGCATCTTGCAGCACGGACACGAGATCATAAGCGGGATGGCCCAGCATCGCGTCCTGATAATCCAGAAGGCCAACACGTTTCAGCCCTGAACGCTCGGGCAACCAGATCAGGTTTTCAGCGTGGTAATCTCGCTGGACGAGCACCGGTTTTTCAGAATCCAGAGGTTCGAGGGCCGCATACATAGCCGTATCGAACGCGGCGCGCGCGTCTGCATCAACTGATCCGACAGCGCCGCGCTGGTACCAATCAAAGCTCAAACAGGCGACATCGGTCATGAAGCGTGCATTATAGCGTGCCAAATCCGGCGGCGCTGCCATGTGCAAATGCAGCAATACGTCAATCGCCGCTTTGTAAAGTGGCGCTTCGCGGCTTTTGTCCGCCGTGATCAGTCGGGCAAACAAGTCATCGCCCAAGTCTTCGATAAGCAGGAAACCTTGCGTGGTGTCTTCACCGTAGATTTGCGGCGCTGAAAGACCCACGCTGCGCAGGTAGTTTGTGACGTTTACGAACGGACGCACATCTTCGCCCTTGTGTGGCGGGGCGTCCATCAGGATGCGCGTTTCACCATCCAATGTGAGCCGGTCATACCGTCGGTTTGACGCATCCCCGGCGACCAGCTCAGACGCGGCTTCGCCCCAGCCTGAGCCTTGGAGAAAACCTGCCCTCAATTTTGCGCGGTCAAGCATTGGCCGTGACCTGTTCCAAGCGATCCAACCAACGTGGGTCGGTCCAATGCAGAGTTGCGGTGCGACCCTCTCCCGCGGTCTGGATCGTGATGGTCAATGCCGTGGCGGGCGTCAAAGGACCCAACCGATCAGGCCATTCAACCAGGCAAATCGCGTCTTCAAAAGCGTCCATCAGGCCCAGCTCGTCAATCTCTGTATCCGCTGAGACGCGGTATAGGTCCGTGTGCCAAAGCGCGCCGTTCCGGGTGTCATAGATCTGCACCAACGTGAAGGTCGGCGATGGCACATCTTCGGGTTCCAGAAGTACGGATTGGATAAGGGCGCGTGCAAAATGGGTCTTACCCGCCCCGACATCACCCTCCAGCAAGACGACATCACCAGCGCGAAGAACAGGGCCAAGTGCCACCCCGGCGCGCGTGGTTTCTTCTTCGGATGGCCAATGAAAGGTGAGGGTGGCGGGCGTCATCCCGTCAACCTACTGGCATCCTTGTGCGCTGCAAGTCTGAATGGTCAGGACGGTGCAGGATCCGCTGCCACAGGTTGACCGACCAACTCGGAAAAACGGATCACCGTGGCGCCTGATACGATTGGAGAGATTTGCGCGCGGATCGCACCGGTGTTCTTGTGCTGCACTTCGGCTTCCCAAGGCGCGCGTTCGCCAACCTTCATAACGAAATCGCGCATGTCGCCCCACGCAGGGTCAGGTTTGCATTGGTCCTGCCAGGCTTGCAGGCAATCCACGATGGTGACGTCGGCAAAGCTGTTGTCCGGGTCCAGCTTCCACATCTCGCGATAGGCGGCGTTGCAGAACGTCAAAACGCCAGCCGACGAAAACACAACCAGTGCATCCTCAAACGTGTCCATCAGTGATTGTCCCAGCTCAAGCTCCGCCCGGAAGTTGCGGGTTAGCGAAATCTCGGCCGTAATATCTTCGATCAAAAAGGCGATGGCGCCATCGGGATGAGGCCGTCCGCTGACGCGGTAGGTGTGGCCGGTATCCAGTGTCCAGGTCTCGTGATAGCTGCCGTGTGAGGCGGCGTTAATCATCTCTGAGATTTCCTGACGCCATGAGCCATAGTTTTTTGGTTCCGGCATCACGCGATTGTCCCGAAGCCTGTCAAAAAACGAAAGCATGTCGGGGCGTCCACTCAGAAACTCTGCTGGCAGTGATGTCAGATCGACAAGGGCGGGATTGAATAGGGCCAATTGGCAGTTGCGATCAAAGATCGCCAACCCGATGGACAATTGTGCAAATGTTTTGGCCAGTGTCTGGACAAAGTTGCGCTGTGCGACTTCAGCCTGGATCACGGCATTGATGTCCACAGCGTGAAACGCGCTGGCCTTGCCAGCCTGCGTCGCTGTTACGCTGTACCACTCAGTCGTTCCATTGCCGTCCATCTGTACTGGCGCCCGTACCGAAGACTTTCCGGTCAGGTCGTCTGGATCAAATTGAAAGATTGGGGATGCATCATCTGCGTCGATACCCTTTGCCGCCTTTTCAAGTGTTCCATAGGCTGCGTTTCGCCATGTGATCGATCCCGTTTCATCCGCCAGCCATATCGGATAGGGCGCGGCCGTCGCTGCCAAGCGCAGGTTTTTTAACTCGGACTCCAGGGATTGGATGGCGTGTTTCGCGTTTGGATCCGCGCTGACCTGATCCTCTATCTCTACGCGGGTCATGCCCGCCTCGCGGTGGAGGCGCAGAACCGCACCGTCGTCACTGCGGGCAGCTTGAAGTGTCAATGTTTCAACTGACTGGATATCGTCGGCGTCTGGAAGGCCCGGAAACCTCGAACTCAGCCCCGCTTTCAGCGCCTGCCAATCGGTCACGCCTGGTTCGCGCCGCATTGCGATCTCAGCCTGTGGTGAGGCGTGTTCCAAATCGACGCCATCGAACAGGAAGGATAGACCCGGCACTTCGGGTTCTGTGGATTGAACAGCGCGCACCGGCGTGCGGCCGAGATACAAGATGGCTGCCGTCACGGCGGACAAGGCGGAACCGAACATCACGATAACTTCTAACAGTGCCATCGCGTAACCTTTCTCCAAACTGACTGAACTATCCGGCCAACAGGGTTAACGCGTTCTTAACACAGGTCGGTTTTCATGCCCGGATTTGTTCGTTCCGGCCCATCGAAACGGCATTTTCACCGCTTCGAGCATCCACCTTTTTCCTTGGCCAGACGACCTCGACGATGGCGCCGATATGGTTGTCGTGTTGTTCCCGCGCGGCATATGGATCTGCGCCATTGGTAAAGGTCAGTTCGGCGCCCGACCGTTCGAGCAACGTTTTGGCGATGAACAGTCCCAGACCCATTCCTTCATACTCGGGTCGTTGGGTACGTTCTGTGGATGACTTGCGGCGACGGACAAAGGGGTCGCCGATGCGGCCTAGAAGCTGCGGAGGGAAACCCAGGCCGTCATCCATGATACGGATCGTGATTTGCGTGTTGGTCCAGTGCGCTTCGATCCACACGGTCGAGCGTGCGAAGTCGACGGCGTTCTGAACAAGGTTCCGCAGCCCATGGATGATTTCGGGCTGACGCAAGATCGCAGGTTGGTCGATTTCATCGCCCGCATCTGGGTCGTGTGTGTATTGCACCAGCTTTCCGCGGTGGGTGTGTGGCTCCGCGGCTTCTTGTACGACCGTCATCAACGGGGCCTGGCGCAAGTGTAGGTCATCTTTTCCTGCACGGCCCATGTCACGTAGAATGTCGCGGCAGCGGTCGGCCTGCTGGCGAATCAGTGCGGCGTCTTCTTTCAGTTCCGGGCGATCGTCCAATTCTTCGATCAATTCGGCGCTGGTCAGCTTGATTGTAGCCAACGGGGTTCCCAACTCGTGCGCGGCTGCGGCCACCACACCGCCCAAATCGGTCAACTTCTGTTCACGCGACAGGGCCAACTGTGTGGCGGACAGGGCATCCGACATGGAATGGATTTCCGACGTGACACGGCGGGAATACAAGCCGATGAAACAGATCGCGATCACAAGTGCGATCCAGTTTCCAAATACGAACAGATCCGGAATGCGAAGGATGAATCCATCCTGCGTTCGCAATGGCAGGTGATAGTCCGACAGAATGGTCACAATAACGATGGCGGTGGCCCCGACCAGCAGGGTTGACCGCGTTGTCAAAACGGCAGCCGAAATGGTGACGGGCCCTAAAAGCAGCAAGGCAAACGGATTGTTCAACCCCCCGGTCAGGAACAGCAGGAAGCCAAGCTGCAGCACGTCGAACAGGACCATAAGCAGGTTCTGAAACTCGTTGAGGCGCTTGTTTTCGGGAAAGATGAAGATCGCGATCAGGTTGCCAATTACCGAAACGCCAACGGCTAGGTAACAGAGGCCCAGCTCGAGCTGTAGGCCGTACAGCCGCTGCGCAACCGTAAGCGCCACGAGCTGTCCGACAATCGCAACCCAGCGCAGCAGGATCATTGTGCGCAGACGAATCCAGTTTGATCGTTGCTGCCCGGTCAGCAGGCCAATGTCAGGTTGCGCCATTGTGTCACTTCTTCGTTTCTTGAACTCGCGCCCGGGATTGATAGCTAAGAACTACCCCAACCCGGAGGCCGAATATGACCCGCATCATCGCACCCGTCGCTGCCATTGTCGCTGCCCTTTTTATGGCGGGGCTTTGGTGGGTCAGCCAGTCAGGTGGCGAGGAGACTGCATTTGCTCAATGCAATGCGACCCAGGTCGCGGGTGACGGTAACGGAATTGGCGGTCCGTTTGAACTGGTCAACGCGGAAGGGCAAACCGTGACGGATCACGATGTGATCACGGAACCGACCCTGATCTATTTCGGCTACACGTTCTGTCCGGATGTTTGTCCACTGGATACCGCCCGCAATGCAGAAGCGGTGGACGTACTGGCCGAACGCGGCATGTCGGTAACACCCGTTTTCATCACGGTTGATCCCGAACGGGACACGCCGGAGATTGTCGGCGACTTTGCCTATAACTTGCATGAGAAGATGATTGGACTGACGGGATCACTGGAACAAACCGATGCCGCCAGCAAAACATACCGAACATATTACAAGGCGCATGATAAATCGGACGAATTCTACCTCGTAGATCATTCGACGTTCACGTATCTGGTGCTGCCTGAGCATGGTTTTGTGGAGTTTTTTCGCCGTGACATAAGCGCCGACGCAATGGCTGATCGCGTCGCGTGCTTCGTTGAAAACGCCTGATTTTCCGGAATAATTTGACCCCATGAGTTGCACGGGCCATATTCCACTCCAGCCAGAAAAATAAGCGGGAACTGGAGAATTTGATGCCGGATGCAGCACTGCCGGACCTGGGCGAGGATAAATCGCTCTTACTGGTTGATGACGACGAACCGTTTTTGCGGCGTCTGGCTAAGGCCATGGAAAAACGGGGTTTCGAGATCGAAACCGCCGATAGCGTGACGGCAGGCAAAGCGATCGCAACGGCGCGCCCACCTGCATACGCTGTCGTTGACCTTCGGTTGGAGGATGGCAACGGGCTCGACGTGGTGGAAGTGCTGCGTGACAAACGGCCTGATGCACGGGTTGTCGTGCTGACCGGCTATGGCGCCATTGCCACGGCGGTTGCAGCGGTCAAGATCGGTGCGACCGACTACCTGTCAAAGCCTGCGGATGCGACGGACATCACCAATGCGCTTTTGGCCAAGGGCGATGACCTACCACCCCCACCGGAGAACCCGATGAGCGCGGATCGCGTGCGGTGGGAACATATCCAACGTGTCTATGAATTGTGTGATCGCAACGTGTCGGAGACGGCGCGACGCCTGAACATGCACCGGCGGACGTTGCAACGCATCTTGGCAAAACGTTCGCCTCGTTGAGGTGTTGGACTGGGGGTTTTCCACGCCCAGACCCCCGAGGATTTTTTTGAAACAGGGAAGGATTGGACGGTGCGTTTTGCGCTGGGCCACAGGTTTTTATTTTAAAAATTTGAGGCAGTGTTCCGGCCTATCACCCCCCGTGCACCATGTGTGCAGCCCCCGTACACCCCCACCGTAGAGGTGGGGTAACGAAGCGTTAAGAAATTTAGAGGTCGTAGCGCTTGAGAATCTTGTCCACGATATGGCCGTCTGCCATCTCGTACCCATCGATCCGGCCGTAGTCTTGGAACCCGCGGGATTGGTAGTAGATTAGCCCGCCTTCATTGTCGGCGCGGATATTTGCGTTGATCCAGACATAGCCAATGTCTTTGGCCGCCTTGCGCGACGCGTCGAAGAGTTTTGACCCGATGCCGAGACCCGTTTGACCCATCTGCACAAAGGTAGCGATTTCGGCGGCTTCCGGTGGGAGGTAGTTGGCGCTTTCGATCCATTGGAAGCCCACGACCTGTTCGGATTCATTTACAGCCACATGCCACGCCGCGCGCCCGTCATTTGCTGCCATCCAATCAGCTAGATCGTCGCCAGATACCTTGGCTGTTAGGGCGGTTGTACCGCCTTGTTCGATGATAGCGTTGAGGAGCGCGGCCATGGAAGGCGCATCAAGGGCGATGGCAGGGCGAACATTGATCATAAGCAACTCTCAAGCAGTTCTGTGTGGCGTGTGGTGAACGCGTTTCGGGTGTCCACCGGTGGGCGCAGAACAATTTGTAGCCCATCGATCAGAGTCTGATCCGGTTTGCCAAAAAACTTGCTCGCTTCGGTCTCAGTAAACCCGGCGATCTGCGTCGCCTCCATCCAAGCACTGATCCTGTCGGCCTTCTTGATCTGTCTTTTGATTGTCTGTGGCACCTTTGCGGGCAGACCGAACCGGATATGCACCGCCGCTTCCAACCGTTCATCAAGCACTTTGTACCCCGGACCAACCGAGGTTTTTACGGGC
The DNA here is from genome assembly GCF_947496075.1 of uncultured Tateyamaria sp. Taxonomy (GTDB): domain Bacteria; phylum Pseudomonadota; class Alphaproteobacteria; order Rhodobacterales; family Rhodobacteraceae; genus Tateyamaria. Next base: position 858,810 of record NZ_CANMBJ010000004.1, read on the forward strand.
GAGATCATGTCGCCGATCACGTATTCGGGCGCATCATGCAAAAGTGCGGCCAAGCGCCACTTGGCAGGCGCATTGGGCGATATCCGACCAAAAAGCGTCTCTACCAAAAGGGAATGCTCGGCCACGGAATACGCATAGTCCCCCGCCGTTTGCCCATTCCAACGTGCGACAAAGGCGAGGCCATGGGCGATATCCTCGATCTCGATATCCATGGGGGTTGGGTCCAGCAGGTCCAGCCTGCGGCCCGACAGCATGCGCTGCCAAGCACGGGGTTGTTTGGGCATATCTTTCTCCGGTGTCGTCCCGTCCTAACGCAGGTACAGGCCGTGCGAAAGCTTTGGTCGGTTTGAAAGCTCGACACGGTTCCATTGCCATATATCGCAACCTTCGAACGCGCGATTGCCCCTGTCGGGGGTGAGTGCTATCTGCGGTCCAACCCTATTTGTGAAGGACAAGACACATGTCGCAGGACTACATTGTTAAAGACATTGCCCTGGCCGAGTTTGGCCGCAAGGAACTGGACATCGCCGAAACGGAAATGCCTGGCCTGATGGCATGCCGCGCTGAGTATGGCGAAAGCAAGCCACTGGCCGGTGCCCGCATCGTTGGATCGCTGCATATGACGATCCAGACCGCTGTTCTGATCGAAACACTGGTTGAACTGGGTGCCGATGTGCGCTGGGCATCCTGCAACATCTTTTCGACGCAGGACCACGCGGCAGCGGCCATTGCGGCGAGCGGGGTTCCGGTCTTTGCGATCAAGGGCCAATCGCTGGAGGAGCATTGGGATTACCTGGACAAGTCGTTCCAGTTCCCCGACGGCCCCAACATGATCCTGGACGATGGTGGTGACGCGACCCTTTACGTTCTGTTGGGTGCACGTGCCGAAGCGGGCGAAGACATCATTCCGGTCCCCACCTCGGAAGAGGAAGAGGTGATCAAGAAGCAGATCGCCAAGCGGATGACGCAAAGCCCTGGCTGGTTCACCAAGATGCGCGATCAGATCAAGGGCGTCTCGGAAGAGACAACAACCGGTGTGAACCGTCTGTACCAGTTGGTGCGTGACGGGCAGTTGCCCTTCCCCGCGATCAACGTGAATGACAGCGTCACCAAGTCGAAATTCGACAACAAATATGGCTGCAAGGAATCGCTGGTCGACGGCATTCGCCGCGCGACGGACACCATGATGGCTGGCAAGACCGCCGTGGTGATGGGTTATGGCGATGTTGGCAAAGGGTCAGCCGCGTCACTGGCTGGTGCCGGTGCTCGCGTGATCGTGACCGAGGTTGACCCGATCTGCGCGCTACAGGCGGCCATGGACGGTTTCCAGGTCACGACCCTGGAGGATGTTGTCAGCACCGCCGACATCTTTGTCACCACCACCGGCAACAAGGACGTGATCCGCATCGAGCATATGCGCGAGATGAAGGACATGGCTATCGTCGGCAACATCGGCCACTTCGACAATGAAATTCAGGTGGCGAGCCTGAAGAACCACAAGTGGACCAATATCAAGGAACAAGTGGATATGATCGAGATGCCGAACGGGCATCGCATCATCCTTCTATCCGAAGGTCGTCTGCTGAACCTTGGCAATGCGACGGGCCACCCGTCCTTTGTCATGTCGGCATCCTTCACAAATCAGGTGCTGGCGCAGATTGAACTGTGGACCAAGGGCGACGAGTACAAGAACGATGTCTACATCCTGCCCAAGCATCTGGACGAGAAAGTGGCCCGTCTGCACCTGGACCGGATCGGTGTGAAGTTGACGCAGATGGACCCTGAACAGGCGGCTTATATCGGTGTCGCACCCGAGGGTCCGTTCAAGCCTGAGCACTATCGCTACTAACGAAAAAAGGGCGGGGATTGCCCCGCCCTATCGCTTGCAAAGGGGTCGCGCGATGCGCGGCCCCTTTTAGTTGTTGTCGAGCGCGTTGCCGACGCCGACGATCGATCCAATCAGACCAAACACGGTCCGGATCGAAGTCACGGAGCTTTCGGTTGCCATCACGAGGTCGCCGGGATTCACGTTGAATTTACGTGCGGCAAAGAGTGAGTCCGCCGAGGTGAGGTCAACCGCGAACACCACTTGTGTTTTCTCCGGGCCTGAACCGTCGGTCCGCAGATCCTTGGACGCATAGTCCCGCAGGATCAGCACGCCCCTGGGATTCGCGCGTCCGGCGTCGATGCCGTCGACAAGCGCCAGCGCCTCGATTGCGTTTATGCGTTCCTTGGTGAACGGCACAATGCTTTCGGACCCTGTTGCGCCCAGCGCCACGAAATACCGCTCGTCCTCTTCCACAATGATCTGGTCACCACCACGCAGGATGACATTTGCTGAGGGCCTCTGAAGCAAGTCGTCTACTCGGATTTCATAGGATTTCCCATCGCGGATGACCCGCACCAGCGGATTCTCCAGGTCGCCAGAGATACCGCCGGCTGCCGAGATCAGGCTGAGGATCGAATAGTTGCGATTGGGCAGAGGGTAATTGCCGGGTGCATTGAAGCCACGTACCGCATCGACCGAGTTGTCCGGACCGGACACGACAGTAAGCTGTACCTGTGGATCGGGGATCACCACACGCAACTTGTCCTCGATCTGGCGGCGGGCCGTGTCGGGGGTCGAACCGGCCACATTCACTTGATCAATATAGGGAACAAAGATCATCCCATCTGGTGAAACGGTGATGCCTGGCAGCTCGACATTCTGCTGAACGTCGCTGGTCAGAAGCGAGTTTTCCTGGTTGTCCCAGACCACCAGATCAATCGTGTCACCTGCCCGGATGATGTTGGACTTTGGACCGGGGTCGCGGCTGAACCAATGGTAGTGCCCTGCCCAACCGGTTGCGGGCCACTTGGCCAGTTGCGCCACGTTGTCCTGCCCGATGGGCACGACGGAAAACACCGCTTCTTCATTGTTCTGGTTGCGGATAATCTCGCTTTGGACGGCTGCACCGCGGGGCAGTGTACAGGCGGAAACCGCCGCAATAATAAACAAAGACGCTAAAAAGCGAATTGGATGTCGCACAATATGTCCCCCTGGGCCGACTACGGCAGCGTATTCAGAGCACGTTTAGCCGGAAACATCGGCGGAACACAAAAGAATCTCCGCCACGGGCGGTCAATTGCCGAAGGCGTTGCCCAACCACAATAGGCGCACACACCAGATCATGTGTTTTGAGTGGCGGGATTGCCTAAATCCTCTACCTCAATCACATTTTCATCATCAACGACGGTGACTGCATCGTCTGATTTTTTAGTAGGCGCTCCAACCAGAAGCGGCAGCATTTCGGTCCCCCCAGGCAAGCTGAGTTCGGCGTTCGGTGGCCGTTTCCATGTCAGCGTATCGAAGGCACCGCAATTGCCGCATGTGGGCGCCCATTCGCTGTGGATGTTGTGGCAGTTGTCGCACACCCATTGTGGTCCGCGTGGTGCTGTCAATGCACGTGCAAGCCAGCCCTGTACAACGGCATCGGTCGCCCCCTCGCCCCGCTCGATGGCGGCCATAAGCGTCAGCGATCGCGTGGTTGGATCGCTTTCGGCCAGATCGCCAAGCGCGCGCCGCGCTGCAGGAAAATCCTCCGCCGCGATGTTCAGTTCACTCAGCAGCATGCGCGCCTCGGGGTGATCGGCGTTGGACTTGGTCAGAGCGGCAAACCGTTTCAGGCGCGCTGCTGTGTCCTCGTCTGGCTCAACCTCGGCAAACGCCGCGGCAAGGTCTGGATGTGGCTGGGCATTCCACGCCTTTTTCAGGATACGCGTGGCGTATCGCTTCTGACCTTTTTCGATATACCCACGTGCGGCCATAACGGCTGCCGGGATCAGGTCAGGCGACAGGCGGTTGGCTTCGATTGCCGCTTCGCGCGCTTCTATTGTTTCGTCCTGATCCAGGACTTTCCTGGCTTCGCTCAGGGCCAGCACGGCATCACGTCGCTTGTGCACATCTCGGGGCAAAGATCCGTGTTTCAGCTTGGCGCTTAGGGTTTCGCGTGCGCCTTTCCAATCCTCTTTGTCCGCCTGAAGCTTGAGCAGGATGTCCTGCGTTTCTTCGTGTTTGGGTTTGATGGCAAATGCCTTTTCCGCCAGCTTGAGCGCTGTTTCGGTGTCCCCATCGGCCAGCTTCTGCTTCATGATCCCGCGCACGCCGACAAAGCGGGTCGCGTCGTTTGCCACCAGCTTCCGGTAGGTTTCTTCGGCTTTCTTCCGATCCCCTGCCATTTCGGCGGCTTGTGCGGTCAGCAGGCTGGTGAGTTCGGGACGGTCGAGGTAACGATCCGCCTTTTCCGCCTTGGCCAGTGCAGTGCGGGCTTCGCCCGACGCCAGCGCCATCATGCCCTCGGCCAGTGCATCATAGCCTTTCGCGTATTTGCGCCGTTCGAAGTAGCGGGACAGGGCGGTGTCATCGCCATTCAGGAAATGCCACGTGGCGATCAGCAGACCCAGCAGCTTTAGCCCGATCCAGACAGCGATCACGAGTGCCACGAGTGCGATGACCGATTGCAGCGGCCCCAGCGTATATTCCTTGCCCGCGACGACGATTTGTATGCCGCCTTCTGTTTCCAGAAGCCATCCGGCGCCAAGCGCGAGGGCGGCAACCGCAACGACAAAAATAATGATTTTTACCAATGACCAGATCATGAAAGGCCCCTTCAGAGTGCCGACAGGCGTTGCGCCAATGCGTTTGCGGCGGTGACCGCCTCGTGACGCTGTTGCGCCTGTTCCAACCAAGGCGCCAGTGCCTCTTGTGCCGCCTCCGGCAGTGTTTCTGCTTCGGCCAGTGCGTCGCTCAAACGGCCATCGCGCACAGCGGCTTCTACGCGCGACAGGACGGCATCCGGGTCTGATCCTTCCGTCGGCAGAATCGACCGAGTGCCCAGCTGGCGTTCAAAGAAGGCGCCTAGTCCGCCACCCTCTTCTGCAGCGCGGGCGGCGGCCAGCGCGTCGCGGGCCGCGTCAGGCGCAGATGCCTGCAAATCTGACAGTGGCTGCACTCCGTCGGCGGCCGCGGCACGCAGAGCGTCGGGAATGTCAGATACCCCTGCCTGCTCAAGATCGCCAAGCGCGGCAGCAAATGGTCCACCATTGTCGACCGCAGCAAGGACCCGATTGATGGCGGCACGCGCCAGTGTCGCGCTTGCAGAGGCTTCGGCGTTTTCACTGGCCAGCCGTGCATCGGCCAGAAGCCTGTCGATTTCATCCTGTTGGGCGGATGCCGTGGCGCGCAGGTCGGACAGGGCGGCGTCGATTGCCTCATCAGGCACGATGGCCGCTGTGCCCGATTGCGACCCAAGGCCGTCGATGCGGTCGGACAAGGCAGTAATTTGCTGTTCCAGCGGTCCAAGGTCCATTGGCGCGTCTGCTTCTGACAGGGTTTCGACCTGAGCCGTCAGCGTTGCAATCTGTTCGGTTGATTGATCAAGGCGGGCAGTCAGGTCTGCGACTGTTCCGTTCAGTTGCTCAACCAGTTCGGGGTCCGCGCCAGCCTGTGTCGCGAGGCCGGGGAAGATTGGTTCGAGGATATCGGACCGGGCCGCGATAAAGCCCGCCAATGCAGCGATGATCCCGGCAAAGATCATGGGCACGACGCTCCGCCGTTCAGGCGCGGGTTGCGGCACCGGGGTTGGTGCAACACTTTCTGGCTCTGGCTCTGGCTCTGGCTCTGGCTCTGGCTCTGGCTCTGGCTCTGGCTCTGGCTCTGGCTCTGGCTCTGGCGAAGCTTCGATTTCGTCGACAGGCTCCGCGCTCACCACTTCCTCATCAACCCGCGCGTCTTCCGTCAGTGCAAGTGCATCGGGTGTTTCGGCAACCTTATCCTGCGCTGCATCCGCCGCGCCCTGCGCAGAGATTTCTACGTCTGGAGTGTCGGGCGCTTCGGCCTTGGGGTCGTCTTGTTGGCCCTTCTCCGGAAATTTGCGTTTGGCCAAGGAATTCCCCTTCCGATTCTTCTGTGCGGTTTCTGCACCGCATCAAACTCTACCCTGCGCCCCCGCGCCCCTCAACCCGCACAGATGGCCCGTCGGATCGCTTCATACATGGCCGTGGCGTCAGGTCGCACCGCAACGTTGTCAACCCGGATGGGTTCTGCTGCCGTTGCAACCGCATCACTGAAGACGACCACATGCATGGATGTGGCGCGCGGCGCCTGCTTGGCAAATTGCATGGCGGTGCGGGGCGAAAAAAGGGGAACGATGGTCAACTCTTCCCGCATAAGCGCCTCATGGGCAGCGGCTGACAATAATTGCGGCACTTGGTCGTACACGATGCAGTCGCGCACCTGCGTTCCTGCGGACCGCAAGCGGGTGACAACATCCCCACGCGTATGCCGCCCGCGGATGTGCACCAAATGGCGTGTCATGGGGGTGTCGGTCAGCGTTGCCACCAGCTCATCCGCCGTCTGACCTGCCATCTGCGCAGACCAACCATGTTGCTTTGCTCGCTCGGTCGTTCCAGTGCCGATGCAATAGGCCATGCGCCCGGCACCTGCAGGCGCATGAATAACGCCGTAGGAAGACGTGAAGATGGCGGCTTCATCAGCCTCGATTGCCTGACCGTCGGCAACCGGTACAATCGTCAACAGCGGACTGAACAGCGGACTGACCTGCGCCTTCAGATCATCGGGCATCTTTGCCATGAACCGCTCGGCTGCTGCGTGCGGTCTGGTCATCAGCAAGGTGACCGGTGAGTGAGATGCATTGTTTGCCACGGCTTATGCTGTTACCCCGCACGCGCCTTTGGTGCAACGGATGGGTCATGACGCAGGTCGCCACAGTTCTGGGAATTGAAAGCAGTTGCGATGACACCGCCGCCGCTGTCGTTCGAGGTGTGCCCGGGAACATGGAGGTGCTGTCATCGGTGGTCTTTGGCCAGGCCGACCTGCATTCTGATTTCGGCGGTGTCGTGCCCGAGATTGCTGCCCGTGCCCATGCCGAGCGGCTGGATGTGAGCGTAGCGCGGGCCTTGGAAGAGGCGAGTGTTGAGCTGACAGACATAGATGCCATTGCAGCCACCTGCGGTCCGGGCCTGATTGGTGGTGTGGTCGCAGGCGTGATGACGGCCAAGGGGTTGTCGGCAACCACAGGCAAGCCGCTTTACGGCATCAACCATCTTGCCGGGCACGCACTGACGCCTCGCTTGTCTTCGGGTGTCGTCTTTCCCTACCTGATGCTGCTGGTGTCCGGCGGGCATTGCCAGTTCCTGATTGCGCGCGGACCAGATGATTTCACACGGCTGGGCGGCACCATTGATGACGCTCCGGGCGAAGCCTTCGACAAGGTGGCGCGATTGATTGGATTGGGCCAACCCGGCGGACCTGCGATTGAAAAGATTGCGCAGGATGGGGAGGCCAAGCGCTTTGCCTTTCCTCGGCCTCTGTCCAACAAACCCGGCTGCGATTTGAGCTTTTCCGGTCTCAAAACAGCGGTGTTGCGCGCGCGCGATGATATTATGGCCGAACAGGGCGGTCTGACGGTGCGGGATCAGGCGGATTTGGCGGCTTCGTTTCAGGCGGCTGTCACGGACAGTCTGGCGGGAAAGGCCAAGCGCGCGCTTGAGGTTTATCTTGATCTTGCACCGGCCACACCGACCTTCTGTGTGGCGGGCGGGGTCGCGGCAAACATGACCATTCGCACTGTGTTAGAGACCGTTTGTGCCAATTCGGACGTGGCTTTCGACGCACCGCCCCTGGCGTTGTGCACAGACAATGCAGCGATGATTGCCGCCGCGGGGATTGAACAGATGCCCTTGCGAGCACCGGACGGGATGGACCTTTCGGCGCGTCCGCGTATGCCGCTCGATACCAAAAGTACGGCTATGCTGGGATCGGGCAAGAAAGGGGCCAAAGCATGAGCGTTGCCGTTGTCGGCGCCGGTGCCTTTGGTACGGCACTGGCCGTGGCCCTCGCGCCGCATCAGGCTGTTACGCTGTGGGCAAGAGACGCCGGTCACGCGAGTGATATGCAGGCAAACCGTAGGAATGACCGTCGGTTGCCTGGTGTCGATTTGCCAGACAATATTACGATTTCCTCTAAGTTAGAGACTGCTTTGGCCTGTGACACGCTGTTGTTCGCGGTACCAATGCAAAGCTTGCGCCATCTGATTGAACACCGGGACCTGTCGCATCGCGATGCGGTGGCCTGTTGTAAAGGGATTGAGGTGGCGACTGGCCTTGGACCCTCTGCCATCCTGTCCAGCGCACGCAACGCTGCGGTCCTGAGTGGCCCCAGCTTTGCCGTCGATATTGCGCGCGGCTTACCCACTGCGCTGACGCTGGCCTGCGAAAACCCTGAAGCCGCCCGCGCGTTACAAGATGTGTTGGCGACCCCGATGTTGCGCTTGTATCGAACGACGGATGTGACCGGCGTTGAATTGGGTGGAGCACTCAAGAATGTGATCGCCATCGGGTGTGGTGCGGTGATGGGCGCGGGGCTTGGCGATAGCGCGCGGGCGGCGCTTTTGACGCGGGGCTTTGCCGAAATGCAGCGCGTGGCGATGGCCCTTGGCGCGCAACCCGAAACCTTGATGGGGCTTAGTGGTTTGGGTGATCTGACACTGACCTGCACCTCGGATAAGTCGCGCAACTACCGTCTGGGGCTTGCCCTTGGCGCGGGAACGGAATTTGATGCGGCGACAACGGTCGAGGGGGCCGCGACCGCCCGCGCATTGCGGCAGGTGGCGACCAAACATGCCCTCGATCTGCCGATTTGTGACACCGTGGCGGATCTGGTGGATGGCGTGGTGGACGTGCCCGGTGCCATGACCCGCCTGATGGCCCGCCCTTTGAAGGAGGAATGATATGCTTTTTGCCCTGATGGCCCATGACAAGGAGGGCGCGCTGGAGGTGCGGATGGAGAACCGTCCTGCCCATCTTGACTACCTCGACAGCACAGGCGTTGTGAAACAGGCGGGGCCGTTCCTGGATGCAGAGGGCAATCCGTGCGGGTCGCTGATTGTTTTAGATGTGGAAGATATGGGCGCAGCGCAGGCATGGGCCGACAATGACCCTTATGCCAAGGCGAGCCTTTTTTGCGATGTGCAGATCAAGGCGTGGAAGCAGGTGATCGGGGCATGAGGTACTGGTTGTTCAAATCCGAACCCTCGACCTGGAGCTGGGATCAACAGGTTGCCAAGGGTGATGAAGGCGAAGAATGGGATGGCGTGCGCAACTACCAGGCGCGCAATTTCATGCGCGAGATGAAGGTAGGCGACCGTGGCTTCTTCTACCACTCGCAGACGGAAAAGGCGGTGGTCGGCATCGTCGAAGTGATCGCTGAAGCGCATCCGGATAGCACCATTGATGACCCGCGGTGGGAATGCGTGGACATCAAGGCGATTGGCCCCGTGCAAACCCCCGTGACGCTCGAAATGGTGAAAGCTGATCCGCGTCTGGCCGAGATGGCGCTGGTCCGTAGTTCGCGCCTGTCTGTGCAACCCGTGACCGATGCAGAATGGGCCGTGGTTTGCGAGATGGCCGGTTTGAGCACCTAAACGCTTTGGAATTTTCCCATCCTCTGGCAGGCTGGCGTCATAAATAGCCGAAAGTGGAGGGAAACATGGGATTTTTGGCAGTTTTGGTGGCGGGTATCGCTGGATTCATGTTTGGCGCAATCTGGTACACGGTGTTGGCCAAACCGTGGATGGCGGCATCTGGTGTGGCGCTGAATGAAGCAGGTGATGCGCCAGCCAATCAGAAAGACCCCCTGCCCTATATCACGAGCATTGTGGGTGCGATCCTGGTCGCGGGAATGATGCGCCACGTGTTTGTGCTGAGCGGGATCGGCAGCTTTGGTGAGGGGCTGGTTTCAGGCTTTGGTGTTGGGCTGTTTCTGGTGACGCCATGGATCGCCACGTTCTACGCCTTTGGCGCGCGGCCCTTTCGGTTGACGCTGATCGACGGCGGATATGCCACATTTGGCTGTACCGTGATCGGTGCCGTCTTGACGCTACTCTAAGAAAAAAGGGTTCTGACCCGGAATGGTCAGAACCCTTCTTCACCCCGGCGGACACTCCCAAGAGCCACCACAAGTAAACTGAATATCGGGTCTGACCTTCTGGTCGGATGTCTCAATAATTATCAGATCGGATTGGCAATCTCAAATCCATAGTACGTGACATTCGACCCAAAAAAGAAACACCCGCTTAAGGCGGGTGTCCCTTTGATTAATGCCGTGTCCTTGGTGTTAACCGTAGGCGGATTCTTTGCCAAAGTGCTTGGTCAGCATGTAGTAGACCACCGCGCGATACTTGTTCCGCTCGGATTTTCCATAAGTCTCAATGACCGAAGCAATTGCCTCGTCCAGCTTGGGACCATCGGCAAGGCCCAGTTTCTTGATCAGGAAGTTGTTCTTCACTGTTTCCAGCTCATCTGGCTGGCTGGCCGCAACGGTGGACGCATCGGCATTGTAGATCGATGGGCCGCAGCCAATTGTGACTTTCGTCAGCAGATCCATGTCCGGCGTCATGCCACATTTATTCTTCAGATCGTCAGCATATTGCGCGATCAACTCGTCCCTTTTGCCCATATCTTGTCTCCCACCAGTTGGACTTGGTCACCATTTGTGACCTTGGACGGGAGGTTAGTGCAGCAAGGGTGCCAAAACAAAGGAAAAAGTTCATATGTTTTTCCCCGTCAAAAGATCGCCGATCTATGAATCAGTGGCGATTGATTTTGATCTCGGGTTTGCTGGTGGATGGGCCTTCCGAATTGGTGGATCCGTCATCATTTCTGGCGCCGCCCATGTCATCGAAAGAGAAGGTGAACCCTCGTACATAGAATGACCGCGGTTCTGTCATGTATGTGGTGCGTTCGACCCATTCCGGGGAAAAGGCGGTGGCCCATACATTGGGATAGGCATGGACCAGATTGTGCATGCACGTCAAAGCGATCCAGATACCTGCTGTTTTGGCGGCCAGGTGTTCCTTGGCCGTCAGATGCAGGGCGGAACGCAAGACAAAGGCAATTGCGAGGGCCAGCCCCCCGTCCATGATCATTGTCAGGTCGGCATCAGCGTTCGGGTCTGGTGCGCCGTTTGCGTGGAACATCGCGTAGCGGGACAGCACCACGGTAAAGACGCCAACAACCAACGCGCCGACGATGGATCCCGGATAGACAAGGTTGCGCGCCCAATCCGGTACCCGACCACGCGCAGCCTTGGCCGAAGCGCTCTGGCGCGCCTCGTGCTCTGCGTGGGTTTCGTTCAGACGGGCAAGCCGCGCCGCAAATACGTCATGTCCCTGTGCCATGAAAAGCCTCTAGTCAAATCAATAGCTTCTATCCTGACGCGAATTGGCGGCAGAAATGGGGCAGGTTAACGAAACAAGAATGGCGCGGTCAGCGAACGGACAGGATTTCGTCCAGCGGCTTCTTGATCTTGGCGACGGCAGGCACCGTGGCATCGTCAGATGCATGGCCGACCGCAATGATCATCGTGGCCTTTTCACTGTCTGGTCGGCCCAGCAGATCGCCCAGGAATTTCATCGGGTTTGGTGTGTGGGTCAGCGTCACCAATCCCGCCGTGTGTAGGGCCGTCAGCAGCATGCCAGTCGCAATCCCGACGCTTTCGGGGACGTAGTAATTCTTGTACCGCGTGCCGTCATCGAATGTGCCATAGCGCTGGGCAAAGACCACGATCAGCCAAGGCGCATCCTCAAGGTGCGGCTTATCAGCATTGGTGCCAATGGGTTCCAGTGCCTTGATCCATTCGTCGCTTGCACCACCGTCGTAGAACTTGCGCTCTTCTTCTTCCGCCGCTTCGCGGATCTGACGCTTGATAGCGGGATCGCTGATGGCCACGAAATGCCAAGGCTGGTGGTTGGCACCCGAGGGTGCTGTACCCGCTGCTGCCACACAAGCTTCGATCACTTCTTGGGCCACCGGTCGCGTGGAGTAGTCCCGCACCGTGTGACGCTGGGCCATGAAATCACGAAACTCCTCAACGCGGCGCAGCATCTCGGCATCGTCGAATTCTTGCCGGTCAGGCAAGGGAAGTTGGCGGTATTCCAGTTTTTCCTTAGAAAACATATCCTGGCTTTCGGTCGTATCTACAAAGCACGGAGGGCAGCGCCACCGCCGGGCGGGTGTCTAGAAATCCAGATTCTCGACGCTCAGTGCGTTCTTCTGGATGAACTCGCGGCGCGGTTCCACCACATCGCCCATCAGCTTGGTGAACAGATCGTCGGCCTCGGCCATATCGTCGACCTTCACCTGCAACAATGTGCGCGCGTCGGGGTCCAGCGTGGTTTCCCACAACTGATCGGGGTTCATCTCGCCCAGACCTTTGTAGCGTTGCAGGGACAGTCCGCGTTCGCCTTCTTCAAGGATGGCATTCAGCAGGTCCATCGGTCCCATGATCGACTGGACGCGGTCCTTGCGGATCAGGGTGGCTGGGGTGCCATAGACATCTTGCAGCCCTTCGGTGAACGACCCGGTCTTGCGCGCCTCACCTGACCGCAGCATCGGGCCGTCAAGTGTGCGGACCTCTTCCACACCGCGCAGGATACGCGCCAGACGCACGCCCTTGTCCTGCGTGATCCGACCTTGCCAGCCGCGTTCCCATTCAAGCGCGATCAGATCCAGCCGTTTTGCCACCTTGTCAGCCACACCTTGCAGGTCGGCGTCTACAGCACCGGGTACAAACGCGCCTGCGATGGCGGCCTGTTCCAGAATGTGGCGTGGGTAATGGGTCGGGAAGGCTTGCAGAACGCGTTTCAATTGCCGCGCTTCTTCGACCACGCGGACAAGGTCCTGACCTACGATTTCCTCGCCATTGCCTTGGCGCAACATGGCCCCGTCGATGCCCTGCTGGACCAGATAATCCTGCATCTCAGCCTCATCCTTGAGGTACACTTCGGACTTGCCACGCGCGACTTTGTAGAGCGGCGGTTGCGCGATGTAGAGATATCCGCCTTCGATCAGCTCTGGCATCTGACGGTAAAAGAACGTGAGCAGCAGCGTCCGGATATGTGCACCGTCCACGTCAGCATCCGTCATGATGACGATCTTGTGGTAGCGCAGTTTGGAGATGTCGAATTCGTCCCGGCCAATGCCGGTGCCCAGCGCCATGACCATGTTGCCGATTTCCTGCGAACTCAGCATCCGGTCGAAACGGGCGCGCTCAACATTCAGGATTTTCCCTTTTAGCGGCAGAATGGCTTGCGTCTTGCGGTCCCGACCCGTCTGGGCCGATCCGCCGGCACTGTCACCCTCGACCAGGAAAACCTCGGTGTTGGCCGGGTTCTTGTCGGAACAATCCTTCAGCTTCGAGCTCAGGAAGTTCATGTCCATCGGGTTCTTGCGGCGGGTCAATTCGCGCGCTTTGCGGGCCGCTTCACGGGCGAGGGCCGCTTCGATGATCTTGCCAACGATGATCCGCGCTTCGTTCGGGTTCTCTTCGAACCATTCGGCCAGTTTTTCGTTTACCAGTCCTTCGACCGCCGGGCGCACTTCGGACGACACCAGCTTGTCCTTCGTCTGGGACGAGAATTTGGGGTCGGGCACTTTGACGGACAGCACGCAGGTCAGCCCCTCGCGGGCGTCATCGCCGGTAAAGTTCACCTTCTCTTTCTTGGCGATGCCGCTGGACTGCGCATAGTTGTTGATCGTCCGCGTCAGCGCGCCGCGAAAGCCAGCCATATGCGTGCCGCCATCGCGTTGCGGGATGTTGTTGGTGAACGGCAGGACGTTCTCGTGGTAGCTGTCGTTCCACCACATCGCGACTTCGACGCCGATGTCGTCCTTTTCACCGTTAATGAAAATTGGTTCGGGCATGACTGAGGACTTGTGCCGGTCGAGGTATTTGACGAATTCCCGGACGCCGCCCTCGTAGAACAGCTCGGACCGCAGATGTTCGATGGGCCGTTCATCGATCAGAATGATGCGCACGCCTGAGTTCAGAAATGCCAGTTCGCGCAAGCGCTTTTCAAGCGTATCGAAGGAATAGTCGAGGTTCGAGAACGTGTCGGTCGATGCAAGGAACCGCACTTCGGTACCTGTGCGCCCGCCCGCGTCGCCCACAACCTTGAGATGCTCAACGGTGTCGCCATGGGCAAAGCGCGCCACGTGTTCCTTGCCATCGCGCCAGATGCACAGGTCAAGCTCGACCGACAGTGCGTTCACCACTGACACACCAACGCCGTGAAGGCCGCCCGACACCTTGTAGGAGTTGCTGTCAAACTTCCCGCCCGCGTGTAGTTGGGTCATGATGACTTCGGCCGCAGACACGCCTTCTTCTTCGTGAATCCCCACCGGAATCCCACGCCCGTTGTCGCTGACAGACACCGAAGAATCCGCGTGAATCGTGACCGTTACGGCGTCCGCATGACCTGCCAAAGCCTCGTCAATGCCGTTGTCGACAACCTCGTACACCATGTGGTGCAGACCGCTGCCGTCATCGGTGTCACCGATATACATGCCCGGACGCTTCCGTACCGCTTCCAAGCCTTTGAGAACTTTGATAGAATCCGCGCCGTAGTCTTCGGGGGTTTGCTCGTTATCTGCCATTTATGGGCCCCTTGAGTGGTTGCGCTAAATATACGGTTTTTCAGGGGGGATGTCACGCAAGTGACACAAGATTTTGCGTGTCAGGTCAGGGGGATGATCAGGCCCACGCAGATCAGCAAAGCACCTGCAATCAGGTTCATCCGGCGTAGCGCATTGGGCGAGGATACCAACCGTCGGGCGCGGTCGATGAACAGCGCCATGGCGAGGTTCCCAAGCAACGGCACGATCATTGACAGGACCACGATGATCACCACGTCCCACGCTGTCAGCCGCGTCAGATCAAAGAACCCCGGCAGCATGCCCATGTAGAACAGAACAGCCTTCGGATTGCCCAGGATCACCGCCAGCCCGGCCAGAAACCCGGCCCACATGCCGGGGCGTGTGAGGCGATTGTCAGTTCCGATGCTCTTGTCCGCTGAGCGTATCACGAGCGCGCCCATCAGCAGAAAAATCCCCGCGGCAACCCACTTCAAGACACCCAGAAAGCCGCCATAGATCGACAGGATCCAGGTGATCCCGAAGATGGCCAGAAGCGACCACAGCACATCGCCGACCACGACGCCCAAAGCCAGAGGCCACGCCGCTTGAAAGCCGCCTGACAAGCTCCGCGCGATCAGTCCAACCCAGACGGGCCCGGGCGTCAGGAACAACACGGCCAGCGCACCTGCATACAAGGCAAGGTCCCACCCGGTCAGCGTCATGGCCTGCTCACCGTGCTGACACCATCCGCTTCGGTCACTTCGACATATTGCGCCCGCTCACCCAAGCTGTCGAAGAGTTCCGTTTCCGTCCCTGTCATCCACGCCTGCGCACCCAGCGCACAAATCTCGTCATAAAGTGCGGCCCGCCGGTTCGCGTCCAGATGCGCGGCGACCTCGTCCAGCAGCAACAGCGGTGGCGCGCCAAAGCCCTGTGCCAACGCACGCGCATTGGCCAGGATCAGGGACACCAGCAATGCCTTCTGTTCGCCGGTCGAACAGTCCTTGGCGGGCACATCCTTGGTGGCATAGACGCCGTATAGGTCCGCACGATGTGTCCCAAGCAACGTACGCCCAGCAGCCAGATCACGGTTGCGTCCATCCGCCAAAGCGGTGCGCATATCTTCGACGGTTTCAGGCATCCCCAATTCACCCGGTTGCAAGGTCAAATCCGCCGCAGGAAATGCTGTCTGTGCACCGCGTTGTGCGTCTGCCAGCGCATCCAGCGCGCGCAATCGGTTGGCATGAATGGCGGTGCTCGTTTCAGCCATGCGCTGTTCCAGCGCCGCATACCAATGCGGATCACGCACCATGTCCTTGAGCAGGCGATTCCGCTCGCGCATGGCTTTTTCATACTCCAACGACACCTGCGCATGATCTGGCATGAAAGACAGGGTCATCCGATCCAGAAAGCGCCGTCGCCCCTCAGCCCCTTCGATCCAAAGGCGATCCATGGAGGGGATCAGCCACAGCACGCGCGCAATCCGGCCCAAAGCGGTCTGAGGTGCCGCTTTGCCATCAATCTTCACCTGCCGTGCGGCCCCACCTTCGGACCACGTCTCGACCTCATGCACCTGCTGCAAGGAATGCAGAACACCGGACAGCTTCCAGCCAAGGGCCTCGGGCCGCCGGGTCATATCCTCTGCCGAAGATCGACGCAGGCCCCGACCCGGTGAAAACAGGGATACAGCCTCAAGAATATTGGTCTTGCCCGCCCCATTTGGCCCAAAAATCGCCACAGGACGTGCATCCAACTCCAGCCGCGCCAGCTTGTGCGAGCGGAAATGCGACAGGGTCAAAGCAGAAAGGGACAGCGTCATGACTGTCCCTCGTTTCTTCTGACTGAAAATACCACCGCCGGAGGCAAGATTTTTCGCCGAAAGATCTTAGACACGCATCGGCATGACGACGTAAACCGCCGACTGGTCCGTGCCTTCGCGCATCAGGGTCGGATCGCCCGAGGAGTTGAACATGAACACCGCATTCTCGCGATCTACCTGGGATGCAATCTCAAGCAAGTACTTCGCGTTGAACCCGATCTCGAGCCGCTCGTCCCCATAGGCCACGGCCAACTCTTCCTCGGCGGCCCCGCTGTCAGGCGCATTCACGGACAGAACCAGCCGGTCCTCATCCAGTTGCAGCTTCACCGCACGCGAGCGTTCGGATGACACGGTTGCCACACGGTCCACAGCCTTGGCAAAATCCGAGGCATCCACTTCCATCTTGCGGGTGTTGCCCACGGGAATGACGCGCGTGTAGTCGGGGAAGGTGCCGTCGATCACCTTCGATGTCAGCGTGATGTCGGGCGTGGCAAAGCGTACTTTGGTTTCCGACACCGACACGGCGATTTTCATGTCATCATCGTCCAGCAGCTTGCGCAGCTCGCCCACGGTCTTGCGCGGGACGATCACGCCGGGCATGTCAGCCGCCCCATCAGGCAATTCGCTGTCAATGCGGGCTAGACGGTGGCCGTCGGTGGCCACGCAGCGCAGGGCTTTGCCGTCATCGCCATCCGCGATGTGCATGTAGACCCCGTTTAGGTAGTACCGCGTCTCTTCGGTCGAGATTGCAAATTTCGATTTGTCGAACAAGCGGCGCAGCTTTGGCGCGTCGACCGAGAAGTTCGAGGCGTATTCAGACGACGCCATGACCGGAAAATCTTCCTTGGGCAGGGTCGCGAGGGAAAAGTTCGAGCGTCCGGCTTCGACCGTCAAGCGGCCAGCGGCGGTATCAGCAGACAAGGTGACAAGCGCCCCATCGGGCAATTTACGCACGATCTCGTGCAGGGTCGTCGCCGCCACGGTCGTGGCCCCGGCGCGTTCCACTTGGGCGGGGGCCTTGTCGACCACCTCGATATCCAGATCGGTCGCGCGGAACGTCACATCAGACCCTTCGGCTTCGATCAGCACGTTGGCAAGGATCGGAATGGTGTTGCGACGCTCAACCACGGATTGGGCCTGGCTCACCGCTTTCAGCAGCACACCGCGTTCGACACTGATCTTCATGGTCCGTCTCCCCACCTTGGCACCGGGACGGGCAGACTAGCCCAACCGCTGCACTTCACAAGCACTTTATTGCTTGTCGGGTGCCTGCGCGGCGGCGTCAAGGCACGGCGCTCGCGAAAACGAAAAAGGGCGCCCCCAAAAGGACGCCCTGTGATTCAAATGCGGCAGCTTTACGCTTCGAGCGACCGGCGCAGCAGCTCCAAATCCTCGGCAATCTGACCATCCGACTGCTTCAGCTCTTCGATACGGCGCACACCATGCATGACAGTGGTGTGGTCGCGTCCGCCGAAACGGCGGCCAATCTCGGGCAGGCTGCGGGATGTCATGTGCTTGGCCAGATACATCGCCACCTGACGTGGGCGGGCATAGGCGCGCAGGCGTTTGGGGCCAATCATGTCGGACAGGCGAATGTTGTAGTGCTCGGACACTTTGCGCTGGATCTCCTCGACAGTGATCTTGCGCTCGGATGCGCGCAGTACATCGGCCAGACAATCCTGCGTCAGGTCCATATCGATCTTGCGCCCGACAAGGGATGCAAAGGCAAACAAACGCGTCAGTGCACCTTCGAGAACGCGCACGTTGGTCGAGATGCGGTGAGCGAGGAACTCCAGCACACCATCCTCGACCTTGAGGTCCGGATAGGTGGCCATCTGCTGTTCGACCTTCGACTGCAGGATGCCAAGACGCAGTTCGTAGTCGGTCGGGTGCAGGTCAACGACCAGCCCGCATTGCAGGCGGGACTTCACGCGCTCTTCCAGGTCCTTGATCTCACCCGGGGCGCGGTCAGCGCTGATGATGATCTGCTTGTTCTGGTCTACCAGTGCATTGAAGGTGTGAAAGAATTCTTCCTGCGTACTGTCCTTGCCCGCGATGAATTGGACATCGTCCACCATCAGCACGTCGACAGAGCGGAACATTTCCTTGAAGTCCATCATCTTGCGATCGCGCAATGCTTGCACGAAACGGTACATGAATTGTTCGGCGGACAGGTACAGGACATTCAGGTCCGGACGGCGGGTTTGAAGCTCCCACGCGATGGCGTGCATGAGGTGCGTTTTACCCAAACCGACGCCGCCGTACAGAAACAGCGGGTTGAAGGTAACAGGGCCACCTTCGGCAACGCGCTTGGCTGCGGCATGGGCCAATTCGTTGGGCTTGCCGACGACGAAGCTGTCAAAGGTAAAGCGTTTGTCCAGCGGTGCAGCGGACAGGGCCGCGCGGGTCGATTTCCCAGCGGTGGTCATAGCGGGTTCGGTCATCGGTGCATCCACGGCTGATGGGCGGCTTTGGGAATTGGCGGCGACTGCAAAGCTCAGGCGGCGAATACTATCATCCTCGGACTTCAACTCGTGCAGGATAAGATCAGAGAAATTCTGGCTCACGTAGTTCCCCATGAAGTTCGTGGGAACATCGAACGTTGCAATACCGTCTTGCAGCCCTCGAAACTGCAGCGGCTCGATCCATGTTTTGTAATTGTTTTGGCCTACCGTCTTGAGCAGCCGTTGTCTCAGCTGTCCCCATTTTTCTTGTGTCATACGCTACCAACCATCCCTTCTGCCATTTCATACTCCGGCGATCTTCGGCTCGCCGGGTCAGCCCGCACCAAGTCTCAGGATGATCAAAACACGGCCACTGCCAACGGCGTAGCTTTGATCCATTCGGATATTTACAGATGTGGCACATGCCGCTCCCGTGTTAGCCGGGTTTTCCGCACGTGCCGTCCGCACACCAAATATTTCTGACAGGTCGGGCAATGGCAGACACCATGCTCAAAATCGGATCAGACAACTTGTGTCATCCCCTACCCAGATACCGTGTACGTACCGTGCACAATGGTCTCTGGCCTGTCCCCCCAAGGCGGTCTCACGACTCGCCCTAGGTTGGTAGCAAGTTCGTGAGCGCGCCGTCCACAGAACTTAAAACTTGACTCAGCGATTCTGAAAAAAGAATCTCTGCGTCCCTTGTTTTCATAGGAAAAACAAAAAAAGCGCCGCAAAATTGCGACGCTTCGTGTCTTCGTGCATTGGGGGAATTATCCCAGTGCTTTTACCCGCGCTGATAGGCGCGACATTTTGCGCGATGCGGTGTTCTTGTGATAAACACCCTTGGTGACACCACGCATCAGTTCAGGCTGTGCGACTTTCAGGGCTGCAGATGCAGCGTCTTTGTCACCCGAGGCAATCGCCTCTTCGACCTGGCGCAGATACGTGCGAATGCGCGACCGGCGCGCCTTGTTCACTTGGAAGCGTTTTTCGTTTTGACGGGCCCGCTTCTTGGCCTGAGGCGAATTTGCCATGTTATCTCGTCCCAATCTATTGGTGCGGTAGTTTCAGAAGCCGCGCAGATAGGCCGTTTGCAAACCAGAGTCAACGGCCTGTCCAGTACACTTGCTTTGAATCAAGAAAACGCCGTCGCGATGTGCTATGGTCCACCATAGCGAGAATCTGACGGAGGACGACATGACACAACCCTTGGCCACTTCTCAGTATGCGCATGCCCTGTATCGCGCCCATGGTGACAAGGCCGAAGCCGAGGTTGCGCAACGCGAACGGATTGCAATCGAAGCCGGGAAAATGAACGAGGCGCAAGACTGGCGCAAAGTCCGTGCATCGATTCGCCTGATCAGGGGCGCCAACCAGAAATAACGTGCACTACAAAACGACAGCCTGTGCAGGGTGCTGAAACCGCATCCTGCACAGCATTTACCGGTCGCGGAATTGCGCTTCGCGTTTTTCCAGGAACGCAGTCATGCCTTCCTTCTGGTCTTCGGTAGCAAAGAGGGAATGGAACACGCGGCGTTCGAACAGCAGCCCTTCGCGCAGCGGTGTCTCGAATGACCGGTTCACGGCTTCCTTCACGGCCATGACGGAAATCATCGACTTCTCGGCGATCTTCTCGGCCGCGCTCATCGCTTCATCCATCAGCTTTTTGGCTGGCACCACGCGGCTGACCAGCCCGGACCGCTCGGCCTCTTCCGCATCCATGAAGCGGCCTGTCAGGTTCATGTCCATCGCCTTGGCCTTGCCCGCGGCACGGGTCAGGCGCTGCGTGCCGCCGATGCCAGCCATCACACCCAGGTTGATCTCGGGCTGACCGAACTTGGCGGTGTCGGACGCAATGATGAAATCGCACATCATCGCCAGCTCGCACCCGCCGCCCAGGGCATAGCCGCTGACGGCAGCGATGACCGGCTTGCGGACGCGCACAATCGCATCTGTTTCCGGGCCAAACAGATCCTCGGTGAACACCTCAGTGTACGATTTGTCCTTCATCATTGCGATGTCGGCCCCGGCGGCGAACGCCTTTTCCGACCCGGTGATGACGATGCAGCGCACCTTGTCATTGGTCTGACACCCACCCATCGCGTCCGCCAGTTCCGACAGCAGTTGATCATTCAGGGCATTCAGCGCATCGGGACGGTTCAGGGTGACCTTCGCGATGTGGTCTTCTACTTCGACGATGATCGTCTCATAGGCCATGGGTCTGCCTTTGGTTTGTTGTGTTTCAAGTGGTAACGCTTATCACGGGCGGGGGCCGTTTCAAGCTAAGATTGGCACGACCTGCAGTAGAAAGACGACCGCCCTGACTGCACAATGCGCGTCACCTCGTGGGAACACCCCGGGGTGCGGCAAGGTTCCCCCTCACGCCCGTAAACATCAAACCGATGTTGAAAATACCCAAGCTCTCCATCGGCTTGGCGGAAATCGCGCAGGGATGAACCACCGGCCTCAATCGCTTCGGCCAGCACGTCCCGAATGATCGGGACAAGGGCCGCGACACGTTGCTTGGAAATCCGCCCCGCCTTTCGCGTCGGCGAGATACCAGCCCGGTACAATGCTTCGCAAACATAGATATTGCCTAATCCCGCGACGATTCTCTGATCCAGCAGCGCCGACTTCACAGGCGTGTTCTTGCCCTCGAACGCATCCACAAGATGATCTTCGTTAAACGCGTTGCCCAGCGGCTCCGGCCCCAGCACGGCCAGCAGCTTGTGCTGATCGGCCGTGGCTGTATCCAGCAAATCCATCGCCCCGAACCGCCGCGGATCGTTGAAGGTGATGCGAGCGCCGTTGTCCATATGCAGAACCACATGGTCATGTTTTTCAGGCGCAGGGTGATCATGCACGAATTGCCCCAGCGGATCGCCCGACACCAGCATCCGCCCTGACATACCGAGATGGATCAACAACGTCTCGCCAGAAGCCAGATCAGCCAAAATATACTTCGACCGCCGCCGCAACCCTAGCACCTGCTGCCCACTCAACCGCTCGGCCATCCCGGCCGGAAACGGCCACCTCAGATCAGGTCGGTTCACATCGGCCCGCGCAATCACAGCGCCCTCCATCGTCGGGGCCAATCCCCGGCGGACAGTTTCAACTTCGGGCAGTTCGGGCATGTTTGCTGCTCCCTGCGGCAATTGGGCTACGTTGTGTATGCCTGCGAGCGGCCTATAACAAGGCCTGACAAAACAGAAAGACGCCTCTTCCCATGACCGATGATAAAACCACGCATTTCGGGTTTGAAACCGTTCCCGAGGGGGAAAAGGCCGGGCGTGTTCAGGGGGTCTTCAACTCGGTCGCCAGCAAATACGACATTATGAACGACGTGATGAGCGTCGGTATCCACCGCATCTGGAAAGAGGCGATGATGGATTGGTTGGCCCCGCGCCCAGGCCAAAAGCTGCTCGATGTGGCGGGCGGCACCGGCGATATCTCGTTCAAGTTTCTCAAACGTGCCGGTTACGGTCACGCCACTGTGCTGGACCTGACCGAACCCATGCTGGTCGAGGGCCGCAAGCGGGCCGAGGCGGACAAGATGGCCGACAGTCTTGATTGGGTGGTGGGCGACGCGATGGCCCTGCCGTTCGAGGACAACACGTTTGACGTCTACACCATCAGCTTCGGCATCCGGAACGTGACCCGCCCCCAAGATGCATTGACCGAAGCCTATCGCGTCTTGAAACCCGGTGGCCGCCTTATGGTGCTGGAATTCAGCCAGCTGCCGAATGAAGGCATGCAGAAGCTCTATGACCTTTACAGCTTCAACGTGATCCCCCGCATGGGCCAGATGATCGCGAATGACCGCGACAGCTACCAGTACCTCGTAGAGTCCATCCGCAAGTTCCCGGATCAGGACACCTTCCTGTCCATGATAAGGGATGCCGGTTTCGAGAACGCCAAGTACCGCAATCTGACGATGGGCGTCGCCTGCCTGCACTCCGGGTGGAAAATCTGATGATTTTTCAACATCTTGTGGTTAAAAATGCGTTAAGCGCAAGTGTCCCCGCGGGGACAAACCCATGAGGGGGCCACACAATATCATCCGCCTGATCCGAACAGGCGCGACCCTGGAGCGGGCTGGGGCCATGAACGTCGTGCTTGATGCCTTCGAAGCACCGCCTGCGCTGCGCTTTGTTGCCAAGGCTATGGCCAAGCCCTTCCGCTGGCTGGGCTACAAGGGCGACCCGTCGATGCCGCCAGCCATTCGCGCTCTGACGGCGCTGGGCCCGGCCTACATCAAATTCGGCCAGATCCTGTCGACCCGGCCCGACGTGGTGGGTGACGAACTGGCTGTTCAACTGCGTGTTCTGCAAGACAAGCTGCCCCCCTTCGCCGCTGCCGATGCCAAGGCAGAGGTCGAGCGGGAACTGGGTGTGTCGACCGACACGCTGTTCTCTGAATTCAGCGAACCGGTTGCCGCGGCCTCCATCGCGCAGGTGCACAAGGCAAAGTTGGCGGACGAGGACAGGTTCGTCGCGGTCAAGGTCCTGCGCCCAGGCATCGAAAAGGCGTTCCAGAAGGATATCGACGCCTTCTATTTTGCGGCCAAGATCGTCGAGCTGTTTGCTCCCGCCGCGCGCCGCCTCAAGCCTATGGACGTGATCGCGCATTTCGACGGCGTTGTGCAGGGAGAGCTGGACCTGCGTCTCGAATCTTCTGCCGCCGGTGAATTTGCCGCCAACACCGAAAAGGATGAGGGGTTCGCGCTACCCAAGATCCGATGGGAGTATTCAGGCCGTCGGGTGATGACGCTCGAATGGGCGGATGGTGTCCCCATGGGTGACAATGAAGCCATCGATGCCGCGGGACATAACCGCGTCGATCTGAGCGAACGGGTCCTGAAGCTGTTTCTGCTGCATGCCCTGCGCGACGGCTATTTCCACGCCGACATGCACCAGGGCAACCTTAAGGTCGCGCCCAATGGGGACATCATCGCCTACGATTTCGGGATCATGGGGCACATCGATGAATACACCCGCCGGGTCTATGCCCAGATCCTCTTTGGCTTCATCCGCAAGGACTACAAGCGCGTGGCAGAGGTACACTTCGAAGCCGGTTATGTGCCTGCCGACAAGGACGTCGATGAATTCGCCCGCGCCTTGCGTGCAGTGGGCGAGCCGATCTTTGGCATGGACGCGTCCAAAATCTCGATGGGCAGGTTACTGGCCTACCTTTTCGAGGTCACAGAGCGCTTCGGCATGGAGACCCGGACCGAGCTTATCCTGTTGCAGCGCACCATGGTGGTGGTCGAAGGGGTTGCACGATCCCTGAATCCGAACATGAATATCTGGCAGGTCGCGTCGCCCGTGGTGACGGACTACATTCAGAAATCCATCGGCCCGCGCGCGGTGGTCAAAGACTTGTATAACACCGCGCGCGTCCTGTCCCGATTTGGCCCGCGTTTGCCGCGCCTTGTCGAGCAAGCGCTGATCGCACAATCAAATCCCGCCCCTGAAAAGCGCAATGGTTTCTGGCGCTGGATTATACTGGCGGTTGTCATTGGCCTTTTGGCAGGGGGCAGTTTGACCCTCCTGATTGAAGCGCTGCTTTGATCTTCTTCTGACCAAAAACACGACGGGGGTCTGGGGGCTGGCCCCCAGTCCTGCACATGCCTCAAGCGATCCGTTCAATCGCCAACGCGATGCCTTGGCCGCCGCCAATGCACATTGTGATCAAAGCCTTAGATCCGCTGATCCGCTCCAACTCATACAAAGCTTTCACAGTGATGATCGCACCGGTCGCACCCACTGGGTGACCCAGAGCAATCGCCCCACCGTTGGGGTTCACGCGGGCGGGATCAAAGCCGAGATCGTTGGAGACGGCCAAGGCCTGTGCGGCAAACGCCTCATTCGATTCGATGACATCGAAGTCACCAGCGGACAAGCCGGTGCGCTCCAGCAGGTTGCGCACGGCCGGGATGGGGCCGATGCCCATGACTTCGGGCCGCACACCTGCATGGGCATAGCCCAGCACCCGTGCTTTCGGTTTCAGACCTGCCTTCTCGGCGGCTTCGGCGGTCGCCAGCACCACGGCGCCCGCGCCGTCATTGATGCCCGAGGCGTTCCCCGCCGTGACCGACCCGTCTTTCTGGAACACCGGGCGCAGCCCCGCCAGCGCCTCCATGCTGGTCGCCTTGGGATGTTCGTCGACTTCAAAGGCAACGGTGTCGCGCTTTACTTTCACCTCGACCGGTGTGATCTGGCTGGCAAAGCGGCCATCCGCGATAGCAGCTGCCGCACGTTCCTGGCTTTGCATGGCAAAGCCATCCTGATCGTCACGAGAGATACCGTGTTCCGCCGCCACGTTCTCGGCCGTCACGCCCATATGCCCAGTGCCAAAGGGGCAATTCAGTGCACCCAGCATCATGTCGAGCGTTTTCACGTCCCCCATCTTAGCGCCCCAGCGCTGGCTGGGGATGATGAAGGGGGAACGCGACATATTCTCGGCCCCGCCAGCAAGGCCAAAGTCTGCATCGCCCAGCATTAGAGACTGAATCACCGACACAATGGCCTGCACACCGGAGCCGCACAGACGGTTCACGTTCATGGCCGGGGTTGTGTCGGGCACACCGGCCTGCATGGCAGCGACGCGGGATAGGTACATGTCACGCGGTTCGGTGTTGATCACATGACCAAAGGCGACGTGACCGATCTGGCCACCTTCGACCCCCGACCGCTCTAGCGCGGCCTTGGCAGCAACGGTGCCAAGGTCGATGGGCGTGGTGCCTGCCAGCGATCCGCCGAAGGTGCCGATGGCTGTGCGTGCGCCATCCAGAAGTACGATGTCTTGGGTCATGATGATCCTCCCTTTGTGTCCTGATATGACGATGGGTCGGTCGCATGTCAGCCCCTTGGGCTTGACTTGGACGCAACGGCATTGGCATCACTCCGTCATGACGGAAAATACTGACGCTATATTGTCGCTTTTGCCGACTCGCCTGAAGGATGCGCGGCGGGCGCAGGGGCTATCCTTGGACGCCGTGGCGAAACTGTCGGGCGTGTCCAGGTCGATGGTGAGCCAGATCGAACGGGGTGAGTCTTCGCCCACGATTGCGACGCTTTGGAATCTGACCCGCGCCTTGCAGGTGGATTTTGCGGGCCTGCTGGATGAGGGCGCGGCAAAGCGGATCGAAGTTCTGCGCACGGCGGATGTGCCAAGCATCGAGAACCGGGGCACGGGCTGCACCATCCGTATTCTCAGCCCACCGGAAGAGGCCGGGCGGCACGAGGTTTATGAGCTGCGTTTCATTGAAGGTGGGGTGCTGGACAGCCAGCCCCACGCCCGAGGTGCGCGCGAGCATCTGACCGTGATCGAGGGTAAGCTGCGTGTGACCAGCGGCGGCGCATCTGAGAAGGTGGGGCAGGGGGACACCGCCCGCTATGCCGCTGATGTGCCGCACCGGATCGAGGCGGACCGGCCCGCGCGCGCATTCCTGGTGGTGCAGGACGCCTAGGCGCAAATCCGCTTTCACGGATTTTTGTCCGTAATTATGAAATCCGCTCTACCGGAATCACCTCCGGTATGTTAGATTTTCCTGCAAAGGAGCATCCGACATGACCCAAGCGTTTCTCACCCACGTGACCGATACCCTGGCCCAGATCGAGGCGGACGGGATGATGAAACGCGAGCGCGAAATCACCTCGCCCCAGGGCGGTCGGATTGATGTGGGCGGGCGCGAGGTGTTGAACCTTTGTGCCAATAATTACCTTGGGCTGGCTGATCACCCTGACCTGATTGCCGCTGCCAAGGGTGCGATGGACACACATGGGTTCGGCATGGCCTCGGTCCGGTTCATCTGTGGCACGCAGGATTTGCACCGGGAGTTGGAGCAGCGTCTGGCCCGCTTTCTAGGCAAGGATGATGCAATCCTGTTTGCTGCGTGTTTTGACGCCAATGGCGGGTTGTTTGAGCCGCTCTTGGGGCCAGAGGATGCGGTCATTTCGGACGCGCTGAACCATGCGTCGATCATTGATGGTATCCGGCTGTGTAAGGCGAAACGCTATCGCTATGCCAACAGCGACATGGACTCTCTGGAAAAGCAGTTGCGCGCGGCCAAGGCGGATGGTGCGCGGCATATCATGATTGCCACGGACGGTGTGTTTTCCATGGATGGATATTTGGCCAAACTGCCCGAGATTTCTGCGCTGGCCCGCAATTCCGGCGCGTTGGTGATGGTTGATGATTGTCATGCCACGGGATTCATGGGGCCGAAGGGCGAAGGCACCCCGGCCCATGCGGGCGTGGACGTGGATATTCTGACCGGCACGCTGGGCAAGGCGCTGGGCGGGTCCATTGGTGGCTACATCGCCGGGCCGCAGCCGGTGATTGACCTGTTGCGCCAGCGCGCGCGGCCCTACCTGTTTTCCAATTCCCTGCCGCCCGCAGTTGTGGCCGCAGGGATCGAAGCGATCCGGTTGGTGGAGGAGGGCGACGATTTGCGCGCGCAGTTGTTCGACAATGCCGCCTACTGGCGGGCTGGGCTGGAGCGGTTGGGGTTCGAGCTGCTGCCCGGTGAGCATCCGATCATTCCTGTCATGTTGGGCGAGGCGCAGTTGGCACAGGATATGGCGGCGCGGTTGTTTGACGAGGGGGTCTATGTCTCGGGTTTCTTCTTCCCGGTCGTGCCGCGCGGGCAGGCGCGCATTCGAACGCAGATGAATGCGGCCCTGACCCGGGACGATCTGGATCGTGGGCTTGCTGCGTTCGAGGCGGCGGGCAAGGCCGTTGGGGTGATCTGATGCGCAACACGATGAAAGCATTGGAGAAAACCCATCCGCGTGAAGGGTTGTGGGCTGTTGAGGCCCCAGTGCCTGAGATCGGGCCGGATGATGTGTTGATCCGGGTCAAGAAGACCGGGATTTGTGGCACCGACATTCACATCTGGAATTGGGATGAGTGGGCCTCGGCCACTGTTCCGACGCCTTTGATCACCGGACATGAATTTACGGGTGAGATCGTGGATATGGGTCGGAATGTGGATAGTCTGGCCCTCGGGCAGCGGTGTTCGGGTGAGGGGCATCTGATCGGTAAGACGTCCCGCCAGAGCCGAGCGGGCAAGTTCCATCTGGACCCGGCGACGCGGGGGATCGGGGTGAACGAGCAGGGGGCCTTTGCCGAGTATCTGCGCTTGCCTGCGTTCAATGTAGTCCCTTTGCCCGATGAGATCGACGACGATATCGGCGCCATTCTGGACCCGTTGGGCAATGCGGTGCATACCGCCTTGTCCTTTGATTTGATTGGAGAAGATGTGCTGGTGACGGGTGCCGGTCCGATCGGGATCATGGCCGCTGCCGTGGCCCGGCACGCTGGCGCGCGGCATGTGGTGATCACCGATGTGAACCCGGACCGGTTGCGCCTTGCCACCCACGTCGCGGACGTGGTGCCGGTCAATGTAGGGCATCAGGATCTGGCCGAGGTGGTGTCAGGGCTGGGTATGAAGCAGGGGTTCGATGTTGGCCTTGAGATGTCCGGGAACCAGGTCGCGTTGGACCAGATGGTCGAGGCGATGACCATGGGTGGCCGCATTGCGATGCTGGGGATTCCGCCCGGAAAATCTCCCGTCGATTGGAGCCGGATCGTGTTCAAGGCCATCACCATCAAGGGTGTCTATGGACGCGAGATTTTCGAGACATGGTACAAGATGATCGCGATGCTGCAGAACGGGCTGGATGTGTCGGGGGTCATCACGCACCGGTTCAAGGCGGCGGAGTTTGAGGCCGGGTTCGCGGCTATGAAATCGGGGTCCTCAGGTAAGGTTGTTCTGGATTGGACCTGAGCACCGTGCGCTGCGTTAATCCGAGATTTGCGTGGACGGCAGGGTGTGCATGTGGCCCTGTTTCTGGCGAAACTGCGCATTTTGACGGTGAAACTGCGGTCTTTGCCACGGGTGAAACAAATGGGTTTCGGACCGGTTTGACGAAACTGCGTATTTTTGCCGCTGAAACTGCGTGTTTCGTGAACCTTCTGCCTAAATATCTGATTCGAATAGTTAATCCGTGGCGCTGTGTCGCAGGCAGTGGCGGGGTGAACCCCGCCCTACAGACGGAGAATGACCAAGGGCGCAGTCGTGCAGCAGGATTGGATGTAAGGCGCATCTTGATGCGCCGGGGCGGAGGATACCTCCGCCTTACGGTTTGAGCAGGAGACGTCCCGTATCTGTCAGAAGCCAAGCAGTGTCTTCTTCGAACACGGCGGCTGTCAGGGGGCGGCCATATCCTGCGCCGGTATCAAGGTTGATCCGGTTGCCGTAATGCGTTGCCGTATCGACGGGCGTGTGACCGTGTACGATCAGTTTGGGGTGGTTGGTGTCGCTGTTGTGAAATTCCTGCCTGATCCAGAGCAAGTCTTCCTCGGTCTGATCGGTCAGTGCCACACCGGGTCGGATGCCAGCGTGCACGAACATCAGGTCGCTGACGATGTGGGTCAGTTGAAGGCTTCGCAGGAAGTCGAGGTGGTTTTGGGGCACGGCGGCCTTTGCATCAGCTTGCACGTCCTTTTCACGGCGTTGTCCCGAGGCATCCACCCCGTAGGAGGCCAGCGTCGTGTTGCCGCCAAGCCGGTCGTGCAGCCAGTAAAGTTCGACCATCATATGAGGGTCGTGCCGGATCGGATTGGCCATGAACCACTCGAACATGCGGTCGTGATTGCCTTTTAGGAACGTCCAGTTCCGGCCTGCGTCCCGCCCTTCGATCAGGGTATCAAGCACCGCGCGGCTGTGTGGCCCCCGGTCCGCATAGTCCCCGAGAAAGACGATCTGCGCATCCTTGCCCCCGTCTGCTTCGATCAGGGACAGGACGCGGTCCAGTTCGGCCTTTTGGCCGTGGATGTCGCCAATGGCATAGGTGGGTGTCATGGGCGGCCTCTCGGACGGGGCGGAGGACACTTCCGCCGTACGGGGTTTGTATTTGTGTTTGAACCTAGCGGTCGAGGGCGACGGTCAAGCCGAGGCCGACGAGGATGGAGCCGCCCAGCGCTTTGACTCTTGCGCTGGCGCGGCTCGTATGTGCCAGCAGGCGGGACATGCGGTGAGCGAGGGCCACGCAGACGAGGTCGGCGCTGGAAAAGACGACGTTTACGACTGTGCCCAGGATCAACATTTGCGCCCAGATTGGGAGCGCGGCTGCCGGGTCAGAGAACTGTGGCAGGAACGCCATGAAGAAGAGCGCGGTTTTCGGGTTGAGGATTTCGACGATCATGCTTTGACGAAACGCGCGGGCCGGGTTGCTATCGCCTTGTGGTGTAGCGTTCACCCGCGCGTTGCGGGTTCGGATCATCTGGAGACCGAGCCAGATCAGGTAGGCTGCCCCGATCAGTTTCAGAGCCACATAAAGTGGCGGCACCAGTTCAAACAAGAGTGCGAGTCCGAAGGCTGCTGCCAGCACGTGGACATAGCCCCCGACATGCAGACCCAGTGCCGCCATCAGCCCGGCGCGTGCGCCACGGGCCAGGGTTTGCGCCGTGGCGTAGAGCATGGCGGGACCGGGGATGTAGGCGAAGATCGCGGTGGCGATGAGAAAGGCGAGGAGTGTGTCGAGACCGGGCATGGGGTGACCTTAGGCGCTGGGCGTGGTTGTGCAAGCCACTCAGGCGTTCGTTTCAGATTTGAAGCGGGTGATCCAGTCTGCGCTGATGTCGTCGGAGAGTTTGGCCACGGCGGGTTGAACCGGCGCGCCCTGTGGCAGGTTCAGGTCTTTGAGAATCTGTTCCAGCGTCCCCGAGGGATCTGCGGAGAGGGTGTCATAGTCGAGCCGCAATGGTGCGATGCCTTGCGCCTTGAACCAATCCTCCCACGCTGTGTCATAGTTTGTGACAGTCTCTAATTCCTGCGCGATGGCAGGGTGATCGTATTGTGGTGTTTGCGGGGGTGCGGTGCGTTCCAGTTCCGACCCATCGGCGTTGCGGTGCCAGAGCCCGCTTTGACTGGCCCTCACCAGCGATACGGCCTGTGCCACCTTGTCTTTGCGGTGCAGGTGAATGTAGCGAGTCGGGCCAAATTGGGTTTCGACTGCGGCCTTGTCTGTTGTTGCGTCCGGGTGTGCGTCGCGCACTTGATCAAAGAAGAACGGCGCGCTGTGGCGTTGGAGGCGGAGGCCGAAGATGTCCGTATCGCCACGCCCCTGCGCGATGGCTTCGGCAAAGATGTCCGGGCGCGGTGTGTCCGGCGCAAGGCCGAGGCCTGCGCGCCATTTGTCCAGGTCGGGTTGGTGGAAGTAGGATTTTGGATGGCCCGCAACGCCGCTGTCGCGCAGCAGGGCGCACAGGAGTGTGCTGCCACTGCGGGGGCTTGTGCACAAGATATAGGCGCTGGGTGTCGGCACGGGCGGCTCCAATCGTGGATCGCCCATGCCTTTAGTTCAGTTCGGTGACAATCGTAAGGCGGAGGTGTCCTCCGCCCTGCGCGTCAGGCCCGGGTCAGGCCCGGGTCAGGCCCAGGTCAAGCCACGTCGAAGGCCAGCGGTTTGACCTGCGTGAACATGCCTGTCCCCTCGAGTGTTTTCAGCACGTCCGTGGGGATCGGATCGTCGACATAGAGCAGCGCGATGGCTTCGCCCGCGATGGCTGCACGGCCAAGGGTAAAGTTCGCGATGTTCACGCCGTTCTTGCCCATCGTGTTGCCCAGAAGGCCGATGATGCCCGGCACGTCCTCGTTCGTGGTGTAGAGCATGTTGGCCCCGATCTCGGCATCGATGTTGATGCCCTTGATCTGGATGAAGCGCGGTTTGCCATCCGAGAACACGGTGCCCGCGACGGAGCGTTCGCGCTTGTCGGTGACGACGGTGATCTTGATGTACCCTTCGAAGGCACCGGACTGGTCCTGGTTCGTGGTGCTGATCTGGATACCACGTTCCTTGGCGACCACAGGGGCCGAGACCATGTTCACGTCCGGGTTGGCGCGCTTCATGATGCCCGCGATCACGCCGCAGTTCAGCGCGTCGAGGTTCATTTCGGACACGACACCATCATAGAGGATGTTGATCGCCTTGATCGGCTCGTCCGTCATCTGGCCGGTGAAGCTGCCCAAGTGACCGGCGAGCTTGACCCATGGGCCCATGACTTTCGCCTCTTCCGCTGTGACCGATGGCATGTTGAGTGCGTTTTCGACCGCCCCAGTGAGCAAGTAGTTCGCCATCTGCTCTGCCACCTGCAGGGCTACGTTTTCCTGCGCTTCGGTTGTCGCGGCGCCGAGGTGGGGCGTGACGACGACGTTGGGTAGGTTGAAGAGCGCGTTTTCCTTGGCGGGTTCTTCGGCAAAGACGTCAAAGGCCGCACCGGCCACGTGGCCGGATTTGAGCGCTTCGGCGAGGGCCGCTTCGTCTACGAGGCCGCCGCGCGCGCAGTTGATGATACGGACACCAGGTTTCATCATGGCGATGCGTTCTGCGGTGATCATGTTGGCCGTCTGCTCGGTCTTGGGCACGTGCAGCGTGATGAAGTCGGCGCGCTTGATCAGGTCCTCAAGCTCGACCTTTTCAACGCCCATCTTGTCGGCTTTCTCTTCCCCCAGGAAGGGGTCATAGGCGAGGACCTTCATTTTCAGCCCACGGGCACGGTCGCAGACGATGCCACCGATGTTGCCCGCGCCGATCACGCCAAGGGTCTTGCCTGTCAATTCGGTGCCCATGAACTTGGACTTTTCCCATTTGCCCGCGTGGGTGGAGGAGCTGGCTTCGGGAATTTGCCGTGCGACGGCGAACATCATCGCGATGGCGTGTTCGGCCGTCGTGATCATGTTGCCGAAGGGCGTGTTCATGACGATCACGCCCTTTTTGGAGGCCGCGTCCTTGTCGATGTTGTCGGTGCCGATGCCTGCACGGCCGATGACCTTGAGGTTGGTCGCGTTCTTCAGGATCGTCGGTGTCACCTTGGTCGCCGACCGGATGGCGAGGCCGTCATACTGGCCGATCACTTCGGCCAGCTTGTCTTTGTCCTTGCCGAGATCGGGTTCGAAATCGACCTCGATCCCGCGGTCGCGGAAGATTTGGACAGCGGCGTCTGACAGCTTGTCGGAGATGAGTACTTTGGGCATGTGAGGCTCCAGGTTTTTTGCGGACGTTGCCGCGTATTGGGGATGTGTGTCGGCCCTTTGCGGGCCGATTTATCATTGCGGTTCAGCGATCACCGGACCCAGCGGTCCATGTTGGGAAAGCAGCGTTTGCCGGTTGCGTCGGGTGCATTCGGGTCAGTTGTCAGCCGAAGCCAGCCCAGCAGGGGTACGCCGGGTCCGTTGCCTTGCTCGAACGCCTCAAGCAGGTTGCCGGATCCACCCTGGTACCCGTCACCGTGAAACACGGTTTCAGGTGGCAGGCCGAGGTGACGCACAGCGGCAAAGGACCAGGCCATGGCCGCCATTTCCTCGGCCTTGGTCGGCTTGAAGGTCGGCTGGTTGCGCCGCTCTTCGTCCGCGACAGCGATATGGCCTGCTTCGTGCAGGATGTCGCCGGGATAGGTGAGGCGTGCTGCGTCAATGCACAGCGCCCCGTCGCGGATGTCGAGGCCAGGCAGGAACGTGGTGTCGGGCAGTTCTGTTGCCCGCACCGGGATTCCAATGCCTTCGACAAAGGCCAGCATCTGCTGGATCAATGGATCGTCAAAAGCCATCAGGCTGCGTCCGAAAGACCACTGATTTCTGCGTCGAACGCGTATGCCAGCCAAGGCAGCATCGCTTCGATATCGCCGGTTTCAACGGTTCCGCCGCACCAGATGCGCAGGCCCGGAGGGGCGTCGCGGTAGGCGCCGATGTCTAGGGCCACGTTTTCATCCGCGAGCCGCTTGGCGACGGCCTTGGCGAACGCAGCACCGTCGGTGATCCGGTCGTCGGTGAACTTGAGGCAGACTGAAGTGGTCGAGCGTGTGGCAGGATCAACGGCGAGGTTGTCGATCCAGTCGTGTGCGTCGCAGAAGTCAAAAACCGCTTGGGCGTTGGCGTCTGCGCGGGCGATCAGCCCCTGCAGGCTACCCACTTCGCGCGCCCATTTCAGGGAGAACAGGTAATCCTCGACCGCGAGCATCGACGGTGTGTTGATGGTTTCGCCAACAAAAATCCCTTCGATCAGCTTGCCACCTTTGGTCAGGCGGAAGATTTTCGGCAGTGGCCATGCGGGCGTGTAGCTTTCCAGCCGGGCCACGGCGCGGGGGCTGAGGATCAGCATGCCGTGGGCTGCTTCGCCACCCAGCACCTTTTGCCAAGAGAACGTTGTGACATCGAGCTTGTCCCAAGGCAGGTCCATTGCGAAGGCAGCGGAGGTTGCGTCGCAGAGCGTCAGACCTGCGCGGTCCGCCGGGATCGCGTCGCCATTTGCCATCCGTACGCCCGAGGTCGTGCCGTTCCAGGTGAAGCAGACATCGTGGTCGTAATTCAGGGCGGCCATATCCACGATCTGCCCATAGTCGGCAGTGTGAACGGTGTGTTCGATTTTCAACTGCTTGGCCACGTCCGTGACCCAGCCCGCGCCGAAGCTTTCCCAAGCAACCATCTCGGCGTGCCGTTCGCCCAAGAGCGACCACATCGCCATTTCATAGGCGCCCGTGTCGGAGGCGGGTACGATGCCGATCTTGTAGTCAGCGGGGACGCCGAGGATCTCGCGTGTCTCTTCGATCGCTTGCTTCAGCTTCGCCTTGCCTTCGGCAGCACGGTGCGAGCGGCCAAGAGGCGCGTCGGCCAGAGCGGTCAAGGTATGTGTGGGGGGTTTGGCGCAAGGGCCAGAGGAAAAACGCGGATTTGCCGGCCGCGTGGCCGGAGCAGTGGTAGCCATTGATGTTATCCTTACAGATATTCGCCCTTCGTTGGGGAAGGGTGTCCCACCGCCGCATTTACGGGTGCAGGCGGGGTGGTGCAACCGGGAATGCGGGGCTATAGCGCCGCTTGAACATTTATTTGCGACATCCGCGTCGCGTATCGGAAACGGACCCCCCATGTTTGTTTGCACCCTGTTAACGGATCCCGCCAACCCTGCGCTGGACCCAGCTTTGATCGACAATCTGCGCAATGCGTGGGGCGGTGGCGACGTTCAATGGCTGGCCGTGGATGAGGCGGCGGCCTTTTCCCTGCCATCCATCCCGGACAATCGGTGGGATGTCTGGGCGGATGTGCAGAAGATGGGTGTTGATCTGGTGATCCTGCCGATGGAGGGCCGCCGCAAGAGGATGCTGCTGGCCGACATGGACAGCACCATGATCCAGCAGGAGTGCATCGACGAGCTGGCGGATGTGGCCGGGGTTGGCGACCGGGTGAAGGAAATTACGGCCCGCGCCATGAATGGCGAGTTGAACTTTGAAGCCGCGATCCGGGAGCGGGTGGGGTTGCTGAAGGATTTGCCTGAAGACGTGATTGGTCAGGTTCTGGAGGAGCGCATCACCCTGATGCCCGGTGGCCCGACTTTGTTGGCGACCATGAAGGCGCATGGGGCTTATGCCGCACTGGTGTCGGGTGGGTTTACCGCCTTTACCGCGGCTGTTGCGGCCAAGTTGGGGTTCGATGAGAACCGGGCGAATACGTTGCTGGCCGCAGGCGGCGTGCTGACTGGTGAGGTTGGTGTGCCGATCCTGGGGCAGCAGGCCAAGGTGGATGCGTTGGAAGAGATTACCGGACGCCTCGGTCTGTCCGAAGACGACGTGCTGGCCGTCGGTGATGGGGCCAATGACCTCAAGATGTTGGGGCGTGCTGGATTGGGTGTGGCCTTGCACGCAAAACCTGCTGTGGCGGCACAATGTGATGTGCGGGTGAACTTCGGCGATCTGACGGCGCTGTTATACCTTCAGGGCTATGCGCGGTCTGAATTTGTAAGCGTTTGAAAGGGGCTCTGCCCCTCGGCCTTGCGGCCTCACCCCGTGGTATTTGCAGTCAGAAGAAACGGTATGCCACGAATCGTGGTATTCTGGACCCAGCCAACAGGGAGGGACCGGGATGCCGGATTTCATTTTTGCCTATCATGGAGGGACGATTCCCGAGACCGAGGAAGAGGGCCAGAAGGCCATGGCGGCTTGGGGTAAGTGGTTCGAGGGTATGGGCGCGGCCGTTGTGAACGGTGGCAATCCGGTGGGGCAGTCGATGACTGTCAGCGCGTCGGGGGTTGCCGGGGATGGCGGGGCCAATCCCATTTCCGGTTACACCATTGTGCGGGCTGACACGCCTGAAGCTGCTTGCGAGATGGCGAAGGGGTGCCCGATTGTCGCTAACGGATCTGGCTCGATCGAGGTCGCGCCGATTGTTGAGATGTAAGGCGGAGGTGTCCTCCGCCCTAGAGTAGGGTGGGTGCGGCGCGCATGTGGCCGGTTTCCAAGCCGTCCCAGTTGCGTATGGGTGCGCTGGTGTAAGCGAGTGCCTCGGGGTGGTTCGGATCCAGTGTGCCGAGCCGGACTAGGATTTGCGCGATGGCGCATTCGGCGGCGCGGGTTGCACCATCTGCGATCTTGAGCGCGACGCCCATTTTTTGCTCTGGCAGAATCGCGACGAAAAACCCTTCGGCCCCGGTCTTGATTGCCACTTTGCCATTCATGGCGCGCATCAGGCGGGTGCAGGCGTGTCCCTCGCCCGCGACGAGGTCCGGGTGGGCACCCATGGCTTGGCGCAACTGCCCTTCGGCGCTGTCCGCGTCGGCGCTGGCGAAATGAGCCATGGCGCGGGCCATGCCGTGCAGTGTGCAGGCGAAGTTGGGGGCCGAGCAACCGTCGATGCCGAAGCCGGGGGAGGTTTCGCCTGTGGTGCGTTCGAACGCCTCAAGGCACGCCTTTTGCACCGCGTGGTCGGGGTCAACATAGTCGGCGCCTGCGCCCAAGTGTTTGGCGAGCGTGAGGAAACCCGTGTGTTTGCCGGAGCAGTTGTTGTGGATGCGGCAGGGTTTTTCACCTGCACGGATCATGGCGTTGCGCTCTGCGTTATCGCGCGATTCCTGCGGGCCGCATTTGAAATCGTCATCTGCACATCCGATGGCGGACAGCCACGCGCCGACCTTGTTCGTATGTATCGGGGCACCTTGATGTGAGGCACAGGCAAGGGCCAGGTGTTCGGGCGTCAGGCTGTGCGCCGCAGCCGCGCCACTTTCCAGAAGGGGCAGGGCCTGGACCATTTTTGCGGATGAGCGGGGCAGCACGACCGTTTCGGGCACACCCCATGCCTCAACGATCTGGCCGCTGTCGTCACAGACCACCGCGTGGCCCTGATGCGCGCTTTCGAGGAAGGCTCCGCGCCAGATTTCGGCCAGTGTGACCGCCCCATGGGCAGGATGCGTCATCTTTCCCTCACTTCTTGGCGATTTCCTGCCAATTAATCTTTCCTGCGTCGCGCGTTTCGCGCTAATGTGCCACTTGTCGAGAAGAAACGCCGCCCTTGCAAGAGAATGCGCTGAAAACGGCGCGCCCGGGGACGGTGCAGGTATTGAGGTTTCGGACAGCTTGGAGGCTGTGGTTATGGCATTTAGGAAGACAGTTATCGGTTTGGTCGGCGCACTCTCGCTTATTGCGGGAACGGCCGTTGCCCAGGATCAGAGCACGAACCGCGTTGCGGCGAAAACCGATTGGAGCGTTTTTGTCGAGGATAACCCGACAGAATGCTGGGGTGTGGCAACGCCCAAGGAAGTGATCAACACCCGCGAAGGCCGCGTTGTGGCGGCCACGCGTGGGCAGATCCTGCTGATGGTGTTCTATCGTCCGAGCGCGGAGGCCAAGGGCCAGTTGGCTTTTACCGGCGGGTATCCGTTCCGGTCCGGATCGACCGTGAACGTGAATATCAGTGGCAACGAGTTTGAACTGTTCACCGAAGGTGAATGGGCTTGGCCTGCAACGGCTGCGGATGATTCCAAGATTGTCACCGCGATGAAGCGTGGCGCCGAGGCGGTCGTCACCGGGATTTCCAGCCGCGGCACCACAACCAAGGATACGTTTTCGTTACTGGGCTTCACGGCTGCGGTTGAGGATGCCGAGGCGCGCTGCGGCGGCTGATTTCCCGCGCAATTGCAATTCACAAGACCGAGAGGGGCTGTGCAGTGATGCACGGCCCCTTTGGCTATCTCCGCAGTTTGGAACTGTACGGTACCTTACTATCTCCCACTGCGTCCTAACGCAAAAAGGAGATCACCATGGTCACAACAACGGTTCACACGCTTGAGACGGCCCCCGACGCCTCGAAGCCCTTGCTGGAAAACTCGATCAAGGCCTTTGGCCGTCTGCCCAGCCTGCATGGCGTGATGGCGGAAAGCCCCGGTCTGCTGGAAGGATATCAGCACCTGCACCGCCTTGCGATCAACGGCACCGCCTTTACCCCCGAAGAGCGGACCGTGGTTTGGATGACTGTGAATGTCGCCAACGCCTGTCACTATTGCGTGCCCGCGCATACCGGCATCGCAAAGATGGAGAAGATCAACGAGGATGTCGTGAACGCTCTGCGGGACGAAACACCATTGCCCGCCAAGCTGGAAGCGCTGCGCACCTTTACGCTGGCCATCCGTGACACCCATGGTCGACCGGGTGCGGATGCCATCGCGGCGTTCGAAGCTGCCGGGTATGGCGAGCGCGCGATCCTCGACACCGTTCTGATCTATGCGCAGAAGGTGATGTCCAACTTTACCAATGCGCTGTTTGAGACACCGACCGATGCGGCCTTTGCCCCGTTTGCGTGGGAACCGAAAAAAACGGTTGCGGCTGAGTGAGATGTCGGTCTGGGGGCCAGCCCCCAGACCCCCGAGGTATTTCAAGCCAGAAGAAAGAGCAGTGGTTTGGGCCGCTGCTCTTTTTTCATTTGGGCGAATCCTTTTGATTGCCCCTGCTTTTCCTATATAGGGGCGCATCACCCCAATTATGGATAGAGCCATGGCTGACGCGCCGATCACGCAGGATGTTTTGACGATCCCCCGGAAACTGCCGGAGGGACCTGTGAACCTTGTTGGTCTGACCCGTCCGCAATTGCGGGATGTGTTGATCGCTCATGGCACGCCGGAAAAGCAGGCCAAGATGCGCGTTGGGCAGATCTGGCAATGGATCTATCAATGGGGCGTGCGTGATTTTGATGCGATGACGAACCTGTCCAAGGTGTATCGCGCCGCGTTGGCAGAGAAGTTTGTTATCGAGATCCCCGAGGTTGTGTCGAAGCAGGTGAGCGTTGACGGCACGCGCAAGTGGTTGGTCCGTATTGCCGGTGGGCATGAGGTCGAGGTCGTCTACATTCCTGAGGAAGATCGCGGGACGTTGTGTGTGAGCTCGCAAGTGGGTTGCACGTTGACCTGTTCGTTCTGCCATACCGGCACGCAAAAGCTGGTGCGCAACCTGACATCGGCGGAGATCGTGGGCCAGGTGATGATGGCGCGCGATGATCTGGATGAGTGGCCGGTGCCCGGCGCGCCGAAAGATGAGACGCGGCTGTTGTCGAACATCGTGCTGATGGGCATGGGCGAGCCGCTGTATAACTTTGAGAACGTGCGCGACGCGATGAAGATTGCGATGGACGAAGAAGGCATTCAGTTGTCCCGTCGTCGGATCACGTTGAGTACGTCAGGCGTCGTGCCGGAGATTGAGCGCACTGCGAACGAGATTGGCTGCCAGCTTGCCGTGTCTTTCCATGCCACCACCGATGATGTGCGGAACAAGCTTGTCCCGATCAACAAGCGGTGGAATATCGAGGCGCTGCTTGAGGCCTTGAAAGCCTATCCGCGCGGGCGCAATTCAGAACGGATCACCTTTGAATACGTGATGCTGGATGGTGTGAACGATACGGACGCAGATGCACATCGGCTGGTGAAGTTGCTGGAGGGTATTCCGGCCAAGGTGAACCTGATCCCGTTCAACGAATGGCCCGGCGCGCCCTACAAGCGGTCGTCGAACAATCGCATTCGCGCCTTTGCCAACATTATTTACAACGCGGGCTACGCAAGCCCGATCCGCACCCCGCGGGGCGAGGATATTCTGGCGGCCTGTGGTCAGTTGAAGTCGGCGACCGAACGCGCACGCAAGAGCCGCAAGGAAATTGCGGCGGAGGCCGGATTGAACGGTTAGTTCGGCCACTCGGCAGGTGCTCCATTCCATTTCGTCGGGTCCAGACGACTGGGTTTGTTTCCAAAGTGGCACCTTTCGACCTGCGTTGGCCCGCCAAGTTTCCGGAAAACATGGCGTTCTTGACAACGCATGCGTGTAACTGTTCGCGAAATGGTCACAATCTTTTCCTGTTTGCGCGCCAATGGCGCCATGGTGCGTTGGCATGACAGGCTCAGGGAAAAGGGAATGGAGTGACTGTTATGTCGATGATTTTTGCACAAGACCGCTTTCAAGAAGCGCAGGTTTTGGACCTTGTAAGCCGCGAGCGCAGCCAGGCGCTGTCGCGTCGTGAGTGGATGCACCGGCTGGCCGGGTATGGCTATTGCATTCGTGAAACCGAGGCCGGTGACGTTGTGGAAACGCTGCCGCATCGTGTGGCTGTCTGCAAACTGCCCACCGAACTCGCAGCCTGAACGCAAGATACTATTATGTTGGTCGCGTTTCGCGCGGCCAGGACCGGGCTGTTGTTACCGACCGGGGACTTCACCGCGCTTGGTGGTCGGCCCCCAGTTGTCGATTACGTCAATCGCTTCCTCTGCGCTGTCCACGAAGCGAAACAAGTCCAGATCGTCGGCCGAGATCGTGCCGGCGTCTGACAGCGCATCCCAATTGATGATTTTCTCCCAGAATGCCTTGCCGAACAGCAGGAAAGGGATGCGTTCCATCCGGCCTGTTTGGATTAGAGTGAGGGATTCAAAAAGCTCATCCAATGTGCCGAACCCGCCGGGAAAGACGCAGATCGCGCGTGCCCGCATCAGGAAGTGCATCTTGCGGATGGCGAAGTAGTGGAAGTTGAAGCTCAGATCCGGTGTCACGTAGTGATTGGGCGCCTGTTCAAAGGGCAGCACGATGTTGAGCCCGATGGAGTGCCCGCCTGCGTCGACCGCCCCGCGGTTGCCCGCCTCCATCACGCCGGGGCCGCCGCCTGTGACGATGACGTTTTCCCGGCCGCCGCTTTCAATCGACTTTTCTGTCATTAGCCGGGAAAAGCTGCGCGCCTCGTCATAGAAAGACGACAGGTCGGCCAGTGTCTGGGTGCGTGCGTCGTCCTTGTTCACCGGGTCGGGGATGCGCGCGCCGCCGAACAGGACGATGGTCGACTCGATTCCCTGTTCATTCATCATCATCTCGGGCTTGAGCAGTTCAAGCTGCAGCCGGACGGGGCGCAGTTCGTCCCGACACAGGAATTCCGGATCTGCGAAGGCCAGTGGATACGCGGGCGACCGGGTCTGTGGCGTGTCGGGCGCACCCTCGGCCGCTTTGCGGTCTGTGTACGCGTCACGGAATGGGCTGCGGTGATCGTCTTTCATTCTGTCTGCTCCTGTCAGCTTGGACTAGGCGTAGCGTGCCATGCGGGCATTGCCCAGATATGATTGCATGGGGCCACGGATTGTTGTCTAAGCGCCGCGATCAATCAGGGGAGATTCCGATGTCCAACGCCCAGCTGGAAACCGCTATCGAAGCCGCGTGGGACGCCCGCGACACCATCACGCCCGCCACCAGGGGCGAGACGCGCGAGGCGATCGAAGACACGCTGAATGCGCTGGACAGCGGTAGCCTGCGTGTCGCTGAGAAGCAGGACAGCGGCGACTGGCATGTGAACCAGTGGGCCAAGAAGGCTGTGTTGCTGGGCTTCCGCATCAAGGACATGGAACAGCAGGATGGCGGCCCGCAAGGTGGCGGCTGGTGGGACAAGGTTGACAGCAAGTTCAAAGGCTGGGGCGACAACCAGTGGAAGACGGCTGGTTTCCGGGCCGTGCCGAATTGCGTTGTACGCAAGTCCGCCTTTATCGCGCCGGGTGTGGTGCTGATGCCGTCCTTTGTGAACCTGGGCGCTTACGTGGACGAAGGCACCATGGTCGATACGTGGGCCACCGTTGGGTCCTGCGCGCAGATCGGCAAGAACGTGCACCTGTCGGGTGGCGTGGGCATCGGCGGCGTGTTGGAGCCAATGCAGGCCGGGCCGACCATCATTGAAGACAACTGCTTTATCGGTGCCCGTTCGGAAGTGGTGGAGGGCTGTATTGTGCGCGAGGGCTCGGTTCTGGGCATGGGCGTGTTCATCGGCCAGTCGACCAAGATCGTGGACCGCGAAAGTGGTGAGATCATGTATGGCGAAGTGCCTTCGGGTTCTGTTGTCGTGGCTGGGTCGATGCCGTCGAAGAACGGGATCAACCTGTACTGTGCTGTCATCGTGAAGCGCGTGGACGAGCGGACACGCTCCAAAACGTCGATCAACGAGCTGTTGCGTGACTGATAAGCCCAACAAGCCCAAAAAGCCGCAACAGGTCTTTACCCTACTGGTGCAGATCGGGCGCAAGGACGGTGATGGTCTGCCTGATGGTGCGACCGGCGCCGCGCTGATGTGTTTTGCCAGCGGTGTGGACGAGGCTGAGGCCGTGCGGGAGACTGTTGCGCTGCTCAAGCAGGCCGATACCGCACCCCTGGATGTGACCGGCTATGGCACGCTGGATGAGCGATTGGCCGAAGGGCATGAGATCGACGGTGAAGAACGGGCGTTGATGCAGCGCGCGCTGGACGAGAATGCCGTTATCGTCGCGCAGGTCACCCCGTTTTTCGACAAGGACTAGGCGCGGCGGAAGGCGACCAGAAGTGCCGTGTCCTGTGCATGGTCGCCTGTTGCGCCCGCGCCGTAGATGGGAACCTCGGTTAGGCTGAGGTCTTCGATACCAGGCTCTAACGCGGTCAGTTTTGCGTCGAACCCGGACGCCGTGAAGTGCTGTGCGTTCACTGACAGAACGATCCAGCCGCGCGGACGCACCGCT
The DNA here is from genome assembly GCF_947496075.1 of uncultured Tateyamaria sp. Lineage (GTDB taxonomy): Bacteria > Pseudomonadota > Alphaproteobacteria > Rhodobacterales > Rhodobacteraceae > Tateyamaria. The sequence goes on from NZ_CANMBJ010000004.1 coordinate 901,373, forward strand.
GCGATGACCGCGTCGATCCCTTCCGGTCCTACATGCCCGTTAGTGAAGGTGCCCGAGCTGATGGCTCCCTGATACGGACCGTCAGGTGTGTCCAAGCCCTCAAGTATGTTTTCAACGCGCGTTGTGCGGTAGATGTCCTTGGCCGCTGCCATCTGCAGCATGTCGGCTGAGATATCGGTCCCGTCTATTGGTTCAGTCCCACGCGCGGCCAGCGCTGCGCCGCACAGGCCCGTGCCTGCGCCTACGTCCAAAACCGGCCCGAACCCACCGGTGTTCACGAAGTGCCGCGCCACCTGTTCATGCAGAATGTAGTCACTGTTTCGGGCAAAATCGCTGTCATAGGTGTCTGCCCACGCGGAATAGAGCTGCACCGAGTCCTCGGGCGTTTCGAGCGCATAGGCGCTGTCGAGGGAAGGATCATCTGCCATCTGGTGATTAGGCGGGCCTGCGACATGCTTTGCAAGGGGCTTGTGTGCAGCCCGCGTGCGCGCCACCTATGGGGCATGACGAAGACTTTGCTTTCTTTTGGCCACGGCTATTCCGCCAAGGCACTGACAGAACTGCTGATCCCGCAGGGTTGGCGGGTGATCGGGACCACCCGAAGCGCCGACAAGGCGGCGGCTTTGACCGCGACGGGGGTGGAGCCGCTGATCTTTCCCGATGATGATGTGAGTGATGCGATCAGGTCCGCGACGCATCTGCTGATTTCGGCGGGGCCGGATGCCGAGGGTGATCCGGTCTTGCGCGCGGTTGGGGACCAGATACGCGCCCGTGCGGATCAGTTCGAGTGGGTGGGCTATTTGTCGACCACTGGTGTCTACGGTGATCATGGCGGGGAATGGGTGGACGAAGACACGCCGCTAAGCCCCTCCACCCGTCGTGGACAGTGGCGCAAGGATGCGGAGGCGGCGTGGCAGGCGATACCTGGATTGCCGGTGCACATCTTTCGTCTGGCTGGCATTTATGGCCCGGGGCGCGGCCCCTTTGCCAAGGTGCGGGCGGGCACGGCGCGGCGCATCATCAAGCCGAACCAGGTCTTTTCGCGCACCCATGTGGAGGACATTGCCGAAATCGTTGCTGCATCCATTGCAAGGCCTGCACCGGGCACGGCCTATAATGTCTGTGATGATGATCCAGCCCCGCCACAGGATGTCATTGAATATGCGGCGCAGTTGTTGGGGCTGCCGACCCCGCCAGCCGAGGATTTTGAAACGGCCGAGATGACGCCGATGGCCCGCAGCTTTTATGCTGAGAGCAAGCGGGTGCGGAATGATCGCATCAAGGACGAGCTGGGCGTGAAACTGTTGTACCCGACATACAAGGTTGGTTTGACGGCCTTGTTGAAGCAATCGGAATGACCGGCGACGATCCCCGCACGCTGACGCATCTTCTGGATGCGGTCGATGAGGCTGGCGGCGGAGAGGTCGTTTCGGTTCAGGATATCCTGGATGCGATTGGCGAACAGTCGATCATGCCCATTGTGTTGATCGTGTCGATCCTGTTGGTGTCACCCCTGTCCGGGATACCGGGCATGCCCACCTTGTCTTCGCTGATCTTGCTGACCCTGATTTTACAGGCGGCCGTGGGTCGTAAACAGCTTTGGTTGCCGCCCTTCTTGCGGAACCGGCGCGTGCGGGCCGAACGGTTGCACATTGCGACGGGATGGTTGCGCCGTCCTGCGGCCTGGATCGACCGTCACTCGCATCCGCGTCTGCGCATCCTGACGCGTCATCCGCTGCGGCTTGTGACCCTGATGCTGTGCATGGCCATGCCGCTACAGTGGCCGTTCCTTGAGTTCTTTCCCTTTGTCACGTCCTTTGGTGCGGGCGCGTTGGCGCTGATGGCCTTTGGCTTGCTGACGCATGACGGGATGTACGTGCTGGCCGGGCACATTGCGGTGGCCGCACAGGTGTTGGCTGTTTTATGGCTGGCTCAGGCGGCGGCCTGAGGGCGCCTGACCCGGTAGAGCACCGCGCCGACAACCCCGAAGACGACCAGCAGGCCCAGGGCAATCGCTGCATTCGCGCCATAGAATGTGGACCGTTCTGCCCATTCCATTGAGTTGAGGAAAGGGTAGGGCAGCCCGCTGGTGACGGTGCCTGTCGGCTTGTCGTTGAACCGCTGCACGAACAGTTCCGACCACGCGACATATGCTGCGATGATGACCACCATCGGCAGTGCTGCCCGCCAGACTTTGCGGAACACCGCCCCGATGAACAGCGCGTCGATGATCTGGAGCAGGGGACCCAAGGCGTGCAGGTAGTATTCAAGCCACCAGATGATCGGATTGCCGCCATTCACCAGAGAGGGATCGGCAAGGTAGAGACGCCAATAGAGAAACACGACCATGACATTCAGCGCGGCGGCGCACATCGCCGTCACCTCGTGCTTGCGGGTGATCCTGTGTTCGCTGAGCGCCAGCATCCGGCTGGCGGCGTAGAACGACAAGAACAGCGCCCAGATGGTCAGGTAGCGAAAGGGTCCGCCCGCGCCGCCCCATGATCCGAGGATCAGTTGGTGCAGGCAGTAGCCCGCCGCCAGAAGAAAAACGACCCAGCGATAGAGCAGGACGGGGTGGCTGTGGATGTTCATGCGTCACCTACACGTTTGGTGACACATAGCTTGGCCGAAGCCCCTTGTTTCACGCAAGCCTTAGGCGCGTGCTTCGCCGATTGACGTTACGCCAAGTACGTTCAGCACCTTTGCTTCGATCTGTTCGGCGTTCATGCCTGCGACGGCGTACATGTCTGCGGGGCCGGCCTGATCGATGAAGATGTCGGGCAGGACCATGGAGCGGTACTTGAGCCCGGTGTCGAACACGCCCTCCTCGGCCAGAAGTTGGGCCACATGGCTGCCGAAGCCGCCCACTGCGCCCTCTTCGATAGTGATCAGGGCCTCGTGATTGGCGGCAAGCTCAAGGATCAGATCACGGTCAAGCGGCTTGGCAAAGCGGGCATCGGCGATGGTGGGGGTGATCCCCTTTGCCGTCAGGTTTTCCGCGGCCTTTTGCACCTCTTCCAGCCGGGTTCCGAAGGACAAAAGCGCGACGCCCTTGCCCGCTTGGATCATGCGGCCCTTGCCGATCTCAAGCGGCTCACCGCGTTCCGGCATGTCGACCCCGGTGCCTTCGCCCCGTGGGAAACGGAAGGCGATGGGGCCATCGTCATGGGCGGCAGCGGTGGCGACCATATGGGCCAGTTCCGCCTCGTCTGCCGCTGCCATGACGGTGAAGCCCGGCAGGTTGGACAGGTAGGCGACGTCAAACGCACCGGCATGGGTCGCTCCATCCGCGCCCACGAGGCCTGCGCGATCTATGGCAAAGCGCACGGGCAGGCGTTGGATTGCCACGTCGTGCACCACCTGGTCGTAGCCGCGTTGCAGGAAGGTCGAGTAGATCGCGCAGAAGGGTTTCATCCCGCCAGCGGCGAGGGCGGCCGAGAAGGTCACGCCATGTTGCTCGGCGATGCCGACGTCAAAGCAGCGGCTGGGGTAGCGTTCGGCAAAGAGGTTGAGACCGGTGCCGTCCGGCATCGCGGCGGTCACGGCGCAAATCTTGTCATCCGTTTCGGCCTGCTTGATCAGGTGTTCAGCGAACACTTTGGTGTAGCTGGGCGCGTTGCTGGGCGCCTTTTTCTGTTCGCCGGTGATCACGTCGAACTTGGCCGTAGCATGCCCCTTGTCGCGGGCGGTTTCGGCGGGGGCGTATCCTTTGCCCTTCTTGGTCAGCACGTGGATCAGGATGGGGCCGGTGGCCCGTTCCTTGACCGTGCGCAGAACGGGCAGCAGCTGGTCCATGTCGTGCCCATCGATGGGGCCAAGGTAGCTGAACCCCAGTTCTTCGAACAATGTGCCACCGACGGCCATACCCTTGAGCATGTCCTTGGCCCGCTTGGCCCCTTCGCGGAAGGGTTCTGGTAGCAGGCTTACGGCACCTTTGGCGGCGGCCTTGAGGTCCTGGAACGGGTTTTGGGCGTATAGCCGCGACAGGTAGGACGACATTGCACCGACGGGCGGGGCGATGGACATTTCGTTGTCGTTCAGGATCACGAACAGGCGTTTGCCCAAGTGGCCGGCGTTGTTCAGCGCTTCATAGGCCATGCCCGCGCTCATCGATCCGTCGCCGATAACTGCAATCGCATCGCCGGACCCTTCGGGCGGTTGTCCGCCCAGATCGCGCGCGACGGCAAAACCCAATGCGGCGCTGATCGAGGTCGACGAGTGGGCGGCCCCAAACGGGTCATAGGGCGACTCGCTGCGCTTGGTGAAGCCGCTGAGGCCATCCTTCATCCGCAGGGTGCGGATGCGGTCGCGGCGTTCGGTCAGGATTTTATGGGGGTAGCATTGGTGGCCCACATCCCACACCAGCTTGTCGCGCGGTGTGTCGAACACGGCGTGCAGGGCCACGGTCAATTCGACCACGCCAAGCCCTGCGCCAAGGTGCCCACCTGTCACGGACACGGCAGACACCGTTTCGGCGCGCACTTCGTCAGCGACTTGCCGGAGTTGCGCGTCTGAAAAGCGTTTCAGGTCCGCGGGGCGGTGCACGGTGTCGAGAAGCGGGGTGTTGGGGCGGTCTGACATTGGCTCTCTAGCTGTTGCGCGTCACGACAAAGCGGGCAGCGTCCCGCAATGTATCAGCGTCCGCGTTATATACATGTAAGGCGTCACAGGCTTCGGTCACGAGTTGGTCAGCGCGGCGTTTCGCCTCGTCCAGTCCGAGCAGGGATACGAAGGTGGCTTTGCCCGCATCGGCATCCTTGCCCGTGGCCTTGCCCATCGTATCTGCATCGCTGGTGACATCGAGCACATCGTCGGCAATCTGGAAGGCGAGGCCGAGCGAGCGGGCGTAGGTCTGGAGCGGTGTAAGGTCCGCTTGGGCCATGCGTGCACCTACGGTGGCGGACCATTCGATCAGCGCACCGGTTTTGCCGCGTTGCAGGGCGGTGATCTGATCAAGGGTCAAGGGCGTGTCAGCGGTTTCGGCCGCGATGTCTAGGGCTTGGCCCAGGACCATACCCTGCGCGCCTGACGCCTTGGCGAGGGATTGAGCAAGATCGGCGCGGACATCACCGGGGCCAACCTCGTGGCGTGTCGCCAGTTCAAAGGCCAATGTCTGTAGCGCGTCGCCTGCAAGCACGGCTGTGGCCTCGTCCCATTTGACGTGAACCGTGGGTTCGCCCCGGCGCAGGTCATCGTCGTCCATGCAGGGCAGATCGTCGTGAACGAGGGAATAGGCGTGCAGCGCTTCGATGGCGCACGCGGGCCAAATTGCCTTGTTAGGGTCTATTTCATGCAGCCGTGCGCTTTCCAGCACCATGAATCCGCGCAGCCGCTTTCCACCGTTGGTGGCGTGGGCCATGGCATCGACCACAGGCACGCGGTCGAGATCGCCAAGAACGGCGTTGAACCGCGCCTGAATGGCGGTCGCGGCATCCGTCAGCCGTTGGCGGAACATGGATTACAGATCGCTCGCAGGTTTCAGCCCGGTTGGGTTGCCGTCACCGTCCAACGTGATGGCAGCCACCTTCTCTTCGGCCTCTTTCAGCTTGGTTTCGCACCGGGCCTTCAATGCCGCGCCGCGTTCATAGAGCTTGATCGAATCGTCCAGCGCCACATCACCCCGTTCAAGCTGGCCCAGCACCTGTTCCAGTTCGGCCATCGCTTCTTCGAAGCTCATTTCGTCAACGGGGCGGTCAGTCATTGGGCGGCCTTTATCAGCGATTGGACATGGGCGCGGGCGCAAGCGGCCAACGCGTCCAGATCATAACCCCCTTCGAGAACCGACACCACCCGGCCTTTGCATAGGGCTTGTGCAGTTTCTGTCAGCATGTCGGTGAGGCGGGTGTAGGTGTCTGCCGTCCAGTTGAGTTGGGCCAGCGGGTCGTCCTGATGCGCATCGAACCCGGCGGAGATCAGGATGAGCTCTGGTCGATGCTTGATCAGCGCGGGGATGACCTGCCGTTTGTATTCCGCGATGGCGTGGTTGCCGTCTGTGTGCGGGGCAAGCGGGATGTTCAGGACGGTGCCGTGTGGGCCGCGATCTGATGCTGCTCCGGTGCCGGGCCAGAGCGGCATTTGTTGTGAGGTGATGACCAGCGCGCGGGGATCGTCCTGCAATAGAGCCTGTGTGCCGTTACCGTGATGCACATCAAAATCGACAACGGCCACACGGTCGAGGCCATGTATTTCCAGTGCGTGTTTGGCCGCGATGGCGACATTGCCGAAGATGCAAAACCCCATCGGTAGAGATTGTTCCGCGTGGTGCCCGGGCGGGCGCATGGCGACAAAGGCGTTCTGGACTTCATCGTCCAGCACCATGTCGACGGCTTTGACCGCGCCCCCGGCCGCGCGCCAGATGGCGTTTTCGGAGGTGGGGGAGAGGAAGGTTTCGGCATCGGTTTCCCGGTCGAGACCAGCAAAGCCATCGGTGGGGACCTTTGACCGCACGAAGTCGATGTAGTCCTGCGGGTGGCAGAGCGCGATGGACGCATCGTCGGCAACGGGTGGATCGACTCGGATCAGGTCGAGGTCGGTAAGAGCGCGCTGTATGTAATCCAGTCGTGCCACTTGTTCGGGCATTCCGGTGGGCGTGACGTGCAGGAGACCGTCCGCATGTGTCAGGAGGGCTGTTGCCATTGGAGTGCGTCCCGTTGGGTTGTTGAGTAAGGCGGATTAAAATCCGCCTTACGGTCAATCCGGTGCGAGCATGTAGCCTGCGCCGCGCACGGTTTGCAGGTAGCGGGGTTGTTTCGGGTTGCTTTCGATCTTGCGCCGCAGACGTGTGATCTGAACATCAACGGCACGCTCCTGCGCCTGCCCACGGTCGCGGCCAAGGTCTTCGACCAGCTTGGCGCGGCTGATGGCTTCGCCCGGCTTGGCGGAAAAGAGCTTCATCAGCTGCATTTCGGTTGCCGTGAGGCGCACGAGGTCTTCGCCCTGCCACATCTCGCCCCGCTCCATGTCGTAGCGGATGGGACCGAGGGTCAGAATTTTCGGGGCCGCCTCTTCCGGTGCCACATCGGGCACACGGCGCAGGATGGCGTTGATGCGCAGTAAAAGCTCTTTGGGTTCGAACGGTTTGGGAAGGTAGTCGTCGGCGCCGGCCTCCAACCCTTCGATCCGGTTTTCGGTTTCACCTTTGGCAGTGAGTAGCAAGATAGGCGTCGCGTGTGTCTCGCGTAAGCTGCGACAGAGGCTCAGCCCATCCTCGCCCGGCATCATGACATCAAGCACGATCATGTCGAAATCGAGCCCCGATAGCACCCGTCGTGCATGGGCGGCATCACGTGCGGCCGTCACCAGAAATCCGTTCCGCATCAGGAACTTCTGCAGCAGGCTACGGATGCGTTCGTCGTCATCGACGATTAACAGGTGGGTGTCGAATTCAGTCATGCACCGCTCTCCTTCAGTCTTTGATAGGTTCGATGCATTTCCGTGTCCATCATTGCCTCGAGCACGGTGCGAAAGCCCGCCACTGCCTCCGGTCCTGCATCGCGGAAAGCGGCTCGCATCCGTGCGCGCTGCGCATCTGACAGCCGCCCTTCAAGCGCGCGACCGTCTTCAGTCAGGTGTAGGTGTCGTTCCCGTTTGTCAGTTTTCCCGACCCGGCTTTCGACAAGCCCGTCTTCGATTAGTGTGCGCAATACGCGGTTCAGGGATTGTTTTGTTACGCCAAGAATGTTGAGCAGGTTGTTGACCGTCGTGCCGGGCGCGCGGTTGATGAAGTGGATCGCGCGGTGATGTGCCCGGCCGTAAGCCATATCTGACAGGATGCGATCCGGGTCGGCGGTGAACCCGCGATAGGCAAAGAACATCGCCTCGATCCCCTGACGCAATTGTTCATCCGTCAGGAAAAGCAGGTTCTCTCCACCCGCAGTAGCAGTTCCGCGTCCGTCGGCCATGCCCGTCCCCATCTCTGGTCGTCTTTTGAGGCAGTTTAAGTCAGCCTTGTTGACATTCCAAGGGTGAAGGGCTATCGAATCGCAGGTTTTGCGCAACTTTGTGACCGCATCGGTCCTAATTGCGCAACATATGCAAATTCGGAGGGCGCCATGGCTGGCTACGATGATCGCGACGGGAAAATCTGGATGGACGGCCAAATGGTCGACTGGCGTCAGGCGAACGTCCACATTCTGACCCATGCCATGCACTATGCATCCTCGGTGTTCGAGGGAGAGCGCGCCTATGATGGCAAGATCTTTCTCAGCCGGAAGCATTCCGAGCGCTTGCACTACTCGGCTGGTGAGCTGGATTTCCAGATCCCGTGGACTGTGGACGAGATCGAAGCCGCCAAGCAGGAAGTGCTGACTGTGAATGGCCTGACCGACGCCTATGTGCGGGCCGTGGCCTGGCGTGGCGCAGGCGAAGACATGGGTGTCGCGTCTGCCAAGAACCCTGTGCACCTGGCCATCGCGGCGTGGGAATGGGGCAACTACTATGGTGACGCCAAGTACAAGGGCGCGAAGATCGACATCGCCAAGTGGAAGCGCCCCTCGCCCGAGACTGCGCCCGTCCATGCCAAGGCGGCGGGTCTTTACATGATCTGCACCACGTCCAAGCATGCGGCAGAGGCCAAGGGATGTTCGGACGCTTTGTTCATGGATTACCGTGGTTATGTCGCGGAATGCACGGGTGCAAACATCTTCTTCGTCAAGGATGGCGAGGTGCACACACCGAAGGCGGATGTGTTCCTGAATGGCCTGACGCGGCAGACTGTCATCGGCATGCTGGAAGATCGCCAGATCAAGGTGCATGAACGTGTGATCATGCCCGAAGAGCTGGAAGGGTTCGAGCAGTGCTGGTTGACCGGCACCGCCGCAGAGGTCACGCCGGTGGGCGAGATTGCTGACTACAACTTTGAAGTTGGTGGGATCACGCGTGAGATCGCAGAAGGCTACGAAAAAATGGTGCGGGAGTAACGAACAGATTTACCCACAGAATTTTATGCTGATAAAACAGCGGGTAATAGGCTTTAGGTTTTATCTGCAAACAACTGAGTTGACTCAGAGAATCTCGATGTGATTCAAGGGCGGTGCTTAGGCTGAGTCGAATAGACTTGCCGGGGGTGGGGTGACCCACCCCCAACATTTAGTGTTTATCCACATCATATGCTGTTGACTCGCGGTAGTATGCCGCCCTATCGCTATGGGTGACCCGGCTCAGCCTAAGCAACTCGAGTTTGGGTCACCAATTCAAACTCAAGGAGGTGTCAGATGGCACATCAGATTGATTGTATCGAGAAAGAAGACCGGGATGACCCGTTTACCGCTATCAAGTTTGTTGGTGGGCTTAACGCAGACGGTACCCGATGGAGAATTTCTCAACAGGATGCTATCCAGCGAATAAAGTCCCGCCAAAACAGCTTTTTTGTCAAAGAAGGCAATCGTAGTGTGACTGTAATCGTAGCAAAAAGTCGTTCCGGCAACGAGTACATCAAAACTGAAGCTGACGACTATGAGCCCAACAATTTGCTCAGTCTAGCATCTTGCCGGCTGAAGTAACAAAAAAAGGTGAGAGGTCGATATTTTTTGGCCTTTCATCCCTTCGGATATGTCACCGACCTTGCCCGATTGCGAGCGCCGCCGACCACCACCAGTGGCGCACTGATAACCGTCGACAGTTCTGACAATAGACACAGCCGATCAGTGTCGCGAATTGCGTGGCAAAGCGGCGCTGCGTGAGTATTGGAGCCGCGCTCGACGCGCAACCGGCGTTGTCCTTTGTGGTGGTGGATGTGTTGCATGGGCATGGTATGCTCGTCATCACTTACCGCAACCAACGCGATGTGCTGGCCGCAGAGACGTTGCGATTTGGGCCCGACGGCTTGGTGGTTGAGGCATCGGCATGTCACGCGCCGCAGGGGCGGGCCTAGCACTTCGGCGCGTTCCCGCCCGTTACAAAACGTTGCCTATTCTGTTACGCACCTGCCAATCGGACGTCACGCAAACCCTGTTGTTTGGCCGCATTCGCACAACAGGGAGCTTATCATGCCACTTATTCGTCCAACGCGCCGCGCTTTTCTTGCCACCACAACCGCGTTCCTTGCCGCGCCCGCGATCAGCCGTGCCGCCGATCGCCCGACATTCACCCATGGTGTCCAATCCGGCGATGTCGATACGACCTCGGGCATGATTTGGACCCGCATAGACCGCCCCGCCCGGATCGAGATGGAGGTCGCAACCACCGAAAGCTTTGCCAATGCGCGCCGTCTTGCGCCGATGGATGCGATCCCGGGCAGCGATATGTCGATCAAGCGCCTGGTCGATGGGCTGCCGTCGGATCAGGATATCTTCTACCGCTTCACCGCCATGGACCTGTCGGACATCAATGCGACCTCTGAACCGCTGGTCGGACGCTTTCGTACGGCGCCCGCGTCGCGCCGTGACATCCGCTTTGCGTGGTCGGGGGATACGGCCGGTCAGGGCTGGGGCATCGATGATGAGGGTATGCTGACCTATGCGACCATGGCCCGGCATGAACCCGATTTCTTTATCCATTCCGGCGACACCGTCTATGCCGACGGCCCGATGGAAGACTCGGTGGAAGAGGATGGGTCTGTGGTTTGGCAGAACACCACCCTGATCGATGCCAAGCGCAAGGTGGCCGAGACCCTGCAAGAGTTCCGCGACCAGTGGAAATACAACATGATGGACACGCATGTGCAGGCCCTGAACGCTTCTGTTCCGACCTTCATGCAGTGGGACGATCACGAGGTCACCAACAACTGGTCCGACAGCAAGGACCTGATGGGTGACGAACGGTACACCGAGAAGTCCGTGCATGTCCTTCAAGCCCGCGCCACCCGCGCCTTCCACGAGATGACACCGCTGCGCATCACCCCGTCCGAGCCGAGCCGTGTCTACCGCAAGATCAGCTATGGCCCGATGCTGGATGTCTTTTTCCTCGATCTGCGCAGTTATCGCGGGCCGAACACGGCGACCCAGGGTGACACGCTGGATGACAGCACGCGTGTGATCGGGACCGAGCAGATGGCGTGGTTGAAGCGCGAGCTGGCGAACAGCACGGCGACGTGGAAAGTGATCGCCTCGGATCAACCCATCGGGCTGATCGTGTGGGACAATTTCCGCGAACAGGCCGGGTCCGAAGGGATTGCCGATGGCACCAACGCGGGCGCGAAAGGGCGCGAGTTGGAAGTGGCCGAGTTGCTGCAGTTTATCAAGACGGCAAACGTGTCCAACACGGTGTGGTTCACCGCCGATGTGCACTACACCGCTGCGCACTATTACGATCCTAACAAGGCGCAATTCAGCGATTTCGAACCGTTTTGGGAGTTCGTGTCGGGCCCGTTGCATGCGGGGACGTTTGGCCCGAACGCGCTGGACGGCACCTTTGGCCCGGAAGTGAAATTCGTGAAGGCTCCGACCGAGGAGCAGGGTGTGAACCTGCCGCCAAGTGCCGGTCTGCAGTTCTTTGGCCTCGTGGATATTGATGGGGCGACCCAGGAGATGACGGTGCGCCTGATGGATCGCGCCGATACCGAGCTGTATAGCGTCACGCTGGAGCCGAAAGGCGTTCGCCTTTGAACCCGGGGCGTGCCGGGTGATCCGGCGCGCTATCCCTTGGGGTCGGTCACAGCCCGTGCGCGGTTGCGTCCGCCGCCAAGTTGCCGTTCGCGCCACAGGATGATGGCCCCGCCCAGCACAACCAGCGAGGCACCGATGACCGTTGCCGATGTGGGCAGTTCCGAGAAGATCACGTATCCGATCAGGGCGGCAAAGATAAGGGATGCATAGTCGAACGGTGCCAGCATAGAGGCCGCGCCAAAGCGGAAGCTGGATGTGACCAGAATTTGCGCGACGCCGCCGATCAAGCCGGCCCCGATCAGCAACATCAGGTCCAGTCGCGATGGAATGATCCACCCAAATGGCAGGCTGAACAGGCTGAGGACCGTCGCCGTCAGCGAGAAGTAGAAGACGATCGCCGCCGTATGCTCTGTCTTGACCAAGGTGCGGATGTGGATCTGTACCAGCGCCCGCAAGATGGACGCGCCCAGAACCATGAGCGCGCCGATGGTGCCTGCCGTGCCCGCAGCGCCCGGATCAACTGAGAGGCGCGGCCATATCACGATCATCACGCCCACCAGCCCCAGGGCGACGGCTGAGATTCGGAACAGGCGCACCCGTTCGCCCAGCATGATTGCCGCCAGAATGACCGTGAACATCGGCGTCGCATAGCCAATGGCCGTCACTTCGGGCAGCGGCAACAGGGCCAACCCGGCAAAGGTGAGGGCCATCGCGGTTGTTCCGAACAACCCGCGCCAGATGTGACCGGTCAGGTTCTTGGGGGTCAGGGCCTCACGAATCTCACCGGTGTTCCAGATCCACGCGATGATGATCGGCATTGCAAAGAGGGATCGGAAGAACACGGCCTGGCCTGCGGGCACGCTTTGCGTTGCCACCTTGATCATGGCCGCCATCACCATGAACAAAAACACCGCCATCAGCTTCAAGGCGATGGCGGTGCCGGGTTTGTTCTGAGTTGTGGGAGCTTTCATTTCCCCCGATCCTTGTCGGGTCGGGGGAAGATTGGCAAGCAATCAGTTCAGTTTGGCGACGCCAAGCGGCACGCTGAACTTTTCGCACCAGATATAGACTTCGTTGAACTCGGAGACGTCGATGCCTGCGGGAACAACGAAGGACTGTGCGCCGGTCAAGTTGCCCAGAACGCCCGAGTCGGTGTTGCCGTTGTAAAAGCCGTCTTTGCCCAGGCCGACACGCGGATCGGGCGCGCCGTCGAGGCTGAAGTCATCGCCCAAAACAATGGTGTGGCTGCCGTCGGCGTTCTTGATCACTTCGACTGCGCCGGTGGTGATGTGGTCAGATGCGCCGGTGAACGTGCCGGTCGAGACGGCTTCGGCGGATGCGGGTACTGCAGCAAAGCCGAGGACGATTGCGAGGGTCAGGGCGAATGATTTGATTACGTTATACATGTTGATCTCCGTTCTGGACTGTTTGGTTCCTAACTGTTGGATAGCATTGGGAACTGAATGGTACAAAACACGAAATCGTGAGTTCTGGACTATTTGGTTCCGAATGCTATATTGAGTGTCAGACACCGGAGACTTCACATGGCACGCCCCAGATCCTTTGATACAGATGACGCGCTTGAAAAGGCGATGCATGTCTTTTGGGCTCGCGGGTATGAAGGGGCATCATTGCCTGACCTGTTGGACGGCATGGGCCTGACGCGCGGGAGCCTTTATAAGGCATTCACCGACAAGAAGACACTCTTTCTACAGGTGCTGGCGCGGTATGAAAGCCAAGCTGTGCAGGAGGGGGTCGCCATGCTGAGCGATCCGTCCATCCCCAATGGTGCAGAGCGTATCATGTCCATGTTTCGGGGGTCATACCAGCGCGTGGTCGACGGTGATGCGCGTGGTTGTCTGTTGTGCACGGCAGCCGCCGGACCCAGCACTTATGATGACGAGATTGCCAAAGCGGTGTCCCATGGTCTTGGCGCGTTGCGCGACGGTATCTTTGTCGCGCTGGGCGCATCGCCGAAACATGCAACGCTCAACACCGCTGAACGGGGCGCGCTGGCCGACATGATCATCGCGCAATATGTCGGGTTGCGCACGATGGCGCGCGCGCGGATTGATCACGACACGTTGCACAACATCGTACGATCGGTTGGCGTGATGCTGGCCTAACCTATCGGTCCGCGCACGCCGCCCGTCTGACCGCGATCGAGCAGCAGGTGATCCAGGATCACACAGGCCATCATTGCCTCGCCCACTGGTACGGCCCGTATGCCAACACATGGGTCGTGACGACCCTTCGTGATAATCTCAGCCTCTTCGCCTGACTTGGTGATCGTCTTGCGGGTTTGCAGGATGGACGACGTTGGTTTGACCGCGAAGCGCACAATGATGTCCTGCCCGGTCGAGATGCCACCCAAGATGCCGCCCGCGTGGTTGGATGAGTATTCGGGGCCATCTGGACCCATGGTGATCTCATCCGCATTCAGCTCGCCCGTCAGCATGGCGGCGGACATGCCTTCGCCAATCTCGACCCCTTTGACCGCGTTGATGCTCATCATTCCGGCGGCGAGGTCAGTGTCGAGCTTGCCATAGACCGGAGCGCCCAGACCCGCGGGTACATTGCGCGCGACAACTTCGATCACGGCACCCACGGACGAGCCTGACTTGCGCAGACCGTCCAGGTAGTCAGCCCAGGTCTCGGCTGCCTTGGCGTCAGGCACCCAAAACGGGTTCTGGTCGATCTGGTCCCAGTCGAAGTGGTCCCGATCAATCTCGTGTGCGCCCATGCGGGTCATGTAGCCCTTGATTTCGATCCCGGGCACCAAGATGTCGAGGGCTGCCCGCGCCAACCCACCGGCGGCCACGCGCGCGGCTGTTTCGCGGGCCGAGGACCGACCACCACCACGATAGTCGCGGATGCCGTATTTCTGCCAGTAGGTGATGTCGGCATGGCCGGGGCGGAACTTCTCGGAGATATCGCCATAGTCCTTTGACCGTTGATCCGTGTTTTCGATCATCAGCTGCACTGGGGTGCCGGTTGTCTTGCCTTCGAACACGCCAGACAGGATTTTCACCGCATCGGGTTCGCGCCGCTGGGTCGTGTATTTGTTCTGGCCCGGCTTACGCTTGTCCAGCCACTGTTGCAGCATAGCCTCGTCCACATCGACACCGGGCGGGCAGCCATCGACCGTCGCGCCAAGCGCAGGTCCGTGGCTTTCGCCCCAGGTGGTCACGCGGAAAAGATGGCCAAAACTGTTGATCGACATGAACGCGCTCCGACAAGGTTCACGAGGACATACGCCGCGTTGAATGCGATGCCAAGTCCATTGAAAATCTGTTGTTTTGCATGCCGTGCTGTTCTAACGGAACGGCTCATGCAAACCGATGGAGGCTGAAATGGCAAAACGCATTGATCCCCAGGACCGTCCCTCCTTTCGAGGTGATCGCTAAACGCAGACGTTCGTTCCCGTCCGAGACCCGGGTCAAGACCGGTGATCGCATGGTGCATGGGCGATGTGGAACTTCGTGAAAAACTTGGCCGAAATGATCCCTGTCCGTGCGGATCGGGCAAGCGGTTCAAACGCTGTTGCCTGCGCAGTGGACGCTATGATGGCAGTTGGCGGGACCACTACTTTTAGAGAACGTGATTGAAATGCAAGGGCGCTTGCTACCTGGCGGGCGCCCTCCTATACCTGCCAATACCTCGGGGTGCCTGGCGACAGGCTGAGATGCGCGATGCGAACCCGTAGAACCTGAACCGGTTAACACCGGCGGAGGGAAGGTTTGGCTTACCCCAAGACCCTTATCCCGCCGCCTCTGCATTGGAGGATGCGATGAAACACGCTTTGACATTGGCCGCTGCGCTGGGCGCCACGACGGCGCTGGCCGACACCCCTGTTCTGACTGTTTATGCAGGCGACTATTTTACGTCCGAATGGGGCCCTGGTCCCATCATCGAGACCGAGTTTGAAAAGATCTGCGCCTGCGATCTGGAATGGTCGACCGGTGACCTCGTGCCGCGTTTGTTGCTGGAAGGCGAGCGGACCAAGGCGGATGTGGTCATTGGACTGACATCGGACGTGACGGCCAAGGCGCGCGCAACCGGGTTGTTCGCGCCGCATGGGCAGGACAACAGTGCCCTGACGCTGCCGATTGAATGGTCCGATGACACCTTCCTGCCCTTCAACTACGGGCACACGGCGTTCATCTACAACGAGACGACGATGGACGCGCCACCCGCCAGTTTCGATGCGTTGCTGGATCTGCCCGATGATGTGAAGATTGTCATTCAGGATCCGCGCACGTCCATCTCCGGTTTGGCCCTCGTGCTGTGGGTGCAGTCGGTCTATGGCGACCGCTCGGCCGAGGTGTGGGAGGCGCTGTCGGACAATATCCTGACCGTGACCAAGGATTGGTCGGCCTCGTACGGCCTGTTCACGGATGGTGAGGCGGACATGGTGCTGAGCTACACCACATCACCCGCCTACCACATGTTTGCCGAAGAGGATTTCACCAAGAAGGCGGCGATCTTCCCCGAAGGTCACTATTTCATGGTCGAAACCGTGGGCAAGATTGCGGACACCGATCAGCCCGAGCTGGCGGACCAGTTTCTGGCCTATGTGATGTCGCGTGACTTCCAGACCATTATTCCGACCGCCAACTGGTCGCTGCCATCGGCGCTGCCCAAGGCGGATTGGCCTGAGGGATGGACTGAGTTGCCGCTGCCCGAAAAGGTCCTGTTCTACTCGGAAACCGAAGCGGCGCAGCTGCAAGCGGACGCGATTGAGACATGGCGCGCCGCGCTCAGCCAGTAAACCCATGGCTTGGCATCATCGCGGCGACCTTCGTCGTCGCGGTGGTGATTGCCGCCTTTGTCGGCATCAGCCAGCGGATTGAAGCCACCACCGGCCTGCGCGCCGCCGAGTGGCAGGCGGTGCGCTTTACCGTCTGGCAGGCCTTCCTGTCAGCGCTGATTTCCGTTCTGTTGGCCGTGCCGGTGGCGCGGGCGCTCGCGCGACGGCGGGTGCCGGGCCATACCCTGTTGGTGACGTTGCTGGGCGCGCCGTTCATTCTGCCGGTGATTGTCGCCGTATTGGGCCTGCTGGCCATCTTTGGCCGCAATGGGTGGCTGAACACGGGGCTTGGCCTGCTGGGATTGCCGGAGGTGTCGATCTATGGCGCGCATGGCGTTGTTCTGGCTCACGTGTTTTTCAATATGCCCCTCGCCACGCGCCTGATCTTGCAGGGCTGGCAGTCTGTCCCGGCCGAGCAGTTCCGCATGGTGGGGCAGCTTGGTCTGTCGCCGCGCATGGTGTTTCGCGTCATCGAATGGCCGATCCTGCGGCAGGTCGTGCCGGGGGCCTTTGCCCTGATCTTTGTTATTTGTTTGACCAGTTTTGCGGTGGCCCTGACACTTGGTGGTGGGCCACGGGCGACGACCATCGAACTCGCTATCTATCAGGCGTTCAAGTTTGATTTCGACCTTGGGCGCGCGGCGGTGCTGAGCCTGCTGCAATTGGCCGTGGCGGGTGCTGCGGCGGTACTGGCTCTGTGGATATTGCCGCCCATCGCCTTGCAAACCGGTCGCGACCGGGTGGTGCGCCGGTGGGATGCGCCAAGCCCATGGGGCGATGCGTTCTGGATCACGCTCGCCGCCGGGTTCCTGTTGCTGCCGCTTTTGTCCATCGCGCTGTCGGGCCTTGTGGGCCTGTCTTACATGCCCCTTTCGGTGCTGAGCGCGACATGGACAACCATCTGGGTCGCTTGCGTCAGCACCGTTGTTTTGCTGATCCTCGCGCTGCCCATGGCCGCGTGGCTGGCACAGGCCAAGTGGGGTGGGGCCGAGGCGCTGACGCTGCTTGGGCTGGTCGCGTCCCCGCTGATGATCGGGACGGGGTGGTTCATCCTGATCTATCCTTATGTCTCGCCCACGGCCTTTGCCTTGCCTGTCACGGCTTTGATCAACGCGATGATGGCGCTGCCGTTTGCTGTTCGCATCCTGCTGCCGCCGATGCGGCAGGTGTTCAAGGATTACGGTCGTCTGACCATGGGCGTCGGGCTGCGCGGTATGGCGTTGTGGCGTATCGTGTTGGTGCCACGGTTGCGCCCGCAGATCGGATTTGCTGCAGGTTTGACGGCGGCGTTGAGTGTGGGAGACCTTGGCGTTGTGGCGCTGTTTGCGGACCCGGACGTGGCGACCTTGCCGTTGCAGATGTACCGGCTGATGGGCAGCTACCGAACAGAGGCTGCAGCGGGAGCGGCGCTGGTGCTGGTCGCTTTGGCTTTTGGCATGTTCTGGATTTGTGATGCGTGGGGGCGGCGACATGCTGAAGGTTGAGGATTTGAGGATCGAGCAGGGCGACTTTGCCTTGAGCGCGAATTTTGCGGTGAAACGTGGGCGCAGGGTGGCTGTGATTGGACCGTCGGGCGCGGGCAAGTCCACGCTGCTTAACGCCCTTGGTGGGTATATCGACATTGCTTCCGGGCGGATCGAGGTGGATGGGCAGGACGTAACCTCTGCCGCGCCGGACAAGCGTGGGATCGCGATGCTGTTTCAGGATGGGAACCTGTTTCCACATCTGACGCTGGCGCAGAATGTCGGGCTTGGGATACGGCCCGCTTTGCGGTTGGATGCGGCGGAAATGGCGCGGGTCATGGATGCGCTGGGCCGGGTTGGGTTGCGTGACTTCGCGGATCGGAAACCCGGCGACGTCTCTGGCGGGCAGCAAAGCCGGGCTGCGCTCGCACGGGTGCTGGTACAGGCCAAGCCGTTGCTTTTGCTGGATGAACCCTTTGCCGCGTTGGGACCAGCCTTGCGCGCAGAGATGCTGGATTTGACGTCGGAAGTTGCGCGGGATGCGGGCGCGACGGTTCTGATGATCACCCACGCGCCCGAGGATGCAGAGCGGGCGGCGGATGATCTGATCTTTGTCGATGGGGGCCAAGCAGAGGCGCCCCGGGCGGTGGCCGAGGTCATGGCCAACCCGCCCGAAGCACTGCGCGCTTATCTAGGCCGCTGAGCGCAGACCCTGCCGCGCATCCACGATACCAAGCGCGGCTTGGGCCGCCTCGCGCCCCTTGAGCACGAAGTGATCGGCGTAGATGCTCATGTGGTGCGGGGTTTCCTGGAAGTGGTGGGGTGTGAGCGAGACCGACAGGATCGGCACGCCGGTTTTGAGGCCCACTTGCATCAGCCCATCGACAACCGCCGAGGCGACGAAGTCGTGGCGGTAGATGCCGCCATCAACCACCAAGGCAGCACAGGCGACGGCGTGGTACTGCCCTGTTTCCGCAAGGGTTTGGGCCATCAGCGGCATTTCGAACGCGCCGGGCACGTCGAAAACATCCACTTGATTTGATGCGATTATTTCTGTGAAACCTTGCAAAGCCTGATCGACAATGGCGGCGTGCCACTGGGCTTTGACAAAGGCGAAGCGGGTGTGTGTCATGCGAAATCTCCTTTAGGTTCAGACACTTAAACACCCAAGGCGATTGCGCGCAGATGAAAGACGCCCCACTGGGGCGCGATCCTTCTGCACGTTCTCTTTCATCCGGACTGTAACCGTCGGCTCAGGCCTCTCACCTGATCTGCTAGACCCCCGCGTTGCGGGGCGCTCGTGGGCTCGCGGGTCACCGTTTGATCGGGCCCGCATACCACCGGTGGGGAATTTCACCCCGCCCTGAGAACAGCGTCAGGTTGCCAAGTGACGTCGCCCAAGGCAAGAGGAACGCGACGTATCACGGACCAGTATCATGCACCCGAACCCGATCTTTCACACTGAAACGCTCGACCGGAACATCGCGTTTGCGCGTGAGCGCGCCTTTGGCGTGTTGGCCGTGAACGGGGAAGACGGGCCGATGATGTCGCACATCCCCTTTCTGATTGATGAACAGGGCGCACAGCTGGACCTGCACCTTGTCCGGTCGAACCCGATTGCACGCGCCTTGAAGGCACCGATGCAGGCCAAGATCGCGGTGAGCGGAGCGGATGGATACATATCACCCGACTGGTACGAAGTGCCGGATCAGGTGCCCACGTGGAACTATGTGGCCGTGCATATCACCGGCAGTTTGGAGATGCTGCCGCATGATCAGATGCGCGATATGCTGGACCGGCAGTCGAAGCATTTCGAGGATCAGTTGTTGCCGAAGGCGCCATGGAAAACAGACAAGATGACGCCCGACGTGCTGGACAAGATGATGCGCCAGATCGTGCCGTGCCGCATGACGATCGACGCTGTCGATGGGACCTGGAAGCTGAACCAGAACAAGCTGGATGAGGTGCGGTTGCGCGCCTCTGACTACGTGGATGCCTACGGGATTGGACAGGAGACGCGCATCCTTGCTGCCCTGATGCGCGGGGCCTAGGCTGCGCGGGAACTCACACGGAGAATCGCGATGAAGCTGTTGATGGCGGGGCCCAGCCCCTTTGTGCGTAAAGTGCTGGTTTTGCTGCATGAAACAGGGCAGGCGGATGATGTTGAGACCGTGACGGTTACCGCTGCTCCGGGTGGTGCCGATGCCACGCTGAAGGCGGCCAACCCGGTTGGAAAGATTCCTGCGCTGGTACGGGACGAAGGGCCTACTCTTTATGACAGCAAGGTCATCTGCCGGTATTTGGACGACCGGGCGAAGGCGGGCCTTTATCCCGACAAGGGATGGGAGACGCTGGTGCTGGAGGCCACGGCGGATGCGATGATGGAAGCGGCCGTGCTGATGGTTTACGAAAAGCGGTTCCGGGACGAGACAGAGCAATCGGCGAAGTGGGTGGAAGCGCAGTGGGGCAAGGTTGAAGGTGCGCTGGACGCTTTGAACTCCCGTTGGATGGGGCATCTGGCCGGGAAAATGGACATTGGCCATATCGGCGTGGGCTGCGCGCTGGGCTATCTGGATTTCCGCCATGGCGACCGGGATTGGCGCAAGGGGCGTGATGCGCTGGCGGGCTGGTACGAGACATTTGCAGCCCGTCCGTCGATGCAGGAGACCGCCCCAAAAGGCTGAGACCGCGCAACGTTCGGTGGGTGTTTTGCACCAAACGCGCCCGAATCGCGGTTAACGCCAGCAAATCAAGGCGCATGATGGGGGTGCCATCGGTACACCCCCTGTGCACCCCCCGTACACCGGTGATGCGCCAAAGACGTGGTTAACGGACCGTGCGGTCTCGAATCTTATCAATGGGTTAATTCAACCCACCTGCGACCACGTGTGTCAGATTGCGCGCTGGACGTGGGCGGGTCACCCCGCTAGATAGCGCGACAAAGTGGCTGCGCGTGCGCGCGGCCTGTGTCGTCATTTGGCCCTTCGGGGTCGCTGGAAACTGGAGAAGTCCCCCGTGTCCCACGTAGAAGAAGACCACGAAGGCACCCGGCGCGATTTTCTGTACTATGCCACGGCAGGCGCAGGTGCCGTGACCGCGGGTGCAGCGATCTGGCCGTTGGTCAACCAGATGAACCCTTCGGCTGATGTTCTGGCCCTGTCGTCGATCCGCGTTGATGTCAGCGCGATTGAGCCGGGCACGCAGTTGACCGTGAAATGGCTGGGCAAGCCCGTATTCATCCGTCGCCGGACGGAAGACGAAATTCAGGCGGCCCGCGACGTCGATCTGGGCGACCTGCCGGACGACATCGCACGCAATGAAAATCTGGGCGAAGTTGACGCCTCGGACAGCAACCGTTCGCTGGATGAAGCGGGCGAGTGGCTGGTGATGATGGGTGTGTGCACCCACCTGGGCTGTGTGCCCTTGGGCGATGCAGGGGACTTTGGCGGTTGGTTCTGCCCCTGCCACGGCTCGCACTACGATACGTCTGGTCGGATCCGCAAAGGGCCCGCCCCGACCAACCTGCCGGTTCCTGTTGCAGAATTCGTGGACGAAACCACGATCCTACTGGGTTAAGGGAGAGACCTGATGGCTGGAATTCCTCACGACCATTACGAACCGAAGGCGGCCTGGGAAAAGGGTCTTGCCAAGCGGTTGCCGATTGTTGGCCTGCTGTATGACACGCTGATGATCCCGACACCCAAGAACCTCAACTGGATGTGGATCTGGGGCATCGTTCTGACTTTCTGTCTGGCGCTGCAGATCATCACCGGCATCGTGCTGGTCATGCACTATACGCCGCATGTCGATCTGGCTTTTGCCTCGGTCGAACACATCATGCGCAACGTGAACGGTGGCGCGATGCTGCGCTATCTGCACATGAACGGCGCGTCGCTGTTCTTTGTCGCTGTGTATGCCCACATCTTCCGCGGTCTTTACTACGGGTCCTACAAGGCCCCGCGCGAGATCACGTGGATCATCGGCATGCTTATCTACCTGTTGATGATGGGCACGGCGTTCATGGGCTACGTTCTGCCTTGGGGGCAGATGTCCTTCTGGGGTGCGACCGTGATCACCGGCCTGTTTGGTGCAATCCCGTTCATCGGTGAAGCGCTGCAAACGTGGCTGTTGGGCGGGCCCGCCGTGGACAATGCCACGCTGAACCGCTTCTTCTCGCTCCACTATCTGTTGCCCTTCGTGATTGCCGGTCTGGTGATCGTGCACATCTGGGCCTTCCACACCACGGGCAACAACAACCCGACCGGTGTTGAGGTGCGGCGCACGTCGAAAGAGGACGCCGAGAAGGACACGTTGCCCTTCTGGCCCTATTTCGTGATCAAGGACCTGTTCGCGTTGGCGGTCATCCTGGTGGTGTTCTTTGCCATCGTGGGCTTCATGCCGAATTATCTGGGCCACCCCGACAACTATATCGAGGCGAACCCGCTGGCGACGCCTGCGCACATCGTTCCGGAATGGTACTTCCTGCCGTTCTACGCGATCCTGCGTGCCTTTGACGGCGACGTCTGGGTGGTGATCATCGCATCGACCCTGACGGGCGGCATCATCGACGCCAAGTTCTTTGGGGTTCTGGCGATGTTCGGTGCCATCGTGGTGATGGCGCTGGTGCCGTGGCTCGACACCTCGTCGGTGCGTTCCGGTCGGTATCGTCCGATGTTCAAATGGTGGTTCTGGCTGTTTGTCGTGAACTTCTTTGTTCTGATGTGGGTGGGCGCGATGCCTGCCGAGGGGATTTATCCTTACATCGCCCTGATCGGATCGACCTACTGGTTCGCATACTTCCTGGTGATCCTGCCTCTGCTCGGCGTGATCGAGAAGCCGGATGCGCAGCCTGCGAATATCGAAGATGACTTTGCCGCCAAGGCGAGCAAGGGCGACGCCGGTTCGGCGTCCCCCTCAGCTCAGCCCGCGGAATAAGGAGAGACTGCAGATGTTGAAGAAACTTGCAGCAAGCATGGTGGCGGCGTTTGCGCTGACCACCGGTGCCTTCGCCGCTGGCGGTGCGGGTCATGTCGAGGATGTCGATTTTTCCTTTGACGGTCCGTTTGGATCGTTCGACCAGAACCAGTTGCAGCGTGGCCTGCAGATCTACACCGAGATCTGTGCGTCGTGCCACGGCCTGCAATACGTGCCGCTGCGCACGCTGAGCGATGACGGCGGCCCCGGCCTGCCCGATGATCAGGTGCGCGCCTATGCCGAGTACTACGAAGTGTTCGACCCGGAGATCGACGATTTCCGCACGGCACGTCCGTCGGACAACTTCCCCGGTTCTGCTTTGGAAAATGCGCCTGACCTGAGCCTGATGGCGAAGGCCCGTGCCGGTTTCCACGGCCCTTACGGTCTGGGCATCAACCAGTTGATGAAAGGCATGGGTGGCCCCGAGTACATCGTTGCCCTGCTGAGCGGCTATACGGGTGAGGAAAAGGAAGAAGCGGGTGCCGTTCTCTATGAGAACAAGGCGTTCCCCGGTGGCTGGATCGCGATGGCGCCGCCGCTCTATGGTGATGATCTGGAGTTTGCCGATGGGCACGCGACGGACCTGCACCACCTGTCCGAAGATGTGGCTGCCTTCCTGATGTGGACAGCGGAACCTAAGCTGATGGCACGCAAGCAGGCTGGCTTTGTCGGCGTGATCTTCCTGACCATCCTGTCGGTGTTGCTGTACCTGACCAACAAGCGCCTGTGGGCGCCGGTCAAGGCGCGCTACAAGAAGAAATAAGTCGCTTTGACATGAGCGATAGAGAGCCCCGCCTTTTGGCGGGGCTTTTTTGTTAGGCAATGGAAACTGCTTGCGCGGCAGGGGGTCTTTCGATCACAGTTTTGAGCATTCATCTTCTTCGGAGGGTTCATGTCTCTTGTTTCCAAAATTCTCGTTGGCCTTGTTGCCCTGACGCATGTCTATTTCTGCTATTTGGAAATGTTTGCCTGGGAGACGCGGGGACCCGAAGTATTCACATTCATGGCACCCGAACTCTTCGCCCCAACCAAGGTTTTGGCGGCCAATCAGGGCCTGTATAACCTCTTTCTGGCGGGGGGGCTGATATGGGCGTTGCTTGTGCAGTCGACCCAGTGGCAACGCCACATTGCAACGTATTTTTTGCTGTGTGTTCTGGCTGCAGGCCTGTACGGAGCTTTGGCGTTTACCGTGACGCTTTATGTTCAGGCGATCCCGGCTGCGATTGCATTGGCGAGCTTGTTGATCTGGCGCAAGGCCTAGGCAACCAGTTGCCCATTCCGCGCGCCTGAAATGCGCGCGGTGACAATGTGACCCTCGGGCTGGGGCGTGTCAAAGGCGACTTCCGTGAACTGTTCGGTGCGACCCATATGCGGGTTTTCCATCAGGATGTGATGGGTTTTGCCGTGCTGTGCGGCGAGGTGTTCTGCCACTTGCTTGTCTCCGGCGGCGCGGAGGCGGGCCGCTCGTTCCTTGATGGCCGTGCCGTTCACCTGCGGCATCCGTGCAGCAGGCGTGCCGGGGCGGGGTGAGTAGGGGAAGACGTGCAGCCAGGTCAGGTCGCAGTCTTCGACCAGCTTCAGAGAGTTGTCGAACATCGCTTCGGTTTCGGTCGGGAAGCCGGCGATGATGTCCGCGCCAAAGGTCATGTCAGGCCGCAGTTTGCGGGCCTCTTGTGCAAAGCGGATGGCATCGTCGCGCAGGTGGCGGCGCTTCATGCGTTTGAGGATCAGGTCGTCGCCATGCTGCAGCGACAGGTGCAGGTGGGGCATCAGCCGGGGTTCCGTGGCGATGGCCCGCATCAGTGCCGCGTCCACCTCGATCGAGTCGATGGAACTGATCCGGAGGCGTGGCAGGTCGGGCACCAGTTTCAGGATGCGCATGACCAGATCGCCGAGCTGAGGCGCACCGGGCAGGTCAGCCCCCCAAGAGGTGAGATCAACGCCAGTGAGCACCACCTCATTGAAGCCACGGTCGACCAGTCGCTTGATCTGATCGACCACAACGCCTGCCGGGACCGAGCGCGAGTTGCCGCGGCCATATGGGATGATGCAGAAGGTGCAGCGGTGGTCGCATCCGTTCTGGACCTGCACATAGGCGCGGCTGCGGGTGCCAAACCCGTCGATCAGGTGACCTGCGGTTTCCGTGACCGACATGATATCGTCGACCTGCACGGGTTCGGTGCCAAAGTCACCGGCGAGCCCTGCCCATGTGCTGGCCTGCATCTTTTCCGTGTTGCCGATGACTGCGTCGACCTCGTCCATGTTGGCAAAGGTGTCGGGTTCCGTCTGGGCGGCGCAGCCTGTGACGATCAGTTTGGCGTCTGGATGGGTGCGGCGAAGCTTGCGGATGTCCTGGCGGGCCTTGCGTACTGCTTCCGCCGTCACTGCGCAGGTGTTGACGACGACGGCGTTTTCAACGCCTGCTTGAGTCGCCAATTCTTCCATCGCCTTGGTTTCGTAGGCGTTGAGGCGGCAGCCGTGATTGGAGAAGACGGGCGCGGTCATAGGCTTTGCAGGAACTCTGTCGTGAGTGTGCCGTCAAACACATGGGCCGTTGGGCCGGACATCCAGACGCCATCATCGCGCCAGTCGATATGCAATGTGCCGCCATCAAGGTCGATCTGAACCTTGTGCCCTGTCAGGCCCCGCCGCGCGGCCGCCACTGCCGTTGCGCAGGAAGACGAACCCGACGCTAAGGTGACCCCTGTTCCCCGTTCCCAGACGCGCATGCGGATATGGTCGGGTCCGACAACCTGGGCGAATTGCACATTTGTACGTTCGGGAAAGAGGGTGTGATGCTCGATCTTCGGGCCGATGGTGGCGAGGTCGATTGCAGACACATCGTCGACGAAGAAGGTGCAGTGTGGGTTGCCCATGCCGGTGCCAACCGGATCGCCGTCAATGGGAAGCGAGAGTGTATCCACATCCTTGGCTAGGGGAATGTCCTGCCAGTCCAGTTGTGGGTGGCCCATGTTGACCGCCGTGCTGCCGTCATCATTTCGTACCGCATTGAGCATGCCACGTCCGGTTACATGGATGTCGAGGTGATCTGCCGCGCGCTGCGCAAGCTCGTGTGCAGCGATGCACCGGGTCGCGTTGCCACAGGCCGCTGATTGCGAGCCATCCGCGTTGTAGAAGGTGATTGTTAGGTCAGACCCGTCAGTGATCAGCGCAAGCTGATCGAACCCGACGCCGCGATGCCTGTCTGCCAATGCGCGCACCAACGACTCTGTCAGATCGACAGGCGTATTGCGACCGTCGATCACGACAAAGTCGTTGCCTGCCCCGTGCATCTTCATGAAGGGCCAGTGAGAGGTCGCCATATCTGCCATGCGGCGCATATAACGCCCGGATTTTGGGGAATCCAGTATGTCGCAGAAAAACATCCGAGAATCGGCTTGACCCTTTGGCCGACCCTTTCTAGATAGGCCGCCTAGTGGGCCGTTAGCTCAGTTGGTAGAGCAACTGACTTTTAATCAGTGGGTCGCAGGTTCGAACCCTGCACGGCTCACCACTAAAACAAAATAAAAACAGATGCTTAGGCGGTGTTGTGGCGCCTAGCCGTTGATGATTCGAGAGCTATGGTAGCACCCCGGCAGCGCCGCAGTTCGACGGGCCATCGGTCGCGACCAAGTTCAGCCCGCTTGCTGCGCTGACGATCCCACCCCCCGGGGAGGGGCGCCGGGCCATCACACGGAGTCCGCAAATGGCTCCGAAGAAATTTTCCTCTGATCCGCCAATTTAGGTTAACGGCCAAAGTACTCATGGCGGCTGAAACGGTTGCAGCAGTCTGGGCGGCAACCTGTAGCGCATCGTGGGTATAAAGGGTGTTGAATCCGAAACGGTGGTCCAGCTTTTGAGCGGTCAGGTTGAGACGGCCAGTTGTTCGGCTGGTGCGACGCTTCAGGTCAGTTTGTCAAATGTCAGACATTTTGATATGTTACTTCGTAACATATCAATCAGGCCGGTTAGGATGCCATGGCGCGTTCACACACTGAAAAGCAGGAAAAGTTCGCGCTTGAGTACGCCCACAACGGGGGGAACGCGACCGCTGCGGCCAAAGCTGCTGGGTATTCTCCGGCGACGGCACATGAAATTGGGCGGCAGAACCTGGCCAAGCCGCAGGTTTCGGAAATGATCCGAGTGCACTTGCTGGGCATGAAAGCTCGCTCAGGTGCTCTGGGACTGAAAGTGTTGGCCGAAATTAGCCAAGATAAAAAAGCACCGCATAGCGCCCGCGTGAGCGCCGCTAGGGCACTTTGCGAACACGCCGGACTTCTCGGCGGTGGGAAAGAGCAACGTTCGCTAGCGGATGTGATAAATGGGGATTTGATGGAAGGTAACTGGGTGCTTCAGCCGGAAGAGGTTTTGTCCGCATTTCGGCGTGCGAATTCGGGCCTGAAGGTGATCGAATGATAGATGCCATGCCAGAGAAGGACCTCCATGAAATGACCGCAGCGGAATTGCGAGCATTCCAGATAAAGGCGTTCCACATGGAGCCGCCCGCAATGTCCGAGCCGATGGAAGTGCACGAACGCTACTATGTTGCTTGCGTATTGATCACCGGTACAAGGGCCGGAAAGGCTGGGTATGATCTACATGATTTTGTAAAACAGTGCATCGAGAGTACCCAGCACAAGCAAATCGGCATCGAAAGAATGCTTGCGTATCTTGGGCCTCGCCCGACTTCCGATTGGAAAGTTGAAGCCCCAACAGCGTTCCCAGATCTACCGCCAGGGTTTTCAGTACTCTAGCAAACTAGTCATCGTCCCGAGAAGCCGCACCCACTGAAATCAGCTGGTTCAGTTTCTTCGACCACGTGTAGACTTGCGCGTCATCTGTTGGGAATTCGAGTAGATGCTTGGCCAATTCTGGGTCGAAATGAGCCCGTTGAATGATCTTCAATGCGCTGCCGTTTGCATCTGGGAATTGGTCTGCAATCAGATTGACGCGGCGTTCATAGGAACCACCCTGAAGCGCGCCGCTCCGCAAGGTCACCAAGGTGCCAACCGGGGCGGCAAAGGCCCTCAGCACGCCGCGCAGTCCCCCAAGGCTTTCGGCCGTTGCAGAACCTGAACTTGCCTGAGCACCACGGTTCGACAGGGCTTTGAGCCGTGTCTGCACCTGTTGCAAAGACTGCATTTCTTCGGGGCCAAACACTTCAGCCAATGCGTCTCGGTTTTTCCCAAACGTGTTTCGGAGCTTTGCAAGTGAAACTGTGGCTTGGTCTGGCGACACAGCGGCGTTGCTCGCAGTTGTCACTTGCTCAGTCAGATAGTCCGCCACAGCTGCTTTCCAGCCGCGCTGAGCGTCGGGGTTTCCGGCGAATTCTCTCACAATCTCGGCCATAGCCTTCTGTGGGTCTGGCCGACGAAGAATGCCCTGAACTGCTTTCCGTGGTTCGGAGTCCAGCACCAACTTGAGCACGCCCTGATCGATCTGCCTTTGCGAAAGCTGCGCCGCATCCATCGCGGCAGTCAATTCACCTGCGGCTGCATTTGACGCCTGATTGCCTTCGCGGACCGCCTGCAGCAATCCTTCAAGTTCTGCTTTGACTTCTGGGATCTGGCTCAGCGCATCTTGACGAAGGGATATGTAGCGGGCGAGTGCGGTTTCATGGATTTTCCCATTGCGTATGATCCCTTTCCCGGCGGCGTCGGCGACCAGGTAGTCTCTTGCAGCTGCCAGCCCCTCTTTCCGGTTCGGACTGATGGACAAAATCTGGGCCAAGTCTGCCGCTGCTGCCCGTGCTGTTGGGCCCGTAGTCAGGAACTTCCGCGCCGTTGCCTCCGGGACTGTGTTGGCTGTCGTTCGTGTCGGATCGCGATCGATGTTGCGGAAAAAGTTCGGCGACACGGTGCCATTGCGGAAGTAGGGTGCAAAGCGTTCGCGATAGTAATTGTCAGCCGATGCGAGCGCTTCGGTCCCAGGTGTTCCACTAGCTGCAGCGTCGCGAATGTCTTCATTGATGCCTTGGCGCAGTTCCCGAGCAGTATCAGCTCGGCCAAACTGACCCTGTGCGCGAGCTTCGCTTTCAATGTCGGACAGTCGCCGGCGATCCATCATCGCATCTCGCAGCTGGCGATCAAGACTGAGCACCTCACCCCCATTCGCGGGTGACATTTGTGTGGACTCCGCCCCGAATGCTTCCAACAAGCTTTCGCTTTGCCTGTCGCGCAACACCGGGTTTACTCTTTCGCTCCCAGCTTTTCGGCGCACTGCAGCGCTGCGCACGTTCTCAGTACTCACAACGGCGTTGGGGTCAGACGCCGCCGAATTGTATAGGTCGTTCTTCTGCGAACGCCTGGGTTGATAGGTGTTTTGCACAATGGCGCGATCCAATTCGCGGGACGCTGCATCTACTGATGGCCCAGAACCCGCTCCAATGGCGAGATCTTCGATTTGCTGGTTTACATAGGCCAATTGGCTTCGTGCGTCATCGACACGCTGTTGCGACTGAAGCAGTTGATCGTTGATTTGCTGACCAGCTTCCACGCGGGCCGCTTCCGGATCGCCAGTTTCCGGGCGAACACCACGGACGCGTTCGGAGACGTTATCCATAACGCGCCTGTCTGCTTCGATGAATTCGGGTGCGCCAGAACCAGCGCGCGCCTGTCGCTCCGCCGCCAGCAAACCAGGATCATCTGCGATCAGAGCGGTTGTTGGCTTTGGGCCCGCATCGACTTCAGCGAGATAGTCTTCGATGCGCCGCTTGGACGCTGCCGGTGATGTTGCCCGGTCTTGGTACAGCGCTGCTGCCCGGCGCACGTCGCCGCGGTTGTATGGCAAAGCTGTATCTGGATCGACCGGCAACACGTCTGGGTTTGCGGAAGCACGTTCAGCGAGGTTGCGGCCGGGTTTCATATCGGTAGTGCGCGCTGCGTTGGCGCCGCCGATGCCGCCCAACAGACCTGCAATCAGCTCGGTAAAGAACCCTTGGGCTTCTTGGGGCACGTTCTGGTCATATATCTCAAGAGCCGCGCCCGTACCCGCACCGGCCGCAGTATCCCCAACCACAACCCTGCTCGAAGCCCCAGGGGCTTTGTGTGGGGCCGTCCATGAGCGTGGCAGAACGTTGTCTGCCTTAGTGGCCTTTGACAGCAGAGTGCCGCCTAAGAGCCCTTCAGTGGCAAAGCGGTTGACTGAGTGGCCAATACGCTCTTGCGGTGTCATGTCTTCGCGATCAATCAGGATGTCACCTAAAAGTGCTTCCGTGCCTTTGCTTGCAGCATCGGCGATGCTTTCACCCCCGCCGAAACTGTTTTCAAAACGGAAGCCGATGTCGATACCTGGGATAAGGTCGGCGAGTGAAATGGGTGCATTGAGCGCCAATTCCGCCATGTCCACAGGTAATCCCATTAGATCCGCAACACCACGGCCCGCGCCTTGGGTGCCTATCTGAAGCTGGCGACCAACACGCTCGACAGCGTTGGGATCTTGCCGTGCCTCTGCCGCGGACTGCATCGCAGCGCGGCGTGCCGCCAATTGTTCAGCTACTGTCGGCCCCTTGGGTCGCTGTTGGCGCCGTGCTTCAATTTGTTCAGCTACAGTTGCCATATTCGTGCCTCGCAGTCTCAACCGGTAACCTGGGAGTCCGTGCTAGCGAGGCAGGAGAATACGCTTAAGGAAATATCGCATGGATCGATTATCTAAGCAAATTGGATTCGTGCCAGTAAACGAGCAAATATCAAGAAGGGTTTTAGGCGGCGCCCATGACATGCCGGCTTGTATGCTGAACAATGCAGGTGTCTTTTGAATTCGAGCCGTTGCCTAGAGACCCATGGCTCGTAAGGATGATCGAGTATGACGGAAAACTCTCAAGACAATGAAAAAGTTGCAGTGAACGTCGAACTTGGCAAAGAAATCGACCGCAGCTTAGGTGACATTGTTTCCCATCTTCTTAGCCCTTCTGCCAAGGAACTTGGCAGTCTGGCAGGCGACTACATAGGCATCTTCGCCGACCGCATGCGTCACAAACGCCAGGCTAACCTGCAAGCCGCCTTAGACAAAACCCGTGGACGCTTAGACGCCGCTGACGTTGAAATGAAAGACATAACACCACCTGAAGAGGAAGATATCCATCTGGTTCTTGAGGGCATGTCCTTAAGCGGGGATGAGACGGTCAGAGAACTATGGGCGGGCCTTTTTGCTAAAGCCTTGGATCCGGAATCTGGAATCACGATCGAGCGCCCATTTGTTGAGGTTTTGAAGAACCTGACGACTACGGACGCCAAGATTGTCGACTTCCTTGCGTTCACTATGAACGCCAACGCTGACATGCAGCGGCTGCAAGAGGGGTTTGCGCCCAAGGATTTTCGGAACACCAGTGACGACGAAAAAGAACGACTAGATGAAGCAAACCGTTTCTACTATTCGCTTCAACAAGAGGCTATCGCCGCGATTGAGAGCAGGGCAAAGCTGCATGGCATAGATGAGTTATCGGGCGGCGCATGGTCGCTCAATTTGTTGCGTCTTGGATTGGTAGTCAAAAGCAGCACTCGCAGCCTACCGACCCTGCCCAGTGTTCCGGGGCGTGGTGCTGACCCGCGTCAATGGAAACAGATGATAGACAACGTAGCCAAGCAGATGATCCAGAACGAAGCGGACACGTTAGCGTCTCCTGACCGGGTGATTGCTCAAAGTCCCGCCGGCTCTCAAATTTGCTTGGAAGTAAAGCTATCGGCCTTTGGCGAACATTTTGCAGAGGCCTGTGGGTTGTTTTCGAACTACTGAGCCAAGACAAAAAGGAACATCAAGGCGATTTGGGTACGCGATCGGATAAGGAAACGGTTTGGGACAGTGGCGTGTAAATCACCCAAACGTTAGGAGGTAACATGGTTGATTACGATGAGGCCGAGCCGGTTGGCCGTCGGCCGCACTTTGCGTTTGTCGATGCTGATAACTTGTTTCGGGGGTTTTCGGACGTGCTTTCGCGAGCAAAGGCACCGAGCGATCTAGTTGAAAAGTTGGATATTTCCGCCGTCGTTCCATATGAATTTGACAGGATTTACCTTTATCACGCAGCCAAGTCAGATCAGGTGTTGCCGCGATGGTTGAAGAACTGGCGCGAGCAGGATGGTGTGATCCTGCGACTAGGGCGGACAACCAATAAAAGGAATGTAACAAAACAAGAGGGCGTCGATGTGCAGTTAGCCATTGAGGCGCTTAGGTACTCATACCGAAGCATCATGCAGTCATGTACATTGTACAGTGAAGATGGTGATTTTCTGCCCCTAGTGGACGAGCTCGTCTCCAACGGAACGTTCGTAACAGTTTCCGGTTTTTCATCCGCAGAAATTGGAGACGTCACGCCTGCCTTTAGAGACCGGTCAGACCGATACAGGCGTATTACCAACGAAGAAATTCTCGGAACGTTTTCTCCGTATGCCGGACCACGGAAAGTTCACTCTTCGCAAAGAATTGACTTGAGCGATGCTGTTAGCCTTAAAACATGGGTGGGCGAAACCGTAACCGTACTCTCTCAATCTGAGGAAAAGGTCAAAGTTTACATTCCGCCCGAGCCACCAAGATTAACTGGGTATGTTCGACTGTTTCCATCAATTGAGCATGTCCATCTGTGGAGCGCGCTAAAATCCACACGTTCCAACGATGGCATGTTCTGACATTCAGATGCGTTCAAGAAAGGCAATCAGAAGCGGGCTATGCAGGCTTTGCGTCACGCCAAATGCTTTCATATATGTCGACCTTGGTCGGCGCGATGCCGGGTTGAAGCGGCACCAAGTAAGTAGGTTTCTTACCTGCATCTTTGATCGAGCCACCCACAATCCAACAATCTGAGCCGTCGACAATTACTAGTCGATCATGAAGGTTCTGGCTTTTGCGTAGTTCCGGCTTGACGTTGTGCTGTGCGGCAAATGCCGTGACGTGGCCGGCAACTTCACTCGAATATCTACTGCAAAGAATTTTGATCGAACAATCGCCTCCAAGTGGACCAAGATATGTTTCAAAAGCTTTGCCATCAAAGTACGGATCGACGACAAATACCTCAGTTCGTGCCCCTAGTATAATCTCACTTAGATCACGCAAGAAATCGTATTGCTGTTGCGAGGCATAGACTTTCCCGATGTACTCATGCCCATCAAGTTCCAAAGCAAGCTTGATTTCCTCGGCTGCGGCAAGAAGCTGTTGGCGAAACGGCTCCCTCGAAACTGACCAAAACTGAACTGACGTTTGTTGGTTGCTTCGGAACCTATGTTTGTGCTCGATACCTAAACGTGCAAGCAAAGCACCTACACGTGCGATCCATCGTTGAGGCGCAGAATCAGCGTCAGCTATGTATTTCGCACCAAACATTGGCGCGGTCTCAAACTCATGCAAAAGTTTCAGCAGTAGAACTTGCTTTTCCGCAGGGCCATCACCCAACAACTGCTTTTGCAACGCGTCTAGGCTATTGTTCATTTAACTGCTCCCAACAGATGGATGCTATGCGGCGATACTGACAAGGACAAGGACAATCAGAATCCACTGGAAGCATCCGTTCGCTGCAGGCGCGAAGCGACCCTCTGGGCGGGCAGATTGCGAACCTTCGTTGTAGTCGCTTAGTCTCAGGCCTGGCTTTTCTGATCAGACATTAATCGACGCCAACGCTACAAAACTCACGTTAAAGGTCTACATTCATGAAAATCCCACGATCGCACGACGGTTAGCACTAGTGACTGAGTGTAGATAAATTGCATTCATCTAAGCCGGGCCGGTTCGCAACTCGGTATTCCCAAGTGCAAGCACTAGAAGAACGCGGCATCCAGAATAGAATGCGCCTTAAAGTGACTAATGCACTGCAATAGGCTAAGCAAGTATGACTCTAATCGTTGCGCGCGTCGAAAATGGCTGTCTGTCGATAGCCGCTGACACAATGTTAACTGAGCATGGGATGTCGCTGCCCATTCGGGAAGGTGTCCTGAAGTCAGTCTGTTTGAATTCTGGAACCTGCGTTTCCTTCAGCGGATCACCCGAACTCGCTATGGCTTCCATTCGTGAGTTCAGGACTTCTTTTCCACTGGGCGCAAACTTTGCAACTACCATCAGCTTTTTTGAGAATTCGAGCAACAACACAGCTAATGACTATATTGTTGCGTTTGCAAGCCCAGCCAAAATTGTGACGATTCGCGACGGGTCACGCACTCACAGTTCTGCAAAAACGCATTGGATCGGGGACAAAAACGCTTACGAACGGTTTCGAGAAATCGAGCACCAACAACGCCGCCGACACGAGCACGGCCAAGCGATCAGCGCCGTACTGTTCGCGGACGAAAACTCCGGATCACCTGCAAGTAGTCTCTATTCTGCGATGAGGAATGTAGTTCTCGATAGTGATGTGCCGTCGGTAGGCGGCTTCGTAACAGTCTTGAGCAACCGGGGCAGCGGTTTTCGATTTTCGGTTTACAGCGACATTCTGTTAGATTGGCCACTTGAATTTGACGAACACCGGACTTTGCAACCAACTGATCCGATAGATCTTAGCGCCACCGGACAGAATGCGGGTTACTCTGTTAGCCAGATATCTTCAGGCTATTGCAATTTGAACGTTGTGGCATTCTATTTGCTTAAAGGGCAGATTCTGTTTGTTTTCCATGAGATGGATGACAATGGGAAATCCAGCGGTTGTTGGGAAAATATCGAGCCCAATCAGATTGCAGACACACTAGATTCGGCACTGGATTTACCCTTCAGGGCCATGTGCCTAGTTATTTCTGCGCCTGATGGAATTCAACCTTCAAGACCTCGAGAGAACTCGAATGATGGGGTCGGTTTGTGTTTCCAATGCGAGGTCAACACCATGTCGAGATGATAGAGCGACCAACACTACCGCAAAGTGCAACGGTGCGAAGTAATGATTGGTTCGGATTTGTTGTGCATCGGCGATTGCTGTCATGATGAAAGCACGCAATGGACTTCAAGCTGGTGACTGCTCTCGTAGCAACTAGGTAGTAGGGCAATGGCGCTAAGTGCTACACAGGTGCCACTCGCGCAAGCTGCACAAAGTCTGCTCTCCGCGCATTCCGACTTGTGCAAATGCAGCGCCATTGCTGGCCACTTTCGAGTCTTGATAGTCCAACACTTATTCTCTGTGCCGGTCTGTCCACCCATGCCGATCCGGCGTAGTGACAGGAATGCGTTTTCTAGCCTTATCCATTTGCTGCTTCGCCATCCTCTGGACAATCGCCGCTTCCTTCGACCCGTTTTTGAACGATTCAGTGCGCGTCTTTAAGTTGATCGATGTCACTGACAGATCTGGTGGCCTGCCAGACAAGCAGCCAGGCTTGGTAACCGAGTACCGGACCTCGGGAACCAGTGTTTTGTCGAAGACCTGGCTTGGTGTCACCGAGTATCGCGATTGCAAGGTTTTCGATTTGCGTAATTGGTCGTGCAGGCTCAATGACGGGTCCGGCGTGTTCAGAATGTCAGAAGGAACGTACTCAGACAGCTATTCGATTGATGGGGCATATTCTGCGATGCAACTCGAATTCTTCATCTACGCTTGTCGTTGGGCGCTCCAAGGCGGTTTCGTTAATGGGCTTTTCGCCTGCGCGGTCGGGCCATTCGTAACCTGAGTTCAGAAACGTTGGATTTCACAGGGGGTTTGCGCGCGACGCAGACTGCGGGGGATTGCGGAGTGCGGTCGGTGGCAGAATGTTATGCCGCCATACCCCCCGCACTCCCCCATACCCCCTGCACTACCAGTGCGGGGGTGCGGGAGTGGGAGTTACGCTGTCTTCGGATGAACTGCGGTTTACTGCGGATAAGTGCGGATTACCAAGGTGATCTTTGGCAGCGCCGTTAACAAAAACCCGATTGGTTTTCGATTTTTGGAACATCTCAGAGAATGCTGCCCATCGGATCAACTGGGCCAACATTAATGAATGGGACGTCTTTGCCGTTCTCACGTGCGATAAATTCGGCAAGATATCCTGCCGCGGTCCAGACCTTTTGCAAGTGCTTTGCGCGGGATTTATCGTGGGCGTCTTCAGCGTCCCAGCCCAATCGGTCGGCAATCAGCTTGCCCACCCATGCTTCCGCTCTGTGGTCTTTTCGCAGAAGGTTGGGCGCTGCTTCTATCGCGGCCCGAACCTTGGCCGCGTTCTCCGGAGTGTCATCGACGTTCATGTCTGGGGCCGCCCACCTTTGGACTGCCGCAACCGAATATCCGGCGGGTGTTCGTACAGATTGGCGTTTGAACCACGCATTGTGCTCTGAAGTTGGGGGCGCGAGGTTGCTTTCTGCATCGGCGACACGGAAAAAGTACCGGTGATCTCTCACCCCTAGATGGGCAGCCTCTTTCTCCGTCATCGGTGCAAGAATTCTGCTGAACCTTGCGACGCCTCGTAAAGCTGAGCCACCGCGCATGTCGTCAATGTTTAGGTCGAAACCCCTCTGGGGTTTTCGAGTATGATGGACCAGTCCGATGGCCACATTGTGCGTCGATGCGAACCGGCGAAATCGACCGCCCAACATCCGGAAGACTTCATTGGTTTCCGGACTTTGGGAAAGGTCCTGCAAAGGATCGAGAACTATGACATCGGGCTTTTGCGCTGTAACAAAGTCACCCAACCCGGCGAAAGCATCCTCATTGATTTGTACGGTGCTGTCCCCGGAAATCAGGTGAAAGTCGCTCGTTACACCAGAGACTATGTATAGCCTGCCAGCAATCGCACTTTGGGCGATGTCGTAGTGGGTCAGCACAGCTGAAACCCGGGAATTCAATGTGTCCTGGTCGTCCTCTTTGTTGAAGTAGACGACCTTCAGTGGCTCTTGCGGTTCCTCGGTCAGAAACCCCTGACCGGTGGCCATGTCGACCGCTTCGGCGATCGAAAGGAATGATTTTCCGACTTTAGGCGGCGCTGCGGTAACTGATACGTATCCGCGGGCGAAGAAGCTATTGTATAGAAAACTAGGCTTGGGGATCGATGTCAGGTCACGTTCCCGCCATGGATTATCAAACAGCGAACAAACGGCTGATCGCTTGCGCTCAGCTATCCCCGCGGGGGCGAGATGTGCGTTGGCCGGCTGATTGCTTACAAAGCCGAATTCTTCTTCAGCACTGGGTCTAGGCGGCGGCAACGATCTACTGAACGTTCTCCGCATCTGGCGTTCTTTTCCGTTTTGCCAGTCTGAGACTGCAGCACTGGGTTGCTCATACGCATGGCAAAGCGCATGCACGACCTCAGAAAAGTTGAAACCATCGCGCGCAAGGTGGCCAATGACGGCAAAGTCGAGCCCTGAGCGGCTTTGGTCTTCAAGGCCGGTTTTGTCGCCATCCCACCGGCGAGCAAAATCATCGTCACTGTTTTTAAGGTTACTAATTCGTCGCCGTACTTGAGCGTCATCGACTTCTTCTAGCGGTCCGTCCCATTGCGCAGCCGAAGAGTGCTTTTTCGACGATCCCGCGACGGAAAAAATACGGGCACGCATCAATGGTGCGGCATTGATCTGTGACGGACTGCCTTGGATCTGGTTGCCGGTGAACGTGAAAAACTTGCCGTTGGTTCCGCTGTGCCCAAAGCCGTTTTTCTCACTGCCTGCGTCATCAAGGCCGTCGCCAATTGGTGCGGCCCATGCGCGAAGACCTGTCCCACTCGGGGAGATTTCTACATAGGTTTCCGGGTTGGTGAACAATTCTTTAACGCAGTTCGCTATCTTTCCATCTTCTACGCAGTTGTCAAAATCGTAACCGCGCATCGCAGCCCCAACCCTGGGAAAATATCCAACACCAAAGATATCGCCATCTGACATCATTTGGGCGACTTCAAGAGCCTTCAAAATATTGTCGAAATTCATGTCTGCAGCGACGTTGCGATCAGCGGGGCAGCCACTCTTCCAAGGGATCTTTGCCAGCTTGCCGTCAGGTCTCAGTTCTTCTT
Organism: uncultured Tateyamaria sp.; assembly: GCF_947496075.1. Taxonomy (GTDB): domain Bacteria; phylum Pseudomonadota; class Alphaproteobacteria; order Rhodobacterales; family Rhodobacteraceae; genus Tateyamaria. Next base: position 939,042 of record NZ_CANMBJ010000004.1, read on the forward strand.
TCCAGATTAGCCAGTTCTTCTCGGAACAGGCTGCGTCCCAGACCGGACCCGATGGCAATCGGTCAAGTGTCAGCCGCCCGATCGACTTGGGAACTGTATTGGCCATCGCCATTGATCACCCTTTAGATTTTCGAGAGTTTGGCGCCAGGGCGCACACCGCTGTTGCGCTTACCCAGCCTGGCTTTGAAGCCATTTTTGATATGCGGAAACGGAATATCGCACACTTGTGGGTCCGAGTCGGATGAATGGCGGGCCCTTTTCCGCTGAGCGCCACCTAGACAGTGTGATCAGGCTCACGCCCATGATTTCTGCCAGTTGCTGGGAGGTCATCAAACGATCTGGGTTGTCCGCTTTCATGCTAGTCTGTCCTCTCGTTTTCAATGGGCACAATGCGCGACTTCGCCCATGCAAGTGCGTTGTCCCTTGGGAAGAATACGCATCCATCGGCGACAAAATGCGCGGGCAAGCGGTCTTGGGTTCTACTCAAAACGAGGTCCTCGAACTGAAACCCGAAACGTCGTGCGAATTCAGACGCGGGATACAATCGCGGATCATCGAGAAGGTACGAATTGGATTGGAGGCTTCGTAGCCGTTCTATTTCCCTCGACAGGCGCGCATAATGTCCCCGGCCAGCGTAACCTGCACGCAGGGACCCATCTTCGGCTAACACCATGGGCACCATCGCCGTTTGGTCCAAAATCAATGCGAAAAACTCGTCGAAGGGCGCACTGATGTAACGACGGAACTCGGCAAGACTGACCCAGCAGTCCAGTACCACAGGGGCTTGGCCCTGACTTCTGCTAGCTACGTCGAGCCAAGTTTCTGTCTCTTGTAGTTTGAACACGTGATGCGCTCCGACATGTTAAAGTTAGACGGAGCATGGGCAGACACAAACCGCTGAGTCTTCCTCTGAGTTTCCCAATTCAAAAGGGGAGCAGGGGCTAGCGGTTTGTTTTTGAACGCATTTGGGCTTGTTGAGCCAAATGTGCGAGCTGATCGCGATCTTTAAGAAGTGCTTCGAATTTCTGGATTTGCTTCAGAGCGAAGGGGGAAAGTTCAGTGGCACCAGAGTCCACTGCCACTAGTCTAGCTTGCTCTCCAAGCTTAAGCGCGGCATCCTTTGTCCCCCCAAATCCACCCAAACGGCTTAGTTGAGCGATGTATCCTTCTGCTGTCTTCGGACTCACTGCCAGACCGTGTTCGGACAGCATGTCGACCGCTGAGTTGAAAGAAATGCTGTAACGACCCTGCAGGAAACCTATCAGCTCCAAAATCTCGCTCTTTGAGCTTACAACCCTTACACTCGGCGGCCTTTGTCCTCTTTTTCCGCTGGGCATCGGGTCCAGAAATCCGCTCTCACCGAAGTCTTCGGCGGTGCGCTCGAACAACGAAATGTACAGCTTCACTAGTACCTTCCATGCGTCTGACCCCCTTGGGAAAAGGTCGACCATGGTCGAACAAGCGTCTCTTAATAGTGACCATTCACGAAGCTGCACGTTTGTCTCTTCATCCCCGCTAACGGTGAACTTCGCCGCAAGCGCAGCGTCTATATCAAGCTCTTTCGTCAGCTGCTTCCAGAGCTTGATCTTTTCGTTTTCGTGGTTGGCGCGCCTGATCTTTCGAACCGTCTCAAATGCGACGTCTTCGGTAGGCTTTTTGTTTTCGTTCATATGACTCTCATCTTGATGAGTGCTTTCGCTTCATGCCTCCGAAGTGACCGGTGGATGCCGCTTTACAGGCCGCCCACTAGACGGCCGGTTCTTCAGCGCTGTCGGCGCGTCCTATCTGAACGACGTTTTTGCCAGCATCTGGGTCAAGAATGCTGCTGACGTGCAGCGCCCAACGTTCCGCGGCTTCCCTTCTTTCGCCCAACCTAGGTTCCCTGTCATAAACCGCGATCAGAGTTTCGGGCCGATGGTTCAGCATGATTTCCGCGACTTCCGGATTTACGCCCAGGCGGGTCAAACCAGACCGGAAAGTGCGCCGCAAATCGTGCAATGTCCAATGCTCGATTTCGCTGTTATCGGGAAAAACCGCGCCTAAGGCGTCACGCAGCTTCGCGGTCAATTTTGACCATCCTGACATTGGCGTTTTTCCGTTGGTCGAGAAGACCCATGGGCAGTCACCCACCACTCGCGGCGCGGACTGGATTGCATCAACTACAGCTTTCGGTAGCGGGACCTCGTGTGCAACGCCATTTTTTGTCTCGCTTTTTGGTATGCGCCAAAGCCCTTCAGCTAAGTCCAGGTCTTCCCAGCGCATGCGCGCTGTCTCAGTCTTGCGCTGCCCGGTCAAGATCAGCACGCGCAGTAAAGCCCCGAATGCTGGGTTCACTTCCTCGCTCTTTGTGGCTGACCAGATTGCGATCAACTCACTTTCGCGGAGTTCCCGGCCGGGCTGTTGCAGGCGCTGTTCGCGTGTCTTCCGAGCCGCACGATATCCTTGAAGAGGGTTTGCGCTGATCATGCCCTGATCGGCGCACCATTTCAGGAACGTCGAAGCGTTACTGCGCAGTGCTTTGGCAGCCCCTGGGAACCCAATACCTCCGTCTGGTCGCGGTTTAGTCTCCAAGAGCGTCACAGCTTCTACGACTGAGCGGCGATCGACGTCATGCAGTGGCACGTCACCGACATGGCCTAGAAGGTGAAGGTTCAGAGAAGACGATACAGACTTTCGGTCTTTCACGCCCCTGCGTTCTTGGTCAGCGCTGTAGCGTTCAAGCGCTGTCGATAACGTCAACTTTGGCTTCTTCGCCTCCAGTTGCGCCAACCGTCGTTCTTCTACGGGATCGCGACCTTTGAGCACTGCTCCGCGGATCTCCAAAGCCGCTTCCCGTGCGTCTTCTAGGCGCAGAGATTCGACTTTCCCAAGGGTTATGCGCCTCGCCGTACCGCTGCGACCATAGCCGCTGCGGTAGCTGACGATATAGGACTTCACGCCGCTTGGCAGACAGCGGACTCCTAACCCAAGCACTTCAGTGTCCCACAAGGTCGCTTCCCCAGTCGGCGGAGTGGAGAATTGTCGAATTCGCTCTTTGGTCAGTTTGACTTTTGCCTTAGCCGACATGATTCGAAATCGACTGGTCACCCGAACGCTGTGAGAACTTTAGAGCAGCCAAGTCCCACTTATCCGCGAGGTCTTCGGCGGCGCGCAGCGGGAGTACATTGTGACCCGTAAGGGCTGCAATAAGATCATTCGCAAGTTTGCCATCAGTTTGGACCATGCCTTGATCGTAGCTTGCAATCTCATCTGCGAAGAGGTGTTCGGGTGCGTCAAGCATCATAGTCAGCCCAGTTGATAGAGCTGGGTGATTGATACGGCAGGCAAGCGTTTTGCCGTCTTGCTTTAGTGTGGTCAGTTGGGTCGGATTGGCCAAAGTCTGACAGTCCATTTCATATCCTTCGCATTAAATTTGGTATCACCAAGGTAGCACCAATATGACGCAAACAAAACAGTTCCGATGCGATCTGATGAGATGATTTCCTTTAAGTATATAAAATAAATCAATAAAATATGCCGTATGCGATGTGTTGATGTGATGTGGTGTAATAGAGCACGTTTCTTTTAATCAGTGGGTCGCAGGTTCGAACCCTGCACGGCTCACCACTGAAATCAGTGTGAGATGACACGTAGTTTGTCTCTTTTTTCGGAAAACCTGAACAGAGCGAACTTAAAACAGCGGACTCACAGGGGATCAGGTCAGCCCAAATCTACATGAATAGAATGACCTTGAGCAGCCCTGATCCGCAGGCCATCCTCAGACAGAGTGAAACGCTTTTTGTCGCTGCTCTCGACCAGTTGAAAGAGTTCACCGCGGCTGAGCTTTCTGTTGGCTTTTTTCAACTTTCGCGGCAGGTCATCAACACGAACCCAACCATGCTTATCAAGCTGAAGACCGATCTCTTCTGGTTTTTGCCGAAGCACTAAGCTCAAGAATTCGCTTTCTCTACTCATACCCAATCCGCAGGGGCGCGGTTTGTCGTTGGCTATCACGAATACAGCCTTCGAGAAAACGATTGGCTTGCTCTACATCCACCCTCACATCATTGAGAGCAGCCCAAGCCCGACCTTGGTCACCAAGGCATCATGCTGCTGTCGCAGCCCGTTTTCCGGACATTCGCCGCAAGCGCAACATCTCAAGGTTTGCGAACTCACAAAACGCCGGACAAAACAGCCGTTTTGATTCCTAGTCTTTGTTAAGCTCAAGACCCGTGGGTAGGCCGCCCATACTACTAAGGTTGTTCTCTTCCCAGTATTACTGGATACCATCTGGTCCCTTGTTGCCGTGCCAGTTTTCTATCGCGGTACGCTCTCCCTTGTAGTCAAATAGAGGCACACCGTAGCCACAAGATGTTTGTACGAGATCAAATCTCAACTTCATGATCTGTCTTGTACCAAAAGGTGTAGTGCCACCGTAGTATTGTGAAATCAGCCCCTCAAATTCCGCGCTGTGCCAACCCATCGAGGTGCCATTTCCATACAGTCGCATGATTTGCGGCGGGCCAGAGAACGAGCAAAACATGACAGTTAGGCGATCGTCAGCGAGCATATATGCAGCGGTTTCATTGCCACTGCCAGTCCTGTCCAACAGGCACACGCGTGATGATGGCCGTGCCGCTTGAAGACAGCGAGGAAGTGCTGGCCGGCATTCTGTGGACTACGACGGCGCTGGTCATTGCGATCAGTTTGACGATTGGACTCTTTGCGGGCGCGCTCGTGCAGCGTCGATTGGCTCGGATTGATGGGGCGCTCACCCGCCTTGCGGCTGGTGATCTTTCAGCCCGCACTGGGAATACCCGGTCCCGCGATGATCTCGACGATATCGCACGTCAATTGGACCGCGCTGCCGGAGAGTTAGAGAGCCTCGTGGCTCAAACCCGCAACCTCAGCGCCAGTCTGGCCCATGATTTGCGCACTCCTCTGGCCCGCCTGCGGTCGCGGTTGGAGATGCTGCCGGAGGAAAAAGAGCGCGAGGATGCGCTGGAGGAAGCACAACGTTTGTCCGAGATCTTTGACGCTATAATGCGCGTGGCCCGGATTGAGGCCGCTCAAGGGCAGGACGGGTTTGAGACGGTGCAATTGGGTGAGCTTGTCGCAGAGTTGGAAGAGATATCTGGTCCGGTTGTCGAAGATGAGGGCAAGGAACTGATGGTCGCAGCATCAGACTCGGGCCGCGTTCAGGCGGACAAGCAGATGCTGGTGCAGGCGCTCGCAAACCTGATCCAGAACGCGCTTGTTCATGGTGGGAATGAGATCACCCTGATTGCTAATGGCGAAGCTGTGGGTGTGGCCGACGATGCTGCTGGCGTTGATCCAGAGTATTATGACGAGATCATCAAACCAATGGAACGATTGGATCAATCGCGGCGGAGTGAGGGTATCGGCTTGGGCTCGCCCTTGTCCGCGCCGTGGCTGACCGGCATGGGGCGAACCTGTTGCTGGGGCCACAAAATGGGGGTGACGATCGCCCTGGCCTGAAGGTCGTCTTGAAGTTTGCAGATTTGTAAAGTTCTGGTCAGGCACCGGTAAAACCCGCTCTCCATATCAGTGTCATCGAAATAAGCATGACACTGGAGACTGACATGAACGCCCTCATCACCAAGACAAAATCCGCCCTATCTGCCGCTGCCCTTTTTGCCTTTGGCGCTGCGATGGCTGGCCTCGGGCTTGCGGCCGTCAGCCTGCTGGCCATCTTCGCCATCGGCGCGGCGATTCTGACTACCCCATTTCTTGCGATTACGCAGCCGACTGAAGAAGACACCGCTGCAGCTGCCTAAGCCGATAACTGCACAAGGACACCCGACATGACGCAGACTGCGCAACCGCATGGGTTCGTCACGAAGACCGTTCATTGGCTGTCAGCTGGTTTAATCGGCTACGGTTGTCTGAAAGGCCTCGACAACGTCTCGCAACTGGCCAATACGGCACTCTTCCAGTTTGAGGTGGTCTTTGCGTTGGCTCTGGCTGCGTTGTTTGTCCTGCGCCTGTTCTGAACCAAACGCATCGCCGCTGAATCACGACTGCCCGAGGCAGCACCACATTGGGAACACCTTGCCTCGCGGGCCGTCCAAATCGGCTTTACGTAGGCGTATTCGGGATTGTCCTGACCGGCCCGTGAATTGCTTTGAGCTATGCATCCCAGTTCTGAGTGGCGTCTTTCTGACGGTGATGATCGGGGCACATCAAGCTGTGCTGACGATCACGCCCCTCTTGCTAATGGCCCACATTCCACGCGATCCGGCACAAGATCGCGCGCTGGACAGCATGACTGGGCGCTTGCCGCTACAGGAGAGTAGAGGCCGCCGCTCAACGGTAAGCAGAACTCCCGGCCCAAAGGAGACGTCCGTCAATCTGACTGACGCTGCAGCGCGTCTTCTCGACATTGAAGTTGGTTTGATGATGCTGCGCTGTGGCCCGTCGAAGCTGCAACCGTTTGAGCTAATGTGATGCGAATGGCCGCAGAGCAAGAGAACTCTTATCGGTCTGATGCCAGCCTCAATGAGCCGATAGTGCGCGAGAAGTTGCATATAATTTGTGCACGGAACAAAAATGTGAAAGCATACAGTCCGCGATTAACCAATGCATTTACCTATTGAACAAAGATGTTCTCGGGCGCCCATCTCGCTCAATCCGTGATAGAATACCATCCGCGCAGCCAACACCTAGCTTTGACCCAATAAGCTCATAATTACCTATTCTATTGGTCTTTATTTAAAAGCCAACGTCTCGAAAGATTCAACCAATACACGCATTCGTCGGAGAGCGATCTAAGGAAAACGATAGGAGTAAAGCAAGAATCTCACACGAAATATTCTATTTTTCCGGTAACACTGTCCCAAGATAGAAAGCCGGTAAAGTTAAAACACTTTACAACTCTCATTTTATTTCAAAAAGTGAAGAGATGGTTTTGCCTTATCCTGCAAGCCACCGAATTTTGAAGAATACTATAACCATCACATATTGATATTTGGAAAAAATATGCTGCCAGAGATACTTGTTTTGCCGTCTGTCGTCATCGAAGGGACCAGCACGATTGTGTTTGAGGTGCGGTTGTCGGAGGCGTCGCTGTCGGACATCACGGTGCAGTACCGGGCGGTGCAGGACGGCACGGCCCTGGTGGGGCGCGGCGATGTGAGCGGCACCTCGGCCGAAGACACCTTTACCCTGACCATCCCCGCGGGCAGCACCCAGGCCGAGATCGCCTACAGCATCAACGGCAACGACCTGGACGAGTTCGACGAGAACTTCACCCTGGAACTCAGCGATCCGGTCAACGCCATCCTGTCGGGCGGTGAACCGGTGCTGACGGCGACGGGTGTGATCCTCGACAGCGATGGCGGCCAGAACCTGGCCCTCTTTGTCTCCGACCCGCTGGTCTTCGAGACCGATACCGGCGGCCAGCAGGCCGTGTTCGAGATCCGCCTCTCCCAACCCTTCGACCAGAGCATCACGCTCAACTACAGCACCGCCGACGGCACCGCACTGGCTGGCGAAGACTATGTGGCCACCTCAGGCTCCGTCACCTTCGCCCCAGGCCAAACCGTCGCCTCCGTCGCCGTCGATATCATCGGCGACACCATCAATGAGATCCTCGAGACCTTCTCCCTCGTCGTAACCCCCACCGCCCCCATCGCCAACGGGGTCGACGACGCCACCGGCGT
>NZ_CANMBJ010000005.1 GCF_947496075.1 uncultured Tateyamaria sp.
CGAAGCCGAAGCCGAAGCCGAAGCCGAAGCCGAAGCCGAAGCCGAAGCCGAAGCCGAAGCCGAAGCCGAAGCCGAAGAATTCTTTGCCCAATCGACAGTCGATACAACCCCTGTCGAAGCCGAACTGGTTGATGACGCGACCGCTGCGGACATGGCCGATGCGGCACCTGACAGCATTGCGGCAAAGCTGCAGCGCATCCGCGCTGTGGTCTCGCAAAGCCAGGACGAGGCAGAAGACGAAGAGATGTTCGAAGACGAACATGCCGAGGCCTTTGCCCCGGCAGTCGATTTCGAAGATATCACCGAAGCTGTAGACGAAGATGTTGCGGCTGAAGATATCCGCATCTCTGCCGCCGAAGACTTTGAAGCGGCCCATGACGCGCTGGCTGACCAAGCCGATGATGACGAAGACGACATCGGTGACATCCTGGCCCGCCTTGAAGCCGATAAATCTGATGCACCGGTAGAAGCAGAAGCAGAAGCAGAAGCAGAAGCAGAAGCAGAAGCAGAAGAGGTGATCGTGGCCGCGTCCGATTCGCAAGCGGATGATGACGATGATCTTGGTCTCGACACGCTGGCGGCATTGATGGCAGCCGATGACGATGCACCTGCATCGGAAGAGGACGTAGCCGACAACCTCTTTGACGACAGCGCAGAGGCCGATGCGCCCGAAGCGGAGGAGGCATCCGCCCACCCCCGCGCACGCGTGATCAAGGTCAAGCGCGCGGACATCGACGCGGCCATTGCCAGCGGTGCGCTTGAAGAGGTCGAGGACTCGACCGCCGAAAGCACCCTGTCGGCAGAAGATGAAGCCGAACTGCTGGCTGAACTGGCCGAGGTCGAGGCGGAGTTGCCGATATCAGAGGACGTCGACACAGACATTGACGGCGACGCCGACATTGATGAAGTCGAAGCTGAGGCAGACACGTCCGAAGAACCCGAAGCCGTCAAAGATGATGACGTGCAACGCCTGATGGCCGAGGCCGAAAACCAGATGGATGAACCGGAAGGGTCGCGCCGCCGCAACGCCTTCCAGCATCTCAAGGCTGCGGTCATGGCAAAAAAGGCGGATGCCGACATCGGCAAGAAGGACGAAGAAGAGGAAGGCGCGTTCCGCTCGGATCTCGCCTCTGTAGTCAAACCACGCCGTCCCGAAGCGCGCAGCGAAGGTGCGAAGCGCCCGGGCAGCGACCGCCCCGCGCCACTCAAGTTGGTTGCGGAACAACGTGTTGACGTTGACACGGCGCCCAAGGGCCCTGTCACACCGCGCCGTGTGGCGGCGATGGATGACGGCACAAGCACCGAAGACGCAGGCAATTTCGCTGACTACGCGTCCGAAATGGGCGCGCATGACCTGCCGTCCTTGCTGGAAGCCGCCGCAAGCTACCTGAGCTTCGTGGAAGGCCGCGATCAATTCTCGCGCCCGCAACTGATGACCAAGGTGCGTCAGGTCGAACAAGGCGACTTCAGCCGCGAAGACGGGCTGCGCTCGTTCGGCCAGCTGCTGCGCGCGGGCAAGATCGAAAAGATCAGAGGGGGCCGCTTTGCCGTGACAAGCGATATCGGCTACCGCCCGGACCAACGCGAAGCAGGCTAAGTCCAGCAAATGAACTCTTGACAGGCGCCCTTGAACAGGCGCCTTTTTTCATGGCTGATGCGCATATGAGCTTTCCAGACCAACCCACACTGACCGGCCCCACCCTTCATCTGCGCCCCTTGCAGGCCGAAGATGAAGGCGCACTTGCGCGCGCGGCGTCCGATCCTGCCATCTGGGCGGTGCACCCGTCGCCTGACCGCTATAAGCCAGAGGTGTTCGCGCCCTATTTCCAGATGCTTCTGCGCGAAGGCGGCACGCTTGTCGCCACGGACCGGGCCAGCAATGACATCATTGGCTGCTCACGCTACTACCCGGCCTCGGAAAGCCCTGGCGAATATGGAATCGGCTTTACCTTCCTGACGCGCGCCTATTGGGGCGGTGCCGCGAATTGGGAAATGAAATCTCTGATGCTGGATCATGCCTTCCAGTACATGGAGGCCGTCTGGTTCCACATCGGTACCGATAATGTCCGCTCACAAAAAGCCACTGCGAAACTCGGCGTCGATCACGTCGCAACAGAAACGCGAACGCTCAGCAGCGGAACAGCCATTTATGAATGTTACCGGCTCAGCAAAGCCACATGGCAGGCGCGTCAAGCGTCGGGGTCAGGCTGACCGATCCCCTTGAAGACAAACTTCAGGGGGAAGGCCCAGATGACACCCAACCCGACATAGATCAGCAGCTCAACAAGGATCGGGGGCCGGTCGAACAGCCCTACGATGGACACAGCCGCCACGATGTAAAGCGGCAGCGCCACGATCAGGATCAACAGGGCAAGCCATTTCCGGGTCTTGTAGCGCAGCGCCATGCGAGGCTCCTCAGTCGGCAAAAGGGTCCCGCACCAGGATCGTATCCTCACGCTCGGGCGACGTGGAAAGTAGCGCGACGGGGCAGTCGATCAACTCTTCGACCCGGCGCACATATTTGATGGCATTGGCCGGCAGATCGGCCCAGCTGCGCGCGCCTTCTGTCGATTCAGACCAACCCGGCATCTCTTCATAAACCGGCGTACAGCGCGCCTGTTGGTCTGCGGCTGTGGGCAGATAGTCCAGCGTTTCGCCATCCAACTCATAACCCACGCAAATCTTCAGCGTCTCGAAGCCGTCCAGCACATCCAACTTGGTCAGCGAAATCCCGTTCACGCCAGAGGTCGCACAAGTCTGGCGCACAAGGCAGGCATCGAACCACCCGCAACGACGCTTGCGACCTGTCGTGGTGCCAAACTCATGCCCCCGCTCGCCCAAGCGCTGACCATCCGCATCTTCCAACTCGGTCGGAAACGGCCCCTCGCCCACACGGGTGGTGTAGGCTTTGACGATGCCCAGCACGAAATCGATGCTCCCAGGGCCCATACCCACACCCGTTGCGGCTTGCCCCGCAATCACATTGGACGATGTCACAAAAGGGTACGTGCCGAAATCGATGTCCAGAAGCGCACCCTGCGCGCCCTCGAACAAGATGCGCTTGCCCGCCTTTCGCGCCTCGTTCATCACCTTCCAAACGGGGGCGGCGTATTCAAGGATGGCGGGTGCTACCTCGGCCAGCTTGGCGATCAGCGCATCGCGGTCCACCGGATCAAGGCCAAGACCACGGCGCAGTGCATCGTGATGCACAAGGGCGCGATCGACGCGCAGCTCCAACGTCGCAGGGTCGGCCAGATCAGCCACACGCACGACGCGCCGGCCCACCTTGTCTTCGTAGGCGGGACCGATGCCGCGCCCGGTTGTGCCAATCTTGGCCACGGAATTCTGAGCTTCGCGCGCCCGATCCAATTCGCCGTGAATCGGCAGGATCAGCGGCGTGTTCTCGGCAATCATCAGCGTCTCGGGCGTGATCTTCACGCCTTGGGCACGCAGAGTCTCAATCTCAGACACAAGGTGCCACGGGTCCAACACCACGCCGTTGCCAATGACAGACAGCTTGCCGCCGCGCACCACGCCCGAAGGCAACGCATGCAGTTTGTAGACCTCACCATCAATGACCAGCGTGTGCCCGGCATTGTGTCCGCCCTGAAAGCGGGCGATCACATCGGCCCGCTCGCTCAACCAGTCGACAATCTTGCCCTTGCCCTCATCGCCCCATTGTGCGCCGACAACCACCACATTGGCCATTTGATGCCCTTTCAGAAAGCAAACCCGCGTCCGTATAGCGATACGCACGGGCAAGGCAAACCGGTATCTGTGTTTCTTCTGACGAAAAATACCACCGCCGGAGGCACCAGCGGCTTGCGGCCCACGCAGGTTTCAGGCCATCAACGCATCAGCACGATCCAAGGACCAACCCCGATGGGCTTTTTCGCACGCTGGCTTTTCGCCTTTGGCCTTCTGGCCGTCACCTACAATCCGACCCAATACAACTACGTCGCATGGGCCGCGCAACACGGGCCAAGCAACCTCTCGATTGCGGTGCTGGCAGGCCTCCTTCTTCTGATCGGCTACATCATCTACCTGCGCGCCACGCTACGATCGATTGGCGGGTTCGGCATGGCACTGGTGCTGGCCGTCGTCGGCGCGGTGTTGTGGGTGCTGTACGACCTGGGCCTGCTCACATTGGACAACGGCAACCTCAACACATGGCTGGGCGTGTTCGCCCTGTCGCTTGTGCTGGGGGTCGGCCTGAACTGGAGCCATGTGCGGCGGCGCCTGTCGGGGCAGGCGGATATGGACGACGTGGACGAGTAGCAACCCCGCCAAGATTTTTTGGCGGAAAAAGTCATTCTTGGGGGCCAGCCCCCAAGCCCCCGAAGTCTAACTGGCAAGATGAAGGATCAGTCCAGTGTCACGGGCTGCCCATGTGGCGTGCGCAGATAGGCGGCTTCCCACTCCGCGCGCATATCCGAAAGCGCAGCCGCTTCGGCGGCCCCTGTTTCGGTCAACAGCGCCTCGAGTGTTTCGAGCCACGCGACGAAGTAATCGTCCCCGCCATTCAACTCTTTCGCCAGGCCGTGCCGCTTTAACGTTGCGCCAAAGCGCGCAGCCCAGTCGGGCCAGGCAAAATGCCCTGCCTCGTTCAAATGCACGGTCAAAGCAAAGAGCTGCGCGTGCCATGGGGCTTCAAAACTCGGCTCGGGCGTCATGTGGCTGACAGGTAGCTTTGCCACAGGTCAAGGATCACCTCATCCTCGGGATGTTCCGGATGCGCCCAGATGTCCTGCGCCCTGAGCGCCACGGCATAGAGCGGTTCAGGCGCTTCGCCCAATCGGTGCGCATTGCTGTCAGGCAACACATGGCTTCCGTGCTGTCGCACAATCGTACCCAGCGCACCCGTCGCATAGGCAGGCAACCGCGTGTGCCCACCGGGCACCTGCATATTCTCTGGCAGTGATCGAATGCGCACTGTGTCACCTGCGACGAAGAGGGCTGCGACATTGCTGGGGCGCGTCGCGGGGCCACCCTTGGCCAAAACTCCCGCCACGGCCGCCGCAGCCAACCGCTTGTCCGCCAGATCGCTTGGCCCCTGTGCCGCCCCCTGCGCCAGCTCATCGCGGCTCACAGCCCCTGTATCAACCAACAGATCAGCCAGCGCCGCCACCCATTTCTCGTAGTAGGAAAAGCGCCCGTAATCCTTGGGGGACAGGCACTCGCGCGCGTGGCGCGACACATCAATGTTCCACAGCCCCAGCGACCCACATGCCAGCGTGATCGCCAGCGCGCGCGGATGCCAGTCGGCATGAAAGATCACATCCTCAGGCTCTGGCGACACGGCGCCATCCCCGAAACGACCGCCCATATCGTGCACGCGCGTCATGGTGACACCGCCAGACCGCAGCCAATCATGCTGTCACGGGTGACCAATGCCATCAGTGCGACCTCATCCATGCCTTCCGTGCCTTCGGGCCGTTGCGGCAGAACAAGGTACCGCACCTCGGCCGTCGAATCCCAGACGCGCATGGCCTGCCCCTCCGGCAAAGTCACACCGAACTCTGCCAACACCTTGCGCGGTTCACGCACCGCGCGGGATCGGTACGCATCGGACTTGTACCAGCCCGGCGGAATGCCCAGCAGCGGCCACGGGTAGCATGAGCAGAGCGTGCAGACGACCATGTTGTGTACGGCTTCCGTGTTCTCGACCACCACCATATGTTCGCCTTGCCGCCCGTAATAGCCCAGCTCCGCCAGTACCGGATCGGCGTCCTCCAGCAAGGCAGCCTTGAACGCGGGATCGGACCACGCCCGTGCCACGACATGGGCGCCGTTCTTGGGGCCGATCTTGTTTTCATAGGTGTCAATGATCTCGTCCAGAGCCGCGGGATCAATCAGCCCCTTCTGGGTCAGGATGGTTTCCAGCGCCTTGACCCGCAACGCAGGGTCAGAGGGCAACAGCGAATGCGGGTGATCGTGGTCGGAATGGTCATGGGGCATGGCCTGATCATGGAACCCTACGTACACAAATGTCCAGAGGCCGAAACCGCCCTTGCCCCGCTTCGCAAACTTGCATAGATACCGCCCATCGCGCAGCAAAGAGCCTTGAACGCTTCATGGAAAATGTCGTCCTGATCATCCACCTGATCCTTGCCCTCGGCCTGATTGCCGTGGTGCTGATGCAGCGCTCCGAAGGGGGTGGGCTTGGTATGGGCGGCGGCGGAGGTGGTGCGGCCACAGGCCGACCAGCAGCGACCGCACTGGGCAAAGTGACCTGGATCCTCGGGATCGGGTTCACCATTACGTCGATCACGTTGACGATCATCGCGGCACAGAACGCATCCGGCACGTCCGTCATTGACCAGTTGGGCATCACACCGCCTGCGCAAAATGCGCCCGCCGACGATCTGGTGCCGCCAGGTGGCGACCTGTTGCCGCCGACCGGCGACGACGACGCGCCGCTGGTTCCCAGCGCCGACTAAACAAAACCTTGCGGGGATGCGAAAAGCTGCAACATCATGTTGCGGCCTCCTTGCCCCGTTGAACCGAATCCTGTTATACTGAGGCCCCGTGGGGAACGCTTTCATGCGTCTGCTCACAGTGGCCTGAAGGCCTGATTGAACCACGGGGGACTGCACCACATGGCACGCTACATTTTCATCACGGGCGGCGTTGTGTCATCGCTGGGCAAAGGGCTGGCATCAGCCGCCCTTGGTGCGCTTCTGCAGGCCCGTGGCTTTTCCGTACGGTTGCGTAAACTGGACCCCTATCTGAACGTCGATCCCGGCACCATGTCGCCTTTTGAGCATGGCGAAGTGTTCGTGACCGACGATGGCGCGGAAACCGACCTCGACCTTGGCCACTACGAACGCTTTACAGGCGTGGCTGCGCGCAAAACCGATTCCGTGTCTTCTGGCCGCATCTACTCCAACGTCCTCGAAAAGGAGCGCCGCGGCGACTACTTGGGCAAAACGATCCAGGTCATTCCCCACGTCACGAACGAGATCAAGGATTTCATCGAGATCGGCGATGATGAGGTCGACTTCATGCTGTGCGAGATTGGCGGCACTGTGGGTGACATCGAAGGGCTGCCCTTCTTCGAAGCCATCCGCCAGTTCAGCCAGGACAAGCCGCGCGGCCAGTGCATCTTCATGCACCTGACGCTGCTGCCATGGATCAAGGCGTCCGGCGAATTGAAAACCAAGCCGACCCAGCACAGCGTCAAGGAACTGCGGTCCATCGGCATTGCCCCCGACATTCTGGTCTGCCGGTCAGAGGGGCTAATCCCGGAAAAGGAGCGCGAGAAGCTTGCCCTCTTCTGCAATGTCCGCCCCGACAGCGTGATCGCTGCGCAGGACCTTGGCACCATCTATGACGCCCCTCTCGCCTACCACGCCGAAGGGCTGGACCAAGCCGTGCTCGACGCCTTCCAGATCAGCCCGGCGCCCAAGCCGGACCTCGCAAAGTGGGAAGACGTCAGCGACCGCATCCACAACGCGGAAGGCGAAGTGAAGGTCGCCATCGTCGGCAAATACACCCAGCTTGAAGACGCCTATAAATCGATTGCCGAGGCACTAACCCATGGCGGCATGGCCAACCGGGTCAAGGTCAAGGTCGAATGGGTCGATGCCGAACTGTTCGACAACGAAGACCCCGCACCCCATCTCGAAGGGTTCAATGCCATCCTCGTGCCCGGCGGCTTTGGCGAACGCGGCACCGAAGGCAAGATCAAGGCGGCCGAGTTCGCCCGCACCCGCAAGGTCCCATACCTCGGCATCTGCCTTGGCATGCAAATGGCAGTGATCGAAGCGGCGCGTAACGTGGCTGGCCTGAAAACCGCAGGGTCCGAGGAATTTGACCACGAGGCGGGCAAGAAACGGTTTGAACCGGTGGTCTACCACCTCAAGGAATGGGTGCAGGGCAACCACAAGGTCGAACGCAAGGTGGGCGACGACAAGGGCGGGACAATGCGCCTTGGAGCCTATGACGCCACCCTGACGGAAGGCAGCCGCGTGGCCGAAGCCTATGGCACCACCACGATCGACGAACGCCACCGCCACCGCTACGAGGTCGACATCAAGTACCGCGAGCAGTTGGAAAAAGCGGGGCTCAGTTTTTCAGGCATGTCGCCGGATGGCCGTCTGCCGGAGATCGTGGAATGGTCAGATCACCCGTGGTTCATCGGCGTGCAGTTCCACCCGGAACTGAAATCCAAGCCCTTCGATCCCCACCCGTTGTTCCAGGATTTCGTGCGCGCGGCCAAGGATATGTCACGGCTGGTGTGACCGCCAAACGGCGCGCGTGCTGTAAATCACTCGCGAAATTCTCGCAAAACGAGTAGTATCCTCCGCATTGAACACACTCAATTTCGGAGGGCGCCCATGTCGTTATTTCAAGTCGGGCACGATCGCTACGCCGCAGCGGGACACGGCGACAAATACTCAGCCATTGATCAGCGCGCACTTGCGCGGGTGGTCGGCAGTGTCGCGGTTGGATTGCCCGTCATACTGTGGATCGCGTCTCACCTGCCCTCGGACAATCCATATATCGACACCTGTTTCCGCTATTCGATCAGCCACTTCTACTACGCACCGCTCTGGGGCACGGTGTTTACCGGTGCACTATGCTTCATCGGCGCCTACCTCGTAGTCTACCGTGGTGAAGACAGGCTCGGAGCCGAAAACCGGCTGGCAACATATGCCGGGATCGGAGCCTTCGGTATCGCCCTCTTTCCAACCAGTGGCTGGGGGTGCGACACCGAGATATTCGCGGCGCGGCCTAAACTGACCATGCGCCTTGTCGACGGCGCGCCCGCGCTGGACGGCACCTTTGATCCCACCACCGCGTTTCGACTTTTTGAATACGCAAGCGTCATCCACTACGCGTCTGCCGCCTTCGTGTTCTTCTTTCTCGCCTGGTTTTGCTTTTTCGTGTTCACAGCCGTGGATGACGACCAACGCGATGCACTCGGAAAGCCGACGCAGGTCAAGGTCATCCGCAACACCTTTTACTATGCTGCGGGCTCTGTCATCGTGCTGGCGATCCTTGCCATGGGCAGTGCCGCGTTGATCCCATGGCTGACCGGCGTACCCTGGCCGTGGTGGGATGCCGGCAACTGGACCTTCTGGTGCGAGGCCGCCGCGTTGATTGCTTTCGGTATCTCCTGGCTTGTCAAAGGCCGGTTCATAACGTGGCTCGAGGACGAAACCTGAGCAAGCCCGGCACATCACGACCCCGTGACCCCGGTTTATCCAACGTGATACTCTCTTACCTCATAGGCAACCGCCACCCGAGGAGACATGCCCATGACCACCTCATTCCACCGACGCACCGTTCTGGCCACCGGTACAGCCGCCCTGCTGACGTCCGGTCTGACCGTCCCCGCCCGCGCCGCGGGCCTTGCCCCGACCCCGACCATGCGCGGCGGCGCCAACAACTACCGCCCCGGCGCGCCCATCGTTGACCGTATCGGCGGCGGCGGGTTTCTGATGACCGGCACCGTCCTCAACGCAGGTGACGGCGCGCCTATCCCCAACGCCCGTATCCAGATGTGGGCGCACACAACGGAAGGGCATGAACGGGACGAACGCAGCCACGGGGCGACGCTCACAGATACACAGGGCCGGTTCCAGATGGACATGCCGCAAATCGTTCCGGCCTTTGGCCAGCCGCACGGGCACCTCGCTTATGATGCAGAGTTCGACAACAACGGCTTTCAGACCGTGTTCCTGCGCCCGATCATGTCCAGCGCCTCTGATACAACGCTCGACGTGCAGTTCGTCCTGCTACAGGGCTGACAGCCTTTATGCGCGGCATTATTCCGTGGACCGCGCTGGCTGCCGCAATTGCTGCACCATTGGTAGCCGCAGGGTTCAGCCCGCTCTTGCAATGGCGGGACGGCATCTACATCGCATCGGGCTTTGCGGGCATCTTCGGTATGACGCTTTTGCTGGTGCAACCGCTTCTCGCCGCCGGTGATCTGCCCAACCTGCCCCAGACCCGCGCGCGCCGCCTGCACCGCCTGACAGGGGCGCTGCTGCTGGGGGCCGTAGTCACTCATGTCATAGGCCTCTGGATCACAAGCCCACCGGATGTGATCGACGCACTGACCTTCACCTCGCCCACGCCGTTTTCAGTCTGGGGGGTCATCGCCATGTGGGCCGTGTTCGCCGCCGCCCTCATGGCCGCCCTTCGCAAACGCATCACCGTCCGCCCGATGACATGGCGACGGGCGCATGTGGCGCTGGCCCTGACGATTGCCATCGGCACGGTGATCCACGTCTTGCTGATCGAAGGCACGATGGAGACCGTGACCAAGTACGGCCTGAGTGTATTGGTCCTCCTGGCCGCCCTGCGGATCGCCCCGCGCCTCCGCCCCCGACGACGTTAACGGATTGGCAAGCTTTGGCAGCGCACGGCCCGTTAACCCGGCAAAAGCAGCGCAACCGGTGTACGGGGGTGCACAGAGGGTGCACGCGGGGTGACAGGCCGATTCCCCTTGTTTTGTAGGCATTAACGCGCATATCCGCGTTGATGCACGGATCAGGCCGTTAACCGTTGCGCGTTCGGTGCCCTCCGGGCCATAAGCCCCCATGCTCAGCTACCAGCACATATACCACGCCGGAAACCTTGCGGATGTTCACAAGCACAGCCTTCTGGCCTGGATGCTGGACTATCTCACCCGCAAGGACAAACCGGTCAGCTACATCGAAACACATGGCGGTCGGGCACTCTATGATTTGACAGCCGACGAAGCGCTCAAGACCGGCGAAGCGGCACAGGGTATTGCGCGGGTGCAATACTGGTTCCCAAGCGATCATCCCTACATGAGATGCCTTCAGCAAACCCATGAAATACATGGTGAAAGCGCTTATCCTGGCTCTCCCATGATCGCGGCACAAACGCTCCGGGACGATGACGTGCTGACGGTGGCAGAACTGCACCCTGCAGAACACAACGCGCTGGAATTGGCGCTGCCAACGGCCAAGATCCACCGCGCCGACGGCTTTGCCATGGCCCATTCAATCCTGCCTCCGACGCCGCGGCGCGGCCTGATGCTGATCGACCCCAGCTTTGAGGTGAAAGAAGATTACGCAACGATCCCCGGTCACATCAAAAAATACGCACGTGCGTGGAATGTGGGCATCATCGTTCTCTGGTATCCGATCCTCACATCAGATGCGCACAACAACATGCTGAAGACACTTGAAAAAGATCACCCAGACGCACTGCGGCACGAAGTGCGGTTTCCCCCCGCACGCCCCGGTCACGGCATGGTTGGGTCTGGCCTATTTGTGATCAATCCGCCCTTCGGTCTTGCCGAACAGGCCGCAAATCTGAAAACTCGCTTTGACCAATTGAAGTGACACGCCATGTTCGAACGCCTTTTCCCCAAAAGACCCAAGGAAACCAAACCTTTGCCCGAACCCACGCCGCAACTCGCCCTTGGCGCGCTGCTGGTGCGGGTCGCGATGGCCGACCGCGAATACCAGGCACCGGAAGTGGCCGCGATAGACAAGATCCTGTCAGCGACCTTCGACCTGAAACCGTTGGAGGCCGCAAAGTTGCGCGCCACCTGCGAGGCGCTGGAACGGCACGCACCCGGCACACCCGAATTCGCGGATATCCTAAGGGAAACAGTGCCTTATGCCGACCGACTTGGCCTTGCCATGGCCATGTGGCAGGTGTTGCTCGCCGACGGCGAACATGCCGGGATCGAAGAGGACGTGCTGCACCAGATCGAAGCCGCGCTTGGCATCACGCCCGACGACAGCGGCGACATTCGCACCCGTGCGCTTGGCGAATAGGCACAACCGCCATATATCCGCACCCATGTTCCAAGACCTCCTCAAACGGCTGATCCAGCCCGAGCCCGCCCCGATTGCCGACGCAGATGCGCGGCTGGCCCTAACCGCATTGCTGGTGCGCGTGGCCCGCTCCGACTACGATTACTCCGGCGACGAACGTGTATTGATCGATCAGATTACACAGGACCGATACGGACTTTCACATAAGGAAGCCAATGCCTTACGAGCTGAAGCCGAGGCAATGGAAGCCGACGCCCCAGACACCGTCCGCTTCACCCGTGCGATAAAAGACGCCGTCGCCTACGAAGACCGTCTGGCCGTTGTCGAAGCGCTCTGGAAAGTGGTGCTTGCAGACGGACAGCGCGCGCAGGAAGAGGACGCATTGCTGCGCCTTGTCACCAACCTGTTGGGCATCACGGATCAGGACAGCGCCAAGGCACGTCAAAGGGTTACAGGGTGATTGCATCGTTCGGCATGTACGACATGCCGCATTTGCGCGACGCCCATGACAGATACTGGGCGGGGATACGCACCGCCCTTGGCTATGGACCGGATCAGCTGAACCGCGGTGGAGATCCTTGGACTGAATGGCAATCACCGGACCTGCTCCTTGCACAGACATGCGGGCTGCCATTCAGGATACGACTGCATGAAAAGGTGACCCTCGTCGGAACACCTGACTACGATCTGCCCGACTGCCCAACGGGCCACTATTTCAGCTACCTGATCCGACGCCGCGATGATCCGCGCTCTCTTGCGGAACTGTCCAAACTGGGTGTGATGGCATTCAACGATCCATTGTCGCAATCGGGCTGGGCTGCCCCCTTGGCACACCTTGAAGAACGTAATCTTAAGCCAAGAAAGACTCTGCAAACACAGGCGCATATCGAAAGCATCCGAACGGTTCTGAACGGACAGGCGGATTTTGCCGCCATCGATGCGCTGACTCTCCTTCTTTGGGCTGCGGAGGACAGTGACGCCGCCGCATATCTGGACGCCTTCGATCGCACGGTGCCCACCCCTGCACTGCCCTATATCACGGCGCTGGAACGCGATCCGAAACCAATATTCGATTCCATCGCAACCGCTGTTTCAAACCTGACGCACGAAGATCGCTGCGCCCTTCGCCTAAAGGGCATCGTTAATCTCCCGCCATCCGCGTATCTCGCCTTCCCGATTCCGCCCGCACCTTGATCAAACCGGGTTCTCCCTACGTCAATTTGCGCAAATGGCAGGCAAAACGTCCCTTTTGCCCGTGGACAAGGCACATGTTTTCCTCCCTTATACCGGCTGATCGAAACAAGCGCAGCCAACCCACGTGTCAGACACTTCCGTTATTGAAATCCGAAACCTGCACAAGGCGTACGGTCCGCTGGAAGTGTTGAAAGGCGTGGATATCAAGGCAAAGCGGGGGGATGTCGTATCCCTCATCGGGTCGTCGGGGTCAGGAAAATCCACGCTTCTGCGCTGCTGCAACCTGCTCGAAGACAGTCAGCAAGGCGATGTGGTGTTCAAGGGTGAGCAGGTGACGTGGAAAGGCAGCGACCATGGCCGCCGTCCGGCAGATCCCAAGCAAGTGCTGCGTATCCGTACGAACCTGTCCATGGTGTTTCAGCAGTTCAATCTGTGGGCCCACATGACCATCCTGCAGAACGTGATGGAAGCGCCCGTGACCGTCCTGCGCCGCGATCCGGCCGAGGTGGAACAGGCGGCACGAAAATACCTCGACAAAGTGGGCATCGGCGACAAATGCGACGCTTATCCCGCCCAGCTATCGGGGGGGCAACAACAACGCGCCGCAATTGCCCGCGCGCTGTGCATGGAACCCGAAGCGCTGCTGTTTGACGAACCGACAAGTGCCCTGGACCCGGAACTGGAACAGGAAGTTGTCAGGGTGATCAAGGACTTGGCCGCCGAAGGGCGGACCATGCTGATCGTCACCCATGACATGAAACTGGCCCATGATGTCAGCGACCACGTCGTGTTTCTGCACAAGGGCCTGATCGAAGAACAAGGACCGCCAGATGAGTTGTTTGGCGCGCCCAAATCAGAACGACTGCGTGGGTTTCTATCTGCAACCCACGCCGCGTAACCAATAATCAACGGGAGAAACTCACATGAAATCCATCCTTCTTTCGACCGTCGCAGTTGCGATGACAGCCACCTTTGCCATGGCCGACGGCCACAGCGTCGTGCGCATGGGCACCGAGGGCGCCTACCCTCCCTACAACTTCATCAACGATGCTGGCGAAGTTGACGGGTTCGAACGCGAAGTTGGCGACGAGCTGTGCGCGCGCGCCGAACTGACCTGTGAATGGGTCACCAACGAATGGGACAGCATCATCCCCAACCTCGTGTCCGGCAACTACGACACGATCATCGCGGGCATGAGCATCACCGACGAACGGGATGAGGTCATCGACTTTACCCAGAACTATCTGCCGCCAGAGGCCTCCCGCTACGTGGGCCTGTCCGAAGACGCAGACATCAACGGCATGGTTGCCAGCCAGGTCAACACGATCCAGGCCGGCTACGTGGCAGACAGCGACGCGACACTTCTGGAGTTCGCAACCGCAGAAGAGTTGATCGCCGCCGTCAAGAGCGGTGAAGCGGACGCCGTTTTCTTCCAGGGCTCCTTCCTTGAGCCCATCGTGGCCGAAGATCCGGAAATCGTTTGGGTCGGTGAGCCTGTACCCCTCGGCGGCGGCGTCGGCATGGGCGTGCGCGAGACCGACGGTGAGATGAAAGCCAAGTTCGACGCGGCCATCACTTCGATGAAAGAAGATGGCACACTGAACACAATGATCACAAAGTGGTTCGGCGACGAAGCAGAACTCTTCTAAGCCCGCACAGGACGTGAAGGGGAAGGTCGCAGCCCTCCCCTTCACTCGCTTCACGATGCTGCGCGCCCTGAAATATTGAGGCCTCTCATCTTCAGCTTCTGCACAGACCCGAGCACCCTGCCGGATTGGCAGTGGATGGCCTGTTACCTGACCACGACGAAACACATTTCGCTCTATTGGTCGGTGCTGACCGTTCTGTTGTTGCTGGCGATTACAGCCCCTGCCGCCTTGGCCTTCGGATTTGCTGGTGCCTCTGCCGCACGGTCGCGTACTGCGCCGGTGTCCTGGATCGGCAGGGGGTACATCGCAGTTGTGCGCGGCGTGCCTGACGTCGCATTCTTCCTATTCTTCGTGATCGCCCTGGACCAGGGGATCGAATACCTCCGCCACAAGACGCTGTGCCCCGATTGGTCAGAACCGATCCGCCAGGGCAACGACTTTGTCGTGTGTCAGGCGGCCAAGATGCCGCTGGGCAACGCGCCGCAATGGGTGCACGAAACCTATGGCTTCGCCATTGCCGTCCTGACCTTTGCCATCGTGTTTGGCGCCTTTTCGGCCAACGTTTTGTACGGCGCGATGCAGGCCGTGCCACGCGGTCAGCTCGAAACCGCAGAAAGCTACGGCATGACGCCGCGCCAGACCTTCTGGCGGGTCCTGGTGCCGCAGATGTGGGTCTATGCCCTGCCCGGCCTGTCCAACCTGTGGATGGTGCTGATGAAGGCCACGCCGCTGCTGTTCCTGCTTGGGGTCGAGGACCTCGTCTATTGGGCGCGCGAGCTGGGCGGCATCAAGACCCCCCGTTTCACAGATTACCCCCATGGCGACTGGCGCATGTGGTACTTCCTCGCCCTTCTGATTTTCTATCTGCTTTTCACCCGTGTGTCCGAGATTGTGCTGGCGCGACTGATGACCCGGCTGAGCCACGGACAGGCCACGACCGCTGGCGATGCGCAGCGCAAGAGGACGCAAGCGTGAAGGGCTATACGTTTACAGAAGCTCAATCGCGCAAGGGCGGTATGACATGACCTGCCTTGAAACGATTCAGGCCTATGCGCTGCGGTCCATCGGTATCGGGGAACGCCGCTTGCCCCGAGATGACTTTACCTTGTGCGAACAGGTCACGCTGATCGGTTCGGGCATGATCTGGAACATCTATTTCGGCGTGCTGGCGATGCTGGCCGGTTTTGTGCTGGCCACGGTATTGGCCCTGGGCAAGGCATCAACCACGCCCAGCCTGCGCAAGCCGTCGGAGTGGTTCATCTTTGTCTTCCGCGGCTCGCCGCTGTTCATTCAGTTCTTCTTTGCTTACTTCGTTTTCCTCAGCCTCAAGAACGTGCACCCGTTCTTTGACCCATTCGCGGCAGCGTGGCTCGGGGCGCTGATCGTTCTGTTCTTTAACACGGCTGCCTATTCTGCCGAAATCTTTTTCGGGGCCCTGCAGTCCATCCCCAAAGGCGAGGTCGAGGCCGCCGACGCCTACGGGCTGACGGGATGGTCCCGCTTCCGCCGGGTCGTATGGCCCACGATGCTGCGGTTGGCGTGGCCCGCTTATACGAATGAGGCGATCTTCCTGTTTCACGCCACCACACTCGTGTTTTTCTCGGCCTTTCCGGTACGGGGACAGCAAGGCGATGCGCTGTACTACGCAAGCTATTTCGCGGACAAAACCTTCAACCCGTTCATTCCGTACCCGATCTTGGCCGCGTATTTCATCTTGCTGACACTGGTGATCATTGGCTTTTTCGGGGTCGTCAATCGTCGCCTGAACCGGCACCTGCCCGCCAACACGCGCCAGAAGATAAAACTGCGCATGAACCTGATCCGGTGAAGATAGAGTGCCTCCGGCGGTCGTATTTTTAGTCAGAAGAAGAACGTTATGCACGATTGGCTTGTCGATAATCCAGAAATCCGCGCCATCCGTGTCGCAGCCGCCGATCTGAACGGTGTGGCGCGCGGCAAGCGGATGCCGGTGCGCTTTGCCAACAAGGTCACGGAAAGCGGCACGCGTTTTCCCATGTCTGTCCTCAATCTCGATATCTGGGGTGAGGACATCGAGGACAGCCCCCTTGTGATGGAAACCGGTGACCGGGACGGCGTATTGCGCCCGACCGAGCGTGGCTTTGTCCCGATGCCTTGGCTGAATACACCAACGGGTCTCCTGCCGATCTGGATGTTCCATGAAGATGGGCAGCCCTTCATGGGCGATCCCCGTCACGCGCTTGCGGCAGTCCAGAACCGGTTCGCTGCAAAAGGACTGACGCCAGTTGTTGCCATCGAGCTTGAGTTTTTTCTGATCGATGACACAGGCAGTCGCCTGCGCGTGCCTCCGTCGCCGCGATCCGGCAAGCGCCGCGTCGCCGGAGAGATCCTGTCCATGCGCACGCTCGACGCCTTCGACGACTTCTTTACCGAGCTCTATGACGCCTGCGAGGCGATGGACATCCCCGCCGACACCGCCATTTCCGAAAGCGGGCTGGGTCAATTCGAAATCAACCTGATGCATCAGGCCGACGCGCTGAAGGCTGCTGATGACGCTTGGCTGTTCAAGATGCTGGTCAAGGGTCTGGCGCGCAAACACGGCTTCGCCGCGTCGTTCATGGCCAAACCCTATCCGGACTATGCGGGTAACGGGCTGCACATGCACTTCTCGGTGCTCGACAAGGATGGTAAGAACATCTTTGACGATGGGGGCGAAGCAGGCACGGACGCCCTGCGCCACGCCGTGCAAGGGTGTCTTGCCGCCATGCCCGGGTCCATGCTGATCTTTGCACCGCATGCCAATTCCTACGCGCGGCTTGTGCCAGGTGCCCACGCACCGACAGGCATCGCATGGGCCTATGAAAACCGCACGGCGGCTATCCGCATCCCGTCCGGCCCCTCCGCTGCCCGCCGGATCGAACACCGGGTGGCCGGGGGTGACGTCAACCCGTATCTCTCCATCGCTGCTGTCCTGGGCGCTGCGCTGAACGGAATGGAGGACGCACAGGACCCACCCGCGCCGATTACTGGCAACGCCTACGCGCAGGATCTGGAGCAGGTTCCCAGCACATGGGAAGACGCCATGGCAGCCTTTGCCGACAGCCCGCATATCGCACGCATCTTCGACGCTGAGCTGATCCGCAACATGGACATGACGAAGCGACAGGAAGCGCGCTACATGGCCGAACTCACGCCAGACGAGCAGACGGAAATCTACCTCGACTCTGTCTGAACCGCGCACTATCTTCGGCCCGTAACCCTCAGGTGATCCATGAAAATCGGCATTTTGCAAACCGGTCACGCGCCCGACGAAGTGTTGGGAACGCTTGGTGACTATGACACCATGTTCGCCCGCCTGCTGGACGGGCACGGCTTTGAGTTCGCAACCTTCAACGTGGTGGACATGGACTTCCCGGACGGCCCGGACGTGTGCGACGGCTGGTTGATCACGGGCTCGAAACACGGCGCATATGACGACCTTCCGTTCATCCCCCCGCTTGAGGACCTGATCCGCGGCATCCATGCGGCAAACCGCCCGATGGTTGGCATTTGTTTCGGCCACCAGATCATCGCGCAGGCCATGGGTGGCAAGGTCGTGAAATTCGACGGCGGCTGGTCGGTGGGAAGACGCGAATACAACTACAAGGGCGAAACCCTTGCCGTGAACGCATGGCATCAGGACCAGGTCGTCGAAGTGCCGGAAGGGGCCGAGGTTATCGCTTCGAACGATTTCTGCGAGAACGCGGCGCTGGTCTATGGCGACCGCATCTGGACCATACAGCCCCACCCCGAATTTGGCGCCAACATGGTGGATGCACTCGCCACGCATCGCGGCCCCGGAGTTGTGCCCGATCCTCTGCTCGACAATGCCCGGGCGCAGCTGGACGCCCCCATACAAAGCCAAAAGGTGGCCGATGAAATGGCGGCCTTTCTCAAGCAGGGGGCTCTAACACATGTCTGACAACTGGACATCCAAGCTGCCCGACGCGGCACGTGTCTACCTCGAAGGTAAACGGCTGGACGAAGTGGAGTGCATCATCGCCGACTTGCCCGGCATCGCACGGGGCAAGGCGGTGCCTGCCTCGAAATTCGTACGACAGGATTACTTCCACCTGCCCGACAGCATCTTCTACCAGACCATCACCGGCGATTGGGGTGAGGCCGCAGGCGAAGACGGGTTCATCGAAAAAGACATGATCCTCAAGCCCGACATGTCGACTGCAACAGCGGCGCCATGGACAGGTGACTGGACCCTTCAGGTGATCCATGACGCCTATGATCGCAAGGATCAGCCCGTGCCCTTCAGCCCGCGCAACGTGCTGAAACGGGTTGTGCAGCTCTACAACGACAAGGGGTGGAAACCTGTTGTGGCCCCCGAGATGGAATTCTTCCTGATCGCGCGCAACCTGGACCCCGCGCAGGAAATCAAACCCATGACAGGCCGGTCCGGCCGCCCGGCGGCGGCGCGACAGGCCTATTCCATGACGGCCGTGGACGAATTTGGCCCTGTGATCGACGACATCTATGACTTTGCCGAGGCGCAAGGCTTTGAGATTGACGGCATCACGCAGGAAGGCGGCGCCGGCCAGCTTGAGATCAACCTGCGTCACGGCGATCCGGTCAAGCTGGCGGACGAGGTGTTCTATTTCAAACGCCTGATCCGCGAAGCGGCCCTCCGCCACGATTGCTTTGCCACCTTCATGGCCAAACCCATCGCGAACGAACCCGGAAGTGCGATGCACATCCACCATTCGATCATCGACATGGAAACTGGCCAAAACCTTTTCGTGGGTCCGCAAGACGGCGACACCGACGCGTTCTTCCACTTCATAGCGGGCCTGCAGAACCATCTGCCTGCAGCGCTTGCGGTCATGGCGCCGTTCGTCAACAGCTACCGCCGCTACGTGAAAGATCACGCTGCCCCTATCAACCTCGCTTGGGGCCGTGACAACCGCACAACAGGCATCCGTATTCCCCTGTCCGAGCCACAGGCGCGGCGCGTTGAAAACCGGATCGCAGGCATGGACTGCAACCCGTACCTTGGCATCGCCGCATCACTGGCCTGCGGCTATCTGGGTCTTATTCAGGAACAGCGCCCCTCGGCCCAATTCCGGGGCGACGCCTATGAAGGCGACGGAGACATCCCGCGCGTGCTGGGGTCGGCACTGGACCTGTTTGATCAAGCCACTGACCTGCACGCGGTGCTGGGCGAAGAGTTCGCGCGTGTCTATTCGATCGTCAAACGCGCCGAATATGATGAGTTCCTGCAAGTGATTTCCCCATGGGAGCGCGAGCATTTGCTACTGAACGTCTAACTGGCAACCCGGCCCTTCGGGGAGGATTTTTCGGAAACAGGGAAGATGGACCTTCTGACCGCCAACGATCAACCGGGGGCCTATCCCGATAGCTGGTATGCCGCGACAGCCGATAGTCCGGCGCCCCGTGCGCCGTTACAGGGGGGTGTACAGGCAGATGTGTGCATTGTCGGTGCTGGATATACAGGGCTGTCCGCTGCACTGCATCTGGCACAGGCCGGACGGCGCGTTGTTGTGTTGGAGGCACATCGCGCAGGCTTTGGCGCCTCCGGCCGCAATGGCGGGCAATTGGGCACCGGCCAAAGGGTTGAGCAGCCATACCTTGAGAAGATCGTCGGACCCGAGACTGCACGGCGTCTTTGGGACATGGGGCTGGAGACGACCGACCTTGTCCGGCACCTGATAGACACGCACCAGATCGATTGCTTCTACCGCCCCGGCATCGCCTGGACTGCGGAAGACGAAAGCGATGTGGCGGACCTGCACGCCTATGCAGATCACATGGACCGGCATTATAACCACCGCGTCGACGTACTGGACCGGGATGCCTTCCACGCCATCTGCCCCTCACCTGCCTATCGCGGCGGTGTCATTGATCACAAATCCGGCCACCTGCACCCGCTGCGCTTTGCCCTCGGGCTGGCAACCGCCGCGGAAAGGGCCGGGGCAACGATCCATGAAGGCAGCACTGTCACCAGCATCACAAACGGTGCACAGATCACGCTCAAGACCGACAATGGCTCTGTCACGGCAGATCACGTCATCCTTGCCTGCAACGGCTATCTGGGTGGGTTGAACGCCCCCGTCGCTGCCCGTGTCATGCCCATCAACAATTTCGTCGCCGCCACCGCGCCGCTGGACGACCCCGCCAGCGTACTGACACAAGACATCGCGGTATCGGATAGCCGCTTTGTGGTGAACTACTTCCGGCTGAGCCATGACAACCGCCTGCTGTTCGGTGGGGGTGAAAGCTATGGCTACCGCTTTCCCCGTGACATCGCGGCGAAGGTGCGCAAACCGATGACGCAAATCTTTCCGCATCTCGCTGATGTACAGATCGACTATGCTTGGGGCGGAACGCTTGCGATCACGATGAAGCGTTTGCCTTACGTGGCCCGGCTGGCGCCCAACATGCTCAGCGCTTCGGGCTATTCCGGGCATGGTGTGGGTACAGCGACCCACGCAGGTATGCTGATGGCACAAGCGGTCCAAGGGCACACAGATGGCTTCGACACTATGGCTGCCATCCCCACAACACCTTTCCCGGGAGGGGCCAAACTGCGCAGCCCGCTCCTCGTCCTCGCCATGACCTGGTACGCTCTGCGCGACCGCCTCGGCCTGTAACGGCAAGCTTAATTCAGCCCAAACGTCACAAAACCGTTTCCTTTTGCGTCTATCGGATTTACAAAAACGAAAACCGATCATAAGGATTCTGAATATGTCTCTCCCCGACATGCACAGTGCCGAACCCATCCCCGCCGCCGCAAGACAAGAGATCGACCGCCTGCTGACCTCCGGTGACCTCTTCCGCTACACAGCATCCGAAGGTGCACCCGTCTCGCTTCTCGAAGCCGAATTTGCAGAACTGATGGGCAGCAAGTTTGCCCTCGCCGTCTCGTCCTGCTCTGCCGCGCTTTTCCTGTCGCTCAAGGCGCTCAATCTGCCACGCGACGCCCGCGTCCTGATCCCCGGCTTCACCTTTGCCGCCGTGCCCTCATCAGTTCTGCACGCCGACTGCCTGCCGGTCCTGTGCGAGGTCGATGACAATTACCGCGTCAACATCGACGATTTCGTGGACAAACTGCCAAGCGTACAGGCCGTTATCATCAGCCACATGCGCGGCCACACGTCCGACATGGACGCGATCATGACACTGTGCACCGCCGCCGGCATCCCGGTGATCGAGGATGCGGCCCACTCGCTCGGCACCCTCTGGAACGGGCGCAAGATCGGCAAGATCGGCAAGATCGGCTGTTTTTCATTCCAGTCCTACAAGATGATCAATGCAGGCGAAGGCGGGATCATGATCACCGACGACGCCGATCTGGTCGCGCGCGCCATCATCATGTCGGGCGCATACGAACATAACTGGAAGAAACACCCGGTTCTGCAGGACGCCTTTGCCAAGCACCAGAACAAATGGCCGCTCTATAACCTGCGCATGTCGAACCTGAGTGCCGCCGTCATTCGGCCGCAGCTGCCCCACCTCGCCCACAGGGTCGAGGACGGGCGGCGCAACCATGATCATGTCGCCGCCTTGCTGGATCAAAGCCCGCATATCCACGTCCCTGCCCCGCTGCATGGCGAGGTGCGCGCCCCGGATTCGATCCAGTTCAACCTGATCGACATGAGCGATGCGCAGGTCGATAGTTTTGTTGCCGCAGCGGCGCAGATCGGGGTCAAGGTGCAGGTGTTTGGCGCCAGCACGGACAACGCCCGCGCCTTCTGGAACTGGCAATTCATCCCCAACTTGCCCGAACTACCAAAAACCCGTGCCATGCTGATGCGTGCCTGTGACGTGCGCCTGCCCGTGCATCTGCCCAAGGACACGCTCGACGCTGTGGCAGAGGCTTTGCTGTCCGCCGTGGCAACCGCAACAGAACAGCAAGCGGCCTAAGACCTTTCTCCGGCCTCAATGCGTTTCGGAACACGCATTGGGAAATGGGCGATGCGTGCCGGACTTGCAACAGACACATGGTGCAGTAGCGTGAGGGCATGACAGATCTCTCGCAGGGTGCCGCCTGGATGGCTGGCCACATCATCCCTATCTCAGACGCGGCTATTCCCGTCACCGACTGGGGGCTCACCCATTCCGACATCGCCTATGATGTGGTGCCGGTCTGGCGCGGCGCGTTCTTCCGCCTGAACGACTATGTCGACCGTTTCATCGCATCGCTGACGGCAGGCCGGTATCACATCAGCATGGACCACGCGGCGATTTGCGACGCACTCCACCAGATGGTCGCCGCTAGCGGCCTGCAAGACGCCTATGTCGCCATGGTCACTGCACGCGGATGCAACCCAGTGCCCGGCAGCCGTGATCCACGCGACTGCACAAACCATTTCTATGCCTGGTGCGTGCCCTATGTGCACATCGTCAAGCCAGAGGCGGCAGAGCAAGGCACATCAGTCTGGATCGCCAAATCCGTCCGCCGCATTCCGGCAGACAGCGTGAACCCACGCGTCAAGAACTACCACTGGGGTGACTTCACCTCGGGCCTGTTCGAGGCCAAGGAACAAGGATTTGAAACAACGCTCCTGCTTGACCACGATGGAAACGTGACCGAAGGACCCGGCTTCAATGTCTTTGCCGCCTTCGGGGATCGCGTGGTGACCTCAGACCACGGCGTACTGCATGGCATCACCCGGCGCACAGTGCTGGAGATGTGCGTTGAAGCAGGATTGCGAACCGAAACCCGCCCCCTACCGCTTGAAGAGTTTCTGGAGGCGGACGAGGTGTTCCTGTCCTCCTCGGGTGGGGGTGTCATTCCTGTTGCACGGGTGGATGACCGGGTGTTTTCAAACGGCACGGCAGGCGCGATCGCATCAGACCTGCGTGCCCGGTACTTTGACTGGATCACGCGCCCGCAGCACAGGATCGCTGTGGACTACATCAGTTGAGATAAAGACATCATTGGATCAACGGTCATTAGCCGCTTTGCAAAATAAATCGGACAATGGGGGGTATCGCTCCAGCCCATCTCCTCGCGTGGCGCAATATGGGTCTTGGAGAATTACCGATCCGCCGCATCATCGAAAACGGCCATCATGGCGCCTCTCAGGCGCGCAACATCGTCGTCAACTGATGCGGACAGATTGCATTCGAATGACGGCAGTACCTCGATGCGGATCGTTCCGCTTCTGGGCAGGTGTTTGCCGCGCGGCAACAGGCGGTCGGAGGCATGAATGACGATGGGCCGTATTGTCCTGCCGGTGGCGCGGGCGACAAGGACCGCACCTGCCTTGAACGCGCCAAGGCTTTCGGACCCGGTGCGCGTGCCCTCGGGGAAAAGCACGACAGAGCGGCGCGCGGGCATTGCGTGAACGGCAGCGGTGAGTGTCTCAAGCGCAACCGTGCCGCTACTGCGGTCAATCTCCACCAGTCCCGCACCCTTGAAGCCGCGGCGCAGGAGGGCCGCGTCACATAACTCCTTCTTGGCGGCGAAGGTGATCCACTTGGCGTCGGGCATCACGTCCATCAGAGCGAAACCATCGAGATGGCTGCGGTGGTTGATCACAATGATGCTGTCAGTGTCGGCAGTCAGCGCGGCCCTGTCGGCCTCTGTCATCTCTGTCCGAATACTCAGCAGCCACAAAAGCCGCGAACAGGCACGTTTGACCAGTGGCCAGTACCAGCCGCGAAAACCCTGCCGTTTGCCACAAAGCAGGGGCACAAAGGCGACATAGAGGAAATAGAAGGGACCCAGCAGAAACAGCACGGCGCGTTTTATGACGCGCAGGCCAGCCGGGTCCGTGGCCGCCGGTCCGGCCCGCCCGTTCGGAGGTTGAAGTGACATGGCTCCCCGTCGCATGTGCTGTCTGCCGGGGGATCTTCACGAGGATTCTTCGTGGCGCTTTTGTTGCCTGCCCTCTGGGCGCGTGGCCCGACAAGCACCCTGCGCCCCGCCTCTATGCGGCAATGGGCCGAGCGCATCAACAGAAAGTCGGATAGTAGTGATTGGCCTCAATGGCTGGGTTGGGCTCTTTGCGGACCTTAGCCCATCTAATGTCCATGGTCGGTGGAGCGGACAATGCTGCCGTTTTGAATTGGTGTCGTGTTAGCGATCCTGGTCGCCACGATGCATAACCGTCGGCAAAGGCTCGGAGCGTTTCCCTTTGTTTCGACTGCGTCGGTATTTGCTCTGATACTCTCTGCGCTGCTTGGTTACCTCGTAGAGAACAATGCCCGAGCTTGTACCTAGGTTTAGACTTTCAATCATTCCAAACATCGGAACAGCGACGCACATTTCGCTGCGGTCTACCGCACTCTCAGTAATGCCGCGTTTTTCATTTCCGAACCACACAGCCAGCTTAGTGTGTGTTGTGTAGTCACCTTCGTGAAGAAAGACATTTTTCTTTCCTTTCACGTGAGGTGATGTGACGACTGATACAAACCCTTGTTTTTCCAGATGATCAAGGCATTCGTCGGTGTTATTGAAGCGTTTCACAAACGTCCATTTCACGGCTGATACTGAGGTCTTAGATAGGGACTTTCGCTCCCGCATCTCTTGCCAATCATCAGGCAGGGCTTTGCGTGGATCAACGATATAGACCTTCTCAACACCTAGCGCGTTTGCGTTACGGATGACGGTCCCGATATTTTTGATGTCAACCGGGTCTTCGATAACAGCAACTAGGTTCTTGCAGCGGAATGCCTTTATTGCATCTGCACGCTTGCGGACAGTTTCCTTGGATTTCTCGGGTTCAGCGTTTTCCATGCCAAATGGCTATCATGTTGCAAGCAAGTTTCAAGACGCGTCCGTAGGTCCAATAGTTGTGAGCCACCATGCCCGCTAAGGGCTCAAACCGGACATCCGGCACCAACGAAGTACCCTGCATTCCAACCGCTAAAACCAACGCCATCAGGCGTTGAGACAACCACTCCTCTGACAACCGACCCCTTCAGAACGTCGCTCTCAGGCTAGTCGGTTCGCATGCGAGCCGACACATATCCTCATGGCGCTGTTCACTCCTTCCAAGACCCAGAGGGAGGCAAGCCATGTCACAGATCCGCACCCGATCCGGTGGTCGCGCCAGCCGACGCGCCCTGCGTTCAGCACCCAATGTCACCATGCTCCCGGGGCTCAGGAACACCCTGCCCTGGTGCGAGATTATGGATGGGTCAAAGGTGGAACGGATCGATGCCGCCTCCATGGACATCCTCGAAAACGTAGGCGTCGTGTTCCGTGATGACATCGCGCTGGCCGACTGGAAAGCTGCCGGAGCCAAAGTGGTGGGCGAAACCGTCTATCTTGACCGTGGCCTTGTCCGCGACCTGATCTCGACGATCCCGTCGGACTTCACCTATCACGCCCGCGACCCTCACAAGAACGTGCGTCTTGGCGGGCGGCACAGCATCTTTGTGCCCATGACCGGCGCACCGTTCCTGCGCGATCTTGAGGACGTGCGGCGCAACCCCACGCTCGACGATCTGGCGATGTTTCACAAGCTCAGCCACATGATGCCCAGCCTGCATTCATCCGCTCACCATATCGTCGAACCCTACGATCATCCGATCAGTCACCGCCACCTGCGCATCACTTATTCGTCCATGAAACATTCGGACAAGACGTTCATGGGCATGACCACCAGCCCCAAGAACGCCGAGGATGTGATGGACATGTGTGCGATCCTCTTTGGCGAGGAATTCATGGAGGATCACCCGGTCACGACGGGCAATTGCAATGGCAACTCACCCCTTGTCTGGGATGAGACCATGCTTGGCGCCATGAGGGCATTTTCCAAGCGCAATCAACCTGTTCTGTGCTCGCCCTTCGTGCTGGGCGGGGCCAATACCCCGGTCTCGGTCGCCGCATCCGTTGCGCAATTGAATGCCGAGGCGCTCTCGGCCCTCGCCTACACTCAGGTGATCCGGCGCAGTGCGCCCGCGATCTATGGCCACTACCTGTCCACCGTGTCGATGAAGTCCGGCGCGCCGATGGCCGGCACGCCCGAGATTTCCATGATGAACTTCATGATCGGCCAGATGGCCCGGTACTATGGCGTGCCGTGGCGCACCTCGAACACGCTGGGTGGGGCCAAAACATTCGACGCACAGGCCGGGTATGAAAGCGCCACGACCCTGTCCGCCGTGATGCATGCGGGGGCCAACTACATCTGGCATTCCGCGGGCTGGAACGAGGCGGGCATGCATTGCTCGGTCGCCAAGTTCGTCGTGGACGCCGAACAATGCGCCATGGCCTATCGCATGGCCGAGGGTCTGAAATGGCATGACTTCGAGGTTGCTCTGGCTGCCGTGCCGGATGTGGGCCCCGGGGGGCACTATCTGGGCCACCCCCACACGCAAGAAAACTTTCAGACGGCCTTTTTCATGCCGGACCTCTTCGACAACAATTCGATCGAGCAGTGGCAGGCCGAAGGATCAAAAGAGATCACGGAACGCGCCTTGGCACACGCCGTCAACCTTTTGGCAACCTATGAGGAGCCAAAATTGGATGAAGCCGTGGATGAAGCGCTGCACGACTACATCGCAAGACGGGAGCATGAGATACCGGCCGCAGACGCTTTGAACCAGGACTACTGATATGCGAAGGAATTGTGAGTAAAATGCTGGTTTGTCTCTTTTTGGATATTTTGATCGTAAAATCTGTGCGTTAGAGCCCCATAAAGTTGATTTTACGCTATTCTCCGCCTGCCCGCCACTCCTTCCACCGCAAATAAGCGTTCGCGCCAAGGGTCGCAAAGGGCTCCGGCGGCAGGCGTTTGGGCTCCGCTTCTGCCTCGAAATGATCCGCAATCTCAGACGGCTGACCACAGCACCGATCCGCCGCGGCGATGCCCGTCAACGTGCCCCGCGCCGTGCCCAATCCGTTCTGCACACAAGCACTGAACAACCCCTGCTCGATCTCACGTGCATGGGCTACACCGTTCAGAGACATGCACAAATGCCCACCCCACACCTGGGCCTGACGCACACCTGTCAAATGCGGAAACCGCTCGGCAAAGGCGCGGGCATGCGCGCGTGCCGCCCGCCCCATGTCGCGGTCCGTGGGGTGCATTCCGGGCCGCACCGCCGCACAATTGCGGGTGACGATCCTATGCCCACCCTGCCCCGTATCGATCCGGCGCACCGTTGTGCCCATGGGATCGGACGGCGTCACCCCCCAACGGGGCGCACCGCCCACTGCTTGCGGATCCAACTCCTCGGTCATGGAGGCAAACAGGAACAACTGCACCAGCCGCCCCTCAGCCACACCAAAACTCTCCAGATGCCCGTTCACGGCAAGGATCACACGCTCAGCCGTGACTGACCCCTTCGGCGCCCGCAGCACCCAATCCCGCCCCGCACGTTCAAAACGCAGAACCGGGCTGCGGTCATACACCTCCGCCCCGCGGGCCAGACCGGCTGCCAACCCACGCACGTAGCCCGCAGGCTGCAACATGACGGTGCCCGGCGTGTACAGACCCGACCGATAATGCGCGGAGCCGGTCAACTCGTTCATTGCCGCGGCATCCAACCACTCATGGGGCTCTCCCAACCCCTCAAGGTGCTTGGCATAGCTCCGATTGTGTGCATCCCCCGCCTCTGTCGCGGCCCCATTCACCTTGCCGACGGGGTCGAAGTAATCCGCCGAAATCCCGTATTCATCCACCGCATCACGCGCATAGGCGATGGCCTCGCGGTTCAGCCGGGTCAGCGTGCGATCATCGCCCACACCCGCATAATCTTCGGACGCAAGATCATGCGGCAAATCAATCATGAAACCGGAATTGCGCCCCGCCGCGCCATCCGCCACACGCCACGCGTCCAGCACAGCAACCCGCGCCTGCGGCCAGTGCTGCAACACGCGACGCGCCGCAGACAGACCGGCGAAACCAGCGCCCACAACGGCCACATCTGCTGTCACCTGCGCCTCAAGCCGGGGGAAAACAGGTCCCGGCCCCAGAATCTCCGCCCAGCCCGCCGGACCGCGATGCCGCGGCAAGCGGCGCGCGGCATATCTCATTCCACGGCCTCATCCGCGTCATCAGACAGGTCCACCCAGATGGTCTTGATCTGGGTGTATTGATCATGGGCCTGCACCCCGTTGTCGCGCCCACCAAAGCCCGACATCTTCATGCCCCCGAACGGTGTCGCAATGTCACCCTCTCCATAAGCATTGACCGTCACGGTCCCCGCACGCAACATCCGTGCCCCGCGCAGGGCGCGCTTGGCGTTGGAGGTGAACAGGGACGCACACAAACCATAGGGCGTGTCATTGGCAACCGCCATAGCCTCGTCAAACGACGCCACTGGGATCACCGCCAGGACCGGGCCAAAAATCTCGTCTCGCGCCAGTGGATTATCCGACGTCGCTGAGACAACGGTTGGAGAGACATAGGGTTTATCCACAGAACCACCCACAAGGATATCCCCGGCTTTTTCCACATATCCACAGACTTTGTCAAAATGCGAACCACTCACCAGCGCCCCTTGCCGCGTCTCAGGGTCCAGCGGATCACCCACGGGCAAATGGCGCATATGGGCTTCGATCCGCGCCAGCAGGTCCTCTCGCACATCCTCGTGCACGATCAGGCGAGAGATTGCGGAACAGTTTTCACCCATGTTCCAGAACGCGCCGTTGACGATGTGCTGCGCCACACGATCAAGGTTCTCGGCATCGTCCATGACGACACAGGGGTTCTTGCCGCCCATTTCCAACACAACCTCTTTTGCATTGGACTCCGCAGCGTAAGTCAGAAATCTCATGCCCGTCTCGGTCGATCCGGTAAAGCTGACCATGTCGATGTCCATATGGCGGCCGATGGGTTCCCCCACATCCGGCCCGTGTCCCGGAACAACGTTCAACACACCGCGCGGCACCCCAGCCTCCATGGCCAACTCCGCGAGCCGCAAAGCAGTCAGCGATGTCTCCTCGGCAGGTTTCAGCACCACGGAACAGCCAGAAGCCAAAGCAGGCCCGATCTTCCACGCCATCATCAACAGCGGGAAGTTCCACGGCAAAACCAACCCGACAACGCCCACGGGCTCGCGCACCACCATCGCAATATGATCATCCGACGCGGGCGCAACGGAATCGTAAATCTTGTCGATGGCTTCCGCATGCCACTTGATGCAGTGAATGGCCTCGGGCACGTCCACCGTCTCGCAGTCGTAAATGGTCTTGCCGCTGTCCACGCTTTCCAGCACCGCCAGTTCGCGGGCGTTCCGGGTCATCAGCTTGCAAAGCCGGATCAGCACATCCTTGCGGTCGCTTGGGTGCAATCGCGACCAGCGGCCATCGTCAAACGCTTCACGCGCTTTGAGCACGGCAACATCCACATCTTCCGGCCCGCAGGCCGACACTTTCGCAATCACATCCCCCGTCGCAGGGTTCACGCTATCAAACGTCTTGCCGGACGCAGCGGGCCGAAACCCACCGTCGATAAACGCGCTTGTGGCCGGGCTCAGGTCAGCCGCGATGGCCCTATATTCTTCTGTCGTCAGCATGGATTATCCCTCCGCCTCGATCTGCGCGATGGTGGTCTTCAGCACGCGGATCACCTGTTCCAGCGCCCGCTTGTCGTCCTTGTTCAACGCCTTGAGCGGCGGCCGGATCGCGCCCGTCTCAATGCCCTGGAACGTCACACCATATTTGATGCATTGCACGAACTTGCCGCCCTGCTCCAGCACCCGCATCAGCGGCATCATCGCCGACATGATGCGGCGGCCCTTGTCAAAATCCCCTTCGACCACGCAAGCGCGCCACAGCGCGATGTGTTCTTCGGGCAAGAAGTTCGACCCGCCGCAGACCCAGCTTTTCGCACCCCAGGCAAAGAATTCCAGCGCCTGATCATCCATGCCGCAGGACATCTGGATATGCGGATAATCCCGCGCCAGCAGGTGCACCCGATTGATATCGCTCGAACTTTCCTTGATCGCACAGAAATTCCGGGACCGGCCTACGCGGTCGAGGAATTCCTCACCCATACTCACACCCATCCGTCCCGGATAGTTGTAAAGCATGATGGGCAGATCGACGGCCTTGTCGATGGCAAGGGCGGCCAGCGCGTTTTCCCGCTCGGTCGGCACGGCATAGGGCGGCGTGGCCACCAGCAGCGCATTGGCACCCATACCCTTGCCGCCCATTGCGAGCGCCAAGCTGTCGGCGGGCAGCATCGCGCCCGTACCCATGATCAGCGGCACCCGGCCCGCCACGGTCCTGATCGTCCGCTCTGCCACCTCAAGCCGTTCGGCAACGGTCATGGCATAGTTTTCGCCCGTTGATCCGCCCGAAATGAGGCCGTGCACGCCCGCCGCGATCAAACTTTCGAGCACCGCATCCAGCGCCCCGAAATCCGGCGAGTAATCCGCATTGAACGGGGTGACAACGGGGGTGTAGATCCCGTTGAACTCCATGATGGGCGTCATAGGCGCGCCTCCTGTGGGGGTGGGCCCAGCGGCAGATCAAGGCCGCCGGGCATGACAAACTGAGCGATCCGGTCGCGTGACAGCGCCCAATGGGCTTGCGCCAGCTCTCCGGCCCGCGCGGCATCGCGTGCGTCGATTGCCTCGATAATCTGTTCGTGATGGTCGCGAGCGGTTTTGATGGTGTTTTTGTCAGCGTCGGTGCGCGGAGCGTAGAACGTCATCGAAATGCGCGCATGATCCAGCAGCAGCCGGTTGAAGCTGGGCAACAGGAACGGGTTGTCCGCCATCTCGCCCGTGATGCGGTGAAAGCGGTCATTGGCAAGCGCCCGATCTGCCGTCGATCCGTTGCGCAGCGCGCGGATGAATATGTCCTGCGCTTCGGCCAGTTCAACGACCTGCGCGGGGGTCCGGTTCTCGGCTGCGAGCTGCAGGATGGCTGCATAGATCATAGGGGCTGCGATGAAAAAAGCGCGGAGGGAGGCATGGGACATCTCCGACACCTGCGCCCCCCGGTTCTGGCGCAGGGTGACATACCCCTCACCCGCAAGCTGCCGCAGCACTTCGCGCATCGGCGTGCGGGACAGGCCGTGCTCAGCGCAGAGACGGGCTTCATCCAGATCGGTACCGGGCGCCAGATCCAGTGTCAGGATACCGGCGACAAGCGCGTCATAGGCGTTGGATTTAGGCGACGACTCAGATTGCATACAATATGTATACAAAATCTGTCCCCGCGGGGACAATCCAAAAAGTAAGGCGCAGGTAAACCTGCGCCTTTAACCTTCTTTTCATCTGTAAGGCGCACCTACCGGTGCGCCCCGCGGCTCAAACAAAATCGATATGTTTGTTCATAGGCATCTCACGAATCCGCTGCCCGGTCGCCGCAAAGATTGCGTTGGACAGCGCCGCAGCAGCCGGCGGAACCATAGGCTCACCCATGCCACGCACGGTGTCGCCATTCTCCAGCCCGCGCACGAAAATCTCCGGCGATTGCGACAGGCGCATGCCTTCGAAATCATAATAATTCCGCTGCTCCGCCATGCCATCGGCATAGGTGATCTCGGAATTCATCGTGTGACCCAAGGCCCAGACAATGCCGCCCTGCACCATGTTTTCAAAGTTGATCGGGTCGATCACGCGGCCAACCTCGGCAGCCACCCAGACCTTGTCGATCTTGATCGCACCGTCCATGTTTGTGACTTCGACCACTTCTGCGGTGGGGACACCAAAGGACATGCAGAAGGCAACACCACGCCCCTTGTTCGGCCCCAAGTCACTGCCCCAATTGGACATTTCAGCGACGGCTTCCAAGGTCTTGCGAGACGGATCATGCCAGCACAAGCGTATCCGCTCCTCCATCGGATCGGCACCCGCAGCATGGATCAGCTCATCCAAGAATACATCGTGGAAGAACCCGTTGGTCGACGCACCCACCGACCGCCAGCTTGACACCGGCGCCAGTTCAGGCGCGCGGTAGCCGGTCACGCGGTAGTTGGGGATCTGCATGGGTTGCTCCCACGCGCCCGCAACGATTTGCAGGTCGGGGCCCGGGACAGGCAGACCCTGCCGCCCCATCTGGCTGGCCACAACAGAGGGCATGGCGATGCCCAGATCATAGGCCTCGACCTTGCCATCCTTCACCGCGCCCCGCCCGCGGGCCATGGCGATCTGGCGGGTGTCGTTCTGGACGGTGTCCTCTTCGCGGCTATAAGTCAGCTTAACGGGCGCACCCTCCATTTGCATTGCGATTTCAGTGGCCTCGCGAACCACGCGGTCCTCAAGACGATGACCAAAGCTGCCGCCCATCATCAGCACATGGACAAAGACCTGACCCGTGTCCAAGCCGGTCAACTTCGCCACATTGGTCTGCACAAAGCGTGGGATCTGGGTGCCGGTCCACACATCCGCACGGTCGTCCGTGACCTGCACGACGGCAGAGATCGGCTCCAACGGCGCGTGGGCAAGGTAGGGTGCGCGGTACTCGGCCTCGACCACCTCGGCCCCTTCCAATGCAGCGTCGACGTCTCCGTCATCACGGAAACGGCTGTCCTGATGGTCCGAAGTGAAGCTGTCGGACAGGGTCTGCCAGTGTTCTGCCTGCTCTGCCGGATACGGGGCTGGTCCCCAATCGACATCAATCGCGTTCACGGCCTGAATGGCGCGCCAGGTGTTGTCGGCCACGACGGCCACACCATCCGTCACCTGCACCACGTCGATGACGCCCCGCATCTCGCGCGCGGCCTCTGCGTCAAAGCCGTTCATCATCCCCCCGCGGGGGCTGGTACGAACGGATGCGTGCACCATCCCGTCCATTTCGAAATCGATGCCATAGGCTTGCGTGCCCGTGGATTTGGCAAGGATGTCAACGCGCTCCATCTCTTTCCCAACCAGCCGCCACGTGGAGGGATCGCGCAAAGTCACATCGTTGACCGGGTCCATGGTCGCTGCCGTGGCCGCGAGTTCCGTGTAGGCAATCGTTCCACCACCGGGCAGGATCACCGCGCCTTTTTCAGTTTTGAGGTCAGAGACATCCGCACCCGTCTGTTCGGCGGCTGCGGCCTTCAACGTCTCGCGCGCGACGGCCCCTGCAAGGCGCAGCTTTTCAAAACTGTCGGGAACGGTGGTAGACCCGCCGGTGATTTGCATACCCATGAACTTCATCATCGCATCCATGATCCCGCGTGTCGTGTCAGCAGCAAACCCATCATCGGTGGATCGGAAAGGCGCCGCCTCGGCACTCAAAGCCGTGTTGTAGTAGGCCGGGTCAGGCATACCGGGATCGACGCTGACCTGATCAAGTTCGACATCAAGCTCCTCGGCAATCAAGGCGGCCTGCACGTGGTAGGCCCCCTGCCCGCTGTCCGCGCGTGGGGTGATGAGCGTGATGCCGGCACTGTCGATTTTGACATAAGGTGTCAGCGCTGCTTCGCCTTCGGCCAGATCGTTCAGGAGCGGGTTCGAAACGGGGCGTTTGTAGGCGTAGTAGCCAAAGGCGACACCACCGACGACGGCAGCAGACCCCACAAGAAAGGTACGACGCGCGATTTTTCCGATACGGCCCATGATTACGCCTCCTGCAGCTTGGTGGCGGCGGTTTTGACGGCGGCGCGGATGCGGGAATAAGTCCCGCAGCGGCAGAGATTGCCGTTCATTGCATCGTCGATATCCGCATCTGTCGGCGCCGGGTTGAGCGCGAGCAGGGACGCGGCCTGCATCATCTGGCCCGACTGGCAGTAGCCGCATTGGGCCACCTGATGTT
The DNA here is from genome assembly GCF_947496075.1 of uncultured Tateyamaria sp. Taxonomy (GTDB): domain Bacteria; phylum Pseudomonadota; class Alphaproteobacteria; order Rhodobacterales; family Rhodobacteraceae; genus Tateyamaria. The sequence continues at coordinate 34,251 of NZ_CANMBJ010000005.1, forward strand.
CCATCCACGCCTGTTGCACCGCGTGCATGGCGTCTGGGGTGCCGAGCCCTTCGATCGTTGTTACATCACCCCAGACATCCGCCGCTGCGGTTTGACAGGACCGGACCGCCTCACCGTCGATATGCACCGTACAGGCCCCGCATTGCGCAACACCGCAGCCGTATTTGACGCCCTTTATGTTCAGCTCGTCCCGCAGAACCCAAAGCAGTGGCATGTCATCCTCGACATCCACCTCGTGTTCCGTGCCATTGACCGTGAGTTTCATCGCGCGCTCCTGAAAGGGTCGGTTTCATACAGAAGATATGTCAGGGCCGCCCGATAGTAACTTGCAGATCACGCCAATCGAGGTGAATATGACGCCAAGTCATTTATGGACGCGCATAGCGCACATAGGCGAAAGCGGCCCCGTCGGGCGACCAGTTGGGCACGTTGATGGATCCCTGCCCGCCATGGAATTCAGCAACGGTACGTGCCGCACCGCCGTTCTGCGGCATCAGTTTGAGCGCAACGTCCTGTCCACGGGGGTGGCCCTCAACATCTTCTCGATAGGCCAAGTATAGCACGCGGCGCCCATCCGGCGAAGGGTGCGGGAACCAGTTGACCGGTGCGTCATCCGTAATCTGCTGCAAGTCCGAGCCGTCTGGGCGGATGCGCCAGATATCCGGCGTTGCACCGTGGTGATCGGAGTTGAACCAGATCCATTGCCCATCCGCTGAATAGTCCGGGCCATCCTTGTGCCCGTGCCCAGAGGTCAGCTGGGTTTCATTCCCACCCCTGGCCGGGATGGTGAAGATTTGAAACAGGCCATCGCGCTGCGCCGTGTAGGTCAGCGTCGTGCCATCTGGCGACCAGCCATGGAAATATGATGGGACCAGAGGTGTCACCTTGGTCGGAGTGCCGCCCGTGATGGGCAATGTATAGATGCAGGATGTGCCGCGCGCGGGGCTTTCGCTGACCGCCAGCGTTTTGCCGTCGGGCGAAATGCCGTGATCGTTGTTCAGCGCGCTCAGCGGCCCGGTGTCGATCCAGTGGATCGCACCATCGGCAAGGGTCAGGCGAAACAGCCGTCCCCCACCATTCAAAACCAAAAAGGTCCCGCAAGGAGACCAGTTCGGCGCCTCGATCAGATCGGGCGTTTCATGGACAACCTGCTCGACGCCAGTGGCGACGTCGTGCAGGACCACGAAGCTGTGTGGCGTCAAAACTCGACGACGGCGCGGATCGACTTGCCTTCGTGCATCAGGTCGAAGCCGTGGTTGATTTCGTCCAGCGTGAGTTTGTGAGTGATCATCGGGTCGATCTCGATCTTGCCGTCCATGTACCAGTCCACGATCTTGGGCACGTCTGTGCGCCCCTTCGCCCCGCCAAAGGCGGTGCCGCGCCAGACGCGGCCCGTGACCAGTTGGAACGGGCGGGTCGAGATTTCGGCACCCGCCGGAGCAACGCCGATGATGATCGATTCACCCCAGCCCTTGTGCGCCGCTTCCAGCGCTGTGCGCATCACCTCCACGTTGCCGGTGGCGTCGAAGGTGTAGTCCGCCCCACCGTTGGTCAGTTCGACCAGGTGCGCGACCATGTCACCGTCGACCTTGGAGGGGTTCACGAAGTCGGTCATGCCGAAATGCGTCGCCATCTCGACCTTGCTGTCGTTGAGGTCGACGCCGACGATCTGGTCGCAGCCAGCCATTTTCAGCCCCTGGATCACATTGAGGCCGATGCCGCCGAGGCCAAAGACAATGGCGCGGGAGCCGATTTCAACCTTGGCCGTGTTGATCACCGCGCCGATGCCGGTGGTGACGCCGCAGCCGATATAGCAGATCTTGTCGAAGGGCGCGTCCTTGCGGACCTTGGCCAGTGCAATCTCGGGCACAACCGTGTGGTTGGCGAAGGTGGAGCAGCCCATGTAGTGGTGGATCGGCGTGCCATCGAGCATGGAGAAGCGGGTCGAGCCATCGGGCAGCAGGCCTGCTCCTTGGGTCGCGCGGACCTTTTGGCACAGGTTGGTTTTGGGGTTCAGGCAGTACTCGCACTCGCGGCATTCGGGCGTGTAGAGCGGGATAACATGGTCGCCGACTTCAAGCGTCGTGACGCCCTCGCCCACTTCGATGACGACGCCTGCGCCTTCGTGGCCGAGGATAGCGGGGAAGATGCCTTCAGGGTCGGCGCCCGAGCGGGTGAACTCGTCGGTGTGGCAGAGGCCGGTCGCCTTGATCTCGACCAACACTTCGCCGGCGCGGGGGCCGTCGAGGTTCACCTCCATGATCTCAAGCGGTTTGCCAGCCTCAACTGCGACAGCGGCGCGGGTTCTCATCATGGTTTGTCCTCCCATTCGGTGTTTGGGGCATGTGAGCCAGTGGAAGGTCGGTCTGTCAATGGAAAGGGCTGGGAAAATGTCAGTCCGGCCCTTCGGGGAGGATTTTTGAAAACAGGGAAGACGGGGCCGTCATCCTCTTCCCTGTTTCTGGAAAATCCTCGGGGGTGAGGCCGTAAGGCCGAGGGGGCAGACAGCCCCCTTTGGCAAAACGGTTGCTAGGCGCGCGCCAGAACGAAGTCGTGCACGACCTCGTAGTACGGGCCGTCCATACCTGCCTCGGCAATGTTGCCTGCATCTTCGATCAGGTCAAATTTCGCCATCAGGCTTTCCTTGACCCCAAAGACCGCATCGGAGTGGATATAGGGATCATCCGGGTCGAAGATGTGGGTGGTCAGCGTCTCGAACCCGTCGGCTTCGAGGATGTAGTGCAGGTGCGCAGGCCGATACGGGTGACGGCCCAGCGCGCCCATCAGTTTGCCGACTGGGCCATCGTCGGGAATGGGGTAGTATTTCGGTTTTACGCCTTTGAAGTGATAGGTACCATCGCCGCCTGTGCGGAACACGCCGCGCAGGTTGAAGTCGGGCTGGATGCCCTTTTGCTGGACATCATAGAACCCTTCGTCATTGGCCTGCCAGACGTCGATCTTGACCTTGTCAATGGGGTTGCCGTCGGTATCCAGAATGCGCCCCTTGACCAGCATCGGCACACCTTTTTCATCAAGGCAAATGTTCGAGCCCATCGGCAGTTCCGGGGCATCAGGCAGGTGGAAGGGGCCGAGCACCGTGGATTCGGACGCGCCGGACGGTTTGCGGTTGTTGATTGCGTCCACCAGCATTGAGACGCCAAGCGTGTCGCTGAGCAGGATGAACTCCTGCCGCCAGTCGGTGCACATGTGGCCTGTATCGGTCAGGAACATGATGGCCTTGAACCATTCTTCGTCCGTTGGTTCGATCTCTTTCACGCAGGCATGCATGTGGCGCACGATCGCCTCCATCACCTGCGCCAGCCGCGCGTTGTCGGTGGTGGTGCGGGCGTTGACCACCTCGGCTGAGTTGTCTTCGGTGAAGTATCCGTCGTGGATGTTGCTCATGCCATGGCCTCCTGCTTGGCGTGTGTGTTCTGGGCCAGAATCGCGCCGAGCACCCGTTCCAGTTCAGCTTGGGGATTGTCCATCATGCCCTCGGCACGCCACGCGACGTGGTGGTCAGGGCGGACGAGGACGCAGCCCGCCTCGCCCACTTCGCGGGCGCGGGCCCAGTCGCCGGTGTGATCGACGAGGGGTTGGCGCGGGCCAATGACATGGGTGGTCAGGTTGATGCCCATCTGACCCGCAACGGCTTGCGCGGCGTCGGCCCATGCCCGACCATTGAGGCCGGTGATCAGGGCAAAACCGCCCTGCGTCAGATCGAGCGTCGAATGCTTGGTGCCGTGCTGATCAAAAAGCCAGACATGAGGCAGCCGCGCGCCCGGCCATGTTGTGGGCTGGTAGTGCAACTCGTGATCCAGATCGAAGGCCGGTTCCATCTGCCCATCCGTCACCACCGCGTCTGAGCGGTAGCGCTGGTTCATCTCGACCCCGTGGGCATCGAATTCGTATTTCTTGAAGGCGATGGCCTCGCGCAGGGCCGCCCGTTGGGCCTCGGCCTCGGGCGTCGAGTCACAGCGTTTTTCCATGTTGGCCTGCATCACGTCGGGGTCGGTGTGGCCGATCAAGCCCAGCGCCTCAAAAATGGGGCCAAATTCGCCGATGGACTGGTTGGCGCGGGTGACGATCTGTTTCGCCACGGGCGCGCGTTCGGTGTTGTAGCTGTCAAGCAGCCCCTCGCCCGCCTGCCCCTTGAGCACGGCGGCGAGTTTCCACGAGAGGTTAAAGGCGTCCTGGATCGAGGTGTTGGAGCCCAGCCCGTTCGAAGGTGGGTGCCGATGCGCGGCGTCACCCATGATGAATACGCGCCCCTTGGACATTTGCGTGGCGTAGGCGTCGTTCACCGTCCAGTAGCTGATGCCTTGCATGTCGATCTCAAGCTCGGGATCGCCCACCAGATCGCGGATGATCTTCTTGGCCTCGTCATCGTTGAGTTCGGGCCGTTCACCTTCGATGTCGTAGCCCCAGATCGCCAGCCATTCGTTCCAGGGACGGACCATGCGCACGACACCCATGCCGATGCCACCCACATTCGAGCCCGGTTGCATCACCCAGTAGAGCACCGAGGGGCGGTGGGCGACGTGTTGGCTGAGGTCGGCCTTGAAGAGCAGGTTGATGGACCCGGCGACGCCCATCTTGCCCTTGATCGGCAGGCCGGTGTTTTCGGTGACCTGGGAGTTCCCGCCGTCTGCTCCGATCAGGTATTTGGAGCGGACGGTAAAGGTCTTGTTCGTCAGTCGGTCGAGCAGCGTTGTTGTCACCCCTTCCCCATCCGCCTCGTGGCTTTGGTATTCGCAGGACATGCGCGCCTGTGTCCCGCGCGCGCAGGCGGTTTTGAACAACAGCGGCTCCATGAAGGTTTGTGGTAGGTCATTCATCTTGCTGGGTGAACTCAGGTCGTGTTCGGCGCGGCTGAGCGGGTGCGTGCCCCATGTCTGGATGCGCCCCAACTCCTCGCCGGTGAGGCTTTCGCAGAAGACGTTGGAGCCCATGAGGTTCTGTTCGGTGGCGTGCATATACGCCTCGTCCTCGACCTCTCGGCCCAGATCGCGCAGCACTTCCATCGTGCGCTGGTTGGTGATGTGGGCGCGGGGGCTGTTGGCCAGCCAGCGGTAGCGGTTCACCACCATGTTCTCGATGCCATAGCTGGAGAGCAGCGCGGCGGTGGCGGACCCGGCGGGGCCTGTTCCGATGATCAGGACGTCTGTTGTGATGTCGGCCATGTGTTCCTCCCAGAGAGTGGCGTTCAGGTGGGTGCGGTGCCGGTCCAGGCGGCTTGCAGCAATTGGCGGATCCCGTCGCGCGTGATGGGCGCGGGGTTTGGATAGGGTTTTTGGGTGGCAAGGTCGGCGGCGTGATCGAGGTTGTCCTCCGTGACGCCGAGGTCTTGGAGCGCGAGGGGGGCGTTCATTTTCGTGGCAAAGGCATGGAGCGCCGGGCCGGGGGCCGTACCGCCAAAGATATCGGTGACGGGTTTCAACAGGTCGGGCACCGCTTGCGCGTTGTAGTGGATCGCATGGGGAAGGATGATGGCATGCGTGTCGGCGTGGGGCAGATCGAAGCTGCCGCCAAGCGTGTGGCAAAGCTTGTGGTGCAGGGCCATCCCCACCTGCCCCAGCACCGCTCCGCAAGCATAGGCGCCGCGCAGTGTCTTTTCCCGGGCCATCACGTCGGCCGGGTTTTCGAGCACAGCCGGGAGGCCGTCAGCAAAGTGCTGCATCCCGTCAATCGCCAACGCGGTGCTGTGGTCGGTCCGGTTTTCGGCATAGAGCGCCTCGGCCGCATGGGCGATGGCGTTGAGGGCGGAGGTGACCGTCATGGCCGTGGGTAGCGATGTGACAAGTTCGGGGTCGTAGAGGATGACCTCTGGCTGTACTTTCGGGTCCGTGAGCGTCGTTTTGATGCCTTCATCGGTCTGGCCAAGAATGGCTGTCGCTTCTGAGCCTGCGTAGGTGGTTGGGATCACGATCTGGGGCACGTCGGTACGCAGGGCTATCGCTTTGCCCAGGCCCGTCGTGGAGCCGCCGCCGATGGCGATGACACAATCCGCGGACACATCGTTCAGGTGCGCGACCGCCTCTTCGCTGATATCGACCGGGGTGTGCATGGTAGCGCGGGCGAAGATGCCTGCAGCCATGTCGCCCAGCGCTTCGGCGACCTGCATGGCGCTGTCGCATTGTTGCGGGGTTGAGAGGACCAGGGCATGTTTGCAGCCGAGCCGTGCGACCTCTTCTCCCACCGAGTGGCGCAGACCCGGGCCGAAGCGCACGCGAGGGAGTGAGGGGGGCGATTGAGTGAGCATGTGCACAGGCTACTAGGCTCAAAGGATTATGTTGATGCGAATTGCGGGGCGCAATATAACTTATCGCTATGCAATTGGATCCCAATCACCTGCTCATGCTGGCCGCCGTCGTGGACGAGGGCGGTTTGACCTCCGGCGCGCATGCACTGGGGAAGTCACAGCCGTCCTTGTCCAGGACCCTGGCCGCCCTGGAGGCCCGCTTGGGTCAGCCGTTGTTCGAGAAAGGACGCCGACCGCTTGTGCCGACGGAACTTGGTGCAGCGCTGGCGGCGCAGGGTCGTATAATCTGGCAGGCCAGCGGCGAGGCGTCAGTGCAGGCCGATCTGTATATTGGCGGCAAGACCGGGGCGGTGCGCGTGGCCGGCACGCCGGTGTTCATGGACGCCGTCATTGCCACGATGATTGCGGGGTTCCAGCAAGCGCATCCCAATGTGCGGATCGATCAGAGCTATGGTTACGCCGATACGCTGATGCGCGATGTGGAAAGCGGGGCGCTGGATCTGGCCATCTGCCCCCTGCCCCCGGGTGACCTGCCCGAGCCGATTGCCTTTGAAGAGATTTTGCAGGGCCGCAATGTGATCGCCTGTCGGATGGGTCATCCCCTCGCCCGGAAGCGGGCGCTGCGGTTGGAGGACATCGCCAACTACCCGTGGATCGCGCCGCCCACGAACAGCCCGCTTTACCAGGACCTGCGCGCCATTCTGCACGAGATCGAGGTGGAGGATGTGAAGGTCAGCTTCTCGGGCGGGTCCATCAGCGCGGTGCGCACGGTGCTGGAAGGGTCGGACAGCCTGACGATCCTGCCCTATTCGGTCATCTTCATGATGCGGCAGCAAAAGGCGCTGACGGCGCTGGACATCCGCATCAAACACGCGCCGCGCAACCTTGGGATCATCAGCCCGGCAGACCGGCCCGTGCGCCCCGCGGTGCGCCGGTTTCATCGTCACATCGCATCCGAGTTCAAGGCCCTGGCGCGGTCGATCTCGCATGCCCAGCAGAATTCGGTGTGGCGGGCGTGAGTTTCGGGACACGTGGACCGAAAAGACAGTGAACATGCCATGACGCTACCGGCCGCTTAGAGGCGCGCTTGTGCAAGCGCGGGTCTGTGCAAAGATCGGGCAGGTAGGATGCGCTTCGGGCGTGAATTTGGATAGCGGCGCAGTGGATCTTCGGGAGAGCTGGATATTTATGCCACGAACTTACCCTCGGCCGCGGGCTCGCGATTGCGGGAAATGTCCGCTTGGAGCCCAAAGGGCCACAGCGCGGATTTACCCCTTTGTCTGCGCATGAACCTGTTGCCTACCGCTGATTTCTGACCTCGTACAATAAACGAGCATGTTGGATGTCTGCATTCTCGCAAGACCCAATTTGTCCGAACGGGGGGAACCGCTCGGCATACGCGCCTCGCAAGGCCTAGTCCGTGAAACTTTCCCGGATATTTGAACCCAATCGCTGAACACAGGCACCTATTGATCAGACAGCGATCAAGTGTGCTCGGTAATGCACATCTCGTCGTGGCCAGATTTACGGGTCCACAAAGGCATAAAAAATGAAACACGATATCAGAAGCAAATTCGGATTAATTGTTGCAAAAGCTGACTGGAACCAAACCGGCGCCATCGCGTCCATACGCGCACGTACCCAAGCGATCCTTGACAGCACCCTGATTGACAACTTCATCCTCGGGGTGATCCTGTTCAACGCGGTTGTTGCTGGCCTGCAGACCATTGCACCGGTGGTGACAGTGGCGGGGCCACTGTTCCCCAAGCTCGACACTCTTTGTCTCTCGATTTTTGTGGTTGAAATCACGGCGAAGCTGTTTGCCAGAGGCCGCGACTTTTTTCGGAAGAGCTGGAACATCTTCGACTTCATCATCATCGGAACCTCGCTGATCCCGGGATCGAGTGGGCTATCGGTGCTGCGAGCGCTCCGCATTCTGCGGCTCTTTCGGGTGCTGTCCGTGGCCCCCAGCTTACGTCGTGTGGTCGAAGGCTTATTCAGCGCTCTGCCCGGTATGGCCTCGGTGTTCGTGCTGATGGCGATGATGTTCTACATCGGCTCTGTCATGGCGACGACGCTTTTTGGAGACGCATTCCCCGAATGGTTCGGTGATCTTGGGCGGTCTGGATACACCCTATTCCAAATCATGACCCTGGAAAGCTGGTCCATGGGCATTGTCCGCCCCGTGATGGAGGTCTACCCATATGCATGGATGTTCTTCGTGCCGTTCATTCTCGTGACGTCCTTCGCAGTGGTGAACCTGCTGGTAGGTCTGATCGTAAACTCGATGCAGACCGCTTATTCCGAAGAAGAAATTGCAGCGACGGACCGGTACCGCGAAGAGATGATTGCCCGGCTGGAGAAGATCGAGAAGACGCTCCAGGTGCGGGAATGAAGGCAAGGATTGATCACACTTTGGGCGTGAATTTCATGATCCAGATGGGGTTTTCTGCGGGTTGGGGTGAGTTGAACGGCAACAGCCACTTTGTCTTGCGATCCCAACCTTAACTGTCCAAAATGACGGTCGGGCCTGTCCCGCATTGTCGATATTTAAGGCAGCACGGCCCAGACCATGACCAGGTAGGTCCACTGGTGCAACGCTTGATCCAGCCCGAAGGCGCGCCAGAACCCGCCTTGGTCGGGTCCGTGGCCCGTATGTTCGGACCAGCGCCCCTTGCCCCAGTCGATGTGGAAATGCACGGCCCATTCGACCAGCGCCACGATCAGCGCCATGGCCACGGGCACGCCGACCAGCACCATCGCCACCAGAGACCCCACCCCATGCAGCCCGGCATGTTGCAGCCGCCCCACATGCAGGTAGCGCCCGCGGTTCGCCAGCATCCTTGGCGTTTGCATGTAGAAGTCGGCAAACAGGTGCTTTGCCTGCAGCAGGAACAGCAGAACCAAAGCAAAGGTAACAGGGTCGGTCAAAGGGTGCCTTTCGCGTTTTCTCTGCCTTTACCCTAGGCCGCCATGTGTTTTGTCGCAATCCATGCCGTACCGTATGCTGACGTGCCATTGATTTCCCGTGATCCCCGTTGTTAGGCTGACGGCGGGCGCAATTCCCGCCCCTTCAGGACGTGGACAGGCATCATAGAACGCTCCCTCTTTGGATTTATTTGGAAGTACTCGAAACGCGATCAGTTGATCCTGCTGGTGGTGACGCTGACACTGTTTCCGCTTCTGTACCTGACGCTGGAGCTGCCAAAGCAGATCATCAACGATGCGATCGGCTCGGGTTCTCCGACCATTTCGGCCTATGGCTACGAGTTCGATCAGATCACCTATCTGATGATGTTGTGCGGCGGCTTTCTGGTGGCAGTCCTATGTCATGGCCTGCTGAAGATGCGCATCAACACGATGAAAGGTGTGCTGGCCGAACGGCTTTTGCGGCGCCTGCGCTATACTCTGATCGCCCGCATCCTGCGCTTCCCGCAGCCCTATTTCGAGCGCACCAGCCAGGGCGAGCTGGTCAGCATGGTCACGGCCGAAAGCGAACCCATGGGCGGGTTGATGGGCGACGCCATTGCGCAGCCGGTGCTGCAGGCCGGGCAGATGCTGACAATCCTTGGTTTTCTGTTCTTCCAGTCCATCGCGTTCGGCTTTGCCGCCATTGCATTGATTCCGCTGCAGGCCTGGCTGATCCCCAAGCTGCAGCGCCAGATCAACCTTTTGAACAAGAAACGGGTCATTCAAGTGCGCGCACTGGCCGCCGAGATCGGTGAAGGTGCAGCAGGCGCAGGCACGTTGCGCGTCAATGGCGGCTGGCGTTTTCGCATGGCGATGATCGGGAACCGGCTGGGCAATCTTTTTGCCATCCGGTTCGAGATCTACCAGAAGAAATTCTTCATGAAGTTCCTCAACAACTTCATCACACAGCTGACCCCGTTCTTCTTCTTTTCCATTGGTGGCTATCTGGTGATCCAGGGCGACGTGACCATCGGCGCGCTGGTGGCGGCCCTTGCTGCCTACAAGGACCTGTCCAGCCCTTGGAAAGAGCTGCTGGCCTATTACAACCAGGTGGCCGACATGTCGCTGCGGTGGGAGACGATCACCGAACGCTTTGCGCCTGCGGGCATGATTGATGACGACCTGTTCTATGGCCCGGCGCCCGAAACACCCCGGTTGACCGGGAACATCGTTCTGGATCAGGTCACCGTCAGCGATGGCGACGGCAATGCGGTGCTGGAAGACATCTCACTGGCTGTCCCCGCAGGCAGCAGTCTTGCCATCACCGCCCCCAATGATGAGGATCGGCGCGCCTTGGCCGAGGTGCTGACGCGTGAAACGCTGCCGACCAGTGGGACGGTGACAGTGTCCGGCCATGACATTCGGTCGCTGCATCAGACCGTGATTGCCAAACGCGTCGGCCATGCCAATTCGCGCCCCATCATGTTCCAGGGCAGCTATGGCCAGAACGTGATGATGCCGATGCGCCTTTGCCCCACAACCGCAGCCGAAGAGACCGAATTCAAGCGCGAGGCTGTCCGGGCGGGCAACACGCCGGACATGGTGGATGGCCAATGGCTGGACCCCACCATTGCGGGTGTTCCGGACAAGGACGCGCTGCGGGCGTGGTGGTACACCGTCATTGACAGCAGCGGGTCAGGAGATGCGCTGACCCGCCGGACGATGGATCAGACCTTTGACGAAAAGGCACACCCGCAACTTGCGCAGGCCCTGATCGACCTGCGCCCCAAAGTGGCTGCCGCCGTGGCCGAGGCGGGGCTTGATCGCTATGTTCACGCCTTCGATCCCGACACGTACAACCCGGCCCTGCCCGTTGCCGAGAACGTGCTGTTTGCCACCCCGCGTGAGGTCATCGGCCCCGAGATGATCGAGGCAGAGGTTGAATTCCTGCAGTTGCTGCATGATCTGTCGCTGGCGTCGAACCTTGAAATGATGGCCCGCAATATCCTTGAGATCCTGCGCCAGACGTTTGGTCCCAACGGCACGGACCACCCGCTGTTCCGCAAGCTGGGCCTAGAGGTCGATATCTATGAGGCCGCCCTTGAGCTGGTTGATCGCAAGCCCGCCGGGTCCGATATAACGGACAAGGAATTGGCGCTGCTGTTGAGTATCCCCACCAACATCACGGCCGAACAGGTTGCCGCGGCCTTTCCCGACGATGTGCGCGCACGGGTGCTGAACATGCGGACCGAACATGGCGCGACCTTGCGCAAGCAGATGCATGAAATCTTTGTCCCGATCCAGCCCGATGCCCATGTGCATGGGTTGTCGGTTCTGGAAAATGCGCTTTATGGCAAGGTGTCCGACAGTGCCGGTGCACGGGCCGATGACCTGCGCCGCATTGTGGTCGAGGCGCTGACCGAGGCGGGTGTGAACCAGCTGGTGCTGGAACTGGTCTTTGACGTGCCGATTGCCCTGGGCGGTGCCAACCTGCCTGCCCTCTTTGCCGAGCCGTTGTCGATCAGCCGCGCCACGATCAAGCGGCCCGATATCCTGATCCTGGATGAGCCAATGGCCAGCTATGGAGAGGAAACGCGCGCCGCGCTGTTCCGCAACTTGCGCACCCTGTTGCCCGACGCGGCGCTGATCTTTCTGGGCTCGTCATTCGAGGAAGAAGACGCGTTCGACGCGCATGTCGAGATTGTCCAAGGCCGGTTGCACGGCACGGAAGGTGAGCGAGTCGAAGCCGGCACCGATGCCAGTGCAGACCTTGCCCGCAAGGTCGAGGCGTTACGTCAGGCCCCGATGTTTTCGAGCCTCAAGCGCAAGCAGTTGCGCCTGCTGGCCTTCGGGGCGCGGTGGTACACGGCGCATCCCGGCGAATACGTGTTCCACAAGAATGACGACCCCACCGACGGCGCGTATATGGTCATCGACGGCGAGGCCGATCTGCTGCTGCCACAAGAGGGGGCCGATGACACATTGATCGCCACCGTGGGTGCTGGTGCCCTTGTGGGCGAGTTGGGATTGATCCGCAGCGAACCCCGCGCGCTGGACATGCGCGCCAAGAGCGAGCTGACTTGCCTGCGCATCGGCGAGGAAGAATTCATGGCCGTGGTCGAAAACGACGCCGCCACTGCCTTCCGTTTGCTGCAAGTTGTTGCCGGTTACGTCAAAACTTGACCACCCGCGCCATCAAGGCGCTGGAACCTTTGTCCCAGATTTGGCATGCACGTAGTGTAAGGCCGCGCGCTGCGCGCGGCGGAGTACTGCGATGTATCGGAATACCTGCCGGTTTTTGGCGGTCTGCGGTGTAAGCCTTGGCCTATCGGCCCCTTCCTGGGCTCTGGACGTGGTTGTACGTGCGCCTGAGGCGCTGACCGAGGAGTTGCGCGCAGCGTCTCTGACCGCCGGACTGCTGGACGAAGAGGGCGCAGTCCGTTCCATCGACGTGATCAGTGCCGCACAGGCCGACTATGCCCGCCTGATCGCCCTTCTCTATGACCGAGGGTATTTCGGTCCCGTCATTTCGATCACCGTGGACGGGCAAGAGGCGGCGGGCCTGTCGCCCATCTCGGCTCCGCAAAGTGTTGGCACCGTGATCGTGACCGTGGAGCCAGGCAAGGTGTTCAGCTTTGGCACCGTCACCGTGCGCCCTCTGGCCCCCGGTGCCACCCCGTCCCCGCAAGTGCAAAGCGGAGAGACCGCGCGCGTATCCGCCCTGCGGGACGCGACCAGTGCAGGCATCGAAGGATGGCGGCAGGAGGGGCACGCCAAGGCAAGCGTCGACGGCCAGCAGATCACGGCCAACCACCCGGCAGGGCAGTTGAACGCAGATGTCCGGCTGAACCCCGGCCCGCGCCTGCGTCTGGGGCGACTGGACCTGGAGGGCGACAGCGCCGTGCGTGAAAAGCGCATTCGCGAGATTGCAGGCTGGCCCAGCGGCGAGGTGTTTGATCCCGACACGCTCGACAAGGTCGAAACCCGGCTGCGGCGCACGGGCACCTTTGCCTCGGCCACCCTGACCGAAGCGGAGACAGCCAACCCGGACGGCACGCTGGATGTCACCGCCCAGATCACCGACCGGTTGCCGCGCCGCTACAGCTTTGGCGCGGAGTATGGCACCACCGATGGAGTCAGCGTCAGTGCACTTTGGTTGCATCGCAATATCTTTGGCGGGGCTGAACGCCTGCAGATCGACGGTGAAATCAGTGGTGTGGGCGGCGACACCGACGGCATTGATTTCCGTTTGGGCGCGCAACTGTCCCGTCCCGCCACGTGGCGCACCGATCTGGAGGCCGTTTTGCTGGCCGAGTTTGAGCAGCGCGATGATCCAAACCTGTTTTCCCGCACCGGGCGGCTTGAGTTCAGCACCGTCTATTTTGCCAGCGAGGACCGCGAATACAGCTATGGCCTTGGTCTGCGAAGGGCCGAAACACGCGATGACCTGGGCGAGCGCGACTACACGATCCTCACCTTGCCCTTCACCGCCAAGTTCGATCGGCGTGACGATCCCCTGAACCCGACGCGCGGCTATTACGCAGAAGCCTCGGTGCAGCCTTTCGTGAACATCGAAGGCACCAGCGAGGGCGTGCTGTCCACCATCGACGTGCGCGCCTATCGCAAGCTGGGTGACCGGGTTGTTTTTGCCGTGCGGGGGCTGTTGGGATCAGTGGCCGGTCCATCCATCGAAGAAGCGCCTGCCGACTTCCTGTTCTTTTCCGGCGGCAGCGGCACGGTGCGCGGTCAGGATTATCAATCCCTTGGTGTGGACCTGAGCCCGGGCGTGACCATCGGTGGTCGTGCCTTTGCCGGGATATCGGGTGAATTGCGCGTCAAGACGGGCGACAAGTTTTCAGTCGTGGGGTTCTATGACGCGGGCTATGTCGGGCCGGAGAGCTTTATCGACGGGTCAGGCGAATGGCACACCGGGTTTGGCGCGGGCATCCGTTACGACACCGGGATCGGCCCCATTCGGTTGGATGTGGCTGTCCCCGGTTCAGGGCCGGGCGACAGTTCCGGGGTGGAGCTTTACATCGGCATTGGGCAGGCCTTCTGATGCGGTATGTGGCGATTTTCTTGATCCTGATCTGGCCTGCAGCGGCGCTTGCACAAGACGACAATGAGGACCGCGGTTTTCTGGTGGGTCTGCTGGAGAGCAGCTTGGGCGGCGAAGGGCGTGTTGTGCGTATCGACGGCTTTGCCGGGGCGCTGAGCAGTCGAGCCACGATCGAGCGCATCACGATTGCCGACAATGAGGGCATCTGGCTGACGCTGGAAGACGTAGCGATGCAGTGGAACCGCGGCGCCCTGTTCCGTGCGGCCATCGACATTCAGGAGTTGCGCGCGGGGCGCATTGAATTGCCGCGCCTGCCCATTGCCGCCCCGGGCGGCGACCTGCCCGCGCCCGAGGCGACCCCCTTTGCCCTGCCCGACCTGCCCGCATCGATCAGCATCGCACAGCTTGATCTGGCCGAGGTTGTGTTGGGCGCGCCGGTGCTGGGAGAAGCGGCCGTGCTGTCCATTGCCGGTTCGGCAACGTTGGCCGATGGCGCGGGCAATACGCGTATCACTGCGACCCGCACCGATGTAGACCTCGGGGTGTTCGATGTCGCGGCGGCCTATGCCAATGACACCCGCGACCTGTCCCTTGATCTGCAATTGCGCGAGGGCGCGGGTGGCCTGATCTCGGGCCTGTTGAACATCCCGGACCGCCCCAGCGTTGATCTGACCGTCGCGGGTGCGGGTGTGTTGAGCGATTTTGGCGCGACGCTGGATTTGCGCACCGATGACACGCAACGCTTGACCGGGACCCTTGAGTTACAAAGCGAAGCGGACGGGCCAATGGCCTTTGATGCTGCGCTGGACGGGGATGTGTCCGCCCTGTTCCTGCAGGAATACCGCGCCTTCTTCGGGACAGATGTCGCGCTGACCGCGCGCGGCAGCAGCGATGCGGATGGCGCTTTGTCTCTGGACGCCTTTGCCTTGGACACCCGTGCGCTGCAGCTGGCGGGACGCGCCGAGTTGAACAGCGATGCGTGGCCAACCTTGCTGGACATCGAGGGCACCCTTGCCGACCCGGATGGGGCGCCATTGCGCCTGCCGGGTGACACGCGCCTTGCCGGTGCGTCGATTGCTGTCGATTTCGATGC
Source organism: uncultured Tateyamaria sp. (assembly GCF_947496075.1). Taxonomy (GTDB): domain Bacteria; phylum Pseudomonadota; class Alphaproteobacteria; order Rhodobacterales; family Rhodobacteraceae; genus Tateyamaria. The sequence goes on from NZ_CANMBJ010000005.1 coordinate 49,575, forward strand.
AGAGCAGAGCGATGCGCTGGTCGCGCGTATCGATGCAATAGGTGTTGAACAGCCGGATGCCACGGTGGATCAGGTTGCACTGAATTTTGACGGTACGCTGAGCGGTGCGGTGGGCACGATTGGCGCGCTGGCGGGGCGGTTGAACGTCGACGCAACCGGTGTGGCGCTGAGCGATCCGGGGCTGGCGCGGGCCGTGGGCTCTGCCTTGTCTGGCGGGTTCGATATTGCCTATGCCGATGACGCTCCACTGGATGTGACCGATCTGACCCTTGCGAGTGCAGCCTGGGCGCTGACGGGTCAGGCGCAGGTGAGCGGGTTTGATGAGGGGTTCGAGACCACGTTCGATACGGCCCTTGTGACACAGGACCTGTCCGCCTTTGCGGACCTGGCCGGGCTGGACCTGTCGGGGGCCGGGAATCTGGCGCTGTCCGGGACGGCGGCCCTGGGTGGCTTTTTCGATATTGAGGTGCGGGGGCAGACGCGGGAGTTGGCGATTGGCGTGCCACAGGCAGATACGTTGCTGACTGGGCAGACGGACCTGATCCTTGCTGCTCGTCGTGACACCAGCGGCACATTCGTCGACCGGCTGACATTGGAGAACCCTGCCCTTGACCTGACAGCATCGGCAGACCTGCGCACCGGCGGATCGGTCGCGCGGTTCAACGCGGCACTGGCGGATGTGGGGCAGGTGACCGAGGCGGTGGATGGACCGTTGACCGTGGACGGAACGGCCACCCAGACGGGCGATATTTGGGATATCTCGACAGACCTGACCGGGCCCTTGGACAGCACGGCAACCGGTACGGCCCGCGTTGCGCCTAATGGCACCGAAATTGCACTTGAGGCGGCGGTTGGAGACCTGTCGCCCCTCGTTCCACAGATCGAGGGTGGTGCAGAACTGACGGCGACGGCCCGGCAGGCCGACGGCATATGGCAGTTCGACAGCAATATCGATGGTCCCGCCCAGACACGGGCCGACGTGACGGGGCAGTTTGACGGGACGAACGTGACCGCCCGCTATGACGTGAATGTGCCCACGATCGACGCCTTTGCCCCCGGTGTGCCGGGTGGTGCGACGCTGACCGGTGATGTGGCTCAGAGTACAGAGGGGTGGGCATTCGACGCGGACGTGACCGGGCCTTATGAAAGCGCGGGGACAATCTCGGGCACATATGCGGACATCTTGACCTCGAATTTCGACCTGCGCCTGCCCAATGTTGCAGCCGTGGCACCGGGCGTGAACGGGCCTTTGGCGCTGGACGGCACGGTGTCGCAAACCCCTGACGGGTGGGAAGTCGTCACAGATGTCGCTGGTCCCTACAGCAGTTCGGGTCGCGTCAGTGCCAGCCTGCGGGACGGAGTACTGGGCGCGGGCTATGCCCTGACCCTGCCGAACGTGGGCCCGCTTGTGCCCGGGCTGGCGGGCAGCATGACGGTGAACGGCACGGCCCAACAGGACGGCGCGGACTATGACATCATTGCCCGCATTGCAGGGCCATCCGGTGCAACGGCAACGGCATCGGGACGGGTGCTGGGGGATGGGACGCTGGATCTCGGCGCACGCGGTCAGGTGCAGTTGGGCCTTGCCAACGCCTTCATCGCCCCACGCACAATCATCGGGACCGCTGATTTTGACCTCGCCGTGAATGGCCCCCCTGCCCTTGGGTCCGTTTCCGGCCAGATCACGACCCAAGGCGCGCAGCTTGCCACACCCAGCCTGCCCGTGTCCGTTTCGGACTTGTCCGGCGCGGCGCGCCTGTCTGGCGGACAGGCGGTGCTGGATTTCACCGGCGCCATTTCCGAAGGGGGCAGCATTGGCATTTCCGGCCCCATCACGCTGAGCGGTAGCTATCCGGCGCAGTTGGACGTGTCGCTGAACGCGGTGACATTGCGCGACCCGCGGCTTTACAACACGACTGTTGATGGGCAGGTCGCGCTGCGCGGGCCGCTGACCGGAGGTGCCGCGATTTCTGGCCAGATCAATCTGGGCGAAACCGACGTGCGCGTGCCGTCGAGCGGTATTTCCACGTTCGGAGCGGTGCCTGACATCACCCATATCGGGGCCACGCGCCCCGTCATGCGCACCCGCGAACGGGCCGGTCTGGTGCAAACAAGCAGCGAAACCACGACCGGGTCCGCCTATCCGCTCGACATCCAGATCAACGCCCCCAGCCGCATCTTTGTCCGCGGTCGCGGCATTGATGCAGAGATGGGTGGGCAGTTGCGAGTGAGCGGCACCACGGCCGACATGATCTCGACCGGGCAGTTCAACTTGATTAGGGGGCGCATCGACGTTCTGACCAAGCGGTTCGAGCTGACCGAGGGCCGCGTTGCCCTGCAAGGCCGATTTGAGCCGCTGCTGCGCCTGGTGGCTGAAACACCGACCTCAACGGGCTCTGCACGCATCGTTGTTGAGGGACCCGCAGACGATCCGGAAGTGACATTCGAATCCACCCCGGACGCCCCGCAGGATCAGGTCCTTGCCCAGATCTTTTTCGGTCGTGACATCACGCAGCTGTCGGCCTTTCAGGCATTGCAGCTCGCCAGCGCCGTGGCAGCCCTTGCAGGGCAGGGCGGCGAAGGGATCGTGTCGCGCCTGCGCGGCTCGTTTGGGTTGGACGATCTTGATGTTACCTCGGATGAAGATGGAAACACGGCTGTCAGAGCGGGCAGGTACCTCTCGGAAAACGTCTATACAGACGTCACGGTGGGTGGGGCCGACGGGCCGGAGGTGTCTCTGAACATCGACCTGACGCCCAACATCACAGCACGTGGCACCTTGGGTGCAGATGCCAATACCGGCATCGGTATCTTCATCGAACGGGATTATTGACCCGGCTTTGATTGGCACTGGTATCGCAGGCCCCCACATTGTATCCATCTGGATACATATTGGAGGCGTGCGATGACCGATCGAGATATGTCACAGGGCGAAACGGCCTATGCCCAATTGCTGGCGGCGATCCGCACGGGAGAGTTTGCACCGGGCGACCGGCTGCGCGAAACCGATGTGGCTGACCGGCTGAACCTGTCCCGCACCCCTGTCCGCGAAGCGCTGCGGCGCTTGGAAGCGGATGGCATCGTGGAACATCGCCCACGGCTGGGCGCGGTCATCCGACAACTCAGCCACGCCGAACTGGTCGAGCTCTACGAGATGCGGATCGTGCTGGAACGCACCGCTGCCGAGATGGCGGCCAAACACGCGGCTGCCGCCGAAATTGACGCCCTGAGCGATCTGAACAGCGCCATGTCCAAGGGCAGCCCGGCGGAAGCCGCGGCTCTGAACCAGGATTTTCATCGGGGCATCTACCTTGCCACGCGCAACCGGTTCCTGCTGGACGCAGCCCGCGCGTTGAACAATGCCCTGATGCTGATGGGACCGACGACGCTGGCTGACCAGCAGCGCATCGAGGTGGTCACAGCACAGCATGACGACATCCTGACAGCCATCGCAGCCGGCGACAGCGCAGCGGCAGGCGAAGCGGCCGAGGCGCATTTGCAAACCTCGCTGCGGTATCGGCTGAAGGTGCTTGCCCGGTGATCCGGATCGGCATGACCTTTGCGATTGCAGGGCTGGGCGTCGCGCTGTTTCATGGGCTGTCCCTGCCCCTGCCGTGGCTGTTGGGACCAATCTTTGCCTGCCTGATAAGCGCCCTTGCGGGCGTGCGCATGACGGGCACGCCCTTGATCAACGAAGGCATGCGCACCGTATTGGGCGTCGCCGTCGGGGCCACGATCACCCCGGTTGTGCTGGCATCCATGCTGGGCATGTGGCCCACATTGCTGCTGATCCCCGTGATGGTCATGGTCATCGGGGCGATCGGTGTCCCCTATTTCCGCAAGCTCTGGGGTTTTGATTTTGTCACCAGCTATTACAGCGCGATGCCCGGCGGTATTCAGGACATGTTGGTGTTCGGGGAAGAGGCGGGTGGCAACCCGCGGACCCTTTCGCTGATTCACGCGACGCGGGTTCTGGTGATTGTCGTCGCCCTGCCCTTTATCCTGCGGGGTGTCTGGGACGCGGCCCTGAACAACCCGCCGGGTGTGCCAGCGGCCACGTTGGCACCCTCGCAGTTGGGATTAATGGTGTTGGCCGCCCTTGTCGGATGGCGCGGGGCCAAGGCGCTTGGCATGTTCGGCGCCTCGATCCTTGGGCCGCTGATCGTGGCGGCGGCCATGGCCCTGACGGGCCTCTTGCAACACCGCCCCCCGGCCGAAGCGATCTGGGCTGCCCAATTCTTCATCGGGACAACCGTGGGCGTGAAATATACCGGCATCACCATGACGGAAATTCGGCGCGACCTGACGGCTGGGCTGGGCTTCTGCGGCATCCTGATCGTGCTGACGGTCATCTTTGTCGAAGGGGTCTATGCCGCCGGTCTTGCGCCGGGGATGGAGGCCCTGCTGGCCTTTGCCCCCGGCGGGCAGGCGGAACTGACGGTGCTGGCGCTGATCGTCGGGGCCGACGTCGCCTTTGTCATTGCGCACCATGTCTTGCGTATTTTTGTGGTGATCCTCGGCGCGCCGCTCTTTGCACGGATTTTCCGCTAGTCGCGGATGATCCGACGCGAGATGTCAGCCACGATCATGGCTTCCTGTTCGTCCGTCAGGTCCAGCTCGTGCTTGCCGTCGATTTCCAGAAAGGCATGGCCGTGCACGAACATGTGCAGCATCAGGCTGCGGCGCTCGATCTCGGCCTCGGGGGTATCGTCAGGCATTGCTGCGCGCACCTCGCGCTTGACGATGGCAAGGCATCCGTCGCCTCGCTCTCGCATCTCGGAATCGCGTTCATGTCCTTTGGTCAGGCCAAACATCAAGCGGAACACACCCGGTTCAGCCCGGGCAAAATTTGCATAGCAGAGGCCCAGCGCAGTTATGGGTGCCAGAGCGTCGCCTGACGCCCCCTTTGCAGCGTCATCCATCTGCTGGCGCATCCGCTCGATTCCCGCCAAGGCGACCTCGCGCACGATCTCTGCGCGGTCGTTGAAATGCTTGTAGGGCGCGGCTGAACTGACGCCAGCGCGGCGCGCGGCCTCGGAAATCGAAAACCCGTCAGCGCCCTTCTCCTCGACCAAAATGCGCACAGTTTCAATAAGATGCGCGCGCAGATCACCGTGGTGATACTGCGTCCGGGGGGCCTTATCCGTGGTCTGCTCCAAGTTTTTTTGCCTCTCTCCCTTGCCAAAGTAAGTGGCTATTACATATGTCTGTTACCATAAGTAAGCACCCCTTACTTCCTGTCAAGGAGTGGCACCATGCCTAAAGATCGCGCCAAGGATACACCGAAACCACCCCTTTGGAAGCGCACTGTGCGCGGGATCATCACGCTGACCGGCACTGCGTCCGTCATTGCCATCGCCGCGGGCGCGGTCTGGATTGGCAGCGCCACATTGGCCACGCGTGCCGCCGCCGTGGATGCACCACCCCCCGCCCCGATCAGCACCGTTTCGGCAATCCGCGTGACACCGGCTGACACCATGACCGTCACCCGCGCCTTCCACGGACAGGTCGAGGCGGCACAGACTGTTGCCCTGAGTTTCGAGCAGGGCGGTCGCCTGAACGTCCTGGACGTGGACGAAGGCGACCGCGTCAAGGCGGGCCAGGTGCTTGCCAAGCTCGACACCCGTATCCTGATGGCCGAACGCAGCCGCCTTGTTGCCTCGCGCGAAGCGCTTGAGGCGCAGGCGGAACTGTCCCGCCGTACGACCGATCGTCAGAAAGAGCTGCGCAATCGCGGCTTTGCCTCGGATCAGGCGGTGGACAACACGGCACTGAACCTTGCTGCGCTTCAGGCACAGATCGCCGAAATGGACGCAGCCATCACGCAGGTTGAGGTGCAACTGAGCCAGACCGAGCTGCTGGCCCCGTTTGACGGTGTCGTGGGCGCGCGGAATGTCGACCCCGGCGCAATCATGGCTGTGGGGGCGCCCGTGCTTGATGTTCGCGAGGAAACCGCCCCGATCTTCCGTGTGGGGATCGACCCGAGGCTGGCACAGAACGTGCGGGAAACCGCAGCCGTCGTAACGCTCGACGGTGTGGACTACGACGCGCGTTTCGTCGGCTTCCGGCCCGACCTGGATGCGCAAACCCGCACCCGCACAGCGCTGTTCGAGATTGAGACGGATGATCCGGTCTACCTTGCCTCCGGCACACTGAAACTGCACAGCCAGATTGACCAGAACGGATATTCTGTTCCGCTGCGCGCCTTGCAGGATGGGGTGCGCGGGCTTTGGACCGTGATGGTTCTGAACCCGGGTGACGATGACCTTTACACCGCCCAGGCCGCCGCCGTCGAAGTGCTGCAGGTCGAAGACGGCACGGCCTTTGTCCGTGGCACGCTACAGGGTGACGCCATGATCGTGCCCGATGGCACCCACCGCCTTGTCTCGGGCGACCGGGTGCGCGTGGTCGGAGCGGAGTGATGGAAACCCTCACCTTCCGCCAACCCCGCCTTGTTGCCCTTGCCCTTCTGGTCATCATCGCGGCGGGCTTGTCCTCGCTGCTGGCTATCGGACGGCAGGAAGACCCCACCATCACCAACCTATTCGGCACTGTCACCACTGTGGTGCCGGGTGCAGACCCCGCCCGGGTCGAGGCGCTGGTCACCCAACCCATTGAGGACATTCTGCGCGAAGTGTCCGAGGTCGACGTGATCGAAAGCACGTCCTCGACTGGTATTTCCATCGTCTCGGTCGAGTTGGGCGTGATGGTGCCGGACAACCGCATTGAACAGGTCTGGGCCGAGATCCGCGATGATCTGGCCGAGCTGTCCCCCAGCCTGCCCGCCGATGCATTCGAGCCGGAATTCGACACCGAGGGCGGCAGCGCCTTTGCCGCCATCGCGGCCCTTTCGGCCGAGCCGGGCATTTCAACCACGATCCTGGGCCGCTATGCCCGCGACCTGGCCCAGGATCTGCGCAACATCCCCGGCACCGAACTTGTCGAGTTGTTCGGTGCGCCCGAGGATGAGGTGCTGGTCACGCTCGACCCCGTGGCCACCGCCGCGCTTGGCCTGACGGCAAGTGACGTCTCCCGCGCCATTGCACAGGCCGACGCCAAGGGCCCTGCCGGGCGTGTGCGCCCGGCGGGGTCTGACCTGCTGATCACAGTCGCGGGCGAGGTCGAGGCGCTGGACCGTTTGGGTGAGATCGTGGTGCGCCGCTCGGACACCGGGGCCGTCACCTACCTGTCACAGGTGGCCGAGATCACGCGCGGCCCGCGCCTGCCAGAAGCGGAGTTGGCGATCTACAATGGCAACCCCGCGATCCTTGTGGGCGCAAAGTTGGAAAGCGGGCTGCAAGTCGACAAATGGGCGGCCTTTGTCCGTGAAGAGATCGCCGAATACCGGTCCAACGTCCCCTTGGGCGTCTCGCTGGACCTGACCTTTGACCAATCCGGCTACACCGCAGACCGCCTGCAGGAGGTCGGCCTGAACATGGCCATCGGCGTTGGCCTTGTGGTCGGTGTGCTGCTGCTGACCCTTGGTCTGCGATCCGCCATGATCGTGGCGCTGATCCTGCCGGTCGTGACCCTTGCCACGCTGTTCACCATGAATTTCATCGGCCTTGCCATTCACCAGATGAGCGTGACCGGCCTGATCGTGGCCCTTGGCCTGCTGGTCGATGCGGGCATCGTGATGACGGACGAGGTGGGCCAACGGCTGGAAAAAGGTATGAGCCGCATCAAGGCGGCGGGACAGTCGGTCAAACGGCTCTTTGCGCCTTTGCTGGCATCAACCGTGACCACCGCCCTGTCCTTTACACCCCTGATCCTGCTGCCCGGCCCTGCAGGTGATTTTGTGGGCTCCATCGCCATCGCTGTGGTGATCATGCTGGGCTGGTCCTTTGTCGTGGCGATCACGCTGACACCGGCCATCGCAGGTCACCTGCTGCCCGCGGATGGGACACGCGGCGGCATGAACAGTGGTGCATTGGGCCGTGTCTTTGCCGCGTCGCTGCGCTGGTCCGTGAAAAACCCTGTCCGGTCTATCGCGCTGGCGCTGATCCTGCCGGTCACTGGATTCCTGTCCATGCCAACACTCACGGCACAATTCTTTCCCGGCGTGGACCGCGACCAGTTCTATATCGAGGTGGATTTGGCCCCCGGTGCGGGCGTTGCCGACACGCAGGACGTTGTGGCGCGGCTGAACGACCGCTTGCTGGCAGATGACAGGATCGAACAGGTGATGTGGACGGTCGGGCGGTCGGCGCCCGCCTTCTACTACAACATCGTGGGCGCCCGCGAAAATGCGCCCGGCCATGCGCAAGCGCTGCTCACCACCCAATCGGCGGAGGCGACCGAAGCTGTCCTGCGCGACCTGCAAGGCGATCTTGCCCTGACCGCGCCCGGGGCCGAAATCCTTGTTCGTGGTCTGGTACAGGGCCCGCCGGTCAATGCCCCCGTCGAGATCCGGCTTGTTGGCAAGGACCTCGAGGCGCTGCGCGAAACAGGGGACGAGGTGCGGCGCATCATGTCCGGCGTCGATTCTGTGCTTGTGACCCGCGGCACCATCGGTGGCGGTGCGCCCAAGGCCGTTATCACGGTGAACGAGGCGCAGGCGCAAATCCTTGGCCTCGACCTGCGCCAGATTGCCGGGCAGTTGCAAGCCGGGCTTGAGGGGGTCACGGGTGGCTCCATGGTCGAAGGGGACGAAGAGTTGCCCATCCGTGTCCGTCTGGGCGACGCCACGCGCGGCTCGGTTCAAGCCATCCGCGATCTGCCGATCCTGCGCCCGGATGCGGCACAGCTGTCAGCCCAAGGCCGCTGGCCCGCCCTGCCCCTGTCCGCCGTGTCGACCATCGACCTGGAACCCGCCGCCAGCAGCATCACCCGCCGCAACGGCGAACGGGTCAACACGGTGCAGGCGTTTATCCTGCGCGATGTACTGCCCGAAGAAGCGCTGGTTGAGGTGCAGGCCGCACTTGAGGCCAACGGCTTCGCCGTGCCCGCCAGCATGCGTCTTGAACTGGGCGGCGACAGCGATGCGCGGGCTGACACGCTCAGCGATCTGCTGGCGTCTCTTGGCCTGATCGTGACCCTGTCCATTGCGGCCATCGCGCTGACCTTTAACAGCTTCCGGTTGACGGCAGTTGTGCTGGTCGTGTCGGGCCTGTCCGCAGGTCTGAGCCTGCTGGCGCTCGCGATTTTCCAGTACCCGTTCGGGATCAACGCGATCATCGGCGTGATCGGGTCGATCGGTGTGTCGATCAATGCCGCGATCATCATCCTGACGGGATTGCAAGAGGACGACCTGGCCGCTTCAGGTGACAAGGACGCCATGGTCGATGTGGTCATGGGATCCAGCCGCCACATCGTCTCGACAACCATCACGACCTTTGGTGGCTTCCTGCCCCTGATCCTTGCCGGTGGCGGCTTCTGGCCCCCCTTCGCGATGTCGGTGGCTGGGGGTGTGCTGCTGTCCACCGTGGTGAGTTTCTACTTCACGCCACCGGTCTTTGCCCTGATCCACCGCGTCCGCCGGGCGCCCGCAGCATCCGCGGAACGGGACAATGGCAACGACGCACCCTTTGTCCTACATCCGCCGTTCAGTCAGGCCGCAGAGTAGTCGGGTATAAAGCATTTGTGTTCAACCTCGCGCATCTACGGTGAGATGCGCGAGGTTCATTGAAACACATCAGTGCCGCCTATCTAGGAAATTCAAACCAATTGTCACTCTGGTGCAGTTCAAGGTCAGCTTTGCGGACAAAGCGGCCCTTTGGGTCTCGGCGACCAATGACGGCTTTGCCCACATTCGACCTATGCTCTTCCTGGTGACTATTCCGACGCAGGTAAAACTGAAGCTACGTTACGCACCGTTTCAGCCTATTTCATAGTGGCTGACATCATCCAGTGCTCCTTTTCGCTCCATTCGAGAATATCGGACAGAATCCCGACTGTGCCGTCGTCTCGGACATCAGCAAGAACCTGAATTGCATTGCGGAGTACATCAATGAAGCGGTGAAAATCGGCGCAATGGTTCGCAAGCATTTCATCTGTCGTCTGGGCGATCGCATCCTGGTTTGGATTGGATAAGACAAGCAGCTCATCCAATGATGCGGGTGCTTTGCTACCCAGCACACGCAACCGTTCTGCGATCGCATCGAGGAACCCGTTGAGCGTCTGGTATTGGGTCTCAAACATGGCGTGCAAGCTGCGGAAGTTTGGACCTTCCACATTCCAATGATAACAGTGGCTCTGCACATAGAGGCGGAAAACCTTGCCCAGGACCGCCCTTATCGTGTCTTCCTTGACGGAGTCTAATTTCATTCTTTGTCCTTTGATTTCTGTCTGCTCGCGCGAACAACGCTGTAATCGCGCCCGCCATCAATGACGTCGATGGCGGGCACGGCATGGCTTTGACCTTAGGCAGAGCGTCCCGAGTAGGGCCTGGTTTACAGAGCCGCTGCCTTGATCTGCGCCACAGCTTCTTCAGTGCTCCAGACCGCGTTAGCGATGAAGCGGAAGTTGATGAGGGCAGCGAGGTACCCATCCCCCTCCGGCAGTTGCGCCGCAGCCGTCGCATCCCGCACCACGGCCACTTCGAAACCCTTCTCGATCAATTCGCGCATATGCGATTCCGTGCACAGGTTGGCCGACATACCTGCCAGAATGACTTGATCCACGCCCTGCTTACGCAGTTGCAGCGACAGGTCGTTGGTGTCGTTGCCGTACATCTTGTGGGGCGAGGTCACGATGGTCTTGCCGTCGTTGATGTAGGGTTTGTATTGCTCCAACCAGTCTGCGCCCGAGCCTTCGAAACCTTCAATGTCCAGAGGGCCCTTACGGTCAAACATACCGATATTGTGCATTAGTTTTTCCAACGCGCCTTCGAACTTCCAACCATGGTCAGTTGGATAGTAGTAGTGCGGAGACACGGCGGTGGTGATGTCGTACTCTTTGGCCGTGCGGAACAGCGTTTCGATGTTTTCAACCGTGTTGTGTTCAGTGACGGACGCGCCGATCACGCCCCAAGTCACACCATCGGGGCTGAGGAAATCGTTCTGTGGGTCGGTCACGACAAGGGCTGCGCGGCTCAGGTCGAGCTTCATGTCAGAGGGCGGCAATGCAGGTTCGGCCGGTTGAGCATAGGGGTTGGCCTTGACTTGCGCGTGAGCGGTTCCTCCCAGCGCAGTGGCAGCAGCCGCTGCAGTCCCTGCCAGTCCGGTGGTCAACGCCGCGCGACGTGACAGTTTCTTGCCGCCGTGGTCATGGTCATCACAATTGCACATAAGGTCTTTCCTTCTTTGGATGTATCGAGAAGCCTTGTGTGTGACAGTCGGTGTGCCTTTTCGTCTTGATTTGGACCAGTCAGGAAAATTTTCGTGACGGCAGAGGAGTTTAAGGCCAAAATCATCGGATGAGCTACGACCACATTTTCGATCAACTCGACATCCGTACGGAACCGTTTGCCATCTGTGAGATCCACGGAACCTGCCATGTTGCCCTCAAGCCAGATGCGGCGGTGACCCTGCACTATATCCTGTGCGGTGAGGGCCAGATCACGATGCGGGGGCAGGCCCCGATCAGAATATCCAAGGGCAGTTTGGTTTTGATCCCTTCACTGAACAGCCACGAGGTCTTGAATGACGGCGCGACGGTCGTGCCCGGACCGTCTTGCAAACCAGCAGCGCTGAACTTGGCGCAGGTCCTCAAATCCGCCCCAGATGAAGGTGACGGCAGTGCCAGCCGCCTGGTCGCACTTTGCGCGCACGTTAATATTGGGCTGATGGGGGCCACGGATGTGGTCAACTTAATCCGTGAGCCGTTGGTAACGCGTGCCGAACCCGGCAGCGACCTGATGGTATTGGTCGACACATTAATGCGCGAAGTGTGCGAGCCAAGCGTCGGCAGCCGCGCTTTGATCCGGGTTCTGTTGATGCAGGCTGTGATTGTCATGATGCGCAAGCGAATGACTGAGCAGGCAGGGCCGTTGGATTGGATGGCCGCGCTGCGTGATCCGATGCTGTGGAAAGCGTTGAACGCGATGTTGGACAACCCGGGCAATCCGTTTTCCGTAGAGTCTCTCGCGGATATTGCAGGCATGAGCCGGGCCGCGTTTGCGAAGCGATTTTCTGAAGCGTATGGCGCAGGACCGATGGAGCTACTGCGCAATCTGCGGGTGCGCAAAGCAGGCGACCTACTGCGCAATACAGATTTGCCAATGAAAAGAGTGGCTGAATCTGTTGGGTTTTCCAGCCGCAGTGCCTTTAGCCGCGCTTTCGAAGCGACATCCGGCCAAAGCCCCAGTGCATTCCGCAAAGCCGTCAGAAAACCGTGACACCGGTTATCGCCTTTGTCGCGTTTGGCACTCATTCGTGCATCAGGCAGAACAAATAGCCCAAAGCCGACATTGGTTCGAACTGCAGCACACAGCACTCTGGGCTCAAAACGGACATCATCTGCAGGCACATCGTCCCAACATTGGGCCAGCGGATGCCGTGAACACTAAATTCATCTGACGTTTTAAACATCGTCAGGCATTTGGCGCGCCGCTCAACCCTCTACCTGCTTGCCAATCCCGCCGGAGTAACCAACACTCATAGGCAGAAAAGCAAATGGGGAGATTTCCATGAAAGTCACGTCATTCCTATCCGCCGCGCTGCTGCTGTCCAGCACAGCACTGGTCAGCGCCGAAACGCTGAAATGGGCCCGCGCGGGTGACGCGCTCACCCTTGATCCGCACTCGCAGAACGAGGGCCCGTCGCACACTATCCGCCACCAGATGTACGAGCCGCTGATCATCCGCGACACGACCGGCGCGTTTGAACCCGCACTCGCCACTGAATGGGCGCCCAAGGCTGATGATCCGAATGTCTGGGTGTTCAAACTGCGCGAAGGCGTCACATTCCATGACGGTGCGGCCTTCAATGCCGAGGACGTGGTGTTCAGCTTTGAGCGTGCGATGCAGCCAAATTCCGACATGAAGGAACTGATCGGTTCAATCACCGAAGTGCGTGCGGTTGATGACTACACAATCGAGATGGTCACAGACGGCCCGAACCCGATCCTGCCTTCGAACCTGACCAACCTGTTCATCATGGACAAGGACTGGACCGAGGCAAACAACACCGTCAACGTGCAGGACTTTGAAGGGGGCGAGATCACATACGCCACCACGAACGCCAATGGCACCGGGCCTTACGTTCTGCAAAGCCGCGAGCCTGACGTGAAAACCGTCATGTCCCGCAACGACAATTACTGGGGCATCGACCAGTTCCCGATGGAAGTGACCGAGATCGTCTACACCCCCATCCAGAACGCCGCGACCCGCGTCGCAGCCATGCTGTCGGGTGAGATCAACTTCCTTCAGGACATGCCGGTTCAGGACCTTGAGCGCGTGAATGCCGCGGACGGTTTGGTGGTCAAGCAGGCCCCGCAGAACCGCGTGATCTTCTTTGGCATGAACCAGGGTGCGGATGACATCGAAGCCGACAACGTCGACGGTGCCAACCCGCTGGCCGATGTGCGCGTGCGCAAGGCGATGTCGATGGCAATGAACCGCGACGCGATCCGTCAGGTCGTGATGCGCGGCCAATCGCAGCCTGCCGGCATGATCGCCCCACCCTTCGTCAACGGCTGGACCGAGGCGATGGACGGTGAGTCCTCGACCGACATCGACGGCGCCAAGGCTCTGCTGGCCGAGGCTGGCTATGACAGCGGGTTCTCGATCCGTCTGGACTGCCCGAATGACCGCTACATCAACGATGAAGCGATCTGCCAGGCGGCTGTCGGCATGCTGGGTCAGATCGGCGTGACCGTGAACCTGGATGCCAAGCCAAAGGCGCAACACTTCCCGCTGATCACAGATGGGCAGACCGATTTCTACATGCTGGGCTGGGGTGTGCCGACATACGACTCGGAATACATCTTCAACTTCCTTGTCCACGGTCGTGAAAGCGATATCGGCACCTGGAACGGCACCGGGTTCGACAACGACGAGATCGATGCCAAGATCAAGTCGCTGGCCTCAAACACCGATCTGGAAGCCCGCAACGCCGACATCGCCGATATCTGGCGCGTTGTGCAGAACGAACAGCTCTATATTCCGCTGCACCACCAGGTCCTGAACTGGGGCATGGGCGAAGGTGTGGGGATCGAAGTTGATCCCGAAGACCAGCCCAAGGTCAAATACATCACCATGAACTGATCATGGACGGGGGCCGCACGTGCGGCCCCCTTTTCGTTTTGCCCCCGAATGCGCGCCGGGGTGTTGCCTGTTTTTCACCGATTTTATTGAAACCGCATCAAGGACCAAGACACATGATCCGCGCTTTCCTTCTGGCCAGCACCGTTCTGGCCGCACCGGCCATCGCCGAAGAATTCAAGTGGGCCGAAACCACCGACCCGCAAACCATGGACCCGCATGCCGTCAACTCGGCCGCCGTGCTGGGCTTTCTCAACAACGTGTACGAAGGACTTGTCCGCCGCGGCAAGGACATGACGATCGAACCGGCCCTCGCCACATCGTGGGAACCGATTGGCGCAGGTGAAGGGTGGCGATTTACACTTCGGCAGGGCGTCACATTCCACGACGGGGCCGCATTCAGCGCGGATGACGTGATCTTTTCCTACCAGCGCGCCAGCGACGAAGCCTCGGACACGCGCAGCTGGTTCGCCCCTGTTTCCGAGGTCGTCAAGGTCGATGACTACACTGTCGATATCATGACCACCGCCCCCAACCCGATCTTTCCCGACAGCATCGCCAACTGGATGATGATGGACAGCGGCTGGGCCGAAGCCAACAACACCACCCTGCCCGACAAGGAAAGCGGCAACTACGCAACGCTGAACACCAATGGTACGGGGGCATTCAAGGTGACGGCGCGCGAGCCGGGCCTGCGCACGGTGCTGGAACCCAATGGCGGCTGGTGGGACACAGCCGAACACAACATCACCCGCGCCGAACTGACCCCGATCCAGAACCCCGCCACCGCCGTGGCAGCGCTGCTGTCCGGTGATGTGGACCTGATCAACCCGGTGCCCATTCAAGACGCCGAACGCCTTGCCGCCAATGACGCGGTCAAGGTGATCCAGGGGATCGAAGCGCGGATCATCATGCTGGGCTTCCCACACGAAGCCGACGCGCTGAAATATTCCAGCGAAACAACCGATGCCAACCCGTTCGCAGACGCCCGGGTGCGTCAGGCGGTGGCCCATGCAGTCAACGTACCTGCCATCCTGCAAACAATCATGCGTGGCAATGCCGAACCCGCCAGCCAGCTGGTCAGCCCGGCCATGCGCGGCTACTCGGCGGCGCTTGCGGACCGTCCCGCTTACGACCCCGAACAGGCCAAGGCCTTGTTGGCCGAGGCAGGCTATGAAAACGGGTTCTCGTTCGGCCTGAAATGCCCCAATGACCGCTACCTGAACGACGAAGCCGTCTGCCAGGCCGTCACAGGCATGCTGGCGCAGGTCGGCATCACAGCCGTCCTCGACGCGATGCCGGTCCAGAACTACTGGCCCGAACTGCGCGAAGACAATTACGACATGTACCTGCTGGGCTGGTCCCCGGGCACGTTCGATGCCGAACACCCGATCCGCTTCCTGGCCGCAACCCCGAACGAGGAAAAGAAACTCGGCTCGTGGAACTTCGGCGGGTTCTCGAACGAGCGGGTGGACGAATTACTGCCCATGATCCAGTCCGAGATCGACGACGCCAAACGTCAGGCCATGTTGGATGAAACCACCAAGATCCTGCAGGACGAGGTCGCTTATGTGCCCATGTACGTTCAACCGCTCGTCTGGGGCGCCAAGTCCAGCATCGATCTGACACAACGTCCGGATAACTTCTTTATCCTGCGCTGGGTGACGGTGAACTGATCCGGCAACCCCGGAAAAGAATGGCCCATCCCGCAATCCGGGGTGGGCCTTTTCATTGCACCAATTATTACTGAAAACAGCGGGGCAGCTTAACAACTCAGCGCAAAAACCATGCCCCGCTCGTACCCATCGCGCACGTGATAGGTACCGTCCTTGAGCTGGCATGTCGTCTTGGATTGGGCCACCTGCCGTGCCTTTGCCGTCAGGTTGAAGCGCTGCGCCCCGACAGTGTGCGAGGCATTGTGCGCGACAATGAAGTTATGGGTATCAACCCGAACCTGACGAAACTTCAGCCGGTACTTGCCCAAAGTGACAAGTTCACTGTCGCCTTTCTCCCAGAAAGACGTGCGCGCACGGAAGGCATCCATCGCCGCCGAACGCTCACTGGTCGAACGCCCACGCTTGGCGTAGGATCTTGTTTGCTCTTGATAAAATGGCAGGTTCGAGGTTTGCGACGCAGGCACTTCGGCTGCAGGAGTCCGTTGCGCGGCGGTGATTGTTTGGGACGCGCCCGGCGTTGAAAACCCAACGCCCTTCTGCTGGGGCGCGGGGGCCCCGCAAGCTGAAACAACGCATAGTGCAGCAACAATGATCCGGGGGTTCACGGGATATCTCCATTCAAAGGGCCGTTCCCGCGAGAGTGGAATGCAAAACAGGCGAAGAAAGGGCAAAAGCAAGAAAAGATGCGCTCGCGGCATCAACCGTTGGCTGGCTGCTTCACCTGCGTGCAGAACGTGAAGTTCCTTCAAAAAACAATCCTGCCCGCGCGGTGCGCATGTCTGCGGTCCCTTGACCAGGCCCGCGCATCTTGCGAGACGGGGAAATGCTTTCCTTCATTCTCCAACGTGTCGCCCAATCCGCCCTCGTTCTGTTGGTCGTCGGCCTTGT
This sequence comes from uncultured Tateyamaria sp., assembly GCF_947496075.1. Lineage (GTDB taxonomy): Bacteria > Pseudomonadota > Alphaproteobacteria > Rhodobacterales > Rhodobacteraceae > Tateyamaria. Next base: position 66,282 of record NZ_CANMBJ010000005.1, read on the forward strand.
CGCCTTTTCCATGTTCCGCTTTGTCGGTGATCCCATCGACAATATGCTGGGACAGGAACGGACCATCGAGGATGTCGAGCGCCTGCGCGCACAGCTTGGTTTGGATCAACCCTTTGCCGTGCAGTACTACCGCTTCCTGGAAGGGGCGGTTCAGGGCAATTTCGGCGTCAGTTACCGGCAGGGCAGACCCGTGTCTGACATCCTGTTGGAGCGGGCGCCCGCAACATTGGAACTGGCCGCCGTCAGTGGCTTTCTGGCCATCTCCCTCGGCATCGCGCTTGGCGTCTTTACCGCCATACGACGAAACGGGCTCTGGGCAAATGTGATCATGTCGGCATCCCTGATTGGCGTGTCCCTGCCCACCTTCCTCATAGGTATCCTGCTGATTTACCTGTTCTCGGTCGAACTGGGCTGGCTGCCCAGTTTCGGACGCGGCGAGACGGTCAAGATCGGCAATTGGTCCACAGGGTTCCTGACAGCCAGCGGGCTCAAGGCCCTCATTCTCCCCTCGATCACCCTCGGCCTCTACCAAATGACATTGATCATGCGCCTTGTCCGATCCGAGATGTTGGAAGTGCTGCGGCAAGACTACATCCGCTTCGCCCGCGCCCGTGGGCTCAAGGAACGGGCCATCAACTTCCGCCACGCGCTCAAGAACACGCTTGTGCCGGTGATTACGGTCACGGGCCTGCAATTGGGCAGCATCATCGCCTTCGCCATCATCACCGAGACGGTGTTCCAATGGCCGGGCGTGGGCCTCCTGTTCATCAACGCGATCCAGTTCGTCGATATTCCGGTCATGGCGGCCTACCTGATGCTGATTTCGGTCATGTTCGTGGGCATCAACCTGATCGTGGACCTGCTATACTTCGCCATCGACCCACGCCTGCGCGTGGACCGGGCGGGAGGACATTAAGATGACCGATACAGCCCAAACCCCGACCAAAGCGCCCACCCGCCTGCAACGCTGGGCGGATTCGGATTTCTTCTACCTGTTCAAACGCTCCCCCGTCGCTATTGTCAGTTTCGCCGTGGCCCTGATTTTGGTCCTGAGCGCGGTCTTCGCCCCGCTCATCGCGCCTTACAATCCGTTTGATCCCGCCTCGCTCAACCTGATGAACGGCTTTTCCCGCCCTATGACGCCCAACGCCTTCACCGGTGACAGCTTCTGGCTGGGCACCGATGATCAGGGCCGCGACGTCTTCTCGACCATCCTCTACGGCATGCGTATCTCCCTGTTCGTCGGCGTCGCCGCCGTGTTGTTTGCGATGGTGCTTGGCATCTCGCTAGGCCTCATCGCGGGCTATGTCGGCGGCTGGACCGAGACGATCATCATGCGCATCGCAGACGTACAGCTGACCTTCCCCAGCATCCTTGTCGCCATGCTGATCTTTGGCATCGCCAAAGGGGTCACGCCCATCGAATACCGCGATCAGATGGCGATCTGGGTCCTGATCATCGCCATCGGCCTGTCGGACTGGGTCCAATTCGCCCGCGTCGTCCGCGGCGCCACGCTGGTGGAAAAGAGCAAGGAATACGTTCAAGCCGCCCGCCTCATCGGCCGCAGCGGCCCCGCCATCATGGTCAAACACATCCTGCCCAACGTGCTCTCCCCGGTGCTGGTGATCGCCACGATCTCACTAGCCCTCGCCATCATCGCCGAAGCCACCCTCAGCTTCCTCGGCGTCGGCGCACCGCCCACGCAACCGTCGCTCGGCACCCTGATCCGCATCGGCCAAGGCTTCCTCTTCTCCGGCGAGTGGTGGATCCTCTTCTTCCCCGCCTGCACGCTCTTGGCCCTGGCGCTCAGCGTCAACCTGCTTGGCGACTGGCTGCGCGACGCGCTGAACCCGAGGTTGCGGTGATGGTTGAGCAGTCCCTGATCAATCTACGCGAAACGCTATTCATCAATTTGCGCGACATTGCCGATGGTTCGCTCGTTCAGTCGTGTGGCAGTGACAGCCTCATCAAATCTTGGGACCACTGGACAGACTTTGAATGTGTATGGATGGAGCCGCCAGTGTTCACAGCCGCAGAAGTTGCCGCATGCAAGGCATTTAACGCGGCACTGTCCGACTTTGATGCGCTGGACATAGAAGATACGGGCTTCGTCGACGGTCTGCGATCGCTTCCTCAGTACAGAAGCGTCGAAGCGTTTGCCAAAATCGCCTACGCAACCATGAGTGAGCGAGGTCCAAGACCGATTTTGGGAAAAACCGCATGACAAACCTCCTCAACATCTCCGACCTCTCGGTCCACTACCCCACCCGCAAGGGCACCTTCGTCGCCGTCAACGGTGCCGACCTCACTGTCGCCCCCGGTGAAATCCATGGCCTCGTGGGAGAATCCGGCGCAGGAAAATCCACCATCGGCGCCGCCGTCATGGGCCTCATCGACCCGCCCGGCCACATCGCGGACGGCACCGTCAGCTTCCGGAACGAACAAATCTCTGGCCGCGACGCGGCAGGCATGCGCGCTCTGCGCGGGGCCAAGATCTCCATGATCTTTCAGGACCCGCTCACCTCACTCAACCCGCTGCTCACGGTCGAAGACCAACTGACCGAAACCATCGAAGCGCACCTGAAACTCGGCGACAAAGCGGCCAAGGCCCGCGCCGTGGAACTGCTCGACCGCGTCGGCATCCCCGACCCGGCGGAACGGGTCAAACAATACCCCCACCAGTTCTCCGGTGGCATGCGCCAACGCGTGGTCATAGCGCTCGCCCTCTGCTCTGAGCCGGATGTCATCATCGCGGACGAACCCACCACGGCGCTCGACGTCTCGATCCAGGCGCAAATCCTTGACCTGATCAAGGAACTGGCCCGCGAACGGCAAGTAGGCGTGATCCTGATCACCCACGACATGGGCGTGATCGCCGACACGACCGACCGCGTGACGGTGATGTACCAGGGCGCAGTGGTCGAAAGCGGCACCACAACCCAAGTCATGGGCGCCCCCGAACACGAGTACACCAAGTCGCTCATCGCCGCCGTGCCTCGCGCCACGCTCAAGGTGCACCGCTTCCCACAACTCTCCTATGGCGGGCGCAGCACGAAGTTCGCCATCGAAGACCTCGCCCGCAACTGGCCCACCCCACCCAAATCCAAAACCGGCACACTGGTGCAGGTGGACGGGATCACCAAAACCTTCGTTCAGCGCGACTCCATCATCCCCGCCTGGCGCAAAATGTTCACAGCCGTGGACAAGGTCAGCTTCGACATCCGCGAGGGCGAAGTGTTCGGTCTTGTGGGCGAAAGCGGTTCAGGCAAATCCACCGTCGCCCGTATGATCGCCACGCTCTACGAAACGAACGGCGGCCATATCTATTTCGACGGCACCGACGTCACACAACTGGCCTCGCGCGAAGAACGCGACGCCTACCGCCGCCAGATCCAGATGATCTTTCAAGACCCGTTTTCCAGCCTCAACCCGCGCATGCGGGTGGACGCCATCGTGGCCGAACCGGTACTCCACCACAAACTGCTCGAAGGGCGCGCCGTGCAGGACCGCGTCGACGAACTGCTGGACCGCGTGGGCCTCGGTGCAGACGCAGGCCGGAAATACCCGCACGAATTCTCGGGCGGTCAACGCCAGCGCATCTCCATCGCCCGGGCGCTCGCCACACAACCGCGCTTCCTGATCTGCGACGAACCCACCTCCGCGCTCGACGTGTCGATCCAGGCGCAGGTGCTCAACATCCTCAAGGATCTGCAGGAACATCTCGGCCTTACCATGCTGTTCATCAGCCACGACCTGCCCGTCGTCCGGCAAATGTGCGACCGCGTGGGTGTCATGCGGCAGGGCAAGATGGTCGAAGTGGCGGACACCGAACAGCTCTTCGCTGCCCCACAAGCGGACTACACCAAGGAACTCCTGCGCCTGATGCCCAAGCTCGAAGGCCTCTCAACCGAAGGCCTCCAAGGCGCCTGACACCTTCTTCTGGCCAACAATACCTTCGGGGGAGCTCGAGGGGGCAGACAGCCCCCTCGTCAGCAAAAATGAATCGCGTGCGCGCCAGCGCGCCTTTGGATCACCGCCCCATCCTGAGCGACAAGACCCAGGCCAGCGCAGTCAGCGCAAGCAGCACAACCACGGCAACGGTCCAGCCCTGCGTGGCAAACACCTGCCCAATGACAAAGGCCCCGGCAATCCCGCCCAGATAATAGCTGGCCAGGTACAACCCGTTGGCCGCCGCCTGATCATGCGTGGCAGTGCGCCCGACATATCCGGTCGCGACAGACTGGGCAAAGAACAACCCCGCCCCGACCAACGCCAACCCCAACAGAAACACCGCCAGAACAGGCGTCAACAACAACACCAGCCCCACCAATGACACGGCAATCGCGCCGTGAAAGCTCGTCCGCGCGCCGTACCGCGCGACGGACGCGGCCGCCAAGGGTGTCGTCAGGATCGCCGGGGCAAAAACGAAGTATACCAACCCAATCATCGTCTGCGGCAAGTCAAACGGGGCCTGCGCCAGAATGAAATTGGCATAGGTGAAGGTCGCGACAAACACGAACAACAGGATGAACCCGATCCCCACCATTGCCACCAGCTTGGCGTTCTTCAGATGATCCAACCACGCCTCGATGACCGAGGGCCCGTCGGCAGTATCATGGCGATGGCTGTCCCGCCCCCCGATATAGAAATATGCAACCACAGCCCCTGTCAGGTTCAGCGCTGCAAAGCCGTAGAAGCTTTCGGCAAGGCCGAAATTCCCTGCAATCTCGGACGCCAGAAGTCGCCCCAAAAGGTTCGACGCGACATTCCCCGTAATATAGGCGGCCATCGCGCCACCAACGGCGGTCAGCGAACACTCCTCGCTCAGATAGGTCAGCGTCAGGGTAAAGGCGGCGGACATGAACACGCCCTGCGCCACTCGCAGCAAGGTAAAGGTGGTCAGGTCGTCGGTTGAGGCCAGCAGCATTGTCGGGATGCTCAGCAGCGCCAGACAGATCCAGATCCCGCGCTTGCGATCGATCCGCCGGGCAAAGATGGCCACCACCAGCGAGGCAAACGCCATCCCGATGGTCGACGCATTGACGGCAAAGCCCATCGCCGCTGGCGACACGCCATAGGTCTCCACCAGCGTGGGCAGCAAAGCCTGCGAGCCAAAAAGGTCAATCAGCGTCAAAAAGGCGATCAGCGCGATCATCGTTGACCGGCGGATCACCATGCGGCGATCTTCCGGCGTCTTCTTGGCCAGCTCTTCGGCCATCCCGGTCATCTGGGCCGTCACAGCCATGACATATGTCTCCCGTGGCACATGTCCGGGCGCGACAACGCCACGAAAACAAAGGTTAAAAAGTGGTTAGCGCGCCCTGCAAACCATTGATAAGAAACCATTTGATGTGTTTGTCCCCGCGGGGACAAACCACCAGACCGCGCCCCAACTCCCATTTCTACTGCCCCGCGTGATGCGCCTGCACACCGACCTGCGGCACACCTTCGGTCTCCGTGATGGGCTCCACCACACCAAAGAACAGCACCGCCGGGGCATCACCCAAGTTCTGCCAATAGGCCTGTGCGCCGCCGCCCAGATGTGTGCCCTCTTCAGCCGCCAAAGTCACCGGCGTGTCGCTGTCGGACCGATGCTCGGTCACCACCCCGTCCCACACCCAGACCTGCAACGGCTCACCTGCGGCCACAAAGCTGGGCAGTACCCCGCCCGGCTCGATCACGGCGCGGTAGGCGGACAGGGCCAGACCATCCCCCTTCTCACCATCGTAGTGCCCTTCGATATCAACCAAGCCTAGCAACTCCAACACAGCCCCGGATTGATCCGGCAGGTCAAAGTCCTGTTGCGCGGGTGTGTCCGCAACCACGGCCTCACCCGGTGCATTGAACACATCAAAGGCGATCAAGCGCACATCCTCGGGCCCTTCGTTCAGCCACCAGTGGGTGACATCGCCCTCTTCCAGGCTCAGGCCTCCGGCGCTGTGCCTGATCCGCTCGGCCGCATCGCTGCGATACTCGAAAATCTCGCCGGTCAGGGTGAACACAATGGCCGGGCGGTCGACATGGCTGTGTATCGGTACGATGCCCGTGTCGCCCGAGATGTTCCAGGACCGCGTGCGCAGGTTGTACCCGGAAATCTGACTCAGGCCCTCCTCGGCCAGCGGAGCGTTCGCGATGGGTTGGTTCGAGATATTTTTGGGCCCGGACGGCCCCTCCAACCCATTCAGGACGCGGGTCTTCACGCTGTCCAGTTCTAGGGCAAAGGCGGTCGTGCCGAGCGCCGCAATCGCGAGCCCGAGTGTAGCAGTTCGAAATGTCATGGGGTCATCCTTTTCTGGATTTCAGCTCGACCATGTTGCCCCCGTGGGGTGCCCCAAAGTCATCAAACATCGCACGCAGACCCAGCGTGCTTTCCTTCTCGATCTTGTCGAAATTCGCGGTCAGCCAGCGGTCCGCATGTTCGCGTCCCAGGTCCCGCAAATGGATCAAAAACGCCCATTCGGAGTTCAGCTTGGACGACGCATCCAGTGCCAGCATGTCGTCGCAACCGTCGATCATGTGCATGTTCATCACGCGGTATTCGTTATCCGACAACGCGCCATCCTCGATCAGCCGGTGCACCAGATCGATGGTGCGCAAGTCCCGTAATAGCGAGGCGTTGAACGTGATCTCGTTCATCCGGTTCTGAATGTCCCGCGCACGGCGGGGGGTGCCGGAGCGTTTCAGCGGGTTGATCTGCACGATCACGATGTCCGAAGACGGCGAGTGATCGATGAAGGGAAACAGCACCGGGTTCCCCATGTAACCGCCATCCCAATAGGGCACGCCGTCAATCTCGACCGCTTTGAACATGTTGGGCAGGCAGGCCGAGGCCATCACCACGTCCAACGTCACCTCGTGCCGGTGAAAAACACGCGCCCGTCCCGTTTCGACATTGGTCGCAGAGATATACAGCCCCATGTCATCGCATTTGGCGACCTTGTCGAAGTCGATGAAATCCTCAACTACGTCTCGCAATGGGTTCAGTCCCAAAGGGTTCAGGTCGTAGGGCGAGGCCATCCGGCTCATCATGTCCATCATCACGTAACCGGGCGAGGCATCGAGCGACCAGGACCCCAGCATCATGTCGAGCGGCGTGCGCTTGATCGGGCTGCCCTGCCCTGCGCGGCTGACCGCGCGCCAGAAATCTTCGAGCGCTTGCCGCGCTCCGGCCGCACCCGCGTCATACATCCCTTGGGTCGCGACCACTGCATTCATGGCCCCGGCAGAGGTGCCGCTGACCGCCTCGATCCACAGACGGTCTTCTTCGAACATCCGGTCAAGGACGCCCCAGGTGAAGGCCCCGTGCGATCCCCCGCCTTGCAATGCGAGGTTGATGGATTTCTCGTGACGCTTTGCCCGGCCGTTGGTGACTGACATGTCCCCGCCCCCTACTGCGCGACCCAGCCGCCATCAACCGGCATCGCAATGCCGGTGACGGAGGCTGCGGCCTCAGAGGCGAGGAATGTGCACACCGTACCCAGCTGTTCGACGGTCACGAATTCCTTGGTAGGTTGCGCTGCCAGCAGCACATCGCGTTTCACCTCTTCCTCGGTGATGCCACGTGCCTTGGCCGTATCGGGGATCTGCCCCTCGACCAGCGGGGTCAGCACATAGCCCGGGCAGACCGCGTTTACGGTGACACCGTGCTGCGCGGCCTCAAGGGCGACGGTCTTGGTCAGGCCGACGATCCCATGCTTGGCCGTGACATAGGCTGACTTGTAGGGCGACGCGACAAGGCCGTGGGCCGAAGCCACGTTGATGATCCGCCCGAACCTACGCTCTTTCATCCCCGGCAGAGCGGCACGAATGGTGTGGAAGGCCGAGGACATGTTGATGGCGATGATTGCGTCCCATTTTTCCAACGGGAACTCTTCGACCGGGGCGACGTGTTGGATCCCCGCGTTGTTCACGAGGATATCGACAGCACCGAACTGCGCTTCGGTTGTCGCCACCAGATCGGCGATCTGGTCCGGTTTGGTCATGTCGGCGCCGTGGTAGGCAACCGTCCCCGCGGATTTGGCGTCAAGGTCCGCACGCGTCGCCTCAATCTCGTTCGCGTCGCCGAACCCGTTGAGCATAATGTTGAAGCCTTGGGCGGCGAAAGCCTCGGCAATGCCGAGTCCGATGCCGCTGGTTGATCCGGTGATGATGGCGGTGCGTGTCATGGGTGACCTCTCTGGACAATGCTGCGGCGCGGAAAGCCGTGATTGTTCAAGAGGTAGGGCCGCTTTGCATGTGCAGCAACTTTTTGGCGCTCACCTCTCTACCACGTGAGAAATGCCGCTAAGTGTTACTGCCGGAACCGGCTGTTTTCGCCGTTTTGCCTCATATTTGAGCGCAGGCGATGGCGCTTTGTTACAGTGTCGGGTCCTGCGTAGGTCCGACATCAAGCCGCGTGATGTGGTCAGCCATGGCGTTTGGAAAATACTGCCGCACCAAGGGATCATGACCGGGCACGACAAGCTTCCGCGCGCTTGCAAGCCTTTGTATCGTCGCGAAGCCGTCCAGCATGTCCTGCATGTCCACCACTATGGGAAAGGGCGTTCCGGTGAGGAAATTGCCATAGAAATGCGCGGCATCCGAGGCCAGCACCAACCACCCTGCCTGGGTGCGCACCCGCACCGCCTGCATCCCCTTTGTGTGCCCGCCAATGCGGTGCACGGTGATGCCATCGGCAATCTCGCTGTCGCCATCGTGAAAGGTCACCTTGCCGGAATAGAGCCGCTGCACCGCAGCAACAACGTGGCCCACGGTGAAGGGTGCGCGGAGCGCGTCGTGACACATACAGGGGCCGGTGGCATAGGCCATCTCGGCCGCTTGCAGGTGCAGTTTGGCATTGGGAAATAGGTGCAGACCGCCCGCATGATCGAAATGCAGGTGGGTCACGATGATCTCGGTCACGTCCTCGGGGTTCAGGCCGAACGGCTTCAACGCCTCACCCGGATCAAGGCGGATGGGTCGCCCGCGCGCCTGCCCTTCGGCGGCGTCAAAGCCTGTGTCCACGAGGATCACGCGCCCCTCACCCCGGATCAGCCACATATAGAAGTCGATGGGATCGGGCGCGTCGTGATTGTCCTCGAACATGTAGTTGTTGCCACGCACACGCTCTGTCTGTTCGGCGTATTTGATGGCGTAGACTTCGTAGGTCATCTGTGGACCAACTCAAAGGTGTTCAGGGTCTTTTTCGCAACCATATCCGCGATCTTGGGACCGGTTTCGAGGTAGTGCGGCGTCTGTTGATGCGCCTCAAACGCCGCAAGGTCATCGTAGAGTTCATAGAGAAATACTGTGTCAGGCTGGCTTGGGTCTGTGCACACGTCAAATTGCTGGCATCCGGGTTCGTCGTAGAGCGAGCGGCGCGCATTGCGGATGATGTGCGGCATGAACGCGTCCTGCGTGCCCGGTTTCAGGTCGAAGATGACGGTGACTGCATATGGCATGGGTGTCCCTTTTCCTTGCCCTCCGCAGTGAATGCGGCCAGGTATTTGATAATTCATACATTAATGTATACATAAACATATACGAGAAGCGAGTCGCTTTTCACCAGCCTATGCCGAAAGGGGCCCGCGCCATGCACAGAAGTTTTGATATCGCCGTGTTTCAAGGGGATGGCATTGGCCCCGAGATCATGGCCCCCACGGTTGAGTTGTTAACTGGTTTGGCAGCGGGGTCTGGCTATGGCCTGAACTGGATCGACCTGCCTGCGGGGGCTGCGCATTATGCCAAGACCGGAGAGAGCCTGCCGCCCGCCTCAATGGAAGGGGCGCGAGCGGCCGACGCAATCCTGCTGTCCGCCATGGGACTGCCCAGCATCCGTTACCCGGATGGGACCGAAATTGCGCCGCAGATTGATCTGCGCAAGGCGTTGACCCTGTTTGCGGGCGTGCGCCCTGTCACCATTCGCCCCGGCCAACCAACCCCTTTGGCGACGGACAAGCCCGTGGATTTCGTCCTTATCCGTGAAAGCACCGAGGGGCTGTTTTATACGCAAGGCCGCGGCGAGGTTGAGGCCGACGAGGCGCGTGAGACGCTGCGCATCACGCGAGAGATTTCAGAGCCCCTGTTCCGCTTTGCCTTTGATATGGCCCACGCGCGTAAGGCGTCCGGGCAAGGGCCGGGCAAGGTGACCTGCGTGGACAAGGCCAATGTCTTCCGTGCCTTTGCCTTCTTCCGCGAGATGTTCGATGCCGAGGCCGCCAAGCATCCGGAGATCGAGGCCGATCATGCCTATGTCGATGCCACCGCGCTGTGGATGGTCGAGCGTCCGTGGTCCTTTGATGTCATGGTGACCGAGAACATGTTTGGTGACATCCTGTCCGATCTGGGGGCTGGTCTGATGGGCGGTCTTGGTTTGGCGCCGTCAGCCGACATCGGGGCACACCACGCGGTGTTCCAGCCGTGCCATGGCTCAGCCCCCGACATTGCGGGCCAAGGTGTGGCAAACCCGATGGCGATGATCCTGTCGGGCGCGATGATGCTGGAATGGCTGGCCAGTCGGCATGACATGCCTGCGATGGTAGAGGATGCCAGGCGTTTGCGCGATGCGGTCGATGCCGTTGTGTCCGAGGGACGCGTCCTGACCCGTGATCTGGGTGGATCCGCCGGGACAGCAGAAGTGGCCGCTGCAATAGAGGGGGCGTTGGCATGATCCGGGTGGCCTGCGTCGGCGCGGGCTATTTCAGCCAGTTCCACTATGGCAGTTGGGCGCGGATGGATGGGGTCACTTTGGTCGGAGCCTGCGATCTGGATATTGAAAAGGCGCGCGCCACGGGCGCCCCCGCCTATGACGATCTGGGCGAGATGCTGACCGAGGCAGCACCCGATCTGCTGGACATCATCCTGCCCCCACCCGCCCATGCCGCCACCATTCGTGCGGCCCTGACAGCAGGGATCAAATGGATCATCTGCCAAAAACCGTTCTGCATGGATATCGACGAGGCGCGCTCCATCGTTGCGGAGGCAGAGGCAGCAGGCGCGCGATTGGTTGTGCACGAGAATTTCCGGTTTCAGCCGTGGTATCGGGCGATCAAGGCTGAACTTGAAGCCGGGTCGATTGGGGAGGTGCTGAACGCGACATTCCGTTTACGCCCCGGCGACGGACAAGGGCCAGAGGCCTATCTGGATCGCCAGCCCTACTTCCAGCAGATGCCCCGGTTTCTGGTTCATGAAACGGCGGTGCATTGGGTGGACACCTTTGCCTATCTCTTTGGCCCCGCCAGCGCCGTCTATGCCGATCTGCGCCGCATCAATCCCGTGATCGCGGGCGAAGATGCAGGCCACGTGATCTTTGACCATGGGCCGGTGCGGGCGCTGTTTGATGGCAACAGGCATCTGGACCACGTGGCCGACAACCTGCGCCGGACCATGGGCGAGGCGTTGATCGAGGGGACACAGGGCATACTTGCATTGCACGGTGATGGATCTGTCACGCGGCGCGCCTTCGGTCTGTCAGAGGTCGAAACGATCCTCGGCCCGGACACATGGGACGGGTTTGGCGGGGATTGCGTCCACGCGCTGCAATCCCATGTGATCCGCGCAATGACGGAAGGCACGTCGCTTGAGAACACGGCGCGCGACTATCTGCGGGTCATTGCGGTGAAGGATGCAATCTATGCTTCGGCCAAGGAGGGTCGAAAGGTCACTTTGGAAGAGGTGGAGTAATGGGGGCCATGAGCAATGTGGAACGGGCCGTATCGGCCCTGCGCCAGATGATCTTCGCCGGAGAGTTGCCGCCCGGGTCGGACCATCTTGAGAGCGAGCTGGCCGAACAGCTGGGTATGTCCCGCACGCCCGTGCGCGAGGCCGCGTTGATGTTGCAGGCGCAGGGGTTGGTTGAGATGCGCCCGCGCCGGGGCATCCGTATCAGCCCGGTGTCCGCCACCGACATGGCCGAGATTTATGACATTCTAACGGAATTGGAGAGCCTTGCCGCCGCCCGCGCCGCAGAGACGCAGTATTCCAAGTCGGACCTTGCCACACTGGCCACGGCCATCCGCGATATGGATGCCGCACTGGCGGCGGATGACCTGCGGGCCTGGGCCGAAGCGGATGACAGGTTCCACCGCGAGCTTGTCCGCCTGGGCCGCAATGCGCGGCTAAGCATGGTGGTGTCGGTGATGCGCGATCAGGTGCGCCGGGCCCGTGCGACGACCCTGTTCATGCGCCCCAAACCCAAACAATCGAACGAAGATCACCGAATCGTCTATCAGGCGATCGCGCGCGGGGATGCGAAGACAGCGCATGACACGCACCATGCCCACCGGCAGGCGGCGCGCGATATGCTGGTGGCGCTTCTCGAGAAGCACCAGTTTCACGGGTTGTAAGTTACGACGTGTGCAGCCGGGTCAACTCTTCCGCGCCACGACGTAGGGCCGGCAGGAAGTCGATCAGGTCCACAAGGCTGCGGCGCTGAATCGGCGCGTGGGCCGACAGGGTGGCCAGCAGTTTCCCCTGCCCATCCCAGATCGGGACTGCGACGGCAGCCATGCCGGACATGAATTCCTCATTGTCCGTGGAATATCCGCGCATGCGTGTGGTTTCCAACTCAGCCTTGATGCTGTCGATGTCAACCAGCGTGCCTTCGGTATGCGCCTCGAGCGGACGCGTCGTGAGAACTGTCCGCAGGATGTGGGGGCGGAGCGTCGACAAATACATCTTGCCCGATGCCGTACAATGGAACGGCACCTGCGTGCCGATGGGCAACTGAATGCGCAGGGGCCATTCGGTTTCGACCCGGTCGAGATAGGTCATCCCCTCGCGGTCAGCGGTGGCAAGATTGCAGGTCTCACCCACCTCTTCCGCCACGCTGCGCAGGATGGTCAAACGCGCCGTGCGCAGATGCTCGGATGACATGGTGCTGACGGCCAAGGCCCGCAGACGCGGGCCCGGACCATAGCTGCGCCCGTCAAGGTCGCGCTGCAGGAACCCCTCGGCCTCAGCCGTCTGCAGCAACCGGTGCACGGTGGGTTTCGGCAGACCCAATGCATCGATCAGGTCTGTCGGTTTGACGGCCACCCCACGCTTGGCGACCTCCTCCATCACCATCAGCAGGCGCAGATTGGTGGGGATTTGATGGTCCTTACGGGGGCGGTGATCGTCAGGCATGGCTCTACGGCGTTATCTTTCTGGCAGTAGGAACAGCGCGAGCTCAGGTGTCAACGACACGATGATCCACACTGAAATCAGGGCGAAGAGATAGGGCACCGTATACCGCAGCAAGCGGAAGTAGGGAACGCCTGTTACGCCTGACGCCACGTAGAGGTTCAGACCATAGGGCGGTGTCACAAAGCCGATGGATGCACCGACAAGGAAGATCACGGCAAAGTGGACCGGATCGACGCCCACGCTCGCCGCAATCGGCGCAAGGATCGGCGCAAGAATGATCGTCACCGGCAAGGATTCCAGCACCATGCCGCAGATGAACACGATGCCCATCGCCGTGAACAGAATCGGGTAGTAGCCACCCATCGACGTCACGAAGTCGCCAATGACCTGCTGTGCGCCCAAAAGGGACAGGATCTGCTGCATCACAACAGAGATGGCGATCAGCGGCGCAAGAATGCCGGTGATCTGCGCCGAGCGCATCGTGATGCTCGGGATTTGCGGGATGGTGAACCCTTCGACGACCAGCATCGACAGGGCCGATTTCTCGGACCAGTCCTTGGTCTGATCCATGCGGAATACCTTGGACACAACCCAGCTGACCAGGCCCGCAATGATCCCGAAGCCGACGGTCACACCCGCCGCCTCGGTGGGCGAGAACTTACCGGTGTAGATGCCCCAGAGCACAAGACCGATGGCGAAGAAGCCAAGCCATGCGCCAAGCGCAGTCTTGAACACCCGGAACGGGCTGAGTGCGATCAGGTAGCCCCAACCGTTGCGCCAGCAGATGATGAAACAGGCCAGCATCATACCACCCACCATCAGGGCACCGGGAATGATACCCGCGACAAACAGGTCCGAGATCGGCAGGTTCATCAGGAAGCCGTAGACGATGAAGATGATCGACGGCGGGATGATGATCCCCACCGTACCGCCCGCCGCCGCCGTGGCGGCCGAGAAGCGTTCGTCATATCCGCCCTTGACCATTTCCGGATGCAGCATCGAACCGATGGTGGCCGTGGTGGCCGAGTTCGAGCCCGAGATCGCAGCAAATAGGCCACACGCGCCAAGGGATGCCATGGCAAGACCGCCACGGATCCAGCCGAGGCAGGCATAGGCAAAGTCGGACAGGCGCCGCGCGATGCCGGAGCGGTTGATCAAGTCACCGGTCAGGATAAAGAGCGGCATGGCCAGAAGGGCGAAACCGTCGGTGAATACGTCCTGCAGGGCTGCACCCATGTTCAAAAGCTGCAGCTCAAGGACGAACGACATGCCGATCACCCAATAGGCGATGACAAGGAACACCGGCACGCCCATCATGAACAGGATGGTCACCGCGATGGAAATCAGGGTGATGAGTGTTGGATCGCTCATGCGTCACCTCCGATCACTGCGGCTTCAATCATTTCGTTGCCGTCGCGGTATTTCTTGAGATCAGCGGCGAGGTTTTCCATCACGCGTGCAGTCAAGAGGATGAATGCGATCGGCACGGTGCCAAGGAACCACCACTGCATCACGTTATCCGTGCCCAGCATGATGGCGAAGTTGGCGGCGGCACGCACAGTTTCCTGCGCGGTTGTCACGACCACGATCCAGGCGAAACCGAACCAGAGGATGGCGTCGAGAACCAGCAGGGCCATCTGTACTCCGCGTGGCGCGGCCTTGCGAAACTCGGCAAATGCGAGGTGTGTGCGCAGCTTGACGTTATAGCTGCATCCGACCCACGTCATGATGAGGAACAGGAACGGCGGCAGGGTCGTCGACCAAGCCGGTTGACCGCTCAGATAGAACCGCTGCACCACGCCCGCAAAGATGATGTAGCCGATCGCCAAATAGGCAACGACCATTACGGCAGGTTCGAAGTGGCGTTCGATGAATGGGACAGCACGGTAGAGCAGCGCGACCAAAGCACCGCCCACGAAGGTGGCGATGAAGCCCAGTGGCCACATCCCGGCATTGCCGCGCAGCGCGGTCTGCAACTCGAATGAGTCGCCTGTCATCAGGGCGGAGATGATTTCTCCCATGCCCGCAATCAAGTCCATGCTGCACCTCCCTCGTGCCTGGCAAATCCGTTCCAGCATCTTGTCGCGTCAGGATACGGAAATCCATGCCGGTGTTACGCGACATGGATAGCTGCTTGGGCGATATACGCCCAAGCCATTGATTTTGTGAGAAATCCGTTTCCGGATTAACCGCGCCACCAGCGGCGGGGTTCGACGTTCTCGGCCAGGGTATGCGGGTTCTGGCGAACACCGTCGTAGATTTCCTGGTATGTGTCGATGCCACCGGCCCAACCGTTGATCCGCTCGCGCCACTGCTCCCACAGCTGCGGTTGGAACTCGGGCGAGCACTGCTCTTCCGCTTTCTTGATCTCTGCGTCGGACAGTGCGGCGACACGCACGTTGTTCTGGGCAAAGATGGTGTCCGGACCCTGGTGCGGGTGCGAGAAACCAACAGTGTTGACCAGCGCGGCTTCGTTTGCGGCCTGGACGTGCACCTGTGTCAGGTAAGACGATTCCATAACCGCATCCTGCAGCTCACCGCCAAGACCGTCGAAGGTTTGTGCGTTCATCGCGGTGTGTTCCGTACCGCAGAAGAAGCGCAGGTCCACACATTGGCTGACCACCGGCGACATGTTGGCGTAAGCCACGGCCGATGCCCAAGTTTCGGCACCATCAATCAGGCCCTGCTTCAGACCATCAAGGGTTTCTTCCCAAGCAACCGGCACTGGGTTCAGACCCAGCGCGTCCATCGCGATACGGCCAAGCTGTGTGCCCGTGACGCGGTTCTTGGTGCCGCGCAGAACGTCGATGTTGTCGACCGTGGGCTTGTCTTCCCACGACAGACCCAACTGGATGCCGCGCAGTTCAGCGTGCGTGAACAGGAACTTAAGGCCGTGGCGCTTTTCGAACGGGTCGCGCAGGATGCGCTGGCTGTCCGGGCTGTACATGAAGTGGTACTGGTCGGCCCGGCTGCGGAACATGTACGCATAGTCGAGCACGTTCAGATAGGGCGCACCACCGGCCGAGTTCTGGGTCGAGGCGGCATAGATGTCGACGATGCCCTGTTGCGCTTTCTCAACGCAGGACAGCTGGCCACAGATCTGGTTGTTGCCGATGAACTCAACGCGAATCTCACCATCGGTGCGCTCTTCGAGATCGCGCGCGAATTCGAGACAACCGGCGCGCTCGATCAGCAGGTTCTGCTGGTTGAAGCCGGCTGCACCGAATTTCAGTGTGTGCTTGGGCTCTTTCGAGAACCGTTTGTCGTATGTTGATTCCGCGGCGGCCGCCAGATTGGCAACACTCATCGCACCACCAAAGCTACCCGCTGCAAGCAGCGTGGAGCTGAGGCCGTAACGACCAGCCACACGGAACAGATCGCGGCGCGAAATGCCCGCGAGGTTTTTCCCAAGTTTCATGCAATCCTCCCTGATACACATTATTGAGACGTTTTATCTCAGAAAAGGCTAGCGCAGCTTGAACAATCTGCCTAGTCTTTTTTTGACTTTAAGTAAGGGAGGGGTCGTTTTGGAAGCCGATTATGTCATCGTGGGTGCCGGAAGTGCCGGCTGCGTGATCGCGAATCGTCTCAGCGCGGACCCAAACACCAAGGTTGTGCTGCTTGAAGCGGGCGGCCGGGATTGGAACCCGTGGATTCATATTCCGGTCGGGTATTTCAAAACCATTCACAACCCAAACGTGGACTGGTGCTACAAGACCGAGCCCGATCCGGGCCTGAACGGTCGCTCTATCGAATGGCCTCGCGGCAAGGTGCTGGGCGGGTCGTCGTCCCTCAACGGATTGCTCTATGTCCGGGGGCAACCGCAGGACTATGACCGCTGGGCACAGATGGGCAATCGCGGCTGGGCGTGGGATGATGTCCTGCCCCTGTTCAAGCGATCCGAGAAGAATGAACGCGGTGCCGACGAGTTCCACGGCGATCAGGGCAACCTATCTGTCTCCAACATGCGTATTCAGCGTCCCATCACCGACGCATGGGTCGCCGCCGCCCAATCCGCAGGCTACAAATTCAACCCGGATTACAACGGCGCTGATCAGGAAGGTGTTGGATTCTTTCAATTAACTGCGCGCAACGGACGGCGCTGTTCGTCTGCCGTGGCGTTCCTGAACCCGGTCCGCAGCCGCGAGAACCTCAACATCGTGACCCATGCTCAGGTCGAGAGAATCGAGTTGGACGGGACCAAGGTGACCGGTGTGTCCTACCGTGACCGCAGCGGTACGTGGCAGACTGTCAAAGCCCGCAAAGAGGTCATCCTGTCGGGCGGTTCCATCAACTCTCCGCAGCTTTTGATGCTCTCCGGAATTGGAGAAGCGGCACAGTTGCAAGAACACGGGATCGACGTGGTTGTCGACCTGCCGGGCGTCGGCAAAAATATGCAGGATCACCTGCAGGCGCGGCTGGTCTACAAGTGCAACGAACCCACCCTGAATGACGAGGTGTCGAGCCTGTTCGGACAGGCCAAGATCGGCCTCAAATACCTGATGTTCCGGGCCGGTCCGATGACCATGGCGGCAAGCCTTGCCACCGGCTTTATGAAGACCCGGGACGACCTCGAGACCCCCGACATTCAGTTCCACGTCCAGCCCCTTTCTGCAGAAAATCCCGGCAAGGGTGCTGACCCATTTTCGGCCTTCACCATGTCCGTTTGCCAGTTGCGGCCCGAATCGAAGGGAGAGATTCGGTTGGTCAGCAAGGATGGGCGCACCTATCCGAAGATCATTCCGAACTACCTCAGCACCGAAACGGACTGCCGAACGGTGGTTGAAGGGGTCAATATTGCGCGACGCATTGCCCGCCATGCCCCTCTGACATCCAAGATTTCGGAAGAATACCGCCCACATGCGGACCTGCCGATGGATGATTACGATGCCACGCTGGACTGGGCGCGCAGCAATACTGCGTCAATCTATCACCCAACCGGGACCTGCAAAATGGGTCAGGACAAGGCGGCGGTGGTCGATGAACAGTTGCGTGTACGCGGGATTACAGGCCTGCGCGTGGCCGATTGTTCGATCATGCCTGAGATTGTCAGCGGCAACACCAACGCCCCCGCCATCATGATCGGTGAAAAGGCATCGGATCTGATCCTCGGAACTGCCTAACTGCTGCGCCACATCGGCTCTGGTTCATGCAACGTCTGCAATTGATCGACCGGCACACCTGACACCCGATCGATCAACAGACGCGCCAGTTCGCGGCCAGTGGCCACCAGGTCTTCGGTTACCGTATCAATCTGCGGGTAAAGCGTTGGCAGAATCGGCGTTGTCTGACGACAGATCAGATCATAGTCGCGGCCCAGCACCTGCCCCTGATCGGCCATCCCGCCCATCAGCGCCAGTGTGGCCAGTTCATTGTTGCTGATGATCGCGTCAAATGGGTCACTGCGCTGCGCGAGCGTCTGCCCGAACTCCCGGGCTGTGTCGGTGGAAATCAGGATACCCGTTTCGGTCGCGACCTCTCCGGTCATGCCATGCCGGGCCAAAGCCCGGTGAAATCCACCGGTGATCTTGGCAAAATTGGTCGTCGCGTCGTCTTCGGCGACCAGGACAAAGCGTTTGCGCCTGCGCTCAATCAACCGCTCGACCGCCATCTCGACATAGCGTTCGGCATGGAAGTCGTGAAAAGCATGGGCCGCGTAGAATTCAGTTCGCCCATGCGACACGAACGGGAAATCGGCATCAATCAGCATCTGGACCCGCGGGTCGCGCGCGCTGGTGTGGGTCAGGATGATACCGTCAGAAGTCCGATTCTGCAGAACATAGCGCACCGATTCTTCGGGTGTGGCCCCTTGCAGGTCGGGAATGACATTCAAATGGTACTTGGTGCCGGACAAATGCGCCCCGATCCCTTCGATCATCTGGCGTGTGTAGTCGATCGTGTTCTTGGCGGGCGACAGTACAAGCGTCAGCACGTTGGTCTGGCCCGTACGCAAACGTACGCCCGCGCGGTTGGGCACATAACCTACCTCGGCCGCCGCTGCCGCAATCTTGTCCCGTGTTTCCTTTTTTAAACGGGACCCATCGCGCAACGACAAGGATACCGTCGACAGGCTAAGGCCCGTGATCTCGGCGATTGTCTTGAGCGTTGGCGGTTTGCGGGTCGGATCGGCCATGGCCTGCCTTGCGATTTGGGTCAGTGAACACTGTGATTATCAGAACAGGAGGTGACATGTCGATCAACACCGAATCGGATTGTATCGTTGCAATTTCTGTGCCGTCATCTTCGCCGCAATGCGGCAAAATAATGATATTTATTGAATTTTCTCGAAAGCAGTGCAGCAAAAATAATTGTTGCATCGTTGCAATTATCTGCGACCATTTATGGCAGGTCCCGTTCGGATTGCTGCGCAGGCGACCGGACCAAAAGACTACCAATGGGAGGACACCACATGTACGCAACCAAAGGTCTGATGGCTCGATTGGCCACCGGCACCGCGTTAAGCCTTGTGCTGGGCGCAAGCGCCGCGATGGCCCAAGACATCCGTTTCTGGACCACAGAGGAACAACCGGAACGCCTTGCCAAGCAACAGGAAATGGCGGCCCAATTCGAAGAAGCCACGGGCAACAGCGTCGAAGTGATCCCGGTCTCAGAAACCGAGCTGGGCACGCGCACCACGGCCGCCTTTGCTGCCGGTGACCTGCCGGACGTCATCTACCACCCGCTTCAGTACGCCCTGCCGTGGGCCGAAGCGGGTATTCTGGACACGGAAGCTGCGACTGATGTGGTGGACGGCTTGGGCCGCGACACATTCGCATCCGGTCCGCTGTCGATGGCCGCCTATGATGGCGACATCGCGTCCGTCCCCGTGGATGGCTGGACGCAGATGATCGTCTACCGCGCCGACCTGTTTGCCGAGAAAGGGCTGGAACCGCCCAACACATTTGCGAACGTTCAGGCCGCGCTGGAAGCGCTGCACAACCCGCCGGAGATGTATGGGTTTGTCGCTGCCACCAAGGTGGACGAGAATTTCATGTCCCAAGTGCTGGAGCATGTCTTCCTCGCCAACGGTGTCAGCCCCGTCGGCGACGATGGTTTCAAGGAACTGGATGCTGCGGCCACAACGGAAGTGCTGGATTTCTACAAGGCCATCGCCAAAGCCTCGCCCCCGGGAGAGCTGTTCTGGAAGCAATCGCGCGAGATCTACTTCGCGGGCGATGCAGCCATGATCATCTGGTCACCCTTCATTCTGGATGAACTGGCCGGTCTGCGCGACAGTGCCGCCCCCACCATCAACGACGACCCCACGACCAAGGAACTGGCGGCCAAAACCGGCATCGTGACCAACTTTGCAGGTCCGTCGAACCCGGATGGCGCGGCCTGGGGTGATGTACGGTACTTTGGCATTACCAACGATGCGGATACTGAAATCGCTCAGGCCTTTGTCGAGTTCTCGATGAACGACGGCTACATGCAGACGCTGTCCATCGCGGCCGAGGGCAAGTTCCCCGTCCGCACCGGCACCGCGGATGAGCCCGGCAAGTTTTCGGCCGCGTGGTCGGAAATTCCGGTTGGTGTGGATCGCAAGGCGCCCATGAAGGATCTCTATGCCGCCGAGATGCTGGACGAGATCGTAGGCGGCTTGAAAGTCGCCCAGCGCTGGGGCGTCGAGGAAGGGCAGCTCGCGCTGGCCTCCAAGATGATCAACAGCCAGGCGATCAACCGCATCGTGCGTCAGTACATCGATGAAGAGATCGACGCCGCTGCCGCGATTGCGGCGATGAACAGCGAGCTGTCTTCGATCAACTAAGCCCTCCCATAGGCTGCGAGGGGGCGGATCGCCCCGCCCTCTCACCCTGACCCCCTCAGTCCGAGACATCCCATGACGGTCCCTACTCCACCGACCACCCGTGGTGCGCTTGAGCGCCGCGAGGCGCGGCTGGCCTGGTCCCTGCTGCTGCCCACGATCACCATCGTGAGCCTTGTGATCATCCTGCCCCTGCTGGCGATCTTCTGGATCAGCTTCAAACCCGTTGGGCTGGCCGACCTGCGCCCCGTGGCCCCCGTGATCCGCGAAAGTCTCCGCGAGCGATCGGGCGAGATGGTGATCGAGTATCGCGTGCGCAACTCGTCCCAGCAGAAAGAGATTGTGGGGCTTGGATTCACCGACACGCTGCATGACGGTGTGACGCCGGGGGCACTGCCCGAGCAGTGTTCGGTCGAGGGTGGCGCGCTGCGCTGCGACTTTGGCGATGTAGAAGGCGGATTCAACGAGCGCATCCGCATTCCGGTCACACTGGATGGGGATCTCGAGACGCTCGAAGCCATTGTCGAAGGGACCGAACCCTCAGGTTATGGTGTCGGCGACAACATCCTGACCAATTCCGAGTTCACGCTTGAGAATTTCGCGCGTATTTTTGACGGAGACGAGTTCTGGTCCGTCCTGTGGGCAACGGTTTTCTATACAGTCTTCGGCACCATCGGCGCGCTGGTCGTCGGGCTGTTTGCGGCACTGTTGCTGAACAAGTCCTTCCGTGGCAAAGGCGTGCTGCGCGGCCTGTACCTGTTTCCTTACGTCTCGCCCATCATTGCCGTGGCCTTCACCTGGGTCACCCTGCTTGATCCGTTCTCGGGCTCACTGAATGCGTTGCTGATCCAGATGGGTGTCGTTGAAAGCCCCATAAATTTCTTTGGCCAGCGCCCGCTTGCCTTGATCATGGTCACGGTGTTCGAGATCTGGCGCTATTTCCCGCTGTCCTTCCTGTTCATCCTTGCGCGGATGCAATCCATCGACACGGATATGTACGAGGCGGCAGATATGGACGGCGCGTCACCCTTCCAGAAGTTCTGGTACCTGTCGCTGCCCATGCTCTTGGGTATCCTGTCAGTCCTGTTCCTGCTGCGCTTCATCTGGACCTTCAACAAGTTCGACGACATCTTCCTGCTGACGGGGGGCAATGCGGGCACCCGCACGCTGACGGTCAACGTGTACGAACAAGCCTTTGCGATCTCGAATATCGGGGCGGGCGCAGCGGTGGCCGTAGTGATCTTTGCGACCCTGCTTTTGTTCAGCTTCTTCTTCTTCAAGTACATTTCTCAGGAGGAAGGGCTGTGATGTCGGGTGCCGCAAAACTAGTTTGTGTCGCGCCAAAGGCGCGGATGGATCGTGTGCCAAAGGCGCGCATGGATCGTGTGCCTGCGGCGGGCGGGGGAAGCGCGCTGCGCGCGCAAGGGCTCTGCCCTTCGGCCTGCGGCCTCATCCCGAAGTTTATCTGGCAAAGTGAAGGAGGATCGGCATGAGCAGTCTGCGTCAAGGCGCGGTGACCGGGGCCGTCATCGGTTTGTTCTGGGCCTTTGTCATCGCCGTCACGGTGTCTGTTACCTTGTCCTTTGCTTCTGGCCTTGGGTTTCGGCCCGGCAGTCTGGGATGCCTGATCCTTGGGTTGGGCGGCGGCATGGCAAGCATCTACTTGCGCGATGCACGACTGGTTATGAGTGGCTTCATCCTGCTGTGCTTTGTGCTGATGTTCACGCCACTGTCGCCGATCCTGTTTCAAGAGAACGTCCCGGTTCTGTGGCAGCTTATGGCCGTCGTCTCCTTTGGTCTGTTCATGATCTGGCCCCTGACCCTCATGCTGGTCGAGGCGCATCCCGGTCCGCTCACCCGACATGCGTTTGAGGATGCGGTGATCCGGTTCCTGACCGGGTTCGGCTACATCGTCTTTACCGCCGCCGTGCTGATCCCCTTCTACGTGATGGTGATGACCAGCCTGAAATCGCAGCAGGCCCTGCTTAGGAACCCGCTCGATTTCTCCATCGAACTCAGCCGCGGCTGGGACCTGTTTCGCAGCTACACCGAGCTGTTTGGCCAGTTCAATTTCGGCAGCTACCTTTGGACCAGCTTCTATGTGTCGGTTCTGACGGTCCTGATCACGCTGCTGTTCTCGGTCCCTGGCGCTTATGCCGTGGCACGGCTGCGGTTCAAGGGGCGGGCCGCGTTTTCGCGGTCGATCCTGCTGATCTACATGGTGCCGATGATCGTGCTGGCGCTGCCGATCTATATCACCTTTTCTATGACCGGCCTGCGCAACACCATTCCCGGGCTGCTGATGATCTATCCGGTCACCACGATCCCCGTCGCCCTCTACATGCTGCAGGGATACTTCCGCGGCCTGCCGGGCGAGGTCGAGGAGGCGGGGCTGATGGACGGCCTGTCCCGCCTGCAAGTGATCTGGAAGATCACCCTGCCCCTGTCGCTGCCTGCGATGGTGTCGGTGTCGCTTTATGTCTTCATGATCGCCTGGAACGAATTTCTGCTGGCCTTCATGCTGCTGGACGATCCGTCGAAATTCACGCTGACCCGTGGGGTCGCGATGCTGAACTCCTCTGAAATTCCGCGCCAGCACCTGATGGCGGGCGCCGTGATCGCGACCATTCCGATCATGGCCCTGTTCCTGGGGCTGGAACGGTTCATGACGAAAGGGCTGACCGCCGGGTCGGTAAAAGGATGATGCGAGACATGACATCCACGGACATGCGCGACGAGGAAGCCCGTGCAATCCTGAAACGCAACGACAAGGGTGGGTACACGATCCCAACCTCGGGCCTGTATCCCTACCAATGGAACTGGGACAGTGCCTTTGCCGCAGTGGGTTTTGCCGAGTTCGACATCGAGCGCGCCTGGGCCGAAATCGAAACCCTGTTCTCGGGCCAGTGGGACAACGGGATGGTGCCACACATCCTGTTCCATGTGCCGGACGAAGGGTACTTCCCCAATCATGACGTATGGCAGGGCACGGGGCCAATCCCCTCCTCTGGCATCAGCCAGCCGCCCGTCGCCGCGACCATGGCGCGGATGGTGCTGGAAAAGGATACCGCCGTCGGTCGGGACCGCGTGGCCGAACTTTATCCCAAGATGGTCGCCTGGCATCGCTGGTTCATGGACTGGCGCCTGGACCAAGGTGCGGTCTGCGTCACTCACCCGTGGGAAGCCGGACGCGACAATGCCCCCGACTGGGACGCGGCCATGGCCGCCATCACCCCCGAAGGCGTTGGAGACTACACGCGCCGCGACACGACCCATGTCGACAGCTCAATGCGGCCCACGAAATATGACTACGATCGATATATCTGGCTGGTGCAACGGGGCGCCCGGTTGGGCTGGGATGAGGCAGCAATGCTGCAGGACACCCCTTTCCGCGTCGCTGACCCGACTATGACCTTTATCCTGTTGCGGGCCACCCGTGACCTCATCACGATCGGCGAGATGTTGGGCGCGGATGTGCGCGAACTACAGGGCTGGGCAGAAACGCTTCAGGCGGGCGCACAGACCCTCTGGAACCCGGCCCTGGGCTGTTTTGACAGCCGCGACGTGGTCGGCGGCAGTTGGTCTCGGTCGATCTCGAACGCGTCTTTCCTGTGCTGGTATGCCGGTATCGATCACCCGGACATGCGGGCGCGTCTGGCCGAGGTTCTGGCCCTTTGCAAATATGGCGTGCCCTCGCTGACCCCGGATGACACTCGCTTTGACGGCAAGCGCTATTGGCGCGGTCCGGTCTGGGGGATGATGAACCTGATGATCGGAACAGGCCTGTCCGAAATGGGCCTGGCCCAGGGCGATGCGCTCAGACACAGCACCGCCGACCTGATCGCCGAACACGGCTTTGCCGAATATTTCGATCCCCGCGACGGGTCACCGGCGGGCGGCAGCACTTTCACATGGACGGCGGCCGTTTGGCTGGCCTGGGCCTCTCCAACCAATCAAGGAGCCTGAGCAATGGGCGCGATCACTCTCAACGCTGTCGAGAAATGGTATGGCGAGGTGCAGGTCATCAAGGGCGTCAATCTGGCGATCAACGATGGTGAGTTCATCGTCTTTGTTGGGCCCTCGGGCTGCGGCAAGTCCACCCTGCTGCGCATGATCGGGGGGCTTGAGGATATCAGCCGTGGTTCCCTGCTTATCGACGGGAAGGATGTCACCGATCAGCCGCCCAGCAAACGTGGCTTGTCGATGGTGTTCCAGTCCTATGCGCTCTACCCCCACATGTCGGTGCGGGACAATATGGGGTTCTCGCTGAAAACGGCGGGCGCACCCAAGGCCGAGATTGCAGAGAAGGTGGACGCTGCCGCCGAGACGCTGAAACTGGATCAGTATCTGGAGCGTCGGCCCAAGGACCTGTCAGGCGGGCAGCGCCAGCGTGTTGCCATTGGCCGCTCCATCGTACGCGAACCGACGGCGTTCCTGTTCGACGAGCCGCTGTCAAACCTCGACGCGGCCCTGCGGGTCGAGATGCGTTATGAGATTTCAAAACTGCATCAGTCATTGTCGGCCACCATGATCTACGTGACCCACGATCAGGTCGAAGCGATGACTCTCGCCGACCGGATCGTGGTTCTGGATGCGGGCCGGATCATCCAGGTCGGCACGCCGCGCGAGCTTTACAACCATCCGGGCAACGTGTTCGTGGCGCAGTTCATTGGCAGCCCGAAGATGAATGTGTTTGGGTGTTCTACAGCGAATGGCGGTTACACTGTGCCGGGCGGGCGCGGCGGTCCTTACAGCCTGAGCGGTGCGGCCACGCAGATGGGCATCCGGCCCGAACATGTTGCCGTAGGCGCAGCGGGCACTGGTCAATGCGATGGCACGGTCGATGTGGCAGAGTATCTGGGTGCCGACACGTTTGTGCTCCTGGATTGCGGGGCGGCAGGGCAGATCAACGTGCGGATTTCAGGTGATGCGGAGTTGAAGGTCGGCGACGTTGTGGGCCTCAGCTTCGATCCGGAGCGCACGCATTTCTTTGATGCCGACGGGAATACGATCAACACGTGAGCCGTGTTAGGATACGACGCTAGTCATCCCACTCAACGTCGAACTTGGTCACAACCGCCCGCACCTGATCCTCGGTCAGGCCCTGCGCCCCCATGCCCCGGGTCATCAACGCGAGCCGCGCGGTATCTTCCAGCTCCTCAATGGCATTGCAGGCGGCCTCGACATCCTTGCCGGCCACCACCGGGCCATGGTTGGCCAGCATCACCGCTGACCGCTTGCCTGCAAGGCCGCGCACGGCCTCGCCCATTGCCGGATCACCGGGCAGGAAGAAGGGCAGAAGCTGCACCTTGCCCAGCTTCATGATGCCATAGGGCGTGAGGGGCGGCAGGAAGTTGTCCGGGTCAGCCCCCGGCAGCATCGAAAGTGCAACCGAGTGGCAGGAATGCAGATGCACCACGGCCCCGGCAGCGCTGCGCGTGTCGTAAAACGCCGTGTGCAGGGGCATTTCCTTCGTAGGCTTATCCCCCGCCACATGGGCACCCGACGCATCAAACCGGCTCAGCCGCCCGGGATCGAGCCGACCAAAGCTGGTGCCGGTGGGCGACACCAGCAACCCACCATCTTCGGTCCGGGCAGAGATGTTGCCGGTCGACCCATGGGTCAGGCCCCGGTCGAACAAGGACTTGGCAAGCAAGCATATCTGTTCGCGCAACGCGCTTTCGTCACTCATGCCATCAACACCCGATCCGCTTTTTCAAAGAAATCTTCGGCCCCGAAATTCCCAGATTTCAAGGCAACAACCAGATCAGGCCCCGCGCGCAGGGCAGGCACACCCGGATCGATTTCCGGTCCGATATCAAGCGTATCAAGGCCCAAACCTTCGACCACCGCGCCCGACGTCTCGCCTCCGGCAGTAATGATGCGGGTCGCCCCACCGTCGCGGACCACGCGGGCCACGTCGGCAAAAAAGCCCTCTAAGGCCTCCGCCGACCGCTCACGGCCAAACTGATCCTGCACCTGTCGCACCACCTCCGGATCGGCAGACGAATACAGCAGCGGCACGCCGTCCTGCGCCAAGGCCCACGCCGCCGCATCGCCAGCGGTCAACCGCCCCTCGATCACATCCGCTGCCACAACCTCGCGTACCGGATGGCGGGCGGCGTGATAAGCGACCTGCGCCCGCGTCGCGATGGAACAGGAGCCGGACAACGCCACGGCGCGACCGCCCTGCCCGACCCAGGGAACGGCACCGGCCACACAGCCGAAGTTCGCAGGCAGGCCCAGCGCCACACCTGACCCGCCGGTGATCAATGGCAGGTCCCGCGCGGCGGCACCAATGGCGCGCAAATCCTCATCCCTGATCGCATCCACCACGATATGGCGCTTGCCCGCCTCATGCTCGGCCTGCAATGCCACGTGGATCGCCTCCGCGCCGGCAAACACCGATGCAGCGCCCACATGCCCCACGTCATACCGCGTCTGCGGTGCCAGCCATCGCCGCAAATCCGAGTCCGTCATCGGCGTGAGCGGATGGTTCTGCATCCCGCTCTCGCTCAGCAGCACATCATTCACGAACAAATGCCCCTGATAGACCGATCGCCCCGTACCCGGAAAAGCGGGACATACAATGACCCGGTGGGCATCCAACGCCTCTGCCAAGGCATCCGCGACGGGGCCGATATTGCCCTCCGGCGTCGAGTCAAAGGTCGAACAATACTTGAAGAAAAACTGGGTGCACCCCTGCGCGCGCAGCCAGTCCAAAGCCTCCAGCGACTTCGCCACCGCCTCGGCCGGATCAATCGAACGGGACTTCAACGCCACAACGCCCGCCTCCACAGACGGATCCGCGTCGCCTGCAGGCACGCCAGTATATTGCGTCGTGCGCATCCCCTCCTTGGCGAGCGTGTTGGCCAGATCGCTTGATCCGGTGAAATCGTCCCCGATGCATCCCAGTTTCAACGCGCCTCTCCCTTCGTTTTGCCGCACGAAAGCACTGGCACAGCAGGAATGGCAACCCCGGCAGCATGCGACACGAAAATTTCGGGATTTCCGCGACGGCGCAACCGCCTGTACCCCTTGCGAACAAGGGCGTGGGGCCTGTAGGTTCGCCCGACACGCGACAAGCCTGAAAGGGGCGCACCTTGGCCTTCACTCCTGCGATCACCGGCACGGGCGTCTTCACGCCAGAGCAATCCATTTCCAACGCGGAACTGGTCGAGGCATTCAACGCTTACGCGGACCTTTACAACGCCGAACACGCCGATGCGATTGCGGCAGGTGAGGTTGATCCCAAGGATCACTCATCAGAAGAGTTCATCATAAAGGCCTCGGGCATCGAACGGCGTTACGTCATGGACAAATCCGGTGTGCTCGACCCCAAGGTCATGCACCCCCTGCTGCGCCAGCGCAGCGATGACGAACCATCGATCATGGCAGAAATGGCAGTTGATGCGGCACACAAGGCACTGACCCAGGCGGGAAAGACGGCGGCGGATGTGGATGCGGTGATTTGCGCAGCGTCAAACCTCGAACGTGCCTACCCTGCCGTCGCCATCGAAATTCAGGAACTTCTCGGGATTCAGGGCTTTGCCTTCGACATGAACGTCGCCTGTTCCTCCGCAACCTTCGGCATACAGGCGGCGGCGGACATGGTGCGCTCGGGCTCCATCCGGTCAGCGCTGGTGGTGAATCCGGAAATCTGTTCGGCCCACCTCGAATGGCGCGACCGCGACTGCCATTTCATCTTTGGCGACGTGGCAACTGCCACCCTGATCGAACGGGCCGAAGAGGCAAAGGGCCCTTATTTCGAAATCAAGTCGACCCGTTGCGGCACCGCGTTTTCAAACAACATCCGCAACAACAACGGCTACCTGCGCCGGTCCCGCCCGGACGGGCTCAAGGACCGCCGCGACATGCAGTTCATGCAGAACGGGCGCAAGGTGTTCAAGGAAGTGCTGCCCATGGTCAGCCAGCACATCGCCAACCACATGGGCGACGAAGGGGTCAAAGCGGCGGACCTGAAACGGCTCTGGCTGCACCAGGCCAACAAGACAATGAACGACTTCATCGGGAAAAAGGTGCTGGGGCGCACGCCGGAACCGGGCGAGCAACCCAACATCCTGCAGGACTATGCCAACACGTCCTCGGCCGGATCGATCATCGCCTTTTCCAAGTATTCAGGCGATCTCGGCGACGGGGACAAGGGGATCATCTGCTCGTTCGGTGCAGGGTACTCTGTGGGGTCTGTTCTGGTTGAACGGCACGGATAGCAACCAAACCCCATACGACAAACGCATCGTGCCGCGATGAAATCTCACCGCGGCAAGCAAATTCAGGTTTTGTCTTTCAGGCGGAAGCGGTCGCCTCAATCTCGAACATCAAACCGGGCAAGGCCAGGCGGGTGACACCCAACAGGGTCATGGGCGGTGCGCATTGGATCGGGCCAAAGCGCATGCCCAACAGATCAAAATTCTTCAGCGCCTCATCCACATCCGTCGCGTAGACACCCAGCCGGGTCACATTGGCCAGGCTCATGCCCGCGCCTTCCAGAACGGCTTCGAGGTTATCGAGCGCCAGGGCGATCTGCGCGCGCATGTCACCCGGGTGCTGCGGGGCACCATTGCCATCCACCGACGTTTGGCCCGCGCAGATCATCTGCCTTGATGCGCCTTCGATGATTTCGCCCTGATTGTAGCCCAGGTTCAGGGACCAGTCCCAAGGGTTCACTGCGGTCCGTTGCATGGTCATTTTCTCCTTCATGACGTGTCTGAAAGAGGCTTAGAGCTATTTGGTGCCAAAATTTGTCACCGAATGTGTTACCCTGTGCACATGAACATTCGACAACGACATGACAGCATCGTGCGCACCCTGCGGCGCAACGGCAGTTCCACCATTGATGATCTGGCGCGCGACGTCGGCGCCTCGCGGCGCACCGTGTTGCGCGATATCAGCGCCTTGCGCGACGAAGGCTTTGTCATCCATTCCGAAAGCGGGCGCGGCGGCGGCATTCAGCTTGATCCGCAATCCATGCAGACAACCGCGCGCCTTGCCGTGTCCGAGGTCTTTGCCCTGTTGATCAGCGTAGCCGCCATGCGGGCCGCACAGAACCTGCCCTTTTCCGATCTGGCGGACGCAGGGCTGGCCAAGATCGAAAAGTCGCTGCCATCCGACAAGGTCCGCGATCTGCGGCGGTTTCTGGATTGCCTGCATATCGGTCAACTGTCACCGCAGCAGGATCTGTCCGATCTTGGGCCGATGGATGCGGATCTGCTGCCTGTCTTTGAAACCGGGTTCCTGCAACGGGTGCATATCCAGTTCGACTATCGCGACGCCAAGGGGAACAAGACACGGCGCAAGGTCGAACCGCAAGCGATGCTGATCCTGCAACCGTTGTGGTACCTGGTGGCGTGGGATCCGACGCGGGACGATTTCCGCCACTTCAGAATGGACCGCATCAGCCGCCCCGAATGCCTTGAGGATGAACCCTTTCGCTGGCGGCATGTGCCGTTCGAGGACGATGTTTGCCCCTACAAGGACCTGCCGCGCTAGCGGGCGGCCGCAGCCCTCAGCTGTCGCCGACCGCATCCCGCCAATGCCGGCGGCACAGCGATACATAGGTCTCGTTTCCACCAATCTGCACCTGCGCGCCGTCTGTGATCGCGCGGCCCTCGACATCCTGCCGGATCACCATCGTCGCCTTCTTTCCGCAATGGCAGATCGTGCGCACCTCGCGCATCTCGTCGGCCAGCGCCAGCAGCGTGGCAGACCCGGGAAAAAGCTTGCCGCGGAAATCCACCCGCAACCCGTAGCACATCACCGGCATTCGCAGATCATCGACGGCGCGGGCAAGCTGCCACACCTGATCTTCGGTCAGGAACTGCGCTTCGTCGACGAAGACACAGGCGACAGGCCCCTCTGTTTGCCGTGCGACAAGCTTTTCGAACAGATCGTCGGCGGTTGTGAACGTGTCAGCCTCTGCCCCGATCCCGATCCGCGAGGCAATGCGCCCCGCTCCGGCACGATCATCAAAGGATGCGGTCAGCAGATAGGGGTCCATCCCCCGCTCACGATAGTTGTGAGCGGCCTGCAACAGCACGGTCGATTTGCCCGCGTTCATGGTGGAGTAGTGAAAATAAAGCTTCGCCATGGGCGGCTGCATAATTCGGTCGGCATGCCTGGGCAAGACCAGGTGGGTGCAAGGGCCGCGCGCATGATCTTGTCGCCTGCGTCACAAGCCCCTGCGCCGCTTCGGCACTGGGTTACGATGAAATGGGCAACGGATGCTTGCGCGCCCGATTTGGGGATGATGCCCACCCCGATACTCAAAACCGCCGACGGACCCGCCACACCTGCTGCCGGTCAGACCGGCCTGTCGCCCCCACGGGACAGAGGATGTGGCAGACCCCACCCGAACCCGGCGCTTGGGGGCACCGGGCACTTGTTACATCCCGAAAACCACTGGGATGCTTTTAAAAATGACATTTGCTGGCTAGACGATTAATGGGAAAAGACCGGCCAAGTTCCCCCGCATAGGTGGTTGAACTGAGGCTTTGCGCAGTAAGGGGGCGGGCTTATGACCGTTGGCAGTTATTTAAAAAAACACACCGAGTCCTTGGTAAAGGATGTCGGGATCGAAGCGGCATGCAAACTGACCGGCAAGTCCAAGGCGACCCTGGGCCGATACTACTCCGACAACGAAGAGCACTCGGATCGCTTCATGCCCGTCGACGCGGTGATCGCATTGGAAGAAGCGGCAAGCTACCCGCACGTCACCGGCGCGCTGGCCGAACTGCAAGGCATCACGCTCAGCCACGATGACCGCCGCCCCAATTCTGACCGTCCCGGTGGTGTGAATTCCGACGTGATCGCGCTCAGCCAACGCTTTGCCATGTTGATGACCGAATACCAGCAATCGATCGAAGATGGCGTGATCACGGTCAACGAAGCCAAGCGGTTGTTGAAAGAAACGACCTTGCTGCAACAGGTGCTGATCGACATGAAACTGCACCTCGAGGATGAAAGTGCCTGAGGATCTTCCGGCCCTTGTGGCCGAAGCGTTGCCGCAGATCGATACAGATGCCTTGCGCGCACCCGATGATCCGGGTCATCCACCGCGCATCCTGCTGCTTTACGGCTCGCTGCGCGATGTCAGCTATTCCCGCCGCGCTGCCGAAGAAGCGGCCCGTATTCTAAGGCATTTGGGCTGCGAAACACAGCTATTCGACCCGTCCGGCCTGCCCCTTGTCGATGATGCCGACGGGGATCACCCCAAGGTGGTCGAACTGCGTGAACTGGCGACATGGTCCGAAGGCATGGTCTGGTCCAGCCCCGAACGCCACGGCGCCATGACCGGCCTGATGAAGACCCAGATCGACTGGCTACCCCTTTCCATGAAAGGCGGCATTCGCCCCACGCAGGGCAAGACGCTGGCCGTCATGCAGGTGTCCGGCGGATCACAAAGCTTCAATGCGGTAAACCAGATGCGTATCCTGGGCCGCTGGATGCGAATGGTCACCATCCCCAACCAATCCAGTATCGCCAAGGCGTGGCTGGAATTCGAGGACGGACGCCTGCCCGAGGGGCCGTTCTATCGCCGAGTCGTTGACGTGATGGAAGAGCTGGTGAAATTCACCTGGATGGTGCGGGGGCGTCAGGACTATCTGGTCGATCGCTATTCCGAACGGGCTGAAAGCGTCGAGGACGTGCACAAGCGGGTGTCGCTGAAAAAGCTGTAACTCTGCGAAGGTCAGAGCAAACCGCGACGGATTATCAGGGTCGGCAACCTCGAATTCCTACCGTCTGGCCTCACTGAGCGGACCAATCACCTCGATCCGGTTGGTCCACACATAGCCATCAAAAGCGTCCGGGACCTTGCCAAAGGCATCTGCGTCATCGATCCCGGTCGAAAACCCCGACCCGTCGTAGGGACCGGCCAGAATGACATCGGTTCCAACCGCCTCGAAACGACGGGTGAAGCGATGCGGCCATCCCCATAAAAAGCCTGCATAGTTTTGCGGAATCATGACGATCGTGTTGCGACAACTCTCCGGCACATAGCCACTCCAGCCTAGCATGAAGTACCGAACGAGGCAGGCCTGCAAAGAGGATCTATCGAATCCGCGCAGGTCAGTCGTTGCCTCCAATGCCACCCGCGTGGGTGGCCGTCCGCCATAGACACCATAAACCTGCGCGCGCGCCTCTGGCTTTTGCAGCATCATGGCAAGCGCTACGCCCTCCTCGTAACGACGACTTTTGAAATTGACAAGGAATTGTCCCGCCATGTTCTCGGCGAACACTTGGTCCAGTGACGGCATCAACCCAGTCCCTTGTCCGCGTAAGGGATAGGTGCCTGTGCCATCATCAATCCGATAGCCGATATCAAGGCCCTGAAGCTCGGCAAAACTCTGTTTATGCGTAACGCCTGTTCCGTCAGTGCGACAATCCACCGTCCTATCATGGAAGACGGCAAACACATCGTCAGGCGTCAGATGAACATCGATTTCCACAACATCCGCTCCCAAGCGAAATGCCTCTTGCATGGAGGGCAGCGTGTTCTCGACGAAAGCATGTTCAATAGGCTCAACCGGCGACGCGTGACAGGCATCATTCGACCTGTCGGACCCGGTATAGATGTGATGAACGCCCCGATGGGCGATTACACGGGTTTTATGCTGATCCACCCCAGCGACAAAAAGCGACGTGTTCGCCCCCCACACGCCCAACACCAGAAGCAAAGCCACACAGGTCAGTCGTTTCATTATGCGCCGCATGGCTGGACACTAGAACGCGTGCAGACGTGTTGAAACGGCGAAAACAAACCTGCGCGCGGCAAGAGCAAGGATACGCCGGATTGCCATCAAGCGCGCCCAAGTGGTGGGTCGCAGCTTGCCATCAATCGTCACTGGTCCAATCGGTTTTAAAGCTGGCGCTGATTATTGCGTGGTCGAGCGCCTTATGGTCTCACGGTCACGTCTTCCAGTTGCAGTTTTCCTGCTACAACAGCGATCAATGCGGAACCGAGCGAGGCTTTTTCCAACACCTTGCCCGCTGCCGGGACGCAGGATGCGTTACGCGTGGTTAAAATCGTCCTTCCGGACCGTGCGGCGATCAACCCACTGATCCCACGCTCAGAACTGCAAAAGGTAAATTCCCGCCAAACCCGCCGAACGCCTTGTCCCCGCGGGGACACATCGCCCTAAACCGCGTTTGGAAGCGGTTTTTCGTCCAGAAACGCTACGATATTCTCCACTGCCATCAGCCCCATCGCCTCCCGCACCTCAAGCGCAGCAGTGCCCAGATGCGGCAGCAAAGTCACGTTCTCCAAGGCCCGCAAGGCCTCCGGCACGGCAGGTTCATGTTCATAAACATCCAGCCCAGCGCCACCAATGGACCCGGTGTCTAGGGCTGCGATCAAGGCGGCCTCGTCCACCACATCCCCGCGCGCGATGTTGACCAGATGCGCATGGCCCTGCATCGCCTCCAGCACGTGCGCATCAATCAAATGGCGCGTGTCCGTCCCCCCGGGGACAGCAACCACCAGCACATCGACAGACGCCGCAAGGTCGGACAATTCCTTGACCCGCTCAGCCTGAAAACCAAGGTCCTTCTTGGACCGGTTGAAATACGACACGTCCATTCCGAACCCGAAATGGCACCGATGGGCAATGGCTTGCCCGATCCGTCCCATCCCGACAATGCCGACCCGCTTGCCCGTCACATGCAGGCCCAGCATCTGCGTCGGATGCCAGCCGGGCCACGCCCCCGCCCGCACAAGCCGTTCGCCCTCCGCCGCGCGGCGTGCTGACATCAGGATCAACATCATCCCGATATCCGCAGTCGCATCGGTCACAGCGCCGGGCGTGTTGGTGACGGCGATCCCCTTGGCCTGCGCTGCCGCCGCGTCGATGTGGTTGTAGCCGACCCCGAAATTGGCCAGCAGCTTGCAGCGTGGTGCAGCAACATCGGCAAACACTTCGGCCGAAAACGCGTCCCCCAAGGTCGGCAGAACCATGTCAAAATCCGTCAAAGCGCGCCGCAACTCGTCCGCCGTCAAAGGCAGAGTCTCTGTCCGCACTTCCACGTCGCATCGATCCTGCGCCGCCCGCACCACGCTGTCCGGCAAGGGGCGTGTGATCCACAATTTCATCAGTGCATCCGCCCGCCGACCGGCACGTCCTTGTCGGGTATGGCCAGCACGATGTCTCCGTGGTCATCGGGAAACCCGAGGACCAGAACCTCGGACATGAAGGGGCCGATCTGGCGCGGGGGAAAGTTCACCACGGCCATTACCTGACGGCCCACCAACGCCTCGGGGTCGTAGTGCACGGTCACCTGGGCCGAGGTCTTGCGCTCGCCCAGATCATCGCCGAAATCGACCCACATCTTGATGGCGGGCTTGCGCGCCTCCGGGAAGGGTTCGGCTCGCACCACACGGCCCACGCGGATGTCGACCTTCATGAAATCATCGAACGAAATCTCAGCCACGGGCCAGCTCCTTTGATCGTGTTGTGGCTGCTTCAACAGCGCGCGGTAACAGGCTGGGAAAGCCCACCTTTTCGTCCATCAACACCTCTAGCGCTGCCTGCGTTGTTCCATTGGGGCTGGTGACGTTGACGCGCAATTGCGAGGGATCTTCATCGGCCTTCATCGCCAAATGCCCAGCCCCAGCAACCGTCGCTTTTGCCAGCTGCATCGCCAGATCCTCGGGCAAGCCCTGCGCCACACCGCCAGCGGCCAGAGTTTCAATCAAATGAAAGACATAGGCCGGACCAGAGCCACTGACGCCGGTGACCGCATCCATTTGCTCTTCACTGTCCAGACGAACCACTTCCCCGACTGCAGAGAGCAGCATTTCCGCCTCGTCCAGCGCGCCCTGCCCGGCATCGTTGGCACAGATGGCCGTGATCCCTCGGCTAACGGCGGCGGGGGTGTTGGGCATCGCGCGAACGATTGGGCTGGCGGTGCCAAATGCCTCTTCGAACGCAGACAAAGGCGTTCCTGCGGCCACAGACACAAACGCCGTGTCCCGACCGCCAAAGGCAGCGATGGCGGGCAAGGCATCGCCCATCATCTGCGGTTTTACGGCGATAAGAATGACGGCGGGTTCAGGGGGCAAATCGGTGTTCACGTGGACGCCGGTTGATTGCACCCATGGCGATGGCGCTGGGTCTTGCACCCAAACTGAGGTCGCAGGCAGGCCCCGCTCAAGCCATCCGGCGAGCATCGCCGATCCCATTTTACCGCAGCCCAGAAGCACGAGGCCCCGGGCTGCAATCCGACTGTCTTGCATGAAATCCCCCGTTCGTTCAGGGGCGCAGGTTAGGCGCGGCCATAAGCCTCCGCAATAGCGACCTGCATCGCATCTTTGGGTGTCCGGTCGCCCCAGACTAGAAGCTGCAGCGCGGGGTAGTAGCGCTCTGCACTCATCACCGCCGCACCAATCATCGTGTCGATCTGGTCAGCGCTGGCCATCTGGCCGCCCGACAGGACAAGACCGTAGCGGTACACCATCAGCTTTTGCTCTTGCCAATAGGTAAACGCACCCGCCCAGCATTGATCATTCACGAGGTTCAGAAGCTCATAAAGCCCGCCGAGTTTTTCCTCCGGCGGCTCCATTTCGAAAGTGCAGACCATGCGGAGCGTTTCGTCATAGCCGGACCAAGCAAGCGTAATGGAATAAGTGCGCCACTGTCCTTCGACGGCCATTGCGATCTGGTCATCGGCAATACGGTCGAAATCCCACTCGTGGTGTTCGGCCAGATGCTCGACGATGTCGATGGGATGAATTTCGTCTTCCAGGAACTGCTCGGAAAGTGCCATGGTGCCACCTCTTATTCGCTAGTAGCGCGTGGGGCTGGCAGCGCCCCAAGCGCTAGGTGCCTGCTCTAGAAACCGGGGCGATCCCCCGTGCTTCTACAAGATATGGTGACGACGGTGCGGCCATCTGGCAACCCTTTATTTGGGGATAAGCCCAATAAGTTGGGGAGAAGTCGGTTTCGCAGGCAAGATCGAGGGGTCGAAGAACCAGTCACCGAAACAGCCATCCTACGCGCCGTACACGCTGGGCATGTATCCCGTTGGCCAAGAAGGCGGGCTTTCGCCACTTTGTGGCAGGCGGGAGTGTCCGGCACTTTGCACCCTTCTGCACCTCACCTACGATCAAACTGCGGGCAAAGGCCTGTTTCAAACCGGGGTAGAGCCAGCAGTGCCAGCGCGCTTGCCTTCCGCTCTGTGACTGGCAGAGGGAGCCATGACCAAGGTCCAGGAGTTTTTTCAAGAATGCGTGGATGAGTTGCGACCGCATGGTTGGTTTGCTGCTTCAACATTCGACACAATTGAGGGTGTGATGAAGGCCTATAGGGCCGACATCCTTTATGGTGAAGAATTTGAAGCCATCGACGAGCTGTTCGAAGACATGCGCAGTTACTACTTCGCAGGCTTGCTGGCACTTGATCGGAAGTGCTGTACCCACTTCAACATGAAGAAGGCCGGCGCGGAAGGCGGCAAAGGGTACTACCAAGCGCTGGTCCAACACCTTGTCAGCTGCTTTGCGGACGATGTTGTCGCCGTCGAGGACTGGACGCTTGCGGAGCAGGGTTTCGCAAACATCGTTCCGGTGCATGTGTCGGCGACCCTGCGATCCGAATGGGTTGCCGATGGCGACGACGCAAAACGAGTGGAGATAGACCAAAGTTTTGCACCGATGCGATCATGGTCAGACTACGAGTTCGTCGCACAGCTTGTGCAGCGTCTTTTGGGAGACAAACGCCATCAAATGCTGTCACGGCCCGGAATAGACGAGGAGTGGGCACTTTTTATTTTCCCGCCGAACAAAGCCGGGGCTGACGCCCTGATGCGGTTGGAAAAGAAGCTGTTTCGCAAGAACGAGCGCAGCGAGTTTTGGACGCATCCTGTCCAAGACCTTCCACAACCGACGGAAGCGAATATCAACGATATCATGCGTACAGCCGGTTACGATGTCGAACTGGTCGAAGATGGTTTTGGCGGACAGACTGTTCAGGTCAGGTCGAAACAGTTCTTGGGCATCCCTGTCCGCGTCTGGATGATCTTCGTGCTGCTATTGATTGTGGTTATTATCAATATCGAAAGGATCGCCCAGCTGTTTGGGATTCCGATCTCCGTCTGAGGCACCCCTCTGTTCGCAGACAGCCAACGCCGCACCAACAAAAAAAGCCCGGCGTGGACCGGGCTTTCTGTTCGGACGGTGGTCGCGCCTACTTCCCTTCAAGCGCCTCGATCCGGGCCTTCAGCGCTTCGTTCTCTTCCCGCGCCTTCTGTGCCATCGCGCGCACGGCGTCGAACTCTTCGCGCGTGACGAAATCACGATCCGCCAGCCAGCGGTCCATCATGGATTTCATCGCCGTCTCGGCCTCGTCCTTCGCGCCCTGGGCCACGCCCATCGCGTTGGTCATCAATTGCGAGATGTCGTCGAAAATCTTGCCGCGTGCTTGCATGATGTCGTGTTCCTTTGAAACCTGTTGCCTATATGGACACAGACGTGGGGCGAGGCAAGGTTGACCTGCCCCCCAAGCAGAGGCATTGAGACGCAGATGACAGGCGCACTCCCCTTCCCCGACATCTCGCCCGAGATCTTCTCGATCTCGCTTTTCGGCATGGAACTGGCCCTGCGCTGGTATGCCTTGGCCTATATCGTGGGCATCATCATCGGCTGGCGGCTGGTGGTGATGGCGCTGAAGGCCCCGCGCCTTTGGCCGAACCAGACACCCCCGCTGAGCCCCGGCCAGACCGAGGATATGCTGACCTGGATCATTCTGGGCGTCCTGTTGGGTGGGCGGATTGGTTACGTGCTCTTCTATCAACCCGGCACCTATCTGAGCGATCCCCTGTCCATTATCGCGATCTGGGAGGGCGGGATGTCCTTTCATGGCGGTATGTTGGGCGTGATCCTGGCCTTCTGGCTTTATACCCGCCGGCACAAGCTGCCTTTGCTGACCACCGCCGATGCCGTGGCGATTGGCACGCCGCCCGGTCTGCTCTTGGGTCGGATGGCGAATTTTATCAATGCCGAGCTGTGGGGACGGCCGACCGAGTTGCCCTGGGGCGTGGTGTTTCCCGGGCAGGCGGCGCAGTACTGTCCTGACATCGTGGGGGCCTGTGCGCGGCATCCGTCGCAGCTCTACGAGGCATTTCTGGAAGGGTTTGTCCTGCTGGTTGTCCTGTTGTGGATGGCGTGGCGGCGGGATGGGTTCAAGAAACCGGGCCTGCTGACGGGCGTGTTCCTGGCGGGCTACGGCATCAGCCGTTTCCTTGTGGAATTCGTGCGCCAACCCGATGCGCAGTTCATTTCCGAGGGCAATCCGCTGGGCCTTGCCTGGCACATCGGTGGCTATGGTTTGACTATGGGCCAGATTCTGTCCCTGCCGATGATCCTTCTGGGCCTGTGGCTGATCACCCGCGCCCGCCGGCGGGTTGCAGCACCGGCATGAGCCTGAAGGACGGCCTTATCGCGCGCATTGCGGCGCATGGGCCGATCACCATCGCCGACTACATGGCCGAGGTGCTGCTGCATCCGGTGCATGGCTACTACACCACCCGTGATCCGCTGGGGGCTGCGGGCGACTTCACCACCGCGCCCGAGATCAGCCAGATGTTTGGCGAGCTTATCGGCCTGTCGCTGGCCCAAAGCTGGCTGAACCAGGGGGCGCCTGCGCCGTTCACGCTGGCAGAGCTTGGACCGGGGCGCGGCACTTTGATGGCCGATATTCTGCGCGCGACAGCGCGGGTGCGCGGATTTCATGAGGCGGCACGGGTTACCTTGATCGAGGCGTCTCCTTCATTGCAGGAGGTGCAGCGTACGACCCTTGACGGGTTTGATTTCACCTATGTTGAGGGGGCCGACCACCTGCCCGACGCACCGCTGTGGCTGGTCGCAAACGAGTTTTTCGACGCTTTACCGGTGCGGCAATTCCAGCGCGATGGCACGGGCTGGCGCGAACGGTGCGTGGGGCTCAGCGACAACACGCTGTCCTTTGGCCTGTCGCCCGCCGCGCCGCAAGCCACGTTGGCGCATCGGCTGGACGACACCGAGGACGGCCAGCTGGTCGAGATCTGCCCATCAGCCTCGCCGATCATGTCGGCCATCAGCACCCGGATCGAGACCCATGGCGGGACCGCGCTGATCATCGACTATGGCGATTGGCGGTCGCTGGGTGACACGTTACAGTCCATGCAAGACCACAAAGCCGTCGATCTGCTGGCCAATCCCGGCCAAGCCGATCTGACGGCCCACGTGGATTTCGAAGCGCTGACGCAGGCCGCCGCCCCTGCCGCCTTTTCCCGGGTCACCCCGCAAGGCGTGTTCCTGGAACGGCTGGGCATCACGGCGCGCGCGCAGGCATTGGCCGCAAAACTGGACGGTTCCGCACTGGATGCTCACATTGCGGCACATCGACGGTTGACGCATCCCGATGAAATGGGAAACCTGTTCAAGGTTCTGGGGCTTTTCCCAACCACTGCTGCACCACCGCCCGGACTGGAACGATGACGTTGGAAATTCTGACTGCCGAGAGCCTGATACCTGTCCGGCACGGGTTTTTCACCCGCAAGGGGGGCGCATCCTCTGGCATCTTTGCAGGTCTCAATTGTGGGACGGGCAGTTCTGATCAAACTGAAATCGTGGCGATCAACCGCGGGCGGGTGGCCGAAGCGATGGGCGTTGGATCGGACAAGCTTGCCGGTGTGCATCAGGTTCATTCCGGCGACGCGGTTCAGGTCACAACAGCCCCTGAACCAAAACCCAAGGCGGATGGGCTGGTCACAGCAACGCCCGGTCTGGCGCTGTCCGTGCTGACCGCAGACTGTCAGCCGGTTTTGTTTGCAGATGCAGAGGCACAGGTCATCGGTGCCGCACATGCGGGCTGGAAAGGCGCGCAGGCCGGGATCATGGAGGCGACAGTCGACGCCATGGTCGCCCTTGGCGCCACGCGCGAGAACATCCACGCGGTCATTGGCCCTACGATCAGCCAACGCGCCTACGAGGTTGGTCCGGAATTTTTTGACATCTTCCTGGACGAGGACCCGGAGAACACCCGCTTTTTTGCAGGTGGGGATGGTGATCGGATGCATTTCGACCTTGCGGGATACGGGCTGATGCGCCTGCGGGCAGCAGGGATCGCATCGGCTGAATGGACCCGGCATTGCACCTATTTCGATCCTGACAGGTTCTATTCCTATCGGCGGTCCGTGCATCAGAAGGACCCCGACTACGGGCGTCTGATCTCTACCATCGTTCTGTGATTGGGGCACAAATCGGGCGGGCCTTGCCATCCTGCTGTCCAATTGTTTCCAGATCGGGACCAATCAAGTGCCAAACGGGCAACAAATACAGGCGATCCTGACACGCCACAATTGTGCATCCACGTATTTGAATTTTTCTGAGAATTGTTTCCATTGGCCCCAAACATGCCCGATTGCACCGCCATTCTGTTTCTCAACGGGCAACAGACCCAGAGCATTGAGCAGAGGACAGACCATGACAAACGCACGCTTCATCAAATCGGTAACCGACGCCGCCAAGCAAGACGCACCACAAATGCCGTGGGCACGTGGCAAACGGCGCGCGGCTTTTGTCGCAAAGCGCAAGGCCGCGTTGGAGCTGCGCAAGTCCGCCTGAATGGCGAATCGGAATGTGGCAGACCTGCCCCGTTTCATGTGAACAATGTCTTAAGCGGCGCGCCATTGGTGCGCCGTTCATGGTTTATAGCCCCGATTCTTTGACAATTTGCGGCAATTTTAAGAATTAAGCCTCATAAACTTGACACAAGGACGCGTTCCGTCTGTCGTCGTCGGTGGGGGCCGATACGGATGTGACTGGTACTGCGAGGTTACATTTCATATATGACGTTCCCTGCTGCCCTGCGCGCACCGCGCGCAATTGAAGAACGATTTGCGACGCCCATGGCTCGGCCTGACTATCCTCCACTCCGCACATTCGAGGTTGCGGCACTGCGCGCCGACGGGTCGCGCAGCATCGGCACGTTCAAGGCCCCGGCCCTGCCGCTGTTTGAATCCGCTTTCTCGGCCTTTGCACGTGGCGTGGTGTTGTCCAGCCCGGGCGGCGGCATTGCGATCGAGGATTTGCAGCCGGGCGATTGGCTCAACACTTCATCCGGTGATCCGGCGCAGGTCATATGGATCGGGTCATCGAATTTTGTGCCGTCGGATATGGGGCGTCGCATTCCGCTGATCCGGGTCATGGCGGACAGCTTTGGCCAGCAGCGCCCCAGTTCATTCCTCACCGTGGGTCCCGGCGCGCGACTGCTGCAAACGCCGGCGCATCTGCGCGGCACAACCGGTGGCGAATCCCTGCTGACGCCCGCGTCGGAATTCGTGGACAACGTCAATGTCATCGAGGTCGTTCCACCAACCCCCATTCGGCTGTTCCACATCTGCCTGACGCGCCACGCGGCTGTGGATGTCGGGGGAATCGCAGCCGAAACATTCCATCCGGGCATGAACGCCACGCGGCAGGTGACACATGCACAACGCGATCTGTTCCTGTCGATGTTTCCCCACATCTCACGCGTGACAGATTTCGGGCCGCTGGCCCATCCGCGTGCCCCGGAACGGGACAGCGTCAGCAGCTGACCCGGCGGCTGCCGGAGCCGGTCAGGCGGATTTCGCCAACCGCGCTTCCAACACGTCGAACGGCACGCCGGGGGAATCCTTGGCCTGCCGGATCACCAGCGAGGTCTTGACCGAAGCCACGTTCGGCGTTGTCAGCAACTCGCCCGTCAGAAAGCTTTGAAAGCTGGACAGGTCGGGCGCCACGCATTTCAGGATGAAATCGACCTCGCCATTCAGCATGTGGCATTCCCGGACCAGCGGCCACGCACGGCACTTGTCCTCGAACGCGCTCAGATCGGCCTCCGCCTGGCTGGCCAGACCCACATTGGCAAAGACCTGCACCTCGAACCCGAGCTCGTGGCTGTCCACATCCGCATGGTAGCCGCGGATGTATCCGCTTTCCTCCAACGTCCGCACCCGGCGCAGGCAGGGCGGCGCTGAGATGCCGACTCGCTTCGCAAGCTCCACATTGGTCATGCGACCGTCCGCCTGCAGTTCTGCCAGAATTTTCCGGTCAATCGGATCGAGTCGCGTGCTCGCCATCAAAGCCCCCATGAATTTGCGGTTGTTATAACACGCCCGCAGGTGCGCGCAATAATATTTCACAATTGCGCAATTTTCCGAAATGACGCATTGCGTGCACTGCAACCCGGATGCCCATTTCCAGGGTTCAATCCCGCGCGTTCGGCGTCTATATCAGACAGGCTTTCAAACACCAGACGGGGGTCAAAATGGCTGAGACGAAGCGCACAAAGGTTCTGATTATCGGCTCGGGTCCTGCAGGATACACTGCGGGGGTCTATGCCAGCCGCGCCATGCTGAACCCGATCCTTGTGCAGGGGATCGAGCCCGGCGGCCAGCTGACCACCACCACCGAGGTCGAGAATTGGCCCGGGGATACCGAGGTTCAGGGCCCCGACCTGATGATCCGCATGCAGGAACATGCCAAGGCGATGGGCACCGAAATCATCGGTGACATCATCACATCCGTCGACTGGTCCAAACGCCCCTTCGTGGCCCAATCCGACAGCGGCACCGAATACATGGCTGACTCCGTCATTCTGGCTACCGGTGCCCGCGCCAAATGGCTGGGCATGCCATCCGAAGAAAAATTCAAAGGCTTTGGCGTATCCGCCTGTGCCACCTGCGACGGGTTCTTCTACCGGGGTCAGGAGATCGTCGTGATCGGAGGCGGCAACACCGCCGTCGAAGAAGCACTGTTCCTGACCAACTTCGCCTCCAAGGTCACATTGGTCCACCGCCGGGATGAGTTGCGGGCCGAAAAGATCCTGCAGGACCGCCTGTTCAAGAACCCCAAGATCGAACCTCTGTGGTTCCACCAGCTGGAAGAGGTCTATGGCACCGACAGCCCGCTGGGGGTCGAGGGCGTGAAGGTCAAGAACGTGCAGACGGGTGAGATCACGGACATCCCAGCCAAGGGCGTCTTTGTCGCCATCGGTCACGCACCGGCCAATGAGTTGGTCAAAGACACGCTGGAAACCC
The DNA here is from genome assembly GCF_947496075.1 of uncultured Tateyamaria sp. Classification (GTDB taxonomy): domain Bacteria; phylum Pseudomonadota; class Alphaproteobacteria; order Rhodobacterales; family Rhodobacteraceae; genus Tateyamaria. The sequence goes on from NZ_CANMBJ010000005.1 coordinate 110,221, forward strand.
ATATGGGCGGCTATGTCGTAACCAAGCCCGACAGCACCGAAACGTCGATCCCCGGTGTGTTTGCCGCAGGCGACATCACCGACTGGCAATACCGCCAGGCAATCACATCCGCCGGCATGGGCTGCCAGGCGGCACTTGAGGCCGAACGGTTCATCGCGGAAACCGAAAGCGGCGCCGAGGAGATGGCAGCCGAGTAGGTAAATACACTACGGCGTATCCAGTGCTTTCTCCACGGCATGCTTCAACGCGTCGTATTCCCGTTGCGGGATACCCGTCATTGCAGCACTGACAGACGATACCTCGTCGGCGTAAGCGTCGGGAGCGTCGAATAGCGCCCCCGGTGCGGTGAACTGGCTACCTGTCAGATCATATCGCTCATCATTGATCCGATTGTAGTAGTGCCAGACACCGGGCAACCGCGTGCGCAACACCTCTCCACCGAACATGTCGCAGATGACCGCCGCAGTGACATTGCACTGACCCAAGGCGGGATTGTCCGCCTGCCATTGCACTGCCGTTTTGAGCGACCAGGCCCCATGCAATGCAGAACGTACCGTTTGTTCGTCAAAGGTCATGCGCCACTGCTCTCCGCTTCATTAACGCCAATGCTATCGCCGTCGATGGCGAACGCAACACGATCACCGTGCGACGCCTTGACCAGACGCATCGGCCCGGCCACCCTGTACCGAAGCAAAAACAAGCAAAGGGCAGTCATGGCGCACGCGATCTGGCGCGGCAGTTTGGCAACAAGGATCAGGATCGTCAGCGGTCTGATCCTGATGGTCTATCTGACCCTGCACATCCTGAATCTTGCAACGATCCTGATTTCGCCCACGGCTTTTGACACGTTTCAGGCCGCACGCCTTTGGGTGATCCGGTCGGATGTGGGCACGGCAGTGATTATGTCGGCCTTCTTGGCCCATATGCTGTTGTCTCTGGGCAAAGTCGTTGTGGCACGGACGTTGCGCATGCCGCTGACCGACTGGGTGCAGATCCTCTTGGGCCTGCTGATTCCCATCATGTTGGTGGATCACCTGATATACACCCGCGCCGCACACGAGATGCTGGGCGTCACCACGATGTTTGGATACGTCAACCGGCTGATCTGGGGGACGGGGGATGGCTGGGCACAAGCCGTTCTTTTGCTGGTGGCGTGGGGCCATGGCTGGATCGGCCTGCACATGTGGCTGCGCCTGACATCCTGGTGGCAACGGGCCATCCCATGGCTGATCGGCATCGCGGTCATATTGCCGACGCTGGCCCTGGTTGGGTACATGACCTTTGCCCGCACAATCACCGGATTGCTCAGCAATCCGCGCGCTGAAGAGGTGGCGCACGCGGCGTGGAACTGGCCCGACGCACAGGGCTTCGCGGCGCTGGCCGCCGCCGCCAACAACATGACGCTGGCGGTCTGGGCCGTGCTGGGGTTCGCCATTGTCGCCTTTCTGGCGCGGCGCGGGCTCGCGGCCATCGCCCGCCCCATCCGCATCCACTATGTGGACGGGCCCAGCGTCCGGGCCCCGCGTGGTCAGACCATTCTTGAAACCTCCCGCAGCAGCGGTGTCACCCATACGGCTCTGTGTGGTGGGCGGGGTCGGTGTACGACCTGCCGCGTGATTGTCGAGGAAGGGCTGGAAGACTTACCTGCCCCGTCAGAGGCCGAACAAAAAAGCCTGATCGCCGTGAACGCGCCGCCCAACGCACGGTTGGCCTGCCAAGTGCGGCCCACAAGCTCGGTTCGGGTGTTCCGCGTCTTTGACCGCGATGGCAAACGCGGGCGCGCCCATGCCAGTCAGGGCAAAGAGGCGCAGCTGGCTGTTTTGTTTCTGGACATGCGCGGGTTCACAGCCCGGACGGATGGGCAATTGCCCTATGACGTTGTGCATCTGCTGAACCGCTTTTTTGACGAGATTGTCCCCCCGATCAACGCCGCCGGCGGGACGGTGGACAAGTATATGGGTGATGGGCTGATGGCGGTGTTCGAAAGCGCCACCGCCGAAATATCCGCCCGCTCCGCCATTCAGGCGGTTGAGGGTATTGGCAAAGCCCTCGCCGACTTCAATCAAAGACTGGACAGCGAAGGCAGCGCACCGGTGGCCATTGGGATCGGCGTGCATCTGGGCAATGTTGTGCTGGGCGAAATTGGCGCTGCGGGTCACGCCCCCCGCACGCTGATCGGTGACACCGTGAACATTGCATCGCGATTGGAAAGCGAGACGAAGGCGCGCAGCGCGCAAGTGCTTGTGTCTATGGACACGTTGCACGCCGCCGGTCTGGACGCGCCCAAGGATGTCGTGGTGTCCTTGTCACTGCGCGGGCGCGAGGCGCCGCTGGAGGCGGTCCCCTTGGCCAATGCAACCGATATCGGCGCCCTTGCGCTGTGGATTGCCGCACCTGCCTGACACACTTGACGCGGCACACATGGCCGTTACGCATTTGCCACAACTGCGGAAATCCGCGCACTGCAAAAGTTTGTTCTTCCATGAACAAACTTTCTGTGAAATGTGTTCACCCGTGAACGCAACCGAATGCATGTGATGTCAGCTGCACCCAAATCAACACCGGAAAGCGACGACCAGTTGTTCCGCCTGTTGCGGCAACTGGATCAAGCCTCTGGTGTCACCCAACGCGCTATGGCGCAAGAGATTGGCGTGTCCCTTGGACGCCTCAACACCCTTTTGCGACAGGCAACCGATGCGGGGTTTGTTCAGGTGAACGACATGGACGGCCCGGACAAGCGGCAACGCTTTTCCTACGCGCTCACCACGCGGGGGGCCGCCGAAAAGAACAGGCTCACCGATCAATTCCTCGCCCGCAAGTTCGCGGAATACGACGCACTTTTCGCCGAACTGACCGGCACCACGTCCGGGTTAAACCCCCTGAAACACAGGACCAAATTGATGGAAAACAACCTTGCTCCGATCCCTGAGCTGTATGTCTCCTATGACAGCGCCCAGAAGATGAAGATGGAAGCGGCCGACCTGGTAAGCTGGGATCTGACCCCGCGCCAGATCTGCGACCTGGAATTGCTGATGAATGGCGGTTTCAACCCGCTCAAGGGGTTCCTGTCGGAAGCGGACTACAACGGCGTTGTGGAGACCATGCGCACCGCGGATGGTGCCTTGTGGCCGATGCCTATCACGTTGGATGTAAACGACAAATTCGCGAGCAGCCTCGAAATCGGTCAGGACATCGCCCTGCGCGACCAGGAAGGCGTGATCCTCGCCACCATGACGGTGACTGACCGCTGGACCCCCAACAAGAGCCACGAGGCCAAGAAGGTTTTTGGTGCCGATGACAGCGCCCATCCGGCCGTGAACTACCTGCACAACACTGCGGGCGAGATCTATCTTGGTGGTCCGATCACTGGCATTCAGCAGCCCGTGCATTATGATTTCCGCGGACGTCGCGACACGCCGAATGAGCTGCGCGCCTATTTCCGCAAGATGGGTTGGCGCAAGGTCGTGGCCTTCCAGACCCGCAACCCCCTGCACCGCGCGCACCAGGAGCTGACCTTCCGTGCCGCCCGCGAGGCCCAGGCCAACTTGCTGATCCACCCGGTTGTTGGCCTGACCAAACCCGGCGATGTCGATCACTTTACCCGCGTGCGCTGCTACGAGGCCGTCCTCGACAAGTATCCGCAGGCCACCACGTCGATGAGCTTGCTGAACCTGGCCATGCGCATGGCCGGCCCACGCGAGGCGGTCTGGCACGGCCTGATCCGCAAGAACCACGGCTGCACCCACTTCATCGTTGGTCGCGACCACGCCGGCCCCGGCAAGAACTCGGCCGGTGAGGATTTCTATGGTCCCTATGACGCGCAGGACCTGTTCCGCGATCATCAGGAGGAGATGGGCATCGAAATGGTCGACTTCAAACACATGGTCTATGTGCAGGAGCGCGCCCAGTACGAACCCAATGACGAGATTGCGGACAAGGACAATGTCACCATCCTGAATATCTCGGGCACCGAGCTGCGCCGCCGTCTGTCCGAGGGTCTTGAGATCCCCGAATGGTTCAGCTTCCCCGAAGTGGTCAAGGAGCTGCGCCGCACCAAGCCGCCGCGTTCGCAGCAGGGCTTTACCGTGTTCTTCACCGGCTTTTCCGGGTCGGGCAAGTCGACCATTGCCAACGCGCTGATGGTCAAGCTGATGGAGATGGGCGGTCGTCCTGTAACCCTGCTGGATGGTGACATCGTGCGGAAGAACCTGTCCTCGGAACTGGGCTTTTCAAAAGAACACCGTGACCTGAACATCCGCCGCATCGGTTATGTCGCGTCCGAGATCACCAAGAACGGTGGCATCGCGATCTGTGCCCCTATTGCACCCTACGCGACGACCCGTCGGGCCGTGCGCGAGGATATCGAAGAGTTTGGCGCTTTTGTCGAAGTGCACGTCGCCACCTCGATCGAGGAATGCGAGCGCCGCGACCGGAAGGGGCTCTACAAGCTGGCGCGGGAAGGCAAGATCAAGGAGTTTACCGGCATCTCTGATCCCTATGACGTGCCACAAAGCCCCGAGCTGAGTGTCGAGACCGAGAACGTGGACGTGGACAACTGCGCCCACCAGGTTTTGCTGAAGCTGGAAAGCATGGGGTTGATCGCCGCCGAATAAGGCGGGGCGGAGGGCACCTCCGCCTTACTTTAAGACGTAAGGCGCACCATTCTGGTGCGCCTTTTTCGTTTTGTCCCCGCGGGGACAGCCTGTGCGGCGCCATCAGGCGATGTTCAGCAATCTGTGTTCCAGCAGGAATATCAGATGCTTGTGCAGCGCGCGGTGCGGTTTTCGGATGTTAACCACGCAAATGGCACACTGCCCGATGAAGGCGGGCGGCGCATCAGGATGCGCCTTACCGGCTTGCACTAGAGGTGCAGTTGACCGCTCATCAGGATATGCGCCTGCCCTTCCACGACCACCCCGGTGATGGCGTCACGGGAACCTTGCACAGCCACGAGTGCCTGTCCGGGGCGGCCCAGGCCGTGCCCTTGTTCAGCAGTGAAGTCCGGGCTGTCGATCAACCCTTCGGACCAGAGATAGGCGGCCATTGCGCCAGTGGCAGAACCGGTGAAGGGATCCTCTGCCGGGCTGGGTGGTGCCATCAGCAAGCGGGCAAAAGTGTCCCCCGCCTTGGTCGCGCCTTCAAGCGTACACCAAAACGGTTCCATCACGTCAGTGCCGTGCACACCCAATGCGCCGAGATAGGTTTGAAAGGCGTCCATGTTGAACGTCGCACGCTCAAGCATTGCGCGATCCCTGAGCACCGTGATCGTGAAGGGCAGTCCGGTCGACACAACGCGGGGCGGATGAATGATCGCGTCCGCAGGTAGGCCACCCACCGCCGCGACCAGCGCCGGATCGGGACGCGCGCCAAATGTCGGCGCAACCTGAGTCATGCGAATGGACATACCGTCCACTTCGACCGGGACGATCCCGGCGTTGGTTTCGAGGGTCAGGGCGCCATCCGTGATCAGATCGCGGTGGCGCAACGCAGCGACTGTGGCCACTGTCGGGTGGCCGGCAAAGGGGATTTCACGGCTGGCGAGGAAATAGCGGATGCGGATGTCGGCCGCATCGGAGGGGCCTGTGAATGTGCATTCCACCAAAGAGGTTTCGCGCACAAAGGCCATGCAAGTCGCGTCGTCCAGCCCAGCGCCGCCATGCACCACGGCGCAGCCATTGCCACCAAAGGCCCGATCGGTGAATGCGTCCACCCAATCGACATCAAAACTCATGCCATGTCCCTTTCCCATCGCGCCGCACTGTCACCGCTCGAACAGCGCATTGCTTGGAGACAAGGTCAAGTCGAAGGCGTTGCAGGGTGCGGATGGTGAGACGCGCGATACACCTTATCGCCCAAGAGACGGCAGTGATGTTTGAATTCGATCAAAACCGTGCGGGACGGAAGTATGCGCTTCAAATCCGGGCATTCCGGGCAAGGTCGGAAACAGAAACGCGGCCAAGCTCTTTTTCGAACACCTGTCTGGCCGCGCCCATCGCTGCCCGAGTTGCGTCGCTTGCGGCATGTTCCAGCAGACAGGGCGACGAAGGCTCTGGTGCGCCGATGGCAAAAACACTTGGTGAGCCGAGCGCGATGTAGACATCCATAAGACTGATTTCAGACAGGGGGCGTTGCAGGTGCCAGCCACCACCGTGCCCCTTGGTCGATGTCACGAGGCCATGCTTGCGCAATCCCCCCATGGTGCGTCGCACCAATGACGCGTCCATTCCGAACATCTCGCCCATGCGTTCCGATGTCACTGGCTCATCTATCTCGTCCAGATGCAGCAGTATGTGCAGCACCCTGGGAAGCCGATTGTCTGTTCTCATGCGACATACATATCCAAACTGACATCTTGTGACAATTGTTATCACGAGAGATTGACGGCACCTATCATGTGACATTAAAAGTCACGTGAATCAATCGAGATTGGAGTGCGATAATGTCACTGCTTCACACCTTGCCCCAGCCTGCAACGAAGGCCCAATGGATCGCCGTCTGGGCCCTTTTGATTGCGGCCTTTGTGTCTCTGCTGGACGTAACGGTGGTGAACCTGGCGGTGCCAAGCATTGCACGGGACCTTGGTGCGACGGGAACGCAATCCCAGTGGATCTTGCTGGCCTATCTGGTGCCCTTTGCCGCGTTGCTGTTGCCTTTGGGGCGGTTTGGCGACGTGCTGGGGCGCCGCCGCCTTTTTCTGATTGGCGTTCTTGCATTTGCAATCGGTGGGCTTGGGGCGGGCACCGCGCAAAACATCGCAACGCTTATCATCGCACGCACCTGTCAGGGCATCGGTGCAGCGACCATGATGCCCCAAGTCCTTGCCCTGACCCAAGTGATCTTGCCGCCCGAGCAAAGGCGGCGTGCGGTTGGGTATTTCGGCATGGTGAGCGCGCTGGGGGCCATCGCGGGCCCGATTGTCGGCGGCCTGATCCTGACCGTCGATCCCTTTGGTCTGGGCTGGCGCATGGTTTTCCTGGCAGCACTCACACCCTGTGTTCTGTCAGCCGCTGTGGTCGCTGTGTATGTGCCCCGTGACGCCACCCGGACCTTGAAGAGGCTTGACGTGCGGAACGGTGCGCTGGTCGCGCTGGCCGTCACCGGATTGGTCTATGCAGCGGTGCAAGGCAGGGTGTTTGGGTGGCCCATTTGGATCGTGGCCATTCCCCCGCTCAGTTTGCTGATCTTGGCATATGTGGCACGCAACCAACTGTATTACGTGCGTCGCGACGTCGAGCCGTTGTTGCCCGGTGCGTTGTTGCTGTCCCGCCCCTTTTTGCAAGGCACAGCGATGATCCTGTTGGTTTTCTGTGGCATCGCGGGGGTTTCGTTCTTGCTGGCCCTGGCATTGCAGGCGGGCCCACAATTGTCGCCCGGTGCGGTAGCCGTTGTCCTTGTCGCGCATCCGGTGTTCGCCGCGATGGGCGCTGCGGTTGCCGGACGCATCGCACCGGCAAACCGATGGGCGCTGCCCTGCCTTGGATCGGCCTTGACCTGCGGCGGTGTTGTTCTGGTCATCCTGGCCTTCTGGACTTTTGGCGATGGCATCAGGGTCTGGTCCCTGCTGTTGCCCCTTTCCATGATCGGGTTTGGCATGGGGCTGAGCAATGTCTCTCTCATGTCGAACACGCTGGCCCTGGCGCCCAAGGAGTTTGCCGGCGCTGCTTCAGGCGTCATTCAAACCGGGCAGCAGATCGGTATCACCCTTAGTATCGCCATCGTTGGCGGTCTGTACCTTGGAAACCCGCAGGCCACGACGGCTGAAGCTGCTGCGTTGGCACTTTGGTTTCCGGCGATCGTCTTTGCAGCGGCTACGGCCCTTTGCGGTCTTGGAGCGCGTTTTCAGCGACATGCGGTGACAGGTTGACGCGAACGCGCGCGCCGGAAGCAGACAGTGACGGTGAATCAAGTCACGGTGAACTGACCCATCATCCCGCAGTCTTCGTGTTCGAGGATATGGCAGTGATACATGTACGGGGCATCCTCTGGCGCGTCGTGTTCGAACTTGACCAGGACTTCGGACCAGCCTTCTTCGACATGCACCATGTCTTTCCAGCCTTGGGCATAGGCCGGTGGTTCGGTGCCGTTCTGAGTAAGAATACGGAAGGAGCATCCGTGGATATGAAACGGGTGCAACATGTCGTCCACCGCGATCCTCCATATCTCGGTATCGCCCTTGCGGACCCGTTCGTCGATCCTGTCCATGCGCATCGGTTGTCCGTTGATGCTCATCACACCGCCGCCGCAGACATTGCCCCAGGCCAGCGCCAGCGCGGCGAGGTCAGCGCCCCCGCCCATCTCGAGCTGGAATGAGCGGGTCGTGGTGGCTTGCGAGCGATCAGGCGGCGAAAGGTTTGCGAGGGTGTTTGGCATGGTGCCGGAAAACCCCTTGCCTCCATTCGAAGTCAGGGTCAGTGCAGCAATCGTCTGGTTGCCCCCGAACCAGTTTGCCAGGAAACCGCCGCCTCCACCCAGGCTGACGTTCAGAGCATTGCTGTCGACCGACTTCATATCGACCAGCACCTCGTAGCGTTCGCCGGGCGACATCAGGATGCTTTCCGCTTCGACCGCTGAGGAAAGGTACCCGCCATCGGATGCGATGGCCGTCAGGGGGCCATTTGCCATCGACAGGTCCAGAAACCGGGCGTTGCAGGCGTTGAGGATGCGCAAGCGCACCAGCCCTGTTGGCACGGATTGGGCAACGGGCGCGATGGCCCCGTTGACCACCAAAGTGTCCCCTTCAAACCCATCTTCGAAGACTTCGCCGGTCGATTCATAGGTCATCTGCCCAGCAGGATCGAACGCCTTGTCCTGAAGAACCAACGTGAAGTCATCGACGCCGTAGGTCTTGGGCAAGTCGGCTGACAGGCTCGCGTCATCTTCGATCAGCATCACCCCTGCCAGACCCTTGTATGTCTGCTGCGCGGTCTTTCCGTGCATATGAGAGTGAAACCAGTTCATGGACGCGCTTTGAACGATGGGCACGTCGGGCGACCACGTGGCACCCGGTTCGATCTCTTGATGCGGCCCGCCATCCACGTCGCCCGGAATGTGCAGGCCATGCCAGTGCAATGTAGAGACTTCATCGATGCCGTTGCGCACATCGAAGGGCAGTGTTTGCCCCTGTCGCACCCGCAAGACCGGACCCAAGTAACTGTTGTTGATGCCAAAGGTCTGGCTGGCCGTACCCGTGCCGAAATCGTGGGTGCCCGGGCCCAGGGCAAGCGGGATGCGGCCATCGATACCACCGGTCAGGTCAGTCAACGGGATCACGGGAAGACGTCGCAGCGATTGAGCCCACACCAAGCTACCGCTTGCCACAAACGCGCCCGCAGCTGCCGTCCTGAGAAAAGCACGTCTGTCCATTGGAGCCCCCAACCCTTATCAACTATGGTTGATGAATGGGTATCAGAAGGTATTTTGTCAACCGTGATTGATAAAAAGGACGACGACTTTCTCGGGCGAAACATCAAGGGCCTGATGATGACGTTGCTTGCGCAATGGAACCAGCAGATGGACGATGCGCGGGCCGAGACGGAATTCGCGACTGTGCGCCCAGCAGACATTCGGGTGTTTGCACAGCTTCGCGGACGCACGATCAAATTGTCAGACATACACCGCGAAATGGGGTTTTCACGCCAGGCGGCGCAACAGGCAGTTGATCGCCTTGTGGCACAGGACATGCTGTCCGTTGATCCGGTTCCCGGCAGCAAGCGGGACAAGGTCGTTTCGATCACCGACAAGGGGCAACGGTGGCGTACGATCGCAGCGTATCAAATCCGAGGCATAGAGGAAGAGATCGCGGACGTGCTTGGAGAAGACGGGCGAGAGGTCATGCGGCAGTGTCTTGTCGAACTGTTATCCAAGACGTCTCCCTGAGAGGGGCAGCGGCATTCCGAATACCCTTTGTAGCCGGATGCAGCGCACTTGATTGCCCGTACAAATGTGATCGCTGGCCTACCCAGCGATCACAAGCGGATTGAGCGGGGTTGCCTTGGTCATCAAAGCGAAGCCCACGCAAAGCGCAGAAAGACGACGTGCTGTTCGCTATCGCAAGCGGCCAGACGGCTCAGTGTATCAATGTAGTGGCTGAGGTGCGTAGTCGTGCTGACGCGCCAGCGCAAAGGCCAGTTTGCGGTCAGCCACAAGGGCCAATTGCTGCCCTTCGGCATCGTGCACGGCAAAGAGCTGGTCCAGCCCTTCGGCCTGCTCCTGCACCTCTTGCGGCAGGGCATCCACATCGATGGCCTTTACATAGACCATCCGGCCCACATCGGCGTTCAAATCATAAGGCGTGTTCATGACTTATCCTTTCCTGATGTTGATCGTCTGGACGATTGTTTCGGGCTTTGACCGGGTGAGATCGACGTGTAGCAGACCGTTTTCCATGATGGCTTCGCCCACTTCGACACCGTCGGCGAGGACGAAACTGCGCTGGAATTGTCGCGCAGCGATGCCACGGTGCAGAAAAACGCGTTCTTCGGTCTCTTCGGCCTGACGGCCCCGGATCACAAGCTGGCGATCTTCCACGGTGATTGACAGGTCAACTTCCGCAAAGCCTGCCACGGCAAGCGTGATGCGGTAGGAATAGTCTGATGTCTGTTCGATATTGAACGGAGGGTAGCCCTCGGAGCTTTTGGCTGTGCGTTCCAGCAGCCGTTCAAGTTGCTCGAATCCCAACATATGTGGGTACGAGGCAAGGGTCATCTTCGTCATGCGACACGTCCTTTTGGTCAAGCGACAGTCTGTATCCACCCCTGATGCGGCAGCGGATGGTATAAATATGGGCAGAAACCATGTTGGGAACAAGGTCTAGGCGTATCGCAGGGTTGTGATTATATTAAAGCCTCTGCAATTGCTTGGAATCGCATCATGAATGCTCCTTCTGATATCTCGATGAAGACCGACGAGGTATTGCGCGTTGAACTGGAAGTGTTCAAACGCGAGCATCGTGATTTGGACGAAGCCATTCATGCATTGCAGGAAAAGGCCACGGGCGACCAGCTGACCATCCAGCGCCTGAAGAAGAAAAAGCTTAGGCTGAAGGACCAGATCGCGATCATCGAGGATCGTTTGACCCCCGATATCATCGCCTGATCCCTATTCGCCGCGCGTGAGGGTGTGCCACCCGTCCCTGTCCACCGCCTTGAGCCGTGCCAGGGCGCGTTCGGCATCCGCACGGATCGTATCCCTGCTCTGATCCTTTACGCCTTCGATCTGGGCCACCAGTGCGTCGATCTCGGGCAGGTCCGTCTTGGTTGCCGCCGCGAGGGTCTGCAATGCTTCGAGCACCTTGCCCAGTTGCGTGCCGTAGCTGGCCACATCGGTTTGGATCCTGGCCTCAATCTCGGCGCTGCCTGCGATATCAGGGGAAAAGACGCGCGGCACGATTTCCTGTGTCACATCGCCGGAAAATGGGGCGCGGAACATGGGCGCCCAGACGTCAAACGGGGTCATCATTTTGCAATCTCCTTGTCTCAATGCTGCCAGCCTTGCCGCAGCGCAGCATCGTGTCAAATGAAACCCGCTGTGCCGCCATTGCCCCGCGCCGCGATCTGGCTATAGTGCGCGCTTTCTGACCGCAGGGCGATTTGAGATGACAGACACCCCTCCCCCCGTTGGCATCATCATGGGCAGCCAGTCGGACTGGCCCACCATGCGTGAAGCTGCCGAGATGCTGGACGCGCTTGAGGTGCCGTACGAGGCGCACATCGTGTCCGCCCATCGCACGCCGGATCGGCTGTGGGATTACGGCAAGACGGCTGTGGACCGGGGATTGAAGGTGATCATTGCGGGTGCCGGCGGTGCGGCCCATTTGCCGGGCATGATGGCGTCAAAGACCCGCGTGCCTGTGATTGGTGTGCCGGTGCAGACCAAGGCGCTGAGCGGGGTTGATAGTCTCTATTCCATCCTGCAGATGCCGCGCGGTTTCCCAGTGGCAACTATGGCGATTGGGGCAGCAGGTGCGGCCAATGCAGGGCTGATGGCCGCGGGCATTCTGGCCGTGTCGGACCCGGCCTTGGCCGAGCGGCTGGAGGCATGGCGCGACGCCCTGTCCGCATCCATCCCTGAGGTGCCGAGCGATGACTGAGCCACTGGCGCCGGGATCGACCATTGGAATTCTGGGCGGCGGCCAGTTGGGCCGTATGCTGTCCGTTGCTGCAAGCCGTTTGGGCTTGCGCACGCATGTCTTTGATCCGTCCGCCCAACCCCCAGCGGGTGATGTGGCCCATATGGTGACGACAGCCCCCTACGAGGACAACGACGCCCTTTACGCCTTTGCCACCACCGTTGACGCTGTCACTTACGAGTTCGAGAACATCCCCACGCTGACGCTGGATGCCCTTGAGGATCACGTGCCGATCCGTCCAGACCGCGAAGCGCTGCGGGTGAGCCAGGATCGTTTGGTGGAAAAGGACTTTCTGACCGGTTTGGGTTTGAAGACGGCACCCTATGCCGACATTCCCCATGTGGACGCGCTGATCAAGGCGATTGCCGATATTGGCACACCGGCGATCCTGAAGACCCGTCGCTTTGGTTATGATGGCAAGGGACAGGCCCGCATCATGGATGCGGCGGGGGCCGAGGCTGCGCTTGCCGAGATGAACGGCGCGCCTGCAATCCTGGAAGGCTTTGTAGATTTCAGCCACGAGGTATCCGTCATCGCGGCCCGTGGGCTGGATGGGGCTGTTGCCTGCTTTGATCCCGGTGAGAACGTGCACAAGGATGGTATCCTGCACACCACCACCGTCCCTGCCCGCCTGAGCGCCAGCCAGCGCACCGATGCGGTCCTGCTGGCAGCCAACATCCTGAATGCTCTGGATTATGTGGGGGTGCTGGGCGTTGAGTTGTTTGTCACCCCTCAGGGTCTGATCGTGAACGAGATTGCGCCGCGTGTGCACAATTCGGGTCACTGGACCCAGAACGGGTGCGTTGTGGACCAGTTCGAGCAGCATATCCGCGCCATAGCGGGCTGGCCGCTTGGCGATGGGCAACGCCATTCCGATGTGGTCATGGAAAACCTGATCGGGGATGATGTGGATCGGGTTCCGGCACTGGCTGCCGAGGCGGGCACCGCCGTGCACCTTTATGGCAAGGCCGAAGCCCGTCCGGGCCGCAAGATGGGCCATGTAAACCGCGTGGTCGGCTAGGCCGCTGCCACGAAGCGTTGCGCGATATCACCAGACATGTAGCTGACCCGCCCGCCCGAGAGTGTGGCGGCCACCCGGTCCGTTTCATCCAGGATCACGATATCCGCCCGTTTGCCCGGCGCGAGCGTACCGCGATCCGTCAGGCCCAACACTTTCGCAGGGCCGGACGACACCAGCGCCCATGCCCCGGCCATATCCATCAGCCCGCTTTTGGCCAGCATGAGTGCTGCGCGGCGCGGCGATGGGTAGTGGTAGTCGGATGCGATTGCGTCACAAAACCCCATGGTGATCAGGTCCAGCGCGGAGGCGTTACCCTTGTGCGATCCGCCCCGCACGACATTGGGCGATCCCAACACAACGAGGTCACCCGCAGCGTGCGCGGCCTCTGCCGCCTGTGCCGTTTCAGGGAACTCGGCAACGGTTGCCCCACGCGCGCGCCATGCGGCGCGCTGACCAGCGTTAGTGTCGTCGTGACTGCCGATTTGCACGCCTTGTTGTCGAAGCTGCGTGCACAGCGCATCAAGCGCCTCGGGCACCTCGTCCCCGCGCGCATGCAGGTCCAACAGCATCTGGAAATGGACATCCGGGTTCCGCCCGGCCTTGAGCGCCTGCCCGGTCAGGCGCGGTGGTTTGCACCCGTCCGCCAAACGGTCATGCGGCAGATGATCATTGAACACGACATAGCCCACCTGCCAGTCCGAAATGCGCTGAGGCAACTCTGCATAAAGGTCAAGCATATGGGTTTCGAACCGCAATTGCGGGCGCAGGTCTGTTACAACGTCACCGCGCGTGGCGATCATGGCGTTGAACACCTGATCGGCAAAGTCGACGCTGCGCAGCCCGCCTTCCCAACTGATGAACTGGGCCATGACGGCGGTGGTGATACCGTTGGCTGCGATCTCGGCCTCGGCCGCAACAATCCCTTCGTTCATCTGCTTCATCGCGCCCCGGCGCGGGGCCATGTGCCGTTCAAACCCGTCGCCATGCACGTCGACGATACCGGGTAGGATGCGGTACCCGCTCAGATCGGCGGACCGGCCCGTAGGCGCATCGACCACAACGCCATCAGCCATCGACAGGCGGGCAGTTTCCAGTCCGGAGGGCTGCAGAACCGCACCGCCAACCAGATCAATTTTCAGCATCATCGCTTCCTTGCAGGCAACCCCCGTCCGGACATCCCAGCTGTTCCAGCACGGCATCAATCCAGCGCAGTTCGCGGTCAAAAGCACCATTGTCAAGAAAGGTCAGCACCTGCGCGATGACATTCGGGTTGTTCATCATGAAGGTGTGGGTGACAGGCAGCACGATGTGGTCGGACATGCCCGCCACCGGAGTGGCCAGCACCGACACCTTGCCATCATCCCGCCCCGGCAGGAGCGACGAGAAATAGGGATTGAGGGATTGTTCCCCAGCGATGATGCCCACTGGGTATGTGACGGCGGGCAAGCTGCGCGGCAGGCTGTCATCACCCGTGCCAAGTTGCCGGCCTGCGGGGCCGTTGAACCAGCCGAAAGCCTCAAGGTCACCAAGTTCATCCACCACTTCGCTGCCACGGTTGGGCGGGGCCAGCATCACCACACGGCCCAGATTGGCGGGCACGCCATGGTTGGCAAACCAATAGCGCACAAGAATGCCCCCCATCGAGTGCGTAACGAAATGCACCGTTTCGGCACCGCAGCTTTCGAGGGCACGGGGCACAACGTCACGTGCCAGCGTCTCAACCGTTTCGTTGGTGGACGGATAGCCCGGGCGTATAACGCGGTAGCCATCCGTGAGCAGCGCCTGTTGCAGCACCAGAAGCGATGCCTCGGTCCGGGCAAGCCCGTGCAACAACACCACGCAATCCGCGCGGGCACTTGCGGCAATCAGAACAAGAACAAGGACAGCAATCCATCTCATACCCTTGAGATAGCCCCATGCGCCCGCTTATGGAATGATTACGCGTCGTCGCCCTTGGAAAGGTTTTGCCCATGCGCCCGAAATCCCCCCGCATCGCCGTCCGCGCCGTGATCGTCGAGGATGAACGTCTGTTGATGGTCAACGCATGGCACACGGCCAAGAGCGCCTTGATGTGTGCCCCCGGAGGCGGGGTCGAGGTTGGCAGCAGCCTGCCGGACAACCTGGCGCGTGAGGTCCATGAAGAAACCGGGCTGACGGTCGAAGTTGGCGCGCCGTGTCTGGTCAATGAATACCATGATCCGCCCAGCCAGTTTCATCAGGTCGAGGTGTTCTTTCGCTGCACCATTGTTCCCGGGACGCTACGCCCGGAGGTGTGGCACGATGCCGAAGCGGTTGTGACCGAGCGGCGTTGGCTGACGGCAGAGGAACTGTCGCAGGTGCCGCACAAGCCCGACAGCCTTGGGGCTGTTGCCTTTGGCGGCGCAGGTGTCAGTTACGACCCGATTGAGCCGCTGATGCGGTGATTGCAATTGCGATGCCGCCAATGACCAGGGCTGCGGAAAGCGCAAGCGTGAGCGACAGGGCTTCGCCCAAAAGCAAGGCACCGCCTGCGATTGCGATGATGGGCACGCTCAACTGCACCACTGCTGCTGTCTGCCCCTGAAGCCGTGGCAGGACCGAGTACCACAGCGCATAGCCCAGGCCGGACGTGACGGCCCCCGACAGGATGGCAAGCGCAATGCCAGATGGCGCGGCGTGCAGGCCCGTTCCAAGCAGCAATACCGCCAGCAGTGGCGTCGCGACAACAAAGTTGGCCGCAGTGGCGGACAGCGGGTCCTGCGCCCCTTTGCCCGCAAGGGTGTACGCGGCCCAGCCAAGCCCGGCGATGACCATCAAGAGGGCACCGGCGATATCTCCGCCCGCGCCGTCCGTCGGCCAGAGGGCAATCAACAGCCCGGCAAAGGCAATGCCTGCCCCCGCAACCTGTCGCGCCGTCGGGCGCGCGCCGCGCATGGCCGACCAGCCGAACATGCTAACCTGCACGGTACCGAACAGGATCAAGGCACCAAGGCCCGCGTCCAGCGTCACGTAGGCTAGCGAGAAGCCGATCATGTATGCAGCGAGGCTTGTGGCGCCGACAAGCCGTCCGCGCTGCAGCAGTGGAAGGCCACCGCCGCGCACCGTCAGGATCATGCAAAGAGCAACCGCCCCCGCCACCACGCGGATCATCGCAAAGCTGGACGGGTCGATGGCACCGCTGTCGACCGCCATACGGTTCAGGACCGAATTGGCGGCAAAGGCAATCATGGTGAGGCAGGTCAAAAGGATCAGGCGCATGGTATCAGCGGTGTGGAATGCCGAGGTTGCCGATGGCAAGTGCCGTTTCAAGGTCTGACAGAAAGTTGTGGACCTGGGCGGGGGTCGTGAAGTGATATCTGGTCTTGTCCCGAGGTGCGTTTTCATAGAGCGCACGCGCCTTTTCGCGGGAGCTGTTGCGCGTCCGCCAGATGAAGGACAGGAAGTCCCAATCAAGTTGTTCCGGGCATCCTTCGGGCAAGTCCGGTCGGCTTTGACCGAAGTACCGCAGGGATCGCCATATCACGCGGCGCAGGCGCAGCCCGACAGGCAGGTCGAGCCAGATCAGCGTATCTGCTCGAGCAAGCCGCTCGGGCCATGTCGCGCTGTGTCCGCCTTCGAAAATCCACTTTGACTGTTCAATGGCATCGAGTGTCATCCGTGTCTTTTCAGCCCTGTCCCGCTCGACCCATCCGTGTTTCCAGTGGATGTGGTCGATATGGATGACGGGGAGAAACGTCTTGTCCCCCAGATGCCGCGCCAGGGTCGATTTGCCGGATCCGGGCTGCCCGATGATCATTACACGCTGCATGTGTCGGACCGTGGCGCAAGGTGGGAACAGGTGCAATAGGACGCGCCGCGATTGGAGCCTGAGCACCGGCAGAGGCATGTCCGGGCCGACCCGCCAGCAGCTCTTGTGTCTGCTCAGCATAGCTCCATATAGTTATCATGCTAACCATTTGGAGAATCTGCCATGACCGAGCTCAGCGTGTTCGCTACCATTCGTCCGAAACCCGAGCATAAATCAGACGCCCTAGCGGCAATCGAGGGTATTCTGTCGGCCACCCGCGCCGAGCCGGGGTGCCACCGGTTTGAGTTGAATGTGGGAGTGGAGGACACAGGCGCACTCTATCTTGTGGAGCATTGGGCGGACGACGCCGCGCTCGATGCGCATTATGACATGGACTATATAAAACGTGTCTTTGCCGCCTATGAGGACTGGCTGGTAGAACCGGTTGAGATCGTGCGGATGCGGCGGCACGCCTGATGTTCTTTCTGAAAGAGCTGCCCAGCACTGAAATGATTGCAGGCGTGACGGCGGACGTCCCCAACGTTGACGCAGTACACGTGCTGACCGTGCTGGAGCGTCTGCGCCAAGCAAGTATCCTGCTGCGCGACATTGAGGCGTTCCTGCGCACCCACACCCTTTCACAAACGCAGTTTCTGTCGTTGATGATGATCGTGCGGGAACCCGATCGCAACAGCCTGTCGGCGGCTGAAATTGCCAAACGGCTGGATGTGTCAAAGCCGGTGCTGAGCAAGGCGATTGGAAGCCTGATGGACAAGGGGTTACTTGCCCCCGCCACCAAGCAACCTGCCGACCAACGCGAAAAGCAACTGAGCCTGACAGAAAAGGGTCACGGGGTTTTTGCCGGTGTCCTGCCCGGCTACTTCGCCCTTTTGCACAAGTCCGAAGTATGAGCGTTCAAGGGCCAAGTGATCCCCCCGCCCGTGTGGTCAAAGCGAAACAGGTTCGCTTGCACATCTTGCCGGAGCGATGCCTCCACTCTTGAATCCGAGGTGCAATCAGCGGGCGATTGCTTCGCCCATTCATGTGTTTCTTTGTCGGCGCAAAACGTAACTCTTACTGTTGCATTACACTCGCAACTCAATAAGTTACGTAACTTGTATATCAAGCAAAGGAGTGATGCATGTCAGATACTCGTCTTCCGGTTACGGTGCTTTCGGGCTTTCTTGGCGCGGGAAAGACCACGCTGCTCAACCGTGTCCTTAACAATCGCGACGGTCGCCGGGTCGCGGTGATCGTGAATGACATGTCCGAGGTGAATATCGATGCAGACCTCGTGCGCGCGGACACGGAACTGAGCCGGACGGACGAAACGCTGGTCGAGATGTCGAATGGCTGCATCTGCTGCACTTTGCGCGACGATCTCTTGGACGAAGTGCGCCGTCTGGCTGCCGAAGGGCGTTTCGACTACCTGTTGATCGAGTCCACTGGCATTTCCGAACCATTGCCCGTCGCGGCGACCTTTGACTTCAGGGATGAGGCTGGCGACAGCCTCTCGGACGTTGCGCGGCTTGATACAATGGTGACGGTCGTCGATGCGGTGAACCTGTTGAACGATTTTGCATCGCATGACTTCCTGCGCGACCGGGGCGAGACCATGGGAGAGGAGGATGAACGCACCCTTGTTCACCTTCTGACCGACCAGATCGAATTTGCCGACGTGGTCATTCTGAATAAGGTCGCTGACGCCGGGCCAGAAAAGGTCGATGCCGCCCGCAAGATTATCCGCAGCCTCAATGCCGACGCGGAGATCATTGAAACCAACCAGTCTGTGGTCGATGCACAGAAAATTCTCGACACCGGTCGCTTCGATTTCGAGAAAGCGCACGAACATCCCATGTGGGCCAAGGAGTTGTATGGATTTGCCGACCACGTGCCGGAGACGGAAGAATATGGCGTAGCCTCTTACGTCTATCGGGCACGGCTTCCCTTTGTCCCAGAGCGTATTCTTGAAGTGCTGAACGGTGATCTGCCGGGTGTGATCCGGGCCAAGGGGCATTTCTGGATATCAACCCGACCCAATTGGGTGGCCGAGTTTTCGCTGGCCGGTGCGCTTTCCAGCGTCCAACCGCTGGGCACCTGGTGGGCCTCGGTGCCCGAGGATCGACGTCCGACCCATGAAAGCGCCCGCGCGTATATGCAGGCGCATTGGCAGGAACCATGGGGGGACCGCCGCCAAGAGATTGTTTTCATTGGCGCAGGCATAGATTGGCCGGCATTGAAGGCGCTATTGGATACGTGCCTGGTTCCCGCAGTTGCGGCAAGGGCGCCTGATGACTTGCCGGACTACCCTGACCCCTTTCCGATCTGGAAACGGGTGGAGGATGCAGCATGAACCTGGTGCGAGAAGTCCTTAAAGACGCCGCCATTGGCGTGGCGGTTGCCGATGATCCGGCATCGCTCGACACGTTCCTGAAACCGGGATGTGCGGCCGCGATATGGCGTCGGCAACCCACACCGGATGTTCAAAGCTGGTTGGACGCACTTGACCCGGATGTTCTGCCGCACGGTCGCGTTTTGATACCAACCAGCGCCGTAGCGGAGACGCTCGGCCACATGTTCGACCTGTCTGGTTTGCCATCAGGACCCGAGCGGGACTGGCTTCAGGCAGATATCAATCTGCTCGCCGACACGTTTGCGGACATGATGTCCGCCGCTTTTCTGCGGCTACGTCTGGATCTTGTCACAACCAATGCCTGCCGCAGGTTCCACATCGACGCCGTGACCGCGCGATTGGTCTGCACCTATCGTGGCACCGGAACACAGTACGGCGTGTCGCCCCGTGGGAACGCGCCGGGACGCGTGTTTACTGTCCCAACGGGCGCTCCGATCCTGCTGCGCGGAACACTTTGGCCAGAGCAGCCGTCGTCCGGTTTGTTGCATCGCTCGCCCCCGATCGAGGGCACCGGTGAAACCCGCCTTGTCCTTGTGCTGGACCCCATATCTGAGCCGGACGGTGAGGAGTGAGCGCAACCTCTGCCAATCATGCAGTTGATTGTCCGCATTGAACGCTGAGCCGACAATACAGAAAAAAAGAGGCCGCCCTGTTGGACGGCCTCTCTCAATTTCAGCGGTACAAGCTTCTGCGGAGCAGAAACCCTGATTACATCATGCCGCCCATGCCGCCCATGTCGGGCATTGCAGGTGCGCCGGCACCTTCTTTGGCGGGCTTGTCAGCTACCATGGCTTCGGTGGTGATCAGCAGCGAAGCAACCGAAGCTGCGTCTTGCAGGGCTGTACGCACCACTTTGGCCGGGTCGATCACGCCGAAGTTGAACATGTCGCCATATTCTTCGGTCTGAGCGTTGAAGCCAAAGGTCACGTCGTCGCTTTCGCGGATCTTGCCAGCCACAACTGCGCCGTCGACACCGGCGTTTTCAGCGATCTGACGCAGAGGCGACTCGATAGCCTTACGCACGATCGAGATACCGACGTTCTGGTCGTTGTTCACACCGGTCAGGCCGTCAAGCGACTTGGCCGCCTGAACCAGGGCAACACCGCCGCCCACAACAACACCTTCTTGCACAGCAGCGCGGGTCGCGTTCAGGGCGTCATCGACACGGTCTTTGCGCTCTTTCACTTCAACTTCTGTCATGCCGCCGACGCGGATGACAGCAACACCGCCTGCCAGTTTGGCAACGCGCTCTTGCAGCTTCTCACGGTCGTAGTCCGACGTGGTTTCTTCGATCTGGCCGCGGATCTGGGCAACGCGTGCCTCGATCTCGGCTTTCTCGCCGTTGCCGTCGATGACTGTGGTCTCGTCCTTGGTGATCTGAAGACGCTTGGCGGTGCCCAGCATGTCCATGGTCACGTTCTCGAGCTTCATGCCGAGATCTTCGGAGATCACCTGGCCGCCGGTCAGGATCGCGATGTCTTGCAGCATGGCTTTGCGGCGGTCGCCGAAACCAGGTGCTTTGACAGCCGCGATCTTCAGGCCGCCGCGCAGTTTGTTGACCACGAGGGTCGCCAGCGCTTCGCCTTCAACGTCTTCGGCGATGATCAGCAGAGGCTTCTGCGACTGGATCACCGATTCGAGCAGCGGAACCATGGGCTGCAGCGACGACAGTTTCTTTTCGTGCAGCAGGATCATGCAGTCTTCGAGCTCGGCGGTCATTTTGTCCGCGTTGGTCACGAAGTAAGGCGACAGGTAGCCGCGGTCGAATTGCATACCTTCGACAACGTCGGTTTCTGTTTCCAGACCCTTGTTCTCTTCAACGGTGATGACGCCCTCGTTGCCGACCTTCTGCATCGCGTCTGCGATCTGCTGGCCGATCTCGGCTTCGCCGTTGGCGGAGATGGTGCCGACCTGTGCCACTTCGGCACTGTCGTTCACTTCACGCGAGGCTGCCTTGATGGCTTCAACCACTTTGGTGGTCGCCATGTCGATGCCGCGCTTGAGGTCCATCGGGTTCATGCCAGCGGCAACCGATTTCATGCCTTCTTTGACGATGGCCTGGGCCAGCACGGTTGCGGTTGTTGTACCGTCACCTGCTTCGTCATTGGTGCGCTGGGCCACTTCTTTGACCATTTGCGCGCCCATGTTTTCGAACTTGTCTTCCAGTTCGATTTCCTTGGCGACCGATACACCGTCCTTGGTGATGCGGGGTGCGCCGAAGGATTTGTCCAGCACCACGTTGCGGCCTTTGGGGCCCAGTGTCACTTTGACGGCGTCAGCCAGAATGTTCACGCCGGCCAGCATGCGCCCGCGGGCATCTATGTCGAACTTGACGTCCTTTGCCATGTATTTTCTCCTTTGAGAATTAGGGAATGAAGATCAGAGAAACGCGGACGCGCTTACTCGATGATCCCCATGATGTCGGATTCTTTCATCATCAGCAGCTCTTCGCCGTCGATGGTGACCTCGGTGCCGGACCATTTGCCGAACAGCACCTTGTCGCCGGCTTTCACACCCATTTCGATCAGCTCACCGCTGTCTTTGCGGGCGCCGGGGCCTGCAGACACGATTTCGCCTTCGCTGGGCTTTTCCTTGGCGCTGTCGGGGATGATCAGCCCACCAGCGGTTTTCTCTTCGCTTTCCGTGCGGCGTACAAGCACGCGGTCATGAAGCGGTTTCAATGCCATCTTTGCAGCTCCTTGAGGCTCAAAGTTACTCCCTTGGCCCCCGGATCGGGGACCGTTAGCACTCAGCATGTTCGAGTGATAACGTTGCGTATCTAGGGAAGCCCCAACCATGAGTCAACCAGTGTCGCCGCCATAATTTTGCAAAGGTTTTTTGACACATCCTTGGCAATGGGGCGGAGCTGACTTAGCGTTCGGTGCGGGCGGACAAAAAAAGGAAATGCAGGATGGTTCGACAGCTTTTGTTGGCTTTATCATTTATGGCGCCCTTGGCGGCACATGCCGCGTGCACCGGAACTGATCTGCGCCCCACACTTGATGATGCCGCGCAGAATGAGATTGCTTCGATTTCGACCAACCTGCCATTTTCCGAGGGAAACCATTGGCGCGCGGTCCGGGACAACCAGGTGATCAACCTTATTGGGACGATGCATATCTTTGATGCGCGTATGGAGGCCATTGTGGACCGGTTGGAGCCGGTGGTTGAAACAGCCGACCTGTTGATGGTCGAGATCACCGCCAAGGAAGAAGCGGCGTTACTGAATGCCATCGCGACCGATCCGTCCATCGCGTTCCTGTCAGACGGCCCAAGCCTGATTGACCTCGTTTCGCCTGAAACCTGGACCGTGTTGTCCGAGGCGGCGCAGGCCCGCGGCGTGCCGCCCTTCATGGCTGCAAAGTACCAGCCATGGTTCCTGTCACTGACATTGGGAATAGCGCCCTGCGCCATGGCTGATCTGCATGCCGGGAAGGTTGGGCTGGACAAGATGGTCATGGACCGGGCCACTGCAGCGGACGTACCCATCGTCGAATTGGAAACCCATCAGGATTTGATCGCCCTGCTTGGGGCGGAGCCGATTGAGGAGCAGGTACGGTTTCTGCCGATGATCGCGCAGATGGAGCAATTCATCGTGGATTCGACAGCAACAACGGTCGAAAGCTACTTCGATGAGAAGCATGGCGAGCTTCTTGCATTCTCACGCGTGTTTTCGCGGGGTCAGGTCGATCTTCCTGATGGCGAGTTTGACGTGCTGTTTGACGACATGATGGAGGAGTTGCTGGTCCAACGGAATCTGGCGTGGATGGACCGGATCGATGCACGCACTGAAGCCAATATCGTCATCGCTGTGGGTGCCGCGCATTTGTCCGGCGAATCCGGCTTGCTACAGCAACTGTCAGATCGTGGATTTGAATTGGAGCGCATGCCGTTCTGAGCGCTGCATGGCGTTGGCCCGCAATCAACAAGCCTGACTAGCCCCCAAGAACCTGCCCAGACTGCGCCACCGCTTCGGCCCCCTTGGGCGTCAGGCCATAGACGCCCTTTTCGACCTTTTCGAACCAGCCGTAATGATCGTCGCGCATCATCGTTGTCGCCCGGATCACACCCGTCTCACGTGCAACATCTGCGCCCTTGCTGGCACCGACTTCGTACAGAAACAGCGCCAGCTTCAGCGCGTCCTGACGATAGGCGGTGATCAGCCCCACGCGGGTCTGCCCCCCGTTGTTGGGATCACCCTGCCGGGCAGCAAATTCCTTGAGCAACCGGCCCTGCCTCTTGGCGTTCTTGCGGGGTGCATAGGGGCCGGGATCACAATGGACCTGTACCAGCCCATCGGACAGGCGCACGGTCAAAAGGCCAAGTCCAATGCGACGACACAGGCGCGTCATGTCCTTGGTCGCCTTGAGGAAGCGTTTTCCCTTGCCCCGTTCGACGGCCATATAAACATCGTCGCTGACCCCAAGCCGGGCGACACATTGGTGTACAAGCGCCAGTGAAAATCCCAGCTTCAACTCGACAATGACTGGCGGTTCTCCACCGCGCACGGCCACGACATCGGCGGCCCCAACCTCGGACTTCACCACGTACCCTTGCCCTTCGAGAAAGGTTTTGACGGGTGGGTAGAGGTCGGTTTCGCGCGTGGTCACGTTTGCTTCCGGGCAGTTGGCCCGTGCGAGGTAACCCCACGCACGGGACCGTTGGCAAGCCCTATCGCCCGCCGGTGCGCCCGGGAAAGCGCGGAGGACGCCCGCCGCGCACCTGCGTGTGCAGGACGTGGTCAGGGTGTCGGTTGACGCTTGGCCGTTGTGCAACGGGTTTGCAGGGTTGTGATGTCGTGCGGGTGTCGCCCAGTTTCAGGGCTCTTTTCTTGGATATGGGCATGGGGTGCCCCTTCTGTCTGAATTGGATGGGACTGCACATACGTGCAGAACGATCCCCGCAGATGCGGGTCAGGCAGGCTTGTCCATTGGAAAACACTCCTCTGAAAAGGTGCGCGTATCGTACGCGGAACAGGTGGGCGGTCAGGCCAGCTTGTTCATTTTCAGAGCACTCCTTGGTTTGTGTTTCGCAATCATACAACAGATCGTCAGGCGCGACAATTGCACTCTGACCGGCCCCCGTGACACGCAGGCCAAGCTTGCTATAAGGGCGCCAAATTCTCTTCTCCCAAAGGAATCCCCATTATGACAACGCTCGTTTTTGGCCACAAATCGCCTGATACGGACTCCACCGGTTCGCCCATCATCTGGGCGTGGTATCTGAATGAGATCAAGGGCGTTGAGGCCGAGCCTGTGCTGCTGGGTGAGCCCAACACGGAAGCCGCCTTTGTTCTTGAGAAATGGGACTTGCCCAAGCCGCGCATCATCAGTGCCGTGGACGCGGACCAGCCGGTTGTGATCGTGGACACCAACAACCCGGCTGAGCTGCCCGACGCCATCAACGATGCCGACATCACCGCCATCATCGACCACCACAAGCTGGTTGGCGGGCTTGAGACCAAAGGCCCGATCGACATTCGCATCGAACCGCTGGCCTGCACCGCCACCATCATGTGGAAGATGATCGGCAAGGACATGGCGCAGATGCCGAACGGTGTGAAAGGCGCAATGCTGTCCTGCATCCTGTCGGACACGTTGGAATTCCGCTCGCCCACCACAACGCCGGAAGACAAAGCAATTGCCCATGATCTGGCAAAGGATTTGGGTGTGGACCTTTCGACCTATGCGTCCGAGATGTTTGAGGCGAAGTCGGACGTGTCCGCGTTTTCGGATGCCGAGCTGCTGCGCATGGACAGTAAGGAATACGCCGTGGATGGCACGCAATTCCGCGTGTCGGTTCTGGAAACGACCGCGCCCAAGCTGGTGCTGGACCGCAAGGACAGCCTGATGGCGTCGATGGTCGATGTGGCGAAGGAGGACGGCGCCGATGAGGTCCTGTTGTTCGTCGTGGACATCCTGAACGAGGAAGCCACCATGCTGATCCCCAATGATCGGGTGAAAGGCGTGGCCGAGAAGAGCTTTGACGCGGCTGTGTCTGGCGACACCGTTGTGCTGCCCGGCATCATGAGCCGGAAAAAGCAGATCATTCCGAACCTTAAGGTGTGAGGGCGCGGGGCGGAGGACACCTCCGCCTTACAGACTGAAGATGCGCAAGGCGGGCGGACCAGTGGTCCGCCTTACTTTTTTGTGCCACCGTTGTTGGGGGAGGACACCATGCGCACCATCAAGACCGAAAAAGACGGCCGGATCGGCCGCATTACGCTGAACCGACCAGACGTGATGAATGCCATCGACGACGATCTGCCGCGCGAATTGCAGGCCGCGGTCGAAGCGTTTGATGCGGACAGGGATGTGCATGTGATGGTACTGTCCGGAGCGGGCCGCGCCTTTTGCGCCGGCTATAACCTCGCGCACTATGCGCAGGACCCGGACAACAAGATCACGCAAGCGATGCCTTGGGACCCGATGCAGGACTACCAGTTCATGTGGGCCAACACGCAGTGCTTCATGTCGCTGTTCCGGGCCATGAAGCCTGTCATTGCGAAAGTGCACGGGTTTGCTGTCGCAGGCGGATCGGATATCGCCCTGTGTTGCGACATGGTGGTGATGGAGGATGACGCCCAGATTGGCTACATGCCCGCCCGTGTTTGGGGCTGTCCGACGACGGCCATGTGGGTGTACCGGCTTGGGCCAGAGCGTGCCAAGCGGATGCTGCTGACCGGCGACAAGATCACAGGGACGGAAGCGGCTGAGATGGGGTTGGTGTTGAAGGCCGTGCCAGTCGATCAATTGGATGCCGAGGTTGAGGCGCTTGCCGCGCGCATGGCGTCGGTGCCGATCAACCAGCTGGCCATGAACAAGATGGTGATCAACCAGACGCTTGAGGCCACGATCAACCAGACCCAGCGTCTTGCTACCGTTTTTGACGGGATCACCCGGCATTCCCCAGAGGGGTTGAATTTCAAGGCCCGGTCCGAGGCCGTGGGCTGGAAACAGGCGGTGAAAGAGCGGGACGAGGGCCTGTATGACTGGACGCGGAACCACCCTTTGAACGACCCGGATCATCGCGCCGACTAGGCCCTTTCGCCCCTGCCCCGGCTGTGGCACACCCCGATTGACCAATTCATACCGGAGGCGTCATGGCCCAGATCATCACTTCCCTGTCCGAAATTTCGGATCGTTATGACGCGTTGTTTGTCGATCTTTGGGGCTGTGTGCACAACGGCGTGCATGCCCTGCCCGAGGCCGTGGCCGCGTTGCAAGCGTATCGGGCCAAGGGCGGCAAGGTGGTGCTGGTGACCAACTCACCTCGTCCCCGCGCAGGTGTGACGAAACAGTTGATACATTTCGGTGTGCCGGATGATGCGTGGGACACGATAGCCACATCCGGGGACAGTGCACGGGCGGCGATGTTCCGAGGGATCGTTGGGTCCAAGGTGCATTTCATCGGGCAGCCGGGCGAGGAGAAATTCTTTGAGCCCATTGGTGTCATCAAGGACCCGATAAAGATCGACATGGTGCCGCTGGCCGAGGCCGAGGGGATTGTTTGCACAGGTCCGCGCGACGCAATGGCAGACCCGGATGCGATGCGGCCAGAGTTCCTGATGGCAAAACAATTGGGGCTGAAGCTGCTCTGCGCCAACCCCGACATCGTTGTCGATCGTGGCGAGGTCCGCGAATGGTGCGCGGGCGCATTGGCGAAGCTGTATACCGAGATGGGCGGCGAGAGCCTGTATTTCGGAAAGCCGCATCCGCCGATCTATGATCTGGCGCGCCGACGGCTGGCAGAGCTTGGCGTGGATGTGCCCGACAGCGGTATTCTGGCCATTGGTGACGGTGTTTTGACCGATATCGCGGGTGCGATGGGAGAGGACATTGATTCTCTGTTCATTTCAGGTGGGTTGGCGGCGTCGGAAACCAAAACGTCGCACCAGCCGGATCCAGATGCGCTAAGCTCCTACCTTGAAAAGGAAAAAAGCGCGCCGACTTTTGCGATAGGACATCTGCGCTGACCTACTTTTAGCTTGCTTTTCTGCGCGCGCAAAGTAATTACATTGCGCATACACCGGACAAACGTTCGGATTATTACCGGAGCAAGCTCATGTTGGACAACATGCCCCGCGGCACGATCTGCATCGAAGACATCGAAATGGGGATGTCCCGCCACCTGCGGAAAGTCGTCACGGACGAAGACATCGAGATGTTTGCGCAGATCTCGACCGACCGGAACCCGGTACACCTGGATGACGACTATGCCCGCGACACGATCTTTGCGGGGCGTATCGCGCACGGAATGCTGACCGCCGGTCTGATCTCAGCCGTTATCGGTGAACAGCTTCCAGGGCATGGCACCGTCTATATGGGCCAATCGTTGAAGTTTCTGGCCCCGGTGCGTCCGGGCGACATGGTCTATGCCGAGGTCAAAGTAATCGACATCGACTTTGCCAAGCGCCGCGTGAGGCTGGATTGCCACTGTGCCGTGGACGGCAAGAAGGTGTTGATCGGCGAAGCAACGGTACTCGCACCGTCGCGGAAGTTCGACTAAACCTCTCATTTAAAACGGCTTTGGGGGCTCTGCCCCCGGCCTTCGGCCTCCCCCGTGGTATTTTCAGTCAGAAGAAACGGGTCCTTGCCCTTGTTTGAACGCTTGGCTAGGCAAGGGTCATGAAGATCATTCGGGACTACCAGTTTGTTGATGCCGCCGACCGGGGGGCCAGCGTCGCCATCGGCAACTTTGATGGCGTGCATGTGGGTCATCGGTCCGTTATTGATCTGGCCCAGTCGGCGGCCCCGGACGCGCCATTGGGCGTGTTGACGTTCGAGCCGCATCCCCGTGAGTTTTTTGCGCCGGATGCACCACCCTTCCGCCTGATGAGCCAGGCCGCGCGCGCGAGCCGCCTGGAGAAGATGGGTATCCGCTATCTCTTTGAATTGCCTTTTCATTCCGGGTTGGCAGGGCTGAGCCCGGAAGAGTTCGCGCGGGATGTCATTTGCGACGGACTGGGCCTGTCTCACGTCGTGGTGGGGGCCGATTTCTGTTTTGGCAAGAAGCGTGCGGGTACCGCCGCAGACATGAAGCGTTTTGGGCAGGAGATGGGGTTTGGCGTGACTGTCGCGCCCTTGTTGGAACGCGCCGACAACACCGTATCCTCGACCGCCATCCGTCAAGCCTTGTCCGATGGCAGACCGCAGGATGCAGCGGACATGCTGGGGCACTGGCACCGGATCGAGGGGCCGATCATCGGGGGCGAGCAGCGCGGGCGTACCTTGGGGTATCCGACCGCCAACATGTCGATTGATGGGCTGCACCCGCCCGCCTTTGGCGTTTATGCTGTTCTTTTCAACGTGTTGGATGGGCCTCATGCGGGTTCGTATCACGGGGTTGCGTCACTGGGTGTGCGCCCGATGTTTGGGGAAAACCGACCGAACCTTGAGACTTTTGTCTTTGATTTTTCAGGCGATTTGTATGGTGCCCCGGTGTCCGTCGCCTTGGTTGCGCATCTGCGGGGCGAAGTGAAATTTGACAGCGTGGACGCATTGGTTGCGCAGATGGATGCCGACAGTGCGCAGGCGCGCGCGATCCTGGCTGACCTATGAGTGATCCGATTGACCGTGATGGTCTAACCCCCCGTTTTTGGGAGAGAAAACCCATTGGCAAGCTGACCCGCAAGGAGTGGGAAGCGCTGTGTGATGGGTGCGGAAAATGCTGTCTGAACAAGCTGGAAGACGAGGATTCCGGTGAGGTGGCGTTGACCCGCGTGGCGTGCCGGTTGCTGGATGACGACACCTGCCGCTGTGCCCATTACGAGACGCGGCATCAATTCGTGCCGGATTGCATTGTGCTCAAACCGTCGAATATCGAAGAGCATTTGTATTGGATTCCAAAGACTTGCGCCTATCGGCTTGTCTATGAAGGCAAGCCATTGTTTGATTGGCATCCGTTGATCTCGGGCACCGCGGACACGGTCCATGCCGCGGGTGTGTCGATGCAGGGGCGCACCTTTAGCGAGTTCGACGTGGCGGACGACGATTGGGAAGACCACATCATTGAAGAGCCGACCTAAAAAGCGCGCGGTGTGTTAACCTTGGGCTTGGGCGACGGAATTGACGTTTTCAGAGGCCCCGATGGCGACAAATCGCGATGTTTTCCCCTGAAACTGCGTATTTTGCGCCCGCAGAAGTCGCCCGAAACCGAGGGCATTTCGCGAAACTGCACATTTTGTCACCTAAACTGCGCATTTCCCCCAACCTCCTGATAAAGCGTTAAGAAAAAGAGTTAAGCCGGGGCGTTATGCCGCGGGATCAGACCGCATTCAGGAAGGTGTGCCAGACCTGCGCCACGGCGTCGGGATGTGTGATCGGTCCCATGTGCCCCACCCCGTCGAACACATGTGATGTGACCCGTGGAAGACGTCGTGCAATGGCATTGTTGACCGGTGCTGCCCAGCGCGACGTGGCACCCCCCATCAGAAGCGCGGGCATGGTCGCCTGTTCGAAACGGCCCGGCGCAAGCAGGCCTGCGCTGTCTTCGATCAGGAACAGGGCGGAATGGCGGACGAAGTGGATGCGGTCCACCATATAGGCGCGGCTTTGGGCCGGGATGTCGTCCCATGCGGGCCCTTCGGCCCAAGCGCGGTTGAAGGCGCGCGCGGCGGCTTCGGTGTTGCCTGCGTCGATGGCGGCATCGAAATCGGCGGTGTCGCGTTTGTAGTTGGGGCCAAAGTCGGGATCGTCCGCGATGATGGGCGCGAAATAGACGGGTTCGTACATCGCTACGCTGCGCACACGCGGGGCATGTTCGATGGCAAGGCGCAGAGCCACGGTCGCGCCAAAGCTGTGGCCGATGATGTCGATGGGTTCGGTGCCAATATCGTCCATGACCTTGAGCGCCATGGCGGTGGCCGTGTCGTGCATGACCCCCTGCCCGTCCCAATCGCCAGACTTGCCATGGTTGGGCAGGTCATGGGCGTGGAGCGTCAAGCCGTCACCCATAGACTGTGCCACCCCACGCCAGACACCGGAGTGTCCAAGCGAGCAGTGGATGGCAAGTGCGGGACGTGGCCCGGACCCGAAGGTCCGGGCGTGGATATGTGGGATCACAATTTGCCTGAGAGGTGCAGATCAAGATCTTCGAGCTTGTCCTGGCCCCAGAACCGCTGGTCCCCGTCCACGATGTAAAAGGGCGCGCCGAAGACGCCCTTGTCCACCGCCTGTTCGAGGTTGGCCGCGTAGGTTTCGGCCCCGCTGAGCAGCCCGCTGTCGGCCAGCGACGGATCAAACCCTGCCTCGGTCAGGCAGGCCTTGATCACGTCGTCTTGGGCGATGTCCTTTTCCTCGGCCCAGACGGCGCGAAGGATGGCGTGCACCAGTGTCCCGAGGTCACCGCCGCCCGCATTTTGTGCCGCGATGATAGCGTAGGAGGATGGCGCCGCGTTGGTGGGCCAATGCGCGGGTTTGAGGTTGAACGGCATGTCGTATTTTTTGGCCTGCCGCACCAGTTCCTGTGCACGGTATTCGACCCGGTTGATGTGCCGATCCTTGGGAGGTGTCCCGCCGGTCCGCCCAAACAGGGCGATCACATCGAGCGGTTTGTAGGTCACGGTGGCCCCGTGTTGCTGTGCCAGCGCCTCGAACCGTTTCCCGGCCAGGTAGGTGTAGGGCGACAGCGTTGCAAAATAATAGTCGATATGGGCCATTTTGGTCTCCGATCGTGGGGTCACAGGTTTCGCGGGACGGTAAGCACGTGTTAAGCGGAGTCAACATCACGAATCTGTCACAATCGTGCTGCGCGGGGACACGTCATGCCGAACATCGAAGAGCCCAAGTTGATCTCGGGCAATGCCAATCTGCCATTGGCAAATGCAATTGCGCGGCGCATGTCGCTGCACCGCGGGGTCAACGTTGGGCTGGTGGACGCCCGCGTCGAACGTTTCAACGATGGCGAGATCTTCGTCGAGGTGTTCGAAAACGTGCGGGGCGAGGACATGTTCATCATCCAGCCCACCTCGAACCCGGCCAATGACAACCTGATGGAGCTTTTGATCATGTGTGATGCGCTGCGCCGGTCGTCGGCGGCCCGCATCACCGCCGTGATCCCCTATTTCGGCTATGCCCGTCAGGACCGGCGCACCAAGGCGCGCACGCCGATTTCATCGAAGCTGGTGGCCAACATGCTGGTTGGTGCAGGGATCGAGCGGGTTCTGACCATGGACCTGCACGCGGCCCAGATTCAGGGGTTCTTTGATATTCCGGTGGACAACTTGTACGCCTCGCCCATCTTCGCGCTCGACATCAAGACGCAGTTTGCGGGTCGCTTGGACGAATTGATGATCGTGTCACCCGACGTAGGTGGTGTGGCGCGGGCACGTGAGCTGGCGAAGCGGTTGAACGCGCCGCTGTCCATCGTCGACAAACGGCGCGAGAAGCCCGGCGAAGTGGCCGAGATGACCGTCATCGGCGATGTGACGGACAAGGTTTGCATCATTGTGGACGACATGTGCGACACCGCCGGGACGCTCTGCAAAGCAGCTGAGGTGTTGATCGAAAATGGTGCGAAAGAGGTCCATTCCTACATCTCGCATGGCGTGATGTCCGGCCCTGCCGTTGAGAGGGTCACCAATTCAGTGATGAAGTCGCTGGTGATCACCGACAGCATTCAGCCCACCGACGCGGTGAAAAACGCACCGAACATCCGGATTGTGCCAACGGCCCCGGTCTTTGCCCAAGCCATTCTGAACATCTGGCATGGTACGTCGGTGTCGTCGTTGTTCGAGGCCGAGACGCTGTCGCCCATCTATGACGGGATGTACGCCGCGGAGTGATCGCGCGCGCAACAGCCGTGTATCATCTACACCCCTCAGAGTTGCGGGGGGATGCTCTGGTGCCGCTGTCGACGTTGGAACGTACGCAGCCCGATCTGTATGAGCGCGCCATTGCGAAGTACCGCAACAGGATGGGATCGCTGCGCCGTCCTCTGCCTGAATTGGGATGCCCTTGGGTTGACTGCGTGCAATTTTCGACCGTGCACCCCGAGGATTTGCGGGATGCGATGATCGCAGCGGGTTTTGGTTGGCCCGCCCGGGGACGTCAATTTCTGGTGTTTGATGCCGCGCGGCTGGAGGCCAGCGCGACCCGCATCTGGCTGCATCGCGACACGAGCCCCAGGGAAGACATGGCTGCAGCAATGACGGACATTGTTCCGTTTTCCACTGACCGTTTGCACGATTTGCGCGCCGTGGCGGATGGCACACGGGCCTATCTGGCTGAGATGGCGCAGCTCGAGCGCAGGCCGCTCTTGTTCGTTGGCGTGCCGCACATCCTGCATCGGGGACCTGTGTCCCTTGCTGGAAGTAAACTGCTAACCATCTGATCCTGCCCAGCAATGAAGCATGGTGTCTTTGCGGGGCCACGCTGCCTGCATGACCTCTGGACAGCCCCGCCGCGTTGCCCGAGTATCCGGATAAAACAATGGGGAGATTTCACATGAAGACCTTTCTGACTGCTGTCACATTGAGCGTTGCAGCCAGCGGCGCCTTTGCGGCGGGCCATTGTGCGGCAGGCAAGACCCTGACCGACGGCACGCTGACCATCGCAACCGGAAACCCGGCCTACTACCCCTGGGTTCTGAATGATGCGCCCGAGGCGGGCGAAGGGTTCGAGGCTGCCGTGGCCTACGCCTTGGCCGAAGAGATGGGATTTGGCGCCGATCAGGTGACCTGGGTTCGCACCTCGTTCGACGAGGCGATCCAGCCCGGGGCCAAGAATTTCGATCTGAACATGCAGCAATATTCGATCACGCCCGAGCGTGACAAGGTCGTGGACTTCTCGGCCCCCTACTACACTGCGCCGCAGGCCGTGATGACCACGCAGCCTGTCGTTGAAGGGGGTGCCGCGCCAACGCTGGAAAGCCTCAAGGGGCTGAAATGGGGCGTCGTCGCCTCGACCACCGCCCTGCCGGTCGTGATGGAGCAGATTGCGCCCGATGCCAGCCCGCTGGTCTATGACGACAATGCCAACGTCACCGCCGCCATGAAGGCGGGCCAGATCGATGCGGCCCTGTTTGACCTGCCCACCGCCCTGTTCACCGCTGCGGTCCTGATGGACAATGGCGTGGTGCTGGGTCAGTTCGATCCATCGGCAGCCGAGAACCCTGACCAGTTCGGGATGCTGATGCCCGAAGGATCCGAGCTGAAAGCCTGTGTCGATGAGGCGCTGGCCGAGATGACCGAAAGCGGCAAGCTGGGCGAGATCGAGGCGCAGTGGCTGCAGGAAGCCACCGGGGTTCCGCTGATCAAGTGACGAGACGGGCCGCGTATGAGGCGCAACAGAAACGTCGCGCCAATCTGATTGCAGGGGTCAGCACAGCACTTGTGCTGGCTCTTGTCGTGTTCCTTGTGCCGCTGGCCCCGGGCTGGGAGGCGGTGCGCGCCTCGTTCTTCAATGGCGAGGTGTTTGTGCGGGTCTTTCCCGACCTGTTGCGCGCCTTCGTGCTGGACGTGGCGATTTTCGCGTGGTCGGTGCCCCTGATCTTTGGCCTGGGACTTGCCATCGCACTGGCGCGCGGCAACACCAACCCGGCCCTGTTTCCCCTGCGCATCTTTGGTGCGGTTTATGTCGACCTGTTTCGTGGCATTCCGGTGGTTCTGCTGGTTTATCTGGTGGGCTTTGGCATCCCGGGTCTGGGC
The DNA here is from genome assembly GCF_947496075.1 of uncultured Tateyamaria sp. GTDB lineage: Bacteria > Pseudomonadota > Alphaproteobacteria > Rhodobacterales > Rhodobacteraceae > Tateyamaria. Next base: position 144,195 of record NZ_CANMBJ010000005.1, read on the forward strand.
CTCGCCCGTCCGTGGAACTCCCCTTACATCTGGGGCACCGTGGCGCTGGTGCTAACCTATTCAGCCTATATTGCCGAGGTGTTGCGGTCCGGCATTGAGAGCATCCATGCCAGCCAGCGCAACGCCGCCATCTGTCTGGGGCTGAGCGAGCGTGACACGATGCGCTATGTCATCCTGCCCCAAGCCATCCGCCGCGTGGTGCCCGCCAACATGAACATGCTGGTCGCCCTACAAAAGGACGTGGCACTCTTGTCGTTCATAGGCCCCGTGGAAATCCTGCGACAAGCGGGCATATTCAAATCGCTGCTGGCAAACTTCACGCCCTATGTGGCAGCCGCCGTCATCTTTCTGTGTGTCACCGTGCCTGCCACGCGTTATGCCGACTACCTGATGAACAGGGACCGCGATGCCCGAACCTAGACTGTCGCTGCGTGGCGTGACCAAGAGCTTTGGCGATGTTCAGGTTCTGAAAGGCATCGATATGGACATCGCACCCGGTGAGATGGTGTGCCTGATCGGCGCGTCTGGGTCGGGCAAATCCACGCTGTTGCGCTGCATGAACGGGTTGGAGCCGGTGGATGACGGTGAAGTGCGCCTGGATGGCGTCGATATCGCCGAGCCGGGCTTTGACCTGACGCCCATACGCCAGCACATCGGGATCGTGTTCCAAAGCTTCAACCTGTTCCCGCATATGACGGCCTATGACAACGTCGCCCTCGCCCCCCGCCGCGTGCTGGGCGAGGATGCACGGGAGCGGATCGAGGCGTTGTTTGCGCGCTTTGGGTTGGCGGATCACATACGCAAATATCCCGACCAGCTGTCCGGTGGGCAGCAACAGCGGGTGGCCGTAATTCGCGCGTTGGCGATGCGGCCGCAGACCATGCTGCTGGACGAGATCACCTCGGCCCTTGATCCGGAACTGGTGGGCGAGGTGCTGGATGTGCTGCGAAAGTTGCGCGATGACGGCATGACGATGGTGCTGGCCACGCATGAGATGGCCTTTGCCCGCGACGTGGCAGACCGCGTGGTGTTCATGGATCAGGGTGTGGTGGCGGAGGAAGGGGCGCCGGAGCGGATATTCTCGGCCCCCGAGCGGGAGCGGACGCGGCGGTTTCTGGCGAGTGTGCTGCGGTAGCTGTTACAGCTTCGGATGTCCGGTCAGAGCCCAAAGTGTTTGATGCTGCGAACAGTTCGAATGTCTGGACATGCTTGCAGCACTGCTCTCGTGCCGTTCCAAATGGCATCGTTGAACCTGAGCGGCTTTGCAGGTCAATATACCGATTGATATGTATCAACGGCCGATTGCTTCACCATTGTTACCCTCGGTTTGCGAACAGGGAACTCAACGCACTGAACCGAGAGTCATATGATTATGTCACCGATGCTCTTTATCTGCCTCTTCTTCGCCGGTTTCGGAGTTTTCCTGATTGGAGCGGGTGTGATCTGGTGGGTTTCCTTACAGGCCAAAAAACTTGCCCACGAAAGCAGAGAGTAAAGCCGCGACCGCGGCTTCATTTTTGATTTCGTTCTTGGCTGTTGAACGCCGAAACGATCCTTAAGGCAAAACCGTGACACGTTATTACCTGGACGATAACGCAACCGATCTGACCGAATTGCAGAAACGGCTGGAAACGTCCGATCTGATTCCAAGCCATGAGCCTTTGCTTGATGAACTCGACGTCAAATTTGCCGCTCTTCGGACCGCAGGCATAGAGTCACTCGCGGATCTTCGCACCGCGCTCAAGTCATCAACCTCGCTGGCATCCCTATCGACAGCATCCGGTGTCGACCCGGGTTACCTTCAGTTACTCAAGCGGACGCTTGGTGGCTTCTTCCCGAAACCAAGATCAATGAATGAGATTGACTGGCTGGAAGGGAGTTTTGCCTCGCGTCTGAAAGAAGCGGGCCTCACAAACACCAAGGAGCTGTTCGATGCTGCGCAAGATGGTGTAGACGTTCTGGCGACCAAAGTCGGCGTGGACGTCGCCGAAGTGATGGAACTCGTCGCAATCTCTGATCTGTGCCGGGTTCAGTGGGTCAGCCCGAAATTCGCGAGAGCACTGCTGGCCAGCGGCCACATCAATGCCGCCTCCGTTGCCAAGGCCGATCCTGAGAGCCTGTGTGACGCGATCATGTACGCGAACAAGGGCAGCAAATTCTATAAGGGCAAGGTGGGCTTGAGAGATGTCAGGCGACTGGTGGCGGCAGCGGCGTATGTTCCCAGGCACTGAATGACTGGTTTGATTGCGGACGCCCTGACGCATTCCTGGCTCGACTTGATCTTCGACCGTCATCGCCGGGGTCGACGGTCAAGGAGAGCGTTTCAAAGTTTGTCGCATATGGAGAAAGTCCTTGGAAACCAATGAATTGCATCGTGGTCGGCTTATCGACCACCTCCAGCTTGTTGTACGCGACCTGCAAGCAAGCCTTAACTTCTACACAGCCGTTCTGACGGTGTTGGACATCCCCATCGTGAGCACGGACCAGGACCATTTCTGGGCTGACGAACTCGTCGTATCCTCGGCTGAAAGCCCAGCGGCTCTTGGTGTTCTGACCGGTCGTCACCACCTTGCCTTCCAGGCAAAGAACCGTGCGACAGTGGATGCGTTTTATCGGGTAGCCATGGATCATGGTGGACGCGACAACGGTGCACCCGGCGAGCGCGCATATCACCCAGGCTACTATGCTGCTTTCGTGCTCGACCCCGACGGAAACAACATCGAGGCGGTGTACCATGGTGAGGCACGGCGTAGCGCGCGGTCGGTTACGATCGCATTTTAATGAGCCGACATGAACTCTTGCGGGCAGATGCCAGCTTTGTTCGCGATCTGTGAGTTGGGCACCTCCACGAGGTAGCAGACGCGGCGAATGTCCGGAATGGCGCGTCGAGATATGCAGGCGCTCATGGAAACGCCCTGGCCACAGATACTCAGATCCGACCATGAGGTCGTCTCCCATCCACGTTTCCACCGACGCACGCGTCCCTTCAGATATCTCGAAGCATACAGGGTTTTTGCGTTTCACTTTGCAGCACCGACACTCGCCTTTTGACCTGACCAGACGCCATGACGTCGACGACTTTCATCTTCACCACGTCACAGCCTCGCAGCTTACTGTCGATTGCCATGTTAAAGAGCGCCAAGTCGCGATGGTTCTCCGAACCGCCATGTCCTCCTACAACGACAACCCGACGTTGACGGAACATCACTCGCATCCGGGTTCCGCCGCGAGTATTTCTCACAACCAGCGAACGACTTTCGGCACTGGATGGAACGGCCGCTATCAAGGGCCAAACTTCAAGTCATCCATTTCAGACACTTCGCGGCGCACGCGACTGGATCAATGGTTTCGATTTTGAGTGCGTCACGCACCACTGCGACCACTTGCACCATTCCTGCGCAGCCAAGAATGACTGCGGAGATGTCGTCGTCTTGCTCGGCCCGCAAGGCTTCTTCCCCGATCGTTCGCGCAGAGCACATCGGATCGGCTTCGAGTTCCAGAACTGGGACGTTCGAAGCGCGTACCTTCGCCACAGCATGTCCGAGCCCCTGGTTTCGAATATTTGCTTCCAATACCGGGACAGACACCGCAAGCGTTGTCACAACACTGAACCGCCAACCCCGCATTGCAGCGTAGTGATAAGACGCTTGGCCAATCCCGATGACAGGGCAAGATACGCGTTGTGACGCCTCTTTCAGAGCCGTGTCGTCAAAACACCCGATGATGATCCCCTCCGCACCTTGGGCAGACGCGCGATCAACGAGATCAAGCAGATGCGGTGCGGCGGCCTCTCCATCTTCTGGCCCTTGTATCGAGGGTGATCCTTTCTCTGATGTCCAACCTTCGAACGTCAGATCGGGCGCGGCACTTTGGGCCACTGACACCATGGCCTCTGTCATGCTGGTGGTGGAATTAGGGTTGATAATAACAATCGCCATCAAACCATGCCTTGGCCCGCATCAGACCCTTGTTTTGCGCGGCGACGGTTCAAAATCCAGACCACGAACAGGAAGGTCGCGATGACAAGCAACGAGAACACCGTCGTTAGAGTGCCAAGGGCAAAAAGCACGGGTGTTGTTACGTTCGTCGTCATCCCGAAGATTTCGAGCGGCAGTGTGTTGTAGCTGCCTGAGGTCAGAAGCGTCCGCGCAAATTCGTCATAGCTCAGAGTGAAGCCGAAGAGCGCGACCCCGATGAGTGAAGGCGCGATGATGGGCAAGACCACGTGGCGGATGACTTGCCACGGGCTGGCCCCGAGGTCGCGCGCGGCTTCTTCATAGGAGCGGTCAAACCGGTTGAAGACTGCGAACATGATCAAAAGGCCGAACGGTAAGGTCCAGGTCAGTTGGGCGCCGAAACCGGAGGTCGACCAATGCACGGGCAAGCTTGACTGGGACCAGATGAGGCCGACGCCAAGGGAGATGAGGATCGACGGGATCACCAGTGATGTGATGATCAGGTAGAACAGGATCGCGGACCCGGCAAAGCGTTTGCGGAACGCCAATCCCCCCATGACTGAGACCACCACTGTGGTCACCATCACCATGAGCCCGAGGATGAAGGACCGGGAGAAGGATCCCCAAATGTCGCCCACCGCCTGTTGCTCGAAGAGGTCCCGGAACCAGTGAAGTGAGACCCCGCGCATCGGGAAGGTCAGCCCGCCACCTGCCCCTTGGAACGATAGGATGCCAATGGTCAGCGTGGGGCCGTAGAGAAAGATCAGAAACAGGACGAAAAAGGCGCTGAGAACGTAGAAGGATCTGGGGCGTGGCTCCATGCTCAAAGCTCCTTCCTGATATCGACGAACCGCAACAGGGTTCCGATGAGAAGCAGCACCGTGATCAGCAGGATCACAGCGGTGGCAGAGGCCGAGGGGTATTGCAGTAGGCCGATATCGTTCTGGATCATCCGGCCTACATTGGCCGACTGAGACCCGCTCATGAACCGCACGGTGATGAAGTCGCCCATTACCAGCGCCACGACGAAGATCGTCCCAATCATAATGCCCGGTTTGGTCAGGGGGATGATCACGTGCCACAGCGTCTGCCAGCCGGTGGCCCCCGCATCCGCCGCAGCCTCGATCAGGGATTTGTCTATCCGCATCATCGTGTTGAAGATCGGGACCACCATGAACAGCGTGTATAGATGCACGAAGGCGAGGATCACGCTGAAATCACTGAAGAGCAGCCACTCAAGCGGCTCATCGATCACACCCATCGAGATCAGCGTTGAATTTGCGATCCCGTTGCGGCCCAGAAACGGGATCCAGGAAATCATGCGAATGATGTTCGAGGTCAGGAAGGGGATCGTGCAGAGCAAGAACAGCACGATCTGCCATGTCAGGCTGCGGATATGGAAAGCAAGGTAGTAAGCGACGGTGAAGCCGATCAGCAAGGTGAAAACCCACGTCATGGCCGCGTATTTGAACGTGTTCAGGAACACCCGATAGGTGACGTCAGAGGTAAGCAGAAACTGGTAATTGTCGAATTGGAATGCCGGATAGATCGACCATTCCGTCGCGCCCCAGAAGCTGACGACGATGATCATTGCAATGGGCGCGACCAGAAAGACGAGCAGCACAAGCGACAGCGGGGTCGCCAAAAGCCAACCTATGACCGAATTGTTGCGCAAACCTGCCTCTGTTGTCTTTGTCGTTGCTCGGAGATGCCGGAGGGCCGCAGCTCTCCGGCAAGCATCGCCTAGGCTGCGATGAACTCGTTCCATTTGCGGACCATGTACTGGTTCTCGTCCATCACCGCGTTCCAGCAGGCCACGGCGCCCATGCGGTCGTAGAAAGACCCCCCGTCGCGCACGGCGCCGGCTTTTTCCATGACGTCACCGAATGGGTTGGCGATGTCGCCCTGGGCCGCTTTGCCTTCGAACCAGAAGCCCCATTCGTCGTTAGACATGAAGGTTTTGGAGGTTTCAGGCACAGCGGAATAGTAACCCTGACGCATCAGGAAGCCGCCAACCCAGCCGGAGAGGTACCAGTTGATGTATTCATAGGCCGCATCCAATTCCATGCCGGACAGCGAGGCCGAAAGGCCAATACCACCCCCCCAAGAGCGATAGCCCTCTTCCAGCGGCTGATAAACGCATGGGATGCCTTGGCTGCGCACTGCGGTGATGGCTGGCGACCACATGGATTGAATCACGACTTCGCCGGATGCCATCAGGTTCACGGATTCATCGAACGACTTCCAGAAGGCCCGGAATTGCCCGGCTTTCTTCGCTTCGGTGAAGATACCGAGTGTCATGTCGATCTCTTCTTTGGTCATGTTGCCTTTGTCAGGGTAGGTGTATTCACCCATCGACTCGACCACCATGGCCATGTCCATGATGCCGATGGAAGAAATGTCGAGGATCGAGGCCTTGCCTGCGAACTCTGGGTTCAGCAGTTCGGACCAGTTGTTGATCGGACGGCCAATCAGGTCGGGGCGGATGCCCAGGGTATCAGCGTTATAGATCGTTGGGATCAGGGTCATATAGCCTGACTCTTCGTCCACGAAGTCAGTGCCGTTGACGCCGGATGTGAAGCCAACGGTGTGCGGCGCGGTGCCCTGAGCAATCACGCTTTCCGGTGTCAGTTTCCCGTTGCGGAAGATACCCACGATCTTGTCGTAGTTGGCGATCTTGGACGTATCCATCGCCTGCAGGTTGCCTGTGGGCCAGACCTTTTTGCAGATCCAGTATTCGATGTCGGCAATGTCAAAGCTGTCGGGCTGCGTCGCCGCACGCTGGGTCACGCTGTCGGAATCCAGCGCTGTCATCTCCAGCGTAAAGCCCAGGTCTTCCTTGACCTTTTTGGCCACCTCATTCAGGTTCGACACCCCGGTGCCAAACTGACGCAAGGTGATGTTTTTCGTCTCTTGTCCCCACACCATTGGAGCCGGAAGCGCGGCGGCCGCCACCGCCGCGCCACCCGACTTCAAAAGCGAGCGACGCGAATAGCGTACTTTTGAAATTGTCGTCATGTCAGTTTCCCTGTTTTAGGTTTCGTTAACTTGCCAAGGCGTGTGCGGCCTCGGCTTCCCAGTCGAGGCCAATGGCCTCTCCCAAATCCTTCGGGTCACCGAAGAAATCCTTGTCTGAAAGAAGTGCAGTGACCTCTTGTTCGCCTCGAACGACGGCGGTCAGTGCGACATGCGTGCCCTGATATTCGATATTGGTGATTGTGCCGGGCAGTTTGGCGGTATCCGTAGATGTGACCTGCAAAGCATCAGATCGAATGGCCACCATGCCGTCAGGCATGGACACAACATTGTGCGAGCCCAGGAATCGGGCGACAAACGCCGACTTGGGGGCCTCGAAGACAGACCGTGTTTTGCCAGCCTGTTCAATCTTTGCGTCGTTCATCACGACAATCTCGTCGGCAAGCGCCAAGGCTTCATCCTGGCCGTGGGTCACGTGAACAAAGGTGATCCCAAGTTCGCGCTGGAGTTTTTTCAATTCGGCCCGCATGCGAATACGTAAGAATGGATCAAGGGCCGATAGCGGCTCATCCAGCAGCAGCACATCTGGCTTCGTGATCAGCGCGCGTGCGAGAGCCGCGCGTTGTTGCTGCCCACCAGACAATTGTGCGGGAAGGCGGTCTGCCAAAGCAGTCATATCGACCAGTTCCAGCATCTCTTTCGCCCTGGCATGTCGCGCCGCGGTCTCGACGCCTTGCATGCGTAGGCTGAAGGCGACGTTGTCCAATACGCTGAGATGCGGGAACAGCGCGTAGTTTTGAAACATCATCGCGGTGCCGCGTTTGGCGGGTGGCAAGTGCGAAATGTCTCGCCCGCCGAGGGTGATTGACCCATCCGAGACGTTTTCGTGACCTGCGATCATCCGCAAGGTCGAGGATTTCCCGCAACCGGACGGCCCCAAAAGACAAGCATATGTGCCCGCGTTGAAGTGGTAACTGATCGCGTCAACGGCAACAGTCGCCCCATAGCGTTTTGTCAGGCTGATTAGTTCAAGATCCAGCTTTTGGCTCATCGTACCCCCAAGGTCGTAAAACCACGCTGGCCGATGAAATTTGGTTCGACCAAGTTGAATCAGACCTTTGCCAAGCTCAGAAATGGCGAGTTGCCCGAAATCGACCAATTGATGCGAGCATTGTGCAAAATTCAGGCAAAAATTGTATACAATCCGGATTCGTTTTGTGTCAGGTCTTGAGCGCCCTCTGCCCGCTGTGCAGGTTGCGACAAGGGGGTGCTGAATGCCGCTTTTAACTGAGCCCAAGACCGCAACCGTTGAGGAAATCGTTGGTCAATTGACCGAGGCCGTTCACGAACACCGCCTGCAACCCGGTGCGAAGCTGCGTGAAGATGAGGTCTGCGAGATATTTGGTGTCAGCCGTACCATTGTGCGGCAGGCCTTGCGCTCGATGGAATTCGAGGGCCTGCTCACAATTGAAAAGAACAGGGGCGCCTTTGTCTCGAAACCCACGCTGAAAGAAGCGCGAGAGGTCTTTCAAGCGCGTGCATTAATTGAACCAAGTACGGCGCGTGCCGCAGCGGATCGCGCCAATGCCGAAGATATCGTACTACTTGAGCACCATATTGAACAGGAGCACGCGGCGCTCGACCGTGGCGAGGCAGGGCTCGCGTTGAAGCTGTCCGGCGACTTTCATCTCGAGATCGCGCGCATGGCTGATCAGCAGACCATCGAACAATTCTTGCGACAGTTGGTGTCCCGCTCGTCTCTGGTCATTGCCTTGTATTGGCGACGTCGGAATGCGCTTTGCGAAAGCAATGCGCACCACGCCCTTGTCGATGCTTTGCGCAAGGGTGACGGTGATAATGCCGAAGAGCTGATGAAGGGGCATTTGCTCGATATCTTCTCGCAACTTGATCTGCGCGAGCGTCAAGAAGCCACAACCTCGTTAAAGGACGCGCTCCGGCGATGATTGAATATCGCACTGCAACACTGCCAGAGTTGAAGCTGATCCTGGATTGGGCCGGGGATGAAGGCTGGAACCCCGGTCTGGATGATGCGGAGGCCTTTTTCGCAGCGGACCCGGATGGGTTTTTTGTGGCTGTTGACCGGGACGATACACCGATTGCTGCAATCTCGGTCGTCAATCATACGCCCGATTTTGCATTTCTCGGTCTTTACATCGTACGTCCAGCCTATCGCGGGCGGGGCATCGGGTTTGGCCTTTGGGCGCATGCGATGCAGCACGCAAAGCACCGGACGGTCGGACTGGACGGGGTAGAGGCACAGCAACAGAATTACCGCGCATCGGGATTTGTACATGCAGGCGGCACCACACGTTTTACAGGTCATTTAACTGGGCAGCACGATCCGGACATTCGCCGCATACGCTCTGATGACATCCCGGCCTTGATCCAGATGGAGGCCGAGGCCTCGGGCGTGGCAAAACCCACCTACCTGCAGGCATGGTTTTCCGGTGCCTCGACCCGAACCACTATTGTCCTTGAGGATAAAGGCGTTATCGGCGGCTTTTGCACGGTGCGTTCCTGCAGGTCGGGGGCAAAGATCGGTCCTTTGGTCGCCGCAGATACCGGGATGGGGTACAGGTTGATTGCGCACGCAGCGACAACGTTTGATGGGCCTGTGACCTTGGACGTTCCTGAGACATCAGCAGGCTTGGCTGACCTTTGCGAACGTTTCGGGTTGGAGGCCGGTTTCAAAACAGCGCGTATGTATCGCGGGTCTTCTCCAGCCAGGAACCACCCAACTTACGCGGTTACAAGCCTTGAGCTTGGCTGAAAACGCGCCAAGATCTCCCATTCTGGTTCAGGGGATTTGGCCAAGCCAAACGTCCTGAGCTGCTAGGGTGCTTTCATCGGTCACTACAACCATCAGCGCTATCATGCGAGATTGCGTAACCTGACACCCGCCGACGTCTACACAGGCCGCAGGCACACAATACTTCTCGAACACGAAGGACAAAAACGAAAACCATGAGACTGAGGCGCTTGCAGCACGCAAAATCAGCGGCTCAGCTGAAACCAGATGAGCGATGACTCATCAAAGTCAAACTGCCATCAGTCTCAATTTATCTGATGACGGACAGGCAAAAAGGTTGCCCCGCCCATTCAAATCGGGCCGGTAGTGCAGCAGATAGAAAAACCAGAATCGTGTAATCGACTATTCTGACCCGTACGCACTCAGCTCACACTCCATACGAGCTCAGATAGCCGTTTCGCCACATGATCGACTTATGGTGTATTTTTTCCCGCATAGATACACATGATTCTGGCTTCAAAACCACAGAGCAGCCATGCTTTCGAAGCTGAAAATCTCATTTATTTTCAATGTGTCAAGAAATATATAGGCGCGTTGGTGAAATTGTTGGGAGTGACTTTTGATCAGCTTCATACTACCTTAACGGGAGTAACTATTGATTTTCCGTTTTGTTCACAAATTGCAGGTCTTTCAGAAGATGTATTCCCTGCCACCTAAATCCGATCGCTTTTCCGAAATGAGTGGTGGTGCATTGGTGTCCTCCTCCCATCTGACGCTTTCAACGTCGCGATCAAGCAGCTACGCAATAGGCTATGGCCAAGGCATATTTCATCAACGCAACGCCCCTCTCCATGACGGTCAACCTGAACGCAGCCCCAACAAACAATCCATTGGCCGCCTTCGAGATCGTTACAAAACGTCAAATGCCTGTAATGAAATACAATTCATGGCCAGCCACGATTGCAGCCTATGCCGGGCGCAACATCTTTGGCGGAAAAAAACAGATCAATGCAATCACCGTGTTCATGGAATCACACACCGCTCCACTGGTGTTCAACGTACAATCGGATGTATCGATCGTGCTGGATTTGTATTTTTACATTCAGGACGGCGCGATCACCGGCGCGGACATGACCGGCGACAGTTCAAAAATTACCATCGTTCCATGGAACCAGGATTTGACGCGCAAGATGCGCATCCAATCGCTGAATGCATTCAGCTCCGACCAGTGGCGCACGTAACGAGCACACACTGCACGGCCAGAAAGGCGTCCCCCCCGAACCGCATTGATGCTGCCACGACAGGAGGGAGCAGATGGCTTCGAACCTGCGCATAATAAATTGGCAAGCGGACAAGATGACGTCCACGCTGAACACCAAGGCCTTGGCACCGCTCGCGCACAGCGAGGCCAAGTATAACTACATCCCGAATTCCCTGACGGTCCGTCGCGAACCGGCAAGCGAGCCTGCGCCCGGGGTCTGGGGGCGGCACAACACGTTGGTTGTGCAGTCCGAAGGAAGTTCGGGATCGCAATTGTACAACGACCTTACCGATCCGGCGGACGCAGCACCGAATATCGAAATGCTGTTATGGATATTCCCCGATTATGTGGTGTTTTCGCAGCTCGAAAAACAGCTGGGCCAAAAGATTTACCCGTCCTGAAGGAACCACTCACGCAGACCGATTTTTCAACCAAGAGGAAGTCCAAAAATGGCAAAAGCGTATTTTATCAATGCAAGCCCCACTGATGTGAAGGTGACACTGAACACAGGTGCGCAGAACGCGTTGGCAGCGGTTTCGGTGAATACCGACGGGACAGCGGTTTCAGGCCCCGCATGGGCGGCAAAAATCGAGGCCCGTCCCAGCCCAAACGTGTTTGGCGGGGATACACACGACAACGAGGTTTTGTTCGTGTCCGAGCAAAAAGCAAAGACCCGTCGCTACACCATTACATCCAAGGTCTCGACCGTGCTGGATCTGTATTTCTTCATGTTCGAGGACACGATCGTCGGTGAAGACGCCACCGGCGACAGTTCGGGCATCACGATCACCTTGGTCGACAAGCGAGACGGCTAACCTGTCAAGGCGGCGCTGCAGCCGCCTGACATGATCTACAATCATAAGATGTCCGACCGGCCGGTTTTCCGGTCGGGCGTTATCCCTATACCGCGCACACTTCTGGGGGGTGTTGAGCTATGGCGAACGCATATTTCCTGAATGGCTCGATCAGCGATATCGAACTGGTTCTGAACCAGGGCGGAAAACGCTCGATCAAGGGTCTGGACCTGCAGAACGCGCAACTGGATATGACCACCGAATACGGGTGGGCCGCAACCCCGGCGGCGGATGTTCTGGGCACCGGGTCCAACGAGTTGGTGGTCAATATCAACAACGGCCCGACGATCAAATATGAAATCTATGTCGGACACGAAGTCAAAACGGTTCTGGATGTCCAGATCATTGTTTTCGACAACGCTCTTCAGCCACGCAACACGGTGACAACGGACGGGTTTGAGATCAGCGTAATCCTGTTCGACGAGGAAAAAACGGTCGCAATGGCCGCGATGGAGGAGCACGAACCGGACGCTGCGCTGTTCACAACCCGCACGGCCCCAGCAGTTGTTCCGCATGAAAGTGGCGATGACATCAGTTTCGCGCGGGCCGCGACCGATGACACAGCGACCTTGTATGTTGCCAGCAACAACGGGTCCGGCGGCGGCAATATCGCGTTGACCTATTACTATCTGTTCGAAGGCCAAAGCACGACGGATACGCTGACCTTACCCGAAAGCTATGACAGGACGGGTGCCTATGTCTTTTCTGACGAAGACGTTGACCCCAATGATCTGCTGGCCGAGTTGAACGGCGTTCTGACCAAGGAACCCACCACGTTTTCCCGCATCGCCTGGCGTCACGATGCAAACACTTATGACATTGTTGCGTCGTCAACCGCTTATGCAGTGCCGACAAACGCGACGTTGCAAATCGGGACGTGGCAGCTGGACTTGCGGCGTAACACGCGCATTTCGCTCGATATCGATGCACCGGCCATCAAGTTCGACAAGGCATCAGGCGAAGAAAGCATTCAGGTGCAGATCGTCGAGAACGACTTACCCCAACCTGTCGGCACACGTCCAACGCAAGTGGTGCTGCCCTTATCCGGCAATCACCGCGGCACGCTGACCTTTGCCTGGGATTGGAGTCATTACGAGTTGGGCCAGCAATACGCGGGTTTGCAGCGCGTGTTCTATGGCCATGACGCGACAGGCGCTGACGCGGCGCAATACCCACTGTTCACGCCTGCATCTGATCCGGGGCCGATCAGAGTCAAAGATTTGTTTTTCAACGTTTATCTGCAACCGCTTTCACCATTGAACGACCTGCGCACACGCATGGCCCTTGATCTGGGCGAACCCAATGCGCTGACATCGCAATACTTGTCCAGCACGACCAATGCGCCTGTTTCGATCTCTCCAGCGGCCCCCAAGACCCAAGATCTGACCGGCGGCTTCGCCTTTGCCAAGAACACCGGGACAGAGGAAAGCGACCGGTACCTTTGCCCGGTGGGTGAGTTCGAAGTAGCCCCCGGGGATGGTCTGACAGCAGAAGAACGCGTCCAGATCCGCAGCGGGCTGGCAGGAACCGAGTATGTTTTGGTCGAGCCCGGTGACCGGTTGTTGTTTGAATCGGGCAAACCAGCCTTTGCCAAGTCCTACGATCCGCAGGATGGCACGCCCACCACGTTGGACGGCGCGTTGACCACAAGCTGGATACGCGTACTCAAGCAATCCGCAGTCGAAGCTGCTGACGACGTCGAAGTGGTCAACACCAGCTATTGTGCGCAGGCGTCATCGTCGACTTACTTCGGACGTGAGTTGGACGCAGCGAAGGCGCGATACGAGTTTCCGATTGCGGTGGGGGCAAGCCTGCTGCAATTCGAACAGGCCAACGAAGACGTGGCCTTTCCCATGCTGCCCTATGGCGGGGTGTTCTACTCTGACGATGACGAAGGGATCGTGAACCCCAACGCAGACCTATCCGCCGAAGAGCTTTCGGCGATTGAACGACAGGTGGTCTCGCCGGATCGGCGGGACACGTTGCAACCCTATTTCAGCGTCGATTACGGCCCGATCTTTTTTGATACGTCCACCAACCTGGCCTTTGACGGCGGCTTTGCACGCACGCCGTTGGGCCTGTTGGTGGAGCTGAACCCTGTCAACGGTGGCACGCCGCCCGCGGGAACAATAAAGAACCTGATCCTTGCACGCAGCCCGCAGAACCCGGACCAGTTCCTGCAACTGACCTCGAATGAGGGCAGCAATGGCGTGGTCAACCCGACGTTTTCAAACACTGTGCTGAACGACAGCCTTTTCATGGTGGCGACAGATCAGAGCGCGTTCGAACCGTTTCCCGACAAGAACATCAAGCTTGGGGATTTCACCTTTGATGTCCAAATGGGCAATGCCGACAATCAGGCTGTTGCGATCTTCAAGTTTGTGCCTGGTGTCTCGGCACGCGCCCTGATCGAGGATGACAACACCTGGACCACGTTGATCGCAGATGGTGCGACGAAATCAGATGTTCAGACCCGGCTGCTGACTTATTTGAAGGCAGCCGACGAAGGAGGCGACCTGTTCGCGGCCTTCCGCCAGACGATTGATGACCCCAATTGGAACGGCATCCTGATTTTCAACTGCCCGCTCAATTATGACGAGCTGCCGCTGGACATTCAGATCCTGCTGGGCGGGATCAAAGGGCAGCTGTTGGCGCATCACTTTGGCATCACGATCAACCGGGTCGAGGACAAGGACAGCGCCGCGTCGGTCGAACACAGCTCGCTGTTTTCGGTCATCAACTACGACGCCTCGAAGCTTGATCCGCCTTACACCATCCCCGCCTCGCCGCCGACCGAGTTCCCGGATTTCCGGGTGTTGCTGTTGAACGTGCAATACGCCAACAGCAAATTGGCGGTGTTCGACTCTCAGATTGCGTTCAGCATCAAGGAGTTGTTCGGGAGCAGCGTAACCCTGCAACCAGGGCCATCGCTGGATTATCCGGAATATGGCACCATTGTCATCGACGGCGTTTATACCTTGTTCGAGGATGGCACCGGATCGCTGTTGTTCTCGACCCAGGACGAGCGCAGTTTCGTCTATGACGACACGGGCGACAAATTCACCGCACTTGTGGCCCAATCGATAACCGAGGCGACTCTGGTCCCGGTCACACGGCGTGACGGGACCGGTGATTGCGAAGTGATCGCCGCGTCCGCCTTCCGGATCAGCGGGCTGCTGGCATTCAAAGACGGGATTGCGGGCGATCTGTTCTCGTATGGCGAGGTTGCCGACAACGTTCCGACCAAAGGTTTGGCGATCACTGGTTACAGCTTTGACATGACGACCTGCATCAAGGCCGACAACACCGCCGATTTGATTGACGGAATCCCAACCAACCTGACCGGCGTCAAGGTTGACCAAATGCTCAGCGAGGCGCGGGATTACAGTTTCGAGCGCACGTTCCCCGGTATCATCGAGGCCGTTTTGCCATCCCCCGACGGACTGACCCCATCCGAAATTGGAGAGTGGCAGGTCAAGACGGGCAGCGGGACCAACACTGGCGCCCCGCGCTACAGCCTTCAATTCGAAGTGCCGCTGGGCACGTTCGGCATGTTGGCTTCGTTCAAGACCGACCTGACCGCGACGCTGTTGATCGGCTGGGATCCCGACGCGACAGATCCGGAAAAGCAGGTGGGCGTGATCCTGCGCCTGCCGCCAGAAATTTCTGGGCCCAAAGGGTTCATGTTCGAAGGCGTCATTGCCTCGGACTTTGAATACGTGCAGCTCGACCGGTTCGAGTTTGGCGAGACGACTTATGTTTCAATGCTGCGGTTCATGCATTTTCAGTCGATGTTGCTGAATTTCTTCCTCAGTTATGGGGTTGGGCCCAAGGATCTTGGCATTTTTGGCGCGCCCGGCGATCCTGGCGGTCGCAACTCACTGTTCTGGATTGGTAAATCCACCGACACAGACTGGAACGGGCCAACGATCAGCGTGACGCTGGTGGATGTGCCGCAGGGGTATCTGGGCCGGTCGTTCGAGATCAAGACCGACCCGACCAATCCAAACGTGATCACCGACGTATTCAATCAGTTGAATCTGATGACCGACAAGACGGTCGAACAGGTGGCGCGTCTGATCTTTGCCAATCTCGATCTCTACAATTCGGACGCAGGCATCGCCTTTGCGCTTCAGTTCAAATACCAAAGCCTCAAACTGACAACGGTCCTGATCGATTCCAGCTTTTATGGATTGCAGATCAACATCACCCCGCCGGAAAAGAAAGAACCTGACGGTGGCGGCGGCAAAAACGGCAACGGCAAGAGGCTGGTTGCCAGCGACGGCAACGCCGTGATGGCCGACGATGACAAGGACGGTGACGACAAGGACGAAGGTGGATTCCTGGGCAAGGTCAAAGGCTTTACCTTTACCATCATCTACCGAAAAGTGAGCGATGAAGTCGGTGTTTATTCCGCCGACATTTATCTGGATCTGGGCACCATCCCGCTGGGTCCCGTGATGCTGTCGCTTCCGAATTTCAGCATTTCGATCTGGACCAATGGCGATTGGCGGTTTGCCATCGGCTGGCCTTTCACCGGGACAACGGCACATCCGATCACGGTCCAGTTCCAGGCGGGCCCGTTGCCCCTGATCGTCAAGGCCGGGTTCTACCTGGGCAAACTCAGCAGTGCCGCCGCGCCTGACCAGTTCGGGACCGAATTCAATCTGATCTGGACCTTTGGTCTGGGGATTGCAGGAGGCGTCGGCAAGGAGTTCGAAAAAGGCCCGCTGAAGGCCGGAGCGAGCCTGATGCTGGGCTGCACAATCGAAGGGTTCCTTGCTTCGTTCGATGGCAAGATGACACAGACCGGTGTCGACTACTGGTGGTGGGGTGTCAGCCTGTCGCTGACCGGCAACGTGTTCGGCAAGGTCGATTTCAAGATCATCGCGGTGGACGTGTCGCTGACCATTTCATTGACCGTCGCATTCGCGATTGAGACCGCGCATTCGTCGCCATTGAAATTGACAGCCGAAGTGGTTGCCAAGGCGTCGATCAAGATCGTGTTCGTCAAGATATCGTTCTCGTTTACCGCCAAGCTGGACCTGATCGACACGGTGATCGGCAGCGGGTCTGCGGTTGCGAAACTCAGTGGACCAACGCCCACGGCCGTGAATTCTGGCCGACCGCTCGAGGCGGATATCCTCCTGGAGGCCATGGCAAGGCCAGCCAGCGCCCCATGGGCGCGGTTGTCCCACGGCATCCACACGCGGCTTGTCAAAGACAAGACCCCGATCACTGTGGGCTTCGTCCTGCAACCGACAGCCATTGCGACCGGGGATTCGACAGAAAACTGGGCGCCACAGGGCGTCGCCACTCTGGTCCTGGAATCCGGTAGTCTGGGCAGTCCGTTTGGCGTTCTTGCGTCGGAATTGTCCAGCTGGCTGGTGCACAATTACAGCGGATCCGCGACCACGTTCCAGGAACAGTTGGCAGCAACCGAAGCAGCGTTGCAAAACGGTGAATTCGACCGCGAAGCCATTCTGAAGGCGCTGTCCGATACGTTCATCTTCAACATCGGGAAGACCACATTCACGGCTGACACCGCCGTTGTGTCGATGGCCATGCCCGACAGCCTTGGCCTCGAGTACAATGGCGGCAAGGTGATGAACGCCTCGCTGCGCAGCGCCATCGCCAGTTTCGGCCACCTGCGCTTGCCGTCGAACTACACCGACATTGTCGCGGCGTATTTTGGCGGTGGTGACAGTCTGCAAGCCGCTGAGATGGTGGAGGAATCGACTGCCGCGCTGGTATTCGACGAATATTTCAACCTGCTGGGTCAGCAGGTCATTGAATTGCTGATCGAGACCGGTGCGCCAGATCTCGACACCGCGTTGAGCGAAATCAGCATTGACGATCTGGGCGGCTTTGTGTCGCGTTTCCTGATGGGCGGTGTGCGTCTGCCTGATCCCAATGACACCAGCAAGCTGGAGGCGCTGTATGTCCTGACGGGGCAGCAATTCGCGCTGGTCAAAGCGGATGATGCGTGGGTGTTGGGGGCAAAGTTGACCACCACCGCCGACACGCCCGAGTGGATCAAGGTCGCGGATGATGCCACATCCAGCCTTGATCCATCCATGGTGCACACCACGGGCCCGGCCACGCCGCCGTGGACCGTGGGACCATTGCGCGCACTGGTCGAAAAACCGCTGATTTTCCCGATGAACAACATCAATAGCTGGTCCGACGGGGATGACGACTACATCATCAACACATTGTCTGAGGATGTTGTGCAAGCGGTGCGGGATTGGCGCAAGGACACGGGCGCAACCACAGGTCCGTGGCTGACCAATCAGCTGTTTGGTGGTGAATCAGATGCCGATCAGCAGACTGACCTTTCAAGTGGCGGCACGCCCTGGGAGGCGGACAGCGCACTGGTCCTGCCGATCCGATTGGCCTCGATCCCCGATCCGGATGCGGTTGAGCCGGGTGCAATCCTGACTGACACGTTCTCGTTGTTGGGTACGGACGAAGCCAACCGTGCGATGTTGCAGGCCCTGCTGGACGAGATTGACGCAGGCAACGAGTCCGTGAACTCCATCGACTTGTTGGTGAGCGAAAGCCGGGGCAACTGGGCGTCTTCCAAGACACCCCGCGTATTGGTGCGCACCGATCTGTCGACCGTCAGCACACCTGCGGGGGTGGCCGCCGCCAACGCGGTGGCCGAAGCCAATGCGGGCACGGATGCCGAACCGACCCCCAGCCTAAACTGGGCGAAACCAGGTGAAGGTGGTGTGCAACTTGCCCGGTTCCTGCGCCTGACATGGGAAGTGTCCGTCGTGCATTCGTCGGGTTTCTACCTGCAAGTCGAAGGGCTTGATCTGAACATATTCCAGAACGGTCCGGCTGATCTGGCGTTGGTGGTGCAATTCGGCACCAAAGGGTCGATCACACGTGCAGCACCCTACCAAAACGCGTTGATCGGATCGGCGCCCGACAAGGGCAAGGCGATCTTCAGCACGTTGGCCGAAGACTCGGACGGCACTCCAGTCCAGGGATATGCTGCTGCCTATGCTGGCGGTTCAGTCGGGTGGTCGATCACTTGGGACAACGCACCAGACGAGGCAGATGCAGGCAGCGGTGACTTTCTGCAGGGGCTGTACCAGATGGTCAGCTACCGCATCGAAAAGATCAATGGCACTGCTCAGCCCAATGAGAACTGGAGCCGTCCGATCAATGCGAATGACGAAAGCGGTGCCGGTGCCGACGCGGTCACGTGGATCTATTCCAAGGCGTTCGAAACGGCGACGCCGGTGGGAAGCGACAACCGCTATGGCGCGATCAACGATACGTTCACAGTGCGCATCTCGATCGAGGACGTGTTCGGAAACTCGGTCCCTGCATCGCTGATGGCCACCACGGACCTGAAGGTCGTTTACAACGACGATCTGATGGGGTTGGCCGATTGGTCGGGCACGCAGGTGTATTACGCGGTCGAAGACAAGGGTGGCGTGCAGTTGGAACTGCGCATGTCGTTCGATCCGTCGACGATCCAGGATGCCGAAGGCAAGGTGAATGCAGATCAATTGCAGGTCACAACCGACCAATATGCCAAGATCTATGAACAACTAACCGATCAACCGAACACCAGCGCTGCGGTGGATACCGGCGACACGCTGGCGGATGCACCTTTGGGTGTGCTGGCGTCGGGGGACAGCGTGATATCGGGCCTCGTGGGTTACATAACGCCTCTGCTGGACTGGCTACGGGCAGGCGGTACCGGTGAGGCACCTGCGGCCATTACGTTGGCCATGCCGCTCGACAAATCACAGCCTGCAAACTGGGCGGGTGACTTGCAGGAGCTGGTGGTCAGCCTGGTGCTTCAACGGGCTGATGTGCCTGATGACATTGCCGACAAAGCACCTGAGGTCCGCATGGTCACCTCTCCGATGCAGCCGGTGGAGGACACGGGCGAAAAGGACGATCCCTCGGGCCTGACGACGTTCGCCGACAAGTTCGAGACGGCGTATTATCCGTTCGATGACAAGGTTGGCGTGGTCAAGGTTGCCACCGGGCAGAACAGCGACATCACCAGCCAACGCTTTGGCCGCCGCAGCATTTGGTTGCAGCGCTGGGGCAAGGGCGTGGGCACCGAGGTCGAGATCGTCAAAGGCGAAGATGGCAAACCCGAGCCGATCTTCTATGCACCGCCCCCCCTCAGCCGTCAACTGATCACGCGGGACGTGCCGAACCTGAAGGATTACGGCAATCCCAGCGGCTCGGACAAAGGCTATGATCTGGTCAATCGCATTTTCAACAGTACGGATATGGACCAATGGGGCGCGCTGTTCCTGACCACGGTCGAAACGATCTTTAGCCCGATCATGGCCCCGGCCGTTGCGGATCATTCCAGTATCGAGGACGAGCTGTACGATCCCTTTGTGGAGAACAAGGAAACGTTGGCCGGGTCGATTTCGGACAAGATCACCTATGTCTACGACGAACTGGACGGCACGGGTGATCCGAAGTCTGCCAAAGAGACGTGGCGGCAGGCCTTGCTGCGCACGTTGGCCAATGACTATGGCTTCTCGACGCTGACGCAGCTGGAGGCGATTGTGAACCTCAACGGTCCGATCGAACCCAGCGGGGACCCTTCGCTGCCGCCACAACTCTATGGTGCCGTGCAGGTCCCCGGACAGGGTGACCCGGACAAGCTGCCCTATTCGCTGACGCCGTCGACCCTACCGCTGGTGCAAACCACAGACGACCAAAAGAACTGGCTGAACTTCCTGGTTTCGGCCAGTGACCCAGAGGCACAGCGCGCTTTCAATCTGGATCTGAACTATGAGGTCAACCAGTTGGAGCATCAGCGCGATGGTCAGGCATCGGATCGTGGATATGTCCCGTCCAGCTGGCTGACCTTTGTCCTGCAACAAAACCCCGGCGATCTGCCGCAGGAACAGGACAACACGCTGACACAGCCGATTGGCGAAACACGGATTCCGATCCCGTTGCGCAGCTATCCGCCCTTGCCCAAACTGCTGTCGACCAAGGCGCAGGCCAAAACGACGGTCAGCACCATTCAGGATGCGCTGGTCTGGAGCTACGAGTTGCAGGTCGAACGCTCGGCCGCCGATCAGGACACCCTGAACCTGTCGCTGACGTTCAACCAGCTGCAAACGAACATGGGTCCCACATCGGTCTCTACCGCGGCCTTGTTGGCCACCGACGACGGGCGCGACCCGCCCAAGGATTTGTTCGATGCGCTGGCGCGGTTTGTCTTTGAATATCCACAGCTCGAACCCAAAATCGAACAACTGCCCGCCGATGGTGGTGCAGAGTCGGTCAACGCGCTCAAGGATTTCAGCGCGATCATCGCAGGCGTTGCGGCAACATGGAGCAGCTGGCAACCGCCGGAGCCACCGCGCGGTGGGCTGGACCGGGTCACGGCGGATGACGACACTGAAGTCTGGCACTTTAACATCCAGAATGTCGAAAACAGCACGGACTTACAGGTGAAAGGCACTTGGTCGCGCTCAAGCGGCACGCCGCCATGGCCAACGATCACTGGTTACACGTTCAAATCAGCCAGCGGTGATACAGCGATCTATTCGCCCGACAACGGCAAGTCGGAACGTGTTCTGACGCTGACATGGGAGAACCTTTACGTCCTTGACTACCAGAATGTGCTGCCAAGCGCGTTCACCGAGCGGAACCGAAACCTCGCCGTCCCACCCCAGCAGACCAACCCGGACTTTGTCTATCGCACTGAAACGGTCGCGTGGCCCACGCCTATCGTGCCTCTGATTGGTGCACCAGACCAGATAGACCTCGAGTCAAAGGCGACGCTGGCAGAAGCTGTTGAGGCGATGTTGATCGACCTGACCACCCCGCCGAAGGATTCGGTTCAGAACGGCACCAACCCACCGTTGGAAACTGAAAGCTCGATTTCCTACCGGTATGAGGTCATGGCGAATAAGGGCAACAGCGCCTACAGCGTGCTGCCGGTCTTCCTGGTCGCAGGTAAAGTTGATCCGGGTGATGAAAGGACACTGGCTGCTCAGATCGCGTCAAATCTGGCAAATTGGCAAGCAACCACGAGCGCACAATCCCCCGACAGCAGTCTAAAGTTTCTGCTGACGGTATTTGCGACCACGATTGTCACCGACAATGACCGACTGCCGCTGGTGCAGTTCCAGGAGCTGGTGATCCCTGTGCCGAAGGATAGTTCAGGTTGGTGGTGATCCCACCAACCTTACGGCTGCGCCTGGGTAGGTCCAGTATGTGTACCTGCGTAACCCCGTCAGGGCCTTTGAGACAGACTGGGTTGTTTTGCTAAGCGAGAGTTGTGAGCTCATCATGATCTTTGAGAGGATACGAGATGAGATCAAGTACTGGGCCGAATGGATAGCTGACAAGCTTGTAAAAAAGATCAGGCGCAAGACGCGGTAGAAATTTTCTGCCGAAGAGAAGATCCGCATTGTTCCAGGGTCATGAATCATAGCCAATAGATGACGATTGCCGAGAGGAACATCTTTGGGCAGCGATCATACCGCGTTGCGGCACGCCGCCTGTCCTTGAGCCTGCCGAACATGATCTCGATGCGGTTACGCCGTTTGTCCTATTTGACGCCCATACTGGTCGCTGTTCGGTAGGCCTTGAGGTAGGTCGCATCGATCATGACGGCCTTTTCTTCGCTGTGCTCGGCAGCCAGCCCGACCACCAACTGAGTACGCCGGGGCAGACAGCGCGATGCTGCGTTTGCTCCGAGGTCGGCAGTGAGCCCCTTTGACAAATGCTGGAATGCCGAGTTAGCTCTGAAATGATTTACTCAAACAACATGTCCCAATAGTCGCCACAAAACTGAGAACATCGCGATGTCCAAGCCTAGAAGTACGGCAACAATAGCGCCTGATGATCTGTCGAAAGCCTTGGAAATATGTGCGAGATCACCTCTATCGAACGCGATTGGACGAAAAAAATGGCGTACAGATGCTTGGTCCGAAGTCATTGAGTTTTTTGGAGAAACGAAGGCAGATCTTATCCTGGAGACCCACGAGGAAATGACGAGCACGTTCTTCTCAATGAAGCCAACACATACCTCCGGCGCGAACTTGATGCATGACGCCAAGACTGTTCGAAACGACTTTCTTGCAGCATATCCATCAGTTCCCAACCAGCTGGTTCAGAGTTTGGTGGATGAATACTTCTGGCTAAGTCGATAGAGTATCGATTGTACTCGCAACAACGACTGTCCGCTATTCGTCTCGCACATTGGAATTGGAACCGTCGGCGGCAGCTCCGTCCCGCACAGCCACCAATCGCCGAGTGTCAAAACATCGCTGACGAAAAAACCGGAGTTAGTACAGATCCCAATCGTCCGCCTGTCGTAACTCGCCCATGGCCATCCAGGCCAGCCGCACGCGTGCAATGCGCGTGTCGCCCCAGGTGCGGAACACGAGGTCAAACCCATCTTTTGTGATGGTTTCGGCCATGGCATCGGCGCGCAAGGCGGAGGCGGTATCAACGTCCCACATGGAAATCGACACATGAACGGACGGCTCTGTCCGGAACGGTTCGGAAAAGCTCACTCTACGCCGGCGTTCGCGTTGCCCACGGCCAGTCCACATCTCGCCCCCGTCCTCGAAATCGGAGAACAGGACGGTGTCGCCTTGGTCGATGCCTATCAGGTGGTTGCGCAGTCGTTTCATCAGATCGTTCTTATTGGGCTTTGGTTTCGTACCACGTCAGACCGGTAATTTAAGGCCCCAAAATCGAAAAAAGGCCCCGCGATATGCGAGGCCTTTCACACATCTCTTGAAAGAGTGTTACAGGCTGGGCTGCTTGGTGCTCAGCCCGATCTCGGACCCCATGGCTGCCATGTCGGCCAGCAGCTTGGCCGCATCGTCAACGGGGCCAGTGTCGCCCTGTGCCGCATCCTTGGCGCGGTTGTAGACATCCTGCACCTCGTCGAACATCGCGTCCAGCTGGTCCTGCGTCATATCACCCTTCGCAACCGCACGTTCCGCCAGAACGGACACGCCCTGCGCGCCGATCTCGGCGAAGCCGCCGGTCACAACGTATTCATGGGTGTCGTTGCCCGCCTCGACCTTGAGCACGCCGGGGCGCAGGGTCGTGATCGTGGGGGCATGGTCGGCCATCACGGTCATATCGCCATCGGCACCGGGGATCTGTACGGCTGTCGCGTCCATGGATGCGAGGCTGCGCTCGGGCGATACCAAATCAAATTGCATCATCTTCTCCTTCAATGGGCGGTGGGGTTAAACCCCACCTTACGCCCGGAGTTCGTTCGGAGATGTAGGGCGGGGTTTCACCCCGCCATGCACCTTAAGCTGCGTCGGCCGCCATCTTCTCGGCTTTGGCGATCACTTCGTCGATGCCGCCAACCATGTAGAACGCACCTTCGGGCAGGTGGTCATACTCACCGGCCACAACCGCCTTGAACGAGGCAATCGTGTCTTCCAGCGGAACCTGAACACCGTCCGAGCCGGTGAACACTTTGGCCACATCGAAGGGCTGCGACAGGAAGCGCTGGATTTTCCGGGCGCGGGCCACGGTCAGCTTGTCCTCTTCCGACAGTTCGTCCATCCCGAGGATGGCGATGATGTCCTGGAGCGACTTGTAGCGCTGCAGGATCTGCTGCACGTCCGAGGCCACCTTGTAGTGCTCTTCACCCACGATCTGCGGGTCCATCAGGCGCGAGGAGCTGTCGAGCGGGTCCACGGCGGGGTAGATGCCGAGTTCCGAGATCGCACGGTTCAGAACAGTGGTCGCATCGAGGTGCGCAAAGGTTGTCGCAGGCGCGGGGTCGGTCAAGTCATCCGCAGGCACGTAAACGGCCTGAATGGATGTGATCGAACCGGATTTGGTCGAGGTGATCCGTTCCTGCATCGCACCCATGTCGGTGGCCAGTGTTGGCTGGTAGCCCACCGCCGAAGGAATACGGCCGAGCAGAGCCGACACTTCGGAACCCGCTTGGGTGAAGCGGAAGATGTTGTCGACGAAGAACAGAACGTCGGTCCCCGATGCATCGCGGAACTGTTCGGCCAGTGTGAGGCCCGTCAGGGCCACACGGGCACGCGCACCGGGAGGTTCGTTCATCTGGCCGTAGACCAGCGCAACCTGGCTTTCTTCGAGGTTGTCGGGCTTGATCACGTTCGACTCGATCATCTCGTGATAAAGGTCGTTGCCTTCACGCGTCCGTTCACCCACACCGGCGAACACGGAGTAGCCCGAGTGCACTTTGGCGATGTTGTTGATCAGTTCCATGATCAGAACAGTTTTGCCCACGCCAGCACCGCCAAAGAGGCCGATTTTGCCGCCCTTGGCGTAGGGGGCCAGCAGGTCAACAACCTTGATACCGGTCACGAGGACTTCGGATTCTGTGGACTGCTCTGAAAAGGCGGGCGCGTCCTGGTGAATGGCGCGTTTTTCTTCCGCTGCAACCGGGCCACCTTCGTCAACGGGCTCGCCCACGACGTTGAGGATACGACCCAGTGTTTTCGGGCCAACCGGCACCATGATCGGGCCGTCGGTGTCGGTGACTTCCTGACCGCGTACCAGACCTTCGGAGCTGTCCATCGCGATGCAGCGCACGGTGTTTTCACCAAGGTGCTGCGCGACCTCAAGGATCAGGCGGTTGCCGTGGTTGTCGGTTTCCAGAGCGTTCAGAATCTCTGGCAGGTGGTCATCGAATTGCACGTCGCAGACGGCCCCGATGACTTGTGTGATTTTGCCTTTAGCGTTTGCCATTTTTCGTCTCCGGGTGTCTTACAGCGCTTCCGCGCCGGAAATGATTTCAATCAGCTCGTTCGTGATCACAGCCTGACGCGAGCGGTTGAACTCGATGGTCAGCTTGTCGATCATGTCGCCAGCGTTGCGCGTCGCGTTGTCCATGGCGCTCATCCGGGCGCCCTGTTCGGACGCGCCGTTTTCCAGCAGGCCGGAAAAGATCGCCGTGGCCACGCCGCGCGGCAGAAGGTCGGCCAGAATGGCCTCTTCGTCCGGCTCGTAATCATAGAGCGTGTCGCTGCCCTCGTAATCCTCGGGGATCGCGAAGGGGATGATCTGTTGCGCTGTGGGGATCTGCGTCACGACGTTCTGGAACTTCGAGAAGAAGATCGTCGCCACGTCATATTCGCCCGCATCAAAGCGGCCCAGCACGTCCTTGGCCACGCCTTGGGCATCCGCATAGCTCATGCGCTTGACCTCGGTCATGTCCACGTGACCGACAAACATGTTGCCAAAGTCGCGTTTCAGCTGATCACGGCCTTTCTTGCCGACGGTCAGGATCTTGACCGTCTTGCCTGCGGCTTGCAGTTCCGTCGCCTTGGCCCGTGCCAGTTTGGCGATGTTGGTGTTAAAACCACCGCACAAACCACGTTCCGATGTCATCACCACCAAGAGATGCGTCTGATCCGAGCCCGTACCGCTGAGCAGTTTGGGTGCGCTGTCGGAGCCGGCCGCCGCCGACGCCAGCCCCGCCATCACGGCTGTGAACCGTTCGGCATAGGGACGCGACATTTCGGCAGCTTCCTGGGCCCGCCGCAATTTCGCGGCGGCCACCATTTGCATGGCCTTGGTGATCTTCCGCGTCGACTTGACGCTTTCGATCCTGTTTTTCAGGTCCTTGAGATTTGGCATTGCCCGATCTCCTTATGCGAAGGTCGAAGCGAACTCGTCGAGGACCGCCTTCATCTTGTCGACGTTCTCGCCGCTCTTGAACTTGGGATCTTCGTCAGCGATCCACTTCAGGAAGTCGGCTTTCTGCGACCGCAGGAAGTTGAGCAGGCCCGCTTCGAATTTACCAACTGCGCTGACGTCGATGTTGTCGAGGTAGCCATTGGTGCCTGCAAAGATCACGCAGACGATTTCCGCGTTGGTCAGGGGCGAATACTGCGATTGCTTCATAAGTTCGGTCAGGCGCGCACCACGGTTCAGCAGCTGCTGCGTGGCGGCATCAAGGTCAGAGCCGAACTGGGCAAAGGCGGCCATTTCGCGGTACTGGGCCAGCGACAGTTTCACCGGACCCGCAACCGACGACATCGCGTCTGTTTGCGCCGAGGAACCCACACGGCTCACCGAAAGACCGGTGTTCACGGCGGGGCGGATACCCTGATAGAACAGTTCGGTTTCAAGGAAGATCTGGCCGTCGGTGATCGAAATCACGTTGGTCGGGATAAAGGCCGACACGTCGCCACCTTGGGTTTCAATGATCGGCAGAGCCGTCAGCGAACCGGCACCGTTGTCTTCGTTCAGCTTGGCCGAACGTTCCAGCAGGCGCGAGTGAAGGTAGAAAACGTCGCCAGGGTAAGCTTCGCGGCCCGGTGGGCGGCGCAGCAGCAACGACATCTGGCGATAGGACACAGCCTGCTTCGACAGGTCATCATAGATGATCAGCGCGTGGCGGCCATTGTCACGGAAAAACTCGGCCATGGCGGTCGCGGCGTAGGGTGCCAGGAACTGCATGGGGGCCGGGTCGGATGCGGTTGCAGCCACGACGATCGAGTAGTCGATCGCACCGGATTCTTCGAGCTTCTTCACCAGCTGCGCCACGGTTGAACGCTTTTGGCCGACGGCCACGTAGATGCAGTAGAGCTTCTTGCTCTCATCATCGCCCGCAGCGTCGTTGTAGGATTTCTGGTTCAGGATCGCGTCCAGAGCAACGGCGGTCTTGCCGGTCTGACGGTCACCAATGATCAGTTCGCGCTGGCCACGACCGATTGGGATCATCGCGTCAACGGCTTTGAGACCGGTCGCCATCGGCTCGTGCACCGATTTACGGGGGATGATGCCGGGGGCTTTGACGTCAGCGACGCGGCGCTCGGACGAGGCGATGGGGCCTTTGCCGTCCAGCGGGTTGCCCAGACCGTCTACAACGCGGCCCAGCAGTTCGTTCCCGGCAGGCACGTCCACGATGGAGTTGGTGCGCTTGACAGTGTCGCCTTCTTTGATGTCACGGTCGGACCCGAAGATAACAACACCGACGTTGTCGTTCTCGAGGTTCAGGGCCATACCCTGAATGCCACCGGGGAATTCGACCATCTCACCGGCTTGCACGTTGTCGAGGCCGTAGACGCGGGCAATCCCGTCCCCTACCGACAAAACGCGGCCCACTTCGGCCACTTCTGCTTCCTGACCAAAGTTCTTGATCTGGTCTTTCAGGATCGCAGAAATTTCTGCTGCTTGGATACCCATTTATCCGACCTCTTTCATTGCATTCTGGAGGGAAGAGAGCTTGGAGCGGATCGACGTATCGATCATCTTCGAGCCCACTTTTACGATCAAACCGCCGATAAGGCTTTCATCGACGGTTGCATTGATGGTGACGTCCTTGCCCATGCGGGCCTTGAGCGTCTTGGCAAGCTTGTCGCTTTGCGTTTTTGTCAGCGCCTTGGCGGACGTCACGTCTGCGGTCACTTCGCCTTTGTCCTCGGCGATCACCTCGCGCAGCGCCTGCACCAATTGCGGCAGCACGAACAGGCGGCGCTTTTCGGCCATCAGGGCCAGCGTGTTCGACATCAGGTCGGTCAGCTTGGCTTTCTTGGCGATCGCAGTGATGGCGGCGGCCTGCTCTTCCCGGCTGTAAACGGGCGATTGGATCAGGGCATTGAAGTCGCCGCTGTCAGCCATGGCGGCTGTCAGGGATTCAATATCACCTTCGAGTTTTTTGACGGCTTTGCCTTCTTTGGCAAGTTCGTAGACAGCAGTGGCATAGCGCGCGGCGATACCTGTGGAGATCGAAGCTGGTTCGGACACGTCCACCCTTTCGATGTCTTGGCCCGGATTGCTGCACACGGATGCGTGGCCCGGGGTGTTGGACCGCCCTGATTTTGGCCAAGGCGTGAAAATCAGGGGGGATGTAGCAGAGGGTTTGCCACCCCGCAACATGTGTTCGTGAACGGGCGTTAGGGCGGTTATTTCGCGATTTCAAGGGGTTAACAAAACTGCGACCGTTTGGCCCGCAGGAATTGCAAAATTTCCGTCACAAAACGTGGGCGTTTGGGGGCGATTCCGGGTCTAACGGGGCGATATGTGGTTCAATCGCAACGGGTCATTGAGCGCGACAGCACTTGCAAGATCGGTTTGTTGACTCGCATTGGCGTCAGATACAACTTCCGGGCGTTCGGGGGGCGAACGGGAAAGGAATTGGTATGGGCGCGTTGATGCTTTTGGCGTTGGTGACAGGTGCGCTGTCATTCGGAATGCTGGACGATGGCGAAAACGGTGGGGATACAGTTCCGCCACAGGACGAACCGGACGCGCCCGACACTCCAACAGAACCCGGCGATCAGGACACTGGTGCAGCGTTCGACTTCGACGCGGCCGCAGATGAAGTAATGATCGACGTAGGCGCTGATGAGACCCGCAACGTGGCCAGTGTTATCTATGTCAACAGTGAGGACAGCCCCGGCGATTTCTACCGGACCTATGAGGCACGCTTTTATCTCGTACCGGAAGGGGTGGACCTGTCTGATAACGATTTCGAGGACCGTTGGGACATCCCTGGGCAACAGGACTTTGGCGGCGATCCCTACGATTATCAGTTGGCAGATTTTGAGAACCATTTCGGGCTGGAGCTGTTGGGAACGGTTGCGCTGGATTTGCCAGAGGATGGAAACCCGCTGCCCGATCCAGGCGCGATGCGGGATGTTTTGCCCGACATCACCTCCAATGTTGACATCGATGTCCACTATTTGGAGGCCACAACCGATGGCGATGAACTGATCACCTTTCTGAACGAAGACTATGTTGTGACCCGTGGTGGCATTACCGAGCAGGTGGTGACCGAAGATACGACCGGCACCAGCGAAGCAGACTGGCTAACGACCGGAACAGAGGGGATTGCCCTCGAGGGTGGCGAAGGGAACGACATACTGATCGCGGATCATGGGGAAACCACTCTCTCCGGCGGCGCAGGTGACGACACGATCGAAGGTGTTTTTAGCATTCGAGACATATCGTTCTGGCGGATCGACGGTACAGAACCTGCTGTCGTCATCGACGGAGGTGACGGCGACGACTTGATACGGACCTCGAATGCAACCGTGGATGCTGGTACAGGGAACGACACCGTTAGCATATACGGGGGTGAAGCCCGCGGAGGCGATGGGAATGACCAACTGAACGCACGAAGCGACGGGGTGGTGACGCTTTTCGGAGACGCTGGCGACGACCGGCTGGTTGTGGGCGGCATCGGGTCAGAAGCGTTCGGTGGATTGGGGAACGATTCCCTCAATGTGGACATGGGCGCAACCGGCTATGGGGGAGCGGGCAACGATACGTTGCAACTTGCAGAGGGGAGCACTGCATTTGGCGGTGAAGGCGATGACCTGTTCACCCTTGTCAGTTCCTACAACGATGAGGACGGTCCGGCCACCATCACCGGAGGCGAGGGTGCCGACACCATCAGTGCCCGGGTCCGAGATCCCTATGGCGCCCCCGAGGCCGTTTTTCTTGAAGTAACGGATTTCGACCCAAGCGAAGACCTGCTGCAGATCGGTTCTTTCAATGGTGCCACGGTCGACAACGTCGAAGTCGTTCAGAACCTGGAAGATGGCGTTACTGATGTGCGTTTGACCTACGCACCCAACGGTACTTTAGACCCGGGTACAGCAATTATCCGCATCAACGGCATATCGGATATCACAACGGATCAGATTGTGATCGTCAACTAACGTCACGAGACCCGCCCCGCGACAGGTGCCGTGACCCCTTGCGGCACCTTTTGCCGCTTGGCTTTGGACCGCACGGCCTTGCCCTTGGGCGGATAGACCAGTTTCGATGCTTCGACCATGAACGCCCCACCTGCCACCATACCCGGCATCAACCGCCCCACCTTTTCGAACATTGGCGCTGATTTCATCCACAGCCGTTTGGTGGACGGAAACTGGTAGAGCGCGCCCACATGCCGTTCGGGCAGGAACTGGTGTTTGCGCAGCTGTGTTTCGAGTTGGCTGGCCGAATAGGGCCGTCCATAGCCAAAGGGCGTGCGATCCCGACGCGACCACAGCCCGGCGCGGTTCGGCACGATGAACAGCGCCTTGCCGCCCGGCCCCAGCACACGCCACGCCTCTTCCAGCAGGTCATAGGCGCGCTCTGACGTCTCGAGCCCGTGCAGGACGACCAGCTTGTCCACGTGCCCCGTTTCAATGGGCCACAGGGTTTCTTCGGTCAGCACGGACACATTGGGCATATCAGGCGGCCACGGCATCACCCCCTGGGGGCCGGGCATAAGCGCCACGACCCGGCGCGCCTCTTTCAGATAGGGGCGCAAGAGCGGCGCGGCAAAGCCGAAGCCAGCCACCGTCTGCCCCTTGGCTTCCGGCCATAACTCGACCAGCCGCCGCCGCAACGAAGCCTGCGCGGCACGCCCCAGCGCGCTGCGGTAATAGAAATTGCGCAGGTCTTGCACATCAAGATGCATGATCGTCTCTTGTTCATCCGGCCCGTTCGGACCACCTTGGTTCTAACACTAAGCACAAAGAGCCGAATTGCCATGCCTCTCGACATTCGCACGATCCCCTGCCTCGCCGACAACTATGCGTTTCTGGCCCATGACCCGGACACTGGAGACACCGCATTAATTGACGCGCCCGAGGCCGCGCCAATTCTTGCAGCATTAGCCGAGACGGGATGGAAGCTGACGGATGTTCTGATCACGCATCACCATTATGATCACGTGGACGGTTTGCAGAATCTGCTTGCCCAGCACCCTGCCCGCGTCACGGGCGCCAGCGCCGATGCGCACCGCCTGCCTGCGCTGGATGCACAGGTGGCCGACGGCGACATGGTCACCATCGGGTCGGAAACTGGCACGGTCATCGACGTGTCGGGCCACACCGTTGGTCACATCGCGTTCCACTTTCCCGCCTCCAGGGCGGTGTTTACCGCCGATAGCTTGATGGCGTTAGGCTGCGGGCGGGTGTTCGAGGGCACCAAGCCGCAAATGCATGACAGCCTGCAAAAGCTGGCCGCCCTGCCCGGTGATACCCATGTTTACTCCGGCCATGAATACACAACGGCCAACGGGAAATTCGCCCTCACCATTGATCCTGAGAATACGGACCTTATATCGCGAATCCGCGAGGTGGCCGAGAAACGCGCATCGGGCACCCCGACTGTTCCATCGCTTTTGTCCGAGGAACGGGCGACAAATCCATTTCTGCGCGCCCACGACCCCGCCATTCAGGCCCATCTGGGAATGAAAGGTGCCGACGCCACCGACGTATTCACGGAAATCCGCACCCGGAAGGACAACTTCTGAGACGGATCAGTCCACCAATGCGCCCAAAGTGACACCATCGTAACGTTTCTCACGCATATTGTGAGGGTCAAGGTGCAAAAAAGCCTTGAAGCTGCGCGATCTTCAACCAAACTTAAACACATGAGGCCATGGTTGGTACGGGGCCTCGACATACCTTGGCGCCCCCACCCGACCCCGATCGAAAGGAGCACGAGCCGTGCCTTCATTCTCGACGACACTCGAAAAAGCCATTCATCAGGCGCTTGCGCTGGCCAACGAACGCCGGCACGAATTCGCAACGCTGGAGCATTTGCTGCTGTCGCTGGTCGACGAACCTGATGCACGCCGTGTCATGCAGGCGTGTTCAGTCGATATCGACGAGTTGCGCGGCACGCTTGAGGAGTTTGTGGACGACGACCTGTCGAACCTGGTGACTGATATTGACGGCTCCGAAGCCGTGCCCACAGCCGCCTTCCAGCGCGTTATCCAACGCGCGGCCATTCACGTGCAGTCATCGGGCCGCACAGAAGTGACCGGTGCCAACGTATTGGTCGCCATCTTTGCCGAGCGCGAATCGAACGCAGCCTATTTCCTGCAAGAGCAGGACATGACCCGCTATGACGCGGTGAACTTTATCGCGCACGGTGTGGCCAAGGACCCCGCCTTTGGCGAGGCGCGACCTGTCTCCGGTGCGCCGGAAGCCGAAGAAGAGCCGCAAGGCGTGACAGAGGGCGAGAAGAAGGAAAGCGCACTTGCCAAGTATTGCGTGGACCTGAACGAAAAGTCGCGCGAGGGCGATATCGATCCGCTGATCGGCCGATCGGCCGAAGTGGAGCGCTGCATTCAGGTGCTGTGCCGCCGCCGCAAAAACAACCCACTTCTTGTGGGTGATCCGGGCGTGGGCAAGACCGCCATCGCCGAAGGTCTTGCGCGCAAGATCGTGGCTGGTGAAACGCCCGAAGTGCTGTCTGGTACAACCATCTATTCGCTCGATATGGGCGCGCTGCTGGCCGGTACCCGCTACCGCGGTGATTTTGAAGAACGCCTGAAAGCCGTCGTGACCGAGTTGGAAGAGCACAAGGATGCGGTCCTGTTCATCGACGAGATTCACACCGTGATCGGTGCTGGTGCGACGTCAGGTGGTGCCATGGACGCGTCCAACCTGCTGAAACCTGCTTTGCAGGGCGGCAAGCTGCGCACGATGGGCTCGACCACCTACAAAGAGTTCCGCCAGCATTTTGAAAAGGACCGCGCGCTGAGCCGCCGGTTCCAGAAAATTGACGTGAACGAGCCATCGGTCGAAGATGCCACGAAGATTCTGAAGGGGCTGAAACCCTATTTCGAGGACCACCACGGCGTCAAATACACCTCGGATGCGATCAAGACATCTGTCGAGTTGGCGAGCCGGTACATCAACGACCGCAAGCTGCCTGACAGCGCCATCGACGTGATCGACGAGGCGGGCGCGGCCCAGCATCTGGTCACGGCCGCCAAGCGCCGCAAGACCATCGGCACCAAGGAGATCGAAAATGTCGTGGCGAAGATTGCCCGCATTCCTCCAAAAAACGTGTCCAAGGACGATGCAGAGACCCTCAAGGACCTCGAAGTATCCCTCAAGCGCGTGGTGTTTGGTCAGGATCCTGCGATCGAGGCGCTGGCCTCGGCCATCAAACTGGCGCGGGCGGGTCTGCGCGAACCTGAGAAACCCATCGGCAACTACCTGTTTGCCGGGCCCACGGGCGTGGGCAAAACCGAGGTGGCCAAGCAACTGGCGGACACGCTGGGTGTGGAAATGCTGCGCTTCGACATGTCGGAATACATGGAGAAACACGCCGTCAGCCGCCTGATCGGTGCCCCTCCGGGATATGTCGGGTTCGATCAGGGTGGCATGCTCACCGATGGCGTTGACCAGCATCCGCATTGCGTTCTGTTGTTGGACGAGATGGAAAAGGCGCACCCGGATGTCTACAATATCCTGCTGCAGGTGATGGACCACGGCAAACTGACCGACCACAACGGTCGGACGGTGGATTTTCGCAACGTGATCCTGATCATGACGTCGAATGCCGGTGCGGCTGACATGGCGAAGGCCGCAATCGGCTTTGGCCGCGAGCGGCGCGAGGGCGAGGATACGGCAGCGATCGAACGTACATTCACGCCGGAATTCCGTAACCGCCTGGATGCTGTGATCAGCTTTGCACCGCTGGGCAAAGACACGATCCTGTCCGTGGTCGAGAAATTCGTGCTGCAACTGGAAGCGCAGCTCATGGATCGTAACGTGACCATCGAGTTGACGAAGCCTGCCGCCGAGTGGCTGGCCGACAAGGGCTACGACGACAAGATGGGCGCGCGCCCGTTGGGCCGTGTGATCCAGGAGCATATCAAGAAACCGCTGGCCGAAGAGTTGCTCTTTGGCAAGCTGATGAAAGGCGGCGTTGTCCGCGTGGGTGTCAAGAATGGCGAGCTGGATCTGAAGCTCTCTGGCCCTGACAAACCACGCATCTCGGGCGACAAGCCACCGCTTCTGACCGCAGACTGATGCGGGCGGCAGCGTTTGCCGCATTGATATCGACCCTCGCTGCGACCCCGCTCGCGGCGAGGGAGATTTCGTTGAACCTGCCCATTGATTGCGATCTGGGTACCGAATGCTTCATCCAGCAATATGTGGATCATGATCCGTCGCCCGGGGCCATGGATTTCCGCTGCTCCACACTCAGCTACGATACGCATCAGGGCACGGATTTCGCCCTTCGGTCCCTGGACCAGATGCGGCGCGGTGTGACTGTCATTGCCGCAGCCCCCGGCACGGTCCAGGGCACACGCGACGGGATGGAAGACAGGCTTTTCCGTGCGGAAGAAAGCAGCCAGATCAACGGGCGCGAATGCGGCAATGGTGTACTGATCGATCACGGCGATGGGTGGAGCACCCAATATTGCCACCTCAAACGCGAAAGTGTCACCGTCAAAACGGGCGACCGCGTGGATGAGGGCACTGTTCTGGGAGAAGTGGGCCTGTCAGGCCGGACCCAGTTTCCACATGTCCATATGACCCTTCGCAAGGACGGAGCGGTGGTTGATCCCTTTGACCCCGATGGAAAGGTTGAATGCGGGGGCCCCAGCGCCAACACGCTCTGGCAAACGCCCCCGCAATACCGGCCGGGCGCTGTGCTGGAGGTGGGCTTTTCCGACAGAGTGCCCGAGTTCGATGACATCAAGGCGGGCCGCGCCACAGCCGCGCATATGCCGGTAGATGCCCCTGCGATCGTGGTTTTTGGCTTTGCGTTTGGCGGAAAGGCGGGGGACAAGATGCAACTGAGTATCGATGGCCCTGACGGAACGCTGATCGACGACATGGTCGAAATAGATCGCAATCAGGCCCAGTTTTTTCGCGCCCTTGGCAAGAAACGAACAACGGCCAGTTGGCCCAGCGGACGCTACACCGGCACCGTGGTGCTGCGACGGGGACAACAGGAAATCAGCCGCGTTCAGGGCACCACCGTCATCCAGTAAGGCGCAATTGTACTGCGCTGTCCCAACGGTGCTTCTGCCGTCCGGACACGACTGTAAGGCGCACCTATTCGTGCGCCCTATTTCTCGGTGAATTTGAGCTCGATCCGACGGTTTTGCGCCCGCGCTTCAACGGTGTCCACAGGATTGATCGGCTGATATTGTCCGAACCCGTTGGCGGACAGCCGATCCGGCGGCAGGCCGAGGAAATTAACCATGTACCGCACAACCGATAGTGCGCGCGCCTGGCTCAGCTCCCAATTGTCCGCAAACTCGCCCTGCCCTGACAACGGCACGTTGTCCGTGTGCCCATCCACCTGCAGTACCCAGTCAATGCCAGCGGGAATGTCATCTGCAACACCGCGCAGGATACCCGCGATATTCCCGATCTCTCCCCGACCTGCCACCGACAATTCGGCGCCACCGGGCGGGAACAAGACTTCCGAGGAAAAGACAAACCGGTCCCCGACGATTCGCACACCTTCCTGAGCGCCCAGCACGTCGCGCAACTGGCCAAAGAACTCGGACCGGTAGCGCTCCAGATCCTGCGCCTCTGCCTCAAGCCGCTTGCGCTCTTCCTCTTCCAGCTCGCGCCGCCGGCGTTCCTCCAGCGCCGCACGTGCCAGCGCAGTGTTCAGATCGCGGCCCAGTGTGCTCAATTGCACGTCTTTGGCTGCGTCACGCACGACAGCGTCATCCAGAAGTGCCTGAAGCTGTCCCAATTGCGTCCGAAGTTGCGAAACCTGTTGGTTCAACAACTCTGTCTGACGCTGCGCCTCAAGCGTGGCCGCTTCCTCGGCATTCAGAGCCTCACGTGCCGCTGTCAAAAGGGCTGCGCGCTGCTCTGCCTCGGACATCTGCGTGGTAAGCGCCTCTTCTGCCGCAAGTTTGGCGGCCAGCGCCGCAGCCAATTGCTCGCGAACGTCTGCATTACTGCTGCCCGCGGCCTGCGCGTCGGCCAGTGCCGCCTCACGCGCGGCCAATGCGGTGGCCAGCTGCGTGCGCAACTCTGCCAGATCGGCATCCTGTGCAGCCACCTGCCCCTCTGCAGCCACCTTCTCGGCCACGGCTGCCGCCAACCGCTCGCGCAGATCCTCACGTTCCAGATCCAGCGCCGCAAGGCGTTCTTCGATCACGGCCATCTGAGCCTCGACGTCAGCGAGGGCCCGGGACGCTTCCGTCCCGGTCTCCGCGTCGATCAGAGCCGTGGCAAGGCGCGCTTCAAGGCTTGCCTGCGCTTCGGACAGTGCGGTCTTTTCCGCGTTTGACGTATCAAGTGCTGCCAGAGCGGCGGACAGCTCGGCTTCCAGATCTTCGATGCGGATCTGCGCCGCCGACGCCGAACTGCCGGATTCCTGCACAGACAGCAGCGCCGCCGCCAGACGGTCGTTCAAATCCCTTTCCACGGCGCGGGCAGCAGCCAAGAGGGTGAGCGTATCCTCGGCCTCCTTCCGCTGCGCTTCGAGCGCGAGGGTCATAGCCGTCAGCTCGGTGTCGGCATTCTCGAGCCGTTCGCGCAACGCTTCGGCGGCTGCGGCTTCGACCAGCCGCGCGGCTTCTTCTGCGCTCAACGCCTCTTGCGCCGCATCAAGATCGGCTTGCAAGGCGGCGGCCTGATCCGCGCTGTCCGCATTCCTGTTGCGCAGATCCGCGATCAGGGCCTGCAATGCGTCGGTCCGTGCAGCGGCTAAACGCGCCTCTTCGGCTTGTGCGTCCACCTCGTTCCGGGCCGCAGCAAGGGCCAGATTCAGCGCCTCCTGCTCGGACAACAGGCGTGTCTGTTCTTCTTCAAGCCCGGCCACCGTCTCAAGCGCGGTATCGCGGTCCGCGATCAGCGCAGCCACTTGCGCCTCGAAACTGGTGATGCGGGTTTCGGCCTGTGCCAGCGCAGTTGCTTGTGCATCCCGTTCTGCCGTAAGCGCTGCAATTGTTGCGGCCTGCGTGTCCACTTGCGTCTGTGCATCGGTCAATGTCGCGCTCAGCGCGGACAGGCGGGAATCCAACTGGTTCGCGCGGCGTTCTTCCAAGCCAAGTGCCTGCGCCAGGGCTGCCACCTCACCGGCCAGTTGATCCAGCTCGTTTTCCTGACCCGAGATCGTTTCGCGCAGGACAAATTGCACGATCATGAAGATCGTCAGAACAAACATCAGAACCAGCAGCAGACCGGTCATCGCATCCACGAAGCCCGGCCAGATGGACGCCTGGAACCGTTGCCCTGTGCGTCGCGACAGCGCCATGGTCAGCTATCCCCTGCGGAGTGGCCCTGGCGGTTGCGAGTGTTGCCGCCCGGCTTGCGCCCTTGGCCCCGCGGCTGGCTTAGCGCCGTGGCAAGGGCGGAAATATCGGTGCGCAGTTCCGCCATCGTTTCCTGTCGACCCGCGCTGATTTCTTCGAGAATACGCAGCATCTGAACGTCGATCGACCGCAAGCGCATCCGGCTTTCAGCGTCGATCCCGTCGCCCGTGCCCTGCCGTTCGATCACGTCGATCAGGCGTTCCTGCCCATCGGCCATCCGCGCCAGCGTCTCGTTTCCACTGCCTTGCGCTTCAAGCCGCGCGGTCATGCGATCAACGGAATCCGCCAGCAGGCCCAGTTTCTCATCCACCATCGATCGGCTGATATCCGACTGCGTGAACATAGTTTGCAGGCTTTCCATCTGCTCGGCCAGATGGTCGATCACACCTGCCATTGCATTCTGGTCGCCTCCCCCCTCGCCATCGGACAAGCCAACACGCGTGATGGAGCTTAGCCATTCCTCAAGTTCACGGTAAAAGCGGTTTTGCCCGCGCCCCGCGAAGAGCTCAAGCAGGCCCACCACAAGCGACCCGGCCAAGCCCAGAAGGGACGAGGCAAAGGCGACACCCATGCCGCCCAATTGCGCCTCAAGGCCCGTCATCAGCCGATTGAACACCGCGACCCCGCCTTCGCCCTCTTGCGGGGCAAGGCTGCGGATCGTGTCGACCACCGCCGGGACAGTCGTTGCCAGACCGTAGAACGTGCCCAAAAGACCAAGAAAAATCAGCATGTTGACGATGTAGCGCGTGATATCGCGCACTTCGTCGATCCGGGTGGCCACAGAGTCCAGAATGGAACGGGTCGAGGATGCTGAAAGCTGCATTCGCGCGCCCCGCGACCGCAGCAGCGACGCGAGCGACCCCAGAAGCTGCGGCGCCTTTGTCTGCGCATCCGCCCGGTCGCTTGCAAATTCTTCGATCCAGCGCACCGATGAGATCAGCGAAAACACCTGCCAGAAACAGGCGATAACCCCGATGGCAAAGACCATAAGGATAAAGCCGTTCAGATAGGGGTTCGCCTGAAACACTGGCAGCACGCGCGGCAGTGCGAGTACCGCACCAAACAGCGACATGCCCAGTACAAAGACCATGGCGAAAATCTGTTGAACCGGCTGCGAGAAATGCGGCTGTGCCTTGGGTGTGGTCTGTGCCATAGCGTGGCTCCTGACCCCTGCTCTGTTCTGCTTTTGCGGCAGACTATCGGCTTTTGTACCCAAGCGCCAAGGATTTATGCCAGTATCGCTGCGACGCGGCGTGACAGCCAATCCAGGTCGGGATCGGCCACGCCCATCTCGGCCAGATGTTGGGCCGTGTTATACAGATATTCACTGTTTGCGCCCCGCCCGCCATGCGCGTGGGCAATGATCTGCGCCTGCTCTTCAAGCGGCAAACCACCGCAATACTGCACATGCTCGGGATCGATGACATAGGTCACGGCCTCGACCCGCGTACCGCTGAGCAGATCCACATGCAGGGTCTTTTCCAGATAGGCGGACGAGATCAGTTCGCGCTCTCTGAGATAGGCAAGCGTTTTGTCTTCGGTCCCCGGCTTCACACGCAGTGCCACCCCATCACAAGACGCGTCGGCAGCAGCATCAAGGGCCAGAACAAGGCCCGGTTCTGCTTCGGACCCGCGGTGGTGGATCGACCGCATGCAAAACGACCGCGCCCAGCCCGGCAAGGTACCGCGCGCGGCTTCGGCCACATCGAAGCCGGGGTTCCAAAGCAGGCTGCCATAGCCGAAAACCCACATGGTCATTGTCACTGGTCCTTTTGTTGCGCCGTGGGGTAGACCCGATTTGGAAGAAAAGGAAAAGGGGCGCGCATGCGCAAAGTGATGTGGATCGTTGCACTGGCGGTGCTGGCATGGTGCGGCTGGTGGTGGGTTGCCTCGGCTGGATTGCGCGGTGGCGTACAGACATGGTTCGACGCACGGCAGGCCGATGGATGGCAGGCCGAGTTGCGCGACGTTGAGAGCGGCGGTTTCCCTTTTGCCTTGCAGGCCGGGTTGCGCGACATCGCCTTGGCCGACCCGCAGGCAGGTCTGGCCATCGAAACGCAAGCACTGGATATCACGGCCCCGGCGTGGTGGCCCGGCGACGTGGCCGTCACGCTGGATGACGGCCCGATCCTGATCGCGTCACCCCTTGGTCGGTCCACATTGACCATGGCAGACGGGGTGATGGCCCTGAACCTGCATCCCGGCACAGCGCTTGAGCTTGAGGCATTGGGATGGACAGCCGGACCCTGGCTGGTCAGCGACCCAGAGGGCGTGCAGATGCAGGCCGACGACCTCACCCTGACCATGACGCAGGTTGAGGGTGCGCAATATGGGCTGGTCGCCACCGCAGGCACGTTCACCCCCGGCGCGGCGACTCGACGCGGCCTGCGCCTGCCGGATAACTTTCCGCGCGCCTTCGACAGCCTGCAACTGCGCGCCGACGTGACCTTTGACCAACCTTGGGATCGGCGCGCGCTGGATCAGCGCCGCCCGCAGCCCCGTGTCATTGACCTGCATCTGGTCGAGGCGATCTGGGGCGACATGAAATTCAAC
The DNA here is from genome assembly GCF_947496075.1 of uncultured Tateyamaria sp. Taxonomy (GTDB): domain Bacteria; phylum Pseudomonadota; class Alphaproteobacteria; order Rhodobacterales; family Rhodobacteraceae; genus Tateyamaria. Next base: position 184,573 of record NZ_CANMBJ010000005.1, read on the forward strand.
CTCTCGGCCGACCTGACCGTCGATGCACAAGGTGTCCCCACGGGGACAGTCGCCATTCAGGCCGAGAACTGGCGCGAGATGCTGGATATGTCAGAAACGGCAGGGCTGCTGCCAACCCAATTGCGTGGTCAGGCCGAAGGTGTTTTGCAGGCACTGGCCGGCGCGTCGGGCAATGAGAATACGCTGGATGTCGAACTGTCAGTCAGGGACGGCGCGATCCGCCTTGGCTTTATCCCGCTGGCCCCGGCACCGCGTTTGATCCTGCGCTGACGCAGGCCGACCCTATCGACAGTAGGTTCCACCTCGGTAGCGGGCCGTATCAAAATGGAAGTGATCCCGGTGAAACCGGTCCGAGTTTGGGCCCAGTACTGTGCCAAACGGTCCGCATGCCGCCTTGTGCATGGACCGCAGCGCCCGACGGTGGCGCGAGTTCCAGTCGTTCAGCACGGTCAGCGTGGTTCCGTCCTGGAGCTGGAAGCCTGAGATGTCGATGGCCCGTCCCTTGCCATGTTCCGAGATACGCGCGCCCGGCTGGTTGTTGCGCGTCCGGCAGGCATAATGTGCGGCGACGCGGTAGCTGGCCAACCCGCCCCCTGTGCCGCGCAACGCGGGTTTGGCCCCCCGTTCTGTCCAGCTTTTGAGCGCCTTGGCCGTTGTGCAATCCATCAGGGCCGATTGGCTGAGTGTCACGCCTGAAACCGAGCGCAGCCGTACAGCCTCGGATATCCCGCAGCCATTGATGCGGCCCGGCACGAAGCCCACGAAATCCCCCTGCAAGTCAGGATCACCACAGACCTGCCCGCGACGACGCTCGGCCCGGCGCGCCATGGCTTTTTCGACAATCGCCCTAGGGCGCAATGCCGGGCGCAGGGACGTGGCACTTTCGGGCAAGATCGCGGCTGATGGCACGGCGGACGCCACGGTTGGCACCACCGGGGCCACGGCCACATCACGCACGACATTCCGGGCGTCTGTACCTGCCCGCGCAACAGGGCGCTTTGAGGCCTCGGGGGCCGCAACCGCAAAACCAGCGGCCAGCATCAGTCCAAGCACCAGCACCTTCATCGTTGTGCTCCCCGGCCAAAGTCAGGCGCATCCGTGTCCTGCCCGGCCTCGATGATCCCCCGGCGGATGGCGCGGGTGCGGGTGAAATAGTCGAACAGGTGATCCCCATCGCCCGTGCGGATGGCCCGTTGCAGGGCAAACAGCTCTTCGGTGAAGCGGCCAAGAATTTCCAGCGTTGCATCCTTGTTCGTCAGGAAAACATCACGCCACATCGTTGGATCGCTAGCCGCGATGCGGGTGAAATCCCGGAAACCGGCGGCTGAAAACTTGATCACCTCACTGTCGGTCACGCGCCGCAAATCATCGGCCACGCCGACCATGGTGTAGGCAATCAGGTGCGGGATGTGGCTGACGACCGCGCAGACCCGGTCATGGTGCTGCACATTCATCCGGTCCGTCATCGCGCCCAGTGCCGCCCAATACCGTTCCACCGTCGCCACCGCGTCAGGGTCGGCATCATCCGGTGTGACGATCAATGTCCAGCGGTTGTCATAAAGCTCGGCAAAGCCGGCCTCCGGTCCGCTGTGTTCCGTCCCGGCCATGGGGTGGGTGCCTACAAAGTGCACGCCATCCGGCAGGTGGGGCTGCACCGCGTCGAACACGGCCTGTTTCACCGATCCCACGTCGATCACGGTGGCACCGGGTTTCAGCGCCTCCTTGATCTCGGCCATCACAGGGCCCATCGCGCCGATGGGGACGGCCAGAACGACAAGGTCGGCGTCCCGTACTGCGTCAGCCGCAGTGTCGGTCACGATGTCACAAAAACCCAGCCGCCGTGTCGTGTCGCGCGTCGCCTCGGACCGGGCGTACCCGCTGATTGTCTTGGCCGCGCCTGCGCGCTGTGTGGCCCACGCCATGGACCCTGCAATCAATCCCAAGCCGATAAAGGCAATCTTGTTGTAGATCACGCTCACGATGCGTTCCGCCATTCTGTCAGGGCCGAGATTACGCGTCCCGTCTGTTCGGCGTTGCCCACGGTGATACGCAGACCCTCGGGAAACCCGTAGCCGCCTGCGCGGCGTACAAGGATGCCATCGGCGTTCAAGGCAGCCTCGGCCGCATCCGCCTCGGGCACCGAAGCCGCGCGGGCCAGTACGAAATTCGTATCGCTGTCATCACAGGCGAGGCCAAGCTGGCGCAAAGCCCCCGTCAACCGCGCCCGTTGATCCGCATTCAGCGCAGCGCACTCCTCGACCCATTTGGTGTCCCGCACCGCTGCCTCTGCCGCCGCCAATGCGACGGTGGACAGGTTGAACGGTTGGCGGATGCGGGTCATCACGTCAATCATGTTCTTGGGTCCATACCCCCAGCCGACACGCAAGCCGCCGAGTCCATAGATCTTTGAAAAGGTGCGTGTCATCAGGACGTTGGGTCGTGCCTCGGCCAAGGTAAGGCCGCCATCATACCCATCGGCGTATTCAGTATAGGCCCCGTCGATCACAAGGATCACGTGTTCGGGCAGATCATTGGCCAACCGCACCAGTTCTGTATCCGATAATCGTGTGCCCGTAGGGTTGCCGGGGTTGGTCAGCAGCACGATACGCGTGCGTTCGGTGACGGCGTTCAAAATGGCATCCACATCGACAACCCGGTCCCGTTCGGGCACGGAAACAGGCGTCGCACCCGCCATGTTGGCAAGGATCGGATACATGGAAAATCCGTGCGCGGTGTGGATGATCTCATCCCCCGGCCCGGAGAACGCCTGGGTTACGAATTGCAATACCTCATCACTGCCGACACCGCAGATCACGCGATCTGCGTCCACGTTCCAGACCTCGGCAATAGCGGTGCGCAGCGCCGCGTGGTCGGTCGAGGGATAGAGGTGCATACGGGTGGCGGCGTTGGTCAACGCCTCGATCGCCGCCGGGGGCGGGCCCGCCGGGTTCTCGTTCGAGGACAGTTTGAGCACGTCCTCCACGCCAGCCAGATGAGACGCCCCGCCCTGATAGAGCGCGATGTCCATAATGCCGGGTTGCGGTGTGATAGCGGGCATGGTGTCCTCTCCGTCCATTAGAGAGGTTTTAGGGCTGCGAGGCCGGAGTGGCTAGGGGCAAAAGCGCGCGTCGGACGCACCGGTTCAGCTGCGGACCGTGGGCTGCCGCACTGGCGTATGAACAACGCGATTTATGTGGATCATTTGCCTTTGTGGTTGATGTTCCGCGATTGTCGGCGATGTAGCGGTAGACCGACGGGACGGTCCGCCGCTGGACCGGCGCCTTCGGCTTGATTCCGGTCCAGTCTTAACTGGTTACGTCCGGTGCGGGCTTCCACTTGAACCCCACCCGGATAACCCCGTGGTCGTTGGTCCCACTTTCCTTGTGATCGTCAAAGTTCAGATGGTCGTTCTGCACCACCATCTCGTCAAAGGCCCATTTGCGGCGCTTGGAGTTGTCATAGAACTCCTGACTGAACATGATGTGGTCCAGGCTTTCCCGCTGACCCTTGTAGACGTGGGTGTAGTAGACATCGCGCACGGACCGGTATTCCTGTATCGTCTGCGCCGTGTACAGGGCATTGTCCCCGCCCCCCGCTGACAGGGGCGACAGATAGGTGGGCTGTTCGGACAGGATGTTCAGCGTGTTGCTCACCTTGCCGTCGTTCATGTCGCCAATGACAACAACGGGCGTGTCCGTCTTCTTGACCAGCTTCGTGATGATGACCCGCAGGGCGGCCGCTTCGGCCGTGCGGCGGACGGTGGAAATGGCATAACCCAACGCCGTTGTATGATCCCCATGCACATCCTTGTCGTACCAGCTGCGCTCGCGCCAGATCTGCGTGGGACGGCGGGATTTGAAGTGGCAGACAAAGACATGGATCACCGGGGTCCGCGGATCGGGCTGCACCTGGAAATGCAGGACCGGGCGGGAAAAGGTGCTCAGGTTGACCTCAAGATAGTCCTGTTGCGGGTCATCGCCGCCAGACTTGAGCACGTACTCGTCCGGGAAATCCACGATCCATTCCGGATCGCCAACAAGCACGTCGGTGCGGACGGCGGCGGCGCAGACAATCCTGTCCCCCGCGTGATCCGGGGGGGTCAGGGCGGTGTAGTCGCTGTTCATACCGGCGTCAGCCAACACCTGATCCAGCGCAGCTGGGGCCCAGAGTTCCTGCAGGCCCACGACGTCGGCGTTCAAAAGCGCCATGGTCGCTGCGCTGAAGTCAATCTTGCGCTGGTAGATGTCTGGGTCCCACCCGTCCGTGTCGCCATAAATGGCGTCGCCAGGGGTCTGAAGGTTCAAGAGGTTGAAGCTCGCAAAGGAAATGTCGCGGGCGCCCATGGTCGTCTCCAATTCACGTCAATCAATGCCCGAATGCTACCACAGGTTACACAACGTGGGTGTGAAAAACGCAAAACCCGGTGCAGGGCACGGACGTGCCCGAACGCCCGCGCACAAAACGGAAAAGGGGGCGCTGCATCAGCGCCCCCAAAAGGTTTGGGTGAAGTTGGACAGGTGCCTACGCTTTGTTGCTTGCAGGCTCCTGGATGCTGTTTGCATCTGACGGTTTGGCTGCTGCACCTTCGATCGACTTCGGCTGGGCGGGTTGATCAACCGCAGTCACCGTTTTGCCCACAGCTGCATCCGCGATGCCGGCCATCCCGTCTTCCATGCTGATCCCAAGCTCTTTGCCAAGGGCCTGCATCGCGGGCATCTGGAGTGCCATACCCAGCACGGAATCCAAGGCCTGATTGACCGGCGTGCCAACGTTCGGCGCACCGTCTGCACCACCACTGGCGGGGGTCATGCCCGTCACCTGGTGGATCTTGATCGAGTCGATCTTTTCAGCCGGTTTGACCATTTCCGCGATGATGGCAGGCATGGCCTCAAGCTGGGCAAGACGGATCTTCATCGCCACGATCTCGGCACTCAGCTCGTTCTCGGAGTTCGCGATGGCCTTTTGACCTTCGGCTGTTGCCAGCATGTCGGTCCTTTTTGCCTCGGCACGCACGGTCAACGCATTTGCATCGGCCTGCGCTTCTTCCAGTTGGGCCGCAGCACGGTCGCTTGCAGCGTCCTTTTCCGCCTCGGCTGTCACGCGAATACCCGTTGCCTGACGCTCCGCCTCTTTCTGCGCCTCGATGATGGCGATCCGCTTGATCCGCTCCGCCTCGGCCACGGCACGTGCCGTTTCAATGGCTTCCGCCGCTTTCTTGGCCTCTGCCCTCGCGGTGTCAGCCGATGCGCGCGCCTGGCTTTCTTCCTCGGACTTGCGGGCCACGATGATCTGGCGTTCCTGATCCGCCACTTCCAGCTCGCGTTCCTTGGCGATCTCGGCCTCGCGGATGCTGCGTTCACGCGCAATCTCGGCTGAACGTACCGCTTTCTCGCGTTCAATCCGCGCTTCTTCCTTGGCGCGGTCCGACGCTTCCTGGTTGCGCGCGATCTGTGCCTCCTGTTCCGCCTGCAGCGTCTGGATTTCCTCGATCTGGGCGATCTCGGCCTGCTTCTGCTCGCGCTCGATCTGATACTTGCGCTTTTCGGCTTCCATCTCGGATTGGGCGACGGACACATCGGCCTCTGCCGAAATCTCGGCCCGCTGTTTGCGCGAGGTGGCAATGACGGCCGCCAGCTTCTGCATCCCGACCGCGTTGAACGCGTTGTTTTCATCGAGCGATTCAAACGGTGTCTGGTCCAGCGCGGTCAGCGACACGGCCTCAAGCTCCAAACCGTTCTTCAGCAGGTCTTCGGAGATGGCATTCTGCACCTCCTGGACAAAGCTGGCACGGTTTTCGTGCAACTCGTCCATGGTCATTTGGGCGGCCACGGCGCGCAGACCGTCAACCAGCTTACCCTCGATCATCTCGCGCAGCTGTTCGACGTGGAATGTCCGGTCGCCCAGCGTTTGGGCCGCGCGCGAAATGCCGTCTTCGGTGGCGTTGACCGAGACGTAGAATTCAACGCCCACATCAACACGCATCCGGTCCTTGGTGATCAGCGACTGTTCAGCCACCCGCGCCACTTCCAGGCGAAGCGTCTTCATGTTGACCTTGGAGATCTCGTGCAGGAACGGGACAACAATGGTGCCGCCATCCATGATGACCTTGCGCCCGCCGGACCCGGTTTTGACCAGGCTGGTTTCGCGTGTCGCACGTTTGTAAAGGCGCGCCATGATCAAGCCGATCAGGACAAGCAAACCAAGAATGATGGCGGCAATCGTCAGAATTGCAGTGAGTTGCATATGAATACTCCTACATGAACAAAGGTAAGGTTAGACAGACAGCGTGTATGATGAGCCCCCGGCGGGGTCAGATCACGAAGAACTTGTCACCACGCTTGCGAATGAGCGTGACATCGCTGCCCTTGGGGAAAACATCATCATCATGAAGCGGCTCGACCCGAAGGTAGTGGATGTTGTTGTGCCGATCCTTGATCTTGACCTCAGCCGGGCGACCACGCGCAGCGGTGCCTTGGGTGATCGTGCCGTGATAGCCGCCAAGAAACCGGGCCCGCGTGGCGCTTGTTTCCGTCTTGGGCATGATCAGGGCCACCCAGTTGGCGATCACGCGGGTCACGGCCAGCGCCGGGACAGCCGCAACAGCCGAGGCGATGAGGGCGGGCAGCCCCTGCCCGAACAGGCCCGCGACAAAGGACTGAAGGATCAGGCCAAACAGGCCAAACATGGTCAGGAATGACGCAAGCCAGATCAGGAACGGCACGTCGCGCGCACCGATCCAGGTGAACAGCCCGGAGGACTGAGCACCCGCATCAATGTCAGGCATCTCTACCGCATCCACGGCATCGACGGCATCCACACCGGGATCAATGTCAGCCGCGAATTCAGCCGACAGGTCAAAGTCCGCATCCACGTCAATATCTGGCGCGTCGCTGCCAAGGCCCATGAGTGTGCCGCCCAAAACGGCGCTCAATATCTCAAGGACAAACAAGCCAGCCACCACTGCCAGTGCGATGGCAAACGGGGCGCTCTCGGGCGATAGGAAAAGTGCAATCATGTCTTTCATTTCCATATCCATATAGTCGTTGATAAAAAAATTGTTAGGTATTTATGTGCAGAAATTGTATTTTTTTTATTCATACCTATCTAACATCTGTACCAGCCACGGTTTCACACGGGATTGAGCGCACACCATGCCGGACTTTCTCCACCGCCGCCGCCTTGCGCGGATGATTGATCGTACGGCCAGCCAAGTGTCCGATGTTGCCGTGCCTGACAAGGGTTGGATCGCTTCGGTCCGCCATGCTTTGGGCATGTCTGCAGAACAGGTGGCACGACGCAAGGGTGTTAGCCGAAACGCGGTGTATCAGGCGGAGCGCAGCGAACAGGACGGGGCCGTTTCAATCAAGCAGATGGAACAGCTGGCCGCTGCCATGGGTGCGCGGTTTGTCTATGCCATCGTGCCTGAGGCACGGATCGAAGACCTGAAATACGCGCAAGCCATGAAACTGGCACACGCGCTTATCGCAGATGAACCGGAGGCTGACACGTGGTCGGCGGATGCTCGGCAGGACTGGATCGAGGACAAGGCCGCAGAATTGCTGCACGACATGCCCCCCACCTTCTGGGACGACAAGTAGCTGGTCGGCCTAAGCCGGGTGCGGCGGTGTCGCAGGGGCGCGGGCCACGCGGGCAAGCGCATCCCGTGCGATCAGAACGTGGAAGGGCATGATCGCGGTCAAGTAAAGCCGCCCGCCCATATTGTGCGTATGCACCCAGGTTGCCAGCGAAACGACACCATCCTCGGACCGAACGCTGACCCGGAAATCCAGATGTCTGTCGTTGAACCCGGCGATTAGTTCGGTCCCCGTCTCGCTCTCCACAGGAAATGGCCCAAGCTTGTCAGCGGCGTCTGGCCCATCCTGCGACAAGCCAAACGGGGTTGTGATCAAGCCACGCAGTCTGACCAATATCTGCGCCCAACCCGGAAAGGCCGTGATGATCTCGGCTGCCGCGCGCGGGCTGGTCGTGCTCGAAACCGAGTAGCAATCCAGAAAATCACCCCGCTTCATATGCCCGTGCAAGGCACTGTCGGCGGGCAATGGGGTGGCGGTGACGCGCGGTGCGAAAAACATGTGACACTCCTTTGGCTGACTGTGGTCACTCTATTGACGCATGCCAGCCCTTACCCTGTGACATGAAACCACAACGGAACTGAAAGCTTGCTACACTAGCGCCACCTTCATCCGACAGGAACCGCGCCATGACCGATGATCACAGCCCGCAATCACAAAACATCTGGCCTCTACCAGCCTTCTATTTCCAAGTTACGATGGCCGGCGAGGACATGACATTTCAGGAGGTGAGCGGTCTCGATGTCGAGAGCCAGCCCATTGAATATCGCGCAGGCAACAGCAAGGTCTTTTCCACGATCAAGATGCCCGGCCTCCGCAAGACCGGTAACCTGACCCTCAAAAAGGGTGTCTTCACACGGGGTCAAACGTTTTGGGACTGGTTCAGCGGCATCAAGATGAACACGATCAAGCGTCAGGACCTGACCATTTCACTGCGTGATGGAAGCGGTACGCCGACCATGGTCTGGCGGGTGATGAACGCCTTTCCCACAAAGATCACAGGCACCGACCTCAAGGCAGAGGGCAACGAGATCGCCGTCGACAGAATCGAGATCGCGCACGAATGGATCACCATCGAAAACGCATGAAAAAGGGCCGCCCAATGCGGGCGACCCTTTGAAATCTGACGGCGGGACACTCCCGCAGCGTCTTAGTTCTTGGCGTAGAATTCGACGACCAGGTTTGGTTCCATCATCACCGGGTACGGCACATCGCCCAAAGTGGGGGTGCGGGTGAAGGTGGCGGTCATCTTCGAGTGATCTGCGTCAATGTAGTCGGGCACGTCGCGCTCGGGCAGCTGTGTTGCTTCCAACAGCACTGCCAGTTGCTTCGAACGGTCACGCACCTCGATCACGTCACCCTCTTTCACGCGGTAGGAGGGGATGTTGACCTTGCGGCCGTTCACGCGCACGTGGCCGTGGTTCACGAACTGACGGGCGGCAAAGACGGTTGCCACGAATTTCGCGCGGTAAACAACCGCGTCAAGGCGGCGTTCCAGCAGACCGATCAGGTTTTCGCCGGTGTCACCGCCGACACGTACCGCTTCGGCATAGATGCGGCGGAACTGTTTCTCGGTCAGGTCGCCATAGTAGCCTTTCAGCTTCTGCTTGGCACGCAGCTGGATACCGAAGTCGGACAGCTTGCCCTTACGGCGCTGACCGTGTTGGCCGGGGCCATATTCACGACGGTTGACGGGGGATTTGGGGCGGCCCCAAATGTTTTCGCCCATGCGGCGATCAATTTTGTACTTGGCAGACGTGCGTTTTGTCACGGCTGATCTCCTTCGTTCAGGTTTTCGAAGGGCGTTGTCCTCTCCCCGGATTTGGCCGGGACGACAGGGATCTTCTTGCGAAGGCCACCAACACCAATGAAGCCGCGCTTATACGACCAGAATTGACAGAGTCAACGGCTACTTCGGCCCACCCATGGCAGCGCATTCGGCATGGCGGAAACACGGGGTGATGTGATCATTGACCAACCCGGTTGCTTCCATGAACGCATAGACGATCGTGGGCCCCACGAACTTGAAGCCACGGGCCCGCAAATCCTTGGACACCTGCTCGCTCAGTTTCGTCTTGGGCGGTACCTGATCACGGCTGGCAAAGTTGGTCTGAAGCGGCGCACCATCCACATAATTCCATAGAAATTTATCGAAGCCGACGGTGGCATTAACCTCGAGATAGGCGCGGGCGTTGGTAATCGTTGCTTCGATCTTGCCACGGTGGCGGATGATGCCGGGATTGGCCAACAGACGTTGCACATCATCTTCGCCCCACTCGGCGACGACAGCCGGGTCAAAATCAGCAAAGGCTTCGCGGAAGGCATCGCGCTTACGCAGGATGGTGATCCAGCTCAGTCCAGCTTGGAATCCATCAAGGATCAGCTTTTCCCACAGGGCCTGCGCATCATGTTCGGGCACCCCCCATTCGGTGTCATGATAGGCGACGTAGTCGGGGGCTTCCCCCTCCCACCCACAGCGGTGCACCATGCCAAATCCCCCTTGTTTTGATTAACAACTAAAATTGGAACAAAATGCAAACATTAAGACAGTTTTTACAGCTTGGGCACAATGTTGACGGCAGTTTTCAAGCACAAGGGTCGCTGCCAGCCCATGACGAAACACCGGTTCTCAAACGTGCCCGTTGGCGCGGACAATCCGCTGAATGCCGCCGTATCGTCGCGTGACCGCAGCACGCTGGCGATGGTCGAACAAGCGGTCGAACATCAACAGACCCTGCTTGCGTTCCAACCGGTCGTGATCGCCAACGATCCGTCCCGCGTCGGCTTTTACGAAGGGCTGATCCGGGTCATGGACGACACCGGGCGCATCATCCCGGCCAAGGATTTCATGCCCGTTGTTGAGCGTACCGAACTTGGGCGCGAGATTGACGTGGTGGCGCTGAACATGGGGCTGCGCACGCTGAATGAAAATCCATCGATACGGTTGTCTATCAACATGTCTGCCCGCTCTATCGGCTACCAGCGTTGGATGCAGACGCTGAACCGGTGGCTTAAAAAGGATCCCTCGGTCGGTGAACGGCTGATTCTGGAAATAACCGAAGGGTCGGCCATGGACCAACCTGAACTGGTCGTGGATTTCATGGATCGGCTCAGTACCAAGGGGATCTGCTTTGCGCTTGACGATTTCGGTGCGGGCTATACCGCATTGCGCTACTTCAAGGACTTCTTTTTTGACGTGCTCAAGATCGACATGCAGTTCTGCAATGGCATTGCCAACGATCCGGACACGCAGGCACTGACCGCTGCAATCATCCAGATCGGACATCATTTTGACATGTTAGTTGTGGCCGAAGGGGTCGAACAGCAAGAAGACGTCGAAGTGCTGACACAGATGGGTGTCGACTGTTTGCAGGGCTTCTATTTCCAGGCACCCCAGGTTCGCCCCGACTGGCTCTTTGGTCAGGGCGTGGGAGCACAGAAGGCTGGCATGCGCGCCTGAGACATAACGTCAGTTGTCGCGTCATAGCGAATCCGATACTGCACACGCAGCGCGGGACCATTCTGAGGCCCGCACCGGCGTGCAAAGTCTCGGATTGGTCCTCAAGGAAACTGACAGAGGACCCCGACCCTATGACCAACATCGTCATCGCTTCGGCCGCCCGGACTGCCGTTGGCAGCTTTGGTGGCTCATTTGCCAACACCCCCGCCCATGATCTTGGCGCAACCGTTCTCGAAGCGATCGTGGACCGCGCAGGCATCGAAAAATCCGAGGTTTCCGAAACCATTCTCGGCCAGGTGCTGACCGCCGCCCAAGGCCAGAACCCAGCTCGTCAGGCACATGTCAACGCGGGCCTGCCCAAGGAAAGTGCTGCCTGGTCCATCAACCAGGTTTGCGGTTCGGGTCTGCGCGCCGTCGCTCTCGGCGCACAGCACATCGCATTGGGTGACGCTGATATCGTCGCTGCCGGCGGCCAGGAAAACATGACACTCAGTCCCCACGCCGCAGCCCTGCGCGCCGGTCACAAGATGGGCGACATGAAGTACATCGACACCATGATCCGCGACGGTCTGTGGGATGCCTTCAACGGCTACCATATGGGCCAAACGGCAGAGAATGTTGCCGACCAATGGCAGATCACTCGTGATATGCAGGACGAATTCGCCGTTGCCTCGCAGAACAAGGCCGAAGCCGCGCAGAAGGCTGGCAAGTTCGGCGATGAAATCACCGCCTTCACCGTGAAGACCCGCAAGGGCGACATCGTGGTCGATGCCGACGAATACATCCGCCACGGCGCAACCATGGAAGCCATGCAGAAACTGCGCCCCGCTTTCACCAAGGATGGGTCGGTCACAGCCGCCAACGCCTCCGGCCTGAACGACGGTGCCGCCGCGGCCCTGTTGATGAGCGCAGAGAATGCCGAAAAGCGCGGGATCGAGCCACTGGCACGTATTGCCAGCTACGCGACTGTTGGCCTTGACCCGTCGATCATGGGTGTCGGCCCGATCTACGCTTCGCGCAAAGCGCTGGAAAAAGCAGGCTGGAAGCCCGAGGATCTCGACCTCGTGGAAGCCAACGAAGCCTTTGCCGCCCAAGCCTGCGCCGTGAACAAGGACATGGGCTGGGATCCGTCGATCGTGAACGTGAACGGTGGTGCGATCGCCATCGGCCACCCCATCGGTGCCTCGGGCGCGCGCATCCTAAACACCCTGCTGTTCGAAATGAAGCGCCGCGACGCCAAGAAGGGCCTCGCCACGCTTTGCATTGGCGGTGGCATGGGCGTAGCCATGTGCCTCGAACGCGACTGATCCAGATCAAGGCGGTGCCGCACGGCGCCGCCTACCCCTTCCCCATCAAAATTCGCTCGAGGCCAAAGTAGGTGCGTAATATTGTTGCGCCCAGACCGCATTTAAGCGAAACAATGCGAAACACACCCAAAAGGAGTTCTCCCCATGTCCCGTGTAGCACTTGTCACCGGCGGTTCCCGCGGTATCGGCGAGGCCATTTCGAAAGCCCTGAAAGACGCAGGATACACCGTCGCCGCCACCTATGCGGGCAACGACGAGGCAGCTGCCAAGTTCACGGACGAAACCGGCATCAAGACCTACAAGTGGAACGTGGCCGACTATGACGAATCGAAAGCGGGCCTCGCCCAGGTCGAAGCTGACTTGGGGCCCATCGAAATCGTCGTGGCAAACGCGGGCATCACCCGCGACGCCCCCTTCCACAAAATGACGCCGGAACAGTGGCATCAGGTCATCGACACCAACCTCACCGGCGTGTTCAACACTGTTCACCCCGTCTGGTCCGGCATGCGCGAGCGCAAGTTTGGCCGTGTCATCGTGATCTCTTCCATCAACGGTCAGAAAGGCCAGTTCGCACAAGTGAACTATGCCGCCACCAAGGCTGGCGATCTGGGCATCGTGAAGTCTCTGGCCCAGGAAGGCGCGCGCGCAGGCATCACCGCCAACGCCATCTGCCCCGGCTACATCGCGACGGAAATGGTCATGGCCGTACCTGAGAAAGTGCGCGAAAGCATTATCGGCCAGATCCCGGCGGGTCGCTTGGGCGAACCGGAAGAGATCGCGCGTTGCGTTGTTTTCCTGGCCTCCGACGATTCGGGCTTTATCAACGGCTCGACCATCTCGGCCAACGGCGCGCAATTCTTCGTCTGACGCCAGACCATTCCGACATAAAAAGGGCCGGTGCAGCGATGCTCCGGCCCTTCTTTATCCCGTAAGATGCCGCGCGCGCATCAGCGGGAAGTCTTGCCCCCAAACAACCAGTTCCAGGCGTCTGCAAGGGCTGCGCCACGCTCAGCATGGGCGCGTTCCAAACCTTGGCGGATGGCGGGGTGTGCGGATGTCTCTAACATGGGCGGTATCCTTTGATGGATCAGCGTTTCTGAATTGGGATCAATATGCGCCCTTTTATGAAAGCCCACAAACGAGACTTTCCATAACTTCACTTAAGCTGTACTTAAGTGAATATGCCTGACCGCCTTCCCCCTTTGACCGCCTTGCGTGCCTTTGATGCCGCTGCCCGCCACATGTCCTTTGCCAAGGCCGCGGAAGAGCTGCATGTCACGCCCGCCGCCCTCAGCTTTCAAATCAAATCGCTTGAGGAACATCTGGGCACCCAAGTGTTTCATAGGCTGAACCGCGCTGTGGAGCTGACGGAGGCCGGTCGGGCCATGGCACCCGGCATGGCTGATGGGTTCCAGACCCTGGCAGCCGCCTGGCGCGCTGCCGAGAGGACATTGGACACAGGAACGCTAACCGTCACCGCGGGACCAGCGTTCACCGCCAAATGGCTTGCTCCAAGGCTCTATGATTTTGCGCAAGCCCATCCCGAGATCGAACTGCACTTTTCGGCATCCCTAAAGATGGTCGACCTGAACCGCGACGGGGTCGATGTTGCCATCCGCTTTGGAACCGGCAAGGACGAGGACATGTTCAGCAAACTGCTGGCGATGGAATGGGTCTGTCCGGTGATGACACCCGAACTCGCCGCGCAATACCCGACGCCAGAAAGCCTCAAGGACGCGCCGCTGATCTTTGACGACAGCATCGTCAATCTGCGTCCAAGCGCGGACTGGAGCACATGGTTTCGGATGATGGGGATCGACTTTGCCCCAACCCACGGTGCCCGGTTCAGCCAGGCCGACCACGCGGTGGATGCCGCACTGGCAGGAATGGGTGTGACGTTGGGTCGGCGGTCACTGGTGGTTAAGGACATGCATGACGGTCGCCTTGTGGCTCCTTGGCCGAACGCGCTGGACACCGGCGTGCGTTTCCGGTTTCTCTGCGCCGAAGGGGCCGAAACCCGGCCCCACATCGCAGCCTTCCTCGATTGGATGATCGTCGAGATCGACAAGACAAGCTACATCACCGACCGCATGATCCGTAAACCTTCATCCGATTTTCAAGCTGCATGACACGCGGCACCGCCACCATGATCGGCTTCGTGGCTGTGCTGCTTTGGGGCGTCTTGGCCCTACTGACTGTCGGCTCGGCGCCGACGCCGCCATTCCTGTTGAACGCGATGTGCTTTGCCATCGGCGGAACACTTGGGTTGATCTGGACCGCCGTCAGTGGCGGTCTGAGCCAATTGCGGACCGTGCCCCTGTACGTCTACGTCATGGGCACATTGGGGTTGTTCGGCTATCACGCGCTCTATTTTTCGGCCTTGCGCCTTGCCCCTGCGGCAGAGGCCAGCCTGATCGCCTATCTCTGGCCCCTGCTGATCGTTCTGTTTTCCGGCCTGCTGCCGGGGGAAACACTCCGCACCGGTCACGTGCTGGGGGCGGTGGTCGGTTTTGCAGGGGCCGCGCTGATTGTCACCGGCGGGTCCACGGGGTTCGATGCGGCTGCCCTGCCCGGTTACATGCTCGCCATGGCGTGCGCCGTCACCTGGTCCAGCTATTCCGTCCTGTCACGCCGTTTTGGCACTGTGCCGACAGCATCTGTTGCCGTGTTTTGCGTGGCGAGCGCCATTCTTTCGGTGCCGCTACACCTGATGCTGGAAGAAACGGTATGGCCATTGGGTAGCTTGGGATGGTCAAGCGCCATCTTGCTGGGCCTCGGCCCAGTGGGGCTTGCCTTCTATGTCTGGGATATCGGCGTGAAACGCGGCGATATCCAGATGCTCGGCACCGCTTCTTACGCGGCGCCGCTCTTGTCGACTGTCGTCCTGATACTGGCTGGCGTTGCTGCGCCCAGCTGGTCACTGGCCCTTGCGGCCATCCTGATCACTGGCGGAGCGCTCTTGGCAGCCCGCGCCAGCCTGAAGGGGGTGCCCTAACTCGAAAGTCGGGTAATTTCCTCTTTCAGTTTCAGCTTCTGCTTTTTCATGGTGGCCACTTCGATCTGATCCACGCCCGGCGATCGTTGGGCCGTCTCAACCTGATCACTCAGGGTCTGGTGCTTCTTTTTCAACTCCTCGAGATGGGCGATCACGCTCATGCAGTCCTCCTTGCTGATAAAGTTGCCTCCACAGCCAAGCACAGCTTTGCTCATAAGTCACGCCGCAGGCGCAGCATGTGGACCTACAAAATGTATGTATGGTCAACGCCGGATTAAAGGTGCAGCGCAGCGCCTTCACGTAAAACCGACTGAATTTTATGGGTATAGCTTTCGCCATCCCTCTCGTGCCGTGCGCCCTCGTGCAGAATGACGGGAAAATGCAGGCGAAAATCTGCGCGCCCGTTCTTGCGCGCCCGAAAAATCACCAGCTCTGCCGCTTTTCCGATCCGCGGGCAAAGCGGCCAGATCTCGGGGCTGCCCAGCCGCCCGGCGGCACTGGCCAGAAGGTCTGGCAACCGCTCGGCCCGGTGAATCATGTGCAGGTAGCCCTTGTGCCGCAGCCGTCGCGCCGCCGCATCGATCCATGCCGCAACAGGTGTCTCAACACCGCGCCCCGCCTCGCGCCCCGAATCATCGGCCACGTGCCCCGCCGCACGATTAAAATAGGGGGGATTGGCCAGAACATGATCAAAGCTGCGATCTCGCAGCTCTGCGGGCATATCCGTCAGATCGGCGGCATGAGCCTGCAAGCCGTTCCGTACCGCAAGTGTGGCATAGTCGGCCTGCCGTTCGACACCGACCAGCTCCAACCCGGACACCCGCGCGCCAAGACACAAGGCCGCAGCCCCAACGCCACACCCAAGATCCAGCACCGATTGCCCCGCGCGCGCAGGCACCGAGGCAGCCAGCAACACCGGATCAACGCCCGCCCGATACCCGTCGCGCGGTTGCCACAAATGCAGCCGCCCACCCAGAAAGGCATCGTGGGTCAGGTCAGCGTCCAAGGTCGATGTCATTGTCGGTCACAACCCGCAAAGCGGCATCATAATCATCGTCCCGCACCATCAGGCGCCGTGGGAAAATTCCGATCCCACCTTCGAGGATGCTCATATTTACGTCCATCTGAAAGCAGTCTATATCCTCGCCCTCAAGAAGGGCGGAGGCAAAGGCGATGATCGTCGGGTCGGTGCTGCGCAAAAGTTCCTTCATATCATGGATGTAGGGGCACACCGGCCTAACTGTCGAGGGGTGCTATGGGGAAAGTGATGGACGCGTCCACAATCGCAAAGCCGCATGACCGGCTTGCCAGCTATCTTGCGGCAGATCTGGAGGGTGTGAATGACCTGATCCGTAACCGCATGGCATCGGAACACGCGCCCCGAATCCCCGAGGTAACACGCCATCTGGTCGAAGCCGGTGGCAAGCGGCTGCGGCCCATGCTCACGCTCGCCTCAGCGCATCTGTGCGGCTATCCGGGACCCTACCATGTGCATCTGGCCGCCACAGTTGAATTCATCCACACCGCCACGCTGCTGCATGACGACGTGGTGGATGAAAGCGCTCAACGGCGCGGACGGCCCACGGCCAACCTGCTCTGGGACAATAAATCTTCGGTCCTTGTCGGCGACTACCTGTTCGCCCGCAGCTTCCAGCTGATGACCGAAACCGACAACATCTCCGTCCTGCGCATCCTGTCAGACGCCGCCGCCACCATCGCAGAAGGCGAAGTGCTGCAAATGACTGCGGCCCAAGACCTTGCCACCGACGAAGCGATCTATCTGCAAGTGGTGCGGGGCAAGACCGCGGCCCTGTTCTCGGCTGCCATGGAAGTGGGCGGCGTGATCGCTGGCAAGGACGAGGCAACAACGCAGGCCCTGTTCGACTATGGCGATGCGCTCGGCATCGCGTTCCAGATTGTCGATGACCTGCTGGACTATCAGGGCCAGTCGTCCGCCACTGGCAAGAATGTGGGCGACGATTTCCGCGAACGCAAACTGACACTGCCGGTGATCAAGGCTGTCGCAAAGGCGGATTCGGAAGAGCGCGCCTTCTGGTCGCGCACCATCGAAAAGGGGCAGCAAGACGAGGGCGACCTCGACCACGCGCTAGACCTTTTACACAAGCACGACGCGTTGGAAGAGACAAAGCGCGACGCCATCGCATGGGCCGACAAGGCCAAGGCGTCACTCGGCGCCCTGCCCGCGCATGACCTGCGCGATATGCTGATCGATCTTGCCGACTACGTGGTCGAACGGATCAACTGACCGCCCCTGTCTAAGACCCCACCGTTTTCACAGCCCGAACCCACCACCGGCGCTGCTTCTCCGCAATCTCGGCGGCCGCATCACGGGCCGTCTCGGCGTCGGAATAGACGCCGAAACAGGTCGATCCCGACCCGGACATGCGCGCCAGCTCGGCCCCCTTTAGCGTCTTCAATGCGGCCAGTATCGCCGGATTGCCGGACGCAGCGGGCGCTTGCAGATCGTTCCTCTGGTCGGCCAACCAAGCCAGAAACGTGGCGTGGTCCGGCCAATGCAATCGCGCGTCCATCGGCGGATTGTCCTTGGACCTCAAACGCTTGAACACATCTGGCGTGGGCACGTGAATGCCCGGATTGACCAGCACCAGATCCAGAGAGGGCACGCCGCCAACTGGCGCCACCACCTCTCCAATGCCGCGCATCCGCTGCGGGGCATCCAACAGGCATACCGGAACATCGGCACCCAATGCCAACGCGTGCGCCTCGGCCCCGAGGGCGCGCAGGGTCGCGGCCGCATCGGATGATCCACCACCGATACCCGCCCCATGGGGCAGATTCTTTTCCAAAGAAATCCGCACAGCCGCGCCAGCCAGCTCCGCTGCGCGCCAAACAAGGTTCCGTTCGTCGGTCGGCACGCCAACAGAGAACGGCCCCGACACATCCAGACGCATTCGGGGGGCGGGGTCGATGGTCAGCCGATCACCGACATCAGCAAAAACCACAAGGGAATCAAGTAGGTGGTAGCCATCTGCGCGTTGGCCGGTCACATGCAGGGTCAGGTTGATCTTGGCAGGTGCAAAGACCTCAGTCGCCATTCGCCACCTGCAGTGGCTCCGCGCCTTCTTCGGCCAGCACCGCGTCGAGGCCCACATCCAGCTTGCGCCGCATCCGCGCCGGGTCCGCCTCAGCATCCGTGTCCGCTGGATCGACAAAGCTCAAGGCGCGCATCCATTGGAACCGCGCTTCGCGTTCACGTCCCACGGCCCAGTACACATCGCCCAAATGGTCATTGACCACCGGATCGACTGGCATCAGCTCGACCGCACGCTCCATATGACCAACCGCTTCTTCGTAGCGGCCCAGACGGTACAGCACCCAGCCAAGGCTATCGACGATATACCCGCTGTCCGGGCTTGCCTCGACGGCTTGTTCGATCATCTCAAGCGCTTCGTCCAGCTTGATCTGCTTTTCGACCAGCGAATAACCAAGGTAATTCAGCACCTGCGGCTGCCCGGGGTTCAGCTCCAGCGCGCGCCGAAAGTCAGCCTCGGCCTCGGGCCATTCCTCGAGCCGTTCATGCGAAATGGCGCGGGCATAATGCAGGAACCACGCACGGCGATCATCCGGGTCGGTCAGGTCCAGCGCGCGGTCATAGGCTGCCACGGCGGCCTCGAACCGGTTTTGCTGGCGCAGCACATCGCCCAAGGTAGAATGAACCAATGGCAGGTCACCAAAGCGTTTGGCCAACTGCTCAAGCACTTCGATTGCCGCGTCAGGTTTGCCAGATTCGCGCAAAGCCGCAGCCCGGCCCAGTTCAGCCGCGTGGAAGGCAGGGTGATCGGCCGGCACCTGCTTGTAGACCGCGTTGGCCAGATCGAACTGTTCCAGCGTTTCCAGCAGATCAGCGTTCAGCAGCAGTGCGTCGACGTGATCGGGCCGCAAGTGCCGCGCAATCCGGCCATAAAGCAGGGTGTAGTCCGCCCCTGCGTCCTGTCGCAGAGCACCTGCCAGCGAATAAAACACCTCGGCCATCCCGTCACGGGCAGAGGTGATGTGGGTAAAGGCCAGCGTCTCCCCCGCCTCAAGCGCCAGTGTCATCGCATCGAGCTCCGGGTCACTCACGGTGCCAAAAGCCACTTCAAGCGATGCAATGGCCTCGTCGTTACGCCCCAGTTGCGACAGCACCTCGGCGCGTGCCATGGCACCGCGGCGGGTCTGTTGCAGAGGACCAGAACCTTCGGCCTCGAAAATCTCTCCGGCGGCTTCGAACTGGCCCAGGCCGGCCAGCGCCATCGCCTTGTGATACATGGCGAAACCGCGCACGCCCCGCTGTTCGGACACGGCGTCAAAGGCGGCCAATGCCCCTTCGATATCTTCGGCCCCGACAAGGGCCCAGGCGTTCAGCAACCCGTCGACAAGCGGGCCGATACCCTGCGTCTCCACGTCACGCTCCAGGTAGCCAGCATAGTCTTCCCGCGCCAACATGTCGGCGATGATGACCATATGCGCGGCCTGGCTCCGCACGTCCTGCTCTTCGACAAGGCGCGCGATGGGCAGGGCACGATCCACACGGCCCAGCGCCAGCTGCGAAACGATGGCGTCTTCCATCAGTTCCACGTTGCCCGGATCTCGGGCCAGAGCAGCCTGGTAGTACCGGGCCGCCGCTTCAAAATCGCTTGTGATCGCAGCATGCCGTCCGGCCAGATACGATCCGGCCACGGATTGCGCGGGGGCGATATGCGGGGTGGTCGCCAGCACGGTGGCCAAAGCGACACTGGAAAGAAGCGATCGGATCACGGAATGCACTGCCTTTTGCCTGTTATTGGCCATTAGGCTAGCACGTCTGTGCACATGTGCAACGGAACCTCGCGAAATGGTCAGCGGTTGCGTGCCTGAAAAAACGCCGGGCACATGGCCCGGCGTCGTTTTTTGTTCACATTTTGCGCGAGATCGCGAACCGATCACATATTAGGATAGTTCGGCCCGTCCCCGCCCTGTGGCGTGGTCCAAGTGATGTTCTGGGCCGGATCCTTGATGTCACAGGTCTTGCAGTGAACGCAGTTCTGGAAGTTGATGACAAAGCGCGTGTCCTTGCCCTCTTCCTCAACGAACTCATAAACGCCTGCCGGACAGTACCGGGCCGACGGACCGGCATATTTTGCAAGGTTCACGTTCACAGGCACATCCGCATCGGTCAGCTTGAGGTGCGCAGGCTGGCTTTCCTCGTGGTTGGTAAAGCTGAAGGACACGTTGGTCAGCCGGTCAAAGGACAGCGTGCCATCAGGCTTGGGATAGTCGATGGGTTTGTGCTTGCTTGCCTCTTCGGTGGCGTCGGCGTCGTTCTTGCCGTGGCCAATCGTGCCAAACAGCGAAAAGCCCAGCGTGTTGGTCCACATATCGAAGCCGCCCAGCACGAGGCTGGCCGTGAGGCCGTACTTGGACCACAGCGGCTTCACGTTGCGCACCTTCTTGAGGTCGCTACCGATAACGCCATTGCGTACTTCGGTCTCGTACGCCGTCAATTCGTCACCGGATCGATCCGCCTTGATCGCTTCAAACGCCGCTTCGGCTGCGTGAATGCCCGAATGCATCGCGTTGTGGTTGCCTTTGATGCGCGGCACGTTGACCATGCCCACCGAACAGCCCAGCAGCGCCACGCCGGGTGCCACCATCTTGGGCATCGACTGGTATCCGCCTTCGGAGATTGCCCGCGCGCCATAGGCCACGCGCTTCCCGCCCTTGAGCAGCTCTGCCACCATCGGATGATGCTTAAAGCGTTGGAACTCCATGTAGGGAAACAGGTGCGGGTTCTTGTAGTTCAGGTGAACGACGAAACCGACATAAACCTGATTGTTCTCAAGGTGGTAGATGAAAGATCCGCCGCCCGCGTTCGATCCAAGGGGCCAGCCCATCGTGTGGGTCACCGACCCTTCCTTGTGCTTTGCCGGATCAATCTCCCAGATCTCTTTCATGCCCAGGCCGTATTTCTGCGGTTCCTTGCCCTTCGACAGGTCATACTTGGCGATGACTTCTTTCGACAGTGACCCACGCACACCTTCGGACAGGAACACGTACTTGCCGTGCAGCTCCATGCCCGGCTCGGTGTTCTCGCCGATCGACCCGTCCTCTTCGAGACCGAACACACCAGCCACAACGCCCTTCACCTCGCCATTGTCGCCATAGACCAGTTCGGAACAGGCCATGCCGGGGAAGATTTCGACGCCCATTTCCTCGGCCTGCTCGGCCATCCAGCGACATACATTGCCCATCGAGACAATGTAGTTGCCGTGGTTGTTCATCAGGGGCGGCATCGGGAAGTTGGGGATACGGACCTGACCCGCCTCGCCCAGCATATAGAAATTGTCGTCCTTGACCGGCACGTTCAGCGGCGCGCCCTTTTCCTTCCAATCAGGGATCAATGCGTCCAGACCGCTGGGATCCAGCACAGCGCCGGACAGGATATGGGCACCCACTTCGGACCCCTTTTCCAATACAACCACGTTCAGGTCGGCGTCCAACTGCTTGAGACGAATGGCCGCTGACAGGCCCGCCGGGCCGGCCCCAACGATCACCACGTCATATTCCATCGCTTCGCGTTCAATCTCTGCCATGTGGCGGCTCCCCTATTCTCCCGCGCCTTTGCGCAAATTTCCGTGTCGCTAGCCTACAGATAGGCTTTGCGCAATGTGGTGAACTGTCTTCGTGAAAAAATCCATCAAAAATTCACGAAACGACGACACGTTATGGCAAATGACGTGGCGACGCATCACGTCAAGCAAACCGAAGCCGCAATTTCATGCACATTCAATCCAACACGTTTCCTTCACCAACAGACACCACGGTTTGCCGAATCTGCGCGTCCGCGCATGGTGGTCACACGCAACACAAGGACCCGGACAATGCCTATGACCCTGCAAGTGCTCTATCCTGTCAGCGACGACACCACATTTGACGACGCCTATTACCAATCCAGCCACATGGATCTCGTGTCCGAACACATGGGTGCGCATATTCAAAGCCAAGTGGTGACCAAAGGGCTTGCAGGCGGACCTGATACACCACCTGGCTTTCACGCCATTGCCACCTTTGTCTTTGCGGATCAGGCCGCGCTAGACGCAACACTGGCCAGCGCCGGCCCCGTGCTGGCCGACTTAGCCAACTTTACCAACGTCACCCCAACGATGCTGATCGGACAAACCTACGACTAGGGCGGCGTGTCCCCCATCAGATAGCGTGGCCCCTGCCCCTTGTCCGCTGCCGTATCCTTCGGATTGTACAGCGCACAAACCTCAAGGCTCAAACAGCCACAACCGATGCACCCATCCAATGTATCGCGCAGTTTTTCCAGCCGCGCGATACGCTCGTCCAGACCTTCCCGAAATTCCACGCTGATGCGTGCCCAGTCCCGCTTGTTCGGGGCGCGGTGGCGGGGCAGCAGGTCCAGTTCTGCCTTTATCTGGGCCAGCGTGAAGCCAAATTGCTGCGCCACCATGATGAAGCTCAACCGCCGGATGTCTGCACGCTGAAACCGCCTCTGCCCACCGGCATTGCGCCACGGGGCCACCAGCCCCTCGTCCTCATAGTAACGAATGGCCGACACGGCCAACCCTGTCCGTGACGCGATTTCGCCAATGCTCAAACCCTCGGATACAGCCATGAAAAAAGTCCTTGACCTCAAGTTAACTTGAGGTCGCAGGATGCCCTCATCGACCTGAAAAGGAAAGACCACATGACGAAAGGACCAGATCATGCCCGCAATGCTCGAACACACCAATCTCACCGTTTCCAACCCGGATGCGACCGCAGCATGGATGTGCGACCTCTTTGGCTGGCATATCCGGTGGGCCGGCAACGCGATGGAGGTCGGGCGCACCGTCCACGTCGGGACCGACAAACACTATCTCGCGCTGTACACGCAGGACGCGGCGGGCAAGGCCACCGATAACTCCTATGCGACCATCGGCGGGCTCAACCACATTGCCATCGTGACGGACGACCTCGAAGGGATCGAGAACGCCGCACGCGAACAGGGGTTCCGCGTGGGCCAGCACCACGACTATGAACCGGGCCGCCGCTTCTATTTTCATGACAAGGACAATATCGAGTTCGAGGTGGTGCAATACGAATAGGGCTCCGCCCATTCACAGGCGAAACGGTCCCCCAGACCGTTTCCGGGACGCCTGTTCATTCTTCTGACCGAAAATACCATGGGGGAGGCGCGCCGCGCCGGGGGCAAAGCCCCAAACCCTCTTGCATTCCCCCGCTCCATTGGGTCAGGTATCTCCTATCGCAAACAACGGCGGCTCCATCGCGGGCCGCCGCCTGTTATTAGGACGACGCCAATGGAAAAGATCCCAATGACCCGCGCCGGTGCGACCGCACTGGAAACGGAATTGAAGCACCTCAAGTCCGAGGAACGCCCCGCAATCATCAAGGCGATTGCCGAGGCGCGCGAACATGGTGACCTGTCCGAGAACGCGGAATATCATTCGGCCAAGGAAAAGCAGTCCTTTATCGAAGGGCGGATCAAAGAGCTCGAGAGCGTGATCTCGCTGGCCGAAGTGATCGATCCCACCAAGCTGTCCGGGGCCATTAAGTTCGGCGCGACCGTGACGCTGGTGGACGAAGATACGGACGAGGAAAAGACCTACCAGATCGTTGGTGAGTACGAAGCCAACATCGAAAAGGGCCTTTTGAACATAAAATCGCCCATCGCCCGCGCCCTGATCGGCAAGGAAGAGGGCGACAGCGTCGAAGTGCGCACGCCGGGCGGCGAAAAGTCCTATGAAGTCCTGAAAATCAGCTATAGCTGAGGCCATGGCCGAAAAGCCCGAACCACAAACGCGCCCGACACCCCTGGGTATCTATGACAAACCCAATGAAGGGGGTGTCACAGGGATCGAAGTTGCCGCGCTGATCCTGACCGCCATCTGGCTGGTCGGGGCAGCGGCCTATTTCCTGCTGGCTGGTGATGACCCTGCGGGGACAGGCGAAGGTCTGCGGTTTCTGATCACGATGCTCGCCATCTTCATGCCGATCGCGATGATCTGGGTTGCGGCGACGGCGGCCCGGTCCAGCAAGGTGATGCGCGAGGAAAGCCAGCGTTTACAGACCGCCATCGACGCGATCCGGCACGCCTATATCGCCCAGAATCAGGGGCGCAACGTGGCGGATGAGCCGTCCGTGGCCCGCAAACTGGATGAGATTGCCGCCGCCACCCGCAAGACAGAATCGGCGCTTGCAACTTTCCAAAGCCGCCGCGAGCAAGCCCCGGCCCAGCAACCCGCAGCGCAGCCGGAACCCAGCGGTGACCAACCCACCCTTGCGCTCGGCACCAGTGCCGAAGACATAGCTCCGCCGCTTGCGACCGAGGATTTCATCCGCGCCCTGAACTTCCCCGAAACGGCAGAAGACGAAGAAGGCTTTGCCGCACTCCGGAAGGCCATGCGCGACCGGGAGACGTCGAAGCTCGTCCAGGCCGCACAGGACATCCTGACCCTGCTTAGTCAGGACGGTATCTACATGGACGACCTGCGCCCCGACCGTGCTCGGCCCGAAGTGTGGCGCCAGTTTGCCCAAGGTGCGCGCGGACGTGCCGTCGCTCCGTTGGGCGGCGTGCGGGACCGTTCGTCATTGGCGCTGTCTGCTGGCCGCATGAAGCAGGACCCGATCTTCCGCGATGCGGCGCACCACTTCCTGCGCCGCTTTGACCAGACGGTGTCCACTTTTACCGAGACGGCCACGGATGCCGAACTCTCAGCCCTGAGTGACACCCGCACCGCCCGCGCTTTCATGCTGCTGGGCCGCGTGGCGGGAACGTTCGACTAGGTGCCAAACCCCGCCCAGGGGATGAAGCGTACAAGGTCGCCTTGGCGAACCGACATCGCCTCGTCCGGCAACTCGACCAGCCCCTCGGCCCAGCTGAGCCCACTGATCCGTCCAGACCCTTCGGAGGCAAAAACCTCGACCTGACCGCCGCGGATTCGAGCCCGAGAAAACTCACGCCGCCCGGCCTTCTTGGTCTTGGCAAATCCCGCGGGGACCATGAACCCCTGCGGGCTTTTCCAGTCCGCTCCGGCCAACAACGACAGCGCAGGCGCACCAAACACAAGCGTGCAGACCATCGCAGCCACAGGGTTCCCCGGCAGTCCAAAGACGGGTTTGCCCTGCCACATTCCCAGGGCCAAGGGTCGCCCGGGCTTGATCGCCACACGCCACAGCGCCATCGCCCCCGCCTCGTTCAACAAGGCCGACACGTGGTCTGCATCCCCCGCAGAGGCACCGCCACTGGTAAAGATGACATCCGCTTGCTCTGCACCTTGATCAAGACGCGCGCGCAAAGCTGCCCGATCATCAACCACATGGCCCAGATCGACGGGCACATGCCCAAGACGTGCAATCAGTCCGCGCAGCATGGGCCGGTTCGCGTCGTAGATCTGACCCGGCCCAGCATCATCGTCCGGTTGGACCAATTCATCCCCGGTGGACAGGATACCGACACGCAACGAGCGACGAACACGCACCTCAGCCACACCCACGGCAGAGAGCAAGGCAAGGTCCGCAGGCGTCAATCTACGCCCTGCTTGGGCGATCACATCACCCGCTTCGACATCTTCGCCCGCCTTGCGGGTGTTGGCCCCCTGCTTGATGGGTCCGGTGAAGTGGATGGCATCATCCTCGACTGTCACATCCTCTTGCAGAATGACGGTGTCAACGCCGGGCGGAAGCGCGGCGCCCGTGAGGATTCGAATGGCTGTCCCCGCGGGGACACTTGCGTCGGGGGTCGCACCGGCTGGCATATGTTGGGCGACAAGCGGGATATGGTGGTCCCCCTCCCCGCGTCCGTTAAGGAACCCGTAACCATCTACGGCCGTGTTTGGCAGCGGGGGATGGGCACGCGGCGCGGTGATGTCGGTGGCAAGGATGCGATCAAGAGCGTCTGCAACAGGTAAAACCTCTTCCCCCACAACACAGGACAAGCGGGTCCGCAGGTCGGCCAAAGCCTCGTCCACCGGTGTCCAGTGGACACCGGGCGGCAGAGCGAAACAGTCGTTCTTAAGCGGCGGCATCTGTGTCCTCGGCATATGAAACGAGTTCTGCATTGTGGCCCGCACCGAGGATCCACGCCTCTTCGCGCGCGACATCCGGCAGGTCGGTCATCCAAGTCTGCAATGTGGCCGCTGGCAAGCGCGATAGGGCCGCCGCCAGCAGGCGCACCTGCACAGCATCGCGGATATCGTCGGTTTGCGTGGCCTTGACGGCGGGTTCGATGAGGCCGGGCCAGATTTCTGCCAACACGACCGACGCATCGTTCCAGTCCTCGAACGGCCAAACCGCGACACCGTTGCGGGCGCGCAGGCGGTTGAGCGTTGGCAAGCCCATGAGGACTTGGCCACCGACCGTGGGCGGGAAAGCCAGTTGGAAACAGCTCGAGGCGGCCTTGGCCGCCAAGTCACAGGTGCGGCGTTCGGGCACGATGTCGTAGGTGATATCGGCCTTGCGGTAGGGAACCGCGGGCCAGTCGCGGTCGTTTGGCTTACCCCAGAAGGGACCGGACCCCTCAAAAAGCGCATTCATCTCTTCGGCGACGGCGTAACGGTTATTGGTGCCGTCGGCTGCATCGGTGATCCGTGCACTGATCCAATCCCAGAGCACGAAAGGATCATCCTGACCTGTGATATGGCGGGCAAAGCCACGCGGGTATCCAAAGGGGAAGTCGAACGACAAAAGCATCCGGTGCCCAGCCGCGGTTTCATCGTCGATGATCTGGTTGATCCGGTTTTCAGCATCTTGTCGGGACCGGCAGTAGATCGGTGTCTCAGCCACGCCATCGCGGGCGATGCCGAGCCAGATGGAGTCTTTGCTGGGCCGCGCAGGCCGCCTTTTGCCTGCCGACCAATCCGCGACGATTATGGTGTCGAACACCGCGCCGGTGTCGCCGACACTCACAATCCAACCTCGGAAAGGATGAAATCAGCAATGGATTTGGTGTCGTTCAGATCGAAGACCGGGCGGTCCATCGTCAGGGCCGTATCGCTGGCAATAGCCCGAACGGTAGGATCGTCGGGGGCGATCAGCGCGTTGCCCGTCTCGGCCCTATGCGCCTCGACCTTGGGATGCGCGTCGCGTTTGTACCCCTCGACCAGTACCAGATCGACTGGGCTGAGCCGGGTCAGAAGTTGATCGAGCGTCGGTTCATCCTGATCCCGTAACTCCTGCATGAGCGCCACACGGTTGCGGGAGGCAAGCAGCACCTCGGACGCGCCAGCGACGCGGTGGCGGTGGCTGTCTTTGCCGGGATGATCCACATCGAAGGTATGGTGCGCATGTTTGACGGTCGACACCGAGTGGCCGCGCCCGGTGATCTCGGTCACCAGTCGTTCCATCAGGCCGGTCTTGCCCGCGTTTTTCCAGCCAACGACGCCGTAAAGTCTCATGCCATATCCTTTGCACGCGCGAGGTCTTCGGGCGTGTTGACGTTGAAGAATGCCGCCTCGTCCGGGAAAAGGGCGGTGCGGCCATCATGCTTGTCGGTCCATAGGACCACCTTGCGCAACCCGTCCTCAAGGGCCGCGCGCAGGTCATCGCGCAGGGCGACGGGCCAGAGCCCGAAGGTGGGGTGCCGCGCCTGCCCCCGCTTGGGATCGGGGGTAGCGGCAAGGGCCAGAGGGTGCTGCATCCCTTCGGTGGCCAGCTGCAGGCGCGGGACGAGATCACAAGGAAAGAACGGTGTGTCGGCGGCGGCGGTCACGATGGTGTCTGCGCCCTGCTCCGCTGCCCAATCGAGACCGGCGAGGACGCCCGCGAGGGGACCTGCGAAGCCTTCGATGCTGTCGGGGACCACCGGCAGGTTCAGGTCTGCAAAACGGGCCGGGTCGCCGTTTACGTTGAGCGCCAGGTCTGCCACTTGGGGGCTGAGCCGGTCGATCACATGGTCAATCAGACGTTTGTCGCCGGCCAGCAGCAGTCCCTTGTCGCCGCCGCCCATGCGCGTGGCCAACCCGCCCGCGAGGATCACACCGAGGGGTGGGGTCATTTGTGCTGTGTCCATAGGTTCGTGATTTGTGTGCTCGTGGCATCGGGGTGATCGCCCAGCGCGGCGCGTGGGATGGCGAACCCGACAAGTCCACACATGATCACCAGTCCCTTGTCGGAGGTTCTGATTTCAGTCACCCCGGCCCAACTGGTTTGCCACTGCTGACACCATGTCTTGAGGGAAAGACCGGATGTATCAAAAACGTAGCTGACCGGAGAACCCGGGCGCATCACGTCGATCTGTGATTGGCGCACCTGCCTGTTGACCCGCCGCGCCCAGACATAGCAGGCCACAACGCACCCTAAGCCAAGACCAATGGGAAGGATGGAAAATGCGATTTCGCCCAGCCTGGCGTAGAACGAGATTGCGAAACCGGTGAGCATACCGATAATCATCGCTATGGCCGACAGCGATACGGAGGCTGCTTTGCTGAGCCGTTGCATGGCAGCAGGGGCTGGCATCATACCGTCGAGCATGTCGCGGGCCGAGGCTTCATCGACCGTGTAGTTCAGGGTAAGAGTATCGGTCACGCGGTCCCCTTGCGCCCTGCGCCCTTTGGTTCATCCTTGACGCTGGCCGGGTCGGTGTCGCGGATCAGGCGTTCTTCTCCGCTCAGGCAGACGAAACGCTGTCCTCGCATCCGTCCGATCAGCGTGAGTCCCACTTCGCGTGCGATCTCAACGCCCCAGGCGGTGAAGCCCGAGCGGGACGCAAGGACGGGGATGCCCATGAGCGCCGTCTTGATTACCATTTCAGAGGTGAGGCGACCGGTGGTGTAGAGGATTTTGTCCGCTGGGTTGCTGCTTGTTTGCAGCATCCAGCCCGCCACCTTGTCCACCGCGTTGTGGCGGCCCACGTCTTCCATGTAGACTAGCGGTTGGTCCTGCTGGCACAGTACCGTGCCGTGGATTGCCCCGGCCTCAAGGTAGAGCGACGGCGTGCGGTTGATGGCAGCGCTGAGGGCGTAAAGCCATGAGGTACGGACCTGCGCCTGTGGCAGCGTGACATCCTCCAGCCCCTCCATCATGTCGCCAAAGACGGTGCCCACCGCGCAGCCGCTGGTGCGCGTCTTTTTCTTCAGCTTGTCTTCGTGGTTCGTGGGGTTCTCAGTGCGGACAACAACCGTCTCCAATTCCTCGTCATAGTCGACGCGCGTCACCGTGTCCGCATCGGTCAGCATCCGCTGGTTCCGCAGAAAGCCAAGCGCCAGATAGTCGGGGTAATCGCCAATGGTCATGGCAGTGACAATTTCCTGCCCGTTCAGATAGATGGTCAGGGGCCGCTCCTCGACCACCGAGATTTCTGTTTCGGCCCCGGTGTGGTCAAACCCGGTTACGGCGCGCGTCAGTCGAGGTGCCGATGGATCGGGCGCAATCAGGTATCCGCTTTGATCGCTGTCACGTGCCAATTGCATCCCCCCTTGGTTGTTCGTAAGTCTTGGCGAATAGTCTAAGGCCCCCTCATGCCCATCACCACCACCAAATCCGCTTTTTGGGCGGGTGTGCGCGACGGCGCACCGTTCATCTTCGTGGCTGGCCCGTTTGCCATGCTGTTCGGCGTGCTCGCGACCGAAGCGGGGCTGAACGTGTTCGAGGTGATGACCTTTTCGCTGGCCGTCATTGCGGGTGCCGCCCAGTTCACCGCGTTGCAGGTGATGGAAAACGATGCGCCGACAGTCGTGGTCATCCTGTCAGCACTGGCCGTGAACCTGCGCGTGGCGATGTATTCGGCGGCGCTGACCCCCTATCTGGGCCGTGCCCCGCTGTGGCAGCGCGTGTTCGCCGCCTATCTGCTGGTCGATCAAAGCTATGCCTTGAGTCACGCAAAGTTCGAGGCGGTCCCGGATCTGACCATACCGCAGCGCATGGCCTACTATTTCGGCACCTGCCTCCTTGTGATGATCGTCTGGTTCGGGATGAGCTACGCCGGTGCCGCTCTCGGAACGCAGCTGCCCGCGGACTTGCCCCTCGATTTCGCCCTGCCGATCGCGTTCTTGTCCATGGTTGCACCCATGGTGCGCACCTTGCCACATCTGATCGCCGCCACGGTGGCTGTGATCGTCGGGCTGCTGGCGGTGTCAGTCCCCTACTCGCTTGGCCTGATCATTGCCGGGGCGGCAGGAATGATGGCGGGCGCGCAGGCCGAGCTTTGGCTGAAAGGGCGCTCACCATGATAGACACTGCGACCTTATGGACCGTGATCATCTGCCTTGGCGTGGGCAGCTTCCTGTTGCGCTTCACCTTTCTGGGTTTTGTCGGAGACCGCCCCCTGCCTGCCTGGCTACTGCGCCACTTACGCTATACGGCCGTCGCGATCCTGCCTGCCTTGGTTGCACCGCTGGTCGTCTACTCCGGTGAAGGCGGCAGCACGGACATCACGCGCGTCGGGGCTGCCATTGCAACGCTCGCGGTGGGGATGTGGACGCGGAACGTGTTTGCCGCCATCGGCGCGGGGGCCGCAACGCTGTTTCTGTTGATCTATGTGCTCTGACGGGACGGCGGGCGGGGCGACTTTGACACAGTCAAAGAGCGTCCGGCCCCGTCACTCGGCAATGACAAGGTTTTCGACGCCGTCGACAATCGTGCCTTCGTCGTCTTCGTAATACTTCTCTTCCATCACGCCGACGCGCGCGGCCATCTGTTCCATCAGGTTGGTCGGAAAGAAGGTGGTGCGGATGTCTTGGAAACCCGGCACCTGGCGTAGCAGCGCCGTGTTGGCATTGGTGCAGAACGCACGAGCCACCGCACCATTCTGACGGGCCAGCCGCAACGCAATCTCGGCCTGTTCGGGGGTCACTTCCACGGTCTGACTGACAACGTGATAGGTGCTGCGCGCGTGTGCGCTTTTGTATCCCGCCAGAACGGCAGGCGACACGCCATAGAGCACGTCCTGCTGCTCCGGCACACGGTCGTTCACGAAGGACCCTGCCGGGTCAAAGATCACGCGCTGGCTGCCGTTGATCATCAGGGCCGAATGCCCACCAGACCCGTCGCGATTGCTGACCATGGTCAGCACCGTAATGGTGGCCGGACCCGGTTCGCGATAGGCGACGGACGCCACACGTTCATTTGACGCGTAAGACACAGTGGGAGGCGGCGCGCATCCGGCAAGCGTGACACACACTGCGAGGGATGCAATCAAACGCATACCCGTACTCCCCAATCAATCGTCAAGATGCAAAAGGCTTTATGAAATGAAGATCGCCATACCGATAAGAAGGACGAGGATCACGATCACCGACCATGTGACCCAAGACATGAACCCGTCAAAGGTTTTTTCCTGGACCTCAATGTCCATCTCGCCCGCTTTGTGATCTGCCATATCCGGTTCCCTTGTCCAAATAGCTGCGCTGCGCTTTAGCGCATCCGCGGTGTCGTGTCACTGCGTCTTTGCGGCACGGTTCTATTCCTCTTCGAGGTCCTGGGCCAACCGAAAACCGATCCGGTTCGGTTCCGCCTGTTCTACTGCCTTCGGCAACGCGCGCAGCATGACATTCAACTGGCTGACGTGCTGGATCAACTGCGTTTTCGACCCTGTCGGATCCGAACCATAAAACGTGACCACGTCAGGCGGGAAATATCCCATCCCCTCGATTCGCAGCACACCGGCATCGCCACCGGTGAACCCCATGGCCACCTCGTGTTCGTTATCCAGGTTTTCCTCGAAATTCTTGAGGTACATGATGATGCGCTCATAGGCCCATTGGGCCGGGCTTTTGTTCTCGGTCGGGGTTTTACTTACGCCCTTGGGCACCGGCTGATCCGCGGCATTGCGCGCGTCGGGGTCACAATGCACCTCATATGCACGCGGCAAGGCATCGGCTTCCACCGCTTCGGCTGCCGTTTTGATCTCGTCATTCATGACCTGCTCCTGTCACTCGGCGCGCTGGTAGACCCACGCGCCATCCTCCCGTCGGGTGCGGCTCGCCCGCCCTTCTTGGTAAAGGTGCGACAGATGCGCGACAGCTTCAACCAGTGCGAGGCCATATTCGCCTTCGCCAATCTTGCGCTTGAAGAGCGGTGCAAAACACTCGGAGGCTGCCTTAGGGGTGTCAATATACTCAATCAGCCGCTTGAGTGCGCCATGGTGGTTGTCGATCAGTTGCCGCATCCGTGTGGGCAAACCGGTGAACGGCAACTTATGTCCGCCCAGCACAAGGTGGTCATCGCGCGCCAGCAGTTTGAGCCGTTCGCAGGCTTCCAGCCAATCACCAATAGGGTCGGCCATGGGTTCCGTCGCATAGACACCGATATTGGGGCTGATGGACGGTAGTATCTGATCTCCGGAGAGGACGAGGTTGTCGTCTCGGCTCCAGAACGTGGCGTGTTCAGGGGCGTGGCCATTGCCAATGTGGATGTCCCATGTTCGTCCACCCATGGTGATCGTGTCACCCTGCTTGATCCGCGTGTAGCCCAGCGGCATGGGTGCCACGATGTCCCCGAAGTTGAAGGGGCGTTCATCGGCGCGCTGATCGTAGATCGCCTTGTCCATGCCTGCGCTGCGGTAGAAGTCCAGTGTCTCTTGCGTCGGAGTTTCCTGCACATCCAGCGTCAGCATACGTGCAAACAGCCACGCGGTGCGTGTCGTGATGAGTTCCGCCCCGAAATCGGATTGCAGCCATCCCGCCAACCCGACGTGGTCGGGGTGATGGTGGGTGACGATCGCGCGCGCAATTGGTTTTCCGCCCAACGGGCCTTCCATCAGCGATTGCCAGATGGCTTTCGTTTTCTTGGATGCAAAGCCCGTGTCGATCACGGTCCAGCTGTCGCCATCGTCCAGCGCGTAGACGTTCACGTGATCCAACTTCATCGGCAGAGGCAACCGCATCCAGAGGACACCGGGGGCCACTTCGATGGTAGCCCCGTGCTCTGGCGCTTCCGCCCACGGATAT
The DNA here is from genome assembly GCF_947496075.1 of uncultured Tateyamaria sp. Classification (GTDB taxonomy): domain Bacteria; phylum Pseudomonadota; class Alphaproteobacteria; order Rhodobacterales; family Rhodobacteraceae; genus Tateyamaria. Next base: position 217,836 of record NZ_CANMBJ010000005.1, read on the forward strand.
CTCAGTCCAGCGGGCGGTGTGTCTTTCATCAGGCGGCGAACTCTTCTGGTGTCAGTGCATAGACGTCGTAGTCGCCTGCCTGTGCCTGTGCAAGCAGGCTGTCATGTTCGGGCAGCAGCCGCTGGATGTAGAAGCGTGCCACTTTTTCATGCGCGCCGCCCTGATCATTGAGAGCGGATTGCAGGTGGATATGGCCACCCAGCACGCGGGCAAAGGCGCGCAGGTACGGCACAGCCCCCGCAAACCGGACGCGGTGGTTCTGCGCGATCATCCATTCCGTCGTCTCGCGGAGCGTCTCGCTTGCCTGCCAGACCGCTTCCGCCATCTTCGGGAAGGTGGCGCGGGCAGCTTCGGCAGCCGTTTCGATTTCGTCGAAAATGCGGGCCGCGGCCTCGCCCCCGTCCATCATCTTGCGCGCCACAAGATCCATGGCCTGGATGCCGTTGGTCCCTTCGTAGATGGTGGTGACACGTACATCGCGGGCGTATTGGGCTGCCCCCGTTTCCTCGACAAAGCCCATGCCGCCGTGGACTTGGATGCCCATGCCCGCCACTTCGTTGCCGATGTCCGTGCCAAAGGCTTTGGCAATTGGCGTTAGCAAAGCCGCGCGGGATTTCCAGGTTTCGTCATCGGTGGCCGTGGTCATGTCGATCGCCTTGGCACACAGCAGTGCGATGCCGCGCGCTGCGTATGTTTCGGCGCGCATGGTCATCAGCATCCGGCGCACGTCCGCATGGTCAATGATGGTGCCGGTGTCGCCTTCGGTTTTGCCCTGCTTGCGGTCCAGCGCGTAGCTGAGTGCGTGCTGGTACGCCCCTTCGGCAGCGCCCACGCCCTGCCCCCCGACGCCAAGTCGCGCGTTGTTCATCATGGTGAACATGGCCGCCATGCCACCGCCCTCGGGGCCGACCATCCAGCCCTTGGCATTGTCGTATTGCATGACACAGGTGGGCGAGCCGTGCAGGCCCATCTTGTGTTCAAGGCTCACGACCTTGAGCGTGTTGGCAACGCCCGGGTTACCGTTTTCGTCCGGGATATTGCGCGGGACGAGGAACAGGGAAATCCCCTTGGTCCCGGCAGGCGCGCCCGGCAGACGCGCGAGCACAAGGTGGCAGACATTTTCGGTAAAGTCGTTGTCGCCCCAGGAGATGTAGATTTTCTGGCCCGAGATGCTGTAGGTACCGTCGCCGTTGTCCTCGGCCTTGGACGAAAGGGCACCAACATCCGATCCGGCCTGTGGCTCGGTAAGGTTCATGGTGCCCGTCCACTCGCCCGAGATCAGCTTGGGCAGATACAGCGTCTTGATCTCGTCCGAGGCGTGGTGTTCCAGCGCTTCGATCTGACCCTGCGTCATCAGGGGTGCCAGTTGCAGCGACAGGCAGGCCGCCGACATCATCTCGTTCACCGCAGTGGTCACCGTCATCGGCAGGCCCATGCCGCCATATTCAGGATCCGCCGCGATACCGACCCAGCCGCCTTCGGCGATGGCCTTGTACCCATCGGCATAGCCGGGCGAGGTCCTGACGACACCGTTTTCCAGCTTTGCTGGGTGCAAGTCACCGGCACGTTGTAGAGGGGCGATAATGTCTTCGCAGAGCTTGCCCGCTTCGGTGAGGATCGCGGTTGTGACATCGGACGTCGCATCTGCAAAACGGTCGGTGGCGGCGACCTGATCCAGTCCAACGATATGATCGAAGAGGAAGGTATAGTCGTCCACGGGGGCGCGATATGGCATGTGTCAGCTCCGGTATCAAAGTCTTGGCAAGCGCAGCAACCGCGCTTAAAGGGGCATGTTTGAAATCATAGATGCGTTTCTGATGGGCGTACCGCAACTCAAACGCGGCGTCACGAGAAAGCGGACAAGGTCGGATGACACAAAGCGAGACAGCCCTGTTGCCCGCGGATGCGAGCGGGATCGCCGAGGCCGCGCGGCTCTTGGCGGCGGGCGGGTTGGTGTCATTTCCAACCGAAACGGTCTATGGTCTGGGCGCGGACGCCCGGAACAGCCACGCGGTGGCGCGCATCTTTGACGCAAAGGGACGTCCGCGCTTCAATCCGCTGATCGTGCATGTGCCGGATCTGAATATGGCGCGTCGATATGCCGACATCACGGGCGTGCTGGCCGACCTTGCCCAAAGCTTCTGGCCTGGGCCACTGACGCTGGTGGCACCGCTCGTGGATGGGCACGGTCTGTCGCCGCTGGTCACGGCGGGTCTCGACACGCTCGCGCTGCGGGTGCCTGCGCATCCGGCGGCACAGGACGTGCTGCGCGTCTTTGACGGGCCTGTCGCGGCCCCATCCGCCAACCCATCGGGGCGTATCAGCCCGACAACGGCGATGCACGTCATGGAAGGATTGGGCGGTCGGATTGATGCCGTTGTTGATGCCGGTCCTTGCCCGGTGGGGCTTGAGTCGACCATCGTCGGGGGCAACCCCCTCGCCCTGCTGCGGCCCGGCGGGCTGGCGCAGGAAGACATCGAGCGCGTTATCGGCCCCCTTGCACAGGCAGGAAAGGTGATCACAGCGCCGGGTCAGTTGGCATCACATTATGCCCCCGGTGCAACCGTCCGCCTGAATGCCAATGCGGCACATCCGGGCGAGGTGTTATTGGGGTTTGGCCCCATGGCGTCGGACCTGAACCTGTCCTTGTCAGGTGATCTGATCGAAGCGGCTGCAAACCTGTTTGACCACCTGCATGCGCTGGATGCCCTGGGCCGCCCAATCGCTGTGGCTCCTATCCCGGAATGCGGTCTTGGTCGGGCCATCAATGATCGCTTGCGGCGTGCGGCGGCCCCACGGCCCTAGGCCCGACCCGCCTCACCCGACAATCCCAAGGGATCGATGCCCAGCGCATTCAGCGCCTTCATCCATTTCGATGTATTGCCGGTGCCGAAAACCACTTGTGGTGTAGCCGGGACTGTCAACCAGCCATTGCGGGCGATCTCGTCCTCCAGCTGGCCCGGTCCCCATCCGGCATAGCCCAGCATGACCAACGCCCGTTCCGGCCCATCACCAATGGCAATATCTTCAAGCACGTCTTGCGTGGCCGTCATGCCAAAGGCGGTGCCGACCTTGAGTGTCTGAAGGCGCGATGTGTAGTCAGGGCCATGCAGGACAAACCCGCGCGAGGTTTCAACAGGCCCCCCAAAATGCACCGGCTTGCGTCGTTCAGGCGACGTGCAGGCAATCTCGATCTGGTCCAGCAACTCGCCCAGCATCATGTCCGTGGCAGGCTTGTTCACGATCAGTCCCATGGCGCCTTCGTCCGAATGCGCGCAGACAAACACAACCGAGCGGTCAAAGCGCGGGTCGCCCATGCCCGGCATTGCGACCAGGAGTTGCCCTGTCAGATCCAGTTTGGAGGCGACTGTCATTGCCTGTTCCGTTGTTTCTGGTGGCAGAATGCCGCCGGTCCGCGCGCGGAGCAACCGAAAGACGTGCCACAGGCAAGCCACCGCGCACTGGATCGTTACAGGAAGTTGACCGGGACGTGACTTGGCTTTGATCGTCCGGCGTTGCATCTAGAAACCATGAAACAGAGCTCCCTGCCCCTTGCCGCCTTGCTGGCTGCCGTGACCGCTGTGCCGACCCTGGCCCAGGGTCGGTATGACAATATCGTTCAAACCGAAGTGCTGCAGGGTTGGGATTTGCCCGATGGCCGTCGTTTGGCAGCGGTGCGCCTGGTTCTGGCACCAGGTTGGAAAACCTATTGGCGGGCGCCGGGCGATGCCGGCATTCCGCCGCATTTCGACTGGTCACGTGCCCGCAACATCAGTGCCGTTGGTCTGAACTGGCCAACCCCGGATGTACATGTCCAGAACGGGATGCAGTCCATCGGCTATACCGAGCAGGTGGTGATCCCCATGCACATCACCCCCACGAAGCCGGGCAAGCCCATACGCTTGCGCACCAAGCTGTCCATGGGCGTCTGTTCCGATGTCTGCATTCCCCATGAGGTATCGATTGATGCCCTGCTGGACAGCCCGGACCTGAGCCCGACACCAGCCATTGTGGCGGCGTTGGCTGACATGCCCTATTCCGCGGATGAGGCCGACGTGCAATCCGTCACCTGCCGGCTGCGTCCGACCAACCATGGGATGCAGATCGAAGCCCGTATCGACCTGCCGCACACCGGCGGAACCGAGGTCGCAGTGATCGAATCCGGTGTGCCAGATGTATGGGTGAGCGAGGCCGCGACAACCCGCAGCGGCAACACCGTCGTCGCAGTAAGCGAGATGATACATACCGAGGGCGGCGCTTTTGCCATTGATCGGTCAAACGTGCGCATCACCATTCTGGGCGGAAGCTATGCCGTGGATGTACGCGGCTGCACGGCCGGCTAGACCGCGCGGCGGCGCATGATCTGGAAGGTCAGCGCCGCCAGCACATAGGCCACAAGCCCCAAAACCATCACCCCAGCCGCAAACAGGGCAAATGCCATTGGCACTGCGTCGTTCTCTGCCAGTTGCGGCAACATATGTGTCAAGTAAGGCGGCAATGCGCCGGTGACGACAGCATAACCCATCGTCGTACCGAACCACCCCAATACCGCCGCCCAAAGCACCATGAAACCCCAGCGGACCGACGCGGCTGGTGATCCCAGCCCACGCCGCATCGCTTGAATCTGTCGTGCCACGTCGTGTTGCACGGCAACCAGCGCCGGCACCACGAGCAGCACCAGCACCATGCCAAAACCAAGGCCGTAGACCAGCGTGACTACTGTCGGCTTCAGGAACTGCGCCTGTTGCGATGTCTCATAAAGCAACGGCGTCATCCCCAGCACCGTTGTCAGCGTTGTCAGCATGACCGGGCGCAACCGGTCTGCCGCGCCGTCGATGATCGACGGAAACAGGCCGCGATCCTTGGCATAGTCGTCAATGGTTGTGACCAGCACGATGCTGTCATTGATGATGATGCCCGTCATCCCAAGCAGCCCCACCACCGTGAACATGCTTAGTGGTATGTCCCACACGCTGTGGCCATAGATCGTGCCAACGAGGCCAAAGGGAATGATTGCCATCACGACAACTGGTCGCGTCCAGCTTGCAAACACCCAGGCCAAAACAAGATAGATACCGGTCAGGCACAGGATCAGGCCCGTCAGGCTGTCATTTAGAAATTCGTCTTCCTGTTCGCTCAGCCCTGCCTTGCGGAAATCCACCTGACGTTCGGCGGCGATGTTGGGCAGAATCTCTTCCTCAAGGGCACGGTTGATCTCGGTCGCGCGGGCGGGGTCATCTTCGGAAATGTCGCCCGTGACGGAAATGAGCCGAACACCGTTCTCGCGCCGGACGGTCGAGAAGCCGGTGCGGCGTTCGACACTGACAATGTCCGCCAGTGGGACGTATCCGCCATCGGGCGTGCGCATCTGGGTGCGGTCCAGGAAATCGGCGGTCAGCTCGTTCTCTGGCAGCTCTACGCGGATCTCGGCGCTGCGGGGGCCATCGGGAAAGGTTGCCGCTTCGATCCCGTTCAGCCGGTCGCGCAGGGCGCTGCCGAGCGTATCGATGGTAAAGCCAAGGGCCTGCCCCTGTGCCGTGAGGTCGAGGATCAGTTCTTCCTTGTCATAGGCGAGGTTGTCTTCGACCGCACTTACCTCGGGATATTGCAACAAGGCGCGTTTGAGGTCTTCGGACGCCGCTTTGAGCGTGTCGGTGTCGTTGCCGAAGAACTGCACATCCAGCGCGTCACCGCCGGGTCCCGATCTCCAGCCGCGGAAACTGACGGTTTCGGCTAGGGGGTGATGCACAACGGCATCCTGCAAATCGGCCACGAATGCGAAGGAGGTATAGGGGCGCAGGTCGGCGTCGATCAATTCGATCGAGATGCCGCCAAGCAGATCGGTGTCTTTGGATTCCGTTCCGGACAGACCGCGGCCCGCATTGCCGCCGATCTCTGCGATCACATAGTCGATGGGGTTGCGGCCATAGCGTTCTTCATATTCTGCGCCCAGCGCTTCGGTTGCGCGCTGCATTTCCTGCATCATGGCCAAGGTGTCGTCGCGGGTGGCACTTTCGAGCATGGCGAAGTTGCCCGTAACGGACCCGCGTTCGGGTGCGTTGAAAAACCGCCATTGCACGTCGCCCTGGATGAACAGTGCCACCTGGCTGGCCAGCACCACGCAGACACCCGCCAGCACCACATAGCGCGCGGCAATCACACCGGCCATCATGGGGCGGAACAGCTTTTCACGCATCCACTCAAAACCGTGGTTGACGATGACCGACGGCGTGTCGAGCCCCTTCGCCCCCATGCCCGCGACCCAATCCACCTTGAGGCGACGAGGGGACAGCAGGAAGACGGCAGCCAAAACGGTGGGACCTGCCAGCAGGTAGGGCCAGACATCCCAAGCAGTTGCGATGCTGCCGGACCAGATCACATATCCCACAGCACCGGAGATCACGGCAGACAGCACAGCGACACTCAGCACCGCCACGCCAAGTTTGATCCGGCTAAAGCGCGGTTTGTCCGATGCGGCCAGCGCATGCCCCATGTGATGCGGCAGGATCAGGAAACATTCAACAAGCGAGGCCAGCAACACGGCAATCACAGTCAGGGGAATGTCGCGGATCAGATCGCCAAAGCGTCCGCCGACGGCGACCAATCCAAAAAAGGCGATAACGGTCGTCAGCGTTGCTGCAAAGACCGGCATTGCCATACGGCGAGCCGCGTTTTCAGCTGCAGCCATGGGCGCTTCACCAAGCGCCCTGTGGCGATGATCGGCATGCTCACCCACCACGATGGCGTCATCGACGACAATCCCCAGGGTGATGATCAACCCAAAGAGTGACACCATGTTGAGTGTCAGGCCACCAAGGAACATCAAGGCGATGGCTGCAAACAGGGCCGCCGGAATGCCTGCCGCCACCCAGAAGGCAGTGTGCGCATTCAGAAACAGGAACAACAGGCAGATCACGAGGCCGAGGCCCACAATGGCGTTGTCGACGAGGATATTGAGACGGGCTGAGATGGCTTCGGCGCGGGTGCGGATCAAGTCAACGGTCACCGAAGGGGGCAGCGTGGACTGCAATTCAGCCGCCACCTTTTCCACCTGCGCCTGCATGCCAATGGCATCGCCATTGTTGGTTCGGTCCACACGGATCGACACGGCGGGGTTGGTCCCCACGAAATAGCTGCGGTTGCGCGCCGCACCCAACTGCGTGACGGTTGCAACGTCACGCACACGCAGCTTGGATCCATCCGGGTTGGACCGCAGCACGATGCCTGCGATCTCTTCCGGTGTGCGTTTTTGCGTGCCGGTGCGCACGCGGGCATTGGCGCCTGACACGTCGCCGGCCGGGTCAGTATCAACCTCTGCGTTGATCGCCTGGGCGATCTCGGACATCGTGACTTCGTTCGCGATCAGAGACAGCGACGGCACTTCGACCAGAACTTGGGGCGCGGCAACGCCGCGGATCGTGGTGCGCGTGATCCCTTCGGCAAAGAGGCGCACAATGAATTCATCGGCAAACAGCCCGAGCTGCTGAGGGTTCACTGGCCCGGTAATCACCACATCGGTCACACGGTCCCGCCACGCGCCGCGGCGCACCGTGGGTTCATCTGCCTCATCCGGCAAGGTTGTGACGCCATCGACCGCCGTTTGCACATCGTCCGCGGCACGGCCCATATCCCAATTCGGTTCGAACTCAAGCGTTACGGTGGCTGACCCTTCGCGCGACCGGGACTCTGTGCTTTCAACACCTTCAACTGCCAGCAGTACAGGCTCGAGAACCTGAACGATGCCTGCATCGACATCTTCGGCCCCAGCCCCGTCCCAAGCCACGCTGACCGTGACATTGTCGATGATCACATCGGGAAGGAACTGGGCCCGCATGTTGGGCATGGAAGCCACACCGGCCACGAGCATCATCAGAAGCAGCAGATTGGCAACGGTGCGGTGGCGAACAAAGTAGCTGAGGATCCCCCCCGCCGCCTTGGGGATGCCGCGCACCATCTACCCGCCCATCCGGCTTTCGAGCCGCGCAACCATCTGTGCAGGCACACGCGCTTCACTCAGGCTGGCCAACGCACGCTCCTTGGCTGCTGCCGGCATGCGTTCGTTCGCCTCTACAAATGCAACAAGCCGGGCGCGGCGTTCATCAGTCAGCTCAAGCATCTCGGGCTCAACCTGCGCCTCGGCCTGATCAGCACGTAAGGGCCGCACCGAGATTCCGGACCCCAGCAAGGGCGAGCGGGCTTCGACCACGTCACGACCCACAATGTCAGGGCTGCGCACCAGCACATCGTCGCCCTGACGGCGCAAAAGCTCGACTTCAACGGATTCAAGCCGGTTGTCTTCACCCAGTACCAAAACTGTGTTCGCCGCATCAATGGCAGAGGCCGGTAGGCGCACCACCTCATCCAGCGGCGGTTCAGACACCACAACAGTCACAAAGTCACCGGGCTTGAATCCCACCGCACTGTCGAGGCGAGCAAAGATCAGGCGCCCGGTCTGCATGTCACCACCACCTGCGCTGGCGCGGCTGACGGTTCCGGTGGCTGTCAGATCAATACCAACGACATTCAGTGTCGCCGTCATCGGTGCAGACATCACGCTGCCATTGTCCCCAAGCAGTCGAATATATTGCGCGGTTGAGAGGCGAAACGCCACCTCCAGCGCGTTTGGATCAATCAGCGCCGCAAGCTTTTCATTGCTTGACACAAGGCGGCCCGCAACAAGATCGGTTTCGTTCAGCGTGCCATCAAACGGGGCCATAACGGTTGTATCGTCCACCGTGCGCTGTGCTTCGTCCAATGCGATGCGGGCGCGGGCAAGGCGTGTACGACCCTGGTCGATCCGTGCCTCGGTCGAGGTGACAACCTGCCTGCGGGCCAGCACCGCCTGACGGGCGGATGATGCGGCCAGCTCGGCCTCTTCCACAGCCGCTGCGGTGCCCACGCCGCGTTCGGCAAGATCAACCTGCCGTTGGAAGGCCCGTTGCCGCAGGTTGGCCTGATCTTGCGCTGCCCGCTCTTCGTCCCGCGCCAGGACAAGGGCCCGGTCGGCATCACGCAATTCGGCTTCGGCATCCATCAGATCCGCATCGGCACGTGCCAATGCCGCCTCGGCATTCGCAGGGTCGATGCGCACAAGGATCTGGCCCTGCTCGACCTCCCCGCCGTCTTCGAACACGTCTGCCAGTTCGATCACCCGGCCCGAAGCAGCGGCGCGCAATTCCAGCGTGCGGCGGCTTTGAACCTCTCCGAACGCCTCAAGCACCGGGGTTTCGGTACCAGCCTCAGCCCGCACGACCCCAACGGCAAAAACCCGTTCGCGGGCCGGTGGCGTGTTTGCCTCACGCGCCAACCGTTCCTGCACAGCACCACTTACGATGGACCCTGCATAGGCGAGCAAACCAAGGGTAAGTGCCGCAAGCACAAGTCCGATCAGGCTTTGCCTTAAAAATCTCATTCTTTCACGCCATTAACCGCCCCGATGGGATCATATCACAATTTAGTGGCGCCCGGGAAATGTCCAAGCAACAAAGCTGTTACGTAAGCGACGGCTATTTCCGTCGCTGATGTTCGTCGAGGCGCGGCAGTATTTCGACAAAGTTGCAGGGGCGGTGCCGATAGTCGAGCTGCCGACCCAGGATTTCGTCCCATGCATCCTTGCACGCCCCCGGGCTGCCGGGCAGTGCAAACAGGTAAGTTCCATTGCAGACGCCGCCCGTTGCGCGGCTTTGCACAGCGGATGTCCCGATCTTTTGCATCGACACGATGGTAAACACGGTGCCAAAGGCGTCGATCTCTTTTTCGTAGACATCCCTGTGTGCTTCGACAGTCACATCGCGGCCGGTCAGGCCCGTGCCACCGGTCGACAATACAACGTCAATCTCAGGGTCATCGCACCATGTGCGGAGCTGACCCGCGATCTGCGCGCGCTCATCAGGCAGTATCTTGCGGTCAGCCAGCGTATGACCGGCATCGGTCAGTCGCCCCACCAGCACGTCGCCCGAACGGTCTTCGTCCAGGCTGCGCGTGTCGCTGACCGTCAGCACGGCGATGCGGATCGGAATAAAGTCGATGTCGTCGTCAATACGGCTCATGGGCGGGCTCCAGCAAGGGCGACGCGGGCGGCCAGGGCGCCGAAGACACCGGCAGTGATCCACCGCAGCACACGTTCGATGATGGGATTGCGCGCGAGCGCACGGCCAAGCCCACCGGCAGTAAGCCCGACGCCAGATTTCACGGCAAAGCCCAGAACGGCAATCGTCCCGCCATAGATCAGAAACTGCGGTAGGATGGCACGCGCCGGATCCACGAATTGCGGAATGAAGGCAAGGATGAAGAGGATCACTGACGGGTTCGACAGGTTCACCACCAGCCCGTCCCGAAACGCCCGCGAAGGGCGCACGGGCCGGGTGTTTTCACCGACAAGCGGCGACATCAGCGTCTTGATCGCAAGATAGAGCAGGTAGGCGACCCCAACCCAGCGCACCACGCCAAAGACCCAAGGGGCTGCAGCCACCAGCGCGCCAAGGCCCAGGCCAGCAAGACCCGCATTGATGAAAGCCCCCGACGCGATCCCGGCAGAGGCCGCAACCGCTGGCCCCTTACCGCCCCGCAATCCCTGCGCCATGGCAAACAGCATGTCCGGCCCGGGTGTTAGAACCAGCGCAAAGGCCGCAGGCAGAAAGGTCAGATAAATGATGGGGTCGATCATTTGGTGTCTCTCAAATGCGCTTGCAGGCTGAGCAGATCGGCCCAGGCCTCACGCTTGGCCGCCGGGTTACGCAACAGGTAGGCCGGGTGGAACATGGGCAGCGCAGGCTTGCCGCGCGCCTCGGTCCAATTGCCCCGCAGGCGGGTGATGCCGCGTTTGCCCAGAAGCGCCTGACAGGAATGGTTGCCCACGACAACCAACACGTCAGGGTTCGCCAATTCAATGTGCCGGTGCAGGAAGGGCTGCATCATTGCCACCTCTTCCGGCTTTGGATCGCGGTTCTGCGGCGGCCGCCAGGGCAAGACATTGGTGATGTAGACACTCTCGCCCCGGCTGAGATTGATCGCGGCGAGCATTTTATCAAGCAACTGACCCGCCCGCCCCACAAAAGGTTTGCCCTGAATATCCTCATCGCGGCCCGGCGCCTCACCCACGATCATCACGCGGGCGCCAGCGACACCATCCGAAAACACAAGGTTGCGGGCGCCACGCTTCAGTTCGCAGTGATCATAGGCGGCAAGCGCCGCGCGTAGACCATCCAGATCCGTCGCCGCTGATGCAACCTGCTGCGCGACCACAACCGGGTCGACCGTGTTTTGCGGGATCTGCACCGCAGGCGTTTGTGCGGCAGCCGGGACCTTTGCCACCTTCGGCACTGTTGCAGGCACGTCATAGCGGTTGACCGGCGCATCGGCGATGCACTCGTCCGCGCCCAGCTCAATCTGCCACGCCAGCGCCGCGAGGGCACCATGATATTCCGCCGATTCCATGGCGCGATCCTACGCGCGCCGCACACGAACCGGAATGCCTATTCCGTGTTCCACAAATATGCCAACCCAACCGCTTGCCGCGCCGCGTGGCGGGCGCATATAAGCGCGGGAACACGCCAAGGGATCGCCATGACCTTCACCCACCGCCACCTTCTGGGGATCGAACACCTACGCCCCGAAGAAATCGTCACCCTTCTGGATCTTGCCGAAGAATATGTGGACCTTAACCGCGCCGCCAAAAAGCACAGCGATGCGCTGGCGGGTCTGACCCAGATCAACATGTTCTTCGAAAACTCCACCCGCACGCAGGCCAGTTTCGAACTGGCGGGCAAACGGCTGGGTGCGGACGTGATGAACATGGCAATGCAGGCCTCGTCCATCTCGAAGGGCGAAACACTGATCGACACGGCGATGACACTGAACGCAATGCACCCCGACCTGCTGGTGGTGCGGCATCCGCATTCAGGTGCTGTGGACCTTTTGGCGCAAAAGGTGAATTGCGCGGTTTTGAACGCGGGCGATGGGCGTCACGAACACCCGACTCAGGCGCTGCTGGACGCACTGACAATCCGCCGGGCCAAGGGACGGCTGCACCGGTTGAACATCGCGATCTGCGGCGACATCGCCCACAGCCGCGTCGCCCGGTCGAACATCATCCTGCTGGGCAAGATGGAGAATCGCATTCGCCTGATCGGCCCACCCACGCTGATGCCCGCAGGCATCGCCGAGTTCGGTGTCGAGGTCTATGACGACATGGCCGAAGGGCTGAAAGATGTCGATGTGGTGATGATGCTCCGCTTGCAGAAAGAACGCATGGACGGCGGATTTATCCCCAGCGAGCGCGAGTATTACCACCGTTTTGGCCTGGATGCGGACAAGTTATCCCATGCCAAACCCGACGCCATCGTCATGCACCCCGGCCCTATGAACCGCGGGGTCGAGATTGACGGAACATTGGCCGACGACATCAACCGTTCAGTCATTCAGGATCAGGTCGAAATGGGTGTCGCCGTGCGCATGGCCGCCATGGACCTTCTGGCCCGCAATTTGCGCACCGTGCAGGGCGTCGCATGAACGCAGATTTCCGCGTTCCGCCCAATGAACGCGGGGTCATCCGCGTCTTTGCCCTGTCGATGACAGACGTGGAGGCGGGCGCACTCAAGGACGATCCAGAAGCGATTGATGCCGCACTTGGGGCATCGGTTGACGCCCAGCATGTCGAAGTCTTCCCCATCTCGGACCTCGAAGGGGTTGGCCTTGTTGGCTATCTGGTTGAGGGCAACGCAGTACCGACAGAGCAACTGTCGCCGGACAAAGCCAAGCTGGAAAAGCTGGGTGGCTGGGTAATGATTGTCTTTTCGCTGGCATTCGGGGATCGCGAAACGGTGTTGGAGCCGGCCCCGACGCTAACGCTGATTGGCACATATGGCGAGGTCCGCACCGACTGGCGTGCGACTGAAACGGTCGAGGCGGACAGTGCCAAACCCTACTCGGCCCCGCCCGAGACCGTGAAGAAAAAGCCATCCGACGCCGCCATGTCCGGCCGGATCGCCATGATCGCCTTGCTTGTTCTGGGCCTTCTGACCTGGCTGATGATCCGGATCGGCGGATAGCTTACGCACTGCGGCAGCGCTACCGGGATTTGGCAATCACCCTTCGGGCTTTCTCCAAACTGAGATATGGCTTTCGCTTAGATGCGTGAAGGGCGTCTTATCCCAATCGGCCCACCGATGCTCCAGCTCCAAACCCGCCAATTGCGCCATAAGGTCCAACTCGGACGGCCAGACATAGCGAAACGGGATCGACAAATGTTGATGCTGATCGCCTTTCATCCAGACATGATTGGATGTGTAGCGCTGCGTGGCCAGATCGTAGTCATCCACACCGAAATGATCACTGTTGCAGGCAAAGGCCATCTTAGTCTCACCAAATGGAATACGCTGCAGGGGCGGCACGCGGGTTTCAATCAGGAACCGCCCGCCTTTGACCAAATGCCGTGCGGCGTTCTTGAAACACGCGATCTGCGCCTGTTGTGTGACAAGATTGTCGATCGTGTTGAACACGAGGAAGACAAGCGAGAAATGCCCGGGCACCTGGGCGGAGGTCATATCACCAATTACCACGTCCATCGGCGGGCCGGTTTCTTTTTTGCGAAGCTCGGCCACCATGGCCTTCGACAGCTCGATGCCCTTCACGTCGTGGCCCGATGCCAGCAAGGGCAAAGCGATGCGCCCCGTTCCGACGGCGAATTCAAGCACGCTGCCCGACCCCGCCAGCCCCTTGAGGCACTCAACCGTCCGATCAATCAACGTTGGATCGTAACCGCCATGATCACGGTCATAGCTTTCCGCTACGGTGTCACCAAAGTAGCCATCTTCGTCCATCCTGATCCCTTACCCGACAATCGGCGCGCGCCGTCCCTGTTCGTTACATGTTAGCAGGTCGATGCGCACAACGCAGGGCGTCTTGCATATCAATGCTTTGAGAGTGTCATCAAACATCCTGCCGCGCAGGATCGGGAAATATCCGTTCCCAAAACATCAGGTTCAACAGTCGTGCGACAGCCTTCAGTCTTTCTTTCGCGGTTTGCGAGGGCCCCCTTTTGCAACCACCTCCTCAACACGCTCGGCATAAGCGCGGCGTTCCTCGTCGGACATGGCAGCGACCCTGTCCAACCATTCATCCTGTGCAACACTCTGAACTTGTTCAACGCCACGCGCCTGCCGTTCAAGAATGGCTGTAACGGCCGCCCGGTCAAACGTGTCTGCCTTGAGCAAGGCCACCATCTCGCCATAGACTGCACGGCGTACGCCACGACCAGGCAGGTCCCGGTTGCCCCGTACAACACCGAACACAGCGCGCCGGTCTTCTTGTGGAAGTGCAAGTACATAAGGCATCGCATAGCCCATGCCCGGCCCTTTGCCGCCCAACGGTCCCCCACTAAGGGCAATACCCCCGACAAGGCCCGCAATGCCCAGGTTGATTGCCAGGGACAGGCCCAGCAGGATCTTCACCCAGACCGGGCAGCGGCGCTCAATTTGTGTGTCTGCCATGCTCAGCCCTCCTCCAATGCCCAACCAAAGGCATCAAGGCCCAGGTCGGTGTCGTAATAGGCATCATCATATCCAAGGGTCCAAAATGCATCGACACCCGTATCGCCAACCGCGCCAAGGCCAATGACAAAGCCGGTCGCGGTTGCAGCAACCAGCCCGCTTACAGCCCCCCACCCCCCGATGCCGCGCACAATCTGCTGCCACCAGGGGGTCACCGCCACGCGACCGCCGGGGGCTGGCAAATGCAACTCGGCGTCGGCCAGCACCCGGGCCACCAGATCGCCCGAGGGATCGGGCACCGGCAGTGCCGCAAGCTCGTCCAGCATCTGGTCGATCCCGTTGGGATCAGGCTTGTCTGGTGCCACTGTCATATCCATCATCCTTCATATCCAAGGGCGGCCACCCGCCCCTTCAAGGCCGTTGCAAGGGCGCGCTTTGCCCGTGCTGTCAGGCTTTCCACCGCCTCTACGCTGACACCCAACTGCTCCGCAATCTCCGGGTTCGATACCCCTTCGAAATGGCGCAGTGTCAGGGCCAGACGCTGGCGTTCCGGTAAATCTGCAATCGCGACGCGCAGCGCGGTATGACGCGCATTGTCCTGCAACGTTGCCTCCACACCCGGTGCAGGATCTTCCGGCTCGGCCACATCATCCAGTGCAACACCGCCCCGGCGGCGTTTTCGCAACCGATCCGTGCACAGATTCGACACGACCCGGTACAACCAGGTCGACACCTGCGCCTCTCCGGTCCGCCACTCCGGCGCAATGCGCCACAATCGCAACATGGCATCCTGGACCACATCCTCTGCCTCTGACCTGTCGCCTAGCATACGAAAGGCCTGCGCGTGCGCGCGCGGTGCCAGACGAACGGTCAAGGCGCGGGCCGCACCTGCATCTCCGCGCGCATAGCGGGCGAGCAAGGCGGCGTCATCCTCCTCCGGGCGTACGTCAAGCGGCATCGTCATAACTCCGGCAACCTGCCCGGCCCTGCCCCCATGAACAAGGGGCAGGGCCTGCGCCCTTAGTTATTGTCGCGCGGTTTGCGGCCACCCTTGCGCATCTCTGCACGGGCCTGTTCGAACTCTTCCTGCGAAATCCCGCCGCTGTTGTCGGCATCAAGACGTTCAAACATGCGGGCCGGATCGCGGCGGTTGTTCTGCATTTCTTCAGGCGACAGCTTGCCATCCTCGTTGGCGTCCATACGGGACAGGATGCGCTCCGCCCGGGGCTTTGCGCGCTCGCTGGCGCTTGCTTCCAGCTCGGACACCGAAAGGAACCCATCGCCATCTGTGTCAGCCGCGGCAAAGCGTGCCTGGCCGATTGCCTGCATTTCCTGCAAGGTCACTTCGCCACTGCCATCCGCATCCAGAGCGGAAAAGTCAGGGCCACGATCGCGGGCCATGGCCGACAATGTGGTAAGCCCAACCGCCGCTGCGGCGATGGCTCCAATGAATGTGCTGCGTTGCATAAGGTATACTCCGTTTTTTGCCTCAGGTCCGGCCGGTTGATCCCGCCGTCCTATGCAACCTCAAACGGCACGTTCCGCACATTCCGTCGAAAAAAAAAAACAACTGCCGAGTCGTACCTGATGTGAAACGCGACATCGGGACGCAAGGACAGATTGCGGCATTCCGTTTTGTGTGATGCGCCCCCATGTTCCGCAAGCTTCTAGAAAGGCAGATGCCATGCAGACCGAGCAAGCAACGATTGCAAATGAAGTCCAGCGGCCCGTGCGGCCGGCGCTGATGCGTGGCTGGAAACGCAAATGCCCGCGCTGCGGCAACGGAAGGCTGTTGAAGGGTTACCTGAAACTCGCCGACGCCTGCCCGGTGTGCAAGCTTGACTACACCCATGCGCGGGCTGACGACGGGCCTGCGTACCTGACAATTCTGCTGGTCGGACACTTGATGGCGCCCCTCTTGCATATAGTGTTTGTCCATTGGCGACCCGAGCCGCTGGTGCTGTTCACGATTTTTGCAGTTGGCTGCGTGGGCTTGTCCCTCTACCTTTTGCCAAGGCTCAAGGGGGCCATCGTCGGGTTTCAGTGGGCACGGTCGATGGGCGGCTTCGGCCGCGCCGGGTAGCACCTGCACCCTGGCGCCGACATCGGCCAAAGGGGTGACATGACCACAATCGACAAGACCCAAATTCGGAATGCATCAACAGTCATCGTGCTGCGTGACAGGATGACAACGCCCCGTATCCTCATGGGACAGCGCGGCGCCAATGCAGCGTTCATGCCTAACAAATTCGTCTTTCCGGGCGGTGCGGTCGATGCAGGTGACCACTCCATACCGCTCGCGTCGACGCTCTTGTCGCCGAATGACACGCGTCTCGCAGAAGATGGTGAACCGCATCTCGCCCCGGCCCTCGCCGCAGCGGCGATACGCGAACTGTTCGAAGAAACCGGGCAGATCCTCGGACAACAGGGCAACTGGCCGGATGCGCCCCCTGATTGGGCACAGTTCGCATCCGCAGGCTACCGCCCGCACGCAGCCCCGCTGCAATTCGTCTTTCGCGCGCTGACCCCGCCAGGCCGCCCGCGCCGCTTTGACGCTCGGTTTTTTCTGATCGACGCACAGGACATTGCTTCGGACCTCGACGACTTCAGCTCCGCCTCCGATGAACTTTCACATCTGCAATGGATCGCCCTGGACGATGTCCGTGGTTTTGACATGCCGTTCATCACCGAAGTGGTTTTGGCCGAAATCGCGGCTCGCGTGACGGACCCCACTCCACCGGCAAGTGTGCCATACTTCAAGAACAATGATGAAGAGAGCCTGTTCCTTCGCCTGCGCGGCCATCCCACGGCGGACTAGATCGCGAGTACCAGCAACAGGATGGAGCTGAGTAGAACGGCCATGCCAATCCACTCCCGAGACGTAATCGCCTCTCGGAACAGCAGCACACTGACCAGCGCACTCATCACCAGTTCGATCTGCCCGACCGCCTTGACGTAAGCCGCGCTTTGCAGCGTGAAGGCAAAGAACCAGCAAAACGATCCGGCCATCGACATCAGGCCGACCCAGACCGCAACCTTGCGCGCGTTCCAAACTGCCCTGACCTGACCCGGATCACGCCACCGCAACCAAAGAACCATGGCAACCGTTTGCATCGCGGTCACGGCGGCCAGCGTCAAACCTGCACGCGCAATCGGGTCATCCAGCCCGAGGCTGAGCGACGCCCCCCGGTAGCTGACCCCGGACACGGCAAACAGCAGACCTGCCGCCAGTCCCAGCCCGGTCGCCCGGTTTGCCATGTCCCGCCAATCCCAACGCACGGGCTCAGGTGGGGCGGACAGCAACAGCACCCCGACAAGGCCCAGTCCTATGGCTGCAAAACCAAGCCAGCTGACCGCGTCCCCCAACACGATCCAGCCCACCAGGACGGCTTGGATAACCTCTGTTTTCTTGAAGGTGATGCCGACCGCGAAGTTGCGTGCCTTGAACAGGCTGACCGTGGCCACCGTCGCAAGGATTTGCGCCAGCCCCCCAACGGCTGCGAACATCCAGAACTGCGGTCCAAACGTTGGCCACACCCCGTCCGTGCTGCGCATGTACAGCATGATCAGAACGGCAATGAGCGGAGCGGAATAAAGAAACCGGGCCAGCGTCGCGCCCGACGCGCTCAGGGTGCCAAGGGACAGTTGCCGCTGCAACATGAACCGCAGTGTCTGAAACATCGCCGCGGCGACAGAAATGGGGATCCAAAGGGCCATGGCCCTCTATGGCGGCTCAGCGGTCCGAGGACCAGAGCGGATGCGGCACCGGATCTTTTGCACGCAGGAAGTGCCGGACAAACACGTCCCTGTACGAGGCATAGCGATACCCCTCGTTACAGGCCAAATACCGGTCGCGGTTGGCCCGGTAGAGCGCGGGCAACCGGTACCACGGCACGCGCGGGTGCATGTGGTGAACAACATGGAAGTTGTTGTTCAGGAACAAGAACGCGAGCAGGCCGCGATCTTCAACAATCACCGTGCGGCCCCGTGCGCGCTCATGCGCCTGATGCTCAAGAAAGGTCCGGATTTTCAACACGGACACCGCGGCGTAGCAGGCCGTCAAATAGACCCAGATCGGCATGGTGCTCGCCCAAACGATGCACAGAACTGCGAAAACGCCCGGCAGATGCACCAACCACCCACGCAACACCTGCGCATCACCAGCCCGGATCGCCCGCCAGTCCTCTCGCATGAAACTGACCTGCGCCACGATTGGCCCCAGCAGCATACGCCCTGCAAGCGTGTTGTTCAGCGCAAGCAAACCCCGCAAGAGGCGTGGCATCCGCCTCCACATTGCCGGATCAACATAGTTCGTTTCGGGATCATCATACGGATCTGTCAGGTTCGCATCCTGATGGTGGGCCAGATGCGTGTCACGAAAACGCAGGTACGGGATAAACAGCCCCGGATTGACGATCACAAGGGCCTCACTCGCCATCCGGGACGGAAACGGATGACCGTGCAGCACCTCATGGGTCAATGACGCATGCAGAACAAGGGCGAACACCAGCACGCCCCATGCCCACCCCACCGGCAACACCAGGAGGGCCAGACTCCACAGCGCAACACACACCAGCCACAGTCCCAAGGTGATCCACTCGACTTGCATCGGGCGATCAAAAGGCAAGCGTCGGGACGACCGGCGTGAGGGCATTGGCAAAGGCTCCGGGAAGTGATGCCGAACGCTATCGTGATCCCGTACCGCTGCGAATTCCGAATTGAGTTAACAATTTTGCCAATCGTTGATATTTATCACAATATGCCTGAAATTATCGACAAACGCCTTCGAGCATCCCAATTCCGCACCCGCTTGGCCCGCGCCATGCAGGACCAGAACATGTCGCAAAGCGCGCTGGCCCGCCACATCGGCACCGACCGATCCACCATCAGCCAGGCCCTCGGTGATGATGGCGCGCGGCTGCCCGGCGCCCAGGTGGTCGGCGCCTGCGCCCAGGCGCTTGGCGTATCCGCCGACTGGCTGCTTGGCCTCTCCGATCGCCCCGAAAGCGCAGCAGCGTTAACCGCGGCCGCGCTTACGTGGACTGAAGCCCCCCGCGCCCTGATCGACGAACGCATCTTCTCATGGCACCAGGAAGCGGCAGGTTACAAGATCCGGCACGTCCCTGCGGGCCTGCCGGACATGCTCAAGACCCAAGAGATGTTAGAATGGGAATACGGCCCCCACCTCGGGCGCACCACCACGCAAGCCATCAACGCCTCCCGTGATCGGCTGAACTGGATGCGCGCGGCACAATCAGACTACGAAATCGCGCTGCCTCTGTATGAACTGCACAGCTTCGCCGCAGGGACCGGCTACTACGCAGACCTGCCGACAGACACACGACACAGCCAGCTCGACCAGCTGCTCGACCTCAGCACCCAGCTCTACCCAAGGCTGCGCATCTACCTCTTTGACCAGCGCAAGCTCTACTCGGCACCGATCACCATCTTCGGCCCTCTGCTCGCAGTGATCTACACCGGCGGCCACTACATGGCCTTCCGCGACCGTGAGCGGATCGAAACATTGTCCCTGCACTTCGACACGCTGATCAGGCAAGCCGCCATGACGGCCCGCGCCCTGCCCGATCACCTAGAAAGCCTGCGCAGCCTGATCCGCTAGCGCGGCTCCCCCCGGGTCGGCGGGCGGGCGCCTTTGCCAAAGGCAAACAGAGCCGCCCGACGATCACCCTGTCAGGGCCGTTGGCCAACCGCGCGCCCCGCCCCCTCCGGCACAGGCAAATCCGCATGAGCCGCAGCCAGACGCTCCAGCGCCGCAACAATCCCAACCGCAGGTTCGGATGGGCGGCGGGTCTCAAGGCTCACATGCAGCAGGAAATGTTCTCCCGTCGCCAAAAGCCGCTCGTCCTCATACATCTCATGGAACAGATGCAGCTTCTTGCCGGCGCCCGCCAGGATCTGTGTGCGCACCTCGATCACGGTTCCCGCATGCACTTCATCCAGATGGCGAATATGCGTCTCGGCAGTGAAGTAGCTGCCGCCTGTCGCAATGTACTCCGCATCACAGCCAATCATTTCCATGAAACGGTCCGTCGCATCGCCAAAAGCCTGCAGATACCGCGCCTCGTTCATGTGACCGTTATAGTCGGTCCAATCCAACGGCACTGCCCTATGCACGGTCAGGATAGGTGCGGACACATCCTCCAGATCGTCGGCATGCGCCGCCAGAACAGTGCCCTCGCGCAACTGCGCCTCGTGGGCGTTCATCACGGCACCCGCGCCCCAATCATTGGCCTTGAGCGCCCGCATCATACCCACAAGGTTGTCGTCCCGCGCCTTCAACATCTCTGCAATCGTCATATGCCCCGATTGCGCATCTGATTGACCAGCAATCAGATCCACCAACTGATCGGTAAACTCCGGCACATCCATCAACTTGGTCCAGGGCCATTGCAGGGCCGGTCCGAACTGCGCCATGAAATGGCGCATCCCAGCATCGCCGCCCGCAGTGCGATAGGTGTCGAACAGCCCCATCTGCGCCCAGCGAATGCCAAAGCCCATGCGGATCGCCTCATCGATCTCCTCGGTTGTGGCAACACCATCCTTGACCAGCCACAGCGCCTCGCGCCAGACAGCTTCAAGGAACCGGTCTGCGATATGGGCGTCGATCTCTTTGCGCACACGTAACGGGTAATGCCCAAGCGACCGCAAGATACCCTCGGCGTTTTCCACCAGCGTGGGGTCGGTTGCAGGTGAGGGCACCAACTCGATCAGCGGCATCAGGTAGACGGGATTGAACGGGTGACAGACCATAATCTGCTCAGGCCGCGCCGCCCCCTCCTGCAACTCGCTGGGTTTAAAACCACTGGTCGACGAGCCGATGATCGCATCCGCAGGGCACGCCGCTTGCAGATCCGCCAGCACCTTGTGCTTGATGTCCAACCGTTCCGGCACGCTTTCCTGTATCCACGTCACGTCAGCGACGGCCTCGGCCAGATCAGCGTGAAAGGTCAGCCGCCCCTCTGGGGGCAAGGTCACATCCGTGAGGCTCGGCAACGCCCGCCTTGCCTGCGTCAGCACCGGGGCCAGCTTCGCCTCGGCGTCCGGGTCTGGGTCAAACACCCGCACATCCCACCCGTTCAGCAGAAACCGCGCGGCCCAGCCGCCACCAATCACACCGCCGCCGATGATCGCCGCTGTTCTTACTGCACCGTTGCCCATGTTTCTGTCCGATATCCGTTGAAGTCCAAAACCTGTTCTGCCGCGCGGATCTGATCTGCCCGCCGCTTTCCAACGCGCGTCACAACAAAACCGAACCGGCCGTCGGGGTTTCCCAAGGCCGCCGTGTTGTGATCAGGGTCGATCCATACGACCCACAGATCGCGCGTGGTCGTGTCTTCGTAGGTGATTTCTAAAATACCGCGCCCAAGTGGCTTCACCCGTCCGTCGCGCGTTGCCCCCGTCGCGCTCAACTCCTGCCATCGACCGCCGGCAACTTCGAACCCTGCCAGCGCCCACTCCCCAGCGCCCGCCCTTTCGACCTGCCACCGCCCGTCAAACCGCGCCTCTTCGAACCGGCTGATGGCGCCGATTGGCACGGTCGGATTGCGCAGCAATTGAGGATCATCTGAAGGCGCAGGCGCGCACGCAGCCAGCCAGCCTATTGCGCAAAGGTTAATGATCAGGAGCCAAAGCGTCCGATGGGGGTGCACAGGGGGTGCACGCCTGGTGCACGGGGGGTGACACCCTGTCATCACGCTTTCGGCGCCCGCTTTGTCAGTCCCAATTTCTCGCGCACCTCTGCCGGTCCGATGACCCGCGCACCCATGTTTTCAATGATAGTGCCCGCCCGTTCGACCAACTGCCAATTCTGCGCCAGTTCGCCCTTGCCCAGCCACAGATTGTCCTCAAGACCCACGCGCACATTGCCGCCCGCCAGTACCGCCGCCGCGACATAGGCCATCTGGTTCCGCCCAAGCGAGAAAGCGGAAAACGTCCAGTCATCCGGCACGTTGTTGACCATCGCCATGAAGGTATTCAGGTCATCCGGCGCGCCCCAAGGCACGCCCATGCACAGTTGCACCAGCGCGGGCGCGTCCAGAACGCCATCCTTAACCAGTTGTTTTGCATACCATAAATGGCCTGTGTCAAAGGCTTCGATCTCGGGCTTCACGCCCAGTTCCGTCATCATCCGACCCATGGCGGTCAGCATGCCGGGCGTGTTGGTCATCACATAATCGGCCTCGGCAAAGTTCATGGTGCCGCAATCCAGAGTGCAAATCTCCGGCAGGCATTCCGCCACATGCGCCACCCGTTCGGACGCGCCGATCATGTCAGTGCCATCCTCTTTCAAGGGCAGAGGGGCTTCGACATCGCCAAAGATCATGTCGCCACCCATTCCAGCGGTCAGGTTCAGGACAACATCGACATCCGCGTCGCGAATACGGTCCGTAACCTCCCGATAATATTCAATTTTCCGGCTCGGCACCCCTGTCTCCGGATCCCGCACATGGCAATGCACCACAGCCGCTCCGGCCTTGGCTGCGGCGATCGCGCTGTTGGCAATCTCTTCAGGACTGCGCGGTACATGGGGGCTACGATCCTGCGTGCCGCCCGATCCGGTCACGGCACAGGTGATGAAAACCTCACGATTCATGGTCAGCGGCATGTGTCCCTCCTTGCATTCAAGGGCACTCTGCCATTCCTTGTGATCCAAACTTGTCAAAAAGCGAATTGATATGACGAAAACCGCAATACTCGTCCTGCAAAATACAAACACCCTTTCGCTCGCAGCAGCCGTTGACCCCCTACGCGCAGCCAACCGACAGTCCCAGCGCAAACTCTACGATTGGAGCTTTGCAACACCAACCAACGAGGACGTTCAACTGACCAGCGGTCTGACCGTGCCCACCGCACCGCTGCAACGCGTCGTATCCTGCAACCTTCTGATCCTTGTGGCCGGGTTCAACGTGATCCCGCAAGCCACCCCGGCCCTATTGTCGAGCATCCGACGCCTCACCGCACCTGACACCGTCCTCATGACCATTGATGGCGGCGCATGGCTGGCGGCAAAGGCTGGCTTGCTTGACGGACACACCGCCACCACCCATTGGGAGGACCTGGCCGAGTTCTCTGCAAGTTTCCCGGACATCATGCTGCAAAATGCAAGGTTCGTGACATCCGGCAGACGATGGACCAGCAGCGGCGCAGCACCGACCCTCGACATGATGCTGCAGCTGATCGAGGTCCAACACGGAGCATCATTGTCCGCGCGTGTCGCCGCTGGCTTTATCCATACACGCGCCCCATCGTCCACTGACCCGCAGATCCGGCACCCGGACGCGCGTCAACACAGTGCACTGACACACAAGGCTCATGCCATAATGGAAAGCGCGCTGGACACCCCTGTTCCCATCCCAGCCATCGCGAAGCGGCTCGGGCTCAGCACCCGCAGCCTGCAACTCCACTTCCAGCAAGTGCTTGGGATCACGCCGAAAACGCATTACCTTACCCTTCGGTTAGCGGAAGCGCACAGGCTGATCAAGCATACAGAAACACCGCTGCACAGTATCGCTCTCGCCACAGGTTTCGGATCTCAATCCAGCCTTGCCCGGGCACATACAGAAAAATACGGGGAAAGCCCGCGCGCAACACGCGCTGCGCATCGCTTTGACCAGTAGCCTTTGCAAAACCTTTCCAGTCAGGTGAATCTGGGTAGGCTCACCGAGTGTCGAATGCACTAGCGCAGTTGGATCAATAGGGCATCGGATGCGCGCGATGGGCAGTGTCAAGATCGGCCAGCACTTCATCGCTCAGTTGCAAATCAGCCGCACCGATGGCCACGTCCAGTTGGTCCATCGTTGTGGCCCCGAAGATGACAGAGCACATGAAGGGGCGCGTCATACACCACGCCAAGGCCATCTGGCTTGGATCCAGACCATGTTTGCGCGCAACGGCCAGGTAGGCATCGACTGCTTCGAAAGCCCGCTCGGTCTTGCGGCCGCCCAAATCAGCATTCAGGGTCATGCGTGACCCGGTGGGCACGACCCCACCTTGATATTTACCGGTCAAAAGGCCGGTCGCCAAAGGCGAAAACGACAAAAGCCCGACATCTTCGTTTACGCTGAGCTCGGCCATGTCGGTGTCATATAGACGACACATCAGAGAGTACTCGTTCTGGACTGACGCCACACGCGGCCCACCTGTTTGTTCAGCAATAGCAAGCCATGCAGCGGTACCCCAGGCGCTTTCATTCGACAGGCCAAATGCACGAATGGTTCCCCGATCCACCTCGCGCTGCAGCGCGCCCAGACAATCTGCCATGTTCTGACGAACGGCTACGGGGTCTTGCCCGGACGGGTCATACGTCCAGTCTTGGCGGAACATGTAACTGCCACGGTTCGGCCAGTGAAACTGATAAAGATCAATATAATCGGTCCGCAGTCGGCGAAGCGATCCTTCAACGGCCTCAGGAATCGTGGCGCCACTGATATCCGCACCATCCCGGACATGGCGCATACCTGACCCCGAATGTTTCGTGGCCAGGATCATGTCGTCGCGTGCACCACCGCGTTCGAACCACAGGCCGATGATGTCCTCAGTCCGCCCCACGGTTTCAGCGCTTATGGGGTTCACCGGGTACATCTCTGCCGTGTCGACGAAGTCTATTCCTGCAGCAAGCGCACGGTCGATCTGAGCGTGGCCTTCTTCCGGTGTGTTCTGTGTGCCCCAGGTCATTGATCCCAGACATAAGGCTGACACATCGATCCCCGTGCGTCCCAGCTTGCGTCGTTCCATGTCAGGCCCTCCTGTTGCGTCCGGGTGACCCTAGCGGCCAGACCCTTGGGGACAAGCCAAAAATCTGCCCGTTTCGCGCAAATCAGAATTGAGAACATATAAAGAACACGCTACCGTATAGACATGCCATTGCCCACGTCACTTGCCCAGCACACCAAATCAGGCGTCCGCGCTTGTCTGCCCCTGTTGTCCGAAGGGGCGCAACATGGGCTTGGGCATGGGTTGGCAATGGGCCGGGTACACGAGGCTTGTGGCCCTGCCCGCCACCGGCTTGCCATGTGGCTGGTGGCACAAACCAAGGGTCCAGTGATCTGGATCACCCCGGATTGGAGCACGGAACACCTGAACCCTTGTGGCATGATGCCGTCACTCGACCCAGCACGGCTGATCATAGTCCATGCAAAGCGGGCGGATGACGTGTTGTGGAGTATGGAAGAAGTTTTGCGCAGCGGCACCGTGCCCCTTGCCATCGCCGATATGCCCGGCCTGCTAGGCCTGACCCCGGTCCGCCGCATGCATCTGGCGGCCGAAAACGGAGGAGCGGGCAAAGGCGACGCCCCGCTGGGCCTGTTGCTGACGCCTGGAATGGGCGGTGCACAGGGTGTTGAAAGCCGCTGGCATTTGACCCCTGATCACCGGGGCGACCAAGGCCGTTGGCGTCTGACACGGCTGCGTGCACGCGCTGCCCCTGAACAGACGTGGGAAATCACGCGTCATCCTGATCACGTGCTTCCCCGCATCTCCGGGTCGATAAAGGCTGCGTGACCTGCGACTAAATCCAAGGCTGGCGTGTTACCTCTGCAGAACAGACCTGCAAAGGACATCGTCATGAACCGCCGCCACTTGCTACTTTGTGCCCTCGCCACACTCACGCCGCGTACAGGTTGGGCTGTCCCCACCCCCTATCGCCTTGGTACAGGCGGCGCGACGATCACCTATACATTCATGCTGAACGGCGCGCCGGTGAAAGGAACGGTGCCTGTCAACCAAGCCGACCTGACCGTTGACCCCAACAATCTGGACAAGTCCACCGCCCTCGTCAGCGCCGATGTGCGCCGTGCACGCACCGGTCTGATCTTTGCAACAGAAGCGCTGAAATCACCTTCGGTTCTTGATGCGCAAAACCATCCCACCGCCCGCTTCCGATCAACACGTGTAAAGCTGGGGGCCGGTGGGCGTCTTTCCGATGGCGCCACGCTCGAAGGGGATCTGACATTGCGCGGTGTCACCCGCCGCATTCGCTTCGATGCGGGTCTGTTTCGCGCCCGCGGCAGTGCCGCAGAGGACTTCAGCACTCTTACCGTCATGCTGAAAGGCCGTATCGACCGGCGCGAATTCGGCGCAACAGGCTATGCTAATCTGGTGGACGACACCGTCGGCATCGACATCGTTGCCGAAATCACGGCAGCTGGCTGAAAAACGACGCAGGCCCGTCGAATACCCGCTAGGCAAGCCCCCCGACTCGCGCCACAAGGAGCTTGCAATGCGCATGCTCATCTCCTTCGCGGCCCTGTTTCTGTCGGTCATTCTGCTGCAACTCAGTTCAGGCGCGCTTGGTCCGCTGGATGCGCTGTCGGGTCTCGCGCTCGACTTCACACGGCAAGAGATCGGCCTGCTGGGATCTGCCCATTTTCTGGGTTTCTTCATTGGATGCTGGTGGGCACCACGTCTGATGGGCAGCGTCGGGCACAGCCGCGCCTTTGCTGCCTTTACCGCAGCAGGAGCCATCGGATTGATCGCTCATATGATGATCGTGGACCCGATAGCCTGGGCAGTGATGCGCGTCGCGTCCGGCATGTGCGTTGCAGGCTGCTACACCGTGATCGAAGCCTGGCTCCAATCCAAGGTCACGAATGCCACCCGCGGTCGAACCATGGGTGTGTACCGGTTGATGGATATGGGCGCGTCCCTCGCCGCCCAGCTTGTGATCGGGGTGCTCGAACCAGCAAGCTATGTTAGCTACAACTTGTTGGCCATCGTGTGTTGCGCGGCTCTGTTGCCCCTAACCTTGACCAAGGTGAAACAGCCTGAAACACCGAGCGCCCCACGTCTCCGCCCCAGATTGGCAATCGAACGCTCTCCGCTGGCTGCCGCAGGGGTCGTAGTGGCCGCCCTGTCCAGCGCATCCTTCCGTATGGTCGGCCCCATCTATGGTCAGGAAGTGGGACTAACAGCACAGCAAATCGCATGGTTCATGGCCGCCTTCGTGCTGGGAGGGGCGCTGGCGCAATATCCCGTGGGGTGGCTGGCTGACAAGTTTGACCGCCGCTGGGTGCTGATCTGGCTGTCGGCCGCAGCAATGGGCAGCTGTGCGATCACAGCCCTTGCAACCGACCTTGATACAACGGGCATAATGCTGACCGCCGGACTATTCGGTCTGACAACTTTTCCCATCTATTCGGTGGCTGCGGCACACGCCCATGACTTTGCCGATGCTTCGGAGCGGGTAGAACTGTCAGCCGCGTTGATGTTCTATTTCGCCCTCGGTGCCATCGCAGCCCCGATTACTGCCTCGGCCCTGATCGACGCTTTCGGCCCACCTGCGCTATTCGCCATGATCGCGGTAGGGCATGCTATTCTGATCGTCTTTGGTTTAGCTCGGATGCGCGCCCGTGCCACGCCGACCAAGCGTACGCGTTACATCTACGCCCCACGGACATCCTTCCTGATTGGGCGTTTGACGGGCCGCAGTCGCGACAACAAGTAACAGGTCTTTTCCACCGGGCATCCCGCTGATACATGGGCCGCAATCATTCAAAGGCCCATCATGCAGCGTCATCTGATCACGTCCGCCATTCCCTACATCAACGGGATCAAGCATCTAGGCAACCTTGTTGGCAGCCAGTTGCCAGCCGACCTTTATGCCCGCTACCAGCGTGCGCGGGGAAACGAGGTCTTGTTTTTGTGCGCCACCGATGAACACGGAACGCCAGCTGAGCTTGCAGCAGCCAAAGCTGGCAAACCAGTGGCTGAATACTGCGCGGAGATGCACAAGATCCAGGCCGAGATTGCCAAGGGTTTTCGTCTATCCTTTGACCATTTCGGACGGTCGTCATCGCCTCAGAACCACGCTTTGACCCAGCACTTTGCCGGTCGGTTGGCCGATGCGGATTTGATCCGTGAGGTGACAGAGAAACAAGTCTATTCCAACGCGGATGGCCGCTTCCTCCCTGACCGATACATCGAGGGCACCTGCCCAAATTGCGGCTATGATAAGGCGCGCGGCGACCAGTGCGAGAATTGCACCAAGCAACTGGACCCAACCGATCTGATCGAGCCGCGGAGTGCAGTGTCCGGCTCAACCGATCTCGAGGTGCGTGAAACCAAGCACCTTTATCTGCGTCAATCCGCGCTCAAGGATGACCTGAACGCCTGGATCGATAGCAAGACCGATTGGCCTTTGCTAACCACGTCGATTGCCAAGAAGTGGTTGCACGATGGTGACGGCCTGCAGGACCGCGGGATCACAAGAGATCTGGACTGGGGCATTCCCGTGCGCCGTGGCGACGCTGACTGGCCCGGTATGGAGGGCAAGGTATTCTACGTCTGGTTCGACGCGCCAATCGAATACATAGCCTGCGCTGGCGAGTGGTCAGATGCGCACGGCGGCGCAGATTGGGAACGTTGGTGGCGGACCGACAAGGGCGCAGATGACGTGCGCTATACCCAGTTCATGGGTAAAGACAACGTGCCGTTCCACACGCTCAGTTTTCCGGCCACCATCCTTGGTTCTGGAGAGCCGTGGAAAATGGTCGATCACCTCAAGTCTTTCAACTACCTGAACTACGATGGCGGTCAGTTCTCGACCAGCCAGGGGCGGGGTGTGTTCATGGACCAGGCGCTGGAGATCTTGCCCGCCGACTATTGGCGCTGGTGGTTGTTGTCCAATTGTCCCGAGACATCGGATTCAGAGTTCACGTGGGAACTCTTCCAGCAAGGTGTGAACAAGGACCTCGCAGACGTCCTTGGCAATTTCGTAAGCCGCGTCACAAAATTCTGCCGTTCCAAGTTCGGAGAGATCGTTCCGAAAGGCGGAGTGTATGGAGACCGAGAAGAAACGCTGATTGCAGAACTGGACGCCCGCCTCACACGCTATGCTCAGATGATGGACTCCATGGAAGTGCGTAAATCAGCGCAAGAGCTTCGCGCTATCTGGGTCGCAGGGAACGAGTATCTCCAGGCCGCCGCTCCGTGGGCAACCATCAAGGAGGACCCCGAGACGGCAGCCATGCAGATCCGTCTTGGCCTGAACTTGATCTCGTTCTATGCCACCTTGTCCGCGCCGTTCATCCCGGATGCGGCCCAAAAGATGAACACCGCGCTGCAGATCGAAAAGGCACAGTGGCCAAGCAACGCATCAGATGCCCTCGACAGCTTGCCTGCCGGACAAAGTTTTGCCGTGCCTGAAAATCTTTTCGCCAAGATCAGCGACGAAGACAGAAAGGACTGGCAAGATCGTTTCGCCGGAGGCCGTGCTTGACGGCAACCCGTCCAGCGGGCATGCGCCGAAAATGTGAGTAACGCCGCCTCTTTTGTTTTGTGAGTGAAGCGTTCGTGTAGGGCTGATGAGCGCTACACGAACGCTTGTTCATACCGGAGACTTTTGGTGCCGCAGGCCCTGTCATTCCGGTATCACGCACCGGCGGTATCGTCATGAATTCCGTCGATATGGTTTTGCGCAAGCCAAAGTTGATCAAATGGGCTAAAACTCTTCCCATCCTGTGGGCTCCGCCGTGTCATCATCCGAAAGGGCAAGGGCACCATTCACTTCCAGCAACTGTGTTACATCTGGCAGTACGGTACTGGTTACGGACGCTCCAGTATCTTCAAATCGGACCAAGCCAATCTTGAATTGCGCGACAGCGTCTGCAAGTGCATCTGCCTCACCCGTCAATGCATGGCTTGCTGCTGTGGTCTCTTCAAACATTGCCGCATTCTGTTGGGTGACATGATCCAGTTCATTCACTGCGGCGTTGATCTCGTTCAAGCCCGCTGATTGTTGGCGTGTTGATGTCGCGATTTCGACCATTCGTTCGGAAATATCGGTAACAGAAGATACGATTGCTGACAGCGCGCCCCCTGTCCGATCGACCAGTTCAACGCCGTGCTGGACTTGCTCAGCGCTCGTGGAAATGAGCGTATTGATTTCCCGGGCCGCGTCAGAGGATCTTTGTGCCAACGCGCGCACCTCGGTTGCAACAACGGCAAAACCACGACCAGCCTCACCAGCACGGGCCGCTTCAACCCCTGCATTGAGCGCCAGCAAATTGGTTTGGAACGCGATGTCATCAATCACGGATGTGATCTTGGAAATCTCGTGAGACGACGCCTTGATACCGTCCATTGCACTCACCGCTTGACGTGCAATGTCCCCGCCCTGCTCAGCATTGCGTTTTGCATCTTCAGAGGTTTTGCTCGCCGCATCGGCGCCTTCAGCAGCAGAACGCACAGAAGATGTGAGCTCATCCAATGCAGCTGCCGTTTCTTCGAGAGTGGCGGCCTGTCGTTCCGTCCGACGTGACAAATCATCCGCAGCGCTGGTGATTTCAGCTGTTTCACTCCGAATGGAGTTCACATTGTGCGTCACAGTGGCCATTGCATCGCGCAGACTGGTGAGTGCCCCGTTAAAATCCAGCCGGAGTTTCTCGTATTCGTCGGGAAACGGATCTTTCAACTCGAGCGTCAAATTGCCTTCGGACAGGTCTTGCAGGCCCTGCCCCAAGGCGGCAACAACGGTGGTCTGATCGCGAGCAATCTGTGCCTGATGATCCCGCGCATCCAGTACTTCCAACTCTGCCTCGGTCACATCCGTTCCGATAAGGATATAGCGCTCAATCGCCGCGTCTTCGGTGCGAACGCAGACAAAACCACCATCAATGACCCGCCTTTCCCCACCGATAGACTTTAGATGTATTTTGCCGTGCAGCCTTTCTCCTTGCTGCAAGGCAAATAGAACATCGTGCGGAATCTTCGGATCAGGCTGGTCAGCAGCAAACAGGGTGCCCAAAGTTACGTCCGCGAGATCGCCTGGTTCTATACGCAAGCGCTTTGCGGCAACTCCATTCACGCCAGAACACCGTCCGACATCATCGAACTCTATGCGCATCTGCGTGCTATCTATTCCTGCCAATAAGGCTGCGTCTCGTTGTGCCGTCGTCTGATCCGACCATTCAACAACCGCACCAATCGTTCGACCCATATAGTCCTTTGTCTGGCTCAGATTAATGCGCACATGCCGTTCGCCAACCCGTAGCACCATGCTGTTGTCGCGCGGACTGCCGGGATCACTCAGGACATCGAGCAGATCTGCAACATCTTTCATCTCACCAAGATTGGTACCAATCCATGCATCACACTGAACACCAGGCCATAGTGCATTCAGGTCGGGCAAAAGGCTGTTCAGGAGCGCCGTGCAGGCGGGGTTGACGAAAATGATCTGATTGGTTTCATCTACCATCATCATTGGTGCGGTCGACCCTTCGAATGCGGCACCTTTGAATGCGCTTTCCCGCTGCCCCTTCGTTGCCTTGGCCAGTGCCAATCTGAAGCCATCCAAACGGCGGGACATGTTACCGATTTCGTCACCACGCTTTGTGCCCGGAACATCGATCTGATATTCCTTCCGCGCGATTGCGGACATAGCTTCAGTAAGCCCATTTATTGGGCGCGACACGTCGTACCAAGCGTACGTGATGATCAGGGCCATCGCGAGAACGAAGGCCGCAGCCGCAACCG
Organism: uncultured Tateyamaria sp.; assembly: GCF_947496075.1. Lineage (GTDB taxonomy): Bacteria > Pseudomonadota > Alphaproteobacteria > Rhodobacterales > Rhodobacteraceae > Tateyamaria. The sequence continues at coordinate 249,815 of NZ_CANMBJ010000005.1, forward strand.
CCATCGCCATCATCTGATTGTGTGCAAGAAAGGCGATGACCTGCGCATCGTCCCAAGCCGTGACAACCGCCCCTGCCACCACTGCTTCCGGCCCGAACTTCACTGGATATGCGACCACCAAACCATTCTCTGACGCCGACACCTGACCAGTCTTGATCGCGCTGGCGGCAAGAGACGCCGCATCCGGTGCAAGTACATCCATCTCAGGACTACCAAACATCTGCAAGCCAGCTGAATCGACAACCAACGCTCCCTGCACCTCGGGTTCGGCTGCGGCAATCACGCTTTTGGTTATTTCCTTAACAGCAGCCTCATTTGCAAACTTGATGGAGCCACCCATCTGCATGGCCAGAAGCTCGGTCACGTTTTGCGCACGCGAAGTCAGTTCTGAGTGCAAGAGCTTGCGTTGCGCCGAGTAGTCAAACGACACCATCGCTGCAAGAACTGAGAGCGTGACCAGCGCAGTCATCAGTACTGCTTTCGCCATTAGTGAGTTCAAGCGAGGCAGAACAAGCAGGTTTCGACCTGTGAATTGCATGGCATGATCCTTGGCATTGCGCGCGACAACACCTGTTGCAGCGACATGAACTGAACCACGTCCTTAGGTCACCGCACTTACTTCCGCCTTAATGCAACCGCGGAACTCCATTTCCAAATTGCAGAGAATTTTATAAAATTACAAAGAACTACGGCCAATTCTGGTTGTTTGGCAGGTCCACACCCTTATGCAACGCCGCGCTTCACTAAAAACGTTGGCAGATTGCAGGGTGACCACATTCTTGGTTTCTGGTGCGGACGGCGGGACTCGAACCCGCACGATCATACGATCGAGAGATTTTCTTACCCGCTACGGCTTTCGCCGCCGACGCATCGCGTCGTTTGTGGTCTGGACTATCCCTTCACCATCCCCGGTCGCCCGGCCTTAGGTGCTGCCCGTCTAGTCTCTACACCTTCCGATCAGGACAAGTATCCAACCGGCTTGGCTCGGGATTGGCATGGGCTAGGTATGGCCATTAGCTTTCCCCGAATTTGAGCAGTTCTACTCCCGAGGTTTCCCCCGAGGCACTCAAAACATGGCTTAAGTCTCTTGTGTCTACCGATTCCACCACGTCCGCATCTGCGTCGGACGTTGCCATAGATTTTTGATGTTGACCACGGGGGGGTCGTGCAAAACTCTAATACATGTTTTGCGGAACACAACTGCGATGGAATGCCTGCATCTGACTGAAACTGAGTGTCATTCTTCGCACGCTGGCTCTGACAACAGGACTACAATTCCTGACCTTCTGGACCAAGCGGCGCCCCATCCGCCAACAAATGACGTTCGGACAGCCACGGGTTGTTTACCAGCGCCTTTTCAAGCTGCGCGCGCGCGTCGTCTCGTCGGCCAAGGTTCATGAGTGTGAGCGCTCTTCCAGACTGCGCACCTACATGATCGGGGGACAGGTCCAAAGCCCGGTCCAAATCAATCAGTGCAGTAGCAAAATCCTCGCGCAGGAAACTGATAAAAGCCCGCTGGTTGTACCCTTCCGCGTAGTCTGGACAGTAACTCACGAGCTTATCAAAGCTGTCATGGGCACCGGCAAAGTCGAAACTGCTCCGTTGACGCATCCCACGATCCAGAACTTCCTGTGCAGCGGCGTCGGGTGCGCGCAACCACAATTGCCACATCTGGTCAGATGCAACCTGCCCGTTGCGTTCATCCGGCGCAGCATTCGCATCGGCGATCAATGCCTGCAACTCGACAGAAATGTCCGGCGCAGGCGGACATGTTTCCGCCAATGCTGGGCTGGACAACAACAGGGCGACAATAGCGTATCTCATGCTCGAAAGAATGATGCTCAGACCTCCCCGGTCAAATCACATTTACTCAAGACCGGGCAGCATAACTTCTTTGACGGCTTCCATAGCCACATAGGTCGATGTTGACGCTACATGGGGAAGGCTTGAAATCACATCCCCGAGAAATTGACGATACTGCGCCATACTCCGAGTGCGGACCTTCAAGAGATAGTCGAAATGGCTCGCAATCATATGGGCTTGCTCAATCTCCGGGATTTGCTGAACAGCCGTATTGAATCCACGCAGAGCCGCCTCACGGGTATCACTCAGGCGCACTTCCACAAAGGCCACATGATCAAGCCCCAGCGAAATCGGATCAAGCAGTGCGCGATACCCCATTATGATCCCGGCTTTCTCCAACCGCCGCAGCCGCGCCTGTGTCGGGGACTTGGACAGACCAATGCGCGTCGCAAGATCGGTGATGCTGATCCGACCATCCTCGGCAAGGGCCGTCAGAATCGATTGATCCAGCTTGTCCAATGCATTCGGTTTCTTCGCTTTCGTATCCTGCCTGAAGCTATTCATTTGTTCTGCTGTTTCCGTCAAATTCAATCATTTTACCTACTCAACCGATGATACACTTAGCTAAATGGAAAAGGAAAGCGCCATGGTACGAGAAATGAACCGTGAACTGGCTACCCAGCTTGACAACGGCATGTATGCTGAACCCGACGCCGTTCTGGCGGACCTGATCCAAACCGCCAATCTGTCTGCCATGGACCGGAATGCGATCTGCGAACGCGCCGCTCATTTGGTCACTGCCATCCGCACCCAAGCCGCACCGGGTCTGATGGAGACCTTCCTGGCTGAATATGGTCTATCGACGGATGAGGGGATCGCTCTCATGTGCTTGGCAGAGGCTCTTTTGCGTGTGCCGGATGCCGATACCATCGACGCGCTGATTGAAGACAAGATTGCCCCGTCGAACTGGGGCAAACATTTGGGCCATTCGACGTCGTCACTGGTGAATGCATCCACATGGGCGCTGATGTTGACCGGGCGCGTACTGGATGACGATCAACCGGGTCCGATTGGCCACCTGCGTGGGGCGATCAAACGATTGGGCGAGCCCGTGATCCGGGCCGCCGTCTCCCGTGCAATGAAAGAGATGGGGCGACAATTCGTATTGGGCGAGAGCATCGACAGCGCCATGGAGCGCGCTGCGGGAATGGAAGCCAAGGGTTTCACCTATTCCTACGATATGCTCGGAGAGGCCGCGATGACCGACGCCGACGCGCGGCGCTATCATTTGAGCTATTCCCGCGCCATCTCTGCCATAGCGCGGGCCTGCACCAGCGCAGATATCCGCGAAAACCCCGGCATCTCTGTCAAGTTGTCCGCCCTGCATCCCCGCTATGAACGCGCACAAGAGGCCGCGGTGATGCGCGATCTTGTACCCCGCTTGCGGTCGCTCGCCCTGCTTGCCGCATCGGCGGGAATGGGTCTGAATGTGGATGCGGAAGAAGCCGACCGTCTGTCACTGTCCCTGCAGGTGATTGATGCGGTCCTGCGAGAAAAGGCGCTTGCCGGTTGGGACGGGTTCGGCATCGTGGTTCAGGCTTACGGTCCGCGCGCAGGCACCGCTATCGATGCGATCCACGATATGGCCGCACGGTACGATCGCAAGGTGATGGTGCGGCTGGTCAAGGGCGCATATTGGGACACTGAAATCAAGCGTGCACAGGTCGAAGGTGTTGCGGGCTTTCCCGTCTTCACCCGCAAGGCCGCAACCGACGTGTCCTATATTTCGAATGCGCGCAAATTGCTGGGTCTGACCGACCGCATCTATCCGCAATTCGCAACCCACAATGCCCACACCGTCGCGGCGATCCTGCATATCGCCAATGGGCAACCCTTTGAGTTTCAACGTCTTCACGGGATGGGTGAGGCGTTGCACAGCATGGTGCTGCGCGAAAATGGTACAAGGTGCAGGATTTATGCGCCCGTGGGCGCACATAGCGATCTCTTGGCCTATCTGGTGCGACGGCTTCTGGAAAACGGCGCCAATTCCAGCTTCGTGAACCAGATCGTCGACGAGGATGTGCCGCCAGAGGTGGTGGCCGCCGATCCGTTCGCAGCGCTGGAAGACAGCGCGATCACCATCCCAGACGGCCCTGCGCTGTTCGCGCCCGAGCGCCGCAATTCGCAAGGATTTGACCTGACCCACACACCCACCTTTTCACGGATTGAAAAGGCGCGTCAGGACTTTGCTGCACATCAGTGGAACGCACAATCGCTCACGGTCAGAACGGGTGATGGCATTCAAAAACCTGTCTTGAACCCAGCCGATCCGGAGGATGTCGTGGGCACCGCCCTTTGGGCCACATCGGACGTGGTGAACAAAGCCGTCGCAGACGCCAGGGAATGGTCCGTCTCTGCCGAAGAGCGCGCGCGCATCCTGAACGCTGCTGCCGACCTATACGAGGCGGCTTTTGGCGAGCTCTTTGCTCTTCTCGCTCGCGAGGCGGGCAAAACGCTGCCGGACGCCGTGGCCGAACTGCGCGAAGCCGTGGATTTCCTCCGATACTACGCGACACACTCGGACAGCAGCGCTCCTGCAGGCATTTTTGTCTGTATCTCGCCATGGAACTTTCCTCTGGCGATCTTCACTGGACAGATCGCGGCAGCACTGGCCGCCGGCAATGCGGTTCTGGCCAAACCGGCGGAACAAACATCCTTGATCGCATACAGAGCCATCGAGTTGTTGCACCAAGCTGGCGTTCCGCGCACCTCCCTGCAATTGCTTTTGGGCGCGGGCGATATTGGTGCGGCACTGACCAGCCACCCCGATGTCAATGGCGTCGCCTTCACCGGCTCAACAGACACCGCGCTGCGCATCCGAGCCAATCTGGCCGACCATGCAGCACCCGGCACACCTCTGATCGCCGAAACCGGCGGACTGAACGCGATGATCGTCGACAGCACCGCTTTGCCCGAACAAGTGGTACGCAGCATCGTTGAAAGCGCATTTCAATCCGCCGGGCAACGCTGCTCCGCCCTGCGCTGCCTCTATGTGCAAGAGGATATCGCACCGCACCTGACCGAAATGTTGATCGGGGCAATGGACGCTCTAAACGTAAGCACCCCTTGGCAGCTTGCAACCGACATAGGCCCCGTCATCAATCCTGAAGCGCAGGCCGACATAGATACATATATTGCCACCGCTCGCACAGAGGGGCGACTGCTGCACCAGCTCGAAACCCCGACCCACGGGTACTTTGTTGCACCCACCCTGATCCGTGTGGATGGCATCGGAGATATCGAGCGGGAAGTGTTTGGTCCGGTTCTACATATTGCGACTTACGAGGCCGCTGACCTCGATGCCGTGATCGACGCCATCAATGACACGGGGTACGGTCTGACTTTCGGCCTCCACACCCGCATAGATGACAGGGTGCAACATGTGACGGACCGCATTGCTGCAGGCAATGTCTATGTCAATCGCAATCAGATCGGAGCCATCGTGGGCAGTCAGCCCTTTGGTGGACACGGACTGTCGGGGACTGGACCAAAGGCGGGCGGGCCGGACTATCTGTTGCGTTTCAGGGCACAAACACCCGAAGCATCATCCGGAACGTGGATCGCCCCCTCAGCGCTACCCCCGCTGCCAGCGAATTCGGATACGGTTCAGGACAGCACCACTCTGCCCGGCCCAACAGGCGAGTCAAACGTACACAGCCGCTCCCCACGGCCTGCACTGCTTTGCGCCGGCCCAGGCCCCGAAACAGCGGCAGCCCAGATGGCGGCCGTGACAGCATTGGGAGGTAACGCCGTTGTAGCCAGCGGGGAGATTGACCCCAAAACGCTGACCGACGGCCCTGCGTATGGCGGTGTGCTCTGGTGGGGTGCAATTGAACCAACGGGCTCCGCCTTGGAAAAGGCCCTCGCCAAGCGCAGCGGCCCGATCATCCCCTTGATCACAGGACAGCCAGACAGAGCACACGTCTTTGTCGAACGGCATGTCTGCGTGGATACAACCGCTTCGGGTGGGAACGCGGCACTGCTTGGCGCGGCCAGTTGAGCAAAGAGTTGAGCGCGCTGGGTAGATCCGAATTCACGTTCAATTCGACAAATAATGGCGCCCGCAAAAGCAGACAGAACCGCGAAGTCACTTACACGTTCTTTTGACCTATCTTCGGTTCAGTTCCCGCTTTGATGCGACGAATGTTTTCGCGGTGCCGCCAGAAGATCAGAAGCGTAAGGATGATCCCCAGGAGCAGTCCATCTGGCGCGCCGAGAAACATCATCAGGAATGTACATGAAGCGGCCGCGACCAGCGCACCCATCGACGAAATGCGCGACAGTCCCGCACCGATAAGCCACGCAATGCAGGCCCCTAGCCCGACGGGCCAGTGTAGTGCTGTCAGCAGACCAAGAAAGGTTGCAACACCTTTGCCGCCTTTGAAGCTTAGCCAGACTGGATAACAGTGGCCCAGCATCGCAGCGAGCCCAGCTATCTGTGCTGCGTCTTCTGCTCCCGCAATCATTCGAGCAAGCAGCAACGCTGCGGCCCCCTTTCCGGCGTCCAACACCAAAGTCAGCGCAGCTGCCAGTTTGTTACCGGTCCGTAAGACATTGGTGGCGCCGATGTTGCCAGATCCAATCTCGCGCAGGTTTCCGAGGTTCATAACCCGCGCCAAAACCATGCCAAAAGGGATCGACCCAAGGAGGTAGCCAATCACTGCCCACAGGGCCAGTGTCGCTTGTGTGCTTTCAAGAAGGGGCATTTAGTCTCTTTTGTATACGGATCGTCCAGCGACAAAGGTTTCCAAAACCTTACCCTGCATCCGTGCCCCGTCAAATGGGGTGTTGCGCGATTTCGAATGCAGTGTGGCACGATCCATCACAAACGGCGCATGCGGGTCAAAAAGAACAAGGTCCGCCGGGGCGCCCACAGCCAGCCGCCCGGTTTCAAGCCCAAGACGTTTGGCGGGATTCAGCGACATGGCACGCCACAATGTAGGCAGGTCGATTTGGTCGGCGTGAAACAGGCGCATTGCAGCAGGCAGTAACGTCTCAAGCGCGACTGCACCAGACGCGGCCGCTTCGAAGGGCAGACGCTTGCTCTCTTCATCCTGCGGTGTGTGCATTGAGCTGATGACATCGATAAGGCCGGTCCGAACTGCTTCGGCTATCGCCACGCGATCCTCCTCGTCTCGCAGAGGCGGCTTGATCTTGAAAAATGTGCGGTAGTCGGACACATCCAGCGCATTCAGCGCGAGATGATGGATGGACGTCCCCGCGGTGATGTCAAACCCGTTGTTTTTCGCCCTCTCCAGCGGCGGCAGTGCACGCGCGACAGTGATCTGATCAGCGTGGTAGCGTGCTCCAGTCATCTCGACCATCGCGATATCCCGATCAAGTCCCATGCGCTCGGCCATGGGTGACACAGCAGGAAGGCCGCGAAGCGACGCAAACTTGCCCGATGTGGCCGCAGCGCCTGCGCTCAACCCGGGATCCTGCGGGTGCCCGAGCACCAATGCACCCAGCGAACGGGCATAGGTCAAGGCGCGGGCAAAGACCTTGCTATCAGCGATCACCTGATCGCAGTCGGTGAAGGCGACAGCGCCGGCATCCAACAGAAAGCCGATCTCGGTCATCTCGCGTCCCTGCCGCCCCTTTGTCAGAGCAGCCATGGGCAGAACATTAACTGGTGCTGCCTCACGGGCACGGCGGATCACGAACTCCAAGGTCTCGGGATTGTCGATGACCGGGTCGGTATCGGGACGGGTGACCATTGTAGTAACCCCGCCAGCTGCCGCCGCGAGCCCTGCAGACCCAAAGCTTTCTTTGTGCCTTTCCCCAGGCTCGCACACCTTCACACCGACATCCACGATGCCCGGCGCCAGGTATTTGCGCTGGCAGTCGACAACCTGTGAGAAGTTTGCAGTTGCAGTTTTTTCAGCATTCAATTCAGTGTCTTGCGTGAGCCGTTCCGCAATCCTTCCAGCGCGCACGACAAGCGACCCCGTGGTCACTGTGCCCGCTTCGGGGTCCACCAGTTTGGCGTTGTTGAACAGGATATCTGTCATGCTGAGCCCCGCGTCAGTATGGCTTGATCCCGGTTCAGCAGTCGGAGGAAGCAATGACTACCTCTTGTAAACAAGGCAATGAAGCCCGCTTTGACACAGAGAAAGACTGGCATGATGCTCCGAAACCGAGACCCCGGTCGCCTTGTCGGACAAAGCAACCATTTTGTCCAGCGAACTGCGCAAGAGCGGCCTCAAATGGTGGGTGTCATAAGGGCGGACTACCCTCAGCAGCTCATTTGACGGTACGGTTGGATCGAGTTTGGAACACCAGTTCAGGCCTCAAAAAGCAACGCACGGCGTTTTGCCAAAGGTCTCAGGGACCCTGCGGCAGAGCAGTCCGTATCGCACTTACTCGTCCAAGTGATTGGCGGTAATTACCGAGCAGCTATTGAGCCATGAAGTAAACAAATGCGCGCTTCCGGTTGCTGGCCGGTCTTAACCCAACTCGACAGGGCCGGTTGGTGTGTCACCGTCATACCACTTCATCTCGACTTCAAGGCTGTGTTGAATGCCTTTGTTTCGCTTCTCCTCGTCCTCGACTTTCAACTCCAGCATCATTCGATCGGGCAAGCTCAGCACGATTTCATCCTGACCTTTCCGCAGGATCACCTCGGCCGCATCAAAGCGGTCTGCGAGGCCGCGCAAGAAGGTCGCGATTTCGCCACGGCTCTTTGCTTCCTTGCTGCTGAACAGAGTGATTTCACGTCCCATTTCTGACTCCTCAATTATTTCGTGGGATGGTTGAGAGACGACAAGTTCCCCCGCCCAAATGCGTCGCAACGCGGGAGGTTATTCAACTCAGTTGTGAATTGGGGTTTGGAATGACGTGGTTCAAGCAATGCTTGGTGCGACACGTGAGCCACGCGACCAATACGGCCCAGACGCGCCACCGGAACCTAGCTGAAGTGACCCCCCTGATACCTCAGGTGTGTGGGCGTGCAGCAACGCACAGTAGAAGCGCCCGCTATGAGACCATCTCGCATCCGCAAGAGGACTTGGTCTCGCTCATCCACGCCCCATTGGAGGATCGACGCTGCACAACAATCTGGCAAATCAAAACGACAAACAAACGAGGGATGACGTAGGCAAAACCTTCTCGCGCGTTTGCAATTTTAGCGCAAAGCACGGTGTCATCCGACAATGGCCAACCCGCGTTCATCTCAAGCGCAAGCGTTCGAAAACTTGCGTCAAAACGCTTCCGGTCGCGCCTCCCGCGCCATGTGGTCCAGCACCGCGTTCACGAATTTCGGTTCTTTCCCTTCCGGAAAAAATGCCCGCGCCACATCCACATATTCCACGATCACCACCTTGGGCGGCGTCGCGGTATCGCGAAACTCAGCCCCTGCCGCCCGGAACAGCGCCCGCAATGTCGGGTCAATCCGCGCAATCGGCCATTTCGCTACCAGCGCCCGGTCCGTCATCTGGTCGATCGGCGCCTGGTAGTTCACCGCGTCGTCCATGACCCGCGCAAAATGGTCCGGGTCGCCCTCGGTCATCTCGTCGCCCTCGTAGGACGCGCCAAAGCGGTGGTCCATGAACTCGACCTTGATCTGATCAACGGTCTGAGCCGTCTGTTCCATCTGGAACAGCGCCTGCACGGCATAGAGACGTGCGGCCGAGCGCATCTTGCGTTTCTGGTTGCCCGAAAGGGTCATGCGGTCGTGGATCCTGTCTTGGATGCCAGCTGGTATTCGGTGGCCGGTTTGAACCCGACCCCCTTGCTGGAGCGGCCCCACTTACGGCTGAGCGCGATCAGGTGCAAGGCCGCAGCAGCGGCCCCGCCGCCTTTATTTTGGACTGAGGGATCGGCGCGCACTTCGGCCTGCTCGGTATTCTCGACCGTCAGAATGCCGTTGCCGATGCACAGGCCCTGAAGGCCCAGAAGCTGGATGGCGCGGGACGAGTCGTTGCAGACCGTCTCGTAATGCGTCGTCTCGCCCCGGATCACGCAGCCCAGCGCCACGTAACCGTCAAAGTTCGACAGGCGTTCGGCAATGCCGATGGCGGTGGGGATCTCAAGCGCGCCCGGCATTTCCACAAGATCCCAGGTGGCGCCTGCGGCCTCGATCTCGGCCTTAGCGCCGGACACGAGGTTGTCTGCGATCTGTTTGTAATAGGGCGACACGACGATCAGGAGCTTGGTCGGATCATCAAAGCTGGGGCGGTCCAGCACGTGGTGGTCTATGGATGCCATCATTTCTCTCCGAGGATGGGGCGGGTGCCGACGATCTCAAGCCCGTAGGCGTCGATGCCCATATAGGTGGTGCGAGGGCTATCGGTCAGAAGGATCAGGCGCGACAGGCCCATGTTCGAGAGCATCTGGGCGCCAAGGCCCGTATTCTTGACGATGCGCGGGCCCGCCTCTTCATCAGTGAAGAGTGACTTGCGCGGCTCGCGGAAGAGGCAGACAACGCCGCGCCCTTCGGCGGCGATCAACTCCATCGCGCGGGGCAGCTCGCCCACGGGTTTGTCGCTGAGACCCAGAATATCCGTCACTTCAGTCAGTGCATGCGTGCGGACCAGCACCGGTTCATCCGTTGTCAGATCTCCCTTCGACAGGGTCACGTGCTCGATGCCATAGGTTTGGTCGGTGAAAATCCGCATGTCCCAGTCGCCACCATGCTGAGAGGTTACCATGCGGCGGTCCGTCTCGACCACGAGGTTGTCGTGGCGGCGGCGATAGGCGATGAGATCGGAAATCGTGCCGATCTTGAGCTTGTGCTTGGCGGCATAATCCACGAGATCGGGCAACCGGGCCATGGTGCCGTCTTCGTTCATGATCTCGCAGATGACGCTGGATGGGTAATGCCCGGCCAGCCGCGACACGTCACAGCCCGCCTCCGTATGACCCGCGCGGACCAGGACGCCGCCCTTGCGAGCGCGCAGTGGGAACACGTGCCCGGGCGTTGCCAGTTCGGCAGACGTGGCTTGCGGGTTCACAAGCGTCGAAATTGTCAGGGCACGGTCGCCGGCCGAAATGCCGGTGCTTACGCCCTCGCGTGCTTCCACGGACACGGTAAAGGCCGTCTCGTGGCGTGAGGAATTGTGCATTGCCATCATGGGCAGGCCCAGATCGTCGATCCGCTCGGCGGGCAAGGTCACACAGATCAGCCCGCGCCCGTGGGTCGCCATGAAATTCACGGCAGCCGCATCGGCAAAATTGGCGGGGATCACCAGGTCGCCTTCGTTCTCGCGGTCCTCGTGGTCGACCAGGATGAACATCCGGCCGTACTTCGCCTCTTCGATGATCTCTTCGATGGGCGAAATGGCAGCGGCGAGGTCAGTCTCGACCGGCCCGGGGGTCTCAAAGCTCATGGGTCACCTGTGGCAGCATTGTGCGCGACATAGAGGATCGCGCATATCAATACCAGTGCTACGGCGCGCGCAGGGTCTACGGCCTTCCCCTGCTCCAAAACATCCTCCCCGAAGGCCCGATCCGCCGCTGCACCCTCGCCTCCCATGATGCGAGCACGAGGGAAAGGCGCGCCAGGAATGACGTCGGGCGCAGCCTGTTCTTTGGATCAACCCGCCTCTGCCAGCCGCGCGACATAACGGGCGAGTGTGTCGATCTCGAGGTTGACCGCATCCCCGACTGCAACATCGCCCCATGTTGTCACCTCTTTAGTATGCGGGATGAAATTAATGCCAAAGATGGCGTCCTGCACCTCGTTCACCGTCAGGGACGTGCCATTCAGCGCGACGGATCCCTTAGGCGCAATGAAACGCGCCAGATCATCCGGGGCACGCAACTGCACCCGCGTGCTGTCGCCCTCGTCGACAACGGACACCACCTCTGCCACGCCGTCTACATGGCCTGATACGATATGCCCGCCCAGTTCATCGCCGACGCGCAGCGCACGTTCCAGATTCACCCGGCGCCCAACGGCCCAGGCCGACAGGTTGGTTTTTGAGACCGTCTCGGCGCTTACCTGCACGTCGTACCAGTCCGGACCAAGGTCGACGACAGTTAGGCAAACCCCGTCAGAGGCAATGGATGCCCCCATATCGATTCCCGACGTGTCATATCCTGTCTGGATGCGCACACGCAGGTCGCCCTCTTGCTTCAGATCCGTGATGGTACCGATATCGGTGACAATGCCCGTAAACATGATTGCGCTCCTTGCCGTTCTGACCCGAGGTAACTGTGCATATCACCAAGGGCAAGTGTCACAGAAGTTGCAGATTTTTACCGCTTGAGCCATAAATCCGCCCCAGTCAGGTGTTCATCATGGGTCAAGACATTGCCGAGTATCAGGGACCAGATGACACTGCACGCCCCCGAAGACAGGGTGTTCCTGTTTCTGCAGGGACCCCATGGCCCATTTTTCAACCGCCTTGGCGCGATGTTGCGCCGTGCGGGGACAACCGTGTGGCGTGTCGGGTTCAACGCGGGGGATCGCGCGTTCTGGTTTCATCGCAGCAGCTACATCCCCTTCACCGGCACTACCGCCGAGTGGCCCTTCACGTTTTCCCAACTGCTAAACGACAAGGGCGTGACCGACGTCGTTCTTTACGGTGATGTGCGCCCCATCCACGCGCAAGCTGTGGCCGAGGCCAAGCGGCGCGGCATCACCGTACACGTCTTCGAGGAAGGCTACATGCGTCCCTACTGGGTCACCTACGAACGCGGCGGCTCCAATGGCCATTCACGCCTAATGGACATGTCAGTAACCCAGATGCAGGAAGCGCTGGCCCTGTCGGACATGGAGGCGCCGCTGCCTCCCAGCACTTGGGGCGACATGCGTCAGCACATATTTTACGGCGCGCTGTACCACTGGTTTGTGATGTTCCGAAATGGCAGTTATCGCAACTTTCAACCGCATCGTGCATTAAGCGTCTCGCGTGAATTTCAGCTGTATCTCAAGCGCTTGTTTCTGATGCCGATCCAAACGATGGATAGGGTGCAAGCCACGTTGCGTATCCGGTACGGTGGGTTCCCGTATCACCTCGCGTTACTTCAGTTGGAACATGACAGCAGCTTTCAGGAACACTCGCCCTTCAAAACCATGCAAGAGTTCCTGGACCTTGTGATCCGCGGCTTTGCCGAAGGCGCCCTGGCCCATCATCACCTTGTCATCAAAGCGCACCCCCTGGAAGACGGGCGTGCGCCGATCCGCAAAACCATTCGAACATTGGCCCGGGAACTGGGCCTGCAGGGGCGAATTCATTACGTGCGTGGCGGCAAGCTGGCGCAGCTTCTGAATGATGCCCGCAGCGCGGTCACCGTGAATTCTACGGCTGCACAACAGGTGTTGTGGCGCGGTATTCCGCTCAAGGTCTTTGGAAAAGCCGTTTTCGCAAAGCCGGAATTTGTAAGTGATCAACCCCTGCCAGCCTTCTTTACCGGGGCGGGCCGTCCCGACAACCGCGCATACAGGGACTATCGCCGCTATCTGCTGGAAACCAGTCAAATCGCTGGCGGTTTCTATTCAGCCCGTGGCCGGCGCCAGTTGTTGCGCCAAGTTGTCGACATGATGCTTTCGCCGGACGATCCCTACGATGCGCTGGCATCAGGCACCGCGGCCCCAAGGCAACAGTTGCGGTTAGTAACCTGACCACCACAACCCCTATGGCTAGATTTTATTACGGGACTCCGGTAGCTTGACGACAAATCAGCGGCGGAAAACCGTCGCAAATACAAAAATGGGTGCGGATCAACCTGCACTCGAGGCAGAACAAAAACAGGTCGAGGAGACCGAGCAGTGATTTTCCAACCGTTCCGCTGGGCGCGCGTGGGTGCGTCGTTGGCCCTTCTAGGGATTCTGGCCTCTTGCGGCTTGCCGCAGATCGGCCCGAACAAACGTCAGATTTTCTCGGGCTCGGTCCAGCGCGAGGGCGATGCGTTCATCGTATCGGTCAATGACCGAGTGACCGAAGCCACCGCTGTTACCCCGGCTCTTGGTTTTTCAGACGCGTTTCGGAATGTAGGCGTACTGGGATCAGACACCATCCAACCGGGCGACGTTCTGGGCCTGACCATCTGGGAAAACGTTGACGATGGTCTGCTGGCTGGAGAATCTCTGAATTCGACCATCCTGGAAGAGGTGCAGGTTGACGGCGCCGGTTTCATCTTTGTCCCATATGCGGGCCGAATCCGCGCTGCTGGCAACACACCGGACGCCATTCGCCGGATCATCACCACGAAACTTGATGACCAAACACCCGACCCGCAGGTGCAGGTGCGCCGGGTGGCCGGGGACGGATCGACCGTGTCGCTGATCGGTTCTGTGGGCGCGCAGGGCGTCTATGCCATTGAGCGTCCAACGCGCACGTTGTCGACCATGCTTGCCCGCGCTGGTGGCGTGACCATCGTGCCCGAGATTGCACGTGTCACCGTAATCCGTGGTGATGTGCGCAGTCAGGTGTGGTTCCAGGATATCTATGATCACCCCGAGTTGGACATCGCCCTACGTGGCGGAGATCGCGTGCTGGTCGAGGAAGACACCCGCGCCTTTACAGCATTGGGTGCCACTGGCGGACAGGCCCGCGTACCCTTTGAAAGTCAAACCCTGAGCGCGCTTGAAGCTCTTGCCCAAGTGGGCGGGCTGCAAACCAATACGTCGGACCCGACTGGGATTTTCGTGTTCCGAAACGAGCCTGCCGAAGTGGCCAATGTCGTATTGGGACGCGATGACCTGATTGGCGCCCAGCGTCTGGTCTATGTTCTGGACCTCACGCAGCCCAACGGCATGTTCCAGGCCCGTGATTTCGTGATCCGCGACGGCGACACGCTTTATGTAACTGAAGCGCCGTACACCCAGTTCGCCAAGATCATCACGTCGATCACGACACCGATCACAGGCGTCAACACGCTTGCCAATGGTGTGACCGGCAACTGACACCGATGAAACGGTCAAACGACTCCGCTGCCGGACCCGAAAGGGCCCGGCGGCTTTATGTTTACAATGGCGGTTTTCTGGCCCGGGGGCGTGTGCGGCGTATTGTCGAGCTTGCGGGTTATGACATCGCGCTTGGTCTGCCCCAGCCCGACGGGATGGTGGGTGTTTGGGGTAACTCTCCGACGGCCCATCGGGGCGAATCCGTCGCCAACCGGCGCGACGCCAACCTGGTGCGGGTTGAGGATGCGTTCTTGCGCTCTGTCCTACCCGGTCGCGCGGGAAGTCCGCCAATGGGGCTTCTGATCGATCATAAGGGGGTGCATTTTGATCCATCTACCCCGTCCGACCTTGAAGAGATACTGGCCACAGATCCGCTGGACGACACAGTCATCCTGAACACGGCACGCGGGGCAATGGCGCGGATGCAGGAGGCACACCTAAGCAAATACACCGGCTTTGATCCCAGCGCCCCGGTGCCCGATCCCGGTTATGTTCTGGTGATTGACCAGACGCGAAGGGACGCATCGGTGACGGCATGTGGGGCTGATCGGAACCGGTTTCTCGAAATGCTGTTTGTCGCGCAGGATGAACACCCCGGCGCCCGCATCCTGATCAAGACGCACCCGGAAACCCTACAGGGCTTTCGCGAAGGCTACTTCAGCCAGGATGATTGCAACGATCGTGTATCGCTTTTTTCGGACCCAGTCAGCCCATGGGCCCTGATGGAGGGGGCGGTGGCCGTCTACACCGTGTCGTCCGGGCTGGGGTTCGAGGCGATCATCGCGGGCCACAAGCCGCGCGTGTTCGGCCAGCCCTTCTATGCGGGATGGGGGCTAACGACAGACGAGTTTCCGGTGCAGCGCCGCCAGCGCACACTGACCCGTGCACAACTGTTTGCCGGGGCCATGATCCTTTACCCGACATGGTACGATCCGCACCGTGATTGTCTGTGCGACCTTGCCGCAACGATGGAAGCGCTGGCTGCAGAGACGCGCGCGTGGCGTGCTGATCACAAGGGGTGGGTCGCCAGCGGCATGCGGCTTTGGAAGCGGCAACCGTTGCAGAACGTTTTTGGTCGCTATGCGCCCGTGCGCTTTCAGGATGACCCCGGTCGCGCCCGCGCGATGGACCGCCCTTGGATGGTGTGGGCAGGCAAGGCGGATGTGGGTCACGAAAATGCTGTTCGGGTCGAGGACGGATTCCTGCGCTCGCGTGGTTTGGGTGCCGCGTTGATCCCGCCGCTGTCCCTGGTCACGGATGATCTGGGGATTTACTATGACCCTGCGCGCCCCAGCCGGTTGGAGCATCTGATCCGCGCGCGCCGCAGCTTGCGCCCGGATCAGACACAGCGCGTGGAACGGCTGATACGCAGCCTGACCGAGGAGGGTTTGAGCAAGTACAACCTGTCAGGTGACGTGCCCGACTTGCCCGCCGGGCGGCGCGTTCTGGTGGTCGGGCAGGTCGAGGATGATGCGTCAATCCGGCTGGGGGCCGGCCAAGTGTGCACCAACGCAGCGCTGCTTGAGGCGGCACGGGCCGCGCGGCCAGACGACATCCTGATCTACAAGCCTCACCCGGATGTGGAGGCCGGTCTGCGTGAGGGTGCGTGCGACGCTGGAGCGCTGGCTGATGTGGTTGCCACGCAGGCCGACATCGGGGCCCTGTTGGCGCGCGTGGACGAGCTGTGGACCATGACATCACTGACCGGTTTCGAGGCTCTGCTGCGCGGTGTGCGCGTCGTGACAACAGGTGCACCTTTCTATGCGGGATGGGGGCTGACCGAGGATCTTGGCGATGTGCCGCCAAGGCGGCGCGAGGACATTCCGCTCAGCGGTCTGGTGCACGCCACCCTGATTGACTATCCGCGCTATTTCGACCCCGTGACCGGCACCGCCTGCCCGGTCGAAGTTGTTGTCGACCGGCTGCGGAACGGACCTTTGCCAAGGCCGGGATTTGCCAACCGGGTGCTGTCAAAGCTGCAGGGCCTGCTGGCCAGTCGCGCGCATCTGTGGCGTTAGACGCGCGCCCATCTGTGACACACGTCCACCCCCATGCGGGACACTGATTTCAGGGTGTAGCGCTGCGCAGCGGCGAGCGTTTCCAGCCCAAGTGCACCGATATTTGGCAGCCCTTCGGCACCAATCACCAACCCGGCGGTGAAGCCCACAAGCTCGTCCACCAGATCCGTCTCAATCAGGGATGCGGCAAGTGCGCCGCCCCCTTCGCAGAACACGCGGGTGACGCCGTGGCTGCCCAACTGCTGCAATATGTCCCGCGGATCAAGCTGAGCCCCGGATGTGCCGCAAGGCAGCAAGGTTGCGCCCAGGTCAAGCCATGTGTCCTGAAGCATCGGGTCGGCGTCGCGCCCGTGGCACAGGATAACGGGAACGTCCTTGGCCGTGCGGGCCAATGTGGACATAAGCGGCAGGTCCAGCCTGCGTGACACGACCACACGGGTGGGTTGCGGCACATCACCAAAGCCGCGCACCGTCAGAGACGGGTCATCGTGCCGCGCCGTGCCACCACCAACCATCACCGCATCGTGTCGGGCGCGCATGGCGTGAACACACCTGCGCGCTTGCGGCCCGGTGATCCACTGACTTTCACCTGTGCCGGTGGCGATGCGCCCGTCGAAACTGCTGGCGAGCTTGAGGGTCACGAACGGACGGCCCTGTTCGGTGCGCAGGGTAAAACCGATATGGTCGGCCTCCGCCTCGGCCTCGCAGATGCCGGTGGTCACCTCGATCCCCGCTGCTTGCAGGATCGCGATGCCCTGCCCGTCCACCCGTGTGTCGCTGTCGCGCATGGCGATCACGGCGCGACGGATGCCTGCGGCCACGAGCGCCTCAGCACAGGGGGGGGTTTTGCCGTGATGGGCGCAAGGTTCAAGGGTGACATAGGCGGTAGCCCCTGCCGCATCGCTGCCCGCCTGCGCGAGCGCTTCGGTTTCGGCATGGGGTCTGCCGCCCAGCTGGGTCCAACCCCGCCCTATGATACGTTCGTCCTTGACGATCACGCAGCCCACGGCGGGGTTCGGGGCCGTTTGCCCCATTCCGCGCCGCCCGAGGGACAGCGCCAGTGACATAAAGCGGATATCCTCCGCTTTGCTCACTCGTCTGATGGAGTGTCTGGTCGCAGCTCGGCCACGAACTTGTCGAAGTCATCCGCCGCCTGGAAGTTTTTGTAAACGCTGGCAAAGCGAACGTAGGCCACCGTGTCGATGCGGTTTAGCGCTTCCATCACGATCTCGCCGATCTGCTTGGACTGGATGTCGGTTTCGCCCATGCTTTCAAGGCGCCGCACGATGCCCGAGATCATCTGATCGATGCGTTCGGGATCGATGGGCCGCTTCTGCATCGAGATGCGGATGGAGCGTTCGAGCTTGTCGCGGTCGAAATCCTCGCGCTTGCCATTGGACTTGATGACCACCAAGTCGCGCAGTTGGACACGTTCATATGTGGTAAACCGCCCACCGCACGCCGGACAGAAGCGCCTGCGCCGGATCGAAACGTGATCCTCTGCCGGTCGGCTGTCTTTTACCTGTGTGTCAATATTGCCGCAAAACGGACAGCGCATCGCCCATCCCCTTGTTTCAGTCCCGCCTGTAGTGGGGGTTTTCCCCCGTTCCACGAAACTATAGGCGGTTGTCCAAGTTTTGGGTAGAGGGGAAATGACACCGCTACATAAGCGGTGCCAACCTTAGCGCCGTACAAGCTGGTTGTTTGAGATGCGGACCCTCAGGAACGGCAGGTTACGGCATAACGCATAGGCATGGGCCATGGAAAACACCTTGCCCGTGCGACGCACCCCTTGGCTGACAGAGGAGAATGCGTTTGGCACGGGTTGCGTGCTGAACGTCACGCCCTTGCGGCCCGGCGCTGTCTGTGCGTCGCCGCGTCCTTGCGCGATGTAAAGGTCGCCGCCCCGCACGCCGAGGACATTGCGGGCATAGATACCCGCCGCGCACCACATCTGCGTGCCACCTGCCGCGTCGGCCTCGATGACTTCGAACGTGGTGCCGTCGATCTGGTTGACCGGAATCGTGAATCTTTCTCGGCGAGCGAAATCCTGGGCATGTCCCAAGGTCGGCAACGTTATGGCAATGGCAAGGGCAATAGGTTTGAACATCGGGTATCTCCTTTGTTCAAAGGATGTAGGAAGCTTGCACTGAAATGAAAATCACCTTGCGGCGACATGGATTTCAACCGGTCAAAGGCGATTGCACTAAAGTCCCATGCGCAGGTTGGCCGCCTTTGGGACCGAGGTGATGAAAACGCCGCGCAGAAACGCGCTTTGTCACGATGCGGAGCCTTGCATGTTGGCCGCCAGCCTTGACCCTTCGGGTCAGGGTACGAGCACGCGCACCTTGATGTACAAATCGTGGCGGGACCGGCAAAGCGCATTTGCATGGGTCGTGCTGAACGTCTGGCCCGCTGTGCGCACGCCCTGCGAGGTCGAGCTGATGCTGTTTTCGACGGGCTTGGTGGTGAACATCACGCTTTTGCGCCCGGGATAGGCGACCGAGGACGCCCGCGGGGTGAGGACAGTGATGCTGCCTCCGCGTTGCCGCTGGTAATCGCGCACGTACTTTCCCGCGGCACACCACATCTGTGTACCGCCTGCGCCATCATTCTCGATCACTTCGAATGTGTCGGTGTCGATAGGACGCACAGGAATGATCATGATTTCGCGCAGGAAAAACCGTTGTGCCAGCACCGTGGTGGGCAGCAGGATGGCGAGGAAGATCAGGATCAGGGTGCGTGGGCGCATGGGGCTTCTCCGCTTTGTAAGGCCAGCATAGACCAGCGACGACGTGGCCCCAAATCACCTTTGGTCACGTGAGGCCCAGATGCGCAACAACCCGACGATGGTGAGGTGCATCGCGATGTTCGAACAGGTAGATCCCCTGCCAGGTGCCCAACTGTGGTTGTCCGTGCTGCACCGGAATTTGCAGGCTGACGGGCAGCAGCGCCGCCTTGATATGCGCTGGCATGTCGTCCGGTCCCTCGTAGGTGTGGGTGAGGTAGGACATGGACGGGTCCGTGGTGGGCGGCACGAGGCGCGCAAAGAAGTTTTTCAGGTCCGTCTGCACCTCGGGGTCGGCGTTTTCCTGGATCAGCAGGGAACAGGAGGTGTGTTGAACAAAGAGCGTCAGCAGGCCGTCGCCCGTACACCAGTTCGTCACGTCGCGGGTGAATTCGTAGAGCCCCTGCCCGGCTGTGGTGATCTGAAAGGTCGTTTGCATGACTTGATCCTGCGCCGGATGCAGATGGGTTGCAAACCGTCACATGTCGCCTTGAGCGCCGCCTCTCAAGCTCACCGTATCGGATGCCCGCATGAGGGTGCCGTTGTAGTCGATAACGCACCCAAGCCCCATGACCCTGGATGACACATGAAAGGTGATCTGCCCGTCCTTGTCCACCGCTTCACGCCCGCCGCTCCCGCGGAACAGGCGGCGCGGCAAGAGCACGCCAAACATGCGTATTCCCGTGACCGGCATGTTAAGGCCAGCCTGCGTGACGGACCGACACATATGCACCTCGAAGGGGCCGAACCGTTCTGCGACCTGTATGGGCGAAACCTGCCGCATGGTTGAGGACAGGATATGCCCGTCGAAGTCACGGTTCCACCGTTCGCCCTTTGATCCGCAAGCAATCGACATGGCATGGGTCGTTTGGTCATTGGCGCAGGGAAATCACCCAACCGGCACAGGAGCCGAACCAATGCGTTGCCCTGCCGAACCGTGACAGTCCCGATATAGGCGGCATCACATTCACCCCTGTGAAAGGCCAGCAAGGCAGCAGGCAGGTCCCGCGCCCGATCCCCCAACACGCTGAGGACCGCACCGGTCAGGTCCAGCCCCCTGCAATGAACCGCGACCGCAGGCCCGCATCGGGCATCATGCAGGTGTCGTAGCGACCGAAGATGGCATACCTGTTACGCGCGATAAGATGGTAGAGTGGGTTCTTGATGACGCCGGGTAGAAACCGGCAGACTGACAACGCTTTCCACGGCCATCCGAGGCAGCGCATAGCGGCGGCAAAGGCGTCGAGCCGTTGATGTACCTGCCCGTCAACGACAACGAGGTTGGTTTCGAAATCGTCCGTTGGCAGGTCCAGCGACCTGTAAAGGTCGGCCCCAAGCCGCGATTGCGCCAGAACGAAATCAAACCGCTGGCGACGATCATGGCGCAGCATGAACTTGAAAAACCCCGAACACAGTATGCATTCGCCATCAAACACGATTATATCGCGCTGGTTAAACCGGTCCATCAGATCAGGCGACAACGGGATCGGGCGTGGCTTGAATTACCCCTTCATGCCCGAAAGCTAGTGGGTTTCGTATGCATTGGCACCGCGGTCTGGTGACGCAAGTTCAGTGTCAATCCGGGCAGTGTTGCGCGTATGTGCCTGTCGCCCGATCCACGCAATAGCCTGCCGCTTGCATGGCGTCCGCGATGGCAAAGACACCAACCTCTGCCGTTCCCGTTTTGCAGTCCAGATCGGCCAGTTTCTGTTCGCCCTGCGCCACGATCACGCCGCCTCTGGTCGGCAAGTCCTCGGCCATGCGGTCCACCGAAATCCAGGCGGTGTAACGCGTGCCGACATTTTCAAAGGTGATGTCCTCCCAGATCGAACGGCTGACGCCCGGCCAAGGCGTGGCTTGCACCTGACCCAAGGGGCGGGTCAGGGACAATTCCGGTGATCCGGCAGGACCGAAGGCATAGCTCGCCTGCCCTTCACCCACGCAGACGGTGAGGGTTTTGCTTCCGATCTGGCAATTCAGGACAACGTCCAGACTGCCGCATTGCGCCGCTGCCAACCCGGGGGTCAGCGCCAGCGCAAGGGCGACAGACAGCCCCCTCACTGATCGAGGAAGCTGCGCAGTTTGCGGCTGCGGCTGGGGTGCTTGAGTTTGCGCAGAGCCTTGGCTTCGATCTGGCGGATCCGTTCGCGGGTCACGCTGAACTGCTGGCCCACCTCTTCGAGCGTGTGGTCCGTGTTCATGCCGATACCAAAGCGCATGCGCAACACACGTTCCTCGCGTGGGGTGAGCGAGGCCAGAACCCGCGTAGTAGTTTCCTTGAGGTTTTCCTGAATGGCGCTGTCCAAGGGCAGCACGGCATTCTTGTCCTCGATGAAATCGCCAAGCTGGCTGTCTTCCTCGTCCCCGATGGGGGTTTCGAGCGAAATCGGCTCCTTGGCGATTTTCATCACCTTGCGGACCTTTTCGAGCGGCATTTGCAGCTTTTCAGCCAGTTCCTCGGGCGTGGGTTCGCGCCCGATCTCGTGCAGCATCTGGCGGCCAGTTCGGACCAGTTTGTTGATCGTTTCGATCATGTGCACGGGGATACGGATGGTGCGCGCCTGGTCCGCGATGGACCGGGTGATCGCCTGACGGATCCACCATGTCGCGTAGGTCGAGAACTTGTAGCCGCGGCGGTATTCGAACTTATCGACCGCTTTCATCAGGCCGATGTTGCCTTCCTGAATCAGGTCGAGGAATTGCAGGCCGCGATTGGTATACTTCTTGGCGATCGAGATCACGAGGCGGAGGTTGGCTTCGACCATCTCTTTCTTGGCCTGACGGGCTTCTTTCTCGCCCTTCTGAACCTGCTGCACGATGCGACGGAATTCAGAGATGTCGAGGCCGACATACTGGCCAACCTGTGCCATGTCCGCGCGCAGTTCTTCGACCTTCTCGGCCGAGCGTTCGATGAACATCTGCCAGCCGCGCCCGGACTTTTCGCCCATCTCGTCCAGCCAGTTCGGGTCCAGTTCGCGCCCGCGATAGGAGTCGACAAACTCCCTGCGGTTGATCCGCGCCTGGTCTGCCAGCTTCACGATAGAGCTGTCGATCTGCATGATCCGGCGGTTGATGCCATAAAGCTGGTCAATCAGTGCCTCGATCCGGTTGTTGTGCAGATGCAGTTCGTTGACCAGTAACACAATCTCGGCCCGCAGCTTCTGATAGGTCTCTTCGTCGCCTTTGCTGAACGAACCGTCTTCGTTCAGCGTTGCCGAAATCCGGCTATCCTGCATTTCGGACAGCAGGGAATAATCGTGTGCGATGACTTCCAGCGCTTCGAGCACTTGCGGCTTAAGCGCAGCTTCCATCGCGGCGAGCGACATGTTCGCCTGTTCGTCTTCGTCGTCGTCATCATCTTTGGCGATGGGGTTGCCATCTGCATCAAGCTCGGGACCGGCATCCGCCTTATCCTCGGGTTTGGCACTGGTATCGACAACCGGTTCAGACACCTCTTCGCCGTCTTCGCCCATCTGGTTGCCAAAGGTAGCTTCGAGGTCGATGACGTCGCGCAGCAAAATCTCTTCGCTGAGAAGTTCATCCCGCCAGATGGTGATCGCCTGGAAGGTCAGCGGGCTTTCGCACAGGCCCGCGATCATGGTGTTGCGGCCAGCTTCGATCCGCTTGGCAATGGCGATCTCGCCTTCGCGGGACAGCAGTTCGACGCTGCCCATCTCGCGCAGGTACATGCGCACCGGGTCGTCGGTGCGGTCGAGTTTTTCCTGGCCCGTCGCGCCCAGCGTCAGGTCCCGGGTGCCTTCGGTGGTCGTGACCTCGGTCGAGCCCTTTTGCTCTTCCTCTTCGGCCTCTTCGTCTTCGATGATATTGATGCCCATTTCGGACAACATCGACATCACGTCTTCGATCTGCTCAGAGCTGACCTGATCGGGCGGCAGCACAGTATTGAGCTGATCATAGGTGATGTAGCCCTTGTCACGGGCTTCCGATATCATCTTTTTGACGGCTGCCTGGCTCATGTCCAGCGAGTGGGCGCTGTCCTGATCTTCGGTCTTAGCGTCTTCGTTCGTGTCTTTTGCGGCCATACTGGGCTCCTTTACCGGGGCTCCTTGGTGATTCGTCCCCACGAATCACTCCCAGAAACATTTAGTGCTTTGGGTGATTCGGCCACCCATGTACGTGCATTTTCTTTATGTTTTGAGACCAAATCGCATCAGTTGCGGCGTTTTGAGAAGCTGATCTGGTCCATGAGCGCCGCAAAAGCATCTCGCTCACTGCGACTGATTCGGGCGCCGTTGTCGCCCGTATCGTATTCCGAATCATCTTCTTTCCCGCTGCGGCTGGCCTGAGCTGCGGCTTGAGCCGCTTGGCTGAGGCGCCATGTCACGCCTTCATCAGCCACACCTTCGAGGTCCTGCACCGCATCCGCGATCTCGGCATCCAGTCCCTTCGCCGCGCTGAGTTTTGCGAGCTCTTCGGCCACGGTCATGCGGGCCATGTCGGCATCGCCGGGTGTGCGGATACACGGGACAATTGCCACATGGCGTGAAGAGAGCAGGTTATCAAGGGCATCCGGCCCCAGCGCGCTGAAAATCTTTTCGCGCAACACCTCCGCACCGGCATTCCCGTGGTGCAGAATCAGGTCGCGCAAGACGGCATGGTCCGGATCAGCACAAACCAGACTTTCAAGCCCAGTTTCAAAGTCTTCGGCCACCTCGGGCGTGCAGATCAGCGCCGCAAGGATCACCCTTTCCCGCAAGTGATCAGTCACCTGCGCATCGCCCGAAGCCAGTGCGGATGTCTTGGTGCTGGGCATGGGCACCGGTGGCGCTTGCCAGCCGCGACCCGGTTGCCAGTTGCGCTTTGGTCCCCCGCCCCCGCGCTGCGGACGGAAAAGTTGCCAGCGCATGTCTTTGACCGCCTGCCCATAGTGCTGGCGGATCGACGGGTCCTGGATCAGCTTGATCTTGTCACGCAGCACCTTGTCGAGCGCCGCCTTGCGTTCGGGACTGTCGAACGTTTTCCCTTCCGTCTCGCGTTGCCAGAGCAGTTGGACCATTGGCATCGCGGCATCGAGCAGCTTTTGCAGGGCTGGCGCGCCTTGCGCTTTGAGCAGATCGTCCGGGTCCTGCCCTTCGGGCATCAGCGCAAAGCGCAGGGATTTGCCTGCCTCCAGCATGGGCAGCGCGAGGTCGATCAGGCGCATGGCGGCGCGCAGGCCCGCCTTGTCCCCGTCCAGTGCGATGATGGGTTCATCTGCGATGCGCCAGAGCATCGCGAGCTGGTTCTCGGTCACGGCAGTGCCCAAGGGCGCGACGGACGCGCCAAAGCCGTGTTCGGTCAGCGCGATGACGTCCATGTAGCCCTCAGCCACGATCAGAGGCTGGCCCTTACCCGCCGCCGTCCGCGCTGGTCCGTGGTTGTAGAGGCTGCGGCCCTTGTCAAAAAGCTCAGTCTCGGGAGAGTTCAAATACTTGGCGTTGTCGTTCGGGTCCATCGCCCGCCCACCAAAGGCGATGCAGCGACCGCGCGCGTCACGGATCGGGAACATGATGCGGCCGCGGAAGGTGTCATAAGGCTTGCCACCCTTCTGGCTGGGTTTGGCAAGGCCCGCGTCAAGGATCAGGTCATCTTCGACCTCCTTGCCCTTGAGAGAGTCCCACAAGCCCTGCCACGCATCGGGCGCGAAGCCGATCTCCCACCTGTCTTGTGCTGCCGGATCAAGGCCGCGTCGTTCGAGATAGTCACGCGCTGGACCGGCCACGCCGGTTTTGAGTTGCAGCCGGAAGTGCTGGACGGCCATTTCCATAACGTCGGCAAGCTGTGTCCGTTTGTCAGCCTTTTCCTGCGCGCGCGGATCGCGCTCCGGCATCGACATACCGGCCTCACCCGCGAGGATTTCGACGGCCTCCATGAAGCCCACATTCTCGGTCTCGCGGACAAAGGAGATTGCGTCGCCCTTGGCGTGGCAACCGAAGCAGTAATAGTAGCCCTTGCGATCGTCGACGTGAAAGCTGGCCGTCTTTTCGTGGTGGAACGGGCATGGCGCCCAAAGATCTCCCTTGCCCTGATTGGACTTGCGCGCGTCCCACATGACCTTGCGCCCAACCACCTGCCCGAGGGACAGACGCGTGCGCAATTCATCAAGAAATCCGGGGGGCAGGCTCATGCCCTTAATATTGGTGGTGTGAGCACCGAAGTCGAGTCACTGCTGAAGGCACAACTCAGTCCACGCATCCGACAGGCTTTCATTGCGCAACACGCGGCGCTTTTGTTCGTAGACCCATGGTGTCATCAGCGGGATCGCGTTGTTGTATTGCGCGGGCCATTCGGGGTTCTGCGCCAGAATATGACCTTGCACGTCACGCTCACTGACCCGGTCAAGGCGGGCTTGCTGGATCGCACCAACCACCTGCGCTTGGTAGCCACAGCTTTCTTCTTTGCTGTCTTGGGCAAAGGCGGGGGCGGTAGACATTGCGATGGCGGCGATAACGGCAAAACGGATCATGGATGGCTCCAGTCACTAGGGAATCAGTTTTACCGTTTTATCGCCGTGTCGCGACGCTTGCCATGGCCCTTTCCAGATCGTGTAAAAGCGTGCCCGCCATGGATCGGAAGACCATGAGAAGGAATGTGTCACTGCCGATGCGGGTAATCGATCCGGCCATGTGCTGGATTTGGCTACGCGCTGTATGCCCGCGCTTGAAGTGTGCGGCTGACAGATCCAGGGGGACGAGGCGGGCCAAGACGTCCTCGGCATCGTCCCCGGACAGGGTAACCGCCGTCCATGCGTCAGACTGATCTGTCAGCGCGGCGTGTTCGGCAAGTGTCGGATCGGGCTTTGGACCGGCCAAAAGCACCATCTCGCGTCCGAACCAGATGGCGCGTGCACCTGCCTTGCCCGTAGCGCGGTTCGGGGCGGGCCAGGCCATGCCATGCGTGGCCTTGAACGGTTCGGCGATCTTGACCTGTGCGTAGGGCGCGATCGAGGTCAGGATGCCCAGATCAACCTCGGCCAGTGTAAGGGTGCCGGTGGTGAGCGGCGTCATGTCATCCAGCGGCGTTTTTGCAATAAGTTCAGCCACGTGTGCGCTCTCCGTCCGGGTCAAAGAACACAGGATCACAAAGTTCCACCCGCGTCTGGATGCCCCTGACGTGATCTACCATGTTCAGCACTTCGCCATGCCGGGCCAGCCCGTCCCGCACAAACCCAAGACCAATGAAATGCCCGAGGGTCGGGGAGAAACCGACAGAGGTGACGTAGCCCTGATCATGCGCCCGTACGGGTTCCTCCCCGTCGGTGTAGATGTGCGCGCCCGCGGTCAGCTGTTTGACAGGTCCCACCGGCTTCATGCCAACAAGCTGTTCGCGCCCCTCTTCGGTCAGGCCGGGCCGCTGCGCCATCGTTGCCCCGATGAAATCCTTCTTCTTGGACAACATACGTTCCATCCCGATATCTTGCGCCGTCACGCGGCCATCGATCTCGGCGTGAGTAATGAATCCTTTTTCGATGCGCAGGACGTTCAGCGCCTCCATGCCGTAAGCGCCGCCGCCCAATGCCTCGGCCCTCGCCACCAGCAGTCGGAAGAGGCTGTCGCCATAGCGGGATGGCACCGCAACTTCATAGGCGTGCTCGCCAGAGAAAGAGATGCGGAAGAGCCGCCCCTTGACCCCTTGTACATCCACCGAACCACAGGACATGAACGGCCATGTATCATTGTCGATAGGTTTATCGAGCAAGCCGTTCAGCAACTCACGCGCCTTCGGCCCGGCAACAGCAAACTGCGCCCATTGCTCGGTGACCGACATGATGCGCACGTCCCACTCGGGGTGTAAGGCCTGCGTCACGAATTCGAGGTGCCGCATCACCTGCCCAGCCGCGGCGGTGGTCGTTGTCATGACATAGTGGTTCGGACCTAGCCGCGCCGTAGTCCCGTCATCCATGACGAACCCGTCCTCGCGCAGCATGAGACCATAGCGCACACGGTTCTCTTTCAGGGTCGAGAACATGTTAATGTAGACAAAGTCGAGGAGCCGTGCGGCGTCTGGTCCCTGAATATCAATCTTGCCCAACGTGCTGACATCGCAGATGCCAACCGCTTGTCGAACCCAACCTACCTCACGGTCGCAGGACTGGCGCCATGTCTTTTCATCCGGCAGCGGATAGTAGGACGGGCGATACCAAAGCCCTGCCTCGATCATCGGAGCACCCGCAGCAATGGTGGCTGCGCGGCTGGTGGTCTTGCGTTCCGGCGCGAACCCTTTGCCCTGCGCCCCGGCACCCAGCGCTGCGAGCGCCACGGGGCTGTACGGTGGGCGGAATGTTGTCGTGCCAGTTTCCGGGATGCCACGGCCCGTTGCGTCCGCCAGAAGGGCCAGCGCCGCGACGTTCGAATTCTTGCCCTGATCGGTCGCCATGCCTTGGGTCGTGTAGCGCTTCATGTGCTCGACGGACCTGAAGTTCTCTTGCGCAGCCTGCTTGACGTCCTTCACGCTCACATCGTTCTGGAAATCGAGCCACGCGCGGCCTTTGCCCGGCACGGCCCAGAGCGGGTCAATGGCATAAACGCTGTCATCAGCATCGGGCAGATCAACCTCAGCGGGCTTGAGGCCAAGTGCTTCAAGGCTCCTTTTGGCCGCCTCAACACCCTCGGTCAGACAGCCCGTTGTCGAAAAGGTCCCGTTGCATGCCCCAGCAGTTTCCATCCCCGGGATTGCTCCGGGCGTCGGTACGAAGCTGGCAATGTTTTCATGCCAAGTGGGCCGCCCGTTCATATGGCAGGTGAGGTGCACGGTCGGGTTCCACCCGCCCGACACAGCAAGACAATCAGTGGCAATCTTTTCTGTACCTGAGGCTGTCTGGACGTTGATGGCCTCCAGACCACGGCGCCCATAACCGCCCGAGACCATTGCACCGCTCATCAGGCGGTAATCCCCCAAGGCCGCCGCATCTGCACGGCTGTCAATAACAGCGGCGATGTGCACGCCCGCCTCCTGCAGGTCCATGGCCGTGCGATGCGCGTCGTCATTGTTGGCAAAGACGGTTACTGCCTTGCCCGGACTGACGCCAAACCGGTTGAGATAGGCGCGCACGGCACCTGCGGCCATGATGCCGGGACGGTCATTGTTCTGAAACGCGATGTGACGCTCAATGGCCCCCGCCGCCAGAACCGAGCGTTTGGCGACGATGCGCCAGAAGGTTTCTTTGACCCCGCCACGCGGCACGTCCTTCACGTGATGCGAGACCCGCTCGAGGGCGCCGAATGTGCCGCCATCATGCGCACCGGAGATTGTTGTTCGCGACATGAGCCGGACATTGTCCATCGCTGAGAGTTTTGTGACCATGTGCGCCGCCCAGTCCGCAGCCGACAGGCCGTCCACAGTCAAGGTTTCCGCATTCAAGCGACCACCCATCAAACTGTCTTCGTCCGCCAAAATGACTCTGACACCGGACTGCGCGGCCACCCACGCGGCCATCAAGCCAGCGGGCCCTGCGCCGATCACCAACACATCACAGAACGCGTAGGCCTTTTCGTAGTGATCGGCGTCTTGCGTACCGCTCAGTGCACCCAGGCCCGCCGCACGTCGGATGAAAGGTTCATAAACCCTTTCCCAGAAAGCCCTCGGCCACATGAAGGTCTTGTAGTAGAAGCCCGTACCCAGAAATGGCGCAGCGAGATCATTCACACTAAGCAGATCAAAAGCCAGCGATGGCCACGCATTCTGGCTGCGCGCCTCTAGCCCATCATAGAGCTCCTGCACCGTTGCGCGGACGTTCGGATCGGTTGCCGCCCCGTGCCCGATGGTCATCAAGGCATTGGGTTCTTCCGACCCGGCGGTGAGAATACCGCGCGGGCGGTGATACTTGAACGACCGCGCCACGTGCCGCACGTCATTGGCCAACAAGGCCGACGCCAGCGTATCCCCTGCAAACCCACGATAGGTGTTGCCGTCAAAGCGGAAGGAGACCGGCTGTGATCGGTCGATCAACCCCTTGCCATCAATCCTCATCGTTTGACATCCCGCGCCAGCACCGCAGCTTTGATCTCGTGGGTCGACACGTTCCGGGTCACCCTGAGCCATGCACCGCAGCCCGCGTCATGGCTCCACAGTTCATCCAGATCACCTGCCGGGTTCTCGCGTAGGTGCAGATAGTCATCCCACGCCGCCTCACCTGCATCCGGTGCAGGCCGGTCCAGCATGACCGCAGCCCCCTGATAGTAGAACTCGCGCCGGTCGCGCTCTCCGCAAATCGGACATGGCAGGCGCATCAGACCTCTCTATCAGGGTGCACGGTATACCCCTTCCCTGTTTCAAAAAAATCCCCGCCGGAGGCTCCCGTCATCTCAACCATTCCTAGTGCAGATTGTGCTGAGACCCGGTCGCCTCTTCATCCATGATGCCGCGGCCTGTGCGGAACCGATCCAAACGGTGGTGCAAGGTTGTAGGGTGTGGATGACCCGTAGCAAGCAGGTGGGCAAAGGTGTGGCCCGAGGCCGGCGTCGCCTTGAAACCGCCGTAGCACCAACCCGTGTTGACAAACAGGCCTTCGATATCCGTCTTGTCGATGATGAAGGACCCGTCGGGCGACATGTCCATGACACCGCCCCAGCTGCGCAGTATCTTGGCCTTGCCGATCACCGGCATCAGGGTCATCGCAGCCTCTGCTACATGCTCAACCAGCGGCAGGTTCCCGCGCGCAGCATAGCTTGCGTACATATCCAGATCACCCCCGAACACGAGGCCCCCCTTGTCGGATTGACTGATATAGAAGTGTCCCATCCCGTAGGTAACAACGCGATCCAGGCAAGGTTTCAGCCCTTCTGTGACAAAAGCCTGCAGCACATGGCTTTCGATAGGAAGACGTAGCCCGGCCATGGCGGCAACCTGGCTGGATCGTCCAGCTGCGACCATGCCGACCTTCCTGGCGCGGATCGGCCCCTTTGTGGTCTGCACACCCTTTACGACACCATTTACAACATCGATGCCCGTGACTTCGCATTGCTGGATCAGATCGACGCCGCGATCGCTAGCCGAACGGGCAAAGCCCCATGCCACCGCATCATGTCGAGCTGTACCGCCGCGTTTGTGATAGAGACCACCATAAATCGGAAAGCGGGTCTGGTCGAAATCTAGGAACGGCAGTAGCTTCTTTACCCCTGCACGGTCCAGCATCGCACCGTCATCCCCCTGCCCGCACATCGAATTGGCCCGGCGTACAAAGGCGTCGCGCTGGCCGTCCGAATGGACAAGGTTGATAATGCCACGCTGCGAGTGCATGACGTTGTAGTTCAGGTCTTCTTCCAAACCCTCCCACAGCTTCAGCGAATGGGAATAGAATTCGGAGTTGCCGTGCAGCATGTAATTGGCACGAACAATCGTCGTGTTCCGGCCGACATTCCCGCCGCCAAGATACCCTTTTTCGAGTACTGCAATGTTGGTCAAGCCATGCACCTTGGCCAAATAATGAGCCGTGGCCAGACCGTGACCACCACCACCAATCAGTACAATATCGTATTCGGACTTTGGTTCGGGACTGCGCCAATGCGGACTCCAGCCTTTGTTACCGGTTAGTCCTTCGGCCAACACTTTCAGCCCTGAAAAGCGCATGCGCACCTCCGCCCTTTCATGGCACCACCATCACCATCCTGACAGGTCTAGCAAGAGCAGTATTTTACCTCGTGGCGCTTTTCGACACGGGCAGGTCTGCCAGCGACGAATTGCAAAGCTCACGTAGTATTTTGTTTGATGAAACATCACTTTGGCGTTCAATGCCTTTATGACCTTGCTTCGCACACTTGCCTTCGCCCTCAGTGCAGTTCTGCCGGCCCAAATTTCTGCCCAGTCTTCGGACTTTGTTTCACCGTCGATTGTCATCCTCGGCGACAGTCAAATTCCGTTTGGCTCCGGCCCCGCCTTTCTCGAGTTCTTCGAAAACATCAAATCCCACTGCCCACCGACGCCTAAGCAGGCCGCTAACTTGGAAGTGCTGGCGGATATGAAGGTTGCGGTCATCGGTGTTCGTTCAACGTCGCTGCACTCATGGACAGCCAAGATGGGCAAGGCCAAAGGGGCAATCTGTGACGTTGATCCCAAATGGAAAGTCAACGCGGGCACCTACGGCTTCATCAACACGACGGGAAACAAGTACAAGCAAATTGGTAAGGGGGATGCCTACCAGTTTTGCAAGATGGACATGTCTGCCTTTCAGACCATGTTTCGCCCCGGTTACTACGAACCGAAGTTGATACTTCTGTCGTTCTTGGGAAATTCGGCGAAACGCTGGGCGAGCAGTTACGATCAGGCAATAAAAGATGTCGAGACGATGAATGCGCAATTGCCTGCGGGCGTTCCTTGCATTTTCATGACAACGGCCCCGAGCTACTCAAAGAAGATCACCGATTTGCGCCTGAAGGCGCAAGCGAATGTGAAACGCGCATTTGCAGAAACGGGCAGCCAGTGCAGTTTTGTTGAGGGGGCAACCCCCGAGACGGTCGCCGCAAACCAGGGGAACAAGACGTACTTTCGTCTTTCGAAATCTGGCAAGGTCAAGGATCCGTATCACCCAAATGAAAAAGCGGCCAAAACCTTCTTCATGATCGCAATGGACGATATTTGTACTGCGGTTTACGAACAGATCGAAGCCGCCATGCCGGAATTGGCCGCCCGTTAGACAAGCATCGACGATGCAGCGATTACTTTCACACCTGTGAAGACGTTGGCGTATGTAGGGAGCTGACGTAAATCTTCGTAAGGTATGCCAGCGCCGTTTTTGTTCGCGCTGGCATACCGTCTCAGAACTACAATCCTTTGGCGCGATAGCTTTCAGCCACCTTCCCAATCGAAACAAGATACGCTGCCGTACGCAAATCATCAACATCGCCACGGTCATGCCAAACTGACGCCATGGACTGATAAGCCGCCCGCATCGTGTCATCGAGACCAGAACGAACCAATTCCAGCTCATCCGCGCCCCGCAGATACTTGTCCTTGAAGTCCGGGGTCATGGACCAAGAATCGCCCAAGTGGCGGCTGAGCCGCTCCAGTTCATCCACCACCAATTGGTGCCGTGCCTCTTCCTGGCGGCGTTGCATGCGACCGAACCGAATATGGCTAAGGTTCTTGACCCATTCGAAATAGGAAACAGTAACACCGCCAGCGTTGGCATACATGTCCGGGATGATGACGGTGCCCTTCTCACGCAATACAGAGTCCGCACCAGCTGTGACCGGCCCGTTCGCCGCCTCGATGATCAAAGGTGCCGTTATCCGCGCCGCGTTCGACAGGTTAATCACACCTTCAAGTGCAGCTGGCACAAGGATTTCACAATCCTTTTCCAGAACTGAACTGCCGTTTTCCACATATGTGCCATCAGGATACCCGGAGACGCCGCCGTGGCCACCAATCCAGTTGCGTACGGCGTCCACGTCCAACCCCCGGTCATCCACAAGCGCACCATCGCGTTCAATGATGCCAACAATCTTGCATCCGTCCTCATCCGCGAGGAACTTCGCTGCGTGGTAACCCACATTGCCCAGCCCCTGCACAACGATACGTTTGCCGTCCAGAGTACCGGACATGCCCGCTTTCTCAACGCCGGTTGCATCGCGGAAAAACTCGCGCAGAGCATACTGGACGCCGCGTCCCGTGGCCTCGGTCCTACCTTGAATACCACCCGCGTTGGTCGGTTTGCCAGTAACACAGGCCACCCCGTTGATGTCAGTCGTGTTCATCCGCTTGTACTGGTCCGCGATCCAGGCCATCTCGCGCTCACCGGTTCCCATGTCGGGGGCAGGCACGTTCTGAGCGGGGTTGATCATGTCGCGCTTGATCAGCTCGTATGCAAAACGGCGGGTGATCAACTCCATCTCGTGCTCATCATATTCACGCGGATCAACATGCAATCCGCCCTTCGAGCCACCGAATGGAGCTTCGACCAGTGCGCACTTGTATGTCATGAGCGCAGCAAGAGCCTCGACTTCATCCTGATTGACGCCCAGCGCAAAGCGAATACCGCCCTTCACAGGTTCCATATGCTCCGAATGTACGGAACGGTATCCCGTGAAGGTCTGGATTTGCCCGCGCAACCGCACACCGAACCGAACGGTGTAGGTTGCGTTGCACACCCTGATCTTCTCTTCCAAGCCCGGTGGAAGGTCCATCAGTGCAACAGCACGGTTGAACATGATGTCCACGCTCTCACGAAAACTGGGCTCATTGGGGGTGCTCATCCGGGATCTCCTTTTTCCGGCACGACTCATTTGGGTCCGAGTCTGTGGAGCCAGCCTATGACGGTTCCGTTAATCAGTGCGAATTTTTTGTGCGCGTTGAAAACATCACGCGCTTTCGCGCCATTTCTTAATGAATCGTAAACAGTGAGGCATACGCGCACGGATTGACGACAATTGGATCGAAATCACCCCAGAGGTTTCCCCCTTTTGCCCGATTTCAGCCACATTCAGAGCCCACACCCAACGTTGGACAAAAGGCTGTCAAAGCCTGTGATGACCAAAAAACAATAAGGTGCATTATGTTAATGATGTGGACACGGAAATTGACGACGAAGGCAGGGCTGAAAAGCAGCGTTGCCGGATTTGCGCGCGACGACTCGGGGTCCATGACCATTTTCGCCGTCGCGATGTTTTTCATGATGATTTTAGTTGGCGGTATCGGCGTCGACCTCATGCGCAACGAAATGGAACGTACGCGCATGCAAGCAACGGTCGACCGCGCCGTTCTGGCGGCTGCGGACTTGGATCAGCCACTTGAGCCCGAGGCAGTCGTACGCGACTACTTTAATAAAGCCGGGATGAGCGACTACCTGTCCTCGGTTACCGTTGATCAGGGTCTGAACTATCGGACAGTGACAGCATCCGCCAACATGTCGACGAGCACGCAGTTCATGCACCTGATGGGTGTTAGCGAGTTGCCGGTACCTGCGTTGGGCCAGGCGGAAGAGCGCGTGTCGAACGTAGAGATTTCGATGGTTCTCGATATTTCCGGCTCCATGGGCTGGAACAACAAGATGGCCAACCTTCAGGATGCAGCGAAAACCTTTGTCGACACTGTTGTCCGCGCGGAAAACGAAGATCTGATCTCAATCTCGCTGATCCCTTACACCGCGCAGGTGAATGCCGGCTACGACATCTTCTCGCGGATGGAGACGAACCATCTGCACAACTACTCATATTGCGTCGACTTCGAAATCGACGACTTCTCGTCAAGCGGGTTGGATCTGGATTCACCCTATGAACAGATGCAGCATTTTGACGAGGGGTGGGACTACTCCAACCCGGTCAACAACCCGGGCTGCCCCAAACGCGATTTTGAAGAGATTGTGCCGTTCAGCCAGAACGCAACGACACTCAAGAACACGATCGACGATTACCGCGCCCGCGCGAATACTTCGATCCACCTTGGGATGAAATGGGGTGTGGCACTGCTGGACCCGTCATTCCGCCCGATCGTTCAAGATCTGGCCGGACCTGACGAAAACATCGTGGATGACGCATTTGCAAGCCGCCCGGCCGCCTACTCGGATGTCGAAACGCTGAAGACAGTGGTTCTGATGACAGACGGCCAGAACGTGGACACCACCCGCATCCAGCCGTGGTATTATGCCAATTCATCCCACTACGCACACTGGAGCCGTTACCCGCTGCACTGGTACCTGAACAACTACGTTCGTGGGAGCTGGTCTAACTGGCGCTACACCAAGTATACCTCGTCTCAAGCTGACTCCATGCTCGCAAACATCTGCAGCGCAGCAAAGGACCAAGGCATTGTGGTGTGGTCCGTCGGCTTCGAGGTCACAGACTACTCGGCCGGTGTGATGGAAGACTGCGCTTCCTCTCCAAGCCACTTCTTCCGGGTGGAAGGCGTCGAAATTACCGAAGCCTTCGAGGCAATTGCCAAGCAAATCAACCAACTGAGGCTGACCCAATGACCTTCAATCCCAAATCATTCCTGCGTCGTTTCCGGCGTGAAGAGGATGGCCAGATGGTGGTGGAATTCGCCCTTGCAGTCCCCCTCATGTTCACTCTCTTCATGACCTCGGTCGAACTCGGCATCTACTCGGTACGCCAAGGATTTCTGGACCGGGGCCTGGATATGGCGGTCCGCAATGTCCGCCTGAACACCGGAGCCAACTATACCCACGGCGACATCAAGACGATGGTGTGTGAGTATTCAGGCTTCCTCGAAGACTGCGACTCGGCCCTGAAGCTGGAAATGAAGCCAGTGTCGGCACGCAATTTCGCAGGTTTCCCAGACTCCCCTGACTGTGCTGACGTGTCACTGGCCGTTACACCTTCGACCACTTTCGTACATGGAGCGGAGCACCAGCTCATGATGCTGCGCGCATGTTACTCGTTCCAACCGGTATTCCCGATGACAGGCCTCGGCGCTTCGTTCTCGAAGGATGGTGCGGGCCGCGTCAAGATGGTCTCGATGTCCGGATTTGTGCAGGAGCCAAGCTGATGAAACGTCTTATCGCAACACTACAGTCCTTCCGCGACGACGAGCGTGGCAGCCTTGCGGTCGAAACCGTGCTGATCATTCCCGTCCTGTTTTGGGCCTACCTGTCGATGTTCGCCATCTTTGATGCGTATCGCCAGCACTCGATCAACCAAAAGGCGGCATATACGATCGGCGACATCATATCGCGTGAGACGACGCCGCTGGACAATGACTACCTGAATGGCACGCGCGATATTCTTGCCTACCTGACGGCCAACACCGAAAGTGACGTGGCGGTGCGTGTGACCAGCGTGAAGTATGACGGTAATAATGACGTCTACAAACGCGACTGGTCCCAGGCCAAAGGGTGGAAACCTGCGCTGAGCAACAGTGACGTCGGCAAGCTGAAGGACCTGCTGCCTGTCATGCCCCACAATGAGCGGGTGATGGTGGTGGAAACGTTCGTGAAGTACGACCCACCATTCGCAACCGGCCTGCAAGACCGCGAGATTGAGAACTTCGTGTTCACACGTCCTCGCTACGCACCCCGCGTGCTTTGGTTGAGCCAATAATCAGTCGGGCAATCGCTCCGCAATCATGGCCGAGAGTATCTCGGCCATGAATTTTGCTTGGTGACCGGGTGTCATTCCACCAACGCCAACCCGATTTCCAAGCCGCCACCAAAGACCGGGACGCCACGCGCGTCCCTTCGAGGTGTTCAGCCGCACAAGAAACCCATTCGATGGTTTGAAGGCGAACATGCCACGATCCAGCGATTGAATGTCACAGGTCCGTGCGACAATCTCGCCTGAGCTGTCTCGCAACACTTCTGGCGTCAACTCCAGTGTCAGGGCTGTCGCGCGTCGCATCTTTTCGGCAATCCAGATTGAGCCGCCGCCCAACGCGAACAGGAACAATTGCCAGCCAATCTCGGGTGGGCGCACGATGCCGACGTAAATCACCAACAATGACAGCACCCAAAGCGAACCAATGCCCAGGATGCGCCGCCCTGGCGATGCCGTGATCGTTGCGATCACTTCGCCTTCTTTGAAATCCAGACCTTGCATGGTCCGCCCTTAGCTTGGCCGATGCGTGCGGACAAGGGGATCAACGTCGAACGATGACCTCGGCCCCCTGCTCTTCCGGTTCATAATCGGTCATTTCCGCCGGGAAGCCGGGGGCAGTTACGTCCAGGCCCGTCGCCTCTTCGAGCCGCTTGATGATGTTGGGCGACAGCTCACGTGGGCCAAAGCGGTCAATGGCATCGTTGAACAGCCGGATCAGTAACGGGTTGAGGTCCAGCGGCACCCCCGCCCGGTCTGCCACGTCCTGAAACAGACCAATGTCCTTGGCCACCAGGTCCATCGTGAAAGAGATGTCGCGGCTGCCATTCAAGATCACCTGGCTTTCGGTTTCATGGACAAAGGAAGTGCCCGAACTGATCGCCATGGCTTCGTAAGCGACGCCAAGGTCCATGCCCGCCCCCTTGGCGACCGTGAGTGCCTCGGCACAACTGACAAGGTTTG
The DNA here is from genome assembly GCF_947496075.1 of uncultured Tateyamaria sp. Classification (GTDB taxonomy): domain Bacteria; phylum Pseudomonadota; class Alphaproteobacteria; order Rhodobacterales; family Rhodobacteraceae; genus Tateyamaria. The sequence goes on from NZ_CANMBJ010000005.1 coordinate 287,276, forward strand.
CAGTAGCAAGGTAGTTGGTCAGCACTTTGAGCACAGACGCCGAACCCAGATCGCCGGTGTGCAGCACGCGGCGTCCCATCGTTGAGAGCAGCGGCAGTATACGCTCAAATGTGGCGCGATCGCAGCCTGCAAAAATACTGATGTTGCCGGTATCCGCCCGGTGGCATCCTCCCGACACGGGGCAATCTACTGCTGCACCCCCAGCTTCGATAACCTGCGCGCCGATCCGTTTGACCTCGGCTTCGTCCGTCGTCGACATCTCCATCCAGATTTTGCCGGGACCGACATGCAGTAGCATCTCTTCCATCACCGCAGCAGAGGCCGCGGGGCTCGGAAGACAAGTGATAACCGCGTCACAGGCCTGCATCATGGCGGCGGGGCTTACCCCGTTCTGGGCGCCTGCTGCGACCTTGTCCGCCACGAAAACCGCGTTCAGATCATGCACGGCTACGTCATGTCCATTGCGGATCAAGCTGCCGGACAACTTTCCACCGACATTGCCCAGACCGATAAACCCGATTTTCATGGCCGCCACCCTCCCTTGCGCCTTTCGCCCAAAGGGATATGGACGCGCCGACACTGTCCGTCCTGTTTACGACGCCGGACCAAAATTCTCGGCGTAAAACCGATACCAGTTGCCGCCCATGATCCCAGCGACCTCGTCTTCCGACATTCCAGTGGCGCGCAGACCATTTTCGATGTTTCCGAAATCGCGATTATCGCGGAACCAATCGGGTTGTGGCGGAAAGCCCGGATCGGCGGCGGATCCTTCTCCATAGTCTACCTCTTTCGACCAGCGGCCCACGCGCATCCATTCCACCACGCTGTCGGGCTGGTCCTGGCACAGGTCAGAGCCAATGCCGATTGTGTCCGTGCCGTAGCGGTCTGCCGTGCGGGCCACCGCCTCACAAAACGATTGCAGCGTGCACTTTGACCCATCCTTGAGGTGGTGCGGGTAGAGCGAAAACCCAAGCATCCCGCCATTCGACGTCACAGCCCGGATCACGTCGTCACGCTTGTTGCGCAGGGCCGGGTGCCAGTCATGCGGGTTGGCGTGGGTGATCGCGATGGGCCGTTCCGAGATATCTGCCGCCTCAATGGTGGAGCGATCCGCCGAATGGCTCATGTCCACCACCAGGCCCACGCGGTTCATTTCCTTGATCACCTGCCGCCCCATCCGAGTGATGCCGGTGTCGTTATCCTCGTAGCACCCTGTCGCGAGCAGGGACTGGTTATTGTAAGTCAGCTGCATGAAGCGCGCGCCGAGCGTATGTACGATTTCAACCAACCCGATATCATCCTCGATGGGACTGGGGTTTTGGAAACCAAAGAAGATTGCGGTCCTGCCATCAGCTTTGGCCCGATCAATATCGCTGACCGAAGACCCCTTGATGATCAAGTCAGGATAAAGCTCGAACCAGCGGTTCCACGCCTCGAAATTCAGCACTGTTTCACGAAAATTCTCGTGGTAGGCGACGGTGACATGCACAGCATCCACACCGCCCTCACGCATCTGACGAAAGATCTTTTCGGACCAGTTGCAGTATTGAAGGTTGTCGATACGCATGGTGCGGCCCTTTTCCCGATCTATCAGATCACTGCTTTTTCTATGATGGGACGGCCCGCGACAATCCTGTCATATCTGAATGGAGAGAGATCAAGACTGCGGAACGCCCCATAAGTCACCCATTCGGCGGTGCCACGCCCCATCGCCGGTGATTGTTGCAGTCCGTGGCCGGAAAAACCGTTCAGAAAGATGAAGTTTTCGACCTCACTGTGTGGACCGACGATCGCGTTATGGTCAAATGTGTTCATAGCATAGTGGCCTGCCCATTCACTGGTCACCTTGATTGCCTCGAACTGCGGGATGCGCGTGGCAAGGATTGGCCAGACATGGCTTTCCCAGATGCTGTGATCCATTGCGAAATCGTCATAATCGACTGCCGGATCAACGTCCGAGTGTCCGCCCGCCTGGTAAGTGCCGCCCCCGTTTTCACGAACATGAACTCCGGATGGATCGATTGTCAGTGGTAAATCGCGCTCAAGCGGTTGTTCGGCCTTGAACACCCACGAATAACGTTTGCGGGGTTCCACCGGCACATCGATCCCCGCCATACGTGCTGTGCGCGCAGCACGCGGGCCTGACGCGTTGACAACTTGGCCGCAAGAAATGACCTCTCCGCAGGCCAGCGTGACACTTTCCACACGTGTACCTGCAGCGTTGCGTGCCATCGCCACAACTTCGTTTTCAATGTATTCAACACCGCGCTCTCGACTTTGCCTCCGCCACCAGTCAAAGACAGCAGCACCATCCCAATACCCTTCATCCACCGTGTTGATGGACCCCAACACGATATCATCGACATTGTAGAACGGATAAGCCGCCTTGATTTGATCCGGTGTCATCAATTGCGTTGCCGCACCAGCCGTGCGCTGTACTTCGATATTTTCACGCAGCGTGTCGGCAAACCCCACGGTATCGGCCAAGTACATGTAGCCAAAGCTGCGGATTCCCAACTCGGGCACCCGGTCGTCACCCCCCATGTACTGGCGAATATTCTTTACGAAATCAGCAGCGAACTGGCTGATATGAACATTCAGTTCGCTGGAAAATTGCTGCCGCATGCAGCTGTTTGTGTGGGTAGTCGAGCATGCGGAATATGTCGAATCCCGTTCAACCACGAGAACACGACCGTCGAAGTCAGCGTTGTCTGTCAGGAACCAAGCCGTTGATGCGCCCATTATAGCGCCTCCGACGATCACCACATCGTATGTGCTGTATTCCGGTGCATTTGCCATCTGGCCTATTTCCGTCTTTTCAGTTTACCGGCGGTGACTGTGCGGCGGAATTGAATAGCGCACCAGACCTTTGTTTGACGGTTGCACATTTTTTGATCGCCTCGCCCAACTATTGGGATGGCGCCTTGATGTGCTGCGACATCGCGCTGCGTCTGAGCGCGCAGTCAATGGATCAAAGCTGTGACTTGACCCACCACAGTTCAGTGACCAAGACCATGAAGATAGCCGTCATTGAATCTGACCCCGACCGCGCCCGCGATATCATCGACGCGCTGATGGAGGGCGGATGGACCGATGTGGTTGTGTTGGGCGATGTCACAGGGCTTGCCCGCAAACTGGCAGCCCTCGACCCGGACCTTGTCTTGATCGATCTGGCCAACCCCAGCAGGGATGCATTGGAGCAGGTCAGCGTTGCATCCGAAGCACAAAGTCGCCCCGTGGCAATGTTTGTCGATCGCTCTGACGATGAGATGACCCAAGCGGCAGTGGCCGCCGGACTGTCGGCTTATGTCGTGGGCGAATTGCAGCCCGAACGTATCAAGCCCGTTTTGCAAACGGCCATTGCCCGGTTCCAGATGATGAGCCAGATGCGCAACGAGCTTGAAGCCGCCAAGCAGGCGCTGGCAGACCGTAAGACCGTTGATCGCGCCAAGGGCATGATCATGCGCGCTCGCGGTGTGAGCGAGGAAGAGGCCTATGCCCTTCTACGTAAGACCGCGATGTCGCAGAACCGCAAGGTGATCGACGTGGCCCAGGCCCTGTTGACGGCATCGGATCTTTTGACATGAGCGTTTCACGCCTCAATCTGGGGTACGTGCCTTTGGTCGACAGTGCGCCGCTGATTGTCGCTCAAGAGCTCAACTTTGCGGCGGATGAAGGCCTGTCGCTCAACCTTCTGCGCCAACCCTCGTGGGCCGCGTTGCGCGACTTGCTGGCTCTCGGTCATCTTGACGCCGCGCATATGCTGGCGCCGATGCCGACCGCTATGTCGCTTGGCCTGAGCGGACCGATCGCGCGGATCGACGCACTGATGGTGTTATCCGTCAACGGCACTGTCATCGGAGTGTCGAACGCAATGGCGGCGGCTATGCGAGACCGCGGATGGCCCGGTGGCTTTGGAACGCCGTATGACACTGTGATCCCGCTTTTGAAGGCGCTTGATGGTCCGTTGCGGGTCGGGGTGCCGTTCCCCTACTCGATGCATCGACTGCTATTCGAGTACTGGATTGCGCACACCGGCGCATTGCAATCAGCAGACATCAGGATCATCACAACACCGCCCCCCTTGATGGCCAACGCCGTGGCCATAGGAGAGATCGACGTATTTTGTGTTGGCGAACCGTGGGGATCGGTCGCCGTAGCGGACAACGTGGGCGAACTGATCATGCCCGGGGCCGCGATATGGGCGCATGCCCCGGAAAAGGTACTGGCCGCCCGACACGAATGGATAGAAGAGAACACGCCTGCCGTGGGCGCGTTGATGCGCGCGGTGGCGCGCGCAGCTGCATGGCTGGACACGCCCAAAAACCGTCCCCTCGCCATCGAAATCCTGGCCCGCAGTGCACATCTGGACCTTCCGCATGCCGCGTTGGATCATGCGTTGATGGGCCGGTTCGCGACGCAGTTTGGTGCGGCGCCAGTGGATGTACCGGGCTTTCTGCGCTTTCATGACCGCGCGGCAAATTTCCCCTGGCGCAGCCAAGCTGCATGGATCGGGGCAGAGATCGCCCGCCTCACCGGTATTGATCGCAAGCACGCCATTGCAGTGGCGCAAGGCACGATGCGGCCAGACTGCTATCGTCAGCACCTTGGTCCAATTGGCGTCGATATGCCCGGCGCATCCGCCAAGATCGAAGGCGCTCTGAACCATCCAATGGCTGTTGCATCGACACGGGGCCAGATGATTCTTGGGCCAGATGCTTTTTTTGATGGCGAAACTTTTGATTTCACCCTGTCTGAGTGACCAATTTTTGAGCAGTTGCTGCATTGCAGCGAATTTCATCAGAATAACGGAGTTTCTTGTTAGACGCTGAACAAGGCGGCCGCTAGGTTCATGCCAACGAAGCAAAGAAGCTTCCCTCTGCTCCCAGCGATGGGGGCTCACTGAAGAGCAAAGCCGCTCGTTCTGCCTGCGTACACCTCCTCCCGTGCGCATTGTGGAACGGGCGGCTTTTTTTATAAAAAAAGGACCGACAGGATGACCCGTCTCTCTACATTTGCAGGTGCCATGGCTGCCCTGCTTGGCACGGCGGCCCACGCCGAGCTGCTGGATCTGGAAAAGGATGAATTGAAGTTCGGCTTCATAAAGCTGACCGACATGGCACCGCTCGCCATCGCCTACGAGAATGGCTACTTCGAGGACGAAGGCCTGTTCGTCACGCTGGAAGCGCAAGCGAACTGGAAAGTGCTGCTGGACGGCGTGATCGACGGGCAACTGGACGGCGCGCACATGCTGGCCGGCCAGCCGCTGGCCGCTACCATCGGCTACGGCACCGAGGCGCATATCATCACGCCCTTTTCCATGGACCTGAATGGCAACGGTATCACAGTTTCCAACGAAATCTGGGAAGAGATGAAGCCCCACGTGCCGCTGATGGACGATGGTCGCCCGCAACATCCGATCAGCGCCGAAGCGCTCGCGCCGGTCGTCGAGGACTATAAAGACCAAGGCCTGCCCTTCAACATGGGCATGGTATTCCCCGTCTCGACCCACAACTATGAAATCCGCTACTGGCTGGCCGCCGGCGGTCTGGAACCCGGCTATTACAGCCCGGACAACATCACCGGCCAGATCGGCGCGGACGTGCTATTAAGCGTGACTCCACCCCCACAGATGCCAGCAACGATGGAAGCAGGCACCATATATGGCTACGCCGTGGGTGAGCCGTGGAACCAGCAGGCCGTGTTCAAAGGCATCGGTGTACCGGTCATCACTGACTATGACATGTGGAAAAACAACCCGGAAAAGGTCTTTGGCATCACCAACGAGTTCGCCGAAGAGTACCCCAACACAACCAAGGCCATCACCAAGGCGCTGATCCGTGCCGCCATCTGGCTGGACGAGAACGACAACGCCAACCGCGAGGAGGCGGTCGAGATCCTGAGCCGCTCGGAATATGTGGGCGCGGATTACGATGTGATCGCCAACTCGATGACCGGTTTCTTTGAATTCGAGAAGGGCGACCGCCGTCCGGCCCCCGACTTCAACGTGTTCTTCCGCTACAACGCGACCTACCCGTTCTACTCGGATGCGATCTGGTACCTGACCCAGATGCGCCGCTGGGGTCAGATTTCCGAAGCGAAGTCCGACCAGTGGTACTTCGACATGGCCGCCAAGGTCTATAAGCCCGAGATTTACCTCGAAGCAGCCCGTCTGCTGGTGGACGAAGGGCTGGCGGATGAGGCCGACTTCCCCTGGGACAGCGACGGCTTCAAGGCGCCGACGCCTGCTGCCGATATCATCGACAGTATCGCCTATGACGGGAAGGCACCGAACGCCTATATCGACAGCCTGCCTATCGGTCTGAAGGGTGACCAGAAGGTCGTCGGCAACGCGGTCGAAGGTTGAAAGCCATGAGGGGGTGGGCAGCATTGCCCACCCGACGCTGCCCCGCAGCAAATTGGCCCCAACGGCGGGGCGTCTGCTCAAAATTCAGGCACGCTGCTGTGCCGCAAGAGCCCCCAACACCCCGGTGTCACCCCACGTGCACCCCCCGTACACCCCCTATGCACCGCCGCAGTGCAGCATAGCCCGCCACACACAAGATATGGGGTTTTGACCGCCCCGCCCGATCCCGCCGAGGAGGCCCTGACATGACCGCCATCGACCCATCCGATCTGGACGCCACAGCGCGCGAAGAGCGCAAACAGCGGACCTTTACCCGCATCAATGCTGCCGACAAATGGTTTCAGGTTCTGGGCCTGGCCTGGCTGACTCCGGTGCTAAAGGCCGCCGCGGGTGACAACCCCAAAGCGCAGGGGCGCGAAATCTGGCGTCTGCTGGGTGTGCCGCTACTGGCGATTGGTTTGTTTCTGGCCGCGTGGGCGTCGCTGGCACCGACAGTGCAAACATCGCTGGGCGCCATCCCCGGACCGGCACAGGTCTGGGAGCAGGTTGGCAAACTGCACCAAGACGCACAGCGCGAGAAGGAAAAGGAAGCCGCGTTTTACGTCCGTCAGGACGAGCGCAACGCCAAGCTAATCGCGGACGGACAAGCCGACCGCGTGAAAGAGCGGGTCTATACCGGCAAGCCGACCTATTACGACCAAATCTGGACGTCGATCCTGACCGTGTTCTTTGGCTTTCTGATCGCATCCGCCGTGGCCATCCCGCTGGGCATCGCCGCTGGTCTGAGCCCGACAGTGAATGCAGCCATCAACCCGCTGATCCAGATCTTCAAACCGGTGTCACCGCTGGCGTGGTTGCCCATTGTGACCATGATCGTGTCGGCCACCTATGCTTCGGACGGCTGGTTCGCCAAATCATTCCTGACCTCGGCCATCACCGTGACCCTCTGTTCGCTGTGGCCCACGCTGATCAACACGGCCCTTGGTGTGGCCAGCATCGACAAGGATCTGGTGAGTGTGTCCAAGGTTCTGAAAATGAACACCTGGACCAAGATCACCAAGCTGGTCCTGCCCTCGGCCCTACCGCTGATCTTTACAGGTCTGCGTTTATCGCTCGGTGTGGGTTGGATGGTTCTGATCGCCGCCGAGATGCTGGCGCAGAACCCCGGTCTGGGCAAGTTCGTGTGGGATGAGTTCCAGAACGGGTCCTCGCAATCGCTGGCCAAGATCATGGTGGCCGTGTTCACAATCGGCATCATCGGCTTCCTGCTGGACCGCCTGATGTACGCCATCCAGTCCATGTTCACCTTCACGAACAACCGGTGAGCGCCATGAGCATGATCGAGTTCAAGAACGTATCGAAGCATTTCGAGGCAGGCACCGAGCGGACGGAGGTTTTGAAAGACATCTCTCTGTCCGTGGAAGAGGGCGAGTTTCTGGTTCTGCTGGGCTTTTCCGGCACCGGCAAGACGACCCTGATCAACTTGATGGCTGGTTTGGATATGCCGTCCTCCGGTGAGGTGACGTTCAAGGGCGCGCCGATCACCGGGCCGGGGCCGGAGCGTGGCGTGATCTTTCAGAGCTATTCGCTGATGCCGTGGCTGACGGTGAACGGGAATGTGGGCCTGGCGGTCGATACCATCTTTCCCAACCTGTCGAAGGCGGAGCGGGCCGAGAAGGTGGATCACTATGTCAAGATGGTGGGTCTTGGTCATGCCACGGGCCGTCGTCCGGCGGAGTTGTCGGGAGGGATGCGTCAGCGGGTGAATGTCGCCCGTGCGTTGGCGATGAACCCCGAAGTGTTGCTGCTGGATGAGCCTTTGTCTGCGCTGGATGCACTGACCCGCGCCAATCTGGCCGACGAGATTGAGCATATCTGGGAGGCCGACAAGAAGACCTGTGTGCTGATCACCAATGACGTGGATGAGGCTATTATCTTGGCCGATCGCATCATTGCGCTGAACCCGGATGGGACGTTGGGTAACGAGTTCTCTGTTTCCATTCCACGCCCGCGCGACCGGATGGAGATGAACCATAACGAGCAGTTCAAGCGGTTGCGTGCGGATGTAACCAAATACCTGATGGATGTGGGGATCGAGGCGAAGGTCGAGGGCACCAAGTCCTTGCCGGATGTGACGCCCATCCATGGTGTGCCATCTGCTGTCGCCGACGCGCAGAAGGGTATGATTGAGAACCGTTTCCTCGACTTCAGCCAGTTGCACAAGGTGTATCCGACGCCCAAGGGGCCGCTGACGGTCGTCGAGGATTTTGATCTGAAGATCAACAAGGGCGAGTTTATCTCGCTGATTGGGCATTCGGGATGCGGGAAATCTACGGTCCTGACGATGGCAGCGGGGCTGAACGAGATCTCCAAGGGAGCCATCAAGCTGGATGGTCGCCATGTTGAGGGGGCGGACCCTGAACGCGCCGTGGTGTTCCAGTCGCCCAACCTTTTCCCATGGCTGACCGCCAAGGAGAACGTGGCGATCGGGGCGGACAAGGTCTACCCGCGCGCCTCGCGCGAGGAACGGCAGGATGTGATCGAGTACTACCTGGAGCGTGTGGGTCTGGCCGATGCGATGGACAAGCAAGCGGCGTCCTTGTCGAACGGGATGAAACAGCGGGTGGGGATCGCGCGGGCCTTTGCATTGTCTCCGAAGCTGCTGCTGCTGGATGAACCGTTCGGGATGCTGGACAGCCTGACACGGTGGGAGTTGCAGGAAGTGCTGATGGAGGTGTGGTCGCGCACGAAGGTGACCGCCATCTGTGTGACGCATGACGTGGACGAGGCCATTTTGCTGGCCGACCGCGTCGTAATGATGACCAACGGGCCTCAGGCGACCATCGGCAAGATCGTGGATGTGGACCTGCCCCGCCCGCGCACGCGCAAGGCACTGCTCGAACATCCCGACTACTACACCTACCGGCAGGACGTTCTGGATTTCCTTGAGGAATACGAGCACGGCGCGAAGCCCAAATCAAAACCCACAGCGATCGCGGCGGAGTAAGTCAAATGCACCTCCATTCATCCCTGTCGCGCCCGGCACCGCCGGGCAGCCCCCGACCCTCCCCCCGGGAGGGGGCTATCACCCCCACCCAGGGCCGGGGCCTTCCCTCTGATGCGCAAAGCGGAGCAGATACATGACCCAAGAAATCATCGTCATAGGTGCTGGCATGGCCTCGGGCCGTGCGCTGGAGCATCTGTTTGACGCAGGCGCCGACGTGAACGTCACGCTGTTCAACGCAGAGCCGCGCGGGAACTATAACCGCATCATGCTGTCCCCCGTTCTGGCGGGCGACAAAACCTACGAAGAGATCGTGACCCACGATGTTGACTGGTACGAGGCTAACGGTGTCACCTGCCGCTTTGGGGAGCGGGTGGCCTCGGTGGACCGTGCGGCCAAGACCGTGACGGCAAAGAACGGAGACGTGCTGCCCTACGACAAGTTGATCTTCGGTACAGGCTCCAACCCTTTCATGATCCCCCTGCCCGGGCATGATCTGAACGGCGTGATTGCTTATCGTGATCTGGAAGATACCGAATTGATGATGTCGATGGGGCCGCAGAACAAAGTGGTTGTCATCGGTGGCGGCCTGTTGGGTCTGGAAGCCGCAGCAGGAATGGCCGCGCGCGGTGTGGACGTGACCGTTGTGCACATCATGGGCCACCTGATGGAGCGTCAACTTGACGAGGCGGCAGGCTACCTGCTGCGCAAAGCGTTGGTGGACAAGGGCATTACGGTGCTGTGTCAGGCAAACTCCAAGGAGATCCTTGGGGAGGATGGCAAGGTACGCGCGCTGCTGCTCGACGATGGGACCAAACTGCCCTGCGATTTGCTCGTGATGGCGGTGGGTATCCGGCCCAACGTGGCTCTGGCGCAGGACGCTGGATTGGCCGTGGGCAAGGGTATTCATGTGGACGACCAGATGGTGACGTCGGATGAAGACATCCTCGCCGTTGGGGAATGTGTCGAACACAACGGCGCGATCTTTGGTCTTGTTGCCCCTTTATACGATCAGGCAAAGGTGGCCGCTCAGACGATCCTTGGGGAAGACGCAGCATTTGTTCAAAAGGAGCTGAGCACGAAGCTGAAGGTCACCGGGTGTGATCTGTTCTCTGCCGGGGATTTTGCCGATGGCGAGGGACGCGAGGACATTGTGTTCCGGGACCCCGGGCGCGGGGTCTATCGAAGGCTTGTGATCGAGGGCAACGTGGTTGTCGGCACCGTCATGTATGGCGACACCGCCGACAGCAATTGGTTCTTTGGCCTGATCCGCGACAAGACCGACATCGCCGAGATGCGCGATACCGTTATCTTCGGGCCAGCTTACCAAGGGGGTGCCCCCGTGGACCCTTTAGCAGCCGTTGCAGCCTTACCGCGTGATGCGGAAATCTGTGGCTGCAACGGCATTTGCAAAGGCACTATCGTAGACGCCATCGAGGGCGGCGCGACCGATCTGACCGCGGTGCGCGCGGTGACGAAGGCGTCGGGGTCCTGCGGGACCTGTACCGGGTTGGTCGAACAGGTTTTGGCGGTGACATTGGGCGACGATTTCGTATTGCCCGGTGCGCAACCGATCTGTGGCTGCACCGACATGACGCATGAAGATGTGCGGCGCATGATCAAATCCCAGGAACTCAAGTCCATGGCTGCCGTCTGGCAGGAATGCGCGTGGAAGACGGTGGATGGCTGCCACGTGTGCCGCCCTGCCCTGAACTACTACCTGATTGCGGATTGGCCGCTGGAATACCTGGACGACCCGCAAAGCCGTTTCATCAACGAACGCAAGCACGCGAACATTCAGAAGGACGGGACATTTTCGGTGGTGCCGCGCATGTGGGGTGGGATCACAACCCCGGATGAGCTGCGCGCGATTGCCGATGCCGCCGACAAATACGACGTGCCGACCGTGAAAGTGACGGGCGGGCAGCGCATCGACCTGTTGGGCGTGAAAGGTGAGGACCTGCCGAGCATCTGGGCCGATCTGAACGACGCCGGGATGGTGTCGGGACATGCCTATTCCAAAGGGCTGCGCACGGTCAAAACTTGCGTGGGCACCGATCACTGCCGCTTCGGGACGCAGGATTCGACCGGCCTTGGCATCAAGTTGGAGAAAGCGTTGTGGGGGTCGTGGACACCGCACAAGCTGAAACTGGGTGTGTCGGGCTGCCCGCGCAACTGTGCGGAAGCGACCTGCAAGGACATCGGGATTGTCTGTGTCGACAGCGGCTTTCAGATCGGCATCGGCGGGGCAGCAGGCATGGATGTGCGCGAGGTCGAACGCCTGATCGACGTCGAGACCGAAGAGGAAACCATCATCGCAATCAAGGCGATGACGCAGCTGTATCGTGAGAATGCCAAATATCTCGACCGTATTTACAAGTGGATGAACAAGGTGGGGCTCGATTGGATACGAGAGCGTATTGCCAACACGGCAGAACGGGAGGCCTTGGCCGCGCGCTTTGATCTGTCCCAAACCGTCTATCAGAAAGACCCCTGGGCCGAGCATGCACAGAAAAAGGCAGCGATTTATCGGCCTGTTGCAAACCTGAGCCTGGAGGCAGCGGAATGACCGACTGGATTGACATTGCATCTCTCGATGACATTCCGCAGCGTGGTGCCCGCGTGGTTAAGACGCGGGCAGGCTGTGTGGCTGTGTTTCGGACGGCAGCGGACGAGGTCTTTGCTCTCGACAACGCATGCCCGCACAAGCAGGGGCCGCTGGCCGAGGGGATCGTGCATGGCAGCGCCGTGACATGCCCGCTGCACAACTGGGTGATCTCGCTTGAGACCGGGTTGGTACAGGGCAATGATGAAGGGCAGGTTGCGACCTATCCGGCGCGGGTCGAGGGTGGGCGTATACTGTTGGACACAACGTTCCTGCAAGCGCGGTCAGCGGCATGAGCACCTGCACCACCTGCCCTTATTGTGGCGTAGGGTGCGGGATCATTGCATCGCCAGATGGCAGCATCAAGGGCGATCCGACGCATCCCGCAAACCTCGGGCGGCTGTGTTCCAAGGGCGCGGCCCTGGGAGAAACGATTGATCTAGAGGGACGTTTGCTGGCCCCGACTGTTGGCGGGATCGAGACGGATTGGGATGAGGCGACCGCCCTGGTTGCGCGGAAGTTCTCGGAGACCATTCGGGATCATGGTCCGGACTCGGTCGCGTTTTATGTGTCGGGTCAATTGCTGACCGAGGACTACTACGTCGCTAACAAGCTGATGAAAGGGTTCATCGGGTCCGGGAATATCGACACGAATTCACGGCTGTGCATGGCGTCATCGGTGGCGGGCCACAAACGTGCCTTTGGTGCGGATACGGTTCCGGGGACCTATGAAGATCTGGAAGAGGCCAACCTGATCGTGCTGGTGGGCTCGAACCTGGCGTGGTGTCATCCGGTCCTGCATCAGCGCATTGCCGCCGCGAAAGAAGCGCGGCCCGAAATGCGGATCGTCAATGTTGATCCTAGGCGCACCGCGACATCTCATTTGGCTGATCTCCATCTGAGCATTGCGCCTGATGGCGATGTGGCCCTGTTCAATGGGCTCTTGGCGCATCTGAACGCGACAGGCCGCGTAAACAGGGCTTATGTGAATGCCCATGTGACCGGGTTCGACATTGCGGTTGAGGCCGCGCGCGCAACCGACCCCGCAGCCAGCGGGCTGTCGGCGGATGATCTGGCTGTGTTCTATTCCATGTGGGCAAGCACCGGGAAAGTTGTGACCGTCTATTCCCAAGGGGTGAACCAATCGGCCTGCGGCACCGACAAGGTCAACGCTATCCTAAACTGCCATCTGGCCACGGGCCGCATTGGCCGTCCGGGCATGGGCCCGTTTTCGGTCACCGGTCAGCCCAATGCCATGGGTGGGCGCGAGGTTGGTGGTCTGGCCAATATGCTGGCCAACCATCTGGACATCGAAAACGCAGATCATCGGGATGCGGTACAGGAGTTCTGGGCCAGTCCCACCATGTGCACTGCACCGGGGTTGAAAGCCGTGGATCTGTTCCAGGCCTGTGCCGATGGGCGCATCAAGGCCCTGTGGGTGATGTCGACCAACCCCGCCGTCAGCCTGCCCGATGCTCAAGGTGTGGCCGACGCAATTGCCAACGTCCCCTTCACTGTTGTGTCTGACATCATGGCCCGCACAGATACGGGCGATCTGGCCGACGTATTGCTGCCCGCCGCCGCATGGGGTGAAAAAAGCGGAACCGTCACCAACTCGGAACGCCGCATTTCGCGTCAGCGCCCGTTCCTGCCCATGCCGGGACAGGCGCGACCCGATTGGCAAATCATCAGCGAGGTGGCACGGGCAATGGGGTGGGAGAAAGCGTTTGATTATACCTCCCCTGCAGCGGTGTTTCGGGAACATGCGCAGTTGTCGGCCGCGATGCGACCCTTTGGACGCGACTTTGACATCAGCGGCCTCGCCAGCCTGACCGACACCGAATACAACGCGCTTGAACCCGTTCAGTGGCCCGTGCCGGAGACTGGGAAGGGGCAACGCCGTTTCTTTGCCGATGGTGGTTTCTTCCACGCGGACGGCAAAGCGCGCATGCTGCCCCTGACCGCTCCGAACGCACTTGAGGACGGCACGTTCCACCTGAACACGGGGCGCAATCGCGATCAGTGGCACACGATGACACGCACGGGCAAATCGCCCCGGCTAGGCGCACATCTGGCGGAACCCTATGTGGAGATTCACCCGGAAGATGCAACAAAGGTGGGTCTGGGCACTGCCGAGCTGTGCGTTCTGAGCGATGGGCGCAACACGACCGTCCTACGCACCCTGCCCACAGACCGCGTTGCACGTGGTACTCTCTTTGCTCCGATGCACTGGACGCGGCAAGTGTCGGCCAGCGGGCCGGTGAACGCCGTTGTTCAGGCCGGCACCGATCCAGTATCCGGCCAACCCGCCCTGAAGTTCGGCCGCGTGAGCGCGCAGCGTTTTGCCGCCCGCTGGTACGGGTTTGCCACCTCCGCGACCGAGATGCAGCTGTACGGTGACTACTGTGCAGTCGCCCGGACTGAGACGGGATGGCAGGCCGAGCTGGCAGGCCTGACAGATCTCGAAGACCTGCAAACCATGCTGTCGCAGCTTGTCGGACCACTTGCCGGGTCCATCAGTGTGGTGAGTGACGGTGCCACCGGGATGCAGCGTGTAGCGCATCACGCGGATGGGCGCTTGACCGCCCTGCTGTTCCTTGCGCCTGAACCCGTACAACTGTCGCGCGCCCACGCCGTCGCAGCCATCGGGCAAGCAAGCCCCGCTGGGGCTGCCTTGGCCGGGCGTGCAGCGGGCGGTCAAGCGGATTCCGGCCCCACGGTCTGCGCCTGCATGAGCGTCGGTCTGAATGATCTGAAACGCGCCATCGCCGATGGTGCGGCAAGTGTTGACGCGCTGGGCCAATGCACCGGTGCAGGTACGAATTGCGGCGCTTGCAAGCCCGAGCTTGCGGCCTTGCTGCCTGCCCACCCCACCGCCGTTGCGGCGGAATAGGAGGATTGCGATGAAAACCTTCCCCATGTTTCTGACCATGACAGGCCGACGGGTGGTCATCCTTGGTGGCGGCGAACAGGCGACTCAGAAATGCCGCCTGATGCTCAAGACCGAGGCAAAGATCGAGGTGTTCGCGCCTGAATTGGATGTCGAATTGCAATCGCTGGCCGATGGTGGCCGGATCACCCATCGGATGGACCGGATCACTGCGGATGCGCTGCGCGGCGCACCACTTGTGTTTGTCGGTACAGGCTGCCCAGGCATCGACGCGGCACTGCACGCCATTGCGACAGACGCAGGCGGGCTGGTGAATGTGGTGGATCAACCCGATCTGTGCGATGCGATCACACCCGCCATCGTGGATCGGGATCCGGTTGTGGTCGCCATAGGCACAGAGGGTACGGCACCGGTGATGGCGCGACAGATCAAGACTGCGCTTGAACGCATGCTAGATCCGCGTTTGGGTGATCTGGCTGCATTGGCCGGACGTTTGCGCGACTTTGCGGCCCAGCGTCTTGCACCCCGTCAACGGCGCGATTTGTGGCGCTGGGTGTTCAACGGCCCATTGCGCGCCCAGCATGCGCGTGAGGGCGATGCGCCCGTTGCCCGCGCGATCAAGGACGTCATTCGCACCGGCAAAGTGCCCGCCGCTGCCCCTTCCTCGGTCGCGCTGGTTGGCGCAGGACCAGGCGCAAGTGATCTGATCACCCTGCGCGGCGTGCAGCGGTTGCAAGAGGCGGACATCATCTTTTACGACCGCCTGGTCGATCCGGGTGTGCTGGAATTGGCCCGCCGCGATGCCGAACGTGTGTTCGTGGGCAAGGAACCCGGTTACCACGCCTGGCCACAGGACAAGATCAACACGGTCATCGTCGCCGCCGCCAAGCGCGGTCAGCGCGTTGTGCGTCTGAAATGCGGTGATCCGGGTGTGTTTGCCCGCGGCGCAGAAGAGGCAGACGCGTTGCGCGCGGCGGGACTTGAATACGAAGTCGTACCGGGCGTGACTGCCGCCAGCGGGGCGGCTGCCGCCGTCGGGGGCTTCCTGACCGAGCGTGGCAAGAGCGACACGCTGGTTCTGACCACAGGCCGCTGTGCGGATGGCAACGGTACACCGGACTGGGTCACGCATCTGACCCAGCGCAGCAATGTCGCCGTCTACATGGGGGTGGCGGCAGCGCCCAAGATCGCCGAATGTCTTCGGCGCGCTGACTTGCTGGATCAGGTAGAGGTGACAGCCGTCGGCAACGCCCAGCGCGCGGATCAAAAAGTCTTGCGCTGTGTCGGTCGGGATATGGTGTCCAAACTGGCAATCGCAGGCATTGAAAGCCCAGCAATACTGTTCCTGTCACGGCCAGACGCGGCAGAGACAGAGGTACAAGCGCCAGCGCCCCGACTTGTGGCAGTGTGATCGCGCCTTGGTCTGGCGTCATCGCCGGTTCCAAAGCGCCGGTTCATCTGCCTTAGGCACGCTGAGGTTCTGTTGCCAACTCGACACGTGCCTTTCGGCGGGAACTTAGGGCACGGATCAGCGCTTTGGCTTCGACGGGCGGTTCCTGCTCAATTCTGCAATAGTTTGTCCCGTCCTTGTCTCGGGTTAACAAACCGCATGAGATCATTGTCCGTCGCAATGTCGCCGGGTCCCTAAAAAGATGTTCGTCTGCCAGATGCGTGCTCACCTCGCGCTCGTCCAATGCCTGATTGGTGGGCAGCATTGCCCACATCGCCCAAAGCGCGAGGGTTTGCGTGGCGCGTTTGGATGGCCATTGAAGGAGCCGTCCGAGCGCATCGAATTGATGCAGCGCACGTTCAACCGCACGCGCGTCTACTGTGGCGGGTTCGGTCTGATTATCCAACCGCTTTGCCGCCGCGGACACCGCGCGCAAGTGCTGAACATTCTGAAACCCGGCAGATCGGGCCACCATGTTCATCAGGGTCAAATGTTTGGGACTTGTGTCCCCCAGTTGTCGGGACAGCGCGCGTGTGAAGGCGGTCATATCGTCCACGCGCAATGGGACAGGTGTTTTGGTCATAATGCATCCAAGTCGGGCGTATTGCTCACTCGTCGGTCGCTGGCTTGACGAAAGACGCCCTACTTCATGCGATTTCGTTTTGGTTCGTTGGCAGGTTTAGCACTCTGGTAAGAGCAGCGACGCCTCGGTGTCTGCCGACCGTGCCTGACGGGTATCAAACGCGGGGTCTTTTGCCAAGCTGTGGATGCCCGGATCACTTGTTTTGTCCGGCCCGACCGATCCGGACGCATCTCTTGTCCCAATCACTCAAATGGCATGTAGCGGGCCGATGCGTCCGTCCAATTTCCGACTTCGACAAGGATTGACACCATGTCCCTATTTGACCCTGACGCCCTGAACTCCGGCCCTGCAGAAGCCTTGGAGGAATTTGCAAACAGCAACGAAGCGCCTGCGGTGCTACTTGAAATCGTGCGCGACGGCTTGTCCGTTCGTAATGCGGCCGGAACGACTGAGCGTTTTGGTGACCAGGCCGCCAGCACTGACAATACATTTGAGGTCGGGTCACAGACCAAAATGATGACATCAGTGATCGTGCAACAGCTGGTCGGTGAAGGTGCTATTGATTTCAACGCACCCCTGGCA
Source organism: uncultured Tateyamaria sp. (assembly GCF_947496075.1). Classification (GTDB taxonomy): domain Bacteria; phylum Pseudomonadota; class Alphaproteobacteria; order Rhodobacterales; family Rhodobacteraceae; genus Tateyamaria. The sequence goes on from NZ_CANMBJ010000005.1 coordinate 304,757, forward strand.
GAACAGATGGACATCACCGGCCTCGAAGACATTCCCAACATTGGTGAAGTCACGGTGCGCGAATTGCTGGCAAACAGGTCCGGTATCCCTGATTTCGACACGATCCCAGGTCAGGGAGATTTGCCGGCATTCATCGAACAACTTTTGGCCAATCCAACGCAGCCATTGGGGCCTGACGGTTTGTTGGCGCTTGTCTCAGATCAGCCTGCTGACTTTGCGCCGGGCGAAGCCTACGGGTATTCAAATACGAACTACCTGCTTCTGCAAAAGCTGATCGAACAAAAGACTGGTGATAGTTTTGCAGAAGTGGTGTCCGACCGTATTTTCTCGGTTGCTGGCATGGATGACAGCTCAATGAGATCCGAAGGCCAGACAGACGGTATGCTGCGGTCCTATGCGGAGCTTTTCCCCGACAATGTCCTGGACGTCACAGATGTACCCATTGATTTTGGTGCAGCTGGCGGTGCTGTATCGACGACTTCAGACATGATCCGCTTCATGGATGCGTTACTGGTCTCTCGCACGCTGCTGCCACCCGAGCAACTCGAGGAGATGCTGGACTTCCGTGCAGAGGATGGCACCCCAAGTCTGGATGGAGAAAGCCTTGGTCTGTCATCGGGCATCGCGTATGGTCAACAGTTCATTGGGTTCGCGGGCGGTACCCTGGGGACAAACACAGCGACTTTCCTGCATGTCGAATCCGGTACAATCTTCTCGCTAGCGGCGACGCTTTCCGAAGTCGAACCAACCTATCTTTTGCTTCAGGCGTTTTCCGCAATTTACAATGACGATAGCTGGGCCAACTTCGACCCATCGGACGAAAGCTTTACCATCGCCGGTACAGCGGCCGAGATTTCGCTGACAGAGGATGAAGATGCACCAGGCGGACCAGAAACTGTGTTGGAACTAGGTAACGCCAGCCTGACCTTTGAAGGCAGACTGGGTGATCTGGATACGGGTCGCTTCACCTTTTCGGACGGCTCGACCCTGTCGATCGGCACCGATGGTCGAGACTTCACTGACGTTCTTCGCCAAACACCAGATGCAGCGCACAGCGACAACCAACTGATTGGCGGCGCCGGCAATGATCATCTGCGTGGTGGCTATGGCGACGACAAAATTGACGGGGGTCACGGCCGCGATTTCATCCAAGGGCGCGATGGTGATGACAACATTTCCGGCGGCGATGGCAACGATTTTCTGCTCGGCGATCATGGCGATGACAAAATCGACGGGGGTGACGGACGCGATCATGTCCGTGGCGGTCACGGCGACGATACGCTGTCCGGCGGAGATGGTAATGACATGATCCGTGGTGGCGAGGGTGACGACATTCTGAACGGTGGTGCCGGACGTGATTTGATGTGGGGCGGCGAAGGAGCAGACACCTTTGTCTTTCAGGCCAATGCCGGACATGATCGCATCTTTGGCTTCAACGCCGATGAGGACCTTTTGGATTTCTCACAAACCGGACTCAGCTTCGAAGATCTGCAAATCGACAGCTATGGATCACACACGCGCGTCAGCTATGGCGACAACGAGGTTGCCATCTTCTCAACCTCTTGCGAGCCCTTGACGGAAGACAGTTTTATCTTCTGAACACACCAAGGAAAAAGCGGGGGCACGCAAGTCATGTGTGCCCCCCTCTTCGTGGATGGCGAACACCTCATGGACCCCACTCAGTTGAATTTTGACATTGAAAGTATGCGGCTCGCTGCGGGGATTGGTTTACTCGTCCTGTCAGCGTTTTGCGGACACCTCCTCTTGCTGCAAGATGGTCATCGGCACGTGCGCGTGCCACTTGCCCTGTTCTTTTGGGCCAATGCGATTGAGTTGCTGGCGCTGCCAGTCAGTATTCTCAGCCTTGGGAGCACCCTGCCCCTTCTCAACCTCGCACTTGAATTGGCGGAAGTGCCGTTGACGATGGCAAAGCCCTTTTTGCTCTGGCTTTATGTGCATCGGCTGACCTGTGATCCGACCCAACACTCTGAACAACCGCGCTGGCGATGGCATGCCATGCCTATCGTGTTCGCCTGCATCGTCTATCTGTATGTTCTGGTCCTGCCCGCCGAACTAAAGGCCAGCCTGTATCCAGACGCGCCCGACCACCTTGTCTGGCAAACCATTGCCTTTGCTGGACTGTATGCTGCGACGGCCTTGTTCTATGTGCTGGTACCGATCTACGCGATATTGATCATGCTGCGGTTGCGGCAATACCGAACCCGCCTGAAGGATTTGTTTGCCAGCACGGAAGGCAGGGAGATGGCCTGGGCCCGGTGGTTGGCGGCTGCAGTCATCGTCTTCTGGTGCTTTAACCTGATCCCGATTGTCGCCTCTTTGGCTGAGTTCTCATTTCCCGGGGCGGCGGTGTTTGACTCACTTGTTGCCATGATCATCGTGCAGTACGCGCTCATATGGAGCATTGCGCTTTGGGGCACGCGGCAGCGGCCGGGCATCACGCCGTCACCCAAACCGGATACGCCTGTGCCCGAGGAAACAGAGCCGCAACGAAAATACGGCAAAAGCGGGCTGAGCGAGATGCGTCTGGACAGGATCGCAAACAAGATCGACACGTTGATGTCCGAACAGAAACTCTATCTCGAGCCTGATCTATCGCTGTGGGATCTGGCCGGGCGGATTGGCGTCACAACTCACTATGCCTCGCAAGCCCTGAACGAAAAAATCGGGATACGCTTCTTTGACTACATCAACGGTTGGCGAATTCGGGATGCGGCAGAGCGGCTGCGTACCACCAATGCGACCATTCTGGCCATCGCCTACGACGTCGGGTTCAACTCGCGATCCTCTTTCTATACGGCGTTCAAACGCGAGCTTGGGATGACCCCGTCGCAGTATCGCGCGAATGGATAAGGACAGCCGATGTCCGACAGTCTGACCATTCTGTTTATCTCAAAAAAAGGAGGCCGCTCTGAACCGAGCGGCCTCGCAAACACATCTCCGATGGTTTAGTGCGCGAACTTCTTGATCTCGCCTGACTTCAGACGATCACTGTAAGAGTTCAGTTCTGCCCGCACCACTTTCATCAGGAAGTAGAGGCAGAAGATGTTTACCACAGCCATCGCAAAGATCGCCGCATCCGAGAAGTCGATGACTGGCCCAAGGCTTGCCGCCGCTCCGATGACGATGAAGATGCAGAAGATGATCTTGAACACAAGTTCCGTCGTTTTGCCTTCGCCAAACAGATAGGTCCATGCCTTCAGCCCGTAGTAGGACCACGATATCATCGTCGAGAAGGCAAACAGGATCACTGCAATCGCAAGGACAAACGGGAACCAGCCGATCGCGGACCCGAACGCCGCCGACGTCAACGCCACACCGGAATTGCCGTCTACTGTCGCAATTGCACTGCCCGCTTCATTCAGCATGTAGTTGCCTGTTGCCTGATCAACGATCAGTTGTTGCGAGATGATGATAACCAGGGCCGTCATCGTGCAGATCACAACCGTATCGATCAATGGCTCAAGCAAGGACACGAACCCCTCGGTAATCGGCTCTTTGGTTTTCACCGCCGAGTGCGCAATCGCTGCAGAGCCCACGCCCGCCTCGTTCGAGAAGGCCGCGCGTTTGAAGCCTTGGATCAGCGCACCGACAAGTCCGCCTGCCACGCCAAGCCCGGTGAACGCGCCGACAAATATCTGGCTGATGGCCCAGCCGATCATGTCATAGTTGACGATCAGAACGATCAGCGCCGCGCCGACATACATGATGCCCATGAACGGCACGACCTTCTCGGTCACTTTCGCGATGGACTTGATCCCACCTACGATCACCGCAAAGACAACGGCTGCAAAGATGACGCCTGTGATCCAGCCCGGATAATCGCCGGTGATCACAGTGATCTGCACATGTGCTTGGTTGGCCTGGAACATGTTCCCGCCGCCAAGGGCCCCAAGGATACAGAACACCGAAAACAGCACGGCGAGGATCTTGCCACCCGGCAGGCCCAGTTCATCAAATCCTTTGGATATGTAGTACATCGGACCGCCGGACACGGTGCCATCCGGGTATTCATTGCGGTACTTCACACCCAAGGTGCATTCGGTGAACTTGGACGCCATGCCCAAGAGACCTGCAAGGATCATCCAGAATGTCGCCCCTGGCCCACCGATCCCAACGGCAACGGCAACGCCTGCGATATTCCCAAGACCAACTGTCCCTGAAAGTGCAGTTGCAAGCGCCTGAAAGTGGCTGACTTCGCCTGCGTCATCCGGGTCGGAATAGTCGCCTTTAACCAAGCCGATAGCGTGTCCGAAAAACCGAAACTGCACTGCGGCAAAGTAGATCGTGAACACGGTTGCACCAATGACGAGCCACATCACGATCCATGGAAAGGACGTGCCGGGGATCGGGGCAAAGATGAAATTCACGAAGGGGCCGGTGAAATTGGCGAAGGCTTCGTTCACACGCGCATCCAGCGACGGTGCCGCATCCTGCGCCTGCGCAGGTATGGTGAAAGCAACAAGCGCCGACAGCGCGAGGAGTATCCAATAAATCTTTTTCATTTTCTGCAATCCTTATGCGACGACAGTGACAGGAACGCGGGCGTTCATGACAAGATTTGCGGTCGAGCTGCCGAAGATGCGCGATGTCAATCCACCGGCACTGCTGCGGGCGACGATGATCTGGCTCGCACCCTCTTTGTGAGCAATGTCGTCTATGGTGTCAGCCACATCCCCGTGCCGTACAATTGCCCGTGCCGACAATCCGGCCTCAGTCAACGACGCCACCGCCGGATTAACGACCCTTTCTGTTGCAACGGCAATCTCTTCCTCGCGCCGTTTGTGCCGTTCTGCGTTTTCCTCTGCGGTCTGGAAAGAAAACGGCGACCATTCGATCACGTAGACAATGATCAACTCGCAAGCAGTCGTTTTGGCTGCCAAATCCTTGGCAAAGTCGAGGGCTTTGTCCCCCGAGCTTTGCCCGTCTAGGCCGATAACTAACTTCATGAGGCTGTCCCTATTTTGTAAGTTCTTATGATCTATTCACGAGAGTGGCGTGGCACCTCCGTATGCCTGCATTATTCTGCTGCTCTGACGGTAGGCTATGGGATAGATGCCAACCGGTCCACCACATTGACGGGAATCTTGATTGGGTCACACTTCCGGACTGCACAATTGCTCGAATGGCGGGCGCACGAACACCCGTCTGCAGACCTCGCAGAGTTCCGACCTTACACGGCGCGTATCAACTGATCTTGCACCCCAACCCTGGAAGCGAGGATGCCGCGTAGGGAATAGAAAAGCACCCTGCAACAGTGTGCTGGCCCTGAGGCAGTTCCTCATCTTGGGTATCGACACTGAGGCATTTCATCAGTTCTTTTTCTTCTCGGCTGCTGCGAACAAAGCGCCCGCCAAAAACAAAGGAACCGCGAAAATGAATGCCGTCGACAGCTGTAGCCTGAAAATGAACAGGTCCGCCAAAAACGGCCACAGAAGCGCCACGTATTCGAATGGCGCTAGACGCGAGGCCTCGGCGTAACGAAACGCAAGTGTCATCGCTATATGGGCAAATCCACCGAACACACCTGCAGCGATCAACAGGAGCAGTGTCTGAATGTCTGGGATGACCCAGCCCCAAGGCAGCGTAAACAACGCACCGATCATGGAGGCCAAGACAAAATAGAGTGCTATGGCGCCCGGGCTTTCAGTTTTGTTGAGGCTGCGCACCATGATAAGTGCCAGAGCTGACAAGACCGCAGACACCAGGCCAATTGCGTATCCCAGCAACCTTGCACTGTTTTTGGATCCGCCATCCAATTCCGGCCAGACCAGTACAACAACGCCGGAAAACCCCAGAACCAGCCCGCCTAGCCGCCATTGGGTTATCCTTTCCGAGAGCAGGAATACTGCAGCCACAGAAACCAGTACAGGGGTCAACTGCGCAATCAGGATGGCCTCGGCCAAGTTCAGACGATCAATCGCGGCAAAGGATGTAAAAAGTGCCAGTGCGCCGAAACCGGACCGGATGAAATGAGCGCCGGGTCGTCTTGTTACCAAGCCACCGGGAAACTCATTCCTGATCCAAAGAAACATCACCAAAGGTACAAGCGCAAAGAAGGAGCGGAAAAAGACGATCTCGCCCAATGGAACCTTGTCGCTGACGGCCTTTACACTGACGAACATTCCCGCACCCAGAAGGCCAGACAGCAGGCGCAATGTGATACCGAAGGCTGGGCGATCAGTGCCGCTCATTGCTCGGCGTCTTTTTCCGTCAAAGCATCCCGGAGCGCGTCCCCGGCAAGGTTGATGGCAAGAACACTGGTTACCACCGCCAAACCGGGCCAGATCATTTGCAGCGGCGTCGACCGCATGTGGATACGGGCATCCAAAAGCATCGTTCCCCATTCCGGCATCGGTGGTTGGACACCGAAACCAAGGAACCCAAGCGCGGAGATGCCCAGAATGGCGCGAGCAAACATCCCGGTCCACACTACTGTGAGCGAGGGTAAGAGAGACGGTAAATAGTGCCAGCGTGCGATCGCCCAAGGAGGCACTCCAGCGAGTTTCGCTTGAATCACATAGCCCCGGGTTTTGAGTGAAAGCCCAACGCCTCTGGCAACCCGTGCGTATCTCATCCACCCGGTCGCGCTAAGGGCGAAGATCAAGCTCCATGTGCCAGCGCCCATTAGCCCGGCAATCACGACGGCCGCCACCAGATCGGGAAAGGCAAGGAATGTATCGGTTGTTCGCATAACGGCCCAATCTGCCAACTTGCCGCCCAGCGCGGCGGCCAGGCCGATTGCCGTGCCGACACAAAGGCCAATGACCGAAATCAGGAACGCCAGCCCCAGGGACCACCGCGCTCCATGAAGCAGGCGGGACAGGATATCGCGACCAAGGGCGTCGGTTCCGAGCAAAAACTCCATGCTGGGTGGGCTGAGACGGTTGCGGATGTCGATCATTGTCGGCTCATACGGAGCAAAGACGGGTCCAAACACGACGAGTAGTGCAATGATCCCTGCAAGCGCGACAACGCTACGCATCTTGCTCTCCAATGCGCGGGTCAAGTGCGCGGTAGATGACATCAATGACCAGATTGACGGTGACAAATAGCAGTGCTGTCAGGATGACCACGGCCTGCACTTGTGGAAAGTCACGTGCTTCGATGGCCGTTACCAGAAAGGTTCCCAGACCTGGACGGCCGAAGATGATTTCGACCATGACCGCCCCTTCGAGGAGGAAGGCCATTTCTAAGCCCAATACAGTAAGTACCGGGATCGCAGCATGGGGGACCACGTGATCTCTGCCAATCGCCTTCGATGAAACGCCCCGGCGTTTGATGGCTGGCAAAAATGGCTGGGCGCGTGCCTCAAGGATGCCTGAACGGATAATGCGGGTTAGCGATGCAGCAACGCCAAGACCGAGCGTAAGGGCCGGCAATACGGCATGGGCCGGTGTCCGTGCGCCCATGGCAGGCAGCCAGGCAAGATGGACAGCAAAGATTAGGATAAGCAAAAGTCCAAGCCAGTAGGCCGGAATGGCAGCTCCAAGAGATGCGATTGCAACCGCCAACCGATCGAGCCAGCCGCCCGGTCGTTTGGTGGCGACAAATGCCAATGGTATTGAGACAACGAGGCCGATGGCAAGACCAACCAATGCGAGCGGAACAGTATAGGAAATTGCCGTCAACAGGTCAGGCAATACCTCCCGGCCTGTGACCGACGAGTTTCCAAAATCGAATACAAGCAGAGGGCGGACCCAAGACTGGAATGCAGACCAAAAACCAACATCGAGCCCGACCTCTTCCCGGACTATGGCGATCACTTCGTCAGTCACGAGAGCATCAAATCGCGCCATGGCGATCGACTGAGCGGGATCGCCAGGGGCATGCCACAGCAACGCAAAAGTTGCCAATGCCGTGCCCGCGAGAACGATCAATGCACGCAGAACGAGATCAACAATACTTGCGATCATACCGGCGGTTCCAATGCTCCAAGCGCCACGGCTGCATCTCGTAAGGTTCGGCAATATTCAGATTTCGGTGACGCCATGAATACTTGCGGCGTCGAGATTTCGTCGATCCGACCGGACTTTAAAACCGCGATTTCATCGGCATGGGCAACGGCATATCCCAAATCATGTGTCACGATTAAAGCGGCGAAACCTTCTTCGTCCTGCAAGTCCGCAATCAGCTTCGCCGTGTGCTTTTGCGTTACCGCATCAAGAGCCGACAACGGTTCGTCGAAGAGAACGAATGGCGGTGCGGCGATCAACGCCCTAAGGATGCCAACCCGCTGCGCCTGTCCGATGGAAACCGCGCTGGGGCGTCTGTCCAAAAGGCCGGGGTATAATTCGAGACCGCGGCATAGACGTTCCAAGCGGTCGTCTTGCACCTTAAGCTTACCAGCAGTGACCGTCTCGAAAACGGAATGGCGCAAGGATAAGGCTGGATTGAAAGCAGAGCGAGGTTCTTGCATGACCAGCGCAGGTCTGCAGGATCGGACAGGTGCGCCAGCCCATGTGATCGACCCGTGCGAGGGTTTTAAAAGGCCAAGGATCGCGGCGATCAGCGTCGATTTTCCCGCGCCACTTTCGCCGACGACAGCCAGAGTTTTTCCAGGGTCCAGCGAAAGTGAGATGCCCTTGAGCGCGACAGAAGCACCGCGTTTGACCGAGACGTGATCGACCTTCAACATGGCAGGGCAAACCAGTTTCGATGAGCCGCGAGCACTTTAGAGGGTTCCGATTGGGGGCGTTCAAGAATGTCTTTTGTTGATGCGTGCTCCACGATCTGCCCTTCGTGCATCACCATCAATTGTGAAACGCGTCGCGCAACCAATCCGAGGTCATGAGTGATAAGCATCATTGCAGTTTTGCTGCCCCGAAGATGTCGATCAAGCAAGCCCATGGTCGCAGCCGCGATCACAGGGTCCAGTGCCGATGTTGGTTCATCAAGAACGATGAGATCAGGTACCCCCATAAGTGCCATTGCAATGACGAACCTTTGCTGCATGCCTCGGCTCCACGCCCAAGGCCGCTTGCGCAGATCGCCGCCTTCGATTTTCAGCGATGAAAAGAGGGCCTTCTGATCGGCGGCACCCGGCTGTAAACCCAAAGCCTGTTCTGCCTCACGCCAATGGAATGCCATGCTACGCAGCGGGTCCAGCGCCTCGTCCGGGCTTTGGGGAACATGCGCCACGGTATGGCTTTGCGCCCTCAACGCATCAACCAATACGTGCCCTAGGGTCGACTTACCCGATCCCGACGCTCCGACCAGTCCGATCCTGTCACCGGGTGAAATTGCAAGTGAGGTTGGACAAAGAATGGTCTGACCTGAGCGCATCGCACTCAGGCCGGAAACGGAAAGCGTCATTCAACAAACTTCGTTTCATGCGTGATCCAGTAGGTCTCGGTTGGATGCACGGCATAGCCAGTGAGGCCGGGTTTGGCGACATTGACTTGGTTGACATGGAAGACAGGAATGATGGCGGTATCTGCTGCGATGATATGCTGCGCTTCGTCATAGATCGCTTCTCGCTCTTCATGGTCAAACGTCAGGCGGCCCTTTTCGAGCAACTTGTCCAAGGCGGCGTTCGCATAGTTCCCGGAGTTCGAAGCACCGTCGGATTTCAACAATGTTTCAAGAACCGCACCTGGATCTCCCTGTGGCGTGGTCACCCAAGCTTGCAGGAAAAGATCAGCTGAGCCGTCCGCAATAGCGTCGCTGCTCGCCCCCCATTCTCCGACTTTGACATTCGCTGTGATCCCGATGGCCGAAAGAAATGCCTGTGTCAGTTCGGCCGTCGGTGACAGGGCCGCGCGCGAAGAATAGGTCACGATGTCAATCTCAAGCGGCTCACCATCCAGCATCCAGCGCCCGCCTTGTTTGACGGCACCAGCTTCTGACAACAGTTCTTCAGCCTTTGCCGGATCGTACACTGCCTGAACATCCGCAGCCCAGCCCTTCCCGTCAGGATACACAGTCCCGGCAGCGGAGCCACCAACCCCAGAGAGAACAGCATCGACGATGCCCTGACGATCAATTGCCAAAGATACAGCGCGGCGCACCAGCGGGTTGGCCATCGGCCCGCTGGCAGCATTCACTGTGTAGAAATAGAGGCGGGCCGTTGGCTCAGAAAAGCCAAGTGCACCAGTGCTCTTGATCCGCTCAAAATCACTCTCCGGGTAATTGATAACCATATCGACCTCGCCCGCCTCGAAGGCCAGTGCCGCCGTGGCCGGATCGCCGGACACAACCGCACGAACCTCTTCCAAGCCGGGAGCGCCAAGCCGATAGTTCGGGTTCGCTTCAACACGATAAAACTGGTTCGGTACAGCCTCTGCAAAAGAATACGGGCCAGTCGCATTGATCGGAAACGCATCCGACGGCGGGCCTAGAATCGCGATGCCGGGTTCAGACAGCGTCCAAGGGAAGGCCGCGTTCGGGCTGTTGGTCTCGAACACCACGACGCTATCACCGTCGGCTGACATTCCCGCCAGATCCAGCAGGTTCATCACCCGGGCGTTGTGCCCCGGGTGGTTCTGATCCGAAATCGGCGCAATCGCATCAATCACGGCCTGTGCCGTCAGCGGCGTACCATCGTGGAACTGTACTCGGTCCCGCAACGTAACACGCCATTTTGTCGGTGAAGACTGTTCAATGCTTTCAGCCAGACGTGGATAAAGCTTCAGATCATAATCGATCCCCATCAGCGTCTCGGTGACGCCGGTCTGGTTGGATAGCCATCCATTGTAACCAGCCCGGGGGTCTGGCACCTCAGCGCTCGGACCCGAGCCGGTCGATATGTTGAGACTTCCCTCTTGGGCAAATGTCGGCAACGCGTGGCTCAGCGTCACGATTGCAGCAAAGACAAGTCTGGTGACGATAGACATCGGGAAGCTCCTTTAGGCTTGAGAATTGGTAATGGCGTGTTGAGCGGCATACTTGTCGCGCATCAGCATGCGCGCCTCGACCTGCGAGAGTGAATACAGCGTCTCTTCAACACTGTGCCCTCTTGCATGAGCTTTGTTCCAGATGCGACGCGCTGATGTCGGGGACCATGGTAGAACTGCCTGTGAAAGCCACTGCCTTAGGGGTGCTGGCAGAGAGTCATATGTTCGCATCGGATCGCTGAGACGACGCTTGCCACGAAGGCTTGTTTGTCCGAGATTGCGAGTGAGTTGCGCAGACATCTTGAATGGTCAAAGCTTGAAAAAAGGGTATTCATGCAACTAGCGGAGCTACATAAGGCACGCAACACCGTTTGTTACGTGAGCGTCAAAATAAGCGGAACTACGCGTTGAAGCGAAACAGTCGCCTGTCACTTGCCCTGCACACGCTAAGCCATATGGCGGGCGATCCGAGCCGCATGCGCACATCCGCAGATATCGCCGAACACGCTGGTACCAATCCCGTGGTCGTACGCCGTGTCCTGGGCCGACTTCGAAAAGCCGGGCTATTGACCTCGGAAAAGGGGCATTCAGGTGGCTGGCGTTTGGCACAGGCACCGGAAGACATTACACTTGCCGATGTCTACCTTGCACTCGACGAGCGTTTGGTCACCGGTGGTGACAGTGATGAAGCGCCTGCATGTTCTGTAGAAAAAGCTTTGCATAAACGGGTCACTGGCGTTCTGGAAGATGTCGAACAAAGGCTGATCCAAAGACTGAGTGAAACCTCAATCTCCGAAGTTCGCGGCAACTGATCGCAACATCGCCACCTCCGGGGACATCCTTGTTGGTGGAATTTTTGCCTCGTTCGTGGGTGCGCAGCGTGCACAATTTTGGTCTTCAATGCAGCAAACCGGCTGCATTTGTGCGACCGGTTTGCCGGGGCATCACGTCGTCGTACTGCGTCCTTTTCGTCTTTTATTGCGCCGCAATCTCATCAGCTTGTTCGTGCTGCTCGCCAAACCCTTTTGGAACCGGGAGGTCCGGTAGCGCCGCCGCCCTTTTTTGCAACGCGCGCCCGATCACAACGCGACTGATTTCTGTGGTTCCGTCTACAATCCGAAGCATTTGAGCAAGGCGGGACAGACGATCCAAACCGTAAGGCTGCAAAAGACCCATGCCACCAAGGACTTGAGTGCAGGTGTTTGCAGCCTTCACTGCAGCGTCCGGGACAAATCGTTTTGCATGGGCAGCCATCAAAGGGCCGTCCGGCGTACCAAGCGCCTCGGCCGCTCTGCGATAGAGCAGTCTTGACGCTTCAAGGTCGGTCGCAACTTCGCCAAGCATCCATTGAATGCCATCAAGATCCAGGTTTTTGCCACCAAACATCTTGCGGTTCTTGGAATAGGACAGTGCCGTATCCAGGGCCGATTGCATCAAGCCGCAGCATCCGGATGCAATAGAAACACGGGCAATGTCGATCGCCATAAGCGAACCCTGCAGGCCCTGACCAATAGGCAGGACGATGTTGTCTTCGCTGACGACCACCTTGTCGAGATACATTTCAGACATGGGCAGGAAGTTGTAGGACGGGGTATCGTAGAGCGGACCAAAGCTGATCCCCGGTGCATCGACAGGAATGGCGATCATTGCCATATCCTTGTGCCCGGGCGCATCGCTTGTCTTGACGACGGTGAAATAAATATCGGCTTCTGTCGCAAGGCTGACCCATGCTTTTGATCCACTGATCGTCCATGTCCCATCGTCGTTTATTGTGGCCCGGGTGTACATTTGCATCGGGTCCGAACCGGACTGTGGTTCGGTGAGCGCAAAGTTCGCCAACTTGTGGCCGGACGTCAGATCGCGGGCCCAGTGCTGTTTGAAGGCATCAGTACCGTAGCTGCATCCCGCAAACGTACAAATATTGTGCATGGATAGGGCAAAAGCATATGCCCCATCACCAAGGCCCAACTGCTCGTAAACTTGGATACCTTCGGGCAAGGGCAACCCCTGCCCGCCAAACTCTTCAGGTGCATAAAGGCCGGTCAGACCAGCAGCCCCGGCTTTGTCCGATGCATCGCGGGGCCACGTCTTGGCGGCATTCCATGCATCCACATTCGGCAAGATCACCTGCTCGGCGTGGTCACGAGCAGCATTTAGGATGGCAGCGAGTTTATCAGTCACTGGTGTCTTCCTTTCAGAAACCGGCAGTCAGAACATGCCACATCACTCTGCATTGCCTTGAGGCAACAAAAGCCGATGCTGGCTAGTTTGCGTGTGAATTACCCTTAAAATAAGGATGTCCAGCAACGGTTAACCATCTCTTGGGGTGACAAGATATTGTCCAAAAGTGACAAAGTGAGTTCTTAGTTTGGCGCGCGGCGATAGTGGCTGGGCGTACTTCCTGTCCACCGCTGAAAGGCCCGATGGAAATTGGCCGCCGACGAAAAGCCGACATCCTGAGCAATCTCCTCAATGGTTTTAAGACCCGCACGCAAACTGCGAATGGCAATGTCGCGGCGCAGTCCATCCTTGATCGCCTGAAAGGAGGTACCGTCGGCCTCCAATCTTCGAATAAGCGTCCGCGAGGTCATATTCATGGCATCCGCCGCATTGGTCAGATTTGCGTTCTCCCACCCCGTTTGACTGAGGTATGTGCGCACACGCAAAGACTGCGTATGCTCCCGTGATTTTGTAAAAATCCAGTCTCTGGGTGCGTTCTGCAAGAAGTCATCAAGGTCTGCTCTGTTGCGCACTTGTACGCGCCCGATCTTGTCCAAGACCAAAGTCAGAGACGTTTCTTTCCTACCGAATGACACGGGCGCGGGGAAAACAATTGCATAGTCCTGATCGAATTCGGGTCGCGCGAAAGCGAACCCTACGTGCTTTACAGGCACTTCATGCCCCGCCATCCAGGATATCAGACCGTGTGCCAATTTCAGGATCAACATATGCCCGAACCGTTGCACCTCGGCGCCGCGCTGGGGATGCAACGTCAACGTCAGAAGGCCATCTGCTTCGGTTAGGTCGAACTGGTAGTCGTCCAGCAGCAGGTTCCAGAACGTTGAAAACCGATAAAGTGCTGAAGACAGCGACGTCGCTTCGCGTACGGAAGTCAAAAGGTGCTGAAGCGCCCGCGGACGGACCGGACGGCTCCACAGCCCCATCATCTCATCCCCTGTCTCGACGGCGGCCATTTGATAAAGGCCAACAATCTGATCCAGAGTAACCCTATCGTTTGATTGACCCTGACCCATCGAGAGATGGGACCGTTCCAGTAGCGACGCCAGTTGCTCATCGGTGCAAAGCGCGCGCAGTGCGACAAGCCAGTCGCTGATAAACGGATAGGATACTGTTGAGAGGGTTGTCGGTACGGCAGCTGTCATACTCGCACGCTAGCTAGGTTCGGGTCACATGACCAATAGATGACCACTGGCGCGACTACGATTGAAGATGGGAAGATCTTGACCGCAGTTGAACAACCGCACTGACAATCATGAGCCCGTTTGATTTCGTTACCACCAACAATTCTTAAATCACCTGACTTTGACAACGAAACGATTTTGATCTGCAAGGCCAGACCAATTCCATTAACTAGGCAAATTCAATGGGCTACAAATTGATCCGATTGGGTCGGTCATTGCCGGTCTCAAAAACAATTGGGAAAGAAGTTTTTCTAAAAAAACACACCAAAAAGACTATACCCAAGGCGAAACACAACTTAAAGTAGTTTGGCTAGCCTGTTCAGGGAATTGAAGTCATGCTCCAGCCTGTGCCAACGAGCCTCAGCCAGCGAAACCGAGCCAGCGAAGCACAAATGCTTCGCACACTTAACACTTTTGCGGTCGACCTGATGTCGATCCCAAGTGTCGAAGATCTGTTCTGGTATGTCGCCCAAAATGTGGTTGGCAAGCTGGGGTTTATCGACTGTGTCATCTACCAGGCCAATGAAGCGCAAACAGAGCTAACACAGGCCGCGGCATGGGGTGAGAAAAACCCTTTTGGGCGGAACATCATCAACCCGCTGGTCATCCCCTTCGGACGTGGCATCACCGGGCAGGTTGCACAAAGCGGCAAACCGATCATCGTGGACGATCTTTTGGGAGACAAGAATTACATCGCTGACACCCAACCTGCGCGCTCCGAGATTTGCATCCCATTGACCTCGGCTGGCCGAGTGGTTGGCGTCATCGACAGCGAACACCCGGACGTTGCCGTATTCGGCGAACCGGAACTGGAAATACTAAGCACGGTTGCTGCGATGACAAGCGCAAAGCTGGAGTTGCTTGCGGAGGCCCAGAGATCCCACGAGCGATACGAAGGCCTCGTCGCGGCACACTCTCAACTCACTTTGGAAACGCGCAGCAGAAAGGCTTTGGAGGCCAAGCTGTTCGAGGCGCGTAAGCTGGAAGCGATCGGGTGGTTGACCGGCCGGTTCGCACATGAATTCAACAATCTGTTGACCGTAGTCTCGGGAAACATCGAACTACTGGAACTGGACGCATCAGGTGTCGAGAGGAAAGACACACTTCAGAGTATCAAGACAGCATCAGGGCGGGGCGCAAAGCTGATCCAAGACATGCTGGCCTTCGCGCAAAGGACACGTTTGGCGCCTGAGGTTCTAGATCTGAACACACTTGTGTCGACCTTCTGCGAGAACTTTGAACAGTCGCTTGCACAACACGTCGCGCAGAGCCTGGCTGGTGATCTTTGGTCGGTATCAGTCGATCCCATGGCAATGGAGAACATGCTTCTTAATCTTGTACTGAACGGTATTGACGCGATGCCGAACGGCGGCACGCTCAAGATCACAACCGAAAACGTCTTCCACACTCTGCCAGAAGGACGACACTTCCCTTCCGAGCTCCAGCCAGGACGCTATGTGAGGTTGAGTGTTTCAGATCAAGGAGCAGGCATTTCCGAGGACCGTTTGCCACAAATCTTTGATCCGTTTTTTACCACGAAAGCCGTTGGCGAAGGCACCGGGTTGGGGCTTTCTATGGTGCTCGGGGTCATGCGCCAATCGGGTGGCACCGTAGCGGTGCACAGCCGTGTCGACGAAGGTTCGACCTTCGAACTCTACTTCCCAGCCGGTTCGTCTGCCGGCAATAACGTGCCATCCATCAATAGCTGATAAGGGTTTTGCACTTGGGTGCTTCGACTGCAGAACAGATGAAAGACATTCCGGGCGCGTTCGACAGCCTACCTCTCATCGACATCGGGGGACTAGCTTCCACAAACGCAACGATACACGGAAAAATCGCCGATGAAATCGGCCTTGCAGGGCGCGAGATCGGCTTTTTCAGGATCATGGGTCACGGAATTGACCTCGCACTTGTCGAGCGAGCCTATCAAATGGCCGAGCAATTCTTTGCTCTGCCGGACCCCATAAAGCGGCGTTACTACATTGGACTAAGCACAAACCACCGTGGCTACGTGCCATTCACAGAAAAGGGCGACTATCCGGACGAGATGAACCGAAGTTACGAAGCTTTCGATCTCGGCTTGGACTTGCCACCTGACGATCCCGACTTTCTGGCCGGTAACCGCCTGCTGGGGCCAAATGTCTGGCCCTGCATCTCAGGATTCCAGAACACAATATCAGAGTACTACAAGCAGATTTCTGCTCTCGGTCGGTTGATTTGCTCAACGCTCGAGCTGCATCTGGGGCTGGTCCCCGGAACAATGACAGATCGCATGACCAAGCCTATATCCCAGCTTCGGTTATTGCATTATATGCGCCAGAACAATGAGGTCGACGTCAAGTCGGTCAACATGGGTGCGCACACAGACTATGAATGCCTGACACTTCTGCACACCCGAAACGCGGGGCTTCAGGTTATGAACACTGATGATCGTTGGATCGATGTGCCGGTGGATCCACGTGTCTTCGTGGTGAACATCGGAGACATGCTCGAAGCGTGGACCAATGGCCTGTTGCGTTCAACACCGCACCGGGTTCTGAACCTCAGTCCCGAGCGGTTCTCGATGCCATATTTTGTTGCGGCAAACTACGACACCATGATCAGTCCTTTCCCGGAACTCATAGGTCGGGGTGAACAATCCAGATATGAACCTTTCAAAGCCGGGGTTCATCTGGAACGAATGCTGGTGCGGGACTTTCCGTACTTGAGAAACCAAACCCAATGCGAAACAACTGCCGGCAAATCAGACCAGGCGACATCGATCAAGAATCCATTCGAAACCCGAATGAACCGGAGTGCGCGTTAAATCATGCCAAGTTTGGATGCGATGATCGCCGTGGCGCTGGCCGGTCTGGCACTCAGCGCGACACCTGGCCCTTCGATGCTCTACGTGCTGTCGCGAACCGTTGGTCAGAGCCGTATGGCTGGCCTCGCTTCCGCGCTGGGATTGTGTTTGGGGGGTATCGTTCTTGCTGTTGCAACAGCATTGGGGTTGGCCACGGTTTTTCAGACATCCGACTGGCTGGTGACTGCCTTACGCTATGTCGGATCAATCTACCTGGTCTGGCTCGGCGTTGACATGATCCGTGGGGCCAAGGTCGAGGCCCAAGTGACCTTCGACGTTAAGAAGGTGCGACAGAAACCGCTTCCCGCGATCATTTGGCAGGGCGTGATCGTGGAAGTTCTGAATCCCAAAACCGTTCTTTTCTTTGCGCTCTTTCTGCCACCCTTCATCAACGCCGGCGACATTCAATCGGCCGACGCCAGTGTCCAGGTCCAGCTTTTGGTACTGGGCATATTGGTGCCGTTGACGGCGATCCCGTCCGACCTGGTCGTGGCCTACATGGGAGGCACAATGACGAAAATCATCAACCGAGAAAGGGCGATGCGTGAACGAATGGCCTGGATCGGAGGATTCATACTGATTGGAATCGCACTGAACCTGCATTTGCAAATCCTTTGACGACCTTGTCGATAGAGAAGATGTGCCATTGATTGCTTAGCACGATCGCGTCACCTGTTTCCCAAGCCTTGTGGAAATTGGCTCCATGGCAGCCAAACAGACACACAGTACCCCGATATCCTTCAACTGATAAAACGTTGCAGAGCTGCGACCAGTTCTTCACGTCGATTCAGAATTGCTGATTTACAGCGCTCCACCCTATCTGGCGAAAAATAGTGTTCCTGGTCTAGGACGTTGACGGTCCCAACAACCCGATCATCGACGACCGGAATGTTAAGAGCTGACTGACAACCAAGGCTTTCGATTAACGCGTGGTCTGCAAAATAGATTGCAAATTCCGCAACCGTGTTTGCCACAAATGTCTCACCTCGTTCGATAACCATCTCGGTCCATGCGCCTTGCGACATCGGTTTGGTGCCCGAGACCGGGTAGGTCTCGGGGTGTGAGGTGTAAACGCGCTGCGCGAGTCCAGCCTTGTGGTCAAGGACTGTCACGGTGAACAAGCGCCCTCCGACTTCCTTATGCAAATCGGCAAAGAACGCGTCAGCGGACTCCGCGTCGCTCATTCCTTATCTACAAGACGGTAGAAGACGTAGTCTGAGGTCGCACCATTCACAAACCCATTGACGTTATCACGCATCGCAACCTGCTTGATCGCCTGGAACATGATGATAAATGGAGCCTCGGCCTGAGTTTCCTTCTGTAACTCCAGATACATCTCCAGCCGTTTATCAGGGTCCTGCTCGGCAAGGGCAGCCATTGTTTTCTCATTCATCCCGGCTGGCGGCATCCACGCGTTGCGCCAGGTCGTCGTCGAAGCATATTTGTCGTCCGAATTGTCAGCATTGAACGCAAACGCCTTGGCGTTCGAATGCGGATCCATGAAGTCCGGGCCCCAGTAAAGCAACATCGCCTCATGGGTCCGCGCGCGGTACTTGGTAATCACCTGCGCGCCAGTTCCCGCAACAATCTCAAGGTTGATACCCCCTTCGGCAAAGGAGGCCTGCAATGCCTGCGCCATTTCGACAAAGGTCGGGGCCGAGATGACATCCATCGTCACATTGATTGGTGTTTCCACCCCGGCATCCGCGAGGATCTGCTTGGCCTTCTCCGGGTCATAGCTGAACGGTGTGTCAGTCAGCGCGCCGGGAAAGCCGTCAGGCCAGAATGCCTGATGGACCTTCATCTGCCCTTCAAGCATCCCATCGGCCATGCCCTGATAGTCGACGAGATAACGTGCCGCTTCCCACACTGCGGGGTCGGTGAGGCTTTCGGTTTTCTGGTTGAACGACACCCAGTGCACGGCCGCCTGCGGGTATGTTTCAATCCGCACACCGTCGACCCCTTCAAGACCCGCGATCTGCCCTGGGTCGAGGTTCTTCGCCATATCGATATCGCCCGCCTCAAGCTGCAAGCGTTGCGTGGCACCTTCTGGATTATGCTGAATGACGACGCGGTCCATCGCCGGACCACCCTGATAGTAGTCGGGATTGGCATCGAGCGAGAGGATGTCGGCAGGCCGGTATGTGCCAAGGCTGAACGGTCCAGTGCCAGCGGAGTTCTTGTTCATCCACGCGTGGCCCATATCACCATCAACTTCATTGGACATGACAGTTTCCATATCCACGACAGATGCCGGCCGTGCAGCCAGTACATTCAGCACAAAGGACGGTGCGAAATCGCCTTCGTAGCGCACAGTAACGGTATCTCCGCTTGTCGTAACCATCTGTTCGATGTTGTCAGCTGTCCAGCCAAGCTGCGTCAGGATAAAGGCCGGGGCTTTGTCCAGTGTCACGACACGTTTCCACGACCCAACAACGTCTTCCCCGCGCAGTGGATTGCCGGAGTGGAACGTCACATCGTCGCGCAGCGTGAACGTAACGGTCTTGTTCTCTGCATCGATCTGCCAGTCTGTTGCCAGAGCCGGGGCAAGAACGGTGGTATCTGCCGCATCATAGCGGACCAGTGTATCATATGTATTGGCCACATATTCGCCCGAGCTGAATTCGTACGCGGACGCAGGATCGATGGTCACAATGTCATCGATGTTCTGCGCAACGACGAGAATGTTGTCGGGCGTTTCAGCGTAGAGCGGCATAACGGCCATCAAGCTGGTGGTGACACCAACCAACAAAGATTTTCTGAAATGGTACATGTATTCCCCCGTTTCTGGAGTTCGCCTCAAACCGAGGCCTGAAGTAGGTGCTGCGAATAGGGATGCGTGGCCTTCATGGCGCGCAGGGCCACCACATCCATGATCTCGACAATCTCGCCGTCTTTCATCACCGCAAGCCGATCGCACATGTGGCCGACAACGCTGAGGTCGTGGGAAACCATCAGATAAGTCAGTCCGTGTTCTTGGCGCAGGTCAGCAAGCAGGTTCAGAATTTCGGCCTGCACAGAAACATCTAGTGCAGAGGTCGGCTCGTCGAGAAGCAAAAGCTCAGGTTCTGGGGCCAAGGCGCGGGCAATCGCCACGCGCTGCCGCTGTCCACCCGACAGCTGGTGGGGATAGCGGAAGCGGAATTTCTGACCCAATCCGACATCATCGAGCAACCTGACAACACGTGCATCGATGTCCTTGAACCCGTGCAGTTGCAGCGTTTCCCCAAGGACTGCATCAACTGAATGGCGCGGGTGAAGTGACGCGTAAGGGTCCTGAAACACCATCTGGACCTGTTTGTAGAAGTCTTTGGGGCGCCTTATTTCGATCTGCCTGCCGGCGACGGCAATCGTGCCCGACCAAGAGGGGGCAAGGCCTGTGATC
This sequence comes from uncultured Tateyamaria sp., assembly GCF_947496075.1. Classification (GTDB taxonomy): domain Bacteria; phylum Pseudomonadota; class Alphaproteobacteria; order Rhodobacterales; family Rhodobacteraceae; genus Tateyamaria. Next base: position 325,262 of record NZ_CANMBJ010000005.1, read on the forward strand.
GCGCGCAGGATCGTTGATTTTCCAGATCCACTTTCGCCAACCAGGCCAAAGCTCTCCCCTGCCCCAACTTCAAAGGCAGCGTTTCTGACGGCATCGACCCGGTCTCGGCCACTTCCGAACCAAACGTTCAGCCCATTTATTTCCAGCATCTTCATAGGCGCCCGCTCACGCTTGGGGCTTCCGACCACGCAGGATCGCGCTTCAACACGTCCAGACGGTCACGTGGCGTGTCGAGACGCGGCAGCGAATTCAGCAGGCCCCGCGTATAAGGGTGCTGCGCCTCGTGCAGCTTGTTGGCATCACAGACCTCTACGATCCTGCCAGCGTACATAATCAGGACCCTGTCACAGAAGTCGGCGACCAAATTGAGATCATGACTGATGAAGATCAGACCCATGCCCCGCTCCTGGACCAGCTTGTCCATGATGTCGAGCACTTGCCGCTGAACCGAGACATCCAATGCAGAGGTCGGTTCGTCCGCAATCAGGATTTCGGGGTTCGGGATGAGCATCATGGCGATCATGATGCGCTGCCCCATACCGCCCGACATCTCGTGCGGGTAAGCACGCATGACGCGTTCGGGATTACGGATGGACACCGCCTCAAGCATCTCAAGCGCTTTGACCCACGCCTCGGATTTCGTCGCCTTGTTGTGCAGCCGGTAAGATTCGATGATCTGATCACCAATGGTCATTACCGGGTTCAGTGAAAACTTTGGGTCCTGCATCACCATCGAAATGCGCTCGCCACGCACATCGCGCATGCTTTTTTCGGATTTCTGCAGCAGGTCCACACCGTCCAACTTGATGTGATCAGCTTCGACGATCCCGGGCGGTCGAATGAGGCGCAGGATCGCGCGGCCAGTCATTGACTTGCCAGAGCCGCTTTCCCCAACAATGCCAAGGCGTTCGCGCCCGAGCGTGAACGAGACACCTCGCACTGCATCAAAGACGCCTTGGCGGGTGGAGAATCTGACCCATAGGTCTTCGACATCAAGAAGAGGGTCCATCACTCACCTGCTTTCGGATCAAGCACGTCGCGCAGGCCATCGCCAAGGAGGTTGAACGCCAACGACACAGTAAAAATGGCCAGCCCCGGCATGGTGGCGACCCACCAGTGGTCGAGAATAAAGCGGCGACCCTCTGAAATCATCGCACCCCATTCCGGGCTGGGCGGTTGTGCCCCGAGACCAAGAAAGCCCAGGCCAGCGGCAGCGAGGATAATACCCGCCATATCAAGTGTTACGCGCACAATGAGGGACGACACGCAAAGCGGCCAGATATGTTTCGTGATGATCCTCAGGCCTCCGGCACCCTGAAGCTTGATCGCCGAGATGTAGTCGGAGGAGCGGATGGTCAGTGTCTCGGCCCGCGCGATGCGGGCATAGGGCGGCCACGCAGTCAGTGAAATCGCAATCACCGCATTCTCAATCCCGGCCCCGAGCGCCGCTACGAAGGCCAATGCAAGCACCAGGCGCGGAAAGGCGAGAAAGATGTCAGTGATCCGCATCAGAACGATATCTACCCACCCGCCGATATAGCCAGAGACAGTCCCAACCAAGAGACCGACGATTGGCGCAATCATGGCCACCAAGGCCACGATATAGAGCGTGATCCGCGCACCGTAGATCAGTCGCGACAATATATCCCGGCCCAGACTGTCGGTGCCAAGGATGTGCCCTTCCGACCCCAAGGGGGCGAGCCGATTGCCAAGGTTCTGGACAAAGGGATCATGCGGTGCGAGCAGCGGCGCGGCAGCAGCGATCAGCACCAGCGACAGCAGAATGCCAAGTCCAATCATCGCCATGGTGTTCGCGCGAAACGCAAGCCAGCCCTGATACAGCGCCGACAGTTTCGCATGGCGGCGCGAGGTGGGCGTATCCGTCAGAAGCCAAGCGCGCAGTGTCTGTTCTGCCATCTATTTTGCCCTCGGATCAAAGACCTTGTAGAGCAGGTCCGAGAAGATATTGAGCAGGATGAAGATCAGCCCGACAACTACAGTACCGCCAAGAACTGCGTTCATGTCTGCACTGAGAAGAGCCGTGGTGATGTAGCTGCCAATCCCCGGCCAGGAAAAGATGATCTCGGTTAACACAGACCCTTCCAGCAGGTTGGCATAGCTAAGCGCGATAACTGTGATCAGCTGAACGCGGATATTCTTGAACGCGTGTTTCCAGATGACATCCCATTCGGACATGCCCTTGACCCGCGCGGTGGTGATGTATTCGGCACTGAGCTGCTCAAGCATGAATGAGCGCGTCATTCTGCTGATATAGGCCAGCGAAAAGTATCCAAGGAGAGAGGCAGGCAGAATGATATGACTGAACGCATCCTTGAAGACGTCCCAGTTTCCGTCGAGAGCCGCATCCACAAGGATCAAACCCGTGACGCTTGGCACCACGTCAACATAGAATATGCCGACACGTCCCGGCCCGCCGACCCACCCCAGAATGCCATAGAAGATCAGCAGGCCCATGAGGCCAAGCCAGAAAATCGGCATTGAATATCCGACAAGCGCAAGCACGCGGGCGAGTTGATCAATCCATGAGCCTTTGCGGGCGGCGGCAACAACGCCCAGCGGAACGCCAATGACAATTCCGATGAAAATGCCCAGTGTCGCAAGCTCAAGCGTTGCAGGGAAAACGCGCGCGATGTCTTCGGAAACGGGTCTCGCGTTCAAAAGCGAAGTGCCGAAATCAAGGTGCAACACGTCCCAAATATAATACCCGAACTGCACGACCAACGGTTTGTCGAGACCTAGCTCGAGAAACACGGCATCATAGGTGGATTGCGACGCACGCTCACCGACGATGGCCAGCACCGGATCGATGGGCATCACGCGACCGATAATGAAAGTAACGAATAAGAGCCCAAGCATCGTAACGGCAATCGAGCCGATCGTTAGGGCCATTGTCTTTATCCATGAAGGAAGAGGCGCGTGCGCGCGCCTCTTCCTGTTGTCCTCTGTGAGGGCCATTTACTTTGTGACCTGCCAATAGGCTGCAGAGGTCACGGCCTGACCGGTGGACCAGTCAGTCACGTTGTCCCGCAGCGCCGATTGCTCGATCTGCTGGAACATCACGACGAAAGGCGACGTCTCGCGGAACTCGGCCTGAATGTCCTGATACATCTGGACACGGGCATCGCGGTCATTCTCGACCACAGCGGCTTCGACTTTCTCGGTCAAACCGCCAGTATCCCAGCTGTTGCGCCAGGCCAGCAGACCGGTGGCCTGAGCCGCATCCGAGTTGTCCGGATTGTAGGCAAACGTACCCGCATTGGTCTGTGGATCAGGGTAATCAGGACCCCAAGCGCCCAGATACACGTCAAGTTCGCGCGCGCGATACCGTGCCAGGATTTGCTTGGCGGTGCCCACGGTGATGTTCACCTTGATGCCGGCCTGTGCAGCAGCATTCTGGAAGCTCTGACCGATCTCGATCCGTTCCTGCGCTTCACGTACGCCAATCTCGACCTCAAGGTTTTCGACCCCTGCGGCAGCCAGCAGTTCCTTGGCCTTTTCGATGTTGTAGGAGAATGGGTTCTCCTCTGACGCGCCAAGATAGGTCGCGGGCAGGAAGTTCTGATGGATCGTGTATTGGCCCTTCAGGAAGCTATCTCGCATGCCTTCGTAGTCGATCAGATACTTGAAGGCCTGCCGCACCTCCGGTTTGGACAGCTCTGGGTGTTTCTGGTTGAGCGCGATGTACATCAGACGGCCCTTCAGTTCGTCCTCGATCTTCACACCGTCAACCTGCGATGCACCGGCGATGTCTTCCGGGTTCAGGTTGCGGGCGATGTCCACATCACCGCGTTCCAACAAAAGCCGTTGCGACGCACTTTCGAGGACATGGCGCACAATGACCCGCTCCATCGCGGGCGCACCGCCGTAGTAGTCGGGGTTGGATGACAAAGTGACACTTTCATTTGGCTTCCAACTGTCAAGTTTGTAAGGACCCGAGCCTGCAGAGTTGGTCTTCAGCCACTCGTTGCCCATGTCGCTACCGACCTCGTTGGCCATGACGGTTTCCTTGTCCACAATTGCCCCGATGGTGGCAGTCAGGCAGTTGAGCACGAAGGATGTCGCATAGCGCTTGTCCGTCGTGATCATCAGTTTGTTGCCTTCAGCGCGGATTGTCTCGGCCGCGTTTTCGGCTGTGAAACCAAACTGTGTCAAAATGAACGCTGGCGTCTTGTTCAGTATCACTGCGCGCTGCAGCGAAAAGGCTGCATCTTCTGCGGTGACCGGATTGCCAGAATGAAACGTCACCCCCTCACGCATGGTAAAGGTGATTGTTTTTCCGTCTTCCGAGACGTCCCAACTCTCCGCAAGATCCGGTTTATACCCTGCAGCCAGATCATTCGGATCAAGACTGACAAGGCGGCTGTAAACATTTCGGCTGATGTCCGAGCCAGCAAATTCGAAGCTTTCAGCAGGATCAATCGTGGTGACGTCATCAATCCGGTGCGCGATCACAAGCATGTTCGAGGGCGTCTCGGCCACTGCCGAAAAGGATGTCACGCTGACCGCAAGACCCATCGCGACCCCAGTGAGCAATTTCGCAAAAGTATTCATTTGGTGTTTCTCTCCTTTGTCAGAATTTGGCGTGTTTGTGCCCGGGTTATGCTCCCCAGGTTTCCTCAAGAACTCTAAGCCAATTTCCATGGCAGAGCTTCGTCATCAAAGCATCGTCGTAGCCGTGTTGCCGCATGGCTGCCCTGAATTTCGGCAATCCGGCATTGGATTTGAGCACTTCAGGCACAATCGCACCGTCGTAATCCGATCCAAACCCAACACGATCTTCGCCAAGTGTCCCGATCAAATGGTCAAGATGGCGGATCATCTGCTCGAGCGGGACGTCAGGCAGCATCTTGCCATCCGGGCGCAGGAACGCCGCTGCAAAGTTCAATCCTACCATACCATCGCTTTCGGCAATCGCCGCAAGCTGTTTGTCGGTCAGGTTCCGGGAGTGCGGGCAGATCGCGTGAACGTTGGAATGGGTCGCGACCAATGGCTTGGTTGAATACCGCGCCACATCCCAGAAGCCTGCCTCATTGAGATGTGAAAGGTCCACCATGATACCAAGCTCATTGCATCGTTTGACCAAACGCAGTCCGCGATCGGTGAGGCCGGGGCCCGTATCGGGGCCGCTAGGGTATCGAAAAGGTACACCGTAGCCAAAGATAGTGTCGCGGCTCCAAACCAAACCTAGGGACCGCAACCCGGCCTGACACAGCACCTCAAGCGTATTCAGTTCAGGATCAATCGCTTCCGCGCCCTCGATGTGAAAAACGGCGGCGAGCCTTCCTGCATTCAGGCAACTCCTGATCTCTTTGGCCGAGCGACAAACAGTCAGCGCGCCCTGTCTTTCCAACTCGAACAGGATCGCGGCTTGGGACATGACGATCGGAAACGCATCTTCCCAATTGATTGGATCAGGCAAAGGAAGATCGTATGCGTCCCTCGTCATCTCTTGAAACTTGTCATCAGCATTCATCGGTGACGGCACAAAGACGGCAAAAAAGCCGCCGCCAAAGCCACCCAATTCGGCCGAAGGCAGATCGATCGCACCTTCGTCTCCCGTCATGAAACGTTCTACAGCTGACGCTTGGCCTGCCCTGAAGAGCTTCAAAAGTACATCGTTGTGTCCATCGAAAATGGTCGGATCGGTTGCGTGTCCCAAAAAGTGGCGGCTCCAAGCAATAACAACTCGGGTATCTTATTCCATAAAATCTCATGAACTAGATTTCAAAGAATGAATAAATATCATAGGCTGATGATGTTATCGAAGGGGTCTCATGGCAGGACGAACTTGGCACAGCCTTCCGGAGTATGAGGCGCTGCGCGCGCTCATGGAAAGCGGCACGACATCGAAAGCGGCTCTTCGACTGGGGCTATCGCAATCTGCGATCAGCCGGTCCATCGCGAGCCTCGAGGCCCGCCTTGGCCGGATCTTGTTCGAGCGGGATGGAGGACGCTTGCGTCCAACCACTGAGGCCGCCCAGTTGAACAAGCGACTGGACCCGTTGTTCGAAGCGCTTGATCGCATTGATGGCCCGACCGAACCCGCACAGGAAACCTTGCGTCTGACCGCCCCACCCACCTTTGCGCATCGATTTCTTATCGGGCACATCGCGAGTTTCTTACGCGCAAATCCCCACTTCTTCGTAAGCCTTGAGGTTGCGTCCTCCGAAGATGTGATTAGGAGGATTCAGGAGGATCGGTCAGACTTGGGATTGTCCGGCGTGGACCTAACCCGAGAAGGGATCAAGCTGACGCCTTATCGACACTCCGAAGCAGCATGCGCGATGCCCAAAGACCACGAGCTGGCCGGACTCGATGTGATCCAACCTGAAGATCTGCACGATCACCCCCTGATCGCTCTGAGCCACCGGCATTCGCGACGGGCGCAGTTGGAGAAAGTTCTGACCAATCGCCGAAGCATCCCGCACATCGTCGCTGAGGTTTCCACTTCCTTTGCTGCAGTGGATCTCGCCCGAACCGGTCTCGGTGTTACGGTCATCAATCCGTTCCCTGTTGCGCAATATCGTTCCGACGACGTCATCTTTCGCAAATTCGCGTCACCGATCGAGTACCGTACATATTTTGTGACTTCAGATCACAAACCGACGCCCGCCATAGCCCGCGCTTTCATCCGGCACCTGAGGCTTCACACCGTGCAGACCCCGTTTACTCAAGCAACTTAGGCATGCGTGGGTCACTTGATGGCGTAGGAGCCAGCGGCCCTTGCGTGGTTTGGTGGCAAGGGGTTAACGGTGTAACTCTCTGAAATGGACAGAGCCCTTCACTCCACTTCACGAAAAGTGGTAGTCCTTGTATGGTGCCGCGCTTGCTGTAAGCAACTATGTCCGTTTCCAGTAGGTGGCGACATAGCGTTGTGCCTTTGGATGGTGCGCGATCTCATCACAGTTGCGCAGCGCATTGATTTGTCCCGCATCAGCAGCGGCCCATACATATCCGCCCATGCAGTCGGATGCAGCAGACGACACCGCTCTCACGAAATCATCCGGACCGACCCAAGCCGGTGTCAGACCTACGTGATGTGGCACCGGATAGTCTTGCTGTTTCGCGTGGCTTAACAGGATGACCTTACCGCGTGTCTGTCCTGGCAAGCTTTCGATGATACGCGAAATTGCTGGATAGGCAGTTTCGTCCCCAGCCAGCACAACCCGAGCAGTATCCAGAACGCCGCCACCGCCCGGTCCAATAAGCGCAACCGAAGTACCAGCAGCCACACCCACAGCCCACTCCGACGCTTGCCCGCCTTCGTGTAAAAATACATCTACGTCAATCTCGGCCTGACGTTGAGCGCGCACTGTATAAACAGGTCGGTGCAATGCTTTGTCACCTTCTGGCCAGCGGGTCGATCCATTGGCCGCCAGCGTTGGCCATTCTGGTGCTGGGTTATCTGGGCGGGGCAGGACAAAACGAAAATGAATGGCCCGATCACCAAAACTGTCTGGTTTTGACAAGACCAGAGTCAGGCGTTGAAACGAAGCAGACAACCGCGTTGCAGCCTTGACTTTGGCAAACTGAAAATTGGGCGGTCTAAGCCCATCCTGCACCGCATCCGACCACGCGATCTGTGCTGCCACATCCGGTTGGAAATCGGTTATGTGTGCAACCAGACTGTCCCGCAGAACATGCAGATTGCCCGCGCCATCCGCTTCGATCTCAAGCCGGAAGCCGTTTGCACTGCGGTCAATGATGCCAAACGCACCATAATCTGACTTGATCCTAAGACGATCCGCCCCTTGTTCCAGAACGGCAAGCCCATGTTCCGTCGCTTCGTTCAGCATCAGTTTCCGCATGGTGGAAAAACCCAAACCATCGATGTCAGAATACACTTTCATAGCGTCCTCTCAGAGTGGGATGACATGTGGCGCACCATCTGCCGGTCCGGCGATCATGTGCGGCCGGACGTCATGGATTGCGAATAGACAGGCCCCGGTTACGTGGTGCTGCGGCCCGTTGTGACGGGCAATACCATCACCAAGATGGGCTACGGCAAGGTCCGCGAAACGCGCTATCCTCATCGCTCCGGCCTCGATCTCTTGTCTCGGCAGAACAAACTGTCCTGCGATATTTGAGAACACCGCCGACGCAGCCCGACAACGGGCTCCCTACGCGCCGGGTGGCTTGCGTTACCCTGTGCAACCGATCGGACAAGATATGGCTCGCGAAACCTTGGCTCGAAGACCCAGGGCAGAACAAAAGCAGTCAACAAAGTTGTAGAGTGCAACTCCACCGCAGCGCACCTCTTCTCATTGGCATTGAGATTATGTGGCTGGCGAACATCGCGGGCTTGCTCCGAAGATATGCCTGCCCCGGGAGCGATTGACTAGAGTGAATCGAATGTCATTGGACAGACAACCAACAAGACAAACTGGAACCCGGCTGCCATCTCCACGTTGTACTGCGTGAGATCGCAGCGGGTCTCTGCCGACTTGGGATGAACCTGTGTCGCTCATACATTTTGTGGCTGCAGTGGACGTGTCTAGCCAGGGTCGATTAGTTCTCATGCCGCGTTAGCGAAGAGGTCGGCAGGTCTAGCGGCGACTGCCTCCCTGCCGCACTTGCCTTGTGCGGCGCGCCCCGCAATCCGCGTGCTCGATGAGACCGTCAGTGGCGACGGCCCCACGTCTTCTTCATGGAAAAAGAGGTGCGAATATTCTGCTCTCACTACAGAAGTCACCTATGTGTTCTAGCGCTACGTGCCAGAGACACTCTTTACTCAAAACTGCAAAACTCTTCTCGGTGCGATCGTTCGGCGCAGATGCTTGAAGGCTCGCTCGTCCAGTTCCGCTTTGACAAAGGATCGGGCCCAAGCGCGTGGGACTGATTTAGATCCGCGCTTGCTCCCGCTCAACGATAGCTTTCAACTTCGGCCGGTTGGCACAGCGTTCTGACCAAGATTGAACCAAGGGCCGGTCCGACAAAGCTTCCGGGAGCCATTGAAATGGGCTCGATAGCAGCAAGTCGATCGCAGAGTAGTTTTCTCCCAGCAAGTAGGGTTGACCGTTCAAGGCATCAGTCAGGCGGTCCATCATTGTATCGAGATCGCGGAAGGTGGCTTGCATGGCAGGATGCTCGATCTTTGCCCAGTCGAGAACCAACACCGGTTCCATTACGCCTTGATAGTAGAACAGCCAGCTCAAGAATGCCCCGCGTTGTGGGTGTCCAGCCGGACGGCCAAGGCCCGACTTTGGGAACATATCCGTTAGGAAGGCGACGATTGCGCCACGCTCCCGAACGTGGTCATCGCCGTGAACCAGGTAAGGGACCTTCTTTTCGGGATGGGGGTTGCGCGAGTCCGAGCCTCCTCCACCGTCTTGTCGGGGGATATTGACCTTAACCACTTTGACGCGGTCTGAGACACCCATCTCCTCAATTAAGGCGACGATGGATGTCGAACGAGAGTTTGGAGCGTGATAGAGTGCCGGCATGAGAATATCCTAAAATTGGTTTCTGCCTCGCAATACCAACGCCCTGTTGCCATCCTCCGACAATAGGGACAGAGCCCACCGTTTCTGGCGCGTCGCTGCCTCGCCGTGCCGGCCGTTTGGTCCGATGACGACAGCACGTTCAAAGAAGGAAACGAACCTGCCGAAGCGACAACTATGTTTGGGCACTGCCATACTGTACTTCTGTTGTGCCTTGATAGACGCTGGCGCAGACTACGGGCTATGTGACTTACCGTGCACACCGGCGGCAAACGGTTCGGCTGTGGCCGCGACGGCGGGAACGCCAAGAGAGCGGTTAAGGCTTTGATGGAATACAGAGACAATCTTTACGGTTCCATCCTCCCCTAAACGCTGTCGGTCCGGACTTCCGTCGGGGTGTAGGCGGCACCATCTAAACGACCAACAGAAAATCTGAACCCTGAAAGGAGTGTCAAAACGGCTTTTGACATAACGAACACTGTTGCCCTGATCACAGATGCAAATCGCGGCATCGGCAAGGCCACCACCGAAGGCTTGCTGGACGCCGATGCGAAGAATGTTTATGCCGCCGTGCGCAGCCTCGGATCCGCTGACGGCCGGATCGAAAAGTGTGGCGCGGATCAGTCGGCTCGGGAACCGTTCGGGGAACGAAGACTGTGTTTGCGACCTGCCGCGTGGGCAGAATGCAAGATGTAGACCATTGTTAAAAAAGAAGTTGTGTTCCAGAGCCTGGTTCAGCGACGGCCTTTGCGACCTTCTGGTACATGCTTCGCCAGAAAGCGCGAGATTTCGTTCATGCACACCTGCCAGGCCGGCTCATCGCCAAGAATGATGTGGCTTTGGCTGTCCAAGGTCACCAGCTCTGCGTTTGGAATGTTGGCCGCCAGTTCGCGGCCACACCTCAAGGGAATACGCTGATCGTCACGGGCATGTAGGACCAGTGTGGGTGTCTGAACCTTGGGCAACAGATGACGGATGTCGATGTCGCCAAACGCCTCCTGAAAGCGCACGGCGTTCTCTGGCGATGTCGTTCGGCGCTGGAAATCATCGAACCACGCCAGACGTTCAGAATCTGCGTTCGGCATGAAAGTCTGCGAAAAGATGTGGCGGTAAGCGGGGTTCGATGTACCCCACCCGTGCCGAGTCAGCGTTAGAACAGCCTCACGTTGTTCACGTTCCTCAGGCGACAGGCCAACACGCCAGCCAGCAGCATAGCCACCAATCAGGATCATGGCAGAGACTTTCTCCGGATGGCGGATCGAGTATTCAATCGATACAGCGCACCCCTGCGACAAGCCCAACAACGGAAACCGGGTCAGGCCCAAATGGTCCACAACCGTCTCGAGGTCTTCCAAGAACGCCGGAAAGCTGATGTCCGGGACATCCCAGTCCGACAAGCCATTGCCCCGTTCGTCATATCGCACGAATGTGTGGTCCGCAGCCAGAGCGTGAAACATGTCTGCCCAGATCGGGCTCTCCCAGTCCAGCTCCAGATGGTTGAGCCAATTGGCTGTTTTCACAAGAGGTGGGCCGTTGCCGACCTTGGCATAGGCGATTTTGACCCCATCGGATGCTTTGCAAAAGCCGATGGACTGACGGGTGCGCACAGGCTCTAGCGGATCGCGTCGTGGTTCGATCACAGCACTGTCGCCCATTAGGGCCGTGTAGTCGCGGGCCACGATTGCCGCTTCATCCTGAAGCCCCAGATCAGTCAGCTTTTGCGACAAGAGGCGAGGAGCCTCGTGCGAATAAGGGTCGAGCCGCTGCCATCGGCGTAGCCATTTCACCGCGTCCTGATCACTCACATCCTCGGCTGTGACCATGCGCTGAAAGATACGGGGCCGCAGGCTATGAAGTTGTTCGCGCTCGCCCATCAACCACAACGCGTAGTCATCGTTGCGTGACAGTTCCAGACCCATGAACGGCCTGTGGGACAACAACTCAGCGACCTCCACCAAGTCAGCGCTGGAGGGGTCAGCGGCATCATGCACAGCCTGGACATGGTGCACATCAAGACTGATTAGATCGGCATCGATCAGCACAGATGTGCCAGGGGTCTGCAAACACGTTGAATGTGTGTTGAGCGCCTGGCGCAGCTTGGTCAGCGACCAACGCAGCGATCCTTTGGGGTCGTTGGTGTCGGGAAAGAACAGCTCGCACAGATGTTCTCGGCGGTGCGGCTGGCCGGTCACGGCCAGATAGGCCATGAGCGCAACGGTCTTGCGGGACTGCACGAGCGGCACCACTTGACCCGATATTCTGACGGACACCTCGTTTATCAGGTCGATCTGCAAACGCTCAGACATACAGGACCATACGCCTACGGACCAACGCCGCGGCGATCAGGCGCGCACTCGCGCCCCCGGTCAGAGAATTCTGTTTCATCGCCCTCACCCAATCGTTCGCTGCGATGGCCTTGCTGTCTTGCCCCAAGACCCGAGGCGCCCACTCTCTCTGGAAAGCCAGCATCCCGGCTTTGTGCAATCGTTGCAAGACTTTAAGCGCAGCGCGTGCGTCCATGGTGCCCTGGGTGTCCAAAAAACCCGCACTGAAATCAAACCATTTGCCCCGTTTTGGAGACTAACAACTACAGGCACCCTTTAGGAAAGGAGCCAGTGATGGCCGCAGGTGACCAAGCACTGATCAAGGCATTTTTTGAAGGAGTATCAGCTGACTGACACTGTGCTGGGGCCGGCCAAGTTGGCCATCTACAACGCGTTCGAGGAAGCGCTTGATGCGCGGCGGGTCGGCCGCAAAGCTGATACTAAGAAGTGGTTCGTCAAGGTCATCACCGAAGTGGACGGTCTGGGTGTCTACGACGATAAGAAAATGGCGGCCTTTACCCTCCTTGCCAAGAATTTCCTAAAGAAGCACGGATACTTCAGCTATTCAGCCGCGTTCAAGAAGCGCAAAGCGGAACTGGCCAAACTGACGAGTATTTTCAAGAAGAAAGGTGGACCGGCAGCCAAGAAAGCCAGTGAAACACTGCACAGTTCGATGATGCGCTCGGGCGAGATCCCGGCGGGCACAGCATTTGCCGACTGTGAGGATCACCTGACAAAGTTGTACAAGGACATCCCAAAGTTCTCGAACGCGAACGAGAAAGCGGTAAACGCGGTGAAATGGCCGGGCGTCATGCGGGAATTCGCTTTGCCCAAGGGGGCCGAGAAAGACCTCAAGGAATTGGGCGCTTCTATTCTCAAGAACGGCGCCGTGAACAAAAAAACCATAACAATGGCAAAGGCTATCCTTGCAGATGCGGGGAACACCGACAAAACCGGTATTGAACTGGTCATGGCGGTTTCCGACAAGGTCGTCACGGAATTGATGTAAGCGCTGCAAAGGCGCACGAATGAAAGTCCGGCACTTCTCGCGGGGCCTTTTTGTTTTGCTTGCAGTCTCAGGAAAATGGGCAAAGGGCACATGGATCCAGCGGATCCATGTCGAGCACAAGTTGCAAGGAGGCGCTGAGACCCAGCATCAAGTTGGCGACCGGCAAGAACCCGATCTGTGGCATCGAAAACCCTATCAGCGGCGCGAGTATCGACGGCGACGCCATCCCCGCGCCCAGTTGGATCGACTCGAGCGAAGGTAACGCGTCAAGTTCTGCGTTCAATGCCAGAGCAGGCATTGGCGGCATCGGAAAAGGCATCGCCCCCCAGAACCGCATCATCGCGCGAATAGGGGCGAGGCCGGCCCCCATCAGTCCGGGATCGCCAAAGGCCATCTTGATCGTTGCCAACGAATTCAAGACCAGAGCCAGCTTGGTGAGTTGAGGGAGCGTGATACCCAGTTGGGGCGGTCGGACGCTCGCCAAACGGTGCAGCGCGCTGAACAAACCTGGAAAGGATCCCTCGTCGCCCAAGGTCGGCAACTGAAATGTCTCGGTCAGCGAAAACAGGCTTGGCAGCCCTAACAGGAGGCGCGCCATGTGCAACTGCGGCATAGGCATGGACATCCGGAAATGATGCCCCGGGTAGCTGACCCGTGGCATCGTGTAGGACATATCGAATGGATCGATGCCAAGGTCCTGCAAATCCAGAACCAGCCGGGCTGCAAGCGCAAAGTTCAAAAGCGGCCCGAGCTTGAGCGACATGAGCCATCCGACATGCGGCCAGACATGCGTCATCATCGTGTCGCCCATCTGTTGTAGCGACAGTTCCAGTGCGGGCAAATCCATCAGTGGAAATGTCCCCGCCACAAGGGCCAACATCGGGGCGATCTGGAAGAGCCCGGAATTCGGCATGGATATGGTGGGCAGATTGAGGTTGCCCAGATAGGCCCCAATTTGCATGTCCAGCCGGTTCTCGGGCGTGATCGCGGGCAGAGCGACGGCCAACTGCATCTGCAGCGGAACCTGCGGCAAGGCCATGGAAAAGCTGGGCCGGATATGCGTTGGGATCGTTGCGGCGGGTTGTTTACAGAAACAGACCATTTTGCGTCTCTCCTCAGGTGTCGACCACGATGACGGAAATGTTGTCGGCAGCCCCGCCTTCGAATGCGATGCGCATGAGCTCGTCAGCCAGAGTCTCAGGCGCGCCCTGCTGCATGAACCGCTTCAATGTCGCTTCGTTGGCATATTTCGTCAGCCCGTCAGAGCAGAGTAGGAACCTGTCACCCGGGGCAACTTCACCGCGGCGCTTATCGATCCCGGGCTCAGATCCCACGCCCACCGCATGGGTAATCTGGTTACTCTGGGCATGATGTTCGGCCTGGTCCCAGCTTAGCTGACCAGCCGCCACCAACGCGCCAACAACAGAGTGGTCCACGCTGATCATTTCCAGGGTTTCACCGCGCAAACGGTAAAGACGGCTGTCGCCTGCCCAAAGGCACAAAAAATGATCGCCCGCCAGAACCAGCAGCACCACGGTTGTGCCGATGATGGCATTCCCGCGCCGTGCAGCTTCCGCTTGGATGTCGTCATGTGCTTGATGCAGGGCCTGACGAATACGGCCCGGCAAAGCTTCAGGCGGGAGATCCGTCGGCAAGGCGGACAGAGCGTCAATGACCGTCTGGCTTGCAAAATCACCGCCCTGATGGCCGCCCATCCCGTCCGTTACGGCCCACAACCCAAGATGCGGCAACGCCAAAATTGCATCTTCGTTGACCGGTCTGACGAGGCCCATGTGGGTCTTGGCGCTATATCGCCGGGCTAGAGCTTTGGATTGGGGCATATCAGGTCTCCGAACCCGTCAAGGCAGCGTGGGTCCAATAGGATGCATCGGGATTGAACAAAGCGGCGGCCTCGTCCGGGCGTGTCGGCACGTGGGGCGCAAGCATCACACGGGCCTGATCCATGACGGTCGCGATCCAGAGCGACCCGACACCCTGTCCAAGGCCCGCCACGTGCTGCAATGGACTGAGGCTGGGCAGCTGAGCAAGGCGCGCATCGAGGGTGGACAGACCGCCCTCCCCTTCAATCATATCAAGCGCAATCGCCTCCAACCTTTCTGCCACCGGTTGCAGGGCGAGGTAGGCAGCAACAGGTGGTAAATCCGTCGCCGCCGCAATGCAGAACGGAAATCGACGCCCGACCCGGTCAAGGCTCGGCATCAAAACGCCCACGGCCCCATGCGATGCCAATCGACCCGGTGCGATGCTGAACCGCCAGATCGGGGCACACAGATACAAGCTTTGCCAGCGGGTTTCGCCCTCCGTCTCGCTGGCCATGAGTAGAACGCGCTGCATCCAGGCATCCCAACCCGACACGAAGGCGGCAGACAGGCCGTGGCGTAGGAAATCACCGGCAAAGGGCAGTTTGCCATAATAGCCAAAAGTCATATCCATGCCCCACATTACAAGGAGGTTGGGCAGCTGAACGTGCTGAGAGCGTCCAGCGTAAACGGGTTCAACGCGGAGCCAGCACGCAGCTGAAAGATCGCGATCCGTCCACCGACATTGAACACGACACGGTTGCGATCGCTCACATTCGTGCGCCGCACCTCTGCTGCATCCAACAGTCTAAACAGCGCCCAAGGCCCGTCATGCGTTACATCGTTGCGTACGTCCGAACGCGTAGGCGTAAACGCAACACGGGTCCGCGCGCCCTGTTCCCCGGGCCATCGCAGTGCACTCGGCTGGGGCGGGCCATGGGCATAGCTGACAGTCTGACCACCTGTTTCCAACGTCACGCGCTCAACGTTCGGATCAAGCGCAGAGGGTGTGATTTCCAGCGTGACATCGGGCAAGCCGGGGGCAGTAAAAAAGCTGTTCTTGATCTCGTCCGCGCGCTGGAATTGCTGCACAACCGCGTTCGAAACGCCCACATCGATCCCGTTAACCCGGCGCACCTGCCAAGGGTCTTGCGACGTGTCGACAAAGCGGGCGAGGTTTTCGTCAAAGAATGCCTCAATCAGTCCGCCGGGGCCAAAGAGGCGACCGAAATCCTGCAAAGCAACATCTGCCTGCGCCTGTCTGTTGAATGGGTAGCGGTCATTGATGGCGCGGGTGCAGAACGGCAGAACCTCGGACTGCCACTTGGTGTTGATCTCTGACCGTGCGCCACCGATTGCCGCCCCTGCAGATGACTGCACGACCTGTGTTGCCCAGCGCTCCATCGGAGCGGGCATCCGCCCAATTTCAGCCTGAAGGCGGGCAGGTGCATTCTGGCTGTCACCAAGAAGTGCCGTGCCAAGGTTCTGGCCCAGCGACAACCGGTTCAACTCGTCATAGACATCCGTCATCAGCTGGATAACGCGGTCAAGTTCGGATGGACCTTCGGTGCGGTCAGTCAGGCGATGGATCTCCTGAAACCGATCCTCGACGAATTGGCCCGGCGCGACAGGTTCGGCATCAGGGATCTGTTCAAGCGTGCCGCGCACAGCGTTAAAAAAGTCTTCTGCATCAACGCTGACGCTACGGACCACTTCCCCGATCGCAAATTCCTGCGCTTCCGCTGCGGCTACGCCCGTGACAGCAGCAACCGAGGGTAGGACTGTCAATCGAGTTTGCTCGGTCACACCCTCCAGCAAGTTGCGCAAGGGGGAGATGGGCCCCGACAGGATGTTGATGACATCAGTGGCCTGACCAAGGTTGGTCATCGGCAGAACATCGATATCCGCCAGCAACTCGTCATAACGAGCGACGAAATCGGTCTCGTACAAGGCCAGCACGTCCCGGCTGATCAGCGCAAGCGCTTGAGGGCTGTTTTCGATCTGTCCGCCGGGTCCAAGGATCAGGCTGTCACGTTGAATACGCTCGGCGGCAACGAGGATCTGAGGCAGGAAAAAGTCATAAAAGGCAGCTCGGGTGTAGACACCCTCGATCCCGCTGGTGAGCGGTCTTCCCGATGGGCGCACCAGTACGCGTGACGCGGCAGGTCCACCCACTTCCGTGATCCGGAACGGCGCCAAAGCCTGTGCTTCAGGCGAGGTAACGATACTGATGTAAACACGCTCGGAAATAGGTGTTTCCGACAGGATCGCCTGCACTTGCGCGACCAGCGGACCGTTCAGGGCGATTTCCTGCATGGGTTGGCCCAGCAGTTCGGCCAGATGTCCTTGCAGGTCGGACTGAAGGTTGGGTTGACCGGGAAACAGGTTTTCCCAATCATCGGCCAGCCATGCCGAGACATGATCCGCGTCCATCGGCACTTGCAGACCAAGCATCATGTAGGTTTTCAGGGCCTCAAACAGATCGGCACTGTCGTTGAGATTGGTCTGCATCACGTCTTCAAGCCGAACCAGCAAGCGCGGCAGCATCAGGGTGTTCAAGGCAGCGCGGTAAGATTGCCCGGTCTCCGTGCCGATCACATCACCCTGATACAGGCCATAGGTCAGCGCGCGTGGCGGCTCGGGATCCGTGGCGGCTGGATTGCCGGGCATGTCACGCAGGATATTCAGCCCGGGAACCACCTTTGCCAGATCACTATCAGAGATAGGACTTTGCGGGATTTCGGCGGCCAGGGCCTGGAATGTCGAAATCTGCGCACTGGTCTGCGCAATCAGGTTCCGGTTGCCCAAAAAACTGTTCAGTAGAAGACCGCAAACCAGGGCAAAGGCCGCCAAACCCGTCGCGATTGAACCGCGCGTGACCCAACGCGTACGCCGCTCAACCGCATCATCCCGCGAAACAAGCCCCGCCTCGCCAAAGATCACGTCCGTCATCAGCCGGGTCAGGAAAAAGCTGCGCCCCTGCCCCTGGCCGGTCCCGATGGCCTGCCGCCCGATGCCAAAGTTGCGCGACATCCCGGCCATGAGCCGATCGATGGGCATACCCTCTTGTGTTCCAGAAGTGAAATAGACACCGCGCAACAGCAGCGGATCACTGTAGCGGCTTTCCTGGAAAATCTCGCCCAGAAACGTTTCTGCGGCATCGCGCAGGCTAGCCATCTGGGTAGCAAAACCTGCAATCAAAGTGCGGCGCTGAAAGTCTGTCTCAGCCTGTATACGTTCCAGACTGTGATCGCTGAGGCGCGCCACCAACCCGTCGAATTCCGTGCGAAAGCTCTCAGCAACGGGTGCAGCTGCGACCTTGCCGGTGGCCAGCGGCAAGGTGATGCCCCAGACCTGTTCACGCTCCTTGCTGCCCAACCCATCAAAGAATTCCTGGAAGCCTGCCACCAGATCGGCCTTGGTCAAGATCACATAGACCGGAAAGCTGACACCAAGCCTATCTCGCAACTCTTGCAACCGGACGCGGATCGCCTGAGCGTGGGTTGCGGCGGTGACCTCATCCATTTCCGACAGGTCCGACACGCTGATCGCGACCATCGCACCGTTGATCGGCTGACGACTGCGGTACTTCTTCAGCATCTCAAGAAAACCGACCCAGGCGCGGCTGTCCGCTGAGGCGTTGCTATCCTGCGTGGTGTAACGGCCAGCCGTATCAAGAAGAACGGCGTCATTGGTGAACCACCAATCACAATTCCGGGTGCCACCAACGCCTCCGACCGCTTCTTTGCCGAGGCTGTCGGCCAGCGGGAACTTGAGGCCCGAATTGACGATGGCCGTGGTTTTACCCGCGCCTGGTGGACCAATCATGATGTACCATGGCAACTGATAGAGATGTCTCTTACCGAACCATCCGCCCGTCCTGCTTTTGCGAAGGGTATGCAAAGCCGTTTTGAGCCGCGCACCGATCTCCGCCAGCTCGGAGCGCACTGCCTCGTCTTCGGCGGTGTCCTCGGCCGCTTGTTTGGCGATCTCTTCCGATATCTGGGTTTCGCGTGACCGGCGGCTCAGGAGGATGATCAACACAAAGATCGTTGCGGCCGCGAGGATCGAAAGCGTGGCCGCCACACGGTCCAGAACCGTATCAAAGGGTCGCACGCCCACAATCTGTACCAGCGGACCAAGGTACCACAAGGGTCCTAGAAGCAAGGCAGCGGTGATGGCCACTATGCCAATGGGCGAAAGGATGACGTTCACGAAAAAATTGCGGATCATGGCTCTAGCCTGCCTTTACAAGAATGACGTCAATGCGACGGTTCTGGGCGCGCCCTTCTGGCGTTTCGTTGGTGGCGATGGGTTCGTTATCCGCGCGCCCTTCAGCGGTAATCCGGTCCGGATCGCTGAGGGTCGTAACGATCTTTTCCATCACGGCCTCAGCTCTGGCGAGAGACAAGGCCAGGTTCGACGGAAAGCGCGCGGTGTTGATCGGGATATTATCGGAGTGTCCTGCGACGATTATCCGACCGTCCTCAGGCTCCAGCGCGGCAGCCACGCGGTCGATCAGCGGGCGCACGTCTTCGCGCAAGACATCAGAGCCCGAACCGAACATGCCCTGACCGTTGATCCGAACCAGCACTGTATTGCCGTCACGTGTGACTGTCACAAGGGATGCGGCGATTTCAGGGGCCAGAAAGGTACGGATGCGGTCGAGATCGTTAACCTGCTCGGGTGCGGGCAGCGGTGGTGGGGGCGGCGGCGCTGGTCGCGCAAGCGTGATCGGTCCGCCAAGGTCCAATGCGAGGATCTGGCCACGAACCCGCTCAGTATCAAGGCTGAGCAGGAAGGACAGGACAAAGAACGCGAGTGCCGCAAGCGCGGCGGTAAGCCCAGCCAGCAACCACACCGGCATCCAGATCGACAGCACGTGATGTGCCACTTTGGCACCCTGCCAATGCGGCGAAAGATCAGGCTCTGTCCGGCCCCGCTGTGTCCGGATGGTCCGCGCCAGCCCATCGCGCACGGTCAGATGCTTTTCCGTTCCCCGCGCGGCGACTCGTAAACGTCCCTCGAATCCAAGGCTGAGGCACATATAGAGAAACTCGAGCAAGTCCCGATTGCTGCCAGGATCGGTCTGCAACCGATCAAGAAGATCATAAAATCGCTCGCCGCCATGGGTCTCCTTGTGAAAGGTGCCGACCATGCTTTGCTGAGCCCAGATGCTGTTGCCGCCCCACGGCGTGTTCAGAACCACGTCATCGACCGTTGCACAGATGGCGTAGCGCGCCACTTTGACGATCTGACCAGGCACGCCCGCTTGTGCCGCGCGATCTTCGAAGGCGCGAATTTCTGAAACAACGCTCTGGCGCAGCTGGGCTGGATTGGCATGTTGCGCGCGGTTGCGGATGCGTCCGACGAGCTGAAACAGATGCGAGGCTGCGACGCAAAGCGGATTGAAACCGGCAAGAACATCTTGCGACTGAGGCATCTGCGCGACAGGTCGTGTCGCAGTGGTCATCGCCGGAGTTCCGACATTGGGCGCAGGTGCAGTTTGGGGCGGAGAGGGCATAGGCTCGGGAAGCCGCCCGCCCGGATTAAGTCGGATCACTGTTTTGTCGGTATCTGTGGCTTCCGCGAAAGGGTCATCCTTGGTCATCTTCATCTCTCCTGCACGGGTCCGCATCAACGGATCGCCCACAGCTCCATCTCAAGATCCGGGAACTCGCCCGCCACATGAATCGCCAGCCCACCGGAGTCGCGCATCTGCTTCCAGTACGGGTTCGTACGGTCGAGTTCGAAGTAGACAACGCCGGCGTGGTACGGCACCTGACGCGGCGCCACGGGCAAGGCGCGCAGATCAACACCGGGCAATGCCGAATTCACCAGCTGGCGGATTTCCTCCACCGGTCCCAGTTTGGCCTGCGAGGCAAAGTGCCTGCGCACGCTTTCTGGCGGTACACTCGCCTTGGCGGCCAAGACGAAATTGGCACTGGTCAAAAGCGACTTGTCCTCTACCATCGCCACGGAGACACCATAGCTGCGGGCCTGAAGCGGAATCGCGACGGCATTTTGCTCAAGAACCATGCTGAGATTTTCGCGCAAGGCCCGGATCACAGGTTGGAACACACCGGTCAGGTCGGAGTGGCGATAGATTGGAAACTCCGGCGCAATCTTGTCCACGGTCATGAATGTTGCCAACTGACCGGCAAACCCAACGAGCTGCTGATAGATTTGCGCGGGATGGGCATTTTCAATGCTCAACAAATGACGGATCTGCGGTAGTGCCGCGTTGACCGCGATCAGGAGGAGGAAATCAGAGATCTCAGCCACGCCCTTGGCCCCACCCGTTTGGCTGAGCCGACCAGACAGCGCATGTGCACGGTGGCTGACCAACCCCTCAAGCTCCTGAAGGAAATCATGAAGCGGAGGTGCGGCACGGGCATCTAGACATGACGCCATGAACCCTTTGTCGAGGACAACCTCGCCATCGGCCCGAACCTCGATGATGCGGGCAATCGGGATGGCAAGCCGATCCGTCAGTTCATCCAAGTCCAACGCCAACGTCATCCGCAGTTTGCCAACGGTAAGGTCGACAGCTCGACGGTCGCGACCGGTGCTATCGGCGATCTCAACTTCGCTTGGCATATAGCGCGAGCGCGCTGCCGGATCATCCGTGAGGTCCACTTCGGTTGCGCCCTGGCGTCGTGTCGGTACCGTCAGAAAGACGACCGCGTCCTTCACCGTTTCCGGAACGTCAAGAGCCGCAGGATGGGCATCTACCTCGGGGATACGAAACAAGGCACCATCGGGGGTCAGGCCAGAGGCCGATGTCACAGCGATCTTGCCCAACCGCAACAGTTCGGTGTCGAGGGTCAGTTTCTGCACGCCCCAGGCATAGGGCGCGATAGAGCCTGCCACACCGGCCACCAGAGCTTCCAAATAGCGGTCTTGCTGCTGGAAATGGTGTGGCTGAAGGAACAAACCTTCTTGCCACACAACTTTGTTTTGCCAGGACATTTTGGGTGGGCTCCTTCAGGGCGCGTCAGCGAAGAACGACGCGATTGCCGGTCAGTGCCATCTGGACCGGGTTCGGTGCGTTTGGAACGAGGGGACGAACCGCAAGGAACGTGCCGTTGATATCGCGGAAGGCGGCTACGACCCCCACCGCAGCGGGTGGGTTGGCAAAGCTCTGGGCATCATTCACCGTCCGCCCTGGTGCAAGGCTGAATGAGCTCACCACCACCAGATCATCGCCCAGCGTCGCCTCGGGTTCTTCAAAAACCGCGAAGAAGTCTGCGGAGCGGAAGGCCGCCGTGTCGTTCAGGTAGTAGACTTTGACCTGCGCAGGTGCGCCACCGTTCATGTCCGCCGCCCCAGTGATTGACAGGGCCACGGTGGTTGGCGCAGGGCCGCGCTCGGCACAGCCTGCAAGGGTTGCCAGTGCCATCGCGATTAAAAGAAGTGTGGTGCGGTTGAACATGTCTTTGCCCTCAAAGCTTGGTGATCTGCTGTTCGTAGGCACGGGAAAACGCCTTGCCGAACGTGGATTGAAAGTCGTCTTCGGTCTGGCGGACCAGTTCTGAATGGTGACGCACGTATGCGCCCCAGAGTTGCGCCTTTCGATTGCCCAGAAACCCTGATCTCTTTTCGATCCGCGCTGACACTTGTTCGGGTGCAAGCTGCGCCAAAAGGTCAGTCAGCGCGGCTTGTGTGCCGGTCATTGTTGCAACCTCATGGGTTTTGATGTCGTGCAGCACCTCGGCGGCCGCACTTTCGGGGTCCTGATACCCGCGCCCAGCAGGTTTGAGCATCGCCTCGATGGCCTGCTCGACGCTGACTGAGAACTTCAACGGGTTGTTCTGATCCGGCTCGATCATCGTACGCGTTACACGCATTTCGCTCTTGAGAGCGGCGCGCGTCATCATGATCTCGCGCATGCCAGCGATCATTGCGGCCATCATGCGACCCATGCGGCCCATCACCTCTTCGGTCTGTTCAGGTGTGATCTGCAGGCCTGTCACTCCAAGGCCAGCGACAAAGGCTTGCACTGCTGTATCCGCGTCTGCGGTTTTTAATTGCGTCGCGGGCAACGGAGTTGGATCCGGCGTCTGCTCAAGCAGCGGCGTTCGTTCAGGGTCCTCCCGGGGCGGTTCCTCGGCAGATGGCGAAGTCATGTTGTCGTCCCAGTCGTCGGGAATGACCGCATTCATGGCTCGAGGCGGCACAAAATGATCCTGCGCCGCGGGCGTGTGATCAGGTGCACTCGCCCCCATCTGGGGTTCATCTTGGAGCAGCGCATCAACAGGATCGGTAATTACGGGCTGCGCAACTGAGGCGGGTTCACTCAGCAACGCGTCCAGAAATGCACTGTCATCATCATGGCTCGCCGCCAACGGGTCCAACTCGAAACAGGCCTTATCATTATTCGAAGGGCCCAGCAGATCAGGCGCAGGATTGGTCGCAGCTGCATCCGCAGGCACCTCGCGGATACTCACGACAAGCTCGAACTCGCCCACAAGGATCACATCGCCAGTGTTCAGTGGCGTGGGTGCAGCCTCAAGTCGGTCGTCCTGGTAATTGAGGAACGTGCCATTGGTCGACATATCCCTCACGACAAAGCTGTCACCGCTCCGCTCGACGACACAGTGTTGTTTGGAAAGGTGGCGATCCGGATCAGGCAGAACGAGGTCATTATCCTCGCCGCGCCCGACGGTGATCGTGTCGGCGATCATCGTCACTTCGAGAGTGACATCGTTCGGCAGGTTGGGATGATGTGCTTTCAAGGATAAGGACATGGTCATCACCCCCCGACCAGCACGGTCATGCAACCCACTACGATCGCCCCGCCATGGCCGCATGTATCCCCCATGCGGGCCTGTGGCTTCTTGCCGGTCAAAACGGTCATTGAACCTTTGGCCACAGCGTCCGGCGGGCCGACGCAAACCGCCATCGCCGTGGCCGTGGCTGCGGGCATCATTCCAATCAGGACCGTCGGGGTCGGTGTCACGATAGGCCCGCCTACATGCGGCACCACACCGGTCAGCATCGGGCAGACGTGCATGTCTGCAACACGGGCGGCGGGCAACGTCATGACTGTACCTCGTTCGGGTTGGCGGTTGCACCAGTGCGTGGCGCGCTGGCGGTTCGTTAGGTTAGTGCCGCCTAGTCCGAATTTGGTTCAATCTGACCATTGCCGCCGCGCGCAATATCCAAACCGCGCTTCAAAAAGAGGGAGCCGCGCGTGGCCACGGCGGTCTCATCCGCAAAAAGCGCGATCAAAAGCATCCCATAAACCGCCGCGCCCACAGCGCCAGGCGGGGCCGGGTGATCATCGAATTCGCCGGGGCCCATCGTGCCATCGGCAAAGCAGGCTGCCATGGCGCAAAAGGCGGTATCGTCGTCTTGCTTTGCGGAGTCCAATGCTTCGCGGGCTGCAAGCCTTGTGTCAAAACCGGGCTGGCGCACCCAACCTTCAGCCACACTGACAGCACGGGTCTCTGCCCCCATTTCGCGCGCGGCAAGACAGGCCCACCACGCCGCCTCGCGCGGCGGAAGGGTATGGGCCAGCACCTGCATCATGTCGAGCTGAGCGCCCTTGCCATGAAGCTCTTCCAAGATCGCGGCGGCGGTTGCTCCCGCTGGGGCATCCAGTTCGGTCTGCAAAGTCACATTGTGCTGCGTAAGGACACGGGCCACGGGTCCCGCCGACAGTTTGCACAGATCATCAAATAGAGGATCAGACATCGCGCGCACCGCTAATTGATCATGGTCAAGCTGCCCTTGACCATCAAAATGCCGGAAGATTTCAACTGGGTCATACCGCCGCCTTCGAGCTTGAGCATGCCTTTGCCCTCCAATGCCAGCTGACCACCAGCGTTGATCTTGGCCGTGGCTGCAGCCTTCACTTCGACCTGCGGCGCAGAAATCGTGATCCCGGATGGCGTCATCTCGATCTGCGCACCACCGCATTTCAATGTGATCTTGGATTTCGCCGTCAGGCTCAGCGCCGCACCCACGTCGATTTCTGCGCTCTTTGCGACTGTCAGGCCGTGTGCCCCGTCGATCTGCGTGTTGTCATCACCGCCAATCGTTTCGGTTTTGTCGCCATGGATCGTCTGTTTGAGCCACCCCTTGTCTTTGTGGGCCAACCCAACCTCGATCTCGGCGTTGTTTTTGATGATCTGTTTGAAATCCCGCTCGGACTGCAGACGAACGAACTCGGCACCCTTCTTATCCTCAAACACCAGTTCGCTAAAGCCAATCCCACCCTTGGAGCTATTGGTCTTGATGCCCATCTGCGTCGCATTGCCCGGAAGCGGGAAAGGGGTTTTGGTATCGCCGTTATAAACCATCCCGGTGATGATCGGGCGGTCTGGGTCGCCCTGTTCGAACTGGACAACAACCTCCTGACCGATGCGCGGGACAGCCATCATTCCCCATCCCTTGCCGCTCCAGGGCATAGCCGCCCGAACCCAGCACGACGATTTTTCATCACGTTTGCCGTCACGATCCCAATGGAATTGGATTTTGACCCGACCGAATGTGTCGGTCCAAACCTCTTCACCGGCCTTTCCGACGACAACGGCGGTTTGCACGCCGGGGTTTTCCGGAGGTGGCGTGTGCTGCCCTGAGCGGTAGGGCTCGCGGGCGGGCTGCACTTCGATATTGCACCGGTAGAGATCAGGGTTGGTATCGGCATCGAAATCCAACACCGGGCCCAGAATGGCCTCGACGATATCGCGGTCTTCCACCATCACATCGAGCTGGATTTGATGTCGGGCGCGAACAACAAGGTATTCACTGTTCTCTGCCTTGCGTGGGTGCTTGTTCAACCGGAATTTTGCGCCCACAGCCATCTGCCGGACACTGCCTACGGCTCGAGCCTGATGGGTCTGAGCCGCAATTCCTTCAATTTTCACGCGGGCCTGATGCTCGCCTGTTCCAGCGCTGTCATGGCGCCCCGGGTAGTCATACACTTCATAAGAGTTGTGCACGTGGCGCCCCTTGGACACCGACTTAACGCATGCCAAGTCTGTCTTGGGCTTTTCAAAATCATAGCTTTGCAACGACACTTTTCCGGGCCGTATCTGCTCTGAACCGCGCCATTCGTAGATGTGATCCTCGTCCCGAAACATATCGGCGGCACGCACATAGTAGTTGAGCTGACCGTGATCTGTAAGGGGCTCGTGGCTGCTCGAGTCATCAGCGAGGATCAGCGTTTCGCGGGTTTGATCATACTGGTGAAAGTAATAAACTCCCTCCTCTTCCATCAGACGCGAGATGAAGGCGAAATCGCTTTCACGGTATTGGACGCAGTAGGTCCGCTTTTCAAAACGATGCTTGGTCTTGTCCTTGAAGTCTGAAAATCCGTGCGTACCAAAGACATCCTTAATGATCTCGATCACCGTTTTGTCCTGAAATATGCGGCAGTTGTTCGTTTGCGTCAGAAACCACAGCCAAGGACGCAACTCGGCACGGAAATACCCCTGGCTGCCCGATGCACCCAGAAATTCAGCTGAGACACACCGCCCTTGGAAGTAGCGAGTTTTCTTGTTCGGCGCATCCAAGTCGATCCGCAGTCGTTCGCCGACCAGCTTTTGCAGATCAAGATCGAGGTCCGTAGACATGAATTCGACCGTCATCAGAGGAACTTCGCCCAGGGCCTCATCAATCTGCGCGCGTACCAGATAGCCTTTGATACGGTTCGGCAAGATCAGTGTCGCGGGGCGGTTTTCCAAAAGGATATCTTTGGACATTCAGCATGCCTCCCGGCTGCAGGGATACGCATGCGGAGTGAAGTTCACGCGCATCACAGATCCTCCATCAACGCAGCAAGTGCGGGATCCATATCTTCTTCGTTGTCTTCGTCAGCGCCATCATCGTCACCGAACCCGGCAAGCAACGCATCAAGGTCGTCGTCCGAGCCATCGTCGGCGTCGTCAGCGTCGCTTAGGTCAAAGCCATCCAGATCGTCGTCATCATCATCACCGAAGCCCAGGTCATCGCCGTCATCCGTGTCGTCTTCATCTTCGTCTTGGGCAAATTGGTCGTCATAGTCCTCTCCCGCTCCACCAGGCCGGGAGGGACCAAAGTCACCGCCGTCTTCGGGGTGATCCGATGCCTGGCGTGTGATATCGAGTGTGGATTTGACGCCGCCGAGACCAGTTCCCGCGCCCGCGCTTTGCCCCCATGGACCAGCCAACATACCGGCGCCCAGACCCTGGAACGACCCTTGGCGAACCTCGGTGCGGCCCTTGATCGACAACAGCGGGATGTAACCGCGGGCGACCACGTCCGCCATCGTGCGCGTGTTCAGCAGCCGACGGGTACATGGCAGGGCGACCTGATCGCCGTGCTGATCGGTGATGTGATGCAGTGGCAGATCACCTACTGACATCACGTCGCCCAATTGCATCGCCTTGCCCTTTTGGTTCACCGTTTCGCACAGAAGGATGGCCGACAGAACGACGGGGTTGGCCCACAGCATGCCCTTGAGACCGTCGCGCAGGGTGAATTCCTCGAAATCAAAAGGATCCACCGGTTCGGTCTTGGCGCCATAGGGCAAGCGCAGCAAAAACTGCGGCGCAGCCAGCCCGACATATGACGCTTCGGGCATCGCGCGCAGCCCGTCCCAAGATCGGGCCACCAGCGGATGACGCTCGTGCTTGGGTGTATCCAGGAAGTTCTCGGATATTGCTGTCAGAAAGGGCGCATTCATCCAGTCACTGATCTTGGCCATGCGTGCCATTAGATCCGCGTGGGGCGGCGTTTCTTCCAGAGTGTAAAGCCCAAAAACGGCCGACAGCGGGCCTTGGGCATCATCAAGGCGCGGCTCTTCAGCCAGCATCTGAAAAAGGCCGGTTTTCGCAAGATCTTCCTCGGACGCCAGATCGGCTGCCCACTCTTCTGCCGACATATCGTAAAGAACGATCTCAAGCCCGGCACCCGTCGTGATCCGGCGGGCCAACAGTTCAAGCGAACGCCAAGTGCTCTCTACCGCCTGAAAGTCAGGATGATGCAGGATTGCGCGCATTGCACCGGACAAAGCCTCATCAACAGCGGCCAGCATCGCGGGCTGATCCGGGTCGGGGGCCGCTTGCACATAGGGGCCGACGATACGCCCGATCAGGTCTTCAGCAGGCGATGGCGTGCAAAGGTCGTTGGCATTGTCTCCGATCAGCGACTGAAACGCGCTCAGCTTCAGGTTGGCAGGCACACTGACCCCAGCGGCGCGCGCGCGGCTAACTGGCTCTGTATCCCCGAACTCTGTCGCCCATTCCTGCATCTGTGCGATGTCCTGGGTGCTGTTTCCAGACACCAGACGATCGCGCAGATTGGAGAGCGCTTCGAACAGCTCAACATTTTCATAGAGCGTGTCAGGGTGCAGGTCGTCCAGGTCAGACAATGTCACCTCAACACCGGCACTATCCTTGCCAATTGGAAGGACAAGCTTAGTGGCGAAACGCGCGATGACATCATCCAGCGTATCTACGTCGAACTTGATGGGTTTGCGACGGGCAAGGTCTGCACCAATCTCTACCGTACCTTTGCTGGAGCGACCGGTGAAATCACCAAGGATTGCGATGCGAAACTTGGGTCGGGCGGCGTCGCGATCCTCGGGTTTGGGCAGATCGAGGCGCCCGTGAGGTGAAATCTCCTCGGCCGCGGGTTCGTCATCCTCTATCGCGACGTCATCGAGTGACGTCTCCTCTTCGGTTTCATCAGACACGTCTTGAACAAGCACATCGAGATGGTCCGCAATCAGGTCAGCCCCTTCGTCGGTATCCGGCGCCTCAAATTCAGAGTGTTCATCCGTGTCGTCGGAACCGACGGTATCTGCCAAGTCATCGGCAACGACATCAGGGTCTGCGATAGTGGAGTCCAATGCCTCCAGCTCATCCCCTGTATCGACATCGTCCTCAATTGCGTCCAGCGCATCACCTTCGAGCGCAATCTCCGACACATCTGTATCACCTGCGCCTTCGTTATCAGGGAGGCGCACAGTGTCCGAAGTTGATGCGTCCTGACCAGCCGCAGGCTCTTTTCCAGTTGAGCCTTCCTCAGACACCGAGCCATCATTCGCATCCTCTGTGCCAATGCCGGATTGCACCAGGTCGGCAAGCACACCGTCGGCGTTTTTGTCCGGGTTGGGTGGGTTCATCTGGTCGGGATTCTGCAGCGCCATAGCGGCAAGGACGGCATCGGTGTCGTAACCCGTATCTTCTGAAGCAAGAGTTGCGGCGTTCCGCATGGAGTCCAGTGCGGCATCGGCTTGGTTCGTCTCCTTGGCGGAACCTGCCAGCGCAGCAAGGGCAACGGGGTCATGGATCAAACGCGTCATCAGATCTTCGGCCTCTGATTTACCGTCCATATACGTGCGCAGGTGCTCCAGCCGGGTGCGGGCCTCAAGCAAGGTGTTCAGCGGCTCCACATTGCGGGCGACAGCCGCAGGCGAAAAATCGTCCATCCGCTCAAACGTCAGATCGACGGCGATGTTGCCTTCGCCCGTCAGCGTGTTGGGCACCGAAAAAGCGGCACGCGGCTTGATCGACTTCATCCGGTCGTCAAAGTTGTCGACATCGATTTCCAGGAACTTGCGGTCTGCCACGGCGGGCAATGGGTCCTCGGACTTGCCTGACAGATCAGCCATCACACCCATTACAAAGGGCAGCTGGATCGTCTTCTCCGCGCCATACAGCTCTACATCATATTCGATCTGGACACGGGGCGCGCGGTTGCGGGCGATGAATTTCTGGCTGCTCTTGGACATCGGACAGGCTTCCTTACAGACGTTCAATCCGTAAGTGCCCACCGCGCCGCGCAGGGTTCATCCCGACAACAGAAAAAGGGCGCTTCCCCCATCAAACCCATTCTAGTCGAAAGCATATTGGAACTGGCCATCCGCGACGTCGATGGCCATCTTCGACACGTGGTTTCCGTCAAGTTGACGAGTCAGGACTTCGGTCGACAGTGCGGGCAACATTGTGTTGGTGACAATCGCGTCAATCATACGCCCACCGCTCTCGACCTCGCGGCAGCGCGACACAATCGCGTCGACAACAGCATCCGAATAGCAAAACGGCACATCATAGGCCGCCTGCACACGGGCACCGATCCGATCAAGTTGCAGCCGGGTGATCTGACCGATCATCTCTGGGCTCAGCGGATAGTACGGGATGGTTACGATCCGGCCCAGAAGGGCGGGCGGAAACACCTCCAGCAACGGCGCGCGC
Source organism: uncultured Tateyamaria sp. (assembly GCF_947496075.1). Taxonomy (GTDB): domain Bacteria; phylum Pseudomonadota; class Alphaproteobacteria; order Rhodobacterales; family Rhodobacteraceae; genus Tateyamaria. Next base: position 355,064 of record NZ_CANMBJ010000005.1, read on the forward strand.
AATGCTTTGGCGATGCCGTCAGGATCAGGCATCAGTTCGGGGTCGGCACATAAATCCATGATCACGTCAGAGCCAATATTCGACGTCATAAGGATCAGAGTGTTGCGAAAGTCGATCCGACGACCTTCGCCGTCCTCCATCACACCCTTGTCAAAAACCTGGAAAAAAATCTCGTGTACATCCGGGTGCGCCTTTTCAACCTCATCCAGCAGGACAACGGAATAGGGTTTGCGCCGTACTGCTTCGGTCAACACGCCGCCTTCACCATAGCCGACATAACCGGGGGGCGCCCCTTTCAGGCTGCTGACGGTATGGGCCTCCTGATACTCGCTCATGTTGATCGTGATGACGTTCTGTTCGCCACCATAGAGTGTCTCGGCGATTGCAAGCGCTGTTTCAGTCTTGCCCACGCCCGACGTGCCAGCGAGCATGAAAACCCCGATGGGTTTGGACGGATTGTCCAGACCCGCGCGCGAAGATTTCACACGCTTGGCGATCATCGCCATCGCGTGATCCTGGCCGATGACACGTTTCGACAAGTGGTCCGCCAGGTTTAGAACGGTGCGCATCTCGTCCCGCAACATCCGGCCCACAGGTATCCCGGTCCAGTCGGCGACCACCGATCCGATGGCGGCGGCATCCACGATAGGCAACATCATGGGCGTCTCGCCTTGCAGCTCGTCCAGCGCGGCTTGGGTCTTGCGCAGGGTTTCAAGCGCGGATGCCACTTCATCTGGACATTCGGTGGATTTGGCCTGAGCGCGCAGGTCCATAATCTGGACCACCAGTGCCTTTTCAGCCTCCCACTGCTCAGTCAAGGTGGTCAGCCGGGTAGTTTCGGCGTCCAGCTCTGCCTGTGCCTTGCTGCGGCGCGTACCGATCTCAGCCCCAGCGGCTTCGTCACGGTCTATGATGTCCAACTCGGTCTCCAAACCTGCAATGCGGCGTTGGCAATCGTCCACGGGCGCCGGTGTCGCGTGCAGGCTGATGCCGACGCGCGCGCAGGCCGTATCTAGAACGCTAACCGATTTATCAGGCAGTTGCCTTGCCGGGATGTAGCGAGAAGACAGGCGCACGCTAGCCTCCAATGCCTCATCGAGGATTTGGACATTGTGGTGACGCTCAAGCGTTTCTGAAACCCCGCGCATCATCAGCAGGGCGGTCGCGTCATCGGGTTCGGCGACTTGAACCACTTGAAACCGGCGGGTCAGGGCTTGGTCCTTTTCAATGTGCTTTTTGTATTCCGCCCAAGTCGTGGCCCCGATGGTGCGCAACGTCCCACGGGCCAGAGCGGGCTTAAGAAGATTGGCAGCATCGCCTGTGCCCGCAGCCCCACCTGCACCCACCAACGTGTGGGTTTCGTCGACAAACAGAACAATCGGAACTGCACTGGCCTGCACCTCATCGATAACACCGCGCAGGCGGTTTTCGAACTCGCCCTTCATCGAGGCCCCTGCCTGCAAAAGACCAATATCCAGAGACAAAAGGCGCGCCTCTGCCAGAGCAGGCGGCACATCACCACGTGCGATGCGCAGGGCCAATCCCTCGACCACGGCCGTCTTTCCAACGCCCGCCTCTCCTGTCAGAATCGGATTGTTCTGACGACGACGGATCAGCACGTCGATGATCTCGCGGATTTCCGGGTCCCGACCAACAATTGGATCGATCTGTTCCTTGCGTGCGCGCGCTGTCAGATCGGTGCAAAACTGCGCCAAGGCCGACCCGTCCTGAGGAGTGGAGGCCATGGCCGACGACGCGTCCCCTGGCTCTGACCCTACATGCGACCCGTCTTGCGCAGGCAATCCAGCCTCGGGCGATCCTTCCACCGCAGCCTCAAAGTCACGTGCAAGCTTCTGCGGATCCACTCTTTCCAGTTCAGCAGACATTGAACGCAGAACGTTTTTCAATCCCGGCGTGGTCAGCAGTCCCAGCAAGAGATGCCCCGTGCTTACCCGGGACTCCCCATAACCCAGTGACGCATGGATCCATGCCCGTTCCACAGCCTCCTCCAGATGCGGCGACAGGTCTGAGATGGCCGTTGCCCCGCGCGGCAAAGCATCCAGAGCACGCTGCAATTCGGTCGCGATACGCCCTTCGTCCAGATCGAAAAAGCGAATGATCCGGTGTAGATCGCTGTCATGTACATTCAGGATCTGATGGATAAAATGGGCCAGCTCCACATAGGGATTTCCGCGCATCTTGCAAAAGACGGTTGCGCTTTCAATGGCTTGGAAGGCGCTTGTGTTGAGTTTTCCAAAAAGGGCGACACGGCTGATCTCGGACATTTGCATTGCTTTCCTGTGGGGGCCGTCAAAGGGAGTGTTGGCAAGGTTGAGAGAGGATCAAATCATCCGCATCGAGGGCCGGACGTCGCCCGATCCAACTGGTTCGACCAAGTGTTGCAGCCTGCCCCAGTACCGAAGGGGGGACCTCATCGGCGTTCAGGATTAGATTGGCGGTCCATTCCAGGGTGTCGCCGACATATGTTCGAATGATCGCCGCAAGCCGTTTAAAGCCGGGCGTCCCGGGAAAGAGCCGCGTGTACTCCGATAGCGACATGGGACCGATACGCAGTCGAAAACAGGCGGACCGTGACCAGGTTTTTTCGCCCACGCTGGCGGTACCGCCCAAGGCAGCGTTTCCAAGCTGTCCGCGGTCTCCCGGTTCAAGGTGCAGCCAACTGCCCACAAAGCTTTCGACTTCGACAGGTGTATCAAAAAGCTGTGTCACTATAGCTTTCAGACCCGCCTCGCTACGCGGGCTAGCGGCCAGAAGGCCAGCGAAATGCTTCTTTGCCACGTCAGGCATGGCATCGCGCCCCTCCAGCGCGTCGCATCCGAAACCTGCCAGCGCTCCGACCTTTTGGCCGAATGCGTCATCTTCCGACCGATCGAACGAGGCGGCAGGTTGCCCGCTTGCCCAGGCCCGATAGAGAAGCGACAGCATCCGATGATGAAACATGTCCGCAAAGGCGACCATCGTGGGATCATCCATGTTGCGTTGCCGGTCGCGCGCAAACTCAGTCATGTGCAGTGGCAGAGGACCATTGGGACCAAAGAGGCCAAAGGCCAGCTGCGTCAGCTTCGGCACACCAGCCTCATCCTCGGTGAAGGATTTGATGGTAGAGGGTGGAAATGCAAGGTCCGCCGCCTGCGCCAAGCGCACTGGGTCCTCGGACGGGCGACTAGACATGCCTAGGCGCGGACCGTCCTGATGCACCGCCTCGATCAGCCGCAGTGCCTGGAAGAAGTTGAATTTCTCGGGAGCCTCGATCAGCGCGGCAAGTCGCGTCAGATCAGGACCCGCCGTCCGCTTTTGGCTGGCCATCTGGCGATATCCCCACGCTGTGATGAATGGATACAAGTCTCGGTAAAGCTGTTGAGACTCACGTATTTGGCAAAGAAGGTTTCCAGTACCGAACCCAGAAGGTAACAGCCGGTCCCCTCGAAGCAGCTTTCGTCAAAGCCGACCCTGATCTCCAGACCTCGCACCGCGCTGCTTAGAACACCATCGGCAAGCCGTCTGACAATGGCGCGAGACGATACGGTTGACAGGCCTTCGACCTGCTTGGCCAACGCGGGCTCCCCCAGCGTGGCATACAGTCCGATAATCTCGCGCAGGGCAGCTGCCCCGCTGCCGCGGTCGGCGTCAACCAAGGACAGGTAATTGAGGCTGAGATGAGAGATGAGCTGCCAGGCCTGCTTGCCTTCGGCGAGGCTAGACCTTGGGCGGGTCGGCGGAACAATCGCTCGCACGCGCTTGACCGAGCCGCCCTCTGGCAGTGTGAAATCCGTCTCGCCCAGACCCACTGGCGTCAGCAGCGGTAGATCCCTGTTGGTACAAAGCGCCTTTATTGCAAGCTGTTTGACGGCTGCAGGATAAGGTGCCTGCGTTTGGTCCGTGAGGGTCAGATAAAGCTCCGACCCCAGGTAGGATGTGCGCGATCCAGCCATTCGCTGACGCTCAGAAGGCTGGCGCAGCCGACGGCGCTGACTGTAGTAGGCGGCATGTTTTCCGCCTGATGGCCCGAAATCCTCAGTACTGTAGAACGGTCGAAACTGCACATCCGCGTCGCGATCACCCCCGATACCCGTAACGGATTCAAGCTGATAGACCTCGAAATCCATGGGCGCGGTTCGGTCCACTGTCACGAGGTGCTCTACCTGCGTATCCGCGACATGCACGCGATCACATCGCTTGCGAAAGAGGTTGATTGCCGGCACGGCATGAAGGTCAAAGTTAGCAGGCGTGACGGATGCAAGCTCGGGCAAGCCTTCGCGCAGAAGGATATATAGATCCAGATCGGCCTCGGTCGTTCTTTGCACTGCCTGCAGCAGCCCCCCAAACTCAGCGAAAAAGAACCGCTGCGGCATCGCAAAATACTCTTGCAGCAACCGGTAGCCATCAAACGAGGGGCCCGGCGTCGGAAGCAGGGCTTCTTCCGGGCCAAATCCACACGCAGAGATTTCGGCACCCAGATACTTATTCCAATCGTCACGGCGGTCGGTCGACCGGCCCGCGATCCCGATCCCCTGCCCTAAGATCGCCTCGTACAGCCGCCAAGGCTCTGCCGCAGCGCCCGTCAGAAACATCCGCAAACGATCTAACGGCAACTCCGCCAGAGGGGCGCCATCCGTGCGGCGCAAGCGTAGGCGCAATGCAGCCTTGGCCGGGGCGTGGCGACCGACGCCCGCCGCAACAAGGTCGCCGCGCGCATCGATGTATTCCACCTCGGTGACTTCCAAAGGCCAGAGTGTGACATCTTGGGACGTGGTGTAGATGATTCCGGTTTGGACGGAATCGCGCACCCGCCCGCGCAATTCGGTGCCGCGCGGCACGGCGACGCCGGCCGCGAGATTGCCCTGTCCCGGATCAGGTTCCAGTCTTGCAATCATCATGGACGGAATCGGCGCCAAGTAGTGGGGATAGACCGTCTCGAACAGGCTCTGGGTCAGGTTTGCATTTTGCTGCTCCAGCTCCAGCTGGACGCGCGCCGCCATAAAAGCAAACCCTTCCATCAATCGCTCGACATAGGGGTCCATCACTTCCAACTGCCCCATGCCCAGTCGCCCGGCAACCTTTGGGTAGGCCGCCGCGAATTCGTCGCCCATTTCCCGAATGAAGGTCAGCTCTTGCTCGTAGTGATTCAAAAGGCGCTTATCCATGACGCTATCCTTGGCGATGGACGGTCACTTCACCCGTCGTCACATCAAGTTGCGTGCGCAAATAGAGATCAAGCGGCACGGGCTCCGCCCACAGCTCGGCCCGGATATCGAAAGAGAACAACCCGCCGCGCACATCCTTCTGTTCATGGATCACCACCTCAAGCGTGTTGGGCAGAAGGCGCGGTTCAAACTGTTCGATCGCCACGCGGATCGCCTGCTGGATCTCTATGGCGCGTGTATTGGTGGCTGTAATTCCAGACACATCAGCGATGCCGAAGTTCAACACGGAGCGCGCAGCCTCCGGGAACGGTCCAAGATCGGTGTCAGCCTGCAGATTTGTGGTGTTCAGCAACCAATGCAGGTCACGTTGGATTATGTCGCGTAACCGGTTGATGTCGATGATCCAGGCCGCGTTGGTCTCGACGCGCTGATCCGGCGCATCGTCGATAAGCCGGTCAAGCAGTGCAGGCTGCAAACGCTCAAGTCGCGCACGATCAACCATGACTGACCTGCTTCAGCGATTGATTGGCGGGTGTATCGGCATGGTGAAACGTGACCTCGCGCAACTCCATCAGAGGCAGGTTGTCGGCCTCGGTGCAAAACATCCTTTGACCAAGGCCCCGAGGGGTGATGCCGTCGGGGTCGGACCAGTCGGTGGCACGGGCCAACTTCTGTACAGGCGTGCCGTGTTCATGCGTGTTTGGATAGCGCGTCGGTATCAGCCCTATACTTTCGGTACCGTTCACAAGGGTCAGGGTGACAGGCGTCCAGACGACATCGCGCAGATCGCGGGGTGGATGCACCTTTAGCCCACGCAATTCTGCAAAGGGCAGCCAAAGGTATTTGCCATCCACGATGAGCTCCAGCACCGGGCCAAAGCGCGGATCTGCGTCCGCGATCCAGTCAAAGCTGGTGCCATTCGCACTGCCCGCCGTGGCGGGCGCCGCGCGCAGGGACATGGACCGTAGCCGCTCGGCGCCCTCGGCATCACCGTTGAGTTCCTTTTTCAAAGCATCCCAAAGCACCGAAAGCCAGGACGGCGCGTCCTCGTCAAAGGGTGGCGGAGTTTGCCCGCGCAGAACCTTTTCGCGGTAAACCTCGCAAACGATTGCTTCGCGGTACATTTGGGCCATGGGCACGGCCACCGGATCGAGCGTTGCGCACGTCTTGAGCTGCTGCACAGCACGAGACCATTCGCCTTCGACACACAACAACTGAAACAGGAACACCCGCCGCCGCGCATCAGCAGGATTGGCACGCACCTCAGCCTGAAGCGCGGACAGTGCACCAGGCAGGTCGCCGGATTTGAGCAGGGTTTCCGCAGACATGGTTCATGCCTCGATGGTTTGAGGGAGTTGACCCCGGGCGCTGGGGAGATGAAGCACCCGGGACGCGAAGTCCGGCTTATGCCTTCTGGACCTCGTATTTCTCTTTGTTGAGAACCTTGCTCCACTCGGCCTCGCCCTGGCCGCCGGACGGTTTGATCATCTTGCCGTCCTTGCCTTGGCGTCGGTATTCGATCTGCTTGGCACCGTAAGCCAGCGTGATACTCTCGGTCAGTTCATCACCCGACCCCGACCAGGTCATCGATTTCACGATGACGGTCTTGAAGCGCACGATGAAGAAGTGCTTGCCACCAGTGTTGCTGCCAGCGCCCTGACGACGGCATTCCATAACGGCTTCATCAAGGTGATCGCCCGTCGCGCAGGCCCGGTAGAGGCCAGCAGATGCTGTGTCGGTCAGCTTGTCGAAGGTAAAGTCCTGAAAGTCGGTTTTACCAACACCACCGCCGCCAGATTGCGAGTCGATGATCGAACTGTTTTCAGCACCAAAGCTGAATTGAGTGATCTGAAATGCGCCTTCCTTGGCCATTTCTTCGTCGAGTGTTTCCCCACGGATAATGTTGTTTTTGGGGAAGCGTAGGAATGAGTCAAATGACATGTTACGGTCCTTTCTTCAGGTTTTAAGGCGTTGATAGAGAGAGGTTATTCGACCTCAGAAGGTAATCTGGACACGAGGCGGAGTGAGACCGACAGGCCTTCCAGCTGATAGTGAGGACGAAGGAAAAACTTGCTGTCGTAGTAGCCGGGGTTGCCCTCGACCTCTTCGACCACGACCTCGGCTGCAGCGAGCGGTTTGCGCGACTTCACTTCCTCGGTTGAGGTCTCTTCGTTATAGTCGACATATTTGCTGATCCAGTCCTGCAGCCACTGCTCCATGTCCGAGCGGCTGGCAAAAGAGCCGACCTTGTCGCGCACGATACACTTGAGGTAATGCGCAAACCGGCAGGTCGCGAAAAGATATGGCAGCCGGGCCGCGAGGTTCGCGTTAGCAGTAGCATTACTGTCGTCGTATTCGGTTGGCTTTTGCAGGGACTGCGCCCCGATAAAGGCCGCGGTATCGGTGTTCTTGCGATGGATCAAAGGCATCAGACCATTGTTGCCCAACTCGGCTTCGCGCCGGTCGGAAATGGCAATTTCGGTCGGGCACTTCATATCAACACCGCCGTCATCAGACGGAAACGTATGGGTGGGAAGCTCATCCACAGTGCCGCCGGATTCCACTCCGCGAATTCGGGAACACCAGCCGTATTCCTTGAAGGACCGGTTGATATTCCTGGCCATCGCGTAGGATGCATTCACCCAGCAATACTTGTTTGAATGTGCACCTTCGGTGTCTTCCTCAAAGGCGAACTCCTCAACCGGATCGGTCTTCGCTCCGTAAGGATGACGTCCCAAAAAACGCGGCATGGCGAGACCCAGATAACGGGCATCCTCACTCTCGCGCAGAGAGCGCCACGCGGCGTATTCCGGGGTTTGGAAAATCTTGGTCAGATCCCGAGGATTCGCCAACTCGTCCCAACCGTCCATCTGTAACAGCGTGGGATCAGCGCCAGCCAGAAATGGCGCGTGGGCAGAGGCCGCGATCTTGGATATCTCGCCCAGGATCTCAACGTCCCGTGGGCTGTGGTCGAAGTGGTAATCGCCCACAAGGCAGGCGTAGGGTTCGCCGCCAAACTGCCCGTATTCCTCTTCATAGATCTTCTTGAAAATCGGGGATTGGTCCCACGCGGTGCCCTTGAATTTGCGCAAGGTCTTGGACAGGTCCTTTTTGGACAGATCCATGAACCGGATCTTCAGCATCTCGTCAGTTTCGGTGTTGTTCACAAGGAAATGCAAACCGCGCCAAGAGCTTTCCAGCTTCTGATAATCCGCGTGGTGCAGGATGTGATTGATCTGTTGGGTCAGCTTTGTATCGATCTCGGCGACAAGCGCATCGATCGAACGCAATGCGTCATCAGACACCAGTGCCTCGTTTTCCAGTACCTGTTCAGCGAGTGTTTTCACCGCTTCTTCAACTGCGGTTTTCGCCTGCTCGGATTTGGGGCGGAATTCCTTTTGCAGAAGCTCGGCAAACTCGGACGACGCAAAAATCGTCTGTGTCTGCGTCTCTGTTGTTGTCTCGGTTGCATCGGTCATGGCCTAGTCCTCATCCTGGGAAGTCGCGGCAGGCGCCGAAGTCAGGGCCTTTAGCAAAGCAGGGTCATTGATGACTTTGGCCATCAGGTCTTCTGCGCCGGTCTTTCCGTCCATGTAAGTGCCCAGGTTCGACAAATGGGTTCGCGCCTCGAGCAATTTTTTCAGCGGCTCGACCTTGTTTGCGATTGCCGCAGGCGAAAAATCGTCCATCCGCTCAAACGTCAGATCGACGGCAATGTTGCCTTCGCCCGTCAGCGTGTTGGGCACCGCAAAAGCGGCACGCGGCTTGATCGACTTCATCCGGTCGTCAAAGTTGTCGACATCGATTTCTAGGAACTTGCGGTCTGCCACGGCGGGCAATGGGTCCTCGGACTTGCCTGACAGATCAGCCATCACACCCATTACAAAGGGCAGCTGGATCGTCTTCTCCGCGCCATAAAGCTCCACATCATATTCGATCTGGACACGGGGCGCGCGGTTGCGGGCGATGAATTTCTGGCTACTGGCCATGCTGTTTTCCTTTTCTGTCGCGGCTGAAAACACCCGTCGAGGGCTCAGTCCCGTTAGTAAGTGCCCTCATCCCCCTCATCGGGTTCAAATCCGCCGATCAAAGCGACATTCCCCACCCCCTCGGGTGCCATATCCTTCATGATCGTCACGAAATCGGCCGAAACGAGACGCCTAGCGCGGGTCAAAAGGACAGGCAGCGGACTTGAGGGCTCGAACTGAGCGTAATAGGCCATGATCCGGTCCAGAGCCGCTTTGACATCCTGAGGTGAGGTGATTGCCGCGTTGTGAAGGACGCTCGATTGCGGCACGGCAGCAGAAGCTTCACTCGCCTGCTCAAGCGTTTCAGGTACCGCACCGTCATCCGCAAAAACGCTGAGCTTGCGACAGATGTCGTCCAGCATTTTCTGCAAGGGGTCTAGGTCCGGCCCCGCCGCACCGACATTTGCATCAAAGACGTCACATATCGCCCGAACCGCTTCGAGCGCGTCGGCCGCTGCCTCAAGCGTTTGGCCGACGTCCGCGCGGCCCGCATCCTGGAACGCGGCGGCAATGGTCTGAGTATCAATCACCCTGGTCGCGTTTGCAGGCGGGCTGGCTTCACCGCCAGCCACCTCAAGATCGCGCAATGAAAAGGCCCCAAAGGTCGGGCTATCGACCAGCGGCGCCTGCCGCAGCGACCGCAACAGCACGTCACGGCTCGACAGCGCAAGCACCGCGTTTACCCGCATCGTGGGGTCGCCATCATCTTCGTCTAACTGGGGATGCACACTGTCCCAGTGGGTTTTCAGACATCCCTCGACATAGCGCAGCACGTCACGAAACCCGGGCAAGCCGATTGTGCGCAGTTGCGCATTTGCCAGGATCGCCGCGACACGCAGATCTTGCGTACGCTCCAGCAGGGCCACAGCTTTGGAAGAAACGTCATCGTAATCGGGATCTTCGGCTGGGATCACGTTATCGCCGATCACCCGCTCTTCGGACGGTTTGCTGGCCATCTCAAGAGCGATGAAATCGTCGTCATATTCCAGATCATCCCCACCGGGCGCGTCGTCACGGATGGGTTCCATCAGCGCGTTCAGGTCAAGCATGGCGGGGTCCTTTTGCAATTTGGGTTTGGGCGGCTTCTAGAAAGGCGGCCCTGTCGTTGGTGTCGGGGATCGCTTCGGTCATGGTGTCCAACAGTTGCGACAGCGAGGGTGAGCGCGCCGCTTGGCGTCTCACCAACGTCCCAGCGATGGGACCCAGATGAGGGGTCAAAGCCGCGATGACGGACTTCAGATCGCCCTCGTTCAGCTTGCCTTGCGCACGCCCTGGGTCAGCGGTCATCAGGCTGGCCACCGTCTGGCGCAGAACCTCGCGTTCGGACGGATCGCTGACTTCACCGAGTATCTGTTGCAGCAGGTCTTCTTGCGTCACAGCCGTTTCAGCCGCGCGGCGGGCTAGCAGCTTGCCGATTGGCCCGATGCGCGCCACCAAGCTTTCCTCCACCCGCAGCATCGTCGTGAGAGACAACCGGCCAATCATCGTTTCTAACGAACGTGGTGTACCGACCTTGGGGGGTGCGGTCAGCGTAGCTCCATGCGTGCTGACCGCCGCCAAAAGGGCTGTGCGCATCTCTACCGCACTGGCGTACCGACCCTTGGGATCAGGGCAGATCGCCGTCATCACCACCGTGTCAAGAGCGGCAGGCAGGTCCGGCGCAAGGGTCGAAGGTGGCGGTACGCTTTCGCCCTTGCTGGCAAGCATGACCGCCGTGATCCCGCCGCCGCGATAGGGCTGCCGCCCTGTTAGTATCTCGTAAAGAATGATGCCGGTCGCATAGACATCGGATCTGGCGCAGACCTCGTCACCCGAGAATTGCTCGGGCGCCATATAGGCTGGCGTCCCGATCATGCCAGCGCTGGTGCGGTCCATCTTGGTAAAGCGGGCAATACCGAAATCGGTCAGTTTTACGCCGCCCTTAGCCGTCAACATGATGTTGGCGGGCTTCATGTCGCGGTGAACGATCGATGCTTCGTGAATGGCGCACAGACCATCCAAAATCTGCCCAAAGATCGCGGCCACCTCTGTCAGGGTCAAAGACTGCGGTTCGGACATGCGGTCTTCGAGGGTTTTGGCCTCGAGCCGCTCCATCACCAGATAGGGCCGACCGTCTTGCTCTAGATAATCAAAGATCGTTACCAGATTGGGATGGAGCACCCTGCCAGCAGCCTGCGCTTCGCGGGAAAAGCGGGTCAGCCAATCTTCTTCGCCCGCCGCATCAATCAGGTGCTTGTGCACGGTCTTGATCGCGACAAAGCGGTCAATGTCCTGGTCATGGGCATCATAAACCACGCCCATTGCCCCCTCGCCCAGCTTGGCCCGGATGCGGTACTTTCCGATCTTCTGGGGGCCTTGCGGCGCTATGACGGTATGATCAGTCATCGATCATCCCCATCGCGCGATCAAGGCTGCGGCGCATCCGGTTGAACGACTGCGCAAGCGAGCTGATTTCGTCGCGCGAATTGCGGCTGTATTCCGGCACAGAGAAGTCGCCCATACTGACCCGCTCGGCCATTTTTGTCAGGTATGACACCGGGCGAATGACCACCCGGCTCAGAAGGATGTTGGTCCATACGAAAACCAGCGTGAATGCAGCGCCCAGGGCCACGGTAACCATCAGGGCCGTTTCCTTGGCCCGTTCGACAATCAGCGACCGCGGCACGGTTATGATCTGTGCCCCCACGGTTTCGCCCATTTCCCAGCCAAACCCGTTGACCGACCCATACAGGTCCACCATCGCGGGTGGCGCCACGTCAGGGCTGGAATGACAATTGAGGCAGCCGGGATTGTTGATCGTGATCGGCGCGGCCATCATCAACAACTGCCCTGCGTCGGTCTCGATCCGTGCAGAAAGCTGGGTGAGGTCAGGATTTTCGCGAAACTGCTCAATGATGTCGGCTTCGGCAGGTGTGGGCAGATCCTCGGGGTTCGTCGGATTAAGGGCCGCCTCCTTGTAATAGTATTGCGGGAACTCCGCCGTGACGGCTTCGAAAACCGTGCGGGCGGCAAAAGATGTCACCGCTTCGGGCTGAAACAGGATGTCGCCGTCATCGGTCAAAAGAGGTTCGATATGCGCGAGGGTGTAATTGCGGACCGCAGTCGCATTGGCGCGCATCAGTTGCGCCTCGCGCTCGACGTCTCGCAACGCACTTTCCCGCACCAGAGTGTAGCTGGCACCGGCGGCTGCCACGATACCAAGCACGCTGGCCGAGACCAGAACCAGATTGTATTTGAACCGAAGCCCCATGTGTTCTCACCATTGTTGTCTCTCTGGTGAGTCCCCTCAAAGGGGCACAAGGTTCATTTCCGTGCCAAAAGTTCCAAAAGCTGTGTTGGGGTCAGCAGCCCGGTATCGGCCTCCGAGCGCGCAACCTGAAAACCCTTGATCGCCTCACGGGTCTGAACCCCGATGATTCCATCAATCAGACCGCGATAATGACCGGAGGCGCGCAGCGCGCGCTGAAGGTCGCGCTTGACCGGAGGCGAGAGTGATTGCTCGAGGATCGCAAGCTCAGCTTCTGTCGCAGGCGTATCGGCTTCGGTATTCTCGATGATTTCGGGCACCGGAACGGCAACTGGATCGATTGGCGCGCGCGCAGCGACCGGCGGGGCACGCAATACAATTGGATCAGCAGGAACGGCAGAAAGCGTGGCACCCGGCACCAGTGACATGTCCTCAAGCACAGCGCGCAAATCCACGCTGGGGGTGCCATCGGTCCTTTCGCTCAGAACATCAAGAACGCCGCTTGCCTCTTGTGCCGGGACAACCACAATTTCGCTGGACCCGACCAGAGGGGCCGAGGCCGCGTCGGCATGTTCCACCCCCTCGGGTAAGTCGGACGGCGCTTCCGATGACAAGATCACAGCCCCGCCACGCTCCGCCAGAACGGTCATCCGCGCGAAGGCACGCAGCGGGACAGCTTCCGTGAAGATATCAGTCGACCGGTTCAGTCGCGCACCGCCCGGCAACACGAAAATCCGCTCTTCAAAGCGCACAGCCGGCAGGTCCAGAAAGACCACTGCCGCATCTGCTTGTGCTGCTTCCTGCGAAAACCGCCGCATCATCGCACGGAGTTCTGCATTACTGGGCGCGCTCACCTGCAAAACTTCCGCATTCAACGCATTGAGACTGCGCAGGGCGCTTTCAGCGCGCTGAGCATCTGTGCCTGATGAGACGACCATCCCAACAATCCGTACGCCATCTTGCGCGGCAGCGGGTGCCACCGCCAACAGCGTGACGGACGCAAGCGTCCACAAAGCACGAAGACCGGCGCGCCTCATAGCGCACACGCCTCGCTTGGACCCAGAATAGCGGTACAGGCATTCAGCATAGGCAGCGTTTCAACGTCACTGATCGATCCATTCAGCCGCTCCGAAATCGCGGCGGATGTAAGGGTCGGGTCCTGGGAGAGCATGAGCGCGACCACGCCGGACACGTGGGCGGTGGCGATGGAGGATCCTGATACATAGCGATGGGCTGACCCCGGCGCCGTTGTCAGTACGTCGACCATCGGGGCAGGCACGCTGCGCCCGGCCACCTGCCCCGCAGCGATCACGCCGTCCAAAGAGGCAGGATAGACCAATTCTTGCCCCTCGCCCGAGGCTGCAACCACCACGATACCGGCTTCCAGCGCGACATTGATCAGCTCCGTCAAAAGTGGATCTTCAGGTCCGCCGATGCTGAGGTTCAAAACGTCGATGTCATTGAGAATGGCAAAGTTGATCGCGCGCGCGAGCGAAAAACTGTTGCAAACGCCCGGCGCCCCATCTTGCTGCCAACAGGCGCGCAAGCCCACCATGTCGGCCGAAGGCGCCACGCCGACGATCCCTTCGTTGGTGGCTGCTGCACCAATGATGCCTGCGACCGCAGTACCATGCGCTTCGGCCAGCGGAACAGGATCAGCGGCAACGAAATCAAACAGATCAACCATTTGGTCGGCCAGATCGGGGTGGTGATTGTCGATCGCACTGTCAACGATACCGACCCGCACCCCTTCGCCCAAGGATGAGGCATGGATCGGCAAGACCCGCATCGACTGCAGCGCCCATTGCAGTGGCAAAAGGGGATCGGAGTGGAACATTTCGGTTAGGCTGAAGCTGCGAAGGCGCTGGACCGTGCGTATACGGGCATCCGTTTCCATCGCAGTAATCAGCCCGTCCACGTCAGACACATTGCGGGCGTCAAAGACAAAACAATGCACTTCAAGCGCATTGAGCGACCATTCCGCAGCCAACGACACGCCAAAATCAGCCGCCAGCGTATCAGCGAGGGCTGCCAGTGCTTGCGGCTCATCCTGAGGGATAGTGAGAATGAGATAGTTGGCCGGAGCAAATGTGTTCGCGTCCGTCAGTTGCCAGTCCTGTGAAGCAGCGGATCGGGGCAAGGCAAACCCGATCAACCCCACGAGAGCAAAGAAGGCGATGAACCGGCTCATTGGCCAGCCTCCGGTGCGGCAAAGATGATCTGGTCCTGCGCCATCATGACCGCAGATACGGCCGCCACATCGGCATCCTCAGCCAAGGTGGCCGAATAGATTCCAGCCGCCGAAGGACCGGTCACAGCCACAACACCCAACGGCGTCAAAAGCTCGGTCAATTGGGCCTGTGTCAGGTCAGATGCAGGTTGAAACTGAATGGTTGGTGCATCGGATGCGGGCTCGCTTGTCAGCGTGACAAAATCGTCCTGCCCGGGTCCGTCAAACTGAACCGCCACCAACGCCAGCGCAATGCACGCGATGGCCAATCCACCCAACATGCCCCTGCCGCGCCCCTGCACCACCTCTAGCCAGCCACGCTTGGGCGTGATCGGCGTCCGCAAATCTGCTTCGACCTGCGCGCGCAAGGTGTCCCAACTGCGCTGCAAGGGCACATCAAAAGGGTCTGTCTTGACCACTTTCTGAGCCAGCACAGTCTGTCGCCCGATCTCTTCCGAACAAGCAATGCACGTCTTGGCATGGGCCTCGACCATCGCGATATCCATGTCTGGCAAGGTGCCATTCACATACCACGGGATCAGATCCCACACTTCCTCATGGTCGTTTTGCGGACCGTTTGAATTATTGTCACGCAACTGCATGTTCTCCGCCTGTTTGTTCGTCATCAGATAGGATACCGCGCAATCGCCGCCTTGCGGTCATCATGCGCGTTTTCACAGTGCCCACCGGGCAACCAAGGATTTCAGCGATCTCAGTATAAAGATAACCGTTATAGTAGGTCAGTTCGACGACGGCGCGAAGCTCTGGCTTAAGCTGGTCCAGCGCATTCTTCAGGTCAGTGCCGCGGATGACAGTTTCGGCTGTGTCGTCTCTGGCGGCAATCATGCCCTCATCAAGTTCCACGTCGCCTGCGCGACGCTCTAGCTTTTTGCGCTGCTTCATTGCAACGCGGTAGGCGATGCCGAAAATCCAAGTCGACGGTTTTGAGCGGCCTTCAAACCGATCTGCCGTGCGCCAGACTGTCATCAACACATCATTGGCCACCTCTTCGGCAGCCTCAGCATTGCCGGTGATCCGGCGGGCGAAATGCATCAGTTTCGGGAAATACTTTTTATGAATTTGTTCGAACGCTGCGACGTCACTTTGGGCCACAGCCGCGATCAGAGCATCATCGCTCAGCGCTGCGGGCGATTTCGCAGTGGTCTTAATAGATTTCAACATCCACATGAAGCTCATTTCCCTAACTGTGATCGTTAGTCCCCGGGCAGCGCCGAAAGGTTCACGATTGAAGAAGATTTTTTGCGCGCCCTGGATCACGCCCAGTGCTGTCGCCGGTTCACGCTAGGGTGGAACCGTTGAGTACAACGATGGATGAACCGTTGGAAAAAGCGTGGAAATTGCATCCGTGCATGGATAAAATACTCTTTTTTTCAGGCGCTCAGCCAGCAATGCCCAACCAAGGTCGCCGCGGCACAAAACTGCCGTCCCAGCACCTTAGGGGCCACTGGCCAAATGGATCACCGGTTGAGACTGAACCTTTTCCGCTGTGCGCCGAACTAGCGGACAGTTGCATGGTTCATCTGAAGGGGTGCACGAATGCCGAACCCAAAGCTCACCAAGCTTATGAAAGACAATTCGAAGATGATCTTCTTCGCGGGCTATTTGAAGCAGCAAAAGATGGAAAACTTTCTGGATTTCATAACGGCCAAACCAAAGCCCGAAGCCATCTACGACCTGTACATGTCCAAGAAACCGAAGGTAAAGCTGCCCGGTCTTGATACCTACCGAAAGAATGCGCAAAGGGCGTACATTCAAGCGGTTCAAGCAGAGTTGGAAACGGCACAGGAGCGCGGCGAGCAACTGTCACGCGATGATGCGCACTACGCCGGATCACGAAGCCCGGGCGTTATGGATGCGTTTAATAAGGCGCAGGCACACGCTGAAAACTATGTGACCAATCAGGCCATTCCGAACTGGAAAAAATCGCACAGCTACGAGAATTACGTCGACACCCAGGTCGACGGCTCTTCGCTGGCATCCAAGCTGAAGTACCCCCCGACAGCGGGTCAACATCTGGCCGATGCCAAGGTCAACCTGATGCTTGGAAAGGCCGGCCTGGACAAATCCTGTGTGGATCTCGCGATCAAGGCCAAGATGGACAAAGAGATGAAGGGCAAGAACCCGCGCCACGCAGTGGCCTTTCCCAAGACCGCAGACGTGATCAAAGAGTTGGATAAAGTCCGGATCGCCGTCTGAGTGGAACACGTAATGGGCCGACCTTTTGCGAGGTCGGTCCGTTCATCTGCAGCAAAGGGCCAATCACAAAAGCCCCTGACGCTGCCACTCCTCGATCTTTTGGCGGCTCACTTCGAAATGCATTGAGTCTTCGCGGGAGAAACCAGCCCCCCAGATCCAACCTTCCTTCTTGAAAAAATCCGCCAACAGGATCAGGCCGAGTTGGGTACGCCCGTCGGCAAAATTGTCCAGCTGCCCATCGATGTTAAGGTCTACCGCCAAACCGTAAGCATGGGCTGACGCCGACGCCGCCGACCCACGGATCAGTCGCACGCACAACGACCCGGACGACGCGATGCGCTTGTAAAGCTCGGGCTCTAGCGCCTCAACCTCTGCAAAGACCTTGCGCAGGGAAGCCACGGCCGGTGCCAGCAACTGGACACGTATCGGCCCCACGGGCTCGTTCGCGATCAGGTCGCGGAGACGTGGGTTCGTCAACCTTTGGCAGTCGTCGTTCAGATCGTTGCGCGGCAAGCCAAAGGTTTGGCGCAGGAAACTTGGTGTCGCGAGCGACAACCCGTCGTTGACTGACCTCCGATCTGCGATCAGAACCACCTGCGCATAGTTGTCGCGCGGCCTGTCAGCCGCCGGCTCCGAACGTTCCGGTGGCAAATCGGGAGTGGCCGTCAACGCGGTCCGCTGCAAGGCGGTTATCCCGATGGAAGTCCGCGAGTCGAGCCCATCCACACGTGCGCGCAATGCTTCAAGCTCTTTCCGCAGGGCCCGTGTCTCTGCTTGCAGCGCTGCGAGCGAACCTATTTCGGAATCCGTCTCACGCCGGACGTCGGCAATCTGCCAGAGAACAGGAGCCGCCAAAATAGTGAGTGCCGCTAAGGACCCCGTAGCAACAGTCTTCCATCGATTGGTCATCGGGCAACCTCCTGTGCAACAAACACCCTGCACGGACGTTGCTCATTGGTAGGTACGAATTCCCGATGAAAAGGTTCGCTCCGTTGCCTGTAAAATGCTGAAAGCGCCTAGGTCGAAAGGGCTTATCTTTGGAAGTTTCGACATCCTGCCCGATGGCATAGACCAAGAGTTTCAGCGGTTAGCTCGCAACGTCTCGCAGCAGGTTCGTGGATGCCGGCTTTCATGGTACGGAAATGAAGGAGATTACTCAGAAATCAACACGAAGCGTCGAAGTCCCTGAGGCGCTCGAACTACGCGCTGAACAGAAAGCGACAAGGCAGTTTGAAACGTCGCGGGACCAGCGCCAGCGCAACTATGCGAATTTTGTCGAGAAGACCCGACGCACAGACTCCGTTGCCGCAGGTCAGTTGCAAACTGCTCTCGCGCAAAACGATCTGCTCGGCTCAATTGCCGCGGTGTTCAAGAGCGATCTCGGGGTGCATCATGGCCGCACAAAAAGCCTTGTTTTTCCCATGATGGTTCGGCCGATGTTGCGAACAAATCTTCTATCTCCTCACGTAGAAGACCGCCCCATAATCGATATTCAGGGGGTTAGACCATCAGTTCGCCGGTTGCGAAGCGCAGCGCAAAAGCAGCCATTAGTTCATGCATATTGTTGCTGCAGAGCGCTGTGCCAAAAGACCTCTGGTCTTGGGTTGTGGTGCACGCAGTGAGTTTGAGGCGCGACGACTTAATGCAATAATTTTTCGACAAAAAAAGATATTTTGTATTGCCGTATTAACGGTTTCTGTCAGCAAAACGACTATGAAAACTGCGTTTGCAAGCAGGAAAAACATGATACCGCCTGAGATCTTCAATCAAGTCGACGACAAGTGTAACGAAGGTCTCGCTCTTGCATCAGCCGACGCCGATGACGGAGCCGTCATGATATTGCGGTGGTGCAACAAGGCATTTTCCAAGATCACAGGGTATGGCGCCGCTGAAGCGTTAGGGCAACGCGGCACGATCTTGATCGGCGCTGACCTTGAGCAGGGCGTACACCTCCACATCATTGAAAAACTGATGGGATGGGAAAACTTTTCGACTGAAGCAACGAATAATCGCAAGAATGGTGAAACGTATTGGCAGCGAATGAGTTGGACCCACTTGTCCGACCCCGCAACGGGCGATCATTGGTGGCTATGCTCTATCATTGATTTGGGGAAACGACCCTCTGGTCTCTCTAAAGAAGCTCAGCCGCTGGCTGGCCCTGTTGAGGTGGGAAGCTACGCCAAGACGCTCGATAAAGTACATCGCTTGGAGAAAGAGAACACGCGCCTACACGAACTGGCCAAATCTGTGGCCAAGGACGCTAATGAAGACGCGCTCACCGGGCTTTCAAATCGCAGGCATTTTGAAGTTGAGGTGAAGACTTGGATCGAAGAGTTGAAGCAGCATGGGAAAGAGTTTGCTGTCCTTTATATCGACCTGGATCGCTTTAAGTTCGTGAATGACACACTCGGGCATGATGCCGGCGACAGATTGCTCGTTTCTGTCGCAGATATGCTACGCGAGCTCACGGACGAGTACGATTTGGTCGCGCGGTTGGGGGGTGACGAATTCGCAATTCTGCGCCCGCTCGGACACAGCGCCTTGGAAATCAGCAGTCTCGCCGACGAAATTGTGTCGCGGATGCAAACCCCCTTCCTGTGTGAAGGGAAATCGACGGCATGTGGCGCCAGTATCGGAGTCGCGATCGCCAAAACAAACATGCATGATCCCGACAGGATCGTCGCTGATGCCGATGAAGCTTTGTATCACTCAAAGGAACACGGCAAGGGACGATGGTCCTTTTTCACCGAAAAGATGCACGCCAAGTCAATCGCCACCAAGCAACTGGCGTCGGACTTGTTGCTGGCCTGTGAACGGCAAGAGTTCATCCCATACTTCCAGCCCCTTATTGATGCAGAAACCGGAATGATCGCCTCCGCCGAGACATTGGTACGATGGGCTCATCCGACCAGAGGCGTTCTGGCACCCGGAGCCTTTTTGGATACAGCGCGAAACATTGGTATTTTGAAGAGAATCGATGAAATCATGTTTGCGTGCTTAAAAGACGCGTTATCGCGTTTGGACAAAGCCGGCGTACACCTTCCGCGGTTCGCAGTAAATGTATCTGCCGCTCGGTTGGCCGATCCAACATTTATTCATGACATTCGTAGTTCCGGTATCGCCCCCGAACGATTGACCATCGAAATCCTTGAGTCAGTCTATCTTGATCGCATAGGCGAAGTTGTTCGATGGACGATAGATGAGCTGGACGAATTGGGCGTAACCATCGCGCTTGATGATTTTGGCACCGGGCACGCCTCCGTTCGGGGGTTGCTGGAAATCCGACCGTCCATTCTGAAGATCGATCGTCAATTCATTCAGCCGGTGGTGGAAGAAGCAAGCACGCGCCCGCTGGTCGCCTCGATTGTTGGCATTGGTAAGAGCCTTGGGATGCGTATTGTTGCGGAAGGTGTCGAAACCGAAGAGCATGCGCGTATCGTCAGCGACATGGGCTGCGACTACCTGCAGGGTTTTCATTTCGGTAAGCCCATGAGCTTGGAAGACCTTCGCAACAGACTGTTTGAAAATGGCGGTTTGTTCTGGCCGGACGCGATGTCAATTGAACCGGATCGGGCGCGGTACATCACCGGTTAACCGGCTTTGCGATTACTGAAACGCAGACATTTTTTTGGCGGTCATCTGTTCCCTAGCCATATCGACAGCGCCCATGATCGTCTGCAACAGCATCAGTTTGACGATTATCAAATGCGGTAAAGATCGCGCCTATGCTGAAGCCGTCACGGCAAGCTCCATTGCACGAGAAAAAGCCTCATCTTCCGATGGGAAAGTAACACTGGCCCCACATACCTGCCTGCGGCCTGGTCCGACCTCATAGACACAGGGAAGATAAACTCCTTCAGCGACCGCGGATGTGCATGGAACCCATCGCCCGCCTGGACCTTCTACGGCTGCGCCTGTGCGGACGTTCACTGCGCCAGATGGCAGCAAAGAAACGTCATCAAGCGCGTTTAAAACCTGGTGGATACTCATAACAGACCTCATTTTAGAGGCAGTATTCTGGTTTGGTTTGGCCAAAATGGGGCGCATGTTCAGCACTTGCCTTGAAGGTGCCGTAGTTTGGCGGCTCTGTTGGAATTGAATGCAAATTGCGGAGAATCGTCGCATGAATTTCCGCGGAAGGATCACCAAAAATATTTTCTTTGAATGACTTAGCTGGAGCACAGCGCCTCGGCAATCCTGTCCAATTCAACACATTCGCCCAAGATTTGTCTGATTTGAAAGGCTTTCGACCTGCGTACACTAGCGGCTACGGGGTAAAGGCTGGAAACCTGAGACCTGATTCGACCGAACTCGAGTAGAATTGATACTTACTTGCGGATCTCACTGCGCTCAGGGCTTTGCAGTTTATACTCAACTGGCCGAAACATCATTGATCACGCCGATTGAAGCCCTTGATCTTCCGTTACAGCCGATCAGCAGAAATCCAATCCACGGGGAGCGCACGGAAAATCGGTTAACGTCAGCAACGGGCAGCAAGGCTGCGGTAACACTTCATTAACCAATAAGTGATCTAGCCACTACTACGTAGATCCAACCACTACTACGTATTTGTTTAAAGTTGTCACAGAAAGCCATCAACATGGGCCTCCGACCAAGTCGTCTATTTGAAGTTATCACACGTTTTTCTGGGGTTCTGCGCGATCTTGAAGAGATGGGGATTCGAGTCAAAATCTGTGACGATTTTCAAGAGTACCGCGCCCTTCGCAACCGGCAAATCGATCGAGGACCGATCTATCCGATGTTCGACGTTGCGAGCTCCTATGTTGATCACAACAACGGCTTTTGGATATGCGGTTTCGACCCGGATGGCGAATTGGTCCATACCCAAGCTGTGCGAATTCTTGACTTGTCCGGAGTATCATTGGCGACACATTTGGAACTCCACCGCCACAAATACATCACCCCTGACTCGACGCCTGACCCTGATCAGACCTTTTTTTCGGGACCTGAGGCACTCAATACGATTACAGGCAAGGTCGGCTACCAAGGGGACTTTTGGCTGCGTGCCAAGGGGCTTGCCGGTCCGCGCAGCCAAGGCGCGACGGCGCTCCTCTCGCGTCTCCTGCTTGAGTTAACCGTAATCGCTTGGGATCCCTCGTTTGTGTTTGCGTTTGTCCCGAAACCTTTGGCTGCCAAGGGGGCGCATCTTCGCTACGGCTACATGCACTGCGAAGCGGGGCGTTGGATTGGCCCGGACCAACAGGTAACAGACGAAGACTACCTGATTTGGATGAGCGCCAAGGACTTGGCCAGTTCATTCGCTCAAGCGACCAAAGACCTGCAACGCCCGGATAGTCTTTTGACCAAGCCAGCCGAACCGAAACCCGCCATTCAAATGGCGGATCTGAGTTCGGTAGCGAATGCCTGACCCCCATCATTCGACCATGAGAGCCAGCGGACCAAATCATGGCGCACCCTATGCTGCGAGCGCCATGGCCCAAGCAGCAATATACGGCCCCGTCGCGGCTCACGTCGCTTTCGTGATGGAACTGACATTGGTGCCTCTATTGCTGCCATCAATGCGTTCCCAGTTTGGCTTGTCACTTGGCGAATTGGCATGGGTATTCAATTCCTACAGCGTTGCAGTCGCAGTAGGCGTTCTAGTCGGCGGACTGTTCGGCGACGCATTTAAGACGACCAGGGTTTTCGGGTGTGGCGTATTCGCTTTTCTCACCGGCTCCATTTTACTCGCCGCATCAATCAATACCGAGATGCTGATCGTTGGACGTATATTTCAGGGATTTGGTGCCGGCGTGTTTTCACCTCTGGTCCCGGTCTTGCTCACACGGAACGCGCCTGAAAAACCCGGTCGAATACTCATACTATGGGGAAGCCTTGCCGGTTACGTAGCTGCTTTCGCACCGCTGGTCTATAGCGGCATACTCGGTGTAGGAAACTGGAATCTCGCGTTCGGTTTTATAGCGGCCATTGCAGCCCTCGCATTGCTTTTCCATGTGTCGGCGCCCACTGCAGATGAACCGGAAGAACTGCAAACTGAAACACCAGAGTACTTTGCGATTTTTCGTGCCAGACACCTGTGGTTGACGCTCGCCTACGTTTTCTTCACTTATGGAGCGATTACCTATTTTTTGTTCCGACTTCCGCTATGGCTTTCAGAAACGGGTGCCGAGACGACAATAATTGGTTTCATGCTTTCGACGTTGTGGCTGACTTTCTCAGCTTTAAGCGCCCTCTTGCGGAACAAAGTCGATCAAGATCACGTCCAAACAATCATGCTTGCAGCTCCTCTTCTGATCGCGGCTGGTCTGCTGCTATCTTACAGTGAGAACACTTTTCTACTTATGGGCTCAACGATCCTCGTCGGAGCCGGTTTGGCTTGCAGCAACGCCCCTTCAACGCAGCTAATCTTACGACACGCGCCCAAGGGCCTGAGCGCGATTTCCGCCAGTTTGGATATAACCCTTGCACGGTTGGGCGGAATTATTGCGGTCGTATCCCTCGCCGGAACGGGAGTTTCTGTTGCTGGCCCGGTAATTTGCGCATGTTGTTTCGCTGCTGCGATTTGTACAGTCACGGTATTCAGGTTACCAACTAATCACACATGAAACTCTGCCTGAAGCCGCTGATAAGCGGCTTCAGGCAGAGTTTCATTGAGCAAAGTTTCTACCATTGTTAGCAGCGGTACAAAACGTAGATCAAATCTATAGTGTAACGGCCAAAGGAAACATCCAACGACTACCTCCCCAACTGCGCTGCGGCCGTCATACCGGTCATTGGTCGCAACCTGACGCGTGTGATGTGGCTTCCTCGGACTGGGCATCGTACAGAATTTCAGTAAACCAGAAGATTGCAACGCGGAGCGGTTGGCCGTCGCGGGTTTGAACGGTCTGCTGTGCGCCACCCGCAGTGCTTCAAAACCGTTCCAAGTCCGTCTGATAGCATACAATCCTACAGATAAAATAGTGACAGATCGCAACACCGCAGTTCCAGCAAACGTTACGGAAAACCAAGGTCTGGAAATCTTGAATCTAAGGTTTATCGCAAAATTGCGAACATGATGATCGGCGCCAAACAGCCCCAAGCTGCAAAGCCCACAATCCATGCACCAGAGCGGAGAAAGGGAGCATCGGCCAATGACACAACAGCATAGACAAGCTTTGCTGTCAGAAAACCGTTAGCAATGAGCGAAAATCGAAGATGCTCAAGTTCAGTTACTAGAACAACAGTAGCAACGAAAACGGGAATCCAAAGCGAAAGCGCTACCGCCTCTCATGCCGTGAACCCGGATGTGGGCGGCGCCCCCATGTTCACCGACAAGTACATCATCGAAAACGCCGTAAACTCGGCGGGCCACACGACACTGGTTATCGCCGTCAAAGCCGCAGACCTCGTTGCCACCTTGATGAGCGAAGGTCCGTTCACTGTGTTCGCAACCGTCAATGACGCCTTTGCTGCCCTGGGCTCATCGTGATACCGATACTTACAGTCCTGCACATGCGCGGCAAGGCAGTTGTCATTCCGGTACGACGGCTATTGGTCCTGATCCTGCTGGGCGGCCCGTTGTTTGGACTGTTCGCCGCTAGCGGTTACGTTCATGCCCCCTGTCACACGGGTTGCTCTTTATGCCGGTCGCCGTGTTCGTCACAGGAAGTGTTTTGGGGCACCTGCTGCTTCGGGAAAAATATCACTTCCGACCGCCTGATTAGGGCCACGATCATGTGCGCAGGTCTTGCCATTATGGTCGGGCTTGACCTCAAAGGACTAGGCGGGACCTGGGCGCGGGGTGCGGCGCTGTTCGTGCTGGCTGGCGCAATGTGGGGAGGCTACACTGTGCTGCTCCGCCTGTGGCAAATCCCCATAGTCGAAGGTACCCTGGCAGTCACCGGCGGCTCCGCCATCATCGCAGTGCCGTTGCCGGCCATTACAGCCTCCGAGACGCTGCTAGTGACGCCTTCATCAGCAATTGCCCTACAAGTCTTCATGCAGGGACTTGTCGGTGGCTTTATCAGCGTCGTGACCCTAATCGGCGCTGCCCGATCGCTGCCGGTGCATGTTTCGGCGCTGTTGCCCGTCTTCACCCCCGTCGTTGCACTTGGAATTGCAAGTGTCGTGTTGGGCGCAGTTCCGAACACAGCCGAGATGTTGGGGACACTCATCATTGCCACTGCTTTCATGATGAGCCGCGGTATTTTCCAGCGTAAAAAGTGGTTAACGGCATGAACTGCCACAGGTCACTCATAAAATCGCGCTCGATCAGGCCTCGTGCAATTTTGCCTCTTCTTCTTAATTGGTGCTTTGCTGATTACAGGCTTTGAGGTGTTCGGACCGTTCGTGATACTCTCATTTGAGGTGGTATCTTGAATGTGACTACTTGCCACCGCACGCCAAGATGCAGTGCAGTCGGCGCGTGGTGTTTGAATGAAATCCGCAAGAGAAACGACAACGTGTCAAGACGAACTGCTTAGGTACATCGCCTAAGCCCGTCGCCTTACATCATGATGCCATGTTGCTTTTCGCCGTAGCGTGCCGCACGAACAAGTTGGACTCATCGAGAGTCATTCACCCTAACGATCACGTGTGTCCACTTTCATCAGGAACAGTGTCCACCGATGCTTGAGGGCGCCTCGCATCTCCACCATTCCTCGTCTTCGCGCCGGAGCTTTGCACAACTGACTCTTTGGCTGGTGGCTCCTTAGCCATCTGTGCTCCCTTTAATTTTCGATTGGTAGCCTTACAGTTGCGCGCAGGCCAACAGTTGGCAGGTTGGTGAGCGTCACCGTTCCGCCATGGGCCGCGATGACGTCGCGAACGATGGCCAGCCCGAGCCCGGCGCCCCCCGTATTGCTGTTGCGACTGTCGTCGCCCCGCACGAAGGGGTCGAAAACGTCAGCGAGTTTGTCTTGGCTGATGCCCGGGCCGTCGTCATCGATCGTTATGACAGCCATGTCTGCATCGCGGGTAACCGTCGCGCGGGCGGTATTTCCATATTGCAAAGCGTTGTCGAGGAGATTGCCGATTGCGCGCACAAGTGCGACCGGACGGCCACGAACAGTGGCAGGGTCATCACATTCAAAAGAGGCCCCCCGCTCTGCACAGGCCCGTTCAACCAGCGCGCCGAGGTCTAGGTCGCGCATCGCCTCGCTCTCCCCGCGTCCGCGGGCATAGGCCACCAGCCCGTCAGCCATCACTGTCATCTCTTCGAGTGTGCGGATCATCGCGTCGCTGTCCTCGGGCTCAAGCATCTCGGCCCGGATGCGCAAGCTGGTAATCGGTGTGCGCAGATCATGGCCCACGGCGGCGAGCATGCGCATGCGTTCTGCGTCGAAGCGGGCGATGCGCACCTGCATATCGTTGAAGGCCGCCGCAGCGTCGCGCATCTCGCGCGGCCCCTCTGTCTTGATTAGAACTGTGCGATCCCCGCGGCCCGCAGCGCGGGCGGCGGTGGCAAGTTCGGTCAACGGTTGCGTCAAGCGGTGCACGAAGATCAGACCGACACCCAATATGGCGGCCAGTGACAGTCCAAGGATCAAAAGGAATGCACCTTCTTCGATCCATGGCGGCGGCGGGCGCTTGCCGCGTGACCGAATGTTCAGCCATTGCGCTTCCCCATCCTCGGCCACAACCAGGCGCACGGATGCCGCGACGGCCACCCTCCTGCCGCCTTTGTCATCATCTGGCTGGACTCTGATTGCAGTTCTCACGTCCCGCCCGCCAAGCGCCTCGGTCAGCGCCTCGGCGAGGGCGCGGGCACGCTGTGTATCAAGTTGAGCTCTCACAAGGGGTGTCGGGTCGACTGTCACTCTGGACGATCGGGTCGAAGCTGAGTTGGCCAGCCCAGGTCGGGCCTGCGGCACGGCTGCTTCCAACGCAGGCACCAGCGAAACGATGCGTTCCTGTTCGCGCGCGATCAGCGCCGCGCGATCCAGGCGGATTCGCTCGTAGGACAGGACCGCAAGCGCCAGCAGATTTGCACTGACAAGCGATATGGTCAGAAGAAGCGCAAAGCGCCCGGCGATGCCGTCAGGCAGAAATCGTTGCAACCTGTTCAAACGTGTTCCACATCTGCGGTGAGTCGGTAGCCCCCGCCCCATTCGGTGACGATCAGGCGCGGAGATGACGCATCCACTTCAATCTTTCTCCGCAGTCGGCTCACGCTGTTGTCGATGGCCCGGTCATATGCCTTGGCGTCACGACCGAGTGTCAGGTCCAGCAAGCTGCTTCGGGACATCACGGTTTGTGGATGATCAAGCAGGACACCTAGCAATCGGCTTTCCCCGGATGTCAGGGCAACAGCGCGCCCATCCGTGTGTCGCACTTCCTGCGCATCGGGGTCGTGCGTCCAGGAGCCGAACCTTCTGCGCCCCTTGGCCACCTGCGGCGCGGGGGGTGGTCTACGACGCAACACGGCGCGGATGCGCGCCACAAGTTCGCGGGGGTTGAACGGCTTGACCACGTAATCGTCGGCGCCAAGCTCCAACCCCACGATGCGGTCAGTCTCATCCGCCATCGCGGTCAGCAGTATCACAGGTGGGCCACCGCGAGCCACCAGCCATCGACACAGGCTTAGCCCGTCTTCGCCCGGCATCATCACGTCCAGCACGATCAGGGCCGGATCACTCTCTTCCAACAGGCTGCGGGCCTCCATCGCATTGGCGGCCATCTGTGTGCGCAGGCCCTGCTTCCGCAGATACTTGTCCAGCGGTTCGCGGATGTCGCGGGCATCGTCCACGATCATCACCTGAGGGGCCGTCTGCTCCATTTCGTCTCCTGTACCGGGCCGGTTTGTGCCTGTTCTAGCGGCATGTGGCCCGCGCTCCGAGTCTGAGCGCCATTTCATTTGTCGCAATTTGTGTCAGCGCTGGCCATTGCGACAGATCGCGACAAACAAGATCCCCGCCCGACAAACCTTTCTGGCACGACATGTCCATATGGAAATCAGACGAGGCGAAACGGCGCCTCGATTTCCAAGGAAAGGACAACCGATGAACCGACCGAAAATACTGGCTGTGACCGCAATTGCCCTGAGCATATCTGGCATTGGCGCCGTCATCGCCAATGCGCAAGACAGCGCCGCCCCAACCCCGCCCCCGGCCGCCGAAGGCAAGATGACCAAAGCCGACATGCGCGATGACCACGGTGGAAAGCGCATGCGTGGCCACGGCGGCAAGATGCGCGGTGGCGAGATGCTGCGCGATATCTTTGACGCAGCCGATGCAGACAGCGATGGCGCCGTCACGCCAGAGGAGATCGAAACCTACCGCAACGCGCTGGTGGCAGAGGTGGACGCATCTGGCGATGGCGCCCTGTCCATCGAAGAGTTCGACACGCTGTACCGCAGTCTCACGCGCTCGCGGATGGTCGACGCCTTCCAAAGGCTTGATGCAGACGGCGACGGCCAGATCGCGCCGGAAGAGATGGAGCGCAGCGTTGCGCGTTTTGTCGAGCGGATGGACCGCGATGGCGATGGAACGCTGACCCTGCAGCGGCCCGCGCGGCCCGCACCGCAAGAGTAACTGGCGGCGACCTGTGCCGCCCCTGTTTTACATCAAAGGTGTCGCTATGGTCTTTGTGATCAGGCGGCACCTCTCAGACTGAAGAGGGACACAGATGCAAACGGGCTTCTCGATCAAACAACCGTTTTTGACCTTTGCCCTTCTCTCGACCTCTGTTGGCATCATGTCAGGCGCGGCACTCGCCCACAGCGCGGAAGAGCACTGCGCCGCCGTCATCGCGTCGGTGGAAGAGGCGGGGTTTTCCGACGATGTGACCGTCACCTGCGAGAACGGCGCAGCCGTGATTTCGTCAAACACATATCCTGACCACGAGATGATGACAGGCATCACCGGGACTAATGAACAAGTGCCAGTGCCCGCCCCGGGCTATAACGCGTCGATCCCATTAGTGGCCGTGTTGGGCGATACACCACAAACACGCGACGCGGCGCTCGGCGTGGCTGTGAACGGTGTGCCGATCTTTGACTACACGGGCGGTGGCGAGATGACGGAGGAGAACCTTTACCACCACCAGACCCAGCATGATACGTTGCAAACCCAGCAACTTGATGTGTGCGGTGGCCATGCCGGGCGCGGGGATGACTACCACTATCACGTCAAGCCTGCTTGCATGATTGCCCAGATGGAAAACGCCGGGAACACCGCGATCATCGGATGGGCGTTCGACGGCTTCCCGATCTACGGCGACAACAACCCGGACGGCAGTGTAATTTCGGACGGGGTGCTTGATGTTTGCAACGGGCAGCCGGATGCAACATTCGGTTACAGGTACCACACGTCCGAGGGTGCGCCGTATATCGTGCAGTGCCTCATGGGTGAGGTTGCAGACATCCGCGCGTTGCCCCGCGTTTCTCCGCTTGTTGATGCCGAAACGGGCCGTGGCACGGAACCGGGCCGACCACCGCGCGGCGGGGTCGAAAACCTTGTCTTCACCGAGGGTGCCGACGGCACCCGCAGCATGGATTACAGTTACGAGGGCGATGATTACTACGTCCGCTACAGCCCTTCGGACACGCCTGACTGCTATTTGTTCGAAACCCGCACCGTGACCAATGGTGGCGAGGTCGTTACCGGTGAGTATTGCCGATGAAAGGTGTCGCTGCATCGTTTGTGATAGCTTACCTGCGTTGCGTCGGATTCGAAGGCCAAGCACTGGCAGAGGACGCCTTCACGCTGTCGAGCCCGGCGCTGACCGAGGACAGCTTTTTGCCTGCATATCTGAAATGCGTCCGCGATGGCGGCGACGGCGCGTCACCGCCCCTGGAGTGGCACGGTGTGCCCGATGGGACCAAGAGCCTTGCCCTGACCATGCATCACTATCCGCGCGGCACGACCGAAGGCGTGGACGCCCCCAGCCACTATTGGCTGCTGTGGAACATACCTGCCGATGTCACCGTGATCGAGCGTGGCAATCCCACATCGATCGGTGACGAAGGCGCGGACAAGGATCGGACCCACACCGGCTATACTCCGCCATGCTCGCCCGGTGATCGGCAGCACGAATACACCATCACGATCTACGCCCTGAACGCGCCCATGGACGATCTGCCCGGATATGACGACCGACAGGTCGACTGGCAGATGCTGACCGGCGCCATGGAGGGCAAGGTCATCTCATCCGCCCAGCTTTCGTTTCTGAACTGACACCCAAGAAGGAAAAGACCATGATGCGCACCATCCTTGCAGCACCCCTTATCCTGACGGTCGCGCCAGCCTTTGCAGAGCCTCTCACTATAACTGCGGACATATGGGCGGACAATTGGTTCGACATGTCGGTGAACGGCACCAAGGTGCTAGAGGACAGTGTTCCCATCACGACCGAGCGATCTTTCAACGCCGAAACCGTCACATTCGCCGTTGAGTTGCCAATGACCATTGCGATCAAGGCAATGGATTTCAAGGAGAACGACACTGGCCTGGAATATATCGGGTCACGGCGGCAGCAGATGGGAGATGGGGGCCTGATCGCGCAGTTCGTGGATGTGGACACTGGAGAAACCGTTGCCGTGACAGATGACAACATGCGTTGCCTTGTCGTGCACCACGCCCCGGTCGATCGGTCATGCGAGGCGTCCAGCAATCCGGTTGCAGGCAAAGGTGCATGTGCATTTGAGTTGACCGAAGAGCCAGCGGACTGGACCGCCCCGGGCTTTGATGCATCGGGCTGGCCCAAAGCCACGCTTCATACGGCCCGTGCTGTCGATCCGAAGGATGGCTACGACACCGTAAGTTGGTCCGAGGACGCCCAGTTCATCTGGGGCCCCGACCTAGAGCGGGACAACACCATCCTTTGCCGTGTCACCATCGAGTAAATGTTCGATCCCCGCACACCCAGCGACGGAGGCTGACGTGCAAACTGGAAAACGCATGACGGGACTATTGATCACCACACCGCTGTGGGCGCGCGCAAAGCGGGTCGGAAGTATCCGACGTTCTGGAACCAGGCCGTTTGAGCAGCACTATTCGATATGCTTGATGGGATCGTCCCGGGCACGATGGGGGCAGTTATGAACCTGGCAAAGCAAGTCCTCGCAACACTTGGGTTGGTTTCATGCGCAACGCTGGTTGCGTCACATTACTCTCCGGATTTCAACACTGCCCTGGGCGGGTTGGGTGTTCCGCCGACCTTGCTTGAAGCGATTGCCAGATCAGACGATCAGACATTGGATGCAAGCGAGGTCAGAGCTCCGCGTGGGCAACGTGGCAGTTCAGCGGCGATCGTGACCACCGCAGCGGTGTCCACGGAGACGATCAGCGAAACGGCACAAGCAATAGGCTCTGCTGAGGCATTGCGCTCTGTTTCGGTAGTTCCGTTCGAGAGCGGTATGCTGACCCATGTGGCAGTCGCTTCCGGAGATATCGTTGCCGTGGGTGACTTGCTGGCCCGGCTGGATGCAGACACTGAGCAAATCGCACGGGACCGGGCGGCTGTGACCCTTCGTTTGGCCGAAGCCGAGTATGCGCGGTACGAACGTCTGGCTCAGTCCAATGTGGCCTCGCAGACGGAACTCGACACGCTGCAGGCAGAGCGGGATGACGCGGAACTCGCCTTGCGCGAGGCAGAGGTTACGCTAGAGCGGCGTTCGATCTTTTCGCCTATTGGTGGCGTTGTGGGCATCGTTCCGGTTGAGATTGGTGACTATGTCTCCACCTCGACCGAGATCGCCATGGTCGACGACAGATCACAAGTCATGGTCGATTTCTGGTTACCTGAAAGGTTTGTGGGCTTGCTTGCGCTCGGCCAGCAAGTCATGGCAACGCCACTGGCCCTGTCCGGCATGCAGCTCGACGGGCAAATCAGTGCGATCGGCAGCCGGGTGCAGGTCGACAGTCGAACGATCCAAGTGCGCGCGTTGATCGACAACCCGGACGACCTGATCCGCCCCGGCATGTCGTTCAGCGTCACGACGGCTTTTGACGGCGATACCTATCCCGCCGTCGACCCGCTGGCGGTGAATTGGGACGCCGAGGGCTCCTATATCTGGGTCGTGGAAGACGGTGTTGCCACGCGCACGAGTGCCGAGATTATTCAGCGCAATGTCGAATACATCCTGATCGCCTCGGACATCGGGATCGACGCAGAAGTGGTCACCGAAGGCGGGTTGAACGTGCGCAATGGCGCCCAGGTCGTCGTGCAGGGCGCTGCTGTGCCGGACGTGGACGCCCGACCCGGCAAGGACCGCGCCGACCTGTCCCCGCCGTCCACCTCTGAAACGGAGGGGTAGGCGGATGGCTCAAGAGGCGCCTGCGACGGCCCCGTCCACCCTGTCTGACATGACAGCCCTTTTTGTGCGGCGACCCGTTCTCGCGATTGTCGTCAACATGCTGATCCTTGTCGGTGGCCTTGCCGCGCTTTCGGGGGTTGCCGTTCGTGAGCTGCCGGAGGTGGACAGCCCGACGATCACGATCAGGACCTCCTATTCCGGCGCATCGTCAGAGACCATGGATCAGGAAGTGACCGGCATCGTGGAATCCGCAGCCGCGCAGGTGTCGGGTGTCAAATCGATGTCTTCGTCATCGTCCTACGAGGAAAGCCGCGTCACCGTCGAGTTCACGACGAGCACTGATCTGAACGTCGCGGCCTCAGATATGCGGGACGAGATCGGCCGGATCGGCAACAGCCTGCCTGACGATATCGACGATGACCCGACGATTGTGAAGGCGGACGCCGATGCGGAACCAATCATGCGATTGGCCGTAACGTCAGAGACAATGGAAATCGACGCGCTGACAGATCTTGTCGATGAAGAGGTGGTGGATCGCCTGTCTGCCGTCGAAGGTGTGGCCGAAGTCTCGGTATTTGGCGACCGCGAACAGACTTTCCTGATCGATATCGATCAGGCGCAGCTTGCCACGCGCGGCCTGACGGTCGCTGATTTGATAGATGCCTTGGATGATGTGGCGCTGGACGTGCCTGCCGGATCTCTGGAAAGCAGCGCGCAGGATTTCACGGTTCGCGCGACAGCCTCGTTGCGCACACCGGAGGATTTCAATCGCCTGATCATCGCCGATGATGTCCGACTGGCCGATATCGCTGTCGTGACCCTTGGACCAGATGCAGAATCCTCGGTGCTGCTGGCCAACGGTCATTCGGGGCTTGGGCTCAACATCATCCGGCAGGCCGGTTCGAACACGCTGAGCATCTCGAACAGCGTGCGTGATGTCGTTGCGGCGATGCAGGACACGTTGCCCGAGGACGTCGATATCGCGGTGACCAGCGACGATGCGACGTTCATCAATGGCTCGATTGTTGAAGTGTTGAAATCACTCGGGCTGGCCATCGCGATTGTGGTTGGGGTAATTTATGTATTCCTGCGGAATGTGCGGGCGACGCTCATCCCTGCGCTGACGCTGCCTGTGGCCTTGATCGGGACCATTGGTGGCATCTGGTTGGCGGGTTTCTCGATCAACATCATCACGCTGCTGGCGCTGGTTCTGGCGACCGGCATGGTCGTGGATGACGCCATTGTCGTTTTGGAAAACATCGTCAAGAAACGGGATGCGGGTATGCCGGTCCGCGCCGCCGCGGTGCGGGGCACGCGCGAGGTGTTCTTTGCCGTCATCACGACAACGGCCACGCTGGCAGCCGTCTTCATTCCACTGTCCTTCTTGCCGGGCACGTCAGGCGGTCTGTTTCGCGAGTTTGGGTACGTCCTTGCCATTGCGGTTACCATTTCGTCCTTCGTGGCGTTGTCGCTTTGTCCGATGCTCGCCTCGCGCCTGCTGTCGCGCCGCGTGCCCGAAGAGGCCAAAGTCCCAACCGGCCTTGTCGGGCATGTCGGTGCATGGGGCAGCCGCAGATACGCAGCCATTTTGCGTTACTGCCTGTCAGCCCCGCTTGTCGTAATAACTGCCGCAGCCATTTGCTCGGGCTCAGCCTGGATCACATACGGCACGTTGGAAGAGGAATTGACCCCGCCGGAAGACCGTGCTGTCGCGCTGTTGCGGATCAGTGCGCCCCAGGGCGTCAGTCTGAACTACACCGAAAGCCAACAACGCCAGATCGAAGCGCTTTTTCAACCGTTTCGAAACAGTGGAGAAGTCGAATACATCTTCTCTATCGTTGGACGCGGTAGCAGTAATGAGGGACGTATGGTCATGACACTGGCGCCCTGGGATGAACGTACGCGCAGCCAGAACGAGATCGTGGCCGAGATGAACCAGCTTATCGCATCGGTGAACGGGGTGCGGGCTTTCGTCATTCAACCCAATTCGCTGGGCATCCGGGGTGGTGGTCACGGGCTGCGCATGGCCATTACCGGCAGCGACTATGACGTGCTTGCCACGGCTGCTGACGCATTGATGGCCGAGTTGGAACAAGACCCGGACATGGGCCGCATCCAGCTGTCCTACGAGACCACGCAACCGCAGATCCTGATCGACGTCGACCGCGAGAGGGCGGAAGATCTGGGCATTGATATCGGCGGTCTTTCCGACGCCATTCGCGCCCTCTTGGATGGCGACGAGGTTGGAGAGGTTTTCGTTGATGGCGACGCGATCCCGGTCAAATTGATCTCGACCACCCACCCGGTCGACGACCCCACCGACCTCGAAAACATCTTTCTGAAGGCATCAGACGACCGGATCGTCCCGATGTCGTCCATTGTGTCGGTTCAGGAAATGGCAGTAGCCCCGTCGCTGGACCGCGAGGAACAGCTGCGCGCGATCACCATT
The DNA here is from genome assembly GCF_947496075.1 of uncultured Tateyamaria sp. Lineage (GTDB taxonomy): Bacteria > Pseudomonadota > Alphaproteobacteria > Rhodobacterales > Rhodobacteraceae > Tateyamaria. The sequence continues at coordinate 389,620 of NZ_CANMBJ010000005.1, forward strand.
TCGGCAGAGCTTTCTGATGACGTGGCCTTGCGCGACGGGATCGAGCGGATCGAGGCGGCAGCGACCAGCATCCTGCCGCCCGATGTCGGACTGATCCCGCTGTCCGAAGCGGCGACGCTGGACGAGACATCCAGCGGCCTTGGCATGGTGTTCGGCTTTGCCATCGTGATCGTCATCCTCATCCTGGCCGCCCAGTTCGAAAGCTTTCTTTCCAGCCTCATCATCGTGGGGACCGTCCCACTAGGCCTTGCCTGCGCCGTGTTTGCGCTGGCCTTCACGGGCATCAGCTTGAATGTCTACAGTCAGATTGGCCTTGTTTTACTGGTCGGGATCATGGCCAAGAATGGCATCCTGATCGTGGAATTTGCAAATCAGTTGCGGGACGCAGGCATGAGCGTGCGCGATGCGATCGAGGGAGCAGCTCTGCAACGCCTGCGCCCTGTCATGATGACGATGATCTCAACCGTGCTGGGTGGTGTGCCGCTAGTGGTGTCGACAGGTGCCGGGGCAGAGGCGCGCGTGTCGCTGGGGTGGGTGATTGTTGGTGGGCTGGGTCTGGCCACTTTGGCCACTCTGTTTGTCACACCTGTGGTCTATCGGCTGCTGGCCGGTTTCTCAAAGCCGCAGGCGGAAGAGATGAGGCGGCTTGAAGCCGAGCTTGCGTCGTGACCGTCAACCGCTGTTCTGCATCACGTTTGAGGGACTCAACATATGCACTATGATTTCATCTCGCGCCTGAACCACTGGATCATCGCAATCGCGATCATCGGGATGCTGCTGTTTGGGCTGTACCTTGAATATGGCGGGTTGGAGCGTGAAGCGCGCCGACCTTTGATCGGAGTCCACCGCTCAGTCGGTGTCCTTGTTCTTATCTACGGCGCTTGGCGTGTGGCCTGGCGAGTCATGCGGGGCTTTCCCGAACCGGTCTCGACCATGCAACGCTGGCAGCACCGGCTTTCGAAATGGGTGCATTGGAGCCTGTTGTCAGGTATCCTGATCATGCCGCTTTCCGGCATCGGATTTACCATCTTTCGCGGGCGAGACGTGAGCGTGTTTGGCTGGTTCTCGATCCCGGGTGTGGCAGAAGTACCTTGGATCGTGGCTATGTCATCTGCAATTCACCAATATGTTGGCCTTGGCCTGTGCACGATTGTGGTGCTGCACATCGCGGCTGCGCTCAAACATCATCTGATAGATCGGGACCCGACACTGACGCGTATGATTTCGGGCCGAGCTGTCCCAGCCTCGGACGGCTCAGTGTCCTCTGACAATCAATGAGCCTCTTTCGAGAGACCGGGGACGCGCCGATCCCGCCCAAGCTGACACTGCTCCACCACACCATTCACCACAAGGGAGACTTTCAATGAAACGCATGACAGCCAAGGACTTCGATCAAGAGCTTCTTGATCTGTACGACTTTTACGCGCACGGAAAGATTACGAAACGCGAGTTTCTGGACCGTGCAGGCAAGTTTGCCGTCGGTGGCCTGACGGCAGTGGCGCTGCTGGATATGCTCAGCCCAAACTACGCGATGGCACAGCAGGTGTCGTTCAATGATGCTGACATACACGCCGATTACATTATGTATCCTTCACCGAATGGCACCGGGGATGTGCGTGGCTACCTGGTGCGGCCGACCGCGGCGGACGGGCCACTGCCTGCGGTTCTGGTCATCCATGAAAACCGGGGCCTCAACCCGTACATTGAAGACGTTGCGCGCCGTTTGGCAAAGGCGGGGTTCATGGCGTTGGCACCAGATGGCCTGACATCGGTCGGCGGCTACCCGGGAAATGACGCCGACGGTCGCGAACTTCAACGGTCCGTTGATGGGGTCGCGTTGATGAATGACTTCTTCGCCGGTTTCGAACATCTGCTTTCACGCGACGACAGCACTGGCAGCGTTGGCGCTGTCGGTTTTTGCTATGGCGGCGGTGTGGTCGGCGCGATTGCCGTGGCATACCCGGAACTGGCCGCCGGGGTCCCCTTTTACGGGCGGCAACCCGCGTCAGGTGACGTCCCGAAAATCGAAGCCCCGTTATTGATCCAGATGGGAGAGCTGGACGAGCGCATCAACGCGGGGTGGCCCGACTTCGAAGCGGCCCTGAAAGCGAATGACAAGGTGTACGAGGCCTACATCTACGAAGGCGCAAACCATGGTTTCCACAACGACAGCACGCCGCGCTACGATGAGGCCATGGCTGAATTGGCGTGGGAACGGACAATCGGGTGGTTCAACACTTATCTGTCTTAGTGTTCGATGCGATTGGGCCCGCAGATAAGCCACCGCCCCAACACTCCTGCGCCCTGCAGCTTGGGTTGATCCGCTGATTGACATTTCGCTCGCCAAAGCCGGCCACACACCACTCACGGAACTACGGCTTTTGCATGCGGATGTGGAATTTTTGGCGGATCTGTTGAAACATGCCCGCCGCGTGCTTCGCTCAAAAATGCCGTCCTTCCACTTTTTCGCCAAAACGCATTGCTGTAGAGAAGTTGGCGCTGGTTGCGCGCAGGACGCCGTGCGAGCCTCGCACATGGCTGAACCAGTGTTTTGCTCGCCCCCCCCCCCGCCGGATTGAATGCCTGCCGCTGTAGAGCCGACAATTTTATCACCCGCTGGCGAAATCTGATTTTTTAACAGAATCAACCATTTCGTCGCCATTCGCCTCTCAGAAGTAGTTCGGCAGGTCAGGATCCTTTTGAGTAGTTCGTGGCTGTCAGACCCAAAGTTCTGTTGTCGAGCGTACCCTGCCAAAGAAATGAAATTATCCTTAGCTTCGCCTAATCCAATGTTCATCTTGTGTTCATTCGACCTTCAGGATCACCAAGATGGCTTCAGCTACGTTTGTGTTGCAAACATCGCGGCCCAGCTGCCGCCACGTCACCATATCGCTCGCCAAATGACCTAAACTGATCAAGAGGCCGCAATGTCAAAGACAACCTTCGAGATGCAACCGCCACATGAAACCGGGGGCAGCATTGTCCTGTTCAAGCCGGATGTCGATCTGTCCACACAACAAAGTATACTTGCCAGCCTGTCTGGTGCAGATGTCCAGACTTTCGCATCACGTGCCGGGCGACTGCCAGAAAGCGCTGATGAGGCCCCAGCAATTGTCCTTGAGAACGTGAACATAGGTTTCATTTCCGCCCAAGTTGGTGCCGCACAATCCGAGAGCATTCGGGCAAACCTGATGGACGATGATCGCGTGCTTTCCGTGCGGCCCGAACTTTATCTCTTTGCCCTTAAGACGATTCAGGATGACGATCAAAAGACATGGGGCGTTGACGCAGTCGGCGCTTGGGCCAGCCGTTACACTGGCGCTGGTATCAAGGTGGCCGTTCTGGATACCGGGCTTGACCTGCAGCATCCTGACTTTGCAGATCGCACGATCGTGTCTGAAAGCTTTGTCACCGGCGAAGACGTACAAGACGGGCAAGGTCACGGAACCCATTGCGCTGGAACAGCGGTGGGCGGGCGAACATCGGACCGCGATTTCCGATATGGCGTCGCATCAGATGCCGACCTTTATGTCGGCAAAGTCCTAGCAAACAGCGGCAGCGGACGAGAGCGCGATGTTTTGATCGGTATGGCTTGGGCGATTGAGCAAGGTTGCGAGGTGATTTCCATGTCGCTCGGCTCCGATGTGCGTGAAGGCGATACCTATTCGCCGGAATACGAAGCTTTGGGGCGCCAGGCGCTCGACCGTGGCAGTCTGATCATCGCGGCAGCTGGCAACAGCAGTTCGCGCCGGTTGGGGTTTGTCGCACCTGTCGGCAGCCCGGCCAACGCACCATCAATTATGGCCGTTGCTGCGGTTGATGAGGCACTCAGCGTTGCTGACTTTTCAAGCGGTGGTATCAACCCTGACGGCGGCGAAGTAAATGTGGCCGGTCCTGGGGTTGATGTATTCTCATCCGTTCCAGCACCACGTCTGTACAGATCCCTCTCTGGAACAAGTATGGCGTGCCCGCATGTGGCGGGTGTCGCGGCGCATTGGGCCGAATCCGATCAAAACCTGAGAGGACAGGCGCTTTGGGATAAGATCATCGAAACAGCCGCACCTGTTTCCGAAGATGCACGCGATCTCGGTGCGGGCCTAGTTCAATCGCCGCCTGCTGCCGCTGGTGTGGCTTAGCCGGCGCCCCTATGTTTACTGTGAGAGTTCATACTGAACGCGGACCGACGAGATGGCACAGATATCAGTGAAAGTTGTCTTTGACGCCAAAGGCGGCGCAGACGCTGAGACGATTTGCGAAAAAGCGTCAGAACACGGACTGACAGTAGAACAGGTCCAGCGTGCCATGGGTGTCATTTTCGGGCAGTGTGACGACAGTGTTGTGGATCAGCTTGAAGCGCTGGACGGTGTCCTGCGCGTGTCGCCTGAAGGTACATTCCAGCTTCCACCGCTGTCACCGGACAAGCCTCAGTAGCTGATTAGCACGTGCACCTGAACTGCGCCTGCTGATCTGGCTTTTACCCGCCAATCTTGAAATGTGCAGATCGCAGGTTCAGCATGCCCAAGAATGTCGATTACGTCATCACCAACTGTCACACTCACACGTTCCTTCTGGATCATGTTCCGCGTGGTTTTCTACCTTTCGGGCTGACAAAGGCGCTGGCCTCCCTGCCCTTTCAACGTCCACTTGTACGGCTGCTGAGGTTGGCAAACCCGTTTAGTGACCGGGATCGTCTTAGTCGTTATGCAAACTTTCTGGAGATTGGCGGCCGAAGCACTCAAGCTGAAACATTCGAAATCATCCAAAGCTATTATCCGGGCAACACAAGGTTCGTCGTCCTTCCGATGGACATGGCGTTCATGGGTGCGGGAATGCCCCCAGTCGATATTGACGAGCAACATGACGAGCTTGAAGTCATTGCCAAACAGACAAATGGGCGCGTCCTGCCATTTATTGCTATCGATCCGCGGCGTTATGATGGCCCAGAGGGAAAGGAGAAGCTGATTGCGGAACTCCAGCGCCGCTTTCCGGCTGAGCTATCTCCAATGCGACGGGTGTTCCGGGGCATCAAGCTTTATCCGCCTCTTGGCTATTTCCCACAGGATGAACGGCTTGATCCGATGTGGGCTTATTGCGAAGCGCATGATGTGCCTGTCATGACCCATTGCTCAAAGGGCGGTGTCTATTCGCGACGGGAACGCCGCAAGAACACTACACGCTATTCGGATCCGGACAACTATCGCGACATCCTCAACACCTATCCCGGAGTGCGGGTTTGCCTTGCGCATTTTGGCGGTTTGCAGGACTGGACGACCTATTTCGAAGACGCCGAAAGCCGACAGCTTGTTCCACATGATGCACCAATCGCAGAGCGTGGGCATATCAATTGGCTGTCAAAGATCATGCAGCTGATCGGCTGTGGCGCCTATCCCGGGCTATATACAGATATCTCCTACACGGTTTTTGCGACCCAGCGGTTCCTGCCCGCACTTGCAGTCATACTTCGAGCAAATCCAAAAGTGTGCGCCCGTGTCTTGTTCGGGTCGGACTACTACATGACCCAAACCGAAAAATTCGATGAGCGCTACCTGTCCATGCAGTTGCGCTACGTCTTGGGCGAAAACATCTTGCGTGAGATTGCCAATGTGAACCCGGACCATTTCCTGTAGCAGTGCAGGCGTCAGCGCGTCGTGCAAGACACTCGAAAATCACCCAGTGAACTTCCAAAGCTCTCGTATCCCGAGCGGCTTCCCAGCTCATCCAGAAAGGGCTGATATGCAGCGGCTTGCAGTGTGACGCGGTCGCAAAAGTATTCGTCGAGCATGCCCGGGTCGCACAGATCGGCGGTTCTGCAATGCCAGACCTGTTCGTAGAAGTTTACCAGCCGATAAATCGCCGTTTGAAAGGCCTCGGTGTCGGGGTGCTCGTCAATCGTGACACTGGCAAACAAGGCATACGTCCGCTCGGACACAAGTTCGGCCCGCATATAATCGACGAACGTGTCGTTCTCTTTCCAGAAGTTAAAAAGAACGTTCCGCGTCTCGATCATTTCAGCGCTTCCATAGGCTTCAATGTAGGACAACGCCGTCGCGCGCCTTTCGGCTTCAACAGCAAGTGCGCGGTCGGAAAAGAACTTCCACACGCCAAAGACAGCAATCGCTGCCGCCAGTATTTTCAGTGCAAGTTCAATATTCTGTCGCATCACGCATCCGGCGCAAAGTGACAGGTGTCAGGATAAAAGCGCCAGATGTCCTGTGCGCCTGCCGTTTCACTCGCAAGAACAGAAAGATCGGCGAAGCAGGCAAGCTGCGCGCGGCTTAGGAAGATCAAGGCGTCGACATCAAGCGCTTCGTCCGTTTGAAGCAGCCTCACATCCGGAGCTTCAGCCGGGGCATAGCTTGGCAGATCCTCTGTCACATCAGTCTGGCATTCTTGCGGCTTGATGAAGACGACGGAACTATCCTGAAGAGCGAGTTGAGCCCGGTTGACTGCAATGCATTCCGCAACTTCGCGTGTCAGAAGAAAGTAGCCTTCATCTTCCTCACTGCTGACCATAGTTGACGTTGCAAGTGTCAAAACCAGGACACCGGGTAAGAGTGGATTCATCATGAAACACCTCCTCTTCAGTTACCGTTGACGCACCAGCCTCCGATCTGGACAAGGCCGGCACCAAACACCTCATCGTGCCCCTCGTCTCCAAGATCGAGTGCGGTGCTTTCAAGCTGTTGGATCACTTCATCCGGCGTCAGATGCGGCTCGGCGGACAGGACAAGCGCTGCGGCGGACGAAACGAATGGTGCGGCATATGACGTCCCGCTTTTCAATCGCCCACCCGAGACAGACGCCGCGGTCCACACGTCCACTCCCGGTGCTGCAAGGTCGATATGCGGACCGTGTTGCGCCATCGCGAAGATGTTGTTGCTTGCATCGACAGCAGTGACCGAGATCACGCCGGAATAAGCTGCGGGAAAGGCAGGTGGCGCTGTAGGTCCTTTGTTGCCCGCTGCGGCCACGACAACGATCCCTGCCCTGTTCACGCGGTCGATGGCTGCCGCGAGAGCCGTGTTGTCAGGTCCGGCGAGGCTCATATTGATAATCTCGACGCCTTGCTGTTCAAGCCAGTCAAGTCCGACGACAAGTGCGAATGCATCTGTGCGTTCATCGCCCCGTTCACGGGTAAAGGCGTCGACCGCGAAAAGATGGCTCGCCGGGACAAGGCCGGGTACGCGGCTTTCTGGATCTCCAACGATGATCGCCGCGACAGCAGTGCCATGCAGTGCCCTTGATGCCGGATGAGGACTTTCGTGTACGCGGTAGATAGTCACCTGACGATCAGCAAAGACTTCGTGATCGACATTGATACTGGTGTCGATGATCCCGATGGCCACATCGCGTTGAGAGCAGGTGTGGGACTGAAAGGCGATTTGTTCCAAAGCCCGGCATTGTGGGCCATTGCAGGTTGACTGCTCTGTCCTGTAGTAATGGTTGAAATCTGCGTCCTGCCCTGTCGGCAAAGCACGCACATCGCTGCGGGATTGTTCAAGGGTCCGACCTGTTGGAATGCGGAGCCGATGAATTGGCGCATCGTCACGTCCGCCCTGTTGAACAATTGTGAAGCCCTGGGTCAGCAAGGTCGCCAGGTCATCGTCAGACAAAGATGTCACCGTGATTTCGTCTGGAGCCTGATCTAACAACGGCTCTGGTTCTGCTACATCGTCATCATCGTCGTCGTCATCGTTGCCGCTGTCATCACCGTTATCATCGCCGTTGCCGTTATCATCATCATTATCGTCTTGTGCGTATGCTTTTGAGATCGGCCAGGATCTGTCGGGCGACCCAAGACTGACACCCAAAAGAAGACCAAGCATCAAGCCTGTCTTCAGGCATCGGGAGATCATCGCGTTAAGGTCTGGTCCAGTCACTGTTCTGCCCCCGCGTATCGATGTGAACGAAGTTGCTGGAGATGTACTTGCCAATACCGCCTGCATATCGCGCATCACTCGCCCGAATGCGCGCCGCGATCCGACGCCAGATCTCGGGGGTTCCGGCCGCGGCTGTGAAATCCATCGCCATGAACTGCTTGTGGTAACTGTTGGCCGCGCCAGAGATGCAACTGTTGTAGGCATCGTTGCGATATCCCGACAACACGCGGATCGGCGCTCCAAGCTGATGGCGGATTTCATCCAGCATCAGAACTGTTGAAACGACGTTGTTCCATAAGGTCTTTGGGGGCAGACTGTTCAGTCCCCCGCAGCGTCCGGACCCACCATGGGAATTTCCAAGGAACAAGACCTCGCTGGGTTTGAAGTATCGCAAACCCAGCGGAGCCAAAAAGGCGGTGAACTCCGACATGTAGTCTTGATCAACCGCCATAAGCTGGCGCGTCTCGTCTTCGTGAAATGAACCGCTCAGAAAATCAGCCCCAAACAGGTCTTTGGGGCTGCTTTCACGTTCAACTTGTTCGGCATCATCACCCTGATCCGGGCCCGCAATATCCAGATTCAGATAGCTGACGGTCGTCAGGTCTTGCTGGCGCGCAACAACATCAATTGCATCTTCGCTTTCCATTCTTACCGGCATCATGCTTGCAGTTGGTGATTGCAGGAACGCTTTGACCCCCAGTCCGATCGCGCCAGCAATATCCTCAAGATACGCTGGATCCTGTAACCTTTGTTCTTCTTCGGCCTGATCCAGAAAACTGACCTCGGCAAGGCACGCCGCCGTACCAAAATGGTGGCGGGACGGGTTCAGAACGCCAAGCGGCATAGGTTTGATCCGGGACGGATCAAAGCTCGCATTCCGGTCGCGCAACCCAGTGACCTGCAGAAGATTATCCTGCACCAAAAGGCTAAGCTGCGCGGACGCACTGGAGTAGTTTGTATGGACGAGTGTCTCTGTTCCTTGTGCAGTACCGTCGCGTGACGCATTGAAATGGATCGACACGAACGCTTTAGCCTTTGCAGATTTTGCAACACGCGCCCGCGCGGCGAGGCTGATATTCACGTCGGTTGTTCGGGTCAGCTCGGCATCGGGCAATTGTGCGGCCAACAGCGTCGCGACCTTCAGTGTCAGGGTCTTCTCAAGTGTCCCGTTGGGCCCGACAGCGTTGTTCCAACTGGAGCCACCAACATTGCGAAAACCACCGTGTCCTGCATCTATGACAACATCTGTCATGTTAGATCCTTTTCATTGATGTGCGTTGTTGCCCCTTCGTGATTGTCTAGAACGCGATCTCCTTCTGCTTCGTGATTTCCCGCACCGCGGCTTCGACATTGATTTCACTCGCCAGTGCCGCACCGACCTTGCTTAGCCGTGCCGGATTTTGGGTGATGTCAGCCGGGACATAGGTGTCAAATCCAAGCCCTGTGCGATCGGCGAGTGTCGGAACCGACACCTGAAACAGCCGAAACGGATAAAAGTCGATGCTTTCGATGTCAGTCAGCAAGTCACTTTGCGACAAGACAAAACAGGCTGCGCGCAAGTCCTCATCCATGCCGCGATATGCGATCAGCTTCCAGAAACTGCGGGGGATCAGTGCCCCTCGGTACCTCGGGTCGTCCTCCGCAAAGACGGGGCCAGCAAGAACTGAAATCCGGATACCCTGGGCATCAGCATTTTCCAGAACCAAGTCTTCGAGTTTTCCCCATAGACCACCTCTACTGGATTGGTTGTAGCTCTCGTGTTGCGGCGCGATGTTGGTGAAACAAAAGGAGTCATCATTGGCCTTCCGTGCGTCTTCAACCGTACCCCAAGCAACATCTGCTCGTCGGGCGATGTGACCTCGATCAAGCCTGTTGTTCGCGTAAATCGTGTCGTCCAGCTGAAATTCCGCGCCGATGCGATCATCCAGACGAAACCCCGTACGTCCAAGCTGCACCTTTTGCGCGCCGTCCGTATTCCAAGCGACAAAGCGGGCCAGCCGTCGCTTTGCGCTCTGGCACACTGAAAAATGCGTATAGGGGATCGTCTGGGCCTTACCAAAGTTCACCGCATCACGCTTGTACGCCAATGAAAGCTCCGGCATTGGCGCCGGAACGCCCAAGAAGTCGGCGTCATATCCGGAAGTGGCGTTGGTGATTGTTGTCCCTTCTTCAACGACAAGGCCTTGGGGTGGCGTCAGCGAGAAGTTTAATTTGCTCTGGATAGAACGGGGATAGCATGCAAGCGCGTGATCATCCGAGCTTCCGGCCCCCTCCCCTGCAAAGTGCAAGCCGGCGAAGATTTCTGTTGCGCGGTCCTTTTCGGAGATGATCCAGACTGCGCCGGAATCTCCACCCATGCTGATTTGATCACCCTCCGCTGGATATTCGGGATGTGGCCCAATCTCAAAACAACCAATGTTTTTGCTGCCCAAAGCTGCGCCAAAGTCGATCTTTACGATGACGTCAGTGCGACGGACCTTTCCATGTGTCGTCTCTGTCGTGCGGCCCGTCTTGACAACCGTATCGCCCAAGGCGACCTCCGCCATCTGCGTCAAGACTGCTCCAAGCCTATGGACGGCACGATCGAAACCACGCCCTTGGATCCGCGCAATCGCGCAGTCGCCAGCGACACCCAAATGGCTTCGCAACAGAACACCGCAGCTATTGGCGGCTACGTTGTTGTCATCAAATGGACCGGGTTGGACGATTTTGTCACCGATTTTGCCTGTCTCACCGTGCAAGACATGCCAGTTGGACAGCATACAAGGGTCGCCTGTGGCAGGATCAAAAACAATTGCACCAAGCGTTCCGGCAGTGCCGGTCGGATGGCTGACACTCGCGCCCGGCACCAAAGGATCAAGACGCGTTTTCAACACCGAACTCTGAGCGTTCTCCACAATCATATAGGACGGCTGATACTCGCGCTGAACGACGTCCGTTGGAACGGTAACCCCGTTAGCCTCGATCACCTCTGGCAACGGTTTTGACCCGATGCCTTCAAGTGCAGAGACCTCGACCTTCTCGCGAACGGTAAAGACGATGCTTACTTCGCCATCACCATTCTTGCGGCCAACGCCAATCGAAGTAACGTTCGGGTCCATAAGGTATGCAGACCCCTTGGCACGCACGAAACGACGCAGGCATGTCATCAACGCAGCGTCATCTTTTCCTTCCAATGTTTTCGGTCTTTTGACCATTTTGGTTCCTTCTCTGGGGCGTTGGATTAATGCGCGGGCTACGGGCCTTCCGGACCGACTTGCAGCATCAGTGATTTTGCAATCCGCCCAAGCTCATGGTTGGGGACCGAACCGTTCTTTTGAGCAGCGCGCATCACGTGCTGATAAAGCCGCCGCTGATCCACATTCCGAGGGCGCATATTCATCCTGTCGAGCTGATCCAGAATTCCAACAATGCCGCTATGGCGCCCGATCGCTAATTCCGTGCTTCGCCCAATCGTTTCTGGGGCGAACACGTCCTGCATGATCTTGGGCGGGATCGCTTGGTGAATGCCGGTCTCAACCAGAAAGCTGATGTCTCCAACAAGCGGCTTGTTCGGTGAAAACTGCATGCCGGTGTAGTCTTTGAATGCCTGCACAACCTCGGCCGTTTTTTCGGTGTCGCATCCATTTGCGAAGCGTGGATCGTTTTGTTCAAAGTAGGCCGTGTATGCCAGCATTTGCTCCAAGGCTGTATTGCCGCCGCCATCGCCGGTGTTTCCAATCGTCACCTCGACCTGCGACGCACCCGCCCTGACCCCAGCAATGGAATTCGCAAGGCTGAGGCCCAACAAGTTGTGACAGTGGACGCCCAAAGTGACCTCTGGCGGCAACGCGGACTTGATACGGCTGACAAGCTCGCCAAAGCCATGTGGCTCTGTTGTGCTAAGCGTGTCGGCGACGACTATATGCGTGGCGCCCGCGCAGGCCGCAGACGCACTCAGATCCATCAAAAACGAGATGTCGCGATTGCCTGCACAAATCAGATAGTACTGTGCTTCGGGAAAGTAGGTGCGGGCCTCTGTCATCAAATCACAGGACCGTTCTATGGTCTTTTGTCGGGCACGACCCTCTGAGCTTTCCGAGATTGACAGAAGATCGAACGGGCGCGACGATGTCGCAATCCGGGACCGATGCCCGGCACCTTTCAATGCTTGATATGCACGTCTGATGTCTTTCTTGATCGGCCTGGTCAGGACGCTCAACTTGACGGTATCGGTCTCATTGGCGATCTCGGTAACGCCGTTCATGTCCACGTCCGAAGCCGCCGGAAAACCCGCGTCGATGACATCCACGCCAAGCTGTTCCAATAAAACAGCAAGCTCGCCCTTCTGCTTTGCTGAAAAATGGAGGAACGCCTGCTGCTCTCCATCGCGTAAGGTGGTCTCAAAGATTTCCATCTCTTGGCCTTCCTTCGTTGATCGATTGCGGGACAGTTCAAAACTCACGGGCTGCAGCGACAGAAAGGCAAGTGAGGTGTTTAGCGGATAAGCGATGCGATCGCCGCTTTAGTCATGTCTGCAGCTGGAAGTGTGACCAGATTCCGAGCTCAAACTGTCTGTTCCTGCAACTTGCATAGAACGGGAAATCCACTCACAGAAGGGCAAAATTTTCCCTTAATGCGGGATTTAGTTCCCGTTCATAAGCACGTTAGTCGCGCTTCATGTAGCTTCCAAAATCCGCGTCACACCCCTGTCCAAGTCATCACCCTTCCGTCTTAGCCACGCCGCCGCAGGTCTCTCCCATGTTCAGAAGTCCGGCTCCGAACACCTCGTCCCGACCGGGAGCGCCAAGATCACGCGCAGAGCCCATCAGTTGCTCCCGAATTTCTGCGGCAGTGCTGTCAGGTTGTGCATCCCGTGATAATGCTGCCGCCGCTGTGACAAAGGGGGCCGCAAAGGATGTACCGGTTTTCCAGCGCGCGCCGGATACGGATGCTGCCGTCCAGACGTCGACCCCGGGAGCCGCAAGATCGATATGCGTCCCTTGATTTGCGCGACGGTAAACGGAGCCGCGTACATCCACTGCGGTAACAGCAACGGTAGTGTCATAGGCTGCGGGAAAGGCGGGCGCACTGCGCGGGCCATTGTTCCCGGCTGCTGCGATGACCAGGACATCTTCGGTGACAATGCGGTCGATGGCTTCTTTCAGAACGATGTTCTCGGAACCGGAAAGAGAAAGATTGAGAACGCCAATGTCACGGATGCGGAGCCAGTCGATGCCGGCAGCTACTGAAAACGCATCTGCCCTTTCAACTGCACCGGCGCGGTAGAAAGCGTCGACCGCAAGTAGAGTTGCATCAGGCAGAAGCCCGGGCGACCGGCTTTCTGGCGCGCCTATCAGGATGGCCGCGACCGAGGTACCGTGGATTGCACGCGATGGGTCGAGCCGCTCGTCGGAGATGCGTTGAACGGTCAGGTCACTGCCACTGAACACCTCATGTCCAGTGTTGATCCCCGTATCGACCATCCCGATCCGCACATCGGTCAGCGCGCATATCCCTTCTCTGGGATATCCAACAAGTTCAAGGGCCAGACACTCTGGACCATCACACGTGCCTTGCGATCCCCGGTAGTAGTGGTTGAAGTCAGCGGATGAGCCTGTGGGCAAGGCGCGAACACGAACGCGCGCGGCGTCCAATGTCAGGGCTTGCGGGATGCGCAGGCGGACGAGTGTCGGTGTAGCTTCGATTTGCTGTAACAGCTCGAACCCTTCCTCAATAAGTTGGGTGAGATCGGCATCCGAGAGATCGGCAGCAATGATTTCGTCGGGCGCGCGGTCTGGGGTGGACGTCGATGCGGGTGCAACGCCTCCATCATCATCGTCGTCGTCGTCATCTGAAACGAAACGGCGGCCCCCGTTATCATCGTCGTCATCATCATCGTCGTCGCTGTCTGCGTAAGCCACGTCGGGCCAACCGGGTAGCAAATACGAAAGGGGAGACAGGCCAAGAATTGCGGCCAACAGGAGCGCTCGGATCGGCAGGTATACGCTGTATGACATGGTTTTCCCTTCATGCTTCACCTAGATTACGCACGGCACTCAGTCTTATTCCGAACATTCCTTCGAATTAGGTTTTTTGATGCAAGACCGTTTCATCAACGAGGTCATAGATCTCCTCCCAAACCTGCGGAGGTACGCGATTTCGCTGACAAGGCAGCCAGATCTTGCCGATGATCTGGTGCAGATCACGGTCGAGAAGGCTTTAAAGCAAAGCCAGCAATATGACCCTACCAAGAAGCTTGCGCCCTGGCTTTTGCGCATTCTGCGAAACGCCTGGATTGATGAGATGCGCAGACAAAGTGCGCGCGGTGCGCATGTCCACGTTGATGATACGACGGCAGACGTCATCTCTGACAATGCAGCCAGTCCGGAGCTAAGACTAGAGGTCCGTCAGACGCTAGAGGCGATCCAAACGTTGCCAGCGGGGCAACGTGACGTGGTCGTTCTGGTCTGTGTTGAGGGGTTGACCTACCGCGAAGCCGCTGACGTTCTGGACATCGCAATTGGTACGGTCATGTCACGTCTGGCGCGTGGCCGTCTGGCGCTTACTGCGGCTGTTGGAATAACCCCCACAGCTGCTACGTATGCCGACCAAACGGATGATAAGACGGAGACACCTTCGCAATGACAGTCTCGGACAAAGATCTGATGGCCTATGCCGATGGTGCTTTGACGGGCACTGAACATGCACGCGTGGCCGCGGCTGTTATGAAGGACCCGGACCTGAGGGCGCGGTTGGATGTATTTAAGCGCAGTACGGAGCTTGCGCAGAGCGCCATGCCCTTAGAGGATGTGCCCGAGGCTTTGAAAGAGCGTATCAGGGCAACTGTTGAAGCATCGGAAAACTCAGCAACGGATGCGGGTGACAACACAATAGCTCCGCTAAAGCCAGCGGTTTGGACGGGACAATCTGCTTGGCTGGGCGCTATCGCAGCGAGCCTTGTGCTGGGTGTTGGTCTGGGCGCGTTCTTGCTCAACCCGAACAAAAATGATCCCACCGCCTTTGATCTTGCCCCTGTAGTTACAATTCTGGAGACTGCGGCATCTGGAACAAGCATCGCGCACGATGGTGTCGACACACGGCTTATCGCATCGTTCGAGGCGGGTGATGGTGCCTTTTGCCGGGAGTTCGAAGCGAGACTTGAAGACAGGTCAGATCTGATTGGCGTCGGATGTCGCACCGATGCCGGGTGGGAGTTACGTTTCGCTGCGGCAGTTGAACTACCCGATGATACGCAGTTCGCTCCTGCAAGCGCACTTGAAGTGCTCGAAGCCTGGATGCGCAACACAGAAGCCGGTCCCGTTATGTCGGTCGAGGAAGAAGCCAAGCGCCTGTCTGATGCTAATGATTGATCTTGCGGCGCCCCAATAAACGCAGTGTCAGCGCCCGTCCCGCAACCAGTGGCGGGTAAAGAATGCGGGCGATTGCCGGTCGGGAAAACATCAACCGCATGATCCGATTAAACACCCCACTTTGAGTGGTCATCATCGCCAGCGTGGTCATCGCCGCATCTCCATGCTGCAGTTGCCCTCCCATCTCGACAACCATTCCACGATCAAGGTCCAGGCCGGCCGCATTGATCCGGTCGATGACTTCATGATCTGAACGGGCATCAATCAGTTCGATGGTGCCCACGACTTCACGCAGACGCACCAGTTTCACATAAGCAGAGCAAAACGGGCAGTCGCCATCATAAATGATCCGGATTTGGTCAGGCATGGTCATCTTCCTTAGATACGGGCAAACTTGCGCTCGGCAAGACGAGATGCGTGCGCGATATGATGGAATACGAAGCTGTTTCGTTCCGTATTCCCTCTGAATCGCATTTCGATGGAGGGTTAGATGACCAGGTTTTCAGCGGCGCGGCCAAGCCTCCGCAGCTATCTTGAAACGCCGATCAGTATCCAATCGCTTGTTGTCATCCGGATCGCGTTCGGCTTGATCCTGGCTTGGGATTGGTGGCGATATGTCAAATATGACCGGATCACACGCTATTACGTTGAGCCGGATTTCAACTTCCCTTTCTTTGATTTTGTTCGAACCTTGCCAGAGCCCTGGATTCACATCCTGTGGGGTGGAGTTGGGGTTTTCGGTTTGTTGGTTGCACTCGGCGCATTCTACCGCGTGTCGATCATCGCGCTCACGGGTATCTTTGCCTATTTCTTTCTGCTGGATCGCACCCAGTACCTTAATCACAACTACATGGTCATCCTGTTTGGGATGCTGCTCTGCTTTATGCCTGCAAACCGCGCATTCTCGGTTGATGCATGGCTCTGGCCGCAACTGCGCAGCATTGTGATCCCACGTTGGCCGGTCACCGCGCTCAAGCTCCAGCTTGAGATCATCTTGATCTATGCCGGTATTGTTAAGATCACCGATGACTGGCTGCGGGGCGAGCCCTTACGAACATGGCTCACGGGAAAGGAAGACGAGGTGTTCTTCGGAGCACTCTTCCAATACGATGTATCCTTCGTTTTGGCATCATGGGGCGTGATTGTCCTGCATGTTGTCGGCGCACCTCTATTGCTTTGGCACCGCACGCGGCTAGCCGTCTTTATCGTGTATGCCTTTTTCCATTGGTCGAACGCACAGCTGTTCAACATCGGTATCTTCCCTTGGATCACGCTGGCGCTTTCGACGATATTCTTCGCCCCGGACTGGCCGCAACGCCTTTTGCGTGCGCTCCTTGGACAGTTCGAAACGCTCCCTGCACTACCGTCACTTCCAACAAGAAAGTTCCGGCTTGCACCTGTCGGTCTTGCCGCATTGGCCGTGTGGTTTGCTGTGCAGATTGTCGTGCCCCAACGCCAAATTTTCTTCGATAACCTCGTGGGTTGGAGCGGTGATGGTCATCGGTTCTCGTGGCGGATGCGGATCTATGATCGGAAAAGCGAAGGCATGTTCCGCGTCGTCGCCGCTGATGGTAGCGAGACATGGGAGATCGATCCCTATGAGGTCATGAGTTCCCGTCAGGCAAGAAACGTGCTGGGCAGACCTGATATCATCTACGACTTTGCCCAAGTCCTTGAGGACGCATGGGCCGCACGCGGTTATCCGGACGTTGCTGTCTATGTAGATGTTCAAAAGTCGCTAAATGGACGGGCAAAGCAGCAATTCACGGATCCCGAGCAGGACCTGACAGCGATCAGGTGGGAATGGGCACGGCCCAACCCATGGATCATGCCCAACCAACTTCGTGCACCACGGGGGCAGATGCCGGAAGCTTACCCGTTTCTTCCCTTGCAGGGGCATAGTTTGTCCGAAACCGACTAGGGCCACCTTGGCTTCTTCAAAAAGAAAGGGCCCGGCTTATCGATCCGGGCCCTTTTGATGTCTCTGGTCGTTCGGTCTAGTCGTCATCGTCGCCCCAGCGGCCTCCGTCATCATCATCGTCGTCGTACCCACGCCAATGACCGTCGTCGTCATCATAGTCTTTGTAGACGGTATGGCCTCGGCGGACGTAATAGCATCTGCGCCCGCCATCATCGTCATCATCATCGCAGACAAGAACGCGGTTCCGGTGATGCACTGTGAAGATATTTTGGATGATGCGAACGGCATCATCAAGATCGTCCGCCATGGCAGGAGCCGAGAACATGCCCAAGGCGATACTTGCGCTGCAGGCAACAAAAACGGTCTTCATCATGATCTTCTCCTTTCGGTTTTGCGAACAGAGCAAATGCTGTTCTCGAAAGGTCTACGAAGCGTGATGAGCGTTTATTCCAGCCCGTTTGATTCCTCCGTCAATCTGTGTGGTGTTGAGCTGCAAAGCGCCCTGCCCCACGCGCGGCATCCCGGATGCTATTATTCCTCAAACGAACGAATACTTTCAAAATGCAACAAGCAGTTTCAGTTTCCGGTCAGAAACCATGCAAGATGACGGCTTCATGTCGTTTGAGGCTGCGCCTTGCCGCAGCACCGTAATTTCTGGTCCCAACCCGCAGTTCCGGAAAAATCGCGAAGATCTCTTCCTGAACCCGTCGACTAAAGCTTTCCATTCCAACGACCCCAGGGTGAAAGCTCTCACTTGCCGCGCCTTCCGAGAAAACAATCTCATGTTGGTCAAACAGCATATGAAAATATTGGACGTTGTCGCATGGATCACTACGGATAGAAGCTTTGCCGATAAGATGTTTGGCAGGCACCAATACCTCCGGCGTCTCGAAAAGAAGCTGCGCACGTGGATGTTTGATCAGCATTCGATGTTGCGGTGACACACGAAGGTCACGCGTGTTTGCCAGAGCACTTTTTGGGATCAGGATCGGTGCCAGGTCCTCCCAACCGCTCACGACGGATGATCCAATCCATCGAATAGGCTGCAATCCGTGGTCCGCAGTCACAACCAGGTCACCTTCGTGAAGGTGCTCTATACAGACTTCACCACGGTCCGTTTTTATTCGCGTCCCCCGGACGAAACAGACCACATTTATGGTTTCGATGTTTTTGTTATCGATGCCAGGAGACTGGGTATTGAGAACATCGTTCCCCTTTCCACCGTCGATCTCGTCAAGATCTGCATTCGCGCCAATGTGGATACTGTCGTCTCCATCGGCCGTTTTGATCTTCTCGCCGACAAAGTCGTCTCCGATCGTGATGTCGTCATCGCCCTTGCCCGTCTCGATATCTTCGACCGCTGCGCGATCACCGATGGTGATCCGGTCTGCGCCGTCACCAGTTTTGATCTTCTTGCTTACAAAATCGTCCCCGATTGCGACGGTGTCGTTGCCGTCGCCCGTTTCGATGTCTTCGATGTCGGCGCGGTCACCTATCGTGATCTGATTGTCACCGTCACCTGTCTTCAACTCCGATGGCGTCGTGAAGTCATTGCCGATGTCGATGACATCATTGCCGTCGTTCGATCCCTTGAATTCTTGGAGTGTTACACCGTCGCCGATGGAAAGATTGGCGGCGTCGGCTTTGTCGGCATCAATTTTGATATCTGACAGATCGGCATTGTCGGCGATGGAAATAGAAGGCGTGAGCCCTTCCTCTATCTTGATTTCCAGATTGTTCGAGTTGCTTTCACCGAACTCGACGGTGAAGTTGGTGCTTGCGCCACCCGGGCTCTTGAAAGTTACATCCTCATCTGCTGCCGGGGAGATGACAAAGATATCTCCCTCATTGACCCGAACGTCATCGCCTGCGTTGATCTCCCCAGGACCAAGCGGGTCTTTGTCTTCTGATACGATGATAAACGTAGCCATTGCACCGGTGGCTCCCGTCGAAACGTCGGTTCAATCGGTGGTGTAACTACTACCTAAAGTAGTAGAGCCGTCTTTGCGTTTAAAGATCTTGTTCCGCGGTTTTGGATTAACGTAGCGACTTCATGCAGTAGATCATATCAGGTACTGCAATCGTGGAACAACATGCGACATCAAGCCAGCATAGCTGTGTGATAGTCATTGTCTTGAAGTTTTGTTGATCACACCAACCTAGTTGACCCAACTTGTCATTGGCGCTCCGCGCCGTGAATGGCCCATTATCGGGGCTTTGCTGCCATTTGCAGATGGTGGAGGAATGTCCGCTATTGCACGAACCGATGTTTTTCTTGTCGATGGTCAAGCGAAGCGTGCCACAATACCGCTGACATGGTCACAGCCCCGCCCATTATTGCCGCAAGAGGTGGAAGCTCACTCAAAACGATCCAGGCGAGCAGCGTGGCACAGGGGATCTCGACCGTGCCAAGTAGCGCAGATTGCGCCGATGGAATGAGGCGAGTCCCTTCCGTCCATAAAATAACCGCGCTGGCAAATGCGCCACCAAAGAAGATCAGCAAAACTGCATCCTTGACCGTTACTTCAAGCGGCGCACCTATGAATGCCCCGACAACGAATAGCTGCAAGGCAGATGCGCCACCCGCCCAGACAACTGGCACGTCTGAGAACTTGCGGATCAGTACGATGTAAGCCGCGTTTCCCAATGTCATCGCAACCGCCAACACATCACCGGGCAGTTTCCCGGTGCCTAAACCGCCAGACACGATGATGACGACACCAGCGAAGGACAACACCCCTGCGATCAGGGTTCGGCCTTTCACCGTCTCACGCATCGCCAACCATGCCAGACTTGCTGCAAAGAACGGGGCCGTCGCGTAGATTACGGCAACATTCGCTACGTATGTCAGCTTGAACGCATAGATGAACGTGACGCTGGCAACGCTTCCGACACTGGCCAGGAACCAACCACGCGGACCCAGCCGGAATGCTTTGCTGCGGGGCGTGTCACCGCGACGGGCTTCGACATAAGCAATAACGGCCAATCCACCGATCACCCCGCGCCAGCAGGCGATGGTCCATCCATCAGCCTCGATCATCTTGGTCAGAACGCCGGACATGCTGAATATGACGGCCGACAGCACCACCAAGGCGACGCCTTTCATATGTTGTGAGTGCTCCATCGTTCGGACTTTCGATTTCTCGCGCGAGCATATACCGGCCCTGTTGCCAACTGAGTGTCAGCAGTCTTTGATTGCGGTGCATTATTCAGGGGTGCTGATGGCCAAAACCAGCCGCTTTTTCGAAATCATTCAAATCCTTCGCGCGGCGGATACGCCCCTCATGGCAAAAGAAATTGCGCGGGAACTCGAAGTCTCCAAGCGCACGATCTATCGCGATATTGCCACCTTGCAGGCAATGCGAACGCCGATCCACGGAGAAGCCGGCGTCGGGTACATCATTCGCGAAGGATATGACCTACCCCCGATCAACTTCGATCAGGAAGAGGCTGAAGCGATCACCGTAGGTCTGAGCATGGTTGCAAGAACCGGCGATGCCGATCTGTTGAAGGCTGCAAAACGCGCCGCCCGCAAGCTACACGATGCGGCCCCTGTGGTCGATCATCTGCTCACGTCATCTTGGGGGGTGCAGCCTTCGGATGCAGTGAACATGAAGGCGTTGCGCCTCGCGATCCGGGAAGAGCAAAAGCTGGACATCCGCTACCGAGCCAAGACCGGGGTGGACAGCACAAGAATTGTTCTGCCCCTCGCGCTGATCTTCTATTTTGACAACGTACTACTGGTCGCATGGTGCGAGTTGCGCAGGGCATTCCGGCATTTTCGCATTGATCGTATGACGAGCTGTCGTGCGACCGGCGATACTTTTGTTGGAGAGGGCAAAGCTCTTCGAGAAGAATGGGACGCCACCCAGCGATCATCGACAGTCGAGACATGATGGCCTTTGCTGGGCGGATCCCAAAGCCGCTGTTCATTCACATCGCAGGTTCGGTCACTTTGGGCTCGAAGCTGACATTTTCTGCAGCGCGTCGCTAGGCCAAAGAGAACTGCAGTTCAAGTATGAAAAAGTTCGGCCGGGACCCCTTAGGGTCAGTCTTTGACGCAAAGGTCAAATTTGTTTGACGTGCTACAGATGTGGAGCGACGCATAGTTTTTCCATTCACGCGCTCACAAGCCGTCGAAATGGTTGCAGTTCGGTTTTCCGCAACGCAGCAGATTTCTTTTGCGGCTCACAGCCTTTCCTCCATCCGCCGCTTCACTCAAAGCAGCCGCTGGTCGAACTCGCAACAAACGTCGTGAAGCAGCCCCCAGTACCGGAAGCTGCACCTTAAACGAACGCCCGGTTTCGGATTGGGAGCAGTTCGCCATGGGGCTGCGTCGGTTGTCTCATCCACGGTATTCCAAAGTTGTTATGGCTTAGAGTTCATCGCGGCAGCACGGTCGATCCAGATCTGCCCGGCGTCGCCTTGGTAGAAAGGCAATGACAAGCGCATCAACGGCAAACTTAGTCGCGAATTCATTGGTGCGAACGGTTCCACACCGCCGAACAAGCTCAGTTTGTGATCGATATCTGGCTCGGACGATACAATCACATCCAACCACATCAGGCTTTGGGTATGAGCCCGCAATTCCAGAAACACTACTCAGGATAGCCCATGGATGTGGTGCCGGACCCTCACCGAGTGCACGGGTCGGTATCTACTGCTTTGGTCTATCTCATCAGGGGGTTGAATTGACTCCACTGACGACAAATCTGTATCATTATTGCGCAGCTCTAAGTAATTCAGCAACTATGGTTCGTTCGCGCTTCGAATAGAGGCCTACTGAAGTCGCAATTTTGTCATCTTGCGAGGCGTCAGCGGATACCGGCGAGGCTCGCCATGACTGAGACGACGGGAACAGACGCACAACTTATTGAACCCGATGAATTACCCATTTGGGTGCCGGGAAAGATTCTGTGCGAAAGCAAAGGTCTCGGCTGGAAGGACGTGTCGCAGCGGACCTATCGCTATAACGGGCAGGATGTACACATTCCGCCGATGAACACATTTATGATTGTGCAGTACCGCAGGGGAGACACGCCGATGGACCGGCAGTTTGACGGGCGTTGGACGCGTACGCAATGCGGGCCGGGGCATTTCTCGCTCTTGTCGCATGCAATGCAGTCGCACTGGAACTGGACTGAAGGGCTGGTGGTGTCGCATCTCTACCTGACCGACGCGTTGATGACCCGCGTCGCGCGCGATATTCGGGCAAGGGATGTCAAACAGGTCAGGCTGCACGATGTACTGCAAGGCAGCGATCCTGTGATCAACCATATTGCCGACCAACTCACCATAGAGGCAGCCAAAGAAGGCCCCGGAGGACAGCTTTATGCTGAGGCTCTGTCGGTGCAACTTGCGGTCCACCTGCTTCGCAACTACGCGTCGGTCGACAGCCGCTCGACATCGGGGCAGTCGGGCTTGTCGCAAAGACAGCTGGCCATGTTGGAAGAATATATAGACGCGCATTTGCACGAACCACTCTCTCTGAACGAACTTGCAGGTGTGCTGCATCTGGGCGTGTGGACTTTTAATCGCCAGCTTCGCAAAAGCGTGGGCCTGCCCGGCTACGCCTTCGTTCAGCACAAGCGGATGGAACGGGCTTGCGCCATGCTGCGCGAACCGGGGCGCGCGATGAAGGACATCGCCGCTGCATGCGGATTTTCGGATCAATCGCATATGAGCCGCAGCTTCCGCAAAGCCAAGGGCGTAACACCTGGCCAGTACCGCTCAGGGCACTGAACGGCATCGCACGGTCTGCCCAGATCGTTCAAAATTTACCCCCCGATCTTACAAGACCGCCCCTGCCGCCTAGAGCCAGACTTGGAGCGCGGTGGATTCGGACCTGCAATCCGAACCCGGAGGAGGCTGCCGGAAAAACCGACTGCCGCCGCAGTGGAGGACAATATGCTAGACGCACAAGAAAAGACCGTTTCGACGGCTCGCAACCCCGTGCCTGCGCAATTGGATGCGCTGGTGATCGGAGCCGGGGTCGCCGGACTTTACCAACTGCACCAGCTACGTCAGATGGGTCTCAAGGCGCATGCCTGCGACACTGCCACCGACGTGGGCGGGACGTGGTACTGGAACCGCTATCCCGGTGCCAAATTCGACAGCGAAGCCTATATCTACCAGTATCTGTTCGATGAGAACCTCTACAAGGGTTGGACCTGGAGCGAGCGTTTCCCCGGACAGCCAGAGATCGAGCGCTGGCTGCATTACGTCACCGATACGCTGGATCTGCGAAGTGACATGTCGTTTTCGACCACGATCACCAAAGCGACCTTCAACGAAGAGACAGGACGCTGGCGGGTCGAGACGGATCAGGGCGATGTCATCGACACTCAGTTCCTGATCGGCTGCACCGGAATGCTCTCGGCCCCACTGGAGGACCGGTTTCCGGGCCAGTCCAGCTTCAAGGGCCAAATCGTCCACACTGGGCGCTATCCCAAGGGCGGGCTTGATATTGAAGGCAAGCGAGTGGGCGTGATCGGAGTGGGTGCCACAGGAATTCAGGTCATACAGACCATTGCATCACAGGTCGGCCAACTCACCGTCTTTGCCCGCACGCCACAATACGTGCTGCCGATGAAGAACCCGAAATACGGCCCGGATGAGGAAGCGTGGTACAAAAGCCGCTTCGACGAGTTCAGGTCGAACCTGCCGCATACATTCACCGGCTTTGAGTATGACTTCGAAAACACATGGGCCGATTTGACTCCAGAGAGACGATTGGAGGTGCTCGAGGAAGTTTATGCGGACGGCTCGTTGAAGCTGTGGCTCGCCTCTTTCGCCGAAATGTTCTTCGAGGAGGAGGTCAGCGCCGAGATATCGGAGTTTGTTCGCCAAAAGATGATTGCTCGGCTCAAGGATCCCAAGCTGATCGACACGCTTGTGCCCAAGCCCGGCGACTATGGGTTCGGCACGCATCGTGTGCCTTTGGAGACCGACTATCTCGAAGCGTTTCACCGCGACAATGTCGAGGCCGTCAATGTCCGCGACAACCCAATTGCCGAAATCGTGCCCGAAGGCGTCAAGCTGGAGGACGGAACAGTCTATGAGCTTGACGCGATCATCATGGCGGTCGGCTTTGATGCGGGTTCCGGCGCGTTGGCACGCATTGACATCAACGGGCGCGACGGCCTCAACCTTGCCGAGGAATGGCGCAAGGATATGCGCACCACAATGGGACTGCAGAAATTCGGCTTCCCGAACCTGTTCATGACTGGCGCGCCCCTCGCGCCTGCGGCGGCCCTTTGCAACATGACCACTTGCCTGCAACAACAGACCGAGTGGATCACGCGTTGTATCGGTGATCTGAGTAAGAGCGGCAATGACGTGATGGAGCCCACCGAAGAGGGTGAAGCTGCCTGGGTCGCGCATCACGACGAAACCGCCAATGCGACCCTGATCGCAAAGACCACATCGTGGTACACTGGCTCCAATGTTGAGGGCAAACCGCGCAGGGTACTGTCTTACACTGGCGGAGTCGGGACCTATCGCACCAAGTGTGACGAAGAGGCCAAAGGCGGCTATCCGCACTTTGCGATGAGCAAGTCAAAGGCGCCGCAAGACGCCTGATCTCCAACCAAACAACGCCCTGTGCCGGCTGAAAGCCCCGGTCGCAGGGCAAACATCAATCAATGGGAGGATATTATCATGAGTCATGAATTCAATGCGGACGCCATTCTGAATAGCGTCGTAAGCTCCAGCCCGCGCGTCCCGGGCGTGGTCGCCATGGTCACGGATCGCGACAAGAATATTTATGAGGGCGCAGCGGGCCTGCGCCGAATGGATGGCGACACGCCTATATCAACCGATGACGCCTTCGCCATATTCTCAACCACCAAGGCGATCACCGGTACGGCAGTTCTCCAACTGGTCGAGGAGGGCAAGCTTGATCTGAACGCGCCTGCAAAAAACTATGCGCCGGACATCGGCAAATTGCAGGTGATCGACGGGTTTGACGCCAATGGTGAGCCGCGGCTGCGCGCGCCCAAGCGGGACATCACAACACGGATGCTGATGCTGCACACTGCAGGCCTCGGTTATGACTTCTTCAACGAGACCTACAATCGCCTAGCCGAAGAGAAAGGCCAGCCCAGCGTCATCACCGCTTCCAAAGATTGCCTGATGACCCCGCTTCTGTTCGACCCGGACGAAAGCTGGGAATATGGCACCAATATCGACTGGTGCGGGCAGGTCGTCGAAGGCATCACCGGGCAACGTTTAGGCGAAGTCTTCCAGTCGCGCATCTTCGAGCCACTGGGCATGACCGACACCACTTTCGAGCTGAACGATACGCTCCGCAAGAAGCTGGCCGGGATGCATGCGCGCGGCGACGATGGCAGCCTGACGCCGATGGATTTCGAGCTGCCCGACAAGCCAGAAGTCCATATGGGGGGCCACGGCCTTTATGGCACTGTCGGCGACTACATGCGCTTTATCCGCATGTGGTTGAACGATGGTGCGGGGGAATACGGACGCGTGCTCAAGCCCGAAACGGTTGAGATGGCGGCGCAGAACCATCTGGGCCAGCGTAAGATCACGCCTTTCAAAGGGGTCATCCCGTCGCTTTCCAACGATGCAGAGTTCTTCCCCGGCCAGCCCAAATCATGGTCCTACACCTTCATGGTCAATGATGATCAGGCGCCCACGGGTCGGCCGGCCGGGGCAATTGGCTGGGCCGGACTTGCCAATCTGTTCTACTGGATTGACCGGCAGAACGGTTTTGGCGGTTTTTGGGCCACTCAGATCCTGCCTTTTGGCGATGCGGTGTCCTTTACCGGATACATGGAGCTCGAAAGCGCCTTCTACGCCTCGATCAACAAGGCTAAGGCCGCCTGATCCAAAAAATCCCATCGACCGCCACCGCTCGGCGGTCGATCCTCAGAAGCTGCTACGCTTGACCTCTGTTATTATCAGAAACGCCGCATTCCGCTCCCAAATCGCGCGAGATGCAATGAAACCCGGCGGTATTATTGCTTGGTTGGATCCCGGATTGACCGCAATGACAGCCGGATCCACACAGTCCATTGAGAACCATGACATGTACCAATTTGGCACATACTTCTTTTTTGGTCACATCAGTTGGACGTTGATGCTGTCAGGCATGTAAGGTTCCATTCAAGCTTGTCCAATTTCTTCAGGTCAGTTTATCCCGACCAACTTGTGCAAGTGCGCTGGACAACTCTCCGCTAAGGATGCTCCATAGTCTAAGCAAGCCTTCTTCACCGGCCGCGGCGATTGCAAACTGCAATATGCGGCCAAAAAACGCATAATTTGCACCCTGATCAAGGACCTTCAAAACGTCTTCGCCAGACCGCAAGCCACTGTCATAAAACAGCGGAAACTCTGGTCCAACCCTGCCGCGTATCCGGCCAAGCGCTTGAACGGCAGCAGGTGCGCTTTCAAGCTGCCGCGCACCATGGTTTGACACTTGAATGGCGTCGACGCCTTCGGATTTCAGCTTCAGCGCATCATCGGCGTTGGTCACGCCCTTCACGACCAAGTGGCCTTGCCACAAATCGCGCAAGGCCTTCAGTGTTGTCCAATTCGCCTTGGCTCGGCTTTCGGTGCGGTCGAATTCAAAGCCCGGCATCTCGAAATTCGCCATCTGAGGACGACCTGCAGCAAGTGACGTGAGCGACCAATGCGGGTGTAGGGCGAAATCCAGAAATTGGCGCGGACCGATACGGAACGGCATTGTAAATCCGTGGCGCAACTCACGTGGCCTGCGACCAACCTCAGGAACGTCGGCGGTAACGATCAAAGTCTCGTAACCGGCATCCTGCGCACGTTTTGCCAGCTTGAACGAACCCGTTCCGTCTCCGCTGAAATAGAGCTGGAACCACGCGTGCCCTTCGGCAACCTCAATCATCTTCTCCAGCGGAGTTGATGCAACGGTTGATACGCCCACGGGCACCGAGTCTCGCGCGGCCAGTCGCGCCAGCATCAGATCGGCGCCGGGTCCGGACAGATTGCACATGCCCATGGGCGCAATACCAAAGGGGCGCTTGGCCGTCTTGCCAAACAGCGGCATGTCCAACGAACGATTGCTGACGTCTCTCAGGATCCGAGGTTCGAGGCATATTGCATCAAGAGCTGCACGGTTGCGCGCAGCCCCTATTTCTGATCCCGCAGCCCCGTCGATATAGTCAAACACCATCCATGGTAGACGGGCCTTGGCCAAACGCCGCGCATCTTCACTGGAATGAATACGCGCGGCGCGTGTCATCAGGCCGTGACCGCTTTCATGAACCGGTCCTTGATCACGACGGGATCCATGGTGATCACCGGCATTTTGGCGTTGC
>NZ_CANMBJ010000006.1:0-292500 GCF_947496075.1 uncultured Tateyamaria sp.
CTGTCGGGCGGTGAACCGGTGCTGACGGCGACGGGTGTGATCCTCGACAGCGATGGCGGCCAGAACCTGGCCCTCTTCGTCTCCGACCCGCTGGTGTTCGAGACCGATACCGGCGGCCAGCAGGCCGTGTTCGAGATCCGCCTCTCCCAACCCTTCGACCAGAGCATCACGCTGAACTACAGCACCGCCGACGGCACCGCACTGGCTGGCGAAGACTATGTGGCCAACTCAGGCTCCGTCACCTTCGCCCCGGGCCAAACCGTCGCCTCCGTCGCCGTCGATATCCTCGGGGATCGCATCGATGAAGTCCTGGAAACCTTTTCACTGGTTTTTGACGACCTGCCGATCTTTCTTGCTGGCGAGGATCGAGCCGGCACCGGCACAATTCAAGATCGCCCGACAATAAATGGAAACGATGACAACAACACGTTGCTCGGAACAGAGATTTCCGAAGTAATCAACGGGTTCGCAGGAGATG
Source organism: uncultured Tateyamaria sp. (assembly GCF_947496075.1). Lineage (GTDB taxonomy): Bacteria > Pseudomonadota > Alphaproteobacteria > Rhodobacterales > Rhodobacteraceae > Tateyamaria. The sequence goes on from NZ_CANMBJ010000006.1 coordinate 479, forward strand.
ACAGCCTGAGCGGGCTGGATGGAAACGATTTGCTGTTCGGCGACGATGGCAACGACACCCTGATCGGCGGCGACGGGAACGATACGCTGATCGGCGGAGCGGGCAATGACACGTTAGATCCGGATGCCGGTGATGACAGTATCGAAGGTGGCGGTGGGTTCGATCGGTTGGAAATCGATGCCAATGAGGCGGACTTGACTTTGGAAGCGCTCGACAACGAGCGAATTCAAATTACTGCCGATGGGATCGATACGATCTCGGGCATCGAGGAAATCGATCTTTTGGATACCGTTTTGACCTTCGAAGACTTGGTAGAAGATCTGGGCATAGTCGGGGTGAGCATAGGAGGCGCCGGCGCTTCCGCCATGCTTGACGGCACATTAACTGGCGACACAATCGCGGGCGGCGCCGGGAATGACACTGTCAACGGTGGAGCGGGCAACGACGTTCTAAATGGTGGCATTGGAGCCGACGAACTCAATGGTGGAACGGGCAATGACACTCTGTTGGGTTTAAACGGCTTTGACGTAATCAACGGCGGCGATGGCAATGACAGTCTGAACTCCGGTTTTGGCAACGACACGCTTGATGGCGGCGCGGGCGATGACACCCTAAATGGCGGGCTCGGCTTTGACAGTTTAGAAGGTGGAAGCGGGAATGACCTCCTGCTCGGTCTTAACGGTCGTGACACCCTGAGCGGTGGTTTAGGTAATGACAATCTAAACGGTGGGAACGGCAATGACCTGCTTGAGGGCGGCGCCGGTAACGACACGCTAAGCGGCGGTCTTGCCTTCGATACTTTAAATGGCGGCGATGGTGACGATCTGATCCGTGGGCTTAACGGCTTTGATGTTCTCAATGGCGATGCGGGCAACGATGATCTCGAGGGCAACGCCGGCAATGATACGCTTGATGGCGGCTCAGGTGACGACCTCTTACGCGGTGGTCAGGGGGCTGATGTCTTTGTGTTCGCGGACGGTGACGATGTCATCCGAGATTATTCACTGATAGTGGACAGCTTGCAAATTGATGCGGATCTTCTGGATGAGGTTATGCCCGTGGGCTCTGATCTGGCCAACTACGCGTCAGTTTTGGACGGGAATTTGGTGCTGGATTTCGGCGACGGCAACACCCTGACCTTGAACAATGTGACTAACGTCAACTTTCTTTTTGATGACGTGACATTCTTTTAGACCTTGGAGAGTAACGGTACGCGGCGGCGTATTCAGCACAACAATGCGCCGCGTTCATCAACGGTGAGTGTCCTAATAAGTGCTGTGGTCGAGTGTGATCCGGTCCAATTGGAGTTGCCGAATGCGATGTGCGGGTTACACGAGTATTTTTTGATCGGGGTTGCGTTTTGTTCAGTACCCTTTCCAGAGTGTTGGCTTGCTAGGTCGCGCAACGCGCCGGAAAATTTTATTTTTGGGAACGCGCAAGCGCAGCTTCAATAGGATGTGCATCAGGATTGGTTGTGCAGAGTTTGCGTTTGACCTGACGCCCGCCACTCAATTCCGCGTCGCCGGGGTTTTTCGTATACGTGCATGGCGTGGGCAGCGGGCTGGGAACCGTTTACTATGAATTGTATGCCAAGCTCGCACGCAAAGAGGCAAAGCCAGAATGGCGGCCATTGTTTGCGTCAACCGACACCCGCACTCAAGCAATGGGGTGTGAACTCTTTGCCGCCTGTCCAGCTCCCTTGCTGCGCCTCTGTTACGCTCGCGACTGAGAATCGCACAGGCTTATCTTCGATGGGAACAGGTAATTGGCGCCCATCAACGCGTCCCTTCCACCTTAAGAGGAACCAACGTCGTGCCGCAGAAATATTCCAATTTAAGTTGTTGAATTTAAATAAAATTTTTAATATATATCCGTTTCCTACAACCCAGTTGCTCTGTCTCAATTATTGACGATCTCGATCTCACCTCCAACCTGAACGTGAATAATTTTCAGGCTAGTCAAAAAAACTTTTTTTTGAAGTTTTGTTTTCCTACGATATCGCCAGTTTCGATAGCACATGATTTCAGTGCAAAAGCATATTAGATTTTGGGGAATTAAAAATGCCATTAACTCAGGAACAACTCGACGCTTTGTTTGCCGGTGATACGGTTGATTTTGGACTGCCTGCAGATCCTGGACCAGCAAGTGCCAATGGTATTTTCTTCCAGAACGTATCGTTCCAGACCGCTACGGGTGATGCGGACTCAACGGCGCAAGGGTTGGGATCACTGACCGTGCTCAACGACATTGGCAATTTTCAGCGTGACGACACAAGCTTTATCGCCCGTAACGCGACAGTTACAGTAGGCGACGATTTTGGAACGACGTCCGGCACCGACAGCATCCTGTCGATTTCGGGGCCAGCGACCACGCTGACGATGACCGGTCAGGCTGGCAACTCAACACGGTTCCGCATGGCAACTGAGCTTGGCGCAAGCACGTCCGCCACGGCCTTCATCAGTGATGGCGCGCAGGTTGTCATTGATAACCCGGATGCAACTTCGGGCCGCGGGTTACAGATTGGTGTGAACTTTGGGCCTTTCGATCTGGACGGATCACCGACCGCGGGTGGTCAAAGCGTGGACGCCACACTGGTGATAGAAGGCACCGACACCGAAGTATCAGTCCTCAATTCGGCAGGTGGTGATCGTGGATCGTTGGAAATTGGCACGATATCCCCCCCCGATGACGGGTTGACGGATACTACGACCAATCGCTCGGCCGAGGGGCTTGTGATTGTGCGAGATGGAGCCGAGGTGAACATCCGCCAATTCGTGGGTATCGCGGATACCGATGGTGTTGCGGGCGCTACAGCCGAGGGCGCGCTGATTGTTGAAGGGGCTGGAACAGTCTTCAACATTGGCACCGAGGCACGCACGGGTCAAAACGCGTTCATGCGCGTCGCGGAAGAAGGCGGAACAGGTTACTTTGTGCTCCGCGACGGAGCTGCATTCACCATGTTCCGCGGCGACGAGGACGAGTTTGGCGCAAACATCCAGTTCTCCGGCGGATCAGATCGCCCGGGCGGTAGTGCAACTGGCTTAATAACCGGTGCCGGTACCACACTTGTTGTCGAAAATGGCACGTTAGATATCGGCCAAAACACCGGTACGGCCAGCGTGACCATTTCGGATGGTGCTGATGTTGATGCGCGACGGATTGCAGTGGCACGAGGTGGCACCGCCGACTTGACTATCGAAGGTGCGGACACCGAGGTAGATTTGTCCAATGGGACCGAGGGCAACCTGGAAGTCGGCCACATAACCGACCAGGATCCTTCGGTGACCTCAGCCACGGGAACAATTACCATCCGCGATGGCGCCCAGGTGCGAGTCCGAGACTTCGTTGGTGTCGGTGATCTGGACGGTAGAGCCGGCGCTACTGCGGATGGGACGCTGATCGTGGAAGGTGTTGGCACTTCCGTCACGGTAGGGAGTGCGGATCGCACCGGCTTAAACGGCTTCATGCGGGTCGCAGAAGAAGGGGCAACAGGCAGCTTCGTGCTTCGCGATGGAGCTTCATTCACCTTGTTCCGTGGCGACGAGAATGAATTTGGTGCCGGAATCCAGTTCTCTGGGGCATCAGATCGCGCCGGTGGCGACGCGATGGGATTGATAACCGGCGCTGGTACGACACTTGTTGTCGAAAATGGCAGCATCGATGTCGGTCAAAATACAGGCACGGCAAGTGTAACCATCTCGGACGGGGCAGATGTTGATGCACGTAGGATTTCGGTGGGGCAAGGCGGAACGGCTGACCTGACCATCGAAGGCACAAACACTCGGGTAGATTTGTCCAACGGGACCGAGGGCAACCTGGAAGTGGGGCGCATCACCGACCAGGACATGTCGGTGACGTCGGCCTCAGGCACAGTCACAATCCGCGATGGCGCACAGGTGCAAGTACGCGAGTTTGTTGGTGTTGGTGACCTGAACGGCCGGACCGATGCAACCGCGGATGGGACGCTGATCGTTGAAGGTGCTGGCACTTCCGTGACAGTAGGCAGCGCAGATCGCACTGGTTCCAACGGCTTCATGCGTATCGGTGAAGGAGGGGCAGACGGTTCGTTCATTCTGCGGGACGGAGCGCAATTTCAGTTGTTTGCCGGAGACGAATTCGGCGGTGGCTTGCAGTTGTCAGGGAGCAGTTCAACGTCAAACGATGGAGGCATGGCAACGGCGCTTGTCACGGGTGCCGGGACCCGATTGGTGGCTGAACAAGATGCAATTTTTGTAGGCCGAAACGGCGGAACGTCGACGTTCACAATTTCTGATGGTGCCGTGGTAGATACGTTGTTCTTTATCTCGGGTCGACAAGGCGAGGGTCACACTATTGTCGAAGGTGAGGGAACGCAGCTCAACTTGTTCGGCGAACAAGTGGTAAATCCCGAGTTCGGTGCATTTCTGACAGTCGGTCGAGATACAGTCGGGACATTCACAGTGCGTGACGGAGCGGACGTTACGATTACCGGCGACGGCGGCGACTTTCCCGGATTTCAGGCCGGACGCAATGAAGGCTCAAACGGTGTCATCACGGTGACCGGAGCAGGCACCACCCTAACCATCGACGGAGCCGACAACGTGAACGTTGACGGCGGAGAAACTGGCTTCATGCGTGCCGGTCGTGATGCAGGTTCCGACGGTACGATCAATGTTCTGGACGGCGCCGTGGTTACAAATGATGCAGAAGGGCTGCTGATTGTTGCCGAGAACGACGGTGCAACGGGTCGTGTGACCGTCGATGGCGCGGGTAGTATCTTGGACTTTGGCGCAACCGCCAATTTCTCCCAAGATGCACCGCTTGCCCGGGGCAATGCCATCGTAACGGTTAGCAACGGCGGTGTGTTGCGCGGTGGCGTGGTCAACAACAACGGCATCCTTGATATCACAAGTGGTGGCATGTTCGAGGCGGACCTGGTTCAGGACAACATCCTGCGCAGCTCCACCGGGATCGAAGACATCACCATCAACGGAGATCTGACCGTTGCGACCGGCGGCTTCGATTTTGACTTTGATCTGTCAGGCGGGAGCCTCGTCCACGATACGTATACAGTGACGGGAACAGTTGACCTTCAGGGCCGCGTATTTGTTCTCGGCACCTCACTCGAGGCTCTGGCTGGCCTAAGCGCCGAACTTATCACCGGCACCAGCTTGACCGCAGACATTGGCTTCACGGTCCAGTTCATTGAATTTTCTGCCGCGGATATCACCGAAGTCGATCTGCCTGAATTAATTGCGGCCTCTGACGAAGCCGTTGACCTCGATTTCTCGACCACCGCAACCAGCCTGATTGTCGAATTTGGCGACATCGAGATTGTAGGCGACACAACCTCGACATCCGATGACATTACCGGTTCATTTGCGGGCGACTCGATCCTTTCCTTGGGTGGTAACGACCTTGTCGATGCAGGCCTGGGAGACGACACGCTGTCCGGCGGCGCTGGCAACGATACAGTGATCGGCGGCGGAGGCGACGACAGCGTGAATGGGGGTATTGGCGCGGACAGTCTGGATGGTGGGACCGGAAATGATACGCTTCTGGGCCTGAACGGCTTTGATGTCATCAATGGCGGTTTTGGCGACGACAGCCTGAACGCCGGCTTCGGCAATGACACCCTTGATGGCGGTGCAGGCAATGACACTTTGAACGGTGGTCTCGGCTTTGACAGTTTGAATGGTGGTGACGGCAACGACACCGTTCTGGGCCTGAATGGGCGCGATGTACTGGACGGGGGCGACGGCGATGACAGTCTGAATGGCGGCAACGGCAACGACACCCTGTTTGGCGGCACGGGTAATGATACGCTCAACGGCGGTTTGGCCTTTGACGAGTTGAACGGCGGAGAGGGCGATGACCTGCTTCGTGGTCTAAACGGTTTTGACGTGTTGAACGGGGATGCCGGAAACGATAACCTGGAAGGCAACGCGGGCAATGATACGCTTGACGGCGGACTTGGGGACGACCTGATGCGTGGTGGTCAAGGTGCGGATGTCTTCGTGTTCACAGATGGCAACGATGTGATCCGTGACTACTCGCTGATCGTCGACCGCCTGCAGATCGAGGCGGACCTTCTGGACGAAGAGACGCCGGTGGGCAGTGACCTCGCCAACTACGCGTCTGTTGTGGAGGGCAACCTTGTGCTCGACTTCGGCGAGGGCAACACGCTGACGTTCAACAACGTGACCAACGTAAATCTGCTATTTGACGATGTGACGTTCATATAAGGTGGATTGCAGTGCGTGGCCGAAGTGCACGCTCTGCACTCTGATGCTGGCAATGCGACGCTAATGTGTGAAGCTGGTCCCAAATTGCTTCTAGCAAGCCTTTTGCCGTCTTTCCGCGGGTTTCACCTTAAACTCAAAGCAAGTTTGCTATGATGAGTGCAAAATACAGGGTCAACGCAGAGAAATGGCAGCTCAACGTCAATGAGCTTATTTCATATGCCTTTTCAAAGCTGTGGCGATGGGCTGAGCACAACTCATTTTGCGCAATGCAACGCAACATTCAATCTACAATCTTGGGTCAACTGGCTCACCGGGACCACAATCCGCTGATTAAGCTGCCGTTTGTCTGAGTTATCCGCTAGTCGGGCATCTTGATCACGATTACTGGATAGAGCCGCACGACCACCAAGTGTGGCTCTACGTGGTCAGAATGCCGAAACGCCAATCACTACAGGATGCAAGCTCAGTAGCGTCACAAACGCAGCCAAACCTGCTGCAACCCGCAGCACCATGCCTGCCCAAGACACAGGTGCTTGGCAAATTGGAGCCGTCACGACCGCAGTGTTCAGAGCATCCCACTGATTTGCCCCCATCTCGCGCCGTTTGCGCCCATTGATTAGCGCGCGTCCTGCAACAGCAAAACTCCCCGACACACCAAACAAGAGCACATGTGCCAAATCGCCATTCGGTAGCATATGGAGTACGGCCCAAAGCGCCAGCGCCAGCAAGATGGGATGGCGGGTGATGCGAACGATGCCGGGCCGTGCGGGATCGAAACCGTTGTGCCGCGCGCCACCGAAGGAGAATGGATTGGGTCGCCCGATAGTGAACGCCAGGATCAGGCACACGGCCAACATGCCCAGATGCACCACATGGCGTTGCCAACCCATCTGTGGCCAAAGCTGGATGTAGGGCGCTTGCCCCGCGGACCAGATCAGCAAAGACAACACCGCAAGGGACAGAATTGAATAGGCGATGCCGAAGCCACGCAGTCCGATACGCGCAATGATCCGCGATTTGATGGCAGGCCGCACCGGAACGGAATGCGTCGCGAAAAACAGTGCGAAAACACCCGCATATACGGCCCAGCTCATCGTGCCTTCTCCGGTGTCCGGCGCAACAGTGACGGGCCATAGACGATGGCAAAGCCCACAAACGCAGCCAGCCACAAGACACCCGATGCATAGTTTAACTCAACTACTAACGACGTCAGAAAGCGTGTTAGGGCAGCGCCGAACACGCATAGATAGATCACGACCGTCGCACGTGACGCGGTCAGGCTCTGCCCTGTGTGACCCAGTGTAGCGCGGGTCATCACGGCAAGCGTCATGGATCCAATCGCCCCGGTCATCCACAGATGCTGCGCGCCCGCAGTGCTGGGATTGCCAAGGATTTGATCCATCCCAAGGGCAAAGGCCCCCAACGGGATGAACGCATATGACAGGTGAAGAACCCATACCAATGGCTCACCCAGCGTGTGATGCGGCTGCCAACGGGTTTGACGTGGCAGATGTAGCCCGCTCATGATCAAGAGCGCAATGCCTGTATGAAACTCAAATGGGTGCACAACCCACAAGACCAAGATGGGCAAGCTGGACAGCAAGACCAGTTTGTCAAACCTCTGCATTGGTGGTGCGGGTCGCGCAGGGTCTTCCCGATGGGCCAGCCAATTGCGGGTGAAGGACGGTATGATCCGCCCCCCGATAACGCCGATCATCATCACGGCCGTTGCGACGCCCAATCGCAGGCCCGTCCCTTGTGCCGCATAGACACCCTCCAGCGCCTCTAGGTGGAAGAGCGCATTGGCCATCGTAAACACGGCCAGCAGGGCTAAGACGATCAGGTTGCGCCAGTTTTTGCCTGCAATGATCTCTCGCAAGATCAACGCACCCAGCACCACCGGGAAAGCCAGATCGATGACAGGCGCGACCGCCGCCGGCAGAGCAGCGGAAAAAAGGATCGCGATCCGCCCTGCACCCCAGAGCGCAAAGAGCGCCGCCAGTGGCCTGCCGACCATCGGCAAGCGGCCCGTCCAATTTGGTACGGCCGTCAGCAGAAAGCCGGCCAGAATTGCACCAAGATAACCGAAGAGAAATTCGTGCGCATGCCAGCTGACCGGGTCGAAGCGTGTCGGCACGTCAATCATCCCGGACAAAGAAAAGAGCCACAGCACCATGGAGACGGCGACCCAAACCGCTCCGAAAAGAAAGAAGGGCCGGAAACCGAAACTGAACAACGCTGGCCCTCGCCATGCACGCATTTGTTCTGATGACGATTGTACCATCAATTGGTCTCCGTATTCGTACGGATCGTGCTGAGGACCGTGCCATCGTCGGCACAGGTCAACCGAACCCGCCTGCCGCCACAGTAGAACGTCAGGCGAAACCGGCCTGCATCTTCATCCTGCCCGATCTCGTACTTGCTTGTAATCTCACCCGCGCGCATCTTTTCCTGCACGTCCGCCGGCGCGATTTCTAACAGCTTGCCAAGGTCACGGGCGTCGATCACAGGTTGACCGTCGGTGATGTCGATCTTCATGTTGCCTCCGTCTTGTCAGCCACGTCCATCAGGTGGCGGATATGTCGCGCAAAGTACCAGGTTGCAGGACCGCCGACGACGCATCCAAGCATAATGGACCAACCGGTTGAGGCCACTGGCCCGCCAATCCAACTGAGGATCAACGACGCAAAGAACACGTTGACCCCGGCGGCCCCCGCTCCGAACGGATAGAGAGCCAATGCGATACGCAGCGTGGACCAGCGTTGCCGGGTCATCTGCGCGAAACGAGCCATTGAACCGCGACCATGGCCGCCAACAAGGTCACGCAGGCCAAAGCGTACCAGAATTCGGCGGTTGCCGACTGCGCCTGCGGGATCGGGCGATCAAATTCTTTGGCAATGCCGGTGGTGGCCAGGCTGCAGAACAGGGTGGTGAAGCCGATGAGGTGGCGCATGTCAGATCTCCTGTGTCAGTGTGCGATAGATATCGGGTAAGGCTCGGGGCAGGCGATTTGCATCCGGCAACAGCGTGAACCCCCCGCGCCCGAAGATGCGGGTGAACCAGTCCTGCCCGTCCTCGTCGATGATGATGCCGTACAGGCTCATGCCCGCGTTGCGGACCTCGCGCACCGCCATATGGCTGTCCTCAATCCCGTGTTGGCCTTCGTAATGGTCCAGATCGTTGGGCTTGCCATCGGTCAAAACGATCAGCAGCTTGCGTGCAGAGACCTCTTCAGCCAATTGCGCGGACACATGACGGATCGCGGCGCCAAGGCGCGTGTAGTGGTCGGGCTTCAACGCGCCGATATTGGCGGTGATCTCGGGCGACATGGCGTCGTCGAACCCCTTGCAGCGGTTCAGGAAAACACGATCACGGCGCAGCGATGAAAAACCCCAGATCCCCAGTCGGTCGCCCGCCGCGTCGATGCCGGTGGCCAGCGCGGCCATCGTGTGGCGTGCGACTTCGATCACGCTGGTGTCGCCAATGGCGGCCTCGGTGGATCTAGAATTGTCGATGAGGAAGGCGACGGACAAGTCGCGCTCAACTTTTCGCGCGGATTGCCAGATGCGATCCGATCCGCGCCCGGTGGCGCGCAGATCGGTTTGTGCGGTCAACAACGCGTCAAGATCCAGTTCCGAGCCGTCCACCTGGCGTGGTTGCAGGATGCGACGCGGGCGCATCGCCTCGAACTGGCGGCGCACATCACGCACCCGGCGCGCGTTGGGCATAAAGGCCGTGCCATTGGGTTGCGCCGGTGCATCCAGGACACGGCAGTGATTGGCCATGTAACTGCGAGAGCGGTGGTTCCATTCGGGATAGGTATGAATGCCAGACAGCGCCTCGTGATCCGCATCAGCAGGCGACAGATCGAGATGCAGGCGCAGACGGGTCGCGGCCTTGCGGTCGTGTTTGGTCAGGACAATCTCGTCCTGATCATCGGCTGCCTTTTGCGCGTTTTCGTCATTGTCGTCATCCACGCTGCGGTTGATGTTCATCGACTCGACCCATGACAGGATCGACTCGAACCGGTGCATGATAAAACTGTCGCTGCGGTTGTTTTGTTCATGCTCCTTGCGCGCGCCCAACTTGCGGCTGGTGTGTGCGGCAGTCGGTGGCGGTGCCACGGGATCTGCGCTGTCTTCGCTTGCGGGAACACCAGCACCAGGATGCGTAAAATGCAGCCAGATCGGAACCGGTGCAAAGGTCTGATATCCACGCAAAGCCAGGTCGACCTCAAGGGCGTGGGCGCTTGCACAGAGGTGATGGCAAATGGCGGTCTCAATCGCCTCCTCTTGCGCGGGGCGGATCACCTTCGGACGCAGCGCGAGACAGATTGTCGACATGCCGCGGTACGCCTCACGCAGACCCGGACAGGCAGCAAAAGCGGCACCAGCCGCAGCTGTGTTGGCTGTGATCTGTGCGCAATCATGCGCCGGGCCATCAACAGGCAATATCAAGTTTGTCGGATCGCTGTGTGCGGCCAGAGCGGTCAGCCAGAAATAGGTGGCGCGGTTGAGGTCCGCGTCAGGAAATACGGCGATCACGGGCGGCAAATTCAACCGCTCGCCGTCAAAGCTGGGCTTCCATTCGCGGTCCCGATCCGCGCCCAGCTTGCGACGCAACGGGCGGCGGTGTTGCATCAGTGTCGCGGGCGCTTCGCGCAGCTCTACCCCGGGCGCGCCGCCAAGCGCCCGGAACAGCACTGACAGGCTCGGCCGGACCGAGGCGAGCGTGACTGCCGCCTCGGGAAAGGTAACATCCGCGCCGATCCCCTTTGCCATATCGTGCCACAGGTTGCCGACCGTCTCTTCTGGCTCCATGAGGTCAAGAAGACGCATAGCGTTATCCGTAGATCGTACTGACAAGGTCACGCAGCGATTGCTGCACGTCGGGCTCATCGCTGAGTGGCTCAATCACTGCGGCTTCAAGCGCCTGATCCACCCCCATACCGCCCGCCATCAAGGTAGCCGCATAGATCAGCAAGCGGGTCGAGACACCTTCTTCCAGATCCATGCCCGACAGATTTCGGATGTGCCCCGCCAACCGAACGAGCGGTGCAACGCGCCCCGGTTCCAGCCGGCTTTCGCTGGCAACCACGGCGATTTCCGTTTCAGCCTTTGGGAAGTCGAAGCTAATCGACAAAAACCGTTGCCTTGTCGAGGGCTTCAATCGTTTCAGGACGTTCTGATAGCCCGGATTGTAGCTGGCCACGAGCATGAACCCCGCCGGTGCCACAAGCTCCTCGCCTGTACGGTCGATCATCAGGGTCCGTCGTGTGTCCGTCAGCGGGTGCAGCACCACGGTGACGTCCTTGCGCGCCTCCACCACCTCATCAAGGTAGCAAATGCCGCCCTCGCGCACCGCGCGGGTTAGCGGGCCGTCAACCCAGACGGTTTCCCCGCCCTTGAGCAAATACCGACCGATCAGGTCCGCCGCTGACAGATCATCATGGCAGGCGACGGTATAGAGCGGCCTACTCAGTTTCGCGGTCATGTGTTCTACAAATCGGGTTTTGCCGCAGCCGGTCGGCCCCTTCAGAAGAAGGGGCAAACCATTGTCATAGGCCGTCTCGAACAGGTCGCATTCGCGGCCCGTGGGCTGGTAGAACGGCAGGGTTGGTGTGGTTGCGATGTTCATGGCTCAATCTCCCGGAACAGGGTTGGCGGGGCCTGGCGTGATGATCTCGTCCTTCCGCACCACAAGCATCGAGTAGATGAAGAGCAGTGCACCCAGCACGACAGCTGCACCAGCACCGAACCGCGTCAGGTAGAAGATCGCGAGATCGTCCTGGACGGTCATGTAGTAATCGCCGATCACCCGCTGCATGTGCGTCTGGATTGTGCCTGCGAAGGTCAGCACGAAGGTCATGAAAGCCATGCCTCCGGTCATCAGCCAGAAGCTGCCCATATTGAGCACCTGGTTGTAGGGCTCCCGTCCCCGCAGCAGCGGCATCGCGTAGGTGAAAACCGCGAGGTTCAGCGCGACATAGGCCCCGTAGAAGGCGAGGTGCCCGTGCGCTGCGGTGATCTGCGTGCCGTGGCTGTAGAAGTTAACGCCGTGCAGAGTGTGCAGGAAACCCCAGACGCCCGCGCCGAAGAAGGCGACGGTGGACGACCCAAGCGACCACAGGAGAGCCGCCTTGTTAGGGTGGTTCTTCCGCCCCTTCCAGACCATCACAAACGCGAAGCTCATCATCAGAAAGAAGGGGATCACCTCAAAGGTTGAGAAGATGGAGCCGACCCACTGCCAGTACCCGGGCAGACCGATCCAGTAGAAGTGGTGCCCAGTGCCAAGGATACCGGAGAAGAGCGCAGTGGCGACGATGACGTATAGCCATTTTTCCACCACCTCGCGGTCGACACCCGTCAGCTTCAGCAGCAGGAATGCGAGGATTGCCGCCATGACCAATTCCCAGGTCGCCTCGACCCAGAGGTGCACGACGAACCACCAGTACATCTTGTCCAATGACAGATTGTCAGGATTGATAAAGGCAAAGATCCAAAGCAGCGACAGCAGCCACAACCCCATGAGCAGCACATTGGTGATCGCGGTCTTTTTGCCCGCAAGCACTGTCATCGAGATGTTCAACAGGAAGATCAATGCGGCGATGAGAATGCCGAACTTGACCCAAAGGGGCTGTTCGAGAAACTCGCGCCCGCCATGGATACCGACGAGATAGCTGCCGACAGCGCCAAGCGTTCCGACCAGCAAGATGATCAGCTGGATGTAAGCGAGTTTTGGAGACCAGATTTCACGCTCTGACTCCTCAGGGATCAGGAAGTAAGCCGCACCGAAGAAGCCCAGCAGCAGCCATACGATCAGCGCATTGGTATGAATCATGCGGATCACGTTGAAGGGCAGCACCTCGGACAAGAAGTTGGGCGAGACATAGATCCAACCCGCCAGCAGACCGCCCAGCACCTGGATGCCGAACAAAGCCATCGCAGCGAGGAAGTACCAGTACGCGACTTTTTGTGTTTCGTATTTCATGGTTTTCGCCTCCTTAACCGGCGTCGTTGGGCGGCCAGCCCTGCGTGTCTGTCTGGTCTGCCCAACGCAGAAATTCCGCGAGGCCGCGAATGTCTTTATCCGACAATTCGTAGCGCGGCATCTGACGGCGGCCTTCAATGCCGCTGGGCTGACCTTCGATCCAACCTTTGAGCGTTTCGAAGGCATCTTCAGGACTGTCTTGGACGCCCCAACGGGTCATCACATTGCCCACTTCAGGGGCAAAGTAGGCACCTTCGCCATGCAAGCTGTGACAGTTGATGCAGGAGTGTCTCTCCCAGACGTGCTTGCCGTGGATCACCTCTTCGCTCAGCTCCATACCGGCGGTCGAGACATCGACGACGTATTTATGGGAGTGGACGGTCATCCCCACGAACACCACGACGAAGAAGATCGAGCCCCCGTAGAAGATGTTGCGCGCCCGCGATTTGGTTAGAAATTCAGCCATGCGAAAGACCTCCTCAAGTTGGGATGCCTTTTGTCTAGCCAGTGTGAAGCCCGTGAAGTTTGCGCCAGCGCAACGTTTCGCGAAGTTTCAGTTCTACGGTCGCTTTATGAAAGGAGGACCGTATGCGCACGTCGAGGATAGACGACCCGGACTTGCCACTCGCCGACATCATGACACATTGGCCTCAGACAATCGCGGTTTTTACAAAGTACAAGATGCTCTGCGTCGGGTGTCTAGTCAGCCCATTCCATACATTGATTGACGCCTGCGCCGAGTATCATCTCGAAGAGGATGCATTCATGGCAGAGTTGAAAGCGGCCATTATGCCTGACTGAGTACCACCAGCGCATGAGAATCGCGCACCATGATCCGTTTGCGCTTGCTTTGCACAAGGCCCTCTTTCTCCCATCTGCTGAGCAAACGGCTCACGGTGTGTAACGTGGTGGCTGTCAACTCGGACAGATCTTGTCGTGTGATGGGAAAGTCGATCTCGATCCCTTCGGGTACTTTGCGGCCGGTTTGATGGATCAGTCTAAGAAGCGCATTCGCCACCCGCTGTTCGACCTGTTGCGTTGCCATTTCAACGATGCGGTTGTTCATCTCGCCTACGCGTTGCCCGAGGATCCTGTAGGTCTCGGTCGCAAATCCGTCATATTCAGATACGAACGTGTCCCACAGCCGTGTTGGCCAACTCAGAGCCAGTGACTCCGTCGCCGTCAACGCCGTCGCCGGATACGTGTCGCGCCCGATCGCCTTAGCAATTCCTATCAATTGACCTGCAGGGATATGGAGTGTTGTCACCTGTTCGCCGGTGGCCGTGATCCGCACCACGCGGACATACCCATCGAGAAGCATGTAGAAGCGTTCCGCCGGTCCGCCCTCTTCAAAGACCGCAATTCCGGTTTCATACCGTTGCGATGACGCTTGATCCAGAATTATACGGATCTGCCGCTTGTCCAGCTTTGAAAACGGCGGAAGGTGCGTCAGCAGGCTTTCATCCATCCGCGGCAGAGTTTTACGAGGTTGACCGTCCATCTTGATAGTCGTGCCACAATGGGCAAGTGGATGCCATGCACCCAAGTGAAAAGGTGTGGGTCGTTGTCTTCCGCGTCGTTCTTTGTGCCAGCGCAAAGTTCGGTCCGCGGCATCCGATAATATTCAGATCAACACAAAGGCTGATCTGAAAGGAAATGAAGATGATCCGCAAACTGACAATCGGTTTGGCACTTGCCGCACTGATGAGTGGCGCAGCATTCGCCGAAACAATCGAAGTACAGATGCTGAACAAGGGCTCCGAGGGTGAGCGCATGCTTTTCGAACCTGCTTTCGTTCAAGCGCAGCCGGGTGACACAATCAAATTCCTTGCCGCGGACAAGGGCCACAACGCCGAAGTCAACAAGGGCATGCTGCCCGACGGGGCCGAAGCCTTCAAAGGCAAGATCAACGAAGAGATCGAAGTCACGCTGGATGTCGAAGGTGTCTACGGCGTGATCTGCAAGCCGCATTTCGCCATGGGCATGGTGATGACCATCGCTGTTGGTGACGTGGACGCACCCGAGGATTTCCTCGAAGGCCGCGTGCCGCGCAAGGCCAAGGAACGCTTCGAAGCGCAGCTTGCAAATCTCTGAATACTGACGGCACCCCGGCGAGCCGCCTTAGCGCCTAAATCCAGCCCCCATGGAGGGAACCATGACCAAATTCATCAATCCAGGCCTTTTAAAGACCAGCCGTCGCAACGTCTTGCGCGGCAGTATGCTCGCAGGAGCTGCTGCCGTGACGGGGGCAGGTGCGATGGCAGCGACACACGCGCCAAAGATCAACAAGATCAACGCGACTTCGTCCATGATTTACAAAGCGGCGGGTGAGCAAGCGGCAGACAGCACAGCAGAGCCTGCAGACCTGTCCGGCTATACCCGCGTCAAGCAAGAGTTGGTCGCTCCACCCTTTGCGCCCGAACATGAACAGGTGGCAACAGGCGGCCCCAAGATCATCGAGATCACAATGGAGACCACCGAACGCTTGATGGTCGTTGATGAAGACACCGGGGCCGAGGTTTGGGCGCTGACCTACAATGGGTCGGTCCCCGGTCCGCTCATCATCTGCCATGAAGGCGATATGATCGAGCTGACCCTCCGCAATCCGGTCAACAGCATGATGGAGCATAACATCGACTTTCACGCCTCAACAGGCGCGCTTGGAGGCGGCGGTCTGACCCACGTCTATCCCGGCGAAGAGACCGTGCTGCGTTGGAAAGCGACCAAGCCTGGCTGCTTTACCTATCACTGCGCCCCCGGCGGCGCGATGATCCCCTATCACGTGACCCATGGCATGAATGGCGCCGTGATGGTGCTGCCGCGCGATGGCCTCAAGGACAAGGATGGCAATCCGCTCCAATATGACAAGATCGCGTATATCGGTGAGCAGGACTACTATTTGCCGATGGATGAAAATGGCGAGTATCGCAAATACGAGGCGGCAGGCGACGACTATGCCGACAGCCTTGAAGCGATGCGCGGCTTGATCCCGACGCATTCTGTGTTCAACGGCGCTGTTGGCGCCCTGACGGGCGAACATGCACTGACCGCAAATGTTGGTGAAACCGTCCTGATGATCCACAATCAGGCCAATCGGGACTCGCGTCCCCACCTGATCGGCGGCCATGGCACCTACGTCTGGGAAAGTTCGTTCACCGATGCGCCATTGCGAGACATGGAAACCTGGTTTGTGCGTGGCGGCAGTGCAGTGGCCGCGATGTACACTTTCGAACAACCAGGCGTGTATGCCTACTTGAACCACAACCTGATCGAAGGCGTCATGCTGGGTGCCACCGCACACTTTGTTGTGCAAGGCGAATGGGACAACAACTTGATGGAGCAAGTCGTGGCCCCACGGGAATTTACAACCTGAAAAGGCAGGAGAAAGGACCTGTGAGATGTTTGCCGTCATCACCCATAACAAAATGTCCCTTGGTTTGGTTGGCTTGGGTTTCGTGGCGGCCATCGCTTTTACCGGGGTCGCGCTCATGCAGCGCGACCTCGACCCTTCACTGCAGCCCGTCATGGCAAAGGGCGCAGTTGAGCTGCCGGATGGAGCAACCATTTTGGTGCAACAACACGAAGTAACCGTTGCAGAATGGAACGCTTGTACAGCGGACAACGGATGTTCTTTGACGCTACGCGTGCGCTCTGGCATGGACCCCGCCATAACCCCGGCTACCGGGCTGAGCTATGTCGACGTTCAGGAATACATTGCTTGGATCAACGCCCGTACCAGCCAAGACTACCGCCTGCCAACCGCTGACGAATGGAGCCTTATGGCTGCTCCCGTTCTGCCGGAAGAACCAGACCCGATCTTTACTGATCCCTCCCTTACCTGGGCCTCAACTTACCTGACCGACGGCACAACGCCGCGCGCACTCAAGACACAAGGCAGCTTTTCAATCTCACCCGAAGGCATCGCAGATCTTGATGGAAGCGTCTGGGAATGGACCAGTGACTGCTACGCCGACAGTGTTACCACAGACCGCTGCCCTGCCTTCTACGTCGGAGGCGAGCACGTTGCCGCCATGTCCTACCTCATCCGAGACCCGGCACGCGGCGGATGCGCCGCCGGCTCCCCGCCCGCGCATCTTGGGTTGCGATTGGTAACCAATGACCGCTTGTAAGACGTCGCAGGCCGTCTTGTTTTTGTCGAACGATCTTGGGCTTTTGACACCCTCGATCATCAAGGCAAGGGTTCGTTATGTAGCGTTAGCTGGATTTGTTTGGTTTTGCGCTCGGAGTCCGCGCAACATATGAGGATCGATTATCATCGAGAAGGCCCTATAGCCGACACTCGACAACCTCGAACCAGGTTATCCAAAGCGGTCGTTGAACCGAGATGCATCGCTCTGACTGAATAAAGATCAGCAACATAATATAGGGTTGGAAAATCAACTAGATCGTGTCCGGCTGGAACCCAAGTCGATGCAAATGGCCAGAATTGGACATTCCGAAGGCTCCTACCTTACCGCTGGTTTGCCGTGCCGCCTGAACACCTACATTCCGCAGACCGGATCGTGAGCCACGGAGCCACATCCATAGAACCGTTCTCGTCCCAAACCTCAAAATGGCCATTGGGCTACTATGGCCCTGCTCTCACCGAGGCCACAGTTCGAAGCGCAGCGCCTCTGGCGTGCTTTGGCCGCTGCCAATGATCCAGCGGCGGTTCGGGTCCAGGCCGGTGGGGAAGGACATCCGCGACAGCAGGTCGCCGACCCCAGTGCCTAGGCTGTCGCGGATCCGTTCCGCCGCCTGACTGGTGGAGGCTGCCCCGCCGGGGATCGGCTCGATCCCATCGACCGACGCGAGCTTCATGATCAGTGCCCCGCCCTCCACGCGCCACCAGCCCATCGGTACCGACCCGAAGAACCGAATGTCGGGCGGCGGATAGCCCCCCGTCGCCGGGTCGAAGAACCGCGCCTGCCCCTCGATGCCCAGGCCCGCGACATGGCGGAACCGCAGTGCCTCAAAGCGGGTCTTCTCCGGGAAATCGACCTCTCGGCTCTGGGCCAGCGTCGTTGCCAGAGCGGCGTCCAATTCCGCCCGCGTGACCTCGACGGATGGTCCCGGCGCATTTGATTGGCCGACGCAGCTCAGGATTACCGACAGACCGATCAGCGCAAGGACCGCCCCGATGATCTTCATTCGCATATTTCGGTCTCCCCCTGCCAGGCCTCCTGGCGCGCCGGCCCCGTCATCACAGGTTCCAAGATACGCATTCGCCGCCGAGCAGCCAAGTCGGCGGCCGAGGCGGGGTGCGGCCCACGGGCCCCAAGGGCGCGCTGCATCCCCCCCACCCATAAAAGGCCGTCATGGAGAGGCTTTGGGAGGTGTCAGAACAGGCGACTGGGTTCACTTGTGCGTTTTGAGCAACTATGGCTGGGCCCAACTTCAGGCCTGGCCCATTCCAGACATCCGCTGCAGAAGCGAAGTTCATCAGCGCCTATCAGCACCTGGAGGTCGGAAGCCGGGACTTTGCCGTCATTCTCCTGCTGGTCGCGAACGTCAGCTTTCGGCGAAATCAAGTCCCTATGCGCAACACGAACTCGCGTCCTCGCGCGGCTTCGTTGTAGAGCAACAGGAGGATGTTTTGGCTGAGGTCCCCTTGCTGTCGCAACACTGATCTGCGCCACCTTCTTGACGTCCGAATTTTTCAGCCGGCTTGCACACGGCGCGCGTATTGCCCAGCCTTATCAAGACACGGCTGCCACGACACTCGGGGCTACTCAGCGACATAAGCCGCAGGTCTGTGTTGTCGTGTCCAAACTCGACTTTCAGTGAAGCGTGCGCCAACTCTGGCATGGCTGAGAGACTTTTGGAGACAATTCCGTTGAACTTGCCAACGCTCATGTGTGTCTCACCTCGCCCGTCAAGAAGCTGCAATTTCGCTTCCTGCCAAGCCTCCTTGTTTCCACTGCAGTCGATCCCTTTCGAGGTGGAATGTCTGAGTTCGGTGACATGGTAACCGGGCGAAATTTCACCCTCTTGGGTTTCGAAAATCAGAGGATGCGAGGGGTCTTGAAGTTGAAGATCGTGCAAGAGACCTGACAGTGTTTTCATCCCAGCACCTTTTATTTCAATGATTCTTGAAATAATATACAGACTAACAATGATACTTCAAGAGGTATTGAAATATGATCGCAGAAGATGCGGCGACGCTGTTTGGAGTTCTCTCAAATTCGGACCGTCTGGATGTTATCCGGGCTTTGGTTGAGGCGGGACCAGACGGCATGAGCGCCGGTAACATCGCTCTCAAAATTGGGGCAAGCCCGTCGAGGACATCTTTCCACCTCAATGCATTGTCGGAGTCGGGCATTTTGCAGAAAGAGCGGCGGTCCCGGAACCTGAACTACCGCATCAACTTCAAGACAATTGGTGCCCTTATTAACTTCTTGATGGAGGACTGCTGTAAGGGAAGCGCTGAGCTACGGGACTGCTGCACAATGAGATGAGGGGCTGCCCAATGGCCCACGAAGTTCTCAACGCAGCCATTCGTGCAGCCCGCAGCACTTGGTGCTCTGGGCTCGGAGCCGTCATCGGAGGTCCTGCAGAATCTGTCCAGATTGTCAGCCTGGGATTGGCGTGAACGTCCCATGCCGGAGGTCTGTCGATGCCACGGCCTCTTCATCACCCAACGGTCCTGAAGCCTCATCGGCTGCTTGGATCTGCATAAAGCGCGGCGAAGAAGGTCGGACCAACTTTTGTTTCGTTCGAGCAGGGTCGAGAGTGTACTTTGACAACTACACCATGGTGCTCAGGAGCATATCGATGTGGAAATTCTCCCTGTTTGGATTGGTCACGGCAGTGTCCTTGGTGTTGACTCAGGCAATTGCGCGTGCGCAGTCCAGTGACCCGTGCCAAGCGGCACGATCCGTCGATACCAGCTTTGCGTGCCTGTTCAACATCTTCCTCCGCAGCAAGGGCAGCGCGGAAAATCCGAACATCGGGTGGGCCCTCAGTCAGGGGGGGCGACGCAGAACGGGCAGCGCCGATCTCGTCCACGGGCCCGTTGGTGACTGTCAACGGATTCGGTGTGTTCGCCTATGATGGATCGCCGGACACGGCGGGCAAGACGCTGGATTACGTGCTGACACGCAGCGATGCCGAAAGCGGTTTCGTGCAAATGACGGCGTTGTCCCATGTGGGCCCTGCAGCAGCCTACCTGGCTGCCCTCGGCGACTGGACCGATCCGGAAAATCCCAAGATCACCACCCAGACGCTGTTTCAGGCACTGATCGACAGGGTCGCAGTGGCCCGCGACGCACTTGCGGCAGACCCCGACTGGATCGATGCGATGGACGCGGTGAGTGGGCGGGACCACAAGGACGACATCAACCGCATGATGGATTACGGTCTGTGGATGTCGGAGGACTTCCTGACACGGGCCCAGAGCGGTGCATTCAATGGCTACACCAGCCAGACGGTCGCCGACGTTTTCTATGACGGCAATGATGCGGCCTATGCAATTCCGTTCAATAACGTCATGATCAGGACCTTCATGTTGGCGGCAATGAACAGCGTCGATCAGTTCCGCAAGATGGTCGCTGACAACCCGCAGATCGACTGGAAGAACGCCCGGGTTCTGGTTCAAATGCCGATTGGCACCAATTCCGCGGCGGCCTGACCATTCCAACAAACCAACTGGCGGCGGCCCTGCCCATCCTTTCCGACGGCGCGATCAAGGAAGAAAACATTCTGGTTACGCCCTACGCCAACGCACCATGCGCTGGTTTCGCTCTGATCGGTGGTTGTCCGGTCGATACCTTTACCGGCGATCAGCTCGACACCGAACTTTATACATATTACTCGCAGACGGCTTGGCTGGGCATTTACAATCGAACCCGCGTTGCTGCAGCGGCGTTTCCCAATGTGCCGGGTATGTGCGCGATTGTACCCGACACGATCACCTGCCAGACGCTGAAATACGACCGCCCGGGCGACTATCCCTTTACCGACGCCAGTGACATTGATGGCTTCATGATCCGGCTGAAAAACTCACTTCTCGAAGATACCGAGCTTTTGTCGAATGCGGTCGGCTTCTGGGTGCGTGGCGCGCTTGCGGCCAACGCGTGGGACACCAAGACGTTCAAGATCCCCGGTGTGAACACCGGCTTTCCAAAGGACGTGAGTGAGTATCCGAAAAGGTAACGCTATCTGTTACGCCTGATCTATTTTTTCGATGCTGCACTGGGCCGACGGCATCGAGGACCAATGTCCATTTTGGGGCTCTGAGCCGACCTCGGAGACAGCGCGGCATCATCCCTAACTAGAGATGATAAGGCAGAAGCTCGCGGCCCGTTTCAGCCATTCGTCATAGGTGCTTCATGCAGCAGCGCGACCCGTCATAAGAGACATTCGCTGCACAGAAACATCTGCTGTCCTGCGGCATAACCGCGAGGAGCCTCCGCTCGTGCGCTTCACAAGGCCAGCCCGGTTTTGGCATTAAAGATGGGACGGCAATTCTGTTCATACGCTCCAGTTGCCAAGCCAAATTTCGCCGATAGTGCGGCGATCCAGATTTCCAGTTGAACTCAATGCCCAAATCTCGAAAATACAAGCGTAGGTAGATTTTTCTCTACGCCAGAAACGCCGCATCAACTTTTGATGAAGGTGTCACGTTTTTCAGACAGCCCCTTTGCCATCGAAGTCAGCACACGCGAAGCCCGTTGATAACTGGCTTTGTCGAACCTGGACGGCCGTAACAGCTTTCGGTTGTTCTTCAAGGAGTCACTGAAGTTGCAATCTCCGAACCAAACGAGCGACCAGTGGCGGAGGAACGACCGGACGCCGGTCAATCCTTTTGACAAAGACCAAGACTGCGATGACCAAAATTTCGGTCGAGACCATCCCAGCTTTGACAGTGCTGCGTTTCGTCCAGGGACTGTAACGCGGCGATCCTTCCGGAATGAGATGTTGGGGGTCACCGGTCGCAAGAGAGGAAAGTGGACTATCGCAGCCTGGCGCGAAGTCAGTGGTCTTCTCTGAATCCACGCGCTGCTTCGATCGGCTGCCCTAAACGCAAGGAGTCTAACCATTTTGACGTGATCAACAAAGCATCTGAACGTCACTCTTTCTCCCCGGCGACCTGAACACACGACATGGGCGTCTTTACAAAAGGATAATCTGAAAATGTGCATGATGTGCGAACTGGGGTACGGCCCCGAACAAGAATCTTCTTTTGGAAAGATCGGTCTTCAAAAGACTGGGCTCCAGGTGAACTTGGGTGAAGCGGTCGCTCTTACAGCGATGATGCCCGATCTTGCGGCACTCGACGAAAACGCCGCGGCTCCTGTCGAGTCGGGCGACTCTACCGAATCCACAAACGCCGCCAACACGTCCGAGGCGCCAGGTTCGCCCGCCGATGAAGGGTCAGGCCAAACGTCGACCAACGTGCAAATCAACACCGACGATGCCAGTGAACCATGGTGGGTCAACGATCAGACACCAGACAACCCTTTTGGAAAAAGTGAAGATTACGAAGCCTATCTCGATTACCTCGGCGCACTGCCGCGCAGCCTGACACCAGAGATCGCCGCAGAACCGCTCCGGATCAACGTTTCCGAGCTCAGCAACCATCCCGATTATCAAGAAGCCGCCGTTGGCGCGCTCGAGATGTGGGCGTCGGTCACGCCATTCGAATTCGAAATCGTCTATGACACACCATACGACGAAGACACGGACTGGATGGAGATCGTCAGCCCGGAGATTGGCGAGCAAAGTGATGGCAGCGCCTTTTCTAGCAACCGGTACATCAGCGTCGGGCAGCGGTTCCACGACACCGAGCCCAATCTGACCGATATTGGCGGCTATGTCTTTGACACCTTCATTCACGAATTTGGCCATGAGTTCGGCCTGAACCACCCCGGCCTTTACAACTACAGCGGCCCCGGCGGCGTGCAGATCAACTATCTCAATAACGCCACCTGGACTTATGACCGGCAGCAATACAGCGTCATGTCCTATTTCGACGGGATCGATGTGGGCGAAGACACGCGCTGGTCCGCAGCGACCCCGCTGATGGGTGATATCGAAGCGGTCATCCGCAACTATTTCTCGACCGTCGACGAAGAAGGCGTGCGGACTTATCAGACAATCAATCTGAACACCGGCGATGATGTCTATGGGTTCAACAGCACGAAATACGGCTACGAACTCACCTCGTCGGGGATGCAGCGCGATATCGGCTTTGTCATCCACGACACCGGCGGCACCGATACGATGGACTTTTCCGGCTCGATCGCTGGCACGATCCTGGACATGCGCGCCGGGCAGTTTTCCAGCGTGAACGGCCATAACAACAACGTATCCATCTTTGCGGGCCACAATGAGGACGAGACCGAATACTACATCGAAAATGGGATCGGCAGCCAATATGACGACATTCTGATCGGGAATGACGGCGACAACGTGCTGGATGGCCGCGGTGGCGGTGACCGGATGGCCGGGGGCGGCGGTGACGACGTCTATTTCGTGGATTCCCTCGGCGACGTGGTGCGCGAAGAGTCGGATGGCGGCAACGACACCGTCATTGTGATGTCCAGAGATCTGGAAATCGGAAATATCGCAAATGTCGAAAACATCATCTACGTCGACGGCTCAATCGCCGAATTGGAAGAGGATGATGGTGACACACCTCCCACATCTGGCGACAACACGCTGACCAGCATCATATTCGGTGACGATACCGATGAGATGATCGACGGAGGTGCAGGCGACAATACTATCTTTGGGCTTGGCGGCGATGACATCATAATTGGCGGCACAGATTCTCTTGCCAGCCGCGACATCAACAACACCATCGACATTGAAGATCTCGAGGACCAGACCGAGAGCGATGACGGCAACGACGCCCTCTATGGCGGCGATGGCAACGACACCATTCTGGGTGGGCAGGGCGACGACCTTCTAGATGGTGGTGATGGTGACGACATGATGAGCGGCCAGGCCGGCGTCGATATCTTCAGGGGGGGCGCGGGCAGCGACACCGTTGATTACAGTCGCGAAAGCCCATTTCAGCTTATCGTCAATCTTGAAACCAACTTTGCAAATGGCGGCACCGCATCGGGCGACACGTTCTACAGCATTGAGGGCCTGATTGGATCCGATGATCGCATCGACCGCTTTATCGGGACGTCCGCGGCGAACCACTTCATCGGTCAGGGCGGCGGAGACGTTTTCAACGGCCGTGATGGCAACGACACGTTGGACGGCGGAAGAGACGGTGACATTCTGTACGGCGAAGGTGGCGATGACGTGATTATCGGCGGCGCCGGTCAGGACTATCTGGACGGTGGCGAAGGCATCGACACTGTCGTCTACAGAAACAGCTCAAGCGGCGTAACCGTCGACCTCGTCAATGGCATGGCAATGGGCGGCGATGCCACTGGACCTGTTCAGATCGTAGGCCGCGGTACAGCGATCGAGCACGACATCCTCGTCGGCTTTGAAAATGTGCAGGGCTCGTTTCACGATGACTGGCTAATTGGCGACGACCAGGTGAACGGGCTGTCTGCTGGCGCAGGCGACGACACGTTGACTGGTGGCGGCGGCGGCGATTTGCTGGATGGCGGTTCAGGCAGTGATACGGCAGACTATTCCGCTGCGACCAGCGGGGTCATGCTCAATCTGCGCCATGAAACATCCGAAGGAGATACCTATGTCTCAATCGAAAATCTGGCCGGGTCAGGCTTCGATGATCGACTTGTGGGGGACGCAGCCGCCAACGTTCTGACTGGACAGGGGGGAGATGACACGTTGCGTGGTGGTAATGGAGATGACACCTTGCTCGGCGATTTCGCATATCAGGGCGACGCGCTACCGACACCCGGAATGGGCACCGGCTACACCACGCTTGGACCGGATGCGACGAACAATTCAATAGCCACTGCATTCGACATTTCAGACAACTTTTCGCTGGTCGAAGACCCAAACATCTTCGACTCGACAACCGTGCTTCACACGACCGTCGAAGCCACGGGGAATGGCCAGGGCGGATACTACAGCATCGAACTTGCAGCCGGCACAATCCTGTCGATCGACGTCGATGGAATCGCCGATCCAAACGTGCACGACAGTTGGATTCGGCTCCTGGACAGCAATGGGGATATCGTTACCGAGAATGACGATGGCGGTGGCGACCCCGGCTCCACCTCTATCCGGGACTCAAGCACGGTTTACGTCGTTGAAGAAACCGGCACCTACTACATCCTGCAAGGCAGCTGGACGGCAGAGTCCACGGAAGGTGGCTG
Organism: uncultured Tateyamaria sp.; assembly: GCF_947496075.1. Classification (GTDB taxonomy): domain Bacteria; phylum Pseudomonadota; class Alphaproteobacteria; order Rhodobacterales; family Rhodobacteraceae; genus Tateyamaria. The sequence continues at coordinate 25,947 of NZ_CANMBJ010000006.1, forward strand.
GACGGAAGCCGTCCCCGAAGGCTCGACATATACGCTCAACGTCTCGGTCGACTTCCCGCCAGCGCCTGCTGAACCAGGTGAGGCCGGTGCCGATGTACTGCTCGGAGGTCGAGGCAGCGACCTGCTGGATGGTGGGTTGGGGGCTGATACGCTCACTGGTGGAATGGGAGAGGATTCATTCCGCTTTTCCACAGAACTCGGGGAGGGCAATGTCGACCAGGTCAGGGACTTCGAAGCCAATGAGGATCTAATCCTTCTGGACAGTCTTATCTTCGAGGAATTGGGCGACGACGGCGCGCTGTCATTCAGAGCGTTCCACAGCAGTGCAATGGGTGTTGCCCGCGACAGCGATGACCGTATCATCTATAACACCGACAACGGTGCGTTGTCTTATGACGGTGATGGCTCGGGCGATGGTGACGCAATCCAGTTTGCGCAACTGAGTAGAAATCTGGACCTGTCGGCAGACAACTTCATTATCATCTGACGCGCTGTGGAAAGGGCGCTTTCAATGCGCCCTTTTCGGTTCCAGCACGCTCTGTGCAATCGAATTATCAGCTAAGGGAGATGCCGCAATGACACCCCAGATCAATCGCCGTACCTTGTCTGTCGGGATAGTGTTAACGGGTGTTGCCGTGGTTGCCGGAACAGTGGGAGCTCAATCTAGAGATATGCAGGGCGGCGTGACATATGAGGGTGGCAAGGTTATCCCAGAAGGCCAAATTGAGATCTTTCTGGAGGACCCTGCCAATCAGGCCAAGAAGCGGCTTGGGGACCAACAAATACGGGTCGAAAGCAACGGTAAGTCACGGCAGATCGTATTTTCCCTGACAAGGCCCGTAAGCTCTTCCGCTTCGCCAACCCTACGGGTCGTTGCGCATTTGGAGCGCGAAGACGGCTGGCTGCTTGCGCGCGGCAGTGCACAGGTCGAAGGTGGTGAACCCGTTACCATTACGCTGAACACGGTGATGTATTGAGTGACCGGGTTCCAGTGACACCGCTGTGCGAAGGTCAACATCTCGTCCATTCGTTGCGGCTTGTGACGCCTTGTAGCTGCGTGTACGCACGGAAAGTTCGTGACGGAAGAAACACACTTGAGTTCAGCAACTCTGCAGCTTGGAGATCCGTTTGCCCGAAAACGCGAGCGTTACCTTAGCAGTACATAACTCCCTTCGGATGATCCATAACCAAGCGATAAATGAGAGAGAATCCGCATTTTCATTGAAGCGGAAGGGTTGGCGATAGTGTACCCGATACCGATTGGCCTCGGTCAAAGCCATAATCAGTCTACCCCAAAGCAACTTTGCCATGGAGCATGCAGGACACCCGGTGAAGCCTGCGGTAGACGCAAACTCTCCACTCAGTACTTACGACCTGCAAGTCGCATTAGATAAACGTGACATCATCGAACAGTTGGACGACGTTTGTTACGTTGTTGATTGTCAGGGTGTTACCGTCGCCAAAATCGAACACGAGGTTTCCATTCACGACGCTGGAGTAGTTAGCCAGGTCACTTCCTTGCGGCGTCGCCTCATCTAGTAAGTTCGCTTCGATTTGGAGTGCATCAACAATCAAAGAGTAGTCGCGAACAATGTCGTTTCCGCTCTCAAATACGAAGACGTCAGCCCCCTGACCACCTCGAAGCCTGTCGTTCCCTTCACCACCGCTCAGAGTGTCATTGCCTGAATTACCGGACAAGTCATCGTTGCCAGTGCCTCCGAACAGAAGATCAAATCCATTCAGACCAGCGAGTGTATCGGCACCACTGCCACCGCTTAGCGTGTCGGCTCCGATGCCACCATTCAGCGCATCGTTGCCGTCGTCACCTTCGAGAAGGTCGTTACCGGCACCACCGACCAATGAGTCATTGTTTGCACCGCCGAACAGTGAATCAAAGCCCTCTTGACCAGACAATGTGTCATCACCTGCACCACCTGAAATACTGTCAAAGCCTAGGCCGCCGGTCAGGTTGTCATTCCCAGTTCCGCCCAGCAGAGTGTCATTGCCAGCGCCCGCGTTCAAAGTGTCATTGCCATTGCCACCAGAGAGCATGTCCGAACCGCTCTGACCAAACAGCACATCATTCCCATCGCCACCGCGCAACTCATCAGCGCCAACACCTCCGTCCATGTTGTCGAAGCCGTCGCCACCCTCCAAAATATCATCGCCGTCTCCGCCAATGAGAGTATCGTCTCCCAAATCACCCAAGAGTCGGTCGGCAAAGATTCCGTTTCCTCCGACGATATAGTCGTTTCCTGAACCGCCGTTCAGAATGTCAGCGCCCTCTCCGCCGTAGATTGCGTCGTCGCCGTCACCACCGTGGACAAAGTCGCGGCCATTTCCTGATCGAACCCAATCATTGCCACCGTTGGCAAATATCATGTCGTCCGTGGCTGCTTCCGCAATCAAGTTTTCAGAGGTCGCCGTGCCGTCGATGCGGGTTTCGTACATATCGAACTCCAGCCTTGCAATTTCGTAACTGGCGAGCACGACATCGGACAGAATGCCTAATGAATAATCTACTGTGGTGCTTGTTTGGGTTCTTGTGAGCGTGCCTGTTGGATTGAGAAAGTAGGGCACATTGTAAAGTTCGACATCCGTTCTGATCAAATCCTCCACGCCCTGATCTTCAACCCCGATAATCGACATCTCGACCGTGTCCGGGATCGCCATCAGAGCAAACAGGTCCAAGTCCAATGTCTGGTTGGCTTGCTGCAGAGAAGACAAGAAAAAGCGTGCGCTTGTGCCGCCATTTTCTTCGACAACGAACATGTGTGCGTCATGGCTCTCTTCGTGCCCTGCACCGCCACTTCCAAGTTCGACATATCGATGCCCTTGCAGCTCGGTGAGTTCACTTCCAAAGAATTGTCCAAAAACAGTAAGGCCAAGACCGTTTTCGAGCTGGGCTGCTCCAGGGTTCAATGCGAGCGAGGTCGAGCGATAGAGCGCAGACCAGAGCTGCGCCGAGTCTGCATCCACCGACAGAATGGAGGAGAAAATCTCTAACGCCGGCGCGATTTGCTTTAGGCCATACGCCACCTGCTGATTGTCGTTGCCTCCAAGATCCGTTACGTCAGACAAAGTTCGAGATAGGACATTCCACTCAGTGAAATGCAGCTCAATGTTCTGGCTCCCGGCAGCGTTCTGCCACACCGCCCGCAAGTCGTCATAAAATTCGATTCTATCGCCAATCGTGCCGAAGCTGTGGGAGACATCGCCGTACGCGCGACCAGGTTGAAAGTAGAAGTGACCTGCGACGCCGTCGATCAACTCCAACCCGCCAGCGTTCGAGAACGCGTCCAAAGCATTCGCGTTTCTCTCCAGCAATCCTGCTGTACCGCCAACACTGGAGCCGTCGATTGCATCACCCCGGATTTGGATCAATACATCTGGGACACCAAATCCATCGAACAGGTCAAAGCTGTTTAACACTGTGTCCAACGTACTGGCGACAGAGGCAGCTGCTTCTCCGTATTGTCGGGCGTTTGCAAAGAGCGTTCCCCAGTATTCGTTGCCAATTTCAAAGGAGGAAATGCGTACGCCATCCCCGTTTGCAATGCTGATTGCCATCGTCAGGTAGGCTTCGAGGTCCGCAAGCGCAGCCTCGAGCGCTGGGCCCGTCTTTAGAAGCCCGGCCTCATCAACAAGCGGATTGGTCGGGACAATAAATGCAATGTCGCGTCCTGACGAAGCTGCAAATTCCACCGCTTCCGCGAAGGATGTTTCGTTGGGCACATTTGTTTCTTGCAGATAGGTTTGCGCCGATTGTGATCCAGTGCCCATGTAGGATGTAAGCGGCTCACGCTCTTCCGGCGAAATAACTCTCAATTCTGCATTCTCGCCACCTGGCCACCGGATTGTGCCAGCATTCGTTGCTTCGGCAACTTCGTCAAAGACCTGCCAGTGGAAATTGTCTTCGGTCGATTCGAACTGTGACACGAGGTTCAGCCCAAAGTGATCGGCACGAATTTCAACTGAGATTTCGGCGTTTTGAAAATCAAAAGATAACATGGGTTGCTCTTCCATAACGATGATCTCAACCATCGCATTAGTGTTCCGTGGGTGGAGGAAAAACAAGGGCCGCGTGAAATTATTTAACCGCCAAGCAGATAGTACAACTGAGTTCGCCCCGAAGTTGGATGTTGGAGACGGTTTCAACGGTTTGAAAAATAACGAATAGTATTGTCTGATAAAGGTAGCGCTGAATAAGCTTAGCCCATTCCTGCTATTCCACATGCAGCAGGTTAATTTGCTGCTATTATGTAGGTCAACTCTCCAATATCATATATCTGAATTAAGGAATTTTCTGAAAGAGGCTAAGGCTGTGGGAAGTGGTTCAGAATATCTGTGGCGAGTATTAATTTCGCCATCCTAAATTTCTTTATAATAATGCGAGTTTCAGTAGTTTCTGCCGAACGTAGCGGTTCTGTTAGGCTTTTCCATTTGGTACTCGACTGGACTTCATGCCTTTTCAGGGGGCACGACTATGCCCAACCGGAGCGAAATGCCGGTAACACTCATTAGCACTGACGCAGCCGCGCAAGTCTGGCCGTTTTCCATCGTCGTGGCGAGTTGTGAAACGGTCATTGCGCGCTTGTCACAGTTCTCGGATTGGCGCGTTCGCGGCGCTCTTAAACCACAACCTCTACAGCCCGCTGCTCTCCTACCCCGAACACTCTCTTGTACCGTTCGATCTCGGCCTCTGGACCCATCGCCTTGTTGGGGTTGTCCGATAGCTTGACCGTCGGCCTGCCATTGGCCGACACCGCTTTGCACACCAGCGAAAAGGGCGCGAGGCGATCGTCCCGCGTCAGCCCCTTGAAATCGTTCGTCAGCATTGTGCCCCAGCCGAAGGACACTTTGACCCGGCCCGCGAATTGCTGGTGCAATTCGATGATCTTGTCTGCATCCAGCCCGTCCGAGAAAATGACCAGCTTTTCGCGGGGGTCTTCGCCCCGGTCCTGCCACCATTTGATCGCCACTTCGGCCCCCGTTGCGGGATCGCCGCTGTCGATGCGGATGCCCGTCCAGCCTGCGAGCCAGTCGGGGGCGTGGGCCAGAAACCCCTCGGTCCCATAGGTGTCGGGCAGGATGATCCGCAGGTTGCCGTCATGTTCGTCGTGCCAGTCGCTTAGAACGTCATAGGGGGCCTGCGCCAACTCCTCGTCGGTTTGTGCCAATGCGGAATAGACCATGGGCAGCTCGTGCGCGTTGGTGCCGATGGCCTCCAGATCGCGGTTCTTGGCGATCAGGCAGTTCGATGTGCCTGCGAATTGCGCGCCCAGCCCCTCGCCCATGGCCTGCACGCACCAGTCCTGCCATAGGAAGGAGTGCCGCCGTCGCGTGCCAAAATCGGCCACGCGCAACCCGTTATGGCCGCGCAAGCGTTCGATCTTTTCCCAGAGCTTGGTCATGGCGCGGGCATAGAGGACCTCGAGCTCGAACTTGCCCATTTCGTTCAGGACGGCCCGCCCGCGCAGCTCCATCAGAACCGCAAGCGCGGGGATTTCCCACAGCATGACCTCGGGCCAGGACCCTTCGAAGGTCAGCTCGTACTGATCCTCGCGCCGTTCGAGGTGGTAGGCGGGCAGGCGCAGTGCCTCGAACCAGTCCATGAATTCGGGCGTGAACATCTGGCGTTTGCCGTAGAACGTGTTGCCGCGCATCCACGTGCTTTCCCCGCGGCGCAGGGACAGCGACCGGATGTGGTCGAGTTGTTCGCGCAGCTCGCCCTCGTCGATCAGCTTGGCGAGGGGGACGTGTTTTGATCGGTTGATGAGGGAGAATGTCACTTGTGTATCCGGCTTGTTCCGGAACACCGACTGGCACATGAGCAGCTTGTAGAAATCCGTGTCGATGAGCGACCGCACGATCGGGTCGATCTTCCATTTGTGATTCCAAACACGGGTGGCGATGTCGACCATGGGCGCGCTTCCTTGGCTTTGGTGGCCTGTTGTGCCCCATTCCGGCGCACGGGGGCAAGTCAGGCGAGCGTGACGCCAGCCCCTGTCATGCCGGATTGTGCCGATGCCAGTGATCCATCCAGATCGATGGCGCGGCAGAGATCCGTCCGGACGGTCACATTGAACCCCAGTTTAGCCGCATCCACCGCCGAGAAGTTCACACAGAAGTCCGTGGCCAACCCCACCATGGTCAGGTCGGTGATCCCGCGTGTGCGCAGGTATCCTTCCAGCCCCGTCGGCGTTTCGTGGTCGTTTTCAAAGAAGGCCGAGTAGCTGTCAATGGCCGGGCGGTATCCCTTGCGCACGATCATGCTGGCACGGCCCGTGTTCAGGTCAGCGTGAAAGGCGGCACCCTCCGTTCCTTGAACACAGTGATCTGGCCACAGGACCTGCGGGCCGTAAGGCATGTCGATCATCTCGTACGGGGCTTTGCCATTATGGGATGATGCAAAGGAAGAATGTCCAGTCGGGTGCCAATCCTGTGTCAGAACAACCGCGTCATAGTCGGCCATCAGCGCATTGATACCCGCCACGATGTCATCTCCGCCGGGCACGGCCAGTGCGCCACCGGGGCAAAAGTCGTTCTGCACGTCAATCACGATCAGGGCGCGGGTCATGGATCAGCCTCCTTGCGTTGTCTGGCGACGTTGTGACACCCGCCCGCCCCCTTGCGCAAGGGCACACCCATCGCCTATTTCGCGGCCATGTACATCATTGCCGCCCTTTACCACTTCACCCGCTTCGATGATCCTGCCGCGATCAAGGGGCCGCTGGCCGCGCTGTGTTGCGGACAGGATGTGAAGGGCACGTTGCTGCTGGCGCCAGAGGGGATCAATGGCACCATTGCAGGACCGCGTGCGGGAATTGAAGCGGTTCTGGCCCACATCCGCGCCCTGCCTGGTTGCGCCGATCTGGAGTGGAAGGAAAGCACAAGCAAGACGCCCCCTTTCGGCAAGATGAAGGTGCGCCTGAAGCGCGAGATCGTGACTATGGGGCAACCCGATGTCGATCCGGCAGCCCGCGTCGGTCACTATGTCGATCCGGCTGACTGGAACGACCTGATCGGGCGCGAGGATGTGGCCGTCATCGACACCCGTAATGACTACGAGGTGGCCATTGGCACCTTTGACGGCGCTGTTGACCCGCATACCCGCAGCTTTGGTGAATTCCCTGCGTGGTGGGAAGAAAACAAGTATCGCTTTCACAACAAGAAGGTGGCGATGTTCTGCACAGGGGGCATTCGGTGCGAGAAATCGACCAACTACCTGCTGGGTCAGGGTGTGGAAGATGTGTTTCACCTCAAGGGTGGCATTCTGAAGTACCTCGAAGAGGTGCCCGCGCAGGACAGCACGTGGCAGGGCGAATGCTTTGTCTTTGATGGGCGCGTAAGCGTAGGGCACGGGCTTGAGGTGGGGCCGCATCAGCTGTGCCACGCCTGCCGCCGGCCCATTCTGCCCGCTGATCAAGCCCGTCCGGAATACGAGGCGGGCGTCAGCTGCCACCACTGCGTGGATGAGACCAGCGACGAGGACAAAGCCCGCTTTCGCGAACGCCAGAAACAGATCGAACTGGCCCGCATTCGGGGAGAGGATCACCTCAGCGGTCCCATGGTGCCTGACAAGGGCTGACGCGGGCGGACGACACGTCCGCCTTACCGGGTTAGCAGCCGAAGCGCAGCTGTGGCAGCGTAAGCGCCCCTATCGCACCGTAGGTCATGCTGTGCGCAGCATCCCTTGGGATCTGCTGCGGCTGAGCAGCCAGAGCATGATGACAATATTCAACCCGTTCCAGGCGATCCCGTTCCAGAATGCCATTTGGTAGCTGCCTGTCACATCGTAGACCCAGCCTGACATCCAACCGCCCAGAGCCATGCCAAGGATCGTTGCCATCATGACAAACCCGACCCGCGCGCCGGCCTCTCGCGCGGGCATGTATTCCCGCACGATCACCGCGTAACTGGGCACGATCCCACCCTGGCTGAGCCCGAAGATCAGGCTGACGACGTAGAGCGAGATAAGGGCATCCGACGGCAAGTACAAAAGCAATGCAATGCATTGCAGGACAGACCCTAGAAGCAGTGTTTTAACACCTCCCAACTGGTCTGCCAGCAAACCTGATACCAAGCGTGATCCAACCCCGCCCAACAGCATCAACGCCAGCATTTCAGCCCCCACCGCAGGCCCGTAGCCAAGATCAACGCAATAGCTGACGATGTGCACCTGCGGCATCGACATCGCGACGCAGCACCCCACTCCAGCAAGGCCGAGAAGCAAGCTTAGTGCCCGCGGCGACAGGCCGGATGAGACCGCATTCGCGCTCGATGCGGCTTCAGCCAATTGGTGGGCGCTGTCGGGGACCTGGCGGCGCAATGCAAAGGCCAGCGGGATGACAACGGCGAGCGTGGACATGGCCAGCACTCCATAGGCCGCGCGCCATCCCTGATCCTCAAGAATGTCCGCAAGCAGGATCGGCCAGATGGCGCCAGACAGGTAATTCCCGCTAGCCGCAATCGCCACGGCAATGCCGCGCCGTTTGAGGAACCAGTGCGAGATGTCGGCAATCAACGGACCAAACCCAACAGACGTTCCGAACCCGATCAGCAATTGCGCCATAGAAAGGCTCAGGATGGAGCCGCTGAGCGTCGCCAGCCCATACCCGCTCGCGATGGCGATGGCGCAGACAATAAGGACACGCGATACACCCCAGGTATCGACGGCCCGTCCGACAACAAAGTTGCCCACGGCAAATCCGATCATTGTCAGTGTATATGGAAGGCTTGCCGACGCCCGGCTGACGCCAAACTCGGCTTCGACGGCAGGCATGATGACGATTATGGCCCACATGCCCACATTGGCGACCATCGCAATCGCAAGGGTCAGCGCAAGGCGCAGCCATGCATACCGGCTATCATGCAAGGAAGAGGTCATGTCGCATCTGCGCACTGCCTGAGCGCCGGCACAAGACCATGGGCCGCAAATTGTCGACAATTCTATGTGTTAAGCCAGCCGTAACATGCTGCGTGATACGCCTCGGATCGGGTGAAAATGAGGTGTGGGAAATGAGCGCGCAAGCCAATGCGCGGCCAATCATCATCAAGAAAAAGAAGGTGTCAGGCGGCGGTGGTCACCATGGTGGCGCCTGGAAAGTGGCCTATGCGGACTTTGTGACCGCTATGATGGCCTTCTTCATGTTGATGTGGCTGCTGAATGCAACAACCGAAAAGCAACGCAAGGGGATCGCGGACTACTTTTCGCCGACGATTCCAATCAACCGCATTTCCGGCGGTGGGGATGGTGCGTTTGGCGGCGACAGCGTGTTTTCCGAGGTAACGCTGCCTCAGAACGGTACGGGCGCATCATCGAAGCGTCCAACTGAGTCCAAGCAGGCACGTGGCGACACCGGATCAGGTGATCAGGGTGACCTCACAGCGGCACAGGATGAAGCATTCGAGTCACTTGAGGCTCAACTGCTGGGCAAAGGCGGCGAAACGAAGGTCATGGACAATGACCTCAGACACATCGTGACTCGTCTGACCGATGAGGGCCTGGTGGTCGAGATATTCGCGCTTGAGGACACCCCGCTGTTCGAAGAAGGAACCGATATCCCAACGCCTTTGTTGCGGGATCTGTCCAGACTGATCACAGAAGCCGCCCGAGCGGTCGAAAACGATATTGCAGTTGAAGGGCATGTGCAGGCGCAACCTATTGTCATTGCAGAACGATCCACCTGGAAGATGTCCGTGGCGCGGGCGGATGCCATGCGTAGGCTTTTGAAACAAACAGGGGTGCCAGGCGAACGGATCGAACGAGTCACCGGGCACGCGGACCGCGAAGCCGCCGTCAAGAACCCGATGGCCGTTCGCAACAACCGGCTGGAGGTGATTTTCCTGAGGGAGTGATTGGCAGGAATAGCTTGGATTTTATCTGTTAGCCCTGCGTTAAGGCGGCCCGCCTATCTGTTGTCCAAATTCGGTCGGTACAGCAGAAAGGCGTGTCCATGACAATCTCTTCCTCGCTCAATGCAGGTGTTGCAGGGCTACAGGCAAACGCGACGCGGCTTGCGTCCATTTCAGACAATATCGCGAACTCTTCGACCTACGGGTACAAACGTGTTCAGACTGATTTTCAGTCGCTTGTCGTTTCGTCCAGCGGTGGAAGCTACTCCGCCGGGGGAGTTCGTGCCTCGACTTCGCGGCTGATCGATCAACGCGGGTCTCTGGTATCGACGTCGAATGCAACAGACCTTGCCGTGCGCGGACGGGGTATGCTGCCTGTCGCGCAAAGCAGCGATGTGAACGTGTCGAACGGCAATAGCCAGATGTTGCTGACCACAACCGGCTCGTTCCGCACTGATGCGCAGGGCTATCTGCGGTCTGATTCAGGGCTTGTTCTGCTTGGCTGGCCCGCTCTCGCCGATGGGACAGTGCCAACGTTCCCACGGGATACATCGGATGGGCTTCAGCCTGTGCAAATCAATGTGAACCAGTTTTCGGGCGAACCGACAACAGCGATGTCGCTTGGGGTAAATCTGCCTGCCACCGATACAGATGCAGGCTCGGTGGGGGAAGCACAGTACCTGTCCATCGAGTATTTCGACAACCTGGGCACTTCTGAAACCATCAACGTGAGTTTCACACCGACGGTTCCAGGCACGGGCACATCAAATGAATGGACGATGCAATTGACCGACTCAGCCCTGGGCGGGGCAGTGGTCGGAGAATACGTTCTGACGTTTGATGACAGCCGGACTGCTGGCGGCACATTGGCGTCAGTCACAACGACAAGCGGCGGAGCCTATGATCCGGCCACCGGCAATATCGTCATCAATGCCGAGGGTGGCCCCCTGGAAATCAATATTGGGCAATTGGGCGAAAGTGATGGCCTCACACAGCTGTCAGACAGCTTTGCACCGCTGTCGATCTCAAAGGACGGGTCTCCGGTGGGCAATATGACAAGTGTGGAAGTAGATGCGAACGGCTTTGTGACAGCCTTCTTTGACACCGGAATCAGCAGGACAATCTTTCAAATCCCGCTGGTCGACCTACCCAATCCGAACGGCATGGTGGCCCTGGATCAGCAGACATATCTGCCCTCCCCCGACAGCGGGAGCTTTTTCCTATGGGATGCAGGTGACGGGCCGACCGGGGATATCGTCTCTTATGCGCGCGAGGAATCCGCCGTTGATGTTGCTGGCGAGTTGACCGCCATGATCCAGACACAGCGGGCGTATTCGTCAAATGCCAAGGTCATCCAGACCGTGGACGAGATGTTGCAGGAAACCACCAATATCAAACGGTAATTTCGACAACCTAAGTGAACGAAGGCGGGAGTTGGCAACATGTCACTGACCAGTGCACTTTCCTCGGCCATGTCGGGCATCCGGGCGGTAAGCCGCGGCTCGGAAGTCGTATCGGGGAACATTGCGAACGCAAACACTGCGGGATATGTGCGTCGAACGCTCTCGGTTTCATCCGACAGCGGTGGCGGTGCTGTTGGCGTGCGGATCAACGGCATCACGCGGCATGTCGATCAGCAAATCATCAACGACCGACGGCTCGCCGAAGCGGAGACCGGCTATCGCATTGAGACGGCGGCGGCACTGACGCGGATCGAAGACTTGGTTGGAACACCGGACAATCCGGCGTCGCTCGCTGCGCGCATTTCTGATTTCGAACAAAGCTTGATCACGGCGAGCAGCAGGCCAGATGCCGCAGAACGTCTCACGGCGGCGGCTTTCGCGGCCAAGGACCTCGCCCAATCGATCAATTCGGTGGCGCAAGGCATTCAAGATGCACGCACCCAAGCCGATCACAGCATCAACACACAGGTCAAAAGACTGAATGACGCCCTCAAAGGCGTTGAGACGTTGAATGCCCGCATTGTGGCAAGCAATGTAAATGACATCGATCTGCCAGCCCTCGAGGATCAGCGCCAGCAATTCATTGATGAGATAAGCGAAATGGTCCCGGTTCGGACAATCCCGCGAGACCGAGGCGCAGTGTCACTATATTCTGTCGGCGGCGCGATACTGCTCGAAGGTCAGGCCGTTGAAGTTGGTTTTGAACCAGCCAAACTTGTCACACCATACGAGTCCATAGACGATGGAACGCTGTCGGGCCTGACACTCAACGGGATCTCAGTAAACACGTCTTCAGCAAATGGTCGTTTGCATGGTGGAACGTTGGGCGCACAATTCGAAATACGGGACGAAATTGCCCCGAAAGCCCAATTGCAGATCGATGCAGTTGCCCGCGATCTGATCGAACGCTTCGAAGACAGCACCGTTGATCCCACGCTCGGGGTCGGTGATGCGGGGCTGTTCACAGACGCGAACAACCCGATGGATCCAGCGGCCGACGTTGGTTTGGCCAGCCGCCTTTCTCTCAATGCGCTGGTCGATCCCGACCAGGGCGGCGAAACCTGGCGCATGCGCGACGGTTTGGGTGCAGCCACACCAGGCGAGGCCGGTGATGCGACACTCTTGATCGCACTAACCGATGCTCTGGAGACGACACGACCGCAAGCGTCCACTCAGTTTGGGTCGGCTCCGCTCAGTTTGAAGGACATCGTGGTCAGCATGTCATCCCAAATCGGGACTGAACGGCTCAGAGCAGATCGACAGATGTCATTCGCCTCTGCTCAATTCGCCGAGTTGCAGCAAGTTGAGCTGGCGGCAGGCGTCGACACAGATGTGGAGATTCAAAATCTGATGATCCTAGAGCAAGCCTATGCCGCAAACGCACGGGTCATCTCAACGGTCGACGAAATGTTCGACATGATTCTGAGGATTTGACAATGAACAGCTACGGATTGGGCGACCTCGCGCAGACATTTCTGTTGCAACGACGTGGTGCATCCATCAAGGCGGATATGGCCCGCTTGACTGAGGAACTGGCAAGTGGCCAAGTCAGCGACACCAAGTCGGTCCTTGCTGGAAATGTTGCCTACTTGTCGGATATAGAAAGCGATTTGCGCGGTCTTGCGGCTTACAAGGTGGCGGGAACAGAAGCCGCACAATTTGCGTCGTCAGTGCAAAGCGCGCTTGATCGCGTGGATTTTGGGGTTGGCCAGCTCAGCACAGCGCTTCTTGCAGTCGGAGCCAGCGCCAATGGACCGATATTGGAGCAAATGTCGACTGATGCAGAAAACGAGTTCAGAAGTCTCGTGTCGGTTCTTAACACATCCAGCGCAGGACGATCGATCTTTGCGGGCGCGGCAACGGATCAGTCGGCGCTGAACAGTGCTGACGTGATCCTTGCCGATCTACGGACCGCTATCGCAGGCAACACAACCGTGTCCGACATCGAAACAGCTGTTGACCAATGGTTTGATGATCCAGCCGGTTTTCGCGCCTCGGCATATACCGGCTCCGACGCCTCAATCGCGCCATTTCAATTGGCAGAAGATGAACAAATTTCGGTTGATTTGAAAGCGGATAACCAAGTGTTTCGCGACCTGTTCAAGGGGGTCGCTTTGGCAGCTGTGGCAGCTGATAGCGGCTTGGGGCTATCAGCCGGAAACCAGCGTGACCTGCTGGTAAGAGCTGGCATAAGCCTTTTGGAGGCGAAAGAGGCACTGACAGGGACCCAAAGCGGCGTTGGGGCTGCCGAAGCACGCATTGATACGGTCACGGCTCGGAATGCAGCCCGCGATACGTCACTGCAGCTCGCCAAAGGCGCACTTCTGGAAGCCGATCCCTACGAAACCGCAACCCAATTGGAGGCAGTCCAATTCCAGCTTCAAAGCTTGTACACGATCACCGCTCGTACATCCGACCTGTCACTGGTCAACTTCATCAGATGATACGGCCCCTTATCTGCATAATCGCATTGCTCGTCGGAGGCGTTGCAGCAGCAAGCCCTGTTCGGATCAAGGATTTGGTCGATTTCGATGGGGTGCGTGGCAATGATCTTGTGGGATACGGCCTTGTTGTTGGGCTGGACGGAACCGGAGACGGTCTCAGAAACGCGCCGTTTACCGAAGATATTATGACGAACATCCTTGAGCGTCTGGGCGTTAATGTCACTGGCGAGCAGTTTCGCCCCAAGAATGTTGCGGCGGTCATCGTGACTGGAACTTTGCCACCATTTGCGCGCAGCGGCAGCCAGATCGACATTACAGTATCGGCGATTGGCGACGCAAAAAGCCTGCTGGGTGGAACGTTGGTCATGACCCCGATGAACGCCGCAGATGGCGAGATTTACGCCGTTGCCCAGGGCACAATCATTGCGGGAGGCGCCGTTGCCGAAGGGGATGGCGCGCGTGTTACTCAAGGTGTGCCAACATCAGGCACCATTCCATCCGGAGCGCGTATTGAGCGGGAAATTGAATTTGAACTCAGAAACTTAACAGACATGCGGCTCGCCCTCCGCAACCCTGACTTCACAACAGCAGCGAGGATCGAGGATGCTATCAATGCCGTCTTCAGTCGACCTGTTGCAACCATGCTGGATTCGGGCACTGTTGCCTTGGACGTTCGTCAGACCCGCGCGAGGTCAGTCGCGCATGCACTTGGGCGAATTGAAAACATAGCGGTTGAACCGGAGCGCAGAGCTCGGGTCGTGGTCGACCAGCGCTCCGGAACAATCGTGATGGGTGACGAGGTGCGTATCTCCCGTGTTGCGGTGTCGCAGGGCAACCTGACATTGCGCGTTCAGGAACAGCCACTGGCCGTACAGCCGAACCCGTTTGCAGAAGGCGAAACTGTCGTCGTCCCCAGGACGACCGTGGATCTACAAGAAGAAGATGGCCCCGGCCTTGCCGAAGTTCCGGGGGGCACGTCCTTGTCAGAGGTGATAGCGGGCCTAAACGCACTTGGCGTTGCTCCTCGAGACATGATCGATATCCTAAAGAGCATAAAGGCGGCTGGAGCACTTCACGCTGAGTTTGTTGTCAGATAGTCCGTCGTGAAAATTATTAGCATTGTGGGATACAGAATGGCAGGAACGTGATGCAGATGGATTCGGCACTGACCTGGAGCTAGAGTCTCTCCCTGGTCGGCGTTACCGCCTGCATGGTTCTTAAATTCGGGCCTCACATCCAACGGATGATGGCAGCCGCGAGGGCGATTTTGGAGAGGAAGGCCTTGGGACAGCGGTTGTATCGAGTTGCAACCCGCCGCCAGTCTTTCAATCGGCCAAACATGATCTCGATACGATTGCGCCGCTTATACCTGCGCTTTGGGAAATAGAGCTCCAAATGCGTCATCTGCCCATCGATCAGCCAGACAAAGGCGTCCATATCACTGCCTGTTTTTTGACCGGTGGATCATGCCACAATGCCAAAATCAATGGAGCCTGACCCAATCAGTGGTGCTTTGAAAATGACAATGACATCAGAAAGGCTGCCAGTCCGCGGACATCGGTGTAAAGCCACACAAGAAAGCTAGATGCTGGGGCGGAGATCAAGATAAGTACTCTGATCCTTGATTAGTGAGCTGTCCTGCAGGCTTGCCCAGAAACTCTGTCGTGAGGGCGGAACCTGGGCAGTCTAATCCCGGACTGGTGGGATTTTTTTCGCGCTGCAGACATATTGTGACCAATGATCGTCATTTCAGAACGTGTTTGGATAGCGGTCAAGGACAGGTTGAGCAAATCAACTGCAGCAGCTGCGATGGCACTCGTGTTTGAGAAAGTACGTGCCGGAAAAGTCATATGCCCCTGCGTTTGTCTAAGCGTTATGGTTGAAAAGTCCGAAGCAGTAAAACCGTATATCAGACGCAGTTTCGTTGGACGGTTGGAGGGACTGGCTGCATGTGTCTGCGTCACAGCCAACGACAACAAAAGGCACTAGAACAGGAATACGGTGCTGAGATGATTTCGGCGAACCACTTCGGTAGGCAGAAGTTACTTTTGTCGCAAAAGATAGATGATGCTCAGGGTGATGGAAAAAAGGTATCGGTGTGCCCTTGATACCAGTAGAGAGCGAGGCCTCTCCATTCCTTGGACGCCAAGTCTGTCATCCGCAGCCCATCCGTCAAATGGTAAGTATAGAGCGGGTCAAATGGCGGGATCCAACGGAAGTCAACGGGGTAAGGTACAGGCTCCATGCCCATGTTTCGAAAGACGCCGATTACCCTGGGCATACGGTGGGCAGATGTTATGACCCACCACGTTTTCTTCCTATCTTCGCCGATCAAGGCTATGGCATTGCGCACCCTTTCAACCGTGTTGGTCGATGTGGCGTCGATGATGATCCTATCTTTGGTGACACCGAATTCTTGAAGAATACGTTGGATGCCGTAGGCGGGTCCCAATGGGGGAGGGAGAGGACTGCCCGAGGTGACAACGATACGCGCCTGCGGGTAGCGTTGTGCAAGCAATCCCACGATCGGGACAGCGTCCCCGTCTTCCTTCAATTCCAACAAAGCGCCGGTATGCTGGGCATGAACTTCGTTGATGCCGCTGCCTACAACCACGATGCCATCGGGGGCAGGGACCGTTTCGAGTGAAACAGGCGGAAAACGCGTCACTAGGGGCGCCATCAGCACTTCCCCGGCGGAACTGTAACCAAATATCAAAAGCCCGATCGTACCAAACGCGCCGCTTACCAAACCCAACCGTCGCCAGCGCATGACGATCAGGCACAGACCCAAAACAATGAACAGGATCAGGAAATTCGAAGGTGTCGTAACATAATCAACAATAGATCTAAGCATTGTGAGGCCTCAAAAAACTTCACGGCAACTTGAATCCTGCAAGAATGCACCGGTTGGATCAACCGGGGATCAGGTGCCGGTCGTTATGCCACGGAATGGTGCGCATAAGGTCTGTGAGACACGTGCGCAGGGACTATTCAACCGGCAGGAACCGCGGTAGGGCCGGGGTGAGATCGGCAACCAAGTCGTTCAATCGTGCAGCAGCGGTTGCGTCGCTTTCACCAGGATTGATCGGAGTTGTCAGCCTGACCAAGGCCCCGTCCGTGCGGCCGGTACGAATCCCATCCACCATCAACAAGTATTTTGCTTCGAAATCCCAAGCGATGCGCCGCCCCTTTTGTTCGAACCAGTAGTAGGCCATCATTCTGATTTCGCCCTTCTGGATGATTGCCTTGTTCAGCTCAAAAGGGGTGGGACTATTGAGTTCGGCGGCAATATCGGTGCGCTCCAGCCAAGCAATTTCCCAGCCGCCACCGGGTAGACAAATCTCGGGGCTGTGTACGCCACCTTTGGACTGATCGTTGTACCAGGCCATGAAAAGACCAATCCTGGGACCGGAGGAAGACCCTTTGTGAGCCAGATCAACCTGCAGATAGTCGTCTGCACGCAAAACCGCCTCAACGTCCGGTGTGAGAAACTGCTGTGGACCAACTTGCTGCCACTTCCCCAGGCTGCGGGGGAACAAGACAAAGCTGTCACGAGACACAGTGTAATCGCCGCGTTGGGGAAGCACCTGGAAGACAGCTATTGTCATCAATACTGCCAAAGAGGAGGCAATCAGCGCCGCAGATGGTTGCACCAACCGCAATCGCATTGCTTGGGTCAGCAGTCCGTCTGTGTCCAGATCCAATGCCTGAGGCAGGCTCATTTTTTGCCTTTGGAACATTAGCATCATCTTGGCGAGCAGGAAGAGCAGGACAATGCAGATTGCAAAAATAACCCACCCTTCGAAGAAGTGGGTAAATCCGTCCAACCAATCTGGCCCGTAAACGTTCACGACCACGCCGGCTAAGGCTATGCGCACCGAATTCATCAGCACTGTAATCGGTGCCGCAGAAATCAGGAGCACTGCCTTGTGCCACATCGGTCCGCGGTAAAGCACGGCGAAGATGTAGGAGAAGCTGAGGATTGGGAACAGGTAGTTCAAGCCTGAACAGGCCTCGGCCACGTGTAGTTTCATAATGCCAAGATCGATAATATTGCCATCGAGAAACACTGGCACGGACAACAGCTTGAGAAACCAAACCCCCAGCTCAGAAGAGATGAACTGCAACCAAGTGGTCATCTTGTAATAGAGCACGCCCGGCAGTGGGAGCATGTAGACCAAGTGCACAACAGGGGGCCAGAAATGTTTGCCCGTTGTCCAGCCAAAGCTGATCAGAAGGACACCACCAACCCACAGAATCAGGGCGTAAGCTACAATGTCATCGATATTGGCCAGCTTTCCCAAGCTGCCGAGGGCTACGGCAGCGAGGATGACCACCACACCGGGCCAACGGATACGCACCGCACCCGAGTTTTCTGGAACCGCCTTTAGTTGGCGCAAGAAAAGCAGGCCAGACAGTATCGGGATCAGTGGTCCGTGGCTGTATTCAGGCAGTTGCCACGCCGCCAGCAGCGCGCGCGTTCCGTCCCAAAAGAAGGCCATCGCCCCCAGGATTGTGACCAACAGCCAAAAAGTGCCCCAATGCATGAATCCGGTGCTTGGGTGCCTAGACGAAATGGTATCCGAGGAATGCATGCGCGTTCAAATCCAATCAAGACCCATCATATTCCCAACTGTCAATTGGGGGCGACCGTGCCTGCTCAACAGAGGTTTTGTCCCAACTTTGGGGTCATCTTACACAGTTTCTTCAAAGCCCAAGGTCTTCTGCCTGCGGGCAAGGAAGAGATTTAGAATCCAATGCGGCTCAGCGGTCCGGCCAGTTTGCGATACACGATAGGTGGCAGGATATCCTGCATCAGTGCTCGGCGCGCAACAAGCCTGTCCGCCTTGTCTTTGGAGCCGGGGCGAGGCTTGAAGAGCGTGGTGTGCTCCTTGCGTGTCGCATCCCATGTGGCGGTGTAGTAGTACAACGCAATGGATTGGCGCGCTTCGCCCTCGGGGTGGTTCACGGGTTCGGGATTGCCGTGGAATGTGTCGGACCCGGTCGAGAAACAGACCATCCGATTGAATTTCGGCACAAAGCTATTCATTTTGCGGGTCATTTCCTTGTCCCACACTTCGAACGAGCCGCCGTATTCCTCTTTCCAGTCCCTGTTGAGGTAGATCAGCACATTCAGTCGTCGCTCTACCTGCATCGGTCCGTGGAGGTTGAAATCGGCATGGATGTCCAGATGCCCACCATTGAGTGTTTTGTGAATACCTGCACCCATGAAATACGGGTCTGGGATAAGCCCCTTGATACCAGTCATCTGTTCCAGAAACAGGATGAATGGGCGCGAGTTGAACGCATAGAACAGGTTCTTTGTGTAAGCTGGCAGGCGCTCAGGAATATATGAGAACTTCAGGTTCTCCTGTGCGCGGCTGTACCCTTCTTCTGGTGCCGGGAGAGTTTCGAGCTCGTTGAGCACGTTCTCAAGAAGTGCTTCCGGCAAGAAGTTGTCGATGCAGGCGTGGTGATAGGGTTCTGCAGCCTGATAAATCTCTGCCTTAGCGGCGCCGGCGGCCTTGGCCGCATCGTTGTCGATCAAAAGTGTGTCGGGGTCGATGTTGTAGTAAGCGGTCATCGGTCCTGAGTTCCTTGGAAAAGCTATTCTGTTAAAAAATGGACGTTATCAGTCCCACCTATATCTTAGTGCGCTATCATTGTTGAGACATTTCGCAGGACACATTGGCGAAAAAGAGCCCCCGTTGCCAGTCAGCAACCCTTGCAGGGACAGGTATGAACGGGCAAGAACGCAGCCATAGATTAAATGATTTTGGGACCGATGAACCATGGTTGATCCTCGCGCTTACGTGTTGATTTCCCCATGTCGAAATGAGGCCGAGTATATGTGCCGCACGCTGGACAGCGTGGTGGCGCAGACTGTCAGGCCAACCTTGTGGGTGATTGTGGACGACGGATCTTCTGATGCGACGCCGCAGATTCTCGCAGATTATGCTGCGCGTCATGACTGGATTCGAGTGGTGCCAAAGCCCGATCGTGGCCAGCGTGCGGTCGGCCCAGGGGTAATAGAAGCATTTTACTACGGCTACGAAACGATCAATCCGCCTGACTTCTCTTACCTGTGCAAGCTGGATTTGGATCTGGATTTACCCCAAGGGTATTTCGAAGGTCTCATGGAGCGAATGGAAGCAGATCCGCGTATCGCCTCCTGTTCCGGCAAGGCCTATTTCGAGGATGAAAAGGGTAATATGGTGTCCGAGAACATATCGGATGACATGTCCCTTGGAATGACCAAGTTTTATCGCGTTTCTGCATTCGAGGCCCTTGGCGGTTTTGTGCGTGAGGTGATGTGGGACGGGATCGACTGCCACAAGGCGCGGATGATGGGCTGGAAAGCGGTCAGTTGGGATGTGCCCGAATTGCGCTTTAACCACCTGCGCCCCATGGGTTCGAGCCAGGCAGGCATTTTTACCGGTCGACGCCGACATGGGTTCGGGCAGTATTACATGGGTACGGGCCCCCTGTTTCTAACCGCGTCAGCCGTGAACAAGATGCGCCAAAAGCCCTATGTTCTTGGGGGGCTTGCAATTATCCAAGGTTATCTGGCTGCGTTGCTGCGCGGGGCGGAGCGCCACGGCGATCAAGAATTGCGTGCCTTCATCCGACGCTATCAGATGCGCGCTTTGATGATCGGCAAGACACGTGCAGTGGCCGAGATAGAAAAGGAACGTGCGGCGCTTTGGCCGGGGTAGGTTCGCGTTCTGCTCAGTCTGTAAGTCGGCTCTGACCTTTTGCGAGACGAAGATGCGTTTGGATCCGCCTCTACGCCGGCGGAGACATAGCGGTCATTTTCTTGACGCCTCGTTTGGAAATCATGCAGCTCTGATCATCGTAGTGAGGGGGCCAAGGCGTTGTTGGGTTCAATCGCAATGTTGGATCAGTGACTATTGACCGACCGCCGTTGAGCCTCATTTGTACTCGATCAAGCCTCGAGGGCGGCGGATCAAGCGTCGGGTGTGGTATTCCAGCACGCCCAATGCTTCGGGAAATTTCCCTGAGCTTAGCAGAAAGGCGCGCTCCCATGCCTCGGTTGTCCCGCCTTCGCGCAGCCCGAAGCGGATGGCGCGCGCGGGATAGACGCAAAAAAACAACAGGCCAGTTGGACCGATCACGAGGGCCAGAGCAAAGATCGACAGCGGTATACCAAATCCCCAGATCAAAGCCTTACGCGTTTCCGGGACGCAATGCCGCTCGGGGCGCGCACCGTGCAAGGCTGCGCCCTCGGCCCAAGCATGGCCAGCCCGTCGTGCGCGTGACCAGAACTGGCCAAACCGCGTCATTGCCGCATCATGTAACGTCATTTCGTGATCAATGCGTTGTATTGTCCAACCAGCGGCCCGAAGACGGACGCACATTTCCGGCTCTTCACCGGCTATGAGGCCAGGATTGTAGCCCTCAACGGCATCGAGGGCATCCATGCGCATCAGCGCATCGCCGCCGCAAGACCGCACCTGTCCCACGGGTACATCCCATTCCCAGTCGCAGAACCGGTTGTACATCGTCGCGTCGGGAAAGCGTTCGCGGCGGCGGCCGAAAACCACGCCAAGGCTTGGATCCTCATTGAGTGCAGCGGTGGCGGATGCGAGCCATCCTGGCTGCAACTCGCAATCGCCGTCCATGAATTGAACGAAGGTCGGTCGCGATCCACTGTTGCGTACACGGTCTAGTCCGGCGTTGCGTGCACGCGCGGCCGTGAAGGGGCGCGACATGTCGAGTGAGACCACTTCGGCGCCAACCGTGCTGGCAGCCTCTTGAGATCCGTCCGTCGAGCCGCTGTCGACATAGATCACGCGCTCGACCCCTTGCACCGAAGCCAAACCTCGGACCAGCCGTTCGCCTTCATTGCGCCCAATGATGATGGCAGCGATCGTTTGGGTCATGTGCGCCGCTCCACCCGTTTGCGCTGACGGGTGTAGATGCTGGCGGGGCCTGCAGGTTGTCCCGGGTCAGCTTGCGTTGCCGGGCGCCGCATCCCAAAACGCAAGGGCGGAGCCTCGCTTGTTTGTTCCTCTGTATCGCTGATACGCCCCATTTCCAGGCGTCCCCAAAGCGCGCCAGCCAATAGCCATTTGTCGGGTGTCATGCCAGAATTGGGAATGAGATCGATCATCCCGGCGGTCAACGCCAGCGCTATGAAGGCACTTTCCATCCCGATGCCATCACGGCGTGCGCGGAACCAGATTAAAAGAGCAGGTAGGCCCAGCAGGCCAAACTTAGAAAGATACCCGATCCAGCCACTTTCACCCATGACGATGATCCACTCACCGTCTGCTACGGTATCCTGGTCGGTCAACATCCAGCGTCCATAACCACCCCAACCAAAGAGCCGCCGTTCTTCGACCCGTTGCAGCAGCAATTCCTCGAAGTGGAAACGGAACCCAAGCGATGCAGCCCGTTCCGGATCAATAGCGGTGGCCTGAGCCAGCAGCCAATCCACCGGAACGATATGGGCGCCGCGTGCAATGGGATAGCTGAGCGCGATCAACCCGATCACTGCCGCGGCTAGTAGTTGTAGCCGCATTGGTAAGAAAAGCACGAGCGGAACAAGTAGAACTGCAATGACCAGAGCCCCGAGAGACTTGCTGAAAACCAAGATCACAAAGAGCATACATCCGGCCGCCAGAAACTTGGCGCGCGCCGCCCCCGTGTTGAGACGGGCGAGCCCGAACGTGGCGATCACCGCGACCACAAGAAAGATGCTGAGGTAAAGCCCGTGATGCATGAAAACCACCGGGCGATATCCGTCGCCACGCAGGTGTTGCAGCCAGGAATGCGGAAAGAAGCCGTAAACCATGTTGTTGAGCTGTGGCGACATGCGGAGCTCGAACAGAATCAGCGGAGTATAAATCAGGCCGGCAATGCAAAATCCCAAGAGCAGCATTCGATGCATTCTCGGGTGGGCGAGGAACTTGCGCGCGAGCAACAAGGGCAGGATTGTGTAAATCGCCCCTAGAATGATGGCCCCAGCATCGTAAATACGCAGACCTGGGCGAAACTGCCCATTGGAAAAGAAGGCGTCGGGATTCGTTAGAACCGTGAGAATGGATCCGATGATAAAGACACTGATCAGACCGATCACCAGCATTTGTTTTGGAAACCAGCCGGTCAGCATAGTGATGTCCTGCGGCTGACGGGATTGACTCAAGGCGCAAAACAGCAAAGCGCACAAAACCGGTATTGTAAGTTTGTCCAATGCACCGGCAGCTGGCAGGTCGATCCCGCCTTGTTCCGGTAAAAACAGATAGCCGCCGAGCACGCAGAAAATCAGGACAAATGCAGGTCCTCGTCCGCGCGTGGCTGCCCAAACGACCAGAGGCCAGCCGAGCAAGGCTACGACCGGAGGTATCACGATTTGTTATCCATTGGTTTTCAATTTCATGTCTGCCTCTGGCAGTCGCGAGTCTAATGATCGCATTGTATGCCACGTTTCTCTTTGAAAATTAAGCACAAACCACGGCGATAAAATGGCGCCGGTTATCAGGCCACACGCGGTGTTCGCAGGCAACGAACGCTGCCTTTACTGGCTTGAAAAGTGTTGGAGCAATTCTCTGGTTTGACGCGAATTTCGCTGTGCCTGTGGCCCCTGTTGGATTGGTCTCAGGCCGGTGGCGCGATGTTTTAAGCTCATGAGGAATCTTTGCCCATGCCTGACATTTTGACATTTGATTGGAACGCGCTTGAACGTGCGATGTCCCACCCGTTGAAGGCAATGTTCGGATGAGTGCTGGGGCAAATACATCCGGCCTGCGTGCCACCGCCAATGGCCAGATGGTACAGGATTTGGCCATCAGGTCCGAGATCGACAATATGGTTCCATTGCCGGTCAACATGGCTCGGATGACCATACAGGTGGAGGCACCCGCGCAATACGCTGGTCAGTACACAACTCAATCCAACGTGTTGGATACCCGCCCCACGCGTCTTGTGCGTCCGCAAATTGCCTATGACGAGGAAGCGGGTGCGCTTCATATGGTGGCACCTGGGCTTTGGGCTCACGATGATAGAATTGCTCCTCCCAACCTCACCTACCGGTGGCGACGAGACGGGAAGGGCATCAGCGGTGCTGTGGATACAACCTACGTCTTGCAGCCCGAGGATTATGGCCGCCCCATTCAATTGCGTGAGCGTGGCACAGACGCCAACGGTCGTCGCGCCCACCTGTCACTGGCAATCACCGTGCCCCCACCGTCCCCGTTCGAGGTTGTGCTTGAAGCCGATGGCACGTTGCGCATTGACGGCAATGACGGTCGTGCCTTTGAGGTGGAGCAGGCGAGCGACTATGCAGGGCGCTACAGCGTTTCTCCGGCAGCACTTGTAGCAGGCCCGGTTGTGTTGGTGCCGCCACAGCTTGCGGTGCCTGCGACTGCGGCGCCAGGCGAAGCATTGGCCATTACGCCTGCACTGTTTGCTTACGACCCGGAGCTGGGAGAGCCGGTGATCCGATATTCGGCTGGAGTGGATGCAAGTGACCCGGCCAACCCGGTCTATGTTGTGCAAACTGGGGATCAGGGCGAAGCTGTCACGATCACTGCGACGGCGGTTCAAGGGACCTTTGCCGCGGGCAGTGTGTCGAATGGTGTGAGCATTCCCGCTGCGCCGCCCCCGCCGGATCGGTTCGAGGTTGTGCTTGAAGCCGATGGTACGTTGCGCATTGACGGCAATGACGGTCGTGCCTTTGAGGTGGAGCAGGCGAGCGATGCCTATGTGGGGAGCTACAGGGTGTTGCCCAGTGAGCTTGAGGCTGGCCCCGTTGCGCTGGTGCCCCCGCAGCTAATTGTGTCTGACAGTGCTGTGCCGGGTGATGCCTTGGCCATCACGCCAGCGTTGTTTGCTTATGACCCAGACCTGGGAGAACCGGTGATCCGGTATTCAGCCGGGGTGGATGCAAGCGACCCAATCAGCCCATTCTACGTTATACAAGCTGGCGATCAGGGCGCAGCCGTCGTGATCACTGCGACGGCGGTTCAAGGTGCCCTTGCTACGAACAGTGTTTCGAACAGTGTGAACATCCCTGCCGCACCACCCGCTCCGGATTTGTTCGAAATTGTGCTTGAAGCCGACGGCACGTTGCGCATCGACGGCAATGACGGTCGCACCTTTCAAGTAGAGCAAGCCAGCGAAGCTTACGCCGGGACCTACAGGGTCTCTCCGGCGGAGCTGGAGGCAGGCCCTGTCGCGCTTGTACCGCCGCAGCTGGAGGTTCCCGCTGCTGCTGTGCCGGGTGATGTTTTAAACATCACGCCAGCATTGTTTGCCTACGACCCTGACCTGGGAGTGCCGGTGATCCGGTATTCAGCCGGGGTGGATGCAAGTGACCCAGACGTCCCCGTCTATGTCATCCAGTCGGGTGAGCAGGGCACAAACTTCAGCGTTGCCGTAACGGCTTCGCAGAGGGGGCTCGATACCGCAAGTCGCTCAAACGAGATCACGGTGCCCTAAGCGGGACCGAACCCTTTGGCTTTCTTGCACAATCCAAAAACAGATAGGAGTATTCCAATGCCATCCGTATGCTTTAAAGGATTTCCGATGGGCAGTGTCGTGTCCATTGATGGCGTGATGACAACATCATGGGGCCGAATGTCAGAAGGTGATTCAGTTTGGGACTTGGAGCCAACGCCGGGCGTTTCCGTGGAGATCAACGCTCGCCGCAGTAACCTGCAGGCAGCGCCCGAGGCTTTCCAGTTCGATCTGACGCTTTCCGGTTTCGACACAAATACGCTGAGCGATGATGCGGCCTATGATCCAAGTTATCATGACAAGTGTGTGTTTTGGGATTATGGCGACAGTTATCAATTCACGGCGCCCGAGCAGGTACAGCGCGGCAATCTTGACAGCCGTTGGAGTCGTGGGCCGCTGGGCGCGCACACATATCGCGATGCGGGTGAGTTCGTTGTACGAGTTGCTGTTATTGAACCGTCGTCGGGCAATGTAGGTTTTGGCATTTTTCGGATTGGCGGCACGTCGTCCGACACACCGCGCATTCGATCTGCGTCCGAGGTGTTTGAGGGCGCAGCCACGATGTTCGTCGACACCAATGGTGCGGCCGGTGGTTATCCCAATGCGCCCGCAGGAGCGGTGCGTTACGATAATGTCCAAGCGGCGATTGAGCAGATGCCCGGCGGCGCAGGCCCACGCCGTGTGATTTTGGAGCGTGGGCAGAACCACGTCATTACCGCGGCCCGCAACTTGGCGCTTTATAGCACCCCAAATGGCCCGACCAGCTTCCGCATTGAGGCCAACGCCGGTTCTGGAGCCAAGCCGATCCTATCGCTGGACAGCGGCCGCTTTGGAAACGGTTCCTTGTTGTTCAACGATGCATTGCGTGCTGGAACGGCGCGCAATGCGGAAGCTGACATTGTTTTTTCCGGTCTCGATTGCCGCGGATTGTGGGACAGCACCAGAGAGTCGGGCGCAGCGGTGACGTTTGCGTTGGCCGCAGGGGCGGGTTCCAGCTACACACTTTATGATGGTTGTGAGTTCTCGGGCTGGGCGATTGCCTATCAATCGGCCAACAGCGACCGGGAAACGATGTACACGATCAACGACACTGCGATTTCCGATTGGCAGGAATACGCGGTCTTTGACAGTTCCACACAAGTCTCAAGCGCCTATACCGGCGCGCGGCTGATGCAGCATGTCGATGCTTTGGGCGGTGGACCAAGAGTCTCGCCCCCGCGGCACAATACACAAGGTCCTGTCCGTTTCGGCGGTCCGAAGCGTGCTCATATTTGGGCAAGCGACGTGTTCTCGCGCAATGGGTGGTTCAGCCAAGGTTCTGTTTATGGTGTACAGCCGTGCATTCGGTTTGCAGACAGCGCATCGCGCGCCGGTGCACGACTTAACCTCGGGGCCAGCGTGTTGGAAAGTGCTGGACCGGTTGTGACCATGGCCAATGGCGATGGAAACAATCCGGATACTCATGTGAACGCCATGATCGACGGAAACATTCTGCTGGGCGGTTTCATGTCCACAGATTTGGCTGTCGTTTCATATGGTGGCAGTACCTGGCGCAACAACTTCCTGATCCAACCGGATGTGCAGCGTAACAACAGATCCATCGGTGGTTTCGGGATCAATGCCAACGTTATGTTTGTATTCCGTGATTCCGGGGCAGGGATTGCCGCGGGCAACCTGACAACGCCCAGCCTCGTCTACAACAATACGATGGTGAATTTACTGTCTGGTGGCAATCTGTTTGGAGGCACCGGGGAAACCCGAGCGCTGATCAACGAGAACGGTTTCACGATCACCTACGAAAACAATCTCTTGCACGAGCCGAACAGGAATGTGCCGCGGACCCTTTATGGTGCGGTCAATGTTTCGCCTCCGGATGGCACAATGACACCCGTCTTTGCATTCACACCCCGTTACAATGGATATCGCGACTTCGACAGCGTTACGACTTTGGACACGACATTTGCAACGCCAGCAGATAGTGGGCGCATCTGGGTTCCACAGGTCGGATCTCCAGCGCTTGGAGCGGCCATGGCTGAACCTAACTCAATGATTTCTTTTGCTGGGACACGCCGTCCCGAACTGCCATCGATTGGTGCGGCGGAAATCGAATAGGGCAGAACATTCCTGCCTAGGTAGAAAACTCAGAGGGCTCGCAAGAAACGGCGGGCCCTTCGGCTTTCAGAAACGCTCAGATTAGACATTTTTCCAACATCTGCCACACTCGTGCCGCATATCCAGTATTATTGGCTGGCTTCACCGCTTACCCTACTGGTATACCGATATTTATTTACGGCCCAGGGCGTTCTATGCTGGGCAAGGCATTTTGAATTTTTGTTAGGCAGGTGGATTTCAATGAGCCGTGCTGCACCGGATATCTCTGAAACGGATATTGCCATCGTGGGGCTTGCCGCGCATTTGCCGGGAGCAGACGGGGCAGAAGCCTATTGGGAAAACCTGCGCCAGGGCATTGAGTCGATCCGTCGCTATACGCGAGACGAGCTCGTGGATGCAGGCGAGGCGCCGCATCTGATCGAACGGCCCGACTACGTGCCCGCTGCAGCTCCTCTCGACAACTTCGAAACCTTTGACGCGGATTTCTTTGGTTTGTCCCCCAAGGAAGCGGCGATCATGGATCCCCAGCACCGCCAATTTCTCGAGGTTGCATGGGAGGCACTTGAGAATGCGGGACACCCGCCGTCTAAGGCCAAGGGGCCCATCGGGGTATACGCTGGCTGCGGCATGGGTAGCTATTTCTATTTCAACATCTGTTCCAACCGCGATCTGGTGGACGACGTGGGCATGTTCCTTTTGCGTCATACCGGCAACGACAAGGATTTTCTGGCCACTCGCGTCAGCCACATCTTCGACATGACCGGTCCCAGCGTGAATGTGCAGACTGCCTGTTCGACATCTTTGGTGGCGACGCATTACGCAACGCAGGCGTTGCTGAACGATGATTGCGACATGGCCATCGCGGGTGGTGTCACGATCGAACTGCCGCAGCATCGCGGTTACCTTTACAAGGAAGGCGAAGTCCTATCCCCCGACGGTCATTGCCACGCCTTTGATCATCGCGCGCAAGGGACGGTTTTTGGGTCAGGCGCTGGGGCAGTGGTGTTGCGGCGACTGAGCGATGCGATACGAGACGGTGATCACATTTACGCGGTGATCAAAGGGTCGGCCATTAACAATGATGGCGCCGCTAAGGCCGGTTACCTGGCCCCTTCGGTGGATGGTCAGGCCGAAGCCATCGCCGAGGCGCACCTGATGTCTGGTGTGACCGCGGACACGATTGACTACGTGGAATGCCATGGAACCGGCACTTATCTGGGCGATCCGATCGAAGTAGCCGCCCTGTCGCAAGCCTTCGAAGAGACAACGGACGAAAAAGGCTACTGTCGCATTGGATCGGTCAAGACGAATATCGGGCACCTCGATACAGCGGCAGGTGTGGCTAGCCTGATCAAGGCGTCGCTGTCGCTGCATCACAAACAGATTCCGCCGTCGCTCGGATATGAAAAGCCGAACCCTGCTATTGATTTTGAACACTCCCCCTTCCGGATCAATGACACGTTAAGCGATTGGGTCAGTCACAAGGGCCCGCGTCGAGCCGGGGTCAACTCTCTGGGTGTCGGTGGCACCAATGCGCATGTCGTGCTTGAGGAAGCGCCCAAGCGTGCGGCGTCTGAACCGTCGGACTGGCCGTTCCAGATGCTGCTTTTGTCGGCGCGGTCGAAGGCTGCACTAGATGGCAATGCGGCCAACCTCGCGGCACATTTGCGGTCCCATCCAGAGCAGAATCTGGCTGACGTTGCCTGGACTTTGAAAGAAGGGCGCCACGCCTTCGAACGCCGCCGCGTCGTGGTGGCTGAGACTCGTGAGGAGGCGGCGGAAACGTTGTTGGATGGAGACCCACGCAAGGTCTTTACCCATACGGCGTTGGATCGACCCGACACCGTGTTCATGTTCCCTGGCGGTGGCGCGCAATATGCCGGTATGGCCCGTGATCTTTACGAGACCGAACCTGTCTTTGCCGAATGGATGGACAAGGGCCTCGAAATCCTCGCGCCGAAGTTGGACTATGATATTCGCGCGCTCTGGTTGCCGGAAAAGGGACAGGAAGCCGACGCAGACGCAAGGCTGACGCAACCCTCGGTTCAGCTTCCATTGATCATGATCTGCGAATATGCGCTGGCCCAACTGTGGATGAGTTGGGGTGTTCAGCCAGCGGCCCTGGTCGGGCACTCCATGGGTGAAAATACTGCTGCGTGCGTGGCAGGTGTCATGCGTTTTGAGGACTGCATCGGTCTTGTGCACCTGCGTGGACGGTTGTTCGACACCGTGCCCGCTGGTGGCATGCTGTCGGTGGCATTGCCTGCCGATGCGCTACGTCCGCTTTTGGGAGACGATCTGGATCTTGGCGCTGTGAATGCGCCGAACCTGTCGGTGGCTACCGGACCCCAAGCAGCGCTGGACGTGTTGCAAGAGGCGTTGACTGCGCGCGACGTGGATTGTCAGCGAATCCCGATCGACATCGCTGCGCATTCGCGCATGCTCGAGCCCATTTTGAAGGAGTTTGGCGATTATCTGCGGTCCATTCCACTGAGTGTGCCGCAGATTCCCTTTACCTCGAACCGCTCGGGCCAGATGATCACTGATGCAGAAGCAACCGATCCCGAATACTGGGTGGGGCATCTGCGCGGGACTGTGCACTTTGCCGATTGCGTTGGCACTTTAGCCGAAAAGAACCGCATCTTTATTGAGGTGGGTCCGGGCAAAGCGCTGTCGTCGCTGGCTGGACAACACCCGAGTGTCGACGTCAATCAGGTGATTGGTTCGTTGCGCCACTCTGCCGACACCACATCCGATGACGCCTACTTCATGGCGATGCTGGGCCGGGTCTGGGCGCTTGGCGGTGACATTGACTGGGCGCAGGTTTGGGGAGAGGCCCGGCGTGTCAAACTGCCCTTGCCAACCTACGCTTTCCAGCGCGCGCCCTATTACATCGAACCCGCGCTGCCACAGACCGAAACCGTCAATACCTGGTTGATGCGCAACGACGACCCGGACAGCTGGGGGTGGAAACCGTCTTGGCGTCCCGACTACGCCCCTTGCGATGTGGACGTGACGGGCGACTTGTCCGACGTTCCGCCGCAGCGATGGCTGGTGTTTGCGGATGAGGCCGGGTTGTGCGACCGGGTCACGGATCGGTTGCGGACGGCAGGCCACGAGATCGTCACGGTGCGCGCAGGCGACACTTTCGCGCGGGTGGGTGAAGACGGATACATCCTGTCGCCGGAACGCGGGCGCGACAGCTATGACGCTTTGGTCCGGGATCTTGTTGCTCGGACGTTCCTGCCTGATCGGGTGCTGCATGGTTGGCTGGCAACCACCCGAGAGACCTTTCGACCGGGGTCGAGTTTTTTCCATCGTAATCTGGAGCAAGGCTTCTTCAGTCTGCTGTTTCTTGCGCAGGCTATGGGCGACGAGGGGTGGAGCCAGCCCCTACATATGGATGTGTTGAGCTCAGGTGCTGTGCAAGTGGCGAGTGAAGCGCTGAGCTACCCTGAAAAGGCAACGCTCAGCGGCCCGGCACGGGTCATGCCACGCGAATTCCCGCAAATCTCAGTGGCCTCGCTGGATCTGGACTTGCCGCAGGTCAAGGGACGTGCGCAAGCGGACATTGAGGCCTTTGTTCAACCTGTTCTCGAAGAAATCCTGTCACCGGCTGACAACCGCATGGCTGCGGTGCGCAGTGCCAAACGCTACTCCATGTCTTGGCGGCCACAAGCTCTGGCCACATGTGACGCGGGTTTGGATCGACTGACCAAAGGTGGCGTGGTTCTGGTAACTGGCGGTTTTGGCGGGATCGGTCTTACGCTGGCGCAGGAGCTGATCGAAACCGTGGGCGCACGCATCGTTCTGGTGTCGCGAGGCGGCCTGCCGCCGCGCGAGGACTGGGAAAAGGTGCTGGCCAACACTGCGCCGGGTGATGCATTGCCCCGCCGCATCCGTGCCGTTCAGGATCTTGAGGCGACCGGTGGCGACGTTCTGTGTCTTGCCTCCGATGTCTCCAATGTCGAGGACATGACCGCGTTACGCGCCGAAGTCGAAGCGAAGATGGGTCCGGTCTCTGGCATCATCCATGCCGCAGGTGTGATTGAGGATGGGCTGATCCAGACCAAGACCATGACCGAGGTCGAAGATGTCTTTGCACCCAAGTTGCACGGCACACGGGTGATCGAAGAGGTTTTCCCCGACGGTGATGTCGACTGGATGGTCCTGTTTTCCTCAAGCTCCACCGCGACAGCGCCGGCTGGTCAGGTCGATTACGTCGCCGCCAACGAATATCTTAATGCTTATGCCAAGGCCCGTGCGGGTGGCAAAACGCGGGTTCAAGCTATCGGTTGGGGTATCTGGGCCGACACCGGCATGGCTGCTGATGCGATGGCGGCCCGCACCGGTGCAGGGACCGAGGCACCCGTGCTGCCTGCGGACGTGCCACTTCTGGATCAAAAGACATTTGATCGGGCCGGTCACCGGATATTCACCGCTGAATACAGTGTGCATGATCGCTGGGTATTGGGTGATCACCGGACTGGGGCAGGGGATGCCTTGATGCCCGGCACGGGCTATCTTGATCTGGCAGCACAAGCCCTGCGGGCCCAAGGTGAAACCACCGCTTTCGAAATTCGGGACCTCTATTTCCTGCGCCCACTTGCTGTTGGGGATGCGGAGACTCGCGCGGTCACCCTGCGCCTGCCGCGCAGTGACACAGGCTATGACATGACCGTGGAAAGCGGTTCCGAAGGTGCTTCGGAGATGAACGCACAAGCGCATTTGTCCCTTTTGCCAATGCGGGCTCCAGCTCCGCTTGACGTAGCTGCCATTGCCGCCCGCTGTGCGACCCCGGTGCGTGCGCCCGAAGGCGGCGCGCTCAAGGGTGCCCAAGAGGCGCATCTGCAATTCGGCGATCGCTGGCGTGTTTTGCAATCCACGGCCTTGGGAACAGGAGAAGGGCTCGCAGAGCTGTCTTTGCCAACAGTCGCACAAGACGATCCTGCAGCTGGTTACCGTTTACATCCGGGCCTAATGGATCTGGCCACCGGTTGGGCCATGGATCTGATCGAGGGATACGATCCGATGGCCTATCTGTGGGTCCCGGTTTCCTATCGTTCGGTCAAGGTGTTCCGAGACTTGCCTGACCGTATCCTGTCCTGGGTGCGCAACGCAGGTGACAACAAGGCCACGGGTGAGATTGCCAACTTTGACGTGACTCTGGTCACGCCCGAAGGCGAGGTCTGTGTAGAGATCCAGGGCTTTTCCATCCGGCGGATGGAGACAAGTGTGGGTTTCGCCGCCACCGAGGATACACCTGCAACAACGGCTGGAGCGGAGGTGGTTCAACCTCTCTCACCCGCCGAGGAGCGTCTGCGCCACAACCTCGGACAGGGGATCCGCGCGGAGGAGGGGGCAATGTTGTTCCTGCGGGCTTTGGCCCTCAAAACGCCGCAAGTTGTCCTGTCATCGCTCGACATACCGGGCTTGATCGAACAAGCGGGTCAAGCTGACGACAGCAGCGCGGGCGGCGGACAAACCTTTGAACGACCCCAACTCGACAGTGAATACGTTGAACCAGAGGGGGCCATCGAAACCACTCTTGCCGGTTTCTGGGCCGAACTCTTGGGGGTTGATCAGATCGGGGCTGAGGACAGTTTCTTTGATCTTGGCGGCCACTCGCTGATTGCTGTCAGGCTGTTCGCCAAGATCCGCAAGACGTATTCCGTGGACTTTCCAATATCGGTCCTGTTCGAAGCACCGACTATCCGAAAGGTCGCGGCCCTAATCGCCGAGCGTGGGGGCGTCTCAGAAGACACCGCGTCCAGTGACGACAAGGCGACAGATGCCGAGGCACGGCCCGAGCGCCGCTTTACTCACCTCGTGCCGATGCATGCAGGCGAAGGGGGACCACGCACGCCGTTTTTCCTCGTTGCTGGCATGTTCGGCAATGTTCTTAACCTGCGCCACCTGGCGCATTTGCTAGGCTCGGACAGACCATTTTATGGCCTGCAGGCGCGTGGACTTTACGGCGACGAGGAACCCCACCGCACAATCGAAGCAGCAGCGGCAGACTACATTGCTGAGATGCGGCAAGTTCAGGAAAAGGGCCCTTACATGTTGGGCGGTTTCTCTGGTGGCGGCATTACTGCCTTCGAAATCGCGCGCCAATTGGAGGCGCAGGGCGAAGAGATCATTTCGGTGATCCTGCTCGATACACCGCTGCCTGTACGTCCACCCTTGTCACGGCGCGATAGGATCATGCTGAACTGGTTGAATCTGAAGGATGAAGGCGTGTCCTATGTCTCGACCTGGGCCAAGAACCGTATTGCTTGGGAGTTGCAAAAGCGCCGTGGCCAAGCGGAAGAAGCGACCGAAGAGGGTCAGCAGTTCCATGACGCGGCCATCGAAGCAGCGTTCCTTGAAAGTGTAGGCAAGTATCAAGTGACGTCGTGGGACGGCCCGCTAACGCTGTTCCGTCCTCCCCTTATGGCGCGGTGGGAGGTGGCACCGGGGCGGCTGGTGGATAAGGACCGGCACTATATGTTCCCCGACAACGACTGGACGCGTTATGTGCCAGGCGTGACGGTTCACGAGGTGCCCGGGGATCATGATTCCATGGTTCTGGAGCCAAACGTGCGTGTTCTCGCGGCGCGTATGAAAAAGGTATTGGAGGCGGCCGAGACCGATTGGGCCACCGCGCCGACACCACCAAATTTCCGGGAGGCAGCGGAATGAATGCGTCCGGGCCTACGGTTCTAACCGTTCTTTTGAACTACAAGACTCCCGACATGACGATAAAGGCGGCAAACTCCGCTCTTGCCGCCATGGACGGTATGGCGGGTGGTCTGGTCATTGTCGATAACGACAGTCAGGACGGGTCATTCGAAAAATTATCGGCGCATATCGCAAGTCAAGGCTGGGATGCTGAGGGCCGGGTCCGCGTGCTTCAGTCGGGCCGCAATGGAGGTTTTGGCGCAGGCAATAACGTGGGTATCCGCGCGCACCTCGCAGACGGGTCTGCTCCTGACTACGTCTATATTCTTAATTCCGACGCCTTCCCGGCCCCTGATGCTATTCGTGTCCTCCTGAACCACTTGGAATCCACACCCAAAGCGGGTTTTGCAGGCAGCTATATTCACGGACCAGAGGGCGATACGCATCTGACCAGCTTCCGCTTTCCATCCGTCGCCAGCGAATTCGAAGGGTCGATCCGTTTTGGCCCTGTGTCGCGGCTTTTGAAGAACTATAAGGTACCAGTCGAAACCCCGACCCAGACGCAAACCGTTGATTGGTTGGCTGGTGCGTCGATGATGATGCGGCAATCGGTGCTGGATCAGATCGGGCTTTTTGACGAAACCTTCTTTCTTTATTTTGAGGAAACAGACCTGTGTCTGCGGGCAGCGCGTGCGGGATACGCCACCGACTATGTGCCAGCCAGCATGGTTGCGCATATAGGATCAGCCTCTACCGGTATGAAGACATGGCAACGCGTGCCAGACTATTGGTTTGACAGCAGGTGGTACTATTTCTCCAAAAGCCATGGGCGGGCCTATGCGGTTCTGGCGACGCTTTTGCATGTGCTGGGTGGTGCGCTGCATACACTGCGCTGTGCAGTGACAGGCAAGGCGCGCTCTACGGCACCCGGTTTCCTGACGACGATGCTGCGCCATGATCTACGCGCGCTTTTTGCCGCCCCAACACCGGCACGCATTCCAACCAAGTCACAGTCTCAAGCATAGGGTTTGGTCCAATAATGTCTCAGTTTTCAGCAGTCCTGATTGGTCACGAAAGCCTTGTCATTCAATGCGGCGAGCTTTTGCGTGCAGATGGACACTCTATTGTAGCGATTGTCACACGTAATGCTGATGTGAAGGCTTGGGCTGCCGATGCAAATGTGCCGGTGCTGGCGCCCGGTGCCGACTTGGCAACACGGCTTGAGGGGCAGACCTTTGATTGGCTGTTGTCCATTGCCAATCTCGACATCATTCCCGATGCGGTCCTGTCCTTACCAAAGCGCGGGGCTGTGAACTTCCATGACGGTCCGCTGCCAAAATATGCAGGCCTTAACGCGCCGGTCTGGGCGGCACTGGCCGGAGAAACGAGCCATGGCATTTCCTGGCATCTGATCGAAGGTGGCGTGGATGAGGGTGACGTGCTGGCCAGTGCGTCGATCACGATCACGCCCGAAGATACAGCGCTGACGCTGAACACCAAATGCTACGGCGCAGCGATCGAAAGTTTTCCGTCGTTGATGGCTGAGCTGTCGAAACCCGAACCAGTTCGGCAGCCACAAGATCTGAGCCAGCGCAGTTATTTCGCGCGGGACGCACGCCCAATACCGACCTTGGATTTCACCCAACCTGCCGAGAATCTGGTGCGTTTTATTCGCGCGTTGGATCACGGCGACTATTGGAACCCGCTGACGTTGCCCTGTTTCGACGCGGGCGGACAGCGCCTGCTGGCCCGTACTGCGGTCGTTTCAGACGACCCGTCAGGTGCCGCGTCAGGAACGATCATTACTGCGGATG
Source organism: uncultured Tateyamaria sp. (assembly GCF_947496075.1). Taxonomy (GTDB): domain Bacteria; phylum Pseudomonadota; class Alphaproteobacteria; order Rhodobacterales; family Rhodobacteraceae; genus Tateyamaria. The sequence goes on from NZ_CANMBJ010000006.1 coordinate 61,782, forward strand.
CCGACCAGCTTGTCGTCGCAACTGGACAGGGTGATCTGGTGTTGACCCGGGTCACCGATGTGCAAGGCAAGGTTGTTGCGCCAAGCGCGGTGACAAGCGCCGGTGCCCTGCTGCACAGCCCAACAGATGCGGAAAAGAGCAGTCTTGAGAAAGACTTGGCCGCATTGGCCAAGGCCGATCCAGCGTGGCGCAAGACGCTTGAGGATATCGCCTCTCTGGACCTTCCATTGATTGCCAAAGCCACTGGACCTGCGCAGGTGGTGACCCGACCGGTTGTGGTGCCAACCGGGATGACGCCGAAAGAGGTGCGCGCCGCCTTTGCCATCATGATGACTCGGATGACCGAAAATGCCTGCGTGGATTTGGCAGTGGCTATTTCGGGTCCTTCTCATGCGGCGGGATGGGTGCCAGTGTGGGTGACGTTGGACGACAGCATTGGCCGGATGACAGACAAGTTGGCCACGGATATCGAAGCGGCAAACGCGCGCGGTCCCTTTGCCGCTGACCTCGTTGCGCGCCTTCCGGGCAGTGACCCGGCCTTGCCCGCATTGGCCCTGTCTGATGATGTTGAGGCCGGACTTGTTGGTCCTGCGGCACTGACACTTGCAACCACGTCTGAAGGGGCCACTCTTCTGGCTGACGGAAATCGAGTTCAGGCCGCTGCAGTTGATCTGTATGCCGCGCGTCTGACCCATTTGTTGGAAAACCTAAGCGGCAGCGACAATGCCCGCACTCTATCGATCCTGCCGCCTGCCGAACGCGAGCTGACGGTTGAGACGTGGAACGCAACGGCCACGGATTTTGACCGTACCCAATGCGTACACCAGATTTTTGAGGCACAAGTTGTCCGTACGCCCACCGCAGAGGCACTCGCTTTTGAGGGCCACAGCCTCATCTATGAGGCGCTCAACACAGCAGCCAACCAGCTGGCGCACAAGCTGATCGCCATGGGCGTCCAGCCCGGAGTGATCGTGGGGTTGCACCTGCCACGATCAGCCGAATTGGTGATCGCGGCCCTCTCGATCATGAAGGCGGGAGGGGCGTATCTGCCCATGGACCCGGCCTTTCCTGCCGATCGCACAGCGCTTTATATCGAAGACAGTCAGGCCGGCGTGGTGATCACCAATGCCGAATTGGCGGCGGCGCTTCCAGACAGTGCCACTCAAGTCCTCGACATTGCCACGGACGTCGCAGATCAACCCGTAGCGAACCCTTCAAGCGGTGTCGCAAGTACCGACCTTGCCTACATGATCTACACTTCCGGTTCGACCGGTCGGCCCAAGGGCGTGATGGTCGAACATCGCAACGTGGCCAACTTCTTTGTTGGTATGGATGACCGGATCGACCACGCCACTGGGGGCGTGTGGCTGGCGGTTACGTCGTTGTCCTTTGACATCTCGGTGCTTGAGCTGTTCTGGACGCTTGGGCGCGGTTTCAAACTTGTGCTGTCGGGTGATGAAAGCCGCGCGCTCGTGGCCGGGGACGAAGCTGGCCCAGGTGGCGTGCCCGGCGGTATGGAATTCAGTCTGTATTATTGGGGCAACGACGACGGAAAGGGGCGCGACAAGTATCGATCGCTTCTGGAAGGCGCGAAGTTTGCTGATGAAAACGGTTTTGTAGCGGTCTGGACACCCGAGCGGCATTTCCATGCTTTTGGTGGGCCCTATCCCAACCCGTCGGTGACCGGCGCCGCAGTGGCCGGCATGACGCGCAATATCGGTGTGCGGGCGGGGTCTTGTGTCGCACCGTTGCATCATACCGCCCGGATTGCCGAGGAATGGGCGGTGATCGACAACCTAACCAACGGGCGTGCCGGACTGGCCATTGCCAGCGGCTGGCAACCGGATGACTTCGTGCTGCGTCCGGAAAATACGCCCCCTGAAAACAAGCCTGCCATGTTCCGCCAGATCGAGGACTTGCGCAAACTCTGGGCCGGCACGCCTGTGTCCTTCCCGCGCAAAGACGGCCAGATGCACGAAGTTGTCACCCAACCGCGCCCAATCTCGGATACGCCGGACCTGTGGGTTACGACTGCTGGCAATCCCGAGACATGGAAAGAAGCCGGGCGCAACGGGTGCCATGTGTTAACCCACCTCTTGGGGCAATCGGTGGACGAGGTTGGCGACAAGATCAAACTCTACCACGCGGCCTTGCGCGAGGCGGGTTATGATCCCGCGCAGTTCAAGGTGACGCTGATGCTACACAGCTTCCTTGCCGCCACCCGGGATCAAGCCCGCGAGATCGCGCGCGAACCGATGAAGGACTACCTGCGTTCGGCTGCAGGGTTGATCAAGCAATATGCCTGGGCCTTTCCAGCGTTTAAGAAACCCGAAGGGGTCGACAGTGCATTCCAATTGGACCTCGGTTCGCTGACCGACGAAGAGTTGGAAGGTATTCTCGATTTCGCTTTTGAACGGTATTTCAACGACAGCGGCCTGTTCGGCACTGTCGAAGATGCGCTTGCCCGGGTTGAACAGGTCAAAGGCATCGGTGTCACCGAAGTTGCTTGTCTTATTGACTACGGGATCGAAGTGGACACGCTTCTGGACGGGCTGACGCCGCTGGCGGAGGTGGTGCGCCGGGCAAATGCGGAGACCGCGCCGGCTGCTGACGATTTTTCGATTGCCGCGCAGATTGCGCGCCACAAGGTTACCCATCTGCAATGCACACCTTCAATGGCGCGCATGCTGGTAATGAACGACGCGGCAAGTGCCGCATTGCGCCCGGTCAAACACCTCATGCTCGGCGGCGAAGCCTTGCCCGGGGCGTTGGTGCGCGATTTGAATGCGCTGACCGAAGCGCATATTGAAAACATGTACGGGCCCACCGAAACCACGATCTGGTCGACCACGGGCCATGCATCCGCGGATGCAGGAGTAGCGGGCATCGGCACACCGATTGCCAACACGCAGGTCTATGTCCTTGATGACGCGATGGAACCACAGCCCATTGGCGTTGCCGGTGAGCTTTACATTGGTGGCGATGGCGTGACACGCGGCTACTGGCAACGTCCCGAACTCACGGCGGAACGCTTTGTCTCCGATCCGTTCCAAACCGATCCGGAAGCCCGGCTTTACCGTACCGGTGATCTCGCCCGTTGGCTGCCAGATGGAGAGCTAGATTTCCTGGGACGGGCCGATTTTCAGGTCAAACTACGCGGATACCGGATTGAGTTGGGCGAAATCGAGTCCGCTATCGACACATTGAATGGCGTGCGTCAGTCCGTTGCGCTGGTGCGCGAGGATATCCCTGGTGCGCAGCAGCTGGTGGCGTATCTGTTGGCTGATGGGTCGGTGAGCGAGGCGGGGCTTAAATCGGCGCTTTCAGACGTGCTGCCTGCCCACATGATCCCAAACCGTTTTGTTGTATTGGATGCTTTCCCACTCACACCCAACAAGAAGGTTGATCGAAAGGCGTTGCCTGTACCGGGTGCACCAGCGCGCCCCAAACCTGCTTCCGTTCCGCCCACTCAAACCAGCTCGCAAGCTGACGCACCTGCCGCGACCGCTGGATTTGATGGGGATATCACGATGGCGATCTCTGGAATCTGGAGCGCAATCCTTGGGGTTGGCGACATCACCGCGCGCGACAACTTCTTTGATCTTGGTGGTCACTCGATTCTGGCAGTACAGGCGCATCGGGAAATCAAGGCACAACTGGGCGTGGCGAGACTGTCCATAACCGACATCTTCCGTTTCCCGGTTCTCGGAGACCTCGCTCAAGCGGTCGAAGCCAAGATGAGCGCCACGCCAACTGCCCGGGCTGCGACCGCTGCAGAAGTCAGCGCACCTGCTACGGCCCCTGAAGTGGAAGCTGTGCCATCTGGGCGCGCAGATGCCATGGCTCAACGTCGGGCCATGCGCGCCCGGCGGCGTCGGGCGAGATGAGTGCGCTTGATGCACTATGTCAGCAAGTACAGGGATATGTTGGCCCGAACGTCGGCGTAGGTGTGGCGGATCCCAAGGGGTTGCCAGTTGGTTTTGACCCCGTTGAAGCCGTCGCGACCACACGCATGATCGACAAACGCCTGCGCGAGTTTTCAGCCGGGCGCTCAGCCGTGCGGCGCGCAATGCGGGCCATCGACTTGGCGCCCATGCCCGTACCCATGGCGCCGGACAGGTCACCTTGTTGGCCTGCGGGTGTTATTGGTTCCATCAGTCATTGCAGCAATGCCGCGATGGCCATGGTCGCAAGGAGTGGAAACATACGCGCGCTGGGCGTGGATATGGAAGAAGCCGAGCCGCTCGATACAGACCTGTGGGATACGGTCCTGACCCCGGCCGAACGGGACCGGACCGACAACGGGCTCACTGCCAAGCGCATCTTTTGCGCCAAGGAAGCTGTCTATAAGGCACAGTTTCCGATAACCAGGCAACTACTGGGCTTTGAGGACGTTGTTGTTACCCTGAAAGGCACTCAATTCACCGCTCGCATCAAGAGTGGAGGCGACGACTGGTCCGGGATCATCGTTGGTTCCAAGCTCCTGCCCAAAGAGTTGATCATTGGCATTGTGACTTTGCACTAAGGATTTTTCTTATGCTCAGAAGGATATTGCGCAAATCGACGGCCTCCTTGTTCCTGTTGCTGTCCGCCTGCGGGCTGGCTAGTCGCTGTGGCGCCCCCGATCCAGTGGATGAGGCGACGTTCAACGCGCTTTATGCCAGTCCGAACGATGTGCCCGATGCGCCGCTCAAGGTCTATCATCTGGGCCACAGTCTGGTTGGCCCTTACATGCCAGTTATGCTGCAGCAACTGGTAGGCACGGGCCATGACTATAACAGTCAATTGGGATGGGGATCTCCGCTGCAGCAGCACTGGGAGCCAGACGTTCCGATCAATGGCTTTGAAGAATCCAATGGCCCACCCGCCTATCGCGACGCGAAAGAGGCGATGGCATCAGGGGAGTATGACGCAGTTGTTCTGACGGAGGCGGTCGAAATTCGCGATACCATCAAGTACCATGACCCGCATGACTACCTGCGTAAGTGGGCGGTTGCGGCCTGGGACGGTAACCCTGATACCCGCGTGTATCTCTATGAAACCTGGCACACCCTTGATGACGCCGAAGGCTGGCTGGAGCGGCTTGACCTCGATCTTGAGCGCTATTGGGTAGGCAAAATCCTACGACCTGCCTTGGCCTACGAGGAGGTTAATAACCCCATTTACATCATCCCAGCGGGGCAAGTGATGGCGTCCTTTGTACGCAAGGTCGAAGCCGCGGGTGGTATCGGGGCCATCCGGGACCGCACTGATCTCTTTGATGACGACATTCACTTCAGTCACTTCGGTGGGTATCTGGTGGCGCTGACCCACTATGCGGTGCTTTACGGGCGGTCGCCTGTGGGTTTGCCACACAAGATGCGATTGCCCGACGGCAGCACTGCGGATGACCCGGGGCCAGAGGCTGCGAGGGTCATGCAGGAAACGGTTTGGGAGGTTGTGACGTCCTACCCGCCCAGTGGTGTAAGGCAGAACTAAGTTAGTCGCTCAGCGCTGGCAGTTGTTCAAGGCGCGCTGCTTCGTCCCTGGCTATTTTGAACTGCGGGCGTGGATCATTGTCATCGGCAAGCTCAAGCATTTGTTGATATTGCGCGATGGCGTCGGCCCGTCGATCCAACGCGCCGTAGACTTGCCCCAAGTGAAACTGCACGATTGGGTCTGATGGCAGAGCGGACGCCGCCAACTCCAAATAGGGTAGGGATTCTTCGAAGTTTCCTCGTCTGAAGGCAACCCAACCGTAGGTGTCTTGCATTGCTGGCACGTTCGTGTCGCGGAAACGCCGCGCCACGATCCACGCACGTTCAAAGCTGTCTTCATCGGTCTTGTGGGTTGCCAGGAGGCTTGCCAGATTGTTGGCCGCGATCAGATCGCCAGAGTTCCGCTCATAGATCCGTTCGTAATTTGTAATAGCACGGTCAATATCACCGGAAGCCTCAAACTCTGCCGCTTGAAACCAGAGAAGATCCCGATTGTCCGGATCAATCGCGAGCCCTTCCCGCAAGGTTTGGCTGGCTTCCGCATCTTTTTGTTGAAGGCGCTGGAAACGGTAAAGCTGGCTCCAGACCCGCATGCGGTTGGGATCTTCTTGTACGAGCGTGTTAAGCAGTGTTTCGGCAACATCCAGATTTCCGTTGGCTGCATGGGACGTTGCCAAGATGAACTGGAGTGACGGATTCTCGGGGTGTTTGGCGACCAGCTCCTTGGCTTGTTCCAACGCCTTTTCTGTCTGGTCCGAACTAAGCCGTGCTCGCAACAGAGTCATTTGAGTATTGAGAGCTGAATCCTCCCGGGTTGCCAACTCCTCCAAAAATCCAAGTGCTTGTTCCAGTCCTTCTCGGCTGCCCAAAAGCCGCGCCTGAAGCGCGTTGGCAACAACCAAAGTGCGTTCAGTTCCAATGCTGCGCAGTCGTTTGATCACTTGATCTGCGCGAGAGTAATCCTCGGACGCCAAATAGACTTCGCCCAAGAGGACCAGAAGATCTGCATTTGACCGATCGCGACGAAGAGCGGCGATCAACACTTCTTCCGCGGCCAGATAGCGCTCATCTGCGGCAAGCACGCGCGCATAGCGCAAAGTTGGCGCCGGGGCATTTTTGGAGGCATCCACCGCCAGAGCCAGAAAATCCCATGACAAATCACGATTACCTGCGCGGGCATAGGCCTCCGACATCAAGGTAAGTGCGGCCACGTCGTTCGGAGCTTTGTCCAGGGCCAGACGAAGGTCGGCGATCGCGGCATCGGTTGCATCGTTACCGATCAGCCAGGTTGCGCGCATCTTGAGCCCTTCAACATGGCGGCTATCGGATTCCAACACTTCATCGACCAAGCGTTTCGCATCCACCACATTACCCGTTTGGATCATCATTTGCGCTAGGGTGATCTTGATGTCGTTCGGTTGCGCGGATGGCGTGGCCTGATCAAGTAGAGCTTGCAGGTCGGCGATTGCCTTATCGTGCGCGCCCGCTTCAAAATCGAGCATTGCCAGTAGCATCTTTAATTTGCCGGGCTGGGGCGAAACTTCCAGCGCCGCGATCAGTTCCGCGTGGGCCGTTTCGGGGTCGCGCATGTCGCGCAAGAACCGCACAAGGCCAATAAACAGCGCTGGATCCTCTGCAGCAGGATCCGCAATTTCGCGAAAGAATGCCTCCGCCTTGTTGACCTGATTGCGCCTCACGTAGAAGCGGATCAGGTCTTTCTTGGGTCCATCATCATCGGCAAAGAGGGCTACCATGTTCCGCAGCTGGTCTTCTACCGCCGCATAGTCCTGTAGTTCGTTCAGCAGTCCAAGGCGTTGGGTGTAAAGTGTCCGGTTGTCCGGCTTACTCGCGATCATGCGATCCAACTGACCCAAGGCCCGATCCAGCTTCCTGTCGCGCATGTAGGCGTCAAAAAGGACCTGCTGTAGCACGTCGCTGTCAGGATTGTCTGCGGCAAGGCGTTCTGCTTTGTCTCGCAATGCATCCCGGGCCGGCCCATCGCGTGCCTGTAACGCCTCTTGGTAACTTAGGGCGAGGTCAATGATCTGGCTACGTGGAGCATCGGGGGCAAGGGCCACTGCTTGTGCAGCATGGCGCACGAATTCTTGCCAGTTGCGCGCCTCAAAAGCGATTTCGGCCAGAATGGTTCGCCCCTCGACATGGTCGGGCACCTGTTCGACCAGTCGCAGATAGTGGCCATAAGCAGCGCTCTTGTCGTTTTTGTCGAGCATGAGCTGCGCCATGGTTTCGCGCGCTTCAACATGGTTGGCCATCAGTTCGAACACGTTGCGCAGTTCTATAGCGGCCCGATCCAAGTCGCCTTGGTCGATCAATTCAAGCGCAGAGGCCAGATACTTTTCTGCGCGCTCCTCAGCAGTGTCGCAGGCCGCGAGAGACAGACACAGGCTTATGGCCAGAACAAAGTTGCGCGCGAGCAGAGGCCACATGGTGAAATCCCGAAACAACAGAAAAAAACTGGCCCGTCAGGCGGGCCATACTTGAACCAAGTATCGTTCTAATCGTTCGATCTGCCGTAGGCAATTCACACCTACGGCAGCACTTCGACGCAAATCATAGTCTGATCAGATCAATGGCCTGTTGCTTTGAGCACTACCGACACTGTCTTGGCCAGAACGTTCATATCGGTGCCGAATGACACTGCTCGTGCATACTTGTCATCGTACAGGGCACGGTCTGCAAAGTCACAGTCGTTGCGATCCGAAATCTGCCAGAAACCAGTAATGCCAGGCCGTAGCCAGTAGTAGGCAACACCAGGATACTGTGCCTTTTGGCATACCATCATTGGGCGGGGTCCAATGAGCGACATTGACCCGACGAAAACGTTCAATAGCTGCGGCAGCTCATCAAGAGATGTCTTGCGCAGGATGCGCCCCACCTTGGTAATCCGGGGGTCTTCCTTCAGCTTTTGCGTGCTTTCCCATTCTGCGCGAGCATCAGGGTTGGCAGCAAGATAGCTTTCCAGGCGTGCATCGGCGTCGATGGTCATGGTGCGGATCTTCCAGATGCGAAAGGTACGCCCATTCCGCCCAATACGCAGCTGTGAATAGAATGGTTTGCCACCGTCCATAGCCACCAAAGCAGCCATAACCAAAATGATTGGGACAACGATAGGAGCTGTAAGGACAACAAGGAAAAGGTCCAGGGAGCGCTTCGCATAGGAGTGGTAGAAACCACCGAGGCGAGACTTGTAGCGCCCCCTGAAGAAAACAGAGATTTCGTTCTGAAAATCGTGTGATTGAATGGTCATAAACAAGAGCCTTCCGGCTTGGTTAAAAACAGTCAGCCCAGTAAAAAAAGTCAGGCCTTTTTGAAAATTCGATGTTGTTTGTGACGGGAGCAGATGTGCCGACACGTAATGTGTTTACCATTTGTTAACCTGCCGCCAAAGTGAAATTAGCGTGAATCCGCCCAATAACGTGGTAAACGCTGAAAAGGTTTGTTGCTCGATCAGAAACCCTCAACTGATGATAGAATGGCTTCATCTTTTCCGGGTGAATTTCATAAAAATTTCAGAAATTTCCAATGTGGCAAGAGAATCAGTAGCGAATCAGTCCGCAAAGCGACACAGGAAAATCCTATGTAAGCAGCCGTACCGAAGCGTGTCTGAGATGTTCGGATATGCACCACTCAGTGAAATTTTGGCGATCAAACCAACATGCCGGTTGTGACGGCGCTATCTTGCTTATAGGCCTACGGGCATATTTCGAACATGTATCAAGGTGGATACGCATCTTGCCTTTTGTAAGCCGTGTAATTGACAAGCTGCGCTACGTTTATGCGCAACAAGCGAAAAAAGCACGGATCAAGCGAGCCTCCAAACTCCTTTCGGGTCCGCCATCGATCGTCTTGGGCGAGGCTGACGTGGCGATGGTCTGCTTGATCAGGAACGGTATGTATTATCTGGACACGCTGTTGTCCCACCATCGAAAGATAGGGGTTAAAAAGTTCCTGTTTATTGACAACGGTTCCGATGACGGCACCCGGGAAAGGTTAGCACAGGAACCTGGTGTTACCGTGATTTCAAACTTGCTACCGGTCGCGACATATGAATGTGACATGCGCGCCGAGATTGCACGAGAGGTCATCAGTGGCGGCTGGTTTCTTTTTCTGGACAGCGACGAACTGTTGGACCTTTCGCACGGAGAGGGACGCGACATCACTGAGTATACGGCTTACTGCAATGCGCACGACACGACATGTGTTATCGCACAGCGGTTGGACATGTATGCACCGGACCCATTGGCGGAAACCGAGTCCTGGAGTTATGAGGACTCTGTACGTCGCTTTGATCAGTTCAGCGAGTACGGGATTACCGAGTTTGAATACCACGACCGTGAAAACGTCGATGTCTGGTGGTTCCTAAGTTCGAATGATGTGACCAACCCAGCCATCAAGCTCAAGTTCGGGGGCATTCGGGGTGAGATATTTGGCGAAGACTGTGGCTTGACCATTCATCCATTGGTCAAGAACCTGCCAGGGATTGATCTGCGTCCGCATCCACACTTTGCCAGTCGTGTAACCTGCGCGGACTTTGCCGTTCTTGTACGCCACTACAAGTTTGCTGGACCTTTCCTAAGTCGAGAACGGCAGCAGGTTGCGCTTGGCACGTGGCAACATGGCGAAGGTGAGAAGCGCTTGAATGTCATTCAAGATTCCGACTTTTCCATCCGAAGCGTGGAAGATCAGCAGTATTCTGGTACGACAGACTTGGTTGCGAGCGGGTTTCTTGCCTGCTCGAAACGTTTCTTGTCACAGTTTCCGGCACCGGAGCCCGAGGCGCGAGACAAAGGTCAGGAACATAATTGAAAGTTCTGCTTTTTCTGATTTACGGCGATCAACGCGTCTATCATCTGGAATTGACGTACAGCATTCTTTCAGCCTGGCAGTACCTCAAGGACGACCCTGAAGACATCCGCATTGTATTGGCGGCAGATGAGGCGAACCAAAGGCCAGATCTACCGGTCGATGCCTTACTCTTGTCGCCTCAGATGATGGCGGACTGGAGTATGCGAGGCACCTATCACCATGCGATCAAGCTTCATGTGATGCACCATGCCTTGCAAAAGTATGCTGCCCCCGTCGCAATGATTGATAGCGATACCGTGTTCATGGGGCATCCCAAGCATTTGTTTGAACGCTTTGGACCTGAACGGGCCCTTATGCATGCTTGCGAAGGGCCGCTTGAAAACAGTGCCGAGTGGCCAGAATGGAAAGCCCTGATCCAAAACTGTGGGGGCTGCGTTACCGGACGACCCATATCGTCAAAAACGATAATGCATAACGCTGGGGTTTACGGACTGATGCCGGAACATGCCTCGTTGATGCAAACTGCGGTCGCGATTCTTGAAGACCTGCGCAAACATGGGTCGGTCTTTACAGCGGAACAACTGGCGGGTTCCGTTGCCCTCCATGACGTGTTGGAGATTGCTGAATGCAGGGATTTGATTGAACATTATTGGCACGGCCCGCGTGCTTACTTTCACTACCAGATGGGCCAGATGTTTCACGGTGTAAGGGAAGGGGGCGGTGTTGCTGATATGAACATGCGGCTCCCAACCTTGCAGCGGCACATCCCGAGTAGGCCTGCACATCAAGTTGGCGCGCGCCTGAAGCGATTGCAGCGCCGCGCACCGTCAGAGTACGAGTTCGCCTATCGTGCCTATCTTGGCGCGCGTTCGACCCGGTTGTCGGATCCGGAATTAGCGAATGTCTGGGCTTTGACCGCTTTGAACATGCTGACATGGGGCATGCCGGACGGGAAACTGTTGCTAAATACCATCGAAACGGACTTTGCCTTGTTCTCCCCGGCCCGACTACACGAACAGAACTGGATGACTGTGCCCTTGCAGAAACGGTGGGCGGCCTTTTGGGTGGAAGCTGAAAAAGGCCTTTAGAAAGCCCAGAGCACCTCGAGCCCGTCGCGATGGAACCACAGCATGAAGCTGGTTAGCCCAGCAGCGACCAACGCAAAAAACAGATCGTGCCAAGGGTCCCAAGCGCCGTGTTTGTAGGCAAGGCGCACCACCAGCGGATGCACAAGGATTTGGGACATCCACAAACCAATCAATGCACCTGGCAGTCCATAGTACTCCATCCCCAGGATGAACAACGCGACTTGGGTCGACGCCTTCGCCAACAGCAGAAAAAAGACACCGCGGGAGTCTCCGCGCCCCAGCGCGGCGAAGTCATAAGTCATCCCGATGAGGTAAGGCACGCCCATGCAAGCGATCGCAACCACTACACCACCTGCGGCCAAGAACCGATCATCATACAGGAAATCCACTACCCAGATGCCTAAGAATGCTGCCGTGAACTGCATTGAGAATACCGCTGCGGTCATCATGAAACGCATCTTGCGTACCTTGTTGAAGTTCTCGCGGGTCTCATGGGGCGGGCACTCACGATGGAGCGGGATCATCACTCGACTCATCACCATTGCCGCAAGCGCTTGGGGGAAGCTGGCGAGGAAGTATCCGATGTTGTAGATACCGAGGCTTTCCAAGGTCATGTATTTGCCGAGGATTGCCTTGTCTCCTTGCGTTAACAAGAAGCCGCAGAGCGTGCTTAGGAAAATCCACTTCCCGAAATGTATCAGGTCCCAAGCGGCTTCGGAATCCCAGCGCAACCGATTTGGTGCACCCGGTAGAAAGAGATGCATAATGCAAAGGCGAATGATCGCACCCGTGACACTGCCGATCACCAACGCCCAGATCGAACGCAGCGTCCACGCCAACAGTAGCATCACCAAGAGACTGAAAAACTGCGAGATGATGTCGAGAATCGTCATACGCCCGACCATCAGGTGGCGACTGGCGCTGTCGATCCGTGTCGGATTGAACCCAGCGATCAACAGGCTCAACCCGGCCACAGGCAGCATCATTGATAATCGGTCGTCTTCGTAGAACCATGCAGCCAACGGCCCCAATCCACAGCACACCAGCCACAGGATCCCCCCCCGGATCGCCTGAACCGTCCATGCGGTGTTCAGGAAATCTGGGTCGTCACCCTTGGGACTTTGTTGAATGGATGGTGCGATTCCAATGTCTGACAACATTGTCAGACCCACCAGGAAAACGGTGATGATCGCCATGAGCCCAAAGGCTTCGGGAAATAGAAGTCTTGTCAGAACGAGGTTTGACGCCAAGCGCAGAATTTGCGCGGAGCTGAAACCGATGAACGTCCAGCCAGTGCTGCGCAACAGCCGAGCGCGCAACCCGTCGCCTCCTAACACACGTTGAAACATTGCCCGCTGCCCCACCTAGTTGCCTGAAAGGCTGAACTCTTCAAGCCACGCTTGAAACATAAGTACGTTCCATAGCTGCAGACCCCAATTGTGACTGCCCTTTTGATGCTGGTCCCACATCTGACGGATCAATGCCGGTTGCAGAAAACCCTCGCGTTTCAGTCGGTCAGGCGTGATCAACGCTTCGGCCCAGTCGCGCAAACCACCGCGAAGCCAGAGGCCGATTGGCACTTCGAACCCCATCTTGGGCCGTTCAATCAAATCTTTGGGCACATGGCGATAAAGCACCTGACGCAAAAGCCACTTGGATTTGCCGTCGCGGATTTTCATATTCAATGGCAGCGGCCAGATGAACTCGGCCACCCGGTGATCCAGAAGAGGAGCCCGGCTTTCCAACGCCACCGACATTGTCGCGCGATCCACCTTGGTCAGGATGTCGTCCGGCATGTAGGCCAGCATGTCCAGCTGCATCATGCGTTCGATGTCGGTAAGATCCCCCCGCGGCGGCAGGTGGTCAGCCAAGATCGACGGAGGGTTATTACCATTGATCACGGCAGCTTCAGGGAAGCGCCAGACCGACACCATCTTGCGATGTAACTCATCGACATTCCGGCTGCGCGCATAGTTTGCAATGCGGTGCATGCGCTGGCCATTGGGTTCCTTGCCTTGCGGTGTAGGCCGGATCGGCTCCATCACTGTGTTCAGCAAACTGGCGGGCAGCGAACGGATGGTTGCAGCGCCGAGGCTGCGCAATGGCTGGGGCAGGGCTCGCAGAATTTTGAGAAATCCCGCGCCTTGGCGATAACGATCATAGCCGCCAAAAAGCTCATCCCCTCCATCCCCCGACAAAGCGACCGTTACATGTTCGCGGGCCAGTTTGGCCACCAAATGGGTGGGGATTTGTGAGCTGTCGGCGAAAGGTTCGTCATACATCGCAGGCAATGCCGGGATCACGTCGCGCAGATCGGTGTCGGCTACGTAAAGCTCGGTGTGGTGAGTGCCAAGGTGCTGGGCAATTGCCTTGGCAAACTCTGCCTCATTGTAGCGCGCTTCATGAAATCCGATGGAAAAGGTGTGCACGGGACGGTCTGATAAGTGCTGCATCAGGCCCACTATGGTCGAACTATCAATGCCACCCGACAGGAAGGCACCAAGCGGCACGTCAGACATCATCTGGTTGCCCACCGCGTCCAAGAGCAGGGCCTCAAGTTGGTCAATCGCCTCCTTGTCCGTCGGTACAGGCTCCTTGGGCATGGAGGCCGCTGAACCCCCGTCCCAATAAAACCAGCGCCGCGGATCCGGTTGCGCATTTGACAATGTCGCCATCTCGCCCGGCCGCAGCTTCTGCACTCCAGAATAGATGGTGAGATCTTCGGGAACATGGCCATGGCGCAGCATTGCCGTGAGTGCATCGCGGCGCACCTCGCCATGGAAAGCTGGATGGGCGCGCAGGGCCTTGAGTTCGGAGCCAAAGAGGAAAACACCCCCCTGCCAGCCGTAATACAGCGGTTTTTCCCCAAGCCGATCTCGGGCCAACGTCAAAGAGCGATCCTTGCGATCCCAAAGTGCGATGGCGAACATGCCTTCGGCGCGGGCCAACGTATCTTCGAGGCCCCATGCCGTGATACCTGCAAGCAATACCTCGGTATCTGAAGTGCCGCGCCAAGACGGAGCATGGCCCGCCTGTTCCAAGTCTCGCCTCAGGGCCGCGTGGTTGTAGATTTCACCATTGTAAACAATTTGGTATCGGTCACATGCAGATGCCATGGGCTGGTGTCCCGCCGGCGAAAGATCGACGATGGCCAATCGCAAATGACCAAGGCCAACGCCGGCTTCGGGGTCGATCCAAAGCCCTTGACTGTCCGGACCACGGTGGGAGATAGCGTCCATCATCGCCCGCAGGTGCGGTTCAGATCGCGCTTTGACTTCTGCCTGTCCGGAGAACAAAAACCCGGTAATGCCACACATAACGAATTTGAAACCTTAAAAATCTAAAAATGCTTGAGACCCGCGTAGACGGTCGCAGGACCCATTAATTGATGTCATTGGCAGACAGAGCGCTGCGGCGGCAACCATTCAATGCAACACCTAGAACATTGGTGTTGGCGGCAACCTCCATTTCACAACGATCCAAGTTACGAAAGCGGGTTTGCTCGGCACGGGCGACGATCAAGGCGCAATCAACATGCTGCAAAAAGGCCAAAGCCTTGTCCGATGACAGAGCAGAAGGCAGGTCAAAGACCATGATGTCGGGGGCGTATTCGCGTTGCACCTCATCGAGAAGATCAACGGTTCGATCCATCATCAGAAAGCGTGTGGGGTCTCGTTCGGGATGAGGCGATACGGAAACCGCCACATTCTCGGTCACGCGGACAGCCTGTTTGGCAAAATCCACATTCCTAATAATCACCTCTGGCAGGCCATATCGCATCTTGAGATCAAAGAATGAATGAACCTCGGGCGATCCGAGGTCGAAGTCAAAGAGCATTGAGCGCATGCTTGATTGTCGTCCCAACCCGAGCGCCAGATTGCATGCCAAAGTCGTCTTGCCGCTGTTAGGTTCCGGCGATGTAATGGCCAGCCGGGTCCAACCGTTCTGTTCCATCTGTAGGACGATCTTAGTTCGTAGAATATCAAAAGGTGTGGCATCGGATGTTGCTTCACGCGAAACGATGCGATGGCGACGCAGCACAGCGGGGGCCAAGTCCACGCGCTGCAGTTCCTCCCACGCCGGAGTGGGATCATCTGCGGAAGAGCCCTTGGGCACTTGCTGCCGCCGCGATGTGACGGGGGCTGCAGTGGCTGGGCCACCGGTCTTTTGACGGGCGGTGCGGGCCTTTGAGAGGGCTGCCTGAAGCTTTTCCATGTGATGCTACCCTCTACACTCTCTGCTCATGCCAGCCCCAACTGGGCCAGAACCCGGTTTGCAATGATTTCCAGAGGCACAAGTTCGGTATGCACGTAATACAGAGCGGCTGGTACGCCCACGATGACGGCCGCCAACACTGCCAACTGCACGCTGCGGCGACGCCAACGTTCCGCCCTGCTATCCAAATATGGAATGACTCCAATCGGCATGATCTGAAACCGCGCCTGTAGTTCTGCCGGGTGGCGCACCTTTTGATTGAGAATTTCAAGGAGCACGAAATACGCCAGTGCCAGCCCCATGCCAATGGCGGCACCCATAGCTGCAATCCGCTTGCGCGGAGGTCCAGAGGGTTCCTGCGGCACGCTCGCGCCCTCAATCAGGCTGATCCGTTGACCTTGGGCGTTAATCTCGATCCGTTCTGCCATGCGCGCCTGGTTCAGGTTTTCAAGAACAGTGTTGTATCGGGCACGTGCGCTTTGCAGATCCCGGTCCAGCCGTTCCAGGGTTATGGAATTGGTGGCAGTGGCCGCAATCGCGAGGGACAGCCGCTCAAGCTCGTCGTTGACCCGTGTGATTTCCAGGTCGATCTGTTCTATGCGCTGATCCATCTCGGCTAGGGTGATATCCAGAAAAGACAGCTCGGTGTCCTCAGCCTCTTCACCTTCTCGGGGCTGGGCCCCTGCGATGCTACGCTCAAGCTGTTCAATTTGCCCGCGCAGCTGGATAACTCTTGGGTTTGACTCTGAATAAATTGTCAGCGCCTCTGCCAACTGCACGTCCAATTCTTGCACGCGTAGTTCTTCGGGCGAAAGTGTTCGACGGGTATCATTGCCAAGCCGACCTGTAGCCTCGAATACAGCGATCATTTCGCTACGCTGTCCGACAATTGCAGCGCGGTCTTGCTCCAATCGGCCCACACGCTCTTGCAACGTGGATTGACGATCCTGCCGATAGAGCAGGTCGTCCGGCAACGCATTCACGTTCTGGTTCTTGAATTCGATGATGCGGTTGGATTGCGTGTCTATCTCGGCCGCAAGCCGTTCCGACTCTTGTTCAAAGAAGGACAACGTGTTTTCCGCGCGCTCGCGCCGGAACGAGCTGTTGGCCTCGAGAACCAATGTCACGTAGTCGTTTACAACGTTGGCAGCAGTTTGCCCGTCTGAGGCCTCGAACGTCAGCGACATCAGCGTGGCCTGACCCCGCCCGCCGCTGCGAAAGATACGAGTGCTGTCCCGCATGCCTTGCACAACTCTGTCGGGGGTCAACGCGCTCATGTTGTCAAACACCTGATACTTTTGCGCGATCTCGACTAGGTTGGCGCGGGTCATCAGCTGTTCTTGAATAAGCTGCAACTGTTCAGCTGCTTCGGTCTGAACCATCGAGACCACCATCTCATCCGGGATTTGCGGCGGATCAACTTGCAGGCGGGCGGTCGATTCAAAGGTAGGCGGCAACTGAAATGCCGTTACAACAGCAAGGCATGAGCAGACCAGAAACAGGGCCATCATAGCCGGCATCCGGCGCATCAACAGTGACCAATAAAAGCGCAGCGGAAGGTTCATTCCGCGGCCTCCCCCGGGAGACCATCAGGCACCACGGCGTATCTACTGCTGGACAAAAAAAACGGACGTCCCGGCGCCGTAAGGATAACACCGTCTGCCAAAAGTTCGTCTACCAAGCGCTCATCCACGACAGTCGTTTCCGCGCTAACGGCGTAAACAAGGGAAAGATCGCATATCTTGTTGATTTCTCTAGGTATTCCGCCGCTGACGCGATGTATCGCTGTCATAGCTGCGTCAGTAAACTCTTCGCCCGTGCCGCCGACATGCTGCAAACGCGAGCGTATGTAGCTGCAACTGGTGTCATGATCCATCGGCTCCAGATGATAGCTGACCGACACACGTTGTGCGAATTGACGCAACTCGGGCTGTGCAATGACCTCCCGCAACTCGGGTTGTCCCAGAAGAACTAGCTGTAAAAGCTCATCCTTGCCCGAGTTGATGTTTGTGAGCATTCGCAACTCTTCGAGTGTCTCTGGCGACAGGTTCTGAGCCTCATCAATGATGAGCAGAACCGATAATCCCGCCGCGTACTGAGCCAGCACAAAATCCACAAATTGTTGGAACAGCGCGACATAGTCAGCTTGCGGTTCTGCAGGCTGATCGAACGCGTTCAGCACCCAACGCAGCAGCTCGCCTCTGCCCCCTTGGGCGTTGGAAATCAAACCAACAACTACATCGCTATGAACTTGCGAGATAAGCGCTTGTAACAAAGTGGTTTTTCCCGCGCCCACTTCTCCGGTCAACACGGTGATCGGCGCTTGGGTCATCAGCCCATATTCCAAGACGGAAAAGGCACGTGTATGCCCCCGCGACCAGAAAATAAAATCGGGGTCGGGCAACAGCGTGAATGGACGCTCCCGAAACTGGAAATGTTTGAGGTACAAATCCGTTTTCAATGGTCTACCTAAATAAATCAGCCTTATGCGACCAGGAAATCATCTCGCGCAGGAGCGTCTTTGTATCACTTGGTCCGCTAGAATTACAGTGTCATGCGGTACATTTACGACAAGTGTGGCATAGAACTACGGCAAAACCGGGGCTTTGTCATGCAGGCATCACACGCTTTCCCGCGCGGCGAGTGGATCGGGCTTGTTTTTACGGTGGCCCAGTACCCAATCATAAACTTCGATGATCTGCTTGGCCTTGGCTGGCCAAGTAAAGTGCGTCAGGACCCGATCTTGCGCGGCTTGCCCCAATTTGGGCAGTACGGTCGGGTCAGCCGCAATGGCTTCAAGTTGATTTTGAAGCGCCGCAATCACAACGGGCC
Source organism: uncultured Tateyamaria sp. (assembly GCF_947496075.1). Lineage (GTDB taxonomy): Bacteria > Pseudomonadota > Alphaproteobacteria > Rhodobacterales > Rhodobacteraceae > Tateyamaria. Next base: position 80,221 of record NZ_CANMBJ010000006.1, read on the forward strand.
GGTCATCGATCGCCACCTTGAAACCTGTCCCCGTGATAACCAACTCGCCGGGCCCGCCATAGTCGATAACAACGGGAACAACACCCAGTGCCATGGCTTCCAGCACGACGCCACCACCAAATTCACGGATACTTGGGAAGGTTAGAAGATGGGCCTTGGCCGCAATATCCTGAACCGTTTTGTGGTCAATCCAGCCATGAAAGGTAACTGCATCAGCAACACCCAATCGATCCACCAGTGCACGCACCTCTGGCATCATTGGTCCATCGCCAATCATATCGAGTGTCATGCGCCCATCTTTCAATAGCGGCGCGGCCGCTTCGACAAGCATGTCGGTCCCTTTGCAAGGGTCCATGCGGGCAATGAAACAGGCCCGCAACGGCAGTGTTCCCGGTTGCTCTGCTGTCTGGTTGAAACGTGCCGGATCAATCGCATTTTCCGGCAGATGCACACATTTATGGTGATGGGTTGTCGGGATCTCCCTCAAGGTGGATTGAGAGCCGGTGATGATCGCCGAGGCACTCTTCAGCATTGCTCGGCGTCCTGGGACAAGCCGGTATGTCCAGCGAATATAAGACAACCAGTCCCGTTCGCGCCGTCGTTCACGCTGAAATCCCTTTGGCCAAGGGACGCCACCATTCAACGGACCTACGACAAAGGGCACGCCCGCCTTTGCACATTTTGGTGCCAGCGAACTGTTGGCTGATTGAGACAAGGGCGTGACACGGTGAACCACATCATACTTGCCCGCCATTATATCTTGCCCAAACTTCTGCCAAACCAAACGCTCAAAGTAAGGATATGTCACCGCTGCGATCGCCGTCGTTCCAGACCAGCCCAGCTTAATTTTTTCGGACAAGGCATACATCGGGCGCGCCAAAGCTTCGGTATCAATCGCGGTGAAATCGATACCTTCTTCCCAACCTGCGCGCACAATTGCATCCCGGTTGCGCACCTGGGTCACAAGATGAGCATCAACGGCGTCACGCAAAGCCGATGCAAGCGACCAGCCAACCAAAGGCACACTCGTCCATTCTGGATTGGCCGCTTCGGCAATCACTAAAACTCTGTGTTTGCGTTCCATCTCATACCCACCTTTTGAATGCTTGGGGAACGCACGGGCAGTGCAAGTCAAAAAACTCAATCCAAATACTTGGTTTTGGTGGCACAAATCGGATTGTACGACAAGAGGGCTGCGCAGATAGGCGAGCACGGGGGGGCGGAGGTGCAGGGCATGTGTTCGTCAATCGTGCATATCCTTCCAACGGAAGACGGTCTCAATCAGCGCATTTTCAGGGCTGCTCAGCTTCGTATCACCAACGGAGTAAACTGATTCGATTGGCCGAGGGCGTTCACAGAAGCTCTCAGAAACTCAATGCTTCGCTCACAACCGCGCGTAGCATTTAACAATCTCAGGTAGGAAATGCCGACGCTTCCCACACTTTTCGCCTCCGATGATTCAACCAAAAAGAGAAAAGTCACGCTTAATCAGCTATTTGTAAGATTGCGCATTAGATGCAAAGCATGTTAAGCATCGGTTAATAAGTCGGTTTGGACGACGTTAGAAGCGTCCAGTTTTTATGAAGTGGTACAGAAGTTATGATTTTTGACCTGAGTAACAGATTGAGCGCGTGTGTGTTTTCAGTCGCTTTGGCATTTGTTGGTTCCACCGCCGGTGCGACGACAATTAATTTCGACGTTAATGAGTATTACACGAGCGGAACCAATACCTACACAAGCACAGACGGCTCGGTCGACGTGGCGGTTGACGGCGTTCGCGTGAACCGATTTGGCACGATCACGAATACCGAAAACTACTGGACGTCCAGCTGGGATGGTCCCGGCGATAATGGCGGTCTCGGTGTTTATGATTGCCGCTGGGCGAACTCGTGTCTGGACAACAGCCAAATCGATGGCGCGGGCCCCGACGAATTCGCACTCCTCGATTTTGGTGACCTGATAGTCCAGATCACGTCCATCACGTTCTCGTTTTGGGACAACGACGATACGTTCGCTTACGGCGTATACGAAGACACGGCTGTCCCTTCGACACCTGTAGTGTACGAAGACAATCTGGGTGGAGGCGCTAACAACCCTTACACTTTCGCGTTCGGCGAAGGTGAGTTGGTAGGATCCATCATCGGCTTTGGCGTCGACAGCTGGAATGATAACTTCCGCCTGCAGAACATAACGTTTGATCTGGTATCGGCTGTGCCGTTGCCCGCTGGCGGTCTATTGATCCTGACCGGTTTGGGTGGTTTGGCACTTATGCGTCGGCGGCGCACCATCACGGCGATAGCCACGACCTGAACTGGGTAAAATTCGAAAGACTTTGGGCCAGCCTCCACGCTGGCCCTTTTCTTTTGTGTGCCAGTCTTTTTTGATGCTGTGACGCGCAGTGCCGACTCTGAGAATGCAAACTGTGTTTTCCTAGGTTTGCCACAATCTCTGCATTCGAGTGATGAACGCCTCTGTGAAGTTGGTCAGGATTTGGAAACGGTTTGCATCTCAGGTAAGGCGATTTGCATCAAGTGTCTGACGCGTTGAACTTCCGTTCTCTCAAAACAGTGTTCCAAAGCAAAATCACGAGAGAGCACTGCCATCTGCGCAACTTCATCCCGCGCTACGTGCAGCTCAGCAACCTTTTTGGCCAAGGCATCGCTGTCTTGCAGAGGAACGCTCCAACCTGCACCTGACTTGCGCAAAACACCTGCCCAGGCTTCATTGTCATAGCCGACGATGGGTGTGCCGCAGGACATGACCTCTGGGTAAGTGCTGGATGGATCCCCTTGCGGGTGGCAGCAAATGAACAAATCTGCTTCCTCGCGCAGGAATGGAACCCAACCCGTCCTGAAATCCATGGCGGGCCGTAGTCGTATGCTCGGATCACCCATGGCGGAGACTTCGTTTTGCAATGACTCTTGCAAAGGCCCGCTACCCACAATGTCCAGCGTGAAGGGGATGTTCAATTCGCGTAACGCACGGGCCACCTTGGGAAGGTCCTGGACACCTTTCATCGCGACAAGGCGTCCGCCGAACACCAGGCGCAAGGGATTACCCTCTTTAACCCGCTTCGCTTTGGCGGCCAGATCGTCCTCTGATATGACGTGGGCATTGCGCACACGGTTATCAAAGAAAAGATGGGCGTCTGGAACCAATGCTTTGTAGTGATCATAGGTGGGCGTTCCACTGCATTGCAGTCCCGCAGCGTAGTTGCGAAGTATGTGAACGCGCGTTTTTTCAGCCTGCCGAATCCATAGCTTGCGTCGCACCCGCAACACTGGGTTGGTTGTGGTTGCATCCACGATCTGCGCTTCTGTTTTGGGTGTGTATTCACTGGTGAAAACGATCGGCACCTGCATTTGGTGGCACAGTTCGGCGGTTTCAGCCTCCTGCGGCGCCAGGTGCGCCAACACAGCCGTTACGTTCTGTAGTCGGCGGACCAAATCCCCGGCCGCCGTCGGCCGTCGTTCCAGTGTTGGGGGCGAGACATTCAGATCAACTTCAACCAAATCCATCTCGGCATTCGGCGTTTTGTCCACGGTGATCAACGATGTTACTTTGCCGGGCCAGAGTTTTTCAAACTCTGCAACACCGTCCAGGTACTTTTGGGTGAGGAAGAGCGATCCATTCTCGTCCTCATGTGCGGCGAGGCTGGGCAGTAAGATCAATTCTGGTTGCGGGATCACGCGCATGGCACCAAGTCCAAAATGCGTTTCATCTCGTCAAGATTGACGGTGAATCCATCTTCTGCCGGATGTCCAACCACGAAGGCAAACCCAAGTTCCAGCCGGTCGGCAAACTCCTTGTAAGGCAGCGCAAATCGATCCGGTGGCTGGATAACCACAAGTGTTCCACTGTCTGCCAACGTATACATGGTATGGGCCAGATGACTTCCTTCAACGCCGATGATGACAGGCGCATTAAGCAAACGCTGCGCAATCTCTTCAGCAGTCAGTTTTACTGGTTCGACAATGTCAAAGCCCAACTTAGTGAGGAGCTGTTCCAAGGCGGCCTCATTCGCCACCACGCGCTGCTCTCCAGTTGCCCCACGCTTGAGATAGACCCCTGTGGGTGTGCTTCGGTCTGATCCCTTGAAATAGTCCTGCACCCTTCGGCGCAGTTCCCTATAGCGCGCTTCCTTTGAACTGTTCTGGGAAAAGTCCGAATATACTGTCAGTTCGCTGATCCGAGCTGCAGCTGTAAGAGGTGGTCTGGGTAGAGATAAAATCTTGCGGTAACCGGCCTCATGCTCATACGCGTTGGTGTTAACTGTAATGCCTGACGCGCCTTCGGGTGGCAAAAGGCCCAGGGGCAGTTCATCGCGTATGTAGCTGCCAAAATAGTGACTGCCGGCCCATTGCGACATCATGTGGGCCGACTTGAGTTTTTGGGCGTGACCAGCTTCGTTGGCAAACAGACGCTCTTCCCCAAACCCCGGTTGAGCCTTGGCTGCTCCGCAATAAAGAAAGGCACCGCGCAGGTCTACATCCTCGATCATGTATGCACGCGTTGCTGCATGTTCCGCTTGTCCGCCTTTGACGAGAAACCACTGTCTTTCCCAATCGCACCAGGGCGAGATCCCTGTGACCCGGTCCATTGACCCGTCAAGGTAAATGGCAGGCGGAACTTCTGCCGTTTCTGCCGGGCAGATTTCCCAGCTACGACTGGCTTGTGACAGCAAATCTTTCGCTTGGCGCGCCATTAGTCGCCTGATGCCCCATTTCAGATAGGGCGTATTCAGCCGCATGTGTTGCAAATGCAGGCAATGATCCTGTCCTGATCTGTCGGCGCCAAGTCAGGGTATAGCGGCAGGCACAGCACTTGTTCTGAAGCCTGTCGAGCGTTCTCCAACCCGTCGAGCGACACGTCAGAATACATCGGTAGATCTGCCAGTAAGGGATAAAAGTAGCGCCGTGCTTGGACGCCGATGTCTTGCAGTTTCTGATACAGGATATCCCGCGACATCGGGTACTGCTGCCCCACAAGGATGGGAAAGGAGTAGTAGTTTAGGCCGGCGCGATTGGGCGGACAAACGCAGGTAACGCCCGGAATCCCTGACATCTGATCCCAATACCTCTGCGAAACTCCTGCTCTTTTCTCAATGTCACTGGCCACGTAGGGCAATTGCGCCAAGCCGAGAGCGGCATGGAGCTCGCTCATTTTGGCATTGAGCCCCAATGCTTCAATTTGCGTTTCATCTACGATGCCATAGTTGCACAGTCGGTCGATCAACTGCTTGGTTTTGGCATCATGCGAGATGATGGCGCCACCTTCAAAGGTGCTGAAGACCTTGGTGGCATGAAAGCTGACGACTGAAAGATCGCCATGACGTAGCAAGCTACCGCCTTCGTCAACAGCGCCGAAGCAGTGCGCCCCGTCATACATCACGGGGATATTGTGGCGTGCCCCAATCTCGGCCAACGCTTCGACATCACAAGGGTTTGCATAGCAATGCACCGGGAAAATGGCGCGGGTGCGCGGGGTGATACGCCGTTCGACATCTTTGGGATCCAGATTCAGCGTTACAGGATCGATGTCGGCAAAGACCAGGTCGAAGCCGACCCAGCGGGCCGCATGTGCCGTTGCCACAAATGAAAAGGCCGGGGTAATAACCTCGCCTTGATCAATGCCCAAGCTACGCAGCGCAACCATGCAACCCAATGTGGCATTCGCCACAATGGAGACATGCGGCACATCCAGATAACGTTCGAGTTCGGTTTCAAAACGCTGCAGTAGGGGGCCGCGATTGGTCAAAAAGCGGCTGTCCCAAATCTCCTTCAAAAGATCCTCAATATCATCGCGCGGCGGTAAGGTTGGACGCGTGACATACAACGGGTCGTGAGGCACAATCATTCCTAATCACTACAACTTTAATCAATGCTCATAATAGTATAACTTTCCGAATTCGCGGGCGAGACAAATTTTTGTACCCGGACGGTTTGGGAGGTGCAGTTCATCAAATGTCATTCCGTGGCTCATTTTATCTGACTAGATGTGGCGCCACGCTTGCCGAGAATTGATCGCATGACGCCGCGGACTGTTGTTTTCAGGTGTGCCGCAGCCCAATTGAAACCTTCACATTCTGAGAAGCCTTCATTGTCGACGAAGCTCTACTGGACTTCCCGATGGTTTCCCACACTGAAGCCAAGGCCTTGAAACATATGTTGGGTGCTTGGTAGTGCGATTTATTGCACATCTACGCGCGTTCGTAGCCTACGACAGCCCCATTTATTGGATGTCGTACTGTACAAATAGCAAATTAGATTTGGCGCGGGAAGGTCCGCTTAGCTGAGCCTCGTAAGATTTGGATTATGCTATTCATGCGGCTTACGTCAGACGGCAAGCGCGTGGACGGCTCACCCACGCGCATAAACGTCTTCGTAACGGATGATATCGTCTTCCCCCAAGTAACTGCCTGTTTGCACCTCAATCAGCACCATAGGTACTTTGCCTGGGTTTTCCATACGGTGCTTGGCGCCAAGGGGAATGTAAACAGACTGGTTCTCGCTCACCAACTTGACGTCGTCATTGATTGTCACCTTGGCGGTTCCTTCGACGACAATCCAATGTTCGGACCGGTGATGGTGGCTTTGCAGGCTCAAGGCGGCGCCGGGATGGACATGGATGCGTTTGACTTGAAAGCGCTGGCCGATGACAAGGCTTTCGAACCAGCCCCAAGGGCGGTGGTCTTTTGGGAAAGTTGTCGCCTGTAAGGCTTGTTTCGCCTTCAAGGCAACCACGGCCTCCTTCACATCTTGGGCCCGGGATTTGTCGGCAACAAGTACCGCATCCGGCATTGCCACCGCGACGATGTTGTCGAGGCCGATGCCCACAAGTTCGAGCGTTTCGACTTCGGAGCGCAAAAGCGTGTCGCGGCATTCGATGGCGGTGGCGCCAGCCGATACGGCCACGCCGTCCGCATCAGGGCCGGTTTCGCGCCAGACAGCGTCCCAACCACCCAGGTCGGACCAACCAGCTTGAAACGGGACAACACTCAGATTGTCAGCGCGTTCCATGACGGCATAGTCGATCGAGATCTCCTCGGCCTTCGCCCAAGGCTCGGGTGCGAGGCGCAAAAAACCAAGATCAGGCAGCGCCATTTCACAGGCTGCGCGCACAGGCGCAATGAGCGAGGGTGCATGCGCTTCGAATGCGGCAATGATATCGGAGGCGCGAAACAGAAAAATCCCGCTGTTCCAAAGGTGCCGGCCGTCCGCCACCATTGCAGTCGCACGTTCGGTGTCAGGCTTTTCGACAAATCGGGTGAGCGACACCGGCGCGTCCCCCTCTGGAATTGAGGCCAACTCCAGATACCCGTACCCGGTCTCTGGATGTGTCGGAGTAATGCCAAAGGTCACCAGTTGCCCATTTTGCGCAGGACCTGAACCGATTTCTACAGCCTTGCGAAATGCATCCGCATCCGGAACAACATGGTCCGAAGGCGCCACCAACATCAACGCAGCTGGATCGTTTGCCGCCACATGGAAGGCCGCAGCCAGAATGGCGGGCGCGGTGTTGCGACCCTCGGGCTCAATTAAGATCGCGCCGGGGTCAATACCGATTTCGTGCAACTGCTCGGTCACGATAAAGCGAAAATCCGAGGCCGTGACCGCGATGGGTGCTGCAAATTTCGGGCCAGAAAGACGCCGAGCAGAGGCCTGAAACAAGGTCTCCTCACCCAGAATTGCAGCAAACTGCTTGGGATAAGACTTGCGGCTCAGCGGCCAAAGGCGCGTACCGGAGCCGCCGCAGAGTAATACAGGGGTAATCATGCTCTGTCCTCTGGAGTTGAGTACACTGGAAAAGACATCATGCAATTCCTTTCGCCAAAGCAGCTTTCCCTTAACCCGCCGCTTTCAACTTGAGCAGATCCTGCAGGTGTTCCTGCCGCTCGCCACCCACATAAGTATTGTAAGCGGGATGCTCGAACAGGTGTGCGTAGTAAATCTGGAACCGATAGGCCAAGTGATCAAAGCTCAGCAGGTTCTGGTTCCGATGAATTTTCACCGCATCCTGTTGCGCGTTGAATTCGTTGATCGCAAGGATCTGACCGTTGTGGGGCCCATACATCTCGGTTTCGGAGCCAAGCACGTCGTCAAAATACATGAACTGGCGCGGCAAAAAGGCGTCAGGATGTGACTTGATCTTGTCATACAGGCGGAAGCTCTCCCGGGTCGACGACCAGTAGTCGGTATCGTTGAAGATCGCACCGATCGGTGCTGGGTTATATTCCTCTATGAACCCGTCGATGCTGTCTCGGATGTTGCCCAACACCAGCTTTGCTTGCGGGACCCGCGCCTTGAGCGCTGGCACATCCATCCGGTACTGCGCGGCTGCGAACCAATAGGGCAAGTCGGCCTCGCCTTCGGGGTCTGGCATGCCTTCGCCAGTATCAAACCCATAGCAGTCGACCGTAACCCCGGTCATTTTTTTCACTTCTTCGGCGAATGCGCACATGTAGACCAAGCCGTTGCCGCCCGCGACGCCAAATTCGATCGCCGAAATTCGGTCGTGTCCCAGTCGCACGGCCAGCTCCGCCGCCTTGAGCATGCAGTAAGAATAGTGCGGCCGCTCCACGATCTGCATATCCATCTTGAACGCGGTCGAATACTTCATGAAACCGTCTGTTGCGCGCACCATGGCGCGGACCGGTAACGCCAGCAGGGAACGCTGGAATTCCGGAGATACCAAAAAGCTGCCAATAAGTTTCTTCATTACACTGTCCCAATGCTTTTCTTTAATGTGATGTGACCGGGTCTGTCGCTTCTATGTATTCTTGAACGGATCCCGGTAGCGTCCCAGCTTTTGCTTCAGGACCGCCCACAAGAAGGGCGGCTCGTGCACCACGTAGCGGTGAAAGCGGGCGCGGGGTTCCTTTAACAAGCGGTATAGCCATTCAAACCCCCATTCCGTGATCCAGACGGGCGGGCGGGCGAATGTGCCGCTTTCATAATCGATCGTGCCGCCAAGCGGCAGCCACAGTTTCACGCCGGGCATGCGATCACGATACTTCATTATGAATTTCTCCTGCCGCGCCCCAGCCAGACCCACCAAGCACACCGTGGCACCGCTGTCATTGATGGCGGCGATCATGCGGTCGATCTCTGCCGGATCCTCGTCAAAGGCAAAGGACGGGCTGTCAGTGCCCACGATCATCTCGCGTCCCACCTTTTCATTGACGTTCTTGGCGGCCAGCTCGGCAATGCCCGGTTTGCCGCCGCAGAGGAACACGGTCATCGACGGGTCATCGGCGTAGCGCGTGTAAAATTTCGGAAAATAGTCCGAGCCAGACACCCGCTCGCCAACGGGTGTGCCCAGCCATTTCGTTGCAAAATACATGATCTGACTGTCGCACGTAATCACGTCGAACTGATCCAGCAGATCATAGAATTCACGATCTTGCTGTAGCTTCATGATCATGTCCACATGCAAGGTCAGCATGACCCCCTCGCGAAACTGCTTGACCAGATCGTCCATGGAAACATCATGCACCCACGCATTCAGCATCGGTACGCGTTTCATCTGTCCAAGGCCCTGGTTTGTATCCATGCTGCGCCCGTCCGCCATCACACTGCCTCGCCCATGTACCGATCCACCAATTCTTTCGTGCCACGGATGTTACCAGCGGAAGATGCGCCAAAGACAATGCTTTCGACGCCAGGCAGTTCGGAAATCCAGTGGATCGCTTCATCTGCAGGGATTGCGCCAGACGCATAGACAGACATGGCCACCGCGCGCACCCGTCCCGATTTCAGAGCGTCGAGATAGGCGTCAAATCCCCCCGACATGCGAAAACCGATCTTGTTGATGTTGGAACATATGATCGGTTGTTCGATCCCTTCCTTTTCCAACGCATCCAAAAGGGCGGGCATGTTCATGGTGATGTAAGCCGGTTCCACCCCCCAGCTTTCCCGCACATGATCATCAAAAATCTTGAAGGCCCGGGTGAACCCCATTCCAAGCAGCAGATCGGTAAAAACGTTCTGGATAAAGACCACAGGAGCTTTCGTGCCCTCGAACATCTTCATTTCCATGTCGATCAGCACCTTCGAGATACCGTCAACCTCTTTCGTGGCGAGCGCCTTGCCACCTGCCAGTGCCGTGGACAGAAGACCGTCCTTGGGCATGAACTCTCGCAGGGCACCTACCATTCCATGCTCGGTCACTGCATTGGCGTATTTATGAGCGTAAGGCATGCAGGGATAGAACTGGAACTTGTCGTACTTCACCGGGTCCGCTTTGACCCGTGCTGCAACTTCTGCAATGCGGTCGTGGGTCGTGCACATGAACGTGTGGATGCCGGATTCATAGGCAGTGTCCAGCACTTCCATGATCGCGTCGGTCTTTTGAAACCGCATGGCCTGGGCACGGGCCTTTTCTTCGGACATGTGGTTGATGCCGAAAAACTGGTTGTCGCCAAACAAAAGCTTATCCATTGCGCTACCTCCCGAACCAGCTGCGTTTCTTCACCGCCTGAGGCGCAGCTGCGCGCGCTTCGCCCACGGGCATGCCGGTCTCGGAGTTTTCAATGATCATCGCCATGGTTTTGTCTGTTTGTGTGGCCGAAGCAAAATCATTTTCGCGCGCCACCGTTTCACCTGCCTGTATGGCGCCGACGAATTCATCAATCTGGGCAGAGTATTCTTCTCCGCGCAAATAGAACCAACGATCTTCAGTCAACTCGGTGGTGTATTTCACAGTCCAACCCGCGCCGTAGCCTTCCAGCCCATCTACGGGTTTACGCAGATAGGTCTGGCATTCCTGCCGATCCGCATACAGGCGCCCATTCGTGCCGATCAGACTGATCTTGGTGGACATTTTGCGATGACTTTCATCGGACCAATTCACCGACAGCTGTGCCGTCGGTCCGTCGTTCCAGCGCAGAGTTGAAAAGACCTCGTCGTCCGTTCCTTCTGAAAAAACCTGCCCAAGATGGGATCCGATCACCTGATCCGGTGTGCCGAAAAACCAGTTCAAAAGGTTCAGTGGATGAGCAGCGTAATCATAAAGGCACCCGCCACCTTCCGCTTTCTCGGTCCGCCATGTTGCCTTCTTCGAACGCAGGACAACCGGGCCATAGGCCTCTGCCAACACGTGGGTGATGCGACCGATGGCGCCCGCCTCGATCAAGCGCTTCATCTCGCCAAAGGCACCGACGTAGCGATAATGATAGCCCACTTGGGCAACGCGCCCCTTGTCCCTTGCCAAGTCTGTCAGGCGCTGGCTGTCCGCCCAATTCAGACAAAATGGTTTTTCACAGAAAACATGCAGACCCGTGTCCAATGCTGCCTTGGCCATAGGCGCGTGCAGGCGCGACGGCGTAGCAATCACCACCGCGTCCAGCGGCTCTTGCGCCAGCATGGCGTCAAAGTCCTTGTAGATGGGTGTTTGGATGTTCTTGCCAAGCACATCAACCATGAAGCCCGCCCCATCACAGGCAACCGACTCCACGTCCGGGTGTGCATTGACCATGGAAAAATGGCTCAGACCCATCTTACCCAGTCCAACAACGGCAACCTTGAGTTTTTTCAAAACCTTGCCTTATCTCTTTGTTCAAAATTCAAATAAAATATACGCATAAAATGGAGCGCTGTTGACTTAGTATACGTATCTGCCATTCGCACGGCCATGCAACTGTTATTGGTCAGTTTTATGGCCACAACATGAGCTTTGCGGGGCACCGCGCCGCGAAACCAGTCACCTTGTACGTTAAGTTCTTCCCTGAGAAGGGCGCCCCAGACAAGAACGATCCAGCAAGAGAAACCCTCGGACATGCGATATAGCATGTGTCGCGCGACTATCGCGTTGCAGCTTAAGACACCCGTTTCTGACCCCACAGCACTTTACAAAGCACCGGTTCAGGCCTGATCCAGCGTGTTAAATAGAGAACATATATCCAAGAAACTCCATTATTGAGAGCAAACATGCTTTTCAGAATGAGAATCTGGCCCTACGACATTGGGTAACGAGCATGGTCCGAACCGGGAACCAACCTGTGACGCGCATCATTTTATTCATTTCGCTGGCGCTGGCCATCGTATTTAGCACTTTGTCCGCGGCCGACGCGCAAAGCAACTATCGTGTGCGTACGGGCGATACGCTGGAAATTCAGGTGCTCGAGGATCCGAGCCTGGACAGATCAGTTCGGGTGCTGCCGGATGGCCGCTTCACATTCCCCTTTGCAGGAACCCTGCGCGCAGCGGGGCTGACCATCGCTCAGATTGAGCGCAATATTCGCATCGCTATCTCCAGTAACTTTGCGACCGAACCAAACGTTTTCGTATTTGTGGTACCGGAAGAGCGCGAGCCGCTCGAGCCACAGACGATCAACGTCTATCTACTGGGTGAGTTCAATACGCCGGGTTTGGCCGAAATGCCTCCCGGAACCACCATTTTGCAAGCGCTGTCCATGGGTGGCGGTATGACACGGTTCGCTGCTGTCAAACGCCTTCAATTGCGCCGCACAGATCATAAAACGGGCATCCAAACGGTCCGGAAAATCAACTACAAGGCCCTGGCCGAAGGGGCTGCATTGAGCAACGATATCGTGCTGAAGGACGGGGATGTTATTCTTGTACCAGAAAGGCGCTTGTTCGAATAACGCCCGCGAACAGGCTGACAGAGGCAAGGCACGATATTGGGCGCGCCTTGTAGGGACGGGTTCCATTGGTGTTTGTGCGCTGGCGTTTGCCGGCCAGGCCCAGGAGCTGCCTGAGAGCGCTCAACGTATTTTCCTCGATCTCCGCACTGGCTTGGAATGGTCCGACAATCCTGACCTGGGTGTCACCGGCGACAGCCGTCTGATCAACCGTACGCGTTTGGACTTCTCACTCGAGCGGCGCACATCAATCGATACGTTGACCTTGGGAGTCGGCGGCGATCTGGTTTTTGGCGACGACACGGACGAAACGTTGGAGAACTCGGACGCGCGGCTTCGTTGGGACCGGGATGTCGGACGGTCACGCATCGGGCTTGGCGTGACTTTGGAAAATGCGGAACTGGACAGCACAAGCTTTGCCACGGGCGAGAGCGCGGACAGCGTGGATTTTGACACTTTCGACGGCGGCAACCGCCGCAGTACCCGGTTCGACCTGGAAGGTGCATTTGGGATTGAGAGCCCGCTGGGCGCATCTTACCGTCTGTCGCAGACCAGCATAACCTATGAGGATACCGACGACCCCTCTCTTTTGGATGCAGATGTGACCGACCTTAGTTTCTCGGTTACGGCCGCCGTGGATCAGACGACAACTGTCGGTCTCATTGGCAGCTTTTCTGATTTTGATGAGAAAGGGGCAGGGGCCCTTGACACACAGTCTGTTCGATTGGGCGGTGAACTGCTCTCGGATATCACATCAACCCTTGCAGGACGCTTCGCGCTGGGATGGCAAGAGACTGAAGAATCCGGCACCACGACAACCCGTACTGACGGTGTCTTCGCCGAAGGGGAACTCACCTGGACCCGTCCCAATGGCACGGTCGGATTGGTTTTAGACAGCCCCATTGACGTCAATGGTCGACGCACGACTGTGCAATTTCAACGTACGCTCGAGCTGCCGCGCGGCGGCTTCGGCTATTCGATTGGCCTGTCTCGTGCCGACGAACTTGGCACCCGGCCTCTTTTTGGTTTGAACTGGGAATACCAGATGCCGCGCGCCACATTCACGGCCGACCTCTCTCAGACACCTACAACGACGCGAGACAACGTGGAAACGATCAACTCGGTGCTCAGTCTCAACCTGAACCAGCAGCTCACATCCCGAAGCAGTCTGGATGTGTTGTTTTCCCTCCGCGATGCTGATGAAGAAGGTGTCGGGGCAAGCGACACGCGCCGCGTCGGGCTTGATCTGACTTATCGACACGACTTGGCTCAGGACTGGGATTTAGTGGGGCAGTTTTCTACCGTTCGCATCATTGAGACAGGCAGTGCCGATCGCGACGCCAATACGCTCTTCCTGGGATTGGAAAAGCGGTTTGGTTGGAACTAGGCAGAGCGCATCGTGCCATTGAAGGATCACGCCATGGCATCGAAGGCCCTTGTCCTGCCCCGTATTGCATATCTGACCGGGCTTTATCCGCTCGTTTCACTAACTTTCATCGAGCGGGAAATCGCAGCCTTGCGGGACTTGGGCGCTGAAATTCATACGGTGTCCGTGCGCGAAACCGCGGAAAGCCAGCATAGCGGCGCAGAGGGGCGCGCAGCAGCAGCCTCGACTCACTACCTGCTGCGCGAGGCCAAGAACCCGTTGAAGCTTTTCCAAGCGCAACTGCGGCTCTTTAAAGAACCGGCGCGTTACTTTACTGCTTTGCGCACCGCGTGGCGCCTGCGCAATCCTGGCCTGAAGTCGATGCTCTACCAGGTGATCTATTTTCTGGAAGCAACGCTTATGGCTGATTTCGTTGACCGGAAGGGCATCGGCCATATCCACAGCCACTTTGCCACCAACGGCACCATGGTCGCCCTGCTGACCAAAGAGCTGACCGGCGTGCCCTACTCGTTCACCCTGCATGGTCCTGTTGACCTCTTTGAACCCGAAGGACTTAAGTTGGGTGCAAAGGCCGAGAATGCTGCGTTTGTCGCCGTGATCAGTCACTTTGCACGTTCGCAACTGATGCTGTTTGTTGATCAGACCCACTGGGACCGGTTCCGCATCATCCATTGCGGTGTGGATCCCACCCTCTATGCCGATGCTCCTGCCTTGCCACAGAACGCAGATGGGTGTCGTCTGCTTTTTGTTGGACGCCTTGATCCCGAAAAAGGGGTCCACGTGCTGTTCGAGGCGTTGGACGATCTGATGCCTACCCATACGGGTGTAACACTGACAATGGTGGGTGACGGTCAGGATCGGGCCAAACTGGAAGTCGCCGCAGCACGGTTCGGTGATCGTGTTCGCTTTACCGGTTATCTGGATCAGGCTGGCGTCGCACAGGCGCTTGCAGATCATGATGTACTGGTCTTGCCCAGTTTCTCCGAAGGTCTGCCCGTGATCCTGATGGAGGCCCTTGCAAGCGCACGCCCGGTGGTGACCACTCAAGTGGCCGGAGTTGGCGAGCTGGTCCGGCACGGGGAAACTGGACTTATCGCCCCTCCGGGAGACGTCCAGACCCTTCGCCGCCATTTAGAAACCATCATTGTCGACAGCGCTCTGCGCGCGCGTATGGGTGCAGCTGGCCCTTCCGTGATCGCTGCCGACTTCGACGTAGCACAAGAAGCAGCGCAGCTCGCCAACCTGATCGCAGGAAAGTTGGGCGAAAATCCGCGCCATACGGATACGGATTCGACCTGAATTGCGGCAGAATTCGGCCTTGAGGCCCACTAACTAGCAAAACCTCGCCGAAACTGTGCGACTTCATCCGTCGTGAGGCAACGTCGACTTGCCCGGACCATTCAGTGCCGTATTACAGCCACAATCTCGAACTAAAAAAAGCACGTTTGAGTAGTAACGGTTAACGTAGGGTCAGAGCAGTATCTGACAGAAAACAGCGCATCGCCGGCTGATGCCGACGCGGTGTGCAGGAAATCGGGGTTTGCCTTTGCAAGCCCCCGGGACACTTTTGCCGGTCGCTAAGGCACTGGCTTGGATACGAAAAGAGGCACCGATGCCGCTGACAGTTACAACGCAAACGACCGCTGAAATCTCTGGCGGCCGCACTACAACATTGCAACCAGAGAACTTCGACACAGCACAGTCGATTTCAATCATTGATAGTCCCGACCACGGTCGGCTGACGGTCAATCCAGACAATTCTCTGGCGCTGGTGATGACCGAAACGGATTACACCGGTTCCCTCGACTTTACTATCGAGGTGACCGATGCAAGTGGTGCAACCTCGCAGCAGACGATTTCGATGAATGTTGTGCAGGGCAGTCAAGCCGCCGGTTGGGCAACCGGCGCCAACCACTACATGCTGGAAACCGATGATGACAGTGAATTGGTCATCGAAACAGGCGACAACCACCGCGAAGTTTATGTCACCGGGTCATCCGACGCTCTGAGTATTGCCGACATTGCTTCTGCAGAAGGGCTGCAGACATGGCAGATCAACGCACAATGGCTGGCAGACAACCCTCAATACGGGTCGAGCGCGGATACGGCGTTGGACATGGATGCCGCCATGATGCTTTGGGGGGAACTGGTCGGCACAGGGTCCGAGCCATCGTCCAACTGGCTGCGTTTCGAGGCCGGGTATACCTATCAATCGCGCGGTGAAGACATCTCTACCCGCGGCATGCAGGGCGAAAGCCCGCTGCACCCTATCGTTATCACTTCCTATGGCGAAGGCGCGCAGCCGGTCATAGAGGGCGACATTTACTTTATCGCCAATGATTTCAGCAACATAGTCGTCCACGATCTGCACTTCGTGGATACTGTTCTGGTGGCTGGTCCTGGCGATCAAAGCAACAACGTGATCTTCGATTCCGTCACCGGCACCGAGGAAGGCGCGCTTGTTGTGCAGAATGTTGACAGCTTTACTCTGCGCGACTCCAACTTCTATAACCTGAACCCTGACGAACCGGTGCACGGTGGTACCTGGCACGCATTCGATGACCGGGTTCAAGGCATCTATGCCCAAGGTGGCGTCGGCCTTTTGATCGAAGGCACGCGCTTTACCGAGATTGGCTGGGAAGACGGCTACGCATACGACCGCAGTGCGGACTCTCCGCAAGCGCCCGGCATGTTCAGCCACGCCGTGTACGTTCAGAATGACAACCTTGATGTGACGTTCCGTGACAACATCATGGGTCAGGCCGCATCCTTTGGCGCTCAAATTCGAACCGGTGGCTTCGTCGAAGACAACCTGTTCTTTGACAACAATGCTATGCTCAATGTGCTCGGTGGGGGCGACGGTGGACCAATCGGGCACTACTCGCTCGTCCAAGGCAACGTGGTGACGGATGCAGGGTATCGCGACGCGGTAACGGCGGGTGCCTTGTCATTGGGGATCGACAATCAAGGATATCAAACGGCCCTGATCGGAAACATCGTGGCCCATTTGACCGATCCTGAAGCCCCTTGGGAACTCGACAGTCACTTCTACAACAACGGTGGGCTGAACAATCAGCGGGCTGCGTTCTTTGACGACACCGTCGTCTACAATTGGTTCAGTGGCGAAGACGTCCTGTATGACCGCGAAGAGTCTCATGAGCGAAACGTGGATGGCCTTGATCGAGATGTTCTGGATCAGACTACCATGAATAACTTGGCTCGCATGCTCCTCAACGACCCCAATGCGACCACCGATGACCTAGTACAATGGATCCAGGTCAACGAAGTCACCGCAGACGAACTCAATGCCTTTTTCCAGGCGGCCTTTGGTATTCTTCCGGACAACCGCGCCGACGCCCGCGAGGTGCGTTTTATCCCTGATGAACGAGGCGATGGTGTGCGTTGGGACAACCGCCTTAATTGGGACAGCGGCGACATCGCGGGAAGCGTTGCGGGCGACAGTGTAGATCTTGGCGGTAATCTCGTGATCTATGGCGGCACTCAAACCGTTTCTGCGCTCGACATGGGTGACAATGGTCGTCTTGAGGTTTCAAGCGGTCGGCTGACGGTCACCGGGCAGGCCACATCCGGTGCATCGGGTGCCGAGATTGACATTACCGCCGCCGGTCAAGTCTGGCTGGGAGGTTATTCAAGCCAAGGCGTCCTGAGCGTCACACAAGATGGCGGGCGATTTGCCAATACGGGTTTGGTTAGCGGCAATGTCGACCTTGTTATCGAAAGTGGCCAGGCAATCCTGAGTGCTGACGGCGGAATTTACACGGTTGGCGGGAGCGGTGAACTTGTGATCGATGGTGCGGACGCGTTGGTCGGCTTTGACGACGACGATGGCGATCTGGGTGTGATCCGCTTTGATGCGGGGGCTGATTTGACGATTGCCAGTGACGCATCGGGTCTGGGCCGTATCGCTGAATTCCGATCTGGCGCGTTTGGAGACAACCCAAATGTGACTTCCCGCATCGAATTGGGCGACCTGGACCTGACCGTGGATCTGACTCAAGCTTATATTGACAATGGCACGTACATGCTGATGAGCGCGGATGAGATTGTAGGCAGCTTGGGCAGCTTCGATGTGACAGGTCTGGGCGGACGCAGCGCCACTATCACGGTGGACTACAACACAGATGAAGTTTGGCTTGAGCTTGGTGCCGGGTCTGGCACGTCAATTAGAACAATCGGGCAAGACGATGCCCCCAACATTGTGATTGGTCTGGACAGCGACGGAGCTGATGAGAGCAATGGTGGTCGAGGCCTCGACACACGAGGCGAGGATGGTGGAGCAGACAGGTTTGTCTTCTTGCAAGAAGCAGGTGAAAAGGTCTCTGACGTCGAGATCAGCGACGAAAGATCCGTTATGGATGCCACAGAGACTGGCCTTGCGCCCGCCGGGGAAATGATTTTCTCAAGCGACAATGCGCCTGACGCGATTTCAGGCTCCTACAAGCAGGCTGTTTTTTCCGACATGTCTATGATCGAGATGCAGAAACAAGCGGGTGCGACTTGGGAGTGTCACGACGATTGGCATTGAACCCAAAGACGCTCCAAGCGTCTTGATAAAAGCCATGGGGCCGCGACACGAGAGTGTGCGGCCCGCCCCTTGCACTTGATACAGGCTACTTGGAGGCAGGCCGCCTTTCTTTGAAGTCCAACACACCCCCACGGCCCCTTGCAGTATTTGGTGCGCCGGTTTGCTAGAAGAATATGACGTCAAGAGTCCAACGAGCTAACTCTTCCAAAACGCATCAGGCTTGCAAAAAACCCCTTAAATTCGGGCCTCACACCCAACGGATGATGGTAGCCGCGAGGGTGATTTTGGAGAGGAAGGCCTTGGGACAGTGGTTGTATCGAGTTGAAACCCGCCGCCAGTCTTTCAATCGGCCAAACATGATCTCGATACGATTGCGTCGCTTATACCTTCGCTTGTCATATCGCGCAGTTTTGGCCCGAGAGTGTCGACCGGGGATGCAGGGACGTATGCCTTTGTCGTGCAGGGCCTCACGGAACCAGTCGGTGTCGCGGCCACGATCCCCAAGTAGCCAGTCTCGCTCGGTAAGCTGCTCAGCAATGCTCACGCACTGGTGTAGTCGCTGACCTGTCACGCCGTGACGAAGACGCTGATCCGGTGGCCATGACTGTCACAGACGGCATGGAGCTTCGTGTTCTTGCAGCCCTTGGTGCGCCCAATCAGGTGCCCACGCGCCCCTTTTGACGCCCATACTGGTCGCGGTGCGGTGTGTCGCAAGATAGGGTGCATCAATCATGATCGTTTTTTCCTCGCCGTGCTTGGCGGCCAAGCCTATCACGATCTGGGCAAAGACACCTTTCTCGCTCCAGCGCTTGTATAGGGTCTTGTGGCCCCACAGTCTTTAGGTGCATAGCGCAAACGTAAGCCATTGCGATCGTAAAGGATAATGCCGTTCAAGACAGGCTTGCCATCTACACGTGGTCTGCCATGGGCTTCGGGAAATAGAGTTCCAAACGCGCCATCTGCTTATCGATCAGCCAGAAAAGGTTGCCCATATCACCGCCCGCTTTTGGCCGGTGGATCATGCCGTAATGCCAAAATCAATGAAGTCTGATCATATTATTCAGTCAGGCTGAATGCCTATTTCACGTAAATGTTTTGAAGCAGCAATGGGGTTGGAAACTAGAAGTAGCTCCGGACTAGACTGCCAGCGATGAGCTCCCAACCATCTGCAATGACAAAAAACGCTAACTTGAAGGGCAAAGAGACAATCGCAGGAGGAACCATCATCATCCCCATACTCATCAGGACAGCTGCAGCAACGAGATCAATAATCAAAAATGGCAGGAAGATCAAAAAACCAATCTGAAATGCACGGGATATCTCCGACAGCAAAAAGCTCGGGATCAATACTGATAAAGGCGCGTCCGGTTCGAGGGCGACACCTTGCGTATCAGGTCGCAGATCGGACATTGCAGCAAACGTATCGGCATCAAGTCGAGCTGCCATAAATGCACGAAATGGTTCAAGCGTGCGCACAAATGCGACGCCAGGATCAATTTGTTCGTTCACCAGCGGTCCCAAACCATTTGCCCACGCTTCGGAAAAGACTGGCTCCATAATGAAATACGTCAGGAAGAGGGCCAGACTGACAATCAGCATATTTGGAGGGGATTGTTGCAGTCCAATCGCTTGGCGAAGGATGGATAAAACTGTCACCAGAAATGGAAAGCAGGTAACCATGATTGCGAGGCCCGGAGCAAGGCTCAAGACTGTGATCAAGGCAATCAGCTGCAGTGTCCTTGCACTCAGAGATGTATCGTCTCCAAGCGAGATGGAAACATCCTGCGCACCTGCAGCGACTGGAAAAAAAAGCAAAAGTAGGATGAGGAGGGCGCGCCCAACCATTCGTCTACAGGCCCGCACCAAGATCAAGTATTTCCGTCAGCCGTACAACCAACTGGCCTTCGTCGTCGCCGTCTGCTTCCTCCAGCGTGCCTCTCGCGATTAACTTGCTCCCGACAAATAAATCGACGGGGTCATCAACGCGCTTGTCAAGTGTGAGAACAGCGTTGGAGCCAAGCATCACCAAGTCGCGAACCAATGGGCGAGCCTGCCCGACAGATACTGTTATTTCAATCGGGACCGCTGTGAAGGGATTGTGCGTATCGGATGCAAGAGCTTTCTTTGAAGGAGTTTCAGCCATCTTTCACCTCGTTCGGATTGTTTTCAAAAAACGATGCAACTGCTGCAGAAATATCCGCGATGGCACGGTCCAAGTGCAGCTCTGCCTCGCTACGGTCCAGCCTCAAGATCACTTGGGTCGGTGCCAGCAACTTGTCCGTTGTCAGGACAAACGGCGTGGGAAGATCTTCCTGGAGTGCAGCACGGACAGCAGGCTCAGTTTCTGGCGCGACCGCAATCTCGATATTTCGATCCAAGCTTTTTCGTGCCAATGCCGACACTTCTTCGCGCACATGCGCGCCGAGGCTTGCATGTGCGATTTGAGGCAGCACAATGCCAACAACGCTACCCATAATTGCCTCAACTGACGCGTTAAACGTCGCGCGCAACTCGTGATATTCAAACGAAGCGTTCTGCAGGCTGTTAGCCAAACCGCTCGAAACGAATGAGCGTGTTTCAGTCTGGGCTGCTACTGCGTCCTCCCAACCCGCTTGGTAACCTTTTTCAAAGGCTTCAAGCTTTTGGTCCTCGATGTCTTCAATCGGGATGTCTTGCCGAGAATGCTGCGAGGACTGGATGTCCCCAAAGTCTTGGAACAGGTGCGACGCGGTCATTATGCGCGCTCCTCTTCGAGCCAGCTTCTCAGTATTTCGACTGTTTCTTCTTGGCGTTCACCAATCATCGATCGAAGGCGATCAACCGGATCTGCCTGTACATGCTCCACTGTTGTAGCGGCCGGTGCATGATCAAGTGAAGACAGATCTGGCAACTTGTCCGAAGCGCGGTCGATGCTGATGTCCCCGATAGAAGAGGCATCCAAAGAATTGGCGATCACCGGTGTATCCATGGTGTCTTCCGGCAAAGGTGCCGGCAAACTATCCGGCAGCGACGATGGCGCACGTGATAGAACGGGTCTGACGACAAAAAGCCCAAGTATTAGGGCTACAATGGCCAAGATTGTCATCTGAATTCCGGACATCACATCAATGTGGAAGTCGTCGAAAACTGATGTTTCCGCGACAGTACCTTGGGGCACAACTGATTGTAGTTCCATTGCCTTAATTGTGATGACATCGCCGCGGTCCTCATTAAAACCGACGGCGGAAGCGACTAGTTCGCGCAGCGCATTCAATTCATCTGCCGATCGCTGAGTTGTTTGAGTGCCGCCCTCTGCATCAGCAACTGTCTCGTTGACGAGCACGGCGACCGTGACACGCCGAATTGCACCGGCAGCTTTAACAATAGCTCGCTCGGTTTCGGAAACTTCGTAGTTGATGCGCTCGCGAGTTTCTGAGTTCTGTGATGACGCGCTGTCTCCTCCAGCGCCATCTCCATCCGGTAGATTGGAGGCAACAGTCACATCTCCTCCAGCGGCTTCGCTGGAGGTACTTGAACGTTCTTCAGTGTCCGTGCTGATCACCACACGTTCCTGCGGATCAAACCGGCGTTCCCGAATCTCTTCCGTTTCTGTGACGGTTTCGACACTGACCTCAACCACCGCGTTTCCCGGGCCAACGCGCGCCTCTAGCAACCGCTCCACACGCTCGCGAAGCATTTTTTCCTTGTCTTCTGAACCTGCAGCAGGTGCGGAATCGTCGCTTGCGCCAATCAAAGCACCGTTTGCATCAATCACGGCGACATCTTCCGCGGACAGCCCGGCCACGGCAGATGCAACCAGGAACCGAATTGCTTTGGCTTGCTGTGTCGTGAGCTGCCCACCGTTGGAGGTGATTGCGACGGAAGCTGTAGGCGTGACGCTGCGTTGAAACGGGTTGGATCCTGTTGAGGCGATATGAACACGCGCCATTCCCACGTGAGGGCTCGAGACAATTGTGCGCGCCAGCTCGCCTTCTTTCGCGCGCCAATATGCTGCATCAAACATTTGCGAGGTGGTGCCAAAGCCGGACAGATTATCCAGCAATTCATATCCACGGCTGTTGTTTGCCGGTAATCCTTCACTTGCCAGAGTGAGCCGAAGTTGATCCCGATCTTGCGCATCAACAAAAATGGATCCGCCGCGCACTTCAAATGGAATACCGCGTTGTTCAAGCGATCTCACCACTTCACCAGCTGCCCCATTCTCCAATCCGGCATACAGCAGAGTCATTGTAGGCGCCGTCACGATTCGTGACATCGCAAGTATTGCAAGGAACATTGCAACCGTCGCTGCGACGACAGTGATTTGGCGCTTGATATCCAGGCCCATCCAGACATTCAGTAACTGCTGCACGTTTGTCTCCGTCATGTCGCGCGTTCTGCTCGACTTTGAGACAGCAATGGCTGAACAGCCTTAACAATCGGTTAGTTGATCTGTGGCAAATCTGTTTTCGATCATTTTTGAGTAGGATCCAGATGACAGATGCAGCCGTCGATACTGATGAGGAAGTCAAGAAACCTTCGAAGATGCCTTTGATTATGGGTGTTGTTGCGCTGCTTCTCGGCGCTGGCGGCGGCTTCTTTGCAACATTCTCGGGTCTGATTTTAGCGCCCGAATCAAGTGTTCAGCCCGAATTGGACAAGTCATCGCCAGCAGATCTGCCTGACGTAGCGTTTGTCCCGGTTGAACCGATGGTAATATCACTGGCGCCCAACTCTCACAGCCGTCATCTGCGCTTCAGGGCGCAGTTGGAGGTACCATCACAATATGCGTCCGATGTCGAATCTCTGCTTCCGCGCGTTGTTGACGTTTTGAACGGCTATCTACGCGCGATTGAAACCGCGGACATAGAAAGCCCTGCGGCGCTAACCAGATTGCGTGCTCAAATGTTGCGACGCGTGCAGATTGTCGCCGGACCAGGGCGGGTCAACGACCTGCTCATAATGGAATTCGTATTAAGCTAATGGTGAATGAATGGATCTCGTAGCTGATATCTTGCTAGTAGCGGGCGCATTGGGTGCCGGGTTTTATTGCTTCGTTCTGGGCCGCCGACTTAAGCGGTTCAACGATCTTGAAAAAGGAGTGGGCGGCGCTGTAGCCGTCCTTTCCGCGCAGGTCGACGATCTGACAAGGACACTTGAGGCCGCACAAAAAACGGCCGCAGAATCCGCCGAAGCTCTGAGCGATACAACGCAGCGCGCTGCAGAAATAGCGCGGCGGCTCGAATTACAAATGGCTGCTCTGCACGACGTTCCCGGAACACAAGAACCCGAAAAAGTATCCAGTGCCCCGGTCGAGCCAAGTGAGCCAATCTTTACCCGCCGAACCGTGGGAGGAGGAAAATGAAAACCAAGAAAAAGTCTTACTTCTCCAACCGTGGTTCAATCACGCTGTTGGCTGCCTTGCTTGCAGGATCGGCCGTGATACGCATCGGCATAGGCGCCAATTCAGCGCTTGCCGAGGTAGACCCGGAAGATGGTTTCTCTCTTCCATTGGCCGCTCAACCCATGACCTCAGAACCGCTCGAAGGACGGGAAACGGACATCAAATCCCTGCTGGATGCATTGCGCGCGCGCGAGGCCAGAGTGAATGAACTTGAAGGTGAACTTGCGGCGCGTTCTAAGGCGTTGGATGTCGCACAAGTTGAGATCGAAAGGCGCCTTTTTGCATTGGAAAATGCGGAGCAACGGTTGCGTCAAACATTGTCTATCGCACAAACCGCCGCAGAAGATGATCTGTCAAAATTGACTGTAGTTTATGAAAATATGAAACCAAAAGAGGCAGCCGCATTGTTTGGAGCAATGGAACCAGCGTTTGCAGCCGGGTTTCTTGGACGCATGCGACCAGAGATAGCGGCAAAAGTAATGGCTGGGCTAACGCCAGAGTCCGCTTATTCGATTAGCGCAATCCTGGCGGGGCGAAATGCGCGTGCACCCAAAAACTGACTCTGCGTGAAGCTTTATTAACCGCAGTCTGCAATCGTCATGATCAAACGCATTGAGGGAATCGTGAAGTGATCGGGATTATTGGCATTGTAACCATCTTTGTGATGGTATTCGGTGGCTACTTGGCTGCCGGTGGGAAGATGGGAATTATTCTCAAGTCATTGCCGTTCGAGATGACAATGATCATCGGCGCGGCAGTAGGGGCCTTCCTAATCAGCAATTCTATGTCCGAGATCAAACACACTGTCAAAGACTTGGGAAAAGTATTCAAAGGTCCGAAATGGGCGCACGAGGACTACAAGGAATTACTCTGCCTGTTGTTTGAGTTGATCAGATTGGCACGCCAAAATCCGGTCGCAATCGAAGAGCACATTGAAGATCCAGAGGGTTCGTCCATCTTCTCTCGCTATCCCAAGATAGTAGCGGATGGGGAAGCGACGGCACTCATATGCGATACAATGCGCTCGGCATCCATGAACTACGATGACCCTCATCAGGTGGAAGAGGTACTTGAAAAGCGAATGGAGACAAACATGCACCATGCGCTCCATTCAAGCCACGCGTTGCAAACAGTGGCGGATGGTTTGCCTGCTCTCGGGATTGTTGCGGCGGTTCTCGGTGTGATCAAGACGATGGCATCTATTGATCAACCACCGGAAATACTGGGCAAGCTGATCGGTGGGGCGCTTGTTGGTACCTTCCTTGGTGTTTTTCTAGCATACGGTCTCGTGGGGCCGTTTGCAGCAAAAGTAAAAGCTGTTGTTGAAGAGGACAGCCATTTCTATCAGCTTATCCGCGAAGTGCTTGTGGCGAATCTACACAATCACGCAACCAACATCTGTATTGAGGTTGGGCGTCAGAATACGCCGTCGCACTGCCGACCCTCGTTTTCGGATCTGGAAGACGCATTGAAATCTGTAAAACAGAACGCGGCATGACGTTGACCTTCAGACTGTTTGTCTTGTTCACCTTAGTGGCTGGGACTGCCTACAGCGCGGAAATTCCAGTTCGCTCAGGTGCGCATGATACATTTGCCAGGCTTGTTCTGGACGTTCCCAAAGAAAAGAAGTGGTCGCTTGAAAAGACGGCTACGGGCATCACTGTCACAATTACTGGCCATACCGACGGTTTTGATATCTCTCGCGTATTTGATCGCATCGATCAGACTTACGTCAGCGCCGTTGATGGAGATGCAACGTCGCTTGACATAAAGTACGGATGCGAGTGTCAGGCAGAAGTCTTCCGCTCTGGCTCAATGCTCGTGGTTGATGTCAGCGCGCTTACAACTGGATCAACTGACAAAAACCAGAACATTGGGTTGTCCTCGTTGCAGTTCGTAGGTTCAACACAACTGCGGTTTACACCAGATCAACCTGGAAATGAGTTACCTGTCAGCAATCCACCTTCCGGTTTAGACGCACCCGTAGCTGAGGAAGCGCCAAACTTCCTGCTGAGTGAAGCACCTAGCACGATGGAGGTGAGCAGCCTCAAAAAAGCGCAGGAACAGCTCGCTAACAGGATTGGTTTTGCCGCGACCACGGGCATTCTGCGACCGAGCGATCTGAGTGTAACCGTGCCCCAACGACAACAACGTCCGCAGATCGACACAAGTATATTCAATTCGTCAATACAGGCGTTTGAAGAAGAACAAACTGGGCCGCCAAGCGGTAATCTACGCATAACATCGAGCAGCGATGTGCCAAATACAGAAGTCCGGGATACATCCACAACACTCGGCATGCAGTGCATCGACCCCGTAGAAGTGCGTGTTCAGGATTGGGGAGGCACGACTAGCTTTGCGACATCAATTTCCTTACTAAGAGGCGCCCTATTTTCCGAGTTTGACAAGATTGACAAGAAAGTTGCCGTTGAACTGGCGCGACTTTATCTTCATTTCGGTTTCGGTGCTGAGGCGAAGCAAGTGTTGTTAATGGACGCCGATTTGGCACCTGCAAACAGAGCACTCATCGATATTGCTGATG
The DNA here is from genome assembly GCF_947496075.1 of uncultured Tateyamaria sp. Lineage (GTDB taxonomy): Bacteria > Pseudomonadota > Alphaproteobacteria > Rhodobacterales > Rhodobacteraceae > Tateyamaria. Next base: position 106,680 of record NZ_CANMBJ010000006.1, read on the forward strand.
TCATGGAGTTTGGATCGGCGCAGGCGGAAAACTATCTTGGGAACTTCACCGATTGCGACTCGGACGTTGCACTATGGGCTATCCTGTCAGCCCAGAACTTGCGACCATCTTCATCCGTTGACAGCAGTGCTGCGCTTCTGGCGTTGAGCAGTTTACCAATACATTTGCGCAACTTCCTCGCGCCTGCGCTAAGCAGGAAGCTGCTGAAGTATGGCGATGAAGTTGCAGCGGCTGCGGCATTGCGCGGACTGGAGCGCACCTTGGAACCATTGCCCAGTGCCGCTGAACTGGCCAAGGCAGACATAGAACTAACCAGGGGGGACGTTGAAGCGGCACAAGGCAGGCTCGAAGCCATTGTTGCGTCTAATGATCAACAGTCCGCCGAAGCACTCATCCGATACGTGAACACTCAGCTAGACGCAGAAATTGAGATCAACGAAGACATCGCCACCTTGGTCGAAGCTTATGCAATCGAGATGCGCAATGACCCTCTCGGCGAGCAGTTACAAAGCACCCATGTATTGGCATTGGCAAAGTCTAACCAGTTTGATTCAGCCTTCGATGTTTTTCAGCTTATGCGGCCAAGTGGAAGCGTTTCAGATGCTGAAACGCTTTACTCCACACTACTTTTTCTTCTCGCCCAAAATGCCAACGATGCAACTTTTCTGAAGCACGCATTTCCCGCGATTGCCGAGCGAGGCAACGTCATGTCTACGAAAACCACAGATGCACTGGCTCAACGGTTGGCAAATCTTGGGTTTTTTGCAGAAGCTAACAAATTTCTTTCAACACAGACCGGCACACCTGTGACACGACAAAGAAAAGTATTGCTCGCCCAAATATCCCTGGGCCTGTCTCAGCCGCGTGCGGCCCTCGCACACCTCGGTGGGGTAGCGGGCGATTCCGCCGACAGCTTAAGAGCACAGGCGAACATCAATGCGGGTTATCACGACGCTGCATACAAGCTGTTCTCAGGTTTGGGAGACGAAGACGGGCGCACACGCGCTGCATGGCTTTCTGAGAACTGGCAACAATTTCTTGGATCAGATGACCCAGTCCTCGGCCCAATGGCTGAAGCAACCTCATCAAGGCTGGACATCTCAAATACTTCGACTGGTATGTTGAATCGGATGCAGGGGGCGCTGGAGGAAAGCGCAACCGCACGCCGCGCAATAGAGCAGTTGTTGGAGGCACACCCTACTCACGGCAGGTTGCAAAACTAGAAAACTTACAGAGTTTTTTAGTTACTAAATCTAAACGTGAATGGATTTAACTGAATCCGCTAGAGAATTGACAGAGGCGTATCACGGATGCAAGAAACTGCCTGCCGCGTCGTATCCACTGGCGAGTGTTGAGGACAAACATTGGCGTTAGACGAAACACTTCACTCACTTTCCTTTTAGTGAAGCTTTTGAGCTCATCTAGAGTAATAGCAATTCTTTTTCGTACCGTAATATCTTGGAAGCGAAATGATGACAAAAAATAGAAAAACAGAGAGTTTTTGATAGGATGAAGACTTCAGTATCGTCTGCTTTCAACCCAACTGTTTTGCTAGCGGTTGCACTTATGGCAATCATTGTCATGATGATCTTACCCATGCCAGCTTGGGTTCTGGATATCGGTTTGGCCACCTCTTTCGCACTCGCAATTCTGATTTTTACGATCACGCTTTTTATTGAGCGCCCATTGGATTTCTCATCTTTTCCCACAATCCTTTTGGCGTCCCTTATGCTTCGGCTATCCCTGAATGTTTCATCAACCAAGTTGATAATCGGTCAAGGACACACAGGCACACATGCTGCAGGCGAAGTTATCGAAGGCTTTGCGCAATTCATTATGGGCGGAAGTGTTTTTCTTGGTCTGGTTGTTTTCTGCGTTTTGCTAATCGTCAACTTCATGGTGATAACCAAGGGCGCAACCCGCATGGCGGAAGTTGGAGCGCGTTTCGCACTGGATGGTATGCCCGGCAAGCAGCTTGCCATCGACAGCGATATGTCGGCGGGGGCCATCGACCACCAGGAAGCAAAAGCACGGCGCGAACTTGAACAGGCAGAGACCACCTTCTTTGGATCTCTAGATGGTGCCTCCAAATTTGTTAAAGGCGATGCCGTTGCAGGTTTGTTGATCACACTTCTGAACTTGGTCGCTGGACTTGTGATGGGTGTCGCGGTGCATGGAATGCCACTTGGCCATGCATTTGAGACCTATGCCATTCTGACTGTTGGGGATGGCCTTGTTTCCCAGATTCCTGCCGTCGTGATTTCGATTGCGTCCGCGCTACTATTGGCCAGAGGAGGAGCAAAAGGTGCAACCGACCTGGCCGTCTTTGGCCAGCTAGGCCGACATCCCGCCGCATTGACGACCGTCGCTGTGCTGATGGCTTTGCTCGGTCTTGTGCCCGGCTTGCCAATCCTGCCATTTGTTGCCGGGGCAGGAGCCCTCGCTGCCGCTGCATTCTTGATCAAACGCAAAACAAGAGCAGCCGAGCTAATCACACCGGAGCCGGAAGACTCCGCAAACCCAATTCCTGAAAGAACCCTGGGCGACGTATTGGAACTGGACGACATTCACGTCGAGTTTGCCCCGGATCTTGTCAACATGGTGCTTGATCCAGGCACGGGATTGGATGCCCGAATTGCGAACATGCGCGTGCATGTTGCAACTGTATTTGGAGTCATTCTTCCCGAAATCCGGCTGACAGATAACGCGGGACTCCCGGCGGGCGGATATGTCCTCAGGATTCAGGGTGTCGAACAAGCGAGCGGCACAATTAAGCCAACAAAAGTCTTGGCGTTGGCTCTCGAAACATCCCACGATGTTCCGCAAGGGGAAGACACCACAGAACCAGTATATGGGGCTCCTGCCCGCTGGATCGCGACTGAGGACCAGGAAGTTGCTGCCATAGCTGGTGTTACTCTGGTCACACCGACCGAAATCCTGGCAACGCATCTTCTTGAGGTTATCAAACAAAACTTCAGCCGTTTGCTGACTCTGAAGTCCATACGGCGCTTGCTGGAAGAGATGAAAGCTGTGTCGGACCCGGCCAGAGCAGAAGCCAATCGCAAGATGCTCGACGCTCTGATTCCAGACAAAGTGCCTATGGACATCTTGCACGCCGTATTGCGACTTCTGCTGGACGAACAAGTATCGATCCGAAACCTGCCTTTGATCTTAGAAGCCGTTTCTGAAGCGCGCGCGCTCAATGCCCAGCCGGAGGCGATTTGTGAGCACGTTCGCCAACGCCTGGGCTTTCAGATTGTATCGGGCATTCGGCGGGATGACGGAACCCTTCCACTTGTTCAACTAGCTCCAGAATGGGAGGATACATTCTCCAACTACCAAGTAGATGCAGATCGAGGGCTGGACATTGCGCTGCCGCCTGAACTTTTTAATCGACTGGCGGAAAACGTATCTGAAAAACTGCAAGATGCCGGCGACCAAGGCATCTTCCCCGCGGTTGTGACAAACACCCGTCGGCGCCGGTTCTTGAAGACGATGATGCGCGCCAAGGGTATCAACAACCCCGTTCTGTCGTTCGAAGAAATAGGATTGGATGCGCGCCCAGCACTTGTTGGTGTTGTTGCCGCATGATCGCTGCAGCCGAAGCTATCTCACTGCTACAGACTCAGCTTTGGGTCGGCTTTGTAGTGCTGCTAAGAGTGGGTGCTACAGTTGCTTTGCTGCCAGGGTTTGGCGAACAGTCGGTTCCTGCCCGCATTAAGCTAGTCCTCGTCGTTGCGTTCACGTTGATCATCGCACCCGCTGTTCCGCAAGAGCCGCCAGCGTTTACGATCGAGAACCTTATGCTTCTATCCATGACCGAGACATTGTCCGGGGGAATCATTGGGCTTGGTGTTCGCCTCTTCATACTGGCCCTGCAAACCGCTGGCGCAATCGCGGCCCAATCTACGTCCCTATCCCAAATCATGGGCGGCGCCGCGATTGAACCGCTGCCGGCCATGGGACACGTACTCACAATTGGAGCCGTCGCGCTTGCCGTGATGGCTGGCCTACACGTCAAGGCGGCGCAGTTGCTCATTCATTCTTACGTTTTCCTGCCGATGGGGCTGTTTCTATCGCCGAATGATGTTGCGGATTGGGGGCTGTCACAGATCGCATACGCGTTCGAACTTGCCTTCTTGCTGGCAACGCCTTTCGTCATAATGTCTGTTTTGTATAACCTCGCGCTTGGCGTAATCAACAAGGCCATGCCGCAACTCATGGTTGCTTTTGTCGGCGCACCGCTCATTACACTGGGTGGTCTGTTCCTGCTCTTTCTGGCAGCACCCATAATGCTGTCTGTTTGGCTATCGGCTCTTGATCAATTCATGGCATCTCCGTTGGAGGTACGCAGATGAGCAATCAAGATGATGACAACGACAAGCCGTTCGACCCGACGCCGCAGAAATTGCTCGAAGCGCGAAAGAAAGGTGAGGTTGCGAAATCAACTGACTTGCAAACCGCGGCAGCATATGCCGGGCTCACATTGGCTCTTGTTGCGGTCGGCGCACAGAGTGTGACGTCTTTCGGTAGCAGCATGCAGGTCATATTGGATCAATCCGAAGACTTCGCCACCGTTCTGTTCAGCGGTGGGCAATCTGCGGTGATCGGGGGCATTCTGTTAAGTGCATCCGTCGCGCTTATGCCTATCTTTGTTGTGCCGGGACTCGCGGTCTTGGGTGCAATACTTGCCCAACGTGCATTTGTTGTCGCACCAACGAAACTGCAACCAAAGCTGTCTCGGATATCATTGATACAGAACGCTAAACAAAAATTCGGTCGAAGCGGGTTCTTTGAATTTGGCAAGAGCTTTGTAAAGCTACTCCTCTATTCAGGGTGCCTGGCCATGTTTCTCAACGCGCGGTTGCCAGACATGGTGAGTGCAATACAAACTTCGCCCGGCTTGGTCGTGTCTCTTCTAGCAGAAGTCTGCGTGGCTTTTTTGTTCCTGGTTGTTCTTATTTCAACGGCTTTGGGTGGGATTGATGCCGTTTGGCAGCACCATGAGCATATTCGCAAAAATCGGATGTCGAGAAAGGAGATCATGGATGAAACCAAGAACTCTGAGGGCGATCCGCATTTGAAACAAGAGCGGCGCACACGTGCCCAAGCCATTGCAACGCAGCAAATGATGGCAGATGTGCCACAGGCCGATGTGGTTATCGTCAACCCGACACACTACGCAGTCGTATTGAAGTGGTCGCGCGAAAGCGGAACGGCGCCCGTCTGTGTTGCAAAGGGTGTTGACGAGATTGCATTCCGCATTCGGGAAATTGCTCAAAGCAATGGCGTTCCAATACATAGTGACCCACCAACAGCGCGCACCTTGCATGCGGTTACATCTATTGGAGATGAAATTCATCCAGACCACTATGTAGCTGTCGCCGCAGCAATACGCTTCGCCGACAAGATGCGCCAGCACGTGCGCGACGGTCTGTGACAATGAACTGGTTCCGCCTCAAACAGATATCAGATTTAAAGTTTCAGCACAGCGAGCAGGCTGTTTCAAAACTCAGGGCGCGGGAGGCATCTCTGCGGTCGGAACTGGCAAGACTTCAAGGTCTCGCACACGAGACCCACTGCCAGCCTGCTTCAGATTCAGAACTGCGTGCCATAGGTGCAGATATCATTTGGCTGAAATGGTTAGAAAACAGCCGGCGAAGGTTGAACATTGAACTGGCCCAGGTGCTCGCACAAAAGGAAGAGCTTGTCGCGCAACACCGGAAGGCAAATGGGAAAAAGTTGGTCACTGACGCGCTGTCAGAGAAACAACAGCTCGATAGGCAGCGGCTGCGCAAAGCCCATGCATTGAACGAAGCCATAGAGACATCGTTAACTAGGTCAGTTTTCAGTAATCCTGACGAGCAATCTCAACAATGAGTACATCTGAGACCTGATCACCGATGTCTTTAATTGCGACTTCACGCAATGCACCGCGTATGACTGCCAAGTTGTTGGCGTCCGTGAAAGCGCCGTCAAATCCGCCAACATTCGCATGATCAAACAAAACTTGAAGGAAGGAATCTCTTAGCTTTGGCTCATGGGAATAGATTGCATCCTTTTGCCCGGCAGGTACTTCAAGACTAAGTGACATCACCACCAAAGCATGCACCGCGCCATCTCGCAGAACCGGCACAACAAATTGGTTGTTCATCTTGACGTATTCACGATCCGTCAAATCTCCGGCCTTATGAGCAGAATCTGACGACTTGGCAGGCTTTTCCATATCCACGGTTTCAGCAGGTTCAGGAACCGGTCTCAAAAAGACACCGGCACCCACACCGGCACCCGCTCCAACTGCAAGAAAAATCAATGGGAGTAGCTTTTTCACGCTGATCACTCCTAAAATGGCAGAACTGCGTCGAGGACCTGCTGACCAATCCTGGGTTGCTGGACATCAGTGATCTGACCGCGGCCACCATAGGACACACGTGCTTGCGCGATCTTGTCATAGGTGATTTCATTTTTGCGCGAGATGTCTTCCGGGCGAACGTAACCGGATACAAGAAGTTCACGCATCTCGAAATTGACACGCAATTCCTGGGAACCTGAAATTGACAAGACTCCGTTCGGCAGAACATCAACGACAGTCGCTGCCACGCGCAACGTCAACTTCTCCTTGCGTTTGACGGACCCATCACCGCTCGATCCGGACTTGGAGGTGATCGAGACAAGATCAGAAGACGACGCCCCTTCTGGCAACTTTTCGTCCAACCTCTGAGGCAGTCCGCCCAACTGCGGCACTTGCAGGCTTTCAGTACCGCTGCGAGACCGATCCGTCTCATTTGAGATTTCAGCTCGCTCGTCAATTTCAATCACAACTGTCATGATGTCGCCCTGCTGAACAGCGCGTCGGTCACCCAACAACGAAGATCGTTGTCCGCTCCAAAGTGAAGCGCGATCCGTGGGGCCAACCTCATCCACCGTAAGCGGCAGGCTGGCCGATACCATTGCCGAGTGCTCTCGTGTTTCCAACGGGTTCGAGAAGCTTGGGGGCTTGCCAAGGTGGTCACCGCGGCCACACGCAGACGCCAGACCACACAGAGCAACCATGGCGCATGTTTGTTTTATGTTTCTGATGGGTAACAAGTTCATCGAGTCACTTTCACTGAGCCGTCTTTTTGAACAAAACCGAACAACGTGGAACGGGAGGTCAAGTTCATAACGCGCACGCGATCACCGACGCCGCCACGCTCCAAAGCGCGTCCCTCGGTTGCAATCGACAAGCCGCCGGCATTGAAAAACAACGGCACAATTTGATTTCGGTCTACTACAGCCGGCGCACCGATTGCTTCGAACGGAATTGGTCGACCGGCATAGAGCGCTGTTCTTGCTTCTTGTCCGATGACATCAGCCATGTACTCGAACATCCCAGCTTGCACCTCGTCGCGAATTGTTAGATCCGCTGCGGTGATCAATGTTCCGGGCCGCAAGGTTCTGGTCGGTACAACTGTGTCGGCCGAAACTGAGGTAGCAATCAGGCAAGTTATGATCAGCGCTTGCTTCATCGGATTTGCGTCATCGCACCCATCATTTGATCGGCGGCTGAGATTACTTTTGAGTTCATCTCGTATCCGCGTTGCGCAGCAATCAAATCTGTAATCTCGCGAACCGCATCCACTGAGCTTTCTTCGAGATAGCCCTGGCGCAATGTCCCGAGACCATCAAGGCCCGGCGTCGTGACAACTGGCGGACCAGAGGCATCCGTTTCGGCAAACAGGTTGCTGCCAAGGGCCTCCAATCCTTTTGGATTGGAAAACCCAGTCAAATCAAATTGGCCAATTAGCTGCCCTGCGGCCGCATCCGCGAAATAGGCATAGACTTCGCCATCACCGTTGATCGAGATGCTGCGCGCATCCTCAGGAACCACAATTTCAGGCGCTACGGCATAGCCATCAGACGTTACGATAAGTCCTTCGCCAGTTCGTTTGAGTGCGCCGTCGCGAGTGTACGCTGTTTGTCCGGAGGGCAATGTAACTTCGAAATAACCATTACCATCGATGGCCAAATCAAGATCACCGCCGGTTGCAGCAAGCGAACCCTGTGCCAAATGCACTGACACTGCAGCTGGGCGAACCCCCAATCCCAGCTGGACACCCGTTGGCAAGACCGTTCCATCTGATGCGTTGATTGCACCCGGCCGTGTCATCTGTTGATAGTGCAAATCGGCAAATTCAGCGCGTCGCGCATTGTACCCCGTTGTGCTCATGTTCGCGAGGTTGTTGGATATTGTTTCCACCCGCATTTGCTGGGCCAACATACCCGTCGCAGCGATTTTGAGAGCGCGCATTGAAGTCTCCTTAGTTGGATTTCAACATGGCATCCATCGCACGACGGACCCGTTCATCTTCAGAATTGAGAAAGTCTTGACCCATCTCATAAGCCCGCTGGATTTCGATCATCCTTGCAAGTTGACCTATCGGATCGACGTTGGATTCTTCGACAAAACCTTGCAAAATTCGCGCGGTATCTGATGGTTCGAACCCCGCGTCAGAGCTGAACATAACCCCCCCCTCGCGGATGAGCGTTGTCCGATCTACGGGCTCAACAAGGCCGATCTGGCCCACGAATGCTCCATCTGCGCTGATCGATCCATCGGGAGACACCGAAAGCGCCCTTACCCCCGGAGGAACAAATACTGGGGCGCCGCCAGCGTCCAGAACCGCGTGACCATCAGGCGTAACCAAATCGCCTTGTCCATTCGGAGAGAAACTACCAGCCCGCGTAACGCGCTCACCTTCGGGTGTCTGGATCAGAAAGAAACCATCGCCCTCAATCGCGAAATCGTAAGTTCCACCAGTTTGGGTCAATGTACCCTGAACGAAAGATGTTTCTCGGACATTGCCGTGGCCCATCGATAGGGATGGTCCGCCTCGCATGCCTTGCACATACTCTGAAAAGACCAAACCTTCTTGGCGGTATCCGGTGGTTGCACTGTTTGCGATGTTGTTTGCAACGATCTGCATTTCACGCATCAACCCGGACTGGCGTGTAAGCGTTATGTAACCGGTGTTGTCCATATCAACCTCCGACAATCAGCGGGATAATCCGACTTTGAAAAAAGGAAACTAGGGTGTGGGTCATGAAACCCATCGACAACCAAAAGACGACAACAATTGCTGCGAGCTTGGGTACAAATGTGAGTGTCATTTCCTGAATGGATGTGAGTGCCTGCACCAAACCAATGGATACCCCGGCCACCAACGCGACCGTTAGTATCGGCATAGAAACCAAAACGGCAATCCACAGACCCTGACGCAATGTGTCGAAGAAGATGACTTCATTCAACATGTCAGACAGGCATCCTCAGGATTTCTTGATAGGCCTCGACAACCTTGTTTCGTACGGTGACAGCTGTTTCAACAGCAAGCTCGGTTTGGGCAAGGGCCTGCACCAGCGCATGTGGATCTGCCTGGCCGATCATTGCGTTCTTTGCGACCTGCTCGCCTTGTGCAAGTGTCTGCGCAAAGTCCATGGCCACCTTGCCGAAAACACTGCCGCCGGTGCCTTGACCAGGCTGCGTCGCCGGTCGAAGTGCCGTATAGTTCTGAGCTGCCGATAGTGCTGCGATTTCCATTCTGGATCTCCTTCAAGCTGCGCGCATTCAGCGGCGCAGTAGTTGCATCAAGCTGGACGACATTTGCCGCGTTTGTTCGAATATCTTCAGATTTGCCTCGTAGCTGCGCTGTGCTTCGCGCGCGTCGGCCAACTCGATCAACAGGTCTACATTCGACCCTTCATAGTGGCCCGTTTCATCTGCCATCGGATGTCCCGGATCATAAATACGCGCAAGCGGACGATCATCGAGCGACATACGCCCTACCTCGACATTGGCAACGCCTTGGTCGGCATCGAACTCTGTCCGAAACGGTATGGTCTTGCGCCTATAGCCTGGTGTGTCCGAGTTCGAGATATTTTCAGACAAGTGACGCAAACGAGATGCCTGAGCCTTTAGACCGCTGGCGGACACCGAGAGAGATTTTGCAAATTCGCTCATTGGAAGTTCCTTATTGGCGTCCCAAGCTAGAACGCAGAATGTTGAGAGCCGATTTGTAGATAGCCAGAGATCTGTCATGTTGCCGCTTTGCTTCGGTCGCGCGCAGCATTTCAGTTTCTAGCGAAACGGTGTTTCCATCTGGTGAGGCGAACGACTTATCTTGTTCTGTCGTTGCTTCGGCAGTGTTTGATGGACTGCCGTTCATATGAGAATGCCGCGTGGCGCGCTGCGAAAAAGCAGAACCTTCGCCCGGTCCATAGATATCCGTGAAACTTGGAAGGTCACGTGCAACGTAGCCAGGCGTATCGGCGTTTGCGACATTTTGCGCAATCACCGCCTGCCTTTGACCGGCATGTATCGCCATCGCTTGTGCCGACTCAAAAACGGCCAGATTTTGAAACATCGGGGCTTCTCCCTCGTGCAATTTCAATCAACGCTTAACTCTGATTCCCTAAGAAACTGTGTGCAAACATCAGGAGGATCCGATGCGCCAAGCCGTGCGATTGCAAATGTTGAAAGCCCAACTCGCAGACATTCAGGTCATGTATCCAATTGGCCGGATCAGTGCGGCACACGGAAGTGTCCTTACCGTGTCAGGCTTGAATGAACGTGCAAAGATTGGGGATCGCGTGTTGGTCTCGCGTCAGTCGGATGAACCCCTTTCGGCGGAGGTCGTGCAACTATCACAAGCAGCTGTAACTGTTATGCCAGACGGTCCCTTTGAGGGCATCGCACTCGGCGACCGTGTGACTATCGATACCCAAAGCAAGATTGCACCAAATGAAAGTTGGCTCGGTCGCATTCTTGATCCGGACGGCAACCCGCTTGATGGAAAACCTGTTAGCCGAGGATTGGCACCGCGTGCGCTAAAGAATGAGCCCCCAGCTGCAGCATCTCGGCGTGCGCTTGGACCCCGATTGGAAACGGGACATGTTGTATTCGACACAATGCTGCCGATTGTTCGCGGGCAGCGTATAGGTTTGTTTGCCGGTTCCGGTGTAGGAAAGTCGAGCCTGATGGGGCGATTGGCCCAACGCATGTCGGCAGATGTTGTCGTAATCGCAATGATCGGTGAGAGGGGCCGCGAAGTACGCCAGTTTGTTGATGATGTCCTTGGGCCTGAGGGATTGGCGCGCTCAGTTGTAGTTGCAGCGACATCCGATCAGTCCCCTTTGCTCAGACGCCGATGCGCTTGGACTGCTATGGCTGTTGCGGAGCATTTCCGCGATGAGGGAAAATCCGTTCTATTGCTCGCTGATTCGGTCACTCGTTTTGCAGAGGCACATCGCGAGGTTGCGGTTGCTGCGGGTGAAGCGCCAGTGTTGCGCGGTTTCCCTGCCTCCACCTCGCATCTAATCATGTCACTGTGCGAACGTGCTGGCCCAGGCGGACCAGATCAGGGCGACATAACTGCGGTGTTCAGCGTACTGGTTGCTGGTTCTGATATGGATGAACCAATAGCTGATATTCTGCGCGGCGTACTGGATGGGCATGTGGTATTGGATCGAGGAATTGCAGAGCGGGGGCACTTTCCAGCTATCGACGTTCTGCAATCTGTTTCGCGAAGCCTACCAGCGGCAGCTTCAAGAGCGGAGAACGAGACAATCGCACAGGTCCGAAAGCTCATGAGCGTCTACACGCAAAACCAAATGATGATCAGCGCCGGGCTCTACACACAGGGAGCGGATGCCGAAATAGATGGAGCACTGCAGGCATGGCCCCATCTAGACAAGGCGATGACATTGGTTCACAGCGAAGGATGTGCACATAGTTTCGATCAACTGAAGCTGGCGTTGCGCCGCGGCGGTAGCACCAACAACCGCAGTGCGTCCCGTTAATTGCTGCGCTTGACCATTGTATGACTGACGACCTTCACAAGTTCGACTGCCGCATCAATAATTCCAAAAGTACGTGCACGCAGCGAATGATCGAATCGGCTCAGGAGCTCAATAGAGTAAGGGCAATTGACGCGCCAGACGCTCCGCTTCCGATTTGGCCCAACTGCGAACGTGCTAGATATGTTGTGACCAAGCGATCGAGTGTTTCCGGGTCGGCAAAATCTGCAGGATCACTGACACCCAACACTCGTTCGGACCTGTCTTGAAACACAGATAATTGCTGGTCGATATCAATTTGCCCAAAAGCTTGGGGCAATCCTAAAGCGGTCTCAAAAAGAGTTCTTAGAGGCGGTTGTCCCATGATGCTGAACCACTTCGCTGCATCGGTTCCAGAGCCCTGAACTACGTCTGGAAGCGTCCGCTCAGCATAAAGCGCGATACGCATCGACTCATCTTGGTTGCCGGTTTCGACTTCGAAACTATTGGCCTGGAACTTCGCAATTATGTCATCAACAAAGCCTGGCTTTAACGCGCCCCTGATCTCTCCGGGGCCAAAGCCAAAAGCCTCCGAAAAGTCTCTGTAGCGACTATCCGAAAAGCGATTTGCCAATGCGTCATCTGCAGTGGTGCCATCGCTCAACATTTTTTGAATAAAGAAAGTATTGTTTATGTCGTCTGACAAGCCAAAGGCACCCATTGCCACGGTCAACAACTGACGATCTGATACCAATTCTTCTGCCGTACCGACGGATGCGATTTTTTCCGCAAAGTGATCAGTATCTCGTTTCAGCTCCGTTGACTGGCTGAATACAGAAAGCTGCTGATCATACGTTCGTTGTAGAAACTGCCACCCGGCCAAACCGGAAGAAATCAAAACTGGCTGGTACATGGTTAGTGGTTCGCTGCCAACAGACGCTCTTCACGGGGTAGAAGGGCGCGCAGTGCCTTAAGGCACTTGTAGTGATCATCGTGTACAAGAGCGTGCGACGCGATATCGAGATGTTTGCGGCTGTCAGAGTCGATAAATATCTGGCTCAACTCCTCGATGCTGCGCAACAACCATTGACGCGAGTCGGTCTTGTCACTGTCACCTGATAAAACGAGCTGAACAGCGTAGCACACACGCCGAACTGGAGTTGTCGCGTCTTGCGGGTGGATCGCGTCACGCAAACGCAAAATGTTCGCATCAGAAGAAACAATTGCCAACCGGCTTCTACGATCGCCATTTTCAATGACCGCTCCATTGATCAGTATGCGCTCTTTCGGACCAAGCTTTAGAATGAGACCACTCATTTTGAAGGTCCTTCCACTTTTAGACCACGCAAAACAGCCATATTTATTTCGAGTAAAGGCAACACTGATGCCTTTTTGCGCAATACTTTCTTGGTGTGATGGCGTGTAAATTCGGCCAAGTAGATGATCCGCGCTTTTAGATCTTCTGGCAGCGGATTTTCTTTATCCACAACATCAACGACAAGTGCCGTCCACAGCCTTTGATTGTCGTGCAATGCATGCGCGTAACTGGGGAAGTCTGATTTGGCCTTAATGGCCGTGTCGCGCAAACCTTGGGTTACACGGGCTATGATTTCATATTCCGCCCGTCGTCCGTTTTTGGTTGATACTGCATGTTCAGTATAGCCACGCATGGCCTGGAGGGTTGCATTCACACCATCGCCTTTCAGAGGTTCATGTCAGAAGAATGCCGGGGCGATGAACGTCAACGCCCCGGCTTGCCTGATTACCGGAACAACGACAGGATTGTCTGCGGTGCCTGGTTGGCGATCGAAAGCGATTGCACACCCAACTGCTGCTGAGTTTGCAGGGCTTGCAAACGCGCAGATGCTTCTTCCATATCCGCGTCGACAAGCGCGCCGATACCAGATTTCATCGCGTCCGTAAGTTTGCTAACAAAAGTATTCTGATCTTCGACCCGTTTCGCAGAAGCGCCCAGTTGAGCAGCTCCGTTGATCGCGGTTTGAAGGAACGCTTCCATTTCACCCAACGCAGTAGCGGCTGATGCCTGGTCTGTCACAGCCGTACGTCCGGCGATGTCCAGGTTGGCTTCGAAATCAACAGTTGCAACGTCGATAGTCGAAGCTGTCGGCGCGCCAGATCCAACACGGTCCAAAGACGACAGAATGGTGAGCTGAGTTCCGCCATTACCATCGGTGTCCGTCGCCAACAGATTTACGCCATTGAACTGTGACGCACCGATGATGGAAAGAATTTGCGCTTCTTTCTCCGCCATGTCGGCTTCGATTTTCGCGTAGTCAGCTGTTTCACTGTTGCCCGAAACAGTCAGTTCTTTCATCTCTTCAAGAACGTTTACAATTTGCTCAGCCCCAGCAGACGCAACTGCAACCGTTGACTCACCAACACTCAGAGAGTCCGAAATCGCGTTGAAACCAGCAACGTCCGATTCCATAACTTTGGAAATCGCCCAAATGGACGAGTTGTCTTTGGCAGACGCGACAGTTTTACCTGTCGAAATCTCGTTCTGCGTCATCGCCAGGTTTTTGTTGATACCCTTCAGGGTCTGCAGCGCAACCATTGCGCTGTTGTTCGTAAGAATGCTCGACATGTGCATTTCCTTTTGTCACGGCGCTTTGCGCCCTGGTTTACGTCCCGCCCCCCGATGGGACGGCCAAACTGCCGTTCTGACAAATGCACACCCCTCCACGGGGGTAATGCGCCACTTGTTGCCAAGTGCGCGATCACCATGACGGTGATTTGCCTAACGGATTCCTAAAGTCGGCAATCCGAAAAGGGCGGATTTGAACTAATCCTGCTCAAGCTCGTTTTTCCAATGCGCCGCAGGACTTTAGATTGACAGACGTGCGCTGCCCCCGCGCGTCATATGTGTCAAGCGACTCACGGACACGTCTGACCGCAGACAATCGTCGTGCTACAGATCGCACCCCATCTGCAGCCGATTCCAAAAGGTTCTGGTTCCGCTCGAGCTTGATCCGCAACGCAGTCGATACTTCGGCATTGGTTGCATCCCAACCTCCAAGCTGTTCAAGCAAACGCGTTTTCTGATCAAACAATCGGCCAACGTCATCAATGTTCCCGTTCAGAACAGCGGTTCTCTCGGCATCAAGCAGATCCTCGAGTTCTTCTAGTGCGATTTGAAACTCATCCCGTCTCATGGCTGCGCTCCTTAAGCGATTCAAACAGTGCCTCAGCCAGCCCTATGCCACCTGCTTCGACCATTTTTTCAGCTTGGGCTTGCACGAGGAATGATGAAAACTGATCTTCGCCCGCGCCGCCTCCGAACGCGTCACGGCTTTCTCCAAGCCCTGCCGACTTCAGCATTTCCGCAAGGAATGCTGCCTCAAGTTTTGCGGCAGCCGCACGCAAGGATGTGTCGTGGTGATCAGCAGATGACGGCAAACCAGTGTGTATAGAGGTTGTGATCATTGGCGTTCCTTAGAATTGGATGAATTTTCCCAACCCTTGCTGATCAGCGGTAAAGAACCAGTAACTATGGCTGGTCCAATGTGTGCGAAACGTGGAAGAATCCCGGAGAAATGCGTGCAACTCATCCAGACCATCAGTACGAGCCCAAAGACTGATCCGGCAGCGCCGACCCAACCAACGTTAGAACATATGGCAGGCACCTCTTTCGCGCTCGCGATGGGAGAAGACGCAAACGAGACCACCGAGCCGACGATCCCCGACATGATCGCTCAGGCCACTGATGAAGCCGCGCTGCAAGCTGAGAAACCTGATTTGGATGCGCTGCATTCCTCCGACTTTTCGAGCGAGGCAGATGGGCAACCAGTCAACCAGGACACCGAGGCGCAAGACACGCATAAGACATCCACCACGCTTCATGGCGAGCCAGGGCAAACACTTCATGCCGGCACAACACACGGTAATTCTGCACAACACACTGGGAATACGTCAGGGGAAGAACCCCATGCGCGTTCTAACCAACCCAAAAAGGCTTCACCTATATCGGCAATGATTCAGGGGTTGTCACAACCCAACCTGGCATCTGATGCGGCGGCCGTGGACAATCCCAAGGACGCTGAAAGCGAGGCGCACAATAAATCGGGTCGGCCCAAATCCGTTGTTCCGGCGACCGTAGCTGGGATGATCGGAACAGAACAACAAACAAAGCAAAACGCGATATCTCCGGAATCGACGCCGACAAATACGAGCATGCCGATTAACAGAATCTATGGGGTTGAGCCTTTGAAATCGCACAAAAACAGTCTTCACACTGAGTTGTCGCATGTCCCAAAATTTGACGGTGCGTCCGACAGAATCAAGTCAGCAGAGAAAGTGAACTTCACGGCACAGGCTGTCGCAAGCAGTCAAACTGGCGCCTCGTCACTTGTAGCGGCAACGCGATCGACACAAATGCAGGCGCCGCACGGGCTTCCAGAAAAATCCAATGAACCGATCATCGCGACTGTAAGATTCTCAGACCAGCATACCGCAACTTCACATACATCAGGAACCGGCGCATATGGCAGCCCATTGGTTCCTCAGAGCGTCGCAACGGGAACTCAACGGACACAAGCCGTCAACACAATCGTTCAAAACCTGTCGGAGCTGTCTGCGATCGGGATCGAATCCACGGACAAAGCTGATGAGCTGTCTTGGGAAACGCGCCCAATGAACGCGCCGAACACTGCCAAGACCACACCGCCAGCCCTACGCGCAGAGTTGCCTCAGCATCTCTCTAATACCATCGCGGAAGCATTCAAAAGGGCGCCTGATAAACCCATTGAAATTGCGCTCAACCCGGCGGAACTCGGTCGTGTTCGAATGATAATGTCAACGAGCGAAACCGGTATCACAGTGACCGTTGCAGCCGATCGTGGCGAAACGCTGGATCTGATGCGGCGCAATATCGACGATCTGGGCAAATCTCTGAACGATCTGGGTTTCGAGGATGTATCCTTTGCTTTTGATCAAGGGCAACAGAGTGCCGAACAGCAAGAACAGACAGGCAGCGATGACTCAGCTACGACTGACGAACCTCTTGCTGCACACCAAACGACAACTCCACTCGCACGTGTTTCGAACGCGGTGACAACTGGCATCGATATGAGGCTTTAAAAATGGATATCACACAAACACCTGCTCCCACACAGGCCACCAACAGTGCAATCGGCAACGCTGCGACCTCCAGTGTACTAAGCTCGGATTTTGAAGTGTTTCTCAAAATGCTTACCGCGCAAGCTGAGTACCAGGATCCGCTTGAACCCATCGATTCGTCCGAATACGCGGCACAGCTGGCGCAATTCTCAATGGTCGAACAGCAGGTCATGACGAATGATCTAATGCAAGAAATGCTTGCTGCACTGGGTGCCAATGACATGTCTGGCGCAGCCAATTGGATCGGAATGGAAGCGTTGGTACAAGGGCCGGTCAAATTTGAAGGATCGTCGATCACCATTGCTCCCAACCCGCCTGTCGCTGCGGATGCTGTGACACTGTTAGTAACAAACGAACAGGGCACCGAGGTGACCCGCCTCAGCCTACCGGTCAGCGCCGAACCATATATCTGGGATGGCCTGGACTCGGATGGAACGGCTCTTCCACATGGCGAGTACTCCTTCCAGGTCGAAAGCGTCGCAAATGGAGAGGTTCTGTTGACAGAACCAGCACTGGCTTACAATCGCGTGACCGAGGCGCGCATCGAAAATGGATCAACCCTGTTGGTGCTTGAAAGTGGATACATGGTACATGCCAATAATGTGACGGGGCTGCGAGAAGCGTCCTAGGGCAACGCGTCGCTTATTCTGAACCCGGTATAGACACTCGGCATGATGAGACGACGAAAGCGACCAAAGGGAAAGCGCGTGGCGGCAGTAGACATGACATCCGGGTAGTGATCTGGACGTTTGCCGCTTGCTAGAGCCGCCAGAACATGGCCAGCATACGTGCCCATTGCTACGCCATTGCCGTGATATGCAAACCCGGCCAGCACGCCTGACATTCCAGGTACTGCCCCTACAAACGGCACGCGATCTCGCGTCAAGCAGACAAGTCCCGACCATGCATGCGTGATGTCAACATCAGACCACGCCGGGAACATGGAATGAAAGTGACGCATCACGGAAGAACGCGCTGCTGTTTCTGCCTTGCGGCCCGAGAGCAACCCACCGCGCATTCCGAATAGAAACCGCCGATCCGGCATCAAACGGAAGTAATGGAGCAGGCTCCGCGTATCATACGCCATCTGATCGCTCGACCATCCCTGTCGCTGCAGGTCTTCATCGGTCAACGGGCGCGTTACGACAACAGTTGATTGAGCGGGCATGTAGCGTGCGGCCATCCAAGCTGGGACGTCTTCGCTCGAATAGCCATTGGTTGCGACGACTATCTGTTCAGCACAGACGGCACCGTTCGGAGTTTTGATTGCTCCGGACGTGATGCTCAGAGCCGGGCTGTTATCGTGGATCGCGACACCCAACTCGAGACACGCATCTATCAACCCATCAAGCAACTTCCGTGGGTTCAAGCCAAACCCAATCGGGATTGTAAGCGCACCGTGAAAGGGGCCAGACAAACCAGCTGAGGCCAAATCTGAAGGAGGCAGAATGTCGGCTTCGACCCCATAGTTTTCGTAAGCGGCACGTGCTTCCCCTTCGAAATTTTCAAAGGCGCGGGGCCTGTGGGCAAGACATGTTTCGCCGTGCGAATGCCGATCCACATCTATCGACAGATCGTCAATCAGCTGTTCAACCAGCTCAACAGCAACCCGCTCTGTGGTCCGCCACGCCCGCCTCGCTGAATAACCATATCGCTGATCCAATGTCGCATCCGAACGCATGCTGCCACCCAGGCAGCAAAATCCACCGTTGCGCCCTGACGCGCCCCAGCCGGCCGCGATTGCATCCAGAACAACAACCCGCGCACCGCGCCGTGCAAGATGCAACGCTGCAGAAAGGCCGGTGAAGCCAGCCCCGACAATGGCGACATCATATTTGGCATCACCCAACAACGCGGGTCGCGCCGTTGCTTGGGCCGTTTCATCCCACCAGCATCCATCCCTTGGTCCAGATGCGTAGGCATATTTTGAAAAAATGCGCCTCATGCAGCGCGAGCAGCCGCCTGTTCGTCCCGCTTTGCCCGCACTGCCGCCTGTTTTGATGCCAACGATGCTGCGATTACGCCGACCGTGACCAATCCAATAAGAATGGTGCTAAGGGCGTTGATCTCAGGGCTGACACCAAGCCGTACGGACGACCATATCTTCATCGGGAGGGTCGTGGCTGAAGGTCCTGATGTGAAGGAAGCGATGACCAGATCGTCAAGGCTGAGCGTGAAGGCCAGAAGCCAGCCAGAAATGACGGCAGGCGCGATGATCGGCAATGTCACGAGGCGAAAGGCATCCCAAGGTGACGCCCCAAGATCAAGCGCTGCTTCCTCAAGCGATCTGTCAAAACTCACCAAGCGCGAAGACACCACGACTGATACAAAGCACATCGAAAACGTTGTATGCGCCAGAACGATGGTCAAAACGCCCCGATCTAATCCAATCCCGATAAACAGCAGAAGCAGCGACAGACCGGTGATCACCTCGGGCATCACCAACGGCGCATATATCATGCCAGAAAACAGGGTACGCCCCCAAAATCGTCCGCCGCGCACAAGAACATACGCTGCCATCGTGCCCAGAACTGTGGCAATGGTCGACGAGATGACCGCAACGCGGAGCGTTACCCACGCCGCGTCCAGAAAAGCGTCGTTCGACAACAGCTCACCGTACCATTTGGTCGAAAACCCCGCCCAAACCGTGACCAGCTTTGACGCGTTGAAACTGTAGATCACGAGGATCAGCATCGGCACGTACAGAAACACAAACCCAAGCGTCAGCGACACGACATTGAAGGACGAAAGCCGGTTCATCCCTCGGCCTCCACCTGTTTCTGTTCGTTCCGCTGAAACAGAACGATGGGTATGATCAGGATCAGCAGGAGGATCACAGCAACCGCAGAAGCCACCGGCCAATCACGGTTTGAGAAGAACTCTTCGAACAGCACCTTCCCGATCATCAACGTGCCCGAACCACCCAAAAGCGATGGGATCACGAATTCGCCCAGCGCCGGAATAAAGACCAGGAAACACCCTGCAATGATCCCGTTGCGCGAAAGTGGAATCGTCACCAGCCAGAACGCCTTGATCCGCGAACATCCCAAATCCTCAGCCGCCTCGATCAGCGATCCGTCCAGACGGTCGAGCGCGGAATATATCGGCAGGATCATGAAAGGCAGATACGTATAAACGATCCCGATATAGACCGCAGTGTTGGTGTTCAGGATCGTCAGTGGCGCATCAATGATCCCAATCCACAACAGGAATTGGTTCAAAAAACCTTCGCCCGACAAGATACCGACCCATGCGTAGACGCGAATCAGAAACGACGTCCAAAACGGAAGGATCACCAGCATCAGTAGGGTTGGGCGCCACTGTTCTGGTGCGCGGGCCATGGCATAGGCCATGGGATAGCCCACTAGCAGCGTCAAAAGCATCGAAATCAACGCAATCTGAAGCGAACTGACATAGGCTTTCCAATACAAATCATCTTCGGTCAGAAAGATGAAATTCTCGAAATCCAGTTGCGACAGCATATTCCAGATGCCGTCTTTGGCGGTGGGCGTGTACGGCGGAATGGCCAGCGCAATATCCGACAATGATATTTTGAAGACCACCGCGAACGGGATCAGGAACAGCGCAAAAAGCCACGCATAGGGAACCGCTATGAGAACCGCACGCCTCATTTCGCCAAAAGCACCCCGGCGGTCTTGGTCCAACTCACCCAGACCGGGTCTTCCCACGTGAAATCTCTGCGCGAGATGCGGCGCGTGTTGGCCACCTGCGCCTTGATGATGTCACCCGTGGGCAACTCCACGTGATACGTGGACAGGTTCCCAAGATAGGCGATGTCCAGAACCTTGCCCTGCACAGCATTGTCGGCCTCAGGTTTGTCCCTGTGGATCGCTACCTTCTCGGGCCGGATTGCCAGATGGCATGCCTGACCATCAGAAAACGGGCGGGTGCTTGCGGCGACCACCGGTGTCTGTTGTGCGGCCCAGTTGACCTCGTAGGTTTCGTTTTCAATCGGCTTGGCTTGACCGCGGAGGATGTTCACATCCCCTATGAAATCCGCGACATAGACACTGTTCGGCGCTTCATAGATGCGCTCAGGCGTTGCGACCTGCATCACGCGCCCCTCGTCCATGACGGCCACGCGGCTGGCGACGGTCATCGCCTCTTCCTGATCGTGGGTGACAATAACGAAAGTCGTGCCCGTCTTTTCCTGAATGTCCATCAACTCGAACTGCGTCGCCTCGCGCAGTTTGGCATCAAGCGCACCAAGCGGTTCATCCAGCAAAAGCAGTTTGGGCGCCTTCGCCAGTGACCGGGCGAGCGCCACACGCTGGCGTTGCCCACCTGAAATCTGATGCGGTTTACGACGCGCAAACTTTTCAAGCCGCGTCAGCTTCAACATCTCTTCGACTCGTGCCGCAATAGCCGCCTTGTCATTGCTTTCGCGCCGTAGGCCGAACGCGATGTTGTCCCACACAGAAAGATGCGGAAACAGTGCATAGGACTGGAACATCATGTTCACGGCCCGTTTGTTAGCTGGCACACCGGCAATGTCCTGTCCCGCCAGTTCAATGGACCCGTCCGTCAAGTTTTCGAACCCCGCCAGCATCCGCATCATTGTCGTCTTGCCGCAGCCCGATGGGCCCAGCAGGGCAAAGAATTCACGTTCAAAGATGTCGAGGGTCAGATCATCGATGGCAATAAAATCACCAAAGCGCTTCGTGACATTGCGAAACCGGATCAACGGCTTCTCATTCGGGTCGTCCCAGGGGGCGAAAACAGTCTCTGCCAAGGGGAATTCCGTTCAAAAGGAAATGGGCGCGAGGAGATGCCTCGCGCCCGGAAGTCGGCCTTAAGTGCCAGACTTGATCTTGGTCCACATACGCGTGACTGTCCGCTGCACGCGGGCCGGATACGGTGTGGTGGTGTAAAGGTTCTCGAGCGTCGCCTCGTCCGGGTAGATTGCCGGATCACCAATCACGTCCTCAACCAAAAACTCTTGCGAGGCTGCGTTGCCGTTGGCGTAGTACACATAGTTCGAAGCTTGCGCCATGTTCTGCGCGTCCAGAATGAAGTTCAGGAACGCATGCGCACCCTCGGGGTTCGGCGCGTCGGCAGGGATTGCCATCTGGTCAAACCACATCAGAGCACCCTCGCTCGGCGCATTGTAGGCTAC
Organism: uncultured Tateyamaria sp.; assembly: GCF_947496075.1. GTDB lineage: Bacteria > Pseudomonadota > Alphaproteobacteria > Rhodobacterales > Rhodobacteraceae > Tateyamaria. The sequence goes on from NZ_CANMBJ010000006.1 coordinate 128,764, forward strand.
CTCAACCCCGTTCTCAGCTTCGGCAGCGCGGTCACGTGCCTGCAGGATGTCACCGGACCAACCGAAGGCGACACAGATGTCACCATTCGCCAGCGCGTTGATGTATTCCGAGTTGTGGAATTTCTGCACGTAAGGACGCACACCCATCAGGATTGGCTCGGCCTTGGCCAGAACATCCGGATCGTGGCTGTCGGGGTCTTCACCGATGTATTGCAGAGCCGCTGGAACCATCTCGGTCGGTGCATCCAGGAAATGCACGCCGCAAGCCTGCAGCTTTTCCATGTTCTCGGGCTTAAAGACCAAATCAAGCGATCCCAGCGGCGCATCTTCACCCAGGATTTCCTGAACTTTGCCAACATTCACGCCGATGCCGGTGGTGCCCCACATGTAGTTGATGGAATAAGCGTTGTCTGGATCATACTGCACAGTCCGCGCTTCGACCACGTCCCACAGGTTTTCGGCATTGGGCAGCTTGGAGGCATCCAGTTTCTGGAATGCCCCCGCACTAATCTGGCGCTGCAAGAAGGTGCCCGACGGCACGACGATGTCATAGCCAGAAGAGCCGGCCAGCATCTTCGTTTCCAAAACCTCGTTGCTGTCAAAGACGTCGTAAACCAGATCAAGCCCGGTCTCTTCTTCGAATTTCGTCAGCAGGTCTTCGTCGATGTAGTCAGACCAGTTGTAAACGCGCACTTCGTCTGCAAGCGCAGCGCCCGTCAGGGCAAAAGCTGCGACAGAACTCAGCAGTGTAGTTTTCATGGTGTACTCCCCGTATCACGCCCGGTGAGCCCGGGTCAGCGGTTATGAAATCAACTTTTGCTTCATGCGTCCAGCAAGATTGCAGATGGCGGATTGACGGCAGGCGCGCTGCCCATATTCTCGGCACGTTGTTCAACACCCGAGGTTTCCATGCCCGCCATCACAAACCACCTGCCCACGTCCGAGCTTCAGGCACTGGACGCAGCGCACCACATGCACCCTTTCACCGCAGGGGGCGAGTTGGCTGAAAAAGGCGCGCGGGTCATCACGCGGGCCAATGGCGTGTTCCTGCACGACAGCGAAGGGAACGAAATTCTTGATGGGATGGCTGGCCTTTGGTGTGTGAACATCGGCTATGGCCGTACGGAACTTGCAGATGTCGCCGCCCGCCAGATGCGCGAACTGCCCTATTACAACACCTTCTTCCAAACGACCCACGTGCCCGCCATTGCGCTGGCCCAGAAGATTGCCGAACTTGCTCCAGGCGATTTGAACCACGTCTTCTTTGCAGGATCTGGGTCCGAGGCAAACGATACCAACCTACGCATGGTCCGCACCTATTGGGCCATAAAGGGCAAATCTGACAAGCAGATCGTGATCAGCCGCAAGAATGCCTATCACGGCTCGTCCGTCGGATCGGGATCGCTGGGTGGCATGACGGCGATGCACGAACAGGGCGGCCTGCCCATCCCCGGCATCGTTCACATCAACCAGCCCAACTGGTGGTCCGAAGGCGGCGATATGAGCCCTGAGGATTTTGGTCTGTCGCGGGCACAAGAATTGGAAGCGGCAATTCTTGAACATGGCGAAGACAAGGTTGCCGCTTTTATCGCTGAACCCATCCAGGGTGCGGGCGGTGTCATCATCCCGCCCAGCACGTACTGGCCCGAAATACAGCGTATCTGCGACAAATACGAAATCCTGTTAATTGCAGACGAAGTGATCTGCGGTTTTGGTCGGACCGGTAACTGGTTCGGCTCACAAACCTTGGGGATTAAGCCGCATATCATGACGATCGCCAAGGGGCTTAGCTCGGGCTACCAACCCATCGGCGGGTCGGTGGTCTGTGACGAAGTGGCAGAGGTGATCGGGTCGGGCGAGTTCAATCACGGCTACACCTATTCCGGTCATCCGGTTGCCGCAGCGGTCGCCCTTGAAAACCTGCGTATCCTCGAGGAAGAAAATGTGCTCGACCATGTGCGCAATGTCGCAATGCCTGCGCTGCAGCAGATGTGGCATGGGCTGGCCGACCATCCGCTGGTTGGGGAAACCACGATCACCGGCATGATGGGATCGCTCGCGCTCACACCGGACAAGGATAGCCGCGCAAAGTTCGCAATGGATGCTGGCACTGCTGGGTTCATGTGTCGCGAACGGTGCTTTGCAAACAATCTGGTGATGCGCCATGTCTATGACCGAATGGTCATTTCACCACCCCTGATCATCTCACTGGATGAGATTGCAGAGATGGGTCGCCGGGCACGAACCGCGTTGGACGAGTGCTATGCGCAACTCGTAGACGGCGACATGCTAAAGCCCACCACCTAGTTCTTTACAATCATGCCCCTTGGCCGATCGCAGAAACATTCTGCGGGTCCACTTTCCGTGATCCGAATGCTTTCTGTGATGGCCAGGCCCCAGCCGTCCATCCACAGGCCTGGCATGAAGTGAAAGGTCATGTTCGGCTCAAGCACCGTGTCGTCCTCTGCCCGGAATGAAATGGTGCGTTCGCCCCAATCGGGCGGATAGCTCAATCCAATGGGATACCCGCAGCGCGCCGTGCGCTCGATCCCAACCTTCTTCAGCGCTCCATTCAAAGCCGCCGCTACGTCCCGCGCCTGATTGCCTGCACGGGCGGCATCAATTCCTGCCTCCAGCCCCTCAATCACTGCGGCTTCGGCGCGCTTCATCTCGTCCGGTGGGTGCCCAAGGAACACCGATCGACACAATGGCACATGATATCGACGGTAACACCCTGCAATCTCGAGTGTTGTCGCCTCTCCTGACCGAAACGGATCGCCATTCCATGTGAGATGTGGCGCGGCTGCATCTGCCCCCGATGGCACAAGCGGCACAATCGCTGGATAGTCTCCCCAGTCTCCGTCGACGCCCCGGATGGCATCCCGATATGCTTCCGCTACCACCTCATTCTTTGGGATGCCCGGAACGATACGTTGTGCCATACCGTCAACTACTGCTTCAGAAATGCGTGCCGCCTTGCGCATGAAAGCAATCTCGGCATCCGATTTTACAGCACGACACCAGTTCACGAGCGACGTGGCATCAACCAACTCAAGCCCTGCGGTTTCAAGCACCGCATATGCTTTGGCAGAGAAATAGTAGTTGTCCATCTCGACTCCAACACGACCAGAGAGACGGCTAGCAAGGTCTTCCATTGGGTGCCGGGTTGAGGTTTGAATGTAATGTTCGTCATATCCGACCGCGCCACCGTCGCCCATCCAAGTCGTACGCATCGCGCCCGCCACGTCCTGCAAACGACCCCACCAGATCGGATCGGCATCATGGGTCACGATCACACCCTGATGCACATAAAATGACCACCCATCATAACCCGTCAACCATCCCATGTTCGACGGGTCCGTGATCAACAGACAATCCAGATTGGCCTTTGCCATGGCTGTCCGGACCTGCATCAACCGCGCGTGATACTCCCCAATGTCAAATGCATATTCCATGATTCCCAGCCATTCCCTGTTTTGATGTCACGGGAACAATGCCCAAAAACGCACAACAGTGCAGTGATTCCGACCGGATTGCGCTACCAATCGTTGTTTTGCGTCATAGTTGGTTGCATTGCGCCATCCACCTCGGTTTAGTTTGCGTCAAAGCGGCGACACAAGATCGCCAAAAGAACGGGGAGCCAGATTTGGCCAACACTGCGACCGACCACGCGTTCGTCGAATTCGAGCGTGTGCAGAAGAGTTATGATGGCGAAATCCTCGTCGTCAAAGATCTCAACCTCTCAATGCCCAAGGGCGAGTTCCTGACGATGCTTGGGCCGTCAGGGTCGGGCAAGACGACCTGTCTGATGATGCTGGCCGGATTCGAGACAGCCACGCATGGCGAAATTAAGTTGGGCGGCAAACCGATCAACAACATCCCGCCGCACAAGCGTGGGATCGGTATGGTGTTCCAGAATTATGCGCTCTTCCCGCACATGACGGTGGCCGAAAATCTCAGCTTTCCGCTTGAGGTGCGCAAGATTGGCAAATCCGAGCGCGAAGAAAAGATAATGCGCGCGCTTGGCATGGTGCAGATGCAGGACTTTGCAGGTCGGCGCCCCGCGCAACTGTCCGGTGGTCAGCAGCAGAGGATCGCTTTGTCCCGTGCGCTGGTGTTCGAACCCGAGCTGGTGCTGATGGACGAACCGCTCGGTGCGCTCGACAAGCAACTACGCGAAACCCTGCAGTTCGAAATCACGCGGTTGGCGCACAATCTGGGAATCACGACCGTTTACGTGACCCACGACCAAACCGAAGCGTTGACCATGTCCGACCGCGTTGCCGTCTTCGACGACGGGCGCATTCAACAACTGGCCCCGCCAGATCAACTTTATGAAGAACCCGAAAACAGCTTCGTCGCGCAGTTCATCGGCGAAAACAACACGCTCATGGGCACCGTCAGCAAGATCGCAGGCGACCAGTGCGAAGTGACGCTGGACGATGGCGAGATCATTGACGCCAAGCCCGTCAATGTCACCGAAGTGGGTCAACGCACCCGCGTCTCCATTCGCCCTGAACGCGTCGAAATGAACAAGGAACGGCTCAGCCCTGACGCGCATACGCTGAAGGCCGAAGTGCTGGAATTCATCTATATGGGTGACATCTTCCGCACGCGCCTACGCGTCGCAGGGAACGACGATTTTGTCATCAAGACACGCAACGCCCCCGATCAGGTGCGCCTGACACCGGGTACTCAGATCGACATCGGGTGGTTGCCACAGGATTGCCGGGCGCTTGACGCCTGAGCAAAGAGAAGAAGGCCAGGGCGACGCCCGTGGTCCGGCCTTCGCACAATTCAAACGGGCGTTAACAATGGGAGTAAGTTCATGAAACTCACCAAGACCCTACTTGCCACAACTGCTTTGACGCTGGCGTCGGGCACGGCATTCGCCGACGGCCACATGGCCAGCGACATGACTCTTGTCAGCTGGGGCGGTGCATACCAGTCTAGCCAGCAAAACGCATATGTCGCGCCGTATCTGGAAATGAACGAAGGCGTCAGCGCCGTGTGGGACGAAAGCTCGGCCGAAGCCGTGGCGAAACTGCGCGCCATGAACGAAGCGGGCAGCGTCACATGGGACGTCGTTGACGTCGTGGCCGCAGACGCGATCCGCCTATGCGACGAAGGCCTGGCACTGGAAATCGATCCAGACGAAGATCTGGCAGCCGCCCCCGATGGCACATCGGCTGCGGACGACTTCGGTGACTTGTTGGTCAGCGACTGCTTCATCCCGCAGATCGTCTATTCGACCACGTTCGGCTATCGTACCGACCTGGTCGGCGATACAGCGCCCACAAGCGTTTGCGCCGTCTTCGACACGGAAGCGTACCCCGGCAAGCGGTCGCTGGAAAAGCGCCCGATCAACAACATGGAATGGGCACTGCTCTGCGACGGTGTGGCCAAGGATAACGTCTATGACGTGCTCGCGACCGAAGAAGGTCAGCAGCAGGCGCTCGACAAGCTGGCAACCATCAAGGACGACGTGATCTGGTGGTCCGCCGGTGCCGATACGCCCCAACTGCTGGCTGACGGCGAAGTGGTGATGGGTTCGACCTATAACGGTCGTCTGTTTGCAGCCATCGAAGAACAGAAGCAGCCGATTGGTATGCTGTGGGATGCGCAGGTATTCGACCTTGATGGTTGGATCATCCCAACGGGCCTAAGCCCCGAGCGCGAAGCACGTGCACGTGACTTCATCAAGTTCGCAACCGACACACAGCGTTTGGCAGACCAGGCCAAGTACATCTCGTACGGCCCTGCACGCGCGTCCTCGGCACCGCTGGTTGGTCAACACGCGGAATTGGGCATCGACATGGCACCACACATGCCAACCGACCCCAACAATGCGCAGAACACGTTCCTCTACAACTACGAGTTCTGGGCGGACTACCGCGACGACATCGACGCCAAATTCCAAGCTTGGCTGGCACAATAAGCCAAGGTTTGGCGGACGACACGTCCGCCTTACTGCACACCAATCGTAAGGCGGGGGTGTCCCCCGCCTTGCCCCACCAAAGGGGACGACCATGCCCAAAGGCTACATCATCGGCCATATCACTGTGAACGACCCTGAGGCGTACAAAGAATACGTCGAAAAGGACACGCCGATCCTGCTGTCACACGGAGCGGTCCCATTGGTGCGTGGCGGTGAAGCACAGTCGATGGAAGGGCCGGAGTTTTCCCGCCACGTCGTCTTTGAGTTCCCCACCTACGAGGCGGCATTGGCCGCCTATAACGACCCCGAATACCAAGAGGTCATGAAGATCCGCCACCGCACTGCGACATCAATGATTGTCGTTGCGAAAGGAGCCTGACCCATGGCCGAAATGATGCTTGCCGCCGACGGCACCCCGCTGAAACGCAGCCTCGCACGCGCCTTGCGCCGTCAGAAACTGCGGGCATTGGGGCTGATTGCGCCACTCCTGATCTTTGTCTTGATCACATTCATCGTGCCGATCGCGTCCATGCTGTTCCGCTCGGTCGAAAACCAGATCGTCGAAAACACACTTCCCATGACGGTCGAAGCATTAGCGGACTGGGACCCGAACGCTGGCAAAACGCCCAGCGAGGCCGTCTACGAAGCACTGTATTTTGACATGTTCCTCGCAGCCGAGGCCAAGCGCCACACAAGGCTCGGAACGCGTCTCAACTACGAACAGACCGGGGTCTCGTCCCTGTTCCGCCAATCCGGGCGCGCGCTCGATGACATTGGCAAGGAAACGCAAAAACCGCTCGAAAAGCTCAACAACGCTTGGAAAGACGGCGAAACATGGCACGGCATCTTCAATACCACAGACAACACCGACACTGCTCTGCTTGACCTGCAGCGCAAGCGTGTCGCGGCCCTCACAGGGTCACCAGCCAGTGATGAGGTCAACTTTGCACCGGACGCGACCCTGTCCAACCTGCTGCCCAGGACAACACGGGCCTACACGGCGTGGGCTGTTTACACAGCCACGCAGCAAGGCCGTGACCCTGCCACCCGCGACCCATGGGAAGCCGTGGCAACCGCCCTTGCGCTGGATCTCAGAACCGCTGACCTTTCGGCATATTCAGGACCGGGCGCTGACTTGCTGGCCGAGGCCCAGACTGCTGACCTGCCCGTTCCGGCGATGGCGACTGCCTTTGCAGACATGGATGAAGACTGGGCCGGAGCAACGGTCTGGAAGACAATTCAAACGCATTCCAGCACCTACACATCAGGTTATTTCCTCAACGCCGTCGACGCGCAGAAAACGCCTGATGGGGTCGCCTGGCAACCCGACGACAAACAGATCCTGCTGAAACTCTTCGGTCGTACAATCTGGATGTCACTGCTGATCACCTTCTCCTGCATCGCGCTGGGCTATCCCATCGCGTGGCTGCTCGCCAACCTGCCAATGCGACAGGCGAACCTGCTCCTGATCCTCGTTCTTTTGCCATTCTGGACCTCGCTCCTCGTGCGGACATCAGCCTGGAAAGTCATGCTGCAACAGCAAGGTGTGATCAACGATGTGCTGGTCTGGATCGGCCTTGTCGGTGACGGCGACCGCCTGATCATGATCAACAACCAGTTCGGCACCATCGTTGCCATGACGCACATCCTGCTACCGTTCATGATCCTGCCGATGTATTCGGTGATGCAAACCATCCCGCCCAGCTACCTGCGGGCCGCCAAATCACTGGGGGCCACCAACTGGACCGCGTTTTGGCGCGTCTACTTCCCGCAGTCTGTTCCAGGCATCGGCGCGGGTAGCATCCTCGTCTTCATCCTGTCGATCGGCTACTACATCACGCCGGAAATCGTGGGTGGGACCAAGGGTGTCTTCATCTCGAACCGGATCGCCTACCACATCTCGTCATCGCTGAACTGGGGCCTTGCCGCCGCGCTTGGAACCATCCTGCTGGCCGCCGTGCTGGTGCTCTATTGGGCTTACGACAAGATCGTGGGCATCGACAACGTCAAGCTGGGATAACAGACCATGGGCCTTCCTCCATACGCCACGCTGGGTCAGCGCATCTGGTACTACAGCTTCCGGGTCATTTGCGGGCTGATATTCTTCTTCCTGGTCGCACCCATCGTGGTGGTCATGCCCCTGTCGTTCAACGCACAGGACTTCTTTACCTTCACGCCCGAAATGCTCCGGCTTGATCCCGAAGGGTACTCGCTCAAACACTACCGCGACTTCTTCACCAACCCACAATGGCAGTTGGCCCTCAAGAACTCGCTGATCATCGCACCGCTGGCAACGATCATCTCGGTCAGCCTCGGAACGCTTGCCGCAATCGGCCTCAGCCAAAGCCATGTGCCGTTCAAAGGGACAATCATGGCCATCCTGATTTCGCCCATGATCGTGCCGCTGATCATCTCGGCCACAGGCATGTTCTTCTTCTACGCCCAGCTCGGCAACTGGCTCGAGGGCACGCTGGGCTTGGACAAAGGGTTCGTCGGCTATGTCAAAGTCGTGCTGGCCCACGCCGTGCTTGGCATCCCGTTCGTGATCATCACGGTCACCGCAACGCTGGTCGGCTTTGACCACTCCCTGACACGCGCAGCAGCCAACATGGGTGCAGGACCGGTCACAACCTTCTTCCGCGTACAGATGCCGCTGATCCTGCCCGGCGTCATATCGGGCGGCCTCTTTGCCTTCATCACCTCGTTCGATGAAGTCGTCGTGGTTCTGTTTGTGGGATCAGCCAGCCAGAAAACTCTGCCTTGGCAAATGTTCATCGGCCTGCGCGAACAGATCAGCCCAACAATCCTTGCAGTGGCGACGATCCTGGTCGTGATCTCCATCGCGCTGCTGACAACAGTTGAACTCCTTCGCCGCCGCAGCGAACGGTTGCGCGGGCTATCACCCGGCTAAGCCTTCTTCTGACCGGAAATACCACGGGGGAGCCCGAAGGGCGGGGGGCAGCGCCCCCACAAACAATGGCGCCGCCGCAGGCGCCCTTCGGATCACCGCAAGCGTTTCAGCAAGTTCAGTGACGCATATCCATCCGCAACCAATCCCTGTGACTGCTGAAACGTGCGCACCGCCTCCAAGGTCTTTGGCCCAATCCGGCCATCAACGCCCTGCGTACTGAAGCCCGCAGCTGTCAAACGACGCTGCATTTCCTTGCGCTCCGAAAAGGTCAAAGCACGATCCTCCAGAGGCCATTCCGCCTGGAACTTTTGCCCGCCGCCAATCCGATCGCTCAGATGCCCCACGCCAATGACATAAGCATCTGCCGCGTTGTACCGCTCGATCACCTCGAAATTCTTGAAGATCATGAAGGCGACACCCTGACTGCCTGCGGGCAACAGGATCGACGCAGAACCGTAGTCCGGAACCGGCTTACCATCGACACCGAAAACCCCAAGATTGGCCCATTGGGACGGCATGCGGGCCACCTTTCGGCTGGCTGTCGCATAGTCGAAGCTACTTGGCAGCTCCACCTCAACGCCCCAAGGCTGGCCCTTAATCCAGCCAAACCCGGCCAAGTAGGCTGCGGTCGACGCGAGCGCATCCGTGGGATTATCAGACCAGATATCACGCTTGCCATCGCCTGTGAAATCCACGGCGTGGTCAAGGTAAGACGTCGGCATAAACTGCGTGTGCCCCATCGCACCGGCCCAGGATCCGGTCATGTTACGGGGGCTGGTATCACCGCTTTGCAGGATCTTCAGGGCGGCAATCAACTGCCCCTCAAAGAATTCTCCCCGCCGTCCGTCATGGGCAAGTGTCGCAAGGCTTTGCACGACATCATTCGACCCGCGAATACTGCCGTAGCTGCTCTCAAGCCCCCAAACGGCGACAACCACCTCCTTGGCAACACCGTAACGCGCCTCGATGGCCTCCAACGCATCCTGATGCTCACGCAATGCCTGTTTGCCGTTGCGCACGCGCCGGTCGGACACGGCGCTGTCCAGATACTCCCAGATCGTCTTGGTAAACTCTGATTGGTTTCGATCCAGGCGGATTACGTCCGTATCATAACTCACCCCGTCAAAGGCCCGGTCAAAGGTCGCACCACTGATCCCTTGGGCCAGTGCACGCGACTTGAAATCCCTGATCCATCGCTGAAAATCCGCATTGGATTCTGATGCTTCCACGGGCGGTGGGGATGGTGCTTGCAGCGCGGCCGGGCGCAGCTGTGGACGCACAACCGTTAGGGTTGCCACATCAAGTGGTGACAGCGTTTGTGTCCGGGTAACCGTATCCACAACGGGCCGCTGTTCTGGCCTGATCGAAGACGGAATGGCTTGTGCCATTGCTGTGCCAGCAATGAAAATCGCGCTGCCTGCCGCGCTAAGGGTGACTGCCCACCGCATGTTTTGCCTCATAATCGCTTGTGCCGCGTTTTCCCTAATGTAGCGAAAATCGGCTGTCCGGCAAAGGCTCAGTCGAAATGGGCGCGGTCCTTCGCCACTTCGTGAACTTCTGCCCTGATACGCGCCAGGTGATCACGCAATAGCGAAACACGGTGCGGGCGAAAGCTTTTGTCCGTCACACACAGCTCATCCATACGGTCCAAACGGAAGACCCGAAAGTCCTCCCGCAGGTGACACCACGCCAGCAACACGTTGGTGTTTTCCATGTAGACGATGCCCAGCGGTTTGACTGTCCGCTCGGTTTGATCGCCTTTGGCATCCTGATAGGCAAAGTGCACGCTCACCTCGTCCCATGCTGCCTGTCGAAGCGTGCCAACATCAATGCGTGGCGGATCAGGCCGCCAATACCGCCGCGCATCAAGCACGGCATGTTTCAACCGGTGCGCCTGTTTCGGTGGCACGCGGGCCTGAATCTTTGCCAGCGCGGACGTCGCCGCCTTCGCAAGGGCGGGATCCGCAATCACCGCAACATCGCGCAACCCCAGAACCAACGCTTCCAACTCGTCATTCTCGAAACCAAGTGGGGGCAATGAGGCATCTTCGATCAGCGTAAAGCCAAACCCCGCCTCACCATCGATAACGGCGCCAAGGCCACGCAACTCGTCGATATCGCGATAAATCGTCCTCAGCGACACGTCCATTTCATGGGCAAGCGATTGCGCCGTGATAGGGGGCGTCAGTCGCCGCAAGGTCTGCATCAACTGAAAAAGGCGGTGTGTTCTGGTCATGCTTCATTCATATCACATGTGCTGCCAATTTCTGACAGTACGCCTCGATATCTCAAGCTCAGAATTCATTTTGAGGAGAGAAAGATGCTGACCCTTGTGACTTACCCTCCCGCCTTTGGCCAACCCAGCGGCAGCCCGTTCTGCGTCAAGGCGCTGTACCTTCTGAACCTGTCCGGGCTGCAGTGGCAGCGCAAAGACACCGCTGATCCGCGCAGTTGGCCCAAGGGCAAGCTGCCCGCCCTTTGGGTCGATGATGAGATCATCGGCGACAGCGACAATATCCGCGCCTGGCTGGAAGAGCACGGCGCACACTTTGACCAGGGGCTGAGCGATCTGGATCGTGCTACGTCACGCGCTTTCATCCGCATGGCCGAAGAGCACATGTACTTCCACGTTGTCATGGATCGTTGGGGGGACAAGGCCGTTTGGCCCTTGGTTAGAGACACATATTTTGCTGCAATCCCCGTTTTCCTGCGCAAATTCATCACGCGTGGCATCCGCCGCATGCTCTTGCGCGGCATGGATGCACAAGGTCTTGGCCGCTTGACCGCAGGCGAACGGCTTGAGCGGATCGAACCGGATCTGTTGGCCATCACCGATCGCCTGTGGCACGGCCCGTTCCTGTTCGGACCGAAACCCAGTGCGGCAGACGCCAGTGTCGCCGCCATGCTCGGCGCCATGGCCTCCACCCCCGGGGGGACGGCACTCTCACGCCGGGTGAAACAGGACGTGATGCTGGTCGACTACATGAAACGGGTCGAGGCGGCGCTGGGTTAGCGCCGCTTGCGGCTCACCTTGCGCTTGGCTTTGTCCGACCGGCGCTTGGCATTGGCAGGTTTGCGGCGCGGACTGCGACCTGCCGGGCTGCGCCGACCGCGTGGCAGGTCCTGTCCGTCCAGAGTGAGAAGCTCCAAAGCGATGCCGCCCGTCACAGGCACCGCTTCGGCCAGGCGCACGGTCGCGCGCTGCCCTAAACCGATGATCATGCCGGTGTCGGACCCCATCAGCGTGTTCGCCTCGCGGTCGAAATGGAAATACTCCGCACCAATGGACCGCATCGGTACAAGACCGTCCGCCCCGCTGTCATCCAGCTTCACGAAGATACCGAACTTGGCAATTCCGGCCACACGCCCTTCAAGCTCGTCTCCCACACGCTCACTCAGATACGCGGCAAGGTAACGATCCGTCGTGTCCCGCTCGGCCACCATCGACCGGCGTTCCGTGTCCGAGATGTGGGTGCCCGTCTTTTCCAGATTCTCGATGTCTTCCGGCGTCAGCCCATCCTTGCCCCAGCCATGCGCCGCAATCAGCGCCCGGTGCACGATCAGGTCCGCATAGCGCCGGATGGGCGACGTGAAATGCGCGTAGCTGCGCAGCGCGAGGCCAAAATGCCCAAAGTTCTGCGGGCTGTAATAGGCTTGCGTCATAGACCGCAGGGTCGATATGTTGATCAACTCCGCATCTTCCGTGTCTGCCGCCTGCGCCAGCAGCCGGTTCAGATGCGCGGTCTTCAGCACCTGTCCCTTGGCAAGGGTCAGCCCTGCCGCTTGCGCCGTTTCGCGCAAACTGTCCAACTTGTCCGGCGAAGGTTCTTCGTGATTTCGGAACAAGAGCGGTGTTTTCTTTGCAATCAACGTCTCAGCCGCGGCAACATTCGCCAGCACCATGAACTCTTCGATCAGACGGTGAGCATCCAGCCGGTCCTTGAAGGCTACCGACCGCACCGTGCCATCCTCGTCCAGAACGATCTGTCGCTCCGGCAGGTCCAACTCAAGCGGCTGACGGCGTTTGCGAGCCTCGACCAAAGCCGCATAAGCGGCATAGAGAGGCCGCAAAACAGGCTCTAACAAGGGCTTTGTGCGGTCATTCGGGTGCCCGTCGATGGCCGCCTGCACCTCCTCATAATGCAGCGACGCGGGTGAACGCATCAGGCCACGGTGAAAGCTATGCCCGATCTTTTCGCCATGCGCGTCGATCTGCATCCGCACCGCGATACAGGCGCGCGGCACACCCTCGTGCAGCGAACACAGGTCGCCCGACAACCGATCTGGCAGCATCGGCACAACCCGATCCGGGAAGTAGGTCGAGTTGCCACGCTTTCTCGCCTCCCGGTCCAACGCAGAACCGGGTGTGACATAAGCCGCAACATCGGCAATCGCCACCCAGACGACATGCCCACCTTCGTTCTTGGGATCGTCGTCGGCATGGGCATAGCACGCATCATCATGGTCGCGGGCATCGGATGGGTCGATGGTGATCAGTGGCATGTCCCGCAGATCTTCACGCCCCTTCAAGCCTTTGGGCTTTTGCGCATCGGCTTCGGCGATCACCGGATCAGGAAAGGCGTCAGGAATACCGTGTTCATGGATCGCAATCAGCGACACCGCCTTGGGCGCTGACGGATCGCCCAACCGTTCCACAATGCGTGCACGGGGCAGGCCAATCCGGTTTTTCGGCCCAGCCTGTTCGGCTTCGACCAACTCGCCATCCTTGGCACCGTGGGTCGCCCCCGCAGGCACTGACCATTCCTTGTCGCTGCCCTTGTCAACGGGCACGATACGTCCGCCCTCGGTTCCGGCCCGAAACACGCCCAATATGCGGCGCGGGTTGGTGCCAATACGGCGGATCAGACGCGCTTCGTAATTATGATCGCTGTCCTTGACCAATGTCAGACGGGCAAGAATGCGATCCCCGGGTCCAAGGGCTGGATCAGATGCGCGCGGCAGGACCAGGATCTTTGGTTCAACCCCTTCGCCCTGCCACTCCATCGGGCGGGCAAACAGATCACCGTCATCGTCCGGTTCCTCCACTTGCAGCACACTTACAGGCGGCAGGCGGTCCGGATCCTGATACGTCTTCTTGCGCTTTTCCAGATGTCCCTCGGCCTCCAGCTCTTTCAGCAGGCGTTTGAGGTCGATGCGCGCAGCACCTTTGATCCCGAACGCCTTGGCGATGTCACGCTTTGCAGTCAGGGTCGGATTGGCGGAAATCCAGTCCAGTATCTCGGATTTTGTGGGAATACGGCTCATGGGTTCGAGGTAGCACGCGCATACAGGGGCGTCATCGCAAATCGTCGACCCTGTCGACATCCGCCAGTGTGTCGACCAGCGCAACACGGGGCATACCCAGCGCTGCACGGCTGTCATCAAGCGCATGTTCTGTTGACCAGCGTACCCCGTTCAAAGCCGATTTCCCCAATTTAGAGCCTGCTTTGACCCCGATCAGCCAATACCCACCATCCGGCGCAGGCCCAAAGACTGCATCGTGGTTGCCCAGCGCCGCGAATGCCTTTGCAATACGCTTTCTGGTAATATCAGGGACGTCAGCCCCAATCACGCAGACCCGACCACCCGCTTGCTGCATCATTCGGATCATCCGGTCACCAAGGTTGCCCCTACCTTGCGGCCACCGCTCAAACCGTCCCGGCCAGACACGGCTGCCCATCCCCTCGTAATCAGGCGCAACAGCAAGCACCACGCGCCAGCGGGGGTCTTCAATCCGGCGCAAAAGCGCATGCACCTGATGACGAAACCACCACGCGGCCGACACCATCCCGATGTCCCCGCCCAGACGTGTTTTGACGCGGCCCGGTCTCGGCACTTTCAGCATGACGACCAGCGTGGGCCTCAAAGCGGCCTCTCCATGTCGCGGTGCGGTATACCGGCATCATCATAGATCGGGCCAAAGGCGGCAAATCCAAGCCGTTCATAGAATGTCAACGCGTGGGTTTGCGCGCCAAGCTTGGCCTTCGAAACACCGCCCTGTCGGCGGGCAACATCAAGACACGCCTGGATGATCGCCGCACCAAGGCCCGTGCCGCGCGCCTCTTTCAACACGCATACACGTCCAATCTTGGCGACGGAGCCCTGCACCAGAATGCGTGCGCACCCCATCGGCTTGCCCTCAACATGAGCCAATACATGCAATGCATGTTCATCCAGACCATCCACCTCTTCCGCCTCGCTCACACCTTGTTCTTCGATGAACACGGAGCGCCGCAACGCGTGACATGTGGTCAGATCGTCGGTCTGTTCGATCTGCCAAGTCACTTGAAATAGTCCTGCAAGATGCGGGTATAAATCGATTTCAACTGACGGATATGTGCCACCTCCACGTGTTCATCGACCTTGTGCATGGACTGACCAACCAGCCCGAACTCGACAACTGGGCAATGGTTTTTTACGAACCGCGCGTCCGAAGTCCCTCCAGATGTGCTGAGAACTGGTTTCACCCCGGTCTCAGCTTCGACTGCCGCGGCCACAAGGTCAGACAGGTGCCCCGGCGGGGTCAGGAAGCTTTCGCCAGACACTTTGACCGTCACGTCGATCTCAACGCCATAGGCGCTCGCCACTTCGTCCGCCTGCGCCTTCAACCACGCGGTCAGGCTGTCACCGGAATGGATATCATTGAAGCGGATGTTCACTGCCGCGCGGGCTTGCGCAGGAATTACGTTGGTGGCCAGGTTGCCGGTATCCACCGTGACCACGGCAAGGGTGGACGGGTCGAAGTGATCCGTACCCTGGTCCAGCTCGTGACTGGCCAACCGGTCCATAAGACGCATCAGCGGGGGCAGAGGATTATTGGCGCGATGCGGATACGCAGAGTGACCCTGCACACCAGTGACGGTGAACCAAGCGGTCATTGATCCACGCCGACCGATTTTCATCATTTCGCCCATCGTGTCGGGGCAGGTCGGCTCACCGACAAGGCAGACGTTCATTGCCTCGCCCTCTTCCTCCATATGCGCCAGCAGGGCGGTTGTCCCGTCGACGGCGTCTCCCTCCTCATCCCCTGTGATCGCCAAGATGATCGCGCCATCCGGCGGTATGCTCGTGACGAAATCGATGGCGGCGGCGGCGAAGGCGGCGACGCCCGACTTCATGTCCGTCGTGCCGCGACCGTACATGACACCATCGCGTTCTTCGGCACCAAAAGGGGGCATGGTCCAATCCTCGGCATTGCCGATCGGCACCACATCCGTGTGCCCGTTGAAACCAAAGGTCCGCGCATGGCCCTTGGCACCGAAACGGGCAAAGAGGTTGCGAATGCCGCCACGATCCGCCCATGCACATTCAAAACCAGCCGACGACAACAGGTCGTGCAGGATATCCAAAGCCCCCGCATCCATCGGTGTCACCGACGGGCAGCGCACAAGATCAGCGGTCAGAGCAACAGGATCAACAGGTTGCATGAATAAGCCCCTTTGCAAGCATGTGGCGAAAAGGACGCGTTGTGAACACCTTACGCCGTCCGGACAGTTAACAGCCCATAAATACCTGTGCTAGAGTGGTCGCAATAATATGACCCGAGGCAGGGCATCAGCAGTTCGGCCGCCAACGTGCGGCCACCCAAGTGCATAAAAAGGCACACAAGACGCGCGGATCAACCGCGTGCGCTGCGCTTGTTCTGTCCGCAACTATTGGGGTGGGGCAAACATGCCGGCAGCAGAGCTTCCGATTCAAACGGTGCGCGAAGGCGTTGACGCGTCCGATATGGCAGATGCCATCTTTGGCGACGGCGTTCAGGTGGTGTCAGCGTCGTATACCGGCGACCGGGACAGTGCCGGGATCTATACGAACGGTGACAGTGTGGCACCCGGGGTGACCCCAGGCGATACGGGTGTCATCCTGTCAACGGGCGAGGTTGAGGATTTTACCAACTCCTCCGGCCAGGAAAACCAATCGACCAACACGTCAACCAACACCTCCGGCCAAAACAACAACGGCCAGTTCAATGCGGCGGCAGGAGCGCGGACCTTCGACGCGTCCTATCTGGACGTCGATTTTATTCCGGACGGCAATCTGATGACGATGCAATTCGTTTTCAGCTCGGAAGAGTATCCCGAATTCCAGAACTCGATCTACCAGGACTTCGTGGGTGTCTGGGTCAACGGCGACCTTGTCGAAATGGAGGTCGGGGATGGGGATACAGATCCGGGCAACATCAACACCACCAACAACATCAACATGTTCGTCGACAACTCAAATGACGCATTCAATACTGAAATGGACGGGTTCACGATCACGCTGACCCTGACCATGGTCGTCAACCCGGACGTGGTAAATTCGATCCGGATTGGCATCGCTGATGTTGCGGACAGCCAGTTCGATTCCAACCTGCTGATTGCCGGGGACTCGGTTCAGACATCCTTGGTCGCCGTGGGCGATGACGTGAACGTCTACCCGGACGGGACAACTTCGTTCAACGTACTCGACAACGATGTGTCGCCCGTAGGCAGCACGTTGACGATCACCCATATCAACGGCCAGCCTGTCAGCTACGACTCCGTCACCGGGATTGGGACGACCATCACACTGCCAACAGGACAACAAGTCACGATTGGCCCGAATGGCGAACTGACCGTTGTTGGCGACGGCGACGAAGAAGACTTTAACTTCACGTATACCGTCACGGACGGCAACAACACGGACGTCGGCTTCGTCAATGCAACATCCGTCCCCTGTTTCGTGGCAGGCACTCTGATCTCGACGCCTGAGGGCGATGTTCCGGTCGAAAGCCTGCGCGAAGGTGATCCGGTTCTGACCCAAGACGATGGGCCACAGCCCTTGCGCTGGATTGGCACTCGCACCGTCGCTGCCCAAGATCAATACGCCCCGATCCTGATCCGCGCTGGCACATTCGGCCAACATGACGATGTCATGCTCTCTCCTCTGCACCGCGTGCTGATCCGCGACAGTCTGGCCGAACTTTTGTTTGGTGATCGCGAAGTTCTGGTGGCGGCGAAAGATCTGGTCAACGACCGCTCCGTCACCCGGCGTGAGGGCGGGACAGTCACCTATGTCCACCTGATGTTCGACAGACATCAGGTTGTGTTCTCGGGCGGGTTGGCAACCGAAAGCTTCCTGCCCGGACCGCAGACAACCAAGAGTTTCGAGCGGGAAATCGTGGAGGAGATTTGCAGCATCTTCCCTGAACTCGACCCTGAAACGGGCGAAGGCTACGGCCCAGCCGCCCGCCGTACTTTACGCGGATACGAAGCTGGGCTGTGGCGCAAGACGCGCGCTGCCGCATGACCTGGATCGGCGTCAACGATCACGAGGACGGTCGGTTTTCAAAAACCGGCCTTGGCAAAGACACGTCTATTACAAAGCTGGGGCCGATGCTCGAACGCGGCACGCTGATGTTCGAAACGCAGGTGGCTGGGCATGAACGGCCCCACGAACTACTCGGCATCGCACACCCCTTTCCCTGGCCGCGCGAGCTGTCGTTTCGTGCGATCCCGGGCGGCGGCATTGCCATGTTGCACCGGCACAATACCGATATCACGCATGCGGCCATCCGCTGGGCCAATGACGGGCGCACCCACACGCTGCGGGTCACCTACGCATGGAACGCACCCGAAGGGTGGGGGCGGCTGGCCCTGGAGCGGCCCGAAGGCAACCGCATCGTCAGCCGTCCCGTTCACATGCCCCGACCGTTCATGACTGACGATCTGCGCGATGTTGTGCTGGCTCATCCAGCTCGGACATTGTCACAAGAAGTGCTGTTTAGCGCACTCAGCGACGATATCCTGCCGATCGGCCCGATGCCATCACTTCACCCCGCAACACCCATTGCGACACCGGGCGGCTACCGCCCTGCCGAAGTCTTGCAACGCGGCGATACCGTAGTGACAGACAGCGGCGACATCGTTCCCATCCTGCACACGATACGCCACACCGTTCCCGCGCGCGGCAGCTTTGCCCCAGTGCGGCTGCGCGCACCCTATTTTGGCCTGCAGCGCGACATCGTCGTCGCACCTGAACAGCGACTTGTTCTGAAAGGGTCCGAGGTCGAATACATCTTTGGACAGGAAGCGGTCCTGGTGCCTGCTCGGCACCTCGTGAATGGGCACGCCGCGATCTGGAACACATGCGGTAGCACTACAGACTACGTTCAACTTATCCTGCCTGGGAATGAGTCTCTGATTGCGGCAGGCTGCGCAGTCGAAAGTCTGTATATCGGGCGTATTCGCCGTGATGCAGAGCGCTTGAATGAAAGTGTGCTGGCAGACGTCCCAAGCCGTCTGCTGCCCGAACATGCGCGGCCCATCCACCAAGTGCTCGGCCCGTTCGAGGCGATCACGCTGGTCGATCAGCGCGCAGCTTAAAAGGGACGGGGGTTAACTGGCATAATTTGATCCCTCTTCGTCCAGAATGGCCTTCAGCTCGGCCAGATGACGCAAATCCTGCTCGGGATAGTCCTCGATCTCTTGCGCCGTCTTCTCTGCCACGTCATCCGGGATCAGACGCAGCGGCTGCCCGGTTTGCAGCGCCAAAAGATAGGTCTGGCAGGCCCGCTCGAAATAGAACATCCGATTGAACGTTTCGGCCACTGTATCGCCAATCACCATGATCCCGTGATTGCCCATGACCATCACCTTCGTTTTGGGATCATCGAACAGCTTGGCACAGCGTTCACCCTCTTCCTCGAAGGCAAGGCCGCCATAATCCCCATCAACCACCACACGATTGTAAAACATGCACCCATTTTGATCGACGGGCGGCAACGTGCTGTCGGCCAAGGCCGCAAGAGCTGTGGCATAGGGCGAATGCACGTGCATGGCGCAGCGGGCATGGGCACAATGCCGGTGCATCCCGCCATGCAGCCCCCACGCTGTCGGATCGGGCGCGTCCGGCCCCTCCATACTGTCGGGATCGTTGGCATCCACAACAATCAGGTCTGACGCCTTGATGCGCGAAAAATGCATCTGGTTGGGGTTCATCAAAAACTTCGTCCCGTCGTCATTGATGGCGAGCGAGAAGTGGTTCGCCACCGCTTCATGCATGTTCAAACGCACGGTCCAGCGAAAGGCAGCAGCCAGGTCAACGCGCTCCTGCCAATTGTCCATGTTGGGGCGAATCTGTGCGACGGTCATGATACTTTCCCTTTGCCTGGATCAAAGCGTGCACGGCGGCACTGCTTCGATCAATACAAATCCCGCTCTGCTCGCGAAACCACGTCAGCCAAACCCCGCCTGCCGAAATGACAGTTTCACAACATCTGTGCGGTCCCCCTTGCACCTCCCCGCGAAACTTGATCATTTAGGACATGGAACATGACCTTTTCCCGTCCTGGCCCGATGTTGCCCCCGATCTTGTAAATGTCGCCGCTGGCCGTGCGCCTGCGGATACTGTCATTCGCGGTGGCATCTGGGTGAATGTGCACACGCGCGAGGCACTGCCAGACCATGACATCGCCATCAAACACGGGCGTATTGCCTGCGTCCTGCCGGACGCCAGCGCACAGATTGGACCCGAGACCGAGATCATCGAGGCAAATGGCCGCTACATGATCCCCGGACTGTGCGACGGACACATGCATATCGAATCCGGTATGCTCACCCCCGCAGAGTTTGCGGCGGCCGTCATTCCACACGGCACCACCACCATGTTCACCGACCCGCACGAGATCGCCAACGTGCTTGGCCTCGAAGGCGTGCGTCTGATGCATGACGAGGCGCTGATGCAGCCGGTGAACATCTGGACACAGATGCCCTCCTGCGCGCCCTCAGCGCCAGGGATGGAAACGACAGGGTACGAGATCAGCGCCGAGGATGTGGCTGAGGCCATGGCATGGCCGGGCATCATCGGTCTGGGCGAGATGATGAATTTCCCAGGCATGGCTGCCGCGGATTCACAAATGTTGGCGGAAGTCGCTGCAACCCAAAGGGCAGGCAAGACCGTAGGCGGACACTATGCATCGCCGGATTTAGGGTCTGATTTCGCCGCCTACGTGGCAGGCGGCCCCGCAGATGATCATGAAGGAACATGCGAGGCAGACGCCATCGCCCGGATGCGGCAAGGCATGCGGTCGATGATCCGTCTGGGCAGCGCGTGGTACGACGTGGAAACGCAGATCACCGCAATCACCCAAAAGGGCCTCGATCCCCGCAACATGATCCTGTGCACTGATGACAGCCACTCTGGCACGCTGGTGAATGAAGGGCACATGAACCGCGTTGTGCGGCACGCCATCGAATGTGGATGCGACCCAGTGGTCGCTTTGCAAATGGCAACGATCAACACGGCCACACACTTTGGGCTGGAGCGTGAAATCGGATCTCTGACGCCCGGACGCCGGGCGGATGTGATCCTGACATCTGACCTCAAGACACTGCCCATCGAACAGGTCATCGCGAGGGGCAAGACAGTCTCCATCAACGGCGAGTTGACGACTGAATGCCCGCATCTCGACTGGCCCACCAAGGCGCGGCAGACCGTGAACATGGGTGCGCCCAAGACGGCCACCGACTTCGAGATCGTAGCCCCAGAGGGCCGCAACTCCGTCACCGCAAACGTGATCGGCGTGATCGAAAATCAGGCGCCAACGAAAGCTCTGAAACGCGACATGCCTGTCAGCGACGGCAAGGTCGAAAGCCACGGCGACACCTGCCAGATCGCGCTGGTCGAACGGCACCAGGCGACCGGCGGCGTGACAAACGCGCTGGTGTCCGGCTTTAACTACCAGGGCAAAATGGCCATGGCCTCGACCGTGGCACATGACAGTCACCACATGATCGTCGTCGGCACAGACCGGGATCAGATGGCACTGGCCGCCAACAGGCTGGCCGAAGTGGGTGGCGGCATCACCATCTTCCACGATGGGGAAGAACTCGCGCTTGTCGAACTGCCCATTGCGGGCCTGATGTCAGACAGCCCCGCTCGCGACGTTGCCGCCAAAGCCGACAAGATGGTGCAGGCCATGGTTGATTGCGGCTGCACCCTGAACAACGCCTATATGCAGCACTCGCTGCTGGCGCTTGTCGTTATTCCTGAACTGCGCATCTCCGACCTGGGACTGGTCGATGTCCGCACGTTTGATTTCATTCCAGTCCTTGAGACAACAACATGAGAACACTTGAACAAGCTGGCCACGGCCACACCGAATTTCACGACGCCAAGGCTGCGGTGACCCATCTGCGCGAGTTGTACGAAGACGCGGTCGAATTCCTCAGCCAGCAGTTCCAGCACGCGATGGAGCATGGAGCACCCGAGGGGCGCGTGCGCGCCTACTACCCTGAAATCCGCTTTACCACGTCAAGCTACGCGCAGGTCGATACGCGTCTCAGCTTTGGGCATGTAGCAGACCCCGGCACCTACGCCACGACGGTCACGCGGCCGGACCTTTTCGAAAACTACCTGACACAACAAATCGGCCTGTTGATCACCAATCACGGGCAACCTGTCGAAATCGGTTACTCAAACACACCGATGCCCGTCCATTTCGCGGTGGCAAACGAACAGAACATAACCGTCCCGCAAGAAGGAGCAGCGGCCTTTCCCCTGCGCGACGTGTTTGACGTTCCGGATTTGACAAACACCAACGATGACATCGTCAACGGCACATACGAAGCCGCCGATGGCATTGGCCCGCTCGCCCCGTTCACGGCCCAGCGCATCGATTACTCGCTGGCACGGCTTACACACTACACCGCCACCGATGCACATCACTTCCAAAACCACGTTCTGTTTACGAACTACCAGTTCTACGTCTCGGAATTCGAGGCGTATGCGCGCGCGCAGATCGACGATCCCGACAGCGGGTACACGTCTTTCGTGTCGACAGGGAATGCCGAAATCACGGCAGGCGATCAAGAGCTGCCCACCAGCCCCAAGATGCCGCAGATGCCGACCTACCACCTCAAACGTGCCGACGGCTCTGGTATCACGCTGGTGAACATCGGTGTGGGGCCGTCCAACGCCAAAACGGCAACAGACCACATTGCCGTCCTGCGCCCCCACGCCTGGCTGATGGTCGGTCACTGTGCCGGTCTGCGCAATTCCCAGGCCCTGGGGGACTTCGTTCTGGCCCACGCCTACCTGCGCGAGGACAACGTGCTCGACACTGACCTGCCGCCATGGGTTCCCATCCCCGCGCTGGCCGAGATCCAGATCGCATTGGAAGAGGCCGTGGCCGAGACCACGCAACTCAAGGGCTACGAGCTGAAGCGCATCATGCGCACGGGCACCGTGGCGAGCTACGATGACCGCAACTGGGAACTGCGCGACCAGCATGGGCCGGTGCAGCGCTTGTCCCAATCCCGTGCCATCGCACTGGATATGGAAAGCGCAACGATTGCCGCCAACGGCTACCGCTTCCGCGTGCCCTACGGCACATTGCTCTGCGTGTCCGACAAGCCGCTGCATGGCGAATTGAAGCTGCCGGGCATGGCTTCGAACTTCTACAAAGAGCAGGTAGCACGCCATTTGATGATCGGAATCCGCGCGATGGAGCATCTGCGAACCATGCCTCTAGAGCGCATTCACAGCCGGAAATTGCGGTCTTTTGAGGAAACAGCCTTCCTTTAACGGCGAAAAACAGCGGAAAACCCCTTATTTTAGCTTGCCTTGAGCCACTATTCGTTGTGTGTTCGCACAACATTCCGTTATATTGCGGATCAGAGGCCCAAGTTGTCGGGCAGACGAAGGAGACCATGAAATGGCAAAACCAATGACAAAAACCCAACTCGTCGCCGCGCTGGCCGAAGAAATGGGGACAGACAAGAAATCCGCAGGCGGCGCGCTGGACGCGATCTGCGGGCTGATCACCAAGGAAGTTTCGGGCGGTGGCGCAGTCACTCTGCCGGGCGTTGGCAAAATCTATTGCCGCGAGCGTCCCGAGCGCATGGTGCGTAACCCTGCCACGGGTGAACAGTTCAAGAAAGAAGCGGACAAGGTCGTGAAAATGACCATCGCCAAAGCGCTGAAAGACAGCGTGAACGGCTAAGACCGCGTCTCTCGACGTATTCAGGGTCGCCCTCGGGCGGCCCTTTTTTATGGACTGTACACCGTGGCCGCGTCGCCCAGGTAGTTGTCCCACGCAAACCAATAGCTGATGTGCCCCGCGATCCGTTCCAACCGTGTCCCATCCGGGCCAAACAGCGCATCCTCGGTCACCCGCCACGCGGCCCCCGACTGATCTGCGATCTTTCCATCGGTTTGGCTGAACGTCCTGTCACCGCGTTCATAGGCTCGCACACTGCGCTTGCCGACATCTCCGATCAGCAACAGTGGCGTATCCGCAATCCCGTCATTGATGATCGGCTGCCCTTCAAACGCATTCAGCGGCCAGCCACGCGCAGCTCCGAATTGGCGCACGGCAAAGATATAGTCCTTTTGCGCGTGTTGCCGCTGATCGACCTGCGCCGGAAACATCAGGTCAGGTGACGCAAAGTAGTCATTATACACCACGCCAGAGCCGTAATCGCGGCGATGGCCGGTACTCAGGCTCAGCACCTTGGTCTTCGGGTTCGACGCTTTCCAACTGTCCCACGTGGTGATGACCACCGGGCGCTGCTGCAACTCGATCCCACTGTTCACAAGAGGCCCCACAACGGGCTTGCCGGTCCACTGGTTCCACAGCGAATGCGTCTCGCGGTCGAACATCAGCTTGTTCGACCGATAGAGGAACCCGGAAGATCCGAACACCAACGGCTTCGAGCGTCCCGGCACGTCCGTTTCAAACAGGATGCCCGAACCGCACAGGGTGCAATAGGCCAACGCCACCGGCACACCGCCAATCACCTCGTTGAACATCTCGTGCCAGCCCATGATCCGCAGCGGATAGGCCCGCACATCACCATTGATCGACACACCAAAGACCAGATCATCACCACGCATATAATCCGCATCGCCTGCCGCAATCAGCTCAGGATTATCGAGCGACGGGATACCGTCCTTGACCACACCGCCCCACGCAATTTCTTCCAGCCGAATGCGCATCTGATCGGGCTGGATATGCTCGGGCCGCAGGAACAGGTCGAAATTGTCATCGATCCGCAGCATGACCTCGCGTTTGTAGGTGGGGAAATCTTCGTGCGGTTTGACCTGCGGGTTCTGCTCCTGCCACAACATCCACTGGAACCAGTCGGTGAAGTAGTCCTCACCGGTGATCGCCGTCAGTGTTTCGGCAATCTGTGGGCCACGGGATCGGGAAAAGCGCAAGGATGTGATCAACGGGGCGGCCATGTCGGGTGACCCGCGCTCTTCGATCCACTTCAATGCGGCTTCGAATTCGGTGGTGGGGGCCGACAATGGCGCGCGCATGGCGTCCAAAGCACTGATGCCTTGCGACAGGGCGGCATGAGGCAACAACGCACTGGACAAGGTCAGGCCACCAAAGGTGCGGCGGGTCAGGGTCATGTCGGTCCTCCTCTGCTTTGCAGCCTGTGTGCACCGAAACGCGATCACATACATTGCAAAGGGCTGTGAACACCGCCTTGCATCCCACCCCGATTTCCCCGAACGTCCGCCCAAGACGAAAAGGGACGGTCATGGACATCCGCGCACTTCTGATGGGCCTGACCTTTGCCCTGATCTGGTCGTCTGCCTTCACCTCGGCGCGGATTATCGTGACGCACGCACCGCCCTTCGCGGCGTCGTCCTTACGCTTCTTCATTGCCGGGATCATCGGTGTCGCCGTGGCACGGATGATGGGGCAGACATGGAACCTGACCCGCGACCAGTGGCGCGCCACGCTGATCTTCGGCCTGTGCCAGAACGCGATCTATCTGGGCCTGAATTTCTATGCCATGCAGACGGTCGAGGCGTCGGTGGCGTCGATCATCGCCTCGACCATGCCACTGATGGTGGCCTTTGCCGGATGGGTCGTGTTTCGGGACAGGCTTCCCACGATGGGCATCGTCGGGCTGGTGCTCGGGATCACAGGCGTGATCCTGATCATGTCGGCGCGGCTGGATGCGGGCGTTGACCTCTTTGGCGTGGCGCTGTGCGTGATCGCCGCCGTTGCCTTGACCGTAGCAACCCTGTCGATGCGCACAATGTCGTCCGGGGGCAACCTGATGATGGTTGTCGGATTGCAGATGTTCGTGGGCGCCGTGGTGCTGGGCATCGCCTCCGCCATGATCGAAACGATCGAAGTGACACCGACACCGGCACTTTATGCCGCCTTTGCCTACACCGTTTTGGTTCCCGGTCTTGCCGCCACCTGGATCTGGTTCGCGCTTGTCGCCCGGATCGGGGCAACCAAGGCGGCCACCTTCCACTTCCTCAACCCCTTCTTCGGCGTTGCCATCGCCGCAGCGCTTTTGGGCGAACGCTTGGGTGCGCAAGATATCCTCGGTGTCGCCATCATCACGGTCGGTATTCTTGCGGTGCAATTGTCACGACAGACCAAAAGCTGAACACGACCACTTGCGCCTGCGCACACCCGCAATATTGTGTCCCGAGATTTCAGATTTCGGAGCCTTTTTGATGCGCCGCCGCACATTTCTTCTGTCTGCTACCGCCTGCGCCGTGCCATCGCTCGGCGCGGCCTATCCGGCGCAAACCTTCACACCTGCCATCTGGCGGGATCTACGCGGCACGGATCAAACGGTCGTGATGAATTTTCGGGCCAGCTGGTCCCTGACATGCCAGATCAAATCCGACCTGATCGCCGAGGCGCTGGCGGAAAACCCGGCGTACACCAACCTGACATTCGTTGACGTGGATTGGGATACGTTCGGCCCGTCCCAAATGACACAAAGGCTCAAGGTCAAACGCCGTTCCACCTTGCTTGTGATGAAGAACGGGGACGAAGTGGCCCGGCTTGTGAATGAACCCTATGCCCGCAAGGTCCGCGCACTTCTGGACGCCGCCCTTGCTGCCTGAGGCAACGCGCCCAAGGCGCTATGCCTTTCTGCTCATTCCCGGCTATTCCCAATTGGGCTTTGCCTGCGCGTTGGAGGCTCTGAGCCTTGCCAACCTGCACCCGTCAGGTCAGAGATTTTATACATGGCGCGTGATCGGAGAAACGGGCGATCCGGTGCCAGCCTACAACGGCATCACCACCGCCGTGGATGCCGCGCTGCCCGAACTTTCCCGTGACGAAACGCTTGTCGTCTGCGCCGGCAATCGGGCGGCCGAGGGCAGTACCAAACCCATCCTCAACTGGCTGCGCCGCGAGACACGCAAAGGCATGGACTTTGGCGCGCTGTCTTCCGGTACGTATACGCTGGCGCTGGCCGGTCTGTTGGCAGGCAAACAGGTGACCACCCATTGGGAATACCGCGACGCCCTGATCGAGCTTCTGCCCGACGTGATCATCGAAAACAGTCTCTATTCAAAGGACGGACGCATCTTCACCACCGCGGGCGGGGCGGCGTCGATGGACATGATGCTGGACCGGATCAAATCGGAATACGGTGTCGATCTTGCGACATGGGTGGCGGACCAGATGGTGTACACCGACCCGCGTGCCGCCAGTCACGGTCAACGCCTGTCACGCCGGGCGCGTCCGGACATGGCGCATGGCAAACTGGGCATGGCCCTGCAGATCATGGAAAACAACCTCGAAGACCCGCTGCGCCCGGACGAGATCGCCGACCTGATCGAACTCAGCACACGGCAGCTGGAAAGGGTGTTTGCCAAGCATCTGGGCATGTCCCCCAAACGCCACTACCTGCAACTGCGGCTGGAAAAGGCACGTGGGCTTTTACGCCAGACCAACCTGAGCGTCACGGACATTTGCGTGGCATGCGGGTTCCGATCGCTCTCGCATTTCTCCAAAAGCTATCGCGGCACCTTTGGCCTGAGCCCCGGACAGGAAAAACGTGGCACGGGATCGATGTGGCCGACACAGCCGTGATTGCGGCATCACGCAACGCGATGTATCCCACCCCAAAAGGAACGAGGGGCAGATGAAATTTCTGTTTGTGCATCAGAACATGCCGGGCCAGTACCGCGAGCTGATCCAATGGTTGGCGGCACAAGGCGGGCACCAGATAGTCTTTCTGACCCAACGCCAGAAAGCACCCCAATTCGAGGGCGTCCAAACGGTCGTCTACAAGTCGCACCATCAGGCCAAGGAAGACGCCTACGGCCTTTCCCGCACATGGGAAAACGCCTCCGGCAACGGCTTTGGCGCTGTCATTGCCCTGCGCCAGCTGGTGGACAAAGGGTTCACCCCGGACATCGTCATCGGTCATGTGGGGTGGGGCGAGATGTCGTTCTTTCGCGAAGTCCTGCCCGACACGCCGATGATCGGGTTTTTTGAATACTATTATTCAGCCCATGGTGGCCCGGTTGGCTTCGACCCCGAAAGTCCGGTCAGCGAACACGCGCCGTTCATCATGCACGGCCACAACGTGGTGCCACAGGTCAACCTGAACGTAGTCGACGTGGCGCACAGCCCGACCAATTGGCAACGCGACCGGTTTCCCAAACACTTTCATGACAAGATGTATGTGTGCCACGATGGCATTCGCACCGACAAGCTGAAGCCAAACAAGAAGGCGAAGGTCAGCCTTGGGCGGATTGGTCGGCCGCTAACGGCCAAGGATGAGATCGTGACATTCATGTCCCGCAATCTCGAAACCACGCGCGGCTACCACCAGTTCATGCGCGCCGTTCCCAAGATCCAAAGGGCACGACCCAACGCCCGCATCCTCGTAATAGGCGGCAATGATGCGTCCTATGGCAGCAAGAACAAGCACCCCGGTGGCTTGCGCGGCCAGATGGAGGCCGAGGTGGGGCACCTGATTGACTGGGACCGGCTCCATTTTCTGGGGCAAGTGCCATACGAAAGCTATCAAAGCATCATTCAGATCAGCGCGTGCCACATCTACCTGTCGATGCCGTTCGTGCTGTCGTGGTCCCTGCTGGAATGCATGTCGATGGAGGCAACGATTGTCGCCAGCGACGTCGCCCCGGTCCGCGAGGCTGTAGAACATGGCAAGACGGGCTTGCTCGTCGACTTCTTCGACCCCGATGCGATTGCCGCGCAAGTCGCAGACGTTCTGGAAAAGCCCCGCGACTACGCGCACCTGGGTTCTGCCGCGCGCCAGCATGTGATCGACACCTACGACTTTGAAACCATCTGCCTGCCGGAACACATCCGCCAGATCAACGCGCTGTTCCCGGCGGACAAACAGATCGCGACAGGGTAAGCCATGCGGATCGTGATGCTTGGCGCCGGCGGAAAACTGGGCCAATTGCTCGAACCACGGTGGCCGGGTGAAGCGGTTTGGACCACACGTTCCGATGTCGATATTGCCGACCCCAACACACTGACCCGCACGCTGAATGGGGCAGATGCGGTTTTTTGCCTTGCGGGGGTCACCCCCGGTTCCACAGCTTCGATGGAGTTGAACGCGACGCTGGCCCGGCAGACACTGGATGCCGCACAGGGTGCGCATGTCTTCCTGTTTTCATCCGCGGCTGTTTACGGCGCGTTGCAGGGGCCTCTCACCGAAGATGGACCAACATCACCGCAAAGCCCGTATGGCAAGTCCAAGCTCGAGATGGAGCGCCTGGCCGCCAAGCACCCAAACCCGAGCACATCGCTGCGGCTCGGCAATGTCGCCGGGGCGGACGCAATCCTTGGCGGTTGGAAACCCGACTTTCAGCTCGATCAGTTCTCCGATAACACAACTCCGGCCCGCAGCTATATAGGTCCGGGGAAACTGGCGCGGGTGTTGAACGCACTCACATGCGCGAACACCTTACCAAAAATCATGAACATCGCTGCGCCCAAAACGGTCAGTATGGGTGCCCTCCTGGACGCGGCTTCGCTCAAATGGACGCCACAACCGGCGACGGACCGCACGATTGCGAACGTGCATCTGGACACCAGCACGCTTGAACGGTTCACATCGTTTACGGACTCTGACAGCACAGCAGCAGGGATCGTCGCCGACTGGAAGCAAGGACCACGCAGATGACATGGCGCAAGCGTATCTTCGACCTGTTCTTTGCCAGTCTTCTGGTCATCATGCTTGGCCCGATCGTCCTGTACCTTGTATGGCTGGTTTGGCGGAAACAGGGTCGCCCGCTGTTCTATGTGGCGGAACGCATGAAGTCGCCCACAGAAAGTTTCGGACTGTGGAAATTCCGCACCATGACAATCGACAACAATGATCAGGGCGTTTCGGGCGGGCATAAGGAAGCGCGGATCACACCGCTGGGCGCCAAATTACGGGCCAAGCGGCTGGATGAATTTCCACAGCTGTGGAACATTCTGAAGGGCGATCTGTCCTTTGTTGGACCCCGCCCGCCACTGCGCGAATATGTCGAACGCTTCCCGGAACTATACGGTAAGGTATTGAAATCACGGCCAGGTGTGACAGGGCTGGCAACGATTCGTTTCCACAAGCACGAAGACAGGCTACTCGCGCGGTGCAGCACACCAGAAGAGACCGACAGCACCTATTGCCGCATTTGTGTGCCACGCAAGGCGCGGCTGGACCTCATCTATCAGAAGAATCAAAGCACCTGCTACGACTTTGACTTGGTCTTTCAAACGATTGGCAACTTGTTCTGCCGTCATCGCAGCTAGCGACCAATCCCTTATCGAATCACTTATTATGTGTAATTTGTGCCTGTGAACGGTTATTTAATGGGCATTTTTTGGCGCTTTTCCGCCGGCTATCGGCGGACTTTTCTGCACCTGCAAAATAGTTGCACAACTCTGACACGCATTCGTGTTAGCGCTTTTGGCAGCTTGGAAAGGCGACCGACCAAGGGGGCATCATGCTGAATCTGCTGAAGCTGCTTTCGCGCACGCAGAAACGAAATATTTTGATCGTCATTGATGCGATCCTGATTCCCGCTGCTCTCGTTTTTGCGTTCAGCCTCAACCTTTCCGGGCACACAGCGATCGCGAGCTTTCAAGCCTACTTGCCGATACTACCATATATGCTGATCGTGACCGTTGGCCTGTCGCTGTGGCTGGGCATTTGTTCGACAACCCTGAATGAATATGAAGCCGCATCGATCGGACGGACGGGGGTGTTCGCCGCACTCATGACGATGATGTCGATTCTACTGACGACGGCGGCCAACATGCCTCTTCCCCTGTCGACGCAAATCACGTTCGGCATCTCGTTCTTTGTCTTCTCCATCGTAAGCCGCGCGATCCTCTTGCAAGTCGTATTGGCCATCTACCGCAATGGATCCAACAGGTGTCGTGTCCTGATTTACGGCGCTGGCACGACCGGTATGCAACTGGTGTCCGCCCTACGCAGTCACGAATTCATCGAGCCTGTCGCCTTTGTTGACGACAGCCAGGCTCTGCAGGGTGTGAATGTATTGCGGTTGCCAGTCTACAGCCCCGTTCGCATTGCAGAGATTGTCGCGGAGAAGAAAATCGACCGCGTGCTGCTTGCCATTCCATCGCAAAGCCATCCCAAACAAATGCAGATCGCGAGACGCCTGCAGAAAATGGGGCTGGAGGTGCAAACACTGCCGTCGTTCTCCCAACTGATCGGGGAAGAGGCGCTGATCGAAAAGCTTACTCCGATCAATCCAAGGAATTTCCTTGGTCGCGACGAAGTCATGACAGCGCAGGATGGGGGTGACGAAGCCTATGCCGACCGGCGCGTTCTGATCTCTGGTGCCGGTGGTTCCATTGGCTCGGAACTCAGTCGTCAGGTTCTGGAATACCGTCCGCAAAAAATCGTTCTATACGAACTGAGTGAACTTGCACTCTATCAGATCCATCAGGAACTGACCCAACTCGCCGAAGGCAGCGACATCGAAATTGTTCCGCTTTTGGGGTCTGTTACCGATGCGCGGCAAGTGCGCGCTGTGTTGAAGGATCATGATATTCAGGTTGTGCTGCACGCAGCCGCCTACAAGCACGTTCCTCTTGTCGAATTCAATCCGCTCGCCGGCTTGGCCAACAACGCTTTGGGCACGCAAACCCTGGTCACCGAGGCCGCCAGCGCAGGTGTTGAGCGGTTCATGTTGATTTCGTCGGACAAGGCGGTGCGTCCCACAAACATGATGGGGGCATCCAAACGCCTGGCCGAGCTGGTGGTGCAAGACATTGCCCAACGCATCGCAACACCAAACGGTCTGAAATTCTCGATTGTGCGTTTTGGCAATGTGCTGGGCTCGTCCGGATCTGTTGTCCCGCTGTTTCAGGAACAGTTGCGGCGCGGCGGGCCCCTGACCGTCACACACCGAGACGTTTCGCGCTATTTCATGACCGTGCACGAAGCCGTGAACCTCGTGCTGCGCGCCGCGTCTATGGCCAAGGGCGGTGAAGTATTCGTGTTGGATATGGGCAAGCCCGTACGCATCGAACAACTGGCCCGTCAGGTGATCGAAAGCGCCGGGTTCACTGTGCGGGATGCCCAATACCCGGATGGCGATATCGAAATCGAGTTCACCGGTCTGCGCCCAGGCGAAAAGATGACCGAAGAACTGACGCTCAGCGGCACTCAGGTCGGCACCGGACACAAAAAGATCTTCTCCACGGTCGAAGACTGCCTGAGCGAAATCGAAGTTGCCTCAGCCATGAGGTCGCTGCGCCAAGCGCTTGCTGCAAGCGACGAAGACGAGGCCCGCAGCGTTGTAAAGCGTTGGGTGGAAGGATTTGGGCAGAAACAAGCACATGCAGAAAAAGGCATAGAGCTTGCGCAACCCATCCAGTAAAA
Organism: uncultured Tateyamaria sp.; assembly: GCF_947496075.1. Taxonomy (GTDB): domain Bacteria; phylum Pseudomonadota; class Alphaproteobacteria; order Rhodobacterales; family Rhodobacteraceae; genus Tateyamaria. The sequence continues at coordinate 161,231 of NZ_CANMBJ010000006.1, forward strand.
CCTTGTAAAGCAAGGCTGACGCCTGCCATGACATTACAAGAATGCAATACTGGAAAGCTCTTAGACTTCTGGTTCAATTCAAAGGCCTGACCGTGATATATTTTACGAGACACAGTGAAAACGCTTTCGCCCTCGGGCTTGTTATCGCCATGGCCGTGGGTGGTTCGGCCCAGGCGGACACCACGACCACCTTAAGGTTCGGCGCCATCTCGGATGATTTCCTTGGTCGAACCGAGCAGTATGGCATTCTCGCATTTGACGGTGTCTCGATCTCGACCAGCACACGCGTTGGGCGGTTGGCATTCGATTTGACGCTGGGTGACACCTTCGAAAACGAAGCTGTCGACAGTGTGCTTATCTTCGGTGACGTGGGCTACAGGTTTGGAAATGACAATTGGCAAGTTGGTGTCGGGCAGTTCGAACGACACTGGTCGCCGTCCGAATACACGTCGTTGATACTGTCTCGAAATGCGCCTGCCTTCCCGTCTGTCTACATCCGCAAGGAAGAGGCGCGCACCTCGGATGTCCCGGTTCTGCGGTGGATAGGGCCCTGGAACGGTGAAGTCTTTATCGGTCAAACCGACGATGCGAACCAACCCGACAACGCATTGATACTTGGTATGCGTCTTGGGTTCGAGCCTATCCGCGACCTCGAAATTGAGCTTGTGCGCGTGGCCCAATACGGTGGCGCAGGCCAGCCAGATGGCTTTGATACGTTCCTTGACGTACTGGTAGGCAACTCGAATGAGGGCGACAGCGCCCCGGCCAATCAGATTGCCGGTGTCGGCGCCTCTTATCGCTTTGGTCCCGAGACGTTCAGCAACCGCATCTACGGCCAGGCCGTGGGTGAAGACGAGGCAGGCGGATTGCCCTCATGCTTCTTCTTTCTGTACGGACTGGAAAACAAGTCACGGCTCTTCAACGCCGATACCACGATAACGCTCGAACATGTCGACACCACCGTGGACTTCAGTACGGCTGGCTTTTGCGGGCCAAACACGGCCTATAACAACGACGTCTATTCCTATCGGAACGAAGGTGTGGTGATGGGGGCTGCGATCGGGTCGGAAAGTCGCTCAACCAGCCTGCGTGGCAAGCATGAATTCGACACATGGGCCTTGGACTGGAACGTGGGCAAGTTCACCATCAACGATGCGTCAAACCCAAATCATAGCCTCAGCAGCACCCGCGAAACCGGTACGGTTGTTTCGGTCGGTGCAAGCACTGAGGTTTGGGGTGGCACGTTGCAAGGGATCGTCGCGCACCAGTCATTTGATCTGGACACCGCTGAACAAGATAGCGGTGTGCGCATCGGCGTGAATTTCAGCAGGTCGTTCTAAAATTCCGCCTGCACCAGCGCGGCCTCAACCGCGCTGCGCACCGGGCGCGACATGGGTGCAGTCCGTGCGCCCCATGTTTCGACAATGCGGCCATCCGCTCCAATCAGCACCTTGTTGAAATTCCAGCGCGGCACGAACCCTGCAGTCTCGCGGAACCCCTCGTATAGCGGATGCGCGTTTGCGCCCTTGATCGTCAAGATATCCGTCATCGGCATGTCGAGGCCAAAGGCCATTTCGCAGAACTCCCGCACTTCCTCGGCACTGTCCAACTCCTGGCGGAAGTCATCGGACGGCACTGCCAGCACGACCAGCCCGCGCTCGCGATACGTGTCGTAAAGGGTCTGCAGCGCTTCGTACTGCCCGGTATAGGCACATTGCGATGCGGTGTTGACCACCAGAACCGGCCGCCCCTCCCAGTCAGACATCTCGATCATGCCGCCATCAATCGATGTCAGTTGCACGTCGCGCACATCCGCATGGGCCGCTTGTGCGAGACCAATAAAAAGACAAACAAGAAATGCACGCATGTGATCGCTCCTTCTCTTGCGGTCACGTCTTAGTTAGGGCGCGGGCGCTGGCTGTCATGCTCTTCCAATTTCCTTCAATCGCACCAAGTATAAGGCAACGCTGAACGGATAGGCTGATCATGACCACCTACATCAAGAATCCCGACGTCATCGCGACACTCTCGCCCGAGGAATACCATGTCACACAGGAAAGCGGCACGGAACGCCCCGGCACGGGCAAGCTGCTAAGCAATAAAGAACCGGGCATCTATGTCGACATCGTCTCGGGTGAGCCCCTCTTTGCATCCTCCGACAAGTACGAAAGCGGCTGCGGCTGGCCCTCGTTCACCAAACCCATCGACAACGTGACAGAACACCAGGACGCCAGCCTCGGCATGATCCGGACGGAAGTCCGCAGCAAACACGGCGACAGCCACCTCGGTCACGTCTTTCCCGACGGCCCCCGCGACCGCGGCGGCCTGCGCTATTGCATCAACTCGGCCTCCCTGCGCTTTGTGCACCGTGACGATATGGAGGCCGAAGGCTATGGTGCCTACCTGAACCAAGTGGAGGATGTGGCATGAACGACCAACGCGCAGTACTGGCAGGCGGCTGTTTCTGGGGCATGCAGGACCTGATCCGCAAGAAACCGGGGGTCAAGGCGACCCGCGTCGGCTACACCGGCGGGGACGTCCCCAATGCAACCTACCGCAACCACGGCACCCACGCCGAAGGGATCGAGATCATCTATGACCCCTCGGTCATCACCTTCCGCGATCTGCTCGAGCTTTTCTTCCAGATCCACGACCCAACCACGCTGAACCGGCAAGGCAACGATGTGGGCCTCAGCTATCGCTCGGCCATCTACTACGTGGATGACGCCCAAAAGCAGGTGGCACTGGATACCATCGCGGATGTGGAAGCCTCCGGCATCTGGCCCGGCAAAGTGGTGACAGAGGTCGAACCGGTGGGCGATTTCTGGGAAGCCGAACCCGAACATCAGGACTACCTCGAACGCATCCCGAACGGCTATACGTGCCATTTCGTACGCCCCGACTGGGTTCTGCCCAAACGGGCCGCTGAATAGAGGCAATGGCGGGCATCGCGCCCGCCCTTTTCACAGGGCGATACCCGGTCGCCCTGTCGCCTCTGCAACCAACACAGCCTCGACAAACACCTCGCGCGCCTCCGCCTGCGCCGTGCGAATGTCCCGCGCGACATGCAGCTCGACATCAGATGCCCCCGCAGCAAGCGCCGAAGCACGCGCGTCTTCCACCAAAACAGTCTCTAACCGGGCTAAAGCAGGCTCTGAGGCTGCAAAATCCTCGGGCCCTGACAGCAAATGCACGCGAAACAGACCCTCGGACGGAGAGGTGACCGTTCCCGTCCGCCGCACAGTCACACGGCCCACAACAGCGCCAATCGCATTGGCAACACCCCCATCCTCGGGCAACTGCATGTCACAGCCCAGACGCGCGCCCACCGCAGGGTAATATGCCCGTGCCGACGCACCCAACCCCACAACAGACACGTCCAGACCAGTGGACACACGCACCAAACCTTTTGCCCCCGAAAGACCGCGTTGCATCAACGAATGGGTTGCCAGCGCCTCGTCCAGTCCATCCTCGGCCAATGCCGCCTCAAGCAGCGCAACGCTGGTCTGATATGTCAGCCGATCGACAACCATCTCCGCCACTTGCTCCGCCGTTTCAGCAAGCCGCTCTCCGGCACCAGTGCGACGTCGTCCAAACAGGGCGCAGGCCAAGCGCGCGGCCTCGGCATCCCACACGCTCAAACCACCCAGCACATGGCTGGCATCCGATGGGGTGAGACCCGCCACCTGCACCAACCCACGTCCCACAAGGCGCTTGAGCGCGCCATGCTCCATCCGTGTGCGCAACACTGCGCCCAGACCATGCACGCGCTCGCCAATACGGGCCAACAGGTCCGCATCCCGCGCAGCCAAACCGTCCGCCTGCACACCCGGCACTGCCCTTACGAAACGGCCGTCATGCTCACCAGGCGTGGTATTCCGCATCTGCAGCTGAAGCACCGGCAGCACGGCCTCAGGCGCTTCCTGCGCCAACAAGGACACCGGCAACACCCGGCGCGGTCCAAGGGTCACGCCACCGCGCAAACCCTCCGTGACAAAATGTACCTCGCTGTCCCCACCAAGCCCGGTCGTGCGCATCGCCACGGCCTCGACCATGGTGCGGTGAGGTCCCACACGCGCACCATCCGGATCAATCACGGGCCGACCACCCCGCAGTACGGCCACATCCGTGGTCGTGCCCCCGATGTCACTGACCAGCGCATGATCCACCCCGGTCAGCCAGCGCGCGCCAACGATGGACGCTGCAGGACCGCTCAGGATCGTCTCGATGGGCCGCGCCCGCGCCTGCGTGGAGGACATCAACGCCCCGTCCCCTCGCACAACCATCATCGGCGCGCGTATCCCAATGGTGCGCAGTTCCGCCTCAGCCCGTCCGATCAACGCATCAATCATGCCAATCAGCCGCGCATTCAGAACAGCCGTCAACGCGCGCTTGGGCCCACCCAGCTTCGCGGACAATTGGTGCGAGGCGGACACGGGCAACCGCGTCACATCACGTACCAGCTCCATGGCACGCACTTCATGCGCAGGGTTGCGCGTGGCAAATTGCCCAGCCACGGCAAACCCACTCACATCGCTTTTATGTTTCTCTAAAAGGGTCAAAAGGTCCGCTTCATCCAGCGGCACAGCCTCCGACCCGTCGTGCTTGTGCCCCCCTGCCAGAACACAAACGGGATCACCGCCCAGCGCATCGGCCAGGCCCTGTGTCTCCAGATCCCGTTCGCGAAAGCCGATGAGGATCAGCGCAACACGCCCACCCTGTCCTTCGACCAACGCGTTGGTGGCGAGGGTCGTGGACAGGGACGCCATTCCAACCTCCGCCGGATCAACGCGGGCCTCTTTCAACACTGCACGCACAGCGCGCCCGACACCCACCGCCAGATCATGGCGTGTGGTCAACGCCTTGGCGCGGGCCAGAACCCGCTCCTCATCCTGCATCAGAACCGCGTCGGTATAGGTGCCGCCCGTATCCACACCCAGCAAAATTGCCATGCTCATTCCCCGTTTTTTGCGCAGCCCTACAGCGCCTGCTTACGACGCGTCGCGCTCAATTGCGTCACCGCCCAACGGGCTGCGTCCGCCACCGCCGCATCCGGATCGTTCACAAGGGCCTGCACAGCAGGCAAGAGGTCCGCCGCACCCGAATTTCCGATGGCATAGGCCACGTTGCGGACAAACCGATCCCGCCCGATCCGCTTGATGGGCGACCCCGAAAACCGGGCCCGAAATCCTGCGTCGTCAAGGGTGGCCAGCTCAGCAAGAGGCGGCTGCCCCACAGCGCCTAAATAGCGCATGTCGCTGGCAGCAACGGCAAACTTGTTCCACGGGCAGACCGCCAGACAATCGTCACAACCATAAATCCGGTTGCCCAGACCGGGGCGCAGCTCTTCGTCCACCGGCCCCTTGTGCTCGATCGTCAGGTACGAAATGCAGCGCCGCGCATCCAGCTGATAGGGTGCCGGAAAGGCGTTCGTCGGACAGATATCCAAACAGGCGCGGCACGATCCACAATGATCGATCTCGGGCGCGTCGGGTTCCAGTTCCAACGTCGTGAAGACAGACCCTATAAAGGCCCAATTGCCCCAATCCCGGCTCACAAGATTGGTGTGTTTGCCCTGCCACCCAAGGCCCGCTGCCTGCCCCAAAGCCTTCTCCGGCACGGGTGCAGTGTCTACAAAGACCTTAATCTCGCCGCCGGCTGTCTCGATCAACCAGCGGCCCAGACGCTTGAGGCGCTTCTTCACGATGTCATGATAGTCCCGCCCCTGCGCATAGACGGACACGGCCCCCACCTCAGGTCGGTCCAGCACCGCCAGAGGATCATGCTCCGGTGCATAGCTCTCAGCCAACATGATCACAGACCGCGCCTCGGGCCACAACGCCGCCGGATTGCCGCGCCAATGCATCCGCTCGGCCATCCACCCCATCTGCCCGTGCCGCCCAGCCTCAACAAAGGTCTGTAGCCGTCCCGGCACGTCGGGCACAGCATCTGGGCGACAGACCCGCGCCATTACGAACCCGTCGTCCAGAGCACGCCTTATGACCCGTTCTTTCAGGTCCATCTCTTCCCTGTTTCAAAAAAATCCCGGGGTCTGGGGCAGCGCCCCAGTCCGACGCCGCATTCAGAAATCCAGATCATTGTAATGCCGCGGCGGCGGGAACCCCGGCACCTGATCGGCCAGGATACTCCGAAAGGCAGGGCGCGACTTGATCTTGGCATACCAATCCTTGACCACCTCCGAACGGTTCCAATCCACATCAGAGATATAGTCTAAAGACGACAGATGCGCAGCCGCGGCAAAATCGGCCAGTGTCATGTTGTCCCCCGCCAACCAGCGACGGTGATCCAGCAGCCACGTCATGTAGTCGAGGTGATACTTGATCGCCTTCGCCCCATCCTTGACGTTGCGGCTGTCGGGAAAACCCTGGCCCATCACCTTCTTGTTCACCCGCTCATAAAGCAGCTTCGACGTCACCTCGTTGTGGAACTTGTCGTCGAACCAGCCCACCAACCGGCGGACCTCCAGCTTCGCCACCGGGTCAGAGGGCAGCAGAGATGGTTCCGGGCGCGTCTCCTCGATGTATTCACAGATGGCGGCGCTCTCGCTCATCATCACGCCGTCCAGACGCAGCACCGGCACCTTGGCCGCAGGGTTGCGGCGCAGAAAGTCCGGGTCAGCCTCCCAATACCGCTCCTCGACCAGCTCAACCTCGATCTTCTTCTCGGCAAGGCTCAGACGCACCTTGCGGCAGAACGGGGACAGGGGAACGTGAAACAGGCGGGCCATGGTCAATCCGGTTTGGTCAAACGTTTGGCATCCATGCACGGCTGGCCCATGATTTTCAACTCTGGAAACAGTCTGCCCGCCCATCCGCGCGGATCGTGGCCGCTCCGCTCAGGATCTGCGATGTCCGCTTGCGCACGAAGGGCGAAGGCTGACTGGCAGACCGTCCCTTCGGGTTCGGCAAGATTGCGGCCAGACGGGCCGCCTGGACATTTGATAATGCGTCGGGGGCGACACCGAAGTAATGGCGCGATGCCGCCTCGACGCCAAAGACACCCTCATCAAACTCCGCCACGTTCAGATAGACCTCGAGAATGCGGTGTTTGGACCACAGCGCCTCGACCAGAGGGGTCATCGCCGCTTCCATCACCTTCCGCACCCAGGACCGACCATGCCACAGGTACACATTCTTCACGACCTGCTGGCTGATCGTGGACGCGCCCCGGCTGCTGCCCTCGTCAATGGCACGGCGAATGGCCACTACGTCCAGACCCCAATGCAAACAGAAATTGGCGTCCTCGGCGGCGACGGCCGCGCGCGCCATGATTGGCGCAATCTCCTCCATTGGCACCCATTCGTGGTCCACACCGCCCAAACGGCGGGACTCCTGCATCATGTACAGGGTCGTGGGAGGGTTGATCACGGACCAAAGCAACGCCGCCACAACGGCCACCAGAAACACCACGCTCACGCCGCGCAATGTCCACCGCAACAGCCAGCGGCCCGGTCGAAACCGACGCTTCGCCTTGGTTTTTGATGCACGTCTACTGCTCTTTCTTGCCATGCGCCCAGCTATAGGGCGCAGAACATCGCAAGTGAACTATCGCGTCAGAGATTGGGCAAGATAGGTGCCAATACGACGCGCTCCTGACGGGGAAGGGTGGATGCCGTCAAAGGCATAAAGCCGACGCTCCGACGGGTCCATCACGTCCTCACTATCGACAAAGCGGAGGCCCGGGGTAGCGGCAGCCAACCGGGCAAGGCGGGCATCGTATTCTACCAGGTAGGGCCGGCAGCCCGTGAACTGCCCGGACCTGGCACTGGCGTAGTACCCCATCCAGATCACCTGCGTCCCAGTTTGACGCAACTGGGCCAGAAAGGCGGGCACCTCGCCCGTCAGGTCGGGCGCGATCAACCCGTCCAGAACAGCATCACAGGCCTGACACCTGCAATCGCTCAGGAAATCATTGGCCCCACCATTGATCAGGATCACATCCCACGCACCGCTTCGAAACTGCGCACGCACATCGAACCCCGCAGCACGGCCCAAGGACGAGTCATTGGAAAACCGCGCGCCCGCCACGGCATCATTCTCGACCCGTGCATCCAGCAGATCCCCCATGACGGACGGAATGTCCCGGCCAGTCCACTTGTGCCACGCCAAGATACTGTCGCCGATGGCCAGAACCCGCAACGGCTCCGCAGATGCAGCACCGGCCAGCATCCAAAAAACAAGAACAAGCAATCGCATAGGTGTAAGATATGGCAGGCGCGTGCGAAGACCAGACCGCAACACTCTGTTCACCAATTCATCAAAAATTAAACTTAATTACAAAGTGTTAATCACTAAGACGCGTTAACGATGTCTGCTATTTTTGCCGTGGTGGAGGCGTTCAAACCCGCACGGAGTTAGGAGATGATCGAACCAACAACCGGGGTCCAACCGGGGACCATTGCGCACCAATACCGCGTGCTCAACGCAGCCGACGCAGCACGTGTCTGGGTGTTGAAATGGTCTGGTGATGCGAACCACGTCATCGCAAACAAGCTGGGGACAATGCCCACGCGTGTCGCGGACATCCTTGCGGAAAACACGCATTTGGGCAGCAAGGAACAGGCGACCAGGATGGTCGCCCGCTCCGAAAGCTGACTATTCCGCCGGAATGGCCGCGGTTTCTTCGCTGATCGGATGCGCAAGCTTGTTCAGCATCTCTTTCGGACAAATCTGAAGGAAATTGTGTTGCTCGACATCCCAGTGCTGAAGGAGGGTGGCCGCCTTGGCACTCCCCGTCTCTTCCAGATGGCGCTCCAGCAAACCTTCCAGCTGCGCCTTCCAATGGTCCACGGTCACGGGGCAGGTCACTAGCGTTTCCATGTTCATAAGCGCTTGGGCTTTGCCTTCCGGATCATAAAGATAGGCCATGCCGCCGGTCATGCCCGCGCCAAAGTTGGCCCCGATCTCACCCAGAATGACGGCCACACCGCCAGTCATGTATTCACACCCGTTCGATCCACAGCCCTCGATCACCACCTTCGCGCCCGAGTTGCGCACGGCAAACCGTTCGCCCGCGCGACCTGCGGCAAACAGGTAGCCGTCGGTTGCACCGTACAGCACTGTGTTGCCAATGATCGTATTGTCGGCGGCGACAATGGGGGATGCCATGGGCGGACGCACCACGATGGTGCCGCCCGACAGACCCTTGCCCACATAGTCATTTGCATCGCCTGACACTTCCAGCTTCAGTCCCGGCGCGGCAAAGGCGCCCAAGGACTGACCCGCCGACCCGTTCAGTTTCACGGTCAGATGGTCGGGTTGCAGCGTATTGCGCATCCCGAACTTGCGCACGATGTGGCTGCTGGTGCGGGTGCCCACGGTCCGGTGCGTATTCTGCACCGCATATTGCAGCTGCATCTTCTCACCATCCTCAAGGAACCGCGCCGCATCGCGCACAATCTGCGCGTCCAGCGTATCCGGCACCGCATTGCGGTCCTTGTCGCGGTTGTAAACGATGTCCGCCGCCCCATCGACCGAGATCAGCATGGGGTTCAGGTCCAGATCATCCAGATGGGCCGATCCGCGCGACACCTGTGCCAGAAGGTCCGCCCGGCCAATCACCTCATCCAGCGACCGCGCACCAATCTCGGCCAGCAGCTCGCGCACTTCCTGCGCATAGAAAGTGATCAGGTTCACGACCTTGTCCGCATTGCCGGTGAATTTCTCACGCAGGGATTCATCCTGCGTGCAAACACCAACAGGGCAGGTGTTCGACTGGCACTGACGCACCATGATGCAGCCCATGGCGATCAGGGCCGCGGTGCCGATGCCATACTCCTCGGCCCCCAACATCGCTGCCATGACAATGTCACGGCCTGTACGCAGACCACCATCGGTCCGCAGGGTGATCCGGTCGCGCAGGTTGTTCATCGCAAGTACTTGGTGGGCTTCGGTCAGGCCCATTTCCCAAGGCAGACCGGCATATTTGATCGAGGTCGCAGGCGATGCGCCCGTGCCACCATTGTGACCGGAAATCAGGATCACGTCGGCTTTCGCCTTCGCCACACCGGCGGCAATCGTGCCCACGCCCGAAGACGCCACCAGCTTCACCGTCACCTTGCAGCGCGGGTTGATCTGCTTGAGGTCATAGATCAGCTGCGCCAGATCTTCGATCGAATAGATGTCGTGGTGCGGCGGGGGTGAAATCAGGGTCACGCCCTTGGTCGAGTGCCGCAGCCGCGCGATCAGATCAGTGACCTTCATGCCGGGCAACTGCCCGCCTTCACCGGGCTTGGCGCCCTGCGCCACCTTGATCTCCAGTTCTTCGCACTGGTTCAGGTACTCGGCGGTCACGCCAAAGCGGCCAGACGCCACCTGCTTGATCTTGGCGCTGGGGTTGTCGCCATTTGGCTCGGGGTGGAAGTGGGCCGGATCCTCACCGCCCTCACCACTATCCGACTTCGCGCCAATCCGGTTCATCGCCACGTTCAGGGTCTTGTGCGCCTCCGGGCTCAGCGCGCCCAAGCTCATCCCAGGCGTGACAAAGCGTTTGCGGATCGAGGTGATGCTTTCCACCTCTTCCAGCGGCACTGGCTTGCCCAGCGGTTTGATGTCCATCAGGTCGCGCAGATGGATCGGTGGGTTCGACCGCATCTTGGCCGAATACTGTTGCCACATCTGGTAGGACGCCCGGTTGCAGGCCATCTGCATCATGTGCATCGACGTGGCTTCCCACGCGTGGGTCTCACCCGACTGCCGCGCCTTGTAGAAACCGCCAATGGGCAGCACGTTGGTGCCGGTCCAGCCCTGCGCGTGGACCTCTTCCACTTTGGACTGGATGCCGGTCACACCGATGCCCGAGATGCGGCTCGTCATGCCGGGGAAGAACTCGGCACACATGGCACGGGACAGGCCCACGGCCTCAAAATTCAGGCCCCCACGGTAGGACGACACGACGCTGATCCCCATCTTCGCCATGATCTTGAGCAGCCCCTGATCAATGGCATTGCGATACCGCGCCACAGCCTCGGTCAGGGTGCCATCCAGCAGGTTCCGGTCAATGCGGTCGGCCAGTGAATCCTCGGCCAGATAAGCGTTCACGACGGTTGCACCACAACCAATCAGCACGGCAAAGTAATGTGGGTCGATGCATTCAGCACTCCGCACATTGAGCGAACAGAAGGTCCGCAAGCCTTGCCGCGTCAGATGCGAATGCACGGCAGACGTCGCCAGGATCATCGGCATCGCCACCTTGTCGGCATCCGAATGCTGATCGGTCAGCACGATATGCCCGGCACCAGACCGCACAGCGTCCTCGGCTTCGGCCCGGATACGGGTCAACCCCGCGCTCAGGGCGCCTTGTCCGGGCTCAAATGTACAGTCAATCTCGACCAGATCGGCATTCAGCTGCGTAATCAGCTCATCCCACTGCGCATTTCCCACGAACGGGCTGTCTAGCGTGATGATTTCGGTCTGCGCACTGCTTTCATCCAGCACGTTCTTGAGGTTCCCGAACCGCGTCTTCAGGCTCATCACCCGATACTCGCGTAAACTATCAATCGGTGGGTTTGTCACCTGAGAGAAGTTCTGCCGGAAGAAATGCGACAGCGGGCGGTACTTCTTGGACAACACGGCCGACGGCGTATCATCCCCCATAGACGCCAACGCCTCTTTCCCATCCTCGGCCATGGGGGCAAGGATGCTTTCCAACTCTTCAATCGAATAGCCAGCCGCAATCTGACGGCGGCGCAACGCCTCACCCTCAAACAACGCCCTCTCGGTCACACCGGACAGCGCGGATTCAAGATCGGTGATCTTGCCCACCCACTCACCAAAGGGCTGCGAGGCCGCCAGCTGGTCCTTGATCTCGGTGTCGTGGAACAGCTTGCCCTCGACCATATCAATGGCCAGCAACTGGCCCGGGCCCAGCGCACCCTTCTCAACCACACCAGCCTCTTCCAACGGCACCATCCCGGTCTCGGACCCGGCAATGACCATCCCGTCATTGGTCACGACATAGCGCATGGGGCGCAACCCGTTCCGGTCCAGCCCGGCACAGACCCAACGGCCATCGGTCATCGCCAAGGCGGCCGGGCCGTCCCACGGCTCCATCACCGAGTTGCAGTAGGAATACATGTCGCGCCACGCCTGCGGCAACTCGACGGCCTGTTTCGACCACGATTCAGGCACCAGCATGGTCTTGGCCATCGGCGCATTGCGGCCCGCACGCACCAGCATCTCGAAAACGGCATCCAACGCGGCCGAGTCACTCGACCCGCTGGCCACGATGGGCTTGATGTCTTCGGCCATCTCGCCAAAGGCACCCGAAGCCATGCGGATCTCGTGAGATTTCATCCAGTTCAGGTTGCCCTTCAGGGTGTTGATCTCACCATTGTGGGCCAACATGCGGAACGGCTGCGCCAGCCACCACTGCGGGAAGGTGTTGGTGGAATAGCGCTGGTGATAAATGGCAAAGGCGCTCTCGAACCGCTCGTCCATCAGGTCGGGATAGAACTCGGCCACCTGCTCGGCCAGCATCATGCCCTTGTAGATGATCGACCGGCACGACATCGACGCAATGTACAATTCAGGCACCTGCGCAGCGGCAGCGGCCTTCTCGATCCGACGACGAATGACGTAAAGCTCGCGCTCGAACGTCTCTTCGTCCACACCCTTGGAATTCGAGATCAGAATTTGCTCGATCTCCGGGCGGGTCGCGTTCGCCTTCTCACCCAGGCATGAGATATCGACCGGCACATGGCGCCAGCCGTAAATGTAGTAGCCCATGCGCAGCACTTCGGTTTCCACGATGGTCCGGCAGGTTTCCTGCGCGCCAAAGTCAGTGCGGGGCAGAAACACCTGACCCACGGCCACCATTTGATCGCGATTGGGGGTGTGGCCCGTACGCTCGATCTGGTCGTAAAAGAACGCCTCGGGGATCTGCACGTGAATGCCCGCGCCGTCGCCGGTCTTGCCATCGGCATCCACAGCGCCACGGTGCCAAATGGCTTTCAGCGCCTTGATCCCGTTTTCAACAACAGCCCGGCTTTTGGTGCCATCCACGGACACAACCAGACCCACACCGCAAGACGAATGCTCCTCGGCCTCGGAATACAGACCATTCTCGGCCATAAACATGCGCTTGGCTTCTTCGCGGCGAACCCAGTCAGCATCATATTTGGTCATTGGTCGGTTCCTTTCTTCGGGCTTGCGTAACGCGCCAGCGTCGGCTCGCACTCATATAGCGGCGTTTTGGTGAAGAACCCGGGCTCGCCGGGATACACAAAATCAATCGGTGAATTGTCCCAAGAGATGGGCTCGTCAGTGTCGGTCCGCGTGTAGTTGCCACTGATGAAACGGCGCAAACGCGGGATGATGTATTCGTTGCCTTCAAGTTCAAAGACGGTGCCGTCGGCCAACTCGCTGCGCATGGAAAACTGCGTTTTTAAAAGCGTTTCGCCATCAATCACAACCTCACCCGGCAGAATGCGGTCGAAGCCGACATAGCGGTTCAGCCCGTCCGGTCCCTGCTGCTGAAAATCAAGGCTATCGACGCCTGTCTCCAGCAATTCGGTCATGTTGGCCGGATCGGCGGGCGGCTCAACCAGGACGAACCGGCGCATCGGAAACATCTCATAGCTTTCGACCCACTGGGTTTCATAGTCTATCTTGCCCAGATTGCTTGGCCCATCCACGTCAAAGGTGATGCCCCATTGTTCACCCTGGGCATCCGCCTCGCAGGTATACAGATGCGTCACCTCGCACCCACGGCTCTGGATCGTCAAAACCTCGGTACATCCCGCAGGCGGATAGAACCGCGATCCATCCTGCTGTGCCAAGGCCGGAACGGCACTGGCAATCGCCAAGGCAACGCTGATGCTTGCACACAGTTTCATGATGCACCCACGTCCGGGTTGATGGCGACAACATCGTTGCGCGTCAGCCGCTTTTGACCATTGTCCTCCAGACGCAGACCGGCTGGCATATGATCAACAAAGATCTCGTGGCTCAGCGTGAACTCGTCCGGGTCGTCAAAGATGCCAAGCGGCAGATCGGTACCACCAAACCATTTGCCCGGCTTCGTTTGACGGAAATACAGGTTGGTCCCGCACTCCCGGCACCAGGCCCGTTCGGCCCAATCACTGGTGGCACGGGTCGCAATGTGTTCGGATCCAGTCCAGGTCAGATCATCGGTCTTCACGCTGACCTCAAACAACGCCGATCCGGTCCAGCGGCGGCAGGACGGGCAATGGCAGATGCTAAAAGTGGTCGGCACATTGCGCGCAGCAAAGCGGACCGCCCCACACAGGCAGCCTCCGGTCGCTTTGTCCAACATGTCGTTCATCTTCAGACGTCCTTAACCTTCTGGGTCATTCGGGTCAGCGATGCTGTCCTGTTGCCTTCATCTTTCGTTCAGGTTTCGGCCCCATCCCAAACTTCGCGGTTTGAGCCGACAAATGTGCAGTTTTCCAAAATCGCTGGAAAACGGCGTGTTTTCAGGGATACCAAACTTCGCAGTTTCGATCCGAAACTACGCGATTTACTCTGCCGCGATCACCTCGGTTGCCGCGTTGAACTGTTCAAGGATCGCGTCGGCACAGTCCCGACCATCCCGGATCGCCCACACCACCAGCGAAGCACCCCGCACGATATCACCCACGGCATAGACACCGTCGACGGCGGTTTTGCCTGTGGTGAATTGCGCCTTGATCGTGCCCCAGCGGGTGATGTCCAAACCGTCCGTGTTCCAAAGCGTTGGCAGGTCCTCAGGCTCAAAGCCCAGCGCCTTGATGACAATATCTGCCTCTTCGACATAGTCGGCACCTTCGATCAACTCGGGCGCTTGGCGACCCGTGGCATCAGGGGCACCCAGACGCATCTTTTGCACCATGACTCCGGCCACCTTTTCCCCGTCGGTGGTAAAGCCCTTGGGCGCGCTCAACCATTCGAAAACGACGCCTTCTTCTTCGGCGTTCTGCACTTCGCGTTGCGAGCCGGGCATGTTCGCGCGGTCGCGACGATACAGGCATTTCACGCTCGTTGCACCCTGCCGGATCGACGTCCGCACACAGTCCATTGCAGTGTCGCCACCACCAATGACAACCACCCGCTTGCCTTCGGCATTCAGGCGACCATTGTCAAAGTCGGCTACATCATCGCCAAAGCTCTTGCGGTTCGATGCAGTCAGGAAATCAATCGCCTTCTCGATACCGGCTGATTCACCGTTAGGCATTGAAAGATCACGGCTTTTGTACACACCTGTGGCGATGATGACGGCGTCATGTTCTGCACGGATGTCATCGAAAGCGATGTCTTCGCCCACGTTGCAATTCAGTTTGAAGGTCACGCCACCCAGCTCAAGCTGCTCGTTGCGGCGCATGACCACGTCCTTCTCCAACTTGAAGCCGGGGATGCCATAGGTCAGCAAACCGCCAGCGCGATCATAGCGGTCATAGACGGTGACTTGCACACCGGCGCGGCGCAGCACGTCCGCTGCGGCCAACCCGCCGGGACCCGCCCCGATGATGCCAACAGATTCGGCCCGTTCCGTGCTCGGCTTGATGGGCAGAACCCAGCCTTCTTCCCAGGCGGTATCCGTGATGTATTTCTCAACCGACCCAATGGTGACGGTGCCGTGGCCGGACTGTTCAATCACGCAATTGCCTTCGCACAGACGGTCCTGCGGGCAGATGCGGCCACAGATCTCCGGGAAGGTATTGGTCGCCTGGCTCACCTCATAGGCTTCACGCAAGCGCCCCTCGGCGGTCAGCTTCAGCCAGTCAGGGATATTGTTGTGCAACGGACAATGCGACTGGCAATAGGGCACCCCACATTGCGAACAGCGCGATGCCTGCTCCTTCGCCTTCGCATCTGCATACTCGGCATAAATTTCCCGAAAATCCTCACGACGCACCTCAGCCCCACGCTTCTCAGGCATGTCCCGTTCGATCTTCACGAATTTCAGCATCGGTTGTTCAGCCAAGACATATCCTCCAACAAGCGGTCTGCGCCGTTTATGATATAGCGAAGAGAATTAAAAGTCAGTATTGCTGACTTTATTTCAGATTTCTCGTGAAATCGCGGCGTCAGTTTGGGAGATTTGACGCAATATATATCCGTGCCGGACCTATATTCCTGCTTTACGTTCAGAATCAAAGGCTTGTAACGTCACTGTATCACAGGACCAGGCGCAAGATGACTCTTTTTCAACTTCTGATGGTGGCCATCATTCAAGGCATCACCGAATTCTTGCCGGTGTCATCGTCTGGACACCTGATCTTGTTGCCAACGCTGACCGGAACACCAGATCAGGGACTCGCCATCGATGTTGCAGTGCATGTCGGCACGTTGCTCGCGGTTATCCTGTACTTCTGGTCCGATGTACGAACCGCTGCACATGGTTTGACACGGCTCGCACAGCGCAAGGTCGACACCCAGGGCGCATTCCTGGCCCTGTGCCTGATCACGGCAACGATTCCAGCACTGGTAGTTGGCCTTGCCATCAAAGTGACCGGGTTGGACGAAGCCATGCGCAACGCAGCGGTGATCGGATGGACCATGCTGATCTTTGGTCTTGTCCTTTACTGGGCCGACAAACGCGGCCCGACCGATCGCACAGCAGAACGATGGACCATCAAGCACGCGGGCTTGATGGGCCTTGCACAATGCCTGGCGCTGATCCCCGGCACGTCCCGGTCGGGGATCACCATCACCGCCGCACGCGCCCTTGGATACGAGCGAGAAGGGGCAGCCAAACTGTCCATGCTCATGTCGATCCCTGTTATCATCGCGTCAGGTGCGGTGTTGAGTATTGATGTCGTCAGCGATGCAAATTGGGCCGTGATGCGCGACGCGACTATCGCAGCCGCGTTTGCCTTTGTCGCAGCCCTCGCAGCCCTCGTTCTGATGATGCGGTTGCTGCGCAGTGTCAGCTTCACACCGTATGTGATCTACCGCGTCATCCTGGGAATTGGGTTGTTGATCTGGGCCTACAGTTAGACGCGGAGGTTCCGCGCGCTTTCCTTGATCGCATCGTACTGGCCAGACGGGCGGAAGCGCCAGAGATAGTCTGGCAGCACCGAGCTCATCGCAATCGGATCAATCCCGAGATCCTCGAAACCTTTGGCGCCATCGGACACCACGTTGTCATTGCGCAGGTTGCGCACCTGATCGCGCGTGATCTGCGCCGGGACCAGTCCGAGCGTCAGCGCGCTCAGTGTGTCAAAGCCGAACCCCATTGTGGATGCAGCCCAAAATGGAATGTTCACAACGGCACGGCGGCGACGGATCACCTCGAGCATCAAAGTCATTAGTGCCCGGAATGTGCGCACGTCCGGGCCGCCAAGCTCATACACACCGGCAGGGACATCGGTTGTCAGCGCACGTTCGGCAGCTTTGGCAACATCATCAACATAGACAGGCTGGAACCTTGTGTCCGCACCGACGACAGGCAGGATCGGGCCCAAACGGGACATGGATGCGAACCGGTTAAAGAACTGGTCCTCCGGCCCGAAGATGATGGAGGGGCGCAAAATCACCGCCTCGGGCATATACTGCAGTACAGCTGCCTCGCCTTCGGCCTTGGTGCGGGCGTAGTCGCTGGTGCTTTCGGCATCCGCACCGATCGCAGAGACGTGGATCATCTTTTCGACGCCTTGCTCAGCTGCGATGCGCGCAATCCGCTCCGCCCCTTCCGCCTGCACGGCATCAAAAGTGTTCTTGCCCTGTTTGGCGAGGATACCAACGCAATTTACAACGGCATCGGCGCCCATCATCACCTGCGCAACAGACGCATCGTCGCGGATGTTGCACAGGACAGGCTCAACCTGTCCCACAACACCATAGGGTTTGACAAAGATCGCCTCATTCGGACGGCGCACGGCGACACGCACACGCCAACCTGCCTTGGCCATCCGTCTTGCGATGTACCGCCCTACAAAACCGGATCCGCCATAGATCGTGACCAGCTGGGACATGTCTTGCTCCTCGCGCACAGGTTCGCAACGGGTCTATCTGCCGCTTGGCGTGCAGACAAGACGCCAAATTGGCACGGCAAAGGCTGGATTTGAGGTTTTTTCAAAGCCGTCGCTCGGAAGACCCGCGCCATGGCCTGATGATCATGCAGAATCGGATTGACACCCCCAAGCACCACGCTTAAACGACGCTCCACCAACCCGTGCCCAGATGGCGGAATTGGTAGACGCGCTAGCTTCAGGTGCTAGTGTCCGTATGGACGTGGAGGTTCGAGTCCTCTTCTGGGCACCAAAAAATCAGATTAAACTATTGATTTATTTGCGCAATTTGGGGTGGCTCGCCTTGCCATACACCCAATTGTCCACCTTTGGCATACTGGCTGACATGAAGACCGACCGCTTCAGCAAAGCTCAATCATTTGGGATACAGCGTGTTTGAAGTCTAAAAAATTCAGCGGAACTCAAGGTCCAGGGTCGAAAGGAAGTGACGTCCAGTTCATGTATTCCTGCACGCCGAGGACGGTTAGGCTGCCAGTTGTGACCAGCAGGATTAGCAGCACGACATGATAAGGTATTGAAAAAAGCAGCCTGAAAAAGTCAAACCACGCCCGACCGCCAAAAATTCTAGAACGGTAAATTATCCCTACGTTCGCCAAGAAGACTACGAACACGACGGAAGCGCTTATGTCTATGATGTGTGCGTTCAGCCAGTCTGCAAATTTTGCAACCAAGATTTCCTGATCAGTTGCGCCAATCGCGTCCGGAGTTCTGTAAAAGGGAGACAAGAACGCCAAGAGCAGAGCAGAGACGGGAATAATCCTGTTAAAAAACGCCGCTGATAGTTTGCCCTTCTGTTTTTCTTCAAACTCCGCTCTTGCTAGCCCAGCGTCTAGAGATTCTATGGTGGCTTCGCGGAGGTACTGTGGTAAGCCAATTTCCCGCTCGGCTGCGCCGCAGTGCTTTTCGGCAAACGCACGTGCGTACGCGAGTACACCTTTCGCGTCCACAAATGCAGAAGGGGACCTAGATCGCTTCTGTTGAATCACCCAACGAAACAATGAGTAGAGAGTCTCCCGCTTCCAATGAGTGTCGCCTTCCGATGACGGAACGACGTCAAGAATCGTGTCTGAGGTCGGAGCGTGATGTTGATGAACGTGGCAAACGTCGCGAATAAAGAAGAATATTTGAGATGCGACATCCTGAGCTTCCGCTTCAGATAGATTGTTCAAGCTGATTTCAACTTTTCCGTCTCGACTCAGCTCGATTGCAGACAGCCCGCAGCCGGGATGCGAGCTGCGCTCGGCCACAATATTTGCAACTTCATCGAACTTCGCGTCAAACTGATCACCGGCGATAAACTTATAATCGGCGAGCTGCTCCAGCGTTCTTTCAATTTTTGCGTATTCCGCCAAGGATAGCTCGACACAAGGTCCTGAAAGCAGATTGTACTGCTCGTCTTTAAGCGACTTCCCGAACAGTACATAAACGGTATATCCATCTCTCCGCAAAAAACGGTTCAGTAGATCACCGACGCGGTTAAACGGCGCGTCAGTTGTTCTCCGTGTTTGCGAAACGACGACGTACCTTATGCTATCTTCAGCACGCGATAGCTTGAAATTTCGTTTTGGGTTCCGGCCTTGGCCAACAATTGCAAAGGACAGGTTACCGGTAATAGTCGGCACCCAACCACAGAATGTCTTCACTACTAGATTACCAACTTCTCCACGTACTCATCTGACAGCTTCCCTTGTCTGCGCCAATGGCTAGTCGCCTTGTCCCAAACTTTGCCCTTCGAAACGCGTGGATCTCGTAGGCCATCTCGGTCCGTCTCAACTTCACCCTTCAATACTTGTCGCGTGGAGCCTGATAGCGCGGACGCTTCTTTCCATCTATCCCGCCCGATGTGCAAAACAGTGGATAAGACACCTATTGAAATCCCGGCGGCGGTTACAACCAACGCCAAACGTGCGATATCGAATAAAATAGCCAATTTGTGCTCCAACCCCCCCACAAGCGACGGTTTATCGCATGTGAACAGTGATTCGGAAAGCGCGCACTGTGTCAATATATATGTTCGAACAACAGCAATTTTTACTACATATTGTGCTCAAAAGTATATCTGGCGGAACCAATGGCGAACACACAACTACGCTAGAGTAGAGATACCGACCTAGACAACTTCATAGACATTTTTCTTATTTTTATGAACTGCTTAGCGCGCAAACCGTGACGATAGCTCGGGTGTTCTGGACCTGGTGGGTGGCCCCCGCCTGCGCCATGCATCCGACAGACTGACCAGCCGCGAACCGCAGGATTTTTGCATAGAAAGCCAGTGCGCTTGGCTCGGGCGGTGCATCGCTTCGCCGCATGCGCCCTTTGCATGGGGTTATTGTCACTTTTCATCGCGAACCCTCCCCCGGTGTGACACGTCCCCAACAATGGCCTGCCCACCGTCATGTACGTCTACACGCTCGACCCTAACCACCTGTTGCGCCTTGGAGCGATGTTTCTTTAGTGCGTCCATCTGGGCAATGTAGGTGCGGCTGAGGCGACTTACTGACCGTTCAAGGGATTCGCGAACGTCGCAAGACGTCTGATACGTCATCCGTTCAGAAAGCGTGGTCATCGCGACATGTGTCGCCGTCATCTGTGCAACCAGCATCGCCTCCAATGCGTCACGTGGTTCAACCTCCGCAAACATGGCGGAGGCGAAATTAGCATGTGTTTCTGCTGCTTTGCCCAGCGCGGCAACAGCGGTCGTGTAGACTCCCGTTGCGGCTTCTCGGGTCTGCATCCCCATCAGGTCTTGCACCACCCACCCGGAAGGAATGTCAGCTTCAAAGTCGTTACCTTCACCCTTGGTCAAATTCGGGTATGTGCGCAGGCTAGGTGTGGTTTTCGGTTCGTTGCTCATGTTCCCTACCCATGGCTAGATGTAGATATGTCCTGTTTTCTGTGCGTCGGTGGCATTGGATAAATTCGATCTCACGTCACAATTTTAAGGACGGGTTCGGCGCGCTGGGCGCCTTTTTCGTTCGAAGTGTCACAGTCATTGTGACGGGGATGCACGGATTTTGTGCAGGGCTTTTGTTTTGCTCGCCATGCGGTGAAGGATTTAATCGCCGGTTTGCCATCGATAGTCGGCAATTCCTCAAGTGCCCAATGTGCCGCCATTCCTACGCCAGAGGGACCGAGGTGCGGGCCTTGTGTCATGGTGATGAAGCCGCGTGCCTCCAGTTCAGTGAACCAAGAGCCAACCGTGTTGCGATGCACATTCAGCGCCTTGCACGCTTCCCTGTGGCTCAAGATGATGTGCCCATTGTTGCGTCCGTTATAGCGCCGTTTCAGTTCAATGTAGAGCGCACGCGGGCCGGGTTTCAGGGTCGCCCAGGCTTCGGTTGCCTGTAGGTATTCAGGAAGCTGGACGTGACGCCCAGCCCCCCTCTTTCGTTTGTGGTAGGTCCGGGCCATTACCTGCGCTCACCCTGATAATTAAGCTCGCCCAGCGCTCTGAGAATTGCACCTCGCACACCGAATTGGTGGTGGATTTTTCGCTCGAATAGTTCGCGTGGTGTTGGTCGTTTGGGGGCTTGATCCGTCATGCCAAAGCCTCCCCGACGCGGTCGACACATGCCCTCAGGACGTACCGGGCGTGAGTGCCTTTGAAAGGACCGTCATGGGGTTCTGTGACGGTTTCGATGGGTACGCCAAGGCAACGCAGGTTGTGAACGTATCCGCTCCAACGTGGGCCGGGTATGTCGATGGGCGTGCACCCCCGAGGGCCAGCCGCGATAAGCGCCTCAAGCGCCCAACGGTCACGCCCTGACACTGAAATGAGCAATGCTCCTGAATCGTTGAGGTGGATGGTGAACAGGGCTGTGCCCCAGTCTTTCTTGTCAGCCATGAAAGGCTCCTTGCTTGATCTGCAAGAGCGCTGGGCGTATCTAATGGGCATACTTTCCACGGTATATTCCCGCTCGATCCGCCTTGCGCTTGTGCAGAGGGTCGAGCGGGTCTTAGCCCGCATGTGCCGCGATTGCGGCGTCGATATCGGCTTCGGCCCAGTAGAGCCGTCCGCCAATTTTTATGGGCTTGGGCAAGCGGCCCATATCTACGTCGCGGTAGATTGTCGTGCGGCCACGACCGCCCAGTTTTGCTTGTAGGTCTGAAAAGGTTAGATATTGCATCAGCCTGTCTCAAGGTACAGCGACGGGCACTCCGACGCTTTCTGGTGCACAATGTGCCGGATGCTGCGTCACCTTTCGCCCGCTATTCCGTTGACCTTAAATGGGTAATGACAAGCCAATGCGCTGAGCAGCTTTTCGGAATTGTACTTCGTATTCTCGGAATGGGTCAGCTCGATATTCATCCGGTGGCACTGGCGCTAGAGCGTTTCTATTGGGCGGTAGTGGCTTAAAGTGAACGGTTCTAAGAACATAATTTTCTGACAATAAATCAACGGGTAAGGTTGGTTTTCTGCAAATTGAATCGGCTCGGGGAAAATTGACTGTCACGCCATGTCCCAACATCGCGGCAGCGGCAATAACTGCTCCACACTCAGGGGGTGGTGATTGTTTAAGCCTTGTTTTTGTAGCGCCAAGGTGAAGGCCGTATGCTGCCGATACCTTCTTTGCAATGCCTGCAAGTAAGGTATCGCGGTGATGAAGCGTCTTTTTCTTTTTTTTGCGTTTTGGGTCTTTCAAACCGGTGGCGAGTTCTGCTGCAAACCTTTCGGCTCCCTCTGGCATTCGAAAGCCCATCTCAACGTTCTTCGCTAGACAGAACCGTACCTGTCTTGCCGCCCTCAAGCTTCCCAAAAACAGTTTTCGCCATTCATCAACGGAGATATTCGACGCGTGGTAGCCAACAAGTTTTGCATCCTCGCTTTCATACCCAACATATTGGTGCACCGGCCTTAAATGCTCAAAAACGTTCATCAATGCCTGATCCATGTACGGGATATACACCTCACCGTCCTTTATCCACGTCCCGGCTACAGTGACCGCGTAAGCCAACGCCAATTCTAAACGGTTCGCGGGTGTGAAGTATGTCGGAGCCGGTTGGTTCACCGTGCTGACATCTGTGGAAAGTGTGCCTAAGTAGTTGGCGAGTGCATTCCCACTCATAGGACTACGACCTTCGGGTTTTTCTCATGTTCGACTAGACTGCCCGACCAACGCTCCATCAACGATTGTCTCTGTTCGAAATAGTCCGTGCGTCTGTAGCTGCGCTCGACTGCACTGCCTGTTAGATGACCCAGTGCGGTTTCCGCAACTTCATGCGGCGCTTTAGTGGCTTCAGCCACCCAGTCCCGAAAACTCGACCGGAAACCATGCGGGCGTTCGACCATGCCACGTCGCTCCATGAATTTGCTCATGGTCATGTCGGAAATCACACCCTTGCGCACACCGGGAAATAAAAAGCCGTTGCGAGCGAACGGGGTGGCCTCTGAAACGACACGCCGCGCTTCTTGTGACAGTGGCACCCGAAAGTCGGAAGTGGCTCCAACGCGGCCTTTCATAGCGTCTGCCGGGATGGTCCAGATATCCCCAGCAATCTGGTCTAGGTGCATGTGCCTCAGGGGGTAGCTGCGAACTGCCGTAAGGATCAGCATGCGCAAAGCATTTTCCGTAATCGACCCACTGTCCAACGATTGATAAAACGCTGGAACGTCGCGCCAATTGAGAGCTGGAATGTTTTGCGCTTTGTGGCGTTGTTTCCCGAGAAGCGCCTTCGCCTTTTCAGTAGCCTGTAGATCAACGTCTAAGCCCAATGCCGCTGCGTGCCGCATAACGATGCTTAATCGGTTCATCGCCTTGCGCGCCGTATCGGCCTTGTCATGCCAGATGGGTGCAAGCGTGTCGCGGATGTCTCGCTGATCGATCAGCGAGACCGGTGTTTTTCCCAGCTTCGGCAGCACGTGCAGTTCCAGAGGCGAAAACCAGCGCCCTGCTTTGCCGTCGCGCTTTAAGTCTGCCTTGCGGCTTTCAAAGGCATCTAACGCGATGTCGCGCAGAATGTGCAGGTTGCGCTCTGCTTTGCGCCGTTCGCGCTCACGTTCCTTTATGGCGTCCTTGCCATCGCGCACCACACCGCGCCATTTCTCAGCCTCTTGTCGCGCTGCTTTTAGGGTAACGGACGGATAGGGGCCTAGTCCCATCTCGTGTCGCCGCCCGAAACTTGTGTATCTGAGGAACCATTGCGAGCCGCCGTCCGTCCGCTTGTGAAACCACAGCCCGCCACCATCCGCATACTTGCCCGGTTCCTTACTATTGAGTTCCGCATTCGTCAGCTTGTGAATGGGCCGTGCCATCTTCGTCCACCTTTTTAACCACCTTCTACATATGGGGTGCGGTGGTGCAAGATGGAACAGGGTGGGACGTTAAATCATTGTTTTTCCTGCATACAGGAAAGCGGTGAGCTAGGTTGGTGCATCAAGAAACAGGTTTACTATGCCTCTTCTGGGCACCATATACACCACCTCTCCAATTTTGTCTTAAATGCTTGGCCATTCACCGTATTGGCATGTCCGCCAAAATGTCCGCCAGCAAATTGAAAACATCCACACCCCCTTTTGGGCGGGTCGTCCCGAGCCTTAACCGCGCTGGGACCGATACTGCCGCCGAAGCAAGTGCGGCGTTCCGCTGGTGCCGGATGGACACCCGGCCAGCAGGCGCGCGGTTCCCCTCCACCTACGGCAGCACCCCCCACGCTGGAAACCTTCCTGCGTCGGAATAAGCCCAGCCAGCCCGGTCCGGGCCAGACGGAAGGTATCCCGCACATGGATGACGATGAGATCGCGCGCAGGATCACCGTGCTTGAGTAACGGCACGCGCACCTGTCTGATCCGCGCTGATCCATCCTGTTTGGGATCTGGCGTGCGTATACGGCCACCCGAACCAAATGACCGACTTGCTGATAATCCGCGACCCAAGAATACCCCAGAGAAACTGTACAGAAAGTAATATCCCGCTACTTCGCAATCGGCACACGCCTTAGAAAACCACCATACCAAGCGCCTTTGGCAGAACTGATCTTAGAAGCCAACACTAGCGTAACCCGCAGCATCGGTGGCTAAGGACTCGCAGTTAGGTTTCACCGCCACCCGAGCCACTCTCTACTATTAAGAGGCTTGGTCGAAGCTTGGCACCGCGGTATCCTTCCCCAAAAAGAAAATCACGGAGGCGGGACAAATGGCCGAAAAATTCAATTGGCGGGCAATACCTTCGGCTTTTTGTTCGGCTTAGCCGGTACCATTCAAGTTGGGCGCGTCGCTCCAGTCGCAACAGCCATCCAGGATGACCTGTAAATCGACCTGTTCCCAGCAGGAGCTACTGTCGCTAAACCCATTCGACGTCCCAAGCTTGTGGAGTGTTTTTCCTGGACGCGAAATACCGTTCAAAAACCATGCATTGAATTGCGCTGGCGGCAAAACGTGACGCGTCCATACAAGAGGTTATAGAATTGGTTTGCTGCCAATGTAATTAGTCAGTTCGAAGCCGACGCTTTCGCTTAGCTCGGCCTGTGGCAAACCACTGAGAGTAACGTACCCTTGGGCAGCCGTAATAGAAAGTGACCGCATGACGCGTCGTCATTTTGACACAGAACCACCTTGTAAACCCCAATATTTCTTTGGAACCCTAGACCACAGATGGAGCGTACTTTAATCGAAACGCTCAGGCGAATGGGTGAAAGTTAATGACATGTGCTTAGTGAGGTTTTAGCCATATGGAGCGCGTTCTTTTTGGTAATGTGAAAGCCTGGCTGGTTTTGTTTTTGGCAATTTTGGGTCTGTTTGGATCCGTAATGTTGTCGTCATTGGTGCTGTACAGAGTAGAAGGTGGGCAGCGGCTGCCACTAGCTACTACCGCAGCCTTGAACATTGCCCGCTTCCCCCACACTGTTGTTCAGCTAGCACGGGGCGAGCTCAAGCGCGACAACCACGTCGTTCCGGATCGTTTTCCCGACGAACCGACCGGTTTTTCCATCCTTGAGGAGAGCATTGGCGACCCTCAATACCTTTTGGTTTCGCGCTATGACGGAAACATTGGCCGTAGCGTCGTGGAACTTTTACGCGAAGGCGAGGCGGACGTCTTGCACCGTTGGGTTTTCGACAATGCCGAAGACATGTCCTTTGAAAGTGAAGCGCCATTCATCAGTACGCCGATTGCGTCCCAGTCCCACACAATGCGCACTGTTCATCCCTGGCTTGGTGACGATGGCGGTCTATTCGTAAAGGTGCATTTCGGTGCCATGTATCGTGTTGGCGCATGCTCGGACATAGAATGGGTCAACTCCGACTTCATGTTCCATCACGCCCTGGAACAAGATGCGTACGGGAACTTCTGGAGCGTTGGCTCTGGACAAATGACCCCGGAAGTCGCCGATCTTGGGTTTAACGCAGACTTCGTAGACAATCGGGCTATTCAGCTTTCGCCTCAGGGTGAGGTGCTTTACGATCGCTCTGTCATGGAGATTATCATCAACGCGGGTCTTTTGAACCTCGTGAATGACTATGACGCATATCAGATCGACCCGATCCACCTAAACGATGTGCAGCCCGTCTTTGAAGATGGCCAGCTTTCGCGGCGCGGAGACATATATTTAAGCCTGAGCCATTTAAACATGTTGATGCTATATCGCCCGGCGACGAACGAGCTTGTTTGGTGGACACAGGACTACATGATGCAACAACATGATGTTGATATCATTGCGCCGGATGTAGTGCAGATTTTTGACAACAGGAAACGAACCGGTCCGCAGGGTTCCATGACAATCAGCACCAACGAGATTGTGCGCTATCATCTGCCCGAACGAGAGGGCGATCCCGTATTTGCGGAGCCGATGCGGGAGACCAATGTGCGCACTCTCAATCAGGGTCTTGCTGATCAGCTTCCCGGTAACGGGATCATGATGGAAGACACAAATGCAGGCCGTCTGATCAAGTTCAGTGAAACAGGGAAGCCACAGTGGACCTATTTGAACAGATCTGACGATGGTCGTGTTTGGACCCTAAACTGGTCACGTTATATTTCGGCGGCGACGGCAGAGTCCGCACTTGAGCAGTTGAAGGAAGCACAATGCAATATCTGATTGGAGTGGCAGCCGCTGTTTTCTTGACAGCTGCTACACCAGCCATGGCCTATATCGGACCAGGGATGGGGGCAGGGGCGGTCGCGGTCGTTTTCGGTGTGATTGGCAGTATTTTCCTGGCGATTTTCGCGGTGTTGTACTACCCGATTAAGCGGACGTTAAAAAACAGACGCGCGCCTCAGGACACCAGTAACTCTCAAACACCTGATAAATGATTCTGCCCACAATTCTCTTGGCCTTGGCAACGATCCTGGCGGTTGAGGTTGCACTGCGTGTGCCGCTGGACAAAGCCTTGCCGCGTGCAATCCAGAGCAGCAAACGGGCCGTGCAGATCATCGGCGCACGCCATATATCTGACCACTGGAAGGAAAAGGCCTTGCCTGTGTATGCTATGCGCATATTCGGCGCGTCTATGCTGCTGTTTGTGATGCTCATGGCGATTTTGATGCCCTTTGTGATCACTGACATGATCGGGCGTCTTTTTGATATCCACGTTATGGACCGTCTCTTGACGGTCTGGGGAACGATGGCGTCGATGGCCTTGGGACTTTTCTGGCTTTTCCTGCGCAATCGTGTGCGTCGTGGCGAACTATAGCGCCCTAGAACGCATGCTCCATCGCCTCGCACTGGGCAGCAACGTCATGGGTGAGATGCAGTTTGATCTCGAGTGCGGGATCGAGAAACCGAAACCTTTTGCTGGCGGCCAGCATGTCTTTGTCACGGGCCTTGCAAGAGCTGGGACCACGGTCCTGATGCGATCGATTTATGGCAGCGAAGCCTTTGGCACTCTAACCTACCGCGATATGCCATTCGTCATGGCACCAAATCTGTGGGCACGCCTGCACCGCCGATCTTCGCGAGACATTGAAATTAGCGAGCGTGCCCATGGCGATGGTATTTTGGTGAATGCCGACAGTCCTGAAGCGTTCGAAGAAGTATTTTGGCGTATCTTTTTGGGCCATCGCTACCTAAACGACAAAACCAGAGGTCTGGTTCCACATGAGGTTCCATCAGAGGTCTCTGAGAATTTTCGGAAATACGTCCAGCTGATACTCAAGAGGTCTGGGACGACGCGTTACCTTTCCAAAAACAACAACAACATTTTGCGCATTGCGGCGTTATTGGACATTTTTCCAGATGCCAGGATTTTGGTGCCCTTTCGCCGCCCACTGCCTCACGCACAATCTCTTCTCGCGCAGCATCAAAGGTTTTGTGAGGATGGAGACCGCTTCACACGGGCATACATGACGTGGCTCGCGCATCATGAGTTTGGACCAGGGCATCGCCCGTTTGTGTTTTCTGATCAACCTCATAGCGAAGCGCCGCCAACAGAGCTCCTCTATTGGTTGGAGATTTGGGGCGCAGTTTACGGGTATCTGGTCAAGATGTACCAATCTCACCCGCGCGTGCATTTTGTTTGTTACGAACAAATGTGTCACGCCCCACAAGGATGGGCTTCTTTGTCTGATTTGCTGGATCTTCCGGCTGGCAGTCAGTCACATTTCGCTGTGAAAGAGACGTCAACGCCCGCAGCCGCGCCAAAGGAGTTTGAAGCGATTTACCGCAATATGACCTCACTTACTCACTTAGGTTAAACAACCCGTACCAGTGGACCCCACAAGCGCGTGCTCTTTTTGTCCTCAGGTCGGATGGCGGTACGAATCTGGTCGGTTTCCTCGGCAAACCGCCTCCATTTGCTGAAACCGTTTGGTCCGGCCGCTCTAGCGTGGTCTTAGGGTTCCCGATTACGCTGCTAAGGCCGCGTAACGCCATGGCATGAGTTCATCGAGAAGTGTGATTTTGTGGTTGGCGATCAGGGCGAGAACCCAAGTGAGCCAGCCCCACGAGATAGGAGATGCCACGCCCGGCGCTCTGAGTGCCGATTTGGAGTTGGCGACCTACGCGTTGGGTCTCTACGGCAGGTTGGGCCGTCGCGCTGCGTGCGGCCAATTGTTCAGCTACAGTTGCCATTTTCGTGTCTCGCTGTTCTCAACCAGTAACTTGGGAGTCCGTGCTAGCAAGGCAGGAAAATACGCTGGTAGAAAGATCACATGGATCGATGATTCAAGCAAATTGGATTCGTGCCGGTACACGAGCACAAATAAATAAGCGTTTTGGGCGGCGCCCATGAGGTGATAGCTTGTCTGCTAAACAGACAACATACTGCCTAGTGTAGTTGCCTGCGAGCTAATGGTTTACACTGAAGATCCCTGCGGCCGCTCACTGCAAACGCACCAATGACCGGGTTGCGGGACCTAGCCGACTTTTGTTAGGGCGACTATTACTTGCGCAGAAAGCTATCGCGCTTGCAGCAAAGCCGTTTCGGCGGCGCCGCAGATTTCTCTATACCAGTCGTTCAATCGCGCCGAGCCCGACTGATTTCAATACTAACCTTCGTCGCGGCCTAGTCCTACAACCGAGGAGCGGGACGGACCTGCCGGTCGTGTCCGCTATTTGAATATCTTCTTTTCTAGAGCGTCCGGCTTTAAACCTGCCTCCCAGGAGATTCCCCGTGGTTTTGATTTGTGATTCATCCTTCACAGGAGGATTGACCATGTCTGCGCCTCTGCCTTCAGCTCTTCGGGCTGGTTTTCAGTGATTGATCGAGGAAGGTCGCACGGCAGCTTTGCGATCGAAGCTCTCGCCTGACCTCGGCGCACGTTAGTGCCTTGCAATCCGCTCGTTCGGGTTGGGGATGCCAACTGCCAAATATCTGAGGACATCTTGCAAATGTTTGATTTCGGACCGGTAACAGTGTATAACTCTAGGTAGTGTTTTTCTGTCAGTGATATTCATAATGATAATTCTAGCGGGAGGAACTTCTCATGGTCGAAAGACAACAAGGCGGCATGTATCCGATGGACGCCTCCATCACCGAGATGGGGCTGGACAAGATCGAAATCGGAATGCTGACCGAAAAGGCGCGCAAGCTTACCAAGCGCGATCTCGTGGTGTTGCGCGAAACGGCCAAGGAATTTCGAGCCCAGGGCGAAGACAAGGTCGTCGAGGTTTTCGATCAGCGCACTAAGCTCGATCTGCGCGTAGGCGATCTGTCGTCGGTCGCGCATGCGTTCGACGATCTGCAGGACCGGCTGAACGCGACACCCCAACTGGCCGCCGCCGCAGCCTGCTGCTGCTGCACCTGCTGCCCGTGCTGCAGCTGCACCGCCAGCGTCGTGATCGAGGCGACGCATTAGCGACGAGCGCAGTGCGCGTTTCCCGGCAAGATCGGCGCCGAAAGCGTCGGGCCTGACCGGTCGACAGGGCTTTGGATCAGCGGACATCCCGTCGGGATCACGGAGTTGGGGGTGTGTGCCGCCATGAAAGTGCTGCTCGTTCAACCGGACCTGCCCAGCGAGCTTATCGGCTGGGGGGATTTGGGCGCGATAGCGGAGCCGCTTGCGCTTGGCTATCTTTCGGCGGCCGCGAAACTCGATGGGCACGCGCCCCGGTTGCTGGATTTGCGCCTGCATCCCGGCACCCTGCGCGAAACGCTCGAGACGTATCGCCCGGATGTCGTGGGCGTGACCGGCTATTCCATGCATGTGCTGCGCAATCTGGCAATATGTCGCGAGGTCCGATCGGCCCTGCCCGATGCGATCACGGTCGCTGGGGGCCACCATGCGACACTGCTGGCCGAGGATTTTTTCGAGCCGGAAATAGATTTCGTGGTCGAGGGCGAAGGGACCGGACCCTTCCGGGCGATCCTTTCGGCGCTCTCGCGGTCCGAGCGGGGGCCTCGGATCGCGGCGGTCTGGACCCGCGCCGCCGACAATACCTTCGCGTTCGGTGGCCCCGCACCGACATTTGCCATCGACGACATCCCCACTCCCGACCGCGAGATCGCGCAGGCTGATCGGGGCTCATATTACATCGACTGGATGCGACCGATCGCCCTCATGCGCAACTCGGTCGGGTGTCCGTTCCGCTGTTCGTTCTGCTCGCTCTGGAAGATCATGGATGGCCATTACCACAAGCGCAGCATTGAGCAGGTGGTCGACGAACTGGCGGCGATCGAAGAGGAGTATGTCTTTCTCGTTGATGACGAGGCCTTTATCGATACGAAACACATGCTGCAGCTGGCCCGCGCCATCAAGGCTGCCGGTATCCGCAAGAAGTACTTCACCTATTGTCGGATCGACACGCTGATCCGGTTCCGCGATATGCTCGCGGAATGGCACGAGTTGGGGCTGGAACGATTGTTCATCGGCATCGAATCGGTCAGCGACGACGAATTGTCGACCTTCAACAAGCGGTTGCGCGTCGCCCAGGTCGAGGAAGGATTGCGCGTAGCGCGCGAGATCGGGATCAGCGTCTTTGCCGGCTTTATTGTGAATCCGGATTTCACCGAGCGCTCCTTCAGCCGCCTGGTCCGGTTCATCGAGCACAACAAGATCGATTATCCCTCCTTCACCATCCTGACTCCGCTGCCCGGCACCGAGGCCCTGAAAACCTTCGACGCGGTAACCGAGCTGCAGCCCAACGGCCGCCCCAACTGGGAACTGTTCGACCTTCAACATCCGGTCACCGAAACGCGCCTGCCGAAAGAGCAGTTCATGCGGCATTACCGCGACCTGCAAAAGACATTCGCCGCCTCGCTAGGCGAACACCGCGACATCAGAGCCATGATCAAATCAAGAACGGAACCACGCCATGCAGTATGATCACATGCCCGATCCATCGGACAGCGCCGCCTACCGGTCCCTTCCCGCCCAGATTATCGAGATCGATGGCGGCGTCATCGTCGTGCGTGGTTGTACCGAGATCAAGGTAATGGGTGATGGGGCCATCGACGCGGTGCGGCATGTCTGGTCACACGCCGCCGAGGTGCCGGCGAGCATCGCCGAGATCGCCGCCGCCGCGTCCGAACCGGATCGCGAGGGGATCACCCAGCTTGCCCGCAAGCTGATTGAGCGCCGGATTCTTGTAGCCGCCGAGGATGTGGGCGAAACGGATGCGCCACAGGGCGAAACGAGCATGGAGATCTTCCTGTGGCATTTCGGCCTGACCGAGGCCGAAGCGGCCAGTCGGATCGACGAAAAGCGGATCGCTGTAATTGGCGTGAACTCCGTATCGCGGCGACTGTGCGAAGCGCTGCAGGCCGCCGGTATCGCCAACGTGACAGTGGTCGATTTCGCTCTGCTGAGAAACCAGCGTCTGTTCGGGTCGGGCGATGCGCCCGATCTGACCGCGTGGCCAGCCACGGGCCCCGGCCCGATCGCCTATCACAAATGGCTGGACGACAACGATCCGAAGGGGCTGGACTGCCTGATTGTCACATCGGACTTCGGCGCGGCCTCGGTGCTGCGCGACTGGAATGCGTTCTGCGTCGAAAACCGCATCGCGATGCTGCCGATCATGCTGCGCAAGCTGATGGGTTATATCGGTCCCATGGTCATCCCGGGCGAGACTGCCTGCTATCATTGCCTTCAGTCGCGCGAAAATTCGCATATCGACGATTTCGACATGGTGCGCAAAAGCGAGACGCATGCGCCGCAACTTCAAGGCCTGTCGGGGTTCTTCCCCTCGATGGGTTCGATCCTGGGCGATCTGGCGGCGATGGAGTTGTTCAAGTTCTACACCGGCGCGATCCCATCGCGGGCAGCCGGCTCTCTGGTCGAAGTGAACCTGCTGGGCCCGTCCCTTGCGTCGCGCCGCGTATTGCGCGTCCCCCGCTGTCCCACATGCGCCGCGGCGGTCCTGCGCCCGTCCGCCAGCCTCGAACGGGCCGATTTCATCCCCGGGCCGCAGTTCTATGAAGGTGCCGATGCGCCGGACTCGGGCCTGCTGACCCCCGAGGAGAAATTCGGCGGCAAGACCGTCGAGAAGGAGGCGCTGTGACATGAGCGCGGCATTCGCAAGGCTGTCCGGAATCACCGCTGACCTCGTCGATTGGAAGACCGGCATCATCGGGCACGTCGCCGAGATGCCACCACTGCCCGGGGCGCCGGATTTCTTCCATTACTTTTCCAATGCCTGCAACACCAGCGCATTTTCGGAATTCGAGAATTTCAACAATGCCGGCGGCGCCTCGGCCTCGCGCGAGGTGGCGCTGGCCAAAGCGGTGGGCGAGGCGGTGGAACGCTACAGCTCGGCCATCTACGAGGTCGAGGATCTGCCGCTTCACAGCTATGACGAGGCCCCATTCGACTGTGTCGCGCCCGAGACGTGGGCGCTTTACAGTGACGCGCAATACGAGGCGCCGGGCTTTCAATGGGCGCCCTTCATGCGCACGACCCCGGTGCGCTGGACCGGTGCGCTAAACCCTTTGACGGGCGCGCGCATCCATGTGCCTGCCTCGATGGTCTATATGCCCTATTACTACCATCTGGCCGCCGGCGACACGCCGATCGTGCAGCCGATCTCGACCGGCATGGCCTGCCACTGCACGCCGGCCGAGGCGGCGGTATCGGGCGTCTGCGAGGTGATCGAACGCGATGCGCTGATGATCACCTGGCAAGCGATGATCGCCCCGCCGCAGATCGCCGTCGAAACCCTGAGCGATGCCAATTACGACCTTGTCAGCAGGTTCGAGCGGACCGGCTCGCGCGTCACCCTGTTGGACATCACTATGGATGTGGGCGTGCCGTCGGTGCTTTCCGTGCTCTCCTCCGAGGCGCCCGACCTGCCGGCGCGCGTCTTCGCGGCGTCAAGCTCGCTTTCCGCTGAGGAGGCCATACGCAAGGCGCTAGAAGAGCTGGCGCATACCCGCCGCTATTGCCACACAATCAAGTCGTGGATGCCGCGCATCGTACCGAACCCGCCCAGCCACGACAATGTGATCGACCAGCTGACGCATCTGAATTTCTGGACCGATCAGGCGAACGCGCATCTGGCCGATTTCATCTTCCGCTCGCCCGTCCGGCGCGACTTCGACGAGATGGCCGAACTCTCCACCGGCGACGCCTCGGGCGATCTGGAACGGCTGTGTTGCATGGTGGCCGATACCGATCACGAGGCCCTGCTGATCGACCTGACAAGCGACGACGTGCGCGAGCTTGGCCTGACTGTGGTGCGCGCGCTGATCCCTGGATATCACCCGCTGTTCATGTCCTACGGCAACCGCTCGCTCGGCAGCCGTCGGCTATGGACGGTACCGCAGACGCTTGGCCACAAAGGCGTTGCGCCCGAAACCGGCGACAACCCCGCGCCGCATATGTATCCCTGACAGGAGAGACGGGAATGAATGACGAAACCTGGTCGAACGCTCTCTTCCCCGATGCCCCCTCGGACGAGGATTACGTCTGGGAACTGTTTCACGAAAACTCAAAAACCGGCCGCTACGGGCATTACGTGCCGGATGACCGCGTCGCGTCGCGCATGATCCGTATGACCGATAGCCTGAGCTACGAGGGCTACCCGGTGGTTGATCTGCCCGATCCCGGGGAGGGGTTCGATGTTCCGCTGGGCGAGGCGCTTGTCGGCCGGGTCTCGCCCAAGGGGCTGGAGCCGGTCGCGCTGCCGCTCGCGCAATTGTCCTCGATCCTCTATGCGGGCTACGGCGTGACTCGCATGAACGATACGACCGATTTCCTGCGACCGTTCCGCACTGTGCCTTCGGGCGGCGCGCTCTACCCGCTCGAAATCTACCTGACCGGCAAGCATGTCGACGGCTTGAAGGCGGGACTGTACCATTTCTCGCCGCCGAAACACCGGCTGCACCAGTTGCGGACGGGCGATCTTGCGCCCGAACTGTCGCAGGGGCTGGTCGAGTTTCAGGCTGATCTGGCTTTCGACGCGTCGGTGATCCTGATCGTGACCGCGCTTTTCGAGCGATCCACCTTCAAGTACGGCGCGCGCGGTTATCGCTTCGCGCTGATGGAGGCGGGCCATTTTGCACAGAACATTAATCTGGCAGCCACAGCCCTGAACTTGGGCTGTTGTAACCTCGGCGGCTTCTATGATCGCAAGGTCGACGCGTTCCTGGGGCTCGATGGGCTGCATCAATCGACGGTCTACATGATCGCGATCGGCGGCCAGACCGGCCAGCACGAGACACCGCATCGTTTCACGCGAGAGGGCCGCACATGACGGCCGTTTAGGAAAATGGCGGTTTTCGAGGACATGATGCAGGCCAACGCACTGCAGGGTAAAGACCCCGCAATACGTCGGCGCATCACCCGCGCCTCGCTTGCCCCCCTTGCCGGGATCGAAGCCGCCTCACTTGCGGGTATACGCAGCGCCCTGGCCACCGCCGATTTGTCGGGCGATCCCAGCCACTGGCTGGCCGCCGATCTGAGCCTTGGAAGTTGGGCCTGTCATCATCTGGGCAACACACTGCGCGTGCAGCTTGGCCAGACCGCCGCAACCGAGGGTGTCGCGACGGAAGCCCAAGGCCCGGGGCGGGAACAGCGCGACGGGATGAGCAGCGCCGCCCTGATCGGCGAACTTGTGGATGCCGAGAGCCGGGGCAATACCGGCATCATCGCCGCGCTCGACCACGCGCAAGTGATCGCGGCGGCGCTTGCGGCGGGCCCGCCAAGATCGGTGCTGGTGATCGCCCCGCGTTTCGACATCGGCTGGCGTCAAGACGATATCGCCTGCCTGCGCTTTCTGGCCTTCGCCCTGTGGGCTACGCCGGCCCGGCTGATCCTGGTTGCGGCGGACCGGCACGAGGCGGGGCTTCCGGACGATTTCGATATCCGCTGGAGCACGGCACAGGATGCCCCGCAAACGCAAACTGAGCCGCCGCCGCTGGCAGCTTTGATGCCCTCGGTCATTTCCGCCGGGCTTAGCGCGCGTCTCGGGGTCGGTGAAATCGCGCGCGAATATATCGCGCGCCTTACCGACGGCTCCACCCTGATCGACCCGGCGCTCAGGGCCCGCCCCTCGGCGCGGCTGCGGCATCTCTTCGACCGGCTGGGCGCGATCCAGGGGCTGGATCCAGCGCTGAAAGCCTTCGCGCAACTGAATGGCAGCGGCTATCATGCCGATCCGGTCTTTCTGGTCCGGCAGGCCTGGCACTCCTTCACCATCGGCGGCCACGAGATCGCGCTGGACCTGATGGCGCATGCCGTGGCCTGCGCCCCCGATACCGCCACCCGGGGCCGGTTTCTATACGAGCTTCAGGGCATGCGCATCGCGCTCCAGAAATTCGATGAAGCGCGCATGGCCCCCGCCCCCGATCCGTCCTTGCCGTCTGAAACCCGCGCCGGCATCATCCTGACCCGCGGATGGGGCGCCGCGCTCAGCGGGCATCCGCAAGAGGGCCGCGAACATCTAGCGACGGCGTTGGCCATGCTGCGGGGCGATATCGGCGACGATAGCCATTTTCTCTATTTCAAGAACATCTACGCCCTCAGCCTCGTGCGCACCGGCGCCTGGGACGCGGCGCTCGGGCTCGAAAAAGAAATCGAAGCTTCGCTCGATGCGTCCGAGGTGGAAACCGGTCGCCGCGACTGGCCGATGACCTATGTGAATTCGCTCAATCAGGCGCGGCTCTACAAATACCACAAGGATTTCGACCGGTCGTTCGCCTACTACCAGCGCGGTTTCGCGACGACCCTGGGCGCGCGCTCAGAAAGCGATGCAGTCTATGCCAATTTCTGTCTTGCCAAGCTGCATGCCCAGCACGGGCAGGATCACGCGGCCTTCCTGTGCTGGTTCCGCACCGCGCTGCACTGGGTGGCGGCCGATATTCCCGAAGCGCTGGCCATGCGCGTCGCCGCCGGTATTCTGGCGCGCCGGACCGGCCCCTATGAACCGGTCGCCGACCGGATCTCGGAGGTCATTGGAGAGGAACTTTCCGCCGCGGCGCGCCGGATTGGCCTCGCGCCCGGCGCCGACCCGCCGGAGATGGTCTTTTGCCGTCAGCCCACGCCGAACGAGGCCGGGACGGGTCTCCTCATCGGCGCGGCGGGCTGGGCGGCGATCCTCATGCCCGATACCGGGATGGGCCCCGCGGTCTCCACGCCTCCGCATGACCGGCTGCGCCGCTTGCTCTCGGGGCTGATCCGGCGGGCGGCGCCGCAGGCCACCCTGCCTGCGCGATGCCTTGCCATGCTGCCCTGCGAGGGAACCGGCGAAATGCCCTTGAGCCGCGATGACGCGTGGCTGAGCGCCGCACGATACGGTGTGCGCAAACTGATCTACGACGCGCACGAGATGACGCTGACGCCCGACGAGCAGGCAGACCTCCTCTCCCGGCGGCACGTCAGGCACGGGTTCGGCGTAAGCACCTGGGCGCAGAAGTCCGACAAGGTTGTGCATGTCACGTTCAAGCGCAACCTGCGCGCGCTCACACTACGGGGGCTCGAGGCCGGGATTTTCGCGCAGGCGGCAAGCCCCGTGCCCCACGCCCAGCTCGCGACCGATAGATGCCGGGTCGAGGCGATCGACAGACTGGAACGGGCAGGGCTCCTCGCCAGCATGGCCCCCTGAACGGCCCCGCCGGGCTGTTTTTCCGCTCCACCGCCTCTGGAAAATTCCCCCGTCACCGCCGCACCTTCGGACACACGGATCCACACAGCCCAAGGTGCCGCGTGGCCGACACGACGAAGATCGCCTGAGCGAAGACATCATCGAGCTTGCTAGGCAATGGGAAATTCGAGTTCAGCATTTCCAACTGTCTAAAGGCGCTTCGCAAATGAACGCGGTCGTTCTGATGGAGCGCAGCGAATGTCCACTTCCCGCCCGAGATGTTTTTCGCCGCAGACGCAAAGTGTACAAAGCGGTCGTTCGAGCCAAGAGCATCAACGGCAGGTTGCCCGCAAAGCCGAAACCCATTCATCGAATCTAAGTCGTTTTCAAATCTCAGATTTTGAACCAGCTCAGCGCAGCACTCAACTGCCGCGATAGGTCGAGTATCCGTAAGGGGAAAGCAGGAGAGGGACGTGGTAGTGCGCCTCGTCATCTGTGATGCCGAACCGGATCGGCACCTGGTCGAGGAACTTGACCTCGTCCGTGCTCAGCCTGTGCTGATCGAGGTAATCTCCGCAAAAGAAGATCAGCTCGTAGTGCCCCTGTTTGACCTTGCCCTGCGGTAGGATCGGGCTGTCGGTACGGCCATCGGCATTTGTCACGGCCTCGGTGATCTTTTTGTGGTTGTTTCCCGACACGCGGTAGAGCGCGATTTTGATCCCCGGGGCAGGCATGCCGCGCGCGGTGTCGAGGACATGGGTGGTGAGGTATCCGGCTGCCATTGCATCCTGCCTTGTTTGGTCGCAGATTGGCGACATCTCATCTTGATTGTCTGGGGAAGTCCATGGCCGAGTTGCCACCGCGGTATCCGCGCGATTTTCATGGCCACGGGGCCGATAGACCGGATGCGGCGTGGCCGGGTGGCGCGCGCATCGCCGTGTCCTTTGTTCTGAACTACGAGGAAGGGGGCGAGAATTGCGTGCTGCATGGTGATGCGGCCTCTGAGGCGTTCCTGTCCGAGATCGTGGGCGCAGCACCCTGGCCCGGGCAGCGGCATTGGAACATGGAGTCCATTTACGACTACGGCGCGCGTGCCGGCTTCTGGCGGTTGCATCGGCTGTTCACCGAAGCGCGTGTGCCGGTGACCGTCTATGGCGTGGCGACGGCTCTGGCCCGTTCGCCTGCGCAGGTTGAGGCGATGCAGCAGGCCAATTGGGAGATCGCGTCGCACGGTCTGAAATGGATCGACTACAAGGATCATTCGGTCGAGGACGAGGCGGCGGACATGGACGCGGCTATTGCACTGCATACCGAAGTGACGGGAGAGCGTCCGCGCGGTTGGTATACGGGCCGTTGTTCGGTGAACACGGTGTGGCTGGCGGCAGAGCGGGACATGGACTGGATCAGCGACACCTATGATGATGATCTGCCCTATTGGGTTCGGATCGGTGCCCGCGACCAGTTGATCCTTCCCTACACGCTTGATTGCAACGACATGCGCTTTGCCACGCCGCAGGGGTTCAATGCGGGCGATCAGTTTTTTGCCTATCTGCGGGATACGTTTGATGCGCTCTATGCCGAGGGGGCGGCGGGGCGGCCTGCGATGATGTCTGTGGGTCTGCATTGCCGTTTGATCGGACGGCCCGGTCGGGTCCAGGCGCTGCGCCGGTTTATCGAATACGTGCAGGGGCATGAGGGTGTGTGGTGCGCACGCCGGCAGGATATTGCGGCGCATTGGGCCGAGGTTCATCCGCCCCAGCCTGAGCGTGGGTGGATTCATCTGGATCGCGCCGCTTTTGTTGAAACATTTGGCGGCGTGTTCGAGCATTCGCCCTGGATTGCCGAAGGGGTTTATGCGCTCGAACTAGCGCCAGCCCACGACACCCCGCAGGGGCTGCACAATGCGTTGTGCCGGGTGTTTCGCGCGGCGTCCGAGGACAAGCGACTGGACGTCTTGCGTGCGCACCCCGATCTGGCGGGCAAGCTGGCTGCGGCCAAACGTTTGACTGCTGAGAGTACCCAGGAACAGGCAAGTGCGGGTCTGGATGCGCTGACAGATGAGGAACGGGCGGCGTTCCAGCGGCTCAATGCCAGCTACACCGAAAAACACGGTTTTCCCTTCATCATCGCGGTCAAGGATCACGACAAGGCGGGCATATTGCGCGCCTTTGAACGGCGGATTGGCAATGAAACCGGTGTCGAGATGGCCGAGGCCTGTCGTCAGGTTGAACGCATCGCCCGGTTACGGTTGGAGGC
This sequence comes from uncultured Tateyamaria sp., assembly GCF_947496075.1. Lineage (GTDB taxonomy): Bacteria > Pseudomonadota > Alphaproteobacteria > Rhodobacterales > Rhodobacteraceae > Tateyamaria. The sequence continues at coordinate 200,871 of NZ_CANMBJ010000006.1, forward strand.
GATGGAATGACCTATGCCTTTCCCCCCGGCGGTTTGCCTAGTCAGAACGAAAACCCCGAAAGCACGGCCATCTTTACAGAGGCCTATGCGGTCATCCCCGCCTCGGTTCAGCGGGACATCGTCACGTCCTTTCTGCCGGGATGGGACGGCACGCGGGCCTGGATCCTTGCGCGGCCCCTCAGCGGGTTTGCAGAGACCTTTGCGCAATACGCTGTTGAGCTGTCGCCCGAGGGGGGCAGCAATGATCCCGAGCCGGACGTGGACGCCCAGGCTGTGCTGTTTGTGGCGCATGGCCATGCGCACCTGACCGTGGGGGCAGATCTGCACGAGCTGCACCCAGGCAGTTTCGCCTACATCCCGGCTGGTGCGCCATGGACGTTGTGGAACCGGTCGGATCAGGCTTGTGGCCTGCATTGGATCCGCAAGAAATACGTGGTGGGTGCTGGTCTGAGTCCCCCCGATGTGGTGGTGACCCATGATCAGGATGTGCCCGCCGCTCCGATGCCCGATTGCGGACACCTGTGGGCGACGCAACGCTTCATTGATCCACTTGACCTTCGATACGACTGCCACGTGAACATCGTGAATTTCCAGCCCGGCGGGCGTATCCCCTTTGCCGAGACACATGTGATGGAACATGGGCTTTATGTGTTGGAGGGGACGGCGGAGTACCTGCTAAATAAGGATTGGGTGAGTGTAGGCCCCGGGGATTTCATGTGGCTGCGCGCCTTTTGCCCGCAGGCTTGCATTGCGACTGGCGATGGGCCGTTTCGTTACCTGCTCTACAAGGATGTGAACAGGCATGTCCCGCTTTGAGATCAAGGCGCAGCCGCTAACAACGGAGGCATTCGGACCTTTTGGTGATGTGCTGGATTGCGCAGGCGACCCCGACAAGATCATTAATGCAGGACTATGCGGGCGCTATCATGATCTTGCGCAATTGGATTTCGGTGATGGGCGTGCTGGTGTGAGCCTGTTCAAGGCTGAACCACGCAGCCTGCCCTATACGCTTGACCTGCTGGAACGGCACCCGCAAGGGTCGCAGTGCTTTGTACCGATGTCGGAACACCCGTTTCTGGTGATCGTAGCCCCGGATGAAGGCGGAAAGCCGGGCACCCCACAAGCCTTTCTCACGGTGCCGGGACAAGCGATCAACTTGCATCGCGGGACCTGGCATGGCGTCCTCACGCCATTGCACGCACCGGGCCTGTTTGCCGTGATTGACCGGATCGGAGACGGTGCCAACCTCGAAGAAGTGCACCTCAATCCGTCCTATACTGTTTCTTCTGGCTGAAAATACCGCGGGGGAGTCCGAAGGACGGGGGCAGCGCCCCCTCCAAAATGTCGTGCGCGTCAGCGCTCCCCAGGATCAGGTCGGGTTGCGCTCGGCCCAGCCGGCGAACACCTTTTCCAAGGCGACAACGACGTAATACAGAACGATGCCCATCAGCGCCAATGCGATCAGAACGGCGAACATCAGCGGGTAGTCCGCGCTGATCTTGCCGCTGTCGAACAGATGGCCCAAGCCACGGCCGTGGGGTTCCACGATCTCCATCAGGTTGGTGCCGATGAAGGCCAGCGTGACGGCCACTTTCAGCGCGCCGAAAAACTCCGGCAGGGTTTTTGGCAGGGCGATTTTCCAGAAGATCGTGAACTTTGAGGCCCCGAGTGAGGCGAGGATGTCGCGGTATTCTGGCTCGAGCGTCGACAGGCCGATACTGACCGACACTGCAATGGGGAAGAAGGAAATCAGGAAGGCGATCAGGATCGTGTTCATGTCGTGCTGGCCCACGAACATCAGCGCGATGATCGGCACAACGGTGGCCTTGGGGATTGCATTGAAGCCGACCAGCAGGGGGTACAGCGCGTCGCGCATCGTTTTGGACAGGCCCATGATCATGCCGAGGAACACGCCGAAGACCACAGACAAAAGCAGGCCCACAACGGTGCGCCACAGCGTGTCCCAGCCGTATTCGAGGAACAAGCCGCGGAACTTCCAGAAGGCTGGCCAGATGTCTGACGGGGACGCCATTTTGTAGTTGGGCCAGCCGTTAACCCAGACAAGCCATTCCCAGAAGAGCCCGAAAATGATCAAGGCGGCGAGCGGTACGCCGATCTGGCGGAGGGTCATGCGGCGTCCCTCCCTTGGGCGATGCGGATTTGCTGGCGCAGGATGTTTAGCGCCTCGGCACTTTCGGGGGTGTAGAGCATTTCGATGTCGCGCTCGCCTGTCAGGTGGACGTCCATGACGTACTGGGTCTTGGCTGGGCGACCAGACAGGACGATGACCTGATCGGCGAGGAAGATGCTTTCGCGCAGGTCGTGGGTGATCAGGACTCCGGTAAAGGGTTCCTCGGCCTTGACGTTGTGCATGGTCTGCCAGAGATCCTCGCGGGTGAAGGCATCAAGCGCGCCGAAGGGTTCGTCGAGGATTAGCACTTCGGGCTTGTGCACGATGGAGCGGCAGAGCGAGGCGCGTTGGCGCATCCCGCCGGACAGCTCTGACGGGCGTTTGTCTTCGAAACCGGACAAGCCCACGAGATCGAGAAGGTGCCGCGCGCGGTCCTCCTGTTCGCGTTTGGACATACCGGTCGAGACGATTTCAAGCGGCAGCATGACGTTTTGCAGGATGGTCCGCCATTCCAGCAAAACAGGGTTCTGAAAGGCCATGCCGACGGTGGACTTGGGACCTTTGACCAGATCGCCGTGTAGCCAGACCTCGCCCTCGTCCGGCTTCATCAGCCCGGCGACCAGCCGCGTCAGGGTGGACTTGCCGCAGCCTGAGGGGCCGACGACAGCGGCAAAGCCGCCTTCGGGCACGGACAGTTCCAGCCCGTCCAGCACAGGCAACGGGCCAGAGGGTGTTTTGTAGGCGTGGCGCACGCCCTTGATGTCGATGAGATTGCTCATAGGGGCGTGCGCCTGTGTTTTAGTTGAGTTTCCGTGCGTCTGCGGCGGGCAGGTACGCGTCGGTGAAGTAGAGGCTGGCGTCTGGCGCGTTCTGGAACTCGTAGGTTTCAGCCAATTGGCCAAGCGCTGTTTCCATGCGCGCGGCATCCACGCCACCCATGCCATTCGAGGCTACATTCTCGGTCAACACGTTGGCGTCGATGGCCAGTTGCAGCCGGCGCGTTTCAAGTGCTGCGTCGGCTGCAGGGTTGCGGTCGATCAGGCTTTCGATGGCCTTGGCCGGATCGGCGATGGCGTCTTTCCACCCCGCCGCAACGGCGGTCAGGAAGCCGGTGACAATCTCCGGGTTAGCAGTGGCAAAGTCGGTGTTGACGATGATCGCGTTGCCATAAAGCTCAAGCCCGTAATCGGCCATCAGGATGGTCGAGATATCCTCCTCTGGCACGCCGAGGCGCACGAGGTTCAGGAAGGACGAGAAGCTGAACCCGGTGACCGCAGCTACGTTGCCCTCGGCCAGCATCGGTTCGCGTGTGGGGAAGCCCACGGGCTCAACGGTGATCTTGTCCACATCGAGGCTGTTTGCGGTGGCAAAGGCGGGGAACTGTGCCCATGCGCCATCGGGGGGCGGGGCACCAAGCACTTTGCCTTCAAGGTCCTTGGGTTCGGAGACGCCCAGCGACTTGCGCCCAACAATGGCGAAGGGTGGCTTGTCATAGACCATCATGACGGCGGTCACGGGCGCGCCGGGGTTCTGGTCGAGGAATTTCACCAAGCTGTTGATGTCGGCGAAGCCCATGGGGAAGGCGCCAGAAGCCACTTTCGGGATCGCGTCAAGCGAGCCTTGGCCTGCCGAGATTTCAACAATCAGGTCGGCAGCACCAAAGTGGCCATTGTCGATGGCGGCGAAATAGGGGGCGGCGGGCCCTTCAAATTTCCAGTCGAGCGCGAAGGGCACTTGCGTTTCGGCCATGGCGGCACCCGCCAGTGTGGCGGTCGCAGCAAAGGCGGCGAGGGTACGTTTGAGCATAGGTTTCTCCCAGGTGATGACCGCGTGACGTTAGGGGGTGCTGTTCCGGGACGGAACGGGTGGCCCCGTGCCACGTCGTTTTCTCTGGGCCGGGACTGTGCGGTGTGCTGAAAAATTATGCAAATGCTTTCGATGTGCATTGTGCGGGCGTTCGGTTCGTGGCCTTCTGGTGGTGAACCCAGAGGGAGGCCCGAGATGAAAGACGACAATTTCCTGCGCGCCAACAACGCACGTCATATGTGGCATCCAATGGGCCACCCGGGCGAGGCGATGACCGATGCGCCCACCATCATCATCGGTGCCGAAGGGTCGGTGATCGAAGATATTGACGGGCACAAGACGGTCGATGCGGTAGGGGGTCTGTGGTGTGTGAACCTTGGTTATTCCAACAACGCGGTGAAAGACGCGATTGCCAAGCAGCTTTATGATCTGCCCTACTATTCCGCCTTCTTCGGTACGTCGAACCCGACGGCGATTGAGGCGTCTTATGCCGTGCGTTCGTTTTTCGAGGAAGATGGCATGGCGCGGGTGTTCTTTACCTCGGGCGGGTCCGATTCCGTTGAGACCTGTTTGCGCCTTGCGCGCCAGTATCACCGGATCAAGGGCGAGCCGGGGCGCACCAAGTTCCTGTCACTGAAGAAGGGCTATCACGGCACGCATTTTGGCGGCGCGTCGGTCAACGGGAACAACCGGTTTCGCATCGCCTATGAGCCGCTGATGCCTGGCTGTTTCCACCTGCCATCGCCTTATCCCTATCGCAATCCGTTTGAGGAGACGGATCCGGCGCTGCTGGCCCAGAATGTTGCTGCGGCGATGGAGGATGAGATCCAGTTTCAGGGGCCGGGCAGCATTGCCGCCTTTATAATGGAGCCCATTCAAGGGGCGGGTGGGGTCATTGTCCCGCACGAAACCTTCATGCCGCTGATGCGCGAGATTTGCGACCGGCACGGCATTTTGATGATCGCGGACGAGGTGATCACGGGCTTTGGCCGGACGGGCGATTGGAGCGGGTCACGCCATTGGGGTGTGCAGCCTGACATGATGAGCTGCGCCAAGGGCATCACCTCGGGCTATTTCCCTGTTGGTGCCGCGCTGATGAGCGAGGCGGTGGCCGAGGTGTTCGAGAAGGCGGATGCTGATGGTGCGATCTTTCATGGCTACACCTATTCGGCGCATCCCGTAGGGGCTGCTGCGGTGACGGCTTGTCTGGAGGAAACCCTGCGCCTTGATACCAAGGCCAATGCGGGGCCGCGCGGCACGCAGTTGTACGAGGGCTGTGTGGCTTTGATGGCGAAACATGACATCGTCGGGGATGTCCGGGGTGGGCACGGGTTGATGACGGGTGTGGAGTTGGTCAGTGATCGGGCGGCCAAGACAGCACTGGATGCCGAGGCGACCAAGCGCATCCACAAGGCCACCTACGATGCCGGTGCGATGGTGCGGATCGGGGGCAACAATATCATGATGTCACCGCCGCTGGTCGTGACCGAGGATGAGATTGCCCGAGTGCTGAGCGCATTGGACGCCGGACTGGCGGCGGTTTGATCGGCCTTGGTCTACTAGGGTTCTTGCGGTGCCGCGAAGGTCGGGAATGAGCCCAACCTATAAAGTTGACTTTCCCGTTGCGTGCGCACGCAGCGCGGAATGTGCTGCAGGGGTGTAAGAGTGCGCGTCGCCATGCAACAGGCAAGGAAACCGGCCATCGGAAGTGATCGCCGCGACGTAGGCCGAGCCAACTTGCAAGCAGGTGACGGTCTGATGCCGATATTCCGTTAACTCATCACCTAGTCTTTCACACTGCCTTGTTCGCTCAACCAATTGTATAGCAAATCCGCACTTCCGGAAGATTTAGAAGATTTGGCTCGGACCAGATGGTACTGGAAACCGCTGTTGCGAAAGCTGTGATTATCAAGAGCCTTTACCAAGCGGCCAGCCTGCAGTTCGGCATCGGAATTCGCTTGACTGACCAGCGCAATACCCAGACCAGAAACTGCTGCATCAATTGACATCATCTCGTTGGAAAATTTATGCCCTTTATGCAGGTCTATCTTTTTATTCGTTACTCCGGCCGCTTTTGCCAACATATCCCACCCAGGTACTAAATCCGGGCTTCCACGCCAATCCGTATGCAGAAGGGGAAATTTATCCAGTTCAGAGAAATCGTTTAAGCCACCATGCCTTTCGAGTAACTCTGGACTCGCCACTATATGGTACACGCCGTCAATCAATGTCCTGACTTCAAGATCAGGGTAGTCACCGTTACCATAGCGAATGCCTATGTCAGCTTGGCCCTGGCAAATGTCCACGAGTTCATCGGTAGCGTTAAGGCGAATTTCAAGTTTTGGGTATTTTTCGTTGAAAGTTTCTAGCCGCGGGACAAGCCACTTCATACAGAACGAAAGCGGCGCCGTAATTGTAAGCCAGTTTCGCCCCATATCGCCTTTGATCACATCACAGGCTTCTGTGAATTTTTCCAATGCCTTCGACATCAATGGAGCGGCCAGTTTTCCAACACGCGTTAATTTCAATGACCGGGTTTGCCGCACAAACAGCTTGATATCGTAATAGTCCTCAAGAGACTTGACATGTTGGCTTACAGCTGCAGGTGTGACATTCAGCTCATCTGCAGCTTTTTTAAAGCTGGAGTGACGCGCCGCTGCCTCAAACGCTTTCAACCAATTCAGTGGTGGTAGGGAAATCAAAAAGCACCTCTACACTCGCATTAGTTGAACTGACGCATGACTTAGAAATCATAGTTTGTGCTACAAGCCTCCTTTGGATCATTCTTGGTGTCAACAAGTCAGCCGCTTCATCCGGCAGATTCCCGCCAGAAAAAGAGTTGGTAAAATCAAGGATGTTCCCCCGGCGACGCTTGTAATCAATGGGTTCAGCTCATTTCCCTTCGCCTGAAGTCATAGGGGTGTGAGCATACGGGCGGCCGATTTCGCTGCAGAAGCGTTCGTCATGCTCGCTCGTCTCCAGACGGCAGCGCTTGTCGAAAAAGTTGACTGGCGCGCCGACGTGATGAGGCCCGATTTCACGGTCAACGTTCGCCGCAGCGTCCATCGCCAAAGGCTCTCGTACCACCTGTCTCTACTTGCCCTGACCTTGGTCGGATGTAGAGGCCCACAGAAAGGGAACAGACGTGAGTATTGTCAGATTTCAAAGTCCAAACTTGGTTCACGCCCCGAGCATCATCGAACTGGTCAACGAAACTCCCTCGCTGGACTCGAACAGTGAATATGCATATGCGCTTTGGTGCACGCATTTTGCGGAACAGTCCGTTGTCGCATTGCGCGACGATGAAGTAATCGGATTTCTAACAGGTTTTCGATCTCCGGGCCGGCCTGACACTTACTTTCTGTGGCAGACGGCGACCAAGCCTCGGCACGGCGTTGCCGGACTTGGCGTGGACATGATCGATTACGCGGTTCGGCGCGAGATAAAACGCGGGGCCAGCCGGATAGAAGCGTCGGTCGATGACCAGAACAAGGCGATCCGGCTTCTTATGAAATCCCTCGCCAAGCGCCTCAAGGGCCGAATTGAGGAAGAGTTGCTGTTCCCCGGCTCGCTTCTTGCTGGCCAGCGCGATGCCCATCATGATGAAACGTTGATGCGGATTTGTCTGGTCCATCCGACAGATAACGACCGTGCGTGCACGACTGCCTGCGGTCAAGCTGCAGAGGAGGCGATGGTATGATCCCCCAGGCGTTTGATACACTCCGTGTTCATCAACAAAGCGGAGCGTGGCAGCCCGATCTGCGTTTGGCGGAACGGGTGTCCCAAGAATTCGGCACGCCTGCATTTGTCTACAACGCCAACTATCTGCGCAGTAACTTCAACGCGTTACGTCAGAAACTGTCCCCGGCGATCGATCTTCTCTATTCACTCAAGGCCAATCCGAACGCTGCAATTGTGGACTGCCTGCGATCCTGCGGGGCAGGTGCCGAAGTGTCTTCCCGTGCGGAGTTGCACACTGCAATCCGGGTGGGGATTGATCCCAAGAACATCATTTTCGTGGGACCCGCAAAGTGCGAGGATGAAATCGCTGACAGTATTCGGTTCGGGATTTTTGCGATTGTCGCGGAGTCCGCGCAAGAACTGGATGAAATCCAACGGCAGGCCGAGGCTTCTGGCACCAAGCAGGCCGTGAATGTCATGCTTCGCGTCAACCCGGATTTCAAAACAAGCGGGTCCGGCCTGACGATGAGCGGCAAGCCCCGCCAATTTGGCATCGATGTCGAGCAGGTGCCCGACCTACGCGAGCAACTGGATATGCTCAGTCTCGTCCGTGTGATCGGATTTCATGTCTACATGGGAACACGATACCTCGATGCGGAGCCGATTATTGAGAACACCGAGAACATTCTGAGTTTGGCAGAACGCCTTGCTGGAGATCTTGGTATCGAGATCGAAGCTGTGGATGTCGGTGGTGGTTTTGGCGTCCCTTACTTTGATAACGAAAAGATGCTGGACGTGCCGAAGCTGGCCAAGGGCGTCAACGCTGCAGTCGCGCAGTTCCGCAGGTCCCATCCCGATACTCGTGTGATCATCGAGCTTGGTCGCTATCTGTCGGCGGGGTCCGGGGCCCTTCTCACTTCGGTCCGCTATGTAAAGGAGTCACGCGGAGAAACCTTTGCCATCGCCGATGGAGGCACAAACCTGCATATGGCGGCGGTTGGGTTGGGCGGTTTCGCCAAAAGATCCTTCCCGATTGTGAACCTGTCGCGCAACTCCTCCGGGTCGCCCCAGGAAACCACGCTCACCGGGCCACTTTGCACGCCAAGTGATACAATGGCGCGTAAAACCAACCTTGGTGAGGTTACGGAAGGGGACATTATCGGTGTGCTTTGCTCCGGGGCATACGGCCCAAGTGCATCGCCCACTGGCTTTCTGAGCCACGGTTATCCCAACGAGGTTTTGGTCGATGGAGATGACCTGCACCTGGTGCGCGCGGCAGACAGTGTCAACGACATCATATCAGCCTACCGGCTGCCGGGTGACCTCCCGTTTCCGGGCGACCAAAATGAATTCACAATCTCGGTACGCCTGTCGGCTTCTGACGCCCACTATGGCGGCGGTATCGTCGATGGCGCGCACATATTGGGGCTCTTCGGGGACGCAGTGACCGGGCTTGCCGCATTACAGGATGGCGACGAAAGCCTGCTGCAAAGCTGGGATAAAGTGGAGTTCCAACGCCCAGCACGGCCCGGAGACTTCATAACCGTGCGCGCACGAATGACCCGGAAAAAACGCCTTCGTCGCTACGTCGAAGTCGAGGCGCTGAGGACGGTCCGTGCCTTGGATACTGCAAAATCCACGGTCGAACCCGTTTACCCCCCAGAACGCATTGCTATGGCGACGGGTCTCATCGTTGTTCCGATGCCAAACCGCCGGTCCAAATCAGAAGAGGTGATACAATGACTTTGCTCCATCAACGTCTCGATCGTGCGGCCGCTGCTGGCCCACGGACTCCGGTCATACAGTATCGCGATCAGGTCCTGACTTTGTCCCAGCTGCAAACCTGTGCGCGCTCGCTCGCGCGATGGCTGTCGGATGCAGGCGTATCGCAGGGCGATCGGGTAATAGTGCAGGCGGAAAACGAGCCCATGACAGCGGCGCTGATTTACGCGATCAGTGCGATTGGCGGATGCTTCATCCCGGTTCACCCCACGACCCCGACCAAGCAGTTCGCTTACATCAAAGAAAACTCGGGGGGCGTCATGGTGCTCTCGGCAAAAGCCGGGAAGTGGTCGGCAGATGTCGGTGGTCTTCACATCAACGTGCCAAACCTGAACGATTTATTGCACGCCAGCACAGGCAAGTTACCTCTTTCCACGTTCAATCCAAGGATCATCCCCGAAGACCTCGCCTGCATGATCTACACGTCCGGATCGACGGGACGCCCCAAGGGAGTGACATGCCTTCACCGCCAAATGGTGTTCGCGGTGGGCGCTATAGCCGATGCTTTGGATTATGCGACCGGTGATGTGATATTCTGTTCTTTGCCGCTGTCCTTCGATTACGGCCTGTATCAGCTCTTTCTCGCGGTCGAGTGTGGTGCGATGCTTCGATTGGAAAGCCCGGAGATTGGCGGTTTGGGCCTGTTCCGAGCGCTCAAGAAAAGCCGTGCAAACGTGCTGCCTGCCGTGCCTGCGATGATTGAAGCGCTGGCGGTCATGGGCAAACGCAAACCTGGAGAGCTACCGGCTCTGCGCCTGGTTACGAATACCGGTGCGGCCCCGTCGCCGACATCCATCAAGACTTTGCGCAGTGCCTTTCCCAACCTTGGGTTCCAGCTCATGTATGGATTGACGGAATGCAAGCGTGTGAGCATCACGCCGGTGGATGGCGACATTCTCAAGCCGGGTACATGTGGTCGCCCGCTCCGCGGGACGCGCGTCGAGGTGGTCAACGCAAGCGGGACGGTCCTGCCACCTGATGAAATTGGCGAGTTCGTCATATCTGGCCCAAACGTAATGGCGGGCTATTGGAATTCCGAAGAGCTGACCAACAAGACCTACCAGACGCAGCATGCAACAATGCGCCGCCTTCACAGCGGCGACTATGGGTGGATGGACGAGGACGGCTATTTATACTGCCAAGGCCGAAGGGACGATATCTTCAAGATACGCGGCTTCCGCGTCAGCTGCTCTGAAATCGAAGCGGCATGTTCTGAAGCACCCGTTGTCCGTCATGCGGTAATGGTGCCGCCAGCGCCAGGTCGTCCCTCGACGCTTTTCATCTGTGCATCAGATTCTGAGTTTGATCTTTTGGGCTTTCTTGATGACCGGCTGGAGCCGCACAAGATACCGGATCGCATTCGGCTTATCGATAATATGCCGCGCACGGCAAACAACAAGTTTGACCGACGGGCCCTTATCGAAAGTCTCCAAACCGAAATGAAACTGGCACCTACCCAAAAGCAGGAGATGACCCATGCTTGACAACCCCTATACACACAACGAGGCGCGCGACGATCTGCGCAAGGCACTCGCCGCCGTTCTCGAAGAATCGATCCCGCCCTTATCCGACGAGATGAACCTGTTCCGCGAGTTTCGGCTGGATTCCATGAGCATGCTTGAGACGTTGATGGAGCTGGAAGACATGCTGGGGTTCAACGTGGATCCCGAGGAATTGGACATCAAGGACTTCGAGACCGTGGCTGGCTATTCCGGCTTTCTGGTCGCCATCAAGGCAGCGGTTTGAGCCGCGCCATTACCTTTTGTCTACTGGAGGAGAAACTCGTATGATTATCAGATCGCTCAACAGCATCACGGACACGGAACGCGACGTCAAAGGAGCCCTTGGCACCTGGCGCAGCAAACGCCTGATTCTGGCGGATGACAGTGTCGGCTTCTCGCTGCACGAAACAACAGTCTATCCCGGAACCGAAACCGATCTCTGGTATAAGCATCATGTCGAAGCGGTGCTGTGTGTCGAGGGCGAGTGCGAACTAACCAATCGTGACACGGGCGAGGTCTTCATGATCAGACCGGGAGACATGTATCTATTGGACAAGCATGATCAGCACACTTTGCGGCCGGTCACCAAGTTTCGCGCCATCTGTGTGTTCAACCCACCGGTTACCGGACGGGAGGATCACGATCAGGATGGCGCGTATCCGCCGCCGTTGAAAGTCGCTGCAGAATAGGCGTCGGCAGCGAGGTCGGTCCCGGGGCAGCGCGGTATCCCTCCGCCTGACCCGACGATCCTGGGGACAGTTGCAGTAACGTCCTGACCCCCAAAAAAGGCATCAGACAACGGTGCGTCTGGGCTCCGGCGCGACTGGTCGCGCCGCCTGTTGGCCTGCGCACGCATTGCAATTGGAGAGCAAAATGACCACGCAACACAGTTCTGAATCTGTCTTCACGCGTCGTGAGTCCCAAGCGCGAAGCTATTGCCGGACATTCGACAAGGTTTTCGCGTCTGCCCAAGGGTCGGAAATGGTGGACAGTGAAGGCCATCGGTACATCGACTTCTTGGCGGGATGTTCCTCGCTGAACTACGGGCACAACGATCCCGATATGAAAGCGGCGCTCGTCGAACATCTTTGTAATGATGGGATTGCGCATGGGCTCGACTTGCAAACAAGCACCAAGGCCGACTTCATTCAAGCGTTCGAAACTCACATTCTAAGGCCACGCCAATTGGATCACCGATTGATGTTCACGGGCCCAACCGGCGCCAATGCCGTTGAGGCGGCGTTGAAAATCGCACGCAAGGCGACCGGGCGGACGAATGTGGTCGCATTTACGAATGCGTTTCATGGTGTCACCGTCGGAGCGCTCGCCGCGACAGGCAACGCATATCACCGTGGCGGCGGGGGCATGCCTCTGGGCAATGTCACACGTATGCCATTCGATGGCTATGCTGCTGGGGTAGACAGTGTTGGTCTGCTTCGACAGATGCTTGGCGATGCATCGTCCGGCCTGGATGCACCGGCGGCCTTCCTTCTGGAAACGGTTCAGGGAGAAGGCGGACTTAACGTATCAAGCAAGAGTTGGCTGGTTGATATCGCGGCTCTGGCGAAAAAGGCCGGTGCGTTGTTGATCGTCGATGACATTCAAGCCGGATGCGGCAGGACGGGTGGATTTTTCTCGTTTGAGCGCGCTGGCATAACGCCCGACATTGTAACGCTCGCCAAATCGATCTCGGGATTTGGTCTTCCCATGGGCTTGGTTCTTGTCCGGCCGGAGCACGATGTTCTGGGGCCAGCGGAACATAACGGGACGTTCCGTGGCAATACCCATGCGTTCATTACGGCACGCATCGCGATTGAGAAGTTCTGGCGCGATGACCGCTTTGAATTGGATATCCGCCGCCGGGCACAGATTGTCGAACGGGGCCTTGAAACGGTCGCTGAAATGGTCCCGGGCGCCCGGCTCAAGGGGCGGGGGATGATGAGGGGGGTTGATGTCGGCTCAAGCAAACTTGCGGCCACAATCTGTCGTCATGCGTTCCAAGAGGGCCTGATCATAGAAACTTCGGGCCCCAATGATGAAGTGGTAAAGGTTCTGGCCCCGCTGACGACGCCAGACAAAGTGCTGGAGGCCGGGCTAGCGATTTTAATCGATGCCACACAGAACGTGATCACCGAAAACCTACTTGCGGCTGAGTGAGCGCACCAGCCAGCAAGATGCATCCCAAGGAAACCCTATCAGAGACGGCAGAACAAACATGACCCATATCGTCGAAAAGATCGGCGGCACGTCGATGTCGCGCCTGAATGAAATTTGTCATACGCTCTTTATCCGGAACGGTACCCCACAATACGGTCGCTACTTTGTGGTGTCGGCATTTGGTGGTATCACGAACCTCCTACTTGAGCATAAAAAGTCCGGCCAGCCGGGGGTTTATATGCAATTGGCGCTCAATTCCGATGATCGTGGATGGCGGTACGCACTCTCCAAAACATCTAATGCCATGATTGCGGCGCATAAGGCTGTCTTGTCACATCCGGACGACATCGAGGATGCCACCGCGTTTATTCAGAACCGGATTCAGGAGACACAAAACTGTCTGAGCGACTTGAAGCGATTGTGCTCCTATGGTGGTTTCCGGCTCGAGCAACAACTCTCCCGTGTTCGGGAGATGCTGGCTGGGCTTGGTGAGATGCATTCGGCCTACTCGGCCACGCTGTTCTTGCGTCGCCATGGGGTGCATGCGCGATTTGTCGATCTCTCTGGTTGGCGCGGCAAGGCGGATTTGAAACTTGATGACCGGATCCGAAACGGCATCCAGGGCATTGATCCAAATTGCGAAATGCCCATCATCACAGGCTATGCACAATGCCAGAATGGACTGATGCGCGAGTTTGACCGCGGGTACTCGGAAGTCACCTTTTCAAGGTTGGCAGCCATAGTACGCGCTAAGGAAGCTGTCATCCGCAAAGAGTACCATCTGTCATCGGCCGACCCGCTCCTCATTGGTCCGAGCAAGGCCCGCAAGATCGGCCATACCAGTTATGATCTAGCGGATCAGATGGCAAATTTGGGGATGGAGGCCATACACCCCTCAGCCGCAAGGACCTTACGTCGGGCCAAGGTTCCCTTGCGGGTCACCAATGTTTTTGAACCAGACGATCCAGGCACCCTGATCAATGACATAGACGCCGAAACGCCAGCCGTTGAAATGATCGCCGGACTGGATGTCGTCGCGCTGGAAGTCTTTGAACAGGACGAGGTCGACATAAACCTCCTTGATGTGGCGATACTGAATGCCATCGGCGACCATGGCCTTCGGATCGTATCGAAAACGATCAATGCCAATACGATCACGCATTACATAGACGCCACGCCGGGTGACATTGAACGTGCCGCGGGAGAACTGGCGGTGCTCTATCCCAACGCGCAGATTTCGACGAGCAAATTTGTACTGATTTCAGTTCTGGGGCGTGACCTGGAAGGGTTGTCGGTTCCAGCGCGGTCGCTGCAGGCTCTTGCTCAGTCCAGCATCACGCCGGTTTGTGTTCTACAAGGATCTCGCTGCGTGGAAACGCAGCTTATCCTCGCGGCCGGTAGTCTCGAGACGGGTATCCGAAGCCTGCACGCAGAATTCAAAGAGGACGTCACCAACGAGACCACAATTGCCGCCTAGATGGTGATGTGCCGAGCCGTTGCTTACGCTTGGAACGCTACCAGTGCACCATCGACGCCATCCCCCCGAGCCCGCGCCTGCACCGCGCGGGCTTTCAGCATTGGCGGGGTGTGAAAGATTGCATGTCAGGCTTCGATCCAACCCCAGGTCACACCTGTGCGGGCACAGCGGATCTACAACTATACGCAGTCGGCAAACGCGCACTGGGCGCCAGTTTCTGAGGCGCACAACTGAAATGGCCCACACAGTGTTTTCCACCATGCGGGCCGTCCCGTCTTGACCAGATATTTCAGGAGTAAATAGGCGGAGGAGGGGAGGTTCCTTCCGTCAAATCTGGCGCTCAAACAGGCTTCCATATCCTTGAGGGTTGTAGTCTTGCAGCCCGGCCAGACGGCACATCGCCCACGCGCTCGCCTGATTGGACGTGACGACGGGCTTCTTCAGTTCAGCCTCGATTTCCGCAATCGTGCCAACCGCTGGAAGAGCTGTACAGGACAAGAAGATCGCCTCGGCCTCGGGACAGTCCACACTGCGTGCGGCGCGCACGATCGAGTCGTGCTTGACCCGCGCCATGTCCCGATCATCCTCGAGCCCAAAGCAAGCGGCGTTGACCACATCCAACCCGTTTTCTTCGAAATAAGTGATCATCGGTTCGGTCGTCTCAACCAGATACGGCGTCAACAGTGCAACCTTACGCACGCCGAGTGCAGAGAACGCCATCAGGGCGGCATGGGTCGGAGTTACCACGGCGGTGTTTGGATGGGCAGCTTGCACCGCAGAGGTGATGGCGGCATCCCCAAGTTCGACAGAGGCTGACGTGCATCCGTAGCAGATCGCGCCGAACGCCTCTCCTGGCACCAGAAGTTCGGCCGCCGATGCTATTCTTGGCCCCATCTTCCGTAGATTTTCCGGGGTCGTCGGGTTCTCGAAAGCAACCCGCGTGATATGTAACGTGGAACCGGCTTCGGGTAACATCCGGGTAAAATCCCGCTCTGTCGTCAGATCCGTCGACAGGGCAACCAACCCAAAGCGTGTCATGCCTTCTGTCGAGGCCAACTCGGCGGTGTGCTCTACAAGAGATACCATTATTCCCTCCTTTTGGGTTTGATGTGGATGTCAGGTGTAAGCGTGGTGTTCAGATGGGTATCGCGTCATGGATGTTGGTTTCCCTCCGGGCGCACAGGGGCGTCAGGCGGGGTAGGGCTGTTTTCGAACACGGCTGAAGCTTGAAACGGTTGCGGCGAGAATGCAGAAGGCTCCGCCGATCATCCACATCAGGTCATAGGTGCCGAGCTGGCTCCGAATGATGCCGCCGGTCAGTGCCATAAAACCTGCGCCAATCTGGTGACCGGCCGATATCCAGGAAAAGATAACGGGTCCATTGTCGCCAAAGGCGCGATTGCACAGCAAGACCACAGGCGGCACCGTTGCGACATCAAGGATGCCGAACACGATGCCAAAAGTCGCAATCATCGGGTCAAATTCGCTTGTGATGATAAGCGGCAACCAAAAGAGTGTCAGCCCCCGGCCGAAGAAAATGAAGGCCAGTATCGCCCGGGCGGAAAAACGATCCGACAGCCAACCGGATGCAGTGGTCCCCACGACATTGAATATCCCGACCAGCGCCAGAACGATTGAGGCGGACGTGGCATCCAGACCAATATCGCCGCAAAAGGCGGTAAAGTGGCTCCAAAGCAGGCCATTTGTCGTCGCACCACACAGAAAGAAGACTGCCAGAAGCGCCCAGAATGCAGGGTGTCTCAAGGCTATGATCAGTGGCTCCACGACAATCTGAACCGTGGTGTTCAAGCTCACGGCGCCTGCTGGTTTGCTGTGTGGCGTGTACTTCAGATTCAGCAACAGAGCGACCAGCGCGATCGAGCCCGCCCCAAGCAGCGGCGCACGCCATCCCCACACATCCGAGACCTCTGCCCAGAAGGGCAACAGCAGGAACTGTCCCAACACCGACGCTGCGGTCAGCACGCCCGAGATGAGACCGATATTCCTTGAGAAATACGTCGTCGCAATCAGTGCGGCATAAGACATAGTGAACGCACCAACGGCGGCTCCGATGAAGACCCCCCAAACGACATTGAAAAGCAGCAAGTTCGGGATCATGCAGAGAAGGCTGGAGGCGATTAACACGCCGAGCGAGCATACGGAAACCCGCCGCACTCCGTATGTTTTCATAAGTGCGACGGCAAAAGGCGAAAACAGGCCATAAAGGGCCATGTTGACGGCAATGCCAATGCTAATGCTCGTGGCGTCCCACTCGATACCGGACGCAATGAACTTCGTGGCCAAGAGACCTGCGAGCGTCGTATAGGTACCAGCAGCAATAACCGAGAAAATTGCGACGGATAAAAAGCCGAAGTTAATCGTCTGACCCATGTGCTGGCTCTTCTCTTTCATCGCTCCAATCTCTGTCATCGATCTAAGTCCTCTTTCGATTAGTCAGCGACGGTTCGGGTCCATCGGCCCATGATCTCCTGGTCATGCTCCACGCTGTCTCTCCCACTTGATCCGAAGCGCGCCGGTTATGGCCACGGTAAGCAACACTCTGCTTTCTGCGGTCTTGCAGACTCTGGGTACAAAGATAGAATGTTCTCCAGTGATCGTACATTCCAAAAAAATGAGAGATGGGATTGCAAATATGAACAACCGTTTGAATTGGGATGACCTGAAAGTCACTCTTACAGTTGCGCGATCCGGCTCACTTTCGGCGGCGGCCCGTGAGCTTGGCGTAAGTCATGCGACGATTTATCGGAAAGTCATCGATGTTGAGGAACGCCTGGGAACGAAGTTGTTTGATCGCACAAGAACAGGCTACACGCCGACACTTGCTGGTGAGGCAATGCTGGACGGTGCGCATGAAATGGAAGCATATGTCTTTGAGATTGAAAGAAAGCTCACCGGGCAAGAGTTAACGCCCTCAGGAAAGGTTCGCATTACAACAACTGACAGCCTGTTGTTCGGTCCATTGTCTGAGATCGTTGCCAATCTTCACCATACGTTACCTCAAATCCAGTTGGAGGTTGTGATCTCCAACAATCTTTTGAGGATTTCGCGGAGGGAGGCTGACATTGCCATCCGACCATCATCAATAAACCCCGAGCAACTTGTCGGCCGAACGGTAGGTAGGATCCAGCAGGCAATTTATGGGGCGCATGCCTGTTTCGGTGACACGGCTGGGCAGGTCGACTACGCCGACATGCCGTGGATTGCTGCAGATGAAAGTATGTCTTACAGCCTTTTGGACGATTGGATGGAGGCTGAGGGCCTGAATTCCAAAGTGACTCAGCGATACAATACAGTACTTGGTATGTTTTCTGCTGCCAGGAATGGAGGGGGCCTGTGTGCGCTGCCATGTTATCTGGCCGAAGGTGAAAAAAGGCTGGTCAGGATCGGAGAGTATGTGCCCGCCTTAACAACAG
Source organism: uncultured Tateyamaria sp. (assembly GCF_947496075.1). Lineage (GTDB taxonomy): Bacteria > Pseudomonadota > Alphaproteobacteria > Rhodobacterales > Rhodobacteraceae > Tateyamaria. The sequence continues at coordinate 218,841 of NZ_CANMBJ010000006.1, forward strand.
ACTTGTGGTTGCTGACCCACAAGGATCTGCAACAAACGGCGCGCATAAAGGCTGTGCTGGAGCATCTGTCTAAGGAATTGAGGGCCATTTTCAAATAGGCGGCGCTGGTCAATCTAGGCATCTGTTACAGCCATCGATGCTATTAAACATTCCTTCAAGCAAACCAGATCGGTCAATTCATTAGAACGCTGTTTGGAGCAGTTCGACGCCTGAGCCAGTCGCAATCTGAAATCCGTTGCAATACTACCCGGCTAGATAAGCCATCTTTCAGGACGTAGAAAATGCGGCGGTCCCGAGTGGAAGCGATCACTTGCGGAAAGTGTTGGCTGTGACCGAGAACAGCGATCTATTCGAACGAACCCCACACGTGCCGCCAGAACCCATCATCCGTCCGGGTCAAAAGCTTGCGAGTCCCGCAGTGAGCTGTCAAATGCAATGACCTGAAGCCGACATTGACGCATTCGCAGTGACTTGGCGCTTTGTTCCGCGTCTTGTTGTTCGATCAGGGTCGCAGCGAAAAGGCGGCGTCGCTCCGCATAGCGGGCACTGTCCTGTCCCATCAGCCCCGCTAGCATCCAACCCGCATCAGGCTGACGCTGACGTCGCAAATAGGGGCAAGTCTGTGTGACAAAACGCGCAGGCGCACCCTGTCGCACCCCCGCTGATCTGTTGCGAGCAGTTTCTATATTAGGTCAAGACCAAACACGTAACCGTTTTCAAGCGGAGACTTCGCATGGACACCCTCATGCTTTCCCGAATTCAATTCGGGGCCAATATTTCATTCCACATCCTGTTCCCGACGATCACGATTGCCCTGGGCTGGGTGCTTTTGTTCTTCAAGCTGCGCTTCAACGCGACGGGCAATGCGCGCTGGATGGAGGCCTACCGGTTCTGGGTCAAAGTCTTTGCCCTGAGCTTTGCCATGGGCGTTGTGTCGGGCATCACCATGTCGTTCCAATTCGGAACCAACTGGCCCGGCTTCATGGAAACGGTGGGCAACATCGCAGGACCGCTTCTGGCCTATGAGGTGATGACCGCCTTTTTCCTCGAGGCCGTGTTTCTGGGCATCATGCTGTTCGGCTTTTCCCGTGTGCCTGGGTGGTTGCACACTCTGGCGACGTTCTTAGTGGCCTTTGGCACCACCATGTCGGCCTTCTGGATCCTTGTGCTGAACAGCTGGATGCACACGCCCCAAGGATTCGAGGTGCGCGAGGGCGTTGCCCATGCCACCAGCTGGTTCGAGATAATATTCAACCCATCCATGCCTTATCGCCTGTCCCACATGCTGCTGGCGTCGGGCCTGACCGTCGCATTCCTGATCGCGGGGTTGAGCGCCTTCCGCTGGCTGCTCGGTGACCGAAGCAAGAGTGTGCAGGTGACTATGAAAACCGGTGTCTACATGGGTGCTTTACTGATCCCGCTTCAGATTTTCATGGGCGATATGCATGGCCTGAACACGTTGGAACACCAGCCGCAGAAGGTTGCGGCGATGGAAGGGAACTGGGACACCCAATCACATGTGCCGCTCTTGCTGTTTGCCCTTCTGGACGAGGAAGCCCGCGAGAACCGCATGGAAGTGGCCATTCCCAACATGGCCTCCATTATCCTCAAGCACAAAGCCGAAGGCGTGGTGCCCGGTCTGAACGACTTTGTCACCGAAGAGGGTGAGGTGATGCACCCGCCTGTTGCCCCTGTTTTCTGGTCCTTCCGCATTATGGTCGGCACGGGCTTTGCCATGCTGTTCCTGAGCTGGGGCGCCGCCATCCTCATGCTGCGCAAACGGCGCGGACCGGAGGGCGTGCCGAAGCTTATGATGCTTGCCATGGTGCCGATGGCCTTTTCCGGCTGGGTGGCGACCTTGGCAGGCTGGTACACGACCGAGATCGGGCGTCAGCCTTGGCTGGTGCAAGGCGTGCTGACTACCGAAATGGCGGTGGCGGATGTGCCTGCACCTTTCGTGGGCACGACGCTGGGCGCGTATCTGTCGATCTATGCGCTGCTGCTGTCCGCCTATATCGGCGTGCTCTTCTTCCTGGCGCGCAAGGCGGTGGACGGTGATGTCCCGCGGCCCCGCACCCCGTTGTCTGGTCACGCGGTCACCCGCGAAATTCCTGCGGAGTAGGATAGATGGAACTTTTTGGCGATCCGGCGGTCTGGCTGCCTTTCACCTTTGCCGCGCTCATGGGCGTGTCGATCCTGATTTATGTGGTCCTTGATGGTTTCGATCTGGGCGTCGGCGTGTTGTTCCCCTTTGCGACGGATGAGGAAAAGGACATGATGGTGGCGTCCATCGGTCCGTTCTGGGATGCCAACGAAACATGGCTGGTGCTGGCCATTGGCCTTCTGCTTGTGGCCTTCCCGACGGCCCACGGCACGATCCTGACGGCGCTGTACCTGCCTGTTGCGATCATGCTGATCGGGTTGATCCTGCGCGGCGTGGCCTTTGAATTCCGGGTCAAGGCGCCCACCCCGCACAAGGCCACTTGGAACTGGCTGTTCTTCATCGGCTCGTTGATGACGTCGCTCAGCCAGGGCTTCATGCTGGGCAAATACGTGATGGGGCTGGAAAGCACGCTGGGCACCTGGGCCTTTGCGATGATCACGGCGGTGTTCCTGACCGTTGCCTATTCCATGATCGGTGCCTGCTGGCTGATCATCAAGACCGAAGGCATCCTGCAGGGCAAGGCGGTGGACTGGGCCAAGGGCGGCATCTGGGGATTGGTCTTGGGTCTGGGGGCCGTATCGCTTGCCACACCGCTGGTCAGCGCACGGATTTTTGACAAGTGGTTCACCTACCCTGAAATCCTGCTGCTCGCTCCGCTGCCCATCCTGTCGGCCGTGATGGTGATGATGCTGTGGCGGTCGTTGCAGCGTTTGCCCAACGCGACCGATGCGGGTTCGAAAGGGCCGTTTGCATGTGCCATCACCCTGTTCATTCTGGCCTTCAGCGGCCTCGCCTATTCCTTCTACCCCTACGTGGTTCCTGAAAAGCTGACGATCTATGAAGCGGCGAGCGCGCCCGAGAGCCTGATGATCATCCTCGTTGGCGCCATTGTCGTCATTCCCATGATCGGGGGATACACGGCGCTGGCCTATTGGGTGTTCAAGGGCAAGGCGTCGGAACTGCGCTACGACTAGGCTTTCTTCTGGCCAAAGATACCTCGGGGAAGGCCGAGGGCCTGGAGCAGAGCCCCAGCCCCCCCTTTCGTATCTCGCGCGCCCTGTCTAGTTTGGCGTTCGGGAACGAAAGGACGCCGACATGTATGACTTCGCCGCCATGGGCGCGTGGCTGGAATTTGCGGTGCGCTGGTTGCATGTGATCACGGCCATCGCATGGATCGGATCGTCCTTCTATTTCATTGCGCTGGACTTGGGCCTGCACCGCGACCGCAACCTAAAAAGCGGGGCGGATGGCGAAGAATGGCAGGTCCATGGTGGCGGGTTCTATCACATCCAGAAATACCTGGTTGCGCCCGACAATATGCCCGATGGGCTGATCTGGCATAAGTGGCAAAGCTACTGGACCTGGATCAGCGGGTTCATCCTTCTGGTGTTGGTTTACTATCTGGGGGCCGAGTTCTATCTGATCGATCCCAACGTGATGGAGCTTGCCACCTGGCAGGCGGTGGGCTTGTCGCTGGTGTCTCTGGCCGCCGGTTGGGTGATCTACAACACGCTTTGCAAGGCCTTTGTGAACGCGGACCAGACAGTGCTGATGGTGGCGCTGTTTGGTGTGTTGGTCGCGATGGCGTGGTTCTATAGCCAAGTGTTCACCGGGCGTGCCGCGCTGCTGCATCTGGGGGCGTTTACCGCCACGATCATGTCAGGCAACGTGTTCTTCATCATCATCCCGAACCAGAAGATCGTGGTGGCCGACCTGATGGCGGGGCGCACGCCCGACGCGATCTATGGAAAGATCGCCAAACAGCGCTCGACCCACAACAACTACCTGACCTTGCCTGTCATCTTCCTGATGCTGAGCAATCACTACCCGTTGGCCTTTGCCAGTGAGTGGAACTGGGTGATCGCGTCGCTTGTCTTCCTGATGGGTGTCACGATCCGGCACTGGTTCAACACACATCACGCGCGCAAGGGCAATCCGCATTGGACCTGGGGTGTGACGGTGATCCTGTTCATCCTGATCGCGTGGCTGAGCGTTGCGCCATCAGATGAGCGCGAGGCGGCAGTGGTGACACGCTTTGCACAAGCCGAAGGATTCTCGGATGTGCACAACATCGTGCTGGGTCGGTGCAGCATGTGCCATGCGGCAGAACCCGGCTGGCCCGGGTTACACTGGGCACCCAAGGGGGTCGTGCTGGAAACCGAAGCGGACCTGACGCGCAATGCGCGGGCCGTTTACCTGCAATCAGGCGTCAGCCACGCGATGCCACCGGCCAATCTGAGCTACATGGAAGATGAGGAACGGGCGGTCATCGTGGCGTGGTATCGTGCTGCGATCGACGGTTAAGGCGGAGGTGTCCTCCGCCCCATTTTAGGCGCTGATCCTCACCGTAAGGCGGACGTGTCGTCCGCCGCTGCCGCCGCCATCCCCCAGGCCGAGATCGTTTCCTGCCGTCCGGGCAACACCAACGATGGAAAGGCTTGCCAGCCCGGGCCTACGTTCTCCAACCCGTTCATGACCGCGTCCGAGATCAGCAGTGTCACGCCTTGTGTCTTTGTTGCCGTTTCGAGCCGGGCGGCGACATTCACGGCGTCGCCCAGAACGGTGTACTCCAACCGACCCTCATCCCCGACGACACCCACAAACACTTCGCCCAGATGAATGCCGATCCCCAAACGCACATCGTTGATATGCTCAAGGAGGTCATGGGCGAAGGCGACCGCGCAGGTGGCGGCGTCACCATGACTGTCGTCAAAGACGACCATCGCGCCGTCGCCGACGAACTTGTCCACGATGCCACCCGTCGCGTCTGCCGACTTCGAAATGCGGGCCCGGTAGCGCCCCAGAAAGGCGGACAGGTCGGGCGCGCTCATGTTTTCGGCCATGGAGGTGAACCCACGGATATCCACAAAGAGAATAGCCATCCGCTGCTGATGGCCTTCGCGCATGGCCTCGATCCCGCGGGCTGAAAGCTGGTCATTCAGTTCGGACGGTAGAAAACGGGTCAGCTGCCCACGCGCCTCTGCCTCGTCAATCGAGCGACGCAGCAGCGCGCGGATCCGCATCGACGCAAAGACAAGCACCATCGCCGCCAATGAGATCATGACGATACGCACAAAGTTTGGTGGCCACCCAAAAAGAAAGATCAATCCCGCCCGTGCCTCGGCCTCGGTCGCCAGAAAGGGGATGGTCAGGATGGCGGCAAAGCCTGCGATCAACACCAGTGACATGCTGGCCAGAAGCGCCGGGTTAAACCGGAGCGCGCCACAGGCCAACACGACGGGGATCAGCCAGATGGTTGGAAAGGCCGCAACAAACTGCCCCGATAGCCCCATGTTGGACAGGCTCAGCCACGAACCCAACAGGATGAACACACAGTCGATTAGGGCGGACGGCCACGCCATCCAGGCGCGGAACTGGCCCGTACGGATCACGAAGATGATGACAAGGCCAAGGGCGAAATAGCTCGCCATGGTCATCGCGGCATACACAAGCTGCGATTCCAAAGCCTCGGATTCTGGTAGCCCTGTGAACCAAACAGTTACGAACAGAACGACAGCAAGGGACGTTGACATAATCATGCGCAGGATGCCGATGAACCATTCGGCCTGCGCTTCGGCTTCGAAGAAAATGCGTTGCGCCTGTGGGGTCATTCCGCGGCAGGTGGGCGGCTGTTCAGCGCGAGCGTGCCTTGGTCATCCAGCTCTTCAAAGTCGAAATTGTCGAGGCGATGGGCGCGTTTGCCAGCCTTCTCTGCGCTGATCTTGATATCCTCGATATCTTTCGAGGCCTGGGAAAAGTGTCGGTCCAGATTGCCAACCCGCGTGCCAAGCCGGTCCACGTCAGTCACCAGCATCGACAATTCCTTGCGGATCGCCCCCGCCTGTTCGCGCATCCGCGCATCCTTGAGGATCGCGCGCATCGTATTCAGCGTGGCCATGCAGGTGGTGGGCGACACGATCCAAACGCGCTTGTCGAACCCTTCGCGCACCAGATCGGGGAAGTTAGCGTGCAACTCGGCATAGACCGCTTCGGACGGCAGGAACATAAGTGCGCCGTCCGCCGTTTCCCCTTCGATGATGTACTTGTCCGAGATATCAGCGATGTGCTTTTTCACGGCCGTTTTCATGGATGCCACGGCCTGTTTTAACTCATGGTCCGTCTCGGCGCGGCGCAATGCCTCGTAGGCTTCCAACGGAAACTTTGAATCGATGACAATCGGCCCAGGCGGGTTCGGCAGATGCACCATACAGTCGGCTCGCTTGCCGTTGGACAGGGTGGGCTGCCACGCATAGCTGTCCTTTGGCAGGGCTTTTCCCACGATGTCGCGCAGCTGGATCTCGCCAAAGGCGCCGCGCGTCTGTTTGTTCGACAGGATGTCCTGCAGGCTAAGTACATCGCCGGACAGCTTGGTGATGTTGTCCTGCGCCTTGTCGATGGCGGCGAGGCGTTCCTGCAATTGCGTCAGGCTGGTGGTGGTCTGCTTGGAGGAGCCGTGCAGGGATTCCTTCATGCGTTCCTGCATGTCCGTCATTGCGCGCTGGCTGCGCATCGCGTTGTCCGCAAGCCGTTCCTGCATCTGCTGCTGCACCGCGCTCAACCGCTGTTCGACGGTTTGCGCCAATTGTGCCTGTCCGTTGGTGGCCGTGTCCGACACGGTTTGGATCGAGGCGCGCAAGCCCTCTTGCCCCTGCGCCAGCCCCTGCACATGTTGGCCGAGATACCCCATTTGCTGGGCGAGCGGCGCTGTGGCACGGGCTGAACGACCGGCGGCCCGTAGCGCCATGATCAGAAGGATCATGATCACCAACAGGGTCGCGGCCCCGATCATGGCCACCATCACCAGCGGATCGCTGGTGTCCAATGTCGTATCGCCAATCTGGATCATGTGCGCCCAAACAATCGTTCAATGTCTGCCAGCTTCAACTCTACATAAGTGGGCCGCCCGTGATTGCACTGGCCGGAATGCGGCGTGGCCTCCATTTCACGAAGCAGGGCGTTCATCTCTTCGGCACGCATCCGGCGGCCCGATCGGATCGACCCGTGACAGGCCACGCGGGACAGGATCGCCTCGACCTTTGCCTGAACGGATTGCGATGATCCGAGATCGGCCAACTCATCCAGAATGTCGTGGATCATCGCCTTGGCATCGACCTCACCCAGGATGGCGGGTGTCTCCCGCACCGCAACGGCATCCCCACCAAAGGCTTCGATGCCGAGGCCAAAGCGGGCCAGATCATCTGCAATCTCCAACAGCCGAGCGCAATCGCCGGTCGACAGGCTCACGATCTCGGGGATCAGCAATGCCTGCGCGGCGACACCGTTCTCGGCCATCTGGGTCTTCAGTTTTTCATAGACCAGGCGTTCGTGGGCGGCGTGCTGGTCAACGATCACCATGCCGGTGGCCGTCTGTGCCACGATATAGTTCTCATGCACTTGCCCTCGTGCGACGCCAAGGGGGAGGTCGCTTGGATCGGTCTCCGGCTCGGGCATTGGTGCAGGTTCAACCACCTGCGCGCTATAATCTTGCGCCATCTCGGCAAAGCCGGTTTCGATTGGCACACGTGGCCCGAGGCTGGGCCGGTCCATCTGGTAAACGCGCGGCTCGGTTGGCTCTGGGCGCATGGCCCCCAATGTCGCTCCCGCCACGGTGGTCGAGGCGCGGTGACCAGCATTTGCCAGCGCGTGACGGAGGCCGGACACGATCAACCCGCGCGCGGTTCCGGGATCGCGAAAGCGCACCTCGGATTTGGCCGGGTGTACGTTGACGTCCACAAGCTGCGGATCGCAGTCGATGAACAAGGCCGCCGCCGGGTGCCGGTCACGGCTGAGGAAGTCGAAATAGGCGGCCCGCAGCGCGCCTGTCAGAAGTTTGTCCTTCACGGGGCGCCCGTTCACATACAGGAACTGGGTCACCGCCGCACCGCGGGAGTAGGTGGGCAAGGCCGCATAGCCGGTTAGGTGCAGACCGTCCCGCTCTGTATCAATCGGGATGGCGTTGTCCGTGAAATCTTGACCAAGTGTGTCGCGCAAACGTCCCTTGAGCGCATCCATCACGTCACCGGTCTGTGCCTCGACCTTGAAGACGGTGCGGGGGTCGTTTGACACATCGCGCAGCTCGAACCGCACATAGGGTTCGGCCATAGCCAGACGCTTGATGACATCCGTGATCGCCTGCGCCTCGGCCCGGTCGGTGCGAAGGAATTTCAGACGCGCGGGCGTGGCAAAGAACAGATCGCGCAGGGTGATGACCGTGCCTGCGTTCAATGCTGCCGGTTTGACGGCGCTGGCCGTTCCCCCAGCGACGCTGATCTCGGCTGCGTCCGCGCCTGGCACACGGCTGGTGATGGTCAGGCGGCCCACGGCGCCCAGACTTGGCAGTGCCTCGCCCCGGAAGCCAAAGGTGTGGATATTGAGCAGATCACTGCCGTCAATCTTGGACGTCGCATGGCGGCTGAGGGCGAGCGGCAGATCCTCTGCCGCGATACCGCAGCCGTCGTCTGTCACCCGGATCAGTGTCTTGCCGCCGTCGGCGATATCGACCGAAATGCGCTTGGCCCCGGCATCAATGGCGTTTTCGACCAGCTCCTTGACCGCTGAGGCGGGTCGTTCCACCACTTCACCCGCCGCGATACGGTTGATCGCTGCATCGCCCAATTGTCGGATCACGGGACGTATATTGGGGGTGTGGGTGTTCATGCCACAAAACTTAGCATGCGACCCGGCGATTCGACCATGGCCGTTTTGGCGGACGACACGTCCACCTTACAAAAGGGTCTTGGTGCGCAGAAGGGGCGGAGGAGACCTCCGCCTTACACGGTCAGATCCTTGCGAAACGTTGGGCAATCTTTGGAAGCAGGCCCTGGAAGCGCAATGGCGCGTCGGTGACAGCCAGACAAATGCAATCCTCGTGGATATCGGCCACTGGCGTGTGATGTAAGTCACTGTCAGCCACTTCGACATCGCCGCGGGCGAAATAGTCGTCGTCGTCCTGGAATGCGCCTTGCAGGACCATCGTCATCTCGATCCCGTGGTGACCGTGATCGGGCATGGCAGCGCCAGCAGGTATGTAGAGAAGCCGCGCCGAAGCGTCCTTGGACGTTGGCAGAATGGCTTGCTTTACACCCATGCCGACCGCACGCCACTTGATGCTGTCGATACCGCCGCCGGCGTAATCCTGCAGCGGTTGCGGCAGCACCGCGTCTTGAGGGTGCTGGGTGCAAATCTCTTCTGGGGCACCGCCTGCGATCAAGGCCATTGTCGCGGCGAAACTTCCTGGGGCGAGCGCCATGTCGTGGTCTGGTGCTTCCTCAAGCACGGCCCCGCCGACAGCGTCGTAACTTTCCACTCGCGCGCGGCACTCGTCGCACAGAGATACGTGCGTCGCCACCATTAGGTTGAACGCCTCTGGCAGCGTCCCGGCTGCATAGCCCATCAGGATCTCGTCCGTCAGGTGATGTGTGATCTTTTGTTCCATATCCGTCACTTCATCGCGTGGCGCAGTCTTTCCAACGCCAATCTAATCCTAGATTTGATCGTGCCCAGGGGCAGACCGGTTTGAGCAGCGATTTCACTGTGGGACAGGTCCCCAAAATACGCCTTTTGTATCAGTTCCCGCTGGGCTTCCGGCAATTCTGCGATTGCCTGACCCAACTGTTCACTTTCCTGCTGCATGGCCATCACATCGGCCTGATCAGGTTCTTCTTCGGGGCCCCATGCCAGGTCTTCGGGCTCGGGGCGGCGCTGCTTGCGCAGCACGTCAATCTTTCGATTCCGCGCGATGGTGAATATCCAGGTCGCCACCGAGGCCCGCGCGGGGTCAAACATGTGCGCTTTGTGCCAGCAGGTCGCCATGACCTCTTGCGCGCATTCTTCTGCGAGCGACGCATCCGCGCCTGACTTCATCAGGAACCCTTTGACCCGTGGGGCAAAGTGGGCGAACAGCGCGGCGAAGGCCGCCTGATCCCTGTCGTCACGAATCCGGACCATGTGGCTGACCCACTGCATCCGTTTTCCATCGCTCTCTTGCATGAGTGCCGGTCCTGTTACCGCCCTCGGAAAGACCCCGACGGCGGACTGCGCATCTATTTCAGACGTGTCTAAACCCGCAAACATATTCCGTCTACGCGACACAAGGCGTCTCGGATCAAAAATAAATGTCTGGTTTTTGTACATCCGTTTGCGTCATCCCTCCGTAAACAGATCAAACCTTGGAACGTACGGGACAAAAACGACTTATGCCATTTGAACACGCCATGACCGCCCCGAAACGCATTGCCGTGATTGGAGGCGGGATTTCAGGAATGGGGGCAGCACATACGCTTGCGTGCGACCACAACGTGACCCTGTTCGAGGCGGAGCCACGTCTGGGCGGCCATGCCCGTACAATCATGGCTGGCAAGCGGGGCGATCAACCGGTCGATACCGGTTTCCTGGTATTCAACTATGCGAACTATCCAAACATGGCGCAGTTGTTTGATGAACTGGACGTGCCGGTCGTCAAATCCAGCATGAGCTTTGGTGCATCCATCGACGGCGGGCGGCTGGAGTATGGCTTGGCCAGCCTGGGCGCCGTGTTCGCGCAACGCCGCAACGCACTGAACCCCAAATTCCTTGGCATGTTCCGTGACATAATGCGCTTCAACAAGAATGCCTTGCGCGTCGCGAACGAGGATCGCACACGCACCATTGCCCAGTTCCTTGATGTCATGGGAACGGGGGACTGGTTCCGGGACTATTACCTGTTACCGCTCAGCGGCGCGATCTGGTCCACGCCGGTCGAAAAGATCATGGATTTCCCGGCGCATGCCATGATCCAGTTCTTTGAGAACCATGCCCTGCTGCATCACTCGGGCCAGCACCAATGGTACACCGTTGACGGTGGATCGGTTGAATATGTGCGTCGCATCGAAGCTGCAATGCTGGGCAACGGTGTCGACATCCGGTTTGGGGCGCCTGTCCAATCCGTCCGCCGCACGGCGAGTGGTGCGCAGGTCAAGGCTTGGGGTGGCGAGTGGGAGATGTTTGACGACGTGGTCTTTGCCACGCATTCCGATGACAGCTTGTCGCTGCTGGCCGATCCAACGGTTGAGGAACAGGCCGCTTTGGGAGCGGTGAAGTACCAACCCAATGACGTTGTGTTGCACTGTGATGCGGCCATCATGCCGCAGCATTCTCAGGTCTGGTCCAGCTGGGTGTATACAGAGGACAAGAACGTCCATTCGGATCGCATCGACCTGACGTATTGGATCAACTCGCTGCAACCGATCCCGATGGACGACATGCATTTCGTCACACTGAATACAAAGCGTACGATCCGCGAAGAGTTGATCTATGACCAGACCGTGTTGCGCCACCCGGTCTATGATCTGGCCGCACTTGCTGCGCAGGATCAGGTGCGTGCAATGAACGGGGCCAACAACACGTGGTATTGCGGTGCCTGGATGCGCCACGGGTTCCACGAGGACGGGCTGACGGCAGGGCTTGATGTGGCCCGCGCCCTGCTGCGCGCACCGCAGATGCAGGTGGCTGCGGAATGACGGCCACGGTCGATCATATCGCAGGCGTGACCTTTCACGGGCGCAAGGGAGGCATCGAAAACGCCTTCCGCTACAGCGTGGACTACATGCTGCTGGATGCCGAGGCGGACTTGCGTGTCCCGCGCTTGTTCGGGCGCAATCGGCGTGGGCTAATGGCGCTTGATGACAAGGATCATGGCGGTGCGCCGAAGGCTGGTCGAGGTGCGCCGTGGGTGCGCGAGGTGTTGCAGTCCCACCAGATCACCGGGGTCACCAAGATCGAACTCCTGGCCCAGCCCAAGGTGCTTGGCCACGTGTTCAACCCGGTCAGTTTCTGGCTGTGTCGCCGTGCGGATGATCAGATGATCGCGGTCATTGCCGAGGTGACAAACACTTTCGGCGACCGGCACAGTTACCTCGTGAACCATGCCGATCTGCGCCCCATCGCGCCCGAGGATCGACTGCGGGCTACCAAGATTTTTCATGTGTCACCCTTCCAACCCATCGAAGGCAGTTACGAGTTTCGTTTTGATATTCGGGACGACCGGATTGGGGTCTGGATCGACTATTCCCGAGACGGTGAGGGCGGGCTGATTGCCACACTCACGGGACGTCGATGTGCCCTCACCAACCGTGCCATTTTGCGCGCCGCCCTGCGCCGCCCGTTTGGATCACGCCGTGTGCTGGCCTTGATTCACTGGCAGGCGATAAAGCTGTGGTGGAAACGTGCAACGTATCGCGCCCGCCCCGTGCCACCGTCCGAGGAGGTGTCGCGGTGAGCAACACGCAGCCCCAACGACTTCCGGCTTACGCGGTCTTTGCCGCGTTGCTGAGTGCGGCCGGGCTGCCAATCTATATCCATGCGCCGAAATTCTATGTCGACGAATACGGGGTATCGCTGGCGGCGCTGGGCGCCGTTTTGTTCGGATTGCGCCTGCTCGACGTTGTGCAAGACCCGCTGTTCGGACGGCTGTCCGAAGCGCTCCGGTCCCGGCGCGGTGTGGCCGTGCTGATCGGGTGCACCGTCATGGCAGTGTCCATGTTGGGCCTTTTTGCAGTGCCACCGCTGCTGCCCCCTCTGATCTGGTTTGCGCTGATGTTGACCGGTGTGTTTTCGGCCTTCAGTTTCCTAACCATCAACTTCTATGCCCAGGGTGTGGTCAAGGCGGACCGTTTGCCCGGGCAAGGGCACTTGATGCTGGCGCGCTGGCGCGAAACCGGTGCGTTGCTGGGCGTTTGCGTGGCGGCCATTACTCCGGTCATGCTTGGCGGGTTCATGGGCGCGCCGTTTGCCGGGTTTGCTGTTGGATTTGCCGTGTTGGCTCTTGCTGCCATCATGATGATGCGCGGCGAATGGGTGAGTGATGGCTTGCCCCCTTCGGTCGGGTTCAAGGCGGTGCTGGGCGATGCGCTGGCGCGCAAGCTGCTGTTGATTGCCTTGGTCAACGCAGCGCCCGTTGCGGTCAGTTCCACGCTTTTTCTGTTCTTCGTTGAAAGCCGTTTGGACGCACCGGGGTTCGAGGGGCCGTTGCTGCTGTTGTTCTTTCTGTGTGCCGCTATCGCCGCACCCATCTGGGGCCGCTTGGCCGAGCGCTACGGCCCAAAGCCGGTTTTGCTGAGCGCGATGGTGCTGGCCATCCTCGCCTTCGGATGGGCCGTCACGTTGGGGTCTGGCGACTGGATGGCTTTTGCGGTCATTTGCGCCTTGTCTGGCGCAACGTTGGGCGCGGATCTGACAGTTCTGCCCGCGGTCTTTGCCAGCCGCATGGCCCGCATCAGCCCCTCGGCTGCCGAAGGGTTTGGCCTCTGGTCCTTTGTTTCGAAATTCACCCTGGCCTTTGCCGCCGTCACCCTGTTGCCCGCACTTGAGCGGGCAGGGTTCGACAGTGCGGCGGCCACTCACACGCCCGAAGCTCTGATGCTTCTCACGCTGCTTTATGCGGCTGTGCCTTGTGGCCTCAAGGTCGTGGCGATCGCGCTGCTCGCCACGACCGATCTGAAGGAGACCTGACATGGACGCTTTGATTTTTGCACTTTTGGGCGCCGTGGTCGTGACGATGTGCGGCTGGACACGATCACGCTATGCTGACTTTCTCGCCCAAAGCCCGGATGACTATGCCAATGGAAACGGGCTGCAATTCGATGTTCGGACGCATCTCAACGGCCCCATCATTTGCGAGGGCGTGATCTTTGGCCCCACGGGCCGCGTATCGTCACGGTTTATCGGCGAATTCGACTGCAAGTGGGAGGGCAACACAGGTGTCATGGACGAAGTATTCACCTATGATGACGGGTCGACGCAAACCCGAGCCTGGCGGCTGACCATTGGCAATGACGGCAATATCGTAGCACGCGCAGACGACGTCGTTGGTGATGGCACCGGGCAGCAGACCGGCAGCTCTGTCCAGCTTAAGTACAAGTTCCGCCTGCCCGAAGAATCCGGGGGCCATGTACTGGATACCGTTGATTGGATGTACCTCGCGCCCAATGGGACCATTGTGAACCGGTCGCAGTTCCGAAAGTACGGGATCAAGGTGGCTGAGCTGGTGGCAACCATGCGCCCTGCCAATCAAGAGATGAAAGAAGCAGCATGAACGACATGTCCCTGAGCGGCAAACGGTACTGGCTGGTGGGTGCCGGTGACGGTCTTGGCCGCGCGCTTGCCCATTGTGTGAGCCGCGCAGGGCTCGAAGTGATTGTGTCGTCGCGTGGTGAGGACAAGCTGAAAGAGCTGGTCGAGGAGTTGCCCGGCAAGGCATCATACCAGACCGTCGACATTGCCGATGACGAGAGTGTCAAAGCGGCTGCCGAAGCTGTCGGTGACATCGATGGCCTGGTGCTGTTGGCCGGTGTCTATTGGCCGTTTTCGGCCAAGGACTGGAATGCGGAACAGGCCGTCGCGATGGCGGATGTGAACTTTACCGGCTTCATGCGGGTGCTCGGTCAGGTCGTGCCGGCATTCGTGAAAAAGGATGCGGGGCACATTGTCATCACGTCGTCCCTGACCGGTTTTCGGGGGTTGCCGGGATCGATTGGCTATACCGCGTCCAAAGCGGCCACGATGTCGCTGGCTGAATGCATGTATGCTGATCTGCGCCGCACGGGCGTGCGGGTGCAGGTGGCCAATCCCGGCTTTATCAAGACACAGCTGACCGACAAGAACGATTTCAACATGCCATTCATCATGGAGCCGGAAGCGGCCGCGCGCGAAATGTTCGAGCTTATGCTGACGGACAATTTCAAGAAGAGCTTTCCGACCCTCTTTTCATTGCTTTTCCGGGGCTCGCAGTTTTTGCCTGACTGGCTGTACTACCGGATCTTTTCCTAATTCTCAGATGTGTTCAGGGATGTTCGTTGGCATCGCCGCGTAAGTCTCAGGTCTTGCGGGTGAACATGTGAACCTCGGCGAACCTGTCTTAACACCCGGGTTTATGCTAGGGTGCACGCATGCTCTTCCCTGCTTTGGCCAGTCGTCATTTCTGAAGGAAGAGCCTGGCAAAGTCAGTACGCTTGCCGAATACCCATTTGATACGGATCAAGGCGGCAGGTTTGCGAACCGAGCAGGATGAGCTCAGGAGGTTTGAACCATGAATCTTGAGATTGAACGCGCCATCATTGCACAAGTGGTCCTGATGGGCCGTGATGTGGAACGTGCGGAAGGTGAACTGCGGGGGTTGATTGATCGTCTGGACACAGACGAACAAGCCGAACTCGTGGCAGTCATGTGGGTTGGGCGAGGCGCGTTTGAGCCGGGTGATTGGGCAGAAGCGGTTGCCACGGCAGAGGCTGAGGCGACCACCCCCTGTGTTGATTACCTTCTTGGTACGCCGCATTTCCCCGACCATCTTGAGGCCGGGATGGAAGCGCTGGGCCTGCCGCTGGGCGAGGATGAAGAGTCACTGTTGGGCAGGTAGACGCTGACGTCACACACGACGCGGTGAGCGGATTGTCCAATTACGTGTCAGCTGTCCTAAAGTGCCGCCGTCACTTCAGCGACCGACTGCTGAGTCAAAGGTCGCCTTGGCCCGGCCCCAAACACCCGAGTCGCGGTCGGTGAGTGTCAGAAGGCTTGGCAATAGTTGATCTGCATAGTCCTCGCTGCTTTCCACCGGCAGCATTGACGGCAGGTTGTCGATGGCGGTCACATCAAGCGGTGGCGCGTCATGAACGCGCAGCGCGGGCGAGTTCCACGTGGTCGTCCGGTCATAGACCTTGATCGGAGAGAAGTCGCTGTCTGGATCGCAGGCGATGTCCCCGATTACGCTGAGCTTGCGTGCGGTGTGCAGTGTCCCCGCGGGGACAAAAACGGGTGTGCCGGGGCGCGCCAGAATACAATTGAAGAAGATGTCATGCGCAAGCACTTCGGGAAAAGGGCCGCCACGGGCGGTTTCGGCCATGTCCCATCGGGTCGTTGGTACGCCCATATTCGTGCACAAGTCCGCCGCGCCGGCACCGACACGACCCAACGCACCAATGATCAGGGCCGTGGGGCGGTGTGTGCCGGTCGAAACAAGGTCCGATTGCAGGTCCGCCAGCATGTGGTTTGAGCTTGGATAGGACGTGACCGGCCCCGCGATCTGACCTTTTTGCTGTGCAACCCAACACTTGAGCGCAACGGCAGCACCTGCATAACCTGCCCAGTACCCAAAGGCCGCGACGCGCCTTCCGTCCTCGTCCACGAGGTATTCAAGGTCATAAAGCACGCCGCCCCCCGCCTTGAACCGTTCCAGTAGGATCTGGCCCGCCGGTTGCCCCTTGTAAGCATGACCGAACATGATGTGTTTGTGCCGCAAAGGTGTGCCATCATCAGGCAGTTCCTTGAGGCCAAAGATGATCGCACCGTCAGGTGCAGTAGGCCATGTATTCTCGGCCGCGATAGTGGCCCCGGCATTGGCGTATCGGTCGGTGGGTATGCAGCGGGTCTGGCTGTCTTCGACCGTAACCGTGATCCCGGCAGCGATCAGTTTGGCTGCTCCCTCGGGCGTCAGGCCGACGCGGTCTTCGTTTTCTCGTTGCTCGGCCCGAACCCAAAGATGCGTCATCGCATCATGCCCTTGGCGCGCACGGCTTTGACGCTGTCCCGAGCGTCCATCGCTTCCATGAAGGCGCGGATTTTTGGGAAAGGGGCAAGGTCAACGCCGTCGCCCGGCAGCCATGAGCACACCATGAACAGGTAAGCGTCTGCGATGGTGAATTGATCCCCCAAGACGAACGGACCGGTCAGGCATTCGTCTTCAACGAACTGGGCGGAGGCGGCCATCGTTTCGGTGACCTTGGCGGTCATGTCTTGCCAACTGCTTTCCTGATCGGCCCAGCGATGGCCGCGCATCTTGTGGGCGTGGTTCACATGCATGGTTGAGGCAAGGTAGTACATCACACTGCGCGCCTTGGCTGCGTCGATGGCATCGGCGGGCAAAAGGGCGGGAGCTTGGGCCGCGATGTAGTCGAGAAGCGCGCCGGTTTCGGTGAGTATCGTACCATCCACATCAAGGGCCGGAACGCGCCCCTTGGGGTTGACCTTGGCATAGTCGGGCGACTGTTGGTCACCCGCGGCAAAGTTGAGCTGATGCGTGTCGTAGTCAAGCCCCGCCTCTTCCAGTGCGATGGCGACGGCAATCGAGATGGTGCCGGTTGCGTAGTAGAGTTTCATGGGCTGATCCTCGGAGCTGTAGCGTTAGACATGCGTTTGCGCATGATGACGGTCGGGGTGTTCAAGGTGCGGCACGGCGTTGAACATCACCGGCGACCATGTGCCGCCGATGGGGTGCAGCCGGTGCATTGACGTGTTCATGATCGCGAGGGCCACGTTGGCCATGGCCGACACCTCAAGCCCCAGATGCAACCGCATTGTCATGGCAATCAGCCCGCCCGAAGTCACGACAAGCGCGGGGCCTTCACCCTCGCCAATCTCGGTCAGGGCGTCCTTGATCCGTGTCTCAAACTCGGAGAACCGTTCGGGCACGTTTTCGAGCTTGTCGTTCTGCCAGTGAGTGAGAACCTTGGGGAAGTGGTGCACGAATTCAGAAGGTGCTGCCGGGACGGGAATGCCGTGCTCGGTTTCCAATGCCTGCGCCATGGTGAAGTATTCCAGCTCGTTCAGCCGCGCGTCTTCGGTGGCCCTCATCCCCGTTTCCATGCCGTTCGCGGTCTCACGATGGCGCCGCAGCGTGCCGGTGTAGAGACGTGTGTGATTTTGATGTGTGGCACGCATATGGTCACCCAGCCATGCTGCCTGTTGATGACCGAGGTCAGAGAGCTGGTCGTAACTGGCCTCGTCCTTGGCATGGGTGTTGGCTTGGCCGTGGCGGATCAGGGTAATGTGGGACATGGGTGCCTGTGGTTGGTGTTTCGTTTGTTCTAGGTCACGGCGGTGATGCTGGGAAGTGCGGGAGCCTCCGGCGGAAGTTTATTTTGCAAGATGAAGATTGGATCAGGCGCGTTTAAGACGCCCCACGAATGCGGGCAGCAGGATTGTCAGAAAGAGCAGGCGGGAGACATGCGCGGCAGCGACGAAGCCAGGATTTGCTCCCAGCACGACGCCCATGGCGATCATCGTTTCCAACCCGCCGGGGGCGAAAGCGATCAGCACGTGGGTCGGGTTGAAGCCGAGCGCATAGGCCACTGGCACCGCGGCGGCCAGAGCCATGAGGACCGTCAGCGTTGTGATTGTGAGCCCGGCCAGCAGCGACGTCGCCAGTGCCTTTCGTGTGATCCCGTCGAACCGGGCGCCGATCAGCGTGCCCACTGTCATCAACCCCAGGTAGCTAAGCCATGGCGCCATGACCCCCGGTGTCACCTCGACCGCGTGGCCGAGGCTCGAGGCGATCATGCCGCCAATCAGCAGGGGCGCGGGCAGTCCGATCTTGTCCAGAATGAAGCCAAAGGCGAGGCCCGCGGCCAGCAGTACGACAAGGTGCAGCCAAGCCATCGGTGGACCCGGCGGCAACACCTGCCCGGTCATTTCAAAGCCGAAGGCAAGCGCTATGGCAGGTACTGTCAGTGTGAGGGCAAGCAGACGGACCGATTGAATCACAACAATGCGCGTGGTGTCGAGGTTCAACCCGGCCGACAGCCCGACGACAAAACTCAGGTGCCCCGGGGCGGAGGCCAGATACGCGCTGCGACGGTCCAACCCGAACCCGTGTTGCAACAGTCGTCCGCACAGCCATAGCGTCGCCCACAACATCACCCCAAGTGCGGCAAAGGCCAACGGCCAGCGCAGCATGGCATCTGTTGCATTGCTGTCCACGCCACTGCCGATGCTCACGCCCACCAGCAGGAAGACGAGGTTGCGCACCGTGTCGTCGATACCCGTGCGCAGCCCCGCGAGCGCGGCGAGGCTGACGACGAGCGCGGGTCCTGTTAAGACCGCGATAGGTGCGTTCAGAAGCTCGGCGAATGCAGCCCCGATGCCTCCGACGATCAGAGTTTGAGCCGTAACGCGCAAGCTGTCGGGGGAAGGTCTGGAAAGCATGCGCAATCGCTACCCGTGTTGCCGGGGATGGGCAATGGTTGCGGATCGGAAACCTGCGTGGCGCAAAACCGGGGCTTGGTGTCGGGAATGGGAGTCCTACGCGCGTGACTTGCACGCTACATAATATCAGACGGTAGGGAGACGTGCGCGATGACGGACAAGGTGACATTCACGCTGGATGGGCAAGAAGTGCAGGCTGAGGCCGGCATGACCATTTGGGAGGTCGCCAATGGGCGTGGTCTGGTGATCCCGCATCTGTGCCACAAACCTGCGCCCGGCTATCGCCCCGATGGGAACTGTCGGGCGTGCATGGTGGAGATCGAAGGCGAGCGTGTTCTTGCTGCCTCGTGCATCCGGGAACCGGCGGACGGGATGGTTGTCACGACCAATTCCGCGCGGGCCGAGAGCGCGCGGAAGATGGTGGTCGAGATGCTGGTGGCAGATCAGCCCGAGCGGGACGTGGCGCACGACAAGTCCGCGCATCTTTGGGACATGGCCGAGATGAATGGTGTGTCCGAGAGCCGCTTTCCCAAGCTGGAAGAGGGGCGGATTCCGCTGCTTGACGACAGCCACGTGGCGATGTCCGTGAATTTGGATGCCTGCATTCAATGCGGCCTCTGTGTCCGTGCCTGCCGCGAGGTGCAGGTTAATGATGTGATCGGCATGGCGGGGCGCGGCCACGATGCTTATCCGACCTTCGACTTTGCCGACCCGATGGGCGAGAGCACATGTGTCGCCTGTGGCGAGTGTGTACAGGCCTGTCCGACGGGGGCGCTGATGCCCTCGACCGTCGTGGACGATGCGCAGGTTGGAGACAGCGCCGATTATGATGATGAAGTCGAAAGCATTTGCCCGTTCTGCGGGGTAGGCTGTCAGATCTCGCTGAAAGTGAAGGACGGTAAGGTCAAATATGTCGAGGGCATCAACGGTCCCGCGAATGAGGGTCGGCTGTGTGTGAAGGGCCGGTTCGGCTTTGATTACATCCACCACGATCACCGCCTGACAAAGCCGCTGATCCGCCGCGAGGATGCACCCGCGAAGGGGTTGAACGTCGACCCGGGCAGCTGGTCGACCCATTTCCGCGAAGCGTCTTGGGAAGAAGCGCTGGATTTCGCCGCAAATGGCTTGAAGGGTCGTGGGCGTGAAGTGGCTGGTTTTGGATCGGCCAAGTGCACGAATGAAGAGGCATACCTGTTCCAGAAGATGATCCGGCAGGGCTTTGGTCACAACAACGTGGACCACTGCACGCGGTTGTGCCACGCGTCGTCCGTGGCCGCGCTGATGGAGAATGTGGGGTCGGGCGCAGTGACCGCGACCTTCAACGAGATCGAGAATGCGGATGTGGCGATTGCCATCGGCTGCAACCCGATCGAGAACCACCCTGTCGCGGCCACCTATTTCAAGCAGTTCACCAAGCGGGGCGGCAAGCTGATCGTCATGGACCCGCGTGGGCAGGCGCTGAAGCGCTTTGCCAGTCACATGCTGCAGTTCCGGCCCGGCGCGGATGTGTCGATGCTGAACGCGATCATGCATGTGATCGTCGAAGAGGGTCTGTATGACCAGCAGTACATCGACGCCTACACCGAGAACTGGGAGGCGGAGAAGGAGCACCTGGCTGGCTTCCCCCCCGAGAAGATGGCGGAGATTTGTGGGATCGAGGCGGATGTGCTGCGCGATGTGGCGCGGACCTTTGCCGGCGCCAAGTCAGCCATGATCTTCTGGGGCATGGGCGTGTCGCAGCACATTCACGGGACGGACAACTCGCGCTGTTTGATTTCGCTGGCTTTGATGACCGGTCAGGTCGGACGCCCGGGCGCTGGTCTGCACCCGCTGCGCGGTCAGAACAATGTGCAGGGCGCCTCGGACGCGGGCCTGATCCCGATGTTCCTGCCGGATTATCAGACCGTGACGGATGATGGCGTGCGCTCGGCCTTTACCGATGTGTGGGGCTCTGGCGACTTCTCGAATGAGAAGGGTCTGACAGTAACCGAGATCATGGATGCGGTTCATGCAGATGAGATCAAGGCGATGTATATTCTGGGTGAGAACCCGGCAATGTCCGACCCGGATGTGGAGCATGCACGGGATGCACTGGCGAAGCTCGACCATCTGGTGGTGCAGGACATCTTTATCACTGAGACGGCGAATTATGCGGATGTGATCCTGCCTGCATCGGCTTTTGCCGAGAAGACGGGGACGGTGACCAACACCAACCGTCAGGTCCAGATGGGACGGCCTGCCGTACCACCACCGGGCGACGCCAAAGAAGATTGGTGGATTGAGGTAGAGCTGGCAAAGCGGTTAGGCCTTGGCTGGAGCTATGAAAGCCCGGCGGATGTGTTTGCCGAGATGAAGCTGAACATGGCGAGCCTGAACAACATCACATGGGAGCGGCTGGAGGGGCAGAATGCGGTGACATATCCGTCTTTGTCACCCGAAGATCCGGGTCAGGCGATTGTCTTTGGCGACGGTTTCCCCCGTCCCGACGGGCGTGCGCGGTTCACACCCGCTGCCGTCATTCCGCCCGATGACGTGCCGGATGCCGACTATCCGATGATCCTGACAACGGGTCGGCAGTTGGAGCACTGGCACACCGGGTCAATGACGCGCCGGGCATCTGTATTGGACGCGGTCGAGCCCGAGGCCAACTGTTCGTTGCACCCGTCCACTCTGCGCAAGCTGGGTGTGTCTGCGGGTGGCATGGTGCGTTTGACCACCAAGCGCGGGTCGATCGAGATCATGGCGCGTGAGGATCGGGCCGTGGCGCCGGATATGGTGTTTCTGCCTTTTGCCTTTGTAGAGGCTGCGGCAAATATCCTGACAAACCCTGCTGTCGATCCCTATGGCAAGATTCCGGAATTCAAGTTCTCGGCCGTTCGGGTTGAGGCGGTAACCGGGGCCGTCGCGGCGGAGTGATCCGAATGTGCGCCTGACGGCGCGCATGATTCCATCTTGTGAATGAGGGGTTTCACCCCTCAAACTCCCCAAAGTTTGTTTGGCAAGATGAAGGATGCGGGATGGTTGATACGGCGCGCTTTTTGACGGACTTGCATGCTTTGTGCCAGTTCGGTGCTTCGGGCGTTGGCAAGGGGGTGGTACGCCCCGCGTATTCCAAGGCTGACATGGCAGCGCGCGATTGGTTGGCGTCGCGGATGGCCGACGCCGGGTTGACGCCGCGCTTTGATGCGATGGGGAACTTGTTTGGACTGGCCGAAGGGCCGTCATTGCTGCTTGGGTCGCATTCCGACAGTCAGCCACAGGGCGGGTGGTTGGACGGTGCCTTGGGAGTGGTTGCGGCGTTGGAAGTGTCACGGGCAAGCGTCGAAGTTGGCGGGCCTGCCATTTCGGTTGTCTCTTTTCAGGATGAAGAAGGTCGGTATGGCGTCACGACCGGATCCAACGTGTGGTCGGGTGGGCTGTCCTTGGCCGAGGCGGATGCGTTGCTGGATCATGACGATGTTCCGCTTGGGCAGGCGCGGGAGGTGGTTGGGGATCGCGCAGGCGCGCCTGTCGATCCGACGCAATTCACCGGCTTCGTCGAATTGCATATCGAGCAGGGCGCGACGCTGGACACCGCGAGCGAGCAGATAGGTGTCGTAACCGATATCGTCGGCATTCGAGATCGGGTGATCACGTTGACCGGGCAACAGAACCATGCGGGTACCACGGCAATGGCGCTACGGCGGGATGCGTTTCAGGGGCTGGTTGCCTTTTCCAGTCGGCTGAACGAGCGGTTGCGAAATGTGGTCACGCCGCAATCCGTTTGGACTATTGGGCATGTGGCGGTCAGCCCCAATGCGTCGTCCATCGTGCCGGGCCAGGTGCGCTTTTCCATGCAATGGCGGGATGCGGATGTGGCCCGGTTGGCACGGATGGAGGCAGTGATTGAGGAAACGCTGTCCGAGGTAGCGGCAGAACTAGACCTTGGTGTCGAGAAAGGGCCGCTTCTGGGATTGGAGCCCGTGGCGATGGATGTTGATCTGCGCGCGAAGCTTGAAGCAGGTGCCGAGAAGGTCGCACCGGGCAAATGGCGGCGGATGCCTTCAGGTGCCCTGCATGACGCGACAAATGTGGCCCGGTGTGTGCCGGTTGCAATGCTGTTTGTGCCGTCAATCGGCGGGATCAGCCATGCGTTTGAGGAGGATACGGACGAGGCCGATCTTGTTGCGGGCCTGAAGGTGTTGGCCCATGCCGCCGGGCTTTAGGCGGCGCGCGCGTATCCCCGTCTGATGGCCCGTTGTCTGTAGCGGTCGGCGGCGGTTGATGCGGCACGCAGATCGCTGTGGCAGGTTACACGCTGGCAGGGCTTGCCGCCGATCAATCCCCATTCGATGACCACGGAGGCTTCGGCAAACAGGTTCAGTGTGATCTCAACCCGGTAGAACCGGCTGTGACTGGAACGGTAGAGGAGTGCTTCAATCATGTTTCGATTCTGCCACGGGTTGAATCGTCATGTCCACTGCACATCGCCCAAAAAGATGTAACCGGCGCCATAGAT
Organism: uncultured Tateyamaria sp.; assembly: GCF_947496075.1. GTDB lineage: Bacteria > Pseudomonadota > Alphaproteobacteria > Rhodobacterales > Rhodobacteraceae > Tateyamaria. The sequence goes on from NZ_CANMBJ010000006.1 coordinate 242,453, forward strand.
CGTTTTGATCAAGCGTGGGTTCTTGGGATCTTCGCGCAGTTTTGTGCGCAAACGGCTGATGCGTACATCCATCGCGCGATCAAAGCTGTCACCGGCACCACCGCCCAGGCTTTCCTGCATTTGCGCCCGGCTGATCAAGCGTTTTGGCGCATCCAGAAACAGGCGTAACACTTCGCCTTCGGCATGAGAGAACGGCGTTTCCTGACCTGCTTCATCGGTCAATGTATAGCTGTCGAACGACGCCTCCCATCCATTGAAACGGGCGATCTGCCCAGTTTGGGTTGCTGCCTTGGGCGTGCGCAGTCGCACCCGGATGCGGGCGACAACCTCGGCTGGATCGAAGGGTTTGATGATGTAGTCATCAGCGCCCAATTCCAGCCCGGTCACCCGGTCCTGCACCTGCGCACGGCCCGAGATGATGATGACCGCAGCCCCTTGTTCGAGGGCGAGTTTGTGGACGAGGGTCAACCCATCGGTGTCCGGCAGACCCAGATCGACAAGGCAGACATCGGGTTTGTGAGTCTTGAGCGCGGCTTCAAACGCCGCGGCGCGGGAAAAGGACAAGGTGCGAAACCCTGCTTCTTCCAAAGCGTCGGCAAGGATTGTGCGGATCGCCGGTTCATCGTCAAGGATGGTGACAAGTGGTTTGGTCATGCCGCATCCGCCTGAAGGAGCGCAGCAAGGTCAGATGCCTCAAACGGCTTGCGCAGAACCGGGGCAGCAAGCGCTGCAGTTTGATACATTGTGTCACCCGGCGGAAGTGAGGTCATCAGAATTACGGGCAGGCTGCCGTGCAATTGGTTTGCGAGGTCAATGCCGGTACGGCTGCCGGACCCAAGGTTGATGTCGGACAGCACAAGGCCAATGTCGGGCAGGTCCGCCGTGAGGGCGATGGCTTCGTCCACACCTGCAGCTTCGATCACGGCATGGCCCATGCCCATCAATAAATCGCGGTAGTGTTGGCGCAAATCCGGGTCATCCTCGACCAGCAGGACGAGCGCGCCTGCCAGCTGTGGGGCGGGGCGGAGGGGTAGGCGCAGACGCACTTGTGCGCCAATCTCTCCGTTGCCCAGTTTCAGATCACCGCCCGCACGCTTGGTCATGTCATAAACCATGGGCAGGCCCATACCCGACCCTTCGGACCCCTTGGTGGTAAAGAATGGGTCGAACCCGTGCTCCAACGCGTCATTGGAAAAGCCGGGGCCGGTGTCGGTGACAATAAATTCCAGCCATGTGTCGTGGACTGGGCGCGCCGTCAGGGTGATGTCCCCCTTAGTGCCGCAGGCGTCGCGGGCGTTCAGGATGAGGTTCAACAGGCTGTCCTTGACCAGACCTGGGTCCAGCATATGGGGACCCGTGACAGTGGTGAAGGTGCTGAGTGTGAGACCTGGCGGCAGGGTCGATTGCGCCATGGTTGTCACATCGCCCAGCAGCGTTTCGATATCAGTCGCGGCGGGGCGCATGGCGCGGCCTGCCGTCATGTCGGCGATTGAGTTGAGCAGTTCGCCGCCGCGGCGGGTGGCGGAGAGGGTGCCGTCGATCAGGTCCTGTGCGCCTGCTGGCAAGCTGCCCATACGGGAAAGTTTGGATTGCAGGCCGAGGATAATGGTAAGCAGGTTGGAGAAGTCGTGGGCCATCCCGGAAGTCATCTGTGCAGCGAGTGTGCGGCGGCGGTTCTGCTGCAGAGCGACGCGGGCTTGTGTTTCTTCGGTAATGTCCATCGACAGGATATAGACGCCACCGGAGGCCTCCGGTGTGAACGCCACACGGATGCGTCTGGCGCTTGCCTCGTCCGTGAATTCAAACACGGATGCCTCGCCCTTGTAGGCGCGGGCCAGGTTCGATGCGATGCGCCCGTAGGCAAAGGTACCAAGTGCATCCGAGATGTGTTGACCGACAATGTCAGATGGGCGGCTGGGAATGACCGTACTAAGCCGTCTGTTAGAGTAGGTATAGTGACCGCTGGCATCCACAAGCGCGATGTGGGCTGGCATCATCTCGGTTGTTAGGCGCGTGCGGGCCTCGGTTTCGGTCAGCTGACGTTTGGCTTCTTCAAGCGCAGAAACGGTTGCGGCCAATTGGCGGTTCGTGGCACTCAGCGCTTCGGTGTGTTGCAGAACCTGATCAGACAGTTCCGTTGCGCGGGCGCGCAGCAGGGCCTCTTGCGCCTTGATATGCGAAATGTCGGTATAGACAGTGACCCACCCGCCCTGTGGCAGGGGGGACCCTTCGACGCTGATGGTGCGTCCATTGGCGCGGGTGCGCTCCATGTAATGCGGTTCAAAGGCAAGCGCCTGATCCACACGTTCCTGCACAAAGCTGTCCAGATCGTCGATCGGGCCGTATTCACCGCGCTTGGCCAGATGCGTGATCGTTTCGCGAAAGGTTGAGCCGGGGGTGACGAGTGCGTCAGGCAAATCAAACATCTGCTGGAACGGCGCATTGCAGACCGCAAGCCGCAAATCCTGATCATAGATCGTCAGCGCCTGCGCGATTAGGTTCAGGCCCGAGGCCGTCAGCGATGCCGTATGATCTTGTGCCATGCCACATGGCTAGCACTGGTTTCCGGGCCCGCACAACGGGGCGCGGTCCGCTTGTTACAATTCGTAAGGTTTGGGAAAACATCAGGAAAAAGTTGACGCGCAGCGTGTGGGCGACATCCTTAGACGTAGAAAGAATCGTCTGAGCGATCATGCGTGCCTCTCGGGAGAAGAGGTGCGCTGGGGAGGAACATACGTGGTCAAGTCGTCTGAGGGCGCGAACGGGCTGAAATCCGTACCTGCGCTGCTACACCGGAACGCCAAGGAATTTGGATCGGCTCCCGCCTATCGCGAAAAAGAATTCGGGATATGGCAAAGCTGGACGTGGGGCCAGACGCTCGAAGAGGTCGAAGCGCTGGCACTTGGGTTGATCGACCTAGGCGTGCAGCCCGGTGATCATATCGCCGTCATCGGCCGCAATCGTCCCTACCTCTACTGGTCCATGATGTCAGCGCAGATGGCGGGCGCAATCCCAGTGCCGCTGTACCAAGACGCTGCGGCCGAAGAGATGGCCTATACCCTCGACCACTCCGGCGCGCGTTTTGTCATCGCAGGCGATCAGGAGCAGGTGGACAAGGTGATCGAGGTACAGGGCCAACTGCCTGAATTTGAGCAGATGATTTACCTCGATCCGCGAGGTTTGCGGAAATACGATCATTCCAAGCTGCATCAGTATAGCCATGTGCAGGACGCCGGCCGGGCCAAGAGGGATGAACTGGCGCCGGAGATGGCCAAGCGCATTGCCGCGCTGGATTACGACAGCACCTGCGTGATGCTGTATACGTCCGGGACGACTGGCAAACCCAAGGGCGTCGTGTTGTCGAACCGAAATGTCATTGAGACATCGAAATCATCATCTGAGTTTGACGGGTTGCGGCAGTCGGACGACATTCTGGCCTATCTACCGATGGCATGGGTCGGGGACTTCATCTTTTCCGTGGGGCAGGCGCTGTGGTCGGGGTTCTGCACGAATTGCCCTGAGAGTGCTGACACGATGCATGTGGACCTGCGCGAAATCGGGCCGACCTACTATTTCGCCCCGCCGCGTGTGTTCGAGACGCAACTGACCAACGTGATGATCCGCATGGAGGATGCGGGCAGCTTCAAGCAGAAGATGTTCCACTACTTCATGGCGCATGCGCGCAAGGTTGGGCCCGCCATTCTGGACGGTAAGTCCGTCGGGTTCATGGACCGCCTGAAATACAGTCTGGGCGAGCTGATGGTCTATGGGCCGCTCAAGAACACGCTTGGCTTCAGCCGTGTGCGGGTTGGCTATACAGCCGGTGAGGCCATTGGCCCGGAAATCTTTGATTTCTATCGCTCTTTGGGCATTAACCTAAAGCAGCTCTATGGTCAGACAGAAGCGACAGTGTTCATCACTGCGCAGCCCGATGGCGAGGTGCGCAGCGACACGGTGGGCGTGAAATGCCCCGGGGTCGAGTTGAAGATCGAGCCCAATGGCGAAGTGTTCTATCGCTCGCCAGGCGTGTTCGTGGAGTATTACAAAAACGCCGAAAGCACGGCGGACACCAAGGATTCCGAGGGTTGGGTGGCCACTGGCGATGCTGGGTTCATCGAGGAAGACACCGGCCATCTGCGCATCATCGACCGGGCCAAGGATGTGGGACAGATGGCGTCAGGTGCGCTATTCGCGCCCAAATATGTTGAGAACAAGCTGAAGTTCTTCCCGAACATTCTTGAGGCCGTTGTGTTTGGGAACGGGCGCAATGAATGCACGGCTTTCATCAACATCGACCTGACCGCCGTGGGCAACTGGTCGGAGCGTAACAACATTGCCTATGCGTCTTATCAGGAACTTGCGGGGCATCCGCAGGTTCTGGCCACGATCACCGAACACGTCGAAGACGTGAACCAGTCCGTGGCTGAGGACGAGATGCTGTCAGGCTGCCAGGTGCATCGTTTTGTCGTCCTGCACAAAGAGCTTGACGCCGATGACGGTGAGTTGACCCGCACGCGCAAGGTGCGCCGACGGATCATTGAAGAGAAGTACGAGGACATCATTGCAGCGCTCTATGATGGCTCGTCCGAGGTGTCGACGGTGACCGAGGTGACCTATGAAGACGGGCGCAAGGGATCGATTTCGGCAACGCTTGAGGTGCGCGCGGCGGTGACATCCGCGGTTGCGCAAAAGATGGCGGCGGAGTGAAGATGCTGGTTCGACGCTCGGCTGCGCCATCGCCCCGCCCACCATCCCGTTTGGCGCATCATGTCATGCTGTGGGCTTGTGAGGCAGACCGGCCCTCCGGGGGGGATTTTTTTGAAACAGGGAATGAGCATCCCGTTGCAAACGCCTTAGGGCGGTGTTTGAGACCTGAGTGGGCGGAACCCTTGAGCTTAGTCTTTAAACACGTGCCGGACTGCGCAGGAAAGTCGGTTGTCGCCAGTGAAATGTCCGATGTTCCGGCGCATGGTTTTTCTCGTTTCTGCCGCACTCAGCCCCTTTCGGCGGCAATCGAATGCGAGTTTCAGCAGGTAGCGGCGTTCAAGTGCATCAAACATTGGGAACCCTCCGAAATGTGTCCTGAGCTTACGCATAGATTGGTTAACATGCCCCCAATACGGCGGGCGATGGAGGTGACGCATGCTTGATCAGACCGAAGGCTACACCACCGCCGATGGCCGCAAGATCGGTGGCGTGGTCATGGAGATGAAGAACATCACCCTGCGTTTTGGCGGAGTCGAGGCGATCAAGGATATCTCTTTCGATATCCGCGAAGGCGAGATCCGGGCCATCATCGGACCTAACGGCGCAGGCAAGTCGTCGATGCTGAATGTCATCTCGGGCTTCTATATCCCGCAAGAGGGGCAGGTGTTTTACAAGGGCGCGCCGCGACCCCAGATGAAACCTTTTGAAGTGGCGCGTCAGGGGATTGCGCGCACATTCCAGAACATCGCCCTGTTCGAGGGCATGACCGTTCTGGACAATGTCATGACCGGGCGGCTGACCCATATGAAAACCGGTCTTTGGGGGCAGGCGATCTGGAAGGGCAAGGCCGAAGCCGAAGAGACAGCCAACCGCGAAGTGGCTGAAAAGATTATCGATTTTCTTGAGATCCAAGCCATCCGCAAGACGCCAGTGGCACGCCTGCCCTATGGCCTCAAGAAGCGCGTGGAACTGGCGCGAGCGCTGGCGGCTGAGCCGTCGCTGTTGCTGCTGGATGAACCGATGGCTGGCATGAACGTGGAAGAGAAAGAGGACATGAGCCGCTTCATCCTTGACGTGAATGACGAGTTTGGCACCACAATCGCCCTGATCGAACACGACATGGGTGTTGTCATGGACCTGTCCGACCGGGTGGTCGTGATGGATTATGGCAAAAAGATCGGCGACGGCACGCCAGACGATGTGCGCAACAACCAGGATGTGATCGACGCCTATCTTGGGGTGTCACATGATTAAGGCGCTGGCGCTTGTCGGAACATTCGTGTCCGGGCCCCTCTGGGCCGGATCGGCATGGGATATGTTCGAAGCGCGCTGTCTTGATCCCTATGAACATTTGACGGAACCAGTTGTTGATGGCCTTGCCGTGCAGCCCGTGGACGGCATGCACGAAAGCCTGCGTGCATATGGCCCGACCGACGATGGTTATCTTTTGGTGCTGGATGCCGCGCCCGCTGCCGGTGAACGCACCTGTTCTGTGTACAAGCTCGGCAACACGGATTTCGAACCTGCTTTCGTGTCTTGGGCAGAGGCCAATAAGATCAGCGGGCGCTATCTGCCAGAGCCCGGGCGCTATGTCAGTAACCAATGGATCGAACCCCAGTTGCACCTGATGGCCGAGATTCGGCCCGAGGGCCTGCACTATCAAGTGGTGGAGACAGACCTTGAGAGTTAGGTCGCTGGCCATATGCGCTGCCCTCTGGGCCGGCCCTGCGCTGGCAGGGGAACCAGCGATCTGTGATCCGGCTCAGCCTGAGATGGCGGGCCTGTGCAACGTGATCGAAACGCGTTGCATGCCCTATCTTGAGGACCCGGCCAGCCTGTCGCCGCGTGATATCATGCCGATCCCGCGTACCTTCCGCCGGTACTTTGAAAGTACACTGAATTCCTATGCGTTGGGCTATCAGGAAACGGACCTGCCCAACACGCTTGTGGTGTTCATGTATGACGAACCCGCCTGCGAGATCATCAGCCACGGGATCAGCTATTCCGATCTGCTGATGGCGTTCAACGAATGGCGGGGCGGGGCCGGTGCGCGGTTCGTGTCGACAACCGCCTTTGAACCCGTAAGCCGAGTGACCATGGATCGTGCTTTTGCCGCGGCATTTCTTGCCGCCCCGCGCCGCGATGGGCGCGTGACCGAGATCACTCTGAACTGGAACCTGACATTCGAAGGGCTGACGCGTCTGCGAGTGAGCTACCAGCCGCTTCGTGATCATACGGCTGACTTGATGGGGGTGGCGTTGAAATGAGGTGGTTGTTCTCTTCACGGCTGCTTTTGCACGTCACTTGTTTGATGATGTTTATGGCCATTTCTGTCCGAGGCGAAGCTGCAACAGATGGGCCCAGCGGCATGATCCAATCATTTTTCGATAGATGCGTCACACCAACCGCATCACATTGGGAGCCCGACATTAGTGGTTTGCTATCGGTCAAAGGCGCCGAACTGAAATCACTCCTGACTGAACGTCCCCGCCTCGCCTCGAAGGGTAGTTACTTTGCGAACCCCGAAGCCACGTGGGTGCTTCAGACTGACTATGGACCGGGTAGGCCCACATGCACAGTGTTCACATTGGATGCCGCAGTTTCCCAAGTGATTGATGTCTGGTGTGCAAAAGTCGATGAGCTCGAAGCCAAAGGTTGGCAGGAATTTGCTTTGGTTCCAACCGAACTCGGTCTGCAGAACCGCGGAAGTCTAGTCGGGTCCGTAAAATACCGTGACGGAGACGACATAACTATTTGGATGCGCTTGGAGCGTGGCCAAAGAAAAAACTACGCAATGATGATGGTGACAGTGGGCCATGTTGGTTCGCACGCCTTCGAAAAATATCCGGGGGAGTGCCGCTGATGTCCGACCAACTGATCTATGCCAGCGAGGTGTTCCTCAACGGTCTGATGGCCGGGGTGCTCTATGCCCTTGTGGCGCTTGGGTTCGTGCTGATCTTCAAGGCGTCTGGTATCTTCAATTTTGCCCAAGGGGTCATGGCGCTGTTTGCCGCGATGACCTTGGTGGGTATCCAGAACGGGCAGGTGCCATTCGCGCACCTGATCAACGCGATCTTCGGAACCAAGATTCACCACTTCGGATGGCATGTGCATTCGGTTGTCGCCATTCTGCTGACGGTTGTGGTGATGATCTTGCTGGCCTGGATGGTGCAGCGCTTCATCTTCAAGCATTTGGTGGGGCAGGAACCGATCATCCTGTTCATGGCGACCATCGGTCTTGCCTATCTGCTTGAAGGCGTCGCGGACCTCATGTGGGGGTCCGAGATCAAGAAGCTGGATGTATGTCTGGCCGAGGGGACGTGCCTGCCGCAAGGCATCAACCTTGCCATCGATGAGGCGACATTCAACCTGTTCGGCTACGGGTTCTTTATCGACAATCTGGATATCACCGCGACGATCATCGCGATCCTGCTTGTGACGGCGTTGGTGATCTTTTCACAATACACCAAACAGGGGCGCGCGATGCGGGCCGTCGCGGATGATCACCAGGCGGCTTTGTCCGTAGGTGTGTCGCTGAACTACATCTGGATTTTGGTGTGGTCAGTTGCGGGCTTTGTCGCGCTGGTTGCGGGCATCATGTGGGGTGCGAAATCGGGTGTGCAGTTTTCACTGTCGCTGATCGCATTGAAGGCCCTGCCGGTGTTGATGCTGGGCGGGTTCACATCCATCCCCGGCGCCATCGTGGGCGGTCTGATCATCGGTGTGGGCGAGAAGCTGTTCGAGTTCTTCATGTCCTCGGGCGATCTGGCGGGCGCACTGTTTGGCTTCACCATGAACGCAACCGAGAACTGGTTTGCTTACGTGCTTGCCCTGATCTTCCTCGTGTTCCGCCCACAGGGCCTGTTTGGGGAGAAGATCATTGAGCGGGTTTAGGTTCGCGCGACCTTTTGCTGTTGCAGCCGTGATCGCTGTATTCGCTGCTTCAGCATCGGCAAAATGCACGCCGATCAAAGTGCCAGAACCGGCGCGCGGCCTTGAGCAGTTCAAGGACTACATTGTCGAAGGGAAGTACAAATTGGCAATGCTCGATTTCGAAATCTCGGACACTGCCAAACAACAACTTGCGGGGGGCCTCGAGGCGCTCGCACCTGATGGCTTCACGGGATGCACAACTATTAAACGCGCCCGGCAAAGTGATCACTTCATTTCCGAAGTCTTCATGACGGAGGGTGATGGCACGGTCCTGTATTGGACCATTTCAGGACAGATAGTCGGGTCAAGCTTTCGAATGATCAACTTCACATACAACGACAAGTTTGAAGAGATCAGAGGGTTGATTTACTGATGTACTTTCATCCTCACCCATCCAACTGCCTGAACAATGTCACCGTCACCGCGGCCAGCACCGTGATGGACAATGTCATCGCCAGCATGAGGTCGCCGGTCAGCAGCAATGTAGACCCTGCACATAATGTCAGCACCAAGATGCAAAGCAGCAGCGTTGGTCCAAGTCGTGCCACAGGCGGCCGGCGTCGTGCGGCACCTGCGCTTGTATGGACAGCAACCTCATCCGCGTCTGGTACGGACTCGAACAGTTTTGCCTTTTCCGCCGCCAGATCGACGGCATTAATTTCACCCCGCGCATGCGCGGCATCCAGACGACGGATGTCGTCAAGTATCGCGGTCATAGATCCCACTCCATTTTCCCACGCTCAGAATGCCATGGGACCGGGGGCGAAATGTGGCAAAACACAGAAACCCAACAGGGTGGTTAAAGCCGCGTTCACCATGCGCGCAATGGGAGGACGCATCTGATGTTCTATCGTGAGGCGGGCGATTTTTCGACGACATATCCGCAGGATAGCCAGACCTTCCCGATCAAGTTCGATCGCTATCGCTACTACTTTGTGCTGGCCGTGGCCGTGTTGGTCATGCCCTTCGTGATGACGGATTATCTGGTCAATTCGATCTTTCTGCCCTTTTTGATTTACGCGATCGCGGCCATTGGGCTGAACATTCTGACGGGATATTGCGGGCAGGTGTCGCTTGGCACAGGGGGGTTCATGGCTGTGGGGGCGTATGCCTGCTACAAACTGATGACCGCGTTCCCGGATGTGAACATCTTTTTCCACGTGATCCTTGCGGGGGGCATTACGGCTCTCGTCGGGACGGCCTTTGGCTTGCCAAGTTTGCGGATCAAGGGGTTCTATCTGGCTGTGGCGACATTGGCGGCGCAGTTCTTCCTTGTCTGGCTCTTCAACAAGGTGTCGTGGTTCTACAACTACTCGGCCTCGGGGCAGATCAACGCGCCCGAGCGTACCGTGTTCGGCATCGAAGTCACCGGCCCCAATACCGAAGCATGGGCGACCTACCTGTTCTGCCTTGTCTTCACCGTGGGCGCCGCGATCCTGGCGCGTAACCTGACGCGCGGATCGATCGGGCGCGAATGGATGGCGATCCGCGATATGGATATCGCAGCCGAGATCATCGGGGTGAACCCACTGCGGGCCAAGCTGACGGCGTTTGCCGTGTCGTCCTTTTTCGTCGGTGTGTCGGGCGCGTTGTTCTTTGCGGTCTACCTTGGCGCGGTCGAGGTGGGTGAGGTGTTCGGCATTACCAAGTCTTTCCTCGTGCTGTTCATGATCATCATCGGTGGCCTTGGGTCGATCTTTGGCTCTTTTGCCGGGGCCGCATTTCTTGTCGTGCTGCCGGTGGTCCTCAAGATCGTGGGTGTGGACCTGATGGGCTGGCCGACAGACATCGTGGCCCACTTCCAGCTTGTGATCGTGGGCGGGCTGATCATCATGTTCCTGATCCTGGAACCACACGGGCTGGCGCAGCTGTGGCGCGTGGCCAAGGAGAAATTGAGATTGTGGCCCTTCCCGCACTGACGGGGGGCCACCAAGAATGGCGGGGTGAACCCCGCCCTACGGATGGGCCTCAGGGCTCGCATCGGACAACCAATTAGGGAGGAATTACCGATGAAATACAAACTAGGCTCCTACGCCGTCGCAGCCATGATGGCGGCAAGCCCGGTGATGGCGGATCTCGTGTTCCCGTCGCTCAGCTACCGGACCGGCCCATACGCGGCGGGGGGTATCCCCTTTGCCGATGGTTATGCGGATTACTTCACGCTGCTGAACGAACGTGACGGCGGCATCGGTGGCGTGGCCGCCCGCGTGCTGGAATGCGAGACGGGCTACAACACCGAAAAGGGTGTGGAATGCTACGAGTCGACCAAGGGCGAAGGCAGCCTTGTCTATCAACCGCTGTCGACCGGCATCACCTATCAGCTGATCCCCAAGACCACCGCTGATGGCATCCCCATGCACACCATGGGCTATGGCCGGACATCAGCTGCCAACGGCCAAGTGTTCAGCCACACCTTCAACTACCCAGCCAACTACTGGAATGGCGCCTCGGGTGCGATCAACTACCTGATGAGCCAGGGTGACATCGCGGGCAAGAAAATCGCGCTGGTCTACCACAACTCCGCCTATGGCAAGGAACCGATCCGCACGCTCGAAGAGCTGTCGGAAAAGCACGGCTTTGAGCTGATGCTGGTGGCCGTCGATCACCCCGGTCAGGAGCAAAAGTCGCAGTGGCTGCAAATCCGGCGTGAGCGTCCCGACAATGTCATCATGTATGGCTGGGGCGTGATGAACCAAGTGGCGATCCAGGAAGCGGCCAACATCCGGTATCCAATGGAAAACTTCATTGGCATCTGGTGGTCCGGATCTGAAAACGACGTGCTGCCAGCAGGTGACGCGGCCAACGGCTACAAGGCGCTGACATTCCACGGTGTGGGCAGTGACTTCCCCGTCTTTGACGACATCCAGAAATATGTTGTGGATGCGGGTAAGGCGGCTGGTGCAGGCGATCAGATCGGCACGGTGCTCTACAACCGTGGCCTCTATGCCGCGATGCTGGCGGCTGAGGCTGCCAAAACCGCGCAGGACATCCATGGTGAGGCCGAGATCACGCCTGCGATGATGCGTGACGGCATGGAAGCGCTGGAAATCACCGAGACCAAGATGACCGAATTGGGTCTGCCCGGCTTTGGTCCATCCTTCAACGTGTCCTGCGCAAACCACGGTGGTCCCGGCCTGATCGGCATGACCCAGTGGGATGCATCGGCGGGCACATGGTCGCTGATCTCCGAGTTTTCGGCCACGGACATGGATGTGATCCAGCCGCTGATCGACGAGGACAGCGCATCCTATGCCAGCGAGAACAACATCGAAGCGGGCTGCTAAGCCTGTGACCCGGCGGCGGCATCTGTCGCCGCTGGGACCCATGAGTATTTTGACAGGACAGGTGGCCCATGCTGGATGCCCAGGCACAGACCGAGACCGTTCTAGAGGTTAACAATATCGAGGTGATCTACAACCACGTGATCCTCGTGTTGAAAGGCGTCAGCCTCAAGGTGCCCAAGGGCGGCATCACCGCTTTGCTGGGCGGCAATGGCGCAGGCAAGACCACCACTTTGAAAGCCATTTCGGGCCTGCTGGCGTCTGAACGCGGTGAAGTGACCAAGGGGTCGATTCACTATCACGGCGAAAACACGGCCGAGAAGGACCCCGCCGATCTGGTCAAGCGCGGTGTCGTACAGGTGATGGAGGGCCGCCACTGTTTTGAGCACCTCACCGTTGAGGAAAACCTGCTGACCGGTGCCTATACCCGGACCGACGGCAAGGGCGCCGTCGCTGCTGATCTTGAGATGGTTTACAATTACTTCCCGCGGCTACGTGAGCGCCGAAAAAGCCAGGCGGGCTACACCTCTGGTGGTGAGCAGCAGATGACCGCGATTGGCCGGGCACTGATGTCCAAGCCCGAGACGATCCTGCTGGACGAGCCGTCGATGGGGCTGGCGCCGCAGTTGGTCGAACAGATTTTCGGGATTGTGAAGTCTGTGAACGAGAATGAAGGCGTGACCTTCCTTCTGGCCGAGCAGAACACAAATGTGGCCCTGCGTTTTGCGCATTATGGCTACATCCTCGAATCCGGTCGTGTCGTGATGGACGGCCCTGCCGCCGAACTGCGCGAAAACCCGGACGTCAAAGAATTCTATCTCGGCATGTCGGATGAAGGGCGCAAATCCTTCCGCGACGTGCGGTCGTATCGCCGCCGCAAGCGGTGGCTGAGCTAAGGGAGAGTTGCGATGAAACACGTCATTCTGTCTGCAGTGGCGCTGCTGATGGCAGGTGCCGCCTGGGCGCAGGACATCCAGCGCGAGGAACTCCGTCGCGCCGATGTGCCGGGGTCCGACACGATGGAAGTTGTCGTGACACGACTGACTGTGCCCGTCGGCGCGACCATCCCGCTGCACACCCATCCCGGTGACGAACATGCCATCGTGATGACAGCCGCCCGGGCTGAAGCGCCCAACGGGAACATTGTCGAATTCGCCATCGGCACGCCGCTCTACTTCCCAGAGGGACAGGTGCATGGCGGTCTGACCAATGTGGGCGACGAACCCATGGTGGCCATCACTACCCACGTGGTGCGCAAGGGCGAACCGCTGACCGTTCTGGCCAACTGAGATGGACAAGGTCGCCTGCCGCACCCCCGCCGAAGGGCGCGATGGGGTCACGAACATCCCGGCGTGGAAGTTCGACGCGGTGCGCGGCGCGATCCTCGGGGCCTTGGACGGTGGCCCGATCCTTTACAAGGACCTCAACGCGGCGGTGCAGGCGCGACTGGATGACCAGACCCTCGCTGACCTCGGCAAACTCGGCTGGCACGTAGTGACCGTGAAACTGGAACTGGAAGTGCGGGGCGAGATCGAACGCCTCGATGTCAAAGGTCCGCAACAGATCAGAGCGGTATGAAAGAGATGCTGGACAAAGTGTATTACGACGATCTGGAAACACGCTCGACCGACGCGCGGCATACGGCCCAGCTTGAGGCGGTGAACGCTCAGCTGGCCCGCGTGGCCGAGGCGGCTGGCAACTGCCTGCCTGATATCGGCAAGCTCAAATACCTCGACGACCTCGCCCACTTGCCGGTTCTGCGCAAATCCGAACTGGCGAAGTGGCAGGCGGAAAAGCCGCCCTTTGGTGGACTGCCGGTGTCCAATGTCGCCCATATCTTCCAATCCCCCGGCCCGATCTACGAACCGGGCGGCATCAGTCATGACTGGTGGCGCATGGGCCGGTTCCTGCACGCGGCAGGCTTTGGTCCGGGCGACGTGGTGCAGAACTGCTTTGGCTACCATCTGACGCCTGCGGGTATGATCTTTGAAAACGGTGCACGTGCCGTAGGGGCCAAGGTGTTGCCTGCTGGTACAGGGCAGACCGAACTCCAAGTGACAGCTGCGCGAGACGTAGGCACCACGGCTTACGCAGGGACGCCAGACTACCTGAAAATCATCCTCGACAAGGCGGACGAGATGGGTGTGACGCTTGGGATTACGAAGGCAGCTGTGGGTGGCGGTGCGCTCTTCCCGTCGCTGCGCGAGCACTACAAAGATCGTGGCATCACCTGCATGCAATCCTACGCCACAGCGGATCTGGGCAACATCGCTTATGAATCCTCGGCCCTCGAAGGGATGATCGTGGACGAAGGGGTCGTTGTCGAAATCGTCACTCCCGGTACAGGTGACCCGGTGCCCGAAGGTGAGGTCGGCGAAGTCATCGTGACCTCGCTCAATCCTGACTACCCGCTGATCCGCTTTGCCACTGGCGACATGAGTGCCATGCTGCCCGGACACAGCCCATGTGGCCGGACCAATATGCGGATCAAGGGCTGGATGGGCCGCGCCGATCAGACAACAAAGATCAAGGGTATGTTCGTCCGCCCCGAACAGGTAGCGGCATTGGTGGCCAAGCACCCCGAGGTCACCCGCGCCCGCGTTATCGCGCGGCGCGACGGCGAACAGGACGCAATGACAGTCCAGCTGGAAAGCCCGGGCGGAGATCAGGCAACCTATTCACAATCCGTGATCGACACCCTCAAGCTCAAAGGCACAATCGAGGTGCACGCCCCGAACACCTTGCCCAAGGACGGCCTCGTGATCGAGGATCAGCGCAGCTACGACTAGTCCGTTATCAGCACGGGCGCGAAGCCGCCAAAGATCATGCGCTGCCCGTCAAAGGGCATTGGGTTCTGGTCGGGCGACATGCGCGGGTCATCCATGACCTTGGCCCAGGCCGCATCCCGCGTGTCCTTGTCGGGCCAAATGATCCAGCCAAGGCACACCTTTTCCCCTTCCTTCACGGCGACAGCCTTGTGCATTGAGGTGACTTCACCCTCGGGCACATTGTCCTCCCAGGCGTCGACAATGACATCGGCGCCGTATTCCTTGAATAGGGCGTGCTGGTCCTTGAGCCACGCAACATAGGTGTCGCGGTCTTCTGTACGCACGGGGGCCATGAAGCCATCAATGTATGACATAACGCGTCTCTCCTGCTTGGTGTGCCCTGAGCATATCAGATGTTGCGCATGTTTCGGGGCGCCTTGCTCCAAGGCGGGCACGCCAAAGGGCTGGAAACCCGATAGAAAACGTAAGATAACCCGACAATCGCAGATGCAGGGTATCACGTGGCGCTGACCTCATTCTTCCAGTCCGACGCACCAAAAGGTGCCGCACCCCGTGCGCTGTCCATCATGGGTTGGACCGTCGCGCTGATCTGCCTTCTGCCCATGCTTGCGGTGGCTCTTGCTGCGCTGACGGGCGGAACGGATACGCTGACGCATCTGCTCTCGACAGTGTTGTGGCGCTACACGGGCAATACGATCCTTTTGGTAGTCCTCGTGTCCACCGGAACCTTCGCCATCGGTGTGGGTGCGGCGTGGCTGGTCACGATGACCCGCTTTCCCGGTGCGCGCCTGTTCGAAATTGCGCTGGTATTGCCTCTCGCCTTTCCGGCTTACGTGCTGGCCTATGCCTACACCCATATCCTCGATCACCCAGGGATCGTGCAGACAACCTTGCGTGACGTAACGGGCTGGGGACCACGCGACTACTGGTTCCCCGAAATCCGTTCTCTGGGCGGGGCGGCGGCCATGCTTGTGCTTGTGCTCTATCCTTACGTCTACCTGCTCAGCCGCGCGGCCTTCCTGCAACAAAGCGGGTCGACCTTCATGGCGGCGCGTGCGCTCGGATCCCGCCCGCTGGTGGCCTTCTTTCGGGTCAGCCTGCCACTTGCGCGCCCGGCCATCGCCGCGGGTGTCCTTCTGGCGGTGATGGAGACGATCGCCGATTTCGGCACCGTCGCCTATTTCGGCGTGCAGACCTTTGCCACCGGCATCTACACCAGCTGGTTCTCTTTGGGCGACCGGGCCGGAGCCGCGCAACTGGCGCTGTGCCTCCTGTCCTTCGCGCTGCTACTGGCGATCCTCGAACGGATGCAACGGGGGCAGGCAAAGTACCACGATCCCAGCCGCGGACAACGGCACCACCCGCCGCTCAAGCTGACGGGGTGGTCGGCTGGGGCCGCCATCACGCTCTGCGGCATCCCGGTGCTTTTCGGCGCGCTCTTTCCCATCATCGCCCTGTTCAACATGGGGCTCGGGTCCGAGCAGGTGCTGACCAGCACACGGTATCTCGGCTTCATCCGCAACTCGCTTGTCCTGGCTTCCACCGCCGCGGTCCTGACGCTCGGGGCGGCCATAGCAGTTGGATACTACATGCGCAGCCGCCCGGGCCGGTCCTCGACAACAGCAGCCTATATCGCGCGGCTTGGCTACGCCGTGCCCGGAGGTGTCATCGCGGTTGGCCTGCTGGTGCCCTTCGCCGCCTTCGACAACGCGCTTGATGCCTGGATGCGGGCGACCTTCGACATCTCGACCGGGTTGCTGATCACCGGGTCGATCTGGCTCCTGGTCTTTGCCTACATGGTCCGGTTCCTCGCGGCCGCGCTGGGCGCTTATGAAGGCGGACAGGCGCTCGTGCACGCCAACATGGATGCCGCCAGCCGGTCGCTTGGCAAAGGCCCCTTTGCCACCCTGCGTCGCGTGCACCTGCCGATCCTCACGCCCAGCCTGCTGACAGCCCTGCTGATCGTCTTCGTGGATGTGATGAAAGAGCTTCCGGCCACCCTGATCATGCGCCCGTTCAACTACGACACGCTGGCGGTGCAGGCATACCGGCTTGCGTCTGACGAACGGCTGAACGGCGCAGCGGTGCCCAGCCTCGTCATCGTGGCCGTGGGCCTCTTGCCCGTGATCCTGATCTGCCGCCAGGTGGGGCGGCGATAGGGCGCATGACACTTCTGCCTTCCGAAGCCGAGGGCGACTAGGCGCCCATTGCACAGAAACTTTGATCTGAGCCCGATATCAGAGCTTCAAATAGGCCCAGTAGATGAACATGGCCACAAGGACCAGAACCACTTGCAGAAGCATGGCTTTGATCAAGAATTTCGAACGTTTCAGATCAGCGTCGACGTCAATCTTCTTCATGTTCTCTTACTCCTTGGGGATGCCACCGGCTGTGTCGCTAACTTTAATATGGTCGTGATGCCCGCCCCGCTCAAGCGGGGCGGATGCACATTGGGGGCGGTGATTATGTCGCAGCCCTGATTTGTGCGACAGCTTCTTCCGTGCTCCAGACGGCATTGGCCATGTAACGGAAGTTGATCAGGGCGGCGAGGTAACCGTCGCCCTCTGGCAACATCGCGGCCGCAGTTGCGTCGCGCACAACAGCAACCTCGAACCCGTCTTCAAGCAACTCACGCATGTGGCTTTCGGTGCAAAGGTTGGCCGACATCCCGGCAAGGATGACCTGATCCACGCCCTGTTTCCGCAATTGCAGTGACAGGTCGTTGGTGTCGTTGCCATAGACCTTGTGGGGCGACGTAACGATGGTTTTGCCGTCCTCGATATACTTCTTGTACTGCGGCATCCAATCGGCGCCAGATCCTTCGAAGCCATCCAGGTTCAGCGGGCCTTTGCGGTCGAACATGCCGATCTTGTGCATCAGTTTTTCCAGCGCACCCTCGAATTTCCAACCGTGATCCGTCGGATAGTAGTAGTGCGGCGAAACAGCTGTGGTGATATCGGCGGCCTTTGCGGCCTTGAACAGCGTTTCGATATTTTCCACCGTGTTGTGCTCTGTCACGCTGGCACCAATGACACCCCATGTCACACCCTTGGGGTGCAGGAAGTCGACTTGCGGGTCCGTCACAACAAGCGCTGCGCGCGACAGATCAAGTTTCATATTGGAAGGGGGCAGGGCGGGTTCGGCTGGATCGGCATAGGGATTGGCCTGCTGCGCGCTCGCGGAATGCGCTCCGACCGCCACAGACGCCGCAGTGGCTGTCGCGGCAACACCACCCCGAAGAGCCGCCCGTCGCGTGATGTTGGTGCGATCGTGTTTGTGATCAGGATCATTGCAGTTGCACATTGGGTCATTCCTTCCGTTTCGCTTCGATGTTTCATAGCTATGAAACGGACTGTGCCTTTGCGTCTTGAATACGTGCCCGAGGGGACTTTTAGGTGCCTTTTCGTCTGGTTTCCGGATACTGACGCCGCATGAAGTATGACCACATCTTCGATGAGCTGGACATCGCTACGGATCCGTTTGCGTTATGTGAACTGCGCGGGGCCTGCGACCTTGGGTTGGGGCGCGATGCCTCTGCTACCTTGCACTATATCTTGTCAGGTGAAGGTGAAATCAGCTTGCGCGACCATGAGCCAATCCAGGTGTCGCGCGGAATGCTTGTTTTTGTACCGGCTTTGCAAAGCCATGCCTTGCGCAGTTTTGGCGAGATCAATGATCCGGTGCCAGAATGCAATCCGGCTGATTTGAAGTTGGCCAGCCTGCTAGCTGGCACGGACCAAGCGGACACGGGCCAACTCACGGCTCTTTGCGCCCGCGTTACCGTCGGGTTGCGCGGAGTTGCGGACATTATTGACCTCATTCGCGAGCCAATGATCGAAGACGTGCCCTCGCCCAGTGAGGTACGCCCGACCTTGCAGGCCTTGCTGACCGAAATCTCATCCCCTCGACTGGGAAGCCGTGCAATGATCCGTGCGCTTTTGATGCAATGTATGATCGAGATGTTGCGCAAGCGGTTGGCCAAGGATGAAAGCTCGTTCAGATGGATGGCGGCGCTGGCCGATCCATCCATCTGGAGCGCGCTCAAGGTGATGCTGGACGCTCCAGGCAACAATCACACCGTTGAAAGCTTGGCCGGACATGTTCGTATGAGCAGGGCGGCGTTCGCCAAGCGCTTTGCCGGTGCCTATGGATCAGGGCCAATGGAATTGCTCCGCGACTTGCGCATGAATCGCGCGGGCCAGTTGCTCCGACAAACCGATTTGCCGGTTAAGCGCGTTGCAGATCTGGTTGGGTTCGCCTCACGCAGCGCCTTTACCCGCGCATTTGAGGCCAAGACCGGCCAGGCACCGCGCGATTTTCGCGCCTCACATCAAAACAAGTGAGAGCAGGCTATTCAGTGCCTTGCGGTATCAAAAAGATCAAATGCCAGCTGCCCGATAGCTCTTCATCATGACGTAGTCGCTTGCATGACGAAATGAACCGCAACGTGGTGCAAGGACAGGACAACCGGCGCTACGCAACACTTTTCACCCAAGGCTGATTGCGCCGTCGCACGGGGCAGAGGACACCTCCGCCTTACGACAGGCAGTTTTGCAATTTGACCGTGGCCGCTCCGGAGGCGTCAAAGACCGCCGCCTGCCCGCCTGCGCGCAGCATGGCTCCGGCCATCTCTGACCCATCCACCGTGATCTGGCGGGCGCTGGTCGTGTCGTCGATATCCGCAGTAAAGGCCCAGCTTGCCCCCGGTTCCACCCCATCCAGTGACATGGACAGAACAGTATCCCCATCCGTGACCTGAGAGGTGCGCGCTGTGCCGGATACCCATTCCAGCGGCTGGAACACTTCAACCCCGGCTCCTGCGCTCGTGGTGTCAAAGATCAGCCCGGCAGGCGCTGCCCCAAGGTCGATCTGCACGTCCAATTGGTCCAATGCACAGGCCCCGTCATAGCTGATCGTAAAGCGATCCTTGGGCGCGCCGTCACGGAAACTGACAGTCAGATCAGCCATGGCAGCAGAGGGGAGGGCGATCAAAAGGGCAAGGGCAGCAAGGCGCATGGGTCAAGTCTCCGGATCAGGTATGATCCCAGTGAACTAGCCTGACCTACGCCCCCGGCAAGCGACGGCGCCCCGTCGGGCACGAGTGTGCGATCAAAGTGGTTAAAATGCGCTACCACACCGCGCGGTGCGGCAGCGCCTTGTTTCGGCGTCCATTTTAGACACCGCTTGATATTCGGTATCCTCATCGCACGCCTTGTCCCCGCGGGGACAGATCCGGGTTCAGTCGTCCTTAGGCCCGATTTTGTCCTGCGTCTGGGTGTCAAAATCTGATGCATCATGGCGTTCATGCAGCTGCAATTCCGGTTCGCCAAACGCCCGGTTCACCATCCGTCCCCGCAGGGTCGCGGGCCGTGCGTCGATGGTCTTGGCCCAGGCCAGAACGTTGGTGTAGCTCTCGACATCCAGGAACTCCGCCGCGGAGTAGAGCCGCCCGAGGCAAAGCTGCCCGTACCAGGGCCAGATCGCCATGTCGGCAATCGTATATTCGTCGCCCGCGACGAACGGTTTGTTCGCCAGCTCGCGGTCCAGCACGTCCAACTGCCGCTTGCTCTCCATCGCGTAGCGGTTGATGGGGTATTCATATTTCTCGGGCGCGTAGGCATAGAAGTGACCGAACCCACCCCCGAGGAACGGGGCAGAGCCCATCTGCCACATCAGCCAGTTCAATGTCTCGGTCCGCGCGGGACCGGAGGCGGGGAGGAACTTGCCAAACTTTTCCGCGAGGTGGATCAGGATCGACCCGCTTTCGAACACCCGCAGTTCCGTGTCGCCTGAGCGGTCGATCAGCGCTGGGATCTTGGAGTTGGGGTTTGCATCCACAAAGCCCGATCCGAATTGGTCGCCGTCACCGATGTTGATCAGCCACGCATCGTATTCGGCATCCGTGACACCCGCCGCCAGCAGCTCTTCGAACAGCATGGTGACCTTGACCCCGTTGGGCGTCGCCAAGGAGTACAGCTGGAATGGGTGCTTGCCGACGGGCAGGTCCTTGTCTTGGGTGGGACCAGCGATGGGGCGGTTGATGGATGCAAACTGGCCGCCGCTTTCGGCGTCCCATGTCCATTTGGCAGGGGGCGTGTAGGTCGGATCGCTCATGCGCGAAGAGCCTTTCTGTTGGTTCATTATCGCAACCTATGGCGTTGCGCGGGGGCCGCAAGGGGCGGGCCTGTGCCGTGCTGCACAACACCACCTCAATCGGGAAGCAACACGTCAAGCATCGGGTGTGGAAAGCTGCGCTGCGTGGTGACGGCATAGAACGTGTCAGTGATGCCAGTGTCGAAGGGGGCAGTCACCAATTGCCCGGAGGCAATTTCGTCGGCCAACACGATCTCGGGGGCGAGGGCGAGGCCAACCCCTTCACGGGCAAGCAAGCGGACCATCGCCATGTCGTCCACATCGGCGATGATGCGGGGCTGGACCCCGAGCCGTGCGGTCAGGCGGTTGAAACCGGTGCGGATCGCGCTCTCCGTCGGTACGACAACCGGTTCCGATTCAAGAAGTGTCGTCAGTGACTTATGCCCCATTCGGTTGGGCGTGCCATGCAGGCTGACGGGATGCCCGGCGAGGCGATGGGCGATGAAATCGGAGCCAGCGGCGCTTGTGGGTGCATCCGTGGTCAGCACAACATCCAATGCCAGTTCAGCGAGCGAGCGCAGCAGGGGGGTGTTTTGACCGGACTTCAGGACAATATCGACTTCGGGGTGATCCAGAATGGGACGCAGAAACTGGATCTGGAAGTTGCGCGACAGGGTCGACAGCGCGCCGACGCGCAGAGGTGGGGCGTGGTCAGCGCTGCGGTTCAACGTTTCCATCAATTCCTGCCCGGTGCCAAAGATGCGGTCAGCGTGGTCAAGGGCGATGCGTCCAACCTCGGTCAGTTTCAACTGCCGTCCCACACGGTCAAACAGGTCGTGACCCAACCGCGCCTCCAACGCCTTGATCTGCGTGGATAAAGCGGACTGAGACAGGTTCAACTTGTCCGCGGCGCGGGTCAAGTTGCCCTCGTGGGCGACAGCGCGGAAATAGCGTAGATGGTGGTAATTCAGCGTCTCCATACATTCATAATATAGAACGATTATTGGCAATAGTTATATTTTTTATCTAATTTGGGTTGGCCTATCTCATCCGGAGCAAAGCAAGCGGGGCCCGCCATGGACATCATCACCGACATTGTTCTGACCATCCTAACCCAGATGCAGAAGCCGACACTCGCCTTTCTGATCGGAGGGATGATGCTCGCGGCCCTTGGCAGCAAATTCGAAGTGCCGGAACCCATCTACAAATTCATTGTGATCCTGCTGCTGCTCAAGGTGGGGATTGGCGCGGGCATCTCGGTGCGTGAGGCTGACTTTGTTGCGCTGGCGGTGCCCGCACTGCTTGCTGCGGGGATCGGGATTGCCATTGTTGTTCTGGGGCGCGCGACGCTGGCCCGTTGGCGGGGCGTGTCGCAGCTGGATGCGACAGCCACAGTTGGTCTGTTCGGGGCCGTCTCAGCCTCGACGCTCGCGGCGGGCATGGCGGTGCTGGATGACGAGGGCATCGCATATGAAGGATTTATCGGTGCGCTTTACCCTTTCATGGACGTCGCGGCACTGGTGACAGCGATCGTGCTGGCACGAATGGCGGCGGCACGGAAAGCCGCGAACGTGCAAGGCAATGGTACAATGACGATGGGCGGTGTTGGCGGCACCGGAGGCCCGGCGATCGAGCAAGGCCTGATCAAGGGGATATTGTTGGACACATTGCGGTCGCCCGCCATCTCGGCACTGATCCTTGGATTGGCGCTGGGCCTGTTTGCACGGCCCGAGAGTGTCTATGCCAGCTTTTACGAGCCGCTGTTCCGGGGGTTGTTGTCCGTGCTGATGCTGATCATGGGGATCGAGGCGTGGTCACGGCTGTCCGAGCTGAAGGGGGTGGCACATGCCTATCTGTTCTATGGGCTGACGGCACCGCTTGTGCATGGTGCGCTGGGGTTTGGTGCGGGGCTGATCGCGCACCACCTGACCGGGTTTTCGGCGGGCGGTGTGGTGTTGTTGTCGATCATGGCAGCGTCGAGTTCTGACATCTCTGGTCCGCCGACCATGCGTGGCGCATTGCCCGAAGCGAACCCGTCTGCCTATGTCGGGGCATCCACCGGCCTTGGCACACCGGTCGCCATTCTGAGCATTCCACTGTTCATGGTGCTGGCGGATTACTTCATCGGATTCTGATGGGGACCGCAGGGATGCGTTGCTGACGGCCTGAGCTTGATATGGAGCGGATGTGCTGGCGCAACTACAGGCCATGACGCGTTGTGAATGCGCCTGATCGGACAAAATCATGCGCATCCGAGACAATCTTTCTATCCCAGGTTGCTGAATGGCGGGGGCGGGGTACTCCAAGATATCCCGCCAAGTGAGTGGGTCTTCAAACAGCAATTTCTCTGGAGGATAGAACGATGGTTGGAATTCTTGCTGCCGTTGGAACCGCAGTTGTAACGGGGTTGGTTTCGGGCGCCGCAAAGGAGGCCGGGGGGTCCGCTGCTGGCTGGGTTCTGGGTGAGATTTTCGGTACGCCCGACACCAGTCAGGCGGACGCGATCAAGGATTTGGGCGATCAGTTGGACAGCATTGCGACCGCTGTCGAAGCATTGACCGATCAGCTCGCTGAAGACATGAAAATGATCCAGAAGGAGTTGAGAGCGATAGAGCAAGAGCAGCTCTATCTTGCTTGGGAAATACGCGACAACGATCTGCAGCAGTACATCTCGAGACTGAATGTACAGTACAAAACGTTCCTAACCTATGCCGCCAATCCGGACAGCACGAGCCAGCAAGAGGTCACCAACCTGGTCGAGGAGATCCTTGACACCAATCAAGGTGCGAAAGTGGTGATTGCCGAAGTGAATACCTTGCTTGTTGGCGGCGGTGGCAACAGCAGCAGCAAAGGCGTTCTTCAGCTTTGGTCCGAAATGACCGAGCCGCTGATCAAGGCTGGCAAGATGTCCTGTTACGCGGCGCTTGAAACATATTTCCAGTACTATGTCGCGTCGGCCTATGCCCAGCAGCGGGCGCTGTATCTGGTCATTGAGGCGTATCACCAGAGTGGCAATGATCCGGCGGCTCAGGAGGCGCGCCGCACCTATCAGGACTATGTCAAAAGCCAGGAGATACCATTCGTTCAGAACATCGATGCGATGCTGCGGATGCAGCTGCAGGGCGGAGTTCATGCGGCATCATCGGGCAAAACCTATGACTTCGACTATGTCAAAGCCCTGCAGGAGTATTCGAGCAGCGGATTCTGGGTAGGTGCCTACACACCGTCGGCGACGCGCGCCCGAGCGGAACGCATCATAACGAATTCCATGTGCCTTGCCGATGATAAGAACCGATTGGTGATCTGGATGATTTACCCGCCCGTCAACACTGGTGGTCAGAACACCCCCAAATCGGTCGATTTCAACAACGTCTCGGTCGAGGTGCAAGTCGCGGGCAACGAGGCCGGTGCGTCATATCCACCGGCCTACATCAACGACATCGTGACCAATCCCGTGCCGGGCATCAACAACCCGTCGGACTACTTCAAGCAGGCCCACTATGCGCGACGCATGGTGTTCGAGGATTTGCCCGGTGGCAGCTATGTGATGAAGGACAAGAATGGGCAGGACGGGCTTGATCCCGTTTCCGGGTCGAACCAAAAGACGGATTACTTTCAGGCGCCACAGTATCTTGCCCATCAGATGATACTGAACGGCACGGTAAAGGGGGCTTGCCTGGATTTCTCGATCTACGCCGATATGAAAAGATCTGTCTACTGGACTTGAGATGTGTCGGAGCAACCATGACTGCCGCATGGATCGATGGGCTGCGTGACCGTATCCATACGAGATAACAAGACCAGGGACCGGCGGCTTTTTGTGGCCGGTCTTGGCGTCGGCGGTACAGGTCTGTGCCATGTGTCCATGCGTCTGGCAGAGGAACTGCGTGCGCGGTGGTCTGTTACACTGTTTCAGTATGACCGCGTCACAGCACCTCCGTCCATCGACGCTGTATCTGTGGTCGGGGCGCACCCGTCTTTGAGCGACCCCGCTGTGGACCCGTATCTGGCGGATGCGCTGCGGCAGGCCGACCCGGACGTTATCCTTCTTGTGGATCAGCCGTGGAAATACCCGGATGTGCTGCAGCGTTTTCGCAAACACGCGCCGCGGTCAAAGCTGGCCGTCTACATGGCCGTTGAAGGGCGACCGGTCGGCGACAGGATTCATGACGCTCTGATGCCCGCCGATCTGTGTATCACCTATACCGACTTTGTCCGCAGGCATTTGGTTGCGACCGCGCCGCAGCCGATTGATACCATTGCCATACCGCATGGATTGGAGCCCGATCGCACCCTGCGCTATCCGCCACCGATCGACAGACGCATGGTGCGGAAGGCGCTGTTTTCTGATTGGCAAAACCTTGTTGATCTGCCGATGATCCTGAATGCAAACCGGCTGTATCCCCGAAAACGCATTGATCTTACGCTTGAAGGGTTTGCCATCGCTCTGTGTTCGCACCCTGCAAATCTGTATCTGCATCTTCCCGGCCTGACACGATACGAGGAACGGCGCCTTGGAGCCCAGATTTGTGCCCTTGGGATCGAGCATCACGTCTATTGGAACGTTTTGAATCCCATGGGCGAAACACTCCCGTTTCAGCGGCTGGTGGAGCTCATGCGTGCGGCTGACATTGGCCTGACAACGGCAATGGGTGAAGGTTGGGGTTTGGGGACGTTTGAACATGCCGCGACCGGAGCTGCACAGGTTGTGCCGGATCACAGTTCGTTTCGCGAGAACTGGGCGGGTGCCGCCACGCTCTTTCCGGCGGCAGAGACGTTCTACATGGAGCATGAAAGCGCTGAGATGTACGTGTCCCGCCCCGCGGACATTGCGGAAGCGCTGATCAGTCTTCTTGGTGATCCGGCTCAGTTGGCGATCATGTCGGTCAACGCGCGCGCCCATGCGTTGCAACACCGGTTTTCCTGGTCAGCGGTGGCCGAGGCCTTTGATATGGCGCTGTCCCAGCTGATCGAACCCGCGCTCGTGTCATCATCGTAGGCGCATTCGGGACTTGCGAAGCACGTGGGTAAGCGCAACGGAGGCCTTGATTGGCGATCCGTGGTCACTGAATGCTTCGAAACAGACTTATTGATTTTCCTGGCGTCTCTCCAAACTCCTCTCGGTAGAGTTTCGAGAAGTGACTGACACTAGCGAACCCGGCAGCGGCGGACACCTCTGAGACCGTTTTGTAACGGTGCAGCAGAATGAGATTGCGTGCGAAACTCAGACGGACGGATCTGATGAATGACGCGGGAGAATGTCCGTTGGCTTCCTTCAGCCTGCGACCGAGTGTTTTGTGACTGACGGCAAGCTCGGATGCCAGTTCCATCACGCCAAAATCCTGATCGCTGATGTTATCCAAAACGCTCTCCGTTGCGCGTTCAAGGAACTGTTGCTTGACCGACAGATGCTGCCGGTTGTTGGGATCATTGGCCAATGCAGTTTCCAGGGCTTCAAGGCGGGCCGAAGTCACCTCTTGCACTTCGTTTTGCTCTTTCTTGATCGTTTCGAACTGGTGTTCCAGTGCCGCCAGTTCAACAACTGCGGCTTGCCGTTCGGTCTGCATCGCGCGCACCATTGTCGAAATGGCCAGCATCATGAACAGCGTTTCACCCATTATTGCGAGGGAGTAGGACAGCGCGAGGGGGCGCAAGACAATCAGTTCGTAGGCGAATGACGCCTGCGGAATGCCTGCTGGAAACAGAAAGGAGTAGAAGGCGACAAAAAGGCCGACGCTGAGGGCTAGCAGTGATGCCGATACAGGCCAAGCCTGAGGGAGGCCTGCCCTGATCTGTTGGATGGCAAAGGCCAGGAGGATCATGGGACTGACGAAATAGATCAAGTGCAGCCCGATCGTCAGTCGCCAAGGATCAAGCACAGCCAGACCAGTCACCAAGATGACCACACCGGAAAGGCATTTGAACGACACCTGCCACGCCCAAGGGGCGGCATCCGCCTTCAACAGGATACGGCAGTACTGAACATTGGCGAAGTTGCCCAACCCGGTAAAGAACAGGAACACGGGCGCTGCCAATGTCACTGGTAGGGTCACGCCGAACAGCTTGGTCAACCATCCGTCATAGAGGAAGGTGAATATGAACAGGCACAGCATGTAGAGCGTGTAATACTTGTAAAATCGCACCGCGATGTGTCGAAAAACAATCAGGCTGACCAGCGCTATGACACTCAGATAGGCGAGCGTCAGCCCGGACATTGAGAATTCCAACGTGGTCCAATCGTCGAAGAACCCTGGGGACATGAGCATCGCCGTTACGGTTGGTGCAAACGTGCCGCGAATGCGCAGGTAGAATTCCATGTCTTGGCCCGCTTTCGCGATGATGGGAAACCCGACCTTGATCGCAGTATCTGCCTTTGCCGGAGACGGAAGGGTGCGCCCATTCCGGGCGCGTTCCTTGAGTTCTCCGTTGTGCAGTTCGAACAGGACGACCTCGTCCAGGATGTATTCCACGAAACCAAGAACGCGGCGTTCGTCCAGCGCGTGCGGGTTGAACACGACAAAGCGCAACCACAGCGTTTGGGGCGGCGTGGGCGCGTCAAAAATCCCGCTGCATAAGCCCGGCTGAAACATTTGGGCGGTGATGTTGTCAGTGCCAAATGTGCTGGTTTGGTCCAGAAAATACTCGGCCATCAACGGGCGCATCTGATCCTGCGCCTCGGACGTAAGCGTATTGATCCGCGCCAACCCATCATCCGCATCGCCGCACACAGCGCCTTGCGCATGAGCCCTAGCACCGAGCAAAGTCATACCGAGTGACAGCACGAGCAGCGCGCACGCGAGAACACATGTCTTGATCATCGGAACCCAATCAAAGCGCGGGTTGCATGGGTGTTCGCAGCATTCGGTTGCATCCGTCCGAGCCAGAATTGAACGGTGCTGGAAAAACCCGGTCTATCCGCCGTTTATTGCATTTCAGAATTGTCTTCTGGATGCATGAAATGGGCTTGAGTTTCAACCATGGCGCGCATCGTATGTCATCTGGCGGCTACGCCAGTCTGACACAGAGCAGGCGTTGGCGCCTAAGCATCAGCAGCGATGTCCGGTAAGGTGCTGATCCGTTCCTGTCTGCTTTGGCGCAATGTCGTGAAAATGGTGCGCCCCAGTTCAGACAGGCCCTTGTTGTTGTCGAGATAGCTTTCGAGGACAGCCACCTCTTGGCTGAAGCTCTTGTAGCGATTGTGAGAAAGCTGATCGCCGAGCGACATGTCGAACGCGCATTCGTAATATGTGAGGACATTCGCGAATGCGTGATAAGCTATCAGTATCATATCCAGCGGACGGTCGCGGCCAACCGGGGGCGAGAAATACCGACCATTCTCGGTATCGGTTTTCATGGGGAACACCCGGCAGGCCAGGTGAAAATGCTGATGGGCACATTCGTGTATTAGGACCTCTCCGACCTCGAGCAGGGAATTGGGTTGGGACATGTAGACTGTCCCTGATGTGTCGGACCAACTGCCTGAACACGTGCGGTTTTCAAGCCGCTCGGTCAGGATCAAGGTATTGAGAAGGCGCCGTACCCAGATTTCGTAGTTTGGGTTGACGGTGGCCATCAGGTTGATGCCTTCGGACACTTCGGCTGCCCAACCAAAGTTGTCGACCTTCGACATGTCCAGAGGCACCGCTGGCTCACCATCATTACACAGCGAATCCACCGATTGTTTCGTTTCGACCATTGCAATCGCGCCATCGATGGACAGTGCCAGGCCATCATCCAGGCCATGAACGGTGACCCGATCGTTCTCTTTCATCAAATGCACCGGCTCCGTCGCCGTGTGTATGCGACCGTCATAAACGACCGGTAGCCCGCTGCTTAGCTCAAAAACATAATCCGCACTGTCCAAGCTGCTGCTTAGATCCAGCAGCAACCTGCCCGCACGCTCGGGATCGGGCCTTTGACCTTCGTCAAAGATACGCCGGCCAAGCTTTGACACGCTTGCCTGCCACGTCGTGGTCAAAGGCTGCAATTGGCCCATCCAGCACTGAAGCGCTGCGGTCAGACCATTGCGCCCTGTCTCTTCGATTACCTTGGAGATCACAGAATTTGCGTAACCTTGGGCAACCAGCCCGAATAGGGGGTTGGGGCCGGCGCTGTCCGCACGGGCAAAGCAATCGAACGCAGAGAAGTCAGGGGATGTCATGCGGCAACCTCCTTGGTTTTGATCATGCTGGCGGGCAGGGAAGAGGCAATTGCCTCCCTGATGCGTGCTGACAGGGCAAACAGTGTTTCGCAGTACAGGGATGTGTTGTCGAAACCGGCCCCGTCCCAGCGGTGCGGCAGGTAGCCTCCGTTGCAGGCTGAAAACTCGGGACAAGAGGTGCAAGTGGCGCAGGGTTTCTGAACCAGATCGACGTCCAGTTTTTCGACATGCTCATCCAGGCCGGTGTCCCAGACATTTATCAGATCGGTGCCGCTGTATCCGCCGCACACGCTGATAACGTCCGAAATGCCGATGGCACCGTTGGTTTCCACGACGCACAGCGCGCCAAGATCGCCACCAAGGGCATCCAGTTCGGGTTTGTATCCCAAATGCGCGCGGATCATCATTTCGAAGAAACGGATATGCGGTGCATCGCCGTCCAGCGCCCACCAGCGTTCGAACGCGTCGAGCATGTACCTCGTATAGGGCTCGGGGCCAGTCCATCCTTCCGGTGGGTTGGCCCGGTTGCCAAGCGGCAGCAAAAGGTCCGCATACATGATGTCGTTGTCCACAAACCAATCTATCATGTCCGCGCCGGGGATAGATGGGTCGATGACGGCAAGGCAGCCGTGCGTAAATGGCCTGTCGGGATGAGATTTTACCGAAGACAGGCGTCGCAGCACATCGTTGGTCGAACCTTTGCCGTTGTGATAAAACCGTTTCTGATCCGCGAATTCGGCAGGGCCATCAACGCTGATGCCTACGGCAACCGCGTGTTCTGCCAAGATGTCGCTCCACTCCTGATCCAGCAGCGTGCCATTGGTCTGCATCAAGAACTTGATGAGCAAGGGCGCGCAGGCGGATCGGATCCGCTCAACAATCTCAACAAACCGTGCCTTCCCGACGAGCATAGGTTCGCCGCCATGGAGTTCGATGACAAATTCGTCAATGCCGTATTGCGCACAGTGTTCAACAATGAGTTTGCAAACGCGATCAATGACATCGTTGCCCATTTGTTTGGGTCGCGATTTCCAGCTGTCATCTCCGCGATTGTAAACGTAGCAATAAGAACAATTGAGATTACAGCGTTGATGAATCTTTAAAATAATCCAACGCAATGGCGCACGATCAGGCATTGCCCGAAAGGACATGCTATTCATATCGTTTAACCTTGTAAAAATTTATTGGGTCGAACCAAATTGAATATGAGGTTCGACCCACCCGATTAGCGGTTTCCGGGGTTCACTCTTCCTGCGAGGGCCGCGACGGCATCCGAATGATTTGTGTGATTGGACCCGTGGCTGTCATACATCGCGGTCGGGTCAGCCTTTGCCTGAATGTCCTGGACAATGCGGCCCATAATCATGCTTTGGATTTTCTGCAGGTCTGCCAAAGAGGCGGTATCAACGTCAAATTTAAGGTTCTTACGATCAAGCTCAGCCATGTCATCAGTTCCTTTAAAATAGGTATATCAATACCAGTATCCTAACACATTTTTGGCCTTTTTTGTAGGGCCGGGGCGTGATGCCGGATTTGTAAAGCAGCCCAACCGCTTGGGGCCTGCCACGCATCTTTATCCGGTAGTTGTCACACAAAGGCGCTCACCCGACGTTACAAGGGTGATTCTGCGCGCCGATTGCTGCCAGATGCTTCGCTTGAAACGCTGCGTTGCTGAGGGGCGGCCAACCGCCCATCACCGGCCCACTCTAGCATCATGGACCGGCGCTCAATGGCGATTGCGGGACGCTTTACTCGATCTCGAGAACATCAAACTTGAAGGCTCCGTTTTCATCGCCCTCAAGCCGAATTTCCAACGCGTCACCGACAGATATCAGACCAGCAAGCTCATCCATGTTCAGTCGGAACACCAACATTGTGCGCTCGCTGGCCGTGGAACCTGATCCACGGCCATAGAGGGTCGCAGACGCCACGGGTGTTGAGATGTTTGGGTTGTTGACCGCATAGGCGTGCACGATCCCGCCTTCGTCGGGGATCCTGCGGAGCCAAACCCTCAGCACCCCCTCCTTTAACGCGTTTTCTGTCAGTGCAAGTTCCATGATCAGTCCAAACTGAAGTCAATCCTTGGCGAAAGTCCTGAGAGAACACTGATCATAACTGACAGCCTCGGACGAGACGCGTTTGCCAGCATCATCCACAATGACAAGATAGGCTTTCAAGTTCTTCACAGACTTCTTCCGACCAATGAAGCGGCGCAATCCGCGGGTTATATCCACACGATAGCGGGTATGTTCATGCCTGAGGGGATGTTTGGCGCGCAAGTCATACTCATCCCGTATCGCAAGGTCCGGATTGCAATGTCCGGGCGCCCCATGACATGGGCCGTGCCCGAAAAAGACGATGCGCCCGCCATATGAATCGTCCTTGTAGCCGGTCGAGGCGTCGCAAGATGGGTTGTCGATGTAGACCCGAAGCTCGAAGCTGTCGCGTGGTGGGCGGAGTTTGTGGAACTCCATCTCGGCGCGCACGAACCCTGCCTCGACCGTGCCAAGTTGAACCTCTTTTACTTGGCTGGCCGCGGCTGACAGTGCGGCGGCCGGTGCTGTGTCGGACGTGCCCAAAGCGCCGATGGCGGCTTCCACGGAATCCTCGGAGTAGATGTAACGAAGCGAATTTTCGTTATCGATCAGGTCAGCGCCAATCCTGCCGTCGTAGACCACCGTGTCGAGCACGTGCTGGGGGATGTTGGCGTTGGGCCAGATCTGCTGCCAATCGGCCCAAACCTTGTCACACATGGCGTGGTGAAGCCAAAACACCGGATCATACGCAGCAGAGACCGTGCGCCCCATGTCGCGTGCCGGAAAGGGCAGAGGTGACGCCGGATCGCTGCCACCGACCACCACGTGAACATGCCCATGGGCGGCAAAATTGAAATCGTCCTGAAACGCGCTGAAGCTGGGGTTGGTCAGGTATCGGTCGACCTCATTTTTCAACAAGGGGATGTCGCCCCGCAATCTGGTGGGCAGACGACTTGTGTACTGGTCGTCGCCGGTAAGACCCAGACCAACGATGCGGAACAAGCTTTTGGCACGCGCCAATGGGTTGGGAACCTCGTCGCCTTCGGCGTTCGTATAGCTTTCGTCATCAATAACTTTGGGCAGGCCATTCGGGGCATGGGTCGCCGTCAAAAACTGTGTCCAGTCCCAATACGGCAACGTTAGCTCAAGCTCGTTGTCCTGCCGTTTCCATTGCAAGGCACTGTTCAGCGCTTTCTCGAATGAATAGACGTAAGATCTGTGCCAAGTGAGAAAGATACGGTTGTCATTGTGGCATAGGTCGAGATCATACCCATGCCCGCGCGCATATATATAATACCCACGATTATCCCCTTGTGCGATATCGGAAATTTCGTACATCGCCGCATACGCATCACGCAAATCTTGAATGTCTTCGTCCCTCAGACGCGTCAGGTCAAACCGTATCAGGGGAAGTCCGGATTGCTTTCTAAGATAATTTAATTTCGCGATTGTTGTCATAATGAAACTCCAAAGTCTTAAATCAACTATGGAATAGCGTACCATAAAAAGGAGCTTGGGCCAAAAGTGCTATTGATCGAAGCTGTAATTCACTGTGTTGCGAACGTCCAAGTTTCTCCAATCGACCTTGGTCGCCTCAAATGTATTTTGGCTTTGATCGTCCCGTTCGGGTGATGATGTGTTGGGAATATCCGTTGCTCACACCAGAGCGCAAAGATAGCTTTGCCACATGCACTATACACTCGAGCGACCGACAGAAGGCCATGCAGAGCAGATTTGCGCAGTTTGGGCGTCTGGTTGGCACGAGGCACATGCTGATATTGTTCCGCGCAGGCTGTGTGAGTTACGCACCGAGGACAGCTTTCGGGAACGTGCTTTGGAAAACCTTGCCTGCACTCGGATCGCTGTTGATGGTTCGAACTTGCTTGGATTTTGCATGGTCAAGGATGACGAGCTTTATCAGATGTATGTCTCGCAAGTCGCGCGTGGGTCCGGTGTCGCCCAGGCGCTGATAGGTGACGCGGAGGTCCGCGTAGCGGCGAATGGGCACGACCTGGCATGGCTCGCCTGTGCTGTCGGCAATCATCGGGCCGGTCGCTTTTACGAGAAATCCGGTTGGATCAACGCGGGTCAGCGGAGGGTCGACCTTGATACATCGGAAGTGGCTTTCCCATTGGATGTGTGGCGATTTGAGAAGCAGGTTGATGCGGGCGGCGTCAGCTAAGGCCGCAAAACCACCGGTCGCCGATAGGGCCCAACGTCACACGTCTTGCCAAAGAAAAAGGCCGCTCCAAAACGGAACGGCCTTCTGACATTCTGTCGCTTGGGTCTTAGCCCTGGCGTGCTTTGAACCGGCGCTGCGTCTTGTTGATGACGTATACGCGGCCCTTGCGACGCACAACGCGGCAATCACGGTGCCGGTTTTTCAGCGAACGGAGCGAGTTGCGAACCTTCATGGCGCTTCTTCCTCATGTTTCATGGCGCGAAGCAGCGCCGGGTTGCGTTCTGGCACATGCGTGCCGGTGTTTTGGTGCCGTGCGGGTTGCCCCGGTTGGCGGAATAGGTGGTGGGCGATACAAGGATCGAACTTGTGACCCCTTCGATGTCAACGAAGTGCTCTACCGCTGAGCTAATCGCCCACTGTGACCGTCCCGAATTGCCTGCCCACAAAGAAAGCGGGCGCGGAAATCCGCGCCGGGTGAGGGGCGTATAAAAGGAGTCGAAGAGAGGATCAAGGGCTTTTGGCTTTCCCAATTCTCAGGCTATGTTGGAAACCAGAGGAGGGTCCATGCCAAAGGTTGCGTACGAAGTCCTGCACCCGGAGCGCCGCACGTCATGCGCGGTGTTCGCGTCGCCCCATTCCGGGCGCGACTATCCGTGGAGTTTCCTGCGCAGGACGGTGCTGGACGAACGCATCATACGGTCATCCGAAGATGCCTTTGTAGACAAGCTGTTCGACATGGCGCCGCAGCACGGTGCGCCCTTGCTCAAGGCAGGTGCGCCGCGTGCCTTTGTGGACCTGAACCGCAGTGCGGATGAATTGGACCCCGCCCTGATCGAAGGGGTGCGCCGCCAGGGGCACAACCCACGTATCGCCAGCGGTTTGGGTGTTATCCCCCGCGTGGTGGCCAATGGCCGTGTTATCTATCGCGGCAAGTTGCCCATGCGCGAGGCAGAGCGGCGGATTGATCTCTATTGGCGCCCCTATCATCAGATGCTTCAAAAGCTGCTGGACAGTGCCCATCAGCATCACGGTTTGGCCGTCTTGATTGATTGCCATTCGATGCCGCACGAGGCGATGGACGGCATTGCCCAAGGCGCGCGGAAGCGTCCCGACGTGGTGTTGGGGGATCGTTTTGGCGCAGCGGCTGGTGGCGACATCATGGATGTTGTCGAAGCGGCCTTTGCCTCTGCCGGGTTTACCGTGGCCCGCAATGCGCCCTTTGCCGGCGCCTATGTGACGCAAGCCTATGGCCGTCCGTCCCGCAATCAGCATGCCATTCAGGTCGAGATTGACCGATCCCTCTATATGAACGAGCGTTTGATCGAGCCCAACGCTGATTTTGATACGGTTCGGGACCAGTTGCGTGCCGTGGTGGCCGAGGTGTCACGGGTCGGCCAAAGCCGTTTGCCGCTCGCCGCGGAATAGCGGTCAGCGCAGGGCGCGCCCTTTGACGATGGCATCAGGTCCAAAGCGATCCCGAATCGCGTCGGTTGCTCGTTCTGCCTGTCCGCGTTTGCGCGCGTCCGGGTCAAGCAGGTCGCCGGATGCCTGTACGCTGTCTGCATCCACGAGGTCAGAGATACCGCAGCCAAGGAGCCGGTACGGCCCCTCGTCCCCCACTTGGTCGAATAGCCCGCGCGCTGTGCGGTAGATCGTGTCGGCCAGTTGCGCCGGGTCGCGCAGGGACACCCGCCGCGTCAGCGATGAATGGTCGTGCCGCTTGAGTTTGAGTGTCACCACCCGGCCTGCAAGCCCGCGTACCTTGGCCCGGCCCGACACTTTCTCGGCCATGCGCCAAAGGTGCCCATCCAGAATGTCAGGGTTGCTGGTGTCTTCGCCGAAGGTTGTTTCGTTGCTGATGGATTTCATCGGCGCATTGCGCGTGACCCGGCGTGCGTCTTTCCCCCGGGCGAGGTTCCAGAGACGGTCGCCCATGGATCCGAACCGCGCCACCAGATCTGTCTGTTCCCAGCGCAGGAGGTCGGCGAACGTACGAATCCCCGCCTTGTCGAGCGATGCTTGTGCTGCCGGACCAATGCCCCAGATCAACCGCACAGGCTTGTCCCGCAGAAAGTCGGCGGTTTCAGCGGCTCCGATGATCGAGAAACCGTGCGGTTTTTCAAGGTCTGAGGCGACCTTGGCGAGGAACTTGTTGTGGGACAGCCCGATGGAGCCGGTCAGGCCAAGCTCATCCCGCATACGTTTGATGAGCCGTGCCAGTATCACGGCTGGCGGTGCGCCGTGCAGGCGGGCGGTGCCGGTGAGGTCGAGGAACGCCTCGTCCAGCGACAGGGGTTCGATGGCCGGTGTCATCTCTTCCATCATGTCGCGGATGGCGCGCGAGGCTTCGGCATAGGCCTCCATCCGCGGCTTGATCACGATGGCCTCGGGGCACAGCTTGAGTGCCTGGAACATTGGCATGGCGGATCGGACGCCACGAATGCGGGCCACGTAACAGGCGGTCGAGACAACGCCGCGCCGCCCGCCGCCGATGATCACCGGCTTGCCTTCGAGGCTGGGATCGTCCCGCTTTTCGACCGAGGCGTAGAACGCGTCGCAATCCATATGCGCAATGGACAGATCAAAGAGTTCCGGATGGCTGACCACGCGCGGCGCACCACAGGACGGGCAGCGGGAACCCGCTTCAAAGGTCGTCAGGCAATCTCGGCATAGGCTGGGCATGGGGCGGCTTTGTGGCTAGTCCTTTTCCTGTAGCAAACTGGTGAGGGGTTGAACATGGCTGGACGGTTGATCGGGGCGAAACTCGCCCTGTTTGTGGGCGATCGCCTGGCGACACTCTTGCGCGATGACAAGCCCGGACTGCTGTGGCCCAGTCACTGGGATTTGCCGGGCGGTGGCTGGGAAGCGGGTGAGACACCCTTGCAATGTGCCTTGCGGGAAACCCAGGAGGAGTTGAACCTGAGGATCAATCCTGACCTCGTGCGCTGGGGCCGCGATTATGGGTCCAGCAGTGGAAAGATTTCATGGTTTTTCGCGGCACACGTGCCTGCGGACATGGCCAGCCAGATCTCTCTTGGGGATGAAGGACAGGCGTGGGATCTGATGGATGTACAGACGTTCCTGGACCACGAATGGGTCGTGCCACAATTCAAGCCGCGCCTGCGCGACTACTTGGCCGGTGTCATGTCTGCGACGATTGAAAGACCCTGACATAAAGCCCCCCGCGCGGAGCGGGGGGAGGTGACGAACCTCAGGAAGAGCCGGTTCGTCGGGGAGTATCACCTAAAGTCAAGTTACCACCTTTACGGGAGTTTTCCGAGTCCGGATTTCCTGACCTTTCCAATATCCTGTGGTGCGTTGCTTAAATGGCACAAACTGTTGATGCAGCCACCGCATGGCGACTGCCAAGGGTTAAGAAAAGCTGCGTGAACTCAGTGGTTTGGCGCAGATGCCTGCGGACTAAGCATTTCTGACAAAATCGCCTCGGCTGCGGCCTTTGGGCTGGGTGCTTTCCAGATCGGGCGCCCCACCACGACATGATCAACGCCGTCTGCAATGGCATTCGCTGGCGTCGCAACGCGCTTCTGATCGCCCAGATCGGCCCCTGCCGGGCGGACGCCGGGTGTGACAATCAGCCGACCATCTGCCTCGGGCAGGGTGCGGATCGCGCGTGCTTCATGGGGTGATGCAATGACACCGTCAGCACCGGCCGCAAAGGCGCGCCCCGCTCGTTCCGTGACCAGATCAGAGATATCGCCGGCCCGGATCAGGCATTCGTCCAGATCCGCCCGATCCAGCGATGTCAGGACGGTCACGGCCAGAATCTTGAGGTTGCTGCCCGCAGCCCCTTCCTTGGCGGCTTGCACCACGTGGGGATCGCCATGCACCGTCAGGAAATCCAGGTCGAATTGCGCAAGGCCCCGCACCGCAGCCTCGACCGTGGCGCCAATGTCGAACAGCTTCATGTCCAGAAAGATGCGCTTGCCCCGTTCCTGTTTCAGCTCATTCGCGAGGGCAAGGCCGCCACCTGTCAGCATGCCTAGCCCGATCTTGTAGAAACTTACGCTGTCCCCCAGTTGGTCAGCCAGTTCTAACCCGGCCACAGCGTTTGGCACGTCCATTGCCACGATCAACCTGTCGTCTGCCATGTCTGGTCCCCCGCATCTGGCGTTTGGATGGTCTTAGGGCAGGTTGAAGACGAAAAAAAGCCCGGATGCAGGACGCACCCGGGCCAGTTTCAGAGACTTAGCAGGCAGGCACCTGTCTCTGTTTGGTTCCGTTGCGATGGGGTTTGCGCGGGGACAGAAGCTGCGCAAAGCCCGTGGGGCAACGGAACGAGGGAAATCAGGCCGCGCGTGGGCGCAGCGCGGCAAACGTATCAATCGTCATACGGCGCAAACCGGCAAGCCGGTTGGCGCGGCGCGGTGCCATGGCGGCAGGCATGTGTGTTACTTCAGAGCGGCCTCGTGTGTGACGGCGCATCGCCTGGGTTGCGAGGCCGTTGGCGGCATCCGCGAACTCCATCGTAATGGGCGCATTGATGGCGCAGGCATAGCTGCGCGCGCCTGTGGCGTCGTGCACGGTTACGAGTGCTTCGAAAGACTGCGTGGCGGCGTTGTAGATCACATCGCTCAGTTGCAACGGAACAGTCTGCATTTGGGTCACCTACATGTTGTGGTTCTGCTCGTGTGCCATTCAACATGGGTGAGAGATTTCAGGATTTAAGGGGGAATCCCCGTCACGTTGAGTCACAGACCTGTGCCCAACGTTTCAGATTAAGCGGCTGATTTTAAGCAAGATTCTGAAATTGTTAGCTTTTTGGCAACGGATGCGTATGGTAAATGGCGTTTCTTCTAACCCATTGAATCGGCGAGGTTTTGCCAAAAGCCGTGAATGGGCCGTACGAATGTGAAGGATTGACGTGATGCTGACGCGTAGAAGCGCGACCGATAGCGGCCCTGAAAAACGTGTGGGAATTCCACCTGTGGCACTTGTGCAACGTTTGGCGGTTCCCCATCTTGTTTTCGTAGGCCCGCTGGGCCGCGTGCCTCCGGGAGGGCGCGGCTTGAAAAGGGCGCTGACAAAGGAGAAATAACCCATGGACTTATCGAAGTTCACGGAGCGGTCGCGCGGCTTTGTTCAGGCAGCGCAGACAATCGCTGCACGCGACAGCCATCAACGGCTGGCCCCCGAACATATCTTGAAAGCACTGATGGATGACGAGCAGGGCCTTGCATCCAACCTAATCACACGTGCCGGTGGTGATCCTGCCCGCGTCCTGACCCATGTGGATCAGACGCTGGCGAAGATGCCCAAGGTGACGGGCGATGCCGCACAGGTCTATCTGGACAATGCGACAGCGAAGGTATTGGCCGAAGCCGAGGCGCTGGCCAAGAAGGCAGGTGATAGCTTTGTGCCCGTCGAGCGCATCTTGATGGCGCTTGGCATGGTCAAATCCGGTGCGAAGGATGCGCTTGCGGCGGGCAAAGTGAACCCGCAGGCTTTGAATTCCGCCATCAACGACATTCGCAAGGGACGGACCGCTGACAGCGCAAGCGCCGAAGAAGGGTACGACGCGTTGAAGAAATACGCGATGGACCTGACCGAACGCGCCGAGGCGGGCAAGATTGACCCGATCATTGGCCGGGACGAGGAAATCCGGCGTGCCATGCAAGTGTTGAGCCGCCGCACCAAAAACAACCCGGTTCTGATTGGTGAACCCGGTGTCGGTAAGACGGCCATTGCCGAAGGGCTTGCCTTGCGCATCGTGAATGGTGATGTGCCCGAAAGCCTGAGCAACAAGCGGCTGCTGGCTTTGGACATGGGCGCCCTGATTGCTGGCGCGAAGTATCGCGGTGAGTTTGAGGAACGGCTGAAGGCGGTTCTGACCGAAGTGACCGAAGCCGCGGGCGAGATCATCCTGTTCATCGACGAGATGCACACGTTGGTGGGCGCGGGCAAAACGGATGGCGCGATGGACGCGGCGAACCTAATCAAGCCAGCCTTGGCGCGGGGTGAGTTGCACTGTGTGGGTGCCACGACCCTTGATGAATACCGCAAGTATGTAGAGAAGGACGCCGCACTGGCGCGTCGGTTCCAGCCGGTCATGATCGCTGAGCCGACGGTCGAGGATACGATCAGCATCCTGCGGGGCATCAAGGAGAAGTACGAACTCCACCACGGTGTGCGCGTGTCGGACAGTGCGCTGGTAACTGCTGCGACGCTGAGCCATCGCTATATTACTGACCGGTTCCTGCCGGACAAGGCCATCGACTTGGTGGATGAGGCCGCGTCGCGCTTGCGGATGGAAGTAGACTCCAAGCCCGAGGAATTGGACGCACTCGACCGCCAGATCCTGCAAATGCAGATCGAGGTTGAGGCGCTGCGCCTTGAGGATGATCAAGCCTCGAAAGATCGGCTTGAGACGCTTGAAAAGGACTTGGCCGATCTGCAGGAGCGCAGCGCCGAGATGACGGCGCAGTGGCAGGGCGAGCGGGACAAGCTGGCCTCGGCCCGGGACATCAAAGAGCAGTTGGATCATGCGCGGGCGGCTTTGGATATCGCCAAGCGTGAAGGCAATCTGGCGAAAGCGGGTGAGCTGTCCTACGGCGTGATCCCTGATCTTGAGCGCAAGCTGGGCGAGGCCGAAGGGGCCGAGACCGATGCCATGGTGGCGGAGGCTGTACGGCCCGAGCAGATCGCGAGTGTTGTTGAACGTTGGACCGGTATTCCAACCTCCAAGATGCTCGAAGGCGAGCGCGAGAAGCTGTTGCGTATGGAAGAGCAGCTGCACAACCGTGTGATTGGTCAGGACAGTGCTGTGCGGGCGGTGGCCAATGCGGTGCGCCGGGCGCGAGCGGGTCTGAACGATGAGAACCGGCCGCTGGGCTCTTTCCTGTTCCTCGGGCCGACCGGTGTGGGTAAGACCGAGCTGACCAAAGCGGTGGCCGAGTTCCTGTTTGATGACGAGCACGCGATGGTTCGGATCGACATGTCGGAGTACATGGAGAAGCATTCGGTCGCGCGGCTGATCGGGGCTCCTCCGGGGTATGTCGGGTATGACGAGGGTGGCGCGCTGACTGAAAGTGTCCGGCGCCGACCGTACCAGGTGGTGCTGTTCGATGAGGTCGAAAAAGCGCACCCGGATGTGTTCAACGTTCTGTTGCAGGTTCTGGATGATGGGGTGCTGACCGATGGTCAGGGCCGGACGGTCGACTTCAAGCAGACGCTGATCATCCTGACATCGAACCTGGGGGCGCAGGCGCTGAGCCAGCTGCCGGACGGGGCGGATGCGAGCGATGCGCGGCGGGATGTGATGGATGCGGTGCGGGCGCATTTCCGGCCCGAGTTCCTGAACCGCCTGGACGAGACGATCATCTTTGATCGGCTGGGGCGGGACGATATGGACGGGATCGTGGACATCCAGATGGCCCGGCTTCTCAAACGGTTGGCGGCCCGGAAAATCGAGCTGTTGCTGGATGAGGGGGCCCGGACGTGGCTGGCCGATGAGGGGTATGACCCTGTGTTTGGGGCGCGGCCCTTGAAACGGGTCATCCAATCGGCGCTCCAGAACCCGCTGGCAGAGATGCTGCTGGCCGGTGATATCAAGGATGGAGACACGATCGAGGTGACCGCTGGATCCGATGGGTTGCTCATCGGGGACCGGGTTTCGGGGACCAATCGGCCCCGCCCTGAGGATGCGGTGATCCACTGATCTTGATGGGCCCCGGATGGGGCCTTTTGGGGGGTGTCCCACGCTGGGACATCCCCCGTTCCCATAGACTTCAATGGGTTACAGAGGTGGGTTTAGGATTTGTTAGGGTTTGGAGCGTCACACCAGCGTGACTTGCCTGACTTGTGGTGGCCTTTCGTGCGGGACATTTTAGTGGCAGTTGCCAGTCCAAAGCCGACGCCGCTGGATCGACCCATGCGTTAGATCTGCGGGACGAAACCGCGTTCATTCAAATCACTGACCAGACCGGAATCAAGCCGCAGGCGCCGGTCCAACACAAGCCCGTCCCGGCGGGCTGGTGTTTTGGTGCCTGTGCCGAACAGAATTTCTGTGGAATGTGCTTGGCGACCATAAAACGCTACCGAATGAGCGGTGCGACACCACCCCACGGGCTTGTATTGGGCCGGTTCAAGGGACGGAGTTGCCTTTACCCCTATGCTGTCAAATGACTGCTCTCAGCCCGAAGCAGACTTTCAAAACCTGATCCATTCTATCGACGAACATTCAGCAGGTGAAAGACGTGTTTTGTCGTGAACCTTTTCCAAGGCTGTGAGGACTCAACTAGGCATAACCTCCAGCCCGTCGTGGACAAGAGGTTCTCCAACTCCCGTATCAGGCGGGCCAAAGGGCGCGTCTGTCGCCTACTTGTCGGAATCGCGCCCTCAAATGGCTCTCTTGCACAACGTCAAAAAAGGAAAGGCAAAATGACAAACCCCATCATTCTTTATAGAGCCGGTGAATCCGGAAAAAAAATCGGATCATTTGACGCCAGCGGCGGCATCGATGCCATTGTGGCTCACCCTCAAGTGCTGCCACTCTTCCGTTCGCATGTGGCGGGAAACACCAGTGCTGTAAATACACTGGATTTTATTATTGCTCTAAAGGATCAGAAAGATCCGGTTGAGATCGTTCAAACCTTTATCGAACCAGGCGCAAAGCGTCAGATCAATGTCAGCGGTGCGAACCTTTGGGAGTTCAAGTCACTGTTTAAGAATCCCGACGCAGGTATGGCCGACATGCCGGGATTTGGCCCTCCTGGCGAGGAAGAGCCCTTGGACGGCGGATCGATCCAGGGAGGCGTTGATCTGGATGGTTCCGTTGATGACTTTGCAACCTTGATGGCTGAAGGTGACGCCCAAGACACAACGGAACTGGATCTCAAAGATCCACAACTCTTTCAGGCCATACGTCTGGACGCTGGAAATTTTTTAGTCGCGAATTATGTCTCAATCTTTTACTCGTCAGACAGCCCATTTATGGATTATTGCTACTCAGTGATTGGCAAGCCAGACGCTTTTGCGACCCAATTGGGCCTGAGGGACAAAGCCGATGTGGAGATGTTTGGCATCTTCAGGATCGCTGTCACGATGAAAAACCGCAGAGTCATCAGCGAGGTCGGCCCTGAACTTGCCAAGACACTGCATATCGATCTCAAACAGCTCGTTTTGACAACGAATAGCAAGATCGAACAAAGGACTGCGGAGAAGAGTTCGGAGGCCTCTGATTGGAAAAAGAAGATTTGGGAAAATGGCACCTTCGAGATTGCAGTTAAGCAATTTGTCGAAGCGCAAGTAGCGGGGCAGAAGAAAGGGATGGCTGCTTCCCTGGATACCGCTCACAGTGTTGCATCCATATCATTGAACATGCCTTCACTGACCAAAAAGATGATTCTTGACGAAATCTTGAGCTACGCAAAAAATAGGGCGAAAACAACGGGTGGTGGTCAACAGGACGGCGCGGACGCAGCGCGGGCAAAAAAAGACATCCAGCCACATTTGGACATTTCCTTGGTCACTCAGGTGAAGTGGCAAGAATTCCTCAAGATCTACGGGCTTGAACCGGAAGATGAAAAAGAAGTTCGCAAGCTCGCCCAGATATACGTGAAGCACGGAAAAGACGAGGCAAGGACCCTTTCGCAAAGTTTGTTTAACAAACAGAAGAAGAGAAAGAGCAGATCCTTCAGATTCGCAAATGCGGAGCATGTTGAAGCTGCGTTGGCCAACACGCTAGAACTCAAACAGAACGGCAAAAACCTGAAAAAGCCTGTGAAAGCATCTCAGGCCAAAGGGTTTGATGATGCGGAGGAATGAGGGGTATTTTATATGTATCGCGGACCCCGATAAGATATTGACCGCGGTAAAGTAGAGTTTGTCCGTAAACTACTCGTTGGCTGTCCGATCGGTTTCTCACCTGCGGCGGACTGCTGGTTCGACGTATAGCGCCGCAGCATGACAGCTGCATCATGTAAATCTACTATTGGCGGTACCTATCTGGAAAGCCGCCGATAGTCTGAAACTTTGCAAAGTCCGCTTCCTGCGCAACCCGCGGTATTGGCGATGCGGGATCATGGCAAGGTGAGCCTGCGCTCTATTCCAATCCGGTCCAGAAACTCCTGGTCATGGCTGACCACAAGGATTGCGCCGTCATATGCGCTGAGGGCGGCCTCCAATGTCTCGACCGCTTCGATATCGAGGTGATTGCTGGGTTCGTCGAGTAGTAGGAGTTGGCGCGGCTGGCTGTGTCCGAGGGTACAGGCTAATCCGGCGCGCAGGCGTTGTCCACCGCTGAGCGCGCCGATGCGTTGGTGGGCATCATCCCCCCGAAAGAGGAAGCGGGCGAGGGCGGCGCGTCGGGTGTTTTCGCTGGCCTCCGGGTCGATGCGGGCGAAGGCGTCGCGGACCGTTTCCTCTGGATCGAACAGGCTGAGGTCCTGATCGAGGAGGGCCGCCGGGACATGGAGTGCGATGGAACCGGCCTGCGGGTGCAGATCGCCGTGAATGCAGGCAAGCAAGGTTGATTTGCCCGAGCCGTTTGCGCCCGTGATCGCAATGCGTTCCGGGCCGCGGATGGTGAGGGACACATCGGTGAGGATGGGCCGATCCTGTTGGTATCCGAAGTGCAGGTTGTCGACCTGCAAGACGTTGCGTCCGTCGACCAAGCCGGAGGGCGGGATGTCGATGGTGAGAGGTTGCAGAACCTCGAGTGCTTCGCGTGCGTCTTCGAGGGTGGAGTCTGCCTTCTCCATTTGACGGTTGCGCAATCGGGCGGCGGAGGCGCCTGATCCCTCGCTGCGTTCTTTTGCGGCGTCGAGCACGAGCTTTGACTGGCTGCCCGAGGCGCGCAACTGCCTGCCTTGCCGGTCGGTGCGGGCCTTGCGTTCGGCCGCCAGCCGCACCCGCGCCCGGGTGTCGGCCACCGCGCGTTCTGCGCGGGCCAGATCGGTTTCTGCCGCTGCCAGTTCGGCGGCTTTCATGTCCCGATAGGCGGCGTAGTTGCCGCCATAGGTGCGTGCGCCAAGCGTCGTCAGTTCGACAATTGCGTCCATCTCGGCCAGCAGGGTGCGGTCGTGGCTTGCGACGATGACGCAGCCCTGCCACGCGCGCAGGGCTTGGACCACCTGTGTGCGTCCAAGGTGATCGAGGTGGTTTGTTGGTTCGTCCAGCAAAAGCGCATCCGGTTCCGCGAACATGAGTGCCGCGAGCCCTGCGCGGGTGCGTTGTCCGCCGGATAGTGCATTAAGCGGTGTCTCTGGCGGTTGGTCCAGGCCCATGTTGCCCAAGGCGGCGCCCAAGCGCGCCTCGAGTGTCCAATCTGCATCTGCCAGATCATCTGCGGTCGCTTCGCCTTTTTCGGCGCGGGCAAGAATGGCAAGTTGGTCCGTCACGCCGAACAGGTCGGACAGGGTCGCGTCTTTGCGCTGCTCGGGGTTTTGTTGCAGGAACCCGACCTTTGGGGGCTTTGTTATGGTGCCGGACGAGGGGGTGATTTCGCCCGCAATCAGGCGCAGAAGCGTTGTCTTGCCGGTCCCGTTGCGCCCAACAAGGCCCGTCCGGCCAAGCCCGAATGTCAGGTTCAGATCGGTGAAAAGATGTGTGTTGTTCGGGGTGTGCCAGCTGAGGCCGGCCAGAACGATAGGGGACATTGAAAGTGCTCGCTATTGGAAACCGTGGAGGGGTCAAATGGCGAGTGTGCAATCCATGTTCT
Organism: uncultured Tateyamaria sp.; assembly: GCF_947496075.1. Taxonomy (GTDB): domain Bacteria; phylum Pseudomonadota; class Alphaproteobacteria; order Rhodobacterales; family Rhodobacteraceae; genus Tateyamaria. The sequence goes on from NZ_CANMBJ010000006.1 coordinate 287,312, forward strand.
GGGTCCCGTTGGCGTTACGCTTGATATAATAGTGATGGGCAGGTGCGGATACAATGTGCAGGGTCGGCTGAACTGAAGTTTTGCCAACCTTCAAGAGCACGCCTAGCTTTTGCTCGCCCTCTGTTTTCGATGAACCGTGTTTGCCGCAGCTTTAGTGCGTTGACCCGAACACCCGCTCGATCGTTTCCATCACGTCGTCCATCAGCCCCGGCACCTTGGCCTCGGGCCCTGAAAAGCGGAGAATCCAGCCGGAGCGCGTGAGTTCACGGCGGATTTGCAGACCTTGGGCGAATTTGATCGACCGGCGGGGGGCGTTGCGGGTGTTGGGGGCGGCGTCTCCGCTTTGTGGATTGAGTGCTTCGGTGATCACCGGTTCGAGTGCTGCCCATTGGCCATTGAGCGTGTCGCTGCGGGATGTGCGGAGGGCGTCAGACAAGAGGTCTTCCCACCCGGCGCGGAGCGCCGAGGCCAGCCGTTCGATGCGTGCGACCGACAGCCGTTCAGGTGTGGCAAGCGACCCGTCGAAGACCTGCACCACCAGCACGATGCTGCGCAGCCGTGCTTTCTTCTGACGTGAGAGCGTGCCGAACAGGGCGCTGAGTGCGGCGTCTTCGGTGTCGAACAGATCGGAGCGGACGCAATCGAGGATGAGCCGCCCTTTCTCCCACGGGCTGATCTGGGCGCGGATTTCGTTTTCCGTCACCATGGAGGCAAGCGCGTCGGGGATGTCCTTGGGGGTTCGCAGGAAGGCGGGGATCGTCTCGGTTCAAGCGTGCGGGCGGCGGCGAGGCGGCGGAAGCCGGAGATCAGACCGTAGCGGTGGTCGTCGCGGGGTTGGCTGAGTTGCCAGATTTCGATGGGTTGGCGCAGGCCCGAGGTGAGGATGGACATTTCGAGTTCGTTTTGCGCCTCGGCGTCGTGCGTGTCGCGGTCGCGCGGCAAAGCGTGTGCGTCGATCTGGGAGAGCAGGATGTGATGGAGGGGGTCGGTCATCTTGGGCCTCATGTGCTGCGAATGTGCAGTATGGGGCCGGAACCGGGGTGTTGCGTCTGCGGTGGAGGCCCCGTGCGGTGGGGCCCCCGGTGTTCTGGTGCGGGATCCGGGGACCCCGCGTCGTTGGTTTAGCTGCTTGTTTCGGGCAGGATCACCTTGTCGATCACGTGGATCACGCCGTTCGAGGTTTCGATGTCGGCGCTGACGACATTGGCCTCGTCGACCTTTACGCCGTCGTCGAGGTCGATGGTGACGGCGTCACCCTGAACGGTGGTGGCTTCCATGTCGTCCTGCAGATCGGTCGACATCACTTTGCCCGGGACAACGTGGTAGGTAAGGATGGCGGTCAGCTGGTCCTTGTTCTCGGGCAGCAGCAGGCTTTCGACTGTGCCTTCGGGCAGGGCGGCGAACGCTTCGTCCGTGGGTGCGAATACGGTGAAGGGACCTTCGCCTTTCAGCGTGTCGACCAGATCGGCGGCCTGGACTGCGGCCACGAGTGTTTCGAAAGAGCCTGCGCTGACGGCTGTGTCAACGATGTCTTTTTTGGCTGTACCGGCGAACGCGGCAGTTGCAACGGCGGCGATTGCGACGGAGGCGAGAAGTGTCTTGCGGAACATATGAGTGTCTCCCTTAATAGGTTGCGATACCCGTCATGCGGCATCGAAAGGGAAACGCGTGATATCGGTGTATGGATCACGTGGAAATTTTTCCCACACTATCTTGAAACGCGCCATTGAGCCCCTAAGCTGGGCCGTCTTCACATTTCCACTCACGACTTTGTTAAGCATGGCAGAAACCCGCCTGTGCTTGCTTCCTTGCTCCGGGCTTTGCACAGTGTGCGGAACTTTAGAGGGATGGTGTCGTGGGATTTGCAATGTCTGTGCTCGAGGTTCTGGTCCTCGGCTTCTTTTTCATTATTGGTTTGGCGGTTGCCGTGGCTTTGGTCATGTTCGTCATCGACCGGGCCCAGACCCACGATGCGATCCGGCGGAATTATCCGGTCATCGGGCGGTTCCGGCATTTGTTCTCGACCTTGGGCGAGTTCTTTCGCCAATACTTCTTTGCCATGGACCGCGAGGAGCTGCCGTTCAACCGGGCGCAGCGTGAGTGGATCAAGCGGGCGGGCGAGGGGGTCAGCAACACGGTGGCCTTTGGATCGACCCGCAACCTGAATGTTGTCGGTACGCCGATCTTTGTGAATGCGGCCTTCCCGCCGCTTGAGGATCAGTTTGCCCGCACCGCCCCCATGGTGATTGGTGAGGGCGCGCGTACACCTTACACGGCGCGGTCGTTCTTCAACATTTCCGGCATGAGCTATGGCGCCATTTCCAAACCGGCCGTGCGTGCCCTGAGCCGGGGTGCGAAAGAGGCGGGTGTGTGGATGAACACGGGCGAGGGCGGGATCAGCAAGTATCACCTTGAGGGTGGTTGCGACATCGTCTTTCAGATCGGCACGGCCAAGTTCGGTGTCCGCGATGAAGAGGGCAACCTGAGTGACGACAAGCTGCGCGAGGTGGCAGCCCACAAGCAGGTGCGGATGTTCGAGATAAAGCTGGCGCAGGGGGCCAAGCCGGGCAAGGGGGGGATCCTGCCCGGAGCCAAGGTGACGGAGGAGATTGCTGGTATCCGCGGCCTGCGTGTTGGTCAGGATGGGATTTCGCCGAACCGCCATGCCGAGGTGAATGACTGGAATGATCTGCTGGATCTGGTGTGCCACATCCGCGGTGTGACCGGGAAGCCGGTGGGGATCAAAACCGTTGTGGGGGCAGAGCGCCCCGTGGCTGAGCTGTTTGCCGCGATCAACGCGCGGGGCGCGGCCTGTGCGCCTGACTTTATTACAATAGACGGCGGTGAGGGCGGAACGGGTGCGGCACCCATGCCTCTGATCGATCTGGTGGGCATGTCGATCCGCGAGGCGCTGGTCGCTGTTGTCGATTTGCGGGATGAGGCGGGCCTGAAGGATCGCATTCGCATCGTCGCCTCGGGCAAGCTGGTGAACCCGGGCGATATTGCCTGGGCGCTGGCGGCGGGCGCTGATTTCATCACCACCGCGCGCGGCTTCATGTTCAGCCTGGGCTGTATTCAGGCGCTGAAGTGCAACAAGAATACATGTCCCACCGGCATCACCACGCATGACAAGCGGTTCCAGAAGGGGCTGGTGGTCGAGGACAAGGAAAAGCGGGTGACCCGCTATGCCCGTGAAATCATCCACGAGGTTGAGACCATTGCGCACTCTGTTGGCGTGGCAGAGCCACGGATGATGCGCCGCCGCCATGTGCGCATCGTGCAGGATGATGGCCGGTCGCGGCCGCTGAACGAAATCACTCCGAGTTACAACCCGGTGACAAGGGCGTGAGCGAATATCATTTTGGTAGCCGGTCAGACCCATCTATGTGCCATGGTGCTTGAAATCGTAGGAGACACCTGAATGGCCCATCGTTGGAAAAACACCCTCACGCGCGCCGACGCGACGCCGTTGGCGGCGTATATGAACCGTCGGCAGATCATGGCGGGGGCAATGGGTCTGGGACTGATCGGTGCGGCAGGCATGGCGCGCAGCCAGGAGGCCGAGCTTGAGCCCAATTCCTGGGAAGACATCACACAGTACAATAACTTCTACGAGTTCGGGACGGGCAAGAGCGATCCGGCGCGCAATGCGCATACGCTGACGACCGAGCCGTGGACCGTTGCCATCGACGGGCTGGTCGACAATCCTGGCGACTATTCCATGGGCCAGATCATGGAGGCCATGACGATCGAGGAACGCATCTACCGCTTCCGCTGTGTCGAGGCGTGGTCGATGGTGATCCCGTGGAACGGGTTTGAGCTGGCCGACCTGTTGAACTTGGCCGGTGTGCAGGAGGGTGCGAAATACGTGGCCTTTGAAACGGCCCTGCGTCCGGACGAGATGCCCGGTGTGCGCTTCCCTGTTCTGGACTGGCCTTATGTTGAGGGTCTGCGTCTGGACGAGGCGATGCATCCGCTGACGATGATGGCGACGGGGATCTACGGCAAGCCAATCCCGAACCAGAATGGTGCGCCCATCCGCTTGGTGGTGCCGTGGAAGTATGGGTTCAAATCGATCAAGTCGATTGTGCGCATCACCGTCACCGAAGACGAGCCGCCCACCAGCTGGAACAAGGCGAACGGGCGCGAGTATGGCTTCTATAGTAATGTGAACCCGGAGGTGGATCACCCGCGCTGGAGCCAGGCGAGTGAGCGCATGGTTGGTGGTGGCCTGTTTGCCAAGCGCCAGCCGACATTGATGTTCAACGGGTACGAAGAAGACGTGGCCAGCCTGTATGACGGCATGGACCTGCGCGCGAATTTCTGATGCTGGTGGATCGGATCAATCAGGCGGCCCGCAAGGTCCCCACATGGGCAGTGTATATAGTGTACCTGATCCCGGTCCCCGTACTTCTATATATGGCACAGACTGGGGGGCTTGGCCGTGAGCCCATCAACGCCCTTGAGCGTGAGCTCGGAGAGATCGCGCTGCAGCTTGTGATCATCGGCTTGTGCATCTCGCCCTTGCGCCGGTTCATTGGCGTCAACCTGATCAAGTTCAGACGGACCATCGGCGTGCTCGCCTTTACATATGTCGTGCTGCATCTGCTGGTGTGGGCGGTGCTGGATGTGCAGTCCATTGACCGCGTTGTGGCGGACATCATCAAGCGCCCGTACATTACAATAGGGATGGCCGCGTTTATCCTGATGCTGCCGCTGGCGCTGACGTCGAACAATACATCCGTAAAGTGGCTGGGCGCTGTCTGGCGTCGGCTGCATCTGCTGACCTATCCGGTCGCGATTCTGTCCGGGGTGCACTTTGTCTGGCTCAGCAAGGGATTTCAGTTGGAGCCTTTGGTGTATCTGACCGTGATTCTGGCGCTTTTGGCGCTGCGTGTTCCCACTCTGGTCAGAAAAGTAGCGACCTGAGGGCTGATTTGCCCTGAATCGGGCGCTGTTTGCGTCGCGAGTCAGGTGTGAATCGGGGGTCGGGCATGGGATTTTCAAAAAATCTGGGTGCTGAATCGGTGAATCGGGCGACTCGCTCGGTTGAATCGGCTGCGATTCACCCGAGTCTGGCCACTGAGTCTGGTGAGTCTTGGGGATAGGTCTGTGGATAACCCCATATGTTGATGACAGGCGTATGACGGAGCGCATGGGCGCGGGTAATTTTATGCCGATCTGACCCA
>NZ_CANMBJ010000006.1:295000-794844 GCF_947496075.1 uncultured Tateyamaria sp.
GGACAACCTGGAAAAGTTCGATCGACGTCGGAATTGGATGTTGAACAAGTTTCAGTCAGGATTGCTTCGGTTTTATAACTGGGTGATCAGGACGGATGCTGATGAACTGATCTGCGTAGATCCGCAAATGCACGGTAATATCAGGCAACTGCTTGAAAGCCAGCATGATGACGCGGTGTTTTCGATGGGTCTCAACCTGTTTGAGGCGCCCAACGACAGCGAGATTGATCGAGACACTTCGGTGTTTGATCAGCGGGATGCGGCAGTGATCTCCGGTCACTACAGCAAAGCATGGGCGGTGAAAGAACCCATTCCTCTTGTGAGGCATGGTGTTGCTATAGCAACCGATGGAAAGCCAACGCATTCATATGCGTTTCCAAAGGGAGTTTATCTGGTTCACCTCAAGTTTTCCTCGATGCAGGAGCTTACTGAGGTTAACGAGACGCGTACTGCACTAGGTCGCACTGACTTGCCGGGTATGCCTGGACTTGCTTGGCAACGAGCAGGCACTCACGCCAAAAAGTTCTTTGAGACAGCTGAAAGCCTGCAGGTTCAACCCTGGAGCAAGGCAGTCAGCGACGCATATGACATCATAACCTCGGATATGAAGTTCAGCGACAATGACGGCGTTATCCGGTCACCCGGCATACACCATATCGCGCGGACAACGCTTCCGGAATGGTTCAAGACAGTTGATGGATCAGATCAGTAAGAGCGCTACGGCGCTTTTACTCGTCCGATCCGGGCGAATTGACATCGTATAGAGAGATACAAGTTACTTTGAGAGCAATCTCAAAGTAACAATCAACACTGTTTGATCGCGCCGAGTGTGGCGATGATCTCAGTTTGGTTCCACTTCGGTGGAAGGTATGTAACCCGGTGCTTCCTCGCTGCGTTACGTATATCCCTGCTGAAACAAACAGAGTTGTCCAAGTCAAGTACACTAACCCGAACAGCACAGTCTGCCTCCCGCACGGATGGTAGACACACGTGACTGTTCAATTGTCAGCATGGTTACAAAACATGCTGGCGGGAAAGTATGCTTTTGATACCAGAAGAATGGATGCATTAAGTTACCAGCTGTGCATCCGCGTTTGACGCAAGTCTTACTTTTTCTGGATCAAATCAAGCGCGAGAAGGGCGTTTGGTGAATGCCTTGGCAGTAAGAGGCGATGAAAGACGTGATACTCTGCGATAAGCCATGAGGAGCTGAGAATAAGCTTTGATCCATGGATCTCTGAATGGGGCAACCCACCTGACAGTTTCATATAATTGGCGCAAGCCAGCTTATATGTCGCTGAAACAGGTACTTTTAGACTGAATACATAGGTTTAAAAGAGCAAACCCGGGGAACTGAAACATCTAAGTACCCGGAGGAAAGGAAATCAATTGATACTCCCCTAGTAGCGGCGAGCGAACGGGGACCAGCCGAGCCATGATTGTGACAAGAACGACCTGGAAAGGTCGGCCATAGTGGGTGACAGCCCCGTATTGGAAGCATGATTGGACGTATTAAGTAGGGCGGAACACGTGAAATTCTGTCTGAAGATCGGAGGACCACCTTCGAAGGCTAAGTACTCCTTACTGACCGATAGTGAACCAGTACCGTGAGGGAAAGGTGAAAAGCACCCCGACGAGGGGAGTGAAACAGCTCCTGAAACCGAACGCCTACAATCAGTTGGAGGGCCCTTGCGGCCTGACAGCGTACCTTTTGTATAATGGGTCATCGACTTGGTCTATCTAGCAAGCTTAAGCCGTTAGGTGTAGGCGCAGCGAAAGCGAGTCTTAATAGGGCGTCGAGTTAGGTGGATCAGACCCGAAACCGAGTGATCTAGGCATGATCAGGCTGAAGGTAAGGTAACACTTACTGGAGGGCCGAACCCACATCTGTTGAAAAAGATCGGGATGAATTGTGCCTAGGGGTGAAAGGCCAATCAAACTCGGAGATAGCTGGTTCTCTGCGAAATCTATTTAGGTAGAGCGTCATCCGAATACCCCGGGGGGTAGAGCACTGGATGGGTAATGGGGCCCCACAGGCTTACTGATCCTAACCAAACTCCGAATACCCGGGAGTACTAGATGGCAGACACACGGCGAATGCTAACGTCCGTCGTGGAGAGGGAAACAACCCTGACCTACAGCTAAGGCCCCCAATTCATGGCTAAGTGGGAAAGCAAGTGGGACGACCAAAACAACCAGGAGGTTGGCTTAGAAGCAGCCATCCTTTAAAGATAGCGTAACAGCTCACTGGTCTAAATAAGTTGTCCTGCGGCGAAGATGTAACGGGGCTCAAGCCATGAGCCGAAGCTTAGGATGCCGTAAGGCATGGTAGCAGAGCGTAGTGTGACATAGTTTCATTCCTCCTTAGCGGGTTCGCCCGCATTGGAGGAGAGAAGCTTTCAGTGAAGCCGGCGCGTGAGCGATCCGGTGGAGAGATCACTAGTGAGAATGATGACATGAGTAGCGACAAAGAGTGTGAGAGACACTCTCGCCGAAAGTCCAAGGGTTCCTGCTTAAAGCTAATCTGAGCAGGGTAAGCCGACCCCTAAGGCGAGGCCGAAAGGCGTAGTCGATGGGAACCAGGTTAATATTCCTGGGCCATGGAGTGGTGACGGATCTCGAAGGTAGTTCATCCTTATCGGATTGAATGGGCTGCTAAGAGGTTCCTGGAAATAGCCCTCCTATAAGATCGTACCCTAAACCGACACAGGTGGACTGGTAGAGAATACCAAGGCGCTTGAGAGAACTATGTTGAAGGAACTCGGCAAAATACCTCCGTAAGTTCGCGAGAAGGAGGCCCGGTTCCTAGGCAACTAGGGGCTGGGGGCACAAACCAGGGGGTGGCGACTGTTTATTAAAAACACAGGGCTCTGCGAAGTCGCAAGACGACGTATAGGGTCTGACGCCTGCCCGGTGCCTGAAGGTTAAAAGGAGAGGTGAGAGCCTTGAATTGAAGCCCAGGTAAACGGCGGCCGTAACTATAACGGTCCTAAGGTAGCGAAATTCCTTGTCGGGTAAGTTCCGACCTGCACGAATGGCGTAACGACTTCCCCGCTGTCTCCAACATAGACTCAGCGAAATTGAATTACCTGTCAAGATGCAGGTTTCCCGCGGTTAGACGGAAAGACCCCGTGCACCTTTACTACAGCTTCACACTGGCATCAGGCCAAGCATGTGCAGGATAGGTGGTGGGCTTTGAAGCAGAGACGCTAGTCTTTGTGGAGCCTCCCTTGAGATACCACCCTTGCTTTGCTTGATGTCTAACCGCGGTCCGTTATCCGGATCCGGGACCCTGTGTGGCGGGTAGTTTGACTGGGGCGGTCGCCTCCTAAAGCGTAACGGAGGCGCGCGAAGGTTGGCTCAGAGCGGTCGGAAATCGCTCGTTGAGTGCAATGGCAGAAGCCAGCCTGACTGCGAGACTGACAAGTCGAGCAGAGTCGAAAGACGGCCATAGTGATCCGGTGGTCCCGAGTGGAAGGGCCATCGCTCAACGGATAAAAGGTACGCCGGGGATAACAGGCTGATACTGCCCAAGAGTCCATATCGACGGCAGTGTTTGGCACCTCGATGTCGGCTCATCTCATCCTGGGGCTGGAGCAGGTCCCAAGGGTACGGCTGTTCGCCGTTTAAAGAGGTACGTGAGCTGGGTTTAGAACGTCGTGAGACAGTTCGGTCCCTATCTTCCGTGGGTGTAGGATACTTGAGAGGAGTTGCCCCTAGTACGAGAGGACCGGGGTGAACGAACCACTGGTGGACCAGTTGTCGTGCCAACGGCAGTGCTGGGTAGCTATGTTCGGACAGGATAACCGCTGAAGGCATCTAAGCGGGAAGCCCCCCTCAAAACAAGGTATCCCTGAGGACCGTGGTAGACCACCACGTCGATAGGCCAGAGATGTAAGCGCAGTAATGCGTTCAGTTGACTGGTACTAATTGTCCGATAGGCTTGATTTGATCCAGTAGAAGCAAGACTTCGAACGATACATCAAGAGCATACACACACAATCAGTCGTACATGACTTGGACTTAGAGGGCTTTTTCGGTTTGGTGGTCATAGCGCAAGCAAAACACCCGGTCCCATCCCGAACCCGGCCGTTAAGTGCTGTAGCGCCGATGGTACTGCGTCTTAAGGCGTGGGAGAGTAGGTCACTGCCAAACCTAAAAAGCCCTTTAATTGTATCTCTCTGACGATGTTTCATAAATCAACCGCCCTTCCGGGGCGGTTTTTTTGTGCGGTGATGTTCGTGTTGGCGGACCATACAAAGTCAATTCTCGTATACGACCCCTGCCCGTTGGCCCTAACGTCGCGGAATGAGGCTGCTTCTAAGGGCGCCGTACATCGACTTCATCAGAGGTCACCAGATACACCTGATTGCGTGCCAACGCGCGGCTTGGTAGGACGCAGAATGACCAAACAGATCATGTGCATCAATTGGGGCACCCGCTATGGTGCGCCATACATCAATCGCCTGTACCAGATGGTCGCGCGCAATATCACGCCGCCCTTCAAATTCGTTTGTTACACCGACATACGCCAGGGCGTTCGGGATGAAGTGATTTGCCATGATTTGCCCCCCATGCCTGGCGAAATGCCCAAAAACACGCGTGGAAAATGGCCCAAGTCACGACTTTGGGCCGAAACCCTGCCGGATTTGGAAGGCCCGGTTCTGTTTCTGGATCTGGATGTGGTGATCACCGGGTCGCTCGACGACTTCTTTTCATTCGGGGCGCCTGAGGATGTGGTGTTGGCGCGAAATGTCGCGAAACCGTTTCACAAGCTGGGCCAGACATCGATCTATCGGATGCCGGTTGGCGCGCTTGCCGATTTGCAACGCGCGTTTGCCGAAGACCCACAAGCCGTTGCGGACACCTACAAATGGGAACAGGTTTTCGTAACAAAAACAGCGCCGAATGGCGTAAAGTTTTGGCCAAAGCGCTGGGTACGCCATTTTCGGATCGAGTGTATCCCTCTGTTTCCATTGAATTACTTTATTGAACCCAGGCTGCCCCGTGACGCGCGTGTGGTTATCTTTGCTGGCGTGCCCAACCCTGCGGATGCGGCCATTGGCCAGTTCTCGGATAGCCTGCCCTATCTTCCACCGCTGCAGCACATTGCCCGCGCGGCGCGCCAAGCCCGCAAGTTTCAGAGCCTTCGTCGCTATGTTTTGCCATCGCAGTGGGTGAGGGCGATCTGGCAAGACACGGCGGATTGACGCCGAACTGGCATTTGTCGTCAAAAATTCACGCTGCGGTTGTTGCCCCGACACAGACTCTGACCATGCTGGACACCTCTGATCACTGAGAGGTCCGCTATGCAAAAGTATTTTCTGACAACCGCACTGTCGCTTTTAGCCTGTTCGGCACTGGCCAAAGACCCAGCTTACATTGGGGCAGTTGAAACGATCCGCGGCAGTGGTGACGGGGCGGATATGGCGCACGGCACTGTGTTTCTGGACGCCAACCGAAATTCGAAGCTGGACCCGGGCGAGACCGGGTTGTCCGGTGTGCCAGTGTCCAACGGGCGCGAAGTGGTCTTGACCGGGGACGATGGGACATATGCGCTGCCGGCCTATGACGATATGAACCTGATGGTGACCAAGCCCGCGGGATACAGCACCCCTGTGAGCGCCGACATGGTTCCGCAATTTGCCTATATTCACAAGGTTGAAGGGTCGCCGGATCTACGCTTTGGCGGGATCGCCCCCACGGGCCCCCTGCCAGAAGCAATCAATTTCCCATTGATTGAGGATGCGGTCGGGCCCGACTTCAACTGTCTCGTCTTCGGCGATGCGCAGGCTTACACCAATCGCGAGATTGGTTATGTCCGTGATACTGCGGGCCAAATGCTGGCAACCAGCGACCTGAGTGATACCGAATGCCTGATCTTTGCCGGGGATGTGATGGGGGATGACTTGTCCCTGTATCCCCGTTTCAAGTCGATCATCGCCGTCGGGCAAACGCCACAATACTTCGTCGGCGGCAACCACGACATCGATTTCGATGCGGAGGATGACAAAGACAGTTTCGATACGTTTCGACGGGAATGGGGCCCTGAGTATTATTCATTCGACATTGGCGATGTGCATTTTGTCGGACTTGATAACGTGCGTTACCCATGCAACGGCGTCGATCCGCATCCGTTTTGTGCCACCGACGAGAACCACACCTACAACGGTGTGATCACGGGGCGGCAGTTGGAATGGCTGGCCAATGATCTGGCGAATGTGCCCGAGGACAAGTTGATCGTCCTGACCGCGCATATTCCGTTCCAGACATTTACCGACAATACGGCGGCGAAGCACCAGACAGATAACCTGGACGAACTGGTGGCCGTGCTGGGGGATCGCCCGGTTTTGGGCTTGGCTGGCCACACCCATACCACTGAAAACATTGAAAAAGGCGAGCACTTTCACGGATGGGAAGAGAACACGAATGTGGGGCCGGCACCGTTTCATCAGATCATCGCGGGCGGTTTGTCTGGCAGCTGGTGGGCGGGTGACCTGAATGCTCAAGGGGTTCCGCACAGCACGCAGCGGCTGGGTAGCCCGCGTGGTTTCTATGAGCTTGCGTTTAATGGGCCGGAATTTGTCGACACCTACCGCACTTTCCACACCCATGCAGAAGACCAGTTTCACGCGTCGTTCAACACGCCTCGGTTTCGGGAGTGGGCAGACCGTTTGCTGACATATCGTGCGCTGTATGATCGGGAATTTGATCAGACACCGCCGGTTGTGCGCCGTGATCTGGGTGACATGTTGATGTTGACCACGGACGATCTGGCCGAGGGCACATGGTTGACCGTCAATGTGTGGAATGGCTCGACATCTTCCGTCGTCTTTGCCGCTCTGAATGGCGGTGAGGCGATGCAAGCCGAGCGGACCCAATCCGGCACGGGTGAAGAGAAACTGGAAGGGGTCGAGTATGCCGACCCGTTCGCGCTGGCCATGCAATCGACGCAAGGTTCGATCGCCGCACGGTCTGTTGATGGTGGGGATGAAACAGCTGGTTTCACCACTTGGCAGGGCACGTCCTGGAGCGGGAAAGCCAATCCGTTTCAAGGTTGGATGCTGACGGACAACAGCAGCCACTTATGGCGCCTGGATATGCCTGCCGATTTGCCTGTGGGTACCCATACCGTCGAAATTACGGTTACCGATCGCCATGATCGCGTCTATCGCGACACGATTGCCTTTGAAGTTGTCGAAGAACTGCCAAACTTGGAATGGCAGGCGGAGTTCTGGGAGTAGCTGCGCGATTTTATGACGGTTTTCTGACAGCAAATGTGGGGGACGGTCTTGCGGTCCCCCGCGACTCGGCGTACATGACCCAAACCAACTGGCGCGGGATGGAGCAGCCCGGTAGCTCGTCAGGCTCATAACCTGAAGGTCGTAGGTTCAAATCCTACTCCCGCAACCAAAACGCCGCCCTTCTGGGCGGCGTTTCCCGTTTGGACCCTTCGCTTGTCTGCTATGCAGCGGGTTGTTGGTCTTCGCCGCGCCCGGCGGCCTTCTGCACAATGTCCGCAAGTTCATTCAGCATTTCGCCCATCGGATTTGACGCGCGCCACGCGAGACCGATGGAGCGTTGTGGGGCCGGCGCGTCAAAGCGATTGATGCAAACAGGTGCTGATCGTGTTTCCACGTCGATTGCCATTTCCGGGATCAACGTGACCCCGATGCCCGCGCCCACCATCTGCACCAATGTGCCTAGCGAACTGCCGTCCAGCCCGCCGCCGGGGCGGTTTGGATTGATGTTGCAGAACGATATGGCCTGATCGCGAAAACAGTGCCCTTCCTCCAGAAGCAAGAGGCGCATTGATGCCAGTGTGTCCAGTTGAACGGGTGTCGCGTTCTGATCGGTGTTCGGGCGGATCAACACCATTTCTTCGGTAAAAAGTGGCGTTTCGACAAGCGCGGGTTCGTCAAGCGGCAGGGCCACAATGGCCGCGTCAAGTTGGCCATCCAGCAATTCGTCCACCAGGCGCGGAGTAACGGTTTCGCGCACGTGCAAGTCGACCTTGGGGTGGGCTTCCGTCAACGCACTTATGAAATTTGGCAGCAGGTAGGGGGCGATCGTGGGAATGATCCCAAGGCGCAACAGGCTCAACCCACGACCGCGGGCGGTTTGGGCCCAGTCCCCCAGCTCGTCCACGGCTTGCAGAATCGGATTGGCGCGTTCTGCGAACTCCTCACCCCGCTGTGTCAGGCGCAGGGCGCGGGGTTGCCGTTCAAACAATTCGACGCCCAGGTTTTCTTCCAACTCGCGAATTTGGACGGAGAGGGCGGGTTGAGAGATGGCGCAGCGGTCGGCCGCACGACCAAAGTGCAGATCCTCGGCCAGTGCCTTGAAGTATCGGAGTTGTCGCAAAGTGATATTCATAGGTTTTAGTTATGGAGATCATTGGAAAATGCAACTTCTACAAATCGTCAGTTGCTTCTAGGTTTGTCTTTGTAAGTGCGATGGTTCACCTGATCATGGGCGAATCGTGCGCATTGGGATGTATCAGCGGAGGGCGGAAATCATTCTGAAGACAAGTCTAGAATGATTCTTAACTTTCCCTAGATCAGACCTTAGCAACGACACGCAACGCAGCAATGAATGGAGACTGACATGGACGGCAACGACATCGGCAAATGCCCGGTGATGCACGGCGCGAGCCTGCACAGCACCTTTGGTGGGCGCACCAACAAGGATTGGTGGCCGAATGCCCTCAAGGTTGAGGTGCTTCACCAGCACGGCGCCCGGACCAATCCAATGGACCCGGATTTCGACTATCGGGACGCCGTCAAAGGGCTCGACTATGATGCGGTCAAGGCGGACTTGCATGCGTTGATGACCGACAGCCAACCCTGGTGGCCCGCGGACTGGGGACATTACGGTGGCTTGATGATCCGCATGGCGTGGCACGCTGCTGGTACGTACCGGATGCAGGACGGACGCGGTGGCGGTTCCGCCGGTGACCAGCGTTTTGCACCGCTGAATTCCTGGCCTGATAACGCGAGCCTGGATAAAGCCCGTCGCCTGCTGTGGCCCATCAAGAAGAAATACGGCAATGCCCTGTCCTGGGCTGACCTGATGCTGCTGGCAGGGAATATTGCCTATGAATCCATGGGCTTGAAAACCTTTGGCTTTGGCTTTGGTCGTGCCGATACATGGGCGCCCGGCATCGATATCAACTGGGGGGAAGAGGCTGAGTGGCTTGCCCCAAGTGAAAACCGGTACGAAGATTTGGACGATCCGTCGACCATGGCGAACCCGCTGGCCGCCGTGCACATGGGTCTGATCTACGTCAACCCAGAAGGTGTGAACGGCAATCCTGACCCAGCTCGTACGGCACTGCATGTTCGCGAAACCTTTGCCCGCATGGCCATGAACGACGAGGAAACGGCGGCGCTGACAGCGGGTGGTCACACCGTCGGCAAGGCGCACGGCAATGGCGATGCAGGTGCATTGGGTGCCGAACCCGAAGGCGCAGGTATCGAAGCGCAGGGCATGGGGTGGATGAACCCCAACCAGACGGACAAGGCCAGCTCGCTTGTCACATCGGGCATTGAAGGCGCATGGACAACGGAACCGACCAAGTTCGACATGGGCTATTTCAAGCTGCTGTTTGGCTATGACTGGGAGCTGACGAAATCACCTGCCGGTGCGAACCAGTGGCAGCCCGTCGACATCAAGGAAGAGGACATGCCTGTTGATGCGTCCGATCCGTCGAAGCGGGTGATGCCCATGATGACTGACGCGGATATGGCGATGAAGGTCGACCCGATCTATCGCGAAATCTCGGAACGGTTCATGGCGGATGAGGCGTACTTCCGCGACACCTTTGCCCGCGCGTGGTTCAAGCTGACCCACCGCGATATGGGGCCGCGCGCCAACTACATCGGTCCCGATGTGCCTGCCGAGGATCTGATCTGGCAAGACCCGATCCCTGCAGGCAACACCGGGTACGATGTGGATGCTGTGAAGGCCAAGATTGCGGCAAGCGGTGTTAGCCACGGTGACCTGATTGCGACGGCTTGGGACAGCGCCCGCACCTACCGTGGGTCGGACAAACGGGGCGGGGCCAATGGCGCGCGCATCCGTCTGGCACCGCAACGCACGTGGGAAGGCAACGAACCCGAGCGTCTGGACGCCGTTTTGGCCGCATTGGAGCCGATTGCAGCGGAAACAGGCGCATCGGTTGCGGACGTCATCGTGCTGGCGGGCAATGTTGCTGTGGAAGCGGCCGCAAAGGCGGCTGGTTTCGATGTGACCGTGCCGTTCACGCCGGGTCGCGGTGATTCAACGGACGCACAGACCGACGCCGACAGCTTTGATGTTCTCGAACCCCATGCGGATGGTTTCCGGAACTTTGCCAAGGCTGACCTTGCAATCAGCGCCGAAGAACTGACGCTGGATCGCGCGCAGCTGATGGGTCTGAATGCGCAGGAAATGACGGCCCTGTTGGGTGGTATGCGTGTGTTGGGCACCAACCATGGCGGCACTTCGCATGGTGTCTTCACCGACCGGGTTGGCCAGTTGACGCAGGACTTCTTCGTCAACCTGACCGACATGGGTTACAGTTGGCACCCGGCGGGCGACGGCAGCTATGAGCTGCGCGACCGCGCAACCGGTGCGATCAAGTACACGGCCACCAGTGCTGACCTGGTCTTTGGCTCAAACTCGATCCTGCGGTCCTATGCTGAGGTGTATGCGCAGGACGACAATGCCGAGAAGTTCGTGAACGACTTTGTCGCCGCATGGACCAAGGTTATGAACAACGACCGGTTCGACCTGCTGTAAGGCATTATAAACCAATGAAGCGCGGGCCCACGTTGGCCCGCGTTTTTCGTTTCAGACATCGAAAAAGATGGTTTCGTCCGGTCCCTGCAGGTGGATGTCGAATTGAAAAGTTGCTGGTGACGCTTCCTTGGCGATCAGGGTTTGCACGCGGTTCTGATGTTCGATGCGCGTCAGCCACGGGTCGTTTGCCACCATCGGATCGTTCGGGAAATAAATCCGCGTTTGCAGTCCGATGTTGATGCCCCGCGCCACGATCCAGAAGGCGATATGCGGCGCCATCATCCGCCCATCGGGGAAGGGAACCGCGCCGGGTTTGATCGTTTCGAATGTCCAGATGCCCGTGTCGTAGTCGCCCGCGGCACGCCCCCAGCCGGTGAAGTTCGGATCACCCGCGCCGCGTGGATCACCGGTTTTGTAAATGCCGTCGGTATCGGCCTGCCAAATCTCGACCAACGCATCCTTGAGCGGTGTGCCCGTGCCGTCGAACACGGTGCCCGTGACGGTGATCCGCTCGCCCTTGGTTTGGTCGTTGACCATGGTCGATCCAAGGTCTTGGTCATAAACGCCTGTGATACCGCAGAAATTCGGCACGCATCCGATATGAACATAAGGCCCCGCTGTCTGCGACGGGCTTTCCTTGAGGGGGGTCAGCTTTTGCATCAGTTCCCCTCCATCCGGTTTTCGAACATGGTCGACCGGCGCCCGCGCAGCACGATGTCGAACGTGTAGGCGCGCGCGTCCATGGGCACCGTGTTGTTCATGTCGAGCGGCGCGATGAGTTGGGCAACAGCCTCCGGGTCGCTGATCGTGCGCACGATGGGGCAAAGCGGGATCAGCGGGTCGCCTTCGAAATACATCTGGGTGATCAGGCGCTGACCAAAGCTGCGCCCGAAGACAGAGAAGTGGATGTGGGCCGGGCGCCAATCGTTCACGCCGTTGGGCCATGGGTAAGCGCCGGGCTTGATTGTGCGGAAGCTGTATTGGCCGTCGGCATCTGTGATCGTGCGCCCGCAGCCGCCAAAGTTCGGGTCGAGCGGTGCGAGGTACCCTTCTTTCGCGTGGCGATAACGTCCTCCCGCGTTGGCTTGCCAGAACTCCAGAAGCGCGCCCGGAACACCACGCCCGTTTTCGTCCAGCACCCGACCGTGCACGATGATGCGCTGACCCAGCGCCATTTCGCCGGGCTTGGCGAAGTTGAGGATCAGGTCGTTGTCGAGTTCGCCCAGCATGTCGTGCGCAAAGACCGGGCCGGTTTCCTCGCTCAGCGTCGTGTTCATCGACAAGAGCGCCTTTTGCGGTGAGCGCACCACGCTTGTCTTGTAGTCGGGCGACAGTGGTTTCGGGTGCCAGGTGCGATCCCGGTGGAAGAGGGGACCGTCGCTCATGTCTCGGCTTCCATTTCGGCAAAGGTCTCCTTGGCAATTTTCAGCGCGCGGTTGGCGCGCGGCACGCCTGCATAGATGGCGACATGCTGGAATGCTTCTGTCACATCCTGTTTGCTGGCTCCCGTCCGCGCCGTGGCGCGGATGTGCATGGGGATTTCATCGAAGTTGCCGGTTGCTGCCAGCAGCGCGAGGGTCAGCATGGACCGTTCCCGCAGGCTGATCGCATCGCTGGCCCAGACGGTGCCCCAGGCCCCTTCGGTGATCAGTTCCTGAAATGGGGCGTCAAAGGGCGTTTTCACTGCTTCGGCCCGGTCCACGTGGGCATCGCCCAGCACGGTCCGGCGCACGCCCATGCCCCTGGCCCATTTATCGTCCATCGAACCCTCCCTTTTCCTTGGTGATAGCATGGGGCAAACGGCGTTGTCGCCTTGACTTTCCACCCCCTGCCCGGTGTATCTGCGCCGATCAAAAACCGCAGCCCCGAAGGGATTCCACCATGCATGCCTACCGCTCTCACTCCTGCGCCGCTCTGACCTCGGCCAATGTGGGTGATACTGTGCGTCTGTCGGGCTGGGTCCACCGGGTGCGCGACCATGGCGGCGTGTTGTTCATCGACCTGCGCGACCACTATGGCGTGACGCAGGTGCTGTGCGACCCCGATAGCCCGGTCTTTGCCGAGGTCGAGAAGGTGCGCAGCGAATGGTGCATCCGTATCGACGGCAACGTGAAAGCGCGGGACGGCAGCCTGATCAATCCCAAGCTGCCCACGGGCGAGATTGAGGTCTATGTCCGCGATATCGAAGTGCTGGGCCATTCGGCAGAGCTGCCGTTGATGGTGTTTGGCGATCAGGAGTACCCGGAAGAAACGCGCCTGGCCTATCGCTATCTCGACCTGCGCCGCGACAAGATGCAGGAGAACATGAAGCTGCGGTCCGACGTCGTGGCGTCGATCCGCAAGCGCATGTGGAACAAGGAATTCCGCGAGTACCAGACGCCGATCATCACCGCGTCCTCGCCCGAAGGGGCGCGTGACTTCCTAGTGCCGTCGCGCCTGCATCCGGGCAAGTTCTATGCTCTGCCGCAGGCCCCGCAGCAGTTCAAGCAGCTGCTGATGGTGTCGGGCTTTGACAAGTATTTCCAGATCGCGCCCTGTTTCCGCGACGAGGACCCGCGCGCCGACCGCTCGCCCACCGACTTCTACCAGCTTGACCTTGAGATGTCCTTTGTCGAGCAGCAGGATGTGTTCGACACCATCGCCCCTGTGCTGGCTGGCGTGTTCGAAGAGTTCGGCGGCGGCAAGAAGGTTGACGCGCCCGAGACATGGGAGCAGATCAGCTACCGTGATGCAGCCCTGTGGTATGGGTCCGACAAGCCCGACCTGCGCAACCCTATTAAAATGCAAGTGGTCTCCGACCACTTCCGCGATTCCGGCTTTGCGATTTTCGCAAAGCTATTGGAGCAAGAAGGCACCGAGATCCGCGCCATTCCAGCGCCCACAGGTGGCAGCCGTAAATTCTGTGACCGGATGAACGCTTATGCGCAAAAAGAGGGTCTGCCCGGGATGGGCTATATCTTCTGGCGTGATCAGGGCGAGGGCATGGAAGCGGCTGGTCCGTTGGCCAAGAACATCGGTCCCGAACGCACCGAAGCAATCCGTCAGCAACTTGGTCTGGGTGTGGGCGACGCGGCCTTCTTCCTTGGTGGCAAGCCGAAGGCGTTCGAAGCCATCGCAGGCCGGGCGCGCAACGTGATTGGCGAGGAACTCAAGCTTATCGACGAAGATCGTTTCGCCTTTGCCTGGATCGTGGATTTCCCGATCTACGAGGCGGATGAGGAAACCGGCAAGGTCGACTTTGAACACAACCCCTTCTCCATGCCGCAGGGCGGGATGGAGGCGCTGCAGGGTGACCCGCTCAAGGTGCTGGGTTTTCAGTATGACCTGGCGTGCAACGGCTATGAGCTGGTGTCGGGGGCGATCCGGAACCACCGGCCCGAGATCATGTTCAAGGCGTTCGAGATCGCAGGCTATGACGAGGCCGAGGTGCGCAAACGCTTTGGTGGTATGGTCAACGCGTTCCAATATGGCGCGCCTCCTCACGGTGGATGTGCTGCGGGCATTGACCGGATCGTGATGCTGCTGGCGGGCGAGCAGAACATCCGCGAAGTGATCTTGTTCCCGATGAACCAGCGGGCCGAAGATCTGATGATGCAGGCACCGTCTGATCCCACCAGTGATCAGCTGATGGAACTGGGTCTGCGCGTTATTCCGCAGGACTAGGCAAGCAATTGCGCAATGACATCCGGTTGCCCCGTGAAAACGTGGGCAACCGATGCTATCTTGGGACCGTGTTCAGAAAGTCCCATGGTGCGTAGACGTGCGTGATTTTGACCCTCAACTTGCCGAAATCCGGTTTGGATTCGGACTGTCACCTGTGCACGGGCCGCCGGAAAGCATTGGGCAAATGCTGGAGGGTTTGTCAGGTCCTGACGTGATGCAAAGCGCGTTTCCCATTGAAAGCTTTGCCAAGTTCAGGTCACGCATGGTCGCGGCGCAGGATCAAAACGAAATTCGGCGCAGAAATCGTGGGACTGAGCTTGCCGCCGCTGCCCGCAAGCAACGAAACGTGCTGAACAAGGAAGCGCGGATAGCCATGTTTGGCTGGCTGGGCCAAACGATGTTGCGGCGCACACATACGCAAACAGCTTTCCGGGAACGGATCGTTGCGTTTTGGGCGGATCACTTTACCGCGCGCGGCAAGCGTGGCGTCATTCGACGAGGGACGTCACCCTATATTGAAGATGCCATTCGTCCGTTTGTTGCCGGGCGATTTGAAGACTTGCTGCAGTCTGCCGTCATGCACCCGCTGATGTTGGACTATCTGGATCAGACCCGTGCCATGGGTCCCACAAGTGCACGCGCAATCAAACGAGGTCCCAAGAAACCGGCTGGCTTGAACGAAAATCTTGCGCGCGAGGTTCTGGAGCTGCACACGCTGGGGGTCGACGGATCGTATACTCAGGAAGACGTGACGCAACTGGCCGAGCTGTTTACCGGTTTGACCTTTGATGCGCGCAACGGTTTCAAGTTTCGAAAAGATTTTGCGGAACCCGGTGCCGAAAACGTACTTGGCGTGGCGTATGGCGAGCAGCCAAATGTGAAATGGGTGCGCGGCGCTTTGTCTGACCTTGCTGCGCATCCGGCCACCGCACGACACTTGGCCTGGAAGCTGGCGGTTCATTTCGTATCAGACACTCCCGATCCCGAATTGATCGACGCGTTGGAGGCGGCATATGTCGAAAGCGACGGCGCGCTGACGCCGGTCTATGAGGCGCTGCTGGGTCATCCAGCGGTATGGCAGCCTACGTTGTCAAACTTCAAACTGCCCATTGATTTTGTGTCATCAGCATTGCGCGCTCTGGCAATCCCCAAGGAATCCTTTGCGGAGCGTGAGGAAAAGTGGATTGGCCGGTTTTTCAGCCAACCCCTGACACGCATGGGGCAGACATGGGAACGCCCGGTTGGACCGGACGGTTGGGCGGAAGAGGATTTCAAATGGATCACGCCGCAAGGGGTTGCTGCCCGGGTATCTTGGGCCATGGCCGTACCTGTTCGTGTGAAAGATCCGCTGCCTGATCCGCGTGACTTTGCTGAAACCGCGTTGGGGCGTTTCGCGGATGATGCGGTCCGATTTGCCGCGGCATCTGCCGAAAGCCGTCCCGAGGCTGTGGGCCTTGTCCTTATGTCCCCAGCGTTCCAGCGCAAATAGGAGATTACGATGTCGTCGTCCTTATCTCGCCGTGACTTTTTGGCCCGCACTGGGGTGATTGGATGTTCCCTGGCCGCCAGTCCGCTGCTGACACCGGTGAGCTTTGCAGCAGCACCCTGGGATACGCGTTTGGTCGTTATCATCCTTCGGGGCGGCATGGACGGGCTGGATGTTGTGCAGCCCTATGGTGATCCCGCCTTTAACACGCTTCGCGGGTCGTTGGCCCTCGGACCCGAGGGCGGTGCCTATGATCTTGATGGCTACTTTGCAATGCATCCAAGCCTTGGGCCGCTGATCCCGATGTGGGAAGCGGGGCAGCTTTCTTTCGTGCATGCTGTTTCGACGCCCTACCGTGACAAACGCAGCCATTTCGATGGTCAGGACCTGTTGGAGGCCGGAACCACAAGCATGGCCGGCGTCCGAGATGGATGGTTGAACCGCATGCTACAGGCAGTCCCCGGCGTGACGTCACAGACCGCCTACGCCGTTGGGCGCAGCGATATGCTGTTGCTTCAGGGACCGGCAGAAGTGGCAAATTGGTCGCCGGATGCGGACCTGAGCCTGAGCCCGCAAGCCGCGCGATTGCTTGAGATTGTAACGGAGTCGGATCCAGCCTTGCATGCCGCTTTGGCCGAAGCCCAGATATTGTCGGAAGTGACCGACGACATACAGAAACGACGCAAGGGCAGCCACGTGCAAATTGCCGAGTTTGCGGCTGCGCGTCTGTCGGACGAAGCGAGGATCGCAGCCTTTTCATTGAACGGGTGGGACACCCACGGTGGGCAACCGCGCTTCATGAACACCGCGTTAACCCGTCTGGCGGAAACACTGCTGACCCTGCGGGGCAAGATGCGCGGGAACACGTGGCGCAAGACAGCGGTTGTTGCGATGACCGAGTTTGGTCGTACAGCGCGCCAGAACGGAACGCTTGGTACAGACCACGGTACGGGCGGGCTGATGATCCTTGCCGGTGGCGCGATCAAAGGTGGGCGTGTTTTTGGTCAATGGCCTGGCTTGGGTGATGGTGATCTGTACCAGGATCGTGATCTGATGCCGACGGGCGATGTCCGCGCGCATGCGGCTTGGGTGATGCAGAGTTTGACGGGGCTGGATCGGAATGTGTTGGAGAGTGCTGTTTTCCCCGGCTTGGACATGGGTAACGATCCGGGCCTGATCCTCTGATCCATGCGTAATGCCACTTGGACTTGGGCGGTTACTTGCATAACGTCCGGCCATGACTGCGATTTACAAAGTGAATGCGGCCCCTGTCCCGGATTGGACACCGCCGCGCGTACCGGATGCGTCAACCATCTTGACCGGCGTCCATGCCAAGCTCGAGCCGTTGCGGGCCGAGCAGCACGCGGCTTTGCTGCACCGTGCATATGTCGGCCATGACCATGTCTGGGACTATTTGCCTTACGGCCCGTTTTCGTCGTCTGCGCAGTATCATCGTTGGGTGCGCGATGCAGAGCAGAATCCGGCCCTGCAGTTTTATGCAGTCTTCAATCTCGCGACCGGCCAATATGAAGGTGTCGCCAGCTTTCTGCGCATTGCACCCGAAGCAGGCAGTATCGAGGTGGGGCACATAAATTTCAGCCCGGCATTGCAAAAGACACGCGCCGCGACCGAGGCGCTGTACCTGATGATGACCTGGGCTTTTGAAGAAGGTTACCGTCGCTTCGAATGGAAATGTGATGCACTGAACCGTGGTTCGCGTGGCGCTGCACAGCGCCTTGGGTTGAGTTACGAAGGCATCTTTCGCCAAGCGACTGTCGTGAAAGGACGCAATCGGGACACCGCCTGGTTTGCCGCCATCGATGCCGAGTGGCCCGCCCTCAAGGAAGCGTTTGGCGCATGGTTGTCAGATACCAACTTCGATGCCGAGGGTATGCAGATCGAACGCCTGTCCGATTTGACCCGGCTTGTGCGTGTGGCTGATGATCCGATGTTAGCGGGCGGGTAGACCGCTCGTCAGATCGCGATCTTTTCTGACAACCTGTCTTGAACCAAACCAGCGATGGCTGCCGTTTCCGATGCGGCGGCATCGCCCCGCGCGCGCTTGGCGGCCAGTGCGTTCGTGGCCTGCAGCAGTTCCGCATCATGTGCGCTGCGCGCGACGCCCCCAAGAAACTGCACAATGTAGTCAAGCGTGCGTGCGTCATGAACGTCTTCCAGTACATCAGCGACATGTACCATGTCGTCGCGATATGCGATCGGGTCTGGTTCAACATCTCCTTCGGGGAGCGTTCGTGGCCCAAGCGGTTGCCTGTCTTCTGGCAAATGCGTCAGAATCGCCTCTTGGAAGTTGGCGAGCGAGACCACGGGCTTTTCCATGAAACCATCCGCCCCAGCCTCCAGCGCGCGGTGCGCGCTGTCGACATCGCCTGAAATGCCGAGGATCACGTCCGGTCGTTGCCCGGCTGTCGCAAGATCCTGGATGAGATCGGCACCGTTCCCGTCCGGCAGTCCCAAATCGATGATCGCGACGGATGGGCGATATACCTGCAAATGCCGTCGGGCCGCGCGCATCGTATCGGCGCGCCTGATGCGCGCACCGCTGCGCAGACAAAGCAATCGCATCGCTTCGCAGGCATAGCGGCTATCCTCGATCACGAGAACAGTCAGCCCCAAGAGCGGGCGCAAGGCGGTTGGGGCCGGGTAACTTGGTTTGAACGGGTCCGTCGTGTCCATCAGATCCTCCAAAAAAGCTCTTGCGACTCATCGTTACGTCGCCATGCCTAACAGCGCGTTAACGTCGCCTTGCGTGCAGCGTGCACGTTGGCGATAAGGGCGCAGTTGCCAGCCAAAGGAGCCTTACAACATGATCGGTCGCCTCAACCACGTTGCCATTGCCGTCCCCGACCTTGAGGCTGCCGCCGCGCAATATCGCAGCGCGCTGGGCGCGAATGTCGGTGAACCGCAAGATGAACCCGACCACGGCGTGACCGTTATTTTCATCGAGCTGCCGAACACCAAGATCGAATTGCTTTATCCCTTGGGTGACAACAGCCCGATCCAAGGTTTCCTGGACAAGAACCCGGCGGGCGGTATCCATCATGTTTGCTACGAAGTGGAAGACATCATCGCGGCCCGCGATCATCTGAAGGCCAGCGGCCTGCGTGTGCTGGGCGATGGCGAGCCCAAGATCGGCGCCCATGGCAAGCCGGTGCTGTTCCTGCATCCAAAAGACATGAACGGCACCCTGACCGAGCTTGAGCAGGTCTGATGGGCATTACATCCGCCCTTGTCCTCTATGCGGTCATCTGGTGGCTGTGCTTCCTGATCGCCCTGCCCGTTAAGGTGCAGACCCAAGGTGATCTGGGCGAAGTTGAGCCGGGCACGCATGCAGGCGCGCCCGAACATCACCATACGCGCCGCAAGGCATGGATCGTGACGTGGGTGGCACTGGTCCTGTGGATCATCATCGCCGGGATCATCCTCTCGGGATGGATCACTCTGGACGATATGAACTTCTTTGACCGGGCGATTGAGCCGCTGTGACCTTATGAAAGATGTGGGTGAATGTTGCGGCCCCGATGATCGGGATCAGCAGGTTCACCAGCGGTACAGATAGTGGGATCGCCATGAGTGTGCCTGCGAGCCAGATCGTTCCGTTATGCGTGCGCCGCAGTTCCTTGGCGCGGGCGCGACCCACGCGGCGCATGGCAGCGAGGGTGAAGTACTCTCGGCCCAGCAAGAACCCGTTCAGGCCCCAAAAGATGAAGGGCGCAGCGGGCGCGAACATCACGTAGAGGATCAGTGCCAATATGTTGGCGCCGATCAGCACGCCCAGGAAGTTCACCGTGTCCACGACTGCATCCCCAAACGGGACGTTCTGTGCCGGTGGCAGGTTGGGGTAATGCCGATCTTCGACCGCCTGCGCGACTTCGTCGAGAAACATGGAAGTTATGGCCGATGCCACTGGCATCATCAGGAAGATCGATAGCACCAGGAACAGGAAGAATGAGCTCCAGGTGATGATGTCGCCAAGCCACGTGATGGTTCCGATCCACGGCAGGGACACACCATCCGCCGTGAGCCAACCGATGAACCAGACAAAGCCAGATGTGGCCGCGACCAGAAGGGCGATTGTCAGGGCAATGCCCAGCAGCAGCACGCGGCGAAAGCGCGGGTCGCTGATCTGGCCAAGGGCTGCGAAGAAGGCGGTCAGGATCATGCGTCGACCCATGTGGTGATGGCTGGTACGTCGGGGCGGGGGCGTTCCGGCGGCGCAGAGGTTTCGGTGCCGATATGAACGAAACCGGCGATCCGTTCGTTATCTGACAGATGGAGCGCGTCGGTCATGAACCCCCGATCATGGCTCGGCCAACCGCTGAGCCAGTTGGCACCCCAACCTGCGGCAAGGGCTGCGTTGAGCAGCGACAGACAAACCGCGCCCGCAGAGTAAGTCATTTCAAGTGCTGGGATTTTCTCAACGGAGCGTGTGACTTCAATGACTGCGACAGCAAGGTGTCCCTGATCGAATTGTGACCGACCTTTGGTGATTTGATCGGGGTCGAGGCCAAGTGCCATGCCGCGTTTTTCGGCCGCCTCGGCCAATCGGGGCATGGCCGCTTTGCCCAGCACGATGAAGCGCCACGGTTCCAGTTTGCCATGATCCGGGGTGCGTGCAGCCGCCGTCAGAAGCTGTTCGAGCGTTGCCCGATCCGGCACCGGTTCCCGCAGTGTCTTGGCGGGGCGGGACCGGCGGGTCAAAAGGAAGTCGAGGGCCGCTTGGTTTCTTGCGGGCATATGTTACGCCTTTTTACATGTTGAGGGTCATGTCGTGGCGATTGGCTGCGACGTCAAGGGGTTAGAGGCCAAGTTGTTGGGCCATATGGTCGATTTCGGCGCGCAGGAAGGCATCGAAGCGTGGTCCCGGCTGACGGTTGTTCAAGGCGCGGGCCATGGGATCGGGGGCGGTGATCTTGCTGCCGGACAGCGCTTCGAGTGTGGCATGGCCGCAGAAGGGGACGTAGATTTCAGAGTATCCGCCCTCGTGGCTGAGGACCAAGTTGCCGTCGCAGATACGTTCCGCCAAGGCTTTGGTCTTCAACGTCATTTCGCGGAAGGTTTCGGCAGTGGCGAGCATCCGGGCGAGGGGGTCCACGGCGGCGGCGTCAAAGCCGCAGGCCACGATGATCAGGTCGGGGTTGAAGGCTTCGATGGCGGGAGCGGCCACACGGTCAATGGCGTGAAGGTAGGTGGTGTGGCCGGTCCCTGCAGGCAGGGGGAGGTTGATGTTCGCACCTTCTCCGTCGCCGGTGCCGCGATCTGCTAAGTATCCTGTTTCTAAAGGATAATTCCCCTCCTGATGGAAGGAGATCGTGAGTACATCGGGCCGGTTATAGAAAATGGATTCCGTGCCATTGCCGTGGTGCACATCCCAGTCCAGAACGGCGACACGCAGGTCGTGGCGTGTGGCCTTGGCCGCCTCGATCGCGATGGCGATGTTGGCCATCAGGCAGAAGCCCATGGGGGTCGCCGCCTCGCAATGATGGCCTGGCGGACGGGCAAGGGCGTAGGCGTTTTCATGGGTGCCTTTCAGCACGGCTTCGACCGCTGCTGTGGTGAGGCCTGCGGCCAGTGCTGCGATCTGGTATCCACCAGTGGCGAAGGGCGCGTGGTGGCCGATCTCGCCCCCTTTTGCATCGGATAAGGCCTTGAATTCGCTCAGGTAGCTGTCGGGGTGTACGCGTAGCAACTGGTCATGTGTCGCGGCGTCAGCCGTGGTGACATGCAGGTCATTTGTCAGACCCGTGACATCCATCAAGTTCTTCATCCGCCGCTTGGTTTCAGGGCTTTCGGGTAGGCCACCGGCGGCGAGCGGCTGCACCAGTCCACCCAATGGAACGGTGAAGGCATAATTGCCGCCGCCGTGCCACATGGTGCGTTCGTCCCAGTAGAATCCAGTGCTCATCTGCGCCCCTCCCTTTGCGGTCGAAGGTGGCGAAGCGGTCCGGGATTGTCCATGCCAGCGTGCGGTCTGTTAACCATGACGTCTGCGCAGGATTGGCGGCGTCCTTGACGGGCGCCTTGTGTCAAAACTGCATGTTTTCCCCGCGAAACTACGACATTTGAGGCGGCCATTTCCGGCGTCCTTTTGCCTGTTTCCGGAGAACTGCGTCATTTGACGGGCAAACTGCGACGTTTCGGTGCGCAGACAGAAAACCACGCTCAGAAACAGTTAACGGGGGTGATTATGCCGCACCTTCGGCCAGCAGTGCGGGTACATCCAACGGGGTGTTGACCATGGCAAGTGCGCCATCGGATGTTCGGGGCCATTCCGCCTCTGGCCGGTCGCGGTACAGCTCGATCCCGTTATCATCGGGGTCACGGATGTAGACGGCTTCGGACACGCCGTGATCAGCGGCTCCGCCCAGTGCCGTGCCGTGATCGAGCACACGGCCCAAGGCCGCCCCAAGCGACGCGCGGTCGGGGAAGAGAAAGGCCACGTGATAGAGGCCCGCCGCCTGTTCGGGTGCTGGGCCTGCGCCGCGCGAGTGCCAGGTGTTCAGACCGATATGGTGATGGTAGCCGCCCGCCGACAGGAATGCGGCCTGATCGCCATAGCGCTGTGTCAGGGTGAAGCCGAGGACATCGCGGTAGAAGGCTATGGACCGTTCGATGTCAGTGACCTTGAGGTGGATATGGCCGACGCTTGTGTCAGCCGGGACTTTGGCGGTCATGATGTGTCTCCTTGTGATCCGAAAGCTAGGGACCGTCAGGTTCAGTGCCTAGGCGCAGTTCCGCACAGCGTTGGTGCGGGGCGGTGGACAGATACGCTTGGACGCCCATAGGCTGAGCATCTGCCAGCGGAGGATGCCATGGATGTTTTGAGGACCGACGATGCCCGGTTTGACGGGTTGCCGGATTTCGACTTTGCCCCGCATTATGTCGATATCGACGATACCGATGGCGGGTCATTGCGTGTCCATTACCTGGACGAAGGGCCGCCCGAGGGTGAGGTTGTGCTGGTCATGCACGGGGAGCCGACCTGGAGTTACCTCTATCGTCACATGATCCCGGTTTTTACCGCTGCAGGTCATCGGGTGTTGGCGCCGGATTTGGTGGGCTTTGGCCGGTCGGACAAGCCCGTACAGCAATCCGATTATACCTATCAACGGCATGTGGAGTGGATGAGCGACTGGCTGCGGCAGGTTAATGCGACCAGGATCACGCTGGTCTGCCAGGACTGGGGCGGGTTGATTGGTTTGCGCCTGTTGGCTGCCATGCCGGAGCGGTTCGCGCGGCTGGTGGTGGCGAATACGGCGCTGCCCACGGGGGATCATCCGATGAGTGATGCGTTCAAGGCGTGGCGTGAATTCTCCCAGACGGTTGATCCGTTCGATGCGGGCCGGATTGTCTATTGCGGGACCGAAACGAAGCTGACGCCGGAAGAGGTCGCGGCCTACAATGCGCCCTTTCCCGATGAGAGCTACAAGGCAGGCGCACGTGTTTTTCCGATGCTGGTCCCGGACGGGCCGGATGACCCAGCGGCGGGGCCGAACCGGGCGGCGTGGGCTGTGCTTGAGACTTTGGAATTGCCCGTCCTGACCGCCTTTGGCGCGCAAGACAAGGTGATGGCCGGGGTTGAGAAGGTGTTTCAGCACAAGATGCCGGGGTCTAAGGGGCAGGCGCATGTCATCTTTGATGGCGCCGGGCACTTCCTGCAGGAGGATGTGGGGCCGGAGCTGGCGCGGGCGGTGGTGACGTTTATGTCGGGGAATGTTTGAGGGATAGCAATGGGTTTGAGATCGCAGCTGTCAATTGAATACATCGCCAGATGTCAGCTTTGAGCCCAAAATGCCGAGTTGCTACGTTACGGCGAATGTCGGCTTTGCAGCACTTTGCGGACCGTTTAGCGAAGCTCGTTTCGAACGCCGAAATTGCGAGATTGATCAGCCTGGCTTGCCGATAAGTCGTCTTGCTACTGCGATAAAAGGATCAGAAACCCAACATCGGCGTATCAGACCAGGGCCGGAATATCGGGTTCGCCATTCAGGAAGCTGCCACGCCAAGCCTACTCAGTCGAACAGTGTCGATGTGGGCGGAGCAGCGAGGTACCTCAAAACCTTTGCCAAGAATTTGCATCAACTGAGGACATCATTAGCATGTGTTTGATTATACAGTGTGCTGTCAGATCTACTGAAATTTTGTCCGGGAGAGTAGCGGTTTTGGCGACCGAATGAGGTTCGGTTTGAGCGTATCCAACGACATCGTGGAAATTTGGGTGTGCCGATCGGTCGCATCATGGTATCATGTAAGTAACCGGTGTTCGACCGGCGTACGATTTGATCGGTCGGCGCCTACCTACTCTCGAGAGGGGGGTCTGCAAATGGTGAAGCCAATCAAAACAATCGGAAATCCCCTTTCTTGGGTGCTGCACGTTCTCGGCGATGCTTCACACTATACTCAGGATGCGGCTCATGAAATTGGTGGTGATCCGCAAGCACACCCAACAGTGAATCAGATCAGCATCGAAGATCTACGGATTGCGCTCAGGAAAGGAGCGGAAGACTTTGGGGCGCTTCGCACGGATGTGCTTTTCATCGTTATTCTCTATCCCATTGTCGGGCTCTGCCTTGCAGCCTTCGCCTTCCAGCGCGAACTACTGCCTTTGCTGTTCCCGCTGATGTCAGGTTTTGCGTTGCTGGGACCGATTGCCGCCGTCGGTCTATACGAGATGAGCCGTTGCCGAGAAAAAGGAGAGCCGGCAGGCTTTCGCGCCGCTCTTGGTGTAATGGGATCACCGGCCATAGCAGCCGTGCTCACGATAGGTCTTGGTCTGGTGTTAATGTTCATAGCCTGGATGTTGACAGCTTATCTGATCTTTACCTTGACCTTGGGGCCAGAGACACCTGCTTCCGCAAGGACGTTCTTTGTGGATGTCTTCACGACCGGTCCTGGGTGGACGATGCTGATCGTCGGTTGCGCAGTGGGGTTTGTCTTTGCGGCAGCTACGCTTGCAATGACCGTTGTCTCGATACCGCTGGCATTGCACCGCCATGTTGGTGTCCCCGTCGCAATCGCGACGTCGTTGGAACTGACGCGAAAGAACCCGGTGACCGTGGCGGTATGGGGGCTTATTGTCGCGACATTCCTTGCCATAGGGACGATACCATTGTTCCTTGGGCTTATCTTCGCTTTCCCGATCCTCGGACATGCGACATGGCACCTATATCGACGGGCGGTAGCCCAATAGGCTGAACGCTCAGGAAAACCGCCCAATGGTGAGCTTTGGAAGTTCATCTAGGAAGGTTGGCACGCATCGTCAATATGGCCGCGAACGCCTCAACACGACGCACCTTTTCTCATTTATTTCAGCGCCTTACATCTGAGGTACCCCAAATTCACGATTTGTGATACAATTTGGCGCAACAGTCGCGACAGATGGCTTCTGTGCCTGTGCGCGGTTGAGCCGAGGAAAGGCGCGTCATGGTCGTCGTAATCGCTCTGGTTGTCGTAGTTGTAGGATCAATCCTGTTCCACCTGCTTAGCCCATGGTGGTGGACCCCTATTGCGTCAAACTGGGGATATATCGACGCGACCCTCGTTATCACCTTCTGGATCACCGGGTTTGTATTCACGGCCGTCATCCTATTCATGGCGTATTGTGTTTGGCGGTTTCGTCACGAACCGGGGCGGGTCGCCGCGTTCGAGCCGGAAAACAGGCGACTGGAAATTTGGCTGACCGTGGTCACAGGGTTGGGAGTGGCCGCGATGCTGGCCCCGGGCCTTGTCGTCTGGAAGCAGTTTGTGACCGTTCCGGATGATGCCACTGAAGTTGAAGTTTTTGCGCAGCAATGGTCGTGGAGTTTTCGCTTGCCTGGTGAGGATGGCCGTCTGGGGACGTCGGATGCAGCTTTGGTCGGTCCGGATAATCCTCTTGGGATCAGTCCATTCGACCGCTTTGGGCAGGACGATATCATCATTGAATCAGACGATTTGTACCTTCCGATTGGGAAACCGGTGAAGATGGTTCTTCGGTCGGTCGATGTTCTTCACAATTTCTACGTGCCCGAGTTTCGCGCCAAGATGGATATGGTGCCCGGGATGGTCACCTACTTCTGGTTCACGCCGACGCGGATCGGTGAGTTCGAGGTTTTATGTGCAGAACTGTGCGGTGTCGGTCACGGCCACATGCGCGGCTTCGTGCAAATCCAAGAGGAGACAGATTATCAAGCCTGGCTGCAGGAGCAGCGAACCTTTGCAGAGCTTTGGGAGGAAAGAAGGGTTAGGACCGCGAGCAGCGACCCTGAACAATAGAAACTTTCAAAGTTGCTCCGCCGCCCGACAAGCCAAGCCGTTTCGGCTAGGAGGAGCATAAATGGCCAATATCCCCTATCGGCCCGATGAACAGGTCCCGCCGGCAGAAGTGCCGGACGTCCATCCACCGCATCCGCACACGTGGATCGGGCGGTGGGTGTTCTCGCAAGATGCGAAATACATCGCAATCCAGTACTCAGCCACTGCGATCGCGATAGGGTTGGTGGCCTTGGTCCTGTCCTGGCTGGTGCGCCTGCAACTGGGGTTTCCGGACGTTTTTTCATTCTCGGCCGAGGCCTATTATCAGTTCATCACCATGCATGGGATGATCATGGTGATCTACTTGCTGACCGCGATCTTTCTTGGCGGCTTTGGCAACTACCTGATCCCGCTAATGGTCGGGGCCCGTGACATGGTGTTCCCTTTCGTGAACATGCTGAGCTACTGGGTTTACCTTTTGGCCGTTCTGGTGCTGGTCGCGAGTTTCTTTGTGCCCGGCGGGCCCACGGGGGCGGGCTGGACGCTTTACCCACCACAGGCGATCCTGAGCGGGACACCGGGTGGACAGGATGCAGGCATCATTCTGATGCTGCTTTCACTGATCCTCTTTATTATCGGCTTCACGATGGGCGGTCTGAACTACGTCGTGACAGTTCTTCAGGCACGGACCCGTGGCATGACCTTGATGCGGATGCCGCTGACAGTTTGGGGCATCTTCACCGCGACGGTCATGGCATTGCTCGCATTCCCGGCTTTGTTTGTTGCTTGTGTGATGATGTTGTTCGACCGCCTGCTTGGCACAAGTTTCTTTATGCCAACGCTTGTCGAAATGGGTGAGCAGCTGTCTTACGGAGGCGGTAGCCCGATCGTGTTCCAGCATCTGTTCTGGTTCTTCGGCCACCCCGAAGTCTACATCGTGGCACTCCCGGCCTTTGGTATCGTGTCGGACTTGATCAGTGTACATGCTCGTAAGAATGTGTTCGGATACCGGATGATGGTCTGGGCCATCGTTATCATCGGTGCACTGTCCTTCATCGTCTGGGCGCATCACATGTATGTCTCGGGGATGCATCCGTATTTCGGTTTCTTCTTCGCAACGACGACGCTGATCATCGCGGTGCCAACTGCGATCAAGGTCTACAATTGGCTGTTAACGCTTTGGCGCGGTGACATTCATCTGACATTGCCCATGCTCTTTGCCCTCAGTTTCGTGGTCACTTTTGTCAACGGCGGTCTTACTGGTCTCTTCCTCGGAAATGTGGTGGTTGATGTGCCGCTGTCTGACACCATGTTTGTCGTCGCGCACTTTCATATGGTGATGGGGGTTGCGCCGCTGATGGTCATTTTTGGCGCAATTTATCACTGGCACCCCCTGATGACCGGTCGCATGTTGAACGAGGCCATGGGGCAAATACATTTCTGGGTCACATTTATCGGAACCTACGCGATCTTTTTCCCGATGCATTACGTTGGTCTGGTCGGTGTGCCACGGCGCTACCCCGAGATTGGTGATCCAGCATTCATCACGACGCCAGTGGACGGGCTGAACGCATTCATCAGCATTGCCGCCTTCATCGTCGGCGCAGCGCAAATCCTGTTTCTGTTCAATATTGCATGGAGCGCACGTAACGGTCGGGACGCTGGTGGCAATCCCTGGCGTGCAGCATCACTTGAATGGCAGACACCGCAAACACCTCCGCGCCACGGCAACTGGGCTGATGACCTTCCCGTCGTGTATCGCTGGGCCTACGACTACAGCGTGCCCGGCGCACCAGAAGATTTCATTGCGCAGGACGATCCGTGGGTGCAGCAAACGGCACCAACATGACCGTCATACTCGCCTTTTTGGTAACGATCATTGCGCTGGCATTCTGGTGGCTGCTCCAACAAGGTGTGATGTCCAAGCCCTGGCTTGAAACAGGCCCCATGGAGGAAGCGGCAGGCAGGTCCGGCTTTCCAGTCGAGCGTCTCGGGCTTGGCGTGTTCCTTGTTGTGATCGGATCGCTTTTCGCCCTTTTCGGCAGCGCGTTTATCATGCGGATGGATCTGGAAATCTGGCCCTCGTTGACCCTGCCACCGGTTGTCTGGATCAATACCGCCCTGTTGGTGGTGGCAAGCATTTTCCTGCGGCTGGCGACGCGTCGCAGCGATACGCGTCGGCTAACGCGGGACACGACCATTGCCGGATTGGCGACCGGCGGTTTTTTGGTTGGACAACTCCTCGCGTGGCGAGAGTTGCAGGTGGTGGGAGATGGCCTCACGTCCGGCCCCGCAGCAAGCTTCTTCTACATGCTGAGCGGTCTGCATGGACTGCATATCCTCGGCGGCATCCTCGCACTTGGTGTGTTGATAGCGCGCAGTGGAGGCGACCCAGACCGGACCAAACTTAACGTGGGTCTTTGTGCCACATATTGGGACTTCCTTCTGGTCGTGTGGATTGGGCTGCTGCTTCTATTCATGGGACTGGCCAACCAGTTGCTCGACATCTGTCGCACCATTCTAACGTGAGGGAACACTATGGCTGAGAGCACTCTGCAAACGGACCGCCCAGAAGGCCTCGACGGGTTTGTACGGGACTGGAGCTCTGACCAGCGCACGTTCAAGCGGGTGTCTTGGGGCAAGGCGATGATGTGGATTTTTCTGCTAAGCGATACGTTTGTCTTCAGCATCTTTCTGATCGGGTACATGTCGGCCCGCATGTCCACCAAATCTGACTGGCCCAATACCAGCGAAGTGTTTTCATTGCATGTGGGCGGCGCGGACCTGCCACTTCTTCTGATTGCGATCATGACTTTCGTGCTGATTTCATCAAGCGGGACAATGGCGATGGCCGTGAGGTGCGGTTATGCCCGCGCACGCAAGGCGACAGCCGGGCTCATGTATCTTACTGCACTTCTGGGCGCGACCTTTGTCGGCATGCAGGTTTTCGAATGGACGAAGCTGATCCAGGAAGGTGTCCGCCCCTGGGGCAACCCCTTCGGTGCAGAACAGTTCGGCGCCAGTTTTTTCATGATAACCGGTTTTCACGGTACACACGTTTCGATTGGCGTGCTGTTCCTGATCATCATCGCGACCAAGATCTGGCGAGGTGAGTTCGACCGGCCCGGCCGAACGTGGCTAAAATCGGACGCCGGCGACTATGAGGCGGTCGAGATCATGGGGCTCTATTGGCACTTCGTTGATTTGGTTTGGGTCTTCATCTTTGCGTTTTTCTATCTTTGGTAAGGAACGGTCATGACAGACACGACAACGCTTAAGCCACCAACAGCTCACGTCGAGGGGCAGCAACATCCTCTCAAACTCTACTTCCTTGTTTGGGGGCTGCTCTTCGTTCTCAGCGCTTTCTCTTACTTTGTCGACTATGTTGGCTTGCAGGGGCTGCTGCGCTGGTCCTTGATTATTGTCTTCATGCTCTTGAAGGCGGGTCTGATCGTCGCCGTTTTCATGCACATAGCGTGGGAACGTCTGGCCCTTGCCTATGCTATCCTGCTGCCGCCGTTGGCCGTGTTGGCCTTCCTTGCGGTCATGACTTTCGAGTCGGACTACACCCTTTCAACCCGGATATCCGTTTTCTCCGGGCCCTGAGGCGGGCCGATCGGATCAACAGTTCAGAGGCGTCAGTCTCCTCTTCAAATGCCTCCGGACCGCAACAGCCACCGGACGGCTGCGTCGACAAGGAGTGCGGTGAAGACGGCGTAAAGGTAAATGATCGAGAAGACAAAAAGTGACTTTGCCGGCGCGCGCGATACATCAATCGGTGTTCGAAGGAGCAGCCACGCGCGGCGCAGAAATTCAATGCCCAACGCTGTTGCAAGTATGCCGTACAATGGTCCCGCCATGCCCACGAACGACGGTGCAGCACCAATGGGGGAAAGCACAATAGTGTAGGCAAAAATCTGTCTTTTGGTCGCAGCCTCACCCGCCACGACAGGTAGCATCGGTATCCGGGCGGCCGCATAATCGGTCGACTTGAGCAGGGCGAGAGCCCAAAAGTGTGGCGGCGTCCAAAGGAAAATGATCAGAAACAGCAGCCATGGTTCCCAGTCCAGCGAACCCGAAATTGCGGTCCATCCGATCACCGGCGGCAAAGCGCCCGCAGCACCACCAATCACGATGTTTTGCGGAGTAACGAACTTGAGCCACATCGTATAAAAGACGCTGTAAAAGATGATTGTTGCCGCCAGCAGACCTGCGGAAAGCGGGTTGGCGTAGAAGCCGAGCACGATGACGGAGATCGTGGCGAGTCCCATACCGAAAACGAGCGCTTCGGTGGACGAAACCACCCCAGCTGGCAAAGGCCGGTTCGAAGTCCGTGCCATCTTTGCGTCAATGGGTGCGTCATACCACATGTTCAGCGCCCCGGCGGCGCCGGCACCTATTGCGATCGCCGAAATCGAAATGACAGCTCTGCCAAAAGATAAATCCCCCGAGGCCAAAGCCATGCCGACAAGTGCCGTGAAGATCGCAAGCGACATGACTCTTGGCTTTGTAAGCGCGATGAAGTGGGCCGCCCGACTGAACCTGAACTTAAGCACAGTACGTGCAAAAAAGCCGTCCGCGATCGGCATTTAATCGCTCCTCCCGAGGCACTTCATCTTAACGCATCAGTGGCCCAGCGGCAATTTTCTTGATCCAGTCGTCCGCAGCGCAAACCAATAGGGGGCTTTCGATAGTGATGCGACGATGCACCGCGCTGATTCCAAAGTGTTCTTCGATGGTAGCGCTCGATAGGGAAGCGTCATCAAGCAGACGTTGGCGCAAATGCGGCGAATGGCAGCTAAGTCCCGCACTGCGGACATTTCGCACCGTTGATGCGGTTCTGTCAGCTTCCGACCATCCCCACGATCTCGTAGGTTTTCTTTAGGATCGGTTGCGTGATCTCGCGCGCTTGTTCTGCGCCGTGGGCCAGCAACCTGTCGATCTCGGTGACGTCACCCATCAGCCGCGTCATCTCGGACGCGATGGGACTGAGTTTTTCGACCGCGAGTTCTGCCAGCGCCGGTTTGAATGTGCCGAATTGGGCGCCGCCGTGATCGGTCAGCACCTGCTCGACGCTCATGTCGGCCAGAGCGGCGTAGATGTTCACGAGGTTGCGTGCCTCGGGGCGGTCGTCGAGCCCTTTGTACTCTGAGGGCAGAGCCTCGGGGTCTGTCTTGGCCTTGCGGATTTTTTTGGCAATCGTGTCAGCGTCGTCCGTCATGTTGATGCGGGAGGCGTCCGAGGGATCGGATTTCGACATCTTCTTGGACCCGTCCCGCAGGCTCATTACACGTGTGGCCGCCCCTTTGATCACCGGCTCGGTGAGGGGGAAGAAATCGACGCCGTAGTCGTGGTTGAACTTGGCGGCGATGTCGCGCGTCAGTTCAAGGTGCTGCTTTTGGTCGTCGCCCACGGGCACATGGGTGGCGTGGTAGATCAGGATGTCTGCCGCCATTAGGGCCGGGTAGCCGAAGAGACCAAGCGAAGCGTTCTGGGCGTTCTTGCCTGCCTTGTCCTTGAACTGCGTCATGCGTTGCATCCAGCCCATGCGGGCCACGCAGTTGAAGACCCAGCCAAGCTGGGCGTGTTCAGGGACCTGGGACTGGTTGATGAGGATGGACCGTTCGGGGTCCACGCCTGCCGCGATGTATGCGGCGGCCAGTTCGCGGGTCTTGGCCGCCAGTTCGGCGGGGTCCTGCCAAACCGTGATCGCGTGCAGGTCGACCATGCAATAGACCGTCTCGTACGTGCCTTCGTTCTGCATCTCGACATAGCGTTTGAGCGCGCCGAGGTAGTTGCCCAGCGTCAGGCCGCCCGAAGGCTGCATGCCCGAGAACACGCGAGGTGTGAATTGGCTGTCTGACATCGGCTTACCTCTGGGCAAATTTGCATGGTTGGCTTACCCATGGCTAAAACAAAGTTCAAGCAGGCAGGCCCCTATGTCCGAGCATCATGATCCAAGCCCCGTCAACCCATTGCCTCCGGCCGTTTGGCTGCTTTTTCTGGCGGTGGCCTTGCCCGAGCTGGCGTTTTCGCTGGGTGAAGCGAACCTGATCGGTGGACCAGGGGCGGTTGGGTGGCGGTTGCAAGCCTTGAATGACTACAGCTTTTCAGGTGAGGCGTTCGATTACATGCTGAGCAACGGCATCCTGTTGCCCGAGCATTTGCTGCGGTTCCTGACCTATCCCTTTGTGCATGGCACCTTTACCTCGACCCTGTTTGCCGGAGTCATCCTGCTGGCCATGGGCAAGATGGTGGGCGAGGTGATGGGCGGCTGGGCGGTTATCCTACTGTTTGTCCTGTGCGGTGTCTTTGGTGCGCTTGTCTTTGGCCTGCTTACGGATCAGGCGTGGCTGATCGGAGCCTATCCTTCGGTTTACGGTCTGATCGGTGTTTTCACCTTTCTGCTGTGGCAGAAGCTGGCCGCGACCGGTGGGCCGCAGGCGCGTGCCTTTACCCTGATCGGGGTGTTGATGGGCTTGCAGCTGCTGTTCGGCATGTTCTTTCAGGTCGGTTATGCCTGGGTGGCGGAGCTGTCGGGGTTTTGCGCGGGCTTTGCCCTAACTGCTTTTGTAATGCCAGGCGGTTGGGCGCGCGTGCTGACAACCCTGCGCCGCCGCTAGCTGCGCCGTACGGCCCCCCGAATGTCCGACAGCTTCAGCGCACCGATGGCGTGGGCCACGCCGAAATAGCTGCCTGCCCCCAGCGTGATCAGCGCCAGTAGCGCGATGTAGCGTACCCCGTCCGTGCCAAGCGCGGGCTTCAGAAGGCTGGCAAAGACCCCCAGAACGATCCCCATCACCAGCGATGCAATGATGATACGCGGCAGGCGCTGGCGATAGCGGGTATCGACCCGCACAACGTCCCCCATGCCGCGCAGACCGATGTAGAGCAGGCCCAGCATGGCCCAGCCCGCCACCGTCGTGGCAACAGCAGGTGCGATCCAACCGATCGTGGGGGACAAACCGACGGCGATGGCGGCATTGATGACCATTGCCACAAGTGCGAAGTGGAAGGGCCGCTTGGTGTCGCCCCGGGCGAAGTATTGGGGTTGCAGCACCTTTTGCAGTACGAAGGCGGGAAGGCCCGCACCATAGATGGCGACGGCCACGGCAATAGCGGCGGCGTCGTCCGCGCCTGTAGCCCCGCGTTGAAACAGGACCGATGTAAGCGGCAGGGGGATCACCACCAGCGCCACTGCGCTGGGCAGGGTCAGCGCCATGGAAAATTCGGTTGCGCGGGAATAGGCGGTGCGTGCGCCATCATTGTCATCTGCCTTGAGCCTGCGGGACAGGTCCGGCAGCAACACGATGCCGACGGCAATGCCCACGACCCCAAGCGGCAGTTGATAGAGCCGGTCAGCGGCGAACAACCAACTGACCGCGTTGTCATAGGTCGAGGCGACAAGCTGGCCGACGACAAGGTTCACCTGCATCACACCGGTGGCCAGCGCTGCGGGTATCGCGGTGCGCACCATCAGGCTCATGTCCGGTGTCCAGCGGGGGCGCCCGAGGCGCAGGGCGAAGCCTGCCTGAGCCGCCGCCCCCCATGTCAGCGCCAGTTGCGCGATGCCGGCAAGGGGGATGGTCCAGACCAGCCAGGTGATCGCTGTACCGCCCGTCGCCCAAGCGAGCGTCATGGCGCCGATCACCATGATGTTCAGCAGGACGGGCGCGGCTGCGGCGACCGCGAAGCGACCCGTGGCGTTCAGCACGCCGGAAAACAGCGCCGAGAGCGACATGAAAAAGATGTAGGGAAAGACGATGCGACCAAAGCCTGTGGCAAGGTCGAACCGTTCTTGTCCGAACCCGCCTGCGGTGGCCCACACAAGCGCGGGCATGAAGATCATTGCGAGCGCAGTCAGGATCAATGTGACCAACGCCAGTCCGTTCAAAGCGTCCCGGCCAAAGCGCGCCGCGTCCTCGTCCCCTTCGAGCTTTGAAGAGAACATCGGAACAAAGGCCGCGTTGAACGCCCCTTCGGCAAAGAAACGGCGGAACATGTTGGGCAGGCGGAAGGCGGCGACGAAGGCATCCATCAGCGGGCCGGGACCGATCAGCGACAGGATCATGATCTCGCGCACGAAGCCCAAGATGCGGGAAAGCAG
This sequence comes from uncultured Tateyamaria sp., assembly GCF_947496075.1. GTDB lineage: Bacteria > Pseudomonadota > Alphaproteobacteria > Rhodobacterales > Rhodobacteraceae > Tateyamaria. Next base: position 329,290 of record NZ_CANMBJ010000006.1, read on the forward strand.
CGTCCAGACCCCGACGGTCAGAAAGCCGCTGATGAGGCGGATCGGTTTCATTTGGAATTGGGTAGCTTGTGGTGCGCGCGGGCGCAATGGTCGGGCTTGGGGCGCGTGGTTTTAAGAAGTTGCCGGAAAAGGCTTTTCGAGCTCAAAATGCAGCCCCGTACCCCGTGCGGCGCCTATAGTTCCTGGAGGTTCCGGACAGGCACCCAACCACTTGAACCGCTTGCCGCTCTGCACAGTACCCATCCATTCAGTTCATGAATGGCGTCTAAGACCTCGCCCTTGCGACACGTTAGTTCGATCGCCGAAAAGTCGGCGATGGCGTAGGTTTTCCCAGCAACTCTCCTTACCAGGTTGTCTGGTATCCAACCTTCTTTACCAGATTGGTTTTTTGCCCAAAGCCAAACATGTCCATCCCAATTGTCTGTCTTGCCCGACAGCCAAAACTCTTCGTCGGCCTTTAGCACAATTGGGTCTTCGTATGCTGCATCCCAGTCTTCAATAACGCGAAACCTTGGCATCGGCCTCCCTCCAGTTCAAAGCGCATCTTTTGCAATTTATACCCTAGACATCTTCAAGAGTGGCGAACGGCGGCAAAGGTCCGCTAAGCGATTATGTGATCACACTGATCAGACACCCATTCCGCCCGACTTGAAACAATCGTTTTTCGCCTTGCTGTTGCCTGTCAAAGCGCTTTGAATGGTGATGCACATCTCTAATCGAAGGCAGAACCAATGGCAGACGGACAGGACTGGTGGCGCGGGTCGGTGACCTATCAGATTTATCCCCGGTCCTTCATGGACGCGGACGGGGATGGGATTGGGGATATCAAGGGCATCATGGACCGCTTGGATCATGTGGCGTCCCTGGGCGTCGATGCGATCTGGTTGAGCCCGGTGTTTCCGTCGCCTATGGCCGACATGGGGTATGACGTGTCGGACTACCTCGACATCGATCCGACTTTTGGCACCTTGGCGCAGTTCGACGAGATGGTGGCAAAGGCGCATGGCCTTGGTTTGAAGGTCATCATTGATCAGGTGCTGAGCCACGCGTCGGATCAGCATGCCTTGTTCACCGAGAGCCGTCAGAGCCGCGACAACCCCAAGGCAGATTGGTTCATCTGGGCCGATCCGAACCCCGATGGCACCCCGCCCAACAACTGGCTGTCGATCTTTGGTGGTCCTGCCTGGACCTGGGATGCACGTCGTCGGCAGTACTACATGCACAACTTCCTGAAAGAGCAGCCGGATTGGAATTTCCATAACCGGGAGGTGCAGGATTACCTGCTGGACTGCGTCCGCTTCTGGCTGGATCGGGGGGTCGACGGTTTCCGGCTCGATACCGTGAACTTCTATTTCCACGACCATCTGTTACGCGACAATGCGGCCAACCCGTCCGACTGGGCGCAGGAGGCCGTGCGCCCGTTCGAGATGCAGTACACGCTGTTTTCCAAGAACCGGCCCGAGAACATCGCGTTCTTGGAGCGGCTGCGCGCGCTTCTGGATGAATACAATGATCGCACCATGGTGGGTGAGGTGGGCGACAGCCATCATTCCATCGACATCATGGGGCAGTACACGTCCGGTCAGCGCCTGCACATGGCCTACAGCTTTGAAATGCTGGGGCCGGATTTCAGCCCCAAGCATTTTCGCGAGCGGATTGAGGCGTTCTTTCGGGATGCACCCGAAGGCTGGCCCTGCTGGGCGTTTTCAAACCATGACGTGCCGCGCCATGTGGGCCGGTGGCTGGAGCATGGGGTGGATCAGGATGCCGTGGCCAAGCAGGCGGCGGCGCTGCTTTTGAGTTTCGAAGGGTCTATCTGCATCTATCAGGGTGAGGAGCTGGGGCAGGTCGATACTGTTCTGAGTTTTGACGAGTTGACCGATCCCGAGGGCATCAACTTTTGGCCCGAGAAGACAGGGCGCGACGGGTGCCGGACGCCGATGGTGTGGGAGGCTGATGCGCCCAATGCGGGCTTTTCACAGGCCAACCGCACATGGCTGCCGGTCAAGGAGCCGCAAGCTGCGCGTGCCGTGTCGACGCAGGGGGAGAATAGCGTGCTTGCGTTTTATCGCGAGATGCTGGCCTTGCGCCGCGGGTCGGACGATTTGCGGGCAGGCAAGACGGTGTTTCTTGATCTGCCGGAACCCGTGCTAGGGTTCATGCGGGGGGAGAACATGATGTGCCTGTATAACCTGTCGCCTGATCCTGTGAGTGTGGATGTGCCCCATGTGGTGACGTCCCTTTTGGACCAGTCCGCTGAGGTCGATGGCGCGCGCGTGACACTGGGTGGAAGCGGGTTTCTGATCGGGCGCATCGCTTGATGGGTGGGGCGGACACGACCAGTTTGCCGCCCCATTTGACCCAAGGGGATGTCGATGCGCTGCTTGGCGGGCGCCATGACCGCCCCTTTGACATGCTTGGTGTTCACAAGACCGGACGCTTCGCATGGTGTGTCGCTCTGGTGCCGGACGCGACCGCCGTTGTGGCGACGGTGGGGCGCAAGAAGGTTCCGCTGGAACGCATTGAGGGGCCGCTTTTTGCGGCACAGGTGCCGAATTCCAAGTCCGCGCATCGCTTGACGGCCACGTTTGCGGACGGGGCGGAATGGGCGTTCGAGGACCCCTATCGCTTTGGCCCTGTCCTGACGGAGAAGGATCAGCACCTGATGGGCGAGGGCACGCACCGCCAGCTGTGGCAGGCGCTCGGGGCGCATGTGACCGACGTGGATGGCGTGGCAGGCACGCATTTTGCTGTCTGGGCACCTAATGCGGCGCGCGTGTCTGTCGTGGGGGATTTCAATATCTGGGACGGGCGCCGACATCCGATGCGGCGTGTGGGCGAGACCGGCGTGTGGGAGATTTTCCTGCCCGGTCTGAGTGATGGTGATCTGTATAAATACGAGATCGCGCCACAGGACGGCGCGCCGTTCCTCAAGGCCGATCCGGTGGGCTTTGGGGCGCAGCATCCGCCCGAAACCTCCTCGGTCGTGCGGGATATTTCGGGCTATGGCTGGGATGATGATGGCTGGATGGAGGAGCGCGGTGTCGCCCAACAGCGGGACAAGCCGATCTCGGTTTACGAGGTGCATCTGGGGTCTTGGCGTCACACGGCGGACGGGCGGCGGCTGAGCTACCGCGAGCTGGCGACGGAGCTTGTCGATTACGCCGTCTGGATGGGCTTCACCCATCTGGAGTTTCTGCCGATCAGCGAGTTTCCCTTTGACGGGTCGTGGGGGTATCAGCCTTTGGGTCTGTATGCCCCGACGATCCGCTTTGGTCCGCCGCATGAGTTCCGCGATCTGGTGGAAGCCGCGCACAAGGCAGGGCTGGGCGTGATCCTTGATTGGGTGCCGGGCCACTTCCCGTCGGATGCCCATGGGTTGGCGCAGTTCGATGGCACGCATCTGTACGAACATGCCGACCCGCGCGAGGGGTTTCATCAGGACTGGAACACGCTGATCTACAATTACGGGCGGCGCGAGGTGAAGAACCACCTGACCGCCAACGCCCTTTACTGGTTCAAGGAATACCATATCGACGGGCTGCGCGTGGATGCCGTCGCGTCGATGCTCTACCGCGATTACTCGCGCGCCGACGGCGAATGGGTGCCCAACAAGGATGGCGGGCGCGAGAATTACGAGGCCATCGATTTCCTCAAGGAGATGAACACCCTCTGCTATGGCGAAGTGGACGGGATCATGACCGTCGCCGAGGAAAGCACGGCCTTTCCCGGTGTGTCCACGCCTGTGGACGCGGGTGGTTTGGGCTTTGGTTACAAGTGGAACATGGGGTGGATGAACGACACCCTGCGTTACATCGAAAAGGACCCGGTGCATCGCAAATACGATCATCACCTGATGACTGCCCCGATTGATTATTCATTCTCGGAAAACTTTGTCCTGCCGATCAGCCATGACGAGGTGGTGCATGGCAAGGGGTCGATGATCGGCAAGATGCCGGGGAACGAGTGGGAGAAATTTGCCAACCTGCGCGCCTATTACGGGTTCATGTGGGGGCATCCCGGCAAGAAGCTGTTGTTCATGGGTTGCGAGTTTGGCCAGTGGGCCGAATGGAACCACGATGCGGCTCTGGATTGGGATGCGCTGCATGGGGATCAGCAGCGCGGGTTGCAGGCGTTGGTGCGCGATCTGAACCACCTTTACCGCGACACGCCTGCGCTGCATCGGCGCGATTGTGATCCGTCGGGTTTTGCATGGATCGCCAATGATCCTGATCAGTCGCTGACTGCTTTTGTGCGGCGGGGCGAGGACGGTGACGCGCCTGTTGTCGTTGTGTGCAATTTCACTCCGGTCGTGCGTCAATGGCGCATTGGCGTGCCGGTTCCGGGCCTTTGGGAGGAGGTTCTGAACACTGATGCGGCGGCCTATGGTGGTGGCGACCGCGGCAATGGTGGTGCGGTCCAAAGCCAGAGTGGCGACTGGGACGGGCTGCCGGATTTCGTGGATGTTACCGTGCCGCCTTTGGCGACGGTGGTGTTCCGACACAAATATTAGGGGAGGAAACGATATGGCGGACATGACACGGCTGTCCCAGAGGTCGATGGCATTCGTGCTGGCGGGCGGGCGCGGATCGCGGTTGAAGGAATTGACCGACCGGCGGGTGAAACCTGCGGTGTACTTCGGTGGCAAGACGCGGATCGTCGATTTCGCCCTGTCGAATGCGGTCAACTCCGGCATCCGCCGCATGGCCGTGGCCACGCAGTACAAGGCGCATTCGTTGATCCGCCATTGCCAGCGCGGCTGGAACTTTTTCCGGGCGGAGCGGAACGAGTTTCTGGATATTCTGCCTGCCTCACAGCGTGTGTCCGAGGAGATGTGGTATCGTGGCACCGCCGACGCGGTCACTCAGAACATTGATATCGTTGATAGTTATGGCATCGAATACATCGTTGTCCTTGCAGGTGACCACATCTACAAGATGGATTACGAGATCATGCTGCGCCAGCATGTGGAGCAGGGCGCGGATGTGACAGTCGGCTGCCTGACCGTTCCGCGCGCGGATGCGTCCGCCTTTGGTGTGATGGCGGTGGATGCGCACAGCCAGATCACGTCCTTTCTGGAAAAGCCCGCCGATCCGCCCAGCACGCCTGAGGACCCGACCAAGGCGTTGGCGTCGATGGGGATTTACGTTTTCAATTGGAAGTATCTGCGCGAGTTGCTGATTGCCGATGCCGCCGATCCGAATTCGAGCCATGATTTCGGCAATGACCTGATCCCCGAGATCGTGAAGGGCGGCAAGGCCGTCGCGCATCGCTTTGACGATTCTTGTGTCCGGGGCGAGGGCGCGCCGAGTTACTGGCGGGATGTGGGGACGCTTGATGCGTTCTGGGAGGCGAATATCGACCTGACCGATTTCACGCCCGAGCTGGACTTGTGGGATCAGAACTGGCCCATCTGGACCTATTCCGAAAGCGTGCCACCCGCGAAGTTCATCCATGATGAGAAGGACCGGCGCGGGGTGGCGATCTCGTCCATGGTGTCGGGCGGCTGCATCATCTCGGGGACCGAGGTGCGCAATTCGCTGCTGTTCACGCAGGTCCACACCAATTCCTATGCCGTGCTGGATCATTCGGTTGTTTTGCCCAATGTGGTCATCAACCGGTCAGCCCGGTTGCGCAAATGTGTGATTGATCGGGGGGTTGAGATTCCCACCGGGTTGGTTGTGGGCGAGGACCCCGTGGAGGATGCCAAGTTCTTCCGCGTGTCGGAAAAGGGCACTACGCTGATCACCAAGGATATGGTGGAGGCATGGAAGGCCGCGCAATGATCAAGGTTCTGTCTGTTGCGTCTGAATGTGCCCCGCTGGTCAAGACCGGCGGGCTGGCTGACGTGGCGGGGGCTTTGCCCGGTGCATTGGCGCCTTTGGATGTCGAGATGCGGACGTTGTTGCCGGGGTATCCGGCCGTGATTAAGGCGTTGACGGGTGCCCAATGCGTTGCGGAAATAAGTGGTCTTTTTGGTGGGGCGGGGCGGCTTTTGTCGGGCAAGGCGGCGGGGCTGAGCCTGTTTGTGCTGGATGCGCCGCATCTGTTTGACCGGGGTGCCGGGATTTACCTGAACGATGATGGCGTGGACTGGCCTGACAACCCCGAGCGTTTTGCTGCGCTGAGCCGGGTTGCGGCGGATATTGCGGGTGGAACACTGGGGCAGTGGCGACCTGATCTGGTGCATTGCCATGATTGGCAGGCGGGGTTGGTGTCTTACTACCTGAAGCGTGACGGAATTTCAGTGCCGAGCGTCCTGACCATCCACAACATTGCCTTTCAGGGGCTGGTGCCGATGGCACGCGCCAAGGCGCTGGGCATTGCCAAGGCCGATCAGGCACGCGAGGGGGTCGAATACTGGGGGCAGATTTCGGCGTTGAAGGCGGGTCTGGTCTGGGCCGATCGGCTAACCACCGTGTCCCCCACCTATGCCCGCGAGTTGATGACGCCCGAGTTTGGCATGGGGTTGGACGGCGTGTTGCAGACCCGCAAGGCCGACCTGTCTGGCATTCTGAACGGCATTGATCTGGAGGTCTGGTCGCCTGGGGTCGATACGCACATTCATCAGTACAAGACCCCGCGCGGGAAGGCTGCGAACAAGGTGGCTTTGCGTGACGAGTTCGGGTTGCCGGAGGCCGAGGGCCCGCTATGCGTGGTGGTGTCGCGTCTGACCGAGCAGAAGGGGCTGGACCTGCTCTTGGACGCCTTGCCTGCGCTGCTTGACCGGGGCGGGCAGTTGGCGCTGTTGGGCTCTGGCGATCCGGCGTTGGAGAAGGCGTTTGCCGGGTATGACCACCCGCATGTTGCGGCGCGGATTGGATATGACGAGGCGTTGTCGCACAGGATGATGGCGGGCGGCGATGCGATTCTTGTGCCGTCGCGGTTCGAGCCTTGTGGGCTGACCCAGCTTTATGGCCTGCAATACGGCACCTTGCCCGTTGTGGCGCTGACCGGCGGGTTGGCGGATACGGTGATCCCGGCCACGCCCGCGACCATGGCCAAAGAGGTCGCGACCGGCCTGCAGTTTCATCCGGTGACGGCGGACGCCCTCTCAAACGCGTTGATGCAGCTTTGCGACCTTTTCGCCGCGCCCAAGCTGTGGTCAAAGATGCAGCGAAACGCGATGGCGCAGCCCGTGGGGTGGGCGCCGTCGGTTGCGGCCTATGCCGCGCTGTATGACGACCTGATGAAGGCTGCTGAATGACACCATTCCAACTGAGCGCGGGCCGCCCGCACCCTCTGGGGGCCACGTTCGACGGTGAAGGCGTGAACTTTGCCGTGTTTTCTCAGCACGCGACCCGCGTGGTGTTGTGCCTGTGTGACGATCAGGGGCGCGAGGTGTACCTTGTCGATCTGGCCGAGCGCGAGGGCCATATCTGGCACGGCTATATCGCTGGGCTGCGCCCCGGTCAGCAATATGGCTACCGCGTCCATGGACCTTATGCACCCGAGGAAGGTCACCGCTTCAACCCGTACAAGCTGTTGATGGACCCCTATGCCAAGCGGTTGGCGGGGCAGGTGCAGTGGCACGATGCGCTTTACGGCTACGAGATCGGGCATGCTGACAAGGACCTGAGTTTCGACACCCGTGACAGCGCGGAATACATGCCACGGTCTGTTGTGGTCGATCCGGCGTTTACATGGGGGCGGAGCGAACGCCTGCGCCTTGATACACCGTGGTCCGATACGGTGATCTACGAGGCGCATGTCAAAGGGCTGACGGCGCAACGCAAGGATGTAAACCATGCGGGTCGGTTCCTTGGCATGGCGTCGGACCAGATGCTGGACCATCTGACTGATCTGGGGGTGACGGCGATTGAGTTGATGCCCGCGCAGGCCGCTGTCGATGACCGGTTCCTTGTGGACAAGGGGCTGAGCAACTACTGGGGCTACATGACCTACGGGTTCTTTGCGCCCGAGCCGGAGTATCTGAGCAACCACGACATTTCCGAGTTCCAGCAGATGGTGGCGCGGTTCCACGCTGCCGGGATCGAGGTGATCCTCGACGTGGTTTACAACCACACTGCCGAGGGTGATCAGCGCGGCCCCACCCTGTCTTTCCGGGGTTTTGACAACGCGAGCTATTACCGGCTGACCGATGATCCGCGATACTATGTGAACGATACGGGTTGCGGCAATACGCTGGATCTGGATCATCCCTTTGTTCTGCGCATGGTGATGGACAGCTTGCGCTATTGGGTTGAGGTCATGCATGTGGACGGGTTCCGCTTTGACCTTGCCTCGACCCTTGCGCGCACCTCGGGCGGCTTTGACCGGGACGGGCCGTTCTGCCGTGCGATCCGGCAAGACCCGGTGTTGAACAAGGTCAAGATGATTGCGGAGCCTTGGGATGTCGGACCCGGCGGCTACCAACTGGGGGCCTTTCCGTCGCCCTTTACCGAGTGGAACGACAAGTATCGCGACAACGTGCGCAAGTTCTGGCGCGGGGATGCCTGCATCACCCGCAAGCTGGCGGGGCATGTGACTGGATCTGCCCTGCGCTTTGACCATGACGGGCGGCCTGCCACGTCGTCGATCAACTTTGTGACCGCCCATGACGGTTTCACGCTGATGGACACGGTCAGCTACAATGAAAAACACAACGCCGCGAATGGCGAAGGCAACCGCGACGGGCATGATCACAATTGTTCGGACAATTGCGGGGTCGAGGGGCCGACGGATGACCCGGCAATCATGGCCCTGCGCGCCCAACGGCGGCGCAACATGCTGGCCACCCTGATGCTGAGCCAGGGCACGCCGATGATTTTGGCGGGCGACGAGCTGGGCAATAGCCAAGGCGGCAACAACAACGCCTATTGTCAGGACAACGAGATTGGCTGGGTCAACTGGGACGAGGCTGATCCGGATTTCCTGGCCTTCTGTCGCCAGATCATCGCGTTTCGCAAATCTAGCCCCATCCTGCGCCAGAAGCGGTTCCTGCATGCGGGCAAGCGGGCCGTCGATGGCAAGCCGGACGTATTCTGGCGTAAGGCCGACGGCACCGCGATGGCGGAAGAGGATTGGCAACGGCCCGAGTTGAAATTCCTTGGGGTCGAGATGCGCATGGCGCGTGGCACGCCCGCCTATGAGCCGCGTCTTGGCGCCATTTACATCCTGTTCAATGCAGGCAGCAAAACCCGGGCAACACTGCCCGAGGCCTTGCCGGGCCACCGCTGGCAGCGTGTCATCGACACGTCGGGTCAAGTGGGCGGGGCTGTGCGCGCCGGGGCAGTCACCATTGCGCCGAACAGCGTCGTTGCGCTTGAGCTCTGCCCTATTGGCGGCAGACCCGTTGGCGCATCTGCATTTCAGAAAAGAAAGATTGAAGCATGAACATTCAGACTATTCAGACCGCGCCAATCGACGGCCAGAAACCCGGCACCAGCGGCTTGCGCAAGAAGACGGCGGTGTTCATGCGGCCGGGGTATCTTGAGAATTACACGCAGGCCATTTTCGATGGTGTTGGGGGCATTGCGGGCAAGACTTTGGTTGTCGGCGGTGACGGGCGGTATTTCAACGACGTTGCCATTGGGACCATCCTGCGCATGGCCGCCGCCAACGGCGCTGCCAAGTGCATCGTCGGGCAGGGCGGGCTGTTGTCCACGCCCGCGGCCTCGCACCTGATCCGCAAGCGTGGCGCTGATGGTGGGCTGATCCTGTCAGCCAGTCACAATCCCGGCGGGCCGGATGCGGATTTTGGCCTAAAGTACAACGGTCCGAACGGTGGTCCTGCGACCGAAGGGGTGACCGAGAAGATCTTTGCCCGGACGACGGAGATTGACGCCTATCACATTCTTGAAGGCGGCGCGGTGGACCTGAACGCGCTGGGCGACAGCCAGTTGGGTGATATGCGGATCGAGATTGTCGACCCGGTTGCCGACTATGCCGAGTTGATGGGGAGCCTGTTTGACTTCGATGCCATTGCGGCCCTGTTTCGCCGTGGTTTCCGCATGTGTTTTGACGCGATGCACGCTGTCACAGGGCCTTACGCGCATGAGATCCTTGAGAAGCGTCTGGGCGCGCCTGCGGGCACGGTGATGAATGGCGTCCCTAGCCCGGATTTTGGTGGCGGGCACCCTGACCCGAACCCGGTCTGGGCCAAGGCGCTGATGGATGTGATGTATGCCAAGGATGCACCTGATTTCGGCGCGGCGTCGGATGGCGATGGGGACCGCAACATGATTGTCGGACGGCGGTGCTATGTCAGCCCGTCGGATAGTTTGGCGCTGCTGGCAGACAAGGCCGATCTGGCACCCGGCTATTCGGGTGGTCTGGCTGGGGTGGCGCGGTCCATGCCGACCTCTGCCGCTGCAGATCGCGTTGCCGAGGCCAAGGGCATGGCGCATTTCGAGACACCCACCGGTTGGAAGTTCTTTGGCAACCTGCTGGATGCGGACAAGGTGACATTGTGTGGTGAAGAAAGCGCGGGCACCGGATCAAACCATGTGCGCGAGAAGGACGGTCTATGGGCCGTTCTGTTGTGGCTGAACATTCTGGCCGCCACGGGTAAGTCCGTATCTGATCTGATGGCGGCACATTGGGCGAGCTATGGGCGCAACTACTATTCGCGCCATGATTACGAGGCGGTGGACAGCGCGGCGGCGAATGATCTGATTGCCAATCTGCGCGCCCGTTTGGGTGATTTGGCTGGGCAGAGTGCTGGTGGGCTGACGGTCTCGGGCGCGGACGAGTTTTCCTATGACGATCCGGTCGATGGCTCCACGTCCCGTGGTCAAGGCATCCGCATCTATTTTGAAGGGGGCGGGCGTGTGGTGTTCCGCCTGTCTGGTACTGGCACCGATGGAGCGACGCTGCGGGTGTATCTGGAGCAGTTGGAAACTGCGCCGGATGCGCTGGATCAGGACCCGCAAGAGGCCTTGGCAGGCATCATCGCAGCCGCAGACGCGCTGGCCGGGATCAAGGCGCGCACCGGACGCGATGGCCCCGACGTCATCACCTGATGATCTGCCGGACGTTCATGCGGGTGGCTGACGCCTATTGCGCTGCTCGCTCGACCCCTTCGACGATTGCCGCGCGCAGTTTCTTTTCAAGCGTCTTTTGCTTGGCCTCGGAGTAGTATTTCAGGCCGAACATGTCCTTCACATAGAAGGTGTCCACCACCTGTTCGCCATAGGTCGCGATGACCGCGTTGGCGATGTAGACATTCGATGCGGCAAGCGTGCGTGTGAGATCGTGCAGCAGACCGGGACGATCGCGCGTGTCGACCTCGATGATGGTGTAGATGTCGGACCCTTCGTTGTCGAAGGTGATGTGCGTGGGCACCCTGAATGCCTTTTCGCGCTTCTTGACCTTGTCGCGATCCTTGATCGCGTCGCGGGTGATCACCTCGCCCGCAAGCGTGCGCGCGATCATCTTGCGCAGGCGGGGCAGGCGGCTGGCCTCGTAGGGGTTGCCGTCGGCGTCCTGTATCCAGAATGCATCGGTCACGTAGCCGTCGGAGGTGGTGTAGCTGCGCGCATCCACGACGTTGGCCCCCACAAGCGCGAGCGCCCCGGTCAGTCGGGCAAAGATGCCGGGATGATCGGGCATGACGAAGCACGCGCGCGTGGCGTCGCGGTCGTCGTCGGGATGCAGGTCCATGGCGATCTCGTTCTCGTCGATGTCGCGCAAGAGCCTGGCAAAGACGACGTGGGCCGTAACGTGAAGGCCCTGCCAATAGGGATCGTAGTGCCGGGCGGTTTCGGTTTGCAGCTCTTTGCGCGGCCACTCCGCCAACTCGGCCCGCAGCGCCTTTTTCGCCTCTGCTCCTCGGCCTTCGCGGGTCAACGCCTCCATTCCGTCTTCAAGCGCGCGGCGCGTCTGGCGGTAGAGGGCGCGGATCAGCACGGCCTTCCAGTTGTTCCAGGTGGTGGGGCCAACGCCGCGGATGTCGCACACTGTCAGCACACAGAGCAGGTCCAGCCGTTTGACAGTCTGCACTGCCTTGGCAAAGTCGCGCACGGTGCGCGGGTCGGCGATGTCGCGTTTCTGGGCCATGTCGGACATCAGCAGGTGGTAGCGCACCAGCCATTCGACCGTGTCCACATCGTCCTGTTTCAGGCCCAGCCGTGGTGCGATCTTGCGGACCATCTGCGCGCCGAGGATCGAGTGATCTTCGGGCCGTCCCTTGCCGATGTCGTGCAGCAGGAGCGCGACATAGAGAACCTTGCGGTTCACACCTTCCTTGAGGATCGAGGAGGCGACGGGCAGGTCCTCTTCCAGCTCATCGCGCTCAATCATGGCCAGCTGCGCGATGCACTGGATGATATGTTCATCCACCGTGTAGGAGTGGTACATGTTGAACTGCATCATCGCGACGATGGGTTCAAATTCGGGGATAAAGGCGGCCAGTACGCCCAATTCGTTCATCCGCCGCAGGGCGCGTTCCGGGTTGCCGTGTTTCAGCAGCAAATCAAGAAAAATGCGCTGTGCCTCGGGTGTGGTGCGCATGTCATCGTCGATCAGGTGCAGGTTCGACTTGATGATCCGCATCGCATCGGGGTGGATCAGCATGCCTGTGCGCAGCGCTTCTTCGAAGATGCGGAGAAGGTTCAGCTTGTTATCCAGAAAAACGGCATCATCGGCGATTGCGATCCGGTTATGGATCACCTCGTAACCGGGCTTGACGCGTGGCTTGCGTTTGAACAATCGCTCCAGCAGCGGTTCGGCTTTGATATGCGTGGCCTCAAGCTTGGTCAGGAAGATGCGCGTCAGGTCGCCCACCTCGGTTGCATGCAGGAAATAGTCCTGCATGAACCATTCCACGGCCCGCCTTCCGTCTTTGTCGTCATAGCCCATGTCTTCGGCCACGGCGACCTGTAGGTCAAAGGTCAGCTGTTCTGTGGCCCGACCCGAGATTAGGTGCATATGGCAGCGCGTGGCCCACAGGAAATCCTCAGCCGCGACAAATGCGTCGAACTCGTCATCCGTGAACAGGCCCAACGGCACAAGGTCTGCCGCGTCCTGCACCTTGTGGATGTACTTGCCGATCCAGAACAGCGATTGCAGGTCGCGCAGCCCGCCTTTGCCCTCTTTCACATTGGGTTCGACCACATAGCGTTGTCCTTGACGCACATGTCGCGCGTCCCGTTCGGCCAGCTTGGCTTCGATAAAGTCGCGTTCGGTTCCGTCGAACAGATCGGTCCGCAGCTTGGTGTCCAGCTCCTTGGCCAGCGCGGCGTCACCAAAGAGAAAGCGGTGTTCCAGCATGGCGGTGCGGATCGTGAAATCCTCGGTCCCGAGCCGCAGGCAGTCCCGCACCGTGCGGCTGGAATGGCCCACTTTCAGCTTGAGGTCCCACAGGATGTAGAGCGTGGTTTCGATCACGCTTTCGGCCCAGGGGGTGATTTTGTAGGGCGTCAGAAACAACAGATCCACGTCCGAGAACGGGGCCATTTCGCCGCGCCCATAGCCGCCTACGGCCAGCAGCGCCAGCCGTTCGCCATTGGTGGGGGTTGGGTTCGGATGCATCAGCGTCTGTGCCGTGCGCAGGGCTGCATAGACCAGGCAGTCGGTCAGGAACGTATAGGCCTGCGTGGTGGGGCGCGATGAAAACGGGTTCGCACGGAAGGCTGCCGAGATTGCCGCCCGCCCTGCTTTTTGCGCGTCCTTCAGGTGCGCGACAATCGCGGCACGCTCGGGTTTGGTGCCCAGAAGCGTATCGAAAGCGCCGCCATCGAAAATTTCGGTGGCGGCGCAGATCAGGTGTTGGTCAGGCGTCGTGGGGGCCTGAAAGGCGGTATCGCTCACTACGCTCTCCGTGGTGGCCGTTGGGCCGGATCAGAAGCCTGCGCTGCCGAACCCGCGCGGGGCTGCGTCAATCACAACAACCTTGTTGTCGCGGACGGTTGCAATTGCAAGTCCCCGTTCGTTGGTGCCGTCCGGGCGCAAACGGAAGATGCCCGACGCGCCCTGGAAGCCCGACCCTTGGGTCAGCGCTGCACCGGTTAGCGCGCCCGAGTTGCCTTGTGCCGCAAGGGCCCCAATGGCCGCGATCCCGTCAAAGGCGAGTCCGGCGACCGGATGAGGTGCGTTTCCATATGCAGCTTGGTATTGTGCTTGAAAGGCTGAAGATCGTGCTGGATCCGGTAGCGCGAACCAGCCACCCTGTACGCCTGGTAATTCCAGTGTTTGCGGGGGCAGGTCCCAGCGCGTGATACCAACATACTGCGTCGCGGTCGGATTGATGCCCGCCTCTGGCAATAGTTGCGACAAGAGGGGCAGACCCGCCGCCGGTGTTGCCGTCATGAACACGGCGTTTGCAGCCGAGTTGTCGACGGCGGATTTGACCCTTGGCACCGCCGCAACCAGTCCTTGCTGGGACAGCGGGTAGTCCACTGTGCCTACAAGTGTTGCTCCGCTGCGTGAAATCGCTTGTTGGATGGCATTGCGACCGATCTGGCCAGCGACGTCTTGTGCATGAACTACAACGACCCGGTCTTTGCCCTGACGGGCGGCATAGGTAACGAGCCGGTTTGCAATGTTTTCAAAGGTTGATCCGAGCACGAAGACATTGCCGCCCGCGATCGAGGTGTTGTTGGAAAACGCCAGAACATTCACGTTTTGCGGTGCGACAGCCACACCCGCAGCGTTCGCCGCATCTGCATAGAGTGGGCCGATTATGATCTGTGCGCCGTCATTCACGGCTTGTGCAGCCTGGCTGGCGGCGGTGCCTGCATTGCCCGCGGTGCCATAGACTCGCAGGTCGATCTGCACACCTTGCAGGTCACGCATCGCAAGGCGCGCCGCGTTTTCCAGATTGTTTGCCAGCAGCTCGTCACTGGCCTGACCCGATCCACGCGGCACGAGCAACGCCACCGGAACCGGCTGCGACGTGTCAATCCGTGGCCCGCCGGTCGATCCGCCAAGGCCACCCAGAGCGGCCGGATCGCAGGCGGCCAGTGCAAGGGCGGCCAAGGGCACGATCACCCGCCGCGCCGCCTTGCGCAGAGTCTTGAAAAACGCAAACATATACTGTCACTCCCTAGGTGCGGGGCATGACATTGGCCTGCCCGGTCATTGGGGGCAGATAATAAACGTCAGGAAAGGCGGGTCCAGCGTTGAATCATGTCAAGGTGCCCTTGTCCGCGGGCCTGTGGTTCGTGGGCGTGCCGATTGGGACGGCCCGGGATATCACTTTACGGGCGCTTGATGTGCTTGCCTCTGCGGATGTGCTCGTGGCCGAGGACACGCGGTCCTTGCGCAAGTTGATGGATATCCACGGCGTGCCTCTGGACGGGCGCCGGATCGAGGCATTGCATGAGCATTCAAAGGATACGCAGGTGACGCGGCTGGTTGCGCGTGCCGCCGGTGGCGAAAGCGTGGCGTACGCATCCGAGGCTGGAATGCCCCTGATTGCTGACCCTGGTTTCGAACTTGGGCGCGCAGCACGGGCCGCAGGTGTGGCAGTGACATGCGCCCCTGGGCCGTCGGCCGTGCTGACCGCGCTGGTGATCGGTGGATTGCCGACCGATGCCTTCCATTTTGGCGGGTTCCTGCCCGCATCCCGTTCTGCACGGCAGAAGGCGCTGCAAGGTTTGTCCGACATACAGGCAACACTTGTGCTGTACGAATCGCCCAAACGTGTGGCGGCGCTGCTGGCAGACGCGGTCGAGGTTCTGGGGGCGGACCGGCAAGCCAGTGTCTGTCGGGAACTGACAAAAAAGTTCGAAGAGGTGCAAAACGGCACGTTGGAAGAGCTGGCGCAGACATTCCAGAGCGCAACGCCAAAGGGCGAGATTGTCGTGCTGATTGGCCGTGCTGAGACGGTGGCTGTTAAGGAAAAAGACATTGATGGTGCGCTAAGCTCGGCGCTGAATGATATGTCTGTGAAGGATGCGGCGGCTTTCGTGGCGGAAACACTGGGTGTGCCACGCAGGCGTGTCTATCAGCGCGCATTGGAATTGGCGCGCGACAGCCAATGATGTGAAAGGTGACGCATGGCGCGGCACGAGCGATGTTTTGATAGAGGCCACCCGGTCGATACTCGGGTGGCGCGCGGGCACATGTCGTATCATGCGGGCATGGCAGCCGAGCAGATCGTTGCGCGTGCCTACATCGCAGCTGGATACAGGTTGGTCGCCGAACGCTGGCGCGGACGGCGCGGTGAAATCGATCTGATCTTCTCGACGGCCATCGGGATCGTCATGGTCGAAGTGAAAACAAGTAAATTCTTTGCCTCCGCCGCTGCGCATCTGACCCCGGCGCAGGTCAAACGCCTGTGTGCCACGGCAGACGAATATCTCGCGACCCTCTCTGATGGGTCTCTGACGGATGTACGGTTTGATGTTGCATTGGTCGATCAGACGGGCGCTGTCGAATTTCTTGAAAACGCGTTTGCGGGGTATGTCTGACGCCGTGCGCAGGGCGTTCTGCGACTATGCACAACAGCTTGCCATTGCGTGATCGCCTTTGCTGCGCCATCTAAAGGCGCAGACTATTGCGGAGTTGCGCCATGAAGATTGCCTTTCAGATGGACCCGATCGGGGCCGTGGACATCAATGCGGACAGCAGTTTTCGCCTGGCGGAAGAGGCGCAGGCCCGTGGCCATACCTTGTTTTTCTACTCCCCTGATCACCTTGCCTATCAGGAAGGACGTATAACTGCCCGCGGCCATGACTTCACTGTCCAGCGGGTGCAGGGAGAACATGCGCAGTTTGGCCTCGAGCGGGAAGTAGACCTGGCCGATTTCGATGTCATTTGGCTGCGGCAGGATCCGCCCTTCGACATGCACTACATCACATCGACCCATTTGCTGGATCGTCTGAAAGGGCAGGCACTGGTGGTGAATGATCCGTTCTGGGTCCGGAACTATCCCGAAAAGCTATTGGTTCTTGATTTTCCAGATCTCACCCCGCCGACGACGATTGCCCGCGATCTGGACACGATCAAGGCGTTCAAGGCCAAGCATGGCGACGTGATCCTGAAGCCGCTCTACGGCAATGGTGGTGCGGGCGTGTTCCGGCTGGATGCCAATGACCGTAACCTCACCTCGTTGCACGAGTTGTTCACCGGGTTCAGTCGCGAGCCGCTGATTGTGCAAAAATTCCTGCCCGATGTATCGAATGGCGACAAGCGCGTGATCCTGGTCGATGGCGAGGCTGTGGGCGCCATTAACCGTGTGCCTGCTGCGGGCGAGACCCGGTCGAACATGCACGTGGGCGGACGGCCTGAAAAGATCGGCCTGACGGATCGCGATCTTGAGATTTGCGCGGCCATCGGTCCCTTGCTGAAAGAGAAGGGGCAGGTCTTTGTCGGTATTGATGTGATCGGCGACTACCTGACCGAGATCAACGTGACCTCGCCCACGGGCATCCAGGAACTGGAACGGTTTGATGGCGTGAATATTGCCGAGAAGATCTGGCAGGCCATTGAGGCAAAAACCGGATGAGCTTGCTTCGGCCGCTTCTCAACACCTATCTGCGCCTGACCGAAAAGCCGCACATGCAGAACGCGTCCGGTCCGGACGCCTTGCGCCGCAGCCTTGAGACCAAGGCGCGCCTGCTTTTTCATCGACCTATGTCCATGCGCCTGAGGCGTGGGGCGTTGGCGGGGGAAGATGCCCTTTGGGCGACACCGCGACGGGGGCCCGAGCCGCAAACGACGGTCTTGTACTTCCATGGTGGTGGGTTTGTGTTCGGATCGCCACAAACACATGGTGCCATGGCCGCCGCCCTTGCCAAGCGGGCGGCAGCGCGGGCGGTTTTGCCGCGTTACCCATTGGCCCCGGAGCATCCGTTTCCTGCCGCGCTTGATCATGCGATTGCTGCCTATCGTGAGTGCCGCGCGCAGGGTGGTCCCGTGATCGTTGGAGGTGACAGTGCCGGTGGAGGCTTGGCCCTGTCATTGCTTGCGCATTTGCTGATTGAGGGCGAGTCGACCCCTGACGCGGTTTTCGCATTCTCTCCGCTGACGGACCTGACCTTTTCCGGAGCGAGTATTCGCGACAACGCGAAGACAGATGTTGTTTTGCCAGCCGAACGGGCAACTGAAATGTTACAGATGTATCTGAACGGAGCAGATGCCACCAATCCGCTAGCCAGCCCGTTGTTTGCTGACTTTGCCAATGCGCCGCCGGTTTGGATCACGGCAGGGGATACCGAAATCCTGCTGGATGACAGCCGTCGGATCGTTGAGCGGATGCGGGGGCAGGGTGTCGATGTGACTTATGTTGAGGAACACGACTTGCCGCACGTTTGGCCCCTCTTCCACAACACGCTGCCCGAAGCGCGGCGCACCTTGAATGCCTTGGCCGCGTGGATCAGGGTTCAGGCCGGGGCGAGCGCCGGAACCCGGTAGCTGACCGCTTCGGCCACGTGCGGTTTACGAACGTCTGGCGACTCGTCGAGGTCGGCAATTGTCCGAGCCACCCGCAATACGCGGTGATAGCCACGCGCCGACAAGCCAAACCGGTCAGCGACCTTGGTGAGCAGTTTGCGCCCCTCCGCGTCGGGGGCAGCGTAATCGTCCAGTGCGGCGCCACTCAGGTCCGCATTGCTGCGCATCCCCGTATCGGACAAGCGTGTGCTTTGCAGCTGTCGTGCTGCATTGACCCGCGCAGCAACCGTGGCAGAACTGTCGCCCGACGCGGGCAGGTCGAGATCCGTGTAGGTGACTGGAGGCACGTCGACCCGCAGATCAAACCGGTCCATCAGCGGGCCGGAAATGCGCCCCATATAGTCCTCCCCGCAGGCAGGTGCGCGGCCACAGGCGCGGGATGCGTCCGACAGGTAGCCGCATTTGCAGGGGTTCGCGGCAGCTACCAGCATGAACCGGCAGGGGTATTTGATGTGATTGTTGGCGCGGGCGACCATGACCTCGCCCGTCTCAATCGGTTGGCGCAGGGTTTCGAGGACGGTGCGCGGAAATTCAGGGAATTCGTCCATGAATAGCACGCCGTTATGGGCCAGTGATACTTCGCCCGGTTTGGCCCCGCGCCCGCCGCCGATGATTGCGGCCATGGAGGCGGTGTGATGCGGTTCCCGAAACGGGCGGTCCATGGAAATGCCGCCTGCGTCCAGCAATCCGGCCAGCGAGTGGATCATCGAGGTTTCGAGCGCTTCCATCGCCGACAGCGGTGGCAAGATGCCCGGTAGGCGTGCGGCCAGCATGGACTTGCCAGACCCGGGCGTGCCGACCATCAGGAAATGGTGTCGCCCGGCGGCAGCCACCTCCATCGCCCGCTTGGCGCGTTCTTGTCCTTTGACATCGCGCAGGTCGGGCAGGCCGGTGCCGCTGGCGATCCGGCCAGCCTTTGCCGGTTCCAGCGTGACCTGACCCGTGTAGTGCCGGACCACGTCGCCAAGGGATGTGGCGGCAATGACCTTGGTTGCGTCAACCCATGCGGCTTCGGCCCCCGACCCCGCAGGGCACAGCAACCCGCGGTCCTGTTCGGCAGCGGCCATGGCAGCGGGCAGCGCGCCCAGAACGGGGACGAGGGTGCCGTCCAGCGACAGCTCTCCAAGCGCAACGGTGCCTTCAACCGTATCCTCGGGCAGGATGCCAAGGGCGGCGAGCAGCGCCAGCGCAATCGGTAGGTCGAAATGCGACCCTTCCTTGGGCAGGTCGGCGGGCGACATGTTGATCGTGATCCGTTTCGACGGCAGCGCGATGGACATGGCTGTCAGGGCCGCGCGGACCCGGTCGCGCGCTTCGGACACGGCCTTGTCCGGCAGTCCTACGATGGAAAAGGCAGGCAGACCCGGTGTCATGGCGCATTGCACCTCGACCTCGCGCGCGTCGACCCCCTGAAATGCAACCGTATAGGCCCGTGCGACCATAACCATCTCCCTCACTCTTGGTTAACGATTACGGGGGCTTGGTTTACGATTGGTTAAAGTTTGGTTGCTGGTGGGATCATGTTGCGTCTGGTACAATAGAGCATGATGCGAGGCTTGCGCGAACTGATTGAACGGCAGATCCAGAAGGCCCGCCTTGAGGGTCAGCTGGATCGACTAGAGGGCGAAGGCAAACCCCTGCCTGACCGCCCCGAAGACACGTTTGTGGACACTGGCGATGCTGTCGGGTTCCGGATGATGGCACAGGCCGGTGTTGTCCCCGAAGAGATAGAGATCAAACAGGCCCTGGCAGAGCAGCGTGCGCAACTGGCGCGCCTGACAGATCCGGTGGCACGCAAGGACGCGATGGCGGAGCTTGCGCGGTTGGAGCTGCGTTACAACATCGCCCGCGAAGCCCGCCAACGCTTCATGCGCTAGGCCAATCCGTCGTCGGCAAACCCATATCGTAAGGGAACGGGTCATAAACCGTCTTTAGCCCCTCTGCTCGCCACGCTTTGAATGCCGGATCTGCCAGCGTGGTCATGCAGTAAGTGCGCGCCATGTCGGATACAGGCAGGTCGTAGCCCACGATCCGGGCGCACACCGGCGCATAGAAAACGTCAGCCAGCGAATAGGTGCCAAACAGCCACGGACCGTCTGTTTTAAAGCTGGCGGCATGGGTCCAGAGGGTTTCGATCCGGTCCAGATCGGTGCGGACCGCCTCCGACACCTCGAACTCTGTGTTCACATGTTGCAGCTGCATGGCGCAGGCGCCGCGCAGGGCGGAGAAGCCCGACGCCATCTCGGCACAGAGCCACCGGGCGGTGGCGCGCGCGGTGGGGTCTTTGGGCCACAGGCCGGCGTCGGGGTTCTGTTCGGCCAATGTCTCTGCCATGGCGATGCTTTCGCCCACCACCGTTCCGTCCGGCAATTTCAATGTGGGCACCAGCCGGGCAGGGGCCAGCGCTGCCAGGTCGTCCACCATGGTGCCCGAGTACAGTCCAATCATGTGGGTGCGGTAGGGCAGGCCGAATTTCTCTAGCATGAGCCAACCGCGCAGTGACCAGCTCGAAAAAGTGCGGTCGCCGATATAGAGGTCATAAGTCATGCGCTCAGGCTAGGCGGAGGGGCGTGCCTTTGCCCAACGGTGATTTGTGGGGTGTCGCATCACGGGGTGTGATTGATGGTTTCCGCCTGCCCGGTTGCGCGGTTGAGGCTGGTCACGGACAGTGGGTCGATCTTGTGGCCCAACACATCATGCGCGGTGATGCCCAACACAGCCTGTACCTGGGTCAGGATCACACCAAAATGCGCCACGGCGATGATATGGCGGTCGGGATGTGTTGCTTCGATGCGACGGACTGCCATGGCCACGCGGGCGGCGGAGGCGTTCCAGCTTTCACCTCCGGGGGGCGCGTGATCTCCGGGTGTTTCCCAATAGGCGCGGCTCAGATCCGGGTGCCAATCGGCCACGGTTGAAAAATGCACACCGTCCCATGTGCCGAAGTGAAATTCGCGCAGGGCCGGGTCATGAGGCAGGCGCGTGCGCGTGCCTTGGAGGGCTGTTGCGGTGTTGATCGATCGGGTCAGGTCGGATGAGATGACAAGTGCATCGTCCGGTAGGTGCGCTGCCAGTCGGGCAATGGCGCCCGTGTCGCCCAGGTCGGCGTCGACATCCCGCCAGCCCGTGAATGTTTTCTGATGAGTCGGGCCGTGCCGCACCCAGTGCCAAGTGGTCATGGTGCATCCCCCTTGCGGAGTTGCGGTAGGCCCGCCAGCACGTGCCATACTGTGTCCGCCTGCGCGGCCAAGGCGATGTTCAGACGCCCTTGTGCTTCGCGAAATCGACGGGCCAGCGCGTTCTCGGGGACAATCCCCTGACCCACCTCGTTCGACACGACAACGACCGGCGCAGGGCAATCGGCAAGTGCAGCCAGTAGGGAAGTCTGGGCCGCGCCAATATCCGCCTCGTCCATCATTAGGTTGGTCAGCCACATGGTGGCGCAATCCAACAACACGGACTGATCCGGGGTTGCGCCACGCAACCCATCCTCGACGCCGTCGGCCGCGTTGATTGTCGTCCATTCCGCCCCGCGCCGCGCTTTGTGCAGATCGACCTTGGCCTGCATCTCTTCATCCCAGATGCGCGATGTCGCCAAGTAGATCGGCGTTAACCCACTGTTAAGGATCAGAGATTCCGCCCATTGCGACTTTCCTGAAGCCGCGCCTCCTAGAACGAGTGTCGTGTTGGGCAACATTTTTTCGTCTCACGAGTGAACCAATCGCGGGTTCGACCCGTATCTATATCAAGTGCGCAAAACAAGCATAACCATCCAGGGGGATGACTACATGGCATTGGATAATGTTCGGGACATGTCTCTATCGCGCACGGCGATGAAAGCCGAGTTGCTGGATGCAGAGACAGAATTGCGGCTTGCATATGCCTGGCGAGACGAGCGGGACGAGGCGGCGCTTCACCGTCTGATCACGGCCTATATGCGGCTGGCCATCTCGATGGCGTCGAAGTTCAAACGCTACGGCGCGCCGATGAACGATTTGATCCAGGAAGCGGGCCTTGGCCTGATGAAGGCGGCGGACAAGTTTGACCCGGACCGTGGTGTGCGGTTTTCGACATATGCCGTCTGGTGGATTAAGGCATCGATTCAGGATTACGTGATGCGCAATTGGTCCATGGTGCGGACGGGTTCGACATCCTCGCAAAAATCCCTCTTCTTCAACATGCGCCGTGTGCAGGCCCGGCTTGAACGCGAAAGCGCCGCGGCAGGCGAGACATTGGACAAACACCAGCTGCGCCAGATGATCTCGACCGAGATTGGCGTGCCCCTGCATGATGTTGAAATGATGGAAGGGCGCCTGTCGGGTTCCGACTATTCGCTGAATGCGACCCAATCCGTCGATGACGAAGGGCGGGAATGGATCGATGCGCTTGAGGATGACAGCGCGCAGGCCGCGGAAACGGTCGAGCATTCGCACGACACCCAACAGCTGCGGGAATGGTTGCTGACTGCGCTGAATGGTCTGAACGAACGCGAACGCTTTATCGTGCGCGAACGCAAGCTGCGCGAAGACCCCCGGACGCTGGAGAGCCTTGGCAACGAACTAAGCCTGTCGAAAGAGCGCGTGCGCCAGCTTGAGGCGGCGGCGTTCACAAAGATGCGCAAGGCACTGGAAAACCAAAGCCGCGAGGTCCATCATTTCCTCGTATGAGGGCCTCGATAACACGCATCATTCTTGCCGCCGTCGCGACCTTGTCGACGGCGGCATTTCTATTGGCGGCAACGGATTGGTCTGATTTCTCCGGTGAGGTGCTGATCATGGGCGAAGTCCACGACAACCCGCAGCACCATGCCGAACAGGCAAGTGCGGTGCGGATCATCCAGCCCAAAGCTGTCGTCTTCGAAATGCTGACGCCGGATGAGGCGCAGGTGTTGGCAGACGTGCCCCGCGATCCTGACGCAATGCGCGACGCAACCGGCAGCGTCCAATGGTCCAATATCGCGGACTACGCAGATGTTCTGGCGGCAAGCCCTGTGATCGTCGGTGCGGCCCTGTCACGCGAGGACATGCGCGCTGCCTTCAGTTCCGGCGCGGCAGAGGTGTTTGGCGCGGAGGCCGATTCCTATGGCCTGACACAGCCGCTGGCGGAGGAGGAACAGGCCATCCGCGAACTCAACCAGTTTGATGCTCACTGCGAAGCGATGCCGCAGGAGATAATGGGGGGGATGGTCGAGGCGCAGCGCCTGCGCGACGCCGCCTTTGCCCGGTCTGTCATCGAGGCGATGGACACCTATGGCAGCCCGGTGGTCCTGATCACTGGCAACGGCCATGCCAGGATGGATTGGGGTGTGCCCGCCTACCTGATGCGTGCGCGTCCAACACTCGACGTCACCAGCATCGGGCAAGGCGAACGGCAGGAGCCCCCCGACGGTGTGTTTTCCTGGACGTTGAACGGAGCAGTCTCCCCAGACCGTGACGATCCGTGCGCGGTGTTCAAGCAATAGCCGACGTCCCTTCTTCCCTGTTTCAAAAAATCCCGGGGGTGAGCGCGAATGCGCGAGGGGGCTGGCCCCCTGATTGCCGCAGGGCTGGTTCTTGGTGCTGTGTCCGCCTATGGTCACATCGATAACAGCCAGCTGGACACGCTATCATGCTGCAAGACAAACGAATTCTGCTGATCCTGACGGGTGGGATCGCGGCCTATAAAGGGCTCGACCTGATCCGGCGCCTGCGGGAACGCGGCGCGGCAGTGACGCCCGTTCTGACCCGCGCTGCCGAACAGTTTGTAACGCCCCTGTCTGTGTCGGCGCTGGCAGGGGAAAAGGTCTATCGCGACTTGTTTGATCTGACAGACGAGGCTGAGATGGGGCACATCCAGCTCTCCCGGTCCGCCGATCTGATCCTTGTTGCTCCGGCGACCGCTGACATCATGGCAAAGATGGCGCAGGGGCGGGCGGATGATCTGGCCTCGACTCTGCTGTTGGCCACTGACACGCCAGTCATGATCGCGCCCGCCATGAATGTCCGCATGTGGGACCACCCGGCGACAAGGCGCAATCTGGCGCAAATAGCAGACGATGGCGTTGCCGTTGTCGGTCCCAATGACGGCGACATGGCCTGCGGCGAATATGGCCCCGGCCGTATGTCTGAGCCGCTCGAGATCGCCGCGGCGGTCGAGGCTCATTTTGGCCCCAAGCCGCTTGCGGGCAAACATGTGCTGGTGACCTCCGGCCCGACCCATGAACCGATTGACCCGGTGCGCTACATAGCCAACCGCTCTTCCGGAGCGCAAGGCGCCGCTGTCGCGAGCGCGCTGGTTTCACTCGGAGCCGATGTCACCTTTGTCACTGGCCCGGCGGATGTTGCCGCCCCCGCAGGTGCGCGTGTCGTACCAGTACAAACAGCACAAGAGATGAAAGCGGCTGTTGACGCGGCACTGCCCGCCGATGCGGCTGTCTTTGCGGCCGCCGTGGCGGATTGGCGCGTGGCGACGGCCAGTGACCGCAAGCTCAAGAAATCGAAAGACGGGTTGCCGGTGCTGGAATTTACCGAGAACCCAGACATTCTGGCAGGCGTGTCCCAGATGACCGCAGGACGACCCGGCCTGGTTGTCGGTTTTGCCGCCGAGACGGATGATGTGGAGGCCCACGCCACCGCCAAACGCGCGCGCAAAGGGTGCGACTGGATCGTTGCCAATGATGTGTCGCCTGAAACGGGCATCATGGGCGGGTCAGAGAATGCGGTGATCCTGATCACCGAGGATGGCGCCGATCCGTGGCCGCGTATGCCCAAGGCCGAGGTGGCGATGCGTCTCGCCCAGCGGATCGCGGACGCGTTAACGTAAGCGTCGCACCCACTGGCAGCGGCCGGACTTGAGTTTATTTGACAAGGTGAAAATGAGCAGAGTTGCATTGAAGATCATGCGTGTCGCCGGATCGGACCCGGACATTGCCCTGCCCGCTTACGAGACTGGTGGCGCGGCGGGAGCAGATATGCGGGCCAATTTCCCGGATGGTCAGACCGTGACACTTGCACCCGGCGAACGGGCGTTGATCCCCACGGGCCTCGCTATGGCCATTCCACATGGGTTCGAGGTGCAGGTGCGCCCGCGCTCTGGTCTTGCGTTGAAACACGGCATCGCGCTGGTCAACAGCCCTGGCACTATCGACAGCGACTACCGGGGGCAGGTGGGTGTGATCCTTCTCAATACCTCGGACCAGCCGTTCGACGTGACCCATGGCATGCGGATCGCGCAGATGGTGCTGGCCCCCGTCGTACAGGCTGCGTTCGACGTGGTGGATACGCTTGATGACACCGCGCGTGGCGCGGGCGGCTTCGGTTCCACGGGGCGCGGCTGATGCTTCTGGTTGTCTTGCTTGCCGGGGTGTTGTGGGGCATCGGTGCCATGATGAACACGCCGCGCAAGGCGCGGTGGTTGATGATCGGGCTGCTCTCCGTGGTGGTGCTGGCCATTCAGGTCGCTTTGCCTACTGGTCATCCGCTGCGTATGGCAACCGGGGAAAGCCCCGCGCTGTGGCTGATCGTGGGCGGCTTCGCCGTGATCGCGGTTGGGTACCGGGCTGTTTTGCGCAAGCTGCGCAGCCGTGCCGAGGTGACAGAAGCCAAGGCCGCACCGCCTGAATCCGAGGAAGGCCCGTTCACAGACACCGAACTCAACCGCTATGCCCGCCACATCGTGCTGCGCGAGGTGGGCGGCCTTGGGCAGAAACGGCTCAAGGATGCAAAGGTACTCGTGGTCGGGGCAGGGGGGCTTGGTGCGCCGGTTCTGCAATACCTCGCCGCAGCCGGGGTCGGGACCATTGGTGTGATCGACGACGACACGGTCGAAAACACCAACCTACAGCGCCAGACCATCCACACCGACGACCGGATCGGGATGCCCAAGGTCTTTTCCGCGCAAGCCGCGATGGAGGCACAGAACCCATTTGTCACGGTGCGCCCTTATCACCGTCGCCTGACTGATGATGTGGTGGACGACCTGGTGGCAGAATACGATCTGGTGATCGACGGCACCGACAATTTCGACACGCGCTACCGGGTCAACGCTGCCGCCGTGCGGGCAGGCGTTCCCCTCATCTCGGGTGCGCTGACGCAATGGGAAGGGCAGGTGAGCGTGTTTGATCCCGCACGCAACGCCCCCTGTTACCGCTGCATCTTCCCCGAAGCGCCCGCGCCCGAACTGGCGCCCAATTGCGCCGAGGCCGGGGTGATCGGACCGCTGCCGGGCGTGGTTGGATCCATGATGGCGGTGGAAGCTGTCAAGCTGATCACCGGTGCAGGCACCCCCCTGCGCGGTGAAATGGTGATTTACGACGCGCTTTATGGCGAAAGCCGCAAGATCGCGCTGGCCCGCCGCAAGGACTGTGAAACCTGCGCCGGGGTGGTGGCGGGGTGAACCCCGCCCTACATCAGTATTCAAAGGAGACCCGCCCATGACCAACGTGCTGCTGCAAGACTGGGACACACCGTTCCAGATCGCCCCCTTTGACGCCATTTCAGATGATGATTTTGCCCCAGCGCTCGACATCGCCCTTGACGCCCACAAGGCCGAGATCGATGCGATTGCTGGCAGTGATGACGCACCCACATTCGCCAACGTGATCGAGGCATTAGAGGCGGCGGGCGAAGGCCTGGAAAAGGTGCTGGGCACGTTCTTTTCCGTGGCAGGAGCCGACAGCAACCCGCAGCGCGAGGCGCTGCAACGGGACTTTTCCCCCAAACTGGCCGCGCATTTTGCCGAGATTTCCAGCAACAAGGCGCTGTTTGCCCGCATCGCAGCCGTGTGGGACGCCCGCGACGATCTGGACCTGACGGATGAACAAGCCCGCGTGCTGATGCTGACCCACCGCAACTATGTCCGGTCGGGCGCGGCACTTGACGGGGCGGACGATATCCGGATGAAGGAAATCAAGGGACGGCTCGCTGAGCTTGGCACTGCCTTTACCCAGAACCTGCTGGCGGATGAGCGCGATTGGTACATGGCGCTGGGCGACGGTGACATGGCCGGACTGCCTGCCTTTGTTGTCGATGCGGCGCACGCGGCCGGGGAAGAGAAAGAGGCCGGTGGCCCGGTTGTCACCCTGTCCCGCTCGATCATCGTACCTTTCCTGCAATTCTCGACCCGCCGCGATCTGCGGGAAAAGGCGTATCGCGCCTGGGCAGCACGCGGGGCCAATGGCGGTGAAACGGACAACCGTGCCATTGCCGCCGAGACCCTGAAGCTGCGGGAAGAACGGGCGAAGCTGCTGGGCTATGACAACTTTGCCAACTTCAAGCTGGAAACCGAGATGGCCAAGACGCCACAGGCCGTACGCGACCTGCTCATGGCCGTCTGGGAACCCGCCAAATCCCAGGCGAATGCAGATGCGTGGGTGTTGGAACAGATGCTCAAGGCGGACGGAGTTGACGGCCCGCTGGAACCCTGGGACTGGCGTTTCTATGCGGAAAAGCGGCGCAAGGAACTGCACGATCTGGATGAGGCTGAGGTCAAACCGTATTTCCAACTCGACCGGATGATCGACGCGTCCTTTGATTGCGCAAGCCGCCTGTTCGGCCTCGCATTCAAACCGCTCGACATTCCGCTCTATCACGCCGATTGCCGCGCTTGGGAAGTCACGCGGGAAGGTGAGCATGTGGCCGTGTTCATCGGTGACTATTTTGCACGCGGCTCGAAACGGTCGGGAGCGTGGTGTTCAGCCATGCGGAGCCAGGCCAAGCATCCCAAACCGCAAACCCCCATCGTCATCAACGTGTGCAATTTCGCCAAGGGGGATCCGGCGCTCTTGTCCTATGACGACGCGCGCACGCTGTTCCACGAGTTTGGTCACGCACTGCACCAGATGCTGTCAAACGTGACCTACGAGTCGATCAGTGGCACCTCTGTGGCCCGTGATTTTGTCGAGCTGCCCAGCCAGCTTTATGAACACTGGCTGGACGTGCCGCAGGTTCTGCAAGAGTTTGCCACCCATGCTGAGACGGGGGAGGCGATGCCGCAGACCCTGCTCGACAATGTGTTGGCGGCAGCGACCTATGACATGGGGTTTCAGACGGTGGAATACGTCGCCTCGGCCCTTGTCGACCTTGAATTCCATGATGGCGATGCCCCTGCCGATCCGATGCAGAAACAGGCCGAGGTGCTGGAACGTCTCGAAATGCCCCACGCGATTGGGATGCGCCACGCCACGCCACACTTTGCGCATGTGTTTGCAGGCGATGGTTATTCGTCTGGATATTACAGTTACATGTGGTCCGAGGTGATGGATGCCGATGCCTTTGCCGCCTTCGAAGAGGCGGACGGCCCGTTTGATCCTGAAAAAGCGGCTGCCCTCGAGGAGCATATCCTCAGCACAGGTGGCAGTGTGGATGCGGCGGAACTGTACAAGGCGTTCCGCGGCCGTTTGCCCGGTGTTGATGCGCTGCTCAAGGGGCGGGGGCTGGCTGCGTAAAGCGCCTGCTGCGCTACTCGGCACCCCAATATCTGTGCTGAGGCGGCGTTTTGGTTTATGCCATGAAGTTGGCGACATCCCGTGGGCTGATACGGAGAGCCTGAGGTCGGTGTCACGGTCCGCACGCCAACATTACGAGGATCGCGAGCGGCTCCAAGAACGGGGAATGATACATGCTGACAGGAAGCTGCCATTGCGGTCAGGTGCGCTGGACCCTTGAGACAAGGCCAACCTCGGTCACGGCGTGCAATTGTACGATCTGCCGACGCTACGGCGCCTTGTGGGCCTATGGCTATGTCGGCCAAGACATCCAAACCGAAGGAGAAACAAGGACCTACCAGCGTTCCGACAGCGGCGATATCCGGTTCCATTTCTGTCCCGAGTGTGGGTGTGTGACCCACTATGTCGCGTGCATCGCGGATGAAAATGGGCGCAACCGAACTGCGGTGAATGTCAGGATGTCGGACATGGGAGCAATCAGTGAGCTGCCAATCCGTCGCTTTGACGGGCGCGACAGCTTCAGCGCGCTTTCAAGTGACGGTCGAAGCGTGAAGGATATGTGGTTCTAAGGCGTGTCTCGGCGGGCAGATGTGTTACCTTCAAGCAGCTCTCGGGCGATAATATACAATCCGTTGTGAGCCGGGATGGATTTTGGGCTTCCCCAAGCGCGCCTTCAGAACGGAAAACCCGTAACCAAGAGACGCACAAGTACACAGGCTGACCCCGGTTTCCTCTTGAACCAATGTCAACTCATCCGCCTCGAATACAAGGTGGAATCCGCGCGTTTCCAACGCGTGGACCAGGTCCGACCAGTCTTCGGCTGCTTCAAAGACAGGACCGACAAAACAGGCCAGTGCGACGGCCGTTTCACAATCCAATGCGCTTTCTTTTTCGCCGCGGCCGTGAATTGCCCAGACATTTGGGATAACGCGGTCCCGATAGTTGGGTTGCCCAAGGGGGATCGGTGGTGCGTCGTCTGCATTTGGGTGGTTCGGAAAGTTGAAACTATCAAACATGGTTTTCGCCCTTCTATGCGTTGGTATCTCTCCCAACGAGGATGAAGGAGCGGGGTGAAAAGAATTCCGCAATCAAATGAAAGCGGGTTAAATTTGGAATGAGCAGCGCGTTACCGGCACTGCGCGAAGAACCGGATCGGAAGCTACTTTGACGGGGTAGTATGTGCAATCCGGTTTGGCCAACCGCAG
Source organism: uncultured Tateyamaria sp. (assembly GCF_947496075.1). Classification (GTDB taxonomy): domain Bacteria; phylum Pseudomonadota; class Alphaproteobacteria; order Rhodobacterales; family Rhodobacteraceae; genus Tateyamaria. The sequence continues at coordinate 359,257 of NZ_CANMBJ010000006.1, forward strand.
AGACGGTTCAGTAGCCTGCTGACCTGTCCACAAGGTACAAGAACGGTTCCCCGGCCTCACCCCGGCGAACGTTCTCGGCAACGGTCTTGCTGGAATAAGCCGCGCGGGTTTCTGATGCGACATGCGGTGTCACCGTGACGCGCGGGTGGGTCCAGTACCGGTGATCTGCCGGCAAGGGCTCAACCCGAAACACGTCCAGCGTCGCGTGGTCGATATGGCCTGTGTCCAAGGCCGCCAGCAGTGCTTCGTCATCGATCAACGGCCCGCGTCCTGGGTTCAGGATACACGCACCTTCCGGCATCAATGCCAGCGTGCGGGCGTTCAGCGTGTTCTCGGTTGCCGGGGTCTTGGGCAGGAGCAGAATGCAGTAGTCTGCTATGCTGAGTGCCTGATCCAGCCCATCCGCGCCGGAGAGGCACGTGATGCCCGGAATGTCCTTTTGAGACCGGCTCCAACCGGTCACGGCAAAGCCCAGTCCTGCCAGCGCCATGGCACAGGCAGCCCCCAACTCACCCAGTCCCAGCACTGTCACCCGCGTGTCAAAAGACAGGGGCGGGGCCTTTGGTTCCCATGTGCCTGGGGCAGCATTGATGTGCGCGTCCATGCCCAGATGCAGGCGCAGTATGTGGCCAGTCACCCACTCGACCATGCCTTGTGTCAGCGCTGGATCAACCATGCGCGCCAGCGGCAAGTGCAGGGTCGGATTGCCCACGATGGCCTCGACCCCTGCCCAGAGGTTCAGCACCGCCTTGGCACGGGTGAACGGAGTGAAATCCTTTACCTCGGAATTGGGGGCATAGACGATGTAGTCGACCTTATCGGCGGGGATGTCGGTTGCGATGTGGGCATCTACACCTACGGCGGCGATCTCCTTGCGCAAGGGTGCTTCGTATTCCGTCCAACGGTCTTCGGTGGCGGCAAACAGGACACTCACACTCATGTGGCAAAGGCCTCATCCATATCGGCCATGCCCTTGATTTCGATCGGATTGCCCGAGGGATCGGTGAAGAACATCGTACTCTGCTCGCCCGGCTGCCCTTCGAACCGTATCTGCGGGGACAGGATGAAATCCATGCCCTCGGCTTGCAGCTTGTCCGCCAGCGCACGCCAGTCAGACATGGGCAGGACGGCCCCGAAATGCGGCATGGGCACATCGTGGTTCCCCACCTTGCCGGTTGGGGCGCTGTCGAACGGCTTGCCCAGATGGCAACTGAGCTGGTGGCCGAAGAAATCGAAATCCACCCAGGTGTCGGTGCTGCGCCCCTCGGCACACCCCAGAAGGTCGCCGTAGAACGCGCGGGTCGCGTCCAGATCAGTCACGTTGAAGGCAAGGTGAAACAGGGCCATGGGCATCTCCGCATCTAAGTCATCTGGGGATCGGTGTAGCGTTGCGGACGACAAATGCAAAACTGCGTCTTGTGATGTTGTTCACACGGATATGCGATGGATCGGCTCAGGTGGCCATCTTCTTCATGTAGGTTTCCAGCCTGTCCTTCGGCGCGCCGTGATCAGACAGTATCGTGGCCGTCCATGCGCCTACTTCAAAGGTCACGATGTCCATCTCCCAGACGCAGCCAAAGACCTCCGTCTTGCCCGTGTCAAAGTGGGTGGGTGTATCCCAAGGAGCGCGCAGCTGATCAATATGCGCCAGAACGCTGCCCCATTGCCAATAGAACACAGGGGACACGACTGCGGTTTCGGCAAAATGGATCAGCTGAAAGCCGACGCCATGGTTGCCATCCGCATCGACCAAGGTGCCAGCTTGTGGCAGGCGATCGAATGCGGTGGCGGTCGCTGCGGCTGCAACCTCTTCCGAGAAGGCGCGGTCATCGGCCAGAATGGCGTACCGCTTCAACTGCCATCCTGCGGAGTGTTCCAGGTCCAAAGACAGCACTTTCCGCGTGCAAAATGGATCAAGATGCCCCACGATCAGTGCCCGTGTCGCGGCCGATGCACATGCGCACTTTGCGCCAGGCCAAAGGCAAGCATCAGAACCAGCATCGCCGACCCGCCATAGCTGACCAGTGGCAGCGGTACGCCCACAACCGGGGCAAGGCCCATGACCATCGACATGTTGACGGCAAAGAAGAGGAAAAAGTTCAGCGCGATGCCAAGGGTCAGCAGCGATGAAAACCGGTCCTTGTTCGCCAGCGCCGAGGCCACGCAGAACAGGATGATCAGGGCATAAAGTACCAGCAGCGAAAACGCCCCGATGAACCCGAATTCCTCGGCCAGCGTGGTAAAGATGAAGTCTGTGTGCTTTTCCGGCAGGAAGTTAAGCCGCGACTGCGTGCCTTGCATGAACCCCCGGCCCGTCCAGCCGCCTGATCCCAGAGCGATCTTGGACTGTGTGATGTGGTAGCCCGCCCCCAGTGGGTCCGAAGCCGGATCAAGGAATGTATCGATGCGGCGGTATTGATAGTCCTTCAGCAACTGCCATTCGGTGCCACGGAACTGGAAGACGGCTGTAATCAGGCCCACGCCCGCACCGATCACGGCTGCGAAATAAGCCCAGTGGACTCCCGCGACAAACATCATTCCGCCCCCCGCTGCCAGCAGCAGGATCGATGTGCCCAGATCAGGTTGACGCAGCACCATGGCCACAGGCAGCAGGATCAGCACAACGGGGATGAGCACCCAGAACGGGCGCGATTTCTTGTGGCTGGGCAACCAGTCGTAATAGGCGGCCAGGATCATCACCAGCGTGACCTTGGCCAGTTCCGAGGGCTGCAGCCGCATGAAACCCAGATCAATCCATCGCTGCGCGCCCTTGCCGACAGACCCGAACAATTCAACGCCCAAAAGCAACAGCAACGTCCCCGCAAACGCGACACCAGCCATGTTGCGCCAGAACCATATGGGCACCATCGCCACGACCAGCATCAGCACGAAACCCATGACAAAGCGTTTCATCTGTGGCTCAGCCCACGGGCTGAATGACCCACCTGCGACGGAGTAGAGCATCAGGAAGCCAACCCCGGCCACAGCAGCCAGAAGCAGGGCGAGGGGCCAGTTCAGGAACAGGATCTTGCGCGGCCCCGCGGGGACATGTTTGACCGTATATTCAAGGTAACTCATGCCTGATCGCTTCCCGCGATATTGGCGACAGGCTGCATACCACGCAGCACCTGTTGCTGGGTCTCGATCCGGCCACGGTCCTTGGTCGGGTAAGCCTCAAGTGGAGGTTCACCTCCATAGAGCGCCTGCAACGTCACATCTCGTGCAATTGGGGCTGCGGCCTTGGACCCGCCGCCGCCATGTTCCACCACGACGGCTACGGCGTACTTGGGGTCGTCATAGGGCGCGAAATTCACGAACAGCGCGTGATCGCGCCGTTCCCATGGCAGGTCTTCGTTGCGGACCACGCCCGCGCGCCGTTCGGCGGCGGTGATGTTGCGCACCTGGCTGGTCCCGGTCTTGCCCGCCATGCGCATCGCGTCCTCGATAATGCGACTGCCATAGGCTGTACCGCGCCTGTCATTTACGGTGGCGAACATGGCCCGGCGCATCTTGCGCAGGTTGTTTTCGTTCATCCCCATGTTGGTCCCGGCACCCGATGGTTGTTCGATCCCATCCACCGTTTTGATCAGGCGGGGTGTGACAGAGTTGCCGGACGCAAGGCGCGCCGTCATCACGGCAAGCTGCAGCGGCGAGGCCAGCATGAAACCTTGCCCGATGGACGCGTTGACCGTGTCGCCGATGACCCAATCCTGACCGTGCACCCGGCTCTTCCAATCTTTGGTAGGCGTCAGCCCCTTCGCCACGGCGGACATGGGTACGTCGTGGCGTTCGCCCAGCCCAAAGCGGTTGGCCATGGCGCTGATCTTTTCGATCCCGACCTTCAGGGCCAGATCGTAGTAGTAGACATCGCAGGATTGCTTGAGTGAGTTTTGCAGATCGACCCAACCATGCCCCGCCCGTTTCCAGCAGTGAAAACGGCGGCCCGCTACTTCCAGATGGCCGGGGCAGTAGACGGTTTCGTCGGGGCCGATCAACCCCTCCTCAAGCGCGGCCATGGCCGTGATCATCTTGAAGGTCGAACCGGGCGGGTAGGTGCCCTGCACGGATTTCGAGGCAAGGGGGCGGTACTTGTTTTCCGTCAATGACTTGTAATCCCGGCTGGAAATGCCGCGCACGAACAGGTTCGGGTCAAAAGTGGGGGCCGAGGCGATGGCCAGCAGGTCGCCGGACTGCACATCCATCACGATGGCGCTGGCGCTTTCAGTGCTCAGACGTGCCTGCACATAGCTTTGCAGCTTGGCGTCAATGGTCAGCTGCATGTCCGAACCTGGGATTCCCTCCCTCCGGTCCAGTTCGCGCATGACGCGGCCTGCAGCGTTGACTTCGACCCGGCGTGCACCGGCTTTGCCGCGCAGGTTCTCTTCGATCTTGGCTTCGACGCCGACCTTGCCGATCTGGAACCGGGGGATGCGCAGCAACTGGTCCGGGTCCTCGATCCGCTCCAGATCGTAGTCGCTGACTGGCCCCACATAGCCCAGCACGTGGGCATAGTCCGATCCCAGCGGGTACACACGGCTCAGGCCCACCTCTGGCGTCACACCAGGCAGGGCCGGGGCGTTGACGCTGACGCGGCTCAGGTCTTCCCAGCTGACCTCATCGGCAAAGGTGATCGGCAGGAAAGGGGCCGAGCGTTTCATCTCGGCCATGGCGCGCTCTACTTCGTCCGGGTCAAGCGAGACGAGCTTGCCCAGGCTTTGCACCACGTCTTCGACCTCACCTGCATCTTCGCGCACGATGACGATACGGTAGCTTGGGACATTGCGAGCCAAGGGCACGCCGTTGCGGTCAAAGATTTCGCCGCGCGACGGGGGGATAAGCCGGATGTTGATCCGGTTTTCTTCGGCCAGCAGGCGGAACTGGTCGGCCTGATCGACTTGCAGGAACTGCATTCGGGCACCAAGTGCGCCGACAAATGCCAGCTGCACCCCACCGAGGATGGCGGCGCGGCGTGTGACCAGACGGTGGTTTGCCTCTGTATCGATACGGGGGCGTTTCATGAGCGTACCCCTTTGCCGTCAATGTCGCCGGGTGTTGGTTTGCGCACGCCCATCAGAACATGTGTGACGACCACGACAACCGGGTATGCGATGGCTGTGACCACGATCTGTATGAGTGCCGGGCCCAGTTGTGGCACTTCGACCAGAAAGACCGCCAGTGCCAGCCGGTAGGCGATGCCGATGCCCACGATCCACAGCACGGCTGACACCAATTCGGTGGCAAGGCTTGCATCCCGCAGGCTTCGGGATTGTGTCTTCATCTGCTCGCAGGCGATGAGGGCCAGAAGGGCCCAGAGCCCGGGCGGGCGTTGCAGCAGCAAGTCGGCCATCAGAAATGTCCCCGCAAGCAGCGCGGCTGGCACGTATTCAGGGCGCCGGACGGACCATGCAATTGCAAAGGTCAGCAGAAAGTCAGGCCAGATCAGCCCGCCTGTTGCCGTTTGCAGGGGCAGCAAGTGGAAAAACAGGATTGTTGTGACCAACAAGATGAACCAGATTCGCATGGCCCAGAGATGAGACGCTGCACTTTCGTTCATTCCGCCACCTCGGCTTCCAGCAGCGCGGCACCGCCAGGGGCGAGCACATTGCTGTCGTCATTGACAGGTTCGTTGCCGTAATGGCGCAGCACGCGCAGGAATTCCAGGCGCTCGTAATCTGCGGCCAACCTGACCCTGAGCCGTCCACCCGGATCGGCCGCGACCTGTCCGATCAACAGACCGGCCGGGAACACGCCGCCGTCGCCACTGCTGATCACACGGTCGCCGGGGCGCACAAGGTCGGGATTTTCCAGAAAGTCGATCGGGGGCGCTGCTGAGTTGTCGCCGGCCACGATGGCGTTCTGCCCGGAGGGCTGGATGATTGCGGGTACGCGGCTGGAGGCGTCGGTGACCATGATCACCCGCGCCGTGTTCTGGGCCACGCCCGAGATGCGGCCCACAAGGCCAATGCCGTCCATGGTCGCCCAGCCTTCGACAATACCATCGCGCGCGCCCACGTTCAGCAGCACGGACTGGCGGAACGGTGAGCCACTGTCGGCCAGAACGACGCCGGTGATGTAGGTCAGGCGAGGGTCGAGCCGGACGTTGTTGAGGTCTAGAAGCCGCGCGTTTTCCTGTTCGAGCTGGAGAGCCGCCTCTTTCCAGGCCTGCATCTGGCGCAATTCGCGGCGCAGCTCGGTGTTCTGCTCGGCGATGCGGCGGTAGCTTTGGAAATCGCGGAACAGGTTGATCGTGCCCGTGACGGGTGCCATCGCCCAGTCCATGTTGGGGACAACCCGGTCCGTCACTTGTGCCCGGAACCGTTCGACGCGGGGGCTGTCGATGCGCCAGACCAAAAATGTGCCGGCCAAAACCAGCACCAGCACAGCCAGAACCAGCCGCCGCAGCGGGCCGCCGTAATCTACCTGTGCGCGGTCCTTGGCCAAGGCGGTGTCACCTCAAGATCTGGTCCGTTTCATGGATGGTCCGATATTTGCCCCGACAGGGCAAGAGACCTGGTGTCCCATGCTGGGACAAATCTTTTTGATACTTAAAACAGAGCGTTAGATGGTTACCAGAGTCCTAACGCCGCTTAGCTGTCGTAGTCGATGGCGTGGCGGAGTTGTTTTTCGTATTCCAGCGCCTTGCCGGTGCCAAGCGCCACGCAGTTCAAGCTTTCATCAGCGATGGACACCGCAAGACCCGTCTGTTCGCGCAAGGCAAGGTCGAGATCGCCCAGAAGCGCGCCGCCGCCTGTCAGCATCACGCCCCGGTCCACGATGTCCGCCGCAAGGTCGGGCGGCGTGGTTTCAAGGGCGGTCATGACAGCTTCGCAGATCTGCTGAACTGGTTCGGCCAGAGCCTCGGCAATCTGCGCCTGCGTGACTTCGATCTCCTTGGGCACGCCGTTCAACAGGTCGCGGCCCCGGATCTGCATCGACGTGCCGCGCCCGTCATCGGGCATGCGGGCGGTGCCGATGCTGGTCTTGATCCGTTCGGCGGTGGTTTCGCCCACCAGAAGGTTCTGTTGGCGGCGGAGGTAGGAAATGATCGCCTCGTCCATGCGGTCGCCACCGACGCGGACCGAACGGGCATAGACGATGTCGCCGAGCGACAGAACGGCCACCTCGGTTGTCCCGCCGCCGATGTCGACAACCATGTTGCCCGTGGGGTCGGTGATGGGCATGCCTGCGCCGATGGCCGCCGCGATGGGTTCGGCAATCAGGCCCGCGCGGCGGGCACCAGCGGACAGCACCGACTGGCGGATGGCGCGTTTTTCAACGGGGGTCGCGCCGTGAGGGACGCAGACGATGATTTTGGGTTTCGAGAAGGTCGAGCGTTTGTGCACCTTGCGGATGAAATGCTTGATCATCTCTTCGGCGGTGTCGAAGTCGGCAATCACACCTTCGCGCATGGGACGGATGGCTTCGATGCTGCCGGGTGTCCGGCCCAGCATCAGCTTGGCGTCTTCGCCCACGGCCAGCACTTTTTTCACGCCGTCCTTGACGTGGTAGGCCACGACCGACGGTTCCGACAGGATTACGCCACGGCCTTTGACGTAGACCAGAGTGTTGGCCGTGCCGAGGTCGATCGCCATGTCTGACGAGAACAGCCCACCCAGATTTCCGAAAATTGACATGCCCGTGCACCCTGCCTTTGCGTGGCCCCAATGATGTTGGGTCCGCGACTCAGGATGAGGCGCGGACCGACCGCGTTTATAAGGGCGCGGGCATTGGGACGAAAGGGCCGAAAACAAACGGTGATCGGCGAGGTCCTGCCAAGCTGCTTTGAGACCGTCACATTTTTCTCGTGGGCCGTGAATAAAGTTTCGGTGTGCCGTGTTGTCACTTCAAACCGGCATGTCCGTCTGGATCGCATTCACCTTGGGAGGAACACATGTTTTCACTTCGTACCGCCGCACTTGGCCTTGGACTGGCGCTGGCCGCAACCACGGCGCAGGCCGACAGCTGGACGCTGGATGGCAGCGCATCAAAGCTGGCCTTCGGGTCGATCAAGTTCAACGACACGGGCGAGGTGCACAGCTTTTCGTCCATTGATGGTGCTGTTGCCGAAGATGGCAGCGTGACACTTGGCATCGACTTGTCGTCGGTGGAAACGAATATCGACATCCGCGACGAACGTATGGTCGAGCATGTGTTCAAGAACGCGCCGCGCGCCGCGGTTTCGGCCCAGATCGACATGGCCGCGATGGAGGCTGTGCCCGTGGGTGACAGCGCGGTGATGGAGGTTGAGGGCACCCTTGATCTGTTGGGTGTCGAGGTGCCGATGTATGGCGACATGTTCGTGATGCGCCTGGCGCAAGACAAGGTGATGGTCACGACCGACAGCATGATGTTCCTGTCCACCGCCGATGCCGAAATTGATCCCGGCGTAGACAAGTTGATGGAACTGGCGAGCTTGCCCAACATCGTTCGGGCCGTGCCGGTGACCTTGCGCCTGATGTTCGATGCGGATGGGTCGAGCGGCTAAGCCTCGCTGGCGAAAATTTGGCTCAACCAGTTGACGAGTGCGTCCTGCTGCCCCGGTGGCAGGACATGTGACACGTACTGATCGGGGCGCACGAGGACGAGCGCCCCGGTCTTTCGGTCGATCCCGCGCATATCGAAGATGTCGGCATCGGGGTCGGGGCAGAACAGCTTTTCCATGTCGCGCAGTTTGAGCGCGCCCTTGGTCGGGAAACGTGTGATGCCCGCATTGGTTTCCCCGTGTCCGGTTTGAACGATTGTGCGCAGGTCGATGATGCTGTCCGGGTCCCGATTTTCGGGGGTATGGTTGGCGATGATCCTTGCAATCGCATCCGTATGGTCGGTGTTGCCTGCAAAGTGAAACAGCCGCCATCGTCCGTCTGCCATGACGATGTGACCGAGTTGCATGGATTTGGCGTCGGCCCAGCGGATGACCGGGGCTGAGTGGAACCGTTTGCCGATTGTGAACCCTGTGGCGAGTGCCTGGTGATCGCTTGGGCCGGTGAGGTGGCCTGAGGCGTAGCGCGTTTCGACCCCGGCAGTGTATCGCGCGTGTTTCTGGAAGTGGCTTTGGAAGGTTTGAGGGTCCTGTCCCCGTGCGGCAAAGGCACGAGCAAAGTTGCGGTCGAAGTCGATCAGTTCCTGTGCGATGGTCTGCCGTTCGGCGGAGTATGTGTGCAAAAGGTCGGAAGAGGCCCGCCCTTCCAGCACCGATTGCAACTTCCAGCCGAGGTTGAACGCGTCTTGCATCGACACGTTCATGCCTTGCCCCGCCTTGGGGCTGTGGGTGTGGCAGGCGTCGCCCGCGATGAACACCCTTGGAGCTGTGGCGTCACTGGGGCTCGTGTCGGCGAACTGGTCGGCCACCCGCTGCCCGATTTCGTAGACCGACCACCAGACGATGTCTTTTACGTCGAGCGTGTAGGGGTGCAGAATGCGTTTGGCCGCCGCGATCAGGTCATCTGGTGTCAGGTCCCGGTCTGCCACCCGTTCGTTGGGGTTGAGTTTCGCCAGTTCGATGTAGAAGCGGACCATGTACCCGCCTTCGCGCGGGATAATCAGGAGGCTACCATGATCCTTTGACTGGATGGCCGTCTTGAGTCGGATGTCGGGGAAGTCGGTGGTGGCGAGGATGTCCATGACGCCCCAGGCGGCGTTTTCGGCTTCGCCCTTGAGCGGGATGTTGAGTGCCCGGCGCACGGCGCTGCGGGCGCCGTCGCAGCCGATGACATAGCGGGCATTGATCGTGCCGTGGTTCGTTTCGACCGCAACAGGGCCTTCGTCATGGATGGTCAGGCCCATGACTTGGGTGCCGTACTCGGGTTCGAGGCGGGTCGGGGATTTGCGCATCAGGTCGAGGTAGAAGTCGTGCACCCGTGCTTGGCTGAGGATCACGTGGGGCATCTCGGAGAGGCCCTCTTCGACATCGTCGATGCGGCCTGTGCGGGTGATGTTTCCGCCCGCGTCGGGGTTCCAGAAGGTGGTTTCGTTGACGTGGTAGGCTTCGCGGTTGACCAGGTGCGCAAAGCCGAACGCCTCGAACATCTCCATCGTGCGGCAGGCGATGCCGTCGGCTTGCCCCATGATCAGCGGACCGTCGCGCTGTTCAACGATGCGGGTGCGGATGTGGGGAAATTGCGCGAGGTAGGCGGCGAGGGTGAGGCCGGCGGGGCCGGTGCCAACGATCAGGACGTCGGTGTCGGTTTTGGTGGTTTTGGCGGCTGGGTGGTGATTGGGATCGCCGGGGCGGAAGCCGTTGAGGTGGTATTGCATGCCGGCAATATAGAGCAAAGCAAGGCGGACGACACGTCCGCCTTACGGGTTTGGCGCTGAGGAAGAAGTAAGGCGGGCGTGTCGCCCGCCTACGCGTCAGCTCACGTCTTTGTAGCTGATCTCTGCCTTGTCCTTGCCGCCTTTTTCGCGGCGGACCAGCAGGCGGTTGAGTGCGTGGACATAAGCTTTGGCGCTGGCCACGACCGTGTCGGTGTCGGCGGACTGGCCTGTGACGATCCGGCCTGCTTCCTCCATGCGAACGCTGACCGTTGCCTGCGCGTCCGTGCCTTCGGTCACGGCGTGGACCTGGTAGAGCTGCAGCTTTGCCTCGTGCGGGAAGAGCGCCTTGACCGCGTTGAACGTCGCATCGACCGGGCCGTCGCCTGTTTGGGTGGTCATGTGCCGTTCACCGTCGATCTCCATGACCAGATCGGCCACTTGCGGACCTTCGGTGCCGCAGCGCACGGCCAGTTTTTCGATCTTCAGCCGTTCGTCTTCGGGGTCGGAGGACGTGCGCATGAGGGCGATCAGGTCGTCGTCGAAGATTTCTTTCTTGCGGTCGGCCAGCGCCTTGAACCGGACAAAGACGTCCTTGAGTTGGTTGTCGCCCACTTCAAAGCCCAGCTGTTCGAGCTTGTCGCGCAGGGCGGCGCGGCCGGAGTGCTTGCCCATGACGAGGTTTGTCTCGGACAGGCCCACGTCTTCGGGGCGCATGATTTCGAACGTCTCGGCGTTTTTCAGCATGCCATCCTGGTGGATGCCGGATTCGTGGGCGAAGGCGTTCTTGCCGACGATGGCCTTGTTGAATTGGACGGGGAAGCCCGAGACCGCGGCGACGCGGCGCGAGATGTTCATGATTTTGGTTGAATCGATGCCCGTCTGGAACGGCATGATGTCGTTGCGGACCTTCAGCGCCATGACCACTTCTTCGAGCGCGGTGTTGCCTGCGCGCTCGCCCAGGCCGTTGATTGTGCATTCGATCTGGCGCGCGCCTGCTTCGACTGCAGCGAGGCTGTTCGCCGTCGCCATGCCCAGATCGTTGTGGCAGTGTGTAGCGAACACTATCTCGTCCGCGCCGGGCACGTTTTCGATCAGTTTGCGGATCAGATCGGCGCTTTCGCGGGGGGCGGTGTAGCCCACCGTGTCGGGGATGTTGATCGTGGTGGCGCCTGCTTTGATTGCGATTTCGACCACGCGGTAGAGGTAATCGAGTTCGGTCCGCGTGGCGTCCATGGGCGACCATTGCACGTTGTCGCAGAGGTTGCGGGCGTGGGTGACTGTCTGTTCGATCCGCTCGGCCATTTCGTCCTTGGTCAGGTTCGGAATGGCGCGGTGCAGGGGCGAGGTGCCGATGAAGGTGTGGATGCGCGGTTGTTTGGCGTGTTTCACCGCCTCCCAACAGCGGTCGATATCACCCAGTTGCGCGCGTGCAAGGCCGCAGATGACCGCGTTTTGCGCGTTTTTTGCGATCTCGCTCACCGCGTTGAAGTCGCCTTCGGACGCGATGGGAAAGCCTGCTTCGATGATGTCGACGCCCATTTCGTCCAGAAGGCTGGCGATTTCCAGCTTTTCGGCATGGGTCATGGTGGCGCCGGGGGATTGTTCGCCGTCGCGCAGGGTTGTGTCAAAGATGACAACGCGATCCTGAGATGTCTTGTCTTGGGTCATTTGAATTCTCTTTTTCTGTCCTAAAGCCTTGGCGCGAGAGGCATCCTCTGAGCGGTCGCGCCGTTGGGCACGCTCAGAGGCGGATTAGGAGCAGGAGGCCACGCAGCGACGCGCCGGGACGGCGTGCAGTCGGGATATGCGTGGCGTGTGACATAGGCGTAGTTATACCGCGCTTTTGGTGAATGGGAAGTGGGGATTTCCGGATGTTGGGCCTGTTGCGGATCGACCCTTCGGGGAAAGTTTATTTGGCAAGATGAAGTTGATGGATCGGGTTTGGCTGCTAGCTCGTGCCTCCATGGATAAGGTTTTGATATTGGGTGCGTCCGGCGGCATTGGGTCAGCTTTGGCGGCCGGGTTCGAGGCGCGGGGAGCCGAGGTGGACCGGTTGTCGCGATCGGTGGACGGGTTTGATGTGACGGATGCGGGGGCGGTTGAGCGGCATTTGTCCAGACGCGGGCCGTACACGCGCGTTGTTGTGGCGACCGGGGCCTTGGAGATTGACGGAGCGGCGCCGGAGAAATCGGTTAAGGGTCTCGATCCGCAGGCGATGTTGGATCAGTTTGCGTTGAATGCGGTTGGCCCGGCATTGGTTTTGGCACATGCGCATACGCTGCTGAATCGGAATGGCCCGGGTGTACTTGCTGTCTTGTCGGCGCGAGTCGGTTCGATTGGCGACAACAGGATTGGCGGCTGGATCAGCTATCGCAGCGCAAAGGCGGCGATGAACCAGATTGTGCGGACGGCATCGATTGAATTGGCGCGGACGCATAAGCAGGCCGCGGTCGTGGCGTTGCATCCTGGTACGGTGGCGACAGCCTTTACCGAGAAATATCTGGGGCGTCATCCGTCTGTTCCCCCGGCGCGGGCGGCGGATGAACTGATCACTGTCATGGATGGGTTCGGGCCTGCGCAGACAGGCAAGTTTTTCGACTATTCGGGGGCGGAGGTGCCGTGGTGAGCCGGTTGATTTTGGTATTGGGCGATCAACTGACTGATGGCGTGGCTGCTTTGAAGGTTGCCGACAAATCGTCGGACGTTGTGGTGATGGCCGAGGTGGCGGAGGAGGGGTCTTATGTGCCCCACCATCCCAAGAAGATCGTCTTGATCCTTGCCGCCATGCGCAAGTTCGCGACGCGATTGCGGGAGGATGGTTGGACTGTCGCCTATTCCGAGCTGGATGATACCGAAAATAGCCAGTCGATCCCGGGCGAGCTGTTGCGGCGGGCCGAGCAGCATGGCGCGTCCGAGGTTATTGCGACGCGGCCCGGGGAGTATCGGTTGATTGCGGCGCTTGAGGGCTGTCCGCTGAAGGTCACGCTGCTGGAAGATGATCGGTTCATTGCCTCGCACAAGGAGTTCGAGGATTGGGCCGAGGGGCGCAAGGCGCTGCGGATGGAGTATTTCTATCGCGAGATGCGGCGCAAGACGGGCTTGCTTATGGAAGGTGACAAGCCTGCGGGGGACAAGTGGAATTACGATCACGACAACCGCAAGCCTGCGCCGGATGAGGTGGCGTTCAGCGGGCCGATGCAGTTCGCGCCGGATGACGTGGTCGAGGAAGTGCTGGACCTGGTCGAGAGCCGGTTTGGCAATCATTTCGGCGATGTGCGCCCGTTCTGGTTTGCCACCGATCAGGAACAGGCGCGGCGGGCGCTTGCACATTTTGTGACCTATGCCTTGCCCCGGTTTGGGGACTTTCAGGATGCGATGCTGGCGGACAATCGGTTCCTCTATCACGCGCTGGTGTCGCCCTATATCAACATCGGCCTTCTGAACCCTCTGGAGGTCTGTCAGGCGGTGGAGCAGGCGTGGAAGGAAGGCCACGCGCCGATCAATGCGGCCGAAGGGTTCATTCGCCAGATCATTGGGTGGCGGGAATATGTGCGCGGCATCTATTTTCTGGAGGGGCCGGATTATCCGCGTCGCAATCGGCTGAACCATCAGCGCAAGTTGCCGGACTTCTATTGGGGCGCTGAGACGAGAATGCGCTGCGTGTCGAAGGCGGTGGAGCAGACCGGAGCCGAGGCCTATGCCCACCATATCCAGCGGCTGATGGTGACGGGGAACTTTGCGCTGTTGGCGGGGTTGGATCCGGCGGAGGTGTCGGAATGGTATCTGGCGGTTTATGCCGATGCGTTCGAATGGGTTGAGGCGCCGAATGTGGTTGGCATGTCACTGTTTGCCGATGGCGGTGTGATCGCGTCCAAGCCGTACGTATCGTCGGGGGCGTATATCAATCGGATGTCCGATTATTGCAAAGGGTGCCATTACAAGGTGAGCGTCAAGACGGGCGACGGAGCGTGTCCGTTCAACCTGCTTTATTGGCACTTCCTGGACAGGCACCGAGATCGCTTTTCGAACAATGCGCGCATGGGCAACATGTACCGGACATGGGACCGTATGGACGCGATGCGGCGCGACACGGTGCTCCGCGAGGCGGACGAGTTTCTGGATCGGATGTCAGCAGGTGAGATCGTTTGAACGCAGTCGCGTTCTGCTCAGCTGTTCAAAGGGTGGAAAGATGGCCGGATACTGTACGTTTCCCCCCATAAAATACGCAGGTGGGTTCCGGCCATTTCGGGCCACTTGGGAAACCGGTGGCCCGAAACTGTGTTAAAATGAATTGCAACGGCCGCTTCTGGGACGCCATTCAGGCTTGGCCGCGTAGAATTGCCTTAATGAAACTGGTTTGTCGCGCAGCCACTGCAGTCGCCTGAATTGCGTCGCAGAATGTGGCTGCGCAACGCTTTACAGGTCGTCCTTGTGTACGCGATCTGACAGCTCAATAAGCCAGTAGAGCGTTTCGGCTTGATCCTGAGACAGGTCGAGAAGTCCATGGATCGACTTGGCCACGGGGCGAAATTCGTCCCAGCGCAGGTGGAAGTCGATGACATCACGTGCCGTCAGCGGTTCATGCGGGGCATTCGCCTCCGGTGCGAAGTCGGGTTTGATCGTCATCGCGTTTCTCCCATACGTTGAAAGCCGCCGGAGCGGCCCGGTGTTCTGACACAAATATGTCAGGTTCTGGGCTGCGCGGCGCGTGAATAAAGCGTGAAGTCGCTTTTTCGTTTCCCAGAGTTCCGCTAGGGTTGGTGCGTGGTGCTGGGGGCATATCCGTGGGCAGAAAAGTGCTGGAGATCAATCTGTTCGGGCCATGCGTCGTCCGCAAAGCGGGCGCCGATGGCTATGAGATTACTGGAACCAAACACAAGGCATTGTTCGCTTTGCTTGCGACGGCCCCGTTCGGACGGCGCACGCGCAGTTTCCTGCAAGACACCCTGTGGGGTAGGTCAACCTTTGACAGCGGTCGACAGAGTTTGCGGCGCGCCGTGTCGGACATCAAATCTCATTTGGGCGAGGATTTCGACCGGTTCCTGACCACGACCCATTCGGAGCTGGCCCTGAACCTTCAGCACGTGCGCTTTCTGGGTCGACCGGGCGGCGCGACCTTTCTTGAGGGGTTGGACATTCGCGAACAAGGGTTCGAGGAGTGGCTTCATAATATCCGCCAGAACCCCAGCCAGATCTATGGCTTGTTCAGCACGTCGCATCAGCCACCGCCGCCGTCTATACTGCCAACGGTTGCCGTGGTCCCCTTTCGGCTTGTGTCTGGTGACCCCAGCCTGAATGCCATGGGCGATTTTGTGGCCGAAGAAGTCTGCCGATCGCTTTCAAAATCCAGCTTGATGTCGGTGATTTCGCATATGTCGGCGCGTCAGCTAAGCCAGCAGCAAATCGACATGCAGACAGTGCATGACACGCTTGGGGCGCATTACTGCCTGACCGGGTCACTGCGCGCCCGGGACATGCATGTGACGTTGAATGCGGACTTCATTGACACATCAACCGGGCGCATTCTGTGGACCCGATCGTTTGGGGCGCCGGTGACAGAGTTCCTGTCGTCAGAAAGCGATGCGATTGCCGAGCTGACCACCGCCGTCGGCCGCATGATTGCGTCCGATACAGTGCGGTATGCGCGGGGTCGGCACATCGTTGATCTTGAAGATCACCGCCTGCTTTTGGCCGGCGTTGGCATGATGCACGAATTGAAGCTGGCCAATTTCGCCCGGGCACGCCAACTGATTGAAGAATCAGTGGCACGCGCGCCCTATGCCCCTGAGCCGTTGGCTTGGCTGGGCGACTGGTACATCATGTCCATCTGGAATGGGTGGAGTTCGGACCCGAAATCCGACGCGTTGCAGGCGTCCGAGCTTACCCAGCGTGCGCTGGACATTGATCCCGACAACTCGCTGTGTCTTGCCGTCGATGGTGTTGTTCATTCTGCGTTGAATAACAGTCAGGGCGTGGCTGAAAAACGGTTCGCTAAGGCGCTTGAAGTCAATCCAAATGACTCGATGTCATGGTTGTTCAGCGGTGTCATGCATGCCTTCCGGGACAGCTCTGAAACGGCCGTCGAGTATGTCGAGAAGGCGCATCGCCTGTCGCCCATAGACCCGTTGGGGTATCTTTTTCATTCTTTTGCGGCTTTTGCCCATGTATCGGCGGGTGACTATCAGCGCGCTGTCGAACTGGCAGACTTGTCGCTTGAGATGAACGCGCGCCACGTATCGACGCTGCGAACGAAGCTGTGTGCTCACCATCATTTGGGTCAGCACGAGCAGGTTATGCAGACTGGCGAACGTTTGCGCCGCCAACTTCCGTATTTTGATCTGGACGAATATCGCAGATCGCATCCGGCTGCGGGTTTTGACGTTGGCAATCGCATGGTTACGGCGCTGAAAGCGGCAGGTTTTTAGTTTTTACAAAGTCATTTGGAACAAAAAAGGGAGAGGGAAATGTCGTTATTTGGACCATTCCACGCAGGTCACGCAGGTCACGCAGGGCATGCCGGACATGCTGGTCACGCCGGTCATGCAGGGCATGCCGGGCACGCCGGACACGCGGGTCACGCAGGCCATGCTGGGCACGCAGGCCATGCTGGGCACGCGGGTCATGCGGGCCATGCCGGGCAAACAGGCGTCTATGCGGCGGGCGGGGCAGTACAAGCCAGTACCATGGCCGTTGTTCACCTTGCCGGGACTGATGATTTCCCTGTGTTTGGTGGCGGGACATTGACGCCGAACGCAACCGATCACATGGGCCGCTACGGGCAGGATGTGCGGTCGATGTTGCTGACCATGGAGTTCCTGGAAGGATTTAGATCGGTCTATACCCCAGAGCCGGATGCAGGCCGTTTGTCGTTGTCTTGGGCGGGGACAGACTTTGCCAGTTTTGTGCCAGCCTCTGCCGAAACGTTGGCCACGCAGGTCAATCTGGTCCGCTACTATCTGGATCAGCGGGGCGACCGCGGTGCAGAGATCGTCGCCCAGACCGGTGGCGTCACCGAGTTTTTTGCGCCCATCATCGCCTTGCCAGCCGCCCGTTCGAAGCATCTGACCGAATTGCTGCAGTTCGTTCAGCATCTGGCGGGCCTGTGTTCGATGCCGGCCAAGCATGCCCTTGCCTGCCGCCGGCCTGATGAGTTGGACAGTCGCCTGGTTCCGCTGATCCCGACACCGTCCCATGGCAGCCTGCCAAGTGGTCATGCGACCCAGGCTTCGGCCATTTCAACCGTGCTGGTGACTTTGCTCGAGGCGGCAGACCCGGGTATCAGCCATGTGGCCGAGCGCCGGGACATGATCCATGCCACAGGGCACCGTATTGCCGTGAACCGGACCGTTGCGGGTGTGCATTATCCTATCGACAGCGCCGCGGGTTTCACGATTGGTATCAATGTTGGTCGCATCATTGCCGCTTTGGGCCAGAACGCTGACGCAGAGCTGCTGAAGTTTTCTTTTGATCCAAATGACACGGCGGCGCAGGGCGCGGATTTTATCCTGCGCGATGCGAAGGCTTTGTTCGACCCTGCGTCGACCACGCCGATTGCAGGTGTCAGCGTGGAGCGCGCGACTGTTGCGCCGCCATCGGCCGACAGCAAGTTCGCGTGGCTTTGGAGCCGCGCGCTGGACGACATCAACCACCTGCGCGCGTCGGCATGACCCCCGCGACAGCGCATGTGGAGTGCGCGGATGGTCCATACGAGGCATGGGTGTATGGGACGGGCAAGGGGTACAAACACCCGGGCCTGGACCGCGCATCGGATGCGCTGACGTGTGTCTTTGAAGCGTCTGAGCCGGTTGAGATGTGCGACATTCCCGGTCGTTGGAGCACGGACAAGGGCGAGGTTCTGACCCCTGTCCTGTGGACCGCACGAGGCTTCAAATCACGCTTTGCGCCAGCCCTGTTTTTTGAAGACGACGCAGCACGCGGCGGCACTCCTGCTGGGCGCTTGCAGGGGTTCAATGCGTGTGTGGGGCAAACGGCTATTTCGACCCTCACCAGCCTGTCACCCGGACCGCGGATTGTCAGTCATGTGAACTACCCTGTGCGCGAGCAAACTGTGTTCTGCGACTGGGCGGACAGTGCTGAGCCAGACCCTGACAGTGATCCTGAAGGCATTGTTATTGTTGCGATCATCGATGACGGAATTCCGTTTGCCCATCGCAACTTCACCGATGCGGCAGGGCGGGGCACCCGCATCGATTATTGCTGGTCCCAATCTGCAACGCAGGCCGGACATCCGATGTTGTTTGGTCGGGAATATGACAAGGCGGCCATTGATGCGCTCTATCAACAGTACGAGGGTGACGAGGGGGCGATCTATCATGCCGCAGGTCTGGCAGGCGGGGGCGACCCGAATGTCCGCAATCCGCTGGATCAGGCGTTTTCGCATGGGGCCCATGTTCTTGACAGTCTTGCGGGGCAAACACCTGGTAACGGTGAGGCCAAGCAGGACCGTGTCCATATCATAGCGGTGGACCTGCCCGCGATGGCGAGCGCGGAGACGTCGGGCTTTGGCAAGGACATGTTCGCGCTTTCGGCCATGCACTACATCTTTGATCGTGCCGAGCGTATTGCGGCGGCTTATGCAAAACCGGGCGCGCGGGTGCCGTTGATCGTGAACCTCAGCTATGGTCATTCGTCAGGTCCGCATGATGGCAACGGCGTGATCGAAGCCGCCTTTGACGAGATGATTGCCGCCCGCCGTGCGCATCACCCGACGGCTGTTGTTTTGCCATCGGGCAACATGTTCATGCAAAGCATCCATGCGGTGATGACCGAACAACACTTTGCAGAGGCTGATGGTGCGGTGACGTTGGACTGGTTCCTGCCCCCTGATGACCGCACGTCGAGTTTTCTTGAAATCTGGTTCCCGGACGGTCTGACCCCGGATGATCTGAAGGTGGAGCTTGTGCCGCCAGCGCACGGGCTGATGGATGCGGGGCACTATGGGTTTCCCAGTGCAGATAAGGTTGCACATTCCCCAATCACCAAAGGGGATCAGCCTGTTGGGCAGCTTTCAACCCAGCAGTATCGTGATGGGCGATGGCGGCATGTGGTTGCCTTGGCGCCTACAGACGTTTTGGTGGATCAGGTGCCAGCGCCCGCGGGTCGTTGGATGGTCCGCGTGACCAAGACAATGGCGGGACCATTGCCGGGGTATACGGAAGGCCCTGACGGGCAATCCCTCGCTGGTGGGCTGCAATTCTGGATCCAGCGGGATGAAGACTTTGGCGGCGCTCGGTCTGGTGCACGTCAGAGCTATTTCATTGATCCCAAGAACGCGCTTTATACCGACGATGGGCGACTGGCGGAAACGGACAGCCCAGGCGCGCTGGTGCGCCGGTTTGGCACTATGAGTGGCATGGCAACCGGGACGCATGTGCTGCGTATTGGCGGATATGACGAAACCACGCTCCGCGCTGCGCGCTATAGCTGTGCGGGTTCGCTGCGATCCAAAGACGGAGATACAGTCCCTGCAGGTGCGCAGGTACAGCTTTCAGCTGCATCCGAGCGGTCGTTCACGCAGCCCGGTATCGTTGGCGCGGGGACGCGCAGCGGCACGTATATCGCGCAAAGCGGGACGTCTTCGGCGGCCCCTCAGGTTGCCCGTGCCTTGGCGGATGCCTTTCTGGACACGCCCGATGGCGAGATGAAGACGGTTGCCGACTATCTGGAGAAGCTTGATCTAAAGACCGGTACGGGTGATCCCAAAGGGCCTGATCGGCTGGGTCTGTTTGTGCTGCGCGCGCCGCATGTGTCCGGTTCTGATGATGAGCGGATGCGGGTCGAGCGGATGGTGTAGGCGCGATCAGCGTCTCGTTAGGTCGAGGTTTAGTGGCCGCGCGCTAGTCCTTGGCCGCGACGCAGGTGTCGAAGCCTTCGATGTCGCGGTCCTGACTGATCTTGTCCGAACAGGCCGTGACTTTTTGCACGCAGGTCACATCCAGTTTCGGGAACTGGCATGTGGTCATGGCCGCCAGGAGCGCCTGGGCAGCTGCGTCTTCCCACTCATCGCCCGCTGAGGCGCCTTCGATGGTGATGCCTATGGCTTGGGCGATGGGCGTACCGGAGGCGGCCATGGACCATGTTGCGGCATGTTCACCGCCGTCCTTTAGCGTGAATGTTGCACTGATGCTGGGCGCTTCGATCATGTCGTGCAGCGTACCGAACGCAGGCGCTGTCCCCTCGCCATGCCAAAGCCGATTGCGCAAGGCGCGGCCCGTACTGGCCGCAAACTCGACCACGCGGCCCTGCTCCGTGCGGGCTTCGATCACCTTGGTATCGAACCCTTCGGGTGTGAGTGTCGCCACTTGCCCTTCATCGGCGATGTCACCTTTGTCGTCGGGTAGGGTGAAAAGTGCGTAAACCCGTCCGGCCGGGTTTCGATAGAGATGCAAGGTGGTGCCGTCGTCGGCGGTTGATACAGCCGCCTTGGTGTCAAACCCGTTGATTGGGTCGGTCCACGTGTCAACGAAAGTCCAGTCTGCCGCCGCAGGAGCGCCAAGCAGGCAAAGGGCGATGCAGCCAGCCTTAGCTGTCTTCATTCAGCGCACCACTTTCCCATTCACCTGTTGCCTCTTCGCCAGTGGCGTACCGCATGGTGCCCGTGCCCTGCCGCTTGCCGTTCTTGAACATCCCTTCGTACACATCGCCGCTGGCATAGGTGGCAACGCCCTGACCGTTGATTTCGCCCTGTTGCCACGCACCCTCGTAAGTGAACCCCGAGGCCATCACAATCTTGCCCGTGCCGTGGCGCTGACCATCCTGAAACTGGCCGGTATATACAGTGCCATCAGGATACGTGGCCGTGCCTGTGCCCTGCCGCTTGCCGTCCACCCATTCGCCTTCATAGCGGTAGCCGTCGGCATAGGTCATCACGCCGGTGCCGTGGTTGCGCGCGTTCTTGAACCCGCCTTCATACGTGATGCCATTGGCATAGGTGATCTTGCCCTGACCTTCGATCACCCCGGCAATCCAGTCCCCATCGAACACCGAGCCGTCCGTATAGCTGATCTTGCCCTCGCCCTGCGGCAGATCGTCGGCAAATTGGCCTTCGTAGACGGAGCCATCCGGATAAGTGACACGCCCTGTGCCTTCGATCTGCCCCTCGGCCCATTGGCCGATATAGGTGTAGCCGTCATTGCCGATGAATGTGCCCTGACCATGGCGGCGGTCATCGTTGAATTGACCATCGTAGACATCGCCATTGGCATAGGTCACGCGGCCCTTGCCAGCGCGTTTGCCCGACACAAGGTCCCCCTCGTACACATCGCCGTTGGGCTGGGTGAGTGTTCCGACACCGTCAATCTGCCCCTCGGCCCAAAGACCGACATATACCAGACCATCGGGCGTAGTCAGCTTGCCCTCGCCCTGGCGTTTGCCCGCTTCGATCTGGCCATCATAGACAGAGCCATCGGGGTAGGTAATCACGCCCATCCCCTGCTTGATCCCGTCGATCCAGTCGCCTTTGTATTCATAGCCGCCGGGTGATTGCATGACGCCTTTGCCGTGGTGCTTGGCGTTGCGGAAGGTGCCTTCATAGCGGACGCCGTTGGCGTAGAGGGCCACGCCGTCACCAACAATCGCGCCGGTTTGCCATTCACCTTCATAGGTGCCGCCATCGGCAAAGGTGATCTTGCCAAACCCTTCGGGTTTGCCCTTGGCAAATGCGCCTTCATAGACAGAGCCGTTGGGGAACCGTGCAGTGCCCTCGCCCTTGATCTCTCCGTCAATCCATTCACCGGAATACTCGTAGCCATTGGGCAGCCGGTAGGTGCCTTGACCATGCTGGAGGCCGCCGCGGAATGTGCCCTCGTACACGCCACCATCATCGTATTGCTTGGTCAGCACTGTGCCTGATTGGGCCAGCACCGCGCCGGGCAAAAGGCATAGGCAGAAGATCAGACCGCGTACGGGCGTGGACATGGCTCACCTCTCAGATTCGTTGGCTTGCCCCGTGAGAGGCAAGCGCCGTGAGGGTAAGACAGGGGGGCGCAAGGGGCAATGGGCTTAAGGCTCTGCGCCCGTGCTTCGCGTGCAGAGAGAAAATTCTGCGAATTTTCTTGGCCGATTGGCCGCGATGTCGCGCATGGGTTCCCTCTGTCCTGCTTTCTGCTACATCAGCCAAGACGTTGAAGGAGCGCCAAGATGGCCGACACATTCCGTATCACACTGGGACAGTTGAACCCGATTGTCGGGGACATTCCCGGCAATGCGGCCAAGGCACGTGCCACATGGGAGGCGGGCCGCGACGCAGGTGCCGATCTGGTCGCTTTACCGGAGATGTTCATAGCGGGCTACAATGCGCAGGACCTTGTGATGAAGCCTGTCTTTCACACGGCGGCGATGGCGGCGGTCGAGGCCTTGGCGACAGACTGTGCTGATGGACCGGCCTTGGCCATTGGTTGCCCATGGACAGAAGGGACGGAGCTGTACAACGCCTATCTCATCTGTCGCGGGGGCAAGATCGTCAGCCGTTTGCTCAAGCACAACCTGCCGAATGAGACGGTCTTTGATGAAGTGCGCGTCTTTGATGCTGGACCTTTGGGTGGTCCCTATTCCGTCGGAAACACACGTGTCGGCAGCCCGATCTGCGAGGATGCCTGGCACCCCGAAGTGGCTGAGACCCTGCAGGAAACGGGTGCCGAGTTTCTGCTGGTGCCGAATGGGTCGCCCTACTATCGCGGCAAATATGAGACC
Organism: uncultured Tateyamaria sp.; assembly: GCF_947496075.1. Classification (GTDB taxonomy): domain Bacteria; phylum Pseudomonadota; class Alphaproteobacteria; order Rhodobacterales; family Rhodobacteraceae; genus Tateyamaria. The sequence continues at coordinate 382,222 of NZ_CANMBJ010000006.1, forward strand.
CGCCTGAACCACATGGTGTCGCGCGTGGTCGAGACGGGTTTGCCGCTGATCTACCTCAACATGGTGGGTGGTCAGGATGATCAGGTGTTCGACGGCGGCAGTTTTGCGCTGAACCCCGGTGGTGCGCTGGCGGTGCAACTACCTGTGTATGACGAGATGGTTGCGCATGTTGACCTTGAGCGCGGTCCGGAAGGCTGGCGTGTTCAGACCGGTGAAATTGCCACCCACCCGGATGAGTGGGAGCAGGATTACCGCGTCATGGTCACATCCCTGCGGGACTATTGCGGCAAGACCGGGTTCAAGAAGGTTTTGCTGGGCTTGTCTGGTGGTGTGGATTCAGCGCTCGTGGCCACCATTGCCGCTGATGCCTTGGGGCCGGAGAATGTGCGGTGCGTGATGCTGCCTTCGGAATACACGTCGCCTCATAGCCTTGAGGATGCGGAAGCCTGCGCCAAGGCGTTGGGTTGCCACTATGACTATGTACCAATTGCCGACACACGCGCAGCTGTGACGTCGACCCTTGCCCCCTTGTTTGAGGGTCTTGACGAGGGGCTGACCGAAGAAAACATCCAGAGCCGCATCCGCGGTCTGCTGCTCATGGCCTTGTCCAACAAGTTTGGCGAGATGCTGTTGACCACTGGCAACAAATCCGAGGTGGCTGTCGGCTATGCCACGATCTATGGCGACATGGCGGGGGGCTACAATCCGATCAAGGATCTTTACAAGACCCGCGTGTTCGAGACGTGCCGCTGGCGCAATGCCAACCACCGGGACTGGATGATGGGGAACGCTGGTGAGGTGATCCCGGATCGCATCATCACCAAACCACCCAGCGCGGAGCTGCGCGAGGATCAGAAGGACAGCGACAGCCTGCCGGATTACCCAGATCTGGATCGGCTGTTGGACATTCTGGTGGATCAGGACGGATCGATTGCGGATTGCGTGGCGGCAGGTTTCGATGCCGATGTTGCGCGCAAGGTCGAGCGGTTGATTTACCTCAGCGAATACAAACGCTTCCAATCCGCGCCCGGTGCACGCCTGACAAAGCGGGCGTTCTGGCTGGATCGTCGTTACCCAATCGTGAACCGGTGGCGCGATCCCAGCTGATTTTGTGCGAATTGTTGGCAGAATTCGCTTTGAAAGGCCGACTGATTTAACGCAACCGAAGCACCAAATGGGTTTTGTTGCGCGCGAAAGGATCGCGCGCGATGTCGTTTACATTCTATGCCGAAGACAATGAGTTTGCCGCTTCAACCGGCAGCAACGTGAACGCTGGTGGCGACACAAGCACGTTCGACTATCCGCCGACGTCCACAAAGAACTTGATCATCACATCCCACGCGGATGACGACGAACCGCGTCTGTTCGAAGTAGGCGAAACCTATTCCATTTCCTTTGGTGGAAATGGGGGCACGACGCTTGAAGATGCGACCGTGATCCGAAGTGATACGCTTTATGAAAACGAGGGTGCGGTCGTTTTTGAGGGGACAAACCCGCAAGGTGAAACCGTGCAGGTGGTTTGGTCGCCGAATTTTGATCTTGAAGAGTGGTACTTCGATAATTTCAGTGGGGGGCAATCACCCGGTTTCTACACCTATGATCGTGTCGATGGAGACTATGGATTTGCGTGCTTTGTCAGCGGGACACTGATTGACACGGTAAGCGGCCCGAAGCCCGTGGAACAGATCGTGCCTGGCGATCTGGTGCCGACCAAGGATGGCAATGTGGAACCCGTTCTGTGGGCGGCCAGGTCGACGGTGCCCGGACTGGGGCGCGCAGCCCCGATTACGTTGGATGCCGGTGTCTTGGACGCGCGGTCGCCGGTCGTCGTGTCGCCGCAGCACCGCGTGCTGATCAGTGATCCGCGATGTGAGGCGCATTTCGGAGTGCCCGAGGTCTTTGTCGCCGCTGGTCACCTTGTGGATGGACAGCGCGTGCGTCGGGAAAGCCGCAAGCTTGTTACCTATCACCATCTGCTGTTCGAAGCGCACGAGGTGATCTGCTCGGACGGGCTGCACAGTGAAAGCCTGCTTCTGGGGGAGGATATGCGCGGTGTGATGTCGAAGGTAGCGCATAGGCAGTTTCAAGCAGATTTCGGCGGTCGCTTCCCCACGCGTCGGGCGCAAGTCATGGCACGCCAGGCACTTCGGAAGCGCGATGCGCCGCTGATACGGCAGTGGCTTGGCCTGCAGCCAAGTGATTCAACGGCCCAACCGCCCAGCTTTTTCTATGCAGCCTGAACTTGCCAACACGCGCATGTGAATTGTGCAATCGGTTCGGCTTGCCATTGTGGCAACGACAGTCACCGATTGGAGTAGTTGCAGTGTTTTATCAGCTTTCAGCCTTGTTTCTGGCGTTGTTGAGCGCATCCCCTGCACTTGCTTGCGGCCCCGATACAGATTGTGCTTTGGGCGATCGATATTACCGCATCGCGATGCCAGAGGACCATGATGGCGCGACCCCCGTGGGCGCCATCATCTTTGCTCACGGCTATCGTGGGTCGGCGCAGGGTGTCATGCGCAACATGAACATGCGCCGCATGGTTTCTGACATGGGGCTCGCCCTGATCGCGGTGAAGTCGGCGGGACCGGATTGGGACATCCCGGGTGTTCCCAGCGCCATGGACAGTACGGGCGCGGCAGAGATGGCGTATTTCGAGGAGGTGGTGGCAGACGTGACAGCGCGTTTCGCCGTCGATCCGCAACGCATCATGATGTCCGGGTTCTCTGCGGGGGGCATGGTGACGTGGGAGCTGGCCTGCAACCGCCCTGATCTGTTTGCGGGTTTTGCACCAGTGTCGGGTACGTTCTGGCAAGGTCCACCTGAAAGCTGCGCTGCACCGGCAAGCGTGATCCACATCCACGGCACCGAAGATCGGACTGTCCCCTTGTCCGGGCGTGAGATCGCGGAAACAAAGCAGGGTGACGTGGCCGAGGTTCTTGGCATGTACCGTGCCGATGGCGATTTCGGCGTTATAGAGACCGGGGACGCCCTGAACGATCTGACATGTGAGCGTCAGTCCAATGTGGATGGAAATGTGCTGGAGTTCTGCACTTTTCCTGGCGGTCATTCCTTTCGGCGGAGTTTTCTGAGCTATGCTTGGGATCGCCTGAGTGTTGCCGGAAAAGTGTAAGGCGGACCTGCTGGTCCGCCTCTAACTGGCAAAATCTGTAAGGCGGAGGTGTCCTCCGCCCCGCGGATCAAAGCATCAGCTGGTAGCTGTGTGCCTCGTAACGGTAACCACCTTCGCCATTGCTGACCACATAGCCGATGCCAGGCCATGGCATGTGATAGCCGATGAACGCCGTTCGGTCCGTCGCCATCATGTCCAAAAGCTGCTTGCGTGTAGCTGCTGCTGCCTCTTTGTCCATGTCGAACCGGACTTCCCAGTCCGGATGCGCCAGCGACCAGACATAGTGGTTGGCAAAGTCTGCACCGATGACCAGCTGTGTGCCTCCATCTTCGACCATATAGACCATGTGCCCTGGCGTGTGTCCAAAGGCGGCCATCGCGGTGATGCCGGACGCGGCTGATCCACCATCATCCAGCATGGTCATCTGCTCAGCGAGCGGTGCGACCTTGCCATCGAAATTTTCGTTTCCGGTGCCAGACCACGCGTCGAATTCGACCGCGCCCGTCATGTAGGCTGCATTGGCGAAGGTCGGTGTGCCGTCTGTCGAAAGGCCGCCGATATGGTCACCGTGCATGTGTGTGATGACCACCTTGTCGATCTGGTCGGCGGTGTAACCTGCCGCCTCGATCGCGGCGACGGTGCCTGCGCCGGAAAGGCCGGTGTCGAACAAGACCAGTTCGGACCCGTTGTTGACCAGGGTCGGCGTGAAAAAGAATTGCGCTGCGGCCGTAGACAGTCCGGCTTCGGCCGAGACGCCGTTGAATGTTTCCTCATCAACGTTCAGGCCAAAGATCTGGTGCGGCCCTTCGACTGAACGGGTGCCGGCGAGCAATGTGGTCACTTCGAAACTGCCGACTTTAACGCGGCGAAACGGGGCTTGTGCCACGCCCAGCATGGGGGCTGCAGCACGCGATTGCGTGGCTGTGGCTGCTGCAAGGGGCAGAGCTGCTGCGCCCATCAGGGCAGTACGGCGGTTGAGTTTGGGGGATTGGGACATGGCTGTTATCCTTCCTGTCAGACATCCTTAACATAGCGCGTGTCCTGCATTGTCACGCGTCACAACGCAGAGTGGCCTGTTCATTTTTGCGAGAGGTGCCATGGCTGAGGCAAAGACAAAGGTCCTGAATGTCGATTTCCCCGGGTGGGTGGCTGAGATCCCTACCGAGGCCCGACGGGCTGAGGCCCAGCAATTGGACGATCTGTTTCGCCGTGTCACCGGCTTTGAGCCGCAAGTCTGGACCGGCGGGATCGTTGGCTACGGTGCCTATGATTACACGTATGCGTCCGGTCGGTCAGGGACGTGGATGGCCACGGGATTTGCACCACGCAAGGCCAAGCTCAGCATTTACATCATGCCGGGTTACACGGATTTCGGGCACATCCTGGAACGGCTTGGCCCGCACACCAAAGGCAAGTCCTGTTTGTACATCACGCGATTGGAACGCGTCGACCTGGACATTTTGGCTGAGTTGATTGCCGCAGGGCTACGCGATCTTGCGACCCGCTGGCCGGTGCGGCCACGGGCGGAACTGGACAACACGGGGCCCCTGTGACAAGGCAAGCCACAAGAGCCCGGAGATCGCCATGACCACCACCCGTTTTGCCCCATCCCCCACCGGTTACCTGCATATCGGCAACCTGCGGACGGCATTGATGAACTACCTGATTGCCCGCAAGGCGGGTGGAACGTTCATCCTGCGTATCGACGACACCGACCCGGAGCGGTCGAAAGAAGAATATGTCGATGGCATCAAACAGGACATGGAGTGGCTGGGCCTGCATTGGGACCGGATTGAGCGGCAATCGGAGCGACTGGACCGCTATGCCGCTGCTGCTGACAAGCTGCGCGAGATCGGGCGGTTCTATGAGGCGTTCGAGACGCCGACCGAGCTGGATCTGAAACGTAAGAAACAGCTGAATATGGGCAAGCCGCCGGTTTACGACCGGGCGGCACTGTCCCTGAGTGACGATGAAAAGGCCGCGCTGCGTGCCGAGCGTGGTCAAGGTGTTTGGCGGTTCAAGCTGGATCACGAACGCATCGAGTGGACCGATGGGATCATTGGTGATGTCAGCATTGATGCGGCGAGTGTTTCCGATCCGGTATTGATCCGGGGCGACGGACAGGTGTTGTACACCATCGCTTCGGTCGTGGACGACACCGAGATGGGCGTGACAGACGTGGTGCGTGGCTCGGACCACGTGACGAATACGGCGACGCAGATCCAGATCATTGAAGCGCTGGGCGGCACCGCACCACGCTTTGCGCATCATTCACTTTTGACCGGACCGCAGGGCGAGGCGCTTTCGAAGCGTCTCGGCACTCTGGCCCTGCGCGATCTGCGCGCCAACGGTGTCGAACCGATGGCCGTGCTGAGCCTGCTTGCCCGTTTGGGCTCATCTGATCCGGTTGAGTTGCGCACGGACATGGAAGGCTTGATCGACGGGTTTGATGTCAGCCGTTTTGGCACCGCCCCGACCAAGTTCGACGTTGCCGATATCGACCCGCTGACCAGCCGCTATTTGCAGAGCCTTTCGGTCGAGGCGGTACAGGGCGATCTGGATGCCGCGGCTGTACCTGCTGATCAGCAAGAGGCGTTTTGGTCCGTGATCCGGGAAAACATTGCCACGCGCGCAGATATTGCCGCGTGGTGGGCACTGTGCCGTGATGGGGCGGATCCTGTGATCGAAGATGAAGACAAGGATTTCGTGGCCGAGGCGATGACCTTGCTGCCCGAAGGCCCCTTTGACGGTGACACATGGGGCGCATGGACCGGTGCGGTGAAGACGGCCACGGGCCGGAAGGGGCGTGGCCTGTTCATGCCCTTGCGTCTGGCGCTGACCGGGCAGCGGCACGGGCCCGACATGGGGTCGCTCATGCCGCTTTTGCAGGTTGTGAAGGCCCGCGCATGATCCTGGCGGAGGGCGCTTTTGGACAGCGGCCCGCCGGGGGAAGTTTACTTGGCAAGATGAAGCAAGCGGCAAGTGGCTGAGGCGCAGGCAAAATTCCTGTCCGGGTCGCTTCTGCGCCATGTGACGGTGATGTCGCTGACCTCGACCATCGGATTGATGGCGGTCTTTCTGGTCGATTTCATCGATATGGTTTTCATCTCGATGCTGGGCAAGGCCGAGTTGGCGGCGGCGGTTGGCTATGCCGGGTCGATCCTGTTCTTTACCACTTCGTTTTCCATTGGGATGGCCATTGCTGTCGGTGCGCTTGTCGCACGCGATCTCGGGGCGGGAGACGAAGCCCGTGCGCGGACCCGCAGCGCGCATGGGCTGGCTTATGGTATCGGCTTTGGCGTGCTGTTTTCGGCATTTGTCTGGTGGAACATTCCAACTTTCGTGGCTTGGATTGGCGCGGAAGGTGAAACTGCCCTCCTTGCGCAAGGGTATCTTCAGATCATTGTTCCGTCCCTGCCGTTTCTTGTGGTGGGCATGATGGGCAGCGGCATTCTGCGGGCTTATGGAGATGCGCGGCGGGCCATGATGGCAACCATTTGGGGCGGCGGCGTGAACGCCGTTTTGGATCCGATCCTGATTTTCGGGCTGGGGCTGGACCTGACCGGAGCGGCACTTGCATCGGTCGCGGCGCGCGTTGCCATCGGAACAGCGGCATTGCTACCGATCCTGCGTTATCATGGCGGTCTGCCGCGCCCCGATCTGCGCGGGATGGTCGGCGACCTGCGCCCCTTGGTCACCATTGGTTTCCCGGCGATCCTGACACAGTTTGCAACGCCCGTCGGTCAGGCCATCGTAACGCGATCAATGGCGCAGTACGGGTTGGAAGCTGTGGCCGGCATGGCCATCGTGGGGCGGTTGATGCCGCTTTCCTTTGCCGTGATTTTTGCCTTGTCGGGGGCGGTTGGCCCCATCCTTGGCCAGAACTTTGGGGCCGGGCGACACGACCGGGTCCGGTCCGGTTTCAATGCCGCGCTGATTTTTGCCGGGCTTGTGATTTTCGTGATCGCTGGCGCCCTATTCGTTTTGCGGGGTCCGATTTCCGAACTTTTCGATGCGACCGGCGTAACCCGAGATCTGGTGTTCCTGTTTTGCGGACCGCTCGCGCTGCTGTTCTTTTTCAACGGAGTGCTTTTCGTGGCCAATGCCGCGTTCAACAATCTCGGACACCCGTTCTATTCGACATGGATGAATTGGGGCCGCAATACCGTTGCCATGATTCCACTGGTATGGCTTGGCGCGCACTTGTTCGGTGCCCCAGGCGTGTTGATCGGGCAGGCGCTGGCAGGCGTGGTCTTTGGCAGCATCGCATGGGTCTTGGCCCTGCGCGTGATCGCGGCGGATGGTGGTGCGGTGACACGCGACAGCTTTGAGCGCGAGGGGCGGCTTCTGTCCCTATTGAACCTGCGCAAGTAGTCTGTCTGTCAGAGCGCGTTCTGCTTTTGTAAGCTGTTGCGCGCGCGGATAGAGCGGTGCGGCCCTGTCGTCATACACAGAAGTGTTCCAGCCATCGGTGGTGGCAAAGAAATGCTCCGCCCCTGCTTCTCCGAATTCGCGGTGGAAGCCTTGCACCACAACGTCCAGGTAGCTCAGCAGGATGTGATGATCTCCGCCCTCGCGTTGGGTATCGGTCGGCACCTGGTATACGGCGATGTCGCTCGCTCCGGCCTGATGCTGCACGGCATGGGTCGCGTCGACCCGGTCATAACCGGTTTCACGCAGATCCAGCGCCGCCCAATCTGCGCCGGGAACAGAAGCGATCAACCCTTTGATGCTGTGGCCTTCTGCCGGACGCGCGGACAGAAAAACAACGTCACGCAGCGCCGTCCGCACCCAGACACGGCGCCAGCCCTTGAGTGTCGCGTGCTGCGCTTGTGGGTAGTTATGGGTGGCACGGTTGACGAGGCTGCCATAGCCAAAAAACCAGGGTGTCATGTGTCAGACATCAAGTCGGCAAAATGTGCTGCCACAACGCCCCACACTTCCGGTGACGAGGCGGCAAGCAGATACCCCGTCTTGACGGTCGCGTTATAGTCCGATCCGTCAAGCATGGCCGCTTTGCCGTCTGCTTGCTGGCAGATCAAAGCGCCTGCGGCATGGTCCCAGCTGTTGAGGTGGCCGGATAGGACAAAATCCACCGCCCCTGTTGCAAGAAGGCGATATTCATGGGCTGAACAGCGCAAGCTGCCGATAAAGGCGAGTGCGCCCACCTTGGTCCACATCAGCGCCCGATCTGCTGGCGGCATCAGGCGGATATGAGCATAGCCTGCAAGTTGGTCCAGCGGTTTGGGCTGCGCCGTCTCGATGCCGCGCAAGCGCCCGGTTTGTGTTTGCCAGACAGCGGGCGAGGTGTTGTCGGCCATGATCAGATCGTCTCCCACGGGGTCATAGATCAAACCGAATACGGGTTGGCCAAATCGGCAAACGGCCACCATCGTGCCGAAGAGCGGCATGTTCTTGGCAAAGTTCCAGGTGCCGTCCACTGGGTCGATGATAAAGCACAGCTCGGCCTCGCCGACACCGTCAAGCAGATCGGGTTTGCGCGACACCGCCTCCTCGCCGATCACCAACGCGTGAGGGAACGCCATTTGCAGACCCCTGGTGATCATGGCTTCGGCGGCGATGTCGGCCTGGGTCACAAGATCAGTTTCGTCCCGTTTGGTGTCAATCTCGCCTGCATCGAGCCGACGGAAGCGCGGCATGATCTCTGCCCGGGCGGCACGCCGGATCAGATTGATGATCTGTGTTTTCTGGGCCTGCGACAGGGGGGCGGTCACGGGCATGGGCAACTGATCGGTCATGACAACATCCTCGATTCCAATATTTGACGCGGGTGTGCCACGCTTGGTCGCAGCACCGCAACGCGGCTTATTCTCGTCCGCGCAACACCTGGGCAGGCCGTGCCGCGAGTGGACCCCAGGCAAAGGCAAGACCAGCAATCAGTGTGGCCGAAACCCCGCCGATCACGATGGCAAAGGCGGACGGCCAGATCACCGTGAAATCGGTTTCCATCACGTAGGTGCTGACAGCCCAACCACCCGCGATCCCGGCAGCCAAGGCGACCGCGCCAGCACCAAGGCCCAAGAGCGCTGCCCGGGTGGCAAAGCTGAGCAGGATGCGTTGGCGTGTCGCGCCCAGTGTCTTGAGAACTGCCGCTTCATAGGTGCGGGCCTGCGTGCCCGCCGCCGCCGCACCGATCAGGACCAGAAAGCCGGTCAGAAGCGTTGCCGCCGCGCCATAGGACGTTGCCGCGGCGAGGCCCGAGAGCACCTCGCTCACCCGGTCGATGGCGTCGCGGACACGGATGGCCGTCACGTTGGGGTAGGCGTTTGCGATGTCGCGCAGGATCTGGGTTTCCGCCTGATCCTCGGCATAGACGGTCGAGATGAATGTGTGGGGTGCGCCCTGCAAGGCGGATGGGTTCATCGACAGGATAAAGCCGATGCCTGCGGTGGAAAAATCGACCTCGCGGAACGACGTGACGGTGCCGGTGATGTCGCGGCCCAGAATGTTGATGGTCATACTGTCACCGATGGACAGCCCCATTTCTTCCGCCTCTTCCGCGGCAAAGCTGATCTGTGGTGTGCCTGAATACCCTTCGGGCCACCATTCACCATCGGTGATCCGCGTGTTTTCCGAAGGTGCTTCGGAATAGGTGACGCCCCGATCGCCCGACAGAACCCAGTGATCGCCCGCCACGTCTGCCGCGCGCTGACCGTTGATTTGCGTGATGATCCCGCGCAGCATCGGGGCACTTTCGATGCGGCTGACGGCCGGGTCACTTTCCAGCCGCTGGGTGTAGCCCTGCATCTGGTCGCGCTGGATGTCGACGAAGAAATAGCTGGGCGCCACGTCGGGCAGGTTGCCCGTGATCGCGTTGCGCAGGTTGCCATCGATCTGCCCCACGGCTGCAAGGACCGACAGGCCTAGGCCAAGGGACAAGACCACTGATGCCGCCCCTTCGCGCGTGCCCGAGATAGCTCCGAGCGCCCACCGCAGGGCCGGGCGCCCCTTGGCCCGCGGTGCGATCTTGCGTGACAGCCAGCGGATCAGTGTCGCAGCAAGAGCGAGCAGGCACAGTGCAAATGCGATCCCGCCTGCCGTCCACAATGTCAGCCTCCATGTCCCGGAAAACACACCGGCGATGCCAATCAGCGCGCCAAGTCCAAGGCCGATCCAGAGCAGATAGTTTGGACGGGGAAGCAGCCGCGCCTTGTCCAGTGCATCCCTGAACAGGGTGGCGGCCCGCACATCCTCGGCCCGGGCCAGCGGCCACAGGGTGAACACAAAGGCGGTCAACAGCCCGTAGATCGCTGCTTCGAACAAGGGGGCTGGATAGATCGTGAAACTGGCCGGGATGGGCAAGCGGGCCTCAATGATCGGTGCAAGGGCGACAGGGAGGATCGCGCCCAGAGCAAGGCCAATGATGATGCCCAACAGGGACAGCACGCCAATTTGCAAGAAGTAGGTTTGAAAGATGATGCGACGCTCGGCCCCCAGTGTCCGCAAGGTCGCAATGACAGAGGTTTTGCCAGCGAGGTAGGCGCGTACCGCGGCTGATACGCCAACCCCACCCACGGCGAGACCGGACAGGCCGACCAGAACGAGGAACGCGCCCAAGCGGTCAACGAACTCGGCCACACCGGGCGCGCCGTTGCGTGCGTCTGTCCACCGCATGCCAGTGGCTTCGAACTGATTACGTGCCTGTGCTTCCAACGTGGCAAGGCCCGTGCCATCGGGCAGGTCCAGCCGGTACTTGGAATTGAACAATGTGCCCGGAGCGAGGAGTTGGGCATTCTCAAGCGCGCTGCGCAGCACGATTGTGCGTGGCCCAAGGCCAAAACCACCTGCTGCGCTGTCGGGTTCGCGCGCGAGCGTTGCCATCAGCACGAAATCCTGTGTGCCAAGACGGAATGTATCGCCGATGACCAAGCCCAGTCGGTCGATCAGGGCATTTTCCATCACCGCACCGGGCAGGCCATCTGCACCCGCAAGCGCGTCCGGCAGTTGCATGTCGGGGGTTAACTCCACTGCGCCGACAAGGGGATAGACGCCATCGACCGCCTTGATCTGCGTCAGCCCGCGCTCCGTTTCCCCATTTCGATCAACCACGGCCATGGACCGGAAATCAGCAATCTCCGATACGGTGTCAGCGACCTCTTCCATCCATGTGCGTTCAGCGTCGGTGGCAAAGCGATATGTGAAATCCAGTTCGGCATCGCCACCCAGCAATGCTGCACCTTCCTGCTCCAGACCGGCCTCAATGGCCGAGCGGACCGAGCCGACCGCCGCGATGGCAGCAACACCAAGGGCAAGACACGCCAGAAAGATGCGAAAACCGCGCAGACCTCCGCGCAATTCGCGGCGGGCAAAGCGGGCAGATGTTGCGATGCTCATTCAGCGGCAGCCTTCACCGGCCCTTCGATCCGGCCATCGGCCAGTCGGATCACGCGGTCGCAGCGGGCAGCAAGGTCGGGCGCGTGGGTGACAAGCACCAGCGTCGCCCCATGCCGGTCGCGCAGGGCAAAGAGGAGATCCATGATTGCCTGCCCATTGGCGCCATCGAGGTTTCCGGTGGGTTCATCCGCAAGCAGAATCTCGGGCCGTGTTACGAGGGCGCGGGCCAGCGCCACCCGCTGCTGCTCTCCCCCCGACATCTGGCTTGGGTAGTGACCGCCGCGGTGCCCGAGGCCGACTGCCTCAAGCTCGGCTTCGGCCCTGTCGAACGCACCACGCGCCCCCGCAAGCTCAAGGGGTGTCGCCACGTTTTCAAGGGCGGTCATGGTCGGGATCAGGTGAAAGCTTTGAAACACCACCCCCATATGGCCGCGGCGAAAGCGGGCGAGCGCGTCTTCGTTCATGTTGGTCAAGTCTTGGCCGAGCGCGGTGATTGTGCCGCCTGTCGCCCGCTCCAATCCACCCATCACCATGAGCAAGGAGGACTTGCCCGACCCTGATGGACCCACCAGTCCGACGGTCTCGCCTTTTGCGATGTCCAGTGTGATGCCGTGCAGGATATCCACCCGCCCGGCATTGCCATCGAGGCTGAGTGCTGCATTTTTAAGTGACAGGGCTGGATCGGGCATGCTCGGCGGCCTTTATATCGTCTACGGGGTCATATGGAGATCGGATCAACATGGGCAAGGTGACAGGTGCAATTGTCTTCAGTCTATGGGCTGGAGCGGCATGGGCTGAGCCGGTGACCATAGCGGCGTTGGGCGACAGCCTGACCCAGGGCTACGGCCTTCCTGTCGAACAGGGGTTCGTGCCGCAGCTTGAGGCGTGGCTGGAGGATGCGGGCCATGATGTGGACATCATCAATGCAGGTGTATCCGGCGATACGACCCAAGGTGGCTTGAGCCGGATGGCCTGGACACTGACACCCGAGGTGGACGCGATGATTGTGACGCTTGGTGGCAATGACCTGTTGAGGGGGATCGCACCCGAAGTGAGCCGAGCCAATCTTGAAGGCATTGTGCAGGCTGCAAGCGACGCGGGGGTCGAGGTGTTGGTCGTGGGTATGCAGTCTCCTGGAAACTATGGCCCAGATTACAAACAGGCGTTTGATGCGATGTACCCGGACATCGCCCAGTCATTCGACACTCTGTACGCCGAAAGCTTTTTCGCGGGACTCGGTGGACCTGACACGGCTCCGGCGGATGTCCAAAACTTCATGCAACCGGATGGCATTCACCCCAATGCGGAAGGTGTCGCGCGGATTGTCGAGGGTTTGGCACCAAGCGTGCAGGCTTTGATTGCGCGGGTTGAATAGGGATGCCCGGGCGGTTCTTTTTCACGGACCTCGTGTCGGATTTGGCGACGGCCCTCGGTGTCCCCGCGGGGACAGTTGACAATGAGCCTGCCCGTCACAACGTCTCGCCCGGTCAGGAGATCATCGTATTTGACGGCGCTTTGAAACGTATGCGGTGGGGCATTGTGCCTGTGGGACGGGTGAATGCACGGGGCCGTCCGGTGATGGAGCAGATCATCAACGCGCGGTCCGAGACGGTGTTCGACAAGTCAGCCTTTGATGGTGTTGGTCGCGCCGTGATCCCGGTCAATGGCTGGTATGAGTGGACAGGTGAGAAGCGGCGCAAGACCGCGTGGCGGATTGCACCCAAGGAGGGCGGTTTTCTGTATTTCGCCGCGATCACAGATGTTTGGACGGCGCCGGGTGGTTTGCAAGTGCCGCAGGTGGCCGCCGTGACCTGTGAGCCGAATGGCGACGTGGCACCGATCCACCACCGGATGGGCGTGTTGCTGGCGCTTGAAGATGTTCACACGTGGATGGATGATGATCTGGACGCCGCGAAAGCGTTGATGCAGCCGTGGCCCGATGGGCGCTTGCATATCGAAGAGGCGGTCGGTGTGGATTGGGACGGGCCGTGATCCAATTGCCGCTGCGCGACACGATTTTTTGGGGGCTCTGCCCCGTCGCTGCCGCGACTCCCCGCCGTATTTCTTGTCAGAAGAAGTAGGTTGACGGGCTTGGTATCTTTTTCCGGGACTTGTCCGTGCCTAACGCCCTCCGAATACGAACAAAAAAAGCGGCGCATCGTGAGATGCACCGCTCGAAACTGGTGTATCCTCAGACCGATCAGGCCAGAGCGATGTTTACTGCGCTTTCGCGGCCATCACGACCGGATTCCAGGTCGAATGTGACCTTCTGGTTGTCTGCCAGACCGGTGAGGCCCGAACGCTCGACTGCCGAGATGTGAACAAAGATGTCTTTGCCGCCATCTTCGGGTGCGATAAAGCCGTAGCCTTTGGTTGTGTTGAACCACTTGACGGTGCCGTTGGCCATCGTCGGTACTCCTGTGTTGTGCTGCCCGCAACATGCGGCAGCCTTGGCGTTGTCAATAGATCGAGTGACTGAGCCGAAAGGAGCAGTGGGTCGATAGATGATGTAGCAAGGCGACATATGGCACCGTTTGGCGGCATTGCAAGACCTTCCCCAAGGCTTTTCGGATTCCGGCAAAGTGCCGCTTCTTTGTGCAAGCGTGTGCATTGTGGGTAGCGCTCACTTTTTTACCAGTTGATAAAATTTTGAACCTGTGAGACCGTTTCAAGCGAACAAATGTTGCGATGGAGCGGACATGACGCAATCTCCTTTCTCACCGGGTGTGGCGGCGGGCCGTTTGGATGATGCCGCATATTCCGAGAATTTTTCGGACCTGCATCCAGCCCTTGATCCGCATGAAGCCCTTGTTGCGGCGGATCGCTGTTACTTCTGCCATGACGCACCTTGCGTCACGGCATGCCCGACTGACATCGACATCCCGCTGTTCATCCGCCAGATCGCGACCGGAACACCGGACGCAGCCGCCAAGACGATTCTGAGCCAGAACATAATGGGCGGCATGTGCGCCCGTGTGTGCCCAACCGAAACGCTGTGCGAAGAAGCCTGTGTGCGCGAGTTGGCCGAAGGCAAGCCTGTCAAGATCGGCGAGCTTCAGCGTTACGCTACGGATCATTTGCAAGAGCAGGGTATTCATCCGTTCTCCCGCGCTGCGGTCACCGGCAAGACGCTGGCCGTGGTGGGGGCGGGACCTGCGGGTCTGTCCTGTGCCCACAGGTTGGCCATGCTGGGTCATGACGTGACCGTCTATGATGCACGGGCCAAGGCCGGCGGGCTGAACGAGTACGGGATCGCGGCCTACAAGGCGCCCGAGGACTTTGCGCAGGCCGAGGTGGATTGGTTGCTTCAGATTGGGGGCATCACGCTTGAACACGGCAAAGCGTTGGGTGTGGATGTGACACTTGATCAGCTTAAATCGGATTTCGACGCGGTCTTTCTCGGGATGGGTCTGGGTGGCGTGAACGCATTGGATGTGGAGGGGGGCGATAAGGCAGGTGTGTCGGACGCCGTCGATTTCATCGCCAACCTGCGGCAGTCATCCGACTTGGGTGCGTTGCCGGTTGGTCGCGATGTTGTGGTGATCGGCGGCGGTATGACGGCCGTGGACGCGGCCGTGCAGTCCAAACTGCTGGGTGCTTTGAATGTGACGCTGGCCTATCGACGTGGACGGGATCGGATGAATGCGAGTGTCTTTGAGCAGGACCTTGCAGCGTCCAAGGGCGTTCGGATCATGACGAACGTTGTGCCCAAGGCGCTGTACGGCAACGGTGCAGTCCAAGAGATCGAATTCGAATACGTGACCGACGACATGACCGGCACCGGTGAAACCACCCGTATTCCGGCGGATCAGGTACTGCGTGCCATTGGTCAAACGCTTGTTGGCGATGGACTGCCTGATCTTGAAAAGGGCAAGATTGCAGTGACAGGCGCTGGTCGTACGTCGGTTGCTGGCGTTTGGGCCGGAGGTGATTGTGCCTCGGGTGGTGATGACCTGACTGTGACCGCCGTGGCCGAAGGGCGCGATGCGGCGATGGACATTCATGCCAGCCTGGTAGGCTGAGCGGAGGAGAGACAGATGGCAAACCTTCAAAGCAATTTCATCGGGATCAAGTCACCCAACCCGTTCTGGTTGGCCTCTGCGCCGCCGACTGACAAAGAATATAATGTACGCCGTGCATTCGAGGCCGGGTGGGGTGGTGTCGTCTGGAAGACGCTGGGCGAAGCAGGACCACCTGTCGTCAACGTCAATGGGCCGCGCTATGGTGCGATCTACGGTGCCGATCGACGGCTTCTGGGCCTGAACAATATCGAGTTGATCACGGACCGACCTCTTGAGGTAAACCTGCAAGAGATCAAGGCGGTCAAACGTGACTACCCTGATCGGGCGATGGTCGTGTCGCTGATGGTTCCGTGTGAGGAAGACCCGTGGGCCCGTATCTTGCCATTGGTCGAAGACACAGGTGCCGACGGCGTCGAGCTGAATTTCGGCTGCCCGCACGGGATGTCCGAGCGCGGTATGGGCAGCGCTGTCGGCCAAGTGCCTGAATACATCGAGATGGTGACGCGATGGGTGAAGAAACACACACGCATGCCCGTAATAGTTAAGCTGACGCCAAACATTACCGATGTTCGCAAGCCAGCTGCCGCCGCTAAATCGGGCGGCGCCGACGCCGTGTCGCTGATCAACACGATCAACTCGATCACATCTGTAGATCTGGACCTGTTTTCGCCTGAGCCCACGATTGACGGCAAAGGTGCGCATGGCGGGTATTGTGGGCCCGCGGTGAAACCTATCGCCCTGAATATGGTGGCCGAGATCGCGCGTGATCCTTCGCTGCGTGATGTGCCTATCAGCGGCATTGGAGGGGTGACCACCTGGAAGGACGCGGCGGAGTTTCTTGCCCTTGGCGCTGGCAATGTTCAGGTCTGCACGGCGGCCATGACTTACGGTTTCAAGATCGTGCAAGAGATGATTTCGGGCCTGTCTGACTACATGGACGAAAAGGGCTTCGCATCTGTGGATGAACTGGTGGGCCGTGCTGTCCCGAACGTGACGGACTGGCAGTATCTGAACCTGAACTACGTGAGCAAGGCGAAGATCAACCAGGATCTCTGCATCTCTTGCGGCCGTTGTTACGCAGCGTGCGAGGACACGTCCCACCAGGCAATATCGATGTCCGAAGACCGCGTGTTCGAAGTGATTGATGATGAGTGCGTAGCCTGCAACCTGTGCGTTAACGTCTGCCCGGTAGAGAACTGCATCACGATGGAGGCTATGGAGCCGGGTCTTACTGACCCTCGTACAGGTAAGGTGGTTGAGCCGGACTATGCGAACTGGACCACGCACCCCAATAATCCGTCTGCAACGGCAGCGGAGTAGGACACCGGATAATAAGCTTGCTCGCATTGGGAACGCGCAGAGTTTTCAGGGTGCGAGCAAGCTGCGATACATCTGATCCAGAAAGCGCGCCGCGCTGCCATGTGGTTCGTCATCTAGCAGCACGCGCACCTGGCTGTCGAAATCTGCATAGTGCTGTGTTGTGGCCCATATCGAAAATACAAGGTGGCGCGGATCGACCTGTGCAAGTTTGCCCTCATCCATCCACGTCTGTATAACGGCGCATTTCTCGTTAAACAGCGGTTTCAGATCGGCCCGCAGATGAGGAAGCATCCGGGGCGCGCCTTGCAGGATTTCCCCCGCGAACAGTCGGCTTTCGCGGGGTAGATCACGGGCCATATCCAGCTTGCGTTGCACATAACCCAGCAGTTCAGTCATTGGATCACCTGAGGCATCCATTTCGACGAGCGGATCGAGCCATGTCTCCATCAATTGGTTTAGAAGAGTGACATGAATTTCTTCTTTGCCAGAGAAGTAATAGAGGATGTTGGGCTTGGACAAACCCGCCGCGTCGGCAATCTGGTCGAGTGTTGCTCCGCGATAGCCATGCGCCGAAAAGACATCCAGTGCAGCATCAAGGATCAGGCTGCGGTTGCGCATCTGAATGCGGCTGGGTTTTTTCGACGTACCGTCGGGCATGGGTGATCCTAGTGTCTAGGTCTGCTGCAAGTCTAGGCAGATGCATGTCGCTTGGGCAATTCTGTTGAAAGCAGTTCTTGACAGAAAAGCGTTGGCTGGCAATCGTAGCTTTACCAATTGGTCAAAAAGTGGATGACCATCGGCAAAAGGGGACATCACATGGCGGCACCGGGCGAAAATCTTCGGATCAACGGAGACCGGCTGTGGGATAGCCTGATGGAGATGGCCAAGATTGGTCCCGGCGTGGCGGGTGGCAACAACCGCCAGACCCTGACAGATGAAGATGCCGAAGGGCGCGCTTTGTTCCAAGAGTGGTGCGAGGCGGCGGGCTGTACCATGGGTCTGGACCAGATGGGCAACATGTTTGCGCGGCGTGAGGGCGCAGACCCCGATGCGCTGCCGGTTTATGTGGGCAGCCACCTCGACACACAGCCCACAGGCGGCAAATATGACGGGGTGCTTGGTGTGTTGGGCGGGTTGGAGATTATTCGGACGCTAAACGATCTGGATGTGAAAACGAAGCACCCGATCGTCGTGACCAACTTCACCAACGAGGAAGGCACGCGCTACGCCCCCGCGATGCTGTCGTCCGGCGTGTTCGCCGGCATTCATACGCAAGACTGGGCCTATGACCGCGCGGATGCGGAGGGCAAGAAGTTTGGCGACGAATTGAAGCGTATCGGCTGGCGTGGCGACGAAGAGGTGGGCGCGCGCAAGATGCATGCCTTCTTTGAACTGCACATCGAACAGGGGCCGATCCTTGAGGCCGAAGGCAAGGATATTGGTGTTGTCACCCACGGGCAGGGTCTTTCGTGGACCCAAGTGACCATTGAAGGGAAAGACAGCCACACCGGTTCGACCCCCATGCCGATGCGCAAGAATGCTGGCCTCGGTATGGCGCGGGTGTTGGAAAAGGTGGATGAGATCGCGTGGTCTCATGCCCCCCATGCAGTCGGGGCTGCAGGTCACATCGATGTCTATCCGAATTCGCGCAACGTAATCCCGGGCAAGGTGGTCTTTACCGTCGATTTCCGGTCGCCGGAGTTGAGTGTGATCGAGGACATGGAGGCACGACTGCGTGTCGAGGGTCAGAAGATCGTTGACGAGATGGGATTGACCATCAGTTTTGAGAAGGTTGGCGGCTTCGATCCCGTGGCCTTTGACGATGGGTGTGTGACAGCAGTGCGGTCAGCAGCGGAACGGTTGGGCTATAGTCATCAGAATATCATTTCTGGGGCCGGGCATGATGCGTGCTGGATCAACCAGGTTGCGCCCACTGCCATGGTTATGTGCCCTTGCGTGGATGGCCTCAGCCACAATGAAGCGGAAGAGATATCCAAGGATTGGGCATCAGCCGGTGCCGACGTTCTGATGCATGCGGTTGTGGAAACGGCGGAGATCGTCGGGTGATAGACCCGGACCTCAGCCTTGTCGACCGCATCGCCGATCTGGTGGCCGCAGAAGCGCTAGATGCGCCGCGCGGGACGGAGGCGGAGCGAACGCTTGTGCAGGCCTTTGAAGACGCTTTGGTGCAGCCGTTCGAGACGACGGTGAATTTCAGCGGTGGCATCACGCAGCGCTGCTGGACCGTGACACGCAGCGACGGCGCCTATCGCGTGGTATACTTACCGCGCGCCGGGTACTTTTCGTTGTGCGTGGAGAGTGATTTCGGGCCTTTGGACATTGGCGTGCATGGGCCAGCGTTGGGGTGTTTTGCATCTGTTTGATTGGGGCTCTGCCCCAGACCCCGTGGTATTTTTCGTCAGAAGAAACAGCTGACAGAGGAGAAACAAGGTGAGCGACCTAGCACCGATAGTGGAGATTGACGGAGGCTCCATCAGGTCCGTCTCGGATTTTCACGACGTATTTGCTGCTGCATTTGGGTTTCCGGAATTTTACGGTCGCAATGGCAATGCGTGGATCGATTGCATGACAGATTTGGATGATCCTGAAGCAGGGATGACAAAAGTTCATGTAGAGCCCGGAAAGTGCCTAACTCTGCAGATTGAAAACGCAAAGGCGATGAAACGTGATGCACCGGAGATTTGGGATACGCTTGCTGATCACACCGCATTCGTAAATTGGCGACGCATTGAAATGGGGCAGGGTGCTGTGCTTGCTCTGTCGTATCGCGACTAGGACAAGGGAGAACTGACATGACCAAGGTGATCAAAGGTGGGATGGTCTGCACAGCGGACCGGACCTGGAAAGCCGATGTGCTGATTGAGGGTGAGACCATCAAGCAGATCGGCGAGGACTTGGTGGGCGACGAGTATATCGACGCCGAAGGTGCCTACGTCATTCCCGGCGGGATCGACCCGCATACGCATCTTGAGATGCCCTTTATGGGCACCACTGCTGCCGAGACATTCGAGTCCGGCACATGGGCTGCGGCGGTCGGTGGGACCACTATGATCGTGGACTTCTGCCTGCCGGGTGCCGATGGGTCCATCAAGAACGCAATCAACGAATGGCACCGCAAGTCTGCGCCGCAGATTTGCTCGGACGTTGGCTATCACATGGCCATCACCGGTTGGGACGAGAGCATCTTCAACGAAATGAAGGATGCCGTCGATATGGGTGTGAATTCCTTCAAGCATTTCATGGCCTACAAGGGGGCCTTGATGATCGAGGATGACGAGATGTTCGCGTCCTTCAAGCGTTGCGCCGAGTTGGGCGCGCTACCCATGGTTCATGCCGAGAATGGCGATCTGGTGGCCGAGATGCAGCAGAAGTATTTCGATCAGGGGATCACGGGGCCGGAGGGCCACGCCTATTCTCGCCCACCCGAGTTTGAGGGTGAGGCGGCCAACCGCGCCATTACGATCGCCGACGCGGCGGGCGTGCCGCTTTACATCGTACACGTGTCTTGCGAGCAGGCGCACGAGGCGATCCGCCGGGCGCGGCAGAAGGGTATGCGTGTCTATGGCGAGCCGCTGATCCAGTTCCTGACGCTGGATGAGAGCGAGTATTTCAACACCGATTGGGACCACGCTGCCCGTCGTGTAATGTCGCCGCCCTTCCGGTCGAAGGACCACCAGGATTCGCTTTGGGCCGGTCTGCAGGCTGGATCGCTGCAGGTCGTAGCTACAGACCACGCCGCCTTCAACACAGAGCAGAAACGCGCAGGCCGTGACGATTTCCGGATCATTCCGAACGGCTCGAACGGGCTGGAGGAACGGTTGGCCGTGCTCTGGACAGAAGGGGTGGAGACGGGACGGCTGACGCCCAACGAATTCGTTGCTGTGACCTCGACCAACGTGGCCAAGATCCTGAATATCTATCCCAAGAAGGGTGCGCTGGTCGAAGGCGCGGATGCCGATGTTGTGGTATGGGATCCGAAGATCACCAAGACGATCTCGCCCGCCAACCACCACTCGGTGCTGGATTACAACGTGTTCGACGGGTTCGAGGTGACGGCGCAGTCGCGCTATACGCTGAGCCGGGGTGAGGTGATTTGGGCGTGGGGTCAGAACTCTCAACCGTCCCCCGGCCGGGGCAAGTTCGTGCCGCGCCCTGCATTCCCGTCGGCGTCGGTGGCGCTGTCGAAGTGGAAGGCGCTGACGGCGCCCAAGATGATCGAACGCGATCCGCTGAACATTCCGGCGGGGATTTGATGGGAATCAGAACGACGCTCTATTCCGTTTCGCGCGAAATGGCTTTGGCACTTATAAATGACGGCGATCCCGGGTTCGAAGCAGACGCCCAATTAGACCTTGATAAGTCCGCACCTGTGTTGGGTCATTTGATCGGTGCCGATCCCGGCAGGCGCGGACTTTATACCTCGGATTGTATTGAGATTGCGGACGCCGCACTGAGGGGGTTCTTACCTGAGGATGTGGCCATGCTATTGCGTCGAATGAAAGACGTGCCGGTGATGGAAAGGTTGGCTTCTGCCGACTGGGATGCGGAAATCGCTGGCAAGATCTATCCTTTTGAAACTGGCACCAATCCATCCGATGGGGCGCAGCACATTCAGCAATTTGTCCAGGGGTTCGAGGACTTTGTCGCCGGTTTGGTCGATCAGGAGCGCGGTATGATCACTGTGGAGATTTAGGGGACATGACTGTCATCTCCGCCCAAGACCTCGATTTGACCTTTCAAACCAACGACGGTCCGGTCCATGCGCTCAAGGGCGTGTCGCTGGACATCGAGAAGGGCGATTTCGTCTCCTTCATCGGTCCATCGGGTTGTGGCAAGACCACGTTTCTGCGCTGCATGGCGGACCTCGAACAACCTACTGGCGGCTCCATCACGGTCAATGGCACGACACCGGAGGAAGCGCGCAAGGCGCGGGCCTATGGCTATGTGTTTCAGGCGGCGGGGCTGTACCCGTGGCGGACCATTGGGCGGAACATCTCGCTGCCTTTGGAGATCATGGGCTATTCCAGGGCCGAGCAAGCCGAGCGGGTGGCGCGGACTTTGGAGCTGGTTGAACTGTCGGGGTTCGAGAAGAAGTTTCCGTGGCAGCTATCTGGCGGTATGCAGCAACGCGCGTCGATTGCGCGGGCGCTGGCCTTTGACGCAGACATATTGCTGATGGACGAACCCTTTGGCGCGCTGGACGAGATCGTGCGTGATCACCTGAACGAGCAGCTTTTGCAGCTTTGGGCCAGGACAGAGAAGACCATCGCCTTTGTCACCCACTCAATCCCAGAGGCGGTGTACCTGTCGACCAAGATCGTGGTGATGTCGCCCCGGCCCGGTCGGATCACGGATGTGATTGAAAGCACATTGCCGCGTGAGCGTCCGCTGGATATTCGCGAAACGCCGGAGTTTCTGGAGATTGCGCACCGGGTGCGGGATGGGCTGCGGGCGGGGCATGCCTATGATTGATCTGGGACCCTTGGCAAAACGACCCTCCGGGGGCGGTTTATCCGGCGAAATGAAGCAGGGGATCGTTTGATGCGATCCGTGCTCCCTGTCCTGACCGTTTTGGCCGTTATCGTGGGCATCTGGTATCTGGCCGTGGCTCCCATGAATGTACGCGTGGCCTTGGATCAGGTCGAGCGGGCAGGCGAGGTGGTTGTGCCTGAGGGGTCCGTACCGCGGCGCGAGGTGTCGGTCTGGCAGCTGATGCTGAACAATTCCGAACATGTCGGGCTGGGCTATGCGCTTGACCGTCCACGCCTTCCAACGCCTGCGCAGGTGGGACAGGAGTTGTGGAAGACTACGGGTGCCATGATTGCCAAAGGCCGGCCATGGTCCAAACGTGGGCTGATTTATCATGGCTGGATTACCTTGCAGTCAACGCTTTGGGGCTTTGCCCTTGGGACGCTTCTGGGCATCTTGGGGGCGGTGGCCATTGTCTATTCCCGCACGGCACAGCTGAGTCTGATGCCTTGGGCCATCATCAGTCAAACCATCCCCATCGTGGCACTGGCACCAATGATCATCGTTTTGTCGAGCCAGGTGGGGATTGAGGGGCGTGGTGTGCCCAAGGCCATCATCTCGGCGTACTTATGTTTTTTCCCTGTGCTGGTGGGCATGGTGAAGGGGCTGCGCGCGCCGGAAACGTCCCAGCTGGACCTGCTTCGAACCTACAACGCCAGCGGTTTGCAGAGTTTTCTACGCCTGCGCCTACCGGCTTCGGTGCCGTATTTGTTCACCTCTCTCAAAGTCGGTATCGCAGCGGCGCTGGTTGGTACCATCGTGGGCGAGCTGCCGACGGGGGCCATCAGCGGTCTTGGCGCACGCATCCTGATCGGGGACCAGTTCGGCACGCCTCTGGCCATCTGGTCGGCGCTGTTTGCGGCGGCTGTTCTGGCGGGCGCTTTGGTCACTCTGCTGGACGCGATACAGCGTGTCACGCTGAAGCGCATGGGGATGGCCACATGAGTTGGCTGATCCTTGCGCTGCTGGTCTGGCTAGGCGGCTGGGCGTTGAACAACTGGTTGGCTCATCGTGGCGACAACCGGGCGGTTCGGATAGCCATCCCGGTGATTTTTGGTTTGACGCTATTGGTCATATGGGAGGCGCTGGTGCGTGGCTTCGGCATCTCGCCCGTGATCCTGCCCGCGCCCTCGACCGTGGCGCAGACCTTTGCCGCCTCCACCGACATTCTGTGGATCGATTTTGGGCAAACCGTGGTCAAGGGCGCGCTGCGCGGCTTTGCCATCGGGGCAATCGCGGCCTTTGTCGCGGCGGTCCTGATCGACCGGTCTGCTTTTCTGACGCGGGGCCTGCTGCCTATCGGCAACTTCGTTGCGGCTTTGCCCATTGTTGGCATCGCGCCGATCATGGTGAACTGGTTTGGTTTCGACTGGCAGTCGAAGGCAGCGGTTGTGGTGGTCATGGTCTTCTTTCCGATCCTTGTGAACACCGTGCAAGGATTGAACGAAGCCTCGGCCATGCAACGCGATCTGATGCGGACATATGCAGCCGGATACTGGCAAACCCTGTTCCGCCTGAGATTGCCCGCGGCAATGCCGTTCGTTTTCAACGGTCTGAAAATCGCCACCACGCTGGCCCTGATCGGGGCCATCGTTGCCGAATATTTCGGCTCCCCTACACGCGGTATGGGTTTCCGCATCTCGACCGGCGTGGGAAGCTTGAGCATCGACCTTGTCTGGGCTGAGATCGCGGTGGCCGCTTTGGCGGGGACGGCATTCTATGGCATCGTGGCCTGGATCGAAAAGCGGGTGACCTTTTGGCACCCGTCACAACGCGGATAAAAAACTGTAATCACCTTGGAGGGTATCATGAAGATCAAAGCAACATTCGGAGCCGCGGCACTATCGCTCGTCGCCGGTGCAGCCATGGCGGCAGATGACGTCACGCTGCAACTGAAGTGGGTCACTCAAGCCCAGTTCGCGGGCTACTATGTGGCGCTGGAAAAAGGGTTCTATGGTGAGGAAGACCTGAACGTCACCGTCAAGCCTGGCGGTCCTGACATCGCGCCCACACAGGTGCTGGCCGGTGGCGGCGCTGATGTGACGGTGGAGTGGATGCCAGCCGCCCTGGCTGCCCGTGAAAAGGGCCTGCCGATGGTGAACATCGCGCAACCGTTCAAGTCGTCCGGTATGATGCTGACCTGCCGCAAGGATGCGGGTGTCGAAACCACCGAAGACTTCCCGGGCAAGACGCTGGGTGTCTGGTTCTTTGGCAACGAATTCCCGTTCCTGTCGTGGATGAGCCAGCTTGAGATCCCGACCGATGGATCGGATGCAGGTGTCGAAGTGCTGAAACAGGGCTTTAACGTCGACCCGATCCTGAACGGGCAGGCGGCGTGCGTCTCCACCATGACCTACAACGAGTATTGGCAGGTGATCGACGCAGGACTGTCGCCCGACGATCTGACCGTGTTCAAATACGAAGATAATGGCGTCGCAACGCTCGAAGACGGGCTCTATGTGCTTGAGGAGAACCTCACTGACCCCGCTTTTGAAGACAAGATGGTCCGTTTTGTCCGTGCCTCGATGAAAGGCTGGAAATACGCAGAAGAGAACCCGGACGAGGCCGCCGAGATCGTGTTGGAATATGATGAGACCGGGGCCCAGACCGAAAAGCATCAAAAGCGTATGATGGGTGAAGTGGCCAAGCTGACTGCGGGCTCGAATGGTGCGCTTTTGCCAGCAGATTACGAGCGCACCGTGCAGTCGCTGCTGTCGGGCGGGTCGGACCCTGTGATTTCCGCAGCACCCGAGGGTGCGTGGACGCATCAGATCACCGACAAGGCGCTTGGCGGGTCCTAAGAACAGTATCCGGGCCACCCTATCTCGGGTGGCCCGGTTTCGCCGACGGTGGTCCGTCATGCGATATGTCAATCCCGGTGCTCTGCCTGTGCGCTAGCCTGAACGGGTCAGCACAGGAAAAGGGAGAAGACCATGTCAGTCGCACGAGTGACCGAAATCATCGCCAGTTCCAACTCCAGTTTTGAAGACGCGGTAGAGCAGGGTGTGAAACGTGCCTGCGAGACGCTGAAAAATGTCGAGGGCGCGTGGGTTCAGGACCAGAAAGCCATTGTCCAGGACGGCAAGATCGCTGAATACCGGGTGAATCTGAAGGTGACATTCATCCTGCAGTGACACGGGGTTTCACGCGCAACAAAACGGCCAGCCTTCGGGTTGGCCTTTTTTGTCGCACAATGTGGACTTGATCGGTGTGTGCTCCATCTCGTCACCCAACAAACGGAGCGCGCATCACATGACACACATGGAAAACCTGCAACCGAACCTTGATGAACAAGCACGTCAGGACGCCCGATATAATGCGGCACTGACGTCAATCAATCGGGCCAAGATGGAGCGGGAGCGCCAAGGATACATCGTGATGTCGGCCGCGATGAACTATGGCGAAGGTGCGCTTGGCGACGGCCGGTTTGGCAAGGTCAGTCACGCGGCAAAGCTGTTCATGATCGCGTTTACATGCGCGCTGCCCGTGGTGTTTGTTTGGGCATATCTGCTCTAGTCCACGCCTCGGATCGTTCGAGCGTGATGCTATTGAGCAAACGCTAGTGCGTCCAAGTCCCGCGCCGGTTGGTCGCGAAGTTTTCGCCATATCCGCCGGGACGGATATTTGCCTTGCGCTTGTTGGGCTCCTGGACCTGAGCGTCGATGCCATGTTCCTTGGCGTAGTCCAGTGCAGCCTCTTTCGTGTCAAATGACATACTCACCTGCGCCTGTGTGTCCGAAGACGACGTCCAGCCCATCAACGGATCCACTGACCGGGCAGACGCCGGTGCAAATTCCAGCACCCAGTGCTTGGTCTTGGCTGTACCAGACGACATAGCCGTCTTGGCTGGCTGGTAGATGCGTGCGCGCATTTTGGTTCTCCGGCAATCGACAGCACACATATCGTCAATCGAACGCCACAGGGCAAGGTGTGATTTCGCCTCACCACGCAGGTCCGAGGTGACATTTGCATAGAATGGCGGCGCGGCCCAGACCGCTGCGGACATTGCCCGCGCTGCCGTCGAAAAGCGACTGGGACGCAAGTAAAAAACGCTCGCGAATACGACGGCCGATAACAGATCGCTCAAAGTTCAGACGGGCATTTTGCAGCGTCGGGAGGCGAAGTTGAAGGCGGACAGCCTGCAAATTTGAATCCGACTTGGCTTACCGCCGACACCGATTGAACCGTCACAATTGTGACAGTGCTGGCAATTGTGACGAGTGACGCCAGACCTTGCGTTATCCATTGACTGCTCCACCTTTGCACAATGGCTTGGAACGCTGAACCGCATCTCAACTGGATCCTGACCCATGGTCGCATGAAAGGTCTTCAGGTCCTTGTTGACGGTCTTGGCCTGCGGTTGCGGGATGAAGGGATGGCGTTGATGCGCGTGCGGCTTGGGATGCGGACAACACATCCTTTGACTGCTGCGCTCAGTTTTCTTTGGGAACATGGTGGTGGTCCCATCGTCCAGTTCACAGCGCCGCAAGGGCTGGAGACGCGATCCTCCTATGTGGGCAGTCCGATGGAATATATCGGGCAGACCCGAAAACCGTTCCGGCGCAGCCTTCGGGAACCACTCGGGCCAGAGGATCACGTCGTGTTGCACGAATTGCAGCGTCGCGGGGGGACAGACTATTATGGTGTTCCGCTCGATTTCGTTGAGGGGGCCGGGGGCATCTTGATGCTGGTGTCCGAAGACCCGGAGGGGTTTACTGAGGATGATATCGTTCTGATTGATACGCTCGCGACGGCCATTGCCCCGATTGCCGAGGCGCACGGCAATTTCCATCTCGCGACGGCCATTGCCCAAAGCTACCTCGGCCCGCGAACCGGTCAACGTGTGCTGAACGGCCAGATCACCCGAGGTGATATCGAACAGACTGAAGCGGCCATTCTTTTTTCGGACATTCGCGGGTGGACCGCGCTGAATACAACCCAATCAGCCGAGCACGCCCTCGACGTGGCCAACCGCTATTTCGAAGTCATGTCAGATGCCATCGACAACAACGATGGCGAAATTCTGAAGTTTCTGGGTGACGGTGTGCTGGCTCTCTTTCCCTCGGATGGGACTGACGCGGGGCAGGTGAAGGCTTGCCGTCAGGCGATCAGTGCCGCCCATGCGGCCCTTGGCATTGCAAAGCTTGCCGATTTGCCAGTGCCCTTTGGCACAGGCATCCATTATGGAGCGTTGCTTTATGGCAATGTGGGTGCGCGCGAGCGGATCGATTTTACTATATTGGGCCAGTCGGTGAATATCGCCAGCCGGGTCGAGGCGTTTTGCGGACGCTTGGACGAACCGGTGCTGATCTCTGCCCCGGTGGCCCGCATCGCCGGGGTAGCCACACGCCATGTCGGCACCGAAGTGTTGAAAGGGATGGACGCTCCGATGGCGTTGCACGCCCCGATCGGAATTTGACCGCTACCGATTATTGTGGTCCGAGTGTCCACTCCTGTCACGAACTGGCAGCAGTGCCCCTTGCATCAGGACACGTGCACAACAGATAAACGTGCATGGCCTACGCACACACCGATTCCTCCGAACCCGTCACCTATCTCGCCAACGCGGCCGAGGATGTTCGCAAGCGCCTCAAGCTCGAAGGCGGCAAGCAACTGGTGATGAACACAGAATTCCAGCCCGCAGGCGACCAGCCTACGGCGATCAAGGAATTGAGCGCAGGCGTCATGGGCGGCGACCGCGATCAAGTGCTCTTGGGCGCAACGGGCACCGGTAAAACCTACACCATGGCCAAGGTGATCGAGGAAACACAGCGCCCGGCCATCATCCTCGCGCCCAACAAGACCCTCGCGGCCCAGCTTTATGGCGAGTTCAAAGGGTTCTTTCCCGACAATGCCGTCGAATACTTCGTCAGCTACTACGACTACTACCAGCCCGAAGCTTACGTGGCGCGATCAGACACCTACATAGAAAAAGAAAGCCAGATCAACGAACAGATCGACCGTATGCGCCACTCGGCCACGCGGGCGCTGCTGGAACGCGACGACGTGATTATCGTGGCGTCCGTCTCGTGCATCTACGGCATCGGCAGCGTTGAGACCTACGGGGCGATGACGCAGGACCTCAAGGTGGGCAAGGAATACGACCAGCGACAGGTCATCGCGGATCTGGTGGCGCAACAATACAAACGCAACGACCACGCCTTCCAACGGGGCAGCTTCCGGGTGCGGGGCGACAGCCTCGAAATCTTCCCGGCCCACCTTGAAGACCGGGCATGGAAACTGTCCTTCTTCGGCGAAGAACTAGAAAACATCACCGAATTCGACCCGCTCACTGGCGAAAAATGCGACACGCTCGACCACATCCGGGTCTACGCCAACTCGCACTACGTGACCCCGAAGCCAACGATGAACCAGGCCATCATCGGCATCAAAAAAGAACTCAAGGTCCGGCTCGATCAACTGGTGGGCGAGGGCAAGCTGCTCGAAGCGCAACGGCTCGAACAACGGACCAACTTCGACCTTGAAATGCTCGAAGCCACCGGCGTCTGCAACGGCATCGAAAACTACTCGCGCTACCTCACGGGGCGCGCGCCCGGTGAACCGCCCCCCACCCTCTTTGAGTTCATCCCCGACAACGCCATCGTCTTTGCGGATGAAAGCCACGTCTCGGTCCCCCAGATCGGCGGCATGTACAAAGGCGACTATCGGCGCAAATTCACGCTGGCAGAACACGGCTTCCGCCTGCCGTCCTGCATGGACAACCGCCCCCTCAAGTTCGAGGAATGGGACGCCATGCGCCCCCAATCCGTCTTCGTCTCGGCCACCCCCGCAGCGTGGGAAATCGAACAGACCGGCGGTGTCTTCACCGAACAGGTCATCCGCCCCACTGGCCTTTTGGATCCGCCGGTCGAAATCCGCCCCGTTGAAATGCAGGTCGATGATCTGTTGGACGAGGTCCAGAAGGTCGCCAAGCAAGGCATGCGCACCCTCTGCACCACGCTCACAAAGCGCATGGCCGAGGATCTGACGGAATACATGCACGAACAGGGCATCCGCGTCCGCTACATGCACTCCGACATCGACACGCTCGAGCGGATCGAAATACTGCGCGACCTGCGGCTTGGCGCCTTCGACGTGCTGATCGGCATCAACCTGCTGCGCGAAGGGCTCGACATCCCCGAATGCGGTCTGGTCGCAATCCTGGATGCTGACAAGGAAGGGTTCCTGCGCTCCGAAACTTCCCTCGTCCAAACCATCGGCCGCGCCGCCCGGAACGCCGATGGCCGCGTGATCATGTACGCCGACAAGATCACCGGCTCGATGGAGCGTGCACTGGCCGAAACCAACCGCCGCCGCGCCAAGCAGGAAGCCTATAACAAAGAACACGGCATCACGCCCGAGACGGTGAAAAAGAACGTCGAGGATGTGCTGGCGGGTCTGTATCAAGGCGACACGGACATGAACCGCGTCACCGCCAAGATCGACAACCAGATGGCGGGTGGCAACCTGCAAGCGGTGCTCGACGGCCTCCGCGCCGACATGCGCAAGGCGGCTGAGAACCTGGAGTTCGAAGAAGCGGCGCGTTTGCGGGATGAGGTCAAACGGCTGGAAACGGTGGACTTGGTTGTGGCGGATGATCCGCTGGCGCGGCAATACGCGGTGGAAAAGGCCGTGGACGACGCGCAGAAGGCGTCGGGTCGGTCAACGGCGGGGCGGGCTGGTCAGCGGGGCGGGAATGTGAAGCGGCGGAAGAGGTAATTAACAGCCGACCAAAGAGTCTAAAACCGGGCTCTCGGGTATATCGAAAAAGTGGTCTGCGTACGGGTTGCGCACCCAATATAGCTTGTCTTCCCAAGGCATATGGCCAGCGGAGAAAAGAGTTGTTCCGAACAATACGCCTGCCACACCTTTTGCCCCCTCCATCAAAAATGGTTTTTCGACGACGCGTTTATCTTTTGGTGTGTCAGTTTCGCGAGCTATGCCGTGTTCCCCGGTGTCCAAATCAATTATACCTGTCGCTTTAAATGGTAGAAAAAGCCTCCAAATTGCATCGTCATGTGGAAGGTTGTCATGAACCATTCCGGGCTTGACCCCGCCGTTTCCAATCGCAATCAGATGAATGCGAGAAGTGAAGCCTGAGCTCTTGTGCTGTTGTAGCTGTAGCACCTTTGCTTTGAACGCATTGGACACCCTTAGGCTAATTTCGTTCCAATGCAAAAAAGAAGGATAGCCATCCCCCTTTTTGTGACCCATAGCTTCTATACCGCTTCTGTATTCGTAATTTGTTCTTGGAACTGAAAACGGTTTGCCTTCTTGACCCGGTGAGTAAGAAACGCATTCAACGGTAACATCTATTCCAAACAAACGTCCGACGAAGTCAGGGCCCTCATCTCCGCTTTCGTCACCAAACTCAAAACCCAAAGAACAAAGAGTGTCAGCGATCAGAAGTTCCCATGACCTTTGATGAAATTCCTTGTCTAGAAACCGGTTTAACCAACTCTCATCCAGCCATTGGTGGTGACGTTTGTACATTGAGTTGAGTCTTTTCCGTTTTTCGACATCTGGGCCCCAGTCTGATCGTCTGAGCGCGCAATACTCTTGTGATGGCCCTTCGTTTTCGAACAAATCAGTTTTTGATTTCACGCCAGCCTCAAGTTTTTTTCAATTCATAAATACACTTACGTGAATAAAATTGTGAAGTGCAATTGCCCGGCGGCACTGCCGGTCAGCGCCCGACCTCCCCCCGGAGGGCGCTATTGGCGAGGGTCTTCGCAACCCACCCGACTTCCACGCTTTGAGGCAATCACGCCGACCAAACCGATCAAAGCGCCCACCAGGTCGGTCGCTGCCCTCATCTCTTCAGACCAACCGTTTTCAAAACACCCCCGCCACTTCATACATCACCGGCTCGAACCGCGTGCACAGCCCCGCAATCTCCCGGTTCCGTTCCCGCATCTCCTCCGTTCGTAGCATCGCCTGAAAATCCTCGCGCCGTTGCCATTGCGAGTAATTGGCAATCCGCGTCTGCGCGTCGTTCACATGCAGCCCGGCGGCAATGAACCCCGGCTGGTGCGAGATGAAGTCAGCGTATGCCCCCTGCAACTTGTCCAGCAGGTCGGCACAGGTGCCGGGGGAACATTCGAACGTGGTGATGACGGTCTGGCAATTGGCGGCGGGATCAATTTTGAGCATCTGTCTCCTCCTACACATCCATCATAGCAGAAATTGGCACCGCACAAAAAAACGCGGCCTCCTTTCGGACGCCGCGCCAAATCTCAAACGGGTAGGGTGGGGCTTTATCCCACCATCCCCCTTACACCAGAGCGATGTTCACTGCGCTCTCGCGGCCGTCACGGCCGGATTCCAGGTCAAAAGTGACCTTCTGGTTGTCTGCCAGACCGGTCAGACCGGAACGCTCGACGGACGAGATGTGGACGAACACGTCCTTGTCGCCGCCATCAGGAGCGATGAAACCGAAACCTTTGGTGGTGTTGAACCATTTCACTGTGCCAGTGGCCATGTGATATCTTCCTTCAATTGATACCGCTCACAGGATGCAGCGGTCCGGCGTAGTCGTCATGATCGAGAGACTGCGTGCCGTGAGGAAAAACAGAACATCGAGTAGAATAGCTATGCGCGCCCGCCCTGACAGCTTCGGAGCCAAAGCACAAGCATTTTCGATTGTGCCTGACCGACGTGTCCAGGTGTGTACCAGGCCCAAAACTGCGCTACCATCATGCCATGCGTATTATTTTTCCTCTTATCTTTCTCACCACACCAGCCCTCGCATGGGAGTTCACACCAACCCCCATCTGCACCCTCTCACACACCGAACCGACGGTTGACATCGCGGTCACCTACGACCACGCCACCCGCCTCTATGCCATAGCGGTCACGAGCCCCGACGGCTGGCCCGACGCGGCAGCCTTCTCCATCCGCTTTGATGGCGCACAACCCAACACGATCTCGACAACGCGCCACAGCACAGAAGCGAATACA
Source organism: uncultured Tateyamaria sp. (assembly GCF_947496075.1). Classification (GTDB taxonomy): domain Bacteria; phylum Pseudomonadota; class Alphaproteobacteria; order Rhodobacterales; family Rhodobacteraceae; genus Tateyamaria. The sequence continues at coordinate 414,562 of NZ_CANMBJ010000006.1, forward strand.
CTCACGGTCACCGATGTGGGTTTTGGCAACGTGTTGGATGGGCTCGAATTCAACGCGACCGCCACCGCATTCACCCAGACGGCCGCTGTCACCGTCTCGCTGACAGGCGCTGCACCCGAAGTGCAGAAGTTCCGCGCTTGCACCACCGCGCCCGTCGCCTGACACGTCAGGAATACCCGACTACGGCGTAGTCCTTCGACGTGCTAAGATAGCTTCATATTTTCATAGCCCCGCAGACCATCGCGAGGCCCTCATTCAAGGGCTTTCAAATGGACCATATTGTTTTTGGATTTGCTTTTACTTTCGTGACAGCACTGGTTGTCATCGCAGGCGACTATGTGCTGAAACTGGCCGCCGACGGGAACCAACCCGTGTGGTCGGTCCTCGTCCTGCTCGGTGTCGCGCTTTATGGCGTATCGGCGTTTTTCTGGTTCTACGCCATGCAGCATGTCACGCTGGCGCAAGCGGGCGTGGCGTATTCCATGCTCACGCTTATCGCTCTGGCGCTGATCGGCGCGCTCCATTTCGGTGAAACGCTGCACGCCCGGGAGTATGCAGGTCTTGGCTGCGCCCTGTTGGCGATGGTCCTGATGAGCCGTCTGGCCTAGAAATCAAAGATGTCGCCCAACAAGTCGCCCATCCCCTTTTTGCGCCGACCACGACGCTGATCATACCGGCGATCGCCGCGGTCCTCATATCCACGGTCGTCATAGTCTCTGTCTGGTTGTGCGCGAGGGGCTTCGGGTGGTGGAGGGGGAGCGGAATAGGCGGCTGCGCGTTCGATGATCTTGTCCAGCTCACCCCGGTCCAGCCACACACCCCGACACTGCGGGCAATAGTCAATCTCGACCCCGCTGCGGTCGGTGATGACAAGGGGCGTTCCGTCGATAGGGCATTGCATGGGCGTCTCTCTCTCCAAATGGCTCTCACCCCATATAGGGTTGTCCGGTCCCCACTGCAGGACAGATTGGCGAAAAAAGGTGAATCCCTGATCCTAATCAATTGTTAACCATGTCTGGGCCACGGTCATTGCTTGTTAACAAAATAAGACAAACCCGTGATGCCCCTTCTGCTGACCCTCTTGTTGCTGGCGCTTGCGCCAGGCGCGCAGGCCGGTGCGTGGTTGCAAGAGCACAAGAAAGGCTTCTTGTCATATAGCGGGGTCTATGAAGAAACCGGGCGGCTCGACGGAACGCTTTATGCCGAATACGGACTGCGGCCCAAGCTCACACTTGGCGCCAAGGTCGACGTGGATATGACGCTGGGGCGTTTGGGCGAAGGCACAGCGTTTGTTTTCATGCGCAAACCAATTCCGACCGGTAAGCGGGACTACAAACTGGCCTACGATATAGGGATTGGCAGTACATTTGGCCTTGCCATGGACCCGTTGCTGCGCACCGGCCTCAGCTATGGGCGCGGGATCAGCCTGGGGGAGCGTCATGGCTGGGTGGCGATTGACGGTGCGGTCGAATGGGCGATCGACGAAGGTGCAAACACGCTGAAACTGGATTCAACTGTTGGCCTCGCGCTCAATGACAAGTTCAAGGTGATGATGCAGGTCTTTGTCACCAGCGCGGACGGGAACACATCTGCAACCCTTGCCCCATCGGTGATCTGGCAGCCCAAACCCGATGGGGCAAGTTTTGTCCTGGGCCTTGAGGACGAGGATGGAACCCTCGCCCTCAAACTGGGTATGTGGCGGTCCTTCTGACCGCCGCGACGGTCAGCCGCGGTCCATCCGAACGGTTGCCCTGACCGATCCACTCATATCTTCGCTGAACTCCAGCGTGAACGCGTCTTCGTTTGAACCGGCCCGCCCACGCGCGACAGGCGCTTCATAGCGTCGCTGGTTCGAACTGTTGCGCAAGTCGTCAGTCAGCGCGACAGAGTCCACGAACTGGCAATAGCTTTCAAAGGGCAGCTTATTGTCTGTCTCGATTGTCCAGATGCGGCTTGGCGTACTCTGGGTGTGTGCAATGACTTGCGGGTTTTCAGCACTTTCGCGCACGTTGTGGTACGAGTTCCCCTTGAACCAGACAGAACGGTTCCGATCATAGTCCAGGTCGGCAAAGCTGGTGTCGACGCGTTCTGCACGGTCAATCTGGCCATTGATGGACTGGAAGCGGTTTCCCGTCACCGTCACGCCATTCAGAAAATGGCCTGCCCCATGCGGTTTGATCACCAGATAGCTGAACCATGGCGCAACACTGCCCGACAGGAACACATTGTCCGTCATACTGAATGAGCTGAAGGAAAAGCCGGACGTGAACGCCGGAGTGGGGTCGCGCTCATTTGTCCATTCGATAAAGCAGTTGTCGACATAGTTCCCGGTGATCACGGTGGCCGTGTAGTTGTCCTGCAGGACCGCCCCTGCGGTGCGGACGCCATCCTGCACCCCATCGCCTTGGAAAAAGTGGTTGCCCTTGATCAGGTGGTTCCGACCAGCCAAAACCATGAAGTGACGGAAGCGCGTCGCGCGACAGTCGCGAATCTTTGCGTCGTTTGAATTGATGTTGAACCCGATGGTCGTGCGGTCCGAAACGTCGAGGGCATCTTCGGACGACAGGAACTGGCACCGATCCATCAGGAAACCCTGACACCCACCACCGATGGACGTAATGCCACGATCCTTTGGGCGGCTGACAAAACATTCCTGCAGTTCGAATGTCGCCCCGGCCGGGGCCAGCATGATACCGCTGCTTTTCCCGTTACACTGAAACTCGATGTTCGACATGTTGAACTTCGTCAGCTTTGAAAAGCCACCAAAGTCGATCAGGTAGTCAAACCGCTCAAAGGTGAAGGTCTGCGTCCCGTCGGCGTCAAAAAGTGGCGCGTTCAGGGTCAGGGTGCCTGCTCCCACGTTCTTGCTTCGAACATAGACTTCGCGACCCACACCATTGCCTGTGACAAGCGCGCCGACCGGCACGTTCGCGATGTTGATCACGTTGCTCAACGTGCGGCTATCGGACGAGCTATAGGTGGCCTGACTTGTAACCGTTTCGCTGCCCCAATCATCGCCCAGCGCCTCGAACTGGCCGTTCCGGATCACACGGCGCGTGTTGTATTGATCGCGGTTCGGGACGGCGGCCTGCATGTCGATGGGTCCGAACACCGCAATGCGGCGCCCACCCATATCCAGGCTTTCGTGGTCGACGCCATTCAAAAGGGCCTGGAACGCTTTTTTGAAAGCCAGAGCCTCGTCGCCAAAGGCCTCAATGTAGGTCGGCAGATCATAGCTTTTGCGCAACAGGAGCTCCCTGTCGTCGGGCATGCTCAGCGTGCCTTCAAACTTGACCAACTCGTCCAGCGTCACGTCATTCTCAAGCCGGAACACGCCCTCTGGAACCAGGATCGTCCGGCCGTTGGCTGCCGCGTTAGCCGCGTCAAAGGCTGCACTGTCATCTGTCGTGCCATCGCCGATGGCACCAAAGTCGCGGACGTCCACAACGGACATGATGTCCCGCAGGAAAATGGACGTGATGTCTTCGATCACAATGTCATCAATGCGGACAATGCCACCGTTAGGACCGGTCAGGTCTAAGCCGAAATACCCATAAACTGCGTCGGCTCCCAACACCAGATCCACGCCGGATCGGTTGCCCGCGCCAATGATCGCTGAGACCTCGACCACTTCGCCATAGTTGGTGAGGGTCACGCTGTCCCCGACAGTATCAACACCGGGCACTGCGGTCCCATTCGCCAGCGCTGCATAGCCCGCAACCTGCACTGATGGCAGGCTGCCACTGATGGCCTTCAGGCGGACGGTCACACGCAGGTAGCAACCGGGCAGCAGAGGGGTTTCGCCCATGTACCGAACACGGGTGGTGTTCGATGCTTTTTGCAATTCAAGACAACCGCCAAAATCCTGATCCGCCGGTACAAACGCCGCGTTGGGCGCGTTCTGGTAGGTGTCAGAGCCCGGCGTGCCATCGCCGCTCGACCAGACATCCAAACCGTTCGCAAAGGCTGGGGGCATCAGCAGCACGCCATCAGTAATTGCCTTGTTCATCCATTCATCCCTTTTCCGCAGGGGGCCGAAGCAGCCCATGTCACGCAGTCAACCTGAACCCAACCGGAAGGCCCGGCTGTCACGGGCAAGGGAAGTATCAACAACGGGTTAACGGGGGCCGACAGGACCGTGCGGCGCAGCGGGCTCATGCGCAACGCGGCACCCAATTGTTACAGCAGCTCACATCCATTGCACCGGGGCTGGCATGGCGGTTGGGCGGTCACAACCTATATTGGTGCAAGTGCAGCAAAGCTCTTTGCAACCGCAGCGAGGTGGACCATGCCAAAACAATCCCGTCCCAAGGTTGTCATCATCGGCGCAGGCTTCGGGGGCCTGGCCGCGGCCCGTGCGCTGAAACGCGCGCCGGTCGACATCAAGATCATCGATCGTCGGAACTATCACCTGTTCCAGCCCTTGCTTTATCAGGTGGCCACGGCTGACCTGTCACCAGCATACGTGGCGTGGCCCATACGTGGGATTTTTTCAGGGCAAAAGAATGTGTCTGTGGCGCTGACCGAAGTGCTGGATGTGGACAAGACCAGCCAACATGTCATCACCGGGGAGGGGCAGTTCGACTATGACCATCTGATCGTCGCCTCGGGTGCGCATCACTCCTATTTCGGGCGGGACGAATGGGAAAGGCACGCCCCCGGCCTCAAACGGATCATCGATGCAACCGAGATCCGCAAACAGGTGCTTATGGCCTTTGAACGGGCCGAGATTTCGAACTCGGACTCCGAACAACGTCGCCAACTGACCTTTGTGGTTGTCGGCGGCGGCCCCACCGGGGTCGAAATGGCCGGTGCAATTGCCGAACTGGCAAACCATGCGCTTGCGGCAGACTTCCATCGCATCAACTCGCGTGATGCCCGCATCATCCTGATCGAAGCAGGCCCACGTGTGCTTGGTACCTTCCCGGAAAACCTCTCCAACAAGGCGCACACGTCACTCGAAAAACTGGGGGTCGAGGTGATGGTCAACACCCGTGTTGAAGACATCACCGAAGCGGGCGTACAGCTATCTGACACCTTCATTCCATCGGCCTGCAAGGTCTGGGGGGCCGGAGTTGCGGTGAAAAACGTGGGGCGGTGGCTTGATGCGCCGACAGATCGCACCGGTCGTGTGGCCGTGACCGACACTCTCTGCCTGCCGGACCACCCAAATGTCTACGTGATCGGGGACGCCGCCCAAGTCCCCTGGAAAGACGGCCTTGACGTGCCTGGTATCGCACCGGCTGCTAAGCAGGGCGGCAAATACGTTGGCAAACGGATCGCCGCGCTGGCCAAAGGCCAGCCGCATGACAGGCCCTTCCGCTACCGACACGCTGGCAATCTGGCCACCATCGGACGGCACGCGGCAGTCATCGACTTTGGTAAACTGCAACTCTCGGGCTTCGTGGCGTGGTGGCTGTGGGGGATCGCGCATATCTACTTCCTGATCGGTGTGCGCAACCCGATCTTCGTCGCAATGAATTGGTTCTGGTCCTACCTCACCTTCTCGAAGGGGGCGCGGCTGATCACCGGACTAAGCCCGCTACACGAGGATCATGATACCGAACCGGAGGAGCCGGTGCGTGCAACCGAGTAGCAGCAGTCTGGCGTTGCGAGCAAAGCCAAAGTGATTTGCGACGGCATGCGTGATAGTTCTCTCCAAGGAGGACGTGGACATACGTGAACCGATCACGGCGATGTGCTTGATTGCACTGGCGAGCGTCACGCAGGCCGACGAACGACCAGCCACCATTGAAGACGAGTTGGGTATTCTCAATCCGCAGGACACAGGCCGGAAAATGCTGACCCGCAAGATCGAGATGGGCGTCATCCGTTCAGTGACCTGCTCTCTGGGCATCAATGTCACCAAGAATGACAATCATGAGCTTGCGCGCGAACTCACCAGGAAATGCGCCGAAGCCGGGTACACGAAGGCAATGACCTGGATGAGCCAGCTTGAGAACAATGGCCTGGGCGGCGACTACAACCCGGATGCCTCTGCGGAATGGGACCGCCGAGCCGCCGAAGCAGGCGACCCGGTCGGGCGGTTCAACCACGGGCTCAACCTCATGCGCGGTCACGGCATTGCCCAGAACGAAGCCTTGGGCCGGCGCTATGTCGATCAGGCGGCAGAAGACGGGTTGGAAATCGCCAAACGTCTGCAAGGCGCCGACTATGATCTGGACGAGGTGACGCCAGACGCGGACAACTGGAAATACGCGCCGCTTTTCTAACGGCGCTGCTCAGGTGATGTTAGGAAACACCAGCAGAAATCTCGGGATCAGGCTGCCCTGACCATGTGAATACCCACGTGTCCCCCTGCCGGACATTCTGGATCATGTGTGGGCGAAACGCGGCAAGGCACGCCCCACCGGAGCGACGCACCGAAGGAAACAGAAACCCGTTCGACCCCGCAGCCATGTATCGGGCCGCCAAACGCTGGCCCGCTGGATACCCAATAATGGGATCGGGGTGTAATTCGGTCTCCAGATCGGCCCCGTTCAGATCGTGAAACTCGGTGGCAAACGATGCGTTCAGCTCGCGATAGGCCGTCACGTTATCATATACACCCGTGGCATGCAGTTCCTGCGTCAGGTGCCACCCAACCTCTGACTGCGCCGTCTCGACCCGATCCTCGCCCCAGGTCGCATACCACGCGCCGCGCTCTGGTCCGCTGAAACGGTTCCCGGTCTCCCGCGTGTAGCAAAATGCAGCGTTGATATAGGTCCAGCCATAGCCGTGATGTGCGGTTACCAACTCGTCAGGGTGAACTCCCGCTGGAATGAACCCGGGCAGGCCGCGGCGCGACGATGACCGACCCTCCAGTTCTGCAAGAAAGGCAAGATCATCGTCGTCATCGGCCAGGGGGGCCAGTGCAGGCTCATCGATATATGCGGTCGAGATCAGGCGCGTTGTCGTGGCTTCGACAAAGGGGCGCAACTGAAGGTCAGATACATCTCTCACACGCCGCCCCGCAGCGCATCGATGTGGCGTCGAACAGACATCATCGCGGGGATGCCCCCTGCGATCATCCGATCAATCGGGGCCTGCCCGGCAAAGGCCAGACCGGCGTTTGGCTGCTTTGGCCAACCCGCCTCCAGCGGTCCGTTGAACAGTAGGCGCAGTCCCTTGAAAATGCCGATCAACAGGCTCGCGCGCATCATCTTGTCCTGATCAAGATTGCCCTTAAAGGCTCCCGCTTTCATCCGGCTCCACGTGGCCGTGGGTACATCAAACAAGGCGGCCGCTTCGGCATTGGTCAGGGACCACGCCTCTGCAACCCGCACGATGGCTTTGACCACCGTGGCAATCCGCTGCGGGTCGCTCAGCGGGGCGATGATTTGCGGGTGCTCAACATGTTGCGCGGCATGGATCATATCGGTATCCTCAAAAGATACAGTAATACTTATCATATGATAAGATTATTTTCAAGTGCCGCTATAGTTTGTGGGATGAACGGGTCGAGATCATGCAAAAGGACCCAAATACCCTGATTGAACCCACGATGGGGCCCGGTGTCACGCGCTCACGCCAGGCGCATCCAAAAGCTGGACGCCGCTGATCTTCCAGCCATCCCCGGTTTCGACCATGCTGTAGGCCAGAAAATGCGTCACCCCGTCTGCATCCTCTATCCGAACGGTCTGAATGTACCCCCCGGCCTCTTCGCGCAGGTCCAAATAGGTCACATCAGCCGGGCGCCACACCATAGGATAGCCTTGTGTCACCATGCGGCCGAAATTCTCTGGCGTGCGGAAAATGCCGCGGATCGACGGCGCGGCAAAGGTGAAGGCCTGTGCGAAATCATCCGCTTTGAAGGCTTCGATCTGGCTGGAAATAACCCCCTCGATCTCGGTTCCCTGCGCCATCGCAGCTCCGGCAAGGCCAACGGCAAAAACCATTCCCATCATCCACTTGCGCATTTCTCATCTCCCCTCGGTTTTAAAAAAAACCTAGAACGGCATGGAAATTGGGCAATGCCGGGGAGCGAACAACAGCAAGCGTGCTGCCGCCGTGCGGCTTCCACACACAAAAACCTACATCAGCAAGGAACCTTCAAATGCCTTCAAACAGGGGCGCACGGAGAGCATCGCATCAGGGCCGTGGCGTGCCAGTTCCGGGAAAAGGTCGACAAGCTCTGCGTGGCAGCCTCTTTCAGCATCGGTGATGTGATCCCCGACAAAAAAGCTTTCCAGCAGGGCATTGCCAGAAAACACAATTTCATGCTGCTCGAACATGAAATGGACATACGTCACCGTCGCGCAGGGTTCCCGGAAAATCTGGTCGCCATCACACAGATGCTTCGCGGCGCACAAAACCTCGCGTGAGTGAAACAGCAACTCGCATTTCCAGCCGGACAAAAGCACGCGATGCTGGGGCGACAGCCTCAGTGCCTGGCTGTTTCCGATACTGCCGGGCCGGAAATGTATCGGTGCGTTTGAGCCAAGCCCGTTGACCGTCCGCTTTCCAAGCCATTTGATCGGTTGCGACCCGCGATCCAGCGTCATGACGCAGTCCCCCACCGTCAGATGCTCGACAGGCACATCGCCATTGGGCGTCCTGATCGGCGTGCCTGCGGCAAAGCAGGCAACCGTGACACTCCCGATGTTCAGATAGACAAAGCTGCGCCCGTTGGGCAGCGTGACATTGCCGCCCGCTGATCCGGGAAAGAAAGGCGTGAATGTCGACCCTTCGGGCAAGATCATAGAATCTGTGCCGGTCCCACCTTCGACAAAGGTCGTGTTCAGACCGGCAAAGATAACGTCGTCACCCTCGCCACCGTTCAGGTTCCCGCTTCCATCCTCGCCAAAAAGCGTGTCGTTCCCTTCGCCCCCGCTGAGGTTGTTGTTGCCGCCCCCACCCGACAGCACGTCGTCACCCTCGCCACCATCAATGTTATTGCTTCCGACACCGCCTATCAGGGTGTCGTTCCCTTCTCCTCCGCGGATGCCTCCACCAAGACTGCCGTCATCCGTAAAGATGTCATCGCCGCTGCCACCGGTGTAGCCCGACGCGTTCAGCCCAACTGAGCCGCTGGCATCGCTGTTACCATCATTGCCGACAAACTCCACGAACTGGCTGAATGATCCGGACGTGAGGTCAGAGTCGGAATAGGTGGTGGTGATGCCGGACGCTGTGTCTTCGAAGCTGATTGAGCTGCCCGTCAGGGTGATGTTGATTGTGCTGCTGATGCCCGACGCGTCGATCGTGCTGTCCTGGCCAATGTCCAAGGCCGTCCAGAAAGCGGCATTGGTGATGTCAGAGTCCGTGATCGTTAAGAAAACAGGCATGTAGCACCTCATGGTGTTGCCAAGAAGCCGACTGGCGCGCCAGACGCGCCTTTCACATGTTAGAGTGGTTCAATTCTTTGCCTCTAATTCAACCAGAGCAAGAACCAAAGGCAAGGGCTATACGTTTGCGCGAATTCCCACCGAAACCTGACCCAATACGCACGATGTGCAATCGTGTGATCACGACCAAGCCCGGGCAAATCGGTACAGTCGCCCTCTACGCCCAACTTCGGTACGCCCAGCTTCGGTACGCGCGGCGCAGACGCGTTCAAAGCGCCGCGCACCCCGCACGAAAATCAACATACCCGCCAAGACCATTTCAGGATGCCGAGACGCAATTTATGCAAGACGGCAAGAACCGGCTGGCATTCGTTCGCACTTTCGGCTGCCGCGTGCCAAGCATGCCTTCAACGGTGGTGTGTACACCCTAACTTCTGTCAAAGTGGCATTGCGCGAGACAAAAACGGATGAGACCATGATCGAACTCAAGTTTGATGGGGATGTCACCGGTGAAAGGCGGGCCGTTTTCGAACGATCCGCACAGCGTTGGGATCAGGTTGTGAATACCGGCTTCGATCCGATCGACATCGACGGCGACATCTTGACTGGCGTACGTATTGACGTGTCGATCCAACCCATCGACGGCGCAAACGGCGTTCTGGGTCAGGCGGGCCCGACCATCTTGCGGCAGGGCAATGAATTGCCCCTTGCCGGGATCATGGAGTTTGACCGGGCCGATGTCGCCACCCTTGAGGCCGGAGGCCGTTTCGAAGATGTCATACTCCATGAAATGGCCCACGTTCTGGGCTTTGGAACGCTATGGAGCAGAAAAAACCTGCTCCAAGGAACGGGGACAATGGACCCCCGGTTTATCGGTGCCTCATCCGCAAGGGAATTTGCGGCCCTTGATCCGCAGGGCGGCAGTGCCGTCCCTGTTTCAAACACCGGTGGCGCGGGCACCCGCGAAAGCCATTGGCGTGAGTTGGTGTTCGGTGACGAGCTGTTGACCGGGTTCCTGTCAGGCAGCGAACGCCCGCTCAGTCGGCTGTCGGTCGCCTCGTTCGAGGATCTTGGCTACGAGGTGGACTACAGCAGCGCGGACCCGTTCGATCTGCCCGATTTCCGGGCCCTTGCCATGATGGGGATCACCGAGGCTGTTCGGATTTGCGACCTGTGCAGAATGGGACGAACCGAACCGGTTGTGCATGGCATGACGTCCGGCTGACGGATTGACTGCCTTCACACGGAATCTCCGATGCTCGGACCAGCGGCTTTGGGCGCAGGTGTCGATCACTTGTCCAAGGTCTGCTGCTGCACCATCGGGAAAACGATCATCTAAAAACCTTCTCGAACCAGGCTCGGGTCGCATCGTTGGCTGGTAGCAAAGTCTCGATACGCAGATCGTCAAGGGTTGCGTCGGCACTCATGCCAATCGTTGCTATGAGAGAGAACAGCTCCAAAACGTAATTGTCGATTTGAAACTTGATCGTGAGCACGGGCGCATTTGGACGTGTTGCCGGTGTGTCCAGCAGCGGCTGCACACCCTCGATAGCCCTGAGCTCGGCCTGTAACGCATGGGCCTCTGTGTCATGAGGGCGGCGCGCAGCTTCCAGTTCCAACATCCGCAAGAGGGCGCGCGCTGTCTCATCCCAGTTCACGATGCAATCGCGGACGTTTCCCGGTGCCAAAATTTCTCGCAATAGATTGGGATCGCCCCGCCCCCCGATGAGCGCAAAGAACCTTTGGGCTGGCTCATTGGCTTTGACCAGGTTCCAAATCCGGTCAATCGACACAGCCGGGTAAGGCGCATGACCTTGCAGAACGTGGTCGATCGACATGTCTACGGCTTTCTGAGCGTCATCATCCCAACCGTTCCGCGACGACTGTGCCGCAAAACCGGCAGACAAGAGCATTGCGTCGATCTCGGCGGCGGGCATCTCAAGCGTGTCGGCAAGCTGCGCGATGGCAAAGCGGCTTGGATTGGACCGCCCGGTTTCTAGAAAACTGATGTGCCGTTGTGACATTCCAGACTGCAATGACAGCTCAAGCTGGCTCAATCTGCGCCGGTGCCGCCAGCTCTTTAGGAAACCCGGAAATGCCGGTGCACTTATGGTCTGACTATGGCTCATACCCAAACATGCCAGAGGCAGGCAGGCAGGTCGATTACCTGCGACGTAATTGAACGGCCTCGTACAATGATGAGGTTTGTCAGCGCACACCCTCTGACGAGAAAGATTGTACCATGGACACCTCAAAGACTGCCCGTACCTTCCTCGGGCTCAACTCGATATTCGCAATTTTGATAGGTGCCGACTTGCTGATTGCACCCGGCTATGCCGCCGAACTTCTGTTTGCCCAGCCCGCGCGGTGGCACATCATTTCGTTGCGTGCATTGGGCGTAGGTCTCGCGCTCTTTGGGATGTGTCTGCTGTTGATGACAAGAAACCGGTTTCTGACGAAAGGACAGGTCGTTTTCATTTCCATACTGGATTTTGGATGGGTTTTGGCCAGCGCTGTCGCGTTGATCGTCTATGGCGCGATTTTTACGGCTTTTGGCAAGGCTGTGATCGTTGTGGTTGCCGGTGTCGTGGCCGTATTTGCCATTGGGCAGTTGGTTGGCGCGCGCAAGATCGTTCCCGGTCTGAGCGATGCTTCAGTCACAACTTCCGGCGGCCAAATCCGCGCCAAAGTAAGCCGAGTGGTCAAGGCGCCGGTGGATGTCGTTTGGAAAGTGATGAACGACCATCCGGGCTATGCGGACGTCGCCGACAATCTTTCAAAAGTTGAGGTCGTAAAAGGTGACGGCATGGGAATGCAGCGTGTCTGCTATGGGCCCAAGGGCGAGAACTGGCTGGAAACCTGCAATCTTTTTAAGGAAGGGCGCGTGTATGGATTCCGGGTTCACACCGAGGCCGAGGATTATCCCTATCCCATATCCGATCTGCATGGCGCATGGTCGGTTGAGCAAAACGGCATCGGGGCAAAGTTCGCGATTGACATCAAGGCTACGCCCAAGGGTAACGTCTTGGTTCGAACCTTGTTCAAATTGGCCGCCAGGCGGCAATTCAAAGTCATCCTTGCTGATCTGGCAGAGGGTTGGGCCGCCCGGATGGAACGTGAGGCGCGAAGTTAGCTTGTGGATTGACGTGGAGGGGGTTCGAGCTCACTTTGACCAATGCTGCAGTTCGTCTCAACGACTTCAAGTTGTCCATAGCTGGCCTACATCTGATGTTTGAGGCACCGTATTCGTTACAGTGACTCGACATCGTGCCCAGTAAATGGGGTCCCACTCACTTGGCCATTCCTATGGTCATGCGCCTCCAAGTCAGATGCCTGCGCACGAAAAATCAGGGACAATACCTGATCTGCTGATGAATGTCTCTGTCGCGTGACCGGCAAACAGGCCGTGATCACGCACCAAGACGGTCTTGAACCCAGCAACCGCACCGCCCAAAATATCCGTGTGCAGTGTATCGCCGACCATTGCGATGCGCTGCGGGTGGATCCCGGTAAGGCGGCTTTTGGCGTCTTCAAACGCGTTGGTGTAAGGCTTTCCAAAATACACGGGCGCGATGGTGAGGTCATCTGCCAATTGGTGGGCGTAGTACCCCGGCTCTTTACTCAGCCCCGTTTCTCGCGGCGCAACGAGGTCTGGATTGGCAACTACAACGGGCCGTTTGCGATGCCTTATTGCGGTGCTGACGGAGGCGAGTAAGTCTGCATCCAATGCGGCGCTTGAGAGAAAGAGAAAGCCGTCAACCTCCTGACCGGACCAATGTTCGACTTTTGCCGGGATGTCCATGAACCGATCTTCTGGTGCGGCGATTGCCCCCCAGCTGCCAACCGGAAGAACCTCTTTCAGACGAGACGCAGCAACGTCGCGGCTTGAAACCACCTCGTCAGGGGCGAAATCGAAGCCGAGGGCGCGATAGCGCTGCACTGCCGTCTCACGAGTGTAGCTTGCGGCATTGGTGAGAACTATCAGATGTTTACCGCGCGCCCGGAGCTGCTCCAGGCAGGCGACCGCGCCAGGGATCGCCGCCTCGCCGACGTTCAATACGCCAAAGCTGTCCAGCACGAAGGCGTCGAACATATCCGCAATCTCCAGGAGGCCGGAACACTGCGTTGTCCCGGAAGGAAATGCAGCACGTGGCATGCGGTGCCGGATGGCTTCATATCGATCAAAGGCGTCTTGCGTATCCCAGATTTCGCTATAGCTCATTCAGATCAAACCGTATTGCTGCGCCTTGCCGTGCAAAAACGGCAGACCTTGACCAATCACGGCGTCCGCGCTTTCAGCAACAGGCCGCCAAACAGAAAGCCCATAACCGATCTCTGGTGGCATGTTGATGAAGCTTTCCATGGCAAGGCCGCCTTTGAAATTGATCGCGGCAAGCGTGGCGAAAATCTCGTCCCAGTCACATGTACCCTGTCCAGGCGTACCGCGGTCGGATTCAGACAAGTGGATGTACTTCAGGTGGGCGCGCCCAGCGATGATGCCGTTGCCCGCGCCCTTCTCCTCGATATTCATATGGTATGTGTCGAGGTGCAGGAACATATTCGGCGCACCGATCCGCTCAATCATCGTGACCCCTTGCGCCGCTGTATTGATCAGGTGGGTCTCATAGCGATTGACCGGTTCAATGCCAAAGGCCAACCCATGGTCCTTTGCGTATTTTGCAGCTGCCTCAAGCACGGTGGCCACATTGTCCAATTCTTGAACGGTCGGCGGGCTTCCCGAACGCTCCCCGATGCCGCCATAGGTGACACCGCTTAGTGCTTCGGCTCCCAAACCCGCGGCTTTCTTGATCGCGAGTTTGAGGAAGTCGATGGCGCCTGTCGGATTGTGTGAGGCCCAAACCTCTTGCGGCAGACCGAGAGAGCAAACAGCAGGCAGTTCAGCTTTTTCGAGCAGGTCGCGCCCAAGTGCTGCATCGGTTGAGGCCGGATCAAGCAAGGCTATTTCAATGAAGTCCATACCGGATGCCTTCGCGGCTGAAATCGCCCGACTGGCACCCTCGGCGTCCCACGTCATGGTCCACATGCTGGTATGTACGCCAAAACCCTTCATACGCTCGAATATCCGCCTTCAATCATCATAAGCGCGCCATTGACCAGATCAGACGCAGGTGAGGCGAGGTAAAGCGCCATGTCGGCGATCTCGACCGGCTCACCAAAACGGCCCAGAGGTGTCGCCGCGATCATCGGGCCAGATTTTTGGGGCGGGCTCCAGATCTCACGGCCCATGTCGGTCAGAACCACGGTTGGACAGATCGCGTTGACTTGAATGTTGTGCGGGGCAAGCTCCGTCATCAGGGACTTGGTCAGTGCGTTTAATCCGCCCTTGGACGATGCATAGGCTGCATGATCAGGCAGCGCGATAACCCCGGTCTGGGACGAGATATTAATAATCTTGCCCGCACCTGCCGCAATCATGCCGGGGGCGACCCCCTTGGACAAAAGGAAAGGGGCGCGCAGGTTGATGGCCATGGTGCGGTCCCAATCTACCGGATCGAAATCAAGGACCGGTCCAACCACGGCGATACCCGCCGAATTGACCAGAATATCGACAGTATCATGCAATGCGTGCGCTTTGGCGATCAGGGTGTTGCATTGCTCGACCGTAGCGATATCGGCCGGTATCGTGGCGCAGCCGGTTTCTATTGCAAGCGCATCCAAACGCTCAACAGATTGCCCAGTTGCAATGACCTTGGCACCAGCTTGCGAGAAAACGCGAACAATCTCGGCCCCGATTCCGGACGAGGCCCCGGTCACCAATGCAACCTTCCCCGCAATCGAAAACCTGTCCTGCCACGTCATCGGCTACTCCAGATTCGTGTGGTTGCCGCGCATTGCATCCGCGCTCAGGTCCAGGTTGTCCCGCAGATGCAGGATAACCATTTCAAAAAACAGGAATTGCGCCGCCTCAAAAAGGGATCCCATCGGCAAAACGGATTGCTGGCTGGTCCGGTCGTTCGCCATGGTCTGCGCGTCCAGATGCACGATGTGATCAACGGAGAGCGGGGCCGTTCCGCCCGGGGTTGCCGTGACGCACATGGTGGCCGCGTCGGCTGCCTTGGCAACGCCGATCAGCCCATCGACGGTCGAAAACCCACCCGGGCCCGCGCTTACAATAAGCAAATCTCCGCGGCCCAAGGGTGGTGTTGTCATATCGCCTACAACATGGGCATCTAAGCCCAAATGAAACAATCGCATCGCGAGAGATTTCATCATCAACCCTTCGCGCCCGACACCGTACAATGCGATCCGTTTCGCCGCCAGGATGGGTACTGCCATCCCTATGACCTGCTGCGGGATGGCGCGATCCAGCACAGCCCCAACTTCGGCAATGGCGGTGGCGGCTGTGGTCTTCAAGTTCATAGATCAGCCACCAAATCACCTGTTGTCAAACTCGGCAAGACTGCAGCAAAGGCCGCCTCGGTCTGACCAATGTCGTGCAACAGATCAAAAATCGTATAGCGGCGGCGAATGAATGCAGCGGCCTGCATGGTGGCGCGCAAATGGTCAGGTGAAACGCCAATCTGTGCGCCATAGGCTGGCGCACCAGCCCGTTGCAGCATCTCGGCCATTGTGTCGTGGCGGTACAGGTGGGCAGACAGTCGATCCCGCAAGGACGGCCAGCTATGGCGCAGTGTTTTCAGCCTTGCTGCGTGAACATCCCGTGACGCATGTTTCGCGGCAAGCTCCGCCTTTGCTTTCTCGGCGATTTTAGGATCCGCGATTGCTTCCGAAAGGTGCGCCTCGCGGGTCGCGAGATCAGGGGCTCGGCTCAGAACGCCTTCGATGTTGAGCGCGCCCAGATCATGCTCCAACAACCAATCGAAGAGGGCGAGCGACACAACGCAACCGACAGAAACCGCGGCTCCGTGGCTGACCTTCTGGCCTTGATGGCTGTGCCCCTCCATCTCCCACATATGCGCGATCTGGTGATCGGCCCCAGATGCCGGGCGGGAGCTTCCATGCGCCTCCATCGCAAACCCTACCGCCGTAAGACCGGTAAACAGGCGCGCAACGCTGTCGCGGTCGCCGGATTTGACACCGTCAGGCCCGCTCAACCAACCTGAGAGATGATCCTGCACCAACGGCCAGGCGACGTCATCAATGGGCTCGATCCCCAGGGCGTCTGCCAAAATCCAATCACCGCCTGCCGGCACCTTGCCCGCAAGATCGCCATACCCCCAGCCGTTCATGTCAGCAGGGGCGGTGGCGATGATGTCGAAATCCGCAAGCATGGCAATTGGCGGGCGGGTTGGGATCGTCACTTTGAACCCGTTCTCCGCCAAAGGCGACCCCGCGCTGGTATAGCCGTCCATGGAGGCCGCAGTTGCGGCCGACACATAGCGGCGGTCTGACCGGTAGGCGGCGTATTTGACCAAATCGTTGATGACCCCGGACCCGACGGAGACCGGGAAAAGATCGGGGTCATCGGCAAGCATCGCCCGAAACGGCTCGGCCTCCTCCACGGAGGCTTTCGGCAAGGGCGTAACCGGCAAGACGTGCGTTTGAACCGCGAACCCTGCGGCTTCAAGTGACCTGACAACAGGGCGGCCAGCGGCCTCAAACCCCGCTTCATCGGCGCAAACAAGAACGCGCGGCATCGCGGTCATCCGCCGGACCAGTGCGCCTGATTGATCCAATATGCCTGCGCCCACCACAACTTCATCTGTCACTTCTGAGCGCGCGACGGCGGGCGCGATCAAACTGTCCATCTGGGACGTCCATGTGGTCATGGGCAGTTCCTCATCTCAGGGTGCGTCCGTGGGCGTCAAAATGGTGCAGCCGGTTCTCGCGGAATGTCATGTGAACATGATCCCCGGCATTCAACATGTCCTCGCCATCGGTCTTCACGACAATCTGCGTGTCGTTCTGGGTCATCACATAAAGGTAGCTCTCGCTCCCCAGCTTCTCCTTCACTCGGATCGTGCCGGGAATCCCGGTGTCGCCAAGCTGAATATGTTCTGGCCGGATGCCGACCTTGACTGCATCTGCAGGCGCGTCACCTGCATCGCCCAAACCCTGGCCAATTGGGAAAATGTTCATTGCAGGTGATCCGATGAACCCTGCAACGAATTCTGAGGCGGGGGTGTGATAAAGCTCCATGGGCGATCCGACCTGTTCAATCCGACCCGCGTTCAGCACAACAATTTGGTCGGCCATGGTCATCGCCTCAACCTGATCATGCGTCACGTAGATCATGGTCGCATCAAGCTCCTTGTGCAGCGCCTCAAGCTCAATGCGCATCTGCACCCTCAGTTTGGCGTCCAGATTAGAAAGCGGCTCATCGAACAGAAACACCTTGGGGTTTTTCACGATAGAACGACCAATCGCCACCCGCTGTCGCTGGCCGCCAGACAACTGACCCGGCTTTCGGTCAAGCAATTCAGACAGTTGCAGAATGCGGGCGGCCTCTTCAATACGGGTCTTGCGTTCGGCTGCGGGAAGGCCGTTGACCTTCATGCCGAACTCCATGTTCGCGCGTACCGTCATATGCGGATAAAGCGCGTAAGACTGGAAGACCATCGACAGATCGCGGTCCGCGGGTTCAAGATCAGTGACGTCCTTTCCGTCGATCTTAATCGTCCCGTCACTCACCGATTCGAGACCCGCTATGGTGCGCAGCAGGGTGGACTTGCCGCAGCCTGAGGGGCCAACAAAGACGACGAACGCGCCATCTGCCACCGATAGGGACACGTCCTTCAACGCATGCAAGGCACTGTAATACTTATTGATTTTTTCAAGTTGTACAGTGGCCAAGCCCATAATCCTTCTATGCAGCCACTTTCGGCCCGACACGATGCTGCGTCACTTTCTGTTTGACACACACCCGATATTTACATTTGTATGCAGCAGGAAGCAAAAGTATGTCAACCGCTTCTGAACAGGGAGGTCACCATGAAATTGAGGACATTTTTGGCATCTACGGCGCTGACCGCGACGCTGGCGACAGGAGCGCTGGCTGATGGTCACGGATGGAGCTTGAAGGACGCCGCTGCACCATATGCCGGGACAACTGTGGACGTCGTTTTCCTATTGCGGCCAGGCTATGAAGCGATCGAAGCGATGCTGCCGGCCTTTGAGGAAGAAACTGGCATTAAGATCAACATCATCAAGCATCCATATGAGAACGCATTGGGCGAACAGGTTCGTGACTTCGTCGCGGGAGGAGACCTCGACGTTGCCCTGATTGATCTGGTCTGGATCGGCAATTTCGCGGAAAATGACTGGATTCTGCCCTTGGCGGATGTACAGGCGAAGTTTCCTGACACAGTTGATCCCGAATTGGACATCGATGACTTTTTCCCGCTGGTACTGAACGCCTTTGGCGGCTGGAATGACACGATTTATGGCTTGCCTGTCGACAACTACTCCGGCCTGCTGTTCTACAATCGGTGCATGCTGGAAGACGCAGGTTTCGATGGGCCGCCAGCAACATGGGCTGACCTGAAAGACGTCTATGGACCCGCCCTGACAGGGGACGGCAAATACGCCTACGCCTTGCAATCCAAGCGGAACGAGACACAATCGGCCGATAGTTTCGCACGCATGATCTGGCCCTTTGGTGGGTCTTTCCTCGATGCTGACTTCAAGTCCAACCTGCTCAGCGAAGAAAGCCAGGCCGGGCTGCAATTCCGTCAGGATCTGATGCAATACATGCCGGACGGCGTTGTCGCATATGACCACGCTGAAACCGTGAACGGTTTCGCGCAAGGGGATATCGCGATGATCACTGAGTGGTCCGCGTTCTACTCCACGGTCGTATCGCCTGACACATCCGCGGTCGCGGATTGCGTTGAGATTGCACCGGAGCCAACTGGCCCTGCGGGTCGCAAGCCGGCCCTTGGCGGGTTCTCCATGGCCGTTGCCAGCCAGGCAGATGAAGCCGAACAGGCAGCCGCTTATCTGTTCATCCAATGGGCTACATCCAAAGCTAACGCACGCGAATATCTTGAGCGTGGCGGCGTGCCCGCCCGGCAGTCGGTCTACATGGAAGATGGCCTTGAAGACTTCAAGTTCGTGCCTGCACTGGTAGAAAGCTGGCAGGACGGCGTGCCAGAATTCCGCCCGCGCTTTGCGGAATGGCCTGAAATCACCGAGATTGTGCAAGAGTGGGGCACCAAGATGATGTTGGGTGAAGTCACCACCGAAGAAGGTGCAATGGAAATCGGCGAACGGATGGAAGCTGTTTTGGAAGAAGCAGGCTATTATTCCGGCGAAAAACCACTCGCACAGTAAGCGAGAGCCACTCAACATGTCCGGGGCCGTTCTGCGCGGCCCCGGACATGACCTGTCTGGCCGGGAGGGGCACCTATGCGCGATAAGGTCTCGCGACGGACAATCTTTGCATTCATCGGGCCAGCCGTCGTGGCACTTGCCGCTATTGGCATCGTGCCGTTGCTTTATGCGGGCTGGACCTCGTTGCATTTCTTCAATTTGACGAAGCTGAAGAAGGTCAAATTTATTGGCCTCGAGAATTACTGGGATGTCCTCACAGACGAAGTCTTTTGGCAAGCTATGGGGCGGACGTTCTTCCTTCTGGGCACCGCACTTCCCCTGCAGATCGGGCTTGGGATGGTGATCGCATTGGTACTCCATCAACCAGGCCTGACCGTGCTCAAAACGCTGGCCCGGCTCAGCCTCGTTTTACCTATGGCCACCACTTACGCGGTTGTAGGATTGCTGGGTCAGGTCATGTTCAATCAGAAATTCGGGGTCGTGAACCAACTGATGGGCGGGGCTGATATCAACTGGATCGGCGACAGCACCAACGCCTTCGCCATGATTATCTTCTGGGATGTCTGGCAATGGACGCCCTTTGTGGCGCTTGTCCTGCTGGCGGGCCTGACGATGGTACCGGATGAGGTTGAAGAGGCCGCGAGGCTAGAAACAAAAAGCCGCTGGACGGTGCTGCGGTTTGTGCAATTGCCCTTCCTGTTACCCGGCCTTGTGGCCGTGCTGATCCTGCGCACGGCGGACACGCTGAAACTGTTCGATATGGTGTTCACGCTGACACGCGGCGGGCCCGGGGCGTCGACCGAGTTCATTTCACTCATGATCCAACGTGTCGGTTTTCGCGGCTTTGACCAGGGCTTGGCGTCGGCACAAGCTATCATTCTTCTGATCATCACAATCTTCTTGGCGCAAATCTATATCCGCGTCTTTTACAAGGAGGTCTGAGATGACAGCCCGTGTACAAAGACCGCTTTGGGGGCAGATCATCCTGCTTTGTCTCATCCTTCTGATCTGTGTATTTCCATTCTACTGGATGGTGACCACCTCACTGAAGACCCACATCGTCGCCCTCCAAGCCCCGCCAGCGTGGATTTTTGAACCGACGCTCCAAAACTACCGCGAGGCCCTGTTTGAAGACGGGGTGCTCCGAACACTCATCAATTCGTTGGTGATCGCCGTTTGCACCACCATGCTCGCGGTCATATTGGGCGTCCCGGCGGCTTTCGCGCTCGCGCGGTTCGAGTTTCGGGGGAAAAAGGATTTGTGGTTTTGGTTCATCACGAACCGCATGGTGTCGCCCATTGTGCTGGCGCTTCCGTTTTTCCTGATAGCTCGCAATCTTGGCATGCTCGACAAACACATCACGCTGATCCTAATCTATCTGACGTTCAATCTGCCCATCGTGATCTGGATCGTCACCGATCAGTTCCGCGGTATTCCCTACGACTTGGACGAAGCCGCTCGACTAGAGGGGGCTTCACAATTCACCATCATGACAAAGATCTGCCTGCCGCTGGCGATGCCAGGGGTTGCAGTGTCGTCGATCTTTGCGTTCATCTTCTCCTGGAATGAACTGATGTTCGGCCTGATCCTCACCCGGTCCGAGGCGAAGACCGCACCTGCCATGGCTGTCAGCTTCATGGAGGGGTACAACCTGCCCTACGGGAAGATAATGGCGACCTCGACGCTGATCGTCATTCCGGTCTTGATCTTTGCCTTGCTGGCGTCAAAACAGCTTGTGCGCGGCTTAACCATGGGGGCCGTCAAGTAAGGATCACCGAAGATGTCGCGCCAAACAAAGACTGAGATTCTCGACGCAAATGAACAGCTTCTGGTGCGGCTGGCATGGGCCTGTGAGGTTCAGGGCATGACCCAAGCGCAGGCGGCCGAACAGTTCGGCGTAACGCGGTTGCGGGTCAATAAATCGCTGGCTGAGGCGCGCGAGCGCGGCATCGTGCGGGTGACAATCAACTCCTCCTTTGGGCCCTGCATCGAACTGGAAGAGCAGTTGCGCGACCGGTTCGGTCTGGACACTGCGACTGTGGCCCCGGTGGGCGGCGAAGATTTCAAGCTTTATACAGTATTGGGCGCGGCCCTGGGCCAGTTTCTCAACCGCCTGCTCGAACGTCCTGAGATCAAGCTGTTTGGTATGTCCTGGGGTAACACGCTGAACATGGCGACCCGGTATATGGAGCCGATGAACCGCCCCGACCTTGAGATCACATCAGTGATGGGCGGGCTTACCAAAGGGTCAGACGTCAACAGCTACGAAATCACGACCCGCTTGGCAGATCTATGCAACGCACAGCACAGCTATTTCACCGCACCGGTTTATGCCGCCAGCATGGCCTCACGCGAAATCTTGGAGCAGCAACAGGAATTCAAAGGGTCGATCGAAAAGATCTGCGCGGCTGATGGTCTGGCCCTGGCTGCGGGCGACATGAAGAACTCGCTTTTGTTGGCGGATGGTCTACCACAGGATATCAAAACCAGCGATCTGGTGCAGGCGGGTGCTGTCGGCGACATCATGGGGTATTTTCTGCGTGCAGATGGTGGCTTGATTCACCATGAAATCAACGACCGCGTGCTGGGGATCAAGCTGACGGACCTGGATGATCTGTCGAACGTAATCGTTGCCGCCGGCGGTGCACAGAAAGTACCGATCATGCGCGCCATATTGCTGCGTGGCTGTGTCAATCACCTCGTGACGGACGAGCATACGGCACGCGGCTTGCTTGTGGCATCTGCATGATCTTCGCTGGTATCGACCTCGGCACGTCGGGGATCAAGATCGCGCTGGTGGACGAGGATGGCGTCTGCCTTGCTTCTGCTGCGCGACCCTCCCCCGTTGATATTCCCCAAGCCGGGTGGAGCCAACAGGACCCCGACCAATGGTGGACCCTCAGTCGCGACATCTTTGATGAGTTGGCTGCGACCCACCCGGACCTGATGCACCGTCTCACAGGGATTTCCCTGTCGGGTCATATGCTGGGGCCAGTGCTGCTGGACAAGGCGAACCGACCGACCACGCCTTGCATTCTGTGGAACGATCAACGCTCCATTCTGGAATGCGCCGACTTGTTGGCGAAAGTACCGGATATCGGCTGGCGTACGAATGGGCATCCGGACCCCGGCCTTGGCGCACCGAAGCTGCTTTGGCTGGCCAAGCATATGCCCGAGGTCTTGGACCGCGCAGATGTGCTGATGCTGCCGAAAGACTATGTCGCCCTGCAGCTGACCGGCGAAAGAGCAACGGAATACAGCGATGCGTCCGGGACGATGCTCCTGGATTGCGCCACGTGCGACTGGGATGACGAACTGCTCGCCGCCGCAGGTTGGGACCGTGCGCGCCTGCCGCCCTTGTTACAGTCCTGCGATGTCGCCGGGCAGCTAAAACCAGACCTGTGTAAACGCTGGAAGACGCCAAGTGTTGTTTTGGTCGCGGCTGGCAGCGGGGACAATTATGCAGCGGCCCTTGGTGTGGGGGCGGCGGTGTCCGGGCGTGCGGCACTCAGCATCGGGACATCGGGTGTCTTATGCGCCGCAGACAACGACTTCCATCCGGCACCTGAACAAGCCGTCCTGACAACCCCTCATGCGGCACCGGGCCTGTTCTTGTCGATGGGGGTGGTGATGTCAGCCACGCAATCGCTGGATTGGTTGAGCCGCCTGACATCCGTGTCAGCCCCAGATCTGGCCACATTGGCCGAGGCCCGCGCGGCAACAGGGATCGGGGATCTGCCGATTTCGCGTCCATCGGTCACCGGCGTGCGCACGCCAGACAACAGACCCGACGCGCAAGCCTTTCTCGGTGGGCTTACAGCGGGGCACGATGCCGCAGACGTGGCCTATGCCATCCTCGAGGGTGTAGCGATGCAATTCTACGCGGCATACAGCGCTCAAAAGGCGGCCAACGTTCCGATTGATACCCTTGCCGCCGTTGGGGGAGGTACGCGCTCAGTATTTTGGGTCTCGTTGATCGCGACTCTTTTCGACACGGAGATCAGCATCCCCGAACAAGGCGATATCTCCGCCTGCCTTGGTGCTGCGCGTATGGCCCAAGCCGCCGTTGCTCCCGCTGAGCGCGATACGATCTTGTCGCGCAAGAACAGAAGCAAAACCACAGCACGTCCAATAACGTCCCTTAGCGGTCCTCTTTTTGAAAGGTATCAATGGCACTGCGACCTGCCATTTTCAGTGATCTGATGGGTTCGATCTGCTGGCATGCGTTACGGACAGGTTCACGCGACCAGTGCCCAAACCGGTTCGTCCATATTGGATGGTGACTGCTTTCCAATGCAGATGTGCTGCGCTCTTTTCACTTCGAGTGGCGATGCGCCGTGCAGTGTTCCGGTCGCAGCAGTCATTCCAAAAGCATTTTCCAATACCACGATATGGGTGTCACTCTAGACTTTCATTGTGTGCACAGGAATTCAGAATTGGCTTTTTCACATCCGGAGAACAAAGCCGGTGGTTCAGTTGCATCACAGAAAATTTCAGCAGAATCCTCTTCTAACAGGAAACATGCCAATTTCTTAACAACGTGGACTGGTAAGGAGACAGTGATCATGGCAGCTGCAAGCTAAGTTGCAGCTGCCGTTGTTTAGATATCGACTAGTACTGAATTGCGTATCCGGCAGCCAGTTCGCCGTCGCTGCGGCGTTGTGTGATCCGCAGTTCCGCGCCAGAACCGCGCGCCTCGGGCGATCCGATCATTAACGGAAACAATTGACGTTCGCCGGCCGAGACAGGCAATTCGTAGACAGAACCGCCGCGCAACACCACAACCTCTTTGCCCTTGTACTTCGAGATCGTAGCGGCGCTGCGTGGCCGTTCAAACTGATCACGAAGCCGAAAGCGCGTGCTGGGTGAGACAAGCATTTCCAGACGGCGATTATCGACAAGCTCCAACTCCATCAATGCTTCGGAACGGAACGTAATGCCGCCCAGAAATTCACGTCCGAGAGCCTTGATTTCCGGCTTGTCAGGCGCTTCTTCTACGGCGCCAAGCGGTGGCAGATCAGATTTCACCGCACCTTCTTTGACGGTTCTAAGCAATTGCGCCATCAGCTTTTCGTCACCAAGGCACAGTATGATCCGTTCGTTTTGACGGAACCTGCTTGCATCCACAACAAGCGACCGCGTGCGTCCACCGGACATGAAACCACCGATGATCCCCGTCAGGTCAGACGATGAATCGGTTGCATCGTCGATGGTGATATTCCGCTGGCAGATGTTGTTGAACCGCCGAATATCGATCGCACTGCCGCTGGCGGCGACGGGGCCATCATGTGGTGACGCCTCAAGCAATAGGCACGGATGCCAATTTACGGTCGACCCACTCACCATAACGCTTGCAGGCGGGATAAGGGCTTCTGGCCACGTCATTTTGACAATGCGATCTTCGCCGGGCAGCAGATCATCCACCCGAATTTCGTCAATCAGATAGGTGCCAGGCACCAATGGGTTTGGGATAGGGTCGCCGGGACGAATGGAGGGAATGAATTCCTGAGGATAGCGGAATTCAAACCCGGGGTAGTGGCAGATCATGCCACGCACATAGACTTCTGTCGCTGTGGCAACGCCGTTGTTCCTGACCCGCGCAAAGACATAGTTATCTTGGCCCCGGACCGCGTTTTGATGCGGTGGGTTGGCGTTGTAGGCCAGCGCAGGGATCGGATCGTTTGTCGCCCGAACCCAGATGTCGGGACTATGTGCATGCCAGCCTGGCGATGGAACAGCGCCCGTGTCGCTCTGGTTTTCACGCACCACCACATCGGACGCAAACGCGCCGTCGCGGGCTGCAATAACGGCTGCATCAACATTGACACGGCCATAGCCATACCACTGTGAAAACTCAGCAACACCGTCGCCGTCATTGTCGACGTAGCTCCCGGTTGGATCAGTATTGCCGGCATGGATACGCACCGCAGTTGTCCGCAAGATATTGCGCACTTGGATCCAATTCAGTGACGGATCCATCGATAGAACAAGCGCTGCGGTGCCCGCAATGGTAGGTGAGGCATGACTGGTGCCGCCAAAGTTGGTGCTATAGTCATTCGCAATTACCGGTGGCACAGCGCCGTTCAGCGCACCTGTGCCGACATTGACGGTTGTTGTCGTCGGGTCCACCAAGCCGCCATCATAGGCGGTATGAGACGGCGCAACGATGTCCATCTCAGGTCCAAACGGGTTATAAAGCGCGCGTTGATCGGTGATCGCGGCAATATTGGTGGTGTTCCCGCTGGGATCCGGGCCGCTGCTGTTGGTGGGATTTGTTGGATTGGCACCGATACTTGCCCCAACCGCAACCGTCCGTTCATAAGACGCAAAGCGGCGAACATTGGTGAACTGCACGTAGCCCAGATTGCCGGTTGAAAAAGTCACAACACAACCGCGGCCATTGCGACCATAAACGGTCAGAAAATCAAAGCAGTCGCGCAGCGCGTTAGACAAAGCACCGTTGGTGACGCCCCAGGAATTGGCAATGACGTCAGCGGGCTGCGTTGGGACTGCCGGAAACGCCACATTGGTGTTTCCAGTGTTGAACCCGGCAGACCAGATAAACGCATCCGCCATTTCAATCCCTGTCGCCGGGTTTGCGATCCTGCCCCCGATGAGGCGACAATTCGGGGCAACCCCCGCGACACCAAGATTGTTGCTAAACGCCGCCGTTGCGGTTCCAGAAGTCTGCGTACCATGCGACCCACTCAGCCCAGCCACGGTTTGCGTCGTCAGATTGTTGAAATTGAAGGAGGTGAGCATTTTGGATGCCCCGTCCGTCAAGTTCGCCGTCAAATCAGGGTGGTTCGGGGTGACACCGTTCACATCAAAAACAGCGATACAAATGTCCGGGCTACCGCCACGCAGATTGACATCGATGTCGTCCATGGTGTCCCACGCTTCATCCGCATTGATCAGCGGCAGGTTGTCCTGCAGGCCATATAGCGTGTCGTTCGGCGTAAAGGCATCGTTTTCGATGACGTACAGGATCTGTGGTTCCGCGTAGTCCACCTCTTTCATAGAGTTGAGCTTTTCGGCCAGCTCGAGCAAGTCATAGTCAGGTAGCCCGGCGCGTTCGACCATGTAAGCATTGCCTGCATAATCGACCGTTCGCTGAATACGCAGGCCAAATTCACGCAGAATTTTCTTGGCCACGTCATCGCCGACATCACCGCCAAAACGGACAACCATTTCATTCGTCAAACCCTGCAGGGGGTTTTCCTTGCCGCGTTCGATTACGGCACCAAAGATCACATTTGCATCGCGACGGGCCGCGAGGCGGGCAAAACCGCTGAGCGCTTGGGTCGCGTTATCGATGCCATCGGGCGTTTCGATCAGAACAAAATCGCTGTCCAATGGTTGATCAGCGCTGTCCGTCATCTTGAGATCAAGGCGTTTAAGTCCGGCTTCTTCCAGCAGCTCATCGACTTCAAACTTGCTTTCTTCACCCATACGAACGGTCGCAAGGACCGCATCCTGCCTGCCGCGAAAGTGCATGGGACCATCAGCAGAAGGATAATGTGGGTCATTTTTGCGGCCTAACGATACGACAGCTGAATTCGGCCCCGGCGTCAGATGAACCTCGCGGCTGACAGGTTCCAAAGTCGACACTTCGGGTTTCACCGTTAGCGTGTAGGTTCCCGGTTTGATTTTTGGTGCCTCGAACGCGCCATGCGCATTCAGCTTGAGGCCCTGCTCATCTTCTCTTCCAGTGAGTGTCACACTGGCCTTGGTAACGGTTTTCGCATCGCGATCCGTGAGGAAAACTTGAAGGGATGTTAGACGTGTCATAATGCATCTCCTAGAAATTGAATTTTCATAAAAATGTAAGTCGTCGAAATTTGACGAGAGGTCGTTTCGTCGGGCTAAAAAATCCCGATACCTCTGCGCCAATCATATACGGCATCGCCTGAAATTGTTAGTCAGGAATCCCGTACCGGAGAATTTCGAGGGCCATTTTTGGGTTAGCTTCTGGTATCGGCCACAGGCGCAACCGCAATGAAAGCCGAGTATGTTCCACCTTTCACTAGACCCAACAACCATGCTCGTTTCACAAGATGAATCCATCCCGAGATTTGTCCAATAGGGCTTCATTCAGGACCAAAGACTTGATGTTAAAGGAGAAAGACAACTGCATACCCCACAAGCATGACAGAGGCTTCCTTCCTGCTCAGTACAAAACCGGTTCGCAGAAAGATAAGTGAAACAAGCGAGGCTACGACCATGATCGGAATCCAGTAGTCAATGAAGCTATCTGCGACCGTTACCGGGGCAACCAGTGCTGCACTTCCCAAAACAATCGTGCCGTTGAACACGTTGCTGCCCAGTATTCCACCCAGGATCAGATCGGGTTGGCGTCTCAGGGCAGCCGCCACACAGGCCGCCATTTCAGGAAGAGACGTGCCAATGGCTACAGCTGTCAAACCGATCAAAGCCTCGGAAATTCCCAGACTGCCAGCGAGCCCGACAGCCCCGTCTATGAACAGATACGCCCCGACGGGTAGGGCGATCAGCGCAGCGACGCACCAGCCAATAGCAGTGGCGAGTCCTTCTGTGCCGTTCGTTTCTGCGTTCTCCTCGTCCTCCAGGGAATGCCAACGCAACAGCAAGTAGATGGCCATTCCCAGAAGCAGTGTTGCTGCATCGGCCCGCGAAACAACCGCATCTTGCGCAACGACGCCGAAAGACAGCGCCGCCAAAAGCATTGCACCGCCGTCGACGCGCAAGATATCCGAGGCAATGGCAAGCGGTTTGATCAGAGCCGCAAGCGCCAGCACGAGAAGCAGATTTGCGATATTGCTTCCAACGACATTGCCGACTGCAACATCGGGTGCGGCAGAAAGCATGGCCTGCACCGCGACGAACAGTTCGGGCGCCGATGTGCCAAATCCCATGACCACAAAGGCCACAATGACGAGTGGTATCCTGAATTCCACCGCAAGCCGTTGGATACCGTCAACAAGCCAATCCCCGCCATAGAAAAGGAGCGTTCCGCCAAGGGCCAGGAACAGCAGGGACACACCCATCAGTCCGGCGCCCCGAAATCAAGGTCGTCGGGGCGGTAATTGAACAACTCAATCCGGGGTGATTTGCCGTTTCCCAGCCGCAGTGCTGTCAGGCTTGCGGGTGCAACGGGGATGATATGTGCGGGCTGAAGCCCGACATAGCGTTGAAGAAGGGCGCGGATGACGCCGCCGTGGCAGACGACAAGCAGATTTGTGCAAGGCTCACGGCGCTCATCCTCGATTGCGGCGCTGACGCGGTCTGCGAAATCGGACCATGGCTCACCTCCCGGCGGCACGGCCGTGCCCGCGCGCCAGCCTTGATAGCCCTCTTCATCTTCCTTGCGAATGTCCGCTATGGCGCGGCCGGTCCAATCACCAACATCAATTTCGCGCAGCCCTTTTGAAAGGCGCGGGGCGTCAACGCCGAGGTGCTGACTGGTCTGGCGCACGCGCTTCAGATCAGAGGCAACGGTGCGGCAGGGCGCGATGCCTTCGATCAGGGGCCGCAAGGTATCTGCCTGGGATTTACCAAGCTCCGAAAGACCGATGTCGGCCTGTCCCTGAAGACGGCGGGCGGCATTCCATTCTGATTGCCCATGGCGGACCAGCAGCAGGCGCATCAACCGATCCTCGTGCCGTCGGGCGCGAACCAACTGTCCGGTTCGCTGGGCAGGCGGAACTGCACGGTCTCACCGATCCGAACCGCAGGGACGTGATCGACAATGGCGGTCAAGCGCAGCCCGTCGCGCAGTCCGGTGACCATGATGCGCCCCGCGATGGTACTGGTCTCTACCAATTCCATGGGCAGTGTGGTGTCGTCTGCCTGATCGCTCACTGTCATGTTCTCGGCCCGGAACATCGCCATGCATTCATCTGCAGGCGGTGACAGCGTCATGTGACGGCCCCCGACCTTGTAGCCTGCGCCGTTTTTGACAACAGGCACCATGTTGTTCGGCGGCGTCCCGACAAAGGTGGCGACAAAGGCGGTCTCGGGCCGGTTGATCAGGTCGGCTGGGGCGCCGAATTGCTGGACACGGCCCTGATCCATGACGGCGACATGGGTGGCCATGGTCATCGCCTCGATCTGGTCGTGAGTGACGTAGACGGTCGTTGCTCCGGTGGCGCGGTGCAGGCGCATGAGTTCGGTCCGCATCTCGACCCTGAGTTTCGCGTCGAGATTTGAAAGCGGCTCGTCAAACAGCAGTACCGACGGTTTTGGCGCAATGGTGCGGGCAATGGCGACGCGCTGTTGTTGTCCGCCCGAAATCTCGTTGGGGTAACGGTCGGCAAGGCTTGCGATGTCCAGCAGGTCCAGCACCTCGCGTATGCGTTCGCTGCGCTCGGCTTTGGGCATCGACATGACCTTCAGCGGCCAGTCCACGTTTCCCCGCACCGACATATGGGGCCAGAGCGCGTAGGACTGAAACACCAGGCCCGAATTCCGCTTGGCCGGATCCACTGCCCAACCCCGGTCGCCATCCGAAACCGTCTGGCCATCAAAGACGATCTGCCCTTCGGATGGCAATTCCAACCCGGCGAGCATTCGCAAGAGCGTGGTTTTGCCACAACCCGATGGGCCAAGAAGGACAAGGAACGCGCCATCCGGTACAGAGATCGAGACGTTCTTGACCGCCTGAAACTTCCCGAAGCGTTTGGTGAGATTGCGTATTTCCAGCATGAGAGACCTTTAGTTTTTCAGCCAGGGCTGGGATTTGGATTGCAGCCTGCTGGCAAGCAGGCTGGCGGCAATAGAGACGAACAGGATCACAACCGTGATCGCATTGGCGAACTGCGCAAACCCTTCGGAGGCATAGCGATAGGCCACCACGGACAGGACCGGCATCGTTGGCGTAAACAGCAGCACCACCAGCGACAGGTCGCGGACGATTTTCACAAAGATCAGGATACCGCCTGCCGTCAGCCCCCGGATCGCCAGCGGGACGGTGATTGCGCTGAGGCGGCGCGCGAACCCGGCACCGGTC
The DNA here is from genome assembly GCF_947496075.1 of uncultured Tateyamaria sp. GTDB lineage: Bacteria > Pseudomonadota > Alphaproteobacteria > Rhodobacterales > Rhodobacteraceae > Tateyamaria. The sequence goes on from NZ_CANMBJ010000006.1 coordinate 445,090, forward strand.
ATGCGGGCGCTCTCCTCAAGCTCACCGCCCACTTGCTGAATAACGGCGCGCCCGGTTTGCACCGAAAACGGCAGCAGGTAAGCGGTGGCCGCAATGACCAGCAGCGCGAAAGTGCCGTAGAGTGCGGGCAAGGGCCCAATCGGCGCGCCGAGATATGCAATGTAAGCCGCGCCAAAGGCAATGCCCGGCACCAGAAGCGGCAAGAAGCTGATTTGCGTGATCGCCGCTGACATCCAGCCTTCGCGGTAGCGCGCTGTGGTGTAGGAGGCGAGCAGGCCCACGAACATGCCCGTAAAGGCGACCGCTGCACCGAGGGCCAGCGTAACCGTAAGTGCACGCACGATGTTTTCGTTAAATGCGATTCCTGGGATGCCTTGGGCAAAGCTTTGATCGCTTTGACCGATCCAATAGTGCAGCGTCCAGCCCGAAAAGAGGTTGGCCGAGGAAGGCGCGAGGCTGGACGCGACAAGGACGATCACCGGCACCACTGTCGCAGCCACCAGGATCACCATTGCGATGGCAAAGAGAGGCCAGCGGGCCCCGCGCAGATCGAACCGTTTGGCCCGCCCGCCCTTGCCGGTGATCGTGGCGTAGGACCGGCGGCCGGACACCAACCGGTTGCCTGCCCAAAGGAAGGCGGCCGAAATCAGCACCAAGAGGATGCCGATCACATAGCCGCGCCCGACCTGACCCACTTCGATCATACCGAACAGCCGGGTCGAGAGCGTTTGCATCCGTACGGGCAACCCAAGCAGCGCGGGTGTCGCGAAGTTCGACACAGCCCCTGCAAAGCAAAGTGATCCAGCAGCAACAAGCGCGGGCATGGTGACGGGCAGGACAATGCCCATCAGGATGCGCCGCCCTTTCGCGCCTGCGATTTGTGCGGCCTCGACCAGGTCCGAGTTCACGGTTGCCAAAGCGGCTGCGATGATGGTGAAGGCCAAGCTGAAATAGTGCAGCGTGAGCACGATCAGGGTGGGTACAATGCCCCAGGCCAGCCAATCGGGGATGTCGGCGCCCATGCCCTGCACCCATCCCACTTGCCCGCCGACCCGGTCATTGCGGAACAATGCGCCCCACGCCAGGGCCGCTGCAAAGGATGGGATCATGAAGGGCAGCGTCGCCATCACGCCGATGGTCTTGCGAAACGGGACATTGGTCATCACCACGAGCCAGGCCAGAAAGCCACCCAGCAGGATACAGCCCGTGCCCACGACCACACCGATCAAAAGCGTATTGCCCAAGGGCTTGTAGAACAGGTTTGTGGACAGACGTCCGCTCAGCACATCGCTCCAGGCACGGATCGTGTCGGGCTGGAACGTGAACAGAACGGTGCGCAGCAGGGGTAGAACAATCAGCGCGATCAGGATGGCAAGAACCACCGTCTTGAGCACCGTGCCCGGCCCGAACAGCACGCGTCGTCCCTGTCCAGTTACGGCTGTATCCGCCATCGAGGTCATCCTTGCAGTCTTGGAATGGAAAGAGGCGGGGGCCGGTATGCTGCCACGCCAGCCCCCGCCGGCAGGCAAGCGCTATTGCAGCGTCAGAACCAGATCGCCGACATCGGCGCGGATCGTTGCCGTTTCCGCCGGTGCGATCCGCCATGCGGTGAAGTCGTCGAGCGGGACAGCGTCCGGATGCGGGGGGATATCGGTTCGGGTAACGTAGTCGCCAGCCACGTAGAAGGGGGCAAGGCCGGGGCCGCCGGTCTCACTCTCATCTCCCATCAGGAAGTCGATGACCAGACGGGCGGCGGCAGGGTTCTGCGGCTCGGACGCGAGCGCGAGTACGGCGGGAAAGATGATGCCTGGTGCGGGTACGACGCTGTTGGCAACCTGCAGTGCCCAGCCCTCATCGGCGTTGTCGCGGCGATCGGAGTAGCTTGTGAAACCCACCGGCGGGTTGTCCTGCCCAATTGCGCCCACAGCGACATTCACATCATCGGTTGACCCGACAAGGATCAGGTCGTTCCCAAACAGGTCGATGATGAAACGTTCACCCGCATTGGCAGCACCATCGAGGTCAATAACCTGTCCGAAATGCGCCTCATATGCGGTGCTCATCTCGTCCGCGCGCAACACGATCTCGGTCATCAGATCAAGGTAGTCGCCACGCTGAAGCGGGTCGACCATGACAACGCGGCCCTGCCAATCATCCGTTGTCAGCGCCCACAGGTTGTCGATGGGCGCGCCGTCTGGGTTGGATTCTTCGTTATACATCAGGACCTTGGTTGACAGCCGCTGTGCCAGAAGCGGGCTGCGGTACTCCTCTGGCACACGGTCGGCCACGCGGGGCGGCACGTAGGGCGCGATGATCCCGGTCTCCAAAAGCTCGGTCAAAACAACCGGAGTATCGGAGATGTAGATAACGTCTGCGTTTGTCACACCCGCTTGTGCCTCGGCCTTCAGGCGCGCGATCTGCTCGGTCGACGAGATGTCGAACCCTTGCAGGTCAATGCCCGGATACGCCTCTTCAAACGCGGTTTCGACCCGGCCAATGCGGCTGGTGAAGGAGTAGACGACGACGGCCCCTTCCTCCTGTGCGCGCGGCAGCAGTGTCTCCGGCGTCATGTCGTCGATGTGTCCATCCGCCAGCACGGCGGTAGACAAAAGGATACCTATCGCGCCAAGGCGCGTTACAGTCAGTCGTTTCATGTTTTGCTCCCGTGGGCCCTAGATCATTCGAACCGCTCGATCAGCTGGCCCAGCCGGTCGAGCTTCTTCAGCGTCTCCTCTTTCGCTGTAAGACCTGCCGCGATGACGATGGCATTGCAGACCGTCATCGGAACGATCAGTGTCTGGAACGCGTCCGGATCACCTGATCGCGGCGCGGCAAGTAGGTAGTCGGGACTGGGCGCGAGAAGTGCGCCGGATTTGCCCGAAATCACAATCGTCTTCGCGCCGGCCTCTCGGGCAACCTCTACCAACGCGGCATATCCCCGGGGTTGCCGGCGAAACGCAAAGCTCAGAACCACGTCACCGGGGGCAATGCCCAAGAGGTGTTCAGCCATTCCGCGCGGATCCGACGTAAGATGTTGGACATCCTTGCCGAAACGGCGAAAGCGTTTGACCATCATCAACGCCAGGACTTCCGCATTGCCGTAGCCATAGACAAAGATGCGCCGCGCGCCCATCAACAGACCCGCCACTTCGGCGATCTGGTCGGCGTTGATGAACTCCTCGATCCGTCCAAGCGCCTGTGCCTCGTCAAGTGCCAGCTTGCCCAGGATCGTTTCCGGCGTGTTTGTCGTGATGGTCTTTTCAAACCGGGTCGCGGTCTCATGCGTCGCGATGAATTCCTCACGCAGGGCATCACGAAACGAAGCGTAACCATCAAACCCAAGTTTTTTTGCAAGACGCGATGCGGTTGCTTCATGCACACCAACGGCGCGTGCCAATTCCCCGGCCGTCCCGAGGGCTGCAGCCGTCGGCTTTTCTATCACCGTTTCCACGAGTCGGCGTTCGCTTGGCGTCAAGCTCGGCGCCTGATCTGATATCTTGTCAATAAGGGACACGGCAGTCTTCCAGGGATCGTTTCGCAACGATACTTGCATGATTCATAAGTTTTTGCAAGATGACTTGCAGAAAGCTCTGCAAGCCTTCATTGGCGATCCAGCCGGCTGGCGGAGTTGCCGCTTCGAATAGGTGTGATCGCGCCTCTGCTGCGAATGTCCAGAACGATGGACCCAGCCATTGGCAGACCTTCAATGGAGACAACGCAATCACCGCTTTGGTCCGCAGATCCACCATTGCCTCAGTAGTCACCGGCCTTCCGTCAAAGCTGACGACAGACGACCGCGGCTGGGCCCAAGCCAGCGCCGCCCGCCTTCGGGCAACAGAATGCGTGGCGCATGGTTAATTTCGGCTGAACCCAACGTACGAAAGCCAAGCGGTTGATCCCGCTTGGCTTTCGCAAGTTACTTAAATTTCAATGACATGACCGAACACCTTGTCCCCGCGGGGACAGATCAGCCCACCAGCTCTCCGGCCAGCCCTTTTTCGATCAGCGCGATGGTTTCCTGCACGCCGTAAAGGGCAATGAACCCACCAAATCGTGGCCCTTGCGAAGCCCCCAAAAGGACCTCGTACAACGCCGTGAACCAGCCCCGCAGCGGATCGAACCGGTCGCGCCCAACGGCATAGACAACCGACTGCAACGCCTCGTCGTCGATGGGCCCGTCATAGGCTTCCAACTCGGCCTTCAGTACCTCCAGCGCCTCGCGTTCGGGATCGGTCGGCAGGCGGTACACTTTGGCCGGTTTCACGAAGTCGTTGTAGTAGCGCACCGCGTGCCCCACGGCCTTATCCATGCCCGGATGCGTCTCGGGTCCGGTCTCGGGCGCGTAGCGGCGGATGAACCCCCACAGCTTGTCCTTGTCCTCGGCTTGAGAAACCGAGGCGAGGTTCAGCAGCATCGCAAAGGGCACGACCATATCGCTCTCCGGCACGTCGCCGGAATGGATGTGCCACACCGGATTCGCCGCCTTGCCCTTGTCGTCCTGCCCCGGATAGGCGCGCAGTTGCTGGTGGTATTCGTCCACTGCCTTCGGGATGACGTCAAAGAACATCCGCTTCGCCGTCTTCGGCTTTTGGTACATGAAATACGACAGCGACTCGGTGCTGGCATAGGTCAGCCATTCATCGATGCTCACCCCGTTGCCCGACGATTTCGAAATCTTCTGTCCCTGATCATCCAAAAACAGCTCATAGCTGAAGTGGTTCGGCGGCTGCACCCCCAGCGCCCGACAGATCGCGTCATAGATCTTTTCGTTGGTGGCGTGTTCCTTGCCGTACATTTCAAAGTCGACACCCAACGCCGCCCAACGCGCGCCGAAGTCAGGCTTCCACTGCAGCTTCACGTTGCCGCCGGTGACGGGCAGGGTCCATTCCTTGCCGCTCTCATCGTCAAAGGTGACCGTGCCGTTGACCGCATCCACGTGCTTCATCGGCACATACATCACGCGGCGGCTTTCCGGATGCAGCGGGAGGAAGATGGAGTAGCTCGCCGCCCGCTCTTCGCGCAGCGACTTCAGCATGATCTTCATCAGATCATCGTATTTCTCGGCACAGCGCAGCAGAATTTCATCAAACCGGCCAGAGGCATAGAATTCGCGGGCCGAGATGAACTCGTAATCAAACCCGAACGTGTCCAGGAACCGGCGCAGCATGGCGTTGTTGTGATGGCCAAAGCTTTCATGCGTGCCGAACGGGTCTGGCACATCCGTCAGCGGGCGTTGCAGATGCTGTTCCAGCACCTCGGGGTTCGGCACATTGCCCGGCACCTTGCGCATCCCATCAAGGTCGTCCGAGAAGCAGATCAGCTTGGTCGGGATGTCCGAGATCGCCTCGAACGCGCGGCGCACCATCGTGGTGCGGGCCACTTCGCCAAAGGTGCCGATATGGGGCAGACCCGAGGGGCCATAACCCGTCTCGAACAGGACATATCCTTTCTCCGGTGGCGCCTTTTCATAGCGTTTGAGCAAGCGGCGCGCCTCTTCGAACGGCCAGGCTTTGCTGCTCATCGCGGCGTCACGGAAACTCGACATCTCATATGATCCCATGTGGTGGGCCTGCGCCCTATGCGCGGCCCTGGCTGACTGTCCCCGCAGGGACAATCCCGCCGCTACCTATTGCGGGCCGCCCCAGCCGTCAATATTGAGGGGGAAAGCACCCAGAAAGGACACCGGATCATGGCCGCTTCACAACTCTCTCTCACGGCGCAGGATGCACTGGTCGCCATGATGATCGCCGTGTCCGCCTCGGACGAGGATATTCGCACCGCCGAACTGGTCAAAATCAACTCGGCCGTGAACAACCTGCCCGTCTTTGCCGGCTATGACCTCGACCGGTTGAACCGGATGGCGCAGATGGTGTTCGACCTCTTTGAACAGGAAGACGGGCTGGATGCCCTGTTTGGCCTCGTGCGCGAGGCGTTGCCAGAGCGCCTGTTCGAAACGGCCTATGCCCTTGCCTGCGACGTGGCAGCCGCCGACGGCACATTGGACGAGGCGGAATTGCGCCTGCTGGAAGAGATGCGGTACGAGTTGAACATTGATCGTTTGCATGCCGCCGCCATCGAGCGCGGCGCGCGGGCGCGGCACTTGACGCTGTAGTCTCTTCAGAGAAGTAGAAATATTTACAAGGACTTAAAGTCAACCTGGCGTGTGTAGCGCGAGGGGCATCCGTCGCGATACGCGACGAATGCCCTTGTTTGCTTTTTGATCAATCGTTCAGAACCGGGAACGCATAGAACGCAATGCCTTTAGCCGCATTGATCGGATTGGGGTTATGCCAGCACTGGCGTTTGTAAGTAGGAATCTCCGGGACAACGGACAGAGTCCACTGGTTCGGGTTCACATCGGCGCATTGCTGGTAAACCGGAATCGTCCCATCTACATGGGTTTGGTAGGCGTAGAACATGACATTGCCTGTATCCCCAGAAGACGTCGCATGTGGACCCGTTGCCGGGCTGAAGTTCGGATCATAAATCTGTGCGTCTTTCTGAATTGAATACACATAATAGTTGTTGAAATTCGGCTCTGTGACCTGACCGTAGATGTAGCCGTATACGGGCACCAGCCCGGCATCATCATCCGGGGAGTTTGCCACATAGAACGGGACATTTGACAGATTGCCGTTTCCGACCTGCAGCGGCAGCCAGCACGAATCCGTTTCGGTCGCCAGGTTGTCGTTCAAGGACACCATTTGAAGCTGGCGGTTGTCATGCCCCACACGGAACATGTGGCCATAAAGGTACGCGGGCTGAAAGCTTGTATCCGTTTTGAACGTGTTTCCAGCAATGTATGCTTCGAAAGCGGCCTTCAAAGCGTCTGCGCGCGCCTCATTCCCGTCGTCAACAAGGGTCCAGATCGGCGTTAACCCCTCAGATTCCGTGTAGTCGATCAGGTCGAGCGCATCGTTGGAATATGTCAGGCTTTCGACCCATTTTTGAATGCCCTCATGGTCAAATTGTGTCATCGAAGGACCCGTCGACACCACAGTCGCATTTCCACCTACGATGAAGTTTTGGAAATGAGACCCGTCGTAAAAGTGTTGTGCGGATTGCGACAGCGATGTCGTCGTTTTACCCGATGCAAAGACGCCGTAGCTGCCCGTGATCCCTGCCGTCAGCGCCTGCGTTGACGACGAGTATTTGGAGAATGTCGACGCGGAGATGAGGATCGATCCGCCGAACACGCCACCCGTCAAGAAGTGCGAACCAAACGTCTGGATCACTTCGTCTGCCGTCAACGGGTTCGTGCCTGTGCCGTTAATCGCCTCTTTGACAGTTTGAATGAGATAGGGGCGCAGGTCAGTTAACGGCTGCATCTGCAGCGCGATCATCTGGTACATTGCGTAGTACTGGGTGAACGAAAAGCTGGAACTGTCCATCCGTTGAGCGTTGTATGTGCTGGTGATGGATCCTGCGAAACCGTTATATTCGCCGGAAGCGTCGATGGAGACCGACAGCTTTTGCGAAAGCTCCTGTGCCGATGTACCTGCGAACACGCGCGCGTTTGAAGTGTGATTGAAGTTCGGGTTGGTGAACTTGGGCAATTTGTAGGTTACACCGGCCTGAGCGTAGGTTGTCATGTCCTTTTCAGGCAATTCGGTGAAATCAAACAGCGCTGCCTTCAGCGCGTTCTGGCTGGCATACGCGCCCTTCACCACGTCGTAGCCTTTGTACATGGCGTTCCAGCCGGGGGGATGGATTACATCTGCTGGAATTGCTTTGGAAGTCATTGATTTGTCCCTGAGTTCAATCATACCGGGTGACCCTAGGGCGTCTTTGACATTGGAGAAACTCATTTTTTGAATTTCACCGCGGGCGTACTTTGGCGATGTAGAACAAGGACAGGGCAGCGCCGCCGTGAACTGGCGCGGTACATCATGGTGCGCGCGCGACTTCTGCCGTCAGCACGCCGTACCTGGTCCTGCTTTTGCCCATTTTCAGCTTGGCGTTTCCGGATGGCCGGGGTTTCTGACATGCGAGGTCCCGGCGTGTCGCTCGCCAAAAATGAGAGGCAATGTGGCGGTCACGGCGCGCCTGTAGTTCCGTGACATACCGTGATCGCGATTTCCTTTGCGCGACTCAATCGGATTTCCTATACGCGCCTCAGTCGCAGAGGCCGACATGGGAGAGCGCAGCGCAGGCTGCCGCCGAAGGAGCAACGCCCCGGAAACTCTCAGGCACCACGAACCGTGCCGGCCGCGCCCCCGTTCAGGGGCACATGTGATGATCTGGAGAGTGGTCGGACGTCACGCGCCCGGCCCACCGAAGGAGAAAGCGGCCCTGTTGGTCCGTGAAGCTCTCAGGTCTCGCGACAGATGGGGACGCTTGCCCGGCACGGTGCCGGATGCGTCCATATCTGCGTGCACTGGGAGAACCCCCATGACCCGTATTGCCGTGATCGGCGCCGGTATCACCGGTATTACAACCGCCTATGCCTTGGCCCGCCGCGGCTATGACGTGAGCGTGTTTGACCGCAACCGCTATGCCGCGATGGAGACATCCTTTGCCAATGGTGGTCAGCTATCAGCCAGCAATGCCGAGGTCTGGACCCGCTGGGGCACCATCTTCAAAGGGTTGAAATGGATGCTGAAATCCGATGCACCCCTGCTGGTGAACCCGACGCCCAGCTGGCACAAGCTGTCCTGGATGGCGGAATTCATGGGCAACATCCCCGATTACGAGCGCAACACGGTCGAGACGGCGCGCCTGGCCATCGCCGCGCGGGAACATCTGCTGGAGTTTGCCCGCGAAGTGGGCGCCGATTTCGATATGGAGCGCCGCGGCATTCTGCATGTGTACCGCCAGCAGTCCGAGTTCGATCATGCCCGCCGGGTAAATACCCTGCTGGAAAAGGCGGGGTTGGAACGACGCGAGGTGTCAGCGGACGAGGTACAGCGCTTGGAACCTACGCTGAAGGCCGACACGATTGGCGGTTTTTATACCGAGAGCGATTTTACCGGCGACATTCACCGCTATACCCGTGCGCTGAGCGACCGGTGTGAGCAGATGGGCGCGTCCTTTCACTACAAGTGCAAGGTGACGGACATCACGCATGTCGGTGCGGGTGTTCGCCTGACTTGGGATCATGCAGGTGCCGCAGAGATGCAGCAATTTGACGGCATCGTCGTGTGTGCTGGCGTCGGCAGCCGCGCCATTGCGGCCCAACTCGGTGACCGCGTGAATATCTACCCGGTCAAAGGGTATTCCATCACCGTCAATCTGGACGATGCCGAAAGCCAGGCAGCGGCCCCGTGGGTCAGCCTGCTGGATGACGAGGCCAAGATCGTGACTTCGCGCCTGGGCCGTGGGCGCTTCCGCATTGCAGGCACGGCCGAGTTCAACGGCTACAACCTGGACATCCGCGATGATCGCATCCGTCCCCTGCGCGAATGGTGCGAGGCGTTCTTTCCCGATGTATCGACCGAGCATTGCGTGCCGTGGGCGGGGCTGCGCCCGATGCTGCCGTCGATGATGCCCAAGGTGGGGCCGGGCGCAAAGCCGGGGGTCTATTACAACACCGGGCATGGGCATCTCGGCTGGACCCTCTCAGCGGCCACGGCACAGGCCACCGCCGACATCATTGACGCGAACAGGATGAAGAACGCGGCCTGACGTGCGGGGCGGATCAAGATCCGCCTTACGGGGGTCATGTAAGGCGCAGCTTGCTGCGCCATCCACCGCTGACATGACGTGATGAACAAAACCCGTAAGGCGGAGGTGCCCTCCGCCTAGCTGCCGTAGACCGCGCCCCAGCGTTCAATCAGTTTTTGTTGCATGACCTTGGCCCGCCGGTTCCAGCTGCGCGCGCCTTGGGGTCGTTCACGGTTGGCGCGGGGGATGCGGGCGCGGGTCGCCTCGTCCGCAGCGAAGATGGCAAAGGCCATTTCGGTCCCGTCCCGCGCCGTCATGTAGCCTGCCAGCCCTGACACGAAGTTCAATGTGCCCGTCTTGGCGTGCACCTCGATCGGGTGGTTCTTGATCGCACGGCGTTGTTCATCAAGGATCGGGATCGCTTTTAGGATGGGGCGCAGCACGTTGTTCTGCCGCGCCTTGACCAGTGCAGCAACCATGTCGTCGGCCGTCATCTCGCTGTCGCCTCCAAGGCCCGAATGGTCAACGAGCCGCATCTTTGTCGTCCCGAGGGCGGCATTCGCCCAGCGGTTCATTTCGGTGGCCGATGCACGCAGGGAGGAGGGCCGACCATTGCGTTTGACTGTCGCGGCCATCCCCACCATTTCGGCCGTGACATTGGTGGAAAAGCGCAGCATGTCGCGCAGGATCGCGCGCAGGTCCTCGCTTTGATGGGTCGCCAGCGTTGTGCCTTGGGGGATGCGGCTGACCACCTTGGGGTTCTTCAGAACGACACCGTGCGACCGCGCGAGTGTCTGGAACACGTCGCCGGCATAAAGCGCAGGTTTGCGCACCGGCAGCCAGCGGGCACCGCCATTGCCAAGGGCACCGCGCGCGACGCTCCAATTGTCGGTGCGCCCGCCATCGGCATAGGTATAGACCGGCGCGCGTCGTTCGCTCACCTGCATCCGCGCGATGGCCACATCCGGGCGGTATCGATCCGACCGCGCATCCATAGTGACGTTGTATTTGCTGCCCTGCCGCTTCCATTCGAAATGCACGCGGTTGAAGTTCAGCGCGATGCCCGAAAGCGCCGGACTATAGCCGACATGATCGGGTTGATCCTTGTCGATCGTGGGGATTTCGGGGAACAGACCGTCGGCCACTTTGAAGTCGCCACGGACCTCGCGGATGCCCTTGGCCTTGAGCGCCGCAGCCAGTCTGGCCAGCGCATTTGTATCAAGGGTCGGATCACCGCCGCCCACCAGCACAAGGTCGCCCTGGACCACGCCGCCCGACACGCCGCCGGTTGCGATAACCCGCGTGCTGAACCGATGGGCGTGTCCAAGTACGCCCAGCGCATAAAGCGCGGTTACTGCCTTGGCGACCGATGCGGGGGGTGCGCCCACCTTGGCGTTGCCGCCCTCCAGCTTTGTTCCTGTCCTTGCGTCGGCCACCGCATAGCAGACGCGCCCGCCCAGCTTGGCCTTGGCGATGATGTCCTGCGGATCGGCAATGGCTTTCTTGAAATGATTGCCGCCACGCGCTTGCGGTCGCAAAGAGGCTGTCGGAGGGGCAGCAAGGGCTGCTGTGGCTGTGGAACTGGCCAGCGCGGAAAGAAAAAACCGTCTCGAAATCGTGTGCAACATGGACTTATGTAACCGCAGCTTTGTCCGGCAAACAAGCAGGCAAAGATCACAAATCCGAGGACGGCGTCCACTTGCCTTCTGCCCGGATCGCCGTGGACGATTCTGCGGTCATGGCGACATTCACGAAACACCAGGCCGGGGCATCCGAGCGGCCCAGAAGTTGGCTGGCCCGCCCCGAGATGCGGTAGGACCGATAAAGCCGCGCGGCGGGGCTCATCCGGGCCGAAATCCGATCGCCCGGACGGGCCAGAACGCCCACGGGCACGTTCTCCATGATCCAGGCCCAATCTTGCCAAAGGTGAAACTGGGCAAGGTTGTCCGCTCCCATCAGCCAGACGAACCGGGTGCCCCGATACCGCTGCTTCAGCGCCGCAAGGGTCTGCGCAGTGTAGCGTGTGCCCAGATGCGCCTCGATGTCTGTCACCGTCACACGCGGGTGCTGCATGACCCGCCGTGCATGCGCCAGCCGAGTGGCCAGCGGGGCAGGGCCTTTGGCCTTGAGCGGATTTCCCGGCGACACCAGCCACCAAACGCGGTCAAGCCCAAAGCGCTTCATCGCCTCGCGCGTGATGTGGGCGTGCCCCCCATGAGCCGGGTCAAAGGAACCGCCCAGGAGGCCGATGATCTGGCCGGATCGGGCATATGGCACGCGCCGCATGTTTGGCCTTTCTTCAGAGTTCGGGCGTTATCGGGCGGTTGCGCCGTGGTTGTCAACGTGTAGACAGGCCACTCAGCACATATGAAAGGCAATGCCATGAAATCGTTCCTTTGCGCGTTCACGCTGGCTGCAACGCTCGCCTGTTCGGCTGTTGCAGATGTGGAGGCGGACTTGGACTACATGATCTCGCAACAGGTCAATCGGACTATGTTCGAAGGTGCGTTGGCTGCGCAGCGCCCCCTGTTGGTGGGCGCGATCGAGAACGATTTGCGCAAACGTGGCATGGGCGTTTCGGACATCGAGCGCTTTCTCGATATCTTCATGGAAGAGTTCATTGACGAATTCACGGACACGATGCAGGACGAGGCGCGCGCGCTTTACCGTGACAGCTTCAGCGATCAGGAGATAACTGACATCGCAGCGTTCCTGCGCACGCCATCCGGTCAGGCATTGACAGCTGCGACCCCGAAACTCATGGCTGATGGCGCGAAACGCGGACAAGTTGCGGGGCGAGAAGCAGGAAAAAATGCTGCACCGCGCGTGCTGCGCCGCATCCGTGATGAAGGTATCACCTTCGACAACCCGCTCGTAATCGATCAATTGATCGAGGAATTCGACATCTAGTTCGACGGTCTGGCTTCAACCGGTATCACCTTGTCACCGCGTGATAAAATCCCAGGTGTCACTACCTCGGCGCACCAACCGCCATGCCCGCGCATCGCGGCATAGCCGCCGTGGCCCAACAATCGCTCCATCAGGCTGCAAGGTGCGCAGATGGTGGTAAAGCGCAAAACGGCTGTGCCCAGTTGCACCTCACGACCCTTGAGGCCCGCTAGATTGATGCCTTGCACCATGATGTTGCGGCGCAGCAGTGTCGGATCAATCTGGTCACGTCCCAGATACGAGGCGATGGCGGGCAAGTGTTCGGCCTGCACCAACGTGACGGCTCGTTTACCTGCGCGACCGCGATCACCTTCGATGCCGGTTTCCGAAATCTTGGCCGTGTCCAAGACCTGAATGTCCACCGCGCGCGCTGGGCGCACACCAATCCATGCCACCGTTCCGGGCTGCGCCCAGCGGGCCATCATGTCGTGAAGTTCGCTCACCGTTCTTCGCTGCGTTCCCTGCGTGCTTCGAGGCCGACAAGGTCCGGCAACCGCTCAAGGGGATAGTTCGGGTGCAGCACCCAGATGCCCGCCTCGTCCTGTTCAAGGGGTCGCAATGTGCCCCCCGGAAAGGCTCGCGTGCGCAAAGCCAATACAACGTCGGACAGGACGGCCGGGTTGTCGCGGAAATAGGCATGTCCGAAGCCACCGCGCACATTTTCCACCCGGATGAAATGCACCAGCCCCTCTTTCTGGAGGATTGCCAGTTCACCATCGACAAAATCTTCGTTCCTGAGAGCACCCAGCCGGATCGAACGGGTCAGATAAGCCGACAAGCGCAACGCGCCGTCGTTCGGGTTGATGTACAGATTGATCTGTTCAAAGGATTCCGAAAAGCGTTCGGCCTGCAAGCGTTGACGCACGATATCAACGTCAAGATCGGGGGCCGCCATGATCAATGTGCCCGTTTTGAGGGCAAGCTTGGGGTGTACACCGGCGCCGCGCGCTTCGATCATCAGTTCGCGCAGGGCCGTCGTGACCACATCCGTGCCACGCGAATGCGCAATGATGTCGATGTTGTCGACCTCTGGCATATCCGCCAGTATGCGCAGGAATTCCTTGGTGTGGTGTACGGAAAAGACACCCGCATCCCGGTCACGGAAGTAACCAAGCGGACCAACCCCGTTGCCGGCAGGCCATGTGAAAGAAACCGGAACAGACTCGCGCCCGGCAAAGTGCCACATGTTGGCAAGCGTCGTCAGGCTGTCTTCGAAATCGTTGTTGAAGCCGTGGACATAGACCAGCAGGCTGCGGTTGCCGGTTTGGGCAATCTCGTCCGCGATCACAGCCTGAAAGCGGGCGGCCTGTTCGTTGTAGACATCCAATGACTGTTGCAGGTGGTTGAGCTGCCCGTCTGCCCGGGCGTAGGGCAGTGGCGTTGCTTCGAACCGCACGATCTCTTGGAAATCCGGCACCCAGAGGCTCGAAATGTTTTGATCGGAGTCGCTGCGGGTCCTGTCCAGCAGTTCTTCCCACCCCAGATCGCGTCCGAACTTGACCGTGGCTGCCCCAAACGCCATCGAATCCGACCTGTTGGCCCCATAGTTTTCACCATTCGGTGCGCGATCGGTCATGTAGAAAATCTTGGGTTCGGCGGTGCGCCAGACCGCGGGCACCAGATCATCGGGGTAATTCAGACCGCTTCGATACAGGTTTGGTGGTGGCGCAAGACTGATGCCAACCGCGCAGCCTCCCATGACCCAGCAGACTGCAAACAGGATAAACCGCCTCATGTCAGGCACTTCCGTAGGTTGCGTTGATCACCGCTAACACAGGTCGGTTGGCTTCACCAAATGACATTTCCATGGCCGGCGATGCATTGCCCTTTGCCCGCGTGCCGGGTAGACGGACCTGCACAGTTTTTCCGGGAGGATGCCATGGCTGCCTATCAATATGTCTATCACATGTCGGGTGTCTCCAAGACCTATCCCGGGGGCAAGAAGTGCTTTGAGAATATCCACCTGAACTTCCTGCCGGGCGTGAAGATCGGTGTCGTGGGTGTGAACGGCGCCGGTAAGTCCACGCTGATGAAGATCATGGCGGGCATGGACAAGGATTTCACCGGCGAGGCGTGGGTCGCCGAGGGCGCCAAGGTCGGCTATCTGCCGCAGGAGCCGCAACTGGATCCGGCCCTGTCCGTGCGCGAGAACGTGATGCTGGGCGTGGCCGAGAAGAAGGCCGTTCTGGACCGCTACAACGAGCTGGCCATGAACTACTCGGACGAGACGGCGGACGAAATGGCCGCCCTGCAGGACCAGATCGATGCAGAGAACTTGTGGGATCTGGACAGCCAGATTGATGTGTCGCTGGAAGCGCTGCGCTGCCCGCCCGACGATGCGGATGTAACCACCCTGTCGGGCGGTGAAGCCCGCCGCGTCGCGCTGTGCAAGCTGCTGCTGGAAGCGCCCGAAATGCTGCTGCTTGATGAGCCGACCAACCACCTTGATGCCGAAACCATCGCGTGGCTGCAACAGCACCTGATCGACTACAAGGGCACGATCCTGATCGTGACCCACGACCGTTACTTCCTCGATGACATCACCGGGTGGATCCTGGAACTCGACCGCGGGCGCGGCATCCCCTACGAGGGCAACTACTCCGCATGGTTGGAACAGAAGGCCAAGCGGCTTCAGCAGGAAGCCCGCGAGGACAAGAGCCGCCAGAAGACGCTGGAGCGCGAACTGGAATGGATGCGGCAGGGCGCCAAGGCGCGGCAGGCCAAGTCCAAGGCCCGGATCAATGCCTATAACGAGATGGCTGATCAGTCTGAGCGCGAGAAGCTGACGCGCGCACAGATCGTGATCCCGAACGGGCAGCGCCTTGGATCGAAAGTGATCGATGTGCAGGGCCTGTCCAAGCACATGGGTGACAAACTGCTGGTTGAGGGGCTGGATTTCTCTCTGCCCCCCGGCGGGATCGTGGGCGTCATCGGCCCCAACGGTGCGGGCAAGTCGACCCTCTTCAAGATGCTGACCGGGCAGGAAACGCCCGATGCGGGGACCATCGAATTGGGCGACACGGTGCAATTGTCCTATGTCGACCAGTCGCGCGATGATCTGGCTGCGAACGATACCGTATGGGAAGCCATTTCCGGCGGGGCCGAGATCATTGAGCTGGGTGACGCGCAGGTGAATTCCCGCGCCTACTGCTCATCCTTCAACTTCAAGGGTGGCGACCAGCAAAAGAAGGTGTCGCTGCTGTCAGGTGGTGAGCGCAACCGCGTGCACATGGCGCGGCTATTGAAAGAGGGCGGCAACGTGCTGCTCTTGGACGAACCGACCAACGATCTGGACGTCGAGACATTGCGGGCACTGGAAGACGCCTTGGTCGATTTCGCGGGCTGTGCGGTCGTGATCTCGCACGACCGGTTCTTCCTTGACCGGATCTGCACACACATCCTCGCGTTCGAAGGGGATGCGCATGTGGAGTGGTTCGAGGGGAATTTCGAGGATTACGAAGAAGACAAGAAGCGTCGGTTGGGGCCAGATGCCCTTGAGCCCAAACGACTGAAACACAAGAAGTTCGTACGTTGAGTTTTACAAAGTAAAACTCAACGGGTGCGAGGCAGCGTCTGCGCAGCAGGCGCGTTCGCACTCAGTTGAAATCTGGGCGCGATATAGGCGGACGGACTTTTTGAGTTTACGTTTGGGTTCAAGGCGTGCGCGTAGCGGCACCCGGTTGGATTGAAGTGCACGCGTATAAGTAGTTTGTTATCACAATTGTTTTGCTCGGGGGCGATGCAAATGTTTCATCAAAATGAATTTTATAACTTCATTTGCTCTGCCTTTGAAGACAACTGGGAAAAAAGCCCAACAACCTTCGTCAAGTACCGCGTTTTTGAATACACAGAACCTTCGGTTCTGGAGGCGCTAGTCGGCTCAAAAACAGAAATACTCGAGCAGATGGTCGGTCTACCAACGCTATTCGTATACGAGGACATGGTGGATAAGCTTGCGCGAGTTGGAACTGTTACAGGAATCAATGAAATAGGTTCGGAATTTCATCTATCATTCGAACTGTCAGAAGAGTTTGAGCCCATTTCTAACGAAGACTTGGCCAACCTTACTTTCGAGCTTGACCTTGAGCCTTTCGAGTTTTCGCGCACACATTGGGCAGTAAAACATGTTAACCTTTTGAAGACGTTGGAACAGCGTGGGTTTCGAATACCAAAATCGAACACAGAAGGACGACTAGGCTCTGGCGCTTCTAAACCTGTCGAGCGGTCCGATAAGACAACGAAAGTCTTTATCAGTTACTCACATGCCGATGTGCAATTTCTTGATCGTCTAAAGCTTCACCTTAAACCCTTGATGGACAGGTTGGATTTGGAGATTTGGTCCGATACCAAACTTGTCGGAGGAGACGATTGGAAAGCAGAGATAGAAGTCGGATTAAGCAATGCCTCTGTTGCTATACTAATAGTTTCTGCCGATTTTCTTGCGTCTGATTTTATTGCAAAATTTGAACTTCCACCTCTCTTGGAGAAACACGAGAAAGACGGTTGCAGGATAATTCCAGTAATTGCGAAGCCATGCTTTTTTGCTGGTAATGCCGAAATTAGCCGCTTTCAAGCTGTGAACGATCCTAAAGATGCCTTGCAATCCCTAACTGAAGCAAAACGTGAAGAAGTCTTCGCCAAAGTTGCGCAATTGGTAAACGATCTAGCAAGTTGAAGCCCCCGCCCATCGGGGCGGTCGGGGGCGGCGAAAACGCGGGGCGTTTCCGGGGTGAGCAACTCAGGCGTTGATGCAAATCGAATTGGCATTGTAGCGTCTGGACATGCACATCATCGACATCTGGGTGAATTGCCCCTCCATCGATACGGCCGATGCGATCACGGACGCGCTGCTTGACCAGCACCTCATCGCCTGTGCCAACCGCTACGCCCCGATCCAAAGCGCCTATGTCTGGGATGGTGCCATCCAGCGCGAGCAAGAGCATCCGCTGCTTCTGAAAACCAGGGCCGACCTCGCCCAGCAGGTTGAGGACGCCGTGCGGGCCCTCCACCCCTACGACGTCCCGCCGATCATCCGGATCGAAGCCACTGCCAATGCCGACTATCTTGCATGGGTCCACGCCGTCACCCGCCCGACATAGGGCGCGCCGTCACGGCATGCGTGCAAAGGGTCTTTGAAGTTCCCGCATGCGCGTTTCCTAACAGGTGGTTAATCCGCCTCTGTAACCCATTGAAATTCCTGACCCGCGAACCTGTCCCAGCATGGGACATGAAAAAAAGGGGCCAAGAATGTCGACCCCTCACCATAATTGCTGGCCGCCGACATCACGACATAGCCGCTCTTTTCCTGCACCACCTAGGGCCGGTTGATCGAGGCCATCGCCAAGGATTATCTGACCAACATCAGATCAGACATATTCTTGGGAAAAGCGATGCCAGATTGAAAAGCATTCGTTAACCCGGACTTGCGAAGCTCTCGAGGGGAGCAAGAGAAGCAATGATATACATCTACCTCAGATACCTCGCTATCATCGGCACGGTTGTGTTGCTGCTTTTTGGCATCTCTTTCTTTCCGCCGCTTACAAGCGGCGGCAATTCAGCCGGTTCTGGTGTGAGCCAGGCCGAATATGAAGAAATTACAGGACAAGAGTTGGCCTACTGCGAGAACAGCGCATACGACGTTGATTGCGAGTGTTTTGCCGAGATATCTGGTCACATCCTGTCTCAGCAAGAAACCAAGGTTCCTTTTGCCGTGTATCCCGACAGGACAGCACTTGCGCGGGGGCAAGCGTCGGGCGAATGCTGAGGTCAGGGGCAGAAGAGCGGTGCCACGAACGGGTCTGTGGGTGGTGTCGCCCAAGCGGCGCGGCGCAGTAATCACTTCAGCATGCCTGCATTTGGCGTCTGCCGTGTCCTTTGTTCTGGGGAATGACACGCGTGATTGCCAGCCTTGTTTCAGAGTGCCCCGATCGGCACGGTCACTGTCGTCCCTACAACGCTTTCACCATGGTCAGAGAGGACTTGGACATTGGCATGTTCGATGTCGCCGCGCTTCATGGGTGTCGGCATTGAAGGTCCAATTGTGTCACAAGAAAGAGCGCTGTAACCTCTTTGGCTTAGCGGAACGGCGACGAATTATTAGAATACGTATTGTGTTGCTAGAGAGTATCGAACTCTCGCGCTCAGCGTATCCCGCAAGGGATGCACGTACGTCGAGGCCTGACACTTGCGGAGAAGCGCCTCTGTCTCAATGGGTCGGGAAACGATGGTGCTGCTGGAGAGAATCGAACTCTCGACCTCTCCCTTACCAAGGGAGTGCTCTACCTCTGAGCTACAGCAGCGCCGTGCGCGGCGGGATAGCCCCAAACCGCCACCCATGCAAGCCCATTCTGGACGCCAAATGCCCCCTGCGCTACAGAAGCGGCATGGCAGATAAAACCCCACCCAAGCCCACGGCAAAAGACGACCGCGACGCGCGGCTCAAACAGGCGCTCAAGTCCAATATGGCCAAGCGCAAGGCACAAGCCAAGGCACGGGCACAGGCAGGCAATAAAGAGGAGCAGGACAATGGATAGCATATTGGTCAAGGGTGGCGGCACCCTGAACGGGCAGATCCCCATCGCGGGGGCCAAGAACGCCTGCCTGACGCTGATGCCAGCGACCTTGCTCAGTGACGAGCCGCTGACGCTCACCAATGCGCCGCGCCTGTCGGACATCCGCACCATGACGCAACTGCTGCAATCGCTCGGGGCCGAGGTCACGTCGATGCAGGACGGGCAGGTGCAGGCGATGTCCTGCCATGGCGCGATCAACACGCGCGCCGAATACGACATTGTGCGCAAGATGCGTGCCTCGAACCTGGTGCTTGGCCCGCTTCTGGCGCGGGAAGGGCATGCCGAGGTCTCCTTGCCTGGCGGTTGCGCCATCGGTGCGCGGCCCATGGACATCCACACTGATGGCCTGGCCAAGATGGGGGCAGAGATCGACCTGCGCGACGGCTACCTGCACGCCAAGGCGGAGGGCGGCAAGCTCAAGGGGGCGGTGATCGACTTCCCCTTCGCGTCCGTGGGGGCCACCGAAAACATCATGATGGCCGCGACGCTCGCCAAGGGCACCACGGTCATCAACAACGCCGCGCGCGAGCCCGAGATCGTGGACCTTGCCACCTGCCTTCGGGCCATGGGCGCGCAGATTGAGGGCGACGGGACACCCTCCATCACCATTCAAGGCGTGGACAAGCTGCACGGCGCCACCCACCGCGTTGTCACTGACCGGATCGAGCTGGGCACCTACATGCTGGCCCCGGCCATTTGCGGGGGCGAGGTTGAGCTGCTCGGCGGCAAGATCGACCTTGTGGGCGCCTTCTGCGAAAAGCTGGACGCGGCAGGGATCAGCGTTTCGGAAACCGACAAGGGGCTGAAGGTCGCGCGCAAGAACGGGCGCATCCGCGCCGTGGATGTGACGACCGAACCCTTTCCGGGCTTCCCGACCGACCTGCAGGCACAGATGATGGCGCTGCTCTGCACGGCCGAGGGCACATCGGTGCTGGAAGAAAAGATTTTTGAGAACCGCTTCATGCACGCGCCGGAATTGGTGCGCATGGGGGCTGATATCGAGGTGCATGGCGGAACGGCCACCGTGAAAGGGGTCGACCAACTGAAAGGCGCGCCGGTCATGGCAACGGACCTGCGGGCGAGCGTCAGCCTGATCCTTGCGGGCCTTGCTGCGAAAGGGGAAACGCGGGTTGCACGCGTCTATCACCTTGACCGCGGCTATGAACATGTGGTGCGCAAGCTGTCGGGCGTAGGTGCAAATATTGAACGGATTTCGGGGGACTGATGCAAGACGCACGGTTTGAAGACGGGCGCGAGGCGCCTCTGAACCTTGGGGCACTGGATGCGGATGATCTGCAGGTGGTGTCGTCGCTGGTGCAGGATGCGGTGTTTCCGATCACGGAAATGCGTTGGGATGCACGCGGGCGATCCTTTGCTCTGCTGGTCAACCGCTTCCGTTGGGAAGATGAAGGCAAGGATCGTCACGCGCCCGAGCGGGTGCAATCCCTGCTGGCCTTCGCTGGCGTTTTGCGGGTCTCCAGTCAGGGCGTGGATCGGTCGGACAAGGATGTGATCCTGTCGCTGTTGTCGGTCACATTCGAGGCGGGCGAGGATGGGGCAGGGGAGATCCTGCTGACGCTCGCGGGCGATGGTGCGCTGCGCCTGTCGGTCGAAGCGATTGACGTGACGCTCAAGGATGTGACCAGACCCTACATGGCCCCGTCGAAATCGGTGCCCAAACACGATGACTGACCTGTCCGTGCGCCGTCTGACCGGCGCAGATGCGGCAGACTGGCGCGCGCTGCGGCTCGAGGCGTTGTCGACTTACCCACAGGCGTTCCTAACCACTTATGATGAGGCTGCGGCTGTGTCGTTGGACACCATCGCGGAGCGTCTGGAGAATGGGCACAGCTTTGGCGTGTTTACGGGCTCAACCCTTGTCGGCATCGGCAGCCTGATCCCTCAGACAAAAGCGCAGACAAAGCATCGGGCCGATCTTGGCGCGTTCTTTGTTCAGCCCGGTGCGCAGGGCAGTGGTGCGGCGACCGCCCTTGTCGAAGGGATCGCAGATGCCGCGGGCCAATTGGGCATCAGTCAGTTGGAACTGTTCGTGGCGGCCAGTAACGCGCGCGCCATTGCATTCTACATGCGCGCGGGCTTTCGGGAGGTTGGGCAAATACCCAACGCCACCCTGAGCGATGGTCATGCCGAGACCGACCTGATCATGATCCGCGCCATCGCGTAAGGCGTCTGCCGTACGGGGGATCCAGCACATTGTTCAAACGTGGTTCTGGTGCAGCAAGCTGCCCCTTGCCAGACATCCTTACTTCAAAAAATCAGGTGGATGTATCATGGGGGGCGCCTATCGTCCCAAACCCACCGATACTTCGGATCGTTTGAAGGTCTGCGTCTGCTAAAGTGCTTCCAAGTCAATCTACTAGCATACGTACCCTGTCTTCGAGGTCCTCAAGCAGCGCGTCTGCGGACCAGCCGGCCCGACTGCGGTGCACATAACCCTGGCGCATGTCGTGCAACAGCCGCGCGCGATCTTGAGATGGGAAATCATCTGGCAGATTTCCTTTTGCCTTCTCTTGATCGAACCGGGCGGCAAGCCGGGCATCCGTGTCCTGAATGGCCTTCTCCATCCGTTCCGCAACACCATCAACTTCGCCGACCGTTGTTGCCACGCAAGAGGCCAGAAAGCAGCCTCGTGGTGCGCCTTCCTGCTGGGTTGAGTGCGAGACCACGGACATCAAAAACCCTCGCACCGCATCCTCAATCGTTCGGGCCCCTTCAAAAGCAACAATCGGCGCGCACCCGTCGACATCCGCGTAGCGGTCGATTGTCTTGAGGTAGAGCTCGCGCTTGTCGCCAAAGGCCGAATAGATGCTGGGCCCGCTGATGCCCATCGCGGCGGTCAGATCCTTCATGGACGTTGCGGCATAGCCCTTTGTCCAAAAGGCATTCATCGCGGCCATCAGCGCTTCGTCCTCGTCAAAGCTCCGGGGTCTTCCCATTTTTTTTGTATCGTTCACAATAAAAGTCCTTGACGGCTGTCGAGCTTTATTTATGTATCGTTCGTTAGGAAAGTCAAGGAGAGCGCTCATGCAGCCTGCAAGGCCAGCACCCGGAGAAATATTTCCTGCGATTGAAGTTCCCAAGCTTGGGGGAGGCTCCCTTCGGCTGGGTGTTCCGTCCAAAGGATATGACTGGCAGATGATCGTGGTTTATCGGGGCAAGCACTGCCCCATCTGCACGCGTTACCTGGGCGAGATCAACGAGGCTGTAGCTGCCTTGAAAGAGCTGTCCATCGAAGTTGTTGCGGTGTCTTCTGACAGTGCAGCGCGAGCCAAGGACCAGATTGGCGAGGTGAGCCCTGACTTCTCCGTCGGCTATGGCCTGTCGATAGAAGATATGAAGGCGCTGGGCCTTTACATCTCAAGCCCCCGCCACGGGATCGATGTTGAAGGCCCGTTTGCAGAGCCGGGTCTGTTCGTGGTGAACGAAGATCGCGAATTGTGCATGGTCGACATCTCGAACGTTCCGTTCCTGCGCCCGCAAATGCCCTCTTTGGTCCGTGGCCTTCGGTTCATGCGCGGCATGACGGAGCCCTTTCCGGCCAACGGCATCTATGCCTGAAACACCGCTTTCCCAAGAAAGAGAAACTTCATGACAATGACCACAGATCACCCGAATACCGCTGCCGTCAAAGCCACGCTGGACAGTCTTATCACCGGCGTATCCGGCCATGCCTTCGACGTGCTGGACCGCACCTACCACAAGGATATGCGCACCTATCTTCTGACCGATGACGGGGTGCTGATACAGAATGACAAACCGGGCTTCATGGAGCATGTGAAGGCCGCGATGTCCCAGATGGGCGACCCGAACCCATGGGCCGAGTATCATCTGGTCGAAGCTGACGACACCCGTGGCCATATCCTCATCAGCCGCAAGAACAACGTGACCAACCGCAAACAGTTGGTGACGCTCAGCATCGACTTCACGTTCGAAGAGGACCGCTGGCAAATCACGCGAGAGGTCATCATGACGCGCAACGAGGTGAACTAGGTCCACCTCAAGTCGTCCAAGCGCTCCTCGGAGCGCTCTTTCACGATCATCCCCGCCCCAGCTCAACGGAGACACCCAAGATGAAACGCATCCTATTTGCCCCTCTGATCATGACATTCACCTTCGCAACGGTGGCTCATGCAGAAACGGGCATTCCGGCCACCCTCACCGCAGTGAATGATGAGTTTAACGCGGCTGCCGCCGCTCATGACCCAGAGCGCCTGGTGAACCTGTACGCAAACGATACGCTTTGGATCGCTCAGGGCGCTCGGGTGACGCAAGGCCTGCAAGGACCACGTCAACTCTTTGAATTTGTTACGCAGAACAAAGGCGAGGTCACGCACACGATTGACCATCTCTTTGTCTCCGACGACGAAACGCTGGCCGTGATGATTGGTTCCGTCGATGCCAAGATCGAAAGCCAGGGTATGGATGCGACGGGTACGTATTTGTTTGTTCTGGAACCCGAAGATGACGGTTGGGAGATCGTCACAGACATGTGGCATCAGCACAGCGAATGAACATTCCCTAAAACGCTGTGGTTTGTCCGGCTCTTTTCGTCGTCCCGACATCAGGCGTTGCGACGCTTTGAATGAACGCCCGCTTTGCAGCCTTTGGGTAAATACTGTCTGACCGTTCCACGGTCAGGCGAACGTGTCGTCTGCCCCGCCCCTTGAGCCTGCGCGACCTGCCCGCTATGTCCCGCCTCAGCCGGAAAGGACATCCATGCCCCAGTTTCTTGACCACAGCGACGCTGATTTCGAGGCGCAGTTTGCCGCCCTTCTGTCCGCCAAGCGCGAGGATAGCCCGGACGTGGATGCGGTTGTGGCCGATATCATCGCCGACGTGCGGGCGCGAGGGGATGCTGCCGTCATTGAGCTGACCGAACGTTTTGACCGCATTGCCCTGACGCTGGACACCCTGCGCATCAGCGCGGATGAGATTGCCGGGGCTGTTGCAGAGGTTGGGCAGGAGGATCGTGATGCGCTGGCCCTCGCGGCGAGCCGCATTCGCGCCTATCACGAACGCCAGATGCCCGAGGATGCGCAGTGGACCGACGAAGTCGGTGCCACGCTGGGCTGGCGTTGGACACCAGTGTCGACGGCGGGCCTCTACGTGCCTGGCGGGCTGGCCAGCTACCCGTCCTCCGTCCTGATGAATGCCATTCCGGCCAAGGTGGCGGGTGTGGGGCGTCTGGCCATCACCGTTCCCACGCCGGACGGGGTGATCAACCCGTTGGTCCTGCTGGCCGCGCAACTGTCGGGCGTGGACGAGATTTACCGTATCGGGGGCGCGCAGGCGATTGCGGCCCTCGCCTATGGCACGGATACGATTGCGCCCGTGGACAAGATCACCGGTCCTGGCAACGCCTTTGTGGCCGCTGCCAAGCGACGCGTGTTCGGCAAGGTCGGCATAGACATGATCGCGGGCCCGTCCGAAATCCTGGTGATTGCGGATGGCGACAATGATCCCGACTGGATTGCCCTCGACCTGCTCAGCCAGGCTGAGCATGACGAAAGCGCGCAATCGCTGCTGATCACGACAGATGCTGCTTTCGGGCGGGCGGTGGCTGACGCGGTGAATGCACGCCTTGAAACGCTGGAGCGCCGCGCCATCGCGGGGGCGAGTTGGCGGGACTTCGGGGCGATTGTCACAGTCCCGGACCTTGAGGTCGCGGCCGCGCTGTCGGATCGCATCGCTCCGGAGCACCTTGAGCTGTGTGTCGCTGACCCTGTGGTCCTGTCAGAAGCGATCACTCATGCCGGCGCCATTTTCCTGGGCCAGTGGACGCCCGAGGCCATCGGCGACTATATCGGCGGCCCCAACCACGTGCTGCCCACGGCCCGCTCTGCCCGGTTTTCGTCGGGCCTGTCGGTCATGGATTTCGTCAAGCGGACCACGCTGGCGCAGATGTCGCCAGAGGCTCTGCGCGCCATTGGTCCCGGGGCAGAGCGGTTGGCCGCCTCCGAAAGCCTTGAGGCGCACGGGTTGTCGGTGACTGCGCGTTTGCGCAAGTTGAACGGGTAGAAGGGGGCCAGCCCCCCGGCTGCGCCGCCCCCCGTGGTATTTTCAGCCAGAAGAAGGGCATCCCCGCTTTGGCATGAAATGCGGTGCGCGGCATTGTGGCATTGTATTGCGCGGTTCCAGACCCTAAGCATTGCGAAAGATTGTTTCGTTGCCGAAGGCCCCGCGCCATGACCCGAATTGCCCGCATCACATTGGATGATGCCAACCTACCGCCCCCAACCCCCGAGATCGAACAGGAACGCAAAGTGGCGATGTTTGATTTGCTCGAGGACAATACCTTTGTCCTGCCGGGCCGAGATGGCCGCCCGGTACCGCAGGGGCCCTACAATGTAGGTCTGTCCATTCGCGACAAGCGTCTGGTCTTTGACGTTGCCACCGAAGCTGACGAGAAGGCGGCCGAGTTTCACCTGTCCCTCGGCCCCTTCCGGCAAGTGGTCAAGGACTACTTCCAGATCTGCGAAAGCTATTTCGAGGCGGTCAAGAAGCTGCCTCCCAGCCAGATCGAGACCATCGACATGGCCCGCCGCGGCATCCACAACGAGGGCAGCCGGGTGCTTCAGGAACGGCTGGAAGGCAAGGCAGAGGTCGACACCGACACCGCCCGCCGCCTTTTTACCCTGATCTGCGTGCTGCATTTCGGCGGATAGATGACCGAAACGCTGCCGCAATCCATCCTCTTTTGCTGCGATCACAACGCGGTTCGGTCCCCCATGGCAGAGGGGATCATGAAGAAGTTCTATGGCACCGGCACCTATGTCCAATCCGTCGGCGTCAAGAACGACATGGAGATCGATGGCTTTTCCATCGCCGTGTGCCAGGAACTGGATGTGGAGCTGAGCCGCCACCGTTCGCGGAGCTTTGACGAGATGGAGGATTGGGGCGACGACCTGTCGTCCTTCGACCTGGTTGTGGCCCTCAGCCCGGCCAGTCAACGGCGTGCACTGGAATTGACGCGCTACTATCATCTTGAGGTCGAATACTGGCCGATCCTCGATCCGACCGGTCTGGGTGAGACGCGCGAGGCGAAGCTGGAAAGCTACCGCGCCGCCCGCGACCAGATCATTACCCGCCTTGTCGAGCGGTGGGGGCCGGCCAGGGAGGGCAACTGATGCAGATCGTGAGTGATTATTTCGAAGCGTTCAATGCTGGCAATGTCGAGGGCATGCTGGCTTGCCTGACCGAGGACGTGGCCCACCATGTGAACGAAGGACAGGTGCGCGAAGGCAAGGACCTGTTCCGGGCGTTTTGCACGCATATGAACCAATGCTACGCGGAGAGGCTCACCGACATGGTGGTGTTCTCGGCCCAAGGTGGCACGCGCGCTGCAGCCGAATACACCGTCAATGGCACCTACCTGCAAACGGATGAAGGGCTGCCCGAGGCGCGCGGTCAGACCTATTGCCTGCCCGCCGGGTCCTTCTTTGACATTCGGGACGGTAAAATCGCCCGCGTCACCACCTATTACAACCTTGCGGATTGGGTGCGACAGGTCGGGGCATGAGGATCGAGACACTGACCGGACCAGCCCTGACCGAAGCGCTGGATGATGTGGCAAAGCTGCGCCTCGCGGTGTTTCGGGATTGGCCGTATCTGTATGAAGGCGATGCCGCCTATGAACGTCGTTACCTCGAGGTTTACGAACAAAGCGACCGTGCGGTCGTCGTTGCGGCTTACGATGGCGACTGGATGGTGGGGGCGGCGACAGCGGCGCCCCTGGTGGAACATGCTGATGCGTTCTCCGACGCGTTTGACGGCGCGAATTTCGACATAAACTCATGCTTCTATTGCGGAGAAAGCGTGTTGCTGCCGCGCTTTCGCGGCCGTGGGCTAGGCCACCGCTTTTTTGACATGCGCGAGGCCCATGCACGCGACTTGGGCTACAAAAGTATGTGCTTTGCCTCGGTCCTGCGACCACCGGACCACCCCTTGCGCCCCAGCGCGTACCGCCCCCTGGATCCTTTTTGGGAAGGGCGTGGATATAGACGGATGCCCGGTGTTGTCGCCCATTTCTCCTGGAAGGACGTCGATCAGGGGGCCGAGACGGAAAAACCGCTGCAGTTCTGGATCAAGGACTTTTAGCTCAGGTGCACTGCCGCGCGGCGCTGTCGCTGTAGTCCTTCCAACGGCGCCAGAACCGTTCATCTGTTGAGCGATCGGACACGCGCACTTCCTGTGCCTGTTGCGGGTTGCTGAAGAACCCCGCGCCACGGCTTTGGTCCGCCGAACTCAGCGATTGGTTGGCAACGGCCTGCACGCAGCCACAGCGCGCCCGGCTGGCCTGATCCCGCCCCCCGCTTCGGCAGGCGGAATAGATCGGGCCGGTCGCAAACAGCACCGGGGTCGTGGGAACAGCCCGCGCGCTCGAATAGGAGGATCCGCCGCCACAGGCGGCCAGTCCAAGGGCCGCGGCCCCGGCAATGATCGTGGTCGAGAGTTTCATATCTCTGCTCGTCTCTGCTGTGACGGGTTGGCCCGCTCTGAATATGCAAACTATGCCGTAAACATAGGACAAGGGCAATTCACGAACAAGCGTGCAGCCGTGGACCGCGCGCGTCGCCCGGCAGGGTATCGGCGCCAGCCGATGCACGAGAGGATCAGCGCCTATCCCTTGCCCCTTTTGGCCCGCAGCACATCCCGGCCTTGGGTCGCGCCAATTTCCAAGCCTCTTGTGGAAAAACCCGCCGATGCGCGGGCAGTTGATTTGACCAGACAGGCCCGTCTGTTTATGTGAATTGCAAAAGATCGGAGAGCAGAATGAACCGCACCCGTTTGATCCTGTTGGCAGTCGTTGCCGCCACTGCACTCGCAGCCTGTGAAACCGCTAAGGGCGTCGGGCGCGACATTACGCGCGCAGCGGACGCGGTAGACCGGGCGATTTAGCGTACCGCAAGGCGGTGCGCGTCGCCCCGGCAGGGTATCGGCGCAGCCGATGCACGACAGGAGAAAGCGTGGGTGCCAGCGCAACTCCGTAGGGCGGGCTTCAGCCCGCCAAGCCCCGACCAAACACCGCCTGCGACATATCCACAAAGCACCACAGCGCGGAATCAAGGCCGTAGGCCGCCGCGCCATCGACAGGCCGCCCCCCGGACTGGCGATGGGTTGACGCTTGCACATCGCTCAGATCGAAGATGTACCCCGCCGCCATAAAGCACTGCCGCTCAAAGGTCAGACGCCAGCCCGTGGCCTGTCTATGGCGGGGCTCGTCACATTGGACCAGACGAAATCAAACCAAGCACGAAATCCACAACTTTGTGCGCGCGCAATCCAATCTTGAGCCCCGCCATTGGCCCGGAACTCTCCGCAGCCTTGGCGCGTTCTGCCAAGCTGATTTTGCCAGCACGATTGCCACTTTGCTTCAATGCGTCTGCGTTCGCCGTGTCATTTGATCCGTCGCGGAGTGTTTCGGTTGCCAAACCCAATTCAGCATCAAGCCGCCCGGTCGTTCCTTCGCGCAAATCCTCGATAAGCTGCGCACCAGCCAACCGTTGCGCGGTGTCCAGTTCCTTGAAACGCTGACTGGCCCGCGCATCGACAGCCTGTGCCACGTCTGGATGATCCGCCCGCAGTTGGAGCGCTAACTCGTCCAAAGTCGCAACCAGCATGTCCAATTCATCGTCGTTGGCAAAGGACCCATCCGCCATGCGTGCCCTGATCATGTCGCTTGCGCGGCGCAGGAATTGCTCCACCGCGTTGGGGTCGTCTAGGCAATTGTCCAAAGCATGGCGCAAGACCTTGGCCGCTGTGCTCATCTCGTTCAGATCGCAAGCGTTGCTTCGAACGGCGAGGTCGAGCGTGAAGCGGACACGGTTTTCGATGCTATCGATTAGCCTGTTTGAATCGAAACCCGTGGTTCGAACGTTGTACCATCCGCCGGCTTCCTCAAATACTTCTTCGACTTGGGGTAATCGGTCGATAAGTAGTCTGGCCTCAATCTCCCGGATCGCCTCGGCCACCTTGGCAACCGCATCTTCTCCTTCCCACACCTCATTCGGAATCAGCGCAACCTTGGTTGCCAAGTCCCAATCACGAAACGTGCCGTCCCACATTTGAGAATACCAGCTTAGCCAAAAAGCCCAATCCTGATGTTCATTAAGAAAGCTTAGAAATGCCATATGGTTGGTGGCCAATACTGGTGGCAACTCCGCGTCCGTCCAGACGGGCGTTTCCAGCAGTTCATTCGCAAAGAGCTTTGTGTCCATTTTGAGAGCAGATCGTAAAGCAAAAGAAACCGAATCTAAGTGGGGCGAAGCTTCGTCTACAGGGTGGACTGTACGAACTGCGGGAAAAGCGGCGGATAGGGAGATGTTCACAGATTTTGCAGCCCGATTTGCATAACTATTCGCTCGATCCGGGAGTGAGGAATTTGCAGCGGCAAGGGCGGCTCTTGCCGCGGCGTCCAATGAATGTTCAGAACCACTACGATGTGCGGCGGCTGCTGCATCAAGCGCGCCAGTGTGTGCAGATTCTGCCGATGGATTCGTTCTCCCGGACCCGTATTTGGAGCGGATGGTAGAAGTGAGGGTTGCGCGCAATGCACTCAGCGCAACTTGGTGCCGAAGCAATCCTCCCGCAAGGCTGATGTTTGCAATAATCCGCAGCGCAGCACGGCTGGTGAGCGCACAGCATAGTTCAAAGCTCTGTTCGTGAAACCAAACTGTAGACTGATCTATGTCCGAAAAATCCACCTCACTCACACCTGCACCCCACCTGCGACACCACCCCCATTGACCAACCCCAAAAACCCTTACATATCCCAACCATGACACCGCTCTCACATATCCGCAATTTCTCCATCGTCGCGCATATCGACCACGGGAAATCGACCCTCGCCGACCGGCTCATCCAGTCCACCAACACCGTGGCCGACCGGGACATGAAGGAACAGCTGCTCGACAGCATGGATATCGAACGCGAGCGGGGCATCACGATCAAGGCCAACACCGTCCGCATCGACTACACCGCCAAGGATGGCGAGCACTACGTCCTGAACCTGATCGACACCCCCGGTCACGTCGACTTCGCCTACGAGGTCTCCCGCTCCATGCGCGCCGTCGAAGGGTCGCTTCTGGTCGTGGACAGCACCCAAGGGGTCGAGGCGCAGACGCTCGCCAACGTCTATCAGGCCATTGATGCCGACCACGAAATTGTCCCTGTTTTCAACAAGATCGACTTACCCGCCTCTGACATTGACCGCGTCGCCGAACAGGTCGAGGATGTGATCGGCATCGACGCGTCCGGCGCCATTGCGGTGTCGGCCAAGACGGGCGAGGGGATCATGGAGACGCTGGAGGCCATCGTCACCGAACTCCCCGCCCCCAAGGGCAATCCCGACGCCGACCTCAAGGCCATGCTGGTCGACAGCTGGTACGACAGCTACCTCGGCGTCATCGTCCTGATCCGCGTCATCGACGGGCGGCTCAAGAAGGGCGAAAGGATCAAATTCCTGTCCAACAAAACCGTCCACCACGTGGATCGCGTTGGCGTCTTCCGCCCGCAAATGGAGATGGTGGACAGCCTCGGCCCCGGCGAGATCGGTTTCCTCACGGCGTCGATCAAACAGGTCCGCGACACCCGTGTGGGCGACACGATCACCCACGAACGCAAGGAAGTCGAAGCACTGCCGGGCTTCAAACCTGCCCAACCAGTGGTGTTCTGTGGCCTCTTCCCCGTGGACTCGGCCGAATTCGAAGACCTCCGCGACGCCATCGACAAACTCGCCCTCAACGACGCGTCCTTCTCCTTCGAAATGGAAACCTCCGCCGCCCTCGGCTTCGGCTTCCGCTGTGGCTTCCTGGGCCTCCTGCACCTCGAAGTCATCCGCGACCGGATCGAACGCGAATACGGCATCGAACTGATCACCACCGCGCCCTCGGTCATCTACCACGTCCACATGCGCGACGGCACGATGATGGAACTGCACAACCCCGCCGACATGCCCGACCTGTCGATCGTCGACCATATGGAAGAGCCGCGGATCAAGGCCACGATCCTTGTGCCCGACGACTACCTCGGCGACGTGCTGAAGCTGTGCCAGGACCGCCGCGGGATACAAGAAGACCTCACCTACGCCGGCTCCCGCGCCATGGTCGTCTATGACCTGCCGCTGAACGAGGTGGTGTTCGACTTCTACGACCGGCTGAAATCGGTGACCAAGGGCTATGCCTCCTTCGACTACCAACTGACGGGCTACCGCGAGGACAATCTGGTCAAGATGTCGATCCTCGTGAATGACGAGCCGGTGGACGCCCTGTCGATCATGGTCCACCGCGACCGGGCCGAAATGCGCGGGCGCGCCATGGTCGAAAAGCTCAAAGACCTGATCCCCCGCCACATGTTCAAAATCCCGATCCAGGCGGCGATTGGCGGCAAGGTCATCGCGCGCGAGACATTATCCGCCATGCGCAAGGATGTGACGGCCAAATGCTACGGCGGGGACGCGACGCGGAAGCGGAAGCTGCTTGATAAGCAGAAGGCCGGGAAGAAGAAGATGCGTCAGTTCGGGAAGGTGGATATTCCGCAAGAAGCATTTATCTCGGCGTTGAAGATGGATGGCTGAATTAAAACCTGCACCAACCAACCTTTATCGGTATCGGGGGTATACGAAAACATCGCTTGATGATTCCAAATCATTCGATCGTCTTAAGCTTGAAATAGAGAATGCGCAGAGGTCTCGCGTATGGCACTCAAGACTTTCCGAACAGAACGACCCATTTGATACCAATCCTGCCTTTGTTGATAGCTCCATCAAAGAAGTGAAAGACTTCTTTGAGAAGAGTTTTTGGCCAATTGCTGGGAGAAATGCGACTTTTGCAAATGAGGATTTTGTAAAAGCTTTGGCCGACCACGGTGTGTCGAAATCAAAGGCAAGGCGCCACCTCAAAGACTTTGGGCAGCACATAAAAACCACCCGCGCTACTTTTTCTGATTACCGCAGTAGCAGTTTGATCGCGTGTTTCTCAGACCGCCCAGACAATGTGTTGATGTGGAGCTATTATTCTTCCTCGCATGCTTCGTTCGCTTTTGAATTTGCAAGAGATCCGAGCACGAGCTCTGGTCGTGAAGCAGTTGGCGACGTCAGATACGTGTCTGAAAGGCCAATGCTGTCGACCTTGGATATGATGCATCGAATGGCTGCTTGGCGTTTTCCCGACAAATTCCAGTTATCCGGCGAAGATGAGGCTCGCATAGATAATGCCACGTTGTTATGTAAGTCTGAGCACTGGCGCCATGAGAATGAATGGCGGTCACTGAAGACTCCCAAGTTTGATCCCGGTTACTACCAAATACCGAATTATATGCTGTCTGGCATTGTATTTGGAGCAAGGTCTTCGCGATCTCTCATTGAATTTCTGGACAGCATTGTGCGCCCAAGCGTCAGGTTTTCTCAAGCCAAGCTCGATGAGAGTGATTACCGGCTAGTTTTCAATAGCTTAGAGCGATTAGATGGCTAGTAGGGTGAGGTTTCACCCCACCTGTATCCACCAAATCGGCGGGGTAAAACTCCGCCTTACACCACCAAATCCATCCCCACCCGAAACTCCGCATCCCAATGCACACTCGAATACACCCGCATCCTCCTTCGCGATCTTGCTTGCCGAACGCCGTAGGGTGGGGTTCCACCCTACCGCATGTCCCAACCGTTTCGCTTCGGTGGGTTGAAAACCCACCCCACCGGTATCGCGAATGCTCCGCGTAAACCGCGCCTTGATGGCGTCCCACCGCGTGGAAAACTCCCGGTCCCCAACCGGCAATGTCCACACGCAATGCAAATGGTCCGGCAACACTACAAAGGAATCAATGTGGAACGGACGCTCACGCTTTGTCACCCGAACTGCATCGCGCAATGCATCAATCTCATCCACCAAGACCGTCTCACCCCGCCGTGCCAACGCTACGGTGAAGAAGATGGACGCTCCGGTGATCTTGGGTCGGCGATAATTTGGCATGAGGCAACCCTGCGCGGGCCTTGGTCAATGGTGTTTGAACCGAAACGGAGGCAGCGGGGTGAACCCCGCCCTACGACACCAATCCTGACCAAACCTAACCCTCCCTCACCCTTACACTTTCTCGCCTTATCCCCACCTTCTCCACAAGAAATCCACAAGCGATATCAACAAGTTATCCCCAAGAAATTTCGCAAAAGCGTCATTTTTCCTTTGCGCGACTCACCCATCCTGGCCCAACCTCTCCTTACCGGCGCAGAGTTCTTCGAACAAAGCGGTGGACGCAAAGGCCCCGGAGGCAACGGGATGATCAGGACGGACCGCAAGGCCTAGCTTGGACATCAACGGGCAACCGGATGCAGGTCGGATCGTGTGGCCCTGAAAGGGGTGTGACGAAAGGGCGGTGTCAGCAGGGTCGATGCGAGAGGCGGTTTGACTTCGGTCGGGCAGTCTCGGCGAACGGCGGTAACGCCACGAGCAAGCTGGGCCAACATGTCGCCCTCTGGGGGGATGATGAGGTTCAACGAGGCGTCAGGGTGTGCCCTCGGGCACTGCACGGATTTCGGTTCGCGCACCTGGCGCCTTTTCGTTGTCTGAACAGTGTCCCACTCACTATCTCCACATTCGCGAAGGGCGTTCTTTGCCCTGTCGCCGCCACCATAAGGGTTCTCCGCTTACTGAACGTTGTGTTCCGTTCAAATCGCCCCGTCGTTTTGACCGACATCAATGCGCCTTCTGGCAAACCCGGGCACATTCTGCGCAGACAAGTAACGGAGGCCCCTTATGCAGCGGTTCATGCTGTTCTTTTTCCTGCACATTTTCATCGGCGCAACGATGGCCGGTTCCGGTGTTATCGCGGCGTTGTCGCTGGGTTATGGCACAGTCGGACCCATCTTGATTGCGGCCGCCGTCGGCTTCGTCGCGGCCTTCCCGGTCACATGGGTGGTACAGCGGCGGATTACAGGCATGGGCTGAGCCGGTTTAGAACGTAACGCCAGCCACCGACCCGACATTCGCATACGGAGTGCTTTCGCCCGTGCGGACAACCGCCACGGCGCTGGCACTCCGGTCCTTTTCATGCGTTCCCAAAAAACAGGAAAGCGTCCGCATCACTGCGATGGTGCCACTGCGACTGCTGGGCACCAGACCGTCAATTGTAGCCGAAGGACTCGTCTTCCATCCATTCAGGTGTTCCGATTCCGGCGCGCATCAAAAGGCATGCTGTGCCCTTGCGCTGGAAATAGAGCGCTTCCAATGCGTACCAGCCTGCTTCCGGTACAACAGCTTCAACCTGTTCGCTGGGGTCGCACCCATGTACGCCGTCAAAATAAACAACTTCCGCGCCGCCGATCTTCATCTGTAGTCCGTCATTGCTCATGAAGTCGATTTTGTACGTACCCGGCTCATCAAAGCGCACATATCCCTCGATCACGGCAACAACCTTGTGCGCCTTGCCTGAGGTCAAGGTTTCGTCACCTTCAGCCGTGTCGCGATAGTCTAAACCAGCCAATGGTTTGCCGGGCTTTGCTTTGGAATAAGCGCGTCCGGCTTCGCTGAGTGTGCGCACGCTGTCAAAGTAATATTTCACCGCAAGCCCCTGGTTCAGACCAGATGGTTGCGGATCGGCTGGTGTCAGTTTGAGGGGGGCTGCAAGGGTGGCTGTCGCCAACACGATTGTTGTGGCGGCCAGAGCGGCCGTCTTGAACATCTTCATTTGATACTCCCGTTGGTCCCGACCGCTTTTGGCGCGGCCTTGAATCAGCACGACCTTAAAAGGCCTTGTCCGTGGCTGACAACAGGAGCGAGCGGAATCGTGATCAAATCGCCCTGGGACTACACGGCCCGGTAGAAAAGGTATCGATCCGGGGCAATTGTGTCTGGTCCGCAGACCTGTTCAAGGCCAACAAGCGGTTGCTGAGACAGGATCAGACCGCCAGGTTGCATGAGTGCTGCGATCAGGGGGCTCAGGCGCATCCCCTCTTCGACATCCTTTTCCTTGATGCCGTAGCCAAAATCGTAATGCGCGAGCGCCATCTTGCGCCCTTTGCTGGCCAATCGGGTGAGCATGGCTTCTGCCTCGCCTTCCAGAAAATCCTCGGCAGGCGGAACGCAGCTTGGGTGACATTTCAGCATCCGGTCGATCACCCAGATGCGGCGATCGGGCAATTCCTGGCGCAAGTGATCGTAGGTCCGGCCATTGCCCAACCCCATCTCCAGTACGTCGCCTTCCAGCGTGGCGATCTTCTTTGCCGCCCAGTTGATCCCATCGATCTGCGCGCTCAATCGCCGCCGCATCGATTCCAGTCTGCTCATGTCGTTGTCTCCATCGTCCACGGCGTTGCGCCGCCAGACAGCATTTCGTGTACAAAACTTTCGGTAAAAGCCCAGATCGCGGGTGTGTGAACCAGGTGATGCGTCAAAAGACCGAGAGGTTCCTGTGAGTCTTCAGTCCTTTGTCTCCGGGCAGCCAAATGTGTCGCCGCCGTTGCGACAAGCGTTTCAGGCGCGATGAGGTCGCGCGTGCCCTTCCACCATATTGGGTCGATATGGGTATTGATCTGAATCAGCCCCGGCGCTGCATTGACGCTTTTGCGTGGCCCGAATGTGGATATGGCCTCGAACCCTTGATCACGCAGTTTGGGGAGCAGTGCGGGCTGAACCCGGTTCCAGGGTGGCACGAACATGTGTCGCAACTGCGTGCCAAACAGGTCGCGCATGCGGGCCAGTCCAAGTGCGCTGTCGCGGGCCATGTCTGGCCGATCGGTCAGGAACTCGTTCTTCTTTTCATCAGGCCCGCTGTGATCCTGATGCGCCCATCCATGAACGACCGGGATCAATTGCTTTCCATCCACACGTTCGGCCAGTTCAACAGCTGCATGGGCTGGTATGACCGCCAAATGGACGGGCAATTCAGTGGCTTGGGCCAGCGCTGTCAGTTGATCCAGCTCGGTTGTCGGGGCAATGGCATCATCGTCCCGCCACCAGAATGGGACGGGTAATCCGTCGCGACGGCATGCGGCCAGTTCCGCGCGCAGAGGTGTCCAGTCAATGTGCATGTGATGCCTCTGCCAATAGGCTACGCACGATGTCTACGCTTGCGCTGGCGCCGTCCATCCCGGTTGTTCGAGGGTTGCGTCGGTCCTGTTGCGTCAACGTGTTGATGGCATTTGCCAAGGTCGGTCCGGACAGGTCGGCCTGTCGCAACACGGACACCGCAGGCAAGGTGGTGAGGGCATCTGCGCGCAGCCCTTGTTCGACTTCACCGCCATCGTCAAACGGGACAAACACAGCCCGAACGCCAGTCTGGAGGACATCGAGGGCCGTGTTGTACCCACACATCGACACCGACGCTGTCGCGCCCACAAGCAGGTTGCGAAAGTCGGGGCGTGGACCTTCGACCGTCACGTTGGCGGGGGCGCGGTTTGCCCAATGCGCGCGGCGAGCATCATCGCCACCAACGAGGAAACGCCACAGACGCGCGGCATCCAGTGTCGCTGCGTCGCATGCAGCCTCAAAGACTGTGTCTCCAACGGCGCCGCCACCTGCGCTGACAAGGATTTCGTTGTGACGAGGCGCGTTTACATCGGGTGCTTGGGGCGCAACAAAACCAGTGTAGCGCAGTTTGGTCCGCAGCATGTCGGACACGGGCCAGCTTGTGTCCAGTGGCACAACTTCGGGGTCAGAGTGAACCAGAACGGCGTCATAAAAGTGGTTCACAAGCTGGTCGGCAAAAGCGACTTTGGCTGGCTTGGACGGTGGCGCGAGGATGTCGCGAATGGATGACAGGACCAGGGGGCGCGACGGCAAGCCATCTGCAGTTTCAAGCAAAGCTTGGAACTCAGCCTTCAGTATGCGGCGGCCAAACGGGAACAGTTCGGTGATCAACACGTCGGGCTTCTGTTGCGCGACGTGATCAACAAGTGCCGACTGTCGCGCGACCAGATATGCGTCGCTGGCGATCTCACCTGTGTCGGTCAGAAGCGTCGAGAAATCAGTGCCGTTCGACTGCAAAGGCGGCAATTGCACAAGGGTCAGGCCAGTGCTGTCGAAATGCGGGACGGGTTTACCCCCGCTGATGACTGTCACCGCATCACCCGCCGCGACAAAGGCCCGGCCAAGGGTGAGTGCACGTGCCAGATGCCCGGTGCCCAGCAAATGCGTGACAACAATCGTGACCTGCATCAGCGCGCCTCCAACCGTGGAGTGTCGGGCATCAGGGTCAGTGCGCCCTTGTCGACTTGGAGGATAAACAAGCGGTTGCGCTTGATCCGAAATGGGGCGGGTCCGTCAAAATCCCAGCCGGTGGCCATCGCCATCAATACGCGCATCGTGCCGATATGGCAGACGGCCACGGTGTCCCGGGTCAGTGTGTTCAGCCATGGCTGCAAACGTGCCCGCAGACTGTCCGGGCTTTCACCGCCCGATGGGCAATAGTGCCATCCCCAATCTTCGATATGGCGAAATCCGCTGGTCGCGTCGGCGGACAGCTCTGCGCCATAGCGCCCTTCCCAGTCGCCCCAGTTCATTTCGATCAAACAAGGTTCGACACGTGGCGCACGCCCTGCCACCAAAGCGGCGGTTTCCGTGGCGCGGGCCAGTGGGCTCGACACCAGATCGGCGTCCTTGAAATCATCGGGCAGTCGGAACCCGGCCAGGTCGCGGCGTGCCGTTTCATCAAGGGGAATGTCGCTGCGCCCCTGCAAGCGGCCCTCACGGTTCCATGCGGTGTGTCCGTGACGCAATAAGGCAAGAGTGATCATATCATGCCCTCGATTGCTGTGCGCAGTGTTCCAGCGGCAGCGGGCAGCAGATGGTGTTGGGCAATTTGAGCGCGGGCCTGAGCGCCCAAGTCTTCGACCAGGGCGCGATTGGTCAGCATATCGGTCAAACGTGCGGCCATGGCATGCGGCCCGTCGGCCACGGCAGGCTGCATCCCGGCGACAACGTCGCGCACCCCGGGGCGGTCCTGAGCCACAACGGGCAGACCAGCTGCCTGCGCCTCAAGATAGGCGTAGCCAAATGCCTCGTTCACACCTGGCCAGAACAACAGGCATGCTCTTTCATAACAGTCCTGCAGTTCATCCGAGGGCAATGCACCCAGCATGCGGACCCGCGCTCCGAACGGGGCCAGCAGGTTTGTGACCTCGGCTTCTGCCGGGCCGCTGCCCGCGATGTCCAATTGCCACTCCACCGCAGGATCCAGTAGCGCCAGCGTGTCAGCAATCAGCTTGTACGACCCCAGCTTGTCCCTAGCGCGCATCATCCCGACACTCAGCATGGCGCCGGAATAGTCCGACTGTCTGGGCAACTCTGCGCGATCAAGGAACGGACGCAGATGGGTCAGAACCTGACCAGCGGGCGCATCGCGGCGCAGCGTTTCGGCATCACGCGCTGTCACGTAGAAGATGGTGTGCGCCTGGTCACTGGCCGCCTCTGCGGCTTCGGCAAAGCGCGCCCACGGCCCGGACAGACGTTTGCGCGCGCGCGTGCTTTCGACCTGTACATAGGGAATGCCCAAAGCGCGGGCGACCGGTGGCCCGACCAAATCTGGGGCTTTGTAGTAGTTGTGATAGGTCAGCCAGCATTGCCATGTTCCGGCCGCGGGCGCAGACAGAATGCGTGCAACTTCCTTCTTTGCCTGCCCGATCAGTTCGGTCTGCAATGCAGTGTCACCCGCGCGGTCATAAATGCGCAAGTCAGATGCGACAGTCATGGCCAATCCGGCATGGCCCAGTGCCTTCATTAGCGCACGCGCCATGGTCCGGTCACCGGATGGCACCGGATGATCCGGTGCCTTGAGCGGAGCGTAGAAAGCGACGGTCACGCAGCGCCCATGATGGCGCGCAACCGCCGCGCCAGATGTGCAATACCCGGTTGCATGGTGAAATCCGTATGCAGGCGGGTATGGGCGGCATCAGCCATAGTCGCGCCCAGTGCGGGGTTGTGTGCGACACGCATCATTGCGTCGGCCAGTGCCGCCGGATCGTCGTCACTCAGGATACCGTGCACACCATTGTCGATGAACTCGGGTATGGCCGAGACGGCCGTGCTCAGTATTGGCAGTTTCTGACTGGCGGCTTCCATAAGGACATTGGGCAGGCCATCGCGGTCACCGTCGGCGGCCACCCGGCTGGGCAATACAAACAAATCAGCGGCTTGCATTGCTGCAATGACCTCTGGTTGGTCGCATGCACCGCGCCAGGTGATGCGGTCCGAAAGGCCGGATTGCGCGGCTTGGTCCTGCAATGCCTGTTTCAGGGCACCACCTCCGATATGGGTCCAATGCCAATCAACGTCTGGTGGCAACAGCGCGACCGCGTCCAGCAGGCGGGTAAACCCTTTTTTCTCGACCAGGCGGCCCACAGACAGCATATGAAACGGATCGGAAAGCTGGCGCACCGGTTGGTCGGGAGCAGGCGGAAAACGTGACAGGTCCAGACCATGATAGACAAGATCAATCGGCGTATCTGTGGACAGGCCGTTCAAGTGCTCGGCTCCGAATGCAGTGCAGGTGGCCCCAAAAGCGGCACCCGCCGTTGCAGTATTCAGCTTGTCCCGCAGTTCCCATTCCGGTGAGGTCCAGATGTCCTTGGCATGGGCTGAAAAAGACCATGGCACACCCCTGAGCATCGCAGTGTAACGTGCGACTGAAGATGGTGTGTGCAGAAAATGGGCATAGAGGGCGGAAGTGCCAGCGGGTAATTCTCGCGCCATAACGCAAGCTTGTCCAAATCGACGTATGCGGTTTCTGGTTCTGTCGCGCGTGAAATCGCGCAGAAACTGACGCAAAGCTGGCCAAAACGTACGACGTCCCATGACTGAAAACAGACCGCGCAATACGCGGACAGGTTCATCGCCCAAGTATTCCGGCAGATAGTGAACCTCGGCTTTGAGCCGATCGTGCAACGGGTGGGTTTTCGTGTCCGTCGGATGGCGCAGTGACCAAATGGCAAAATCAATCCCGGCCTCCTCCAACGCCACCAGTTCCTGCGCGATAAAGGTCTCGGACAGGCGCGGCCAGCCTTTGACGGCTATGGCCAAGCGGGGCGATCTGGATGTCATTCTGCGGCGTCGGTCAACGAATGCTGCATAAGGGCCTGCGCGCGTGCATTGACCACGTCCAAACCATCCAGAAGGCCATCGGCCCCCGCCTCGGACGGGCGTTTCTGGTGAGGCAGGGCGCGGATGGCCGCAACCATCGCATCTGTGGTCAGCCCTTCGCGGAACCGATCCAGGTTGCGCACCAGCCCAAGTTCTTCGGCCCGATGGGCGCGGATCCACTGTTCAAGACGTGGTTTCGTACGGGGTACGATGACGGCGCGTTGATCAAAGGACAGAAGTTCGCAGAACGTGTTGTAGCCGCCCATGCTAATCACGCCTTCGGCCCCTGCAAAGAGCGGTTCGATCTTGCTGTCGAACCCGGTTGAGGTGACCCGACCGCCAAGCGCCTCCACGCGCGTTTCGAACCGTTCGCGCACCTCGCCGGACAAGAACGGACCATAGACCAGAACCGCGTGGGGATGCAGATCGGGGTCCTGTTCGTATGCCGACAGGACAAGATCAACCATGGCCGCCCCATCGCCACCACCACCGGGTGTGATAAGGATATATGGCGTATCTGGCACCTCAGCGGCATCCACGATGCTGCGCCGCAAGTAGCCGGTCCAGACCGTCCTATTGCGGACATCGGGCGACAAAGGCAGACCTTGGGTCGGGTCATAGACCGAGCGCACGCCGTAGACCCATACTTCATCATAGAAGGACTCAGTGGCCTCGACGGCGCCCTTGCGGGCCCATTCGGCGGCCAGCACGTCGGGCTCGTCCAGCACGTCACGCAGACCCAAAACGATGCGGGTCTTGCTGCCTTCACGCAGACGCTTGAGGGTGTCGAGCAGTTCACCCCGAAAGCCGGTCGGCTCTTTGTCGACGATCAGCAGGTCAGGTTCGTATTGGTCAATGGTTGAATCGATCAATGCAGATCGCAGCGCCGTCGTCGCCTCAATATCCATGCCTTCGTTCTGGCTGATATAGTTGCCATCGGCCAGTTTCTTCACACCGGGCAGGCGGACGTGATCCACGGCAGGAGGGAATGTGAAACGTCCGGCAACAGGGCTGCCAGTGAGAATGATGGCGCTTTCGGCAACACCGGACTCGGTCAGCGCCGATGCAAGCGCACGGCTGCGCCGCAGATGGCCCAAGCCAAACGTATCGTGGCTGTACAGCACAACGCGACCCGGACGGGCACCAACCGCAGTTGGCGAAACAGGAGTGGAATGGGTCATCGTCGTCTTCTTTTCCCCGTCTCCTCACGGACGTCACCATCCTTGACGCTCAGAGAATCCCTCTGGCGCGTATAGCACAGAGTTTGCGTTCCCCAAGATAGCAACAGCCGGTCTGGATAACACCTCTGCCCGCGCTATCGCAAAAATGGAACGCTTTGTAAAATCAGCGCTTACCGGACAGATCGCGGAAGTTCACGTCCTGGTAGACGCAATTGTCATTGCACCTGCGGTCGCGTAGCGTCGTTGAAATCTGAAAGTTCTGCGACATCGCATATGACACACTCCCTTTTCCGCCTCTTGCTGCCCATCCTGATCGGCATGGCGCTCCTGTTTCCAGCTTTTTCGCATGCCCAAGGTTTGGGCAGTCTGTTGCCCGGCGCTGGCACTGCCGAAACTGCCCCGGGTGACATCACAGATATAATGGAAAGCGCCGCGCAGAATGGCGTCAACGTTATTGTCATCGACAGCGATGGCCGCGTGATCACCCAGACCGGAACCCCATCCACAGACAGCGATGCGCCCGGCAGCGGCACCACGCTCATGGCGATTCAGGATGAAGCGGTTGCCTTCCGCACGGCGCTGGTGGACCGGCTTTTGAACCTGCCCGTGGCGTTTAACGAGGTCGCGTACATCCTGCGCGCAACCAGCCCGGATGGCACGATTTTTGCCTATGTGCAGGCCCTTCTGATCAGCATGGCGCTGTTCGCCGTGGGCATGGTGTTCGAGGCACAAGTGTTCGGGAAACGCATCGCGAAACGCTTTGTGGTGAACCGCATCCATGACGCGCCGGATGGCTATGTCGAAAAAATGCCCTTCCTCGTGTTTCGCTTCTTCATGGGGGTGGTTGGCACGCTCGTCTCCATGGCTGTGGCCTATCTGCTTGGCGCCATCATCTTTGGCCCCCTGGAAGATCCGGCCATGCAGTTCACGGTGACCTTGATCAATATCGGGT
Organism: uncultured Tateyamaria sp.; assembly: GCF_947496075.1. Classification (GTDB taxonomy): domain Bacteria; phylum Pseudomonadota; class Alphaproteobacteria; order Rhodobacterales; family Rhodobacteraceae; genus Tateyamaria. The sequence continues at coordinate 487,430 of NZ_CANMBJ010000006.1, forward strand.
ACTTCCTTGCCCGTGTTGTGGCCGGGCTGTGGCGGATGATCCTGTCGCCATACCTGCCGCAATATCGCATCCCGCTGTTCAGCGACGGCGATGCGCGCAAACTGCATCTTTGGCTGTCCGGGGTCGCGGCCTTCGGCTTCTTTGCCATCCTCTTTGGCGTCTGGATCGAGGAGTTGGGCCTGAACAACGAGGTCTACGTTTTCCTCTTCTCTCTGCTCAGCCTGTTGGTGATGTTCCTGAACACTATATTGGTGATCGCAAACGGTCGCGCGATCACCGGGGCGATCCTGAACGGCAAGGCACCGTCGGATTCGACATGGGTTCTGCGTACACTCGCACGGGCATGGGCACCGCTGGCCGTATTCTATTTCCTGTTTGCGTGGGGGGAACAGACCTATCACCTGGTCATTGGCGACCCGCTGGGCGTGCCATTGCTTGCGGCGGCCTGGGGCATCCTGACGACAATCATCGTGGTCTACGGGGTCATCAATTTCTTTATCGAACGCAGCTTTGCCCGCGCACGCCTTGTCAGAGAGCACAACGTGACAGCAGAGACCGATCTGGACCCCGATCCGGCGCTCCCGCCTGTTGTGACGGGTCCTCGGATCAGCACATTCGAAGATCTGGCGCAAAGGATTGCAGGTATCCTCGCTTTTGTCGCCGGCATCTATGCCTTCGTCACGATCTGGAGCCCCGAAGCGCCCATGATGGGCGACAGCTGGACCGATCGGCTGCTCGACATCATCGTGATCCTGTTCATTGGCTACATTGCTTACAACGCATTCCGCATCTGGATCGACAACAAGATCCGGGAAGAACAGGGCGATGTGCAAGAGGTCGAACTGGGGGACGAGGGCGGCGGCTCGTCCGCCTCGCGTCTGGCTACGCTCCTACCGCTGTTCCGCAACTTTGTCCTGATTGTCATTGTCCTGACCGGTCTGCTGATCATGTTGATGGAGATGGGGGTGAATGTCGGCCCGCTCTTTGCCGGTGCCGGTATCGTGGGTGTGGCCGTTGGCTTTGGCTCGCAATCGCTGGTGCGCGACATTTTCTCTGGTGCGTTTTTCCTGTTCGACGATGCCTTCCGCAAGGGCGAATACATCGACGTGGGTGGGGTCAAGGGGACGGTTGAAAGCATCAGTGTCCGCAGCTTCCAACTGCGCCATCACCTGGGCGCACTGCACACCATCCCCTTTGGCGAAATTCAAGTGCTGACGAACTATTCCCGTGACTGGGTGATTATGAAGCTGCCTTTGCGCGTGACCTATGACACTGATGTGGAAAAGGTGCGCAAACTGATCAAGAACTTGGGTGTCGCGCTACTGGATGATCCGGTCATCGGCGATAACTTCATCCAACCCCTGAAGTCTCAGGGTGTGATCGAGATGCAGGACAGCGCCATGATCATCCGCGTCAAGTTCATGACCAAACCGGGGGATCAGTGGCTTGTGCGCAAAAAGGTCTATGAAGACATCCGCGCGCTGTTTGAACGCGAGGGTATCAAGTTTGCCCACCGCGAAGTGACGGTGCGACTGGCGGACGGGCAGAAGGCCGATGAACTTGGCGAAGAAGACCGCAAGGCGATTACCGCTGCTGCGCAGGCGTCTCTGGAAGAAGAGTTGCTTGAGGATGCGGCTGACTTTGCCGACGACCGGTAATTTGTGACCGCGCTGCAATGCCGCGCACCGCGTTGCGGATCGCCCCAATTGGGCGTTCAAAGACCTGCGCAAACACCAGACCGGCGGCAACGGACCCAAAGAACAACAGCGCATCGCGCGACACTGTCTCGGCTGGGAATGCGGCGTCGATCAGGTGCAGCACGGGATAGTGCACCACATAGATCGAAAAGCTTGCCCCGGCCCACCAGCGCAGATGCGGGTGCGCGCCGCGGTAATTCTGTGCCAGACGCGCCATTCCAATGACGTGGAGTGCAGTCATCAAGCCGATCATGCCATTCCAGACGAACTCGTCCGAGAAGACCAGAATGTAGCGATAGTGCGCGGGTGCAAATGCCTCTGCCGTGGCTTGCGCCAGCATATCCGGGACGTTGAAGGCCTGACACAAGACATATGCCAAGGGGCCGCCCCACGCGAGACTGCGCGCAACACCCTCTGTCATCTGTGCCGCACGACCGGATTTGACGTAGTGCCAGACGGCAACGCCCATCAACCACGCGGGCATCAGCAGCAGGATGCGCGGGCCAAAGACAACGCCAAGCGCGGCCAGCAACACAAGCCGCCGCGCGCCCGTGCAAAACACCGCGACGCCAAACAGCACGTAATACGCCGCCTCATAGCTCAGCGACCACAACGGGCCGTTCGTGCCCAGCCGGACCCGCTCGAACAGGCCCCATTCGTTCGACATAGTGAGACCGCGCACCAGCATCTCCCACAGGGGCAGGTGCTGGTAAAAGCTGTTGGGGTAGGCCGACACGTCTATGGGCCGGCCCATCCGGTCCAGCACAAAGGTCAAAAGGATGGCTGGCAGCAGCACGGACAGCAGCCGTGTCATTCGGTTGAACGCATAGGTGCCAAACGTCTTGTCCCGTTCGGCAGCAAAGGCAATCACCAGGCCAGAAATGACAAAGAAGACGATGACGGCATCACTGCCGACATTCAACTCGCGGACAAACTCGTAGTCCCCGCGCGTGAAACGCGCATAGGCCACATGGGAAAACACCACGATCAGGGTGGCGGCCACTCGCAGCGCATCTAACCAAAGGGACAGACCACGTGTCACTGCGCAGTCTCGCGGTTCTGGGGCGATGCAGGATCGTCGGTCGTGCCCTTGGTCAGTGTCTGCCATGCCTCGGCAAATGGGTGCAGCAAGGCGGCGCGCAGGGTCGGGTGTGGTTGTTCGATGGAAACGCCGTTTTCGTCCGACAGGCCAAAGCTCAGGATCTCATGCTCCTTGGGTACATAAAGCGAACCAAACATCAGATCCCAGAAGGCGAACACCTCGCCATAGTTCTTGTTGTAATGCTTTGGGTCGTTGGAATGGTGCACTTGGTGCTGTGCCGGTGAGATCAGGATATGCTCCATCACGCACCCATAGCTCAGCCAGACATGGCTATGGCGCAAGTTGGCCCCGAAGGCGTTGAACAGGAAGTAGCCCGCATTCACGCTGCCAATGGTCAGCACGTCGATCTTACCCATCAGCAGGAACAGCATCAGCGCTTGAACAGCCCCGATAATCAGAGCGTAAATCAGCAGACGGATCACCACGAAAACAGGGTGATTGCGGTTCGCGGTTAGGGGCGTCAGCACCTCTGCCGAATGGTGAAGGGCATGAAACGGCCAAAGCAGCGCGTTTTCATGGTGCAGGCGATGCGCCCAGTATTTGCAGAAATCCAGCGTCAGGATCATGATCAGCGTGGCCAGGGCCAGCTTGCCCCATTCCCCTTCACCCACTGCCGGGGCGAGGTCCCCGCCGGTGGCGTCCAGCATCATGGTCAAGAGGCCCGATGTGACAACGGGCGTTAGCGTCACGGCGGCAAAGAAACCCGAGACCGTCAGCAGTTTGTTGAACAGGAAAATCTGGATGTCGACCAGATTGGATTTGTGCGTGTAGACATCGCGGGGCAACAGGAATGCGGTGAAGGATGTGGGGCGCCCACGCACCCTCCAGATCACATAGACCAGTGCGACGGTCAGGCAGAGATAGAGCAATGCCAGACGCGAATTCCAGTCAAACAGGAACCCGGTAAACCCGTCCAGAAGTTCATAAAAAGCGTCCATTTCGCCCTCTCACGCCTTGTGTTGGGCACAGCGATAGGGGGCAAATTTGTTGAGAGTATGGCGACTTTAGGCAGTAATTTAATCGATTGTTTCAGGTGTGCGCGGAGTCAGTGCACCAGATGTCGGGCGATCTTGTCGTCGTCCCAGGTGATGCCAAGGCCGGGACCGCGGGCCGTCACGCAGCCATCCTCGATCGCATAGGGTTCGGTCATCACCCCGCCCGCCACATCCAGCCATTCCAGCAGATGCGCGTTGGTCGTCGCGGCCAAGGCATGGGCCGACGCTTCGACAAAAAGATGGCTTGAGACGGGCACACCCGCGGCTTCTGCGATGGCAGCGGCGCGGAACCAGCCGCTCAGCCCCCCGATCTTGATTATGTCGGGCATTGCATAGTCCGTGGCCGCAATCATGCGTGCCGCATCCGCCGGATGCCACCAGTTCTCTCCCGATTGAATGGCCGTGGACACAGCAGTGCGGACCGATCGGTAGCCCGCCAGATCTTCGGCTGGCACGGGTTCCTCCACCCATGTCAGGTCCAACCCGGCCTCTTCAAGAACGCGGATGCGTGCAATCGCCTCGGGCGCATCAAACGCCTGGTTGTAGTCCAGCATCAATTGCCGTTCCGGCCCGATCATGTCGCGCACAACGCGCAACGCGGCCACATCCTCCGCCACTGTCGGAAAACCCAGCTTGACCTTGATGGCCTTGAACCCACGCGCCAGCGATGCTTCGATCAGCCTTTCATCCCGACCGGGTACAAACAGGCCCTGACTGTCGTAGCACGGCAAGGGGCGCGGCGCGGTCCCGAACAGGGCGCAGACCGGCTGACCCACCGCCTTGCCGTGTGCATCCCACAGCGCAAGGTCCAAACCGGCTAGCGCCATGCCCACCATTCCCTGCCGCCCCAGCAGCCTGAACTGCGATGCGGTCTGTCGATCCACATCCGCCGGATGGGCCGGGGACCCCACCAGCGCCTCCGATAAATCCGTGAGAAAGGTCACCAGCGGCTTCAGCATCGGCGGCGTGTAGCCAAAAATGTATGCGCTTCCGCTGACACCCTCATCCGTCTCTACATCGACCAGTACCAGGGGTGCCGCTGGGATCGACGCCTGCGCCGTCGTGATCGGCACGGCCAGCGGTGCCATCACCGCCCGCGCCTTGATCCGTTCAATCCGCATCAGCTGGTGTAGGGGTCCAGACTGTCGCGCAGCCCGTCACCAAGGAAGTTGAAGGCCAGAACGACAATGATGATCGGCAGCATCGGAATGGCCGTCCACGGGTAGATCTCAATGCTCGCCAGGTTCTGCGCATCGTTCAGCATCACACCCCAGGACACAGCAGGTGCCCGCAGGCCAAGACCAAGGAATGACAGCGCCGTCTCACCCAAAATCATCGCCGGGATCGACAAGGTGGCCGAGGCAATCAGGTGCGACATGAAGTTGGGCAACAAATGCCGCCGGATGACGCGCGAGGGTTTCGCCCCCATCATCTCTGCCGCCCGTACATATTCCTCCTCTCTCAACGAGAGGAACTTACTTCGGACCGCCCGCGCCAGCCCCGGCCAATCCAGTAACCCAAGGATGATACTGATGATGAAGAAGACGGACACCGGCCCCCAATTCGATGGCACGGCTGCGGACAAGGCCAGCCACAAGGGCAACTCCGGCAAGGACCGCAAAATTTCGATGGCGCGGTTCACAACCCAGTCGATCCAACCGCCGAAATAACCCGCGATGGCCCCGAACCCGATGCCCAGGATAAAGGACACGGTGATGCCAATCAGGCCCACGGTCAGCGACAGCTGCGCGCCATAGGAAATCCGGGAAAACACGTCACGTCCCAGCCGGTCCGAGCCAAAGATAAACACCGTCGCCCCCTCGGGCGCGCAGAACAGGTGGCGGTCCGCAGGGATCAGGAAGAACAGCTTGTATTCTGTCCGCTCACAAAAGAACTGCAGCGGCATCGGGCGCGAGGTGTCCGTCTCGTACACCCATTGGAAGTTCTCAAGGTCGGCAGAACCGATGGTGGGATAGACAAAAGGCCCAACAAACTGCCCCTCATGCCAGAACTTGATGGCTTGCGGCGGGTGATACAGGTGATCGGCGCTGCGCTCGTTGGGCGTATAGGGCGAGATGAACCCGGCAAAGGGGATTGCCATGTAAGCCAGCAGCAGGAAGATGCCAGAAATCAGGCCCAGCCGGTGCTTGCGGAACTTGCGCCAGACCAGCACCCAGTTCGGGGCGTCCATGTCTGACCGTTCGGGCGCGGACAGGTCCACGTTCGGATCGTATGGGGCATCGTCAATGAAACGGCCGTCGGGCAGGGTGCTCATGGTTTTATCCTTCCCGTGCGCCGTAGCGGATGCGTGGATCAAGCAGCACCAGCAACAGGTCTGAAATCATCGTGCCGATGAGGGTGAGTAGCGCCACAAACATCAGCACAAAAGCGGCCAGAAACTGGTCTTGCGACTTCAGCGCGGTCAGCAAGGCGGGTCCGATGGTCTGCAGTCCCAGCACCACGGACACCAGAACCGATCCCGACACCATGGCGGGCAGCAGGTTGCCAATGTCGGCCACAAACGGGTTGAAGGCCATGCGCAGCGGATACTTGGTTAGCAACTTGGCCGGGGCCAAACCCTTTGCCATCCCCGTTTCGACATAGGGTTTCGACAGCTCGTCCAGCATGTTGGCCCGCAGGCGTTGCATCATCGCAGCAGCACCTGATGTCCCAATGACAAAGGTCGGCACGATCAGATGCACAAGCACGCTTTGCACCTTGGCAAGCGACATCGGCTCGCCCTCGAATTCGGGCGCCATCAAACCGCCGATGGGCAGGCCCAGGTATTTGTGGCCGTAGTAGAACAGGATCAGCGCAAGCAGGAAATTCGGCGTCGCGAGGCCCAAGTACCCGACAAATGCGGTGGTGTAGTCGACCCACGTGGCCGAACGGGCAGCGGCCAGAACGCCCAGGGGCAGGGCCACAAGGTAAACAAACAGGACGGCGGCAAGGTTCACCAGAACGGTCAGCCAAAGCGCATCCCCGACAATGTCAGCCACGGGTGCATCGAATTCGAATGACCAGCCAAAATCGCCCTGTAACAGCCCCGAAAATCCCTGCGGGCCCGGCGCCACGCCCGCCCAGATCAGATATTGCTCCCACAAGGGACGGTCGAGCGCGTATTCGGTGCGCAGAAATTCGGCCTTGGCGACGCCTTCGGCCTGACCGGTGGCGCGCAGTTCTGCAATCTGGTTCGACAGGTAGTCGCCGGGGGGCAGGTTGATGATGATGAAGATCAGGATGGAAACGACGATCAACGTCAGCACCATCGTCAGCAGCCGGTAGGCCGCGTAACGGATGAACATCATTCGCTCACCTGCGCGATCTGCTCGGCATCAGAGAAAAAGAATTCATCAATCCGGTGCACGCCGAAATGCGCGCCGGGGTCCCAGGCCCATTTGCCTTGTTCAGGCACGTTCCGCAGGCGGTCAGAGACGATAACCGGTTGTGGGGCCTCGCTCAGGATACCGATGCCGAACTGGTTGTCAGCGTGGATTTTCAGCATCTCGCGCCAAATCGATCGGTGTTCCTCGGGGTCATCGGTGTTTTGCCACGCCTTGCTGAGCGCCATCAGGCGCTTGGCTGGCTCAAGGTCCACCGGCTCACCCGCCGCGCCATGGGTCTGATAATATTGACCCCATTTAGGCCAGGCAAAGAATACCTGATCTGTTGGCGCAAGGTAGGAGGGCGGCGTGTTTGGCTGGGGCAACCCATTGTCCCAGCCAAACCAGACCGACGCCATGGTCACACCGGAAAAGACACGATTGCGCAGAATGTCCCGGTCGAGCGGGCGCATGATCAGCTTGATGCCAATGTCGCGCCATGTGTCAGTGATGATGGCCAGCGCGTTCTCGACCTCCTGCCGCTCTCCGGCGGTTTCGATCACAAACTCCATCGGGCGGCCGTCCGGCAGCAAGCGAATGCCTGCCGGTGTGCGCTGGTTCAGGCCCATCTGGTCCAGCATCACGTTGGCCGTGTCCGGGTCGTAGATGGCCCATTGGGTCAGCAGCGCCGGATCAAACAGCGGGCTTTTGGCCAGTGCCGTCATGCCCCCTTCCTTGCCCAGCCCGAAATACAGGGCGCGGTTGATCATCCGTCGGTCGATGCCCAGCGACAGGGCGCGCCGGAACCGCGCATCTCGCATGACCTCGCGCCACACCGGGTCAGCGAAATTCAGGTTGGGATAGATGGCGATCTGGCTGGCTGCACCATTGGACCACAGATAGGTGCGGTAGGGCGCGCCATCTGCCTCGCCTTTCTTCAGGATGGACACATCGCGGAAATCCAGCCCCCGGGCCTGCAAATCAGATTCGCCCGCATTGGTCTTGGCCGCCACAAGACCCGAGCCCACGATGTCCATCTCGACAACGTCGATATAGGGCAACTGCACGCCGCGCGCGTCGATGCGGTGGAAATAGGGGTTGCGCACGAACAGGTGCCGCATGGCCGCCCCGGTCGAGGCGGGTTTCCACGGCTGCAAAGTCGGCAATTCGTGATTGTCGAACTTGTACATGTTGTCGAGCTTGTTGTGCAGCGGGGCCCAGCTGCGCACGCGCTTGGCGTCGATCATCTCCTCCATCGCTTCCTTGGTGTTGAACGCGACGTGGAATTGCTTGAGGTAATGCGCGGGTCGGTAGATGAACGGCGGACTGGCCTGTGCCAGCATCTGCAGGAAGTTCGGGTTCGCCTCGGGAAACTCGACCACCACCGTTGTTTCATCGGGGAAGGTCATCGTGGCGATGTCTTCGCCTATGCGCATGATTTCGGGCGGACCGTTCGGGCTCAGTTCCGCGTTTTGGGCCACGTGTTTCCACCAGTACTCGAAATCGGCCGAGGTAAAAGGCGCGCCATCCGACCAGCGATGACCGGGCCGCAGATGCAGCGTGAAAATGCGGCCCTCTTCCACCTCGACATCGCGCAGGATATCGGGCTTCAGCTGGTAATCGTGGTCATAGCCCACCAGCCGGGCATAGCCATAGACAACCATCTGGCGCACGTCCTTGGTGCGCGTGACCATGGTGCGCAACGTGCCACCCTGCGTCCCGAATTTCCGACCCTTGGCCTCAAGATCGACAACAAGGGGCACGTCCGGAATGCGGTTTACCGCCGGGTCCATCTGCCCCTTCTTCACCTCCGGCGCCCAGAACGTGCTCTCTTGCACGACGGGCTGGGCCAGGGCGGGCAGGGCGAAAACCCCAGCAAGAACAACAGCTGTCAAACGTTTAAACATGGCAGCGCACCTTGTGTCCGGGTTCGATCTGGATGAGGTCGGGGGCCGCAAGCCCTTCGAAGCGGAACATATCCGGCCAGCTTGCAGGCGATCCGGCGCCACGCGACACCTCGGCCAAGTCAATGGGACGTTGCACATCCGGCTCGGGCTGCGCGGCGATCAAGGCCTTGGTGTAGGGATGCCGCGGGTTGTAAAACAGCGTCTCCGGCGGGGCCTGCTCAACCACGACCCCCTGACGCATCACGGCCACCTCGTCAGCGATGCGGGCGACAACGGCCAGATCGTGGCTGATGAACAGATAGCTCAACCCCATCCCGTCCCGTATGCGCTCCAGCAAGATCAAAATCTGCTCTTGCACCGACACATCGAGGGCCGAGGTCGGCTCGTCACAGACGAGCAGCACAGGATCAAGGGTCAGCGCCCGGGCAATCGACAACCGTTGGCGCTGTCCGCCTGAAAAGGCATGCGGGTAGCGCATGAGCATATCGGGGTTCAGACCTACCCAGCGCAGCATCTCTGCAGCCTTGTCGCGGCGGGCCATCCTGTTGCCGATGCGATGGATCTCCATCGGTTCGGTCAGGGCCTCCTGCACGCGCATGCGCGGGGACAGGGATGAATAGGGATCCTGAAACACCATCTGTGCCTGCCGCTGAAAGGCCACCTTGTCGGAACGGCTCAGTGCGTTGATGCAGATGGGATCGGCATCCAGCTCGGGACGAAACAGCACTTCCGACCCTTCATCCGGCACCTCGGCGCCAAGCGCGATGCGGGCGCAGGTCGTCTTGCCCGACCCACTTTCGCCAACGACAGCCAATGTCTTGCCTCGGGGCAGCTTCAGGTTCACGTCGATGCAGGCATGAACCTTCTTTTTCTCGCGCCAGCCACCGGCACGCACCGTGTATGTCTTGCACACATTGTTCAACTCAAGGATCAGATCCTCCGCCGGCAACGGCTCTGCCGGTTTGGGGTCCTTTGGGATCATTGGGGCGGCGGCAAACAGCTTCTGGGTATATCCATGCCCCGGATCACCCAGAACAACGTGGGCCGGACCGCTTTCCATCACGTGGCCCTTGTTCATCACGACCACGCTGTCGGCCATGTTGGCGACGACACCCAGATCGTGGGTGACAAGGATCATCGCCATACCCGTGTCGCGCTGCAAATCCTTCATCAGACCCAGAACCTGCGCCTGCGTGGTCACGTCCAGGGCGGTGGTTGGTTCATCGGCGATCAGCACGTCCGGCTTGGCCACCATCGCCATGGCAATCATGGCGCGTTGCCGCATCCCGCCTGACATCTCGAACGGATAGGCCCGGAAGGCGCGCTCGGGGTCCGCGAACCCGACGCGTTCGAATGTTGCCAACACATCCTGCTTGGCCTCTGCCGCCGACATGTTGCGGTGCAGGGTCAGAACCTCGGACACTTGGTCGCCGATGCGGTGCAGGGGCGACAGGGATCGCATGGGTTCCTGAAAGATCATCGAAATGCGGTCGCCGCGAATGCCCCGGATCAGGCGGGGCGGCAGGGTCAGCAGATCAGTACGCGCGTCACCCTCACCGAACATCACTGATCCCTGACGCAATTGCGCCGTTTTGGGCAATATGCGGAGGACAGATCGACAGGTCAGCGTCTTGCCGGACCCACTCTCGCCAACCAGCGCCAGCGTTTCCCCGCATGCGACCGAAAAATTGACCCCCGCCACGACCGGAGGGGCCGAGCCAAAACCGATCGACAGATTTTTCACTTCCAGAAGCGGGGCCATTCATGGTCCTTTTTTCGCGCGCAGGTCTTGAAATCAGTGAACCCGATTCCATCCAACACGTCCATACACGGGAAAGTCGCGCAAATGTGCTACCGCTTGATCACTTTTTGCCCCATCTAGAGCGAAAGCAAAGGAAATGATCATGCAACAAAGCCGTCTTGACCTTTTTGTCGACCGTATGGTGTCCCAACGGGCCTGTCTGGATCACGCAGCGAAAGTCATCGCGGACATGGAGGGGCCGGTGTTCGAACTTGGTTTGGGCAACGGGCGGACCTACCATCACATGCGGCACATTATGCCGGACCGTGACATCTATGTGTTCGAACGGGCGGTGGCCTCGCACCCTGACAGCACGCCGCCCGAGGACATGGTTCTGCTGGGCGACGTCTTTGAAACCTTACCGCAGGCCCATGCCCGCTTTGGTGCAACAGCGGTTTTGATCCACGCTGATCTGGGCGGCCACAATGCGCAAAAGAACGACCTCTTTGCTCAGAAAGTCTCACCTGCCATCGCCCCGCTGCTGGCGGTTGGCGGCTTGATGGTGTCGTCCGACCGGATGTATTTCGACGATCTGGTCGAACAGCCGCTGCCGGATGGCGCGGTTCAGGGGCGTTGTTTCATCTACCGACGCGAGAGCTAGGGAACCGGCAACCTGGTCGATAGCGGCCCTTCGGGGAAAGTTTACCTGGCAAGATGAAGAGGCGGATCAGCGCCAAGTGACGTTGCGGCGTGTTTTGAATCGCTTGCCCTTTTTCTGTGCACGCCTAGGCTGAAACATGCGCAAGGTGGAGGATCCATGCGCGTGTTTCAGAACCAGCGGAGGACGCATGAGCGACAAGATTGCCTATTCCAGAGAAGGCGACATCGCCATCCTGACGGTCCAGAACCCGCCCGTGAACGCGCTCAGCCACGCTGTGCGCCAAGGCCTGTGGGACCGGATGGAGCAGGCCGAGGCAGATGATGGTGTGCGCGCCGTTCTTATCGTGGGCGAGGGACGTGCCTTCTTTGCCGGTGCCGACATCACCGAATTTGGCAAACCCCCGCTTGAGCCGCACCTGCCTGACCTGATCAACCGGATCGAAGCATCGCCGCTTCTCGTTGTGGCCTCCATGCACGGCGTCAGTCTGGGTGGCGGGCTCGAGGTGGCGCTGGGATGCCACTACCGCATCGCCGTCCCCTCGGCCAAGGTGGGTTTGCCCGAAGTGCATCTGGGTTTGATCCCCGGCGCAGGAGGGACACAGCGTTTGCCGCGCCTGACGGGTGTTGAGGCGGCACTGGACGTGATGACCACTGGTCGGCATATCGGAGCTGGCAAGGCCCATGAATTGGGCATCATCGATGTTATCGAAGATGGTGATCCGAAGGCCAACGGTATCGCTTATGCCCAGCAGCTGCTGGATGGAGGTGCCAACCGCCGTCCGGTGTCTGAAATGGACCCGCCCGCCGCAATCGATTGGGACAGGGCGTTCGAAACCATTCTTGCCAAGGGTCGGGGCCAAATTTCGCCAGCCTGGTGCGTGCGTGCCGTGCAGGCCGCAGTCGAAAAACCCTTTGCCGAAGGGCTGAAGGCCGAGCGTCAGATTTTCTATGATCTCATGCAAACGGATCAGCGGCAGGGCATGATCCACTCGTTCTTTTCCGAGCGCGCGGTGGGCAACCTGCCCGAGTTGAAAGCGGTCAAACCGAGGGCAATCCAGCACATTGGTGTGATCGGTGGCGGCACGATGGGGGCCGGCATTGCCACCGCAGCTCTGTTGTCCGGGTTGGAAGTGACGCTGCTGGAAATGAGCGCGGAGGCAGGCCAAGCCGCCCGCGACCGGATCGAACGCAACCTGTCGGGGGCCGTGAAGCGGGGCAAGATCACCCCCAACCAGCACGATCAGATCCTGACACATACCCTCGTGGTTGTGACCAACTACGACAAATTACAGGACGTCGATCTGGTGATCGAAGCCGTATTCGAAGACATGGAGGTCAAGAAAAAGGTCTTTGCCGAGTTGGACCGCGTCTGCAAACCCGGCGCCATCCTCGCCTCCAACACGTCGTATCTGAACATCGATGAAATCGCCGCCACCACTTCGCGGCCCGCTGACGTGCTGGGCCTGCACTTCTTCTCGCCGGCGCATGTGATGAAGCTGCTTGAGGTTGTTGTGGGCGACGCCACCGCGCCCGATGTGACAGCCACCGGCTTCGCGTTGGGTAAGATGCTGGGTAAAATCAGCGTGCGCGCAGGTGTCTGCGATGGGTTCATCGGCAACCGCATCCTCGCCACCTATCGCACCGCTGCCGACCAGATGATCCTGGACGGTGCCTCGCCCTACGAGATCGACACGGCCCTTGAGGACTTTGGCTTTGCCATGGGCCCCTTCGCTGTCGCTGACCTTGCGGGCCTCGACATCGGCTGGGCCGTGCGTAAACGCAAACGGGCTGAGGGACACGCCCCCAAGCGCGATGCCACCTATGCTGACACGCTCTGTGAGCAGGGCCATTTCGGTCAGAAGACGGGTAAGGGCTATTACGATTACGCCGCTGGCCCCAAGGCGCGCGTGCCCAACCCCGACGTGCTGCCGATGATCGAAGCTGACCGCGCACGGCTGGGCATCACGCCCCGGAACTTCACGCATGAGGAAATCGTGCGCCGCTACATGGCCGCCATGGTCAACGAAAGCGCCAAGGTCGTGGGAGAGGGCATCGCCCGCCGTCCCCTCGACGTCGATATGACGCTGCTCTTTGGCTACGGCTTCCCGCGCTACCGGGGCGGGCCGCTTAAATGGGCGGACATCATGGGGCTCGGACCCCTGCTGAACGACATCAAATCCTATGCCACAGAAGATCCTGACTTCTGGGCACCGGCGCCGCTGCTCGAACAGCTGGTGGCCGAAAACAAAACCTTCGATGACCTGAACAAAAAGGGCTGAGATATGGACCTGAGCTATTCCTCCGAAGAACTGGCTTTCCAGGAAGAGATACGCACATTCCTGCAGAACGATCTTCCAAAAGACATCGCCGAAAAGGTCCGGCTTGATGGAGACCTGACTAAGGACGATATGGAACGCTGGCACGCGATCCTGAACGCGCGCGGCTGGCTGGCGCAGAACTGGCCCAAGGAATTTGGCGGCGCTGAATGGTCCGCGGTGCAACGGCACATCTACGACACCGAAGCCGCTGATGCCCACGCCCCCCGCATCGTCCCCTTTGGCTTCTCGATGCTTGGCCCGGTCCTGCAGAAATTCGGGTCCAAGGAACAGCAAGACCACTGGCTGCCGCGCATGCTCGACGGCACCGACTGGTGGTGTCAGGGCTATTCGGAACCCGGCGCAGGCTCTGACCTTGCTTCACTGAAAACCAAGGCGGTGCGGGACGGCGACCACTACATCGTCAACGGCCAGAAAACGTGGACGACGCTGGGCCAGTTCGCCAACATGATCTTCTGCCTTGTCCGTACAGACTCGGATGCCAAACAGCAGGAAGGCATAAGCTTCCTGCTGATCGACATGGACACGCCCGGTGTCGAGGTGCGGCCCATCATCCTGCTGGATGGCTGCCATGAGGTGAACGAGGTCTGGTTCACGGACGTCAAAGTGCCGGTCGAAAACCTCGTAGGCGAGGAGAACAAGGGCTGGACCTATGCCAAGTACCTGCTCACGCACGAACGTACTGGCTTGGGCGGCGTCGGCTCAAGCGAGGCAGGGCTGAAGGCCGTCAAGCGCATCGCCAAGGCCGCCAATCACAACGGCAAGCCGCTGATCGAAAACCCGCACTTCGCGGCCCGCGTCGCACAGGTGGAGATTGACCTGCGCGCCATGGCCACGACCAACTTGCGGATCATCTCCAAGGCCGCTGCCGGCGAGGCGCCCGGGCTCGAAGCCTCCATGCTCAAGGTCAAAGGTTCCATTCTACGCCAGGAAATCAACGACCTCGCACGTCGCGCCGTTGGTCCTTATGCCATGCCCTTTGCATCCGAAGCGGTCGAAGGGGCCAATGACCGTATCCCGGACCCGCTCGATGCAGGGCCGGTGGCAGGCCAGTATTTCAATAATCGCAAGCTTTCGATCTTCGGCGGCTCCAACGAAATTCAACGCGGCATCATCGCCAAAGTAACTATGAGCGGAGGCGCGTAATGGACTTCAACCTGACCGAAGAACGGCAGATGCTGCAGGACACGCTGCGGCGCTACCTGCGTGAACAGTACGGTACCGAACGACGGAACGAGATCCTGGCCTCCGACACCGGCTTCTCGTCCGACATCTGGGCCGAACTGGCCGAACTTGGTGTCCTTGGTGCACTTTTCACCGAGGATCAGGGCGGCTTTGGCGGCGCGGGATTCGACATCGCCGTGGTGTTCGAGGAACTGGGCCGCGCAGGCGTGGTCGAGCCGGTGCTGGACTCCGCCTTGGTAGGGGGGCGGCTTCTGGCAGCTGCAGGCAAGGCGGATATGGTCGAACAGGTTATCGGCGGCGCGATCCATCTCGCCGTCGCGCATGGCGAACCCGACAGCCGCTATGATCTGGACCACGTCAACACGACGGCTACAGACAACAAACTGACGGGCCGCAAGGCCGTGGTGATGAATGCCGAGGCGGCAGATCACCTGATTATCTCAGCCAAGGATGGCGACACAATCGCGCTCTACCTCGTGGACAAGGGCGCACAGGGCCTCGACATCCAAGGATACCCGCTTCTGGCAGGCGGCCGCGCCGCCGAAGTCACCCTCGACAACACGCCCGGTGCGCCGCTCGATCTGACGCTCACCGACTTTGAGGCCGCCAACCGCCTCGCAATTATCGCGCAATGCGCCGAAGCGCTTGGCGCCATGGAAACCGCCACCGCGCTCACCAAGGACTACCTGATGACGCGCAAGCAATTCGGGCGACCCATCGGCACGTTCCAGGCGCTGGCCCACCGCATGTCCGACCTGTTGATCGAGATGGAACAGGCACGCTCTGCCGTCATCAACGCCGCAGGCTACGCCGACGATAAGGACGCCGACCTGCATCTGTCGGCTTCCAAAAACCTGATCGGGCGCATTGGCCGTCTGGTGGCCGAGGAAGCGATCCAGATGCATGGCGGTATTGCCATGACGCAGGAATACGAGCTTGCCCACATCGCCAAGCGGATCGTGATGGCGGACCACCGCTTCGGCGACACGGACTACCATTTGGAGCGGTTCATTGCCCTCTCTGCCGCCTGACGGACCAGGCATCATCCGCGACGAGACGGGTGCGCAAACGCTGCTCGGCTACGTCGTGGACATCCGCGAGGCGGACGGCGTATCACGCTGCTGGCTCGACATCGGCGCGCAGCATGGCAACCGCCATGGCGGTCTGCACGGGGGCATTATGTCTGCCATGCTCGACAATGCGATGGGTTTTGCAGCAGCCCGCACAGGTGACGACAACGGCGATACAAAAGTGGCGACGTTGACGATGACAACCAACTACCTCGCTCCTGCCCGGAAGGGGGTGGTGGTCGCGACGGGTGAAGTGTCCGGCGGTGGACGTAGCACGATCTTTACCGAAGGCCGGTTGGAGGATGAAAGCGGCACCGTCCTTGCCACATCCACGGGCGTTTACAAGCGGGTGCGGGGTGGATAGCGTCTATAGTCTTCTCGCTCATCAGGTTGCAACACGGCCTGATGCACTGGCTGTAGAGGATTCAACCGGCGCTCACCTGACCTACGCTCAGCTGAGCGCTGCCGCTGACGAGATTGCCGAGGTTCTCAAGACCAATGGCATCGCCTCCGGCGATCGCGTGATGATCGTCTCCGAAAACTGCGCTGCCAAGGTCGCCGCTCTCTTCGCCACTTGGCGCTTGGGCGCGACCGCCGTCCCGATCAACGCCCGCCAAACCCCGGCTGAACTGGCCCGTGTGGACGCCCATGCAGAACCAAAGGCAGTGTTCTTCACCACACAGGTATCCGCGGATGCAATCAACCACGACAAAAACGCACAAAACCCCGAAGCACATATAGAACCCGGCACAGTATCCGGCGTATGGGGCCAGTTGTCGCTACACTGTCCCCGCGGGGACAGCTTTCCCGGGGACAAGGATGTCGCCGTCCTCCTCTATACCACCGGAACGACAGGCGATCCCAAGGGCGTCATGCTCACCCATTCCAACGTCCGCTTCGGTGGCAGGACCAGCGCCGAGCTGCGAGGTATGACGCATGACGATCTGATCTACGGCGTGCTGCCCACCACCCACGTCTTCGGCCTTTGCTCGGTTGTCGTCGCCGCCATCCATGCCGGTGCCCCGGTGCGGTTGGTGCCCCGTTTTGTCGTGGCCGACGTGTTCGACGCTCTGCGCGATGGCATCACTCTTTTCTCGGCCGTGCCGCAGATGCACGCCCTTCTGATGGCCCACGCCAAGTCACTTGGGGAAACGGCACTCGGGTCAGACACGCTCCGTTATGTCTCTTCGGGCGCGGCGCCGCTTGATCCCACGTGGAAGCGTGAGGCCGAGGCGTTCTATGGCGTGGCGATCCAGAATGGTTACGGCATGACGGAAAGCACTGCTGGGACGGCAGCGACCCGCAACAGGATTGGCGACCCCGATACCTCCGTTGGTCCCGCTTTGCCGGGCATCGAAATCGCGATTGACGACACCGTGCCGGGCGGCGAAGTGCTGACCCGCGGATCCCACGTGATGAAGGGCTACTTCCGCAATCCCGATGAGACGGCCAAGGTGTTGGATGACGATGGATGGTTGCGAACAGGAGACCTTGGGCAGATCGATGCAGAGGGCAAGTTGCACATTCTGGGCCGGGCCAAGGAGTTGATCATCCACGGCGGGTTCAATGTCTTTCCGCCCGAGGTCGAGGCGGCGTTGAACGATCATCCAGATGTCGTTCAGGCAGCTGTTGTCGGACGGACAAAAAGCGGCGACGAAGAAGTGCTGGCCTTTGTGCAGGTGCCGGTTGGCAGCGCCCTTTCCGAAGAGGATCTGCGGACCTTCGTCAAGGATAGGCTTGCGGGGTACAAACGACCGGCACGCTATATACTGGCGACCGAGCTACCGGCCGCTCCAACGGGCAAGATTCTCAAGCACAAGCTGATCGAGACCTTTGCGAACCAGCTGATCTGACGCGCCGAAAAGCGGCTACGTCCAGACTCCTTCCGCAGCCGCGCGGATGCTGCGGATGTTCTCTCCGTAGGGACCCGGATTGTCGACGGAACCACCCCGGAACACGGCAGAGCCTGCGACAAGCACGTCCGCCCCTGCCTTTGCCACCAGCGGAGCCGTGGTCGGATCAACGCCGCCGTCGATTTCGATGTGCACCGAGCGGTCGCCGATCATAGTGCGCAGGGCTTTGATCTTGGACGTCATGTCGATGAACTTTTGCCCGCCAAATCCGGGGTTCACGGTCATCACACAGATCAAATCGACCATGCCGATCACCTCTTCGACCGCGGCGGCGGGGGTGCCGGGGTTGAGGGCGACACCGGCCTTCATGCCCGCCCCACGGATCGCCTGCAGTGTGCGGTGGATGTGGGGGCCAGCTTCCACATGGGCCGTCAGAACGTCAGCGCCTGCATCTGCAAAGGCCTGAATGTAAGGATCTACGGGCGCGATCATCAGGTGAACGTCCATCACACCCTTGATATGCGGGCGGATCGCCGCGCAGGTCGCGGGGCCGAAGGTGATGTTGGGCACGAAATGCCCGTCCATCACATCGACATGGATCCAATCTGCGCCCTGCGCTTCGACGGCGGCGCATTCCGCGCCGAAATTGGCGAAATCGGCGGCGAGGATAGAGGGGGCGATCTTGATCGAGCGGTCGAAGGTCATGCCAGGCTCCTTGCATGTTTGGGTGCGATATATCGGTCCGGCGGCCCAGTGGGAAGGGGCCCTTCGGGGAGGATTTTTTTGAAACAGGGAAGGTGGACCGGGTGGGGGTACACCGCCTTGGATGATTCGCGATTTGGGGGTGTATTTCCGTGTTAATTAGAAACTGAGGGGCGTACATCATAATTAGTTTGACAATCGAATTAAATGGCACGAATGTACGTTTAAGGGAGGACTTCGATGTATCTCGGACTTGATCTGGGCACGTCGGGCGTGAAGGCATTGTTGGTGGATGGCGATGGCCACGCCGTTGGCAGTGCTGATGCGACCTATGACGTGTCAAACCCGCATGCGGGGTGGAGCGAACAGGACCCGGCCGATTGGGTCGCGGGTATAAGCGCTGTTCTGGCGTCGTTGCGGCAAGAGCATCCGTCAGCGTATGGCGCCATCAGGGCGCTCTCCTTTTCCGGTCATATGCATGGCGCGGTCATGGTTGATGGCGCGGGCGTCGTGCTGCGCCCCTGCATCCTGTGGAATGACACGCGCAGCCACGTCGAGGCGGCGGCCATGGATGCCGACCCGGTGGCCCGTGCTGTCAGTGGAAATATCGTATTCCCCGGCTTCACTGCACCCAAGCTGGCGTGGATGGCAAAGAATGAACCGGATGTCTTTGCCCACGTGGCGCGGGTCATGCTGCCCAAGGACTACCTGCTGTGGTGGCTGACGGGCCGCTATGCGACCGAGATGTCGGATGCGGCGGGCACGGCGTGGCTGGATGTCGGTGCGAGGGCTTGGTCGGACGACCTGCTGGCCCTTGGGGGCATGTCCCGTGACCAGATGCCGGACTTGCTGGAAGGCACGGATGTTGTCGGTGAGGTGCAGGCCGCGCGGGCTGATCTGGGTCTGCCTGCAGGATGCAAGGTTGTTGCGGGCGGAGCGGATAATGCGGTGGCCGCCTGTGGTGTTGGTGCATTAGGTGAGGGCGATGGCTTTGTGTCGCTGGGCACCTCGGGTGTCGTGTTGGCTGGTCGGGGCAGTTACGCGCCGGATGCGGGCAGTGCCGTGCATACATTCTGTCATGCGGTGCCGCAGCGTTGGTATCAGATGGGCGTGGTTCTGGCTGCAACTGACAGTCTGAACTGGCTGAGCCGTATCACCGGGCAGGGGGCAGGTGAGTTGTCATCTGCTTTGGGCAATTCGCTCGCTTCACCAAGTGACGTGAAATTTTATCCCTACTTGTCGGGGGAACGCACACCGCACAATGACGCGCAGGTGCGGGGCGGGTTTACCGGCCTCGACGTTGCCTCCGGCGCCGAGGACCTGACCCACGCTGTGATGACCGGGGTCAGTTTTGCCCTGCGTGACAGTTTTGAAGCGTTGAAGGCAACGGGGGCGCAACTGCCCTTGGCCCTCGCTATCGGGGGTGGCAGCCGGTCCGACTATTGGACACGGATGCTGGCGACGACCCTGAACATTCCGCTGGAGCGGCCCGACGAGGGCGCGTTTGGCGCGGCCCTTGGTGCTGCACGGATTGCCATGTGCGGTGACACCGGTGCCGACCCGGCCAGCGTGATGACCAAGCCGCCCGTCGCTGATGTGATACACCCACAGGCCGACCTTGTCGCTGCCTATGACGATGCTTACTCTGCCTTTTCTGGCGCTTACCCCAAACTGAAAGCCATGCCATGACCACTGGATTCTTTGACGCCGTCCCGCCCACCACATTCGGAGGCCCGGACAGCACCAACCCGATGGCCTTCCGCCACTACAACCCGGACGAAATGGTCATGGGCAAGCGGATGGAAGATCACCTGCGCTTTGCTGTGGCATACTGGCATTCCTTTGCATGGGAAGGTGGCGACCCGTTTGGCGGACAGACCTTCATCCGTCCGTGGCATCCGCAGGACGATATGGGCCGCGCCAAGATGAAGGCCGATGTTGCGTTCGAGATGTTCGCGCGTCTCGGCGTACCCTATTTCTGCTGGCATGACGCGGATGTTCGGCCAGAAGGTGCGACCTTTGCCGAAAGCCTGGACCGGCTGAACGAGATCACGGATTACTTTGGCCCCAAGATGGAAGAGACGGGCGTGGGCCTGCTCTGGGGCACCGCCAACATGTTCTCGCACCGTCGTTGGATGTCTGGTGCGTCGACCAACCCGGACCCGGATGTGTTTGCCTATGCAGCCGCCACGGTGAAGGGCTGCATGGATGCCACCCTGAAGCTGGGTGGGCAGAACTACGTGCTGTGGGGCGGTCGTGAAGGCTACGAGACCCTGCTGAACACCGACATGGGGCAGGAACTGGACCATATGGGCCGCTTTCTGTCGATGGTCGTCGAATACAAGCACAAGATTGGGTTCAAGGGCCAGATCCTGGTCGAGCCGAAGCCGCAAGAGCCGTCGAAGCACCAGTATGATTTCGATGCGGCCACCTGCATGGGGTTCCTGCGCAAGTATGGACTTGAGGATGAGGTGAAGCTGAACCTTGAACAGGGGCATGCCATCCTGGCTGGTCATTCGTTCGAGCATGAGATTGCCGTCGCCGCGTCCGACGGGATGCTGGGGTCCATCGACATGAACCGCAACGACTACCAATCGGGCTGGGACACCGATCAGTTCCCCAACAATGTGCCCGAGGTGGCGCTGTGCTACTACCACATTCTGAAAGCCGGTGGTCTGGGCAATGGTGGCACGAATTTCGACGCCAAGCTGCGTCGTCAGAGCCTCGATGCCGAGGATTTGATTGCTGCCCATGTCGGTGCCATGGACATTTGTGCCCGGGGTCTGAAATCTGCGGCTGCGATGATCGAGGATGGTGGTTTGGACGATGTGTTGAAGGCGCGTTATGCGGGGTGGGAGACAGCGGAGGCGCAAGCGATGCTGGGCAGCGATCTGGCGTCGATTTCCGACCGGGTGATTGCCGACGGGATCGAACCGCAGCCCCATTCGGGCCGGCAGGAGATATTGGAGAACTATGTCTCGCGTTTCGTATAAGGCGTTTGTTTTTGGCGTGATGGCGGCCCCGGTGTGGGCCGCCGATTTGCCGTTTGACGAGCCAGTGTTTCCGGAGGTTGACAGCGCGCAGGTCGAGTTGGGCCGTTTGCTGTTCTACGATCCGATCCTGTCTGGGTCGAAAACGGTCAGCTGCGCCACCTGCCACCATCCGAAATTTGCCACCGGCGATGGCGTTTCGCTTGGCCTTGGTGACGGGGCCAAGGGGCTTGGTCCGGATCGCGTGGCCGATCCGGAGAACCTGCCGGAGCAACGCATTCCGCGGAATGCGCCGCCGCTGTTCAATCTCGGCGCAACCGAGTTCACGGTGTTTTTCCATGATGGACGGTTGGAAGAGGATGCCAGTCGGCCCTCGGGTATCCGAACGCCGTTGGGATCGGAGATGGAGATGGGCTTTGCCTCGGCCCTGTCCGCGCAATCCATGTTCCCGGTGCTGTCCGCGGATGAGATGGCGGGGCATTATAGTGAAAACGAGATTTCTCAGGCGGTCCGTCAGGGTCTGATCACCGGACCAGGTGGGGCGTGGGATTTGCTGTCGCAACGGGTGGAGGGTATCCCGGAGTACCGTGTACGCTTTGATGAGGTGATCGGTGTCGCTCCGGTCCACTTCACCGATATCTCGGACGCGGTGGCCGCGTTTCTCGACTTTGAATGGCGCGGAGTGGCGAGCCCGTTCGACTTGTACTTGCGCAACGGCACCGAAATGGAGCCTGCTGCCATGCGTGGCATGAACCTGTTCAATGGCAAGGCGCAGTGTTCAACATGTCATTCCGGCCGCTTTCAGACGGATCATGATTTCCACGCCATCGCTATGCCCCAGATCGGGCCCGGCAAGGCTGCGCGGTTTGAAAGCCACGCCCAGGATACAGGCCGGATGCGGGTGACGGGGGATGCCGAGGACGCGTATGCCTTCCGCACCCCACCTTTGCGCAATGTGGCGCAGACCGCTCCGTACGGACACAGCGGCGCCTATGCGACGCTCGAAGGTGTGGTGCGTCACCATCTTGACCCGGTGAGCAGCTTGCGCAGTTACGACATTGCCCAATCGATCATGCCGGGATTTGACGCTGACGATATGCGTGTGTTGTCCGACCCGGCCGAGGTGGAGCGGATCGCAGCGGCCAATGATCTGGCGCCAATCACGCTTCGGGATGACGAGGTGGATGACATCCTCGCCTTCCTGAACGCACTCACCGACCCACAAAGCGTCCGTGGTGCGCTGGGCGTACCTGCATCGGTGCCAAGTGGACTACCGGTGGATCAGTAGCCACAGTCCTGATTTCTTCTGACTGCAAATACGACGGGGTGAGGCCGCAGGCCGAGGGGCAGAGCCCCTTAGTTCACTGGGCGATCAAGATCGGCGCGTTGACCTGCACATCCCGCCAATCGTTCCAGCTCTGATGCGGCCATCGCACCCGTAGTCGCACCGCTTCAGCATCACCCAACCCGAAGTGCTGTGGCCCGGCCACACCGCCTGCATGGCCGCCACCAACGGTGATCTCGCGCGCTTGAACGGTTTTGCCGTCATCGACCTCAATCCACGCGCCAACGGCCTGGGTGTTTGTCCCATCTTGGGTCACAGACACCGAGAGCCAGTTGCCAGTTATCTCTGTTACGTTCTGCCACACCTCTAGCGGTGCACGTCGGTTGACGACGGCAAGGTCCAGCAATCCGTCCCCGTTGAAGTCGACGAGGGCCGCGCCGCGCCCCCGGTGCATGGAGGCGACGCCGGCCGCATCTCCGGCTTCGACAAAGCTGCCATCCGCCTGACCGATCAGCAGGTTATTGGGGTCTTCCATGGCACTGCCCGGCATCTGTTGCACATTGCCCTTGGCGATGAAGGCATCGTCAAGACCATCGTTGTTCACGTCCCCAAAGGCGATGTGCCAGCCGGTTGAAGGGCGTCCGTCACCGCCCGTGTAAGGACGGTGGGCTGCGGTGCCCATGTCAAAGGGCACATCCTGAAAACCCGGGCCGTCACCCACCTGTTTCATTAGCCTTTGGTCGCCCATCGAGGACAGATACACCTCGTCCCGGCCATCGCGGTCCAAATCGCGCGCGGCAATGCCCATGCCCCAAAGCATGTGACGCACCCAACCCTCGTCGTCAGTGTACAGTCGGGGTGTATCCTCCATCGCCCAAAGCTGTTCTTCGCCATCACGAATGTAGTAGTGGCGGTCATTCGACACGCGCAGGTCTGCGCGGCCTGTGCGGGACCAGTCCGTGAACAAGATCGACAGGGCGCAAAACCCGGGGCCTAGGTCGGTGACTGCATAGGTTGCCCCATCCGGCCGCCAAAGGTGGTTTATGTCACAGGCTTCGAACGGCCCGTCGGGATCGCTACGGTCTACATAGTGACCGAAAGCAAGGGTCGGGGCGGTTTGGCCTGCCTCCCACGTGGCCGAAAAGGCCGTGCTCCAGCGATCATCGAAGTGAAACGGCATCGGTTCAAAGCTGCAATCACCGCGCCCGCGCAGAACAGCGTCGGGTCCAACGCGTAGCATCACCAGATCAAGATGGCCGTCATTGTCGATGTCCAACGGATAGGCTCCGGTCGTCCCGGTCAGGTTGAACGCCGGATCTTCTATGGGTTCGAAGGAAATCGCGCCGTCGGATGTGTTCTTGAGCAACAAGGATCGGTTCGAACCGCCCGCTGCAACCAGATCGGGCCGCGTATCACCATTGCAGTCCAGAACGGCCAGTCCGCCACCGACAAAATGCTCCCATCCTCCATCATAGATATGGTTTGGAACATCGACCGGGGCAAAGCGCACGTCCGCAGCAAGTGGCTGGACGGCGCAGAGCAAAAGGGCGGTGAGTGCCCCGCGCTGTGCGGTAGTGCGCCCTGGTCCGGTATCATGTTTGGTGAGACGTCCAAGCCCCTTAGGCATCTTCCAACGCCCCCACCGCTGTATCCTGTACAAACTCAAGCGCGTAGGCCGCGGCCCCCTGCGCCCACATCAGGTTGCCCCATTTATGGACAACAACCTCGGGCGCGGGTTTGTCGATTTCCACGATGCTCTTGCGCATTTCCTCGATCACCGTGTCTGCATACAGGTGGTCGAACTGCATTTGCTCGCCTGCAAGGATCACCAGTTCGGGATCAAAGATGTTCACCAGATTGGCAAGGCCCATCGCAAACATCTTGCCCGCCCGTTCCACAACTGTGCGTGCGGTTGGGTCACCGTCTTTGGCCGCTTTCAGCACGGTGCTGACGGCTTGGCTGGTCGGCGTCGTCAGGCTCATCCCGCCCACGCTGGAGGCCTCGCGCACGAGGGCGTAGTCCGCCACGTAAGCTTCGAGGCAGCCGCGTTGCCCACACCGGCAGAGCGCGCCGTCCAGATGCACCTTGGTATGTCCGAATTCGGCCCCGCAGCCGCGCGTGCCGCGATAGAGTTGGCCGCCCAGCACCATGCCCATGCCCACACCGCTTTCGATGGTGATCACGATGAAATCCGAGTGCGACTTGCCCAGTCCGAAGGTCAGTTCGGCCATGGCGACGAGGTTCGCGTCGTTGTCGAGGTAGACGGCCACACCAAGCGTGTCGCTCAGCACTTCACCGAACGGGACGTTGCGTTGATCCAGCGATGGCGACCAGTAGACCAGCCCATGATCCGCATCCACAACGCCCGCCAGCCCGACGCCTACGCCCGAGATATCGCTGAGATCATGGCCCGCCTTTTCAGCCAGCGCCCTTAGCCCATCGCGGATATGTGTGGCCAGGTCGATTGGCGTCAGACGTCCTGTCGGGATGGGGCATTCGTGGTCCGCGACATGGGTGCCGTCAAACCGCATCAGAACCAGTGAAATGGACCTGTCCGACACCTTGAGGCCGGCAATCAGATGGGCGTCGCCAGCGATCTTCAGATCGACCCGGGGCCGTCCGCGTGCCGATTCGTCACTACGTGATTCGCGGGGTACTTCCTCGATCAATCTGCCGCGCAAAAGGTCGGCTGTGACGGACGTGACAGTGGCTCGGCTGATGCCGGTATGTTCCGCAAGATCGATACGCGGTACGGGTCCGCGTTGCGCAATCTCACGCAAAAGCAGCCGTCTGCTTTCGATCTTCTGATGGCCGAATACCATGATTTTATTCTCTTTTTTCCTCCCGCCGCGGGCAATGCCTACGACCCTTAAGGATGATGATGCCGGTTTTTTTGAAAGCTGTCCAATTTAATTTGCTTTTCGAATTTAAGTTGCTAACAATGGGTCACCCGCCGCAAAATCGTGACGGACGGGCATGTCTTTGGGAGGACACCTATGAAACGACGCACGCTACTTGGCGCCCTGGCGGCTGCCACAATGCTTACTTCGCCAGTTCTGGCTGACGGTCATGCAGTGACCGTGGGCGTGAGCTGGTCGAACTTCCAGGAAGAGCGCTGGAAAACTGACGAGGCCGCGATCAAGGCCGCGCTGGATGCCGCTGGTGCAAACTATATTTCCGCTGATGCGCAATCGTCGTCGGCCAAGCAGTTGGCAGATATCGAAAGCCTGATTGCACAGGGCGCAAACGCGCTGATCATCCTGGCGCAGGACGCATCTTCCATTGGCCCAGCCGTGCAAGCCGCTGCCGACGAAGATATCCCGGTCGTTGCCTATGACCGTCTGATCGAAGACGCCCGCGCCTTCTACCTGACCTTTGACAACGTCGAAGTTGGCCGCATGCAGGCCCGTGCCGTTCTGGCCGCGCAGCCCAAGGGCAACTACGTCATGATCAAGGGCTCGCCCACCGACCCGAACGCAGACTTCCTGCGTGGCGGTCAGCAAGAGGTGCTGCAAGCGGCCATCGACGCCGGTGACATCACCATCGTTGGCGAAGCCTACACCGATGGCTGGGTGCCTGCGAACGCGCAGCGCAACATGGAACAGATCCTGACCGCAGCTGACAACAAAGTTGACGCCGTTGTCGCGTCCAACGACGGCACCGCGGGTGGTGTTGTGGCGGCCCTGACCGCGCAAGGCATGGAAGGTATTCCAGTGTCCGGCCAGGACGGTGACCATGCCGCTCTGAACCGTGTCGCAACCGGCACGCAGACAGTGTCCGTGTGGAAAGACGCACGTGCGCTTGGAAAGGCAGCAGGCGAGATCGCCGTGTCCCTGGCCAAGGGTGAAGATGTTGCAGGCGCAGCTGACTGGACATCGCCCGGTGGCACCACAATGACCTCGATCTTCCTTGAGCCCGTTCCGGTGACAGCCGACAACCTGGACGTTGTTCTGGACGCAGGCTGGATCGAAAAAGACGCGCTGTGCGCGGGCTCCTCGCTGGCCGCCTGCGAATAAAAGCGCACCAAGTTACGTCCCGGCGCCTGTTGCGCGCCGGGGCGGCACATGACCACACTCACCACACATTTCGGCACATCGTGACGGCAGGCTTGCCTGTCGACGGAGACATTGTGCCACCGCAACCGGGTAACAAAGGGCAGGGCGCATGGAAGACCAGGCCAAATCAATGATGGACAAGCTGGGCCTTGATGCCCGGCTTTTGGGGATGATCGGGGCGCTTGTCGTCATCTGGCTCGTGTTCGGTTTCTTTACCGACTGGCGCTTTCTGTCCCCGCGCAACTTTTTCAACGTGAGCGTTCAAACAGCATCCGTTGCCGTGATGGCAACGGGCATGGTGTTCGTGATCGTCACACGCAACATCGACCTGTCCGTAGGCTCGCTTTTGGGCTTTATCGGTATGACCGTGGCGGCGCTGCAGGTCCAGTGGCTGCCATCTATGCTGGGTCTGGGTCATCCTATGATCTGGGTCATCGCTGTGATTGCCGCAGTCTTGATGGGCGCGTTCTTGGGCGCGATACAAGGGTGGGTCATCGGCTATCTGACAGTACCCGCCTTCATAGTGACGCTGGGCGGCTTCCTCGTCTATCGTGGGGCGATGTGGTGGGTCACCAAGGGCCAAACCCAAGCGCCGCTCGACCCTGTCTTCCGCCTACTGGGCGGTGGTGCAGAGGGGACGCTGGGTGAAACGCTGAGCTGGGTGTTCGGCACCATAGCCGCGCTAGTTGCTGTTGGCATCATGCTGCTGAGCCGGCGTCGCAAGGCGACCCACGGCTTTACCGTCAAACCGGTCTGGGCCGAAGGGATCCTGATGGCCATGGCCGCCGGTCTGATCATTGCCTTTGTCTGGATCATGAACAGCTATCCGATCCCGCGGGGCGCCATGCGCCGCATGACCGAAGCGCGCGGTATCGAGTATACTGACGGCATGGTCTGGAACCATGGTATCGCTATTCCGGTTGTGATCCTGCTGGCCGTCACGATCGTGATGACCATCATCGCCACGCGCACCCGCTTTGGCCGCTATGTCTATGCCACCGGTGGTAATCCGGAAGCGGCATCGCTGTCGGGCATCGATACGCGCCTTCTGACGGTCAAGGTCTTTGCCCTGATGGGGGCCCTGACCGGCATCGCGTCGATCATCGCATCGGCCCGTCTGAACGCCGTAGACGTGGGTCTGGGCACACTGGACGAGCTGCGCGTGATTGCCGCTGCTGTCATCGGGGGCACTGCCCTGTCGGGTGGCGCGGGTACGATCTACGGTGCTGTCATTGGTGCGCTGATCATGCAGTCGCTGCAATCGGGCATGGCCTCGGTCGGCGTGGACGCTCCGCTGCAGAACATCGTCGTGGGCTTTGTGCTCGTGCTCGCGGTGTGGATCGACATCGTTTATCGCCGCCGTGCGGGCGTCTGAGGGAGGACTTTGATATGACAACACCTCTTGTCGAAATGAAGGACATCTCGATCAGCTTTGGCGGGATCAAGGCGGTAGACCACGTGTCGGTCGACCTGAAGCCGGGCGAAGTTGTGGGCCTCCTGGGTCACAACGGTGCAGGCAAATCGACGCTGATCAAGATATTGTCGGGCGCCTATGCCATGGACACGGGTGAAATCCGTATCAACGGCGAAAAGGCGACCATCAACAACCCGCGTGACGCGCGGACCTACAATATCGAGACGATCTACCAGACGCTTGCGCTGGCCGATAACCTTGATGCCGCGTCGAACCTGTTTCTGGGACGCGAATTGGTGTCGTCAATGGGCTTTGTCGATGATGACGCGATGGAGGCCGAGACCCGCAAGATCATGGCGCGGCTGAACCCGAACTTCAAAAAGTTCAAGGATCCGGTCAGTGCCTTGTCGGGTGGTCAGCGTCAGTCGGTGGCGATTGCCCGTGCGGTGTATTTCAATGCGCGCATTCTGATCATGGATGAACCCACCGCCGCCCTTGGTCCACACGAGACGCAGATGGTTTCGGAACTGATCCAGCAGTTGAAGGCTGAAGGCATCGGCATCTTCCTGATCAGTCACGACATCCATGATGTGATGGAGCTGTGTGACCGCGCGTCCGTGATGAAAAACGGAAAGCTGGTTGGGACTGTTGACGTTGCCGACGTGACGGACGATGACCTGCTCGGAATGATCATCTTGGGTAAGAAGCCGGGCGAATCGTAATGCAGGATGCGGGTGTGCAGGATCGGGCTATTGGCCTTGTTGCTGATGTTGGCGGGACGAATACGCGTATGGCCTTTGTTGGTCGCGATGGGGTCATCGCGGACACGGTGGTGAAGTGTCCCAATGCCGATTTTGGCAGCTTTCTTGATCTTGCGACCAACTACCTGGATGGGCGTTCAGTGCCATCTCATGTCGTTATCGCGGTGGCTGGTCCTGTGGCAGGCGATCGCGCTCGTCTGACGAACCGGAATTGGGATTTCGATGCGGGTGCCCTTGCTGCCGCTTTCGGTGCTGACGAGGTGGTTTTGATCAACGACCTTGAGGCGTTGGGACAGGCGGTGCCCACCGTTGCACCCGATGCGGTTGAGCCATTGCACGACGGCGCTGCTCTTGGCGGCGCCGGGCAGGCGCTGGTGGTTGGTCTTGGCACGGGGTTCAACGTGTCGGCCGTCAACATGGAGAGTGGCACCGTTTTCACGTCAGAGCAGGGCCATGCCAGCCTACCGTCCAGCGTGATGTCCATCCTGCAGGCGCATATGCCTGACACGGCGCGTTTCGACAGTGTCGAGAACCTGTTTTCCGGCGTTGGCCTGTTGCGTCTGGCCCATGTCATTGGTGTGGATGTCGATAGCGCCGAGCAATTGGCCAAGTCCGATGACCCCCGTGCCCGCGAAGCGCTTGAGGTTTGTACCGAGGCCTTTGGCCTTATGGTGCGTGAATTGGCCTATTCCTATTTCCCGCGGGCGGGGCTGTACTTTAACGGGTCGTTGGCGAAGTTCCTGATGGCGCCGGAACGGCGGGAGCGCGTGCTAGCCCCATTGCGTGCTGACAGCAGCTTTGACGGGCAGTTCGCCCGTATTCCGGCGTTTCTGTTCGTGTCGGACACCGTCGCTTTGGGCGGCTGCGCTGCGCGGTTGTTGGCGCGCGTCAGCTAAAGCTTAGATCAACGCGTCCAAAGCTGCCGAAATCGGCTTCTATATTGGTGCCCGGCGGGCATTCTATTGGACGGATAAAGCTGCCTGACAAGATCACCTGGCCTGCCTTGATCGTGTTGCCGTAGAGCGCCATGCGCCGCGCGAGCCAAACCACGCTTTCCACCGGATCGTTCAGGACACCCGCACCAAGCCCCGTTTCCTCGACCGTGTTGCCCATTTTCACGATTACCCCGACCCAGCGTAGGTTTTCCGGTGCGTTGCGTTGGGTACCAACGACAATGCCCGCATTTGCCGCATTATCGGCGATGGTATCGAAAACCTTGCGCGGCTGACCTGTGTCCGGGTCCGCGCGCAGGATGCGGGTGTCGAGGATTTCAAGGGCTGGCACCACGTAGTCTGTCGCGGCCAGCACGTCGTCGCGGGTCACGTCTGCGCCGCCGATATCTGATTTCATGACAAAGGCGATCTCGGCCTCGATCCGCGGTTGGATGAAGTGGCCCGCGGGGATCGTGGCGCCTGTGTCGAATTGCATGGACTGCGTCAGAACCCCGCTATCGGGAATGTCGATGTTCAGTGCCATCTGCATCGCGCGGCTGGTCAGCCCGATTTTCCAACCGATCACTGGATCGCCTGCAGCGACCTTGGCCGCGACGACCTGTTCCTGAATTGCATAGGCATCGTCCATGTCGATGTCCGGATGCGCGACTGACAGCAGGCCGATCTGTTGGCCTGTTCGCTCCGCCTCGACAAGCGCAAGGGCCGCGGTCTTGTGGTCCTCAGGTGTCATCGATAACCTCGCTGCGCAGTGTGCCGATGCCTTCTGCGGCTACTTCGACGACGTCGCCGGGTTTGAGGAATTTCGGCGGATCGAACCGTGCACCTGCGCCGGTAGGCGTGCCGGTCACGATGATGTCGCCGGGCACCAGGGTGGTGAAGGTCGAGATGTAGGCGATCTGGCGGCGGATTGGGAAAAGCATGCGAGAGGTCCGGTCGTCTTGCCGCAACTCACTGTTCACATGGGTTGTCAGGCGGATATCGTCCAGTTGCGCTGCATGGGTGAACGGCACGATCCATGGGCCCATTGCCCCCGAGGCGTCCCAGTTCTTACCCTGCGTGACGTTGAACTTGGCATGGCGAACCCAGTCGCGAATGGTGCCCTCGTTGCAGAGGGTCAGGGCCGCGATGTGGTCGTAAGCATCCGCCTCGGCAATCCGCCGCCCGCCCTTGCCTATGACGATGGCGATCTCGCCTTCGTAGTCCAGTTTCTCGCTTTCCGGGGGACGGATGACCGGCTGGTTGTGACCCGTGAAGCTGCGTGGGAAGCGGGGGAAGAGCGACATGTTCGGCGGCGCCTCGTGCCCGTCTTTGTACTCGGCATTGCGGTCGGGGAAATTTACGCCGACGCAGATGATCTTTTCCGGGTTGGGGACGGGGATATCATAGGTGACATCGTGATGCGTGGCCGTGCGCCCTTGGGCAGCTTTCGCAAGCGCGTGCAGGCCGTCGTTTTCGATAACGTTGCGCAGGGTGGTCCATTGAGGAAAGTTGGGGGACAGGGGGATCATCCCGTTATCTGCCACCGCGCCGTAATATTGGTTTCCGGCGGTGGTGTAGGTGGCGAATTTCATAGGCCTCTCGCAATCTCGGTGATTGTGTCGAAGGCGGTGTTGAAATCCCGTTCTTCGCAATCAAACTGCCCGGCCTGGAAGCGGATCACCTTTTGCCCGTCGACCAGCGTTTGGGTCAGGTAGATGCGGCCATCGTCATTGATGGAATCCACAAGGCGTTGGGTGTCGTCGTTCGACGCGCCCGCAGCCTTGAAGGTCCACAGCGACAGGATCGGTTCGGTCACGATCTCGAAATCATCTTCGGCCCGGAGCCGCTCGCACAGGGCCTGACTCCAGGCAACATGGTTGCGAATACGACTGCGCAACCCTTCCATGCCGTAGTGCCGCATCAGGAACCACAGTTTGAGCGCGCGGAACCTGCGGCCCAGCGGGATCGTCCATTCTGAATAGTCGATGACGTCCTCGGCCCCGTGCGTCTTGAGGTATTCGGGGCGGATCGCGAGCGTCTGACGGAGTTGGTCGGGATCGCGCAAGAAATGCGCTGCACAGTCGAATTGTGCCCCCAGCCATTTGTGCGGGTTGAAGACAATACTGTCGAAGCGATCGGCCCCGGTCCAGAGCGTGCGGAATTCCGGGCAGATCATGGCTGTGCCGGCCCATGCCGCGTCGAGATGGGTGTAGATGCCATGTTCTTCGGCCACTGCAGCGACCGCTTCAAGGTCGTCGCTGGCGCCCATGCCGGTGGCGCCGGTCGCAGCGATGATCCCGGCCGGGATGCGCCCCGCCTGCTTGTCCTCGGCAATGGCGGCTTCCAGATCCAGCGGGTCCATGTGACGCAGATCGCCGGTGGTGCGGATCTTGACCAGATTGTCCTGTCCGATGCCCGCGACCCAGATGGCGCGGTCGATGGAGGTGTGTACCTGATCTGAACAGTAGATACGCAGCTGCGGTTGTCCGTGCAGCCCTTCGATATTGCCGCGGAATTCCAACGCGCGTTCGCGCATGGTAAGGACGGCGGCGAGCGTGGCTGACGAGGCGCTATCCTGAATGACGCCCTGATACCCTTCGGGCAGGCCAAGGCCCTGACGCAGCCAGTCCATCATCCGCGTCTCCATCTCGGTCGCGGCGGGCGAGGTTTGCCAGAGCATGCATTGCGGCGCGATAATGGATGTCAGAAATTCGGCCAGAACCGACGCGGGCGCGGCGTTCGAGTTGAAGTAAGCGAAGAAGCGCGGGTGCTGCCAATGGGTGATGCCCGGCATCACGATGCGTTCGAAGTCTTCCAGGATCGCCGCCAGATCAGTTCCATCTTCTGGCGGTGCGTCTGCAAGTTGCGCGGCGATCTCTCCCGGCTTGGTTTGCGCGCGTACCGGGCGATCGCGGAGGGTGTTGTGGTAGTTTACCCCCCAATCGGCAGCATCCTTGGCGTGTTTGGCGAAATCGTCCCAGCTCATGGTCTCGTCCTTTCGGGCGGGGCGCACGGGCACGTGCGCCTTACGGGGGTGAAGCGGAGGTGTCCTCCGCCAATATCAGGGTGCCACGATGGGCTGTGCTTTGAGAAGGGGGGCGGACGTGTCCACGCCATCGAACAGGCTGCCTTCCTCGAACCAGCTGCGCGGAGCGGGAGCGCCCCAAAGGGTTTGGCGTTGTGGGTCCTTGAGGTCCCATTTGATCGGTTCGTGGTCGGGATCGACGGTTTGGTAGTCCGAGCAGTAGATCTCGATCCGGTGGCCATCGGGGTCGCGGATATAAAGGAAGAAGGCGTTCGAGATGCCGTGCCGCCCGGGGCCGCGCTCGATGTTCTCGCGGTAGCCCGTCGTACTCATCAGATCGAGCAGGTCAATGATGTTGAGCGGGGTAGGGACCCAGAAAGCCGAATGGTGCAGGCGCGGCCCTGTGCCGTTGGTGAAGGCGATGTCATGCACGCCGCCCTTTCGGTGCATCCATGCGGCCCAGGTTTTGCCTGTCTCTGCGTCTTCGGTGTATTCTGTCGTGCGGAACCCCATCTGTGTGTAGAACGCAACCGCCCCGTCCACGTCGGATGAGAACAGGTTGAAATGGTCGATGCGCAGCGGTTTGACGCCCCGATAGAGCGCGTATTTCTGCGCGATGGTCGGCAGGCGGTCCATCTGAACATAGAATTCGAGAGGCACACCCCATGGATCGGTGGTTTGCAGGACGCGGCCCATGAAGGGGCGGTCGATCCATGCAGTGGGTTGACCTTGGGTGCGGAACCACGCCTCAGCCTTGTCGAGATCGGGGTGGTCGTAGAGCTTGAAGCCGAGCCTTGCGACACTGGCGCTGCCCGATCGGGTCAGGATGATGCAGTGGTGACCACGCTCCTCCATCGCGCGCAGGTAGATCGTTTGATCGTCTTGATGTGTAATCTGCAGGCCGAGTGTATCCACGTAGAAGGCGCGCGAGGCTGCAAGGTCCGCCACCCGGTATTCCACGTGGCTGAG
Organism: uncultured Tateyamaria sp.; assembly: GCF_947496075.1. Lineage (GTDB taxonomy): Bacteria > Pseudomonadota > Alphaproteobacteria > Rhodobacterales > Rhodobacteraceae > Tateyamaria. The sequence continues at coordinate 521,432 of NZ_CANMBJ010000006.1, forward strand.
CCGCACGATGTTGAACGGCGGGTAAAGCTCGGGCGGAGGGATCGGCATCGGCTGTTCCTAAATAGGGCGGCTGCGCCGCGCGCGATTCATATTTGGGGAATGAGGGACGCTGTCCCTCAAACTCCCTGAGGTATTTCCGGCCAGAAGAAGGGTCATGTGCCGAGCCGGGGGATTTTCGGGTCACCGGTGGCGATGCCGATATGTTTCTGTTCCATGTAGAATTCGAACGACCAATCGCCGCCGTCGCGTCCGATGCCGCTGGCTTTCATACCGCCAAACGGCGTGGGCAGGTGCCGGACATTGGCGGAGTTGACCCAGATCATACCGGCTTCGAGCCCATCGGTGAACCGCATGGCGCGGGTGACGTCCGCGGTCCAGACATAGCCGGTCAGGCCGTAGGCTGTATCGTTGGCGATGTGCAGGGCCTGTTCTTCTGTTTCAAAGCGGATGGAGGTGAGGACCGGGCCGAAGATTTCCTCTTGGGCGATTTTCATGTCGTTTGTCGCGTTGGTGAAGAGGGTTGGGGCCACGAATTGGCCTGTGTCTCCAACGCGTGTGCCGCCTGCTGCGATTGTGGCCCCTTCGGCTTTGGCCGTGTCGAAGCTGGCCATGACCTTGGCCCTGTGTCCTGCGTGGATGAGAGGACCAACCTCGGTTGCGGGGTCCAGTGGGTGGCCCACGTTGATTGCTTTCGCGCGGGCTGCGAGTTTTGCCTCGAAGTCATCGGCGATCGTGTCCTGCACCAGCAGGCGTGAGGAGGACGTACAGCGTTCGCCGTTGAGCGAGTAGATCATGAAGATGGCGGCATCGAGCGCATTGTCGAGGTCGGCGTCATCAAAGACCACCACGGGATTTTTGCCGCCCAGTTCGAAGTGTACACGTTTCAGGGTGGGCGCACCCTGGGCCATGATGGCGGACCCGGTTTTCGACTCGCCCACGAAGGCGATTGCCTTGATGTCCGGGTGTTCGGTCAAGACGCGCCCTGCGTCCTCGCCCATCCCGTTGACCAGGTTCCAGACGCCCGGGGGCAAGCCTGCTTCTTCGGCGATCTCGATCAGGATGCGAGCGGTCCAGGGGCTGAGTTCGGCGGGTTTGTGAACGACCGTGCAGCCAGCAGCGAGTGCTGGGGCGATCTTCCAAGTGGACAACATGAAGGGCGTGTTCCACGGGGTAATGACGCCCACAGGACCAATTGGCACGCGGGTTGTGATGTTCATCAGGGTGGGCGAGGGAAGCGCCTGCCCGTCGCGGGCCGCTGGTGCACGGTCGGCGAAGAAGCGGAAATTGGCGGCGCCGCGCAGGGCGGCTTTGGACATGAAGCGCAGGGCTTGGCCTGTGTCCCAGCATTCACACAGCGCGATTTCTTCGGCGCGCGCTTCGATCCCGTCGGCAATGGCGTGCAGGATGCGCTTGCGGTCGGCGGCAGGCATGTCGCGCCATGCGGGAAAAGCGGCTTTGGCCGCTTGGGCGGCTGCGTCGATGTCTTGCGCATCACTGCGGGCAACACGGGCGATCATGCTGTCATCCACGGGTGATGTCGTGTCGAACCATGCTCCGGATGCGGCGGGAACAGCCTGTCCGTTGATATGGTTCAGGATGCCCGTTTCCCCGATCCGGGTCAGGTGTGGGGCCAGATTTGCGATGTTGTCGTGCAGCGCTGACATGCTTTCTTTCTTCTTGTTGGTTCACATAGTGAACCGATGGATGCAAAAATATATTGCAAGGGGATGGCAGGTGGGTCAAGCTTCATCCTATGTCGACCATCGCCAAGGCCTTGGGTCTGTTGGACCTGTTCAGTGATGCCCGGCCCCGTTTGGGGTTGTCCGACGTGCAGCGCCTGACCGGGCGGGACAAGGCGACGGTGCATCGTCACCTTGTAGCGCTTGAGCAGGCGGGGTTTCTTGAGCAGGACACAAGCACGCGGGCCTACCGCCTTGGAGCTGCTTTGACCCGGCTGGCGGGGATGCGCGTGCGCACCGTGCCCGAGGTCGAGATGCTGCGCAGCGTCATTGACGATCTCAGCCGCGATGCAGGTGAGTTGGTGCATGTCAGTCGTTTGCAGGGCTTTGACCTAGTCCATGTGCACCACGCCGAGGAACACAATCATCCAGTGCGGGTCAGTTTCGATGCCTATGGCCTGCCACCCCTGTTTGCGACCGCGTCAGGCAAGGCGTATCTGGCCTTTGCCCCGGGCGGGCTGTTGGACCTTGCCCTGGCTGACCCACGCACGCAGTTGCCAGGCGCGCCGGCGCCGAACCGGATGGAGGTCGAGGGGGAATTGAAGCAGATCGCGCAGCGTGGATATGCCCGCAATCGCGATGCCTTGCGCCTCGGCGTGTCGTCGGTTGCCATCCCGTTGTTTGACGCTGCCAGCAGGGCTTTTGCCACCTGTTCCATTGCCTATCCCACGGGTCGCGGCGGCAAGGCGACCGAGGCGCATTTGGCGCGTCTGCTCATGGCGCGCGGGGAAGAGATCAGTCAGGCCCTGGGCGGCTCCGTGCCATCCCATATCGTCCAGCTTTGGACACCGGCACAGGAAAGGGCCGCGTCATGAAGGACAGCAACTTTCTGAAGGAACACAACGCCCGCCAGTTCTGGCATCCCATGGCGCACCCCGCCGACAGCATGGCGAACCCGCCCACGATCCTGACAGGGGGTGAGGGGGTGTTCATCACCGACGTGGACGGTCACCGCAGCATTGATGCCGTTGGCGGCCTCTGGAACGTCAATCTGGGCTATTCCTGCCAACCGGTGAAGGACGCGATTGCAGGGCAACTAGATGCGCTGCCCTACTATTCGACGTTCCGAGGTACGTCGAACGACAAGGCGATTGAGTTGGCGTATTTACTGGCCGACTTCTTTGGCTCCGATGGCATGACGCGCAGCTTTTTCACCAGTGGTGGGTCGGACAGTATCGAGATCGCGCTGAAGCTGGCCCGCCAGTACCACCGCATCCGGGGCGAGGGTGCGCGGACCAAGTTCATCAGCCTCGACAAAGGGTATCACGGCACGCATTTTGGTGGGGCATCGGTCAATGGGAATGCAAAGTTCCGCAATTCCTATGAGCCGCTCATGGCAGGGTGCTACCACATCCCCGGACCTTACCTGTATCGCAATCCGTTTGGCACGGACGATCCCGAGGAACTCGCGCACCTGAGTGCGGGGATGTTGGAGCGTGAGATCGCCTTTCAGGGTGCCAACACCATTGCTGCCTTCATCATGGAGCCGGTGCAGGGCGCGGGCGGTGTGATCCCGCCGCACCCCAGTTTCATGCCCATGGTGCGCGACATCTGCGAGAAGCACGGCGTGCTGCTGATCGCGGATGAAGTGATCACTGCCTTTGGGCGCACAGGGGATGAGACAGGATCGCGCCATTGGGGCGTGCAGCCGGACCTGATGTGCACGGCCAAGGCCATCACAAATGGCTACTTTCCCTTCGGGGCCGTGATGATCGCTGATCATGTCGCGGCTGTGTTTGAAGATGATGAAAGCGGGGTCGGGTCCGTCGATTCCGGCTATACCTATTCAGGTCACCCGGTCGGGGCGGCTGCTGCCGTGGCAGCGGTGGAAGAGACGATGCGTATCCGACCGTGGGAGAATGCGCGGGCCCGTGGGCCAGAGCTAAAGGCCGGATTGAACGCTTTGTCGGAACGGTATGATCACATCGGGGATGTGCGGGGCGAAGGTTTGATGTGCGCCATCGAGCTGGTGAGCGACCGAGGCAACAAGACCCCGATTGGCAAGGCGCTGCCTTTGGTGTTTCAGAAGGCGGCCTATGAGGACGGTGTGATGATCCGGGTGTCAGGCAACAACGCCATCTTCTCACCGCCCTTGGTCATCGATGCGGGGCACGTACAGAAAATACTGTCTGCCACCGAAACCGGCCTGAAGGCCATGGCCGAGGTGGCGTGAAGTCAAGGTCAGCATCCCCAGCGCCGCGCAGCGCAACGGCGGTGCGGCCCATCCGGTCAGACACCACGGGGCGCGCTTTTGCCAGTGCCTGCCCGCCAGACAGCAAGATCAATGTCACCGACATCACCGATTTCCGGCGCGGGCGGGGGGATCTGATCTTTTCCATGTTCATGGCCGGTTTGGCCCTGTTCTTTCTTGTCTTCTTCTTCACTCAAACGGGGTGGGAGGACCGCAAACTGCCGCAGAACATGGCGCGCTATTGGATGGACCAGTTTGGGGTAACCGCACCCGAAGGGCGCACTGCCCGCCTGGGCCGCATCCTCAAGCAAAGCTGGGTGGCGCCGTTGATCTGTCTGGGGGTTTTGGTGCCTGCCGCCCTTTGGAACCTGCGCGGGGCATGGCGGGCGCAGGCGTGGCGACAGCGGTTCAAGCAGCCAACCGGCATTGCCCATGAGCTGGGGCAGTGGTTGCGCGCGCTGGAATATGTCGTTTGGTTCGTGGCCTACACTCTGCTTGTGCCAGTGCTTGGTTATCTAGTGTCGACAGTGTTGTTGGGGACGCTCTTGCCATGGTGTCTAGGTTATCGCGGCTGGCGGTGGATGGGCATTTGTCTGGCGGCGAGTTTAGCCATCGTTCTGGTCTTTCGCACCGGGCTACAGATCAAGACTCCAGTGAATATCTGGCTTTATGACCAACTGCCGCAGCGCATGGAAACCTTCATGCAGGTGTGGTTCTGATGGAGGCGTTTTGGACCGGCCTCGACAACCTCGCCAGCGTGCCTGTTCTGGTGGCGATCCTCATTGGCTCTGTGGGTGGGTTGGCGATTGGGGCCGTGCCGGGGATCGGGCCGGCCATTGCCATTGCGATCCTGCTGCCCGCGACCGTTTTTTTGGATGACCTTGTGTCTCTGGTGCTGCTGTTGGGGGTCTATGGATCCAGCATGTACGGCGGTGCCATCCCCGCCATTCTGATCAATACGCCGGGCACGCCGGTGAATGCGCTGACCACCTATGACGGTTATGCTATGACCCGGCGGGGTGAGGCGGCTCGGGGGTTATCGCTGGCCTACTCTGCGTCCTTTTTCGGGGGCTGCTTTTCCATCCTGCTCGGGCTTGGGGCGCTGATGCTGTTCGGCCCATACCTGCGCGATCTGGGCGCGCTGTTCGGACAGCGGGATATTTTCATGGCCGCAGCCCTCGGTGCAGTTCTGCTGATCGCGGCGCATCGCAAGACGATGGGGATTGCGGCGCTGCTTTTCGGACTTGGGTTTCTCATTGCACTGGTCGGGCGGCAATCGCTCAAGCAGATCGACCGCTATACGTTCGGCATCGAATACCTTTACCCCGGCTTCAACCTGATCGTCGTCATCTTGGGTATCTTCGCCATTTCACAAGCGCTGTTCCTGCTGACCGGTAAGGATGCCGACCCACCCGAGGCGCGGCTCAAAGGCGGTCTGTTGCGCGGGTTCGGGGAACTGCGCAAACACCCAGCCGTGGCGACCATCAGCGCGGGCTACGGAACTATCATGGGGATCATCCCGGGGGTGGGTGAGTTCGTGGCACAGTTCTTCAGCTACTCCACTGCGCGCGCCATGTCGAAAGAGCCCGGCAAGTTTGGGCGTGGCGCGCCCGACGGTTTGATTGCGTCCGAGGCAAGCAACAACGCAGTGCCAGCTGCCGCTATGGTGCCCCTTCTAGCGCTGGGCGTGCCGGGCGAAGCGTTGACGGCCATGATGATGGTCGTGTTCTTTGATGCAGGCATCAAACCCGGCCCCGACATATTCGAGAATAACCCGGATTTCCTGTTCTCTCTTTTTATCGCGCTTTTGATCATCAACGTGCTGGTCATCATCACGCTGCTGATGTCCACGAAATGGATTGCGCGCATCATTTATGTCCCCAACCGTCTCTTGGGCGCGTTCATCCTGATCCTGGCCTTTGTTGGCGTCTTTTCGATCCGCAACTCGTTTGCGGATTGCATGTTCGCCGCTGGCTTCGGTTACCTGGGCTTTATCCTGCGCCGTCTCGACTGGCCACTTGTACCCATCGTGCTGGGCCTCGTCCTCGGTTCGATCATGATCGAGAAGCTGACGGCGGGGGCAGGTCAGATCAAAACCGTCTTCGATCTGGTGAACCGGCCTGTGTCGGGCACACTTTTTGTTGTCATCCTGATCGTGATTGGTGTCACGATCGCCCAAAGCCTCCGGACGAAGAGGTTTGAACATTAACCACCAAAAGCAAAAAACAATCTCAGGGAGAGTACATATGAAAAAGCTTTTGACCTCAGCGGCCTTTGCCTTGGCCGCCCTGACCGGCCCCGCGTTGGCCGAATATCCCACCGGTCCGGTGCAGTTCATCGTGCCGTGGCCTCCTGGCGATTTCGAGGACATTCTGACGCGCATGATCGCCGCCGATATGGCCGAAGCGACGGGGCAACCGGCTTCGGTCGTGAACCGTCCCGGCGGCGGGGATGGCCCATTCCCCGGCGCTTTGGAGGTGCTGAATGCGCCCAATGACGGATCGGTCATCGGGTCCTTTGTGATCGGTGTGCCAATTGTTGGCCCGAAGATCGATATTGGCATCGAAGAGGACAGCTTTGTTCCCGTCGGGATATTCCTGACCTACCCGTTCGTGCTGGCTGCTTCGGGCGATGCGCCCTATTCCAACATGGCCGAACTGGCCGCCCATGCGCAAGACAATGACGTCGTTCTGGGTCACTTTGGTGCGGGCCTGACGCCCACGGCGGTGTCCATGGCGGCAGCGGCCAAGATGGGGTTCGAGTTTGCCGATGACAGCGCCTTTGACCTGCTGGACTGCAATACGCTGTTGTCGGGCGATGCCGATGTGATCAATACGACGCTCGCGCTGATCGAACCCTGCCTGGATGACATCAACGTGCTGGGCAACATTGGCGCTCAGCCCATTGCGAAGCTCGATGGAGTAGAGACCATCGCAGCTCAATCGGGTGTGAATGATGTTGAATTGTGGAACGGCCTGTTCGTGACCAAGGGCACGCCACAGGAGGTCATCGATACCATTGCCGAAGTGGCAGCCAAAACCATGGCATCGGATGAAGCGCAGGCATTGATGGCCGAGACCGGGGCCGCTGTCTACTGGCAAGGCCAGGAGGAGGCACAGGCGCGCATCGAAGCGGACCGCGCCAAGTCAGCCGAGATCAACGAGATCCTGGGTCGCTGAAACAGCCGGGGGCGGTTCGCGCCGTCCCCGCCTTTGGAAAGAAAGTATATGCCCCGCCTGAAGCTCGGTATCCTGCAAGTGAACCACGACCGGTCGGTCGAGGTTGGCGATGCCTTTCCTGACGATGCGCACCGCTTCCGCGATTTGTTCGATGCACAGGATCAGCGGTTCACCTACCGTGTTTACATGACCATCGGGGGCGAGGTCCCGCAGGATGTGGACGAACAGGATGCGTACCTGATCACCGGTTCGCCGCTGAGCGTTCTGGATGATCTGGCCTTTCTACCACCGCTCTACGATTTCATCCGGTCTTGCGATGCCGCAAAGAAGCCCTTGCTGGGCGCGTGTTTCGGACATCAGGCGATTGCGGTGGCGTTGGGCGGAACGGTGGCCCGGCAGGATTGGAACATCGGGATCGATCAAATCGAGGTCTCGGAAACCTTGCCATGGATGCAGCCCGTCGTGCCGTCCATCGGTCTCTACCAGTTTCACCATGACGCGGTGACGGCCTTGCCTGATGGGTGCGCGCCCTGGGCCACATCGCCCAAATGTGCCGTCGCCGGGTTCACCAAAGGCGACCACATCTTCACCACCCAAGCGCACCCGGAGTTTTCCGATCCGTTCATGCGCTGCGTGCTCGACTACACCAAACCGCATCTGAGCCCGGAGGAGGTGGCCGACGCCGAAGCAACGCTGACCCGCACCAATGACGGCCCGCTGTTCGCGGATTGGGCCACCCGCTTTTTCGGAGGCACGCCATGAAAAATCTCGCTGATCACGACAGCTTTGTGGATGGTGTGCCACACGAGACGTTCGCGCAGATGCGGGCCGAAGCGCCTGCGCATTGGACGGAAGCGTTTGGTGGGCAAAGGGGGTTTTGGTCCCTCACCCGCTATGCTGACATCATAGCGGCCCAAAAGGACCCAAACACGTTTTCCAGCGCCCAAGGCATCCGGATCGAAGATCAGAGCCACGAGGAATACCTCGCCCGCCGCACGTTTCAGGAAACCGACCCGCCCGAGCACACTGTGACCCGGCGTGCGGTGAACCCGGCCTTTGCCAAGCCGGTCGTCGCGCAGTTCGAACCCCTGATCCGCGAGTTGGCACAGGACATCGTAGCAGAGGCATTGGATCACACCGAATTCGATGCTGTCGACAAGATCGCCAAACGCCTGCCCATGCTGATGCTGGGCCGCATCCTCGGTGTGCCGGATGCCGATCTGGATTGGCTCGTGGAACGGGGCGACGCATTGATCGGGAATACCGATCCTGACTTTACCAATACGGTTATCGATAAGGTGGATACCGATGCTTACCGCATGATGCCCTTCCGCTCACCTGCCGGGGTGGAATTGTATGATTATGCCGATGATATCCTGAACGGTACACGTGACGTGGATGACAAGGGCATCCTCGCCCGTGTGCTGCGCAGCGAAGACGGCGCAATCACCGGGCAGGACTTCAAGAACTTCTTTTGTCTGCTGGTCGCGGCGGGCAATGACACGACCCGTTATTCGATCGCAATGGCGCTGCATCTGCTGACACAGCAAAAGGACCTGCTTGGAGCATTGCAGAGCGGGCAGGTGTGGGAGACCTGCGCAGATGAGTTCATTCGCCTCGCCTCGCCCACATTGCATTTTCGACGCACCGCGACACGGGATATCGAGATGCACGGTCGGACCATTCGTGAAGGTGACAAGGTGTTGATGTGGTTCGTATCGGGCAGCCGCGACGAGGCGATGTTCGACAATCCCCATGTTGCGCAACTGGATCGCAGTCCGAACCGCCACGTCGCCTTCGGGCAGGGCGGACCGCATGTCTGTCTGGGCATGTGGCTTGCCAAGTTGGAACTGAAATGCGTGCTGCAGGAACTTGCGGGCCGGATCTACGCGCTAGACGCTGTGGGGCTGCCCACCTGGACACGCTCGAATTTTATCTGCGGGGTCAAATCGTTGACTGTCCGCTCAACGCTGAAGTGACGACCATGACGAACCGCACCCGCACCCTTTTCTGTGATCTGCTCAACCTGCCACGGGGCAAGTTCGTGCCACCGGACGTGGCTGCGGGGGGCAAGATCGGTTTTGCCCGTGGTGTCTTTGGTACGACCTTTGACCGCGACCTGATCCCGGTCCCCGGGGCAGGGGTGTTCGACGGCATTCCGGACATGGAACTGGTGCTGGATGGTGACCGCCGCCCTGACTGGCAGCAGGACAGCGAAATCGCGCTGGGCACATTGCACGTGGATGGCGCGCCCTTTGGCCTTTGCGCTCGTGGGCGGTTGCAAGCCGCAGTCGCGGCGTGGGAGATGAAGGGGCTGACCCCGATGGTTGGCTTGGAGATGGAAGCCTATGTCTTCCAGCAGGATGCAGACGGGGTGTGGACACCCTACGACACCCCAGGTGCGTTCGTGTACGGCACGGGTCCGCAGAATGATCCTGCGGGGTTGATGGATGCGTTGTGGTCTACGGCAGATGCGGCTGGCCTGCCCATCGAGTCGATGAATGGCGAGTATGACAATGGCCAATTCGAACTGACAATGAAGTTCGAGACGGCCGTGGCGGCCTGTGACAACGCGTTTTTGTTCCGCACGATGGCACGAGAGGTCGCTGCAGAGATGGGGCTGTTGCTGACCTTCCTGCCCAAGCCCATTCCAGACCGGGGCGGGTCCGGTCTGCATGTGAATTTCAGTTTTGCGGACGCGCAAGGGGCCAATGTGATCGCGCCTGACGGTGCGCTGTCTGATATTGCCAAGGGATGCATGGCGGGGCTCATCCACCATCACGAGGGGTTGGCAGGTTTGCTTGCTGCGACGGTCAACAGTTATGACCGTCTCGGCCCAGCATCCATGGCCGGGTATTGGGCCAATTGGGCCGATGACCACCGGCTTGTGACAACGCGGTCTTGCGTGAGCTCACCGCGCTCCGCCCGGTTGGAGCATCGCATGGCGGACTGCGCGACGAACCCGTATCTTGCCGTTGCATCCGTTCTGCAGGCATCGCTTCTGGGTGTGAGTGGTGGCTATGCGCTGGAGCCGGCCGAGGACCTTGATGGCTTGGACAACATCCGGGCGACCCGCCATGTACCATCGGCGCTGGACAAGGCGTTAGATGCGCTGGATGCGGACAAGCCCCTGCGCATGGCTGTGGGGGAAGCGATCTGCGATGCGTTGATCTTTCTCAAGCAAGACGAATGGAAGCGGCTCAAGGACAAGTCCGTGGATCAGGTGCGCGACTACTACCTGCCCTTCGTCTAGGGCGCACCAACAGGTGCGCCTGACAGGTGGATCATCGTAAGGCGGAGGTCACCTCCGCCGCGCGGACGCAGCAAGCTGCGCCTTACGCACCAGAACCTGTAAGGCGGACGTGTCGTCCGCCCCGACCTCAAAGCGGGGGCAGCCCGACGATGTTGCGCCCAGCCTCCGTCTTGAGCGAGAAGTCCTGACCACACCACGCATTGCCTTCAGGCCCCATCAAAACGGCAATGGCCTGCCCAACCCAATCGGGTGGGATGTGGGCGTCCCACGACAATTGGCTAACCGGGTTGATGCCGGACGCGGCGATCTCGCGTTGCATGTCTGTTGCGACCGTGCCCGGAGACAGGCCCATAACGCGCACGCCTGACCCGCGCACCTCTTTATCCGCCACGCGCGTCAGGGACAGAACGGCGGCCTTGGTTGCACAGTAGTGGCTCCACCCCTCAAGCGCGCTTGTGGACGCGCCGGAGGAGATGTTGATAACCGTCCCCGACCCGCGCGCCACCATGTCGGGCAAGACCGCACGCAGGCCGTGATAAACCCCTTTGACGTTCACATCGACGACCCGCCCCCAAGCGGTGGCATCACTGTCCGCCAGCAGCGCAATCGGATCGATCAACCCGGCATTGTTGACCAGCACATCCACATCACCCGCTTGTTCGATCACGCCTTGCACTTGGGCAAAGTCGCTCACATCACAGGGCACCGCAATGCCGCTGGTTTCCTTTGCCAACTCCAGCAGCGCATCACCGGTTCGTGCTGCGAGCACAACATGGGCGCCAAGGCGGGCGAGGACCCGGGCGCTGGCCGCCCCGATCCCCTTGCTGGTCCCGGTGATGACAACGGTTTTGCCTTTGACATGCTCCATGGTTCAACGACCCCATGTGCAGGGGGTGTTGTCTTCAGTCGCACCCTCGCATTGCACCAGATCAAAATGCAGATCGACATCGACGCTCAGGCCCGTCGGGCTGTCGAGGAACGCTATGAAATCCATCCCGTGATCGAGGCGTAGGATTTCACCCGTGGCCTCGAACCCGACAACACGTACCTCATCGTAGTTTGGGATGAAGTCGGGATAGACTCGGTCCCGCACCATGGTGAAGTCCAGCGTCACCGGCGCAGTCTGGCCACGCATTGTCAGGTCACCTGTCAACTTTCCGCTGGAGGGCGTCAGCATCAGAATGTCTGTGGATATGAAGGTGATCTGCTGGTTGTTGTCCGCATCCAGATAATCCGCGTGCCGCAGATGCGCGTCGCGCGCCTCGTGATTGCTGTCGATGCTGGCCGCATCGACGGTGAAGGTAATCTGAGAATTGGCCGGGTTCTCTTCGTCAATCAGAAAGGTGCCGTCGTAGCTGTTGAAGCGGCCCACCGTGCGGCTCAACCCCATGTGATTGATTTCCCAACCAATATGAGCGTGGCCAAGGTCAAGTGTCCATTCGGTTGGCGCGGCACCGGCGGGCATGGTGCCAAGCAAAAAGGCGGCAAGTGGTAGTGTGCGGAACATGTCATATCTCCTTGTGGGATCAGATGCCCCTCACCTATCTGTTGCGGAACATGCAAAAAATTGGTTTGAGTGCATCGTATTCATGCGTAAATTGCATGAATGGACATCACCGCCCTTCGCACTGTGCAACTTGTCGCCCACCATCAAAGCTTTGCCGCCGTGGCGCGTGTGCTCGATGTTGATCCCAGCTCAGTCAGCCGGACAGTGGCAGGGATTGAGGGGCAGTTGGGATTGCGGCTGTTTCAACGCTCAACCCGGCAACTCACGCTGACCGAAGCCGGTTCGGTGTATCTGGCGCGGATCGGCCCCTTGCTGGACGATATGGACCTTGCGCGAGACGCGGCGGCCGAGGTCAGCACACAGCCGTCTGGCCGCGTGCGGCTCACGGCGTCGGTCGCGTTCGGGCAAGAGGTGATCGTGCCACATCTCGCCGACATGCGTATGGCACTGCCCGAAATCGAGCTTGAACTGATCCTGAACGACCAGACGATCGACCTGGTTGCGGGCCAGATCGACATCGCCATCCGCCTTGCCCCTGCACCCAAGGGCGATCTGATCAGCACACGGCTCATGTCCACGCGTTATCGCGTGGTGGCGTCCCCGGACTATCTGGATCAACACGGCAGACCGCGGAAGCCGGAGGCACTGACAGACCATGCGTGCCTGCGCATGACCTTGCCGGACTACCGGACCGAATGGCGGTTTCGAAAAAACCAGACCGAGACGATCGTCGGGGTCACAGGCCCGATCCTGATCTCAAACGCCCTGGCCCTGCGCACAGCCGCGCGGAACGGGTTGGGTCCTGCGCTGTTGGCAAACTGGATGACCGAAACCGATCTGGCGCAGGGCACTCTGGTCGATCTGTTTCCGGACCACGACGTAACGGCGACCACCTTCGATACGGGGGCGTGGCTGCTGTACCCTAGCCGTACCTATCTGCCGACCAAGGTCCGAGCCGTCATTGATTTCCTGCGCGCCCGGTTGCGCTAGAACCCGATGCCGGTGTTGCGCTTGATTTCACGCAAGACAACGTTGGTCTGTGCACTGGCAACCGCGGATAGGCGGAACAGGAACGTCTCAAGAAAGGCGTTGTAGGCTTCCAGATCGCGGCACAGCACGCGCATCTGGTAGTCGGATTGGCCTGTGGTGGCATAGCATTCCACAACTTCGCGCCGTGTCGACACCGCCTGGATAAAGGCGTTCAACTCGTCCTCGGAATGGCGGGCCAGTTGCACATGTACGATGGCCTGAAAGGTCAGGCCCGCCGCTGTAGCGTTCACGACCGCGCCATAGCGGTCGATGATACCTGCCTCCTCCAGCGCTTTCACCCGCCGCCAGCACGCGGACGGCGACATGCCTGCCGCATCCGCGAGGTCAGCGTTGGAGATGCGGCTGTCCGCTTGAAGATGCTTCAAAAGGATGTGGTCGCGGTGATCCATCTTCATGTGGGTAATTTATCCATCTTGTAGACTGAAATCGGTATGGCTTTTCACACATTAGGCCATTCGCAGAGAAACTGAAATCCTTTCCCACCCAAGAACCGCGATACTATTGGAAAGGAGGCCGCACATGTCGGACCCACGCCACCGCTTTGACACCTACGCTCTCCACGACCGCTATGACCGAACGGAAGGACGCGTGTTCCTGACCGGAACGCAAGCGCTGGTGCGCATCATGCTGGACCAGGCGCGACGAGATCGGGCGGCCGGGCGCAACACGGCTGGTTTTATCTCGGGCTATCGCGGGTCGCCGCTTGGTGGGTTCGATCTGGAGCTGTGGCGGGCACAGCAGCGGACCGATGCTGCAGGCATCACGTTCATGCCCGCAGTCAACGAAGACCTTGGGGCGACCGCAGTCCTTGGCGCGCAACAGGCTGTGTTGGACCCTGGTTGTCAGCACGACGGTATCTTTTCCATGTGGTACGGCAAGGGACCGGGGGTGGACCGGTCCGGCGATGCATTGAAACACGGCAACGCCTATGGATCGTCACCCCTGGGTGGCGTCTTGGTCGTAGCGGGGGACGATCATGGCTGTGTGTCATCCTCAATGCCGCACCAATCCGATGTTGCATTCATGACGTGGTTCATGCCCACGCTGAACCCGGCCTCGGTGGCCGAATATCTGACCTTTGGCGCATGGGGCTTCGCGCTCAGCCGGTTTTCGGGAACATGGGTGGGGTTCAAGGCCATTTCGGAAACCGTGGAAAGCGGGGCGTCGGTGATCCTGCCGCCCGGTCCAGTCTTTGCCCAACCGGATTACGTCGCCCCACCCGGTGGTCTGCATATCCGCCCATCGGATTTGCCCAGTCCCGAGATCGAGGTGCGCATCGGGCACAAGCTGGACGCGGTACAGGCCTTTGCGCAGGCCAACCCGATTGATTGGCGCATCTATGATGTGCCTGACGCGCATTTCGGCTTTGTGACGACCGGCAAGGCGCATTTGGACTTGATGGAGGCGCTGCGCCTTCTTGGCCTCGATGAAGCCACGTGCCGCGCCCACGGTATCGACATCTACAAGGTCGGCATGGTCTGGCCGCTGGCCTTGCGCGACGCGCGCGCCTTTGTGCGGGGCAAGCGCGAGGTCATGGTGATCGAGGAAAAGCGCGGGATCATCGAAAGCCAGTTCAAAGAGGCGTTTTACGATCTGCCGCGTGACATACCAGAGCGCATGGTGGGCAAGCATGACGAAACCGGCGCCCCCTTGGTCCCGTGGACCGGAGAGCTGAGCCCCAAGCTGCTCGCTCCCCTGATCGCCAAACGATTGCACGCCTTCGTTCCCGATCTGGACCTTCCTGCACGGGCCAAAGCGCAGCAAACACCGCCAAAGCTACTGAATGTCGAAGGCGCGACGCGCACCCCGTATTTTTGCTCGGGTTGTCCGCACAATACTTCGACCAAGGTGCCTGAAGGGTCCAAGGCGGCGTCAGGCATAGGTTGCCATGTCATGGCCTCGTGGATGGACCGGGACACAGGTGGTTATGCGCAGATGGGCGGCGAGGGTGTGCCCTGGGTCGCGGCCTCGAAATTCAACGGCGGTAAGCATATCTTCCAGAACCTTGGCGAAGGCACATGGTATCACTCCGGGTCTCTGGCGATCCGACAAGCCGTCGCCGCAGGGACGAACATCACCTATAAAGTGCTCTACAACGATGCGGTCGCGATGACGGGCGGGCAGCCTGTTGACGGCCCGGTCAGTGCCGCCGGCATTGCGTGGTCCAGTCGGGCAGAAGGTGTAGACCGGATCGCTCTGGTGTCCGACGACATTGCCAAGTTTTCACGGCCCGACTTTCCCCCGGGCACCAGCTTCCATGCCCGACAGGCGCTGGACGCTGTGCAGCGTGAGCTGCGCGAGGTGCCGGGTGTGACGGTTCTGATCTACGAACAGACCTGCGCCACAGAAAAGCGCCGCCGCCGCAAGCGGGCGGAATTGCCGCCTGTCTCGACCTCTGCCGTGATCAACCCCGAGGTGTGCGAAGGCTGCGGCGATTGTTCAGTCGAAAGCAATTGTCTGAGCGTGGAGCCTTTGGAAACGCCCTTGGGGCGCAAGCGGCGCATCAACCAATCGACCTGCAACGCCGATATGTCCTGCCTCAACGGCTTCTGCCCCAGCTTTGTCACGGTCGAGGGTGCGACGCGGAAGACACCCAAAGCCATGGAGTTTGATATAGAAGCCGCGTTTGGCGGCCTCCCCGAACCAACCCTTCCAAAACTGGGCACACCCTTTGACTTGCTGGTCACCGGCGTGGGCGGAACGGGCGTCGTGACCGTCGGCGCACTCATCACCATGGCGGCACATCTTGAGGGGCGTGGGGCTTCCGTTCTCGACTTCACCGGCTTTGCCCAGAAATTCGGGACGGTTCTCAGCTACATTCGGTTGGGGCAGACACCGGACGACCTGCATCAGGTGCGGATCGAAGAGGCTGCGGCGGATGCGGTTATCGCCTGTGACATTGTGGTGTCGTCAGCGCCCAAGGCGTCGGCCCATTATCATCCCGGCACCCGCATGGTGCTGAACCGGGCAGAGATGCCCACCGGTGATCTGGTCCTGCACCGCGACGCAAGCCTGCGCGTCGATGATCGCGAGGCGGCCATCGCTGGTGTGATCGGCGTGAATAACTTGACCACGTGTGATGCGAATGCGCTAGCGGAACGCATGCTAGGGGATAGCGTGTTTGCAAATGTCATGCTGCTGGGGATGGCATGGCAAAAGGGTCTCGTTCCTGTCAGTGAGATGGCCTTGAAGCAGGCCATTCACCTCAATGGCGTGGCAGTCGATAAGAACGCCCGCGCCTTCGAGATCGGGCGCATCTGGGCGTATGATCCGGCGGCCTTTGCTGCTCCCAGCCGTTCACAGGCACCCCAAACCGTGGACAAGATCATCGCGCATCGCGCGGCCTTGCTGGTAGACTATCAGGGTGAAACCTATGCGCAGCGCTACCGCGACACGTTGGCCCGCTACACCGCAGGGTTTGACGATGAAAGCCAGCGCCTCGCGGCCAAGTCGCTGTACAAGCTGATGGCCTACAAGGACGAGTACGAGGTGGCCCGTCTGCATACCGAAACAGGGTTTGCCGAAAGCCTCTCAGAGCAATTCGACGGTGATTTCATGGTCCATCACCATCTCGCGCCGCCAATTCTGTCATGGAAAACTGATGCACGCGGCCGCCCGCTAAAGCGTCGCTTTGGGCCATGGATGACCCGCGCAATGACAGCGTTGGCCAAGGGCAAATGCCTGCGTGGGACCGCGTTCGATCCGTTTGGCCACACGGCGGAACGGCGCGAAGAACGGGCGCTGATCGACTGGTATGTTTCGGGTCTCGACCGTCTCAGCCACGGCATCACAGACCACGAAGCGGCCCGCGCATTCCTTGGTGCACCGCTGGAGTTTCGCGGCTTCGGCCCTGTCAAAGCCGACGCCGTCGCGCGGCTGAAACCGGAGGCTGATGTCGCTCTGGAGAAAGCTAGTAGTCGCTGACCAGAAGGTGTGTCGGGGCCACGTCCTCTTCGATGTCGGAAAACCGCCCGATGGGCTCGGCAAAGATATTGTCGGTCAGATCGTCGTTTACGGTCGACACCTCGTGAATCAGGCAATCGCCGCCCTCACCCCAAAAGGCGTGCCAGGTGGTGGGTGTCAGCGTCACGGACGCGCCCACGGGCAGCTTTAAATGTCCCCCAGCAGGCAAGGTCACCGGAACGCCATCGGTCAGCACCTGAACGTCCGCCTTGCGATCCATCTGCCCCTCGGCATCGCAGGTGAACAGTTCCAGCACCAGCGTGGCCCCACCACGGTTGATGATATCCTCGGTCTTCAGCACATGGCGGTGCATTGGTGACAGCTGGTCCTGACGCGAGATCATAAGCTTCTCGGCATAGAGCATCGCACCCTGCTGCCCCATTTCGGTCAGATCGCCATTGCGCATGGTAAACAGGAACAAACCCATCTCATCAAAGCGACCCTGTCCGTAATCCGTAATGTCCCAGCCGAGGCCCCGGTCGCGGATATGGGCGGCCTTGTCGCTGCGCATCTCGTCCGGTGTCCAGCCGCCAAAGGGCGGCACGGTCCAGCCGTGCTTGATAAAGAACGCGGCCCCTTCGGCCAGGATGTCATTCACGCGGGATCGTTTCATGGGATCAGTCCAGTTCAGTTTGCCAAGGCGGGTTTGCCCCAGCGCGAGAGACGGTGATAGCGGCGGCACGGGCGGCCAGGGTCAGCATATCCGTCAGCGTGCCCTCGTCCAGCATTGCAACATCCGAAGGCGACAACGCGCCAGCGCGGCGCAGGGCTGCAAGGCAACCCGCATTGAACGTGTCACCAGCGCCAACTGTGTCAACGACTGCCGCCTTTTCCGCAGCAACCCGCACCCGTGTGCCATTTGACAGATGCGCCGTCGCTCCGTCGCCCCCTTCGGTCAGCAGAAGCAACTTCGGCCCCATGTCCAGAACGGCCCGCGCCTTGGCGTCCAGATCGCCGTCGGGCACCAGCCAGCCGATGTCATCATCCGACAGCTTCACGATGTCCGCGCGCTCGATCAGCTTGGTCAAACGGGCGCGATACCCGTCGTGATCAGAGACAAAGCCGGGGCGGATGTTGGGGTCTGCCATCACCAGCCGATCTGCGGGTTGGGACAGGGCCAAATCCAGCAGGCTGTCCGCCACCGGCGGGTTGCAGAGAGAGATACCGCCGAAGAACATTGCCTCTATCCCCGCGGGGACAGCAGCAATATCAACAGGTTGGATGTTCCGCGTAGCGGTTTCGTCGTCATAGAACGTGTAGGTGGCATTGCCCTGATCCAGATGCACAAAGGCCAGCGTCGTGTTGCGGTTGCTGCGCACGGCATGGTCGGTAGAGACATGGCTGGCGGTCAGGTGATCCGCGATCATTGCACCAAACGGGTCCGAGGACAGGCCGGTGATCAGCCCGACGGGTTCGCCCAAGCGGCCCAAGGCCACGGCGGTGTTCAGCACCGCGCCTCCGACATGTGGCACGTAAGCGCCGTGGGCATTCGGGATCATGTCGATCAGGGCTTCGCCCGCGCAAAGTATCATTGGTCTATCTCGTTCAATGTGAGGTCGGCAGGTGCCGAGTGAGTCAGCACGGTGGTGATATTCGGCACATCGTTGGTGTCAATCCATGCCTGTGCATCAGGCTTGCCATGTTCGGCCCAGCGGGCCTTCAGCCGGTCGATCAACAGATCCATCGGGGGGTACAGCGCGATCGAGAATGTCCAGAGATCGTGCAGCTTGGTCCAGGGCGGTGTGTCGAGAAGCAGGTAGTTTCCCTCGACCAGCACCGTGCTGCAGCCCGCCTCGACCCGTCCCGCGCCTGCTACGGCGATTTCGCGGGTACGGTCAAAGACAGGAAACACAATCGGGTCGGGCGATTGCAGGGCGGTTATCAGCCGGCAAAAGCCATCGGCATCGAACGTGTGTGGTGCCCCCTTGCGGTTGTTCGTCCCGTCGCGTTCCAGCAGGCAGTCGTCAAGGTGAAACCCATCCATCGGCACCACGGCAACGTGCTCGCCTTGCTGTGACAGCCGCGCGGCAAGGGTTTCTGCCAGCGTGCTCTTTCCGCTCGCAGGTGGCCCCGCCACGGCCACAAGACGCCTGTGTGGTGCAGCGGGCCGATCAAGGATCTGCGCACAGATCTGGTCGAGGGTCATCTTACGCCGCCATCTCCGGGACGGCCGCGCCGGTCATGTAAGCAACAGCGTCGGACATCGAATGATCCTTGGGGTCGATTACACATAGGCGCTTGCCCAACCGGTGCACGTGGATGCGGTCAGCCACTTCGAAGACGTGCGGCATGTTGTGGCTGATCAGGATAATTGGGATACCCCGCGACCGCACATCAAGGATCAACTCAAGTACCTTGCGGCTTTCCTTGACCCCGAGGGCTGCCGTCGGCTCGTCAAGGATCACGACCTTGGACCCAAAAGCTGCTGCGCGCGCCACGGCGACCCCCTGACGCTGACCGCCAGACAGGCTTTCGACCGCCTGATTGATGTTCTGGATCGTCGCAAGCCCCAGCTCGCTCAGCTTTTCGCGGGCAAACTTCTCCATCGCCTGCTTGTCGAGACGGCGAAACACCTTGCCCATGATCCCGGGTTTGCGCAACTCGCGCCCCATGAACATGTTATCCGCAATGGACAGGGCAGGGGACATGGCAAGCTGCTGGTAGACGGTTTCGATCCCTTCCTCGCGCGCCTCGATGGGCGAGCGGAACTTGACCTCGCGCCCCTCCAACCACACCTGCCCTTCGTCCGGGACAACCGCGCCCGACACGGCCTTGATCATCGAAGATTTGCCCGCCCCGTTGTCGCCGATCACGGCAAGGATTTCGCCAGGCATGAGGTCAAAGTCGGCATGGTCAAGCGCTGTGACCTTGCCATAGCGTTTGACGAGGTTGCGGGCTTTGAGAATGGGTTCGGTCATGCCGCCACCTTCCGTATCCATTGATCTACTGCGACGGCTGCGATGATCAGCATGCCGATCAGCATGAAGGTCCATTGCGGGTCCGCCCCTGCCATGCGCAGGCCCAGTTCGAACACGCCCACGATGAGGGCACCGAAGAGTGCGCCTGCAATCGATCCACGGCCGCCAAAGAGAGAGATGCCGCCGATCACCACGGCGGTGATGGATTGAATGTTGCCAATCACTCCGGTCGTTGCGGAGGGAGAGATCGACCCGAACCGCCCGATCATCACCCAGCCTGCCAGCGCGCAGATGAACCCGGCGGCCATGTAGACGGACATGTAGGTCTTGTGCACATCCACGCCGGACAGTTCCGCCGCCTCGGGGTCATCCCCGACAGCGTAGACATGTCTGCCCCACGCGGTAGATCGCAAGGCATAGGCCAACGCGATGAACAGGGCGATCATGCCCAGGACGCCAAGGGTGAATGTCGCACCGCCAAACTGGATCTTGGTCCCGAGGAATTGGAGAAAGGAAGCCTCCGCCTCGATGTCCTGCGACCGGATGGTTTCGTTGGCGGAATAGAGATAATTCGCGGCCAGCACGATCTGCCACATGCCTAGTGTCACGATGAAGGGTGGCAGCTTCATACGGCTGACAAGCCATCCACTGATGGCGCCCAAAGTCGTGCCAACCGCCAAGCCGATGGCAACAGAGACAGCGGGTGGAACACCATAGCTGAAGGTCGCCTTACCCATAACAACGGTGCACAAAACGGCGATGGCTCCAACGCTTAGGTCAATACCAGCCGTCAAGATGATCAGGGTCTGTGCGGCGGCCAGCACGCCTACGATCTGTACCTGTTGCAGGATCAGCGTCAGCGCGAAGGGCGAGAAAAAGCGCTGTCCCAGCAGGATGCCAAAGAGCGCGATGGAAAAGATCAGCACGATCAGCGGCACCAGTGATGGCGTCTGGTGCAGCGTATGCTGCACGCGCCCGACAAGGCCTCGACGATGATCCTCGAACTCTGCGACGGTTGCATCGGCTGAAGTGGCTGCGGCTTCGTAGTTGTCCGATTGGGTCATGGGTGGTCCCGATGTCAGGCAATGAAATGGGGCAGGCGACGTGCCCGCCCCAAGTATAGCTTAGTTCTTGTTGGTATTGGGAGGCCGGTGAGGCACCGGCGCTCCGCAATTTGATCTGCTTTCGCTGATCAGCCCCAGCACAGGTCCTTGCCTTCGGAGACCGAGATGCTCTCGACCCCGTCGGCAGGCTTGTCTGTCACCAACGCCACGCCCGTGTCAAAGAACGCCTTGCCATCGGTAGCTTCGGGCTTGGTCCCGTCAGCGGCCCAGGCAGCAATCGCCTCAATCCCCAAGGATGCCATCAGAAGCGGGTATTGCTGCGATGTCGCGCCAATCACGCCATCGGCCACGTTCTGTACGCCGGGGCAGCCACCGTCGACGGACACGATCAGCACATCGTTTTCACGGCCAATGGCTTTCAGCGCCTCATAGGCACCGGCAGCGGCGGGTTCGTTGATGGTGTAGACCACGTTGATGAACGGGTCCTTGGCCAAAAGGTTCTCCATCGCGCGGCGGCCACCTTCCTCGTTCCCAGCGGTGACGTCATTGCCGACGATGCGGGCGTCGGTTTCGTCGCCCCACTTGTTGGGATCACCGACGTCGATGCCGAACCCGGTCAGGAAGCCCTGATCGCGCAGCACGCCAACGGTCGGCTGGCTGATCGCGAGGTCGAGCATGCCGATCTTGGCGTCTGCTGCTGCATCCCCAAGGCTCGCGGCGGCCCATGCGCCAATCAGCTCACCAGCCAGAAAATTGTCGGTGGCGAATGTCATGTCGGCGGCGTCAATGGGCTCAAGCGGGGTGTCGAGCGCAATGACCAAAAGGCCCGCGTCACGTGCCTGTTGGACGACAGGCACAATGCTGGCGGTGTCCGAGGCAGTCAGCAGGATGCCCTTGGCGCCGTTGGCGATGCAAGTTTCGATGGCCTGCACTTGCGTCTCGTGGTCGCCATCCACCTTGCCCGCGAACGAGCTGAGGTTGATGCCAAGCTCTTCCGCCTTTGCGGTGGCGCCTTCGCGCATCTTGACGAAGAACGGATTGGTGTCGGTTTTTGTGATCAGACAGGCCGAAATCGCGTGCCCATCTGCCAATGCAGCGCCCGCCATCGTGGTCAAGGCACAGGCTGTGCCCAGCAAGAGTTTCTTCATGGTGTCCTCCCAGTCGTTGTCGGATCGGGAAAATGCCCGACCCAAACTGACCCAAGGGAAACGCGATTCTGTGATCCTGTCAATTAATAATTCAACTTGATTTATTAATTGACGCGCGCAAAGATTGATGAAGGGAGGATACGGTCAGATGACACTGGACCACGTGCGCACCCTGTCCGGAGGCATCAACCAGACCGGCGTGCGCGCTTACAATGAACGGCTGATCCTATCGATCCTGCAGCGCAATAGCGGACTGCCGGGCAGGGATCTTGCGCGACGGACCGGTCTATCGCCACAGACCGCATCCGTGATCCTGCGCAAGCTGGAACAGGACGGTCTGCTGCTGAAAGGCGATCCGGTCAAAGGCAAGGTGGGCAAGCCGTCAGTGCCGTACTTGCTGAACGCGGACGGCGTGTTTTCTATTGGGCTCAAGATCGGGCGACGGACCGCCGATCTGCTTGTGCTGGATGCGCTTGGACAGGTGCGCCATCAGCTACGCGACACCTATGACTATCCGCTGCCCAACGCTGTCTTTGCCTTTCTGCGTGACGGGTTTGCGCGGTTGATGGAGGAAATGGACCATAATACACGCACGCGCTTGTGTGGCGTTGGCATAGCCGCCCCATTTGAGCTGTGGAGCTGGCACGAATTGCTGGATGCTCCGGCCGACGAGTTCGCCGCTTGGAAAGACGCTGATTTCGTCGCCGAGGTGGGGCGCATCACTGATCTGCCGGTGCGCATGGTCAATGACGCCACCGCTGCCTGCCGCGCCGAGCATGTGTTCGGCATAGGGCGGGAGTATCGGGATTACATCTACTTCTTCCTGGGGGCTTTTGTCGGCGGAGGCGTGGTGCTGGATCATGCCGTGTTCGAGGGCAATCAGAAGAACGCAGGTGCCTTCGGAACGATGCCGGTGGCGGACTTGCGGGGCAGGCCCGCGCATTTGATTGACCTGGCGTCGATCCGAACGCTCGAGCTGCGTCTGATCGAGGCCAGGCAAGACCCCCGGCAACTGTGGGAACAACCGCAGGACTGGTCCCATCTGGAAGCCTTTGTTCAGCCGTGGTTGGAGCAGGCGGCCGACGCCTTGGCACTGGCCAGTGTGGCGTCATGCGCGGTGATCGACGTCGAGGCTATGGTAATCGATGGCGCCATGCCCAACGGTATACGCGAACGGTTGGTCGACATGACCCGCGCAGCACTTGCGACCAAGGACATGCGCGGTTTGATCCCCCCGGTGACGGTCGCCGGGCAGATCGGTGGCAATGCACGCGGAATTGGGGCGGCTGCCGGACCGATCATCGGGCAATTGCTGCTGGATCGGTCCGCGGCCTTGTTCGATCAGGGGTAGGGCGCCGAGGCGCCCAAATCCTTAGCGGTAGTACAGTGACTGTCCGTTTGAAAACAGCTGCACCTTCTCTGGCGCAGCCGTCACCTTGACGGATTTGCCGCGCAGATCCTTGTGGATGCCGGGCATCTTGGCCAGTACGGCCTGTTCGCCCTCGGGGGCTTCGAAATACAGGATCGTGACTTCGCCCAAAGCTTCGGTGAAATCGACCTTGCCTTCAAACACGGCGTCACCATCGGTTTCGACCATATCTTCGGGACGGACCCCTACATTGACCTGCATCCCCTTGTCGCCATCCTGCGTGGGTACGGCAGAAGTGATGACGGATCCGTTGCCCATCTTCACCTTGGTCTGTGCGCCGGTCTCGACAATCTCGCCCGGTAGCAGGTTCATCGAAGGCGAGCCGATGAACTGTGCCACGAACTCGTTCTCGGGGCGTTCATAGAGATCAAGGGGCGAACCCACCTGCGCGATGCCCTTGTTGGCCAGAACCACGATGCGGCTGGCAAGGGTCATGGCTTCGACCTGATCATGCGTCACGTAGATCATGGTGGAGTCGGGCATCGACTCTTTCAACTGCGCAATCTCGATCCGTGTGGCGACGCGCAGGGCGGCGTCAAGGTTCGAAAGCGGTTCGTCGAACAGGTACACCTTGGGATCGCGCACGATGGAGCGGCCAATGGCAACCCGCTGACGCTGACCACCGGACAGGGCCTTGGGCAGCCGATCCAGATAGGGCTCAAGCTGCAGGATACGCGCAGCGCGGTTCACCGCCTCATCAATCTCTGACTGCGATTTCTTTGCCAGCTTCAGGGCAAAAGTCATGTTATCCCGCACGGTCATGTGCGGATAAAGTGCGTAGGACTGGAACACCATGGCGATGCCGCGCTGGGCGGGTGGCACGTCATTCACGACAGTCCCGTCAATCTCAAGCGTGCCGCCGGTGATCTTTTCCAGCCCCGCGATCATGCGCAGCAGCGTGGACTTGCCGCATCCGGACGGGCCGACAAAGACAATCAGCTCGCCTTTTTCGATGTCGAGGTTGATGTTGTTGAGCACGTTGACCGTGCCGCCATATGTCTTTTCGACATCTGTCAGTTTCAAGTCGGCCATGGTTGGTCCCTCCCTTCGGGCGCCCGGTCAGGACCGGGCCCCGTTCTCCTCGTTTACGTCTTCAAGGCCAGCGCCACCTGCCACGCGCCCATATGGACATGCCCATCGGGGCTGGGGGCGGTGCTGCCAAGTTCTGACCCGATGGTGACCCAGGCCCCATCGGGCAGGTCCAGCGTGGCCGGTTCGTCGCTCAGGTTCACGGCGCAAAAGATCACCTGGCCATCATGCGTGCGGGCGAAATGCACGACGTCGCCGGTCGCATTGACCCCGTCATGCGCACCTTTCGACAGCGCCTTGTGGGCGTGGCGCAGGGCGATGGCCTTGCGATAATGATGCAGCAGGGCGGCGGGGTCGTGCTCCTGTGTTGATACTGCGTTGTGCAGATGATCACGGCTGACAGGCAGCCACGGCTCACCGGTGGTGAACCCGCCATGGCTGTTCGATGGCTCCCACACCATGGGGGTGCGGCACCCGTCGCGACCCTTGAACTCGGGCCAGAATTCGATGCCATAAGGGTCTTGCAAGTCTTCAAAGGCCACGTCGGCCTCCGGCAGACCCAACTCTTCGCCTTGGTACAAGCAGACCGAGCCGCGCAGGCACAGGATCAGCGTTGCATAGGCGCGCATCGCGGCGGGGGACAGGTCCCACCGGCTGGCATGGCGGATGACGTCGTGGTTGGAAAACGCCCAGCAAGCCCAGCCATCCGTAGCCACATCATCCACTTTGTTCAGCACCTCGACAACACGCGCAGCGGTCAGCGGATCCTTGGCGAGGAATTCAAAGGCATAGCACATCTGTACGCGCTCATCGCCCTCAGTGTACTGGCCCATGATCTCAAGCCCGCGCTGTGCGTCGCCGACTTCGCCCACGGCAGCCGCGCCGGGGTATTCGTCCAGCAGTGACCGGAACCGCGCCAGGAACTCCAAGTTCTCGACTTGGTTCTTGGAATAGAGGTGTTCCTGATGATTATACGGGTTCACCGACGGCGCAATGGTTGCGTTGCGCTGTTCGGGCGGCAGGGCCGGATTGTCGCGCAACTCCTTGTCCGCGTAGTAGAAGTTGATCGTGTCCAGACGGAAACCATCCACGCCACGATCCAGCCAGAAGCGGGTCACGTCCAGCAGCGCATCCTGCACTTGCACGTTGTGGAAGTTCAGGTCGGGCTGCGTCGACAGGAAGTTGTGCAGGTAATACTGCTCGCGCCGCGGTTCCCACGTCCAGGCGGGACCACCAAAGATCGACAGCCAGTTGTTGGGTGGCGTGCCATCGGGCTTGGGATCGGACCAGACATACCAATCGGATTTGTCGTTGCTGCGGTCCACATGGCTCTTTGCGAACCATGGATGCTGGTCCGAAGTGTGCGACAGAACAAGGTCGATCATCACGCGCAGCCCAAGGGCATGCGCCGTTTCGACCAGCGCGTCGAAATCGGCCAGCGTGCCGAACATCGGGTCGACGCCACGATAGTCGCTGACGTCATAGCCAAAGTCCTTCATCGGCGAGGTGAAGAAGGGCGAAATCCAGATCGCATCAACCCCAAGTGACGCAACATAGGGCAGGCGGCTGGTGATCCCGTTCAGATCACCGATACCATCGCCATTGCTGTCCTGGAAGCTGCGCGGATAGATCTGATAGATCACCGCCCCGCGCCACCAGTCCTTGTCCGCCACAAGAGTCCGAGCCATGTCGAATTCCGCTTTCTTGTTCATACACTAGATCCTATTTAACCGACCCGGCCAGCAGACCGCGCACCAGGTACTTCTGCATTGCAAAGAACACGCACAGCGGCACCGCAATCGACACGAACGCCGCCGTCGCAAGGATTTCCCAGTTGCCACCCCGTGTGCCCAGCAAGTTGACGATCTGGTCGGTCATCACTGTCGTCTGCCCCGTGGCGTCAATCAGGAACACCTTGGCCACCAAAAGGTCGTTCCAGGTCCACAGGAACTGGAAGATCGCAAAGGACGCCAAGGCGGGGAACGACAGTGGGAGGATGATCTTGGTAAAGATCTGGAAATCCGTCGCGCCGTCCACCTTGGCGTTTTCGATGATGTCTCGCGGCAGGCCAACCATGTAATTTCGCAAGAGGTATATCGCGAGTGGAAGGCCAAAGCCGGTATGGGCCAGCCAGACGCCCAGATACCCTTTGCCGATGCCGATCCCCACGTGCAGTTTCAGCAGTGGGATCAGCGCCAATTGTAGCGGCACCACCAGCAGTCCCACGACACAGGCAATCAGGATCGCCCGACCGGGGAAGTCCATCCACGCCAGCGCATATGCGGCGAATGCGGCCACCACGATGGGAATGATGGTTGCCGGAATGGTCACTGTGAGAGTGTTGAAAAACGCCTTGGCCATGTTGTCGTTGGAATCGCCGCTCGTCATGATGTTGACGTAGTTCTCGGTCGTGAACTCGGGCGGTGAAACGGCCGTGACAAAGGCGCGCTGCCCTCGCCCACTGATCTGCTCGTCATTGCCGGACCAGACATAGTTGCCTTCCGCGTCGACCGAGAATGTCTCGCCGTCACCCAGGTCCGCCACGTCACCCGCCTGATAGGCATCGACAGCGCGGGACGATGTGCCCCAGCTTTGAATTTCACCCGGCGCGCCGTTGTCGCCAAAGAAGTTGCCCTCGACCACGAACAGGTCTCCGCGCTGTACACGGTTTTCATCGGGGTCAGCGGCGCGATACCGTTCTGTCTGTTCTGACGGAAACAGGGATGCCCACCAGCCCGATCCGACGATCTGATCTGCCGTGCGGAACGAGGACACCAGCAAGCCGAAGGTTGGGAATACCCACAAGGCCACAAGCAGCACGACCGAGATGTTGACCACCCAGCCCAGAGACGATTTGGAACCAGCTATATTGTCCATTATTTCATCTCCTTACGGGCGTTGTAGACGTTCCAGACCAGGATCGGGGACACCATGATCATGATGATGATCGCGGATGCCGACCCCACGCCCCAATCGTTGGCGCGGAACAGTTTGTCGAACATGTAATTGGCCAGAACCTGCGTCTCCCACTGGCCGTTGGTCATCGCGAACACGATGTCGAACACCTTGAGGACGGTGATGGTGATGGTTGTCCAGACCACCACGATGGTGCCCATGATCTGCGGCACCTTGATCTTGAAGAAAATCTGGAACGGGTTGGCCCCATCGACGATGGCTGCTTCAACCGTTTCTTCCGGGATGCCGCGCAGGGCGGCAGACAGGATCACCATGGCAAAGCCGGTCTGGATCCAGATCAACACGACCATCAGCAGGAAGCTGTTCCAGAACGGAATGGTCAGCCATGTCTGCGGCTGGCCGTAGGGATAGTCGAAGGTGAAAATACCGACCAGCGAGGTCAGCGACAGGTACACGAGGTAAAGCGCCGCAACACCCACGAACAGGCGCAGGGGCACGTATCCGGCCCCGCCGCCCCGCTGTTTGCTTTCAGCAATAGGGCGCACGAAAATCCAGCCGACATAGGCGACAATCGCAGCAAAGGCCAAAAGCATGATGGCAGGCAGCACCTGCAGGAACAGGAACGACCCGATGCCGCCGTCAAATTGCAGCCAGACCGAATTCAGCACACCGATCTGGTTCTGATCAGCAGGCCGAGCTTCATAAACCAGTTTGAAAATTACGCCCGCACCAACGAATGAAATCGCCATGGGCATGAAGATCAGCGACTTGGCGGCTGATCCCCACTTGATGCGGTCAGTAAGCTGGGCTGCCAGCAAACCAAAGGCCGTCGACGCAGCAGGCACGACGATCAACCACAACAGGTTGTTGCGTAGTGCTTCCCAAAACTTCGGCTCGCCCATCATCTGGTTGTAGTTGGCAAGGCCGACAAAGGCGCCGCCTTGATCCCGGTCAGTCAGGGACAGGCGCAGCGTTTCGAACACAGGGTAGGCTAGGTAAAGACCCAGCGCGAACATGGCAGGAAACAGGAACAGCCAGGGGCGCACGATGTTGGCCCGGTTGATGTTCTGACCCGCTTGCGGCCCTTTCGCCGGAAAGATCACCTTGTCGAGGATCTGGTTCGATCCCCAGAAATACAAAAGACATCCGCCGACGCCGGCGAGAATGGTCACAAGTCCCAACAGTGCAGGGTTCATCTGGCTTCCTCCCTAGGGGCGAGGCCCGGTTTTTAGGGGTCTCTCGCGACCGGCGCAGGCCGGTTCTTGGGACCAGCCCGCGCGCAGCGGACTGGTCGGTCTTTTGTGAGGTTGGCGCTTACTTCAAAGCGTCCCAGCTGGACTGGATTTCGCCTGCTACGGTGGCTGCATCTTTGCCACCGGCATAGTCAACCATACCCGTCCAGAACGTACCGGCACCAACGCCACCA
This sequence comes from uncultured Tateyamaria sp., assembly GCF_947496075.1. Lineage (GTDB taxonomy): Bacteria > Pseudomonadota > Alphaproteobacteria > Rhodobacterales > Rhodobacteraceae > Tateyamaria. The sequence goes on from NZ_CANMBJ010000006.1 coordinate 550,244, forward strand.
GGCATCAGGTCCGACCCGTCAAAGCGGAAGGTCGTGGCACCCAGCAGAACTTCACCCAGCGCACGCAGCGTGTCGTCCTTGTAGGCGTCCAGGTTCACACCGTTATGGGGGGTGAGGAAGCCGGTTTGCGCCATCATGAGCTCGTGGCTGATCGGCTCCTGGAAGAACTCCATCAACGCGTTTGCGCCATCCGACGGATTGGTGATCGCCATCAGCGTACCGCCACCCAGAACCGGGTCGCCCAGATCCTTTTCAGCATAGGAGGGGAAGTAGAAGAAGTTGGTGTCGACACCAAACTCCACATCCTCGGGGAAGAAGGCGGGTACGAACGACGCCTGGCGGTGCATGTAGCACTGTGGCGGCGAGGTGAAGAGGCCCTTGGGCGAGTCGCGGAAATCGGTCGATGCAACGGCACCAGACCCACCGGCGACCTTGGCATCATCACGTGCAAACCAGCCGAACTCCTCGATCGCAGCAACGACACGTTCGTCGTCAAACGGGATCTCGTTGCTGGTCCACTGGTCATAGACGTCTGGCGACACGGTGCGCAGCATCATGTCCTCGACCCAGTCGGTCGCAGGCCAGCCTGTCGCTGCACCTGATCCCAGACCGATGCACCACGGCGTGTCCCCGTCGGCGACGATCTGATCCGTCAGCGCCTTCAGGTCTTCCATGGTTTCCGGCACGTCATAGCCAGCATCCTCGAAGTTCTCGGGGTTGTACCAGACCAGCGATTTGACGTTCACGTTGTAGAAGAAGCCAAACACCTGATCGTTGCCATCGGCATCCGCATAGGTGCCCAGATCAACCCAGGACTGACCGGCGGCATAGTTTTCCTTGACCCAGTCACCCATGCCTTCAGGCAGGGGATGCAGTTGGCCTTTGCCCGCCATCACGGAAGCCAGACCCGGCTGCGGGAACACGGCAATGTTCGGGGCCGAACCGGCCTCGGCATCGATCACGATCTGCTGCTCGAAGCTGTCGGATCCGGTGTAGATCACATCGGCGCCGGTGGCCGCTTCGAAATAGGCCAGAGCGTTGTTCAGATAGCCATCCTCGGGTGTCAGCCAGGGGCCGAACACGGTGATGGTCTGACCGCTCAGGTCAGGGGCCCCTTCGGCCCATGCGTCATAGCTGTCCCAGCTGAACGGGCCTTCGCCCGGTGCAAAGGCCAGATGGCCGTCGGCCTGTGCCGATGCAGCCGTGATAGCCAACGCCGCGGCGCTGGCCAGAAGTTTCTTTGTCATTCTGGTCGTCCTCCCATTCGTGTTCAAATCCAACATGCTGATTGACCAGTTCATGCCCGCTTTCATATTTGTCAAAGCGCTTTGGATGCCGTGAACGTTGCCGAATTTTTGCGTCCTGTCAAACGCTGAGCTGTCTCCGGTACAAATTAGCCTAACACGTTATGCGAGAGTGATGAGATGTTTTGACGTTAGCGCAACCAGCCGTTAGCGTCGCTATAACTAAAGCGCTTTGGAACGAATCCGCCTGTGAATCTTAAGGAACTGTCATCTTTGTTGGGTCTTAGTCAGACCACGGTCAGCAGGGCCCTGAACGGTTATCCCGAGGTGTCCGAGAAAACCCGCGCCCGCGTGGTTCAGGCGGCCGAGGCGCACGCCTACAGCCCCAATACACGGGCCCAGGGCCTCGCCACCGGTCATTCCAAGTGCATCGGCCACGTGATTTCGGTGAGTGATTCGGCGGAAATGGTGAACCCGATCTTCGGGGACTTCATGGCCGGGGCGGGCGAGACCTATTCGGCGCACGGCTATGACATGATGGTCACGCGCGTCGGCGCGCAGGACGAGGCGGACACTTATCGCAGCCTCAAGGCTCGTGGCGCAGTGGATGGCATCGTGGTGCACGCCCCGCGCCGCAACGATGCGCGGCTGGCACTGCTCGACAAGATCGGGCTGCCCTACGTCGTCCACGGCCGCTCAACCGGTATCAAGACGCCATACTCGTGGCTCGATGTGAACAACACCCGCGCCTTTTCCGAGGCGACGTCCTATCTCGCGGGCCTTGGCCACAGTCGCATCGCTCTGATCAACGGGCAGGAAACGATGGACTTCGCCATCCGCCGCCGCTCGGGCTACGAATCCTCTCTGCGCTTCGCTGGCCTCTCCATCGACCCCGCATTGATGAGCACGGGCGAGATGACCGAAGCCTACGGCTATACGCAAGCCAACGCGATGCTTGAGCTCGACCAGCCGCCGACCGCCTTCCTTGCGGCCTCGATCATCTGTGCCGCCGGCATCCGCCGCGCGCTGGACGAACGCGGCCTGCGGGTGGGGCAGGACGTGTCCATCGCCACTTTCGATGACTGCCTGAGCTATTTTGGCAATGGCGGCGACCAGCCCGTATTCACCGCTTGGCAATCCTCCGTGCGGGCGGCTGGAGCGACGCTGGCCCAAATGCTCATTGACCGCATTCGTGCCCCGCACGCCCCGCATATCACCAAGCTCTGGGAGGCCGAGTTCGTCTCGGGCGCCTCGACCGGCCCGGCACCGGGCACATCCAAGGACTGATCATGTTCACGCACAAACGTACCGATTTCCCCGAGGGCTTCCTCTTCGGGGCTGCAACCTCTGCTTACCAGATCGAAGGGCACGCCTATGGTGGCGCGGGCCGCGCCATGTGGGATGATTTCGCCGCCACGCCCGGCAATGTTGTCCGGGCCGAAGACGGCGCGCGCGCCTGCGACCATTACCACCGGTACGAAAGCGATTTGGACCTGCTGCGCGACGGTGGCTTTGACGCCTACCGCTTTTCGACAAGCTGGGCGCGGGTCATGCCGGACGGGCGCAATGTGAACCCCGAAGGGCTCGATTTCTACGACCGGCTTGTCGACGCGATGCTGGAACGGAACCTCAAACCCTGCGCCACGCTCTACCATTGGGAACTGCCCTCGGCGCTCGCCGATCTGGGCGGCTGGCGCAACCGCGGCATCGCAGGCTGGTTCGGCGATTTCACCGAAGCGGTCATGGCCCGCATCGGCGACCGCACTTATTCCGTGGCGACGATCAACGAATTCTGGTGCGTGTCCTTCCTGTCCCATTTCCTCGGCCACCACGCGCCGGGCCTGCGCGACATCAGGGCGACAGCCCGCGCCATGCACCACGTGCTTTTGGCCCACGGTACATCCATCGAACGGATGCGCGGTCTGGGGATCAAAAACCTCGGAGCCGTCTTCAACATGGAATGGGCTACACCCGCCGATGACAGCCTCGAAGCGGCAGAGGCCGCGGCCCTCTACGATGATTACTACAACCACTTCTTCGTTTCCGGCGCGTTCAAGGGCACCTATCCCGACCGCTTGACCGCAGCGCTTGGCCCCCATTTTCCTGACGGCTGGCAAGACGACATGACCACCATCAAGGCCCCGCTGGACTGGGCCGGGATCAACTACTACACGCGGTCGATCCTTGCCCCGAATGATGGTCCTTGGCCGCATCATCACAGCGTTGAAGGCCCACTGGAAAAGACGCAAATGGGGTGGGAGGTCTACCCGCAGGGCCTGCATGATTTCCTCGTGCGGACAGCGTCTGAATACACCGGCGATCTACCCCTCTTTGTGACCGAAAATGGCATGGCGAATGCCGATGTGATCGTCGACGGGGTGGTGCAGGACGACGCCCGCATCGCCTACTTCCAAAACCACCTGCAAGCGGTCCGCGACGCCATCGCCAAGGGCGTGCCGGTGCAGGGCTACATGGCGTGGTCGCTCATGGACAATTACGAATGGGCGCTGGGTTATGAAAAGCGGTTCGGCATGGTCCACGTGGATTTCGACAGCCTCGAACGCACGCCCAAAGCGTCATGGCATGCGTTCAAGGACATGCTGACCGCTAGCTGAGGAACGTATCCACCACCTGCTGTTGCAGCTTCTTTCCATCGGGGTCGAGGTCGGTTTTCAGTGCACAGAACGCCTCGCCCCATTTTGACGTCCGGGTGCGGATGGGCGGGGCATCGGATGCCACGCACTCCATGACAACAGCCGCCACTTCATCGGCGGTCTGGTAGATGTCACTGCCCGCCTGCCGGGTCTGCGACCCGCCCACATATTTCTGCAGAATGGGCAGATATTCATCGTCCAGCATCCCGCCGGTCTCTTCCACCTGCTTCATCACGTTGGCAGCAAACTCCGACGCGATCCCGCCCGGCTCAACCACTGTGAAGTTGATCCCGAAATGGGGCGAGATGTAGGACGCCATCGCCTCCATATACCCTTCGACCGCGAACTTGGCGGCGCAGTAAATCTCGTTGAACGGCTGACCAACCAGCCCACCGACTGAGGATATGGTGATCACATGCCCGGCGCGACGCTCGCGGAAATGGGCGATCACCGCCTTGGTGCAGCGCACGACACCCATGAAATTGACGTCCATGACCCAGTTGATGTCATCTTCGCTGGCCTGCTCGGTCGACCGCACAAACCCGGCGCCCGCATTGTTGATCAGCACATCAACATGCCCTTGCGCACCCAGCACGTCCTCAACGCAGGCAGCGATCGACGCGCTGTCCTGCACGTCCAACTGCGCGACATTCAGGGTGACACCTGCCGCCTCGGCCGCCTCATCCAGCGCGGTCCGCTTGTCCAGATTGCGCATGGTGGCATAGACCGTGTGGCCCGCCTGCGCGGCCTGCACGGCCAGGGAAATGCCCAGACCCGAGGAGCATCCGGTGATGAGAATGACTTTGGACATGGGTCAGCTCCCTTTGATGATTGCGATACAACCAGCAATGGGCCCGCACCAAAGGATAGTCAAATCCACCGTGCGGCAAAGCCCCGCCTACATCCACTGACGCGGATCAACCGCTTGCCCGGTGCGCGCGCTTTCCTGGGCTGCGATCCCCATCGCCACGGCGGCCCAGCCGTCGCGCAGCGTGACCTCTGGCGCACCCTGACCACGCACCAGCGCGGCAAAGCGTTGATGTTGATAAAAGGTCGATCCGTTGTGATCGCCCGCCTCCAACAGTGTTGGATCGACGGGAATGTCATGGGTCACAGGCCCTTGCGGTTGGCGCGGTGATGTCACCAGCTTGGCAATCGGGGCAGGGCCCAGATGCGCGGGCCAGAACCGGCCCGGTCCGGGCACAAACGCCTCGATTTTACCGATCGGCCCAACGGCAGACAGCTCTTCCTGATAGGCGGACCCTTCGGCGAACATGCACAATTCCAGCATCGCGCGGGTGCCATTGTCGAATTCGACCAGCGCATAGCCGCTGTCGACGATGTCTGGCACCTCGCCGCCATAATCCTCGTCCAGATGATTTACGGCTTGGCTGGCCGAGGCCATGACACGCACCGGCTCCGCGCCCATCGCCAGACGCATCAGGTCAAAGAAATGGCAGCATTTTTCGACAAAAGTTCCACCCGTGTAGCGGTTGAAGCGGTTCCAGTCGCCGACCTTTTCCAGAAACGGAAAGCGGTGTTCGCGCACCGACAACTGCCTGATGCCCCCGGTCGCCTCCGCAGCCTTTTCAAGAAACTGCGCGATGACGGGCATATAGCGGTACTCCATCGCCACCCAGATCGGCGCAGGGTAGCTGTCGCGGAACGCGGCCAGCTTTGCGGCATCGGCGGGGTCCGTGAACAAGGGCTTTTCGACCAGCAGGGGCAGGGGGCGCGTGGCCGCGATCTCTTCCATCTGTGCCACGTGGCAGAAGTTCGGGCTGACGATCAGCAGGCAATCCAAGTCTTCAACGGCCAGCAACTCCTGAACAGAACCCACCACCTGTGCCTCGGGCACGATGGCTGACGCCTGTGCAGCCATGCCCGCATCCGGTTCATAGAACGCGGCGACACTTGCCTCGGGCAACAGCGCAATATTGCGCATGTGTTCCTGCCCCATCATCCCGCATCCGATAATGCCATAGCGTACCTGGTCCAACCTGCGTTCCTTCACTTCATGCGTTGCACATAAACGGCCCGCGCGGGGTCGTACCATGTGCGGGAAAATTCAATGGGTGCCGCTGCGTCTGCCCAGCTCAGGCGCTCGACATACCCGACCGTGTCGCCGGGACGCGGGCCATAGGCATCGGGCGCCCAGTCCGGCACCGCGCCCAGCGACACCCGGTCCTCGGCCCGCTGGATCCACAGACCCAGCTCTTTGCGGTACGTGGCATAAAGGGATTCGGACATCGTGGCTTCCGACACGATTCCCGCATCCGCATCCAGCCAAATCTCTTCGACAGCGATGATTGTGTCATTCAGGGACCGCAGCCGCCGGATGCGCGTGCCCCGGACTGCACTTCCGAAATCTGGCAGGTCAGCGGGCTTGCCCATCAGATCAACAGACAGAACCTGCGCCCGCGGCAGCCCACCACCTTCAAGCAGTTCCAGCCGGAACATGGCATAGACGGTGCCCGTGTCGCCCCCCGCCCGGATATAGTTGCCGGAGCCTTGAACGCTCTGCACCAACCCCTTTTCGCCCATGTCCCGCAGGGCTTTGCGCAACGTGCCGACGCTCACGCCCAGCTCGGCGGCCATGTCGCGTTCGGGCGGCAAACGCTCGCCATCGATCAAGCGGCCAGAAATGATATCCCGGGTCAGAAGCTCGGCGATCTGCACGTAGATGGGCAGCGACTGAGGGGATTGTTTTTGCGTGGTCACGTGAGGTTACAGGCTGGAGTGCATAAAATTGATACACCATTGATCTACATCAATGACAGTGTTACGCAAGTGCCAAGTTGAAGCCATTGAAAGACCGTAGATGACGATCGTCCCCATCACATCCCCAGACCTTGATGCGGCCGAAGTGTCGTGGTTCTCGGCTCTTTGCTCGGACGACTATCAGTTTCTTGGCGTGCCTGACGGCAATTTGCGGTCCAGCTGGGCGCACTGTTCCGACATCGTGAAAGAGGCCGAGGCGCAAGGTTTCCGCAACATCCTCTGCCCCTCCTCCTACCAGGTGGGGCAGGACACGCTGTCCTTCGTTGCCGGCTGCGCGCCCATCACATCCAAGATCAACCTGCTTGCCGCCGTCCGCTGCGGCGAGGTGCAGCCGATCATGCTGGCCCGCACCATCGCCACACTTGACCACATGCTTGAAGGGCGGCTGACTGTGAACATCATTTCGTCCGATTTTCCGGGCGAAAAGGCCGATAGCGAATACCGCTACCAACGCTCGCGCGAGGTGGTCGAAATCCTGAAACAGGCGTGGACGCGGGACGAAATCACGTACAAGGGCGAGGTGTACAACTTCGAAGGTCTCACCACAGACCCCGTGCGCCCCTACCAGACAGGCGGTCCGCTGCTCTATTTCGGGGGCTATTCCCCATCAGCACTCGACCTGTGCGGCCAGCATTGTGATGTCTACCTGATGTGGCCCGAGCCAAAGGAAAACCTCGCGCAGCGCATGCGCGACGTGAACGCCGTGGCCGAGAAATACAACCGTACGCTCGACTACGGCCTGCGGGTGCACATGATCGTGCGGGACACGGAAGCCGAGGCGCGCGAATACGCAGACTACATCGTGTCAAAACTTGATGACGAATACGGCCAGCTGATCCGTGACCGGGCTTTGGACAGCACGTCGCTTGGCGTGGCGCATCAGGCCAAGGCGCGCGAACTGGCGGACAAGTTCGGCTATGTCGAACCCAACCTCTGGACCGGTGTTGGCCGGGCGCGTTCGGGCTGTGGCGCGGCGCTTGTCGGCTCGACCGATCAGGTGATGTCGAAAATCGAAGAATATCAAAAGATGGGCATCCGCGCCTTCATCTTCTCGGGCTACCCGCACCTGGACGAAGCAAAGCATTTTGGCGCGCTTGTCATGCCGCACTTGAAAACCTGCTCATTGCCCCATGCTTATGGCCGGGTGCCATCGACCGCCCCCGCAACACCCCTTGCCGCAGGAGAGCGCCGCTAATGGACCGCGTCCAACTATCCGATACCCTGAATTTCTCGCGCATCGTCTATGGCATGTGGCGCTTGGCTGACGACAGCGACACGTCGGTGGGCCACGTCCAGGCCAAGATCCACGCCTGCCTTGACCAGGGGATCACCACCTTTGACCAGGCCGACATCTACGGTGGCTACGTGGCCGAGGCTGTGCTGGGCGAGGCGCTCAAGGCCGATACCGGCCTGCGGTCCAAGATGGAGATCGTGACCAAATGCGATATCGTCGCGCCCGTGGGCCGCTATGCTGACGCGCCGGTCAAATACTACGACACCAGCCGCGCCCACATCATGCAAAGCATCGAAAACTCGCTGCGGGACATGAACGTCGATCACATCGACCTGTTGCTGATCCACCGCCCTGACCCGTTCATGGATCACCATGAAACAGGTGCCGCGCTGGACGAAGCGGTCGCGAGCGGCAAGGTCGGCGCCGTAGGCGTGTCCAACTTCCGCCCCTGGGACTGGAAGCTGCTGCAATCGGGTATGAAATCGCAACTGGTCACCAACCAGATCGAAATTTCCCTCAGTGAAATCAACCCGTTCACCAACGGGGACCTGTCGTTCCACCAGCGGCACGGCCAGCCTGTGATGGCGTGGTCACCACTTGGTGGCGGCGGCCTGATGACGGGCAATGACAAACTGCACGCTGTCATGGATGAGATTGCTGGCGCACAAGGCGTAGATCGCGCTGCCGTCGCGACCGCGTTTTTGCTGGCACACCCCGCAAACATCATTCCGGTGATGGGTACGAATAATATCGACCGGATCAGCAAGATCGGCAATGCTGCACAGGTGTCACTGGACCGGCCCACATGGTTCCGCTTGTATGAAGCGGCCCTGGGACATGAGGTGGCTTGATGACAATGCAAAGCCCGGACCAATCGACAGTGTTTTCCCCCGATGCCAATTCCAGCCGCCAGCTCCGCGACGCCTTCGGCAAGTTCGCCACTGGCGTAACCCTGATCACAGCGCCCAGCGTCGACGGCCCCATCGCCATCGTGGCCAACAGCTTTTCGTCCGTCTCTCTGGATCCGGCGCTTGTCTTATGGTCCGTGGACCGCGATGCCCGCCGCTTCCGCTATTTCGAAGCGGCCGACCACTACGCAATCCACGTTCTGGCCGCAGAACAGCACGAAATCTGCAAACGTGCAGCGCGCGATGGGCACATGCTGAACGACCATACGCATCACTTCAACGCCGATGGTGTTCCTTTGATTGATCATTGCCTTGCGCGGTTCGAATGTCGCAGGGTGGCAGCACATGACGCAGGCGACCACGTGATTATCGTGGGCCAGGTCCAGCGCACCGAGATGCGCGACGGACAGCCGCTCACATTCTTCGGGGGCAACTTCGGCTCCGTCACGTCCTGACGTGAAAAACGACCCGCCCGCGGGGTGAAAGCGGAAAATGGGCCACGGTGGATTAACCGCCGGGCGACCGACAAAGGGAGGGCCCTTCATGGGTCTATTACTGACGGTGCTCGCGCCGATCAGCTGGTTGAATGGCCTGCTGCTCAAGATCGGGCGAGCCATAGGCATCGTGGCCATTGCGGCCATGGTGATTGCGATCCTGATTCAGGTCGTGGCCCGCTATCTCTTCAACAATGCATTGCCCTGGCCGGACGAGGCGGCACGCTTCTGCATGCTCTGGATGACCGGCCTGATGGCACCCACGGCCTTCCGGCGCGGGGGCTTCGTGGCGCTCGACATGATCTCGGGCGTGTTGCCACGACCCGTCGCAGCACTCCTTGGTCTGGTCCTGCTCCTGATCTCCATCGCGATCCTGCTGGTCGCCTTGCCCATCGGCTATTCCGAGGTGACAGGCTTTGGCGGCAAGTTTGCCACCGCATCGCTCTACCTGCCCACATTCGATGGCTGGTTCCGCGTTCCACGCAGCTGGATGATGCTGTCTTTGCTCATCGGTGTGGTTCTTCTGCTCATGGTCAATGTCGAATTGATCCTGCGCAAACTGGTCGAGTTGATGGGCGGCGGCGATCAATTGCCCGATCTCGATCTGGGCGACATGGCTGCGGGGAGCGAATGATATGCTGATCTGGTTCCTTCCGCTTTTCCTGCTGTTCCTGATGATCGGCCTGCCGGTCTTCTTCGGCCTGCTCGCCGCCCCTGGCATCCTGCTGTACCTCAACGGGCAAGAGCGTGACATCACGCTGCTCTACCGGAACGTCTACAACGGCATGGACAGCTTCCCGCTCATGGCAATCCCGTTCTTCATGCTGGCGGGCGAGTTGATGAACAAGGGTGGGATCACCATCCGCCTTGTCCAGTTTTCCCAAGCGCTCATGGGCCACCTGCGCGGTGGCCTCGCGCAAGTGAACGTGCTGTCGTCCATCCTCTTCGCGGGCCTCTCCGGCTCTGCCGTGGCCGACACCTCGGCGCTTGGTTCCATGCTGGTGCCAGCGATGGAGAAAGAGGGTTATACCCGCCGCTACGCTGCAGCGATCACCGCCGCCTCATCCGTCATCGGCCCGATCATCCCGCCCTCGGGCATCATGATCATCTACGCCTATGTTATGGGCGAAAGCGTTGCGGCCCTGTTCCTCGCGGGCATCGTGCCGGGTATCCTCGTGGGTGTCGGCCTCATGGTGATGATCCGCCTCACCGCTGACCGCTACGACCTGCCCGCGGCGCACAAAGTCAAATTCGACGGCGTTGCGCTCAGCCCCATGGAACGTTGGGTGTCCTGGGCGCTGGTGCGTCTGAACATCGGCCTGCTGCTCTGGGCCTTCCTGCCCTTGGGCGAGACATCCCCGCTGATCCTCTGGGGCACCTTCGCAGGCGCGGTCGTCGTGGCCCACGCGCTGATGCTTGCGCTCCGTACCCAGGTCAGCAGCGAATTCCGCACCATCTGCAAACGCGCGATCGTGCCCTTGCAAACGCCGGTCCTAATCCTCGGCGGAATCCTCGGCGGCGTCTTCACCCCGACCGAGGCGGCAGCGGTCGCCGTGGCCTACGCCGTCTTCGTCGCCTTCTTTGTCCTGCGCACCATGCGCCTGTCGGATCTGCCCGACATCCTCAGCCGCGCGGGGCTGACCAGCGCCGTGGTCTTGTTGCTGGTGGGGGCAGCACTTGCGTTCAAAACGGTGGTCTCGCTCAGCTACGCGCCCCAGATCCTCGCGGATTTCATTCTGACGCTGTCGGAAAACCCTCTGGTCCTGCTTTTCCTGATCAACCTGCTGTTGTTCATCGTCGGCATGTTCCTTGATGCAGGGCCCGCGATCATCATCCTTGGGCCCATCCTCGGCCCCATCTTCGTCGATCTCGGCGTCGACCCGATCCACTTTGCCATCATCATGTCGGTGAACCTGACGGTGGGGCTGGCAACGCCACCCATGGGGCTGGTGCTTTTCGTTGCGGCGGCGGTCAGTCGGGAAAAGGTGGAAACCATCGCCAAGGCGATCCTGCCCTTCCTCGCCATCGAGATCGCAGTGATCTTCCTGATCACCTACGTGCCCGCAATATCCATGACCATTCCCCGCCTGACGGGGTTTGCAAACTAATCCAGAGCTTAACGGGAGGACCTAACATAATGCTCAAAACGACCCTCAAAACCCTCACAGCCGCCGCGCTTGTCGCAGGCTCGGCCATGATGGCGACAGCGCAGGATTACACGATCCGCGCCACCGCCAACTCGAATACCAATGACGAAGATTATGACGGCCTCGTCGTCTTCAAGAACTATGTCGAGGCAGCTTCAAACGGCGCCATCGCCGTGGAACTCTTCATCGGCACGCAACTCTGCTCGAACGGTGCGGAATGCCTGCAAGGCGTGGCCGACGGCTCGATCGATGTCTACATCTCCACCTCCGGCGGTGCCTCGGGCATCTTTCCTTACGTGCAGGTGCTCGACCTGCCATACCTGATGGCCGACGACCGCATCGCGGAACACGTGCTGTCGGGTGACTTCACCCGCACCATGCGTGACATGGCGCTTGAGGATTCCGGTGGCGCGATCCGCCTGATGACCATCGGGAACACCGGCGGCTGGCGCAACTTTGCCAACACGCAACGCCGTGTGGCCGAGCCGGGCGATATGGAAGGTCTGAAAATCCGTACCGTGGTCGCCGACCTGCCGCAAGAACTGGTCAAAGCCCTTGGCGCGTCCCCAACCCCGATCCCGTGGCCCGAGCTTTTCACCTCGTTCCAGACCGGCGTTGTCGAAGGATCCAAGAACGGCATCACCGACATCATGGGTATGAAGTTCCCCGATGCGGGCCTGCAATACGTCACCCTCGACGGCCACGCCTACATGGGTGCGCTGTGGTGGATGTCGAACGAAAACTTCCTCGCAATGCCCGAAGACATGCGCCGCGTCGTGGTTGATGGCTTCTACGCCCTGCAACAGGCGACATTCGCCTCGCCCAAGCGCAAGTCGATCCAGGCTTACGAAGAGTTTGTCGCCGGTGGCGGTGATCTCTACGTGCCAACACCTGCGCAAAAGGCTGCGTTTGCCGAAGCGTCCACACCGGTCTACGACTGGTTCAAGGACAACGTGGCCCGTGGCCCTGAAATCTTTGACGCTCTGACAGCTGCCGTTGCAGCCGCCGAAGAAGACGTGAACGCGTCGCGCGCCGCCGACCTGAACTAAAGCGGACCAATATCCGCGTTATCCCAAGGCCGTCCCATATCGGGGCGGCCTTTCCTCGTTGGTGCATCTGAACGACAAGGAAACGGATGGGCTAAGGGCGCGGTTGCGGCAAGTGATCGACATAGCCAGCCGCCACAAGTGCGTCGAAGGCCTGTAGAACAGGCTCAGGAACATCCACGTGCCGTTGAAAACCCAACGTGGTGTAGGTACGCATCCGGTCCAGATCTCCAACCATTTCGCAAATCAATGCGCGTTGATCGTGATGGGGAAGGGGTTGATCCTCAAATGCGGTGTCGGGCGCTGTGACCAAGGATTTCACCCCCGGCCACTGGTGTTCAGCCGTCGCCAGACACCGCAATTGCGTCTGCGGTTTGGTCACAAAGATCACCTGCTTTGCATCAGGGACAAGATCCGCGCAGAAACGCACATTCTCACCGATATTCGTGGCGCGGGGTTCCAGTGTGATCGCCTCTGTCGGCACGCCCAACTGATGCGCGTGATCACAGAATGCCTCTGCCTCGCTTGCCGGGAAAAGGTCGCTTGTCCAATTCCCTGATGCGCCGGTGAATATGATCCGGGGCGCAAAACCGTCCTTGAACAGTTCCGCGCAACGCGCGGCCACCCGGATGTCATAGGATCCCAATCCAATAATGACGTCCGCCGCGCTTGGTGTGCTGTTGACATGATGAAAGTGCCAGAGTGTGCGGGCGGCCTCTGGAACGTCATTTGCGGTCATCTGGCCCTCTTTGTCTGCACGGTCGACCCTCGCTGCAAGGGAATGGACATGCAAGGCGGATCGGTCCCTCAGACTTGTCCGGATGCAATACGCCAAGCCCCTCTTGCGCTTCGGTGCTGTCACGGCAAAGCTGCCGCTACCTGTCCCGAACAAAGGTCACTCCCATGTCCCAAATCGACAAAGCCAACGCCTTCGCCGCCTTGCACATCCCCGGCACACCCGTCGTTATCTACAACATCTGGGACGCGGGCACGGCCAAGGCCGTGACCAAGGCGGGCGCCAAGGCCCTTGCCACCGGCAGCTGGTCCGTGGCCGAGGCGCAGGGTTACCCTGACGGCGAAAACATCCCGCTCGACGATCTGCTCGCCATCGCCACCCGCATTGTGAACAGCACGGACCTGCCGGTCAGCATCGATTTCGAAGGAGGCTATACCGCCGACCCCGAACCGCTGGCCGCCAACATCACGGCCCTGATCGGCACGGGCGCCATCGGGCTCAACTTCGAGGATCAAGTGGTCGGCAGCTCAGACCTCTATCCCATCGACACACAAGCTGCCCGGGTCAAGGCGATCCGCGCTACGGCTGACGCAGCGGGCGTGCCGCTCTTCATCAACGCGCGCACCGATCTGTTCTTGAAAGCCAAGCCCGACACCCACGCGACCCATCTGGTCGAGGCAAAAGAACGTGGCGCAGCCTATGCCGAGGCCGGGGCCAGCGGCTTCTTCATCCCCGGCTTGACGGACCACGGCATGATCCGTGGCATCTGCGATGCGTCATCCTTGCCAATCAACGTGATGATGCGCGGTGCCCTGAGTTCGATTGCCGAAGTCGCCGCCCTCGGCGTTGCGCGGGCCAGCTATGGCCCGGGTCCTTTCGCCCAATCCATGACGCAGGTGGCCGAAGGTTACAGCGCAGCCGCCGCCAGCTAACGGTAGGGCGGGGTTCACCCCGCCTCTCCTAACAAAAGGTAAAGCGCCGCGTTCAAACGTTAACGCCGCCCAAATCTTAACCGGTTGTTAACGCGCAGTGGCAATGCAAAATGTGCAGTCTCGGACTGCTAATGCGCAGTTTCAGCATATGAGGCTGAAACAGGCTGGTATGACCCGCACCAAACTGTGCACTTTTTGCCGCAAAATGCGCGTTTTATCCGAATTTAACCATCGTACGCAGCGTTAACGCCACCGTACGGTGACAAGGCTTCCCAAGGCGAAAATCTGCTGCCACACTCACCGGAACGGATACATCCACACCTTGTAGTCAGCGACCAGAATATGCGCCCGATCAATCTGATCCTTGGTCATTTTCTTGACCACCTCTTCCAGCGAAATCGCCGCGTCGGGATCGCCGCCAATCGCGGACAGGGTGTACCACATATACGCGCGCACAAGGTCCGGTGCGGGCATCCCGCGCCCAACCTCGTAGTACCATCCGACACCGGATTGCGCGCCCGGATGCCCCTTCATCGACGACCGCAAATACCACTCGAACGCCCGTTCATCATCGCGCTCGACGCCAAGGCCCAAGGCGTACATGACACCGATCAGTTCCTCGGCATCCGCATTGCCCGACCGGGCCGCGGGCCACAGCGCATCATAGGCTGCCTTGTAGTCTCCGGCCTCCATCAGATCGCGCGCTTCCTCAATCTCGGCCAGTGCCGGGAAGGCCATAAAAACAAGGGCTATCGCAAGTTTGCGCATGTACTTCTCCTTTGCGGCGCACCCGCCTTTGCCGACGGTGTACCACGTGCTTTGACCGCGGATGATTTCATCGCTGTGGACCCGGCGCAAGCCAAACTCGGCCAGCTTCTGTTCTATGATCGCATCCTGTCCGGCAACCGCAATATCGCCTGTTCCACCTGTCACCATCCCGACCTTGGCACCGGTGACGGTCTGAGCCTCGGCATCGGCGAAGGGGGCGAAGGTTTGGGCCCGCAGCGGACTGCCGGCGTGGGCGATGACCGCATCCGCAAACGCATCCCCCGCAACGCGCCCGGCCTCTGGAACCTCGGGGCCAAGGACCTGCACACCATCTTCCACGACGGACGCCTCAGCGTCGCCGACACCTATGAGAACGGATTTAACTCCCCGGCCGAGGAATGGCTGCCCGAGGGATTGAATAACCTATTGGCAGCACAGGCAATTTTCCCGCTGGTCGCCCAGTTTGAAATGGCTGGAAACCCCAAGGAAAACGAGGTTGCTGGGGCCATCCACCAGCGTATGGATTACGCGTGGCCCATCCTTGCAGACCGTGTGCGCCACATCCCTCCATATGCCGAAGGGTTCGCGGGGGCGTATGACCATATCAAAACGGCCAAGGACATCACCATTGCCGATATCGCGAATGCGCTCAGTGCCTTCATGACCTGGGAATGGACCAGCACGGACAGCCCCTTCGACGCCTATCTGTCGGGCGATGAAAAAGCCCTGAATACTCAACAAAAGCAGGGGCTTGAACTGTTCTATGGCAAGGCGAATTGCAGCAGTTGCCACAGTGGCCCACTGATGACTGATCAGGCATTCCACGCCCTCGGCCTGCCGCCCTTTGGCCCTGGTCGAACCCGCCGCTTTGATCCCATGGTGCGGGATGTCGGACGCATGGGGGAAAGCGACGCGCTCGAAGATGCCTATGCCTTCAAAACACCGATGCTCCGAAACGTGGCCCTGACCGCCCCCTATGGGCACAACGGTGCATATCCGACCCTCGAAGGGATCGTGCGGCATCATATGAACCCCTTGCAATCATTGGATAATTGGACGCCAGAGATAGCAGCTCTGCCGTCCGTTCCGTGGCTTGAGGCGATCGATTTCATGGTTTGGCAAGACAGCCGCGAAATGGCGCGTCAACGCGCGGCGGTGCAGATTGAAAATAACCTTCTTACGGACAGCGAAGTCGATCAGATCGTGGCGTTCCTACATGCCCTGACAGGTGAAACCGCAAATGACGGCAAACTGGGCGTGGCAAAGGCAGTGCCAAGCGGCCTGCCGGTTGATCCGAGAATAACGCCCTAGCGGCCCTTCCAGACCGGATCGCGTTTCTCGGCAAATGCGCGGGCACCTTCCAGTTGATCTTCGGAACGATATAGCGTCTCGACCGTGGGCAACTGGCTGTTGGTAATGCGGTTCATTGCGTCCTGAAACTTGGAGTCCTCGGCGTCCCGTACCACTTCCTTGATCGCGGCGTAGACCAACGGTGGACCCGATGCGATCAACCGGGCCAAGTCCCACGCGCGGTCCATAAGCCCCTGGACGGAAACGATTTCATTGACCAAGCCCCAGCGGTGCCCTTCCTCCGCATCGAACCAGCGCCCGGTCAGCAAAAGCTCCATCGCGATGTGGTAGGGGATGCGCTTGGGAAGTTTGATGCTGGCGGCATCGGCAACGGTGCCGGACCGGATTTCCGGCAAGGCAAATGTCGCATGCTCGGCCGCCAGGATCATGTCTGCGCTCAATGCCAGTTCCAGCCCGCCACCACAGGCAATGCCGTTCACGGCCGCGATGACCGGTTTGTTGAGGCCGCGCAATTCCTGCAATCCGCCGAAGCCCCCGACGCCATAATCGCCATCAACAGCATCCCCGTCCGCGGCGGCCTTGAGGTCCCAGCCGGGGCAAAAGAACTTCTCGCCCGCGCCCGTTATGATGGCCACGCGCAGCTCGGGATCGTCGCGGAACGCCATAAAGGTTTCACCCATGATCCGGCTTGTGGCGAGGTCGATGGCATTGGCCTTGGGCCGGTCCAACGTGACTTCCAGGATCGCGCCTTCGCGCCTTGTTTTTATGGGGCTCATCGATCAGGCCTTTCGTATCAGCGCATCAACGGCAACAGCGCGGGTGGGGGTGCAGATCAGCGGGTTCACTTCAACCTCGCTGAGGGTGTCGGCATGTGCAAGCACGTAGGATTGGATGGCCAGTACTGCCTCGCGGATGGCCGAAGGATCAGCAGCTGGTTTACCGCGATACCCGCGAAGCAGCACAGAGCAGCGCAAGCGCGACAGGGCCGTGTCGATATCTGTCGCAGTAACGGGCAAAAGCAGTGATTGCGTGTCTTGCATCAGTTCGGTCAACACTCCGCCCGCACCAAGGGTCAGAACAAACCCGTGGGCCGGATCGCGAACAACACCAACCAGCAGTTCTGCGACGCCATCCGTCACCATTTCCTCGATGAGAATTGTTCGTGTCCCGATGCTGTCGGCGACCGCGCCAATGTCCGCTGCAGATACATTCAGGTGGACAGCATTCGCTTCCGTCTTGTGCGCGAGCCCAACCCCTTTCACAGCCAAAGGCCCTTCAAGGGCGGTCGCTTCTTGCTCAGCGTCCTTGGCTGAAAAAAGACGGTTCTCCGGCACGTTCAACCCATGCAGTGCAAGCTCCGCTTTCGCCTCAGCCTCAGTCAGATGCATTGTGGCCTCCGACGTGCCGGGCACACATATCGGGGTCGGGTGGGGGGCATGAATGTGGTACGCAGCCTCAATGGCGGCAAGAGCTTCGCGCAGGCCGAGGAAGGGGACGACGCCACCTTCGGCCAATTGCTGCGCGGTCTGCTCAGGCATCAATTCCGGCAAGGTGGCCACGACGCCAAAGGGGGCTTTGGTGTTCGCACGTACTTTCAGGGCAGCATCAGTTGCGCAGGCCCAATCAGAGCTGTCGGTGAACGGGTAGTCCACGATCGACAGGGTCATGTTGACCCCGTCACCGGTCATGGCCGACCATGCACATGCCATCGTGTCGGAATCGCGCCAGATATAGGTGTGGTAATCCAATGGGTTCGCAACCGCGACCATGGGGCCGAGAGAGGCGCGCAGATCGGTTTTCTGTGCGTCTGTCAGGTCAGGGAACGTCAGGCCCGTGTCCAGCGCCATATCCGCTATCAAGCTGGCCTCACCACCCGAACAGCTAATGGATGCAATCCTGTTCCCTGACATCGGGCCATACAGATGCAGCAGTTTCAGGGTTTCCAGAAAGTCGGGCAATGCATTGACGCGGGCAATGCCCAAACGGTCCAGAAATGCCTGAGCCCCTGTATCCGACCCAGCCAGGGATGCGGTGTGCGAAACTGTCGCCAGCCGCGCTTGGTCCGACGCACCAACCTTCAGAGCGACCAATGGAATGCCACGATCATATGCCTTTGCGGCCAAGGCTTCCCACTGGCGCACATCACCGAAGCCTTCGATATGCAGTCCAATGGCTGTAACCCGCTGATCCTCAAGCAGCGAAAGCGCCAGCTCGGCTTGGCTCGTTTGCGCCATATTCCCCGAGGTGATCGCATAGGCGACGGGCAGTGCCCGTTGCTGCATCGTCAGGTTGATCGCGATGTTCGAACTTTGGGTAAGGATGGCGACACCCCTATCCACGGGCGTGCATCCATGCTGGTCCGGCCAAAGAAGCGCCTGGTCCAACGCGTTGATGAAGCCATAGCAGTTCGGGCCAAGGATAGGCATATCGCCGGCCGCTTGGATCAACTGCGCCTGCAAGTCAGCGGAGCTTTCATCTTCGGCCGTGGCTTCCGCAAAGCCGGAGGCGAAACAGACAGCACCGCCCGCGCCGAGGCACGATAGGGTGGATACAACGTCAATAGTTGCAGCACGATTCACACCGATGAACGTGGCATCGGGGGGCGCTGGCAAATCCTCGACCGATGGGAATGCGCCGTGGTTTGCAAGCACCGGCTTGTTTGGGTGTACTGGCCAGATTGCGCCATCAAAACCGAAACGCTTGGCCTGTTCGATAACGGAAGTGCACCACGGGCCGCCGCCGATGACGGCGATTGATTTGGGGCGCAACAGTCGCGAAAGCTTGCTCTTCCCTGTTTCAAAAAAATCCCGGGGAGCGCGAGGGGCTGGCCCCTCGCTCCGGTCGGATGGGCTTTGCCCATGCGAAACCATCTCAGGCACCCAAGGGCCGCAAAAGATCGCGGCTGATGATGTGGCGTTGGATTTCGCTGGTGCCATCCCAGATGCGCTCGACCCGCGCGTCGCGCCAGAACCGCTCAATCGGGAAGTCATCCATCAAACCCATGCCACCATAGATTTGTAACGTGGTGTCGGTGACCCGCGCCAGGGCTTCGGAGGCGTAAAGCTTGGCTGACGCGATCTCGCGGTTCGACGGCAGCCCCTGATCCAACCGCCACGCAGCCGCCAGGGTAAGCCAGTCGGCGGCATCAATCTCGGTGATCATGTCCGCGATTTGAAAGCTGACGCCCTGGAACTTTCCGATGGGCTGGCCAAACTGCTTGCGCTCGGCCGCATATTTCAGGGCATAGTCAAAGCACCGTCGCGCCCGGCCCACGCTGAAGGCCGCAACCGTCAGGCGCGTCGCATAAAGCCATTCATTCATCACGGCAAAACCGCCATCGACCTCACCCAGAACCTGCGCATCGGGCAGGCGGCACTCATCGAAATACAGGATGCAATTCTTGTACCCCTTGTGGCTGACTGAATTGTAGCCGTCGCGCACTTCGAACCCCGGCGTGCCACGATCCACAAGGAATGTGGTGATCCGCTTCTTTGGTCCCTTAGGCGTGTCATCGACGCCGGTGGCGATGAACACGATGAAGAAATCAGCGTGTTCCGCGCCCGAGATGAAGTGTTTGGACCCGTTAATGACCCAATCGCCACCGTCGCGGAAGGCGGTACATTTCATACCGCGCACATCTGAACCAGCATCAGGCTCGGTCATGGCCAGCGCATCCATCCGCTCGCCCCGCACGGCAGGCAGCAGGTAGCGTTCACGCTGGTCTTCGTTACAGGCCATCAGGATGTTTTGCGGACGACCAAAGAAATGGGTCAGCGCCATCGATCCGCGCCCCAACTCGCGCTCGACCAGCGTAAAGTCCATATGGCTGAGGCCCGCACCGCCAACCTCTTCTGGGAAGTTGCAGGCATAGAACCCCATATCGATGACCTTGCGCTTGATCTCTTCCCCCAACTCGTGGGGAACCTGCCCGGTTCGTTCGACCTCGGCCTCGTGGGGGTAAATCTCTTTCTCGACGAAACTGCGGACAGTCGAGACGATCATGTCCTGCTCTTCGGTCAAACCAAACTGCATCGGTGCGTTCCCTGTTGTGGCTGCAGGATCAGAGCGCGGCTTGCCGACATACAACGTGCAGTGCTAGGCATTTATCATGCAGGAATGGTCGAAAATCCATGACGCGATGCAGCATGTGGACATCGTCCTGTTTGATCGGTTTTCGAACCACTGCCTCGCGAATTTCGTTGAACCGCTGCGGGCTGCGAACGGGTTCTTGCGGCGCACCGCTTATCAATGGCGGTTTTTCACGCTGGATGGCACGCCGGTCTCCAGCTCAAGCGGGTTGCAGATTGAGCCACATGATGCTCTCGCAAACGCCGAGGGCACCGCGCTGATGCTTATGCCGTCTTACGGCATTCGCGACTTGGATCAGGATCGTATCTTGGGTGCCGTCCGCAGTGCCGCACGGCGATACGCTGTTCTGGGTGGCCTCGACACAGGAAGCTGGCTCTTGGCGCGTGCCGGTTTTTTGGATGACCACCGCGCAACCATTCATTGGGACATGCTCGATGCCTTTTCCGAGGCGTTCCCGGATGTTGAGACTGTGCGGCAACGCTATGTCATCGATGCCGATCGCATCACGTGTTCAGGTGCCATGGCGGCCTTTGATCTGGCAAACAGCCTGATTGCGTCCGCACATGGACCGCTGGTCGCCATGGAGGTTGCCCAACTGTTCATGTCGCGCGAAACGGTGCAAGCGCTGCCAGTCCGCGCGTCGGGACGAATGGTCGGCCGGGCGGTGGCGATGATGCAGGACAATATCGAGTATCCGCTTCCCATTCCCGAGATCGCGCGTCGCGTCGGGTGCACCCAGAAAACGCTGGAGCATCGTATGAAGACTGCGATGGTCGCAACGCCAGCGACCGTGTACCGGCGTCTGCGCCTCAACGCCGTTTTGCGCCTTGTGCAGGACACCGATCTGCCCGTGTCAGAGATCGCGGGCAGATGCGGGTATGAGAACGCCAGCGCCATGACACGTGCCTTCAGGGCAGCCTTTGGTCAAAGCCCGCAAGCCATGCGCCAGGACAACCCTTAGCTGGGCGTTGGCTCTGATGCCGTTTCGGTGCTTTCCACATCCTTTGCTTTTCCGGGGAAGATGCGGCGCAGGGCAACATAGAACACCGGCGTGAAGAACAGGCCAAGGAAGGTCACGCCGGACATCCCGAAAAAGACAGCGGTGCCCAAGGCTTGCCGCATCTCGGACCCGGGGCCAGTGGCGATCATCAGTGGTACCACACCAAGGATGAAGGCAAAGGCTGTCATCAGGATCGGTCGCAGACGCAGGCGGCACGCGTCCACGGCGGCGTCAATCGCGGACATCCCCTTTTCCTCTTGCGCTTGTTTTGCGAATTCCACGATTAGGATGGCGTTCTTGGCCGACAGGCCCACCAATACGATAAGTCCCACCTGCGTCAGAATGTTGTTGTCCATGCCGCGCAGCATCACACCCGACAAGGCAGACAGGACTGCAAGTGGCACCACAAGAATGATGGCAAGTGGCAAGACCCAGCTTTCATAGAGAGCGGCAAGAAAGAGGAAAGCAAACAGAACCGAGAAGGCAAAGATGTATGTTGCCGTGTCACCCTGATTGCGTTCCTGCAGCGCCAATTCGGTCCATTCGTAATCCACGCCGGGCGGCAGCAGTTGTTCAGCCAATTCCTCCATAGCGATCAGGGCGTCACCCGTGGACACACCCGGGATGGCGTTGCCCTGGATCGGCACAGACACGAGTTGGTTATAGCGCTGCACCAGTGCAGGGCCTGCCGTGTCGACCACGGATACAAGGGTTCCCAATGGAACAAGTGCACCAGTTGCCGTCCGGACACGCAGGGATCGAATGTCTTCTTCGTCCAGTCGGAACTGCTGGTCGGCCTGCGCGCGCACCTGGAACAGGCGGCCAAAGGCGTTGAAGTCGTTCACATAGGCTGAACCAAGGTTGATCGACAATGTCTCAAAGATCTCTCCAATCGGAACGTTCAGCATTTGCGCGCGCACGCGGTCAATCTCGAGGTACACCTGAGGCGAACTGGCTGAGAATGTCGTGAAGACGCCCGTCACCTTGTCCGATTGTTGTGCGGCACCCATGATGGCGTAGGCACTGTTCAACACGCGGCGCATGTCCGCACTGTCAGTGTCCTGCAGCTGCATCTTGAAGCCACCACCGGTGCCGACACCCCGTACCGAAGGGGGCGCGATGGCAATGATGAATGCCTCTCGGATCACCTGCATGCGGCCAAAGAGCTGCCCGACAATTGCATTGGCATCCAACCCGCTTTCCAGACGGTCCTCGAACGGGGCGAAGGTCGTGAAGATCACGCCCTGATTGCTGGCGTTGGTGAAGGTGGCACCCGAGAACCCGGCGAACGCAACGGCATTGGTGACGCCAGGCGTTTCAAGCGCAATCTCGGTGGCTTGCTTCATCACCGTGTCGGTCCGGTCCAGCGATGCCCCCTCGGGCAATTGCACCACGACGATGGCATAGCCTTGGTCCGCGTCAGGGATGAAGCCCGTCGGCACCTGTTCATTGATCCACCATGCTGTGCCCAAAAGACCTGCGAAGGCGACAATTGCGACCGCGATCATGCCCCACGTACCAACAAGCACCCGCACAACGGCGGCATAGCCGCGCGTGACGATATCAAGACCGCCGTTGAAGGCGTTGGCAAAATAAGCACCAAGCTGCGACAGCGGGTTGCGTGACAGTGAGTTGCTATTCGGTTTCAGAAAAATTGCGGCAAGGGCGGGGGACAGGCTGAGCGAGTTGATGCTTGAGATCACGGTTGCCACCGAGATGGTGACGGCGAACTGCCTGTAGAACTGTCCGGTGATACCGGGCACCAGCGCGGCAGGGACAAAGACCGCGATCAGAACAAGTGTTGTGCCGATGATGGCACTTTGCACCTCGTCCATGGATCTGGCCGACGCCTGGCGCGGTGTCATGCCGTTGCGGATGTTTCGTTCGACGTTTTCGACAACAACGATGGCGTCATCCACCACAATGCCGATGGCAAGGATTAACCCGAACAACGTCAGCAGGTTCAGCGTGTAGCCAAGCGCCAGCATCACCGCGAATGTCCCGATCAGAGACACCGGTATCGCAAGCAGCGGAATAAGGGCGGTGCGCCAGCTTTGCAGGAAGACGATGATGACGATGACGACCAACAACACAGCTTCAAACAGCGTTTTGTAGACGGCGTCGATGGAGGCGCTGATGAATTCGGTTGGGTTGTAGACGACCTGGTATTCCAACCCGTTCGGGAAGTCCTGGGCCAGTTCGTCCATCGTCGCCCGCACTTCGTCTGCGGTGGCCAACGCGTTCGAACCGGGTCGCTGGAAGATACCAAGCGCTACAGCAGGTTTGTTGTTGAGATAGGAGTTGGTGACGTAGGACCGCGCACCGATCTCGATCCGTGCGACATCACGCACCCGGACAACACGCCCGGTATCCGACGCCTTTACGATGACCCGCCCGAATTCCCTTGGGTCTTCCAATCTCCCTTGGGTCGTGACGGACACCTGAAAGGCATTGTCTGCGGTGTTCGGAGGGGCACCAAGCGAGCCACCAGATACCTGAACATTCTGCTCTCTAAGCGCGTCTACCACGTCACTGGCCGTCAGGCTGAGGGAGGCCAGCTTGTCCGGGTCCAGCCAGACGCGCGCTGAAAACTCGCGTTCCCCAAAGATGATCAGATCGCCCACGCCGTCCAAGCGCACCAGCCGGTCGCGCACCCGCGCGCGGGCATAGTTGGACACATAAAGCTGGTCGAACGTGGCGTCCGGCGACAGCATATGCACAACCATCATCAGGTCCGGGGATGACTTGGTCGTTGTCACACCCAATGCGCGCACCTCTTGGGGCAGGCGCGGTTCGGCAATGGCGACCCGGTTTTGCACCAGCACCTGCGCCGTATCCAGATCGGTGCCCAGTTCAAAAGTGACGGTCAGGCTCATCGCGCCGTCTGCCGTTGCGTATGAGGACATGTACAACATGCCTTCGATCCCGTTGATTTCCTGCTCAAGCGGGGTTGCAACGGTGTTTGCAATGGTCGTCGCATCAGCCCCCGGATAAGAGGCGCGCACCACGATCGAGGGCGGTGCGATTTCGGGGTATTGTTCAATCGGCAACTGATAGTACGAGATCAAGCCGACAATCGTCATGATCACGGATACAACGACGGCAAAGATTGGGCGGCTGACGAAAAAGCGGCCCATATCAGTTCTCCGCGATGAGTGGCAGTTCGACCATATCCGGGTTCACTGTCATGCCCGGGCGGGCGGTCACCAGACCGTCAATCACGATTGTTTCGGTTCCATCCATACCTTCGCGCACGACGCGGTATCCATCTATTCCGGGTCCGGGACGGATTGGCAAAGGCGTGACCACACCATCGGCGTCGACGGTCATCACAAGCCGCCGGTTTTGATCGGCAACAATTGCCCGGTCGGGGATCAGAATACCTTCATATGGAAGCGATCCCGGCACATTGACCCGACCAAACAGCCCAGGCGTTAGTAACTCATCCGGGTTTTCCAGAACGGCGCGGACGCGCATTGTGCCGGTTTCGGCATCGATCCTGTTCTCCGAAAAATCGAGGTATCCTGTTTGCGGCGGGATTTTGTTATCCGACAGCGTCACCTTGACCTCCAACGCACCACCCCCTTCTTGCAGGGCGGTTCCGCGTGCGCGCGCATCCCGCGCGTAGGCAAGGAAATACCGTTCATCGATGTCGAAGACGAAGTAGATGGGATCGTTCGAAACAATGGACGTCAGCACGGTTTGATCCGCAGAAACCAGGTTGCCGGGATCAATCAGTGATCGATCAATCCGTCCGGACATCGGTGCGCGTATCTCTGAAAACTCCAGATCCAGCTCGGCCAATTCCAATGCCGCACGGGCCTGTTCCAAGGCCCCTTGCGCGGCCAGATACGCCTCGCGCCGTTCATCCAGAACACTTTGCGGGATGGTGCCGTTTCCGATCAGCGCTTGCGCCCGCTCCAGCTGTTCAGTTGCAAACTCATATGTCGCATCGGCGACATCAATCTGCGCCTGCGCCTGTCTGAGGGCGGTGCGGAACTGCCGTTGGTCGATTGTGAACAGAAGCTGGCCCGCCTCGACCAGACTGCCCTCCTTGAAATGAACCTCCTCGAGGTAACCTGAGACACGCGACCGCAAGGACACTTCGGACCTTGCCTCGAACCGGCCCACAAATTCGTCATCTTCGACGATTGTTTTGACGACCGGCTTG
Source organism: uncultured Tateyamaria sp. (assembly GCF_947496075.1). Classification (GTDB taxonomy): domain Bacteria; phylum Pseudomonadota; class Alphaproteobacteria; order Rhodobacterales; family Rhodobacteraceae; genus Tateyamaria. Next base: position 575,759 of record NZ_CANMBJ010000006.1, read on the forward strand.
GCCGCCGTCACGGTTGGTGGACCCTGCTGCGCTGTGGCTGCGGCCCCGAAAACCAAAAGCAAAACAAAGGAGAGTGACGCCAAAGTCTTCATAAGAACTGTCCCGGTATTGTGGCTTGATCTGCGCGCCGACATGTCACGTAGGGTGTGATTGGTATGGATCAACCTGATCTCGTAGAACTAGTAAGCCAAGGTGGCTGTCTTTGAGTCCACAAATTCACACAGTTCGTGTGCGCGTGATCTGCGTGATGACGCCAAATTCACCACTTGCCACAACTTAAGCTGGCATTGCGGGTCACTTTGGCGGATGCTGATGGCATTCATTCTTTCAATTATTGAGCCAGCTATGTCATTTCTTCCGTATTCCGTCCAAAAGGCAGTCTTTTCGATTGTCGAAGCCATTCCGTTCTTGGCCAAACGCGTCAACCGGTGGGCAATCAATCGCGTTGTCAATCGCGCCCGCCCGCGCCCGCATCCACTGAGCACGGAGCGCGACTATGTCTGGTGGGGTGGTTTGACCGACCGCCGTTGGAGTGGCCGACACCTGCCACCGCGTCCCCGGGCCAATGCCGCCGATCCCGAAGATCTCGCCACGCTGTTTCGTCGCAAGGACGGCAAACAACGCATGTGCCCCAAGTCGACATGTCTGTTTCCGGCCTTTGCGCAATATCTGACGGACGGTTTTATCCGCACGGAATCCGAAGACTTGGTGCCTGCGGGCGAAGACCCCACTCACCGCTTGAAACGCAACACGTCGAACCACGAGATTGACCTTTGTCCTCTCTACGGCCGCACCCGCGCACAGACTCTGGCGCTGCGTCTTCGGTCTGACGAAAAAGGCCGCAAGGGGCGGCTCGCTTCGCAGATGATCGACGGAGAGGAATACGCACCGTTCCTTTACAAGGACGGCAAGGTCGATCCGCAGTTCGATGTCCTTGACCCACCGCTCGGGCAAAGCACGCTTGATGATACGCGCCGGCCCACGATCTTTGCCTTCGGTGGTGACCGTGCAAACTCGGTCCCTCAGGTTGCCATGTTGAACACGTTGTTCCTGCGGGAACACAACCGCCTCGCGGCAGAGATTGAGGCCGATCATCCAGATTGGGATGACGACCGGGTGTTTGAGACCGCGCGCAACGCGGTCATCGTCATATTCATCAAGATCGTAGTCGAGGATTACATCAACCACATTTCTCCGCTGCCCTTCAGCCTGCGCGCCGATCCGTCCGTTGCCTGGAACGCGCCATGGAACAAACCAAACTGGATCACCACCGAATTCAGCCTGCTCTATCGCTGGCACGCGCTGATCCCCGATGCGCTGAAATGGGGGGGCGAAAAACGCCCGGTACACACCACATTCATGAATAATGCGCTGCTGATCGATCACGGCCTGCTTGCTGCATTTTCAGGGATCAGCGACACCCAAGCGGCCGAGTTGGGACCGTGCAACACCGCCGAACCGCTCCTGCATATTGAGGTGGCCTCGATCAAACAGGACCGCGACTGTGCATTGGCCAGCTTTTCAGATTATTGCGACTACATGAGCCAGCGCAGGCCCGCGAATTTCGAGGCGATCTCGTCTGATCCCGAGGTCGCAGGCCTGCTCCGCCAATTCTATGACGGCCCGCGCGACGTGGATTTCCACGTCGGACTGTTCTGTGAAGATCGGGTGCCCAACAGCCCGCTGCCCAGCCTTGTGCTCAAGTTCGTGGCGCTTGATGCATTCAGTCAGGCCCTGACTAACCCGCTTTTGTCGCGGCATGTGTTCAAGCGCTCGACCTTCTCCGGAGCGGGGTGGCGTGCGATCAACCGCACGGAAACACTGCGGGATGTGGTTGATCGCAATGTGACCGGTGGGGCGGGGGACACGTTTATCGGGATGACCCGACCGGCTTGGACGCCTGAGTAGTCAGGCGGAAGGGTAGATCAGCGGCAAGCGGCGTCTGTGCCAGTTGCGCCATGTGCCAAGCCAGAACAAGGTTGCTGGACAGGACCGGCATGTCGCGCGCGGCTTCGATGTCCGGGATGGCGTTCAGCGTACGCAAGTTGGTGCAAGATAAAAACAGGGCATCCAGTTCTGTTTCCCGGCCAAGGTCTTGGGCCGCGTTGATGACGGACTGCGCCGTGATGCGGACCACACGCTCTTCCAGGGGCTCATCGAAGCTGGCAAATGCCACGACGTCGATTCCGGCGTCCCCCAGAACGGTACGCAAACGGTCCGACACGCTCTCGATATAGGGGCTCAACAGGCCAAGCCGAGTGACGCCAAGATGCTGGCAGGCGGCGATCAGTGCCGTGACCGGGTCCGTGACGTGGGGAGTGTCCACGCCTGCTTGCACCAGATCAGCGATGTTTCCTGCGCCAATTTCGGCGGTACCCGAGGTGCAGGCATAGGCGACGCAGGCCATCTCAGCACCCCGCGGCAACAGCGCTGCGGCACCGGTCAGGTTGCCTGCCATCTCGCGCAACGTGTCGGGTGTCACCGATGTGCCGGATGGGACGCGACTGATCATGTATTCAACATCCGGGGGCATCAGGACGCGCATGTCCTGTTCGATCGTTTCATCCGCCTGCAGGACGATCAGTCCAAGCTGCGTGGGACGGGTGTCGTCGATGTCATAAGGGACACTCATTTCAGCACCCGAATGGCAGGGCCTTGGGGGGATGACAGCCACTCCGCTCCGGTCTCGCGGACCACGATGTTTTCTTCATGGACCATGATGCGCCCATCGCCCAAGGATACCGATGGCTCCAGCGTCAGCACCATGCCTGGATTTAGTGGGGTGTGGTCCGCCACAATAATGGATGGCCACTCGGTCAGCTGCATACCCAGCCCGTGACCAAGGCGCCCCGCCTCCATCGCCTCACCTCCTGGATTGGCGATGGTGTTCATGGCGTGGAAAATGTCGGAAATCGTCGCGCCGGGGCGGGCCGCGTCAAACCCGGCTTGGGTGGAATCGATCAATCGTGCATGGGCATCCCGCACCTCGGTACTCGGTACATCGATGCTGAAGTTGCGATCGAAATCGCAGAAGTACCCATCATGCACGAGGCCGGTGTCGAGCATCAGCACATCCCCCTGCGCCAAAGGCACATCCGTCGCCGGAGAAATCACATCGCCGTACCCGCCCTGATTCGATGCCCCTGCAAGGTACGGCACCCAATCGGCCCCTTCTTCAAGGCAAAGCGCTTGAAACAGGCGAAACACCTCGGACAATGGTGTTCCTGTTCGGGCGACCTCGGCCACGCGATCAAAGGCTCGGTCGGCGATGTTTGCAGCGGTTCGTATCTTTGAAATCTCGGCCTCGGATTTGGTCAATCGCAAACGCCGCGTGATCTGCATATCGCTCACCAGCCTGCGCGATCCCAGCTTTTGCTCGAGGCTGCGCAGATCGCCCAAAGGCATGCGGACATAGCTTTCCATCGCATCGGCAATGCCGATTGAGCCGCCGGGCGGAGTGTGCTCGGACAATGTGTCGACCAGCAATGCGATACCGTCATCGTCATAGTCCGGTGCCTGCCACGTCCGAATATCGGTGATCCATGTCTGGCCCATCAGATGTGCGCCGATGGATGGAATAACGGCAATCGGGTTGCCTTCCGCTGGAACGACAACGAACCAAGGGCGCGTCGGGCTTTCCCAGAAGCGGGTGAGAAAGCCGGTGTAGTACCTGATCTCCGGCTCAGTTGTGAGCAGCAGGGCAGACAGGCCAGCACCTTCCATCATCGACTGGGCCTTGCGGGTGCGCTCCGCAAATTCAGCCGTGGGGAAACCGCGCGCGTGCGGTGTCATTCCGACGCCTCCTCGCTCAGGATCAACAGCACGCGTGACGCGTCCGTCAGACCCAATGCGTCACGATGGGGGGCGCTTGCCAGCAAGGCAGACAGACCCGCCGCCCCGGAGGGCGTGGATGCCAAGCCAACTTTGGCCGAAACAGCGCTGCCGTGCGCGCCTTCCTCCTCGGAAATCAGCACGTAGTCATTGGCGTCTCGCGCCAACCCTTTGAGTGCGATCAGCGATGGTTCTTTGCAATCAAGCCGCCCCATGTCCGAACTTGGCCCTTCGGTCACTTGCGGGGCGCCCGCCTGAACGGACGCGAAAAGGGCGGGGGCCACCTCGGGTTCAACCACGATGATCCGGGGCGCCTGTCCCCATGCGTCGCGCGCATAGGCGGCACAGGCCGCGGCCAGTCCACCAACGCCCGCCTGCAGGAAGATGTGGGTGGGCGCATCCATAGCGGCCACGGTTTCCTGCATCAGTACAGTATACCCTTCCATCAAACGGTGCGGGATGTCGAAGTAGCCGGGCCAGGAGCTGTCAGAAAGAAGCGTCCAGCCATTGGCCTCCGCCGCACGGGCCGCTTCGGCCATGCTGTCTTCGTAGACCGAGCCATGACGCCGTACATCCGCACCAAAGCTACGCAGCCGGTCGGCAAACACCTCCGGCACGGTGTCTGCCAGATAGATAACCGCCTTTGCACCGAAGGCTTGCGCACCCGCCGCGACTGACAAGCCGTGATTGCCAGCGCTGGCCGTCACATAAGTTCGTCCAGACGCTGCGCCGGTCTCGGCGTCGCAGGCAATGACATAAGCCGCACCAAGCGCCTTGAAGCTGCCCAAACCCATGCGCGCCCGTTCGTCCTTGATCTGCACCTCGGCTACATTCGCACTGTCCGCCAAGACAGGCGAGGACACCAATGGTGTTGGCGCCGCCGCCGGGCACCGGCGCAGCAGGCGCGCTGGATTGTCTGCGCTCACGCTGGGATCTGGAACGTCAGTTAGCGTGGCAATGGCTGCGTCGGCGCGGGTGTCTGTACGGGCAAGATGTTTCATGCCCAAACGCTATCAGGTGCTGCAGTCCACGCTAGATAGAATCGCGACATCGCGCGGTGCTGATGCGGCGAGTGCAGTGATATTGCGGAAAGTGGCTGGGATGGTAGGACTCGAACCTACAACCTACTGTACCAAAAACAGTTGATCTACCAATTGATCTACATCCCAACGTGCCGCGCTAATTAGAGCGGCAAAGCGATGTGCGCAAGCCCCTTTACATCAAAAATCCGACTATTCCTTGGGGGCCGCATCTGTCAGCAAATCGGGGGCGTCGGGGTCATTGCGTTCCGCATCCACCAGCTTGTCCAGTCCCGGCTCTGACATGTCGGTAACATCGGCGGCTTCGACCTCTGGGGCTGTCGGCAAAGCGGGTGCCTGTTCGCTTGGTCCGGGCTGGTCCAATTCTGCGTCGAGTGCCGCACCGCCCAGCAACTGAATGCGATAGGTGGTGTCGGGCACTTCGATTCCGGCCCCTTCGATTCGTGCCTTGACCAGACGCAGGGCCTCCCCCTTGGCTCGGACCAGCGATGTCGCCTCTTGATCGATCCAGCCCGTGACTGTCATGAAAATCGCGCCATCCCCGATCCGTTCGATCCACGACATTGGAGCGGGCTCGGAAAGGATAAAGGGCAGCTCCGCCACGGTTTCTTCTGCCATGCGCCGCACCTCGGCCAGATCGGCGTCCGAACTCACGCCAATCTCAAAGCTGAAGCGGCGTTCGGTGTTGGTGGAGTAGTTCACGATGCGGCTTTTGAAGACGGTCGCATTGGGGATGCGAATGTGGTTGCCGTCAAAGCTCAGCAGAATAGTCGCCCGACTGGTCAGGCGAATGACCTTGCCCGTGTCGCCTTCGATTTCGACGACATCATTGGGACGAAAGGGTTGGCGGATCGACAACATGATCGATGCGATAAAGTTTTCGACGGTGTCACGCACGGCAAAACCGATGGCCAGACCCACGATCCCCGCCGCGCCCAGTATCGTGCCCAGCAAGGCCGTCGCTCCAAGGATATCCAGCGCGATGACCACACCTGCGATAAAGAACAGGATACGTACCACCTGGCGGTAGATGTTGGCGATAAAGGCATTTGGCGCGATCCGGTCCCAAGGATAACGTGCGCGAGCCAGCAACATCCCAAGGGTCAGAACCAGAACAAAGGCCAAAAGGGCAACCGCAATCAGCGGCAGCATCGCAACGGCCTGTGTCATGCGGGCCTGAAAGCGCTCGACCGCCGGGTTCAACCGGGCGACCACATCCGTCGTTTCGGTCACTTCGTTCTCGATGGCAACGACGCCTTCGACACGGCCAACCAGTTCGTTCAGGCGGTCGGCGGTTGCGGTGTCCACGGTCGTGCCCCGCAGTGTCACGATGCCAGACGTGACAGACACAGTTACCCCGTCGAACCCGTCAAGCTCGTTCAGAATATCGCGGATACGCACCGCAATTGCGGCGTCCTGTGCGGCACTGTCCGTGATGGCAATCGTGCCTTGGGGCTGGCTCGCGTTCTGTGCCGAAAGTGGTGCAGCGCACAGGCACAGGATGATCAATAGCGCACGGATCACGTCTGCACCTCGACCAGAATGGCTCCGGCCCGCCGACCTGCTTCGACCGCATCATGTGCTGCTGCTGTGTCTGCCAGCGCAAAGGTTTGGGCAATCGGGCAGGTCAGCGCGCCTGTAAGCAGCGCATCATGCAGATGCTCGATCGCCACGGCGCGTTGATCTGGCGGCAGAAGATAGATCAACAGGATGTCGACCGTCGCAGCCTTGAACAGCAATGGACCAAAGGGCAGCGTGGGCGCCATGTCCTGCGCCGAGCCATAGGCCGCGATGGTGCCATTGGGGGCAATCACCTCCGCATCGGTCCCCACATTGCGGCCAAATTCCACTTCGATGATGCGCGATATAGGCGCGCCGTCATTGGCCGCCAGAATGTGCTGTGCAAGGTCAGGGTCGGAGTAGTTCAGAACAACGTCTGCACCTGCGTCCTCCGCGGCGGTCAATCCGTCCCCCCGGGCTGTTGCGATCACCTTGGCACCACCCCATTTCGCCAGTTGCACGGCCAGCAGGCCGACAGTGCCTGCACCGCCTTGGATAAGAAGCGTTTGGCCTGCAACAGCGCCACCTCCGAAAACAGCATGTGCTGCGGTCAGGCCGGGAATGCCCAACACGGCCCCTGTGTCCATGGTGATCGGGTCTGGCAGCGGTACCGCTTGGTCTGCGGGCAGACAGATATGTGTTGCGGCCGTGCCGAAGGGGCGCTGCCACTGGCCGTTCCAGATCCAGACACGTTGCCCGATCCGTGTCTCTGGCACATCATCGCCAACGGCCACGATCCGTCCCGCGCCATCGCTATGTGGGATGATCTGGTCAAACGGAGGCTTTGTCACACCGGGCCGTGTGCCAGAGCGTGCTTTGACATCTGACGGGTTCACGCCGGAAAAGGTCAACTCGACCAGCACCTCGCCCGGTGCGGGGTCCGGCGTTGGCATCTCTGCCAAGGTCAGAACATCCGAGGCCGGGCCGAAACGGGTGTAGTGAATGGCTTTCATTGGAATGTTCTTCTTGGATACGCGTTGTGCAATGCTTTGAATGCTAAACAAGATAAGGGCAAGAGCAAGGAGAGTTGCTGATGACGCGACGGGTATTGATACCACCGGGGCTCGAGGCCGCCTGTGACGCGGCGGGCATGTCGCCGGGGGTCCTATCGCACAATCATGTATTCATGACAGGTGTCACCGGGGCAGCGGCGGACGGAACGATGCCAGTGTCGGAGGAGGCACAATTCCACGCCTGTTTCACCAAGATTGGCGAGGTGCTGGCCCAAGCCGACCTTACCCTGAACGCCGTTGTCGAGATGACCAGTTACCACGTGGGGCTCCACGCCCATTTCGATGCGTTTGATGCCGTGCGCCGCGCACATCTGTCACAACCTTACCCTGCTTGGACAGCGGTCGAGGTGGCAGGGTTGCGCCGCGAAGGGGCGGTCGTGGAAATCCGTATTGTGGCGGAGCTGGGTTAGTCGCGCAGTTCGTCTATCGCAACACCCCAAAGCCGTGCTTTGGGTGCCCAACCGCGATAGCCGCCAGAACTCAGGCGGCACCACTCGGGTCCGCATTTGCCCAATCGGGCGACAACGCCAGCTTCCAATGCAGCGGTGACGGGCGCATTGGCATCAGGTTTGGTGCGAAGGGTCAGCATGTCCTGTTCGACAATGACCGTGCGTGTGCCGGAAAGCAGCGAATAGTGCACCCAGCCGCCCAGTCCGTCCCGGTCTTCGACCCGGCGCCAGTGGCCATGTTCGGCCGTGATGCGCAGCGGCATGTCGCGCCGCTTGAACACCCAGTCGATTCTGTGGGTCAGGGAGGGGCCGCGGCGCACGTTACCCTCTGCCGCTTTCATCGACACAAAGCGCGGCAAGGGCAGGTTGGTCACGGGACCCGTGTCTCGTGCAACAGCGGGCAGGGTCAGGCCCAGCACCAAAAGCATCGATAGCACAAACCGCCAAACCGCAATCATCGGGAACTTTCCGCTCGTCACTCGCCTTTTGATGTGGCCGAGGTTCTTGTGCCTCGTGCTCACATCCGCCACCATGCCAAAGATAGGACCCAAGGCCAAGCACCGGGGAGGGCGCAATGCCAAAGGAACGTCTGAGTGTTGTCGTTACGCGACGGTTGCCCGCCGAGGTGGAAACCCGGTTGAGCGAACTGTTCGACGTCACCTTGCGCGACAGCGATGCGCCCATGACCCGCACCGAGTTGGTCGAGGCGATGAAGGCGGCTGATGTTCTGGTTCCCACGATCACCGACACCGTGGATGGGGCCATGATCGGGCAAGCTGGCGAACGTTTGAAACTGATCGCGAACTATGGCGCAGGTGTTGATAATATTGATGTCTCGACGGCGCGGCAGCGCGGTATCCTGGTGTCAAACACGCCCGGTGTACTGACCGATGACACTGCCGACATGACCATGGGTCTGATCCTTGCCGTGACCCGCCGCCTGCCCGAAGGGCTGGCTGCGATGCAATCGGGCACATGGGACGGATGGGCGCCCACCGCATTCCTTGGCGGCCGGGTGGCCGGGCGCAGGCTCGGCATCCTTGGCATGGGTCGCATCGGACAGGCGGTTGCCCGCCGAGCGGCGGCTTTCGGGATGCAGGTGCACTACCACAACCGCCGCCGCCTGCGGCCCGAGATCGAAGAAGAGTTGCAAGCCACGTGGTGGGAGAGCCTGGACCAGATGGTGGCGCGCATGGACGTTATCAGCGTCAACTGTCCGCACACGCCCTCTACCTTTCACCTGATGAATGCACGCCGTTTGAAACTGATGAAGCCGGATGCCGTGATCGTGAACACGTCGCGTGGCGAGGTGATTGATGAAAACGCCCTGACACGCATGTTGCGGGCGGGCGAGATCGCGGGGGCGGGCCTCGATGTCTATGAAAACGGGACCGAGGTGAACCCGCGCCTGCGCGAACTGAACAACGTTGTATTGTTGCCCCATATGGGTTCGGCCACCCGCGAAAGCCGGATCGAAATGGGCGAAAAGGTCATTATCAATATCAAGACCTTTGACGATGGTCACCGCCCACCTGATCAGGTCGTGCCGTCCATGCTTTGATGCCCCGGGCGGCACAGCTGCCCGGTTTTTTGACCGCCGAATTGACGAGCCTGCCGCGCCAAAGGAGGATCCCATGCGCTTTTCCCTGACCGTTGCCTTTACCCTGATCGCAGGGGCCGCGTTGGCCCAGCAAACCGCGGACGCCGTCCAGCCCGAAGGCGGGACTGAAGGCGCAGCGGTTGCGACCACAGAAGCCATTGCCGCGGCACAAGTATCCAAGGATGCAGGCCAGCCCGTCACGGCGCAAAGCTATATGGTTGCCGCTGCCAACCCGTTGGCCGTGCAGGCCGGCGCCGAAGTGCTTGCGAAGGGCGGCACCGCAGCGGACGCACTTGTGGCCGTGCAGGTCGTTCTGGGATTGGTTGAGCCACAATCGTCCGGCCTGGGAGGAGGCGCGTTCCTGGTCTGGTATGATGCTGAAACACAGGAATTGACGACACTTGATGGGCGCGAAACGGCGCCGTTGGCAGCAACGCCGCAGCTATTCCAGACAGAGGATGGGGAGCCCATGGGCTTCTTCGATGCGGTCGTTGGAGGGCGGTCCGTTGGCACGCCGGGAACACCCGCGCTCTTGGAAGAGGTGCATCAACGTTGGGGCAGCCAACCTTGGCCCAGCCTTTTCGACTCAGCGATTGGGCTGGCCGATGACGGGTTCGAAGTATCACCACGTCTTGCGGGTTTGATCGAACAGGATGCAGAACGCCTGGGTCGCTTCCCCGTGACTGCTGACTATTTCCTGCCTGATGGCACGCCGCTGAGCGCGGGCACAGTGTTGCAGAACCCGGAATATGCCGAAACCTTGCGGGTCTTGGCGGCCGAAGGTGCGGACGGCTTTTACACCGGCAAAATCGCGCAGGACATCATGGCGACGGTGCAGTTTGCAGCGGGCAATCCCGGCGTTCTGTCCGAGCTTGATCTGGCGGTCTACCAGGTCAAGGAACGTGCACCGGTCTGTGTTACCTACCGGGCACATGATGTCTGCGGGATGGGTCCGCCATCGTCGGGGGCGCTGACTGTGGGTCAGATCCTGGGGATGCTGAACAGCTACGATCTTGCCGAGCTTGGGGCAGAAAATCCGGAAAGCTGGCGGTTGATCGGTGACGCATCGCGTCTCGCGTTTGCGGATCGGGGGCGGTACATGGCTGATAGCGACTTCGTTCCAATGCCCACCGCCGGTCTGGTCGATCCTGCCTACCTTGCCGACCGCGCCGGGCAACTGAACGGAGAGACTGCCCTGGCCGATGTTGCCCCGGGCAATCCGGCCTTTGATCACAGCAGTCTTTGGGCCGATGACCAAAGCCTAGAACTGCCTTCGACGTCACACATCTCGATTGTTGATGCGTATGGCAATGTGGCTTCGATGACGACGACCATTGAAAACGCATTTGGCTCACGGCTGATGGTGCATGGGTTCCTTCTGAACAACGAGCTGACCGACTTCAGCTTCAGCACCCATGTGGACGGCGTGCCGATTGCGAATGCGCTTGCACCGGGCAAACGTCCCCGCTCGTCCATGTCGCCGACCATCGTGATGAAGGATGACGCGCCGGTGCTGGCCATCGGCTCGCCCGGTGGCAGCCGCATCATCGGCTACACAGCCAAGTCGATCATCGCATGGATGGACTGGGGGATGGACGTGCAGCAGGCCGTCAGTCTGCCCCACGCCGTGAACCGGTTTGGCACCTACGATTTCGAAGAAGGCACATCGGCGGCCGATCTGGCCCCCGCAATGGAAGCGCTTGGCTTTGAAGTCAATGTGCGTGGGTTGAATTCCGGTCTGCATGCGATTGAGATTGGTGAAACGCTGCAAGGCGGGGCCGATCCGCGCCGTGAAGGCATTGCGCTGGGCGACTGACGCTCGGCGACAAGGGGAGAATACACATGCCGCAGGCCATTGATCTGCCACGCAACGAAGAGGGGATTGCCACGGCGCTTGGCATCCTCAAGCAGAAGTTCGGGGACCAATTCCATACCGGTCAGGCCATGCGCGACCAGCACGCCCACACCACGACGTGGATCCGGGCGCAGGCGCCGGATGCGGTTGTGTTCCCCACCTCGACTAAGGAAGTGTCGGACATCATAAAGGTGTGCGCGACGCATCAGGTGCCTGTGATCCCCTTTGGCACTGGCACGTCGCTCGAGGGACACGTGAATGCGCCGGCGGGTGGCGTATCCGTGGATCTGACCCAGATGGACCAGATACTCGCCGTGAATGCCGAAGACCTTGATTGCGTCGTGCAACCGGGTGTGACGCGAGAGCAGTTGAACACCTATCTGCGGGACAGGGGGCTCTTCTTTCCCATTGATCCCGGTGCGAATGCATCGCTGGGTGGGATGGCCTCGACCCGCGCTTCGGGCACCAACGCGGTGCGCTATGGCACGATGAAGGACAATGTGCTGGCGCTTGAGGCTGTGATGGCCGATGGGCGGGTCATCCGCACGGCGCAGCGGGCCAAGAAAACATCAGCAGGCTATGACATGACACGCTTGCTGATCGGGTCCGAGGGCACGCTGGGTCTGATCACCGAGATCACGCTGAAACTGCAGGGTATCCCGGAGGCTATCTCTGCGGCGCGCATGTCCTTTCCCTCCATCGATGCCGCCTGCCAGGCCGTGATGACGACGATCCAGTATGGCATTCCCGTTGCGCGGATCGAGCTGATGGACGCGCTGAACGTGAAGGCGGCGAATGATTATGCAGGTCTAACCCTGCCAGAGACACCGTTGCTTTTGCTGGAATTCCACGGCTCGGACAGTGGTGTGATCGAACAGGCAGAGATGTTTGGTTCTATCGCCGAGGATGCGGGAGGCACCGACTTTGCAACGACCGCGACGGCAGAAGAACGCAACAAGCTGTGGAAAGCGCGGCACGACCTGTATTGGGCAACCTTGCAATTGCGCCCCGGCGCACAAGGGATCTCGACCGATGTTTGCGTGCCCATCTCGCGACTGGCTGAGGCCGTGACAGGCGCGCAGGCCAAGGCGGAGGAGCTTGGGCTTCTGGCCCCAATCGTCGGGCATGTGGGTGATGGCAATTTTCATAGCCTCGTGCTGATCGATATGGAAAACGCCGAGGAGGTGCGTCGCGCCGAGGAGTTCACGGCCTTCCTTGCGGACGAGGCAATCCGGATGGACGGCACCTGCACCGGTGAGCATGGCATCGGTCAGGGCAAGATGCCCTATCTGGTCAAGGAACTGGGGCCCACGGTCGAATATATGGCCGCGATCAAGACGGCGCTGGATCCACAAAACATCATGAACCCGGGTAAGATCTTTGGCCCGCGTCGCTAAGGCAATCGCGACGTTTCTGTGCGTGGTGATGGCAGGTGTCGCGCTGGCGCAAGACACGGCGCGCTACCGTGTCGATGTGACGTTCAATTGGACGGCAGCGGATGACCTGGACGCGCATTGGAGCAGGTTGATCGCCTTTGCGCATTCATCGCGGTACAGCCTTTTCCAGGACGGAGAAACAGCCTCGAGCGGTTTGGCCCTTGTCGCCACAAACGGGCGCGTCAGCGTGCTTGAAGCGGAACTGGCCGAGGGGCGCAGGCGTGGCCGCGTCGGCGAGCATGTGGTGTTGCCGGGAGTCGCCAGCCCAGGGGCGTTTTCCTTTGAGTTGATGGTGGATGAGACGTTGAGCCGTGTGTCCTTTGCGACGATGCTTGCGCCCAGTCCGGATTGGTTTTCCGGCGCCAGCGGCGTGCAATTGCGCGCCGAAGACATATGGCGGGATCAGGTGACCGTTGTGCTGTGGCCGTGGGACGCGGGGGCAGACAGTGGACCGGATTACACCGGCCCAAATGTCGAAACGCAGCCGCGCCAGTCTGTCCGCCTGCTGACCCATCCCGATTTTCTGACCGCAGATGGTCTTGCCCCCATCGGACAGGCCTCCTTTACCCGTTTGCCTTGATCCTGCGGACGCCTGCGGCGACGCTGTCTGTTTATTGGGGGCCAGCCCCCAAACCCCCGGGATTTTTTGAAACAGGGAAGAAGGGACGTGTCGCGGGCGTCGTTTTTCTGCAGCGTTCGGTCGGCTTGTTGGCGCGGCGCGCGTGTTGTTTTCCTAGAACAACGGGGACGGATTGCGAAGGAATCGGGACATGAAAACTCAGGTCAAAGCATTGGTTGTCGGCGGCGGCGCTGTCGGAACCTCGATTGCCTACCATCTGGCGCGTGCGGGCTGGGACGACGTGATGCTGCTTGAACGGGACGAGTTGACCTCTGGCTCGACATGGCATGCTGCTGGCTTGCTGCCCTATTTCAACATGTCCTATGCCACGACCCACATCCACGACTACTCGATCAAGTTCTACAAGACACTTGAGGAAGAGACGGGGCTGAACGCGGGCTTCGCCGTTGTGGGCAACCTCCGCATGGCGCAAACTCAAGAGCGCATGGACGAATACATGCTCTATGCCTCAACGGCCGAGACCTGCGGGGTGCCTTACGAGTTCATGACGCCTGATGAGATCAAGGCGAAGTGGCCCCTGATCCGGACTGAGGATTTGAAGGGCGCGCTGTATCACCAGACGGACGGCTATATTAACCCCGCTGATGTCACGATGGCGATGGCCAAGGGTGCGCGCCAGCGCGGCGTGATGATCGAGCGGAAGTGGCAGGCCGATGCCTTTCACTGGAACGGTGAGGCTTGGGAGGTCACGGCCACCAAGATGGTGGAGAAGGGCGGCAATCTTGTACCCTCTGACGAGCAGGTGGTGATCACGGCTGAGCATGTTGTGACTGCCAGCGGCAACCATGCGCAGCGCACGGCCCAAATGCTGGGTATCAAGATGCCCGCCATCCCTGTTGAACACCAGTTCATCGTGATGGAGCAGGACCCCGAGCTTGTGAAGTACCGGGCCGAGGGCAATGCCGAGCACCCGGTCATTCGCGATGCCGACGCGCAGTCCTACGTCCGCGAGGAGCGCGGCGGTTGGATCCTTGGGGTGTATGAAAAGAATGCGCCTGCGCGATTCGAACATGGGGTGCCGGACAGCTTCCGGGCGGACCTGTTCCAGCTGGATCTGGAGCGGATCGAAGACCAGTACATGGCGATGATCCATCGCGTGCCGTCTTGCGAAGAAAGCGGTCTCAAGGACGATTTCAATGGCCCGATCTGCTACACGCCGGATGGCAACCCGCTGGTCGGCCCCGCGCCCGGGTTGGACAACATGTGGCTGGCCGAAGGGTTCTCATTTGGCATCACCGCCGCTGGCGGCACCGGGTATTACCTTGCCCAGATGATGGTCGAGGGGGAGGCCGAGATCGACATGGCCTCGCTTGATCCCAAGCGCTACGGCGACTGGATGACGACCGAATATGCTGCGCGCAAGAACGAGGAATGCTACGAGCACGTCTATATCCTGCACCACCCCGACGAAGAGCGTGAAGCGTGCCGTCCGTTGCGGACAGGTCCGGCCTATGACCGGCAAAAGGCGGCAGGCGCACAGTTTGGCTGCGTGAACGGGTTCGAGCGCCCCAACTATTACGGCCCTCTGGATGCGCCGGACAGTTTTGATCACGATGCCAGGTCCTTCCGCCGGGGCGGTTGGTGGCAATACGCCCATGATGAGGCCCAGGCGATCCGTGAGGGCGTTGGTCTCGTCGACGCGACGGCGTTTACCAAGCACCGGATCAGTGGGCCGGGGGCCACGGCATTCCTGGATTGGTTCACCACCAACAAGCTGCCCAAGGTCGGGCGCATCAACCTGACCTATGCCTTGACCGTTGCGGGCACGACACGCACGGAATACACCATCGTGCGGCTGGCCCAGGATGACTATTACCTCGTGTCGGCAGGCGCATGGCACGCCTATGATCAGGATTACCTCTACAAGGCGATCATGGAGAAAGAGGCCGAGTTCGGGCGCATCAACGAAGAGGACGTGACGACCAAGTGGGGCGTATTCGCCATTGCCGGGCCAAAATCGCGGGATGTGCTGAACGAGCTGGTCAAGGATGCGGACCCGTCGACCGTGCTGTCAAACAAGCGTTTCCCTTGGCTGTCCTACCGGGATATCGAACTGGGCATGTGCCCCGTACGCGCCATCCGCGTGGCCTATACTGGCGAGCTGGGGTGGGAACTGCACCATCCAATCGAGATGCAGAACTACCTGTGGGATCAGCTTGTCCAGGCGGGCGAGAAGCACGGGATGAAACTGGTGGGCGCACGCGCGCAGAACTGGTTGCGACAGGAAAAATCCTATCGCGCGTTCGGGACCGAACTGGGCCGCGATGCGACCCCGATGGAAGCTGATTTGCCCCGTTTCGTTGACCTGTCCAAGGATTTCCATGGCAAGGCGGCGATGGAAAAGATTGGCGTCCGTTCGACTTGCGTCACCGTATTGATCGACGGGCCTGATGATGCAGACCCTTGGGGACGTGAAGCCCTCTATCACGGGGATACACGTGTCGGACGTTTGACCTCTGGCGGGTATTCGGTCGCTTTCGGCAAATCGATTGGCATGGGATATGTCCAGCCCGATCTGGCTTTACCGGGCACACAGCTGCAGGTCAGGATGTTCGACAAACTTTGGCAGGCAGAAATTGTCAGCGACAGCCCCTACGATCCAAAGAACGAGGTGATCCGCAAGGATGGGTGAACCCGCCGATTGAAGGGGGATCACTCGCCTGTTGGTTGACTCGGCTGGCGCGTCGCTTAATTGTCCGCTTCAATATTGGAAAAAGGCGTTGCACCACGATGAATCTAATAAAGATTTTTGTATTTGGCATCGGCGCAGCGCTTGCATCAGCGGTGTCACTCAGCGCTCAGGACGTTTTGCGCCCTGCCAAGATCGCCACCGTTCAGGAAACAGAAGCAACGATCCAGCGTACGTATCCTGCGATTGTGTTGCCCTCCGAAGAGGTTGAGCTGTCGTTTCGCGTCAGTGGGCGGGTCATTGAACTCCCCATTCGTGGTGCACAGGATGTGGCGCTGGGTGCGTTGATTGCGCAGATCGACCCGCGCGACTTCGAACGCCAGATTGCCCAGCTTGAAAGCTCACGTGATCAGTCGGCAGCCCAGCTCCGCGCATTGCGAACAGGCGCGCGTGCGGAAGAGATTGTTGCGCTGGAAGCCGCAGTTGAATCGGCCCAGGCCCAAGTTGACCAGGCCCGTGATCAGGCCGAACGGACACGCGAGTTGGCGGAACGTGGCGTTGTTGCCGCTGCCCGTCTTGAACAGGATGAGGCGTCCTTGCGTGTTGCCGAAGCGAACCTGCGGGCGCAGCAAGAACAATTGATCATCGGGCAATCCGGTGGTCGAGCGGAAGACATTGAAGCGGCTGAGGCGGCCTTGCGCGGGCTTGAAGCGCAATTGCAGGTGGCAAACGACAATCTTGATGACGCAACGCTGACGGCGCCTTTTGCGGGCATCATCTCGCGCCGTGATATCGACAACTTCACGAATGTGCAGGCGGGCCAAAGCATTGCGCTGCTGCAAAACATCGACACCGTGCACCTTGCCTTTGATGTGCCGGGGCCGGATGTGGTCGCGCTGTCCGCAAACGGACAGGACCAGATCCAATCCCAGGTTCAGTTTGACGCGTTGCCGGGGCAAACCTTTGACGCAGAGGTGGTGGAATTCTCTGTTCAGGCCGACGCCGCCACCCAAACCTATCGGGGGCGGGTCAGTGTCGCGCAACCAAACGGGTCCATCATTCTGCCTGGCATGGTTGGCCGCGCCTTGGCAACGGCCCCGGGGTCGGCGCCGGAGTTGCGTATTCCGCTGACATCAGTGGGCGCAGACCCCGATGGTTCGCCGTTTGTATGGCTGCTGGATGATGACAACGCCGTGTCCAAGCAATCCGTCACGTTGGGCGAGGCCAGCGGCGCTGAGGTTGCCGTGACCGATGGGGTCAGCGCGGGGGACCGCGTGATTGCTGCTGGGGTCAGTCAGATCGTTGACGGGATGACCATACGCCCGATCACTCGGGTTGGAGATTAAGCTATGGATCTGGCCCGGTTTGCCATCGAAAAGCGTCTGATCTCGGCGATCTCGACGCTCCTTATTCTGATCTCGGGGTACTTTGCCTACACCGTGCTCCCGCGGTTCGAAGACCCTGAATTCATCATCCGTCAGGCCCAGATCATCACGCCCTATCCCGGTGCCAGCGCCGAAGAGGTGGCAGAGGAAGTGACCGAGGTTGTCGAAAACGCCTTGCAGCAATTGCAAGGCGTGGATGAAGTGCGGTCGGTGTCCTCGCCAGGTCTCAGCATCGTGAATGTTGAATTCACCATTCCTTCGGTGCCGGACTACCCTGTGCTCTATGAACGGTTCGCACAGATGCGCGCCAAGGTCGACGATGCGCAGGGGGACCTGCCCCCTAACGCGCTTGAAAGCCTGATCTTTGATGATTTTGGTGACGTTTATGCCCTGTATTTCGCTGTTGTAGGGGATGGGTTCTCCATCAGCGAGTTGCATGAATACGCCAAGGACCTGCAACGCGAACTGGTGACGGTCGATGGCGTGTCCAAGGTGGTTCTGAACGGCGTCCAGGACGAGGTCATCTATGTCGAATACTCGTCGGCCCGCTTGATTGAGCTTGGCTTGGCACCGGATCAGATCGCACAAATCCTTGAAGGCCAGAACCTCGTTCGTCCCGCCGGGTCAATCAAGGCGGGGCAAACCCGCCTGATGGTCCGCCCGGAAAGTGCGGTGTCCTCGACCGAGGCCATCGGCAACCTGATGATCACCAATCCGCAGACCGGCGCGTCCTTCCGCCTGTCCGATATTGCAACGATCAGCCGCGGGGTCGAGGACCCGGCCACCATGTTGCTGTACCGCGATGGGAAACAAGCCATCGGGATCGGGATATCAAACACGTTGGGCGGTAACGTCGTGAACATGGGTGTGGCGGTCAAGGAACGGATGGACGCCCTGATTGATCAGCGCCCCATTGGTATCGATGTGCTGGCGATTTCGGATCAGTCCGTCACGGTCAAAGAGTCGGTCGACGATTTCGTCATGAACGTCGTGTTGGCGCTCGCCATCGTCGTGGGCACGCTTCTGATCTTCATGGGGCTGCGGTCGGGCATTCTGATGGGCGGCATCCTGATGGTGACTGTGGCCGGGACACTGTTCGGGATGTACCTCTATGATCTGGATATGCAGCGCATTTCCCTTGGCGCGTTGATTATCGCGCTGGGGATGCTGGTCGACAACGCCATCGTCGTGGTCGAAGGCACGCTGGTTCGGGTCCAAAGGGGCGAGAGCGCGGCGTCCGCCTCCATCGCGGTTGTGAACCAGACGAAATGGCCGCTGCTGGGGGGGACACTTGTTGGTATCCTCGCCTTTTCACCCATCGGTTTTTCGCCGGACAACACCGGCGAATATGCGGGCAGCCTGTTCTGGACCATCGCGATTTCACTACTGTTTTCCTGGCTGGTTGCCATTTGGCTGACACCGTATTTCTGCACCCTTCTGCTCAAACCCGGCACGGCCGTGGAAGAGCGGGAAAATGTGTTTCTGGGGATGTACCGCAGCATTCTCAAACGTGCGATTGCGGTCCGGTATCTGACCATCGGCCTGGTCGTGGTGCTGTTCGCATCTGCGATTGCGATGTTCAGCATGGTGCCGCCCGGCTTCTTTCCGACCTCCACCCGCGCGCAATTCGCGATTGACTACTTCCTGCCGCAAGGCGCCGACATCACTGCAACCGAGGCGGACATACTGGAAATCAGTGAGCACGTGCGCACGCTGCCCGGGGTCACTGGAACAAACACGGCCATCGGTCGGGGCCACACTCGGTTCATGCTGATCTACGAGGCCGAGACGCAGAACTCGGCCTATGGGCAGATTCTGGTCGACGTGGAGAGCTTTGACCAGATTGAGGACCTGCGTACTGAATTGCAGGCGTGGATCGAAGAAAACTATCCCGTGGCCAATACCAAAGTGTGGAAATTCGTGCTGGGCCCCGGTGGCGGGTCCAAGGTCGAGGCGCGGTTTTTCGGTCCCGATCCCGTGGTCTTGCGCGAACTGGCCGCCAAGGCAAAGGCGATCATGTCCGATGCAGGGGCCATTGCGGTCAAGGACGACTGGCGTGAACAGGTGCAGGTCCTCCGGCCTGTCATCGACACCGAAAACGCGCGCCGTCTGGGCCTGACCCAAAGCGATATCTCGGGTGCCCTTGCCACCCATCTGACCGGATCCACCCTGGGCGTGTATCGCGAGCGGGATGAGCTGTTGAACATTGTCATGCGCCCGACAGCCGTAGAACGTGACGACCTGACAGAGCTGCGCGATGTGCAGGTCTTCAGTCAGGTGGCCGGTGGATACATTCCGATCAATCAGGTCGTGGACCGATTTGACGTTGTGTTCGAGGCAGGTAACCTGCGTCGCATCGACCGTAAGTTGGCCATCACGGCGCAATCCGACAACGCGGTGGGTGTCCTGTCAGGCGACCTGTTCAACGATGTCCGGGACCAGATCGAGGATATCGCTCTGCCGCCCGGCTATGCGCTCGAGTGGAAGGGTGAATACGGCAACTCTCAAGAGGCGAATGCCGGTCTTGCCGCGACCATGCCCTTGGGGTTTGGCGCGATGATCCTTGTTGTGATCTTCCTGTTCAACGCGGTTCGGCAGCCATTAATCATCTGGTTGACGGTGCCGCTGGCCCTGATCGGGGTGATCTGGGGGCTGGCGGCCACGCAAACCCCGCTCGAGTTCATGGCGATCCTTGGTGTCCTGTCCTTGACCGGCCTGCTGATCAAGGCGGCCATCGTGTTGATTGATGAGATCGATAGCCAGATTGCCGACGACAAACCACGCATGGATGCCATCGTGGATTCTGCGGTCAGTAGGGTGCGACCTGTGTTGCTGGGGGTGCTGACGACCGTGCTGGGCGTTGTGCCACTGGTGTGGGACCCGTTCTTCGCCTCGCTGGCAATCGTGATCATCTGCGGGCTCAGCTTTGCAGCGGTTCTCACGTTGATCGTTGTGCCCGCGCTCTATGCCATCTTCTTCCGGGTGAGCGGCGACGAGGTCGCCTAACGGATCGTCCGCCGCTCAAGCCAGCTTTGCCAGTCGGCGGCTGAGCCGTTGAAGGCATTGATATCAACGGAACCGGGCGTGTTTGGCAGCGTCCCGGTTGCCGTGTATTGCCAGAACCGCCACGACTGGCCGGGATAGGCCTGTGCCGGGGTCTTGGCCGTGGTGCGCAGCCAGAATTCGTAGCCCCGCAAACGGTTCAGCTCCGCATCTTCGTAGAAGCCGGGCGTCGTGTAGATGACGGGCTTCTGACCGTAATGTGCCTCAACAATATTCAGCCAACGCTGCATTTCGTCGCGCACCGTGGCCGCATCTGGGCGGCGCTGGCAGGTGGGTGAAAACGGGTTCCATTCCATGTCCAGCACAGGGGGCAAGCTGCCGCGCGTCCGTGGGGCTGTACGGATAAAGAACTGCGCCTGCACCTCGGGTGTCGTGCAGAAATAGTAGAAGTGGTAGGCCCCACGCCTGATCCCGGCTTGACCCGCGCCACGCCAGTGATCCTTGAACATCGGATCGGCCAGGTCCCCGCCTTCGGTCGCCTTCAGGAAGGTAAACTCGATCCCCACGGCCTTGGCCCGCACCCAATCTACGCTTGTCTGGAAACGGGCCGCATCCATGCCGCGCACCGGAAAGGTGCTGGGTTGACGACCGGCAAAGCGCACCGGGTCGGTGTCCCCGATGATCATCGGGCCGGTAAAGGGGGTGGGGCCGGGGGCGCAGGCGGATAAAATGACGAGGGCGGCAATCAAAAATCGTGTGAACATGAGGCTGAGCCTAGCCGCTTAGAACCGCGCTGGCGACAAGGATTTGATGGTGGCCACGTCAATGTGCGGAGGACGGCCAAGGACCAGCTCAGCCACAAACTGGCTGGCCGCGGGCGCTGTCTGAAACCCATAGCCGCCCTGGCCCGCGCACCAAATGAAATCAGGGACTTGGCGGTCGGGTCCCAGCACCAGCGTGCGGTCGGGGGCAAAGCTGCGCAGACCCGCCCATGACGTCTCAACCCGGGTGACAGGTTCGGTCACGTGCTGGCTATAGCGGTCCAGCCCTTTGGCCAGCACCATGTCGTCGGCCCATGCGTCCTGCGGTGCGACAAGGTCTTCATCCGCCGGAGAGACCAAAAGTTTCCCCGCATCCGGCTTGGCATACCACGTCTCGCCCACACCAAAGAAGATGGGCCAATCGCTCACGTCGTGGCCGCCCGGCGCGGGCAGGCGTGCCATGGAACGACGGAGGGGCATGATGCCAATGGGCGCGACCCCCGCCATCGCGGCAATCTGGTCGGCCCAGGCACCCGCAGCGTTCACGAGTACATCAGCGGTGAACACCTCGTCACCGCAACGCACGGTCCAGGTTTTGTCGTGCTTGATCTCGGTCACCGCCTGACCTGTCAGAACCCGCCCGCCATTCGCGCGCACGGTCTTTGCAAAATCCTGAATCATCCGGTCCGTATCGATATCAAACGCATCGGCATGATAAGCGGCGCGGGTGATCGCGTCGTTCAGGATCGGGATGTATGTCCGCGCCTCGTCCACCGAAATCTCGGGGCACTTCAGGGTCTGCGCATCTTCATCGAATTGATCATCTTCGCCTGCGCGCCCAAGTAACAGGAAGCCACGGGGGCTGAGGTACGGTTGCTGATAGGCGGCGCTGGCCTTGTTCAGTGCCACCACCGAAGGCGACCCATAGTTCTCTTCGAACAGCGCGGCAGACCGGCCCGAGGCGTGGTAACCAAGTGCGCTTTCGCCCTCGATCAACGTGACCTGCGCCCCATCCGATAGACGCGCCGCCGCAGACACCCCGGCGATACCACCGCCGATGACGATGATGTCTGTCACGCTTCCTCGATCCGGTCCGTGGCCGGGGGCGGCGTGACGCTGAAGCCGGTGATCTGGTCATAAAGGTCGGCAGTCATGTCAAAGTCGAGCGCGGCAAGCGACGGTGCCAATTGCTCTGCCGATCGGGCCGAAATGATGGGCCGGGGCCGCGCCGGATGCGCCATGGCCCACGCCACGGCAAGCGTTGCAGGGCTGGTGCCAAGGTCAGCTGCCAGCGCAGACAGCTTGGCTGCCGCCTCGCGCATCCAATCCACGTTGTAGCGCGCGGCATAACGGTCATCCTCGGTCAGCCGCCCGGTGCCGCCATCCGCGTATTTGCCGGTCAACAGCCCGCCACCAAGGGGCGAATAGGGTGCGATTTCAATGCCCTGATCGACGGCCATCGGGAAAATCTCGACCTCGGACTGGCGTTTGACGAGGCTGTGCATGGGCTGGATGATGTCGATCCGCACTTCGAACTGTGCGGCAACCGCCTGCGCCTTCATCACCTGCCATGCGGCAAAGTTGGAGACACCGATATGGCGGATCTTGCCCTGCGCCTTCAGCGTGGCCAGCGAGTCAAAGGTTTCCTGCAGTGGCGTGTCATCGTCAAAGCGGTGCAGGTACAGAATATCGACCATATCCATCTGCAACCGCTGCTGAGACGTGGCAAAGCCGGTCAGGATGTTGTCGCGCCCGGACCCACCCTCGTATGCCGCCTTGGTCGCGATGATCAAGTCATCGCGGTCGGCCTTGACCATCTCACCCAACAGCGTTTCGGATGCGCCGCCCGTATAAACAAAGGCGGTGTCGAAATGGGTGATGCCCGCGGCGCGGGCGGCGTCGAACATCGCCCGGCTTTCGCTGGCGTCGGCCTTGCCGCCGAACTGCATGGTGCCGAAGGTCAGCGGTGAAAGCGGGGTGCCGTTGAGAGAGGTAATCATGCGCCAAATCGTGCCATGCAGAACACAGTGGGCGCAACGGCTAACGCGTGTTTTGGTGCGAAGAATGCGGATGCGCCGTGCTGGTCTGTATGGACAGAGTGCACCGGGCGTACATCCCCGAAGCGCCATGGGTGTGTCTCGGCAAACTGTGGTCGGGTGCGTGAACACGGCACAAATGCACGCCACTGCCGCAATCTGGCAGCAGCTTGCGGTGGACTGACCCCCGCTGTGCGATAGGTTCGGAAGGGAACGACATGCAGGGGGCGGATATGGCCGACGGGTTTGAACAGATGGTGGATGAGGCGCTCAGCTTCTTTGCCAAGCTGGAGAAGAACAACACCAAGGACTGGTTCGAGCCGCACAAGGCCCACTACAAGGAGGCCATCGCTGGCCCTGCCGGGTTCTTTTCAGACCTGATGGCCGAGGATATCGCCCGCATCACCGGCAAGCCGCACAGCCCAAAGGTCTTCCGCATCTACCGCGATGTGCGCTTTTCCAAGGACAAGACACCACTCAACACGCATCTGCACATCATGTGGTCCCCTGCGGATAAGGACCCGCTGGCCCCCTCGTGGTTCTGGGGGCTGTCGAAGGACTATTTCATCCTTGGTATGGGGGTGATGGGCCTGCAGGGCGAGCATCTGACCCGCTACCGCGCCTTCGTCGACAGTTGGGGGGACAGCTTGCAGGAGGCGCTGGATGCGGCCGCCGACACCGGTGCTGAGATCAGTGACTGGGGACCAGAGCCGCTGAAGCGCGTACCGAAACCCTATAACCAGGACCATCCGCATGGGGATCTGCTGAAGCGCAAGGCGCTTGCCATGTCGGGGCCGATGCCCGCCAATTGGCGCGACACTGGCCTGATCAAGGCAACCGTATCGCGGATCAACACCTTGATGCCTGTCTGGAAGGTCTTCGATTCGCACCTGTAAATGACGCACATCAATGACAACGCGTACGTGCGGGTTTCTACGTCTTCACCGAATAGCATTAGGAGAAGACTTTTGGCACAATCTGTTGAGATCATTGATCGCAAGCCCTCTAACGCTCAGGCCTTTGACCAGACCCAATGCCCCCACGCCGACAAGATGACGCGTGCCGAATACGAGGCGGAAAAGGCTGCCTTGCAGGTCGAGTTGCTGAAGGTTCAGTTGTGGGTGCAGGAGACGGGCCAGAAGTTTGTGCTGCTGTTCGAAGGGCGCGATGCGGCAGGCAAGGGCGGCACCATCAAACGGTTCATGGAGCATCTGAACCCCCGTGCTGCGCGTGTGGTGGCCCTCAACAAACCCACAGACCAAGAGCGGGGGCAGTGGTTTTTTCAACGCTACATCAAGCATCTGCCGACCAGCGGCGAGATCGTGCTGTATGACCGATCCTGGTACAACCGGGCGGGTGTGGAACGGGTGATGTCGTTCTGTGCCGCCAACGAATACCTTGAATTCATGCGCCAGACACCCGAGTTCGAACGGATGCTGTCGCGGTCGGGCATTCAACTGTTCAAATACTGGTTTTCCGTCACGCAGGATGAACAACGCCGCCGCTTCAAGGCGCGTGAGACGGACCCGCTGAAACAGTGGAAACTGTCGCCGATCGACCGGGCCAGCCTTGATAAATGGGATGCGTACACCGAAGCGAAAGAGGCGATGTTTTTCTACACCGATACGGCCGATGCACCTTGGACGGTCGTCAAATCCAACGACAAGAAACGCGCACGCATCAATTGCATGAAGCACTTTCTGTCGACATTGGACTATCCCGACAAGGACCTGACAGTGGCCACCGTACCCGACCCGCTGATCGTGCAGCAGGCAGATGCTGCTGTGAACGGATCCGAACATATCCTGGCGGCATCTCTGCACCCGCATTCCCGCAAAAGCTGACGACCCGGAGGATCAGATGTCGAACACGCCCCACGAGCTTATGCAGGATTTTCCCGAACATGCAGATCGCATTTCGGACCTGCGGCAGACCGATGCGCATTTCGCCCGCTTGCTCGATGAATACCACGACGTCAATCGCGCCGTGCACCGCGCCGAGACGGATGTTGAACCCGTATCAGACGCGCATATGCAAGACATGCGCAAGCAGCGCATGGCGCTGAAGGACCAGCTCTATGCCACGCTGACGGCCGCCTGAACGGGGTCGTTCACGCGATAAATCGCATTTGAACTAAACTCGGCTCAAAACGCATTGCGGTGGCAACCCCGTGTTTAGGGATGTCGCCGCACAAACCCCGCACGCGATGATTTCAGAATGGGATTGCGATGCGGCGGATTTGGGGCCTTTTGGCGTGTGTTGGATTGGTGGGGCAAGGGGCATTTGCCTGGGCGGAGGCGTTGCCGATGGTCAGTAGGGCCAGCCTGATGACCAAGGCGGCACCGCTGATCAGTACAGAGCCGATGATCCGTCATTCCGGGCCGAGCCTGTTTGCAGGGCGTTCCATCACTGGCCTTTTTGCGCCGCCCGATCCCAAGGAACTCGACAACTTGCGCAACTATCCCGTCGAAGGGCGGGTAGCGCGGTTGCGCAACCTGATCGCACAGGCCGAGGCAGGCAAAAAGGGGTATGACGCGGTGCAATACGGGGCAAAGGTCAAGCCCGCAGCGGCCCCAACCCGGCTGACGATCCAGCAAATCTATGACTGGATCGACGCCACGCCGAGCCAGCCCCACGCCATTGGCCGCTACCAGTTCATTCCACCCACCTTGCGGCGGCTCGTGCGGCAGGCGGGGATCAATCCCAAGACGCAGTTCACACCGCAAGTGCAGGATCGTCTTGCTGACATACTGCTGGCTGACGCTGGCCTTGCACCCTTCCTCGCGGGTGAGATGAAGCGGCAGACCTTCATGAACAATCTGGCCAAGATCTGGGCGGGTCTGCCCAATGACACCGGCAAGTCCCATTATCATGGATATGCGGGCAACAAAGCGACAATGTCATGGGCGCATTTCGACGCGCAGATGGTCCGGATTTTCACGCAATAAAATGTCCCCGGCGCATTTGGCACGGGGTGGCGGAGGACACCTCCGCCTTACAGTGTCGCGCGTAAAGCTGACGCGCCCGTAAGGCGCACGTGCCGTGCGCCCCACCCAACAAAAAACCCCCGGCGCGGGGCCGGGGGCAATCCTGTTCGGCGGGGGAACCCCCGCCTTACAACGGCTTACTGCGGGATATCGCCTTCGATGCCTTCGACATAGAAGTTCATGCCAGCCAGGGTGCCATCATCGGCGGTCTCACCATCTGCCAGGAAGGGCGAGCCGTCCTGCTTGTTCAGCGGGCCGGTGAACGCATGGTACGATCCATCCGCCAAAGCGGCCTTCATCGCCAGTGCCTCTTCCCTGACCTCGGCAGGAACAGCGTCCGAAATCTCGCCGATGCCAACCATGCCAGCGCCGATGCCGTCCCATGTGTCTTTGGACTCCCAAGTGCCGTCCATCACAGCGCGGGTGCGCGCGATATAGTAGGGGGCCCAGTCATCAATAATCGACGACACGCGCGGGAAGGGCGCGTACTGACCCATGTCCGACGCTTGGCCAAAGGTGACAACGCCACCGGCTTCCTGAGCCGCCGCTTGCGGTGCTGTCGAGTCGGTGTGCTGCAGTACCACGTCCGCACCCTGATCGATCAGGGTCTTGGCGGCGTCGGCTTCTTTTGCGGGGTCAAACCACGTGTAAACCCAGATGATCTTGAACTCGACATCCGGGTTCACCTTCTTGGCGTGGATATAGGCCGAGTTGATGCCACGGATCACCTCGGGGATCGGGAAGGACCCGATATAACCGATGGTGTTGGTCTTGGTCATCTTGCCCGCGATGTGACCCTGAATGGCACGGCCTTCATAGAAGCGGGCCGAGTAGGTGGACACGTTCGGGTGCAGGCGCTTGTAGCCGGTCGCGTGCTCGAACTTCACATCCGGGAACTTGGCCGCGACGTTGTTTGTCGGGTCCATGTAGCCAAAGGACGTGGTAAAGATCAGGTCAGCCCCATCCAGTGCCATCTGAGTCATCACGCGCTCGCTGTCCGGACCTTCGGCCACGTTCTCTACGAACACGGTCTCAACCGCATCGCCGAACTCTTCCTCGACCGCAAGACGACCCTGATCATGCTCGTATGTCCAGCCGCCGTCGCCCACGGGCCCTACATAGACAAAGCCAACCTTCGTTTTCTCATGGCCATCGGCATAGGCGCCGCCCGCCAGACCAAGCGCCAGCGCAGCACTTGCCATCAAAGTGGTGAATTTCATTCAGGTAGTCTCCCCATTTAGGTGCGCCCCTTATCCCGAGGCGTGGAATGTGCGCCCCAGTGAGCCGGGGGCGCGTGATTTATCTGCGCTCAGAATCACCAGAACGATGATCGTCACG
This sequence comes from uncultured Tateyamaria sp., assembly GCF_947496075.1. GTDB lineage: Bacteria > Pseudomonadota > Alphaproteobacteria > Rhodobacterales > Rhodobacteraceae > Tateyamaria. The sequence goes on from NZ_CANMBJ010000006.1 coordinate 603,322, forward strand.
ACGTAGGGGGACATTGCCAAATACTCGACCGGAATGGCAACGCCCGCGCCCTGCAGGTTCAACTGGAGCTGGGTAATTCCGCCAAAAAGATAAGCACCCAGCAACACGCGCCAGGGCTTCCAGCTGGCAAACACAACCAGGGCGAGGGCAATCCACCCCACACCGGCTGTCATCCCCTCGGTCCACTGTGGCACGCGGATCAGCGAAATGTAGGCGCCACCCAGCCCGGCACAGGCCCCGCCAAACAGGATCGCCAACGTCCGGATGCGCTTGACCTTGTACCCTAGCGCATGGGCCGCATCGTGGTTTTCCCCCACTGCCCGCAGGACCAGCCCCATGCGGGTGAATTTCAGTACCGCCCACGTGGCGGCAACGATTCCAAGGCCCAGATAGACCATCAGGTCATGACCAAAGATGATCGGCCCGATGACCGGAATGTCAGCCAGTGGCCCCAGCGGCGTTGCCTCGGCACGGGGCGGTTTGATCCCCACATAGCTCTGCCCCATGAGCGACGACAACCCAAGGCCAAAAAGGGTGAGGGCAAGGCCCGATGCCACTTGGTTCGCCAGGGCCACCTGCGTGAGAAAGGCAAAAAGCAGGGACAGCACCGCGCCCCCGACAGCGGCAGCGATGAAGCCCACGGTGGGTGAGCCGGTGTTCACGGCAATGATAAAGCCACAGACAGCGCCCGTGATCATCATCCCCTCGACCCCAAGGTTCAGGACACCGGCGCGTTCCACGACAAGCTCGCCGATGGCCGCCAGCAGAATGGGCGTCGCCGCCGCGATCATGGCAGCGATCAGGAGAATGGGATTGATGGCGGAAAGGTCCATGTCAGTGCCCGAACCCATGCAAGAATACGTGGAGCATCGCGCCACCCAGTGCAGCGCCACCCAGCATCAGCGTCGCATGCTGACGGCTTGGCCGGTGCACCCGTGCCAACCATGCGCGCAACCGGGGACTTGCAGTAAAGGGCGCGGCAAGCAGGACCAGAGCCGCCACCGCGTGCGCTCCAACAAAGACAAGCAGCGCCGTCAGGTCCAGCGGTTCTGGCGACATGATCTGCCGGTGTAGCATGAACAGCATCATCGCGCCCATCACGAGGCCCAGCCACGTGGGTATCAAGGTTTGTCTTGTCATCATGCTACCTCTGCCCGGCCGACCCGCACGCGGTAATTCGTCAACACGTCCAGCGCCAAAAGGAAGAACAGCAGCATGCCCTGAAACACCTGGATCGCCGCCGCAGGCAGACCCAGCTGCGACTGGGCAATGTCGCCGCCAATATATGTCAACGCCATCAGCAGTCCCGCGGCCACAATGCCCAGCGGGTTCAAACGACCCAGAAAGGCCACGATGATCGCCGTAAACCCGTAACCCACATTGAAATCAATGCTGATCTGACCCGATGGCCCCGCCACTTCGAACATCCCCGCAAGCCCCGCCAAAAGGCCGGACATGCCAAGACAGAACAGCACCAACCGCCCCGGATTAACCCCGCCAAACTTGGCCGCCCGTGGCGCCTCACCCGTCACCCGAATGGCAAATCCCAACCGGTGCCGTGTCAGCAAAACATAGGCAAAGATGACGGCAATCAACGCGGCAACCACACCCCAATGCATGCCAGTGCCCGCAATGATCTCGGCGTTGTGCGCAGACGGATACTGTTGCAGGTTCCGCGAACCGGGAAAGCCAAAGCCCTCCGGATTTTTCAGCAATCCCAACGACATCGATGCCAACAACTGCTCGGCCACATAGACCAGCATCAGCGACACCAAAATCTCATTGGTGCCAAACTTCACCTTCAAAACAGCAGGGATCATCGCCCACGCCCATCCACCCAAGGCCCCGGCCAACACCATGAAAGGAAAGATCAAAACACTCTCTGTCGGAAAAAAGGCCAACCCGGCACCGGCACCGCAAATGGCCCCGACAATGTATTGTCCCTCGGCCCCAATGTTCCAGATGCCTGCTCGAAACCCCAAGGCCAGCCCAATGGCAATCAGCACCAGCGGCGCACCCTTGATCAGCAGTTGCGGCCGGTAAAAGAACGCAAACTCGCCAAAGATCGGCTCCCAGAAAATCGTTGCAATGGCCTGCAACGGATCTTTGCCCAAAACAGCAAACAAGATCCCACCAAAGATCATGGTCAGCACCACCGCGAGCACCGGCGTGGCATAAGCCATAACAGCAGATGGCTGCGGACGCGCCTCGATCCGGATCATCCCCGCAGTCCTCCGGAATAGGGCAGCAGGTCGAACACCTCGGGGCTCCACCCATTCGGACCTGAAACCCTCCACTGGAGGCTTTCCAAGACGGTCCTCATTCCCTGTTTCAAAAAAATCCCCCCCGGAGGGCTGGTCTCAAACATGTGCAACCTCCATCCCGTGGGCGCCGCCCAGCATCAAGCCAATCTGCTCGACATCCAGCCCCACAGTCGGACGCGGATCACTCAGCCGCCCTTCGTTCAGGGCCGCAAACCGGTCCGAGATTTCCATCAACTCATCCAGATCCTGCGAAATCGCAACCACGGCCGACCCGTCAGCCGCCAAATCAAGCAAGGCCTGTCGGATCGCTGCCGCCGCCGCCGCATCCACGCCCCAGGTCGGCTGGTTCACCACCAGCACCTCGGGGCGCTGCAATACCTCGCGGCCGATCACGAATTTCTGCAGGTTCCCACCCGACAGCGACCGCGCCGCATTGTCCGGCCCCGGCGTGCGCACGTCAAAACCCGCAATGATCCGTTCGGCGAAATCGCGGGTCTTGGTCCAATTCAGCATCCCGCGCCGCACCAACCCTTCGCGGGCGGCCCCGGTCAGCATCGCGTTCTCGGTCAGTGACATGTTGGGCGCCGCGGCATGACCCAACCGTTCTTCAGGGGCCGCCAGCACACCCAGACCGCGCCGCGCTTCCGGTCCGTTCTTCGCCAGGTCGCTGCCCTTGAACTGCACCATGCCGACGCCGCAGGGCAGTTCGCCTGACAGAACGGCAAGCAATTCATCCTGCCCGTTGCCCGCGACACCGCCGATGCCCAGCACTTCTCCCGCCCGCACATCAAAGGAAATGCCCCGCAGGGACATGCCAAAGGCAGACGGCGATGCAACCGAAAGGCCCGTCACCGACAACAAAACCTCACCGGCGTCATGGGCGGCAGCCTTGGGCGTGGCAAGCGTGCTGCCCACCATCATTTCGGCCATCGCGCGGGCCGACGTGTCGCGCGGCACGCAGTCGCCCACCACTTTGCCGCCGCGCAGGATCGTAGCGACGTCACACAGGGCGCGGATTTCCTCCAGCTTGTGCGAGATATACAGGATCGCCGTGCCCTCCGCGCTCAGCTTGCGCAGGGTTTCAAACAGGATCTCGACCTCCTGCGGGGTCAGGACGGACGTAGGTTCGTCCATGATCAACAGCTTGGGGTCCTGCAGCAGGCACCGAATGATCTCGACCCGCTGCCGCTCGCCCGCTGACAGATCACCGACAACACGGTCAGGGGACAGCGGCAGGCCATAGGTTTCGGACACCTCACGGATACGGGCCGCCAGCGTGCGCATGGGCGGTGGTGTCTCCATGCCAAGGGCAATGTTCTCGGCCACGCTCAGCGCGTCAAACAGCGAAAAGTGCTGGAACACCATGCCCACGCCCGCCGCCCGCGCCATACGTGGATCGGTGGGGGCAAAATCGCCACCATTCATCTGCATCTGGCCCGCATCGGGCTTGACCAGCCCATAGATCATCTTGACCAGCGTTGACTTGCCCGCCCCGTTTTCCCCCAGCAACGCATGGATTTCCCCGGGGGCGATGGACAACGACACGTCATCATTTGCCACCACGCCGGGATAGGCCTTGGTCAAGCCGGTCAGGGACAGAAGTGGGGTCACGCACGCGTCTCCAGTCGTTGCGGTATGGTCTGCGTGGACTGTGCTAGCCGATAGGCAACCCCGACCGCAATCAAATGTGGGTCCTTTCCCAAAGATGGATCGCCAATGGGGCAGGTGATGCGCGCAATTTCATCCGTGCCGTGTCCCAGTGCGGCAAGCCTTTTGCGAAACCGCGCCCACTTGGTGGCGGACCCGATCAATCCGCAAGAGGCAAAGCCGCGCGTCAGCGCCGCGTGGCACAGGCCCAGATCAATATCATGCGCATAGGTCAGGATCAGGTGATGCGCGCCGCGGGGCGCGTGGGCGGCAAGGGCGGGCAGGTCGGTGGCAGGCACGGTCGTGACGCACTCGGGCACGGCATCCGGAAACCGCTCGGCCTCTGTATCCGCCCAGGTCAGGCTGTATCCGGGCATATGCTGCAAGATATCAACCAACGCGCGCCCGACATGGCCCGCGCCCCAGATCCAGATATCCTGATCCGGTGTGCGCACCGGTTCGATCATCCACCCGTCCTTCAACTGCGCTGCAGGCAACTGTCCCTGGTTCCGCGCCGCCTTCAACATGCGTTTGACCGACAGCGGCATCGGCTCTGGCCCCCGCGCCACAAGATCATCCGGCAGGGCACGCGCACGTTCCAAATCATAGGCTTCGCTCAGCACCTCGACCGCCCCGCCACAGCACTGGCCCAGATCAGGCCCTAAGGCATGGCGACTGCGCGTATCCTTGGTCAGCGTGCGGGCGGCAGCAGCCAGTTCAAACTCAAGGACCCCGCCGCCAATCGTGCCGGATTGGCCCGTGTCCCACACCAGCATCGCCGCACCCACCTCGCGCGGGGCAGACCCTTGCACGGACGCAATCACCACCCGCACAACGCGGGCATGTGCCTTGCAGGCCGCAATCAGTTCCGCCCGATCAAACATCGCCACGCGCGGTGTGCACCGCCTTCAAAATCGTCTCAGCCGTGGCCGGAGCCTGTAGGTCAGGATATTGCGATCCACAGGCCGCCGCCGCATCGCTCAACGCCAGAAAGGCGGATATGCCCAGCATCAGGGGCGGCTCTCCAACGGCCTTCGACTTGTAGATTGTGTCGGCCCGGTTCTCGCCCTCCCACAGGACCACGTTGAACACATCGGGCCGGTCCGAACAGGCAGGGATCTTGTAGGTCGACGGCGCATGGGTCCGCAGACGCCCCTGATCGTCCCAGACCAACTCTTCTGTCGTCAGCCAACCCGCGCCCTGCACATACCCCCCCTCAACCTGCCCGATATCTAGGGCAGGGTTCAGCGATGCACCCGCATCATGCAGAATGTCTGCACGCAGAATACGGTTTTCCCCGGTCAGCGTGTCGATCACCACTTCGGTCACCGCCGCCCCATAGGCAAAGTAGAAAAACGGGCGGCCTTGACCCTTGATCCGGTCCCACTTGATCTCGGGCGTCTTGTAGTAGCCGGTGGAGGACAGGCTGATACGCGCCTCGTAGGTCAGGGCCGCCACCTCGGCAAAGCTGTAGTCGCCCGATCCGGCGCGCACCCGGCCGTCCTCAAAGACCACCTCATCGGGGCGACACTGATGCAGCTGCGCCAGATGCTCGCACATCCGATCCCGAATGGTGTCGCAAGCGGCCTTGACCGCCATTCCGTTCAGATCACTGCCAGAGGAGGCGGCGGTGGCCGACGTATTCGGCACCTTTGCCGTGTCCGTCGCGGTGATCTTGACCATGTCCAAGGGCACGCCAAAACGACTCGCGGCCACTTGGGCCACCTTCTGAAACAGGCCCTGACCCATCTCGGTCCCGCCATGGTTCAGGTGAATGGACCCGTCGGCATAGACATGGACCAAGGCGCCTGCCTGGTTCAGATGGGTGAGGGTAAAGCTGATGCCGAACTTCACAGGCGTCAGCGCAATACCCTTCTTCAACACCGGATTGGCCGCGTTCCAGTCCGCCACAGCCGCCCGGCGGGCCTCATAATCCGACGTCTCCCGCAACTGGGCCACCAGCGCATCGCCAATGAAATCGTCAACCTCCTGACCATAGGGCGTCGTCTGTTTCTTCTGACCGGAAATACCACCGCCGGAGGCATAAAAGTTCACAACCCGCACCGCCAGCGGATCAATATCCAGATGGCCCGCCACATGATCGACAATCCGCTCCATCCCCAACATGCCCTGTGGCCCGCCAAAGCCGCGAAAGGCCGTGGCGCTCTGGGTGTTGGTGCGCAAACGATGGCTCTCGATCCGCACGTGGGGCAGGAAATAGGTATTGTCGGCATGCAGCATGGCCCGGTCGGCCACCGGCAGGGACAGATCCATGGCCCAGCCACAGCGCACGTACTGGCGCACATCCAGGGCCGTGATGCGGCCCGCATCATCAAATCCAACATCGTAATCAATGCGGAAATCATGGCGCTTGCCGGTGATCATCATGTCGTCGTCGCGGTCATAGCGCATCTTGCAAGGGTTGCCGGTTACGCGTGCCGCCACGGCGCATGCCACGGCCAAGGCATTGCCCTGGCTCTCCTTACCGCCAAAGCCGCCTCCCATACGACGGGTCTCGACCCGGACGGCATGCATGGGGCGGCCAATGGCATCAGCCACCTTGTGCTGGATCTCGGTTGGGTGCTGGGTGGACGAGATGACATGCATGTCCCCGTCCTCACCCGGCAGAGCAAGTGCTGCCTGCCCTTCGAGGTAAAAGTGCTCCTGCCCGCCAATCTCGAACGACCCCGTAAGGCGGTGCTGTGCCCCGCCCAGTTCGGTTGTCGCATCGCCACGGGTATAGATGCGCGGGCCATCCTCGAACCGGGTGCCAGCCTTCAGCGCGTCGTCGATGGACAGAACAGGCGCTTCTTCGGTGATCTCAACGTTGCCCAGACGCGCCGCGTGACGGGCGGCCAGATGCGAGCGGGCAACCACCAGAAACAATGGCTGGCCGAGGTAGTGTACCGTCCCATCCGACAGCAGCGGCTCATCATGGGCCGAGGGCGAGACGTCGTTGGCAAAAGGCAGGTCTTCGGCCACAAGCACAGCAACCACATCCGGCGCGGACCGCACGGCATCAAGGTCCATCGCGGCAATCCGGCCATGTGCGACGTCGCTCATGCCAAAGGCCAAGTGTAACGTGCCCACAGGCGTCGGTGTGTCGTCCACATAGCGGGCCGCCCCGGTCACATGCAGATGGGCGGCGTCATGGGGCAGGGGCTTTGCGACAGTCATGACGTCACCTCCAGCACATTGGTGGCCTGCCCTTGATCCTCCAGCCACGCCCGCAACAACATGTTCTGCGCCGTCTGCATCCGGTAATCGGCAGAGGCGCGCATATCGCTGAGCGGTTGGAAATCGCGGGTCATGGCTTGCATGGCGCGGGCCACGACAGCATCGGTCCACGGCTGGCCGCGCAGCGCCGTTTCGGCATGTGCCGCCCGCTTGGGCGTGCCAGCCATGCCGCCAAAAGCAAGGCGCACCTCGGTCACGACGTCATTGACAACTTCGATCCAGAAACAGCCGCATACGGCCGAAATGTCCTGATCAAACCGTTTCGATAGTTTGTAGCAGCGCAAGGCGTCGTCTTGCCGTGGAATCGTGATCGCCTCGACAAACTCGTTCTCGGCCCGGTCCTGCTTGCCATAGTCGATGAAGAAATCCTCGATCGGCAGCGTCCGCACCCCGTCCACCGACCGCAAATGCAGCGTCGCGTCCAAGGCGATCAGCGCGGGCGAGCCATCTCCGATGGGCGAGCCATTGGCGACATTGCCGCCGATGGTCGCTGCATTGCGCACCTGCACGGACCCATAGCGGCGGATCAACTCGGCAAAACCCGGGTGACGGGGGGCAATGGCGTTGTGCAAATCGGTCATGGTTGTGGCCGCTCCGATGCGTATGTCATCCTCGGTGACAGTCACGCCAGACAGATCCGGAATGCGGTTCAGAAAGGCAACCGGTCCAAGATCCCTGAACTGCTTGGTGACCCACAGACCCACATCCGTGGCCCCGGCAATCAGCGTGCCGCCGGGGTTCTGATCCAGCCACGTCGCAAGGGCTTCGGGCGTGGTTGGGGGCATCGCCATTGTCTCTCGGACCAATGGCGTTCCAATGGCGATCCCCGCCTGCGGCTCCCCCGAGGTATTTTGGGCCAGAAGAAGGGGAATGTCCTTTACATGGTCGGGAACGGGCGCTGTTTCAGCCGCCTCTGCTGCGCGGATGATGGGCGCGTAGCCCGTGCAGCGGCACAGGTTTCCAGCAAGGGCGGTGTCGTGATCCGTGTCGCCGTTCAGGTGCGCCGTGGCCATCGTGGTGATGAAACCGGGTGTGCAGAATCCGCATTGTGACCCGTGGTGGTCGATCATTGCCTGTTGCACGGGGTGCAAGGTGCCATCGGGCGCGCTGATCCCCTCGACCGTGCGCACCGCTTTGCCTTCAAGCTGGGGCATGAACAGGATGCAGGCGTTCAGGGCCCGCGCCCCGTCCACATCCGTGACCATCACCGAACAGGCCCCGCAGTCGCCTTCGTTGCAGCCTTCCTTGGTGCCTGTCAGCCCGGGATGTCCCCGTAGCCAGTCCAGCAGCGTTGTCGTGGGGGTCGTGTCGGCCGTGATCTCGCTTCCGTTCAGAAGAAAGGTCGTACGCATATTGTTTTGTGCCTGCCGCGTTACCAACGCCCTTTTTGGGCCTTTTGGTCGATGCGGCGTAGACCAAAGGGCGGGCAGTCGGTCGTCAGGTTAGGCGAGGCAGACAGGGATTGGCAAGCTGTGCGGCCCTGTCAGGCCACCATCTTGGCGGCCAGTGCCTCCAGATTGGCCAGCCCCGCTTCCCAGCCCGCCTTGAATTCACCATCGGCATCCGGCCCGGCAAAGGATGACACGGCCACCGCCACATCCAGTTTCGAACCCGCAGCGTCAGGAGTGATGCGGTAGGTGACCAGCGTGGTCGCAATGGCGCCTTCGCCCATGTTCACCGTCTCGGTAAAGGCCGCGTCATGTGGTCCGTCGATCCGGTACCAGCGCGTGTCGACCGTGAATTCCGGTGCGCCGGCAGGTCCGCTATGATGCGTCTCAAGCCCACCAACCCTGAAATCCGACGTTTGGAGTGTCATCACCATCCCTTCGCCCGGCGCATTCCATGTCCCGCGCATCTCGGCATCCGTCAAAACGTGCCACAAGCGATCCGGAGTGAGGGGAAATGTGCGCGTCAGTTCAAAATGTCCGGTGTCGGTGGTCATGTCCGGGTCCTTTCCAGGTGGTCGGCGAGGCGGGCAAGCCGATCAATGCGGCCCTCCCACATCGATTTGTGCGCCTCGAACCAGTCCGCCCCGGCGCGCAGGGCCTTGGGTTGCATCTCGACCGTGCGGACGCGCCCCTTTTTCGTGCTTGTGACCAATCCGCTGTCTTCCAGCACCTTGAGGTGTCGCAGGAAGGTCGGCAGCGCCATGTCGTGCCCGTCATGCAATGCGCTGACCGCGGCAGGGCCTTGGATCAGCTGTTCCACCACCGCCCGGCGGGTCGGGTCGGCAAGGGCGCTGAAGAAGCTGTCGAGTTGGTTAGTCATATAGCTAAGTATTGCCGCAAGGCGATTCGTGTCAAGATACTTAGCTGTTCAGCTATCTATTGACCTGTGGATAACATCTTGTGGGGCTTTCCCAGCGGCGCGCCACGACATATCGTAGGTCCATGACTGACGCCCCCCGATTCATCCACCTGCGCACCCATTCCGAATACTCCCTGCTTGAAGGGGCCATGCGCCTGAAAAAGCTGCCCGGACTGGTGCGTGACGCGGGTATGCCTGCCATCGCACTGACCGACACGAACAACATGTTCGCGGCGCTCGAATTCTCGGTGGGCATGGCTGGGGCAGGGGTGCAACCGATCATCGGCTGCCAGGTCGATCTGCAATACATGACCCCGCGCCCCGGCGAACGTCCGCGTGACCCCGCACCGCTGGTGCTGCTGGCCCAGACCGAGGCGGGCTACGAACACCTGATGAAGCTGAACTCGTGTCTCTATCTGCGCGACGGCTCAGAACTGCCCCATGTCACGGTCGATGAACTGGCGCGCCATGCTGATGATGTGATTTGTTTGACCGGGGGGCCGGATGGTCCCGTCGGGATGCTGCTGCAAACCGGACAGACGCCCGCCGCGCAGGCGCTGATGGACCGGCTCAAAGAGATCTTTGGCGACCGGCTCTATGTCGAGTTGCAGCGCCACCCGGGCGAGGGCGGACAGCCCGAAGCTGAACGCCTGACCGAACGGCCACTCATTGAAATGGCCTATGCCATGGACCTGCCGCTGGTCGCCACCAATGACGTCTATTTCCCCAAACCGGACATGTACGAAAGCCACGACGCGCTGATCTGCATTGCCGAAGGGGCCTATGTCGACCAACAGGAACCACGCCGCCGCCTGACGGCCCAACACTATTTCAAAAGCCAGGCTGAAATGGTGACGCTCTTTGCGGACCTGCCCGAGGCCATTGAAAACACGGTTGAAATTGCGCAGCGCTGCGCCTTCATGGCCTATCGCCGTGATCCGATCCTGCCAAAGTTTGCGGATGACGAGGTGGAGGAGTTGCGCCGTCAAGCCAATGAGGGCCTGCAAGAGCGGCTCAAGGTCATCCCGCATGCCACCAGCGAGGAAGAATACCAGAAACGCCTCGATTTCGAACTCGACATCATCGAAGGCATGGGCTTTCCCGGCTACTTCCTGATCGTGGCGGACTTCATCAAATGGGCCAAGGATCAGAACATTCCGGTTGGCCCCGGCCGTGGGTCCGGTGCGGGCAGCCTTGTGGCCTACGCGCTCACGGTCACCGACCTCGACCCCTTGCGCTACGCCCTGCTGTTCGAACGGTTCCTGAACCCCGAACGGGTCTCCATGCCGGACTTCGACATCGACTTCTGCATGGACCGGCGCGAGGAAGTGATCCGCTACGTGCAAGAGAAATACGGCCGCGACAAGGTCGGCCAGATCATCACCTTCGGTGCACTTCTGTCCAAGGCCGCCGTGCGCGACATCGGGCGCGTGCTACAGATGCCCTACGGCCAGGTGGACCGGCTGTCGAAACTGATCCCGGTCGAAGGGGTCAAACCGGTCAGCATCGAAAAGGCCCTCGCGGATGAACCCCGACTGCGCGAAGAAGCGCGGAACGAAGAGGTGGTCGCCCGCCTTCTTGAATACGGCCAGCAGGTCGAAGGGCTGCTCAGAAACGCCTCCACCCACGCCGCTGGCGTTGTGATCGGGGACCGGCCATTAGATGCGCTGGTGCCGCTTTACCAAGACCCGCGCTCGGACATGCCTGCAACCCAGTTCAACATGAAATGGGTGGAACAGGCGGGTCTCGTCAAATTCGACTTTCTGGGCCTGAAGACCCTGACGGTGATCCAGAACGCAGTCGAACAAATCCTTGGCTCGGGCCGCAACCTACATGTGGCCGCAGATGGGACTGAACTCTACACGCCTGCAGAGGGAATGGAGAATGACATCGGCGGCATCCCCCTCGATGACGAGCCTTCCTACAAGCTTTATGCCGCAGGCAAGACGGTGGCCGTGTTCCAGGTGGAAAGCTCGGGCATGATCGACGCGCTCAAGCGGATGAAACCGGACTGCATCGAAGATATCATCGCGCTTGTGGCCCTCTATCGCCCCGGCCCGATGGAGAACATCCCGAAATTCTGCGAGGTCAAGAACGGGCTTTCCGAACGCGACACGCTGCACCCCTCCATCGATCATATCCTCGACGAAACCCAGGGCATCATTGTCTACCAGGAACAGGTGATGCAGATCGCGCAGGAAATGGCGGGCTACAGCCTTGGCGGCGCCGACCTGCTGCGCCGCGCGATGGGTAAGAAGATTCAGGAAGCGATGGACGCCGAACGCCCGAAATTCCTGGCGGGCTCGAAAGAAAACGGCGTGGACAAGGACAAGGCGATGGAGGTCTGGAACCTCCTCGACAAGTTCGCCAACTACGGCTTCAACAAATCCCATGCGGCAGCGTATGCCGTGGTCAGCTACCAGACGGCGTGGCTCAAGGCCAACCACCCGGTCGAGTTCATGGCCGGGGTGATGAACTGCGATATCCACCTGACGGACAAGCTGGCGGTCTACTTCGAAGAGGTGCGCAAAGGGCTCGACCTGCCTTGGGTGCCTCCTTGCGTGAACCGCTCCGATGCCACGTTCAAGGTGGTGGATGGCGCACTGGTCTACGCTTTGGGTGCGCTGAAAAACGTGGGTGTTGAGGCCATGCGGCTGGTGCAGGAGGCGAGAAAAGACAAACCCTTCGTCAACCTCTTCGACTTCGCCCGCCGCGTGGACCTGAAACGGGTCGGCAAGCGCCCCCTCGAAATGCTGGCGCGGGCCGGGGCCTTCGACCAGCTTGACCCCAACCGCCGCCGTGTCTTCGATGCGCTTGATGCACTCAGTGCCTATTCCTCAGCCATCCATGACCAGAAGAACTCGAACCAGGTCTCGCTTTTCGGAGAAGCAGGCGATGACCTGCCCGAACCCCGGCTGATGCCGGTGGACGACTGGCTGCCCTCGGAACGGCTGGGTGAAGAACACAAAGCAGTCGGCTTCTACCTCTCCGGCCACCCGCTGGACGACTACATGGGGCCACTCAAACGCAAGGGCATCCTCACACTGGACGAAGTGACGGCCAAGGCCGAAAGCCAGCCGCTGGTCGCCAAGCTGGCCGGCGTTGTATCGGGCCTGCAAATCCGCAAATCCGCCCGCGGCAACCGCTTTGCCTTCTGCCAGATGTCCGACACGACGGGTGCGTTCGAGGTCACGCTGTTCTCCGAAAGTCTGGAGAAAGCACAGGACCACCTCGAAACAGGGGCAAAGGTGATCGTCACGGTCGAGGCGACCATGGAATCCGACCAACTCAAACTGTTGGGCCGATCGGTTGCCGCGATTGACACCGTCGTTGCCGATGTGGGCGGCATGGGGCTGCGCATCTTTGTCGAAGCGCCAAATGCTCTCGCGTCGGTCGCAACCGTGCTCGAAGGCGCGGTGACAGCGGCCAAGGGGGCAGGGCGCGGGCCCATCACCGTGTGCCTCATGGACGACAGCCTGCCGGGTGAGGTCGAGATGGACCTGGGCACGGAATTCCCGGTCACGCCGCAGATCAAGGGAGCGATCAAGTCCCTTTCAGGCGTGCTCGACGTGCAGGAGATGTAAGCGGCGCTCCGCCCGCCTGACTGGACCTGACGCCCTCTTGCCGCTAATGACATCGCCGGGACGTTCAAAATCTGTGGGAGGAGCCGCGCGTGATGCGATCTGCGATGGCATGTGTGATGCTGCTTGCGCTTGCCGCCTGTGGCGATCCCTTGCGCGGAATCGAACGCGTGTCCGAAGGGGCGACGCTGCCCGCAGAACCCGGCAACAACGCACTCCCATCCGAGGAAGAACTGGCGCGCGAGGGCAGCATTCTGGGCGATTTTCTGGACGGTACGGAAACGGATGTGGCCGAAGGTGCAGCACAATCTGCACGTCCACTGCCAACCGCCGACGTTTCCGAAACCGGACCAGTCGCCGCTGCACAGGCACAGACTGCGCCGCAGGAACAGGCCACACAAACGCCCCGGACGTCCGGCGGTCTTTTGGGTTGGCTTCGCGGTGCGGCGCAGAACGACACGCAAGCCCAGGCAGACGTCGTGCCAGTGGCTGCTGCTCCACAAGACCCGGAAACGATCCTTGCCAAGGCCGAAGACGCCCCGGCTGCGCAGAGCCCGGACCTGGTAGAGCCGCAAAAGCGCCGTGGCCTCTTTGGTCGGCCACGCGCCTTTGCACCCGGCAGCGCGGACATCATCGATGTCGCCCCTGGCATGACCGTCCCTTTCGGCCAGATTGCCCGTGCCTGCGCCGCCAATCCCAAAAAAACTGCGACGCTGGTGGACAAGGCGGCGGGCAAGGGGCGTGGCTACGCCCTCTATGACACGGTCCCTGACAGCACCGGTCCCCGGACGTTCTACGTGACCGGCTTTTCAGACAACTGCCCCCGCCAGTTCACGGCAGCGTTGGCCCTGTTCGGCGAGCCCGCGTTTCACGAACAGTTGCGCTACGGTCTGCCGGCCGACGAATACCCCTACTCCACGACGGACAAAGCGTACGAGACGCTGAAACGTCGCATCTGCAATGTGGGCCGCACCAAACCATGCGGCACGCGCATCGACCGGCTGTCGCGCAACACGACCTTCATCAGCGCCTACGAAAACTTCACCGACAACGCGCGCTGGGCGGACATGCTGCTGCATGACGGTGCTGTTCTGGCAACGGCGCTCAAGACACCCTGAACACGGCGCTGCTGGCCACTCGACCCTTCGGGGAGGATTTTTTGAAACAGGGAAGTGCTGGACGGTCCTGCACTATAACGACGGAGGCAAGAGGTCATCCGGTCGGAGTCCAGCCCTTGATCACAATGGACCAAGGGCCTTCCCCGTTTACACCGGTTCGCATCCCTGCTCCCGGTGCTCCGTGAGCAAAGTGCATTAACCTTAATATCGGGTGAACGGGTCCGGCTTCCCTGTTTCAAAAAATCCTCCCCCAAGGGTCGCTTTCGGCCGGGCCGATCGGGTCAATAATGCGGCGGCCGTTCGTCGCCAAGGATCACACCGCCACCGCCATCCGCTTCGCGCTGCGCTTCCCGCTCCATTAGCATCTGCACGCGACGGGTCAGCAGGGCAATCTCCGTCTCCTGCCGCGCCGTGACTTCCGACAACTCATCCACCGTGCGCTGCAAATGCGCGATCTGTTCTTCCAGCTTTTCCATCTCTCCCTCCTGCCATCTCAGGCTCCGCTTGCCCAGCCCCCATGCCTGCGGTATCCCCGCGCCCGAACGCCAGATGGAGCACCACCATGGCCAAGCCCAAGAAAACTCCCCGCCCCAAGGCCCAGACGCCCAAGGGGTTTCGCGATTATTTCGGCACCGATATCTCTGACCGGGCCGAGATGCTGCAGGCGATTGCCGGGGTGTATCATCGGTATGGCTTTGATGCGCTCGAATCCAGTGCCGTGGAAACGGTCGAGGCGTTGGGCAAGTTCCTGCCCGACGTGGACCGCCCGAATGAAGGCGTGTTTGCCTGGCAGGAAGAAGACGGCGACTGGCTGGCCCTGCGCTACGACATGACGGCCCCGCTGGCTCGCGTCTATGCCCAGCACCGCAACGACCTGCCGAACCCCTATCGCCGCTACACGATGGGCCCGGTCTGGCGCAATGAAAAGCCGGGGCCTGGGCGGTTTCGCCAGTTTTATCAATGCGATGCGGATACGGTGGGTACGGCTTCCATGGCCGCGGATGCCGAGATTTGCGCGATGCTCTCCGACACGCTCGAAGCGGTGGGGATCCGGCGCGGCGACTACGTGATCCGCATCAACAACCGCAAGGTGCTGAACGGCGTGATGGAAGTCGCGGGGCTTGCCGGTGACGACAAGGAGGCCGAACGCGGCATCGTCCTGCGCGCCATCGACAAGCTAGACAGGCTTGGCCCCGACGGCGTGCGTGCGCTGCTGGGCGAAGGTCGCAAGGACGACAGCGGGGACTTCACCAAAGGTGCCGGGCTGGGTGACAGCGAAGCCGACATCGTCATGGGCTTTATGGACGCCAAGCGTGACACCGGTACGGAAACCGTTGCCCGTCTGCGCGAACTGGTCCAAGGCTCTGACATCGGTGCCCAAGGCGTCGCTGAACTCGAAGAGATCGCCGCCCTCCTGGACGCTGCAGGCTATGGCCCTGATCGCATCACCATCGACCCCTCTATCGTTCGGGGCTTGGGTTACTACACCGGTCCCGTCTACGAGGCGGAACTCACCTTCGACGTCCAGAACGAAAAGGGCCAGACGGTCCAGTTCGGCTCTGTCGCAGGCGGGGGGCGCTACGATGACCTCGTCAAACGCTTCACTGGGCAGGAAGTCCCAGCCACCGGCGTCTCCATCGGTGTCGACCGACTGTTGGCCGCACTGCGCGCCACCAACCGCATCGGCACCACGGAACAAGGGCCCGTCGTCGTCACCGTGATGGACCGCGCCCGCATGGCCGACTACCAGGCCATGGTCGCCGAGCTGCGCAACGCAGGCATCCGGGCCGAGGTCTATCTGGGCAACCCGAAAAACTTCGGCAACCAGCTCAAATACGCGGACAAGCGCAACTCCCCCATCGCCATCATCGAAGGCGGGGACGAGAAAGTGCGCGGCGTGGTCCAGATCAAGGACCTCTATCTGGGCGCCAAGATTGCCGAGACGGCCACGCACGAAGAATGGGCCGGAAACCCCAGCCAGTTCGAAGTGCCGCGCGACCAGATGCTCGCCAAGGTGCAGGAGATCCTGAACCAATGACGCAAGCACGCCAGCGGGCCCATGCCCTGCGCGACAGCTTTGTCGCGGCGGGGGCACAGGCCGTGGAACCGCCCATCTTGCAATCCGCCGACCTGCTGCTGGACCTCTATGGCGAGGATATCCGCGCGCGCGCCTATGTGACCTCTGACGCCTTGCGTGGGGAACAGATGCTGCGCCCGGATTTCACTGTGCCGGTGGTCCAGATGCACATGTCAAACGGCGCCGAACCCGCACGCTACACCTATGCGGGCGAGGTGTTTCGCAGGCAGGAGGAAGACCCGGACCGGGCCAATGAATTCCTGCAAGTGGGCTACGAGGTCTTTGACCGCACCGATCCGGCAGCCGCAGATGCCGAGGTGTTCGCCCTGATCGCCGACGCGATCAGCACCTTGTCCTTGCGGGCGGCCACGGGCGACATCGGCGTGCTCATGGCGGCCGTGGATGGGCTGGACACATCTGAGCGGCGCAAGGCGGCCTTGCGCCGTCACATCTGGCGTCCGCGCCGGTTCCGCGCGCTGCTCGACCGGTTTTCGGGACGCAGTGATGTGCCAGAAACGCGCGCGGCCCTGCTGGCCGGAGAGGCGCAGACAGACGCACCGCTGACTGGTCTGCGCAGCCAGGCCGAAATCGATGCGCGCATCGCGGCCCTGCACGCGGATGCGGCAGAGCCACACCTGTCCGGCGCGCAGATGGACAGCCTCGACGCGCTCCTGAACGTGCGCGAAACGCTTCCCTTCGCTCTGGCGCAGATGCACACGTTGTGCGTCGACTTGCCTGCCATCCGCCCCGCCGTCAAACGCGTCGACGCACGGGCCGAGGCGCTCAGCGCGCGGGGTGTGGACGTGGACAACCTGGAATTCGAGGCCAGCTTCGGGCGCACCTCCATGGAATATTACGACGGCTTCGTGTTCGGCTTCTACGCCGAACAGCGCCCTGATCTGCCGCCCATCGCCTCGGGCGGGCGCTATGACGCGCTGACCCGCCGCCTTGGCTCAGGTCAGGAAATCCCGGCAGTGGGGGCCGTCATCCGTCCGGGTCTGCTGGTCGAATTGGAGGCAACGCCATGATCAAGCTTGGTGTGCCGTCCAAGGGTCGGCTGATGGAAAAAACGTTCCAGTGGTTTGAAAAGCGTGGCATCACGCTCAGCCGGACAGGATCGGACCGGGAATATGCAGGGGCCGTTGACGGGATCGACGGTGTGTCGCTTGTGCTGCTGTCAGCCGGTGAAACGCCGCGTGAGCTTGCAGCAGGGCGCATCCACCTTGGCGTGACGGGCACCGACCTGATCCACGAAAAGCTGCCGCTGTGGGAACAGCAGGTCGAACCGATGGCCGAAATGGGTTTTGGCCACGCCGACCTTGTGTTGGCCGTGCCGCAGGGCTGGATCGACGTTGATCTGACCGACGACCTTGATGCGGCTGCCGCGGCCTTCCGAGGGACGCATGGCTTCCGCCTGCGCATCGCGACGAAGTATCACCGGCTGGTGCGGGATTTCCTGCGCGAGGCGGGCGTGGCCGACTATGCCCTCGTGGACAGCCAGGGCGCGACCGAAGGCACTGTGGCGAATGAAACGGCAGAGGCAATTGCCGACATCACCTCATCCGGCGAAACGCTGCGCGCCAACCACCTCAAGATCCTCAGCGACGGTCTGATCCTCGCCAGTCAGGCGACGCTGTGGCGGTCGCGCGTGGCTGAGGTCACGGATGCGGATCGCGCGGTGCTGGCGACGCTGCTGGACAGGTTGGGGGCCGACTAGGCGCCAATTCTTTCCAAACAGTGAATGCGCCCGCGCAAACGTTAACAGGTGGAGAGTGTTAACGGTGTCTGAACGGGTGCGCTGACGGTAAAATGCGCAATTTGCGCGTCGAAATGTGCAGTTTGCCTGAAATGCGCCGAAATCCGCGGTTTTGGAGCGGGGCAAAGATCGCGGTTTATGCGGTAAAACGCGCAGTTTCGGAAAATCCGGCCCAAAAACCGCACCGAACGGTCGATTAACCTCTGAGCCTAAAGCACCCCGATCTCGGCTAGCGCGCGGTTCAGTTCGACCGGCAGCGGCTCCTCCCGCTCGCGGCCTTTCGGCAGGTCCGGCGGGGCATCTTCGGGCTTCAGATAACGCCACCCCTGGAAGGGGCGTTTCAACGCTGATTGCACCCGCACCAGCTCCGGATCCGACACGATGGCACAGCGGCGGATGCCGTCGCTGCCAATCACTTCGTCCAGCCTGATGATGCGCTGACGACAGGTCAAAACGCCTTTGACCACCCAAAAGATCGACCCACCGTTCAGGATTTCGGCCTGCCGCTTGGGCCACATGCGGGTCACGTGCCGCGGGTAGCCATCGGCGGTCTGCGCGCGCTTGGTCTGTTGCCACGCCGCCAGACTTTCATAGCATTCGCTGCCCACAGAAAGTTTGATCAGGTTGATGTACTTATCCACAGAGTCGTCCCCAAGCCACACTCTATATTGTAGCGTGTATCCACGCTTCTGCAATCTGTTGGGGTGTGCTACGTTGGTGATCTTCTGCCGACCGATAGATTCGACTGCCACCATGGGGATGCTCTGATGACACGTTTCGCTGCGCCGATCGCTGAACAGATCTGGGACATGAAGTATCGCTTCAAGGACGCCGATGGCACGCCCATCGACACCACGGTCGAAGACAGTTGGCGGCGCATCGCTCGTGATCTCGCCAAGGTCGAAAAAGACCCCGAAGCATGGGAGCAGACGTTCTATAACGCCCTGGAAGATTTCAAGTTTTTGCCCGCCGGTCGTATCACCGCCGGAGCGGGGACGGCGCGTTCGGTCACCCTGTTCAACTGTTTTGTCATGGGCACCATACCCGACAGCATGGCTGGCATCTTTGACATGCTGAAAGAGGCGGCCCTGACCATGCAGCAGGGTGGCGGCATTGGCTACGATTTCTCGACCATCCGGCCCAAGGGGGCAGGGGTCAAAGGCGTGGCGGCAGATGCCTCCGGACCCCTTAGTTTTATGGACGTTTGGGACGCCATGTGCCGCACCATCATGTCCGCAGGCAGCCGCCGCGGCGCCATGATGGCGACCATGCGCTGCGACCACCCTGACATCGAGGATTTCATCACAGCCAAGTCCGACGCCGCCCGCCTGCGCATGTTCAACGTGTCCGTTCTGGTGACGGACGCGTTTATGGAAGCGGTCAAGACAGACGGATCCTGGGACCTGATTTTTGATGGCACCGTCTACAAGACCTTGGAAGCGCGCGACCTCTGGGACGGCATCATGAAGTCGACCTATGATTATGCCGAACCCGGCGTGATCTTCATCGACCGCATAAACGCCGCCAACAACCTGAACTATTGCGAGACCATCGCGGCGACGAACCCTTGTGGGGAACAACCTCTGCCACCCTACGGTGCTTGCCTTCTGGGGTCGATCAACCTTGCCCGTTTGGTTGGCCAACCCTTTGAAGAGGCTGCTGAATTGGATGAGGCAGCGCTGTCCAACCTTGTCGGCACTGCGGTGCGGATGATGGACAATGTGGTCGATGCCTCCCGCTTCCCGCTCGAAGCTCAGGCGCGCGAGGCGCAAGCCAAACGCCGCATCGGGCTTGGCGTTACCGGGCTTGCCGACGCACTGTTGATGCTGGGCCTGCGCTATGGATCCGACGAGGCGGCGCGTCAGACCGAGCAATGGTTGAAAGCCATCGCCCGCGCCGCGTATCTGGCGTCGGTGCAATTGGCGAAGGAAAAGGGCGCCTTCCCGCTGTTCGATGCCGAAGGCTACCTTGCAAGCGGCACCATGCAAATGATGGACGCTGACGTTCGTGACGCCATTGCCGAACATGGCATCCGCAACGCACTTCTGACTTCAATTGCGCCTACGGGCACCATCTCGCTGTATGCCGGGAACGTGTCGTCGGGGATCGAACCGGTCTTTGCTTACGCCTACACGCGCAAGGTCCTGCAAAAGGACGGTTCGCGGACCGAAGAAGAAGTCGTTGATTACGCTGTACAAATGTGGCGCGATAAATTTGGCGATGCCGAGCTGCCCGACTACTTCGTCAACGCACAGACTTTAGCGCCCGCCGATCACGTCAAGATGCAGGCGGCAGCGCAGAAGTGGGTCGACTCGTCAATTTCCAAGACAATCAACTGCCCCGAGGACATCAGCTTTGACGATTTCAAAGATGTCTACATGCAGGCGTGGGATACAGGGTGCAAAGGGTGCACGACATATCGCCCCAACGCCGTGACTGGCTCGGTGCTGACGGTGGCCGAGGAGAAACCGGCCGAGGCATCGGTGCTTGCCAACAACGATGCCGAACCACTGCAGCCTCATGGTGATGTGATCTACATGGCCGAGCCTTTGGACCGACCCAACGCGCTTGAGGGCAACACGTACAAGGTCAAGTGGCCCAACAGCGAACATGCGCTCTACATCACCATCAACGATCTGGTGATTGGCGGGCATCGTCGCCCGTTCGAGGTATTCATCAACTCCAAGAACATGGAGCATTTCGCTTGGACCGTTGCCCTGACCCGCATGATTTCGGCCGTGTTCCGGCGGGGCGGGGATGTGTCGTTTGTGGTTGAAGAACTGAAGGCAGTCTTTGACCCACGTGGCGGCGCGTGGATGCAAGGGAAGTACATCCCATCGATTCTGGCCGCCATTGGTGGCGTGATCGAACAGCACATGATCCAGATCGGTTTCATTGAGGGCGAGGGCATGGGCCTCAAATCGGATCCACGGGCTGAGGTGGTTGGCCTTGATGCACCGCGTGGCAAAGCGTGCTCAAGTTGCGGCAGCTATGAGATGCGCATGATCGAAGGCTGTATGACGTGTGCGTCCTGCGGCTTTTCGAAATGCGGATAGCCTGGTTTGTTCCGGTTGGGCATGTTCCCACGGTTTTGCCATTTTGACCCTGGGGACCGCCAGTCTGGTCGCACAAATCAGCCCTTGACCATTGTCGCTTGGACCCGAGAGTTGGACACTCAATGAATGACGCATTGGTACAAGGCCGATGCCTCTTAGGGTGCCTGTCTCATCGTCTCGGGCAGCCACATCGCGATGTCTGGGAACCAGATCAGGACAAAGCACATCAGGACCATGATCATGAACATCGGGAATGCGGCGCGCGTGATGTAGCCCATTTCGTGTTCAGTCATCCCTTGCAAGACAAAGAGATTAAAACCGATGGGGGGTGTGATCTGCGCCATCTCGACCACCACGACGACAAAGATACCGAACCAGATCAGGTCAATCCCAGCCTCGCGCACCATGGGTTCGACCACGGCCATGGTCAGCACCACCGACGAGATGCCGTCGAGGAACATGCCCAGCACGATGTAAAATACCATCAGGATCATCAGCAGCTCAAAACGTGACAGCTCCATGGTGGCGATCCCGTCGGCGAGTGCGCGGGGCAATCCGGTGAACCCCATGGCGAGTTTCAGGAAGGCCGCCCCGGCAAGGATTAGGGCAATCATTGCAGACGTTCGGGTGGCACCCATCAGGCTTTCGGTGAACGTGTTCCAGTTCAGTGACCCTTGGCTCGCTGCCAGAACTAGCGCTCCGATCACGCCGATGGCTGCTGCTTCGGTTGCGGTGGCGTAACCTGCATACATCGACCCGATGACAATAAAGATCAGGCACAGAACAGGGATCAGGAAGCGGGAATTGCGCAGCTTGTCCCTGAACGACATACCGGTTTCCTGTTTCGGGTTCCAAGCGCCGGATGTGTAGGAGTAGATTGCCACATAGCCCATGAACATCAGGGCTAGGCACAGGCCCGGAAACACGCCTGCAAAGAACAGCTGTGTGATCGATTCATTCACGGTAACGCCATAGACGATCAAGGCTAGCGAGGGGGGTATCATCAGCCCGAGTGTGGCCGCGCCTGCAAGCGTGCCGATCACGATACGCTCCGGGTAGTCGCGCGCGCGCAGTTCGGGGATCGACATTTTGCCAACCGTGGTCAGCGTTGCCGCAGACGATCCGGAGACAGCGGCAAAGACCGTACAGCCGACGATATTGGTGTGCACCAGCCCACCCGGCAGCCGCGCTAGCCAAGGGGACAGCCCGCGAAACATGTCTTCGGACAATCGCGTCCGGAAAAGGATTTCGCCCATCCAGATAAAGAGTGGCAGTGCCGTCAGCGTCCAACTCGACGATGAAGCCCAGATCGTCGTGATCATCGTGTCGCCGACGGGGCGGGTGGTGAACAGTTCCATCCCCACCCATGCGACGCCCATCAGGGCAAGCCCGACCCAGACGCCGCTGCCCAACAACAGGAACAGGACAAACAGAAACAGCGTGATGGCATAGATTTCTTGCATGATCCTACTCCGCGAAGCTTTGATCAACGAGGTTGCGCTTGATCCGGTGATCGCCTCGGAACAGCACGTGGATCAGGTGATCTGTCAGGGAAAGCGCCAGAATGGCACCGCCGATCACCATGACAGATTGTGGGATCCACATTGGCGTCGCATCCTGTGCCTGACTGACTTCCTTGAACTTCCAAGACCAGTAGGTGAACCAATAGGCATAGTAGGTGAAATACCACATGACCGCCGCGGCAATCCCGAAGCACCAGATTTCAAGGAAGCGTCTAAAACGGGTGGGCACTGCATTCAGCACTAATGACACCCGAATATGGGCCCCGCGGTTAAGCGCGTTGGCAAATGCAAAGAAGCTGGCGGCGGCCATGGCGTAGCCAGCATAATTCGCGGCACCAGGGAATATCTCTCCGGTCCAGCGGGCCACCATCTGCGCTACGATCAACAGCAATATCGCGATCAGGCAGAGGGCGGCGAGCACGCCCGCGGCAAGATAAATGAAATCAAGGACGCGGCGCAGACCGCGCAGAAGTCCGGTCATGTGTCTGTCCCCCGCGAAAAAGAAAAGCGGGTCGATCTTTCACAAACCGACCCGCCTGTTGTCGTTTAGTTGGCGTTGTAGGCGTCGACGATGGACTTGCCTGTCTCGCCAGCGGCTTCGAGCCATTCAGCCGTCATTGTAGCGCCGATGTCCTTGAGCTCTGACATGAGCGCATCGCCAGCTGGGCCAACACTCATACCGCCCTCGGCCAAGCCCGCCAGGGTGAAGCCAGTGTATTCCTTGGCGCGCCACGTGCCTGCATATTCGGCCATGCCTGCACAGGCGTTGATGACGTTCTTGTTCGCCTCATCCACGCCGGACCAGACGTCGGAGTTGATCAGCATGTAGTTGCGTGGCAGCCAGGCATCCACGGCATAGAAGTGGCTTAGGCTTTCCCAGACTTTCCGGTCGTAGCCAGTCGCGCCCGAGGACACCATGGATTCCGCCACGCCGGTCGCAAAGGCCTGACTGATCTCGGCGGCTTCGATCTGCACTGGCAACATGCCCGTCAGTTCAGCAAGACGTGCGGTGGCGTTGTTGTAGGAGCGGAACTTGATCCCCTCCATGTCTGCAACGCCGTTCACCTCCTTGTTGAAGTAGAGGCCCTGCGGCGGCCACGGCACGGAGTAAAGCAGTGTCAGGTTCTGCTCAGCCAACAGCTCTTCGAGATGCGGTTTGGCTGCGCCGTAGAGCTTGTCGTGCTCATCGAAGGACGAGACGAGGAATGGAACGGAGTCCCAGCCAAAGATCGCACTTTCGTTCTGGTGGCCGGACAGCAGGCGCTCACCAATCGGCACCTGTCCCGTCTGGACCGCGCGCTTAATGTCTGCGCCCGCAAACAGTGAGCCTGATGGGTGTGTTGTAATCTCGATCGCGCCGCCTGTGCCGGTCGTCACACATTCCGCAAACTCAGCACCGGTGACGGAGTGAAAGTTGGACCCTGAGTACGCCATCGGCAGGTCCCATTTCTCTTGTGCAGCAGCGGGCAGCGCAAGCATCGTCGTCGCAGCCAGCGTGGCGCATGTTTTGGTGAATTTTGTCATTGTAGTCTCCCTGGTGGTCATTTCTTTTTGGCGCGGCCTTAGGAAAAACGCATTGGGTTAAATGCACTTATGTCAGTATTTACGGGCTGTTCCGCGACAAGACCTGCGGTGATCCTTCCCGTTTTCGGCCCACCGGTCAATCCAATATGATGGTGTCCGAACGCTGTGAATACGCCTGTCTCGCCCACTTGCCCAATTAGTGGGAGGCTGTCGGATGGGGCAGGGCGATGGCCAAGCCATTCGACCTCTTCGCTGTAGGTCAGGTTGGGAAAGCTGGCTTTGGCGTGCCTGCGCAAAAAGTCCAGAGGCGGCTTTGAAGGCCCGGCAGACAGCCCGCCGAATTCGACGATGCCCGCGCATCTCAAGCCTGCGGCCATCGGGGTGGCGACGAATTTTCCGCTGGCGACCATTACAGGATGCGAGGGTCCGCCCGCGGCATCCTTGAAGATAATATGATAGCCGCGTTCTGCTTCGATCGGGATCGACAGGCCCAGTTTCTGCATCAGGGGTTTGGACCAAACACCGGTCGCAAGGATGGCTTGATCGCAAGCATGCGGCCCCTGATCTGTCTGCACTGCCGAGATCTTGCCGTCGGTGAGGTCGAAATCTTTGATCTCGGCCTGCAAGATCGTGCCGCCAAGTCTTTCGAACTCGACCGCCAACGCTTTGACGTAGCGACCCGGGTCGCGGACATATCCGTGGTCCTGCATCGTTGCCAGCAGTCCTATGTCGGGCGACAGGTTGGGTTCATATGCGCGTGCGGCGTCACCTTCCCGGATGATCGGTTCAAACCCCGCATCTCGGCGCAGGCCCCAAGTATAGGCGTCGGCTTCGAATGCGGCGCGGTTTGAATAGGCAAAAGAATAGTCGCCGTCGCTTACCCAGCTTGCTGCATCGGTGTCGGCCGCAAGTGCTTTGTGCTGGTCGACACTGTCCGCGACGATGGTGGTCAGCCCATCCGCAATGCGGCGTGTGTCACTTTCATTGGCGTTAGATAGATACCTGAGCAACCAAGGCAGCAGTTTCGGAAAGTAGCCCCAGCGCATGAACAGGGGAAAATCCGGGTTCACAAGCATTCGAGGTGCTTTACGCGTCAGCCCCGGAGCGGTCACGGGCGCAATCGAACAGGCGGCGAGGACGCCGGCATTTCCGTGCGAGGTCCCTTCGCCCGGGCGTAGCCGGTCGATTATCGTGACCTCAGCATCGCTGATGCGGCGCAGCCAGATCCCAGTTGAGACGCCGACAATCCCGGCCCCGGCTATGATCACGCGCTTTGGCATTGTCTTGCTGCTCGACCTCTGAAAACAGTTGTAGTATTGTATACAGATCAATGCACAGCCTTGTGCGCAATGCAAGGGTTGCGCTAGGCTGCCTCTGACACATCGGGATACGAAGAGATGAACCATGCCACGTCTGAGATGAACGACACGGTCAGCGCGATTTATTTTAAATTGCGTGAAATGGCGGCATCTTTTGCCTTCAAGCCGGGTGAAAGGATTAATGAATCATCGTTATCGCGAGATTTGGGCGCCAGCCGCACGCCGTTGCGCGAAGCGTTGAATCGTTTGGTTGCAGAAGGGTTTGTTGAGTTTCGCGCGGGGCGCGGTTTCTTTTGCCGGACGCTGTCTGACAAGCGGATCATTCATTTGTATCAGGCACGGATGGCGATTGAGTGCGAGGCGGTGCGTCAAGCAGCAATGCACGCCAAACCCGCTGAACTAGAGGCGATCGATGCATCGCTGGACCTCTCGGCGGATGAATATTCAAACTGCACAAACCCAATCCGGTTGATGGAGCTGGATGAGGCATTTCATCTGCAACTGGCGGGTCTGTCGGGCAACCCCGAGCTGTTGCGAATGCTCGAAACGATCTATGACAAGATCCGCTTTGTTCGCACGGCTGATTTGCGACGTCTGCAAGCTGCCGGACGCACGACAACGGAACGGCATCGTGCGGTTCTGGACATCGTCCGCACCGGGGATGGTGCTGCGGCCTCTGCTGCCATGCGCGATCATATCGAACACCGCGCAAAACATGCGTCCGAGGCCGTGCGCCTTGCCTTTGCTGATCTTTACGCCCCTCAGGAAGAACTGACATGACGACATATGGTGGCAAAACAGTCTTTGGAGCGACGGTGGGCGTCCTGATGCTGAACACCCGGTTTCCCCGCATTCCCGGAGATATTGGCAACGCAGCCACATGGCCGTTCCCCGTCCAGTTCAAGGTTGTCTCTGCAGCCACGCCCGACAAAGTGGTGCGCGGCGATGCGACACCGCTGCTGGACGCATTTATCGGGGCAGGTCGCGAGTTGGTTGATCTTGGATGCGACGGGATCGCGACAAATTGCGGGTTTCTCGTTCCTTTTCAACACGACATGTCGCGCGCCCTCGGGGTGCCGGTCGCATCCTCATCGCTGTTGCAAGCGCCCCTCATTCGACAGTCGTTGCCTGCCGATCATTCGCTGGGTATTCTCACCATTTCGTCCGAGACACTGACACCCGTGCATCTGGAGGCAGCTGGTATTGCGCCAGATACACCAGTTGCAGGTACTGGGGCTGGATCACACTTCACCACGCGCATCCTTGATGATGCAGCAGAGATCGACTTTGACAAGGCGCGGGCGGATAACACTTCGGCAGCGATGCAACTGGTTGCGGATCACCCAAAGGTAGGTGCCATCCTGCTCGAGTGCACCAATATGGTGCCCTATGCCGCCGACATCCGGCGTGCCACCGGGCGCCCGGTCTTTTCGATCTACACCTATCTGATGTGGTTTCAAGCCGGACTGCTGCCACGCCGCTTTCCCGCAGATCTGGACGACATCCGTCTCAGTGAGGCCGTTCCAAAGTGAGCGATCACCGTATCACTGAGATGCGCGTTCATTGCGTTTCCATTCCAGCCAGAGCGGTCCATTCGCACGGGTCGGGCGATGTGGGCGGGATCAATGTGGTTCTCTGCGAACTTGTAACTGATACTGGCCTGACAGGCTGGGGAGAGGCATCGCCATGGCCGGTCTTCACCGGAACGGTCGAGGGTAATGCCGCTGCGCTGCATGTGAATCTTCGCCCTCATGTCATCGGGCGTGACCCTGTGTTGGTCGAACCGATCCTGAATGATGCAGACCAGCTCCTTGTGGGCCACAACGAGGCCAAGGCCGCCTTGGAATGCGCGTTGCTAGACATCACCGGACAAGTTGCGGGCTTACCCGTGGCCGAGTTGGTAGGCGGGCGGCACCGCGACAGTATTCCGCTCAGCTTTTCGGTTGCGAACCCCGATTTCGGCGCCGATCAGGAGGACGTTGCCCATATCTGGGACAGCGGTGTGCGGATCTTCAAGCTGAAGACCGGTTTTGCCGATCACGCCTTTGATCTGATGCGCCTTGAAAAGCTGCGTGCGCGCTATGGCGACGATATCCGCTTGCGTGTCGATTACAATCAGGGCCTGCCGGCCTATGACGCGATCCGGCACATTCGCGACCTCGAAACGTTTCGCCCCGATTTCGTAGAACAACCCGTCAAACGACACGAGCGCGAAGTGTTGGCCGAGATTACCCGCGCCGTCGATGTGCCGATCATGGCTGATGAAAGTGTATTTGATGTGCGCGATGCAACCCGAGGTGCGGCGGCCCGCATGGCCGACATCTTCTCGCTTAAAACCGCCAAATCCGGCGGCATCCGCCGATGTATCGAGATCGCGGCGATTGCGCGTGCGGCCGGTATTGAAGTTTACGGAGGCTGCATGTTCGAGACGTCCATTGCCCACATGGCAGGTGCACATCTGATGGCCGCCGTTCCCGATCTGACACTCGGTTGCGAATTCTACATGTCCACATTCTATGCCGGGGCGGATTTGGCCGAAACGCCATTCCCGGTGAGTGAGGGTCATGTCCATGTGCCGACAACTTCGGGCCTTGGAACCGCGCCTGATCCGGATGCGCTTGCACGCCACCGGACACAGCTGCTGACATAGGAAGGTTGCTGATGCCAAACATACCAGCCCCGCAACGTATGAATGGCGCGCAGGCGCTCTTGCGAATGCTGGAATTGCATGATGTCACCCACGTCTTTGGATTGCCAGGTGAAACAACAATCGGGTGGTACAAGGAATGGCGCAAACACTCGGACATCGAATTTGTCCTGACCCGCGACGAACGCACGGCTTCATATGCAGCCGAGGCCTATGCCAAAATCACCGGCAAACCCTGTGTGCTTGAAGCCCCCAGCCCGGGCGTGACCCACTGCACCCCGGGCATCACCGAAGCATTCCTGAGCTCGGTGCCCATTATCTTTTTCAGCTCCGACATTCCGATCAATCAGGACAAGAGACATGGGCTGACGGGTGTGGATCAAACGGCGCTGTATGACAGCATCTGCAAGGAATCTTTTGTCGTCACCAAGGTCAGCGAAATCCCTTTCCTTGTTCGGCGTGCCTTTCGCGTTGCAACCTCGGGCAGACCGGCGCCCGTCCACATTCGCGTGCCGATCAACATTTTTGGCGAAGAGGCAGAGGTTACTGATCTCTATGCCGAAGGTGAATACAGCACCTATCCTGCGCATCGTCCGGTCGCCAACCATGGCAAGATCCGGGCGGCGATCGACGTGCTACTGGCTGCCGAAAAACCAGCAATTGTCTGCGGGCAGGGCGCGCTGATCTCCAAAGCATCAGAGGTTATTGTTGAACTGGCTGAACTGCTGCAAATACCGGTCGGGACGACCACGCCGGGCAAGGGCACGATCCGAGAGGATCATCCGCTGGCTTTGCGGGTCATCGGTGGGCGCGGTGGAATGGAGTATTCCAATCAATATGTCTACGATGCCGATACGATCTTTTTCATCGGGTCGAACACGGACAGTGCAGCTACGGATCACTGGAAGCTGTATGGCGACCCGTACAGCAAGACCTTTCTGCACCTTGATATCGCAGAAGCGCATATCGGCAACAACTTCCCGGTTGAAGTTGGCATGGTAGGCGATGCGCGGGCAAGCCTTGAATACATGGTCGAGATCATCAAGACGGAGCACTCAAATTTTGACCGTCCCCGCGTTGATGTGACCGCGACGAAAAAGACGGCGCTCGACAAGGTGTTCAACTCGAACATCCCGATGCCCGAAGGGACGATATCGCCCGTCAAACTGTCACAGGCGTTGGACAGGCTTATGCCCGACAACGCAGTCGTCACCTCCGAACCGGGGGTCAGCGCGATCTACCCTTCGGCGCTGTTGACGTTTCGCAGGGCGGGGCGGCGCTATATCACCAACTATTCCATGGGGGCGCTTGGCTATTCCGTTCCAGCGGCTCTGGGGGCGTCCTATGCCTGTGACAGCCCGGTGATTTCGTTCACCGGGGATGGATCGCTTGGTTTTGTGATGGGGGACATGGAAACGATCAAACGATCCGGAAAGAATGTGACCATCGTCCTGAATCGAAATGATAGCTTCGGTTGGATCCGGGGCGAAGCCGTGTTGCTGGATGATGTGGATGCGCCGTGGTCGACGGATTTCGGCACTGTGGATTACCTGAAAATCGCCGAAGGGTTTGGGTTCGCCACGTCGCGGATCACGTCAGAGGCGGATATCGAATCCACACTGGCAACCGCCATCGCGCATGACGGCGCCAGTTTCATTGAAGTCATGGTGCCCACCCAAGACAAGATCGTGCCCTTCGTCCCAAACTGGGTGCGTGCTGCCCGGGCCAAAAACCTCCCGCATTTTTATTAAATGCTTGTGAATCAATGGGTTGCGAGTCTCCGGCTTACGTTTTGGCATAGTCCTCCATCGGTGGACAGGTGCAGGACAGGTTTCTGTCTCCCCAGACATTGTCGACCCGGTTGACCGGTGGCCAATACTTGTCGACTCGGAAGGATCCGGTTGGGAAGCAACCGCTTTCACGACTGTAAGGGCGATCCCAATCCCGCACCAAGTCTTCCATCGTATGCGGCGCGTTCTTGAGGGGGTTGTTCTCGGGGTCCATTGTCCCCTCTTCGATCGCACGGATCTCATCGCGGATGCCCAGCATGGCATCGCAAAAACGATCCAGCTCTGCCTTGTTCTCGGACTCGGTCGGTTCGATCATCAAGGTGCCCGCCACCGGCCACGACATCGTGGGCGCATGGAACCCGCAATCTGCCAGCCGCTTTGCAATGTCGTCCACCGTGATGTGCGCGTTGTCGGCAAAGGGGCGCGTGTCGATGATACATTCATGCGCCACGCGACCGGTTGGCCCCTTGTACAGAACGTCGAATGCCCCTTCGAGCCGTTTCGCGATGTAGTTGGCGTTCAGGATGGCAACGCGCGTCGCCTGCGTCAGCCCGTCACCGCCCATCATCAGGCAGTAGGCCCACGAGATAGGCAACAGAGAGGGTGACCCAAAGGCTGCAGCGCTGACCGCACCCTCGCCACCATTGGGGTCGCCCGGAAGGTGTTTGGTCAGGTGCGCTTTGACACCGATGGGTCCCATGCCGGGGC
This sequence comes from uncultured Tateyamaria sp., assembly GCF_947496075.1. Classification (GTDB taxonomy): domain Bacteria; phylum Pseudomonadota; class Alphaproteobacteria; order Rhodobacterales; family Rhodobacteraceae; genus Tateyamaria. The sequence goes on from NZ_CANMBJ010000006.1 coordinate 633,876, forward strand.
CACCGCCACCATGCGGGATGCAGAATGTCTTGTGCAGGTTGAGATGGCTGACATCGCCGCCCAGGTCGCCGGGGCGGCTCAGACCCACCATGGCATTCATGTTGGCCCCGTCGATATAGACCTGTCCGCCCGCATCATGTGTGATCTGGCACACCTCGATTACCGTCTCTTCGAACACGCCGTGGGTCGACGGATACGTGATCATGCAACCGGCAAGGTTGTCCCTGTGTTCCGCCACCTTGGCCCGGAAATCATCCAGATCAATGTCGCCGTTGTCCGCTGACTTCACGGGCACCACCTTCCACCCGACCATCTGGGCGGATGCAGGATTGGTGCCGTGGGCGCTCATCGGGATTAGGCAGATGTCACGATGTCCTTCGCCGTTGGCCCGGTGCCAGCTTGCGATGGTCAAAAGGCCCGCATATTCCCCTTGCGCGCCCGAATTGGGTTGCATGGAAATCGCGTCATAGCCGGTCACATCGCACAGCTTGGCCGACAGATCGTCGATCATCTCGATATACCCCGCGGCCTGATCCTTGGGGCAATAGGGATGCAGTAGCGAAAACTCTCGCCAACTGACCGGCATCATCTCGGCGGCAGAATTCAGCTTCATGGTGCACGACCCCAGCGGGATCATTGCACGGTCCAGCGCCAGATCGCGATCCGCGAGCCGGCGCATGTAGCGCATCATCTCCGTCTCGGCCCGGTTCATGTGAAAAATCGGGTGTGTCATGAAGTCGGATGTGCGGATCAGCTTCTCCGGCATGTTGTAATGCGGCGTGTAATCCTTGTCCTGCCGTTCGATCCCGAACGCGCGCCAGACCTTTTCAATAGTGGCGGGCCGCGTGCGTTCGTCCAGCGTGATGCCGATTGCGGTCGCCCCCACTGCGCGCAGGTTGATACCTTCGTCGATGGCGGACTTGATCACAGCCGATTGCAATGGCCCCACATCGACTGTGATCGTGTCAAAGAAGCTTGCTGGGCGCACATCGAAGCCCGCCTGTTTCAGCCCCTCTGCCAATCGGGCGGTCTTGCGGTGGATGCGCTGCGCAATGGCTTTCAGGCCGTCCGGTCCGTGAAAAACGCCGTAGAATCCAGCCATGACGGCCAGCAACGCCTGCGCCGTACAGACATTCGACGTCGCCTTTTCCCGGCGGATGTGCTGCTCGCGCGTTTGCAGGGACAGGCGGTAGGCCCGGTTGCCAAAGCTGTCGACCGACACCCCGACAATCCGGCCCGGCATGTTACGGGCATAGTTGGCCTTGGTCGCCATATAAGCCGCGTGTGGACCGCCATAGCCGACAGGCACACCAAAGCGCTGAGTCGTGCCAACGGCGATATCCGCGCCCATCGCCCCCGGCTCCTTGAGCAGGGTTAGCGACAGCGGATCAGCAGAGATGATGCCAATGGACTTATTCTCATGCAGCTTTGCGATTTGATCGGTAAAATCCCGGATGTGACCATGGGTACCCGGATACTGGAAAATCGCGCCAAATACGGTGCTGGCATCAAAATCATCGGGATTGCCGACGGTGATTTCTATGCCCAACGGCTGTGCCCGCGTCTTCATCACAGCGATGTTCTGAGGGTGGCAATTCTCATCGACAAAGAAGCCAACCGCCTTCGACTTGCTGATCCGCTGTGCCATGGTCATCGCCTCGGCGCAGGCCGTGGCCTCGTCCAGCAGCGATGCGTTGGCAATCTCGAGCCCGGTCAGGTCCGACACCATGGTCTGGAAATTTAACAGGGCTTCAAGCCGGCCTTGGCTGATCTCGGGTTGGTAGGGCGTGTAAGCCGTGTACCACGCTGGGTTTTCAAGAATGTTCCGCTGGATCGCCGGGGGCGTGACTGTCCCGTGATAGCCTTGGCCAATCAACGAGGTCAGCACTTTGTTCTTGGACGCCGTCACCCGCATGTGGTGCAAAAGTTCCCTTTCCGACTTGGCCTTGCCGAAATCCAACGGTTCCTTTTGCCGGATGTTGGCCGGGATCGTGTCGTCGATCAGCGCGTCGAGGTCTTTCGCCCCCACCACTTTCAGCATCTCGTCCATTTCGGCAGGGGATGGCCCAATATGGCGGCGGTTCGCAAAATCATAGGGCAAATAGTCGGTGGGTTTGAAAGTCATCGATTATGTTCCTTAGCTGATCAGCGCGTTATAGGCGGCTTCATCCATCAAGGTGTCGATCTGGGACGCGTCGGAAGGCTTGATCTTGAAGAACCAGCCAGCGCCGAGCGGGTCGCTGTTTGCAAGGCTCGGGTCATCCGCTAGCGCTGTATTCACTTCGGTGATTTCGCCATCGACAGGAGCCATGATGTCGGACGCGGCCTTCACGCTTTCGATGACCACGATCTCTTCGTCCTTGGTGACGGTCGTGCCAACTTCGGGCAGTTCGACAAAGACCAGATCGCCCAGCTGAGTGGTAGCGTGCTCGGTGATGCCTACGACATAGTCATCCCCGTCGGCGCGCAGCCATTCGTGTTCTTCGGTGAATTTCATAGGGTTTCCTCTCTACTATCGTTTGAAATTGGCTGACGTGAACGGCATTTTTGCTACCGTGAGTGGTTGGCGTTTTCCACGCAATTCGCCGAAAATCGTGGTGCCCAACGCGGCGTATTCAGTGGTGACATAACCCATAGCAACGGGTCCCCCGACCGTGGGGCCAAACCCACCCGAGGTGATGGTACCAATTGAATCCGTTGCATCCTCGGTTACAAGCAGCACCACGCCCTCGCGCATGGGCGCGCGACCGGCAGGCAGCAACCCCACGCGCTTGCGCGCAGCGCCGCTATCCATCTCGGCCAGGATTTTCTCCGCGCCCGGGAAGCCACCTTCCCGGTCTCCGCCCGCGCGCCGCACATTCTGGATCGCCCATGTCAGGCCGCCCTCAACAGGCGTTGTTGTGGCGTCAATGTCATGCCCATATAGGCACAGCCCCGCCTCCAACCGCAGGGAATCGCGCGCGCCCAGGCCGATGGCTTCAACGTCAGAATGGTCCAGCAAGGCCTTTGCAATGTCTTCCGCGACATCCATGGGTGCCGAAATCTCGTACCCGTCTTCGCCCGTGTAGCCGGACCGGGAAACCCAGACCTCAACCCCGTTCAGATCCAGCGTAGCCACATCCATAAAGCGCATCTCTGCTGCACGCGGATCGAGCGCGGCCAGCACACCTTCAGCGGCAGGCCCCTGCAAAGCCAGCAAGGCACGGTCGGTGATCTCAGTCACCGTCACACCCGGTTCAAGCGCGGCTTTCATATGCGCAATATCGGCGTCCTTGCAGGCAGCATTCACCACAACGAACACATGATCCCCGCGGTTCGCCAGCATCAGATCGTCTTCGATGCCGCCATCCGCATTCGTGAAAAAGCCATAACGTTGGCGGTTCTTGCCCAAGCCCAGCACATCGACTGGAATCAGCGATTCCAGACCACGTGCAGCCGCGTCATAAGTCGTCCCGCGCACAATGATCTGCCCCATATGGCTGACGTCAAAAAGACCGGCCTTCGCCCGCGCATGGAGGTGCTCTTTCATGACCCCCAGTTCGTATTGCACCGGCATGTCATACCCCGCAAAGGGTACCATCTTGGCCCCAAGGGCAACGTGCAACGCGTGAAGCGGGGTCTGCTTTAGATCGGACATGCCTCATCACCTTTTTCAAGCCGACAAGATTTGCGTCAAATCATGCGGCACCAAGTCATGCGCAAGACATCTCTTGCGCGTCGGTGCCTCCTCTGTCCCGGGTGCCTGAGATCATTATCCCTTCGGCGGATGCCAATGGCATCACTCTCCAGAGTAGTTTGGCCTGACATTGGTCCTTTGGCCTGAGAGTTTCCGAGGCAGTTGCTCCTTCGGCACCAGTAAGCTGGTTCTCCCAACATCAAGCTGTGAGGGTTTCGTATCGGAAACTTGCCCGAAGTGGCAAGCAGAAAGTTGATACCAGCTGATGGTCGGCGCTTGTATCGGCCAAACGACCTTTTGCTGTTTTGTGCCACCCCACCTTTTGCTCGCTTGCGGGTCCTTGAGGTCGCATGTGACTGATGTGCATGATCGCCAAAACGCAATGGAGAGTGGCGATGATGATCAGGGATGGCACAGTTGAAGATATTGAGCAGATGAGCACATTTCTTCGCGAGCTGACGGCCGCTGGCAAACGTTTGAGTCCTGACGATGAGGAATTCGTACGGCAATACTACATTGAAAGCGTCGATAAGATTCGTTGCTCCGTGGCCGAGGACGATGGGATCATACTTGGATTCCAGTCACTCAAAACTGCCCGTGCGGGCAACCAATGGGGTGTAGAACCTGGGTGGGGCATTGTTGGCACGCACATACGACCCTCCGCAGCACGGCGTGGCGTTGGCCGCGCATTATTCGATGTCACATGTAGGGCTGCGCAAGATGCAGGGTTGGCCCATATCGACGCAAGCATTGGTGCGAATAATCCGGAAGGGTTGGCGTACTACGAAGCGATGGGCTTTCGAACATATAGGACGCCAAGAAACCTGATCTGCAAACGCTTCGACATATTGCAGTGATGGCTCGTTAGCAGACGTAAGTTTCTTCTAGGCTGTGCAACATAAAGCGGAATGGCTTCAACCTGTTCGCAGTAAGAGGGTTGGCAGGCGGTCTGAATGGACGGGCCACAAAACTGATTGTGGCCCGTTTCTAAATTACGAGCATTGCGTCAGGTTATGGGTCGGCGCGCCCGTCAAAAGGTCTGATCGTATTCCCCAACGGTATCTTCAGTCCGGACTATCGCATCGATGTCTGCGAAAATCGCGCGCAACTCGTCTTCGCTTTCCGGGCTTTCGCACACCACCACCAAGTTCGGCGTGTTGGACGAAGCGCGCACCAAACCCCAACCGCCGTTATCCAGAATGACCCGAGCGCCGTTTACCGTCACCACCTCCTTGATTGCGCGACCTGCGATGGGTTCATTCGCAACGGCCTTGGCTGTCAGCTTGGCGACAATACGGTCCAGTGTGCTGTATTTTTCAGTATCCGAGCAGTAGGGGGACATTGTCGGGGTTGAGTGTGTTTTCGGCAGCGCCTTGCGCAGATCCGACATCTTCATGTCAGGGTTGCGATCCAATAGTTTGCAGATTTCAACTGCGACCCGCATCCCGCAATCGTAGCCGCGGCCTATTGGCTCAGCGAGAAAATAGTGGCCTGATTTTTCAAACCCTGCGAGGGCGCCGATTTCCTTGACCCGCCGCTTCATGTGGCTGTGTCCGGTTTTCCAATAGTCTGCCGTGACGCCGTTCGCTTGCAGTTCGGGGTCTGAGGCGAAGAGGCCGGTGGATTTCACATCGGCCACGAAGGTTGCGTTCGGGTAGAGTTTCGACAAGTCGCGCGCCATGATGACCCCCACCTTGTCGGCAAAGATCTCTTCCCCTTCATCATCCACAACGCCGCAGCGGTCACCATCCCCGTCAAATCCAAGCGCAAGGTCTGCGCCAGAAGCTTTTACGCTGTCCGCCATGTCGTGCAGCATTTCCATGGCTTCGGGGTTCGGGTTGTAGTTTGGAAAGGTGTAGTCGAGCGTTGTGTGACTTTCGACCACTTCGACACCGATGCGGCGGAAGAGTTCGGGGGCAAAGGCAGCGGCGGTGCCGTTGCCAGTGGCGCATACGACCTTGAGTGGGCGTGTCATTCTGAAGTCGCCGACAAGGTCCTGAAGGTACGCTTCCTGCACGTCGTCAACGAATTCATAACCGCCGCCAGGACGTGCTTCACCACTACCATTCAATACGATATCGCGCAGTTCCGACATCTCGTCCGGGCCGTGAGTGAGGGGGCGATCAAAGCCCATCTTGACGCCGGTCCAGCCATTGGGATTATGAGAGGCAGTGACCATGGCAACCGCCGGCACATCAAGGTGGAACTGGCTAAAATAGGCCATGGGGGACAGTGCGGGGCCGATGTCCTTGACCTGTATCCCTGCCTGCATCAGCCCGACGATCAGGGCGTTCTTGATGCTGAGAGAGTAATCACGATAGTCGTTGCCTACGGCAATCACAGGATCGATGCCGCGCCGTCGCATTTGTGTCCCAAGGCCAAGACCAAGTGCTGTTACCCCGGGAAGGTTGATCTCGTCCGGGTATTTCCAGCGCGCATCATACTCGCGGAAGCCCGTCGGCTTAATCATGGGGTCGCGCAGGAATTCCCACGTGTTCGGGGTCACGGTGGCGGCAGGTTTGGTCATGGAAAACTCTTTGACTAAAATGTCATTGGGCGCGCTTTGGCGAGCGCATCGAACTGCATAAGAGTCTCGATCAGGGCGGGCATTTGATCGAGATAAATCATATTTGGCCCGTCTGACGGAGCGGTGTCGGGATCGGGGTGCGTTTCGATAAAGACGGCCCCGACCCCGATGGCCACTGCCGCCCGCGCCATAACAGGTGCAAATTCACGCTGCCCGCCACTTGATCCACCTTTGCCCCCCGGTTGCTGCACCGAATGCGTGGCGTCCATCACCACCGGATAGCCGGTTTGCGCCATCTGCGGCAGCGACCGCATGTCGGCCACCAGAGTGTTGTAGCCGAAGGATGTGCCCCGCTCTGTTAGCAGGATACGGGTGTTGCCGGTGCTTTCGACCTTGGTGATGATGTTGGGCATTTCCCACGGAGCCAGGAACTGGCCCTTCTTTATGTTCACCACGGCACCCGTGTCGCCAGCGGCCAAAAGCATGTCCGTCTGACGGCAGAGGAAGGCGGGGATTTGCAGGATGTCAGCGACTTCAGCCACCGGGGCGCATTGAGCCTCTGTATGCACATCCGTAAGTACTGGGACACCGATGGACTCTTTGACCGCTTGCAGCGCTTTTAACCCAGCGTCCAGCCCAAGGCCGCGCCCACCCTTTAGCGATGTGCGGTTGGCTTTGTCATAGCTTGCTTTGAAGACATATTGCGCGCCAGCGGCCTCGCAGACTTCCTTCATACGCCCAGCGACCGCTTGGCCGAGGTCGATGCTCTCCAAGGCGCAAGGGCCTGCGATCACCGTCAAGGGACGGTCATTGCCGATCGTGAGATCGGCGACTTCAACATGTTTCATAGTGGGTCCAGACCCTAGCTTGTCACCTGTTCTCTCAGGATCGACGCGGTGAGCGAGATCATCAGATAGATGCCTGCAAAGACGAGGAATGCCAAGATCGTGTTTTCGAATGCGCGGGGATAGGTCGGTTCCTCGGGCGCGATGGGTTCCACAGCAACTGTAAGATAGCGCACCTGACGGGTTGCTTCGACCCGCGCCTGTTCCATCTGTTGCAGAGCCGATTGCAGCATCAAGTCGCGTGAGGCAAGGTCGGCCTGGGCGATCTGGATGCGTGCGGCAAGCTCCGCCAGTGAGTTTTCGCCTTGGCTCACGTCGGTCATCTTGTTGTTGAGAGCCGCAAGTTGGTCCTTGAGGATTTCAAGCGTGCCGCGTGCGCCGTCCACACGACTCTGGTTGGGCCGCGCGTTGTTCAGCAAGCTGGCCAGCTCGATCTCTTTTTCGATGATTTGTGTTTCGAGTTGGCCGATCTGCGTGCGCAGGGAAGCGATCACGCCCTCCGGGTCGAGGGTGGAGCCCTCGATCTGCAATCGGACAAGGTTTTCTTGCGCTGTGCGGCGCTCCGACTCTGCTCGTTCAAACCCTTGGCGGGCGTCGCGCATCTGGTCATCGCGCTTTTGTGCGGACAGGTTGTTTACGCGCTGTTCCGCGTAGTCGATCAACTGGCTTGAGAACTCGGCCGATACCAGTGGATCAGCGGCGGCCACTTCCATCCGGATCATGCCCTCTGTCGGATCATAGCCGATTTTGACGTTTTTCTTATAGGTTTTGTAGGCTTCTTCATTGGTGGGATTGTCACTCAGCCGCTGGATTGGGTCGATCCAGTTCTGTGTGAAATGCGTCTTGAAGCCGACATCGCGGTCGAGCCGCAGCATCGCATCCTTGGACTGCAAAAAGCCTTGCACGGCAATGCTGTCGGCGTTGGTGGCGAATTGTGTAGGCAGAAGGCCGCCAAGGGGTCCGGCGCCGCCCGATCCTTCGTTCTGAATAATCAGGAACTCGGACTTGGTCGCGTACATCGGCGTGGCGATTGTATAAAAATAGTAGCCGGCAAGGAAGGTGGGCAGGATCACGAAAAAGGCCAGCCGGACCAGCAAAAGGCCCATCTTCTTGCGACGACGCCGTGCAATGTCGCGCTGGATGTTCTGGATTTCCTGAGATCTGCGGTCTGCGGGGCTAAGCTCTGTTGACGGCAGTTGCTGCTGTTTCACAGGCACGGTTTGTGGCAGTTGCGCGCGCCCAGCACCTCCGGCACTTGCAGGCAGGCTTGCGAAGGCATCCGGCGCGCCGCCTTCATGTTGTTCGGCCCCCGCCTGCGGCACAACAAGCTCCAGCATGTTCGCGCGTTGGAATGGATCAATTCCCTTGGCGCGCAGCAGGCGAACGGCATCAAAGTCGGATGTGGGTGCCAGCCCATGCTTCTGCGCCACCCGTCGCGCCATGCGTAGTTGCCGACCGGTCAGCCCCTCCTGGCGTATCGCATCAATGGTATTTTCGCTTTGCACCTGTTGGTTCGACGCGACTTCTCCGCTTTGGGCGGAAGGTTTTTGAGTTTGCTCACGCGGCTTGGCCTCAGGCGCTGGCTTTTCGGGAGGGGTATCGCGCTCGGACGCAGGCGCCGCACTGCCAAGCGCGGGCGCTGTGCGCTTGATCCGGAACTTCCTAGCTTTGGGTTTCGTAGTCATAAAGCCGTTTTGCCTCTTCCAGCGTGTCAAACATGTGCAGTTTGCCGTCCAGCAAAACTGCGGCTGAGCGCGCAAATTTCTCAAGCGTTTGCGCCTGATGCGACACGATGATGATTGTTGTGGTACGCAGCCGTTCCTGCAGTACCTCGCCTGCTTTGCGATTAAATTCAACGTCTGTTGACGAGGGCATGCCCTCGTCGATCAGGTAGATGTCAAAGTCAAGAGCCAACATAAGCGCGAATGAAAACCGCGCCCGCATGCCCGATGAATACGTACCCAAGGGCTGGTCGAAATACTCACCCAGGTTACAGAGCCAGCGACAGAAGCTTTCCACATAGTCGGGATCAAGCCCATAGAGCCGTGCAATGTAACGTGAGTTTTCGAGTGCAGAGATCTTGGGCAGCACCCCGCCCATGAACCCAAGAGGAAAGGAGATGTTGCAGCTGCGGCGGATTTCGCCCTCATCTGGCTTCTCGAGCCCTGCCATCATGTTGATCAGGGTCGTCTTGCCGGTGCCATTGGGGGCCAGCACGCCAAACGAATGGCCCAATTCCACCCGGAAGGATACACGATCAAGGATCACCTTGCGCTGTGTGCCCGTCCAGAAGGACTTGGATACATTTTCGAATTCCAGCATCCCCGTTGCTCCGCGGTGTCTGCTTTGTCCCCGCGCATTAACGTGGGAGACCAGGGCCCTCCTTACCAGAGGCGTCTTAACGGTCTAATCACCGACTTAGGCGATATTATGTCCAAAGTCCTGTTAAATGTATAGGTTTCACGGGGTATTGTCGCGACGGAATGGACAGTTTGGGGGAATGTACACGGGTCTTTGATATGCCCGTGTGCTGTTTGTTCGTACTCTGAGTATGCCTCAGCTCAGAATTTGCCAAGCCATGCCGGCGATGACAGACCCCGCCAGTGCGAAACTCAGGTAAGCAGCAAAGACGCGTGGTTTGACGAGCGCCCAAACGGCTATTGCGGCGGGGATGCAACTGACGCCACCGGCCAGCATGAATGACATAGCTGCTCCTGCAGCCATACCCTGATCCATCAGTTCTGCCACCAGCGGCGCGGCCGCGTAACCATTCAGATAGGCAGGCATGCCCACAAGCGCACCAAGGATCACCGTGCCGATGCCACCATCGCCCAGAACCGATGCAATCAGATCGGCGGGCATATAGTGCACCATGACTGCCTCGATCACGTAGGCGAGCGTCAGCCATTTGAGCAGGAAAATCGCATTGTCCAAAGCCGTGCTACGGAAGATGTCGAGGCGGTTGCGTTCGGTCCAGAACCGCCAGATCGGCTGTGATGAGAAGGGCTGTTTCACGCCACAGCACCCGCCCACCGACGGCTTCTCACGTAGCGGATTTGTAAAGACCGGTGTGCCCGACAGCATCAGCGTTCCAAACCCGCCGAACATACCAAGCGCGACCGCCGCAATTGTCTTTGCCAAGGCGAATTCGAAGCTGATTGCGCCAGTGGTGATTGCGAACATGGCCGGGTCCATCAGCGGAGACGCCAGCCAGAAAGCCATAACCGCGCCAAGCGGTGCACCTACTGCAAGCAGTGCAGCGATAAACGGGATGACTTCGCAGGAACAAAAGGGTGACAAGCCGCCCAGCAGTGCTGCCATGACGATCATGCGTGCGGGGTTCCCCTCAAACGCCTTTGCCAGCAGGTTTTCCGCGCCCGTGGCTTTTAGATAGGCAACTGCGCAGACTGCAAAGGCGATGAACGGGGCTGTGTGTAGCAACGCATTCGCGGCAAAGGTGATCGTCGGCCAAAGCTGCGCTATGTCCAGAACAGCCAGAACCACAAGAACCGCGATCGATGCAATCCATGCGCCATCAAGGAACTTGCGCCGTTGAGCAGGTACCGGTGTAGTGGTGTCAGCCATGATCATGATCCGAGTTGGGGCTGTCTGCGCAGCATTCTGTAAGGAGGAAGTTCGACAGGTCTTGCACCTCGTCAAAGGCGACGGCGGCGCAGATGATCGAACGGCCTTGTCGGGCTTGTGTCACAAGACCCGCACTGGCAAGGATTTTGACGTGATGGGTCAAGGTTGAGCCTGTGACGCCCGTGCGGTCACCCAATGCCCCGATGCTCAGCCCTTCGGGCCCGGCCCGTACCAGCGTTCGCAGAACCGACAGGCGTTGTTCTGATCCAAGTGCGGCAAAGGCTGCGGCGGCGCGTGTCAGATCAAGCGAGTGATGAGATTCTATTTTCATATTTCTAGAATTATAGAAATGTTGGAGTCACGCAAGGTTTATTTCGAAGAGTATCGAATTGATTGCCTAACCCATTGTTGTCGCATAGGTGTTTTTTTATGGGATTGCCTGAAGACATTCGTGCTTGCACGCTTTGTGCGGATCGATTTGCTGCGACCGAAACAGGGCACAGCCCGCGTCCCGTCGTTTGGTTCAAGCCCGGCGCACGGATCCTCGTGGCGGGTCAGGCGCCCGGCGCGCGTGTACACGAAAGCGGACGGCCCTTCACCGACCCTTCCGGAGACCGGCTGCGCGATTGGCTTGGTATGGACGAGGCCACATTTTACGACCGAAACAAATTGGCCATTGTACCGATGGCGTTTTGCTTTCCCGGTTACGACGCAAAGGGATCGGACCGACCGCCGCCCAAGATCTGTGCCAAAACGTGGCGAAGTGATGTCATGGATCATATGGGCGAGGTTCCATTGGTTCTTTTGATTGGCGGATATGCCCAATCCTGGCATCTGGGGACGAAGATGTCGGTGCGTGAAACCGTGGCTGCTTGGCGCGACTTCGCGCCTCGGGCCTTTCCCTTGCCTCATCCGTCTTGGCGCAATACCGCGTGGTTGAAGAAAAACCCGTGGTTCGAGGCGGACGTGCTGCCTGTGCTACAGGCGCGTGTAAAAGAGGTGTTGGCGTGACAGAAACGGTTCTCGATCAGGCGCATGCCGCCATGCTGGCTACGCCCGAGGATGATGCAAAGCGGTTGCGGTTCTTTGAGCGCTTGGGGGATGCGGAGCTGTTCCTTCTGCTCGAAGCAGAGGCGCAAGGGGAGCAGATCACGCCGCAAGTCTTCGACCCCGGTTCTGGTCCGCTTGTTCTTGTCTTTGATCGCGAGGACCGGTTGGCTCTGTTTGTTGGTGCTGAGGCACCATATGCCGCACTGTCCGGTCGGATAATCGCAGGTTTGCTTGCGGAACAGGGGTTGGGGTTGGGGTTGAACCTTGACGTGGCCCAGTCGTCTTTTCTGCTGGATGCGGATGGAGTGCAATGGCTTGCGCGGACACTCGGCAATGGTCCGGACGAAGTTGAGGCACGGCTGGCTGAAGTATCCGCTCCAACAGGTTTGCCGGAAATGCTGATCTCGGCTGTGGATACCAAATTGGCCACGGCAACGGGATTGGCACAGATTGCATATCTGGTCGGTACGACGGATACGGATGGTGTGCGCAGTCACATGCTGGCTTTTGTCGGGGCGGCGCCGGGCGCTGAGGGCGCCTTGACCAGAGCCGCGTCCGAGGCTTTGACCTTTTCCGGGATCGATGCAGGAGCGATGGATGTTGGATTTTTTGAGGCCAATGATCCTGTGACTCAGCGTCTTGCACGTGTTGGTTTGCGCTTTGATTTGCCGCAACCTGCACCCGTACGGTCGCCTGAGCCTGCCGCTCCGGGCATGGACCCGGACCGCCCGCCGCGCCTGCGTTAAGAGCATCCGGTATTCACGGAATCCGACGTCATCTCACATCAGCGCGAGGCAGGCTGAAATGCTGGACCGCGGACCCCTAATGACTGATTATCCACCGCAATGACGCGCGGAGAGCTCAGTTTGACAGAGGATGATCACAAATGATGAATCGATTCACGTTGGCCGTTGCGGCTGCTGCAAGTGCCTTGACTTTCGCAACTGCCGCGTTCGCCGGCGACCAGTATATTGATGAGACGGGGTTTGCCGTCTCTGGTTATGATGTGGTGGCTTATTTTGACCTTGAGATGAAGCCAGTCGGTCAAACCCAAACACCAGGTGTTCCCGGCAATGCCGACATCACCGCGGAATACAATGGTGCGACCTTTGCGTTCTCAACCGAGGAAAACCGCGACAAGTTTGCTGCTGATCCCGCGCGCTATGCCCCTCAATATGACGGTCACTGTGCCTACGGTGTTGCCAAGGGGGGGAAAGTGCCCGCCAACCCCAACCTGTGGCGCATCGTCGATGACAAGCTGTATCTGAACATCACAGACGTTGTTGTGGGCTTTTGGGAAGAAGACATTCCAGGCAACATCACCGTTTCGGAAAGCAACTGGGTCAGCCTCGAGGGTGATGCAGCATCGGAAAGCACCATTCCGAAATTCACAAGCGAAGCTCCAAACACCTGATATGACGGATCGCCCGACAGAACATTCCCGAACTGATCGGGCAAAGGCCCCGGCGCGGATGACGCGCCGGGGCTTTGGTCTTGCCGCCGGAGTGGCCATCGTTGGCGGCGCGGTTTTTGCATCCCGCTGGTACAACATCTCGGCCGAGGCAGGGGTAGAAGGAACGCTGAGCACCCCGGACGCTCATGCTTCGGCGGTGAACGGTGCGATCCTGTTGATCGACATTCGCCGTCCTGACGAATGGGAGCGGACCGGTGTGGGTGAGGGGGCTGTTCCATTGGACATGCGTCGGAAGGATTTTACCGAAGCGCTTCTGATTCATACGGATGGGCGTAGGGATGTGCCTGTTGCTTTGATCTGCGCCCGCGGCGTGCGTTCCCGTCGTTTGACCGAGCGTCTGACAACAGCCGGATTTACAACGATCATCGATGTGCCGGAGGGAATGCTGGGATCGGGTGCAGGGCCTGGTTGGTTGAAGCGCGGCTTACCGACCGTGACATGGCAGCCCGAGTAGACTTTTTCCGAACGGTTGTTTTCGGACGCGCTGTGCTGCTCAACAATTGTATCGCCCTCTCTACGCAAGGGCGTTTTCGCAAATCTAACAGACGGCTGCCGTTTCTGCTTCGAAACGATCTACCGGCTGGTCCCGGACCCGTATTCCTTCGCGCAACAAGACATCGCTTGGCGGTGTCCATTGCTTTGCCTCAACACCGCTCGACTGCGCGCGTTGTCTTTCTCGCGTAGACTGCTACTCGGCTGCGATTTCCGACGCTTCAATCCGCGCGCGCATTTCGGCGCGTGCGGTACGGGCGTTGCCGACGATGGCAGGCTCACGAAGCGTCAGAGGATTGTCGAGCCGTAGGCTCGGTGGCCGGATATGGGCCAAAGGATATGCGCTAAGGCCAGACAGCGGGACAGAAAAGGCCAGGCTGGCGGCAATCGGGATTAGCCACCAGGACACCAGTCCCGTACCTAACCCAAGGAAAAGAAGGGCGCCGATCAGGGTTTCAATCCAATGGAACTTGATCAAGGTCGTCATCGGATACGCCTGTGCGGTACGGCTTTGTGGTGCCCATCCGCCGCGGCCCATCACCCCTCCGATCACGGCCTTGGTTTGCTGGATCATCATGATTGGCGCATAGGCAACAGACAGCGCGAGTTCTGTCACCACCGCACCTGCAAATACGCTACGACCACCAAAGAGCCGAACCGCCTTGCCGTTGGCGGCGATAATCAGGGCAGAGGTGATCTTGGGCGTCAGCAGCATAGCGTACATGACCACCAAGAAGATGGCGCTGTCGATATGTGTCATGGCCGGTGGCCAGTTGGGAAAAAGAGGGTTCGCCTCGTTGAAGTACGAGATCACGTTGGTCTCTGCATCGCGGCCCAGAAGCGCCCAGAACACGAGAAGAACGAACCACGCGGGCGACATCAAGTAGGCAGCTGCCCCCTGAAACAGATGGAAGCGGCTGACCGGGTGCAGGCCACGTGTGGTCAGCAGGCGCAAGTGTTGCAGGTTGCCTCGGCACCAGCGCCGGTCACGGATCACGTAGTCGATCAGTGTTCCGGGGGTTTCTTCGAAACTGCCCGAGATACGGGGCAGGAAACGCACGCGCCAGCCAGAACGCCGCAGGAGCGATGCCTCGACAAAATCATGAGACAGGATCATGTTGGTACGTCCTGTCATACTCTGCAGATGTGGCAGTCCGGCGGAGGAAGCGAAGGCGCGTGTGCGGATGATTGCGTTGTGACCCCAATAGTTACCCTCGGTCCGGGACCAATGCGCAAGCCCTTCGGCCAACAACCAACCATACGCAACATTGGAAAACTGCTGCATTCTTGCAAACAGGGTGTTGGCGCCGATCAGCTGTGGAAAGCTTTGGATCAGACCGGCCTTTGGGTCTGCAGCCAGCTCGCTGGCCAGTCGATCAATGGCGCGGCCGGTCATCAGGCTGTCGGCATCCAGAACCAGCATGGCTTCATAAGAAGCGCCCCATCCCGTGATCCAGTCGACGAGGTTGCCAACCTTTTTATCCGTATTCTGTGCGCGGCGGCGATAATGGACTGGAAACGGCGCGCTGCTCCGCAAAGCTTCGAAAGCTTGCCATTCCTGCCACGCGATGAGGTCGTCCGTCGTGTCACTCAGGATGAAGAGACTGTACCGATGACCGCCCTTTTGGCGGGCCAAGTCAGTCAGCATTGCGGCTGCGTTACCGAATACGTCCCACGGTGTTTCATTGTAAACGGGCACCAGAAGGGCCACGTCCAACGGGTCCGAAGGTTCGGGTTTGCGGTTTGGATCAAGTCTACCAGCCAACCCGACACCGACGGTCGAGACGGCGATGGTGACCCAGACGAACGTGAGGCCGATGAGAGCCAAAAGCACATACTCGAAGCCCGTCATGCCAGACATCTTGAACAGGCCGTAGAGCCCCCAAAGCACTAGGCCTGTGATTGTCAGAGCCGGGATGAACACCGCCATGCGCCAAATCGGGTCCTGTTTGCCTGTGCCTGCATCCGAGTTCGCAGGCGCGCATGCAAAATCCTGCGCCGGCATATCGAGCGGCGCGCGGGTAGGCATTGCTGTGTGTATCATATGGTCCATCGATAGAGCCACACTTCGCTAAGAGCTTGCCCGTCCAGCCGCAATTGCGCACGGAATTCGGCCCACTGTGCGTCACCTGCCATGAAGGTGAATGCAAGGCGCGGCCCGCCGGTTTCGGGATTGCGTTGGATAATACCTTCGGTCACATCACCCGCGCTGGAGCGGACAAGTCGGTCCACTTTTGACAGGTCCTTGGGAACATGGGGCGCGTCTTCGAAGTCAATTGTGAAGATGCGCCCGCCTTCGGGGCGGCCGCCCGCAGCCGTATTCAAAACGCGCAGTGGCATGGCAGCTTTCGGTGCCGGGTCCGCGCCCCAATCCAAGCGATAGGTCATGCGACGGGATGTACCAGCCTCAATGTCAGCTGAGGGCCGCCAATACGCAACAATGTTGTCGTAGACTTCCTTGTCTGTCGGGATTTCGATCAGCGCCACACTTCCGCGTCCCCAACCCTCACCCGGTGTAACCCAAAGACCAGGGCGGCGATGATACAAAGCCTCCAGGTCATTAAAGTCACTGAATTTACGCGCCCTTTGCATCAGGCCGAAACCCCGTGGATTGTTGTCGCCAAAAGCACTGATTTGCAGGGTGCGTGGGTTGGCCAAAGGACGCCAGATCACCTCACCGCCACCATTGTGGATCATGAGCCCGTCATTGTCGTGCACTGCCGGCCGAAAATCATCGAAGCGTTGGGTGTTCATGTCATCGAACATGAACATCGATGTCAGAGGTGCGATGCCCACATGCGTGAGAGTAGCGCGGGCAAAGATTTCCGCTTCAACCTCCATCACAAGCGGTTGGCCGGGCATGATCTCGAACCGGTAGGCCCCGGTGCAGGACGGGCTGTCCAGCAACGCATGAACGACGATTTGCGCCGCTCCAGTTGCGGGGCGCTCCAGCCAGAAATGTGTGAAGTCGGGGAATTCCTCGCCCATCGGATCGCCGGTCTTGAGGGCAAGGCCCCGGGCCGACAGGCCGTAAATATCCCCGGTGCCGATGCCACGAAAATAGCTGGCACCTTGAAAAACGGCGTATTCCTCATGGATGCCGGGCTGGCGCAGCTCTGCCCGCAAACGCAGACCAGAATAGCCTAAGGTGTCGTCAATCGGAACGTCAGGGAATTTGTCGGTCGTGTCGAAGACGCCCATGTCGAACTTGATCGGACGGGCCTGATCGCCTTTGACCACATATGTGCGGATGGCTTGTGGAAAGTAGAGTCCCGGCGGAAACACGTCGACCCGTTGTGGTGCATCGCTGCCTTCCCACAGGCCATTGCGGCTGTCGAACCAAATCTTACGATACTGATCGTAGGTAAGGTTCTGCCACGCTTCAGGGATCATCGGGCGCGGTTCATAGGCGCGGCTGGCCTTGTCCCGGGCCATGTCGATGACGTTTGACGGGTTGAAGGACACGGCATCGCCCAATGGCAAACCGGGTTCATCCTGCGCCCAAGACGCATTGGGGGCTGCGGCAAGCGCTGCAAGGGAAGCGAGGAATTCGCGGCGCAGCATCAGCGGCTCGCCTTTGGTTTCCAGGGAACGGACTTGAACCAGCCTGCCAAATAGGCCGTCAGGACCAGCATGCCGCACCCGAATGCATTGACTGCCAGCACGGTGCCTGTGTCGCGGCCCAGAACGTCCATCGCAAAGCCGTTGAACCGTGCAACGAAGATAGACACGACGAAAACCGCTAGGGATTGCTGACCCACCTTCAGGATGACCGTCAGCACCTTTTCCCATGCACGGGCCAACGCGCTGGTCGTCGAGACCCGCAGGCGGTGGCCCTTGTCGCCTGCCAGAACCCAGGCAAGGTAAGCGAGCGCCAGGAATTGCACGTAACGCAGCAGGCCAAAGTCGGATTTGGAGATCCACTGGCGGTTGTCGGCGCGCCAGTCACGGGCCCAGTCAAAGCCCAGTTCGCGAATGCCGATGTTCGAGAAAGGGATGTTTGCCAGTACGATAAAGGCGGCGATACCGATCAGCACCTTGTTGACGGGCGGTTTCGGTAACCAGCCGCGCATGAAGGCAAAGCCGGTAAAGAAAACAAGCTGCCAGCCAAACGGGTTAAGGAACCAACGCCGCTGCCAATCGTCATTTCCGATCCATGGTTCAGCAGTGAAATTCAGATATGGCAGGCCCATCGCCTCCATGAATTTGCGTTGGCCAAGTATCCACAGGATGCCGCAGAATGCCGCGACAAGCCCCAGATGCACTCGCGCCAGAAAGATCACGATGGGCATCATGGCAAGGATCACCATGTACATCGGCAAGATGTCAAAAAGGTTTGGTACCCACTGCAACGTCATGAAACGGAACAGCATGTCCGGGTTCTGCCAATGCTCGCCTTCGACAAACAGCATCCACAAGTTCAATTGGCCCCAGTAGTTGCGGGTTGTAATTTCAAGATCCGTGACAAAGGCCAACAGGGCTGTGGTGGCAAAGAACAGGCCGACATGCGCCCAGTAAACCTGCCAGATACGGTAGCCAACGCGGGCTGTCCCAAGGGCAAAGCCAGCCCTCTGGAACGTGGAGCCAAAGGCAATGGCGGATGCCATGCCTGAGCAGAAGACGAAGATTTCGGTCGCGTCCGAAAAACCCCAACGTGCAGGGATCCATGAGGTCAGGAAGTTGCCCGGCGTATGTGCAAACAGGATAATGAACATTGCCAACCCGCGGAAGAAATCCAGACGGATATCACGCACCCGCACCGGATTGGCTGGCACGGCGGCAGCGGAAGGCGCTGCAGTGGTGGTCGGGTCGGCGAAAGTCATGGCAGCTGTCTACTTTACCTCACAAATGGGTGCTATCCCCGCACATTATTGAGCGGGAATGCGCCGCGCGTCCTGGATCGAGGCGAGCCGGGTTGCGGCAAACCGGTCGACTGCGCCTGCCCGACGTGCAATGCGATCTTCGAGCAAGGCTTCGGTCGCGTCATACATGCCTGACCGCAGGCCGGCATCGATCGTCATCCGTTCGAACACGTCGCGCTGGGCGTGGCTGCCACCGATGCTCTGCATCGATGGGCGGGCTGCTGCGAGGTCTTGGAATGCAGTGTCGTAACGCCCTTCGGCAAAGGCATTCAGGCCCGAAAGCGCCGCCTTGCCCGGATCAGCTACACGTGCCGGCATCTCACCCTGACGTGCTGCATCGACGGCAAAGCGCGCGGTCATTGCAGCCTGAGCGTCCTCACGCCCAGCGGCACAAAGGGCCAGCTGGTAGTGCAGGTCGGCAAAGACGAGGCATCCATCATCCGTGCGGTGTTGTGCGAAATCCGCCAGCTCGGTCCAGCGATCGCCAACTTGGGTTCCTTCCAGCTCAAGCCGCATCAGCAAGGATGTGGCGTTGGCGATGTCACGGTAGTCGTCTGTCTTCTCCACTCGGATCTGCTGATCATAGAGCGCGAGTACGATATCGTTCTCGCCCCGGTCGAGGTGCAACAGCGCTTTGTGCCACCACACATGGTAGCGGAAGTTGTTACAGTGGTCCCATGCTGGGACATTGTTTTCGATGAGGGAAATGCCCGCGTCAGGACGGGCGGTCATGTCGTAAACGTGGGCTACGGCGTGCAGACCCCAAGCGTCGTCCGTTGCCAGTTCTAGCCCCTTGAGGCCGGCGGCTTCTGCCGCGTGATAGTCACCGGTTTCTTCGAGAGTGAAGGCATGACAGCCGTGCAAGTACCCTTCGAGCGGGTGATCCTTGTGGGCATCCAGCACGTTCTCGATTGAGGTGCGCATGCCGACACCGTCGCCCAGAATGAAACGGATGGCGTGGCTTACCTTGGCTGACAGGGTGTCGGTGGGATGATCGGCCAGAACACGCTCCATTGCGGCTATCGCGCCCGAAGGGCGACCATCCAGCCATTCGCCCAGAGCGCGAACCCACAGCCGTTCGCGTGTGGAGCCTCCGGCAACAGCCAATGCAGCCACCGCATCCTTGCCGGCCTGATGGGCAACATCCCACAACTCCTTTCGCCCCATCATCAGGGAAAAGAGACCTTTTGCGGCGTATCCCATTGCAAACTGGGGCGCGCCAGACAGGACCGCCCCCAGATGTGTGGGGGTTGCAGTGCCATGCGCAAGGAAGGCGCGGATCAAGCCGTTCCACTCTTCAACGAGAGCGGGGTCTTCAAGGCTGACGGGCGCCTGACAAATATCGTGCATCATGGGTGCGTGACCTTTTACCGAATGCGTTCTTGATTGGGTGTAAAACATCTAGGCAGGAATGGTATGCTATGAGCATAGGAAACACGTAACCGTGAAGCAGCATGTGCGGTTCCGTGAGCAAAATGTCAGCACATCTGCGAAAATCAGGCAAAAACCGGCCAAAGCGCTTGGGCTAGTCGGTATTTTGTTGCGAATTTCGGGGCTTTAATGTTGCAAGTACGGCCTCTGTGTCCTGCCCGAACCGCGGCGGGGGGCGTCTGTAAGTCACGGGCGTGGCCGAAAACTTGAGCGGATTCGCCAAAAGACGTACGTGTCCGTCTTTCACATCACTGCTGTCGACCTGCACCACCGTACCGCGCGCCTCGGCCTGATCAGAGTTCAGCGCTTCGGCGACATCGTGGATCGGCCCGCCGGGAACTTTGACAGCATGCATTTTCGCCAGCAGGTCGTCTTTTGTCATCCCGGATAAAATCGGGGTGAGCGACGCAGTCAGCGTTACCCGGTTTTCGATACGGTCAAGGTTGGTTTTATAGCGTGGGTCGCTGCCCAGTTCGAGCGCGCCTATGGCATCGCAGAAACGTACAAATTGCGCGTCGTTTCCAACGGCTACCAGTACATGTCCGTCTGATGTCGCAAACGCATCGTAGGGAACGATGTTCGGGTGCGCATTGCCGCGCCGTTCCGGCACTTGACCCGACACGAGGTAGTTGCATCCTTCATTGATCAGCCACGCCATCTGCGCGTCCACAAGGCTGAGGTCTATGTGCTGCCCTTCGCCGGTTTGATCCCGGTGCCGCAGTGCGGCCAGAATACCGATGGTGGCATACATGCCGCACATGACGTCGGCGATGCCGACACCGACCTTGGTTGGTGTGCCTTCTGGATCGCCGGTCAGTGACATGATCCCGCCATAGCCCTGTGCCATCAGGTCGTAGCCGGGTTTGTCGCGGTTTGGGCCGGTTTGCCCGAACCCGGAGATCGAACAATAGACAAGTCCCGGATGGGCGCCCAGGAGGGTGTCGCGATCAAGGCCGTATTTTGCCAACCCCCCGGGCTTGTAATTCTCGATCACCACATCGGCGCGCGCGGCGAGCTGGCGAACAACATCCTGACCCTCTTCGGTCGAAAGATCGACGGCCACCGATTGCTTATTGCGGTTTGCGGACATGAAATAGGCAGATAGATCAGTGGGTTGTCCATCTTGGTCGCGGGCGTAGTTGGGGCCCCATCCTCGTGTGTCGTCACCGCCGGTCTTCGGGTTCTCAATCTTGATCACTGTGGCACCAAGGTCGCCCAACATTTGCGTCGCAGTTGGCCCGGCAAGAATACGCGACAGGTCCAGAACGAACAGGCCATCCAGCGCGCCCGGTGTATCAGATGCGGCCATCATATGCTCCCCGATCAATCACAGCGGCAATCACGGTGAAGGTATCGGCGGATTGCGCGGCGGCAAGTGCGTCTTTCAACTCGGTCCGTGACGTGACCGTATGGCCTGCGCCGCCAAAGGCGCGCGCCATCGCAGCGAAATCATGTTTGGCAAAGTCGACGCCTGCATTGGTGAGTTGTCGTTGCCGCTGTTTCAGTTCGATCAGAGCCAGAGAAGCATCGACGAAGACGACAAAGATGGTCTTGAGACCCAGTTCGGCCGCTGTCGATAGTTCCCCGGCAACCATGAGGAATCCGGCGTCGCCCGAAAAGCTGACAACCGTGCGCGCGGGATCAGCCACCTGGGCACCCATCGCAAGGGGAATTGCACAGCCCATGGTGCAGAGCGCAGAGGATTGCATGAGCCCGCGTGCCTCGTAGCATTCCCACATCTGGCTGAGCAGAATGCGATGCGCTCCGCTGTCTGCCGTGGCAAGCGCATCGCGGGGCAGTTCGGCACGACATGTGTCTATCACCGCCGCCGGTCCCCAATCGTCGTCACGCGGGAAGGCCTTGGACAACTTGGCTTTAGCAGCGGAGGCTTCTCCATCTGCCCATGTGGCGCGCGGCGTTACGCCCTCAGCCATCGCCGTCAGGGTGGCGGCGCAATCGCCGATCACATTGGTTGTGGCTTGGTGCATGTAGTGATGGTTCGGTTCAGCCGTGATGTCGATCATGGTCTGGATGCCGGGGAAATAGAAATCACGCCAACCGGTGCGCATTTCGATCGGGTCATAGCCCAGACCGATGATCAGATCGGCGCGCTGGACGAGTGGCAGCAGAATCTTGTCTGCCTTGGGCGACAGTCCCGCACCCCCCAAAGCCAGTGGGTGATCTTCGGGTAGCAGCCCTTTGGCTTTGTACGTGGTGATGACGGGTACGTTGTAGGTTTCGACAAAGTGACGCAGCGTGTCTGACATGCCTTGGCGCCGCGTGTCGAAACCTTGGTTCAACGCATCGACGCCAGCAATCAGAATGGGGCGTTCTGCGTTGGCCAGGGCGGCCCGCATGTCGGCAAGTGTTTGTGCCGCCGGTACAACCGGTTCGGCACACGACCTGCGTATCGGAAGCTCCGGACGTACAGGGGTGACTGCAACAGTGATTGGCACATCGATGTGAACGGGGCCGGGTCGACCCTCCAGCGCGATGCCCACGGCCTTGTCTGCAATGACGTGCGTTGCACCAGTGTTGAGAGTGAAGGTTGCCTTCGTGATCGGACGGAACACTTGCGTCTGATCCAGCACCTGGTGCGTGTAGGTCTGCGCCTCATCCGCATCAACACAACCAGCGAGCACAATCAGCGGCACGCGGTCTTGATGCGCATTGGCCACCGCATTCACGCCATTCAATGCGCCAGGACCGACCGTAGCGACTAGAATGCCCGGTGCGCCGGTGCGGTGCCATGCCCCTTCGGCCATGAAAGCCGCGGCGTTCTCGTGTTTGCACAAGATGAAGCGAATACCGGCCCGCTCCAGAGCGTCCACGATGGTCAGGACCTCGCCGCCCGGCATACCAAAGGCGAAACGGCACCCCGCATCAAAAAGCCGCGCCGCCAGAACATCTGCGGCGCGCGGTGGTGTCGGGGGCGGGGGCAAGTCTTGCATCGCTGGTCTTTCACGTTTTTACACCGCGTCTTCCTGTCATGGTCGTTGCTGACGCACAACTCACACCTGCGCTGGGTTTGTTTCATCAGGGACTTGACCTTCCAGTCACTGGAAGCCCTATGTGCAATGCATGGCTGATCAAACATTGACCTTTCAGTTGCAGGGACTGCGCTGCGCATCTTGCGTGGGACGGGCCGAAACGGCCTTGGCGGCATTGCCGGGTGCGCATGACGTAAGGGTGAACCTTGCAGATCACAGCGCACGTGTCGCGGGGGTCGATATGGCCAACGCGGTGCAGGCATTGGATGACGCCGGTTATCCGCCTGCCGTCCGGCAGATCGTCTTGAACATCCCGTCCATGTCCTGCGCATCCTGCGTTGGGCGGATCGAGGCGGCGGCGCGCGCCACGCCGGGTGTCATCAAGGCCGAGGCACGTTTGCCAACCCGTACCCTTGTTGTTGACATGCTCGGGTCTGACACAGATCTGCGAACCGCTTTGAAGGATGCAGGCTATCCAGCGGAGGCATCCAACGCCAGTGCGCAAGAGGCAGACGAAACCCAGCGCATTTTCCGCCGCTTCCTGCTTGCCGCCGCGCTGACATTGCCCGTGTTTGTTATCGAGATGGGCGGTCACATGTATCCGCCTTTGCATCACTGGGTGGCCCGCACGATCGGCACCGCCAACAGTCATCTGTTTCAACTTGTCCTGACTGCCGTCGTATTGGCAGGGCCCGGGGCGGGGTTCTTCCGTCGCGGTATTCCAAACCTTTTCAAGGCACGCCCGGACATGGATGCCTTGGTGGCACTCGGGGCAGGGGCGGCGTTCGCATTTTCAGCTTTTTCCGTCCTTGCCCCCGGCATCTTGCCACCTGCAGGCGTCTATTTCGAAGCTGCCGCAGTGATTGTCACATTGATCCTCATGGGGCGCTGGCTTGAGGCGCGCGCGAAGGGGCGCACCGGTGACGCCGTCCGGCGTTTGCTGGGGTTGCGCCCGGACACAGCCGAGCGGCTGACAGATGACGGTGAGACAGAGACTGTGCCGCTGACAGCTGTACATACCGGCGATGTGCTGCGTGTGCGTTCCGGTGGGCGGATCCCGGTGGATGGCATCGTGGTCGATGGGTACAGCCACGTTGATGAAAGCATGTTGACGGGTGAACCTGTGCCGGTCCTCAGGCAAGAGGGCGACGTGGTCACCGGCGGGACGCTGACAACCACAGGCACCATCGCGCTGCGCGCCACACATGTGGGCGAGGATACAGTGCTGGCTCGCATTACGGCCCTGACGCAGGAAGCACAGGCCGCGCGTTTGCCGGTTGAGGCACTGGTCAATCGGATCACGGCGCGGTTCGTGCCCGCGGTCCTTGCAGTGGCATTTGGGACATTTGTGATCTGGTGGGCTCTTGCCGGATTGGCCCCTGCCGTGGTTTCGGCCGTTTCGGTGCTGATCATTGCGTGTCCCTGCGCAATGGGCTTGGCAACGCCCATGTCCGTGATGGTGGGCACGGGGCGGGCGGCAGAGTTGGGCGTCCTGTTCCACAAGGGCGATGCGTTGCAGCGGGTGCAGGATGCGCAGGTCGTAGCCTTTGACAAGACAGGGACTTTGACCATGGGGACGCCGCGACTCCATGAAATCGCCTTGGCTAGTGCTGTGGATGAGGCGTTTGTTATGCGGATGGCTGCGGGTGTCGAAAGTCTGTCCGAACATCCAATCGCCCGCGCGATAGTTGATCATGTTGCGAAAGTTCCGACGCGTATCACCGACTTCCAGGCGACTCTGGGGGCAGGAGCATCCGCATCTGTCGAAGGGCACAACGTGGTTGTTGGCAATCTGGATATGCTGTTGCAGGCCAACGTAACGACGGATGCACCGTTGAGCGAGACCGCTGCAGGCTGGGCTGCGACGGGTGCAACCGTTGTGCATGTGTCCATTGATGAGCGGCACATGGCGTCATTGGCCATCCGCGATACGATACGAAGCGGTGCGGCAGACGCCATTGCCGCTTTGAAAGCGCAGGGCAGGTCGGTGGCCATGATATCTGGTGACGCGGTTGCCGCAGCAAAATACACTGCCGCAGCATTGCAGATCGATACTGTCATCGCCGGTGTGAAACCGGATCAAAAGGTTGATGCGATCCGCCAACTGCGCGCCGACAAAGGCGCCGTTGCCTTTGTCGGAGACGGCATCAACGATGCCCCGGCTCTAGCCGCTGCCGACGTTGGGCTGGCCGTAAATGGGGCCACTGACGCAGCCATCGAAGCGGCGGATGTTGTGCTCATGTCGCCGCAACCAGCGGCCGTCCTGCGCGCCATGCGCATCAGCCGTGCCACGCTACGCAACATCTGGCAGAATCTGGGTTGGGCTTTCGTCTACAACACAGCCCTGATCCCGGTGGCCGCAGGCATTCTTGTGCCCTTTGGTGGCCCGCAACTTTCGCCTGCTTTGGCAGCCCTGGCCATGGCGCTGTCGTCCGTTTTTGTCGTTACGAATGCATTGCGCTTGCGCACGGAGGGAGCCGAATGAATATCTCGGACGCTGCAGAGATCACGTCACTGCCACCCAAAACAATTCGCTACTACGAAGAGATAGGGTTGATCACGCCGGGGCGCAGCGCGAACGGCTACCGAAGCTTTACAGACATGCACATCCATCAACTGACGTTTTTGGCACATGCTCGCGCACTTGGTTTTTCGGTTGAGGATTGCCGCTCTCTTCTTGCGTTGTGGGAAGATCGTGATCGGGCCAGCGCCGATGTGCGCAAGATTGCTGAGACACACCTCGGTGCCATTGAAGCCAAAATCGCTGACCTGTCAGCCATGCGCGATACGCTGCGTCACCTCGTCAACACCTGTGCAGGTGACAATCGACCCGATTGCCCGATTTTGAACAGCCTGTCTTCTTCTGACTGAAAATACGATGTGGGAGGCCGCGGGCCGAGGGCAAAGCTCCCTTGAACATGGCGCCGCCGTTAGGCGACCGCAGGATCAGCGGCGGCGATCCCGGCGCGACGACATCGGTTGGAAGGCCACGCCCACATGTGCTTCGCAGTAGGGTTTGCCTTGTTGCACCGGTAGGCCACAAAACCAGAAGTTATCCGTCGCTGGATCGCCCACGGGCCACTTGCAGGTCCGTTCGGTCAGTTCCATCAGGCTGATCTTCTTGGCTTTCTTTTCGACCTCGTTGACCTTTGCCAGAGCTTCCGGGCTGATCTCGTTGGCCGAGGGCTGCGGTGGCAAGGGCTGGCCTGCCGGAATGATCTGCTTGCGAGCGGGCAGGGTTGTCTTGGTCTCGGACACCGGCTTTACGGCCGGTTCCGTCTTGGGTTGCACCTTAGGCTCGGCCTTGGCCTTGGGGGCCGGTTTCGGTTTGGCTTCAGCCTTTGCCGTGCTGGCACTACCACCGCCACCAGCGCGGTTCGACAGGCCGAGGCGATGCACCTTGCCGATCACCGCATTGCGGGTGACGCCACCAAGCTCCTTGGCAATCTGGCTGGCCGATTGGCCCTCGCCCCACATTTTTTTCAGCAGTTCAACGCGTTCGTCGGTCCAGGACATCAGCAGGCTTTCCGATTTAAAAAGCGGCCTCACGTGGGGCCGCCTTGTGTCTCATTTCAGTGTCAGCGCCCTATAGTAGTCACACAGCCCAAAGTTACAAGACGTGACCTTAGGCTTTGGGTGGGGCACGCAACCCTTCCCGCCAGGCCAGAAGCAGTGCGCCCGCGATGATAACACCAGCGCCGAGGATCGTGATTGCATCGGGGATCACGCGATAGAAGATGATGTCGTATCCCGCGGCAAAGATCAGGGTGGCATAGCTGAACGGCGCGACAAAGCTGGCATCGGCCCTTGCCATGGCGTTTACAAAGCATGCTTGTGCTGCAGCCATGGCACATCCGACCCCAGCCATGAGTATCCACTGGCTCAGGGAGAGGGATTGCCAAACAAAAGATACGGCCACCCCGGCAATGCAAAGTCCAAGCGCGTTGTTGACCAGTAGAATCGAAAACGGCCCCTCGCGAGCGGTCAGTTTCTTGATAAAGCTCAGCTCAAGTCCCAGCGCCATGGCAGCCCCGAGGGCCAGGAGTGCGGCGGGCTGAAAGCTCTCCGGCGTCGGACGCAACAGGATCATTGCCCCGACAAAGGCAATCAGGGCGGCCAGCCAACGCCACTTACCCACCCGCTCGCCCAGCAATGGGATGGCCAAAATCATACCGAAGACCGGGTTTAGAAACGAAATTGCGGTGGCATCTGCCAAGGGAATGTACGCAACGGACGCGAACATCAGGGTAACACCTGCCCAACCACTTGCTGTGCGGGCCAAATGGAAGCCGAGATGGGGGCGCTGCAATTCTGGCCGTAGGATCATCGCGGCCGTGCCGAGGACCAAAAAAGCAAAAAGAAACCTGCCAAAGCTGATCTGGAACGGATGCAACGGCGCGCCAAACTGACCTGTACCCAGTGCTTTTGCGAACAAGGTCGAGGCTGCGATGAAGGCGCAAGCCACGATTATCAGCAGCGCGGCAAAAACGGGGTTCTCGGCCTTCGGCTTGTACATATCGCGTCCCTGCGCCCACGCCGCCCCAAGTGCAAGCGCATTTTTGCTGGCAAATACGCTGCGACTGGCCTAGACGGACTCCATGATCAATTTCGCACACCTCCGACGAGCCTTGCGACGCAGCTGACCCCTGCGCCCGATCTTGATGTGCCGTGATGGCACGCTTTCCTCAAATCTGTTGACCCTGCCTCATGCCTCATGCACCAACGTGCTTTGATGTATTGGCCTTCCAAAAAGGATGATCCGCATGATCACGTCCGTTCTGCCGACCTACAACCGTGCTCCTTTGACGTTCGTCAAAGGCGAAGGCACTTGGCTGATTGAGGCAGATGGCCGACGTTTTCTTGATCTTGGGGCTGGCATCGCCGTGAACGCATTGGGTCACGCTCATCCCGCTCTGACGCAGGCCTTGACCGAGCAGGCTGGCACGCTGTGGCACACGTCCAACCTGTATCACATCCCACAACAGCAGGCGCTGGCAGACAAGTTGGTGGACGCAACCTTTGCCGACACCGTTTTCTTCACCAATTCGGGAACCGAGGCGTGCGAACTGGCCGTCAAGATGGCGCGCAAATACTGGTATGACAAAGGGCATCCCGAAAAGGTGGACATCATCACATTCTCGGGCAGCTTTCATGGCCGGTCCTCTGCAGGCATCGCGGCTGCCGGGTCTGAGAAGATGACAAAGGGTTTTGGTCCCCTGTTGCCTGGTTTCACGCATCTGGCCTTTGGTGATCACGATGCCATTGCGCCAGCCATCACCGAAGCGACCGCCGCCATCATGGTCGAACCCGTGCAGGGCGAGGGCGGCATCATCCCCATACCGGATCAATGTCTTAAAGGGCTGCGCGACCTGTGTGACGAAAAGGATATCCTTTTGATCCTCGACGAGGTGCAGTGCGGTGTTGGGCGTACCGGTAAACTCTTTGCCCATGAATGGGCCGGGATTGAGCCTGACATCATGATGGTGGCCAAGGGCATCGGTGGTGGTTTCCCGCTTGGGGCGGTACTTGCCACCGAAGATGCAGCCAGCGGAATGACAGCTGGCACACATGGATCGACCTACGGTGGAAACCCACTGGGTTGCGCCGTGGGGTGCGCGGTTTTGGATATCGTCGCGGATCCGAAGTTTTTGGACGATGTGAATCGCAAGGCGGGTCTTCTGCGCCAAAAGCTCGAAGGCTTGATCGCGGCGCATCCGGACGTGTTCGAACTGGTTCGCGGATCGGGGCTTATGCTTGGTATCAAGTGCAAGGTTCCATGCGGGGATGTCGTTGCTGCCGGTTATGACAAAGAGATCATTACAGTGCCTGCAGCGGACAACACCGTCCGTCTTTTGCCGCCTTTGACCATAACGGATGACGAAATCGCCGCTGCTGTTGAACGCCTTGATGCAGCCGCACAGACGGTGGCGGCCTGATCCTTCCTTATTTGAATAAACCTCGAGGGTTGGGGGGCTGTTGGCCCTCGAACCTTTCGATCCAAGAGACATCGACATGACCCATTTCCTGGACATCCACACCACCAGCCAAACAGATCTGCGGCACATCATCGACAACGCGCAAGCAATGAAAGCAGCGCGTGCCGGGCGCCCCAAAGGCACCCATGACGACGATCAGCCATTGGCTGGCCATATGGTCGCCCTGATCTTTGAAAAGCCCTCGACCCGGACGCGTGTGTCGTTTGACGTCGGCGTGCGCCAGATGGGTGGGCAGACCATGGTGCTTTCAGGCAGCGACATGCAGCTTGGCCACGGAGAGACCATTGCCGACACTGCGCGCGTGCTGAGCCGCTATGTGGACCTGATCATGATCCGTACCTTTGAAGAGGCGACGCTGCTTGAAATGGCGGAGTATGCCAGCGTTCCCGTGATCAATGGGCTGACCAATCGCACCCATCCTTGCCAGATCATGGCCGATGTCATGACCTTCGAAGAACATCGTGGTCCAATCAAGGGCAAGAAGGTCGTGTGGTCTGGCGATGGCAACAACGTCTTTGCCAGCTTTGCCCACGCGGCCAAGCAATTCGAGTTTGATCTGACGTTTACCGGACCAGATCCCTTGGACCCGGAACGCGCGTTGGATGGTCTTTATACGATCGAGCGCGATCCTCATGCGGCGGTGAAAGATGCCGATCTCGTCGTAACTGATACATGGGTCAGCATGCACGATCCACAATCCGCACGCGAGCGGCGTCATAACCAACTGCGTGGCTACCAGGTGAACGCGGACCTTATGGCACAAGCGAAACCGGACAGTCTCTTCATGCACTGCCTGCCGGCCCACCGTGATGACGAGGCCACGTCCGAAGTGATGGACGGCCCGCATTCGGTCATTTTTGACGAGGCTGAGAACCGTCTGCATGCTCAAAAGGCCATCATGCGCTGGTGTCTTGGGGTCTGAGCTGATGGCGGGCGCACGCATAGCAGTCGCGGGCGCAGGCAGTATTGGCTGCTATGTGGGCGGTTTGCTGGCCGCAGCAGGGCATGACGTTTGTTTTCTGGCACGGCCACGTATCGCGCAAGCCTGTGCGCAGCGTGGCCTGCGTATGACGGACTATGCTGGGAATGATGTG
Organism: uncultured Tateyamaria sp.; assembly: GCF_947496075.1. Classification (GTDB taxonomy): domain Bacteria; phylum Pseudomonadota; class Alphaproteobacteria; order Rhodobacterales; family Rhodobacteraceae; genus Tateyamaria. The sequence continues at coordinate 663,898 of NZ_CANMBJ010000006.1, forward strand.
CACCTGCCAAAGCCGCAGATGCTCGAAACGCCCGAAACCGCATTCGAAGGTGCGGATGTGATCCTTGTTTGCACAAAGTCAGGCGATACGGCCGCCATGGCGCGAGACATCGCAGCACATGCGCCTTCGGCACAGATTGTCAGTTTGCAGAACGGGGTCGACAACGCCTCTACCATACGCGCCGAAGTGCCGGGCGCCGATGTTCGCGCTGCTATGGTCCCATTCAATGTCGTGCCGGAAGGGGCTGCGCACTACCACCGCGCGACTTCTGGCGACATTCTGATCGAAGCCGGGCCATTGCCCGATTTTGATACGCCAACCCTTGCGTGGCAGCAGGTCGACAACATCGAAGCGGTGCAATGGGGCAAGTTGTTGATCAATCTGGGCAATGCCGTCAACGCGCTGTCCGACTTGCCGCTGTTGACACAGCTGCAGGACCGGGCGTGGCGGCGTCTCATGGCGGATCAAATGGCCGAAGCACTGCGCATATTGTCTGCTGCAGGGATCAAGCCTGCCAAGACAACTGCTGCTCCACCCGGCTTGATCCCGCATATCCTGCGTCTGCCCACACCTCTATTTCGTCGGATCGCAGCCCAGATGCTGACCATCGACACACAGGCCCGCTCATCCATGTGGGATGATTTGAAACAGGGGCGTCGCACCGAAATCGATGCTTTGCAAGGTGCCATCATTGCGCTTGCTGAAAGGTACGGACGGCAAGCGCCGTTGAATGCACGCATGCGCACACTGATCCGTGAGGCGGAAGCTGCTGGAAATGGGCCGCCCGGACTAACCCCCGCTGATATTCGATTGTAGCTGCCGCAGAGTTCAACGCCTTGGCTTTGCCCTAAGCGTGGGGTCTGCTTGCGTTGGGTCTTCGGGCCAGGGGTGTTTCGGATATTGCCCGCGCATGTCCTTGCGTACATCGGCATAGGAATTGGCCCAGAAGCCGGGCAGGTCCGACGTAACCTGTACAGGGCGTTGGGCAGGGGACAACAGGGTAACTTGTAGTGGCACATTGCCCACCACCGGATGTCGGGTGACGCCAAACATTTCCTGCAGGCGCACAGAGATGCCCGGCACGTCTTCATCATAGTCGATGGGGATGTGACGACCGAGAGGTGTTTCAAAATGCCCCGGTACCGCGCGATCAAGTTTTTGCAGCATGTCCCACCCAAGATGCGCCTGCAATGCGGGCAAGATGTCGAACGCCTTCCAGTCTGACGTTGTGCGGATTCCGGTAAGGTGCGGGAGCAACCATGTCTCGAGGGAGCTGAGTAGTGTATCTTCGCTCAGATCGGGAAATTCGTTTCCCATCAGACGCGCACGCGCCATCAGCCGTTTTGCGCCTTTGGACGGTCGCAGACCCATCTGCCGAATACCGTCGATCATCGCCATCGCCACCGCCTCATCTGGCGCTGCGTGCCATGGTTGGTCTTCGAGGATCAGCGCACCAAACTGACGTTGCGTGCGGGCCTGAACTGCCCCATCCCGTTTGGACCACAAGCAGATGTCTTTCCACTGGATTTGGTCGGCAAAAAGGTCTTCCAACTCTGACATCGTCAAAGCTGTTGCTTGCCTGATCCGCGCTTCGCGTGGGTTGCCGTCAAGGTCTGTCGCCACGATAAGCCGCTGCCCAGCAAGGGCATCGCCTTCGGGCATGATGGCGCCCTTGCCGCCGGACAGGACATAGCGCGGTTGGTCACCGGAACGCCTCAGTCCGATGCGGTCAGGATAGGCAAGACTGGCCATTGCCGCCGCTGTAAGCGGTGGGGCACCCTGCTGCTTCGCGGCCAGCCTTTTTGCCTCTTGCCTAATCCGGGCTATCGCCCCGAGATGGACACTGTCGCCAAAGTCACCGGGGTTCTTGAGCGCGCGTAACCTAAGACCAAGATCCACCCCTCTTCCCCGTAGCGGATCTCGATCGCTCAGCAAAGCGGCCAGCGGTGCGGCCTGTTTGCCAGCCATCACCAGCATATGGGCAAGCCTGGGGTGCAACGGCTGCCGGGCAAGCCGCCGCCCATGATCAGTGATCCGGTTTTGAGCGTCGAGGGCACCAAGCATTTGCAAGACGGCGCGCGCTTCGGCCAGACGTCCTTCGTGGGGTGGCGTGACAAACCGCAGGTCATTCTCGCCTCCACCCCAGATGGCAAGTTCAAGCGCAAAGCTGGCCAGATCGCCTGCGCTGATTTCGGGCGGCGGGAAGGCGGCAAGCGCGCCGTCCTCGCCCTTTGTCCAAAGTTTGTATGCGACGCCGGGGGCGACGCGGCCCGCACGGCCCGCACGTTGTGTGGCTTCAGCGCGGGTCACCTTTTCTGTGATCAGGCGCGACATGCCCGATGACGGATCGAATTGCGCGCGACGGGCACGGCCACCATCAACGACGATGCGGATGTCCGGAATGGTCAGCGAGGTCTCTGCAATTGCTGTGGCCAGCACGATCTTGCGTTGGTCAGACGGGGAAATGGCGGCGCGCTGTGCTTTGAAGTCCATGGCACCAAAAAGCGGCTGCACATTGGGCAGATCGGACAGGAACGCTGCGGTACGACGGATTTCTCCTTCTCCTGGTAGAAAAGCAAGCAGGCCGCCTGGCTCGTTTGCATAGGCCGTGCGGATCAGGTCCGCCATCGCGCTTTCGAAGCGGGTCGTTTTCGCAAGCGGGCGGTCCAGCCAATGCGCCGCGACATCATAGTTCTTGCCCTCGGATGTCAGGATCGGAGCCTGCATCACGTCGGCCACCGGTGCAGCATCCAGCGTGGCAGACATGGCCAGCAGGATCAGGTCGTCCCGTAAGGCCTCGGCCACCTCCAAGCACAGGGCAAGACCCAGATCGGCGTTCAAAGACCGTTCATGGAATTCATCAAAGATCACCGCGCCCACGCCCGGCAGGTCCGAAGCGTCTTGCAGCATCCTTGTCAGGATTCCCTCGGTCACGACTTCGACGCGGGTAGATGAACCAACAGTGCTGTCCCCGCGGATGCGATACCCGACAGTTTGCCCGGTTCGTTCGCCAAGTGTTGTTGCCATTCGGTCTGCGGCCGTGCGCGCGGCCAGTCGACGGGGTTCCAGCATGAGAATGCGCCCGTCGGTCAACCCGGCATCAAGTATGGCCAACGGCACCCGGGTGGTTTTGCCCGCACCCGGCGGCGCCTGAAGGACAGCGCGCCCGTGCTGGCGCAATGCGTCCATCAGATCAGGCAGAATGTCATCGATAGGCAAGCGGGTCATATGTCGCCTTATGGCGCAACCGTCATGGGTCGCCAACTCTGGACATTTTTAACATGCCCACGCAGAAACGCGCGTATGGATACAAAGGATCTTGCTGAACGGATTGCAGCCGGCGAGCGGCGGGCGCTGGCACGCGGTATCACGCTGGTTGAAAGCGGACGGGCCGATCATCGGGTGCAGGCGGCCGAGGTATTGGCTGCATTGCCACGAGATCGGCAGTCGCTGCGGATTGGATTGTCCGGCACACCGGGCGTCGGCAAATCAACCTTTATCGAGGCGTTCGGAATGACGCTTGTACAGGCTGGGTTGCGCGTCGCGGTTCTTGCCGTTGATCCGTCCTCTGCCCGGTCCGGCGGTTCGATCCTGGGCGACAAGACACGCATGGACCGGCTGAGCCGCGAACCGGCTGCTTTCATTCGCCCGTCGCCGAGCCAGACTCATCTGGGCGGCGTGGCCCGACGGACGCGCGAGGCGGTCGCCTTGTGCGAAGGCGCCGGGTTCGACGTGGTGCTGATTGAAACGGTTGGTGTCGGGCAGTCCGAAACGGTTGTGGCGCAGATGTCCGACCTGTTTCTGTTGCTGCTGGCTCCGGCGGGTGGGGATGAGCTGCAGGGGGTCAAGCGCGGGATCATGGAGATGGCCGACATGATCCTGATCAACAAGGCGGATGGTGATCTGAAACCCGCCGCGACGCGCACCTGTGCCGACTATGCCGGCGCTTTGCGCTTGTTGCGCAAGCGTCCCCAGGACCCGGACGGATTTCCCAAGGCGATGATGGTGTCGGCGATGACCGGAGAAGGTCTGGACGCCGCGTGGACCGACATGCAGGCGCTGATGGACTGGCGAAAGCAAGCGGGTTTCTTTGCTGCAACCCGTGCTGCGCAAGCGCGTTACTGGTTCGAAGACGATGTGCGCGCAGGCCTGCTCGCACGGTTGGACAGACCAACGGCGCGGGCCGCGCTTGGCAAACTGGCGGCCGAGGTTGAGGCGGGAACGCGCAGTCCTTCGGCGGCCGCACAGATGTTCCTGACAGAACATCTGGATGGCTGACCCCAAACGCGTCTTCGATGGCGATCTGCTGCGCGCCGACCTCTTCAATCCGTCGGGGCGACGCCTGTTCGTCAGTTTCCGTCAACGCATAGCAGTTGATGGGGCATTCAGCCGCCCTAACCCGGTACGTAGTTTCATCGCGCAAGACCACGCGCATCTGCACATTCAGTCGCGGTTCAACGACTGGTTTGTCAATGACGAGACCGAAGCGCTTGAACACTGTTTGGCAGACGCCCTGCGCGGGTATGGTCGACGGGTGGCGATGGGGTTTTCAATGGGGGGTTACGCAGCGTTGCGGCTGTCGCGTTGTCTTGATCTGCGCCACGTGATGCTTGTGTCACCGCAGGTGTCGATCCACCCGGATGTGGTGCCGTTCGACAAGCGTTTTCGTGGGTCGTCCGGCGGCTTCCACTTTGCGCAAGGGGACTTGGGCATACATGGGCGGCGTCAATTGGCCGGGACAGTGATCGTGGATCCGTTCCGCGCGCTGGACATGCGCAATGCCCACATGATTCAAACCCTGTTCCCACGGATCGGGCTGGCGCGGACGGCGTGTTCTGGTCATCCGGCCAGTCGTGTGTTGCGCGAAGCGGGGCAGTTTCCGGCCTTGCAGCGCATGTTGTTTGACCCACCCGTCTCATCTGGCGCAGTGACTGTGCTGCACCGGAACGCCCGCCGTCATTCTGCCATTTACTGGAAAAAACTCGCTGAGCTTGCTACGCTGCGCAAGCGTGCTGACCTTGCAAGGGTTGCTATGTCGCGCGCGACTGCTCTTGGCAGGTCTAGGGGTTGACGAATCTTGGTTGAGCGCATACCAGCCGCTGACCAAGTTTCAGGCGCTGCCATTGCGGCGCCCTTTTGATATTTGCGAGGGCGCGTCCCTTGCCGGACGAAAGAGGACAAGCCGATGTCGCGCGTATGCGAACTGACCGGAAAAGGCCCGATGACTGGCAACAATGTCAGCCACGCCAACAACAAAACACGTCGGCGCTTCTTGCCGAACCTGAATGACGTAACCCTTCAGTCCGAGACACTGGGCCGTGGTGTAAAATTGCGCATCTCGGCTGCGGCACTTCGGTCGGTTGATCACCGCGGTGGTCTGGACGCGTACCTTGCCAAAGCCAAGGACGTTGAACTGTCGGACCGTGCCCTGAAAGTCAAAAAAGAGATCGCGAAGGCGCAAGCCGCCGCCGCCTGATTTCAAAGCTTTTCAGCTTGTGACCCCGCTTTCGCAAGAAGGCGGGTTTTCTTGTTTTGTGACGCCTGCTCGGGGTCGCGGACGCTTGTGAGCGGTGATTGTGCCGCAGTTGTGATGTGAGCCGAGTCTCTCTAAGTGTGCGGCATGTACCGCGCTTTTGTGTCCATAGTCCTGAGCCTCGTGCTGTTGGCGACAAGCTACGGTGCCGCGGTGGCACGTGGTGGGCCGCAAGCTGTCGATCAAATGGTGATCTGCTCAGGGACTACGGTGGCCGTCGTCTTTATCGATACGGATGGACAGCCAACGACAGCTCCGCATCTGTGCCCCGACTGCGCGTTACACCTGTTTGCGGCTGTAGCGCCTTTCGAAGCCATTCCAAAGTGGCTGGACAACGCGACGATGCTTCGAGCCACGCCGCCGGTTGAGCAGCAGTCCGTTACGTGCCAACTACGAGCGTCTGCGCGGGCCCCTCCTGTCGATCTGATCCGGACTTTCCAATCAGAGACCACTTAATTTCAGGAGGACACCATGTCCCTTCGTACTACTCTTGCCGCAGGTATCGCGGCCACACTTCTTTCTGTGCCTGCATTTGCTGACGGCATCATGGTCATGGACCCGTATGCCCGCGCGGCAAGCCCAGCTGCAAAGTCGGGCGCTGCCTTCATGATGATCCGCAATGATACAGGGCAAGACGACACTCTGATCTCGGCCAGCACAGACGCCGCAGCACGGGTTGAATTGCACACGCATATCGAGGTGAGCGACGGCGTGATGCAGATGACGGAAATCGAGGGCGGCATTCCACTGCCCGCCGGCGGCACACACCACATGATGCGGGGCGGTGACCATGTCATGCTCATGAGGCTGACCGGCCCGCTGGAGCAGGACGCGACCATCGAAGTTACCTTGACGTTCGAAAACGCGGGCGAGGTTGCCGTAACCATACCCGTCGACAATGCGCGCAAGCCAGAAGCCGGTGCGCACGGCAGCCACTCGCACTAAAGGCTTGCGGATCAAGATCCGCCTTACATGTGCCCCGCCTGTTTGAAACCAGATGGGACATCGCTGGAAATGTCGTAAGGCGGATCTCGATCCGCCTTACCCAGCCAGAACCTCGGCCACCCAGCTCGGCACCGTTTCTGATGCTTTGCCTGCGCGAACGTCGTCGAACAGACCTACATTCTCGCCCGGTTCCAGGTTGATCTCGATCGTTTCTGCGCCGACATGTCGGGCCATCTGCACAAACCCGGCCGCCGGATACACGTTGCCCGACGTGCCGATAGCGACAAACACGTCGGCGTTTGCCAACGCACGTTCGATCCGTTCCATGTGATAGGGTATTTCGCCAAACCAAACGATATCCGGTCGGGCCGTTGGTCCTGTGCAGTTGGGGCAATCCTGTCCGACTGACATCGCAAGCGGTGCGGGCCAGCGATGCTCACATGTGGCGCACAGGGCAGAATTCAATGCACCGTGCATGTGGATCACGTCCACGCTGCCACCTTTTTCGTGCAGATCGTCGACGTTCTGCGTCACCAAAGTGACGGAACCCGCATGCTCGGCTTGCAGCCGCGCCAGGGCCATGTGTGCCGCATTCGGGTTGGCGTCCGCTGCTTGAGCACGGCGCGCGTTGTAGAAATCAACAACAAGCTGTGGATTGCGCACGAAGCCTTCAGGCGTGGCGACATCTTCGATCCGGTGCTGTGCCCAAAGCCCGCCTTCGTCCCGAAACGTTCCAAGACCGCTTTCGGCTGAAATCCCGGCCCCGGTCAGGATCACGATGGAAGGGACTGACATTTTGCATCTCCTCGCTGCTGCGTGGGCATGTGGACCGGTTCATAAAACAGTGCAAGCGATCAGCCGTCGAGCAAACGCAGCTCACCCGCGAGCCATGGCAATTGTATCAGAGCGGGGTCCATCATATGCGTTTTGATCAGACGGCGCATTGTGTTGGCCACATCGGTCGGTACTTCGCCCGCCCAATCCGCGCTCGCATACAGCGATATCGTGCGTGAGAACGGTTTGAATGGCAGCGGGAACGCATCAACCTGATCATGAAATCGCCCGGCTCGCATGTAGCCCAGCGGCGTCGTAACCGACCACCCGATGCGTCGTGCCACCATTGCCATCAAGGCCAAGTGGCTGCCGATCTCGAAGCGGTCCGCGAAATCCAGCTTTTGACGCGCCAGGTGCGCTTCAATCTGGCGCGAAATCAATTGTTGGCGCTCGTAACGCAGAAATGGCAGGTCGGGCAGGATGGACATGGGATCGCCATCGCGGACCACACCGCGTGGGGCAACCAGAATGAATGGATCTCGGGCCAAGGGATATTCAAGAACGCCATCGCGCATGGTACCATCACTGGCCGAAATGGCGATGTGCAGGCTCTTGTCGGCAATCGCTTGCAGGATCTCGTGGCTGGGGGCGGTCGCAAGCGTGAATTTGCAGCGCGTCAGGCTGTCAGCGAGGATCGTCACCAGCCTTGGGGTCAGGTCGTTCTCGAAGTCATCGATGACGCCAATGGAAAGGGCCGATAAATGTGCCAGGTCCATCACCGTCAATTCGGATTGCGCAAGACGCAGTTGCGACAAAGCGGCCTCGGCCCGTGCCAGAAAGCTGGTGCCGGCAGGCGTCAGCCGCATGGGGCGTTTTCCGTGATCGACCAGGTCAGTGGCCAAAGCCGTTTCGAGGTTCCGCAATTGCTGACTGACGGCAGGTTGGCTGAGGCCGGTCACTGACGCGGCTTGGGCAACTGAACCGGTTGCGGCGAGCGCTTCGAACACTTCAAGGCCACGCAGGGTGACACCCTTGCTTAACATGGGATACCTTTACACAGTTTTGTATTCTTTGAATGTTCAGGTGCGGATCGGTCAAGAAAAATCAGTCTTCATGTCGCATTGCTTTTGGCTTTTTGAAAGACATGCCGCGTCTTGCGTCAAGCGATCAGAGTAAGGCACAAAAGGGTATGAAGATTGCAACAGCCTCGTATCCTCTTGATGTACTGCCCGATTGGGTGGCCTATGAGGACAAGTTGACGGCATGGGTGTCCGAAGCGGCGGAAGCCGGTGCGGATTTGCTGGTTTTCCCCGAGTATGGCGCGATGGAGTTGGCCACGCTTGCCGGGTTGGACATTGCCCGCGATCTGGAGGCTTCCCTTTTCGCCGTGGCGGATCGGTTGCCCGATGCGGATGCGCTGCATGCTCACCTTGCTGCTCAGTTCCGCGTGCATATCCTTGCCGCCTCTGGCCCTGCGCGACATGATGAAATTGCCCGCCCTGTGAACCGCGCCCGCCTGTTTGCCCCCGGCGGGGCGGTTGGCGTGCAAGACAAACAGATCATGACCCGTTTCGAGGCGGAGACATGGAACGTCGTTCCGGGCGATCCCTTGCAATTGTTTGATACGGCGCTGGGGCGGATTGGCATCCTGATATGCTACGACAGCGAGTTCCCACTTCTGGGGCGGGCCCTTGCCGATGCCGATATCATTTTGGTGCCATCCGTGACTGAAGCCTTGTCGGGCTATTCCCGCGTTCGGATCGGTGCGCAGGCGCGCGCGTTGGAAAATCAATGCGTTACCGTGATGTCGTCCGTTGTTGGGGAAGCGTCCTGGTCCGAGGCCGTCGACATCTCGACAGGGGCGGGTGGCATTTTCGGGCCACCGGATCAGGGGTTTCCCGAGACCGGAGTGATTGCAACGGGCACGCTAAACGAGCCGGGATGGGTGTATGGCGAGATTGATTTGGCCCGCGTCGCAAGTGTGCGGGCAAACGGCACGGTCTTGAACCGCAGGGACTGGGATGCACAAAGCGGTCGTGCCGATCCTGTCAAAGTCGTGACACTCGCCTGATTAGCCCTTGAATTATGGGGCGCAGAGGCGCATTTAGTGGCGCGTCCGCACATTGGCGGGCAATGCAATGAAGGAGAGACCATGGCCAAGGAAGATACGCTCGAATTTCCCGGTGTCGTGAAGGAACTCCTGCCCAATGCGACGTTTCGGGTCGAGCTTGAGAATGGCCATGAGATCATCGCACACACGGCAGGAAAAATGCGCAAGAACCGCATCCGCGTTCTGGCTGGCGACAAGGTACAGGTCGAGATGACCCCCTATGATCTGACCAAGGGTCGGATCAACTACCGCTTTAAATAAACCACTTTCGTGGCATTTGTTCTGGGATCCGGAAGTCCGAGGCGGCTTGAGCTGCTCGGGCAACTTGGTGTCGTGCCCGATGATGTGCGCCCGCCCGACATCGACGAAACCCCGCGAAACGGGGAATTGCCGCGCAGCTATTGCGCGCGTATTGCCCGCGAGAAAGTGACTGCAGTGGTTGCCGCTTCCGATGATGTCGTTTTGTGTGCGGACACGACCGTTGCACTGGGGCGTCGCATTCTGGGCAAACCCGAAGATGCAGCCGAAGCGCGCGCATTCCTGAACCAGATGTCGGGTCGTCGCCACCGGGTTATCACTGCCGTTGCGGTAAAAAAGGGTGACAGGGTCTGGGAGCGCGATGTTGTCAGTACGGTGCGCATGAAAGCTCTGTCTGCAGATGAAATCACCAGCTATCTGGCGATGAACGATTGGCAGGGCAAGGCAGGGGGCTATGGCATACAAGGTCCAGCCGGTGCTTTGATCCCTTGGATCTCAGGGTCGTTTTCAGCCATTGTCGGCTTACCTCTTTCTGAGACCGCAGGGCTTTTGCAAGCCGCAGGCATGAAGGTTTGGGCATGAAGGGTCACCAGATATGTTTGGATCATCTGAACGGTCGCGAGGCGGCCGCCCTTGTCGTGGACGGGCACCTGGATGATCTGCTGATTGACTCTGATGCTCCGCGCCCGGGCACCGTTTACCGCGCGGTCACAGACAGACCTGTCAAAGGGCAGGGGGGGCTTTTCCTGAAAACCCCAGATGGCGCGGCGTATCTGCGCGGTGTCAAAGGGATCGGGCAAGGTGAGACACTTTTGGTGCAGGTCACCGGCTACGCCGAGCCGGGCAAGGCCATCCCAGTCAGTCACAAGCTTCTGTTCAAAAGCCGCTATGCCATCGTCACCCCAGATGCTCCTGGCCTCAACCTCTCCCGCAGCATTCGGGATGATGACATTCGGGATGAGCTGATGGCGCTTGCGCATGATGGAATGGACGGGAGCCAGATGGGTCTGATCCTGAGGTCCGCGGCAGCTGGTGCAGATGCCGAAGCAGTGTCGGATGACATTGCCGCAATGCGCGATCTGGCAGAAACGGTTGTGGGTGATCAGGGTGCCGGTCCCGAGGTTCTGACCGAAGGTGATAGCCCCCATGTCTTGGCGTGGCGAGACTGGACCGATCCGGCAACAGTTGTGACAGAACAGGGGTGCTTCGAAGAATATGGTATCCTGGATGCGCTGGACAGTGCGAAGGCGGCGCGCGTGGGTTTGGGCGCAGATGCCAGCATGTTTGTTGAAGCGACACGGGCGCTGGTCGCCGTGGATGTGAACACCGGTGCAGACGGCTCGTTTGCCGCGGGTCTGAAGGCGAACCTCGCCTGCGCGCGCATGCTGCCGTCGGCCTTGCGGGTGCGCGGTTTGGGAGGCCAGATTACCATCGATCTTGCGCCTATGCCTAAAAAGGAACGCAAGACTTTCGAAGCGGCGTTGCGTGCCGCCTTGCGCAAGGATGATGTGGATACGGTGATGGCCGGATGGACACCGCTCGGTCACTTCGAATTGCAACGCAAACGCGCGCGGTTGCCGCTGGCCGAGGTGCTGTCTTGACGTGCCCGATCTGCAGTGAAGACACGGCGCCGGAGTATCGCCCTTTTTGCTCGCGACGTTGCGCAGACATCGACTTGGCTCGATGGATGAACGGCGCCTATTCTGTTCCTTCCCAGCGTGAAGAAGAGGGCGATGTCGTGGATGACGAGGGTCCATTGCCACACTAGGCATTTGGTGTGATTTTGCTATGGACAGTGCCTGACGATACGCTTATCACGCGCCCACCCGAAGCGTCAGGCTTCACCCGTGCCCGGGTAGCTCAGGGGTAGAGCAGTGGATTGAAAATCCTCGTGTCGGTGGTTCGATTCCGCCCCCGGGCACCACAAAATCAAAGGCTTAGGAGAGTTTTTGAGTTTTTAGGCTCGGCATAGGCTCATCTAGTATGAAGCTCGCACTAACTAGCCGTATTGTTGAGCAACCGAATGTCTTGCTTCAAGGTCGGTGGACAACGGTATTGGAATGCAAATGAATACAATGCTGTCTGACTACAGGGGCTTGGAAGTCAAGCAAACGTATTGATGGAAATAGCTCAGTCTGCTACTGCTGAGTGGGGCGGGCGAGATTTGGCTCTCCAAGGGGGCACTTCATGAAAAACAAAGACGTTGAGAGCGTTTTCGCTGTTGATCGTATTGAGCGAAACCATCTCGGTGCGCATGACATAGATGTAAGAAGTCTAGACGGTGGGTATCTACGGGCAGGTACCAATGACCAATCTGAAGAGGTCAGGGATTTCGTGGACCGGCTTGTCGATGAATTACGTACAGCACCTCTAAAGTCATAGGCTGTATGCCTGCGATGGAGATTTCCGACAAATCACACTTTCTAGTCGTACGTTTTGATGTAGAGAACAGTCTTCATCATTTAGGTTTCGTGCCCGAGGCTGATATTCATAGTGTGTCTTGGGACGGTACTACTAGGTTATCGCCCGTGTGGGAGGTGACCTTTGACGGTGACCTGCCCGGTGCAACGATGGACTTCGAGCTGCCAGACAATTCATATGTATGCTTCGTTGGCCCTGTTGATCCTCAGAGAGCAATCGACGCGTGGAAGGCAGAATTGCTTGAGAACAAACCGCAAGGTTCTTTGTGGGCGACGCTTGGGCAATATAATCTTATTGTCATTTGTGAGAAAAAAGAGCTGGAATCTATCCGAGAATTCTGTTCTGCCCATGATTGTCGATGTGAGTTCTGGAGAGTACTTGACCAATCTGATGTGTTGGACCTGGTTTGCGACGAAATAGAGTATTTCATCCCGGACAGACTTGGACGATCGCTTGAGGATCATGAGCTACCTCCATTTTCAGAAGTACATTTAGCGCCGGTTGTTTCTTCACTCGACTCGAGTCTCAAGCAAGCATTTTTGGAATTCTTTTCACTTCGACAAATTACACTTCAACGATCTGCACCAATGTTTCGAGCTCTCAGTGACGATGCGGAAGAGATAAGCGTTAGTGTGCCTTCGTTGTCAGAAATACTAGTCGGCAGTGAGTTGACAGATGATGCACCTAGTGAGAGCGGTGAAGGGGTCGATCGGCCAGAGTCTAGGGTAATACGCGCACTTCAATACCGGGATCGTATACTCGGGATAAACGCAGCTTTATCAAGACAGGTATCCCAAGGTTACTCTGGTGTTGCGCCGCTCATGCAAACAGAGTGTCACTTTTGGCCTCACTCTCTTTTGGGGGCCGGCGTTGCTAGTTTGGCTCTAAGGAACCTGGCGTCATTTATTATTGGTTGCGTTAATGAGTCCGAGTTCGGTGCTCGCTACGAAGCTCGGACAGCCGGTAGCCTTCAAGACCTTGGTTTGTCTGAAGTGGATCTTTCCAGTGAACAACTATCCACGCTAGCTAGCCTCTCCTTGAGTACTGAGAATATTGAAGGATATGAACCTGAAAGGTGGCATATACCGGCACCGATCACCTACTACAGTGGCCGTGATGGGTTCAGGTATGGAACTTTTTCGATAAGCGCGCCACTCCTCTGCATAAGTGGGTGCAACAGTAAGCAGTGGAACCTTGGGACCATTAGCCATGAACTCTCTCATCGTGTTGTAAGTCATCGACTATCGAACCTGTTAAAGGGCGTCAGAAACAGCGCTAAACTTGCCAACGGAAAAGACATCAGAACAGTTTTGCAAGCCTATGATGGAAGCGTCCAGCAAGCAGCCGAAACGCTTTTGATGACCACACTTACTCTTGACGAAGCTTTTCGGGTTGGTGCCGAACGATTTGAGAAGCAGAAGCATGATCCAAAAGCATTTTTCGCAAATGCTATCGCCCATAACAAACATGAATTGGAAGAGCGAATAGTACACATGTTCGATTACTTTCATTTCTATAATATGGAAGCAGATGAATATGTTGCGAATATCTGGCAGTCTTGGGCGATCCAGCCGTCAATCGCTGAGAAATTCAATTCATACATTGAGCGAACTGCTGTAGCGTTGGCACTCAAACATATAGAGAAAGAAAACTGGGCCACGCTGACTTATGAAGAGTTCTTGGCAGCGTCAGATGAGCATTTTTTTTGGCACAAGACACCGTTTCGCGAAAAATTACATTTGGAACTTGCGAATGGAAGAGAGAAGATCACGAAAATTCTGAGGCAGAATTGGTCTACGATCGCTCTGTTTCAGCTCCTATTTCGCTCCCGTGATCTCGCGGTGTCGAGCCAGGAAGAGGCGCGGGAGACCGGTCGCGCTCAGAAGCTTTGCCTCTACGATGTTTCCGGTATGGGGTTCCCTGCACACACAAATCCTTTGCAGCTGATTCGATGGGCTACTACTGACAAGACACCAAATTCTTCACGCGCTGCGTGGTTGTTGTCGGCTCTGGCATTCCGATCAAGAAGGCAGGGAGGGTAATAGATTGGCCACTGTCTATGGATACCTCCATACCCTAACACGTTCAAGGATAGAGGGCTCAATGCTGCCCGAAGAGATCGAAGCGAATATCCATGATGTCTGCGACTCTGAGCGGATTTTTAGCTCATATGAAGGAGATAAGCTTGAAGAAATCAATGGCTGGCAGGTTAGGTCTTTCCTTTCTCCGAAGCCGATGATGGGTGAAGATGACGACGGTTTTCTGTCCGGCCCCTATCCCTACCCTTTCTACGTCTTTGTTAACAAGGTGTCTGGGAATATAATTGTGGCCTCGCTTAGGTACACAATTACTAATTCGATAATCGAAAACCTCAATTATTTCTTGTCTCACCGGATGAATAAGACGCTACAAAGGCTTTCATTTGATATTGAGGCAATTAGGCGTTCAATTGAACGGGGTGAGGAGGAGGCTATTTTTGCAACTTTCGTGCAATTGGACGTCAACGATTTTTCGTCAAAAATTGAAACACTTTCTATTTCCGGAGGTGACGTGCTTGGTGTCGACTTCTTGAATCGATTCGACGTTAAATCATTCCGAGCTAGGCAAATCGGACTTAGAGTAAGTACGTCGTTTTCTGAAACTTGCAGGCTTCAAGGAACAGGTGGAATGCAGTTTTACTCTGATCGATTGCGGGATCTTGAGATTTCTCTGGGTTCAGTACATCGGAGTGACGCCATTGTCACTAACTACTAGGGTTCCAGTACCACTCTGTCGGCTTCTCATGTAAATCTTTATCTTCAGGTTGCACGCCAAACTCGTTTGCTCGTCTTAGATTCCATACTTGGTGGATGAAGCCATGTTTGTCGACGTGGTCGGGCAAGCGTCGCTCCTCTGCAGTTTTTCTAGACGCGAATGCTTTGTCAATGTAATAGCCAGAACAGACCACCTGATTACTGTACTCTCGGTTCATCGAGTCTAAGATGCGCGCGCAAGTTACCAGCGCGTTTCCAGCGTACCGGGGGCCAAGTTGACCTTCCCAGCGAAGCGAGTCGTCGCAATGAATCGCGCTGCGTACATTGATAGTTGAATCAGGCCTGCTTTCTAAATTGTGCTCGTTGATCTCTCGATAAAGCTTTGTCAAAAATGGAAATGCTTTGTCATAGAATGTCTCAAACAGTAAAAAGCCACCGTCACCACTGTCAATCCAGCGCAACTCGCCATCGGTCGCTAAAATTTCTGCAGCATTTGATGCCGTCACTATCCAGCTTTCAAGCTTCTGCTGCGCTCTGTACTGTTGATTGACCGACTTCTTAGAGTACCCTTCGATATCTACGCCAACTACAATTAAGAACTGATTCTGAGGGTCACTCATGATACTTCCGTTTTTATCCAAATTCGCAATGTATTTCACTGTTAGTTTTCGTTGTCAAGCTGTCGTGCCTGTTCACGGTTGTTTTTCATTTTCAGGTGTGTCTTTGAGGGCTTTCGGAAGGAAAAATACCGAACATTGATGATCGGCATTTGGTTCTATGGCTCCTGCTGGAAGAAAATTACCCGGATGACCTGTGATGCATAAGAGTTTCTATTTTCTTTTGGTTGCGTCTTTCGTAGTTTAGAAATTCGCCTTTTACGATCCCAGTTACTTGGTCGCAGCATACTGGACAGGGTCGAGCTTCTTGGTCTCCAAAAACTTGTGACGTAACAAGCTTTTCTCCATGGCAAAAGCGACAGCCTAGATATATTTTTTCCATTTTGATCTCCTGAAGCCGTACATCATCAAGGAGTAGATGCTGTGACGGAGCCCAAGAGACGAAAAGCAATTTTTACTGAGAACGCCCGGCTTAATCTTAGCATAAGCTATAATTGATTGCGACGCTGAAAGAATTTTCCAAGATTTGTGCTCGAAGGTTTAGCAGTCGTTTTGTCTGAGCTATCATGAACCTACTAGGATCTCATTCCTATGCTAGTCGGGTCAGTTTGTTTAATGGGACTTTAGGGTCAGGATTCATAACCATTATATGACGGTTGCTGCGAGTGCGATTGCGGACAGGAAGACCTTGAGGCAGCGATCATAGCGTGTTGCCACGCGCCTCCAATCCTTGAGCCGACCGAACATGATCTCTATCCTGTTGCGCCTTTTGTATCTGCGCTTGTCGTACTTGACCGGTGTCTTGCGCTGCTTTCGGCCGGGGATGCAGGCGCGTATCCCTTTGTCTTTCAACGCATCTCGGAACCAGTCAGCGTCACAACCACGATCACCCAGCAGCCAGTCCACATTTGGTATGCTGTTGAGCAGAGCCCGAGCTCCGATGTAGTCGCTAACCTGCCCGGCGGTAACGAACAGGTTGAGCGGGCGACCTTGGCTATCACAGATAGCATGCAGCTTGGTATTCATGCCGCCCTTGGTTCTACCGATCAGGCGGCCACGCCCCCCTTTTTCGCGACCATACTGGTCGCGGTGCGGTGTGCCTTGAGATAGGTCGCGTCAATCATGACTGTCTTCCGTTCGCCGTTCTCGGCAGCCAGGCCGGCCAATATGCGAGCGAAGACACCTTTCTCGCTCCAACGCTTCCACCGGCTGTAGAGTGTCTTGTGCGGCCCGTATTCCTTAGGGGCATCTCGCCAGCGCAACCCATTGCGATTGATGAAGATAATCCCACTCAACACCCGTTTGTTATCAACCCGGGGCTTGCCGTGCGATTTCGGGAAGAAGGGGGCGAGATCCGCCATCTGCTCGTCGGTTAGCCAATAAAGGTCGCTCGTTTCACCGCTCCGTTTCGGGAGCCGTGAATCACGCAGCGAAGCAAAAATCAATGCATCCTGACCCTAGGGCGACTTACTGTAATGACAATTTGTACCAAGGGTGCTGGGCTGCTCGGAAGATGAAGTGGGAATTGACAACGTAGTTTACAGTTGGGGCGTGAGGAGCAATACGAAGCTGGTAGGCGAGCTAGGGAAGAACAATGTGAAAGTTCGAAAACTGACTCGGATAAGCCCGCATAGTGGGACGCAAGTCCCAAAATCACCAATCGAGCCTTATTTTACACCATGAAATCGGTTCGAACTTCGGTTTTCTGTGTTGTCGCCTGTTTGTTGGCAAAACCACCAAAATACGGCTCTGCTAAGCCGTATTTATCGGTTCGAACTTTTTTCTGTTAATTGACGGTACCGTCGTGGATTGCGACAGCTTGTGACGCCTGTTTTTGACGTGTTGGGGTTGGTTGCCGGTGCCGCCAATGTTTGCTGTCCTGGGTGCATCTCTCGTGCCGTCAGTTGCAGTTGCCCATCCACAACTAAGCCGATATTTCGACCTGTAACGGCGGAACTGTCATTCGCATATCTTCCTACACCAAAAAACTAGCGGCCACCCGCAAAATGCGGAGAACAGCTCCGGACCCAGAGTCACCGATGCTGCGTGTCGCACAAATGTCAGCTTTGCGCAGAAAGCGGATTTTGCAAACATCCGAGATCTGCATGTACTGTACCGTCAGCCCGTATCAGACGCTGCGTTCTAGCTGTGAGATCCGGACAGTCCTAAAAAAGGCTTTTGGGAGAAATCAGGGGGGTGTCACGGATGGAAACAAAGTCGACATCTCTCAGGACATTATGAGATGAACGCAATCAGGACGACCAATGAATCAGGTGGGCGCGCGATAGAGTGTATTACCCTTCTTGCTCACGCGCGTCACGATTTGGTTTTTCTGGACAAGCCTTCGAAGCGCGAACCTGATTTGAGTTGTTGTGAAACTACCTAGGGTTTCAAATCCCACCTGTTTGCTTCCATATGACCGAATACGACTCGGTGAAAAAGCCCATCGATCGTATTGGGAAAGGAACTCCATTATTTTCTTGTCGATGTTTGATGTAGTAGTAATGTCAGTTCGCTCATGATCCTCGCTGGTAGCGTGCTGATCGGCCGACGGGACCTTAGTCTGTTGAAGCGCCTTTAGTGCGCCTCTCAAATCCTCGATTTCATCTTGGATTTCTGCGAGCTCAATCTCTTGTTCGCGCGCTTGGCCTTCGATTTTTCTCTCTAGCGCGATCGGTCCAATTTGTGTGATGCGCACATCTTCTCTTTCCCATGGAAGCGCTAAGAGTATGGTGCCAATCAGACTCACTGGAAGAAGGACTAAGAAGTTTGTATTTCGCGGTTCGGGCCATTTGAACGAAAATGACTCTCCGGAAACAATTTCTAAGCCGCCGAAGATTTCTAAGAACACGCCAGCAACGCACAAAACCAGCAAAAGAAAACTCAAGCCGAGCAACAGCAGACGAAGTCCGTAAGGAATTGTAAAGCTGGACTGATCTTCTTGTCCTACCGGCTGATCTTCATCCAGTAATTCGGTGCCTGCAATGTCTTTCACTGGTTAGTCTCGCGTAACTTCGTCAAAAAATTGAGCGTCAATCATACTTGCCTTGGTTGTCGTTAAGCAAGAACAATGTGTGTTAGGTTCGAAACAGCCACCGTTCGCGAGTTTCGAGCCTTTGTTCATCGATTTGGTTTAGCCGGAAAAGCGCACTAAACCTCTGCAAGGGCTAACGTTTTGACAGCGGCCTACTTTGTGGCAACCGGACAGGTCGACTGCTAAGGCTTCGTATAGTCGCCATCCAGTTTTTAGCATGGCGCGACATCTCGACCCAAAAAGCGTTCTGCTTCAAATCATTTGTGGCTGCTCGGATTCGGGAACGTGAACCCTGACCTAATGCGATGAACTGCCTTCCCACCAAACTGCAGCTATTGTTGCGGGCATAGGTGAAATGAGGAGCATTTTGATGGATACCAAAGTTTTGGGCATAGATCTGGGCAAGACCGTTTGCAGCCTTGCAGGACTGGACGTGAAGGGGGCGGTTGTTTTTCGCGCACGCAACTCGATGCACAATTTCTTACTTGCGCGTTTAAGAAGTACATCGCTTCTATTGGCGATCACTGCGCTGGATTATGAGCTCAGATTAATTATGCTCCGTTAGTCAGCTCGCCTTGGCGCTTCAAGTATTGTCCGATGGTGTTGTGCAAACCATCAGCCCCGCCGGCCAATACCAACGTCGTGATCAGGATATCCAGAGCAGAGAACCAAGACTGTTGTGTTTCATTTTTGATCGCAGCCGCAAAGTCCCCCTCGATAAATTGTCCAAATATCCGAAAGCCGATCACCGCTGCAAAGGCGCTAATCGTCACGCTTGCGAGAGTCGCGGTGAAGGCTTTCCTGTTCTTTAACGGCCTCAATTTCTTTGCCGCTTCCGAAACCATTTCCTGGTGTGCAGCAAACGCAGATACAAAAGCCGCTTGCGCCTCTTGTTCATCTGCACCATTAGCTCGCGCCGCTGCCACAGCCTTGGCTGCATTTTCCTTGGCGATACGTGTGACCATGACTTCATCAGTCAAATGGGCCTCCTCTGAACCGTGATTTGTGTTCACGATGATCTCAATCGCACGCTCAATAAACAGAGCAACAAAGGTGATAGTAAGAAACTTCTGACCTATATCTGTCACGCCAAGCCCTGTGAGGTTGACGTTATCAAATCCTATGCCAAAAGAAATCCAGGCAGCCAAAATCGCGACGCCAGCGATAATAAGCGAGGGAAAATGCTTCATTGGTTCGCTCCGTGAATTTAAGTGGGATAATATGGATCGCTCAGAGATTATAGCAGCAAGGCGCGCCTCATTCGAATATTATTCCGAGTCTATCTCATCGTGCATGTTACTATAAAAGTTTGATCAACGAAGAGTTTCTGTTACCTCAAGCCGACGTTCACACAATTGCAGCGAATTCACATTTTACCCGCACAGAAATTCTTCATTGCTCCTCTGGCATTCGACATACCGACCCGTCGGTTGGCTCGCCGCCACAAGGTAAATCAAGGTTGAACAGGGCGCGTGGAACGGATTTAGCGCGAAAGGCAAGCTAATTGTCGGACGATAGTCTTGTACGGGTTTCGTTATGAACAAGGCGCGGCGAACTAAACGTTCTATCTCAACGTTGCGACAAGCGACCTCAGAATGGCGCCGTCCAATCGCTTTTTCGGCAAGACCAGTCTGGCTGCGAAGTTTACTGATGCGGACCTCGCAGCGGCGGACTTTGCCGAAGCAGTGCTGCAAGCCGCGGCCGTGATGGGAACAATTCAAGGTACGCCGGTGTAAAAGATGTGGTTGCCAATCACAGCGCTGACCTCAGCGTTGGGGTGCCGGGCCCATTTGGGCATGACATAATTTGCGTGGTAGTACTGCGCACCGCCCGTGTGATCAGGCAACGAACCTAAGAACATTTGGTCCGCGATATCCATGCATTCCTCAAATTCGGCGTCTGGGTTGTCTTGCACGGCGCGCATCTTCTGAAGGTTGTTATCACCCGCGTTCCAGCACGAGAACTGCCAGGGTTTCAGGCACACGCCCTTGTGCCCCGAACCAAAGCGTTGGCGGTCGTCGGCCACGCGGTTGGCAATAACGTTGGCCACAGCTTCGCGTCCTTTCCGGCTGGGTTCGCCGCGCGCTTCGCCCCATAGGGTTAGAGCAACGACGAGGACGGCATCGCCGGATGCGTAGTCGGAAAGCGCGTTTTGGTGCGGTGTCGGATCCACATTCATCCACCGAACGGCACGTATGCGTGACACTGGGTAAGTACTGACCTTGCAGGTGTCGCTCTGATTTCCGCCCAGACACTCGATTTTTTTCGATCCTGGTATACGCCTTTTGAAAAACGTCACATGACCTGATGCGGTAGACCCAGCAGTAGGGTGCAACACAACGACTGCGCCTTCAGGGATCTTGGGGTCGGACGAGAGGAACTCGGTGTCCCCCCAGTTTACCCAGTCAGCGGCCCTTGCTGGCAAATTTGTCAGACTTTCAGCCAGCTTTTCGTTGCCTGACTGAACCAAGCAATGCCCTGCGAATGCACCGCACCAGGCAGATGTGCCATCGTTATCTATTCCAATGGACGCAAAGTACTCGCGGACCATGGCCCGCCCATCATCTGTCGTTTCACTTTGGCCACCCCAGCGCGTCTTTTGTTGTTCAGCCACTGTCATCCATGGCGCGTCCGTTGATGGTACTTTTGCAAGATAGCTGCTTGCGTGTTTCTTGATTTTTGAAAAGGCAGATTTCAGCGCCTTATTTAGTGCATTAGCCGTTTGTTCGACAAAGCTGTCGATTGTTAGCAAGTCCCCGTGTTTGATCACGCGTCCGACGGCCTGCATAGCAGCATCAACGTCAATCTGCTTTTCTTTGGGCAAGGCGGTGTTGCTCGCCTTCAAAGCCTCTTCCAAGGCAACATTTGGGTCCCCTTCGCGGTGGATCGCGTCGACATGAATTGCGGCATCCACGCCCAACAGCCACGCGTGCAGCAGGTTCAGAAATGAAGGGACAAAAACCTGATCCACCTCGGTCAGATCATCAGCTGTCAGCATTGCGGTGATCGCGTCATAGTCGAGCGTGCTTTTCCAAACCGCATAACGCAGCTGCGGAAAAGACAAGAAGCGCCGAAATGGACCAAGGGGCGCTTCGGGGTGCGCCGCGGCGAAGGCCGCCCATTCAACTGGGGATACCTGGTAGGGACCTGTCAAACCGGGAACCTTGTTGAAATTCTCAGGTTTTAACTCCGTGAGAATGATTGCAAGAGCAATCATGTAATCCGCCGAAACACCGAACGACGGCGGCGTTGCACCTGTAGAAGCCCGCAGCTGATAGGTGCAGCATTCAGGCACGAAATGGGCTTCGTCAAAGCCGTTAAGCAGGCCCGCGATTGCGGCGTCATCTACTGACTGGATCAAAAAGCTTTCTTCGATCCATCCTTCAACGGGATCGGCCCCAATCAATTTGTACGAAGTAACCGGGACCCGCCCATTGACTGCTACAGCTCCTTCTTCGACAACTACTAGGCTCTTTTCAAAGATGAGATTGATAAGATGCTCATCGTCATTTGCATCTCTGTAAATACGCGGGCGGGTTGTAATCATCCCACCAAACGACGGCATTACAAAAACTTGGACCATAGTGAACTACCCTTCTGAAACAATAGCAAACAATTCTGGAGTGACTTGCGCCGGGGCCGCTCCTTCAACAGTAGGTGTTTCTTTCTTGGCGTAGGAGTCCAGCTTCGCCCGGAAAGTAGTGCTGCCAAATGTGGTGTCGGCGGGAAGTGGTGTGCCGTCAGTGACGCTTGCATTGATTGCCTGTATGAGTAGCCCCTGTTCCGAGGAATTCCCCTTATACACTCCAAGCTCAAGGTAGTTGCGGAAAGTTCCCAGATCCTCTGCTTTGCATCCCGTACTACCGAGTATATCCCATTCAGATTGGCTGATACGACCGTCGATCGAAACGGCCCCCGGTTTGGTCCCAGCCGCGACAGTTTCGAAAATCCGAACTGCTGAACGGGTTTTAGGCCCAACGGTACCGGTTGGCGTGTCGACGCAAAGAAGAGTTTGCGCGCGTCGAATGACTTCGCATCCTCGTCCGGGCGCAAATCCAGAGGCAAACAACAGGCCGAAGTCTGAGCATTCCGCGCGGCCTGGTGCCTCAATTCTCGGATTGATCCGATTGCCTGGATCAGCTGCCACCAATGGCTTTGCTGCTGCGAACTGCTCCTGTGCTTCCCTCGCAAGGTCCGGGGTGTTGCCTGTGACCGCGCCGCGGCTGAATTCGTTGACGTTCAGCAGGATCGTTTGCGGCGTGCAGATGCGCAGGTAGTTGCGCAGGGCGTTGATCATCTCGGGGCGCGAGCTGATCTTGGCGTTACTGGCTGCCTGGCGGAATGCTGTGCGGCGCTCAAAGACGACCGTCTTGATCGTTGATGGTTCCAGTGCAGACAAAACGGTCGTCGTCTGCGCGTCGTAGATCGAATTGGCAAACCCAAAAACTTGGGTGACATAGGCCAACGTTTCGCCGCTCGCACCACTTGTACCCAGGACACCGCCCAGAAAGACTTGGGTTGCGTTCAAACCCCGGCGTGACACTAAACGTTCGGTACGGATGCGGTCGATCCAGGCGATGTAGCGATCGCAGCGCTGATCAATATCGTTAAAGCCAGTGAATGTCAGTAGGGGGTATTCAGCCGGTCCCAATGATCGGTCGCAGGCGCGCTTCTCTTCATCGACCGAACCCATGCCCGCCTGAATGCAAAGCTCAACTAAATATAGTGCAAGCGCATTACTATCCTGAGGCATCTCCGGCGTGTAAAGGTCAACGCCAATCCCTTCGTACTGGTATTGGTCATTTACCGTGGTCGTACAGCCTGCAATAGATGTAAAAACGAGCACGGAAAATAAACGTGCAAGATTCATTTAAATTTCCCCCGGTGTTTACCTGGGGAAGCTTAAAAAGGACTTTCCCCGTTTGGTGTGTCACCTGACGCAACGGTCGCGTGGTTGGGCCAATTGATCAAGTGATTTTTTTGATTTGAGCGGCGTTTGCGATCATGCAGATGGTTGGAATTGGGCGGATGGTGCCGCGAAACGGTCGAGTCGGTCCCCGATATTGACGTTTTTCAGCGCGTCGCGCAGACCTTTGAAAACGATTTCGGTCAGTTTGACCCAGATCTCGGCCATTCGAATTGTAGTGGCGCTCGAAGGAGGCGGAGCGACTAGGAAAGTCGGAACAATCGGGCCGTGACGACCACCTCTGCAAGTTGGAAGGTGATGACGAGGGCGTGTTGCACGACGCGGGAGCTTCCCCCACATCCGAGCTGCGATGTCTTGCTCTTCCTTGCCAACGTCGCCCGCATAGATCGCCGTTGTTGTGAGCTGCGCGTTTTGGCGTTGTTGCTGCTATTAAGGCAAAAACGAAAAAACAGCTCTATTGAGCCGCACTTTGCGTTTCAACTTTTTTCGCTGGCTCATTGCCTGACGTGGGTACCGTGAGCCGATGATCCCTATCCTCTCGATGTAGTGGTACCTACAATACTGGCATGTGTTTGCTGAACCGGGTGCATCTCCCGTGCAGTCAATTGCAGCTGCCCGTCCACAATCAAACGTATGCTGTAAATTTTCCGTAGCAATGCCCTGGCTTCTTGGTCCGTGGCAACACGGTACAAGTTGGACACATTTGAAACGAACTCAAGCAAGCTTTCGACATCACCCATTTCTTGCATAGTGCGCGCCAGCTGCTCTCTTTCTTCATCGATCTGCTCCAGATCCAGTTTCAGCTGCTGGTCGCGCATGTTGAACTCAGCTTCAGCAAGTTTGCCGTCAATGAATAGGTCCGTCAGGCGTGTCTGCCTCGTTTGGATGTCTGCAACGCGAAGATTGAGAGACCCACGCAATTCTTCCTGCTGCTTGAACAGGTCATAGCCCTCCAAAGACTGTCTAAACACACTGGTTTGCTCTTCTGTCCATTGGAACTCTGCTAGCCCCTGTTGAACGGCATCATCTAGGCGATCCTCTCGGATGCTTCGTGCCGGGCACCCCTTGGTATGGCAGCGGTAGTAAATGTGGGCTTTCTGACGCTCACCGGTGAGTGTTGTGTTGCAGTGACCGCAGGTGAATGTATTCCGGAACTTGTATACGTGCTTGGTTGCCTTCTTCACGTGCCGAGCGGATTTGACGGCCTGCACTCGATTGAAGTCGCGGACTGAAACGAGCGGTATGTGTTTGCCTTTGAAGACTCCCTGTTTGCTGACCAGTTGGCCGCAGAAGTATGGATTGCGCAAAATGGCTTCGACGTTCCGACGAGCCAGGCGGCGGTCGTAGTATCCGGTGAGACCGCGCTGGCGCATTGCCCCAGTCAAGCTCGTGATGGAGTGCTCGCCGGAAAGATAGAGCCTGAACAGTTCTTTCACCAACGGAGCCTTCTTCGGGCACGGAACCTTTAGTTCTCCCTCTCCCATGTCGATATAGCCCAGTGGTGCTCGCCAGGGCCAATAGCCTTGCTTAAGGCGTTGAGACTGGCCTTTCTTCACCTCGATACTGAGATTTCGCGAGTAGTCGGTAGCCAACACCATTTGAATGTCAGCCATCAAACGACCACTGCGGCTATCAAAATCGATGTTGTCGCCTGCACAGAAGACTTTGACGCCCTGATCTGCGAGCTCGGAGATCGTTGCCCAGTCACCAAAGTTGCGAGCGGTCCGATCGAGACGATGCACAATGACCCCTTGGGCTTTTCCAGCCTGAAGATCCCTTGTCATTCGATCAAAGACGGGACGGCCTTTCTTGCGAGCAGTTTCTTGTTCCTCGAACCACTCAACAACCTGGAGGTTGTTGTGACTCGCAAATCCCATGATGGCGTCTTTCTGGGCCTCAAGGGACGCACCTTCCCCCTGTTTGAGGGTAGAGACCCGCACGTAGCCAAAGCACGGGATCATGGATCTGAGTTAATGTCCTCAGACTCTATCACATCCTCTATTTTTGGCGAATCCGGCCACAGCCATTTGCCTTCCCGCACCAAGCGTTCATGGACTAGCAAACAGTGGTCCAAATATCGCATCAAGTGATCGTCTCTGTTCATGTCTCTAGTTTGCGAGTGGACAGGATTCTAAGCTAGCAGCCAACTTATGCCCTCCCGTGATACGGCGGATACATCGACGCGGTGAACGGCTGCAAACGTTCACCGCGATGGGTGAGCAAAGCATTGGCACGGTGGTTTGGTTGGTTCTGAAAATCGAAGGCTGAGAAGATAGGCATTTGCCGTTCGAAGAACGGTGCGTCGCTAGCCCCGACGCGAAACACGATCTGGTTGCCGACGTTTCCAACGATTGCATCACGCACATCGTGTTCAATCTGAGAAAGGTGTTGGTGGGCTAAGATCAACCCGAGGCCGTACTTCCGCGCCTCAGATAGCATTCCGGTGAATGTTTTGGTGGTTAGGTTGTGGAACTCATCAACATAGAGGAAGAACGGGCTTCGAGCGACTGCTGGAACGCCGTGGCGAGTGAATGCTGCCTGCATGATACTGGAGGTGATTAATCCGCCCATCACGTTCGAAACGTCAGTACCAAGGCGTCCTTTGGCCAGGTTCACAATCAAGACCTGACCGCTGTCCATGATGGACCGAAAGCTCAACGGCTCTTGTGGTTCACATAGGGCCGTGCGGACTGCCGGATGCGCGAGGAACGCGCCCAACTTGTTGGCAATCGGTGATACACCGTCAGCGCTGGTTTGATAGTTCAACGATGGAAACTCGTGTTTCCAGAAAAAGCGGACCTGGGGGTCGGTGATACTTTCTGTAATTTGGCGACGATAGCCTTTGTATACAAAGAGGCGCATGAGGTCGCGCAGGTCTGCAGCGGGTTGCTCCATAAGAGCAAGCACGGCATGACGTAGCAAGTGCTCCATCCTCGCGCCCCAAGCATCCGGCCATTGCTTCTTAAGCGTCTCAATCAGGCCTGATGCAACAAGTGGGCGGTATAGTTCAGCGACACGTTTGAGTGGGTTGTATCCAAGGCGGCAGTCGGGATCGGCCAAGTCCCAGTACAGGTGAGGTCTTTCGATGTGGTGATGCAGGCTCTCGGCCAGGTCGCCATGGGGGTCGATTAAGCAGAACCCGTTTCCGACCTGGGCATCCTGCCAAGCCAAATTCTGGAGCAGGGTGGTTTTTCCTGTACCGGTTTGT
The DNA here is from genome assembly GCF_947496075.1 of uncultured Tateyamaria sp. Lineage (GTDB taxonomy): Bacteria > Pseudomonadota > Alphaproteobacteria > Rhodobacterales > Rhodobacteraceae > Tateyamaria. Next base: position 690,478 of record NZ_CANMBJ010000006.1, read on the forward strand.
CCGATCACATAACTGTGCAGCAGGCGCTCGCGCGTTTCTATGCCAAACGGTGCCGGGTCTTGATACCGGCGAAACGCGAGACCGATGATTGGGGTGTGCATCGCCCAAGTATCGATGACTGAACCGATAGCACTAGCAGCCAAGATATTGGTCATAATCTAAGAGCATATCTTGACTGCTAGTGGTTTTGCACTGGCTACCGCACAATGCCTCCAGACAGTTCTTTCATCGACCTTCGTCGGATGTGCCGGAGCAATTCCGCTCGGACACATCCGACCGAAAGGAGATGAACTATGGGAATACTGCAAGAAGACTTGGCTGGTGACATTGGTTCAATACCACGTTGTCAGACCTGCGGGTCGGAGCGCGTTGTGAAAAACGCGTGGGCGTGCTGGAACCCGGATAGAGGGATGTGGGAATTGGAGCAGGTGTTCGACCACGAACACTGTAACCAGTGTGAAAGTGAAACCAAGCTTGTGTGGTCGCGGCCCGAAGGACCAAACCATCAGCGTATCCGTGAGCTTAATGATCGCTTCCGCATCGAAGGATTGGGACGCGGTTCCATCCTGCTCACGCAAGGCATTCAGGCTAAAGGTGGGGAGTTTGCCGTATCGGCGGTCAATGCTGTACGAGAGTTCGCTGACTTCTCAAACGATAACGACCCGTGGGGAGAGCATGACTTTGGAGCGGTTGATCTGCATGGCGAGAATGTCTTCTTTAAAATCGACTACTACGATCTCTCGCTGCAGCAGGGTTCGGAGAACCCAGCCAATGACGGCTGTACGCACAGAGTGTTAACGATAATGTTGGCCTCGGAGTATTGATGTGTGTCGCCCGAATTCGGGCGGCTTTTCTTGCAGCTGAAGCCCAACAAGGCCGCGACAGGAAAATTCATGGAGCAACCGTAAGGGACACGCACACAAACGGCGCCGAGCCTTGATACCGGTGAAAGGCTAAGCCGATGACTGCAGTTTTCATCGGTGAATGACGGATACAAATTCACCCGCAGACTAACGCTCAGGGTATGGTAAGATGCACTCTCGGCATAGCTACCAAGCGGCCAAACTTCACATCTCGCAACGAGTGTGATGGCTCCAGAATTGTCATAATTACTATCGAAACACAGATCGTTGCTGTAAACTAAGCCCACGTTTTGATTCGGCATTTTCAAAAAAACTGATGGCTACTAAAGTACTCATGCTTGGTTTTAACTCGTACGGCGAGGATAGCGATATCCCGCCACTTTCTAGTGCTGAGAACAACTTCCGCATATTGCGTGAACTTTTAACATTCAAAAGAGCTGGAGCGCAAGCGGTAGTAGAAAGCGACATATCATCATTTGAAGATAAAACTGCTTCTAAGGCCCGAGCGCTTGTAGCCAATGAGATCCAAGCATGTAAGGACGCTAAGAACGATCTGATTATTTATGTAACCGGACATGGTCTGATTGCTAACAAGACATCTGGTGAGAAAACTGTGGATTCCTTTGTCGTACCCACAAAAAATGCAACGAAGGAAAGAGCACGTGAAGGACAAGTCGATTATTGTATCGATGTAGAATTGGACATCTTCAGCCAACTTAGAAAAATCGATGCACCGAACACAACGGTTATCCTTGATTGCTGCAACGCAAACGCGGCTATAAAAGGCGAAGATGATTCCATGGCAGGTGAAGCGTTGGCCGTGGAGGCAATAGACCTCGGCGCAGAGGCAAGGTCTGCTGGTCGAAGGTTTGCTATTGTTTCTGCATCCGGTAGTGGTCAGAGTGCATGGGAAACGAGTTGGGCTGACGTGAGTCCTTGCCGTCACGGATTAAGAAATAAATACAAGTCACTTGGCCTTAGCAGTGGTGTGAAGCTAACAAACTTTGTCGGAGCTCTAGTAGACGTGTGGGGTTTGAGTGGCATCCAACTTCCTGTTTCGTTAGAGGAACATATAGCACAGGACGACGAGGGTGTTTTTCACTTCATGGCTGCAGCTAACTTAAATGAAGTTCTAAATGAATCACCTGCTGGAACAATCTCGATATCCAATGCGGTTGGAGGTGCTGCAAAGCTTCTTGATATAGTAGAGAATGCCAGCATCCGCCAGAAAGTTGGATTGAGTGATCCCAATGAAATCTCAAAAAAGTTGCCTATATTTCGCCTACCTGGGCCGTCACGAGAGGAGAAATTAGATTACTTAAGTAATTACGTCAGTCACCTGAACGAGGTTACTGAGAGCACTCGGAAAGAGATAATTTCCTTGATTCACCGCGGGCGAGAAGATGCACGCCGTCGTACCAATAAGTTCCCAAGAACAGCAATCGCCCTAGAAGACCGCCTTTTCCGAACAAGCAAAGAAAGAAGTGCGGCTGAGTTTGTCGAGGAATTTCTTTTGAATGGCATTTCCGACAGAATGAAGTCAGAAATTGAAATTAGAGCTGAAAAGTGGACTAAGGCCCGAGAAATTTTTTCAAATACTGAAAGGACGCAGAAAGACAGAATTGCGAAACTGGATGAGCTTTTGGCTCATGAAGCCGAAAATTCCCGAAAGTACAAGAACTACAACATTGTCATATCTTGCTTCGCGCTCGTTGTTACCTCGTTGCTCGTTGCAACTTTGGTATATGGAGGCTAAAATGAAATTACTACTCGTAATTGCAGCTGCAATTATCATCTCAACTACGACTCCAGCAGTAGCTTGTCCGCAGGGATATGTTCCATGTGGCAAGGGTAGCTGCTGCATCCAGTAAACGAAATTGCAAAAGCAGTTATCATCATTGCGGCTATGGACACTTGCACTTTCTTTGTTCCTCATCGCACTTGCATTGGTGTGTCTATCAATTTATCGCCAGATTTCATCAGATGAGCTAGAGTGGACGCTTATAAAGTCTGGATATTATCCTATCGCGGCAGCGCCGGAAGACGCAACTTTAGGAAGCTTGATATTACTAAAGAGAGACGGATCGATTGAGACGCTCAACCCAACCTCAATGTGTGGTGTACCAGAGGCTGCATTAGCCGAAGATGACGGTGTGTTTGTTGTCAAGAGTCCTCTACCAAACATATCTAAGGCGCCACGCTTCTTGGATCAAGTATCAGAGAGCCTCAATATAGAAGCTGGCCAACTAGACTCTTATCCAGGAGAGTTGGTGGTAGATAGAGCGCTTGAAACTGCAGCCTACGTAGATTTCCTTGACAACAAATTCGAATGTTTCTCGGCACTCATTGACGGTGAGAATGACGACTGTTTTTTGTTTTATGCGTCGGAAATCTCCGTTGCAGGAAGACCTGTTGCCTTCACTACAAGCTTATCCTGTCAACTATTTAACTACGAAAATCTGACAGCAGAGCAAGTTGATTATCTTACTCGAAAAAAGCAAGTTAGTAAGCACTTTGGGATCACAATATTCCAAAGGCTATCTTTATTGATCGATGACCTACTTTAGCGTTCTTATGACACATATTCAATTGCCATCGGAGCATAGTGCTGCTCGGCGTCGGTACTAAAGATGAACTTTTGCAACCGCGAGAAAGATTGTTCCAACTCAACAAAGCTTTCGACATCAAGATTTCCTGGTTCAACCAAAAGGTCCCCTAGCGAAAAGTTGAATCCAACAACATTTATCGCCGCAAATGCTTCCGTATTGTTTAGTTGGCCGGCTGCAGCAAGATTCGGGATGGTGAGTTCAAACCCCAGATTCAATTCAGATGTAGCGGCGATCATACGCACCGCGACTCCAACGTTAATAGTTTCACCAGTTGTGCTTTTTATCTTGTTGTATCTTCTTACCTCATGAACCACGCTCGCAAAGCTCTGCGAAGCTCTAGCCCCAAAAATTCCGGCCAAGAACGTCGTTTCTGCTTGTGAACTTTTTCGGATTACGTGGTACTTCGCATCTGTAAAGGGTAGCTGAAGCTTTGATCCATCGCTGTCGGCGTCCAAGTTGTTTTTTTCATTGTGTTTAGTTGAGTTTAAAAGATCGACCCTCGGCGCACTGCCGGGATCAAGAACAATTGACATTGTCAGTACCTCAGATGGCAAATTACTTTTGGCAACTTCTGGTCGAAGTTAGCGCAGTAGCTTTTTGGTGTAAACGTGTTGTTGTTTGCCAGCCAGCCTCCACCACTTGCCAAGTGGTCCAATCTGTCCTGCACTGAAAGAATTATGTTTGAGGCGCGTATACTAGGTTTCCAGCCTCGGCTAGTTCAGCCGCTCTCCGGGGCTTAGAAGCATCAGTCGCGAGATGTTGCTGAGCCCTGTTCTTTCGTATTGGCAGAGACAAACGCGCAGTTGCGAATGTTCGCTGGTTGCCGGACCCATCAGGGGTCCGGTGCCAAGCACCCACACTGCACGAAACGTTCGTCCTGCAAAACGCGATCCCGCCGAACCTATAACGTCAGACCATATCTTGCCTGCTAGAGGCAGACTCCTTGGCAACATAGACTGAGTGTCCTCACCACGAGGATTTAATCAGTAAGTACAACACTATGAGTTCTCAATTTGCCCTCGACTTGCGCCTGGCACGCAAGAAAGCGGGCTACACCCAAGATGATCTGGCACATCTTCTTGATACGCATCAGACGGTGGTCTCACAGCTCGAGCACGGCAAGCGCCGTCCCAGCCTGATCGAGATCATCGATCTGTCGCTCGTTTATGGTCGTTCCTTCGAAAGCTTTTTGGCAGAAGTGATGGCCGAGCGAAAGCAACACTTGACAACCCGGCTCTCAACGCTTCCGGCACCTGGTCGCAAAGCCATGAGCACCTTTAATCGCCCGGGATCTCTGGCGCGCATGAAGCGTCGATTGGCGGAAAGCAACGATCATGGCTGCGCATAAGGTTCTGTCACTGGCGGTTTCTTCCGGACGTGTCGGCTATGTGTTCCTTGAGGGCACCCAGCTGCTTGATTGGGCGGTAACCACGACCGTCTCGGGCAAGGCCACCGATATGGTTGCCTTCGTCCAGGAACTAATCAACACACTGAAGCCTGATGTGGTTGTAACCGAGAAGTGCGACCAGAACTGTCGAAAGGGCAGTCGTTCAAAGCGGCTCATCGCATCAGTTGCTGAGCTAGCCAGCCACAACTATGTTCTTGATGTTGCAGTATCCCGGCCGCGCGTCTTCCAATCGAAGTATGAAGAGGCGGAAAGTGCGGTGCAGCGGCACCCTGACCTGATCGGGTACCTGCCCGAGAAGAAGCGCCGCTTCTTTGAAACGGAGCCGCGCAACATGATTGTCTTCGACGCCTTGGCATTGGCCGAGGAAGTCATCCACGGCCCGCCAAATAAACTGGCGACTGCCCTAGGGTAGAAGAGAAGAAAAGCGCCCAACCAACGGGGCGCTTTTTTCGTTGCCCGAAAATAATCGGAGAGGACGAGAGCTTTTGAAGCTACTTGATGAGGTAGTCCTTGAGCGCTTTGCCCGAGGCCAGGCCATCTTTAATCCAGCCTGGTTGGCGACCCTTTCCTGTCCACGTCACACTCGGGTTTTCGGGATGTTGGTACTTCGGTTGAGATGGTGCCCCAACTCGTTTTGGCTTCTTCGAGCCATCCATTAACTCGGCGAGTGTAAAGCCAAATTCTGCGGCGGCTTTCTGGGCTGCAGCCAAAGCGTCTTTGCGCTCGGTTTTTCTTGCAACAATAATCGCGGCACCCACGTCACTTCGAAGCTGACTCAGCTCTTTCAGTGACATTTTCTCCAGATTGATCTTGGCCATTTCTCAGTCTGCTCACTTTTTGTTCCGATCTCTTCTCGTACCGGCTTTTGCCAGGTTCCGCAAACAGCACCAAGCTGAGTCAGTTCATTGCCGCATTGCTGCAAGGTTCAACATCTGTCCAACGACATCTGATGAATACCTTACCACCGATGCACACAATTCAATCGAAAAATGGTGAGACAAGCGGAATCCCCGTACACCCTATAAAAGCGCTGAAGCCCTTCAAGCTGTCTATCAATGGTCTGGTTGTCATTGGCATCAGCTTGGCGAAGCCGTCCTATTGCGCTTTGCAGGCATTCACCAAACGATCAAATGCTGTTATGGCCTCGGGAAGGTCAAGCTTGGCCTCTTCCGGAGCCACATCGACGAAGCCCGAGCGAGCAACCTTCGTACCGGGATTGAAGCCACGGTTGCCATCCCAGGCGCTCGAGCGAATGCCGTCGGTTATCAGATGGTGCGCAAAGTCAGCTAGGTATTCCACACGAGCGTCTTTCTTTCCAAACACACCTTTTGATACCAACCCCTCGTTCCCCTTGGTCAGCACATATTTCACCTGACTGCCAGAGAAAGCGCTTTTGCTGAAATCGTATGCGCGCAAGGGCAGCTCGCTGTATGTGATGTCAATCTCGGTAAAAAACCCGCCGCCATAGGCGTTGTTCGAGACGCGTATCCGGTAGTGCTCGGTCGTCAGAACACAGTCTGCGACAGAGTGTTGAAAATACACATCGTAGTTGCGGTTTCCCCGGTCGTTATATGCGGCATACAGATTGAGGTCTGCGAGGGCTTGTTCCACTGCTGGTGGGTTCTCCGCATACGCCACTGAACCAAGCGCAATTGTGGCAGCCAGGACTGCAGCCGCAACATTCTTGGACACTGACAAAAAACCTAGCATTGGCTTTGCACCCGCGCTGATGCCTGAGCCGGATTAAGCCCTTGGCTGTATGCCTGTTGGCGCACCCGATTGTAGCAGGCGCGTTCGGCTGAGGTTGGGGTCGGTTTGCCGGTCACCGCCTGCCGGACACCGTCAGAGAATTCGCGCAGTGGTGATCCTTCTGGCTGGTGTTGTCCCACCGCCGTGGCTGATGCGCCAGCGGTGACAGCCGTGGTCGCCATTAAGACCGGGGCAGCACAGCCAGAACAGGCAAGCCCCACAATCAATGTAGCGCACATGCATAGTGGTTTTCTCGCAAAAATCTTCATCAGTCCCCTCACAGATTGACAGGTGCTTCTCTGGCCCTTGCCGGTTGTGATCCGCGCTATCCCCTGTGGATGACTGATACAAAATTGGTAATTCTGTACACTGTATTGGTTAGCAATGACTTAGGAGGCAATGCGCCCAAATAAGTGTAAGAAAAAGAAACCTGATCCATCGATAATCCCCTGAAATGTATACGCAAAACGCGTCTGATGCAGAATTACCAATTCTGCATCAACGTTTTTGAGGCAGTGGTTTAGGGCCCATCCACTATGTCCAATTCACCAGTCAACATGATGCGCCTATATAGCGCTCAAAGCGAGCGTTTGTATCTCAACTCAACCGAGGTGGACCGATTTCTGCATGCCGCGAACGACGCGCCAGAAATGGTCCGGCTGTTCGCGCTCACCCTTGCATATACGGGTATGCGGCTTTCGGAAGCTTGCTGCCTCCGCAGGGACAGTATTCAGGCGGACGCTCGTGTGTTGTCGGTGCTCTCACTCAAAAAACGACAGAAACGGGCTGTGCGAGAAATTCCTATTCCTGCCGAACTCGCTCTGGCTTTTATGTCGCTGGACTTGGAAGGGGGGGGCTGGATTGGGGTGATCGATTGTCGCCGGTACCGCGCATAACAGCGTATCGTTGGATCAAGCACCTGATGGCACAAGCCAAGATTGACGGACCAAAAGCGTGCCCGAAGGGACTACGACATGCCTTTGGCGCGCGGGCAACCGTGGCAGGTATTCCACTGCATATGCTGCAACGATGGATGGGACACGCTTCAATGGAAACTACCGCGATTTACGCGACCGTATTGGGCCCTGACCAATTGCACTTGTCTGACCAGATGTGGGAAGCAATCGAAAAGCCAAAAAACATTTGACTCCAAAGAGCGTCACTTGGCAAATTTCCTGCATTGTTTAAGGGGGATTACAAGATGCGTTCATATGAAGCGGCACGTGGTACGTTCAATAGGCTCGAAATGACTGCCCAGATCATTTCGGCGGTTGGGACGTTAATGGCAATCGGCGGAGGAATAGCCGGGATCGCGTTATTGACTAATGCCATGCCTGGCTTCCTAGCACTGATCGTCTGCGCATTTCCTGGGTTGATGATTGCGATGTATGGCTCGTCTTGTCTTGCCGGTGCCCAAATGGGTCGCGCATCAGTTGACTGTGCTGAATACGCGCAGCTCTCTTTGAGTGTCTCTCGTCAGCAACTTGAATTGGTGCAAGAAGCTTTGAACTTCAGCAAATACCAGTCGCAATCGAGCTATGCAGCCAGGCTTGCGAAGGCCGCAGTTGATGCGGCGCTCGATGCATCCGACCGAGACACAACCACTGATGTCCGTGACGGTCCGACCTATGCCGATAGAATACCGACTGATGATGAGACAACACCTTCAACTATGTCGTCTGAACCGGAAACTGCGATCACAACTTCAGCACAGGACCATCAAGAAACCACTCTGCCACACGAGGTTTTGGTGGGCGATGTCTTGCCTGGGCCGGACGCTATGGAACACTTGGAAGTTGAGGTCATACCGGTACCTAAAGCAGAGGAGCAGAAGGCATCACCGCAGTTACCGGATGAAGCAGTTGAGATCGAGAACCTGCGTCGAGTTGAAGAGATCAAAGACGTGTCTGTCGGAGACAGCGTAACTGATCCTCAAGCCCTTGAGGATAAAGACCTCGCTGCGTCGACTGACGCTACCCCAGGGATGCCACCTGCCATCGCGGAGACGGAAGCCGAGGAACCAAAACAGGTCATTGCTGAAGCTCCGACGAAGAAAGAAATCATCGAAGCAGACGGTGTCTTTTCATATGGCACTATGACCTTTTCCAGCCGCGCGGCGGCGGAGCGATACGTCAGCCAGTTCGGCGTCAATAGCGATGCCAAACTAAGTGATGCAGCGAACGATTCCAGTTTCGAAGTCGCAGTCGGTTCTGATGCATTCAAGACAGAAATTGTGTGCCGAGATGGCCATTTTGTGGTCGGTGGCAAGGCCTTCAAAAACAAAGGTCCCGCCGTTGAGTACCAGCGCGAACTGCAAGCCAAAGCGTCGGTAACGTGACCCCCATACAGACCCCCAACCCGCATGGGGGTAATGCATGTGGATCAGGGCAGCTCATTGATGTACATAGGGTACCGAAAAGCCGAATTTCCCCTGATGACTTCACCTGCTTCTTGCTGGTGAAGTCTGCTCGCCCAAACGATGCTCCCTCTAGCGCCCTGGTACCGCCCACCCGTTCCCATCCGGATGTCTACAACCCCATGCTTCCGAGCAGTTCCTGATGCGTATCAATGTCCGTCACACGAACAAACAAGTTGGGTTGTTGTTCAAAAAGACGTTCATTGAGGTTTCTGTGTCCGTCCTCTTTTCTCATGAGGAAACCCAGATCATTCGACAGCGGAATCTGACCCGAACGAAGCTGATGACCAGAAGGCCCGCGACGGCCAAAGTTGATGATCACGATGAACCGTTCGAACTTCAGGTCCGTGACATTCTCAATGGCAAAACCGACCGGTTTTTGTTGGCTGATCCATCGGCTGCCAAGCGATATCAGGACGCACTTTTGGAAACCTTGGCGCAGCTGAAACTCTGGATCAGCGACAACGCTGAGATCGGCGATGATTTTGTGGTTGAGCTCTGATGGGACGTGATGTCGCCGAGTTGGCCTTTGGTCTCATCGGCACTGCCTTAATTGTGCTTGGGTTGCTGTTTGCCGCCGCCATCATCACGCCACTATTCTTGATTGGTATCGCTGCCTATGTCGGCATTCGCTTGTGGTATGAAAGTCCTACGCGGTTGGAGCGGTTGGCGTACGAAGAAACCATGCAGCTCTATCGCCACGCGCAAGCTGGCCAGGTGCACTTGTCTGAAGACGAGGTCAACGCGCGTTTGTCAGCGGCTTGGTCAACACAAACACCAAACGTGCTTTCTGAACAGCTTCTCGAAGCAGGTCGGGCTCTGATTGCGGCAGAGGGCTTGAACCCGGATATCCCGCCCCTTCCGGCCCTGTGCAATACGGTTGAAGGCGGGCGGTACCGCGATCTTCTGGCGCGACTGGGTCAAGCGCGCAACGACCGGCACATGCTCCTCTCGGCCCTGGATACAATTTCAGAAGCGTTGGCACCAATTGCCAATGCTGCGCCACCGATGAACGGAGATGTCTTGGTGCCAATGTCGCAATTTCTGACGCCGCTTGGACCAAACATTGAAGCAGTTGTGGCTCCGTTCTTTGAGGACACCGGATACAACCACTTCAAATCATTGCGTGAGCGACTGGACTACAACCTGCGCCAAACCCACCGGACGAACCCCGTTTATCCGTCAGAGTACAAAGGTGACGACGCCGTCGCCACCTACCTCTCAGGCACGCTTCTGGCAGACTTGTTTGCACTGAAGACCCCGTTTGCCATACCCGAAGAGCTTCGGTTCGAACACACCCACATCGTGGCGGGCAGCGGGCACGGCAAAACCCAAACCTTGCAGTACCTGATAGCACACGATCTGGCAGATGTGGCCGCTGGTGACAAATCCGTGGTGGTCATCGACAGTCAAGGGGATCTCATCAACACCATCCTCAAAGCCAAAGTGCTGGAGTCCGAAGACATCGTTCTTATCAATCCAGAAGACATTGCCTATCCGGTTTGCCTCAATCTGTTCTCAGTCGGTGCCGAGCGGCTCAAGGGCTACTCAGACCTCGAACGCGAACGCCTGACAAACTCCATCATTGAGCTCTATGACTTCGTATTGGGCTCGCTCTTGTCTGCGGGCATGACGGCCAAGCAAAGTGTTGTTTTCCGATACGTGACCCGGCTCATGTTCCATATCCCAAACGCGACTATCCACACGCTACAAGACTTGTTGGAAACTGGCGGCACTGAGAAGTACCGGGAATACATCGAACAGCTTGAGGGCACGCCGCGACGGTTCTTTGAAACCGAATTCGACAGCAAGGAATTCACCGCGACCAAAACGCAAGTGCTGCGCAGGTTGTATGGAGTGCTCGAGAACCAAACCTTCGAGCGGATGTTTGCCAATCCGCAGTCGAAGTTCGACATGTTCACCGAACTCAACGCCGGAAAGCTGATCCTGATCAATACCAGCAAGTCCTTGCTGAAGGATCAAGGCACTGAGATCTTCGGACGGTTCTTTATCGCCTTGATTGCACAAGCAGCCCAGGAACGCGCTGTGTTGCCGCCTAGAGACCGTCTTCCGGCCATCGTATACATTGATGAAGCCCAAGACTATTTCGACGCCAACATCAGCACGATCCTGTCTCAGGCGCGCAAGTACAGAGTTGGGATGGTGATGGCACACCAGTATCTCGGGCAGTTGGCCAGCGGTTTGCAGGAAGCCTTTGAAGCCAATACCTCGATCAAATTGGCCGGTGGCGTTTCTACGCGTGATGCACGAACGCTCTCAAGCCAGATGCATGCTCCTGCCGAAATGATCCAGCAGCAGCCCAAAGGGTCATTTGTGGCATTCCTGCGTGGCATCACGGACCGAGCAGTGCCAATTGCCTTTCCGTTCTTCGAACTGGAGAAACGCCCGCGCACCACAAAAGAAGAGCGTGCGGCTATCATGCAACACAGCCGTGACCACTACGCTGAACCGGCAGGGACCAAGGACGAACATAGCGAACCAGAACCGGAAGAACCGGAAATCACCCCGCCAGAAAACGATGAAGATGATCCAACAAAACCTTCGCCGGAGTTGTAGCGGAGGGCATGTTGCCGGTCATGACCCGCTCCAAAGCAAACGTCTCAGCCAATCTGACGCCCACACAACGCGAATTGCGTTGGTTGGCTCACATTGATCGCCATGGACCCCAATCAAGCCAGTTTCTCTACGAACTGACCCGCGACACACATCGCTGCAAAGACACGTCCTTGCGTCGAATGCAGGTGCTGCGAGAAGCTGGATACTTGCACCTGCCTGTGCAGCAACGTCAGATTGCCAAAGCTGAGTTCAACCCGTTTGTGTATGATCTGGCCACCAAAGGCAGCGAATATCTCAGCTACCACAAGACGTTGGAACGACATGCGCGACAGACCGGTCACTGGTGGCACACCTACTGGGTGTCGTCTGTGTCGAGCGCGTTAGAAATATACGCGAGGCGTTCCGGTCTAGAGTACATTGAAGCAGCCCGGATTCTGAGAATAAACGATGTCTCTGCGGCTATCCCCTTGAAACAGGGTAAGGTCGTTCCAGACCAGATTTTTGCCATCAAGTATCAAGATGGCTATCGAGCTTTTGCGTTGGAGGTGGATCGAGGTACCGAACCGGTCCGGTCAACAGCTGCCCGGAAGTCGCTCCAGCGGTCTGTGGAGCAATATCGCGAGGTACTGGAGCGCAAACTCCACGCACAGCACTACGGTCTGAACAGCAACCTGATCGTACTTTGGGTTTTTACGAGTGCTGCGCGTGAGCGGCAATTTCGAGAGCTACTTCCGACAGGCCAAAACGGGTTCCGATCTACCGTTTGTGAGGTGGGATTTCCCAATTGGGCAACAGTTTCGCATGCAACATGCTTGACAGACTTCTGATCTTTGAGTTGGCCTACTGTGCGCGACACCCACCCAAGATATGCGTCATACTTGGTTACCGTGCCCATCATATCTTCAAGAAGCGGCTACCAGTATCGCTAGGCAGCTAGCTTCTGAACCTGTGGGGATATGGGGTCATTCCTCAATTGCACCAATCTGCATCAACGTCTTTCGTTCTCGATCATTGCGGGGGGCTATCGCCATGAAAGTCCGTGGTGGAAGTTTGCCTCTATCGAGCTCTTGAAGCACGCCGTTTCCAAAGGTGTCGGACAACAGAGCGATACCTTCTGGGCCAAGCACACCACGCGCTCCTTGGTTCTTCCTCAGGCGTTTCATGGGATCATCTTGATCAAACAAGAGCGCTTCCACCACCTCCCGTGGTACCGGTTTCTCTAAGTTTTGTCTGAAGAACTCAGCGGCTCGGGCGGTACCTGGCTGCACTTTCCTGAGCTCGCGGAAGGCCGCCATATCGAAGGCACGCCAAACGGAGGGTGGATAACCGGCACCTTCCACCAACCAAAGTACGTTTTCGACCGCTCCTGATTTCACACCACGCTTTCCGTCTCTGTTGGGTGCATTCAGATAAGACTCGCGAGCCAGGATTACGCCCATCCAGCATCGGCTTTCATCTTCTTTTGAGTTGATCACAAGGCACGGGCCCTCGTCACGGTATGTCTCAGGTGGGATCATCCAGCTGTTATCGAGCGTATTTTTGATATCAACGTCGCGACTTCCGATGACTAAGTCACGAATGCCCTTTGGGGCACCCAGAATGTCGCGCACGTAGTGTTCGATCTTCAACCCAACAAAGGTCTTTTCGACGTTGTCCAGTTCTCGAATTTCGGTACGTCCGGTTCGGATTGGATCCAGCACGAAGTCGATGGCGTCGCGTACAGCTTGCGGAAACGCATCTTGAATTTCGGTATTGCCACCGGCGATAGCGAATATGCCGTCACGAATTCTGTTCAGTTCTTCGAAGTCTGGATGACCTGGTACCACCACTGACGGCAACATCTTCATGTTGCATCATTGACGCCATTCGCTTGGGATGTGGAGTCTAAATGATTGAAAAGGCCGGCGTTTCCAGGCTGCTACGCTACCGCGTACAGGGTCCTGGTTGTAAGCGCGCTATGCAGTTGCTTGCCAACGGCTGCGGCGACTGGCGGGGGGAATGCGTTGCCAACTTGTCTGTACGCGTTGGTTTTTGCGCCAGTGAAGTGCCAGCTGTCCGGAAAACCCTGAAGTTTTGCCACCATGGGAACGGTGAGGCGCGGCATACCGACATGATCTCTTCCCGGAGCTTCCGGTGCGATCGTTCGTCCCTCCACACCAAGTGATGCCCAGGCCTTGCGGGCGCGAGTTGGTCCGAGGTCTGGACCACCATGTTTCTTGCTACCGCCGACGATTGTGGGCGCTATCTCATTTGCATGCTTCACCCACGCATCAACACCATGCCATCCGTTCTCTGACATCATTCGCTTCAAAGTTTGGCCGACTGTTTTGGGCTTTCGCTTCGATGGCTGTGGCCAGTCAAAGTGTTCTATCCGGCTTTCTTCGATTGCAATTATAACAACGCGAGGTCGCAGCTGCGGCACGCCGTAGTCGGACGCGTTCAGAAGTTTTGGCTCAGAGTGATACCCAAGTTTTTTCAGCTGTTTCTTGAGGTGGAGGCGGTAGTCCTCAAAAACGGCGTCCAAGAAGCCGCGAACGTTCTCGATCATGATTGCACGCGGGCGTACGACATCAATGATGTCTATTGCGTCGTCAAAGAGGTTGCGCTCATCTTGCTGACCCAACTGTTTGCCAGCCTTAGAGAACGGAGGGCATGGTAGGCCGCCCGCTAGAAGGTCTGTGCCTTGATATTGGGCTGCGTCCTCTTTGAAGAGACGCATGTCCTCCTCTAAGACGTTCCACTTGGGGCGGTTGTGTCGAAGCGTGTTGCAACAGTGCTTGTCGATCTCCACCAAAGCTTGATGGCGGAACTCTGCTTTCTCAAGTCCAAGCGCCTGACCTCCAGCTCCCGCACACAGTTCCAAAGATGTCAGCATGTAGCGGGTCCTCCTAGACGCATATACAACAGGTTGCGGAATCTGGTGCAACCTTGTTTAGCGTACAGGGCGGATGTTCACAATATGTTCGCGCCACTGACTCTCAAGTCAGCTTTGCGAATAGAGCTTTGATTCGAGCGTTTCGGCTCGACCTACTGCGAGTTCTGGAGGTTGAGCCGCTACGGTAGTTTTCGATATCCTGATCTGTGTCTTCAGACTGGTACTCTGTAACAAAAATATCAAGTCGCTTTGGCATTCCATCAAGCGACAAGTCTCGTTCCACCAGCATTTGATCTACACAAAACAATGTGAACAGATGGATTGGTCTCGCGAAAAATTTCCGAGTTTCCGGATCGACAAGGTAGCTCTTTGAAGCCCGTTCGAGAAACGACTGAACCTTTGATATATCGTCTTTAGCTTCGGGGTACTCGTCATTGTATAAATCATAGATCTCGTTAATTGATTTAGTGTTTTCTTCTACTAAGCCCTTGCGCAAAAACATCAGCAAACTACTGGTAAACTCGATGTCAGCCATTCTCCTAACTTGACTGTCTCGAAATATCTGCAGCTCCTCGAACTCGGGTAGCTCGGTAATTGCCTCTGCAGCTTTGATGAACTGTCCATTAAACCCAGCGTTTCTCAGTTCCTGCGGGTTAAGTGATTTGTCCGTTTCGTTGAGTCTTTTGAATACATCTGTAATTTGTTTATCGGTAATATGGGAGGGAATGGTGCGTACATTAATTACGTACTCCCAAAATCCTTTTTTTGAATCTGCATCTAAGTCCTTCCATGACCGATCTTTGTAGATTCCCCATCCGTCAACTTCGTCCAGATATTTCGTTTGCAGCGACCATTCGTTTGCAGTGAATTGCAATAGTGTTGTGAGGCGTTGCTGCCCATCGACAATGCTATGTCGTTGTTTCCCGGTTTCGGGATTAGCTGGTTGCTGCCAGAGGTAGACTTCCGGCATCGGATATCCCATCAAGACGGTTTGAATCAGTCTTGCTTTTTGTCGTTCTGTCCACACCAGTCGCCGCTGAAATGAGTCATCAACGAAGAATGTTTCGTTTCTCAAATTCTCTAGAAGCTCTGTAATGGTTGGGCGTCCAGGTTGTATGACCTGATTAAGAGTCATTTTCTAACTTCCTCTTGATCTTTGCTAAGCCACTTGCGTGGTACGCAACTGCTGCTTCTTGACTTTCATAGATTCTGTATTTGAGCGGTCTCGATGAACCAGTTCTTAAGTAGACTTGCTTAGAGATCCCATCGAGCAACTTTACCCTCTTGCGGAGAACGTTCGTTTTGTAGTTTCCATCGTTCACCAATAGGGCAAATTTTCGAAATATTTCATCTGCGTGCCGCGTCATTACCCATCTGTAGCCTCGGTGGTACGCCTCTACGAGCTCATTCCAGACAGATCGAAAAAGAGTCTCAGAAACAATCACGAGATCCAAATCCGACTCATCATGAAAGGCTGAGAATGTCTTCTCGCCTTTTGGACTCATGCTAAAGCCGTAGATGGTGCTGCCTACCAGCGCGACTTGCTCACGTTGGACCCCGACGTGCTCTGCAACGACATCTCGAAAAAGTTCGTAGGTGGTTTCACCTCCAATTTCGCCGCACTGATCAAAGTACCAGTTTTCATTGCGAGACAGTATGTGTTGAGCCACCTGATTCACATCTGCGGCCAACAGGCACTCCTTAAACTCTTCGACATTCAATTCAGTTTTACCAATCCTGCTCTGCCCATTTCAAAGTGCACGTGGGGTGGCCGGGTTTGCAACCCCGGCCACCCAGCTCCTGAAATCAGGAGTGTCGGTTTGGTCCTTCTCGCTGCGCCAAGCGTTCTTGAAGCCAGTCCAGCACTTCGCTCTCAACCCAGCCCACCCGGTTCGGGCCCAGCGGTACCCGCTTGGGGAATTGGCCTGCCTTCTCCAGCCGGGCTATGTGTTGCGGTGAGTACAGAACAAGCTCCTTCACCTGACGTTTTGAAAGTATCCTCATCACGAAGTCTCCATGATTGGAGAGCAACGCGATGCCCTCAGGTTTCGACAAGTCTCCCGAGAGGCCTTGAGGATATCAATCAGTTACTAGCTTGGCGAGATAGTTGTCATATGCAGAGACGGCGCTTCGCATCTCTTCGAGATACGTGTGCCGATTATAGACTGCTGCCACACCGCTGATGGTGCCGGTGACGTGGTTCAATAGCTTCTCAGTGACATGTATTGGGGTGCCAAGCATGGCGTGGGTGGTGGCAAACGTGCGGCGAAGATCGTGCAGGGTATATGGCGCTATATCTTCAAGCGTTGCATCGAAGCGCTCTTTGGCCTTTCCCCAGCCGTTGAAAACCGTGCCGGTCTTTGTGGTTGAGGGGAAGAGATACTGGTTCATGCGGGGTGTACGTTCCAAAACAGCAGACAATCGTTCCCCAACTGGAATGCTGTGTGCGCGACCGTTTTTGGTCAGGTGAGCGGGTAGGGTAAGTATCCCGGAACTATCGTCAATGAAGTCCCATTCAAGCTGCGCTGCCTCACTGCGTCGGAGCCCGGTTAGAAGCAATACTTCTATAATTCGCCCAAAGGGATACGGTGCAGCTTCAGCTGCCATCACGACCGTCTTGAGCTCCGGCTCAGACAGCACATGCTCTCGCGCGGCAGCGGGCTTGAAGCCACGCACACCCTGCAAAGGGTTTGCTGAGATATAGTCCTCACGTACTGCCCAGTTGAACATGGTGCGGGCGGCGACAAACGCATGATGCTGCTCGCTGTTTGATGTCTGGATGCGGCGGATCTTTTGCAACAGGTCTTGCTTGCTGATGTCCGCGAGATTTCGTGTGCCGTATCGAAAGTGGGCGTCGAGCCGCTTTCGATAGTACGCTACGGTGTTGGGTTTGTTCTTGCGCTCACAATCCTGCAGGAATCGTTCGCGTGCTTGCTTCCAGCTGATAGAGCGCTGCTTGTCGATACCAAGAGTCACTTCGGCCAGCAGTTCTTTTGCTTTGTCGCGGGCTTGCTTGAGGCTGATGGTGGGGTAGCGTCCCAGCGTCTTGCGAGTGCGATTTGGACCGTACACAACCACGAAACTCTTGGCTCCACCCTGAGAGATGCGAACGCCAAAATTGCTTAGTCCTTCGTCCCAGTATGTTGTTTGGCCGGAGGTCGGCGGCGTAAGCGTCTTCAGGGTGCGATCAGAGAGGGCTGTTCTAGGCACTCTTAGGCTCCGTATAGGCTCAGAAAATACACGGCTTTGGGTGGTTTTCTATGGTTCGCTATGTTCAGTGTATTGGACAATTATCAATATAAATCAGTATTTTGCGTGCGTCTATGTTCATGTATGAAAATCTCCATAAAGGGATTGAAAATCCTCGTGTCGGTGGTTCGATTCCGCCCCCGGGCACCATTTAACAAACTGACATGACTGCACTTTTTGCGTGTAACTGATCCATGTTTTGGTCAGGTTTGATGCTTTTGGCCCGCCTGCGGTTCACTACTTCCAGCGTGGCCAAGGTCTTCCGCTTCTTGTTGGCAAGGTTCTCAGACCGCGAATATGCGACCGGAGCCGTGGACGGCACTACTGGCCGGTTCGCACGCATTGAGGAAAGCAAGGCGTGTGCCCACACCAAACCCGACTCACTAAATTGCGCCCAAACTGTGGTCGTATTCTGAAAACATCCGAACTGATCACCTGAATTGCGAAACATTTGCAGGCAAGAACCGTATTTTGTCTCGGCACGGTTTCCAGTGCCTCATTTTCGCCATATTCGTGACACCTGCGCCACACATTCCGGCCCTAGCTTCGCCTTATCCGCCACGCGCGAATTAACAAGAACGCCCGATCTGCCAAGGCTGGTAAATAGAGCTCCGGCTGGTATCGGGGCAAGGAAGCTGTCGATGAAATACACGTTGATCCCAGGTCAGCCTCACACCGCAAGTGAGGAAGAAACGATGTCAATGATCCGTTCGGTCCTGACGGATGAGGCGGATACCTCCAAGTCTCAGCCTCGCAATATCGATGTGACGGACATGGACGCGCCTGGTTCTCAAGACGTTGCGGCCCGCGCCTTTATCGAACGTACGCCTCCGCCAGCGCCACGCCGTCGCGCAACAGACCTGCCGGAACTTGAAAAAGATACGTATGCGCAGAAACGCGCCGGCCTCTTCCGCCCATTGACAAGCATGATCTCGCGTGTCCGCCGGTTTGAACCCAAAACGCGCCATCTGGCGCTGGCCAGTGCCGCATTGCTGTTTGTCGTGCGCCCACATTGGTTTGTAATCGCTGCGGTCATTGCTGTTGTGCTTATCGTCGCGACCTTCCTGACGTTGGGTGCAGATCGGATCTGGACGTCCGTTCTGGGCTGGTTGGACCGGATCGAGATGAAAGACCATGGCCGCGCCGAAGATCTGCGCGCCAAACTCGACACGTTTGCCTATCGGTGGGACAGCGTGTTGGACGTTTTCCCCGATGGCATGGTCGACAGCCTCTACATGCCGGATTTCCAATCGCTGCAGCAGGCCGAAGCCGAACATCAACAGGTTGTGGCGGAACGCCTGAGCAGGATGGCGCAAGAAACCTAATCAGCATCCACACCTGTAGACGTGCAAGGCGGGCGCAATCCCGCCTTGAATTCGTTCTTGACTGCCGTTACATGCGATCCATCCGCAGCAAAGGACATGATCCATGGCCACAACCAACCCACTTCAATTCATCCAGCAGGTGCGCTCGGAAGTCGCGAAAGTGGTGTGGCCAACGCGGCGCGAGGTATTCCTGACCACTGTCATGGTCTTTATCCTTGCCGCGCTGACAGCCGTGTTTTTCGCCCTGGTCGATATCTTGATCCGTGGTGGGCTCGAGATGGTGTTGACGACCTTCGGGTAACGCCAAGCAGGCGCGAGCCTCTTGCACTTTGATATGGTGCAGAGTATTTCCCGATCCTGATCTGAAACAGGCGCGCGGCGATTCGAGCCCCGCGCCGCTTTTTATTCAGGGCGGTGGCACGGGCTGCTGCACAAGGCGTAACAAATCGGGCGAGGGGCCAGAAACAACATGGCGAAACGGTGGTATTCGGTCAGCGTTCTTTCGAATTTCGAAAAGAAGATTGCCGAGCAAATCCGAACCTCGGTCGAGGAAAACGGTCTTGAGGATCAGATCGACGAAGTGCTGGTCCCGACCGAAGAGGTGATCGAAGTCCGTCGCGGCAAGAAAGTGACAACCGAACGCCGCTTCATGCCCGGTTATGTGCTGGTGCACATGGAAATGTCCGACCAGGGCTATCACCTGATCAACTCGATCAACCGCGTCACTGGTTTCCTTGGCCCACAGGGCCGTCCGATGCCGATGCGCGATGCCGAAGTGAACCAGATCCTGAACCGCGTTCAGGAAGGTGAGGAAGCACCGAAGCTGATGATCAGCTTCGAGGTGGGCGAAAAGGTCAAGGTCAACGATGGCCCGTTCGAGGATTTCGACGGCATGGTCGAAGAGGTCGACGAGGACAACCAGCGCCTGAAAGTGACTGTATCGATCTTTGGCCGCGAAACGCCGGTCGAACTGGAATACACGCAAGTCACCAAACAGATCTGACCGGATCGCTGGACTATTTGAAAGGGCGCACGCAAGTGCGCCTTTTTTGATTCTGTGCATGAAAAATTCAAAAATTGAAAGTTATCCACAGGATCATCCACAAGCCCTGTTGACGAAGATGGCGGATTATCGCCTACTGGTTGATGTAGGCACACAATGTAGATGTGCCATTGATGGCCGAGCAGCGTATCTGGGGGATATTCTATGGCATTGACGTATTTGCGGGACAGCCTTCCTTGGCTGGTCCCATCTGCTGCAATTGTGTTTGCCGCATCCGGGTTTCTTGAGCTTGGGGGCGGGAAAGACGTCGCGCCTACAAGTGAACAGACATTTTCAAACGCAGCAGCACCACAAGGTGTAACGGCTCAACAAACACCGACCGAGACCGTCGAAGAAGAGGTCGTCGCGCGTCAGGCTGGACCCGAAACCACACTGACAAAGGTGGGCACATCAAACACCCGGGCTCAGCCGCTGGCCGCGGCCGCGCTGCCGCAACCCGCACCTGCACCGCAACGCACCGCGGCCTTGGCGACAACGCCAGCGGCCCCGTTCTTCGACGCCAACACCTTTGGCGCAGCGGCGCAGCAGCAATGCCTCGAAGATCTGCGCACCATGGCTGGTCAAGCACGCGTCTATTTCCCAAGCGGTGGTCTGAATGCGGATCAGGGGGGCATCGAACAGGGTCGCCTGCTCGGTCTGATCGCGCAAACCTGCCCAGATGTGCAGATCCGGGTGGAAGGGCATTCAGACCCCTCTGGGGATCCCGCGGCAAACCTGCGCCTAAGCCAGGCCCGCGCCGAGGAGGTCATCAAGCGCATCGGGGCGTCTGGCATCAATACGGCCATGTTCTTTGCCGAAGGTCTTGGTGATCGCCAGCCTTCCGGCATCGTCGGGCCAGAGCCTGCGTCGTACTATGATCGCCGGGTTGAGTTCTCGATTGTCGAAGAAGTGACCCGCGTGGCCGTCGGGGCACCGGCGGCGGCACCCAAGCCCTGGGCCAATGCCACTTGTGTCACGGCGCTCCAACAGGCTGTCGACACCACCATGCTGTTCTATGCGCCGCGATCGGTCTCTCTTGGGTCCAGCGACGTCGATACCGCGATGACGCTTGCTGCCATGGCGATGGAGTGCCCGCACGCGCGGCTTCGCGTGATTGGCCATCACGCGGGCGACCTGCAATCGGGTGAGAATGTGTCGACAGGTCTGCTGCGCGCCAAGGCGCTGATGGCGATGCTTGTCGGTCGCGGCGTGAAAGCCGAAGAGATCATCATCGCCGCCCCCTCACGCCCCTTGAACGATGCGGGCCTGCCGGGCAGCCGCGTGCGCTTTGACGTGATCCTCGAAGAGGGCTGATAACCCGTCCCCGCAGGGACAAAGCTTCAAAACAGGCTTGTAATTTGGACAGGAGCGCTGTAACCGGCGCTCTTGTTGCATTTGCAGCATCCCATGTGGGAGGCGCGACGGTCGCGACCGCCAGACCAGACCACATCAACATAGGCCAAGGGGCGCGTCCCGCGGCTGTTTGAAAAGGAGATTGGCACATGGCCAAGAAACTTGCCGGCACCATGAAATTGCAGGTGCCCGCCGGTCAGGCAAACCCATCCCCGCCGGTTGGTCCGGCGCTGGGTCAGCGTGGCATCAACATCATGGAATTCTGCAAGGCGTTCAACGCCAAGACCGCAGATCTGGAGCCCGGTGCGCCGTGCCCTACCGTGATCACCTACTACCAGGACAAATCCTTCGCCATGGATATCAAGACGCCCCCGGCGTCCTACTATCTGAAAAAGGCGGCCAAGGTGAAATCCGGCGCGAACAACCCGTCGCGTGAAACCGTGGGCACCGTGACAGCGGCCCAGGTCAAGGAAATCGCCGAAGCGAAAATGAAAGATCTGAACGCCAACGACATCGAAGGCGCAATGCAGATCATCCTGGGCTCCGCCCGCTCCATGGGCATCGAGGTGAAGTAAGATGGCAAAGCTTGGAAAACGCACAACAGCGGCCCGCGAAGCCTTCGCCGGCAAAGAGAACCTGACCGTCGAAGACGCGGTGGCCCTGGTTAAAGGAAATGCCAACGCCAAGTTCGACGAGACGATCGAAATCTCGATGAACCTGGGCGTCGATCCCCGTCACGCAGACCAGATGGTGCGCGGCGTAATTGGCCTGCCCAACGGCACAGGCAAAGACGTGCGCGTCGCTGTTTTTGCTCGTGGCCCCAAGGCCGAAGAAGCGCAAGCAGCCGGTGCGGACATCGTCGGCGCAGAGGACCTGATGGAAACCGTTCAAGGCGGCACCATCGACTTTGACCGCTGCATCGCCACCCCTGACATGATGCCCATCGTGGGTCGTCTGGGTAAAGTGCTGGGCCCCCGTAACCTGATGCCGAACCCCAAGGTTGGCACCGTGACCATGGACGTCGCAGACGCCGTGAAAGCGGCCAAAGGTGGCGAAGTTCAGTTCAAGGCCGAGAAGGCTGGCGTCGTGCACGCAGGTGTTGGCAAAGCGTCCTTTGACGAAGCCAAACTGGTCGAAAACATCCGCGCTTTCGTGGGTGCCGTTGCCAAGGCCAAGCCTGCTGGCGCGAAAGGCACCTACATGAAAAAGGTGTCGCTGAGCTCGACCATGGGTCCAGGCGTGAGCGTCGATGTCGAGAACGCTGTCACCGAGTAATCGGGCGACAGAAAGCATTTGAGAGGCGCGTATCCGAAAGGATGCGCGCCTTTTTTGTGATGTGGAGCGGATCGGGCATATCGAGCGCCACGATCTTCATCAAATCGGGCAACGGTCTGGCACGATGACCAGTGTAGCAGGACTATTCTGATCTCATCGTTTCAAAGTCATCCAATAGTCATGCAGCCAACAAGGGTAAAGGCGCGCCTTTACGATGCAGAGTGTGCGGAGTTTGCGAAGCGAGGTTTTGAAGCGTCCGCAATGAGCCCAGAGTTACAAGGTCATCGCTCCGAGATGAGTATCTGCCTTCGGTAACCAGCCCAAAGCGAGCGCTTGTTCTTTAGGTCCGACAACGAGATCATGCAGCCAAATACTTGTTGTTGGTTAATGCCGTTCCGACACGCCAATTTGAATTGTGCACCGAAGATGCAACCGGCACACGTTTCAGATCCATCACTGTGTCTATACAGACACTAAGTCTGCCACGCCAAAAAACATCATTTAAGCTGGGACGAAGCGACGTTAGTTTCCGAGAAGGGATTGATTCAAGTATCGGGGCGAACGTTGAAAACGAGAATAACCGGAGTGTTAGCCGCTTCACTCCTTTTTGCTGCTTGCAGTGTTTCAGATTCTTCGTCTGACAGATTCAAGGGAAGGGCGGTCGTAGGCGGGTATCAAGTGAGCTGGAATAATGTTGTCAGAACAAACGATCCAGCAAGTCAAACGCCTCTATTTTTCTCGTTCACACCAATGGACGTTCGGGCACACGGCGTCACCGAAGCAAATTGGACAACGGAGGCCAGAAAGCAGAATTTACCCGTCGAGAGCGTAAAGCGGCTGTTTAACGAACCATACATTTACCCGAGCAAAGACGGTGGTGTTGCAAGTTGCACAGGGTTCGCCATACGAAAAGGTTTGTGTGGTCACTTAAAGAGCCTTTCAAACGCGGAAAGAGTGTCAATGGCACGCCAAGCATTGATGACGAGCAACACTTGCCGTTGGGTAGGATTTGATCAAGGCTACGATGCGACTATGAAGGCCAGAGCCGGAGCAGAGGCGAATACACTATGGGTCAAGGCTGCATGCGATTAGCCCGCGATGCAAGTGCCTATTCTGTGTGCTAGTTGTTCTGCGCAAATACGGTTCCCGATACGTTAGGAAAGTAATGAAACATACTAAATTACTGGGCATAATTCTTTGCTTCTCATTTGCTTGCTCAACCGCCTTTGCCGAAGTCACGTATCCGCCGAGCAATCGAACTCTTGATCTAACGATCAAAAAAGCTCCTACCAATACCATTTGCGCGGTGGCAAACGCACGTGGAAAGTCCAAAGTTACACATGGACGGCGAATTCGAATAAAGATCAAAGGGTACCCGGGGTCAGCAGACATTGTTTGTAAAATGCCTGACGGGCAAAGTATTATCCTGATGACCAACAAGTTTCTTTTCAAGAGATCCACACACAATTTGGTAACTGAAGGAGACGTTTCATCTGTGAAGTACAGTTTGAGCTTTCCGGCAGGCACCGGCTCGGCACTAACCGTTACCAAATTTGGAACATTCGATGTAATAGTCGCTGAAGACGCAATTCGGAACTATAACCGCGCGCAAAGCCGATAGCGGAATGCAGCGGGCGTCCAAGCTTTTGGTCTTGAACCAGGTTTGCGAAGTCCGTTTCTTGCGCTTTGCGCTCATTGTCAAAGCTAAATGCAGCGCTTTCGCTAAAGGCAGCTTTAATCCCCAAAGTGGTCATCACGATCGTTACGCGCTTCTTTGGTCAACCGTGAAGGCAGTCAATCCATGTGATGCCATGTCCCTATGACCGCCAAGGATTCTGCGTATACTCTCCGCAGACCACGCCACGGTGGTCCAAAAAAGGGGATACGGATGACGCAATCACTGGAACACCCATTTGGCACGCAGGCGGCGGACTTCGGTTTGGACAAGCTTGAGACCGGAACACTTGTCGAAGCACTGGACAGGGCGGCAGAAACCTATGCCGCAAAACCGGCACTCACCACCATCCTGCCCACCGGGGCAGAGACGACCGCCACCTATGCTCAGATCAAGGACCATGCGGAGGCGTTTGCTGTTTATCTGCGGGAAGAATTGGGGCTGTCGAGCGGGGACACCGTGGCGATCATGTCGCCCAACTGCATTGGCTTTTGCGTTGCATCACTTGGCGTCGTGAAAGCGGGGTGCGTAGGCACCAATGTGAACCCGCTCTACACTCCACACGAGCTTGAACATCAGCTGACCCACAGCAAGGCCAAGGCCATCGTCATCATCGACCTCTTTGGCAACAAGCTGGACGAGGTGGTGGCGCGCACGGGCGTGCAGCATGTCATCACTCTGTCCGTTGTCGACTTCTTTCCGGCGCTCAAGAAAACCCTGCTGAAATTCGTGCTGAAGCGGGTGCGCAAGGTGGTCCCGGCCATGACCACCCCGGCAGTGTCTTTGACCGAGGCGCTGGCCAAAGGCAGGGCGCGGATGTCTTCCGCAGATGTGTCGGCCTATACCCGGGAAGTTACTCCGGCGTCGCCCGCCCTTTATCAATACACCAGCGGCACGACGGGCCGGAGCAAAGGCGCGGTCCTGTCCCATCAGGCGATCCTGTCCAACGCCGAACAGGGGCGGCTGATGACAACCGGTATTTTGCAGGAGGGAAATGAGGTCGCGCTGGTTGCTCTACCCCTCTATCACATCACTGCGTTCAGCTTGATATTTGTCTCAGGCATGACAGTGGGTGCGCATGGCATTCTGGCACCCAGCCCGCGCCCACCCTCGAACCTCAAGGCAGCGTTCGAGAAGTACCGGATCACCTGGTTCACCGGGATCAACACACTGTTTGCGGCGCTGATGGCGGAACCTTGGTTCGACCGGTCCCTGTTCTCGGCCATCCGGTTCTGCGGCTCTGGCGGCGCGGCGCAGCAGACCGGGGTTGCGCAGAAGTGGCAGGAGTTGACCGGGGTCGAGATCCTGCAAGGTTATGGCATGACCGAAGTGTCGGGCATCCTGACCTTCAACCCGCCGGGATCAAACCGGCTTGGGATGGTGGGGGTGCCGGCCCCCGGCGCGCAGATCCGGATTGTGGATGACGCGGGCAACGATGTCCCCGCCGGGACACCGGGCGAAGTGATCGCGCGGAGCCCGGGCATGATGGACGGATACCTCGACAATCCGCAAGCCACGGCCGAGACGATCCAGGACGGGTGGTATTACTCGGGTGATATCGGGGTTTTGGATGACGACGGATACCTGGAGATCGTGGACCGCAAGAAGGACATGATCCTTGTGTCGGGCTTCAACGTGTCCCCGAACGAGATCGAGGACGCCATCTCGACCGTGCCGGGGGTGGTGCAAGTCGGGGTTATCGGGATCGAGGACGCCAAGACGGCCGAAGCCCCTGCTGCCTTCGTGGTACGGTCAGATGAGACGTTGAGCGAAGAGGATATTCTGGAGGCCTGCCGGGCGCGGTTGACCAACTACAAGGTGCCCAAGGTGGTGCGCTTTGTGGACGACGTGCCGGTGACGCTGTCGGGCAAGGTGCTGCGGCGGCAGTTGCGCGAGGATTATGCGGGCTGACATGAGCGCAGCAGGGATTTGTCCCCGCGGGGACACGCTGTTCGGTGCGGCCACGATGTTTTCATCGATCTGTGAAAGACGCGGGAGGTCAGAGGGTTAGACCTGCGCCCGGTGCGTTTTGGGGATTTTAACGGGTTGGGACGTAGCCTGCCCCTCGAAAGGGGGCGGTTTTCTGGATCGACAAAAGGGTCCGCCCCGGGGACGTCAAAATCTTGCCATGCTGCACCTGTATGCATCCGCGAAACCAGTGGGGGCACATGAGAAAAGCACGGCACATTTTGGGACCGTTGATCGCGGTCTTGGCAACCGGCGGGCCGTCGCAGACGTGGGCCGAAGAGACGTTCAGCCATGCGGAGATCGCAGCACAGTATTGTCCGGCAGAATGGTCGGCGCTTGCGACATTGCAGCCAGACGCGTGGGCGGCGTTCGGAACGGTTGAAGATGACCCCGATGTCGATCCTGCCCACACCAAAGCGTTCAACAAGTACACGGCGGCGGCGATAGCGCTTGCCGACTACTTTGGGTCGTTCATCGGGCTGCCGAATGCTGTTGCGCAGGACCCGGATTCTTTTGACGTGACGCGTGCAAAATTCGCTTTGACGCAGTGCCTGATGCCAACGGTGTACGACCGTGGGGTGGTCATGGCGTTTTCGCGACTTGCGGAACCCGGAATACCGGATGATGCGCTACACAAGGCGTTGTTCGAGGGTTTTGATTTGTACGAGTGCATGCGCGTTCCGGAAGCGAGCGAGCAGATTTTTGCGCTTGATCCGATGAGTGCGTCTTTTGCTGATGACCATCAAGCGTTCATGTTGGCGGTCATGGAGCCGTGCACCTAGCACTGGCAACGTCCGGCACCTTCGGCTTGGTTACGGACGGGGTTGGATGACCGCGTTAGCCAGAAGTGGACGTCGTTGGAATGGCCCATACGTTAGATCTGCGGGACGAAACCGCGTTCATTCAGATCACTGACCAGACCGGAATCAAGCCGAAGGCGCCGGTCCAACACAAGCCCGTCCCGGCGGGCTGGTGTTTTGATGCCTGTGCCGAGCAGAATTTCTGTGGAATGTGCTTGGTGACTATTAAGCGTTACCGAATGTGCGGTGCGACACCACCCCACGGGCTTGTGTTGGGCAGCTCAAGGTCGGCTCTGCGGGACGGAGCAGACTTTCGCCGTAGATGCACCAATGTCGGCTTTGGGGTATATGGCCAAACGGTCATTTGGCCAAGTGACAGGGTCGTGCGAGGCTTGTCACTAGCACTCGGCGCGCAGCAATTTTAGATGCCCCTCCTTTTCCGAAAATAGGATGGACTTACCATCAGGCAGCGCACCGTATACTTCTATTGCTGAATGAGACTGCATGATCAAGGCAGCCTCGCCGGTAGGGTTTAGGGAATAGATACCCGTCTTCCAGCCAAAGAAGCCTATGCTAAGCCCACCGCATCCCAAATCGAAGACCTTATCATTCGATCCAAACCCGGCTTTTGTCCGCGGGGCCAAGACTTCGGTAAGCGTGTCGTCTCGACCTAGAAGGAATAGTCCGTTGGTTGCAGCAACGTAGAGCGCGTGATTGGTTGCAAGAAAGTGAGGGAGATTCCCAACAATGCCCAACCACTCGGCGGGCAGGAGTGACACCTGTCCATCTGAATAGTACGCGAAGCCGTTTTCATGCAGAAAGTAGAGCCGGTCTGTCCCGGGCATGGCAGCGAAACGATACTGATAGCTAATCGAGTTTTCATCATAGATCAGGAGCAACGGACGCAGGTCCGGAAACGTTTGCGGCACATCAGAGTTGGGAGGGACGCGGACGAATTTGGGCGTTCGCTCTTCGACTTCTTCATGATTCTCAGCATAAAGCAGATGGCGGTGCCTAAACCCAAGCCACCCCACTACTTCGCCAGAATTGCCAACTTCATTCCATTGGCCAGCCAACGAAGGCAGCATCGCTGTTGGGTAACCGTCTGAAACTCGATATTGCGTTAGACCAAGCTGGTTTTCCGAGATGACCTTTAAGAGTGTACCGTCGGGGCTAAGAATGTCCTGAGACCCACGTTGGAATAGGCCCCAATCCGGATCCCACGAACGCGTTTCAATTTCATTTAAGCGATGCCATTCTGGATCGCCTGTTCGATAGAACCAGATGTCAGTGGCCGAAGCGGTGAAGTACCCATCAAGCGCCGTCGAATACCATGGCAAGAATTCGCCTTGTCGCGTTTGTCCTTTTTCTGGGATTGGTGATGAAACGAAACTTTCGCCGTCGAATACCAGAAGCGCCCCCTCCTTTGATCTCTTGGCAAAAACTATGTCGGCGCCTTCAAGGTGATCGCTCCAGTACAGGTCAACGGCGTCTGGTATGAGCGCAAAAGCATCCCCACCTTGTGGTTTGATAAAGCGGAGATGATTTGCGCTCGGGCCTCCAATCACCGTTCCATCCGGAAGACCAACAGTCTCGCTGAGAAGGTTTGCTCGCGGAAAGTCGGGAGTCCACTCGCGCAACCGTGCATCTTCGAGGAACCAACTTTTCTTTGTTCCTCTGATGTTGATCAAAGGGACGTCCAAGCCCTCAAATATATGGAAGCCTTGACCCGAGATGCGCTGCCACGCTTGTCCAGGTCGTTGAAGATCAGCAATCGCGCTAACATCGACCTCTTGTATTGAGACGTCAGCCTTAGCGGAGGAAAACAAGCTCAATACTACAGAAACCGTAATTCCCAAAATAGGTGTTCGGTAACTCATCAAGTTTTTAAACCAGTGTTTGTTGATCGAACCCATGTGTACTTTGCTAAGGGGTAGCGTTCAATCCATGCCAATAGCCCACTGTCAAAGCTAATAGTGCATGAATGATCGTTTTTGGCAACGACGCTTCGAGCGGCACAGCTATTGAACAACTCCATGCCACAAACCCATGGCAGAATCTTGTTTGATCTTGTCACGTTTTTGGCCGGACCCTGAAGAGCGGACGTTGGTGCGATGCGCAGCATCGGTCAAAGTGGGCTCAAACCGATCATCCGATGGTTCCGATCAACCTTTCAAGCGCGTTTTGGTCGCCCGGATCTCGGTCATGCGGACGAAGCGCCAAGTCGCGGCGGCAGCGCCGATGTCTGATCTCACCGGGACACAGAACAATCCGGTCCTAACCTAACATAAGCCGATCAGCGAGACTTGGGATGGAGCGGTGTGCTCCAAGTTCCTTGAGAACCCCATCTTCATGCGCCATGAATTGGGCGACTACATCCTTCTTGGCGAAAAGAATGGTGTTGAACATCTCTTTCCGCGCGGCGGCGTTTGGAAACGGTTCTGACTGATGCGTATCGTGCATCGCTGCAAACAAAAGATAAAAGCGTTCCTTGTCGGTTTGAAGCACATGCAGGTGCGCATCGGTAATTTCAAATTCAAAGGACATGGTTGCTAAGCCAGACGCAACAGGAAAGTGGTAAAGGAGCATGCCATTCTTTCCAACAACACCGGCGCACCAAGCTTCTTTGCCCTTGCCCATCGTCGGGATGAATTCCTCACTGGTCACGATTATTTCTCGTTTCTTTCTAAACGCTTCAAACCGATACCAGACATTGAGGCGCACTGCAGCATATGTCACAATGGGCTCGTTGCCGTCGTTGGGTCTGATGCAGCATCCTATTCACGGACACGGATCTCAGCGATGAGTACGGCCCAAAGCAGACTTCCAGCGTCGACCGTCGGTTCTGCGTTGCGGCCCGTCATTCCAGACATTCGCTGCCCTTGCGAAATCAGGGGGCAGCCGAACGCACAGTCTGCGGACTTTGCGGCCGTTCGCCATGGCGCTTTCAGTGGCCGCTTTTGAGCCGACAACAGCTACTTTGCCGTAAGGGAACGCTTGCCTCGCTCAACCTCGGTCGCAAGAGATTCCATCTTGGAGCCCCAATAGCGACGAAGCTGATCAAGCCATGTCTGCACATCCTCGAAGCCTGCTGGATCAATCGAATAGCACCGTTTCGCACCTTCTTTGCGCACCTTTGCAAATCCAGCATCGCGCAAGATACGAAGGTGCTGTGAAACTGCTGATTGCGAAATGCCAAATTCGGCTTGGATGACCATGACGATTTCACCTGATGCGTGCTCCTTCTGGGATATCAGTTCCAGCGTTCGTCGCCGAACGGGGTCCGAGAGAATATCGAAAGCGTGCATCATTCTTCCCCGGTGTAGAAATTTGCGGTGCGAGCGGCAATTTCCATTGTGATCTTCATAGGCGTGCCATCCTCAGCATGGGCTTTCCCCCAAGCCTCGGACCAGGAACGCAACCTGCTCTTGCCGTCTTCTCCCTCTGCCCATGCTTGACCCGCCTCAATCACACTTTGGCCGTTCGTTTGCACATGGCCGTCCAGACCCAGCATTGCCATTTCCCAGCCAACACCTGTTGCGCCGGGACCGTATTTTTGCCAATGCGCTTCGCTTTCCTCGTCAGTGGGAAGTTCGTGTTCTAGCGTCAGCAGCGCGCCGTCCTCAACATCTTGGATCGTCGCAGTGACCCAACTCTTGTTTCCGCCAAACTCCCAAGTGAGGGCCAAGGTATGCGGCGGATCGCAGGAGATGATGTCACCGTCTGCGTTGCCCTCGATGGAAAACCGTCCACCGAGTTTGAAATCGCCGGAGACGTTACCGAACCAGCGTTCTATCCGCTGTTTTTCGGTGATCGCAGTCCATAGGTCGGCCTGACTGGTCGGGTAGGTGCGAGAGGCGCGAACCATGTGCGTGAGGCGGCCTTCGCGCTCACCTTTGCCGACCTCGCGAATGTCAGCACCAAACGCTCTTTCGAAATCCACGATCATACTCTCCAGACAGTTATATATTAGCTAGGGCTAATATAATATTTCCCTAATATGATCAAGTTGGCGCTCATCAGAGCCGACACTCATGCGCTATGCAGCATCCGGTAAAGTGGGCTCGCAGTCAGATTTTGCTGCACTTCGCTTGAACGGCTCACGTCAGACGATTGTGACCTTTCAAATGAGACGCGGCTAAGATCTGTGTCGGCTGACTGCATTTCCGTCCGGAAGGCAGCTCAGCAATCAAAACATTCGCAACAGTGGCGAAAGACTTGTCCAAGTCTCTTGTGCGAGCTTAAGCCTTGCCATTGCTGGACTCCGCATCAAGGGCTCCCAACGCCATACTCAAACGCCGCATCATGCGATCCATCGTGTCGGCCTTGTCCTGATCAGTAAGCGGCAGGGTCTTTGCCACGTCCGAATTCAGAATGCTGCAGCAACCGTGCAGGGTCGCCCAGATGAACATGGCGTCATGTTTAGCGGGTTGATCAAGGCCGTCCCGGAGATCGCTCAGAGGAATAGTCTGAAGCCGATCATGCAGAATGGAAAACGACCGTTGTGACTTTGCCAGCATTTTCGGGTGGTCGTCGATGTCCGGCAGGGCGGTGTTGAACATGAGCCGGTATTGCAACGGGTGCGTCATGGCGAACTCAAGATAGGCGCGCCCCATGAAGCCCAGGTCCTCGAACCCATTTTCGCTGCGCGGGCGCGCCTCTAGATGAGTCGCGAAGGATTCGAAACTCCGCGCGACTACCTCAGCCAGGATGTGATCGCGGGACGCAAAGTGCTTGTAGGGTGCTTGGTGCGACACACCCAATCGCTTGGCGATGGCACGCAAGCTGAGCGCCTCGACACCGGCCTCGGCGATCACTTTGAAGGCTTCGGACACAACCTGATCCTTTAGCGGCCTGGTGTCCGGTTTAGCCATCGCGGTGTTTCGTCATGCCCCTCATCACCTGGCCGAGTATCCGGCTTCGCAGGGCGCGTGGCAAGGTGCCAAGCCCATAGCCCAAAAGTTTTGACTGGGTGCCGGGACGGACCGTGCTGCGACGACCAAGGGCCGCCAGCGTCTCGTGGGCGATTGTGGCCGGTTCCGCAGCCCCGGACATTGCCATGTCCGCGCGTCTGGCAAACCCCGTTGCCACGGGTCCCGGTGCGCTCGCCAGCACATCGACGTCATCTGGTTTCAGTTCCAGGGCCAAGCCTTCCGCAAGCGACTGCACATAGGCTTTCGTCGCGGCGTAATTCGCTGAGTGCGGCACGCCCTGAAAGCCGACGATGGAGCTCATCAGGATCAGGCCACCCCGCCCTCGCGCCCGCATTTGTCGCGCCAGTGGGTGGGCCAACGCGGTCAGCGCGCGGCAGTTGACGTCAATCATGGAAAGTTCGTCATCAAACGGAAGGTCGCAGAAAGCGCCCGCGCTGCCGAACCCAGCAGCACCGAAGTAGAGACCAACTTCAGTGCTCTCGGTTTCATCGATGACAGCGCGGATGCCCTCAGGCGTGCCGAGGTCAGCGGCGATCACCCGAACATTGACCCCATGCGCCGCGCAAGACTTCGCTTTCTCTTCCAGCTTTTCGTGCCGACGCCCAACCAACAGCACGTTGAGCCCAAGTTCCGCGATCTGGTCAGCCGCTGCCGCACCGATCCCGTCGCTTGCCCCGGTCACAAGCGCCCATGGTCCGTATTTGCGCTGGAACGTCTCTTTGTCGATGTTCATCACGATCTCCGCCAGGTTGACAGCGTCTACTGAATGCGTGATATGGTAGACGCTGTCAACCCATTCAGAGCGAAGCTGCCATGTACGTTTCAATCACCGGCCTCAAGCTCAAGCGTTTCTGGCACGCGCCTTTGTTCTGGCGGCACGCCACTGCTGCGATGGTGCAAGCGCGGTCAGCTGATGGATGCCTGAGGTCCGATGCCCGCACCATGTCCGGCATTCACCACACGCGGAGTGTCTGGCGCGATCGGCAGGCGATGGAGGCCTATCTCCGCGCGGGCGCGCACCTACAAGCCATGCGCGTCTTTCCGAAGATCGCCACCGGCAAGACCTATGGCTACGAGACCACTGTCATTCCCGACTGGGACCAAGTGCATCGCCTGTGGACGGAAAAGGGCCGCGAGGTCTGAACAAAAGGACCACCCATATGTTCTCCCCGATTTCAGAAGCCATCGTTCTATTCTCTGTTCCCGCCGTGTATTGGCACCTTCTATGGGTAATGACGGCGGGAGGTGCGACGGTAAGGGCCCGCATTGTCATGTCCGCCCTTGTGATCCTTTGGACAGCGATCGCCTACACGCACGTCCGCTACGGCTTCGGGGTTGCGGTTATCGGGGAAAGCCCTGCCGTGCCTGCCGTGGTCCTCGCCGTCGTTGCGCTACTGGCCTTTCTCTTACGCAATGTGGTTCTTGGCGACGGGGTGCCGCAGCGGCTGTTGATTGCGCTTCAGCTCTTTCGACCCATCGGTCTGGTCTTCGTGCTGGAAAACGCACGCGGCACGTTACCCTGGACATTTGCGCAACCCGCTGGATGGGGCGACCTGTTGGCTGGGATCGTCGCCGCAGGTGTTCTGATCCGGTACTGGGATCAGACAATCCCGACCCGCGCAATTATCCTTGTGGCGGTGGTCGGGCTGCTTGATTTCGCATCCGCGTTCTTCTTCGGTTTCACAAGTGCGGCCTCGCCGCTTCAACTGTTCGCCTTCGACAATCCGAACCGCGTGATCGAATACCCGTTAGGGCTGATACCAGTCTTTCTTGTACCCTATGCTGTGGCGGCGCACATCTGGTCGCTTGCCCAGCTTGCCCGCGACAGACGGGCGGCGCGATGACATCGGCCTCGAATGTGGCAAAAGACCAGCGCTCTCCCCGACCGAGATACGGTGGACCAAGCGGGAGTTTGATAAGGAGAACGAATGATGACTGACGAATTGGAAGGCGGATGCTTTTGCGGTGCGATCCGATACACCGTGACCTCGAAACCACGCCTGAAAGCGCAGTGTCATTGCCGTGCCTGCCAGTACTTTTCCGGTGGCGGGCCAAATTACTATATGCTGGTGAGCCCGGAGAGCTTGACCCTCTCAGGCGATGCACCAGGCACCTACCGCAACCCCGACAAGCCCGATGCCGTCACGCGAATGTTCTGCAAAACTTGCGGTACGCATCTCACGACGGAACGGCCCGGTCTTAAGGAGCGCGTGCTCAAGGTTGGGACTCTGGACGACCCAAGTGCCTTTCGCGGACCCAAAATCGCGATCTTCTGCGAGGAAAAGCAAGATTGGCACGTCATTCCCGAGGGTCTGCCAACGTTCGACACGTTGCCATCAAATACCTGAATTTGTGCGCGACATCAGCTGGACCAAGTCGTTCGCATAAGCCAACCTACGTACTAATTAGAGGGTCTGCCAACGTGGGCTTGCTGTCGACCTCAGCCGGTGGCTAGGGTGATGACGTCAACGCGGGATGGAACGGCCGTTTCGGATAGACTTGCAAGCACCGCATTGAGCGGTTTCTCTAGCCGAACGTGGCGACTAAGCTCGACCCACCGAAGAAACGAAGAGAACTCTTTTGATCGACTACGAAACCAGATCGCTCAGCGCGGATACATGGGATGATTTCGCCAACCTCGTCGAAGAAAACAACGGCGTGTGGGGAGGCTGCTGGTGCCTATGGTACCACGGCAAGGAGGGAGAAAAGGCGTCTTCGGAAGAAAAGCGCGCGATGAAAAAGGCCCGAGTTGCGTCGGGTGAGGCTCATGCGGCTCTGGTCTATCACGATGGTAAGTGCGTGGGCTGGTGCCAGTTTGGACCGCCCAAAGAACTTCCCCGTCTTCACAATGCCCGAGCGTATCAAAAGGAACTTGCAGCCCTACCCGACTGGCGCATCACTTGCTTTTTCTCGGGGAAAGGCCACCGGGGCGGTGGTGTGGCTTCTGCCGCACTTGCCGGAGCCGTTTCGCAGATCAAGGCACTTGGCGGAGGACGGATCGAGGGCTACCCCGAAGACATCGCAGGACGCAAGGCAACGGCTGCATTTCTCTTCAACGGCGCGCTGCATATGTTTGATCGGCTAGGATTTGAGCGAACCCGCAAAATCGGCAAACACAAGTGGGTCGTCACTCTCAATCTTTAGTGCCCTAGTTCGATTGTTTCTTGCAGCTCAGTTTATCAACCGACACGTCAGCAATGCGGACAAACTGAGAGTTCGCTGCGGTTGCTCCGAGGTCTGCTTGGCGCGATCATATCTCTGGACCGCGAGAAACCTTTCGGGTGCTCAAGAACCCAAGTAAGATGACCGCATGTGTTTCTTCATTTCAATTGTCGTGAAGGGTGGCGATGCCAAATCGATCGACGTAGCACTTCGCAGAAACGGTCGGCGCGCGAAACCATTGGAAAACGCCTCGCTGCGCAAAGCGCTACAATCTGACGAACATCACTTCCTTACAACGGTTGGACATTGCGACTGTGGAACAGTCCTCTCTCCAGGATTGCATTCTACAGAAAAACAGAACAGCCAAAGGTCAAAACATGTTGCCAAGCTTAGGAAAAAAGGCTGGTCGGCAACGAAGATAGACAGATGGATTATCGACCGAATGAAAGCAGAAGACCGCGCTGAACAACAGCATCAACTCAATGCACCGGACACTTTCGAATTATGGACGAACGTCATTTACGACGTGATTGCAATAAACGGTGTGCGTCAAGCTGGCATACTACTGCACTTTTATTCTGGCCACTTTGAGGATGAGGAGATTGATCCGGTGCGGAAGTCGGTTTCGGTTGACGACTTCGCGGACCGGCTTCGCAACATCAAAGAGGACCAACTGCTCATCGCTGTGCCGACCTCCATCTGAATTGCGGCCATTCGCGCAAAGCGCGGCACTTGGGACTTTGGGTTCTCTGCTGACATCTGACGGTTTTGGTCGGTTGACCGGTGCCAGCCCTAAGGAGACATTGGATTTCCGCACGTCGGGCGGAAACCAGACTTTCGCTGCAGAAGCAAACGAGCCACGACGAAGTTTGGAAAAGCGGACACTTGTGACTCATTGGGCCTGGGCAACTAAGCTATGCTGATCTTCGAGGGCGTTAGGGTGGTTGGGATATGGTTGCACATGCCACCGAGACGTTATTGTGCAACTGCGCGACGTCAGAAATGGACTCCAACTCCGTTGCAGCATCATCTCGCATAAGTTTCTCTTGTGCAAGTTACTCAGATGCGAAGCGATCAGGGTTTCATTCTCTGTGAGTCTCAACCAGAAATCTTCGCGTTGACCAATGAATTGGTTGAATGCTGGACAACCACCGGCGAACAATTTGTTCGCAGCTTTTGACGGTTCGTCGCAACAACGCATGACGGGCAAGGATTCAAAGTTGTGCTGAAAGGAAATGAGACCCAGCATTCCGGTTCGACCTCGTAAATCGTTCGCCGTTTGAGGGTTGGCTTCGGGCTAGCAGTTATGCTTGTTATTGAGTGCTTTCCTCTTCCCCTGCCTCAGCCGTTCTACTGCCGGTCACTGCGTCATTTGTAGTTCACTGACGAGCCGTAATTTGGGGCTCCTTCGGCCTTCGAAACTGGACGCCCAAGCCTCTACGTCTCGAGACATCAAGATAAAGGCGGAAGCGGCGTTTGGGCCCGATGTTACAGCCAATTTGTAAGCGATATCTTCGAGTAGTCGCGCAACGGCCCTTAATTCCGAAGTTGCTGCAACCGAGGCGCAGGGCTGTCGATTGTCTCCTGAGCGAGTGTCAGTATTCATGATTATTCGTCCCCAAAACCTATGCTTGAAAATTTATCGTCAGTTGACGCTGCCGTCAGTTGCCCAAAGCAATAGGATGCTGCAAATGAACGAGAGGAAAACGCGCCGTTCATGTACCGTTAATGTTCCAATCCATAGGCCCGGTTTGAGTTTGCGTCAGGTTGGGTTCTGCTGATCTCTGACCTGATCATCAAGGTAACCCTGTAATCATCGGTACACCGCTGCTGACATCCAGTTCCACAAACTGCGCGATGCAACCATCGTTACAACACGTTTCATCCTGGCATTCATTGGCTTGGTATTTCCATTGAGCCCGAAGATGAACCGAAGATGAACAAGACGTTCTCATCAAGTTCAAATCAAATGAGGCATAAAAGTGTCAGAAAAAGAATCGATGGCTAAAACCATCGAGTTAGTAATAGGGGAAGTTGTGTGTCGGATCAGGTCGAAAACCCACTCACGGAGTCGCAAAAGTTCGTTGTACTGAAGTTTCGCACGAAAATCACCAAGGACAAGCCGCAAAGCCTTGGCAGATCAAGTGGGCGATTTGAGGACGTCGAACAGGTTCTTGAAGATATTTTCAATAACAAGAATTTGCGTAGCGCTTGATAAGAATTCAGCTCGTCTAGAAAGGAGCCGCTCAATTTGAGCGGCTCCTTTTTTTACCGGCGGTGTTCGTGCATCGCTGCGGCACGAAGTGATTATCCAAAAACATGAATATAATCGAACCTCATAGGCAATTCGGGCCGCCAACCGTTCTAGTGTGACATTAAACTTAAAAAAACTGCCAAACGTGAAATGGGCGAGATGGATCATCATCCCGCCCTTGTCTTACTGGTCAGCGTGCGTGGGCCCGGTCGTAGACCAAGCCTATTGCCAATACTACAAACCGAGGATGGACCTGACGGCCGCTTCAACCTGATCGGTTACAGGCTTGTTCGCAGCGTCCTCTAAGGCAGCGCGTGCAACCGTGTCCTGCTCATCAACCTGACCCGTCAGCGCTTCAACTTCGCTCACCGCTTGCTGATATTGCTCGGCGGTCTGTTGCTCTTCCGCCAGAGAGTCTGCGGTCGCTTGTGCCGCATCCAGATCTGCCCGTGCACTTGCCAGTTCGCTTTCAATTTGCGGATCCGTTCCACCAGCCTCTACAAGTGCGGCCTCAAGCTCGGATACTCGTTCGCTGATTTGCGCCGCTTCGGCATCTGCAAATTCACGTGCGGCCTCGATTTCCGCCAAAGGGCGTTCCGGCGGTGTTAAACCCGCCAGTTCATCTTTCTTTTCGTCCAGTGCATCACGAAGAAGGTTCAACACGATTGAAGCGTTTCGGAAATCGGCAATCTTTCCCACTCGGGAGTTGGGGGACGCATTAGCGAATGCATTCTGATTGGCGTTCGCCGCGTTCAAGGCGCCCAGTTCAGAAGGATGAACTCCGAGAAGAGCGGCCATTCTGTTGGCTTTCGTTCTTGGGGCCGCCTTGGGCTTTATCGACTTGACAGGTGCTGAAACGCGCACCGCTCTTTTCGGAGCATTGGACGTCTTCGCCGGCTTTGATATTGTTCTTTCGATCCGTTTGGTTTTAGGATCTTTTTGGCCTTCGAACAGTTTCTTTAGCGAGAAACGGGTGCGCTTTTGTTGACCAGCTTTATGCCCACTGCGCGTTGCTGACTTTGCACTCTTGCCTTTATCGGCGGACGCTCCGGAACCTTTGCCGTTGCTGCCACCGTGACCCTTGCCACCATCATTATCGTTGCCGTTTCCGCCACCGTTACCACCACCTTTGCCGCCGCCATTGCCACCGCCGTTACCGCCACCACCTTTGCCGTTTTTGGCAAGTGCAATATCTGGGGTGGTTAGTGCCACTACGATCGCGGTTGTTCCTACCAACGCAGCGGACATTGAAATTGAGAGTGAGAGTGCTCTGAGCACCTTTCCAAATTCGACCTTCATGTGAGGCACCTATGATCTGTTTGGTCACTCGGTGACCACGGTTTCATATCGCAGTTTCGAACGGCGCGTTTGGGAATGAGTCGCGCATTTGCAACAATCAGTCTGCACATAGGTTGTGAACCTGGCTGAAATCGGTTGTTCACCGAGCATTCATCTTGCATTTGCTACCCTGATATCGACGTATTCACGCGAGAAGTGAGGATGAAACGGGTACAAAGTACGATTATTGCCGCAGTATTGGCCCTGTACACAACGGGGCCGGTTTATGCGGCAGCGCGTGAGTTGAGCCAATCCGAGTTACGTGAGGAATCTGCATCAGGGCAGGCGATCGGATTGAAGCGTGTGATAGACGGTGTTGCCCAAATAACGGGTGGAACACCCATTGATGCGCGGGCATTCAAGTCGAATGACGTCTATTACCGAATTCTGGTTAAGAAGCCGAGCGGCCAGATCGTGAGTGTCATCGTCAATGCGCGCACCGGGAAGGCAGTGTCCCAGAAGTCCAAAGTTGGCCGGCAGATTGATGCGCTGGTATCCACTCCCGCTAAAGGCCTCAGCAGGACCAACGAAACGACAGGCGTTGGCAAAGGTAAAAATGGGAACGCTGGCGCTGGCGGCAACGGTGGCGGCAATGGCGGCGGTAACGGTGGCGGCAACGGTGGCGGCAATGGCGGCGGTAACGGTGGCGGCAATGGCGGCGGCAACGGTGGCAGCAATGGCGGCGGCAACGGTGGCGGCAATGGCGGCGGTAACGGTGGCGGCAAAGGTCGCGGATAGGTGAAACGATTTCGCCTTATATTGTCCCCATTTCGCGTCTAATGATTGTGAAATGCGAATACTACTTGCCGAAGATGAACCGCAGCTTTGCAAACAGATCAAGACCCTGTTGAATGCAGAAGGTCGGATCGTCGATGTCGTAAATGATGGCGTCGAAGCCCACTTTTTGGGCTCAACCGAACCGTACGATATGATCATCCTCGACATCGGCTTGCCAGAACGCGACGGAATTTCCGTACTGCGTCAGTGGCGTAAGGAAGGGTTAAAAACGCCGGTCCTTATTCTAACAGCCCGTGATGGGTGGAGCGAGCGCGTTGATGGTTTGGATGCGGGTGCAGACGACTACATGACAAAGCCGTTCCACATGTCCGAACTGGCTGCGCGGGTCCGCGCGATATTGCGTCGACAAAGTGGCCACGTGAATCCAGTTTTCGAGAAAGGCGACTTTGTTTTTGACACGCGCAATGGTCGCGTCTCCATCAATGGCCTGCCTGTAGACCTTACGGCTCAGGAACTCGCAGTTTTGTCCTATCTCGTGTACAACACGGGCCGGATGATTTCGCGCACTGAAC
Source organism: uncultured Tateyamaria sp. (assembly GCF_947496075.1). Lineage (GTDB taxonomy): Bacteria > Pseudomonadota > Alphaproteobacteria > Rhodobacterales > Rhodobacteraceae > Tateyamaria. Next base: position 730,660 of record NZ_CANMBJ010000006.1, read on the forward strand.
TATCTGAACACATCTACGAATACGACGGCGACCGTGACTCCAACACGATTGCAGTTTTTGTTACGCGACTCAGAAAGAAACTTGGACCAGATCTGATCACGACCGTTCGCGGCCGTGGGTACATGATCGACGCCGCGTGATGTTGTCCTTACGCCATCGTGCTCTTTTGGGCAGTTTGGCATCGGGCTTAATATCCGTCGCAGTAGGTGCACTGACCCTTTATGCCTATGTCGACAGCAGAGTACAGGAGCGGTTTGATGCTACCCTTCGCGACCGTCACACTCAGGTGGTGGTCGCTCTTAGTACTGCAACAAGTGATCCTGAACGGCTAAGAGACCTGATATTTGACCCGGCTTACGGCACGCCGTTTTCCGGTCGATATTGGCAAGTGACAAGCAGCGATGGCCAGATTGTCACTTCTGCATCGCTATTTGATCAAACCTTTGACGAACCGACGCAAACAGACACAGGTTTGATCGTGTGGGACATCGTAGGTCCAGAGAACGAAGGCGTTCGCGGTGTGTATCAGCGCATCACCTACGAAGACGGGAGCGAGTGGGGCGTCAGCGTTGCCGAAAGTCTGACCGAATTGATTCATGAGCGAAGCGACACTCGCCAGAGCTTGCTACTTGTTTTTTCGCTCGTGGGAATGATTGGTTTGGCGGGATCGGTGATGTTGATATCTACCATTCTGTGGCCTTTGCGGAGACTGCGCAAAGACGTGGCAAAGCGGTGGGACCATGACGAAGAATTGGTGCAGGCGGACTATCCCGAAGAAGTCGCGCCCTTGGTCAGTGATATCAACGCGTTACTTCAACGAAACCGTGACATCGTCATGGGCGCTCGTCGACAGGCGGCCGACCTTGCGCATGCACTCAAGACTCCATCCGCCATTTTGCGCAACGAGTTGGACGTTCTGTCCGACAAAGACGTGGGTGCGCCGATGGCCTTCGAAGCACTTGACAGAATCGATGCGCAGATCGGCCGGTCTTTGGCTCGAATGCGTGCAGCCAATTCAGCAGAACTCACTCATTCGCGTACCGATTTGTCGAACTCTGTCGATAGATTTTCACGCCTGTTTTCGATGATGGCGGAACGTGAAGGAAAATCACTACGGTGCAAAAACGCAAGAGGTTTGTGGGTGCGAATGGACACTCAAGACATTGAAGAAGTCATTGGGAATCTATTGGACAATGCTCTGAAATGGAGCCGACACACAGTTCAGTTGACTGCTGAGAAAGCCGACGGCTGTGTCATGATCTATGTCGAAGATGACGGTCCGGGCATTCCAGAGGAATCGCAGCGCGAGGCATTGCGTTCAGGCGGTCGCCTAGACACATCCAAGCCCGGCACTGGGTTGGGTCTCGCAATAGCTGTTGACTTGCTCAAAGCATATGGGGCTGATCTCGCCCTCGAAAATTCCGGGGATTTAGGCGGCTTAGCGGTGAAAGTACTGATCCCGACACCATTCGATCTCCAGGCGGCCTAAAGTGGTTGCAGAGTGAACGAGGCCTCGCTGACTGGTCTTTTGATTGTGTCTGGCGTCAGAACCAATGGGAGAGTTTAAGTCGATCTGGTAAGAGAGAGTTTCCAACACATCTTATGCCGCTGAACCTCGTGCGAGCCTTTGGGCGAAGGACCGCTTTCAGGAAGCTGGGCACCTCGCTTGATGAATGGCTGGTACGGGCCGTGAAGGTCGTTACTCTATGTGCTCGCATCATCGGTGCTGCGCTACTTCCGCCATCTACTGTGTTCTGACGCCGACATTTCTTTTGCAACTCCCTCAAGTCTTATTCTGAAGTTAGATAGTAGCCGGCAATTCTGAAGTGGCGGGGTATATTCCTTGGAACCCAGCTATCGCCTGCGCCACCCGTCAATCGTGAGGTTGCCGACATCGGCGACATCCTTTGCGGCAGTTGTTTTCCCTTCAACGCGGATCAGTGCGAGCGCCCCCCAAAGCAAACCAAGGAGATAAGTAGCGCGCTGTTCGATCACGTCATCGTCAGCGATCATCTGGCCTTCAGACCGTGCATTTTGTAGCGCGGAGACAAAGGAGGTTCTAAGGAGTTCGCGGTAGCCCGTGATACGTGCTTTCACCTCGTCCGAGGCACGGCGAACGTCCAGCACGGTGTTGACCATCAGGCACCCAGCATGTGCTGGCGCGTCTGGATCGGCAGGTGCGCTCATAGCTGTAAAAAGGTTCTGGATCGCATCGAGGTTACCCTGTGCCACCATGCCCTCATAGACGTCCCGAGCGCCAAGGTGGTAGCGATCCAGCGCCGCGAGGAACAGCCCTTCTTTGTCGCCGAAGGCATTGTATAGGCTGATCCGCTTGATCCCCGTCGCGTCTTCCAATGCGTTGATCGGCGTGTCGTCAAACCCCGTCCGCCAAAACGCCACCATCGCAGCGTCCACGACTGTATCTTCGTCAAAAGTTCTCGGACGGGCCATATCACACCTATTTTATAATTCTGAGTATATAACGCTGGACAGCGCCTGAGGCAAACGTTAGTCGTTATGTACCGCGGATTATAAAACGATTCTGATGCGATGGAGTATCGCCCATGAGGACTTTTCTTCAGTACGTCGCCTGCGCGGCAGCCATAGGAGTGACCTCGCCCCTCACAGCCAACGCACAGGATTGGGCGCGATCATTCGATGCTGCCATTACCAAGGACATCACGCTGCGGCGGAACGTCAGCGTTCGGTTTGATCAGGCTCCCGCTGAAATCCTTCCGCTGCTTCTAACGCGCGTTGACCTCTACGATCCGAACATCGTCGAGGTCCGTTTCGATCATTCACAAAGCGAGGTGCCGGGACAGTTTGGCGTAGGATCGCGGCGCATCTGCGTTTTCGCCGATGGAAGAGAATTGGTCGAACCGCTCGTGGTTTACGACCCACCTCATACTTACGCGTATACCATTGATGCCGACGCTTCGACGATGAACCTGCCTGTACGCGACATCGTCCTGCTTTACGCCTTCGAAGCTAACAAAACTGGCGGCACCGACCTTACTGTACAGGCGTATTTCGACCCTCGCATACCGGGCACCGGCCCTGTCATCGAACCCGTTTTGACCGGCACCCTCCGCCGTACCTTTCAAACCGCCAGCGAAACATTTGGCGGGACCTATCTCGGCGACGAGAAACCCTGAGACCACAGCGTCTCGCTCAAACATCCCCAAAGGAGAAACACTATGAATCCTGCAAAAATTTTGCGCTTCGTCGCTCTTGCAACCTCGACCGCATTGATCCCTGCACTCGTGTTCGCTCAAGAGGCAACTGTGATGGAAATCGTGACGTTCCAGGCTGAGGATGGAGCAGATACAGCTTCGGTAACAGCGGCGCTTGCACCCATCGCCGAGAAGATGGGACAGTACGACACGCTGGTCGCCCGCGCCGTCTCAGAGGGGCCGGACGGCACATGGACGATGGTCAACTACTGGACCGACCGCGACGCCATGAACCGCATCAACGAAGAGGCGTTGACCTGGCCAGAGTTCGGCGCCTTGCCCGGCGTGGCCAATCTCGAAACGCTTCAGATGCAGCAACTCGATATTGCGGCATCGGTTGGTCTGGACGGTGAGTAATGCAGATCGCGCGCTCCATGGAGGTTGCAGCCTCCGCTGAACACCTTTGGAAAATCCTTGCAGAGGATTACGCGAAGGTCGGTCAATGGGCCCGCGCGGTACAATCCTCCGAGCCCAACACGACGGTCGCTCCTCACAAAGGAGCGACCGTCGGAGGGCGGGTCTGCACCGCGTCCATTGGCGATGTAACCGAGACGATCCGGACCTTCGATGTTCGAAATCACATTCTTGCCTACGACGCCAAGGCCAAGGCAATGCCGTTCTTTGTCCGTAAACTCAGTGGTCGCTGGACGCTAAATGAGCTCGGAAACGTGACGGAGGTCGATCTTTCGTTTGTGGCCGACCTCATGCCGCCATTCGGCGTGCTGATGGGATGGGCCATTCGGCGTCAGTTCAGCACTGCCATCGACGAAACGCTCGAAGACCTCAAGCTTTTCGCCGAGACCGGCAAAATACACCCCGACAAGGCAACCGCGTTGGCCGCCTAAAACCTAGGAAAATACTATGACTATAGAACTCTGGTCCGTCTTTGTGACCGGTGGAATGCTTTGGCTGTCCATCGTAATACAGCAACTCCATCTCGATAAGATCGGCGGCACAGCGTACGCGCTGTCAAACCGCGCTGATCCGCCGCCGGATTCTCCTGCGCAGGGCAGACTTTTGCGCGCTGTGCGCAATCAAAGCGACGTTGCCGCTGTATGGATTGCGCTGGTCGTCGTTCAGCAGGTCACCGGTTCCTCCGGGACGCTGACCTACTGGGCCTCTCTGGCAATGATTGTGTCGCGAATTTTCTACCTGCCGCTCTATGCGTTCGGTATCATACCGTTCCGAAGCCTCAGCTGGGCACTGTTCCTGATCGCAGCTCCTGTCTTTGCAGTTGGTGTCGTGTTGGGATTGGATGCAGTAGGCATGGTCGCAGGCCAATGAACTGGCTAGCAAAACTGATGATGTCGGAAGGGCGGCCCAAAGCGGATCGCGCTTTCGATGATCGCCGCCGGGCTGCGGACACTCTGTCCCTGGCAGAGCTTGAGCCGGCGCATTCGGTACTGGAATTGGAGCCGGGTAAGGGGTGGTTCACAGGCCTTTTGCTGGAACTGATCGACAGTTCAGGGAAATTGGTTGTGCAGCAACCGTCTGCGCTGGACGCATTCTTTGGAAAAGACGCGCGTAGACGCGTCGAGCGGACGGGCAAACCACATGCGCGTTACAGCTCGTCATCCTGGGAGGAACTTGATGCGCAAGACGCGTCCATTGACCGCGTCATCTGGCTTCAGGGGCCGCACGAATTGTGGTTCATGCCTCAGCCAGAAATCTCCTTTGGCCGCCCGAGCAAGGTATTTTCCGAAATAGAGCGTGTGCTTCGACGTAATGGAAAGTTCTTGCTGATCGACAATCTTGCCCCATCAGGTATCGATCAGGCGTCCGCGGGGGCGCTGCATCGAAGCGTTCCTGATGAGCTGAAAGCGTTGATTGAAGCCACTGGACTGAGCCTGAGCCATGAAGACCGAGACTGGATCATCGAACCTGACGATCCACTTGATGTGCCCACTTACGACCCAAAGGCGCATCTGAAAACGAGGCAGTTCGCGCAGCTTTATACGAAGTAGTTCGACCAATAGAAGCTCGACCCAGCTGCCTAGCTTGCCGAGGACCTGAAAGTCAGAACACTGCCAGTTGACCTCTCAGCCGATTGCGTAGTTGCAGACGAATGTCTCCTTCGACGAGCCGCACTGCAGCAATGATGTCCTATGTTGAACGGCAGGAATGGGCCGCCCGTGTGGGCGACCCAGACATGTTAGATTTCAATAGCTTCCGCAATAGCCAATGCGTCCTCAAGTTCGACGCCGAGATATCTGACCGTACTATCCATCTTGGTGTGGCCTAGAAGGAGCTGAACAGCGCGAAGGTTGCCGGTCTTCTTATAGATTTGGGTAACCTTGGTACGTCGCATAGAGTGCGTTCCGTATGCGCTGGCCTCTAGGCCGATTGAGGTGACCCAATCCCGGACAATGCGGGCATACTGGCGGGTCGAGATGTGCAGGCGCTCATGGAAGCGGCCCGGCCAAAGGTACTCCGAGCCAACCATGAGCTCGTCTTCCATCCACTTCTCGACCGAGGCGCGGGTGCCTTCCGAAATCTCGAAGCGCACCGGTTTCTGCGTTTTGCTTTGTAGAACGGAAGCGCGTTCCTTGATCTGGCCAGACGCCATTACATCCACGACTTTCATCTTTACAAGGTCACAGCCTCGAAGCTTGCTGTCGATTGCCATGTTGAACAGTGCTAGGTCGCGGTGGTTTTCGGCCAGTTCGAGACGAACCCTGATCGCCCAGACGTGTTTTGGTTTCAAAGGTCGCTTCTGGCCTACGATGCGCCCCTTGTTCCAGGCGGGGCGAAGCGCGCGAATGACAGGTAAGTTTGGTGTTTCCATGACTGATCCTCCGATCCGCCATGCCCTCCCACAACGACAACCCGAAGTTGACAAGGCACCGTATCACGGTCTTGCTGCGCTTCACCCTAGGTCCGGATCACCCTATCCCGCGAGTTCACGTTTCGCGCAGCCTGCGCTCTTAGCGTAGAACATCCGGCGAGCGTTTGATTTCTGATGCTGGCTTGCGGCGGCCTAACACGCTCTGGACAAAACGGCCTTGTTTCCTTGCCGTATTCACTCAAGCACGGAAACTGCGCGGTCATGGCTCAAGAATCGCGATGTTGAGGTGGTGTTGTCCAAATTGGCCTTTTGTTCACTTTGGTCGAGACTCAGCATCGACAAAGCCGTACGGTCGTCATCTGAAGCGATGTGATCATGCGTCTATCAATGCATGTTCATGCATCGCTTAATCCCGCAGGGAGCCAAATCATCACAAATCTTATCCAGATCGTTTATGTGTCACAGCCGTTTGGGTTCGACGAGCCGACACTGGCAGGAATTTTGCTAGATGCCAGACGCTGTAATAAGCGGGATGACGTGACTGGCGCGTTGGTTTGTCGACATGACATCTACCTTCAACTGCTAGAAGGTCCGGAAGATGCAGTGCGCGCAGCCTATGCACGGATTTGTCGCGATGATCGTCATGCTGGGGTCAAAGAACTCCTGAATCTCAAGATACAAAGTCGATTGTTTGCAAGTTGGGCGATGCTTCATGATCCTGCGAAGACTTGGATTTGGACGGAAGAAGAGATCGCAGATGCGGCACTTGATCGCGCAGAACCAGCAGAAATCATAAAAGTATTCAAAGACCTATCGGATCGATCCGGGAAACCGGCTGTGCATTGATGCAGACCCTTCTCGCATCCACGCAGACGCGAACCATGATTTGTAAATGGTGGGCGGAATGATGGGTGTGCACTCAGTGCCCGATGCGTTTACGACGTGGGAATGTGATCGCATTGTTGCGGCAATCGCCAAAATGCCCGCCGACGAGGCGCTGCTTGTGGGCCGCAATCGGGATCACAATTTGCGTAATGCGGAACTCCTTTGGATGGACGATGTCGGAGACCTCAGCTGGGTGATGACCCGGTTGATTGAGCTTGTTAGTCATTCTAACAACCAACAGTTTGATTTCGACGTGCGTGAATTTGCGGAAAGCCCGCAAATTGCCAGTTATGATGCGGCCAAAGAGGGACATTTTGCATGGCATTCTGACATTGGTCATGGTCCCGCTGCCGGTAAAAGAAAGCTCACACTTGTTCTTCAATTGAGCAATCCTGACACCTACGACGGGGGTGACCTGGAAGTCAGGCCAAGTGCTCAAGTCCTCTTGGCCAATCGGGCGCAGGGATCAGTGAGTGTGTTTCCTAGCTTTGTGCTGCATCAAGTAACGCCGATCAAGCGGGGCATTCGGCGTTCGCTGACCGTCTGGGCGCATGGCCCACCGTTTCGCTGAAGGCGGCTCGAAGAGGTCAAGTGCTAGAAACCACCGGCTCTGTTTGAAAATGGGTCACGTCAGCTAGCATTGCAAATTAGGCGCTAGGCGACTATGTAGGAGATACAAAGTTGTGGTCTTCTTCGGCAAGGCGCATCGTCTGCCAAAATTAGCTGCAATTATCTATCACCAAAATTCGATTGCCACATGCCGGAACAGGGATTTGGCGCTTGGGACGGTTGCCGGCTGATTGCGCACGACCACGTCGCTCATGCGTCATGTTTTTCCGACCTAGCGGCCGGGCGGACCAGCGATTTGCGCCCGGGCATTGAGTACGAGTCGTCAATAAATCGACCTCGAAACGGCTCTGACAAAATGTCTTGTCAGCGCAACAAACAGTGAGGCGGCGCTTTCTCCGTCATAGGATCAAAAATGACTTTTCCTGACTGGACGAAACCCGGCATCTACGGTGCTTTGGGTGGCGCGATTGCGGTTTCTATAATTGGCTTCACTTGGGGTGGCTGGACAACAAGCAGCAACGCCCAAACCATGGCGCAGGACCTCGCATCTGAGGAAGTGACTTTGGCGATGGTTCCGGTGTGCCTCAACCTGTCGGCGGCTGATCCAGAGCGCACACAGAAGCTCGCAGCTCTACAAGAGATTTCTGGCTTCGGGCGTCGCACTGCGATGATGGAAACGGGCTGGGCGACCTACCCAGGCTCAGATACGCCGGACCGTGACCTTGCAGACGCTTGTCTTGCGGGGCTTGAATTGGATGGATCATAGATCAAAAGCCCCGCTGCAATCGTCGCAATCAGCTTGCGGGACGCCTATGTTGAAGGAAGCCCATATTCTTTGGGTCCTTTTCATGGGCCCCGTTATTGCTCTGCTACTCTTTGCAATGCCGGCCATTGCCCAAATCATGCCGGAAAACGCCAGCGCAAAGAGCTATGGCGACGGTTGGGAATGCAACGTTGGGTACCGCGCGATCGACGAGACCTGTGCAGCTATTGTGGTCCCCGAAAACGCCTATGAGACAAACCGCACCTATGGATCCGGCTGGGAATGTCATCACGGATTTCGCAAGGTCGATGAAACAGCCTGCGTTGCAGTGGTTGTCCCTGATGGTGGGTTCCTAGACCCTTCAGGCGAACGCTGGCGCTGCCTGCGCGGATTTCTCAAAGTCGACGATGCTTGCCAAGAGGTCGTCGTGCCTGAAAATGCCTATCTGGTGGATGGAACCTATGGGTCTGCGTGGGTATGCGAACGCGGGTTCGAGCAGGTGGATGACAGTTGCTCCGCAATCGCGGTCCCGGTCAACGGATATCTAAACGGGTCCCGCTACGGTCAACCCTGGTCATGCGAACGTGGGTTTTTCGAACAAGACGGTCTTTGCGAGGCCGTCGATATCCCGGAATTCGCATATTTCGACGGTGCATCTTACGGCGAGGGATGGAAATGCCAGCGGGGGTATGAAGTTTCAGGTGAAGGATGCGAAGCGATTAACATGCCCGCCAACGCCCATCTCGACAGGTCTGGGAACCGTTGGGAATGCAACCGGAACTTCCAAAAGTCCAAGGGTCTGTGCGTTCTCAGGAATTGAACGCCGCGCACCGCGAGATCCACATCAATATCCTGTCGAGCAACAGTCTCGCCACCAAAAGGAAGATACGATGAAATCCGAAATCCAAACGGTAGATACCGTTCGCCGTCCCGCAAGGGGCGCCCAAACGCCCCCCGTGATCCTTAACGCACCAGCACAATCATCTTCGCTCACTCAAATCCCGACAGCAGTTGTCTACTGCGAAGGTAACTTTGCTAAAATTGACGGTAAGACGGCCAACGGCCTTGTACGCCATTCAGAGGCCTACAGGATTGTTTCGGTCATCGACAGCACCTGTAGCGACGAGAACGCCGGGCGGGTTCTTGATGACGTGATCAACGATATACCAATCCTCGAGAGCCTGAACATCGCTATCGCCCGCGAATCCTCCGTACCTGATACTTTCATCTACGGCATGGCCCCCTCAACAGGGCGGCTTTCGAATGTCGATCGTGGTGTCGTGCTAGATGCGATCGCGCGCGGTATGAACATCGTCAGTGGCCTGCATGAATACCTCAGTGACGATCCCGAAATTGCACAAGCCGCATTGGACAGACAGGTCACCATCCGCGACATCCGCAAACCCAAGAGCAGCAAAAACATGCGCTTGTTCGACGGCAGTGTCGCGGACGTCAATGCGCTACGCATCGCTGTTCTGGGGACCGACTGCGCCATAGGAAAACGGACCACTGCGACGGTCTTGGCACGCGCCCTCAACTCAAAGGGCATCAAGACTGTACTGGTTGGCACGGGTCAGACGGGCCTGATGCAAGGCGCAAAATATGGCGTGGCCATGGATGCCGTCCCGCCCCAATTCTGCTGCGGCGAACTTGAGGGTGCGATTGTCGCCGCCTCAGAGGCGGAACAACCCGATGTCATTTTGATCGAGGGCCAAGGTGCGCTCAGCCATCCAGCGTTCTGTACATCGGCCTTTATCCTGCGCGGCAGCCAACCTGACGCCGTCATCCTTCAGCATGCCCCAAAACGCAGCCATCGCTGCGATTTTCCCAATATGCCAATGCCCACCCCGACAAGCGAGATTGCTTTGATCGAGGCCTTTTCTGACACCAAGGTCATCGGCATCACGCTCAACCACGAGGGGATGTCGGAAGCCGAGATCACGAATACGATTGCAGCCCAAAGCAAGAAACTTGAGCTGCCCGTCACTGACGCGCTTAGCAGACCAGCGGCGCATTTGCTGGCGATGGTTGCTGCGGCCTATCCTGGCCTGCAGCAAGGAACACCCGTGGCCGCGATTTGAACTGCCCACGCATAGAAGTTGATCTGCGCAAATTGCGGCACAACACACGAACAGTTGTCGAGCGCTTGAAAGGGCGTGGCATTCGGGTGACTGCGGTGACCAAAGCGGTATGTGGGCATCCGGCCATGGCACAGGCCATGCTTGACGGCGGCATCGAGGGCTTGGCTGAGGCGCGTTTGAGCAATGTGAAGCGGTTGCGCCAGGCTGGCATGACTTGTCCGATCACCTTGATCAGAACACCAATGTTGAGCCAGGTCGATGACATCGTGCAGGTCTGTGAGGCGAGCTACAACACAGAGATACCTGTGATCGCAGCATTGGCCGCTGCTGCACTCCGGCAAAACACGGCTCACGGCATCATCTTGATGGCCGAAATGGGTGACCTGCGCGAAGGGATCATGCCACAAGACATTGGATATGTAGGACAGCAAGTCGTGGACATGCCCGGTGTGGCGCTGAAAGGCATCGGTGCCAACTTCGCCTGTCTGAGCGGCATGGCCCCTAGCGCGACAAAAATGCAGGCCCTGACTTCGCTTGCCAATAAAGTCGAGGGGCAGTGTGGCCCGTTCCTTGAGACGGTATCTGGCGGCAACTCTGCAAATTTGCCTTGGGCGTTCGGCTCGCGCGCTACCGGCCGGATTAACGATCTGCGCATTGGCGAAGCCATACTGCTTGGCATGGATCCGATCACAGGAGATCAGATTGGTGGTTTGTTTCGAGACACCTTCACGCTTGTCGCCGAAGTGATCGAAACCGACACCAAGACAGTGAACCCACTCTTAGGCACCGCGGATCACGCACCGGCAATAATTCGGCTCGTTCCTACCACCTCAGAAACGACAAGGATCATTCTTGCCCTTGGAAACCAAGACGTGGATGTGGCGGGGCTTTCGATGCCTGCTGGCAGTACACTTGTCGGTGCGACAAGCGATCATCTCGTCATTGGCACGACAGATCAGAAGCTCCGCGTTGGATCGGAAATGCAGTTTCGGATGAACTATAGCGCATTGATGCGCGCCATGGCCGCGCCTGACATTCAAACGAATCTACACAATGACCGGCCTCGGTCGCAGGTAAACGATGCCCATGGTCCAAAGAAACACCTGGCATTGGTTTGACCGACAGTGTTGGGGCCCGGCAAAGAGAAATCAAAGAGGAAATTATCACTTGGCAAAACTAACAAAAACAAGCGTGTTCAAGGCTCAAGCTCCCAATGCCGAACCACCATTGGACAAGACAACCCGCATCGTTCGCAAGATGGTCGAAGAAGAGGCCGAGCAGCGCCAAGCCAAGAACGACCGTCTTCGCAACGCGCGCCTTGAACGAGAAGCTAACACTCCGACAAAGCCGTCGCGTTAGGGGCGTAGGAAAGGTTTAACCAAGGTGACCACATCGCGACAACCCAGGTTTTGCCCGCATCTTTCAATCTGCTTGAGCGACCGGACACACCAGAAGGAATTTGCCAATGACGCACGCAGACGAGAGCACAACAAAAGTTCACTATATCTGTCAGACATACGTGGAACAGAAGCCAGGGCGCGACGGGCACACGAGCCTGAAGATTGGCAAACAATTTCAGTATTCCACGGCAGCAGATGCTCAGAATAGAGCGGAACGGGAAGCCCAGTCCGAGGATTGTGCCGGTGCCGATGCCTATATGATTAGTGAAGACCCAGTCAGTGGTGAGGTCGGATCACCGAGCTTCCTTGTCAGGCTCGGGAATGTCCCGGAAACCGATGACTACTAGCACTATGCTTATGGCTTGGGATCGTCCACGACGCATCTCACGACCATTGGCCGAGTTCGTCCGCAGTACAAATCGAGCATGCGCAGCGAATGGCAGCAGTGCGGGCTGCGACCGCAGCATTCAATGATCACGCCGAAGGTCCGGTATGGGCCGTTGAAACGCTCGCATCCCCAATTTGATCACGTCTTTCATTTGCTGCAGGTTACCCAAGATGATTACTTAGGTTTTCCATCATCAACAAAATGATATGACTATACGCAACCAAACAAACTATACTCTTGGTAAGGACATCCATGAGCAACCTTGTAGAATTCTTGGATGCCCCAGAAAACTCACACGCAAAAGAATCTATCTTGATGAACAAGCTTTTCTTGGACATCAAAACCAGTGCTGCCAAGCGAGGCTACTACCTCAACACCTATTTTGACACAGTAGATCATGATGGATTTGACGTCATTTTTGATGACCACGATGCCTTGATCAAAACGCAACTGAAGTCAGTTCGCTCCGATGCAAAAACGAATAAGTGGGCCATTAAGAAGAGTGTTCTACGACCTTCAATCGAGGCTGCCGAGAACCTTGGTTTTGAGTTTTCTCCCGAAGGACTAGGTGTCGGCGGCGGAGCACTGCTAATGAAATATGGTGAGTTGGACGGGAGTATTGTCGCTGATTACTATTACACCGATGCATACATATTGTCCGCTTTCCATCACGATGTGATCCGTCGCAAACATGCCTCTAGCCGCAAAGCGTTAAAAACATGCCTCGCAGGTTTGCGTAGCGGTGTTGGATCAAAGTTTCTGTCGGTACCTAAATCAGCCTTTCTAAAGGCAAAGGATACAGATCACCTCTTGGCACTTATGTGCTTGCATGGCCCAACGAGCTCTTTTTGGCCTGGAAATTTAGCAAAACTCGCTTCATATGAAGGAGGCCTAAAGGCTGCAAACGAACTCCCATCGCCGCCAAACAAATTGAGGAAATTCATCTGGGACGAAATTTCAGAATTGACTGATGAGCCAAAGCTAACTCACGGAAGCTTTGAAGAAGAGTAGACAAAAAAGCTTGACCCAGAGGACACCATTGGTGGGAAGTCGACTACGAGGATTGCTCGATTTGTCTTTAACTTTGTCCTACGCGCCGGCCATGGACGCCCCAAGACTGTTGTGGAATGTACGAACGGCGGCTTTGCGGAAGCTGCACCGCAGCGACCCGCCCAAATGTGAGAGTCCGGTTTGGGCCGTCTCCCTCGTCGTGATTTGGGCCCTCCAATAAAATGCCGTGGTTGCTCCGATTGCGGCATCAAGCCCACCCCCCCCAAGCTATTGCAACGCAACGAAAGTCGGTTGTGAAGGCCCCTCGCCAGTTGAATGACGAGGGGCGTGCGGTTCAAAGAACCTTGCAGAAGGTTACCTTGTCGTCTCCGTCAGCCCAAAAGTCGCGGATGCGGGCTTCTTCTTTGTAGCCATTTTGGGCGTAGAACTTGCGTGTGAGGGCGAAGTCCTCTGTTCCGGATGTATCCACGATTAGAATACGTTGCCCTTTGTCCTTTAGGTGCCGCTCTGTGGCAGCGACCGCGCCGCTCCAAGCCGCTTGCCTTGCAGGTCCGGACGCACACCGAGAGCAAGCATGTTCCAGGTCCCATCAGCAAAATCCTCGGGGACCGTGTAGCAAAAGCCCACAGCTTCATCTTTGCTGTGGCACGTCAGCCAAAACGCCTCGGTTTCGCCTGCCGATGAAGGGGTCAGCATATCTGGAAGCATCTCGCTCGGGAAAAGCTCAGTTCCGTCCAGCACGGCTTGCAGCCCAACAATATCGGCGGTTGATGTGGGTTTGATGATTGGATTTGTCATTCTCTGGATGTCCTTATCGGTTGTTGTATCGAAGTTGAATGGAGCGGAGCGGCGTGGGACACTTCCGCAGCGCCGTCCGAGATCAATCGCAGCCTTGCAAGCTTTAAAGCGGAGAGAACACAATCACAGCAAACCAGGCTTGCGAGTCGGTGTAGAACGCGTCGATCTTCCAGCCGGACGCTTTCGCCAATTCATGGAGCCCTTCTTCGGTGTATTTTCGACTGTTCTCGGTATGAATGGTTTCACCAACCTCAAAATGAATATGCGTGTCACCAATGCTTACGCTCTGATTCACTTCGCTGCGTAGGTGCATCTCGACCCGGCTTTCATCTGCGTTCCAGCGGGCCTCGTGCCGGAAGGTTGACGGTACGAAGGTTGCACCAATCTCCCGGTTAAGCCGGCGCAGGATGTTCAGGTTGAACTTAGCTGTCACACCAGTCCCGTCATCATAGGCCGGAATAAGGATCTCAGGCGGCTTCACCAGGTCAGCTCCTAGGATGAACCGATGAATTCCGTCCCACGCCCGTATGCCAGAGAGCAGCTCCACAGCCTGATCTTGATCTAGATTGCCGATAGTCGATCCGGGAAAGAAGACCGTTTTTGGAACGTCCTACAGGTCTTTTGACAAGCCAAGTAGTCCAGTGAAATCGGCGACGACCGGTTGCACGGTCAGGTGTGGGTATTCCGTCGCCAGACTGGACGAAGATTGCTGTAGGAAGTCGTCTGCTATGTCGACCGGCACATAGCGGCTAACTTGCCGCGCAGCGTCGAGCAGGATGCGGGTTTTGACGCTTGAGCCGCTGCCAAGCTCGACAAGCGCTCCGCCCGACGCAATTGACGTGGCAAGCTCGCCCGCGTTTGACCGCAATATCTGCGTTTCAGTCCGACTGGGATAGTACTCTGGGAGTTGCGTGATCTCCTCAAACAGGCGGCTGCCTTCGGTGTCATAGAACCATCTGCTTGGTAGCTCTTTCGGGGTCCGCTGAAGACCGTCCAGCGCCGCGGACAGGAGCGCCTCGTTCTTGACTATCGGCTTGTCTAACATCACGCGTCCTTTGCCAACCGAAGGCCAAGCATCTGCCGGCGCTGATGAGGATAGAAAAACGTCCGATAGGTCGGTCGCATCTGCTCGCGCGGTGTTGCGCAGGATCCTCCGCGCAAGACGAACTGGTTGACCATAAACTTGCCATTGTATTCGCCGATGGCGCCAGTAGGGGCGCGGAACCCGGGGTAAGGGGTGTAGGGGCTCTGCGTCCATTCCCAGACGTCGCCCCAGACGCCGTCGCCGGGCAGCGGACGGAAAGCGTTGGTATCCGCGAAGTTGCCCTCGATCGGCCGGTTGCGGAATGCCGCCTCGTGTTCTGCCTCTGTGGGCAGACGCGCTTCTGCCCAATGTGCGAATGCATCCGCCTCGTAGTAGCTGACATGAACAACCGGAGAGCCGAGGGCAACGGGTTGTGCGCCGCGCAAGGTAAACGACCACCACTCGTCATCCTGTCGCCACCAATAAAGCGGCGCATCCCAGCCTTCCCGCTGGCGCGTTGCCCAGCCGTCGGACAACCACAGGGTCTGTGTGTCGTATCCTCCGTCCTCGATGAAGGCGATCCAGTCGCGGTTTGTGACTGGGCGGTTTGCTAGCGCATATGGGGCCAGGTGGGACGGGTGTCTAGGGCTTTCACAGTCGTAGTGAAATGCATCGCCTGTATAGCCGACCTCCACGAGGCCACCGGCATGGCCAATGAATTCCAGCTCTGGTGCCTGGACAATCGGGAGCGGTTCGGGTGGGCGATAGGACGGCATCAAAGGGTTATGGGACAGGCCATGAAGCAGATCCGTCACCAGCAACTCCTGGTGTTGCATCTCGTGGTGACACCTAAGTTCTACCAACGCCGCGATATCGACCAGCTCATCCCGCCCTGAGTTGAGAAGCCTGTCGAGCGACGCATCGACATGAGCGCGATAGGTGTGAACGTCCTGCAGGGAAGGGCGCGAAATCAGACCGCGTTTGTCACGGGCATGCCGTGGACCTGCTTGAACGTAGTAGGAATTGAAAAGGAACGCGAAACGGTCGTCGGGCGAGACGTAGTCTTCGACAGTTGGCCGAAGGATAAATTCCTCAAAAAACCAAGTGGTATGGGCCAAATGCCATTTGGCCGGGCTGGCATCTTCCATAGACTGCAGCATGGCATCTTCGGGAGAGAGCGGCTCGACCAGTGTGGTCGAGCGTTGACGGACCTGGGACAAGAGCGTTTGCGCCGCACCCAAGTCATCTGTTTTGAAATACAGTGCTTCGGTCATATCTGGGGCCTCCGGCAAGTGTCTGGGGTTATTGCAGGGTTACGCCAGCGAAGGCCGCAATTGCCTGCGCGTCCCAGCCGGTAAACATCTGTTCGCGGCCATCTGGCAAACGGACGAAGAATCCCGGCGTTCCCACGAGACCAAGCGCGCGCATCGCCGCTGTGTTGACCCGCATGTTGTTCTGGTATGCGCCAATTGCAGCCTCGGTATCTGCGATACCGACAGCGATCCCGAGATCTTCAAGCTCGCGGAGCGCGCGGGCGCCCGTCATCTGGCCCCGGCCATCCATGAGCGCGTGGTAGGCGCGGTTATAGTCTTCCGGCTTTGCGATCGAGAACGTCAACGCCGCGGCTTCGCGCGATCCGGGACCAATCAACGGAACGTCCACCGCGACCACCCGCGTGTTATCGGGCATCTGCGACAAGAACCGGTCCATCTGACGGTGCGCGATGCGGCAGATCGAGCAGTTGAAATCGAAGAATTTGTAGATCACAAGATCGCCGTCGGGGTTCCCGAAATAGCCGCCTCGCGCCTCAGCCGCGGCCAAAGCTTCGGCAATCACGGCATCCGGCTCACCGCCAGCGTCCGGCGCAGCTGTGACCGCAATGGGAAGTGGCCGGGTTCGTGCCACTGGCACACCGGCGATCCGGTCGTCTATCCAGGAGGCAATAACGCGGCGTCCCGCCCCGCTGACGACATGGGGGACTGGGAAGGTTTCGAGCTGGACGGACAACCCAGCATCTGAAAGCGTGGCGACTGTAGCATCCAGTTCCTCGGCGCTAAATCGTGCGTCGCGTGTGCCGTACCCTAAAAGTACGGGCGCGCCGCCTTCGACGGTCCAATCTTCTGCTCGGACCTCGGGCGGCAACCCACCCGCAAAAGCAACGTAGCCTGCCGCGAGATCGGGATGGGTCAACGCAAGACCAAGCGCCATCGACGCACCCTGGCTGAAACCGACGATGTAGACGTGCTCCGGGTCCGCGCCGGTTTCGGCAACCAGGGCCGCAGTCGCGCTGGCAACCCAATCAGCGCTCAAGCGCACATTGTCCGGATCTACCGCGACGGAGCCGGAGCTATCGTCGAGAGGGAACCAGGCGCCCCCTCCGCCCTCCACGGGCACCGGCGCGTTCAAGGCAACAAAGGAGTGGTCTGTGTTTGGCTCAATATTGACGAGTGTTTCAATCTGCTTGGCGTCCATGCCGTAACCATGGAGGCCGATGATGAGCGCGGCGCCGGGTGTGTCCGCCTCTCGTATGATCCGTGCATCGATCTCACCCTGATCGGTCACGAGCGTGATGATGTCCGCGTCAGATTGCGCCGCGGCCCCTTTGGGGGCCACGGCAGCGAAGGGGATCGACAAGCCGACTGCTAGCAGAAGAGATAGTATTTTGCGCATGTTCGACCCCCTTGGCGATCAGTTTTAAGACGGGAACTGGCGCGCGTAGGGCGTACCATTCTCAAGGAAGTACTTGAGATCGTCGATCCCGAAGCCGGCGAACATGAAGAAGCTCGTCCGCGCGAAAGCGACAGCCTGCGGCGGTACGCCCGGTGCGCTTTCGAAGACGATGGACACCGTGACTTCAGACGAATCTTCATCAATCGGTTTGACGCTCCACTCGGCCTCGTTGGTGGTCACAAACGGAGGCATGCCTGCTTCGATCGTGTAAGCATAGGTGAGATTGTCTTCGTCGTAGCGTGTGATGATCTCACGGGTCGCGCCCCCAAGCCCGGGGATGAAACAGGCGCGTACGTCGCCGACTTTTCCATCCGTGTCCTCGAATTCGATGGACTCGATCACGCTCGACCATTCGTGGGCACCTGCGTAGTTTTCGGCAACCTCAGCCCAGACGGCCTGCGCCGATACGTTGAACATCCGGGTGTGGGTCAACGTGACATCGGCGATCCCGCTGTGCATCCCGCTGGAGTAGCCGCCAAATCGGTCAGTGAGGCTTGCCGCAGCTTCGGTATAAAGCGCCATCACCTCCTCGGAGGTCTCGCCGTCGAAATACTGCTGCCAGGACAGGACTGCGCCTTCGCGTTCTTCAGCGGGGCGTACCTGCATCACGGCAAGGTGGTTGGACAAGCCCAATGGGTTGTCGCCGGGCAAGCTGTAGGCAAAAGACATTTTGCCTGTATTGTTCACGAGGATCGTTTCGGTCACCACCGTACCATCCGCGAGTGTCAGGTCACGGGACATACCGTCGCCGGACACGGAGACACTGGACACCACGCCGATCATGTCATCAACGTTGTTGCTGTCAGAGACGAAGGCAAAAACGTCAGCGGGCGAGGCGGCGAGTTCGACCTCGATTGCGAACTGCATGGGTGCCATAGTCAGTTCGTCGACCATGACCGCACCGACGACACGCGGTGGAATATCCTGAGCGACCGCAACGGGTGCGGTAGCCGCGAGGCTTGTGGCAACGGCCAGAACGGCGGCAGTTGTCGTGAGATTAGAAATCAGGCGCATGGAATCCTCCTGGTTGGGTACCTGCGCACGAAGCTACACTAGTCGAAAATGCACCTCATGTTCCGTTTGAGGGCCACACTGGACGAAAAATGGAACGCCTGCTACGTTTTGAAGTGTGACATCCACACGCGAAAAATACAGATTTTAAACCAAAGGTGATCTTAACGTTGTCTGTCGATTGGAACGATTTGAAGGTCTTTCTCGCCGTCGCGCGTGCGGGTTCGATCCGCGGTGCATCAGAGAGCCTGAAGGTCGCGCACTCCACTGTATCCCGCAGGATGGATGCGCTTGAATTTGCGTTGAAGGCCCGCTTGTTCGACCGGACGCCGGACGGCTTACTGATCACCTCGGCGGGTGAAGACCTGCTCGGATCTGCCCGAACGATTGAAGAAACAATGCATTCGGCCGAACGGTCCGTCGCGGGGCGCGACCGCGAGCTGTCCGGCGACGTCCGCTTTACTCTTCCGCTACCAATGGCTGTTTGCGTTCTGACCGACGACCTAGCCAGCTTCGTTGAGCAAAACCCACTCGTTAACCTGATCCTCGATATAACCGAGGACCTTCTTGATCTGTCAAAGCGGGAAGCTGACATTGCAATGCGTTTTACGTCACGGGGTAATTCGCCGCCTGACTACCTGGTTGGGCGTAACCTGGCGACACAAGCGTCCTGTGCCTATGCTTCGACCGATTACATCGAGGCACATACCTTTTCAGGACCCAATCGAAATGGGCGCTGGCTGGGATGGGATGACGTTGTCGAGTATCCAAAATGGGTTCATTCGGCGGGGCTGGAGCCGATGCCGGTCATGGGCAGTTTCGACGACGTGTTTGTCCAGATGGCTTTTGCCAAGCGTGGCCTCGGTATGGCCTTCCTTCCATGCATGATGGGCGACCTAGATCCGGCGCTTCAGCGAGTGCCCGACGCGCGACCAGTTCCTCATACGACACTTTGGGTTCTGACCCATCCGGACCTGCGGGACAGCGTACGACTTCGGAGTTTCCGCGAGTATCTATACGACGTTGTGTCCGACAAGCTTGACCTCATCGAAGGGCGCGGCGCTTAGCCTTGCGCTTCGCGAAGGGCGTCCAGGACGGCGCCGGGGCTCAAAAGCTCGGGCAGCACGATCCCTTCAGGAGCCCCAGGTCCGTAAACCACGTTGAATGGGATGCCGTAGCGGCCGTGGCTCGTCAGGTACGAAAGAATGCTGTCGTCGCGCTGCGTCCAATCGGCCTGCAGGGGGGCTACACCTTCTGCTTCCAATGCCGCGCGCACCTCGCCATCGCTCAGGGCGACGCGTTTGTTGACCTGGCACGTGATACACCAATCCGCTGTCACATCGACGAAGACGATCTCGCCCGCCGAGACGAGACGGTCTCGCTCTGCGATGGAGAAGACTCCGAAATCGGCTGTCGCCACAGAGGAGGCACCGGCCTGCGACGAAGTGATCACGCTGGGGCTGAACATCAGGGCCAGTGCGACAATGGCAAGTGTCGCCCCAATGGCGCTGCCCCGGCCTTCGACTGACCGGCCTGTCCAAAGCGCTGCCCCCATCACGACAAGGCCAACCGATACGACGATGGCCAAGGTCTGCCCGGAAACGCCAGCGATGACGAAGAGAAGCCAAACGGTCGTTGCCGCCAGGGCAAGCCCAAGCACCTTCTTCATTGTGAGCATCCACTTGCCGGGCTTGGGCATCGAGGTCGCAAGCCCGGGGAACACAGCCACAAGCAGGAAGGGCGCAGCAAGGCCGACACCGAGCGCCGTGAAAATAGCGAGTATCTCGAACGTACCCGAAGACAGCGCGAACCCGATTGCTGTCCCGACGAAAGGCGCGGAACACGGGGTGGCGAGCAGCGTGGCGAAGACACCGGTCAGGAAGTGACCCTTGAGCGTGTCGGAGTTGCCAATCTGCGCGGTCCCGGACATCCATTTTGGCAGCGGGATTTCAAACATACCCAGCAGATTGTAGGCGAACACCGTGACGACGATGGCCATGAAGACGAGAAAGTAGGGGTTCTGGAACTGAATGCCCCATCCCACCGCCACGCCAACCGACCGCAGTGCAACGGCCCCGAGGGCGAGAACCCAGAAAGACGCAAGGATGCCCATGGCAGACGCCATGAACGACAGGCGGACGCGGGCCGGGCTATGTCCGCCGTGAGAGACCACCGAGAGCAGCTTGATCGATAGCACAGGCAGGACGCACGGCATCAGGTTCAGGATCATTCCGCCGACAAAGGCGATCCCGACAAAGCCCAGAAACGCGGAGACAGAGATGCCGACCGCTGCCTGGGCGAGTGCTGCGGTGTCCAGCTGAGCTTCGAGGCCGCGCGTGCCATCCACAATGGTGAGAGTCAGGTCTTTCCCCGAGAGGTCGGCGGGCGTGCCTTCAAACGTCTCGGCGTCCAGCGTCGCGGTGAAGCCCAACCCATCTTCTTGCAGATCAACGGCAGGGCGGGAAAACGGGACGTCCTCCGGTCCCTCCACGATTACGTCTGGAGCGGTCAGCGGGAAAACGGAGGTGACGCGCACTGCGATGCTGTTACCAGTGTCTGAGCGGGTGACCTCGTCCAGAGACAACCCGGATTGAGACCCATCGCCGGGAACCTGGGATTGGTAGAGGTCGATTAACTGGGCATCCAGGCCAGCAGACGGAGTGCCGGGATCGAGTGTGAGAGAGACTGTGGCGACTTGCGGGACGCAGATTTCCTTGCAAAGCAAATAGTCGACCACCGCGTTTAAAAGAACAGGCTGTGTCGGGTCCGGGATATCCACATTCACCGGAAAGACGATGCGTTCGCCGTATCCAAAGGTGTCGAGATCGAACAGCGAAAACCGATGCGGTGCGGGCCATTGCATTTGGGATGGTTCGGCGTTGTCCGAACCCGACCAATCCACCGTGACCGGGTACCCTGCGTCGCCTGGGGTTCTCCAATAGGTTTTCCAGCCATCGTTGAGCCGAATGTCGATGCCGACCTGAAGCGAACCATCTGCTGGCGCTGCCGTTTGCGCCGCGATCAGCCGCGCGCTCGACAAATCCAGGTCCGTCCATCCTTCATCCGCATGTGCGGACAGCCCGGAAAGGAGAGCAATCACAACTGCAAACGATCTGAAAAACCGCATCGGACGACTCCTGTTTTTGAGGCAAACGCCGTCATCCTAACGGACCAATTTCAGACCAGCACGTACCATTATTGGAACTGACCGGTGCGAAATTGAACGTGGCAAGGGAGAAGTCGTGACGCCACATTCGCAGCATCAAGCCCCGGAGGATTTCGCGCTATGCCCAAGCCACCACTCATCTCAGTTGAGCTCAAGACGCCCGACACCGCAGAAGGCGCCGCAGCGGGTATCCTTGCTGGTGCCCGCGGCCAGCTTGGCTTTGTCCCGAACATGTACGCGGCCATGGCGAACCTGCCCGCCGTTCTGGAGCAGTACTCCGCAAGTTATGCAGCATTCCGTGAAACGGCGGGTTTTACGCCTGCCGAGCAGGAGACGGTCTTCCTCACGATCAGTCAGGCAAACGATTGCCACTACTGTACCGCCGCGCATTCCATGCTGGCGGACGTGATGTCTGGCGTTCCGAAGTACGCGCTGGAGGCGCTGCGTAAGGGCGACACGCCTGCAGACGACCGGCTTGGTGCCTTGTCCGAGTTCACCCGCAGAATGACTCTCTTGCGGGGGGCGGTCGAGAAAGACGATGTGGACCGCTTTCTGGCCGCCGGTTTCACCAATCAGCACGTCTTTGGGGTAATCCTCGCCATCGCGTGCAAGACATTCTCCAATTACACCAACCATTTGGTCGGAACCGAGATCGATGACGCGATGGCGGCCTATGCCCTGTCCGGTGACGAATTCGCAGAAGCGACTGCGTAAGCGCGTGTCCCGCGCAACTCACCCTTAAACCTAGAAGGAACAAAAACATGCATGCAGAAATGACAAAACGCGTGAATGCGTCGGCGGAAGACATCTGGGCAGCCTTCAACGACTGGGGCGGCATCTGGCGCTTTCAGCCGTGGGTCGTCCGTTCCCCGCTGCTCAGCCAGAACAATGAGGGCGTGGGCGCCAAGCGCCGCTGCGAGTTCGTCGACAAGACGTCCATCGTTGAGACAATCACCAAGATCGAGGACGGTCGCGCCATTCACATGACGCTGAGCGAAACCCCCAAACCCATGAAGGGCGGCAAGTCCGTCATCCGCCTGAGCCCAAGTGGCAACGGCACCGACGTCATCGTGGAGATGGACATCGAAATCGGCATGGGCCCTCTCGGCGCGATTATGGGAAATCTCATGATGAAGCCGATGATGAAAAAGCGCGTGTCGCTGATGCTGGAGAGCCTTGAGCACCACCTCAAGACCGGCGGCAAGATCGACAGCAAAGGCGTCAAGCACAACTCCCCGTCCGCTGCTGGTGCCGTGCCTGCATAACCCAATGAAATCAAAAGCCGGGTGTGGCGGGTCGCCGCCACGCTCAAGATGGAGAACGAAATGAAGAAGATACTCAAAATAGTTGGCGGCCTCGTCGTGATCGCTATCGTTGGGGGATTTGGGTTTCTGAGTTTGAGCCCCACACTAAGAAGCGACCCGAACGTTGGCCTTTCGCCCGAAACTCACGTGTTTGGGGAGTTGGATGTTCGAGACTTCACCGACAAACCGCTCGGTGCTGAAGTTAAGGTATTCCTACCCATGACACCGTCGGAAGCCATGGCGATTGTCGCGGCGTTCGAAGACTACTCCGATTGGGTATCCCCTCCACCTGAGAACGTTGTGATTGACAATTCAGCGAGGGAAGCTGGGAATTTTGGTGTTGGTTCTTTTGTCTCTTACAAGGAAGGCGAAACAGACGAAATCGTACACCTCGACCCCGAGTCTTCCATGGTTGCGAAGCCACTCTGGGCACCTGATGCCTTTGAAGGCCACCGAGGGGTCGTGATCGTGACGCCAGCTGAAGGCGGCTCAATCATGCATATGCGGCGGTATTTTGAGACCACTAGTATGCAAGGCTGGATGATGTCCAAGATGATGCCGATGTTCATGGAAGGAAGCGCTGAAAACCTGGCAGAGATTTATGGCGGTGAAGTTCTTTGAATGTGTCCGTACGGACTTTGGCGGGAGAATAGGCCGTGCCGCGCAGATAAAGCGCGGCATGGCTTTTTGTTAGTGCGCCAATTCCATTCCGCAAGCAAAGAGGACTGATGATGAACGATCGGTATCGCGAGCTTCGCTATGTCCAAAAAACGGGCAGGCAATGGCGGCGTAAATTCACACAACTCAATCGACGTGAACACCCAGGAGGAGTCTCTTGGGATCTCCGCCGGATTTTCCAATCAAGTAAATCAGGTAAGGCGCTAAGAAGAGAATGCCTAACGGCGGTGCGAGGAGACCCAATCCAATACTGCCGCCGGTGAAGCCACCGCGCCAGGCCATCCAGACACCCGACAAGATCAAGTAGGTCGTGAAGTCCACGTTGAACTGACCTTGCCACGTGAGCGCGAAGATCGGGCCGAAGAAGTGTGGCAGGAGGTTCCATCCGTCGTTCGCAACAGCGGCGATGGTGAACACGACGATCACAACCGTGATCGCAATGAGAAGCAGGCGAAATTGTGCCATGGTGGTATCCTTTCTCGTCAAGCGGTGCTTTGAGCCGGTCGCCACATCGGACCGACCAGTATGACCAGAACGAGGATGTTCCAGACCGCGTTCTCCCAATTGCCCGAGGTGATCGACCCTGAGCTGTCTACAAGGAACCAGCCGAGCAGCCCCGCAAAGACGGTCTTGCGGCAGCGCTCGCCGTCGAGGTCGTAGAGCCAGAGCGACACACAGTACATCGTCACGCCCCAGCCGGTGAGGAAGCCACCGGACAGCGCGGACAAGAACCATGTCTCGCGCGACTCGTAGGACGGGAAGCCGTCCAGCGGCCACGACAGCAAGTCGAGGCCCCATCGCAACGGCTCGTTGGTCGCCGGCATTGTGCCGAAAAAGCCCAATATCCCGAACCCTATGAGCGCGCCGCCCGAGAATTTCATCCAGAACTTATGTGCTGCGTGGCCGAACATGTCTTGCACACTCCATATGTATTTCGCCCCATTGCTATGAAGCACGAGGGACCTCAGCAATTACTTTGGAGGTAAGTGACAGCTCAGGATGCGGCGTATACCTTCCGGACATGCAAACCTTCCCCAACACATTGCGCCATTGGCGAAACCTACGGCGCTTCTCGCAACTCGACCTGGCAAACGAGGCGGGCATTTCCTCTCGCCATCTGTCGTTTCTCGAAACCGGTCGTGCGCGGCCAAGTCGCGAAATGGTCGTGCGGCTTGGTGAGACGCTGGAAGTTCCACTAGAGGCCCGGAACGAAATGCTGACGGCCGCCGGTTTTGCCGCGCGGTATCGGTCTGCGGATTGGACCGCCGAAGAGATGGACCCGGTTCGCGCTGCGATTGAAACGACGCTTGCCAATCACATGCCTATGCCCGGCCTCGCCGTTGATCGCCTCTGGACGATCCGCATGGCCAACCCTGCCGCACTGGCGCTTTTCTCATCCTTCGGAATCGGCGTCGGCGACAGCCTGCTGGACCTCATGGTGTCGGACGCGCTTCCGACCGTGGTGGAGAACTGGCCCGAGGTCGCCCATCACGCCGCGAAGCGGCTCCGAACCGAGAGCGCATCTGAAGGCGGCATTCCGGAGTTTGGTCCCGTCATTGCGCACCTTGAGAAGGCCCTGAAACCGATTGACCCCGCTCGAACACCGGTTATTCCGACGATCGTCGTTCAGGGCGATCAAAGGCTGTCCCTGTTCGCGACAATCGCCCAATTCGGAACGCCCGAAGATGTTGCGCTCGGCTCGTTGAAGATCGAACTCTACTTCCCGATGGATCTGGAAACGGAGCACGTCTTTAAAGGAATGGCAGAGGACGAGACCGCTCAGCCTGCAATGTGAGCGCGAGGATCGTACCCACCGGAGTTGCATATTGTTCGTACAGCCTGGGCACGTCTTCCCAAACCAGCGGAATATCGGTTTCGAACCTATAGGTCTTGCCGTCGCCGATATTGGAGAAGACCGGCGTCGCACAAAGTCGTGCCCCTGCCCGGAGGTTGTCCATCGATGTGTGAGCTCAAGCAAGCACAGAGTTAGGGTCGCGGCGAATGGCGGCTAACATAGGCCGAAAGCCATCGATTGTGTCCGCGATTTGTGAGCTAGCCAGAAGTTATATTTTGCACATGCAGCGAATGACCGGAATACGGGCTGCGAGCGCAGCATCTTGATCGGTCGATAAATGACAGGAATGGGCCGTACTAGATTTGCCGTAGTGCAAAGAGACAGGGGACGCCATTTCGTCTACTTCATGTATCGACAAGAAGTTGTGCATTGCACCAGTCCTGGACCGCATTGCAAAAGCGCTCGACGCGGGCGGGTCGCTTCGTTCCTGAAGCCAAAGCTAAATTCACCGGCAAACGCGCAGCTCTCAGGCTTGGTGCTACATCGGTCAAGGTTCCATGTTTGAGGTCTGACGCCACAAACCAATGCGGTAGGATGGCGATGCCGATGCCCTGCATTGCCGCTTCATAGACGGCAAAGATGTTGTCGCTTGCCAGTTTCGGTCGGACGTTAAATGTCCGAGTGGCATCGTTTTCATCAAACAGTTCGATCCGGTTCCCTTCGAAGGGACCAAGTGTCAGCCAGGGCAGTGCATCGACATCACTTCCAGCATGTCGCGCCAAGCAGTCCGGTGTTCCGACGACAAGGCGCTCCACCCGCGTCAACTCTCGAACAACGAGCGTCTCATCGGGCACGGGGCCGATCTTGAGCCAACAATCACACCCTTCCTCGGCAAAGCGAATGGTGTCATCGCGCAACTGCCAATCGATCGTTATGTTCGGGTGTTGCTTCATGAACTTGGCCGCTGCTTTAATGAACAGCCGTTGGCCCAATGCGACTGGCGCGATGACCCGGATCGTGCCTTTCAGTTCGTCATTCTCGCTATGACGATCTTCGATGGCCTCCCATTCTCCGAACATGCGGCGCGCATCTGACAGCAGCGCCAGACCGTCAGGGGTCAGTGTCACGTCATGTGTTGTGCGCCGCACCAGAACGACACCGAGGCGTTCTTCGAGTGCGGCGAGTTGTCGGGATACTGACGGCTGAGATGTGCCGAGATCACGTGCAGCGCCGGACAGCGATTGCCGTTCCGCAATCCGAACAAAGGTCTCAAGCAGGGTGAGGCGGTCAAAACGAGTGCTCATACGCCTATCGTATAGCAGTGTTACTTTTCATGCTACTACCGTTGTTCACTCCGGTGGGTATGTTCCTTGCAACACAAACGAAAGGAACCACGACATGACAAACGATCTGAACACGACCTTCACTTTCCTGAACGGGCGGACCGTAGATCGCATCGGATATGGCGCAATGCGCCTGACCGGTCAGCCGCGTAACTTTGGGCCCTACGCCGATTGGCAGGGCGGCATTGAACTATTGCGACGCGCCCGTGATCTTGGTGTCTCCCATATCGACACAGCCCGGGCATATGGACCTCATGACAACGAAAGGCTGATTGCAGACGCCTTGGTCGATGACGATGGCAGCTACGGTGAGATGTTCATCGCCTCCAAGGGTGGTGTGGAGAAGTCCGCCACCAGCATCAGTCGAGACACATCGGCTGAAACCATGAAGCGGCATCTTGATGAAAGCTTAGACAATCTTCGAACAGACAAGATCGATCTTTACTACGTGCATGCGCCAGACGGCATCACGCCAATCTCTGAAAGTGTGGCTGCGCTTGAAGAGATGCGCCAGACGGGGAAGATCGACATGATAGGCCTGTCGAACGTGTCCCGTTCACAAGTCGAGGAAGCTTTGCGCGTCGCGCCTATAGCGGCTGTCCAGAACCGGTACTCGCCTGCCGACGCACGCGATGAGGCCCTCGAAGATATGATTGACTGGTTGAATGATCAGGGCATCGCCTTTGTCCCACACGGACCCTTGGGTGCGAACCCGATGAAGCAGGGTGCGGCGGTCAATCCCAGTGATGCGCTCCGCACATTGTTGGCGCGCGCACCGAACGTTCTTGTCATTCCGGGAACGACGACCATCGCACATCTGGAAGACAACGCAGCGGCATTGGCGGCATGACATGCGGTCGGTTCTGATCACCTGGGCGGCAGCATGGCCAACAATCTCGGCCCTGCTGTTTGCTTTTGAAGGAATGCTTGAGCATTGGCCGCTGGCCTTCAGGACGCTTGTTTTGACCGGCCTTATGGTCCCTGCAATGAGCCTCTTTGTTGTTCCCTACCTGACCCGATTACTTGATCGTATATACGCAAGCTGGCGCTCAGCCGAAAAGACCAGATAAAAGCTTGTGCTTACACTGGCTGACCATGAACGCGATTACTGCTTGGGTGAGGCCAATGTCTGCTATGCGGGCTGCGACTGCAGCATCGAAGTCGTGTGCTGAAAGTCGGCTATGGGCCGACCATGACACCTCAATCAAACGGTCTTCTAAATTCAATTTTTCGAATTCGGCCTGTGCGCTCTCGTAACCAGTCAATACCATTCACGTCTGTGTATTCGACTTCCACAACAGGGTGACCGAACATAGAACTCTCGAGGTTCTCGTACGGCACCGCATCACTGATTGTTTGACGAGGTGGAATTGTGCCAAACACGACCTCTATGTCAGCGAAAGGCTCATCGAAATTTTCCACACGGTATGCTCTCGCAACGCAATCAAGAAATGGAGCCGTAGTTGGGTTTTTGATACGCAGGATCCAACTGCCGTTTTCTTCTTCGCACCAACCAGTTAACCCTATGTCAGACTGTCCAGTTGACAGTTCGGAGAAGACAGCCTCTTCGTGTAACTCTTTCCATATTTGAAGCACTGACTCTTTAAAGTCGGCTCCGTTGTTCTTGTCGATGAGCGTTGCACAAGCACCGCAAAGCCAAATCCCGTTACTAGCAGATTTACGCTGAAGGGCGGTTTGCTCGGAGTTATAGCGCGGTCCATTGTCTTGAGCTGCGCAGATATGTGCTGCAACCCCCTGAGAGATCGACTTGGCTTGGTCGGCTGTAGATGGACCAACGGTGGTTTTTCTACAATCTGGATTACTGCATCTGTAGCCCGCACGTTCTGCCAAAAGTCGCTTAGTTGTCGCAGTAAAATCATCTCTCATGAGTAATTTTCTCGTCCAAGAACGTCTGAAATGTCACCGCAACTTAGCCATACTAGCTCCGTAACGTCAGCCCAAAACGCCCCTGATCTTTGGGCCGTTCAACGTCCGGTTCGGCGTGCTGCACCGCAGCAGCAGTTCGACCGGCTCAATGACCGCAATGGGCCGGACGCATAATTCTGCAGCTGCGCATCAAAGAACTTCAGTTGGCTATGGATTCATTCCCAGAACCCGTCGGGAGCAGGTCGCTCAACCTCGAACTCATCGTATTTCCTGACCCATTGATAGTTTGTTGTAGCGCTGCCGGTACGCTCGAAATCAGAATTTAGACATTCAATCTGTTGGTTGGAGAGTGGAAACCGGGTGCCGGTAAGTATGTGTTCACCGTTCGGGGCCAACAATGGTTGGCCCGTTTGGACCCTATCCCGCAGGTACCAATATGCCCATGAGGTCTCCGCACAACCGCCCTCTGACTGGGTCGCTTCTTGTTTGTATCGATAAGCTACATCAAAGGGAGTTGGGTAGAAGTTCTTATCCCCAAATAGATAAACTGACTGTCCCGTACTGATTTTGAAAGCTAAGATCTTCTCCCAGAACAAGAATGACAGAGTGGAGGTGCCGTCATCATATGGGTGTATCCAAGAGTTGAAGTTTACATCATCGGCAACAGGTAAGAGCTGTACAGTAATTCGATAATCCTCGTCGCTCCAGTTGACCCAAGTGCGGTGTAGACCGTTCATGATGTGATTTGCATCTGTGTCGTCTGAGATGACAACAATGTTTCCTAGTGTTGGACCACCTGTTCGCTCGAAGGTTGCGTGATCAGCGCTGAACCAAGGCGATGAAACCGTCGCGAGTAGATCGATGCTAGAAAACACTGATCCCGAAAAGTCGACACCAGTTGCATCGATCCCAACAAAATCTGTCCCTCGAAGGTTCGCACCAGTTAAAACAGTCTTTCCTAGGCTGCGAAGTTCTTGCTGGTAAAGGTCTATGCTACCAACAAGTTTGAGGGAGCTGAGATCGGCGTCAGGGATCTGGAAAGGTACAGACAACTCGTCGAAATTCACCCCCGCAGATATTAGGAGTTGAAGCAACTGACCTCGTTCTGGACTATAAGTTGAATTACTAAGATCTTGCCCCGCAAGCGTTTCAAGGTCACCCGGAACCATCTCGCCTAGTTCACTTTTTTCCACACTCAACTGCATTTGACCAATTATTTCAGCGACTTGGTTGTCTACCTGATAAGGCTCAAGGGAGTAAATTAAAGCTTGGATCCTAGCCTGCAGGCTTTGGCTTGGTGTCCATAAGCTTTGCTCCGCCCTTTCCCGGTACATTTCGTCCATTAGACTAGGCATCTGTGCCGCAAAAACTGCTGAACTTCTGGCCGACTTAGCTATCGATATCTGCAAGTCAATCAACTCGTTTTGTTTGTCGAGCCTGTCAACCTGCCGGATCGCCGCCAACGCAGTGATGGTAGCAATTACAGCGCCTATTGCCGTGAAACAGAAGCCAATTGCTATTGTCGCTCCCCAGAAGCTCATGACGGTTTTCGAAATAGCTCTCACTCGTGTCAGAATTTCGTCACGAGAACCCGAAAGCTGGGAGGAATTTGGTAGGATCTCTCCCAAGAGGCTCTCAAAGATGTCTTGATCTGACTTACTTTCCGAGTTGCCTCGCAAATCTGAAAATGAGCGTGTCAGGCTTCGAAAGACTGCAAAAAGGAATAACGCAAACGTTGCTCCTGCAAATCCAACCCAAACGCTTCCTTCTAACAACCACTCCGCGCGAAATAAAAAGCCAAGCGCAAGGACGATGCCTATGGCAACACCAATTAGAACTGGCGTCAAAGCTCCCAACACGCGGGCTAACACAGTAACAGACTTCATCGCTTTTGGTGCGCTCCCAGGTTGTCGATTAGTCTCTACAACGTCGCTTCGAAATCAAGTACTCGTTTTGGTGTCCTAAAGCTCTCCGCCGCAATATGCCGCTGGCCCATCGAATGTCGGCTATCCAGGCTGCAATCGCAGCATCAAATTCAATGATCGAACGGCGGCTTTGGGCCGTTTGTCAAAATTTGCAAAGTCCGCTTCCTGCACTCCGCCGCCATTAGTGCATCGTGCAGCATAAAGCTATTTGGGCTCAGAGCGGACGTTTGTTCGAAACGCAGCACCTGACAATATGGGCTCGCTGCGGACATACACGCAAACTTTGCAACGTTGGCTTTCTGCGCTCCCGGTCGTTTCGATCCAGCCACACCCTGCCCAAACCGCCCCAAACACCCTTACCCCCTTGGCATTCCGCCCCAAACCGACTAACCAACCTGCGAGGGCTTCCGTGTGATTCGGCAAGCCCTCATTTCGTCCGAGACGGTGGGTGACTGGGATATGCCAGTCATAATTCCTGCCCGAGGCGGGAACAGGCCACGTTAAGCTCAGATGCTCTGTCGAGCCTCGGGCGGCTTTGGACCCGTGTATTTCGAGGACCAAACCGCCGGAGTGATCCGGTGCAAACTGAGCCGGGGACCATCAAGGCCCCCAAATTTGGAGAAAACTGTGGATAGAGCCCAGAAAGAGAAAGTGGTCGAGGAACTCGGCCAGATCTTTGAAAGCTCTGGCGTCGTCGTGGTTGCCCACTACGCCGGTCTGACAGTTGCCGAAATGCAGGACCTGCGCGCACGTGCCCGTGACGCGGAAGCTTCTGTTCGGGTTGCAAAAAACAGGCTCGCCAAGATCGCCCTGGACGGGAAGCCATGCGAAAGCATCGGTGATTACCTGACGGGCATGACCGTTCTGACCTTTTCCGAAGACCCCGTGGCAGCCGCCAAGGTGTCCGAGGACTTTGCCAAGGAAAACGACAAGTTCGTGATCCTGGGCGGGGCCATGGGTGAGAACGCGTTGGACCGGGCCGGTGTGACGGCTGTGTCGAAGATGCCTTCGCGCGAGGAGCTTATCAGCACCATCGCGGGCATGCTTGGCGCACCTGCATCGAACATCGCCGGGGCCATTGGCGCACCTGCAAGCAACATCGCCTCCGTTCTCTCGACCATCGAGGAAAAGGCGGCCTAAGGCATTGTCTGATTGGCGTGCGGACATCGCGCACGTTGGAACACACTGTAAACGGAAAGAGCTGATAAAATGGCTGATCTGAAGAAACTGGCAGAAGAGATCGTTGGTCTGACCCTGCTGGAAGCACAAGAACTGAAAACCATCCTCAAGGACGAGTACGGCATCGAGCCCGCCGCTGGCGGCGCTGTGATGATGGCTGGTCCTGCTGACGGCGCTGGCGCTGCAGCTGAGGAAGAAAAGTCGGAATTCGACGTCGTCCTGAAAAACGCTGGCGCCTCCAAGATCAACGTGATCAAGGAAGTCCGCGGCATCACAGGCCTGGGCCTGAAAGAAGCCAAGGACCTGGTCGAAGCCGGTGGCAAGATCAAAGAAGGCTGCGGCAAAGACGAAGCCGAAGAGATCAAAGGCAAGCTGGAAGCAGCTGGCGCCGAGGTCGAACTGGCCTAAGTCCCGCTGGGACGGGGGCGCCTTTGTGCATCAAGGGCGACAGGGGTTCTTGCCGAATTCCACGCCCCCACTTGAAAACGATGGGCTGGATGCGCATATCGCGCGTCCGGCCCGACCCGTCTTGGTAAGGGCTTTCCTGAAAAGTCTTTTCCAAGATGCGGTTTGAAAGGTCGGGAGGCCGCCGGTGGGACGGTGGCCATGAATTGACCTGAAACCCATCGTCTCACGGGTGCAGCGTGCCGGGGCCCGACGGCATTGCAGTGTCCAGAGAAACGCTGAAAGGTGACACCAGTATGGCGCAAACGTTCCTTGGCCAGAAACGTCTTCGTAAATATTATGGCAAAATCCGTGAAGTTTTGGATATGCCCAACCTCATCGAGGTTCAAAAGTCTTCCTACGACCTGTTCCTGAACTCCGGTGATGAGCCCACGCCCATGGACGGCGAAGGCATCATGGGTGTGTTCCAGTCGGTCTTCCCGATCAAGGACTTCAACGAAACCTCCGTCCTGGAATACGTCAAGTACGAGCTGGAAAAGCCCAAATACGACGTTGAGGAATGCCAGCAGCGCGACATGACCTACTCGGCCCCGCTGAAGGTCACCCTGCGTCTGATCGTGTTCGATATCGATGAAGACACCGGCGCGAAGTCCGTCAAGGACATCAAGGAACAGGACGTGTTCATGGGCGATATGCCTTTGATGACACCGAACGGGACGTTCATCGTGAACGGCACCGAGCGTGTGATCGTGTCCCAGATGCACCGGTCGCCCGGTGTGTTCTTTGACCATGACAAGGGCAAGACACACTCGTCCGGTAAACTGCTGTTCGCCTGCCGCATCATTCCCTATCGCGGCAGCTGGCTGGACTTCGAGTTCGACGCCAAGGACATCGTGTTTGCCCGGATCGACCGTCGCCGCAAACTGCCGGTGACCACGCTCCTGTACGCTCTTGGTCTCGACCAAGAAGCGATCATGGACGCCTACTACAACACCGTCAGCTACAAGCTTAAGAAGAACAAAGGCTGGGTCACGCCGTTCTTCCCCGAGCGTGTGCGCGGCACCCGTCCGACATACGATCTGGTTGATGCGAAAACCGGTGAAGTGATTGCCGAATCGGGCAAGAAAATCACGCCACGCGCCGTCAAGAAGCTGATCGACGAGGGCAATGTCACCGAGTTGCTGGTGCCTTACGAGCACATCGTCGGCAAATTCGTCGCCAAGGACATCATCAACGAAGAAAACGGCGCGATCTATGTCGAAGCCGGTGATGAGCTGACCCTTGAATATGACAAGGATGGCGATCTGATCGGCGGTACGGTCAAGGAACTGGTGGATGCGGGCATCACCGACATTCCGGTTCTGGACATCGATAACGTCAATGTCGGTCCGTACATGCGCAACACCATGGCGCAGGACAAGAACATGAACCGCGAAACCGCGCTCATGGACATCTATCGCGTCATGCGTCCGGGCGAGCCACCCACCGTTGATGCGGCAAGCGCCCTGTTCGACACGTTGTTCTTCGATAGCGAACGCTATGACCTGTCCGCTGTTGGCCGGGTGAAAATGAACATGCGTCTGGCCTTGGATGCCGAAGACACGCAGCGCACGTTGCGCCGCGAAGACATCGTGGCCTGCATCAAGGCACTTGTGGAACTGCGCGACGGCAAGGGCGATATCGACGATATCGACCACCTCGGCAACCGTCGTGTGCGTTCTGTTGGTGAGCTGATGGAGAACCAGTACCGTGTTGGCCTTCTGCGTATGGAGCGTGCCATCAAGGAACGCATGTCGTCGGTCGAGATCGACACCGTCATGCCGCAGGACCTGATCAACGCGAAACCGGCTGCTGCTGCTGTGCGCGAGTTCTTTGGCTCGTCCCAGCTGTCACAGTTCATGGACCAAACCAACCCGCTGTCCGAAGTGACACACAAACGCCGCCTGTCGGCGCTTGGGCCGGGCGGTCTGACCCGTGAGCGTGCCGGTTTTGAGGTGCGCGACGTGCACCCAACCCACTATGGTCGGATGTGCCCGATTGAAACGCCGGAAGGGCCGAACATTGGTCTGATCAACTCGCTGGCCACCTTTGCTCGTGTGAACAAGTACGGCTTCATCGAAACGCCTTACCGCGTGGTAAGCGACGGTCAGGTGACGGACGAAGTGCACTACATGTCCGCGACCGAAGAGATGCGGCACACCGTGGCACAGGCGAACGCTTCGCTGGATGCCGAAGGTCGCTTCAACAACGAGATGGTGAACACCCGTCAATCCGGGGACTACACGCTGGCGCCCGTGGATCAGGTTGATCTGATCGACGTGTCGCCCAAGCAGTTGGTCTCGGTCGCGGCCTCGCTGATCCCGTTCCTTGAGAATGACGACGCCAACCGCGCTCTGATGGGCTCGAACATGCAACGTCAGGCCGTTCCGCTCCTGCAAGCCGAGGCGCCGCTGGTCGGCACCGGCATCGAAGAAGTTGTGGCGCGCGATTCTGGTGCGGCCATCATGGCGAAACGTGCTGGTATCATCGACCAGGTGGATGCCACCCGGATCGTGATCCGTGCCACGCACGACCTTGAGCTGGGCGACGCGGGCGTGGACATCTACCGCATGCGCAAGTTCCAGCGCTCGAACCAGAACACCTGCATCAACCAGCGTCCGCTGGTGAAGGTGGGTGACACGGTTCAGAAGGGCGAAGTGATTGCCGATGGTCCGTCCACCGATATGGGTGAACTGGCGCTGGGCAAGAACGTGGTTGTCGCGTTCATGCCGTGGAACGGCTATAACTACGAAGACTCGATCCTGATCTCGGAACGTGTGTCGCGCGATGACGTCTTTACCTCGATACACATCGAGGAATTCGAAGTCGCCGCCCGTGACACCAAGCTGGGGCCGGAAGAGATCACCCGCGATATCCCGAACGTCGGTGAGGAAGCCCTGCGCAACCTCGACGAAGCGGGCATCGTTTATATCGGTGCGGACGTTGAGCCGGGCGATATTCTGGTGGGCAAGATCACACCGAAGGGCGAAAGCCCGATGACGCCGGAAGAGAAGCTTCTGCGCGCCATCTTTGGTGAGAAAGCCTCGGACGTGCGCGACACCTCGCTGCGTGTGAAGCCGGGTGATTTCGGCACGGTCGTTGAGGTGCGCGTCTTTAACCGCCACGGTGTGGAAAAAGACGAGCGTGCTCTGCAGATCGAGCGTGAGGAAGTTGAACGCCTTGCCCGTGACCGCGACGACGAACTGACCATTCTGGACCGCAACATCTATGCCCGTCTGGGCGATATGCTGTTGGGCAAAGAGATCGCCAAGGGGCCGAAAGGCGTCAAGGCAGGCTCGAACGTTGATGCGGACCTGCTGGAAGCCTTCCCGCGGTCTGTATGGTGGCAGATTGCCCTGAAGGACGAGCAATCGGCGCAAGTGGTCGAGGCCCTGAACGAGCAATACGAGGCGCAGAAGCGTGCCCTGGATGCCCGTTTTGAGGATAAGGTCGAGAAGGTTCGTCGTGGTGACGATCTGCCCCCGGGCGTGATGAAGATGGTCAAAGTGTTCGTGGCGGTGAAGCGCAAGCTGCAACCGGGCGACAAGATGGCTGGTCGTCACGGCAACAAGGGTGTGATTTCGAAAGTGGTGCCGATGGAGGACATGCCGTTCCTCGCGGATGGTACGCCGGTTGATTTCTGTCTGAACCCGCTGGGTGTGCCGTCGCGTATGAACGTCGGTCAGATCCTTGAGACACACATGGGCTGGGCCGCACGCGGTCTGGGTGTGAATGTGGACGAGGCGCTGCAAGAGTACCGTCGTTCGGGTGACCTGACGCCGGTGCGCGAAGCGATGCAACTCGCCTATGGCGGTGATGTCTATGAAGAGGGCATCTCGGGCATGGACGAAGAGCATATGATCGAAGCCGCTGGCAACGTCACACGCGGTGTTCCGATCGCCACGCCCGTCTTTGACGGTGCGAAAGAGGCGGATGTGAACGACGCGCTGGAGCGTGCAGGCTTCTCGACATCGGGTCAGTCGGTGCTGTTTGACGGCCGCACAGGTGAGCAATTTGCCCGCCCTGTGACCGTCGGCATCAAGTACCTGCTGAAGCTGCACCACCTTGTGGACGACAAGATCCACGCCCGTTCGACCGGTCCGTACTCCCTCGTCACGCAGCAGCCGCTGGGTGGTAAGGCGCAGTTCGGTGGTCAGCGCTTTGGTGAGATGGAGGTCTGGGCCTTGGAAGCCTACGGCGCCGCCTACACCCTGCAAGAGATGCTGACGGTGAAGTCGGATGACGTGGCAGGCCGAACCAAGGTCTATGAGAGCATCGTCAAGGGCGAGGACAACTTCGAAGCCGGCGTGCCGGAATCGTTCAACGTTCTGGTCAAGGAGGTCCGCGGCTTGGGCCTCAACATGGAACTCCTGGATGCGGAGGAAGATGAATAGCGGCGCAATCGTAAGGCGGGGTTAACCCCGCCCTACAGCTCCAATCTTCCCTCCGCTCCCCTTTCAAGGATTTGAAAATGAACCAGGAACTGACAAACAACCCGTTCAACCCGCTGACGCCACCCAAGGTCTTTGATGAGATCAAGGTGAGCCTGGCGTCGCCCGAACGCATCCTCTCGTGGTCGTTTGGCGAGATCAAGAAGCCCGAGACCATCAACTACCGCACGTTCAAGCCCGAGCGTGATGGCCTGTTCTGTGCGCGTATCTTTGGCCCGATCAAGGATTATGAATGCCTGTGCGGCAAGTACAAGCGCATGAAGTATCGCGGCGTTGTCTGCGAGAAATGCGGTGTCGAAGTCACGCTGCAAAAGGTCCGCCGCGAGCGGATGGGCCACATCGAACTGGCGGCTCCCGTCGCGCACATCTGGTTTCTGAAATCGCTGCCCTCCCGTATTGGTTTGATGCTGGATATGACGCTGCGCGATCTGGAGCGTGTGCTGTACTTTGAAAACTACGTGGTGACCGAGCCGGGTCTGACCGACCTGTCCTATGGCCAGATGCTGTCGGAAGAAGAGTTCATGGACGCGCAGGACGCGTTCGGCATGGACGCCTTCACCGCCAATATCGGTGCCGAAGCGATCCGCGAGATGCTGTCCCAGATCGACCTTGAGCAAGAGGCAGAGACCCTGCGCGCCGATCTGAAAGAGGCGACAGGCGAGCTGAAGCCCAAGAAGATCATCAAGCGCCTGAAAGTGGTGGAAAGCTTCCTGGAATCCGGCAACCGCCCGGAGTGGATGGTTCTGACCGTGATCCCCGTGATCCCGCCGGAACTGCGCCCGCTGGTGCCGCTGGATGGGGGCCGTTTTGCGACGTCCGACCTGAACGATCTGTATCGCCGGGTCATCAACCGGAACAATCGTCTGAAGCGTCTGATCGAACTGCGCGCGCCTGACATCATCGTCCGCAACGAAAAGCGGATGCTGCAGGAATCTGTCGATGCGCTGTTTGACAACGGCCGTCGCGGCCGCGTGATCACGGGTGCCAACAAGCGCCCGCTGAAATCGCTGTCGGACATGCTGAAAGGCAAGCAGGGTCGTTTCCGTCAGAACCTTTTGGGTAAGCGGGTCGACTTCTCGGGCCGTTCGGTCATCGTGACCGGGCCGGAACTGAAGCTGCATCAATGTGGTCTTCCGAAGAAGATGGCGCTGGAGCTGTTCAAGCCGTTCATCTATTCGCGGCTTGAGGCGAAGGGGCTGTCGTCCACCGTTAAGCAAGCCAAGAAACTGGTCGAGAAAGAGCGTCCCGAAGTTTGGGATATCCTTGACGAGGTAATCCGCGAACACCCTGTCATGCTGAACCGTGCGCCCACGCTGCACCGTCTTGGCATTCAGGCGTTCGAGCCCGTGCTGATCGAAGGCAAAGCCATCCAGTTGCACCCGCTCGTTTGTTCGGCTTTTAACGCCGACTTCGACGGTGACCAGATGGCTGTGCACGTCCCGCTGAGCCTTGAGGCGCAGCTTGAAGCACGCGTGCTGATGATGTCGACGAACAACGTTCTGTCGCCTGCAAACGGCGCGCCGATCATCGTTCCTTCGCAGGACATGATCCTGGGTCTCTACTATGTGACCCTGGAACGCGAAGGCATGAAGGGCGAAGGCATGGTCTTTGGTTCGATCGAGGAAGTGCAACACGCCCTCGACGCTGGTGTTGTGCACCTGCACTCAAAGATCACCGCTCGTGTTCCGCAAATCAACCCCGAAGGGCTTGAGGTGATGGAACGGTTCGAAACGACCCCGGGTCGTGTCCTTTTGGGTGCGCTTCTGCCGCTCAACAACAAGGCACCGTTTGCACTGGTGAACCGTCTTCTGCGGAAGAAGGAAGTGCAGCAGGTGATCGACACCGTCTACCGCTATTGTGGTCAGAAAGAGTCGGTCATCTTCTGTGACCAGATCATGACCATGGGCTTCCGTCACGCGTTCAAGGCGGGCATCTCGTTCGGCAAGGACGACATGCTGATCCCCGACACCAAGTGGACCATCGTGGATGAAACCCGCGATCAGGTGAAGGACTTTGAACAGCAGTACATGGACGGTCTGATCACCCAGGGCGAAAAGTACAACAAGGTGGTCGATGCCTGGTCGAAGTGTAACGATAAGGTCACCGACGCGATGATGGGCTCGATCTCGGCGGATCGTCGGGATGAGAGTGGCGCTGAAATGGAGCCGAACTCGGTCTACATGATGGCGCACTCCGGTGCCCGTGGCTCGGTCACGCAGATGAAGCAGCTGGGCGGGATGCGCGGCCTGATGGCCCGTCCGAACGGCGACATCATCGAAACGCCCGTGATCTCGAACTTCAAGGAAGGTCTGACCGTTCTTGAATACTTCAACTCGACCCACGGTGCGCGGAAAGGTCTGTCGGACACCGCTCTGAAGACGGCGAACTCGGGTTACTTGACCCGTCGTCTGGTGGACGTCGCACAGGACTGCATCGTGCGCGATCTGGACTGTGGCACCGAAAACGCCATCACTGCTGAAGCGGCCGTGAATGACGGTGAGGTGGTTGCATCGCTGGCCGAGCGTGTGCTGGGCCGTGTTGCCGCCGATGACGTGCTCAAGCCCGGCACCGACGAGGTGATCTTGGCAGCCGGCACGTTGATCGACGAGCGTATGTCGGACGCCATCGAAGAGATGGGCGTGCAGTCGATGCGCATCCGGTCGCCGCTGACCTGTGAGGCCGAAGAAGGCGTGTGTACGATGTGCTATGGTCGTGACCTGGCGCGCGGCACCATGGTCAACACCGGTGAAGCGGTCGGCATCATTGCCGCCCAGTCCATCGGTGAACCGGGCACGCAGCTGACGATGCGGACCTTCCACATCGGCGGCGTTGCTCAAGGTGGCCAGCAGTCGTTCCTGGAAGCAAGTCAGGAAGGCAAGATCGTCTTTGAGAACGCGCAGACGCTGACTAACGCAGCAGGTCAGGTTCTGGTCATGGGCCGGAACATGAAACTGATCATCCAGGACGAGAACGGCGACGAGCGCGCCAATCACAAACTGGGCTACGGTACGGCATTGTTCGTCACTGATGGTCAGGATGTAAAGCGTGGCGAAAAGCTGTTTGAGTGGGATCCCTACACTCTGCCGATCATCGCGGAGAAAGCCGGTACTGCGAAATATGTCGACCTGGTTTCGGGCCTTGCGGTTCGCGACGAGACTGACGAAGCAACCGGCATGACCCAGAAGATCGTGATCGACTGGCGGACCGCACCGAAAGGCAACGAGCTGAAGCCGGAAATCATCCTTGTGGGTGAAGACGGTGAGCCCGTGCGGAACGATGCGGGCAACCCGATCACTTACGCGATGTCCGTGGACGCGGTTCTGTCGGTGGAAGACGGTCAGGAGGTCGCCGCTGGTGACGTCGTGGCACGTATTCCGCGTGAAGGCGCCAAGACCAAGGACATCACCGGTGGTCTGCCACGTGTGGCTGAACTGTTCGAAGCCCGTCGTCCCAAGGATCACGCGATCATCGCCGAAATCGATGGTTACGTGCGCTTTGGCAAGGACTACAAGAACAAGCGCCGCATTGCGATTGAACCCGCCGACGAGACCATGGACAAGGTCGAGTACATGGTGCCCAAGGGCAAGCACATCCCGGTGGCCGAAGGCGACTTCATCCAGAAGGGTGACTACATCATGGATGGCAACCCCGCCCCCCATGACATCCTTGCCATCATGGGTGTCGAGGCCTTGGCCGACTACATGATCAACGAGGTGCAGGAGGTCTATCGTCTGCAGGGCGTGAAGATCAACGACAAGCACATCGAGGTCATCGTCCGGCAAATGCTCCAGAAATGGGAGATCGAGGACTCGGGCGACACCACGCTGCTGAAAGGTGAGCACGTGGACAAGCAGGAGTTCGATGCTGCGAATGAGAAGGCGCTGTCGAAAGGCGGACGGCCAGCTCAGGGTGGTCCGATCCTGTTGGGTATCACCAAGGCGTCACTGCAGACCCGGTCGTTCATCTCGGCTGCGTCCTTCCAGGAAACAACCCGCGTGCTGACCGAAGCGTCGGTGCAGGGCAAGAAGGACAAGCTGGTCGGTCTGAAAGAGAACGTGATCGTGGGCCGTCTGATCCCTGCCGGGACCGGTGGTGCAACACAGTCCGTGCGCAAGATCGCATCGGACCGCGACAACGTCGTCATCGAAGCCCGTCGGGAAGAGGCCGAAGCGGCTGCTGCCCTGGCAGCACCGGCTGCCGAAGATGTGGTGGGTGGCGATGTGTTCGACACGGTCATCGACCATTCGGAAGACAGCCGCGACTGACCTGGGTCGCAGTTTGAAAATCAAACCCCCGCCAGAGATGGCGGGGGTTTTCTTGTTTTTGTGCGCTGTGGAAGAGTGCGAGCCGCCCGTTCGCCCGCAATTGGGTCATCGCTGGTCCCGAGGCATGTTTCTTTGGTTGCCGATGGTGAGAAGAAGGCCCGTTGAAGGGCGTTCAGATCAAGGATGCCAACTTGAGCCTTTGGATTTTCCCGGATGGTCCTTTCGGCAACTCCTTGAGAAAGTGGATGCTTTCCGGGGATTTGAATGCGCCAAGCCGTTGGTGGCACAGGGCGATCAAGGCAGCCTCTGAGAGCTGTGACCCGGGTTTGACGCTGACGGCAGCTTCGACCCGTTCACCATAGCTTTTGCAAGGGCGAGCGAAGGCAGCCGCTTCGATGATGTCCGGCTCGGAATAGAGAACCTCGTCAATCTCGCGGGGGGCGATGTTTTCACCCCCCTTGATGATCAGCTCTTTCAGGCGACCGGTCACGAAAACATAGCCGTCTTCGTCTATGTGCCCGAGATCCCCGGTGCGGAGCCATTCTCCGGCAAAGGTTTTGGCTGTGGCCTCCGGGTTGTGCAGGTATTCGACCATCACGTTCGGGCCGCGAATGGCGATTTCACCCTCTTGCAGGGGCGGTGCATCCTCAAGATCGGCGGTCAGGATGCGCACCTTGTTGCCAAAGGCGATGCCGGGGGATCCGATTTTGCGTGTGCCGGGGGGGAGTGGGTTTGAAAGAATTTGCGCTGCGGTTTCGGTCAGTCCCATTGTCTCGATGATCGGAACCTTGAAACGCTCTTCAAAGGCGGATTGAGTCTCGACCGCCAGGGCGGAGGAGGCAGAGCGCCCAAATCTCAGCCGGGCGGAAACATCTGTGTTCGGGTTGGTGTCGCTGTGCAGAAGATGGCTGATGATTGTCGGCACGACCGAGAACCAGGTTACCTTGGCACGGTCGGCCTGTTCCCAGAACTGGCTGGCTGAAAACTTGGCGGTCATCGCCAGCGATCCGCCAGAGACGAGTGACCCCATCAAGGTGACGCAAAGCCCGTTGATGTGGTAGATTGGCAAAACGCAAAAGCCGCGATCCTTTGCCGATAAGTCATGTGCGATGGCAGTCGTCCATCCGCCCGCGAGCAGGCTGGCGTGTGCATGCACGACACCTTTTGGCTGACCGGTTGTGCCGGACGTGTACATCAGCAATGCATGCTGCGCGGCATCGAAAGTTGCCAACGACGCCCGCTGCGCCAGCATGTCTGGTTCAAGGATTGTCAGTCGGGTTGGTGCAACCCGAGCAATCACGTCCCTCTGACTGTCGTGGACAAAGGCGTAGCGCGCACCGCTGTGATCGAGGGCATAAGCGATTGCATCAGGGCCCGCCGCCAGATTGATCATGGTTGCCCGAAACCCACCATAAAGAGCGGCATAGAGCGCCACGACACCGGCACGACCGTTGGGATGAACGATGGCTACGCTTTCGCCGGGGGCGACACCTTGCCCTGCCAGTCCTTCGGCCGCTGCTCGGGCCTCATCGCGCAGGGTTCGCCAATTAAGCGCATCCCCCGTTTCGGGGAACACAATCGCGACGCCACCCGTGTCTGCCCTGGCATCAAGCCAGTCCTTCACGGTGCCTTTGGGCGGCGTGTTCCGGTCAAGGATCATTGTCCGGCTTCGTTCCAGTAGTCGCCAAAAATCTCATCGAGTGCGGGTTCATTGGCCGGGATTTCCCGCACGATCTTGGTGGTTTGCATGAAGTGGCGCCAGTGCAGGTTGGTATCAATCGAATTGCCACCCCAAGACCCGCACCCCATCGACAGCGAAAAGGGCATGCCATTGGTGAACGATCCGCCCGTGGCAAATGTATGGGCCTGATTGACGATCACCCGGCTGGTGGGGATTGCCTGTGCGAGGATCAATGGCCGGTCTTCCATTTGCGTATGTAGCCCGACGGAATGACCCGCGCCCTGATGCAACTCGATCTCGCGGGTGATGCGCACCGCATCCTCGAAATCCTTTGCACGATAGACTGTCAGAACCCGGCTGAGTTTCTCGCCCGACAGCGGATGATCGGGCCCGATGCCTGATGTTTCGACGGCCAGATAGGATGTGTCGGCCGGCACCTCATCTGTCAGCCCGAGTGCGGCGATCATCTTGTCTGCGTCCTGCGCGATGGCCCTTGGGTTCAAGTGGCCTTTTACCCACAGCTTGGACGTGACCTTGGTTTCGTCTCGGATCAGCGCGCCGCCCGTGCGGGCCATTTCGGCGGCAAAGTCGTCATAGACCGCATCCACCACAACGACTGCGTTCTCGGATGAGCAGGAGGTGGCGTTGTCGAACGTCTTCGATGCTTTTATTTTCTCTGCTGCCGCTGCCAGATCTGCTGTTTCGTCAACGATCACCGCCACGTTGCCTGCCCCAACGGCGAGTGCGGGTGTGCCCGACGTATAGGCCCGTTTCACATTGTTCTGGCTGCCGGTGACGACGATCAGATCGGTGATCTCAAGTAGGCGCTGCGTCGTCTCCTTGGAGCCACGTCCGGGAATCATCTGGACAAGATCCTTGTCGATGCCCAGCTTGTCGAATTCGGCGTGGATATAGCCCAATAGTGTTTCGCAGGTCGGCACGCCTTTGGGGGAGGGCGAAACGACGATGGCGTTGCCACATTTCAACGCGTTGATGATGTTATTTGCAGGGGTCGCGCCCGGATTGGTCGAGGGCACCACCGCTCCGATGACACCAATGGGCCTGGCCACCTCGGTGATACCAGTGGTTGGGTCGTCGGCGATGACCCCATATGTCCGCGCCTCTTTGATGTCGCGCATCAGGCCAAGGGTCTTGCGATGGTTCTTGGTGATCTTGTCAGGCACATTTCCCAGGCCCGTGGTCTCAACCGCGAGCTCCGCCAAATGGCGGTTGCGAGCGGGTTCCATGATCGCCCATGCGGCGGCTTGGGCTGCGCGGTCATATGCTTGCTGTGATCCATTGCGTTCAAAGGCGACTTGCGCCGCCCGCGCGCGGGCTACGATGGCTTCCACGTCTGCAATGGGATCAATGGTGTTCATGGGTGTGTCCTGATTAGTGTGCAGCGCCCGCGAATCGGGCGCTGCACTTGTGATTTAGAGACCGGCAAGCAGTTCTTCGAGTGTTGCCTGGCGCGCTGCCCACATTTTGAGCACTTCGTCGCGCGTCATGATGTTCATGGGCGAGCCGCCCGCGGCCATCCGGCTTTGCACCCGACCGTTTTCGAACATGGCGGGCACGGTTGTCGCCAGCTTGTCGATGATCGGCTGTGGCGTACCCTTGGGCACCATCACGCCGCGGAAGTTGACCGACGCGTTGTCGATCTCAAAGCCCTGTTCCTTCATGGTGGGGACATCGGGCAGGAACTCTTCGTTCCGTTCCAGATCAAAGACGCCGAGGATTTTGACGTTGCCCGCTTCACGCGCGCGGAATGCGTCGGACAGGTTGTTCACTCCGCCCAGTACTTCGCCTGCGATGACGGCACGCATCGCACCTGCGCCCCCTTTGTTGTTGGGGATGTAGGCGAGTTTCACGCCTGCTGCCTTTTCGAGCTGGAGCGCGGCAATGTGGTGACCCACGAACAAACCGGCACCAGAGAACGTCAAGCCGCCCGGGTTTTCCTTGGCATAGTTGACGACGTCTTCCATCGAGTTGAATGCGCTGTCCGCACCAACAACAAAGACCGCAGGGTCTGCGCCCCAGTTCGCAATCGGTTCAAAGCTGTCGGCAGAGTAGGATACGCCGCCTTCGATCGACTGCGCGATGAAGTGCGGGATGTTGTAAGCACCCAGCGTGTAGCCGTCAGCC
Organism: uncultured Tateyamaria sp.; assembly: GCF_947496075.1. GTDB lineage: Bacteria > Pseudomonadota > Alphaproteobacteria > Rhodobacterales > Rhodobacteraceae > Tateyamaria. Next base: position 775,602 of record NZ_CANMBJ010000006.1, read on the forward strand.
TCGGCTTCGGAGGCGAACCAGTTCCAGCCGACGCGGCCACCCGCGCCGGGACGGTTGACGATGGCAATGGGCATGCCAAGCGCATCTTCATTCCCGGCGGTCATTGTGACGATGCGCGCCTGGAAATCCGTCGCACCACCGGCACCGTAGCTGACCATCATCAGGATGGGCCGTTCTGGATAGGCTTCATGGCCATCGGCATGCGCCGACCCCGCCATTGCGGCGAGTGCAAGCGCCGCCCCTGTGATCCATTTTTTCATTTTATTCCTCCCTTGGGGTTAAATCTGCCGCTTTTGCGGTTCAGAAAAAAATCTCTCGCGGTGTGAAGACATTCAGCAATGCCGCGAAGAGGCCGTACATGACCGCCATGAAACCGGCGGTGATGAGTATCCGTTTGATCCAGCTTTTGATGTCTGAATGCGGGGCCGGATCGTAGAGCGATACAAGCACAAAGAAGGCGATGGTGGTTGCCGTGTAGAACCCCAGCCCCTTGGCCGCCCAGAAGACATAGATGATCGCAACAATCAGCCCCGGCAGCATCTTACGCATTGCGTCTGCGCTGATCCCGTTCCCGACTTTTGTCCGACCAAGGATGGCCTTTGCGAACGTCCAGATGGCGAGAACCGCAAAGACGGATGAGATCAGTCGTGGGAAGACAAATGCGTCTGCTGGTTCCTGCGTGAAACTGATGTAAGCGACGCTGATGCCAACCCCGGCGATAAGACCCGAGGCGATGATGTGCTGGCTGCGGGGCAGATCGCTCATGACATTGCCTCTTCCTTGGCGACGGCGTCGTCCTTGGTAGTGTATCGACGCGCGGCGATCTCCATCCAGATCGAGTAGCTGATGGACGCCAACACGATCAGGATCAGGAACCAGTTGAGCCAGCCGGTGAAGAAATAGGCCCCGGTTCCAACTGTTGCGTTGGCGATCATGGACCCTTGGATAAAGTTCGCTTCGGCAATGGGCCCGAGGATCAGACCAAGGACAAGCGGGGCTGCCGAGAAGCCGAACCGTTCAAGAAAGTACATCGCCATCCCCAGCGTCGCCATCACATAGACATCGCCCATGGAGTTCTGAACCGAGTAGCTTCCGAAAACGGCCAGGCCCAGCACAATTGCGGCCATCACCGCATGCGGCACCCGTGCAACGCTGGCCGCCAGCCCAGCGATGTAAAGCCCAAAGACACACATGAGGATTTGCCCGATCAGCATGGAGTCGATGAATGTCCAGGCGACTTGCGGGTAGTTCATGAAGAGATCAGGACCGGGGAAAATCCCGTGGATCAAAAGCCCGCCAAGCAGCACCGCCGCTGTGGGTGAGCCCGGAATTGAAAGCGTGAGCAGTGGTACAAGAGAGGGTCCGACCATTGCGTTATTGGCACTTTCCGCCGCGATGATGCCTTCGCTATGGCCGGTTCCGAATTTCTGGCTTTCCTTGCTGAATTTCTTGGATTGGTCATAGGCCACCAACCCTGCGATCTGGCCACCGACCCCGGGGATCAGCCCAATGATGGAGCCTGTCAAAGTGCCGATGGTCAGTGCCGTCTTGCGCTTGATCACTTCGACGACGGCGAGCCGGATCGGATGCCGCTTGACGCTGATCACCTCAGCATCATCGCTCGAGCGTCCCTTGGTGAACATGGTGATCACCTGCGGGATGGCGAAGAGGCCAATAAGCGCGGGGATCACGTTGATCCCCCCGCTGACTGACGGATGGAATATGAAACGCTGCGCCCCCATGATGTCGTCAAAGCCAATTGTAGCGAGCCAAAGGCCGATGCACCCGGACAGCAAACCCTTCACGACCGAGCTGGAGTCGAGGGTTCCGATCACGGTCACGCCGAGGATTGCCAGCCAGAACAGATGGGATGGGCCAAATGCCAGTGCCCACTGCGCAAGAACGGGTGTGAGGAAAATCAAAAGGAAGACGCCGAACAATCCTCCCACTGCGGAGGCGAGGAAGGAAAGCTGCAGCGCTTTCGCGCCTTCGCCTTTGGTGGCCATGGTGTGGCCATCCAGCGTTGTGGCGATATTGGCAGGTGCGCCTGGGATTTTCAGCAGGATTGCACTTACCGCGCCGCCTGCCACGGTCGATGTGTAGGCGGCCCCAAGCAGGATCAGCCCCTGTTGCGGTTCCAGTTGAAAGGTGAAGGGGATCAACAGCGCAACGGCCATTGTTGGCGAGAGCCCGGGTGTCGCCCCAAGGATCAGGCCGCCAATTGTGCCGAGCAACAACAGCCCGAAATTGATCGGGGTAAAGACATCGCCCATGTAGAACAGAAAGTCCATCAGGCCCAACTCCTCCCAAACTCAGGCTTGACCCGTAACGCTAAGCAATGAAAATAGTTTTGCAAATGTTTTCATAACTCTCCGAGTTTAGGTATTTAGGTGTCTGAAACAAAACCAAAAAAAGTGGATATCCTGACGGTCGCAAAAGCCGCGCGGGTGTCAGCGTCGACGGTTTCACGCTACTTCAATCATCCCGACTTGCTTAAGCCTGCGACGCGCAAGCGCATCGATTCCGCGGTGCGTAGGACGGGATACATTCGAAATCGTGCGGCCCAAACCATCCACGGCATTCGTTCGGGAACGATTGGTGTGCTTATCCCGACATTGGACCATGCGATCTTTGCCGAAGTTGTGCAGGCCTTTTCCGACACCGTGGCCGAAAAGGGTTTTACTATTCTTCTCGCCTCGCACGGGTATGACTTGCAGCGCGAATACGCGATCTTGCGTAAGTTCCTTGAACATCGCGTAGATGGGGTCGTTCTGACGGGTCTGGATCATGATGACGCTGTGTTTCAGCTTCTTGACCAGCAGGAGATCCCTTGCGTGCTGATGTGGAACCACGCGGCAGGATCGCGTTTCCCCTGTATCGGTGCAGACAATGAACAGGCAGGGCGCATGATCGCGGAGCATGTCTTGTCACTGGGGCACCGAAAGATCGCCTGCATGTTTCCACCCACTGACGGCAATGACCGGGCGCTTGCCCGGCGCGACATCGTGTTACAGACTTTGAAAAACGCAGGTGTATCCGTTCCCGATGCTTGGTCTCTCACCACCGTTTACAGCATCTCTGAGTCGAAAACGGACGCTCGAAAACTGTTTTCTGGTCTCAACCGGCCCACCGCTCTGATTTGTGGCAACGACATCCTTGCAACCGGGGCACTTTATGGTGCCAAGGCGGCTGGGCTGTCGGTCCCGGACGATATCTCGATCGTTGGGATTGGCGACTTCAAAGGGTCGTCGGACATCGAACCTGCGTTGACGACAGTGCGGCTTCCGGCAAAGCGTATTGGTCACGAGGCCGGCAAGGCCCTGGTCGCTGCAATCATCGACCAAGAGACCTGGGACCAGCGCAGTTTACACTGCGAACCTACGCTCATGCTTCGTCATTCTGCGCGGGCGGTGTCAGTTGGGTAATGGCGAAAGCGCTTCTTTCCTTGAAGTTGGCCCGACCGGAAATAGCCGTTTTGGGGCCATAAAAAAGAAAACCCGGCGCGAGGTAGTCCTCACGCCGGGTTTCCTGAACTGTCAGCGGCTTAGTTGATCCAGCCGTTCACGACGTCCATGTTTTCGGCCACCCATTCTTCGGCCACATCTTGCGGATCCATCTCGTCCCGACCGATTGCCAGGATCCAGCCGTTCACGACCGCAGGATCCAGTTGGATTTGGCTCAGGAACTTGGCCGCGGGTGGGTTCCGCTCTTCCAGCGACTTGGAGTAGCTGACAAAGATCTGAGCGTCCGGCGTTTTGCAGCCTGCTTCGGACACTTCCAGCCAGTCCTCACCATCCAGCTGCAGGTTCAGGCAGCCTTCTGAGTGCTCGGGCTCTGCCAGTGGCGCGATGTCATAGGCGGCGTGGATCCATTCAGGCGTCCAGTAGTAGAACAGGATCGGTTTCTGGTTGCCGTAGGACGATTTCAGCTGTGCCTTGAAGGTCGCGTCCGAGATGATCTCGGGCTCCCACAGTTCAGAGAGGCCATAGGACTTCATCTTGACCTGCCAGATCTTCGTGGATTTCCACGATGCATCACCGGCCCAGTATTCACCCTTGCCGTTGCCGTCCTTGTCGAACATGGCCGCAACCGCCGGGTCCTTCAGATCCTCGAACGAGCTGATCTGGTCGGACATGTAGCTGGGCACGTACATTTGCTGTGTACCGGCATAGGGCTGGTTATGCGCGACGGTGCCTGCGTCTTCGATGAAGCGATCCCATGGGCCTTGCTGGTTCGGCATCCACATGTCGGTCCAGACGTCGGCCGAGCCGTCGCCCTTGTCCATACCGGTCGCGATGATCGCCTGGTCGGACAGACCTTCGACGATTTCGGCTTCAGAACCGAGCGGCCCCTCGATGACCGTCTTGATGACGTGCGCGATGGCTTTGGCACCGGTCCAGTTCAGGTCCGAAATGGCTACCTTTTCCTGGGCCGAGGCACCGACTGCGGCAACCGACAGGGCCCCTGCAGCGGTGAGGGTTGTCATGAGTTTCATATGTGTCTCCCTTATTGAACTCATTCTTGGTTAGTGTTTGACGGTGTTGGCCTTCTGAACGACCCGGTCGATCATCATCGCCAGAAGTGCGATGCCGATGCCGGCCAGGATGCCAGCACCTGTACGGGTGTTTGCCAGCGCTTCGGTCACGATGAAGCCCATGCCGCCCGCGCCGATCAGGGCCGCGACAACGACCATCGACAGCGCCATCATCACAACCTGGTTCACACCGGCCATGATCGAGGGAAGCGCCTGGGGCAGTTCCACCTTTGTCAGCAGCTGACGGGGGTTGGCGCCAAAGGCGAGCGCCGCTTCCTTGGTGTTTTCAGGCACGTGTTTGATCCCGAGCGCTGTCAGCCGCACCATGGGTGGCATGGCGAAAATCACCGTGGCGAGGATGCCCGGCGGCTTGCCTATTGAGAAGAAGGCGACCGCAGGCAGCAGGTACACGAACGACGGGATCGTCTGCATGATGTCGAGGATGGGCGTAATGATCGCCTGTCCGCGTGTCGACTTGCCCACCCATATGCCCAGCGGCAGGCCGAAGACCACGCAGATGATCGATGCCGCGACCACGAGGCTCATCGTGTCCATGGCCGTTTGCCAGAAGCCGAAGAGGGCGAGGTACACGAGAGAGGCGGCTACGAATATGGTTATTCGCGCCCCGGCCATCGTGTAACTGATGGCCATGATGGCCCCCATGGCGATGATCCACGGCGTGCCTACGAAGACGGCGGTGATGGCTGACAGCATTGATCGAAGGAAGGTCGTGATCCCGTCAAAGAAGAAGCCGTAGAAGGCTGTGAGGTAGCCGATGCCGTCATCGATCAATTGCGCTGTGTAGCTGTTCAGGTTGACCGGCGGCAGACCGTCGCGCGGTGCTTCACGGCGCACAAAGCGGTTGCCGTCATCGTCCCGGGGATAGGTGACGGTGTCGCGCCGTTCGAGCCAGACAATGGTGGGAAATTCCCCGATGATCATGCAGTCGAATTGATCCTTGAACGCCACCTCTTCGCCTGCTGCAATGGATCGTGCCTGTTTGATGCAAGTCCGTTCTTCGGGTGGGAATTGCGAGGCGCGATACAGCATCAGTGGTGCGATCATGGCGACGATGACTGCAGCCCAAATCAGCCGTTTCATGTCCCATCCCGAGGGTTTGCTGTGATCCACCCGCCAGACATTGTATTGCCGGAAATAGATGCGGTCGGCGAGCCATCCAAACAGCACACGACCCAGGACAAAGATGATCACAGCCGCCCAGAGGCTGGACATCGTCCAGTCTTCGTAGCGAACCACGAGGAAGTCCTTGCCGTCGATCACGGCCTGTTCCGCAGCACGGGAGAATTTCCAGACCTGCATCAGGTAGACGGCTGCCACGAGGTCGATCAGGAAGCCGATCCAGAACAGCATTTTGTTGGCGCGGATCGCGGCCCAGGGAAAGCCAGCAATGGCAGCCAACCAGTTGATGTGGGTGGAAGGCAGCTTGGCCTTTTGGATCGATAGAAACGTCTGGGCGAAATAGCCGCCAGACTTGTCGGCGAAATCGGCAAAGGGCTTGGTTTCATCCGTTGCTGCCGCTGGCGCACCGCCTATTTGATCGGGTGTTGTATCGGTCATTTTATGCCTCCCCCTGAACGCCGTGCAGGATTGCATCCTTGGACACGACGCCCACAACGTTGCCGTCATCCTTGATCAGGACCGGATGGTCTTGGTTGACGCTGAGCGCGATCAGTTTGTCGAGGTCGTCATCCGGTTCCGCCACGGGTGCCTCGGCCTGTGCCACAGGCCCTTTACGCGCCTCGTAGGCGGCCAGTGGCTCCATAACCGTGTGGGCGTAGAGCAATTTCAGTTTCGAGATGCCCGCCACGAAGTCGGCCACATAGGCGTCCGCCGGATTGGTCACGATGTCTTCGGGCGTGCCGACCTGAACGATCTCACCATCCTTCATGATGGCGATGCGGCTGCCCATGCGGATCGCTTCATCCAGATCGTGGGTGATGAACAGCGTCGTCTTGTTCATCGACTTTGACAGCTCGAGGAATTCATCCTGCAGTACCCGCCGGATGAGCGGGTCGAGGGCCGAGAATGGTTCGTCCATCAGCAGGATATCCGGGTCGGCGGCCATGGCGCGGGCAAGGCCCACACGCTGCTGCATCCCGCCCGACAGTTCGGAGGGCAGGCGGTCGCCGTAGCCTTGCAGGCTGACCAGTTCGATCACACGGTCCGCGACTTGCGCCCGCGTGTAGGCATCGACATTGCGCAGCTCCAGAGACAGGGCGACGTTGTCACGCACCGTGCGGTGCGGCAGCAGGGCCATGTTCTGGAACACCATCCCGATCTTGTCGGCGCGCATGGCACGCAATTCTTCGGCATTCAGTTGGCCGACATTGGCGCCGTTGATCAGGATCTCTCCGCCCGTGGGTTCGATCAGACGGTTGATATGGCGAACAAGGGTGGATTTGCCTGAGCCCGACAGGCCCATGATGCAGAAGATTTCTCCTTCACCGACCGAGATCGACACGTCCTTGACCCCGACAACGGCGCCGAATTCTTCCAGCACGTCCGCCTTTGACAGGTTGTCCCTGCGGACGGCTTCCATGGCTTCGTCAGCCCGGTTGCCAAATATCTTCCAAACGTTGCGGGTGACGACCACCCCTTCTTCTGTATTTTCGGTCACGCGCGTGCCTTTTCTCTTTTTGGGTCCAGGAAGGGCAGGTCGACAAGCGTAGCACCTAGGCGCTTCATATGTCCGTCCAGTTTGCCCACTTCCAGTTCCGTGCCGGGTGCGGCGTTTTCGATGGCGACCCGCGCCATGCATATGGCATGGCCGAGCGCAGGAGAGTGGCAGGCGCTGGTGATCGTGCCCACCTGTTCGCGGCCGACAAAGACGCCATCGCCGTGGCTTGGCACCTCGTTTCCGACCATGGATAGCCCCACGAGTTTGCGTCGGGGGGCAATGTTATTGCGCTCAAGCGCGGCGCGTCCGATGAAGTCGGGTTTCTTCAGATCGACTGCAAAGCCCAGCCCGGATTCAAACGCATCCATGTCGGGGCCGAATTCTGCGCCGGCGATCATCAAGCCTGCTTCGATCCGCAGCATTTCGAGCGCGTCACCGCCCATCGGCACCAAGCCAAGCGGGGTTCCCGCGTCGATCAACGCGTCCCAAATGGCAACGGCGTCGTTGCTGTCGCAAAAAATTTCGTATCCCAGTTCACCTGTGAAACCAGTGCGACACAGCATGAACATCGGCCCCTCCCGGTCGTGAAGCCGGGCAATGGTGAAGCCGAACCACTTAAGGTTATCAAGTGTGGGACGGGACGGTTGGGTAAAGACCAGCTTGCGCAGGATGTCCCGTGATTTCGGCCCCTGCAGCGCAAGGTTCTGCATCTTGCTGCCATGGCTAAGGACCCGCACATTCAGGCCATGTGCCTCTGCCTGTTCGCGCAAATGCAAGCTGGAATTATCCGATCCACAGCACCAGCGGAATGCGGTGTCTTCCAGCCTGAACAGCGTCCCGTCGTCCAGCACGGATCCGCGCTGATCGCACAGCAAGGCATACAAGCCGCGATGGACAGACAGCTTGGCCACATTGCGTGTCATGCAAAGCTGCAAAAGCTCTTCGGCATCCGGTCCCACGATGTCGAACTTCCTGAGCCCGGACATGTCCTGCAGGGTGGCGGCGTTCTTGCAGGCCCAATACTCGGCAACCGCGCCGGTTGCGTCATACTGTGTCGGCATCCAGAGTTGCCGGGCGACCTGGTAGCTGCTTGTCAGTTTCGAGATGCGTGGGTGGAAGGCCGAATGGGCCGTCATCTGTACAGCATCTCCAGGATTTGACCGCCACGACACCGCGTGTTGGATATCGCTGTTTTCTTCATAAATACGCACGTGAATATCCGTTGGGTTCCAGCCATTGATGGGATCGACATCATCGGGGCAGGCCGTAGACACGCAGACCAGATCCGTCAGCGCCTGAAGGGCCACGTAATCTCCGGGTCGTGACCATGCCTCGTCTGTTGCGATGTGGTGGTCTTGCCAATCGATCCACGAGTTGAAAAAGAAGTTGATCGCGGGCCAGGCGCGCCGCGATTGAATGCCGTAGGGGGCAAATGCTCCGCTTATGTTGTCGGAACAGTTGATGTGGCCGGGAAATCCGCGTTCCTCGTACCCGCGTGCGGTGCAGGCAAGCGCAAAGGTGTCGTGCCGTCCGACGGTATCCTGGCGCACCGCCAGCAGCGGTTTCATGTCCTGATCAAAGAACTTGTCGTGCAAGCCGGGCAGGGGATAGGCGCCGCGTGCCAGTGTGCGGGAAACGGCACTGTCGATGTACCGTTCGGTTCCTTGGTCCAGTGCGTCATTGCGCATCGCCATGAAATCCGAGCACTGCTGCCCGTCGACATCAATAATCTGGACGAATTGCCCCTTTTTTAATGTGTAAGCGTGTGCCGTACCGCGGCTGACACGCCATTCGTCAACAACACGGCCCATCGGTTCGGGCAGCGATGCGTCACGGATCGATCCAGTTGGAGGTTGGACGGACAGAGCGACAAGACCGCCGCCACCGATACTGAGATATTCCCGCGACACGGGGACGATGCAAAACAGGTCAGCGTCCTCGGTCATCTTCGCAATGTGGATGTCACCCGGTGCGTCTGATGCGCCAAAGATGCGCAGGCCGCGGCCCCGGGCAAGATCACTGTCGCGTCCATGTGCGAGCATGTCCATCTGACGTTTGTCGAACCCATCGACGGGCAGTGGTTGACCAGCTTCGCCGACTTGCGCAAATGCCGAGAGGTCAAAATCGCGGGTATTGTCCGTCAGCGCGGTCAACCAGACGTCACATCCGCCGTCCACATTGGTGATCGATATCACCGAGCCTGCGCGAACGCGTATCCTGCCCATTTCGCCGTAACGTATGTCGCGGCGGAGTGCGGCGGCGTCCTTTAGACCCTGATACCGCGCGCGAGCAGGCGTGTAGGTATCGCTTCGTTTTAGCACGTGGCTATTCCCTGTTTGGTTCAAGCGTCAATTGATAGGTGCGCTGTGTAACCGGTTACATTTGAACACTTGCGAATCGCTTTGGTCAAGCATCTGGTGCGGAGGAGGGGGATTATCGTGGCAAAAATCGCGGCAAGTATCAGAGATGTGGCACGGGACACCGGGTTATCCACGGCGACGATCTCTCGCGTCGTGAATGGTGACACGAAGGTCAGCGAAAAGACCCGGCAACTTGTGCTAGATGCGTGTAGCCGTCTTGACTATCTGCCCAACCCGGCGGCTCGCGCGCTGTCAACGCGCCGGAGCAGAGTGGTGGCTGCCATTATCCCGACAATTGAGCATTCGGTCTTTGCCAAGTTCATTTCAGCCATCGAACGGACGCTCGGCCTGCATGGCTATTCCCTGGTTCTTGCGATCTCGAATGCCGATGAGGCAGAGGAATTGGCGGCAGCCCGCAAGCTTTTGGGTATGGGCGCGGATGCGTTCATTCTCAGCGGTCAGACGCATTCCAAAGCACTCTTGGGTATGTTGGCCAAGCGACAGGTGCCTTACGTCTATACGTCCGTCTGGGATCCGCTTTGTGAGCAACCTACCGTGGGATATGACAATGCTGATTTGGCAGGCCAAGCTTTGCGGCATCTATACGCCAATGGGCACAGAAGGGTGGCAGTCGTCCATGGGCCGCTTGCTGAAAGCGACAGGACAGTGGCGCGCCGGGATGGCGCGCGGGCATTGCGCGGCCTTTTCGATACGCTGGATTTCTTCGAAACGCCATTGAGTGTGGCGGGGGGCAAAGCCTGCGTTGGTCACCGGTTGGCGGATGGGGGAGGGTACTCCGCATATCTGTGTTTTTCCGACGTGCTTGCACTAGGCGCTTACTTTGCTTGCGCAGACGTAGGCAAACAGATCCCGCAAGACGTGTCGGTCATGGGGTTTGACAACCTCGATTGGGCGGAGGCCGTTGTGCCGCCGCTCACGACCATCGACCTGCCTGCGTCTGGCATGGGGGAAGCTGTGGGCACCCACATCGTGGAATGCCTTGAAACCAGCGCGCCGATGCAAAGCCAACAGTTGACCGCACGCATAATCGAACGAGGGTCGGTGGCGCAGCTGACCTAGCGATCCGACGTCGGTAGCCGACCGTTTTACGCGTGTCGCTGAGTGCTGTGCAGCGACGCATACTACCCGTCTAGTTGGACCGGTTCATCGGTTGAAAGCCACGCCCCAACGGTCTCCATGCGCACACCGTCAGGAGAGCCGCCCCGGCGGCTGCCAAGACAAAGGGTGATATCAGTGCAAATGAACGCGGTATTGTCTCTTCTGCCACGCCCACGACCAGCCCGGACAGCAGCAAGCCGATGGGCATCATGCCCCAGGCCAGCAGGCGATAGATGCTGTTCACGCGTCCAAGCAAGGCGTCGGGAATGTATCGTTGGCGGTAAGATACCGAAACGGTATTCCAGATCAGGCCGGTGAACTCGAACAACGCCAGAACCAGAGCCAGCACATAACCGTTCGGTGCAAATGGGATGATGGCGAAGGCCACGGCCGACGCCAGTGTCATCCATTGGGCGGCCCTGTTCTGACCAATGACTTTCACCACCCGGTCCGCGACAAAACCTCCGGCAATCCCCCCAACCGCGCCGGCGGCAAGGATCAGTCCGTACCCTTGCGCTCCGATCCCGAGGTTCTCTTGAACGTGCAAAATGAGTGCGATCACGACCATCTGATGCAGCAGGTTCCAAACGCCGGTGATCACGGCAAGCACCTGAAGAAAGGGGGCTGCCCGCAGGAAGGCGATACCTTCGGCCAGATCGGCACGCAGTGAGCTTTGCTGTGTGCGCGTTGGTCTGAAATTGCCAGGTAGCGTTAATATGAGCAGGGCGGCGAGCGCAAACATGACGGCATTCATTGAAAAAGGCGCCCAGACCACGGCGGCGATCAGAAAGGCGCCGAGCGCGGGGCCAAGCAGCGAATTGCCAACCAGTTCAACACTCCAGAGCCGACCGTTGGCCTTTTCAAGTTGATCGTGCGGCACAAGGGCCGGCAACATGGTTTGAGCGGCATTATCCCGAAAGACCTCGGCCGTGCCCACAAGCAGCGCACAGGCGAGGAGAGCATAAAAAAGAAATGGGTCCGATGTTCCGTCGTTGGGCGCTGGTGCCAGTGGGGACGCGGTCCAGACCAGGATCGTGGCGGATGCAAAGGCAACTGCGCGCAGAACGTCCATGCCTAGAATAAGCTTCCTGCGATCCACGCGGTCCGTCACCACTCCTGCAGGCAAGGCAAACAGGAACCATGGCAGTCGCAGTGCAATGGGCATAAGCGCAATCAAAAGCGGATCGCGGCTGAGCAGCGAAGCGATCCAAGCCCATACAACCAGGGCAATGCCATCTGCCAGATTTGTCATGCCGCTCGCGGCAATGAAACGGGGCAGACGGTTGGGCTTGGACATGGTCACCTCGTTACATGCGATGGACCATGTGTAGGGGTTTAAGTGAACTTGAGGTCAAGCCCCAAACGGACGCCTTGTTTTTGCTTGCGGCTGTGAAGCAGAAACCGCTCGGAAATCACTCGTACTCGTGACGAATGGTTATGTTTTCCCCGTTCTCGCGCGTGATCTCGCGCGCATAAAACTCGTTCAGAAAAAGATCATTGTCGAGGACACCCGACACACGGATGCGTTCGCCGCTTTTTAGGTCAATCATTTGCGGCCCAAGGTACACACGCACCGTGCCGGATTCATCGCGCAGCCGGATTTCATCGCTGTCAAAAAACTTGTCTACAACACCTTCGACAGTGGCGGTCTGGCCACGTTGCATACTGGCGATAGGTACAACGTCGGACAGTGCAGGAGTTGTAATGCCGATGGCGACCGCCAAAGACAGAAAGAAACGCATGAGATCCTCATTTTGTTGAATACCTGATTGATTTAGTGTGATTTAGATGCTTCACAAGTGAGCCGGACACGGGATACGCGAAACGACGCTGACCGGCGGCCTGCTGTCCGTCCGGTTTCGCTCTGGTCTTCACTGCGGCTGAACGCTAGCGTGCCCGTGAATTGATCCGGCAGGTCCTGATGTCCCCCAACACAATCGGCGCGCTCTTGATGATGGCGTCCATGGCGTCGTTCACGATCAATGATACGTTGATCAAGCTAACGGATGGCGCGGTGCCGCTGATGCAGCTGTTGGTCATCCGAGGTGTGCTGTCATCATTGTTGATCCTGTGCATGGCCCGGTGGCTGGGAAGGATCCACTTTCGCATTGGGGCGCAGGACTGGGCATTGATCGCGGTGCGATCGGTGGCAGAGGTAGGCGCCGCCTACTTCTTCATAACCGCACTACTGAATATGCCGCTGGCGAATGTGACCGCGATCCTGCAGGTCTTGCCTTTGACCGTCGCAGTTGGGGCAGCCCTGTTTTTTCGAGAACCATTGGGTTGGCGCCGTATGTCGGCGATCCTTCTGGGCTTTATGGGTATGCTTTTGATCGTGCGACCGGGGGCGGAAGGTTTTTCACTGTGGTCAGTTTATGCCCTGATCGCCGTGCTTTGTGTCACAGCGCGTGACCTGGCGACGCGTCGATTGTCGGCGGATGTGCCGTCCATGACGGTAACTTGGATCGCCGCACTGACCGTTACTGCCTTTGCCGGTGTTGCCTCAACCACTACGGAATGGGTGCCCATCGACATGCGCCTTGGCCTGCTGATCGGCGGTGCATCGGTCTTTATCATCGGCGGCTACTTCTTTTCCGTACAGGTGATGCGTGTGGGCGAGATCAGCTTTATCGCACCGTTCAGGTACACCGGCCTTGTGTGGGCCCTGGTTCTGGGCTGGTTGGTATTCGGTGACTGGCCATCGTCTCTGACCTTGGTGGGGGCCGCCATCGTGGTGGCGACTGGTCTGTTCACCCTTTATCGCGAGCGTAAGCTGTCAGCGCGCTGAGAACACGCTGCGCACGTGGTCAATATCCACGGCGAAGCGGTCTCGGAACAGTTGTTCCTGCTGCGGTGTCAGCGGATCGACCGGCACCGGTTTGACCTTTTTCTGACGGCTGTCATTGTATCCGTTGTGCGTGCGAACAAACATGTCCGGGTCGGCATAGGTGATGCACGGCATGAATTGCGGGATCCGTTCATGCATGAAGTTGTGGATCGTCAACTTGCAGTCCCCCTGAATGTACATCCCCAGGGCCGACACATAGAACGCGCGGTAGATCTGCGTCGCTGAAATGCCATCTGCTCCAACCTCGGCGACATATCCCTGGTTCCAGTCCAATCCGATGGTCTTGTGTTTCTTTGTCAGGGGGCGCGCGTCCTTGGCCGCCTCGCGCAGCTTCTCGATGAAGTCGACGGCACATGCGTCATCATCATCGTGCCGGAACTGGATGCACGGGTTCGAGGGGTTGCGGCGGGCATTGTTCAGTAATGCCTTGGACATCTCGCGGCTGGGATGGGGTGGCTCGGCTATGATCTGTACCTGTTTCATGTCTGACGTCAGATCATGCAACCGGTCGCGATGTTCCTTGGGAAACTGATCACCGATCAGGATCAGAAGGTCAAAGTCCTGATCTGTTTGTGCGCGCAAGCAGGGCAGGGCCATCGTTTCAAGAAGGCGGAACCGTTCTTCGAGCCGGTCGCGCGCCCAGAGATAGGCCATACGATCTTCGATCGTTTCATGGCCTACCTGGAACCCGCCAATGGCGGGGTAGGAAAAGCGGCAGAGCCCGATGATCTGCATGGTCTGGTTGTGCCTCTTTGCTCAGTCGACTGCTCGGCGTTGAGCGTCGACCGTGACCTTTTCATAATTGCGCCCCATTCGCACCTCGTCAAAATACACCACTTGTGTTGGCATGGGCCCGCGGTGCTGACTGACGAAAGACCGATAGATGCCATATTTGAAGTAATACGCCTTGGGCGCATAGTTCTGATTGTAATTATGCGCCGCCACACGCGTTCCGTTCTTGTACACTTCGATGGTGCCGGGTGCCGTCTTGGTGTTCACGCGCACAACGAAGTCCGTCCATTTGCCGCGTAACTCACGGATGGAGGCAATGTTGTAGTCCTTGATGTCATTGCGCACGTTGTCGAACGGGCCGGACAGCACGTGCACACGCAGGAAGTAGCGGTCGCCCAGCATCTCCATCTGGAACACGCCCGGCTCGGACGGGAAGCCGCCGGTAAAGCCGGTCGGGCCGCCCTTCATCTTGACCTGACCCACTGTTGTGCGGACGCGTGAACTGGTCTTGAAATCCGGCGGCAGGTAGATCGAGAATCCAATCCATTGGTCCGTGCCCGCACGCCAGTCCTTCTTGACGTAAAGCTCGGATCGTTCCCGGTCATTGTCGCAATCGCTCCAGCCATCGTCCCAACCACAATCACCTGCTCGCACTTCGAAACGCTGCGCGCGTTTGCCCAACCGTGCATTACCTTTGACCTTTGCAAAGCCGTGCTTGGTGGTGTTCTGTTTCATGCTGCGTTCGACGGGCAGACGCTGGGCGTTGACCGGGTCGGGTATGGTGAAAGCGGTGAGGGTGAGGCAGAGCAGCCCAAAAAGCGATAAGAGTTTCATTTTTCGTCCGAAATACTATTGCCTCAAGGTCTAGCGGCCATCTCGCGGACCTGTCCAGTGAAAGGGGCCGATCCGTGAGAGTTGGAATTCGGCAATGTGCCCTATCTCACGGTCGGCCGCCCTGTTGACACCCTCAGAGACTCGCCATATACGCGCGCTATCTCGGCAAGGGGGTCGCCCCGGCACCGAAATCAAAACTTAAGTGGACACGATCCGGCCCCTGCATTGGCCCGATCCTCTGGAAACCCACCGCGTCGCCCCTTCGACAGGAGCGATTGCGGTTTTTGCGCTGTTGTGGACGCACAGGCAGCGATGGAATTGAAACCGCGGGTTGGACCCGCATGACACATGTGTTGATGAGACGGGGAAAGAACCTGCAATGCCAACGATCCAACAGCTGATCCGCAAGCCGCGGCAGCCCAAAGTAAAACGCTCGAAGTCGCTGCACCTTGAGGGCAACCCTCAGAAGCGCGGCGTGTGCACCCGTGTGTACACCACCACACCCAAGAAGCCGAACTCGGCCATGCGTAAGGTTGCCAAAGTGCGCCTGACCAATGGTTACGAGGTCATCAGCTACATCCCCGGCGAGAGCCACAACCTGCAAGAGCACTCGGTTGTGTTGATCCGCGGCGGTCGTGTCAAAGACCTTCCTGGTGTACGTTACCACATCCTGCGCGGTGTTCTGGATACCCAGGGCGTCAAAGATCGTAAGCAACGTCGTTCGAAATACGGCGCCAAGCGCCCCAAATAAGGAGAGCAGCAGATGTCACGTCGTCACGCCGCCGAGAAACGCGAAGTCCTGCCCGACGCCAAGTATGGTGATAAGGTGCTGACCAAATTCATGAACAACATGATGCTGGACGGAAAGAAATCGACTGCCGAGCGTATTGTTTACAACGCGCTTGATCGCGTTGAGAGCAAAATCAAGCGCGCACCCGTGGAAGTGTTCCACGAAGCGCTGGACAACATCAAGCCGTCCGTCGAAGTGCGTTCGCGCCGCGTCGGTGGTGCCACCTACCAGGTGCCTGTTGAAGTTCGTCCCGAGCGCCGCGAAGCGCTGGCCATCCGTTGGCTGATCACAGCCAGCCGCGGCCGCAACGAAAACACGATGGAAGAACGCCTCGCCGGTGAACTGCTCGACGCTGTACAGTCGCGCGGTACTGCCGTGAAGAAGCGTGAAGACACGCACAAGATGGCCGACGCCAACAAAGCGTTCAGCCACTACCGTTGGTAATCCAGACACCCTGAGGAAGCAGCCCCATGGCACGCGAATATCCGCTCGACCGCTACCGCAACTTCGGCATCATGGCTCACATCGATGCCGGCAAGACCACATGTTCGGAACGCATCCTGTACTACACAGGCAAGTCCCACAACATCGGTGAGGTGCACGATGGTGCGGCCACCATGGACTGGATGGAGCAAGAGCAGGAACGCGGCATCACCATCACGTCGGCTGCGACCACCACGTTCTGGGAACGCACCGAGGACGGTCAGACGGCGGAAACTGAAAAGCATCGCCTGAACATCATCGACACCCCCGGCCACGTGGACTTCACCATTGAAGTTGAGCGTTCGCTGGCGGTTCTTGATGGAGCTGTCTGTGTTCTGGACGCCAACGCTGGCGTTGAGCCGCAGACCGAAACCGTGTGGCGTCAGGCTGACCGCTACAAGGTGCCGCGCATGGTCTTCGTCAACAAGATGGACAAGATCGGCGCCGACTTCTTCAACTGCGTGAACATGATTGAAGACCGTACCGGCGCCCGCGCTGTTCCTGTCGGTATCCCGATCGGTGCAGAGACCGAGCTGGAAGGTCTGATCGACCTCGTGACCATGGAAGAGTGGCTGTGGCAGGGTGAAGACCTGGGCGCGTCCTGGATCAAAGCTCCCATCCGCGCCGATCTGGCTGACATGGCCGCCGAATGGCGCGAGAAGATGATCGAAGCCGCCGTCGAGCAAGACGACGACGCGATGGAAGCCTACCTTGAAGGCAACGAACCCGACGTTCCCACGCTGCGCAAACTGCTGCGCAAGGGCACGCTGGCGCTGGACTTTGTTCCGGTTCTTGGTGGCTCGGCCTTTAAAAACAAAGGTGTGCAACCGCTGCTGAATGCCGTGATCGACTACCTACCCAGCCCGCTGGACGTTGTTGATTACATGGGCTTCAAACCCGGTGACGAAACCGAAGAGCGTAACATCGCCCGTCGTGCGGATGATGACATGGCGTTCTCGGGCCTCGCATTCAAAATTATGAACGACCCCTTCGTGGGCTCGCTGACCTTCGTCCGCGTCTATTCGGGCACCCTGTCGAAGGGCGACTCGATGCTGAACTCGACCAAGGGCAACAACGAGCGCGTTGGTCGTATGATGATGATGCACTCGAACGACCGGGACGAGATCACCGAAGCCTTTGCGGGTGACATTATTGCGCTGGGTGGTCTGAAGAACACCACAACCGGTGACACGCTGTGCGACAAGAATGACCCCGTCATTCTGGAAACGATGAACTTCCCTGATCCGGTGATCGAGATCGCGGTTGAGCCCAAGACCAAGGGTGACCAAGAGAAGATGTCTCAGGGTCTGGCCCGTCTGGCCGCCGAAGATCCGTCCTTCCGCGTGGAAACTGACCTCGAAAGCGGTCAGACCATCATGAAGGGTATGGGCGAACTTCACCTCGACATCCTCGTTGATCGCCTGAAGCGTGAATTCAAGGTTGAGGCGAACATCGGTGCCCCGCAGGTGGCCTACCGCGAGACCATCGGCCACGAGGTCGAACACACCTACACCCACAAGAAACAGTCGGGTGGGTCCGGTCAGTTTGCCGAGGTGAAGATGATCATCACCCCGACAGAGCCGGGCGAAGGCTACTCGTTCGAGAGCCGCATCGTTGGCGGTGCCGTGCCCAAGGAGTACATTCCTGGCGTTGAAAAAGGCATCAACTCGGTCATGGACAGCGGTCCGCTGGCGGGCTTCCCCGTCATCGACTTCAAGGTTGCCCTGATCGACGGTAAGTTCCACGACGTTGACTCCAGCGTTCTGGCCTTTGAAATCGCGGCCCGCATGGGTATGCGCGAAGGCATGAAGAAGGCTGGCGCCAAGCTGCTGGAACCGATCATGAAGGTCGAGGTCATCACGCCTGAAGAATACACCGGTGGTATCATCGGTGACCTGACATCGCGTCGGGGTCAGGTGTCGGGCCAGGAGAACCGCGGCAACGCAATTGCCATCGACGCGATGGTGCCGCTGGCCAACATGTTCGGCTACATCAACACACTGCGTTCAATGTCGTCGGGCCGCGCCCAGTTTACCATGCAATTCGACCACTACGATCCCGTGCCGCAGAACATCAGCGACGAGATCCAGGCGAAATACGCTTGATCAGCTAGGGAACGGTTTGGTGGCTGTCGTGCTTAACAAATATAAATTATCGATCATGTTGGTCCCGAAAGGGGCCAGCACGACGATTAAGCACGTGGCGTTCGAGATTGAGAACGGGTACCCGTTCAAACCCTTTTTCACCAACAGCCGCCGTCGACAGATCCATCACCTGTATCAGTCCCGCATGTTCAAGTTTGACCGCGATATGGTGAACTGGAAAAATGCCGTGTTCGCCGTCATTCGTGACCCCGTCGAACGGCTTTTGTCTTGCCATTCCAATCGTGTTCTGCACTTGGGAGAGCTGGATAAACTGCCCCTCACGGACGAAGATCATGAGAAGGGCGTCACAATGCGGCCTTCGTTTGGAACGTTCGTGGCGCATTTGCACCGGTATCGGGAGCTGTCTGACAAGATCAAGCATCACAGCCTGCCGATGGAACGTTTCCTGGGCGGGCGCGCTGACCGTTACACCCGCATTTTCGACTCTGCTGATCTGTCGGAATTTTGGACGATGCTCCGTGAACGGATCGGAACGTTGCCTGAAATCCCGCATGAGCAAACCGGCGGGCGGGACCTGAAGGAACGCAGTATTTCTGGACAGACCCTTGATCGGATCAAGCAGATCTACGCACGGGACTACGATATTTTCGGGGATTTTTTGACCGCGAAAGAAAACACATTTGCAGTCAGCTGACTGCATTGGGAAAGTAAAAGGAGGCCATCATGGCAAAGGAAAAGTTTGAACGTACGAAGCCGCACGTTAACATTGGCACGATTGGCCACGTTGACCACGGCAAGAC
>NZ_CANMBJ010000007.1 GCF_947496075.1 uncultured Tateyamaria sp.
TCGCGATCCGCGAAGGCGGCCGCACCGTCGGCGCCGGCGTCGTGTCCAAAATCACTGACTAATCGTGCGGTAGGGCGGGGTTTGATCCCGCCATGCCACCCGTGAGGCGGGGTCAGACCCCCGCCCACACAGAAAAACAAGACGCGACGAGGGGTGTCGGTGGTCGATGCTCCTCCTCTCCGTTGGAAGCCCGAGTAAGGGAACACGAAAATGGCCATTCAAAGCCAAAACATTCGCATTCGGCTGAAGGCGTTTGACTATCGTGTGCTGGATGCGTCCACACAGGAAATCGTCAACACCGCCAAACGTACCGGTGCGTCCGTGCGCGGCCCAATCCCGTTGCCGAACAAGATCGAAAAGTTCACTGTTCTGCGCGGTCCGCACGTTGACAAGAAATCCCGTGACCAGTTCGAGATCCGCACGCACAAGCGTCTCCTCGACATCGTTGATCCGACCCCCCAGACCGTGGACGCGCTGATGAAGCTCGACCTTGCCGCTGGTGTGGATGTCGAGATCAAGCTGCAATCGTAAGGAGGGTATGAATATGCGCTCTGGAATTCTCGCAAAGAAAGTCGGCATGACCCGGCTGTTCATGGAAGACGGCAAGCAGATCCCTGTGACCGTTCTTCAACTGGACGGTCTGCAGGTTGTGGGCAACCGGACCTCGGACAAGGATGGCTACACGGCCGTGACCCTTGGTGCCGGCAGCCCCAAAGTAAAGCGCGTCTCGAAGGCGATGCGCGGTCACTTTGCAGCCCAGAAAGTCGAACCCAAGCGGAAGCTCGTTGAGTTCCGCGTGACCGAAGACAACCTGATTGGTGTGGGCGAGGAAATCTCGGCCGAGCATTTCCTGGAAGGTCAGAAGGTCGACGTATCCGGCACATCCATCGGTAAAGGCTTTGCCGGTGCCATGAAACGCCACAACTTCGGTGGTCTGCGCGCCTCGCACGGTGTGTCGATCAGCCACCGTTCGCACGGCTCGACCGGCCAATGTCAGGACCCCGGCAAGGTGTTCAAAGGCAAGAAGATGGCTGGCCACATGGGTGCGGCCCGCGTGACCACTCAGAACCTGGAAGTCGTGAAGACGGACGCAGATCGCGGCCTGATCATGATCAAGGGCGCTGTACCTGGCTCCAAAGGCGGCTGGGTGACGGTCAAGGATGCCGTGAAGAAGAAACTGCCCGATGGCGTGCCGTTTCCGGCTGCGCTGAAATCGGCGGCTGTAACCGAAGCACCGGCGGAAGAAGCACCCGCGGAAGGTGGTGAAGCATG
Organism: uncultured Tateyamaria sp.; assembly: GCF_947496075.1. Lineage (GTDB taxonomy): Bacteria > Pseudomonadota > Alphaproteobacteria > Rhodobacterales > Rhodobacteraceae > Tateyamaria. Next base: position 1,273 of record NZ_CANMBJ010000007.1, read on the forward strand.
AAACTTGACGTGATCAAACTGGACGGCGGCAAAGCCGGATCTGTCGAGCTGAGCGAGGACCTGTTCGGTCTTGAGCCCCGCGCCGATATTCTGCACCGCATGGTCCGCTGGCAGCGCAACAACGCGCAAGCTGGCACCCACAAGGTCAAGACGCGCTCGGAAACCAGCTACTCGACCAAGAAGATCTATCGCCAGAAGGGCACCGGCGGCGCACGCCATGGTGACCGCAATGCGCCGATCTTCCGCAAGGGTGGTATCTATAAGGGTCCGACGCCACGTTCGCACGGCCACGACCTGCCCAAGAAGTTCCGCAAGCTTGGTCTCAAGCACGCCCTGTCGGCGAAGGCCAAGGCAGGCGAGCTGGTGATCATCGAGGATGCAGCATCGGCTGGCAAAACCGCCGCTCTGGCCAAGCAGGTCAAGGACCTGGGCTGGAAGCGTGCGCTGGTGATTGACGGGGCTTCGGTCAACGAAGACTTCCTGAAAGCATCGCGCAACATCGAAGGTCTGGATATCCTGCCGACGATGGGTGCAAACGTATATGACATCCTGAAGCGTGACATCCTGGTGATCACGAAGGCGGGTGTCGAAGCACTGGAGGCTCGTTTGAAATGAGTGCCAAGGCAGAACATTACGACGTGATCCGCAAGCCGATCATCACGGAAAAGGCAACCATGACGTCCGAGAACGGCGCGGTGGTCTTTGAAGTGGCGATTGACAGCAACAAGCCCCAGATCAAGGAGGCCGTTGAGGCGCTCTTTGGTGTGAAGGTGAAGGCCGTGAACACGACCATCACCAAGGGTAAGGTCAAGCGTTTCCGCGGCCAGTTGGGCAAGCGCAAGGACGTGAAAAAGGCCTATGTGACGCTGGAAGAAGGCAACACGATCGACGTATCGACCGGTCTTTGATCGGGGTGGCGGGAAACCCCCGCCCTACGGAAAAAAATGGGAACCCCGGCTGCGTGAGCGGTCGGGGTTTTTTCGTGTCCCATGGTGGGACAGAAAGCGGGTGACGCGAAATCAATGGGTTACAGCGGCGGGTTAGGGGAGTGTTAACGGTTTGGGGCTGGACGCAGGGGGCTGCGGACACCTCGGTGATTGACGTCCGATGGAGCATTGGCCCGGGCGAGGCGGGGTGAACCCCGCCCTATGGCGCAGGGGAACGCGCGGGCCTTGGGACAGGCGGGGGCCTGATCTCAGAGCGGGATGTCGTCATATTTGCGAGAGGTGGGGGAGGCGATGCCTTCGGTCACCTGTGCGGTGGCCCTGGTCATCATTTCGACCATTCGGGTGGCCTGATCCGCATATTCCTGTGCCGCGTCCCGGCAATAGCTGGATTGCAGCGTCATCAGTTCGGTGGGAGACGTGCAGGCCATCATGGCGCGCTGCGCGGCGAAGTCCTTTTGGACCCGGTCCATGGCAAAGCGGGTGCATTCGGTTGTGATCTCCATCCACGCTTGGGCCGTGGCCGGGTTGAAGGCCGTCAGGGCGGCGGCCATGGGGGCGGGGCTGATCTTGGGCGGTGTGGATTTGGGCATGGGGTGTCCTTTGCTGCAAGGTATGGGCACAGTGTAGCGGGTTTGCGGGGGCGCGCATTGATCTGGATCGTTTTGGCGCGATCTGTTGGCTGTGCGAGGGGGCAAGCTCACGGCCTCGGTCGGTTCGCAAGCCGTCAACCAAGCCGAAGTCAAAGCTGGTCACTGATGGGTGCAGGTGCCCGACAGTGCGCGACCAGCGTTGGGAAGGCGCAAGCAGGGTATGCGGCCGTGGCTTTTGTTTGCCTGACGGAAGTATATATCACTCCGGTACAGTTTGGAGACGGTAACGCTATGCGGAATGCAGCGCTTGTGCTTGGGATCATTGGTGGATTGATCGCGATGGTCGTCGGCTTTTTCGGCTATGGTTATAGCGAGGTTGTGCGTGCCCACGGTGAGGTCGGTGAGGTGTTTGGCACGTTTGACAATGAACAACTGGTGCGCATCAGCAGCTTTGTCGCCCCATTGCTGGCCATTGCCGGAGGCGCCATGGCGAAGATCAGGGCATTGTGGGGAGGACTGTTTCTGCTGGCTGCCGCAGGATTGATGTATCACGCCTTTGGATTTGGTGTCTTCACGATGTTCCCGATCGGGTTTTGTGCCGTGGGTGGTTTGCTGGCTATTGCAGCGGGTAAACCGGACGAGGCCAAGGCGCATTTTTGAAGGGCTGCGCGGCGAAGTCCTTTTGCACCCAGTCCATGGCAAAGCAGGTGCACTAGATTGTGATCTCCATCCACGCTTGTGCGGTGGCGGGGTTGAAGGCCGTCAGGGCGGCGGCCATGGGGGCGGGAATTGATCCGGATCGTGTGTTTCTTGCTGTTTCCCTCAAGTTGTTGAAGATGGGCAAAGGCAATAGAGAGGCATAACCTTGGACTTTGAGTTCGACGAATTTTTCTGGATTGCCGAAGAAACCTTTCCGGTCTGGGCAGGTTTCAGCACCAGCGAAGAGCAATTTGGCGAAATAGATCCAAAGAAACGCGCCTTGGGAACAGTACAAGTTCTTTTTGCGCCGGAAGGCCGAGGCGAACAATCTCTAGATCAAAACGAATTGGCGTTGATCAAGGCATTTGAAGATTTTCATGTCGAACAGGCCCAAGCTGTCTTAAATGGTTTGTTTCATGGATATCCGAAGATCTGCCAAGAGTTCGAATACGCCATAAATGGGGATCCCCATTGGCCTAAACCGCCGTCGATCAATCACAAGGATGACCTTTGTTCCATCATCCAATTGCATACAATTCACATACATCAGATTGAGCGGTCTGGCTCACCTTATGTTGGATATGACTTCTACTGTGATTGGGAGGAAGAGCATGGTTTAGGTGTTCTGATGTACAAGGATCGGGTTGTTGAGATCGGCGATGCAGATTCTGCTAGCACTCTGTGCATTGTTGAAAGAGATGCCGGTCAAAACTGATCGCCCGGAATCAAGCCGCAGGCGCCGGGCGAGCGCCTGACCGTCCCGGCGGGCTGGCGCTATGGTTACGTCGCACTGCCCGTGGAAATCTGGGGATGTGCTTGGCTGTCGTAAAGTGCGCTGTTCCATCGTTGCTACGCCAGCCCACGGTCAGGCGCGCGTCCGGCTCTGGGTTCGCCCGGTTGTGTGCGTTGGATGGTGGGCAGAATGCCCACCCTACGGGTTGACCCCACCACCTCGCTGGCCTAAACGACCCCATCCGCAAGGCCCCGGATTCGTCCGGGGCTTTGCCGTTGCTCGTTTGAGCATACTACCGGGCACCTTCGGGGGCCTATAACCATAGGCGGGGGTCATCGGACCAACCGTCGTTTAGCAAAACGGAAGACAGTAACATGGCACTCAAGTCGTATAAGCCGACGACGCCGGGCCAGCGTGGGCTGGTTCTGATCGACCGTTCGGAGCTGTGGAAGGGGCGCCCCGTCAAGGCGCTAACCGAAGGTCTCACCAAGAATGGTGGCCGCAACAACACCGGACGGATCACGATGCGCCGCAAAGGCGGGGGCGCAAAGCGTCTGTATCGGATCGTCGATTTTCGTCGGAACAAGATGGATGTGGCGGCCACGGTCGAACGCATCGAATATGACCCCAACCGGACCGCGTTCATCGCGCTGGTGAAATACGAAGACGGCGAGCAGGCATATGTTCTCGCTCCGCAGCGTCTGGCCGTCGGGGACAAGATCATCTCGAGCATGAAGGCAGACATCAAGCCCGGCAACACCATGCCGTTCTCGGGGATGCCTATCGGGACAATCGTGCACAACATCGAACTGAAGCCCGGCAAGGGTGGTCAGATCGCGCGTGCCGCTGGTACTTACGCCCAGTTCGTGGGTCGCGATGGTGGCTACGCTCAGATCCGCCTCAGCTCGGGCGAGCTGCGTCTGGTCCGCCAGGAGTGCAAGGCCACCGTTGGTGCCGTGTCGAACCCCGACAACAGCAACCAGAACTACGGTAAAGCGGGCCGCATGCGTCACAAGGGCATTCGCCCGTCTGTGCGTGGTGTCGTTATGAACCCGATCGATCACCCCCATGGTGGTGGTGAAGGCCGGACCTCGGGTGGTCGTCACCCTGTGTCCCCATGGGGCAAGCCGACCAAGGGTGCCCGTACCCGCAACAAGAACAAAGCGTCGCAAAAGCTGATCATCCGCTCGCGTCACGCCAAGAAGAAGGGGCGTTAAGATATGTCTCGTTCAGTCTGGAAAGGCCCGTTTGTCGACAGCTATGTGCTGAAGAAAGCGGAAGCGGCACGCGAGAGCGGTCGCAACGAAGTCATCAAGATCTGGTCCCGTCGGTCCACCATTCTGCCCCAGTTCGTGGGTCTGACCTTTGGTGTGTACAACGGCCACAAGCATATTCCCGTGAACGTGTCCGAAGAGATGATCGGCCAGAAGTTCGGGGAATATTCGCCCACGCGGACCTATTACGGTCACGCCGCTGACAAGAAGGCGAAACGCAAATGAGCAAGGATAAGAATCCACGCCGCGTGGCGGACAACGAGGCGATGGCGAAGACGCGCATGTTGCGTACGTCTCCGCAGAAGCTGAACCTGGTTGCCCAGATGATCCGTGGCAAGAAAGTCGACAAGGCCCTGACGGACCTGACCTTCTCGAAAAAGCGGATCGCGCAGGACGTCAAGAAGTGCCTGCAATCGGCCATCGCCAATGCTGAAAACAACCACAACCTGGACGTTGACGAGCTGATCGTCGCGGAAGCCTGGGTTGGCAAGAACCTGACCATGAAGCGTGGGCGCCCCCGGGCGCGCGGCCGTTTCGGCAAGATCATGAAGCCGTTCGCTGAAATCACGATCAAAGTGCGTCAAGTCGAGGAGCAAGCCTGATGGGTAACAAAGTCAATCCGATTGGCATGCGCCTGCAGGTGAACCGCACCTGGGACAGCCGCTGGTATGCCGACACCAAGGATTACGGTGATCTTCTGCTGGAAGATCTGAAAATCCGTGAGTTCATCAAGACCGAGTGCAAGCAGGCCGGTGTGGCCCGCGTGATCATCGAGCGTCCACACAAGAAGTGCCGCGTGACGATCCACACAGCACGTCCTGGTGTCATCATCGGCAAGAAAGGTGCGGACATCGAAGGTCTGCGCAAGAAGCTGGCCAAGCTGACTGACAGCGAGCTGCATCTCAACATCGTTGAAGTGCGCAAGCCCGAGCTGGACGCGGCACTGGTTGGTGAAAGCATCGCACAGCAGCTGGAACGTCGTGTGTCCTTCCGCCGTGCCATGAAACGCGCCGTGCAGAACGCAATGCGTATGGGGGCCTTGGGCATCCGCGTGAACGTTGCCGGTCGTCTGGGTGGGGCAGAGATTGCCCGCACCGAGTGGTACCGTGAGGGCCGTGTGCCCCTTCACACCCTGCGTGCTGACATCGATTACGCACATGTCGAGGCGGAAACCGCCTATGGCATCATCGGGATCAAGACCTGGATCTTCAAAGGCGAGATCATGGAACACGACCCCGCTGCGCGTGACCGCAAGGCACAAGAACTCCAGGACGGTCCGGCCCCACGTGGTGCCGGTGGCCGTCGCTAAAGGAGAGTAGAGATGCTTCAACCAAAGCGTACGAAGTTCCGTAAGCAGTTCAAAGGCTCGATCAAGGGCAAGGCAAAGGGCGGGTCCGACCTGAACTTTGGCACCTACGGCCTGAAGGCGCTCCAGCCCGAGCGGGTCACCGCCCGTCAGATCGAAGCTGCACGTCGTGCGATGACGCGTCACATGAAACGTCAGGGCCGGGTCTGGATCCGGATCTTCCCCGACGTGCCAGTGACCGCCAAGCCGATCGAAGTGCGGATGGGTAAAGGTAAGGGCTCGGTCGACCGTTGGGCGGCCAAGGTCAAACCCGGCCGCGTGATGTTCGAGATCGATGGTGTGAATGATGATGTGGCCCGCGAAGCGCTGCGTCTGGCGGCGATGAAGCTGCCGATCAAGACACGCGTTATCGTCCGCGAAGACTGGTAAACCGATTGCGCCCCATCGGGGCGCAATCCGTGCGCGGTGATTGTGCCAATGGCACAATCGTAGCGGCACCCGGTAGAAATCTGAGAGCCCCCGGCACGAGAGTGTCGGGGGTTTTCTTTTTGTGTTCAACGATGTTTTGTCTGGATATGGAACTTCGCCACTGGCATGAGTATTCGCAAAATCTGGAAGCCGGTTTTAAGGATCGTGCAAAGACCAGCATTGGCCTGTTCATCGATAGCTTTCAGTCATCGGACGAAATTGGCCGTTGGGTTCATGCGTATTTGATGCGGCTTCCGTTGGATTGCGACAGGATCCGACACGAGATTTTTGCTGAGCTCGTTTATCCGACACTTGTTCGTTGGCGCAGTGCTGGCAATCCCAGGGGAGCGTTTTGGCTGGGGCGACTGTACCAGAACCTGTTGCACGTGGGCGATCCGGGGACCCATAGAACAGACTTTCTGAAGGAGAGTTTCAGGCTTGCGCCAAAGGACGAAGACATTCGTCGATTTTTGCTGAAGTTCATGTTGGAGGATTTTGACCTGTTGGATCATGAATGGCCCTCAGGGTTGATAGCCACGATTGATAAAAAGAGTGAGCTTCTGGAGGACGTTTGTTTTGCGCGGCGAATTGATTTGGAGGGCGAGTACACCGCGCGTTGGGACGAGCTGGAGAAGCGGATAAGGTCCAACGAAAACTGGTTGTGGCTGGATTGACCTGAGCTTGGGTTGTTCGTTTGAAGCTGCCGATCAAGGCGCTCGTAATTGCTCCGGACGTTTTGTGACGTGGTGGCGGGATGAAGCCCGCCCTACGGTGAGAATTCAGAGCCCAGCGTGAGAGCGTCGGGGTTTTCTTCTTGAAAAGGACCCATATCTTTCCAGCAGTTTGGAGTGGGCTTTGTTCAAAACAATCAAAAACAGTTTCCTGGTCATCTGCGTATTAGCATTTGTTTTGGCAGCACTGCTTGCGCTGACCCCCAATCGGGCTTTGCTCCAAATTCCCACAAACTTCGAAACAGAAGGAAATGCAGAAAAACTTCATTCGCTTCTTGAGCGGCACGATTTTGATGTGTCGGTCAGAAAAGGTGGTGATTGGGTGGCACTGGGTACGCATACACAGTGGCCTTGGTTGGGTATGAGCTTCCACGGTCACGTTGAGAAGCTTCAGTGCGCAGCCGACGATTGCCTTGTTTTTGGGGCCGATGGAACAAAGGATAGATTTGGAGGAATTCTGTCTGACAGATTCCACATTCTTTGGTCCGAACGTGATGGGAAGGTTATCGATCTTGTTGCGGAGCACAGCCGTCTGTTTTTTCCGAAGTAACAACTCATTCGATAGATCCCAGCCGGGCATCCAGCCCGACCGGCGCCCGATCGTCCAGGGTTCCGCACGTTCGAGCAAATTACGAAGTGCGGAATCAAGGCCGCCGACCGCCGCGCCATCCATAGCCTGACAGGTGATTTGGCAGCGCCAAATCTGCCGAGAAGGGACAGGCCACCCCCGGGCCTGTCGATTGGGTGATGTCAGCGCGTCGCTCGGATCGAAGATGTACTTGGCTGCCATAAAGCATTGCAGAACAGGGGTTGGGTCGACAGACCGTGGCCTGCCGATGGCGGGGCTTGGTGCTGCGATGAATAGAGTTTTTCGTATACATGTCTGGAAACGTGGAAACGACAGCGCATCACTGGGATTGATAGACCATGGCCTGTCGGTGGCGCGGCTTGGCACAGTGTGGCCGATCATCCCCCGGCTTCCGCACATGCTCGGCTGAAACTGCCATTTGGTCGGCTCTTAAATCCGCCTTCCCTTTGGCGTTCGTCACATCGCTATGTGAACAGAAAATGTTTCCTGAGTCTGGCGGTAGCTATCCGCCGCGATGCCGTTAAGGTGTTCTCAACAGCATCGAGAGGCTCAGACCATGAAACACGTCCCCAAGCCGACCACCGACGAAGACCTGATCAAAGCGTTCCTTGACAAGGGCGGCGAGGTCAAAAAGGGCAAGACTAAGCCGATGCCGGACGGGCTGGGCCTGTCCAACAACCAGTGGGGCAACAAACTGACGAAAGAGGAAAAGGCGGCCAAGAAGGCAGCCGAGACGCCGAAATAGGGCGCTTGCGCGATTGAGCTTTGTCCATGGGCGCATTTCGGTTCGCCGCTCACCTCCATCCAAGGTTCGACGGTACGGATCGTTTTTCCTCTGCAACACCCGTCTTAATGCCACCATCGACCGCACGCGCATGGCGCCTTGGACGACAGTTTATCCCAAAGCGTGTGACGGAATGTAAGGCGGACCTGTGGTCCGCCATCCCCCTTAGCTATCGATGTTCGAAATCAGGTCCGGGTTGATCACCAGATTGCGCACGCCGTGCCCTTTGCGCTCATCAAAGATATTGTCCGCGAACCATGCCGCGATGCTGCCGATATGGACCTTTTGCACTCGGGGTCGGACGCTCCAAGACACCTGGATGGGCGAGCCTTTCTCGTTGTAGCTGGGGCCGGTGGTCGAGCCTGCATAGGTGATGGGCGTGCCGGTATCGGAGGGGATGTTCAGCGCTTGATGGTAGCCGTCCACCATACCGACCTCGGTCAGGTCCACGAAATCGGCGGCGGTTTCGTCATTCACCAGCACGAACACCTGCGTTTCCACGCGCAGCTGTGGGTTGATGATCGCCTCGCTCAGGCACGAGGCGAGGGTGGGGCCGGGGTCTACCAGTGCGGTGGTGTGGACGTAGTGGACTTCGATCGTGTCGCCCGGTTCCAGCGCGCCGTTCTTGCCTACGGGTCCGACGGGGTAGTCGACGGGGGCAAGTTCAGCCTCGGTCAGTTCGCCGTCATAAGCAAAGCCGGTGTTGTAGCCCTTGCCATCGCCGTTGCCGATATAGGTGGTGAATTCACCGCCCGAATGCTCGGCCCCTTCGTGGAAGTGGATGTTGCACAGGTTCATCTGTGCATATGCGGGCGCGGTCTCGAATGTGCGGGCATTGTCGCCAGTCAGCGTATTGAGATCGCGTGGTGCCTGTGGGCCGTATCCCTTGCCCGCAGTCTCGGCTGCCAAGGCCGCGCGTTGGGCGGCGATCACGTCATCGCTGACGGGGCCGCCCTCTGCGAGAAGCAGCGAGGGTGAAACGAGCAGGGCGGTCGTTGACAGGGCAAAGCGCGATAGGGGCATAAAGGTCGTCCTCCGAAATCAAAGTACTGTTTTCAGAGAATATGTTCGACCTTGGGTTGTGGCCAGTCTGGTTCGCGGACTTGGGCTGACAGTTTCGTGATCCTATTCCCAGCCGTAGTTGAAGCTGACCGACACGCGTTCGTCCTCGGCCATATTCATGGGCACCTCGTGCCGCAACCAGCTTTCCCAGAGCAGCACATCGCCCACGGATGGTTTGGCGTAGTGGAACTGCTGCAAATCCTCGGGCGCGTCCTTGGTGCGGCCCGGTGAGGCCATCATCATTGGCAGGCGCGGGTCTTCGAGTTTCAGCGCGCTGGTGCCGTCGGGCATCGCCACGTAGGTCGTGCCGGAGATCACCGAGTGGGGGTGGATGTGGCCGGTGTGGATGCCGCCCTCGGGCAGGATGTTGATCCAGATGCTGTCGAGCTTCAGCGCCTTGTCGCCCAGATCGAAGGCCAGTTCCTTGGCGAACGCCGCGACGTGTGCGTCGAGCGCCTTGACCAGATCGGCGAAGATCGGGAAGCGCCAGGGCAGGTCGTCCAGCGAGGCATAGGAGGTGTAGCCGGGATAGCCTTCGGCCTCACACCAGCCGTGGCCTGCCTCGTCATCCTCGGCGATGGCGTAGCAGTGTTGTTCCAGCTCGTCCGGGTCGACCTTGGGGTCAAATTCGGAGAGGGGCGCGTGATAGAGGCGGGTGGCGAAGAGGGATGTGATTTTCATTTCGGCTCAATATCGCGGAACGCACCATTGAGCCAGTGCGAGATCGCGTGGCATCGACTACGCAATCGGTGTCAAGGCTGGCACCTGATCCCCCACAAACTCCACATCATTCCACGTGACATCGGTCGCACCGGAAAGCGTCACAGTGATTTCTTCGGTTTGCTGATCCGCGGTTTCATAGACAAGGATCAATTGCGTGTCCGTTGTGCCGGAGCGGTTCACTACTTCCTCCAGGCGTGCCTCGGCCAACGTGCTGCTATCGGTAACCGCATCTGCATCAATTGAAAGGGTGTCCACACCGTTCTCAAAGTCTTCGATCCTGAACAATCCCAAACGAGAGTTGCTACCTTGTGGAAACCCATTTTGATCGACATTTTCGACGACCATACTGCTACCTGTGGCTATCGTTTCATGTGTGCGGATCACAAACGTATCTTCGCCTTCGCCGCCTGAAGCGACGATATCGTCGGCTAAGCCTGGGTCTTCGCTCGAAACTGCGCGAACGCTTGTCATCACGATTGTATCGTTACCGGCGCCTCCATGACCCACTTCGACAAAGCCCGTGGTACTGCTGCTCGGTCCGTTCACATAAATCAGGTCGTCTCCATCGCCTCCGTAAAGATTCAAGTTGTCACTGGCGCTTGAATTGTATGGTGCGGTTCCAGGCGGTCCCGATTGAAGCGTGTCATTGCCTTCGCCGCCATAGGCATTCATCACGTCACCGTCAGATGTGATGTCGATCAGATCATCGCCTGCATCACCAAAAACGTCAGAACCTGCACCGCGCACAGTGATCGTGTCGTTACCATCACCTCCATGAACTGATGAACTGTCGAGGTTCAAGTCGATCAAGTCGTCTCCAGCACCAGTAGAAACCGAGGCTTGGAATGCATCAAACGCGAGGGTTCCAGATCCTAGGATCATGTCGTCACCTGCGCCGGTTTCGAGTGATACGTCATTCGTGCCACCCGTAATGGACACTGTATCGTTGCCGTCTGTACCGGTGAACGAACCGCTTGTGGAGATATCGAGTTCCGTCCCTTCAACCTCGTCATCCGCTGGCTCGGTCGTGTCATCGTCTTCATCATTGCTGAAGACCACGAGCGCGCCTGCCATTCCGAACAGGGCCAACAGCGCCAGAGCACCCATACCATTTCCCTTCTAATTTTTTAGTGTACGGTATGAGGTGACGCCAAATAGTGTCAATTAGGTGCAGAGCCGTGTGGCTATGCAGTGTTGCGAAAGTGTCAAAACCCCCTTGCCATAAGCGCATTGCCCCCATATACGGCCCCTCTATTCACCCACTCCACGGGAATCGGTGTCACGTCTTTGGCGGCACCCTCGTGATGTTGAAAAGGAAAATGGCGATGAACGCCCAGGAACTTCGGGATAAAACCCCGGACCAGCTGCGTGATGAGCTGGCAAATCTGAAGAAAGAAGCCTTTAACCTGCGTTTCCAGCAGGCCACAGGTCAGCTTGAGAACCCGGCGCGTCTGCGCTCGGTCCGTCGTGACGCTGCGCGCGTCAAGACGATCCTCAACGAACAAGCCGCCAAAGCGGCCGAATAAGGAGAGCACGAAATGCCAAAGCGTATCCTGTCTGGCGTCGTGACTTCCGACGCAAATGCCCAAACAGTCACCGTGTCCGTCGAGCGCCGCTTTACGCACCCGGTTCTGAAAAAGACCATTCGTAAGTCCAAGAAGTACCGGGCGCACGATGAAAAGAATGCCTTCAAGGTCGGTGACACCGTTCGCATCATTGAATGCGCGCCGAAATCGAAGACAAAACGCTGGGAGGTGCTGGAGGCCTAAGCCCCCAGCGCTTTCGCGCATTAATCGAAACCCTGGGGATCAGGCGAACGCATCAGCCCCCCAAAGGTCGGGAGACACCAAATGATCCAGATGCAGACAAACCTGGATGTTGCTGACAACAGCGGCGCGCGCCGCGTTCAGTGCATCAAGGTTCTGGGTGGTTCCAAGCGTAAATACGCATCCGTCGGCGACGTCATTGTCGTGTCGGTCAAGGAAGCCATCCCACGTGGTCGCGTAAAGAAAGGTGACGTCCGCAAGGCCGTCGTCGTACGCACCGCCAAAGAAGTGCGTCGTGAAGATGGCACCGCCATCCGCTTCGACCGCAACGCAGCCGTTATTCTGAATAACAACAACGAGCCCGTCGGCACCCGTATCTTTGGGCCCGTCGTTCGTGAGCTGCGCGGCAAGAACTTCATGAAAATCATCTCGCTGGCTCCGGAGGTGCTCTGATGGCTGCGAAACTGAAAAAAGGCGACAAGGTCGTCGTGCTTACGGGCAAGGACAAGGGCAAGGAAGGCACCATTTCTTCCGTGAACCCATCTGCCAACAAAGCAGTTGTTGATGGTGTGAACATCGCGATCCGCGCCACACGTCAAAGCCAGGAAAGCCAAGGCGGCCGCATCCCCAAAGCGATGCCTGTCGACCTGAGCAACCTGGCCCTGCTGGACGCGAATGGCAAACCCACCCGCGTTGGTTTCAAAATGGACGGCGACAAGAAAGTGCGCTTTGCCAAGACAACAGGGGACGTGATCTGATGCTTGACACAGCAAACTACACCCCGCGCCTGAAGGCCCAGTTCAAGGACAGCATCCGCGCTGCCATGAAAGAGGAATTCGGCTACAAGAACGACATGCAGATCCCGCGTCTGGACAAGATCGTTCTGAACATCGGCTGCGGTGCTGAAGCTGTCCGTGACAGCAAGAAAGCCAAATCCGCACAGGAAGACCTGACCGCCATCGCCGGTCAAAAGGCATTGACCACGAAAGCCAAGAAATCCATCGCGGGTTTCCGGGTGCGTGAGGACATGCCCTTGGGTGCCAAAGTCACCCTGCGCGGCGACCGCATGTATGAATTCCTGGACCGTCTGGTCACCATCGCGCTGCCCCGCGTCCGCGACTTCCGCGGCGTCTCCGGTAGCTCCTTTGATGGCCGTGGCAACTATGCCATGGGCATGAAAGAGCACATCGTCTTCCCCGAGATCGACTTTGACAAAGTCGACGAGACCTGGGGGATGGACATCGTGATCACCACGACTGCCGAAACCGATGCCGAGGCAAAATCCTTGCTGAAGCATTTCAACATGCCCTTCAACTCGTAAGCGCAGAGGAAAAAGATATGGCTAAAAAATCCATGATCGCGCGCGAAGTGAAGCGCGAGAAGCTGGTGAAGAAGTACGCCGCCAAGCGTGCGGAGCTTAAAGCAATCATCAGCGACGAAACCAAACCGATGGAAGAGCGTTTCCGCGCCTCGCTGAAGCTGGCAAAACTGCCCCGCAACAGCTCGGCCACGCGTCTTCACAACCGCTGCCAGCTGACCGGTCGTCCGCATGCGTATTATCGCAAGCTGAAGATCAGCCGGATCGCGCTGCGGGACCTTGGCTCGCAAGGCCAGATCCCCGGCATGGTGAAATCGAGCTGGTAAGGGAGAGATAAGTTATGAACGATCCTATCGGCGATATGCTCACCCGCATCCGTAACAGCCAAATGCGTGGCAAATCCGTGGTTGAGACGCCTGCGTCCAAACTGCGTGTGCGCGTTCTGGAAGTGCTGGCGGACGAGGGTTACATCCGTGGCTTCGAAGAAACCACCGGTGCCAACGGCCACCCGGCCATCGAAATCAGCCTCAAGTACTATGAAGGCGAGCCTGTGATCCGCGAGCTTAAGCGCGTGTCCAAGCCCGGCCGTCGTGTGTACATGGGTGTGGGCGACATCCCGCAGGTCCGTCAGGGTCTGGGTGTGTCGATTGTCTCCACCTCCAAGGGCGTGATGTCGGATGCAAACGCACGCAGCCAGAATGTTGGCGGCGAAGTGCTTTGCACGATCTTCTAAGGAGAACAGCAGATGTCTCGTATTGGTAAAAAACCGGTCGATCTGCCCTCGGGTGTCTCCGCATCCGTCTCCGGTCAGACGATCGAAGTGAAAGGCCCCAAGGGGACCCGCAGCTTCACCGCCACCGACGACGTGACCCTCAATGTTGAGGACAACGTTGTTACCATCGTGCCCCGCGGCAAGTCCAAGCGCGCGCGCCAGCAGTGGGGCATGTCCCGCACGCAGGTGCAGAACTGCGTGACCGGCGTGACCGAAGGGTTCAAGAAAGAGCTGGAGATCCAAGGTGTGGGTTACCGGGCGCAGATGCAGGGCAACACCCTGAAACTGAACCTTGGCCTGTCCCACGATGTGGATTTCGTAGCACCCGAGGGTGTCACAGTGACCGCGCCCAAGCAGACCGAGATTGTTGTCGAAGGTATCGACCAGCAACAGGTCGGCGAAGTGGCCGCGAAAATCCGCGAGTGGCGCAAGCCCGAGCCCTACAAGGGCAAAGGCATCCGCTACAAGGGCGAGTTCATCTTCCGTAAGGAAGGCAAGAAGAAGTAAGGACCAGACAGATGGCAAACAGCAAACGGACCCTGTTCCTCAAGCGCCGCCTGCGCGTCCGGAACAAACTTCGCAAGGTCAACGCCGGGCGTCCCCGCCTGAGCGTGCACCGTTCCAACAAGAACATCAGCGTGCAGCTGATCGACGATGTGAACGGCGTGACCCTGGCCTCGGCTTCGACCCTGGAAAAGGATCTGGGCGTCGTGGGCAAGAACAACGTGGAAGCCGCCACCAAGGTGGGCACTGCGATTGCCGAGCGCGCGAAGAAAGCTGGTGTGGACGAAGCATATTTCGACCGCGGTGGTTTCCTCTTTCATGGCAAGGTGAAGGCTCTGGCCGACGCTGCGCGTGAAGGCGGTCTGAAGATCTAAGACCCTGAGAGGGGCGGCGACGCCCCTCCGATGATCCGGGGACCATTCCGGTCCACCAGGATTGAGTAGAACTGGCGCAAGCCACCAATTCAAAGGATGTTCTGATGGCAGAACGTGATAACCGCCGGGGCAACCGTCGCGACCGCGACGAGGCACCGGAATTTGCAGATCGCCTGGTTGCGATCAACCGTGTGTCGAAAACCGTGAAGGGTGGTAAGCGCTTTGGTTTCGCCGCTCTTGTCGTTGTTGGCGACCAGAAGGGCCGCGTCGGCTTTGGCAAAGGTAAAGCGAAAGAGGTCCCCGAGGCCATTCGCAAAGCCACCGAGCAAGCCAAGCGCCAGATGATCCGCGTGCAACTGCGCGAAGGTCGGACGCTGCACCACGACATGGAAGGTCGCCACGGCGCCGGCAAGGTCGTCATGCGCACCGCCCCTGAGGGTACTGGTATCATCGCCGGTGGTCCGATGCGTGCCGTATTTGAAATGCTGGGTGTGAAGGACGTTGTGTCCAAATCCATCGGCTCGCAGAACCCTTACAACATGATCCGCGCCACAATGGACGGCCTGCGCAAAGAGCAGTCGCCCCGTGGTGTTGCGCAGCGTCGTGGCAAGAAAGTCTCGGACATCCTGCCCAAGCGCGATGAAGCACCCGCTGCCGAAGCGGCAACCGAGGAGGCCTGAGTTCCATGGCTAAGACAATCGTCGTCAAGCAGATCGGCTCCCCCATCCGTCGTCCCGCGAAACAACGCGCGACCCTGATCGGCCTGGGCTTGAACAAGATGCACAAAACCCGCGAGCTGGAAGACACCCCTTCCGTGCGCGGCATGATCAACTCGATCCCTCACATGGTCGAGATCATCGAAGAGAAGGGCTAAACGCCCCGGACGGATCGCAAGATCCTACTGAACTTAGACGCCGCGCAGGACCTGCGCGGCGTTTTTCGTATGGCGTGGGACAAAGATTGGTGCGCGCGCCTGATGGGCACGCCCCAGCAGGATGGCTAGGACAATGGCCCCGTTCAGGACCCAAAGGTACAGCGGATAGGCCAGCAGCACCCAGTCCAGACCACCCACGGCGACGATGGCGAGTGTGGCCGCAACAAAGGACGCCGACCACGTGGTCAGTGTTTCGGTCTCGGGGCTGCGAAAGGCCTTGGTCACCGTGATGGCCCCGCCCATCATTGAAATGGTGATCGTGATGGCCAGCGCGTAGACAGCTGTTTCGGTCAGCGCCCAGGCCAGCACGCCCACGGCGGCTGCGGCCAGCACGCAGGCATCTGAGCGGTTCAGGAAGCCTCCGGTTCCGTGCTTGAGCGACAGAATGAAAATCAGCACTGTGCCGCCCACCTGTATGGCTGCGAACCAGAGCGATGCGCTGGCCCCTTCGTAGATCTGGGACGCCAGCGCGATGCTGCCCAAAACAGACCAGATCATCCATGACGCGCGTTGCGGCCGTGTCCGACCCGACAGGGTGTCGAAGACATAGGGCAGATAGGCATAGGTGCTGAGCAATGCGGATGCGATCCCGATCAGCCATAGCAGGTTGGGATCCTGAAAGATGACGTCAAACAATACCGTAGGTGTCCTGAAATGCGCGCCCGGTTTGACCGGGCGCGGTTCCTTAAAAAATAAATTGCGGATGCCGATAATGTGGTTCGGCTGAAGTGTTATGGGGGGAGTAGACCCGACCCGCGCGTTTCACGCCAGTCCGGTTTTCCATACCTTCCCGTTTGGGTGGAGTAGGCGCAGGGACGTGCGATTTACTGGAAGGGCATCACCCCTTTTGGGTCCGTCCTCGAAGGCCAGGCCGACAGTCAGTGTTGGTTCATGTCTGACGGCGTGGGGCGGTTGATGTTTCGAAGGCACTGAACGGAGGGATCGGTGCCGGAGGGACGGACCCGATCAACGCACAGCCCAATGTTGCGCGCAGTGCGTCCGCCAACTCGTCCACCGTATCCGTCGAGACATAGAGCCCGCCCGTCCGATCGGCGAGGCATTTGGCGACCGTGTTGCCTGCGCCCACATCCACCTGCTCGGGGTTGTCCCAGCTGAAGAAGTCCACGACCACCTGGAAGCCGATGACATGCACGGTCAGGTCCGCTGCCTCTTTGGCGAGCGCGGTGCCCAGGGCGCAGGGGCGCCCGCCGCAGGTTTCGTTGCCATCCGTGACCAACACGACGATACCCGACCGGTTCCGGTGATCGAGCGCATCGGCGGCGGCCCGAACGGACGCGGCCAGAGCTGTCAGCCCTTTGGGTTGCAGGGTGTCGATCTGATCCACAATGGCGGCTGCCGCATCGGCCCGTGGACCAAAGCGCAGGTCGATATTGGCGCAACTGTCGGCACTTGCACCGGGCCCGTAGGTCAGCAGACCAACCCGGCGAAACGGTGTGATGTCGGGCAGGGCATCCCGCAGCGCCGTGCGGGCATCCACGATCCGGGTCTTGCGCGAGACATCGAAGCTGAGCTCATCCATGGATGCCGAGCCGTCAAACACCAGCATTGCATCCCGGGCGCATCCCGTCGCGGACAGCATCGTGGGCAGGGTGGCCGCAAGTGCAGTGGCCATCATCAGGGGACGGAGGGCAATCATCGACGGCAGGATGGCACCACCCGCAAACCAAAAGCAATGTCGCAAGCGTTGTGGAACATGGATTTGACGCCTAGCCTGCGTCGCATGACAGACCTCACCTACTACTACTCCGCCCATTCCGCCTTTGCCTATCTTGGCTCCGCCAAGGTCATGCAGATATGTGCCACCCATGGTCTAACCCTTGTGCACCGCCCCATTGCGTTGTCCCCGGTGGTCGAGGCGCAGGGCAGTCTGCCCTTCCGGGCGCGCACGCAGGCGCATGTGGATTACTTCTTTGGCCGCGAGATCGAGCGGTGGGCCGAATTGCGCGATGTGCCGGTGGTGTCGTTCCGCCCGACTTATCATGACGCAGACTACACATTGGCCAGTGGCATCATCCTCGCCCTTGGTGACCGCGGTGACCAGGTGGACGCCATGGCCCATGCGATCCTTGAGGCGCATTGGCGCGACGATGCGGACCTGTCAGATGTACTGACGCTGCGTGCACTTGCCAAAGGTCTGGGGCATGACGCGGACGATTTGCTTGCGCGGGCACGATCCGAAGAGGTTGCGGCCCAATATGCAGCCAATAGTCAGGCGGCCCTGGCTGCCAGTGTTTTCGGATCGCCAACATATGTGCTGGAGGGTGAGGTCTTTTATGGACAAGACCGGCTTGAACTGTTGGAACGTGCGATTGCGCGGCCGTTTACTCCGACACGCTGGGTGAACCCGTCCGTTGAAACGACATGACGGACAGGGTCAGCTGCTGGTGAGGGGCGTCGGGCAGGGTAGGGGCACGTCGCGCCGCCCATACGTGACCCGCGCCCATGCACAGCATGATGCCACCTGACAGGACCATGACATAAAGCGGATACGCCAAGAGCAGCCAGTCCGCCCCGCCAATCGCCACAACGGCCAGCGCTGCCGACACGAAGAAGGCGGCCCATGTTGCCCATGTTTCGGATTTGGGATCGAGAAAGGCCTTCTGCATGGTCAGAAGCCCACCCATCATCGACATGGTTATCGTGACGAACAGGGAATAGGCCGCACTTTCCATTTCCGCCCACAGCCAGATGCCCACGGCGGTGGCGGTCAGCACCTGGCTGTCGTCGGTCTTGAACCGCAGGCCGGTGGTTTTCCAGAAGGTCAGGCCACAGATGATGACCGTGCCCGCCGTTTGCGCGATGGCAAAACCCAGTGATCCGTCAGCCCCTTCATAGATCTGGCTTAGCAGGGACACGGCACTTAGCACGGCCCAGATCAGCCAGGACGCGCGTTCGGGCCGGGTCCGGTTTGTCAGTATGTCACGGATGTAAGGCCAGAACGCATAGACGCTCAGAACCGCCGCGGCGATGCCCGCGCGGTGCACAACACCGGGATGCTGAAGAAAGTCTTGGAGCACTTTGTGCGTCTCCGATGGCCTGTTGACTGCGCGCCCCCGTTGCGAGGGCTGTTTTTTGTTATGTGATTTTCACCTCTATCGGCCAAATTCTGGTCTGTGAATCAAAATCTTGCGGTACCGCGTGCAAAATGGGCCGTCGCGGCGAGGTGTAGAGGCTGTGCGCCGCAGATGTACGGCCCATGGATGAGGTGGACGGGGCTTGATCCGTCCGGGTGCTGGGTCTATACGCCCCCGGTGGCGTCTTGCGCCACGAGAATCAAAACCAAGAAACGCCGCGGTTGTCCTGTTCACGCTTCGTGGGGCACATCCGGCAAGGAGAAGCGATATGAAACTGCATGAACTGCGCGACAATCCTGGCGCAACCAAGCCCCGCAAGCGCGTGGGCCGTGGTCCTGGCTCCGGCACCGGTAAGATGGGTGGCCGTGGTATCAAAGGTCAGAAATCTCGTTCGGGTGTGGCCATCAACGGCTACGAAGGCGGGCAAATGCCCCTCTACCAACGTCTGCCCAAGCGTGGCTTCAACAAGCCGAACCGCAAGGCATTTGCCGTTGTGAACCTGGGCCTGATCCAGAAATTCATCGACGCCGGCAAGATCGACGCGAAAAAAGCCATCGACGAAGATGCGCTGATTGCTTCGGGCCTCGTGCGCCGCAAGCTTGACGGTATCCGCGTTCTGGCCAAAGGTGAGATCACCTCGAAAGTTGAACTTGCTGTGACCGGCGCGTCCAAATCGGCCGTCGAAGCCGTTGAAAAAGCGGGTGGGTCGTTGACCACAGCCGCGGCGGCCGCCGAGTAAGCCAGTTTGACGCCTTGTGAGCCGCGAATATGCGGCTTACATAGTCTCTAGTTTTTCCTACGCCGCCCGCCGGAAAACGGTTTGGGCGGCGTTTCGCCATAAAGGAACACACCCGCATGGTATCTGCCGTCGAGAATATGGCCGCCAACACGAGCTGGAGCGCTCTTGGTAAGGCCACCGACCTGCGCAACCGCATCCTGTTCACCCTCGGTCTGCTGATCGTCTACCGCCTTGGCACCTTTATCCCGGTGCCCGGCATCGACGGGGCTGCCCTGCGGGAGTTCATGGAAAGTGCAGGCCAAGGCATTGGCGGCATGGTCAGCATGTTCACCGGTGGTGCGCTGGGCCGGATGGGCATCTTTGCCCTTGGCATCATGCCTTACATCTCGGCCTCGATCATCGTGCAGCTTCTGACCTCGATGGTGCCCAAGCTTGAGCAACTCAAGAAAGAGGGCGAACAGGGGCGCAAGAAGATCAACCAATACACCCGCTACGGCACGGTGGCACTGGCGACCTTGCAGGCCTATGGCCTTGCTGTATCGCTGGAATCCGGCGATCTGGTGACCGATCCGGGCATGTTCTTCCGCATGTCGTGCCTGATCACGCTGGTGGGTGGCACCATGTTCCTGATGTGGCTGGGTGAGCAGATCACCGCACGCGGCATCGGCAACGGTATTTCACTGATCATCTTTGTCGGCATCATTGCCGAGGTGCCTGCGGCGCTGGCGCAGTTCTTTGCGAGCGGTCGCTCGGGTGCGTTGAGCCCTGCGATCATCGTGGGTGTGATATTGATGGTCGTGGTGACCATCACCTTCGTGGTGTTCATGGAGCGCGCGCTGCGCAAGATCCACATCCAGTATCCGCGCCGTCAGGTGGGGATGAAGGTTTATGACGGTGGGTCCTCGCACCTGCCGGTCAAGGTGAACCCTGCGGGCGTGATCCCTGCGATCTTTGCCTCGTCGCTGCTGCTGCTGCCCGTGACGATCTCGACCTTCTCTGGCAACTCGACCAGCCCGATCATGTCGTGGCTCTTGGCCAACTTTGGCCCCGGTCAGCCTCTGTACCTGCTGTTCTTTGCAGCGATGATCGTCTTCTTTGCCTATTTCTATACGTTCAACGTCAGCTTCAAACCCGATGACGTAGCCGACAACCTCAAGAACCAGAACGGCTTTGTCCCTGGTATTCGCCCCGGTAAGAAAACCGCTGAATACCTCGAATACGTGGTCAACCGCGTGCTGGTTCTGGGTTCGGCCTACCTGGCGCTGGTCTGTCTGCTGCCCGAAATTCTGCGCGGTGAGTTCGCCATTCCGTTCTACTTTGGCGGGACATCCGTGCTGATTGTGGTATCTGTGACCATGGACACGATCCAGCAAGTACAAAGCCACCTGTTGGCTCACCAGTACGAAGGCTTGATCGAGAAATCGCAACTGCGCGGTAAGGGCAACAAGACCCGCCGCAAAAGGAGCCCTGTCCGTCGCTAAGGCGGTCCAGGGAGGGGACAGCTGATGAACATTATTCTCTTGGGCCCGCCGGGCGCGGGCAAGGGAACGCAGGCGCGTTTTCTGGTTGAAGAACGGGGCATGGTGCAATTGTCGACAGGCGACATGTTGCGCGCTGCCAAGGACAGTGGGACCGAGATGGGCCAGATCGTGGCCGACGTCATGGCCCGCGGCGCACTTGTCACGGACGAGATCGTCATTGGTCTGATCCGCGAACAGCTTGAGACAGTGAAGGCCAATGGCTTCATCTTTGACGGTTTCCCCCGCACCTTGGCGCAGGCCGATGCGTTGGCCGATCTGCTGGCGGAGAAGGGCGAGACCCTGGACGCTGTGATCGAGATGGAAGTGGATGACGAGGCGCTTGTCGCCCGCATCGTTGCGCGTTCGACATGTGGCGCATGCGGTGAGGTCTATAACGACAATACCAAGCCGATCCCGTCGGACGGCAAGTGCACCAACTGCGGCGCCGAAAACCAGTTCAAGCGTCGGGCGGACGACAACGAGGAAAGCCTCAAGACCCGCCTTATGGAATACTACAAGAAGACCTCTCCGCTGATCGGCTATTACTATGCCAAGGGCCAGTTGGCGAAGATCAATGGGCTGGGCGAGATCGCCGATGTAAAGGCGGCGATCGCTGCCGTTGTCAAATAGCGTGGCGCTGAACGTTACTGCGATGGGGCCGGCGCATGCGCCGGCCTTTGCGTTTCTGCCTGGCGTCGCAATGTCGGCAGACGTGTTTGCGCCGGTCGCTGCGCACCTGCCCGACACCCGGTCCCTCCTGGTGGACCTGCCCGGCCATGGCGGCAGCCGCGATGTACCCTGGCGCAGCATCACGGATACTGCGCAGGCCGTGCTTGATACATTGCCAGACTCCGTGACCGGCATCGCGGCCGTGTCGCTGGGGGCCTATGTGGGCCTGACGATGCTTGCGCTCGCGCCCGACCGGTTTCAACACGCGTTGCTCAGCGGCATTCATCAGGGTGACATGCCGAACCCGCGGATGATGCGGGTGATAAGTTGGGCCATGGCCCCGTTTATCACGCGGCCCTTTCTGGCAAGGCGCAATGCGACGGCCATGGGTGTGTCGCCCGATCTGATGGAACCATATGTGGCGGGTGCTGTCCAAACCCGGCCCCGTGCCTTTGCACGTGCCACCTGTGATGTTGTTGCGTTCACGCCGCCTGCCGGTCTGGACCGGGTGTCGACGCGCGTGCTGGTTGCAGCCGGCAGCAAGGAACACCGCCTGATCCTGGACGGGCAATCGGCGATCTGCGCGGCACTGCCACATGCCCAAGCCTGCCGCGCAACCGGCCTGGGGCATGGCTGGCCCGCGCAGGACACGGCCCGGTTTGCTGCCCTTTTGCGCGCACATGCCGATGAGGCAGACTGGCCGGAAGGGATCGAACCAGCCCATGCAGAGCAGATTGCTTAAACCACTCTTGACGTCCCACAAAACAAGGCCTATCTCACGCCATCTCTAACGAGAATCAAAGACCGGAACGCGTCCGGTCGGATCACCTGATCAGCTGCAGGCCCGGGGGCAAAATCCTTGGGCCTTATGTTGTGAAAAAAGGGCCTGGAATGACGGGCTCGCAACGAAAGGAAAGCCCAAGTGGCACGTATTGCAGGGGTCAACATCCCCACAGCCAAACGCGTTCCGATCGCCCTGACCTATATCACGGGTATCGGCAACACCTCAGCTCAGAAAATCTGCGAAGCAGTTGGTATCGATGCCAGCCGCCGTGTGAACGAACTCAGCGATGCTGAAGTTCTGAAAATCCGCGAGCACATCGACGAGAACTTTACCGTCGAGGGTGACCTGCGTCGTGAGACACAGATGAACATCAAGCGCCTGATGGACCTGGGCTGCTACCGTGGCCTGCGCCACCGTCGCAACCTGCCCGTCCGTGGTCAGCGCACACACACCAACGCTCGCACCCGCAAAGGCCCCGCAAAGGCCATTGCCGGCAAGAAGAAATAAGGAGACGCACCAATGGCACGTGATACCCGCCGTGGAGCCAAGAAAAAGGTCTCCAAGAACATCGCCGCAGGCGTGGCGCATGTGAACTCTTCGTTCAACAACACCAAGATCCTGATCTCGGACGTGCAAGGCAACGCGATCGCATGGTCGTCTGCTGGCACCATGGGTTTCAAAGGCTCGCGCAAGTCGACACCCTATGCGGCCCAGATGGCAGCAGAGGATGCTGGCAAGAAAGCTCAGGACCACGGTGTTAAGACGCTGGAAGTCGAAGTGCAGGGCCCGGGTTCGGGTCGTGAATCGGCTTTGCGCGCGTTGGCTGCTGTTGGCTTCAACATCACGTCGATCCGCGACGTGACGCCGATTGCCCACAATGGCTGCCGCCCACCCAAGCGTCGCCGCGTCTAAGCGACATCCAACACCTTTTGGGGCCGCGTGTTTCGCACGGCCCCAATCTGCTTTTTGAAACCTCGGGAGTCGCGCGTTGGGACATGGCGCGTCGACAGGAATGGAGGGACGCATGATCCATAAGAACTGGGCCGAACTGATCAAGCCGCAGCAGCTTGACGTCAAGCCGGGCAATGAACCCGCACGACAGGCCACCGTTGTTGCTGAACCGCTGGAACGCGGTTTTGGCCTGACCATGGGCAACGCGCTGCGCCGCGTGCTGATGTCGTCGCTGCAAGGCGCGGCCATCACGTCTGTGCAGATCGACAACGTATTGCACGAGTTTTCGTCCGTCGCCGGTGTGCGTGAAGACGTCACCGACATCATCCTGAACCTCAAGCAGGTCAGCCTGCGCATGGAAGTCGAAGGGCCCAAGCGCCTGTCGATTTCTGCCAAGGGTCCGGGCGTTGTGACGGCTGGTGACATCTCGGAAAGCGCCGGGATCGAGATCCTGAACCGCGATCTGGTCATCTGTCACCTCGACGATGGTGCGGATGTCTACATGGAACTGACCGTGAATACCGGTAAGGGCTATGTGTCGGCGGACAAGAACAAGCCGGAAGACGCGCCTATCGGTCTGATCCCGATCGATGCGATCTATTCGCCGGTCAAGAAGGTCAGCTATGACGTGCAGCCCACCCGGGAGGGCCAGGTGCTGGACTATGACAAGCTGACCATGAAGGTCGAAACCGATGGCTCCATCAGCCCTGACGATGCCGTGGCCTTTGCTGCGCGCATCCTGCAGGACCAGCTGGGCATCTTCGTCAACTTCGACGAACCGGAATCGGCAAGCCGTCAAGACGATGACGATGGCCTCGAGTTCAACCCGCTTCTGCTGAAGAAAGTGGACGAGCTGGAACTGTCCGTGCGTTCGGCAAACTGCCTGAAGAACGACAACATCGTCTACATCGGTGATCTTATCCAGAAGACCGAAGCAGAGATGTTGCGCACGCCGAACTTTGGCCGCAAGTCCCTGAACGAGATCAAGGAAGTGCTGTCGGGCATGGGTCTGCACCTTGGCATGGATGTCGAGGACTGGCCGCCGGACAACATCGAAGATCTGGCCAAGAAGTTCGAAGACAACTTCTAATAGCCATTAGGGTGGGCGGTCACGCCCACCCGACGACCGGGCATAACGCCCCAAGGAGAGCCCAAGACACGCATCGCGGGCCAGACAAAGCAAAACAGCCCGTAGAGGGCACGATTTGGAGAAGAAAAATGCGTCACGCACGTGGTTACCGCCGCCTGAACCGGACACATGAGCACCGCAAGGCTCTGTTCGCCAACATGGCAGGCTCGCTCATCGAACATGAGCAAATCAAAACAACACTGCCCAAGGCCAAGGAACTGAAGCCTATCGTTGAAAAGCTGATCACGCTTGCCAAGCGCGGTGATCTGCACGCCCGTCGTCAGGCCGCGTCCAAGTTGAAAGAAGAGCAATACGTTGCCAAGCTGTTTGACGTCCTTGGCCCGCGCTACGCCGAGCGCCAAGGCGGCTACATTCGTGTTCTGAAGGCTGGCTTCCGTTACGGTGACATGGCGCCCATGGCGATCATCGAATTCGTGGACCGCGACCGCGACGCCAAGGGCGCCGCTGACAAGGCCCGCGTCGCAGCAGAAGACGCTGCCGAAGAATAAGGCTTTGCGCACAGCGAAGCGGAAACGCCGCCCCCTGATCCGGGGCGGCGTTTTGCGTTTCAAAAGAGACCAAGTTCGGCCTTCACGATTTTCTCGATCTCGTGCACCGGGTGATTGGTCAGCGTCTTGGGGATATCGGCAACGATCTTGGCCGTGACCTCGATGTGCATGTCGGCGCGGAGCACGCCGAGCACCTGCGGTGATGCCACCAGAACCAGCTTGTCGAATGCGCCCTTGTGCGCTTCAGCGTACAACATGTTGGACAATTCCTTGGCGAACCGATCCTTGGCCAAGGTGTGCCAATCCGTATCCTCCAGGGCGGACGATTGACCCGGTCCACCATCCTTCATGCGCCCGGGCCGGTCGGTCGATTGCGCGCGGGACGGAGGGTTCTCTTGCGCTTCCACGTCCGTCACTTCGAATTTGGGGTTTCGCCGATCTGTCAGATTGCGCAGGAACAGCGCCTTTTCACCATCAGCCACGACGACCAAGGTGCCCCGATCTAGTTTTGCCATTTCTTTGGTTCTCCTTTGCTCTGTCTCCGAGCAATATATGCATGCCCTCATTGTATCTCTCAGCTGGGGGCCGGAATTGCGTTCGGTCAGTTCTGTTGCATTTGTCCGGGGCAGGGCGCATATCCGGACGCAGACGAGGACGCCATGAAACACCTGTTTTTGATCATTTTGCTTGGCCTGTTTGCCCAAGGTGCGCAGGCAGAAACGCGCGTGCCGCAAAACCAGTCGGAAATCACCCTCAGTTTTGCGCCGCTGGTGCGCGAAACAGCCCCGGCGGTCGTGAATATCTATGTGCGCTTTGTCACCCAGGCGCGTGCGCGCACGCCCTTCATGGACGATCCGTTCTTCGAACGTTTGTTCGAAGGGTTCGGGCAACCTCAACCGCGTGTGCAGAACTCGCTCGGGTCCGGCGTCATCCTTGGTGAGGATGGGATTGTCGTGTCGAACTACCACGTGGTGGGGCAAGCGACCGATATCCGGGTCGTGCTGAATGACGGGCGTGAATATGATGCCCGCGTGCTGCTCGGGGATCAGGAAAGTGATCTGGCGATCCTCAAGATCGACGATGCAAAGGACCTTCCGTTTCTATCCTTACGCGACAGTGAAACGGTTGAGGTGGGCGAATTGACCCTCGCCATCGGCAACCCCTTTGGGGTGGGGCAAACCGTGTCCTCTGGTATCGTTTCGGGGCTTGCACGCTCGGGCGGCAGCAATGGGCGCGGGGCGGGATATTTCATTCAGACCGACGCACCGATCAACCCGGGCAACTCTGGCGGTGCGCTGATCGACATGCGCGGCCAACTTCTGGGCATCAACACCCGCATTCTCAGCCGTTCGGGCGGGTCGAACGGGATCGGCTTTGCCATTCCCGCCGATCTTGTGGCGGCGTTCGTTAAACAGGCGCGGGACGGCAATGACCGTTTCATTCGGCCATGGGCCGGGGCTACAGGGCAGGCGGTTGACGTCGATCTGGCCGAGACGCTTGGCCGTGACCGACCCGGTGGCATCATGCTTGCCGGTCTGCACCCGGCCAGCCCGCTGGCCGAGGCCGGGTTCGAAGTGGGCGACGTGGTGCTGGCCGTTGATGGCGCGACCGTGGGCAGCCCTGGCGAAATGCTGTTCCGCATGAGTGTTGCCAGCGATCAGGACAGTGCCACAATGACCCGCCTGCGCGATGGTGAGGAAGACGTGTTGACCGTCGCCCTCATCCCACCGCCAGACAGCCCGCCGCGTGAAGAGACGACACTCTCCGAAGATGCAAGCCTGCCGGGCCTCACCTTGGCGCGCATCAATCCGGCTGTTCTGGCCGAACTGAACCTGCCCATCGCGGCGGACGGTGTGGTGGTTCTGGACGAAGGCCAGATAGGCCGTCGTGTCGGATTGCGTCGTGGCGATGTGCTGCAACGGATCGACCGGCAGGACATTGAGACCCCTGCGCAGGCTGCGGCCATCCTGTCCGAAGCGCGCCGTGGCACCACCGTACGCGCGGTGCGCGGCAACAGCCGCATCGTGTTGCGGTTCTAAGATGGGTGATCTCTTCGCCTCTTCCCCATCGGAGCAAGACAGGGGACCACGGCCTTTGGCCGACCGGTTGCGCCCGCAAAAACTGTCTGACGTCATTGGACAGTCACAGGTGCTGGGGCCAGAGGCGCCGCTGACCGTCATGCTGTCCTCGGGCGCGCTGAGTTCGCTGGTGTTCTGGGGCCCACCCGGCGTCGGCAAAACGACCATCGCCCGGCTGCTTGCGCATGAGACGGATCTGCATTTCGTCCAAATCTCGGCGATTTTTACAGGTGTCCCGGACCTCAAGAAAGTGTTCGAGGCGGCCAAGATCCGTCGCCAGAACGGGCAGGGGACGCTGCTGTTCGTGGACGAGATTCACCGCTTCAACAAGGCACAGCAGGACGGGTTCCTGCCGCATATGGAGGATGGGACGATCCTGCTGGTTGGGGCCACCACAGAGAATCCCAGTTTCGAGCTAAACGCTGCTGTTATGTCCCGCGCGCAAGTGCTGGTGCTGGAACGGCTCGACCTCAAGGATCTCGAATTGCTGGCCCAACGGGCCGAACAGGAGTTGGACAAACCACTCCCGCTCGACGGGCCTGCGCGTGAGGCGCTTCTTGAAATGGCCGACGGGGACGGGCGCGCGCTTTTGAACCTGATCGAACAGGTTACGGCCTGGACGGTGGACAGCAAGCTCGACAAGACCGCCCTTGCTGCCCGCCTGATGCGCCGTGCCGCCCAATACGACAAGTCGGGCGATGCGCATTACAACCTCATCTCGGCCCTGCACAAATCGGTGCGCGGCTCAGACCCCGATGCATCACTGTACTGGTTCGCCCGGATGCTGGAGGGCGGAGAAGACCCCCGCTACCTCGCCCGCCGTATCACGCGTATGGCGGTCGAAGATATTGGCCTTGCTGACCCGCAAGCGCAGGCGGTCTGCCTGCAAAGCTGGGAAACCTATGAACGCCTCGGCAGTCCCGAGGGCGAGCTGGCACTGGCACAGGCGCTTGTTTACCTCGCCCTCGCGCCCAAATCGAACGCGGCCTACGTCGCCTACAAGGGCGCACGACGGGCGGCGAAGCAGACCGGATCGCACCCGCCGCCCAAACACATCCTGAATGCGCCGACATCGCTGATGAAGGATCAGGGCTATGGCAAGGACTATGCCTATGACCACGACGCCGAAGACGGGTTTTCGGGGGCGAACTACTTTCCTGACGGGATGGAGCGGCCCGACCTCTACCAACCGGTAGAACGCGGCTTCGAACGCGACCTGAAAAAACGGCTCGACTACTTCGCACGGCTCAGAACCAAGCGGAACAGCTAGGCCGCCGACCTTGACTCTTTGCGGCGAACCGACGACAGACCGCGCATGTTTTCAACCCTTTCCCTTGTGGCCCTTGGCGGGGCGATCGGCGCATCCCTGCGCTGGCTGACGGGCGTGGCCGTGCTGCGCACACTGGGTCCGTCCGACTTCCCGCTGGCCATCATCACGGTCAACGTCATCGGCTCCTTCCTGATGGGGGTCTTTGTCGTGGCCGCCGCCCATCGGGGGCTGACCCATCTCAGCCCCTTCGTGATGACCGGTGTGCTGGGCGGGTTCACCACGTTCAGCGCCTTTTCTCTTGAAACCATGACGCTGATCGAACGCGGACAGGTGGCGTCGGCCAGCCTCTATATCCTGCTGTCGGTCGGCCTGTCGGTCGGCGCATTGGCCCTTGGCCTCATCCTGGCCCGAGGAGTTTTCGCATGAGCGGCGTACAGACTGTCACCGTGGAAGAGGGCGAGGGCGACCAGCGCCTTGACCGTTGGATGAAGCGGCGCTTTCCGCAGGTGAGCCAGGGCATGATCGAAAAGATGTGTCGCAAGGGCGAATGCCGTGTGGATGGGGGCAGGGTCAAATCCTCGACCCGCGTGGAGGAGGGGCAAAAGGTGCGTATCCCGCCCTTGCCCGACCGGCCCGCGCCGCCCGTGCAAAAGACGCGCATCTCGGACAAGGACGCCAAGATGATCCGCGACTGCGTGATCTACAAGGATGACCAGATCATCGCGATCAACAAACCGTCCGGCCTTCCGACCCAAGGGGGATCGGGGCAGACCAAGCACGTGGACGGGCTGGCCGAGGCGCTGATGTTTGACCTCGACGAAAAACCGCGCCTCGTGCACCGGTTGGACAAGGACACATCGGGTGTCCTGCTGCTGGCGCGCACCCGGGCTGCGGCCAAGTCCCTGACAGCCGCCATGCGGCATCACGAAACGCGCAAGATCTACTGGGCGCTCGTCGCCGGTGTGCCCACGCCTTACTTGGGTGAAATCAAGTACGGGTTGGTCAAGGCGCCGGGCCATGGCCGCAGCGGCGAGGGTGAGAAGATGATCGCCGTACACCCGCGCGACATCGACGACACGCGCGGGGCCAAGCGGGCACATACGATATACGCCACGCTCTACCGCGTTGCGTCCCGTGCGGCGTGGGTCGCGATGGAGCCG
Source organism: uncultured Tateyamaria sp. (assembly GCF_947496075.1). Classification (GTDB taxonomy): domain Bacteria; phylum Pseudomonadota; class Alphaproteobacteria; order Rhodobacterales; family Rhodobacteraceae; genus Tateyamaria. The sequence continues at coordinate 30,751 of NZ_CANMBJ010000007.1, forward strand.
ATCACCGGGCGCACCCACCAGCTGCGCGCGCATATGGCCGAGATTGGGCACCCCATTGTCGGTGACGGTAAATATGGTGGGTCGAGCCAGGAAAACATGGGCGACGGCTGGGGTGCCAAGGTCGGTGGCATCATCTCGCAAAAACTGCACCTGCACGCGCGCATGATGCGCTTTGAACAGCCCGAAACGCGCAAGGTCATCACGGTGACCGCCCCCCTGCCGGACCACATGGCGCAAAGCTGGGACACCTTCGGTTGGACCGAGGACCTGGCAGCAGAAGACCCGTTCGAGGCGCTGTAGATGCGTCTGGTAGTCTTTGACGTGGACGGCACGCTGGTCGACAGCCAGGCGGACATCGTGGCCAGCATGGTGGACGCCTTTGCAGCCGTGGGGCTGGACGCACCGGCCCGACAAGACATCCTGGGCATTGTTGGCCTGTCCTTGCCCGTGGCGATGGAGGCGCTGGTCGCGGATGCCGATCACGCGCGGATGGTCGAGGCCTACAAGGACAGCTATGCCAAGCTGCGGCTGTCAAAGGGGGCTTCATCCTCTCCGCTCTATTCGGGTGCACGGGCGGCACTTGATCGGTTGCAGGCGCAGGACGACATCCTGCTGGGTGTGGCGACCGGGAAATCCAAGCGCGGTCTCGATGGGCTGATCGAAGCCCACGGGCTTAACGGCATGTTTGTGACCCGGCAGGTCGCGGATTTCCATCCGTCCAAGCCGCATCCATCGATGCTGCGCGCCGCGCTGGAGGAATCCGGGGTGGAAACGGCAGACGCCGTGATGATCGGCGACACCAGCTTTGATGCGCGGATGGCGCATGCGGCAGGCATGCCGTTCCTGGGCGTCGGCTGGGGCTACCATGCCCCCAGCCAGCTTGATGGTGCCCGCGCCATTTTGAACGACTTTTCTGAACTCGATGATGCGCTGAACGCGCTATGGACCGACTGACATGAGCGAATGGAAGCAAAAACGGTTCTGGAAAACGGCGACAGCTGAACAGACGGATACGGGTTGGACCGTTACGCTGGATGGACGGGCCGTGAAAACACCGGCCAAGGCGGGGCTGATCCTGCCGACGCAAAAGATGGCCGATGCCGTCGCGGCCGAATGGAACGCGCAGGATGAAGCGGTGAACCCGCTGTCGATGCCGTTCACCCGCAGCGCCAATGCGGCCATCGACAAGGTGGCCGTGCAGCGCAGCGAAGTGGCCGATATGCTTGCAGCCTATGGCGATGCGGACCTGCTGTGTTACCGGGCGGATGGGCCACAGGAGCTGATCGACAGGCAGGTGGCAGAATGGGATCCCTATCTGGATTGGGCCGCTGATACCTTGGGTGCGCGGCTTCAGCCACGGACGGGTTTGATGCACGAATCACAGGATGCGCAAGCGCTCGCATCGTTGTCTCAACGGGTCCACGTTCTATCTGAGTTTGAACTTGCGGCCTTTCATGACCTTGTCAGCCTCTCTGGATCGCTGATCCTGGGTTTTGCCGCCGCTCAAGACCTGCACCCGGCGCCCACAATTTGGGCGGCGTCGCGGCTTGATGAAATCTGGCAGGAAGAGCAATGGGGTGAGGATGAAGAGGCCCGAGAGGTCGCGCAGATCAAGCAAGCGTCGTTTTTGCACGCGAAAGCCTTTTTTGATGTGGCAAAATATGGTTGACGCTAGGGCATGTTGCGGCCTGTCAAACCGCACAATAATGCATCGTTTTTGGTGACGCAGCCCTTGACGTTCTGCGATGAATCCTTCCAAACTATGGCCCACTGGTTGGGGACAACTCCGGCTGGATAGCCTTCGGCGGAGCATGGACACTCAGGCTGCGCTGATCGAACCGCCAAAATACGGCGGAAAATCAGGAAGAGGTAAAAATGAAAAAAACCGTAATCTTTAGCGCGCTGACCGCCGCTGGCATGGCTGCCGGCGCTGCGGCTGCTGGCACGCTCGATGACGTGAAAGCACGTGGCACGCTGAACTGCGGCGTGACAACCGGTCTGGTCGGCTTCGCCGCACCTGACGCAAACGGCGAATGGGACGGCTTCGACGTGGCTGTGTGCCGCGCTGTGGCTGCTGCTGTGCTGGGTGATCCCACCGCAGTTGAATTCGTGCCCACAACCGGCAAGACGCGCTTCACCGCGCTGGCTTCGGGCGAAATTGACATGCTGGCCCGCAACACCACGTGGACGTTCAGCCGCGATGTGGACCTCAAGTTCACCTTTGTTGGCGTGAACTACTACGACGGCCAAGGCTTCATGGTTCCGAAGGATCTGGGCGTGTCCTCGGCCAAGGATCTGGACGGCGCAACCGTCTGCATCCAGACCGGCACCACGACCGAGCTGAACCTGGCGGACTTCTTCCGCTCGAACAACATCAGCTATGAGCCGGTTCCGATCGAAACCAATGCCGAAGCGCAACAGCAGTACCTTGCAGGTGCTTGTGACGTGTACACCACCGACGCATCGGGCCTGGCCGCAACACGCGCCACGTTCGAAGCCCCCGGTGATCACGTTCTGCTGCCCGAAATCATCTCGAAAGAGCCGCTGGGCCCGCTGGTCCGTCACGGCGACAACGAGTGGGGCGATGTGGTTCGCTGGACCCTGAACGCGCTGATCTCGGCAGAAGAGCTGGGTATCACGTCGACCAATATCTCTGAAATGTCCGGTGGCACCGACAACCCGGAAATCAACCGTATCCTGGGCACCGAAGGTACCCTGGGCGAGATGCTGGGTCTGGACGCTGACTGGGCGATGAAAGCCATCAACGCCGGCGGCAACTATGGCGAAATCTTTGAGAAGAACATCGGTGAAGCCACTCCGATCGGTCTGGCCCGTGGCCTGAACGCTCAGTGGACCGATGGCGGCCTGCTTTACAGCCCGCCCTTCCGCTAAGATACCAAGCCGAGGGGCGCAGGTTAAACCCTGCGCCCCTTGCGCATCTGGGGCACAAGATCGCTGAAAACAGCGGCGCAGCTGCCTGAAAATGCAGACAGTTATGAAAACCCGGCCCCGCGTCACTGACGCGCAAAAAACAAGGCCGGAACCACGGGGAAAACCTCATGACAACGATGACCGACCCTCCACAGGAGTCGTTCCGCCTGTCGATGCTTTTGAACGACACGCGGTACAGATCATACACATTCCAATTCATTGCCCTGATCGTACTGATCGCGTCTGCCGCCTTTTTGATGAGCAACCTGTTCAGCAATCTGGCTGCCGCGGGTTTGAACATTTCCTATCAATTTCTGGGCACCCCAGCGGGCTATGACATAAACCAAACTCTGATTGACTACAGCAGCCAGTCGACCAATGCGCGCGCCGCACTGGTGGGCATCCTGAACACGCTGCTTGTGGCCTTTCTGGCCTGTGTGACGGCTACCATCTTTGGCGTGATCGCCGGGGTTCTGCGCCTGTCCAACAACTGGCTGGTCAGCAAGCTGATGTCCTTCTACGTGGAGATCTTCCGGAACATCCCTGTGCTGATCTGGATCATCATCATCTTCACCATCATGATCGCGGTCCTGCCGGGGCCAAGGGCGTTCCGCGGGGACGAACCGGCGGCAAGCATGGTGTTCGATGCCATCGCCTTTACCAACCGCGGCGTTTACATCCCCGCACCCGTGTGGGGCGCAGGATCACTTTTGGTTGTGGCCACGTTCCTGCTGTCAATCGTTGGCGTGATTGCCTATCGCCGCTATGCCACCAAACTGCTCTACGATACGGGCCGTTTGCTGCCCATGGGTTGGCCCAGCCTGGCCATTCTGTTTGTGCCAACGCTGCTGGTCTATTTCATCATGGGCATGCCGATCGGGCTCGATTATCCGGTGCTCAAGGGCTTCAACTTTTCCGGTGGGATCAAGGTCGGTGGACCGCTGATCGCCCTGTGGTTCGCTTTGTCGATCTATACAGGCGCCTTCATCGCGGAAAATGTCCGAGCGGGTATTCAGGCCATTTCCAAAGGGCAGTCTGAAGCCGCAGGCGCGCTGGGTCTGCGCCAGGGCCGGATCATGAACCTTGTGGTGCTGCCACAGGCGCTGCGGGTCATCATCCCGCCGCTCATCTCGCAATACCTCAACATCACCAAGAACTCATCGCTGGCCATCGCCGTGGGCTACGCCGATGTCACGGCCACACTGGGTGGGATCACCCTGAACCAGACCGGGCGTGCCATCGAATGCGTTCTGCTGCTGATGCTGTTCTATCTCACGATCTCGCTGTGCATCTCGGCGATCATGAACGTCTACAACAATTCCGTTAAGTTGAAGGAGCGCTGAGCCATGTCAGATACATCTGCTGCCTTTGTGCGCACCGAACAAGTGCCACCTTCACCACCGCCAGCGTCGGCAACGGGACCTGTCAAATGGGCCAAGGACAACCTGTTCTCGACACCGCTCTATAGTCTGCTGACGATTGCCGCATTCTATTTCATCTACCTGATCCTCGCCAACACACTGCCGTGGATCGCCAATGGCGTCTGGGGCACGTCCAGCCTGGCAGAATGCCGCGAAGCGCTGAACGGCGTGTCGGGCGGCTGCTTCTCGGTCCTGACCGAGCGGTGGAACCAGCTGCTGTTCGGGTTCAAATACCCGGCGGATCAGTACTGGCGCCCAGCGTTGACCTTCCTGCTGTTCTTTGCAGCCGCCGCACCGGTGCTGTTCTTCAAATTGCCGCGCCAATTGCTGTTGTTTACGGCGCTCTTTCCGTTCATCGCCTTCTACCTGATCTGGGGTGGCACGATCCTCACTCCGATCCTGGCGCTGGTCGGGTTCGTGGCGGGCTACTTTGTCTACCAACGCTTTGTGACGGGCAGCTTTGCCGCCGGTTTCTTTGGCGGGATCGCGACGGCGTTTGTCGTCTGGATCATCGGCGGGATGCTGATCCCTGCAAACGCGAACGAAGGCGCGTTGCTCAGCACCGTGCCCAGCCGCGATCTGGGGGGCTTCATGCTCAACATGATGCTGGGCGTGACCTGTGTGTCGCTGTCGGTGCCTCTGGGCATCGCACTGGCGCTGGGCCGGCAATCGGACATGCCGCTGATCAAATGGATCTGCGTGGTCTTTATCGAGTTCATTCGCGGCGTGCCGCTGATCACGCTGCTGTTCGTGGCAAGCGTGATGCTGGCGTACTTCTTCCCGCCGGGCACAACGACCGACCTATTCCTGCGGGTTGTGATCATGATCACGATGTTCTCGGCGGCCTACATCGCCGAAGTGATCCGGGGTGGCCTCGCCGCCCTGCCACGCGGCCAGTACGAAGCGGCGGACAGCCTCGGCCTCGACTACCCCCAGGCCATGCGGCTGATCATCCTGCCACAGGCGCTCAAGATCTCGATTCCGGGCATCGTGAACGTGGCGGTGGGTCTGTTCAAGGACACCGTGCTGGTCTCGGTCATCTCGATGTTTGACCTGTTGGGCATGATCCGCGGTCCCATCCTCGCCTCCACCGAATGGAACGGGGTCTATTGGGAACTTCTGGGCTTTGCCTCGCTTCTCTTCTTTGTCGTCTGCTACGGCATCTCTCAATACTCGCAGTGGCTGGAACGCCAGCTTGCGACCGATCACCGCTAAGGAGTGGCTGATATGACTGAACAAGTTGCAATGAACGTCTCAAACGAAGTCGCGATTTCAATCGACAAGATGAACAAGTGGTACGGGACATTCCACGTGCTGCGCGACATCGACCTGACGGTGTATCAAGGCGAACGGATCGTGATCGCCGGGCCTTCGGGCTCTGGTAAATCCACCCTGATCCGCTGCATCAACGCGCTCGAGGAACATCAGCAGGGTACGATCACCGTGGACGGCACCGTGCTGTCCTCGGACGTCAAGAATATCGACAAGATCCGGTCCGAGGTTGGCATGTGCTTCCAGCACTTCAACCTGTTCCCGCACCTGTCGATCCTTGAAAACTGCACGTTGGCCCCGATCTGGGTGCGCAAAACGCCCAAGAAGGAAGCCGAAGAGATCGCGATGCACTTCCTGGAAAAGGTGAAAATCCCCGATCAGGCCGACAAGTATCCCGGTCAGTTGTCTGGTGGTCAGCAGCAGCGCGTGGCGATTGCCCGCTCGCTCTGCATGCGTCCAAGGATCATGCTGTTCGACGAACCAACCTCGGCGCTCGATCCGGAGATGATCAAAGAGGTGCTCGACACCATGGTCGAGCTGGCCGAAGAGGGCATGACCATGCTCTGCGTGACGCACGAGATGGGCTTTGCCCGTCAGGTGGCGAACCGGGTGATCTTCATGGACGAAGGGCAGATCGTGGAACAGAACGAACCCGAAGAGTTCTTCAACAACCCGCAGAGTCCCCGGACCCAGCTGTTCCTCAGCCAGATTCTCGGCCACTGATCAAGCGGGGCGGGGGACACCCCCGCCTTACAAGGCCGCCCGGGCAAACCTGGAGCGGCCTGACCTCAGCCTAGACGATGGTTATGAGGCATAACCAACTTCCTTCTTCTGGCTAAAAATACCTTGGGGTTTGGGGCAAAGCCCCATCAAAAACTGCATCGCGTCGCCGTCAGGCGGCCTTTGGATGTTTCCGAAAGTCTGGAACCGAAAATACCCTGCCGCGCTTACGCGCTCTCGGGATATTTTCGATCAGAGGTTCTAAGGTGATTTCGGAAACATTCGAGATCACCGTGCGTTGCGTTAACCGCCCAACATCCGCCCGGTGGGGGTGTACAGGGGGTGTACGGATGCTGCACGGGGGGTGACACCCTGTCTCAAGCCGTCAATCTCCATGAAAACAAGGTGAATGCGTGGGGCGACTCACCCCGCCATCACCTCACGTGGCACAGCAAAGTCGACCACTTGCCCGACACGCCAATCAATCTCGGCCCAGCCGTCCACGTCAAAGCGGATGATGGCGGTTGCACAGGTCGGGTAGTCCAGAAAGCGCGGGTGTTCCGGCGGTTGCTCCACCACCCGTTCCGCGAAATCGGCAATGCCGGGGTTGTGGCCCAGCACTAGAACGGCCTGTTCCGTTTGCTCTTTCAGCACCGCCATCATTGTCTCGGCCCCGGCATGATACAGGGCGCGCGAAAACTTCACCGGTATATCAAACGCCAACCCCAGAAAGGTCTGTCCGGTCCGCTCACTGGTCGAGCTGACAGCCGCTTGGGGGACATGGTCCTTCCGCCGCAACCAATCGCCCATGGCCCGTGCAGAGGCCTTGCCCCGCGCGTTCAATGGCCGGTCGTGATCCATCAATGCAGGATGATCCCAGCTTGATTTGGCATGGCGCATCAAGATCAGAGTGCGGGTCATCGGTGAAAGGCTTTCATGTGAAACGCGGTTTGGGCATCGGACCGGTCAAAGCTCTGACTGACCGGGCAAGCCCGCCGCACATGGCAGCCCCGGGTCATGCATTGAACACCGGCAGGCGTATCAAGATACGCCTTACAGGCAGGCACATCATAGGCCGTTTCGGCAGATAATGCACCCACCGGGCAGGCCGTAACACAGGGGCGATCTGTGCATGCATCGCAAGGACGCGACCCTTCGGATGCATCTTTGAATGCATGCGTGAATTCCAGTGCCCCCCGGATCGAAATCATCAGACCGGCGCGGTCATGGATCATCATGCCTGTTGGGCTTTGCCAGAAGCGCCCCGTGTCCAATGCCCACGCTATGAAGGGGGCATAGGGTGGCCCGTCGGATGGAAAATGCGCTGTTGCCGCAAGACAGTCTGCTATCCCGTTCAGAACGCGTTTGGACCAGGTGTCGACGGGGTTTTCGGCCGCGTCGATATACTCGGTGCTTTGGGTGAAGACAGACCACCAATGCGCGTCTGTGCCGACGAGAACCTTGTTCGACGTGTGCCCCATGACCATCAAGCCATGTGGGTCAACTGCGGCTGAAACAGCCTTGAGGATCATTTCCGGGCAAAGGGCAAGGACAGGGACCAACCAAGCCTCGAGGGGCGGTCATCTTGCCATTCCAGGCCCACTTGCATGTCGTCATGCCCGGCTTCGGGTTGGGCAATATAGGTGCCGAACATGCGATCCCAGATCGACAGCGAAAAACCATAATTGCTGTCATGTTCATGCCGGTGCACGGAATGGTGCACACGATGCATGTCTGGCGTCACAAGCAAGCGCCGGACGATGGCGTCGAGCCACAGGGGCAGGCGGATGTTGGCATGATTGAACATGGCAGTGCCGTTCAGGATGATCTCGAACAGGATCACCGCGGCGGCAGCGGGGCCAAGCAGATATACAGCGCCAATCTTGATCAGCATGGACAGGCCGATCTCAATGGGATGAAAGCGGATGGCCGTGGTCACGTCCATGTCCACATCGGCGTGGTGCACCCGGTGCAGGCGCCACAAAAGCGGAACCTTGTGTGTGATGAGATGCTGGGCCCAGATGATGAAGTCGAGGATCAGGATAGCCGCGACAACCTCGATCCAAGTGGGCAGGGAAAGGGCATTGAACAATCCCCACCCCTGGTTGGCCGCATCAACCGCCGCGCCAACAGCCAGCACTGGCAGTACGAACGCCATAACGCGGATGAACAGCGTATTCGCGATAGTGATGCCCCAGTTGGTGACCCAGCGCCGCGACCGGCTTTGAGTGCGTGCCCGGCGCGGCAGCACGGCTTCGGTCAATGCAAAGAGCGTAAACAGACCGAGGAAGACACCAAAGCGAATGAGCGTTTCGTTTTCCATGCCCCATATCTACCGCCGGGTTGCCGTTGCGCAATGCGGCGTGCAGACACGTTTGCGTCAGCGGGGGCGGATGATGGACCCGGCACCGTGGTCCGTAAAAAGCTCAAGCAGGCAGGCATTCGGGGCGCGTCCATCGAGGATAACGACGGCGCGTACGCCGCTGGCAATGGCGTCGAGCGCGGTTTCCGTCTTTGGGATCATGCCACCCGCGATGGTGCCATCCGCTGTCAGGTCACGGATCTGGTCGGCGGTAAGTTCGGTGACAACCTCACCATCCGCATTCTTAACGCCGGATACATCGGTCAGCAGCAAGAGGCGGTCCGCCTTGAGCGCACCCGCGATAGCGCCTGCGGCCGTGTCACCGTTTATATTGAAGGTCTCTCCGCCTTGGCCGGAGCCAAGAGGCGCGATCACCGGTATCATTGACTGTTCGAACAGCGTCGACAGGATCGTCGGGTCCATCTGCGCGGGCGTGCCAACAAGGCCGAGAGCCGCATCCGTCTGGTCGCAGCTGATCAGGTTCGCATCCTTGCCCGACAGACCCACGGCCTTGCCGCCCGCGCGGTTAATGGCTTGTACGATGCGCTTGTTGACGACCCCGGACAGCACCATCTCGACCACTTCCATGGTCGCGGCGTCTGTCACACGCTTGCCGTTCACGAACTCCGATTGAATATCGAGACGCTTGAGCATGTTGTTGATCATCGGCCCGCCACCGTGCACGATCACGGGGTTTACACCCACTTGCCGCATCAAAACCACGTCATTGGCGAAGCTTTCCATCGCCTCGTCCGAACCCATGGCGTGACCACCGAGCTTGATGACGACAGTGGCCCCGGTGTAGCGCTGCATGTAAGGCAACGCCTGGCTGAGGGTGCGGGCAGTGGCGATCCAGTCGCGGTTCATATCTTGGGTCTTCATCTTGGGTCTATGATGATTGCGCTGTTTTCTGTCTTGCCCCAGCCGTGGAGCGGGGCCAAGATTTTTCGTACGAAAAATCGTCTGCGTCAGACGAGCGTTGCGATGATGGCGCGCAGGGATGCAATACCGTCGCCCTTTTCGCTGCTGGTCAGTACGATTTCAGGGAAGGCGGCGGGGTGTTTTGACAGGGCAGCTCGGACCTGCGCCAGAACGGCATCCCTGTCCTTGGCTTTGACCTTGTCCGTTTTGGTCAGCACGCATTGAAACGTGACGGCGGATGTATCCAGCAGTTTCAGAATTTCTTCGTCCACCTTCTTGATCCCATGCCGTGCATCGATCAGGACAAAGGCACGGCGCAGGGTCTGGCGACCTGACAGGTATTGTTTCAGCAGGCGTTGCCATTTCTCGACCACCGGTAGGGGGGCGTTCGCATAGCCATAGCCGGGAAGGTCGACCAAATAGTGGTCATCCCCCGCCGTGAAGTAGTTGATTTCCTGCGTGCGACCGGGTGTGTTTGACGCACGTGCCAACCCTTTACGACCCGTCAAGGCGTTGATCAACGAGGATTTTCCGACATTTGACCGCCCGGCAAAGCACACTTCCATCCGATCTGCAGGGGGCAGGCCGGACATGGCTACGACGCCTTTAACAAACTCTGTTTCGCCTGCGAACAGAAGCCGGCCACGCTCGGCAGTTTGCGGATCCGGTTCTTCGGCGATGGGGAAGGGCAGGGCTGTCATGACAATTGGTCGCCGATTGCTACGGTTCCGCCCGACTTGACCTTGAAATAGACACCAAAGTTTCGTGTGTTCCAGCCATCTTCAAGCGCGCGCAGCATGCTGATATCCCGTGCGCCTGTTTGCGGATTGGCGTCCGGTGCCCTGCACCGTTCAATTGGCTCAACCGGAGACAGTGTTGCACCCCCGAGGGTGATATCGCCTGCAAGCAGGTCAATCTCTTCCCATGGCGCCAGGTCGTCCAGCCATAGATTGATCCGGAACCGCCTCATATCAACATGCATGCCAGCCTTCTGACTGAGGGCGCGCAGCGAAGACAGGTTTCCGATCGAGACTGAGGCAAAGGGCACGTCTGTCATACCCTGCTGTGGAGCCTTGACCAGCCTTGCGGGACCGGGCCGGTTGTCGGGCCACAAATCCCCGATCCAAGCACCAAGCGCAGCGGGCTCGGTGGATGGGGCAAAATCAAGTGGGTCGCGAGAGGGATGGGTCAGGACCACGCCCGTCGGTGTGCTGGCAGCACCCACCGCGGCCAAGGCAGGACCGGACGCAACCTGCAAGAAGTTGCGTCGTGGTTGCCAATCATCCGTGTCCTCGGCCTCGGCATTCAGAAGTGCCCAGGCCCGATCACCAACAACTGCCTCTTCCGGGGTCAGGTCGACCTGCTCACAGGCCTCGCAACCGATCCCCTTGATCGGATGCCGCCAAATATGGGCGAGCGTGCCTGTCACTTCTTGGGTTCCTCGGCTGCTTTCTTCTTGAAGCTGCCGGTGATGTTGCTCAGCAGATCGGGTTTGTACCCCTGACTGCGCATGATCAAATATTGCTGGGTGAAGGTGATCACGTTGTTGGCGATCCAGTACACAACCAGCCCGCTGGCAAAGCTGCCCAGCATGAACATAAAGACCCACGGCATCCACGCAAAGATCATCTGTTGGGTGGGGTCGGTGGGTGCCGGATTCAGCTTCTGTTGTAGCCACATCGAAATACCCAGTAGAAGCGGCAGGATGCCGATAAAGACCAGGGCCATCAGGCTGTTGGGATCGGGTGCTGCGTTGGGCAGCAGGCCAAACAGGTTGATGATAGACGTCGGGTCAGGTGCGCTGAGGTCCTGGAATGGTCCAAAGAAGGGCGCATGCCGCAATTCGATCGTGACGAAGATCACTTTGTAAAGCGAGAAGAAGATCGGGATTTGTAAAAGGATCGGCAGGCAACCAGCGGCCGGGTTTACCTTTTCCTTCTTGTACAGTTCCATCATCCCTTGCTGAAGTTTCTGCTTGTCGTCGCCGGCCTGTTCTTTCAGTTTCTCCATTTGCGGCTGAAGTTCTTTCATCTTCGCCATCGAAACGTACGATTTATATGCAAGCGGAACCAAAACGGCCTTGATGATCAGGGTCAGGCCGATGATTGCCCAGCCCATGTTGCCGATCAGTTTGTTCAACTCGTGCAGCAGCCAGAAGATCGGCTTGGTCAGGAAAAAGAACCAACCCCAGTCGATGCTGTCGATGAACCCCTGGACACCACCGGACTGGTATTCGCGAATGGTTTCCCACTCTTTCGCGCCTGCAAAAAGCTGTGTTTGAACTGCCACAGTTGCACCGTTTGCCACATCCTGCGTCGGCAGTCGGGTAACAGCCCGGTAGACATCACTGCGGGGGGCGTAGGTCAGTGCTTGGTCAAAGCTTTGAACGCCTGTCGGGATCAGGATCGACTGCCAGTAGTGGTCGGTAAAGCCAACCCAGCCATCCGTCACGCCTTCGGTCACGATCGCCGGGCGACCCCAGGACGGGTCCACGTCAGCGTCGGGGATTTCATCCCAATCGATTTCCGCAAGTTCTCCGTCCGCCATGGCCACTGCACCTTCGTGCAAGATGAAGAAGTTCTTGAGATCGGATGGCTCTCCATGCCGGGTCAACATGCCATAGGGTGCGACCCGAACCGCGGCCCCGCTGGTATTTGTTACTGATTGGGTGATGTCGAACATGTACTGGTCATCGATGCTGATGATCCGTTCAAAAACCAATCCATCCCCGTTATTCCATGTCAGAGTAACGGGTTCACCAACGGACAGCGTGTCGCCTGCGGCCAGGGCCCAGGTTGTGTTGGGACCCGGTACTGCGTCAGCGTTGAGCCCGCCGCCGGGTGCCCAGCCATAGACGGCATAATATGCGTCCGCCGTGCCAACAGGCGACAGCATCCGAACGATGTCGGCATCTGGCTGAAGGCTTGTCCGGTAGTCTTTCAGACGCAGATCGTCGATACGGCCGCCCAGCAGGGATATAGAGCCCGAGACACGTGGTGTTTCGATGTCGATGCGCGGGGCGTCAGCCGTCTCTGTCGCGACTTCCGTTGCCGGTTCGGCCGCGTCGCCTATTGCCGGTGCCGTTGGCACTGTCCCGGGATCTTCCGCCTGTGCCGTGGTTGGGGCCGCTGTATCAAGCGGAACCTCCGGTTCTGGCGGGGGAAACAGCACAAACCATACAAGAATGACAAGGAAACTGAGCGCCGTTGCAAGAATGAGGTTCTTGTTCTGATCGTCCATCGGGGACTGCCACCTGCTGTCTGAAACGTTGCACGGGTTCAACAGAGTGCAGGGCCAAAGGTCAAGCGGATTCGGGCGCTGGGTATGGCGCGGCGCAGCAAGCGTGGTGCGGGCCCGACGTCTTCAAGACCTCAGCACCCTCTATGCGTGCATTGCTCGATGCGTTCGGTTTGCGCCTCAGTTCGTCCTGCGAACGGGCAAGGACGGCGCATCCTGCACCTTGCTTTCATGGGCGCGCACCCAATCCAGTGTTTTTTCAAACGGCATTGGGCGTGCAATGCCAAAGCCCTGCACATAGTCGCAGCCCAGCTGTGCCAGAAGGGCGTGTTCGCCAACCGTTTCAACACCTTCAGCCAGCGTTTCGATGTTCAGGCGTTCTGCCATGGTCAGAACGGCACTGATCATCCTTTGTTGTTCCGGATCGCGATCAGCCTTCATGACGAAGGAGCGGTCAATCTTGATCCGTCCCACGCCAAAACGGCGAATGGATGAAATGGACGCGTGACCTGTACCAAAGTCGTCCAGATCGACCCGGCACCCGAGTTTCGTTAATGCGTTGATGTTGCGCGTTATCGTGTCGTTCGTATTGTCTGTGACCACGGTTTCGAGAATCTCGACCGTAAGCCGGTCCGGTGTCAGGTCGAAGCGGTCGAGTTCCCAACGCACTTTGTCCACCAGCTTTGGATTGTTGAGTTCCGAGCCGCTGAAGTTAACCCCAACGTGAGGGACATTCAGACCTGCAGAGTCCCATGCCTTAAGCGCCGTGAAGCTGTGATAAATCATGATCTCAGCCAAACGTTCCAATAACCCTGCATCTTCGATTGCGGGCAGGAATTCAGCTGGAGAAATTGCGCCCTTGTCTGGGTGTATCCAGCGGGCCAGCGCTTCGAACCCGGCGACCTTCCCGGTATCCGTGGAGATTTGTGGCTGAAACCAGGGCTGGATGTGCCCTTGTTCCAATGCTGCGGCCACTTCGTCGCGCAAATGTGCCCGGCTTTTGAGGCGCGAGTGCAATTCGGTCGAGTAGGCGCGCACGGAAGATGGGCCGCGGCGCTGTGCTTCGGTCAGGGCCGCGAGCGCACCATTGCTCCAGTCATGTCCTGTAGCACCTGGCGCACGGTTCAGCAGGCAGAAGCCGATACTGACGGACACATAGATCGTGGTGCCATCGATGGCGATCGGCTCTTCAATGGCCTGCTGGTAGCGGCTGCACATCTGGATACAGCTTTCCAGATCGAGATGCTGCACCGCGCCAAGGCAGAGAGAAAACCGAAAATCGCCGGTGCGACAGACTATGTCTGTATCTCTCATAGTGGCGACCAGGCGGTCTGCCACCGCTTTCAGGATACGGTCCGTTGCAGCAGGTTCGAACCGTTCGCTGAGGGCGGTGTGGTCGTCCAGCTCAATCGAGAAGATGGCGCTGTTCCGGTCGGCGCGTGGCGCGTCTGCACGCATCACATCGACCTTGTCGGCAAAGTCATCCTGCGAGACGAGACCCGGCTGCAGGTTTCGGGCAATGCGTTTGCGCAACAGATCCTCGACCCCGCCGAAGACAAACCACGCAACCGGCAATGCGATGGCGACGGCAATCAATGCGACTTCACCCCAAATCCAGAATGCCGCCAGCATCATTGCAGGAAGGAATGCAAGCATCTGGGGACCAGTCAGCATCGTCGTTGCGTGTTCGCGCAATAATTTCAGCTTGTCTGGCGTGCGGAACTGCATGTTTGACCCCTTGTTCATACCCACGGCGTCGGCCGCACGTTGGTCAAGCAATAAGAGAACGGGGTAAGTCAGCGCTTAACGCAGGTCGGGAATGTTCACGTTTTTTTCTTCAAATTTTTCGGAACTGCGCAAGAGGCCTGCGAAGTCAAAAAGCTTGGGATCCAGCAGATGGGACGGCCGCGCATTCATCAACGCCCGGAACATGACCTGACGGCGCCCCGGGCTATTGGCTTCCCAGCCGTCGAGGATCTGTTTGACTTGCTGTCTTTGCAGCCCGTCCTGGCTACCGCACAGATCGCAGGGGATGATGGGATAGTTCATTGCCTTCGCGAACTTCTCGCAATCTGCCTCGGCAACGTGGGCGAGGGGGCGGTAAACGAACAAATCCCCCTCTTCATTCACAAGTTTCGGCGGCATCGTGGCAAGGCGCCCGCCGTGAAACAAGTTCATGAAAAAGGTTTCCAGAATGTCGTCGCGGTGATGGCCCAGCACAACTGCGGTGCAGCCTTCCTCGCGCGCGATGCGATATAGGTTGCCACGCCGCAGCCGTGAACACAGGGCGCAGAAGGTTCGGCCTTGAGGTACTTTGTCGACAACGATGGAATAAGTGTCCTGATACTCGATCCGATGGGGCACCTGCATGCGCTCCAGAAACTCCGGAAGGACAGTTGCAGGAAAGCCGGGCTGACCCTGATCCAGATTGCAGGCCAGCAATTCGACAGGCAAAAGCCCGCGCCATTTCAGTTCGTTGAGAACGGCCAGCAATGTGTAGCTGTCTTTGCCACCGGACAGGCAGACCAGCCATTTGCCACCCGGTTCGATCATGCCGTATTGCTCGATCGCCTCGCGCGCGTACCGCACGAGCCGTTTGCGCAGCTTCTTGAATTCGGTTGTTGCGGGCGCCCCGGCAAAAAGGGGGTGAATGTCGTCGCTGTCGTCAAGCATAGGGCCACCTTTGGGCTGCGATTGCGCCCTCATATACCAAGCAGACCGTGAACCAAAAGAGCCTGCGCAGCGTATCCATATCAAAATGTAAAAGGGGTGTGGTCATGCGCTTGGCAATCTTGGCCTTGGGATTGATGGTTCTTGGGGCCTGTACTGGTAAGCCGTCGATAGATGATGCGGCTTTGTCTGAGCGGAAGCTGAACCTTGAAGAGTTCTTTGATGGGCGCGTCACTGCATACGGCCAGTTTCAAGATGTTCTCGGCACTGTTCGCCGTCGATTCACTGTTGAAATCAACGGGACTTGGGATGGACAGACGCTCACTCTGGTCGAGGATTTTGTCTATGAAGACAACAGCACCGAACAGCGTGTTTGGACGCTGCGAAAAACAGGACCGGACAGTTGGGAAGGCACCGCACCGGGTGTGATTGGAACGGCGACGGGGCAAGAGAAGGGCGATACCTTCAACTGGCAGTACACGATTGATCTGCCCGTTCCGAATGGTACGCTGCGTGTGACATTTGATGACTGGATGTGGCTGTTGAGTGAGGACCGCTTGTTGAACCGTGCGTACATGAAGCGCGCAGGAATCGACATCGGCGATGTCATCATCACCTTCGAAAAGCAGTGACAGTATTGGAACTCATTCTGGGCGTTACTATCTAACTGATGCGCTCAAGATCAAAACTTGTGGCGTGTATACCCCGCTGCGAATTGCGCGGCGGAAAATAGGCCGCTCCCGCCTCGCCCCCCAGGACAGCGGAGCGGCCACTTTCCTACGGATCGTCCCGTTCTGGCACCGGATCGTAACCGTCGCCGCCCCAGGGATGGCACCGCCCGATGCGCCGCGCTGCCATCCAGGTTCCTTTGATCGCGCCATGTTTTTCCAACGCTTCCATTGCATAGGCGCTGCACGTAGGCTGGTAGCGGCAATTGAAGCCAACCCACGGGGAAAAGAGCAGGCGATAGGCACGGACGGGTAGGGAGACGCAAAAGGCAAGGGGGCTCATTGCAGCTTGTCCACTGCTGCATTGCAGTCGTCGATAAGCGCAGCAAAAGGTCGTGTGGCTGTTTCTGTGGCGCGTCCAACAAACACATAGTCTGTTGCAGGTGCCCCCCGGTTGCTGAGCACGTGCCGCGCCACTTCGCGCAAGCGGCGTTTGGCCCTGTTCCGCGCGATCGCATTGCCAACCTTCTTTGAGCACGTGAAGCCAATTCGGATTGGGCCATCGTCATGCCGCGGGCGCACCTGAAGAATAAAGCCGGGCATCACGACGCGCTTGGCTCGGGCAGCGCGCAGAAAATCTGCCCGCTTTTTCATTGTCTCCAAACGCAATGGCCCCGCCGGCGGCATATCTTCGCCAGCGTCAAAGCTGGGCGAAAAGGCCTCCGGCGGGGTCATGATCATCCCTTTCGGGTGCGTGCTTTATGCGCTCAGCGACTTCCGACCGCGGGCGCGGCGGGCGTTGAGGATTTTGCGGCCAGCTTTGGTCGCCATGCGGGCACGGAAACCGTGGCGCCGCTTGCGCACGAGGTTCGAAGGTTGGTAGGTGCGTTTCATCGCATTGGCTCCGGGTCTGTTGGCCCTCGGGTCCCGCGGATTCGGGAGGGGCTGTATTCGAAGCCCGTCCTCTAAAGCGGCGAGGGGGGCAAGTAAACCCTTTGGACACCTAATTTCGTCATCATTGCAACAAAAGGGTCCGGGCAGGCCGATCTATGTTTCAATGACGCACAAGAGCGGCAAAAAACCTCACGGAATTGGACATATCCGTTCAACGGGCCGTGAACACCCTGTTTTGACAGGTGCGACGGGCGCATTTTCAGGTCACAACCACCGCAACGCATGGCGCAAGGCAAAGAGCGCCTCAGAGGAATTGGTATGACCGACACGAGCCAACCACGCAAATCCAGCCTGATGCGGAACCTCCCGCTGATCGGCATTCTGATCGTTGCTGCGATTGGCGCCTTTACTTTGCGCGACTACCTTAGCTTTCAGACCCTAGCAGACAATCGTGAGGCGCTGATTGCGTTTCGCGACGGCAACTACCTGATGACGGCGTTGGTGTATGTTGCGATCTATATCCTGATTGTGGGGTTTTCACTGCCCGGTGCAAGTATCGCGACACTGACGGGCGGTTTTCTTTTTGGGACGGTCTTTGGATCGATATTCACTGTGACGGCGGCCACAATTGGAGCGTCGATCATCTTTCTGGCGGCGCGCCACGGCTTCGGAGAAACCTTGGGTCAACGCATGGAAGCGTCCAAAGGGACCATCAAAAAGATCAAGGACGGCATTGATGAAAACCAGTGGTCCATGCTGTTTGTGATCCGTTTGGTGCCGGTCGTTCCGTTCTTTGTTGCCAACCTGATCCCGGCTTTCATGCAGGTACCGCTGCACCGCTATGTCATCTCCACCTTTCTAGGCATCATCCCGGGATCAGTCGTATACACATCGGTCGGGGCCGGTCTGGGCGAAGTGTTCGCTCGCGGAGAGACGCCGAATTTTGGCATCATATTTGAACCGCATGTCCTGTTGCCTATCCTTGGCCTGGCGGCACTGTCCCTGTTGCCCGTCGTTGTCAAGGCTGTAACCGGTAAGAAAGGTCTTTGAACCCATGAAACGTATCAAGACTGATCTCCTGGTGATCGGGGCCGGGTCAGGCGGGTTGTCCGTTGCGGCTGGTGCGGTCCAGATGGGGGCCAAGGTTGTCCTGCTCGAAGGACATAAGATGGGCGGTGATTGCCTGAACTATGGCTGCGTCCCATCGAAGGCGCTGATTGCAAGCGGCAAGATGGCATATGGGCAGGAGCACAGCGCTGACTACGGCGTCGCCAATGCCGTCCCGCAGATCGACTATGCTGCCGCCAAGGACCATGTGAACCAGGTGATCGCGCAGATCGAACCGGTCGATAGCCAGGAACGCTTCGAAGGCCTTGGTGTGCATGTTATCCGTGAGTTTGGTCACTTCATCTCGGACAAAGAGGTGCAGGCGGGCAACACGGTCATCAAGGCGCGTCGTATCGTCATTGCCACGGGTTCGAGCCCCTTCGTGCCGCCGATTGATGGCATTGATACAGTGCCATATCTGACAAATGAAACCTTGTGGGAACTGCGCGAACGCCCTGAACATCTGCTGATTATCGGCGGTGGCCCCATCGGGATGGAAATGGCGCAAGCGCATTGCCGTCTCGGGTCCAAGGTGACCGTGATCGAAGGGGACACGGCGCTGGGCAAGGATGACCCCGAGATGGCCGACGTGGTTCTCACCAAGCTGCGCGGTGAAGGGATTGAGATCGCGGAAGGTGCCCTGATCGATAGGGTCGAGGGTGGAGATGGGGCTGTAACGCTTCACTCCAAGGATGGCCGCAGGTTTACCGGGTCGCATGTATTGGTGGCTGTTGGCCGCAAGTCGAACACGGACAAGCTAAACCTTGAGGCCGCCGGGATCGAAACCACCCGCACGGGGATCAAGGTTGACGATAGCTTGCGCACAACAAACCGCCGCGTCCACGCCGTTGGGGACGTCGCAGGCGGTCTGCAGTTTACACATGTGGCGGGCTATCATGCCGGGGTCATCATCCGGTCATTGCTGTTTGCGTTGCCGTCCAAAGCCAAGACCGCACATATCCCGTGGGCGACATATACCGACCCCGAACTGGCGCAGGTCGGGCCAACCGAGGCGCAGGCGCGCGAGACACACGGCAACAAGCTGGAAGTTGTCCGGTTTCACTACAATCACAACGACCGGGCGATCGCGGAACGCAAAACCGAAGGCTTGATCAAGGTTATGGTGGTTAAGGGACGACCTGTTGGTGCCTCCATTGCCGGTCATCAGGCAGGTGAGTTGATCAACCTGTGGTCACTGGTGATTGCAAACAATATGAAGATGAGCCAAGTCGCCGCGATGGTGTCGCCGTATCCGACCATCGGCGAGGTCAACAAACGCGTTGCCGGTGCCTATTTCAGTCCGCGCCTTTTTGAAAGCAACACGGTTAAGCGGGTGGTAGGTCTTGTACAACGCCTTATTCCCTGAGCACATAGCACGATGATGAACTCTCTCTCTGGCCGCTTCCTTATCCTGACCACGATCTTCGTGATGCTGGCCGAGGTTTTGATCTTTGTGCCGTCTATTGCGCGGTTCCGGGAGGAATATCTGCAGAACCGCCTCGAACGCGCCCAGATTGCATCGCTTGCCTTGCTGGCTGACGACATGATCGACAGCGATCTCGAAGAAGAATTGCTGGTGAACGCGGGTGTTTTCAACGTCGTTCTGCGGCGGGATGAAGTGCGGCAATTGATGTTGTCATCACCGATGCCCCAACCCATCGATGACACCTTCGACCTGCGGGATGGCACCGCCCCGGTTCTGATACGCGATGCATTGATGCGCATCCTTGAACCCGACAACGAAGTCATCCGTGTGATAGGGGCGCCAACCCGCGAAGCCGGGCTTCTGATCGAAGTCACAATGGAAACGGCGCCGTTGCGCGCGTCCATGATTGACTATGGCATCCGCATCCTTGTTCTTTCTGCCGTTATTTCGATTGTAACCGCAGGGCTGTTGTTCATTGCTGTCCGCGCGATCCTTGTGAAGCCGATCCGCGGGGTCGTCGGTCACATGCAACGCTATGCTGCGGCACCAGAAGATGCGCGGCGCATCATTACGCCGAATGCTGGTGTGACTGAACTGCGCGAGGCCGAGGAGGCCCTGCGCAGCCTGCAGACGGAACTCATATCGGCCCTGCGCCAAAAGGATCGTCTCGCGCAACTTGGCAGTGCCGTGTCCAAGATCAGCCATGATTTGCGTAACATCTTGACCTCAGCACAGCTTTTTACGGACCGTATCGAGGCGTCTGAAGATCCGCTTGTACGGCGCATGGCGCCAAAGCTGGTGAACTCCATGACAAGAGCTGTGCACCTGTGCGAAAGTACGCTGGCGTTTGGGAAGGCCGAGGAACCCAGCCCCACGCTTATGATCTTCACTCTCGATGATCTGGTGGCGGACGTATTGGACAGCGAACGCCTTGCGGTCGGTGATCACGACCTGTCGCTGAGTGAAAACATCCCTCCGCTGTTCTCGCTTCGTGCAGATCCGGAACAGTTGTTCCGCGTAGTATCAAATCTTGTGCGCAACGCGCGACAAGCCATCATTGCCACAGGAAAACCGGGCGAGATTAATGTGTCCGCCTACGAGGATGCTGACAATTGGTGGATCGAGATCTCTGACACGGGCCCCGGCCTACCTCCCAAAGCCCAAGAGCATCTGTTTCAGCCATTTCAGGGCGGTGTTGCAAAGGGTGGTACAGGGCTTGGTCTAGCCATTGCCCAAGAGTTGGTGCGCGGGCATGGCGGTGCACTTGAGTTGGACCGAACGGGGCCCAAGGGGACAGTTTTTTCTATCCGATTGCCGAAAGGTGATGACATCTGACCTGCGGTGCACTTTTGCCGAGATAAGCTCTTGCAAACCCCGAACCACGGGACTAAACCGCCCGACAGTGGACCGATAGCTCAGCTGGATAGAGTACTTGACTACGAATCAAGGGGTCGGGGGTTCGAATCCTCCTCGGTCCGCCACTACAATGTTGTCGAACGTCATACGAAATTGGCTTTTGCGTCATAAACTGACCTGACCACCGCGAACCAGATGTTTGTCGCTCGGTCGCAAGCGTCCGGTTCGTTTCTTCCGCACCTATTGCTTGAGCGAAACGAGAGATATCGCGCTGCCAGAGCCTTCTTAAGTTCGAGGCCCTGATTGTCGAGCCAGACGGCCCAAACCTGCCATTCATCTCCCAATACCGACGCTGCGGTGCGGCCCGCCAAACCTGACATTCGCCGCAAGTGCACAGTATCGTTTCCATCGTACGACCAAATCGCGGACGAAGTCGTCACTCATTCAGTTTGCTGACCAGACCGGGCTCAAGTCGAAGGCGCCGGTCCGACACAAGCCCGTCCCGGCGGGCTGGTGTTTTGGCGACTGGCCCCGAACAGAATTTCTGTGGAATGTGCTTGGCGACCATAATACGCTACCGAATGTTCGATGCGACACCACCCCAAGGGCTTGCGCTGGGCACGTTCAAGGTCGACTATGCGGACGGAGCTGACCTTCGCTGCAAGTAAGTCGAGGTCCGCTTTGGCTGCCTGCTCGAAGGAAGGGTCAATCAATAAACCTAAACTCTAGCTCATACTCTGTGAAATATACGAAGGTTCGAGAGTCGCCACCTGGACGAGTGAGGGGATATACACTGATGCTTAGGCAAATCTGGTCCGCCGTTGCATTCACAACCTCCGCATATGTTCGCCTTGTCTTTTGAACGCTGTCATCCAGAACGACACCGCCACCCCATGCTTGGAAATCCACATTTATGGAACGAAGATGGATGAAACCATTCTTGGTTTTTTTATTGATACAGGGGCTTGCTCTTTCACCGTGCCCATCGCCTTGATCAGCAACTCGATACCCAACTCCATTAAAGGGCCACCGATGAGTATGTTGGATGATGCGCGTTTCCAGCTTGGGCGTATAGGGAAGATAGATGTCATCGGTGTATCCACCCGCATCTGCCCTTACTCGTAAATCTTGGCCATCTTCCCGAGTAACAAATCTAGTGAATGCGTCATTACCTACGCGTAGATTTGCCGGAGGCTCGGCAGTCAGTCTACCTCCCAAGACTTCCACTTCAAGCGCTGTCTCCTTCGAAATACCCGGCGGCGAGCGCCAATCAAACCGAACTGACAGGTCGTGGTTTGTGGGGTTTCTCGGTGTCAGAACAACACCGCCTTGAGCCTCGGCTTTTGTACAATCCACAAATCCGCTTATTGCTGCATCGCTTAGTTGCAGCGAAAGGTAATCAACCCGTTCTTCGGCAGAAAATGCGCGATTTGTCTGGGATAGGTATCGGGATTCGGTTTCTTGTCGAAACTGCCCGTCGAACTCTACAGGAACACCCTTGATGGGAATGGTGGCTCCCCCCTCGAACTCTTCAAATGAACTTGAGTTATTCGAAACGAGTTGAGAGAAAGCATAAAGCGTGTGGCTTTCAAATCTGAGCTCACTTCGATCCTGAACCAGGACGGCTTCGCAGTTTGCATACGCATGAGCTGTCGGTAGAAAAAAAATGCTAGCAACGCCAAAAACGATTTTTTTCATATTTTTCTTGTCCTTTCTCGTCCGAAATGAGCCATCAAGCTTTGCACGCGGTACAGAACTGCGGTACTTTTGATCCACTAGGTCATTCTGCACATGTGATTGACCAAGAGTTTGCTTTGACGCCCCATGGGCGGCTCGGCCACGCTTCACCGTTTCGCGTAAAGTTTATGTATGGCCCAGACTCCGCACCTAGCTGAATCGTATCGACACACATCTTGGAGCTGCCGGGAAAGACGACATCAAAAAATGTGCCGTTTTGAGCTTGACCGCGTATCACCCCACCGTGTTGGCAGGGAATACAAGCAGTTTGCGGTGTTAGCTGATGACTGTCAGCAAGCACCGGAGGCGCGGCTGATATCACGATTGAAGCGGCTAGTAAGAATTTGGTTAGCAAAATACTTCTCCCTTGTCTTTTTTCCGTGGCTGCAAGGGCCAACGTCCACGAAACAATCCAGCTGCTTCGTTGGATAGGCATGTTGGCCCGAAAGTACGTAGTAGGACTTTGTGTAGGGAGTTTATTCGGATAGCCTAGGCGGCGCATGATCTGTTCGGATCATGAGAGAAAATATTACCGGCTATCTTGGTTGGTTGTGCAATGAAGCCAGAAGGGTATGCCGCTTTGGCGGAAATCTACGATGCTGCAGTCAATCTTGGACGTTGGCGGCGAGCACTAGATGGTGTTGCTAACGCCGTTGAAGCAAAAGCAATAGCGCTTTTGATCCGAAGGTCCGATCCGGCGTCCAAAGACTTACAAATGCTCAACTCGACCTATCTGAACTTCGTCCGCAGCCCGTGGGGCATTTACTATGGCCTTAGACTTAGCCGTCTCCAAGACCCAGATTGGGAGTTTCTCAGTAAGCAGCCTGCTCATCAGCTGACGCCGGACACTAAGATTGGGCCATCAGCAGCTGAACTGGATGCAAGAGCTGACTATGCCTTTCTGAGAAAGAGATTGAAATTGGGAAGACGGTTGGGAGTGCGCCTGAACTCTGACAAGGTTTGGTTCGATGCAATGAGCATCGCGTTTCCAACAGGCGCAAATCAAGTGCCTGTAGCAGCAATCCAAGACACCTACTTCCTGCTGCCGCATCTGACAAAGGCTGTCGAATTAGGGCGTACTTTTGCCGAGCTTAAGTCTCGGTATTCTGCGGCTCTAACCGCTCTCAATCGGGTCAAAGCTGGGCTTGCTATAGCTTTGCCATCAGGGGACATCATCGTTGAGAACGATGAAGCCAAGCGGATTCTTGATCAGCAAGATGGTCTAACGAAAGAACGAAACGGCAGATTGAGATGCCATGATCACGACCAAAACGCAGAACTAAGCGAAGCCATACAAAAAGCCGCAAACACGGCGCGCGGTGAGGACAATTGTGACGAATGGTTGATCGCGTTGCAGCGACCTTCTGGACAGTCGCCTCTGTTGCTTGATGTAGCGCCTCTGAAAGACAGCAAAGCCGAGCTAGAGGGACCATTGGAAGGTGCTTTAGTCACGGTCATTGATCCTGATCGGGTGCCACACATCCGCGTGGATCGATTTGTTGCCTTATATGGACTCACGGAAGCGGAAGCGGAAGCAGAAGTATGTAAGTTAGTACTGCAAGGCGTTTCAATTATGGAAATGGCGGAAATGCGCAGCACGTCTCCGGTGACTGTGAAGAACCAAATATCGGCAATTCTCAGCAAAACCGGCGTTGGGCGTCGAAGTGAGTTAATCAGGATGGTCATACGAGTACTTCCACCTGTTGAATGATCGGTGAAAGCATTGTGCCAGAACCTTTGCGCCAAAAACGGTCGTTTGTGTAAAGCACAGCATTTGGAACTATGTGCTCTTCACGGACATCTGCTGCGATGCACCTCGATGACCTCACCAGCCCAAAGCCGTCATTGGATCTGGCCAGTCAGGTGACCGCAGGGCGGGACAAACCGGACAGCCGGTTCCCAGGATGAATGTCCGCTGTTGTTCGCAGCTTGCTCATTCGTTCAAGCGCTCGCCATAAACTTACACGACATGATTTCGACCTGATTTGTTGCTAGTTGACCGACCAGGAACTAGCGGAACTGCGTTTGATCAAAGGAAAAAAATTGAAACGTCCCAAGTTTTGGTCGAACCTCTGGCACACAGTAACCGAGGAGTGTGACGGGCTAAAGCAGCACGTTCTCTGGGTTTTACGCAAAAAACTCATCAAACAGGAGACCGCAGCGGAGCGCGCAAAGCGCCTGGATGACTGGAAACAAATCCGCAGGGATATACTGCGGCGGTCACATTCCGATCTCTTGGAAGGTTCTCGGCCAGAAGCAACCGGTCTTAAACGGAGTTTCTTTCTTCATCTCACATCGGAAGCAACGCGCCCAAAGACTGCAGGTAGCGCAGAGATGTTGCACAATTCAGAACAGGGACTCGATAGTCATATTGGCGGCTGGGCAGCCCACTTTCTGCCGGTAGCGGACTTCGAGAGCTTTTATGTTGAATCGGTGTCATTGAATGTTGGAGGCGCTGCGCAGGCAATGTTGTATGCTTGGAAGTCAGTGGCACATTTCAGAGATTTTCCACGCCTTGTTGCCCATCAAACCAGATGCCTACCGGAAAACTACCTTGGTGGCGTTGAGGACACGCAGGTGCGTACCAAGGCCCTGAATGAAACACGCGCAACCATCGCACCCCTTGTCGACAACGATCTTGAGAAGGGCCGGAAGGCGTCTGCAGCGTTTGACAAGGGCGAGATTGGACAATTCGAAGCATTAGCGCACCGCATGTATTTCGAGTTCTTTGAATCGGAGACACGTCGAGCGAAAACTGAATTGAAAGATGAAAAGCAGCCCATCCACTTCCTGATTGATAGCAACGCACTAAGCCATCGCGACTACCAAGCGCTCTATGCGAGAACGATCATTGCCAATCGGCAGTTCGAAGTTTTGGCTGCCCAACGTGCATTGCTCGCTGCTCGTGTCTTGCCTGCATTTCCGCCCCATGAACGTCAGTTCGATGTTTGTGCAATGCCTCGCAGCTTATGACGCGATGGTTCGACGTGCGATGCCGCCATCCGCTGCGCCGCTAGACGCTGGTCAGTTTGGACGCGATGCTGACACCCGCCGCACCGAAACCTATGGCTCTTGCAGCCCAAAGCCGTCATTGGATCTGGCCAGTCAGGTGACCGCAGGGCGGACAAAGCGGTCGTGCGCATCTCATGAAGCAATGTCAGCTTTCGTTGATGCTGGCGCAGCGGTCATTGCCGGGTCCGTTGAGAATATGCTGTAGTCTGAGGCGATCGAGTAGTGAGAGAGAATTTTCATGCACACCAGCATTAACGACTACGACCTAGCCGCAATCACAAATGAAGTTAATGAGTGGAAGAAGCACAATAAGTATGGCGATTATGACATATCCGGCAAGGCATCGGGCGTCGTGGTACTCGCCTTGGAGAACATCGCTGCGGGTGATGGCTCAATCATGATCTTTGAGATACATAAAGTTTCGAGAAAGGGACTTTTGCGAAGAAAAACAGGCTGGATCGTCCAACTATACTCTAAGTCTGCCCCCAAAAGTGAGCCAACAAGACATGGATGCGTTAGCGGCTCCACTCTTGTTGGGGCAATCCATCAGGCGCATTTAGATGTGAAACACGGGTTCATGAGCGTTGCCGATTTTGACTTATCTGTTGGGGCATTCCTAGAATAATCGGACCGTCGAAGAGATGTTGTCACCTGAGGTGATCAAGTAACTATGATGCTACATGCCGATGTGTGAGGTAAGAAGGAATTAAAGACAAATGGCTGTCCTGCTCGGAATTTTCCTCGCTAAGCTTCTTTCCATAGCTGGTATCGGAGGGTTCATCTCCGGTCTGTTTATAAAGCGTTGGCCAATGGCTGCGGGTGTCGGAGTGGCTCTTGGTGTTATTGATACGCTCGTATTGGTGTCGATGCGCTACACCGGCGTAGCCCCGATCAGTTGGATCATGGCCATTTTTGTTGCGGTACTCACGGCTACATTAGGTTGGTGGCTTCGGGGTCGGAAGCGCACATGACCGTAACTCGATACTGGCGTATTGAGGGATTTGATGGAACAAATCTGATCTTTGAATCCGACATCCCGCACTATCTGCTTTCCGAGAAGCAGATCGAAGAACTCATAAGAAGGTTAGTGAGTCGGCATCTCACAGAGAATGAAGTCGTCGGGGCCAGCCTCAACCGCAAGACTAAACGCACAGCTCTCTTGGATATTCGTCATAGCACGCAGTCGCCGCTCGTGATCTCAGGTGGCGACAACCCTCACTATGCCGCAAGAGTGGTTGACGCTGAGTAACTACACGCTTGCGGTATTCCGCGCGGGGTGCTTGTCCAGACTATGCCGCACATGACTCAGCCCCGTTTGCTACCGTTAGAATATTCTGAACCGTGGTCGCGTGCCATTTGCCGCCCCGTGCGGTTTTGATACCCCGCGCGTTCAATTCCGCCGCGATCTGGCGACGGAACGTTCGCGCAGATTGCGGAATACAGACATTCAAGCGATATGCAGCATCCGGCGAAATGGGCTCACTGCCGCCATCGGAGCAGGCGCAGCATCCGCTCATCAAGCGCCTGTTGCTCGGAAAAAGACGGCCCATTGCGGACATTCGCAGGCGATCGCGACGCTGCGGTGCAGCTTCCCTGAAGCGGTCATTGGCAACTGAGCGCATCAAGTTGGCCGAGCCGAAGACTGCAAAGCGGACGAGGTTGACTTTAGTGAATTCAATTCGAATGACCGCTACCGGTTAAAAAATTGTGACACCAGTTTAATCGAAGGAGTACTGCTGCTGAGCCAATGTGTTCATTGTTGGGAAACACGCGCCTCGGAATTCACCTATTCCCGGACGGCTCCAAGTCACTGAAGGCTTGCCCTGTCGCATTTAGGTATTCCTTTGCATCCCAGAACCCGATGAGAATTCCATCTTTCGCGGCCGTTTTCTGGCGTGCCAAAACAGCAGGTGTGGCCGTGATCCTGGTATGGTGACGTGTTGCCCATTTAAGCAAGGCTGCGTCCATTCGCGAGCGCACCTCGACATGCTTCGGCGCGTCTGAGCGTCCGAGATCTTCAAGTTCGTCCGGATCGTTCTCAAGGTCGAAAAGGACCGGTGCGAACCCTTCACAGCAAATGTATTTCCATCGGCCGTCAAAGATCATGGTCGTATGGGCATCTTCCTGCGGTACGCTGAGCGATGACGCCATCTCGGACCAGTGATAGTCATGCTCGCTGATCACATAATGGCGGGAAAATCCTTCGGTCCCGTGCAAAAGCGGCGTCAGATCGCGCCCTTCGATCACGTGGGGTTTTGGCGCGCAGCCGAGCGCTGTCATGAACGTGGGCGCGAGGTCGATCATTTCGACAAGTGCGTCTGAAACCGTCCCCCGGTTCGGATCGGCCTCAGCGCGAGGGTCCGCGATGATCAGCGGCACCTTGACCGCCATTTCGTGGTAGAAGTCCTTATCTCCCATCCAGTGATCGCCCATGTAGTCGCCGTGATCGGAGGTAACGGCGATGATTGTGTTCTCGCTCAGCCCCTTCTCATCCATCCAAGCGAACAGTCGGCCCAGATTGTCGTCCAACTGTTTGATCAGGCCCATGTAGGCTGGGATGACGTGTTCGCGCACATGATCACGCGAGAAACTGCGACAGACGCGGGCGTCGAGATAGGCGCGCATCAAAGGATGATCGGTTTCGCGTTCGGCATCAGACCGGATCGGATCAACAATATGCGTCTCGTCATACATGTCGTGATAGGGTGCCGGAACGATATAGGGCCAATGCGGCTTGATATAGCTGAGGTGGCACATCCACGGACGGCCGTCTGCCGTGGCCTCTTCCATGAAATCCATGGCCCGGTCCGTCATGTAGGCGGTTTCCGAATGCTTCTCGGGGACGTTGGCAGGAAGACGGGAATTCTTGAGCAGCCAGGCCGACAGGAGTTCTCCACTCTCGTCTACGCCGGAATTGGCAAAATCTTCCCAAGGATTGTCGCTGTCGTAACCATGGGCCACGAGGTAGTCGTCATAGGTAGACCATTGTTGACGCGGGCTATCGGGATGAAGACCATCGTCACGCTCGAATGGCTCGAAGCCGCATTCTGACCGATGCACTCCGATTTCGCTTTTCGGATCGATACCGAGCCAAGCCATACCTTCTTTGTCGGCGATCATGTGGGTTTTGCCGACCAGCACAGCACGGGCACCGGCCTGGCGCAGGTGATCGCCCAGCGTGGGTTCACCGACCCGAAGCGGCATGCCATTCCAGGTTGACCCATGGCTGCGCACGTAACGCCCTGTGTAGGCGGACATGCGTGATGGCCCACAAACGGGCGATTGCACATAAGCACGATCAAAACGCACACCGCGCTTGGCCAGCGCGTCGATATGGGGCGTGTGAAGATGGGGGTGTCCGTAGCAGCTTAGATAGTCGAAACGAAGCTGATCTGCCATGATCCACAATACATTGGGTCTATCGGTCATGCCGTGCCCTCGGTCGCCGGACTGAGTGATTTCGGGTCTTCTACGAACTGCTCGAAACGGTCGATCAGGCCGAGGAATACGTCGAGATCGGCTTCGGAAAACGCAGTTGAAAGAGCAGCCCGCCGCTGT
The DNA here is from genome assembly GCF_947496075.1 of uncultured Tateyamaria sp. Classification (GTDB taxonomy): domain Bacteria; phylum Pseudomonadota; class Alphaproteobacteria; order Rhodobacterales; family Rhodobacteraceae; genus Tateyamaria. The sequence goes on from NZ_CANMBJ010000007.1 coordinate 60,043, forward strand.
GACATGATCACGGATGTTCCCTCAAAAACGGAGCGCCCAGCAGCTGTCAGCGCGACCAAAGACGTCCTGCGATCCGTTGTGCCTGTTTTGGTTGCGACATAGCCCTTCTCAATCATGGCCGGGATGGTGCGGCTGATCAGGGCGTGATCTGTTCTCTGGATGGAGGCCATCTCTGTCACTGTCAAAGGACCGGCCTCTGCCAAATCCCAAAGAACGCGCCACTCGGTAATCGACAGATCTCCTTTGGATTTGAGCAAACGCTTGGCTTGCGTGCGGGAGGCCAACGCCGCCGCCTGTAGACGACCAAACAGGTTACGTTCCTGTGTGAGACACCGCGCTTTGTAGCGATCTACGCGATCATTCTGGGCTGTTGTCATGGGTCCTCCTGCCGGCAATAAAATCAGCAATTATTTTACGTGACAAGTCACATAATCTTTGCAAATCTTAGGCCGGAGCCCCGTGACAAGCGGAAATACTGTGCGCCCGCAAGCGCACCGTTCAGGGAGGAAAAAAATGATCAAGACATCCATCGCGGGAGCGATACTGGCGTTGTTGCCCGCTGCAGCTTTCGCTCAAGCGACACTGACCGCGGAAACCACCTCGCCGGGGTCTACACCACATTACATTGACACAACGCTTGCCGCCGTTCTGGACGCGGACGGTGTGGCGACAATGCAGATCACCGAAGGGGCCACGCTGACGAACTCGGTTCAGGCTGTTGCAGAAGGACAGCTTGATATGGCACCTGCGCCGCTGATCTTGCCCTTTCTCTTGTCGCGCGGAGTCGGCCCCTATTCAGGCGTTGGCGCCGAAAAGGGAGCGGAACTCGCGGGTAATATTCGGGCATTGTTCTTCTCGGCCCCGTCTGCCCAATTGTTCGGTCACTACAATAGTGGCGCGATTCAGGGGATCGAGGATATTGAAGGCAAGCGCATCTACAATGGCCCGCCACGCGGTGCCGCTCTGACAACGGGTCGGGCGGCAATCCAGCTTTTGTCCGGTTTGAAGGATGGCGAAGGCTATGAGGGCGTCCAAACACCTTGGCCCGATACGGTTTCGACGATTACGGGTGGTGCGGTCGATGGCTGGACACTTCCCGAAGGTCTACCGTCTGGACGTCAGATTGCGATTGCTGCCGCTGGCGGCACGACAATTTATGATATGCCCTCCGAACTGCTGAACAGCGAGTTGGGGCAACAGATCGTCAACGCGCCTGGCAACGCGCCATACTCGATCCCAATCGAAGAATACCGGGCCGCCTACACAGGAAACGACATCACAATCGTGACTGACGATGACACGTTCGACACGTTTGCCTTGGCATTCGCCCAGATCGTGCCCGCGACGATGGACGAAGACCTCGCCTATCAGATTACCAAATCATACCTCGCCGGGCAGGAAAGGTTCGAAACCGGCTCGCCCCGTGGCCCTTATCTTTTCCTGAGCTTCGGAGACATCGACGGCACAAGTCAGGGTGTTTGCGGTGCCGTGACGATGAAGCTGCACCCTGGTGCCGTCCGCGCCTATGAGGAAGCGGGGCACAGCATCGCGGATTGCGTAAAACCTTAAGGTCTCCGGCAATTCGCAATAGGGTCCGGTCATGAACGATACGACCAAGATAAGACCAAAGGGGCAGCGCATCGCGCTGCTCCTCGCATTTTTGCTCGTCTTGGTCGGCATGGTGAACACGCTGCCGGAGATACCGGGACTTCAGATCTGGGCGCGCGAGCTCACCGGCATTCGGTTTTTCCGTATCTCGGGCTTTCCAACAGAGTACTTTTTCCCGCCGCTCTTCGTGCTGATGATGGTGATTGTGGCACTTGATGGGAGCTTGTACCGAACTTGGCGCGAGGCGCATCCCAAACGGGCCTGGCTTGGGGCCGCACTGGACATCGGGCTGGTCGTGGCAGCGCTTCTAGGGGCTTTGGGGTTTTGGATCGAAATCGACTCTGTCTGCTTGATCGACCAGATCACCGGCGAGCGCGCACGCCTAATCGAAGACGCCCTGAACCGGTCCGAAGGTTTGATCCCCGGCTTGACCCTTGAGGCTGAGGTGCCTGCTTGTCAGGCCCGGCTTGGGGTTTGGAGCTTACCGCTGCTCTTCACCATCATCCTGCTCTTTTTCTTGTACAACATCCGGGTCTGGGGCCTGCCGCTGGTCATAGTGGCCAGCGTGGTGGTGCTTTATACCGTTGTCACCGCGCTGGTATGGGTGTTTGACCTGAGCGACAATAATTTCTTGCTGACCAAGTTGGGGGCGGATGGCGGCGACGCCTTGGCTGCAGCGGTGCAAAAGGCGACGAATGTTTTCATAACGCCGGATGGGTTTATGGGCCGCTTCATGGACATAATCATAAACCAGGTCTTTCCCTATGTGGTGCTGGGCGCACTGTTTGGCGCGTCAGCAGGTGGCACCTCGCTGATCAAGCTGGCGGTACGGGTGACGCGCAGTTTAAGAGGTGGCCCCGCGCATGCTGCCATCGTCTCATCGGCGATGTTTGGCACCATCACTGGCGGCCCTGTAACCAATGTGCTCTCTACGGGTCGGCTCACCATTCCGATGATGCGACGCAATGGGTTCTCTCCTCAATTTGCGGGAGGGGTCGAGGCGGCAGCGTCCTCGGGCGGACAGATCATGCCGCCGGTCATGGGCATTGCGGCCTTCGTACTGGTGGCGCTGACGGCTGTGCCCTACACCAAGGTGATCACTGCGGCCTTCATCCCTGCAATTGCATTCTTTGTTTCGATCTTTCTCGCAGTGATGTTTCAGGCCCGACGCGAAAACGTTGCGCCGATGCGGGACATTCCAGGCGACTTGATCATGGGACGACAGGATTGGCGCAACCTTTGGATCATCTTCCTGCCGATCCTGACAATCCTGTTCCTGCTTCTGGGCAACAAAGACACGATCAGTCAGGGTTGGATGACCTCGCTGCTGCCACAGGTGGTGGTGCAAACGATTGTAAATGCAGCCGGCGATGCTGTCTCGGCGGGATGGTGGGCCGTCGCCTTCCTACTCCCGCTGATGTTCATAGATCCCGAGACCCGAGCACAACCAAGCAAGGTTCTGACCGCGCTCGGGGAGGGCGGCATTCTGATCTCGCGCCTTTTCCTGCTCCTGTTTGCGGTTTCAATCATCGCGGCATTCCTGAATGAAAGCGGCCTGACGGGCGAACTGACCCGCGCCGTGACATCCTGGTTGGCCCAGGTCACGTCGGTTAGCGTGTTCGGATTTGAGATACCCATCACGGGCTGCGTCTACCTTATGCTGGCGCTGCTTTGTGCCATGCTCTGCGCGATCCTCCTCGGCATGGGGATGCCGACGGTCCCGGCCTATGTAAACGTGGCGTTGTTGCTTGGCCCGCTTCTTGCCCAGCTTGGCGTCAGCTTCTTCACCGCCAATATGTTTGTATTCTATTTTGCCGTCGCCTCCGCCATCACGCCGCCAGTTGCGGTGGCCGCCTTCGCGGCAGCGTCGATTACCCGGACCGAGCCGATGCGTACAGCCTTGTCTGCCGTTCGGGTCGGCATCGTGATGTTCACAATCCCCTTTGTGTTTGCGTGGTATCCCGAACTGCTGCTCATCCCTGAGGCCGTCACGATCACAGACGAGAACGGGCGGCGCGTCATTATGGATGGGTATACGGAAAACACCGATTTCGGCGCGCTTTCAATACTACTTTGTCGCCTGCTGGCAGCGCTCTATCTGCTCGCCTCTGCGCTGGCGCGTTTTGACCAAGCGGCTCTCAGGTCGTGGGAAGTGTTCCTACGCATTGTCGCAGCCATCCTCATTCTCTGGAAAGCACCTGTTGTGATTGGTGTGGGTGTTGCGCTCTCCATTCTGCTGGTCTCAGCACATGTTTTTGCGACCTCGAAAGCCGACAAGAAGGCACGGAACAGCGCTTAGCTGAGGTTCGTACAAATTGCAGCATCCGGTAAATTGGGCTCATTGCCGACCTCTGCCGCGTCTGACACCAAGGGCACCCCCCAGCCCAAAGCCGTCATTGGGTAGGGATGCTCGAGCGAGCGAGTCGCGGTACAATCCGGCCGTTCGCCGCATTTTGGCTATTGTACCTCCAAATTCTGTAGAAATAGAGATGCGGGCCAGCCCTTCGGCTTTCGTTCGAAAGTGCCAGCACGCAAAAGATCACTTGGCAATACCCCGCGGGGTTCAGCCGTCGGCGGCCTCTGGTGCCTTAGACACTTTCCTAGGCTTTTTACCGTCTTTCTTACGGATCATCGTATCTCTGATTGCCCCTAAAATATGACTCGCGCTCTGAAACTTGGACTTACTTTTCTGTTTCTTCAGCTTTTGGTGCAACTTCTTTGACGACATCAACGCGTGATCTTCGCCTTTTTTGATCAGAACCTGCGCAATCGCCTTGAGATCTTCTGTGTCTTCATTATCGATGTCATGGAGTTTAACAAACGTCTGCCAATCTACCTTGGGAACCAGAGAAATATCCAATTCTGGACGCGTGCCGCCGTCGGCTTGAACTGGCGTATCTCCCTGTGCAGCAGCATCGATCGCCTCATTTTTTTGAGGTTTCTCGGCTTGCGCCTTGCGCTTGGCATAAGCAGCGATTTCTGTGGCAACCATTTTTTTGGTTATGCCTTTATCGACGGTTACAGCTGCGATGCTCTGAGCAGTATCCAGCGCAGAGACCATTTTTTGCTTATCGCCCTGTAGTTTCGCCTCAATAAACTGCTTCACAGCGATCGTGAAGGACCCATTCGCCCACATCTTCTTCTGCCAGTCTTTTACAGCAATTCCGTCGTCGACAAGTTTGGGCTTCTTGTTTTTTGTATCGCTCGAGGCGGGCCCTTTCGCAAACCCATATTTGACAAGAACCTTGTTGAAGATGTTAGGCGTGAGCTTGCTGCCTTCGGCCTTCAATAATTTGACTGCTACGGTCCTCGTCCTATCCGCGCCGTGGCGTTCGAAGGCGGTAATGTAAGCTTGCATTACTTTGGCATTTTTGAATTGAAAATGCTCTGCGGCCTGTTGCCAAAGTGGCGGCGCAGTGGGATCCTCCAAATTATTCCTTGGGCTCGAAAGATCCTCGGGTTTGCCGCCGTTCGCAACATGATGCTTTTTGAATTGCTTTGAGCGCCAGAATTGACTCAGCTTATCATTTGTCAAATTTTTGGCGCACATGGACCTAAACGATTCGAGGATGTCTACCCAATCGGGATGCTGCCAGTATTGAGGGTCTTCTTCCGCTTGCCCTGCAAGGGCATTCGCTGTCGCGAAAAGGCCGCCGGGAACATTTACCTGCTCTGCACTTCCCTCCCTAATGAATCTTTCGTATACGACCTCTGGCTCGTGTGGCGCCAAGTACATGTTAATGTTTTCGTCAGCCATCACGCCTTTAAGGAAGTCTTGAAAAACGCCCAGAAGTGCCTTGTCCCGGACAATCGTTTCTATGGTGTCAGGATAGGTCTTTTCTCCAAAACCGATCATTTACTGTTCTCCTATTTGAGATCGCTTCTTAGTTGATACGCCCCAGATCAGGAGAATAATCCCGCCCTGTGCGCTTTTTCGCCCATGTGTTCTAACGTTGGAGTGAACGCAAAACAGACAGGGATGCTGAATGTGTTTGATGATCTGGTGAGACCGGACGCATGGAACGCGTTGACATGTCAGAGTGCTCGGTCCGTCCCGCTTCAGGCACGCGCTCCGCGGCATGGGGCACATCAGGCTGGCTCATCGGCGGTATTGAGTCGGTTCTGCAGACCAGCTTGTTCCAGACGTGCAAGACAAGAATTTCCAGGTACGTCGAGCGCACAGCCAGAAACGTCAGCTCCAAGCGAGCGCCGAATGCCAATTCCACTATCTCTGCATGCTTCCGAATCCTTGAGTGTGGCGGTGCAGAAGTACTATGGTTCACAACGTCCGGATAACCTGTCAGGCCTCTGACCGAGGCGAATCCAACGCCAGTGTGACCATCACGAAACCTTGTATTGGCAAGCCTAGCAAGCGGAGGCCAGGACTGGGGGAGCGCGGCAAAGATAACAGAAGGTGTCGTCTTTGCGCGTTTGTGGTGGTGCAAGAGAGTTGCTAGGTTTTTCACGACATAAAACTCGGTTTAGTTGTAGCCACGCTGAGCTACACCGCTCTACGGAAACCGACTACTCGCGTCTTGATGAGTGACCAAAACAAGGAGCTAGATAGATGAAAGCCAACAGGGCTATGAGAAAAAGACCGGCACAGAAGCGCTCAGAGGATACTGTTCATGTCATACTCGAAGCCTCTACTCAGGTTTTGGACACCCCGCGTGAGGCGTCCGTTACCACGAATCACATCGCAGAGCGGGCGGGTGTTTCGATAGGGTCGCTCTATCGGTACTTTGCCGACAAGCAAGGCATCCTGACCGCTGTGGTGCGGCGAGAAGCTGAACGACAGGAAAACCGCACAAGCTACGTAATCGACAACTGGTCTGGGCATGATGGTGACGATCTGATCCGGCAAGTCGCCGCTGTCGGTGTCCATAGCTTTCACGGACGCAGATGGGTCAGGGGGTCCTTACACAAGCATTTGCAGGAAAAAGACAGATTTGCGCGTGAGCTTCATGCACTCAGATATCGCATATCGCTTCGTCTCGAAAACAAGCTGGTCGAACACCAGCCGAACGCCTATCGCATACTCGATGATGCCCAACGTCACGCAATGTTGGGCGGATGGAGTGGCATAATAAATGCTGCGGTGAAGTATTCACCCCATGACTTTGACGCTGACGCGCTAAAGAGCCAACTCGTCAATCTGGTGAATGGGTACGTTCGCAAGAGTAATTGAAATCCGATTTAAGGAAAAAGATACAATTATTCTCGGGCACTCTTGAAATCTAAAATAGAGAACTGGCTTTCAAACTGACCACAACGGCCGATCTTTCACTTTGGTTGAAAGAGCACTTCCGCGCCATACACAATTCACTTCTCGCTGCCGCCTTGACTGCTCAGTTTTGAAGCGGAATGCAGACACATAAATCTATCTGCGTCGGAAACGGTGTCTGTTGAGGACATGCCGATGCTTGTGCTTAAGTTAACAGTGACGTCATTCTCTCTACTCTAGTTTGCTTCACCGGGTTGGCTTGGAGAAAACCATATTCCTTGGAAACATGCACGATTGTCCGAGTTTCCTGTCTCCTTGCGGCGTCCTTAAGCAGTCAGATGCAGCGAATTTCGCGCTGCGCGCGCGCAGCGAGATCATGCGATGTACAAGTTCGGCTCTCTGCTGCCATCGGAGTCCGCACAGCATTGCCCCTTGCCCCATCTCAAACGGATCTCGCGCAGGGCCCAAACCGGATGAGGTGGATGGCTCCTGCTCGACCGGCATCGAACGTGCCAAAGTGCAGTTGTCAACGACTGCTAGGAAAGGAGCCACCCAATGACAGTTAAGACAGTCGGCCTCGATCTGGCCAAGGATGTTTTTCAAGTGCACGGCATTTCGGAGAACGGTCGAGTGATCTTCAACAAGGCCATAAAGCGCGCAAAGTTGCTGACCTTCTTTGAGACACTCCCGCCCTGCAGGGTCGGCATGGAGGCTTGTGGGTCGTCCCATCACCGGGGCCGCCAGCTGCGCAAGCTGGGTCATGATGTGAAGCTCATACCTGCCGGTTACGTCAAGCCATACGTGAAGCGTGGTAAGAATGACGCTGTCGATGCCGAAGCAATCTGTGAAGCGGTTCGACGACCAACCATGCGGTTTGTCGAGATCAAGACAGAGGAACAGCAAGCCATTCTATCTATTCACCGCACTCGAGACCTAGCCGTTCGGCAACGCACACAGATCGCAAACATGATCCGCAGCCTGTTGCGCGAGTTCGGGCACATCTTGCGAATTGGGATCGAAGCGGTGACGGCTTTCGCAAAGCGCCACTTGAGTGGCGATCGCCCGGGCATGCCTGAGATCGCCAATGGTATGCTCGGCATCGAATGCTGTCAGTTCATCGGTTTGAACGAGCGCATCGAAGGCTATTCCAAGATGATCGAGCAACACGCGCTACTCAATACGGATGCGCGCAGGCTGATGCGCATGCCTGGCATCGGACCGATCACCGCCTCAGCAATTGTCGCGACGATCGGTGACGCGCATCAGTTCCGGACAGGACGTGACCTGGCTGCGTGGCCGGGCCTCACGCCGCTCAACAAGTCGAGCGGCGGCAAGGAGAAACTGGGCAAGATCACCAAGAAAGGCGACCGGTACATACGAAAGCTGCTGGTCGTGAGCATGACTTCGCGGGCAGTTATGGCGAAGCGCTCGCCCGAGAAGGTCGATCTTTGGACCGCAAAGATAATCGCGGACAAGCCGTTCCGGCTAGCAACCACTGCGATGGCAAACAAGGCAGCAAGGATCATCTGGGCGATGCTCACGAAGAAACAGGAATACCGGCAGCCTGCGTTCTAACCGCGCCGACTGCCCACGAGATGCAAGACGTTGAAATGATGATGCGGAAGTAAGTCAACCAAGAGCAAGGACACTCCGGGAATGGCAGTGGTCCTCTTCTAAGGCCGATAACCCGATTGGAACCTCGCTCGCGGAATTCATCATGGCCAGCGGAACACCACCGCACAAACAGGCCAGACAGACGACGGTACTGACGAAAACGACCGCAAAAAATCGCGAGAAAACTCTTGCAATGCAGGAGCCACCCACAGATGCCATTGACCGAGTCTCCTCATCGCTGCGGTGCGGCCCGTCCAAGGAGACATTCGCTGCGCTTGCTAAATCAAATGATTGGCGAACTAGCAGATCGCCGACCATTCACTCTCTCGCTGCGGTCCTCCAAAGGGCGGCTCCACAAAGACATTCGCAGCGATCCTTCCAACATTGGCCTCATTGCATTCGCGCCGCACGGAGAACGGTCAGCAATCCCAGACCAAGCGCCATCAGACCGAAGATCTGTGGCATAGACAGAGCTTCGCCCGTCAGGGGCAGTCCGATCAGGAGGGCAAAGTCCGGTACCAGTGCAGGGAAGGTCGCCGCTTGAGCGGCCCCGAGCAGACGCACGGAGGTCGCAAAAGCGATCATCGCAATGACGCCGGACAGCAGCCCCTGCACGCTGACCTGAGCCACCAGCATAGCCGGAGATAACTTCATCAGCGCATCGGGTCCGCGAACAATAAGATAAGCCGGGACAAGAGCGACAAGCCCCGCGATGCCGACCACAGCGGTGACATCCATAGCAGGAAGCTGCCAGCGTTTCTGAAGGTTCGCAAACGTAGCCCTCGATAGGCCGGCGAGGATAAACATGGCGTCACCGACCACGGATGTGCCGGACAGGCCCCGCTCCAAACTGATGATCAGGGCGAGACCCAACAGTATGATGACCACGCCAATCATACGTTAAGACCCGAGCTTTTCCTTAAGTGCCAGGCGGCGGGACAAAGCGAGACCGCCCAAGGTCAATGACGCTGACACAAGAACAGAGCCGTGGGCGAGCGGAGTGGACGCATAGCCGCCCACACTCAGCAGTACGAACGGTGGACCGAGCAAGACTGCGACGCTGATGGCCTGTCCGACAGTCATACGCGGGCGCAGCCCATCATGTCGGGCCAACACGATCGCGATCATCACAGGACCGGCCACCAGATAGCGCAACGCGGCAACATCTAACCCGTCTAGCCCCGCCGCCATACCCGCACGAGACAGGGCAAGATAGGCCCCCCAGATGGCGGCAGCACTCAAACCCGCGACGAGCCCAAGCCGTGTACCGGTGGATCTGTGCGCGGCGGTTGGCGACAAGACAAGCGACATCTTTACATCTCCCTCTCAAGCCGCAGCGCCGGAGCGGGTGGCCAGAAGGGCCAGGACCGCTTTGGCACCTGCTTCGGAGGATTGCGGGTTCTGGCCGGTGACAAGGTTGCCGTCCGTGACCGCGTGCTCCGTGAAGTCGGTGGCATTGTCGATTGTCGCGCCAAGGTCGCGCAGCCGGTCTTCGAGCAGGAAGGGCACAACGTCACTGAAATCAACGGCATCCTCCTCTCCATTGGTGAACCCGGTCACCCGGCGGCCAGCCACGAACGGCAGGCCATCCGCCTTGCGTGCGCCGACCAGGGCCGCGGGTCCATGGCATACAGCGCCAATCGGCTTGCCCTCTTCATCGAAGGCCTCGATCAACCCAGCCAGCGTTGTGTCATCCGGGTAGTTCCACATTGGTCCATGCCCTCCTGGGAAGAACACGGCGTCATAATCGCCGGCATCGACGTCTGACAGTTTGAGAGTGTTTGCCAGAGCAGCCTTACTTACGTCGTCCGCCTCAAAGCGGTGGGTGGCATCAGTCTGCCACTCGGGCTCGGCACTTTTGGAGTCGATGGGAGGATGCCCGCCTGCCGGTGAGGCAAGCGTTACATCTGCGCCTGCGTCGGGAAAACGTAGTAAGGGGCAGCGAACTCTTCCAGCCAGAAGCCGGTATTGGTGCCCGTATACCCCAGGGGTCAAGACCGCCAACGGCTTTTTGTACGTCTCAGGCCAGATCCCATACGTGAATGGAGCCATTCCGGATCATGCCAACGATGGCGTGAATGACATTCAGGATCAGTCCAAAATTGTTATGGAGAACCTGAGGGCAGTTCTTGCCGAAGCAGGTTATGACTTTGACGACGCGGTCAGAGCAACCGTTTATATGTCCGACATTTCGCTTTATGGTGGTTTCAATGAGGTCTATGGCACTTACTGGGGCGAGACTGATATGCCACCTTCACGTGCTGCAGTCGCCGTCAAGGAACTGCCAGGTGGTAAGCCCGGTGCGCCAGTCTTGGTTGAAGTTTCGATGGTAGCCTACAAGAGCGAATAGCAGCTAGAGGCAGCTCCGGTTTCACTGCCCCGGCGCTGCCCAAACCCGGAGCTGGATGCGGAATTGGAAATTGGAAGAAGATATGCAGTGCGTGATGCGAAGTTTGGACTAGGCAGATGGTAGTGAACAGCGCACCTGAGTGGTCTATTTGATTGTACGTACATGACGGTGTTCCTGTCCGTCGTCGACCTCACATCGCTCGTCATATACTGGCTGTGAGTCCCGTCCCTAAAATTGCATAGCAGCGTTGTCGAAACCGCGCTTCTAAAGGGCAGGATTTTGGTCTAGTTGCCGCTTAGAACCAACCTGAACCTGTGAGTATGGCAAGATGAACAGCACGTTCAAAATTGTAAGAGATGCATCCCTTCTCATTGCGGTCACAGTCCTCGCCGTTGCGGGGAACGTGGCGCTGTTGATGATGTAAAGCTGAGCTGAATACGTTGCCCATTGGCCTCGTTCCACCAACGCGGTCGCGATGTGCGCATGCAGAGAACCGCGCCAAAAACTGGTGCGGTTTTTTTTACATTTGATTACAGCCGCTACTCTTGCCTTGGACCCGCGTCAGTCGACATCCGTGGCGTTTCAAACGAGCGATGGCAAACCTCAGTCCGCCCTTAAAACTGCTCTGCAGCGCGCTCCTTCCGCCGCGCCGATGACAGCCGAACGCACCCGATTCTTCACGCTATCTGATGGTTTTCCAAACCCGCAAAAGATTAAGTTTTCGGGAAAGCCAGCGCCTCTGATTTCGTCGGTTCAAAAATGTGAGCATCAAGAAATCATATTAGAAACAATGCATTGAAGCGCTCTTGGGTGACACAATTACGCCCGAAATCCACTCCTGCTCAGCAACGCAAAACATTCTCTTGCCAGCTGATAAATTAGCACCCTATGGTTATCCGTAGGGTAACCTATGTTAAAGAGTTGCCGCCAGCTCACCAACTCAAAAACCAACAGGAGGACAAAATGTCATTCAACACTCGCCTCACCATGATGACTGCGGCAGTCGCATTGATCACATCCACTGCAGCGGCGCAGGATGTACGCTTGCGCATTGCCGGGACTGTGCCGGCAGAGCATTTCGGAAACGCTGTTCTGGAACAAATGGCCCAGGACATGGAGGATGCAGATGTTGGCCTGAAAGTGAAATACTTCCCTGCTGGTCAACTTGGTTCGGGCGAGGAACTTCTGGAGAGCGCGATCAGGGGCAATGTGGATATGGTCCATGCCACGGTCTATGCACAAAAGGATCCACGGCTGGAAATCAACAGCCTGCCTTTCCTTGTGACGACGAAAGAAGAGTTAGACGCGGTCTACGGTGACCCGAACTCTGAGTACAACAAGATCCTAGAAGAGATCCTGACATCCTTTGGCATCCAGCCTCTGGGTACAATAGGCGAAGGCCTGATTGGCATGATTGCCACCGAACGTCCGGAAAACCCGACTGCAATCGACAATCAGGGCATGAACGTGCGTGCCTGGTCCTCGCAGATCGCAAAACAAACAATGGAAGAGCTGGGGTATCAGGTCACGACACTGAACTGGGCCGAAGTGTTTCCGGCAGTACAGGCTGGCACCATTGATGGTGCGATCTGCTGCACGCCCGAATGGGCCTACACAACCTTTGCAGCAAGTGATGTTGGCAACACCTATGTACCTTACAATGCCTTCATCGAAAGCACGATGATTTACGCCAACCAGGACTTCTACAACGAGTTGAATGACGAACAGCGCGCTGTCGTTGACAAGGAGACGGCAGAAGCGGCGGCTGAGATCAGCCAGCTGGCCTGGGAGCGCAGCCAAGGCTTCGTTGATCAGCTCAAGGATGCAAATTGGGAAGTTGTCGAGTTCACACAAGATGAGCGCGACGCCATCAAAGCACACATTCAGACCACTGTCTGGCCGAACGTCGCCGATGTCGTCGGCCAAGATATCCTGGACCGCCTGACCGCGAACTGAACCCTTGCGAAGTGGGTCATCTCTCCCCGGCCCACTTCGCCCAATTGGAGGTGCACACGTGGTGGAACTCGCTGATCAACTTCCCCCTAGGCTGGGAGCCACGGTCAGGCGGCTGCTGAAACTCAAGTCAGCCTTCCTGATCATTTCAACTTTCATCCTCGCACTGACTTTCTTTCTAGTCGTATTGCTCAGATACGTCCTTCAGAGTGATCTGTTTGCTTATGAAGAGTGGCTGATGCCGATGTGCTTCTGGCTATTCTTCCTAGGCAGCGCAGTTGGCACCTACGAAGACAGCCAGATCAAGGCTGACATTCTGGAAAGCTGGTTCAAGAACCCTGTTTTCATCTGGTGGCGGCGCACAATTCTAACGTCGGTCGAGCTGTTGGTAACTGTATTCCTGGTCTACTGGGCAGCTTTGATGCTACGGGATGAGATCGCATCATACCCGCAATGGCAGACGACCATTGCTTTGCGCATTCCGTTCTTTGTGCCGCGGTTTGGCATATTTGCCGGCTTTGTTTTCATGGCCCTCTACAGTGCACTGCACCTCTACGTCCTGTTGCGACTGGGGACTGAAGGCGTAGTGCAACGCATGGCCCCTGAGGACCTTTCGCCCACATCCGAAAGGGAACAGGCACAATGATTATCGGAATTTCTGTTCTCCTCATTTGCGTTTTGCTCTTTGCAGGCGTTGCGGTCCCTATCGCATTCGGTGGCGTGTTGTTATTTCTCGCCTACACAGGCGGGCATGACGTGTCGGGGTTCATGCCCACCGGTCACTGGAAGATGAACACCGTTGTGATCCTCGTGATACCGCTGTTCATCCTTGCAGGTGACATCATGAAAAACGGCCGCATTGCGTCACCCATTGTGGATCTGGCCGAGATGCTCTTGGGGCGCATTCGTGGTGGACTATCCGGCGCGTCCGTCGTTGCAAGCGCGATGTTCGGAGCGATCTCGGGCAGCGGGGCGGCAACACTGACCTGCATCGGTTCGGTGATGATGCCGCATCTGCGCAAGGCTAACTATCCAGACGGTTTCTCGGCCGCATTGTTGGTTGCGGCAAGTCCCCTCGGCCTACTGATCCCGCCAAGTTCGGCGCAGCTTATCTATGCTTGGATTACGCAGCAATCGGTCCTGAAATGCTTTCTCGCTACCGTGGTGCCGGGCATCATCGTCGCGTCCCTGCTGGTGATCATCAACCTGATCATGATGCGCAAGCAAACCGACATCATCTTACTCGAGGACAAGGAACAGTTCGTGCGCGCCTTCAGCCGCAAGACTTTCATCGCCATGCCAGCCTTGATGATGCCAGTCATCATCCTCGGTGGCATATACGGCGGGATCATGACCCCGACCGAAGCAGCAGGTGTCGCCGTCCTTTACGCGATTCCGATTGGCTTCTTCGTCTACCGGGGCCTGACATGGAACGTGTTCTTGGACACGCTCAAGGAATCCGGTGTCACCATTGGCGTCGTCATGGTGATGATTTTTATGGTGCTGATCGTCAGCCGCTTCCTGATCTTCGAAGACATACCCGGCATGGCCGAAGAGTTGATCTTCTCAATCTCCGACAACCCGATTGTCGTGTTGCTGATGATCAACCTGACAATGATCCTGATCGGCATGATCATGGATGATTTCAGCGGCCTGATCCTCAGCGCGACATTGCTCTTGCCCATTGCCAAAAGCGTGGGCATCGACCCGATCCACTTTGCCGCCATTCTGGGGGTCAACTTGGGCATGGGCAACATCACGCCACCCACGGCACCGCTGTTGTTCCTGGGTGCACGCGTGACCGGAGCACCGGTCGAACGCATGTTGTGGCCGACCATGATCTTTATCCTGTTCGCCTGGATGCCCACACTGGCGCTGACCACGTTCATCCCCGAAGTGGCACTCTGGTTGCCTGAACTGTTGCTTGGTTAACGAGGGGTGCGAAGATGACACGTCACTTTTCTGCATTTGGTGTTTTTCGAGAAGGCCTGCGGGGGCACAAAGGCTGGGCGCCCATGTGGCGTAGCCCGGCCCCCAAGCTGAAATATGACGTCGTGATCGTTGGCGGTGGTGGCCACGGGCTCGCCACTGCCTACTACCTTGCCAAGAACCATGGCATGTCTCGCATCGCTGTTGTTGAAAAGGGCTGGTTGGGCGGCGGGAACACAGGCCGCAACACCACCGTCATTCGGTCGAACTACTTTTATCCCGAAAGCACCGCGCTCTACGATCTTTCGGTGCGCCTATATGAGGGGCTGTCGCGCGATATCAACTACAATGTCATGTTCTCGCAGCGCGGCATGATGGTGCTGTCCCATTCCGAGTCCGAGATGGAGATCGCGGCACGCACCGTGAACGCGATGAAGCTGAATGGTGCAGATGCCGAGCTGCTGGACGCAAGGGACGTACAGAAAAAAGCCCCCATCCTGAATTATCGCGATGACGCGCGTTACCCGATCCATGGCGCAATCTGGCAAGGTCGCGGTGGCACAGGTCGCCATGACGCGGTGGCGTGGGGCTATGCGCGCGCAGCGGACCGGTTGGGCGTGGACATTATCCAGAATTGCGAAGTCACCGGTTTCCTGATCGAGGGTGGCACCTGCAAGGGTGTCGAGACAACGCAGGGTGTGATCCGCGCGGGCCGCGTCGGTGTTGCGACCGCCGGGCATTCCTCGGTGCTCGCACAGATGGGGGGATACAAGCTGCCGCTGCATTCCTACGCACTGCAGGCATTCGTGACGGAGGCGATCAAGCCAGTGATGGATACGGTCGCCTTTTCCCCCATGACAGGCAGCTATTTCAGCCAATCCGACAAGGGCGGCCTGGTGATCGGGGGCGGGCTTGACCGCATTCCGTCATATGCCCAACGCGGCAACACCCCAGAGCAGGAAAACGTGCTGTCGGGCATCATCGACATGGCCCCGGCATTGGCCAAGGTCAAACTGCTGCGCCACTGGGCCGGGATCGTGGACGTCAGTCCTGACAGCTCACCACTGATCGGGCCCTCCGGCACAGATGGCATCTTCGTCAACTGCGGTTGGGGAACGGGTGGTTTCAAGGCCATCCCGGCCGGTGGCTATCTATTCGCTCATCTTCTGGCCAACGGGGCGCACCATGAGATCAGCCGGCCCTTCGACCTCAATCGCTTCGGCACCGGCGCCTTGATCGACGAAGCAGCCGGGTCTGGCATCGCACACTGAAAAAGAGAGGTTCATGCAACAGTTTCCCTGTCCTTTTTGCGGCCTGCGTGACGAACGGGAATTTCATTTCTCGGGCGAAGCGGGAAATATCCGGCCCGATACCACGCAGCCTGTCAGTGACGCAGATTGGCGCGACTACCTTTACACGCACGAAAACCCCAAGGGCGTTTCGCGCGAAATCTGGGTGCATACCACCTGCCAGGAATACTTTATGATGGAGCGGGACACGGTGACCATGGCCGTGATCGGCACACAGCAGATGCGCAGGGACACTGCATGACCGGGTGCCGCGTTGAACAAGGTGGGCTGATCGACCGGACCCGCGCCCTGTCGTTCAGTTTTGACGGCATGACGTATCAAGGGTTTGAAGGGGACACTATCGCCTCGGCCCTATTGGCTGCTGGCGTGCGCATTTTCGGTCGCAGCTTCAAGTATCACCGGCCTCGCGGCCTTTGGGGCGCATGGTTCGATGATCCTAACGCTATCGTCAACATCCGCCTGGGCGGCATAGACTATCCCAATTGCCAAGCTGCCACGACATGCCTGACAGAGGGTATGCAGGTGCGCGCCGTCAACGCATGGCCAGATGCCTGCCGAGATGTGAAGGGTGTGCTGGACCTCGCACACCGTTTCCTGCCTGCCGGGTTTTACTACAAGATGTTCATGTGGCCCGACTGGCACTTGTTCGAACCGACCATTCGGAAGATGGCAGGATTTGGTATTCTGAGCCCGGATGTGCAAGACGGGTTCCAATCGGCGATCCTGCATGATCATTGCGACACCCTGGTGATCGGCGGTGGTGTCGCAGGGTTGACGGCGGCGCGCGCCGCGGCAGAGGCGGGGAGATCCGTTTTGCTGGTCGATGACCATCCGGCACCGGGCGGGAGTTTGTATTGCAACCAACATGGGAATGACAGTCAGCTTTGGGTCAAAGCGCAAATTGCTGCAATCAGGACAGCTGGCGGACGTATCCTGTGCAATACGACCGCAGTCGGGGTCTACGACCACCAATTCGTTTCGGTCGCGACCGACAGGGGGATGGGACATGCACCAATTGTCCGCAAATTGCGCCCAGCGAGGATCATTTTGGCCACTGGAGCGATCGATCGCCCCGTCACCTTTGCCAACAACGATCGTCCCGGTGTCATGTCGCTTGGGGCGGCAACGGAGTTCCTCGGGCGTTACGGCGTGTTGGCGGGGCAAGAAATCGTCGTTCTCAGCAACCGACCTGAGACATACACAGCTATAGAAGATCTGCGCGCTGCCGGGGCCGCGGTGACGCGTTTCGACCCGACCAGCGCAGCAACCGCAATAGGTGGGCGCGTGGTCAAAGCTATAAGGTTAGACGGTCGGACATATGCTTGCGACACGATCCTGACTTCGGCGGGCCTGACACCGTTGATCCATCTATGGCGACACGCGGGCGGCAAGTTGGAATGGGACAACGGGCGGCAGACCTTCGTGCCAGCGGATGGACCGGACTGGATGCGTGTTGTGGGGGCGGCGAATGGCACCTTTTCTCAGGAGGTCGCGATGACCGAAGCGCGTCATGCGGCACTCGACCAACCGGCCCCGACACGTGGTGTTTATCACCTTCCACCCTCACTGGCCGATCCAACGGCCAGTGGGCGCCAATGGATTGACTTGCAACATGACGTGACACTCAAGGATGTGGCGTTGGCGCATCGCGAAAACATGGTCTCGGTTGAACATCTGAAGCGCTACACGACGCTTGGCATGGCTGGCGATCAAGGCAAGACATCAAACATTTCCGGTCTTTCCGCCATGGCGCATCTCAAGGGGGAAACCATCCCGGAAACAGGCACAACGACATTTCGCCCACCATTCGTGCCAATCCCGCTTGAAGCCTATAGGGGCGCGCGACGTGATCGGCAAATGGCACCGCTCAAGCGCCTTACACTGGAGCCCGAGCACCGCGCGCTGGACGCGGCCCTTGGTGAATACGGTGGCTGGCTGCGCCCTGCCTGGTACGGTGGAGATGGCGAGCGTGCAGCCGTTGAGCGGGAATGCCGCATGGCACGTGAGGCCGCTGCCATCATGGACGCTTCGGCCCTTGGCGCGATCGAAGTGATCGGGCCGGACGCCCGCACATTCGTCAATTTCATCTACTACAACACCATGTCGAACCTGAAATCCGGGCGCATTCGTTATGGATTCATGCTGACCGAAGCCGGACTGGTTTTCGATGACGGTGTTTTGGCCTGTATCAATGATAACCGGTTCGTCATTTCGTGCTCATCGTCTCACGCGGATGCAGTGATGGCGCATCTGGAACATTGGCGGCAGGACAGGTTCGATCCGATGCGAGTTCACATTCACGACATCACACAAAACTGGTCGACCGTCACTATTGCGGGCCCAAAGGCCAAGGCCATCGTAGCCGGACTTGGTGTCTTAGACAGTTTGGACGATTTTCCGCACATGTCGCTGCGCCTTTGCACCTTCGAAGGTGCTCCGGCCCGCGTTGCACGAGTCAGTTTTACCGGTGACACCAGTTTCGAAGTTTCTGTCCAAAACATATCCGCATCAGCCTTGTGGAACAAAGCCGTCGCTATCGGTGCGCCGCTGGGTGCCGGACCCGTGGGCGCCGAGGCGCTGACGGTCCTGAGAGCCGAAAAGGGTTATATCCTGGCGGGTAAAGATACAGACGGTGAAACCATGCCGCATGACTTGGGCTTTGCCGCGCCACGCTTGCGCAAGACCGCTGCATTTGTGGGTGATCGGAGCTTGCATTCTGACACGGCCAACCGGGCAGATCGCAAGTCTCTTGTCGGCCTTACAGTTGGTCCCTTAGAGGATCCGTTGCCAATCGGTGCACATGTCGTCGAAACCTCTGGCAGTGACGGCGGCGTCAAATCCATTGGCTATATCACATCCAGCTATCACAGCCCGACACTGGGACAGCCTGTGGCGCTCGCCCTTGTCAGCGGTGGAGCGGAGGCGATGGGAAAACGTGTGGATATCTGGCACATGGGACAGACCCGTTTTGCTGCGATTGCATCCCCTTGCGCCTTTGACCCGGAAGGAGCGCGTATCGATGCGTGACGATCGCAACAAATGGCCGCCGGTCAGAAATGGGGAGCGTGAGCCCCTTATCGGTTGCGGTGTGCAGGCGCACAGGATTCAAGTCCAACGTCAGACCGTTTTGAGCGGCGCCTTGGACAATTGCCTGCAGTTGATCAATGCAACATCTGCAGTCGCGGGTGGAGAGGATCAAGCAGTGAGCAACACATACGCCCTTCGGCAGCGCCGTGACCGCGTGCTGGCTGTCAATGGGCCAGCGCTTGAGGATGGATGGCACGCGACACATGGAGTTGCCGTGTCGGACATGTCGTCGGCCTATGCCCTAATTGAACTCTCAGGGGAAAATGCGGTGCACGTAATTGCAACAGGCACAGAGTTTGTCCCTGATCAGCTCTCGGCCTCTGTTTCGCGGTTGTGGCACGGTTTCGGCAACCTGCTGTATCGTCATGGACCAGATGACGCTTATCGTATGCATGTCAGATCAGCGCAGTTTGAAGCCGTGTGGGAGATGTTGGGCCGTCAGATGACGGCCCTGCGTGGCGTCATTCCGGAACATGCGGCGACTGATCAACTGGCGCTCGCAGGTGACGATGCTATTTTGCCATACAACAAAGCCATCTAAAGGAGAGGCACCTGTGTTGGAAA
This sequence comes from uncultured Tateyamaria sp., assembly GCF_947496075.1. Lineage (GTDB taxonomy): Bacteria > Pseudomonadota > Alphaproteobacteria > Rhodobacterales > Rhodobacteraceae > Tateyamaria. The sequence goes on from NZ_CANMBJ010000007.1 coordinate 79,682, forward strand.
CCTTGAGCACCAAAAAAAGAGCTCCAAAGTCAGGGTCGATTTCCGCTCAGGATTGGATTGATGCCTCACGCGCGGTTCTCATCAAGCGTGGCATTTCTGCGGTGAAGGTTGAGCCGTTGGCAAAGCAACTTGGGGTGACGCCGGGGAGCTTCTACTGGCACTTCAAGAACCGGGACGCGCTCTACCGAGCGTTATTGAAAGACTGGTTGGCCACAAATGTTCGGCCCTTTTTCGAAGCGTTGGATGACGCCGCTGATGAACCACGTGCACAGTACCTCGCACTTGCATATGTGTGGGTATTGGACCCGCAATTCGATGCCCCTTTGGATGTTGCAATCCGCGAGTGGGGCAAAACGTCAAAGCTGGCCGCGCGCACTATGCGCTTTGTCGATCACAAGAGGATCTCTCTATATCAATGGGTGTTCGAAGGTTTCGGGCATGACGGTCTTTCAGCCTTAGTCAGGGCTCGCACGATGTATTTCCATCAGATCGGGTATTACGCGATGCGTGTGCAGGAAGATCCGGAAAGGCGTCTGCTGCAAATCCCACACTACGCCGAAATAATTGCTGGGGACACGTGGCTGAGAGACCTGAAATCAGCCGAAGATATCAAGTCTGCCCTCGTGAACTATCCGCGGCGGGAAACGCTGGCCGATCGCATCGCGCGCGGACGGGTATCAGGTCGACGCTAGCCAGGAACATCCGGAAAGACGTGGGCCTGCTTGACCACGCCGTAGACAAAGCTGGTGTCGATTGAGTTGATGCATCCGATCTCATGCAAACGCTTGCGGACGAAACGCTCGTAATCCTCCAGGTCTTCCGCAACGACGCGCAAAAGGTAATCTGCTGCGCCGGTCATGACATAGCACTCCAGCACCTCGGGGATTCTGCGCACTTCATCTTCGAACTGCGCAACTATGTCGCCGGTATGCCCATTGAGTGTAACACGTACGAACACCGTCACAGGCAACCCATATGCCTTTGCATCGACATCCACACTGTACCCCCGGATCACCCCCTTTTGCTCGAGGTTCCTCAGCCGCCGCAGGCAGGGTGACGGGGACAAATTGACCGCCTCCGCCAAGTCAAGATTCGTCATCCTGCCATTCCTTTGCAGGGCCTGAATTATCTTACGATCCGTTAGGTCTATTTTTGGAATTTTTGGCATTATTTGCTAATATCATGTCTACTTAGGGTCAAAATAGCAACCTAATGCTGGATGATCCACCCTAATATCCTTGTATTCTGCAGGGGTATCTACGATGAAAACCAAATCAGCCGGCTTTTCAACACGCGCGATCCACCACGGATATGATGCAGCCACGCATCAGGGGGCGCTGAACCCCCCATTGTACCTGACATCGACTTTCACCTTCGAAACCGCGGAAGCAGGTGGCGCAATGTTCGCGGGCGAACAGGCCGGACATTTCTACAGCCGCATCTCGAACCCCACTCTCGAACAGTTGGAAGACCGTATTGCCAATCTCGAAGGTGCGGCGGCCGGGTTGGCAACGGCGTCTGGCATGGGAGCGATCACGTCGGTTTTCTGGACCTTCGTCGCGGCAGGCGATGAAGTGATCATCGACAAGACGCTCTATGGTTGCACCTTTGCCTTCCTCAGCCACGGGCTGACCAAGTTTGACGTCAAGGTCACTCCCGTCGACATCAGCAACCCGGCCAACCTTGAGGCCGTGCTGACGCCCCGCACCAAGGTCGTCTATTTCGAAACCCCAGCAAATCCAAACAACCGGCTGGTAGACATCGCCGCCGTGTCGAAGCTGGCGCGTAGTGTCGGGGCCAAGGTGGTCGTCGACAACACCTATGCCACGCCCGTGGTGACCCGCCCGTTGGAACATGGCGCGGACATCGTGCTGCATTCGGCCACCAAATATCTGGGAGGTCATGGCGATCTGGTGGCTGGGCTGGTGGCAGGTTCGACCGAGGATATCAAACAGGTCCGTCTGGTGGGCCTCAAGGATATGACCGGCGCGGTCATGTCACCTTTTACTGCGATGCTTGTCCTGCGCGGGCTCAAAACTCTGGAACTAAGGGTCGAACGTCATTCTCAATCCGCGATGAAGGTCGCGCAAGCGCTCGAAAGCCACCCGGCGGTTGCGCGCGTGCACTACCCAGGCCTTGACAGCTTTCCTCAGGCAGAGCTGGCCAAGCGTCAGATGGCGCAATCCGGCGGCATGATCCCGTTCGAGGTCGCGGGCGGAAAACAAGGCGGCATGACCATGATGAACCGACTGAAGTTGATCCAACGTGCGGTCAGCCTGGGCGACGCGGAAAGCCTGATCCAGCACCCGGCCAGTATGACCCATTCCACGTACACGCCCGAAGAACGCGCCGAACACGGCATTGCCGAAGGGCTCGTGCGTCTGTCCGTCGGTCTGGAGACGGTCGATGATATCATTGACGATCTGATGACCGCTTTGTCCCAACACAACGCCATTGCCGCGGAATGACATCCGCACGCTCCGACCGGAGACATATCCATGACCAAGAAACCTCTATTCGGTGACACCACCAGCCAAGCCGCTACGCGCAATCCGGGCATGTGGATCAATGAGTTGGATCGCAACCGCCGCTCTGGCCCTTTCCTGAGCGCGCATCCGATGGACGGTATGGGCATGTCGACCAAGGCGGTGCATGCGGGCACCCATGACGACCCGCGCACCGGCGCGGTGGGCACGCCGATCTACCAGACGTCGACCTTCATCCTGCACGAGGAAACCTATGGGTCGATCGAAGAAGGCTTCGGGCGCGACCGATTCATCTACACCCGCTATGGCAACCCGTCGCAATGGGCTGTGCAGGAAAAGCTCGCGACACTCGAAGGAGCAGAAAGCGCCATTGTATTCAGCTCGGGTATGGCGGCGATCACCGCCGCGGTGATGGCGCTGGTAGATAAGGGCGCGCATGTGGTGGCCGCCAGTGACCTTTATGGCGGTACGTACAATCTCTTCAACCAGGAGTTTCCATCGCTCGGCATGTCCGCCACGCTTGTGGACAGCTATGACCTCGAAGCGATCGAGGCAGCGATCCAGCCCAACACCCAGATACTTTACTTCGAAGTGATCACCAATCCGGTGCTTAAAGTCGTCGATATCCCCGCTCTTGTGGATATCGCCAAGCGTCACAATTTGCGTCTGATTGTCGATAGCACCTTTGCCCCGCCGCCGGTGATGAAACCTCTGGAACTCGGGGTGGATCTGGTGGTGCACTCGGCTTCCAAATACCTCAACGGGCACTCCGACCTGATCGCTGGCGTTGTCTGCGGGTCGCGTAAGTTGGTCGATATGGTCTGGCCCCGCCTGTTGAACTACGGCGGCTCGCTGGACCCGCATGCCTGTTTCCTGCTGGAGCGGGGGCTGAAGACGCTCGACATCCGCATGAAGGCGCACGAGGCAAGCGCGACGGCGCTGGCCACGTTCCTGGAAACGCACCCGGCCGTGGAAAACGTCCTGTATCCCATGCTGCCCAGCCACCCCGACCACGCCCGTGTCAAGGAACTGATGAAGATGGGCACCGGCAGTGTGACCTTCTTTGTCAAAGGTGGGGACCAGGCGGCGCTGGCACTGCTTGACCATCTCAAGCTGCCGAAACAGGCCACCAGCCTTGGCGGGATCGAAAGCCTGATCAGCCTTCCATTCAATTCGTCACAGGCCACAATGACAGCGCGCCAACGCGCCGAGATCGGCATTCACCCGGGCTGCGTCCGCCTGTCGGTGGGTATCGAGGATGCCGACGACCTGATTGCTGATTTTGACCAAGCTCTCAACGCCATCTCCGCTATGAAAGGTGCTGCATAATGCGCAACTCTATCCCCACCGCCGCCCTGAGTGAATTTGTCAACGAAGTTGCCGGTGATCCCGAAGAGGGTCTGATGAGCTATGGGATCGAGATCGATTGGGAAAGCGGAACCCGCGCCCGGACCTCGACCAAGCCGATGCTTGTGGGCCCGCATAAGATCAGCCGCTCCTTCACATGGAAAGCGGACGAGCCGCGGCAACTGATGGGAAACAATCATGGACCCAACCCGCAGGAACTGCTGCTTTCGGGCCTTGGGTCCTGCATGATGGTGGCCTTTGTCACCGGGGCCACGGCGGAGGGCATCCAGCTTGAATCGGTTAAAATCGACTTTGACGGCACCCTTGATCTGCGCGGTTTCATGGGACTTGCCTCCAACGCGCCCGTGGGCTTCCCCGAGATCAACTACACGATCTACGTGACCGGTGACGGCACACCCGAGCAGTTCGAAGAGCTGCACAAGAAAGCAGTCAAGCACAGTCCCAACGCGCAAACGATCATGACCCCGGTATCGCTGACCGGCGATATCGTGACCACACAAATCGAAGATCAACACCGCTGACCGGAGACGCACCATGACGACCGAGCTCGCCCATCTCAAGACCGTCGAGCAACTGCTGCTGTGGCATTCGCATTGGATGATCCACCACGCGAACCATATCCGCCCCAAGGTTGACGGGATCAAGATTGGCGGGCACCAAGCCAGTTCGGCATCGATGGTGTCGATCATGACTGCGCTCTATTTCTCGGCGCTGAAGCCACAGGACCGGGTCGCCGTCAAACCGCACGCCTCTCCAGTGTTTCACGCAGCACAATATCTGATGGGCAACCAGACACGCGAAAAGATGGAAGATTTCCGCGGCCTTGGCGGGGTGCAAAGCTATCCAAGCCGGACCAAGGACATCGATGATGTCGATTTCTCAACCGGCTCTGTGGGACTAGGGGTTGCGATCACCTCGTTTGCATCGATCATTCAGGACTATATCGCGACCAAATCTTGGGGCACGGGCGCGCCGATGGGACGCATGGTGGCTTTGGTCGGTGATGCCGAACTAGACGAAGGCAACATTTACGAGGCACTGCAGGAAGGGTGGAAAAACGACCTGCGCAACACGTGGTGGATCATCGATTACAACCGCCAATCGCTCGACGGAATCGTGCGCGAAGGGCTATTCGAACGTATCGAGAAGATATTTGACGCCTTTGGTTGGGACGTTGTGCGCATCAAACACGGTGCCCTGCAACGGGCGGCGTTCGAAGAACAGGGTGGTGACAAACTGCGTGACTGGATCGACACCTGCCCGAACCAGGAATACTCGGCGCTCACATTCATGGGGGGTGCAGTCTGGCGCAAGCGGTTGATGGATGATCTGGGGGATCAGGGCGCGGTCTCGGCTCTTATCGACCGGCGCAGCGATGACGAGTTGGCGGCCCTGATGGAGAACTTGGGCGGCAACTGCGTGCAGACGATGGCCGATACATTCGCCTCCATCGATCATGACCGTCCCACCTGTTTTCTTGCTTACACAATCAAGGGCTGGGGTACGCCGATTGCGGGCCACAAGGACAACCATGGCGGCCTGATGAACAAGGCCCAATTTGCTGAATGGCAAAAGCATATGGGTGTGCCCAAGGGGCAGGAGTGGGACCGTTTCGCAGGCGTCGAAGACGTTACGGGTCTCGAAGGCTTCTTGAAACGCGTAGCCTTCTTTGCCGAGGGGCCGCGCCGTTTTACCGACGCCAAGGTGCCGGTGCCTGCGGTCAATTTCAGCACCGACCGTGAAATCTCGACCCAGGCCGCGTTCGGTAAAATCCTGGATGATCTGTCCAAGGGTGACAGCGATCTCGCCGCGCGGATTGTGACCACCTCACCGGATGTAACAGGCACCACGGGTCTGGCGTCTTGGGTAAACCGGCGCAAGCTTTTTGCACGGTCCGAACAGGCGGATGCCTTTATCGAACATCGCATTCCATCCACGGCAAAATGGGCCTTTACCCCTGAAGGGCAGCATATCGAACTGGGCATTGCAGAGATGAACCTGTTCCTGCTTCTCGGCGCGGCCGGCCTGTCCCATTCGCTCTTTGGCAAGCGGTTGCTGCCCATCGGCACGGTTTATGACCCGTTCGTCTGCCGGGGCCTCGATGCGCTGAACTACGCCTGCTATCAAGATGCACGGTTCATGATCGTGGGCACGCCATCGGGTGTCACGCTCGCCCCCGAAGGCGGCGCGCACCAGTCCATCGGCACCCCTCTCATCGGGATAAGCCAGGACGGCTTGGCTGCTTTCGAACCCGCATTTGCGGATGAGCTGGCGGTGATCATGGAGTGGGCCTTCGACTACATGCAGCGCGATGGCGAGGGTGATCCCGATGAGCGTACCTGGTTGAGGGATGAAACCGGGGGCAGCGTTTATCTCCGCCTGACCACGAACCCAATCGAACAACCGGGCAAACGTCGCGATGACGCATTTCGCCAAGGAGCCATCGATGGGGCATATTGGTTGCGGGAACCGGGACCGAATTGCGATGTGGTGATCGCTTATCAAGGCGCTGCGGCCACCGAAGCTATACGTGCCGCTGGTATTATTGGCGAAGGCCGTCGCGATGTGGGCGTATTGGCGGTGACGTCCGCCGATAGGCTCAACGCGGGCTGGACCGCAGCTCAACGGGCACGGTCCCGCGGCGCCAAACACGCGCAATCGCATATCGAGACGCTGATGCAGGCGTTGCCGCCACATTGCAAGATTGTCACCACCATCGACGGCCATCCCGCAACACTGGCCTGGCTAGGGGGCGTGAAAGGACACCAGACCATCTCTCTTGGGGTAGAGCATTTCGGACAAACCGGGACGATCGGCGATCTATATCGGCATCACGGGCTTGATGCCGCGTCGATTGTCAAAAAGGTGAAAGGATTGACTGATGGACGTTGCATTCGACTGCCGGTTTCCATGTGAATGGCTCATATGTCAGCATCGCGCGCCCAAGACCGTGATACTCAAAACTCTGTCCTTCGATGGCATGTAACACTGGCTAGAGCTACGTAAATGGCACATTTACACACGGTCAGAAAAACGAAATGTTGGTGTGAAGGTGGATAGCTATGCGTGGATGGTACTACCAAGTTTTCAGAAACTAGTTTTTTAAGGTTGAAAATACTAAAAAAATCGGTCGACGAAACCAACGCCTTGAATATGCTTTTCTGTTGCTCGCGCGGCGAATCCGGATCACCCAACACGAAAATACCCACCTCAGAAAAGCTGCTCATCGTTCTTCGGACATGTCATTTGTAGAGCTTCTTGCAGGCCTTGACGGTCATCTTGCGGTGCTTGACGGAATAAGTTTTCTTTCCTCAAGCGAAACTAGACGATGGCGATATGTCGTCTGACAATCTGCGGGAAGTTGCCTTTTCTGTTGCACGGCTTCGATGATTTTGAGTTCGAAACTGTCCAAAGGAGCAGCGCAGCGACGTGTTGCAGGGTCCGAGTGTCCTTGCGCAAGGGACGGCCCAAAGTTGTCGTTCGTCGATGGACGTTTTCGCTGTGGTGCGGCCGCTCAAAGCAGACCTTGATGGTCTGTGCAGAATTCCGTGAAGGCTTACGGTCGCAATGGCGGGACAAAACTGACTTCTGGTCCGGCGGAGCCAAGAGTTGCTTTCTTGAGTTTCGATTATTTGAAACGTTCTGGGTCGACGCAAAATGACTTGAGTTTTGAGTAAACGGTCGTCGGAGCGATCCCGAGCATAGCTGCTGCTCCTTGCTTACCCGATACTTTTCCTTTGGCACGTCTTAGCGCGTTCTCGAGGTTCTTGCGCTCGAATGTGCGCAACTCTTCGCCGGTGAGTACAACGTCCGATTTTTGCGGTGAAACAGTGTCCGAGAGCTGGAAATCAAATTTTAATCGCCCACCTTGTGCCAGGATTGCAGCCCGTTCGATAACATTTTCCAACTCACGAATATTGCCTGGCCAGGAATACTGTTCCAGGGCTTCGATGTTGGATCGCGATAGCCGGGTCTGCGGCAGTCTGAGCCGTCGTGTTGTACGATCAAGAAAGTGCTTTGCCAGATACGGAATGTCATCGGGCCGATGACACAACGGCTCGCAACGAATGGAAAACAGGTTGAGCGCAAAGTATAGATCCTGACGGAAACGGCCCGCGCGGACCTCGGCCATAAGGTCGCGAGAGGTGGTTCCAATCACCGTCAGGGATACCGGTGTCTGTGCACGGTCACCCAGCCGTTGGAAATGGCCGTGCTGTAACACATCATGCAACTTTGCTTGTACGCTCCCCGGCAACTCCGCGATCTCGTCAAGATGTAGGGTGCCATTATGCGCCATGATTAGTTTGCCAGTATTGTCCCGTGTCGCACCCGAGAAGGCACCGCGACGGTAGCCAAAAAGCTCTGCTTCCAACTCCGGTGCAGACATGTGGTCACAGCTGATCCGAACCAGTGGACGGTGGCGGCGGTCGCTGGCTTCATGGATGGCGGATACAGTGAGGCTTTTTCCGGACCCTGTTGGGCCCGCCACGAGAGCATGAGCATCGCTTTTCGCGGCCAAATCAATCTGAACATTTAGCGACTTGATGGCGGGAGAAACGCCCACCACCCCGGTGTGAGAGCGCGCGGAACGGATTTCTGTAATCAGATAATCGTTTTCCTGCTCTAGCTTTACTTTCAGGTCTTCAACCTGTGCCAACGCCTCACGTAGCTTGCGTTCGTTCTCTTTCCGCTCGGTCACGTCACGAAAGATCACCACTGCGCCGGCTAGGATGCCGTGATCATAGATTGGCGTGGACACGTATTCGACCAAAATGGGCTTGCCATCCTTGCGCCAGAAGACATCGTCGTCTACGCGTACGGTCTCATCCCGACGGAAAGATGCATATATCGGGCATTGATGGGCCGGAAAATGCTCTCCGTTCAGGTGCTTGTGGTGGATGGTGGCGTGCAGGTCGCGCCCAATCAAGTCGTCTGCGGACCAGCCTAGCATCTCTTGCGCCGCGCGATTGACAAATGTCGCCTGACCCTTTCCGTTGATCCCATAGATGCCTTCACCGGCGGCCTCGAGGATCAGGTGGTTTTGTGCTTCGACTTCGCGAAAAAAGCCGTAGATATTCTTCCACTGATGCAATCCTGCCGTTTGGTGAGCTTGCTGATCAGCAATGCGGTTCCGACGATTATGCTCCTCCAGATCAAGAAAGCTGAGCAGAACGAGGTCAGGCACAACTTGGACGCCATAGGTTTGCAATTGCAGTACTGATCCGTCTTGTCCCGTAAAAACGAGCGCGCGATCTACATATGATCCGAAATGGGACACAGCATCGAAAAACACCGCTGCTGTTGAAACATCGTTGTGCAAGAGTCCCGAAAAAGACGCGCCAAGCGCCCCTTCATCAAACATGTTCAAGGCGGCAGTATTGAACGCCACTACGCCGTCGGTCCGTGTGTTCAACAGAACCGTCGGTAAGGGGTTATGAGCAACCATTCGTTCAGAATCAGATACATCAGACATGCTCTGTAGGATCGCAGCTTACGGGAGTAGTCGATTTACGAATTTTCGTAATTCACGAAAACTCGTAACTGCTGCACGGAATTTCATCAATAATTTCAGATAAGTGCCAGATTGTGGGCGCTAGGCGGACTGTCTTTCCCAGCCAATTTCGACGTGGGACGATTGGCTAATCGCTGACAGGAGATGGACATGACAATCAAAAGCTTGGGCAATCCGTTCTCGGATAAGACGGACCTGAGACACGGTGCCGATTGTGGTTGCGACAGCTGCCTTTCGGGCCACGGGCACGACTTGGACCACATCGAACCGCAGAATATGTCATCCGAGCAAATGATGGAACGTGCGGTCGAAAGCGCAATTGTCCGTTCTGTTTTTGGTCAAAACGACATTGGGCGCCGCTCGTTCATGGGCATGATCGGGGGCACAACCGCGGCGGCGGCGCTGGCATCGGTCTTTCCATTGGAACAAGCCAAGGCGGCGATCCTCGACAATCTGGGACCACCAGAAAAAACCGATCTCAATATCGGGTTTGTGCCGATCACCTGTGCGACGCCGATCATCATGGCCCAGCCTCTGGGCTTCTATGAGCGTTATGGATTGAATGCACAGGTCATCAAGACTGCAGGCTGGGCTGTGGCGCGCGACAAGTCTTTGTCGGGTGAATATGACGCCAGCCACATGCTGACACCGATGCCGCTCGCCATGACGCTGGGCGCGGGGTCCGTTGCTGAACCCTACATCATGCCCGCCGTAGAAAACATAAATGGCCAGGCTATCGTGTTGTCAAACGAGCATCTGGACAAGCGAGACCCCAAACAATGGAAGGGTTTCACCTTCGGCGTGCCGTTCGAATATTCGATGCACAACTTCCTGCTGCGCTACTACGTGGCCGAGTTCGGCCTGGACCCCGATGTCGATATTCAGATTCGCGTGGTGCCACCGCCAGAGATGGTGGCCAACCTGCGCGCCGGGAACCTCGACGGTTATCTGTCGCCCGACCCGTTCAACCAACGCGCCGTGTTTGAAGGCATCGGCTTCATCCACATCTTGACCAAGGAAATCTGGGAGGGACACCCCTGCTGTGCCTTTGCCGCACCGTTGAGCTTTGCGCAGGAGTTGCCCAACACCTATGGAGCCCTCTTGAAGTCCATCATCGACGCCACGCAATACGCATCGAACCCGGAAAACCGGGTCGAAATTGCGGAAGCGATCTCACCCACCAATTACCTCAACCAGCCTGTGACAGTGGTGCAGCAAGTGCTGACAGGCACCTATGCAGATGGTCTGGGTGAGGTACAGCGCGTGCCTGATCGGATCGATTTTGATCCCTTCCCCTGGCATTCGATGGGCGTATGGATCCTGACTCAGATGAAGCGTTGGGGCTATATCGAGGGCGACGTGGACTACAAAGCGGTGGCCGAACAAGTCTACCTCGCTGCGGATGCCAAGAAGGTCATGACCGACCTTGGCTATGATGCGCCCGATGTCACCTACAAGTCTCACTCGATCATGGGCAAGACCTTCGATCCGGCCCAGCCAGAGGCCTATGTCGACAGCTTTGCGATTAAGGCGAACTGATGCAAACACTAACCGAAAACAAGAAGGCCGCCGTCCTGTCGATCTTGATCCTGTTGATCGGCTGCCTGATTTGGGAAATGTCGATCCCCGCCCAGAAGGTGGCTGGGGAGTTGACCGAATATGAAATGCTTACAGGGGGAGGTCAGCCCAAAGCTGGTGTACCCCCGCCCAGTCAGGTGCTGGGCAAAGCATGGGAGCAACTGTCGAACCCGTTCTATGATGCAGGCCCGAACGACAAGGGGATCGGCATACAGATCGGGTATTCGATCTACCGTGTGCTCACCGGCTACCTTCTGGCCGCTGTAATCGCAATCCCATTGGGCTTTCTGATCGGTATGTCGTCTGTAGCTCACAAGGCGCTAAACCCGTTTATTCAGGTGCTGCGTCCGATCTCTCCACTGGCGTGGATGCCGCTCGCATTATTTATAATCCAAGACAGCGAAGCATCAGCAATCTTCGTGATCTTCATTTGTTCGATCTGGCCAATGTTGATCAACACGGCCTTCGGCGTGGCAGGTGTGCGCGAGGACTGGGTGAACGTGGCCCGCACACATGAACTGGGCGCAGTCAAAACCGCCTTTACCGTGATCCTGCCTGCGGCCGCGCCGACAATTGTGACCGGCATGCGCATCTCCATCGGCATCGCCTGGCTGGTAATTGTGGCAGCGGAGATGCTCGTTGGGGGCACCGGCATCGGCTACTATGTCTGGAACGAGTGGAACAACCTCGATCTGACCTCTGTCATCTTCTCAATCCTCATGATTGGCGTGGTGGGCATGCTGCTGGACTCGATGTTCGGCCTTTTGCAGCGCACCGTCGCCTACACCGAATAGGAGCGGTTTCGTGGTTAAACCCTTTCTCAGTATCGAACAGCTGACCCAGACATACCCGGACGGGCTGGGGGGCGAGTTCACCGTTTTCGAGAATGCCACCTTTGGCATCGAAAAGGGCGAGTTTGTATGCATCCTCGGGCATTCGGGCTGCGGCAAGTCAACCATCATGAACATCCTTGCAGGGCTGGCCGATCCCACCTCGGGCGTCGTCAAGATGGACGGAGCACATGTGTCCGGCCCCAGCCTGGACCGGGGTGTGGTGTTCCAGAACTATTCGCTTCTGCCGTGGCTGAGCGCCCTGAAGAACGTGACCTTTGGCGTTGCCGCCCGCTTTCCGCAGTGGAGCAAGGACAAGGTGATCGAGCATTCGACCGCCTTTCTGGCTAAGGTGGGCCTGACCGGCGACACGATCCACCGCAAACCTAGCCAGTTGTCGGGGGGCATGCGCCAGCGCGTGTCCATCGCGCGTGCCTTTGCCAACGAGCCGAAACTGCTGCTTCTGGATGAACCCTTTGGCGCGCTGGACGCGCTGACACGGGGCACCATTCAGGACGAGTTGATCAAGGTTTGGAGTGACACGGACCAGACCGTGTTCATGATCACTCACGACATTGACGAGGCGATTTTGTTGGCGGATCGCATCCTGTTGATGACCAACGGGCCAATGGCACAGGTGGCCGAGAGTGTTGAGATCACGATCCCACGCCCGCGTAATCGCACCAGCATTGTGGAGCACCCGAACTACTATGCCATCCGCAACCATCTGGTGCAGTTCCTTGGCCAACGCTCAGCCGAGTTGGCGGGACAGCCCGGCGACGCGGGACCCAGCAGCCCAGAAACCGTTCGCATCGACCTGATCGAGGACACCGATAGCGAAGACCCCGAACCCGCCGCTCCGATCTTGCGCGCTGTCGAAGGGTAGGGGGATGAGCGATACCCGTCCGCGCACGCCACTGCCGCCATTTTCCTACGATGAGGCGGTGCAAAAGGTCCGAATGGCCGAAAATGCCTGGAACACGCGTGACCCAGTTAAGGTCGCCCAAGCCTATACGGTGGACACCAGATGGCGCAACCGCTCCGAATTCCCCAAGGGACGCGCCGAAGTGCAGGAGTTTTTGACCCGCAAATGGGCGACCGAAACAGGCTACCGCCTGATCAAGGAAATCTGGGCTCATGATAGCCACAGGATCGCCGTGCGCTTTTGCTATGAATGGCATGATGCCAGCGGGCAGTGGTTTCGCGCACATGGCAACGAGAATTGGGAATTCGATGATCTGGGGTACATGGCCGTGCGCCATGCCTCGATCAATGATGTGCCCATCGCGGATGAAGACCGCTTGTTTCATTGGCCTGAGGGCACGCTCCGGCCGGACGATCACCCCGGACTGACAGAGTTAGGATTGTAAGATGAGGGATACAGTTGAAATGACCGAAATGACCAAAGAGGATGTGACCGCGATGATCCTGTCCGCCAAAAAGCAGGCTGGTCTGACATGGGAAGAGATCGCCGAAAGGATTGACATGTCTCCTGTGTGGACACATTCCGCCGCCATGGGCATGAACGCCTTCCCCCCGGAAAAAGCTGAGCTGATGGTGTCCGTGATGGGGCTGCCACAGGAAGCCGCCAGCATTCTAGGCGAGAGTCCTACCAAAATCTGGGAACAGGCCGTACCGACCGATCCTTGCATCTACCGTTTTTACGAAATCGTCGGTGTGTATGGCCCCACGCTCAAAGCGCTGATCCAGGAGAAATTCGGTGACGGCATCATGTCGGCTATCGACTTTGACATGTCTGTCACCCGCGTCGCGAACCCCAAAGGTGACCGGGTCAAGGTTGAAATGTCGGGTAAATACCTAGGCTACAATAGCTGGTAATCCTGTGATCGCTCCCAGTGCGCCGTCAACCCAGAATACAGTTGGCGGCGCTGGCCGGGCAGCAAAGGCAACTATGCGATGGAATGTAGCCAGCCAACGAACGACTAGGAGTTGGCTATCTGGCTCTTACGGATTAACGGCCGAACATCTGATCGAACTGAAGAGGCATTCAGACACGGTACTTGCCGTCGTCCTAGAGCGTGCTGGATGCAACGAGGCTATGACGAATGAATACCTCAAGCGAATTAAGAAAGATCTGGCGGACATTTTGAGGACTTTGGATGCGATGCGCGCCGCTGAGGGCGATCAAACAAAAGAATAGTGGCGGATTTAGAAATCTAGACCGATGTGCTGAGTGGAAGATCTATAAGCCGCAAAAGGTAAATTTGCTGCTTAGGTTCTCAAAATTCCTGTTTAAAATCAGTCGCTCACCTTCCCGAAAATGGCAAAACCATGTGTCGTTCCCCACTGTGGAACGTTATACAAATTTGACCTTCACATCAAAAACTGACCCAAATTCTTAAAAAGCCGGAAAGCTGACCGTCATGCGGATCGCAGCGAATTCGTGCTTCGAGTCCGGAGTGCGAGATGGTGCGCTGCCGACCAATGAACGTTTTCGCGATCTAGGCCCGCCCCGACGATACCCAAATGAGTAATTGCGAACATTGGTGTAGGCCGCCTTTTCGCTAGAGAACTGTTTTATCGGGGCAAGAAAAGGCCTGAACAAGACCTTCAATGAACCGTTTGGGCTTTCGCCGGCACCTACAGAAACAATCACCCTACGTTAGAGGATTTTCGCATGAGCAAGAAAGACCAAGCACGTATTGATGCGTTTCTAGATTCACAGAAGATAAACGAACGCAAACTGGGGGCATACAAGCCTAAATTCTACGAGGCGATGAAACAGGCGCTTGACGACAACCGAATGGGTAATAAAACCGCCGTCCGTCATCAGATCCGAAGCATCGTCAGCAGTCTCAGGGTCGTTCATGTGCTCAAGGAAGAACGTGTTGCCGATTTCGCCAAGGCACTTGCAAAGTTCATCTCCAAGTACGGGCATTTCGATTTTGGCAAGGTCCTGGCAAAGAACGCCAGTAAACTGAGGGGCATCACGACGATGTTTCACAGCAAAGGTGTCCTTGCCGCCAAAAAGGAAGGCGAAAGACTCTACAAGGTCATGGTCGATGCCGGAGAAATCCCGGCGGGAGCGAGCATGGCCGATTTCGAAGCCGCAATGGAGTATTACGACGTTCACGCCATCAGATACTACAACTTCAACGAGCAAGCCATAGGCAAGGCGAATTGGAATTCGATCATCAAGGGCTTCAAGCTGAAGAACGGCGCGAAGAAAGATCTCAAGAAACTCGGTATGGCGATTTACAAGAAAGGCTCGAAGCATCAGGTCGTGCAGGCGATGGCCAGCGACATCCTGGCCGTCAGCGGCGACTCCAAGGCAGCGAGACACGGGGTCCATGGTTTCGTGTCGCTGGTCGCGGATGAGTTGGTCACAGCCGGGGCAAAGTGACCGAGTGGCGGCTGCGTTTCGATGCCGATGTCGCGATGTGAATTTAACGTCCGCTGCACGCAGTCAGCTCGCTGCGTTGGATGCAGCTTTGCAGGGCGGCGTTTCGGCGGGTCCGGGAACACTTGTGCCGCCGACCGCGGTTCAGCGTGCTCGTTCGTTGAAGCGGGATCGGATCCTCGTCGATCACGATTGGTGCGGGCCGTGCAAACCACTTTTTGAGTTTCTTCTTGTGGCAGTGTTTCACAACTGTCTCAATCGTGAGCAGACTGAGATCTGCCAACGCCTCCAGGTTTGTTTCCGCAGAAGCGACAGAGCGCCCCTCAATCACAGCTATTATGTGCACCTGGTGTCAAGGCGCTCGTTTATGCAATCTGCTCCCGGTGAGGGTAGGTCGGAGCGAAGGCTTAGTCGTACCTTAAGTCACAAATATTTGTCTGATGTGACCATTGCCGGGCAATTTGCAAACCAAACCAAAAAGACTGTTTGAATACTGCCGCTCTGGGTGAAGCAAAGAGATTTCGAACGGGTTGCCTAGTGAAATCAGAGCCGAACTTTTCGCTGGCCCCGCAGCGTCAACCAAGGGCTTTGAGAGACCCGCGCATTTTCAGCGAGCTTTCCAATTGTTCGGACACGCCTGGGCTGTCCATCTTCACCATTTTTACCAATTCAACAGCTGCGCGTCGTCCCATTTCGCGGTGCGGGACATGCACCGTCGTCAGGGAAGGCGTAAGAATTCGCGCGAGTTCGATGTCGTCGAAGCCGGTTATCGAAATGTCCTCCGGCACTGATAAGTTCATCTCTTGAGCGCGACGCAAGGCACCCGCAGCCAAAACGTCGTTGCCACACATGACAACCGTTGGACGCGTGTTGTTCTGCATAAACTGTTCAAAAGCCATGGCGCCATTTTCGATCTCGTAGGGTGTTTCGATAATCGGTGTTTTCTTCGGGTCGAGCCCATTCTCCCGCAACCCGTCCAAGATGCCTTGCAGGCGTCCTTCAGCCCTATCGTTCCCCTCGACTACACCGGAAATGACAGCAATGTCCCGGTGACCCATCGAGATGACCTTGTTTGCCAGCATTCGCATGGATTTTCGGTTGTCAAACCCGATGCAGGCTTGTTCTGCATTATTCCGGTAGGCCCACGCAATCAGGGTGGGTATCTCACGTTGCCGTAGATAGCTATAGATTTCGGGATCGCGGGTGTAACCGATCAAAAGCAATCCATCCGCCCCACGTGCAACAAGGGAGCGGATCTGCTCTGCCTCGATCTCGGGGCGGTACGAGCTGCTCGCGACAAGCAGCATGTATCCTTGCGTGTGCAACTCTTCCTGAAAGGCCTGAAGCCCTCGGGCAAAGATCGCATTGTCCATGGTCGGAATGATAGCGCCGATTGTGAACGTGTTTTTCGCCGCCATGGCACGTGCGCCGAAATTCGGCGTATAGCCTAGCTCTTCGACGGCTTGCATGACCTTGACCCGTTTCTGTTCCACAACCCGCTCAGGAGAGTTCAGGCAGCGCGATACCGTCGCCGTTGAAACCCCTGCCTTTCTGGCAACATCTTCAAGTGTTGGAACCGTTCGAATTCGGGACATCGCCAGCCTGTATCTTGTTTCGAATTTCTTGAACGCAAACTTCCAGAAAGTCAAAAAGTTCATTTCAAATGTAAGCGCTTGCAAGAATCAAATGTAAGCGCTTACAATGCCATTCAGAACCGCAACTTTATCGGGTCCTGTTTTATGTTCCTTGCCGCCTCGCTGATCGTCTTTGTCGTCTACTTCGTCAATGTCGCACTGGGGGCCTTTGCGGCAAGCGCATTCCTGGGGGACGTGGGCGAAATGCTGGTTCTGTTTGCTGCGTCGATATTATTTGTCGTCGCCATTCTTCAAAAAGAGGCTGACCGAAACAACAAGAACGGCAGCTAACGACCTTCTGGGAGGACACATCATGGACAAAGATTGCAAGGACCTTGCGTCGGCGGCACGCCGGAATTTTCTGAAATTGACGGCAACGGGCGGCTTTACGGCGGCCATGGTCGCGGGTGCCGCGGGGACGCTGTGGTCTACTGAAGCCGCAGCGCAAAGTGCCAGCGAAGAGCGCGCACGCGAAGCGGCAGCAGATCATGTGATGGTTCTGGCAACAGCCTATCCCGTGGGCGCATCGCGCGGTTACCCGATCATGCAGCTGGACCTGAAAGAAAACATTCAGAACGCCACCAATGGCAAGGTCTATGTCAAACTCGCGCCGGGCGGTCAGTTGGGAGCAGGCGGTGCGCTGGTGCAGGCCGTGCAAGGCGGCACGATCCAGGCAGCACAGCATTCATTGTCCAACTTTGCGCCGTTTGCATCGACCGTTGACCTGATCAACATGCCGTATCTGTGCGGGTCCAACCAGCGCTTCACGAACCTCGTCAACTCGCAGTTCTGGAAGGACACGGTCGAGCCAAAGGTCGAGGAAAACGGCTTCAAGGCGCTGTTCTACGTCAACATCGACCCGCGTGTTGTTGCGGTCCGCAAAGGCGGCGCTGGTGCGGTGATCACGCCATCCGATCTGGAAGGCGTCAAGTTCCGCGTGCCCGGTTCCAAAATGCTGCAACAGTATTACCGCATGGTCGGTGCCAACCCAACGCCAGTGGCATGGGGCGAAACACCTTCGGCCATCAAGCAAGGCGTTGCGGACGCGCTGGATCCGTCGGTTGGCGCTCTGGAGGTGTTTGGCTTCAAGGACATCCTCAGCCACGTCACCTTCACGCAGGCTGTGCCGGACAGCCAAGTCTACTCTTGCAACCTCGAATGGTTCAACTCGATGCCAGCCGACGTGCAGGAAGGCATTATGTGGGGTTCCGAGATGACCGCGCACCAGAACCTGGCCAAAGTGCCATCGGCCCGCGCCTATGCCATGGCCGAATTGGTCAAGGCAGGGGTTGAGTTCCATTCGCTGAACGAAGATCAACTGGCCGAGTGGAAAGCCGCAGGTGGCTACCAGCGGTCCGAATGGGACGAGTTCAAGGTCGATCTGGCCGGTTCCATGGACAACTTTGCCAAGATGGAAGAAGCCGCAGGCACCCAAGGCAAATACTACGTCCACGACGCGTAACTGCCGCGCCGGGCGTGCCGCTCTGCGCGCCCGGTGATACTTTCTTTCCCGCCTTAGCAAAGCCCGAACGCGTCAGCGCGGTGCGTTTTGCTCGGCAAGTCAGCAGGTTCTCACATGGATTTTTTGCGCCGAATTGACCGCGATGCCGAGCGCTGGTTGCTTCTGGTCTTCTACGTGATGCTCGTCATCACCATGGCGATCGAAGTGCTGCGCCGCGAAATCTTCTCGTTCTCTTCGATCTGGGGGGAAGAGATCGTGCGGTACTCCTTCATCTATCTTGCATGGATTGGTGCCGCCGCAGCCGTAAAAGAACGCGCGCACATCCGCATCGACGTGCTGATGCACTATCTTGGGCCGCGGCCCAAGGCCCTGCTGTACATCTTTGGCGATCTGGTGATGTTCGGTGTCGCCGTGATTGCCCTCTACTGGTCCTACGAGGCTGTGCATGTGTCCGCCAAATTCGGTTCGGTCACGGACGGCCTGCGCATCTCCAAAGTGTGGTTTCTGATGGCGGTTCCGCTGGGGTTCGCCCTGATCATATGGCGGCTGATCCAATCCCTGCTGCGCGACATCCATTCCCTCAGAACGGGCAAACCCGTTTTCGAGGGTGACACGCTCTTTGATTGAGGGATGACTTGAATGCTTTGGCAAACCTTTGATCAAACTGTTGAGTTGGGCTGGGACTTCTACCTGCCCGTCATCATATTCGTCTCGCTGATTGCTCTGGCGGTGCCTGTGTGGGCGGCGATTGGAACGTCAGCCATCCTGATGCTGGTGATGTCCGGTGATCTGC
Organism: uncultured Tateyamaria sp.; assembly: GCF_947496075.1. Classification (GTDB taxonomy): domain Bacteria; phylum Pseudomonadota; class Alphaproteobacteria; order Rhodobacterales; family Rhodobacteraceae; genus Tateyamaria. The sequence continues at coordinate 98,706 of NZ_CANMBJ010000007.1, forward strand.
CCCTGAGCCTTGTCGGCGAAAAACTGTTCACCGGTATTGATGCCTTTGCCCTGACGGCCGTGCCTCTGTTCATTCTGACGGGTGACGTACTGGTCCGAACCGGGCTCAGTCGAAAATTCCTTGATGTGGCCGAGGCACTGACCTGCTTTACCAAGGGCGGGTTCGGGTCTGCCACGGTCCTCGTCTGCGGTATGTTCGCGGCCATTTCCGGCTCTGACGCCGCGGGAGCGGCGGCGGTTGGGCGCATGACCATCGCGCGCTTGGTGGAAAGCGGGTATCCGCGCCCATACGCCTGCGCACTGGTGGCGGCAGGTGCGTGTACCGGCATCCTGATCCCACCGTCCATTGCCTATATTATCATCGGCCTCGTGCTGGGGATATCCGCGTCAACCCTGTTCCTCGCGGCCTTGATCCCGGGCATCGCAATCCTGTTGTCGATCCTGATCACGAACCTGATCGTGAACCGTATCTACGCCTATGAAGGCGGCGGCCAGATGACCATGGCCGAATGGCTGGGCAACTTGGGCCGCGCCCTGAAATCCGGCTGGTACGCGTTCATCGTACCCGGCATCATCTTCTACGGCATCTTCTCAGGCCGCCTGACACCAACCGAGGCGGGTGCCACGGCGGTCGTTGTAACGATCATCATGGGTTTCATCCTCCGCACGCTCACACTGGCCGATTTCCCGGCCATGCTGGTCAGCTCGGCAAAAGTGAACGGTGTGATCCTGCCCATCATCGCCTTTTCAGCGCCATTGGCCGAAGCCCTTGCGATCATGGGCGTGCCGCAAGGTTTCGTGACATCGGTGATGGGTTTGACGGACGAACCATGGCTGCTGATCCTGCTAATGATCGGGATCCTGATCGCCGCCGGCTGCGTGATGGAAACAACGCCGAACATCGTGATCCTCGCACCGATCCTCAAACCGCTCGCGGACAACATCGGCATGAACGAAATCCAGTTCTGTATCATGATGATCACCGCCCTTGGCGTCGGCTTCATCACGCCTCCCTTGGGCCTCAACCTTTTCGTGGTGTCGGGCATCACCGGGGAATCCATCCTCAAGATCGCTGCCCGGGCCGTTCCCTTCGTTCTTTGCATGTTCTTGGTCGTGTTGCTGATTGCCTACGTGCCGGCGATCTCGACCACGTTCCTGCCTGAAATCTACAAGTAGGACCCCGTTATAATGAAACGAGAATATCTGAAAAAAGCGACCCTGACCGCCAAGTCCGATGCGTCCGAAGTCCACGAAACGGTCAAGACGATCCTGGCCGACATAGAGGAGGGCGGAGACGCAAAAGCTATGGAGTACGCCGCAAAATTCGACCGGTACGAGGGCAATGTCCTTTTGACCGCGGAAGAGATTGATGCGGCGGCGGCGCTTGTGCCTGACAAGCTGAAGGCAGACATTCAGTTCGCGCACGATAACGTCAAACGGTTTGCCAAAGCGCAGAAGGCAACCGTATCCGATGTCGAGGTTGAAATCGTACCGGGCATGATCGCGGGCCAAAAGGCGATCCCTGTCGATGCCGCCGGCTGCTACGTGCCCGGCGGCCGCTACAGTCACATTGCGTCAGCCATAATGACAGTGACAACGGCCAAGGTTGCGGGCTGTGGCCATATCACCGCGTGTTCACCACCGCGTCCGGGCGTCGGTGTTGCGCCGGCCATTGTCTATGCCGCGCACCTATGTGGCGCGGACAAGATCATGGCCTTGGGTGGCGTGCAGGGCGTAGCCGCGATGACCTTTGGCCTCTTTGGTCTGCCCAAAGCGAACATCCTTGTCGGCCCCGGCAACCAATTTGTGGCCGAAGCCAAGCGTATCCTGTTTGGCCGCGTGGGCATCGACATGATCGCAGGCCCAACCGACAGCCTGATCCTGGCGGATACAACCGCCGACGCGCATATCGTGGCGACCGACTTGGTCAGCCAAGCCGAACACGGCTACAATTCGCCCGTCTGGTTGGTCACGGATGACCGGGCCTTGGCCGAAAAAGTGATGGAGCTTGTACCGGGCCTGATCGACGATCTGCCAGAGATCAACCGCGACAATGCTTTCGCCGCCTGGCGCGACTATGCCGAAGTGATCGTCTGTTCAGATCGCGAGGAAATGGCGGCCTGTTCTGATGATTACGCACCCGAGCACCTGACCGTGCAGGCCGAGGACCTGGATTGGTGGCTCGACCGGCTGACCTGCTATGGCTCACTCTTCCTTGGGGAAGAGACCACTGTGTCCTACGGCGACAAGGCAACGGGCACCAATCACGTGCTGCCCACGTCGGGGGCCGCAAATTACACCGGCGGCTTGTCGGTTCACAAGTACATGAAAATCGTCACATGGCAGCGTGCCACACGCGAAGGTGCGAAGCAGGTGGCCGAAGCCACAGCGCGTATTTCCCGGCTTGAAGGGATGGAAGGGCACGCCCGTGCGGCTGATGTCCGTCTGGCCAAGTACTTCCCCGATGAAGCGTTCGACCTGACCGCCAATGGCTGATCCACGATCCCTTTTTGACCTGACCGGGCGTGTGGCCTGTGTGACCGGGGCCAGTTCTGGCCTTGGTCGGCGCGCGGCCATCGCACTGGCCGGGGCCGGTGCACGTGTGGTGGGCGTGGCCCGTCGTGCAGAGGCACTACGGGATTTGCAGGACGAGATCGGCGCAAGCTGCGACTACGTTACAGCGGATGTCGCAGACCGGGACGCAGTCCCGCGCATTGTCGAAGTGATCAGTGCACCATTCGGCGCGCCTGACATTATCGTGCACGCCGCCGGTATCAACACCCGGCAGGCGGCGGACGACGTGACTCCCGAAGGTTGGGATCAGACCGTGGCACTGAACATCTCGGCCCCGTTCTTCCTGAGCCAGGCGCTGGTTCCCGCGATGAAGGCCAAAGGGTGGGGGCGGATTGTGAACTTCGCGTCACTCCAAACCACGCGCGCCTTTCCCGGCGGCATCGCTTACGGCACGACCAAGGCAGGCATTGCCCAGTTGACCCGCGCCATGGCCGAAGCGTGGTCTGCAGATGGAATAACGGCCAACGCAATCGGGCCCGGGTTTTTCCCAACTGAACTGACCAAGGCCGTGTTTTCCGACCCGGACCGGGCCAAGCGCAATGCTGCCCAGACCTGCATCAACCGAAATGGGCTTCTGGAAGATATTGATGGCCCGATGTTGTTTCTCTGTTCTGACGCCTCCGGCTACGTGACCGGGCAAACGCTGATGGTCGATGGAGGGTTCACAGCAAAATGAAAGCGTTGGTTTATGAAGGTGTAGAAACGCTTGGCGTGCGCGACGTCCTGCGCCCGGAGGTCGGCCAAGGCCATTCGCTGGTTCGTGTCGAGGCCTCCGGCATCTGCGGGTCCGACATGCACGCTTATCTCGGACATGACGACAGGCGTCCCGCGCCTCTGATCCTGGGCCATGAGGCTGCAGGTGTGATTGAAGGCGGTGCGCGTGACGGTGAAAGGGTTACGATCAACCCGCTGGTCAGCTGTGGCACCTGTACTGCATGCCGAACGGGCCGCGATAATCTGTGTCCGGATCGCATGATCATTTCCATGCCGCCGCGCGAAGGGGCCTTTGCACAATACTTGGCGATGCAAGACGATAATCTCATCCTTGTTCCGGATCACGTCCCATTGCAGAAGGCGGCCTTGGCTGAACCTTTGGCCGTCAGCTGGCATTCCGTCCGTTTGGGCCTGGTGGCCCTTGATCCGGACGCATCCAGAACGGCGTTGGTTCTTGGTGGCGGCGCCATCGGACTGGCCGCTTCGCTGGCTTTGAAAGCCCAAGGGCTAAACGACGTCACAATTGCGGAGCCCAATGACGCACGACGCCTTTTCCTTGAAAATCAATGTGATGAGGTAAGTGTCCCCGCGGGGACAGGTCAGTATGGCATCGTGATCGACGCCGTCGGATACGCTGCGACACGCGCGGCAGCCTCTGCTTTGGCTGAGCCGGGTGGTGTGATCGTTCACGTTGGGTTGGGAGAAGATACAGGTGGCCTCGACATCCGGCGGATGACCTTGCAGGAGGTGACGTTCATCGGAACCTACACCTACACGCCGCAGGACTTCCGTGATACGTGCGCCGCGATTTTCGATGGATCGCTCGGCCTGTTGGACTGGGCAGAACACCGCAGCCTGGATGATGGACCGCAGGCATTTGCCGATCTGCGGTCAGGAGCGGTTGCGGCGCCCAAGATCATCCTCAATCCGTGGGCCTGACATCCATGATAACCAACAAAATGGAGACACTGCATGTATCATAAAATCCTCGTGCCGATGGCGCTGGACCATGGCGTGTCGACCCACACGCTTGAGATTGCCAACGCGCTGCGTGCAAAAGATGCTCAGGTTTTCGCCCTTCACGTTCATGAGGCCCCCCAAGGCTCTGTCAGTGCGTATCTGGACGAAGAAACTGTTGCCGCCGGGTTTGAAAAAGCGCGGGCCGGTTTGGAAGACAAACTGTCTGGACAGCCGGGTGTCACACCCGTGATCGTCAAGGGCCATTCCGCGCGCACAATCATCGACTATGCGGAGGCGAATGGCGTCGATTGCATTGTGATGGGATCTCACAAACCCGGTCTCAGCGATTATTTCCTTGGCTCAACGGCCGCCCGCGTTGTGCGGCACGCCAGTTGCGCTGTCCATGTGCATCGCGCGCCCTCATGACGGCGCGCTCCTTCCCCTTCAAGAAAGGCACCTCCGAAACATGACCATAGACAAGAAGATTACCGATGATCTGGTTGCGAACGACATTTCGTTTGTGACGACGGTGCCCTGCAAAC
>NZ_CANMBJ010000008.1 GCF_947496075.1 uncultured Tateyamaria sp.
GTTTTAACCACCCTCTTCGGGTTCTTGATTGGAACTGCGCGAGACGCATCCAACCTCGCCGTCAAGACTGCTGCGACGGTATATGTTCAGATCTTTCGGAACATACCTCTGATCCTGCAGCTTGTGTTTCTTTATGCTGTTCTGATCAACTTGCCGGGACCGCGGCAGGCAATGTCATTGGCAGACACTGTTTTTATGTCAAACCGCGGCATGATGCTGCCGGGCCTGAGCGTCTCTCCCGGCATCGCAGTGGCACTTTTACTAGCTTCGCTGGCGATGGGCGTACTGTTGATCTGGACCAAGCTGCCATTCTTTCGTGGTCTGGCGGTCTGGATCGGTGGATCCATCGTTCTGTGCCTCGCCGTTACCGCTGCCTTTAGACCCGAGGGCGCCGGAATGTTCTCTGTCCCGGAACTTAAGGGCCTGCGGTTTCGGGGTGGGATAACCATTCCCATTGAGCTGTTCGGGATGATTATCGCGATCACTCTCTACGGCAGCGCCTATATTGCCGAGGTGGTCAGGGGTGGTTTGGCACAGGTGCCAAAAGGATTGACTGAGGCAGGCCAGGCTCTTGGGTTGACCAAAGCGGCAATCTGGTCGCGCATCAAGATGCCTATGGCTCTTCGCTCCATCATCCCGCCGCTTGGCAACCAGTGGATCTTTATGATGAAGGCGACAACGATCGGGGTCGCGATCGGGTTCAGCGACCTATTCTACATTGTATCGATCTCCATCACTCAATCCGGGCAGACCCTGGAATTAATCGCAATCCTCATGGGGGCATTCCTGTTGGTGAATGGCGGGCTGGCTGTTTTCACCAACTGGCTCAACGCCCGTATGAAGCTGAAGGCGCACTGACATGGCGGATCTTTCGATTTCTCCACCAAACCGGACACAGTCAGCGCTACAGGCATTGCGGAAACGAGCGTTTTCGTCGCCCAGCGATGCAGCTTTGTCGATTGTCGTCTTTGGTCTTCTGGCTTGGCTGGCCTGGACCCTGTTTGACTGGGCCGTCATCCGCGCGGTCTGGTTTGAAGAGAATGTCAGCCAATGCGGAAAAGGCACCGGGGCAGGGGCGTGCTGGGCCGTCATTGATGCCCGCCACAGGCTGATCCTGTTCGGCCTGTACCCGTTTGACCAACACTGGCGGTCAACCTTAGCCTGTGCCGCCATCATAGCAACCGTCGTCTTGTCCTGCTTTCCCATCATGTGGAGCACCAAGCGGTTGGCGACACTTTGGATGGCTGGCTTTGCCACCTACTACCTTCTGATGGAAGGCAGCCTGCTGGGTCTGCAACAGGTCACAACTGATGGATGGGGTGGCTTGTCACTCACACTGTTTTTGTTCTCGTCAGTCGTTCTGTTGGGTATGCCCATGGGCCTGGGCCTCGCGCTGATGCGGCGTTCGGAAATGCCATTGGTCCGTGGTTTCGCCGTGGTGCTGATCGATTTCGTTCGATCTCTGCCACTTTTGACCACGCTATTCACCGCCGCCGTTGTGCTGCCAATCATCCTGCCAAGCTGGTTGGAGGGGGACAAAATCTGGCGCGTAGTCATCGCCTTCGCGTTGTTCTTTGCGTGCTATCAAGCTGAAGTATTCCGTGGCGGTTTTCAGGCCATCCCGAAAGGCCAGTTCGAAGCAGGCAAGGCGCTCGGATTGACCTATTGGCAGATTCTGGGTCGGATCGTACTGCCGCAAGTGTTCCGCCATGCCCTCCCCTCGACCATCAACATGGTAGTGATCACCTTCAAGGAAACGGCAATCGTTATCATCATCGGCTTCTTTGATGTGATGGCGTCGGCCAAGGCTGCGTTCGGTACGGGTGAATGGGCACCATACTATTTGGAAGTCTACGTTTTTGTGGCTGCTATCTACTGGATTTTCATCTTTTCCCTCGGTCAATACGGCGAGTATCTGAAGGGTCGGATGGCGATTTCAGAGCGTTAAAACAACCTCTCTGCAACTTAAAAAGCCGCCCAAGCGGCAGCTCTTTTTTGCTTTCTGGATTGGTCACCACGCCTTTGCCGATGACTTTTTAGGCGTGGTTCTTAGATATCTCTGGTGTCAGTCCAAGGTGACGGAGCCATTCGGCGTGTTCAGTTCAAACGACATGGCCATATCCCCTTCATGCACCTGCGCAAGATGATCAACGCCAAGCGCAACCAGCGTTGCAGACAGCGTTGCAGGATCAGGGTGGTTCAGGTGCACAGCCTCCAGGGTCACACCCAAATCCTGTTGACCAGTTGAGGGGTGCGGGCCCGGGGACCATTCGATAAAAGCTGGCAAAAGGCCCTGCATCGGCAGGCTACCATCCTTTGGCACGGTCAAGCGCCACGACCGGTCACCGCGGGTAAACAGCACGACCTCCCCCAACTCGATTGGTGACGCGGCTATGACAGCATCCAGATCATCTGTGCCAACCACCCAGCACAGCGCGCGAGGCCGTTCCAGCAACCGCGTCTGAGTTTTTGGATCGTCCAGTGTGAACCAACGCGCCCGGCCGGGATCGGCGGGCGCATCTGGATCAATGGCGATCAACTCAAAAAAGCTGTCGTTGCCAGATTGCATAACACAGTTGTGGGTGCTCATCGCGTCATGCTTGCCGCCGCGCGGCACATCAACACCAAGCGTAGTCTTTAGTGTTGAAATGCCCTGTTCGAGCGTATCTGCTCCTATGGCGAAATGGTCGATCTTGTTGTTAGGCATGGTGCGGGTCCGTTTGTGATTTCAATCCACCCGCCTTTGCGAGCCGCCCGTATTGAACAAAATGGTTAGAAATAGTCATGCGGCTTGATGAATTGGGTATTGAGTGATCCCATATTGAATTCACCCTGACAGAGCTGCAATATTGTGTCAATATCAAGCATTACTGTTCAACATAGCAGCACAATTACATCGAGGCATACCGGGTGACGACATCAAGGCTCACGGCAAATCATTGGGGTGTTGGGCGCGCCCAGATCGTCAACGGACGTATTGCAAAAGTGACCGGCCACCTGGACGATCCGGACCCCTCTCCCATCAATGACAATATTGCGAGCAGTTTGAACGGTCGTGCACGCATTCTACGGCCAGCCATCCGCAAAAGCTGGCTGGAGGGGAACCGAACGGCGAAGCCACGCGGCAGAGATGCGTTCGTCGAAGTGTCATGGGGTCACGCACTGGACCTGATTGCCGACGAGGTTCAGCGTGTGCGCCGCGACCATGGTAACGAAAGCATCTTTGCCGGATCATATGGCTGGTCAAGCGCCGGCCGCTTCCACCATGCGCAAAGTCAACTGAAACGGTTTCTAAACACGGTCGGCGGCTTTTCGTTCTCGGAAGGCAACTACAGCTACAATGCTGCGCTCGTCATGATGCCTTACATTGTCGGTCCGTTTCGCCAGCATGTGGCGCAGGCAACGCGATGGACTGTCATTGCGGATCACAGTGATCTGGTGGTCATGTTTGGCGGTATGGCAAAGCGCAACACGCAAGTGAGCGACGGCGGAATTGCGACACACCGAATGCAAGACAACATACGCAAATGTGCTCAAAACGGCGTTGAGTTCGTGAACATCAGCCCTTTGCGTTCGGATACCGACCCGGTCCTGAAGGCGGAATGGATGCCGGCGAATCCCGGATCAGATACGGGCTTGATGCTTGGACTGGCATTCGTTCTGTGGTCCGAAGATCTTTTGGACCATGCCTTCCTCGAACGCTACTGCGTAGGTTTCGATCACTTCGAAGCATACCTGTCAGGCAAGGCCGACGGCATACCCAAAACACCCGAATGGGCGGCGGGTTATACGGGATGCAGCGCCAATGGTATCCGAACACTCGCCCGCCGTATGGCCAAAAGCCGCTGCATGATTTCCGTTGCCGCCGGAGTACAGCGCGCGGACTATGGGGAACAACCGCTTTGGATGGCGGTTACGTTGGCCGCAATGCTGGGACAAATCGGATTGCCCGGTGGTGGCTATGTGATCGGTTACGGGGTGAACGGCAACGTCGGCAATATGGAGAGGTTGTTTCGATGGGGAAGCCTGCCGCAAGGCAAGAACCCGGTCGGTAACTACATCCCCGTTGCAATGATTGCCGAGATGCTGCTGAACCCTCGTGGCACTTATCCATATCGTGGTGAAACCCGTACCTTCCCTGATGCGCGCCTTGTTTGGTGGGCGGGCGGCAATCCGTTTCACCATCATCAGGACTTGGGCCGCCTCCACGACGCGTTTCAGCGCCCGGAAACTGTGATCGTCAATGATTTGAACTGGACAACGATGGCGCGACACGCGGACATCGTTCTGCCTGTTGCGGCTGCGCAGGAACGGGAGGATTTCGGAGCCGGGAAATCAGACAACGCGCTTGTCCCAATGCATAAACTTGCAGATGCTCCAGGTGAAGCGCGCGTTGAATATGACATCTATTGTGATCTTGCGGCCAGGTTGGGCACAAAGAATGCCTTCAGCGAACAGCGCAGCAGCCTCGACTGGATGAAACACATTTGGAACCAGACGCAAGAGACCGGTGCAAACCATGGCGTTGATCTACCCGATTGGGACGCTTTCCAAGCTGGCGACGTTATTAAGATCCCAGATCCATCGCCAAATCAGGTCTTTCTGGCCGAATTTAGATCAGACCCTGTTGCCAATCCGCTGCCAACTCCAAGCGGACGGATCGAAATCTATTCTGAAACACTGGCGTCCTTTGACCTACCGGATTGCAAAGGTCACGCCAGTTTCTTCCCGCCTCGCGATTTGGAGACGGGTCAAGGTGACCTGTATCTCTTGTCCGGCCAACCCAAAACGCGGCTGCACAGCCAGCTGGACAACGGAGACTATAGCCTCAGCCACAAGATCAAGGGGCGTGAACCAGTTTTGATCCATCCAAAGGACGCCACCCGACGAGGGGTGTCGGACGGGGATATCGTAGAAATATTCAACGCGCGTGGCCGTTGTATGGCCGGCGCCCGGGTCACTGACGAAATCCTGGAAGGGTCTATCTTCCTTTGGACAGGCGCGTGGTGGGATCCGGACTTTAGCGCCCCTCAGTCCCGCGATCGGCATGGGAACCCGAATGTCCTGACGCACGATTTGCGGACGTCGAATCTGTCGCAGTCACCAGCGTCGCATTCGGCCAGAGTTTCGTTGCATCGTTTTGAAGGTGACCTACCGGACATCACTGTACATGACGCGCCCACTCTATACAGTGAGCCGGGGCGCGGTTCATAGCGACCAGAGCGGAGGACGACACAATCACTGAGACGAAGGAACCCAAGGTCGACTCGACCCTGTCAAAGGGCCTGTCCATTCTTGAAACGTTGGCGTCCTCACCCTCAAGCATGGGTGTGACCGAGCTTTCCAAAGCGTTGGACTTGACCAAGTCCAATACGTTCCGGTTGCTGCAATCCCTGACCGTGCTCGGATACGTCCGCCAAAGCCCGGACAAAACTTATGCAGCCACACTGAAAACATGGCAGGTGGGCCGAATCCTTCTGGATAATCTCAACCTGCGCGAACTCGCTGCACCCGAAATGAAATACCTTTCGAGCGAAACGGGCGAAGCTATCTATCTGGCAGTGCCTGAAGATCTTTCAGTGATCTATATCGACAAGCGCGAGAGCTCAAAACCGATCAGGTCGTGGAATCCCGTAGGTGGATCAGCGCCCATACATTGCGTGGGCACGGGCAAAGCCATTCTTGCACAGAACTATGACGCATTGCGGGCTCAGGTTAGCGGACGACTGACCCGGCACACAGACCTGACAATCACCAACCTGACTGACCTTGACGCTGACGTCGATGAAACACGCCGCCAAGGCTATGCCTATGACAAGGGCGAGTTCCGGGATAGGATTCTGAGTGTGGGTGCCGCAATCAGCCTCCCGAATGGCCAAGCGATTGCAGCCTTGGGCATTTCCTTGCCCAACATAAACATGCCGGACAAAGGAATCGATTGGCTGGGATCATTGGTGGCACACGCCGCAGCCAGCGTTTCTGGCAAGGTCGCCAAAACCTAGGCTACTTCTTTTCTATCATCTCAACCGGACCACCCTTGTCTGCCCAGGTCGAGAAACCTTCTTTCAAATGCGCCGCCTGAAAACCCATGTCCTGCAACGTGGCAACGGTCAAAGCGGACCTCCATCCTGACGCACAGTGGAAGACATACTTCTTGTCCTCCTGGCCAAACACATCCTTGTAGTAAGGGCTGTCGGGGTCGACCCAGAATTCGATCATGCCACGCGGTGCGTGAACCGATCCGGGGATTGCGCCTGTGCGCTGCCGCTCGCGAATGTCACGAATGTCCACGATGACAACGTCCGGGTCATCCACCATACCGATCAGATCCGCCGTTTCAATCTCTTCGATCCGGTCGCGGGCCGCCTTGACCATGTCTGCTGCTGTTGTCTTGAGTTTGCTCATCTGAGTGTGCCGTTATTTAGAATATGTATTTCATATATTGACACACAATCTTGCGTGTTGCAACCTTGAGGGTAACGCATGTGACCGCTGGTCTGAACCTTGAAAGAGGTCGCTATCATGACAAAAGATACCGCCGTTTCTCTTTGGGACACGTCAGCCGCAGAGGCGGATTATGAAAACGAAACTCTGGGCGATGTTACGGTTGACGTTGCCATCGTAGGTGGCGGCTTCACTGGACTTTCAACGGCACTGCATTGCGCCGAAAAGGGCCTGTCGGCGCATGTTCTGGAAGCCAAGCAGATCGGATATGGAGGGTCGGGCCGCAATTGCGGGTTGGTGAACGCCGCCCTGTGGCTGCAACCTCAGAAAGTGCGCGAAAAGCTGGGCACTCTATATGGCCCACGCTTTATCAAGAAGTTCGGCAGTGGCCCAAAGTACGTTTTCTCACTGATCGAAAAGCACCAGATCAGATGCGAGGTCACACGCACCGGGACAATCCACGCGGCGCACGGCCCCAGTGGCTACATTGATCTCAAAGAACGCCACGAAGAATGGCAACGGCTTGGTGAACCGGTGGACCTGCTTTCGCGCGAACAGGTCTCGGACATGATTGGGACCAACCACTTTCATGGCGGTTTGCTTGACCATCGCTGTGGCACCATCAATCCAATGGGCTATTGCCGTGGTCTGGCCCGTGCCGCGATGGGGGCAGGTGCCGCGATCAGTACCGGGGTGAGAGCAACCAAGTTGGAACGGGATGGCAGTCTTTGGAAAGTGGAAACTGACAAAGGTACGGTGACGGCCAAAGCGGTCATCCTGGGCACAAATGCTTATACGGATGATCTATGGCCCAATCTGAGCCGCATTTTCACGATGATCCATTATTTCCAGCTGGCGACAAAACCCCTGGGACCAGAAGCTGATCACATCTTGCCCGGCAAGCAGGGACTTTGGGACACGGGACAGATCATGTTCAACATCCGCCGTGATGCGTTCAATCGTTTACTGGTCGGCTCCATGGGCAAGGTTATAGGGTCCAAGGACCAAGGCCTGTCACATCGCTGGGCCAAAAAGCAGATTGCCCGCATCTTCCCCAACTTGGGACAGTTTGAGTTTGACGAAGCATGGCATGGACAGATCGCCATGACCCCCGATCACTTGCCGCGGATCTACGAATTGGACGTCAATCTGTTCACACCCATCGGGTACAACGGGCGCGGGATTACAACCGGTACTATGTTCGGCGAAACGATGGCGGGTTTGTTGACAGGTATGGATCGCGCCGATCTGCCATTGCCAATGACAGCCCTACAAACCGTCCCGACCGCACCAATCGTTTCACGCATCTATCAGTCTGCATTCACCGCCAACCAAGTGCTCAAGGCAATATAGAACATGACGAATTTCAAGACCCGCGTCGGCGTTGATATTGGCGGGACCTTTACGGATGTTGCACTTGCGCACGCGGGCGGTCTCTCGACATGCAAGGTTCTGACCAACTACGCGCAGCCGGAACAGGCGATTCTGGACGGCATTCAGCTTGCTGCCGATCAGGCAGGGATTGATCTGGGTGCGATTGAACAGGTCATTCACGGCACCACGCTGGTCACCAACGCCCTGATTGAGCGTCGGGGCGCAAAGCTGGCCTTTATCACAACCGAAGGGTTCAGGGACGTGATCGAAATGCGGTCCGAGAACCGGTTTGAACAATATGACCTCAACCTGACACTTCCTATACCATTGGTGGCGCGACAACACCGGCTCACCTTGAACGAACGGATGGGCCCATCCGGTGAAGTGCTGCTTCCTTTGGACCGAGACGAAGTTGAGCAGATGGTTCAGACGATCACGGCAGGTGACTATGACGCTGTCGCCATTGGTTTGATACATTCCTATGCCAACGACGCGCACGAAGTGCAGATGGCAGAGGCGCTGCGCGCAGCAGAGCCCGACCTGTCGATTTCGATCTCGTCCGTGATTTCCCCGCAGATGCGAGAACTGCCGCGCTTCAACACCGTCATTGCAAATGCCTATGTGCAGCCACAGGTCGCAGACTATCTGGGCCGCCTTGTGCAGCGGCTCAAAGACGCAGGCGTCGGCGCGCCGGTCTTCATGCTGCACTCGGGCGGTGGCTTGATGTCGGTTGAAGATGCAGCAGAGCAGCCTGTGCGCCTACTGGAATCCGGACCAGCCGGTGGTGCCATCTTTGCCGCTGACTACGCCCGCGCGCATGGGCTGGGCAAGGTGCTGAGCTTCGACATGGGCGGCACGACAGCCAAGATGTGTTTGATCGAAGACGGGGCGCCCAAAACCGCCAACATGTTCGAGGTTGCGCGCACTTATCGCTTCAAAAAGGGGTCCGGCATGACCGTCTCGACCCCGGTGGTCGAGATGGTCGAGATTGGCGCAGGTGGCGGGTCCATCGCCTCCATCGATGCGATGGGCCGTATCCAGGTCGGCCCAAAATCGGCAGCCTCCGAACCCGGACCAGCGTGCTATGGGCGAGGTGGACAGGAACCGACAGTCACGGATTCCAACCTGCTGCTGGGTCGTCTGGACCCCGAGAATTTTGCCGGCGGTGCAATTCCATTGCACCCCGATGCATCTGACAAGGCCGTTGCGTCGCGCCTGACCGAAACGACCGGGCTTAGCGTACAGGACGCGGCCTTCGGCGTGACCGAGATGGTCGATGAAAACATGGCCAACGCAGCCCGCGTCCACACGGTTGAGAATGGCCGCGACATCGAACACTTCACTATGATCGGCTTTGGTGGGGGTGCCCCGCTGCACGCCTGCCGCCTGTGCGAAAAACTGGGCATCAAGGCGCTGCTGATCCCACCGGGGGCGGGTGTCGGTTCGGCCATCGGGTTCTTGAAGGCACCGTTCAGCTACGAAGCCTCGCGCGGGATGTTCCAGCGCCTGGCCGCATTGGATGCCAGTGCAGTCAACGCCATGCTGCAGGAATTGGAGGGCGAGGCACGCGCCTTTGTCGATGCCGGTGCCAAAGGTCAGGAGACCGAAACCAAGCTCACCGCCTTCATGCGGTATTCGGGGCAGGGATGGGAGATACCCGTACCGCTCCCGCACAAGGTGTTTGAAGAGTCCGACAGCACTTTGATCCTTGCTGCATTTGAGGACGCCTATCGCGCGCTCTTTGGTCGGACGATTGATGGGCTGGCCTGTGAAATAACAAACTGGTCGTTGATTGTCTCAACCGTGTTGCCTGCGGTCGCCAGAGCAGAGCGCCACTCAAATGGCGCCGGGGCCAACGCGCTGCGCAGCAGGACATTCTATGACGCCGCCAAACGAAAAACTGTCGAAGCACAGGAAGTCGCACGCGAGGCGCTCACCCCCGGAATGACCATCGACGGCCCCGCCATTGTTGTCGAGCGTGAAACCACCACCATCGTCACATCAGCCTACAAAGTGATAGGGCAGGGGGATGGCAGCCTGCTTCTTCTGCGCAAGGAGGACGCCCCATGAGCACCCCCAGTAGCATCGACTTTCAGATCATGTGGAACCGTCTGATCGCAGTGGTCGAGGAACAGGCGACAACGCTGATCCGCACCGCCTTTTCCACCTCTGTCCGCGAGGCCGGCGACCTATCGGCTGGCCTGTTCGACCGACAGGGCCGAATGATCGCGCAAGCGGTCACAGGGACACCCGGACACGTGAACGCGATGGCCGAGAGTGTGACCCACTTCGTGGCCGAGATCGGCGCGCAGGACATGTTCGAACGGGACGTACTGATCACCAACGACCCTTGGCTGGGGACGGGGCACCTGCACGACATTACCATCGTTTCACCCGTGTTCCGCAAGGGGACGCACATTGGTTACTTCGCCTGCACGGCGCATGTCGTGGATATCGGCGGGCGTGGTTTTGGGCCGGACGGGAACGAGGTCTATGAAGAGGGTCTGCTGATCCCGATCATGAAGTTTGCCGAGCGTGGTCAGGTCTCCAAGGATCTGTTGCGCCTGATCCGGGCCAATGTCCGCACACCGGATCAGACGGTTGGCGATATCTACTCGCTGGCCGCCTGCAACGAGGCGGGCGACCGGCGCTTGCAGGCCATGCTGGACGAGTTCGGCATCGACAATATCGACGACCTATCCGACTTCATCATCGACACAAGCCGCAAGGCCACGCACGAAGCGATTTCAAAAGTGGCCGATGGCAGCTTCACTCACACCATGCAGGTCGATGGTTACGATGCACCTGTGCATATGGAAGTGCGGCTGGACATCAAGCGCGATACCCTGTTGGCCGACTTTGCAGGCACATCGGGCATGAGCAAGTTCGGCGTGAACTGCCCCGAGGTCTATACCCGCGCCTACGCCTGCTATGGCCTGAAATGCGCGATCGCCCCGCAGGTGCCCAATAACACCGGCTCTCTGGAACCCTTTCAGATCACCGCACCCGAAGGCTGTATTCTGGCCGCCAAGCGCCCAGCACCAGTCTCTGTGCGCCACGTGATGGGGCATCTGGTGCCGGACGTCGTGTTAGGCGCACTGCACAAGGCCATGCCGGAAACCGTCCCGGCAGAAGGGTCATCAGCCCTTTGGAACATTCAAATCTCTGCCCGCGCCAGCGATCCTGCCAGCGATCTGCCCAATCGTGAAGTGTTGATGTTCAATTCGGGGGGAACCGGCGCGAGGCCAGCGCATGACGGGCTGTCCGCCACAGCCTTTCCATCTGGCGTTTCTACAATGAGCGTGGAAGCCACGGAACATGTCGGCCCTATCACCGTCTGGCGCAAAGACCTTCGCGCCGGATCGGGCGGGGCTGGAACACTGCGCGGTGGGTTAGGTCAGACGATAGAGATCGAGCCGCGCGAAGGGTATGATTTCTATTTCAACGCAATGTTTGACCGCGTGCACAACGCCGCGCGTGGCCGGGACGGCGGCAATCCTGGCGCTCTTGGGCGCGTTGAATTGTCGGATGGGACCGCGCTGCGCTCGAAAGGTCGTCAGTTAATCAAGAACGGTCAACGTCTGCGGTTGAGCCTTCCGGGGGGTGGCGGCTACGGTGCGCCATCCAACCGTGACAAGAGCCAGGTTGCAGCTGACATTGCGGCTGGTCTGATCACACCCGAACAAGCCAAATCCGACTACGGATACGAATAGACACAGGATCGTTGACCATGACAGACACACCCATCGCTTTGATTTCCGGCGCCGCTCAAGGGATCGGACTGGCCTGCGCCGAAGCGCTTGCTGAAGACGGCTACAAAGTCATCCTGGCTGACATCAAGGATACCGTGAAGGCCGAGGCTGAGCGACTGGGCGGAGCAGGGTACATCTGCGACTTCGGCAACGTGGATGCGATCAACGCCCTGTTTGACACCATCGAAGCCGAACATGGGCCGGTCAGCGCATTGGTGAACAACGCGGGCATTGCTATGCCGGGTGACTTCCTCAGCTATGAACTCGACACGTTCGACACTGTTCTTGGCGTCAATCTGCGCGGCGTTTTCGTGGCAACCCAGCGGGCGGCACGGACCATGGTGGACAAGGGGATCGAGGGCGCAATCGTCAACATGTCGTCGATCAACGCGCAGGTCGCAATCCCGGCGATCCCAGCCTATTGCGCGTCCAAAGGGGGCGTCATGCAATTGACCAAGGTTGCAGCGCTGGCACTGGCCAAGAACAACATCCGCGTGAACGCCGTGGGCCCCGGCTCTATCGACACAGAGATGATGGCAGGTGTGAACGCCAACCCCGAGGCCTTCAAAACAGCCATGTCTCGCACACCGCTGGGCCGCGCGGGCAGCGCCCGGGAAATCGGCGATGTGGTCGCGTTCCTGTGCTCTCCGAAATCCAGCTATGTCACGGGCGAGACCATCTATGTTGATGGTGGACGCCTTGGCCTGAACTACACGTGCTGAGGCCCTGACGATGTCTTCCCGCTACGCTGAAACCTACGCCGCATGGCGGGATGATCCGGTTGCTTTCTGGGGCAAGGCGGCGGAGGGCATCGACTGGTTCGAACCAGCAACTTCAGTGTTTAACCCTCATCTTGGTGTCTATGGGCGCTGGTTTGAGGGGGCGATGTGCAACACCTGCTACAACTGCCTTGATCGGCACGTTGAGGCAGGACATGGGGATCGCCTTGCCCTCGTCCATGACAGCCCCGTAACAGATAGCGTATCGCGTTTCACGTTCAGCGAAATGACGGATCGCGTGAGTGCTTTGGCACATGTTCTACGCGGCATAGGTGTGACCAAGGGCGACCGGGTGATCATCTACATGCCAATGGTGCCCGAAGCGGTGTTTGCCATGCTGGCTTGCGCACGGTTGGGGGCCATCCACTCGGTTGTATTCGGCGGTTTTGCGGCCAGCGAACTCGCTACGCGGATCGACGATGCCGCGCCCAAGGTGATCGTCTCGGCCTCCTGCGGGATCGAGCCGGGGCGTGTCGTAGCCTACAAACCGCTGCTCGACGAAGCCATTGACATTGCAACCGCAAAGCCGGACGCGTGCCTTATCCTGCAACGTCAGGTGCATCCCTGCGAACTGACACAAGGGCGCGATCTGGATTATGCCGAGCAGGTCGATGCGGCTTTGAACGCAGGGCAAGGCACCGAATGCATCCCGGTTGCAGCCACAGACCCGGCATACATCCTTTACACATCCGGCACGACCGGCCAACCCAAGGGCGTGGTCCGTGACACCGGCGGTCACATGGTCGCCCTGAAATGGACGATGGAACACCATTACGGCCTCACGCCGGGCGAGGTCTTCTGGGCCGCTTCGGACGTGGGTTGGGTCGTGGGTCATTCATATATCTGCTACGGACCACTGCTGCACAGCTGTGCCACGGTGATGTACGAGGGCAAGCCGGTAGGTACGCCCGATGCGGGTGCCTTCTGGCGCGTCATCCAGGATCACAAGGTGGCGGCCCTTTTCACCGCGCCGACGGCTTTCCGCGCCATCAAGAAGGAAGACCCGACCGGGGCGCTGATCGCTGACTACGACCTTAGCCATTTTCGGACACTGTTTCTGGCCGGTGAGCGGTCGGATCCCGCGACCATCGAATGGGCGCAAGAGAAACTGGATCGGCCTGTGATTGACCACTGGTGGCAAACTGAAACCGGCTGGGCCATGTCCGGTAACCCGGTGGGGCTTGGCGCCTTTCCGATCAAGCTTGGCTCACCCGGAAAACCCATGCCAGGCTACGACATCCGGGTCTTGGATGACGAAGGCAACCCGGTCCCCCCGGGCACGCTTGGCAACATCGTGTGCAAACTGCCGCTGCCGCCCTCTGGCTTCCCGACATTGTGGAATGCACCTGAACGCTTCCTATCCTCCTACATGGATGAGTTCCCGGGCTTCTATGCCACCTCGGACGCAGGCATCATTGATGAAGACGGCTATGTCTTCATAATGGCGCGCACCGATGACATCATCAATGTCGCGGGCCACCGCCTTTCTACAGGTGCGATGGAAGAGGTCATTGCCAGCCATCCCGATATTGCCGAATGCGCAGTTGTCGGCAAGGCCGATGCGCTCAAGGGGCAGATGCCACTTGGCTTCTACGTTACCAACGATGGCGTCAACCGCGACGTGGCAGAGCTTGAACAGGAACTGGTGAAACTGGTGCGCGCCAGGATCGGTGCCGTGGCAGCGTTCAAGACAGCCGTGCCCGTGATCCGCCTGCCCAAAACACGGTCGGGCAAGGTGCTGCGCGGAACAATGCAAAATATCGCGGATGCTGCGGACTACAAACAGCCTGCCGCAATCGATGACCCCGCGATCCTGACCGAAATCACCGACGCTTTGAACGCGCGCAACCTGATTGGATAGATCATGATTGAACGGCTCCACACCTCTAACCGCATGAGCAAGATCGTCAAGCACAACGGTGTTGCCTATCTGTGCGGCCAAGTCGGGGCAGGGGACAGTGTTGCAGAACAAACTGCAGATTGTCTGTCGCGTGTCGATGAACTGCTGACAGAAGCAGGTTCGGATCGAGAACACATACTGCAGGCCGTGATCTGGCTCGCCGATATGGCCGATTTTGTTGAGATGAACGCTGTCTGGGATGCATGGGTGCCGCAAGGACATGCGCCCGCACGCGCCTGCGGCGAAGCCAGGCTGGCCCGTGATGTTCTGAAAGTCGAAATCATCGTAACCGCAGCCATAAAAGACTGACCCAAGGGAGATAGTCATGCAGCCAGCTGTCGAAATGAAGCAAGTCAACAAGTGGTACGGCACCTATCACGCACTAAGGGACGTCGACCTGAGGGTGATGAAGGGCGAAAAAATCGTTGTGTGTGGACCATCCGGGTCCGGCAAATCCACAATGATCCGCACGATCAACCAGTTGGAAGAACACCAGTCCGGCCAAATCATGATCAACGGGGAAGAAATCAGCGCAGACGCACCGAACATTGAGGAAATGCGGCGCGAAGTCGGGATGTGCTTTCAGCATTTCAACCTGTTCCCGCATCTGAGCATCCTGGACAACTGCACGTTGGCACCAATGCTAGCGCGCAAAATCTCACGCGAAGAAGCCGAAGAGACAGCCATGGGTTATCTGTCAAAGGTTCAGATCGCCAATCAGGCCGAGAAGTTTCCCGGACAATTGTCAGGTGGCCAGCAGCAACGCGTCGCCATCGCCCGCGCGCTGTGCATGAAACCCGAAATCCTGTTGTTCGATGAACCAACATCGGCGCTTGATCCGGAGATGATCGGTGAAGTCCTGGATGTGATGGTTACGCTAGCCCAGGAAGGCATGACGATGATCTGCGTCACGCACGAAATGGGCTTTGCGCGCAAGGTCGCCGACCGTGTGATATTTATGGATGCAGGCGAAATCATCGAAGAGGGTGATCCCGAAAGCTTCTTCAGCGCCCCCAAAAGCGGTCGCACCAAGACGTTCCTTGATCAGGTTCTCAGTCACTAGATCACAGCGCCGGTTCCAAGCCGCGTACGTGCTGCACTGCTGCGAAAAGGCATCCGCAGCAGGCATCGCTCGCGCTTGAGTCTGCACTATGCAGACAAGCCTGACCCATACCGCTCAGTTCATTCGGTATCCGACATTGCGCAGGGTCACGATCCGCGCACCCTCGTCGCCAATCTTGCGACGAAGACGCCCCACATACACATCAACCACGTTGGTTAGCGGGTCAGCGTTCAGCCCCCAGACCGCGTTTAAAATCCGCTCGCGCGACAGAACGCGACCTGGATTAGTCAAAAAAAGCAGGAGCAAATCACGTTCCTTCTTTGACATTTCGATCTCTTCGCCATTGATGCAGACCTGCAAGGATTCACGGTCAAAGGTGAGTGAGCCACTTGTGACAACTGTATCGCTGGCATCTACCGCATAGTTGGTCGCGCGACGATGAAGCGCTTCAACACGGGCAATGAGCTCATCAAAGTCAAAGGGCTTGGGCAGATAATCATCGGCACCAATTTTCAAACCCTCGACTTTCTCTTCCGGACTATCGAGTGCCGTCAGCATCAAAATCGGGGTTTTTGACTTGCGTGCGCGCAATTTGCGACACACGTCCTGCCCCTGAATGCCCGGAAGCATCAGGTCAAGCAGGATGACATCATATGTGTTGGACGCTGCGTGTTCGAGCGCTTCTTCCCCGTCAGCGGCATGGTCAACGGACCAGCCTTCGGCGGATAATCCGCGCCGAATAAAGTCTGCAACGCGGTTTTCATCTTCGACAAGAAGGATGTTCATAATTGGCTCCACCCAAATTCAATTCGTGTCAGGGACTGAAACCGGCCCATGACATCAGCTATCGTTCTGTGTTGAATAATCCAAATCTCCGCTTCGTGTTTAGGCGGAATTGCGCGAAGTTTGGGCAGTCACTTCGCGAGGTCGGGGCTGTTTTGGCAGCGCAATGACAACCCGCAACCCACCGCCTGACCGATCCGCAAGATCCACCTTGCCGCCATGCGCTTCGACGATGGACTTGACGACTGGAAGGCCCAAGCCGCTGCCCTCAATCCCTTGACCGGATGCATTGGATCCACGGAAGAACCGGTTGAAGGCCCGCTCTTTCTCGGCGGGATCAAGGCCTGGGCCATCATCCTCGACCGCTATCCTATAATTCTTTGTACCATCCTCCAGTGAAACGGAAATTGACGGTCCGCCGTACCGCCGGGCGTTCTGCAAAAGGGCAAGGATAGACTGGCGTAGCCGAACAGGATCGACAGATGCCGACACCGGTTGATCGCCTTCGTTGATCTGAACCGAACCGGGGAACATCAACACCGCATCATGAATAACTTTTCTCAGATCAGTCTCGGCAAGATCGAGACGCAACTGACCCGCCTCATGGCGCGCAACGGTCAGCATATCGTCCACGATCTGGTTCGTGTGCTTTGCAGATTCCCGGATACGGGCAAGTGTATCAGACACGTCGTCACTCAGACCGCTGGATGTACGCAGTGTAACATCAGCCTCACCCAGAATAATGGCAAGCGGTGTGCGAAGTTCGTGGCTTATGTCAGCCATCAACCGTTTTCGGTTTTCTTCACCCAACTCCAGCTTATCGATCATCTTCTGAAGTTCGGCCGTACGCGCGGCGACCAGTTCCTCGAGCTGTGCTTTCTGTTCCGCACGGCTGGCCTCCCGTTTCGCCACAGCCTCACCCATACTGTTCAGGATGACGCCCAGTTCACGAAATTCACGGCTGCCCCCCAGCTGGACAGATCCGGAATAATCCGCATTGCGCAGTCGATTGATACTCTGTTGCAAACGAATGAGTGGCAGCCGGATCTGACCATTGAATGAAACTGCACCGACGATCAGCAAACCAATCAGCACAAAGAGCAGACCATATACAAACCGCTCATTCCACGTGCGGAAGGCATCGGCATCTGCCAGAACCTCCTGTACTTCCTCCAACTCTTCATCGACTGCGGCCTGTATCTTGCGGTCCAGTTCAATATCGATGTCGTCATCCAGCAAGGCCGCCAAACGTTCGATCTGTAGGAAGGTTTCAACTGGATCACCCGACTCCGTCAGAGTCGCGATGGCCGCATTGATCGACTGTATTTCCTCTTCAATTTCATTCAGAAGATCGAGTTCCTCGATCTCCTCGTCTCCAATCAATTGGATTTCCCGCCCGATGGTTTTCCGAATCTCGACAAGAGTTTTGGCAATTTTCTCACGCAGTTCCGTTTCCAGTTCACCGCCATCGCGATTGCCAATCAGAAGCGCGTCGCCATGTTGTTTGAACAACCGATAGACATCGGCCTCAAGCCGCAGGTGAAGGGCTCGAGATTCCTGAGCCAATTGTGTGCGTGCATCCCACCAGCGCGCTTTTTCCACACTGTAAAGCGTCAGGCCGGCAAATGCGCCCAAGAGTAAAACAATAACGGCGGCGTATACGCCAAAAAGGGTGGTAGAGCGCATCTGATAGTCCCTTCAGTACGAAGTAGCAGTGCAAGTGTTTGTTGGCTCCGCGAGTATAACGGTTGCCCGGGTCAGGTGTCGCAGCGTGTCCAGAAGCATGTCCCGGTCCGGGTCTGCGGCCCAGCGTAGAGATGAAATGATGATGACATCAGCCTGCGCAAGGACCGCGCGCGCAAGGTCCAAGCGCAACGTTTGCGCAGCGGTCAGGTTCCTTCCATTCTCTGCAAGGCGTTGATCAAGGCCGTCGGGTGCACGCAACACCTCATTCAAGTCAAATGCAGCAAGGGCTTGTTGGATCACGCCGTCCGTTGGGCGCTTTGGTGCACCAAGGGTTACGGACCTTCTCAGGCTACCTTGCAGACCGACATGCTCGTCACCGATGTAGCTGATCTTTGGCGAACGTGTTTGACTGCCAAAACGGAGATCGACCGCGCCGTGCGTATCCAGACCGGCGATCACGCGCGCGCACAGGCGGGCATACGAGCCTCTCAAATGAGTGATCTTTCCAGCACCAGCAGAGAAACTGACAGGCTGTCCGTCTACCTGGCCTTCCAAAGTGACTGAGATCGGCTCGCTCTTGGGTTTTGACCGCCGTTTGACTGTCGGTTCGTCCAACAACCTTTGTGCCTTTTCCCGTGCGACACGCCACGCGCAATAGCGGTCCCAAGATGCGGCAAGGTCCTGCAGCGGCAGCGCAACAATGGCGAGGACCGACATGCATGCCGCGGCAGTTGCGGGTGCAAGACCATTCTGACCGGCCAGCCAAAGCATGAGAAGCCCGGACAATGCCGTCCCGACCTTAAGCAAGGTTTGGAGACCAGCGGTCCGCCCACGGCGAGACACCGCATCACCTTTCAAAGCGGCACCCTTCTCATCAAGGGCGCGCAGCTCCTTGTTTGTGCGTCCCATAAGATCCAGTTCGGGGGCAATCGCAATGCGTTCGATCATCGAAATAGCAATATTGGCACGACGCTTTCTCAGCTTGCGGTGTCGCTGTTCCAGATGCCAGGCTGTGATGCACATGATCGCCAACGCAACGCCAAGGGGGACAAGCCCTGTTCCGGCAAGGGTGGGATTGAGGCTGAACAAGATCCACATGGCACCGGGCAAGACAACTATGGCAGACAATACATCAGGCAAACCGCGTCCGAACCAAAGGCGGGCAGCAGCCAGGTCACCAACAAAGCGAAGGGACAACGCGCCAACCCGACGCTCCTCGTGACGCGCTTTCGGAAGGCGGGCGATCTGGGAATAGAGTGTCCGGCGAAGCGCAATCGCATAGCTCTGCCCCAAAGCCTCAGCACGCCTGCGTGCAAACAAATGGCACAACGCTGCAACCAGTCCGGCGACCCCTAATTCAGCAACTGTTTGCATGGGCAATGACTGCTGTGAATGAAGCGCCATGAAAGCATCCCGTGTTGCAAAAGCACCCACGGCAAGCGCGATCGCCTGAACAATGGCGCACGATATGATCAGGACCGCATCGATGACGCGGTCCTGAGTGGCAATTGAGGGCAGGGGGGTCATGCCGCCACACCTTGATGGTCCCGGCGCATCAATGGTGCGACATGCAGCGCAATCGCCTCAGGCGACCAAAGATCTTCGCGTGACAGAATGGGCAAGCCGGTTACCTCAGCCGCTTCTGCGGTTGCAAGCGGAGAGCAGCTCACCATTCCCGATATTGCAAATGGCGTAAGCTGCAGGCGTTCAAGTACCATCACGCCACCCAGTGCACTCAGCGCATCGGGGGCAGCAAATAGGATACCATCCAGACGATCGCGGATATGCGAGGCCTTCAGGATGTCACGCGTTTCCTGCTGAAACACACCGTCCGCAATTTCGACAACAATCACTTCGGCACCGCGCGCGGCTGCCGTACTGACCAGCGTGTCAAAACCCTGTTCGATCTGCTCAAGCGGCCTACGGAAGGTGGTCGCCATGCCAACGTCGGTAAAGTCGAGCGCAGGGGCACCACCATCCTCAAAACTGTTGAAGTCACCAAAGGCACCCGTACCGGTGGCTTTGACACCTGCCACCGAATACCCGGACCGCATAAGCCCATGGGCGAGGCTTGAGGCGGCGGTGGTCTTACCCGAGTTCATCGAGGCACCGAAAACCCCAATCACCGTCACGCGGTCATTGGCTGGCAGAGGCGGCAGTGCATAGTCCGCGACATTCATCACACGACCGTGTTCGCCGGTTAAAAGACCCAAAGGCTTCAACCGGGTGGCATCGTCCATAAAGTCATGCGCTGCATCAATGCGCCCGGCAACACCGCCGCCCGCAACCAAGTCGATCAGATCGTCGTCGATGATGGCACTCGCCAGGAACTGATCAGGCGCATAACGGTCACCCAGACACACGACGACCAGATCTCCGGGATAGCTTAGCGAAACACGTCGCTCTGCCAGTTGCATTTTTTTGTGTTGGCCGATTTCGACGATTTCGCACAGCATCAGATCACCGGCCTTGGCTGTCTGAAAACTGACGGACAGACCCCGGACGTCGCTGCGATCAACGCGCCGTGTTGTGAACGCCCATTTCGCGATCTCGCAGAGGGCGGGGGTCAAAGGATAAATCTTGGTCATTGGTTTGCTCCGTAGTGTAGCGTTTGAATGACCTTTGTTTCGCCGACCCGGATGATGGCTG
The DNA here is from genome assembly GCF_947496075.1 of uncultured Tateyamaria sp. GTDB lineage: Bacteria > Pseudomonadota > Alphaproteobacteria > Rhodobacterales > Rhodobacteraceae > Tateyamaria. The sequence continues at coordinate 20,431 of NZ_CANMBJ010000008.1, forward strand.
TCCGGCAGACAAATGAACCGCTGCCGGAAATGTGGATGAACGCAAGATGAACGGTGGCGTTCACCGGATCAGCGTATCCGCAATCAATGGCTGGGGGATTCTCACCCTAGTCATCATTGTCACCATCGTCTCCACCTCCATCATCACCGCCGCCGTCTCCACCTCCTCCGTCGCTGCCGCTGCCATTGTCATCATTATCGTCTCTTTCATCCCGATCATCATCGTCGTCGTCATCATCGTTGTCGTCGGCATCCGAACCACGGCGGCTTGTTCCCTCTTCGGGTTCGTCGCGCGCGCCTCTGCGAATCTCACCAATGGTGATTCTGTTGTCACCGTTGTGGTCATTGGTTCGCATCAGCTGTCTGGCGCCGTCGCGCCCAAAGGCCGCCACCAATTCATCAAAGCTGAGCATTCCGTCGGAATTAGTGTCCACAGATCGGAAACTCGCTGATTGACAAAGTGCCGCCGAAGACGATGCGAAACTGACAACAAGCGCAAAGAGCAGGCTCTTTGGAAGCCTGCGCGGGCGAACCGATACGTCCGCCGCAGCAATGGCGTGACCGCCATCTGCGTGCTTGCTGGTTCTGTACACCATTCTATGCCCGATACTACCCGCGTTACATGCAGGGTATGCCCCAAAAGCAGTAGTAAGTTGCATGTGTGGATGAACGTTAGCCACTACCAAAGATGAACGCCAGATGAACAGCATCCGATGCCCTACATCCTGGATACAATCAGGCGATCTTCCGCAACTCTATGCGAAATCAAGGTGCTGACTGCTTATAAAATTAACATAATTAAGCTTACAGGCTGTTTTTCACAATCCGTTGCAGGATGTGCGACCGATGGTTCTGACCACCAAAAAAGATACCCAGAACGCGCACCTCCATCCGTTCCGCGTCCGAAATAAAGTAGAAAACGGCGCTATCCTTGGTCACATGCCGCAGCCCATCCATGATCTGCGGCACCAGCGTGCCCTGGAACGGAACATCGCCCAGACCGGCTAGTGCATCCTCGACACCGCGCACGCGACTGGCCGCATGATTTAAAGCATCATCAATCGGCTCGCCAAGATCGCGGTATGATTGGAACAGATGATCAAAGATGACTTCGATATCCGCGTCACAAGCTGCGCTGCGGAGTACCTTAAACCCTGTGTGCACGAGTTTTGGCCGCGATCATACCTTCGGTTCGGGCGCGTCCCTCATCCGCCGCCACAAATGGGCCTGCCGCCCGCTCGGCGAAAAAGGCCTGTAGCGCGGCCAACTCTGCCGCTTCACGCTCTTTCTCGGACCGGACGAGTTCAAGACCGCGCTGCACAACCGCGCTAACGCTGGCATATTGCCCATCCGCAACCAATCGGCGGGTAAACTCATCCTGTTGATCCGTGATCGATACAGAGGCTTTCACAGACATGGCATGTCTCCCATTGCTACTCAGTAGTATAAAGGGGCAAAATGGTCCGACGCAAGAGATGCATCAGTTCAAATCCTGCAGCAGCCTTCCATGCTTTTTGCTTTCTGCAATCACATCCGAAAGCCTGCGCAGCCCTTTTCCTTCCAGAAGCGGGATCAGCTTGACCAATGCTTCCGCAGTCACTTGCGCATCCCCCAAGGCTGTGTGCCGCTGTTCGGACGGTATGATGATCTCAAGGCGGTCACATAGCGCATCCAGCGTGTGTTCTTCGGTCGTACCGAAGACAATCGCGGACAAAAGGACGGTGTCCAGAACGGGATGATCCCATGTCACACCCATCCCTCCCTCGGCACGGCGCAAAAACGCCAGATCAAATGGGGCGTTATGCGCGACCAGAACCGCATCATGGCAGAACCCATGCAACGCACGGCCCGCCGTGGCGAAATCTGGCGCCCCTACGACATGGGCATCCGACACACGGTGCACCGCCGTCGATGCAGGGGGTATCGGACGGCCAGGATCGACATAACTGTCAAGCACTTCGCCTTCGACAATCCGTCCGTTCAAAACACGTACCGCCCCCAACTGCACCACGTCGTCCTTGTCAGTGGACAGACCCGTTGTTTCGGAATCAAACGCCACAAAACACAGCTCGGACAACGCCGTGCCCTGCATGTCTACGCCGTCACCGGCATTCAAGAGATCAAAGTCATAGACCAGCGGGCGCGCCGCCTCGGGCTTCAAGGGCACCTCGGGCATGTCGATCAGCAGCATGTACCCTGCCCCATCCAGCGGCTTCAGCTTCGCCATAAATGTCGTTGTTGCGTCCTTGTCCCGTAGGTCAAAGGCCACCTCGCCCCCCATCTGGTTCAGCGTGGACTTCGCCCGCCCCAGATCAGCCGCATAGAAGTAGTCAACCAAAGGTGCTTTGAGGCGCGGGGGCGCAATGCCAGACAAGATGTCCGCTGCCTGCCCGTCGTACAGGACGATCCCCATACGCTCGTTCACCATGATCGTGGCAACCGGAATCTCGGTCAAGAGAGCGGTCAGACGTTCGGCCTCTGCCTGCAGTCGCGCAGTCTTGTGCGCCACGGCGGATGCTGTGTCCATGACGCTTGAGCTAAGCGTGTGCGATACGGCCTGCGCAGCCGGAGCAAGATCCCCAAGGTAACGAGCCGCATCCACATCCAACTCTCCCTCAACACCTGAATGTGCCCGCAGCCTCAAGTTGGCAGCAAGCGTGTTGATCGGCTTGGCAACATTCTCATCGAACAAAAGCCAGATCACGACAGCCAACCCGGTGTTGAGAAATGCGAAGACAACAAAGGCCGTCACGAATGGTCCGGTCGGCAATGTGGGCTCGGCGCGCACCCATCCAAAGTACAGCGCCCCTGCCGCCAGCCCTGCCCCGCCTGCCGCCACAAGGCAGAAAAACAGGAAAATGCGCAAGCGCAGGGAAAGGCGCGTCAACATGTCAGGTCTCGCACACCATCGTCAGGATTGGATCATCGCCGGGCATCGCCTGCCAGTCTGCATCGACAACCGCACCATCGGTCGAAAAATCTGCGCCGTCGATTAAAATGGCCGACTGCGCTTTGGCACAGTCGAGCAACATGGGTGTCTGGTTCACCGGCGACCAACGGCCAAAGAAATACAAATCAACCAACCGCTGATCCGGCTGCGCATCGTTCCGGCGCAGGGTCGCCATGTCCACCGCCACAAACCGTTTTGTATACGGGTAGGCTTGCGTCCAGGGTCGCAGCCAGCTCTGCTCATCCACCGTCATCGCGATCTCTACACCTGCGGGCAGCCGCTCTGCCGTGCGTCCGAACCACGTGTATTCGTTGGAAATGGTCATACCGATCATCCCGGCACCCGCCGCGACAGGCATCAACCATTTGGGCAGGCGCTTGTTCAATGCGATGTTCAACACCATGACAATGCCTGCACAGCCGATCCCGGCAAAGATGGTGGCGATCAATTCAACAAACATGGCCTATCCCAACGCTCCCTTACCCGTACCGATGGCTGACTGCATGGTTTTGACCACCACGAACGCGTCCCGCAAGTGACTGCGCTCGAAATCCGAGAGGGTCGCAGGCGACAAGTAGTTGTCTGGCCCCTGCCCCGCCTTCACCTGTGCGGCCTGATGTTCCAGCCGCGCAGTGGCGATCAGATCATAGGCGTCCAGCAGGTCGGCGCCACCCGTGGCAGATAGCCCGCCTGCGGCCATTGCCGCTTCGATCCGCGCCCGGGTGTTCACTGCTGTTAGCTGCCCCTGCAAGGCGTAAACCCGGCCCAGATCAACGACCGGCACCACACCATTGTGCTTCAGGTCCAACCGATTGCGATGCTCTCCCGACCGGATGGTCGCCAGCCCACGCAGCATCCCCAAAGGTGGGTAATGCTTGAGCGAGTTGGCAATCAGGTGCGCCACAAAAATCGAGTTGCGCGACGCCTTCGCCAACGTCTCGGCCTGCAGGTCGTCAAACAGGCTTTCGTCTCCGCCGATAGGCCGCAGATCGAACATGACCGAGGCCAGCATCTGCGCCTCGGGATTGGGTTTGGCGATCCAACCGGTAAAGTACGCGCGCCAGACAGACAACGGCTGACACCAACGCGGGTTGGTCGCCATCATGTCGCCGGGGCAATAAACATAGCCACAGGTATTGAGCCCATCGCAAACAATCCGCGCCAGTTTCGCAAAATAGGGCAAGTCCGCATCCGTCGCGTCATCGGACAAGATCAGGCAATTGTCCTGATCCGACACACCCGCCTGCTCCCGCCGCCCCTGCGATCCACAGGCCAGCCACAGATACGGCACAGGCGGGGCACCCAACTCTGCCTCAGCTAAAGACAGCAAGCGCCGGGTCACGGTATCGGCGATATCGGTGATCAGACGCGTGACAACATCGTGCCGAGTCCCCATGTTCACCAACTGTGCCAACAGCGCCGGGATCTCGGCCGTGACACGTGCCATGACAGACGCATCGTCCGCCTCGGCCACACGGCGCACCAGATCGGCAGAGGACAACGCTTGAAACCGTGTCAAGTCTGTCTGAGTGACAATGCCCAACAGCTGCCCATCTTCGACAATAGGCACGTGGCCAATGCACCGTTCCATCATCATGTGCAGCACATCCATGCCCAACGCACTTGGCGGCAGGGTCAGGGGATCGGGCGTCATGATTGTGGACACAGCCTGACCAGAAGCCACACCACCGGCAACAACCTTGGCATTCATGTCGCGGACCGTGACGATCCCCTGAAAACACTCCGACCCCGCCACACAGATGGATGAGATATGGTGCTGTGCCATCTGCTGCGCCGCCGCACGGATCGTATCATCCGGCAGGCATGTGACCGGATCACGGGTCATCAACTGATCAACGGGTAAAACCGTCAAATCCTTTGCCGCCGCCTGCGCCGGACGACGACGATCAAAGAACCGTGCCACCTTGGGATGCTCACGGATCAATTCGTGCAACACCTGGGCCGGTACCAGGATCAGCGTTGTCTGACCAATCGCGACAGCCGTGCGCTGTGATGGGCCACCTCGCAGCAAAGCGCGTTCACCAAATGAGTTGCGCGGGCCCAATAGGGACAATTGCACATCCGTCTCATCCGTGACCTCAACCTCGCCTGCAACGATGACATAAAGATACCGGATCGCGTCCCCGACCTGAAACACGGGCACGCCGTCGGCAAATGTCTCGACCGTGCATCGACCAACCAGTTTCTTCAGATCATCCGCGCTCAGCGCGTCATAAGGATGGACCGAGGCCAGGAATTGCGCGTGTTCAGTCTCAAGAGGCATCACATCACCCTGCGAAGGACAAAAACCTGCCCACGAGGATCGCGGACAGGTTCAGGATCAAAAGGCGCATCGCAGGGAAGAGAGACTGCGATGCGCCCGAGGGCCTTAGTGGTCCGCGGCTGCGGTACCCGCCCCGCGGGGGATACGCACGCTTTCCACCAGGTCCTTGATCTCTTGCGGGGTTTCCTTGGTCATGCCGGACACCACGTACGCTGTGGCGAAGTTGACCATGGCCCCGATCGCGCCGAACGATGTCGACTTGATCGGCCCCAACAGTGGATTGTCATCCGTGAACATGTTGGTGTCCGGGATAAAGAACCAACCCTTGTGCAAGAAGATATAGAGCAAGGTCACAACCAGACCGGCCAGCATGCCAGCCACAGCCCCCACATTGTTGATGCGGGTCGAGAAGATGCCCATCATCAGCGCAGGGAAGATCGACGCCGCTGCCAGACCAAAGGCCAGCGCCACCGTCTGGGCCGCAAAGCCCGGCGGGTTCAAGCCCAGGATCACGGCCACCACAATCGCCGCCGCCATTGAAATACGGGCCGCAAGCAGCTCGGACTTCTCTGACATGTTCGGCGTCAGCTGACCCTTCAACAGGTCGTGGGACACCGCGGAAGAGATCGCCAGAAGCAGACCTGCCGCCGTGGACAGAGCCGCCGCAAGGCCACCCGCGGCCACAAGGCCGATCACCCAACCCGGAAGGGACGCAATCTCTGGGTTCGCCAGCACCAGAATATCCCGGTTGAACTTAGTCAACTCGTTGCCCACCCATCCGTTCTCGGCCGCCTTGGCCTGCAGATCAGCGTTTTCGTCGTTGTAGTACTGGATCAGACCGTCGCCGTTCTTGTCTTCCCAATCCAGAAGACCAGTCTGCTGCCATGTCTCCATCCAGGCATATTCCGGGTCACTGTCGATCTGCTCAACACTCACCGCAGCACTGTCAATCCCATTGGGCCACATCAGCTCAGAGATGTTCAGCCGTGCCATGGCACCCACGGCAGGAGCCGTCAGGTACAGCAGAGCAATGAACACCAACGTCCAACCAGCGGACCAACGCGCATCCGACACCTTGGGCACCGTAAAGAAGCGCATGATCACGTGAGGCAGACCCGCCGTCCCGATCATCAGGGACAAGGTGAAAAGCACCATGTTCAGAGTAGATCCATGGGCCGCCGTGTACTCGGCAAAGCCAAGATCAGTCACGATCTGGTCGAGCTTGGCCAGTAGCGGCTCACCACTTTCAGTCGATCCAAACAGACCCAACGCGGGGATTGGGTCGCCCGTCAGTTGCAGCGAGATGAAAACCGCCGGAATGGTATAGGCAGTGATCAGAACGCAGTACTGCGCCACCTGCGTGTACGTCACACCTTTCATGCCGCCAAACACGGCATAGGCAAACACCACGCAAGACCCGATCAGCAGCCCCCATGTCGCATCAATCTCAAGGAAGCGACCAAAGGCGATGCCGACGCCTTGCATCTGACCGATCACATAGGTGATCGACGCCACCAGCAGGCAGATCACGGCCACCATGCGGGCCGATGAGCTATAGAAACGATCGCCGATGAACTCGGACACCGTGAACTTGCCAAACTTCCGCAGATAAGGCGCGAGAAGCAGTGCGAGCAGGACATAACCGCCCGTCCAACCCATGAGGTAGGATGAATTATCGTAGCCGGTAAAGGCAATCAGACCCGCCATCGAGATGAACGACGCGGCCGACATCCAGTCGGCTGCAGTGGCCATCCCGTTGGTGACAGGATGCACGCCGCGACCGGCAGCGTAGAATTCGCTGGTCGAGCCCGCGCGGGCCCAGACAGCGATGCCGATGTAAAGCGCAAAGGACGCGCCCACAAACAGCAGGTTGAGTGTAAACTGGTCCATCGTTCTTACTCCTCGTCCACGCCGTATTGCTTATCGAGCCTGTTCATCCGCCAAGCGTAGAAAAAGATCAGCACCAGAAAGACGATGATCGAACCCTGCTGCGCAAACCAAAAGCCCAGGTCCGTGCCACCCACGGAAATTCCGCTCAGGACTGGCCTGAGGACGATGCCAAAGCCAAAGGACACAAGGGCCCAGATCACCAGCGAAATTAAGATCATCCGGACATTGGCCGCCCAATAGCCTTTGTCCCTCTCCGTGACTTGAGCAATGTTTGTCGTTTCCTCCGACATCGTAGCTCCTCCTATCGTTTCCGTTGCGGGGCGCGCGTGGCCCCTTTGGTCTATGGCACCCAAATGATGTTGCGGGTTGCCTTCGAAATTTCAGTCACTGTGCTGCACCTTGGGGCCGTCAGCGATGACCCAGATCAAGGCAGGCACAGCGATCTTTCCCGGCACCCAAGCACACGGGGACCCATCTGCGCCCTCGCGGGGCGCAGCCACGGCCACACACACAGCCGCGTTTTGCAGTTTCGTCAGGCGGGTTTGGGCGTCAGCCCTCAGCCTCCCGCACCATCCCCGAAAGGGTCGCCGCGATTGCGTCGATCTCTCCCATCGCATCCAGGGATTGCAGCACGCCCTTGCCCTCGTAATAGGCAATCAGCGGCGCTGTCTGTTTGTGATACTCGGTCAGCCGTTGGGCGACCGTTTCGGCATTGTCATCGGCCCGGCGTTTCATATGGGTACTCCCGCATTTGTCACAGGTGCCCAACACAGCCGTAGGCTTGTGCACGTCATGATAGCCTTCACCACAGTTGCCACAGGTGAAACGGCCCGAGATACGGGCGACCATCGCTGCATCGTCAACCTCAAGGCTGATGGCCGCATTGATGTGCTGCCCAGCTTCGGCCAGCAATTCGTCCAGCGCTTCAGCCTGCCCGGTCGTGCGGGGAAACCCGTCAAGGATCACGCCGTGGGCACAGTCCTCATCGCCCAAGCGGTCTTTGAGAATGGCAATGACGATTTCGTCGCTCACCAGCCCGCCCGCTTCCATCACAGCTTTCGCCGCCTCGCCAGCGTCCGTGCCCGCAGCCGCAGCGGCCCGCAGCAGATCGCCGGTGGAAAGCTGCACAAAGCCATGGGCGTCTTGCAGCATACGCGCTTGGGTCCCCTTCCCTGCTCCGGGCGGTCCAAGCAGGATGAAAACAGGCGCTGTGGCCGTTACCTGAGCACCATCCATCAGACATCACTCCGGTTCATACGGTTTTCGATCAGATCTTCGACGACCGACGGATCAGCAAGGGTCGAGGTATCGCCCAACGCCCCAAAGTCATCCTCGGCAATCTTGCGCAGAATGCGGCGCATGATCTTGCCTGATCGTGTCTTGGGCAAGCCCGGCGCCCATTGGATCAGGTCGGGCTTGGCAATTGGACCAATCTCGGTCCGGACCCAGACCTCCAGCTCCTTGCGCAGCGCGTCGCTGGGTTCTTCGCCGTTCATCAGGGTGACGTAGGCATAGATGCCCTGCCCCTTCACCTCATGTGGATACCCAACGACGGCACTTTCCGCGACCTTGGCATGGGCCACCAGCGCGCTTTCAACTTCGGCCGTGCCCATCCGGTGACCGGACACGTTGATCACGTCATCCACACGACCCGTAATCCAATAGTCACCATCGTCATCCCGACGACAGCCATCGCCCGAGAAATAGTACCCTTTGTAGTCCCCGAAGTAGGTCTTCTCGAACCGCTCATGATCACCCCAAACGGTGCGCATCTGACCGGGCCAGCTGTCCTTGATGCACAAGACCCCTTCGATGCCGTTGCCATCCAGTTCCACCCCGCTTTGCGGGTCCAACACAACCGGCTGCACGCCAAAGAACGGTTGCTGGGCAGAACCAGGTTTCAGGTCCGTGGCGCCGGGCAGCGGTGTCAGCATGTGACCACCGGTTTCGGTCTGCCAGAACGTATCGACGATAGGACAATTCCCCTTGCCGACCACCTCGTGATACCAGTTCCACGCCTCGGGGTTGATCGGCTCACCGACCGAGCCCAAAAGGCGCAGCGACGACAAATCGTATTTCTCGACCCATTCATTGCCAGCGCCCATCAGGGCACGAATGGCCGTGGGAGCGGTATAGAACTGCGTGACCTTATGCCGTTCACACACGTCCCAGAACCGGCCCGCATCGGGGAAGGTCGGCACACCCTCAAACATGATGGTGGTCGCACCGTTGGCGAGCGGGCCATAGACGATATAGCTGTGGCCGGTGACCCAACCGACATCCGCCGTGCACCAGAACACGTCGCCTTCGTGATAATCGAATGTGTATTGATGGGTCATCGCGGCATAAGTCAGATAGCCGCCCGAAGTGTGCACAACACCCTTCGGCTGACCGGTCGAGCCGGAGGTGTAGAGGATGAACAACGGATCTTCGGCATTCATCTCGGCTGGCGCGGCGTAGTCCGACGCCTCCAGCGCCATCTCGTTGTAATCATAGTCGCGATCGGTCCAGGTCGTCTGACCCCCTGTCCGCTTCACCACCAGACACTTCACGCTGTCCTTGCAATGCAGAAGCGCCGCATCGGTGTTCGACTTCAGCGGCGTCTCTCGTCCGCCTCGGGGCGCGTAATCGGCGGTAATGACGACCTTCGCGTCACAACCGTTGATACGCGCCCCAAGCGCGTCCGGGGAGAAACCGGCAAAGACAATGGAATGGATGGCGCCGATGCGGGCACAGGCCAGCATCGCATAAGCGGCTTCCGGGATCATGGGGAGGTAAATGACAACCCGGTCGCCTTTGCGAACCCCAAGCTCTTCGAGGATGTTTGCCATCTTGCAAACAGAGCTGTGCAGGTCGCGATACGTAATATGTTTCGGCTCTACCTTGGACGTATCATCCGGTTCCCAGATGATCGCCGTCTGATCGCCGCGTGTTTCAAGATGCCGATCGATACAATTGGCCGCCACATTCAGCGTGCCATCTTCGAACCAGCGGATGTCGATGTTGCCGGGTTCGAATGACGTATTCTTGACTGATGTATAAGGCTTGATCCAATCCAGCCGTTTGCCATGCTCCCCCCAGAACGCTTCCGCATCATCCACCGACGCAGCATACATCTTGGCATAGCCCTCCGCGTCCAAATGGGCGCGTGCCTTAGTCTCTTCCGATGGGGGGAAGGTCGCCGAATTCGGCGTGCTTTGAATATTCATGTGTCTCCTCCGGTTTGGGATCAGATCCGCTTTTCATCGGCTTCATCACCCGGGGCGTGCATCACTCGCCTGTCGAATTTGACCATACACGGTTTTGTAAAATCATGCGTTGGGCACTGGTCTTGAACAGTTTTTTTGTAAATTTCTGTTCTGAGACACTACCCGATTTGTAAACTCTTTTAAATCAGAACAGATTTTTCCATGTTTTTCTGCGGCATAGCATTTTCTCGCAAAAATAGAACGGTATCCGTTTGTATACTGTTAGCGTAAGACAAGTTGACAGTGCTGACTGTGACAAATTGTCAGCCGACGGTGACGTATGAGGCACATACCCAGAATCACGTAGCCGGTGCACACCTGACTCGGCGCTACGCACTGAACGACAAAGCGTCGGTTTCCTGTTCCGCGGCGGGCAACCAAATCTCGAAACAAGCACCGCCTCCCGTGCGGTTGCGCGCACTGATCAATCCGCCTGCCCGTTGGATCAAGGTCTGCGAGATCGACAGGCCCAGCCCGGTCCCTTCGGCCTGCTTGGTGGTGTAGAACGGCGCAAAGACATCATCGACTTGATCGGGCGCAATCCCCGGCCCGGTATCCGACACGATCACACACACACCCGCTACACCATCACGCGCAACATCCTCCGTCTGCAATTTCAGCAGCCCCTCCGATCCCATTGCCTGCACCGCGTTCATGATCAGGTTGATCAACACCTGCTGCAGTTCACCGGGATCAATACGGACGTCCTGCACAGCATCAAACTGCGTCTCGACCTTGATATCCGACTGCGAGATCACGTGATTGACCAACACAAGACAATCCGTGATCACCGGCTCCAGCGGCACAGTCTGCTCCAGATCTGCAAACTCCCCCGGCCGTGCGAATTGCAGCAACTTGCCCACGATGGTCTGAATGCGTGCAATCTGGCGATCGACCAGCCCCAACTCGGTCCGGATGGCGAAACCGTTTTCCCCAAGGCTCTCTCGGATCACGTCCATGTTGCCCTGAATGACGGCCACCGGGTTGTTGATCTCGTGCGCAACACCTGCGGTGATCTCACCAATCGAGGCGAGCTTCTCACTCATCACCAGTTGGCGAAACGTCTCTTCCAGCTTTTCATTGGCGCTTTGTAGCTGGGCCGTGCGCCTTTCAACGCGCACGTTCAACTCTTCGTTCAAGGTACGCAGGTCCTGGTCCCGCTCCTGTACTTGGTCCAGCAGGTCATCAAGGTGGCCGGCAACCTCTCCAATCTCACCCGTGCCCCCCTCTTCACCATTGCGCGCTGACAGGTTGCCCCGCTGCACCAGAAACATGGTGTGGGTCATACGTTCAAGCGGGGCAAAGATGCCCTTTGCCAACCGCAAGAACACCGGCGCAGACAACAGCAGCACGGCAACAAAGGCGCCAAGGATGGCCAGGAAGGCGTTGCGCTTGGCTATGGTGAACGGCTCTTCCAGAAATCCGACATAGAGCATACCAACATAGTCACCGAAACTGTCCGTCAGCGGCAGATAGCCCGAGATATACCAGTCGTTGACGACAAATGCGCGGTCCAGCCACGTCTGCCCCTCACCCAGCACCTTGCCCCGCACGGCCGCCGACACGCGGGTGCCGAGCGCGCGCACATCCTCGAACAGGCGGACGTTGGTAGACACGCGCACGTCCTCCAGAAACAGCGTCGCCGTCCCCTGCCGTGATCCACCGCCTGTAGCGTCCTGATACACCAGTGCATTGATCGTATCGATAAAGCCAAGGTTGCGGTTCAACAGGATACCGCCCACCAGCACGCCATCGCGCCCCGGCAGGGTCACGGGAATCGCGGAATGGATGACCATGCCACGATCCTCGACCGTGCGATCTGTCGGCACGGCGGCTTCTGTATCAATCAGCGGGAGACGCGCACGTTCAGCAAGGTCGGGCGAGATTGCGGCCAACATCTCTCCGCTGAAAATGTCGATCTCGGTGCGGCCCTGCCCTTGCGCCGCACTTTGGATGACAGGCCAGACATCCGTCATGTCCGCGCGCGGCAAGAAGTACAGGAAATCCAAACCAAGCGCCGCGCGCTTATCATCAAAGAATGCATCGCGTCCCGATGGGGCCGTTTGTGCAAACTCGACCGACCCGGCGACGGCCTGCAACTCGTCCCCTGTCTGGACCATCAAGCGTGACAGGTACTGTTCGGCAATCCGCAGATCGCTTTCGACATTGGCGATCAGCACCTCGTCATAATCCGCCGTCCACCGCGTCATGCCCAAAAACAAGAGCAGCGGCATCAGCACGACCATCGGCGCAAGGGCCAGGATCAACAGACGGAAACGAACGGAGTTCATGGGTCCACGCTAGCGCAGCGGGTTGTTTTCCGCAAAGCTCCGGAAAAAGGCGAGGTAAGCGCGGTCCGCGTCACGCGGCGGCTCTTTCCCCGCAGACCAGGACCGCCACTCCTTTTCCACGTGGTAGATGTCATAGCCCGGATAGCGCAGGCGCGCTGTTTCATAGGTTTCGGTGCGCAGCGCCGGACCCGCGGCCTCAAGCCACGCAGGCCGGGGCTTCAGGTCCTCGGCCGTATTGGTCATCCGGGCCTTGCGCCCAATCTTGGAAAAGGACAGCTCACGCTCCGTCTCGGCCGTCCCTGCCCCATCCTTGCGCCACCACTTGAGCTCGATATGTGTGACCCGTCGCCCGGTCTTCACCGGCTCAATCTCGACCACGTAGTCCGAAAGCATGTTCACCTCGGCCACCGCCGGTTCAATCGCCCGAAGCTTGAGGTTCGACCAAGAGGTCAGTTTGCCCTTGGGCACGCCCAGCACCCCGCGCAGGTCATCAAGCGCAAATTTTTCAGACGACCGATAACGCAGATTCCCGCGCTTCTGGATCATCTCATAAAGGGTCAGCGCATATTTGGAGCTGAGGGCAAACATCACTTCGCGCTGGAGCCGTGCAAAGACAGTCGAGTCCTTAATGATCTTCCGCAGCCGCTGCGGGATCTCGTATTCTAGCACACCATCCCGGCGCGTCGTTTCGATGTTGCCGCCCAGAAGCTGCACCCGCTCGATAGCATCTTCGCCCTCATGCGTGACCTTCACCTTGACGATGGCCGACATCAGCCGCTCGACCGACTCCCCCACCCTGTCATTGGAATTGTGCGACCCACGCAGATCGGACTTGGCAATTACATGGGTCACCGGCTTTTCGATGGCATCCCACGCGTTTTCCAAAAGCTGGTTATAGATGCGCCGGTCGGCCAGCGTCAGCGGCGTGACCTCGACCAGGTCCACCAGCTCGCCCGGCTTCACCAGACTTTGCGCATTTGGCCGGGCGTCAATCGTCCGGTATGTTTGAGATGGGCGATCCGCCATGCTGCTCTTCTCTTACCTCTGACGGGCAGTGTGACGTAAGAATAACAGCAGGCGCGGGACGCGTCCACGAAAACGAAGGCACCCAATTTGTAAGGTTAAACGGGCATAAGGGAATCAGCAGTCCCGCCAAGTGATTCGAATAACGCCCAAAAATCAAAGGGCTGAGTCGCTGCTGAGACTCACCCAAAACGTAAGGATTGGAGGCCACCCGATACGTAAGCTTTGCCTCCCCCAGATGTAGGAGTTATCGTCCCAAGACGTAAGCAGAACCGCCCCGGAATGTAAGTCCCAGCGCCTCTTTTCCTATGAAATTCAGCGCTTTGAGCTGCGGGAACACTGAACACTATGAAATTAGAATAAAGGGGTGTTTTCTGTTTGAGGTTTTGATTGTGTTTTGTGGCAAACGGCGGCTCACCGAAGCCAACCACATACATAGTGGGTTCTGTCGCGCTTAAGATGCGCTAAACTTCCGAACAGAACGCAATGATCCCTCAATTTCTGACCATTGGGCGCCTATCATCCAATTTCCGCTTTTTTCGCCCCTATCCTCCAAAGTTTGCACTTGAGGCAAACGCCTGCACCCGTCATGATTCGGACCAACGCCCCCATAAGAGGTCCATGATGGAGCAGTCCGCCCTTCCCACCGTCTCCCTTGAGGAGTTGGACAAACTTGCCACTCGCGCCTCGACGGTGATCGATCGGCTACGCGATAGGCTCTATGCGCCCGGTGCACAAAAAACGCTCGATCTGCGTTTCAACGTCAAACGCGCCGCAGACATGGTGGGACGTAGTGACAAGCTGATCCGTGATGCCGAAGCAGATGGCCGTCTCCCAATGCCGGAAAAAGACCCTAACACAGGGCGCCGCACGGGATACTCCCTCGCAGACGTCAACCGGATGCGGCAGGTGTTCGGTACCCTGCCCCACCGCGCCGACAGCGATCCAGCGATGGTCCTTGCCATCCAGAACTTCAAGGGCGGCGTCGGCAAATCCACGATGGTCTGCCACTTCGCCCAGCACCTTGCCCTGCGCGGTTACCGCGTCTGCGTCGTTGATTGTGACAGCCAGGCCAGTACCACCTCTGTCTTTGGCCTGAACCCCGATGTGGACGTGGATGAAGAAGAGGACACGCTCTACCCCTTCTTCCGCCACGGCGGACCGCAAGACCTGTCCTATGCTCTGCGCGCCACCTACTGGCCCAACATCGCGCTGATCCCTGCAAATCTCGGTCTCTATGACGCGGAATACGAATTTGCCGCCCGCATGGCCCGCGAACAGGTGTTCGTGCTCGACCGCCTGCGCAACGGGTTGGAGACGATCAAGGACCGGTTCGATGTCATACTGCTGGACCCACCCCCTGCCCTCGGGATGCTGTCACTTTCGGTGTTGCGCGCAGCGGATGCATTGGTGATCCCTGCCCCGCCCAACAACATCGATTTTGGCTCTACCGCGCACTTTTTGAAAATGCTGGGTGCCACGCTCAACGAGCTCGCCCGCCATGGGGGTACGCGCGATTATGCCTTCGTTAAGATCCTCGCAACCAAGATGAATGACTCGAAATCAGCGCATATGGCGATCAAACGGATGATGGACGCGGTCTTCCCCCTCGACATGTTGCAATCGGTGCTCAAGGACAGCGCCGAGATCGACAATGCCGCGGCGAACCTGTCCACCGTCTACGAGCTGACCGGCCCGGCCACCCGGACCGAGACGCACAAACGCTGCCGCGCCTATCTGGACGCTGTGAACCGCGAGATCGAAGTGCTGATCCGCAAGACATGGCCAAGCCATCACGCAGGGCTGCGCAAGGAGGGACTGCTATGACCCGCAAACATGATGCTATTTTTGACGATGTTCTCAGCGATTTGGAGGCCGTGCCCGATGCGTCCGACCGCGCCGGTGCCCGTTTTCTCAAACGCACCACGGCGATCAGCGACAGGTTGGCTGGAGAGGTCGAGGAAAAGACACTGCGCTGGATCGACCCGGCCCGGTGCCGCATGTGGGAGCGGCATAACCGAGATTATGCTCTGCTGACCGAAGACAATTGCCGCGACTTGATCGACGGTATCCGTTCTCAGGGGCAGCAGGAGTTTCCTGCCATAGTGCGGCCCGTCGATGACGAGGATTATGATTTCGAAGTGATCTGCGGCGCGCGTCGGCACTTCGCTGTAAGCTGGTTGCGTGCCAACAACTACACGCAGTTCAAATACCTGGTGGAAGCGCGGCAGCTGTCGGACGAAGAGGCTTTCCGGCTGGCGGATATCGAGAACCGCGACCGCGAAGACATCTCAGACTACGAACGCGCGTTGGACTATGCGGATGCGGTTGCGCGCTACTATGGCGGCAAGCAAAAGGCGATGGCCGAGCGGCTTGAGGTCAGCCAGCCGTGGCTGTCGCGCTACCTGCAATTGGCGAAGCTGCCGCAAGCCATTGTCGACGCCTTTCCGAACATCCGAGAGATCCGTGAGCGCAATGCACGCGAATTGAAGCCGCTTCTGGCACAGCCGGATACAGCGCGCGCGGTGTTGGAAGAAGCGGGCGCCATTGGTCGCGAACAGGCGCGAGCCCGCACCGGGCGTGGATCCTTTGTGGATGCAGCCACAGTCATGCGGCGTTTGTCACGGGCAGGCAAACCTGCACAGCCCAAGGCAGAACCCGAGGGAAAGGTGTTCCGCCGGAGTGTCCATGACAAGGGCATTGCCGTCGTTCAGAAAGGCCGTAAGGTGCGGATCGAATTTGAAGCGGGTATGAGCCGTATGCAATTGCAGGGAGCGTTCGACGCCTACCTCAAGGCCGAGTTCGACAGCTAGTTCGGAGAATTGCCCATGGGCAATTCTTATCCTGCCCGCGGAAATTGCCCGCGGGCAATTTTTTTGCCTGGCGGACAAACTGACCCCTAACTGTACTCGTCACGGCTCTGCCAGAGACAACCTGACAGGCTGGCATAACAGGGCTGGTATCCACGCGCAAAACCGTCCAATTTCAGGAAAAAGAAACAACGGGAGGATCGGCCATCGTCGATCTATGGGAGGGTTTGCGACACGCCTTTTGGCTGGTCGTCACGTTTGATGCAGAGCTGGCAGAGATTGCGCTGCGCTCGCTCCGCGTCACCCTCACCGCATTGGTGATTGCTTGTCTGATCGCCCTGCCCTTGGCGGCCATGCTGGCTGTGCGGCGTTTTCGCTGGCGGCGGGCGACCATTGCCTTGCTCAACGCGCTGATGGGCCTGCCGCCGGTCGTTGTCGGGCTGATCGTTTACATCTTTCTGTCCCGGTCAGGTCCATTTGGCGCGCTCGGCCTGCTGTTCACACCTACAGCCATGATTGTGGCGCAGGTGATCATCATTGTTCCGTTGATAGCGTCCATTGCGCACCAGTCCTTGCGCGAGCTGTGGGCCGAGTACCACGATTTGCTGATCTCGATGAATGTCACGCAGGTGCAGAAAATGCGCACGCTGATCTGGGATGCCCGGCGGGCGCTGCTGACGGCAGCGCTGGCCGGGTTTGGGCGCGGGATCGGAGAGGTGGGCGCTATCATGATTGTGGGTGGCAATATCGACAATGCGACGCGCGTTCTGACCACGGCCATAGCACTTGAGACGGGCAAGGGTGAGTTCGCTCTGGCGCTCGCTCTTGGGTTCGTCCTCATCGCCCTGGCCCTGGGGGTCAACCTTGCCATCCACTGGATCGGTCAGACAGAGCGGGACAGCCGATGGTGACCGAGCTTTTTCCCGTAACGCTCACGGGGGCCGAAACCTCGCGTCGTGGCAAGCGGCTGGTGGGCCCGGTGGACCTGACCTTGGATGGGCAGGGGCTGTGTGTGGTTCTGGGTCCAAACGGGTCCGGCAAGACAACGCTTTTGCGCCTTATGCACGGAACGGCGCGTCTGACGGGGGGCACAGTGCAATGGGCCTGCGATACCGAAACGGCCCGCCATCATCAGGCGTTTGTCTTTCAGCAACCGGTCGTTCTGCGACGCACGGTCGAAGAGAACCTGACGTACCCATTGCGCCTACGAGGCGCGGATCGAAGGACTGCGCGGACGGCGGCGCGTACATGGGCCGAGCGGGTCGGATTGGGCGCGCACCTGACCCGCCGCGCCATGGTTCTGTCCGGGGGTGAACAGCAAAAACTGGCCATCGCCCGCGCTCTGATCACCGATCCGGCACTTGTGTTTCTGGACGAACCCACGGCATCGCTGGACGGACGCGCCATGCGCGAGATCGAGGCGATTCTGCTGCAAGCTAAGGCTGACGGCACGCGTCTTATTTTGTCGACACATGACATGGGTCAAGCCAGACGGATTGCGGATCGGGTAATCTTCATTCTAGGCGGCAAGGTTCACGAAACCGGCCCTGCGCAGGGGTTCTTTGACGCGCCGCAAACGCCCGAAGCACGGGCCTTTTTGAATGGAGACATCGTGGAATGAAAAAGACCCTGATACTCACGTTTTTGGCAGTTTTTGCCGCCGGGATCGCGCAGGCGGCTGATCAGATGCGTATGGCAGTGACAACGTCGTTCCACAATTCAGGGCTGGCCGATGTATTGCTGCCAGAGATTACAAAGGACCTCGATCTTGAGGTTCAGCTGCTGGTGGTCGGCACGGGGCAGGCCATCAAGCTAGGAGAGGCGGGCGATGTGGATGCGATCCTCGTGCATTCCCGCACGGCTGAAGATGCATTTGTGGACGGTGGCTATGGCACACATCGGCGTGAAATCATGTATAACGATTTTGTCTTCATTGGCCCGGCGGACGATCCGGCTGCGATTGCCGAGGCCGAAACGGCCGCTGATGCCCTGCAAAAGATCTGGTCCGCCAGTGCTGCTTTTGTAAGTCGTGGTGATGACAGCGGCACCCACAAGAAAGAACTGAGCTTGTGGGTGGATGCGGGGTTGGACGCTGACACATTCGACGCATGGTACAATGCTGTCGGTGCGGGCATGGGGGCAGCACTGAACACGGCATCGGGCCTGAACGCCTATGTGCTTTCAGACCGAGCAAGCTGGCTGAACTTCGGAAACAAGGGTGATCTGGCGCTGCTGTTTGCTGGCGATCCGGTGCTGTTCAACCAATACGCTTACCTGCCGGTCAATCCTGCGCGGCATGATCATGTCAAAACTGATCTTACGGCCAAGTTGGAAGAGTGGCTAACATCCGAGCGCGCGCAATCACTGATTGACGGGTACATGATTGACGGTGAAACGCTGTTCGTATTCAATGCAAAATAGGCTCTGACAAGGCTCTTTTGCTTCTTCTGACCGGAAATTCGGTGGGGAGCGCACGGGACGGATAACAACCCTCTCGTATCAGTCGAATTGGCAAAGCCAATTCGAAACAAGTATCAGTGACCGTGATCCGTATCCCCGTGGACCGCGAATTGATCCAGCCCGGCGTCTTGCGGTTGAATTGTCCGGAACGCTTCGCGCACACCCGCTTCCGTCAGCTCACGTGCGACCGTCAGCAGCGTGTTGGGGTCATGGTCCTCGCAGAGATCAATCATCTGCGCCAGTTCCTCGGTCGCGACGGGTTGCGCCGCCTCAACGGATGGGGCACCGTAATATGTCACGAAGTGTTGGGCAAGCAGGGCGGTCAGCGTTTCCAGCTCTGCCTGTTCCAGCTGGGTGACGGCAACAAAGGTCACACGCCCCCCGGTTTCCAGCCCGAACCACCCGTTGGCAAAAGCCTGGCGCGCCTTGCCGGTCAGGTCGCTCTCGCCCCAGTTCGAAAACTCGAACCCACCCGAGATGCACCATTCGCCCGTGCGGGCAGGGGAGGCGAAAACGTTCATATCGCTTTCGTCGAAATGGATCGCGCGGGCGAGTTTCATGACGGGTCCTCCAACACAGTTGTGAGCGGGATCAAGTGCGTTGTCTCTGTGTCCCGCAGAAGCATTCCGAACTCTTCGTCCACACCCAGAAATGTACCGGTTAGAGACTGATTTTCAGTCTCTTCCCCGATACCTTCAGCCAGTCCACGCCATTCCGAGTGCAGAGAGGCAGAGCCTTCATCTTCCCATCGGTTCAGCCAGTTCAACGTGTGTCTCGACCAGGATTCGAGCAGGGTCGGGGGCGACACCTCGGCACAGCCTTCGGCAAACAGGGCGGTTTCGTCCGGGGTCAGGCCTGTGTCCTCGGACGCCGGGATCAGGGGGAGGGTGAAGCCCACAACGAGCCAGTCCGGCACCGTCGTGGGCTCGGTTCCCGAAGCCATGGCGCGGAACTTGCCACAGCGCGCACCATTGACGCGAATGCCGCCCCACCAATCCAGATGCACCGCCACCTCGGGGGGTGCCAATGCACCAAGGGCATTTTGGAAACCCACACCGCAGAGCGGCAACATGGCAATCGCCTTGGACAATGGCACTTCGGGTGCAAAGACCAGCGCGGCCTCCATCTCGGCTGCACCCAATTTGTAAGAGATAAGGCCGGCATCACAGCCCAGCGTTGCTCGCATAACCGCATGGTCAAAGGCGCCGTCCGGTGCTTCTTCTCCCCACATCAGTGGAGGGAAGGTGACCTGCGATCCGTCGCTCATGCCGCCCCCGCTGTGACAAGGCCCGCGGCCACGTCCTGAAACGCCTTGGCTTGCGGGCTGTCAGGTTGGCTGACCGTAACGGGTGCGCCGCCATCTGCGGCCAACCTGATCTGCAGATCCAGCGGCACTTCGGCCAGCAGCGGCACGTCCAGTTTCTGGGCTTCCGCCTTGACCCCACCGTGCCCAAACACGTGTTCCTCGTGCCCGCAATTGGAACAGATATGCGTGCTCATATTCTCGATCATCCCGACGATCGGCACATGCAATTGCTGGAACATGTCCACACCTTTGCGCGCGTCCAAAAGGGCCACATCCTGCGGTGTAGAGACAATAATCGCGCCATCCACGACAAACTTTTGGGCCAATGTCATTTGCACGTCGCCGGTGCCTGGGGGCAGGTCCACCAGCAGCACGTCAAGCGCACCCCACTGCACCTGGCTCATCATCTGTTGCAATGCACCCATCAGCATGGGTCCGCGCCAGACAACCGCCTGATCCTCGTTCATCATCAGGCCGATGGACATCATTGTGACGCCATGGTTGCGCATCGGCAGGATTGTCTTGCCATCGGGGGAGGCGGGGCGACCAGACACGCCCAACATCCGGGGCTGAGAGGGGCCGTAGACATCCGCATCGAGCAGACCCACGCGCCGTCCTTGTTGTGCCAGCGCACAGGCGAGGTTGGCCGACACGGTGGACTTACCAACGCCGCCTTTCCCCGAGGCGATCGCGAGAATGCGGTCAATGCCCGGGACCTTCTGTGGCCCTTTCGGGTCGGCAGGGCGCTGCGGTTTCAAATCGGGGGGCGGGGTCTTTTCCGTATGGCCCGTCAGCACAATCGACACGCTTTCGATGCCATCGAGCGCGCCCACGGCGGCTTCGGCCTCAGCTTTCACGCCTTCATAGGTGGCGGCCTGCGCCGGGTTGATCTCCATCACGAAGCGCACGGTGCCGCCATCGACATTCAACGCTCGCATGACGCCGGATGACACGATGTCGCCCCCCGGCGCGTCGAGGCCCTTGAGGACCTCGAGAACCTGTTCTCTGCTCGTGCTCACGCGTCAGTCCTGTCCCTTGATCTCGCCTGTGACCTCGTGGGTCATGTCAAGCTCTTCGATGGTGACCACCGCTTTGACGGCATAGGTCTTACCGCTGCCACCCGCATTGCGCATCGCCTCTTCGATCGCCTGTTGCGAGGTCACG
This sequence comes from uncultured Tateyamaria sp., assembly GCF_947496075.1. Classification (GTDB taxonomy): domain Bacteria; phylum Pseudomonadota; class Alphaproteobacteria; order Rhodobacterales; family Rhodobacteraceae; genus Tateyamaria. The sequence continues at coordinate 41,856 of NZ_CANMBJ010000008.1, forward strand.
CCGACCTGCTTCAGGAACTTGCGCATGGACATGTTGAAATCGTCGCTCATGGGGCTTTCCCCTCCCTAACGTTGACGGATCGCGCCGGTGGGCCGTAGGCTGCCGTAATGCGCATCTTGGTTCTGATCTTGGCCTTGTTGCCGGGTTTGGCAATGGCCGATGACAAGCGGGTGGTGTTCTATGCCCCGCCTGCGTTGGTCGAGAGTGGGCTTATCAAGCATATTGCCCCGCGTTTTTCGCTGAAGACCCAGGTTAGGGTCGAAACTGTGGACGATCCAGCGGTCGCCGATCTTGTTTTGGGATCGGATGGCAGGGCGCTGTTTTCCGGTTTGGGCCAGACGTGGCACATGGATCTGCGCGGCGATGGCAAGGGGGCGCAACGGTTTGCGGATTGGCTGACGTCCGATGTCGGCCGCCGTACGGTACAGGGTTTTGCACCCGATGGTGAGGTGCTTTTCACCGAGCCGCAGGTGCAGGAACGCGTCGTGGCCAAGGTCGAGATGACGGGTGATGCCATCGCGGGGCAGGGGGTGTCCTGGGCCAAGTGTGGGCGTTGTCACGTGACCGAGCGGGGCAAGGATGGTTTTGGTATTGGCTCCACGCCGAGTTTCTTCGTGATGCGGGGATTTGAGGATTGGCAGTCGCGGTTCGCGGGCTTCTATGCGCTGAAACCCCACGCGGCCTTTACCCAGCTTGAAGGCGTGACCGACCCGTTCCCCATCGACCGTCCGTCGCCCATCGCGCCCATCGAGCTGACGCTTGATGATCTTGAAGCGATCCTGGCCTACGTGGCTGTGCTGGACCCTGCCGATCTGGGCAAACCCCTCGAACATCAGTGATCGCGCCGCTTTGACAGGTAGTCGTCCGTGGTGCGCACGCGGGGGCGTTCGCCGCCTTGAAACGGGTTGTCGGTCGAATGGAACTGGGTCGTGACCCGGCAATTGTCGCACATCTGGATCATGCGCAGCTTGTCGCCCGAGAACATGGCGTGATCCTTGAGCTTGTCGGTGATCCGGTCGATGGCCGACTTTGAGCCAAAGAGCGCGCCGCATTCGATGCAGGGGAAGGGCTCTTCCTCGTTCAACACCTCTTGGCGCAAGGCTGCGTCGGTGAGGTCCAGTCGCGGTTCATAGGTGATCGCGTCCTCGGGACAGATATTGGCGCAGAGGCCACATTGCAGACAGGCGTCTTCCTGGAACCTGAGCTGTGGTTTGTCCGAGTTGTCGCCAAGCGCGCCGGAGGGGCAGAGCGACACGCAGGACAGGCAGAGGGTGCAGGAATCCGTATCGACCAGTACCGCCCCGTAAGGCGCGCCATCCTGCAGTGCGATGCTGTCGGTGTCGGGGTGCAAAGCCTTGGCTGCTTGCCGTGTGATCTGCCGCCGTGTGCCCATGGGCCGCACGGGCGTGGCGACGGGGGCAGGAGCCTCGGCCCCATGAAGTGCGTCGCTCATCGCATCGGGGTCGGGGGTGTCGAGCAGCGCGGCCTTTCCTTCGCCGGCGATGGCATTGGTCAGGGCAATTTGTGTCTCCAATGCGGGGATATCCGCCTTGGGGCCTGGCAAGAGCGTGACGCTGGCAAAACCGGCAGCTAGGGCCGCAACAGCTTCGGCATGGCCAAACGCACCAATAGCCGCCATCTCAAGCGGAACCACGTCGGCTGGCAATCCACGGCCATGGCGGGCAGAGAGGCGGACCATTTCGGCGCCGTGGTCATCGTGGACCAGCAGGCGCGGGGCGGTGCCGCCAGCGTCGAGGAACGCCTTGGCCATGGTCTGCACGCGCCGCATGGTCCGATCGACGGCTGGCGCGTCGTAGGTGATCGCCCCGGACGGGCAGGCGGCGGAACACGCCCCGCAGCCCGCGCAGATCATCGGGTCGATGGCGACATGTTCGCCCGCAGACGTAATCGCTCCGGTCGGGCAGAGGTCGAGACAGTTGGTGCACCCCGTCTGCTCGGCGCGGGAATGGGCGCAGAGCAGCGGGGTTGTCTTGACGTAGAGCGTCTTTTCGAACGTGCCGGTGAGATGCGAGGCGGCCATGATGGCTGCGGCCACGCCGGGGGCGTGGGTCGGTTCGGCCCGCAAGTACCCATCACGTTTTTCATGGGCCGGAAACAGGGGGGTGTCGGCGCGCAAATCCAGGATGACATCGCATTGCGACACGGCGCCGTCGCGCGGATCGGTCAGGGTGAAGGCTCCGCGCCCGCCCGGTTCGATCTGCTGCAGGGCGTCGATCACCACTTCGAACTGGGCAAAGGCCCCTGAGGCGCGGCGCAGCTTGCCCACCACCACGTCATAGGCGCGGGTGTCGGGAATATCGGCCGAGTCGGACAGCAGAACGGTGACGCCCAGATGGTCCTTGAGTTGCTCAGCGGCATCCAGCGCGACGGCGGATGGCCCAAGGATCAGGCACAGCCCCTCGCTGACCACATCCAGCGTTTTTTCCGGCTCGGCGGGCAGCATGGCGTCGGCGATGAGTGCGGACATTTTGGGCAGTTTCGGGGCGGTATCGTCGCTCCATCCGGCACGGTCACGTAGATCCAGAACGGGCGGGGCAGGGCGGTCCAACCCCTCTGCCAGCTCCTCGAAAACACGGGCTTCCTGGGTACAACAAAAAACTACATCCGGGTCCGAAAGGGCGGCTTCGGCCTGGGCCAACTGGGTGGTGCAGAGGGCCGAACACGGTGGGCGCACGTCCAAACCCGTGGCATCGGACAGCCCCTTGGTATCGATGGTCTGGGTGCCCAAACAATCGCATGTTATCAAAGATTTGACCACGTATTCCTCCCTTGCGGCAGGGCTGATTTTCGGCCCCTGTCCACATGCGTCCCGGCGCCAGCCTAGACTTGATTCGTGGTGCTTCACAAACCGTTTTCAAGCAATCGCACCATGCGGAAGGGCATGGAAAACGGCGAAGTGATTCGCGTTTCGGTACACCATCGTATTCCCGAGCGAAACGCTCGAATTAGACATTTAGTCCCTTTGACGCGGCATCCCTTGGACAGGCTGGCCAAACTGCCTTTGCGTCAATGCGATACGGGAAATCCTGCATAAGACACTTCTCGGATGAATTTTTTGGCAGTTTGATGATGGCAAGGGAGGACATAGGGTGATCCGAAACCCCGACCAGTACCGAACCATGCCTTTGGGCGTCGTTTTGCGACGGCTGCCGGGTGTGACACGCTGGGCCTCTTACAGCTGGAAAGCCGTAGCCGTTTTGCCGGGCGCCGGATCCGCCGATTGGCAGGAGTTGCGCCGAGAAGGGGAAGCGGTTGAGTACCATGCCGCCACGCTGCTGTTGGAGTTGCACGGTGCAGAGACCGAGGCGTATCTGCATGGACTGTCGGCAGCGGAGCCTGCCATTTATGTGGTGATGCGGGAGTGTCCGGGGGATCAGCCGCTTGAAGTCGTGCTTGTCACCGCGTCGCCTTATGAGGCGCAGGATTACACCGACAGCGGCGAAGAGATTGTCGAGAAGGTACCAATGCCCGCGGGTCTGATGGCGTGGGTGCAGGGCTTTGTCACCGACTTCCACCAGGACGAAGCGTTCGTCAAACGCAAGCGTGACAAGACGCGCACGGACCTGACGCAGGACGGTATTGGCGATCCGCGCATTGCAACCGCGGCGGACATCTATGCCTCGCCCGCGCGGCAGCGGAGGCGGGTGCATTGAGTTCGGGTCGTGATTTCTGGTCCCGGCGGCGTGCCGAGGTTGAGGCCGAAGAGCAGGCGCTTGAAGCGCATGTTGTTGAGGCCGAAGTTGCCAAGCTGGAAGAACGGCCGGACGAGGAGATCTTGGCAGAGCTGAACCTGCCAGGGCCAGAGGCGTTAGAGAGCGCGGATGCGGTGCGTGACTTCCTCAAGGCCGAGTTGCCTCAGCGCCTCAAGACCCGCGCCTTGCGCAGATTGTGGCGGTTGAACCCGCTGCTCGCCAATCTGGATGGGTTGGTGGACTACGGTGAGGATTACACCGACGCCGCAACGGTCATCGAGAACATGCAGACCGTCTATCAGGTGGGCAAGGGCATGGTGACCGCGTTCATTGAGGACGAGGAAGACGGGGCGGAGACCGTGGACGAGGTACCTGCCGAAGAAGAGGTCGAAGAGATTGAGGCCGAGGAAGAGGAGGTGCCGCTGATCGCGTCGGCTCATCCTGTTCCGCTGCCAGATCCGGAACCCGAACCAACCGCAATGCCGCAGCGCCGGATGCGCTTCGCCTTTGATACAGCATAATGGAAGACAAGACCGTGACAGCCGCTGAAGACATTCAAATCGCCGACATGGACCGCGCCCGTGCGGACCTTTACAACTTCCTCGGCGCATTGCTGGCCGGACCGCCAGACGAGATGCTGCTCGCGCAGACGGCTGGGCTGACTGGCGACGATACTGATCTGGGTCAGGCCATCGGCACCTTGTCCAAGCTGGCGCGGGTTACCAAGCCCAAGGCGGCTGAATCCGAATTCAACAAGCTGTTCATCGGCTTGGGCCGGGGCGAGTTGCTGCCCTTTGCCAGCTACTATCTGACCGGCTTTCTCAATGAAAAGCCGCTGGCGCTGTTGCGTCAGGACATGGCCACCAAAGGTATGCAGCGGTCTGAGACCGTGTTCGAACCCGAAGACAGCATTGCCAGCCTGATGGAGATGATGGCCGCCATGATCGTGGGTCGTTTTGGCACACCTGCGGACATCAATGCGCAAAAGCAGTTCTTCAACAAACATATTGGCCCATGGGCCGGACATTTCTTTACCGACCTGGAAGAGGCGAAGACATCGGTCTTCTACACACCTGTGGGCACAGTGGGTCGGATTTTCATGTCTGTGGAGGCGGAAGCCTTCCGGATGAGCGGCGCCGAGTGATCGGCGTCAGAAGGGGGCGGGCAACTGCCCCACAACATCGAGAGGAGACTTGTCGATGAGCAAGAAAGAAGACGGTGCATCGCGCCGCGACTTTCTAAAGCTGGCCTCGACCACAGCGCCGATTGCGGCGGTGGCGGTTGCGACCGGTGCGCAGGCAGAGGCGGCGGAGCCGGATCTGACCTCTGAGAAGATGCAGGATACCGCGCACACGCGCGCGTATTTTGACAGCGCCCGCTTCTGAGCGGCGTGACTTTGCGCGCGCGGTACAGCGCGCGACGGGAGGGAAGGCCGCGCCCGGGAATAAGCCCGGACGAGGCAGGAGATCAGCGACTGGTTGCGTGACGCCCGACTGCTGAGACCCAAAGGAAGCCAAGCGAGTGACCCGCGCAGGCGGGAAGCAAGCAAGGGAGATGCAACATGCTTAGGAAAAAGACCAACGGGGTTGCGCGACGCCCCCAGCGGACAAGTATCCTGACTGAAGCGGCGAATGCTTCGGTAGACCGGCGTGCGTTCTTACGCGGGTCGGGACTGGTGATCGGGGGCTTGTCGGCAATTGCTGCGACAGGCGGGACTGTCACCCAGGCCAGCGCTGCCACGGCGGCAGCGGGCAAAGTGGATTTGAAGAAATCGGTGTGCACGCACTGTTCGGTCGGATGTACGGTCGTGGCGGAAGTGCAGGACGGTGTCTGGACGGGGCAGGAGCCCGGCTGGGACAGCCCGTTCAACCTGGGTGCTCACTGCGCCAAGGGCGCATCGGTCCGCGAGCACGCCCACGGCGAGCGCCGCCTCAAGTACCCGATGAAGAAAGAAAACGGGGAATGGAAGCGAATCAGCTGGGAGCAGGCGATCGACGAGATCGGCGGCGGCATGATGAACATCCGGGAAGAAAGCGGCCCGGACAGTGTGTACTGGCTGGGGTCAGCCAAGCACAACAACGAACAGGCGTACCTGTTCCGCAAGTTCGCGGCCTACTGGGGCACGAACAACGTGGATCACCAGGCGCGTATCTGTCACTCGACCACCGTTGCGGGTGTTGCGAACACATGGGGCTACGGCGCCATGACCAACAGCTACAACGACATCCATAACTCCAAGGCGATCTTTATCATCGGCGGCAACCCGGCTGAGGCACACCCCGTGTCCCTGCTGCACCTGCTGCGCGCCAAGGAGCAGAACAACGCCCCTGTCATCGTGTGTGACCCGCGCTTTACCCGCACCGCAGCCCATGCGGACGAGTATGTGCGCTTCCGTCCAGGCACTGACGTGGCGCTGGTCTGGGGGATCCTCTGGCACATCTTCGACAACGGTTGGGAGGATCAGGAATTCATCCGCACCCGCGTCTGGGGCATGGACCAGATCAAGGAAGAAGTGGCCAAGTGGACGCCCGAGGAAGTTGAGCGTGTCACCGGTGCCCCCGGTTCGCAGCTCAAGCGCGTTGCGCGGACCATGGCCAACAATCGCCCCGGCACAGTGATCTGGTGTATGGGTGGCACGCAGCACACCAACGGCAACAACAACACCCGTGCTTACTGTGTGCTTCAGCTGGCCCTTGGCAACATGGGCACCAGCGGTGGCGGCACCAACATCTTCCGCGGCCACGACAACGTGCAGGGTGCCACGGACCTTGGTGTTCTGTCCCACACGCTGCCCGGCTACTACGGCCTGTCGGCAGGTGCATGGGGCCACTGGGCCCGCGTTTGGGGTGAAGACCCTGAATGGCTGGCTGACCAGTTTGCGACGACCACCGGTGTGGATGGCAAGGAAAAGGCGCTGCAGAACCTCAGCGGTATTCCTGTCTCGCGCTGGATCGATGGTGTTCTTGAAGACCCGGACAACATGGACAACCCGAACAAGGTGCGTGCCATGGTTCTTTGGGGCCACGCCCCGAACTCGCAGACCCGCATGGTCGAGATGAAGAAGGCGATGGAACAGCTGGATATGCTGGTTGTCATCGACCCCTTCCCGACCGTGTCTGCCGTGCTGCATGATCGGACCGACGGGGTGTACCTGTTGCCGGCCACGACGCAGTTCGAAACCCGTGGCTCTGTCACGGCATCGAACCGGTCGCTGCAGTGGCGGGAAAAGATCATAGACCCGCTGTTCGAGTCCAAGCCCGATCACGAGATCATCGCGCTGTTCGCACAGAAGTTCGGTTTCCACGACCGCATCTTCCGCAACATCAAGTTGGAAGAGGACGGCCTGACGCCTGAGCCAGAAGACACGCTGCGCGAGATCAATCGCGGCATGTGGACCATTGGCTATACTGGTCAGTCACCTGAGCGGCTCAAGAAGCACATGGCAAACCAGCACACGTTCGATCGGACGACGCTGCAGGCCATTGGTGGTCCGGCAGATGGCGACTATTATGGTCTGCCATGGCCCAGCTGGGGCACGGCTGAGATGAACCACCCGGGTACGCCGAACCTGTATGATATGTCCAAGCCTGTGGCTGAAGGTGGTCTGACCTTCCGCGCGCGCTTTGGCGTCGAACGGGACGGTGACAACCTGCTGGCCGAAGGGGTCTATAGCGTCGGGTCGGAGATTCAGGATGGTTATCCTGAGTTCACGATGCAGATGCTTATGGACCTTGGCTGGGACGGTGATCTGACGGACGATGAACGCGCTGCGATTGATGCGGTCGCGGGTCCCGAAACCAACTGGAAGACCGATCTTTCGGGCGGCATCCAGCGGGTGGCGATCAAGCATGGCTGTGCGCCCTTCGGGAACGCCAAGGCCCGCGCGGTCGTCTGGACCTTCCCCGATCCGATCCCGGTGCACCGCGAGCCGCTGTATACCAACCGCAGGGATCTTGTTGCGGATTATCCGACATACGAGGACCGTCACGCCTACCGGCTGCCGACCTTGTATGCCTCGATCCAGAAACAGGACTTTTCGAAGGACTACCCGATCATCCTCACATCCGGCCGACTGGTCGAATACGAGGGCGGCGGGGACGAGACCCGTTCGAACCCGTGGCTGGCCGAGTTGCAGCAGGACATGTTTGTCGAGATCAACCCGCGCGACGCCAACAATCTGGGCGTGCGGGACGGCAGTCAGGTCTGGGTCGAAGGACCCGAAGGCGGCAAGGTCAAGGTTATGGCGATGGTCACCAACCGGGTGGGCGAAGGCGTGGCCTTCATGCCCTTCCACTTTGGCGGTCATTTCCAGGGTGAGGATCAACGCTCGAAATATCCCGAGGGCGCCGATCCATACGTGTTGGGCGAAAGCACCAACACCGCCCAGACCTATGGCTATGATTCAGTAACCCAGATGCAGGAGACCAAAGCGACTCTCTGCAAAATCTGGACAGCGTAAGGAGGAAACGACATGGCATTAGGAGGACAGGCGAGAGCCAAGTTCCTATGCGACGCCGAGCGCTGCATTGAATGCAACGCCTGCGTCACGGCTTGTAAGAACGAGCATGAAGTGCCCTGGGGCATCAACCGCCGCCGCGTGGTGACCATCAACGATGGTGATCCCGGTGAACGGTCGATTTCCGTGGCCTGCATGCACTGTTCCGATGCACCTTGTATGGCGGTCTGCCCTGTGGACTGCTTTTACCAGAACGAGGAAGGTGTGGTTCTGCACTCCAAGGACCTCTGCATCGGGTGTGGCTATTGCTTCTACGCGTGCCCCTTCGGCGCGCCGCAATTCCCGCAGGCTGGCAACTTTGGCTCACGCGGAAAGATGGACAAATGTACATTCTGCGCCGGTGGGCCCGAGGAAACCCACTCGACCGCGGAGTTCGCCAAGTACGGCCGCAACCGGATCGCAGAGGGCAAGCTGCCCATCTGCGCCGAGATGTGTTCTACCAAGGCGCTCTTGGCCGGGGATGGCGACGTGGTGTCGGCCATCTACCGCGAACGCGTCGTGGCGCGCGGTTTCGGCTCAGGTGCTTGGGGTTGGGGTTCAGCCTACGGTCGTCAGGACGGCTGATCCACATCGACAAGACGGAAGGCGCGATACGCAATCGCGCCTTCTGATTCCGGGTGCGGATTTCTAAAATCTGCCCTGAAACTTACAAAGTTTCCGTTCCGTTTTCTTTCGAGGAAGACGGTTCCTTGCACCAATCGAGGACGATGATGCGAACCCTTCTGATTGCGATTACAGCATTGTTTTTGGCTCTGCCCGCCATGGCACAGGACACGGCCCCAACGCCGGACCGGTCCGCCACGGGTGGGGCGCAGACGCTTGAAGACATCATGGCCCGTCAGCGCGGAGAAGAGGTTGCACCCAAGACCGGGGATGCTGCCGGAAACGCGCGCGACCTGACGGGCCAGCTTGGCACATTGGGTGGCGCGTCTGATCCTGACCTGTGGCGTGCGCTACGCTATGGATCGGCAGACATTACGGTGTCTGCAGGGGGGGAGGTTGCAACCGTCCTTGTGCAGGATGGTGGCATGGCGTGGCTGGAGTTCCGCAAGGGACCGCTGGCCAAATACGGTGGCTATCTGCTTTTGGGCACCATCGCGCTGTTGATCGTGTTCTTTGTCCTGCGGGGTCGCATCAGGCTGGACTATGAAAAGACTGGGCACACCGTCACCCGCTTTAAGACCTTCGAGCGTGCGGCTCACTGGCTTTTGGCCGGATCGTTCATCCTGCTGGGCATCACCGGTTTGCTGACCCTGTTTGGTCGGATGTTCATCGCGCCGTATATCTCGAAAGAGTTCAATGCGACCCTGCTGATGGCGTCCAAATACATTCACAACAATGTCGCGTGGGCCTTTATCGTGGCGCTGGTGGCGGTATTCGTCATGTGGGTCTGGCACAACATTCCGAACCGCACCGACATCACGTGGTTTGCACAAGCGGGCGGTATCGTGGGGTCCAAGCACCCGCCGGCCAAGAAGTTCAACGGCGGTCAAAAAATCATCTTCTGGTCTGTGATCCTGTTGGGCGGCTCAATCTCGCTGTCGGGGGTTTCGCTGCTATTCCCCTTTGACTTCCCGATGTTCATGAAGACCTTTGACCTGATGCGCAGTGTCGGGATCGAGAGCTTGCCCATCTATGGTCCGTTGCCCACGGCAATGGCCCCGCATGAAGAGATGCAATACGCCCAAGCCTGGCACGCCATCGTTGCTTTTGTTCTGATGGCGATCATCATTGCCCACATCTATATCGGCTCGGTGGGTATGGAGGGCGCTTATGACGCGATGGGATCGGGCGAAGTGGACGAAGCGTGGGCCCGGCAGCACCATTCGCTGTGGCTGGAGGAGCTGGAGGCAAAAGGCAAGGCGGCCCCCAAAGATGCGACGCCTGCTGAGTAGCCTGTTCCTGTGCATCGCGCTGCCCGCCGGGGCGCAAGAGTTCACCACATATAAAGGGCATGGTGGGCCGGTCATGGGGCTTGTCGTGACCGAAGATGGCACGCTTGCTTCAGCCAGTTTCGACAACTCCGTCGGGGTTTGGAACGGCCAAGCGCCGGAATGGTTGGAAGGGCATGATGCCGCCGTGACGGCGATTGCCGAAGATACGACCGGTGCACTGGTGACGGGCGGCGATGATTTCGCCGTATGGCACTGGGGCGACAGCCCGCGCAAGATCGGGCAGCACAAGGGCAAGGTGACATCGCTTGCGGCGTCCCCCGATGGGTTGGTGATCGCTGCCGGGTCGTGGGATGGTGATATCGTGCTGTGGCCTCTGGGGGCAGGAGAGGCGGAGACGCTGCCCTATCCCGGTGCCGGGGTGAATGCGGTGGCGTATTCGGCCGATGGTGCGTTCCTGTATGCCGCGACGTCCAAGGGCGATGTGTTGCGCTATGACATGGCGACCCGAGACACGCCGCGCCCTTTGGTACGCCATGGATTTGGCGTGAACCGCCTTGTTGTGGGTGACAGCTGGCTCGCCTATGGCGCGGTCGATGGCGGTACGCGCGTCATTGATGCCGAAACGGGCGAAGCGCGGCATGACTTCACCCTCGACCGCCGTCCGATCCTGTCGATGGAACTTCACGCATCGACCGGACAACTGGCCATCGGCGATGGTGAGGGCCACATTATGGTGGTCGACACCAACGACTGGCAGATCACGCGCGATTTTCGCGCGATGCGGCAGGGGCCGGTTTGGGCACTGGCTTTTTCGGAGGATGGCACCGTGATCCATGCCGGTGGGATCGACGACGTGATCTATGCTTGGCCCGTGGCGCTGCTGGATACCTATGATCCGGCGGGCGGGGACACGCGCAGCTTCCTGCGCAATGCCGACACGATGAGCAATGGCGAACGGCAGTTCATGCGCAAATGTTCGATCTGCCATAGTCTTGAGAACGGGCCGTCGCGCAAGGCGGGACCAACCCTGCATGGGGTGTTCGGGCGCAGGGCAGGGGTCGTGCCCGGCTATCGGTACTCGCCAACGCTCGACGGGTCTGCGATTGTCTGGGACGACACGACCATCGATGCCCTCTTTGACGAGGGTCCCGATCATTATATCCCCGGCTCCAAGATGCCGATGCAGGTGATCGCCGGGGCGCAGGATCGGGCGGACCTGATCGCCTTTCTGCGGACGGCCACACAAAAGGAGTGAACCATGAAAGCCATGATGCTGGGCTTTGCCGCATTGATCGTGATTTCCGTGGGCTCGTATTTCGCGCTGCAAGAATTGGGTTTTTCATCCGAGACCCGTGGTTCAGGCGATGCCGTGAGGTTGGACTGATCCCATGAACGCCCCGCACAAATCCACGCCGGACATCTATGGCACGTCTTTGGCCGGTGCCTCGGTCCTGGTGATCGATGATGAACCGGGGATGCGCCATTTCCTGACCAAGACGCTTGAAACGCGGGTAAAGCGTGTGGACGCTGTGGGGTCGCCTGCGCAGGCAACCATGGCACTGGACGAGGCGCAATATGATCTGGTGATCATCGACAACCTGATGCCGGGCGGCACCGGGCTGGATTGGATGACCGAACAAAAGCGCAAGGGCTTGTTTGCTGACGCGATCCTGATCACGGCCTATGCCGATCTTGAGACTGCCATCGCGGCGTTGCGTGCGGGCGTCAGCGACTTCGTGTTGAAACCCTTCCGCGCCAACCAGATCCTGAGCGCCGTGGCCCGCACGCTGGATCGCAAGTATCTGCAGCGCGACAACACCCTGCTGCGCCGCGAGCTTTCCAGCGGCAACGGGCATGGCAAGTTGCTGGGCAACTCCGAACCGATGGAAGACGTGCGCGCGATACTGTCGCGGCTGGCACCCTTGCCGACACCTGTGCTGTTCACCGGGGCCAGTGGCACGGGCAAGGAAATGGCTGCCCGCCATTTGCACGACCTGTCGGATCGGGCGGATGCGCCCTTTGTCCCTGTGAACTGCGCAACGATCCAGCCTGATCGTTTTGCAGAGGAGCTGTTCGGTGTGGTTGAGGCGGAGGACCGTTTGAAACCAGGGCTGCTGCTGCTCGCCGATGGTGGCACGCTGTTGCTCGATGAGATCGCGCAGATGCCGGAAACAGTGCAGGCCGCGCTGTTGCGTGTACTGGAAGATAAGAAGGTGCGCCCCGTTGGAGCCGAACGCGAGATACGCCTGAACGTGCGGTTCCTCTTTGCCACCAACGATGACATCGAGGCTGCTGTAGAGGCGGGCCGGTTCCGGGCGGACCTTTATCATCGCATCCACGTGGTCAAGATCCACATGCCGCCGCTCAAGGATCGGATGGAGGATATTGTGGAACTGGCAGCCCATTTCATGGAGCAGTTTTCTGCGTCCCTGGCCATGCCCTCGCTGGATCTGGATGAGGAAACGCTGCTTAAGCTGCGCCGCTATAGCTGGCCGGGCAATGTGCGGGAATTGCGCAATCTTATCGAACGCTCGGTCATTTTGGGTGCGCTCCCCGAGGAGTTTTCGGGTGGGGGCAGTGTCACCGGCGCGCAGGCCATCGAGAATCTGGACCTTGTGGTGCAGCGCCACATCCTGCGGATGCTGGACCTGTGTGGCGGCAACCGGGCAGAGGCCGCGCGCCGTCTTGGCGTGTCGCGTAAGACGATCGACCGAAAGATGGCTGCTTGGTCGGGCTGACCGATTGCGCAATCGTGATCCGTGCCGACCGCGACGTAGGGCTAAAGTCGCATATATAGCTAGTTAGCAGGACGCTATCGTATCCAGGCAATAGAGGAGGAATGCGCAATGGCATGGACAAAACCCAAGGCACGCGAAGTGAAGTGCGGCATGGAAATCAACATGTATGGCCCGGGCGAAGACGATGATCGCGGCGCTGAGCGCGACGTAATCTAAGCCAACCTTATTACATGAGACTGATTGTTCTTGGGGCAGCCGCCGGAGGGGGGCTGCCCCAATGGAATTGTGGCTGCCGCAATTGCACGGATGCCCGTGCGGGGGCGATCCCGCGCATGACCCAATCTTCTGTCGCTGTGTCGCTGGACGGGCAGGCATGGGTGGTGTTGAATGCGTCGCCGGATATCCGTGCGCAGGTAGACGCTTGCCCACAAATGCACCCGTCGACGTTGCGCGGGTCACCGATTTCCTCGGTGGTGCTGACGAATGGCGATATCGACCATATCGCCGGGCTTTTGACCCTGCGGGAGAAGACGGCATTTGATGTCTACGCGACCTCTTCAGGGCTCGACATCCTGCGCAGCAATTCGGTCTTTGGCGTCTTGGACCCGGACCTTGTGGCGCAGCACGCTGTGTCGCTTGAGGCGCCCTTTGAACCCTTGCCCGGATTGACAGTGACGCCCTTTGCGGTGCCGGGGAAGGTGGCGTTGTTCCTCGAAGGTGACACGCTCAACCTTGAGGAAGTGGGCGAGCAGACCGTTGGCCTTTTGCTGGAGAGCGCGTCGGCGCGTGTCGCTTACATCCCCGGATGCGCGGCGATCCCTGATTGGCTGATCGATCGTCTTGGCGGGGTGGACCTGCTGCTGTTTGACGGCACTGTATGGAACAATGACGACATGCAACGGACCGGAACTGGAGAAAAGACGGGGGCCCGGATGGGCCACGTGCCGTTGAACGGTGAGCTGGGCAGTCTCACCCGCCTGTCAGATGTGGGCGGGCGCAAAGTGTTCATTCACGTCAACAACACGAACCCCATCCTGCAACCTGACAGCCCCGAGCGGGCTGAGGTCTTGGGCAAGGGATGGGAGATTGCCTTTGACGGGATGGAGATCACCTTATGACCGATCAACCTGACAGCTCGGAGGTGTTCGAGGCGCGGCTGCGTGCTGTTGGCGATGCGCAGTATCACGACAAGCATCCGTTTCACCACTTGCTGCATTCCGGCGGATGCACGCCGGATCAGGTGCGGGCATGGGTCATCAATCGTTACTATTATCAAACGCGCATCCCGATGAAGGATGCAGCATTCATGTCGCGTGTGTCCGATCCCAACCTGCGCCGTGCGTGGCGGTCACGGATTGAGGACCATGATGGTTCTGCGCCCGGTGAAGGGGGAATTGCGCGGTGGCTGAAGTTGGCCGAGGGCGTGGGGTTGGACCCCGACTATGTCGCGTCAGAGGTGGGGATATTGCCTGCCACCCGCTTTGCCGTGGATGCCTATGTGCGCTTTGTGCGGGACGAACCGCTGCTTCCCGCCGTGGCCTCATCGCTGACCGAACTGTTCGCGCCAGCCATCCACAAGAACCGGATTTCTGGGCTGTTGGAGCACTATGATTTCGCGAACAGTGAGACGCTGTCCTATTTCCAGAACCGGCTGACCGAAGCGCCGAAGGACGTCGCCTTTGGTCTGCAATGGGTGATGGACCACGCGGTAACGAAAGCGGATCAGGATGCCGCTGTTCGCGCGCTGACCTTCAAGACCGAGGTGCTGTGGGCGCAGTTGGATGCGCTTTGGTCCGCCTATGTTGAGCCGGGGCGCGTCCCGCCTGGCGGGTGGCAGCCGGGAGAGGGACTGGCGTCATGACGGGGGCCGACGTGCCCTTCCTGCCGCGTGGCGTGCGTACGCAATTTGATGCGGTGCGCAAGGTTGATGTGCTCTTGGGACCCGAGCGGGTTCTGGTGCTGGATCAGGTGGGTACGGCGGTGCTGGGTCGTCTGGATGGGGTGGCGAGCCTTGATCAGATCTCGGCCGATTTGTCGTCTGTGTATGACGCACCAGTGGATGTGATCGCGCCCGATGTGATCGCGTTTGTCGAGGATTTGCGGGACAAGGGGATGGTGCATGTCCATCCGCGTTGATCCCCCCATGGCGATGCTGGCCGAGTTGACGCACCGCTGCCCGCTGGCCTGTCCCTATTGTTCGAACCCGACCGAGTTGCTTGCTAAGGAAACGGAGCTCAGTACCGAGGCATGGGCGGACACCTTCAAGCAGGCGGCAAAGCTGGGTGTCTTGCAACTGCACCTGTCGGGGGGTGAACCCGCGTCGCGGCGCGATCTGGTTGAACTGGTTGCCGCCGCGCGTGAGGCGGGGCTGTACACCAACCTCATCACCTCGGGCATCGGTTTGACCGAGCGTCGTTTGCATGCGCTGGACGAGGCTGGCTTGGATCATGTGCAGCTGTCGCTGCAGGGTGTGACGGCAGCGATGGCCGACCGGATCGGCGGGTACAAGGGTGGGTTTGACCGCAAGATGCATGTGGCCGAGATCATCTCGAACATTGGCTTTCCCCTGACCCTGAACGCGGTGATGCACCGCGAGAACCTGGATGACTTGCCTGCTACCATCGACATGGCCTTGCGGCTGGGCGCGCGTCGGATCGAGATTGCCTGCGTTCAGTTTCAGGGTTGGGCTTTGGTCAACCGGGCCGCCTTGCAGCCGAGCCGGGCGCAGGTGGACGCTGCCAAGAAGACCGTTGCGCGGGCGGTGGAGGCATTGCGGGGCCGATTGGTGATCGACTTTGTGCCGCCCGATTACTATTCGGATTTCCCAAAGGCGTGCATGAATGGCTGGGGTTCGACTGGGTTGAACGTCACCCCAAATGGAACCGTTTTGCCCTGCCACGCGGCAGAAACGATACCGCATTTACAGTTCGACACTGTGACTGAACGGAAGCTGTATGACATCTGGTACGATGGCGCAGCCTTCAATGCCTATCGCGGGACGGACTGGTTGCCTGAGCTGTGTCAGGGATGTGAGCGGCGCGACATTGATTTTGGCGGGTGCCGCTGTCAGGCGATGGCAGTTCTGGGGGATGCGTCTGCGCCTGACCCGGTGTGTCGAAAATCGCCTGGACGCAAGGCGTTGAACGCGCTGTTGGCTGAAGAGGTGCAAGAGGTTGAAGCGCCGGAGTTCGTGTTTCGTCGGTAGGAGGGGGCCATGCGACGGAGAGGTCAGAGAACTGTTGCAGCTGCTGCTATTGCGGCGGTTCTGATGTCCACCGCCGCATGGGCTAATTGCACCGAAGATGCGATGATTGTCTTTGATGGGTCCGGCTCCATGGCCGAGATGGGCTTTAACCAGATCAACGAGCCACGCATTTTTGAGGCCCGTCGCGCGGTGCGCACGGCTATGCCGCAGGTGGCGCCGTTTCGGCGGATTGGGCTGATTATATACGGTCCCGGTGGGGCGGGTGGTGCCGGTGAGTGTTCCGGCGTCGACTTGCGCTTTGGTCCGCGCGTGGACGCTGCCGACGCCGTGATTGCCGCAGTAGACACTCTGGAACCCGAAGGCAGGACGGCGCTGACCGAAGCGGTGACTTTGGCGGTCGAAACGCTTGGGTCGTCGACCCAGCCGGGCACCGTGGTGCTTGTCACCGATGGTCGCGAAACCTGCGGTGGGCAGACCTGTGCGCTGGCCAATCAGCTGATGGGCACGGGCCTGACTGTCCATGTGATCGGCTTTAAGGTCAGGGGTGAGCATTTTGGTTGGGAAAGTCAGGGGCAGACGGATTACCAGACGTCCGTCAGCGGGGCCAAGTGCCTCGCCACGCAGACCGGTGGGGAGTATGTGAACACCGAAACCGTGGATGAACTGGTTGCAGCTATGACCCGTACTCTTGGTTGCAAGCTGCTGTTCTAGCCGGGTGCCGATTGTCGCCACCGCGTTGCGCGCTCCTCCATCATGCGGAGCAGGGTGAATTCCAAAAGCAGCATGAAGGCCACGAAGCTGAGCGCGTAAGCCAGCACGTAGCCGGTTTCGAACAGTTGGAAATAGAGGTGGATCTGGAAGCCGATCCCGTTGCTACGTCCCAGAAACTCGACCACCAGCACGATCTTCCAGATAATGGCGAGGCCGTTGCGGATGGAACTGGCAATATAGGGCCAAAGCTGCGGGACAATGACGTGCCGCAGTTGGGCGCCGCGGCTCATGCGGAACACGCGCGCCATGTCGCGCAGCTTGGGGTCCAGTGCTTGTACCCCTTCGCGGATTGATACGGCCACCATGGCCGTTTTGTTCAAGGCAACGGCGGTGATTGCGGCCACCTCGTTCAGGCCGATCCAAAGGTAGCACAGTACAATGACCACCAGAGCAGGGACATTGAGAAGTACGACCAGCCATGGGGAAAACCAGCGATTGATGGTGGTGTTCACGCCCATGAAAAAGCCGATGGCGCAGCCGAACCCCATGGCGAGCGAGAAGGCTGCTGCAACACGCAAAAGCGTTGCGGTGAAGTGGACCTGCAACTCTCCTCGGGCCAATTCGTCCGTGAAGATGCCCCATACCTGGTTGGGTGCGGGCAGAACGCTGGGGTCACTTCCAACCCATGCCGCTGCCCACCACAGGGCCAGCATGGCCAGCAGCGATAGCACGAGCGTTTTGGCGTCGAAGCGGGTGTCGGTCATGGGCCGAGCCTGTCACAAATATGATCGTGCCCAAAGCTATTTGGGCTGCGGTCATACCTTAGTCGCATAGGGTCGCGGCATCAGCCGTCATAGGCTGCGCGGGATGTCAGTGATCAAGCCCATAACCTCTTTGCTGCTGTCTGCCATTCTGTGGTGTATGGCCACGATTCTGACTGTTGCCGAACCGCTGAGCCGCGACGTGATCGCCCCCTATATCGTGCCGCCCATGTCCTTGGGTGATCAGATCAATGACCAGGGGGTTTGGCAGCTTTTGAATTCGGGTGGGGCCGAAGCTGGTTACGTGTTCGAGACGGAGCCGATGGCACCTTTGCCGGGCTTCTCCGGGGCTGCGATCAACCTGCTTGTCGTGCTTGATCTGGACGGTCGCTTTCTGGATGTGCAGTTGATTTCGCACAACGAGCCGATCTTTGTTTCTGGCCTGCCGGAAAAGCTGTTTTATGACTTCTTCAAGCAGTACCGGGGGCATTCGATTTCGGACACGCTGGTGGTCGGATCGCCATACGGTGCGGGCAGCGAGGGGTCGGCGCTGGTCTATCTGGATGGTGTGACCAAAGGGACCGCATCGGTTCGTATTGCGCACGAGAGCATCCTGGCGGCTGCCTTGCAGGTGGCACGTGAAAAGATGGGCGGGATTTCGACGGGGCCGCCGGCTTACCCGAACACCGAATACAGCGAAGATCTGACGTGGGAAGACTTGATCACCGAAGGAATAGTGACCCGTAAGGTGGTCACAAACGCCGAGATGGATGTCGCCTTCGAAGGCACGCTTTGGGAGGATGATGACCCAGAGGCCAAGGATGATCCTGATGGCGCTTACTTGGACCTTTGGGTTGTCGACATTGGTGCGCCGTCGATTGCCGAAGCAGTCTTGAGCAATAGCAGCTTTGAAGAATTGCAGGGCTTCATGGAGATTGCCGACACGGACGAGCCTGTGCTGGTGATCGAGGCCGCGCGGCACGGGTTGGTAACCGACGAGTTTGTGCGCAACACTGCCCCCAATCTGATAAGTGCGGAGCAGGGCGGCTTTCCCATCGCTTTTCGTGACAGTGACATCTACGTGGAGCTGAATGATGCGCTGCCCAATGACTTGCACAATGCCGTCTATGACGGGGCCGCTTTGATCCTGCGCACGGACCGGCGTTTGGGCTTTGACCCAACCTCTGATTGGGTGCTGAAGGTCAAGGCATTGCGCGAGCACGGGTCGTTCCAACCCGAGATCGGGTCAGTGACGCTGGACGTGCCGCACGTGACGCCCGAGCGGTTCTATGCCCGGCCTGTGATCGTGAAACCCGCGCCGCCTTGGGTCGATGCGCTGCGCAATCGGGCGGTTGATCTGATCGTGCTTGGGGTGTTTCTGGCGGGCCTCGTCGTTTTGCTCCTTTTGGGGACGAACTGGCTGGCTGCACATCCATGGTTCACGCCGCTTCGGCTGGCCATTCTGGTCTTTGTCACCGGT
The DNA here is from genome assembly GCF_947496075.1 of uncultured Tateyamaria sp. Lineage (GTDB taxonomy): Bacteria > Pseudomonadota > Alphaproteobacteria > Rhodobacterales > Rhodobacteraceae > Tateyamaria. The sequence goes on from NZ_CANMBJ010000008.1 coordinate 60,875, forward strand.
TTCATCGGCTGGTGGGGGCAGGGCCAGCTTTCCATTGCCACGCCCTTGGCCGTTGCCCGGACCGCGCTGGACGGGGGAAGCTATGCGTTTCTTCTGTATGATCCGTTTTCCCTTGTGATCTGGGGGGTGACCATTGTTGGCTTTGTGCTGTGGGGCAGGGGTTTGTTCTGTGGCTGGCTCTGTCCCTTTGGCGCGCTGCAAGAGTTCGCGCACCATCTGGGGCGGTTCTTGCGTTTGCCACAGATTGAGCCGAATGCGTACTGGGATAACCAGTTGAAGAATCTGAAATACGTTGTGCTTGCGTCACTCGTGGCGTTGTTGTTCACCGCACCGGCGGCATTGGACAAGGCCATCGAAGTGGAGCCGTTCAAGACAGCCATCACCACGTTTTTTGTGCGTGAGTGGTACTATGTCGCCTATGCGGTTGGCCTTCTGGTTCTTTCCATGGTGCTGTTCAAGGGGTTTTGCCGGTATCTGTGCCCGCTGGGGGCTGTCATGGCGATTGGTGGTTTGGTGCGGGGACGCGACTGGATTGCGCGGCGGGCCGAATGCGGGTCGCCATGCCAGCTTTGCAAGGTCAAGTGCAGCTACGGCGCGATCAAGAAGACGGGCGAAATCCAGTACTCCGAATGCTTCCAGTGTCTGGACTGCGTGACGATCCATGATGATGAGAGCCAGTGTGTGCCGCTGATCCTGGCGGCGAAGGGACGCAAATTGCAGGTGGCCGCAGAATGATGAAGCGTCGTCGTTTTCTAGCTATTGCGGCCAGTTTCGCTGCCACGCCAGCGATTGCGCAGCGCACCGATTGGACAGGACACGCCTTTGGCGCAGAGGTGTCGATTGAACTGCGGGGACCCTCCAATGAGTCTGGCCCGGCCCTGCGGCACGTACAGGCGTTGATAGCGGAGGTTGAGGGGCTGTTCTCGCTCTATGATCCCGGGTCAGACCTTGTGTTGCTGAACGGGAAGGGTATGCGGAATGTGCCGGCGCGTTTCGAAACCCTGATGCGGATCGCGGATCAGGCGCACCACCTGACCGACGGGTTGTTCGATCCGACCGTTCAGCCGCTTTGGCAGGCTCTGGCAGAGGGTGGGGACGTTGCGGGTGCGCGTCGTTTTGTCGGTTGGGATCGTGTGACGATGCGCGGCAACAGGGTGCAGCTTGGGGCCGGGCAGGCGCTGACTTTCAACGGCATTGCGCAAGGGTTCGCGACGGATTTGGTGTCGGACATGCTGCGCGATCGCGGCTTTGAGCGGACGTTGGTCAACATTGGGGAACATCGTGGGTCGGGCGGCCCTTGGCGGCTGGGGCTTACCGACCCTGTCCATGGTCGGCTGGCGATGCGAACAATCGAAAACATGGCCGTTGCAACATCAAGCCCCATGGCGACGCCGGTGGGACTGAGCGGCCACATCGTACACGCCGTACAGACCCCACGTTGGTCAACTGTGTCGGTCGAGGCTGAGACGGCAACCATGGCCGACGCGCTGTCGACCGGTTTGGCGTTGGGTGATCTGGAATTGGCGGAACGGGTGCGTGGGGCGAAGGGGGTTCACAGGATCACCTTGATTGATCCGGGGGGAGACTTGATCACACTTTGACGACACAAACGAAAAGGGCGGGGATGATCCCCGCCCTTCGTCTTTTGAATAGCTGTGGATCAGCTTGCGGCGGTCACCGCGCGGCCGGTCATCACCTTGACCAGATGCGCCCGATAGGTCGCCGAGCCGTGCAGATCGGTGATCATGTTGTCAGGTGACACGCTCAGACCGTCGAGCGCAGATGCAGAGAAGTCGGTGCTCAATGCGCCTTCGGCTTCGGTCCAACGGAACACGCCCTCGTTTGAAGCACCCGTCACCGCCACGCGCACCCCGTCTGCCAATTTGGCGACAAACACACCGACCAAGGCAAAGCGCGACGCGGGCTGGACGAACTTCTGGTAGTTGGCTGCTTGGGGGATTGGGAACTTGACGGCGGTGATGATTTCACCTTCGTCCAAGGCTGTGTCGAACATGCCCTGGAAGTAGTCATCTGCCGCGATCTCGCGCGTGTTGGTGATGATGGTCGCCCCTGACGCCAGTGCAGCCGCAGGATAGCAGGCCGCCGGGTCGTTGTTGGCCAGCGATCCAGCAATGGTGCCGCGGTTGCGGACGGCAGGATCGCCGATATTCGAGGCCAGCGCCGACAGGGCAGGGTAGCTGCCATCGGCTGCGACTGCGGCGTGGGTGGTCGCCCCACCAATGCGCAGCGTATCACCCTCTTTAGTTATGCCCTGCATCTCGGCCACGCTGGATAGGGATACCAGCTTGGATGGGCTGGCGAGGCGCTGTTTCAGCGTGGGGATCAGTGTCTGCCCCCCGCCCAGTGCTTGCGCATCCTCGACCCCCATCGCTGTGGCGGCTTCGGCAATCGTGCCCGGTTTTTCAACGTCGAAATCATACATCTGAAGCCTCCTTTACTCAGCGTTCTGCATGGCGTCCCACACGCGGGCGGGCGAGACGGGCATGTCGATATGGGTGACGTTCTTGCCGCCTGATTGCAGGGCGTCGATCACTGCGTTCACGACCGTCGGGGGCGAGCCGATGGCCCCGGCCTCGCCGCACCCTTTGACGCCTAGCGGGTTGTGGGTACAGGGTGTGCCCTGGTTGTGGTCAACGGCGAACATCGGCATGTCGTCGGCGCGGGGCATGGTGTAATCCATGTAAGATGCGCTGAGCAGCTGGCCGTTTTCGTCGTAGGTTGTGTTTTCGACCAGTGCCTGACCGATCCCTTGCGCCAGACCGCCATGGACCTGACCGGTCACGATCATCGGGTTGATGATGTTGCCGAAATCGTCAACGGCGGTCATCCGGTCCACGCGCACCTTGCCCGTTTCGGGGTCCACCTCAACCTCACAGGCATAGGCGCCCGAAGGGTAGGTGAAGTTCGCAGGGTCGTAGAAGGCCGTTTCCTCCAGGCCCGGTTCGATGTCTTCGAGCGGGTATTCGTGGGGGATATACGCCTTCAGCGCGACCTCGCCAAAGGTCACCGACTTGTCCGTGCCAGAGACTGAGAACACGCCGTCAGACAACGTGATGTCGTGCTCGGATGCTTCCAGCATGTGGCCGGCGATCTTCTTGGCCTTGTTGATGATTTTTTCGGTCGCGCGGACCACGGCAGAGCCACAGACCGCCAGCGAGCGTGAGCCGTAGGTGCCCATGCCGAAGGGGATCTTGGACGTGTCGCCATGTACGATGTCGATCACGCCGGGGTCGATCCCCAGCATCTCGGCCACCACTTGGGGGAAGGCCGTTTCGTGCCCTTGCCCGTGGCTGTGCGCGCCGACCATGACGCTCAGGTTGCCGGTGGCGTTCACCCTCACTGTGGCTGCGTCGTACAGACCCACGCGAGAGCCCAGCACACCGACGAGGTTCGAGGGGGCGATTCCGCACGCCTCGATATAGGCGTTCACGCCGAAGCCGCGCAGCAGGCCCTTGGCTTCGCTTGCCTTACGCCGGGTTTCGAACCCCGCCACATCCGCGACTTCTTCCATCTTATCCATGAGAGCGTCGTAATTGCCCGAGTCGTATTCCAGACCTGCGGCTGACGCGAACGGGTACTGGTCGGGCTTCACGAAGTTCTTGCGGCGCAGCTCGATGGGATCCATGCTCAGTTCGCGCGCGGCTTTGTCGATGACCCGTTCTATGGAATAGGTCGCCTCGGGCCGACCTGCACCGCGATAGGCATCGACGGGCGCGGTGTTGGTGAAGACTGCCTTCACGTTCACATAGACCAGCGGCACCGTGTAGTTCCCGGCCATCAGCGTGCCATGCAAGAAGGTCGGCGTGGCTGTCGAGAAGTTTGACAGATACGCGCCCACATTCGCCTTGGTGTCGGTGCGGAAGGCGAGGAATTTGCCGTCCGCGTCCAGCGCGAGTTCGATCTTGGTCACGTGGTCGCGGCCATGGGCGTCGGTCAGGAAGCTCTCGGTCCGGTCTGCCGTCCATTTCACCGGACGCCCCAGCTTTTTGGCCGCAGCCAACACAAGAGCTTCTTCGCCATAATGATAGATCTTCGACCCAAAACCACCGCCCACGTCGGGCGCAATGACTGTCAGCATGTTCTCGGGGATCCCAAGCACAAAGGCCGAGATCAGCAGCCGCGTCAGGTGAGGATTCTGCGAGGTTGTGTGCAGAGTGTACTCACCCGTGCTGGCCTTATAGCTGCCGATGGACGCGCGCGGCTCCATCGCGTTGGGCACAAGGCGGTTGTTCACCAGTTCCAGCGTGGTGACGTGATGCGCGTTCTTGATCGCGTTGTCCGTCGCCTCGCGGTTGTCCTCGATCCAGCCCCAGTCAAAGCACTGGTTGGTTTCGATCTCGTTATGGACGAAATTCGAACCCGACAGCGCGTCGTTCATGTCCACGACAGCGGGCAGTTCGTCGATGTCTGCCTCGATGGCTTCGACCGCGTCGCGGGCCTGTTCAACGGTTTCCGCGATCACTGCGGCATAGGCGTCGCCCACATGGCGCACCTTGCCATGCGCCAATACGGGGCGCTTGGGTTCCTTCATCGGCTCGCCGTCGCGCGAGTTGATCAGCCAGCCAGCGGGGTTGCCGCCCACCTCGACGAAATCCTCGCCGGTGAACACGGCCAGCACGCCGGGCATGGCCGAGGCGGCGGAGGTGTCGATGGACTTGATCGTGCCATGTGCGACGGTCGAGCGGGCAAAAACTGCGTAGGTCTGTTTCGCCAGTTGAATGTCATCCGTGTATTCGCCGGTTCCGGTCAGGAAACGGACGTCTTCGCGGCGCACTGTGGCGGCGCCAATCCCTGTATCTTTGGGCATATTGGTCTCTCCCTTATTCGGCGGCCAGAGCGGGTACGTCCTGACCGGACGCGGCCATGATCGCTTTGACGATGTTGTGGTACCCGGTGCACCGGCAAATGTTGCCTTCGAGGTATTCGCGCACCTCGGCCTCGGACGGCTTGGGGTTCTCCTTGAGCAAGGCCGCTGCCGACATCACCATCCCCGGAGTACAAAACCCGCATTGCAGGCCGTGATGATCCTGAAACGCCTGCTGGATCACGTTCAGCGAGCCATCGGCGTTTGCCTGACCTTCGATCGTATCGACCGTCGCGCCGTCCGCTTCGGCGGCCAGCATTGTGCAGGATTTCACGGCTTGCCCATCCACATGCACCACGCAGGCCCCGCATTGAGACGTATCGCAGCCGATATGCGTGCCGGTCAGGCCCTGATCTTCGCGCAGAAAGGACGACAGCAATGTCCGTCCTTCCACGTCGCCCGAGACGGCCTTTCCGTTCACCGTCATGGTTACCTTTGTCATCCTGTCCTCCCTTAGAACATCTCGTTGTGTTTGGTGCGCTTAGGTGACCAAGCGCTTGAGCCATCCCTTCTTGGGCGTGTCTTCCGACGCCTCGGGGTCTGTTTCTTCGGTGGGTGATGCGCCCACGTGATCCTGAAAGTTGGTAAAGAACTGATCGGCCATCTTCTTGGCGAAGCCGTCGATGATGCGGCTGCCCAATTGCGCCAGTTTGCCGCCAACCTTTGCTTCGACCTCGTAGTGCAGGACTGTTTGCGCCCCCTGCGCTTCCAGCCGCACATTGGCACCGCCCTTGGCAAAGCCCGCAGCCCCGCCTTTGCCCTCGCCCGCGATGGTGACGCTTTCGGGGGGTTGCATGTCAGAGAGGGTTACGGCCCCTTTGAACGTTGCTTTGACCGGGCCGACTTTTTGTACAACCGTGGCAGTAAAGCCTTCCTCAGGGGTGCCTGTCATTTCCTGACAGCCCGGGACGCAGAGTTTCAACATCTCGGGATCAAGGATGGCCGCCCAGACCAGATCGCGTTCGGCATCAATGACACGTGAATCGCTGAGATTCATGAGAGTCCCCCTTCTACTTCCTGCGGAGCCTATGGTGCAGGGGGACGGGACACTATTCGACCAAGTGTGTACGACCAAAGTCGCTCTTACCGTTCGGGGGTTTGGTGCGTCAGTCCATACTTCTCGTAGATGGCAGAAATCCGGCCATCCTGAAGTGCGTAGTTGATGGCGTCATCGACTGAATAGGACAGAGGACGGTAGCGAAAATTCACCGCCACTCCTAACGTCCACTGGCTGATCGCAAATCCGGCCAGAGCTGGTTGGTGCACATCCGTGCTGTCCGTCAGCCCATGTTCAAGTTCGCCCAACGGACCCATCACGGCTTTGACGCTACCGGCGTTCAATGCGGCCATTGCAGCGGCCGTGGTAGGGAAGCGGCGGATGTTGCCCTGAAGTTGCCCACCAACAAATCCAGACAAATAAAAGTCCGAGATCGAGTCATTCTCGACCCCAACAGTGTCGAAGCGGAAATAGGCGGGGACGGGTTTATCTTCGGGGTAGGTTGCCTTGTCATAGGCGATGGCGATGCTTTCGCCTGCGTATTGTCCGGTGAATACCACCTGTTCAACACGGCATTTGAAGGCGCTGTCATAAGGGATCCGCATCATCACGTTGGCGATCCGGCCCCCGATCAGTGCACCTCGCCATATGTTGTTTCGTAGATCGGCGTCAAGGTTTTCCCCCGCATCAACAAAATTGAACCGCGCTTCGACCCCCAAATCCTTGGCGATGATGCGCGCAATCTCGATATCGACGCCCTTTGGCTCTCCGCCTTCTTCCCAGGAATAAGGTGGGTAGTCTTCGTAGACGGCGAAGAGCATGTGGCCTTGGTCCTGGATCTCGTCCATTTCCTTGCCCACGATGTCGCGACCGACATTCTGGGGCTTGGGCTGGGGCACATAATCTGCACATGGATCAGCAGCATGGGCCTGCCCCGTCCAGGACAGACCCATAACCACCAGGGAGAAGATCGTGTTTCGAATTGTCATACCGTCAGTTTGCGGCAGACAATCCGATGGTCAAGGCCTCGGAAGCCGACTTGTAAGCGCCCGGTGTCCCGTCGATCAGGTTCGCAGCACGGAAGGCGACGCTGTCGGCCACAGGAGCGCCTGACAGGGTCGGGATTTCACCTGCGATTTCACCCAGCCGTGCCTTGAGTGCGTCAGCATCTGCGCCGCTGGCGTCGCTGGTGTAGCCAGCCAGTTCGTCGCGGAGTGTTTTTAGTTCGTCTGCAACTTCTTCCATCGCCATGTCATCGGGGCGGGCTTCGATGTAAGTGCGGATAGCCCATGCAGCCTCCTGGCCCAAAAGCTCACCAAAGGCCGGCATCTTGGTGATGCCGTTCTGGGTGTAGCCTTCAACGAAGCGTTCGACATACCATTCATCGCCGTATTCTTCGGCTTCAAGGAACCGCAGATCGGGTGCCAAGCCACCTGAAACAACTTCAAGCCCATGGCACCGTGCGCAGTTCTGGTTGTAACCTGACGCGCCGATTTCAACGGCGCGCAGCCAGGTTTCCTCACCCACCTTGTCGGCGCGATAGGGATTTTCGGTCAGCCACTCGCCTTCAATCATGGGCAGGCCAGTGGTGTCCACCGCCTGCGGTGCGACGTCGCCGTGGGCAACGGCAAGCGTTGCGATAGCCGTCAGTGCGCCGGCCATAAGAAACTGTTTTCGGGTTGTGCTTTTCATCACATGCCTCCCTGACACGAATGCTCCTCATTGCCTTTGTCCTACGCCACCAAAAGGATGCGCGGTATTGGACTTTGGTTGTGCGTCGAAAGGAGTAAGACCATGGTCCTATACCAGTCGCTTCGCCCGCCACGGTAGCCTAGCAACCATGGGAGGAATTGTCGTGAAACACCTTGTGATAGGTGCGCTCGTCGGGGGTGTCCTCGCCGCGCCAGCATCTGCGGAGATGACACTGAACATCGGGTATCTGCGCGTCGAACAGCCAGCGCCGCCGACCCTGTCGAACCTTGATCCGATTCCAGAGAATAACGGGCTTGCAGGCGCGCAAACGGGTCTTGCTGATAACCTGACAACGGGAAAATTCCTGGGTCAGAAATACGAGCTGACCGTGACCGAAGTGTTTGAGGACCAAGACCCGCTGGCCGCCGCGCGCGACCTGCTGTCAGCCTCTCCCTACCTTGTGATCGATGCGGGACCCGAAGACATCATCGCCATTGCCGATCTGGCCGAGGCGGAAGGGGCAGTATTGTTCAACACATCTGCCGGTGATCTGGCCCTCCGCGACGTGGAATGCCGGGGTAATCTGCTGCACACACTGGCGTCCGATGCGATGCGTACGGATGCGCTGGCACAAGTACTGGTCAAAAAACGTTGGGATGACCTGGTGATGATCACAGGTACGCATGCTTCTGACCTCAGCTATGCCGAGGCGGTGCGTCGGTCGCTGACGAAGTTCGGTCTTGATCTGAATGGCGAAAAAGAATGGGCCTTTGACGCCGACATGCGTCGCAACGCATCGCAAGAGGTGCCGCTCTTCACACAGGACTTCGGCGACTACGACGCGCTGATCATTGCGGACGAAGTGCACGATTTCGGGCGGTATGTGCTGTATAATACGTGGCAAGCGCGTCCGGTCGTGGGGTCAGAAGGGCTGACTGCCGTGGGCTGGTCCCCTGTCATCGAACAATGGGGGGCAGCTCAACTGCAGTCCCGGTTTGAGGATGAGCATGCGCGTGAGATGACCGCGCAAGACTATGCCGCCTGGGCAGCCGTGCGCACGCTGGGTGAGGCGATGACGCGTACCAACGCGTCCGACCGCGAAACGCTGCGCGGCTATATCATGTCCGAACAGTTTGAACTGGCGGGTTTCAAAGGACGACCGCTGACTTACCGCGACTGGAACGGACAGTTGCGACAGCCAATTGCCATCGTGCATCCCCGCGCCCTTGTGGCGCAGGCCCCGCTTGAGGGGTTTCTACATCAGACCAACGAACTTGATAGCCTGGGGCTCGACCGTCCCGAAAGCAAATGCGAGGCGTTCCAATGATCCGATTGACTGCGATGTTCTCCCTTCTGGCCTCGACCGCGATGGCGGGCGAGATTTGGGTGACGAATGAAAAGGATGACACGATTTCTGTCATCTCGACCGATACACTTGAAGTGATCAAGACTTATGAGACGGGTGAACGTCCGCGTGGCATCCTGTTCAACAGCGACTACAGCCGCGTCTATATCTGTGCGTCCGACAGCAATGCGGTGCAGGTGATGGACCCCAACTCGGGCGAAATCCTGCATGAGTTGCCGTCTGGTGACGACCCCGAACAGTTCGTCCTGCATCCGAATGACAAGCACCTCTATATCGCAAACGAGGATGACGCGATAACGACGGTCGTTGATGTCGAGACCCGCAAGGTGATTGCCCAGATCGACGTGGGGGTGGAGCCGGAGGGCATGGCCGTGTCCCCCGATGGCAAAATCGCCATAACCACGTCCGAAACCACCAATATGGCCCACTGGATCGACACTGACACACAAGAGCTGTTCGCCAACACGCTTGTCGACAGTCGCCCGCGTCACGCCGAGTTCATCAAGGACGGGGCTGAGATGTGGGTGAGTTCCGAGATTGGCGGCACGCTAACCGTGTTCGACACGGCCACACAGACCGAAAAGGCCAAGATGAGCTTTGAGGTGCAAGGCGTGCACCCCGACCGGGTGCAGCCTGTGGGCTTTGAATTCACCGCTGGGGATACGCACGCCTTTGTGGCGCTTGGACCGTCAAATCACGTGGCAGTCGTCAACGCCGAAACCTACGAGGTCGAGGACTACATTCTGGTTGGTCGCCGCGTCTGGCACATGGATTTCAACGAGGATCGGTCGATGCTGTTCACCACCAACGGTGTGTCAGGCGACGTCACCGTAATCGACGTCGAAAAACGCGAAGCCATCAAGTCCATCAAGGTGGGCCGCTTTCCCTGGGGGGCCGCATACCGCCCCACGGGGTCGTAATCACAACATTTCGGGAGGAACCCAATGAAAACTTTGGCTTTGATCGCCGCGATGGCGCTCGCCGCGCCAACACTTGCCCTGGCCGACAACGATGATGACGGCCCCAGCTTTGGCGCCGCAGGCCTGCTGGGCGGTAGCAACAAGAAAGACCTGCCGCCGATCATCTTGTCGGCAGGAGAACCCATCGCACCAGAGGGCGCGTGGGAATTGAAGTCCGGCACCTATTACGAGTTCGAGATTCAGGGTGATGGCAGTCAGGAGCTTGCTTTGGTCGGACCGGAGTTTTTCCGAGCCATCTGGATTGACGAGATTGTCGTTGAAGGCTTGGAAATCCGGCCGCTCGGCCTTGATAGCATCGAGTTTGATGAAGCCGGTGAGATGGAGATTGGTTTCATCGCGATCAAACCCGGCGCATACTACATCAAGATCCCCGGCACATCGGGCGAAACACAGCGGTTGGAAATCACCATTAAATGAACGGACTTGAGGCGCAGGACCTCAGCTATTTCTATGGCACCAAGCGCGCGCTGGACAACGTTTCGTTCAGCGTGCCCACCGGTACGTTCTGTGCACTGCTTGGTCCGAACGGGGGGGGCAAGTCTACGCTCTTCAACCTGCTGACCCGTCTATTTGTTGCACCAGACGGACAGATCACAATCGCAGGCCATGATCTTCGAAAGTCACCGCGCGCCGCGTTGGCGCAATTGGGTATCGTGTTCCAGCAAACCACACTTGATCTGGATTTGACGGTGCAACAGAACCTGTCTTACTTCGCTGCGCTGCACGGGCTTTCCGGTCGTGCGGCCCAATGCCGGATCGAAAGCGCGCTGGATCAACTGGATATGCGCGAGCGGGCAGGGGAGAAGGCGCGCGCGCTGAACGGCGGGCATAGGCGCCGCACCGAAATTGCCCGCGCATTGCTGCATGATCCAAGTGTCTTGCTGCTGGATGAACCCACTGTCGGTCTTGATGCCGCGACCCGTGCGTCGATAACGGACTACGCCCACGGTCTTGCTGAGGACGGCAAGACGATCCTGTGGGCCACGCATCTGACGGACGAGGTACAGCCAAACGATGATCTGATCATTTTGCACCAGGCCCGAATTCTGGAGACCGGCAAAGCCCAAGACATTGCTGGTGATATGAGCCTGCAGGATCGGTTCCTTGCGCTGACTGGAACGGTTGCATGACAGCCTATCTCACGTCTCTTCGCGCCATTGTCCTGCGCGAAGCCTTGCGTTTTATCCATCAACGGGAACGCTTTGTTGCCGCCCTAGTACGCCCGTTGGTCTGGCTACTGGTGTTTGCCGCCGGGTTTCGCGCAGCCCTGGGGCTCAGCATCATCCCACCCTATCAGACCTACATCACTTACGAGACGTACATCGTGCCGGGGTTGTGCGGTATGATCCTGCTGTTCAACGGCATGCAATCGTCTCTTTCATTGGTCTATGACCGGGAGATGGGGTCGATGAAGCTGTTGCTGACATCGCCCTTGCCGCGCTGGTGGTTGCTTTTTTGCAAGTTGCTGGGCTCAACCACGATTTCGATCCTGCAGGTCTATGCTTTCCTCGCGATCGCCGCCGCGTTTGACATCAAGATGCCGGTTTGGGGGTATCTGACGGTGTTGCCCGCCCTGATCGTGGCGGGATTGATGTTGGGTGCGCTTGGGTTGCTCCTATCCAGCTTCATCAAGCAGCTGGAGAACTTTGCCGGCGTCATGAACTTCGTGATCTTTCCGATGTTTTTTCTGTCGTCAGCCCTCTACCCGCTGTGGAAGATGGCAGAGAGTTCAGAGCTTTTGCACGACATCTGCGCGTTCAACCCGTTTACGCATGCGGTCGAGTTGATCCGTTTTGCGCTATATGTCGAGGTGAACGGTGCAGCGTTGGCTTGGACTGTATTGGCCGCAACCGTCTTCGCCGCTGCGGCGTTGGTTGGATATGATCCTGCGCGTACTCGAATTGGGCGGCGCGGTTAGGCACCGACCAATGGCTCGGTCGCGACCTGACAGGAACTATGGTATGGAAGGGCGATGAAACACGCTGTGATCGCTACCCTCATTTGCACTTGCTGCGCTGGAACCGCTCTGGCCGAGGAGTTCGGCACACTCAATCCTGACGAGATGACGTGGCAGTATTTCCTGGAAGAAGCTGAGCGTGGCGAGACAGGCATGGTCATTTGTTCCATGGGCTATGCCCTGACAAAGTCCGGAGATCACCAGTCGGCCCGTACTTTGTTCGAGAACTGTGCAAACGATGGGTATACCGGCGCCATGACATGGATGAGTCAGCTGGACAACAACGGGTTGGGTGGCGACTACAATCCAGATACCGCTGCCGAATGGGACCGCCGCGCGGCAGAACTTGGCGATCCTGTGGGCAAATTCAACTATGGCATTGCGCTGATGCGGGGGCACGGTGTTGCTCAGGACAAAGATTTGGGACGGCAATTTGTCGATGAGGCTGCGGGCGAGGGGCTGGTGATCGCGCAGAGATTGCAGCGCGCCGACTACGATCTGGACGAGGTCACGCCCGACGCGGACAACTGGAAATACGCGCCTTCGTTCTGAACATCGCCGACAATGGTCGCGGGGTTGCCGCCCAGCGTCACGATGCGACTCGCCAGTTTCTTTGCTTCCTGTGCAACATGGGTCACAAGAATTGTTGTCACGTTGTGCATGGCCCGTAAGCGGGCAAACAGGACCATCATCTCGTCCACCAATGCAGGATCGAGCGACACAAACGGTTCGTCCAGCAACAAAAGATCAGGTTTCACCGCAAAGGCACGTGCAAGGGCCAGACGGCGTTGTTGGCCAAGCGAAAGCTGCCCCGGATAGTCCTCGCAGCGTCCGGCAAGGCCCACATCCGCAAGCGCTACGTTGACCTGCTTGGCGGTTGCACCCGTCGTTACGCGAATGTTGTCGCTGACAGTGCGCCAAGGCAACAGCGTCGGTTCCTGAAACACCATGGCGCAGGTTCCGTCCAATGCACATGATCCTTCAAACTCGGTGTTAAGGCTGGCGATGACACGCAGAAGGGACGACTTTCCAATGCCGGACGGGCCCACAAGGGCAAGTGTTTCACCACGCATCAGCTGGAAGGAGACATCTTGCAGGATACGGGTGTCGTCATGGCGCAAACTCTGCAAGCGGACGTCGAGCAAAGAGGAAGCCAACTAGCTACCGGATTGCAGGAATGTGCCTGCCGGCAACTCCTGCGCCTCGCCCATCAACTCCTTGCCGCCCAGCTCGATCATCAGCGCAAGCATGCGCGCAGCAGCGTCTTCATCCACGGGACCGGGGGCAGGAATACCCGCGCGGAATCCGGCCTTGAGTGCTTCGAATTGTGCATCGGTTTTGGCGTTCATCTTGTCGCGCAGACGGTCCCATTCCGCGTCATCGGTTGCCAACAGGTTCTTCGCATCGCGCGAAGCCGCCGCAAGGCCTTTCACAAGGTCAGGCATGTCGCGCAGCATCTCGCCCTTCACCACGTAGCCCAGCAAAGGTGTGTCGGGATCCAGCCCAAGATCAGTCGCCGCATCCGCAACGTCCACAAGTTTTCGCATTCCCGATGCCTCCATCTTCGCCAGAAAATGCCAGAAGTTGATGGCCCCATCCAACTCACCTGACAGAGCGGATTTGAAGATCAGGGGTGGGGCAGCAAATACCTGTTTGGTGTCAGCCTTGAGGTCGATACCATATGTCTTTTCTGCGTGGGCGCGGAGGATTAGCCAGCTTTTGTCCAATGGGCCACCGGCAATGCCGATCTTGCGCCCGGACAGGTCGGACAATGATTGGGCCGGGCTGTCGTCAGGCACCATGACGCCGCCGACGGCCTTGGAATAGGGAATGAAGAGGTAGTCCTTTCCGGCGGCACGCTGGCGCGCGACCCAGAGCCAGTCAGACACGATCACATCAGCTTCGCCACCCTGAAATGCCACCTTAGCTGCTGATCCACCAGCAACGCCCTGCACCTGCAAATCGAACCCGTGTGCCGCATCAAATCCGTGATGTTTGATCGTATTCAGTTCCCAGGTCACAGTCCCGAACTTCAGAACCGACGCCCGCAGCGTCGGGTCTTCAGCGAATGCGGCCGTGGCGACGACAGCTGCGGCCATCGCTCCGGTCAGTGCTTTGAAAAACATCACGTAATCCTCCCGTATTGCCTAAGCCTAGCAGTATGATGCTGCGCTGGAATGCGACCGAAGCCGCAGCTTCAATCGATGACCATGCGTGGTAACCAGTGGCTGTCTGGGTCGCTTTCATGCAGGTCTGTCGCCTTCAAGGGTCGAAGGTTACCCGTTTCGGGCGGGGCTGACAGCAGGTCCATGTCCATCTCGTGCAAGGTGCCGATCAGGCGACCGTCGTCGTCTTCCAGCTTGTAGTAAACGCCGTTCCACATATTGATCCCGTATTCCGTGGCCCCTTTCCAAAGGAACAAGAAGTCATATTCGAGGTCGGTCAGGTCTGCATGGATGTTTCGATTGATGTCATAGGGGTAGGGCACATGGCACCAGTGTTTCTTTGGTCCCTCAAGGCAGCGGAAGGGTCGCATGGACAGGAAGTGATTTGAGAACGGCGCATCTTCCATTTCAATGGCGTAATCACCGCCGTCGGCAATCGTGATTGTCGCGATCTTGATCTGATCTCCATCCTGCGATTCAAGGTAAACACTTTGGCTTTCCGCAGCAGCAGTCGAGGCCATGGCGACAAGCGCAAGCGTTGCTCTGAGTGTCATGACAATTCCCCCCGCACGCAGGATAGGAGCTGTCTGATTGAGTCGCAGCGCGACCAAAGTCGCACGTCATCTGTCAAGTTCTTTGGGGTCTTACGACCATTGTGCAATACCTACGCGCCCCTTTTGCGCAAATAATTGGCGCAGGGCAAAGGTCGGCCTGTTTCAGCATGTCACCTTTGTAAGAACTGCCCACCAACGGGTTTTGGGAGGAAAACAAATGAACAGATTTATTGCAGCTGCCGTTGTGGGGGTGCTTATGACCTCGCCAGCATTTGCAGAAGGTGTGACCGAAGAGATGCTGGCGAACGATGCGGCCTCTACGTCCGACGTGCTGACCAACGGGATGGGCCGCCACCTTCAGCGTTACTCTCCGCTCGACATCCTGAACAAGGACAACGTGGACAACCTTGTCCCTGCATGGGCCTTTTCACTGGGTGGCGAGAAACAGCGCGGTCAAGAGACGCAACCCATCGTGCATGATGGTGTCATGTACATCACCGGGTCCTATTCACGTATGTACGCGATCGACGTGAAGACGGGTGAAGAGATCTGGCAGTACGATGCCCGCTTGCCCGAAGGTATCCTGCCCTGCTGTGACGTGGTGAACCGTGGTGCGGCCATCTACGGCGACAATATCTATTTCGGCACGCTCGACGCACGCATCGTGGCGCTGAATGCCAAGACCGGCGACACTGTCTGGAACAAGAAGATTGCGGACTACAAGGCTGGATACAGCTACACCGCCGCGCCGCTGATCGTGAATGGGCTGATCATCACCGGCAATTCGGGCGGTGAGTTTGGCATTGTTGGCGAAGTGCAGGCCCGCGACGCCATAACCGGCGAGACCGTCTGGACGCGACCCGTGATCGAAGGCCACATGGGCACGCTCAACGGCGAAGAAAGCACCATGACCGGCACGCTCAACGCCACGTGGCCCGGCGATATGTGGAAGACCGGCGGCGGCGCCACATGGCTCGGCGGCTCTTATGACGCCGACACCGACACGCTGGTCTTTGGCACCGGCAACCCTGCGCCATGGAACAGCCACCTGCGCAACGCGGGCACGCCAACCGAAGGCAACGCAGGTGACAACCTCTATGCTGCCTCGCGCATCGGGATCGACCCCGCCACCGGAGAGATCAAGTGGCACTATCAGACCACCCCGCGCGAGGGCTGGGACTATGATGGCACCAACGAGGTCGTCTCCTACACCGACCGCGCGGGCAACATGCGCTATGCCACCGCCGACCGGAACGGCTTCTTCTATGTTCTGAACCGCGAAGACGGTGCCTTCGTGAGCGCCGTGCCCTTCGTCAAGGACATCACATGGGCGAGCGGCATCGACGAGAACGGTCGCCCGATCTTCATCGAAGAGAATCGCCCCGGTGATCCCGCAGCTTCTGCAGATGGCAAAAAGGGTGAAGTGGTGTTCTCATCCCCGGGCTTCCTGGGTGGCAAAAACTGGATGCCGATGGCATTCAGCCAGCGCACCGGCAACTTCTATGTGCCCTCCAACGAATGGGGCATGGACATCTGGAACGAGCCGATCACTTACAAGAAGGGTGCTGCATATCTAGGCTCGGGCTTTACCATCAAGCCGAACTACGATGATCACATCGGCAGCCTGAAGGCGATCGACCCCGACACCGGTGAGCTGAAGTGGGAGTTCAAGAACGATGCACCCCTGTGGGGCGGCGTGATGACGACAGCAGGTGGCCTGGTGTTCACCGGCACGCCCGAGGGCAAGTTCATCGCCTTTGACGACGAGACGGGCGAACAACTGTGGTCCTTCCAGACCGGCTCGGGCATCGTGGGTCAGCCCATCACGTGGGAACAGGACGGCGAGCAATACGTTACCGTCATTTCCGGCTGGGGTGGCGCGGTTCCGCTCTGGGGTGGTGAGGTTGCCAAGAAAGTGAACTACCTGAACCAAGGTGGTATGCTCTGGACATTCCGTTTGCCCGAACAGCTGGCTTCGGCCAACTGATCTTTGAGCCTCACATGCAAGCGCTCCTGCAACAGCGGGGGCGCTTGTCTTTTGATGTAGTACCTTTTGGCAAGTGACCGGCCTGCGCCCCGTGGTCTAAGCTGGCATCATGTCATTTCAAACCACGCCCCTATCCAACCCATCCGAAGCCAAGGTGCCACAAGGCTGGGCGCTGGTCATCGATGATCACCCGCTGTTCTGTGACGCGCTTGAGCTGACACTGCGATCTGTCGCGAATTTCGACAGGGTTGTGACGGCTGATAGTCTCGAAAGTGCACTCAACAGATTGGCGGATGACGCGCCACCATCACTTATTTTGCTGGATCTGAACCTGCCTGACGTTGATGGGCTGGACGGGTTGATGCGGCTGAAACGCACGGCCGAGAGCACACCAGTCATCATCGTATCGTCGATGACCGACAATTCGATCATAGCCAATTCAATCGTCGCAGGCGCACAGGGATTTGTGCCCAAGCATTCGCATCGGTCCGTCTTTCTTGAGGCCATACAAACCATTGCAGCCGGTGATGTTTACAAACCGGCGGGCTATGTCGAAGGAAATGGGGCAGAAAACAGAGAGGATCATCTGAGCCGCCTCTCGTCTTTGACAAACCAACAGGCGCGCATCCTCGACCTGATCTGTGAAGGCAAGTTGAACAAGCAGATTGCCTTTGACCTGTCGATTGCCGAGACAACGGTCAAGGCGCATGTCACTGCGATCATGCGCAAGCTTGGCGTTCAAAGCCGGACCCAGGCCGTCCTTGTTGCGCAGGAAGCGAAGTATTCAAAAGTCTTGCCAACATCGGACTGACGCCCCTATCCTTCGCGTCAGGGAGATAATCAAATGACATTGCAGTCCAAGGCCGACAGGCTTGAAGGACGTGCCGTGGCAGACCAGTACGATATACTTCGTACAGGTGAAGTGCGCGCTTCGACGACATCGCCGGTCAAACACCTGAAACGCAAGTTGGGTGACGGGCCGCTTGCGCTTGTGGCCTTGTTTGTAACGCCCCTGGTCGACTTCCAGGGTGTTGTGGCCGAGGCCGCCGCGCTGTTTCCTAACACCGACGTCTTGGCCTGCACAACTGCGGGCGAGATTGGTGCAACCGGCTATGAGGAAGGTCTTGTCGTTGCTGTCGGGTTTCCGTCCGACGGGTTTGTAACAAAGTCGATCATGATCGAGAATATCAATGCTCTCGATACGCAAGCGACCATCGACGAAATCACGCTTGAACGGATCTCCCTTCGGGACAAGACGCCTGATCTCGATGACAGTTTTGCCTTCCTTGTTGTGGATGGGTTGTCGCTCAGCGAGGATACGTTAGCGGCCACGATTGCGCCGGCGTTGCGTGACTTTCCCATTTTTGGTGGATCGGCTGGCGATGGGACCAGCTTTGTTCAGACCTTTGTGGCGCTGAATGGCAAAGTGGCCAGCAACGCTGCGATCCTCACCCTGGCCCGCAGCAAGTTTCAGACCCGCGTGTTCAGCCTGAATCATCTGGTGCCTGGCGAAACGCAAATGGTCGTGACAGGCGCCGATCCCGCACGCCGCATTGTAAAAGAGATCAATGCAGAACCTGCCGCACGCGAATATGCCCGGCTTGTGGGCAAGGACCCAAACCAGCTGGACCGTTTCACATTTGCGTCGCATCCTGTTGTCGTCAGGATTGGCGACACGCACCACGTGCGTGCGATCCAGCAGGTGAACGAACATGGCGAATTGGTATTCTTTTCTGCTATTGACGAAGGGATGGTCCTGACAGTGGCTTCGCAAGAAAACCTGTCAGCGCATTTGCAAAAGAAACTGTCCGATCTAAGCCATCCACGGAAACCGACAAACATCATTGGCTGCGATTGCATTCTGCGCCGGATCGAAGCAGAGCAGTCGCAACAGACGCGGCAAATTTCGGACGTTTTGGGCGAACATCGGGTCACTGGCTTTTCGACCTATGGTGAACAGATCGGACCCTTGCACGTGAACCACACGATGAGCGGAGTGGCCTTCTACCATCCGGATCCGCGAGACAAGGGACGCGCATAATGTCTCTGATCGATCCGCGGGACTCGCTTGAGCGGCAGAACGAAAAGCTTCTCCAGATATCTCAGGCGCTGATGCGGCGGGTCGAACAAAAGACGGAACAATCCGGCTTTGCCTATCAGCAATTCGAACGTGCGGCTCTTCTGGAGTCCGAGGTGCGGGAACGCACCCGTGACCTTGAACGCACATTGGACCTCTTGCAGGATTCCAACGCACGGCTTGAACAGGCAAATATAGAGACTGAGACTGCCCGGTCGAATTTGGCCGAAGCGATCGAGACAATCAACGAAGGCTTCGCGCTGTTTGACGAACAGGACAGGTTGGTCCTGTTCAACAGCCGCTTTTGTCGCGATCTGCAGGATGTTGAGCCCGTTCTAAAGGAAGGGCTGACGTTTCAGGAATATGTCACTTCCATTTCAAACAGCCGCTTTCTGGCACTGCCAGACGGGCAAACCGCAGAAGACTGGGCGCAACTGCGTATCGAGCGGCACCGCGAAGAGCACGTGGTGTTCAACGTCAGCCTGATCTGGGATCGCTGGCTGCAAGCCTCGGAACACCGCACCTCCCGCAACGGGACGGTTATCCTGCAGACCGATGTGACCGACATCATTCGGATGGAACGTCACGAACGGGACAAGATGCGCCATCAGCAAGCGCGCAGACTGCAAGCCACACTCGACCACCTGAACCAAGGTGTCTGCATCTTTGACCACGATAAAACGCTGGTCGGATGGAACAAGCGTATGGACAGGCTGTTAGACGTTGCGCCCGCACGCGCGCGGGAAAAACTGAAATTCGACGACCTTATGGACCAGTTTCGCGAGGAGTTGACTTTCGGATCACGTTTTACCGCGCAGCGACTGATTGACTGGGCCAACCGCACCCGCTCACGTGAACCAATCGCGTTCGAAGTGACCCGTAAGGGTGACCAGATTTACAGCATCTTTGCCCAGGAAATGCCGGACAAAGGTTTCGTGATCAGCCTGACCGATGTCACCTCGGAACGTGCTGCGACCCGCGCTCTGGCCAACGTCAACGAGAAACTGGAGCTGTGGGTTGAGGAACGCACAGCAGAGCTCGAGGATGCCTTGGCCGAAGCAGAACGGGCAAATGCGTCAAAGTCCCGTTTTGTAGCAGCCGCCAGCCATGACCTGCTGCAGCCTCTGTCCGCAGCAAAGCTTTTTGTCTCGTCGATTGCGGATCAGATCGACAACGCGGATGTCCAACAGATCGTTGCCAAGACTGAAACGGCACTTCAGGGTGTTGAGCAGATCATCGAAGCCCTGTCGGCAATTTCAAAACTGGATGCGGGCAAGGCTGTGTTTGATATCCAGCCCATCTCGTTGACAGAAATCTTCGACCCTCTGAGGGACGAACTGGCTCCAAGCGCACGCGCAAAAGGTCTTGCATTCAACCTGATCCATAGTGGCCTGACCGTTGTCAGCGATCCAGGGTACTTACGCCGGATTGTTCAGAACCTGTTGTCAAATGCGATCCGCTACACCGAAACAGGGCGCGTCCTAGCGGGTGTCAGACGGGTCGGGGATTTTGCGCGCATAGAAGTTTGGGACAGCGGATGCGGCATTGCCGAAGAAGATCAACAAACGATTTTTCAGGAGTTCAAGCAACTGGGATCCGGCGCAGCGAATTCAGGGCTTGGATTGGGCTTGGCGATTGTCGAACGGGCTTGCAAAGGCCTTGGCCATCCATTGGAACTCTGGTCACAACCGGGAACAGGCAGTTGCTTTTCCATAGTGGTGCCAATTTCTGCACCCACGGCACGGTTGCAAAGCCCCCATGACACGACGCCCTCGCACACACTCCGCGATCTGAACGGATTGTTGGTGATGCTGGTCGAGAACAATCGGGGTGTCGCACAGGCCATCAGCCATTTGATCGAAAGCTGTGGCGGCGAGGTGATCTTGGCCGAAACCGGAGAAGAAGCGCTTTCGACAATATCGGAAATTGACCTTGTGCCCGATGTGTTTCTCCTGGACTACCAATTGGGTGACGGCATGACCGGCATCACACTTTACGAGCATCTACTGCACAAATACGGCCGCGTCCCGGCATCGATCATATCTGCGGATCGCACGACAGAGCTGCGCTCGCATTGCAAACGTTTGAACATCAAACTGCTGCCCAAGCCGGTGAACGCACAGCGCGTTAACGATTTCTTGAGTGAAAGCATCAAGGCAAACTGACCTTGCTTGTCCGCGGCGGCGACAGCACTGCCGGTACGCCGCTCCCAAAACGCTCCCCAATCATACCACTTCCCAAGTGATCCGCTGCCTCTGTGCCGTGCAGACAACAGTTGCACCTTTCTCCCCGCTGACCCTCGGGATGCACTGCAATCAAGATTTAAGCTTGACTCATACTAAGTTTCGACTTCATGCTACATAACAGCACAAATATGCCATTATACAGAACAATAGGGAAATAAGATGCTCAGGGAAATGTCTCTTACCAGCGTGGTGGCGGCCGCGCTTGCACTGCTCCCGGTCACCGCGATGGCCGAGAGCGCAACCGTCAAACAAATAAAGGAACGTGGCACACTGCTATGCTCCGGTCACAACGGCAGCTACTTTGGTTTCGTCGAGGTGAACGATAAGAACGAATGGAAAGGTCTGGACATTGACCTGTGTCGCGCGCTGACAACGGCCATTTTGGGCGACCCCAACGCGAACCAGATCGTACCATTGTCCTGGGCACAACGCTTCCCAGCGCTGCAATCCGGTGACGTTGACGTCATCATCAAGGCAACCGGTTGGACCATGGGCCGCGATACGGAACTTGGCCTTCAGTTCAGCCTGCCATACTTCTTCGGCGGTACCCAATTCATGGCACACGGTGATCTGGGCATCACCGAAGCCAAGGACCTTGAAGGCGGCACAATCTGCGTCGAGGCCGGGACCACCATCGAACGGATTTCAGCGAACTACCTGTCCACAATCGGTGTCGAACACACCATGGTGTCATACGAAAGCGCTGCAGAGCTGCGTGCGGCATATGTAGCCAACCGTTGCGATGCCTTTGCTGGGTGGGGTCCCAACCTCGCTGTTCTGCGGGCGACCGAGATCGACAACCCCGATGCACACGTGATCCTGAGCGACCAGTTGTCGTCGGAGCCAATTTCCGCAGCCATGCGTCAGGGCGATGAAGAATTCGTTGATGTGGTCAACTGGATGCTCGCCGCAATGCTGATCGCCGAAGAAGAAGGCGTAACCATGGCCAATGTCGAAGAAATGGCCGCCAACCCACCGAACCCGAAAGTTGCCCGCCTGCTGGGTGTCGAGCCCGGCATGGGTGAACGCCTTGGTCTGCGCGACACATGGGCGCGCGAGATGATCGCGGCCGTAGGCAACTTCGGCGAAGTCTACGATCGTAATCTGGGTGCAAACAGCCCCTACAAGCTGGATCGTGGACTCAACAACCTCTGGAGCCACGGCGGCGTGCTTTACGCACCGATCCTCGATTGATCAGATGCTGGAAGGGCCGGCTTCAAAGCTGGCCCTTTCTGACTCATGAGTAGGGAAACTGCCATGTCCAAAGCAGAAGAGTTACGCCGCAAGGTAAAACGGCGAAAAATCATCATACAAGCGGTCTTGATTGGTGTTTCCCTGCTTGTTGTCTACGGGGGATTCACCACTGCCAGAACGAACTTGGCGGCGCAGGGCCTGACCAGCGGATTTGGCTTTCTGGAGCGCAGCACGGGGTGGGACTACAGTTTTTCACTGGTCCAGAAGGACATAAGGGACCCATATGCACGGACGTTGTTCGTGGGTTTTCTCAACACGCTCTTTGTCGGGTCCATCGCAATAGTTTTAACCACCCTCTTCGGGTTCTTGATTGGAACTGCGCGAGACGCATCCAACCTCGCCGTCAAGACTGCTGCGAC
>NZ_CANMBJ010000009.1 GCF_947496075.1 uncultured Tateyamaria sp.
TGCGCAAGGGGCCCGGGCCAAAGGGGCCGAGGTGCGGATCATGCACCTGTCGGACATGGAAACAGAACACGGCTATGATGCAGATGCGCCCGTATCGCCCGACGTGCAGACGTGGCAGGACAATGTCCGCTGGGCTGATCACGTAATGATCGTGCATCCCTATTGGTGGGGCGCGATGCCCGCGCAGGCCAAAGCGGTGATGGATGCGGGGCTGCAATCTGGATTTGCTTACAAGTATCACGGGCGCGGTCTGGGCTGGGACAAGCTGCTTGAGGGCCGGACGGGTGACGCGATCATCACGGCCGATACACCGCCATGGGTCGACACGCTGCTCTACCGCAGTCCGGGCCGCCGCGTGATGCGCAACCAGGTCATGAAGTTCGTTGGCGTGAAGCCCCGCAACGTTGTGATGCTGGGATCGGTCAAACTGGCCAAGCCCGAAAAGATCGCAAATTGGCTGAAGCGGGCCGAGGCAATGGGCGCTGCGGCGGCCTGACCCCTCGCCGCAGTGGACAGGACCGTTATGTATGGGTCATGAAACGCCCCTTGTTCATTGGCTCCGAGATCTACCGCGGATCGTCCTACGGAACGTGGCACCCTTTGCGGGTGCCGCGCGTATCCACCGTCATCGACCTGAGCCGCGCGATGGGGTGGTTGCCAAACGAAGCCTATGTTCCCAGCCCACGTGCCAAGCCAAACGCACTGACCATCTGGCACACACAGGCGTACCTGTCGGCCTTGCACGCGGCCGAAACAGCGCAGCATGTGAGTGATGACGTAAGAATCCGGCACGGTTTGGGTACGTCCAACAACCCGGTCTTTCCCGAGATGTACCGCCGTCCTGCCACGGCAGCGGGGGGATCGCTGTTGGCAGGTGAACTGCTTCGTGACGGAGGCATCGTCTATCACCCAGCGGGCGGCACGCATCACGCGATGCCGGATCGGGCCGGGGGGTTCTGCTATCTCAATGATCCGGTGCTTGCGATCCTTGCCCTGCAGCGGAACGGGGCTGCGCGTGTCGCATATGTGGATATTGACGCGCACCACCCGGATGGGGTCGAGGTCGCCTTTGGCGATGACCCGGATGTGCTGATGATCTCGGTGCATGAGGATGGGTTGTGGCCGCGTACAGGCGCGCTTGGAGCGATGGATACCTTGGTCAACATACCTGTTCCACGACATCTCAACGATGACGAAATGGCCCTGATCCGGGATCAGGTCATTTTGCCCCATGTTGAGGCATTTCGACCGGACGCCATCGTCATTCAGTGTGGCGCCGACGGGGTCGAAGAAGACCCCCAAGCGCATTTGTCCCTCTCCAACACGGCGCATTGGGCCATCGTCCGCGCCCTGATGAACCTCGCCCCGCGGCTGTTGGTGCTAGGTGGCGGTGGCTACAACCCTTGGTCCGTGGGACGTCTGTGGACTGGCGTTTGGGCCACGTTGAACGGGTACGACATTCCCGACCGCGTCACCCCCGACGGCGAGGACGTGCTGCGTGGATTACGCTTTGATGGCAACCGGCGCGGCAAAAACCCACCAGAGCACTGGTTTATGTCACTACAAGACACCCCCCGCAACGGCCCGATCCGGGAAGAGGTGCGACACCGTCTCGCGCAACTCTGATCCCCATTCACTTTGCCAGATAAACTTCGGGGGGAGGCCGCAGGCCGGGGGGCTGGCCCCCCTTCGACCTATCCGCCGTAATCCGCGTCGCTGACCTGTTCCAGCCATGTGGCGGCTGACCCGTCCAGCGCCTCTTGCATGGCGATATGGGTCATGGCGGTGTCCGGCGCTGCACCATGCCAATGCTCGGCATCTGCAGGAATCCAAACCGTGTCACCCGGGCGGATTTCTTGCGGTGTCTCGCCCCGCATACAGATCAAACCGGCCCCTTGGGTCACATGAAGCGTCTGGCCCAGCGGATGCGTGTGCCATGCCGTCCGGGCTCCCGGTGCGAAATGTACGGTAAGCGCATGCAGCCGCGCCGGCGCTTCGGCCGAGATGATCGGATCCTGCCACACTTCACCAGTGAAGTACTCCGGGTTCGCGCGCTGGCTTGGGCGGCTGCCTGCCCTGTACAGGATTATTCTGCCCAACTCACACCCGTGAGGTCCGTGGCCTGCGTGGGTGCGTTGGTCCAGAGACCCTGTACCTCGGCCTTGGCGACGGACAGCTGTGCCAGTTGGAACAGGTAGCCGTTGACCGCATCATTCGCGATCATCTCTTGCGCCTTGGCCATCAGATTGGTCCGCTTATCGGGGTCCGTGGTGCTGTTCAGCGTACTGATCAACTCCTGAAACGCCGGATTGTCGTACTGGAAGTAATAGTCGGGATTGGCATAGATGCCGATATCCATCGGCTCTGTGTGACTGACGATGGTCAGGCCGAAATTCTTGCCGCGAAACACGGTTTCCAGCCACTGCGCCCATTCGACATTGATGATTTCGGCCTTGATCCCAACCTCGGCCAGTTGGGCGGCGATAATCTCCCCCCCGCGACGCGCGTAAGATGGGGGTGGCAGGTGCAACGTGGTTTCAAACCCGCCTTCCATCCCGGCCTCGGCCAGAAGGGCGCGGGCCTTTTCCGGATCAAAGGCAGAACCACCCGTCAGATCGACATAGGCCGGGTTGTGCGGCGCAAAGTGCGTCCCGATCGGGGTGCCATAGCCGAACATTGCCCCGTCAATGATGGCTTGGCGGTCGATGGCATGGGCCACGGCCTGCCTGACACGCAGATCATCAAAGGGGGGCTGTGCATTGTTGGTGGATAGGATCGTCTCGCCTTCGGTCGAACCGACAAGCACCTGAAAGCGCGGGTCGGCTTCGAATTGCGGTAGGTTTTCGGGCGCGGGGAAGCCCGTGAACACGTCCACATCCTCGGCCATCACGGCGGCAAAGGCGGCCGTTGGGTCCGAGATGAACTTGAAAGTGGCTTTGGTCAGGGCAGGTGCATCGCCCCAATACCCGTCGTATTGGCTGATGCTGATGCTGTCGCCCTGCGTCCAGCTATCGAACTTGAAGGGGCCGGTGCCGATGGGTTGTTGCTTGATGTTCTCGATGCTTTCCGGTGCCACGATCACGGCATCACCCCATGCGAGGTTGAACAGCAGGTTGCCGTTGGGCTCGTTCAGCGTCATGCGGACGGTTTGCGGGTCGACCACCTCGACCAAGGCGATGGCAGCATAAAGCGCCTTTTGCGCATTGGCACTGTCTTCGGCAAGGATGCGGTCGAAGGTGAATTTCACATCTTCGGCGTCCATGCCGGTGCCGTCGTGAAAGGTGACACCCTCGCGCAGCGCAAAGGTATATGTCAGCCCGTCATCCGAGATTTCCCAGCTTTCCGCCAGACCCGGCACAACCGACCCATCGCCCATGAAGCGGGTCAGCCCCTCGAACACGTTGGAATAAAGCACCTGGTCGATGGCCCCCGCGGCGGCCGAGGTGGGATCAAGGTGCGGGGGTTCCAATTGCATGGCCACAGTGATGTCTGTTTTTGCCCAGGCCCCCGTCGCGGCAAGGGCGATGGCAGCGGTGGTCATCATCAGTCGGTTGAACATGGCGGTCTCCCCATCGGTGCGTTTCCCCCAGCTTTCCCGCAAACCGGGCACCGTGCAAGCCTTCTGTGCCTTTGATCCGTTTCTTGCGGGTTACGCAGCAGCGCCGACGCCTGCGCAGGAAACGGGTCGGCGCAGGGTCGCGCGGTGCGTAGAGCGGGCGCCTGAACACAGATTTCCGAAAGGCAGAAAACATGCGACTGAAAGACAAAACGATCATAATCACCGGTGCAAGCAGCGGGATCGGCGCGGCCGCAGTCCGGCTGTTTGCGCAAGAAGGCGCAAACGTGGTTCTGGGTGCCCGACGGGCCGACAAGTTGCAGGAGATCGTGACCGAGATTGAAGCCATAGGCGGGCACGCTGCCTATGCTGCCGGAGATGTGGCTGATCCATCTGTTGCCAACGCACTTGTCGATACGGCCATGGCACGCTTTGGCGGTCTGGATGGTGCATTCAACAATGCCGGTATGGTGGGTGAGATGGGTCCGGTCACCGACATGACGGATCAGACATGGGCTGATGTCATCCAGACCAACCTGACCGGCGCATTCCTGTCCGCTCGCGCCCAGATCCCCGCGCTGGTCAAGCGGGGCGGGGGCGCTTTGGTGTTCACGGGATCATTTGTCGGCCTCGGCAATGGCGGGATGCCCGGTATGGCGGCCTATGCCGCGTCCAAAGCCGGGTTGGTGGGCCTTGTCCAATCACTGGCCATCGACTGGGCCGGGCGGGGTATCAGGGTGAATGCGGTCTTGCCCGGTGGCACACGCACGGCCATGGCGGGTGACGACCCTGACACCATCGACTTCGTAGCGGGATTACACCCGATGAAACGGCTGGCGGACCCCGAGGAAATTGCGCGCGCGGCCCTGTTCCTGCTGTCCGATGACGCGTCCTTTGTCACTGGCGCACCGCTGATTGCGGACGGCGGCATGTCCGTGCGTATGCTGTGACGTCACGGCCCGGGGTGGTGACATTGCGGCCCCGGGCCTGCTATGGGCGCGCAAAGACCCAATGCGAAGGACATGGACATGAGCGCCACAGCCCGCAAAACCGCACCCTTGCCTGACGATATCCGGGCCATGAAAGGGGGCACGCCGATTGTCAGCCTCACGGCCTACACCACCCCCATGGCACAGATGATGGACACCCATTGCGACTTTGTCCTTGTGGGTGACAGCGTAGGCATGGTGCTGCATGGGCTGCCCTCGACCCTTGGCGTGACGATGGACATGATGGTGATGCATGGCAAGGCGGTAGCTCGCGGTCTGACATCCGCCATGATGGTGATCGACATGCCCTTTGGCAGCTACGAAGAAGGGCCGGAACAGGCATTCCGCAATGCCGCGCGGCTGATGGCCGAGACGGACGCAGGCGCCGTCAAGCTTGAGGGTGGCGTGGCAATGGCGGATACCATTGCGTTCCTTGTGGCACGCGGCATTCCGGTCATGGCCCATATCGGCCTGACCCCCCAATCGATCAACACGCTGGGCGGCTACAAGGTACAGGGCCGCGGCGATGCGGCTGCAACCCTGATTGCCGATGCCAAGGCCGTAGCAGACGCGGGGGCATTTGCCGTCGTGCTTGAGAAGGTGCCGGAAACCCTCGCCAATCAGATCACGCAGGCTATCGACATCCCGACCATCGGCATCGGTGCCTCTGCCGGATGCGACGGGCAAATCCTGGTTGTCGATGACATGCTGGGCCTGTTCACTGCTTTCAAAGCCAAGTTCGTGAAACGCTATGCCGAGCTGAGCGTGGACGGCGAAGCCGCCATCGCGGCCTATGCCGAGGACGTGCGCGCGCGCCGCTTCCCCGGACCCGAACACGTGTTTGGTGACGCAGTGCCCGGAGCCAAGACATGACGGCGCCAATCGTGCGTACATTGGCCGAGCTGCGCGAGATGACACGGAGCTGGCAACGCTCTGGCGAAACCATCGGCGTTGTGCCGACAATGGGCGCGCTGCATGACGGCCACCTGAGCCTCGTGGCGCGGGCCAAGGACATGTCGGATCGGGTGATCGTGACGATCTTTGTGAACCCCAAGCAGTTCAACAACCCAGAAGACCTTGAGAATTATCCGCGCACCGAACACGAGGACGCGCGCAAACTGGAACGGTTCTCGGTCGACGCGATCTATGTCCCTGACGGGCCGCAAATGTACCCGGACGGGTTTGCGACGAACATCAGCGTAGACGGGCTGACCAACGTTTTGTGCGGTGCGCACCGGCCCGGGCACTTTGACGGGGTCGCAACGGTGGTGACCAAGCTGTTCACCCAGACATCGGCCGATCTGGCGTTCTTTGGCGAAAAGGACTTCCAGCAATTGCAGGTGGTGCGACGGTTGGCGCGCGATCTGGATCTGGGGGTCGAGGTGGTGGGTTGCCCGACCATTCGCGAGATTGACGGGCTGGCCATGTCTTCGCGCAACCTGCTGCTGTCTGATCAGGCACGTGGCCGGGCGGCAGCGCTGAATGATGTCATGGAAGAGATGGCCGAAGCGTTAGGGCAGGGGACGTCGATTGCCGACCTGTTGCCGGACGCGCAGGCGCGGCTGGCAGCGGCCGGGTTTGGTGAGATCGACTACCTTGAGATGCGCACCAATGACACGCTCACCATGATCGAGCAGGCCAGCCAACCCGCGCGGCTGTTTGCTGCAGCCTGGATGGCCGGTGTCCGTTTGATCGACAATATCGACGTGCCGGTGATCGCCAAACGCTAACTAGTCATCGAGCTTGGACAGCCGCGCGCGAAACCAGGTTTCGAGCGCGGTTTGCGACATGGCCCCGGTCACCACGTCGACCACCACGTCATCGATCCGATCCCCAGTATGGATGGCCAGATCGTAGCCGCTGTTGAGGCACAGCACTTCTGTCGTCAGCCACGCTGTGCGCTTGTTGGCATCATTGAAGCCATGGGACGTCGCCAAGCCATGCAGCAGGGCCGCGGCTTTCTTGTGAATAGGCAGGTGATAGCCGTGATAGGGACGGCCAATCGCACCCAGAATACTGTCGAGATTGCAGATACCCGGCAACCCGCCGAACGCCTCAAGTGATTGCTCATGGGCCTCAAGAACGTCGCCAAGCTTGACGCGATAGTGCCGCTTACCGATTGGCGAGCCGCTGCAGGGCGTCCCTGTTCTTGCTGATTGAACTGCGCACAACCTTGGGGGTCTTTTTGCCCGAAGCATGCTCGGACGTGTCCCCACCTTCCTTGCGGACGGTGAACTTTCCGGCGTTTTCACTGCGGGCAACGGTTGCGCTGTTTGTCTTGGTCATATCTGCAAGTGTCCTTCCACATCAGAAAATGCACATCCGGCGACAACATATCAAGGGATCTTAAACCGGACGTAATCCGCAGCCACGGTTTGGCTTACGGCAAGAGCAGGGTTTCGAGCGCGTGACCCATCACTTTGGCACTGTCGAGCATATCGGTGATCCCAACCCATTCATCGGGCTTGTGGGCCAGTTCCAACTCGCCCGGACCATAGGCGATGCAATTGCGCAGCTTGCCGATCCGGTCGATATGTTTTTGATCATAAGACCCGGGGGAGGCGACATAGGTGGGTTCGACCCCCAATACGCTTTCAATGGCGGCATGGACTGTTTCCACCACGGGTGCAGATTTGTCCGTCATCGACGGTAAAACCACGTTCAGCTCGCGCATTTCGTATTCAAACCGGTCTCGTGAGGCTTTCAGCCCTTCAAGCAGCTCGACCACTTCACCGCGCACCTGTTCAACGTTTTCTTCGACCAGAAAGCGACGGTCGATCACGATGCGGCAGCTGTCCGGCACACAGTGGGCGGGAAGGCCATCATAGTCTTCGGCCTGTTCCGGTTGACCGCCATGTATCGAATTGATGTTCATCGTGGACTGCCGCGCGCCATCCGGCACCACGGGCATTTCGGTGTGTCTGCTGGCCATGGCCGGGTAGAGGTCACTTTCGAACTTGTCCAACACGGCCCCCATGTGCCGCACCGCGCAATCACCGAGAAATGGCATGGAGCCATGGGCAATCTCGCCCTTCGTTTCAATCTCGGCCCACCAGCCGCCGCGATGACCCAGGCAAATGCGGTCCTTGTTCAGGGGTTCGGGGATGATGACATGCTGGACCCGCTCGGGCGCGAACAGACCCCTTTCAGCAAGGTAAGCCACGCCGCCATAGCCGCCCGATTCCTCGTCCGCTGTTGCACTGATTTCAATCGCACCCGCATAGTCGGGGTGTTCTTCGATAAATGCCTCTGCCGCGATGATCGAGGCGGCCAGCCCGCCTTTCATGTCGCACGCACCCCGGCCATAGATCTTGTCGCCCTCAACCTCTGCCCCGAACGGATCGCGGGTCCATCCGTGGCCCACCTCGACCACATCGTGGTGGCTGTTGAAATGCACACATTCCCCGGCACGTGTCCCTTCGCGCCGCGCCACCACGTTCCAGCGCGGATAGGTGTCGCTGTCGCCCGGTGTGCCATGAGCCCGGATCATCTGCACATCGAACCCGTGCCCCTTCAGCCGATCCCCGACCAATGCGCAGATGTCGTGATAATGCCGTCCCGGCGGGTTCAGCGTGGGAATGCGGATCAAATCCTGTGTCAACGCGATCAAAGCGTCGCGGTGACCGTCGATGCGAGCGGAAAGGGTCATGGCCCGAGTGTTGAGCCGCAGACGTCAAATGGCAAGGGACGTCCCAGCTCAACCCGGCCCTTCGGGGAGGATTTTTTAAAACAGGGAAGTGTCAGAGTTTGCCCAATGGGACCTTGAGCGCCATGTCCCCCTCGTCATCACGCGGGATTTCACCGGCGCGCATGTTCACCTGTAGCGCGGGAATGATCAGGCTTGGCATCGCGAGCTGTTTGTCCCGTTCCGTGCGAAACTTGATGAAATCCTCGCGCGTTTTGCCGCCACCCACGTGAATGTTCTTTTCCCGCTCTTCCGCCACTGTCGTCTCCCACGCGATTGCGCGCCCGCCGGGGCCGTAATCGTGGCAGATGAACAAGCGCATGGCATCGGGCAGGGCCAGAACGCGCATGATACTGTCGTAAAGTTGCCCGGCATCCCCACCCGGGAAATCCGCGCGCGCCGAACCGCCATCCGGCATGAATAGCGTATCGCCGACAAAAGCAGCATCCCCAATGACATGCACCATGCAGGCGGGGGTATGACCGGGCGTGTGCATGGCAAAGCAGGTCATGGCGCCAACCTCGTAGCTGTCGCCGTCTTCGAACAGCGCATCGAATTGCGACCCGTCGCGTTGGAACTCGGTCCCTTCGTTGAACACTTTCCCAAAGGTGTCCTGCACATCGGTGATCTTGGCGCCGATGCCGATTTTCCCGCCCAAAGCCTGCTGGATGTAGGGTGCCCCCGACAGGTGATCGGCGTGGACATGGGTTTCGATGATCCAGTCGAGCCGGAGGTCATTGGCGCGTATGTGGGCGATGATCTTATCGGCACCATCGAAATTCAAAGCACCCGCGGCATAGTCTATGTCCATCACAGCATCGATGACCGCACAGGCCCGCCCGCTTGGTTCCTGCACGACATAGGAAATCGTATTCGACCGCTCATCAAAGAACGGGGTGACTTTCGGGTGACAATTCATATCGGGTGTCATGCCCTGTCCTCCTTTTCCACCGGGCCGCCTTGCGCTTCCCAGGTCGAGAAACCTTCGCGCAGATGCCCCGCCTCAAATCCCATGTCCTTCAATGTGGCGACGGTCAGCGCCGATCGCCAGCCCGAGGCACAATGAAACAGGTATGTTTTGTCAGCCTGACCGAACACGTCCTTGAAGTAGGGGCTGTTGGGGTCGACCCAAAACTCGATCATGCCGCGCGGCGCATGGACCGATCCGGGGATGTATCCACTGCGCTGACGTTCGCGAATGTCCCGGATATCGACGATAACGACGTCAGGATTATCCACTGACTTGATGGCATCCACCGTCTCAACCTCTTTGATGCGGGCGCGCGCATCGGCGACCATTTTCGCGGCAGTTGTCTTCAGGCCCATCGGCACCTCCGTTTGAACATGGGAACTGTGCCAGCAGCTTTCTGTGGCGGCAAGGCCAGTAAGCGACCCGTAATGTGGATTATGTAAAATTATGCAGCCGGGGTGGACGCCCAAGCCTCGTTCGGGTCATGTGCCGTTAACAAGGAAAGGGCCAGCCATGGGCTTTGTCATACCGCTTCCGCAGCAAGCCTCTGTCGCTGTTGCAGGGTCAGAAGACCGCTTCCCGGTCCGCCGCATCTTTTGCGTTGGACGGAATTATGCCGCCCATGCGCGCGAGATGGGCAAGGATCCCGACCGTGAGCCACCGTTCTTCTTTACCAAACCCGCGGACGCCGTTGCCGACAGCCCCTGCACCATTCCTTATCCGCCGCTGACGGCAGACCTGCATCACGAGATCGAGTTGGTCATCGCCATCGGTACCGGAGGCGCAAACATCCCGGCCGATGCCGTCATGGATCACGTCTGGGGCGCCGGTGTGGGCATCGACATGACGCGCCGCGATCTACAGGCCGAAGCCAAGAAAATGGGCCGCCCATGGGACTGGGCAAAAGCGTTTGATTTTTCCGCCCCCATGTCGCCGCTTGTGCCGCTGGTGGATGTTCCCAGCCTGACCGCTGGGCGTATCTGGCTCGCCGTGAACGGAGAGATGCGGCAGGATGCAGACATTTCGGACCTGATCTGGCCCGTCCGCGATCACGTGGCTTACCTATCGCAAGCGGTGACGCTGGCCCCGGGCGACCTGATCATGACAGGTACCCCTGCCGGAGTGGGCGCTGTCGACCCGGGAGACGTAATGACCGGGGGCGTCGCTGGGATCGGAGAGGTCGAAGTGACTGTCGGGTCTCGAGGCTAAAGTCCCGCCAAAACCTCTTTCAAACTGCGGCGTGCGCCGGTTTGCAGATACTCCATGGCCCGCAAGGACGCCTCGTGCGCCTCCAGACTTGATCCGGCGACGCAATCCTCGATCACGCGGCAGAAATAGTCGTGCTGGTGCCCGTCAACAAAAGTGTAGTGCACACAGACATCGGTCAGCCCGCCGACCAGCAGCAAAGTGTCAACCTTGAGACCTTTCAGCAGGATCTCGAAATCCGTCCCGAAAAAGGCCGAATAGCGCCGCTTGCGGATCACGTAATCATCCGGACGCACATCCATTTCCTTGACCGCCAGCGCCGTGGCCGGGTTGTTTTCAAGACAGTGCACATCCTCGTCCCCGTCCAGTTCGCGGCCAAAATCGACCATGGACGGATGGTGGACCTCTTGGATGAAAATCACCGGCACGTCTGCGGCGCGCGCGGCGTCAATCGCGGTACGTGCAGCCAGCATACGATCCTTGTAGCCGGGCATATTGTCGATCGACCGCACTTCGCTGTCGTCGATAAATGTACTGGCCTGAATGTCGATCACGATCAGAGCCGCACGGCCCTCGATCAAAGCACGCGGTGTCTTGCTTGCGTTTGCCATCAAACGGCCTGCGTTGCATTGATGGCGCGTTTCCAACGGCCATAGCCCGCTTCACGCGCATCTTCCGACATCTGCGGATCAAACCGTGCTTCGCGTGCCCATGTGGCAGCGAAGCCTTCGGTATCCGGGTAGATGCCAGCACGCATGCCGGCCAGCCATGCCGCCCCCAGTGCCGTTGTCTCGAGCCCGGCAGGCCGATCTACCGGCGCGCCCAGCATGTCCGACAGGAATTGCATGGCCCAGTCATTGGCGCTGAGCCCGCCATCAACGCGCAGCACTGCATCGCCCGCATCGGGCCAATCCGCCCGCATCGCTTCCCAAAGATCGCGGGTTTGGAAGCCAACGCTTTCCAATGCCGCGCGCGCCATGTCGGCAGGCCCCGTATCCCTGGTCAAACCGAAGGTGGCCCCACGGCAATCCGGGTTCCAATACGGGGCACCCAGACCAGTGAAAGCCGGAACGAGAGTCACGTTCCCACTGCCCTTCTCGGCCAGCGCCTGCGTTTCGGCTGCACTGGCAATGATGCCCAACCCGTCACGCAGCCACTGCACCACGGCCCCGGCGATAAAGATCGATCCTTCCAGCGCATAGGTCGGCTTGCCATCCAGCTGATAGGCCACGGTGGTCAGCAAACGGTTGTTCGAAGTCACCGGCGCATCGCCCGTGTTCAAGAGCGCAAAGCAGCCCGTGCCATAGGTCGATTTCAGCATGCCTGGCTCGAAACAAGCCTGCCCGATGGTCGCTGCCTGCTGGTCGCCCGCCACGCCATAAATCGGCGTCTCGCCACCCAGCAAATCCGTCACGCCAAAGTCAGATGCGCAATCGCGGACCTCGGGCAGCATCTCCATCGGAATGTCGAGCATGGCGCACATCTCGGGGCTCCAGGCGCCCTTGTGGATGTCGTAAAGCATGGTGCGTGCGGCATTGGTCGCATCGGTGACATGGGCCGTGCGGCCCGTCATGTGCCAGATCAGGAAGCTGTCGACCGTGCCGAACAGCAGCTTGCCCGCCTTGGCCCGATCCCGCGATCCCTCATGCTGATCAAGGATCCACTTCACCTTGGTTGCACTGAAGTACGGGTCTAGCAGCAAACCGGTGATCGCCGTCACCTGGTCGCCATGCCCTTCGGCCCGCAACCCTTCGCACATCTGCGCCGTGCGGCGGTCCTGCCAGACGATGGCGTTGTGCAACGGCTCACCTGTTTCCGCATCCCAGATCACGGTTGTTTCGCGCTGGTTGGTGATGCCGATGGCAGCAATGTCCCCTGCCCCAAGACCTGCCTTATCCATAGCCGCCTTGCACGTCGATTGCACAGTGGCCCACAGATCGGCGGGTTTGTGTTCCACCCAGCCACTGTTCGGGAAATGCTGCTTGAATTCTTCCTGCGCCGAGGCGACAGGCTGCATGTTCCCGTCAAACACAATCGCACGCGAGGACGTGGTGCCCTGATCGATGGCAAGAATATGGGTCATGCAGCGTTTTCCTTCATCCAGTCGTCCACGGCGGTGCGTTCTTCTGCACTCAGGCGCAAACCAAGTTTGGTCCGCCGCCACAATGCATCATCACCCGCCACCGCGTATTCGTGGGTCATCATCCATTTGAGCTCGGCTCCGGTCAATGTGGCACCGAAAGCGGGCCCCAGATCCTCTGCCGATTTAGCGTCGCCCAGCACGTCCCACGCTTCGGTGCCGTATGCCCGGATCAAGCGCGCGGCCCATTTCTGGTCAAGAAACGGGTACTCAGCGACCAGCTTCGATGTCAGCGACCCGACCTCGACCACCTTAAAATCCCCGCCGGGCAGCGCGACACCAGCGGTCCAGGCATCGCCCAGCCCCATCTTGGCCAGGGCCTTCTCTGCCAGCTTGCGATAGGTTGTGATCTTGCCGCCAAAAACGCTCAGAACCGGCGGTCCATTCTCATCCAGCGCCAGCACATAATCCCGCGTCGCAGCCGTGGCCGAAGACGCGCCATCATCATAAAGGGGACGCACGCCTGAATAGGTCCAGACGACATCTTCTTGCGTCACCGGCTTCTCGAAATACTCAGACGCAAAAGCGCACAGGTAGTCGCGTTCCTCATCGGTGATTGCTGGCTTGGTGTCCGCATCCGTATGCTCGGCATCGGTGGTGCCAATCAGGGTGAAGTCCTGCTCATACGGAATGGCAAAGATGATCCGTCCATCAGTGCCCTGGAAGAAATACGCCTTGTCGTGGTCATAAAGCCGCTTGGTCACGATGTGTGAGCCGCGCACCAGCCGGATGTTGTGCTGCGAGTTTTGCCGCATCACACCGGTCAGAATGTCGGCCACCCATGGCCCACCTGCGTTGACCAGGGCCTTGGCGCGATAGGTTCCCTTCTCGGTCTCGATCCGCCAAGTATCACCATCCCGCGTGGCCTCCTGAACCGCGCAGCGGGTCAGGATGGTCGCGCCGCGCGCCTCGGCATCGCGGGCATTCAGCATGACCAGCCGTGAATCCTCGACCCAGCAGTCACTATATTCATAGGCCATCTTGAAGCGTGACTTGAGGCCCTTGCCCTCGGACGCGGTGGTCAGGTCCAGCGTCTTGGTCCCCGGCAGGATCTCCCGCCCACCCAAATTGTCATACAGAAACAGGCCCAAACGGACGAGCCATGCAGGCCGCCGCCCTTTCTCGATCCACGGCATCACAACGCGCAACAAACGCGAGGTCGGCGTGTCACTGTCAAACCGCATGTCGGGGGCGTAGGGCAGGACAAAGCGCATGGGCCAACTGATATGCGGCATCGCCTTCAGCAGCACCTCGCGCTCTTTCAGCGCGGATTTCACCAGCCCGAATTCGAAGAACTCAAGATAGCGCAGCCCACCATGAAACAGCTTGGTCGACGCAGACGAGGTTGCGCCCCCCAGATCACCGGCCTCGGCCAAGGCAACACTCAGGCCACGGCCCGACGCGTCACGGGCAATCCCGGCGCCATTGATGCCGCCACCAATCACAAACAGATCATAGATTTTGTCGTCCGACACGCCCGCGTCCTCCGGATGGGTACGGAGTCCTCTTAAAACCATAGTAGGCAGTGATCAATCGTTAGCGTTAACGTTGCGGCGTGATGTCCTTGAGGCCCAACAGAACGGCCGCCCCGATCATAAGGCCACCGCACACCCGGTTGATGGCCGTCATGGATCGCTGTGCAAAACGGGCGGCCACCCGGTCCCCGGCCCAGCCCCACAACAGCAGCGTGGCACCGTCCACGACAAGATACGTGGCCCCAAGGATCAACAGCTGCGGCAGGATTGGCGCATTGACCGTGATAAATTGCGGGAACAGGGCCGCAAAGAAGACAACGGCAAACGGGTTGGTCATCGAGGTTATGAATCCAAGGCGAAACAGCCGAACCGGATGGGCAGCGCTATCCGCACGCCCGCGCCCACTCTCCCCTCGGGACATCATCATCCGCAGCCCGATCCATACCAGATAGGCCACGCCCAACCACTTGATGACACCAAAGGCCGCCGCAGACGTGGCAATCACCGCAGCAAGACCAAAAGCGGCAGCCGTCATCTGGATCACGTTCGCACTCAAATCACCGGCAATCACCCAGACAGAGCGGCGCAACCCGTGCTTCATCGCATTTGCAATGATCAAAAGCTGGCTGGTATCCGGCGGTGTGGCAAAAAACACCGCAACAGCCGCGAGGTACAAAAGATAGATCTCGACACTCACACCCGCGCGGCCTGCGCCAGGTCAGCGCCAAAGATCGTGTCGGCATGGTCCGCCAGGTAGATGCGCAGCCATGGCGTAAAACGATCAGGATGACGGGCCACCGTGGCCATCAGATCGTGGTAGTCGACCCATTTGTATGCCATGACCTCATCCGGGTTCGGCGCAACGCGCAGATCGCCCCGGGCGTGGCCCAGATAGACCTCGACCACCTCATGCTCAATCAACCCATCACCCACATCGGCGCGGTACTCCAGATGGTGGCGATGCTCGAGCGGCACGCCAGTCACGCCCAACTCTTCATTCAGGCGGCGGGCTGCGCATACCGAAGGCGCTTCGTCCCATTCGGGATGCGTGCAACAGGTGTTCGCCCACAGGCCCGGCGTGTGATACTTACCCATCGCGCGCTGCTGCAACAACACCTCGGTGCCACGCACAACAAAGACCGACACGGCCTTGTGCTTCAGACCGCGCTGATGCGCCTCCAGTTTTTCAACCGGAGTCAACGCGCCGTCGACCCAGGCCGGGATCATGATCGTCATACGTGGTTCGCCTTCACCAGCCCGGTCAGGTGGGCCATGTTCTTGATACCGATCTTCAGATGCGCCATGGGCCGCGCCTTGACCAGCTTCTTGTTCATATACGCCTCGAAGGTCAGACGCTGCACATCTATGTCGTGACAAAGTGACACAAAGCGTTCGCGCCGGTCGTCACTGCGATAATAGGCATTCTGCATCGACGCCAGAACCCGGAACACAGTCTTGTGCTCGCGCATGAACAGCTTGCGCGCCAGTTTCAGGTCCTTGACGCGGCCCGACGCCAGCATAGCCGCACAGGCCGTCGCGGCCACTCGGCCCCCAACCATGGCATAGTAGATGCCTTCGCCCGAGGACGGGGCCACGACACCAGCCGCATCCCCAGCCAAGACAACATCCTTGCCGTTGTCCCAACGATCCATCGGTTTCAGGGGTATGGGTGCGCCTTCCTTGCGCAAGGTCTCGCACTCGTCCAGACCGGATGCAACGCGCAGCGCCGCCGTCGCTTCCTTGAGGTTCACAGACGATTGCTCGGACCCCATCCCAACGCTTGTCGTGCCACCATGCGGAAACACCCAGCCATAGAAGTCGGGCGATATGGACCCGTCATAGATCACGTCACAGCGCATCGGATCGTAGGTGTCGGTTGCCTCCGGAGCCTTGATGATCTCGTGATAGGCAAAGACAAGCGGCACCTTGTCCGCGCCCTCGACCTCGGCCTGCCCCACGCGGGACTTGGCGCCATCGGCTCCGATCACCAGCTTGCACGGCAGTTCGCGGTGTTCCTGCGTTTCCTTGTCACGGTAGATCACCACTGGATGCCCATCGGGTCGGTCGATACGCACAAACGTACCGGTGAAATACTCAGCCCCCGCATCGGCGGCGCGCTGGCGCAGGAACGGATCGAAATCCTTCCGATCGACCATCCCGACATACCCGTTCTCGATCGGGATATCGACGCGACGACCCGTGGGGGAAATCATGCGGGCCGTCGTGACTTTGGTCAGCAACTGCTCTTCCCCGATGTGAAAATCCTGCATCAGCCGGGGCGGAATGGCACCACCACAGGGTTTGATCCGCCCCTCGCGGTCCAGCAGGGCAACGGAATGGCCTGACCGCACCAGATCCTCGGCTGCGGTGGCCCCGGACGGCCCACCCCCCACAACAACGACATCATACATCAGATCATTCCCCCGGAACCAAGGTTACATCATAGGTCTCTGCCGCCCGCATCACGCGAGAGGCGACCAGAGCGGCGCACAGGAACAGCGCCGCTTCGAATGTGAAAACCGTGCCATAAGCAGCAGCGTCGGGCAGGATCAAACGGGTCAGGTCCAGCATGCCCGTGGCGACCAACCCAGCCAGACCCGCGGCAATGGCCTGCGCCGCACCAAAGACACCCATGCGGGTGCCGGTGTTGCGCGCATGGGCGGCGGCCAACTGCATCATTGAACCGACCGCGCCAACGACAAACAGCCCGTTGCCCAAGCCCAGCACAACCGTCGACGGCACCAGCGGCAGACCGGTCCCCAGACCCAACAGGCCAAGCGCCGACAGCACACAGCCCGTCACAGCCCAAAACCGCAGGCTGCCAATCCGCAGATGCGACAGGACCCCCGCCGCAATCATCCCCATCAGGGCGGCCCCATCCTTGCCGCCCGACAGCTTGGTGCTGTCCTCGGGGCTCAGGCCATGCACATGACCGGCAAAAGGCTCGAAGATCAGTTCGGACAGGTAAAACGCGAGGATCGACAGAAAGACAAACCCGGTAAACTGGCGCGCCGCGGGGTCAGCCCATGTGCGACGCAGGGCTGCAATCAATGGCGTATCATCCGCCTGATGCTCGAATGCGGCATGGCTCTCAACACCGATAGTTGCGATCACAGACAGAAGGAAAGCCACCGCACAAACCGCCGCGACAACCCATACCAGACGATCCGGGCTGTAAGGCTCCAGCGCGATGCCGGTCCCGACAGAGGCAAAGATCGCGCCGGCAATCAGCAATAGCCACGCCAACGTCGCCCCTGCCCCTTTGCGCGGCCCGGTCACGCAGGCCAGAAGCGCAAGGAACGATGTGCCCGCCGCTCCGATCCCAAGTCCAATCGCGGCATAGGACAGAAGCCAAACGGCCAGTGCCAAAGGCACCGAAGTCTCGGCAAGCAATATGCCCCACGCCGCGCCAATCACACCCAGAGCAACAACAGCAATGCCACCAAGAATAAAAGGCGTTCGCCCACCCTTCACATCCGACCGATGGCCCCAAACAGGCCGGGTCAACTGCACACCATAATGCAGAGCGACCAGCAGACCGGGCAGCAAAGCGGGCAAGGCCAGCTCGACCGTCATCAGCCGATTGAACAGGTTCACGGGCAGCGCGGCCAGCCCTCCGATGGCGGCATTCACCAGACACAGACGCACCAACATGCCCCAGCCAGCAATCATGCCAGCCCCCGCAGTGCAAAGGCGGCAATCATCATGCCGGAGACATAGAGCAGCACACCCGTGCCATTGTACCAAGGCGCCTTCGCCTTGGGATCACGGAACATAATGGTCATGGCCCAGAATTGCAGCAACAGGACCAAGGCAACCCCCGCCGCATGGGCGGGCCGATCCCACAGGGCCAAAAGCGCAATCACCACAGCCTGCGGCACCGCCATCACGGCACAGGCCACCTGTGCCGCGCGACGCGGACCAAGCGTGACAGGCAGGGAATTGACCCCCATCTGCCGGTCGCCTTCCAGCGCTTTGAAATCATTCAGGGTCATAATGCCATGCGCGCCCAGCCCATAGAGGAGCGCCACCAGCAACACCTCGCCGCGCGGTGCGCCTGCACTCAGCACGGCGGCGCCAGTGATCCAGGGCAAAGTCTCATAGCTCAGACCGACAAGGCCCGGACCCCACCAGCCCGACCGCTTTAGGCGGACAGGTTCCGCCGAATAAGCCCACGCGGCCAACACGCCCGCAATCGTCGCGGCAAAGCCCCACGGACCCAATTGCCAACCGACAAACAAGGACAAAGCGGACATTGCCAACGCAATCCACAGCCCCCATCGCCCCGGGATACGACCCGATGGGATCGGGCGGTCGGGTTCATTGATGGCGTCCACATGCCGGTCGCACCAGTCATTTGCAGCCTGAGACATCCCGCACACGATAGGGCCCGCCAAAAGCACACCCAGCAAGATCAAAGACCACTGCCCCGCCGGGGACGCCCCGGATGAGATGACACCACACAGATAGGCCCACATCGGCGGGAACCACGTGATCGGTTTGATCAGGCGCAGGGCCGCCGCAGGCTCGGGAAATCGGCGCGCAGGTAAAGGGTGGCTGACATCCATGTGTCAACTATGGCTGACACTTTGAGTCGGTGCAAGGGTTGCAGCGGGCTAGCCGTTCTTGCTCAGCAGCCCATATTTGCGCAGCTTGACGTAAAGCGACTGACGGGACAGCCCCAACATCTCGGCCGCGGCAACACGGTTATTGCGGGTCAGGTTGACGGCCGTTTCAATGCACATCTTCTCAACCACATCAGTGGTCTCGGCCACGATCTCTTTCAGCGACGCAGAGCCGATCAGGTCCATCACGTTGCGGCCAGGCTCTGGCATGCTCGCCCCGCCGCTGCCTTCAACCTTG
The DNA here is from genome assembly GCF_947496075.1 of uncultured Tateyamaria sp. GTDB lineage: Bacteria > Pseudomonadota > Alphaproteobacteria > Rhodobacterales > Rhodobacteraceae > Tateyamaria. The sequence goes on from NZ_CANMBJ010000009.1 coordinate 18,885, forward strand.
CGGACACCTTCCAGACGGCTGACATCACGCATGATCAGCGCCACGGCAGGGTTCTGCGCGTCTTCAAGCGCGGTGGCGGACACCTCAACGGGCACACGGGCGCCGAGGTCATTCACAAGACGGGTGGCATAGACACGCATCTGCCCGGTGCGGGCCGCATTCTCCAACAGCACACCCAGATCAATCTGACCGCGGGCCAGATATTCGGCCAGGGATTGACCCACCACATCCGACAGATGAGTTGCCCCGATCAGATCCAAAAAGGCATCATTGACGGACAGCGTGGTGCCACGCGGGTCCATAAAGACAATAGCATCCGTGGTTCCCCGGAACAGCGACACCGCATGATTGGCGGCCGAATCCGTGTTTGACGCAATCGCTTCGCTGCCCACAAGACGACACATCAGAACACGCTGCCCTGCAGCGCGGAACAAGGTCGGATACAAGTCGATGGTTTGATGTGTCCGCGACGTACGCACCGGTACAGCTTCACCACCGTCTGTCAGGGTGGCGTTCATCAGGCTTTCGGTCAGCTCCGCACCGGACCGATCCTTGAACAGGCTGGCAAGGGTGACACCCACAAGCGCATCCGGCTTCAGGCCCAGCAACGCTGCAGCCCGGCCATTCGCATCTTCGATCCGCCCGGTCTGCACCGACACGAACACAATCGCATCGTCAACATTGGACATGACCACACGATAACGCGCATCAAACTCGCGGCTGGCCTCGTATCCTTGCTCAAGCGCAATCTGGGCCTGCACCAACTGCTGCTGCGTTTCGGCAATAGGGCGCAGGTCGCGACCCAACAACAAGACCCCATTTTCTTGTCCAAAACGGTGAAACGTATAGCGCACAGGATATTGCCACACGGCATTGTCGCTGTGGTTCAGCTCAAGCGGCTTTTTCGGCGGATGCCCCGACATATACGCGTCGTGCGCTTGCTGAAACTTTTCAATGCTCTCTTCCGTCAGGAACTCGACAACAGGTCGACCTTCCCAATGGCTCAGGTTGCCAAAGCTGTCATCCTGGTCGTTCAACAGCACCGACAGGATCGTACCTTCGGCAGATACAACAAGAGCGATGTCCGAGGCAGCCGCAATAATGCTGCTCAGAAACTCAGGCTCAATGAGCGGGACAGCGCCGCTTGTCCAAAAACTGCTTCCGTCAGTTGTCATCTACGGGCCAATGCCTTTTTGCGCTTCGTCGTGAAGCCAACAACATCTTTTGCCGTATTCGTCACAAGATCGACGCCTGTTTGTTCTGTTATATGTTTAGTGATCCCAGAATAGGCGCCACCTATGGCCAACACGGGACTCATATCACTTGCTTCTCTTATCTTTGTAACCGTTCCACATGCGGTTTCAAGGCCCGCGGCCCGCGCACATGAGAACAGAATCATATCCGGCTGATCATATTCAACCCTGGCAAGAATCTGAGGTGTTGCCTCGTTGATCGACAGGCTGACATCACAGCCCAGCCGACGCAGCTGCGCCGCAACAACGCTGGCTCCCAGGAAATGCTGCTCGCCATCAGGAACAATGACCAATGCGTGCAATACATTGCTCTGGTCCACCGACTCGCGCGTAAGGCCATGTGCCGCAACGCCCAAAAGCGCCTGCAGACGCAACGAACCCACCGTGACCGTGGCAAAATCCAGGTCTGATGTCATCCATTGCGCGCCCAGGTATTCCGCAGCCTTGGGAATATAAAGGTCAATCAGCGCATCATGGGTCAGGCGGTAGGTGCTCAACTCCTCCAGCACCAGCGCTGCATCAAAACTGCCATCAGACAGAACAGCCCGCACCAGATAGTCGATGGCAATCTGACGTGCGCCCGAGGGTCCAACGACCTGACGATCCTTCAGGATAGAAATAACCTCACCGGCCAACGACTCGTGGTCGTAGCTGTGCCCGTACACATAACGGGAAGTGCCAAATGGGTCGTCCTGCGTCATGGATTACCTCGATCCGTGTGAACGCAATGAACGGTTCTGGCGCGTCAGAGCCGTGGAAACAACAAAAGTGTCTGCCCGAACACACACAATGTCAACTCAATTTGACAGCAGCACGATGTCACAGACCTATGCGCGCCTCTGAGCAGCGCAGCTTAATTCAGAAAAGCGGGGCTTTTTCACACCCATACAGGTTGCAGCGATTAAAAACTGTGCGCCAAGATGACAGTCAGAGTGTAAGTTATAATTGACACTTTTCCCTCCCACCCGATACGCTGAACCCGTGACGCAAAGGGAGAGGCGCAACACAATGTCCATTCGGACACCCCCACATGCAGCACCGGTCGGGCTCTATACAGCCGAGGAACGCGCGCGTCGGGATGCCACCATCTGGACCCCGGTTCAGGGCATTCTCGCACCCCTCCAATTCGCGGTGTTCCTGATCTCCCTGACGCTTGTCATCCGCTACCTGTCTACAGGGGAAGGATACGCCGCCGCCACATGGTCCATCGTCATCAAGACGGGCGTGCTTTACCTGATCATGATCACGGGTGCGATCTGGGAAAAAGTCGTTTTCGGCCAATATCTTCTCGCCCCTGCCTTTTTCTGGGAAGACGTGTTTTCCTTCCTCGTGATCGCCTTGCATACGGCCTATCTCTGGGCGCTGTTCTCCGGTACCCTGGAACCCGTCCCGCTGATGTGGCTCGCCCTCGCCGCCTACGGTGCCTACGTCATCAACGCCGCCCAGTTCGTGCTCAAGTTGCGCGCTGCCCGATTGCAGGCATCTGCAATGCAGGAGGCACCGGCATGACCGAGCTTCCCCGCCTCCCATCGGCAGGTGGCTGCCGCGAGACACCGATTCTCAAACAGCGCGGTCAACGCGAGGTGTTTTGCGGTCTGACGGGAATCATCTGGCTGCACCGCAAAATGCAGGACGCGTTCTTTCTGGTGATCGGCAGCCGCACCTGCGCCCACCTGCTGCAATCGGCAGCAGGCGTCATGATCTTCGCCGAACCGCGCTTCGGCACCGCGATCCTCGAAGAAACCGACCTCGCCGGTCTAGCCGATGCACAGGATGAGCTCGACAAAGTCGTGGATGAACTGCTCACCCGCCGCCCCGACATCAAGCAACTCTTCCTTGTCGGCTCCTGCCCCTCCGAAGTGATCAAGCTGGATCTCGCCAAAGCGGCGGAGCGCATGACACAACGCCATGCCCCGTCCGTCCGGGTGCTGAACTTCTCCGGCTCGGGCATCGAAACGACGTTCACGCAAGGCGAGGATGCCTGCCTCGCTTCCATGGTGCCCGTCCTTCCCAAAACAGACGAGCGGCAACTGCTGCTGGTCGGCGCCCTGCCCGACGTGGTTGAGGAACAGGCCATCGGCCTTCTCGAAGCCATGGGCATCGGCCCGATCAAGGTCCTGCCAGCCCCGCGCGCTGACAGCGACCTCGGGATCGGGGCAAACACGGTCTACGCCCTCGCACAACCATTCCTCGGCGACACGCACGACGCCCTCACCCGCCGCGGTGCGCGGCACCTGCCCGCACCCTTCCCCTTCGGCGAAGAGGGTACCACCCAATGGCTCGCCGCCATCGCCACGGAATTCGGCGTCTCTCCCGACCTGTTCGAGCAGGTCACAGCAGCTCCCCGCGCCCGCGCTCGCAAGGCCATCGCGCAAGCGGCCGAGGCGTTGAACGGCAAATCCATCTTCTTCTTCCCCGACAGCCAGCTCGAAATCCCGCTGGCCCGCTTCCTCACCCGCGAATGCGGGATGGACGCCATCGAAGTCGGCGCACCCTTCATCCACAAAGGCATCGTTGGCCCAGACCTCGACCTGCTGGCCGAAGGGCCAACACTCTCCGAAGGCCAAGACGTCGACCTGCAGCTCGACCGCGCCAAGGCGGCCAAACCCGACCTCACGGTCTGCGGCCTCGGCCTCGCCAACCCGCTAGAGGCCGAAGGTCTCGCCACCAAATGGGCCATCGAACTCGTCTTCACACCTGTCCACTTCTACGAACAGGCAGGCGACCTCGCGGGCCTCTTCTCCCGCCCGATCCGCCGCGCAGACCTCCTAAAACTGGAAAACGATCCCTCTTCATTTCGCCAAGAAAACCGCGGGGGTGTGGGGGCTGGCCCCCACGCACAACCACAATGAAGCTCACCGTCTGGACATATGAGGGCCCGCCCCATGTCGGCGCCATGCGCGTTGCCACCGGTATGCGCGACTTGCACTACGTCCTGCACGCGCCACAGGGCGACACCTATGCCGACCTCCTCTTTACGATGATCGAACGGCGCGACCACCGCCCGCCCGTCACGTACACGACATTCCAGGCCCGCGATCTTGGCGCCGACACGGCCAACCTGTTCAAGCAAGCGGCCCAAGACGCCTATGACCGGTTCAAGCCGCAGGCCATCATCGTGGGCGCCTCCTGCACCGCCGAATTGATTCAGGACGACCCCGGCGGCATGGCAGAAACCATGGGCCTGCCCGTCCCGACCATCCCGCTCGATTTGCCCAGCTACCAGCGCAAGGAAAACTTCGGCGCGGACGAGACGTTCTTCCAGATCGTAAAAACGCTGGCGAAACCCATGGAGCGGACCAAACAGGTCACTGCCAACCTGATCGGCCCCACAGCCCTCGGCTTCCGCCATCGCGATGACATTCAAGAGGTGACTGCACTTCTCTCGGACATGGGGATCAGCGTGAATGTCGTGGCCCCAATGACGTCCTCACCCGCCGATATCGCCCGCATGGGTGCGGCACATTTTAACGTCCTGATGTATCCCGAAACGGCCGAAAGCGCTGCCCGCTGGATGGAACGCGAACTCGGTCAGCCCTACACCAAAGCGGTGCCTATCGGTGTTGGCGCAACCCGCGACTTCATCGAAGAAGTCGCCACGATCACGGGCAAGGATGCCTATCTCGACACCTCGCGCTTGCGCCTGCCCTGGTACTCAAAATCCGTCGACAGCACGTATCTGACCGGCAAGCGTGTCTTCCTGTTTGGCGACGGCACCCACGTGCTCGCCGCCGCCCGTATCGCGCAGGACGAGATGGGGTTCGAGGTCGTAGGCATGGGCTGCTACAACCGCGAAATGGCCCGTTCTGTCCGCGCCAAGGCCCGCGAAATGGGGATCGAAGCGACCATCACCGACGACTACCTGGAAGTCGAGCGCGTGATCGAAGCGCTACAACCCGAAATGATCCTCGGCACCCAGATGGAACGCCACATCGGCAAGCGGCTTGGCATCCCCTGTGCCGTGATCTCTGCCCCGGTCCATGTGCAGGACTTTCCCGCCCGCTACTCCCCCCAGATGGGGATCGAAGGCGCGAACGTCATCTTCGACACCTGGGTCCACCCGCTGGTCATGGGGCTGGAGGAGCACCTTTTGCACATGTTCCGTGAGGATTTTGAATTCCACGATGCCGCCGGTCCCTCGCATCATGGCGGCCATGCGCCAAGCCCAACCGATGCAGGGGGGCCAGCCCCCCAGCCTGCGGCTTCCCCCCGAAGTTTATCTGGCAAGATGAATGAAGGATCCGTGATCTGGCTGGCTGATGCCGAGAAAGAGTTGAAGAAGATTCCGTTCTTCGTACGCGGCAAGGCCCGCCGCAACACCGAGATATTCGCCAACGAACGTGGTGTCGCTGAAATCTCCGTCGACACACTCTATGAAGCAAAGGCCCATTATGCGCGATGATACGCACATAAACGGGCGCATGCCCGGCTACCGCGTGGTGATCATCACGTTGGACAGCCATGCCGCCGGCCCGGCCCGAAGGGCCATGGATGCACTGGTGTCGGACTACCCGGGCCTTGATCTGCAAATACATGCCGCCGCCGAATGGGGCGAATCTCCCGAGGCCTTCGAAGCCGCCGAAGAGGCCGTGATGAATGGCGACATCATCATCTCGAACCTCCTGTTCCTCGAAGAACATGTGGCCCGAATCCTGCCTGCGCTGAAAGCGCGCCGAGACACCTGTGACGCGATGGTCGGGGTCATAGCCGATGCCGAAGTGGTCAAGTTGACCCGCATGGGCACGCTCGACATGCAGGCCCCGCCCTCGACCATGGGCAAGTTGATGAAGCGGTTGCGTGGCTCCTCCAAACCCTCGACCGAGGACGGCGCGAAGAAGATGCAGATGCTGCGCCGCCTGCCCAAGATCCTCAAATTCATCCCCGGCAAGGCGCAGGACCTGCGCGCCTGGTTCTTGGTCATGCAGTACTGGCTCGGTGGCTCCGACGACAATGTGCGGGCGATGATCCAGTTCCTGCTGAACCGCTACGCGACCTCTGCCGATTGGGCGAACGGGCCCGAAGCGGCCCTGCCCATCGACTACCCCGACACAGGCCTCTATCACCCCGATCTGCCGCAGCGCATCACCACTGATGCCGCTGATATCCCCGGTCCCAAAGGGGCGGAGATGACCGTGGGCATCGTCATGCTCCGCTCCTACGTACTGGCGGGCGACACGGCACATTACGACGGCGTCATTCGCGCGTTTGAGGCCCGAGGCATGCGCGTTCTGCCCGCCTTTGCCGGAGGGCTGGACGCCCGCTCTGCCATCGACGTCTATTTCAAAGGTCAGGTGGACGCGCTTGTCTCCCTGACCGGTTTTTCGCTGGTGGGCGGCCCCGCCTACAACGACAATGAGGCAGCCATCGACGTGTTGTCCGAATTGGATGTCCCATACCTTGCCGCCCACGCGTTGGAATTTCAGACGCTCGGCCAGTGGGCAGGCAGCACGGGCGGTCTCGGCCCCATCGAAACAACAATGCTCGTGGCTCTCCCCGAGTTGGACGGGGCCACTTGCCCCACCGTCTTTGGCGGGCGGCTTGGCCCCGAAGGGTGCAATGGCTGCACCCATACCTGTCAGGCAGGCGAACCGAAGGCGATGGTGCCTTGCGTCGAACGCATCGACAGCCTGGCCGAAAAAACCCTGCGCCTCGGTCGCCTGCGTCGAAAAAAGAATGCCGAGAAGAAGGTCGCCGTCGTCCTCTTTGGTTTCCCACCCAATGCGGGTGCCGTGGGAACAGCTGCGTATCTTTCTGTTTTCGAAAGCCTTTTCAACACGTTGAAAGCCATGCAAGCGCGCGGCTACACGGTCGATCTGCCAAAAAGCGTGGACGCCTTGCGCGCCCAAGTCTTGCAAGGCAACGCCGCGCAGTACGGTCAGGAGGCGAATGTCGCCGCCCATGTGGATGCCGACACCATCGTTCGCACCACGCCGCCGCTTCACGCCATAGAAGCCGTCTGGGGACCTGCCCCGGGCCGCATCCAATCCGACGGGCGCGGTGTGTTCGTCCTGGGTAAGGAGATGGGCAACGTCTTTGTCGGGGTCCAACCCGCCTTTGGCTACGAGGGCGACCCGATGCGGTTGCTGTTCGAAGAAGGCTTTGCTCCGACCCATGCCTTCACCACCTTCTATCTCTGGCTGCGCAACACCTATCAAGCCGATGCGGTGCTGCATTTCGGCATGCATGGCGCGCTGGAATTCATGCCCGGCAAACAAGCGGGCATGGGCGCACGTGACTGGCCCGACCGGCTGATCGGCGAGATGCCGAACATCTACCTCTATGCGGCCAACAACCCGTCGGAGGCGTCACTGGCCAAACGCCGGTCCAACGCGGTGACGATCACGCACTTGACGCCACCACTTGCGCAATCCGGTCTCTACAAAGGGCTGGCTGAACTGAAAGACAGCCTCTGCCGCTGGCGCGAGATGGAAGGCGACGACCCCGCGCGACCCGAGTTGGAAGAGCTGATCGCTGAACAGGCCGAGGCCGTGGACATGGGCGGCACGCCCGCGGAAGCGCTCTGGCTGAAACTGCTCGAAACCGAAGACGCGCTGATCCCCGAAGGTCTGCACGTGGTCGGCCAGCCGCTCAGCGATACCGCGCGCGAGGAATACCTCAACCTCATGCCCCACGCGGATGAAGATGCCCGCGCACGTGTGGACGCCCTGCTGCAGAACGAAACTGAACTCAGCGCCCTGATGGCTGCGCTTGATGCGCGTTACATCAAACCAGTGCCCGGCGGTGACCTCATCCGCTCGACCGACATTCTGCCCACGGGCCGCAATATCCACGCCTTTGATCCGTTCCGCATGCCCACGGCTTTCGCCTGCCGCGACGGGATGAAACAGGCGCAACTGCTCTTGGACACGCACCCGACCCTGCCCCGCTCGATCGCACTGGTGCTGTGGGGGTCCGACAACATCAAATCCGACGGCGGCCCCATCGCGCAGGCCCTCGCCCTCATGGGCTGCACCCCGCGCTTCGACAGCTTTGGCCGTCTTGCCGGGGCCGACCTGATCCCACTCACGGACCTCGGCCGTCCCCGCATCGACGTGATCATGACACTGTCGGGCATTTTCCGCGACCTGTTGCCCCTGCAAACCCGCATGCTGGCCGAAGCGGCATTGAAATGCGCCAAAGCCGACGAGCCGCTGGAGCAAAACTACATCCGCGCCCACGCGCTGGCCTATGCAGAGGCGCAGGGCGTGGATCTCGCCACCGCGGCCCTGCGCGTCTTCTCGAATGCCGAAGGGGCCTATGGCTCGAACGTGAACCAACTGGTCGACAGCTCGGCTTTCGGGGACGAGGACGAGTTGGCCGACGCCTATGAGACGCGCAAAAGCTTTGCTTACGGCGTCGATGGCAAATCCGCCGCCAACCCCGCGCTCCTGCAAAAGGCGCTCGCGGATGTGGAAGTCGCCTACCAAAACCTCGAATCCGTCGAATTGGGTGTCACCACGGTCGACCACTATTTCGACACTCTGGGCGGCATCGCCCGCGCGGTGAAACGCGCGCGGGGGTCCGAGGCATCGGTCTATATCGGCGACCAGACTCGCGGCAACGCGACCGTGCGCACGCTCAAGGATCAAGTGGCGCTCGAAACCCGCAGCCGCGCACTGAACCCCAAGTTTTTCGAAGGGCTGCTGAAACACGGCGCCGAAGGTGTGCGGCAGATCGAGGCGCATATCACAAACACCGTCGGCTGGTCCGCCACCACCGGACAAGTGGACGACTGGGTGTACCAGCGCATCTCGGAAACCTTCGTTCTGGACGAAGAGATGCGGCAGCGCATGGCCGATCTGAACCCCACCGCCTCGTCCCGCATGGCAAACCGCCTGCTGGAAGCATCCGACCGCGATTATTGGGCACCCGATGCCGAAACGCTGGCCGCGCTCCAGGATGCCGCCGATGCGCTTGAGGACAAGCTCGAAGGGATCGCAGCCGAATGACTCTTTACACGGACACATACCGCGGGAGCCTCCGGCGGAAGTTTATTTCGCAAGATGAAGCAGGGGATCTTTCCCCATTCGAAAGGAGGGGCGCATGAGCCCACTCGACAGAAACCCACCCGTCCTGCGTGGCCAAGACGGCGAAGGATCGGTGCAGGTGCACCAGGACGCCGATGCACAGATCACCGGAGCCAAGGTCTTCTCCGTCTACGGCAAGGGCGGGATCGGCAAATCGACCACATCGTCCAACCTGTCGGCCGCCTTTTCCAATCTGGGCAAGCGCGTGCTGCAGATCGGGTGTGACCCCAAGCATGACAGCACCTTTACCCTGACCGGACACCTGCAACCAACTGTGATCGACATCCTCAAAGAGGTCGACTTCCACCCCGAAGAACTGCGCCCCGAGGACTTTGTGACCGAAGGCTACAATGGCGTGAAATGCGTCGAGGCCGGCGGGCCGCCTGCGGGCACCGGGTGCGGCGGTTATGTGGTCGGCCAGACCGTGAAACTGCTGAAGCAGCACCATCTGCTCGAAGAAACCGACGTCGTGATCTTTGACGTGCTGGGTGACGTGGTCTGCGGTGGCTTTGCCGCCCCGCTCCAACATGCCGACCGGGCGCTGATCGTGACCGCCAACGATTTCGACAGCATCTACGCCATGAACCGCATCATCGCGGCGGTGCAGGCGAAGTCGAAAAACTACAAGGTGCGGCTAGCAGGCTGCATCGCCAACCGCTCGCGCGAGACAAACGAGGTGGACCGCTACTGCGACACCGTCGGCTTCAACCGCATCGCGCATATGCCCGATGTGGATGCCATTCGGCGCAGCCGCCTGAAGAAAAAGACCCTGTTCGAGATGGACGACGAGGAAGACATCGTGCGCTGCCGCGCCGAATACATCCGCCTCGCCGAAACCCTCTGGAACGGGACCGAGGGGCTGGCCCCCGCTCCCATGGAAGACCGCGATATCTTTGAACTGCTCGGATTCGATTGATGGACTACGGCTCAACCCGCGCCCGGGTCGAAGACTATTTCGACCGCACGGCGACCAAGACATGGGAGCGTCTGACCTCGGACGCGCCTGTGTCGCGCATTCGGGAAACCGTGCGCGCGGGTCGGGATCGGATGCGGGATCTGATATTGAGCCGCCTGCCCGATGACCTGCGTGGGGCACGTATTCTGGATGCCGGATGCGGCCCCGGCGTGGCAACCATCGCACTGGCGGAACGCGGGGCCACCGTGGTCGCCGCCGATATCTCGCCCCAACTGATCGATATCGCCCAACTGCGCCTGCCCCATGATCTGCAAAACCAAGTGACCTTCCATACCGGCGATATGCTGGACCCGAAATTGGGCCAGTTTGATGCCGTCATCGCGATGGACAGCCTGATTTACTACACGGCCTCCGACATTGGCGCGGCACTTGCAGCACTTGAGCCGCGCGTGAGCGGGCCCATCGTCTTTACGGTCGCGCCTCGCACACCTGCGTTGATGGCGATGTGGTACGCGGGCAAGGCCTTCCCTCGCTCAGACCGCTCGCCCTTGATGATCCCGCACGCGCATCCGAAACTCATGAGCGCTGCCAAATCCGCGGGAGTCCGCCGTATGCTGCGCCCGGTCGACCGGATCACCAGCGGCTTCTACATCTCCGAAGCGATGGAGCTGCGGCCATGAGTGCGCTCAAGCATCTCTCGCTCAAGGCACTGCCTTTTGCCGATGCGGCGTCAGATGACCTGCCGATGGGCCAGCTTCTGCGCCTTTCGCTGTTCCAGGTGTCGGTCGGCATGGCCTCGGTCATGCTGCTCGGTACACTCAACCGCGTGATGATCGTGGAATTGTCGGTGCCCGCCATGATCGTGGCGGTCATGATCGCGCTGCCCGTGCTCTCGGCCCCCTTCCGGGCGCTGCTGGGCTTCCGCTCCGACACGTACCGCTCCGCCATCGGGTGGAAACGCATCCCCTATATCTGGTTCGGCGCGCTCTGGCAGTTCGGCGGCCTCGCCATCATGCCCTTTGCCCTGCTTGTCCTGTCGGGCGACACGGTGCACGACATCCCCTTCGCGGGCGAAGTGCTGGCGGGCCTCGCCTTCCTGATGACGGGCCTTGGTATCCACATGACCCAGACCGCCGGACTGGCCCTCGCCAGCGACCGGGCGACAGACGAAACCCGCCCCCGTGTCGTGGCGATGCTTTATGTCATGTTCCTTGTGGGCATGGGCATCTCCGCCCTGATCATCGGTGGTTTGCTAAACAATTACAGCAGCTTGACACTGATCCGCGTGGTGCAGGGCTCCGCCGTCGTCGGCGCCGTCCTCACCTTCATCGCTCTCTGGAAACAGGAAAGCGTGAACCCGATGACCCGGGCACAGCGCGAAGCACCACGCCCGCTGTTCCGCGAGGCGTGGACAGATTACGCCGCCGGCGGCAAAGCCGGGCGACTTCTGGCCTGCGTCTTTGTCGGCACCATGGCTTTCAACATGCAGGACGTGCTGCTCGAACCCTATGGCGGCGAAATCCTCGGGCTGTCGGTGTCGGCCACGACAATCCTGACGGCGCTCTGGGCGGCAGGCGCGCTGACGGGCTTCATCTGGGCGGGTCGTCGGCTTGCAAAAGGGTCAAACTCCTACCGTTTGGCCGGGGCAGGCATCCTCGCGGGCATCTGGGCCTTCAGCCTCGTGATCTTCGCCGCCCCCATGCAAGCGAACCTCCTGTTTTACGCAGGCGCCACGCTGATCGGCTTCGGTGGCGGGCTCTTTGCCGTCTCAACCCTCACAGCCGCCATGGCCATGCCCGCCAAGGGGGTCGCTGGGCGCGGCCTGGCCCTCGGCGCATGGGGCGCAGCCCAAGCTACTGCGGCAGGCGTTGCCATCGCACTTGGCGGCACGCTGCGCGACTGGATCGGCGCCATCGCAATGTCCGGGGCCTGGGGCGAAGGCCTCGCCACACCCACCACCGGATACTCTTTCGTCTATCACCTAGAGATTGGCCTTCTCTTCGTCACTCTCGTCATCCTGGGACCGCTTGTGCGCACTTCGGGTCCCCTCACCGAACGGAAGGACGCGGGCCGCCTGGGCCTCGCGGATTTCCCCACATGACCTTCTCCAGGAAAGGACATCTGTCATGACCGCAACATTCTTTGGCGAATTCGACCTCGCGTCGCTGGCGCTCTGGTTGTTCTACATCTTCTTTGCCGGGCTGATCATCTGGATCCAACGCGAGAACATGCGCGAGGGTTATCCACTGGAAGACGACGAAGGCAACGCCTCGTCCAATTCCGGCCTATTCCCCCTGCCTGAGGACAAGAGCTTTGAACTGCCTCACGGGCGTGGCACCGTGACCGTTCCGTCGGGCCAAACGCCCGAACGCGCCGACATTCCCATGAAGCGCACCGGCCCAGGCAATGGTTACCCGCTTGAGCCCACGGGCGATCCGATGCTCGATGGCGTTGGTCCGGCCAGCTGGGCCCCGCGCCGCGACGTGCCCGAGCTTGATGGCCATGGCCACCCCAAGATCATCCCGATGTCGGCCAATGACAGCTTCCGCTTCGCCACGGGCCGCGACCCGCGCGGGCTGCCGCTGATGTCCGGGGACGGCGAGGTTGTGGGCAAGGTGGTCGACATGTGGATCGACGAGCCCGAGCAGCTTGTGCGCTATCTCGAATACACGCTGGACGCCAAATGGGGCACGGGCAATCGTCTGGTTCCGCTGACACTGGCGCGGATCAAATCCGACCGGGTTGTCGTGCGCACGCTCTATGGCAAGCACTTTGCCACCGTGCCACAGCACACAAGCGCCACGCAGGTGACCATGCTCGAAGAGGAAAAGATCTGCGGCTACTACGGCGGCGGTGTCCTCTATGCCGACAGCAGTCGGCAAGAGCCCAAGCTCTGATGCAACAGGCGCGCGCCATATCCTGGCAAGGCCCCGGGGCACCCCGGCGGCTGGCGCGTGCGCGATTGCAATCAAGCGACAAGGGACGCGCCCGACCCTGGGTGGGCGCTCTCGACATGATTTCTAGACACTCTGACTGCTGCAAGGCGTTCGCGAGTTCGATGCGTGACATAACCCATGCGCCCTCCCGGGGGGAGGGTCGGGCGCGGCCCGGGGCTGAACCCCGGGCATACCAGTTCAAATGCAAGACCCCCGAAACCAAGAAAGGGAACGTGCGCCATGTCCCATGATGATTTCGCCGTCGAGCCTATCGAAGGGCTCCCCGAACGCCCGCCCGAGGGCGAACAGATCCTGTGGCAAGGCAGGCCCAACACCCTCGCGCTCGCCCGCGAGGCGCTGAACCTGAACTGGATCATCGGCTACTTCGCCATCCTCGCCGCATGGCGGTTCATATCGGTCGTCGACCTGTTGCCGATCGGACAAGCGATCGGGGCGACCCTGCCTGTCGCGATCCTCGGGCTGGTGGTTTGCGGCCTGCTCTATGCCATCGCGCTGATCCAGGCGCGGGCGACCATGTATACGATCACCACGTCGCGGATCGCGATGCGGATCGGGGCGGCCCTGACACTCACGATCAACCTGCCCTACCGCGAACTGGGCAATGCCGCCCTTGATCTGCGCAAGAACGGCACGGGCACCATCGCGCTCGACACCACAGGTCAGACCAAAATCAGCTACCTCGTCCTCTGGCCCCATGCGCGGCCTTGGCGGTTCGGCAGCACGCAGCCCGCCCTGCGCTGCATCCCCGATGCCGAAAATGTCGCCCGCATCCTCGCCGACGCGGCCGAAGCACGGATCACAACACCCCAAGTCACGCGCGTTGCCCCCGGCGGCGCCGTCGCGGCGGAGTAAGCGCCATGTCACACGCCGACAGCCCCCGCATCCACGCCAAGGAGGACGAACTTGTCCCGCGCATCCTGATCCGCGCGGTCCTCGCCCTGCTGCTCATTGTCCTTTCACTGGTCACAATTGCCACCCTCACGGACCGACCTCTCGAAAGCACACCGCCGCAAACAGAAATCATCGCGGAACGCGCGATCTTCCTATCCGGCGACGCGTCGGGGGCCGCCCGCGTGCTTGATGCACACGGCACGGTTCTGGCGGATTTCCCATCGGACAAGGGCGGCTTTGTCGCCGGCATCGAACGCGTGATCGCGCGCGAACGGGGCAAGATCGGTGCAGACCCCGCCGCCCCGGTGCTGCTGCGCCTGCGCGACGGCAACCGCCTGTCCCTCTACGACCCCGAAACCAACTGGAGCGCCGAGCTGATGGGCTTTGGCGCCGACAATCTCCGCACCTTCGCCAGGTTGCTGAGCAAACCCTGACCCAGAAAGGAAGCCACCTCATGGGACTACTGACAAAGGACATTGAACGTGCCCCGTGCACAGTCGAAATCAGCCACAAATTCGAAAGCCTGCACGCGCATGTGCGGTTCAACAACGGTGCCGTGATCTATCCCGGCGACGAGGTGCAAGTGCAGGGCCCCGAAATCATGGCCCCTTTCGGTGAAATCGTCACCGAAGACCGCGAGGCCGTGATTGTCCGCGCCTCCGCCCTCGAACGGCTCTGGACCCGCCTGACGGGCGATCTCGAAGTCATGGAACTCTGCGAATTCTCCTTCTCCGAAGAGGTGACGCTATGAATGTTCGACACAGCAAACACACCGCCGACGCCACTTCGGTCGAGGAAGGTCTGGCCATCGCCCAAGCGCAGGACGAACAATTCACGTCCGAATTCGCCACCGAAACGGCCATGCAGAACACCCTGCTGACACCGCGCTTCTACACCACCGACTTTGACGAAATGGACGCAATCGACGTGTCCCCGGTGCGCGAAGATTGGGACAAGCTGATTGCGCAAATGGAATCCGACCCGAACAAGGGCCACTTCAAGAAAAACGAAGACTGGGACACCGTCGATTGGGACGGGATGGAACCGGAGCTGAAAAAGGAATTCATCGACTTCTTGATCAGCTCCTGCACAGCCGAGTTTTCGGGCTGCGTGCTCTACAAAGAGATGAAGCGGCGCGGCAACAACGAGGACATCACCCAGCTGTTCCAACTCATGGCACGGGACGAGGCGCGGCACGCGGGCTTCATCAATGATGCCCTGCGTGAGGCTGGCTTGCGCGTGAACCTCGGGTTCCTCACACAGAAGAAGAAATACACCTACTTCCGGCCCAAGTTCATCTACTACGCCACCTACCTGTCGGAAAAGATCGGCTATGCCCGTTACATCACGATCTTCCGGCACCTGCAGGCCAACCCGGAACACCGCTTCCACCCGATCTTCAAGTGGTTCGAAGAGTGGTGCAATGACGAGTTTTCGCATGGCGAGGCCTTTGCCCTGCTGATGAAGACGGACCCGAAACTGACACGCGGCCTGAATGTCTACTGGATCAAGTTCTTCCTGACAGCGGTCTATGCCACCATGTACGTGCGCGACCACCAGCGCCCCGCCTTCCACAAGGCCCTTGGGGTCGAGCCTGACTGGTACGCGCACGAGGTGTTCACCAAGACCTCGAAACTGTCGGAACAGATCTTCCCCATCACGCTCGACATCGACCACCCCCGCTGGCAGCGCCAGCTTGAGAAGCTGCAAAAGGCCAATGTCGACATGGCAGAGGCGAAGGGGCTGAAAAAGATCGGCGCACAGCTGCGGGCCGCAGCGGCCTTCGTGGCGCTCTACACGATCCCGGCGAAAAAGCACGTTGTGCCTGCGTCAACCCGCTTGGAGCCAGCGTATTGAACCACGTCGGTCGACATAAGACGGCGTTCCGGTGGAACTGTTGCGCCCGGCTTCAAGCCGGGCCGCGCCCGACCCTCCCCCCGGGAGGGCGCATGGGCAATGTCATGCACCGAACCCAGGTTCTACGGAAATCCGACGCCTCACACCGCATTATTGCCGGGTGCGCCCACCCAGGCTCGGGCGCCGCCCTCATCACATTGGGGGCACGTGAATGACCCCCTGGATCGCCGCCCTCATCGCCCTGTTCATCTGGTGGTTCTCCACCGGCACCATCCTGATGGCGGTCAAATACGCCGACCGTTCCGGCGAAAGGGCACGGCGCGCCACGACTATCGCCGCCCTGCCCCTCGTGGCCCTTGGTGCTTACGGAACCTACTGGTCCATGACGCAAACGGACATTCTGGGCACCTATGTGGCGTTCCTGTCGGCCCTCGCCCTCTGGGGCTGGATCGAACTGGCCTTCCTGACGGGCGTCATCACCGGCCCCAACCGCATGCCACTGCCCCCGCACAAGGCGGAATGGGAACGGTTCATCCGTGCCTGGGGTACCGTCGCCTATCACGAGATGCTGTTGACCGCGGCGCTGGTCGGCATGGGCCTCGTACTCTGGCACGCCCCCAATCCGTTCGCCTTCTACACCTTCGCCGTGCTCTTCTTCGCCCGCGTCTCAGCCAAGCTGAATCTCTTTCTCGGCGTGCCCCGCATCCACGTGGATTTTCTGCCCGAAGCACTCGCCCACCTGCCCAGCCACTTCCGCACGGCAGGCATGAACTGGCTCTTCCCGATCTCGGTCACGGCCCTGACATTCGCTGCCGCCTGCTGGCTCGAACGGCTCTACGCCGCCGAAACGACTGGTGCAGTCACGGGCTTTGCCCTGCTGACAGCACTCACGGCCCTCGCGGCCCTCGAACACTGGGTGATGGTCCTACCCATCCCCGACGAACGGCTCTGGCGCTGGATGCTGCCTGCGCCCAAACCAACCAAGAACTCGACACCACAAGGGGGACATCATGGACTTTGATGTATTGTTCCAAAGCCAAATCGACGCGCTGAAGGACGAGGGGAACTATCGCATTTTCGCGGAACTGGAACGGAAGGCCGGAGCCTTTCCCAAGGCCAAGTGCCACGACCCTGAAGCCCCCGATGAAGTGACGGTGTGGTGTTCAAACGACTACCTCGGCATGGGCCAGCACGAAAGCGTCACCAAGGCGATGAAAGACGCGGTGGACCTCTACGGCGCAGGCGCAGGGGGCACGCGCAACATCTCGGGCACGAACCACGCGCACAAGCTGCTCGAAGCGGAACTGGCTGACCTGCACGGCAAGGAAAGCGCGCTCCTGTTCACCTCGGGCTACGTGTCGAATTGGGCTGCCCTCTCGACACTGGGCAGTCGCCTGCCCGACGCAGTGATCCTGTCGGACGAACTGAACCACGCCTCCATGATCGAAGGCATCCGCCACTCACGGGCCAACAAGGTGATCTGGAAACACAACGATCCCGAAGACCTCGACCGCAAGCTGGCGTCCCTGCCCGCCAACGCCCCCAAGATCGTCGCCTTCGAATCCGTCTACTCCATGGACGGCGACATCTGCCCCATGCAGGAAATCGTCGAAGTGGCCGAAAAGCACGGCGCCATGACGTATCTGGACGAAGTGCACGCCGTGGGCCTCTACGGCCCGCGCGGCGGCGGCATCTCGGAACAGGAAGGGCTGGCCAACCGCATCACCCTGATCGAGGGCACACTTGGCAAGGCCTACGGCGTGGTGGGCGGCTACATCACCGGCTCAGATGCGATGTGCGACTTCATCCGCTCGTTCTCAAGCGGCTTCATCTTCACAACCGCCCTGCCGCCTGCCGTCGCATCAGCGGCGCGTACGTCCATCCGCCACCTCAAGCAATCGGACCAGGAACGCATCGAACAACGCAAACGCGTCGCCTACCTGCGCAAACGGCTGGACCAGGAGGGGATCCCCCATATGGACAACCCCAGCCACATCATCCCGGTGATGATCAAGGACCCGGTCAAATGCCGGATGCTGTCGGACTACCTGATGCAGCGCTACGGGATCTACGTACAGCCGATCAATTACCCCACCGTGCCCAAGGGCACCGAACGGCTGCGGTTCACCCCCTCTCCCCTGCACAGCACCGAGGACATCGAACACCTCGTCATGGCGCTAAAAGACCTATGGAAACAGTGCGCTATTGCCCACGCCGTCGCCTGACAGGGGAAAACCCGCCTACATTTCCCGCCGATCCGTGGATCAAGTCAAAGTTACTGTTGACTTGATCACGAAGCCGCTACGTTCTTGCGAAGAACTTTGGAAGGAGATTCACATGTTCCGCACACTTGCCATCGCAGCCACAACTGCCACGCTGGCCGTGCCCGCATTTGCTGACGGCCACGCAGCCTCCGGCGACGTCGCCGAAGGGGAAAAGGCATTCCGCCAATGCATCTCGTGCCACGTCGTCCAGAACGAAGCAGGCGATACACTCGCAGGCCGCAACGCCAAGACCGGCCCGAACCTCTACGGGATCGCAGGCGGCCAGTTCGGCATGGTCGAAGGCTTCCGCTACTCTGACATCAACCAGCTCGCAGCCGAGATGGAAGGCCTCGTGATCACCGAGGAAGTGTTCGTGGCCTATGCCCAGGACCCTACGGCCTACTTGCGTGAGGTCACCGGCGACAAGGGTCGCAGCAAGATGACCTACAAGGTTCGCAAGGAAGAGGACGCCGTGAACCTCTACGCCTACCTCGCCTCTCTGCAGGCTGACGGCGGCAGCTAAGCCGAACCCTGATACAGTCAAAAAAGGCCGTCGGACCCCCGGCGGCCTTTTGTACATGTGGCGCATTCCCGCCGATTGGGCTGGGCAATGGCGGTGATGTGAATGCCCGCTGGCCAAAAGTGACGACAAGGGACTGGACGCCACCGCACGGACTTTGCATCTGTCTGCGCATTGAACACCGAACCAGAGGACAACAATGGCCCTCACAGCCCCCATGACGCGCCGCAGCGCCCTTGCCACGCTTCTGGCAGGCGTCGCCCTGCCACGAACAGTGCTCGGTCAAGCCACAGGGCAAGCGTTTTCCTTCGAATGGCTCAAGAACCGGATGCAGGCGCGGGCGCAAGAACCTGACACGCCGCCCCCGCCGTTGGACAATTTCCTCCAGAACCTGACCTATGACGATTACCGCAACATCTATTTCCGGCCGGAAGCCGCGCGGTGGTCCGACACCCCCCTGCCCTTCCATGTCTCATCCTTCCATCCCGGCTGGCTGTTCAAAGAACCGGTGCAAATCCACGAAGTCACGGATGGCACCGCCCGCCCGCTCATTTTCTCGACCGACGATTTCGAATATCGCAACGATGTGGGCACGCGCGTGCCAGACCACGCGGAACTGTCAGGCATCGCCGGCCTTAAGCTGACCCACCCGCTGAACACAGCCGACAAGTTTGACGAGGTGGTGACCTTTCTCGGTGCCAGTTATTTCCGCGCCCTGGGCCGCGGCAACAGCTATGGCCTCTCGGCCCGCGGCCTCGCCATCAACACATGGCTGAACGGTCCCGAGGAGTTCCCCCGCTTCTCCGAATTCTGGCTGGAAAAGCCCAAGACAGCGGACACGTCGCTGACAGTCTACGCAGCCCTCGACAGCGCCTCGGTCACCGGGGCCTACAAGTTCACGATCACACCCGGCGACGACACCACCATGGACGTCGAAGCAACGCTGTTCTTCCGCGAAGCGGTCCCGCAACTCGGCCTCGGCCCCCTCACCTCGATGTTCTATTTCGCCGAACACTCCGAACGGGATTTCGACGACTTCCGCCGCCAGGTCCACGACAGCGAAGCGCTCAAGATCATCCGCAAGGACGGCAACGTGATCATGCGCCCGCTCAACAACCCGCCCCGCGTGTCCAGCTCCTATTTCAACGAACCGAACATGGCCCAGTTCGGCCTGATCCAGCGCGACCGCACCTATGAGGACTACCAGGACGCAGGCGCGCGTTACCACGACCGCCCCTCCGTGATGATCGAACCCCTGAACGATTGGGGACCGGGCACCGTGCGCCTCGTTGAAATCCCGGCAGAGCTTGAGATCGACGACAACATCGTCGCCTTCTGGGTGCCCAAGACCGCACCGCAAGCCGGGGAAAGCCGCACCTACAGCTACCGCATGCACTGGGGCGACCTGCCCCCCTCAGGCGATCTAGCCTGGGTGCAAGGCACGCTCGCCGGCATCGGCGGCCCGTCGGGCGTTCCGCTGGACAACCCCAACCTGCGAAAATTCGTGGTGGATTTTCAGGGCGGCGCGCTCGGGTCCATGCCCGAAGACGCTGACGTGTCCCCGATCATCACTCACTCCGCCGGAGAGATCGACGGCATGGTCCTGCACAAGGTCACAGGTGCGGCGGTCCCAACCTGGCGCCTGTTCATCGACATCGACGGGCAGGATCACGACCTGATCGAACTCACCGCCCACGTCGCCGATGACACACAACGGCTCTCGGAAACATGGGTCTTCCAATGGCTGCGGGAGGTCGCACCCACCTAAGGTGCGCCCGCGCACCATTTGCGATCCCGAGTACGGCAAAATGGCATTCTCCTAATCCCCCTTCATTTCGCCAAACAAACCGCCCCCGCAGGGCCGGTTGTCATCCGCGCTTGGAAACAGAACAGGTTCTGAAAGCGTGGCAGACATCGCACACGTCAAAAAGAAGGGCGGTAATCGCTTAAGTAGAGTTGAACTAAGGTTCAAAAGCTCACAATTTGCCGCCGACAATCCAGCGCTCAGGAAACTGGCCATCTGGTTGAAATCGAAAGGAAATGACGTGCGCAAAAATCTTTGTATCATTGCGATAGCAGCCATAGGTCTCGCGGCCTGTGTGACACCACCACCCGCAGGCAAGATTAGTGACACCGCCGTCGCTCAGACCACCCTCTCTATCGCCGCACAGGCGGTCGACATTTGTGGCCGCACTTTCCCGAATGTGACCGGAGCAGCTGACGCGCTGCAACGGGCAGGATTTTCAGAAACCGCAGAGCGCTTCGAAAACGGCAACGAGCTGGACGACCCAAGCCGTCAGGTGCGCGTACAAGTGGGCGAGCGGCCCGTAAACGGCGGTCGCAAAGAACATGTTTGCCTGATCTCGGTGATCGGCATGACACCCGAGCAAGGCTTTGCACTGGCTCAGCCGTGGGTGCAGCGGTACGACGCGATCACAAATGCCGAAGCTGGTCAGGGGCTGTCGTCTCGTGCAATTCAGGCTTGGCGAAGTGAGACGCCCGACCGCATCGCCTTTATTGCAGCCAACAAGGCGAACAACGCATTCCGTCAGGCAGGGGCATCCGTCCGATTGATCCTGATCCAATAAGGGGCTCAAAAGAGCGGTCAGGCGCTGAACGATGTAACCGTTGAGAAGAGCGCGACCACCACCCAAAAAACCGCAAAAACTTCAATGGCAAGACGCATGCGGTTCAGGTGCTTCTCCGCAAACCTGAATCGTGAGCACCCCACCTTTCAACGGACGTGTTCTGGACGGAAACTGATGGCAGAGCCCAACATCGGCAAATCCATCAGCTCAGCTCTGTGGCGTCGCAGACTTGCAGATCTCCCTCATGACATCGATGTACTTACGAAACGCCGCCGCTCCGCTTTCCGAGAGGCGATAGACCGTATGCGGCCGCCCCTCGAGCACCATTCGGCTGTGCAAGTACCCGGCACCGCCAAGTTTTTTCAGGTGGGCATCAAGATTCCCATCCGTGATGGAAAGCGACACCTTCAACTGAGAAAAGCTTGGTTCCCCTACGTACAGAAGTAAGCATAGCCGCGTTCTGACCGGTTGATGGAAGATCGCATCGGGGGCCGGTGGAACCGACTGCATCAGACTGTCCGGCGCGCGAATTGCGCGGCGCCCTTGTTCCAGGTCCAGACTGTATCAGACGATGTGACTTCAACGCCACCCAGCCAGCCGTCACGCCTCATCAGACCAAATGCATCTTCCTCTCCGTTCAAAACCCTACGCCCCACCTCCGTGAGGCTCACGCGCTGGTCGTCAAATGTTGGTGGCGCTTCTGATGTGAACGAAGGAAAGCGAAACGGGGATGGTTCACACGCCGCAAGGCCAGCCGCACATAGGGAGCCTATGATTTGGTACGTTGGCCAATCCCCGATGAAGAGTGCGGTTTCCATGTCCATGTTCTGCAAGAACAGTCTCTTTGGGTTGCTGACATTTTGGCCCATCAAACTCAGCACTTGCGTCTCTGTCCGGGTCAATCCGGTTACCGCGTTCGGGAATTCTTCAAAATGACGCTGGAGTGCGGCCGCTAAAAAGGACAGTTCGCGCAGATCATTGTCCAGAAACGCCAATAGGTCATTTGGATCACTGGACCGAAATGCCGCCCAACCCGCGGCTGCCAGTTTGAGCATTGTCTCGGTCACCGGTTGCTGCAACGGGACAAGCGATGCCATCTGGTCCGCATTCAGCTGTCCAATCCCCTTGAAATCCGGCTTTTCGGCAAACCGATCGATGCAGATCATGTCCAGCCTGATGTCGTCCATAGGCGCGCGCGAGAACCAATCGAGGATTTGCAGAATTTGAAGTTGGTCGAGCAGGTCATGCTCGAACCATAACGTCACCTTGTCGTAGCTTGGCGCGGCGTTCAGATGTCGGTCCCTGAGTTGAAAATCGCGTTTGACATCTGTTGCGTCAGCATCAGGACCAGCGAGGTATTCTGCGCGGAGATTCCCCAGTTCGGAGAGGGACAGCTTTGCCGGAAACGGACCATGATGCATGGGATCACGCCACGGCAAAACGTCGCCGGTCACAATGCTTTGCTTGATGGTGTTCGCGGCACCATCGCCATTCGTGATGTTCAGGGTTTTCATCGCAACCTCACAGGTTCAATTACTCTGTAAAGCAGAGTCACTCTGCGATTCAGAGCACCTTGTCAAACGATTTTTGAGAATCGTTGGTTCAATGACCGCTTGCGCAACCGACCCAACTCAGTTTCTTCTGACCAGAAATACGACGGGGGAGGCGCGCAGCGCCGGGGGCAGAGCCCCTAACCGTAAGGCGCATCCTGATGCGCCCCCTACCCCAACATCGGCAAGTCGGTCGGCTCAGGACGCGCGCCGGCCGCCGTCAACATTCCATGAATCTGCCCACGATGATGGGTCTGGTGATTGAACAGATGCGCAAAACACACCGCCGCCGGTTTCTCAACGCGCACGTCCCCTCCCCCGGGATACCACGCAATCACACCCTCCAGATCGGATGATGCGAGACCTTCGGCCCACGCCGTCACCTCCGCATCCCGCTCGGTTCGCAACACTTTGAACGCCGCCCAATCCCGCGGCGCCTCCAAAGACACAGGCACGCTCAACTCCGGCCGCGTCTCCCCTGTAATGCGGGCCAACCACAGCGCATCATCCCACAGCACATGATTGAAAGTGGCTGCAATAGAGCCGAAAAATGCCCCCCGATCCAGCCACCGTTCGACATCACTCAACGTATCTGCCGCCGCAACAAGCGATCCGTTCTGCCAGGCGTTGTACCGCGCCATCAGACGCAGATGCTCTACAAACTCAGACAACGATCCGCACCTCGCTCACATCGCCATCCACTTCGCGACACGCCGCCAAAACCCGCCGCTCCAGATGCGTCTGGACATAAGCCCCGTGAAAGCGCGACGGCGCCCGCAGGGTCAACCGCCCCCCTGCCCGCTCAACCCGCTCCAGCCCGGCAATCCACGACGCGTACACGCCGGCATCCTCCGCATGCAGCACCGCCTGCGCCAGCGCCCACTCCGTCCCCTTCGACACATCCGGCGCAGCCACGGCCCCTTTCACCGGCAAAGACACCACCTTCGGCGCCTCCTCCTCCGCAGCCCCCATACGCAACTCGAAATCCGGCCCCACGGCCGCCCAATACGCCTCCGTATCCAGCAACATGCGCTCCAGATCCAAGCCATGCTCAGACACACGGCCCCGCGCACCCTGCCGCTTCACGACCAACCAGCCCCGCGCACGCAACAACGCCATCTCGCGCTTCACCGTGCGCTCGTCCACAGACCACAGCCGCGCAATCTCGCGCTGCCCCACGGCCAGCTCGTCACGAGCCCAATTGTAGCGCGCCGTGATGAGCGTCATCAGGCGCAGCACCCGCCGCTGCTCATGCTTGCCCTGCGCCAAAGCAAAGGCACCCAAGGCTGTCAGAATATCGTATTTGCGCGCAGACGCGCCCCGGCCCACCGGCCTCAGCGTTTGCATCACTGCCCTCATTTTCTTTGAATGGTCCGGACTGCCCCGAACAACACCTGCCAACGGTGGGTTTCCCCGCGGTTCTGGCCGCTTTTCCGTCTCTGCTCCTGATTTGCGTCCGAAGCTGCGATTCTGTCAAGGGCAGATGTGGATAACCTGTCAGACCCAAACCCATTTCAAAAGAAAAACAGGTTTAAACGGTATTGGGGGACATCCTGTTTGTCCCCTATTCCAACCCTTTTGTCACCCAATAGATGGTGGAAAGCAAAAAACTGTCCCCCCAAATCTGGTCGGTCAACACAGCGGTCGCGTCCATCACAGAATCACAACCATTGCCCCTGCATCCATGACGCAACGCCCGATCTGTCCCCGCGGGGACAACCATATTCCCCTTTTGCTTTTTCCGCAAAATCAGCGTAAATCTGGAAATGAGCAGAATTAGCGTCCCCAACGGGACCAAAAACCACCTGTCCCCGCGGGGACAAACGTACAGGCAGCGCATGTTCACGCACACAGACCTCGCCCAACTCCAGGCGCAATCCCTCAAAATGCAGGGCTTCATCCGCCAGCAAACCTACTCTCCCGAAAGCGAAAAAACGCTTCGCCGCTTCTCAAGCTGGGAGGTGGCGGAACTCATCTTCAAGGCCAACCAATCCACCCTGCGCGGTCGCCTCGGCGCTGACCCCTCTCTGCCCCAGGGCATCGTCGAAGAAGACGGCCGCCAACGCTGGTACACGCTCGAAGAAATCAACGAGTTGCGCCGCCGCATCAAGGTGAACCGCAAATCGCTCATGCCCCACCGCCCGGCGAACAAGCGCGCGATCCGCGCCGCCATCGCCAATTTCAAAGGGGGCGCGGGCAAGTCCACAACAGCCCTCCACTTCGCTCACGCCGCCGCTCTCGACGGCTACCGAGTGCTGTGTGTTGACTTCGACCCACAAGCCACGCTCAGCCACTCCATGGGCCTCAGCGACGTTGCCGAGGAATACACCGTCTGGGGCATCATGGCCCGCGATCTGGGGCACGAGACCGACCGTATGAACTCCGCCCTGCGCGGCGCGGAATCAGGCACCGCCCTGCCCCAGCGCAAACTGCCCGCCGCCATTACCGACATGGGGCTCAACGACCTGCGCGCCAGCGATTTCATAAAGCCCACGAACTGGCCCACCATCGACATCGTGCCCAGCTGCGCCAACGCGGCCTTTGTCGAATTTGCCTCCGCCCAGTACAGGCACATCAACCCCGAATGGTCCTTCTTCGCCGCCGTCTCGCGCTTCCTCGACCAGATCGCGCCTGACACCTACGACCTCATCCTCTTCGATTGCCCGCCCGCCATCGGCTACCAGTCGATGAACGCGGTCTTTGCCGCTGACGTGCTCTACATCCCCTCCGGCCCTGGCTACTGGGAATACGACTCAACCACGTCTTTCATCGGCCAGCTCTCCGAAGCGCTCGAAGATCTCAGCCGCTTCAACGGCCTTGTCCCCGCGGGGACAATGACCCTGCCCAAGACCTTCCTTGACCTTCGCTTCCTGCTCACCCGCTACGAACCGGGCAATGAACTCCATCGTGCCATGCAGGGCGCGTTCCAGAAAGTCTTCGGCGATCGCGTCTGCGAACACCCGATCGAAATGACCCGCGCTGTCGAACAATCCGGGCGGTTCCTCAGCAGTATCTACGAAATGGACTACCGCGATATGACCCGCGAAACCTGGCGCCGCGCCCGCGCCTCGTTCGACCGGGCCTATGAAGAATTCAAAACCAACCTGGGAACAGCCTGGGACCAATTGGAGGATGAGGCATGAGCAAACGCCGCGTATTCGACATCGACTTCGAACCCGACGCGGGTCCCGGGCCCGAAACTGCACCAGACACCCCTGCCCCGGCCGCTGAGCAAACGCGGCGTGGCCCTATGGCCGCTGCGATCTCGGAAAACGCTACAGCGCTCAGTGAACGCCATACGGCGGAGGCTGAAATCCGGGCCGAGAATGATCGCCTTGCACACGAATATATGTCTCTAAAAAGGGACGGAGCCATCGTGGCCCGCGTTCCCCTCGGGGACGTGGCGATGAAAAAACTGACCCGCGACCGCAGTACAAACCGCGACCCAGACCTTGAAGAGTTAAAGACCTCGATCCGCGACCTCGGCCTCTCGAATCCGATCCAGGTCGAAGACACCGGCGACGGCTACGAACTGATCCAAGGCTTCCGCCGCCTTAGCGCCTACAAATCTCTCTACGAGGAAACGGGTGACGACAAATACGCCTCCATCCCCGCCGTCCTCGTGGCCAAGGGCGAGGCACTCGAAAAACTCTACCGCCGCATGGTCGACGAAAACATGGTGCGGCGAGATATTTCGTTCGCCGAGATGGGCCAGCTTGCCGCCAGCTATGCCCGGCAAATGGACCTTGAATTGAACGATGCTATCGCCGTTCTTTTTGCATCTGCGGGACGGCAAAAACGTCACTACATAGGCAGTTTCAGTCTCTTGATGGACAAACTGGGACCCCGCCTGCAGTTCCCCGAAGCGATCCCCCGCGCCCTCGGTCTGAAGCTGATCAAGGCGCTGGAAGAACAACCGCGCGCGGTCCAACAACTGAACGTCCTACTAGAACACCAGAAACCCACTGATGCGATTGCTGAACTGGCCGTTCTGAACAAGGTTGTGGCCCCCAAGCCCGTCAGCGAACAAACAGCACCTTCGACCTCCTCCAAGACCACGATCAAACTGAACCGCAAGGCGGGTGCGGTGAAGGTCATCGGCGCCAAGGGCAAGATCGAATTGCAGATGAACCGCGACTTCGGATCGGTCGACCCCCGCAAGCTTGAAGCCGCAGTGCGCGCCCTTCTCGACCAGCTCGATCTGTAATCTGTCCCCGCGGGGACAAACACACAAAGGGAACCGTTTTCCCAACGATGCGTACGCTGCGTTAACCCACCTGTCCCCGCGGGGACAAAACAGAAAGCCCGCCAATTCGGCGGGCTTTTTTGTTGGTGCCGGCCAACTGTCCCCGCGGGGACAGATCCGATTAACCCAACTCTTTTTCGATGATTTCGTTGATCAACCGGGCAAAACCTTCGGGATCTTCCTCATGAGCAAGATGACCCAATTCGGTAAAGCGATGCAGGGTGGCGTTGCGCATCCGGGATGTCACCTTTTCGGACACCTCGGGCGGCACAGTGGCGTCCTTGTCGCCGACAATGAAGTGCACAGCCGACGGGTGGTTTGGCAATCTGGCTAGACACGGATCCAAGGCCCATTGCGCCATCATCAACAGTGTCCCATCCACATGGTTCCGGTCGGCGACCAATTGGCGATATAGCTCGAGGCCATCAGCGTCCAGTTGAGAACCAGTTGAACTGATAAGCGCTTTGATCCGGTCCGGTCGATTGGACGCGCCCGAAAACAGGGATGCTGTGAATGGCACTGCTGCTAGCACCTTGGCCATCATGGGAAAGACAAGCCCAGCAAGACCAGTGAACTGTGCCAATGCGGCATTAATCCCAATGACCAAGGGCGCTTGTCCCCGCGGGGACAGATCGCTTTCGGCGAGCCTCAAAGCAACGGCTGCGCCCGCGGAATGGCCAATGATGACATCGGGGATCCAGCCTTCTTGGTCGCACAGTTTGGCAATGTCTTCAGCCATCTGCTCAAGTCCGCTGCGATGTCGTGCACCAAGCTGGGTGAATCCCTGTCCTGGCAGGTCCAGAGCGACGATGTGATGACTCTGTGCGAGTATGGGTATGAGGTCGGCATAGGAGTGGGTCGATCCCCCGGCACCGTGCAGCATCAGCAGTGTTTTGCCCGCACCTGTTTCCTGGATATGCCAACGATGCACGGGTCCTTGTTCCCGCCGGGACAGTTCGGAATTGGGCCATGTGTGAATTTGCGCCCAGTCCATGTTTTAGCTGTCCAAAGCCGCTTGCACCGCGCCGCTTAGCCGCTGCGCGTCAGCGCGCGGGAGGGCAACGTAGGGAGCGTCCAAAGTGCGGCTCAGATCCTTCAGAGCGGGTTGAGGGCGGTTGGACATGTCGATCACCAAAGCAGCCGTTCCCGAGCCGCGCAAGGCCCTCGCCATCGTGGTCGCGTCTTGCGCGGCCTGCGCCCGGTTTGCTTGGCCGTCGAGCGCGATATTTGCGCGTCCGTCAGTGATCAAAATGACGGTCGGTGTCAGTCCTCTGGCACCGCTTTGCTGCGCGAGCAGGAGGGCGTGTTGCAGGCCGGAGGCAAGGGGGGTGCCGCCTCCGCCGGGAAGGGCAGAGAGCCGCCGTTTGGTCTGGACCAGGGAACGGGTGGGGGGCAGCAGGGTTTCAGCCTCGGTACCCCTGAATGAGATGAGCGCGACGTGGTCGCGGCTGGCATAGGCGTCGGCGAGCAGGAGTTCGATGGCACCTTTGGCCTCGCCCAGTCTGGACACGGCGGCTGAGCCGGACGCGTCCACCGCGAAGATCAGGAGGCGGTCGGATTGTTCGGCGTAGCGTTTTAGGCGGATGTCGGAGGGGCGGATGAGGAGGCCCGAGCGGTTGGGCTGCTGTTGGCGGCGCAGGGGCTGCCACGGGGCGGCGGCGCGCAGCGTGGCAACCAGGTCGATGCGGGAGGTGCCGTCGAGCCGTCCGGGGCGCGAGGGTAGGGGGCGGCCGCGGCGGTTGCTGCTGCGTTTTTGACCGGCGCCAGCACCGCCGGATGTGCGGTTTGTCCCCGCGGGGACAAGTCCGTTCAGGAGGTCTGCTGGGAGCAGGGATTTGATGGTTTCGACCAGCATATCTGTGTCCGGGAATGCGTCGTTTTCCTGGTTGTCCCCGCGGGGACAGTCATCACTTGAAGGTGGGGGAGGGGAGCTTTCCTGGTCCTCCATGTCCTCTGGGATCGTGGTTGCGCGGTGCGGATAAACGAGAGTTGCGGCAACCTCGACGTCGGCGTCTGTAAGGTGCGCTCGGCCCATGTATTGCGCGTGGGCGCGCGCGGTGCGCAGGGCGAGGGTGGGAGCCCTGAGGGATGCGATGCCGAAGCGAGTGGCGAGCAGGGTGAGCTGCAAGATCGCGTCTGCCGTTTTTACCGCTGTCCCCGCGGGGACAGATTGGGGTGTCCCCGCGGGGACAGCTGGTTTTCGCCCCTCGGGCGAGAGATGGAAGGCGCAACGATCGGCGAGCGGATCGGGGGTGCGTTCGTCGGGTTCGATCCCTTCGTCCAGGAGCAAAAAGCCCTGTGTTAGAGACTGATCGGTGAGTTGAGAGAGTTTGGCTGCGAGGGCTGGCGGGCAGCGTTCGGCCATAGGGAGTTGAGCTATGCAAGGCGCGCTAAAAAATGATTTATTTTCAATGACTTGAGAAAATGATAGCGTGGCGCTTAGGTCGATACCGCCAAAGAGTTGTTCGTCTGAGATGGTGACGGGCAGTTTGCGGATGGGCAGGGAAGGGGTGAAGCCTGCGAGTAGCGCGTCGCGGTCGGGGCTGGCGCGCATGCGTATGACCGCGCCGCCAAGGCCTGCGGGGTCGAGGGCCAGGAGGCGCAGGGCGAGGGCCGCGTTATGCCAGCTTTCCGCTGTCATTGCGTGCTGCCTTTGGCGGACGACACGTCCGCCTTACACGTGGGGGGTGATGCGGTTAAGCGGTGCACGCTGTGGGATAAGTGGTTTGGCGGGGTGAACCCCGCCCTACGGGATGATGCAAGGGCAGTGCGCAATCGTAAGGCGGACGTGCCGTCCGCCGCGCCCGTCATGCCAGCACAGCGTCGACCGTGCGGGTGACGCGGGTGGTGCTGCCGGCTTCGTCCAGCGGATCGCGGCGCAACCGGTGGGACAGGGCGACGGGCGCAATGCGCTTGAGGTGGTCACGGGTGAGCACCTTTTTCTTGTCGAAGGCTGCCAGGGCGCGGGCGGCGCGCAGGAGCGTCAACTCGCCGCGCAACCCGTCGCTGCCGAGTGCGATGCACAGTTCTGCGCAATCGTGTAGGATGGCGTCAGGCGTTTCGATCTGCGGCAGGAGCTTGCGGGCGCCGAGGATCTTGCGTCGGATCTTGGCGTCTTCCTTGGTGTAGGTCTCCATGAAAGCATCGAAGTCCGACTCAAAGGCGTCGCGGCGTTTGATGACTTCGATCCTTTGGGCCACATCATTGGGGCTGCGCACTTCGACCGACAGACCGAAACGGTCGAGCAGTTGGGGCCGCAATTCGCCTTCCTCAGGGTTGCCGGAACCCACCAGCACAAAGCGGGCAGGGTGGCGGATGCTGAGCCCCTCACGCTCGACCACGTTTTCGCCGGACTGGGCGACGTCGAGCAGGAGGTCAACGATGTGGTCTTCGAGCAGGTTGACCTCGTCAATGTAGAGGTAACCGCGGTTGGCACGGGCCAGCAGGCCGGGTTCAAAGGCTTTTTCGCCCCGTGTGAGGGCACGTTCGATGTCGAGTGCGCCTACCACGCGGTCCTCGGTTGCGCCGAGGGGCAGGTCGATGACCGGAGTAGGGACCTTACGGGTTCTTTTTGTCTCTACATTGGCCCAATCGGGGCAGTCTGCGTGCGTTTCAGCGTTGATCGGGCAGCCCTGCACCGCGGTGATCGGGGGCAAGAGGGCGGCGAGGGCCCGCACAGCGGTGGATTTGCCCGTGCCCCGATCCCCAAACACCAAAACGCCGCCAATGCCGGGGTCGATGGCCGTGAGGATCATGGCCCGTTTCATGTCGTCCTGGCCGACAATAGCGGAGAAGGGGAAGGGCGTTTTCGTCATGCTGCGGTCAGATCCAGTTGGGCGAGCGGGCTGGTGCCACCCCATGTGCCGCTGTCGCCAAGGATGGCGAAACGGGCGTAAAGCTCTTCGCGAAACCAGGCGCCATCGCGGACGGCCCGGATTGCTTCGGCGTGGGGGCCGTTTGTGCGGGCGAATTGGGCCATTTCCTGCGGCCCGGGCCAGATGGAGAACGTGACCTGGTGGAGCATGGGGACTTCGCCAATCCCGATCTTGAACACCACGTTGGGGTCACTGCCGATCATGGCCGAGATGTCAGGGACGCGGCCCCAGAATTTGGTGAGGATACCGGGTTTGATCGTGGCGCGTGTGAGGGCGGCCAGTGGGCCTGTTTCAGGCTCTGATACAGGGGAAAACGGCATTCGACCGCTCCATGCGCCGCGGGCAGAGGTGGGGGCCAGAAAGACGGTCCAATCTTCGGAGGCACGGGCGCGGTAGCGTTGGAAAATGCGGGTATGTGCCACGCGTTGTCGCGCCGTGTCTTCGTCCGGCCAGGTGCAGAGGATGGCATAGACGGCGGTGTTGGGCACAGGCGTGAACCCTTCGCCCGTGCCGGAGCCGCAGAGTTTCCAGAACCCGAGATCGGGGACGCGCGACATGGCCAGACGGGCGCCGCCCATCATGGTCAGCGCCCATGCCCGGTCGCGCCACCGCGGAAAACGGAAGAAGGATATGGTTGTTGTCTGGTCCATCAATTCGCACTGGCAGCGTGCCCATTGGCACATGATTTAGCCTATCGGTGGAAAAGAAATTGTCAACTAAACTAGACACTCGTATTGTTTTGGAGAGATGACACGCCTTGATCCCATCGAATCGAAGACCCGTGCGGGCAACCGCGCCATCGTCATTGGTGCGGGTCTGGGTGGGTTGGCAGCGGCCATGCGCCTTGGGGCCAAGGGCTATGCCGTCACTGTCGTTGACAAGCTGGATGTGCCGGGGGGCCGTGGATCGGCGATTTGGCAAGACGGGCATCGCTTTGATCTGGGCCCCACCATTGTGACCGTGCCGCAGCTTTATCGCGAGTTGTGGGCTGCGTGTGGTCGGCGGTTTGATGATGATGTGGAGCTGCGGTCTTTGGACCCATTCTATGAGATCCGCTGGCCGGATGGCACCAAGTTCGTGGCCCAGCATGACACCGATGCCATGCGGGAAGAGGTGGCGAAGATCGAGCCGCGCGACGTGGCGGGCTTTGATGCATTCCTGCGCGACAGTGCCAAGCGGTACTGGTTTGGCTTCGAGGATCTGGGCCGGCGGTCAATGCACCAGCTGTGGGAGTTGGTGAAGGTGTTGCCCACCTTCGGGATGCTGCGGGCTGATCGCTCTGTCTATGCCCATGCGGCGCGCCGGTTCCGCAATGAAAAGCTGCGCATGGCGTTTTCCTTTCACCCGCTTTTTATCGGGGGTGACCCGACCCATGTGACCAGCATGTATATTCTGGTGAGCTATCTCGAGAAGGAATTTGGCGTGCATTACGCCATGGGTGGGTTGGCCGGGATGGCCCGGAAGATGGCCGATGTGATCGAGGATCAGGGCGGTACGCTGCTGATGGACACTGTGGTTGACGAGATTGTCGTCGATGACGGGCGTGTGCGGGGCGTGCGGTTGGAGTCGGGGCTGGAATTGGGCGCCGATGTGGTTGTGTCCAATGCCGATGCCGGGCACACCTATGATCGGTTGATGCGGCAGGTGCCGAAGAAGCGGTGGACGCCCGCCAAGCTGAAGCGCACGCGCTATTCGATGAGCCTGTTTGTCTGGTATTTCGGGACGAAGGGCACGCGGGGGCAGTGGGGCGATGTGGGGCATCACACCATCCTGAACGGGCCGCGCTATACTGGCTTGCTGAAGGACATTTTCATCAAGGGCAAGCTGGCGGATGACATGAGCCTTTATGTGCATCGTCCGTCCGTTACCGATCCATCTGTTGCACCCGAAGAGGATGATACGTTTTACGTTCTCAGCCCTGTGCCGCATCTGGGTCATGGCGGTGTGGATTGGGCGACGGAGGCGGAGGCGTATAAGGCCAAGGTGTTGGCCGTGTTGGAAGATCATCTTTTGCCTGGGTTAGGGTCGAAAATCAGCACCGAACAGGTGTTCACGCCCGAGACCTTCCGTGATCGGTATCTGTCGCCGCACGGGTCCGGTTTTTCCATTGAGCCGCGGATTCTGCAGTCGGCCTGGTTTCGACCTCACAATGTGAGTGAAGAGGCTGAGGGGTTGTATCTGGTGGGGGCGGGGACCCATCCCGGTGCGGGCGTGCCGGGGGTGATTTCAACGGCGGAGGTTCTGGCGCAATTGGTGCCGGATGCGGTGACATGATTGATCCGCGTGATCTTGAGGCCTGTACCGAGGCGATCCGCCATGGGTCGTTGTCGTTTCATGCCGCATCGAAGCTGTTGCCCAAGCGGGTGCGCGACCCGGCGTTGGCGCTTTATGCGTTCTGCCGGTTGGCGGATGACGAGGTGGACCTGAAGGCCGAGAAGGTGGAGGCCGTGCTGCGCCTGCGGGATCGGCTGGATCTGGTTTATGCCGGAAGACCGAAAAACGCGGCGCCGGACCGGGCCTTTGCCGCTGTTGTGGAGCAGTTCGAGATGCCGCGTGCCTTGCCTGACGCCCTCTTGGAGGGTTTGGCATGGGATGCGGATGCGCGGACCTACGCGTCGCTGTCCGGCGTGAAAGACTATTCGGCGCGGGTGGCGTCTGCGGTGGGCGCGATGATGTGCGTGCTGATGGGTGCGCGCGATGCGGATGCGCTGGCGCGGGCCTGTGATCTGGGCGTGGCAATGCAGCTGACGAATATTGCCCG
Organism: uncultured Tateyamaria sp.; assembly: GCF_947496075.1. GTDB lineage: Bacteria > Pseudomonadota > Alphaproteobacteria > Rhodobacterales > Rhodobacteraceae > Tateyamaria. Next base: position 52,590 of record NZ_CANMBJ010000009.1, read on the forward strand.
CGACGTGGGCGAAGACGCGCTGGAGCGCCGTTTGTACCTGCCGACAGAGTGGCTGGAGGAGGCGGGAATGACGCCCGAGGGCTTCTTTGCCGACCCGCGCCCGACCAAGGCGGTGCGGGCGATGGTCAAGCGGTTGGTGATGGAGGCGAACAGGCTCTATTACAGGTCAGAAGCGGGGATTGCCGCGCTGCCGCGCGGGTGCCGTCCGGGGATTTATGCGGCGCGGTTCATCTATGCGGGCATCGGCGGGCGGCTGACGGGCATGGGGTATGACAGCATCTCGGCCCGGGCACGAACCAGCAAGGCGCAGAAGCTGGGGTGGCTGGCGCAATCGGTGGCGCTGAGCGGGACGAGCATGGTCATGCCGCAATCGGCTGTCCTTTACGCCAAGCCGCTGCCCGAAGTGCAGTTTCTGGTTGATGCCGCAGCCACCGGGGCACGGCCCAGCCGCAGTGACAGTCTGTTCGAAGCGCTGGCCGCGCTGGAAGCCAAGCGACAGGCGGATCGGGCAAGCTTGATCGGGACCCGCGCACGGGTTACGTGACCCTCATGTTCTGGCTTTTATTCTGCATCTTCTTCGCCGCCTGCCTTGGCGCGGGCGTAACCGGTGGGTTGTTCCCGCCGGGCCCATGGTATCGGTCGCTGTCGAAGCCCAGCTGGACACCGCCCGACTGGGTGTTTCCGGTGACGTGGATGGTGCTTTATGTCTGCATGGCCGTAGCAGGTGCGCGCGCGGCAATGGCTGAGGGCAACGGGATCGCCATGGCGTTCTGGGCGATGCAGATCGCGTTCAACGGACTATGGACGCCGGTGTTTTTTGGGTTGCGCAATATCCGGTTGGGCATGGCGATTATCGGGGTGCTGTGGGTGACGGTGCTGAGTGCGATGCTGGCCCTGTGGCAGGTCGATACGCTCGCGGGGTTGCTGTTTGTGCCGTATCTGGTTTGGGTGACGATTGCCGCATCACTGAATTGGGGTGTATGGCGGTTGAACCCGGAAGAGGCGGCGAAGGGATCTGTGCAGGCGGGGTGAAGGGGCTTTCGCCCGACCAACCGCTCGTATTTTCGACGCGCTGACGGGACCGGAACAAGCCGAAGGCGCCGGTCCAACACAAGCCCACGGGCTTGTGTTGGACCGGCTTTGGGTTGGGTGTGCGGACAATCCGGACATTTGGTTTGTTTGATCAAATGTCCGGATGACTTTGTTAGCAGCCGTTTGTTGAGGTGCATAACGGAGCCGACTTCCTATACCAACAGTGCTCTATCATCTGGCGAAACGTCCGCGATTTGGACAATCGAGGTATTCTTGTTTCACGCCATTCCTTCTCAAGCCTCGATTGGACGGTACAGTCCTGCTTTGATGTCAGCGATCAAAGACGGCTCGGATGGGATCCACCCCAAGACCTTGCGGGTCCATGCGCTGGACGCCGGGGTGTCGGAAGCGGCCATGAAGTGGAACCAATTAAAGTAGGTCTGCGCCTCTTCGCCGGATTTGGGCGATACCAACAAACCAAGGCTTTGGCCGAGCGCCTCGGCGATGTCCTTGAACGGCACGGCTTCTTCGGACACGGCATGGTAGTGGACGCCGCCCTCGTTACGCTCCAAAGCCAGGCGATATAGTCGCGCGGCGTCCTGCTGGTGCACGGCACACCAGCGGTTTTGCCCTTCATCGACATAGGCGGCCTCGCCATTCTGCAGCGCGATGTCGGCCAGCATGCGCACAAAGCCGTGGTCCCCGGCACCGTGAACAGAAGGTGCCAGTCGCACGGCGGCAATCTTGACGCCTTTCCGCGCCATTTCTGCGCCTGCATGTTCTGTCGCCACGCGAGGGTGTGCCATCTCACCTGAGGGGGCGAGGTCTGTCTCGGTCGAGAACGCCCCAGGTGACAAGATTGCGGTGCCGGATGTCGCAAGAAAAAGCCGGTCCGATCCAGCCAGTTCCGCGCCTATCGCACGCACCACCTCGGCATCATGGGCGCAGTTTTCGGCGAAATTTGAGAAGTCGTGATTGAAGCCAAGGTGAATTACCGCGTCGGCCTTGGCGGCCCCAACGCGCAGACTGGCCAAGTCTTCGAGGGATCCCAGGTGTGGTTCAGCGCCAGCCTTTTTAAGGGCTTCAACAGAGGCTTCGGACCGTGCAAGCCCAATGACCGAATGGGTGTTGTCCAGCAACTCGCGAACGACGGCACGGCCGACATAACCTGTTGCTCCGGTTACGAATACACGCATAGCTATCTCCTTTGTTGCACTTGGGTCGGTCGTCCAACCCAAATCTCATGAGACTAAATATATGAGCGTTTCTGATACGTTGAATGTGTGGTAGTCACTAGAATCTTCGCCATCGTCCCAATTTGTAGCTTTGCGACAATCGGTTTGGTATTCTCAATCAAAGCTGAACAACTGAGCAAACCAAATGGACCCCCTGTCTGACATTCTTTCGATCCTGAAGCCGCAGAGCCACCTCGCAGGCCTGATCGACCTAGGCCACCCGTCCGCAGTCGCCTTTCCGGATCAGGCCGGTGCGCTGAAATGCAATACGATGCTAGCGGGGCAGTGTTGGGTGGCGGTTGAGGGAAGCGACACGCCGGTTCTGGTTGAGCAAGGCGACTTCTTTGTTCTTCCAAGTGGTCGACCGTTTTCGATTTCTACGGACCCTTCATGTGTGCCCGAACCGCTAGAGCGTCTCTTTTCGATGCCTCTGTCCGAGCAACCTGCTGTCGTGAATGGTGGGGGTCATGCAGCGATCGCAAGCTGTCGTTTTACAGTGTCACAGGTCCAACCGGCGCATTTCGTCTCAATGCTGCCCCCGATCATCGTGATCCCCGCCGAACAGGCTGCCGCAGCGCAATTGCAATACCTGGTCGAACGCATTCTGGACGAAATCGCCGCGGCGCGTCCTGGAGGGTTGTTGATAGCGCAGCATCTGTCCCATGTCCTTTTGGTGCAGACGCTGCGGCACCAACACGTTGCAAAGGATGGTGGCTTAGGCTGGCTGGCCGCTCTGGTGGATGCACAGCTCTCTCTGGCATTGGCCGCGATCCACGCAGACATCGGACGTAGGTGGACGCTCACGGCTCTAGCGGAACACGCTGGTATGTCCCGGTCCGTATTTGCACGGCGCTTCCATGACGTAGTGGGTGAGACTCCAATGGACTACCTGACAAACTTGCGCATGGCGAAAGCGAGCGATCAGCTCAAGACTTCACGCGATACGATTGCGGAGGTTGCCGAGCGCGTCGGGTATCAATCTGAAAATGCTTTCAATACTGCGTTCAAACGGGTCGTGGGCAGCCCACCCAGACAGTTCGCAAACCAGTTTCAATCGCCGCTGGCAGTATAAGTAACAAGGCTTTGTCCTGAAACGGGTGTCCGCTCATTGGCGGATTGCGAGCATTCGTGAAAGCTGCAGCATTTGCAGAATCTGGGCTCTTACCTGCCGTTCATACAACTCCCCTGAACCGACTGGCGGACGTTGAAGATGGATCAGGAGAAGGTCCATTTGCTGCGTCTGGGGACCCGGACTGCAAGCATCGGTTTGATCAGGGGCGAGCGGAAGCGCGTGAGGTCGAGGGCTTCGTGCACTCCTGTGGTGCGTTCGCCGTTCAGTGTCGTCTCCACGGCCGAGCGGGAGTAGAACGGCGCGTCGAGCATGTTTTGCACTTGGCGGGCTTTGGCGCCCGCGTCTCCGCGGGTTTCGCGTTTGACCGCCCAGAGCGAGCGGCGGATGGGGGCTTTGGGCGGGAGCGGGATGCTGGTGGCTTCGCCCGTTTCGTCGAAGTGGAAGCCTGCGGCGAGTTCCGAGCCATCGAGCCTCGTGGCGTCGTAGAAGCAGGTGGCGCCGTCCCCGGTCGGGTAGCGGCCCCAGGTCCAGTACGAGAAGTCTTCTTCCAGAGCGCGGGTGCCGAAATTGGCATCGAAGTAGCCTTCGCCCGACCATTGCCAGCCGGGGCGGTCGATGTCGACTTCGATGCGGCTGCGTGGGGCGAAGGGGCGCCAGATATGGGCGTTGTCATTTGTGAGGGGGAGTTCGACATTGGTGAGCGCCGAGGGGATGACCCGGATTTGGCCCTTGATCCGCGAGATCAGCGGGGGAGATGAGATTTCGTCGATGTCGATGATCAGTTTGTTGTCTTCCCAGCGCATCATGGAGGGGCCAACCTCGAACCTTGAGGCCGTTTGCCGGAGCGCGGAAGTGCCCCGGTCTGTCATCGTGAACCGGCCGCCTTTGCCATAGGTGGCCACGTTGATGCAGACGTGGTTTTGCGGGTTCTTGCGCCCGGACCAGCGGTACCAGGGCGAGAACACCGAACCGATGAAGCCGATGACCGAGACGGCGCGGGTGCCGCAATCGCTTAAGCCGTCGACATACCACCACGCATAGCCGTTTGGCCCGACCTCGACGTTGAAGTTTGGTCGCTCAAGATCGCCTCGACCGCGTGCCGGGCGGAGAGGGTGGCCATGGGCACACCCGCCCCCGGGTGCGTCCCCCCGCCTGCGAGATAGAGGTTCGGGATCTGCGTCCGGGCCGTGGGGCGTTGCAGTGCGGCTGTCAGCCCGTGCGGCGTCTGGCCGTAGAGCGCGCCGAGACTTGCCGGGAACATCTGCCCGAACGCTTGGGGCGTCGTTATCGTTGTCGTATCCGGTGTCGGGCTGAAAGTCATCCCGTGCTGCGCCATCTGGTGCGTGATCTGATGAAGCCATGGGGAGAGGTCCTCCGAGGTGTCTTCGCCCGTCGCGGGCGCGTTTGTGATGATCTCGAACCGTTCAAGCTGGGGTGGAGCGCGGTCCTGGCCGCGGTCGAGGGCGCAGATGTAGAAGCTGGGATTTGCGGGCACGCGCCCGGCCATGAGGTCGCGGAATTCGCTGGTCGCGTCCGCCGCGAAGAAGACGTTGTGGTGTGCGAGGTCTGGTCCGTGCGGTTTGGCGGCGAAGCTGAGCACGCGGGCGGAGAAGCTGCGTTTGGCCTTGGCCGTTTGCGGGGCGATATGCGCTGTGTCGGGTCCGAGTGTGCCGGTGGCCAGCGCCCTTGGGTCGCCCGCATGTACCAGCATGTCACAGGGCAGGCGGGTTCTGTCTAGCAGATGGACGGCAATTGCCCGTCCGTTCCGGACTTCGATCCGATCGACATGCGCGTTTGTCACGGTGTCGACGCCGTTGGTGTCCAGCACATGCAAGAGCGCCTGTGTCAACTTATGCATCCCACCCTTGACCACCCAGACCCCGTTGGCCTCGGCCTGCCAGATCAGCGATAGGATGGCGGGGGCGTGGGTGGGGCTGCCGCCGACATAAGTGGCGTAGCGGCCAAAGAGTTGCCGCAGCCTTGGGTCGCGGAAGCTGCGTTTGAGCAGGGTTTTGAGTGTCGACAGTGGGGCCATGGCCGGGATGAGATGGGGCTGGCGCAGCACGTGTTTGGTGAGGGCGCCGAGCTTGGGCTCGGGGGCCTGCATCATGGGCGCGTCGAAGGCCGTGAAGAGCTGGCGCGTGCGTTTGGTGAACTTGAGGAAGTCCGCCACCGCATCGTTGCCGCCAAAGCTGCGGAGCGCGCCGATGTTGCGCTCTTCGTCCGCGTAGAGACCGAGTGTGCTGCCGTCGGGCCAGAAGTGGCGGGCCAGTTCGTTCTGTTTGATCAGCGTCACATGGTCATCGAGCTGGGTGCCCAGTTGCGCAAAGAGGTCGTCGAAGACGTGCCGCATCGTCAGCACAGTGGGGCCTGCGTCGATGGGGCCTGCCTTGGAAGGGACCGCGCGGATTTTGCCACCGACGGTCGCGTGCCGTTCCAGCAGTGTCACCGCAAAGCCCGCCGCCCGCAGCTGGGCCGCGCAGGCAAGGCCAGCGATGCCCGCGCCGATGATCACGGCGCGTTGCGGGGCGGGGGCTATGACATGGGTCATCGGGTGGAATGTTGACTCGTGACAGGCAATGTGTCCAGTATGATTTACACTTTAGTGTACGCTTAAAGTGACATTTATACCGAAAGGGAGCGACGCGCATGGGCCTAAGCACGCGGATCGAGACGGCGATTGCCGAGGCTGTGGGTGTAGGGCAGGGGGCTGGACGGGCGACCCCGCCGAAGCTTGCGAGCGCTTTGCATTATGCGACGGCCCCCGGTGGGGCCCGCATCCGCCCTACTATCCTCATGTCTGTTGCGATGGCCTGTGGTGATGATCGCCCGACCGTGTCGAATGCTGCCGCGTCGGCGCTGGAGATGATCCATTGCGCGTCCCTCGTCCATGATGATCTGCCGTGTTTTGACGATGCGGATATGCGCCGCGGCAAGGCGTCGGTGCATCGTGCCTATTCCGAGCCGCTGGCGGTGCTGGCCGGTGACAGCCTGATCGTGCTGGCCTTTGAAACCCTTGCCAGGCAGTCGGGGCATGCGCCCGAGCGGGTGGCGCAGTTGATCATGAACCTTGCACAGCGGACCGGCATGCCCGGCGGTATCTGTGCGGGGCAGGGATGGGAGAGCGAGGATCAGGTGGATCTGAAGGCCTACCATCAGGCCAAGACTGGGGCGCTGTTCATTGCGGCCACGCAGATGGGTGCCATTGCGGCAGGGCAGGATGCGGAGCAGTGGTTCGAGCTGGGCGACCGGATTGGCGAGGCGTTCCAGGTGGCTGATGACTTGCGCGATGCGCTGTATGACGAGGCGACACTGGGCAAGCCTGCGGGTCAGGACGACCTGCACGGGCGGCCGAATGCGGTGGCCTCATTTGGCGTGCAGGGGGCGATCAGCCGCCTCAAGGATATTCTGGGTGGGGCGATCGCCTCGATCCCGAGTTGCCCGGGCGAGGCGCAGCTGGCCGAGATGGTGCGGATGTATGCGGAGCGGCTGACGCCTGTTGTGTCTCCATCCCGCGTGCCGGGCGAATGACAAGCGACGCGCATGACCTGCCCGGTTGGCCCAAGTATAGGGTCAGTAGCTGGGTGAACCGGCTGGTCGCACGGCCGGGGTTTCAAAGCTGGGCCAGCAAGTTTCCACTCACACGATCGCGGGCGCGGGCCGATGGGGCCGCGCTGTTCGATGTGGTGCAGGGGTTTGTGCAAAGCCAGGTGCTGATGGCGCTGGTCGAATTGGACCTGTTCCGGCGGTTGCGGGCAGGGCCGCAGACAGCCGAGACATTGGGGCGCGCCTGTGATGTGCCTGAGGATGGGATGCGGGTCCTATTGCAGGCGGGGGCCGCGCTGGGGCTGCTCAAACGCAAGAGGGATCGTTTTGCGCTGGCGCGCAAGGGGGCTGCGCTGATGGGCGTGCCGGGGCTGGAGGCGATGATCCGGCACCACAAGGCATTCTATGATGATCTGCGTGATCCGGTGGCGTTGCTGCGCAAGCCGGATGAGACGAAGCTGAGCCAGTTCTGGCCTTATGTTTTTGGCGGCGATGTGGATGCGGGCGATGCAGCGGTCTATTCCGACCTGATGGCGCAATCGCAGCGCTTGGTGGCTGAGGACACGTTGCGGACCGTATCGCTGAAAGGTGTGCAGCACCTTCTGGATATCGGCGGCGGCACGGGGGCGTTTCTGGAAGCGGCGGGTCAGGTCAACCGGACGATGCAGATGACGCTGTTCGATCTGCCATCCGTGGTGCCCGATGCGCAGGCGCGGTTTGACGCGGCGGGGATGGCAGACCGGGTGACCATCGCGCCGGGGTCGTTCCGCGAGGATGCTTTGCCCGAAGGCGCGGATGCGATTTCACTGATCCGTGTTCTTTACGATCATTCCGATGACACAGTGCGCGCTTTGTTGGCATCGGTGCATGATGCCTTGCCCCCCGGCGGGCAGTTGATCGTGTCCGAGCCGATGGGCGGCGGTGCCCGACCCGAGCGGGCAGGGGACGTGTATTTCGCATTTTACACGATGGCGATGCAGACGGGACGCGCCCGATCTGCGGAGGAGATCAGTGCGCTTTTGGTCGAGGCGGGCTTTGATCAAGTGCGCTGTCCGACGCCCGCGCGCACCTATGTCACGCGCGTTGTGACAGCGGTGCGTCCGATCTGATTTACAGGAAAGTGTCCAATCTAATTGACACAATGATATGTCCAACTAGAATGACACATAACGACAAAGCGTCGCCCTGAGTCTCTTTCAAAGGAAACCGGGCAATTGCGACGCCCGAACATGGAGATGACCTTGGACACTTCTGCCGTCCTACTGAAAGGTCCCAAAGACCTTGATGTCGACACGCTGGCGCTGACGGCGCCGGGGGCAGGTGATCTGGTTGTCGAAGTCACGCATTCCGGGATTTCCACGGGCACGGAAAAGCTGTTCTGGTCGGGCGACATGCCGCCCTTTCCGGGCATGGGCTATCCGCTGGTGCCGGGCTACGAGGCTGCTGGTGAAGTGGTAGAGGCCGGTGTGCTGACCGGGTTCAAACCCGGTGACCGTGTGTTCGTGCCGGGGTCGAATTGCTTCGAAGGTGCCTTTGGCCTGTTTGGTGGGGCGGCGAAAACGCTGGTCACCGACAGTGAGCGTGTGACTCGTATTGATCCCAAGTTGGGGGCGGAGGGCGCATTGCTGGCCTTGGCCGCCACCGCTCGTCACGCAATGGCTGGCATGAACAAGGCCGTGCCGGACCTGATCGTGGGCCATGGTGTGCTTGGCCGGTTGCTGGCCCGGTTGACCATCGCCTCGGGCGCGCCTGCGCCGATGGTGTGGGAGATTGACCCTGCCCGCCGCGCCGGTGCGCAGGGGTACGAGGTTCTGCATCCCGATGATGATCAACGCCGCGACTATCGGTCGATCTATGACGCGTCGGGGCAGGGTGACCTGTTGAACGATCTGGTCGGTCGCATCGCCAAGGGTGGTGAGATCGTGCTGGCCGGTTTCTATTCCGCGCCTTTGAGTTTCGCCTTTCCACCCGCCTTCATGAAAGAGGCCCGGTTCCGCGTGGCGGCCGAGTGGACCCGCGAGGATCTGGCCGCGACCCGTGCGCTGGTGGAATGCGGCGCGCTGCGACTGGATGGGCTGATCACACATACACGGCCCGCTGCCGATGCGCGGGCGGCTTATGAACAGGCCTTCACTGACGGGGCCTGCCTGAAGATGATTTTGGATTGGGAGCACTGAAGCATGAAAGACGAGGTTCCTAATCTTAAGGATTTCGATCAGCGCCTGCGTGATGAGGCCAATGAAGACCTGGCCGACGTGTTGCCTGCCGAGGCCACGAAGGACACCCAGATCATCGCGATCTATGGCAAGGGGGGGATTGGCAAGTCCTTCACCCTCGCCAACCTGAGCCACATGATGGCGGAGCAGGGCAAGCGTGTGCTGCTGATCGGCTGCGATCCGAAGTCTGACACCACCAGCCTGTTGTTTGGTGGCAAGGCGTGCCCGACCATCATCGAAACCTCGACCCGCAAGAAACTGGCGGGCGAAGAGGTGAAGATCGGTGACGTGTGTTTCAAGCGTGGCGGTGTGTTTGCCATGGAGCTGGGCGGGCCCGAAGTGGGCCGCGGCTGCGGTGGGCGGGGCATCATCCATGGTTTTGAGCTGCTGGAGAAGCTGGGCTTTCACGATTGGGATTTTGACTACGTCCTGCTCGATTTTCTGGGTGACGTGGTGTGTGGCGGCTTTGGTCTGCCCATTGCGCGGGACATGGCGCAGAAAGTGATCCTAGTCGCGTCGAACGATCTGCAGTCGCTGTATGTGGCCAACAACGTGTGTTCGGCGGTGGAGTATTTCCGCAAGCTGGGCGGCAATGTGGGCGTGGCCGGGCTGGTCATCAATAAGGATGACGGGTCGGGCGAGGCGCAAGCCTTTGCCGAAGCCGTGGACATTCCGGTGCTGGCGTCCATTCCGCAGGATGATGACCTGCGCAAGAAATCCGCGAATTACCAGATTGTCGGCACGGACACGTCCCAATGGGGTGCCCTGTTTGCTGCTCTGGGAGAGAACGTGGCCGTCGCACCGCCGGTGCGTCCTGCGCCCTTGTCGCAGGATGGGCTGCTTGATCTTTTTGACGGGTCCGAGACGGGGGCGGGCATTGAATTGATCCCGGCCACGGACATGGACATGCGCGGCAAGAATGCAGCGCCGAAAGAGTCCCTTGAAGTGGTGTATGACGACGCATGAGTCCCAAGGTCACATATGACGCCGCCGATACGGTGGAGGTGACCAAGGGCCACCCGCGCGAGGCAGAGATGCCTGCGGTGGAGGCCCCTGTTGACGGTCTGGGCTGTCATTCAGGGTCCGAGATGGAAAAGGCCGCGCGGATGGCGGGCAACTCCGAGATGTTGGACAAGTTCGCCGCTGACTATCCGCAAGGGCCCCATGACAAACCGCAAAGCATGTGCCCGGCATTCGGGTCGTTGCGTGTGGGTCTGCGGATGCGCCGCGTGGCGACTGTGCTGAGCGGCTCGGCCTGCTGTGTCTATGGACTGACTTTTGTATCCCATTTCTATGGCGCGCGTCGGTCTGTTGGCTATGTGCCTTTCAATTCTGAGACTTTGGTGACCGGAAAGCTGTTCGAGGACATTCGCGAGTCTGTTCATGATCTGGCGGACCCAGACAAATATGACGCCATTGTCGTGACGAACCTGTGTGTTCCGACGGCCTCTGGCGTGCCGCTGCGGCTGTTGCCGGATGAGATCAATGGGGTTCGGATCGTCGGAATCGACGTGCCCGGGTTTGGTATTCCCACCCATGCCGAAGCCAAGGATGTTCTGGCTGGGGCGATGTTGAAATACGCCCGCGCCGAAGTGGAGGCCGGGCCAGTCGCTGCGCCCGTGGGTGGAAAATCTGATCGCCCGACCGTGGCGCTGCTGGGAGAGATGTTCCCGGCCGATCCCATGATGATCGGGCAAATGCTGGCACCCTTGGGTCTGGCTGCAGGGCCGGTGGTGCCGTGCCGGGAGTGGCGCGAGCTTTACGCAGCTCTGGATGCGTCCGTCGTGGCGGCGGTGCATCCGTTCTATACCGCTGCCGTGCGTGAGTTCGAGGCTGCCGGTCGGCCTATTGTTGGCTCGGCCCCCGTGGGGCGTGATGGCACGGCTGCCTGGCTGAAGGCCATTGGCGAGGCGCATGGCTGTTCGGCTGAGCAGATTGCCGAGGCGCAGAATGCTGTTTTGCCTGCGATTTCCGGCGGGTTGGCCGCGACGCCGATCAAGGGGACAATCACCCTATCAGGCTATGAAGGGTCCGAATTGCTGGTGGCCCGGTTGCTGATCGAGAGCGGGGCGGAGGTGCCTTATGTGGGCACCGCTTGTCCGCGGACACCGTGGAACGCGGACGATCAGGCGTGGCTTGAGGCCAAGGGTGTGAAGGTGAAGTTCCGTGCATCGCTGGAAGATGATTGTGCCGCCATGGAAGCGGTGCAGCCGGATCTGGCCATCGGGACGACGCCGGTTGTGCAAAAGTCCAAGGAGCTGGGTATTCCCGGGCTCTACTTCACCAACCTGATTTCGGCGCGGCCCCTGATGGGTGTGGCCGGGGCTGGATCGCTGGCTGAAGTCATCAATGCCGCCATCGCCAACAAGGGGCGCATGGATCACATGAAGGCCTTCTTTGAAGGCGTGGGCGAGGGCGATACGGCTGGTGTCTGGGAAGGTGCGCCGAATACGCGGCCTGATTTCCGGGCGCAGAATTTGAAGAAGCTGGAACGTCAGAAGAAAGCGGCCAAGGCCGCGGAGATGATTTAGTGCGCGGATATGGAACATATACGCGCAACGGCGCGAGGCAGCGTTTGGCGCAAGCCGAACGCGTTCGCGCACGGTTGTATGAAAGCGGATCGGTTGCAACGTTCCGCCCGGCGGGCACCGCCGGGCAGCGCCCGTCCGCCCCCCTGGGCGGGCGCTATGCGCCCACCCGCGGACGCGCGATGCCCTCTGCGCAAAGCGGAGGTGCCCCATGCTGATCATGGATCACGATCGGGCAGGCGGGTACTGGGGCGCGGTTTACGCGTTCTGCGCGGTGAAGGGCTTGCAGGTGGTCATTGATGGCCCTGTCGGCTGCGAGAACCTGCCGGTGACGTCCGTTCTGCACTACACCGACGCGCTGCCGCCCCATGAGTTGCCCATCGTGACCACGGGTCTGGGTGAGGAAGAACTGGGCCGCGACGGCACCGAAGGCGCGATGAAGCGGGCCTGGGGCACGCTGGACCCTGCACTGCCTGCCGTCGTTGTGACCGGTTCCATTGCCGAGATGATCGGCGGGGGTGTCACCCCCCAAGGCACGAATATTCAGAGATTCCTGCCGCGCACCATTGATGAGGATCAGTGGGAAGCGGCGGATCGGGCGATGACCTGGATCTTTACCGAATTCGGTATGACCAAGGGTCGGATGCCGCCCGAGAAGAAACGCGAGGAAGGTGCGCGTCCTCGCGTTAATATCCTCGGTCCGATGTATGGCACGTTCAACATGCCATCCGATCTGGCCGAGATCCGCAGGCTGGTCGAAGGGATCGGCTGCGAGGTCAACATGGTGATGCCTCTGGGCGCCCATGTGGCCGACATGCGAAATCTGGTGAATGCGGATGTGAACATCTGCATGTACCGCGAGTTCGGGCGCGGGTTGAGCGAGCTTCTTGCCAAGCCGTATCTACAAGCCCCGATAGGGGTCGAGAGTACCACCAAGTTCCTGCGCGCACTGGGGAACCTGGTGGGCCTCGACCCCGAACCTTTTATCGAGCGCGAAAAGCATTCGACGCTCAAACCTGTGTGGGACCTGTGGCGGTCGGTCACGCAGGATTTCTTTGCCACTGCATCCTTTGCCGTCGTGGCGAACGAGACCTATGCAAGAGGGCTGCGCCTGTTCCTCGAGGAGGACATGGGCCTGCCCTGTGCCTTTGCCACCGCTCGCGTGGCCGGCAAGAAGACCAACAACGAGGAAGTGCGCGCCTGGATGGGCCAGAAGCGCCCCCTTGTCGTCTTCGGGTCCATCAATGAAAAGATGTATCTGGCGGAGCTGAAGGGTGGACATGGTCCAAGCCCCGCATTCATTCCGGCCAGTTTCCCCGGTGCCGCGATCCGGCGCGCCACGGGGACACCCTTTATGGGATATGCCGGGGCCACCTATATCATTCAGGAGGTCTGCAATGGCCTCTTTGACGCTCTTTTCCATATCCTGCCACTGGGGACAGATATGGATGCGGCGGAAGCGACCCCAACCACGCTTCGCCGCGATTTCCCCTGGGACGAAGATGCCCAGGCCATGCTGGACCGGATCGTGGCCCAGCACCCCATCCTGACCCGGATTTCCGCGGCAAAGACCCTGCGCGATGCGGCTGAGCAAGCAGCCCTCGCGCAAGGTGCGGACCGGGTTGTGATTGAAACTGTGCGCGCTCTCGATCCCGCTTTGGCGGGGTCGTCCGACATGAAAGATCCGGCCTTGGCCGGGTCGTCAGACAACGTTTCCGAGGGAGGAACAGCATGACTGACATGACATCGAACATGGCGACCGAGGCACCCGCCAGAAAGCGCAACAGCGAGAAGACCGAGTTCATGGTCTATTTCGCGATCATCTTTGTGGCGACACTGCCGCTGGCCTGCCTGACCTGGGCGCTGGCCGCGATCAAGTCGCGCAGCTTTACCGACAAGGGCCCGATGGCCCGGGCCTGGACCCAGGCGCGGATCATCACGCCGATGATCTTCAACGCGTGAGACCAGCCCCGACATATTTTCTAACGGGCCCGCTTTCGCGCGAGCTTATGAGTTCTCTCGGCCTGTGTGCGCCTGCCGAGACACGAGACTGGACGCCTGCCTGCAGGTGGACAGAGCCCGGAGGGGGTGACCCCAAAGGACCCGGCCGCGGGGTGCGCGGCGTCAGCATTGATTTCCGGAGGAATGACTATGGCTGAAAACCTGTCTTTTACAGGTCTTACAGACGAGCAGGCGCAAGAATTGCACGCTGTCTACATGAGCGGGCTCTGGCTTTTCACAGCCGTGGCCGTTGTCGCTCACTTGGCAACGTACATCTGGCGTCCCTGGTTCGCGAACGGTTGGTAAGGACAAGACATGGCAAAGTTCTACAAGATCTGGCTCATTTTTGATCCTCGCCGCGTGTTCGTTGCGCAAGGCGTCTTTCTGTTCCTGTTGGCAGCGATGATTCACCTCGTCCTGCTGAGCACGGAGCACTTCAACTGGTTCGAGCTGGCTGCCCAAGGCGCCCAGTAAGAACTGGTCCGAAGGGATCATCAAGATCGCTGCGGGCGGGGCAACAGTGCGCCCCCGCCTGCCCGCAGCAAACCCATTCTGACACTACCAAGACGGCTGACGACCCGACCCGGGCCGCGCCGCCAAACGCGGAGATAGAGAGATGGCCTTGCTGTCCTTCGAACGAAAGTATCGCGTCCGCGGAGGGACGCTGATCGGCGGCGATCTGTTCGACTTCTGGGTCGGTCCATTCTACGTGGGCTTTTTCGGGGTCACGACCGCCTTTTTCGCCCTTCTGGGCACTATCCTGATTTTCTGGGGCGCATCCCAACAGGGTACCTTCAATCCATGGCTGATCAACATCGCGCCGCCGGACCTGAGTTACGGTCTGGGCATGGCGCCCCTGCTGGAAGGCGGGTTGTGGCAGATCATCACGATCTGTGCCACCGGCGCGTTCATCAGCTGGGCCCTGCGCGAGGTTGAGATTTGCCGCAAGCTGGGGATGGGATATCACGTCCCCATCGGTTTCAGCTTTGCCATTCTGGCCTACATGACGCTGGTCATCTTCCGCCCCTTCCTGATGGGTGCGTGGGGGCATGGGTTTCCGTATGGGATCTTCAGCCACCTCGATTGGGTGAGCAACACGGGCTACGCGTATCTGCACTTCCATTACAACCCGGCGCATATGCTGGCCGTGACGCTGTTCTTTACCACCACGCTGGCGCTGGCGCTGCACGGGGCGCTGATCCTGTCCGCTGCCAACCCCGAAGAGGGCGAACTGGCCAAGACACCGGATCACGAGGACACGTTCTTTCGTGACTTCATCGGCTATTCGATCGGCACCTTGGGCATTCACCGGCTTGGCTGGCTTCTGGCCATCAACGCGGTGTTCTTCAGTGCGGTCTGCATCATTATCTCTGGCCCGGTCTGGACGTCCGGCTGGCCCGAGTGGTGGAACTGGTGGCTGAACCTGCCGATCTGGGGCGCTGATCCGCTGCCCGTCTATCAATCCGGCTTTGGAGGGTAAGGGCATGTTCAACACTGAATATCAAAACATCTTCACCCAGGTCCAAGTTCAGGGGAACCCGGAATGGGGCATGGACGACAGCGGCGAGATGATGGCTGAGCGGGGCGGAAAGCCCTGGTTCTCGACCCTCGCTGGCTGGATCGGCAATGCGCAGATCGGACCCATTTACCTCGGCTGGACCGGCATGGTGTCGCTGGCGACGGGCCTGATCTGGTTCGTAATGGTCGGCATCAACATGCTGAGCCAGGTTGGATTCAGCATCCCCGAGTTCATCCGGCAGCTGTTCTGGCTGGCGCTTGAGCCGCCCTCGCCCGAATACGGGTTGTCCATGCCGCCACTGGACGAGGGAGGCTGGTACATCATCGCCTCGTTCTTCCTGCTGGTGTCGGTGATGACGTGGCTGTTGCGGTCCTACCTGCTGGCGGCTGAGCACAAGATGGGCAAGCACGTGTTCTGGGCCTTTGCGGCTGCGGTGTGGTTGTTTCTTGTCTTGGGTCTGTTCCGTCCGGTCCTGATGGGATCGTGGAGCGAGGCGGTGCCTTATGGCATCTTCCCGCACCTTGATTGGACGACCGCATTCTCGATCCGCTACGGCAACCTTTACTACAACCCGTTCCACTGTCTTTCGATCGTGTTCCTTTATGGCTCTGTCCTGCTGTTCTGCATGCATGGTGGTACTATTCTGGCCGTGACCCGCTATGGCGGCGACCGCGAGTTGGAGCAGATCTATGACCGTGGTACGGCGACCGAGCGGGCGGCCCTGTTCTGGCGCTGGACCATGGGGTTCAACGCCACGATGGAGGGCATTCACCGCTGGGCCTGGTGGTTCGCGGTGCTGACCCCGATCACGGGCGGCATTGGCATCCTGCTGACCGGCACGGTGGTCGACAACTGGTTCATCTGGGCGCAGGAGCACAACTTTGCCCCCGCCTATGACGGTGCATATGGCTACGAGGACTACGGGTCGTACGAAGCCTTCATCGGGAAGGAGGACTGATCATGCTGCCCAAGTGGTTCAATGAATGGAACAAGGCCAATCCAACCAATGTGTTCGGGCCGGCCATCGCCATCGGCATTGTCGGGAGCGCTGTCTTTGTCGCCGCCCTCTTGGTGACATGGGGCAACCCGGTCCAGACCGAGAGCATGCAGACGGGTCCACGCGGCACGGGCATGTCGGTGCCGGAATACAATGTGGCCCGCAAGGCCGAGGATCCGACGGTGGCGGGCTACAGCTCGGCCCCGCCGGTTGTCCCGGGTGCTGGTGCTGCTCGCGCTGGTGATGTCATCGACAATGCCGAACCGTTGCTGGCCGATCTGACACCTGAAAACTACGAACGCATCGTGAATGCGATGCGGACATGGACGGGCATCAGCGTGCTGTTTGATGGCGAGGAAAACTACCAGACTGTGGTGGCGCGGCGCATGATCCAGATGACCCAGAACCTGAACGAGAACTGGGCGGGCCATGTCAATGTGAACGGGGATGCAGGTGTGAACTGCTATACCTGTCACCGGGGCGAGGCTGTTCCAAGCGATGTCTGGTTCAATGTCACGCCAGTCAACGAGAATGTCGGTGGTTGGGCTGCGGATCAGAACCGCGCCACGTCGATGAGTTCGTCGACCTCGCTGCCCTCAACGGCATTGGAGGTCTATCTGACCGACTATGACAGCCAGGTGAATGTGCATGATCTGGAAAGCCGGGTGGCCGGTGTGCCGGGTCTGGATGACGATGTTCACACGATCCAGAAGACCGAGATGACGTTCAGCCTGATGAACTATTTCTCGAACTCGTTGGGTGTGAACTGTGTCTTCTGCCACAACAGCCGAGCGTTCTATGACGGGGCGCAGGTGACGCCGCAGTGGTCGACCGCCCAGCAGGGCCGCCAGATGGTCATCGAGCTGAACCAGGAATACCTGATCCCGCTCAAGGACACATACCCAGCCGAGCGCCTTGGCCCGATCTATGCCGATGCGCCCAAGGTGGGCTGCCGCACCTGCCACAAGGGGTATCAGAAACCCCTACAAGGCATGAACATGGTGGCAGATTGGCCTGAACTCGCGTCGACCGAGGCGCCTGTTTACGAGTGACGGTCCTAGGCGGGCGACACGCCCGCCTTACCGCGCGCCCCTCGTAAGGCGGAGATGTTCTCCGCCCCGGTGGCGCAAAGAGATGTGGCGGGGGTGGCACGCACCTTCCCCGCGACGCCAGGCGCGGGTCTCTGGCTTCCTTGACCCACGCACGGGATCACATGATCCCGGTTCCCTTCCTGTTGGCTACAGGAACCTGGCGTCGTGCTTGAACCCTCAGGCACGACGCTTTTTTGCCCCACGGGTCTGCTTGGCAAGGTGGACGGGGCGAGTTGAAAGGATGTGCGCTCATGACCAAAACACCTCTTCTGGATACTGTGGCTGGCCCCGCTGATTTGAAGCGGCTGAGTGATGCTGAACTGTCCCGATTGGCGGATGAGTTGCGTGGCGACGTGATCGACGCCGTCAGCCGCACGGGCGGGCATCTGGGGTCGTCTCTGGGAGTTGTCGAATTGACCGTTGGCATTCATGCCGTGTTCGACACCCCGCGGGACAAGTTGATCTGGGATGTGGGCCATCAGTGTTACCCGCACAAGATCCTGACTGGGCGCCGTCATCGTATGGGCAGCTTGCGTCAGAAGGACGGTATCAGCGGGTTTACGAAGCGGGCCGAGAGCGATTTCGATCCCTTTGGGGCGGCCCACTCCTCGACCTCGATTTCTGCTGCTTTGGGCTTCACCGTGGGCCGCGACATGGGCATGCCGACGGGCGATGCGATTGCCGTGATTGGTGACGGATCCATCAGCGCGGGTATGGCTTATGAGGCGCTCAACAATGCGGGCCACGAGGGGCGGCGGTTGTTCGTGATCCTGAATGACAACGAGATGTCGATTGCCCCGCCCACCGGCGCCATGAGCACGTATCTGTCGAACCTGTCCCGCAATTCTCCTTTTGCTCCGCTGCATGCCATTGCCGAGGGGATGGAGGCCGCCTTGCCCAAGCCCATGCGTGATGGGGCCCGCCGGGCGCGTGAGATGGTGACGGGTGTGGAAAGCCGGGGCACGTTCTTTGAGGAACTGGGATTTGACTATATCGGCCCGATTGACGGGCATGACATGGGGCAGGTGCTGTCGGTGCTGCGCGCGGCGCGGACGCGGGCCACGGGGCCGGTGCTGATCCATGCCTGTACGGTCAAAGGCAAGGGCTACGCCCCCGCCGAGGGGTCGGCGGACAAGTATCATGGTGTGTCCAAGTTCGACGTGGAGACCGGTGAGCAATCCAAGGGCAAGAGCAATGCGCCGTCCTATACGTCTGTCTTTGGCGAGACGTTAGCCGATCTGGCGGCGCAGGACCCGTCGATTGTCGCCGTGACGGCCGCCATGCCCTCGGGCACCGGTGTGAACAAGATTGCGGACCGCTTTCCGGGGCGTGTGTTTGACGTGGGCATTGCCGAACAGCACGGCGTGACCTTTGCTGCCGGGATGGCGGCGAGCGGGTTGAAGCCGTTTTGCGCGATTTATTCGACCTTCTTGCAGCGCGGCTATGATCAGGTTGTGCATGACGTGGTGCTGCAGGGCCTGCCTGTGCGTTTTGCGATCGACCGGGCGGGTTTGGTCGGGGCCGATGGGGCCACCCATGCGGGGTCCTTTGATATCGGCTATCTCGCGTCTTTGCCGGGGATCGTGGTGATGGCCGCAGCGGATGAGGCGGAGTTGGTGCATATGGTCACCACTGCCGCCGCCCATGACAGCGGGCCAATTGCCTTCCGCTATCCGCGTGGCAACGGGCGTGGGGTCGAGATGCCGGAGCAAGGCGATGTGCTGGAGATTGGTAAGGGCCGGATGATCCAAGAAGGGTCGGACGTGGCGTTGTTGTCGCTGGGCACACATCTGGATGCCTGTGAACGCGCTGCGGCGCGGCTTGAGGCGGAGGGGGTGTCGGTGTCCATTGCCGATGCGCGTTTTGCCAAGCCCCTGGATATCGAGATGATCCGCAACCTGGCCACCGGCCATGAGCTGCTGGTGACGGTGGAGCAGGGGGCCATGGGCGGTTTTGGGGCGATGGTGTTGCAGGTCATGGCGGCCGAGGGGCTGCTGGATCAGGGGCTAAAGGTGCGCACGATGCATCTGCCTGACCGGTTCATTGATCAGGCCAGCCCGGACGAGATGTATGAAGATGCCGGTCTGACGGCGGCGGATATTGTGAAAACCGTGCGCGATGCCGTGAGGCGGGCCGAGAGCAATGTGGTTGATCTGATCGCGGGAGAGTAAGGCTCCGCTTATTCGACCTTCAAGCGCCGCTCGACGCCTTTGCCGGAGCGTCCGAATTCCCTGTTTCAAAAAAATCCCCGCCGGAGGCTCCGACGTCAGCTGTTGGAGCCTCCGGCGGTCGTATTTTCAGTCAGAAGAAACACGCGCCCGGGCTGCGGCCGCCTGCTCAGGCAGTCCGGACTTTTCGTAAACCCCTGCCAGCATGGTGTTGAGCGGAATGCCATCGGGATCGAAGGTGCGGCGCATTTCAAGGACTTGTTGCGCCTGTGATGTGCGGCCCGCGCGGATCAGCGCATCGAGGTGGATCTGTTCAAAGAGGTCACGTTGGGCATGGCTGCCGCCGCATTCGGCGAGGCGGGGCAGGGCCTTGCCCAGAAAGCGGATGCAATCGTCGTAATCCTCAGCCGCATGCGCGGCGATGCCGTGCGCGGCCCAAAGGGCCACGTCGCGCCAGACGTGCCAGTCGTGTTTGCTTTCATCCTCCGCGCGCGCTTCGATGGCTTTCAGCAGCGTTTCACCTTCGGGGCGGTGGGTGCGGCCAAGCGCGTAGAGGTATTGCAGGGTGAGGAAGGCGCTGACTGTGTCGGCGCCCCGCTTTGCCACGTGGTCAGCCACGTCTTGCCAGCGGTTGCCGACATTGACCCCGGCAAATTCGATCCGGGCGAGCAGCGACACAGCACCGACCTGATCCTGCGAGTAGTCCTTGTTCACGCCCCAGACATGGGTGTCGTAGGCGGCCAGCAAATCGTCGGTGCGCCCGGCGGAGATGTAGAACAGCGCCAGATGCCACCAGTTGTGGGTGTGCATGAAGCTGTTGAGGTCGGCCCAATGGTGGGCGACGGATTCAAGGAAAGCGGTGCCCTGGGCCACCTGGCCGCGGGTGAGGTAGATGTGTGCTAGGGCGTGGTGTGCCCAGGGTTCGCTTTCGTCCAGGGTCAGTGCGTGGCGTGCGGCGGCTTCTGCGTCATCCAGTAGGTGGCATTCCTCGAACCCGAAGGCGCGCATGCCGTGGGCGTAGGCGATGTCACCCGCCCCCGGTTGCGCCTTTTGTGCGATGCGCAGCATGGCCGGGAAATCACCGATGTTGAACGTGTGGTATTGACCCAGTTTCAGCATGACCATGTCGCGGGGATAGGCGCTGACCGTGGCTTCGCACAGTTCGATAAGTTTCGGGATGTCGCCAGCCACGAACAGGCGCGCGGCTTCGATTGCGGCCTGCTCGCGGGGCGTGAGATCGGTTGCCGCCAGAGCATTGTCGAGGAAGGGGTGTGCCAGTTTTGGCGCTGCGGGCGCTTCGAGCAGCATGTACAGGATCGCGGCATAGGCATTGGCAAGGCCGTTGTCCGGGTCCGCCTTAGCCGCTTTCAGCACATTCACGGCCTTGGTCTGGAAGCTGATGAACCCGTGCACGAAGTCGTCGATCCCTTGGCGGGTTGTGTCGTTGTTGCACGTGATGGGCAGGCCGTAGAGGTCTTGCATGGTGCCTCCTTCAGATTGGGTGTTTGGCGGCATAGGCGCACAGCAATTCAGCCACCTGGTCGGGGGCGTCCCAGTGGATGGAGTGTCCGGCCCCTTCGAGGATGTGGTGGGGCAGATGGCTGAGCACGGCGAGGATGTGATCGGGCGGCACGATCAGGTCAAGCGCGCCGATGAGCACCTGCGTGGGGCAGGTTGGGCTGGCCAGATCGGTGCCATCGAAGCCGCGCAGGGCGGTCAGTTGGTGTTCCATGGCATCGGTAGACTGGGCGTGCGGGTAGGCGAGGCTGTCGGCGACCGCCTGATCCACCGCTTTGGGATCGTTGTAGACGCGCGGATTGAAGAGCCACGGGAACAGTGCGCGCAGCCATGTATCTTCGGGTGCCGAGCTGCGCCGGATTGCGATGAGGTTTGCGAACAGCGCCGTGTTGCGCGGCAGGCGTACGGGGGCGGACGCCGCGATATGGGTCGAGGCCATCCGGTCGGGCACCTCTTGTGCCATGTGCAGGGCAATGATCCCGCCCATTGAATGTCCGATCGTGTGATACCGTTCAAAGCCCAGATGACCCATCAGTGCCAGTGCGTCCTTGCACATCAGATCGATGCTGACCGGTGCGTCCCATGGGGTGGTTTGCCCTGTCGTTCGGTTGTCAGGTGTGATGCAGGTGAAGTGGTTTTGCAGGAGCGGGACCAGGGGCATCCAGCTCGCATGGTCCGACATGAAGCCCGGCAGCATCAACAGCGGTGGTCCGTCGCCCGTTACCTTGTAGTGCAGGGCGATGTCGTCGCGCTCAAATGTTGGCATTGAGCTGTCCCCATGTTGGCAGCAGGTCGCCCGATGCTGGTGTTGCGGCATACACACCGCGTGCGATGGCGCGGCTGAGGCACAATGCAGCGGCGTGGCCGATCAGCGCCAAATCCCGTGGTGTTGTCATGGGCCTCGCGCTGGTCGAGACGCTGAACACGAGGTCCCCGTCACTGGGACTGTGCGCCGGGACGCAGGCGCGGGCTATGCCGTCATGTGCGGCGATGGCAACCCGTTGGCATTGCGCCTTGTCGAGTGTCGCGTTGGTCGCAACGATGGCGATCGTAGTATTCGCCCGTTCCAGCATTGCCGTCAGTTTGCGGCTGTCATGGGTCCGTCCGAGCCCCGCGTGTGCGTCGGGGCCAAGGCCGCCAAACTCACCGTCGATCTCGAATGGTGCGGCCCAGAAGTGCTTGTCGCCCGGCGTCGTCACACTGCCCATGGGGTTGGCCGCGACGAGCGCGCCGACCGTGATCCCGCTGTCGAGGGTAAGCGACGCGGTTCCGAGGCCGCCTTTCATCATGGCGGTCATGGCGCCCGTGCCCGCGCCGACTGTGCCGATGGGTGTGCTGTGTGTTGCCGCCTCAAACGCGGCCCGTCCGAGCGCGGGGTAGGGCGTGTCGGTCCAGGTCTGATCGCCTCCGGACAACAGGTCGAAGATGATCGCCCCCGGCACAAGCGGGATGATCGTGTTACCCACCCGGTAGCCGCGCCCCGTGGCCCGCAGCCCTTCGACCACGCCGGAACAGGCGTCGAGGCCGTAGGCGCTGCCACCCGACAACACCAAAGCATCTACTTGCGCCACGGATTTGTCCGGTGCCAACAGGTCTGTTTCGCGTGTGCCTGGCGCGCCGCCCTGGACTGAGACCGAGGCCGTGAAAGGCGTGTCTGCCGTCAGCACTGTCACGCCGGATTTCAGCCTGTCATCCTGCGCGTGGCCGACCTTGAGCCCTTCGATGTCCGTGATCGCGTTTTGCGGCCCTGGGGTCATTTTGAATTTGTGCCTCCGGCGGGAAGTTTTTGGAACTGAGAAAGGAGACGCGATCGCGTCAGATGCGCGGTTTGGGTGCTGCAGTGGCGGGGTCGCCCGTGTTGGGCACGCCCTTGGGTTCGATCAGCAGGACCTTGCATTCTGTTTCCGCGCGGGGGCGGTGGGTGACGCCTTTGGGTACGATGAACAATTCGCCTGCTTTGACGGGATGGCTTTGATCTTCGATGTCCATGACCATCTCGCCCTCAAGCACGAGAAAGAAATCGTCGGTGTCTTCGTGCAGGTGGAAGGGGAATTCGCCCTGGAACTTGACCACCATGACATCGTTGTCGTTGTAGTCGGCGACCACGTGCGGGTCCCAATGGGTGTTGAATTGGGCCAGCTTGGCGTTGAGATTGATTGGATTCATCAGTGGCTCCTGTCTTGGGCACATCATGCCCGAACGCGGGCCACCCACAAGAGGGGTTTGGGCAGCGGTGGAGTTCAGTGCCCCATTGTTCGTTTTGCGAGACTTTTCTGCCGTTCACGGGGGCCAATTTAACGTCTGCTTTGCTCTGACCCGGATTCGCCAAAGCCATCTTTCATGAGGGAGTCCAGCATCGGACAGGCCGCAGTTCCGTCGTCACAATTCGAGGACAGGCTCAGAAGTGCTTCGCGGAGGCGTTTCAGGTTTTCGATCTTTGCGTTGATGTCATCCAAATGATTTTCGGCCAAGGTCTTCACCTCACCGCAACTACGATCATCCTGCTCCGTCAACGAGAGGAATGTCTGTATGATCGAGATCGGGAAGCCCAGATCTCGACAGCGCCGCACAAACCTCAATTTCGCAATTTCATCGGGTGAATATAGCCTGCGCCCTCCCGCCGACCGGCCCGGCTTAGGAACAATGCCTTCGCGCTCATAGTATCGGATCGTTTCGATGTTCACGCCGCTTTGTTCTGATGCCTTGCCGATGGTGAACATTTTACTTGCTCCTGTAGCCACTACAGGAACTAAAACCGCAGTATGGACATGAACGCAAATCAACAATCAGCGACTGAATCCGGCGTAGCTGCGCGGCTGGTCATGCCAATCGCGGCACTTCTCGCATTGTTGTCAGCCTCATGCTGTGTGTTGCCAATCGGGCTGTCCATCATCGGCCTCGGAGGTACATGGCTCACGATGCTCGGGCCTTTCATTGCGTATCGGGGTTTCATCCTTGTCGCAGTCGCCATAGCGCTCATCTGGGCGTGGTATCGGTTGATCTGGCCCAGAACATGCGCAATGCGTAAGCGATCCGCCATAGTCTGGGTTTCCTTCGCCACCATTGCCTTCTTGGTTGCACTGTCATCGCCATATTGGGAAGCCTCAGCACAACGGTTCATGTGGGATTTGTGGAGATCGACCCGATGAAGAACAAATTGCTGGCCCTTGGCCTTGGCGGCACAGTCTTGGCGATCCTCTGCTGTTTTGCGCCACTGTTGCCGATTGTGCTTACAGCCCTTGGTCTGACGGGCCTGCTTGGCTTTCTCTACAACGATGCTGTTTTGCTGCCGATCTTGGCAAGTTTTCTCATACTGACGGGGTACGCGCTATGGCGACAGAAGCAACAAAAGTAGTCTTGGAATCCACGCTGACCTGTCCGTCATGCGGGCATGTCGAGACGGAAACCATGCCCACCGACGCCTGCCAGTGGTTCTATGAATGCAAGTCCTGCCAGACAGTTTTGAAACCGCTCGAAGGCGACTGTTGCGTGTACTGTTCATACGCAACAGTGCCGTGTCCCCCTATCCAAGAAGGCAAGTCGTGCTGCGCATAGCGGACTTTCGACACATCGCAGCAAGTCGGTAGGTCTGGGCTCATTTCGAACGTTGAGCCATCAACGCATAACCACCAAGGCGGTTTCAGATACACCGCCCACCGTCGATCTCAAGCGCCACGCCGGTGATCATTGACGCGGCATCAGAGCAAAGGAAGGTGGCAGCGGACCCCATGTCTTGCGGGGTGGAGAAGCGGCCAAGGGGAATGGTGGACAGGAATTTCGCGCGGGTTTCGGGCGTGTCTTCGCCCATGAACGACTTGAGCAGAGGTGTTTCACCTGCCACCGGGTTGATCGCGTTCACGCGCACGCCATGGGGCGCAAGTTCAACCGCCATCGCCTTGGTCGCCGTGATCATCCAGCCCTTTGAGGCGTTGTACCAGTTCAGCCGGGGCCGGGGGCTGACCCCCGCGGTGGAGGCCACGTTGAGAATGGCGCCTGTTCCGCGGTCTTTGAAATGTGGGACCAGGCTGCGGGCGGTGAGGTAGACGGACTTGGCGTTGACCGCCAGCACGCGGTCGAAATCCTCTTCCGTCACATCCTCGAGCGCTTGGGGCAGGTGGGTGATGCCTGCGTTGTTCACCAGGATATCCAAATTGCCGAAAGTCTTGAGTACGTGGTCGGCAAGGGCCTGCACGGATGCGCCAATGGACACATCGACTTCGAAGGCAATGCCGCCAATGTCCTGCGCAATTGCTTTTGCACCATCGCCGTCGATATCCGCGACCATGACTTGCGACCCTTCAGCAGCAAAGGCGCGCGCGATCCCTTCACCAAAGCCGCTGGCTCCGCCCGTGACGATGGCTGTTTTGCCTTCAAGCTGCATGTGACACCTCTCCGATGAAATCTCGCATGAGGGTATAGAACGCCTCTGCCGCGTCAAAGTCGACCGTGTGGCCCGCGTTGTCCAGCAGGTGGTAGCGGGCGTCAGGCAGGTGTTGTGCGATTTCAGCGCCGAACGGATGGGGCATGATGGGGTCTTGTTTGCCCGAGATGACGAGGGCGGGGCAGGTGATCTTTGCAAGCCCGGGGCGGAAGTCGAACCGCCCATGTTCGTTTTTTGGTCCGTTGAAGTGCATGGCAACCGGGTTCTTGACGATCATGCGCGCGACCATGCCCTGGTCCAGACCCTTGACCGAGTAGAGCGGAAAGCAGGTGTCGAAATAGGCTTGCCTGCGCTCTGGTGTGGGGTCTGACCAGTAGGTGCGCGCGACCTTACCGGCCTTCGCTCCGCCGATGCGCGTGAAAGCGTCGAACACCGCTTCGAAATCCACGTGGGCCGCTGTGACTGACAGAATAAGCCCCGACAGCCGGCCGGGGTGCCGCGTGGCAAAGGATTGCGCAACGTAGCCGCCGAAAGACGCGCCGTAGATGATGGGTTTCTCGATCTCCAGAACGTCGCACAGCCCGGCAATATCATCGCCCCACTGCGCGAGGGTCCATGTTTCGGGATCGCCATTGTCTGATCGTCCGTTTCCACGATGATCGACATAGACGATCTGGCACAGGTCGGCGAGTTGGCTCAGATGCGGTTTGTAGATCGAATGATCCGCCCCCGGACCGCCATGCAGGGCGATGAGCGTGGGTTTTTCGCGCATCATCTTGCCGTCGGGGACAAGGCCTGCGCCCTCTATGTCAACATAGAGCCGAACGCCGTTTACCTCGATCCGCATTACGCCGTCGCCCTCCCGCCCGATTGGTCGAAACAGAACCCGGTGGTGAAACTGGCCTCATCCGAGGCGAGCCAGCAGGCCATACTTGCGATTTCGTCCACCGTGCCGAAGCGGCCCATGGGAATCTTGGACTGCATAAAGTCGATATGCTCTTGCGTCATCTGGTCGAAGATGGCTGTGCGCACTGCCGCCGGAGCGATGGCGTTGCAGGTCACGCCGCTCGTCGCCAACTCCTTGCCCAGTGATTTGGTCAGGCCGATGACGCCTGCCTTCGAGGCCGAGTATGCAGGGGCGTTCGGGTTGCCTTCCTTCCCCGCGATCGAGGCGATGTTGATGATCCGCCCCCACCCCTTGGCCCGCATCACGGGGGCAGCTGCGCGGTTGCAGTAGAAAACGGCGTTCAGGTTCAGATCGTGTACCTTCAACCAGTCGTCGATGGGGTAGTCCCATGTGGTTGTGTTTGGCCCGGTGATTCCGGCAGAGCATACGAGGATGTCCGGGTTAGCGTCTTGCATGGCCAGTGCCACGGCGTCTGCATCCGTCACGTCGATTTGGCGGCTGTCCATGTCCAACGCGTCAAGGGCATCGGCATTGATGTCCCAAATCTCGACCGTTCCACCTTCGGCTGTGATCCGTTTTGCGATGCCGTGACCCAGCCCGGCGGCGCCCCCGGTGATGACCGCTTTGCGGCCCTGAAAGCGGTTTTCGAAAATCATGAGGTGTCCTTTCCGATTGTCTGGCTGTGCGCCCCGATTTCAGCCGTGATGCGCGGCCACAGTTTTCAGGGTTGAGAAGCCGTATAGCGCCTCGAACCCCTTTTCGCGGCCATGGCCGGATTTGCCGATCCCACCGAAAGGCAGTTCAACACCGCCGCCCGCGCCGTAGTTGTTGATAAAGATTTGACCCGAGCGCAGCGCTTTTGCCAGACGCATCTGCCGCGCGCCGTCGCGCGTCCAGACGCTGGCGACAAGGCCGTAGTCGGTGCTGTTGGCGATGCGCAGGGCGTCTTCTTCTGTGTCGAAGGGGATCAGCACTTGTACCGGGCCAAACACTTCATCGCGGGCAAGCGTGTGATCTGGCGGGACGTTTTCAAACAGGGTGGGGAGGACATAGGCGCCGCTATCGGGCGCATCTTGCAGGTGGCCTTGGGCGGCGATGGTCAGGTCCGCGCCTTTTTCAAGGAACCCTTCAACAATCTGTTTCTGCCGGGCCGAGATCAGGGGCCCGATGCGCAGGTCGTCGAGCGCGGGACCGACGCTGAGGTTGGAGTAGGCGGTGGACATACGTTTGCGTACTTCCTCGTAAACCCCGCGCTGCACAAGGATGCGGGACGAGGCGGAACAGGTCTGCCCGGCGTTTTGGACACCGGCATTCACAAGGAAGGGCAGGGCTGCATCCAGGTCGGCATCATCAAACACCAGTTGTGGGGATTTACCGCCGAGTTCCAGGGTCACGGGCACCACGTTGGCCCCTGCCGCCTGTTGCACCAGCGCGCCAGTGCAGACTGAGCCGGTGAAGCTGATGTGCTGCACACCGGGATGGGACGCTAGGGCCGCACCGGCCTCGGACCCCAGCCCGGGGACCACGTTCAGCGCGCCATCGGGCAGCCCGGCCTCTGCCGCTATGTGAGTAAAAGCGAGGGCGGTCAGGCACGCCTCTTCTGCTGGTTTGAGAACACATGCGTTGCCCATCGCAAGGGCTGCGCCAACTGACCGCCCGATGATCTGCATTGGGTAGTTCCATGGCACGAGGTGGCCCGTGACCCCATGTGGCTCGCGCAGGGTATAGACGGTGTAACCATCCATATAGGGGATAGTCTCACCGGTGATCTTGTCCGCGGCACCCCCGTAGAATTCCATGTATCGGGCCAGCGCAACGGCGTCGGCGCGGGCTTGGGTGAGCGGTTTGCCGACATCCAGAGCTTCGAGTGTGGCGAGGTCGTCGACCCGGTCCAGCACGCAACGCCCGATCCCGGTCAGGATACGCCCCCGTTCGGTGGCCGTCATTCGACCCCAATCGCTTTCACGCGCTGCATGAGCGGCTGCCACGGCGCCATCGATGTCCTGCGCTTGCCCGCGCGCGATCCGGGCCAGGTCGCTACCATCCGACGGGTTGATGAGGGGGAGCGTGTCACTGGCCGCGCGCCATGTGCCACCGATCAGCATCAGCGAGGGGTCGAACCAGAGGGCGTCGGTCATGGAAGGCTCCTTGCGCGTGTTGTTTCATGGAGTGGCAATTGCGGCGCGGCGTCAATCAATTGCCTTGTGTAGGGGTGTTGCGGATCGCTAAAGACAGCTTCGGTCTGGCCTGCCTCTACAATCCTTCCTTTCTGCATGACCATCACCCGGTCGGTGATCGTACGCACGACGCTCAGGTCGTGGCTGATGAAAAGGTAAGTCAGATCGTACTGGCGACAGAGTTCCGCAATCAGGTCAAGGATTTGCGCGCGCACCGAGACGTCAAGCGCGCTGACCGCTTCATCAAAGATCACCAGTTCGGGTCTGATCATCAGGGCGCGGGCGATGGCGAGCCGTTGCCGTTGTCCGCCCGAGAATTGGTGGGGGTACTTTTGCGCATCGTCGGGTGACAAGCCCACATCCGTCAGAGCCGACTCGATGCGGACATCGTGATCCCTTGGCGGGCTGTCCAACAGATGAAAAGGCTCCGTGATCAGACGTGCGACTTGGTGGCGGGGGTTGAAGCTGCCGTAAGGGTCCTGAAACACCACCTGCATCTTGCGCCTGACGGACGGGTCCGTGACGGGCGTGCCGTCAAGCGTGATCGACCCGTCTTGCACCGGTTCAAGCCCGAGGATGGCGCGCGTGAGGGTGGACTTGCCGCAGCCGCTTTCCCCCACAAGGCCCAGTCGTTCGCCGCGCTTGATGTCAAAGCTCACGTTGTCCACC
Organism: uncultured Tateyamaria sp.; assembly: GCF_947496075.1. Classification (GTDB taxonomy): domain Bacteria; phylum Pseudomonadota; class Alphaproteobacteria; order Rhodobacterales; family Rhodobacteraceae; genus Tateyamaria. The sequence goes on from NZ_CANMBJ010000009.1 coordinate 81,647, forward strand.
GCACGATGTGTCCCCGCGGGGACAAACAGTTTCGTGCGGGGCAGGGTGTAATCGCGCACGACGTTTTGCACCCGTAACAGCGGAGCTTGCTCCGCCCCGCCCGGCAGATCGACGCGGTGGTTGGAGGCGGCCAGCAAGGCTTGGGTATAGGGGTGCTGCGGGTCGGCCAGTAAGGCGGGCGTGTCGCCCGCCTCGACCACTTCACCGTGACGCATGACGACGATCCGGTCGGCCATCTCGGCCACGACCGCAAGGTCATGGGTGATCATCAACAGGCCCATCCCATCCTCAGCGGCGAGGCGTTTGAGCAAGGTCAGGATTTGGGCCTGCGTGGTGACGTCAAGCGCCGTGGTGGGTTCGTCTGCAATCAACAGCTTGGGTCCGCACGCGATGGCAATGGCGATGACAACGCGCTGACGCTGTCCGCCGGACAGCTCATGCGGGTAGCGGGACAGGGGGATACTTTCTAGTCCCACACGGTCCAGGACCTCCCGTGCACGGCTTTGCGGGTTGAGGTCGGGCCGGTGCAGGCGCACCGTTTCTGAGACTTGGGCGCCGATGGTCTGCACCGGGTTAAGCGCTGTCATCGGCTCTTGAAAAACCATGCCCGCGAGGTCGCCGCGCAAGGTGCAGAGCGTGGCTTCATCCAACTCCAGCATCTCGTGGCCGTCGAGGGTGATGGCTCCCGTGGCCTCGGACCGTGCGGGCAGCAATTGCATCACGGCCAGCGCCGTCATGGACTTGCCGGACCCGCTTTCCCCGGTGACGGCGACAACCTCTCGGGATGCCAACGACAGGGACACGTCCCGCAGGATCGGGGCGCCTGCGATGGACAGAGACAGACCGTTGATGGACAGAAGGCTCATATTCGCGCCACCCGCAGTTTCGGATCAAGCGCATCCCGCAACCCGTCGCCCAAAAGGTTCAGACCAAGCACTGTCAGGATGATCGCCATCCCCGGCACCAGCGCCATATGGGGCGCGATGCTGACCAGCGTTTGCGCGTCCGCCAGCATCCGCCCCCAGCTGGGAGTGGGTGGTTGTGCGCCGAGACCGACATAGGACAAGGCCGCTTCGGCCAGTATCCCCAAAGAGAACTGGATCGTGGCCTGTACGATCAGCAGGTTCGCGATGTTTGGCAGGATGTGTTCAATACTGATCCGCGCGGCCCCTTTGCCCGCAACCCGCGCTGCCAGGATGAATTCGCGTGCCCAGAGGGGCAGGGCGCCACCGCGTGTGACGCGCGCAAAAACGGGGATGTTGAAGATGCCGATGGCAATGATGGCGTTGATCGCCCCTGCGCCGAAGACGGCTGTGATCAGGATGGCGATGACAAGTGATGGAAAGGCAAAGATCAGGTCATTGCCGCGCATGATGACCTCGTCCACCCAGCCGCCTTGCCGCGCGGCGGCCCACAGGCCCAAGGGAACACCCAGCCCGATGCCGATGCCAACAGCGACGCAAGCCACGGCGATGGATGTGCGCGCGCCCACCATGATCATCGAAAGCATATCACGCCCGAAATGGTCCGTGCCGAACCAGTGTGTGCTGTTCGGGGTTTGCAGCTTGTCGGGGATGTTCATCGCGCCGTGATCAAACGGAGTCCAGACAAAGGACAAAAGCGCTGCGATGACCATGAGCGCCGACAGCGCCCCGCCAAGGATCAAGGCCCGGTTCATGTGCGCGCCCTCAGCCTTGGATCGACGGCGGCATAGGCCAGATCGACGAGGAAGTTCACCGTGATCACGGCAAAGACCAGCAGCATTGTCACGCTCTCCACCACGATCAGGTCGCGGGCCGAGATGCTTTGGAAGATGAGCCGTCCGAGGCCGGGCAGGTAGAACACCTGTTCGATGATGATCCCGCCTGCGAGCAGGAACGAGAATTGCAGGCCGAGGATCGTCAGCACCGGGATCATTGCATTGCGCAAGCCATGGCGGCGCAGGGCGGCCCCGCGGCTCAGCCCCTTGGCCCGCGCCGTGCGCATGAAGTCTTCGTCCAGCACATCCAGCAGCGATGACCGCATGACGCGCGCAAGGATGGCGGCTTGGGGCAGGGCAAGCGCGATGGCGGGCAGGGTGAGGGATTTCATGGCTGCGAATACGCCCTTGTCCCAACCAGCAAATCCGCCCGCGCTGAACCAGCGCAGGTTGATGGCAAAGATCAGGACCAGCATCATCGCAAACCAGAAATTGGGGATGGCGATGCCCACCTGGGTTGCACCCATCACGCCCACATCGCCTGCCTTGCCCCGGCGGGACGCGGCATAGATGCCTGCCGGGAAGGCGATGATCGTCGACAAGGTCAGAGCATACAGCGCAAGCGGCAGGGACACCCAAAGCCGGTCAGCAATCATTTCTGCAACGGGTGTGCGGTACTGATAGGACGTCCCGAAATCGCCCTGCACCATGCCTCCAACCCAGGACAGGTATCGCTGCCATTTCGGTTGATCGATACCCAGTTCGACCCGTAGGGCGGCGAGCGTGTCCTCCTGCGCGTTGATCCCCAGCATGAAGGACGCCGGATCGCCGGGCGCCACTTCGATCACCGCAAAGATCAGCAGCGACGCAATGGCGAGGCTGATGAACAAGGACAGAAGCCGTTTGAGAGTGTAGCGCAGCATATGGCTGCGACGTTAGGCGGGCGGATCAGTGCAGGCAAGCACGTCGGTGAGTGCACCGAGATCACGGGCAAGCGTGGCCATGGCCATCCCTCGGATCGTCCCGACATAGCAGTCCTGCGACCAGCCGCAGGTTTGTGTCAGGTTTTCCCAGTTGCGAACCGAAAGGAGGGTCCAGAGCAGGTCGGTGGCCTGTTCCATGTCGGTGCCGGGGGGCAGGGTGCCGTCCTCGGCCAGCGCCGCGATGGCGGCGGCGCATCCTTCGCGCATGTCCTGCATACGGGTGTTCCAGGCGGCTGCCGCTTCGGAATCCGTGTCTGTGACGGCCATAATGGCACGGGCCACACCATATATCTTGGGGATGTAGTTGCCCCATGCCGTGACAAAGGCATCCAGCCGTTCTGCGCCAGATCGTGCGCCCCTGCTAGGGGCAAGGCCCGTATCGATGTCGTTCAGCCGGTCCTGATAGCGCGTTGCCGCCACCAGCAGGTCGGTCCGGCTGGGAAAGTGCAGATACACCGCTTGCCGGCTGATCCCCGTTGCCCGCGCGATGTCGGACATCGTGGGCAGTTTTGCATCGGGCGCTTCCAGCAGCTTCAGGGTCGCCTGCAGAATTTTGGTCGGGGTATCGATCAGGTCACTTGACATGCTGTCAAGAAGCACATAGTTGACACGATGTCAATTTACACAGTGTCAAGCAATAACGGAGACATCTCATGACCAAGAAGGTTTTCATCTGGGTGGCGCATCCCAAGGCCGGATCGCTGAATGCAGCCTTGGCGGAACGCTATGCGCAAGGGGCCCGGGCCAAAGGGGCCGAGGTGCGGATCATGCACCTGTCGGACATGGAAACAGAACACGGCTATG
>NZ_CANMBJ010000010.1 GCF_947496075.1 uncultured Tateyamaria sp.
TCAGGCCGTGACCGCTTTCATGAACCGGTCCTTGATCACGACGGGATCCATGGTGATCACCGGCATTTTGGCGTTGCCGCTGTCGCATTTGACAACCATCACGGTCATCTTGCGCTCCGCAATCGCCTTCTCAAGCGCAGGGCCGGTGTCGACATCCATCACCTCGACCACATTCTCGCAACCCGCAGCGCGGGCCATTCCCGCAAGTGACGTTTTCTTGCCGGTGTAGGTTGGCTGGTCACCAGTGGAGCCATAGGACCCGTTGTCGATGATCATCAGGATGTAGTTGTCGGCCACATTGTTGGCGATCGTCGGCAGCGTGCACAGGTTGGTCAGAACTGACCCGTCCCCGTCGATCGAGATCACCGTCTTGTCCTGCGCCAGCGCAAGACCCAGCCCGATGGACGACGAAAGGCCCATCGTGCCCAGCATGTAGAAGTTGGTGGGCTGGTCGTCGATGGCGTGCAGCTCCTGGCTGGGGATGCCGATGTTGCAGACCACCAGTTGGTCGCGCAGGATCGGAGCAATTTCCTTGAGGATTTCAGAACGGATCATTGGTCGCCATAGCCTCCCCAAAAGTTAGCATCCGTCAGGATCGCCACGGGTTTGTTGCACATGAAAGTGTATTTCAGGATCATATCTAGCTCTTCCACGTCTTTCTGGTGATGGAAGTGGTAGGTCGGGATGTTCATCTGCGCGAGCAGCGCCTTGGTGTGCACGGCCATCTCGACCTGGCAGGCCACAGGCTCGCGCAGCTCACCCCGGTAGCTGATCAGCATTGGCAGCGGCATCCGGTAGTATTGGATCAACGTTGCCAGCGTGTTGATGGTGACCCCGATGGCCGTGTTCTGCATAATGATGGCCGGGCGCTTTCCGCCCATCCATGCGCCGGCACACAAGCCCATCCCCTCGTCTTCCTTGTTCGACGGGATGTGGAAGATGTCGGGGTGCTGGTCGATCTCGTCGATGACACCCGCAAGCTGTTTGCAGGGCACCGTCGTCACAAACGAAATGTCGTTCGCAACCAGATCATCGGTAATCTTCTTGTCTATGGTCATG
>NZ_CANMBJ010000011.1 GCF_947496075.1 uncultured Tateyamaria sp.
GTGGCCGTCGAAACGCTGCAGCCGGGCGACGAAATCCTGACGGCCGACGGCGGCACCACCACCGTGCGCTGGCTCGGCATCCAGCCGATCGACACGAAAACCGCGACACCGGCCAAGGCGAACCCAATCTGCTTCACCGCAGGCTCCATCGCCCCGAATGTGCCGTCGCGCGATCTGTTTGTATCGCCCGACCACGCCATGGACATCGACGGCATCCTCTACAACGCCACGGCGCTTGTGAACGGTCGCTCGATCTACCAGGTTGCGCAGATGCCGATGGATGGCTTCACCTACTACCACATCGACACCGGGTCGCATGAGCTGGTGCTGGCCGAAGGCGCCGCGTCCGAGACCTATCTCGATGCCGTGGGCCGCGATGCGTTCATCAACGGCCACGAACAGGCGGATGCGCCGATCATCAGCGAAATGTCGGTGCCGCGCATCGTCGCGCGCCGCATGGTGCCGCAGCATGTGGTCGACGCGCTGGCGGAACGGGCCGATGCGCTGGGATACACGGCAGCCGCGAAAGTCGCCTGATCGCCATCTTCAATTCAATGATAGGGGCCTGCATCTGCGGGCCCTTTTCTTTATCCGGGTTGCTGGTGGCGTTGCCATGACGCAGTATGCGCACAACCCAGTTTTCCAGTGCACATGAGCCAAAAATGAATTCGTCAACACGCGCCTCCGACCAGGAGAAACTCAAGCAGGTCAACGAAGAGGTCGCGCGCATCCAGCGACACCAGAACGCTGGTCGTATTGAAGACGCCGGGCAAGCCATCGACGGCTTGCTGGCCGAGCTTCCCGATCACCCGCAGATCCTGCACCTGAAGGGTCTGAACCTGCTGTTGGAAGGGCACAAGGACCGCGGCCTCGCCATCCTGGAAATGGTGGTCGAGAACGACAAGGACAATGTCTGGGCCCTGATCGATTACGCCAGTTTCCTGGCCAAGAACGGTGACGTGGACAAGGCGATCCCAAAGTTCCAGGCCGCCGTCGAAATGTCGCCGAACCTCGCGCTTGGACATGCAAACCTGGGCGCGGCCCTGGTTGTCAAGAAACGCTATGACGAGGCGATCAAGGCACTGACGCGCGCCGCCGCGTTGAATGGCGACATGCTGGATGTGCAGCTCAATCTCGCACAGGCCTTTATCCGCACCCGCCGCTTCCCACGCGCCATCGAACCCCTGTTCCGGGCACTGGCCATCGACCCGCAATCGGTGGCTGCACATGTCAACCTCGCACTTGCCCTGTTCCGGGCTGAACGGCACGAGGCGTCTGAACACCACGCCCGCCGCGCGATCGAACTGGCGCCAGACGCCGCAGAACCATGGTTTCACCTCGGCAATACGCTGGCCGCCCTCGGGCGCATGGACAACGCCGCAGAAGCCTTCCTGAAGGTTGCGAACCGCCCCGGCACAGGCGTGCCCGCATTGGCCCGGTTGATCAACCTCCGCACGACCACGGCCGACAGTCCCGAATACAAGCTCCTGATGCGGTTTGCCGACAAGCTCGACGACATGCCGGATCAGCTGCGCGCCGATCTGCACTTTGCGATGGGCAAGGCAGCCGACGACATGGGCGACGAAAAAACGGCCATGGACAACTACCGCAAAGGCAACGCGATCACGGCCGAGCAGCACCCCTTCAATCAGGAAAATCATACAAAACGCGAAGAACGGATGAGATCACTGGTCACGCCCGCCTTTGTGGAGCAGCACCGGGGCGCGGGCCTGCACGACGTCGCTCCCATCATCATTTGCGGCATGCCACGGTCGGGCACCACGCTCATGGACCAGATGTTCTCGCGCCACAGCAAGGTACAGGCGGGGGGTGAATTGCGGGCCGCAGGCTACGCCTTTCAGCAAAGCCCCGATCTGCTCAAGGTGCTTGAGGAGGAAGCCCCCGACAGCTCGGTGACCGACGACACGCTCACCACCTTCGCCGAACACTACCAGACCTTCCTGCACAACGAAGGGCTGCGGTCGGAATACGTGTCCGACAAGATGCCAAACAACTACCTTTACGCCGGGGTTCTGGCCCTCGCCTTCCCCCGCGCCAAGGTGCTGATCATGCGCAGGCACCCCATGGACAACCTGCTGTCAAACTTCATGCAGAACTTCGGCCCGAACCAGCCAGCATCGACCAGCATCGAAACATTGGTGAATGTTTACAAAGAGTTCGACAAAACAGCGCTGCACCAGGTCGCCACCCTGCCCAACCAGATCCGCTTCGTGAACTACGAACAGGTTGTGGCCGATCCCGAAGGGCAAATGCGCGACATCATGGATTTTGTCGGCCTGCCCTTCGAAGACGACATGCTCGATCACACCAAATCCACACGTGCAGTCAACACGGCCTCGGTCAGCCAGGTGCGCGAGCCTATCTATTCGACCTCCGTCGCCAAATGGAAGCGCTACGGGCCCCTGCTTCAGGATATGGCTGAGCAGTTGGGAGATCACCTGTCAGCCGAAGATCGACGCATATGCGGACTGGACAGCTAGGCCGCGTTCCCGGCCTTAGATCAGGCGCCCAGATCCTCGAAGGCTCCGGGCACCAAATCCTCCCAGAACTCCACCATCCGCGGGGCACACAGGGCTGACGCCCAGCCAAGACGCGCAAATTCACTGCGCATCAAATCGTCCTCCAGCCAACTCAGAAACAGCCGCCGATCCGCATCCCGTTGCGTCGGCGTCCGCCCGGCCACCAACTCCTGCACGCGGGCCATTGTTGCAGCACGCACGCGCCGCTCCTGTGCCACCTCGGCCTCTCTGCGGGTCTCGGCTTCGGTCTTTTCGGACAACGCGACATCCCGGGCCTCTGCCGCTGCCACAGCTTCTGCACTAGGCTCCGGGGGCATTGGCGCGGAATAGTCATCGCGCAAGGCCGCACTCAGGTAGCGGACCGGACTCTCAACACCCCCCCTACCCTTCAGATACGCGATCTTCTCCGACACATAATCTTCGCCGTGCTCCGAAATCCACTGTCGGGCCAGCCGATCACTCACACCCAGATCAATCAACGCGGCATAGACCGGCCCTTGCCGCACCCCTGCCCCATCGTCGATGTCCAACATGGCAAGCTGCGGGTTCTCCTTGATCAGGAACCGTATCTCCGACACCTGCCGCCCCATCTTGTGCAGCTCCGGCGTGATCATGATGTTCGACGTCTTGTTGACCTCGGCCACCGCCGGTTTGATGACCTTGGCGTTCAGATGCTTGAAACTCTCGTAATAGGCACTGCCATCCACGCCCATCAGGCGGCGAAACAAATCCAGCGGCCACCAGCCTGTCGACCCGGTGCGCACGAACCGATAACAGTTTTCATACAGCGCCAGGGCATGGCCCGAGGTAAAACGGCGCTGAATGTTTAGATTGATCAGGGCAAAGACCTTTGGGTCATGCAGCTTCTCGGCCAAAGCTGGGGAATAAGCATATTCACACACGCCCCCCGACAGCTTGGCATAGGACAGCAGCGCCGAAACGCCCCATTCCTGCCGCCCGTTCGCATCCAGCATATCCCACTCGGCAGTCGTCTCTGCGAGGCTGCGTAGAGACTGTTTCAGCGTCTCCATGTCGTTCGAATTGTACCCGACCATCATGCACAGCGTCCGTGCATCGATCTGGTGCTTGGTCTTGGTGACCAACCCGTCATACGCATTCAGCAGCAGCACGTTGCTCAGCTTGCGCTGCAAAAGGGTCAGCTTGCCGGACACGTGGATCGCGGCCACGTTCTTTTTGACGGATTGCCGCCGCAGCGCACCGGTTAAGGTGTCATGGGGTATGGGCGCTTGCATGGGTCACTGCTCTCATTACCTCGAATCCCGCTCTTGCGGCGGTATTGCTCTGCAGTATGACATAGAAAGGTGCCCGCGCCCAATCTTTCTTCAGGGACCCAAATACGGGATGGCGCGGTCCTGCAAACGGGTACCCAAAGGGAGGACAGTGGGTAAGTCTGGGGATAACTTGACCATCCGAGTCGCAAACACCCCAGAAAAAGCGTCTCTAATCAAGGGCCACCGCATTCAGGCGCCCCTGCCCCTGCGAATCGGCACCCCTTGTCCCGCACATGGGTCCCTATCATCCTGTATTCGGGTTCCCTTTGTCCTGCATAGTGGCACCGAAGTGCATTTAAGCATTTGTTCTGGATATATTTTTCTGAGCCAAAGATTCCAAATTAGATCAAAGATCAACAAGTTTATGCTGTCTCTTTTTCAGTATGATACAGTGATGGAAACTCGGGTTTCGCAGGCGAAACCTCCCAACAGCCGAAAATATGTCCCTCTTCTTTGCGATTCACTTGTTGCGCAAGATGTGCGATGATTTGCCCGATAACATCGAAAAAAGATGATCTAGGCAAGGCAGCAGTACATGGACCGAAAGTCTGACACCCCCCTCCCACCGTATTTTAATCTCGACCCACAGGCCGCCGCTGGCAAGTTGAGCGATCCTGTCGACACCGCCCGATTCGCCAAGGCCGCTGCCTTTGCGGGTCGTGGCCGCGATGATCTGGCCAAGCGTGGGTATGCTCCCGATGGGCGCAAGAAGCTGCGCAAGTTCTCGACTTGGGAAGTCTGCCGCTATCTGATCCCCGTGGCCCCGGCCCATTTGCGACGCGTGCTGAACAAGAATCCCGATCTGCCGCAGGGCGAGGGTCAGGGCAGCGCGAAATGGTTCAGTCTCGAAGAGATACTGACGCTGCGCGACCATTTCGCGTCCGAAGGGGTCAGCACCAAGGAATACCGCCCCTATCGCCCCGAAGGCCTGCCGGCCAAGGTCGTCGCCGTCGCCAACTTCAAGGGTGGTGTGGGCAAGACAAGCACCGCCGCGCATCTGGCCATGTCAGCGGCCCTGGATGGGTACAAAGTGCTTGTGGTGGACCTTGACAGTCAGGGGTCCATGACCTCGATCATGGGCGGCAACGTCGAGGATGAATGGCAGACCGTATTCCCCCTCCTCGCCCGTGATTACGCCACCCAGTTGCAAGCCGAAAACCGGGTGCGCGCAGCCGCTGGTGATCCCGAGTTTCCGCTGGACGAAACCCTGACCGAAGCGCTGGAGGTTTCGCTGCGAAACGTGGTCCAGAAAACCCACTGGACCAACATTGATCTGATCGGCGCACAGTTGAACCTGTACTGGGCGGAATTTCAGATTCCAGTCTGGCGCATGAACCTGCGCAACTGGCAGCTTTGGGACGCCCTTAACAACGCCCTGGATGATGGCGGTGCGCTGGATGAATACGACGTCATCCTGCTCGATACGCCCCCGGCACTTGGCTACCTGACGATCAATGCTCTGGCCGCCGCCGACATCATTCTGGTGCCCCTTGGTGCCTCGTTCCTTGAGTTCGATTCCACCGGCCGTTTCTTTGATATGCTCTACTCCACATTCGCCTCGATCGAGGATGGAGAGAACGCCGCAAGACGGCGTGCAGGGCTGCCGGAAATGAAGTTTGAATGGGATGTGGTGCGGGCGATCATCACCCGGTTTGACGCCAGCCAACAGACCGATCTGGCCAACGTCATTCAGGCCTATTTCGGCGATATGACCAACGCCTATCGGCAGGAATACACCTCCATGGTGGGCCAGGCGGGTGAGAGTGTGAGCGGGATTTACGAGGCGGATTACCGCGATTTCAACCGCACCACATATGTCCGGGGGCGAGAGACGTTTGACCGGACGTATGCCGAGTTCAAGGAGATCCTGCTGGGGTCCTGGTGGCGCGATGACCAGGAGCGGAAGGCGGCTGAACAGGAGGTAGCCAATGGCTAAGCGCAGACAGTTGGAGGTGCCCTCGGCCGAGGCGCTGAAGGAGATCGAGGAAGGTTTCGCGCGCGAAACCCCCGGTCCGACCCGACGTGCACCCATTGCGGATGTCGCCGCGGATGCAGCCCTGCACGCCGATCCACGGCCTCTGGCGGATCGCGAGGATCAGGCCCGCACGGCAGCGGAAATCGAGGCGTTCAAGGATGCCAAGGCGCGGGGTTTGGTGGCGGTCGAACTGCCCATCGAAGAGATACGCGCCGATGCCTTAAGTCGGGACCGGGTGGGGCTGAACGAAGAGGACATGGCCGAGCTGCGCCGGTCCATTGCGGATCATGGCTTGCGTTTGCCCATCGAAGTGTTTGAGCCGTCGAACCCGGAAGGGGCGGGCAAGTATGCCCTGATTTCCGGCTTCCGCAGATTGGCGGCGGTGCGCGAGTTAAACGAACTTTCGGGCGGTCAGAGACACCAGACGATCCCGGCCTTTGTTCGGTCGCCCGACAGTCTGGCCGCGGCTGTTGTCGCCATGATCGAGGAGAATGAAATCCGATCAGGGCTGAGCCAATACGAGCGGGGCAGGGCGGCTGCAGTGGCCGTGCATGAGGGTGTCTTTGCTTCGGTGGACGAAGCCGTCGGAACGCTGTTTTCTTCGGCCTCGAAAGCGAAGCGATCCAAGATACGATCCTTTGCGCTTGTCCACGAGGAGCTGGGGGACATGCTGCGCTTTGGTCCCGATCTGAGCGAACGTCAGTGCCTGCGTGTGGCAGCTGGTCTGAGGGCAGGGCAAAGCGAAAACATGCGGCAGGCGCTTGAGAGCCATGCCATCGGCAATGCCGACGATGAATGGGCGGTTCTGGAGCCGCTGATCGAGACCATTGAGGGCATGGCCCCGGACCCCAGCCGCGGCGGGCGGCCCCGCAAGGTTGTGGAGCGATCTGCGCCAGTGCGGCTGGCCAACAAGGTCACGATGGAGCGGGTCCAGACCGAAGATGGCTTTGCCATTCGGCTGCGGGGACCGCATGTGAACGAAGAGCTGATCGAACAGGTCATGGATCGGATCAAATATCTGCTTGAAGAGATTTGAAGCCGGGGCAGGGGGTTTCGCGTGCGAAACCCCCTTTGTCTTGTGACGACTCGAACTCGTTTGCACGTGCGAGCAGAGCAAAAAAGCCCCTGTTAGAGACTGTTTTGCCAGATATCAGGTGTTCGCAGACATTAAATGTTCTCTATGTGTTCTTAATTCTCTTGTCCGAGATGTAGATGCCGAAGTCCGCTTTTAGGGGTGCTGACCGCCTGTCATCATCAGAGAGGCCGATTTTAAGCCTGTAGAGAGCCAGCTTGGTCATTCTGGCGGGCAGGGGCGATAGCGGCAAAAGGCGCGTCTGAGGGCCGTTTTCTGGGCCTCAGACGCTGGGTTGGGACCGACCACACCCAAGGTCGTTGTCCTATGGGCGGCGTAAAGAGGGTAGGGGGCCTGCGACTTAGCTGGTCCGCGCGTCGATCCAGGTCACCGCATCGCCCCATTCACACAGCGGCAGACGGTCGACATTCTCGTAGAGCCAGCCGAAGCGTTGGGGCAGCAATTCGGCTTCCATGTCAACCAGCGGATCGGCATCCGCGTCTGCTTGCAACAAGCCAACACCATGGTCGATCAGGATCAGTTTGAAGTGCAGCCCGCGTGTGGCTGCGATTTCCACGGCGACTTTCCAGACATCGCCCGTCCAGCCGAGGTTCATGCGCGGCATATGTTCCTGTTTCCAGTTCACCGGCATCAGGTCGTGCAACGCGATCCAGCCGCCGGGCTTCAAGCAGGCCAGCGCATTCACCACATCGCGGTGGACCTGGGTGTATTCGTGCAACCCGTCGATCCAGACGAAATCGAACTGCTTGGTGTTTGTCGCGAAAAAGTCGTCAGAGGTCATGCGGACGGTGCCGCCTTTGACCGGGTCCACGCCTGTCTTGTCACCGACGGGCAGCGCGTCAAACAGGTCGTTCGATCCGCAGCCCACTTCAAGATAGGCGCAGTCCATCGGCAGTTTGCGCAAAACGTAGTTCACCAGTGCGATGCGATTGTGGTGCGTGCCTTTCCAGTGCCATTTGAAGCCGCGCGGGTAGGCGGCGTGCTGGAAGTGTTCTGCGATCTGGCGGCGGCCTTCCCCGTCCAACTCTTCAAAGGGTACTTGCAGAAAATCGGGGGTCGTCATGGTCGTTCCTTTGCACAATGCGCTGTCGCCTGTTGGCGTGTCGCGCAGATGTTAAGGTGGCGCGGCGGTGCACGCCAGAGGGGTTTTTTGCAGGTCATGCCGGGTCGCGGTTTGGTGCCAACGCAGATGCAAAAAGGGCGCAGTCGTTTTAAGCAACTGCGCCCCAGATCATGTTTTCTTACAATGGCTTAGCCCATTGACAAGTCGTCGTCAGACAAAGGTCACATCGTCGAACAGGAAGGTGACATTGGTGACGTTGTTCAAGGTCAGGCTGTTGCCGTCGCCAAAGTCGAGCACCAGGTTTCCGTCCACGACGCTGGAGTAGTTGGCCAGATCGCTGCCGACCGGCATGCCTTCGTCCAGAAGCGAGGCTTCGATCTCGAGCGCGTCGACGATCAGCGAGTAGTCGCGGATGACGTCGTTGCCGCCGTTGAACACAAACAGGTCAGCCCCCTGGCCACCGCGGAGCAGATCATCGCCCGCACCGCCGTCCAGCGTGTCATTGCCCGAGTTGCCTTCGAGGTTGTCGTTGCCGATCCCGCCCTCCAGGCTGTCAAAGCCATTGAGCCCGCGCAGCAGGTCATCGCCGTCGCCGCCTGTCAGGGTGTCAAAACCCAGACCGCCGCTGAGCGTGTCGTTGCCTGTCCCGCCATCGAGCACATCGTTGCCGTTGCCGCCGTTGAGCGAGTCGTCGCCTTCGCCGCCTTCGAGCGTGTCACGGCCATTCAGACCCAGCAACGTGTCATTGCCAGCCCCGCCTTGCAGGCTGTCAAAGCCCAGGCCGCCATTGAGCGTGTCGTTGCCCGCGCCGCCATCCAGCGAGTCGTTGCCGAAGCCGGAGTTCAGGCTGTCATCGCCGTCTTCGCCGTTCAGGTTGTCGAACCCGTTGAGACCCAGCAGCGTGTCGTCGCCCGAGCCGCCGTTCAGCTCATCCGCGCCGATCCCGCCATTCAGGCTGTCTGCACCAGCACCCGCATTCACGGTGTCATTGCCGGCGCCGCCCGAAATCGTGTCAGCGGCGAGGCTGCCATCGATGTTCGAAGACGCGCCGGAGCCGGCCACCGTGTCCCCGCTGATCCCCAGCTGGGCGGCCAGGTCAGCGAGGCTGAGCGTGGTATCCTCGAAAAAGAATGTTTCGACACCACTGATCGTGTCGATGCCTGCGGCCGACGTGATCTGGATGGTTTCGTTGTCCAGTGCGAGCAGCGTCACATTGGTGCTATCGTCGCCAACTTCCAGGCTGTCCTGTCCATCGCCGCCGTCGATGGAATCATTGCCCGCATCGCCAGCGAGGAAGTCGTCGCCCGCGCCGCCGCGCAGCGTGTCGTTGCCGTCATCCCCGAACAGGTCGTCGTTGCCGTCGCGCCCTTCGATGAGGTCGTTGCCGCCGCGCCCTTCGAAGATGTCATCCCCGAGTGAGCCCCGCAGAGTGTCATCGCCCTCACGCGAGCCGCGAACATATTCGATCGAGATCAGCGTGTCGGTGAATGCGAAGCCGTCCCATGTGCCCGTTGCGGTTTCCGCCTCAAGATCGACATTGACTGCGTCGACGCCTGAACGGTCGTAGCGCACCCGGTCGGTGCCGCCGCCGCCGTTGACCGTGTCGTTGCCCTGTTCGGTGATGAAGCTTTCATTCCGATCCGAGCCCATGATGCTGTCATTGTTGTCCGTGGCGCGGATTTCCAGCCGCCCGTTGCCCGTTACCGAAATCGTGTCTTGTCCGCCGAACCCGTCATTGCTGACGATGCCGGTGGACAGGTCCATAACAAGACCAGCCAAGGGGTCGCTGACCGAACCGCCATTGAAGCTGATCCGTCCGTTACCGTCTCCGAGGTTGACGTTGTAGGTGTCGTTGCCTTCATTGCCACGCAGGTTGAACCACGTGTCGTTGGCACCGGTGATGTTGTAGGTGTCGTTGCCTTCGCCACCCTCAAGGCCGAGCCCGAAAGCGGTCATTATGGCGTTGACGTCAAGCAACGTGTCGCTGAACCCAGTCCCGGTGATCGTTCCGGTGTTGGCTACGGCGTTGATGTTGAACGTGACGGCACCGTCCACGAAGTCCTCGTAGTCCAGCCACTGGAACGTGGTGGGTGTGCTGTTGGAGAAGTTGATCGTGTCGTTGCCCAGGGTGCCTTCGATGTCGCCGCCGTTGTCATTGCCGTTGTCACCGCCGACGACGATGGTGTCGTTGCCCCGGCCGCCAAACAGTTGATCATAGAAGCCAGAGCCGTTGATTGTGACCGGCTGGGTGATCAGGTCGGCGAAGGCCGGGTCCAGCAGGTCGAACATGTTCAGGCCGGTTCCGGCCGAACTTGCGTCGAAGGTGATTGGCCCGTCGCCGTTCAAGAGGGCGGCGATGGGTTGGAGGTTATCCGAGCTTGTGGCGTCCAGGGCGGCAGACAGCTCGACAAAATCCCAGCTCACGCCTGTCAGGGACCCTTCGAGAACGGTGTTGTCCGCGCTTCTCATCGTCATGCTGTTGACGGTACCCGCAGTTGGCTGTTCTTCGCCGGGAGGGCCGCCAAAGGCAAAGCCGGTGCCTACAATCGTTGTGGTGATACCGGTTTGGGGATTGAACAGAACAACGGTTGTGCTTTCGGCCGATACGATATCGACTTCTACTTCGCCAGTGTCCGAAAAGAACGCGTCGCCGAAGAAGCTTGAATTGGTCCCATTGAGTGTGAAGGTGGTCATCTCGTATTCCCTCAGTGTATGTACGGGCCCGTGCGTTCTGCTGCGCTTTGCCCGTTTTCGTTGAATTGAGTTATATTAATTCGTGTGGTGACACTAGGTCACGGAAATGCATTGGCGCAAGTTCGCGGATTCAATCTAAACGCAAAAAAAGCGGTTAATTTGCGGGCATTTATGAGGCAGTTTTGTGAAATTCAACCGCCGATTGTCGTCGAAAAGCAGACGGTACCGGCGGGTTTCGGCCAACGCGCCCTACCGCTCCATACTGTCGCGGTAGTACCGGCGCAGGAATAGCAGGCCAATTGTGCCGCAGATCAATGCCACGGCATACACGTAGATTTCGCTCACGTATTCGCCCCGATACGAATAGTAGAGCCCCGTTCGGCTTCGTCCGGTCACGTGCACCAGGGGGTTCCACCAGAGCCAGTCGCGATAGGGCTGCGGAATGCGGTCGTGCAAAAAGATGACGCCCGAGATCAGGATCAGAGGTCGGGTCATAACCGCCCAAGCCATTTGCCAGACGGGGTAGTACGCAACCAGCACGGCGTTCAGAATGCCGATGCCCAGCCCCAATGCCCCTGCCATGGCGAAGGCCGACAGGAGTGCAGGCAACACCAGCACGGTGCGAGTTTCCATCGTGCCAAGGATCGCGGCGATCAGAAGGTAGGACACCAGGTACTGCGTCAGAACGGTCAGGATGAACCGCGCAAGCACAGCGTCCAAGATGGTGACACGCGGATAGGCGAGAAGCTGTCTGGAGAAGTTGACGGACTGCCCCACCTTGTTGGTCACATACAAAAACGTGAAAAAGGGCATAAGACCGGACGCATAGAAGATCGCGAAATTTGTTCCCAATGGCGGGGTACGCAGCCCGGTCGAGAACAGCGCAACGAGCAATGCGAGGCCCAGGGCGGGTTCAAGCACGGCCCAAATGTACCCCCCGGGTGACCTGCCGTAGGTTGTCGACATCTCGCGCAGGACAAGTGCGGTGATCGTGCGCAGGCTGGCGAAGCGCGGCAACGTCTTGTGCACATTTTGCAGTACGGGGGGCTGCGGAGTGTCAGTCATCATCTTCTCCACTGGTCTGCATGTTGTATTGATGGTGCTCTATCGCATCATTGATGTTGTCGTAGTAAGTCAGGTGCCCGTCTTCCAGGACCGCGCCCGCCTGGCAGATGCGTCGCATCGACCCCATCGCGTGGCTGACAAAGATTGCGCCGGAGGTGCGCAACCGGTCCTGAAACACGGCCTCGCTTTTTGCGCGGAATGCGGCATCGCCAACCGCCGTCACCTCGTCGATCAGGTACGTGTCGAATTTGAGGCCCATGTTGATGCCAAAAGACAGCCGCGCCTTCATCCCCGAGGAATAGGACCGCACCGGCAGGTGAAAATGCTGGCCCAGTTCTGCGAAGCCCCGCACAAAGTCGGTCAAGGCGTCTGTCTCTACCCCATAGATCCGCGCGACGAACCGCGTGTTCTGTGCGCCACTCATGTCAGGGTGCATTGATGTCGCCAGCCCAACCGGGAACGAGATGCTGCCGTTGCTCAGCACCTCACCCCATGTCGGCGTCGCTGTGCCCGCGATAATTTTGAGCAGGGTTGATTTGCCCGCGCCGTTGCGGCCCAACAACCCCACGGCGACACCGCTGGGAAAGGTTACGTTAACGTTGTCGGCCACCGTCTTGCGGGTGCCGTTCATGTAGAACGTCTTGGTCAGGTTGCGTAGAACGATCATCGCATCGCGGCCCGTCAGCGCCGATCCCGAAGCGCATAAGCCGACAGCGCCAGGATGGCCCAGAGCAAGAATGAAAACAGTCCCACCAGGCCGAGCGCCTGATAGACTTGCGGGTATTTCGCAGATTCCGCCAGCGTCGGCTGAACATGGGCGGCCAGGTAGCGGGTCTGACGGCGGGCTTCGGCGACAGCCGCGTCATAGGCTGTCCGGGACGCGGCAAAGGATTGTTCGGCAAATTCCCGATCCACCAGAAGCCGCTCATACTCTCCGACGAGGTTGGCGAACGCGTCTTCGTCTGTGGCGCCGCCTGAATCACCAAGCCCCAGTTTCTGCTGTTCTTCGTTAATGCGCACTTCGATGACTTCGATCCGGCGTCGAGTCTGGATGATGCGCGGGTCGTCCTGCCGCGATGAGGTTTGCAGCAGAATATCCAGATCAATCAGCGTTTCGGCAAGTTGGGCCTGCAGGGACGACAGGATACCCATCTGGCTTTGAATGCTGGCTTCGGGATCGACGATCTGTGTCTCGTTGCGGAAGCGCGTCAATGCCTGGCGCGCGACCTTGACCTGTTCGACCGTTGTCTCAAGTTCGTCCCGTGCGTAGCGGGTGGCGTCTTCGCGTGCGATGGCGGACAGCCGGTTAATCATCTCCGAGCTTTCGTCATAGATGAACTGGTTGATCCGCCGGGCGTCTTCCGGGCTAAAGGCCTGCACCTCGACATCGATCAGGCCGGTGCCGCTGTCGGAATAGACCCCGACCATCCTTTCCCAATAGGTCACGAGATCTTCGATCGTGCCGGGTGGGTGATAGGCAAACACGGGGTCATGATCCGGGTCGCCCTTGGCCCAGAGTGCACGCAGATTCAGCGCGGCATCCGCGCGTGCGACGAGTTCCTGGCTTTGGATGAACTGATACAGGATGTCGGGATCGGATGAGGACGATCCCGAGATTTGGGTGACCGCGCCAAGCAGGTCGACAGCAGAGCCCACCTCTTCGTTGCGCACGGAAAACCCTGACATCGACGCGTAGCGGGGTGCGGCGCGTTCGGTGAGGTACCAAAAGGACACAATCACCGGCACCACGACCATCACAAGGAAGCTGATCAGGGCCACCCAGTGGCGGCTGCGCGTGCGGGCGGGCGGCGCGCTGGGTATCTGAGGGGCGACGACGGGCGGGGTCACGGCGGCAGGTTGTTCGTGCGCAACCTGTTCGGTGGGGTTTTCTACAAGCGCTTCGAGCTGTTCGAGATCCCGGCGCATCTTGATCGCCTTCAGCTCTTCTTTGCGGCGGGCCATGTCGAGGCGTTCGCGCTTGATTTCGTCCAGGCGGGCTGCGGCCTCGTCACTGTCGGAACTGTTCGCGTCTGAATCTTGATCGACGGATTCGGTTTGCTGAGAGATGGTCATGTCGTCCGCTTCGTGTCCGGCTGGTTCTGCCGTTTCGGCAACCGCCGCATTTGGTCCGGTCCGCAGCACGCGCGGCCGTGCGCTGGAAAATGCCGGCGCATCGCTGTCTGTGGAATCTTGGGGCGTGGATGCCGGGTATTTGGAGGAGTCTGCCACCAATTTCGCCTGCCAATTAGTTGAATATACAGCATGAAACTGCATAAACATGACGCTACATGAAATCATGTACAATGACCAGCCGGTTGCCTTTGTGCGCCGGTCCCACGACCAGCTATTGAGAAGGCGCGGATGTCACAGAGTTCTGCAGTTTCGGCCAGAAAAACGGCCCCACGGACACCGGAGCATGTCAGGATTGTCATGGCGACCCGGAACGGTGCGGCCTATCTGTCGCAGCAGCTGCAATCGATCGTGGATCAGACGCACAAGAACTGGTCCCTGTTTGTGGGGGACGACGGGTCAGACGATGATACGTGTGCGCAAATCCGCGCATTTGCTGCCGCGCATCCGGATCGAGATGTCACGCTTGTGTCAGGGCCCTGTCAGGGGAGTGCCGCAAACTTCCTGACGCAGGCGGCGGCGGCCTGGCGTGATGCAGATTGGCTGGCTTTTGCCGATCAGGACGATGTGTGGATGCCAACCAAGTTGGAACGTGCCGTGTCCCAGATCGGGCCGGGCGACACGGCCGCCGGTTATTCAAGCCGGTCGATCCATACGGCGCCCGATTTGACTCCGTTGAGGACCTCATCCCTGCACCGACGGGCACCCGGATTTTCCAATGCGTTGGTGCAGAATGTGCTGAGCGGTCATGCGCTTGTTCTGAACCCCGTGGCTGCTGCTTTGGTCGTGAATCACACGCAAGCGGCGTTGGCGTCCAAAGTGCCGTTTCACGACTGGTGGATTTACAACCTGATTGCCGGGGCAGGGGGGCGCGTTGTGCTCGATCCGGAGCCGGGTCTGTACTACCGCCTGCACGGGGAGAACGTGCTGGGTCACAACCGCAGCTGGAGTGAGCGCATGGTGCGGTTGCGCATTTTGGCTGGACGGGAGTTCGCGGGTTGGATTGATTGCAACCTTGCGGCCCTGGCGCAGTGCGAACCCGCCCTGACACCGGACGCGCGCGCGCTGGTCAAGGGCATGGTCGAGATGCGGGCCGAGCCGCGCGGTCGGATGCGCTTGCGCGCGCTGCGCGAATTGGGATTGTACCGTCAATCGGCGGGTGGGGACCGGGTTCTGCGGATGCTGGCGTTGACCGGACGGCTTTAGACCGGCGCGTCGCTGGCCAGTCCCAGTTCAATCATCAACTGCTGGTCGAGCCGCGCGAAATCCAGCAGCCTTTGCAGGCTCTGATCCTGTTCCAACCGGGCGGCGAGTTTGGGCCAACGCAGGTCAGGCTGCGCGTCGGGCCCGGCGTCAGGCCCGGCATTCACGTAGCGACCGGCGACCGTGATCTCCTGCCCCGTTCTTTCAAGAATGTCCTGTTCAAGAGCGCCAAGGTTGTCAACACCGTACAGGCCATCAAGCCCGCGCGCCGCTGCCGCCGCCTGGCGCACGAGGTCGGTATCTTTCTTGTCCGCCACGAACCGTCTGCCGCGCATCTTTTGCGTCACGAGGTAGCTACAATAGAGGTTGTTGTAGTGATCCTGAATGAACCGTTGCCACGCAGGATCGCCCCCGAAAAAGTAGTCATCTGCCGACTGGCCCGTGATCATGCGCATGCCCTTGCGCTCGGGCAGGGCGCGTTCTTCGGGGCTGGCGGCTTCTGCCTTGCGCAGCAGGTAGAAATAAAAGGACGCAATCCGTTCAAGAGGGTCGCGCAGCACGGTGAACACAAAGCGATCCGGGGGCAGGGTGTCGATGGCGTCCCAATCGATATGCCCGGAATAGAGACTGTATCCGGGTGGCATTTGCGCCGCGCCCTTTTCTGCCTGCGTGTGCACACGGATGGGCGACACCGCCTCTTCGCCGACGATGCGGGCCAGTTCGAAGTGGATGGTCTGTCCCGCGGTTTTTGGGATGTGCAGAAAAACGATTGGAGTCGTGGCTGTGCCCGCCTTGGTCATTTCACCGCAACCTCGTCTTCTTTGCGCAGGTCGATCACCTCGGGTTGGAAGTCGGGCGTGTTGCCCATCCTGTGAAGACCTTGAACAAAGTCCTGCATGTTCGAGGGGTCGAGATGCGTCATCTGCCAAGGTGCGTAGCGCCACCATTTCAACCGCAGAAGCGGAGAGATGAATTGCGGCGGCACCCGCAGTTTCTTGATGACGGCCGGGTTGCCCGCCACCATGGTGTAAGGGGGAACGTCCTTGGTCACGACCGAGTGGGCAGCGACGATTGCGCCGTCGCCAATGGTCACCCCGGCTGCGATATACGCACCGTGGCCGATCCATACATCGTTGCCGATGGTTGTGATCTGGGCGCGGGTTGCGGCCGTTTTCGTCTCAAACTCGTAATCGTGATAGTCTTCGGCATCTGCAAAATCGTGCCCAAGATCAAAGAGCCTATCCCCCAGGTAAAAGGCCGGCGACGTCGAAATCCAACTCAAGGGGTGGTTCTGGCGCCCGATCTGTACGTTTTCGCCAAAGGAACAATAGCGCCCGATGCGTGCGGCAAAGCAGTAGCCCGACACCTGATAGGAGAAGGCCCCCAATTCGATCGAATGCTCGTATTGGGTCCATTTCAGGCTGCCCGGTGCTTCGAGTACCGTGTGGCGGGGCAGGGTGACGCTTGGTCCGTTTCCCCTTGGCAATACTTCGATCCCGCGCGCCCGAAGCGTTTCGATCTGTACATTCACCGGTGTCATTGTCGTCCTCGTGGCGGGGCCTGGTTTAGTCGGACA
The DNA here is from genome assembly GCF_947496075.1 of uncultured Tateyamaria sp. Lineage (GTDB taxonomy): Bacteria > Pseudomonadota > Alphaproteobacteria > Rhodobacterales > Rhodobacteraceae > Tateyamaria. The sequence goes on from NZ_CANMBJ010000011.1 coordinate 16,632, forward strand.
CAAGGTCCGAGCGCTCCGCGGTCTGGGCGCGGTGGGCATCCAGCGTTTCAATCACGTTCTGCGCCGCAAAGCCAGCCGGATTGCGCGTCCGGGAGGATATGTTCGTCTTGGTCCGGGGCAGGGGAGGGAGCGGCACTGTTACACCGTTTTGCGCACGGCGCACCGCTTCGCCCTGGGCGCCAATGTCGAATGCAAGCACGGGCAAACCGGTCGCAAGTGTCTCGTGGGTTGTATACGAGAATGTTTCGGGCCAGATCGACGGGATCAACCAGTGTGTGACGCCGTATTGCCGGACAAGGTCGGGAATATCCGAAGGCAGGTAGCTGCCGTGCACCCGCACATGTGCTGGCAAGGCGTATGCCGGATCGATATTGCCAATCAGAACCAGGCGGGGTGTTTTTGCCTGCGCCGTTGATGCATTAGTGTCGAGCATGGCTGCCAATTCCTGCAGGACGGCAGCCCCCTTTTGCAGGCCGATGTTTCCGAGCACGGCCACGACCGGTGGAGCGTTTGCCTTTGGTTTGGGCAGCTGTGGTGGCGTGTAGGGCAGGGGGTGCGGCGACACCACGATCCGGTCGGACAGGTCGGGCCAGACGGCACGTACCTGATTGCCGCTGTCTTCGGAAAAGACATGCAGGGCGGCGGCCCGATCCGCCAGCCTTTTCCAGGCTGATTGCCAGTCGGCGAGCGGGACACGGTGGCCGTCAATACCCCAGGCCTGGTGCGCGGTATCGGTGCGCGCGTCGTCCGGTGGCCCGCGATAGACACCGTCGGCATCAAGCAACGTGTAAGACGGTGATAGCGGGAAGAAATCGTGAAACAGGATCTCGACCCTGTCGTCGTCGTTTTGGGCCAACGCCACCAGTTCGGTCGGCAAACCGGCGGGGTCGGGGGTGCCGACCCCACAGGAATAGATCACGGTGCGGCGCGGCAGGCGTGCAAGCAGGTCGTGCATCAGATCGGTGTCATCGGTGCTGCCGCGCGTGATGCCGCCCGGTGCGTGTAATTCAATCTGCCAGTGCCGTGTACCGCCAACGCGGAGCAAAACCACAGGCACGCCGTTCGCCACCGTTTCAGCCACACGCGCTTCTAGCCAGACCTGTGCGCCGCCCCCAAGGGTGTGTGCCAGGTAGATCGGGACCGCCTGATCCAGTTCAAGACCGCCGGCCCATGCCAATCCCAGTGCAAGCCGTGCCGTACCCAGCGGGTCGGCCCCTATATAGCGCTGCACTTCGCCGTCATAATTCGGGTAGCGTTTGGAAACGATGTCGTTGTTGCGTGCAATCAGGGCCAGCTTTGTGTCTGAGCCAAAGCTTTCGCCGCCGCGGTGTTCCACATACAGGTTCGGCACTGCCACATGCCGTCCGCCGCGCGCGCGGATCTTTTGGCACCAGTCTACTTCTTCCCCGTAGCCGCGCCCGAAAACCGTGTCGAATTGCGGCTCCCGTTCCAGCCAGTCACGGTTCATGCCCATACAAAAACCCACGCCAGTTGGTACATCGAGCTGCAAGCAATCCGGGTTGAATTGGCGGGCCTGTTCGTCGATGCGGTCCGCGAGGCCGGGCGCGAGGTCGGTTTTTGCGCAGATCACTGGGGCCGAGAAAATCTCGGCATCATTGGACATGGGTGTTGTGCTGGCGATGCTGGTGTCTGCCAGCAGAGGCCGGACCAGGCGGCTGGCCCAGTTTTTCGGCAGAAATGCATCGGAATTGAGCAGAACGATGGGCCCCTCATCGGCACCACAGTGCCCCATGGCCCGCGCAAGCCCGTCGTTCACGGACCGGATAAAGCCGCGGTTTTCGGGGTTTTCGACGAGGGTGATGTCGTGACCGTCCGCGTGCTGTGCCACCCAATCGCGCAGGAAGGGAAGGACACGATCGTCTGTCGAACCATCCTCGATCATGATCAGGCGCCAAGGCAGGTCGGTGTGGTTCGTGATCCGGGCAAGTACATCCGACAACAAATCAAAAGCGTTATAGACCGGCAGCACGATGGTGATGCGACAGTCCGGCACCTCGGTTTGGGCGGATGGCGGGCCGTCGAACAACTCTGGCACCAGTTCTTCGGCGGCGGCGATCATGTTCAGCCCGAGCCGGTCCTTGACGCGTGCGCGGTAGATTGGATTGCGGCTTGCATACCATCCCAAGATGGCTGGTGACGCAATTGCCATGTCCCGCCCGAAGCGGAGCATCATGCCCAAACGCCTTGAGCCGTTCCAAGGCACTTTTAGGGACAGGGCCGGGATGTCGTCATGTCCCACCAAAGGCTCGCAAATCAGTCCTGGTGCATCGCTGGTGAGCAACATTTCCGGGGTGCAGGGCATGGATAGATCAAAGCCCGTTTCTGCCGGAAAATCGCGGGCTTGTGCCACATCCTCGCGGCGCAAACGCGGAACCATATTTGTCTCTGCTTCGGCCAGAACGAGTGTGACCTTGGCTGCCCGTACCCATCCGGCAACCCGTAGCCTGCCTTCGATGACTTCGATTTCATCGATGTATCCGACTTCGTTACCTTCGGCGTCCACAATGGGACCGGATGGCCCCTTCAAGACCAGCCGAGCAGCGGCATAGCGATTGTGTAAAGCCGACAATCTACGGAGCATTCAAGCGCTCCGCTTGCATGTCGGGGCACCAATGAGGTGAGAGGATGCCGACAAACGGCTGAGGAAAAAAGTCTTGAACACGGAATACCATCCGGGACGAAATACAAATTACACTCAGCACGCCCTTTTCCAAGTTGCAAGGTTTAAGGCGTAGCCGACGTCAGCCCCGCACGAGTTGCAGGGACAAGGGCGGTATAGAGTGTGCGCCGTCTAATGGAACAAAGGTTAGGCCGGGCGGCTCGCAATCGGCAAGGATTTGCGAAGAGGCACGGACGCGGACATCAAAACCGACCCGTGAATCGATGCCTTTGATAGCGGCGACGTCCGGTCGCAGCATGTTTGGAATGAATGCGGCTCTCTGATCGGCCAGGACCAATTCGACCTGAGCAGCTTGAACCCAACCCGCAACGATCAATCGACCCTTTTCTGCTGCGATCAGGTCCACAAAGCCACGCTCGGAACCAGTTACGTCGAAAATCGACATTTGCGATCCGGACCACCGGTCGGCGGAGTCGGGTCGTGACAGGATTTGCGTTAGCCAGTTTGCCATGTCGAGCCTTAGTTATCTTCGCTGCGCTGTTAACCGCAAACCATTGCGGTCCCATAACGAAATCTGCGCACTTTTTGCTTTTTCCCGACGGTGTGCTGCAAAAACAGACGACGAATCCGACGCCATTGCTTTTCCCCCGCTGATTGGAATGATAGGGCCGGACGCGGAGCCGTAGCTGTGCTCCAGGATGCGGGGCAAAGATCAGTATGACAGATCCAGTAACGCAGAAGATCGGGCAGGCAGGCGAGGTCACCATGTTGGCGCCGACGCCAGACGATCCGGTCCACATCCTTGCCTTCCACGGCGGTGGCGGTGTTGCGGGGACGCCTGACATGATGGTGCCGTTTGCGCAGCGGGTCACTGCGGGACCTGGTGTGACAATGGCGTTGGCACGCTACCGGACGCTGAACGCGGATCAGGCGAGTTTCGAAGATATGCGCGCAGATGCCGCGCAGGCGTTGGATTGGGCACAGGCGCAAATTCCCGCCGGGGGGCGACTTTATCTGCTGGGGGCCTCTTTTGGCGGACTTTTGGCTTTGGACGCGCTGTTGGAAGCTTCGGCTGAAGTGCAAGAGCATGTGACCGGGCTGATCCTGCTGAATGCCGTGACGGACACCGGACCGGACGGGTTTGCCAACCGCGTGATCAAGCCGGAGGATCATGGCCATCTGTCGCCCATTGCAAGGTTGAAAGGGCATCCAATGCTGTCGCGATTGCGTTGTTTCATAGCGCATGGTGGACAGGACGATGTTGTGCCTATTGATGTATCGCACCGGTTCGCCGCGCTGTGGCCAAAAGACCGGTGCGAGATGATGCCCTTTCCCAATTCCAGCCATGGGTTTTTCAACCGTGCGCCGCACGACAAAACCGTCGCTGCGGCAGTGCGCAAATTTGTGGGCGCTGCTCCGATTGAGGCCAAGCGGACTGTGTCCACAGGGTTGCTGCCGAAGGGCGCGACCATGGTCTATGGCATCGGGGCGCAGAAAGCCGGGACCAGTTGGCTGTTCGATTATCTCAAGCAAAGCGAAGAGAGTCACACCGTCCACATCAAGGAACTGCACTATTTCGATGCGCTCTATGTCAAAAGCGAACAGAGTCACCTGAATAACCGATTGGCACAGTTGCGACGTGCCGTGGACAACCTGACGCCTGGAATGGACCCGGCAAATCGCAAGCGCCTGCGCGACACGCAACTGTTGGCCGAGCGATTGTCAATTCACGCGGCCGCCCCCGGCGACCACCGTCCCTATGTCGAGTACATGACCAAGGGCTATGCCGGGCAAAAGATCATCTGTGACTTCACCCCATCCTACTGCACGCTGGATGCCGAAGGATTTCGTGAAATGGACAGTCTTGGTCCCGCGAAGTTCATTTTCATTCTGCGCGATCCCGTTGATCGGTTGTGGTCGCAGATTCGCATGGCGATCGGCGCGCAGAACCCGACATTGTCCGACGCTGCCTATGAAGCCAAATGTGTGGCCCATGCGCAGGATCTGAGAGACAAGCGTGATATTGCCCGCATTCCCCGCGCAGACTATGCGCGCACGATGGAAGCCCTTGAGGCGGCGGTGCCATCAGACCATATCCACTATGCGTTTTACGAAGACTTGTTCAGCCAGGACAGTGTTGATGAAATCTGTGCCTTCCTTGATATCAGGCCGCATAAGGTTGCGGGTGACAAGCGGGTCAATCTTGGGCGGTCGACTGTGCTGCCGGATGCGGTGGAACAGATGCTGAGCGAGGCCCTTGCGCCGCAATATCAGGCGATGTGTGCGCGCTTTGGTGACTCCGTGCCGGCCGCTTGGCGCGAAAGCGTGGTGCCGCCTTCGAAGAAAGCGCCTCAAGCGTTTTCTGAAAAGGCAGTGCGTTTGCTCACGGGCTTCGGAGATAACTGATTTGGGTTCTTTATCGCGGTGGTACAAGCGGACCAAAACAGGCGGAACGGTGCCGCCCGTTGTGGTGTTTCCCCACATTCCCAAGACGGCAGGGCAGACCGTGCTGGAAGCTTTGAAACAGCTGGTGCCGGAAGAGGCGTTCAGCCCGGTGCGCACCCACGCCAACGCGGCCCCGGATGCGCAGATGCCGCCTGGATATAGCCTATATGCCGGGCATATCGACTGGATTGATCTGGATACCCTGCCGGACGACCGCTTTGCCTTTACCGTTTTGCGAGATCCACGCGAGCGCATCGCATCCTTCTATTTCTACCTGATCCGTGAGGCCGCCAAGCTGAGTGCCGAGGAATTGGCATCCAAGGCACGTACAAACATGCGGACCGTCACGTCCGTATCGGCCGATGACTACTTTTTTGGTGGGGACAGAGCATGGCAGCGCTTTGTCCATGACCACTACAACAATTTCTACTGTAATTACCTGACGACCCGGAAGATTCGCGGTTGGACAGAGGTTGCAGATCTTGATCAGCCTGAACTGGTGCGCCGGGCGTTGGACGGTGCCGGCGCTTTGCAGCGCATTTACACGGTAGACGGGCTTGACGCGTTGGAAGCCGAGTTGGTGGAGATGTTTGGGACGTGTCCCGAAATTCAGGGGACGTATGTCAATGCCGGACCCAACGCAGGCAGGACTGCGCGTTGGCCTGCTTTGCTGGAACGATTTGAACGTGATGACAGTGCCGGCAGGCTTGAGTGCTTTGTTGAAGCCGACGTGAAGCTGATGCAGGGACTGGGGTTCGAAACATGACCGCTGGGCCAAGTATCGTTCCGTTGCGCGATGTGGCGGTGACGCCCTTTGTCTATAAGCGCCCGTTGTTTCGGGGTGGGATCGATGCTGCCGTTGCGCCAGCGGAATCGCGTATGAAACGGGGTGCGACCTTGCGGGACGAGCCGCAGGACATCCCGCGCAAGTCTGGATGGCTGCAGGGTAGCAAGGATTTGCCGAGGCTGAAGGGTCGGCATGTGTTTGGCGGCCCGATGTGGAACCATTTCGGCCACTTCTTCGTGGATTGCATTCACCGTCTTTGGGCGTTGAAGGCTGCGGGGCGGACATATGACGGGATTGTCTTTCTGGCCGTGCAGGGTTTGCAGGACGTCCGCACGAATGCCGATCTGGCCGAGGCAAAGCTGCCCAGTTTCCTGACGGACCTGATGCAGCTTTTGGATATGGGTGATGTGCCGGTCACTTTGATCCGAGAAGCCACCGTGATTGACCGCCTCGATGTGCCTGAACCCGGGACAGCGCCGCGCAACCCTATTGAGCCATTTTATAGGGAATACCTGCAGGGCTATCAGGATGTGCTTGCCGATAAGTTGGCTTTGCATATCGCGCGTGCACCCTCCCGCATCTACATGGGGCGGCGGCATCTTCTGAAAAAAGGGGGTGTGTTGGGGTGCAGCTATTTCGAGGCGAAAATGAAAGCGGCGGGTGTCTTTTGTTCTACGCCCGAAGCAATGTCATTGGCCGTGCAGCTGGGCCATCTCATGGGTGCGGAAAAGATCGTGTTCGACGAGGGCAGTGCCGCCCATCCAACACAGATTCTGTCGCAACTTGATACCGAATTTCTGATGCTGCCGCGCCGAGCCAACAACGCAATCTATGGTCAGGCGATCTCGCAGCGGGCGCCGTTCAAGCTGCTGTGTCCGGGCGACAATATCGAGGTTCTGCCGGACCGGTTTGGATCAACGTCCAGCCCGGGTGGCATGGGTGTCTATGTCAATCCGGTGCCGGTCTACCAACGTCTGAAGCAGCACGGTTTTGTCACGGGCCCCTTCGATATGGATGCATTCCGAGCGGCGGAGGAAGCAGATCTTGCCGCGTCCGGTGCAAGAACTCCGGAGATTGCCGCAACACGACTGGCGGCCTTGCACAGCATTCGCGCGCAACAAATAGCATAATATTGATTATATGACTTTGAGCTCTGCAGTTGGGCGGATTGCTCCGATTGCTAGGCCGGTTTGTGATGCTCTTGCCACCATGCGACTGTTTGCGTGAGCCCATCTTCCAGTGCGATCCGCGGCGACCATTCCAAGGCGTTTTGTGCCCGCGCAATATCAAGGACATTGCGTTCGATATCGATCCGACGTCCGGGATAATAACGGGTGTCGATAGAGGTTCCGCATGCGGCTTCCACCATTTCCACGATTGATTTCAGCGAGGTCGCCTGACCCGTTCCGATGTTGACGACATCCGGGGGATTGTCGGATCGCAATGTCGCAAGGATCGCTGCAGCGACATCGGACACGTGGATGAAATCCCGCTCCACCAGGCCATCGCCCCAAATCTCGAGCTCGGACCCGTCCATGGCGCGCTGTATTGCTGCAGCGATAAAGCCCTGGCCCCGCACGGCGCGCTGCCCTTCCCCGTAGGGATTGGAGATGCGAAGCGACGTGGTTCGCATGTCTGCTTTGCCGGACAGAAGGCGCAAGTAGTGTTCGATAGCCAGCTTTGACACGCCATAGGCGTTTTGTGGTTGAGTCAGCGCGGTTTCGACAAGCCCGGTTCCGGGTGCCGGGCAATGCCCGTAAACCGTGCCGCCTGAGGAGGCGAAAACAAAATGTTTTACGCCGAGTTCCGCACAGACCTCTGCCACGCGCAGCGTGTCACGCACGTGGGACTGGATTTCCATGGACAAGCTGGCAATTGAGGATCCGGGCAGACTGGCATTCGCCAGAAAAACCACCGCATCCCGGTCGGCAACGACCGATGCCATCAGGCTCAGATCCGTGATCGACCCGCTGTGCCACTCTATGTCGATGGAGGATGGCTGGGCGTGGAGGTCATATACGGCCAGGTTCAGACCGGCATCGATGAGGCTTTTGACAACATGTCCTCCGATGAACCCAGCACCACCAATGACGAGAATTCTGTGAGGTGTCGCGTGCGACGTCTGTGAGGTCATAACATGGGCCTTCTGCATTCCCGGGTCTGCTTCATCTTGCCCGTTTAACGGTTTCGATGATCCACGCGCACCTGTTAGCAAACCAAATGAAAGTGAGCCATCGGTGTTGCAACTGGGCGGCGAAAATCCTCTTGCAACCGATTGTCGCAAGTGAAATCTGACACACTTCTACCCAGGACCCAAACATCCGGGGGATCGTACAGTTTTTTGCACCACTCTCGTTCCGGATTGCGGCAAGATGACGCCAAGCCAAATGTCGCTAATTGACACCCCGTCGCTGCCCGGATCAGTACGTACCGAGCGCTCGGAGTATATTGCTTCCGACGACAAGAATATCTTAGATCATAAATTGTAGAGAGGCTCGTTGTGACAGAAGTGGACACCGCCGTACCCGATGACCTATCGGACGTCATTCAGGCCGTTAGCCGTTCGCCCTTGTTTGACGAGGAATGGTACAGAACCAAGTACCCCGACGTGTCCTTGCATGATTGTGGGGCGGCAGAGCATTATGTTTCGCTTGGCGCGGCGCAAGGATACGATCCTGGCCCTGACTTCAGCACGCAGTTCTATTTCGGAGCGCATCCCGACGTTTCTGAAATACACCTAAACCCTTTATATCACTACGAATTATACGGTCGTGGCGAAGATCGCCAAATACATGCCGCCAAAGAAGTATCGGAAATCGAGGAGGTTCTGAAAGTACTGGGCGCAGGACCCGATAGCGGGAATGGTAGCGAAGACCAAGCAGCCGAGCCGGGGGAGCCGGTATCCGAAGCCAAAGTTGTGATGAATGCCGAGCTGTTCGATGCGGCTTGGTACAACGAGATGTTTCTGGAAACGCCGCTACGCCCTTTGGAGGCTGCAGAGCATTACCTGAGTTTTGGGGCCGCAAGCGGTTACGATCCCGGACCCGAGTTCAGCAGCACCGAGTATTTGAACAGCAACCCGGATGTGCGCAGTTCCGGTGTCAATCCGCTGTATCACTACCAGATGTTCGGACAGGCCGAGGCGCGTATCACGCACGACTCGAAATACCTGGAGCCGATCAAGAAGATAGCGCCCTCTCAGAGCAAGGACGACCGGCTCGCTGGTTCCGAGGCAAAAAGAATCCGGCAAGACACACGCAAGATCATCCGCACTACCCCCCTGTTGGATGCGGAGTGGTACACGGCGAAGTATCTCAAAGGGGACAAATCGGGTGATCCGGCATGGCTGCATTTTGTCAAGTATGGGGCCACGCGCGGTTACGATCCCAACCCGCTTTTCTCCACCTCCTGGTACTTTCAAGAATATCCGGAAATTCAGCGTGCAGGCCTGAACCCACTGGCACATTACGTCGCCAAGGGTGCGTACGAAGGTTACAATCCGCACCCGTTGTTCAACACGGATTGGTATCTGCGCAATCTGGACGTGCCGCTTGATGCGGATGTCAACGCCCTGGCACACTACCTATCCAAACCGGACCGCCGTGATGGAGAGATTTCGCCGTCCTTTGATGCGTCTTGGGTCGCGCGGAGTGTCGTGGGACTTGGAGATCGATTTGCGACGACTATCGAGGCGTTCACTGATCCGACACCCCGGCGCATCGATCCTGAAACGCGGGATCGCATCCTCAAACGCGGCATACGGACGCCGGACACCGTTGAGGCCTTCCAGGATGACGGTCTGGTTTTTGAATTTGAAAACCTGACCGAAGACCTTCAGCAGCAGTTGACGCAAGATGCCCAAGGGCCTGACCTGCCGATGCTGTCCGTGGTCATGCCCACCTGGAACCGTAAAAGTGAAGTGGTTGCAGCGATCACGTCTGTTTTGGGGCAAACATATCCCAACATCGAACTTGTCGTCGTGGATGATGGAAGCACGGATGGCAGTCACAAGCTGATCGCGAAGAAATTCAAAAAACACATCGCGTCTGGTCACATCAAGCTGATCAGTCAGGAAAACGCCGGTGTTTGCCGCGCCCGCAACACTGGATTGGCCAACACGACCGGTGATTTCATCGCCTATCTGGACAGTGATAACATCTGGCGCCCACAAACCGCCGAGCTTCTCATGTCCGCCTTGTTGCACAACGGCGAGGCGATGTCAGTTTATGGCGCGGTCGAAATCTTTGCCGATGACCTTGAAGAGCGTCCTATCATGGGGCGCAGCTTTGACCGCCATGCTTTGCTGAGGTCCAATTTCATTGACCTGAACGCTTTTGCGCACCGTCGTGAGCTGCTCGAAGAACTGGGCGGTTTTGATGAGAATCTCAGACGCCTCGTCGATTGGGAGTTGATCGTCCGCTACACCGCTGACCATGACGTGACCTTCCTGCCCATCCTTCTGGTCAACTATGCGCTTTCAGATACGCTGGGCAATATCACCCGCACCGTGCCGATGAAGGAGAACATCGATCGTGTGATTTCTGCGCATCGCGTTGAGTTCTACCGTTCGGGCGTTCTGACCGCAGATCAGATGGCGCGCCGGTATCTCAAGGAACTGACCGTTCCGATGGTGCGCACTGAACCGGTGGATCAACCCTATCCGGGCCTTGCCCCGCGGGTTCTGACACCCCCCGTGCTTCCAATGCGGATCGCCATCGTTCTGGACGAAGATGCCTGTGCTGCCTTTGTTGGTCATATCACCAATGAACAACACTGGTTCGTTGATGACGTGCTGGTCAAATGCGCAGATGGATACAAGGTTTGGGATCCGGTGAGTGGCGATGCGACGGGCGAAGCTGTCGCTCTGAGCCAGTTGGGGCACACGGTCTTTTACTGGCCCACGCAACCGGCGCGGATGCTGACCGCTCGCACATTGCAAACTGCAGCTCTCGCGATTGCTCTGAGCCAACTGGACGTTGCACTGGTTTCAAGTGGGCGTTCGACACCAGCAACGCGAAAAGAGGTCGCGGTCCAGACGGTGCGCGATCACCTGATCGTTGCAAAGCCACAGGCACGTCACTGGTTGGGCAGAATGGAGCTGTCTGGCTGCGTCCGCGGACAAGTGATCGAAGCGGAAATCGAGCGCCTTGGAGCGCGCGCGCAGGTCACGGACATCAGCGCCCTGCTGCGCCAGCCGTTCGAGATCAAGAACGACAGCCGTTTCTGGAGCCGTGGGACACGGGCCGTGGGCGTTCCGAACATCGAATTTGATACGTCTACCCTGCCCCTGGTCAAAGATGACCGCCCTACGGTTCTTCTTGTCGGAATGAAAACGGCAATGGGCGGGGTCGAGCGTCTGACCATCAGCCTTGGGGCTGCATTAAAGAGCAATTACCACTGCATTTATCTTGCGCTTGAGCCTATCTCGACCGAACAGGGCGACATTACGGATCAAATCCATGAGGCGGGGCTGACCCTGTTGGATGGGTCAAAAATCGTGACGCCGAGTGATCGGATTGCGTTGTTGTCGATGATCTCGGATGTGTATGCGCCCGAAGCGGTTTACGTCATGAACGGATCATCGTGGTTCGTGAACAACGCCGCCGCAGTGCGCGAGGCGTTCGCTGACAGCGTTATCGTGGACCAGCAGGTCTATGATCATCAGTTTGGCTGGATCGAGCACTACAACAAACCCGCCATCCGCCGCTTTGACAGCTTCGTGGCCGTGAACTATGCCATCAAGGACACGTTCCTTGGACCCCTTGGCCTTGCGTCGGACAAGGTGTTTCACATCCCGCACGGCATTGATGTCAGCCGCGGCGCGACAGCGCTTGAAACGGTTTCCAAGGCAGAGGCCCGAGCGGAGTTTTCGTTGCCAGCCGGTGGAAAGATCATCATGTTTGCGGGTCGGTTGACCGACCAAAAACGCCCCTTGGATTTTCTGAAACTGGCCGCGATGCGCCGTGACAACAGTGACGAGACATTTGTCCTGCTTGGTGACGGTGCCATGAGCAAGGCCTGTGAAAAGGCCATCAAGGACGAAAACCTGACGAACGTGATCCGCATACCGTTTGTCAAAGACATCAACCGAGTCTATCGGGCGATTGATGCCCTGACGGTTGTGTCCGAATATGAGGGCCTCCCGCTGGTTTTGGTCGAAGCCGTGTGCATGGGCATACCTGTCGTGTCGACGGATGTGGGCGAAAACAAGCGCGTCATCGAAGAATTCGACGCGGGTTTTTGTACGGCAAAGGCGGGTGATCTGAAAACGATCTCTGCCCAGCTGGATACGGTTCTAGCCGAAGGTACTGATGCACCGCGGCCCGGTGCGGCGCGGGCCAGAGATGATTTCTCAATTGATCGTATGGCCGAACGTTACGCGCGCGCCGGGCGTCTGACACATATCAAGGGCACAGCATGACACAGGATCTAAACACCGCGCTCGCTACGCCGCCCGTCATGGCATCCACCTTGCCTGACCCGATCGCATCGGTGGTGATCCCCAGCTATTATCACGAGGCCTATCTTGAAGCGGCCATCGACAGTGTCCTGAACCAAACGCGATCAGACATTGAGTTGATCGTAGTCGATGACGGGTCCAAGGACCGGTCCAGACGCATTCTGGCTGGGCTGCGCGACTGCCGTGTCAAAGTCGTTTTGCAGGAGAATGCGGGCGCTCATAACGCGATCAATCGTGGCATGGCCATGACCCGCGCGCCCTACATCTCGATTCTCAATTCAGACGATGTTTTCACACCTGATCGGTTGGAAATCATGGTCGCCGAGATGCAGGAACAGGACGCAGATCTTGCGTGTTCCTGGATTCAGCAGATGGATCACGTCGGCAAGCCCGGCCCCATCAAGAAAGGTTGGACATCACAGCTGCCCAGCTGGGCAAGGACCTTGCCCAAGGTGAAAGTCCGCAAAAGTGATGCGTTCGCCTACGAGCTTCTGCGATCCAACTTCATCTCGACGACCAGCAACATGGTGATATCCAGGCGGATCTACGAAAAAGTCGGCGGCATGCGGAACCTGCGTTTTGCGCATGACTGGGATTTCGCATTCCGAGCTGCATCGCACGGGCGATGCCTGATGGTGCCGCTTAACCTTATGCGGTACCGCACGCATGGCACCAACACGATCTCGTCCAATCGAAGCTGGATGATGTTCGAAATCTGCTGGATGCTTGCGGTGCACTTTGATGCGATGGCAGATCAGTTGTCACATCTGAATCGGAGCGATCTGGCGCGCAGTCACTACGGAGCCCTGGACCCCACATATGACGCTTTGAAGGAGGCGCTCGATCGCGCGGGCACGCAGGAGTCGCGCGACTCCTTTGCCGAGAAACTTCTGAATGATGAAAGCGCAAGAGCACCGTATATTGACATGATCACCGACAGGCTAAACCATACCCGGCACGAATCATGAAAGTATCGGCGTACTCGCCGTACACCAATACGGACGAGAAAAGACGCCTAAATGCACGACACGACTCCCTGGCTGTTCATCCATGTGATGAAAACAGCAGGAACGAGCTTTCGCGCATACGTTGAAAAAATCGCGCCGTCGCAGGTCTTTCCCAGCAAGAGTGATCGTGAACGCACGGGCGGCAACTACATGGGCGCGCTCCAGTTTTTGACAAGTCTCAGCAGCGGTACGATCAAACCCGACAGCACACCGTACATGTTTGGCCACTTTCCGGCGTGGATGAGTGACAAGGTTGACCCAAGCTGGCGCGTCGCAACTGTTCTGCGAGAGCCGGTGGCCAGAACCGTTTCAATGTTGGGTCATCACAACGCACGGCTTGGTGCCAAGTATTCCGATTTGCGCGACCTTCTTCTGGATGACAACTTTCGCAAGAACAATCTGGAGAACTATCAGACCAAAGTCTTTGGGGCGGAGCCTGATCATATCACCAGCGCAAATGATCAACATATCTGTACTGAAGAGACCTATGAAGCAGCGCTGGAGCGAATTGGCCGCTTTGACATGGTCGGTCTGACCGAAGAGATATCGCAGACTGTTGATCGCTGGCATGAAGTTACGGATTTGCCGCGCGGCGAGTTTCCGCATTTCAACAAAGCGAAACCACGCGAGATCGATACCGAACTAAGGGATGCGATCCTGCCTTATGTTCAGCTCGATTTGCGGTTTTACGACACGGTCAAATCAACGATCGCGGTCAACCATCTGAGCACCTAGGGCGTTTTGCCAAGAGCGGGACATTGAACCGGCTTGGTCAGCACCGCCAGGTCAACAAGCGCGACATTGCAACTGATCGGACACCACCGGGATCCGTCGGTCTGTTGTGCGGAGCCTTTTCTGCATCTGGGCCGGGTTCCAAAACTTCGATGCAGTTGGTGAGATGCCCGTTCGGAACAGGCACGAACTTGGCCAAAAATCCGTTCTCGGCCATGTTATAGCGCAGTCCGATGCGACGCTGTCCGTCCGGTCCGACGAAACGAATGTCACAATAGCTCATCGTGGCATCGATATTGAACCCGATGACGTTGGCTGGCTCCTGCAGCATGACTTTGGTTCCGGCATGCAACCGTGAGAACGTATCGGACAAAAGGCTGTTCTTTTTGGTGACTTGCTCGCCAAGCGCAAACTCCGACAACGCGATTTCCGCGAAGTTGGTAGTGCCGAATGCGCCGTTGACGGACACGTCCTGTCCAAAATTCGCCAGTTTGGATACCAAGTCTGCGCCAAAGCTTCGGGCGATTTCGGGCAGGATATGTGGGCCGTCAAGAAAGACCGGCTCTGGATAGTTGGCAAGCGCATAGTCAATGACACTGACAAATACCCCATTCAAACGGTGCGCAGCCACTTCGTATTTCTCGTAGACTGCACTGCGGTTTTGCGCGTGGGCGCGGTTGCAGAACCCGAGTATTACCAAGTTGGACTGCGCCGCGAGCGTCGTCAGAATCTCGTCCAACAATGCGTCGTAAAACGGTTCCGCCCCGACAAAGGACAACAAGTTTTCGTCGTTCGGGATCGCATCGACAAGGATATGGTCATAGGCGGACAGATCTTGCGACAGTCTGGCACCAAACTGGGAAACAGGTGAGGCACCAACAGACATGTTGTCGATCTGCCAATCGGCAGGCGCCGCGTCCCGAAACCCCGCCATCCAACCCCCTTTGAGGATTGAATTGGATGTGCCTAGAACAAGTATCTTCATTCAGGAAGCTTTCAGGCCGATTTGCTGATCTAATACACAACGCCGCGTGTTTCGCCGTTTTCGCGCGTTTTGTTTGAGTGACCCCACCATTCCAGCGGTTGGCCTATGAACTCTCCGATCCGGATGTTCGCATCCTTGTCTTCAATGTCGTAGGATAAGAAGTTGTCCTTGCCTTCAAAGAGTTCCATCGTGTTTGCGTAATGCCCTTCGATCCACCGAATGACCCGTTTCTTGGTCGTGGCGCATCTGGGCGGCATACCGGGCGCACCGACTTTGTGCAGGCGCTCCATGAAGTTGCCCCACTTTTCCATGCTGTTGGCAATCGCAACAGGGTCACGCAGGTTGAGAATGAATTTGACGTCCGGGTTCTGCCGGGCGACTTCCCTCAGCATTGCGGGATCCATCTGAGGCCAGAAGGACGTCGTTGTGGTGATGAGGTCAGGCTGTGTCACAGCTTCGAAACCGGGAAAATCCGCCATGATGTTTTCGCCCCGGTACCATCGGTGATACATGGAGTTGCCCGCGAATTTTTCGACAGTCTTCGTGTACCAGTGCAAAGATTTCATGCCCGACCGCAGGAAAGCATCCTGCAACGTCGATGTGCCGGACTTTGGCAGCCCCAAACCAAAAACACGTAGCGCCATTAGGTTCCTCTTCTCCCGTCTTGCGATAACTCTATCAGCCTGAGCGCCAACCAAAAAGTATGATTAGCAACAGCGTCGGACGACTTTAGTCATGTGGCGCTGTGCAAATCACGTCAGTACCTCAGCTTGACTACATCCACTTCTGGTTGATGCAAACACGTTTTAAGTCGCATGACCAAAAATATGTCCGGCAGGTATGACCGCCTCAACACTTGATGAACAACGGCCAGATGTCACATCAAAAGGCTGGACAAGTAGGCCCCGTAATCATTCTTGGCGAATCTTTTGCCGCGCTCCGTCAGCCCCGTTTCATCGATCCAGCCTTGCGTGTAAGCAATCTCGTCCGGACTGCCGGTCTGCAGCCCTTGCCGGGACTGCAGCGTCCGTACGAAGTTGCCGGCATCCAGCAGGCTGGCATGTGTACCGGTATCAAGCCAGGCGTACCCGCGCCCCATCTGTTTCACTGTCAGGCTGCCCTCGTGCAGATAGGTTTCAAGCAGCGTGGTGATCTCCAGCTCGCCCCGCGCGGACGGTTTTACCTGGCGCGCGCGTGCAGGCGCATCGGCGTCCAAAAAGTAGAGCCCTGTCACAGCGTAGTTGGATGGTGGAACGTCTGGTTTTTCAATAATTTGCTTCGCATGACCATTTTCATCGAAAGCGACGACACCATAGCGTTCAGGATCGGCCACGCGATAGCCAAAGACCGTGCCACCGGCCCCTTGAGTATCTGCTTCGGCCAAGAGCTTGGGCAGACCGTGCCCGAAAAAGATATTGTCGCCCAGCACCATTGCCGATGGTGCTCCGTCAAGAAAATCCTCAGCCAGAATATAGGCCTGCGCCAGACCATCAGGGCTGGGTTGTACAATGTATGTCAGGCTGATGCCCCATTGGCTGCCGTCGCCGAGGGCGCGTTTGAATTGGTCCTGGTCCTGAGGCGTTGTGATCACCGCGATCTCGCGGATACCGGCCAGCATCAGAACAGAAAGCGGGTAATAGACCATGGGCTTGTCGTAGATCGGCAAAAGCTGCTTCGATACACTGACCGTGATCGGGTACAACCGAGTACCAGAGCCACCGGCCAGAATAATACCTTTGCGCGCTGTTGATTGAGTCATCGAGATGCTCCGTGTTCCGTAAAGGGAGTGTTGAAATTGGGAAAAGGCCGAGGCCTCAGTCGACCTGTTTCAGTTGATCGAGAATGTGAGACAGGCTGTTGCGCCATTCGGGTCTGGCGATGCCGAACGCAGATGTTGTGCTGGTACAGTCCATGCGCGAGTTGAGCGGCCGCTTTGCCGGTGTCGGATAGTCGCTTGACGGGATGTCAGTCACCTCGCATTCCAGATCGGACATATCGAAAATCGCGCGGGCGAAATCCGCCCAACTCGTGTTTGGTGCACCGGCAAAATGGTACACTCCTGCTGTGTCAGGGTCGGTTTTCAACGTTTTGACAATGGTCACACAGGCCGCGGCAATCTCGGCTGCACCCGTGGGTCCACCAATCTGATCCGCCACGATGGTCAGGGCATCGCGTTCCTTACCCAGTCGGAGCATTGTCTTGACGAAGTTGTTGCCGTGCGCAGACACAACCCACGAAGTTCGCAAAATCACCGAACGCCCGCCCGCTTTCTGCACGGCAAGCTCGCCCGCATTTTTTGTCAGGCCATAAGCCCCTTGCGGATCGGTCGGATCGGTCGGGAGCCATTCCGCTTCACCCTCACCCGAAAAAACATAGTCGGTTGATATGGTGACAAACGGGATGTCGCGGGCGGCGCAGGCGCGCGCCATGGCGCCGGGTGCGTCAGCATTGATTGCGTGGGCGCGTGCAGTGTCGGTTTCGGCGGCATCCACCGCCGTGTAAGCGGCAGCGTTGATAACTGCGTCGGGCGCGTGGCTGGCAATGGCGGCAGCACAGGCTGCGGCGTCCGTCAGATCGGCAGCCTTGCGATCCAAAGTCGTGATGCGGGTGTCGGGGCCATTCAAGGCCCGCAATTCCGTGGCCACCTGACCGGTGTGTCCAAATACCAGAATATCCATGCGCACTCCTCTGCTCGCCTCAGGCCCTTCTGCATGTGAAGGGTCGAAAATGCCTAGGTCTGCTATCCTGTGCCCAAGCGTTTGCCTACACCATCGCGGTCCTGCAGAGCCCGCCACCATGCCTGGTTTTCCAGATACCAATCCACAGTCTTGGCCAAACCTTCTTCGACCGTGACGGACGGGCGCCAGCCCAGTTCATCACGGATGCGGGTGGGATCAATGGCATAGCGTGCATCGTGGCCAGGTCGATCCGTGACAAAGGTGATCTGATCGGAATAAGACTTTCCATCCGCCCGCGGCCGTTTTTCATCGAGGATGGAACACAAGGTTTCCACAAGCTGCAGGTTCGTGCGCTCGTTCTCGCCCCCGATATTGTAACTGCGCCCCAGCTCGCCCTTCTGCAGCACCAGCAGCAGCGCATCGGCATGGTCCTCGACATAGAGCCAGTCGCGTACGTTCGAGCCGTCGCCGTAGATCGGCAACGACTTGCCTGCCAGCGCGTTCAGAATGATCACCGGAACCAGTTTTTCCGGGAAGTGGAATGGACCGTAGTTGTTCGAACAGTTGGTCAGCACGACAGGCAGGCCATAGGTTTCAGCCCAGGCACGCACCAAATGGTCACTCGCCGCCTTGGATGCCGAATACGGGCTGCGCGGGTCATAGGGCGTGGTTTCGGTGAATTGCCCCTTCGCCCCAAGCGAGCCAAACACCTCGTCGGTCGAGATATGGTGGAACCGGAATCCATCGAACTGGTCGCGCCCCTGCCAATAGCGGCGCGCGGCTTCGAGCAGTGTGTAGGTCCCGGTTACATTGGTCTGCACAAACGCACCGGGCCCGTCGATGGACCGATCCACGTGGCTTTCGGCGGCCAGGTGCATAACTGCGTCGGGTTTGTGGGTATCAAAGATACGCACCATCGCATCCCAGTCGCAAATATCGGCTTCTTCGAAACTGTAGAGATTGCTGGATGCCACGCTTGCCACGTTATCAAGGCAGGCGGCATAGGTGAGCGCATCAACATTGATCACTTCATGCCCGCGTTCCACTGCCTGCCGAACCACGGCAGAGCCGATGAAGCCCGCGCCGCCGGTGACCAGTAATTTCATGCTCTTAGTCCTTGTATGTGAAAGGCGTGTCCAAATCGGCAAGCAAAGGCGCAACCGCGTCTTTTTCTGACAAGATCGGATCACTGACCCCACCCCAATCAATGCCAATCTGCGGATCATCCCAGCGCAGCGCCCCTTCGCTGTCCCGGTTGTAATAGTCGGAGCACTTGTAGATGATCTCGGTCTCTGGCTTCAGGGTGACAAACCCGTGGGCAAATCCTGCAGGGACCAGCAATTGTTTGCCGTTTTCAAAACTCAATTCGGTGCCGAACCACTGCCCGTAAGTGGGTGACCCTGAACGAATGTCCACGGCCACGTCAAACAGGGCGCCCTTGCCGCACCTTACCAACTTATCCTGCGCGTGCGGTGGTGCCTGAAAATGCAGTCCGCGGATCGTGCCCACTTTTTCGGACAGGGAATGGTTGTCCTGGACAAACACAACGTCAATGCCCTCGGCGGTAAGCGCACGGGCATTGTAACTTTCAGAAAAAAAACCGCGCTCATCACCGTGCCGCGCGGGCGTGATGACGACAACACCAGCAAGTGGGGTTGTTTCGATCTGCATTAATGGGCCTCTAGTTCAAACATTGCGCCTAACATGACTCGGTGCTTAACAAGCGCCCTGTGCCCTGTCCATCCTTCGGGCGGCAGACCGGGTGGACTGCGGCATTCGGCGCTCGATCATCCTATTTTTATGGCCGTCACTGAGGCGTATTGTTGCGCATTGGCCAACTCACCGCACGGTCAGCTAAGGGCGTCGTAACCTCCTGCTCCTAGCTATTGCCGTCGTCTGACGCGTTGCCACGGAGCCCTGACCATGACCGACACTTCCCTGATCCTTGGATTGCCCTACATCCAGCCATCCCAAGCCCAGAAACACGTCACCCATAATGAAGCCCTGCGTGTGTTGGACGCGCTGGTGCAATTGTCAGTTCTCGCCCGGGACCTGACATTGCCCCCTGCAGGGGCTGCAGCGGGCGATCGTTACCTTGTGGCATCCCCGGGGCAAGCGGAATGGGTCGGACAAAGCGATGCAATCGCCATCTACGATGGACTGAATTGGACGTTTCTGGCCCCGCAGGCGGGTTGGCAAGCTTATGTCGTGGGTGAAGGAACCACTGTTGTCTTTGACGGCACCGACTGGCAGGGCCGCGATCTGGACACCGTGGACAGCCTGGGGGTCAACGCCAGCGCCGATGCTTTCAACCGCCTGTCTGTATCTTCAGACGCTGTTTTGCTGAACCACGCAGGCAGCGATCATCAGTTGAAGATCAACAAGGCCGACACCGCCGACACGGCGAGCCTGATGTTCCAAAACGGGTTCTCAGGCCGAGCGGAAATGGGGCTGGCGGGCAATGACGACTTTTCAATCAAAGTCAGTGACGACGGCGCGACCTGGAACGAAGCAATGCGTGTCGACGCTGCCTCTGGTGTCGTCAGCACATTGCGCCAACCGTACTTTGTCGCGCGGGGGAGTGGCCCATGGCTGACGATTGACACGCCACATACCGATCTCGTCCTTGGTGTGATGATCGCGCAGAATGGGGGCGTATACGATCCCACCACGGGGACGTTCACGGCGCCAACTGATGGGTTGTACTGCTTCTTGATCAACGGCTTCCTCAACGCATCAACAGATGGCCGCATCGCCTTTTCTCTTAACGGCACTACGCAAAGCGCGCAAATGCAGGTCCTTTTGGGCGAGATGCCCTTGTCCTTCACAGCGGTGATGGAACTGTCGACAGGCGACACGGTGACCTGCCGTACCGGCAACGCCAACGACAACCTGACGTTTTTCCAAAGTCACACCACGTTCAGCGGGTGGAAGATATTCTAAGCATATCCGGCGCTGCGCTCTACTCGGCGTAAGGCGCAGCGCCGGTTTTTTAGATGATGCTCAGTGTCGTATCATCCTCGATGCTGGAGATATTGGTGTAGCCGATAATCTCCAAGCTGGTGAATGCATCGAATGTCAGCACCAGATTGCCCCCCACAACGGAAGTGAAATCGCTCAAGTTGACGTCGGCAGGGTTGGTGCCACCGAACAGGGTCTGATCAATGATCAGCGCGTCGATGTTGTTCTGGAAGTCCTGGATCGTGTCGTTGCCACCTGAGAAGATGAACGTGTCGTTGGCTAGGCCACCGTTCAGGAAATCGTCGCCATCACCGCCATGCAGGGTGTCGGCACCTGCATTTCCACGCAATACGTCGTCGTCTGCACCACCGAACAGGTCGTCTCGCCCGTTGCCGCCATTGAGCCGGTCGTTGCCCGACCCTCCGTCCAATGTGTCGTGGTTGTTGCCGCCATTCAGGGTGTCATTGTTGCCACCCCCGTTCAGGACATCAAAACCGGCGTTGCCGTTCAGCAAATCATTGCCGGTGCCACCGTTCAGTTCGTCCGCGCCAGAGTTGCCATTCAACGTATCGGCCCCGGACCCGCCGTTCAGCGTGTCATTGGCCAAACCACCGTTCAACACATCGTCGTTTTCGTTGCCATTCAGCAAGTCGAACCCGTTGTTGCCGTTCAACACGTCGTTGCCAGCGCCGCCATTCAGCTCATCCGCACCGGACAAGCCCGTGAGGGTATCGTCGCCAGCGTCTCCGTTCAGGGTATCGGCGCCAAGCCCGCCATTGAGGTCGTCGTTGTCATCGCCCCCGCTCAACAGGTCATTGCCGTTGTTGCCGCTGATCACGTCGTCGCCTTCTCCGCCGCTCAGGTCGTCGAAGCCGTCGCCACCAGCGATGGTGTCATTGTCTGCACCGCCATCGACAGTATCGAAGCCTGTACCAGCATTGATGCTGTCGTTGCCGGCACCACTGTCGATGCTGTCATTGCCGGCAAATCCAGAAATCGTATCATTGCCCAACGTACCGCTGAGCGCTGGATCATCTTCCGTGGTGCCGTCAATCATGTCACCGGGCGTTCCGGGATCACTCGGCAGGTTGGCATCCAACTGCGCCAGCGAATAGGTGACGTCCGAGAACTGGAATGTTTCGAATGCGGTTGCAAGGACGCTGCCGAAGCCGCCGAAAAGGGTGGCCAAACTGGCCGTGACGGACCCGCTGGTGATGCTGGAAAAGGCGAAGCCAAAGATCAACGTGTCACTGCCGGATCCGCCGTTCAGTGTATCATCGCCATCGGAGGCAAAGACCGTGTCATTGCCGCCCGCCGTCTGCACATCATTGTCGGCGTCATTGGTTATGATCTCATCATTGCCGTTACCGGTGATCACGTTCTCGATCACCGTGCCGCGCGCAATGCCGATGTTTCCAATGCCCCCGGCCACATCCGAGAAGGTCGCGTCGTTCAGATCGATGCGGTCCCCCAGATCAGTGAAGGAGAAATCGAGCGTATCGATGCCGTCTTCGTCAAAGATGGTCGCAGCAATCAGGCTGCCGCTGTAGATGCTGTTTGTGGTGCCGGACGCCAATGCGCTGAACAAGTCGTCGACATAGTTCCCAAGATTGCTGTTCAGCCCATAGGTGGTGTTACCTGCGGTGACCCCACCTTCTGCAGCCCCATAAAGGTTCTGGATCGCGATGATGTCGGCAATCATCGTTGTGGCTGTGGTTGCATAGCTCGCGTCGGTGGTCGTGTTTTCCGATTGGCTGAAATACGACATCACCGACATCTGCCAACTGTCATTGGCAAAGGTTGCGCTGAACGGGTAGGTCGCGCTGCCATTGTAGCCACCCTGGTGACCCAGGCCGATGGCGTGGCCGATTTCGTGCACATAGGTCTGGAAAGAATAGCTGTCGACGCTGGTGCCATAGCTGTTCAGCCAACCCGTCCCAACATTCAGTTCGACACCAGAGCTTGATCCGCCATTTGGCGAATAGGCAAAGGCACCGGATTCATTGTCATCAAAGGTGATCATCTCGCTGCCAAGCGAGACTTCCTGGAAGTCGAGGTCTGCGACCATTTCCCAGGCTTCCATCGCCCAACGGGCCAGTTGTTGGCCGTCTGCGGTCAGGCCCGAAAGGTTGACGGTGATCACATTGGACTGACTGGTATTGAAGACGCGCTCCTGGCCACCCCAGTATCCTTCGGTCAGGTACAGGGCCAGTTCGTCCAGTGTCCCGACAGGCGGCGCGGTAAATGCATTGGCTTCCAGCGTATACGTTCCAGTACGGCTCTGCCCGTAATCGCCGGAGTAGGAGTCCGCCTCTATATAATAGGTGCCAGACGACGACGCCGTGAAGGTAATCGCCGAATCCGTGCCACTCGAATCGTCGTTCTCTTCCAATACGTTGCCGCTGCTGTCGCGCAACCTCATGAAAGGATCGTCCAATGTACCACCGGTCATGGTGATCGTGACTGTCTCACCTGCGGTCAGGCTGATGGCAACCCAATCCTCGTCCGTGAGGCTGTCCAACGAACCAGAAAACGTATCCCCAACGCCCATCGAGTAGATGGTTGAAGTATTTGCGGCCGCATCCGTGGTTTCGAAAAAGGCTGCGGACAAGGGGTCATTTGCACCATCGACATGACGCATCGGGTCGAAGGTTTGGGTGGCAAAGCAAATCGTACACATAAGAGTAAAGCGTTCCTAATGAACTGGGACTATTCGGTTAATGCCAGAATAAAGTGCAACTTGGGCGATTTTGAGACAAGTACATCAGTAAATTGACGTGCCGCGACAGGTGATTTTGTCACATCTTGGCCACCGTGACGATGAACGGGGCCACGGGCTGATACACCATTCGGAGCCTGCCATGACAGATAGGCCGACAACTTGTCTTGGTTGGGATCAATATGGAGCGTCACGCGCTTGACGTCCTGCCCTGCGGGTGACGGATCCAAGCGGATGATATGACCCGTTGCATGGGTCGCTAGCGATTGAACAAGGGCCTGACACAGAACGCGCGGCGCAGACGGGCAGTCAACGAACAAGACCTCGCGAACTGGTTGGCGGGCGTGCGAACCTGATGCTCCTTGCATGGTCACGCTCCCAATCAGCGCCAAGCCAAACGCGAGGCGCCAGAATGGGGCGGCTTTCCACCAATAAATACCACTGACATCTCGCACGCGCTCCCCCAAATTGAGCCGCGGCAACCCTATTCTGATGCGCCTAAGCAAGACAAGTGATGCAGGCGCGCAATACACTAAAAACCACAAAGCCGCCCAGTGGCAGATGTGGCTTTGTGGTGCATCCATTCAGGCGTGCCAGCTTGGAAAGCTCTTTATGCTGGGCCCAACCAGCACTTATGACATGAAAATTCCTCCTTTATTATCAAACTATTAATTTCCGGCAACGGCTCGATTTTTTGGGAAAGTCCACACTATCGACACAAAGCCAACCACACCCCAGCAACTGCCTCTGCCATCACATTGCCAGTGTAGTTGGTGGGTTATCGTAATGACGCTTGTTGCGTTTGAGCATGTGGCAACGATTGCGGATCAGGAAAATATGTTCCTGACCGGGATCACGGACATGATCGTGGCCGAAACTGATCAAGGGTCCGTCCTGTATACTGTGTCACGCCTTGGCGGCGGCGACGTGGTTGCCTATCGGATCAACGGGAACGGCACGCTCAGCCAGTTCGACACCCAGACCTTGCCCGGCGGAGCCCGGTCAGGCACCACCAACACCCTTTCGTTGGTCGATGACGGCGCCGGGGGACACGATCTGCTTGTGACCGGGGTCAACAACACGGGCCTTTACCGCATCGACATGAATGCGCAGGGCGCGCTGTCCCAGCCCGCAGCAGTGACCGGGGCCTACATGCCGGCGACTCTTCTGGACAGCACCAGCGCAGTGGTCAACGGCCAGACTTACCTCTACTCGATCGATCGGGGCAGTGACGACATCGGTGTGTGGCGCGTTGCCGAGAATGGGACCGTAACGGCCGTTCGGGACGGCGGGTCAGCCGACATGGGGCGCGTCGGTCTGACCGGCATCACGCAAGTCCAATCAGGCGGGAACACATTTGTGCTGGCAGCCTCCGGCAGCGAAAACGCCCTGATCAGCTACCGCCTCAGCGGCTCAGGCGTCCCGCAGGAAGTGGACCGGATCAGCGCTGCGGAAGGCGTCGGTATCGGTGGGGCAACAACGGTCGAGGTCATCGAGATTGGCGGGCAGGCCTTTGCCATTCTGGCAGCCTCCGTCACCGGCACGCTGACCGTCGCATTGGTGGCGGATGATGGCAGTTTGCAACTGACCGACCACGTCATGGACACGCGCGATACCCGCTTTGGCGGCGTGCACGAGATTGCAACAGTGACGCATAACGATCGCGGTTATGTCGCTGTCGCAGGCGATGATGACGGCGTCAGCCTGTTCGAAATGATGTCGGACGGCCGATTACGTCTGATGGGCAGCCTCGCAGATGCAGTGACGACCACGCTCGATGCCGTATCAGCGCTGAACCTGACGGTGGTGAACGGTGTCCTGCATCTGACGGTTGGTTCCGCGACAGAGGCCGGGTTGTCGGTGTTCACCATCGACATCAGCACCATGAACAGCCCCCTGCAAGGCAATGACTCGGCCAACAACCTGACCGGAAACGGCGGCGCCGATCTGATCATGGGCGGCGGCGGCAATGACAGTTTGCACGGCGCGGCAGGCAATGACGTGCTGCTGGACGGGCATGGATCAGATGCGCTGTGGGGCGGTGCAGGCGCAGACGTATTCATCATGTCGGGTGATGACGCGCTCGATACGATCCATGATTTCGACATAACCGAGGACCGGTTGGACCTGTCAGACTGGGCTTTCCTGCGCGGCACGGGCCAATTGTCGTTTCAGACCCTGAACAACGGAATCATTATTCTCTTTGGTACGGAAGAGCTGGTGATCCTGTCCGCAAACGGCGCACGGATTGAGGCGGAAGACATTCTTGCGCTGGATATCCTGGGCCAATCCCGGTTTCTGCCCGACTGGTTTCCACCGGCAGTGGAACCCGACCCGGATCCCGATCCCAGCGCCCCGCTTGACCTAAGAGGCACCAATGGGCGGGACACGCTGAGCGGCAATGCCGGCAACGACACCATCCGCGGCCTCAGCGATGCCGATAACCTGTCGGGGATGGGCGGAGCAGACACACTTTCGGGGGATTCAGGCAATGACACCATTTCAGGCAACGCGGGCAATGACAGCTTACAGGGCGGTGACGGCAACGACATCCTGACAGGAGGCACAGGTTTTGACACCCTGCTGGGCGATGATGGTGACGACAACATCTCCGGCGCGGGCGGCGACGACATGATCGAAGGCGGGGCTGGTCGGGACACTTTGTCAGGCAACGCGGGCAACGATCTGATTTCGGGCTTTGGAGATGCTGATCTGATCACCGGCGGGATCGGCTTTGACACCCTCAATGGTCAGGATGGCGATGACAGCATCTGGGGCAATGACGGGTTTGACGTCATTGGCGGAGGTGGGGGCAATGACCTGCTGATCGGCAACAACGGCGCAGACACCCTTTACGGCAATAACGGAGACGACACGCTGTCGGGCGGGCTGGCCAACGACTTTTTGACAGGTGGCAATGGCGATGACGTAATCGCAGGGGCTGCAGGCCCGGACGAATTGCGGGGCGATGCGGGCAACGACGTGCTGGATGGCAATGCCGGGTTTGACCTGCTTTTCGGTGGACACGACGATGACACTCTGAACGGGGGCATCAATCATGACACCCTGTATGGTGGCACGGGCAACGACCGATTAAACGGCAATAATGGCCAGGACATGTTGTATGGCGAGGACGGCAACGACACGCTTCTCGGCAATGCCGGGCCCGACACGCTGGACGGTGGGCTAGGTGATGACCTGCTGCTCGGTGGTATCGGTACGGACACGTTCGTCTTTTCCAGCGGATCGGATACGGTCGGCGACTTTCAGGACAATATCGATACGCTGGTGCTGGATTCCGCGCTCTGGGGTGGTGGAGCGCGCAGCCTGTTGCAATTATCCGCCTATGCCGAAATGACGGAAAGTGGCATCCGGTTGGACTTTGGAAATGGTCATATATTGACCCTTACAGGCGTGACAGACCTCAATGTTCTGCACAACGATCTCGATTTCATCTGACCAGAAACTCTGGGGGTTGCGTTGCGCCGGTTCTTCATCAAGACAGTGGCCCTCAGGTGACGCCGCATATGCGGCAGAGTTGGGCTAAGGAGCAGAACCATGAAAATCGCGGTGATCGGGACAGGGTATGTTGGCCTGGTTTCTGGGGTGTGTTTTTCAGATTTCGGCCACGATGTGGTCTGTGTCGACAAGGACCCATCAAAGATCGAAAAGTTGAATGCAGGGATCGTTCCGATCTACGAACCCGGCCTTGATGCCCTGATGGTCAAAAACGTGGAAGCGGGCCGCCTGTCCTTTACCGAAGACCTTGCCGGGGCCATCAACGGCGCCAAGGCAATCTTTATTGCCGTCGGCACACCCACACGGCGCGGTGACGGTCACGCGGACCTCAGCTATGTCATGGCAGCCGCAGAAGAGATCGCGAGCCTTGCCAGCGACTATGTTGTAATCGTGACCAAATCGACCGTGCCGGTCGGCACCAACCGGATGATCAAGCAGGCCGTGCGCAAGGCCAACTCCGACCTTGAATTCGACGTGGCCAGCAATCCCGAATTTCTGCGCGAAGGGGCAGCCATCGACGATTTCATGAAGCCCGACCGCGTCGTTGTTGGTGTGCAATCCGAACGCGCCGCCGATGTCATGGCCGAGATCTACCGCCCGCTGTTCCTGCGTGATTTCCCCATCGTGACCACCGATCTGGAAAGCGCAGAGATGATCAAGTACGCCGCCAACGCGTTTCTGGCGACCAAGATCACCTTCATCAACGAAATCGCCGCCCTTTGCGAACGCACCGGTGCGGATATCAAACAGGTCAGCAAGGGCATGGGCCTCGACGGTCGCATCGGCAACAAGTTCCTGCATGCCGGGCCGGGCTATGGCGGATCGTGCTTTCCCAAGGACACCAAGGCGCTTGCACGGATCGGCCAGGACAACGCGGTGCCCATGCAGATCACCGAAACGGTCATCAAGGTCAACGAAGAGACCAAGCGCCGCATGCTCGACAAGATCTTTGACCTGTGTGACGACAAGCTGGCGGGCAAGACCGTCGCAGTGCTGGGCGTGACCTTCAAACCCAACACCGACGACATGCGCGACGCGCCGTCGCTCACCATCGTCCCTGCGCTGATCGGGGCCGGGGCCAAGGTGCGTGTGACCGACCCGCAAGGGCGTCACGAGGGCGAAGCGCTGTTGCCCGGCGTGCACTGGGCCGAGGACGCCTACAAGGCCGCACAGAATGCGGACCTGCTGGTTATTCTGACAGAATGGAACGAATTCCGTGCGCTGGACCTCAAAAAACTGGCCCGCCGCATGACCACACCGCACATGGCTGACCTGCGCAACGTCTACTCAGCCACAGACGCCAAACGCGCTGGCTTTACCGCTTATGACAGCGTGGGCCGGTCCGCCTGGCAGGCTGACTGATGCCAAAGGCGCTGATCACCGGATCGGCCGGGTTCATCGGGTACTTTCTGGCCCGTCGTCTGCTTGAGGACGGGTTCGAGGTCATCGGCTTTGACGCCCTGACCGACTACTACGATGTGACGCTGAAACAGCGCCGACAGCAAATGCTGCTTCAACACCCCGGCTTTCGCGCCGTCAATGAACGGCTCGAAACGGACGGGGTTCTGATGGACCTCGTGGCACAGGACACGCCCGACGTGATCATTCATCTGGCCGCGCAAGCGGGTGTTCGGTATTCCATCGACCATCCCCGGTCTTACGTCGATGCAAACCTGATCGGCACCTTCAACCTGCTGGAAGCGGTGCGCGCGACGCCGTGTTCGCACCTTCTGCTGGCCTCGACCTCGTCCGTTTACGGCGCCAATGCCGAAATGCCCTATGCAGAAACGCACAAGGCCGATCTGCCCATGTCGTTCTACGCCGCCACCAAGAAGGCGACCGAGGCGATGGCCCATTCCTATGCCCATCTCTACGATCTGCCGATCACGATGTTCCGGTTTTTCACGGTGTACGGGCCCTGGGGTCGACCCGACATGGCGCATTTCAAATTCACCCGCGCGATCCTGCAGGGTGAGCCAATCGACATCTACAACCACGGCAACATGCAGCGGGATTTCACCTACATTGATGACCTTGTGGCAGCCATCGTCGGCCTGGTCCGCGCGGCACCTCAACGCCCCGCCACCCCGGAAGACATCGCGCCGGGTGACAGTCTCAGCCCGGTGGCACCCTACAGGATCGTCAACATCGGAAATTCCGAACCCGTGGCCCTGATGGACTTCATCGCCGCAATCGAAACGGCGCTTGGGCAAGAGGCTCAAAAGAACTTCATGGACATGCAGCCCGGCGACGTGCCCGCCACATGGGCGGATGCGACACTGATCAAGACGCTGACGGGCTACACGCCGCAAACGCCCGTCGCCGAGGGCATCGCGCGCTTCGTGGCGTGGTACAGGGATTATTACAACGTTTAGCCATCTGGGCAGCGGCGATCACACGTTGTCATTCGCCAGCCTGCTCAACCCGGCCAACACCTTCTGACTGACGTCCTTTACCTGCGCATTCCAGTACCTCACGGTCTTCTTGTAAGGCAACGGAATGTGCGGTTCGATGAATGTGCGCAAGGTGTCACCACGCAGTATTGTCAGCGTTTCACGCGCTTCCTCGGGTGGCGCGTCCCGCAGGTATTGGGCCGCAGCGCAGGTCAGCATGCCCGGCCCGGTCTTGAACCAAGCGGCATCGGCATCCCGGGCCAGCAATGCCCTGATCGTCATGTTCAGGGCGATTTGCACAATCGGGTTGCCCGGCGGGGTGATCATCGTGTTGTTCGCAATGGCCCCGATCGGCTCACGCGTGACCACAAGGCCCGCCCCAAGAGACGCCAACGCGCCGATGTCCCCCACGGCCCGGTCATCGGCATCACTGTAGATGCCGCCGAACTTGTAGAGCACACACAACCGGATCAGGTCACTTTCCTCGGCCACATGGCGCGCCCGATTGAAGGCGGTAACAGCACGGGCGCCAAACTGACGGCGCAAAAAGTTGACGGCGCGCTGCCGGTTCAACAGGACATGTTCGAAGTCCGGCACCGCCGCCCAGTCCGCAATCAGTGCGGCGACGTCATCCGGGACCGCTTCGGTGTCCCAATACTGAAAGATGCGCTTGGGGATCGGTGTCTGACGGGGTGGGACACTCGGATCCGCCGCTGCGTCCCAACGGTCCACAATGCATTTTGCGGGATAATAGTACTGCGCGGCAAGGCGCCCCTCGATCTCTTCTTGCGGGGTCCCCTGCCCCTTTGCCTTGGCCTCCAATGTGCGAAAGACCTGCAAATCGGCCAGCATGCGGCCGTGCAATCCAGTGGCGAAATGCGCCGCCACCCGATTGGTGCTTTGCGGGTCGGTGCGAATGTGCTGGCGCGTGGCCAACGCGCGATCCAGATCACCACAGGCCAGGCACACATCCAGAAAATGCCGCGGATGCAGACCCGGCAATCCGGCGTCTTGCCTGCGGATCGCACGATCAAGCAGCGGTTGGCTGCACCGTTCGCTGTGCATCAACAGCAACCGTTCACGCTCCACATCAATCCGCGGGTTCGCAGCCACCATTGCATCCAGATGCGCGTGCCCCGCAGCAAAATCGCGGGCCATGCCGCAGACATGCACAAAAAAACCGTTCAAGGCGCGGTGTTCCGGCCATCGGCGCGCGGCACGGCGCAGGTAGCGCATGGCAAGCTGTGTGCTGCCCGTGTCCGCAAGATGCCGCCCAACAAGCATCGCAAGGCGGGGCGACTGGCTGTCGGCGCTGACCTTGCGGGCAAGGGCAAGGGCTGCCTCGGGTCCATCGGCGAAAGACGCGACATCAACCCGGAACTCCGCCTGATGGACCGGCGGCAGCTTGGCGCACAGGGCGTCGGCGACCTCTCTCAACATCTTCGTGTCGGCAGTGATATGGGCAAGCCTCAACAACCGCCGCGCAAACACCAGTGACAGACGCTCGCGATCCATCATCGCATCGATCAGTGTACTTGAAATGTCCGGCAGGGTCTGCCGTTCCGCCAATGTCAGGACATGTTCCATCTGACCGTCGCTCAACACGTGAGGCTGGTCAGCCAATTGCTGCAGCAGGTCCTTGATCTCTGGCGCACGTCCCGCCCGGATCAGGGCCTCGCACAGGGCCAGGGTCAGGGTGGGGTCAGACACCTCCTGCGCAGCCATCTCGGACTGCAGCAGCGCTATCGCGCCCTCGGGATCATCCCGTTGCTGCGCAATCTTCGCCCTGCCCAATATCGCCCGCAACCGCGTGGCAGGATGCGCGGCACTGCCGACAAATGCGGCGTCCGCGTCTTGTAATGCGCCAGCCTGCACATGCGCCTTTGCCAACTCCAGCAGCAATGCGCCCGACGGGTCCCCCTCTGCACAGACAGTGTTCAGGCCATGGGCGGCGTCCGCCGCGCGGCCCGCAGCCAAAAGGGTTTGCGCGCGACGGATGTGAAACACCTCCGGCACCGGGTCGGAATGGGCAATGGCGCGATCACATACAGACAGCGCATCTTCGTACGCCCCCATCTGCTGCAGCAGGGCTACCTGCTCTTGAACCGCGGCGGCATGGTCGGGCGTGTTGGCCAATATCGCGCCAAACACTTTGCTGGCCGCCACGAGGTCCCCAACTTTGCGGTGCAGACGCGCAAGGGTCAGATGGTTCTGGGCCGTTGCATCCTCCCTGCCGACAAGGTCGGACAGGACGGAAATCGCAGCCTCGCTCTCGCCCATCAGATCAAGGCATTGGGCGCGACGCGTCTCGATCGACGCGTGGGCAAGACAGTTCAGCTCAGCCGCCTCATCGCACAAGTCCAGCCCATCCGCCCCCCTGCCCTGTTTGATCGCGATGTCGATCAGGCCACGCACGGCGATGGTGTGATCGGGAATGTCGGCGCGGATGCCTTCGAACAGGCTGGCGGCGCGTTCAAGCGCGCCAGTGCGCAGCAGCAGATTGGCAAACAGGATGGACGCGGGGCGATCTTGCTGACCGTCTTCATGCAACCTGTCCAAAAGCGCCAGCGCATCCTCGACCCGGCCCAATCGGACCAGCGCCGTTGCCTCTTTGGTTGTGGCCATGGTGCGCAGCTGTGGAAACTGGCGGGACACATCGCGTGCAAGGTCCACGGCCCGATCCGTCTCGCCTGTGTTCAACAACTGCTCGATTCGCCACCGATGCGCCGGCATCAGCGCGGGATGCAGCGTCAGGATGCGTTCCAGCATCTCCGCAGCCGCAATATCATCACCGGCCTCGTGCTGCTGTCGCAACTGCGCCATCAAAGTGCTGGGAGATGTGGGTGATGTCATCTACGCAGTACCCGCATGGCTAGAACGTATGAAAACAAGGGAAATCAATCCTGACCATCCCGTTTTGCAACCCACGGTATTGCATTCAATTGTAAGTTCATTGGAGCATACGTCCCCGTTCTTCAACCGGGATAATCCTTTACATATGATCGTTCAGATCGCTAGCGTTCCGATATCAGACAGAAATTTTTACGGGGAACGTTTTCATGTCAGAACCATTTATTGCAGAAATTAAGATCTTTGCCGGCAGCTTTGCGCCGCGGGGCTGGGCATTTTGCGACGGACAGCTTTTGCCCATCAGTCAAAACACCGCGCTGTTTTCGCTCATTGGCACCACCTATGGTGGGGATGGACGTACAACCTTTGCATTACCCGATTTGCGCAGCCGTGTGCCTGTGCATGTCGGGACCGGCGTGGGTCTCTCAACATACAATTGGGGTCAGCGCGGTGGCATCGAAAATGTCACTCTGACAGAGGCACAAATGCCGTCCCACACGCACGTCATGCAATCAACCGGCAAGATGATCGCAGAGAGCCGCAACGGAAGCGCGGATGACCCTACCGGCAATATGCTGGCCGCGGGATCAAACATCTTCCGTCCGAACACACCAGTTGACGATGTGGAAATGGACCCTGCCATGCTCGAAGTGACGACAACGGCGGGCTTTGCGGGGGGCAGCCAGTCCCACACCAACATGCAGCCATTCCTTGCCATGTACTTCATCATCGCTCTGGTAGGCATTTACCCGTCGCGCAGCTGATTGAAGCCCGCAAAAAGGAGAGTGACATGACACACTCATTCGGATGGACACGACGGACTTTTCTGGCGGCAAAGGCCATGTTGGCGGGCAGCTTTGCCTTGCCTGCGGGGGCCATCGCCGCAACAAGCGGGGCGTCCGAAACGGCCGTTGGCACGCAAGGTGCGGTGGCACCTGCGCGGTGGTCCACAGCCACGGCAGATGAGCTTCAACCCTTTGTCGGGCAGCGGTTCCGCGTCAAAACAAAAGAGCACGGGCATGTGGTTCTGAAACTGGTGGATGTCCAATCTCCCAGCGCAGATCCCGACCGTCCGGCGCACTTGCCCCGCCGCGTCAGCGTTTCAGCATTGTTTGAAGGCCCGGAGGCGCACCTGCTGGCACAGGCCGGAGACGGCGTGCATACCGTTTCGCATCCGCGCATCGGCACGTCGGTGGCGTTTCTGAAACCACTGCCACGCCAACAAGGCGGCTACGATATTGAAATGGTCCTGAACTAAAGGACCGGCGGGCACCCGGATCAACCCGGGTGCCCGTGACCTTCCCGAACATGGTGCCCCCCATGTGGGACATGACGATAAACGATCTCACAGTGCGACCCGCAGCACCGCAAGACGCTGACTTCTTGCGGACGCTTTTCATGGCCGTTCAGCGCCCTTCATTCGCTGCCGTCCCCCTGTCCGACGCGCAACTGACGCAAATGCTCGACATGCAATACAGCGCGCAGACCCAAAGCCATGCGGCAGCACATCCCGACGCGGTGGATCATCTTCTGTTGAAAGGAAAAATGTCCGTGGGCCGTCTGTCCGCCAAGCGAACGGCGGCAGGCATACACCTCATCGACTTCGCGATTGTCCCCGATCACCAGGCAAAAGGCATCGGCACATCGGTGTTGAAGGCGGTTTGCGACCACGCACACCAGCAAGGTCATGACATCACCTTGCAAGTCTTCAAGGGCAACAGTGCGCAACGGCTTTATCAAAGGCTGGGGTTCAAACCGTTTGCCGACGCGGACCCCTACCTCAAGATGATCTTGCCCGCGCCCTAGCTGAACCCGATGTTGTAATAGGTTCCGGCCTCGTCCTGACCATGGGGGCTGATGAACAAATGCATCGGGTCTTGTCCCGGCAACGTGATCGGATAGGTCAACGCCTCGATCACCGGGTCAGGCGGGCCGGTCAGGTCCAGGGTAAAAGCGGTGTGTATCACGCCGCCATTCCCGTCATCCGCCCCCTGCCCCATCGGATCAACCTTGGTGAGGGTCATCGCGATCTGCTGTCCAGCGTCAAGCTGTACGTGAACGGTTCCCCCGACAAGAGGTTCAAGCAATTCAGCGGTCAATTTCACCATGGCACCCGACGTGTGTTGTTGCAGTTTACGAGACCAAAGACGTGGCACAGCGCGGACAATTTGGCAATTTTTGGCGAACCTTACAGCTCAAACGGGTTTTTGCCGTTTTTTCGTTGGCAGACCAACCCGCTTACCGTACAAGTTTTTTAAATAAATTTTAATCGCAGGGAACAGACGATGCCCACATTCGAGTTTGACGACAATGGCGACACCAACAGCGGTTCAACCGTCGCAATCAATTTCACAGACGACGGCATTCCATTCACGCTCAGCACAGTTGGCAATGCCGGCGGGGCACAAATTATCGCAAATGACGGTATAGCTGGAGGTCAGATTTCGATCTCTGACTTCACCACCGGCGGGACTTATGCACTGGATGTTGGTGCCGGAAACGCGCCTGACACAAACTTTGGGGCCTCCGGTGGGAATATTACGCTGCAACTGGGTAGTACTGTCTCGGGCACCTGGAACGTTGTCTTTGTGCACGAAACCAATACGGCATTGAACCAGACATTCACTGTGACGTCGGGCAGTGCCAGCGCGCCACTCAGCTTCGCCACAACAGAAAACTTCAGTGAAATCCAGTTTTCAATGACATCCGGCTTCGGGCTCATCACCGTTGGCAGCCTGACCGCCACGATCACCTGCTACCTCGCAGGCACCGGCATCGCGACACCGACAGGCCGCGTGGCCGTCGAAACGCTGCAGCCGGGCGACGAAATCCTGACGGCCGACGGCGGCACCACCACCGTGCGCTGGCTCGGCATCCAGCCGATCGACACGAAAACCGCGACACCGGCCAAGGCGAACCCAATCTGCTTCACCGCAGGCTCCATCGCCCCGAATGTGCCGTCGCGCGATCTGTTTGTATCGCCCGACCACGCCATGGACATCGACGGCATCCTCTACAACGCCACGGCGCTTGTGAACGGTCGCTCGATCTACCAGGTTGCGCAGATGCCGATGGATGGCTTCACCTACTACCACATCGACACCGGGTCGCATGAGCTGGTGCTGGCCGAAGGCGCCGCGTCCGAGACCTATCTCGATGCCGTGGGCCGCGATGCGTTCATCAACGGCCACGAACAGGCGGATGCGCCGATCATCAGCGAAATGTCGGTGCCGCGCATCGTCGCGCGCCGCATGGTGCCGCAGCATGTGGTCGACGCGCTGGCAGAACGGGCCGATGCGCTGGGATACACGGCAGCCGCGAAAGTCGCCTAAACGCTTCTGGCGCTAAGACAAAAACACGAATGAAAGGATCGGCTCTGCCGGTCCTTTTTCGTTGGATCAGGGCGCTTAACATGACCTAACTGCCACTTTTTGCAGGAATCCAGCAACCCACGCGCGATTTTGCCGTTTAATCATTGGCAGGTTAACCCGGGCACCCTAGAGGTTCTGTCAACGAGACTACAAATTCGGGGAACAATCGATGCCCACATTCCAGTTTGATGAAGGCAACGCGTTTGACATCGGCTCAAACGCTTCAATCAACTTCACGGATGCCACTGTACCGTTCACGCTCAGCACAAGCGGCAACTTCGGCGGTGGACAGCTTTTCGCAGATGGCGGAGGCGCACAGCAGATCCTTATCGGCGATTCCAACACCATTGGCGGGGACTACGTACTGGATATCGGTACGGCAAACACCTCCGGCACAAATTTCGGGGCCTCTGGCGGAAACATTTCCCTGCAACTGGGCACATCAATCAACGGGGGTTGGGACATCGTCTTTGTGCACGAGACCAACACGGCCCTGAACCAGACATTCACTGTCAACTCGCTCAACACCGGTTCGACCCTGAGTTTCGCCACGACAGAAAACTTCAGTGAAATCCGTTTCTCCTATTCGACACCCGGCCTTGGCGGTTTTGGGGAGCTGACCATCAACAGCCTGACCGCCACGATCACCTGCTACCTCGCAGGCACCGGCATCGCGACACCGACAGGCCGTGTGGCCGTCGAAACGCTGCAGCCGGGCGACGAAATCCTGACGGCCGACGGCGGCACCACCACCGTGCGCTGGCTCGG